>NZ_FNON01000025.1 GCF_900107045.1 Amycolatopsis xylanica
GTGCTTAAGCCCCGCTACATTGTCGGCGCAGGACCACTTGACCAGTGAGCTATTACGCACTCTTTCAAGGGTGGCTGCTTCTAAGCCAACCTCCTGGTTGTCTGGGCAATCCCACATCCTTTCCCACTGAGCACACACTTAGGGGCCTTAGCTGGTGTTCTGGGCTGTTTCCCTCTCGACGACGAAGCTTATCCCCCGCCGTCTCACTGCCACACTCTCACACCACGGTATTCGGAGTTTGGTTGATTTCGGTAACCCGGTAAGGCCCCTAGACCATCCAGTAGCTCTACCCCCGTGGAGAAACATGTGACGCTGCACCTAAATGCATTTCGGGGAGAACCAGCTATCACGGAGTTTGATTGGCCTTTCACCCCTACCCACAGCTCATCCCCTCAGTTTTCAACCTAAGTGGGTTCGGGCCTCCACGACGTCTTACCGTCGCTTCACCCTGGCCATGGGTAGATCACTCCGCTTCGGGTCTAGACCACGCGACTAAAATCGCCCTATTCAGACTCGCTTTCGCTACGGCTACCCCACACGGGTTAACCTCGCCACGCAGCACTAACTCGCAGGCTCATTCTTCAAAAGGCACGCCATCACCCGAAGGCTCTGACGGCTTGTAGGCACACGGTTTCAGGTACTCTTTCACTCCCCTCCCGGGGTACTTTTCATCTTTCCCTCACGGTACTAGTCCGCTATCGGTCTTCAGGAAGTATTTAGGCTTACCGGGTGGTCCCGGCAGATTCACAGCAAATTCCACGAGCTCGCTGCTACTCGGGAACACCACCAAGACCTACAACAAGTGTTTTCGCGTACGGGACTCTCACCCACTCCGGTCTGCTTTCCCAAACAGTTCCACTAACACTCGCGTAGACCCGGAAGACTGTCAGATCTTCCAAGGCGGGTCCCACAACACCGCACACACAACGCCTGACAGCTTGACATGTGCACGGTTTAGCCTCATCCGCTTTCGCTCGCCACTACTCACGGAATCACGGTTGTTTTCTCTTCCTACGGGTACTGAGATGTTTCACTTCCCCGCGTTCCCTCCAC
>NZ_FNON01000023.1 GCF_900107045.1 Amycolatopsis xylanica
CCACCACACACCATGCGATGCGCAGTCATATCCGGTATTAGACCTCGTTTCCAAGGCTTATCCCAAAGTACAGGGCAGATTGCCCACGTGTTACTCACCCGTTCGCCACTAATCCACCCGAAGGCTTCATCGTTCGACTTGCATGTGTTAAGCACGCCGCCAGCGTTCGTCCTGAGCCAGGATCAAACTCTCCAACAATGTCTTCGAATTCAATCGAGGCGTTTTACTGCTCTCAAAGGAACCTCAAAACGAGGTTCTATATATAAGCTCTACTGGCTTAGTTCACTAGCACACTGTTGAGTTCTCAAGCAACACACCGAGGATCGCATCAGGTTTCCCTGACCTTATCCCGAGCGAATTGTTTCAAGCGATTTGGGACTGTGTCCCGCGGCCACCCGGTTTCCCTGGCGACTTGGAGAACTTTACATGCCCGATCAGGGCCTAAAACAGGGGGGTCCCCTAAACGTGTTTGCGCACTTCAACCGGCCCGCTAGTCGATTCCGGCGGCTTCCGGGGTCGAACGAGCCAGTGCGGCGAGCACGTCGAGCGCCCAAGTCAGAGTCTCCTCCGGCGGCACGGACAGCGCCAGTCGAATCGCGTTGGGGGCGTGCCCGGCGCCGGTCGTGAACGACGCGGCCGGGCTGACCGCGATGCCCTGACGGGCGGCCGCCGCGAGGAAGGTCTCCGCGCGCCATGGCTCCGGGAGCTCCCACCAGCAGTGAAAGCAACGCGGATCGGAAGTCACCCGGAATCCGGCGAGACGCGAACGCATCAACGCCTGCCTACTAAGCGCGTCGCGGCGCTTGTCCGCGGCCAACGAAGCGGCCGTCCCGTCGGACATCCACGCGGCGGCCGCGGTCATCGCGAAGTGCGGCGCGGTCCAGCCACCCGAGCGCAGCGCGGACGTGACCCGCTCCACGTAGTCCTCCGCGACTACGGCGAAGCCCAACGTCAGCCCCGGGGCGAGACGCTTCGACATGCTGTCGACGACGATCGTCCGCTCCGGGATCCAGTGTGCGAGCGGCGCGACGTCCTCCGCGAGGTACGCGTACACCGCGTCCTCGATCACCGGCAGATCCAGCGCACGCACGGTCGACGCGATCTCGGCCCGGCGCTCGTCGGGCATCGTGATGCCGAGCGGGTTGTGCAGCGTCGGCTGCAGGTACACCGCACGTACCGAAGCAGCGGCGAGCGCCTCCGGCCGTACCCCGTGCTCGTCCATCTCCAGCGGGACCAGCTGCACGCCGAGCCTGCCCGCGATCGCCTTCACCAGCGGATAGGTCAGTGCCTCCACCCCAAGCCGCTCCCCGGTCGGCACCAGCGCGGAGATGGCGCCGGCCAGCACCTGCCGTCCGTTCCCCGAGAACAAGACCTGCGCGGGCGACGGCGTCCAGCCCGCCCGCGCCAGGAAGCCGGCGGTCAGCTCACGCATCGCCGATGTCCCCGCGACGCCGACCGTTTCGAGCGAGGTACCGAGCACGTCCGGCCGCAGTAGCCGTTCCATGCTCGCCGCTTGGCGGGCGGGCTGACCTGGGAGTACCGAGAAGTTGAGCTGGAGGTCGACCGGCGTGCCGCTGGGTTCGGCGAGCCACGGCTCCATCGGCGGGGCCGCGCGGACGAACGTCCCGCGGCCCACTTCCCCGACCACGAGGCCGCGGCGCACCAGCTCCCCGTAAACGCGAGAGGCGGTCGAGACCGCGATGCCGCGATCGCGGGCGAACCGGCGTTGGGTGGGCAGCCGGTCGCCTGGCCGCAGCGAACCGGCCGCGATGTCGGCGGCGATCGCATCGGCGAAGGCCCGGTAGTCGTCGTCCATATTGCTCCGAGATCATTGTCCTTATTGCACTCGCATATTGCTCCGAATAGCGTCGAGGTGTCAAAGGGAGGACACATGGACATCGCTTACGACGACTTCGGCGCCGGCGAGCCGCTGCTGCTGGTGCACGGCCACCCGTTCAACCGCTCGATGTGGCATCCGCAGCGCGACTTCCCCGGCTGGCGGGTCATCACGCCGGACCTGCGTGGTTACGGCGACTCCCCGGTCGTGCCGGGGATGACGCTGCTGTCGGACTTCGCGAACGACCTCGCCGAGCTGCTCGACAAGCTCGGGATCGAGCGCGTGGTGCTGGCCGGACTGTCGATGGGCGGCCAGATCGTCATGGAGTTCAGCAGGCTTTATCCCGAGCGGGTGCGTGGGCTCGTGCTCGCGGACACGTCGGCACAGGGGGAGACAGAAGAAGGAAAGCGCGTCCGCAACGAGACGGCCGACCGGATCCTCAGCGAAGGCATGGTCGCCCAGGCCGAGGTACTCATCTCGAAGATGGTCGCGCCGGACGCGGAGCCCGCGGTGGTCGAGCACGTGCTCGAGATGATGCGGACCACGCGGCCGGAAGGAGCCGCGGCGGCACTGCGCGGACGGGCCGAGCGGCCGGACTACGTCGAACTGCTCGGCGAGCTGGCCGTGCCCGCGTTGGTCGTGGTCGGCAGCGTGGACGAATTCACGCCACTGCCGGACGCCGAGCTCATGCACGACCGGCTGAAGGACTCGAAGCTCGTGGTGATCGACGGCGCCGGGCACCTGCCGAACCTCGAGCGGCCGACCGAGTTCAACGCCGCGCTCGGCGAGTTCCTAGAGTCGGTACTGAGCAACCACTGAACCGGACGGGTGATCTCCGATGAACAAGACGGTATTCGTGACCGGCGCCAGCACCGGGTTCGGCAACGCGATCGCGCGGCGGTTCGCGGCCGACGGCGCACTGGTCGTGGCGACCGCGCGGCGCGTCGACAAGCTGGAAGCGCTCGCCGGCGAGCTGGGTAAGAACGTGCTGCCGCTGGAACTCGACGTCCGCGACCGCGATGCCGTCGCCGAGGCGTTCGCGAACCTGCCCGCCGAGTTCGCCGAAGTCGACGTCCTCATCAACAACGCCGGGCTGGCGAAGGGGCTCGAGCCCGCGCAGCGCGCGAGCCTCGACGACTGGGACCAGATGATCGACACCAACTGCAAGGGGCTGGTCTATTGCACCCGCGCCGCGCTGCCCGGCATGGTCGAGCGTGGCAGGGGGCACGTGATCAACCTCGGCTCGATCGCGGGCACGTACCCGTATCCGGGCGGGAACGTCTACGGCGCGACGAAGGCGTTCGTGCACCAGTTCAGCCTGAACCTGCGCAGTGACCTGCACGGGACCGGCGTGCGGGTGACGAACGTCGAGCCGGGCATGGTCGGCGGCACCGAGTTCTCGAAGGTGCGGTTCGAAGGTGACCAGTCGAAGGCCGACGCCGTCTACCAGGGCACCCAGCCGATGACGGCCGAGGACGTCGCCGACTCCGTGGTCTGGGCGGCCTCGCAGCCCGCGCACGTCAACGTCAACGTCGTCGAGCTGATGCCGGTCGTCCAGTCCTTCTCCCCCCTCCAGATCCACCGCGGATAAAGCGGGCTTTATCCCGGACGCTTTCCCCGGGATAAAGCCCGCTTTATCCCAACCTGGAGTAAAGCCCGCTTTATCCCCACCTGGAGTAAAGCCCGCTTTATCCCGCCCGCCTCCCCACGCCCAGGTCTGCGCCCAGGTCTGCGCCCACTGCGCCGACCTGGGCTTTCTCTTACCCACCTCGTCGACTGTCGAGATTTTGCGCGCCACCATCCAACTCTTGCGCTCTCGTGCACGGGATTTGTATGATCCAGATCACATCTCCCGCACACGAGCCCAGGAAGGCTGGTGTCGCTCCCGTGTTCCCCACACGTGTCTTCAGCGCGCCCAAAATCACCCCGCTCCTAGTCGCGGCCCTCGCGGCAGCCGGCCTCACGGTCCTTTCCGCACCGGCCGCCCAAGCCGCGCCGTGCCCGACCTCGGTGGGCGGCGGCGCGAGCGTCGCGTTCACCACTTACGAGGCGGAATGCGCGCCGACCACCGGCACGACGATCGGCCCCGACTACACCCAGGCCAGCCTGGCGTCGGAGGCCTCCGGACGACAGGCCGTGCGGCTTACCTCCGGCCAATACGTCGAGTTCACGCTGACCTCGAGCGCCAACGCGATCAACGTCCACTACAGCGTCCCCGACGGCGCGTCCGGCCAGCTTTCCGTCTATGTCAACGGAAACCGGATCGGACTGCCGGTGACTTCGCGCTACTCCTACATCGAAACGCCATGGATCCCCGGCGCGAAGCGGCACCACTTCTACGACGACACCCGGGCGCTGCTCGGCCAGAATCTCGGCGCGGGCGCGAAGGTACGGGTGCAGGCCGAGGGCGAACTCACCGTCGACCTCGCCGACTTCGAGCAGGTCAACGGGCCGGCCGGACGGCCGGGCAACTCCGTCTCGGTGACCG
>NZ_FNON01000010.1 GCF_900107045.1 Amycolatopsis xylanica
CGGCAACGCGGTCGGGTGGTGTTTCGGGGCGGTGCTGCGCCGGGTGAACCCCGCCGCTCCTTCGGTCCGGAACCGGTTCACATAGTGGTAGAACCGGTCACGTTTGACGTCGTGGTCACGGCAGAACCGCGTCACGTTGATCTTCTCGCCCGCCGCGACCCGCGCGACCATAGCGACGAACTCAGGATCCATCGAAAACCCTGCTCTGCCCATCGCCGCATGATCACCACAACACCCCTGGTCACCACACCGACAGGCCGGTCAGTGTCTGTGAGGTCCTGAAACATCAACTGTCGGGTAAGTCCTGAACGAAGACAGCCGGTTAGAACCGGCCGGAACACTCACGACTCCGTGTTCATCCGGGTGATCAGCGGATCGACATAGCCGACGACCGCGGAGAGCACTTCGGCGAAGTCCGTCGGCAGGTGGACGCCGTCGTCGCCGAGCCGTTGCCGGAACGCGCGGTAGGTGCCTTGCCTCAGTGTTCCGAGTTCGCCGATGACCGATGAGAGTGGCCTGAGGTCGACCGCGCGATGGGCCGCGGTGGCCTGCAGGGCTGCGCATATCGCGGCCTCGGCCGGGTGGTGGCCGATGGTCAGCGTGTAGAGATCGGCGTAATCGCGAACCCTGGTGTTCGCTTCGCCGAGCGCGATGGCGGTGCTGATCTTCTCGGCCAGCACCGTTTCGATGGGGTAGCCCAGCAGTCGAACGGGCGGTTGGTCCAGGCGCTGCGAGGAAAGCTCGATCAACCGGGGCGCGGGCGTGACGGGATCGCCGACGTTGATGTCGAGTTTGAGCTTCACTGAGGCGGTGGAGACGAGGCAGTTCATGCTGATCCGCACGCCGCTGTAGACCGCATCGTCGCGAATGGACTGTGCGGTGGTCGTGCCGGTCAAGAACTCGACCCCGTCATCGGCTGACCGTGTTTCCGCGATCTCGCGCACGCGAGCGACGATGGTGGCTTCGTCGTTCGCGAGCCGCTGAGCGAGCAGATCGGCGTCGGCGGTGGGCCGCCGTGCGTTGAACACCGAAAGGAGCAGGCCTCCCTTGAGCACGAAACTCGCTTTGTACGGCGATTCGGCCATCCGGGCGAGCCAGCGCTCAAGCACGTAAAGCGTCAGCAGCTCTTGCGTGGGCCGCTTCTCGCGGCGGGCTCGATTCTGAAGGTCCAGGTAGGCGCGGCCGCCCGCGGTCGCCTTGGTCGGACGGCTCATTCGGCGCTCGCGACATCGAGCGCGGCGCGAAGTGGGCCGAACACGCCGAGCTCGCGTGCCAACGTGAGCAGCTCACCCGGACGAGCGCCGGGTCGTCGCAGGTAGCGGCGCAGCGCCGAGAACGCCAGAGGTTCGCCGAGCGAATGGCGGAGCCGCATGAGGTCGACGACCGTCCGTTCGGCGCTGTAGATCCGGACCGGCTCGCCTGGCGCGGCTTCGACGGACGACAGGCCGAGCTCGAACGTGGCCGCGTCGAACCGGAACACCTGTGTCGGCGGATAGTCGATCCGCGGTGCGCGGTTGGTGCGTGGAACGGCGAATTGCGCCGCCGCGGGGATCTCGTCGGTCAGGTCGTGTACGGACAGCGCGGATACGCAGCAGGTGATGCCGATCGGCGACCGGTGCGCGACGGCGAGCAGGTCCGGCCAGTCCGGCATCGGCGCATCGGCTCGGCGATAGACGCCACGGGAGAGTTCGAGGACTTCGCTCTCGTTTCTTACCCGGTAGAGCTCTCGAGGGTGCATGCCCGCGGCCAACGCCATCTGGGTGGTGAAGGTCGCCGGCAGGTCGGCGACGGTGATCGACATGGATAAAAGTGTCACCATCATGGGTATTGGTGGCAACACTTTTATCCACAGGGCACCCGATCGTGTCACAGCGTGGCCGGTCGACCTCGGAGGTGACAATGGCTGTGGGCTTGGCAGCACTCAGGTAGACGGCTCCGCCCCAGCCCAGGTACCGTGCGGGCGAGTCAACTGCATATCGGGCCGTTCGAGCAGGAGCGGGAGAGTCCCACGAGGTCGGTGGGACACCGAAGGAGCAAACTCCCCGGAATCTCTCAGGTAACCACTACCGCTCCCCGCGAGGCCACTCTGGAAAGCAGGCGTGACCTACGACGCCTCACCCAAGGTGAAAGCCGCGATACGCGGTGAAACTCTCAGGTGCCATGACAGAGGGGGAGTTCCCAGCGCACGGGTCTATCCGTCGCCAGAACCGAGGAGCTCCCCTGACCAGTACGACTTTCGACGCCCGCCACATCGGCCCGTCCGAGCCGGAACAGGCCAAGATGCTCGCCGAGGTCGGCTACAACAGCCTCGACGCACTCGCGGAAGCGGCCGTCCCCACCGCCATCAGGGTCACGCGTGACCTGGACCTGCCCGAGGCCGCGTCCGAGGAGGACGCGACCGCCGAGTTGCGTGCGCTGGCCGCCCGCAACCGCCCGATGACGCAGATGATCGGTCTCGGGTACTCCGACACCGTGACGCCGCCGGTGATCCGGCGCAACGTGCTCGAAAGCCCCGCCTGGTACACCGCGTACACGCCCTACCAGCCGGAGATCTCGCAGGGGCGGCTCGAAGCGCTGCTCAACTTCCAGACGATGGTCGCCGAGCTGACCGGCCTGACCACCGCGAACGCGTCGATGCTCGACGAGTCGACCGCCGTCGCCGAGGCCGTGTCGCTCATGCGCCGGGTGTCGAAGTCGAAGTCGGCCAAGGTCGTCGTCGACGCCGAGTGCCTGCCGCAGACCATCGCCGTGGTCAAGACGCGGGCCGAGGCCGTCGGCATCGAGGTCGAGGTCCGTGACCTGCTGACCGGGCTGCCCGAGGAGTTCTTCGGCGTCGTCGTCCAGTACCCCGGCGCCTCCGGTGTGCTGCGTGGCGCCGGTTTCTACACCGCGATCGCCGAGTCGGCGAAGGCCGCCGGCGCGCTGTACACCGTCGCCGCCGATCTGCTCGCGCTGACGCTGATCACCTCGCCGGGTGAGTTCGGCGCCGACATCGCCGCCGGTTCGACGCAGCGCTTCGGTGTCCCGCTCGGCTACGGCGGCCCGCACGCCGGGTTCCTCGCCGTCCGCGCCGGGCTGGAGCGTTCGCTGCCGGGCCGCCTGGTCGGCGTGTCCGTCGACGCCGACGGCAACCCCGCGTACCGGCTCGCGCTGCAGACCCGTGAGCAGCACATCCGCCGCGAGAAGGCGACCTCCAACATCTGCACCGCGCAGGTGCTCCCGGCCGTGCTGGCCGGGATGTACGCGGTCTACCACGGTCCCGACGGCCTCAAGCGCATCGCGACCCGGGTGCACGGCCACGCTGCCTCGCTCGCCAAGGCGCTCGGGGACGCCGTCGTGCACGAGGGCTTCTTCGACACGATCGTCGTGCGTGCGGACGCCGAGAAGGTGCACAGCAAGGCCCGTGAGCTGGGCATCAACCTCGGCCACGTCGACGCCGAGCACGTCCGCGTCGCCTGCGACGAGCTGACCACCGAGGCCATCCTCGCCAAGGTGCTGCGCGCGTTCGGCGTCGAAGCCGAGCTCGAGAAGGCCACCGCGCTCCCCACCGGGATCGTCCGCGAGAGCGAGTACCTGACCCACGAGGTCTTCCACTCGCACCGCTCCGAGACGGCCATGCTGCGCTACCTGCGCGGACTGTCCGATCAGGACTACGCGCTCGACCGAGGCATGATCCCGCTCGGCTCGTGCACGATGAAGCTCAACGCCACCACCGAGATGGAGCCGATCAGCTGGCGCGAGTTCGCGGGCATCCACCCGTTCGCGCCCGCCGAGGACGCCGAGGGCTACCACGTGCTGGTCGAGCAGCTCGCGACCTGGCTCGCCGAGGTCACCGGCTACGACAAGGTCTCGCTGCAGCCGAACGCGGGCAGTCAGGGCGAGCTCGCCGGCCTGCTGGCGATCCGCGCGTACCACCGCGCCAACGGCCAGCCCGAGCGTGAGATCTGCCTGATCCCGTCGTCCGCGCACGGCACCAACGCGGCCTCCGCGGTGCTCGCCGGCATGCGCGTGGTCGTGGTCAAGTGCACCGACGAGGGCAACGTCGACCTCGACGACCTGAAGTCCAAAGTGGACCAGTACAAGGACACGCTGTCCGCGATCATGGTCACCTACCCGTCCACGCACGGGGTGTACGAGAACGACATCGCCGACCTCGCCAAGCTCGTGCACGACGCGGGCGGCCAGGTCTACGTGGACGGCGCCAACCTCAACGCGCTGCTCGGCCTCGCCAAGCCGGGTGAGTTCGGCGGCGACGTCTCGCACCTGAACCTGCACAAGACCTTCTGCATCCCGCACGGCGGCGGTGGCCCCGGCGTCGGCCCGGTCGCGGTGCGCGCGCACCTCGCGCCGTTCCTGCCGAACCACCCGCTGCACGGCGCCGCCGGTCCGGAGACCGGTGTCGGCCCGATCTCGGGCGCGCCGTACGGCTCGGCCTCGATCCTGCCGATCTCCTGGGCCTACGTCCGGATGATGGGCGCGCCCGGCCTGACCGCGGCCACCAAGGTCGCCGTGCTCGCCGCGAACTACGTCGCCGCGCGCCTCGGCCAGCACTACCCGGTGCTCTACACCGGCCAGGACGGCCTGGTCGCGCACGAGTGCATCCTCGACCTGCGCGGCATCACCAAGGAGACCGGCGTGACGGTCGACGACGTCGCCAAGCGCCTGATCGACTACGGCTTCCACGCCCCGACCATGTCCTTCCCGGTCGCGGGCACGCTCATGGTCGAGCCGACCGAGAGCGAGGACCTCGGCGAGATCGACCGCTTCTGCGACGCGATGATCGCCATCCGCCGCGAGATCGACGCGGTCGCGCAGGGCCGCTGGACGCCGGAGGACAGCCCGCTGCGGCACGCCCCGCACACCGCCGAGGTGCTGGTCGGCGAGTGGAACCTGCCGTATGACCGTGACCTCGCGGTCTACCCGGCCGGTGTGTCGCGCAAGCACAAGTACTGGCCGCCGGTGCGGCGCATCGACGGTGCGCGCGGTGACCGTAACCTTGTCTGCTCCTGCCCGCCCCTCAACGCTTACGAAGGCCAGTGATGACCAAGGAATCGCCGCTGTACGGGGTCCACAAAGGACTCGGTGCGCTGTTCACCGACTTCGCGGGCTGGTCGATGCCCGTCCGGTACTCCAGTGAGCTGGCCGAGCACAAGGCCGTCCGCGAGGCCGCCGGGCTGTTCGACCTCTCGCACATGGCCGAGATCGAGGTGACCGGGCCGCAGGCCGCGGACGTACTCGACTACGCGCTGGTCGGCAACCTGTCCGGGGTCAAGCCGGGCAAGGCCCGCTACACGATGATCTGCAACGCCGACGGCGGCGTGCTCGACGATCTGGTCGTTTACCGCCTCGAGGACGAGAAGTTCCTGGTCGTGGCCAACGCGGGCAACGCCGACGTGGTCGCGGACGCGCTGGCCGAGCGGGTCGCCGGGTTCGACGCGGTCGTCACGAACAAGTCCGAGGACGTCGCGCTGATCGCCGTCCAGGGCCCCAAGGCCGTCGACATCCTGCGTTCGGTCACCGATGCCGACCTGGACTCGCTGAAGTACTACGCGAGCTACCCGGCCGTGGTGAAGGGGCACGACGTGCTGCTCGCCCGCACCGGTTACACCGGCGAGGACGGCTTCGAGCTGTACGTCGCCGCGGCCGAGGCGCCCGCGGTCTGGGCGCTGCTGACCGAGGCCGGTGAGCCGCACGGGCTGCTGCCCGCCGGGCTCGCCTGCCGCGACACGCTGCGCCTGGAAGCCGGGATGCCGTTGTACGGCAACGAACTCAGCGTCGAGCTGAGCCCGTTCGAAGCCGGTCTCGGCCGGGTGGTCAAGTTCGAGAAGCCGGGTGACTTCGTCGGCAAGGCCGCGCTCGCCGAGCTGTCCAAACTGGACGTTCCGCGGATCAGGGTCGGTCTCAAGGGCTCGGGGCGGCGTGCGCCGCGCCACGGTTACAAGATCGTGGACAATGGCTCCAACAATACCGAGATCGGGGAGATCACCAGTGGCGCGCTGTCGCCGACGCTGGGCTACCCGATCGCGATGGCCTATGTGGACCTCGCGTTCACCGAGCCGGGTACTCAGCTTTCCGTCGACATCCGCGGCAAGATCGAGACCGTCGAGGTCGTCGCACTGCCCTTCTACAAGCGCGCCTGAGAGGCTTCCCGAACATGAGCAGCATTCCCGAGAACCTGAAGTACACCAAGGAACACGAGTGGATCAGCATCTCCGGCGACGTCGCGACGGTCGGGATCACCGCCTTCGCCGCCGAGTCGCTCGGTGACATCGTGTTCGTCGAGCTGCCCAAGGCGGGCGAGACGATCACCGCGGGCGAGCCGTTCGGCGAGGTCGAGTCCACCAAGTCGGTCAGCGAGCTGTACGCGCCGGTCACCGGCGAGGTCGTCGCAGTGAACGAGGCCACTTCGGACAGCCCCGAGCTCATCAACGAGGACCCGTTCGACCAGGGTTGGCTGCTGAAGGTGCGTACCACCGACGTGCCGGAGCTGCTCGACGCCGCCGCGTACGCCGCGCTGACCCAGGAGGACTGACCCCATGACGCTGTTCAACGCTTCGCTCGCCGAGGCCGACCCCGAGGTCGCCGCGGCGGTCAAGGCCGAGCTGACCCGTCAGCAGTCCACTTTGGAAATGATCGCGTCCGAGAACTTCACCCCGGTGAGCGTGCTCGAGGCGCAGGGCTCGGTGCTGACCAACAAGTACGCCGAGGGCTACCCCGGCCGCCGCTACTACGGCGGCTGCGAGCACGTCGACGTCGTCGAGCAGCTCGCCATCGACCGCGCGAAGGCGCTGTTCGGCGCCGAGCACGTCAACGTGCAGCCGCACTCGGGCGCGCAGGCCAACGCGGCCGCGATGTTCGCCGTGCTCAAGCCGGGCGACACCATCCTGGGTCTCGACCTCGCGCACGGCGGGCACCTGACGCACGGCATGAAAATCAACTTCTCCGGCAAGCTCTACAACGTCGTGGCCTACCACGTCGACAAAGAGACAGGCATCGTCGACCTGGCCGAGATCGAGCGCCTGGCCGTCGAGCACAAGCCGAAGCTGATCATCGCGGGCTGGTCCGCGTACCCGCGTCAGCTCGACTTCGCCGAGTTCCGCCGCATCGCGGACCTGGTCGAGGCCAAGCTCATGGTCGACATGGCGCACTTCGCCGGTCTCGTCGCGGCCGGGCTGCACCCCAGCCCGATCCCGCACGCCGACATCGTCACCACGACCACGCACAAGACGCTCGGTGGCCCGCGCGGTGGCCTGATCTTCTGCAAGCAGGAGCTGGCGAAGAAGATCAACTCGGCCGTCTTCCCCGGTCAGCAGGGTGGCCCGCTGGAGCACGTGATCGCCGCCAAGGCCGTGGCGCTGAAGTTCGCCGCGACCGAGGAATTCCGCGAGCGCCAGGCGCGCACGCTGGAAGGCTCGCGCATCCTGGCCGAGCGGCTGTCGCGTTTGGACTGCGCCGACGCCGGTGTCCGGGTGCTGACCGGTGGCACCGACGTGCACCTGGTGCTGGTCGACCTGGTCAAGTCCACTCTGGACGGCCAGCAGGCCGAGGACCGGCTGCACTCGGTCGGCATCACGGTCAACCGCAACGCCGTCCCGTTCGACCCGCGCCCGCCGATGATCACCTCCGGCCTGCGGATCGGCACCCCGGCGCTGGCCACCCGCGGTTTCGAGGCGGAGGACTTCGCCGAGGTCGCGGACATCATCGCCGAGGCGCTGAAGCCGTCGCTCGACGAGGCCACGCAGGCCGCGTTGCGCGCCCGTGTCGAGCTGCTGGCGAAGAAGCACCCGCTGTACGCAGGGCTTTCGTGACCGCGCCCGACGGGCGGAAGCTGTTGCGGCTGGAAGTCCGTAACAGTGAGACGCCGATCGAGAAGAAGCCGCCGTGGATCAAGACCAAGGCGCGGATGGGGCCCGAGTTCACCGAGCTCAAGGGCCTCGTCCGGCGCGAGGGTCTGCACACGGTGTGCGAGGAAGCGGGCTGTCCCAACATTTACGAGTGCTGGGAAGACCGTGAGGCCACCTTCTTGATCGGTGGAAGCCAGTGCACGCGGCGCTGCGACTTCTGCCAGATCGACACGGGCAAGCCCGCTGAGCTGGACCGGACCGAGCCGCGCAAGGTGGCGGAGTCGGTTCAGGCGATGGGGCTGCGATACTCGACGGTCACGGGTGTCGCTCGTGATGATCTGGAGGATGGCGGCGCGTGGTTGTACGCGGAGACCGTCCGGCAGATCCATGAGCTGAATCCGGGCACGGGTGTAGAGCTGCTGATCCCGGACTTCAACGCGGAGCCCGCGCAGCTGGCCGAGGTGTTCTCGTCGCGTCCCGAGGTGCTGGCGCACAACGTGGAGACGGTGCCGCGGATCTTCAAGCGGATCCGTCCCGGCTTCCGTTACGCCCGCTCGCTTTCGGTGATCACGGCCGCTCGTGAGGCCGGTCTGGTGACGAAGTCCAACCTGATCCTGGGTATGGGCGAGACTCCCGATGAGGTCGTTCCGGCGATGCGCGATCTGGTGGACGCGGGGTGCGAGATCTTGACGATCACGCAGTACCTGCGGCCGTCGCCGCGGCATCACCCGGTCGACCGGTGGGTCAAGCCGGAGGAGTTCGTCGAGCACTCGAAGGCCGCCGAGGCCATGGGCTTCGCCGGTGTGATGGCCGGGCCATTGGTCCGTTCGTCGTATCGCGCGGGCCGCTTGTTCGCGCAGACTAAGCAGCATCGCGGTGAAGAGCTGCCGGAGAACCTGGCCCATCTGGCCGCCCAGGGACCGGCGGCCCAAGAAGCCAGCTCGCTGCTGGCCAGATAGGAAAGCTGTTCAATGGCGATCAGCGTGTTCGACCTGTTTTCCATCGGCATCGGGCCGTCCAGTTCCCACACGGTCGGCCCGATGCGGGCGGCTCGTACCTTTGTGGACGGTCTCGATGACCTGAGCCGTGTCGCGCGTGTCCAGTCCGAGCTGTTCGGCTCGCTCGGCGCGACCGGTTTCGGGCACGGCAGTGACAAGGCAGTCCTGCTCGGGCTGACCGGTGAACGTCCGGAAGAGATCGACACCGACACCGTGCCCGCCAAGATCGCCGCCGTGCGGGAGACCGGGCGGCTCCTGCTCGGCGGCTCTCACGAAATCGTGTTCGTCGAGGACACCGACCTCACGATGCACCGCCGCAAGTCGCTGCCCGCGCACCCGAACGGCATGATCTTCCGTGCCTTCGACGCCGACGGCGTGCTGCTGCGTGAGCGCACGTACTACTCGGTCGGCGGCGGCTTCGTCCGCGACGAGTCGTACGAAACGGACACGGTGGTCGTCGAGGACAGCACGGCGCTGGAGTTCCCCTTCCGCACCGGCGCGGATCTGCTGAAGCACTGCGCCGACACCGGCCTGCCGATCAGCGAGATTATGATGCGCAACGAGCTCGCGTGGCGCACGCGCGAGGAGGTGCGCTCCGGCCTGCTGGACATCTGGCAGGTCATGGTCGACTGCGTGCACAACGGCTGCGAGCACGAGGGTGTGTTGCCCGGCGGCCTGAAGGTGCCGCGGCGTGCTCGCGCCTTGCACGAAAAGCTCCTCGCCGAGGACGGCCTCGACGACCCGCTGTACGCGATGGACTGGGTCAGCCTCTACGCGCTGGCGGTCAACGAGGAGAACGCCGCGGGCGGCCGCGTCGTCACCGCGCCGACCAACGGCGCGGCCGGCATCATCCCCGCGGTCCTGCACTACTACCAGCGCTTCATGCGCGGCGCGAACGACGACGGCGTGGTCACGTTCCTGCTGACGGCGGGCGCGATCGGCTCGATACTGAAGCAGACCGGCTCGATTTCGGGCGCCGAGGTCGGCTGCCAGGGTGAGGTCGGCTCGGCGTCCGCGATGGCGGCGGCCGGCTTGACCGAGCTGCTCGGCGGGTCGCCAGAGCAGGTCGAGAACGCGGCCGAGATCGGCGTCGAGCACCACCTCGGCCTGACCTGCGACCCCGTCGGTGGCCTGGTCCAGATTCCCTGCATCGAGCGCAACGCGGTCGGCGCGTCCAAGGCCATCCACGCGGCGCGCATGGCCATGCGCGGCGACGGCAGCCACGTCGTCACCCTGGACAAGGCCATCAAGACCATGCGCGAGACCGGCGCCGACATGAGCGTCAAGTACAAGGAGACGGCACGCGGCGGCCTCGCCGTGAACGTGATCGAGTGCTGAGCGCTTAAGCTGGCTGTATGGAAGCGCCCGTGGCCAATGCCGGTGAGGCGTTGTTCCGGCCGGTGCGCACGGGCAACGCCTTCGAAGAGACCGTCGAACGCCTGCTCCAGGCGATCCGTCTCGGCGTGGTCGGAGCCGGGGAGCGCCTGCCCTCGGAGCGCGAGCTCGCGGAGCGCCTCGGCGTCAGCCGGGTGACCCTGCGCGAGGCGATCCGTGCTCTCTCGGATGCCGGATACGTCGAGTCCCGGCGCGGCCGGTACGGCGGCACCTTCGTCAACGAGACCCTGCCCGCGCCGGGCGGTGACGGCCGCAAGATGGACCCGGCTCTGGTCGAGGACGCGCTCTGCTTGCGCTATGTCCTGGAGACCGGCGCCGCCGAGGCCGCCGCCGCGCGGTCGTTGACCCCGGCTGACCGGCAGCACCTCACGGCGACGCTCGCCGAGGCGTGCTCGTCGGAGCTGGACGACTACCGGCGCAAGGACTCGCGCCTGCACTTGGCGATCGCTGAAGTCACGGCGTCGGGCTCGCTGACGACCGCGATGGCCGATGTCCGGATGCGGATCAATCAGTTGCTCGATCAGATTCCTTTGCTGGAGCCCAATCTCGAGCACTCGAATGCTCAGCATGAGGCCATTGTCGATGCCATTCTTGCGGGCGATCCGGGTGCGGCGCGGCAGGCCATGGCTGAGCATATCGAGGGCACTGCCTCGTTGTTGCGGGCTTTCTTGGCCTAGGACTGGGTTTTGCGGCCTGGCCTGTCGCTGGGGTTTCTGGCTGTCCGGGGTCTGGGGCTTGCTCTGGGTTTTGGGTCTGTTGGGGTCGGATCTAGGGCGGTCCCGTATGGAAATTTCCGCTCGTGTGGCCGGGTGGTGTTTGTGCTCGCTGCGGAAATATCCATACGGACCGAGGGCACAGTGGTATAACGCCGCTTGGGCTCGCCAGAAATCTCGGGTGGTACTTGCTGCGTGCCTGGGCGTTGGGTCGGGCTGTCGTGGTCGTGGTGTGCGATGGCGGCAGGGAGGGTGGTCCGGCCGAGATCTTTTGAGCGTTCGGCCTGGGTATTTTGGTTGTTGTGTGGGATATTCGGCCGCTGAGTGGCCGAAAAGCCTGCAGAAGACCAGACGGGTTTCTGTGCCAGTGCCGGTGGGCCTGGGCGTAGCTTGAGTACGCGGCAGCGGCAATTCCGGTGCTTTAGGGCGCGCGAGGCCTGGGGCCGCTGCGCCGGAAGTGAGTGAAGAGGATCTGCCTCAGCAGGATGGGCTTCCGTGCTTGCGGCGGGGTTCAGGTTCGGGTGGTGTGCATGGTGTTGCGGCGGGGTGTGCGTGCGGGGTCGATGAACGCCGGTGGAATGAACTCCGGATACCCATCGCTGGCGATCCGCACGTCCCAGTCACTGTTGTGGATCAGCCGGTGATGCTTGCCGCATACCAGCACGAGATTATCGATTCGGGTTTCCCCGTGATGAGCCCAAAAAACGATGTGGTGGGCCGTGCATTGCTGTGGCGGCGCGTCGCAGCCGGGGAAGGCGCAGCCACCGTCGCGGATCGCCAGCGCCCGCCGTTGCGCTGGGGTGGCGAGGCGTTGAGCCCGACCGACATCGAGCGGTTCGCCATGCGAGCCCAAGGTCACGGGGATGACTTTGCAGTCACACGCGAGAATCCGCGCTTCGGTAGCGCTGATATCCCCGACCAAGTCCAAGCAGGCGCGCCCGATGCCGGACTTGAGTTCGTCCAGGCCGAGGGTGACCACGACGTGCACGCTGTCTCCGGCTTGGGTGGGGAGTTCGGGGTTGCCCATGCCGACGCGGACGAAGGTGGCGAACGCGTCCCCCAGCCGCTCCCACTGAGAGCGCGTGTCGCGGCCTTCTTCTTCGGTGGCGGGGCGGGGTTTGGCGAGTGGGTCCAGGGTTGCTTTCAATCGGGCGATGGTCTCCGCATCGGTCTTGATCTTTATGCCGTGGGTGCCGTCGCGATGGCTCACGAACCCGAGTTCATGCCGCGGCTCGGCCGGATCCGGGTCTTTCGGCTCGCGCCCGTCCGGGTCGAGCCGATCCCGCAAGTTCTTCGCCGCGTGGCTGATCTGCCGAGGCCCTGCGGTGCGGGCGAGATTCACCAGAATCTGCTCACCGGTGTCGCGGTCTTCGGCTGACACTGTGGGTGGGAGTGCGCCGAGGGCGGCGATGATCGGATCCAGCTGCGCTGGTCCCAGATCACCATTCAATGCCGCGGCTGCTGCATGTGGTGCGAGCGCTGGAATCCGCGTGCCACCATCCTGGCGGGGGTTGAGCGCGCGGGCGCGGTCGACGCGGGCTTTGGCTTCGGAGTGCTTGATCTGGACCCAGTCCACCAGCATCCCCGGCACCGTCGCGTAGCCGGTCACCTCCTTCACGCCCCGGGATTCGATCTCGGCGAGGATTTGTCCTTGCTCGGCCTCCAGGCGCCGTTTCTCTCGTTCGCGGGCGACGTAGGCGAGCAGCAGCGTGTCTTTATCGCAGCGCCACCACTCCGGTGGTGCTGCGGCGTCGGGGTATTCGGTGCTGATCATGCATTCCACTCTACGCGCGTTCAGAGTCATATGCCACTAGACACGCCGAGCTGGTCGACCCCAAACCTAAGCAAGCAGCAAGTACCAGCCGGGGTTTCTGGTGAGCCGCAGCGAAATCTGGCCACCGTGCCCTCGGTCCGTATGGATATTTCCGCGGCGACCCCAAACACCACCCGACCCCGGAGCGGAAATGTCCATACGGGATGTCTTTAGATCCAACCCAGCACCAAAAAACTCAAGTAACCGCGGCGAGAACCTCCACCAAGGTGGCAAGCGTCCCCGAGAAGGCATGCTTGGCAGGAGCCCCGTACCCAACGATGATGCCGCCTTCACGCTCACCCTGGTCGATCCAGTGCGGCCCGAGTGTCTCCAGATCGAGCGAGCGACGTCGGGCCTCGGCGAGCACCTCGTCTTCGCAAGGGAGTCGGACGACCAGCTGCAGTCCAGCCGAAATGCCTTGTACAGCAAGGTGATCCGGCAGCGCCGCGACGACCTGGTCGCGACGGCGCCGGTACTCCGTGCGGCACCGGCGGACGTGCTGGTCGTAGGCGCCGGATTCGAGTAGCTCGGCGAGTATCAGCTGATCGACGGCCGAGGGGCGGGCGCCGGATGCGGAAAACGCCGCGAAGACCGGGTCGATCAATGACTGGGGGAGCACCAGCCATGACAGGCGCAGCGCCGGGGCCAGTGTCTTGCTCGCGGTGCCCGCGTAGACGACGCGTTCCGGTGCGAGTGCTTGCAGGGCGCCGACTTGCTGGCGGTCGAAGCGGAACTCGCCGTCGTAGTCGTCCTCGATGATCATCGTGCCCGACTTGACCAGTGCCGTTCGGCGAGAGGGCGCCATGGTCACGCCGAGTGGGTAATGGTGCGCTGGTGTGACCATCACCGCTGGGCTGTCTACTTTGGACACCTGTAACCCGTCGTCGTCGACGGGCACGCCGACCACGAGCTGGCCTGCCGCTGCCACGATGTCGCGGAACATCCACATCGAGGGGTCTTCGAAGGCCAGCTCGCGGCTGCCGAGGTCGAGCAAAGCGTGGCTCAGAACCGAAATCGCGTGTGTGAAGCCGGCGCAGATCAGGATTCGGCCGGGGTCCGCGAGCACGCCCCGGCTGCGACCCAGATAGCGGGCGAGTGCCTCGCGGAGCGCGAGGGTGCCGTAAGGCTCGGAGTAGCCGAAGAGGTCGGCTGGGGCGCGTTGCAGGACGCGGCGGGTCGCGGAGGACCAGGCGTCGCGGGGGAAGGTGGACAGGTCGGGTCGTCCGGGGCGCAGGGTCCAGCGGGACTCCGGGGTACCTGGCGGCCGGCGGGGTGGAGGCTGCGGGCGGGCGACGGCGGTGGCCACCCGGGTCGGGGCGCCTTGGCTGATGAGGAGGTAGCCCTCGGCGGCGAGGTCGGTGTAGACCCTGGTGACGGTGCCGCGGGCGATGCCGAGGTCGTGGGCCAATGCGCGGGTGGATGGGACCGGCGCGCCGGGGCGCCAGCGGCCGTCGCGGATCGCGGTGCGGATGGCGTCGGCCAGGCCGGTGCGGCCTTCACCAGGGGACCAGCCGAGGTGGACGTCTGGGGAACTGGACCACTGATCTGCCATAGAACTGGACCATACTCGTGTGCCAGTTTGGCGTAGCGTGGATCTTGTGAACAAGCGAATCCAACTGACCCCGGGGACGCCCGGTCCTTACAAAGCGATGCTCGCGCTCAGCGCCGAAGTCCACAGCTACGCCGAAAACGCCGGGCTCGGCAAGCTGACCGTCGAACTCGTGAAGCTCCGTGCGTCGCAGATGAACGGCTGCGCGTTCTGCCTCGACATGCACAGCCACGAGACGCTCAAACTCGGCGAGGACCCGCGCCGCATCTTCGTGCTCGACGGCTGGCGCGAGACCGAACTCTTCAGCGACGAGGAGCGCGCGGCGCTCGCGTTGACCGAGGAGATCACCCGGATCGGAGAGACGCAAAGTGTCTCCGACGCGGTCTATGCTGAGGCCACCTCGGTGCTGACGGAGGACCAGTACCGTGCGGTCGCGTGGTTGGCCGTGGTCATCAACTCGTTCAACCGGCTGGCCGTGACCAGCCACAAACCCTTGCCCCGGAAGGCTTAGATGAACCAGCTTCGCGCTCTGCACGTCCCTGGCAGCCCGCTCATCCTGCCGAACGCCTGGGACGCCGACTCGGCCCGCCTCGTGGAAGCGGCCGGTTTCCCCGTGGTGGCAACGAGTTCCGCCGCCGTCGCGGCCGTGCTCGGCTACCAGGACGGTCATGACGCGCCCGCGGACGAGATGTTCGCTGCCGCGCGCCGGATCGCACGGGCCGTCTCGGTGCCGGTGACCGTGGACGCCGAGGGCGGCTATGGCCTCTCCAGCGCGGAACTGGCCGAGCGGCTGAAGGACGCGGGTGCGGCGGGCCTGAACTTCGAGGACACCGACCACGCGGGCAGCGGGCTCGTCGAGACCGCCACCCAGGCCGAGCGGATCGCCGCGCTGCGTGAGGCGTCGCCCGAGCTGGTCATCAACGCCCGTATCGACGTGTTCCTCGGAGCCGAGGACGAGAGCGCCGTGCTGGACGCGGCGATCGAGCGTGCGCGGGCGTACCTCGAGGCGGGGGCGGACTGCGTGTACCCGATCCTCGCCAAGACACCCGAGGTGCTCGGCGCGTTCGTCCAGGCGGTCAGCCCAGCCGCGGTCAACGCGACCTACCTCCCGGGCGCGCCGGACTTCGCCGAGCTGGCGAAGCTGGGGGTCGCGCGGATCTCGCTCGGCGGCGGGCTGTGGCATGTGGTGCAGAGGTTCTTGAAGAACACGCTCGCCGAGCTGGCGGACGGCAAGCTTCCGTATTGAGCAAGGACGGGATTTAGCGGGCTTTATCCCGGGAAAAGCGCCCGGGATAAAGCCCGCTAAATCACAAAGCGGGGTCCTCGACAACCGCCCGGTGTGTCGAGGACCCCGCCATGCACCGCGGGAGCTAGTGCGAGATCGCCTTTTCGGCGCCTGCGCCGGTCAGCGACCGGACCTCCATCTCGGCGTACTTCTTCTCGTTGTGCTCCTTCGACAGGACGGTGCCCAGCCAGCCGAGGAAGAACGACACCGGGATCGAGACCAGGCCCGGGTTCTGCAGCGGGAACCAGTGGAAGTCGGCGCCCTTGATCATCGACTTCGCCGTGCCGGACACCGCGGGCGAGAAGATGATCAGCACGATGGTCACCGCGAGCCCACCGTAGATGCTCCACAGCGCGCCCTGGGTGTTGAACCGCTTCCAGAACAGCGAGTACAGGATCGTCGGCAGGTTCGCCGACGCCGCGACCGCGAACGCCAGCGCCACCAGGAACGCCACGTTCTGGTCCTTCGCGAAGATGCCGCCGACGATGGCGACCGCGCCGATCACCAGCGCGGTGATCCTGGCGACCTTGACCTCCGCGTTGGGGTCCTCGACCTTGCCCTTCTTGATGACGTTGGCGTAGACGTCGTGGGCGAACGAAGCGGAAGCCGTGATCGTCAGGCCCGCGACCACCGCGAGGATCGTCGCGAACGCGACCGCCGCGATGAAGCCCAGCAGCACCGGGCCACCCAGCGCCTGCGCCAGCAGCGGGGCGGCGGAGTTCTCGCCACCGGGCGCCTTGGCGATCTTGTCCTTGCCCACCAACGCACCCGCGCCATAGCCGAGCACCAGCGTGAACAGGTAGAACAGGCCGATCAGGCCGATGGCCCACACCACGGAACGGCGGGCTTCCTTCGCGGTCGGCACCGTGTAGAAGCGCATCAGGACGTGCGGCAGACCGGCCGTGCCGAGCACCAGCGCGAGACCGAGCGAGAGGAAGTCGACCTTGCTGGTGCCGCTGACGCCGTACTTCAGGCCGGGGCCGAGGATCTTCTCGCCTCCCTTGCCCACCTTGTCGACCGCGCCCTGCAGCAGGCCGGACAGGTTGAAGCCGTACCGGCCGAGCACCCAGAACGTCATCACGGCCGCGCCGGCGATGAGCAGCGCCGCCTTGATGATCTGGACCCATGTGGTGCCCTTCATGCCGCCGACCAGCACGTAGATGATCATGACGACACCGACCACCGCGATGACCACGGCCTGGCCCGCGTTGCTGGAGATGCCCAGCAGCAGCGAAACCAGGATGCCCGCGCCCGCCATCTGGGCCAGCAGGTAGAAGAACGACACCGCGAGCGTCGAGGTCGCGGCGGCCGCACGGACCGGGCGCTGCCTCATGCGGAACGCCAGCACGTCACCCATGGTGAACTTGCCGGTGTTGCGCAGCAGCTCCGCGACCAGCAGCAACGCGACGAGCCACGCGACCAGGAAGCCGATCGAGTACAAGAAGCCGTCGTAGCCGTACACCGCGATGGCGCCCGCGATGCCGAGGAACGAGGCGGCCGAGAGGTAGTCACCCGCGATGGCGACGCCGTTCTGCGGACCGGTGAACGCGCGGCCCGCGGCGTAGTAGTCCGAAGCGGTCTTGGTGTTGCGGCTGGCGCGGAACACGATCACCAGGGTGATCACCACGAACAGGCCGAAGATGCTGATGTTGAGGACGGGGTTGCTGCCCTCTACTCCCGCGGCGAGGTTCACTTGGCCTCTCCCTCGATGTCGCCGCGGATCTTCTCCGCGATCGGGTCCAGCTTGCGGTTCGCATAGCGCACGTAAAGCGCGGTGATGCCGAACGTGGTGACGAACTGCAGCAGGCCGAAGACGAGGCCGACGGTGATGTTGCCGACCAGCTTGGTGGCCATGAACTCGTGCGCGTAGTCGGCGACGAGGACGTAGAGCAGGTACCACGCCAGGAAGGCGACGGTCATCGGGAACACGAAGCGGCGCAGCCGCGAGCGCAGCTGCTGGAACTCGGCGCTGTCATGCACCTTGTCCCAATCCACCTCGGGTTCCACTTCGATGCGCGCGGTCATGGGGGATCTCCTCGCCACGGTGCGGACTGTGTTCCGCGCCACGTTAGGTAGCCCACACCCGCGGGGGAATGGTCAGCGGTTCAAACGACGTCCGAGGCGACGAACGGTCGACGAACGGTGGATGGCCCCGGTCGAATGGAACGCGGCTGGCGCCCGCTCGTCCAGATGGAGGCGCAGCATGGCGGCCGTCGACCAGGTCGGCGCGCGACCCCGTGACGACACCACCACCATCGTCGCGAACGCCAGCGGCACCGACCACGGCGCGGGCTGCGCGACCAGGATGGCGAGCAGTCCGTCGAGCTTCGGTCCGAAGAGCGTCAGGACAATTGATCCCGAGGATGCCAGCAGTCCCGCCAAAACGCCACAGACGGCACCCGTTGCGGTGAGCCGGTTCCACCAGATCCCCAGCACCAGCAGCGGGCAGAAGGTGGACGCGGCCACGGTGAAGCCCCAGGTCACCAGTATGCCCGCGTCGAGGCGCGCGGACTGCAGCGCGAGCAGCACGATCGCCGCGGCCGCCACGATCACCGTCCACCGCAGCCTGCGCAGCCCGCCGGGCATCAGGTCGTGCGCGATCGCGCCGGAGACCACCAGCAGCAGGCCGAGCGAGGTGGCCAGGAAGGCCGCGAACGCGCCAGCGGTCAGCAGGGTGGTGAACAGCTGCCCGGCCCAGCCGGAGTCCACTTGGGACGGCAGGGCCACGACCACCGTGTCGGTCACGCCGGACAGGTACAGCTCCGGCACGATGATCCGCCCCAGCACCCCGTAAATGCCAGGGAACAGGTAGAACACGCTCAGCAGCGCGACGGTGATCGCGGCCGTGCGGCGCGCGGCGCGGCCGTCGGGGCTGGTGTGGAAGCGCATCAGCACGTGGGGCAGGCCCATGGTGCCGAGCATCGTCGCGATCAGCACGGCCCAGGTGCCGAGCAGCGGGTAGCCCTTGTTGTCGTAGTCGAGCAGCGGGCGCTGCCAGTCCGGCCCGCCCAGCGGCATGCCGCCCCGCACACCGGGCACCGCCGCGCCCTCGCCGAAGGTCAGCGACTGTCCGGAGTGGACACTCAGGTCTCCCGGCTGCTCGACCCGCATGGCGCCGTCGGTGCCGAGCAGCGTCGGCTCGCGGATCTCCAGCGTCGCGTCCAGGCTGAACGAAACCGTTGTCTGTCGCGGGAAGTGGGTGAACTCGACCGGGTTGAGCGCTTCGAGCCGCTGCGCCGGGCTCACCTGCAGCAGCAGCCAGATCGCGGGCACGATGAACAGCACCAGCTTGAGCACGAACTGGAACGCCTGCACGTAGGTCGCCGCGCGCATCCCGCCGAGCGCCAGCGTCGCGCTCACCGCGGTGCCCGCGATCACCACGCCGACCCAGTACGGCGTGCCGCCGATCGCGTTCAGCACCAAGCCCGCCGTGCGGAACTGGGGCACCAGGTACAGGGTGCCGATGACCAGGACGACCACCGCCGCCAGCCGCCGCAGCGCGGGCGACGCGAGCCTGGCCTCGGCGAAATCGGGGACCGTCAACGCGCCCGAACGACGCATGGGCGCGGCGACCAGCACCAGCATCGCGATGTACCCGGCGGTGAACCCGACCGGATACCAGAGCGCGCCCATGCCGTTCTTCACCACGAGCCCGGCGACACCGAGGAACGACGCGGCCGAGAGGTACTCGCCGGACACCGCCGCCGAGTTGAGCAGTGGCGAGATCCGGCGCGACGCGACCAGGAAGTCCGAGCTGGTGCGCATCGCGGCGACCCCGCGCAGGCCGATCAGCAGCGTGATCAGCACGACCGGGGCGACCGCGAACACGGCGACCATCAGCGGTCCTCGAGCTTCTCGGCGCGCCGGAGCTGGAGTTGCGCGATCGCCGTCATCGCCGGGTAGGGGAGCACCGCCAGCGTCAGCCAGGACACCGGGATCCCCAGCAGCCGCAGCGAATCCAGCACCGGCCAAAGCGCGAAGACCACCGGCAACCCGAGTATCAGCGCGAAGATCAGGACCAGCGCGAGCACACCGCGACGGCGTTGCGCGCGGAAGAGTTCGGACGCGCGTTCGGCGTCCGCGGGCGCGAGCACCGGCACCCGCCAGCGCGCGCGGGCGCGGCGGCGACCGTGTGCCAGCCGGGTCTGCGGGCTCATCACGGTCTGCCGCTTGGTTTTCAAGTGCGGTCCAGCTCTCCGCGTTGCGCGGCCTGCAACAGCCGGTCCCGCAGTTCGCGGGCATGGCGACGGCTCACCGGCACGTCACCGGCGTCGGTGTGGGCGAGCAGGCCGCCCGCCGAATCGCTGCGCAGCTCCAGCACCGCGCCGATGGCGACCAGGTAACCCCGGTGCACCCGCGAGAAACCCGTGCCCTCCCAATACTCTTCGAGCCGCGAGATCGGCATCCGCACCAGGTGCACCCCGGATTTGGTGTGCAGCCGCACGTAGTCGCCGTGCGCCTCGACGAACCGCACGTCGGCGCGCCGCACATAACGCGTGCGCCCGCCGATCTCGACCGGCAGCGCGGCCATCGCGTCGACCTGAGGCTTGCCCGGCTCGTCGCCGACCATCTTGAGCACCTTGCCGAGCGCCGCGGCCAGCCGTTCCGCGCGCACGGGCTTGAGCAGGTAGTCGACGGCGCCGATGCCGTACGCGGTGACCGCGTGCCCGTCGTGCGCGGTGACGAACACGATCACCGGCGGGCTGCTCAGCTTCGCGAGCAGCGAGGCGAGTTCGAGCCCGTCCAGCCCCGGCATCGAGATGTCGAGGAAGACGGCGTCGAAATGGTCGGCCTGCAGCATCTTCAACGCGCTCAGCGGATCACCGGCGGCACGCACCTCACCGACCTCGGGCGCGTCGGTGAGCAGATGCACGAGTTCGTCCAAAGCGGGCGGGACATCGTCGACCGCCAGGACCCGCAATCCTGTCGATCCGGTCATGACGGCAACACCCCCGGCTGGAATCGGGGCACGCGAACGGTCACCTTGGTACCGGCATCCCTTTCCGTTTCGACGATCAGGCCGTAGAACGGCCCGTAGACCGTACGCAGCCGGCGGTCCACATTGGCCAATCCCAGACTGCCATCCTGGCCCCGTCCGGCGAGAATGTCCTTGGCGCGCTCGGGATCCATGCCGATCCCGTCGTCCTCGACGGTGATCACGCAGTCGTTGCCCTCGGCCTGCCCGTGCACCTGGACCAGCCCCGGCTCGCCACGCGGCTCGATGCCGTGCCGGATCGCGTTCTCCACCAGCGGCTCCAGCACCAGGTACGGCACCGGGATGGCGAGCACCTCGGGGGCCACCCGCACCTGCACCCGCAGCCGTTCGCCGAGCACGGCCCGCTGCAGCGCCAGGTAGGAGTCGATGGCCCGGAACTCCTCGGCCACCATCGTGTACTCCCCATGGCGCGCGAGGCTGTACCGGGTGTAGTCGGCGAAGTCGAGCATCAGCTCGTGTGCCCGATCGGGATCCGAGCGGACCAGTGAAGCGATCACAGTCAAGGCGTTGTACACGAAATGCGGCGAGATCTCCGCGCGCAACGCCCGCAGCTCCGCCTGCGCCGCCTGTTCGGCCGAAGCCTCCAGCCGCCCGCGCTCCAGCGCGTGGACCACCAGGTCGGCGGCCTCTTTTGCGGCGGCCGACTTGACGTCGCCCGCGATCACCAGCACGCCGGCCAGTTCATCGTGGACGTGCAGTGGAAGCGCTATCAGCTCACTGCGCGCACCGGGCGCCTCGTTGTGGAGCACCTCGTCGAGCAGCTTGGCGACGTTGCCGTCATCGCCGGGCCTGCCGGACCAGACGAGCGAGCCGGAGAGATCGGCCAGCCCGAGCCCGGGCACGGCGAAGAGCCTTCGCAGCCCGTGCGCGGCCTTGCGCACCCCGGTCCCGGCGAGCCCGTCCATCAGGTCATCGGCGATCCGGCGCGCGGCGGCGAGCGTCGGCAACACAGCCATGCGGCGAATCCTAGCCGCCCATGTCCCCGGCTCAGCGGATTCGCCGGGCCGTGTGGTGGCGCTACCCTGCTGAGCCAAGGGGGGATAGTCGATGGACGTCGTCGATTCACGCCCATGGCCGGAAGCCGCGCGGACACCCGCGGACTTCGTCGGCCTGCTCAGGCGGATGCGTGACCGCTCCGGCCTGAGCATGCGGCTGATCGAGCGCCGCGCCGCCGCGCTCGGTCACAGCCTGCCGCCGAGCACGCTCGCCACGATGCTCGGCCGCGACAGCCTGCCCCGGGAGCGGCTCATCACGGCCCTGCTCAGGGCCTGCGGCGAAGACCAGGCCGCGGTCGCCCGCTGGATCGAGGTGCGCCGCAGGCTCGCCGGCGGCGGCACGGTCACGCCGCCGATGGCCGGGGCACTGCGTCAGCTGCCGATGGACATCGAGGAGTTCACCGGCCGCGAAGCGGAGCTGGCCGAGCTGGGCCGGTTGTCGCGGGAGGGGACGGCGGTCGGCGTCACGGTGATCACCGGCATGGCCGGGGTCGGCAAGACCAGGCTGGCCGTCCGCGCGGCGCACCTGCTGGTCCGCGCGGGGACGTTCGACGAGATCCAGCTCTGGGCCGACCTGCGCCTGGACTCCCCGCTCGACCCTGGCGTCGTGCTGGAGACCTTCCTCCACACACTGGGCCTGCCCGCCGAACAGATCCCGCTCGGCCTCGAGTCCCGCGCGGTGATCTTCCGCGACCGGCTCGCGGGCCGCCGGGCGCTGGTACTGCTGGACAACGTCGCCGACGAGACCCAGGTGCTCCCGCTGCTGCCCGGCAGCACGACCAATCACGTGCTCGTCACCAGCAGGAACACCCTGACCGGCCTCGACGGCGCCCGCTACGTCGACCTGGACGTCTTCACCCCGGAGGAGTCCGTCGCGCTGATGGCCCGCATCGCCGGCCGCCATCGCACCGACGCGGACCCGGAAGCCGCTCGCCGCATCGCCGAACTCTGCGGCCATCTGCCCTTGGCGGTCTCACTGGCCGCCCGGCGCCTGGCGACGCGTCCAGCCTGGTCGCTGCCCGCGTTCGCGAACCGCTTGGCGGACAACAGGCTCGCCCGGCTCGGCTCGTCCCACCGCTCGGTCTCCGGCGTGTTCGCCCTTTCGTACCAGGCGTTGCCGTCGGCCGCCCAGCGGATGTTCCGCCTGCTGGGCAGTCACATGGCCGATGACATCGATGTGCGGGCCGCGGCGGCTTTGGCCGGTGTCGCGGCATTGGAAGCGGATCAGATGCTGGAGCGCCTGTTGGACGAGCATTTGCTGATCCAGGCGACGCCCGGTCGCTACCGCATGCACGACTTGGTAAGGCTTTTCGCCCGTAGCAAGGCTTCGGAATCGGCTGACGCGCTCGTCCGGCTGCTGGAGCACTATCAAGCGGGCGCCGAGCAGGCCACAAAGCTGTTGCATCCGACCGAAAGCCGTCGCCTGCCTGCCTCGCCGTCGCCGGGGACGTGCCCGATCGCCACGGTGGCGGACGCGACCACGTGGCTGGAGGCCGAGCACCGCAACCTGCTCGGCCTGGCCGCCCGCGCTCCTGACCTGCCGAAACAGGCCCTGCCCCCGCTGATCTGCGCGGTCACCGTGCTCTATCGCCCCCTGACCAACCTCGGCCTGTCCAGTACCCACATCCGGCTCACCGAGTTCGCCTTGGCCGCCGCCCGCCGCATCCCCGACCGCCGCGCCGAAGCGATGCTCCTCGAAGACCTCGGCACGATCCACAGCCAGCACGGAGGCTTGAGCGAGGCGATCGAGCACAACACGGCGGCGCTGGCGATCTGGTGTGAACTGGGCGACCGCACCGGCGAAGCGGGCTGCCTCACCGGCCTCGGCATCGCCTACTACCAGCAAGGCCGGTTCGCGGAGGCGGCCGAGACACTGAAGGCGGCCCTGGTGCCCAGCCGCGAGTCCGGCTACGCGATCGGCGAGGCGAGCGTGCTCAACTACCTCGGCCTGGTCTGCCAAGGCATGGCCGACTTCGAGGAGGCGATCCGCTGGCATTCGAAGAGCATGGACCGCTACGAGAAGGCCGGTAGCAGGCATGGCTGGGCTTTCGCCGTGGCCAATACGGGGTGGGCGTATCAGCGTTCGGGCCGTCCTGCTGAGGCGATTCCTTGCCATGAGCGATCTTTGGCTGTATTTGCGACCGTTTCTGACCGGTACAACGAGGCTGAGCAGCATTGGGGTCTTGGACAGGCCTTCCACGCGCTCGGGGACGGCAAGGCCGCGCGGGAGCAGTGGGATCGGGCGATCACGATGCTGCGGGATGCCTCGTTGATCGAACCCGCGGAGGCGGCGGCTTTGCTGGGTCAGGCGGTTCCGGATACGCCGGAGATCGTTCGGCTGAACAGCTAGGGGAGGGGTGGCCGTCCCCCAGCCGGCCACCCCTCGCTGGTCAGGACCGGCTTCGTGCCGCGAAAGTGTCGCTCGCGCACAGGTGCCACTTCTGCCAGCTGCTCCCGGTCCAGGAGCTGCACCAGCGGCGGGGCGGGCTGTCGCACCCCTGAACTTCCACTGTCGGATACTGATCGTGGTAGTAGTACGCGTCCAGAATGTGCGTGGCGCAGCCGCCCATTTTCGTCCAAGAGCCGGCGCCGCGAACCGCTCGATACATTTGAGCATCGGAGCCGGAGACGAACCATTCTTCGTGTCCGTCCCTCCAAGTCACGACGAGGACACAGTCCTCCAGGCAGTAAGCATCTCCTTCGAGTTTCCACGTCGTCTTGAAGTGGTACTTTCCGAAAACGCTGGGCTGAGCCGCGGTCTTGCTTATCTTCGCCGGTCCGGTCGGCCGCATCGCCGGTGCCGCGTTCGCGGAACCGGTCGCGCTCACGGAAAGCCCGATGGCCAGCGCGGTGACGGCGATCAGTCTGAGTACTCGTACAAGCATTCTGTGTTCGTCCTCTCGTCAAGGAAACCCCTGCGAACAAAGGCAACGCTTCCACGAGAGGTCGCTGTTCGGCCACAGAACCGAACAGTCCCGAACGATCCCGAACACGACGGTCCGGCTGTGCGCGGCCGGATATTCGGCGCGACCTCGGACCCGAGCGTGCATGATGAACAAGTGTCGGATGATCGAATGGCAGGAAACCAAGATCCGCGCCCTGTGGTCCGTGGGCCGAACGACGATCCGTCGCTGTCAGACGAGGAGCTGGTGGCTCAGCGAATGGGTTGGTTTCACGCTTACCTGAGCCAGAAGAACGTCTTCGCGCCACGTGGCGGCGGGCCGTACACCTGCCCATGCTGTGGCCACGCGACTCTTGACGAGCGAGGCGGGTACGACATCTGCCGCGAATGCTGGTGGGAAGACGACGGGCAGGACGACCACGACAGTGCCGTTGTCCGGGGCGGACCGAACGGACGCACCAGCCTTGATGAGGCGAGGGCCGACTACGTGGCAGGCGGTGGTGTGCGCGAGACGCATACCCCGCCCAGCCTGCCCGAGTGAGCTGGCCGAATAGGTCGTGCGCGTTGCGGGCGGTTAGAACCGCCCGCAACGCGCACGAGCCCTTAGCACTTCTGCTTGTAGAAGTACTGGGAGTTCGCGTCCAGGGTGTCCTTGGTGATCGAGTGGAGCTGCGCGGTCAGCGTGCGCGTGACCGGCTTGCCTTCCAGCGCCGCGATCGCCTGCTGGACGCCCTGCTGGCCGATGGCGGCCGGGTCCTGGGCGATGAGGCCCTGGTACTCGCCCTTCTTGAGGCCCTCGACCTCGGACGGGGAGGCGTCGAAGCCGATCAGGTTGACCGCGCCGACCTTGCCCGCGTTGCGCAGGCCGGTCGCGGCGCCCTCGCCGGTGTTCAGGTTGGTGGCGAAGATGCCGACCAGGTCGGGGGTCGACGCGAGCGCCGCGGTGACCTTCGAGGCGGCCTGGTCGGGCTCGTTCTGGGTGAACTGGACGCCGGCCGACTTCAGGTTCGGGTGGTTGGCCAGCTCGTCCGTGAAGCCCTTGGCGCGGGCGTTCGTGGTGGACGTACCCGCGATCGTGTCGAGCACGAGCACCGAGCCGGGCTTGTCGCCGACCAGCTTGGCCAGCGTCTGGGCCGCGAGCTTGCCGCCCTCGGTGTTGTCCGACGAGATGGACGCCTCGGCGACGCTGGTGTCCTTGAGGGCCGTGTCGACCTCGATGATCTTGGCGCCGCGGGTCTTGACCTGCTGGATCGGGGCGAGCATGGCCTGGGCGTCTGTCGGGGCGATGAGCAGTGCCGACGGCGGGTTCGAGCCGAGCGCGTTGACGAGCTGGGTCTGCATCGCGGCGTCGAACTTCTGCGGGGCCTGGGTGGTGAGCTCGTAGCCCGCCTTCTTGGCCTCGGCCTCGGCGCCGCACTGCATCGAGATGTAGAACGGCTCGGCCTGCACACCCGGGATGAGGGCGAGCTTCTTGCCTGCGGCGGGCTTGGCGGAGTCGCCGCCGGAGCCGGTCTGGCCGACCGTGCCGGAACCGCAGGCCGTCAGGAGCGCGGCGGCGGAGAACATGGCTCCCGCCACGAGAAGGGTCTTCTTCATTGTCAGTGCCTCACTTCGTTGTGGGGGGACTAGCGGGAGTTGCGCTTGCGACGGCGCTGCTGGTCGAACCAGACCGCGGCGATGAGGACCGCGCCGACCGCGATCATCTGCCAGAAGTCCTGGACGTGGGTGATGTTGAAGCCCTTCTTCAGCACCGCCGGGATGAACACGCCGATCACCGTGCCCAGCACCGAGCCGATACCGCCGAAGAGGGAGGTGCCACCCATCACCGTCGCCGCGATGGCGTTGAGGTTGTCGGTGGTGTGCGCCGAGATCGTGGTCGACGCGTAGTACGCCAGCGACATGAACCCGGCGATGCCCGCCAGGAACCCGGTGAGCGTGTAGATCTTCAGCAGGTGCGCGGTGACACCGATGCCGACGCGGCGCGCCGCCTCGGCGTTGGAGCCGACCGCGTAGGTGTAGCGGCCGAACTTGGTGGTGTGCAGCAGCCACGCGCCGATCAGGGTGATGACCACCGCCACCAGCACCAGGTTCGGCACCCCGCCGAAGGACGTGCCGTAGCCGAGCGTCTTGTTGAGCTCGGTCGGCACGCTGCGCACGTCGGACCCGTTGTTGAGCAGGTACGCCGCGCCGAGCGCGCCGCCCATGGTGCCGAGCGTGACGATCAGCGGCGGGATCTTGGCCACCGCGATCAGGAAACCGTTGAGCAGGCCCCACGCCGTTCCCGCGACGACCGCGGCCGCGAGACCGGCGAAGATGATGCCCCACCCGGCTTTGGTCGCGTCGCCGTCCGGGCTCAGCGCCTCCATCGTCTTGCCCGCGACCATGCCCGCGAAGATCAGCACGGAGCCGACCGACAGGTCGATGCCGCTGGTGATGATCACGAACGTCATGCCGACCGAGAGCACCAGCAGCACCGAGGTCTCGATGAGCAGGGTCTGGAAGGTGAACAGGGTCGCGAACTCGTTCGGCGCGATCGCGGTGAACACCACGATCAGCGCGATGAGCACGAGCGCGATCCAGAACGTGTTGGCCGCGGCCAGCCTCGTCCACATCGGACGCTTCTCGAACCCGTCCACGGTTGACTGGATGGCGGGCTTGTCCTTGGTGGCCACGGTCACGCCGCCTCCTCTTGCACGAGCGCGCCGGTCATCGCGGCGACGAGATCTTCGAGCTTGGTGTCCTCGGCCTTGAAGCGGGCGACGCGCTGGCCGAGGCGGAGCACCTCGATCCGGTCGGCGACGCTGAGCACCTCGGGCATGTTGTGACTGATCAGCACGACCGCGATGCCGCGGTCGCGCACCTTCTTGATGACGTCGAGCACGCGCTCGGTCTGCACCACGCCCAGCGCCGCGGTCGGCTCGTCCATGAACACGACCTTCGACGCCCACACCACCGAGCGCGCCACGGCGACGCTCTGGCGCTGGCCGCCCGACAGCGCGCCGATCGGCACGTCGGTGCTCTGCAGCGTGACGCCGAGCTGCTTGAACTCCTCGATGGCCTGGCGGCGCATCTCGGCCTTGTCCAGCATCCCGAGCTTGCCGAGGATGCCCTTGCGGTGGATTTCCCTGCCCAGGAACAGGTTCGCGGCCGGGTCCAGTTCCAGTGCGACAGCCAGGTCCTGGTACACGGTCTCGATGCCGAGCTCGCGGGCGGTGGTCGGCGAGTCGAGGCGGATCTTCTCGCCGTCGAGCACGATGTCGCCGGAGTCGGGCTGCTCCGCGCCGGACAGGCACTTGACCAAAGTGGACTTGCCAGCGCCGTTGTCACCGATCAGCGCGGTGACCTCGCCCGCGCGGGCCTGGAACGAGGCGCCGCGCAGTGCTTCCACGGAACCGTAGTGCTTCACCAGATCGCGTGCGTCGAGCAGGATCTCGGCGCTCATGACTTGTTCCTTTTCTCGGGTGCGGCCGGACGGCAGCGGATCACCGTCACGTCTCCTTCCACAGTGGACTCACCGGCGTCGTGGGGAACGACGTAGGTGTCGCCCTTGGCGAGCGCGTACTCGCCGCCGTGCTCGGTGCGCAGCGTGCCCGCACCGTCCATCACGACCAGTACCGCGAAGCTCGGGTCCAATGACAACGTTGTCGAAGGCCGCAACTGATCGGCCCGGAAGAATTCATCGCTGCCTGCCGCGAGCAGGTCTACAGTGGACGAGCTGTCGTCGGCCGTGTGCTTGATGATGCTCGTGAGCCGGTCGGTGTCCCAGCCGGACGTGTCCAGCGTTTCGATCGCGGTCTCGAAGCCGAGTCCCAAGTGGCCCTTTTCGGGGCTGGCCAGGAAGTCGCGCCATTCGAGGGTGAGCGAGAAGTCGGTCGGCTGCTGCAGCTCGACGACGAATACGCCCTCGCCGATCGCGTGCGGCAGCCCGGCCGGGATGTAGACCGTGTCACCCGCCTGGACCGGGATGCTGTTCAGCGCGTCCAGCATCGCGGGCGCGTCCTGCGTGCGTGCCCAGTCGTTGACGGTCGCCTTGCTCACCGTCTCCTTGAAACCGGGGTAGACGCGCGGGTCGTCGCCGTAGGTGCCGACGATGATCCAGGCCTCGGTCTTGCCGAAGTGCGAGTCGAAGTGCCGCCGCGCGAACGAGTCGGACGGGTGAAAGTGCACCGGCAGGCGCTGGCCCGCGTCGAGCAGCTTCACCAGCAGGCCGGTCGACACGCCGAGCGCGTCGATGTGCTTCTGGCCGAGCCACGCGACCGGGCTCGCGATGATGGCGTCACGCAGCCATTCGCCGTCCGGGAGCCTGGTCAGGCCGTTGGTCTCTTGGCCGAACATCGTGGTGGCCGAGCCGACCCAGTCCTCCGGGCCGAACTTCTCCGAGGTCGAAGCGCCGCGCAACGCCGCGATCGCGTCACCGCCTCGGTAGAACTGCGGCGGCTGGTTCGCCGGGAGCCGGATCGGCTCGAGGTGCGTGGTCACGGGGCGACCTCGCCGGAACCACGGGCTACGAGATGCACGGGCAGGACTACCTTTCTCGGGGTTGACTGATCTCCTTGGACCCGCGCGAACAGCAGTTCCGCCGCCGCGTGGCCGAGCGCGCTCACGTCGTGCGCGACCACCGTGACCGGCGGGTCGAGCAGATCGGCGAGCTCGAAGTCGTCGAAGCTGACCATGGCGGGCCGCTTGTCCGCGTGCGCGAGCGCGCGCAGCAGGTGCACGGCGACCCGGTTGTTGCCCGCGATCACCGCGGTGGCGGCGTCGGGACCGGTGAGCAGCAGCTGGACCGCGTCGGACACGCTCTCGGCGGTCGGCGTGCGCATGACCACCAGCCGCTCGTCGAACGCGATCCCGGCGCGGGCGCAGCCTTCGCGGAACCCGCGCAGGCGCTCACCGGCGGTGTAGATGTCCGGGCTGTCCGCGAGGAAAGCGATGCGCCGGTGACCATGCCTGACCAGGTGCGTCACCGCTTCGACCGTGCCGCCGATGTTGTCGACCAGCACCGTGTCGGCCACGATGTCGCCTGCCGGGCGGTCGATGAACACCACCGGCGTGCCCGCGCGCATCTCCGGCACGAGATAGCCGTGCTGCATGCCGGCGGGGACGACCAGGATGCCGTCGACGCGGCGTGCGCAGAACTCCAGCGCCAGCTCGCGCTCGCGGTCGGAGTTCTCCTCGGACGAACCGGTGAGCACCTGACGCCCGAACGAGGTGGCGATCTTCTCGACGGCCCGGTTCAGCTCGGAGTAGAACGGGTTGCCGACGTCCTCGACGATGAGGCCGATGGTGCCCGTGGTCGAGCCGCGGCGCAGGTTGCGCGCGCCGAGGTTGCGGCGGAAGCCGAGCTGCTCGATGGCGGCCATCACGCGCTCGGCGGTGTCCGGGTGCACGGCGGGCTCGTCGTTGACGACCCGGCTGACCGTCTTGATGCTGACACCGGACAGCCTGGCGACGTCACTCATCGTGGCTCGCCTGCTCGCGGTCTTGGGGGTGGCGCCATGGCCACCCGGCGACAACGTTGTCATAGTGGCTGGGATTGGACACCAGATGTCGCATTCCTGTCAATCCCCCGGCTGTCCGGAACCGGACAGGCTCTCACTGGGCGCTTGACTGCCCGGTGAGCGATTGTCGAAGGTAGCGGCGACGACAAGGTTGTCATCGGCGGTCGGGAGACGAGAATGCGGAGCAGGGTTTTGGCCGGGGCGCTGGCGCTCGCGGTGGTCGCGGCGGGCCTGTCGCCGGTGACCGCGCAGGCGCGGCCGGGTGACGCGCTCGAAGCGGTCAACACGTTCATCGGGACCAAGGACGACGGGAACACCTTCCCCGGCGCGTCGGCGCCGTTCGGGATGACGTCCGTGTCGCCGATCGGGAGTCACTACGCGGGCTGGCGGTACGACGACCCGGCCATTCGCGGCTTCGGGCACTTCTTCCTGTCCGGCGCCGGCTGCTGGGAGCAGGGCGGGCTGGTGTCGATGCTGCCCGCCACCGGCGCGTTGCCGCAGGTCTTCGACCACAAGCAGTACGCGTCGCCGTACACGCACGATGGCGAGGTCGGGAAACCCGGCTACTACAAGGTGAAGCTGACCGGGTACGGCGGCATCGACGTCGAGGCGACCGCGTCGACCCGGACCGGTGTCGAGCGGTACACCTTCGCCAAGCCGGGTGACGCGCACGTGTTCGTCAACGTCGGGCAGGCCAACGACAAGGAGCCGGTCACGGCGTCCTCGATCCGCGTGGTCGACTCGCGCACGGTCGAAGGAACCGTTGAGTCGCAAGCGTTCTGTGGTGGCAAGCCGTACACGACGTTCTTCCGGACGACGTTCGACAAGCCGTTCAAGTCGTTCGGCACGTGGTCGCCGGCGGGCAACGCGGCCGGCTCGAAGGAGTCCACGGGCGGCGCCGGTCTGCGTGGCGCCTGGCTGGACTTCGACGGCGCCCAGGTGACCGCTTCAACCGCGCTGTCCCATGTGGACGCCGAGGGCGCGCGCAAGAACCTTGAGGTGAAGCCGTTCGACCGTGCCCGCGAGGACGCACAGCGCGTGTGGCGGCGCGAGCTGTCCTCTGTGGACATCACCGGCGGCGCCAACGACGACCGGACGGTGTTCTACACGTCGCTGTACCACGCGCTGCTGCAACCGTTGACCGGCAACGATGCCGACGGTCGCTATCGCGGTTTCGACAACAAGATCCACCGCGCGATCGGCTGGACCTACTACGAGTTCTTCTCGCTGTGGGACACCTACCGCACGCAGAACCAGCTGCTCGCGCTGCTGCGGCCGTCGCGGGCGAAGGACATCGCGAAGACCGTGCTCGCCATTCACGACCAAGGCGGCTGGCTGCCGCGCTGGGCCTACGCGAACCAGGAGACGAACACGATGACCGGCGACCCGGTCGTGCCGTTCCTGGTCGACCTGTGGCGGTTCGGCGCGCTGAACGGCTCGGAACTCCAGGCGTACCAAGCACTTCTGCAGAACTCACGCGAGGTGCCGCCCGCTGCCTCGCCGTTCCAGGGCCGCTCCGGCAACCCGTCGTACCAGAAGGACGGGTTCGTCCAGTACGACCCGAACTTCCCGAAGAAGGGCCAGGACACCGACCCGAACCACGGCGCGTCGGCGACGCTGGAGTACGCGCTCGGCGACTGCTCGCTCTCGATCATGGCCGCCGCGCTCGGCAAGAAGGACGACGCGAAGGCGTTGGCGGAGAAGGCACGCACGTACCGCACGCTGTGGGACTCGTCGTTGACCGACCGCGGTTTCTCCGGCTTCTTCCGGCCGAAGGTGCTCGGCGGCGCGTGGTTCACCCCGGCCGACAAGCCGTTCAACCCGCAGAGCCAGGACGGGTTCCACGAGGGCACGTCGTGGCAGTACCAATGGCTGGTGCAGCAGGACATCCCGGGCCTGACGCAGCGCATGGGCGGGGCCGAGGCGGTCGGCAAGCGGCTGGACGACTTCTTCGCGTACACCGACCTGGTCAAGGACCCGGCGACGACCGTGCGCAAGGAGTGGGTCGTCGGGCCGTACAACTACTACAACCAGTTCCGCTACAACCCGAACAACGAGCCGGACCTGCACTCGCCGTGGATGTACGCGCTCACCGGGCAGCCGGGCAAGACCTCGGCGGTGGTCAGGGCGGCGCACACGCTGTTCACCAACGCGCCGAACGGCGTGACCGGCAACGACGACCTCGGGACCATGTCGGCCTGGTACGTCTTCAGCGCGCTGGGTCTCTACCCGGCGGTGCCCGGCACGGGACAGTTCGTCCTGAACGCGCCCCGCTTCTCGAAGTCGGTGCTGCACCTGGAAAACGGGCGTGACGTGACGCTGCGGGCCCCGGGCGCGGACGCTGCAAAGCTCCAGTACATCTCAGGGCTCAACGTGGCCGGGCGGGCTTCGGACCGCGTCTACGTCGGGCTGGAGCAGCTCACCCGGGGCGCCACGCTGGACTTCACGCTGTCGGCGACCCCGTCCTCCTGGGCGACGGCGCCCGGTTCGGCCCCAGCCTCCCCCTGCGCCGGGTAAGACCGGGATAAAGCGGGCTTTATCCCGGAAAAGCGTCGGGATAAAGCCCGCTTTATCCCGGGCCTGTCAACCAAAGGTGGATGCTGGGTGGCGGTTAGGTGCAAAACGCCGAGGTGAGGGGGCTGGTCGCAGTAGCGTGCTGGCATGAGTACGGGAGTCAGCACACGTTTGGCGCTCGCCGTGGACGACATCCACATGACCTATGGCGAGCTGAAGGCCGTGAACGGGGTGTCGTTCACGGTCGAGGAGGGGGAGTTCTTCGGCATTCTCGGGCCCAACGGCGCCGGGAAGACGACGACGCTGGAGATCGCGGAGGGCCTGCGTGAGCCGGTCAAGGGGTCGGTCGAGCTGCTCGGCGAGAAGCCGTGGCCGCGCAATCTCAAGCTGCTGCCCAGGATCGGGGTGCAGCTGCAGGCGTCGGCGTTCTTCGAGAAGCTCACCGCGCGCGAGCAGCTGGAGACGTTCGGTGCGCTGTACGGGGTGAAATCGCACCGGGTGGGCGAAATGCTCGAACTCGTCGGGCTCACCGAGAAGGCGAGCACGCCCGAGGCGAAGCTGTCCGGCGGGCAGCGGCAGCGGTTGTCGATCGCCTGCGCGCTCATCCATGATCCGGACATCGTCTTCCTCGACGAGCCGACGGCCGCGCTCGACCCGCAGGCCCGGCGCAACCTCTGGGACGTGCTGCGCGAGATCCAGGCGCGTGGCAAGACCATCGTCTACACCACGCATTACCTCGACGAGGCCGAGATCCTCTGTGACCGGGTCGCGATCATGGACCACGGCGAGATCCTCGCGATGGACACGCCCGCCAGGCTCGTCCGGGACCTCAACGCCGCCACGCACGTCATCCTCGAACCGGGGACACTGCCGCTCGACCAAGCGAGGGCGCTGCCCGGTGTCGACGAGGCGCACGAGACCGACGTCTCGCTGACCATCTCCACCCGCACGCCGGCGCCGGTGCTCTCCGCGCTGGCCGACCGCGGGACCCTCGACGGACTCCAGGTGCGCACCGCCACCCTCGAAGACGTCTTCCTCGAGCTCACCGGCAGGGAGTACCGGGCATGACCGTCACCGAAACACCCAAGAAGACCGAAGCGGCCCAGCCGGCGCTGAGCCCGTTCCAGAGCCTCGCCCGCGCGATGATCAAGGGTTTCGTGCGCGACAAGGCCACGCTGTTCTTCACCTTCCTGTTCCCGCTGATGTTCCTGGTGATCTTCGGGCTCATCTTCGGCAACGCGAGCACGTCCAAGACGACCATCGGCGTGGTCGGCGACGGCCCGGTCATCCAGTCGCTCGGGCAGTCGCCCGCGCTGGAGCTCAAACGCCTCGCCACCGCGGACGAGGCCGCGCAGCAGGTGAAGGACGGTGACCTGCCCGGCTTCGTCGCCGAGAACGGCACCGGGATTACCTTGCGGTTCGCCGCGAGTGACCAGGCCAAGGCGGGGATGATCGTCGGCATGGTCAACGGGGTGGTCGACCAGGCGAACATCGCCGCCACCGGCCAGCCGCCGCGGTTCACCCTGCAGACCGCGCAGATCGAGGACTCCTCGCTCAAGCCGATCCAGTTCCTCACCCCGGGCATCCTGTCGTGGGCGGTGTCGATCGGCGCGGTATTCGGCGCCGCGATGACGCTGGTGAACTGGCGGCGCAAGCAGGTGCTGCGCAGGCTGCGGCTCGCGCCGATCAGCCCGGTCACCGTGCTCGGCTCGCGCGTGGTGGTGACGCTCGGCGTCGCGCTGGCGCAGGCGGTGATCTTCGTCGGGATCGCGTCACTGCCGGTGTTCGGGTTGAAACTCTCCGGTCAATGGTGGCTCGCGATCCCGTTGCTCATCTTGGGAGCGCTGGCGTTCTTCTCGATCGGCATGCTCGTCGGCGCGTTCTGCAAGACCGAAGAGGCGGCCAACGGGGCGGGAAACCTGGTGATCCTGCCGATGGCTTTCCTGTCCGGCTCGTTCTTCCCAACAGATGGACTGCCTGGCTGGCTCAAAGCCGTTTCGAACATCTTCCCGATGAAGCACCTCAACACCGGGATGACCGATGTCATGGTGCGGGGTAAGGGTTTCGAGGCGTTGCTCGTGCCGGGCGCGGTGCTGATCGCGTTCACCGTCGTGATCGGATTTATCGCCTCAAAGGTGTTCAAATGGGAGGACTCTTAACCGGCTGAACCGGGGGTCGTGAGCATCATCACGGCCCCCGGTGTTCCGGTGAGGGCCGTCACGCCTCACACTGGGATCACAACGTCCGACAGCGCTGTTGACGTCCAACGGGAGTCCCCCGTGGACAGTGCTAGTCGGACTCTTTTTTGTGCAGACCTCATGGGAGGAAGTCGTGTCCAGCAAGGCCGCTCTCGTATTCCGCGTGGCCGCAGTCGCCGAAGCCCTGTCCTGGGCCGGTTTGCTGATCGGGATGTTCTTCAAGTACGTCGTCGAAGCGGGCCAGGGTGGAGTCCCGGTGCTCGGCATGGTCCACGGCGTGGTGTTCGCCGTGTACGTGCTGGTCTCCCTCTCCGTGGCCAAGCCGCTCGGCTGGCGTCCGAAGACCCTGGTGCTGGCGCTTCTCTCCAGTATCCCGCCGCTGTTCACCTGGCTCTTCGAGAAGTGGGCGCTGCGTAACGGAAAGCTCGACGGCCCCGGCCGTCTCGCGCACGGTGGCACGGGCCTGTTCGAGGTCCGCGAGACCGTCGCCGCGTAAGGCAACGCAAAGGGCCGCCATCTTCCCGGGAAGATGGCGGCCCTTTGCGTTGCGTCAATCCGTGAAGTCGCCTGTGGCCTTCCTCACCTTGGTGAGCAGCTCGGTCAGCTGCTCGGTCTGCCGGTCGGTCAGCCCGGTCAGCCCGAAGTCGATCGCGGTGACCGCCTCGGTGGCCTCCTCGCGGCGGGTGCGGCCGTCGTCGGTGATCTCGACGAGCGTGGTGCGGCGGTCGGTCGGATGCGGCACGCGCTTGACGAGCCCGTCCTTCTCCAGCCGGTCGACGATGTTGGTCACGCTCGTCGGGTGCAGCTGGAGCCGCTCGCCCATGACCCGCATCGGCAGGCTGGACCGCCTGGCGAAGGTCAACAGCACCAGCGCCTCGTAGCGGGCGAAGGTCAGGCCGTGCGGCTTGAGCGCACTGTCCACAGCGGACTGAATGATCTGCTGGACGCGCATCACCCCGGTGACCGCGGCCATCGTGGTGGACGGACCGATCCGCTCCTCCCACAGCTGTGCCGCGCGGGCGATCGGGTCGAACGGCAGCGGGTGGCTCATGACGTCTGAAGTTACCAGCGGGTACCGCGTTTGTGCGGCAGGGTGGGGATAAATCCCCCCTGCTTTTCAAAAAGCACAGCGTGCAGGAGTCCCCATGATCGTCGCATTCTCAGTGAGCCCCTCCGGCGGTGACCCGGACGGAGGCGTGAGCGAAGCCGTCTCGCGCGCCGTGCGTGTCGTCCGCGAGTCCGGGCTGCCGAACTCGACCAACGCCATGTTCACCAACATCGAGGGCGAGTGGGACGAGGTGATGGCCGTCGTCAAGCGCGCGGTCGAAGCGGCGGGCGCCGGCTCGGCCCGCGTCGGCCTCGTGCTCAAGGCCGACATCAGGCCCGGCTTCGAAGGCCAGCTGGAGGCCAAGGTCGAGCGCGTCGAGGCGCACCTCAAGGACGCATGAGAAAGGGCTGGGCCGGTATCCGCGGGATACCGGCCCAGCCCTTCGCGACGGGTTCGCTCAGTTGCCGATCGAGCGGATGAACATGTACCAGCCGTCTTCCTGCGTGTACACGCACTTCGTCGCCAGGTCGGCGCTGCCGACATAGCCACTCGCCGCCAGGCAGGCGGGCTCGTTCAGGTACTTGGCGTAGAACTTCCAGTCGTAGGCCGCCGCGACGCCGGTGGTGGAGCCGAGCACGACAGCCGCGGACGCGGTCAGGAAGGCGAAACGCCTCAAGGTCTTCTTCATCCCGAAGATCATTTCAGGGTCTCGCCGGTGACCTGGGATAATTGTCGACCAACCACTCGGTCGGGTGGAAGGTTTCCGACCATCGATGCGCGCTGTCGGTTCGATCATCGTGCTGATCGCCTGTCCCAGCCCTGAAACCCACCCGCGCGCGTGTGCCAGGATGGAACCGTGACACAACCACGCGGATCTGCAGCCAAGTCAGCGGCGGTGTCCGCCGCGCTATCCGGGGCGGTCGACCTGTCCGCGCTCAAGGCCCGTGCCGACGCGGCGCGGCAGCAGCCTGCCGCGGCCGCGCCCCCGTCGCCGCCGCGCGAGGGCGGCGCGCCGGCGAGCTCGGCCGCCGTGATCGAGGTCAGCGAGGCCACCTTCCAGGCCGACGTCGTCGAGCGCTCGATGAACCAGCTGGTCGTCGTCGACCTCTGGGCCGAATGGTGCGGCCCGTGCAAGCAGCTCAGCCCGGTGCTGGAGCGGCTCGCGGCCGAGTCGAACGGCGCGTGGGTGCTGGCGAAGGTCGACGTCGACGCCAACCCCCGGATCGCGCAGCTCTTCGGCGTGCAGTCGATCCCGACGATCGTCGCCATCGGCGGCGGCCAGCCGGTCGACGCCTTCTCCGGCGCGCTGCCGGAGCCGGAGATCCGCAAGTGGCTGGGTTCGCTGCTCGACGTGCTGCGCGACAAGCTCCCCGGCATCCGGGCGGCCGAAGAGGGCGCCGAGCCGGTCGAGGAGCCGGAGGACCCGCGGTTCACCGAGGCCGAGGACGCCTTCGAGCGCGGTGACTACGCCGCGGCCGAGGCCGCCTACGAGCGCATCCTGGACGTCGAGCCGGCCAACGAGCTGGCCAAGGCCGCGCTGGTGCAGGTCCGGTTCGCCGCCAGGGCCGAGCAGGCCGACGCGTTGGCCGTCGAGCGGGCCGCCGCGAACCCGGACGACCTGGACGCCCAGATCGCCGCCGCCGACTTCGAGATCGCCGAGCAGCTGGTCGAGGACGCGTTCGCCCGGCTCGTCGAGGCGGTGCGCCGTACCTCCGGCGACGACCGCAACCGGGTCCGCACGCACCTGGTGGAGCTGTTCGAGCTGTTCGACCCGTCGGACGAGCGAGTGCTCAAGGCGCGCCGCAATCTGGCCAGCGCGCTCTTCTGATCGAACAACGGACTCAGCGGGCTTTCCCGCGCCGGGAAGCCCGCTGAGTCCTGGTCTCTTCTAACGCACTTCTAACGCAGCGCCAGTACGGCGACGATCACCTCGGCGACCGTGCCGGTGGTCTGCCACAGCGGGTCCTTTTCGTTGTCGCCGTAGTCGTTCACCCGCCACCGGGCCGCCGTCGCGCTGGTCATCGAACTGATCGTGTACGTGTCGACCGACTCCTGCCGCCAGCGCTCCGCGTGGATGACGGGGGCGTCGGCGAGCGGCACGGCACGGAAGCCCGCTCGCATCGCGCGTTTCATCGCTTCGATGTGGGGGCGCTCTTCCTCGGATATCGGGCCCATGTCTGGCATCACCTCTTCGGCCGGGTCCGTTCACCCTCCTGCGCGAACAGTGTTTTTGCAACGTCCTCGACAATGAGAATTCTCAATGCCACTCGAAAGAGTGAAGCTGGGACGGTTCATCATTCGGCTACGCTCACCCCTGCCGAAAATGACGATCCACAGAGGACATGGGCAGGAGACAACGATGGCCGACGGCCAGGCGGCGGAGCCGACGTCGCCGAGTGTCCGGCTCCGGCGGATAGCCCGCGTGCTGCGGGAATGGCGTTCGCGCACCGAGTTCACCCAGGACGGCGCCGCCTCGCTGGCGGGCTGGTCGAGGGCCAAGCAGTCCAGGCTGGAGGCGGCGACCCCGCCGATCCGGCCGGCCGACGTGATGACCTTGGCGCTGGTTTACGGCATTCCCGAAACCGAGCGTGAGGCACTGTTCAACAGCGCGCAAAGCGCGCAGGCTCCCGGCTGGTGGGGCAGTGTCGAGCGGGGCGCGCTCGCCGCGGACGTGCTCGACTACGTCCAGCTGGAGGCCGAGGCGACCGGGCTGCGCACGTTCAAGGTCGACATCGTGCCCGGCCTCTTCCAGAACCGTGACTACGCCGCGGCGGTCGCCCGCGCGTTCGTCCCGTCGTTCCCGGAGGAGGTCACGCGCAGTGGTGTGGAGGCGCGTATCCAGCGGCAAACCCGTCTGGCCGACCAAAATCCACTCCGCGTCGAGGCGATCCTCACCGAGGCCGTGCTCCACCTGGAGGTGGGCGGGCCCGAGGTGATGCGGCGCCAGCGCGGCCGTCTGCTGGAGCTCGCGGAGCTGCCGAACGTCGAGCTGCGGGTGATCCCCACCGGCGCGGGCGCCTACGCGTCGATGGGGGTGCCGTTCAACATCCTGAGCTTCAACGGCACGCCAACGGATCCGGATGTCGGGTATGTCGAGCTGCTCGGCCGTGGCGTCTATTTGGAACGGTCGGAAGACATTGAGCCGTATAACCTTGCCTTCGGCGGTTTGCGGAACGTCGCACTGAGCACAGAGGACACCTCCGCGCTCATTTCCGCGCTGCCGCACACGAAGACGGGCACTTAGGCGGAAGCGAGCACATGATGGCCGTGAGCACCGGTGTTTGGTTCAAGAGCAGCTACAGCGGCGGCGCCAACAACGAATGCGTCGAGGTCGCGTACCTCGGCGACGGTGTCGGCGTGCGTGACACAAAGGACCGTGTCGGCGATTCACTAACCCTGCCACCAGCAGCCTGGGCTGCGCTTCTGGTGGCGGTGAAGGAAAACTAGGCACAAAGAAAGCGGGCTCTCCCTGACGAGGGAGAGCCCGCTTTTCCGTGAGTGATCAGCCGAACTGCGTCGAGCAGACCGGCGAGCCTTCGAGGTAACCCTTGCGCAGCGCCTCGACCCGCTGGAACCCGCTCGGCGGCCGGACGCCGTTGCCGTCGGCCGAGATCAGGCTGTTCGGCAGCAGCAGGTCGGCGATCGCCTCGTCGAGGTCACCGGCCGAGAGCTTCAGCTTCTGCCCGGGGGGCGGGTTCTTGGCGAACTTCGCCCACGCGCCGACCAGGCACGCGGTGCGCAGGCCCGCGTTGGCGTTGTCGAGCGAGGCGCCGACGCCCTTCTGGATGCCGAGCACGTAGCGCGACGCGACCTCGGCGAACGCGGCGAAGTCGCCCATGCCGCCCTGGTCCTCGCCCTGCCACTCGGCCTCACGGTCGATGCGCTGGGCCAGGATGTTGAGTTTTTCGCCGTCGATGCTGACCGTGTTGTTGTCCGCGCAGTAGGTCGCGGGCGGGGTGCTCTTCGGGCCGCAGTTGCCCGCGCCCTCGTCGACGATCTGCGGACCGGGCACGCCGGCGCCCTTGAACGCCTCGTCGAGGCTCGACTTCAGCAGCGCGACCGTGTCCTTGGTGAACTTGGTGTCGCCCTTGCCCTTGTCGCCCTTGACGAACGGCTCCTCGGTGACCCGGGCCTTGATGTTCTCCTCGTTCATCCCGGCGCATTCCTTGGGGCCCTTTTCGAAGCCGGTCTGGAAGGCGTAGGTCCGGTCGAAGGCCGAGCCGTGCGCGCCCTGCTCGGTGGCGCTCTTGCCCGCGGTGTCGCGGATCAGGAACATCGACGCGAGCACCGAGCTCAGGCCATCGGAGGTCGACAGCCGCAGGTACTTGCTCTTCTCCTCGGCGATCCAGCGCATGTACCCGCCCGCGAAGCAGTCGGCCTGCTGCTCCTTGACGATGGTCGGGGTGTTCTTGCCGACGCCCGCCTTCTGGCCGAGCCGGAACTGGATGGCGTGGCCGAACTCGTGCGCGAGCACGGTCACCACCGACATCGGGCCGAAGCGCTTGTTCAGCATCTTCAGCAGCCCGCCGCGGTCCCAGGCGACGGAGTCGTCCGGCGGGCAGTAGAAGGCGTTGACCTGGCCCTTCGTCGAGCCGCACGCGGTCTTCTGGTCGGCGCCCTTCGAGTCGTAGGAGACCAGGATCTTGACGGGGTCGAACTTCTGGCCGCCGAACTCGGCGGGCAGCTTCTCGGTCCAGTAGCCCTGGACGTCCGCGATCGTGGCGATCGCGAGCTCGTCCTCCGGTGTGTTGCCGTTGTTCCTGACCTGCAGATCCGGTTTCGGCGCGCCCTGCTTGAGCCCGCTCTCGAAATGCGTCACGGGCAGGCCAGCGATGTCTCCCGGGCTCGTCTTCGGCGTGTCGCCGCTGACGCCCAGCCCGCCGCCGCCGTCCTTGCAGGCGGTGCCCGCGACTAGGACCACAGCCAGGGCCATGGCGATTTTCCCGAACCTGTTCACTCGTATTCCCCAACCAGTCAGACCGTTACAGAACCCGGCAGACGCACCATACTCAGGGCTTTTGCGGTTCGCCCACGGAATGCCCATGTCGGTGGTCACAGCGCCGAAGATTCACGAGCGCTAAGGTCGCCGGATGCGAGCAGTTCGACGCTTCACCGTGCGCGCGAGCCTCCCGGAATCCTTGTCGGGCCTTGGCGCGCTGGCGACCAACCTCCGGTGGACCTGGCATCCGCCGACGCGTGACCTCTTCGCGTCGATGGACGCGGAGCTGTTCAACCGGATCCGCGACCCGCTGCGCATGCTGACCGCGCTACCGCCGTCCCGGCTGGCGAAGCTCGCCGTCGACGAGGACTTCCTCGCGCGCTCGCGCGCGGCCATCGAGGACCTCGAGCACTACCTCACCGAGCCGCGCTGGTACCAGGAGCAGGACGGTGAGCTGCCCGACGCCGTCGCCTACTTCTCGATGGAGTTCGGCGTCACCGAGGCGCTGCCGAACTACTCGGGCGGGCTCGGTGTGCTCGCCGGTGATCACCTCAAGGCCGCGTCCGACCTGGGTGTGCCGATGGTCGGGGTCGGGCTGCTCTACCGGGCCGGGTACTTCCGGCAGGCGCTTTCGCTCGACGGCTGGCAGGTCGAGCATTACCCGGTGATCGACCCGACCGCGTTTCCGCTGGAGCTGCTCACCGAGCGCGGGCGGCCGGTGCTGGTCGACGTCGCCATGCCTGCCGGGCGCGTGCTGCACGCGCAGGTGTGGAAGGCGCGCGTCGGGCGGATCCCGCTGCTGCTGCTCGACACGGACACCGATGCCAACGACGAGGATCTGCGCAAGGTCACCGACCGGCTCTACGGCGGCGACGCCGATCACCGTATCCGGCAGGAGATACTGGCGGGCATCGGCGGGTTCCGCGCGGTGCGGAAGTACTGCGAGCTGACCGGGCATCCGCAGCCGAAGGTGTTCCACACCAACGAAGGCCATGCCGGGTTCCTCGGGCTGGAGCGGGCCCGCGAGATCATCCAGGCCGACCAGCTCGGCTTCGACGAGGTGCTGCCCGCGGTGCGCGCCGGGACGGTGTTCACCACGCACACCCCGGTCAGCGCGGGCATCGACCGCTTCCCGGTCGACCTGGTGCAGCGGTACTTCGGTGACGGCAGGCTGGTGCCGGACGTCGAGCTGCGTGCCGTGCTCGCGCTCGGCGCGGAAGAGAACCCGGGCATGTTCAACATGGCCCACATGGGCTTGCGGCTCGCGCAGCGCGCGAACGGGGTGTCCGCGCTGCACGGGCGGGTCTCGCGGCGGATGTTCTCCCGGCTGTGGCCCGGTTTCGACGAGGACGAGGTGCCGGTCTCGTCGGTCACCAACGGCGTTCACGGGCCGACTTGGGTCGCGCGTGAGCTGAGCGCGTTGCTCGGCGAGGTCGGCGAGGGTGGCCTGCGCGAGCGGGTCGGCGACGACGCTTTGTGGGCGTTGCGACGGGATCTGCGCGAGAAGCTCGTCTACGAAGTGCGGCGGCGTGTGCGCGCGGCTTGGCTGCAGCGCGGCGCGTCGCCGCTGGAACTCGGCTGGACCGAGACAGTGTTCGACCCGGACGTGCTGACGGTCGGCTTCGCGCGCAGGGTGCCGACGTACAAGCGGCTGACGCTGATGCTGCGCGACCCCGACCGGCTGCGCGCGCTGCTGCTCGACGAGAAACGGCCGATCCAGGTGGTCGTCGCGGGCAAGTCGCATCCGGCCGACGAGGGCGGCAAGGCGCTGATCCAGCAGATCGTCCGGTTCGTCGACGATCCCGCGGTGCGCCACCGGATCGTCTTCCTGCCCGACTACGACATGTCGATGGCGCGGTATCTCTACCGCGGCTGCGATATCTGGCTGAACAACCCGGTGCGGCCGCTGGAGGCCTGCGGCACGTCCGGGATGAAGTCGGCGCTGAACGGCGGGCTCAACCTGTCGATCCGCGACGGCTGGTGGGACGAGTGCTACGACGGCAGCAACGGCTGGGCCATCCCGACCGCCGACGGCGTCACCGACCCGCTGCGCCGCGACGACCTCGAAGCCGCGGCGCTGTACGAACTGCTCGGCCAGCAGATCGCGCCGCTGTTCTACGACCGCGATTTCGAAGGCGTGCCGGGCGGCTGGATGTCGATGGTCTGGCACACCCTGGAGACTCTGGGCCCGCGTGTGCAGGCCTCGCGCATGGTCCGCGAATACGTCGAGTCCGGCTACGTTCCCGCCGCCCGCATGGTCGCGGCCGCGACGTCCGACGGCTATAAGGGCGCGCGCTCGCTGGCGGAATACCGCACGAAGCTGGGCACCTCGTGGCCGCAGGTGCGGATCTTCGACTCGGAGCTGATCGTCGGCGCCAAGGAGCCGCTGGTGGTGGGCACCGAGGTCCAGGTGCGCGCCCGGATCGACCTGGCAGGCCTCGATCTGTCCGAAGTGGACGTTCAAGCGGTGGTCGGCAAGGTGGGCGACGGCGACGAGCTGAGTGACGTGGTGACCGTGGCCATGCACCCGGACGGCATCGGCGCCTTCGCGGCCGAGATCCGGCTGCCCTACGCGGGCTCTTTGGGTTACACGGTCCGGGTGCTGCCCAAGCACGAGCTTCTGGCGAGCCCCGCCGAACTGGCCCGCGTGCACCTGGCCTGACCCAGGGTCGTGCGCGTTGCGGGCGGTTCTAACCGCCCGCAACGCGCACGAGCTTTTACCAGCGCAGGACGTCACGGAACCGCGGGGGTCCCGCCTTCCTGGGTGGGCAGCCCGGCCGCTTTCCAAGCGCGGTAACCGCCGACGAGATCGGTCGCGTTCTTCAGCCCCAGTCGTTGTAAGTCGGCCGCGGCCAGCGAAGACGCCCAGCCTTCGTTGCACACCACCACGACCGGCAGCTCCGGTGTCACCTCGGGCAGGCGCCATTCGCTCGACGGGTCGAGCCGCCATTCCAGGTGGATGCGCTCGATCGGCACCGAACCGGGGATCTCGCCCTCCTCGGTCCGGTTGACGATCGGGCGGATGTCCACGATCAGCCCGCCCTCGTGCTGCAGGCGCTGCGCGTCGACCGGCTCCGCACGGTCCAAAGTGGACCGCGCGGCGGTGATCGCGTCGTCGATGGCGCTCATCGGCTGATCAGGGCGGGCAGTGGCGGGATCTCGGCGGGCACGTCGGCCAGTGTGGCGTACTCGCGCGTCGCGACCAAGGGCGGCGAGTAGGCGTGGACGCTGGCGGACGGCTCGTCGCCGATGCCGATCACCTGGTGCGCGCGGCCGGCGCCGAAGCCGATGCCCTGGCCCGCGGTGTGCGTGCGGCGGCGGATCGGGCCGCCGGGGTAGCGGTACTCCTCGCCGAGCTCGCCCTGGAGCACGGTGAACGCGCCGGATGCGCCGCCGTGGTCGTGCGGCTCGGTGTGCTGGCCTGGCAGCCAGGACAGCAGCCACAGCTCGACGCCGTCGGTGAGCGCGAGACGCGCCCACCATCGTCGTTCCTCGTCGAAGCGGAGCAGCCCGCGCAGGCTGGTGGTCAGCTCGGTGGTGACCGTGGAGGTCAGGTCGTTCAGCTCACGCGCCGTCCACAGCAGGCGCGAGGGGTGCAGCAGGTCGGGCAGCAGCGGGTCGGTGAGCTGCGGGTGGATCTCGAGTTCGGCGGCTGCCAGTGACTGGGTCATCGTCAGGTACTCCCCGTGGGATGGACGCCACGAAGACACGCGCGACACGGCTTGAAGCGGTGGCGTGGAGGAAAAGTGTGGTTACCGGCCGTGTCGCGCGGCGGTACAACAGCTCGACGCGACAAGGACCAGATCGATCGTGCGGTCGCGCCAGAAGGTCCCCACGAAGGGGAGGAACCTCCACGCACCGGACTTGATCACGGGTTCGATCCTGCCACACTCCGCTTGAGCCCGCGAACGTCCGTTCCACGTGGTGGACGCCTACGACCTGCCGATTTCTTCTCGACTGGCATGCCGGTGCAGCGCCGCGCGCGTCTGCGGCCACAATGGGCCCGTGAGCGAGCCGATCCAGCCCAGCGAACTTGACGATCTCGTGGTGAAGATGGCCGCCGTCGGCGTCCGGCGCGGTAAGAACGACCTTCTCGCCGATCTCGACTGGAACGTCGAACTCGACGAGCGCTGGGTGGTGCTCGGGCCGAACGGCGCGGGCAAGACCACCCTGCTCCGGCTCGCCGCGGCCGAGCTGCACCCGACCACCGGCAGCGTCCACCTGCTCGGCGAGAAGCTGGGACGCGTCGACATCTTCGAGCTGCGCCCGCGCATCGGGTTCACCTCGGCCGCCATCGCGGGCCGGGTGCCCGGTGAGGAGATGGTGCGCGACGTCGTGGTCAGCGCGGGTTACGCGGTGCTCGGCCGCTGGCGTGAGGTGTACGACACGCTCGACACCGAGCGCGCCGACGAGCTGCTCGCGGCGCTGGGCATCGGCCATCTCGCGGAGCGCACGTTTGGCACGCTGTCCGAGGGTGAGCGCAAGCGCGCGCTGATCGCCCGCTCGCTGATGACCGACCCCGAGATGCTGCTGCTCGACGAGCCCGCCGCCGGTCTCGACCTCGGCGGCCGCGAGGACCTGGTCGCGCGGCTGTCCGCGCTCGCGCTCGACCCGGAGGCGCCCGCGATGGTGCTGGTGACGCACCACGTCGAGGAGATCCCGCCGGGCTTCACCCACGCGCTGCTGCTGCGTGAGGGCCGCGCGGTCGTGTCCGGGCTGATCGAAGACGTCGTGACCAGCGAGAACCTGTCGAAGACGTTCGACCAGGATCTGCTGCTCCAGCGTTCGGGTGATCGCTACTTCGCGCGTCGTCGGTAGTCTGCTTACCGGCGGGTAGCCTGCTGGCACATGGTCAATGAGGAGGATGGCGCGTGGGAGAGTTCGTAAATCTCGAGGTGGAGGCGGGCGTCGGCACGATCCGGCTGAGCCGGCCGCCGGTCAACGCGCTGAACAACCAGCTGCAGGCCGAGCTCGGTGACGCCGCGCGGGAGGCGGCGGCACGTGACGACATCCGTGCCGTGATCCTCTACGGCGGCGAGAAGACGTTCGCCGGTGGCGCGGACATCAAGGAGATGGCCGCCAGGTCGTACGTCGAGATCGCGAAGTTCGGCGCCGCGCTGACCGCGTCGGTGTCCGCGGTCGCGGCCATCCCGAAGCCGGTCGTCGCGGCGATCACCGGGTACGCGCTCGGCGGCGGCATGGAGCTGGTGCTGGCTGCCGACCGCCGGATCGCGGGCGACAACGTCAAGCTCGGCCAGCCGGAGATCCAGCTCGGCGTGATCCCCGGCGCGGGCGGCACGCAGCGGCTCGCGCGGCTGATCGGCCCGAGCAAGGCCAAGGACCTGGTGTTCACCGGCCGCTGGGTGAAGGCGGACGAGGCGCTCTCGCTGGGTATCGTCGACGAGGTCGTCGCGCCGGACGACGTGTACGCGGCGGCGCTGAAGTGGGCTTCGCAGTTCGTCAACGGCCCCGCGGTGGCGCTGGCGGCGGCCAAGGCCGCGATCGACGGCGGGCTCGACGTCGACCTCGCGACCGGGCTCAAGCTGGAGGCGACCCTGTTCGCCGCGCTGTGGGCGACCGAGGACCAGGCGAACGGCATGAAGTCGTTCATCGAGAACGGGCCAGGCAAGGCCACTTTCGAGGGGAAGTAGCTTTGACCGATCCAGCACCCAACCCGCACGCCACCGAGGAAGAGGTCAAGGCGGCCTTCGCCGACCCCAAGCTGGCGAACGTGCTCTACCACGACTGGGAAGCCGGGACCTACGACGAGAAGTGGTCCATTTCCTACGACGAGCGCTGCATCTCCTACGCGACCGGCGTGTTCAACGCCGTCGCCGGTGACGACGGCCAGCCGTACCCGACCGCGATGGAACTGGGCAGCGGCACCGGCTTCTTCCTGCTGAACCTCATGCAGGGCGGGGTGATCAAGAAGGGGTCGGTCACCGACCTCTCGCCGGGCATGGTGCAGGTCGCGCTGCGCAACGCCGAGAAGCTGGGCCTCGACGTCGACGGCCGCGTCGCCGACGCCGAGCGCATCCCGTACCCGGACGACTCGTTCGACCTGGTGGTCGGGCACGCCGTGCTGCACCATATCCCGGACGTCCCGGCGGCGTTCCGCGAGGTGCTGCGGGTGCTCAAGCCGGGCGGGCGGTTCGTGTTCGCCGGTGAGCCGACGAAGATCGGCGACACCTACGCGCGCAAGCTCGGCCAGCTGACCTGGTTCCTGACGACCAACGTCACGAAGCTGCCGGTGCTGCGCGGCTGGCGGCGTCCGCAGGAGGAGCTCGACGAGTCCTCGCGCGCGGCGGCGCTGGAGGCCGTGGTGGACATCCACACCTTCGATCCGGCCACTTTGGAGCGTCAGGCCCGCGACGCGGGTGCCCAGGACGTGCGCGCGGTGACCGAGGAGTTCGCGGCCGCGCTCGCGGGCTGGCCGATCCGGACCTTCGAAGCCGCTGTGCCGCAAGAGAAGCTGACGCTGCGGTGGCGGCTGTTCGCGTACCGGCTGTGGCTGCGGCTGTCCGCTTTGGACAAGAAGCTGCTCTCGAAGGTGCTGCCGCGTGAGCTGTTCTACAACGTGATGATCACCGGGACCAAGCGGCCGTCCTAAGTGGCTTATGCGTTTTCACTCGACGATGTCGGGTTCCTGAAGTCCGCAGCCGGGGTGGCGGCACTCGCCGAGTGCGCCACCCGGCCGCTGACCGATCCGATCGGCGACGTCGCTTTCGTGCGGCGGCTCGTCGGTGAGCGGTATGCGGCCGCGGTGCTGGAAACGGCCGTGCTGCGCCGGAAGTCGGTGTCCAAACTGGACGCCGTGGACTGGCTGTTCACTTCGGACGCGCTGCAGCAGGCGAGCGCTTCCTTGGTCGCGCGGCATCGGGCGGCGCGGCTCGCCGGGCGTGACGTGCATGACGTGACGTGTTCCGTAGGCGCCGACCTGATCGAGATCGCCCGCGTGGCTTCTCGCGCGCTTGGGTCCGATTTGGACGAAGTGCGGCTCGCTATGGCTCGGCACAATGCTTTCGTGGCGGGGGTTTCGCCGGGGCTGGTGCGTGCCGACGCGCTGCGCCCGGTCAGCAGGGACACCGTGGTCGTCGCCGATCCGGCACGCCGCGACTCCGCGGGCAGGCGGGCGTGGAAACCGGCGGATTTCCTGCCGCCGCTCGACGAGCTGGTCGACGCCTATCCCGGCCGCGAGCTGTCGGTGAAGTGCGCGCCGGGCTTGGACTTCGACATCGCGCCGTGGGCGGACGAGGTCGAGGTCGTCTCCCTGGACGGCCAGGTGCGGGAAGCGTGCCTGTGGCGTGGCGACTCGGCCGTCTCGCGGCGCGCGACCGTGTTGCGTTCGGACGGTGCACAGTGGACGCTCACCGACGCCGAACCGGACGAGATCCCCAGCCGCGAGCCGGGGGAATGGCTCATCGATCCCGACGGCGCGGTCGTGCGTGCCGGGCTCGTCCGGCACTACGCGGCGCGGCACGGCCTCTGGCAGCTCGACGACCGGATCGCGTACCTGACCGGAGACGAACCGCCGACCGGAATCCGGGCATTCCGGATACTCGAACACGGTCCGTACAGCGAAAAGAGCCTGCGCGCGCTGCTCAAGAAGTACGAAGTCGGCAGGCTGGAGATCCTCGTGCGCGGCCTCGACGTCGACCCCGACGTGTTGCGGCGCAAGCTGAAACCGAAAGGCCGCGAAGAAGCGACTTTGGTGCTGACCAGAATCGGCCGATCCGGGGTAGCGTTCCTCTGCCGCGCACAACGCACGTAGGGAGAACGTTATGAGCCGCTTGTCGGGATTGCTCAAACTGGCCGCCGCGGCGGCGGTCGGCGCGACGGTCGCGGGCGGTGCCACCGCGATCGCCACCACCGGCGGCTGGTCGCACAGCCACGAGCCCGCGAACATCGGCCAGGTCAAGCTGGACGTCAAGGCGTACTACGGTGACACGGTCGACGCCGCCGGCAAGCACCACTACTCCGACACGAGCACCTTCGTGAAGGACACGAAGCGCCAGGTCGACGACGCCAAGCAGTACCTCGCCCGCCGCCTGGCGCGTGGCGTCAAGAACCCGGCGATCGTGCTCGACGTCGACGACACCTCCGAGGTCACCTACGGCTGGGAGGCCGACAACGACTTCGGCTTCGACCCGGTCAAGCAGCAGCAGGCCATCGACAACGGCACGTTCGTCGCGAACAAGCCGGTGTTGGAGCTGGCGAACTGGGCCTCGCAGCACGGCGTGAAGGTCTACTTCCTGACCGGCCGCAACGAGTTCCAGGGCCCGCAGTCGCTGAAGAACCTCGCGAACGAGGGCTTCCCGGCCCCGGCGGGCGCCTTCTTCAAGCCCAAGACGACCGCGCCCGACTACCTCCCGTGCGGCCTGACCTGCACCACCCTCCAGTACAAGTCCGGCACCCGCGCCTACATCTCGCGCACCTCGACGATCGTGCTCAACCTGGGCGACCAGTTCAGCGACCTCACCGGCGGCTTCGCCGAGCACCCCGTCAAGCTCCCCAACCCCATGTACTACCTCCCCTGAAAACGGGATAAAGCGGGCTTTATCCCGGGGAAAGCACCCGGGATAAAGCCCGCTTTATCCCGTTTTGCTAGCCGGTGTAGGCGGCGAAGATCTTGGCGAACTCGTACTTGGACTGGCTGATGTTGGTGCACTTGTAGAGCGCGCCGGTGCAGGCGTTCGCGTCGCGGCCCGCCTCCCAGAACGAAAGCATTCCCAAGTGGACGGTCTTGGCGAACGCCACCAGCGCCCGCGCGTCCTTCTGGTAGAAGATCTCGTTCTGCGAGTCGTTCACCCCGAGCATCGGCGTCACGCCGACCTTCTTCCACGCGGCCGCGTCCGACAGCCCGAAGATCGACTTGACCTGCGCCTGGGTGGCCTTCGCCGCCGAGATCGCCTTCGCGCCCTGGTCGCCGGGGCCCTGGTAGTAGTCCATCGCCATCACGTTGACCATGTCCAGGTCGACGCCCGCGTTCTTGGCCGCCTGGACGGCCGCGACCCCGTTGGCGTCGAGCCCGCTCGGCAGCACCGGCAGGGTGAGCGAGATCTTCAGCCCGGAGTTGTTCTGCTGCACGATTTTCAGTGCCTGCGAGCGACGCTGGATCGACGTCGGGTCGGCCACCGCCGCGCCTTCGATGTCGAGGTCGATGTACTTCAGCCCGTACGCCTTGACGACCGCGTCGTACTCCGCCGCCAGCGTCGAGACGCTGCTGCAGGCCTGCGCGAGTTCGATGCCGGACGCGCCGCCGAACGACACCTTGACGTCACCGCCGCCCGCCCTGATCTTCGCGATTTCGTCGACCTGCCAAGCGGTTCGCGGGTCGTAGGCGCCGAACCAGCTCGCCTTGCAACCCCAGGACGTCACGAAGCCGAGCGTGAAGCCTTTGACGCCGCCGGAAGCGGACATTGTGGACAGAAGCGGAGTCGGCCAAGCGCCCATGTCGACGTACGGGGCGACGGGGAGCGGTGAGCCCGGCGCGGCTTCGGCCGAGGGGGAGACGACGCCGAGCGCGACGGCCAGCAGGCCACCGAGCGCGGTCAGCTTGCGGGAGAAGGACATGCGAGGACCTCCGGTGCAGGGGCGGCGGAGCGGCCAAGTAAAGAAGCCTTCTGATTGGTATAGACCAGTGAATCCCGCGCGGCCATAGGCCATTCGAGGGAGGACAAAAGTTGTCAAGCCTCGTGAGTGTTCCGAACGGTTCTAACCGTCGGGAACACTCACGACCCTTGGAGGCGGTCTTGCATCCGGCGGACGTCGGCCGTCCGATATTGCGCCGCGTACAACTCGAGCGCGTCCTGCCACGAGGCCCGCGCGCGTGGGATGTCGCCCGCGGCGGCGTGCGTTTCGCCGAGCTTGGCGTGGATGTCCGGCAGGTAGAAGGTGTAGCCGAGCCCGCTCAGCACCTCGAGCGCACGCTCGTAGTAGCCGATCGCCTCGCCGCTCGTCGGCGCGACATCACCGAGCACGAGCAGCGCCGCGCTCTCGCCTTCCTGGTTGTCGTGCTTCCTGAGCAGCGGCAACGCGTACTCCGAGCACGCGCGCGCCGCGTCGGTCCGGCCCAGCCGCGCGCAGCATTTCGCCGCCATCGTCAGCGCGGCGGCGCCCCAGACCACGTCGCCGAGCTCGCGGAACAGCCGGGTCGCGAGCCGGGTGTGCCGCAGCGCGGGCAGGTGCTCGCCGCGCAGGCCGAGCGTGTCGCCCGTGGCCATGTGCGCGTTGGCCATGCCCTGGGTGTCGCCCGTGGTCTCCAGCACGGACAGTGACTTCCGGAGCGTGGCGATCGCCTCGTCCAGATGCCCGGACCGGGTCAGCGCGTGCCCGAGCATCACCAGCGCCCAGCCCTCGGCGCGCCGGTCACCGAGACGCCCTGTCGCCGCGACCGCGTCCCGGCAGGCGACCAGGCTGTCGTCGGCGTGCCCGCGCAGCCAGCGGTAAGCCTCCATCTTCCGCGACAGCAGCCAGACGGTCTCGTCCCAGCCGGACTCGACGGCCAGCCGGTGCATCGCGCCGAGATTCGCGTACTCCTCGGCGAACCAGCGCAGCGCGGCCGCCCGGTCGGGCAGCGCCTGCGGCTCGCGTCCCGGCGGGAGCGGGCCGAGTTCGATGCTCGGCCGGTGCGGGTCGAGCAGCCGGTCGGCCGCGTGCGCCGTGTGCAGGTAGAACTCGGTGACCCGCCGCAGCGCCGCCTGCGCGTCCTCGGCGGTTGCCTGCTCGGACCCGTACAGCCGCAGCAGGTCGTGCATGCGGTAGCGGCCCGGCGAGTGCTGCTGGACGAGATTCGCGGCCTCGAGTTCCCGCAACAGCCCGCGCACCCGGCTCAGCGGCAGCCCGGCGAGGCTCGCGACCGCGAACGGCGTGATGTCCGACGCCGGAAACGTGCCCAGCAAAGGGAAAACGGCCAGCGCGTCGGCACCGAGCGCGTGCCACGACCAGGAGAACACCGCACGGATGTCGGCGTTCAGGTCGCCGGAGCCGAGCGCGTCGAGCCGCGTCGCGCGGTCTTCGAGCTCTTCGGCCAGCGCGGCGAGCGGGAAGCCCGGATGGCGCCCGGCCCGTGCCGCGACGATGCTCAGCGCCAGCGGCAGTCCCGCGCAGTACCGGACGAAAGCGTTGACAGCCAGCGGTTCCGCGTCCACCCGCGCCGTGCCGAGCTGCCGGGTGAGCAGCTCGCGCGACTCGGCCTCGGCGAGCACGCCGAGCGTCAGATCACGCGCGCCGTGCGTGGTGACGAGCCCGGTCAGCTGGTTGCGGCTGGTCGCGACCACGGTGCATCGCGAGCCGCCCGGCAGCAGCGGCAGCACTTGCGCGGCGTCGCGCGCGTTGTCGAGCAGCACGAGCATCCGCTTGTCCGCCAGCACACTCCGGTACAGCGCGGCCTGGGCGTCCACACCGGACGGTATCGCCGACGGGTCGACGCCGAGCGCGTCGAGCAACGCCCGGATGGCCGCGGATGGCGGCACGGCCGAGCCGGACGGGTCGAACCCGCGCAGGTTCACGTACAGCTGGCCGTCGGGGAACCGGTCGAGATGCCGGTGCGCCCAGTGAACGGCGAGCCAGGTCTTGCCGGTGCCGCCGGCGCCGTTGACGGCCGCGATCGGCAGCGCGCCCGAGACCTCGAGCAGCTCGCCGAGCGCGGCCAGCTCCCGCGCCCGCCCGATGAACGAATGTGGCGGCGCCGGGAGCTGACGCGGCATCGGTATCCGCCGCGTTGCCGGGGCGAGCGCCGGGTCGGCACGCAGCATCCGCTGGTGCAGCGTCCGCAGCGCCTGGCACGGATCCGCGCCCAACTCGGTGGCCAGCCGCCGCCGGAGCCGCTCGTACCCGTCGAGCGCGTCGGCCTGCCGGTCGCAGCGGTACAGCGCGAGCAGGTACTGCCCGGCGACGCGCTCGTCGAGCGGGCGTTCGGCGGCCCGCGCCGAAAGCTCCGGCAGCAACGACGCGTGTTCGCCGCGTCGCATCCGGATGTCGGTGAGGTCGAGCTCGGCCGCCAGCCGTTCCTTGTCGAGCGTGTCGCGCACGCCGTTGACCCACGGCGTGTCGAGCCCCGCGAACGGCTCACCCCGCCACAGGCCGAGCGCCTCGCGCAGCAGCGGCTCGGCGAGATCGTCGGTGCCTGCCGCGCGGGCGTCGCGCAGCAGCGTGCGCGCCCGGTGCAGATCGACGGCGGCGGGATCGACCGTCAGCAGGTAGCCTCCGGAATGCCGGGTGATCGACACGTCGGACGGCAGCGCCTGCCGGAGCCGGGTGAGGTAGCTCGACAGCGTGCCGCGCGCCCGATGCGGCGGCTGCTCGCCCCAGACCCGGTCGACCAGGGTGTCCGCGGACACCACCCGGTTCGCGTCGAACAGTAGTGCGGCGAGCACCGACCGTTGCCGGGCATGACCGGCGTCGACGGGCACGCCATCGAAGCGGATCTCGATCTCACCGAGCACACCGAACCGGGCTGTCACCGCGCCTCTTCCCTCCCCGAGGAGTGCATAGCGGCATCTAGCTGCGCATTCAATGCCTGTTCAAGATTTTCCCACGAACGGCCCTGCACAGTAGTGCACGGCGACGGCCTTCCTGGGGGTAAGACCGCCGCCTCTACTTGAGGAGGAGGGACGGCATGCGCGGGCGCTGGTGGGGCTGAACGGGCGAAAACCCGTCCACGGTGGGGTGGCCGTGTCCCGCTCAGAGGGTCGCAGGGGACTCTGCCTGAGTACCTTTCCGGTTGCACAGAGCAACCGGAAGGGGAGTGCCCGGATGAGGCCCGCACATGTCGTCGCGATCTCCGCGCTGGCGTTGACGTTCCTGGCGGTACCGAACAGCGCGGGCGGCGCGGCCGAAGACGGCTGCGTCACCCCGCCGGACTCGGCCGCGGCGCGGAACCGGGACGGCGGCCTCAACGACGTCGGCACCGTCGAAGCGGCGGTCGCCGAGCTGGACTTTCGCGCCAGGCTCGCCCTCTCGCCCGCGCCGCGCGTGGTCGCCGAGACCATCCCGGTCCACTTCCACGTGATCACCGACGGCCCGGACGGCAAGGTCTCCGACGCCGACATCGGCAAGCAGATCGCCGTGCTCAACAAGGACTTCGGCGGCACCGGCTTCAAGTTCGACCTCAAGAGCGTCGACCGCACCGACGACGCCGACTGGTTCGGCGTCAAGCCGGACTCCTCGACCGAGCTGGCCATGAAGCAGGGACTGCGCCGCGGCGGCGCCGGCGCGCTCAACCTGTACACGGCCAAACCCGAGTCCCGCATCCTCGGCTGGGCGACGTTCCCGTGGGAGTACACCGCCAGGCCACGCAAGGACGGCGTGGTGCTGGCGTACAACACGCTGCCGGGCGGCGTCGCCCCGTTCGACCTCGGCAAGACCGCGACGCACGAGGTCGGCCACTGGATGGGGCTGCTGCACACCTTCCAAGGCGGCTGCAAGGCTCCGGGTGACTACGTCGACGACACGCCTTATGAGCGCAGCGCCGCCACTGGTTGTCCCAAGGGGCGCGACACCTGCGACAAGCCTGGTCTGGACCCGATCCACAACTACATGGACTACAGCGACGACGCCTGCCTGAACCGGTTCTCCGACGGGCAGATCGACCGCATGAAGGACCAGTGGAAGGCCTACCGCGCCTGAGCCGGTTACAGGCCGTTCTCGATCATGTCCAGAACGCGCTGCCCGATCGCCTCTCGGAATTCGTCACCGAGCATGCGCAGCGGGCCTTGGGTTTCCAGCGTTGCCAGGCCGTGCACGGCGGACCACGCGAGGAATTCGGCGCCATGCCTGCGTTCCCGGGACAGCACCCCGGCCTCGACCAGGCCGTCGAGCGCGGACGAAAGCAGCTGGAACGGGGTCAGGCCACTCGGGCCCGCGCGGTTGGGCGCGGCGGCGTCGGTCATGTCGAGCGGGACCGAGAAGGCGGTGCGGAACAGCTCCGGCTCCGACTGGGCGAAGCGGAGGTAGCCGACGCCGATCGCGCGCAGCCGGGCACGGGCTGCCTCGGCGTGGTCGGCGGCAGGCGGGAGGGTGCTCTGCTCGGTCTCCATCGCGATGGCGACCTGGGTCTGCGCGACCGCGCAGACGGCCGCGAGCAGGGCCTGGCGGTCGGCGAAATGCCGGTATGCCGCGTTGGGTGCGACGCCGGCGCGGCGAGTGGCTTCGCGCAGGACGACCGCCTCGGGGCCGCCTTCGCGCGCCATCGCCGTGCCCGCCTCCAGCAGCGCGCGCCGCAGGTCACCGTGGCGGTAGGTTGTGCGTGGCGGCATGGGGGACAAGGTACGCGCGTGCGCTCACTGAAAACTGTCGGTGCGGTGTTCTAGCGTGGTGATCATGGTGATCGAACTGGCCAAGTTCACGGTGTCCGCCGTGGACGAGGCCAAGCTCGTCGGCTCACCTTCGCACGGGCTCCAGCTTGGCAGGCACGTGTTTGTGCCAGGGAGTGCCCGCGAACGGATCGCGCCAGTCGAGGTCGGTCAGCTCGTTCGGTGCGACACCGGTCGTGGTCCTGGCGCCGTGCACGGGATCGGCGCCGTCCGCCGGGTAGTCGACGCCCATGCCGTTCGGCAGGGAGAGGTGCCCCTGCTGCATGCGGTCGTTGACGGCGACCGGGGTGTCGATGCTGCCGCGGGCGGTGGTGAGGGTGACGTGGTCACCCGTCGCGATGCCGAGGCGGTCCGCGTCGGCCGGGCTGATGAACAGCGCGCCGTCGGTGTCGCGGCGGCGCCAGCGGGGGTCGCGGAAGATGGTGTTCGCGGTGAAGGCGCGGCGTTCGCCTGCCGAGAGCACGAACGGGAACTCGGCGCTGGTCTTGCCGGGGTGCTCGCCGCTCAGCGCGCGCAGCTCCGCGAGGAGTTCGGGCAGCGCGATGGTGAAGCGGCGGTCTTCGCGGCGCACGTAGTTCCAGACGTGCTCCCACTCGTCGACGGTGAAGGTCACGCCGGAGCGTCGGGTGAGCACGGCCTCGAACAGCTTCTCACCGGGTTCGAGGCCGTCGCCGGTGAAGCCAGCGCGTCGCACGGAATCCGGGTTCGCCTGGGCGCAGAGGTGCGCGGCGCCCCAGAGCGAGGCCGCGCCGGACATGCCCGCGGGTAGCTCCGGGCCGAGCGTTTCGTACAGCACGTACGGCGCGAGGCCCATGAGGCGCGGGTCGGCGGCGACCTCGGTGAAGAACGCCTGGGCGAAGTCCTCACGCCCGGCCGCGCGCAGCCGGTCGAGCGTGGCTTCGGCGACGGTGCCGAGTTCGCGCATGAGCCGGGCGTAGATCTCCGGCTCGGGCAGGGTTCCCGGCAGCGGGTCGAACAGCGGCGCGCGGAGCTGGAAGGCGTTGTGCGGGAACTCGACGTTGAAGAACGTCGCCTCGCACTTCTCGAACTGGCTCGCCGCGGGCAGCACGTAGTCGGCGTGCCGCGCGGTCTCGGTGAACGCGACGTCCACGACGACGACCAGGTCCAGCGCGTCGAGCGCGCGGCGGAACGTCGGCGAGTCGGCCAGCGAGTGCGCCGGGTTGACGCTGTCGAGCCACATCGCGCGGAAGCGGTCCGGGTGATCGGTGAGGATCTCCTCGGCGATCGAGTTGCACGGCACCAGCCCGGCGATGATCCGCGCGCCGGTGACCGGCGTGACGCGGCTCGGCTTGGCGGCGGCCGAGGTGTTCGAACCGGCGAGCGGCACGAACGACGAGTGCAGGTACATCGCGCCCGGCTTGCCGAAGTTGCCGGTGAGGATCCACTGGAGCTTGTTCAAGTACGAGCAGAGCGTGCTGTGGATGCTCTGCTGGATGCCGAGATCCTCGTAGGTGCACACGCTCGACGCCGCGCCGATGCGCCGCGCGGCCGCCCGGAGCTGTGACTCGGGCACCCCGCACGCGTCCGCGAACGCCGGAACGTCCACATCGGACAGTTCGGCGAGCACGGCGTCCGCTCCGGTGGTGTGCTCGGCCAGGAACGCCTTGTCGACCAGGTCTTCCTGCACGAGCACGCCGAGGATCGCGGCGAGACACCAGGCGTCCGTGCCCGGCTTGACCTGGAGGTGGAAGTCGGCGAGGTCGGCCGTCTCGGTGCGCTTGGGGTCGATCACGACCATGCTGCGGCCCGGATCGGCCGAGATCTGGCGCAAAGTCGGCCTGGCACGCGGGAAACTGTGCGACTGCCACGGGTTCTTCCCGACGAACACGACCACTTCGGCGTGCTCGAAGTCGCCTTTCGTGTGGCCGCCGTAGAGCTTCCCGTCCACCCACATCTCGCCGGTCTTCTCCTGCGCGAGCGCGTTCGAGTAGTATCGCGCGCCGACCGCGGCCTGGAACGCGCGGTTGTACGTGGTGCCGAGATGGTTGCCCTGCCCGCCACCGCCGTAGAAGAAGATCTTGTCGCCACCGTGCGCGTCACGGATGACCTCGAGGCGCCGCGCGATCTCGGTGATCGCCGTGTCCCAGTCGATCTCCTCGTACGACCCGTCGGGGCGGCGGCGCAGCGGGGAGGTCAGGCGGTCGCGGCCGTTCTGATAGCGATCGAGCCGCAGCGCCTTCTCGCAGGTGTAGCCCGCCGACGCCGGGTGCTCCTTGTCGCCGCTGATCTTCGCCAGCCTGCGTCCGTCCAGCGTGACCTCGATGCCGCAGTTGCATTCGCAGAGGATGCAGGCGCTCTTGGCTGTGCTCACGAGTGCTCCCGTAGATCGATCGGTCTATGGGTACGATGGCACATCTAGACTGACCGGTCTAGAGCATGAGGAGATGTGGATGACCGCCGGACCACGCGAGCGCCTGATCGAAAGCGCCATCACGCTCATCCGTGAGCACGGCGTGCACGGCACCGGCCTCACCGAGCTGCTCACCCACAGCAAAACCGCGCGCGGCTCGATTTACCAGCACTTTCCCGGCGGCAAGACCGAGCTGATCGAGCACGCGACGCTCTCGGCAGGCGAGCAGATGAGCGCCCTGATCGAGGCACGGGCCGACTCGCCATCCGCACTGATCGCCACCCTGGTCCGCTGGTGGAAACGCACCCTCGACGCCAGCGACTACCGCTTCGGCTGCCCGGTCGTGGCCGCCGCGCTGGCCGAGCAGACGGCCGCGGCCACGGTTTTCGAGGAATGGCAGCGCCGCCTCACGGCCGCGCTGACCGGAGCAGGCATGGACGAGGCGTCGGCGCCCTCGATGGCCACCTTCATCGTGAGCGCCATCGAAGGCGCGATCATCCAGAGCCGCAGCACCAAGTCGACGCGCCCGCTCGACGACGCCGACGCCCACCTCCACAAGCTCCTCGAGGTCTACCTGGGCTGAAAGGCTCGTGCGCGTTGCGGGCGGTTCTAACCGCCCGCAACGCGCACGACCCCGCTTAACCTGCGGCTTCGACGGCGTCGAGGCTGAACACCTGCAGCAGGCCCGTGTTGATGCGGACGTAGCGGTACGGCGCGCCGCTGTGGGGCACCTTGGCGACGTGTGTGCCCGCGCCGAGGTCGATCAGCTTCAGCTGGCCGGAGCCGACGGTTTTTCCTTGCGCGTCAAGGAAATCGAGCGAGGTCAGCAACCCGAGGTTGAGCCCGCCGTAGTAGACCGCCAGATCGCCGGTGCCTTCCTCGTCCTCGCCCATGTCGAGCACGAGCCGCCCGCCGAGCAGGCCGGTGACGCCGGCGAGCTTGCCGTCCGGGGCGCCGAGCGCGTTGGCGCCGTTCGACAGGCCGACCGTGGTGCCCGCGGCGATCGCGTCGGCGTACGGGTCGGCGCCCGGTTTCAAGGCCGGCGCCGAGAAGATGTCGGCGACGTGGTTGCCGTCGGCCGGGACCAGGTTCGCCGCCTCCGAACGGAAGACGGTCACCCGGCCGTTGCCGCTCAGGTCGACGTTGTCGCTGCCTTCGTCGGCCTGCGCGCCGCCGGCCGCCACGCTGGTGCGGATGACCGTGTCCTTGCTCAGATCCTTGACGAAGACGTCGCTCACGCCGTTGGTGTCCCCGGGCACCAGGTTCGTCGCGCTGGACGCGAACGCGAGGTAGCGGCCGTCGGCGCTGAGCTTCGGCTCCGTCGTGGCGCCGTTGGCGGCCACCGCGCCGATGCGGATCGTGCCCTTCGCCAGGTCCTTGACGAACACGTCGGACGCGCCGTTGGTGTCGGCGGGCACCAGGTCGGCGGCCGCCGACTCGAAGGCGGCGAACCGGCCGTCGGCGCTGATCGCGGGTGCCGTGGCGCCACCCGTGCTTTGCCCGCCGGTCGCGGTGGTGCTGATCCTGGTCAGCGTGCCGGTCTGCAGATCCTTGAGGTAGACGTCGGACTTGCCGTTCGTGTCGCCCGCGACGAGCGCGCCGGTGGTCGTGAACACGGCGAACCGGCCGTCGGCGCTGAGCGGGTACGGCGTGGCGGGCGCGGTGGCGACGATGAGCTTGAGTTCGCCGGTGTCGAGGTTCTTGACGTACGCGTTCGTCCCCGACCGGAAGCTCACGTGCTTGCCGTCCGCGCTGATCGTCGCGAAATCGCTCGCCGCGGTGCTGGCCTTGACGATCGCGCCGGTCCGGATGTCTTTGACGAAAATGTCGCGCGCGCCGTTGGTGTCGCCCGGCACCAGGTTCGCCGCGAGTGAGGAAAATGCGACGTACCGGCCGTCCGCGCTGATGCTGGGGCCTTCGGAATCCGCGTCGGCCTGCGTGCCATTGGCCGCCGCCGAGGCATGGGATATAACACCGGAGACGGTGTCCTTGACGTATATACCTTGACTTCCGTTCGTATTCCCCGGAATGAAGTTGGTCGCGTAGGACGCGAAAACCACATACCGGCCGTCCGCGCTCGTGGCCGGATCCGAAGAACTGTCGTTACCCTCGGCCGCCTGCGTGCGGCTGACCACCTGGATCACCGGCGCCGCCGCCGATGCGGGCGCTGCCACCAGTAATCCGGCGAGCACGCCCGCGGTCGCGAGCACGGGTCTGAGAGCGGACATTCCCTACCTCCCCAAAGGACGGACAACCTCCCATTTCCTAAATGGGCGCGCCGGGCACGGTCAACCGGTCCGGGAAGGTAACACCTGACCGGCCCAACGATTTCCGGTTAGGGGAACACTGAGCGAGGGGAACGAATACCCGATCAGCCCTAGATGTCCACGATCGCCCCGCACGAGATGTTGACCGCGGAACTGGTCATCGTCCGCGCCTGATCCGAAGCGACGAACGACGCGACATTCCCGACATCGGCCAAAGTAGCCGCCTTACCCAAAAGCGTCGACCCGCGGATCATGCTTTCGATTTCGCCGCGCTCGCCGAACGACTCCGGGATGCTTTCCGGTACCCCGCCGGTCTTCAGCGTGACCACCCTGATCCCGTGCGGCCCGAGCTCGGCCGCGAACTGCCGCCGCAGCCCCTCGAGCGCGTCCAGCGCGACCTTGAACCCGCCCAGGCCCGGCACGGTCTGCGGCCCCGACCCGCCGAACGCCAGCACCACCCCCGACCCCTGCGCGACCATGTGCCGCGCGGCCGCGCTGGTGGTCAGGAAATGCGTGCGCATGGCGGTGGTGATCGGCTGGAGGAACTCCTCGACGGTGAGCTCGGCCAACGGCTTCTGCACGTCGCCGTAGGAGATGACGTTGACCGAGATGTCCACCCGCCCTGTCCGCGCGACCACGGAGTCGACGAACGTGGTGACCGCCAGCTGGTCGAGCGCGTCCAGCTCGGTGACGGCGGCGCCGATCTTCTGCGCCAGCGCGTCCAGCTTGGACTTGGTCCGCCCGGCGAGGAAGACCTGCGCGCCGTCCCTGGCGAAGGCGGTGGCCACCGCGCCGCCGATCGGCCCGCCGGCGCCGTAGACGATCGCGGTCTTGCCTTCCAGCAATCTGCCCATGGCCGCCCAGTATTCCGGTCGTCCCCGACCGGCGCAGCCTGGCGAGGCCGGTTGTTCGGACTTCGGCGTTCGGCACCGAGGTCCCGACACCGAACAAGCCATCCGGGCTAGACCTGGGTTTCGACCGCAAGGAGGGAGTCAGAGATGAAACGTTTTGCCAGTCAGTTGGGGATCATGCTCGCGATGGTGCTCTCGGTGGTGGTGGCCGCGCCAGGCGGCGCCGCGAACGCCTCGACGCAGGAGTCATGCCCATATGAGAACTTCTGCGTCTGGACCGGGCCGCACTACACGGGAAGGATGGTTCCCATGCGCGACTGCGGCGTCTGGACCATGCCATGGTCTGGAATCGGGTCGTGGGACAACAATCAGTCAGGCGGAGTGCGTGCGGTGATCTACAACGCCGACGGCACGCGTTACGTGACGCCCCCGCCTCACCATTCCAACGGCTATTGGGACTGGACGCCCGTGGTGGCCATCAGGCCTTGCTAGACACAACGAAACGAAACCCTCTGCTCCGGGGAGCCCCCAGAGCAGAGGGTTTCTCACGTCAGCCGCGGATCTTCGACAGCACGACGCGGGTCTGCGCGTCGCCGCCCGCCGAGTTCGGGTGGAACGGGACCGCGATGGCGAGGCCGTTCGCCGAGATCGGGAGCAGGCCTTCGACGTAGCGGGTGAGCGGGCTGGTGCACACGTCGTGGCCGATGGTCTGGCTGTGCGTGTCGACGAACTCGACGCCGGTGGCCGTCGCCGCGCTCTTGACGGCCGCGTTGAGTTCACGGAGCTTGGCGCCGAGCCATTCCATGTCGCTGTCCAGCACCGGCTGGAACGGCCAGCAGCCGCCCGTCTGCGGGATGCCCGCCAGGTAGTCGACGAGCAGGATCCGCGCGTGCGGGGAGCGCTGCTTGATCTGGGTGACCGCGTTGATCACCTTTTGCTTGGCCGCCTTGATGTTCTCCGACATCCGGTCGACGCCGCCGCTGACCCACTTCGGCTTGCAGGGCACGCCGAGCGGGGCGGGCAGCAGGTTGATGCAGCCGCTGACTGCGCCGGCGAGCCCGGCGTCGTTGCCGCCGATGCCGACGGTCACCAGGTCGGTGGACTCGGTGAGCTGGGAGAACTGCGGAGCGTTGGTGCCACCCAGCGGGAGCCCGCTCTGCGGGTTGGCGAAGTCGTCGGTGGTCGCGCCGCCGCAGCTGGCGTCGAAGAACTTCGGCACGCCGAGCGCCGCGGCGACCTGCTTGGGGTAGTCCCTCGCCGATTGCGCGCAGCCGAACGGCACGTACTCGGTCGTGGGCAGTGGCACGAGGACGACGTCCGCCGTCCAGGAATCGCCCAGCGCGACGTACTCGCTGTACGTGCGCGTGGCCGCGGTCGCCGGAGTGGCGATCCCGGCTAGAAGCAGAAGGGCGGCGAGTACCGCGGACAGGCGTGCGGACATGGGTGGTCCTCTCGGCGCTGAGGGGAAAATACTCGAACGTAACGTCAGCGGATTTCCCGTCCAAGGTCAAGAGCCGAAGGAGCTAAGCTCGGCCGGGTGATCGAGACCGACTTGACCTTGCCGGACGGCCGCGCACTGCACGCTTACGACACCGGCGGGGACGGGTTGGCCGTGTTCTGGCACCACGGCACGCCGAACATCGGCGCCCCGCCGAGGCCGCTGTTCACCGAGGAAGTCCGCTGGGTCTCGTTCGACCGGCCCGGATACGGCGGGTCGACCGCGGTGCCCGAGCGGGACGTGGCGTCGGTGGCGGAGTGTGTCGCCGCCGTGGCCGACGCGTTCGGGATCGAGCGGTTCGCCGTGATGGGCCATTCGGGTGGAGGTCCGCACGCGCTCGCGTGTGGGGCGTTGCTGCCGGACCGGGTGGTGGGTGTGGTGAGCCTGTCCGGGCTCGCGCCGTTCGACGCCGAGGGGCTCGATTGGTACGCGGGCATGAACGCGTCCGGCGCGGACGGGTTGCGTGCTGCCGTCGAGGGCCGCGCGGCGAAGGAGCGGTTCGAGGCCGAAGGCGCCTACGACCCGGCGATGTTCACCGAGGCCGACCATGCCGCGCTGGCGGGGGACTGGGCGTGGGTCGGCGAGGTGGTCGGGCCCGCGCTCGCGGCGGGCACCAGTGCGCTGATCGACGACGATCTGGCGTTCGTGGGCGCGTGGGGGTTCGATCCCGCCGAGGTCACCGCTCCGGTGCTGCTGGTGCACGGTGAGGACGACCGGGTGGTGCCCCACTCGCACAGCGCGTGGCTCGCGAAACGGTGTCCCTCGGCGGAATTCTGGTCTTCGCCCGGCGACGGGCATGTCTCCGTGCTCCGGCGGGCCGCCGAAGCACGGGACTGGCTGACCCGGCTCTCAGCGTAGGCGGCGGGCCCGCAGCACGATGTCGGCGTGATGCGGGTTGTCGTGCGGGACGTCGACGCGCGCGCGGTTCTCGTGGCGCTCGATCACCCAGTCGTCGTCGAGCAGCTCCGCGATCTCGGACGGCTGGTAGAACTCGCTCGGGTCGGGACCGGACCAGCCTTCGGGCGGCGAGCCTTCGATGAGGTGGCTGACCACGAGCAGCGTGCCGCCAGGCGCGACGGCGTCGAGCACACCGCGCAGCGTGGCGTGGTCTTCTTCGTGCAGCACGGGAAAGTACTGCGCGGACACGAGATCGAAGCTCCGGCTCGGTGGCGGGGAGACCCTCGGATCGGTCTGCTGCCAGTCGATCCCGGAGGCGGGGCCCGCCGCCTCGGCCGCACGGGCGAGCGCCACCGGGGAGATGTCGATCGCGGTCACCTTCCAGCCCTTGCCCGCGAGCCAGATCGCGTCGCCGCCCTCACCGCAGCCGAGATCCAGCGCCTTGCCCGGCTTCATGTCCTCGACCTCGACGCACAGCGCGCCGTTCGGGCGGCCGCTCCAGCGCCGCTCGCGGTACATCTCATCCCAGAATTCCTGATCCATACCGTCCACAGTGCGCGCGGGATTGCGATTCCGCCAAATCGGTTTGCCACTTTGGCAAAGTCGCGCCGGGGCCGGGTAGATCTGCTTGGATCATGCGATGGGGCGGCGATCTTTGGGGCGGAAGTTCGGCTGGCTCTGGGCCGCGTACGCGGTCAGTTCCTACGGGTCCGGACTGGGCTTCGGCGCGTTTTCGGTGCTGGCGATCATGGTGCTGCACGTGGGACCGGCCGCGGTGTCGGTGCTGTCGGCCGCCGGGCTGGCGGCCGGGGCGGTGCTCGCCGTCCCGCTCGGGCCGTGGGTGGAGTTCCGGCGCAAGCGGCCGGTGATGATCGCGATGGACCTGATCCGGTTCGCCGCGCTGCTGAGCATCCCCCTGGCGTTCGCGTTCGGGTGGCTCAGTTTCGTGCAGCTGCTGGTGGTGTCGGTGCTCGTGGCCGCCGCCAAGATCGCGTTCACCTCCGCGAGCGGCGCCTACCTGAAAACGCTTGTGCCGCAAGAGGATCTGCTGGTCGCTAATGCCCGGTTCGAGTCGACGACCTGGAGCTCCGTCGCGCTCGGCCCACCGCTCGGCGGAGCCGCGATCGGCCTGTTCGGCCCGGTCACGACCGTGCTGGCCGACGCGTGCAGCTACCTGCTGTCGGCGTTGGGCATCCGCGCGATCGGTGGCACCGAGCTGCGCCCCGAGCGCGTGGACAAGGCCAGGCCGCGCGCCAGTGACCTGCTCGACGGGTGGCGCTACATCCTGGAAAACCCGGTGCTGCGCAAGCTTTTCCTCAACACGATGCTCGTCAACGGCCTGATCATGGCGACCGAACCGCTGCTCGCCGTGCTCATGCTCGGCCAGCTCGGGTTCGAGCCGTGGCAGTACGGCCTCGCGTTCGCGGTGCCTTGTGCCGGCGGGCTCATCGGTTCGCGGCTGGCCCGCAAGCTCGTCACGCGATTCGGCCAGCACCGGGTCCTGCTCGTCGCTGGGACACTGCGCGCGTGCTGGCTGATCGGCCTGGTCTTCATCCGGCCCGGACTGCCGGGACTGGTGATCGTGATGGTCGTCGAGCTGGGCTTGATCCTGTGCATCAGCCTGTTCAACCCGGTGATGACCACGTACCGCCTCGCCAGCACCGAGACGGGCCGCGTCGCGCGGATGCTCTCGGCGTGGTCGATCAGCTCCAGCGCGACCATCGCGGCGCTGACCGCGCTGTGGGGGCTGCTGGCCACCGCCACCAGCCCCCGGATCGCGCTCGCGGCCGCGGGCGTGCTCTGCCTGATCACGCCGGTCCTGCTGCCCCGGCGCGACCACACCAAACAGCCGCAGCCCGTTTCCTAGCGCTCGAGCAGCATCTTCGCGGCGACGGTCGCGCCGTCCGTCCGGATCATGCCCGCCACTTCACTCGCCCGCGCCCGCGTTTCGGGGGTGAGTACCTGAGTGAGCGCGGCGGTCAGTGACTCGACGGTCGCCGTCGAGTCCATATGCGCCACCCCGATTCCCAGGTCGGCGACCCGGGAGGCCCAGTACGGCTGGTCGGCGATGCGCGGCATGATCACCTGCGGCGCACCGGCCCCGGCGGCCGTCGTCGTGGTGCCCGCGCCGCCGTGGTGCACGACCGCGGCCACCCGCCGGAACAACGCCTGCTGATTGACCTCGCCGATGGCGAAGCAGTCGTCGGCGTCGTCGACCAGTCCCAGCCCGGCCCAGCCGCTGCCGAGCAGCACCCGGTGCCCCTGCGCGCGGATCGACTCGGTCGCCACCCGCGCGATGTCCGACGGCGCGTGCGCCGCCATGCTGCCGAAGCCGACGTAGACCGGCGGAGCGCCCGCGTCCAGGAACGCGGTCAGGTCGTCCGGGAGCGGCCGCTCGTCGGGCAGCAGCCACGCTCCGGTTTGGACAAGGTCGTCGTAATTCGTCATGCCCTCCGACGGGCACAACGTCGGATCGGCGGCCAGCAGCGGCCGGTCGGTGAAGACGTGATCACGCACGTTGTCCACCGGCGGCATGCCGAGCTTCGCCCGCCCGGCGTTGAGCGCCTCGCCGTACAGGCCGTTGACGCGTTCGGCGTCCTGCTTCCACAGCACTTCGCTGTCCGTCTCGTCCTCGGACGACGGCGTGCCTGGCCGCTGACCCGGCCGGAAGTGCCGCGAAGGCAGCCCGAAGATCTGGAAACACGCGTACACGTAAGGAATTCCCAGATGTTCGGCCACGTCCCGCACCCCCGCGGGCATCAGGCCGGAGCCCATCATCAGATCGCATCCCTCGGCCGCCTTGCCGAGCACCTCGAACCGCGCCCTGACCAGCTCGGGCGCGAGCCAGAACGCGTCCTTCGCGGTCGGCGGCTTCTCCCCGGACACCACCGACTTCACCGACGGCCCGAGCGGCACCAGCGGGACCCCGGCCCGCCCGAGCAGCTCGACGAAATCGTCGTCGGGCGGCGCGGCCACCGAGGCCTCGGCGCCCAGCCCCCGCAACGCCACCGCGAGCCCCGCCAGCGGCTCGACGTCCCCGCGTGATCCCCATGTCGACAACAGCACACGCACTTTTCGAATCCCCGTTTCCCCAGGTCATAGCCTTGGACCGGGCAATTGTGGAACATGCCCCGGGGCTTGCCGCAAGCCCCGGGGTGCGCTATATGTTGAAGGGGGCGGGGAGTTCCCCCTATCCGGTGACCTCTTGGCGCCGCACCATCTCGGTGATCCAGATCGGCGCGAACGGCGAAGTGCAGCCCGGCGGCGTCGGATAATCCTTGAGCACCTGCAGCCGCTCGCCGATCTCGAGCGCGCGGGCGCGCAGCTCCGCGTGCTCGATCCCGATCTGGGCCAGGCAATGGTTCATCGCCCACTGCAGCCGGTCCGGCGCGTCCTTCATCTCGGCCTCGATGACGTCGAGCAGGCCCGCGAGGTCGAGACCTTCCGGCTTCTTGGCGACGCGTTCGGTCGTCAACGCCCAGCCCGCGCTCGCGACCACCGGATCCGCGTCCGCGAACCAGGCCACGCGCAGCTCTTCGGCGTGCGGGCTTTTCTTGACGACGTAGTTCACGAGCCAGTCATGCACCTTGGGTGTGCGTGCCTCGCGCAGCATCGTGTCCAGCTCGTCGCGCTCGAACGCCTTCGGACGGCAGATCAGCAACGCCAGCAGCCGCGCCGCGGTGTCACCGGTCGCCCACAGCTCCTTCGCGAGGTCCTGCTGGGTTTTCAGCCGTTTCGCGACCGCGCGCAGCTTGCTGAGATTCACGCCGTGGTCGTCGCCGTGCTTCTCGTTGACCGCGCGGGCTCTCGGGTCCTCGAGATCGGCCAGTTCGGCCATCACCTCGGCCACGCTCATCGCCACCACCTCCGGCGGAAGTCAATCATTCGCCGAACCAGCGCGCGAGATGGTCGTCCAGTCCGGACTGCGTGTCACCGATCCAGGCGACGTGACCGTCGGGACGGAGCAGGAGGCACGGAACGTCGATCGCCGCGGTGGGGTCCGCGAGGTGATCGACCCGGTCCGACCAGCCGCCGGTGGTCAGGCGTTCGGTGCGGTCGAGCAGCAGGCCGCGGCCACGGCGCAGCAGGTCGTAGAGGCGGCCCGTTTTCACGTCGATGTCGCGAAGACGGCGGCCGAGCAGGTCGGGGCCTTCGCCGAAGTCGTAGCGGAGGTCGAGCGCGGCGATCTTCGCGATCAGATGGCGGTTCACCTCGTCGAAGTCCATCAGCTCGGTGAGCAGCCTGCGCACCGCTTGCGCGCCCGGTTCGGTGGACAGCAAAGCCATCTGGGCACGGGTGTTGTCGAGCACGTCCGCGGCGACCGGATGACGTTCGGCCTGGTAGGTGTCCAGCAGACCTTCCGGAGCCCACCCGCGGATTTGTGCCGCCAGTTTCCAGCCAAGGTTGACCGCGTCCTGGACGCCGAGGTTGAGGCCTTGACCGCCGGTCGGCGGGTGGATGTGCGCGGCGTCGCCCGCCAGCAGCACCCGTCCGACCCGATACCGTTCGGCCAGCCGGGTGGCGTCCCCGAAACGGGACAGCCAGCGCGGCGAGTGCACGCCGAAATCGGTTCCGGCGAGGGCGCGCAGCCGGTCTTGGAAATCCGCGAGAGTCGGCGGTTCCGTACTGACTCCTTTCGCCGGAACGACGACGCTGTAGCTTCCGCCGCCGAAAGGCCTGAGCCAGAACGGTTTGTGGATCTCCTGGACCTCGGCGACCTTGGCGGCGATCTCCGCTTGCGGCGCGCTCACTTCCATTTCGCCCATCAGCGTGTCGGTCCGTGAGGGCTCGCCGGGAAATCCGACGCCGAGCAGTTTGCGGACCCTGCTGCGCCCGCCGTCGCAGCCGACGAGATAGCGCGTACGCAGCCGTTGCCCATCGTCCAGCTCGACGGTCACGCCAGCGTCGTCCTGCTCGAAGCCGGTGACCGCGTGACCGCGCCGGACCTGAGCGCCCAGCTCGGCCGCGTGTTCTTCCAGCAGGCGCTCGATGACCGGCTGCGGGATGCCCAGCAGATACGCGTGCGCGGTGTCCAGGTCCTGGGGAGCGGGTTTGTCGATGGCGGCGAAGATGCCGCCCGCCGGACGCTGCCTGCCGTGTTCGAGCAAGCGGTCCAGCAAGCCGCGCATGGCCATCAGTTCGAGACTGCGGGCATGCAGGCCGACGATGCGGACGAACGACTTGGGTTCGGTTTCCTTGTCGAGAACGAGAACCCGCACCTCGTGCAGCCGCAGTTCGGCGGCCAGCATCGCGCCGGTGGGCCCGCAGCCGGCGATGACGACATCGAAATCCATGGTGGTGCCTTTCGGGAGTGCCTGGCGGCGCTCCCGGCGACACCTACGTCAATCGCCTGCCGTGACAGCAAGGGGGAGCACCCACGTCGATCCAGCGGTCATGGGTCTCACCTCCTCGGGCGGTGTCACGGACGGGAGCAAGCTACAAGCTCCCGCCCGCCCGGCGCCACTTCTTTATCGGCCTCAGGCAGGTGCCACGTACCCGATGACGCACGTCGCCGGCGGGTCGAGGTCGAGCATCTCGGTGCGGAGGCGTTCGAACCCAGCCTCGGTCAGCCGGCCTGCCAGCTCCTGGGCGGCCGCCGCCGAAGTGGCCGCGGTGGCACCGGGACAGCGGGGCTGGGAGACCAGGGCGATGCGCCCACCGGGCCGCAACAGCCGGGCCAGTTCGCGGAGCCGGGCGGTCGGCTCGGGCCACATGCCTACCGTGTTGACCGCCAGCGCGGCGTCGAATGGCCCTTCGCTGATCGACAGGTTCTCGACCGGAGTGTGCACCAGGTGTACTCGTCCGGTCCTGATGGCGGGCCTGTTGCGGTGGCGGGCCTGGCGGATCATGACTTGCGAATGGTCGACGCCGACGACCAATCCCCGGGACGCTCGGGTGGCGAGAGCGGCGATGGCCACGCCCGGACCGCAGCCGAGTTCGATGACGCGGTCGGTCGGCTGGACGTCGAGAAGCCGCACTGCCCAGCGGTTGCGCGCCACGTTCGATGAGCGTCGGCCCATGATCCAGCCGGCGACATGCCCCACCGCTCCGGTCGGCTGGTGGAACTGCGCCAGCCCACCACGAGGACCCCACCATCGCAGGATGCGGCCCAGCACCCTCTCCTTGATCTTCATGGGGTGAGCCAAGCACTTCGAGTACGCTTGAAGTCAATGTCCGCTACCGAGCGCACCCCGCCGTCGTTGTCCATCGGTGAGCTGTCCGAACGCACCGGTGTGCCGACGAGCGCGCTGCGCTACTACGACGAACTCGGCTTGGTGCGGCCGGAGGCACGGGCGTCGGGACGACGCCGCTACGCCGCGTCGGCGGCCAGGGACGTCACCACGATCCTCTTCTTCCGCGAGATCGGATTTTCGCTGGCGGAGATCGGGCGGTTCCTCGCGGGCGAGCGGCAGGGCCGGCGGGAGATGATCGAGCACAAGCTGGCTGAGCTGGCCGAGCAGCAGCACCGTATCGAGGTGGCCCGCGCGGCGCTCGAGCACGGTCGGCGATGCCCGGCAGGCGATCCCGTGAAGTGCCCCCGGTTCTGGTCGATCATCGAAGGGCGACAGCGCGGCCTCTCACTGGAAGAAAGCCACGAGCGAGCGCACTGACCGACCGCTCACCGAGCCCGAGTGCCCGGATGCCGGGTCATGCTCGTCACCTGCGACGGATGGTCAGGCGACCGGACGGCCCGCGCCCGCGTAGTCGTCACCCTGCTTGCGGTACGTGTGCACCTGGACGGCCTGGCCCTCGGTCGGCGCGTCGATCATCTGCTGGTTGCCGATGTACAGGCCGACGTGGTGGATCTTCGTCTTCGGCTCGCCGTAGAAGATCAGGTCGCCGAGCTGCGGCTCACTGACCGCCTTCACGCTGCGGAACTGCGTGTCGGCCGTGCGCATCAGCTTGACGCCCGCGCTCCCGTACGCGGCGGTGGTCAGGCCGGAGCAGTCGAAACCGGGGTCGCTGCCGCCCTTGCCGTTGCCGCCCCACACGTACGGCAGGCCGATCTTGCTGATCGCGAAGTTCACCGCGCCCAGCACGGCCGGGTTCGGCGCGTCGGAGCGCTGGCCGACGGTGCCGTAGACGTTGAGGGTGGCCAGGGTGCGGTGCAGCATCAGGGGAGCGGAGTGCAGTGTGCTCACGGCCTTCCACCACACGTCACCCTTGAGCAGGTCGCGGCCGTCGCCGCAGAGCGCGCGGGCCGCGGTGAGCACCACGTCGTCGATGTTCTGCACATCGGGCGTCTTGCCCGACGCGCTGGCCTGCCACTTGTCCCAGATCGCCGACGGCAGCTGCAACGGGCCGTTCGCGTCAGGGGACGACACCACACGGCCGTAGAAGTCCTTGAACTGCACGTTCCCGATCGGCTTCGACGGGGTGCCCGCCTGGTCGAACTGCGCCTCGAGCGCGCGGCCGTGGTCGGTGGTGGTCTTGCCGACGGCGGCCAGCGTCACCCACGAGAGGTGGCAGTCCGGCTTCTCCTTGGCCATCGCGAGCGTCGCCTTGGCGTAGCTCTCCATGGGGCGCAACGGGATGTCGAGCCAGGTGCTGGTCTTGCTGGCCCACGCGTCGAACGCCTGGCCGGGCTCGGCTGGCGGCTTGCTGTTGTCGCGCAGGATGACCGGCGTCTCGACCGGCGGCAGCTGCGTGGGGGCGGGGTCGGCCGCGGTCGTCGTCTTCGCGCCGCCCGGCGCGAGCTGCACGGCGACGACCAGCGCGCCCGCCGCGACGACGACGGCTCCGAGGGAGATCACTGCCTTGCGCTTCACCGGGTACCAGCCAATCGGGTCAGCAGGAATGCGCGGAGTCCGTCGAGATCGGTGTCCAGCGCGACGTCGACCGTGCGGCCGCCGCCGGGCTTGAGCCTGCGATCGGCCACGGTCGCGCCCCGCGCCGCGCCGAAACCGCAGTCCACCTCGATCGGGTAGGTCTCGGTCACCAGGATGCCCGGCTTGATCGCCTCGGCGACGGCGACAGCGTCGTGCAGCACGATCCCGTCGAAGCCCAGCTCGGTGCGGTAGTGCGCCAGGTACTCGGCGGTCAGGCTCTTCAGCGTCGCGCCGAGCGGGCCGGACGCCGCGAGCTTGCCCAGCCACGCCGAGTCGAACGCGCAGCGATGCGTGAGGTCGAGCGGCACCAGCACGCAGGGCACGTCCTCCTCGACCAGCACGCGCCGCGCGGCCTCGGGGTCACTCCAGATGTTGAACTCGGCCGCCGGGGTGCTGTTGCCGTGGTGCAGGCCGCCGCCCATGATCACGATGCGCGCGATCTTCGCCTTGACGCCGGGGTGCGCGGCCAGCAGCAGCGCGATGTTGGTCAGCGGGCCGATCGGCGCGAGGGTGACCGGCCCGTCCGCCGCTTCGATCAGGGAGACCAGCAGGCTGACGGCGTCCGAGGACTCCAGCGGCCTGGTCGGCTCCGGCAGGGTGTGCGAGCGGCCGGACAGCCCGTCGGCGCCGTGGACGTGCGCGGCCCTGTCCAGCTGGGCGTGCACGAGCGGCCGGTCCGCGCCCGCGGCGACCGGCACGTCCGGCCTGCCGCAGAGTTCGAGCAGCCGCCGCGCGTTGAGCGTGGTCGTTTCCAGTGGCACGTTGCCGAAGACCGTGGTCACCCCGAGTAGCTCGACGTCGTCGCTCAGCGCGGCCAGCCCGATCGCGAACGCGTCATCGACACCCGGATCGGTGTCGATGATCAGCCTCGTCCCCATGTCCATCCCCTTGATAACGACGTGCACCCCGCATCAGGTTACGGTCTCGGGTATGACGTCCATGTGGGGTGCACCCGCCATGTCCAGGCTGAAGGCCTGGGGGAAGGCCCGCCGCGACCCGCGGCAGGCGAAGTTCCTGACCAAGGCCTCGCTGCGCTGGGTGCTGCGCAACCGCGCGTACACGCCCTGGTACCTGGTCCGATACTGGCGGCTGCTCAAGTTCCGGATCGCCAACCCGCACATCATCCTGCGCGGCATGCTGTTCCTCGGCAAGGACGTCGAGATCCACTGCCGCCCCGGCTACGGCCGGATGGAGATCGGCCGCTGGGTGCACGTCGGCGACGGCAACGCCATCCGCTGCCACGAGGGCTCGCTGCGCATCGCGGACAAGTGCGTCTTCGGCAGGCAGAACGTGCTCAACGGCTACCTCGACATCGAGCTCGGCGAGGCCACGCTGGTCGCGGACTGGGTCTACATCTGTGACTTCGACCACGTCACCGCGGACATCACCGTGCCGATCAAGGACCAGGGCATCGTGAAGTCCCCGGTCCGCATCGGCCCGGACACCTGGCTCGGCACCAAGGTCACGGTCCTCAAGGGCACCCGCGTCGGCCGAGGCTGCGTGCTGGGCGCCCACGCGGTCGTCCGCGGCGAGATCCCGGACTACTCGATCGCCGTCGGCTCACCCGCCCGCGTCGTCCGCAACCGCCAAGACGACTACGCCGCCGACGCGGCCCGCCGCGAAGCCATCGCCGACATGGCCCGCAAAGCCAACAAAGCCCTCCAGAAAACCCTCGAGTCCTAGGCGAACGGGATAAAGCGGGCTTTATCCCGGGGAAAAGCACCCGGGATAAAGCCCGCTTTATCCCGTTCTGGCTCAGGGGCAGGCTCCGCAAGGAACAAGGGTGGCCCTTGTAACGCTCAGCGTGACAAGGGCCGCCCTTGTCACGTCCGGGCGCACGTTGTGAACGAGGCGCTCACAACGCTCAAGGTTGCAAAAGAGCCGCTCGCAACGTTCACGACCCCGGCTTGGGGCAGGGCTCCTTCAGCTTGACGACGTCGAGTTCCACCGGCTCGTAGCGCTTGACCGGTGCGCCTGCGGCGGGGCGCTGGGCGCAGACCTTCCAGTGCGCGGGCCACAGGACCGGGCGGTCGTCGCCGGAGATGTCGCGGACGTGGACCGGGTTCTGCCAGCCGATCTGGTCGTACGCCTCGACCACCGTCTTGCCGACGACGTCGGGCATCGGCGGCAGCAGCAACAGGGCGATCATGATCGACTTCATGGATCCTGCTTACCGCGCCGCCGTGCCCGTCCCAAGCAGGTGCACCCGTTAGGACTTCGGCACCGCCGGATAGGGGACGAAGGTGCTGGTGTTCTCGTCGACCGTGAGCTGCTTGCCGATCGTGGGGAACGCGCGCTGCGAGCACGCCGGGCGTTCGCAGACTTTGCAGCCCATGCCGATCGGGGTCGCGGCCGCGCGGTCGTCCAGGTCGAGGCCGGTCGAATAGATCAGGCGGCGGGCGTGCCGCAGTTCGCAGCCGAGGCCGACCGTGAACGTCTTTCCCGGGCTGCCGTAACCGCCGATGTTGCGTGACACCGTGCGCGCGATCCAGAAATAGCTCTTGCCGTCGGGCACGGTCGCGATCTGTGTGAGGATTTTGCCGGGTGAGGTGAACGCTTCGTAGATGTTCCACAGCGGACACGCGCCGCCCACCCGTGAGAAGTGGAAACCGGCCGCCGACTGGCGTTTCGACATGTTGCCCGCGCGGTCCACCCGCACGAAGGAGAACGGCACCCCGCGCATCTTGGGGCGCTGCAAGGTGGACAGGCGGTGGCAGACCGTCTCGAAGCCGACGCCGAAGTGGTCGCACAGCCGCTCGATGTCGTAGCGGAAGCCTTCCGCCGCCGACAGGAATGGTCCATAGGGGAGGATCAGCGCGCCCGCGAAGTAGTTCGCCAGCCCGACGCGGGCCAGAGACCTGGCCGCAGGCCCCGAAAACGCCCACGAGTCGGCGAGTTCGGTGATCAGGTCGTCGTATTCGAGCAACGCGATTTGCGAAGCCATGCGAAACGCCTGCTGGCCGACGCGCAGGCTCGGCGCGAGCCGCAGCACGCGGGCACGCGGGTCGTAGCGGTGCTGTTCGTCGGATGCCTGGTTGATGCCCTCGCTGGTGACCTCGACGCCGTGTTTCACCGTCAGGTATTCGCGTAGCGCGCCGAGCACTTCGCCCCGGCGCAACGGCGTCGACACCGCCATGCGCTCGGCGCGCTCGTCGAGCTCGGCGACGTAGTTCTCGCGCTCGTAGAAGAAGTCGCGCACCTCCTCGTGCGGGAGGCTGCCCGCCGCGCTGCCGTGCAGGCCGAGGCCGTTTTCCGTGGTCAGCGCCGCGGTGTTCTCGACGGCGTTGCGGTAGCTGCGGTGCAGTTTGACCAGTGCCTGCGCGATGGTCGGCAGGTTGGTGGCGAGCTCGTTCAGCTCGGAGGTGGTCACGTCGACGCCGATCACCTCGTCGAGCAGCGCTTCCTTGACGTCGGCGACCAGGCGGGCGGTGTCGTTGTTGGCGAAGAACTCCGTGTCGACACCGAAAGCCTGCGTGATGCGCAGCAGCACGGGAACGGTCAGCGGGCGCGAATTGTGCTCGATCTGGTTGAGGTAACTGGGTGAGATCTCCAGCACACGAGCCAGATCCGCCTGGCTCATCGACCGGCTTTCGCGCAGATGCCGCAGCCGCGCCCCGGCGAAGGTTTTGTCCACTCTGGCCTCTCTGTCCGCAAGGTTTCCGGTTCTGAACGATTCCGTGAACGATCCAGAACGCGGATTCTCGCTCGGTTGCGAACCTGCGATTCGCAACCTTCACAGAAGCGTACGGAATCTTCGCAGAAATTGGCAAATTGGCGCTCTGGATCTCGTTTCCCCGGCCGTGTCAGGGTCTGGACCGGCAAGACGAGACATCGCAAGATTCGCAACACCCGGGAGCATCGATGACTGATCAGCAGCAGCAGGCGGCGGAACTGGCCGAGCAGTGGGCCACCGATCCCCGCTGGGAGGGCGTCCAGCGGAGCTACACCGCGGCCGACGTGGTGAAGCTGCGCGGCAGTGTCGTCGAAGAGAACACCCTCGCCCGCCGCGGTGCCGAGAAGCTGTGGAACCTCCTGCACACCGAGGACTACATCCACGCGCTCGGCGCGCTCACCGGCAACCAGGCCGTGCAGCAGGTGCGCGCCGGCCTGAAGGCGATCTACCTGTCCGGCTGGCAGGTCGCGGCCGACGCGAACCTCGCGGGCCAGACCTACCCCGACCAGAGCCTCTACCCGGCCAACTCGGTGCCCGCGGTCGTCCGCCGCATCAACAACGCGCTGGGCCGCGCCGACCAGATCAACTGGGCCGAGGGCAACACCGACATCGACTGGTACGCCCCGATCGTCGCCGACGCCGAAGCGGGCTTCGGTGGTCCGCTCAACGCGTTCGAGCTGATGAAGGGCATGATCGCCGCCGGAGCCGCTGGCGTGCACTGGGAAGACCAGCTCGCCTCGGAGAAGAAGTGCGGCCACCTCGGCGGCAAGGTGCTCATCCCGACCAAGCAGCACGAGCGCACCCTCAACGCCGCGCGTCTCGCCGCGGACGTGGCCGGTGTCCCGTCGGTCATCATCGCCCGCACCGACGCGCAGGCCGCGACCCTGCTGACCAGCGACGTCGACGAGCGTGACCAGAAGTACGTGACCGGCGAGCGCACCGCTGAAGGCTTCTACACCGTCCGCAACGGCATCGACCCCTGCATCGACCGCGGCCTGGCCTACGCGCAGTACGCCGACCTGCTGTGGATGGAGACCTCGGAGCCGGACCTGGAGGTGGCCCGCAAGTTCGCCGAGGCCATCAAGGCGAAGTACCCGAACCAGCTGCTGGCCTACAACTGCTCGCCGTCGTTCAACTGGAAGAAGCACCTGGACGACGCCACCATCGCGAAGTTCCAGCGCGAGCTCGGGCACATGGGCTACAAGTTCCAGTTCATCACGCTGGCCGGTTTCCACGCGCTGAACTACTCGATGTTCGACCTGGCGCACGGCTATGCCCGCGAGGGCATGACCGCCTACGTCGACCTGCAGGAGCGCGAGTTCGCTTCGGAGGAGCGCGGCTACACGGCCACCAAGCACCAGCGCGAGGTCGGCACCGGCTGGTTCGACAAGGTCGCCACCGCGCTCAACCCGACCAGCTCGACCACGGCGCTCACCGGTTCCACCGAGGAAGCCCAGTTCTGACGCAGCCCAGGATTTAGCGGGCTTTATCCCGGAAAAGCGCCGGGATAAAGCCCGCTAAATCCCCCCTTCTTGGAGGACTTGAGATGAAGCTGGACTACCGGATTGAGGTCACCGGACCGGATGGCCCGCGGTTCGACGAGATCCTCACCCCCGCCGCGCTCGCCTTCGTGGCCAAGCTGGACAACGCCTTCGCCGGCCGTCGCGCCGAGCTGCTCGACGCGCGCCGTCTCCGCCGCGAGAAGATCCGCTCCGGCGAGGAGACGCTCGGGTTCCTGCCCGAGACCGCCTCGATCCGGAACGACGACTCGTGGCACGTGGCGCCCACCGCGCCCGGGCTCGAGGACCGCCGCGTCGAGATCACCGGCCCGACCGACCGCAAGATGACGGTCAACGCGCTCAACTCCGGCGCCAAGGTCTGGCTCGCCGACTTCGAGGACGCCACGTCTCCGACCTGGCACAACGTGATCGACGGCCAGCTCAACCTCTTCGACGGCATCCGCCGCGCGATCGACTTCACCACCGAGTCCGGCAAGCACTACGCCGTCGGCGAGTCGCCTGCCACCATCGTCGCCCGCCCGCGTGGCTGGCACCTGGTGGAGAAGCACATCCGCATCGACGGCCGCCCGGTGTCGGCGAGCCTGGTCGACTTCGGGCTGTACTTCTTCCACAACGCGCGCCAGCTCATCGCCCGCGGCCGCGGCCCGTACTTCTACCTGCCCAAGCTGGAAAGCCACCTCGAAGCCCGGCTGTGGAACGACGTTTTCCTGCTGGCGCAAGACGAACTGGGCATCCCGCGCGGGACGGTCCGCGCGACCGTGCTGATCGAGACGATCACCGCGGCGTTCGAAATGGACGAGATCCTCTACGAACTGCGCGAGCACGTCGCCGGGCTCAACGCCGGCCGCTGGGACTACATCTTCAGTGTCATCAAGAACTTCTCCGAGCACGGCGCCGACTTCGTGCTGCCGGACCGGGCGCAGGTGACGATGACCGTGCCGTTCATGCGGTCCTACACCGAACTGCTGGTGCGGACCTGCCACAAGCGTGGCGCGCACGCCATCGGCGGCATGGCGGCGTTCATCCCGTCGAAGGACCCGAAGGTCAACGCGGTCGCCATCGACAAGGTCCGCGCGGACAAGGAACGCGAGGCGGGCGACGGATTCGACGGCTCGTGGGTCGCCCACCCCGGCCTGGTCCCGGTGTGCCGCGAGGTCTTCGACGAGGTGCTCGGCGGCTGGCCGAACCAGCTCGGCAAGCTGCGTGAGGACGTCGTGGTCACCGCCGAGGACCTGCTCGACGTGGCCAGCGCGGGCGGCGAGGTCACCGAGGCCGGCGTGCGCGGCAACATCAACGTCGCGCTGCGGTACATCGACGCGTGGCTGCGCGGCACCGGCGCGGCGGCGATCCACAACCTGATGGAGGACGCCGCCACCGCGGAGATCGCGCGCTGCCAGGTGTGGCAGTGGATCCGCAACGGCACCAAGCTCGAAGACGGCACGGCGCTCACCCACGAGCTGGCAGTGTCCTATTTGGACGAAGAGCTCGCGTCGATCCGGGCGGAACTCGGCCACTCCCGGCTCGATGACGCTCGTGCCATCTTCGAAGAGACCGCGCTCGGCGAGAAGCTCCCCAGCTTCCTGACGACGAGCGCTTACGCGCGGTACCTCACCGCGTGAGAGACCCCGCTCCGGTCCCTACCTGACGAGGGACCGGAGCGGTGCACACCGGGAATGGATTTGGGCCGGTGTGTGGAGCGGGTCCGGCGCAGGGTGGCTCCCCTTGCGCCGGGCCCGCTCCGAGGGTTTGCCCAGCTCAGGGGTCGTGAGTGGCGCGGCCGGTTCTAACCGGTCCAAACACTCACGACCCCTGAGCTGCGAAAACGAGGTCTTTGGCGGTCAGGGCCTCGCCTGGGTCGCCGGTGATGGCCGCGAGCACGGTCGCGCCCTCCATCGCCACGAAGATCCGGTCACCGTCGGCGCTCAGCCCACGCAAGTACCGCCGGACTTCGTTCTTGTGCAGCCGGATCGCGGCGGCGATGCCGGGCGCGGGGGAGCCCAGCTCCCCGAACGAGTTGATGAACGCGCAGCCCCGGAACCCGGGTTCGCTGAACCAGTCGTGCAGCCAGTCGAACACCGCCAGCGGATCGTTGCCGTGCGCGGTCACGTAGGCCTCCAGCGATGCGCGCCAACGCTTGTCCCGCCGCAGCAGGTACGCCTCGACAAGCTCGTCCTTCGAAGCGAAGCACTGGTAAAGCCGCTTCAACGAGACCCCGGACTCGGCGCGGATCGCGTCCATGCCGACGGCCGAGACGCCGTGCGCGTAGAAGAGCGACTCGGCGGCGTCGAGCAGCCGTTCGGTCGCCTCGGTGTGGTCCACGACACCTGCCTCTGGTTTGGAGAACGTGCGTTCTCTAGGCTATCCGGAGAACGCATGTTCTCCAAACCGAGGGAGCACTAGTCATGCAGTTCGACGAAGAGACGGCGCGCCGGAAGGTGCAGGCCGCCGAAGACAACTGGAACACCCGCGACCCCGAACGCGTCGCGCTCGCCTACACCGAGGACTGCGTCTGGCGTAACCGCGACCAGCACGTGGTCGGGCGCGCGCAGATCGTCGAGTTCCTGACGGCCAAGTGGGCGCGGGAACTCGACTACGCATTGCGCAAGGAGTTATGGGGCTTCCGGGGCAACCGGATCGGCGTCCGGTTCCAGTACGAGTCGCATGACGCGGACGGCCAGTGGTTCCGCAGCTACGGCAACGAACTCTGGGAGTTCGACGACAGCGGGCTGATGCGGCGGCGCGAGGCGAGCATCAACGACGTGGCGATCGACGCGTCCGAACGGCGCATCAGGGGCAGCCGTCCGGAGTCAGAACATGGGGTCCTGTTGCCCGTTTTCTGACGGAAAACGGAAATAAGTACCGGTACCTAGTGTTCCACCTATTGTTTCGCCGGGACCGCGCGCGGATGCTCTGCGCAGGCGCGTTCGCGCCTGTCATCCCTGAGGAGTCCCCATGAAAACGCAGTTGAGAGCTGTGCTGGCCGCTGTTTTCACGGTGCTGGCGCTGGCCGGGGCCACGGTCGTGCCGTCGACCGCGTCCGCGGCGCCGGTCTGCGTCCGGCCCTGCCACTGGTAGTCCCGGCTACCTAGAGTTCGAAGGCGTTGCCCGTAGCGATCTTGGGCCGTCCGAACTCGACCGGCTCGCCGACCTTCGCACGGCGGTAGACATCCGCCGTGGCCTGGGCGATCCGGTCCCAATCGAAGTCCGCGGCGAGCCGGGACTGGGCGGCCAGCGCCCGCCGGGTCGCCGCGGTTTCGTCTTCCAGCACGGCTTCCACGGCCGTCGCGAGCGCGTCGACGTCGCCAGGCTTGAACGCCAGGCCGGTCTCGCCGTCGATCACCACCTCGCCGAGCCCGCCCGCGGTCGACGCGACCAGCGGCGCCTTCGCGGCCGCCGCTTCGAGCGCGACGATGCCGAACGGCTCGTAGCGGCTCGGCAGCACGACGGCGTCCGACGCGGCCAGCACCGCGCGCAGCTCGCGGTCGGTGAGATGCCCGACGAAGTCCACCGCGCGCCGGATCCGCAGCTTGCGCGCCTGCTCGACCAGTTCCTCGAGATGCCGTCCCTTGCCTGCCACGACCAGCCGGGTCCCGGGCTGGGAGCGCCGGATCCTCGGCAGCGCGGCCAGCAGGTCCTGCACCCCCTTTTCCCACTCCAGCCTGCCGAAGAACAGCAGCAGCGGCGCGCCGGACGGGCTGTAGACCTCGCGTGCGTGCGCGATCTCGTCCTCGGGGACCTGCCAGCTGCGTTCCTCGATGCCGTTGTGGATGACCGTGATGTCGCCGGCCTCGATCTCGAAGAGGTGCGCGACCTCCTTGCGCATCGCCTGCGAGCAGGTGATCAGCGCGTCGACCCTGTTCGCCAGCCACCATTCGACCGAGTGCACCTGCTGGCTGAGCGGCTGCGAGAGCCAGCCGGAGTGCCGCCCGGCCTCCGTGGCGTGGATGGTGCCCACGAGCGGCACCCTGGCCGCCTCGGCGACCGCGATGGCAGGGTGGGTGACGAGCCAGTCGTGGGCGTGCACGACATCGGGCTGCCAGGTGCGCAGCAGGTCGGTGGCCGCGCGGATCATCGCGTGGCCCATGGCCAGCGTCCAGGCGACCAGGTCGCGTTCGAAGGTGAGGTGGGCGGGATCCTCGGCGACCCGGATGATCCGCACGCCGTCGACAACGCGGTCGGTGCGCGGATGGGTCTCGGCGTCGGTGCCCGCCGTGTGACGGCAGAGCACGACCACCTCGTGCCCCCGGCGGCTCAGGTGCCGCGCCAGCGCGTGCACGTGCCGGGACAAGCCGCCGACGACCACCGGTGGGTACTCCCACGACAACATCAGCACACGCATGACACAGCAGGTTACTCACCAGTCGGTGAGACTCGAACCTCGCGGGAAAGGAGCAGGCCATCACTGTGACGGGCGGCACACTGACGACGCCATGGGAAGCCGACGCGCTGCCGGAGTATCCCCGGCCCGCGCTGGTGCGTGAGCGCTGGCTGAATCTCAACGGGACCTGGGACTACGGCCGTGACGAGCGGATCCGCGTGCCGTATCCGCCCGAGTCGGCGCTGTCCGGGATCGGGCGGCACGACGACCGGATGCGCTATCGGCGCGTGTTCGAAATCCCAGCGGGCTGGACGGGCGACCGGGTGCTCCTGCATTTCGGCGCGGTCGATCAGCGGGCGTCCGTCTGGGTCAACAATCAGCGCGTCGCCACTCACGAGGGCGGCTACACAGCCTTTTCCGTCGACATCACCGACGTGCTGCGCGAAACCGGTTCACAGGAGCTGGTCGTGCACGCGGAGGACCGGACGGACGTCGAGACGTTCCCGGTCGGCAAGCAGCGTGCGGCACCTGGCGGGATCTTCTACACGGCGCATTCCGGCATCTGGCAGACGGTGTGGCTGGAGCCCGTGCCCGCGACCCACGTCTCTGGCTTGGACATCACACCGGACCTGACGGGCTTCACCGTGCGGCCACACGTCGTCGGGCCGCACACCGGTTGGGAGATCGTGGTCTCGACGCCGGACGGCGAGGTCGCGCGGACGACCGGCGACCGCGTCGACATCGGGGAGCCGCGGCTGTGGACGCCAGAGGACCCGTTCCTGTACGACGTGACCGTCCGCGTGGGCACGGATGTCGTGCGCGGCTACGCGGGCCTGCGCACGGTCGGCCTGCTGCCGGACTCGGAGGGCAGGCCGCGCATCGCGCTGAACGGCCGGATCACCTTTCTGCACGGCCCGCTCGATCAGGGCTATTGGCCGGACGGCATCTCGACGGCGCCCACCGACGAGGCGCTGCGGTCCGATCTGGAGAAGGCGAAGGAACTCGGCTTCAACTTCGTCCGCAAGCACGTCAAAGTGGAACCCGCGCGCTGGTATTACTGGGCGGATCGGCTGGGTTTGCTGGTATGGCAGGACATGCCGTCCCTGGCGATGCACTTCGACGGCCCGCAGGTGCCCGAACCCGACCCGGTGCCGGAAGCCAAGGCGCGCTTCGAGGCCGAGCTGGTGGCGATGATCTCTCAGCTGCGAAGCGTGCCGTCGATCATCGGCTGGGTCCCGTTCAACGAAGGCTGGGGCGAGTTCGACACGGCCCGGATCGCCGCGCTCGTCAAGGGAATGGATCCGACGCGGCTCGTGGTGGCGTCGAGCGGGGTCAATTGTTGTTTCTCCCACCCGGATTCCGGCGCCGGTGACGTCTACGACGACCACACCTACGTCGGCCCCGGTGTGCCGGTGGTCTCGGGTGGACGGGCCATTGTGGACGGTGAGTACGGTGGGCTCGGCCTGGTGCTCGACGAACATCGGTGGCCGGGGCCGCCGGACGCCTACGAGATGTGTCCAGACTCGGAGACGCTGACGTCCCGCTACGCCGAGGTCAGCGAGGCTTTGGTGGAAATCATTGGCGCGACAGGACTTTCGGGCGCGGTCTACACGCAGCTGACCGATGTGGAGAACGAGGTCAACGGCTTCTACACCTACGACCGGCGGGTGCTGAAACTCGACCCGGGCGTCGCCGACCTCAACCGCAAGGCCATCTCCGCAGGTCAAGACTCGTGAGTGGTACGGCCGGTTCTAACCGGCCTAAACACTCACGAGTCTTTACTCGGCTTGGATGTCGAAGGGGCCGCCTTCGCGGACTCGCACGGGAATGCCGTGCACCTCGCGCGGCAGGGTGCCGACCTTGCCGCCGCCGGTGAAGACGTCGATCGTCGGTGCGCCGTCCGCTTCGCCCTGGCCGACGCCGATCACCCCCGGCACGTCGTCGAGCCAGCGTGCGGCGACGGTGAGCGCGGCTTCGGTGTCGGCGTCGGTCATGGCGGGTATTTTACGGGTACACGCGGATGCTGAGCAGCGCCTCGACGAGCGAAATCCGGTTCATCACCGTCACCACGGGCGAACCCGCGAACAGCAGGCCGACGGCGCGCTTGGTCAGATCGACCACCAGGCTGCCGGAGTCGCCGCCCGCGGACATGTCCGAGGTCAGGATCTGCTGTGCGAACCGGGCCACCTGCCCGCCGCCGTAGTTGACGTCGACCGTGGCGTTGATGTTCGTGATCGTGCCGGTGGTCCAGTTGGTGGTGCGGCCGCACTTCTGCACCTGCAGGCCGATCGCCGGGGTGGTGTTGACGCCCGCCAGCTCACCGATCCAGAAGACGCGCCGGTGCAGGTCGTGGAACTGGCCTTCGGCGATGGCCGCGTCGACGAAGTTCAGCGGCACCGGCTGGCCGGGCTGGATGAACTTGATCGGCACGAACCGGCTCAGCCTGGCGATGACGTCGGCGGGCGCCGTGCCGCCGTCGAACGGGCCCGGCTGCAGGATCGGGTCGCCGATCGCGGCGGCGTTGGAGTTCGCCAGCACGTGGTTGTTGCTCAGGATGTAGTAGCGGGACGGTTTTCCGGGGAACGCGGACGCGTCGTAGACGGCCGTGCTGTACGTGCCCGCGGTGATCTTGAAGTGGCCGACGCTCACGCCGCCGAACGCAGGGCGGAACTTCTTGGCCAGCGTGAAGGGGCCGGGCTGTTCCTCTTCGGTCCGGTACGCCAGCCGGACGCCGGACTCGTCGGAACGCACGGCCGACCCGTTGTCCAGCAACGGAACCACCGGCGCGCCCGCCTGCAGCACGCCGACCTCCTGCACGTCGGTCGGCACGTCGCCGAGCCGCTCGGGCAGGACGTCGTCTTCGCGCAGCATCTCGCGCGGGAGCTTCGCGTCGACCAGGATGGTGATGGCCTTTTCGCCGGTGTCCACCCCGTCCCGCCACTTCGTGCCGAGCGCGACGCCGACCACGTTCTGCCGGGCGAACAGGGCTTCTTCCTCGGCGGCTTGCACGCCGGCCAGTGAGATGTACTCCTCCGGGATCATGTTGTTCTCGATCATGCCGCTCACGCTTTCCTGGCTGCTAGGCGTTGACGAAGCGGGGATCCCCAAGGAATCGAGTGTTCCCCGCCGCGCGCGTGTCGGCAATACGTCAATCGGGTGCGCGTTTTAAATCCGCAGTTTTAAATCCACAAAGGACGGACGAAAAAGGCTTCAGAACGTCGTTTTCGTGACCGCCGCGAATCCGTAGCCGAATCGGATGACAACCTGTGAGTAGGTGTCGCCGTCGCGCCGGCCCCTGGTCGTGCGGTTCTTCTTGATGGCCTCCTCTGGAATGGTGTACGAGGCGCTGACGCCGGACGCGGTCGCCGCGAGTAGCACGCGCTGCATCGCCTGGCCCGCGTGCAGCTGGTCGAGCGCGGTGTCGCCGCGCGAGACGATCTCGGCCACCAATGGCGCCCTGGCGTCCCGTCCGTCCATTGTGGAGTCGTGGCTCTGGATCAGGTCGAGGCCTTCCGCGCGGGCGGCGCGGGCCAGCGCGTTGACGATGTTCGGCGCGACCGGGCGCCGGTCGAAGGGGTGAGGGTGCGGGCGCCAGTGTGCGATCGCGCGGTAGAGCGCCTGATCGGCGAACGCCGGCGGCCGCGCACCCTTGAGCCAGACCGTGGCGAGGTGACCGGGGCGCCGCCGGTTCGGCAGCAGGTGGGTCGCCGAGGACCGCCCGCTCGCCCGCAGACCGGTGCGCAGGTTGAAGATCGCCGCGCCACAGTTGACCCTGACCTCGCGTGAGGGCGGCATCGTGCCCGGCCACGCACGGTCGCTCTCCAGCCAGACCTCGATGCGGTCGTCCTCGACCTCGAAGCACCACGGCCGGATGACGTGGGTGCCCTGCACGCGGTTGGCCACGTGCAGGGCGATGCGAACCTGGCCGTCCGTGGCCAGATCCTCGGTCGTGGGCTGGCGTTCGACCCTGATGGACCGTCCGAGCACGAATCTCGTTGTCATCGGCACCAGGCCTCCTCGCCACGACTGATTCGTGACACAGCATGCGGGACCCGTGACACCCGGTTAAGAGACTTTGGTCCTCAAGGGCGGGGACTCATGGGCCCCTCATTCGCCGCTTCGGCGGCACAAGAGGCGTTGGTCGATGACCTTCGGCCCTCCCTGCCCTGTCGCTCGCCGGGCGACAATCAGGTGGCCAACGGAGGGTCAACGGGAGGATGGCATGTACGAGTCGGCAGGGGTGAACGAACTCGGCTACCGCGAATGTCTCCGGCTGCTCGGCAGCGTGTCACTCGGCAGGCTCGTCTATACCGCGCACGCGCTGCCCGCGGTCCGGCTGGTCCCTTTCGCCGTCAGGGAGAGCACCGTCATCATGCGGGTGGTGGATTCCGATGTCGCCAAGGCCGTGCGTGACGCGGTGGTGGCGTTCCAGGCCGACGAGATCTCCCCCGAGCTCGGCGGCGGCTGGAGTGTCACGGTGGTCGGGCACGCCACGGCCGTCAAGGACAGTCTCGAACTCGCCAAACTGGCGGGGTTGCGGCCGTGGCCTTGGGGAATCCAGAAAAACGGTGCCTACGTGCGCATCGCGGTCGAGGTCGTTTCGGGCGGGCGCGTCACGTCGGAGGGGGGTTGAGCGATCTTCAGCGTATGGCACAGGCAGGGGGGAAGATGATCAAGGTGTTCGTGGTCGACGATCACGAGGTGGTGCGGCGCGGTGTGGCGGACCTGCTGGACTCGGCCGAAGACCTGCTGGTGATCGGCGAGGCGGCGACGTACGCCCAGTCGCTCGCGCGGATTCCGGCGCTGCGCCCGGACGTGGCCGTGCTCGACATCCGGCTGCCCGACGGCAACGGCATCGAACTGTGCCGCGAACTCCGGTCGCGGGTGCCCGACCTCAAGTGTCTCGTGCTCACGTCGTTCACGGACGAGCAGGCGATGCTCGACGCGATACTGGCCGGAGCGCGGGGCTATGTCATCAAGGACATCGACGGCACGCGGCTGATCAGTGCCGTGCGTGACGTCGGCGCCGGGCGCTCGCTGCTGGACAACCGCGCCGCGGCGACGTTGATGGCCAAGGTGCGCGCCGACGCCGGGCGCGGCGGGCCGCTCAAGGAGCTGACCGACCGTGAACACCAATTGCTCGACCTCATCAGTGAGGGACTTACCAACCGGCAGATCTCGGAACGCCTGCATTTGGCGGAAAAAACGGTCAAGAATTACGTATCCCGGCTGCTCACGAAGCTGGGCGTGCAGCGGCGCGCGCAAGCGGCCGCGCTGGCGAGCCGCCTGAAAGACGGCAGACGGGGCACTTAGCCTGAACGGTGCTGTCATTCCCGGTGAATGGGTGAGACCCTCAGCCAGTGACCGAGAGCGACCGAGCCGCTTCTGACGGTCCTGAGCCTAGCCAGCGGGACCCGATGTCGCAGTTGCGCCTCCGCGAACTCGTCACCGAAATCCAGTACCGCGTCAACCTTCTCGTCGACGCGCGCGAGCTGATGGACGGCTTGCTCGACGCGATGCTCGCGGTCACTTCGGGGCTCGAGCTGGAAGCGACCTTGCGCCGTGTCGTGCTCGCCGCGATCAAGCTGACCGACGCCGGCTACGGCGCGATCGGCGTGTTCAAGGCCAGTGGCGGGCTCGCGGAGTTCGTCCAGGAAGGCGCCACCGGCTCGGTTCCCGTCGGCCACGGCCTGCTTTCACTGCTGCTCGACGCCTCACAGCCGGTGCGGTTGCAAGACCTTTCGAAACATCCCGCCGCCGCGGCGTTTCCCGGCGGGCACCAGCCGATGGGCTCGTTCATCGGTGTCCCGGTGCGGGTGCGGGACCGGGTGTTCGGCAATCTCTACCTGACGGACAAGGCGGGCGGGCGGACTTTCAGCGACGACGACGGCGAAGTGCTGCAGGCGCTGGCGGCGGTGGCCGGGATCGCGATCGAGAACGTGCGGCTGAACGAGGAATCGCGCAGGCGCCTGCAATGGCGCGCGGCCGCCGACGAGATCCGGTCCGAGCTGCTGGCCGGAGCCGACGCGGACGACGTGCTGCGGCTGATCGCCGAGCGCGCGTGCCAGCTGGTCGGCGCCGACTACGCGTTCCTCGCGCTGCCGACGGATCCGGAGACGCCCGCCGACGAGGTGACCGAGCTGGTGATCACGATGGCCGCCAGGTTCGACGAGGGGACGGTCGTCGGCCGGACGATCCCGATCAAGGGCTCGACCTGCGGTGAGGCCTTCCGCACGCGGATGCCGTGCCGCGCGTCCGCGTTGTACTACGACCTGTCGTCCGAGGTGGGCGTGAAACTCGGGCCGGTGCTGGCGTTGCCGCTGCGCACGGCGGGATCGGTTTCGGGGGTGCTCGCCGTGCTGCGCAAGCTCGGCGGGGAGAACTTCGAGGCGGAACAGGTCCCGTTCGTCGCTTCGTTCACCGACCAGGCCGCGCTGGCGCTGCAGGTCGCGCGGGAACAGCGGCAGCGCTATGAGCTGGGGCTGCTCGCCGACCGGGAGCGGATCGCCCGCGATCTGCACGACCGGGTCATCCAGCGGCTGTTCACCATCGGGCTTTCCCTGCAGGCGACCCGGCATCGCAGCCGGTCACCGGAAACCCAGAGACGGCTCGGCGACGGCATCGAGGACCTGCAGGGCGTGATCAGCGACATCCGCACGACGATCTTCGACCTGCACGGTGACCACGACGGGACGTCGCGGCTGCGCAAACGTCTGCACGAGGCCATCGCCGAGCTGACCGCCGACGCGGGGCTGCGGTCGGTGGTGCGGCTGTCCGGCCCGCTCGGCGTGGTGCCGGCCGGGCTCGCCGATCAGGTCGAGGCGGTGATGCGGGAGGCGATCAGCAACGTGCTGCGGCACGCGCGGGCGAAGATGCTGACGGTCACCGTCACGATGGACGACGACGTCAGCGTCGAGGTCACCGACGACGGGATCGGCATCGGGGGCAGCCCGGAGGGAAGCGGGCTGCGCAATCTGGCCGAACGGGCCGTGGAGCACGACGGGACGCTGACCCTTTCGCCGAGGCCGGGCGGCGGCACGCGGGTCTTCTGGTCGGTACCACTGCCCTGAAGGCCCCTGCTTCTGGTGACTTTCGGCCCTGACGCGGCCGCGTGGGGTTTTGACAGAGTGCCCAAGTGATCAGCTTGCCGGAGATGCCGTGGAGAAGTCCCGGGCCGTTTGACGAGTCCATCGTGCGCGAGGCGCTGACTCTCGCGGTGCGCGCGCCATCGCCGCGCAACTCACAGCCGTGGCGCTGGGTGGTCGACGGCCCGACGGTGCATCTCTACGCCGGGCGTGACCGGCAGACCCTCGAAACCGATCCGAACGGCCCCGTGCTGTTGTTCAGCTGCGGCACCGCGCTGCACCACCTGCGGATCGCGCTGGCCGGGCTCGGCTGGCGCACGCTGGTGCACCGGCTGCCCGACGCCGCCGAGCCCGAGCTGCTGGCGACGATCGAGCTGACCAGGGGCGAGCCGACCGCCGACGAGATCTCGCTGGCCGCCGCCATCGGCCGCCGCCGCGACGATCCGCGCCGCTACAGCGACTGGAAGGTGCCCGAGGCGCACCTGACCTGGCTTTCGCGCTGTGCCAAGGACTCGGTCTCGGTCGAGCTGGTGCGTGACGGCGCGGTCCGGCCGCGGCTCGTGCACGCGATCGCGGAAGCGGAGCGCCGCCGGTCGGTGGACCCGGCGCTGCTGCTGGAGCTGCTCGAGGTGAACGGTCTCGCCTGGACGTCGCCGACCCTCGACTTCGACCGCGAGTCCGAGCTGTTCGTGCTCGGCACCGGCTCGGACGACCGGCAGGCGCGGCTGCGCGCCGGCGAGATCGCCAGCCGCGTCCTGCTCACCGCCACCAGTCTCGGCTTGGCGAGCTGCCTGCTGACCACGCCGCTGAGCATCGCGGACACCCGCGCCGTGCTCCGCGCCGAACTGCTCGGCGGCTGGTTCCCGCAGGCGGTGATCCGGGTCGGCTGGGCGCCGGTCAGCGCCCAGCCGGTCCCGGACGAGCCCAGGCGCTCGCTCGACGAGATCGTCCAGTTCGCGATCAAGGCCTAGCGCGGGAGGGCGGCTTCGACGGCCTTGACCAGGGTTTCGTCCTCGGGGGTGGTCTGCGGGCGGAAACGGGCGAGCACCTCGCCGTCGGCGCTGACCAGGAACTTCTCGAAGTTCCACTGGATGTCGCCCGCGGCGCCGTCGGCGTCGGCCGCCTGGGTCAGCTCGGCGTAGAGCGGGTGCCGGTCGTCGCCGTTCACGTCGATCTTCTCGAACAGCGGGAAGCTCACGCCGTACGTGGTCGAGCAGAACGTCGCGATCTCCTCGGCGCTGCCCGGCTCCTGCCCGCCGAACTGGTTGCACGGAAAGCCGACCACGGAGAAACCCTTGTCCGCGTAGGTCTCCTGCAGCTTCTCCAGCCCGGTGTACTGCGGCGTCAGCCCGCACTTCGAGGCCACGTTGACCACGAGCAGCGCCTTGCCGCCGAGCGAGCCGAGCGTGGACGGCTCGCCGGAGAGCGTGCGCAGCGGGATGTCGTGAATGCTCAAGTGTTTCTCCCTAGAGGTTTCGTGCGTCGAGATGTCCGAACGGCCGGTCCTGTGCCCGGTATTCCGCGGCGAGCCGCTCGCGGTCCGGTGAGCTGATGAGCGCGTCGAAGCGCTCGGTGTGCACCCGCGCCCGGCGCCGCGCGTAGTCGGCCGCCGAGTCCTTGGTGACCATGAAAGCCCAGTCGCTGGACAGCGCGAGCATGGCTTCCATGACGGCCTGGTCGCGCACGGCGTCGCGCGCGGTCCCCGGCTGGACGTGCTTGAGCAGCCGCTCCTGCAACGCGGCGTTCGCGTCGACCATGTCGGCGACCTGTTCGCCGTCCCAGACCCGCCAGTCCTTGCCCGAGCCCCATGAGGACGCGGGCAGGTCGACCGCCCCGCCGACGTGCCCGGCCTCTGCCGCCCCGCGCAGCGTCGTGACCCGCACGCCCGCTTCCGGCAGCGCGCGCAGCACGCCTTCCAGCCACGCCGGGCCTTCGTGCCACCAGTGGCCGAACAACTCGGTGTCGTAGGCGGCCACGACCATCGGCTCGCGGTCGTGCCGGCCACGCAGCTCACGCAGCCGTGTGACGACCGTGTCCACGAAGTCCTTGACGTGCAAGCGAAGCGTGTCCGCGGCGAGCGCCGGGTCGTAGGGTGCTTTGTCCGGCGGCTCGACTGTCTTGCCGGTCACCCGCGACGGCTTGAGCCCGACCCGGTGATCCCAGGTGTGGAAGTCCCGGTAGGCGGCGTGCCCCGGGTAACCGGCCTTCGGCGACCACACGCGATACGTGACTTCGAGGTCCCGTCCGAAGCACAGGACGTCGGAGTCGCCGACCGTGCGCGCCTGCGACGTGTCGCCCTTGAGCGACGGCCCGTCGACCATGAACCGCCGTACGCCTGCCCGCGCGTAACCGACCTCCATGCCGGGCTCGTAGCCGCACTCGGGCGCCCAGATGCCTTCGGGCCGGTGGCCGATCCGCAGCGCGGTGTCGTCGAGACCGCCACGCAGCGCGAAAGCCCGGATGCGCGGGTCGAGCAGCGGCTGGAACGGATGCGTCAGCGGCCCGCCGAGCAGCTCGACCGTCCCGTTGTCCACAAAGGACCGCAAGACCGGCGAGAAACCGTGCCGCCACCGGGTTTCCAGCGCCTCGGAGGCCCGCATCGCGGTCCGGTGCTCGGCGGCGGCGAGCTCACGCAGCAGCGGATCGCCGCGCCAGAGCGTCGAAGCCTGCTGGGCGCGCAGCTGCCAATGCCCGAGCCAGTCGTGGAACGTGCGCAGGCTGTACGGGTCGTCGAGCTGCGCGGCGAGCACCGGCGTGACGCCCAGTGTCAGCACGTCGCGCTTGCCCTCGTCGGCGAACCGGTCGAGCAGGTCGACCATCGGCAGGTACGAATGCGCCCACGCCTGGTACAGCCATTCCTCGCCGACCGGCCAGGAGCCGTGATGGGGCAGCCAGGGCAGGTGACTGTGCACGACCAGGCAGAACGTGCCTTCGCTCGCGGTCACGGCCGGACCGCCACCGCGACGAGGTCCAGGCTGGCGTCGAGCTCGTCGCCGTGGATGGCGAAGTCCGTGGCCTTGATCGCGGCGACGTCCGCGAGCAGCTTCGGCGGCCAGGTCGCCTGCCCGGGCAGATGGCCCATCACGACGTCGAGCTGCGCGTCGATGATCGAACCGCCGTAGCGCGCGTCGAGCTCCTTGAGCGGCTCGCCGTGGTGCAGGCCGTGCAGCAGCTCGACCTCGAACCCGGCATCGGTCAGCAGCGAGTCCAATTCGGACGGTGCGAGTTCCCTGGTGTGAAAGGGATTGAGCGGGGTGTCGCTGCCTGGGCTGAAGGTGATCCGGTTCGGCGTGGTGACCAGCAGCCTGCCGCCCGGCTTGAGCACTCGGTGGCATTCAGCGAGAAAGCCGCCTTGGTCCCAGAGGTGCTCGATCACCTGGAAGTTCGCCACGACGTCCACAGTGGACGACCGCACCGGCAGGAACGCGAGGTTCGCTCGCGCGACATCCACCTCCGGATACCGGCGCCGGACATGCTCGGTCGTCTCGACGTTGTAGTCCAGCGCGAGCACGCGCGCGGCGGTCCGCGCGATCAGCCCGGCGCCGTAACCTTCGCCACACCCCGCCTCGAGCACGGTCGCGCCGTCGCAGTACGGCAGCAGCGCGAGGTAGGCGGCCTCGTGGCGCCTGAACCAGTAGGTCTCCTCGGCGATGCCGGGCACCGTGCGTTCCCCGGTCAGGTGCAACGCGTCGGCTCGGGTGGCTGGGGTGGTCACTCCGCGACCTTAGCCGGTGCCACATCCCGGTGGCTCGCGCTGGCCCTCCCGCACGGCACGGGTCCAAGACGGGATAAAGCGGGCTTTATCCCGGGAAAAGCGCCCGGGATAAAGCCCGCTTTATCCCGTTCGTCAGCCGGCCAGTAGCGGGAGCTTGCGCACGCCGGTCATGTTCGGGCTCGGCTGGAACTCCGGCCTGGCGTCCGGGTCGGAGCGCAGCGCCGGGTACCGGTCGAGCAGCAGGTTCAGCGCGACCCGGCCTTCGAGCCTGGCCAGCGGCGCGCCCAGGCAGAAGTGCACGCCGCGGCCGAACGCCAGGTGCGGGTTCGGGTCACGGGTGGCGACGAAGGTGTCCGGGTTCGTGAACGTGCGCTCGTCGCGGTTGGCGGCGGCCACCCAGACCATGATCATCTGGTCCGGCGGGATGACCGTGCCGCCGAAGTCGGCCTCGGTGTTGGTGACCCTCGCCACTGCCGCGAACGGGCTGAGGAACCGCAGCGACTCCTCGATCACCGAGGGCACGGTCGACCGGTCGGCGCGTGCCTTCTCCCACTCCCCGGGATGCGCGTCGAGGCACAGCATCGTGTTGCCGAGCAGCATGGTGGTGGTGATGTGCCCGGCGACCAGCAGCAGGTTCGCGAAGTTCGCCACCTGGACCGGGCTCAGGCTCTCGCCGTCGACCTCGGCTTCGATGAGCTTGGTGAGCAGATCCTCGCGGGGACGGCTCCGGCGCTCGTCGGCATGTCCGGTGATGTAGTCGATGAGGTGCTGGCGCACCTCCATCGTGTCCTTGAGCCGCTTCTGCTGCTTTTCGGTCGGCTCCTTCAGCGAGAACTCGTCGTCGTTGTCGAGCAGCTTGTCGACCCAGCCCTTGAACAGCGCGCGATCACTCGCCGGGATGCCCAGCAGCTCGGCGATCACGATGACCGGCAGCGGGTAGGCGAGGTCTTCGACCAGCTCCAGCCGTCCGGCGCCGCCGACCGCGTCGAGCAGTTCCGTGGTGACCTTGGCGATACGCGGCTCGAGGTCGGCGACCACCTTCGGGGTGAAGGCGTGGCTGACCAGCTTGCGCAGCTTGGTGTGCATCGGCGGGTCGAGCTGGATCAGGTTGCCCGCGGAGAGCGCGTCCTTGTCCTGGTCGGGGAAGGTCCCCTCGGGCACGACGCGCAGGAAGTCCGACGAGAAGGTGGCCGGGTCGGCGAGGATCCGCAACGCCTCCTGGTGGCCGTAGACGTTCCACATCCCGGACTTCTCACTGAACTCGACGCGCTTTTCCGGCTGTTTCCCGCGCAGCCAGAACTGTGCTTCGTGGACGCCCCAGTTGTCGGCGAGTGTGGTGGTCATCGTTCTCCCCTTGTCCACGCCGACGCACCGGCGATCAGCCGGGCTCGGCGTAAATTCCCTTGTGGTAGATGGAAAGCAAGCCTTCGAGCAGCGTGACCAGCTCGGCGGCGGTCGAGGCCACGGAGGCCGGGTCCGCCGGTTCGGCAGGCTCGAAAGCACTGCGCACCGTGTACGCCAGCAGGTCGGCCTTGGCCTCCAGTGTCAGCCCGCTGCCGTCTTCGCTGACGTTGTCGACGAGGTAGAAACCGGCGCCGACGGCCTGCAGCGCGAACTGCACGTGCGGGACGTCCGGCCGGATCAGGCCGCGCTCGGCCATCATCGTCGCGAAGCGGTCGCCGACCACTGTTTCCTGTGCCTGATAAGAGGAATCGCGTTTCAGTGAGCCGAGCAGCTCACTGCTGTCGCCGGTGAGCAGCGCGAGCATCAGCGGGCGCCGCATGGTGGCCAGATAGGACGCGCGCAGGAACCGGTGCGGCACGACCTCGGCCGGATCTTCCCTGACCCGGTCGAGCAGTTCGCCCGCCAGCTCGATGTAGCCACGCAGAATCACGGCTTCGAACAGTTTTTCCTTGGTGCGCCAATGCAGATAGACGGTGCCCTTGCCGATGCCCGCCTGCCTGGCGACGTCCTCGACGGTCACCTTGCGGTAGCCGTAACGGATCAGCAGTGAGGCCGCCGCGTCCAGGATCCGGTCCGCCCGGTCCTTCGATGGTTCTGGCATACGGCATGTTCGCATACCCCCTGACTTGTTGACCAGATGACCAAAGTCGGTCATCCGGTCATAATCCAAGGTAGCGCCGAACCGCCAAGCACGGCAAGGGTTTTCGGGGCGGGCGAACGGGTGGTCAGCCGCCAACGGGCGAGACGGTGATGCCGAGCGCGCCGGGCCCGACGTGGGCACCGATGATCGCGCTGGCCTCGACGAGGTGGCTCTCGTGCACGTTCGGGATGCGTTTCACCAGGTCAGCGGACAGTTCCGCGAAGCGCTCGTCCGAGCCGAAGCGGGTGACCGCGATGTCGACCGGCCGGGTGCCCGCTGCGGCGACGGCCAGGTCGGTCATCTTCGAAATCGCCCGCCGGGCGCCGGGAACGCGGGCCAGTGGCGCGACCTCGCCGCCGCGCACGGTCAGCACGGGCTTGATGGCGAACTTCGTGCCGATCCACGCCTGCGCGCCGCCGATCCGGCCGCCGCGGCGCAGGTATTCGAGGGTGTCGACGTAGATGAACTCGGTGCTGGTGCGGAATCGCTGCTCGGCGGCGTCGATCACCCGCCGCGCCTGCGCGCCCGCGCCCGCGGCCCGCGCGGCCGAAATGGCGGCGAAGCCGAGGCTCATGCCGGTCGTCTGGCTGTCCAGCACGTGGACGGGGATGCGCACCTGGCCCGCGGCTTCACGGGCGGCTTGGACGGTCGCGGACATCCGTCCCGACAGATGGATACTTACCACCGAACTGGCGCCTGAGCTCGCGGCTTCCTGGAACGCCCAGAAGAACGCGCCGGTGTCCGGCGGCGCCGTCGCGACCGGCGTTCCCCCCTTCATGGCCTCGATCAGGTCCTGTCTGCCGACCCGGTGCTCGTCGTCCATGGCCTTCCCGACCTGCAGTTGGACCTGCACGACGGCGACACCCCATTGGGCGGCCAGATGATCGGGTAGGCAGGCGGTGGAGTCCGTGATCACAGCGACGTGGGCGGGCATGGGCAGGGAGGTTAACCCCTAACGGCCTACTCCGTGTAGCCCAGTGTTGCTCCAACCGGGTTACCGGATCGGTTCCGATGGGCGGTACGCGAGACTAATGGGACGATAGTCCCGGTAAACAGCGCTTAGGGGTGAATGAGGTCACCTAGGGGCTCCCAGCAGGCGTCAAAGGCCATAACCTTCGCCGAAGCAGAGCTTCGTAATAGCGGGAGGTCGAAGAAGACCCATGACGAACATCGTTGTCCTGGTCAAGCAGGTGCCTGACACCTACTCGGAGCGCAAGCTGTCCGAGTCCGACCACACACTCGACCGTGAGTCCGCCGACGCGGTGCTCGACGAGATCAACGAGCGCGCCGTCGAGGAGGCGCTCAAGATCAAGGAAGCCGGTGAAGGCGAGGTGACCGTGCTCGCCGTCGGCCCGTCGCGTGCCACCGACGCCATCCGCAAGGCCCTCTCCATGGGCGCGGACAAGGCCATCCACGTCTCCGACGACGCGCTGCACGGCTCCGACCTGCTGGCCACGGCCAAGGTCATCGCCGCCGCCGTCCGCAAGGTCGAGGGCGTCGACCTGGTCATCGCCGGCAACGAGGCCTCCGACGGCCGCGGTGGCGCCGTCCCGGCGATCGTCGCCGAGCTGCTGGGCCTGCCGCAGCTGACCCACGCGCGTGAGCTGACCGTCGACGGCACCACCGTCAAGGTCAAGCGCGAGACCGCGGACGAGGGCCTCACGCACCTCGAGGCGAGCCTGCCCGCGCTGGTCTCCGTGACCGAGAAGATCAACGAGCCGCGGTACCCGTCCTTCAAGGGCATCATGGCCGCCAAGAAGAAGCCGGTCGAAACGCTGTCCGTCGCCGACCTCGGTGTCGACGCGGGCGAGGTCGGCCTCGGCAACGCGTGGTCGTCGGTCGTCGAAGCCTCGCCGAAGCCGCCGCGCACCGCGGGGCAGCGGGTCGAGGACGAAGGCGACGGCGGCACGAAGGTCGCCGAGTACCTCGTCGGTCAGAAGCTCATCTGAGGGAGTTGACACAACATGGCTGAAGTTCTCGTTCTCGTCGACCACGCCGACGGCGCGGTCAAGAAGGTCACCCTCGAGCTGCTGACCGCCGCTCGCGCGCTGGGTGAGCCGTCCGCGGTGGTCGTGGGTTCGCCCGGCACCGCCGGAAAGGTGAAGGAGCAGCTCGCTGCTTACGGCGCCGCCAAGGTCTACGTCGCGGAGTCCGACGAGGCCGCTTCGTACCTGGTGACCCCGAAGGTCGACGCGCTGCACAAGCTGGCTCAGCAGGCCTCCCCGGCCGCCGTGCTGGTCGCCGCCACCGCCGAGGGCAAGGAGGTGTCGGGCCGCCTCGCCGCGCGCCTGGACTCCGGTCTGCTCATCGACGTCGTCGGCGTGAACTCCGACGGCACCGTCGAGCAGTCCATCTTCGGTGGCGCGTTCTCCGTGAAGGCCAAGGCCGCCAAGGGAACCCCGATCATCTCGGTGCGCCCCGGTGGCGTCGAGGCGGAGCCCGCGGAGGGCGCCGCCGCCGAGGAGGCCGTCGAGCTGCCCGCGGTCGACGCGGCCAAGTCCGCGAAGATCGTCGGCGTCGAGCCGCTGGTCGGCGGCGACCGTCCCGAGCTGACCGAGGCGTCGATCGTCGTCTCCGGTGGCCGCGGTGTCGGTTCGGCCGAGAAGTTCGACGTCGTCGAGAAGCTGGCCGACTCGCTCGGCGCGGCCGTCGGCGCGTCGCGCGCGGCCGTCGACTCTGGCTACTACCCGGCGCAGTTCCAGGTCGGCCAGACCGGCAAGACGGTCTCGCCGCAGCTGTACATCGCGCTCGGCATCTCCGGCGCGATCCAGCACCGCGCCGGCATGCAGACCTCGAAGACGATCATCGCGGTCAACAAGGACGCGGAGGCGCCGATCTTCGAGATCGCCGACTTCGGTGTGGTGGGCGACCTGTTCAACGTCGCGCCGCAGCTGACCGAGGCGGTCGCGGCCCGCAAGGGCTGACCCGGGCGTTCATCTGGATGGGGCGGTTCCTTAACGGGACCGCCCCATTTCCTTTATCAAGTACCGGCAATTAACCCGAAGTGCATGGACCGGCCATCGGATCGCTCTCTCAGCCTTTTCTAAGGCAGGCGTACACCTATGGCATGACGTCGTCACAGCTACTCGTCAGCACTGATCAGGCGGGTGTCGAGCTCCCGGCCGATGCGCCCCGGTATTCACTTCTCGTAGCCAACGACAACGCCGAAGTCCTTGCCGCGCAAAGACTTCGCCACCAGGTCTTCGCCGAAGAGATGGGCGCGCGGCTCAACTCGCTCGTCGACGGGCTGGACGTGGACCGCTTCGACGAGTTCTGTGATCACCTGGTCGTCCGTGACGACAACACCGGCGAGATCGTCGGCACCTACCGCATGCTGCCGCCCGAGCGGGCCGTCTCGGCCGGACAGTTGTACTCGGACGGTGAGTTCGACCTGACCGCGCTGGCCCCGCTGCGGCCGTCGCTGGTCGAGACCGGGCGCTCGTGCGTGCACCCCGATCACCGCAGCGGCGCCGTCGTCAGCCTCGTCTGGGCGGGCATCGCGCGCTACATGCTGCTCTCGGGTCACCGCTACCTCGCCGGTTGCGCCTCCGTGCCGCTCGTGGACGGTGGCAGCTACGCCGCCGGCGTGTGGGATGTGTTGCGTACCAAGCACTTCTCGCCCGACTCGCTGCGTGTCTCGCCGCTGCATCCGTGGAATCCGGACGGCATCGAGCGACCGGCGCGGTCCGTGCTGCCGCCGTTGATCAAGGGGTACGTGCGCCTCGGCGCCCAGGTCTGTGGCGCGCCCGCGCTCGACGCGGACTTCGGGGTCGCGGACTTCTTCGTGCTGCTCGACCTGCAGAAGATCGACGAGCGTTACCTCAAGTTCTTCCTAGGTGTCCAATGAGGCACGCGTACATGCCGACGTCGCCCTGCGGCGACGGATGCCTGACCGAAGGCGAGCCGACGGTCTCGCTGCCGCGCCGGATCTTCCGGTTCGGCAGCGCGATCGGCGTGCTCCTGCTCGCGTTGCTGGCCGCGCCGGTCATGTTCGCGCTGCGCGGCGCGGCCCGCGAACGCCTGGTGCGCTTGATCTTCCGCGGCGTGCTGCGCGCGTTCGGCGTCCGCCTGCTCGTGCACGGCGCCGACGACTTCGCCGCGGGCCGTGGCGCGCTGGTGGTCAACAACCACATCTCGTGGCTCGACATCGTCGCGATCAACGCGGTCCGCCCGATGCGCGCGCTGGCCAAGAAGGAGATCGCGTCGTGGCCGCTGCTGGGCACCCTGGTCCGCCGGGGCGGCAGCATCTTCCTTGACCGGGAACGGCTTTCGACGCTTCCGGGGACCATGGCCGAGCTGGCCGAGGCACTGCGTTCCGGATCCTTGGTGAGCGTCACGCCCGAAGGCACGACGTGGTGCGGCCTCGCTTCCGGCCGCTTCACGACGGCGACGTTCCAGGCGGCCATCGACGGCGGTGTGCCGGTGCGCCCGATCGCGCTGCGCTTCCGTCTCGCCGACGGCCGGGAGACCAGCCGCCCGGCGTTCATCGGCCCGGAGTCGCTGATCGCGTCGCTGAGCCGGGTCGCGGCTTTGCGCGGCCTGGTGCTGGAGCTGTTCATCTGCCCGGAGATCGCGCCCGGCCGCGCGGTCGATCGCCGCGAACTCGCCGCGCTCGCCGAGTCCGCCGTGCACTCGGCGCTCGGCACCGTCCGTATCCCGGCCCGCCGCCGCGCCGCGCGCAAGGTGCTCGCCTCCCGCTAGGGGCAAGAACGGGATAAAGCGGGCTTTATCCCGGGAAAAGCGCCCGGGATAAAGCCCGCTTTATCCCGCTTGACCTCCACCCAGGTCGAGGTACCAGGCTGAGGGCCATGACCGACACACTGGGGGCACCACCCAAGAAGGGCGTGCTGTGGACGCCTGAGCACCGCGTCACCACAGCCGGACTGCTGCTCCTCGTGACGCTGGTCGCGTTCGAGGCGATGGGTGTGGCGACCGCCATGCCGACCATGGTCGCCGCGCTGCACGGGCAGAGCCTGTACTCGTGGCCGTTCACCGGCTTCCTGGTCGCCAGTGTCGTCGCGACCGTGCTGTCCGGACGGCTGGGTGACCGCAAGGGCCCGGTGCCCGCGCTGCTCGGCGGGCTGGTCGTCTTCGTCGCGGGCCTGCTGGTGGCCGGCAGCGCACAGGACATGGCCACGCTGCTCGCCGGGCGGGTGCTGCAGGGCCTCGGCTCCGGGTTCTTCCTGGTCGCGTACTCGCTGCTGATCGCGCTCACCTACACCGACCGCGAGCGCCCGGTGATGTACGCGGCGACCGCGGCGGCCTGGGTGCTGCCCGCGGTGGTCGGGCCGTTCGTGGCCGGGCTGGTCACCGTCCACTTCGGCTGGCGGTGGGTGTTCCTCGGGCTGGTGCCGTTCGTGGCGGTCGGGACCGCGATGCTGGTGGTGGTCGCCCGGCGGCTCCCGCCGCACGTGCCCGGCGAACGGCAGGCGCGCGCGAGTGTGCCCGCCGCGGTCGCCACCGCGCTCGGGATCGCCGCGCTGAGCTGGGCCGCGCAGCACCCGTCGCCCCTCGCGCTCGGCTACGGCGCCGCGGCGCTGGTCGTGCTCGCCGTCGCGCTGCGGAAGCTGCTCCCAGCCGGGACGCTCAGCGGCAGGCGCGGGTTGCCGACCGTGGTCGCCTCGCGCGGGCTGATCGCCGCCGCGTACGCCTCGATGGAGGCCTTCCTGCCGCTGACCATGTCCACCGTGCACGGCTACAGCCCGTCGATGGCCGGGCTGCCGCTGACGCTGACCGCGCTCGGCTGGTCGGCGGGCTCGGCGGTGCAGGGCCGGTACCCGGACTGGTCGCGTGAGACCTCGCTGCGGGTGGGGTTCGGGCTGGTCGCGTTCGGCCTGGTCGGGTTCCTCATGGTCAGCCAGCCGTGGCTGCCCGGCTGGATCGCGTTCGTGGTCTGCACCATCGGTGGCGCCGGAATGGGCATCGCGATGCCCGCCATTTCGGTGCTTTTGTACCGCTATTCGCCGGAAAGTGAGCGCGGATTCAACACCTCGGCACTGCAATTGGTCGACTGGGTGGGCTCGGCGCTGCTGATCGGCGTCGGCGGCGTGCTGCTGGCCGCGCTGGCCTCGGCGGAGCATCCGGGACCGGCGGTGGCCGTGCTCGCGATGATCACCATCGGCATCGCCTGTTCGGGTGTTTTCCTCACCGGGCGGTGGCCGGAAAAAGCCTGAGCCAGGTGCGACTATCCTGGGTGGGCGATGACCTATCTCGACCACGCGGCGACGACCCCCATGTTGCCCGAAGCCATAGCGGCGATGACCGAGGCGCTGTCCACAGTGGGCAACGCCTCGTCGCTGCATTCCTCGGGCAGGCGGGCCCGCCGGATGGTCGAGGAGGCCCGCGAGGTCATCGCCGCTTCGCTGGGCGCGCGGCCGTCCGAGGTGATCTTCACCGCCGGTGGCACCGAAAGCGACAATCTCGCGGTCAAGGGTATCTTCTGGGCACGCGAGAAGCCCCGGATCCTGGCCAGCGCCGTCGAGCACCACGCCGTGCTGGACACCGTGGAATGGCTGGTCGAGCACTCGGGCGCCGAGATCACCTGGCTGGAAGTCGACGAGCACGGCCGGGTCAGCCCGGAGACCTTGCGCGCCGCCATCGACGAGGACCCCTCGACTGTGGCGTTGGTCACCGTCATGTGGGCCAACAACGAGGTCGGCACGGTCAACCCGATCGCCGAGCTGGCCGCCATCTGCGCCGAGCACGGCATCCCGCTGCACACCGACGCCGTCCAGGCGGTCGGCGCGGTTCCCGTCGATTTCGCGGTTAGCGGCGCGAGCGCGCTCACGTTGACCGGCCACAAACTCGGCGGGCCGTACGGAGTGGGCGCGCTGCTGCTCGCGCGCGACACGCCCTGTGTCCCGCTGTTGCACGGCGGCGGCCAGGAGCGCGATGTGCGCTCGGGCACGCTCGACGTGCCCGCGATCCACAGTTTCGCGACGGCCGTCCGCGTGGCCGTCGACCAGCAGGAGAAGAAGGCGCTCGAGCTGGCCGAGCTGCGGGACGAGCTGGTCGGCGCGGTGCTGCGCGCGGTGCCGGACGCGGTGCTCAACGGCGACCGCGACGGGCTGCCCGGCACGGCGCACTTCACGTTCCCCGGCTGCGCGGGCGACAGCCTGCTGATGCTGCTCGACGCCAAGGGCATCGAGTGCTCGACGGGCTCCGCGTGCACCGCCGGCGTCGCCCAGCCCAGCCACGTGCTGCTCGCGATGGGCGCCGACCCGATGGCCGCGCGGGGTTCGCTGCGGTTCTCGATGGGCCACACGTCCACCCGCGCCGACGTCGAAGCCGTCGCACGGGAAATCGGTGGCGTCGTCACGAGAGCAAGGCAAGCTGGTCTCGCAGGTATGCGTAAACAAAAGCAGGAGGTGTAGGAAATGCGCGTTTTGGCCGCGATGAGCGGGGGAGTGGATTCGGCGGTGGCCGCCGCGCGGGCCGTCGACGCCGGGCACGACGTCGTCGGCGTGCACCTCGCGCTGTCCGCCAAGCCGGGCACGCTGCGCACGGGGTCCCGTGGCTGCTGCACGATCGAGGACTCGCACGACGCTCGCCGCGCGGCGGACATCCTCGGCATCCCGTTCTACGTCTGGGATTTCGCCGAGCGGTTCACCGAGGAGGTCATCGAGACCTTCGTCGGCGAGTACGCCGCGGGCCGCACGCCCAACCCGTGCGTCACCTGCAACGAGAAGATCAAGTTCGAGGCGTTGCTGGACAAGGCGATGGCGCTCGGCTTCGACGCGGTCGCCACCGGGCACTACGCCCAGCTGTCCATTGAGGACGGTGTGCCTTCGCTCAGCCGCAGCGTCGACGTCGGCAAGGACCAGTCGTACGTGCTGGCCTCGCTGACCCCCGAGCAGCTGCGCCACTCGATGTTCCCGCTCGGCGACTCGTGGAAGACCGACGTCCGCGCCGAGGCCGACCGCCGAGGCCTGTCCGTGGCCAACAAGCCAGACAGCCACGACATCTGCTTCATCCCCGACGGCGACACCAAGGGCTTCCTGGAGAAGCGCCTCGGCCAGGCGCCCGGCCAGCTGATCGACGCCGAGACCGGCGCCGTGCTCGGCCAGCACACCGGCGTCCACGGCTTCACGATCGGCCAGCGCAAGGGCCTCGGCATCGAGGCGCCCGCGCCCGACGGCCGCCCGCGCTACGTGCTCTCGCTGGAGCCCGTCTCCGGCACCGTGAAGGTCGGCTCGGCGGACAACCTCGGCGTCGATGTCATCGAGGCGGACCGCCCGATCTGGCCGAGCGAGCGGCCGCTCGACGGCCCGACCGAGTGCACCATCCAGGTCCGCGCGCACGGCGGCATCGTCGAAGCGGTCGCCGAGGCCGACGGCGACGACGTGACCATCCAGCTCCGCGAGCCGCTCAAGGGCGTCGCGCCGGGCCAGGTCGTGGTGCTCTACCGCGGCGACCTGGTGCTCGGCAGCGCGAAGATCCGCGCCACACGCTAGAGCAGCAGCTTGAAGCCGGTGTGGCTGGCGACGAAGCCGAGCCGGTCGTAGAAGCGGTGCGCGTCCACGCGCTTGTTGTCGGACGTGAGCTGCACGAGCGCGCAACCGCGGCGGCGTGACTCGTCGATCGACCACTGCATCAGCTGCTCACCGACGCGCTTGCCGCGCTGGTCCGAGCGCACACGCACGGCTTCGACCAGTCCGCGCAGCGCGCCGCTTCGCGCCAGCCCGGGGATGATCGTCAGCTGCAGCGTGCCGACCACCTCCGCGCCGTCGGCCGCGACGACCAGGAGGTTCGCGGGGTCGGCTTCGATCTCCTTGAACGCCTTCAGATACGGCGTGAGGTCCTCGGCCGAGTCGCGGGTGCTGCCGAGCTGGTCGTCGGCGAGCATCCGCACGATGGCTTCGAGGTCGGCTTCGGTGGCTCGTCGTATCTCGATCACGGTGTCAAACTACAAGCCATGACCAGGGGCTTTTACGACGACCTCGCAGGCACGTACGACCTCCTGTACGCCGACTGGGACGCCAGCATGGCCCGCCAGGCGAAGGCGCTCGACTGGTTCCTGCCGGACGGCCTGGTGCTCGACTGCGCGTGCGGCATCGGCACCCAGTCGCTCGGTCTCGCGCTGCGGCGGCGTGAAGTCGTCGGCACTGACCTGAGCCCGGTCGCGGTCGCGCGCGCCCGGCGTGAGGCCGCGCAACGGGGCGTGCGCGTTTCGTTCGCCGCCGCCGATATGCGTGCTTTGCCGTTCGGTGACGGCACTTTCGCGGCCGTGGTCTGCGCGGACAACTCGTTGCCGCACTTGACGACTCCGGACGAGATGCGTGCCGGTCTCGCCGAGATGCGCCGCGTGCTCAAGCCCGGCGGCGGGCTGCTGATCAGCACCCGGCCGTACGACGGGACCAGGCCCGGCTCGCAGCCGCCGTCGGTCAAGCACGCCGCGGACGGCCGCGCGATCACGTTCCAGCTCTGGCACTGGCACGACGACGGCGAGCGTTATGACGCCGAGGTTTTCCAGCTGCTGCCCGACGGCGATACCTGGACCGTCCACACGCGACAGATGACCTACTGGGCCATCACCCGCGCGCAGCTGAGCCCCCTCGTCGCCGAGGCGGGGTTCACGGACCTGCGCTGGGTCGAACCGGAAGACAGCGGTTTCTTCCAGCCGCTGCTCGTCGCTCAGGCCGAGTAGTGCCGCACACCGTCCACATCGGACGAACGCAGTCTTCCGTCCGCGGCAAGCAGATCCAGGTGCGCGGCGGTCTCCAGCACGGCGAGCATCTGGTTGAAGGCGTCCATGTCGCCGAGTTTGCGCTCGTGTCGCGTCCAGCCCAGGCTGAGCGCGACCTCGTACGCCGTGCTCGCGCCCGCCAGGATCTTGCCGCCCATCTTCTCCAGCCGGTCCCGGTGATGCTCCAGCAGCGCGTCGGCGCGCGCGTGGACACTGGGGGAGACGGCGCCGTGCGCGGGCAGCATCCGGCGATCCGGCAGCGCCCTGACCACCTTCAACGAGCCGATGTAGTCGCGAAGCGGCAATGCGGTGGGCTCCGGCTGGAAGCCGATCGACGGGGTGATGTGCGGCAGCACGTGGTCGCCGGTGAACAGCAGCCCGGCCGCGCCGTCGTCGAACACCACATGCCCGGCCGTGTGCCCGGGCGTGTGGATGACGTCGAGTTCGCGTCCCGGCAGCACCGAGCGGCGCCCGGGTGCCAGCCATTCGTCGGGGTACTCCCACAGGTCGAGGTCGGTGCGCTTCGCGTCGCCGAAGAACCGGCCCAGCTCCTCGATCACCGGCTGCGCGTCGTGCAGGCGCAGCAGCTCGATCTGCCCGTTCATGCCGAACACTTCCGGGTCAGCCGCGAGCGCCAGCGACGGCTCCTCGTGCTCGCCGAGCGCGACCTTGCTGCCGAACTCTCGCCGCAGCGCGACGGCCTGCGTGTAGTGATCGCGGTGGACGTGCGTGACCAGGAACTGCCCGATGTCGGCCAGATCGGCGCCGATCGCCTTCAATCCCAGCGAAAGCAGCTCCCGCGCCTCGTCGAGCGCCCAGCCGGAGTCGATGAGCGCGAGCTCCGACCCGTCGGTGATGGCGTAGACGTTGACCGCGCGCAACGCGTCGTGCGGCAACGGCAGCGGGATCCGGTACACGCCGGGCGCCACGGCGTAGACGCCCGGCTCGGCCCAGTGGCGGGTGTTGTCGTCTTCCAGCAGCTCCACGGCGACCCCTTTGTCTCTCGTGCCCTTCACCATGGGCCGGGAAACGCCGCTATGGCGCTACCTTGAGACGCACGTCACTAGGCCGTGTTTCTCGGATCCGTGTTCGCGATAGCCGAGCCCAGGCGGCCCCTGGCGGCGGCGCGGAACCATCCGAGTACAACCCCGGTACGAGGATGGTCCCGCGCCGCCGCCAGGAACCACCTGGATCTCGACTCTCATCGAACGAGATCCGAGAAACACGGCCTAGCGGTCGTCCTGCTTGAGCGCGGTGTCGATGGTCAGCGCGGTCGCGACCACCATGCTGGCCAGCGGATCCTGCAGCGGCCGGTGGATCTCGACCACGTAGTTGTCCGCGGTGGTGAACGCGGCCTTGATGAACCCGCCCCAGGTCTTGGTCACCCGAGCGACCTCGGTCTCGGTGTGGTCCTTGATCGAGAAGTTCCAGGCACGCCAGTTCTCCGCCTGGATGCCGCCGACCTTCTGCCCGTTGACCAGGAACGAGAACCGGATCTTGCCGATCATGTTCTCCTGGACGATCTCGCCGATCGGTGAGTCGTCGGCGCGGGTCACCAGGAAGCGCGACTTGAAGACCTTCGCCGGTCTCGTCACCTTCAGCACGGTGCTGTGGTTGGCGTCGCGGACCTCGAACTTGTGCGTGAGGAACTGGTCGTAGTTGGTGAGCAGGCGGATCGCCTTCTTGAGCGTGCTCTGCCCGACCTGCACCACGCCGCCGAGCCGGTTGCCGTTCTGGTCGAACACCCCGAACTCGTTGGCCATCTCGATCAGCTTGGCGCGCTGGTTGACCACGAGCACCGGCTCGGTGAACAGCGTTCCGCCACCCTGGTGCGCGCCCGCGCGGCCTTGCGTGCCCTTCGCGGCCTGCTGCTGGATGCGTCCCGGGTCGTGCTGGCGCTCGATGTCCAGCTCGATCACCTCGGCGTCGTTCGCGCTGCGGGTGTTCGCGGTCCAGACCTGTCCGTCCCACCAGCGGACCTGCTTGGGGTTCTGCTGATCGGGATACCAGCCGGGAGGCGGCGGGGTGCTCGTCATAGCAGGTCAGCGTAGTAGTGCCACACCGAAAGTGGAGCCAAGAAAGAGAAATGCGCCCAATGTCCGTGTCACGGGTACTGCCACACTGTGCGAGTGACTGTGCAACCTTGGTCCGCTGGCGCGGCCACCGGAATCGGGTCGATGCCGGGCGTCGACCCCGCTGAAACCGCTGCCGTCGTCTTCGGTGAGCTTCCCGAATTCCCCCACCTGGCTGAACTGCCCGCGCGCGGGCTCGGCGCCGACATCATCGGGCGCACCGCGTCGCTGCTGGTCGACCTCGCCGTCGAGACCGTGCCGAGCGGCTACCGGGTGGCGCCGCACGCCGGGCACGAGCACCGGCGCGGTGTCGACCTGCTGCGCTACGACCTCGACGCGCTCGAAGAGGCGCGCGAGAAGACCGGCCTCACCCCGCCGGTGCTCAAGACCCAGCTCGCGGGCCCGTGGACGCTGGCCGCCGGTATCGAACTCGCGCGCGGGCATCGCGTGCTCACCGACCCCGGTGCCGTCCGCGACTTCACGTCGTCGCTGCTGGAGGGCCTCGCCGCGCACGTGGCCGAGCTGACGAAGCGGACCGGCGCCCCGATCGTCGTCCAGTTCGACGAGCCGTCGCTGCCGGACGTGCTGGCGGGCTCGCTGCCGACGCCTTCGGGCTACGGCACGGTCCGGTCGGTGCCCGAGCCCGAGGCCCGCGAACTGCTCGCGCAGGTGATCGAAGGCGCCGAGAAGATCACCGGGCAGCCGGTCGTCCTGCACTGCTGCGCCGCGCGGCCGCCGGTCGCACTGCTGCGCTCGGCGGGCGCGGGCGCGCTGGCCATCGACGCCACCCTGCTGGGTGGTTCGCCCGCCTCGCTGCTCGACGACCTCGGCGAGGCCTGGGACAGCGGCGTCAGCTTCTTCCTCGGGCTGGTGCCGTCGACCGATCCGGGCACCGACGTCAAGCTGCGTGACGTCGCCGGGCCCGCGTTGCAGCTGGTGGACCGGCTCGGGTTCAACCGGCGCATCCTCGCCGAGCGCGCGGTGCCGACGCCGACCTGCGGTCTCGCGGGCGCGAAGCCGGAGTGGATGCGGCGTGCGCTCGCTCTCACCCGCGATCTCGGCAAAGCTTTCGTCGAGCCGCCGGAAACCTGGTAGCCAGGTACCCATGGGTTTTTTCCGCCGCAACCGCACCGAAGACGTCCCCGACCCGCGCACGGCGTGGCCCGAGCAGGAGATCCCGGCCGACGCCGACGCGGCGGCCGTGGCGTTCTGGACGCGCTGGTTCGAGCTGCTGCCGCTGATCAGCGCCGCGCTGGGCGAGCGCGAGCCGCAGCGGGTCGAGCACGACCTGTGCCAGGCGGTCGCGCTGCTGCACCCGGACCTGCACTTCTCGCTCGACCGGGGACAGCGCGCGATCTACTCGCTGGTCCTGACCGGCCAGGAGGACCCGGCGCTGCGGCCGTACACCGACGCGTGGAAGGCCGCGGCGCCGCCGGAGGACGCGATCTGGGAGTACCACGACTCCGTGCCGCCGGTGCCCGACCCGGCCGAGGTGACCGTCAACATCGCGCAGCACCGGATCTCGCTGGCCGACGTGCGCGTGGTCGCCCAGGTCGACGAGTCCGTTGTGGACGTGGCGGTGTACCACCCGGTGTTCGCGTCGCTGGACGCCGAGACCCGGTCGACGCTGACTTTCCTGCCGCTCGACGCGGCGCTGGGGGAGCGGCTCGCCGCCGAACGGTTACGCCGCGTGGAGACCGCCGAGGCCGAGCCGCAGGGCGCCATCACCCTCCTGGAGTTCCGTGACCTGGTGCGCGGCCTCGCCGAAACTGTCGGTGGGGACGACTAGTCTTACCCACTGTGAGCACCGAACCCGCCGAGATCCCCGCTGACGTTCCCGCCGACGTCCGCGAGCGCCACGCCGCGCTCGCGGAGGAGATCACCGGGCATCAGTTCCGGTACTACGTGCTGGATTCGCCGATCGTGTCGGACGGCCAGTTCGACGAGCTGCTCGGCGAGCTGCAGCGCATCGAGGACGAGCACCCCTCGCTGCAGACGCCGGATTCGCCGACGCAGAACGTCGGCGGCACGTTCTCCACCGACTTCGCCACGCACGACCATCTCGAGCGCATGCTGAGCCTGGACAACGTGTTCACCGCCGATGAGCTGCGGGCCTGGGCCGAGCGGGTGGAGAAGGAGATCGGGCCGACGCGGTATCTGGCCGAGCTCAAGATCGACGGGCTCGCGATCAACCTGCTGTACGAGAACCGCAAGCTCACCAGGGCGTTGACGCGCGGCGACGGGCGCACCGGCGAGGACGTCACGCTCAACATCCGCACGCTGGAAGGGCTGCCGGAGGAGCTCACCGGCACCGCCGAGTTCCCGGTGCCCGCGCTGGTCGAGGTGCGCGGCGAGGTGTTCTTCCGCGTCTCGGACTTCCTGGAGCTCAACGCGAAGATGGTCGAGGCCGGCAAGACCCCGTACGCCAACCCGCGCAACACGGCGGCCGGGTCGTTGCGGCAGAAGGACCCGAAGATCACCAAGTCCCGCAGGCTGCGGATGATCTGTCACGGCCTGGGCAGGCGCGAGGGCTTCGAGCCGGTGCGTCAGTCGGAGGCGTACGAAGCGCTGGCCGCGTGGGGGCTGCCGGTTTCCACGCACAGCAAGGTGATCACCTCGGGCGAGGACCTGCTGGCGCACATCCAGTACTGGGGTGAGCACAAGCACGATGCCGAGCACGAGATCGACGGCGTGGTCATCAAGGTCGACGACGTCTCGCTGCAGCGGCGGCTCGGCTCCACCTCGCGCGCGCCACGCTGGGCGATCGCGTACAAGTACCCGCCGGAGGAGGTCGTCACCACGCTCCTCGACATCCAGGTCAACGTGGGACGCACCGGCCGCGTCACCCCGTTCGCCGTGATGGAGCCGGTGACGGTCGCCGGGTCGACGGTCTCGATGGCGACCCTGCACAACCAGGAAGAGGTCAAGCGCAAGGGCGTCCTGATCGGTGACAAGGTCATCCTGCGCAAGGCGGGCGACGTGATCCCCGAAGTGCTCGGCCCGGTCGCCGACGCGCGCACCGGCGCCGAGCGCGAGTTCGTGATGCCCGCCGTGTGCCCCTCGTGCGGCACCGAGCTGGCGGCGCAGAAGGAGGGCGACATCGACATCCGTTGCCCCAACTCGCAGGCCTGCCCGGCCCAGCTCCGCCAGCGCATCTTCCACCTGGCCGGTCGCGGCGGGTTCGACATCGAGGTACTCGGCGAGTCCGCGGCCGCCGCGCTGCTCGAAGCAGGCGTCGTCGCCGACGAGGGCGACATCTTCGACCTCACCGAGGAAGACCTGCTCCAGGTCGAGCTGTTCCGCACGATGGCGGGCGAGCTCTCGGCCAACGGCGCCAAGCTGCTGGCCAACCTGGAGACGGCCAAGGACCGTCCACTGTGGAAGGTCATCGTCGCGCTGTCCATCCGCCACGTCGGCCCGACCGCGGCTCAGGCACTCGCCCGCGAATTCGGTTCCCTGACGGTCATCGAGGACTCGACCGAGGAAGCGCTGGCCGAGGTGGACACCGTCGGCCCGACGATCGCCCGCGCGGTCGTCGAGTGGTTCGCCGTCGACTGGCACCGCGACATCGTCACCAAGTGGCGCCGCGCGGGCGTCCGCATGGTCGAGGAGCGCGACGAGTCCATCCCCCGCAACCTCGAAGGCCTGTCCATCGTGGTCACCGGCTCCCTCCCCGGCTTTTCCCGCGACGAAGCCAAAGAAGCCATCATGGCCCGCGGCGGCAAAGCCGCGGGCTCGGTCTCCAAAAAGACGGCCTTCCTCGTCGTCGGCGACGCCCCCGGCTCCAAATACGACAAAGCCGTCCAGCTCCAAGTCCCCATCCTCGACGAGCCCGGCTTCCGCACCCTCCTCTCGAACGGCCCCGACGCCGCCCTCACCCAAGCCCTCCCCACCACCCCCGACGCCTAACCCACCCCACCCCACCCACCCCACCCGCGCGCCGTCCGTCCAGGCACGCGTGTCGTCCATCTGTGCACACGTGTCGTCCATCCACGTACGCGTGTCGTCCGCCTGTGCACGCGTGTCGTCCGTCCAGGTACGCGTGTCGTCCATCGGCGTACGCGTGCCGACCCTTCAGGTACGCGTGCCGACTCCTCGGGCACGCGTGCCGACTTCCCGGGGTCACCTGACCGCCTGAGTTTCACCGCCCAGCACCCAATGGTCGACACGCGCTACCCGAGCGTGGGACACGCGGCGCGCGGGCGTGGGACACGCGCTACCGGAGTGGTCGACACGCGCTACCGGAGTGTGGGACACGGCGAAACCCCGTGTCCCGCACCCGCGTGCCCCGTGTCCCGCACCCGGGTCCGTCGTGTCCCACACTCGCGTGCCTCGTGTCGCACGCTCGGGCACCTCGTGTTCCGCACTCGCGCACCTCGTGTTCCGCACCCGCGCACCTCGTGTTCCGCGCTCGGGCACTTCGTGTCCACAGACGGACGACACGCGTGCATGGATAGACGACACGCGTGCACAGACGGACGACGCGCGTGCACAGACGGACGACGCGTGGTAGGGCTTGGGGGCAGGGGTGACTCGGGTGGGGGGCTTGACAAGATCTTCATAACTTTTGGTGATCTTTTCACTGAACCTGTCACCCGGTCGGGCGTCTTAGGGGTCGTGGACGATCTTCCGGACGAGGCGAAGGCACGGCGGCGGAAGCGGTGGAGGGTGGTGCGCCGGGTCGCGTATTGGCTGGCGGGGATCGGGATCGCCATACCGGTCAGCGCGTTCGGGGTCGCCTATCTGATGCTGGACGTGCGGAGTCCGCAGGACGTGCTCGCGGATCTCGACAAGACCGTGGTCCTGCAGTACTCCGACGGCACCGATCTGCTCAAGGTCGTTCCGTCGGACGGTGACCGGCTTTACGTGCGGTACCAGGAGATTCCGCAGAAACTGCGTGACGCGATCATCGCCGTCGAGGATCCGACGTTCTGGGACAACCAGGGCTTCGACCCGATGGGCATCGCGAGGGCCGCGGTGACCGGGGTCGGCGGCGGGTCCGGGATCACCCAGCAGTACATCAAGAAGTCGACCGGCGACGACGACGCCACCGCCGGCCGGAAGTTCACCGAGCTGGTGCTGGCCACGAAGATCACCCAGGAACAGAGCAAGGAACAGATCTTCGAGAGCTACATCAACATCATCTCGTTCGGCCGCAGCACGTCCGGGCCCGCGGCGGCGATGAACGCCTACTTCGGGCGCAAGCTGGACGACTCGATCACGTGGAGCGAGGCCGCCTTCCTCGCCGGGATGATCCAGTCGCCGAGTGTGCACGACCCGTTCGCGTCCAGCCACGAGCACGCCGCCAAACGCTGGCAGTACGTCGCCGACAAGCTGACCTCGCGTGGCTATGTGCCGAAGGACCAGGTCAGCGCACTGGCGTACCCGAAAGACTCGATCCTGCCGCCGTCCGAGACCCGGGCCGGGCGCGTGACCTACCCCGACTATCACGTCAAGCAGCAGGTGCTCACCGAACTCGAGCAGCTCGGCTTCCCGCTCGACCGGCTCCGCCGCGGCAGCATGAAGGTCGAGACCACCCTGGACCGTCAAGCGCAGGCCAACGCCGCGAAGGCCGTCGACGGCGGGCTCAAGGACATGCCGGAGCACTACCGCGCCGCGCTGGTCGCCGTCGATCCGGCGACGGGGGCCGTTCGTGCTTACCAGGGCGGGAAATGGAGCGCGCACGACTACGCGGGCACGCCGTACGCGGCCGGGCCCGCGTTCTATCCGTTCATCGCCACCGCCGCGCTGCAGCATGGCGGGACGCTCGACCAGCCCTACGAGGCGCCGTTCAAGATGGAGTTCGGCGGCGAGACGTTCAAGAACCAGAACGACTGCGCCGACGAGAAGAAATGCTCGGCGCGCGAGGCGATCAAGCTGCCTGCCGACACCCCGTTCGTCGACATGACCAGGCGGTTCGGCGTCGACGCCGTCAGCAAGGCGGCGCGCGACGCCGGGATCCCCGACGAGGTCGACGGCCAGGCGACGCTGCGCGAGCCGGACGGCGTCAAGATCGGCGCGGGCATCGCGGTCGGGCGCTACGGGCTGCGGCCGCGGGACGTCGCGGGCGCGTACGCGACGTTCGCCGGGGACGGCCAGAAGGTCGAGACGCACTTCGTCGCCAAGATCCGCGACGAGAACGGCCAGGTCGTCTGGCAGCGTGACGTCAAGCGCGCGCCGGGAGTGGACCCGCGCGTCGCCAAGACGATCACCGGCGCGCTGCAGGAGAAAGCCGCCGACGGCAGGCCCATCCCGGTCATGCGTGGCGCGTTCCGCTTCAACGACACGGGCGACGCCGCGAACGCCTGGAACGCCGGCTACACCACCCAGCTCGCCACGGCGGTCTGGGTCGGCGCCGACGAGGAACGCCGGATGCGCGACGCGAACGACGAGCACCTCAGCGGCCAGAACGTCCCCGCCGCCATCTGGAACGCTTTCATGGGAACTTAGGGCGTGTTTCATAAGTCTTGTTCGCGATCTTCGCGCCCAGGCGGCCCCTGGCGGCACCGCGGAATCACCCGAGTACAACCCGGTACGAGGGCGATTCCGCGGCGCCGCCAGGAACCACCTGGATCACGAAGCTCATCGAACAGACTTATGAAACACGCCCTAAGCGACCACCAAAGCGATGGTCAGGCCGTCGTACCCCTTCCCGCCGACCGTCTGCAACGACGTCGCGTCCACCCGGGGCTCGGCCGCGATGAGCTCGTTCATCCGGCGGATGCCGAGTATCGACGGGTCGGTGCTCGCCGCGTCCGCGACCGCGCCGCCGCGCACCACGTTGTCGACCACGATCACGCTGCCCGGCTTCGTGAGCCGCAGCGCCTCGGTGAAGTAGGTCGGGTTGTTCACCTTGTCCGCGTCGATGAACACGAACTCGAACGTCCCGTCCAGCGCCGGGAGCGTGTCGGCCGCCGCGCCCAGCCGGATGTCGACGCGGTCGCCGACACCGGCCGCCGCGAGGTTCTCGCGCGCGACCTCGGCGTGCTTCGGGTCGAACTCCAGCGTGATCAGCTCGCCGCCCGCGGGCAGCGCGCGGGCCAGCCAGATCGTGCTGTAGCCGCCGAGCGTGCCGACCTCGAGGATCCGGCGCGCACCCGCGAGCTTGGCCAGCAGATGCAGCAGCTTGCCCTGGTTCGGCGCGACCGCGATCGGCGGGAGCCCGGCGTCGTCGGAGCGGCGCCTGGCCGCTTCGAGCGCGGGGTCGTCGGGGGACAGCGTCGTGGTCAGGTAATCGTCTACTGTGGACCAAAGTTCCTGTGTCATGAGACCTCCCCTGCCAACTTACTCGTCACGCACGCGAGGTAGAGCGCGATTCCCTCGGCCGGGGTCCGCACCGGCCGCCCGGTCAGCTTCGAGATCTTGTCGAGCCGGTTCAGCAGGGTGTTCCGGTGGATGTGCAGCGCGCCCGCGGCGCGCACCAGGTTGAACCCGCTCTCGCACCACGCCACCACGGTCGCGCGCAACGCCGGATCCGAGCGCAGCGCGCCCAGGACCGTGGCCGTGAACCGCTGCCGCGCGAGCTGTGGGGCCGCCGCCAGCAGCTGCTCGACCCGCAGGTCCGCGATGGCCGAAACTCGCCCGGTCCGGCCTAGCCGGACGGCGGCGACCGCGTCCAGGTACGACTCGTGCAGCCCGGCGACGGTCGTCGCGGGCAACCCGAAACCGGCGCGCGCTCGCAGTCCGTTGCGCTCGGCGAGCAGCTCGACGGCCCGTGCGCACGGGGTCTCCGCCGAGCCGCGGTGCAGCACGGCGAACCGGCTCGCGGTCATCTCGGCGACCGCGTCCTGAGGGTCGCCGAAGACCTCGCGGACCGTCCGGATCGGCGAGGTCTCCGGGGTGCCGCTGATCTCGATGACCACGGCGGTCCTCGGCAGCCGGATGTCCAGCCCCAGTTCGACCGCGCGTCCCGCGATGGCGGCTGGTTCGACGATGGCCGCGTCGAAGAAAGCTATGTCCCGCAACAGATCTTCGAGCGCGCGTTCGCGCAGCAGCCGCGAGCGGACCAGCACCGACTCGCGCAGCAGTATCTCGGTCTGCCGCCGCACGACCTGGCCGAACCGCTCCACGCGGCGCGGTGTCCCGGTCAGGCCGACCGTGCCGACGGCGGTGCCGTCGAGGACGATCGGCAGGGTGATGCCGGGTTTCACACCGCGCAGCAGCCGCGCCTGGTCGGCCGTGTGCGTGGCCGGTTCGAGTGTCTCCAGCACACGCACCGAGGCCTCGTGGACGCTGCCGACCCGCGAGAGATCGCCACTGCCGATGACCACGGCCTCGCGATCGGTGATGAGCACGTTGAGCCCGATGATCGAAGTCGTGTCGCTGGCGATCTCCTGGGCGAGCTCCGGCGTCAGCTGCATGGATGAATCGTACATTTCAGCTGGTCACAATGCCGCGATTGATGGATGCTTCGTACGATGACGTCCCGGAATCGTGTGTCTAGCGTCACCTCATGACCCAGCGAACCCTCGAGAACAGCAAACCGTCGAAGACGCACTGGCTCATCACGATGTACGCCGGTGGCGGCGAGTTCTGCGACGGCTACATCCTGAGCATCATCGGTGTCGCGCTGCCGTTGATCACCGGCGCTTTCCAGCTGAGCGGGGCGATGGCGGGCGTCATCGGCTCGGCCTCGCTCGTCGGCATGTTCTTCGGCGGCCTCGTGTTCGGCTATGTGACCGACCGGATCGGCAGGCAGAAGGTGTACCTGGCGGACATCGCCGCCTTCATCATCCTGTCGCTGCTGCAGTTCTTCGCGACCGATCCGTGGCAGCTGACCGTGCTGCGTTTCCTGATGGGTATCGCGATCGGCGCCGACTTCGCGATCGCCGCGACCATCGCGTCCGAGTTCGCGCCGCAGCGGTCGAGGGGCCCGCTGCTGGTCGTGCTCGTGACCATGTGGTCGGTCGGCGCGGCGACGGCGTACGTCGCGGGCTGGGCGATGCTCTCGCTCGGTGACGACGCCTGGAAGTGGATGCTGGCCAGCAGCGCGATCCCGGCGGCCCTGATCCTGATGCTGCGGATCGGCACGCCGGAGTCGCCGCGCTGGCTGCTGAGCAAGGGACGCACCGAAGAGGCCCGCGAGGTACTGACGAAGATGCTCGGGCCGGGCGCCGACTTCTCCGATCTGGAGGCCGACACCGATTCGCGCACCCGCTACGGCGACATTTTCCGGGGCAGGTACCGGAAACGGACGCTGTTCGTCTGCGTGTTCTGGGCGTGCCAGCTGCTGCCGATCTACGCGATCACGACGTATCAGCCGACGATCCTGCACTCGCTCGGGCTCGCCGAGGGCAACGCGTCCTATCTCGGCGCGGTGATCATCCAGATCTTCTTCGTGCTCGGTTCGCTGTCGGGCGCGCTGGTGGTGAACAAGGGCAGGCGGAAGCTGCTGCTGTGGAGTTTCGCGATCGCGGCGGTGCCGTTGTTCCTGCTCGCGGCGCTGGTCAGCCCGTCGGCGTGGCTGGTGATCCTGCTGTTCGCGGTGTTCGGTGTCGCGTCGTTCTCGAGCCAGTGCCTGCAGGCGATCTATCCGTCCGAGCTGTTCCCGACCGGGGTGCGCGCCACCGCCAACGGGTTCGCGACCGGGGTGAGCCGGGTCGGCGCGGCCATCGGCACGTACGGCGCGCCGCTGCTGCTCGCGCAGAGCACGCGGCTGGCGATGCTGGTCGGTGGGCTCATCGCGGTCGCCGGGCTGGTCACGTCGTATTTCCTGGCGCCGGAGACGAACGGGATGACGCTGGCCGAATCCAGCTCGGCCGAGGACCTGGCGGCGATTCGATGAGCGTCACGGTCGTCGGTGGCGGGGTGATCGGGCTGTGCGCGGCGTACTACCTGCGGCAGGCGGGCGCGCGGGTGACCGTGCTCGAACGCGGGCGCGTCGGCGGCGGGGCGTCGCGGGGCAACGCGGGGGAGATCTGCCCCGACCTCGTCGCGCCACTGCCCGCGCCGGGGGTGATCGGCCCCGCCCTGCGAGGCCTGCCGCGCTCGGACAGCGCGCTGTACGTGCGGCCGCGGCCCGACGTCGCGCTGGCGCGATTCTTGGTGCGGTTCGGTCTCAACACCACGAAACACAAGTACGACAACGGGGTTCACGCGCTGGCCGGGCTCGCACGCGGCTCGTTCGGCCTGTTCCGCGAGCTGGAATCGTCCGGTGTGGACGGTGACGCGATCAAGGACGGGTTCCTGTTCGCGTTCAACTCACCCGAGTCGGCACGGCGGTCGTGGCTGGCGCAGCGGGAGATCGGCGCGCCACTGGCCGGTCAGGTGCTGGGCGGTGGCGAGCTGCACGACCTGGAGCCGGCGCTCGGGCAGGCCGCGCGGGCGGGGTATCTGGTGAAGGACCAATGGTCGGTGGATCCGTCGCTCTTCGTCGACCGGCTCGCGGCCGTGCTCCGCGCCGACGGCGTAGAAATCGTCGAAGGAGCCCGGGCCACCGCGATCCAGGGCGCGCGAGTCAAGACCTCGGCCGGTGACTTCGACGCGGAGCACGTCGTGATCGCGGCGGGGATCTGGTCGCGCGAGCTGTGCCGGTCGCTGGGTATTGCCGTGGATTTGTTCCCCGGCAAGGGATACAGCTTCTCGGTCGACGCGGATCCGCTGCCGAGGCGGGTCGTGCATCTCGGTGACGCGCGGGTGGTGCTGACGCCGATGGGCAAGCGACTGCGGGTGGCGGGGACCATGGAGTTCGACAGCGATGTGGACGCTTTCCATCCCCGGCGGGTCGCCGCGATCGTCGCGGCGGCCGGTGGCTACCTGCGGTCCGCGGAGTGGACGGCCCGGCGCGACGAGTGGGTCGGCGCGCGGGTGATGACGCCGGACGGGCTGCCCGCGATCGGCCCGCTGCCGGGAAATCCGCGGGTGCTGCTGGCGTCCGGGCACAACATGCTCGGCCTGATGCTCGGCCCCGCGACCGGCAGGCTGGTCAACGCCTTCGTGCACGGCACACCGGATCCGGCGCTGATTCAAGCGCTCGACCCGGCACGGCTTTCCCGCCGCGCGCGATAGTTCACGGGGTGCGGCGGCCTGCCTTGGGGATGACGAGGGGGGTGCCGGTCTCGGGGCAGGGCATCACGCGGCAGGGGAGTTCGAAGATCTTCTCGACGTTGGTCTCGGTGACCACGTCCTCGGGCGTGCCGGTGGCGATGATCTGGCCGCCGCGCATGGCGATCATGTGGGTGGCGTAGCGGGCCGCGTGGTTGAGGTCGTGCAGCACCGCGACCAGGGTCCGGCCCTGCTGGGCGTGCAGGTCCGCGCACAGGTCGAGGATGTCGATCTGGTGCGCGATGTCCAGATAGGTCGTCGGCTCGTCGAGCAGCAGCAGGTCCGTTTCCTGCGCGAGCGCCATCGCCATCCAGACGCGCTGGCGCTGGCCGCCGGACAGCTCGTCGACCAGGCGATCGGCCAGGTCGTCGACGCCGGTCGCGGCCATCGAGCGGGCGACGACCGCGCCGTCCTCGGCCGACGCCTGCCGCAGCAGCTTCTGGTGCGGGTAGCGGCCCCGGGAGACCAGGTCGGACACGGTGATGCCGTCCGGCGCGATCGAACTCTGCGGCAGCAGGCCGAGGCGGCGCGCGACCTCCTTGGCCGGGTAGGCCGTGATGACCTGGCCGTCCAGGAACACCGAACCCTTGCGGGGCTTCAGCATCCGGGCGAGCGCGCGCAGCAGCGTGGTCTTGCCGCAGGCGTTCGGCCCGACGATCACGGTGAACGAGCGGTCCGGGATGGACACCGCGAGCTCCTCGGCGACCGTGCGCCCGTCGTAAGCGAGCGTCAGCGCGTCCCCGTGCAGGCGGGTTTCAGTAGCGACCACGTAGGCAAGGCTAACCTACTCCGCCCGCGAGCTTCGTAACCATTGATAAACATACAGTCTTGTTGGTATGTTCACGCCATGGCGAACAGGACTTATGTGGTCGGCGTCGGGATGACCAAGTTCGAGAAGCCCGGCCGTCGCGAGAACTGGGACTACCCGGACATGGCGCGCGAAGCGGGCACCAAGGCGCTCGAAGACGCCGGGATCGCGTACGAACAGGTTCAGCAGGCGTACGTCGGGTACGTCTACGGCGAGTCGACGGCAGGCCAGCGCGCCGTCTACGAGCTCGGCATCACCGGCATCCCGATCGTCAACGTCAACAACAACTGCTCGACCGGGTCCACCGCGCTTTTCCTTGCCGCGCAAGCGGTTCGCAGCGGCACGGTCGACTGCGCGCTCGCGCTCGGCTTCGAGAAGATGAAGCCGGGCTCGCTCGGGTCGACCTACGACGACCGCGTCCAGCCGATGCTCAACCACATGCTCGCGCTCGGTGAGCTGTACGAGTTCGCGATGCCGCCCGCGCCCTGGATGTTCGGCGCCGCGGGGCGTGAGCACATGGAGAAGTACGGCACCACGGCCGAGCAGTTCGCCAAGATCGGCGAGAAGAACCACCGCCACTCGGTCAACAACCCGTATGCCCAGTTCCAGGACGAGTACTCGCTGCAGGACATCCTGGACTCCCGCATGGTTTACGAACCGCTCACCAAGCTCCAGTGTTCGCCCACTTCGGACGGTTCGGGTGCGGCGATTATCGCCAGTGAGTCCTTTGTGGACAAACACGGCCTCGCGGACCAGGCCGTCGAGATCGTCGGCCAGGCCATGACCACCGACTTCCGCAGCACCTTCGACTCGAAGTCGGCCGCCGCGCTCGTCGGCGCCGACATGAGCAAGCAAGCGGCGCTCAAGGTCTACGACCAGTCCGGGCTCGGCCCCGAAGACGTTCAGGTCATCGAGCTGCACGATTGCTTCTCCGCCAACGAACTGCTCACCTACGAGGCGCTCGGCCTGTGTGCCGAAGGTGAGGGCGGCAAGCTCGTCGACGCCAATGACACCACCTACGGCGGCCGCTGGGTGGTCAACCCCTCCGGCGGGCTCATCTCCAAGGGGCATCCGCTCGGCGCCACCGGGCTCGCGCAGTGCGCCGAACTCACCTGGCAGCTGCGCGGCACCGCAGGCAAACGCCAGGTCGAGGGCGTCACCGCCGCCTTGCAGCACAACATCGGGCTCGGCGGCGCCGCCGTCGTCACCGCCTACCAGCACGCGAACCGCTAAAGGAGAACCATGGGCCAGATCAGTGCTTCCGTCGACCTCCCGGCCGCTCCCGACAAGGTGTGGGCCGAGTTCTCGAACCCGAACAACTTCGAGAAATGGCTGACCATCCACACCAAGTGGAAGGGTGACGTGCCGACGGAGTTCGCCAAGGGCGCCAAGGTGTCCGAAGTGGTCACCATGCTCGGCATGCCGAACACCATCGAATGGACGGTCGACGAGTTCGAGGCGCCGAACAAGCTCTCGATCTCCGGCACCGGCATGGCGGGCGTCAAGGTCAAGTTCGATCTGTCCGTTGTGGACGCTCCTGGCGGCTCGAAAGCCAGTATCGACGCCGAGTTCACCGGACAGATGATCGTCGGCGCGCTCGGCAAGGCCGTCGAGAAGGACGGCAAGAAGAACTTGGACGCCTCGCTGGCCAAGTTCGCCGAGCTGGTCGGATGAACTTCGACCCCGAAGGCCTTGACCGGTGGACCGACGAGAACCGGTTCGAGGTCACCCGCGAGCGGATCATCGCCTACGCCGAGGCCACCAACGACCCGATCGAGGAACACCGCGCCGGTGACATCGCGCCGCCGGTGTTCGCGATCGTGCCCGTCTTCGACTCGCTGCTCGAACCGGCCGTCGAGGTCATGCCGGTCGAGCTGATCCCGCGCGTCGTGCACGGCGAGCAGGACTTCGTGTTCCACCGCCCGATCCGGCCAGGCGACAAGCTCGTGTCGCGCGCCAAGATGATCGGCTGGGAGGGCCTCGAGAACGGCACCCGCTCGGCCACCTACATCGAGTGCCGCACCGAGGGCGGCGACCTGGTCAACGAGCAGTACGTGACCACCTTCGTCCGCAAGTTCAACGCGGGCGAGACGCGCGGAACCCTTGCGCCGGGCCATAAATTCGACGAGGCGCTGCGTGGTGACGCGCCGGTCGCCAAGGTCGTCCAGCACGTCGACGAGGACCAAACGTTCCGGTATTCACCCGCGTCCGGCGACCCGATGCCGATCCACCTCGACGAAGAGATCGCGAAGATGGCCGGCCTGCCGGGGATCATCGCGCACGGCCTGTGCACGCTGGCGTTCACGTCGTGGGCGGTGCTCACCGAGGTCGCCGACTCGCGCACCGAACGCCTCAAACGGCTCGCCGTGCGGTTTTCGAAGCCGGTACTGCCAGGGCAGGACATTTCCACGCAGATCTGGCGAGCCGGGCCGGAAACCTATGCGTACGAAACCAAAGTCGGCGACGACGTCGTGGTGAAGGACGGCCTCGCCGTCATCGCGGAGGAGCGGTAAATGGGAGTATTGGACGGACGCGTCGCCATCATCACCGGCGCCGGGCGCGGCATCGGCCGCGAGCACGCGCTGCTCTTCGCGCGTGAAGGCGCGAGCGTGGTCGTCAACGACCTCGGCGGCGGCAACGACGGCAGCGGCTCCGACGCCGGTCCCGCCCAGCAGGTCGCGGACGAAATCGTGGCAGCGGGCGGCAAAGCGGTCGCCAACACCGACAACGTGGCCGACTGGAAGGGCGCCGCGGCGCTCGTCGATCAGGCGGTCGACGCGTTCGGCGGGCTCGACCTGCTGATCAACAACGCCGGCATCCTGCGTGACGGCTTCATCGCGAACCTGGACGAGTCCCAATGGGACGATGTGATCGCCGTGCACCTCAAGGGACACATGGCGACCATGCGCCACGCGGCCGCGTACTGGAAGGACCAGGCCAAGTCGGGCAAGACGGTCACCGCGGCGATCGTGAACACCGCCTCGGCCTCGGGCACGTTCATGCCGAACGCGGGACAGGTCAACTACGGCGCCGCCAAGGCGGGCATCGCCGCGATGACACTGGTCGCCGCGCAGGAACTCGAACGCTACGGCGTGCGCGCCAACGCGATCGCGCCGATCGCCCGCACCCGGCTCACCCTCGCGACACCCGGCATGGGCGCGATCTTCGCCCAGGAGGTCGAGGAAGGCGAGTTCGACGCGTTCAGCCCGGCCAATATCTCGCCGCTGGTCGCGTACCTGTCGACCGAGAAATGCCCGCACACCGGCAAGTTGTTCGCCGTGCAGGGTGGCGCGATCTCGTTGCTGGAAGGCTGGCACGCGGTCAAGACGACCGAGACCGACGGCCCGTGGACCATCGGCGACGTGGGCGACCGGCTGGGTGCTTGGGCATGATCGAATGGTCAGAGACCGACCTGATGATCAGGGACGCGTTGCGGGAGTTCATCGCCAAGGAGATCCGCCCGCACACCGACGCGCTCGAAAGCGGTGAACTGCCGCCGTACGACATCATCCGGAAGCTGTTCGCCGCCTTCGGCATCGATGTGATGGCGGCACAGGCCGTGAAGTCCTTGCTAGGTAAGAAATCTTCGGGATCAGGCCAGAAGCTGGGCGGCCAGGAAGGCATGGCGCTCATCGCGGTCAGCGAGCTGGCCGGGGTGAGCCTGGGCATCGTCGCGTCGATGGGCGTCAGCATCGGACTGACCGCGGCGACGATCCTCGCGCGCGGCACGCAGGAGCAGAAGGAACGCTGGCTGCCGGGGCTCGCGACGTTCGAGAAGATCGGCGCGTGGGCGATCACCGAGCCGGACTCCGGCTCCGACGCGTTCGGTGGCATGAAGACCCACGTCCGGCGCGATGGCGACGACTACGTCCTCAATGGACAGAAGACGTTCATCACGAACGGGCCGTACGCGGACACGATCGTCGTCTACGCCAAGCTCGACGACGGGTCGCCCGCACGGGACCGTCAGGTGCTGACTTTCGTGCTGGACAAGGGAATGCCCGGGCTCACGCAGGGCAAGCCGTTCAAGAAGATGGGGATGAACTCGTCGCCGACCGGCGAGCTGTTCTTCGACGACGTCCGGCTCGGGCAGGACCGGCTGCTCGGCTCCGGCGGCGAGGCCAGCGCGCGCGAGAGCTTCTCGTACGAGCGGATGGGCGTCGCGGCGCTGGCGCTCGGAATCATCAACGAATGCCACCGGCTCAGCGTCGAGTACGCGAAGAGCCGGAAGCTGTGGGGTCAGGAGATCGGGCGGTTCCAGCTGGTCCAGTTGAAGCTGGCGAAGATGGAGATCGCCAGGATCAACGTGCGGAACATGGTCTTCCAGACGATCGAGCGCCTGCGCGCGGGCAAGCTGCCGACGCTGGCGGAGGCGTCGGCGATGAAGCTCTACTCGTCCGAGGCGGCGACCGAGGTCGCGATGGAGGCCGTGCAGCTCTTCGGCGGCAACGGCTACATGGCCGAATACCGCGTCGAGCAGCTGGCGCGCGACGCGAAGTCGTTGATGATCTACGCGGGCAGCAACGAAATCCAGGTCACGCACATCGCCAAGGCCCTGCTCAAGGACTAGGCCCGGGATAAAGCGGGCTTTATATCGGGACGCTTTTCCCCGGGATAAAGCCCGCTTTATCCCGTTCTTACCCCCGGCGACGCCAGGCGAGCCTGGTCACCGCGCCCGCCACCGAAGCCAGAGGAGCCTTGCGTGGCAAGTGGCGGGCTTCGGGCGCGGATTCCGGCATCGCCCGGTAGGCCAGGTGCGCGGCGAAGCGCATGAACCTCGGGCCGATCAGCGTCGCGAGTTCGGCGGCGCGGCCCTCCGGCAGGCTGAGCACGACCGGGCGCTCCTCCAAAGCCTTGACCACCAAGGCCGCCGCGCGCTCCGGGCTGCTCGACGGGATGACCCGGTAGGACGCGCCCGTCGGGGTGATCATGTCCGTGCGCACCAACGGCATCCGCACCGACGTGAACGTGATGCCGTCGGACAGCGTCTCGCGTCCGGCGGTCAGCCCGAACTCCTCGAGGGCCGCTTTCGAGGCCAGGTAAGCGGAAAAGCGCGGCGTGTCCGTCTGCAGTCCTTGGGTCGTCACGTTCACGACATGCCCGAAGCGTTGCGCGGCCATCGAAGGCAGCAGGCCGAGCGTGAGCCGCACCGGGCCGAAGTAGTTGACCGCCATGGTGCGCTCGTAGTCGTGGAAACGCTCTGTCGACAAGTGGACAGAACGCCGGATCGAGCGGCCCGCGTTGTTGACCAGCATGTCGACCGGGTGCTCGGTGAGGACGTCCTTGACCAGCGCGTCGATCGCGTCGCCGTCGGTGAGATCGCACGGGTACGCGAACGCCTTGCCGCCCTCGGCGACGATCTCGCGCCGGACCTCCTCCAGCTGGTCGGCGCGGCGCGCGACCAGGAGCACCGTCGCGCCGCGGCGGGCGACGGCGAGCGCGGACGCCCGGCCGATGCCCGACGAAGCGCCGGTGATGAGCACGGTCTTGCCGGTCAGGCCGCGATGGCGCGCGCGATCGGTGTCGAGATGCTCGCGCCAGTAGCGGTAGAGCGGCCCGGCGTACTCCCGCAGTTCCGGCAGTTTCAGGCCGGGCAGCGCCGCGCGGGTCGCGGTGGTGTCGAAGTCGACGGCCATGCTCATGTGCGGCAGGACTTCCAGCGGGATCCCGAGTTCGCTCAGCACGCTCGCGCGGGCCTGCCTGCCGCCGGGGATCTTGTCGACGCCGCGCGCGGCCAGTGACGCGAGGCGCGTGCCCGCCGTGCGCACCCCGGAGGGGAGCGTGCGGACGATGCGCGGGCCGCCCGCCACGCGCGCGAAGGCGTTGTAGACCTCGTGCAGTGACTGCGGGCGCGGGGACGCGAGGTGATACGTGCTGCCGGAAGGCGCGTCGGCGTGCATCAGGCGGTCCATCGCGGCGACCACGTAGTCGACCGGGACCAGGTTGGTGCCGCCCAGATCCGGCCCGGCCAGCGGCAGCCGCTTCGGCAGCGCGGCGAGGCGGGAGATGGCGGGGAGGAAGTAGTACGGCCCGTCGATCTTGTCCATCTCGCCGGTGCGCGAGTCGCCGACGACCGCGGACGGCCGGTAGATCTTGAAGGGCACGGAGTCCTGTGCGCGCACGAGTTTTTCGGCTTCGAACTTCGTCGCGTGATACGGCGAGGAGAACGCTTGGCCCAGGTCGAAGTCGGACTCGGTGAACTTGCCCGCGTGGTCACCCGCGACGGCGATCGACGAAACATGGTGCAGCCATTGGGCTTTCGCGGCCGCGGCGAACGCGAGGACGTTGCGGGTGCCCTCGACGTTCGCGACGCGGTTCGCCTCGTCGGACGCGGTGAGGTCGTAGATCGCGCCCAGGTGCACGACATGGGTGATCCCGGCGAACGGCGCGGGGTCGATGCCGAGCAGGGGCTCGGTCAGATCACCGACCACGGGCACCACTCTGTCGTCGGCCGCCCACGGCAGCGCGGCGAACTTGTTCCGTGACGTCTCACGCACCAAGACGTGCACGGTCTCCGTCGCCTCTCGCGCCAACAACCTGGTGACCAGGCGTTTTCCGAGGAAACCGGTCGCTCCTGTGACAAAGTAGCCCGTCATGGGCCGAGCTTACCTACTCGTCAGTAAGAACGGTAGGTCAGTCGCCGTCCGGGTTGGCCACGGCGACGACCGCGTCGCGCAACGCCGCGCGCAGTCTTCCGACGTCCAGTGGCCCGAGCACGGCGGCTTCGCCGGGCGGAGCCACGAGAACCACCTTGTCGCTGCTGACGAAAACGGTGACGTCGCGGCGCCTGCCGGCCAGATCCCGGCAGTTGATCGACCATTCGTCTCGCGGTACCACGGCTGCTGCCCTCCGATTTGAACTGGCGAATCTTTGGTGCGTGCCCTCCTGGGACGACCGGGTGTGACGCACGTGACGCGGGAATCCGGAAAAATCTACCGACGAGTTTCGCGGGCATGCCGAAAACGGATAACAGCGGTAGCGTGCGACTGATACTCGCGCCGTCTCGGGAGGAAAACCCATGTCGGAGCCCAAACGCATCGTCATCGTCGGAGCCGGGCTGGCGGGTGCGTCCGCCGCGGCCGGTCTGCGAGAGCGCGGCTATTCGGGTGAAGTTCTCGTTCTCGGCGAAGAGAAACATCGCCCGTACGAGTTACCGCCGCTGTCGAAGGGCGTGCTGCTCGGCGACAAGGACGAGCCGGACTGGGTGCGCGACGAGAACTTCTATACCGAGCACGACATCGACCTCCGCAGCGGTGTCGCGGCGACCCGCATTGAACTCGGCGCCCGTCTCGTGCTCGACAGCCACGGGGGAGAGCACCGTTTCGACCGGCTGCTGCTCGCGACCGGCTCGCGCCCGCGTTCGCTGCCGGTGCCCGGCGCGGACTTGCCTGGCTTGCGGACGCTGCGCACGCTCGACGACTCGCTGGGCTTGCGTGAGGATCTCGCCAAGGCCGAGCGGGTGATCATCGTCGGCGCGGGCTGGATCGGCACGGAGGTCGCGGCGGCCGCACGTAAGCACGACTGCGAAGTGACGGTGGTCGACATGGTGTCCGGCCCGCTGGAGCCGGTGCTCGGGTCCGAGATCTCCGCGGTCTTCCGCGACCTGCACAGCGCGCATGGGGTGACCTGGCGGCTCGGCGCGGGTGTCGCGGAGTTCACCGGCGACGCCGGCGGGGTGCGCGGCGTCCGGCTGAGCGACGGCTCCGAGCTGGCCGCCGATCTGGTGCTGGTGGCCGTCGGCGTCGCACCGCGCGTCGAACTCGCACACGCGGCCGGGCTCGAGATCTCCGACGACGGCGGCGTCTGCGCCGACGCGGGCCTGCGCACGGCGGCCCCCGACGTCTACGCCGCAGGTGACATCGCGGCCCACTTCCACCCGCGCTACGGCAAACGCGTCCGCGTCGAGCACTGGGCGAACGCGAAGAACCAGGGCACGCACGTGGCGGGCAACCTCATCGGCGAGAACGAGCCGTACCTGAACTCGCCGTACTTCTTCACCGACCAATACGACCTGGGCTGCGAATATCGCGGTCTCGCCGACATCGACACGGACGAGCTGGTCGTGCGCGGCGACCTGGCCGCCCGCGAGTTCACCGCGTTCTGGCTCAACCAAGGCCGGGTCACGGCCGCGATGAACGTGAACATGTGGGACGACGGCGCCGCCCTCAATTCCCTTGTGGACGGTCGCACCACGGTCACCCCCGACCAGCTCCGCACCGCCGACCTGGCCTCCCTCGCCTAACCCCCGGGACCAGGAAAAAAATCCCAATGTGGCATTGGTCAGATTTCGGGCCGCCAATGTGGCTTTCGTCAGCTAAGAACTGACGAAAGCCACATTGGGATTTTTTTCCCTGGTCAGGGTGAGGTAGGCCAGCAGGGCCAGGGCGGTGAAGGCCGCGATCACGATGACCATGGGGAGCGCGGTGCCAGAGCCGCCCAGGCCGACCAGGGGGGTGGCCAGGCCGCCGACCAGGAACTGGAGCACGCCCATCAGCGCCGAGGCCGCGCCCGCGTTGCCCGCCTGCTCGGCCAGGCCGAGTGAGCTGGCGTTCGGGGCGACCATGCCGATGCTCGACACGACCACGAACAGCCCGGCCAGCAGGCCGATCAGGCCCCAGTGCAGTACCACGGCCAGCAGCACGAGCAGGCCGCCGACGACCGAGGAGAACAGGCCGAAGCGCAGCAGCACGCGCTCGGGGAAGCGGCCGACGATGGCGCCGTTCAGCTGGCCGACCGCCACGATGCCGATGCCGTTGATGCCGAACGCGAGCGCGTAGGCCTGCGGGCTCAGGCCGTAGACGTCCTGGAGCACGAACGACGAGCCGGAGATGTAGGCGAAGAGACCGGCGAACATCAGGCCGGACGCGAGCGTGTAGCCCATGAACGTCCGGTCGCGCAGCAGCCGGAAGTACGTGCGCAGGATCGCGCGCGGCCGCGCGGGGACACGGCGGTCCTCGGGCAGTGGCTCCGGCAGCGCGAGCGCGACCACGGTCAGCAGCAGCGCGCCGAACACGACCAGCACGACGAAGACGCCGCGCCACGAGGTCACCCGGAGCACCTGGCCGCCGATGATCGGCGCCAGGATCGGGGCGAGCCCGTTCACCAGCATCAGCATCGAGAAGAACTTGGTCATCGCGATGCCGGAGAAGAGGTCGCGCACGGTCGCCCGCGCGATCACGATGCCAGCGGCCGCGCCGATCGCCTGCACCACGCGCGCCGCGATGAGCAGTTCGGCCGTAGGGGCGAACGCGCAGAGTGCGGAACCGATCACGTAGAGCGCCAGCCCGGCGAGCAGCGGCCTGCGACGGCCGAGCGCGTCGGACAGCGGTCCGATGACCACCTGGCCGAGTGCGAGGCCGATGATGAACGCCGAGAGGGTGAGCTGCAGCGTCGACGGCGTGCTGCGGAAGTCCGCGGTCATCGACGGGAACGCGGGCAGATACATGTCGATCGACAGCGGCCCGAACGCCGACAGGCCGCCCAGTACCAGCGCGTATCGCAGCCTGCTGTGCGTCCTGACCTGCACGGACGCGGTCGGCTCCGCCAAGGTTGTGCTCATCTGACTCCCACCCAGTAGTTCTCCCGAAGTGCGAAACTTGCTTAGCGTGGGTAAATATTCCCATACGCCTGGAAGCTTTCCAGTGGGCGGACAGTGGGCGGCGACTGATCCGATCAATTTTCGGCATTAATCCGTTCGAACCCTAGATCCGACCCCGGAGGATGCGATATACATCGGATGTCTGGGTAGTCGATGCGGAAGGGAACGTCCGTGCAGCTGTTGCGTCTCGGTGAACCGGGAAGTGAGCGCCCCTTCGTGCGTGCCGAGGACGGCACGATCCACGACCTGTCCTCGCTGACCGCCGACATAGACGGCGGATTCCTGGCCGCCGACGGGATAGCCCGCGCCGCCGCCGCGCTGGGCCGGGGCGAGCTCCCGGCCGTCGAGAACGCGCAGGACCTGCGGGTGGGCTCGCCGATCGCGCAGCCGGGCAAGGTCGTCTGCATCGGCCTCAACTACCGGCGCCACGCCGAGGAGACCAACGCGGAGATCCCGAAGGAGCCGGTCGTCTTCATGAAGGCGGCCGACGTCGTCGTCGGGCCGAACGACCAGGTGCTCGTCCCGCGCAAGTCCACCAGCACCGACTGGGAGGTGGAGCTCGGCGTCGTCATCGGCAAGACCGCCAGGTACATCGAGAGCGTCGAGGACGCTCTCGACCACGTCGCGGGCTACGTCGTCTCCAACGACGTCTCCGAGCGCGAGTTCCAGCTCTTCCGCGGCGGTCAGTGGGACAAGGGCAAGTCGTGCGAGAACTTCAACCCGCTCGGCCCGTGGCTGACCCCGGCGAGCCAGGTGCCCGACCCGCAGGCGCTCGGCCTGCGGCTGTGGGTCAACGGCCACAAGTGGCAGGACTCGTCCACCAAGGACATGGTGTTCACGGTGGCGGAGATCGTGCACTACCTGAGTCAGTTCATGGTGCTGCGCCCCGGCGACCTGATCAACACGGGCACGCCGGAAGGCGTCGCGCTCGGCCAGCCGGACCCCAAGCCGTACCTGCGTGAAGGGGACGTCATCGAGCTGGAGATCGACGGCCTCGGCCGCCAGAAGCAGTCCGTGGGGCAGGCCTGACATGGCGCACATCATCGGCATGGAGGTCATGGACGTCCGCTTCCCGACTTCGCGGGAGCTGGACGGGTCCGACGCCATGAACCAGGACCCCGACTACTCGGCCGCCTATGTCGTGCTCAAGGCCGACACCGGGCCGGACGGCTACGGGCTCGCGTTCACCATCGGCCGCGGCAACGACGTGCAGGCCGCCGCGATCAGCGCGCTCGAGTCGCATGTGGTCGGCAAGCGGGTGCCCCGCACCGCGGCCGAGCTCGCCAAGCTGTCGTCCGACCTCATCGGCGACTCGCAGTTCCGCTGGCTGGGCCCGGAAAAGGGCGTCGCGCACATGGCGATCGGCGCGGTCGTCAACGCCGCGTGGGACCTCGCCGCACGGCACGCAGACCGTCCACTGTGGAGATTCCTGGCCGAGATGACCCCGGAGGAGATCGCCGGGCTCGTCGACTACCGCTACCTCTCGGACGCGCTGACCGAGCAGGAAGCGATCGACATCCTCAAGGCCGCCCAGCCGGGCCGTGCCGAACGCACGGAACGACTGCTGCGCCACGGATATCGCGCCTACACCACGTCTCCCGGCTGGCTCGGCTACTCGGACTCCAAGCTCGTCCGGCTCTCCGAGCAGGCGGTCGCCGACGGCTTCGAGATGATCAAGCTCAAGGTCGGCGGCGACGTCGAGGACGACGTCCGCCGGATGAAGCTCGCCCGCGAGACCGTCGGCCCGGCCATCCGGATCGCCGTCGACGCCAACCAGCGCTGGGACGTCACCACCGCCATCCAGTGGATGAACCAGCTCGCCCCGTACGACCCGTACTGGATCGAGGAGCCGACCTCGCCGGACGACGTGCTCGGCCACGCGGCGATCGCCAAGGCGCTGCAGCCGATCAAGGTCGCCACCGGCGAGCACGTGCAGAACCGCGTGGTGTTCAAGCAGATGCTGCAGGCGGGCTCGCTCTCGGTGCTGCAGCTCGACGCCGCGCGCGTCGGCGGCGTGAACGAGAACGTCGCGATCCTGTTGCTGGCGGCCAAGTTCGGCGTCCCGGTGTGCCCGCACGCCGGCGGGGTCGGGCTCTGCGAGATGGTGCGTCACCTGTCGATGTTCGACTATGTTTCGGTTTCGGGCAGCGACGTCGACCGCTCCATCGAGTGGGTCGATCACCTGCACGAGCACTTCACCGACCCGGCCATCGTCCGCGACGGCCGGTACGTGGCACCGACCGCGCCGGGGTTCTCCAGCCGTATGCACGACGCGACGCTGCGGCGCTTCCTGTTCCCGGACGGTCCCGAATGGACGGAGAGTTAAGACCTGATGTCTGATTTCGAAGGCCTGGTGGCCGCCGTCACCGGAGGCGCTTCGGGGATCGGCTTGGCGACCGCCGAGCTGCTCGCCGCGCGCGGCGCGACCGTGGCGGTGCTCGACCTGAAGCCCGACGAGGTGCCCGAAGGCCTGACCGGTTTCCGGTGTGACGTCAGCTCCGCCGCTGAGGTCACCTCCGCGATCGACGCGGTCGTGGAGCGCTTCGGACGCCTCGACATCGTCGTCAACAACGCCGGGATCGGCGCGCAGGGCGACGTCACCGCCAACGACGACGACGAGTGGCACCGTGTGCTCGACGTCAACGTCGTCGGCATGGTCAGGGTCGCCCGCGCGGCCTTGCCCCACCTGAAGAAGTCGCCGTCGGCGGCGATCGTCAACACCTGTTCGATCGCCGCTTGGTCCGGCCTGCCCGCACGTGCGCTCTATTCGGCGAGCAAGGGCGCGGTGCACGCGCTCACCCTCGCCATGGCGGCCGACCACGTGCCGGACGGTGTCCGGGTCAACTGCGTCATGCCCGGCACCGCGGACACCCCGTGGGTCGGCAGGCTGCTCGACAAGGCCGACGACCCCGTCGCCGAGCGCGCCGCGCTCGAAGCCCGCCAGCCCATGGGCCGCCTCGTCTCCGCCGGCGAGGTCGCGAACTCGATCGTCTACCTGGCGAGCCCGCTGTCGGCTTCCACGACCGGCACCGCGCTGGCCGTCGACGGTGGCATGTACGGCCTGCGCTTACGGCCGAAAAACTGAGGCTTTACCGACCCGGCATCAAGGAGGATCCGGTGCGCGCATCTCTGCTGAAAGTGGCCGCCGCCACGGCGATAGCCAGTCTCGCACTCACGGCTTGTGGCTCCACGAAGGACAAACCCGCCGGTGACGGCGGCCAGGCGCAGGGCGGCAAGGTCGGCGCGACCGTCCCGCTGCTGACCTCCCCGTTCTGGCAGGCCTACAACAACTACGTGCCGAAGATGGCGCAGGCGTCCGGGATCGACGCGCTGCCGACGGTCAACGCCGACAGCGACTCCGCCAAGCAGATCACCGACATCGGCAACCTGCTCAACCAGGGCGTCAAGGGCCTGGTCGTGACCCCGCTGGACTCCGCGGCCATCGTCGCCGGGCTCAAGCAGGCCGAGAACAAGAGCGTCCCGGTGGTCGCCGTCGACGTCGCGCCCGAGAGCGGCAAGGTCGCCATGGTCGTGCGCGCCGACAACAAGGCGTACGGCGTCAAGGCCTGCGACGCCATCGGCGCCAAGGTCACCTCCGGCAAGGTCGTGCAGATCATGGGCGACCTCTCCTCGGTCAACGGCCGCGAAAGGTCGGAGGCCTTCCGCGAGTGCATGAAGACCAAGTACGCCGGTGTCCAGGTGCTGGAGATCGCGGCCGAGTGGAAGGCCGACAAGGCCGCCTCCGGGCTCGAAGGGCTGCTCACCGCGAACCCCGACATCAAGGCCGTGTACATGCAGGCCGGTGGCGTCTACCTCGCGCCGACGCTGCAGACGTTGAAGCGCAAGAACCTCTTCTTCCCGGTCGGCGACCCCAAGCACATCGTGCTGGTGAGCAACGACGGCATCCCGCAGGAACTCAAGGCGATCCGCGACGGCGAGCTCGACGCCACCGTCTCGCAGCCCGCCGACGACTACGCCAAGTACGGCATGTACTGGATCAAGAAGGCCATGGCAGGCGAGAAGTTCCAGCCAGGCCCGACCGACCACGGCAGCACCATCGTCGAGACCCACCCCGGGATCCTCGAGGACCAGCTGCCCGCGCCGGTCGTCACCAAGGACAACGTCGACGACAAGGCTTTGTGGGGCAACAACTTATGACAGCGCCAGCCACTGCGGGAGCCGCCGCCCCGGTGGTCAGTGCTTTCGGCGTCGGCAAGCGCTACGGCCCGACCGTGGCCTTGGCCGACGTCAGCCTGACAGTCCGGCCCGGCGAGTCGCACGCGCTCGTCGGCCGGAACGGCGCCGGCAAGTCCACGCTGGTCTCGATCCTCACCGGACTGTCCAAATCGGACACCGGCTCGGTCGAGTTCGGCGGCGAACCGGCGCCGCCGCTGGCCGATCGTGACGGCTGGCGGCAGAAAGTCGCGTGCGTCTACCAGCACTCGACTGTCATTCCCCAGCTCACGGTCGCGGAGAACCTGTTCCTCAACAGGCAGTCCGGCAAGAAGTTCATGATCAGCTGGAACCGCCTGCGCCGCCAGGCGCGGGAGCTGCTCGACTCGTGGGGCGTCGACGTCGACGTCGACACCTTGGCGGGCGAACTGTCCGTCGAGGACCGCCAGTTCGTCGAGATCGCGCGCGCTTTGTCTTATGGCGCCAGGTTCATCGTGCTCGACGAGCCGACGGCCCAGCTCGACAGCCAGGCCATCGAGCGGCTCTTCGACCGGATGCGTGAGCTGCAGGCGAGCGGGGTGACGTTCCTGTTCATCTCCCATCACCTGCACGAAGTCTACGAGGTCTGCGAGGCCGTCACGGTCCTGCGCGACGCCAGGCATGTGCTGACCGCGCCGGTCGCCGATCTCGGCCGCGCAGACCTCGTCGCCGCGATGACAGGGGAGCAGGGTGGCCTTTCGGTGCGCGACGCGGCCGAACGCGACCCGCTCGAAGCCGGGGCGCCGGAAGCGCTCACGGTGGACAACCTGTCGGGCGATTCCTTCTCCGGCATCAGTTTCCGCCTGCGCAAGGGCGAGGTGCTCGGACTCGCGGGCAGCAACGCCAGCGGCAAGCACCAGCTCGCCGAGACGCTCTACGGCCTGCGCGAGCCGACCGAAGGCATCATCAAGATCGACGGCGTGCCGCTCAAGCCGGGCAGCGTCCCAGCCGCACTGAAGGCCGGGATCGGCTGTGTGCCAAGGGATCGCCATCATCAGGGCCTGGTGCTCGGCATGTCCATCGCGGACAACGCCACGCTGAGCGTGCTCGACCGGCTCGGCCCGGCGGGCATCGCGTCTCCCAGCGCGCGCGGAGGCAACGCACGCGCCGCTATCGCCGACTACGGCGTGGTGGCCGCGGGCCCCGACCAGCCGGTGTCCGACCTTTCCGGCGGCAACCAGCAGAAGGTGGTGCTCGCGCGCGCACTCGCGAGTGACCCGCGCGTGGTGGTGCTGATCAACCCCACCGCCGGTGTCGATGTGAAGTCCAAGGAGGCGCTGCTCGCGGTCGTCGACCGGGTGCGCGCCGAAGGCAAGGCGGTGCTGATCGTCAGCGACGAGCTCGACGATCTGCGCCTCGGCGACCGGGTGCTCGTGCTGCGCGCGGGCGCCGTGGTCGCCGAACACCGGGCAGGCTGGTCCGACGGTGACCTGGTGGCGGAAATCGAAGGAGTCGAGATCGGTGACTGAAGTACTCGCGAAGAGCCAGGCCGCGGCACCCGCCGCGCCGGCCAAGAAGCGGATCGGGTGGCTGCGCGAACTGGCGCTGCTCCCGGCGCTGGTGGTCGTCGTCATCTTCGGCGCGCTGGTCAACGACAGCTTCCTCGGCGTCGACAACCTGATCAGCATCCTCGGCGCGTCCGCCGCGCTGGCGCTGGTCGTGCTCGGCGAGTCGCTGGTGCTGATCTCCGGGAAGTTCGACCTCTCGCTGGAATCCACGGTCGGCATCGCGCCCGCGCTGGGCGCCATGCTGGTCATCCCCGCGGTGTCCGCCGGGTTCGGCACGGAACTGCCGACCTTCGCGGGCCTTTTGATCGTGCTGCTCATCGGCGCGCTGGTCGGCGCGGTCAACGGGTTCCTGATCGTCAAGCTCCAGCTCAACGCGTTCATCGTGACGCTGGCGATGCTGACCATCCTGCGCGGCCTGCTGATCGGCTCCACCAACGGCAAGACGCTGTTCGACCTGCCCGACGCGTTCACCGACCTGGCCACGACGACCTTCGCCGGGCTGCCGATGTCCGTGTGGCTCGCGGGTGTCGCGTACGCCGTCGCCGGGTTCGTGCTGCGCTACCACCGCGTCGGCCGCGCGCTCTACGCGATCGGTGGCAACCGCGAGGCCGCGCGGGCCGCCGGTATCCGGGTGGACCGCATCTCCTGGCTGGTGTTCGTGGTCGCCGGGGTGCTCGCCGCGCTGGGCGGGCTCGTGCTCACCGGGTACGTCGGCGCGCTCAACGCCAACCAGGGCGACGGCATGATCTTCACCGTCTTCGCCGCCGCGGTCATCGGCGGGATCTCGCTCGACGGCGGCAAGGGCAGCATGTTCGGCGCGCTCACCGGCGTGCTGCTGCTCGGCGTGGTGAACAACCTGCTCAACCTGGCGCAGGTGCCGGTCTTCTGGATCACCGCGATCTACGGTGGCATCATCCTGGTGGCGCTGATCATTTCCCGGTTCGCGGGTGGAAAACCCCAGACGTAAAGGGAGTTACCCGTGTCGTCACGGCTCCACGGGCTCGTCGGCGGAGCCCAGCGCGTTGCGCAGCCACTGCTCGACGCCTGCCACGTGGACGGTCGCCCACGAGCGGGCCAGTTCCGGCTCGCGGGCGGCGATGGCCTCGTAGATCGCCGTGTGCTGCTCGCGGGTCCTGGCGACGGCGCCCTCCTGGGTCAGCCCTCGCCAGATCCGCGCCCGCGCGGTGGGGCCGGACAGGCTGTCCAGCAGCGAGCACAGCACCGGGTTGCCGGAGCCGTCGGCGATCTTGCGGTGGAACTGCAGATCGTTGGCGACCAGCGCCTCCACGGTCGGCGAATCGGCGAGCTCGTTGAGCAGTTCGCCTAGCTCCGCGATGTCCTCTTCGCTCATGTGCAGCGCGGCCATCGCGGTGGCGGCCGGCTCCAGGATCCGGCGCACCGCCAGGAAGTCGAGCACGGTGTCGTCGCGGTGGAAGTCGACGACGAAGGTCATCGCGTCCAGCAACAGGTTCGGTTCGAGGCTGGTGACGTACGTGCCGTCGCCCTGGCGCACGTCGAGCACGCGGATGAGGCACAGCGCCTTGACCGCCTCACGCAAGGAACTGCGGGACAGGCCCAGCCGCTGCGCGAGCTCGGCCTCTTTCGGGAGCCGGTCGCCAGGGGCCAGCTCGCCCGAGATGATCATGTCTTTGATCTTGTCGATCGCGACGTCGGTGACCGGCATGCCGACCCGCCTCCCCAAAAGTCCTCGGATGTTTCAAGGTGTTGCCGTCCAGACTGCCATGTCTTGCCTGAAGGAGGCGCGATGGCCCAGCGTGTCGCATTGCACACCCGGCTGAAACCGGGGAAGGAAGCCGAGTACGAAAGGGTCCACGCGGTCATCCCGCCGGAGCTCGACACGGCGTTACGCGAGGCGGGAGTGCACTCCTGGCGTATTTGGCGTGACGGCCGCGACCTCTTTCACGTGGTGGAGGTGGAGGACTACGGGGCGATGCGTAACGCCTTGCGTGACCACGCGGCGAACATTCCGTGGCAGGCTCGCATGGCCGAGCTGCTGGAGGTCGAAGACGACTACTCCGGCAACGACTCCGGCATCTCGCTGGTTTGGGAGCTACCTTGAATTTTGGTCTGAACGTGACCCGGCTGGGGCTCGGCTGTGCCCAGCTCGGCAACCTGTACCACGCCATCTCCGACGACACGGCCCGCGCGACCGTGGCCACCGCGTGGGACGCGGGCATCCGTTATTTCGACACCGCACCGCATTACGGACTGGGACTTTCCGAGCGGCGGCTCGGCGCCGCGCTGTCGGCGTACCCCCGCGACGAATTCGTGCTGTCGACGAAGGTCGGCCGGGTGCTGGAGCCGGACCCCGACGGCGTTTCCCAGCGTGACACCCAAGGTTTCGACGTGCCCGCGAGCTTCCGGCGGCGCTGGGACTTCAGCCGCGACGGCGTGCTGCGCTCCCTTGAGGACAGTCTCACCCGGATGGGGCTGGATCGCGTCGACATCGCCTACATCCACGATCCGGACGATCATTTCGCCGAGGCCATGGCCGGCGCGGTCCCCGCGCTCGTGGAGCTGCGGGAGCAAGGCGTGGTGCGGGCGATCGGCGTCGGGATGAACCAGGCGGAGATGCTCGCCGAGTTCATCCGCCGTGCCGATCTCGACGCGGTCATGGTCGCGGGCCGGTACTCGCTGCTCAACCAGCCGGCGCTGGACGAGCTGCTGCCGCTGTGCGTGGAGCGCAAGGTGGCGGTGATGGCCGCCGGCGTGTTCAACGGCGGCATCCTCGCGACGCACACGCCGGGCGCGAAGTACGACTACGCCGACGCGCCACCGGAACTCGTGGCCCGCGCGGAACGGATCGCGGCCGTCTGCGAGAAGCACGGCGTCGAACTGCCCGACGCGGCGATCGCCCTGCCGTCGGCGCATCCGGCCGTGGCTTCGGTCGTCGTCGGCGCACATTCGCCCGATCAGGTGACTGTCAACGTTTCGCGTGCACGCAAGCCGGTGCCGGCGGCATTGTGGTCCGAGCTCATCGGGGCGGGTCTGCTGCGCGCGGACACCGTGGTGGAGGCGGGAGTACGGTCGTGATCGACGCACACCACCATCTGTGGGATCCGTCCCGGCGTGACTACCCGTGGATGTCGGCGTCCGCGCTCGACCCGATCCGGCGTCCCTACACAGTGGACGATCTCCGCGCGGTGGCCCGGCGCGCCGGTGTCCGGTCGACCGTGCTGGTGCAGACGGTGTCCTCGGTCGAGGAGACGGTCGAGTTCCTGGAGACCGCGGCGGACGAGCCGATCATCGCCGGCGTGGTCGGCTGGGTCGACCTGACCGCGGACGACATCGACTCGCAGCTGGCCAGGCTCGCGAATTCCGGTCCGCTGGTGGGCATCCGGCATCAGGTCGAGAACGAGGCCGACCCCGGCTGGCTCGCCAGGCCGGACGTGATCCGCGGGCTCGCGGCGATCGGCCGCGCGGGCCTGGCGTACGACCTGCTCGTCCAGACCCCGCAGCTGGCGGCGGCCCGCACGGCCGTGGATGCGTTGCCGGACATGACCTTCGTGCTCGACCACGCGGCGAAGCCGCCGATCGCGAGCGGTGCATGGCAGCCGTGGGCCGACGAGTTCGCGAAGCTCGCCGAGCGGCCGAACGTGTACTGCAAGCTCTCCGGCCTGGTGACCGAAGCCGACTGGAACCAGTGGCGCGTCGGGCATCTGCGCCGTCACGCCGAGCACGTCTTCGAGTCGTTCGGCGCGCAGCGAGTGATGTTCGGCTCCGACTGGCCGGTCTGCGAACTCGCCGCCTCCTACGAGGTCGTGGTGGATGCCGCCCTTTCGCTCACGGGTCCGCTTTCGGACCTCGAGCGCGCCGAGGTCTTCGAGCACACGGCGCGCCGCGCCTACGCGCTGGAGTCGTGATTACCCAACCCGGCCAGCACCTCGTACGGCGGTAGCCACCCGCGATCGACCAGCAGCTCGTACAGCGACGCGAGCGCGGGCACGGACTCCGTTTCGAGCAGCGCGCGGGCCCGGTCGAGCAGGTCGCCGTCCGGGGTCCACAGCGGGTCGCCGTCCTCGATCTGCGGTGAGGACGCGATGGCCTGGCGTAGCAGCGGCTCCAGCTTCTCCGGCGGGACGGTCGAGGCGAGACGGACCAGCATCTGCGCGATCCGGTGCAACTTGATGTTGTGCTGCTGGGACAACCGCACCAGCGTCCGGAACGCCTGGTCCGGACCACAGCGCTGCGCGACGATGAGCACACCCATGGCCTGTTCGATGGTCGCGCGCGTCCGTAGCGCGCGCCGAAGGCCGTCCAGCTCATCGCGCAGCTCTTGGATCCGCTGGTCGACCTCGAAGTCGTCGGACTCCTTTAGCGACACCTTGCTCCCTGGCTCGTCGATCCCGTCATGGGCGCGCGAGCGAGGCAGCGGCGGCCGGGAACCTCAGCTGGCAGCGTCTCGCTTCACGCGAACGCCGGTCCGAAGACCGGCGCGCTGCGGCTGGGTGTTCAACCGCTAGAGGGACAACCTTAAAGATCCGCTGTTAAGGCTTGGAAAGGGGCCTAGAAATCTTCGTCGGCGGCGACCATGGCGCGGAGCCTGGTCAGCGCGCGGTGCTGGGTGACACGGACGTTGCCAGCGGAAATGCCGAGCGCTTCGGCGGTTTCGGTGGCCGAGAGGCCGACCGCGATGCGCAGCGCGAGTATCTCCTGCTGCACGCGGGGCAGGGTGCTGAGCAGCTTGCCCAGGCGCGCGCCGAGGTCGATGTGCAGCGCGTGGTTCTCCGGGCCGTTCTCGATCAGCGGGCGCTCGGGCAGCTCGGGCACGGGGTCGCAGCGGTCGCGGGAGACGGCACGGTAGGCGTCGGCGACCTTGTTGGCCGCGATGGCGTGCACGAGATAGAGGAAGGAGCCGCCGCGGTCCTGGTAGTCCGGCAGCGCCTTGAGCACCGCGAGGCAGACCTCCTGCGCGACGTCGTCGGCCGAGAGGTAGGACAGGTCGCGGCCGCCCAGGCGGGCGCGGCAGTAGCGGACCACGACCGGGCCGATCAGCCGCAGCAGCGACTGGATGGCGGCCGGGTTCCCCTCGCCGGCGTCCTTGACCAAGGGGTCGAGGTCTTCCTTGGTGAGCCTGCCGCCGGGCCTCGGTAGCGTCTCAGGCGTCACATAACCCTGAACAGGCGCGGCCGCGAACGCGGGCGCCTGTTCTGTCGTGCGAAAAGTGGCTCGCATGGTCGTCTCCCCGGCGACCCTGCGACGAGTCGCCGTCGGGGGTCCACGCTTAGTAACTTCTCAACGGCAAGTACTCCAAAAGATCACGTCTTACTTGCCGTCGTAGCGACTGAGCGTAACTGTAGGCCGAGCAGCACCAACAGTCCAGATTTCAACTAGAGATACCCCGATAGCAGCAACCTGCTTTATGCAAACGAGATCAGTCAGCGCACAGTGCGATTCGAGTCTCGCAGGATGTGCTGCCTGCCGCCCGCTACAACGAGTCGTACTTGACGCAGCGCAGTCAATTCGGTAGTGGGATCGCCGTCGACGACGAGCAGATCGGCGTCGAATCCGGGCGCCACTCGTCCGGTCGTGTCACCCAGGCCCAGCGCCGTCGCTGAACCGGTGGTCGCCAGTTCGATGATCCGCTCGCGGCTGAAGCCCACGTGCTCGTACAGCTCCAGGCTGCTGGTCAGATCGTCGAAGACCGAGCCTGGCAGCCCGGCGTCGGTGCCGATCAGCAGCGGGACACCCAGTTCGTCGAGCCAGCGGAGCCTGCCGAAGAGCCGTTCCGCGCGCTCGGCGCCCATCGCTTCGCGCAGCCGCCGCCAGTTGCCGCTCATCGCCGAGCAGGCCGCGATGCCGCGCGCGGCCATCTCTTCGGCGATCTCCGGTCTCGGGTCGTACGAGCCGCCCTGCCCGAGCCAGGTGCAGTGCTCGATGGTCGACACGCCCGCCATCACCGCGGCGGTGATCGCCTCGGTGCCGTGCGCGTGCGCCGCCACCGGCAGCCCGGCCTTGCTCGCCTCGGCCACGATCACCCGCAGCTGCCTGGCGTCGAACTGCGACTCCCACATGTCGGCGCCGCCGGGTGTCAGCTGCCCGCCCGACGCCATCACCTTGATCACGTCGACGCCCGCCGCCGCGTTCTCGCGCACGCGCGCGCGAATCTGCTCGTCGCCGTCGACCTCGCCGCCGAGGAACCAGCAGTGCCCGCCCGGCACCGTGAGCGGCACGCCCGCGGTGAGAATGCGGGGACCGGCCACCTCGCCGCGCGCGACGCGGTCACGCAGCCGGAGCGCGAGGCCGCCGCGGTCGCCGAGATCGCGCGCGGTGGTGACACCGCAGTCCAGTAAACGCCGTGCCCGCTCGGCCATGCCGGCCGCGAGCGTCTCGTCGTCGCTCGCCCGCAGTGTGGCGACCGGGTCGGCGCCGCTGTCGAAAGCGAGGTGCACGTGGGCGTTGACGAGTCCGGGCAGGACGGTCGAATCGGGATAGTGGACGGTCGGCACGCCCTCGGGCGCCGACAGTTCGGCCTCGGAGCCGACGGCGGCGATCTTGCCGTCGGTCACCAGCACCGCGCCCTGCTCCAGCCGGTCACCGGCCGGGCCGGTCAGCACCTGCTTGGCGACGATCAGTAAGTCCATTACCAGTCCCACCCGGATATGAGGGTCGTGACGGCCGTGGCCGCGACGGCGAACGAAGCGGTGGCGGCCAGAACGGCGCCTGCCGCGGAAGGCTGTGCAGCGCTCAGCTGGCGCTCGCGGTGACGGCCGGCGACGGCCAGCAGCACCGCGGTGGAACCGGCGAGAACGGCGGGGAAGACCGCCTCGCCGTGGAGCAGGAGCAGTGCGCACGCGACGGCGCCGATCGCCGTGCGCCGCCAGGCGAGCCCGGTGCGCTGCGCTTGAGCCCCGTTCGTGGTCATCCGGCCAGCACCAGGATCGCGGCCAGCACGGTGATCACGACCATCCCGCAGGTCAGGGTCAGGGTCATCAGGCTGCGGGGCAGCGGCTCGCCGCGGCGCATCGCACGCTGGACGCGGCGCCAGCGTGGATATCCGGCCACCGCGACCAGGGCCGCGAGCACGACGCAGAGCGTGGCCAGCGCCGTTTTCGCGGTGCTGTGTCCGGGAACCAGCTGGTGGGCCGCTACTCCGCCGGCGAGCAGGCCGAGCGCGGTGCGCATCCAGGCGAGGAAGGTCCGTTCGTTGGCCAGGGTGAAGCGATAGTCCGGCTCGGTGTCGCTTCCTGGCACGCCCCGGACCTTAGCGCCTAGGCGCGAGCGAAGACCCACCAGCGCAGCACAGCGAACCGGACGATGCCGCCGACCAGGCTCGCGGCGAGCAAGACGGCAGTTTCCAATAAGGCGGAGGGTTGCGCGACGAGCACATCGAGCGAAGCCAGGACGAGCGAGCCGTAGCCCGCGTAGAAACAAAAGGTGAGTAAGTCCTGAAAATGCCTTTTTGTCGCTTTGCTCCGGCGGCCTTCGAAGGTGACGCGGCGATGGAACTCGGTGTTGCCGACCGTGGTGATGGCGATCGCGACGAGGTTCGCGGCCTGCGAGCCCAGTTCGGGGCGCAAAACGAGGAAAAGGACGGCCTGTGCGGCTGTCGTGACCACACCGGCGAGGACGTACCAGGCGGCGTGGCGCCCCAGGTCCTCCGGGGAGGAAGCCGGTGGCTCCCGCACGGCCATGGTCATACCTCGAACGATACTCGGATTCACAAACTCGTGAAGTAAGGAAAGTGTGATCTGGATGACTGGTTTGACCAGGGCGTTTCACCGGGTATGCGGTCGGTGACGCAGACGGAAGGAGCCCGCCTTGAGTGGCCCGGAAGAACCTAACACCTTGAACACCACCGAAGCGCTCGACGAGGACGAACTGCGCGTCGACCCGCTGGAGGCCGGGGTGGAGCCACCCGAGCACTACAGCGCGGCCGACCGGTTCGGCACCACCGCGGCGGAGACGCGCGAAGGCGAGTCGCTCGAGCGGCGGCTCAGCGAGGAGGAGCCGGACGTCAGCGGGGACGAGGTGCCGGAGACACCACTGGCGATCGCGCCCGCCGACCAGCTGGACGACTCGATCGACGAGATCCCGCCCGACGTCGAGCCGGTGGCGCCGGACGAACACACCTACCAGCGACACTCGGACCCGTCGCCGGACGAGCAGGCCGACCGGGCGGGTGGCTCGGTGGCGGAGTCGATCCGCGAATCAGGCTGAGCGCAGGGACTGCCACAGGTGACTGGCGGCCCGGCGGGCGGCGTCGGCGGGCGGCGCGAGCTGCTCGTCGGTGCCGCTCTCGGCGGGCGCGTGGCCGACCAGTTCGACCGTGGCGACGGCGAGTTCGCGCAGCTTGACGTTGTAGTGCTGGCTCGTCGCGACCAGCGTCCGGAACGCGCCCGCGGCGTCGCAGCGCCGTGCGGCCATGATCATGCCCTTGGCCTGCTCGATCACCCGGCGGTACTCGATCATGTCGACCAGCTGGTCCGCTTTGATGATCTCGCCGGCGCAGAAGTCGACCAGCGCCGCCGAAACCGCGAGCACCGGCTCGGTCTCCTCGATCGCGCGGATGTCGTCGGGCGTCGGATCCCGGTCGAGATACACGGTGAGCACGATCGGGCCGTCGTCGTCCCAGCCGCCCGCGACCGCCAGCGCGACCACTTTGTCCCTGGGCGCCAACGCTTCCGCCAGCTTCGGCCAGCGCTCGTCGTGGCGCAGGTCCGCCGAGTGGACGGCCTCGTGGCTCTCGGCCGCCTGCCTGGTCGGGCCCTCGCCGAGTTTCGCCTGCAGTGCTTCGAAGTCCGACGCGTCACCGATCGCGCGCACCACGCGCGGCGGGGTTTCGGCGGTGCTGAGCGCGGTGCCGAGCCCGCGCACCCGGGAAGCGAGATGCTCCAGCAGGGTGTCCAGCAGCTCCGGGCCGAGCGTGAATCTCGCTGAATCGTCCGGCATGACGCCGAGCATAGTCCGCCTCGCTCACGCGGCGGCATGATCCCGCTGCCCCTACGGTGGGTGGCAGAGCGCTCAACCGACCGAAGGGAAGGCCGAAGATGCTTGCGATGACCGAAGCCGCCGCCGAGGCGATCAGCGCGCTCACCGCGCAACTGGACGAAGAGACAGCCGGAGTCCGGTTCGCGATGCAGCAGGACGAGAACGCCGAACCGGCGCTCGCGCTGTCCGTGGCGCCCGAACCCCAGAGCGGCGACCAGATTCTCGGCACCGACGCCGGCGCCAAGGTGTTCCTCGAACAGGGAGCCGCCGAGATCCTCGACGACAAGGTCCTCGACGTCCAGCGAGACGACGAAGGCCAGCTCAACTTCGCCGTACTCCAGCAACCCGACCAACCTCTCGCCTAGCCGTGAGTGTTGCCCGCGCGGTCAGGGCTATGCGTGTGTGAGTGGTAACCCTGCTGCATCCAACGGAGCAGAGTTACCACTCGCGCGGGCTCATCCCACCCTTGGCACGTGACAAGGGCCGCCCTTGCAACGCTCTGGGTGACAAGGGCCGCCCGTGTCACCTGGCCGCGGTCGTTCCGCTGAGCGTGCCACAAGCCCCGTTCGTGCCGACCCGCCGAGACCACAGCAGGCGTCGTGAGTGTTCCGGCCGGTTCTAACCGGCCATACCACTCACGACCCCCCCAGGCTCAGGGCACCTCGGCGAACTTGGCCACGAAAGCGCACACCGGCCCAGAACACGCCACGTTTGGGTTGCCGCTCAAAATAACCGGCCGGAACACTCACGACCTAGCCCAGGCCCGGACCAGGTCGGCGGCCTGGGCGCGCAGCAAGGCCGGGGTGTTGGCCAGCGCGTACTCGAGCGAGGGCGCGTGGTCGATCAGCGCCCGGCTTCCCACGACGCCGAGTGCGGCGAGCTGGGTGTCGTCCAGCGCGATCCGGCCCGCGATGGCGAGCAGGGGGATTCCCTGGGCGCGGCGGGCGATTCCGGCAGGCGCCTTGCCCGCGAGGCTTTGCTGGTCGAGGGAGCCTTCGCCGGTGATGACCAGGTCGGCACCGTCCAAAGCGGACTCGACACCGGTCAGCCCGACGATCAGGTCGAAGCCCGACTCGACGGAGGCGCCCAGCGCCAGCGCCGCCGCGGCGATCCCGCCGCCCGCGCCGGAGCCGGGGATGTCGGCGACGTCGGCGCCGATCACGTGCAACGCCCGCGCCCACGCGGTCAGTGCCTCTTCCAGCGCCGCGACCTCGTCGGGCGAAGCGCCCTTCTGCGGGCCGAAGACGGCGGCCGCGCCGGACGGGCCGAGCAGGGGGTTGGTCACGTCCGTCGCGACACCGATGGTGATGCCCGACAGCCGGGTGAGCACCGCCGTCAAGTCCACTTCGGACACTTCGCGCAGCGGTCCGCCGCCGAGGCCGATCGGCGCGTCCGAACCGTCGAGCACCTGGGCGCCCAGCGCCTGCAGCATGCCCGCGCCGCCGTCGGTCGACGCGGTGCCGCCAACGGTCAGCACCAGCCGCTCGACCCCGCGGGACAGCGCGTGCGCGATCAGCTCGCCGACACCGTAAGTGTTGGCCTGCAAGGAAACCGAGGGCGACGGTGTGACGAACTCGATGCCGCAGGCCCGCGCGGACTCGACGTAGGCGCAGCCGTCGAGCACGGCGTACGTGGCGTCGACCGGCGAGCCGAGTGGTCCGCTCACCCGCGTGGAGACTATCTCGGCGCCCGCCGCGGCGAGCACGTCGAGCGTGCCCTCGCCGCCGTCGGCGACCGGGCAGCGCACCACCGAGGCATCGGGGAGCGCGTCGAGTACGCCGAGCGCGATGGCGTCGGCCGCCTCGACCGCGGTCGCGCTGCCTTTGAACTTGTCGGGAGCGATCACGACCTTCACGGGCGCACCTCGGTGATCGGGCCGGTGCCCGCCAGCACCGACACGACGTTGCGCGCGGCCAGCAGCGCCATCTCGGTCCTGGTCTCGACGGTGGCCGAGCCCAGGTGCGGCATCACCACCACGTTGTCCAGCTCCAGAAGCCGGGGTTCCACCTCGGGCTCCTTCTCGAACACGTCGAGCGCCGCGCCCGCGATCTCGCCCGCCAGCAAGGCGTCCGCCAGCGCCGGTTCGTCGACGACCGGGCCGCGCGTGGTGTTCACCAGATACGCGCTCGGCTTCATGGCACGCAGGACGTCCGCGTTGATCAGGTGCCGCGTCGCGGGCGTCAGCGGGCAGTGCAGTGAAACGAAATCCGACGTCGCGATCAGCTCGTCGAACGGCAAGTACTTGGCGCCCAAGGCTTCCTCGATCTCGGGCGCGACCCTGGACCGTCCTGAGTAGACGATCCGCAGCCCGAACGCGAGCGCGCGCTTGGCGAACGCCTGGCCGATCTGGCCGAGCCCGACGATGCCGAGCGTCTTGCCCTGCAGCCCGGCGCCCAGCATGAAGCCGAGATGGAACGACCACGGCTGCTTCGCGCGCAGGAGCCGTTCCCCCTCGCCGAGCCGCCGCGTCACCGCGAGCAGCAGCCCGAACGCGAGGTCGGCGGTCGCGTCGGTCAGCACGCCAGGCGTGTTCGTCACGACCACGCCGCGCTCGGCGAACCCGGGCACGTCGAGATTGTCGTAGCCGACGGCGACATTGGAGACGACGCGCAGCTCCGGGCCGATCTTGGCCGGGTCGATCCGGTCGAACGCCATGCTCACCACGGCGGACGCGCCCCGGATGAGGTCGTGCAGCTCATCGGGCGTCAGCGGCCGGTCCTCCGTGGAGACGACCACCTCGCCCGCTTCGGCCAGTACCTGCATCGCTTCGTCTGGAATCCGCCTCGTGACGGCGATCTTCGGTCGCACGCCGACAGCCTAAGGCACCGATGGGGGAGCACGTTCCCCTCCGCGGGTGAGCCGCCGGGTCTCGTGCGCCGGGAGTCTTGTCGCGGCGGGAAATTCCCGCTCGGACAAGGGGGTCACCAGATGTACCGCAAGCAAGCCGCCGCCGTCGGTGTCGCACTCGTGCTCGCCGCGACCGGCACGGCGAGTGCCGTCGAAACCGCCGGGAAACCTACGGAACCGAGCCTCGCCGGGCACGCGAAGATGTACCGGCCAGCGGGAGACGACGTCCAATTCACCTTCGACGCGCACGGTTTCGCCACCGACGCCCGCGGCACTTTCCGTGTCTACCACGCGTTCGGTGGGGAGTCGGGCTGGTTCGAGGGGACCGTCGACTGCCTGCTCGTCGGCGGCCCGGTCGCCGTGCTCACCGGCGTCGTCACCGCCACGAACGTGCCGGGGCTGCAAGGGGTGCGCCGCGGCATGACCGTCTACGACCACGGCAGGCGCGACCGGGTCGGCTACAGCTGGGCGCTCGACACCACCGGAACCGAGTCGGTGCCGAAATGCCTGAGCAGCGCGCCTTTCGAGACGGTCGAAAGCGGCGACTTCAAGGTCGTCGAGTGGCTGCCGCCGACCCGGACGAGCTAATCGCGGCCGGGGTGCTGGACGGCCGCCACGCAAAGGCGTATGTTCATATGTAGAACGTGTGTGCGCAATCCGAACAGTTCAAGGAGAGGTGAGAGTCGTGGCGAAGGTGGTGTCGTTGAGTGATGCCGTGGCCGAGCTGGTCCACGATGGCGACACCGTCGCACTCGAAGGCTTCACGCATCTGATCCCGGTGGCGGCCGGGCAGGAGATCATCCGGCAGGGCCGCCGGGATCTCACGCTGGTCAGGATGACCCCGGACATCGTCTACGACCAGCTGATCGGCGCCGGCTGCGCGCGCAAGCTGATCTTCTCGTGGGGCGGCAATCCCGGAGTCGGGTCGCTGCACCGGTTCCGGGACGCCGTCCAGCACTCCTGGCCGGTGCCGCTGGAGATCGAAGAACACAGTCACGCCGGCATGGCGAACAGGTACGTCGCGGGCGCCTCCGGGCTGCCGTTCGCCGTGCTGCGTGGCTACACCGGCACGGATCTGGCCGCCCAGACCGAGACGATCAAGCCGATCACCTGCCCGTTCACCGGTGAGGTGCTCACCGCCGTTCCCGCGCTGAACCCGGACGTCACCATCGTGCACGCCCAGCGCGTGGACCGGGCGGGCAACGTCCAGCTCTGGGGTATCGCCGGAGTGCAGAAGGAGGCCGTGCTCGCGGCCAAGCGGTCACTGGTGACCGTGGAGGAGATCGTCGACGAGCTGGAACCGAGGCCGGGCGCGGTGGTGCTGCCCGCCTGGGTGGTCACCGCGGTCGCCGAAGTGCCCGGCGGTGCTTCGCCGTCCTACGCGGCGGGGTACTACGAGCGGGACAACGGCGCGTACCAGGCCTGGGACGCGATCAGCCGTGATCGCGCGGAGTTCACCAAATGGCTGGCGGGGGTGGCGGCGTGAGCGAGTACAGCTCGGACGAGATGATGAGCGTTGCAGCCTCGCGCGCGCTCGGGGACGGCATGTCGTGCTTCGTCGGCATCGGCCTGCCGAGCACGGCGGCGAACCTGGCCAGGCGCACCCATGCCCCGGGGCTCACCCTGGTCTACGAGTCGGGCTGCCTGGGCGCCAAGCCTTCCCGGCTGCCACTGTCCATTGGGGACGGTGAGCTGGCCGACACCTCGGACGCGGTGATCAGCGTGCCGGAGGTGTTCAACTACTGGCTCCAGCCCGGCCGGATCGACGTCGGCTTCCTCGGCGCCGCGCAGCTGGACAAGTTCGGCAACATCAACACCACGGTCATCGGCTCCGACTACCACGATCCGAAGGTCCGGCTGCCCGGCGCGGGCGGCGCCCCCGAGATCGCCGCCTCCTGCCGCGAGGTCTTCGTGGTGCTGCGGCAGAACGCGCGCGCGTTCGTCGAGCGGGTCGACTTCATCACTTCGTTCGGTCACGGCACCGGCAAGGGCGACCGCGAACGCCTGGGCCTGCCCGGCGCGGGCCCCACACTGGTGGTCACCGACCTCGGCATCCTGCGCCCCGATCCCGATACCCGTGAGCTGGTGCTGGCCGAACTCCACCCCGGTATCGACCTGGACCAGGTCAGGGCCGCCACCGGCTGGAACCTCAAGGTCTCGGCGGAACTCGGCGAGACCCCGGCGCCGACCGAGGCCGAACTCCGCGTGCTGAGGGAGCTGAAAGCGGCATGAGCGAGACCTTCATCCTCGACGCGGTCCGTACCCCGTTCGGCCGGTACGGCGGCGCGCTCTCCGGCGTCCGTCCCGACGACCTCGCCGCCACCGTGGTCAAGGCGCTCGGCGAGCGCAACGACCTCGACCCGGCGACGGTCGACGAGGTGATACTCGGCGACGCCAACGGCGCGGGCGAGGACAACAGGAACGTGGCGCGGATGGCCACGCTGCTCGCCGGCTGGCCGACGTCGGTGCCGGGCAGCACGGTCAACCGGCTGTGCGGCTCCGGGCTGGACGCGGTCATGCAGGCCAGCCGTGCCGTGCAGGTCGGCGACGCTTCGCTGGTGGTGGCCGGCGGTGTCGAGTCGATGAGCCGGGCGCCGTGGATCCTGCTCAAGCCGGAGAAGGTGTTCCCGAGCACGCCGCAGACGCTGCACTCCAGCACGCTGGGCTGGCGCATGGTCAACCCCGAGATGCCGGAGCGGTGGACGGTCTCGCTCGGCGAGTCCACCGAAATGCTCGCCGAGCGCTACGGCATCGGGCGTGACGAGCAGGACGCGTTCGCGGTCAAGAGCCATGTCAACGCGGCGAAAGCCTGGGATGGCGGCTTCTACGACACGCATGTCATCCCCGTCGGGGGTCTCGACCGGGACGAGGGCATCAGGCCGGATTCGAGCGTGGACAAGCTGGCCAGGCTCAAGCCCGCCTTCCGTCCACAAGGGACGGTCACGGCCGGCAACTCGTCCCCGCTCAACGACGGCGCGTCCGCGTTGCTGCTCGGTGACGCGGCCGCGGCGGACCGGCTTGGCAAGCGGCCGCTGGCCAGGATCGCCGGGCGGGGCGCGGCGGGTGTCGACCCGGACGTGTTCGGGATCGGGCCGGTCAAGGCGGCCGAGATCGCGCTGGAGCGTGCCGGGATCGGCTGGGCGGACCTCACGGCGGTCGAGCTGAACGAGGCGTTCGCCGCGCAGTCGCTCGCGTGCCTGGCCGACTGGCCGAAGCTCGACCCGGCACTCGTCAACGTCAACGGCGGCGCCATCGCGATCGGTCATCCGCTCGGCGCGTCCGGCGGGCGGATCCTCGCCTCACTGGCCTACGAGCTGCGCCGTCGCGGTGGTGGCTGGGGACTGGCCGCCATCTGCATCGGAGTCGGCCAGGGCCTGGCCGTCGTCATCGAGGCCTAGGAGGGAAACCCATGGGAGACCTGCGGTTGCCGCGGTACGCGCGTGATCCGGACGGCACGCATCCGCCGCTAGACTACGCCGGATACGGCTCGACCAAGCTGCGCCACCCGAAGCAGCCGCTGGTGCTGCTGCCGCAGCAGCTCACCGAGGTCACGGGCCCGCTGCTCGGCCCCGGCAGGCTCGGCGAGCTCGACAACGACCTCACCCGCCAGCACGCGGGAGAGCCGCAGGGCCAGCGGATCATCGTCACCGGCAGGCTGCTCGACGGTGACGCCAGGCCGGTCCGGAACTCGCTCGTCGAGATCTGGCAGGCCAACGCGGGCGGACGCTACAAGCACACCGGGGACCGGTGGCCCTCGCCGCTGGACCCGAACTTCGACGGCGTCGGCCGCACGCTGACCGACGACGACGGCCGCTACACCTTCACCACCATCAAGCCGGGCGCGTACCCGTGGAAGAACCACGACAACGCCTGGCGGCCCGCGCACATCCACTTCTCGGTGTTCGGCACGGCGTTCACCCAGCGGCTGGTCACCCAGATGTACTTCCCGGACGATCCGCTGTTCGGCCAGGACCCGATCTTCAACTCCATCCCGGACGAGAAGGCCCGGCAGCGGATGATCTCCCGCTTCGACCTCGACCGCACCGAGGCCAACTGGGCCTTGGCCTACCAGTTCGACATCGTCCTGCGCGGCCGCGACGCCTCGGTCTTCGAAGACGAAGAGGAGGAAGACGAATGAGCACGCCTTCGCAGACGGTCGGGCCGTTCCTGTCCATCGGGCTGCCCTGGGAGGACGGGCCCGAGGTCGTTCCCGCGGGCACCCCTGGCGCGGTCTGGATCCGGGGCACGGTGTCCGACGGCGCCGGTCAGCCCGTCCCGGACGCGCTGGTCGAGACCTGGCAGGCCGACGCCGACGGCCGTTTCGATCATCCCGACGACCCGCGTGGCGCGGCCGGGAACGGCTTCCGCGGCTTCGGGCGCTGCCCGACCGACTCCGGCGGCCAGTACCAGATCCGGACGGTCGTTCCCGGTGCCGTCCCGGGCGCGGGCGGCCTGCCGCAGGCGCCGCACATCGACGTCTCCGTGCTCGCCCGCGGGCTGCTCCACCGGGTGGTCACCCGGATCTACTTCGAGGACAAGGACAACAGCGCCGACCAGGTGCTCGCCCTCGTCCCGGAGGACCGCCGCCACACCTTGATCGCGACGAAGACCGAGGACGGCTACCGCTTCGACGTGCGCCTTCAAGGAGAGGGCGAGACAGTGTTCTTCGATGTCTGACCTCTTCGATCCACTTCTGGCAGCGGGCCCGGTGCAACCGGAGCTCGGCGATCAAGCCTGGCTGCAGGCCATGCTCGATGTCGAGGCCGCGCTCGCGGGCGCCCTCGCCGACGCTGGGCTGCTCCAACCCGCGCATGCCAGTGCCATCGCCGAGGCGTGCCGCGCGGAGTACTACGACGTCGTGGAACTGGGTGCGCAGGCCGTCGGCATTGGCAATCCGGCGGGCCCGCTCGTGCGGGCGCTGACCGCGCAGGTGCACGGGGACGCCGCCGGGTATGTCCACTTCGGCGCGACCAGCCAGGACGTGCTCGACAGCGCGCTCATGCTGGTGGTCGCCCGCGCGCTCGTCCCGTTGCTCGAAGACCTCGAAGCCTGCGCTGACCGCGCGGCCGAGCTCGCCGAGCGGCACGCCCGCACCGTCCAGGCCGGACGCACCCTTCTCCAGCAGGCTCTGCCGACGACGTTCGGATGCGTGGCGGCGAGCTGGCTGTCCGGGTTGGACACGGTCATCGGCGGACTCGGCGCGTATCGCCCGGCCGCGCAGCTCGGCGGGGCGGCGGGCACGCTCGCCTCCTACGGCGAGCACGGCCCGGCCGTGCTCAAGGCCTTCAGTGAGCGGCTCCAGCTCGACGAACCCCAGCTGCCTTGGCACACCGAGCGCACCCGCGTCGCCGCACTCGCCGGACTGCTGGGTGAGGTCGATGGGGCCGCCGCGCGGATCGCGCGCAGCGTCACGCTGCTGGCGCAGACCGAGATCGGCGAGGTCTTCGAGCAGGGACCGGCAGGCTCCGGCGGCTCGTCCACCTTGCCGCACAAGCGGAATCCGGTCGCGGCGGTCGCGGTGCTGGCCTGCGCCCGCCCGGCGCCGGGGCTGGTCGCGAGTGTCTTCGCCGCGATGGAACAAGAACATCAGCGCGCGGCGGGTGCCTGGCACGCCGAGTGGCGGCCGATTCAGGAACTGCTGCGGAGCACCGGCTCGGCCGTGCATTGGCTGCGCACGAGTCTCGAGCGGCTGCGCGTCGACGAACACGCGATGCGGGAGAACGTCCGCGATGAGCTGATGACCGAGCGGGTCACCGGGGTCTTGGTGGACAAAGCCGGACGGCTCGCCGCGCACGACGCGGTCGCCGAGTGCAGCCGCCGCGCGGCCGAGGGCGAGGGTGCGCTGGCAGACCTGCTGGCCGCGCATCCGTTGGTGGGCAAGCATCTCGACCGCGCCGCTATTGTGGGGTTACTGGACCCATCGGGGTACCTCGGAAGCGCCCAGGCCTTCGTCGAGCGCGCGCTTTCGGCCCACCACAAGCGAAAAGGACACGCATGAGCGTCGCTGTGCACTACGAGACCTTCGGTGACGGCATCCCCGTGGTGTTCAGCGGTTCCGTGGGCAGCAGCCTGCGCATGTGGGATGACCAGGTCCGCACGGTCGCGGCGTCGGGGTACCGCACCATCGCCTACGACCACCGCGGCCACGGCGCGTCGCCCGTGCCGCCTGGGCCGTACGCCATCCCCGACTTCGGGGAGGACGTCCTCGCGCTGCTGGACAAGCTCGGCATCGAGCGCGCGCACCTGGTCGGCCTCTCACTCGGCGGCATGACCGGGATGTGGCTCGGCGCGCACGCGCCCGAGAGGATCCGCTCGCTGACCTTGTGCTGCACGTCGGCTGAACTCGGGCCGCCCAGCATGTGGGTCGACCGGGCCAACACGGTCCGCGCGGGTGGGCTCGAAGCGATCGCGGACGGCGGCCTCGCGCGCTGGGTCACCCCGTCGTTCACCGGTGATCGCCAGTCCTTGCGCGACATGCTGGTCAGCACGCCCCAGGACGGCTACATCGCGTCTTGCCAGGCACTCGAACGGATGGACCTCGCCGGCGACCTGCCGAAGATCACCGCGCCGACCCTGGTCATCGCGGGCAGCGAGGACGTGGCGACCCCGGTCGAGCACGCCCGGCGCATCGTGGACGGGATCCCCGGCGCCCGGCTGGAGATCGTCGAAGGCGCCGCGCATCTCGGCAACGTCGAGCAGCCCGAGGCGTTCACCCAGCTCATCCTGGACCACCTCAAGGGGAGCGATGACTGACGACCTTTACGAAACGGGCATGAAGGTGCGCCGCGAGGTGCTCGGCGACGCGCACGTCGACAGGGCGAGCGCCGCGGCCACGCCGTTCTCCCAGCCGTTCCAGGACTACATCACCCGCTCGGCCTGGGGTTCGGTGTGGTCGCGTGACGGCATCGACCGGCGCATCCGCAGCTTCATCACCCTCGGCGTGCTCACTTCGTTGCAAGCGCACGAAGAACTGGCCATGCACGTCCGGGTGGCCATCCACAATGGACTCACGGCGGACGAGATCAGCGAAACCATCCTCCACACCGCCGTGTACGTCGGCGCGCCCGCCGCGAACGCGGCTTTCGCCATCGCGCAACGTGTCCTGACCGAGCTGGGGGAGGTCACCGCGGGCTAAGCTGGGCGGATGGAAGAGGCAGAGCGCGGCGCGCACCACGTGCAGTCGCTGGAACGGGGCCTGGCGGTGATCAAGGCGTTCCATTCCGACGCGGCCGAGCTCACCCTCAGCGACGTGGCCCGCTCGACCGGGCTGACCAGGGCCGCCGCCCGCCGGTTCCTGCTCACCCTCGCCGACCTCGGCTACGTCCGCACCGACGGCAAGTACTTCTCGCTCACCGCGAAGGTGCTCGAACTCGGCTACTCCTACCTGTCGAGCATGTCGCTGCCCGAGGTCGCGCAGCCGCACCTGGAGTCGCTCTCCTCGGAGGTGCGCGAGTCCAGTTCGGTCTCCGTGCTCGAGGGCACCGACGTCGTCTACGTCGCGCGGGTGGCCGTCTCCCGGATCATGACGGTCAGCATCAACGTCGGCACCCGGTTCCCCGCGTACGCCACCTCGATGGGCCACGTCCTGCTGTCCGGGCTGAGCGTCGCCGAGTTCGAGGCGTACTTGATGGTCGCGAAGCTCGACCCGCTCACCGCGCACACCCTGACCTCGGACGACGCGCTGCGTGCCGAGGTCGCGCAGGTCCGCGCGCAGGGCTGGGCGATGGTCGACCAGGAGCTCGAGGAGGGCCTGCGCTCGCTCGCCGCGCCGATCCGGAACCGGCAGGGCCGCGTCATCGCGGCCGTCAACCTCTCCACCCACGCCAGCCGCACGACCCCGGAGTCCATGCGCGAAGACCTCCTGCCGCCGCTGCTGAACACGGCGAAGCGCATCGAAGCCGATCTCGCCGTCACCGCGCCCGCCAGGGCCAGGCGTGGCTGAAGCGGGCGGCCTGCTCCTCGCGGCCGGTGCGGGACGCCGCTTCGGCGGCCCGAAGGCACTGGCCGAGCTCGACGGCGAACCGTTGCTGCTGCGCGCGTTGCGCACACTGACCGAAGGCGGCTGCGGGCCCATCCGGGTCGTGCTCGGCGCCCAGGCCGACGACGTCCGCGCGCTGCTGCCCGACCCGTCGATCGCCGTCGAGGCCGCAGACTGGGCGACCGGCATGGGCGCCTCCCTGCGCGCCGGGCTCGATGCCTTCACCGAGACCGAGGCCGACTCGGTGCTGGTGCACCTCGTCGACCTGCCTTGGGTCGGACCGGACATCATCGCCAGGGTCCGCGCCACCGCGGGCCCGGAAGCTGCGGCGCGCGCGAGCTACGACGGCGTCCCAGGGCACCCCGTCCTGCTCGGCAGGCGCTGGTGGCCGGAGATCGCCGACACCGCGCGCGGTGATCGCGGCGCCCGCGACTGGCTCGCCACGAGAACCGACCTTCAGCTGGTCGAATGCGCCGACCTCGGCGTTGGACGCGACGTCGACCGCCCAGGTGACTTACGCTCGAATCCATGACACCCGAGGAGATGGCCGACAAACTCGGCGCCGTTGGCTATCTCGCCGACGACGGCGTCGCCACCGCCGCCTTCCTCACGCTGAGCATGGGCCGCCCGCTGTTCTGCGAAGGCGAACCCGGCACCGGCAAGACCTCGCTCGCGGTCGCGCTTGCGCAGGCGTTCGACATCCCGCTCATCCGCCTGCAATGCCACGAGGGCATCGACGCGGCGCAGGCACTGTACGAATGGGACTTCCCGCGCCAGCTCCTGCACCTGCGCGCACTCGAAGCCGCCAACGGCGCGCTCGACGTCGAAACCGCGGAGCAGTCGCTCTACACCGAGCGGTTCCTGCTGGCCAGGCCCTTGCTGCGGGCGCTGCGCGAAGCGCCGTGCGTGCTGCTGATCGACGAGATCGACCGCGCCGACGACGAGTTCGAGGCGTTCCTGCTGCAGCTGCTCGACGAGAACGCGGTGACCATCCCCGAACTCGGCGAGATCCGCGCCCAGCGGAAGCCGATCGTGGTGCTCACCTCGAACCGCACCCGCGAGGTGCACGACGCGCTCAAGCGCCGCTGCCTCTACCACTGGCTGGATCACCCCGACCTGGCCCGCGAGGTCGCCATCCTGCGCGGGCGCCTGCCCGGCGTCGGCGAACGGCTCGCCACCCAGGTCGCGGTCGCCGTCCGCCGCCTGCGCGAGCTCGAACTCCTCAAACCGCCCGGCGTCGCCGAATCCCTCGACTGGACACAGGCGCTGCTCGCGCTGGGCCGCGACGAACTCGACGCCGAGTCCGCCGCCCGCACCCTCGGCGCGGTGCTCAAGTACAGCGAAGACCTCGACCGGGTCCGCGCCAAACTCGACACCCTGCTCGCTTAATGAGGGGGAACGCAAAGGTGGCGTGACTGTCGGCTTGGGCTCGGGGGTCGTGAGTGGTACGGCCGGTTCTAACCGGCCTAAACACTCACGACCCCCGAGGGACCCGCCTCGCAGTCGGTGGGCTTGGGTCAGGGCCTCCCTCACCCGAACCCACCGAGTCAGGGCCTCCCTCACCCGAAATGTCGGGTGAGGGAGGCCCTGACCACCTGCAACCGGGTGAGGAAGGCCCTCACCCAGCCGCATCGGGCACGCCACATTTGCCCTTCCCCTCAATAACTCCCGTTGAGCATCGCGAAGTAGCCCGCTTCGTAAGCGGCGAGATTCCCATGGCGGCCAACGCGTTGCGGCGTGCCTCCGGCGCTGATCACCGTGCGGCCCGCCGCATCGCCGGTCACGATGACGTCGACGCGGTCTTCGCGGAACTCGACCGGGTTCACCGTGTCGAAGGCGGCGGACGCGGCGAGCGTGTCCCACCAGTAGCCCACACCCTGCTCGATGAACGGCCAGATGTCCGGCTGCGTCAGGATTCCGTGCACCATAAGGCTTTCCGGAGTCTTGGACGTGTCGAGGCGCTGCACGAACGTGGGCGTGATCGGTACATCGTTGGTCGCGTCGAGCGGCACGATGTCCACTCGCGACCGCTGGAACACCTCGCGCGCTGAAACGGGATCCAGCCAGATGTTGGTCTCCTGTGAGCCATCCGCGTGAGGCGCTTCGACATTCCCCGGCACCCCGAAAGCCCCGCCCATCACCGAAATCCGGCTGATCTTCCCGGCGACACCCGGCAACCGCGTCGCCTTCGCGACGTTCGTGAGCGGACCCGTCGCGACCACCACGACCGGCGTGCGCGCGGTGAGGACACTCGCCGCGAACAGCAGCGAAGCCGGAAGCACCGACGGCCGATCCGGCCGGTTTCCGTCCCCGAGCGCGCCCGAAAGCACCTTCTCGGTCCAGGCACGCGCGTCCGGAGTCGGCGCGTTGACGCCCTTGTCCGAGCCGTCGGCCACCGGAATGCCGCCCAGGCCGCACTTTTCGAGAATCGTGCGGGTATGCGTGAGCGCGCGGCCCGGCGTCCCGGAGCCGTTGTTGACCACGGTGACCGCGCGCAGTTCGATGCGGTGCCGTTTGTGTGCTTGGCAGAGATAAGCGAGCGTGGCCGCGTCGTCGAAATCCATGTCGGTGTCGAACACGACCGGTGTCGGCGCCGACGCCTGGGCTCCGGCGGTGAGCGCGGTGGTCACGGTGAGTGCGGCCATCGCCGCGAAGGCCAAGCGGCGCAAGATCATGCGCACACCGTAGCGGTGCTTAAATCCTTTGACCACAGTGATCTGGTCGGTCATTCTTGTGCACATCACAGAGACGACGACCGGAGGGGAGGGATCGTGCGAACCGAGCTACACAGCGGACTGCGTCACGGTCCCGAAGCGTGATCGTCCACGCCCCGGTTTCGTTGTTCACTTCAGCTTTCCCCGATCTCTTCGCGCCCGGCCTACTCGCTACCAGGCCATGGTCGCTGCGAAGAGCGCGGTCTGGCGCCCGGCCTGGGGAGGATCGGCCGCCAGACCGCACTTCTACCTCCCGATGAGCGCACAATGGACCCATGGATCCGCTCCCGGGTTTCGTCGGTTTCACGACCGCGCTGCGTGAAGCCGGGCTGCCCTGCGACGCGCATCGCGTGCAGGCGTACCTCGACGCCGTCGAACGGCTCGACCTCGCCGAGCCTGCCCAGCTGTACTGGGCGGGCAGGCTGACCCTCTGCGCGGATCCCGACGACCTGCCCCGCTACGAAGACGCTTTCGCGCGGTGGTTCGGCGACGAGCCGCCGCGTCGCGTGTCCAAACCCGTCACCCGCGAGCGCAAGTCGAAAATGGCCACGCTCACCGGGGGACGGCAGAACGGCGAGTCTTCGCAAGCGCCCGAGCAGCTCAACGCGGCCGCGAGCGACACCGAGATCCTGCGGCATCGCGATCTCGGCGAACTTTCGATCGCCGAGCGCGAACATCTCCGCGAACTTTTCGCCGTACTCCGCCCAGCGCCGCCGAAAAGATCATCACTGCGCCGGCGGCCGTCGAAGCGAGGCCGTCTCGACCCGGCCAGGACGCTGCGCGGGATGCTTGCCGGCGGCGGCGAACTCACCCAGCTCGCGTACCGCGATCGCGCGCGACGTCCCCGGCGCGTCGTCCTGCTCATCGACGTCTCGGGTTCGATGAGCCCGTACGCCGACGCGCTGCTCCGGTTCGCGCATGTCGTGGTCAGGAGCGCGCCGTCCAGCACGGAGGCCTTCACCCTCGGCACCCGGCTGACCAGGGTGTCCCGCCAGCTGCGGCAACGCGATCCGGAGCGCGCCATGCTCGCGGCCGGGGAGGCCGTGCCGGATTTCGCGGGCGGGACTCGGCTTGGCGAGACGCTCAGAGTCTTCCTCGACCGGTGGGGACAACGGGGTTTGGCCAGGCAGGCGGTGGTAGTGGTGTTCTCCGACGGGTGGGAGCGGGGCGACCCGGGCCTGCTCGCCGAGCAGCTCGCACGGGCGCGCAGGCTCGCGCACGCCGTACTCTGGGTTAATCCCCATGCGGGGCGGGACGGTTACGCGCCGGTGCAGTCCGGGATCGCCGCCGCGCTGCCGCATCTGGACGCGCTGCTCGCCGGGCACAGCCTGGCGACCCTGGAACGACTGCTCGTGGAGATCCGCAATGCGTGATGTGTTGGACGAGTTGCACCGCCGCTGGTCGGCAGGCGAGACCGTGGGCGTCGGCACCGTGGTGGCGACCTTCTCGTCGGCGCCGAGGGAACCCGGCGCGGCGATGCTGGTCGGGCCGGACGGCGAGGTCACCGGAAGTGTCTCCGGCGGCTGCGTCGAGGGCGCCGTCTACGAGCTGGCACAGCAGGTGGTCGAGGACCGCGCGCCCGTGCTGCAGCGCTACGGCGTCACCGACGACGACGCGTTCGCCGTCGGGCTGACCTGCGGCGGGATCATCGACATCTACGTCGAGCAGGTCGACCGGGAATCACTGCCGGAGCTGGGCGAGGTCGTCGCCTCCGTGCGCGACGGCGAGCCGGTCGCGATCGTGACCGTGATCGAGCACGAGCTGACCGGGCTCGTCGGCCGTCACCTGATCGTCTGGCCGGACCGGGTCACCGGCACGCTGGGCTCCTCCCGGATGAACGACGCCGTCGCCGACGACGCGCGCGGGTTGCTCGCCACCGGGCGCACCGACGTCCTGCACTACGGCCCGGACGGCCAGCGCCGCGGCGAGGGCATGACGGTGTTCGTGAACTCGTTCGAGCCGCCGCCGCGCCTGCTCGTCTTCGGCGCGATCGACTTCGCGGCCGCGATGGCCAAGATGGGCGCCTACCTGGGCTACGAGGTCACCGTCTGCGACGCGCGGCCGGTGTTCGCCACCGCCAGCCGGTTCCCCGACGCGCACGAGGTCGTCGTCGACTGGCCGCACCGCTACCTCAAGGCGCAGGCCGACGCGGGCAAGATCGACCGCCGCACCGCGATCGCCGTGCTCACCCACGACCCGAAGTTCGACGTGCCGCTGCTGGAGGTCGCGCTGCGCCTCGACGTCGGCTACGTCGGCGCGATGGGCTCACGCAAGACGCACGACGACCGGTTCTCCCGCCTGCGCGACGCCGGGCTGACCGAGCACGAGCTGGAAAAACTCTCCTCGCCAATCGGGCTCGACCTCGGCGCACGCACCCCCGAGGAGACGGCCGTGTCCATCGCGGCGGAGATCATCGCGCTGCGCTGGGGCGGAGGGGGCAAGCGGCTCGCCGAACTGAGCGGCCGCATCCACGGCTGAGCCCCGGGATAAAGCGGGCTTTACTCCGCGGAGTAAAGCCCGCTTTATCCCGGTGGGTAACCCGTTCAGACTCTCGACACCGCAAGGGTTTCGCGGTGAGGTCGGGTAATGCCCTTCAGACGCACAGCAACGGTTTTCGCGGCTCTCGCACTGCTGCTCGCCCCGACCACCGCGTACGCGCAGGAGACCGGCAGGCTCACCGAATGCTCGGACACCTTCTACCACGGTGACAAGCGCCTCGGCCCGGAAAAACTGCCCGTGGCGGGTGAGGTCGGCCGCGAGCTGCGTGGATACCAGCGGACGGGGTACCTGACCGAGCAAAGATTCCTCGAAGCCTTCTACGATTCCACGGCTTCGTCCTGGCGTTATCCGCCCAAGGACGGCTATGTGCTTTACCCCGACGGCACGCCGATCCAATTCACCATCACGCTCAACCCCGGCTTGGCCATTGATCGTTTCGGCAGCGAATACGGCTCTTTCCTGGCACCGAAGGGCGCGCCGTATTCGTCGAGGTCGATCCCGCCGCAAAGCCTGACCAGTGTTCCGGCCGCTTCGTGCAACTACCACGTGTACAAGGTGATCAAGGAGTTCAAGGTCCATTCGGGCCCGATCGCGCCGTGGTTCGCACAACCGGGTGGTGGCACGCAATATCAACTCGACGCCGCACTGGTGCCGGGCGCACCGACCCCGATCAATGTCGGATGGTTGATCACCAACGGATTTCTCAACCGGGTGAAGTAAATTTTGCCGCTCCGCTGAATGGAGTACAGCGGAATTCCGCAAATCCGGAATGGAATAGCTCTCTGGCCCGCAGGTGCGGATCGACCGAGGCACTCGCGGAGGCTGGGGGTTGTACCGCGGAACGGGAAGTAGCACGCTCGAAAGTGAGTCCGATCACACCTGCTCCCACCACTGGAGACCGCAATGCGCATCACCGTCACCGTGGACGGAACCAAGTACAGCGACGAGGTCGAACCGCGCACGCTACTCGTGCACCATCTGCGTGAACGGCTCGGCAAGGTAGGCACCGTGGTGGGCTGCGACACCAGCAACTGCGGCGCCTGCACCGTCCACCTGGACGGGCACAGCGTCAAATCCTGCTCGGTGCTCGCGGTCCAGGCCGACGGCTGTGAGATCACCACCATCGAGGGCCTCGCCCGTGACGGCAAACTGCATCCGGTGCAGCAGGCGTTCCACGACAATCACGCGTTGCAGTGCGGTTTCTGCACGCCGGGCATGATCATGCAGTCGATCGATTTGCTGGCCGACAACCCCGATCCGGACGAAAAGGCCGTCAGGGAAGGCTTGGAAGGCAACCTCTGCCGCTGCACGGGCTACCAGAACATCGTGCGCGCGGTCCGCGACGCCGCGCATCACATGCGCCCCGGCGCCGGGCCGGAGGCCGAGCGGATGTCCTCGCAGGAAAGCGCCTCGCACGTGGGCATCGGGGGCGAATGATGACCGCCACCGTCGAGCCGGAGGTAGGAAAGTCCCGGCGCCGCAAGGAAGACGAGCGGCTCATCACCGGCAGGACCCGGTGGACGGACAACATGACGTTGCCCGGCATGCTGCACCTCGCCGTGCTGCGCAGCCCGTACGCGCACGCCAAGATCGTCAGCATCGACACCTCCGCGGCGAAACAGGCCGCCGGTGTCGTAGCCGTCTACACGGCCACCGATCTGGACCCCGCGAGCGAGGTCGGCATGCCGTGCGCGTGGCCGATCACGCCGGACATGAAGTCGCCGCGCCGCCCGATGCTCGCCGCCACCCAGGTGAACTTCGCCGGCGAAGGCGTCGCGGTCGTCGCCGCGCGCACCGCGGCCGAGGCCCATGACGCGCTCGAGTACATCGACGTCGAGTACGAGGAACTGCCCGTCGTGCTCGGCCTGGAGACCGCGCTCGCCGAGGACGCGACGCTGGTGCACGAGGAACTCGGCACCAACACCAGCGCGGTGTGGGTGTTCGACTCCGGCGAGGCGGGCACCGGCGCGAGTTTCGCCGAGACCGCGGGCGACGCCGAAGTCACGGTGACCCGGCGCTTCCGCCAGCAGCGGCTGGTGCCCGCGTTCATGGAGCCGCGCGCCTGCGTGGTCGACCCGACCGGCACGCAGATCACCATGTGGTCGGCGACGCAGATCCCGCACATCCTCAAGACCATGGCCGCGCTGACCCTCGGCATCCCCGAGCACAAGCTCCGGGTGATCGCCCCCGACGTCGGCGGCGGGTTCGGCGGCAAGATCGCCGTCCTGCCCGAGGAGACGATGGCGCTGGTCGTCGCGCAGAAGCTCGGCAAACCGGTGAAGTGGAACGAAACGCGCTCGGAGAGCCTGCTCACCGCGCACCACGGCCGCGACCAGATCCAGGACATCACCATCACCGCCAAGCGCGACGGCACGGTGCTCGGGCTGAAGGCCGACCTCAAGGCCGACATGGGCGCCTACCTCGGCCTCGTCGGGCCGGGGGTGCCGATCCTCGGCGCGTTCATGTTCAACGCGATCTACAAGTTCCCGGCGTATCACTTCGCCTGCACCAACGTGTTCACCAACACCACGCTCACCGACGCCTACCGCGGCGCCGGCCGCCCGGAGGCGACGTTCGCCGTCGAGCGGATCATGGACGAGCTGGCTGCCGAACTCGGCATGGACCCGCTGGAACTGCGCGAGAAGAACTGGATCAAGCACGAGGAGTTCCCGTTCACCACGGTGTGCGGGCTGACCTACGACTCCGGCAACTACGAGGCCGCGACCGAGAAGGCCAAGCAGCTCTTCGACTACGACGGCCTGCGCCGCGAGCAGGCGGAGCGGCGCGCGAGCGGCGACCCGATCCAGCTCGGCATCGGGATCTCGACGTTCACCGAGATGTGCGGCCTCGCCCCGTCCCGCGTGCTCGGCTCGCTGGACTACGGCGCGGGCGGCTGGGAGCACGCGGCGATCCGGATACTGCCGACCGGCAAGGTCGAGGTCGTCACCGGCGCCTCCGCGCACGGCCAGGGGCACGAGACGGCGTGGAGCCAGATCGTCGCCGACCAGCTGGGCGTGCCGTTCGAGGACGTCGAGATCCTGCACGGCGACACGCAGTCCTCGCACAAGGGCATGGACACCTACGGCTCGCGCTCGCTGGTCGTCGGCGGGATCGCCGTGATCAAGGCCGCCGAGAAGGTGATCGCCAAGGCGAAGACGGTCGCCGCGCACCTGATGGAGTGCGCGGAGGACGACCTGGAATTCAGCGGCGGCAGCTTCGGGGTCAAGGGCACCGACAAGGCGACGTCCATTCAGGACATCGCGTTCGCGGTGTTCAGCTCGCACAACCTGCCCGACGGCTTCGAGCCCAGTTTGGACTCCGAGGCCACCTTCGACCCGGAGAACTTCTCGTTCCCGCACGGCACGCACCTCTGCGCGGCCGAAGTGGACACCGAGACGGGCCGGATCACCTTGCGCAGCTACGTCTGCGTCGACGACGTCGGCGTGGCCGTCAACCCGCTGATCGTCGAGGGCCAGGTGCACGGCGGGCTCGCGCAGGGCATCGCGCAGGCCCTGTTCGAGGAGGCGGTGTTCGACGAGAGCGGCACGCTGACCACGGGCACGTTCGCGGACTACCTGCTGCCGTCCGCGGCCGATCTGCCCTCGTTCACCACCGACCGCACGGAGACCCCGTCGACCACGAACCCCTTGGGCGCCAAGGGAGTCGGCGAGGCGGGCACGATCGCGTCCACACCCGCCGTGGTCAACGCGGTCGTCGACGCGGTACGCCACCTCGGTGTCACCGACATCGAGATGCCGATGACACCGATGCGCGTGTGGCACGCCATCCAGCACGGGACGAAGGACGCCGGTGACATCGGCTCCGAAGCCGGTGGCGGGCTCGGCTCGATCGACGCATCCGGAGGTGCGAAGTGATCCCCGCGAGTTTCGACTACGTCGCACCCTCCACAGTGGACGAAGCGGTCCGCGCGCTCACCGAGGCGGGCGAGGACGCCAAGGTGATCGCTGGCGGGCAGAGCCTGCTGCCCGTGCTCCGCATGCGGCTCGCCACGCCGACCGTGCTGGTCGACCTCGGCAAGATCGCCGACCTGCGCGGCGTCCGAGAGGACGGCGACGCGCTCGTCATCGGCGCCATGACCACGCACTACGACGTGCAACGCGATCACCTGATCGCCGAGCACGCCGCGCTGCTGGCCCGCGCCACCGACACCGTGGCCGATCCGCAGGTCCGCCACCGCGGCACCTTCGGCGGCTCGCTCGCGCACGCCGACCCGGCTGGCGACCTGCCGGCGCCGGTGCTCGCACTGGACTGTGAGCTGGTCATCGCCGGTCCGGACGGGCGCCGGAGCGTGCCGGCCGCGGAGTTCTTCCAGGACTTGTTCACCACCGCGCTTGCGGAGAACGAGATACTGGTCGAGGTGCGGGTGCCGAAGCACACCGGGTGGTACGCGCACTACGAGAAGTTCAACCGCGTCGCGCAGGCCTGGTCGATGGTCGCCGTCGCGGCCGCGGTGCGCACCGACGGGGCCACGATCACCGAGGCCAGTGTCGCGCTGACGAACATGGGTTCGACGCCGGTGCGCGCCACCGGGGTCGAACAGGCCCTGGTGGGGCAGCCCGCCACGGCCGAAGCGATCACGGCGGCCGCCGCGCACGCGGCCGAGGGCACCAGCCCGCCCGTCGACGGCAACGCCGACGCCGAATACCGGCAGCAGCTCGCTCGCGTCCTCACCGGCCGGGCACTGGCCTCGGCGATCGGCACGTAAGCAGAAGGGAGGTCGGCCCGTGCGGCTCGACCACGAATTCACCGTCCCCGCAGGCATCGAGGATGTCTGGAAGGCCGTGATCGACCCCGAGTACGTGGCGCCCTGCATGCCTGGCGCCACGGTCACCAAGGTCGAGGGCGACACGTTCAGCGGCACGGTGAAGGTCAAGCTCGGGCCGATCTCCCTGCTCTACAAGGGCGCCGGCGAATTCCTCGAGAAGGACGCGGCCGCGAAGAAGGTCGTCATCAAGGCATCGGGCAAGGACGCGCGCGGCGCGGGCACGGCGTCGGCCACGGTCACCCTCACGCTCACCGAGCGCGACGGCGGCACCCACGGCGCGGTCGCGACCGAGCTTTCCGTCACCGGCAAGCCCGCGCAGTTCGGGCGCGGCCTGATCAGCGAGGTCGGCGGCAAGATACTGGACCAGTTCGCCGTGAAGCTGGCCGAGAAGCTGGGCACGCCGGAAGCCGAGGAGGAGCCCGAGCCCGAACGCCCGCAGCTGCGCAGCGTGCCGCCGATTCCCGAGACCGAGGCGATCGACCTCGTCGAGCTGGCGGGCGACTCGATGGCCAAACGGGCGCGTCCGCTGCTCGCCGCGGCCGCGGCGCTCGTGGCCTTCCTGCTGATCAGGAAGCTGCTTCGCCGCTAGCGTGTGACCAAAACCGCGAAATATCCGGTGGGCGCTCCCGTTGAACCCGATATGAGCGCGGACCACGAGACCGACGTAGTCGTGATCGGAGCCGGACAGGCGGGGCTTTCGGCCGCCTATCACCTGCGCCGGACCGGGTTCCGGAACGGCAGCGGTTTCGTCGTGCTCGACCACGGCAAACGCGCGGGCGGCGCGTGGCAGTACCGCTGGCCCTCGCTCGTGCTCGGCAAGGTGCACGGGCTCTACGACCTGCCGGGGATGGCGCTGGGCACGCCGGATCAGAGCAGGCCCGCGTCCGAAGTCGTTTCGGAGTACTTCGACCGCTTCGAGCACACCTACGACCTGCCGGTGCAACGGCCGGTCGACGTGCTCTCGGTGAGCCGCGCGGACGACCGGCTCGTGGTCACCAGTGCCGCCGAGTCCTGGTCGGCGCGCGCGGTGATCAGCGCGACCGGCACCTGGGACCGCCCGTTCTGGCCGCACTATCCGGGGCAGGAGACCTTCGCCGGGCGGCAGCTGCACACCGCCGACTACACCGGCGTGGGGGAGTTCCGCGGCAAGCGCGTGGTGGTCGTCGGCGGCGGGACCTCGGCGATCCAGCTGCTGATGGAGATCGCGACCGTCGCCCGCGGCACGACCTGGGTGACCCGGCGGCCGCCGGTCTTCCGGTCCACCCCGTTCTCCGAGGACTGGGGCCGCGAGGCCGTCGCGAAGGTGGAACGCGCGGTGCGCGCGGGCAAGCCGCCCGCCAGCGTGGTCAGCGTGACCGACTTGGCGCTCACCCCCGAGGTCCGCCAGGCGCAGGCCGACGGCATCCTCGATCGCAAGCCGATGTTCGAGCGGATCACCCCGCGCGGCATCGTCTGGCCGGACGGCACCGAGCAGGCGGCCGACATCATCCTGTGGGCGACCGGGTTCCGCGCCGCGATCGACCACCTCGCGCCGCTGCGGATCCGCGAACCGGGTGGCGGGATCAAGATGGACGGCACCCGCGTCGTCGCCGAGCCCCGGCTGCATTTGGTCGGCTACGGGCCTTCGGCGAGCACGGTCGGCGCGAATCGCGCGGGCCGTTCAGCGGTGCGCGAAATCAATGAGCTTCTCGGTCATTGACACATTTTATGGGCTGAAACGCCGAACTTCGCCTTTCCTTCTGGCGGGCCGGATATCCGGCGTGCGAACCTGCTGCCATGCCCGCACATCCCTGGTTTTCTCGTGCCGTCCTGCTCGCCTCCGTGGCGGCGCTGACGGTCACCACTCCGGCCGTCGCCGCGCCGTCCGAGGTCACCTTCACCGTCGGGACCCGGCCCGAGAGCGTCACGAAAGGCTTTGACGGCAAGGTTTTCGTGACCATCCAGGGCGCGCCCGAGCTAGGCAAGAACGACGGCGAGGTGCGCACGCTCGATCCGAAGACCGGAGCCGTCGCGCCCTTCGCCACCGGACTCGACAATCCGCGCGGTATCGCGTTCACCGGGAAGTATCTTGTCGTCGCCGATACCACGACCGTGTGGACGATCGACAAAAACGGCGTGAAAAAGGTGCTCGCCACTCCCGCGTCTTTCCCGAAGGCCATCGAGTTCCTCAATGATGTGTCCGCGGAGGCGGGCGGCGGCGCGGTGTACGTCAGTGAAATGGGCGGCCGCGGTTTCATGCGCGATCCGAACGGCTACCTCTGGCCGGTCGACAGCCCGGAGGGCGCGGCCATCCCGTCGTTCGCGCGGATCTACCGGATCCCGTTGGAAGGCAAGATCACCGAGGTGGTCAAGCCCTCTCGCAAGACGCTCGTCCTGAACGGGGTCACGGCGAGCCGGAAGCCGGGACGGCTGCTCATGGTCGACATGTTCTATGGCAACGTTGTCGAAAGCGATCTTGAAAACGACCGCAAAAAGATCATCGCCACCGGATTCCGCGGCGCGGACGGTGTCGCGCAGGCCCGCGACGGCTCGATTTATGTGTCGAGCTTCGACAACGGCATGGTCTGGAAGATGGATCGCGACGGCGAGAACGTCCAAGTGCTGCTGTCGGGCGTAGGCCGTAGCACGACCGCCGATTTCCTGCTCGATGAGCGAGCAAACTCTTTGCTGGTACCGGATACGTTGCACGGGACGGTGCACGTCGTGCCCGCGTCGCTGACATAGATCGGCGCAAGTGAAGCCCCCTCTGTTGCGTGCCGCGCAGCGGAGGGGGCTTTCGCATAACTACTGGGTTACGACATCCAGGGGATGGTCTTGCTAGGCCAAAAAGGGACGGGCTACAGTCGCGGGACTTGTTAGTTAAGAAACTTTCTTTACTGTTTACCTGTTGTACACCGTACTTCTCTCCCTGCCAGCCGTCCGGCCAAGAGGAGCTCCCGAAGTGACCATCAAAAGAGCCTTAGCCGTGCTCATACCAGCGGCAGTGCTACTGCCCATGACCATGACAGCGACCTCGGCCGCCGCCGACATCCTGCTGTCCCAAGGCAAGATCACCGCCACCTCCAGCCAGGAAAGTTCCTCGTACGCGGGGAAATACGCCGTGGATGGCAGCACCAGCACCCGCTGGGCCAGCGCGGAAGGCTCCGACCCGCAGTGGATCAGGGTCGACCTCGGCCAGTCCGCCACCGTGCACCGGGTGAAGCTGAACTGGGAAGTCGCCTACGCCAAGAAGTACCGCATCGAGCTGTCGGCCGACGGCACCACCTGGACCACAGTGGACCAGAACGACACGGGTGACGGCGGAATCGACGATCGTACTGGGCTGAACGGCCGAGGCCGGTACGTCCGCGTCGTCGGCACCGCCCGCGGCACGAGCTATGGCTACTCCCTCTGGGAGCTCCAGGTGTACGGCGTCACCGACACCACCGGTGACACGCAGCCGCCGAGCACGCCGACCGGGCTGAAGGCGGACACGGTCGCCGCCTCCAGCGTGGCGCTGAGCTGGACGGCCTCCACCGACAACGTGGCCGTCGACGGCTACGACATCCTGCGCGGCGGCACGGTGATCGGCAGCTCGGCCACCCCGTCGTACACCGACACCACGGTCGCCCCGGAGACCGCGTACTCGTACACGGTCCGCGCCCGTGACGGCGCGGGCAACCTCTCGGGAGTCAGCTCCGCGCTCGCGGTGACGACCCCGGCGGGCGGTGGCGGCGGCGGCTTCGTGCTCGCCGCGGCCGGTGACATCGCCGAGCAGTGCACCGCCAGCTCCTCGTCCTGTATCCACCCCAAGACCGCGGCTCTCGTGCAGGGCATGAACCCCGCCGCCGTGATCACCATGGGTGACAACCAGTACGACGACGCGCACTACTCGGACTACACCAGCTACTACGACAAGACCTGGGGCAAGTTCAAGAGCATCACCCACCCCTCGGTCGGCAACCACGACACCTACGACAGCCCCGCGTTCGCCGGGTACGACAAGTACTGGGGCACGCTCGGCAAGCCGGACGGCAAGCGGTACTACAGCTGGAACATGGGCAACTGGCACTTCATCTCGCTGGACTCGAACGACTTCGTCACCGAGAGCCTGAACGCGGCCGCCGACCCGCCCCAGGTGGCCTGGCTCAAGAACGACCTGGCGAACAACACCAAGGGCTGCATCGCCGCGTACTACCACCACCCGCGGTACAGCTCCGGCGACCACGGTGACAACGAAGGCGCGGCGGCGCTGTGGGACGTCCTGGTCAACGCCAAGGTCGACCTGGTGCTCAACGGGCACGACCACCACTACGAGCGGTTCATCCCGCAGGGCATCGACGGTAAGGCGAACGCGGCGGGCCCGGTGCAGATCCTCGGCGGCATGGGCGGCGCCAAGCTGTACCCGCTGCACGCCGCGCACTCCACGACGGCCAAGCTGCTCAGCACGTTCGGTGTGCTCAAGCTGAGCATGACGGACACCACCTTCACCAGCCAGCTGATCGGGCTGGACAACAAGGTGCTCGACAGCAGCCCGACCTACACCTGCCACTGATCATGTACATCACGACTGACCGCCCGGCCACGGACACCCCCGTGGCCGGGCGGGTGGCGGGCAACGTCCTCGCACTCGGCATGGTCAGCCTGGTCACGGACATCTCCTCGGAGATGGTCACCGCCGTGCTCCCGCTGTACCTGGTCGTCGGGCTCGGGCTGAACCCCTTGCAGTTCGGGCTGCTCGACGGCATGTACGCGGGCGTCACCGCGATCGTCCGCCTGCTGGGCGGGCACGCGGCGGACCGCTGGCACCGGCTCAAGGCGGTGGCGGGCTTCGGGTACGGGCTCTCCGCCGTCTGCAAGCTCGGGCTGATGGCGGCCGGGTCCTCGGTCGGCGCGATCGGCGCGGTATTGGCCGCCGATCGCACCGGCAAGGGACTGCGCACGGCCCCGCGTGACGCGCTGATCTCGCTCAGCAGCGAACCGGCGTCGCTCGGCCGCGCGTTCGGCGTGCACCGGGCGATGGACACGGTCGGCGCGTTCCTCGGCCCGCTCGTCGCGATGGGCGTCCTGTGGATCAGCCTCGGCAGTTACACGTCGGTCTTCTTCGCCAGCTTCTGCATCGCGATCATCGGGGTGCTGCTGCTGGGTTTGTTCGTGCGTGACCGTAAACCCGTCGAGAGAGAAAGGGTATCCCTCCGTGAGACACTCGCGGTCCTGCGCCAGGCCTCGGTCCGGCGAGTCTGTGGCTGGGCGGCACTCCTGGGTCTCGTGACCATCGGCGACTCGTTCGTCTACCTGGTGCTCCAGCGGCGCTGGGACGTCGGCTCGGTGTACTTCCCGTTGCTGCCACTGGGAACCGCCGGCGTGTTCCTGCTGCTGGCGATCCCGTTCGGCAGGCTCGCCGACCGGGCAGGGCGGTGGAAGGTGTTCCTCGGCGGGCATGTCGCGCTCGCCGTGGCGCTGATCGTCCTGTGTGGACCGACGGCCTGGTGGCTCGGCGTGCTCGCGCTGGTGCTGCACGGGATGTTCTACGCGGCCACCGACGGGGTCCTGATGGCCGCCGCGGGGCCGCTCCTGCCCGCTAACATCCGGGCTGGCGGGCTCGCGCTCGTCCAGACCGGCCAGGCGATCGCCAGGATGGCGTCCTCGGTCCTGTTCGGCCTGCTGTGGACGATGTGGGACATGCGCGTGGCGCTGCTCGTGGTGGTCGCCGCGCTGGTGGCGGTGGTCGCGGTCGCCGCCGTCGTCAAACCGCTGGAGGTCAGTGCGTGAAGAAGAAGCTGTTCGTGCTGCTCGCCGCGGTGCTCGTGCTGGCCGGGGTGGCCGTCGGCTATGTCGCCTACGCGCGCACGGGCAGTGGCGGCGTCACCGAGAACACGGTGCCCGTCGCCGAGGGCGAGGTGATGCTGGGGCAGGAGAACCTGCTGTTCCGCAACACCGCGGAAGGCCCCGGTTTCGGCAAGGTGGGCGCTGTTCCGGTGACCGCGGCCGGTGGTCCCCGGCAGCTGTCCGGCCTGACCTGCGACCGGTTCGCGTTCTCGAAACGTACCGGGCTGTGCCTCGCCGTCCAGCCCGGTACGCTGCCGCCCGAAACCGACGTCCTGATCGTCGACGAGCACCTGCGCGTCCACCACAAGGAGACGCTGCCGGGAACGCCCAGCCGGGCGCGGGTGTCGCCGGACGGCCGGTTCGCGTACTGGACGCTGTTCGTCAGCGGTGACTCCTACGCGGAGACCGGGTTCTCCACGCGCGCCGGGATCTACGACACGCAGCAAAGCAAGCTGATCAAGTCGATCGAGCAGCTCGCGGTCTTCCTCGACGGCGAACGCTACTACGCGAACGACGTCAACTACTGGGGCATCACGTTCGCGGACGACGGCAACCGGTTCTATGCCACCTTGGGCAGCAAGGGGCATACGTACCTGATCGAGGGCGACTTCAAGAAGTTCCGCGCCAAGGTGCTGCGTGACGGCGTCGAATGCCCGTCGCTCTCGCCGGACGGCACGCGGATCGCCTTCAAGAAACGCTTCGGGGACGGCTGGCGGATAGCCGTGCTCGAACTGTCGACCCTGCGGGAAACCGTGCTCGCGGAAACGCGGTCGGTCGACGACCAGCCCTTGTGGCGGGAGGAGTCGGTCCTCTACGGCTTGGGTGGCGATACCTGGTCGGTGAAAGCCGATGGTTCGGGCGCGCCCCTCCTCCTGGTGCCCCACGCGGTCTCGCCTGGTTAAGGATAAAGCGGGCTTTATCCCGGGAGGAGCACCCGGGATAAAGCCCGCTTTATCCCAAGTACCTCAGCTGTCCCGGCTTGGCCTCGTCGTACGCGGGGCGCCCCGCGAGGTGCTCGGGCACCCCGACTTCCCACCAGGCCCCGGCCTCGGTCCAGGCGTTCGGCTGCGTCGCGACCACCACGACCGCGGGCCGCTTCTCGGCGACGGCGGCCTCGCGTGCCTTCGCGTAGGCGATGCGGACGTCGTCCAGGCTCGAGGCCGTGAAAACCGCGCAGCCCAGCGACTCCGCGTGCGCCGCGAAGTCGACGCGCGGCGGCGTCGCGTGCCCGGAACGGCAGTCGGCGTACAGGTTGTTGAACGGCTTGCCGCCCTGGCCCTCCTGCAGCCGCGCGATCACCGCGTAGCCGTCGTTGTCGCAGACGACCGCGACGAACGGGTGCCCGGCGAACGCCGCCGAGAACAGCTCCGAGTTGAGCATCAGGTACGAGCCGTCGCCCAGCATCGTGGTGACGAGCCCGTCGTGCGCCATGGCCGCGCCCCACGCCCCCGCGAGTTCGTAGCCCATGCACGAGAACCCGTACTCGACGTCCATTGTGGACTCACCGGTCGCGCGCCAGCCGCCGAGCAGCTCACCCGGCATGCCGCCGGACGCGGTCATCACGTAGTCACGGGGCTCGGACAGCTCGTTGACCACGCCCACGACCTGCGCGTACGTCGGCACGCCCGATTCGTACGCGCGCAACCCGTCGATGTGCGCGTCCCACCGGCTGCGTTCGGCCACCGCCCGCGCTGTCCACTCCGGCGCGGCACCCCAGCCCTCCAGCAGCTCGGTCAGCTCCGCCAGCCCGGCGCCGGCGTCACCGACGACGGCCAGCGCGCCGTGCTTCACCGCGTCGAACCGGGCCGCGTTGAGCGTGACGAGCTTGACGTCGGGGGAGAAGACCGTCCACGAGGCCGTGGTGAAGTCCTGCAGCCGCGTCCCGACGGCGAGCACCACGTCCGCTTCGGCGGCGAGCACGTTCGCCGAGGTCGACCCGGTGACGCCGAGCGGACCGGCGAACAGCGGATGATCGTGCCGGACGAGGGTGCGCCCGGCCGTCGTCTCCGTGACCGGAATCCCGTGGCGCTCCGCGAACTCCACCGCGCGCCGCCCGGCGCCGGAATACCGGACACCGCCGCCCAGCACGAGGATCGGCTGCTGTGCGGCACGCAGCGCGGCGGCCGCGGCGGTCAGCGACCGCCGGTCCGGCCTCGGCCGCAGCAGCCGGTGCGTGACCGGCGCGAACAGCGCTTCGGGGAAGTCGTACGTCTCGGCCTGCACGTCCTGCGGCAAGGCGAGCGTGACCGGGCCTGCGTCGGCCGGGTCGGTGAGCACGCGCGCGACCTGCGGCAGCGTCGAGAGCAGCTGCTCGGGCTTGGTGATCCGGTCGAAGTAGCGGCTGACCGCGCGGAACGCGTCGTTGACCGTCGCCGTCGCGTCACCGAAGTGCTCGACCTGCTGCAGCACCGGATCCGGCGCGCGGCTGGCGAACGTGTCGCCCGGCAGCAGGAGCACCGGCAGCCGGTTGGCGTGCGCGACGCCGGCCGCGGTCACCATGTTCAGCGCGCCGGGCCCGATCGACGAGGTCACGACCCCGACCTGACGCCGGTGCGTCGCCTTCGCGTAGCCGACGGCGGCCAGCGCCATGCCCTGCTCGGTGTGCCCGCGCCAGACCGGGATCTCGTCGCGGTGCTCCTCCAGCGCGGTGCCGAGGCCGAGCACGTTGCCGTGCCCGAAGATCGCGAACACGCCGGGGAACAGCGGGACCTCGCGGCCGTCGAGCGTTTCCGAGCGCTGCGCCAGCAGCCAGCGGACAAGCGCCTGCGCGGTGGTCAGCTTCATGAGACCCGTCCTTCGTGGCTCGTCACCGGGCAGCGCGGGTCGAGTTCCTGGTCCTGCCAGCTTGCGCGGATCCAGCTGTGCGCCGGGTCGTCGCAGAACGCCATCGACCGCTCGGCGGCGGGCCCGGCGAGCACGTTCAAGTAGTACAGCGGATAACCGGGCGCGGCCACGCAAGGACCGTGATAACCGCGCGGGATAAGGAAAACATCGCCGTCGCGCACCGCGACGTCCTCGTCGAACTCACCGTCGGAGGTATACGTCCGGTGCAGGCCGAAGCCCTCGCGCGACGGTGTGACGCCGTCGCGCCCGGCGACGCGGAAGTAGTAGATCTCCTCGTTGATCACTTCGCACTCGGTGGCCTCGTCGTGCTTGTGCGGTGGGTACGAGGACCAGTTGCCGCCCGGCGTGATCAGCTCGCACGCGTTGAGCTTGTCCGCGTGGTCCCACACACCGGGCGTGCCGAAGTTCGTCACCTGCCTGGTCGCCTGGCCGGCGCCGCGCACCTCGACCGGCACGTTCTCAGCGGGCCCGTATTTGGGCTCCAGCCGGTTGACGCAGCGCGCCATCGGCAGCGCGACCTCGATGCCGTCCGAAGTGGACAGTTCGACCTCGGCTTCGCGCGGCACGTACGCGAAGTCCGTGACCCGGCTGAACACCGACTCGCGACCGGCCAGCTCGAAGGTCTGCCCGTCGACCCTGACCACGCACGAACCGGCCAGAGGCAGCACGAACGCCTCGTACTCGCCGGTGTGCAGCACGCGTGTCTCACCGGCTTCGAGCTTGAGCACTCGCAGGCCGCTGTAGTTCCAGCCCGCCGAGTCCGGGGTCAGCCGGATCGGGTCCTGGCCGTCGCTCAGTGTCCCCAATGGACGGTGCAGCTTGCTCACTTGGCGGCCTCCAGAATCTTCGCGGCGGCCTCGACGGCCGCGCCGACATCCCCATCCGGCGGATACAGCAGGGTCCTGCCCACCACGAGGCCACGCACGGCCTGGTGGCGCAACGCCCGTCCCCAGGACGCCAGATCGGCGGCGGGATCGGCCGACGGGACCCCGCCGAGCACGACCACCGGCAGCGTCGTCGCGTTGAGCACGGCCGAGTCCTCGGGGGCCGGGATCTTCAGCCAGGTGTGCGCGGAGGTCACGCCGATGCCCGAGGCGACCGCGACCGCGCGCGCCAGCGACTCCGCGTCCTTCTGCAGCACCAGTTTCCCGGTGGTGTCACGGTCGTAGGGCAGCGGCTCGACCATCGCCATCAGCTCGTGCGCGGCCAGCTCCGAGACCGCCTGCGCGCAGGCCTGCAGCGTCGGCACGGTGCCGGGGTCCGAGTCGACCAGCCGCAGCAGCATCTTGCCGCCGTCCAGCCGGAAGTCGACCAGCGACTTGGCGTCGTAGCCGGTGAACCGGTCGTCGATCTCCCAGTCCGCGCCCGCGAGCCCGCCGCGGTTCATCGAGCCGATGACGACCTTGTCGTGCAGCGCGTCGAGCAGGAGCAGTTCCTCGACCACGTCCGGGGTGCCGAGCAGCCCGTCGACCGCGGGGTTTTCGAGCGCGACCAGCAGCCGCTCGATCAGCGAGCGCCGGTCGGCCATGGCCATCGGATCGTCGCCGACCCCGAGCGCGCCACGCGCCGGGTGATCGGCCGCGACCAGGAACAGGGTTCCCTTGTCCGACACCAGCTCGCGCCGCCGCCGGTGCGTGTAGGCCCGTTTGATCGCGCCAGGATCGGTGACGCGGGTCCGGAGCAGCTCGTTCCAGCGCTCATCGGTCAGCAGGCTCACAGCAGCTCCTCGATCTCTTCGGCAGCCGGCATCGCGTCGGCGCAGGCCAGCCGCGACGCGACCAGCGCGCCCGCCGCGTTGGCGTACTCGGCGATGCGCACGGGATCCCAGCCGGACAGCAGCCCGTGGATCAGCGCGCCGCCGAACCCGTCACCCGCGCCGAGCCCGCACACGACCTCGACCCGCTGTGGTTTGACGGTCCAGCGGCCCTCGGGCGTCGCGACCAGCACGCCCTCGGCGCCCTTCTTGATCACCGCGAGCTTCAGCCCGCGCTCGAGCATCCGGTCGGCGGCCAGGTCCGGGTCCGCCGTGCCGACCGCGACCTCGGCCTCGGCGCGGTTGCCGACGGCGACCGTGACGTGGTCGAGCATCCAGCCGATCTCCGCGCGCGCCGTCTCGACGTCCGGCCAGAACATCGGCCGGTAGTCCAGGTCCAGCACGGTGTGCTCACGCCGGGCCCGGGTCTCGAGGATCTTGCGCTGGGTGGTGCGTGCCGGTTCGACCGAGACACCGGTGCCGGTGACCCACAGCAGCGGAACCGATTCGACGACCGCCCACGGCACGTCCTCGTCCGTGATCGTGAGGTCCGGCGCGATCGGCGCGCGGTAGAACAGCAGCGGGGGATCGGCGGGCGGGTTCAGCTCGCAGAACACCACGGGCGTCTGCAGGCCGGGGGAGGTGCCCACGTGTTCGGGCGACACCCCGAACCCGGCCAGCGCCTCGCGCACGTACTCCCCGAACCCGTCGGGCCCGACCTTGGTCAGCACCGCCGTCCGCCGCCCGAGCCGCGCGGCGGCGACCGCGACGTTGGTCGCGGTGCCGCCGAGCGACTTGGCGAAAGTGCTGACGCCGGCCAGCGGCACCCCGCTCTGCTCGGGGTAGAGGTCGACGCCGACCCGGCCGATCGTCAGTGCTTCCAGCGCCTCGACGCTCATCCCGTTTCCACCTGCCGCAGTTCGTGTTCGAGCGCTTCGAGCTCCGCGCCACCCGCCATCTGCCGGGTGAGCTCGTTGATGTCGATCTCGGACTTCTCGTACGAACCGAGCGCCGCGCCCCGCTTGAGCAGCAGGAACCGGTCGGCCACCGGATACGCGTGGTGCGGGTTGTGCGTGATCAGCACGACCCCGAGCCCGCGATCGCGGGCCTGCGCCACGTACTTGAGCACGACCCCGGCCTGCTTGACGCCCAGCGCCGCCGTCGGCTCGTCGAGGATCAGCACCTTGGCGCCGAAGTGCACGGCACGCGCGATCGCCACACACTGCCGCTCACCACCGGAGAGCGTGCCGACCGGCTGCTCGACGTCGCGCAGGTCGATGCCCATGTCGGACAACGCCTTCTTGGTCGTCTCGCGCCCGGTCTTGCGGTCCAGCGCGCGGAACGGCCCGAACCCGACCGTCGGCTCGGAGCCCAGGAAGAAGTTCCGCCAGACACTCATCAGCGGGACCACCGCGAGGTCCTGGTACACGGTCGCGATACCGCGGTCGAGCGCCTCGCGCGGGGAGGTGAACCGGACCGGCTCGCCCTCGACCAGGAACTCGCCGCGGTCGTGCTGATGCACCCCGGCGAGGATCTTGATCAGCGTGGACTTGCCCGCGCCGTTGTCGCCGAGCACGCAGGTGACCTCGCCCGCGTTGACCACAGTGGACACATCGCGCAGCGCGATGACGCTGCCGTACGTCTTCCCGATGTCGGTGACCTGGATGAGACTCATCGCCGTACCCTTTCCGCCCGCCGCCGGAAGGTGTTGTTGACCAGCACCGCGGCCAGCAGCATCACGCCGAGGAAGAGCATGAACCAGTCGCTGTCCCAGCGGGCGAACACGATGCCCTGCCTGGCCATGCCGAAGATCAGCGCGCCGATCGCCGCGCCGACCGCGGAGCCGAAGCCGCCGGTCAGCAGGCAGCCGCCGACCACGGCCGCGATGATGTACTGCAGTTCCAGGCCGATGCCCTGGTTCGCCTGGACGCTGGCGAACCGCAGGATGTTGATCGAGCCGACGATCCAGCCCGCGAAGGCCGTGGTCATGAACAGCAGGATCTTGGTGCGCACCACCGGGACGCCGACCGCGCGCGAGCTCTGCAGCGAGCCGCCGACCGCGAAGATCCAGTTGCCGAACTTGGTGCGCACCAGCACCCACGCGGCCACCGCGGCCACGATGATCCACCAGACGATCGAGATCTGGAACTGCGTGCCGCCGATGTCCAAAGTGGACGCGAACAGCGCGCCGGCCGACTCGTAGCCGTCGGTCGCCCGCATGCCGGAGACCTGGACCGTGCCGGTGACCAGCCTGGTGATGCCGAGGTTGAGCCCCTGCAGCGCCAGGAAGGTGCCGAGCGTGACGATGAAGCTCGGCAGCCCGGTCTTCATCACCAGCCAGCCGTTGAACGCCCCGACCGCCAGTGCGAACGCCAGCGAGGCGAGCAGCGCGAGCCAGACGTTCCAGCCAGCCTGCGTCGCCAGCATCGCGGTGACCAGCGAGGTCGATGCCGTCATCACGCCGGCGGAGAGGTCGAACTCGCCGCCGATCATCAGCAGCGCCACCGCGACGCCCATGATGCCGAGCGTCGACGAGTCGTCGAGCCAGGTCGAGACCCCGAGCGGGCTCAGGAACTGGTCGGTGACCACGGAGAAGAACACGAAGACGAGCACGGCGCCGAGCAGCGCGCCGATCTCCGGCCGGACGATCAGCCGATCGGTGAGCCTCGGTTTGGCGATACGTTCATCCGCCCGCGCGGGCGCTGCTACGGCCATTACCGGGTACCTCGCTGGGCGTAGGGCGCGATGGCGTCGACGTTGCTCTTGTCGACGAAGCCCGGCCCGGTCTGGACCGGCTTGCCGCCGCCGATGGTGTTCGCGTTCTCCTTGTAGAGCTTGAGGAACACGATCGGCAGGTAGCCCTGCTCGTACTGCTGCTGGTCGACGGCGAAGAGGATGCTGCCGTCCTTGATCGCGGCGACCACGTCGGCGTTGAGGTCGAACGTGGCGACCTGCGCCTTCGAGTTCGCGCCCTTGGCGGCGGTGACCGCGCCGGCGGCGACCTGGGAGTTCAGCGCGAGCACCGCGTCGATCGACGGGTCCGACTGCAGCGCGGCCTTGAGCCTGGCCTGCGCGTCGGTCGGGTTGTTGATGTCGACCTGCAGCGTTTGGACGTTGCCGAAGGACTGCTTCGCGCCGTCGCAGCGCTGGTTCTGGCCGACGTTGCCCGCCTCGTGGATGACGCAGAGCAGCTTGGTCTTGCCCGCCGCCTTGAGCCGCTGGCCCGCGCCCTGGCCGGCGAGACCCTCGCTCTGGCCGACGTGGGCGATCGCGCCGAACTCGGCGCTGCGGTCCTCGCCGGAGTTGATGGTGATGACCGGGATGCCCGCCTTGACCGCGTTCCCGATCGAGGTCTTGAGCGCCTCGGGGTTCGCCATCGAGATCACGAGCCCGCCGACCTTCTGCGCGACCGCGTTGTCGATCAGCTTCGACTGGGCGCCGGGGTCGCCGTCCGAGTTGTACTCGACCTTCACGCCGAGCTGCTTGCCCGCTGCTTCGGAGCCGTTCTTGACGACGTTCCAGAACGCGTCGCCCGCGCTGCCGTGGGTGATCACGGCGATGCGCAGGTCACCGCTCTGGCCGGGCGCGTCGGCGGCGCCGGTCGCGGCGGGCTTGTCCGCGGTGGGGCCGCTGCACGCGGTGAGGATTAGGCCGGCGGCGAGGCCGAGCATCCATTTCTTCGCTGTCAGGGACTTCGCTGTCAAAGACTTCATTGTCTCTCCTAGAGTCGGTCGGCGATCTCGGTCAGGTGCTGCAGGCTGCGCTCGGTGTCACGGCGTGGACCGTCGACCGGGCTCGCTTCACCGAGGGCGGTGTCCTGTTCGAGGACGTACCAGCCTCCGTATCCCCCCGCGTGGACGAAGCGCACCAGTGCCTCGACGTCCACATCCCCTTCGCCGAGCGGGACATAGATGCCCTGCCCGACAGCTTCGGTGTAGCCGAGACGGCCCGCGCGGACCTCCTCGGCGATCTCGGCACGGACATCCTTGAGGTGGATGTGCCCGATCCGGTCAGGGAACCGCTTGGCCAGCCCGACCGGATCGGTGCCGCCGATGAGCAGGTGCCCGGTGTCCAGGCAGAGCGGCAGCGCCGAGTCGGCGAGGAACCGCTCGACCTCCGGCTCGGTCTCGACGTGCGTGCCGACATGCGGGTGCAGCACCGTCTTGAGTCCGTGCTTCGCGGCGATTTCGCCGATCTTCGCGGAGGTTTCGACGAGCGTGGCCCATTCGGCGTCGCTCAGCCGCGGCCGTTCGTCGTAGCCGTCGAGCCCGGTGGCGGCGGCGAGCACCAGCACCTCCGCTCCGCACGCGGCGAACAGCGCCGCGGAATCCTCGGCCTGGGCCAGCGCGGCGGCCGGGTCGGCATGCAGCACGACGGCGAGGAACCCGCCGACGAGGCTCAGCTTGTAGCCGCCGAGCAGCGCCCGCAACTCGGCGGGGTCGCGCGGCAGGTATCCGGGCGGGCCTAGTTCGGTGGCATTGACGCCCAGCTCGGCCATTTCGCCCAGCACGGTCGGCGCGTCGAGCACCCGGCCCCAGCCCGGTACTTCGCACACCCCCCAGGAAATGGGGGCGGCGGCGATACGGATCTTGGACGACGCTGTCATCGGTGCCTCTCGCGGTCGGCGGTTAGAGCGCTCTATTGATTAGAGCGCTCTAATCTTGTAACGTCGATCACGGCAAGTCAAGGGCGAATCGGGGAGGTGAAGGTGTCGCGACCGACGATGGAGGATGTGGCCGCCCGTGCGGGAGTTTCTCGCGCACTGGTGTCCTTGGTGATGAGGAATTCACCGAAGGTCAGCCCGCAGCGCAGGGAGGCCGTGCTGAAGGCGGCCGAGGAACTCGGCTATTCCCCGCACGCGATGGCCAGGTCGCTGGCCAGCCGCACGTCGACCGTGCTCGGCGTGATGGTCTCCGATCTGCGCAACGCCTTCTTCGCCGACGTGGTCGAGGGGCTGGACGCCGCGGCGCAGGCCGCCGGGTTCGAGCTGATCCTCAACACGGGCGGCCGCAGTCCCGCCCGTGAGCGGTCCGCGTTGCGGAGCCTGCTTTCCTTCCGCCCGGCCGGGGTGATCCTCCTGTCGCCGGTGATGCCCGCGTTCGCCATCGAGGACGCGGTCAAGCAGTGCCCCGTGGTGATGGTGTCGCGCACGACCCGCGCCCCGGAGATCGACACGGTCAACGACGACGGTGAGGCGGGCGCCGCGCTGGCGGTCGATCATCTCGTCGCGCTCGGCCACCGCAGGATCGTGCACCTCGACGGCGGGGGCGCGGCCGGTGCGGCGGCGCGGCGCCGCGGTTTCCGCTCGGCGATGCTCAAGCACGGCCTGCCGCCGCTGATCATCCGCAGTGAGCACACCGACAGCGCCGGTGAAAAGGCCATGCAGCAGATGCTCAACGAGTACATGCTGGCCCAGCGGCCGACGGCGGTGGTGGCGGGCAACGACTTCAACGCCGTCGGCGCCATTTCCCGGCTGGAGGAGGCGGGCCTGCGGGTCCCGGAGGACATCTCCGTGGTCGGCTACGACAACACCTCGCTCGCCGCGCTGCGCCACCTCTCACTGACCACTGTGGACCAGCCGAGGACCGAAATGGGCAGGCTCGCCGTCGAGGCGCTGCTCGAACGTGTGCGTGACGGCCGCGAGGAGCCCGTCCGCCATCTGCTGCATCCGTCGTTGGTGGTCCGGTCGACCACTGCCAGCCCCGTAGGAGAAGCACTGTGACCGAACTCGTCCAGCACTGGATCGACGGCGCCCGCACGTCCGGTGTGTCCGCCCGCCGCAGCGACATCTTCCAGCCCGCGACCGGCGAGGTCGCCCGCCAGGTCGTGCTCGCCGATCAGTCCGATGTGGACGCCGCGGTCGCTTCCGCGGTCAAGGCTTCGCAGGACTGGGCCGAAGGCTCGCTGTCCTCGCGGGTGCGCGTCCTGTTCAAGTTCCGCGAGCTCGTCGACGCGCACCGCGACGAGCTGGCCGCGCTGATCACCGCCGAGCACGGCAAGGTGCTCTCCGACGCCGCGGGCGAGGTGCAGCGCGGGCTCGAGGTCGTCGAGTTCGCCTGCGGCATCCCGCAGCTGCTCAAGGGTGAGCATTCCGAGCAGGTCTCGCGCGGGATCGACGCGTACTCCATCCGCCAGCCGCTCGGCGTGGTCGCGGGGATCACGCCGTTCAACTTCCCGGTCATGGTGCCGATGTGGATGTTCCCGATCGCCATCGCCTGCGGCAACACCTTCGTGCTGAAGCCGTCGGACCGTGACCCGTCCGCTTCACTGCGCCTGGCCGAGCTGTTCTCCGAAGCGGGTCTGCCGCCGGGCGTGCTCAACGTCCTGCAGGGCGACGCGGCCGCGGTCAACGCGCTGCTCGCCCACCCCGACGTCGCGGGTGCTTCGTTCGTCGGCTCCACGCCGATCGCCAAACACGTTTACGCCACCGGAACCGCCGCGGGCAAACGGGTTCAGGCCTTGGGCGGCGCGAAGAACCACATGGTCGTGCTGCCGGACGCGGACATCGCGGGCGCGGCCGACGCCGCCGTCTCGGCGGGCTATGGCAGCGCGGGTGAGCGCTGCATGGCGATCTCGGTGGTCGTCGCCGTCGGGGACTCCGCCGACGAGCTGGTCGAGGCGATCGCCGAGCGCACGCGCGCGCTGAAGACCGGCCCCGGCACGGATCCCGCCTCCCAGATGGGCCCGGTCGTCACCGGCGCAGCTCGCGACCGCATCGTGTCCTATGTGGACGCCGGAGTCGAAGCGGGCGCCCGGTTGGTGGTTGACGGACGCGGGTTCGCGCCGCAGGATCATGAAGAGGGTTTCTGGGTCGGCCCGACCCTGTTCGACGGCGTGACCCCCGAGATGTCGATCTACACCGACGAGATCTTCGGCCCGGTGCTCGCGGTCGTGCGCGCCGACTCCTTCGAAGCCGCGCTGGAACTGGTCAACGCCAACCCGTACGGCAACGGCACGGCCATCTTCACCGCGGACGGCCTGGCCGCCCGCGAGTTCCAGCGCCGGGTCACCGTGGGCATGGTCGGCATCAACGTGCCCATCCCGGTGCCGATGGCGTACTACTCCTTCGGCGGCTGGAAGGACTCCCTCTTCGGGGACACCCACGTCCACGGCGCCGAGGGCGTGCACTTCTACACCAGGGGCAAGGCGGTCACCGCGCGCTGGCCGAGGCAGGCGCACGGCGTCGACCTCGGTTTCCCCACCCACGGCTGAGCTTTTTCTACTGGAGGATTCTTATGAGGTTGGGACTTGCAGGCACCGGCCGGATCGGCACCTCGCACGCCGAGACGCTGAAGGGCTTCGACGAGGTCACCTCGGTCGTCGTCGCCGACGTCGATTCGGCGCGGGCGCGCGCCGCCTCGGCCAAGCTCGGCGTCGAGTTCGCCGACGGCATCGACGCGCTCTTCCAGTCCGGTTTGGACGGTCTGGTGGTCACCGCGGCCACCGACGCCCACCCCAAGCTGATCACCGCGGCCGTCGACGCCGGCATCCCGGTGTTCTGCGAAAAGCCGGTCGCCGCCGACATCGAGGGCACCCTCGCGGTGATCGACCGCATCAGCGGCTCGGACGTCCCCGTGCAGATCGGTTTCCAGCGCCGCTTCGACGCCGGCTACACCGCCGCACGCGGGGCCGTCACCTCCGGCGACCTCGGCTGGATCCACACACTGCGCGCGACCACCCTCGACCCGGCGCCCCCGCCCGCCGAGTACGTCCCGCACTCGGGCGGGCTCTTCCGCGACTGCGGCGTCCACGACTTCGACATCATCCGCTGGGTCAGCGGCCGCGAGGTCACCGAGGTCTACGCGCTCGGCACCAACCGCGGCGAGCGCTTCTTCGCCGACGCGGGCGACGTCGACACCGCGGCCGCCACCCTCGTCCTCGACGACGACACCCTCGCGGTCGTCTCCCTCACCCGCTACAACGCGGCGGGTTACGACGTCCGCCTCGAAGTACTCGGCTCCCGCTCGAACGTCATAGTCGGCCTCGACGACCGCGCCCCCCTCCGCTCGGTCGAGCCCGGCGTGGTCGCACTCGCCGGCCCCGCCTACCCCGGCTTCATGGAACGCTTCCGCCCCGCCTACACCCGCGAACTCGAGGCCTTCGTCTCCGTCGTCGCCGGCCGCACCACCAGCCCCTGCGGAGTGGCCGACGCCCTCGAAGCCTTCTACGTGGCCGAAGCCTGCGAGATCTCCCGCCGCGAACGCCGCCCCGTCGGCATCGACGAAGTCCGCCGCTGAGCCCAGGGGTCGTGAGTGTTCCGGCCGGTTCTAACCGGTCTAAACACTCACGACCCCGACGAGGTCAGTGCTGGATCTCGGGGGAGTAGATGTCCAGCCAGTGGTAGAGGTCGAGGACCCGGTCGAGGCCGGTGCGGACGGCGCTCGGCATCGTGTGGGCGTCCAGCTCGGAGGCGTTGTGGGCCCAGTCGCGGTCGATCAGGCCGAAGACCGGGTGATCCGGCTCGGCGAGGACCTCCTTGACCTGTTGCTGCAACGCGACCGCGTACGCCGGGTCCTGAGTGGACGGATACGGGCTTTTCACCCGGTCCACGACCGACTGGGGGAGCACGTGCTTGGTGGCGTGGCGGAGAAGACTCTTCTCCCTGCCGTCGAAGGTCTTCAACGACCAAGGCGTGTTGTAGACGTACTCGACCAGGCGGTGGTCGCAGAACGGCACGCGGACTTCCAAGCCGACGGCCATCGAGGCGCGGTCCTTGCGGTCGAGGAGCATGCGGACGAAGCGGGTCAAATGCAGGTGGCAGATCGTGCGCATCTGCTGCTCGAAGGGGGTGGCGTTGTCGAGGTGGTCGACCTCGGCGACCGCGGCCGCGTATTGGTCGGCGACGTAGGTGGGCAGGTCGAGGCGGGCGCGGAGGTCCTTGTTGAGCAGGCCCGCGCGGTCGCTGGTGAGGGCGTTGCGGAAGGCCAGCCAGGGGAAGGTCTTGGTGTTGCGGGCTTCGGGGTCGTGGAACCAGCGGTAGCCGCCGAAGACCTCGTCGGCCGACTCGCCGGAGAGTGCGACCGTCGACTCGGCGCGGATGGCCTTGAAGAGCAGATAGAGCGAGGTGTCCATGTCGCCGAGGCCCGCCGGGATGTCGCGGGCGGTGATGACCGCGCGGCGGACGGCCGGGTCGGTGAGGTCGCCCGGGTTCAGCACGATGTCGCGGTGGGCCGAGCCGACGAGGGACGCGACGTCGCGGACGAAGGGGGAGTCCGGGGTGTCGCGCATTTCGTCGGCGTGGAAGTTCTCTTCCTGGCCGAGGAAATCGACCGAGAACGTGCGGAGCTGCTCACCCTGGGAGGCGAGGTGGGCGGCGGCGAGGCCGGTGACGGCGCTGGAGTCGAGGCCACCCGACAGCAGGACGCAGCGGGGGACGTCGGCGACCAGCTGGCGGTGGACGATGTCGGTCATGAGCTCGCGGACGCGCTCGACCGTGGTGTCCTGGTCGTCGGTGTGCTCGACGGCGTCGAGCTTCCAATAGGTGCGGGTGCGGATGCCGTCGCGGTCGACCGTGACGATCGCGCCGGGCGGGACTTCCTCCATGCCCTTCCATAGTGACCAGCCCGGGGCCTTGGTCATCGAGACGAGCTCGCGGAGACCGTCGGCGTCGACGACCTTGCGTGCCAACGGGTTCGCGAGGATCGCCTTGGGTTCCGAACCGAAGAGGACACCGTCGCGGGTGGGGTAGAAGTAGAACGGCTTGATGCCCATGCGGTCGCGGATCATCACGAGCTTCTCTTCGCGCTCGTCCCAGATCGCGAAGGCGTACATGCCGTTGAGGTGGTCGGCGACGCTCTCGCCCCATTGCAGGTACCCGTGCAGCACGACTTCGGTGTCGCTGTCGGTTTCGAAGCGGTGGCCGAGCTTGACCAGCTCGGCGCGCAGCTCGGTGAAGTTGTAGGCCTCACCGCTGTAGACCATGGCGACCGAATGAGAACTCATCGGCTGCTTGCCGCCGGGCAGGTCGATGATCGCGAGCCTGCGGTGGCCGAGCGCGGCGTGAGGCCGGACGAAGGTGCCCGAGTCGTCGGGGCCGCGGCAGGCCATGGTGGCGGTCATGGCGTCGAGAGTGTGCTGCTGACTGGTCAGATCTGAGTCGTAAGCGACCCAGCCGGTGATTCCGCACATGCGTAGCCTCCCGGGGATTTACTTAGTTACTACAACTACACGTAACTCAGGTGTAACACGGTTTCGGTTCGCTGTCTGCCCGAATCGAGCGATCTGTGCTTGATTCACTACTTACTGTGATGTGGATCACCGGCCATCAAGATCGCGTAAACGGCCGCGAACAGCGCATCAAGGAGGCGTTAGCGGCTCTCGATCACGCAGCGCTACGGGCGCACTGTTGCCGTGTCGCCAGATGGGTGACGCGTCAAGAGAGGTGCACAGTGGCCGATTTGCTCTACGCCATCTTGTTGATCGGCGTCTTCGTGGTGCTCGCGCTCACGCTGCGCGGATTGGAACGGCTGTGAACGGGGCGGGCACGGTGGCCAACATCGTCGGCGGTGTGCTGGCGCTGGGCCTGATCGTCTACTTGTTCATCGCGCTGATCAAACCGGAGAAATTCTGATGTCGGACACGACGGCCGGGCTGCTGCAGCTCGGTTTACTCCTGGTCGCACTGGCGGTGGCTTACAAGCCACTCGGCGACTACATGGCGCGAGTGTTCTCGTCGGAGAAGCACTCGAAAGTGGAAAAGGGCCTCTACAAGCTCTTCCGCGTCAACCCCGAGTCGGAACAGCGCTGGCCGACCTACGCCGCGGGCGTGCTCGGCTTCTCGTTCGTCTCGGTGGTCCTGCTCTACCTGCTCCAGCGCCTCCAGCCGCTGCTGCCGTGGGACCTCGGCCGCGGCGCCGTCTCGCCGGGGGTCGCGTTCAACACCGCGATCAGCTTCGTCACCAACACGAACTGGCAGTCCTACGTGCCGGAGTCGACCATGGGTCACTTCGTGCAGATGGCCGGGCTGACCGTGCAGAACTTCCTGTCGGCCGCGGTCGGGCTGTCCGTCGCGATCGCGCTGACCCGCGGTTTCCTCCGCTCGCAGGCGGACCGGCTCGGCAACTTCTGGGTGGACCTCACGCGCGGCACGATCCGCGTCCTGCTGCCGATGGCCTTCGTCTTCTCGCTGGTCCTGATCGCGCTCGGCGTCGTGCAGAGCCTCAAGGCCGGCGTCGCCGTGACCAACCCGGACGGCACCTCGAGCACGATCGCGCTGGCGCCCGCCGCCAGCCAGGAGGCGATCAAGGAGCTCGGTACCAACGGCGGCGGCATCTTCAACGCCAACTCGGCGCACCCGTTCGAGAACCCGAACTACTGGACGAACCTGGTCGAGCTCTTCCTGATCCTGGTCATCCCGGTGTCGCTGACCCGCACGTTCGGGCAGCTGGTCGGCAACCGCAAGCAGGGCTACGTCCTGCTCTCGGTGATGGGCCTGCTCTGGGGCCTCATGCTCGCGGTCACCTGGATCTCCGAGGCGAAAACCGGTGGCATGGAAGGCAAGGAGCAGCGGTTCGGCACCAGCCTGACCTCGATCTTCGCCAACACCACCACGGGCACCTCGACCGGCGCGGTCAACGGCGCGCACGACAGCCTCAGCGCGCTCGGCGGCGGCGGTCCGCTGCTGAACATGCTCTTCGGCGAGATCTCGCCGGGCGGTGTCGGCACCGGTCTGTACGGCATGCTCGTGATGGCGATCATCGCGATGTTCCTGGCCGGGCTGATGGTCGGCCGCACCCCGGAGTACCTGGGCAAGAAGCTCGGCAAGCGCGAGGTCACCTGCGCGGCCGTCGCGATGCTCGCGATGCCGACCGTGGTGCTGCTCGGCTCCGCGCTGGCGCTGATGTTCCCGTCGACGGCGAGCGCGCTCGGCAACGGCGGCGCGCACGGCCTGTCCGAGGTGCTCTACGCCTACGCGTCCACCGGGAACAACAACGGCAGCGCGTTCGGCGGCCTGACCGCGACCAGCGACTGGTTCCAGAGCAGCTTCGGCGTGGCGATGGCGTTCGGCAGGTACATCCCGATCATCGCCGTGCTCTGCCTGGCCGGTTCCCTTGCCGCGCAACGGAAGGTCCCGGAGACCGCGGGCACCCTGCCCACCACCGGACCGCTGTTCGGCACGATGCTGACCGGCACGGTCGTGCTCGTCGCCGCTCTCACCTTCATCCCGGCGCTCGCGCTCGGGCCCATCGCGGAGGCACTCGCGTGACCGTCACCCAGGAACGCCCAGTCACGAAACACGAGGAAGAAACCCGCCGGATCGGCGTGGGCGTGTTCAGTCCCCGGCAGCTATGGACCTCGGTCCCCGACGCGCTGCGCAAGCTCAACCCCAAGCACCAGCTGGCGAACCCGGTCATGTTCGTGGTCTGGGTCGGCTCGCTGCTGACCACGGTCTTCGCGATCACCGACCCCAGCGTGTTCACGATCCTGATCGCGGTGTGGCTGTGGTTCACCGTCCTGTTCGCGAACCTCGCCGAGGCCGTCGCGGAAGGCCGGGGCAAGGCGCAGGCGGAAACCCTGCGCAAGTCCAAGAAGGAGACGGTCGCGCGCAGGCTGACCGAGGACGGCTCCGAAGAGAGCGTGCCCGGCGTCGACCTGCGCATCGGTGACCTGGTGGTCGTCGAGGCAGGCCAGGTGATCCCCGGCGACGGCGACGTCGTCGAGGGCATCGCGACGGTCGACGAGTCGGCCATCACCGGTGAGTCGGCGCCGGTCATCCGCGAGTCGGGCGGCGACCGGTGCGCGGTCACCGGCGGCACGACCGTGCTGAGCGACCGGATCGTCGTCAAGATCACCACCAAGCCCGGTGAGTCCTTTGTGGACCGCATGATCGCGTTGGTGGAGGGCGCTTCGCGGCAGAAGACGCCGAACGAGATCGCGCTGACCATCCTGCTGTCGACGCTGACCATCATCTTCCTGCTCGCGGTGGTCGCGCTGCAGCCGATGGCCGGGTACTCGGGCAGCCAGCAGTCCGTGGTCGTGCTGACCGCGCTGCTCGTCTGCCTCATCCCGACCACGATCGGCGCGCTGCTCTCGGCCATCGGCATCGCGGGCATGGACCGGCTCGTGCAGCGCAACGTGCTCGCGACCTCGGGCCGCGCGGTCGAGGCGGCCGGTGACGTCTCGACGCTGCTGCTCGACAAGACCGGCACCATCACCTTCGGCAACCGTAAAGCGACCGAGCTGATCCCGGTCGGAACGTCCACAGTGGAGGAACTCGCGCATGCGGCACGCCTGTCCAGCCTGGCCGACGGAACCCCGGAAGGCCGCAGCATCCTGGAGCTGGTCGCCCGCGACCACGGCCTGAGCGAGACCGCCTCGGAGGACGAGAAGCTCGCCGAGTTCGTCGAGTTCACCGCGCAGACCCGGATGAGCGGCATCAACGTCGGCGAGCGCGAGGTGCGCAAGGGCGCGACCGCGTCGGTCCGGCAGTGGGTCCGCGAACGCGGCGGCGACGTGCCCGACGAGACCGAGCGGGTCGTCGACGAGATCAGCGGCCAGGGCGGCACGCCGCTGGTGGTCGCGGAGATCGACGGCGGCAAGGCGTTCGTGCGCGGTGTGATCCGGCTGTCCGATGTGGTCAAGCCGGGCATGAAGGCGCGCTTCGAGGAGCTGCGCGCGATGGGCATCAAGACGGTGATGATCACCGGCGACAACCCGCTGACCGCGCGCGCGATCGCCGAGGACGCCGGTGTCGACGACTACCTCGCCGAGGCCAAGCCCGAGGACAAGATGGCGCTGATCCGCAAGGAGCAGGAGGGCGGGCGGCTGGTCGCGATGACCGGCGACGGCACCAACGACGCGCCCGCGCTCGCGCAGTCGGACGTCGGCGTCGCGATGAACACCGGCACGTCGGCCGCCAAAGAGGCCGGGAACATGGTCGACCTCGACTCGAACCCGACCAAGCTGATCGAGATCGTCGAGATCGGCAAGCAGCTGCTGATCACGCGCGGCGCGCTGACCACGTTCAGCGTGGCCAACGACCTCGCGAAGTACTTCGCGATCCTGCCCGCGATGTTCCTGGCCATCTACCCGCAGCTGGGCGGGCTGAACATCATGCACCTGGCGACGCCGAAGTCGGCGATCCTGTCGGCGGTCATCTTCAACGCGCTGATCATCGTCGGGCTGATCCCGCTGGCGCTGCGCGGCGTGCGGTACCGGCCGTCGTCGGCCTCGGCGCTGCTGCGGCGCAACCTGCTGATCTACGGACTCGGCGGCATCGTCAGCCCGTTCTTGGGCATCTGGCTCATCGACCTGCTCGTCCGTCTCATCCCTGGAATCGGGTAACACCATGAATGGCTTGTTCAAGCAGACCCTGGCGGGGCTGCGCGTGCTCATCGTCCTGACCGTGCTGCTCGGCGTCATCTACCCGCTGGGCGTGTGGGCGGTGTCGCGGATCCCGGGGCTGGAGTCCAACGCCGAGGGCTCGATCATCACGCAGGACAACCGGCCCGTCGGGTCTTCGCTGATCGGCGTCGACCTGCAAGGTGACCAGTGGTTCCACTCTCGTCCGTCGGCGGGCAGCCCGTCGGCTTCGGGGGCGTCGAACAAGGGCCCGGCCAACCCGGACCTGCTCGACGCGATCGCGAAGCGCCGGGCCGCGGTCGCCGCGCTCGAAGGCGTCCAGCCGTCGCAGGTTCCGCTCGACGCGGTGACGACTTCGGGTTCCGGCGTGGACCCGGCGATCAGCGTCGAGTACGCGAACCTCCAGGTCGCGCGGGTGGCCCGGGTGAATGGTCTTCCCGAGGCCAAGGTGCGCGAGCTGGTCGAAGCGAACACGGCAGGAGTGTTACCCGGCGTGAATGTGGGGAAGCTCAATCTCGCCGTGCGTGACGCCGCCGGGGGAGCAAGATAAGTCCCGTGGACACCGAAAGCAGGCCCGTGAAGCCGCGCCGGGGAGAGCTCAGGATCTACCTCGGCGCGGCGCCGGGCGTCGGCAAGACCTTCTCGATGCTGGGCGAGGCGCGGCGGCGGCTCGACCGCGGCACCGACGTCGTCGCGGGCATCGTGGAGACGCACGGCCGCAAGAAGACCGCCGAGCTGCTCGCGGGCATCGAGGTGGTGCCGCGCCGCGAGTTCGTCCACCGCGGCACCGAGTTCACCGAGATGGACATCGACGCGCTGCTCGCGCGCAAACCCGAAGTGGCCATTGTGGACGAACTCGCGCACACCAACGTGCCGGGTTCGCGCAACGAGAAGCGGTGGCAGGACGTCGAAGAGCTGCTCGCGGCCGGTATCGACGTGCTGTCCACCGTGAACGTCCAGCACCTGCAGAGCCTCAACGACGTCGTCGAGCGGATCACCGGCGTCGCGCAGCAGGAGACCATCCCGGACGAGGTCGTCCGCAAGGCCGAGCAGCTGGAGCTCGTCGACATCACCCCCGAGGCGCTGCGGCGCAGGCTCGCGCACGGCAACGTCTATCCGGCCGAGCGCATCGACGCCGCGCTCGGGAACTACTTCCGGCCAGGGAACCTGACCGCCTTGCGGGAGTTGGCCTTGTTGTGGGTCGCCGATCAGGTGGATGTCGCGCTGCAGCGGTATCGCGCCGAACAGAAGATCACCGATACCTGGGAGGCCCGCGAGCGGGTCGTCGTCGCCATCACCGGCGGGCCGGAGAGCGAGACGCTCATCCGGCGCGCGCGGCGCATCGCGACCAGGGCCGGTGCCGAACTGCAGGTCGTGCACGTGCTGCGCGGCGACGGGCTGTCCGGCCTCGGGCCGACGGCGGTCTCGAAGTACCGGAAGCTGGCCGAGGACGTCGGCGCGACGTTCCACCAGGTGGTCGGCGACAACGTGCCGAACGCGCTGCTGGACTTCGCGCGCGGGGTCAACGCGACCCAGCTGGTGATCGGCACCTCGCGGCGCTCGCGGGTGGCGCGGCTGTTCGACGAGGGCATCGGCGCCGCGGTCGTCCAGGCGTCCGGCGCGATCGACGTGCACACGGTCACGCACCAGCAAGCAGGCGGGCGGCTGCGTGCCCGGTTCGACCACAGCCCGCTGACGCCGTCGCGGCGGATGATGGGCTGGGCGCTTTCGCTGGTGCTGCCCGCATTGGCGACGCTGATCGGCATCGCCTTGAAGCGGCAGCTGGACTTTTCGACCGACGTGATCGACTACGTGCTCGCGACGGTCATCGTGGCACTGGTCGGCGGGCTCGGCCCGGCACTGCTCGCCGCGCTGTTTTCGGCCGGGCTGCTGAACTTCTTCTTCACGCCGCCGCTGTACACGCTCACCGTGCACGAGCCCCGCAACGTGATCACGCTGATCGCGATGGTCGTGGTGGCGGTGCTGGTGGCGACGGTCGTCGACATCGCCGCGCGCCGGGCCGCGCAGGCCGCGCGGGCGCGGACCGAGGCGGCGCTGCTCGCCTCCTACGCGCGGACGGTGCTGACGCACGAGCATCCCGTGCGGCGGCTGCTCGAAAAGCTGCGCGAGAACTTCGGGCTGGTTTCGGTGGCGCTGCTGGAAAAGAGCGACGGTGGCTGGTCACTGGTCGAGCAGGCGGGCGACGACGTCTGCCGTGATCCCGACGAGGCGGACGTCGACATCGCCGTCACCGCTGACGTGCATCTGACTCTGCGCGGGCGAGCACTGCCTGCTTCGGATCGGCGGGTGCTGGAGGCCGTCGCCGGGCAGGCGCTGCTCGCTCTGCGTCAGCAGCGGATGGCTCTCGCGGCGGCCCGCGCCGAGCGGAAGGCCGAGGCGACCGAGTTGCGCACGGCGCTGCTTTCCGCCGTGGGACACGATTTGCGGACGCCGCTGACGTCGATCAAGGCTTCGGTCGGCAGCCTGCGCGCGGAGGATCTGACTCTGTCCGAAGAGGACACCGCCGAGCTGCTGGAGGCGATCGAGCTGTCGGCGGACCGGCTGGCCGGGCTCGTCGAGAACCTGCTGGACTCGTCGCGGCTGGCGACCGGCGCGGTGCGGCCACTGCTCAGGCCGGTCGGCTATGACGAGGTGGTCGCGCACGCATTGTCCAATGTGGACAACTCGGAGTCGGTGCTGGTGTGCGTCGACGACACGCTGCCCGCGGTGCTGGCGGATCCGGGCCTGCTGGAACGCGTGGTCGCGAACGTGCTCGACAACGCGCTGCGGCACGGCGCGTCCGGCGAGCCGGTCGCCGCGCGGGCGAGCGAGCACTCCGACCACGTCGAACTGCGGATCGTCGACCACGGCCGCGGGCTCAAGAAGGGCACGGCCGACTCGGCGTTCGCCCCGTTCCAGCGGCTCGGCGACCGCGACGCCACCCCCGGCGTCGGGCTCGGGCTTTCGGTGGCGAAGGGGTTCACCGAGGCGATGGGCGGCGGCATCCGCGCCGAGGACACGCCGGGCGGTGGCCTCACCGTGGTGATTTCCCTGCCCGCCTATCGTTCCGCTATGGAGGAAATCCGATGAGCACCGTGCTCGTGGTCGACGACGAGCCGCAGATCGTGCGCGCGCTGCGCATCAACCTGTCGGCCCGTGGCTACAAGGTGATCACCGCGCACGACGGCACGGCCGCGCTCCGCGCGGTCGCCGAGACCAAGCCGGACGTGGTGGTGCTCGACCTCGGCCTGCCCGACATGGACGGCACTGAGGTCATCGCCGGCATCCGCGGCTGGACCCTGGTCCCGATCATCGTGTTGTCCGCCCGCGGCGACTCGTCGGACAAGGTCAAGGCGCTCGACGCGGGCGCCGACGACTACGTGACCAAGCCGTTCGGCATGGACGAGCTGCTGGCTCGCTTGCGCGCGGCGGTGCGCCGATCGACCGCTTCGGCCGGCGAGGACACCGACGCGGTCGTCGAGACCGGGACGTTCTCGATCGATCTGGCGGCCAAGAAGGTCCGTAAAGACGGCACCGAGGTGCATCTGACGAAGACCGAGTGGGGCGTGCTGGAGCTGCTCGTGCGGAACCGGGGACGGCTGGTCGCGCAGAAGCAGATCCTGCACGACGTGTGGGGGCCGACTTACGAGACGGAGTCGCACTACCTGCGCGTTTACCTGGCCCAGCTGCGGCGGAAGCTGGAGCCCGAGCCTTCGCGGCCGCGGCACCTGCTGACCGAGCCGGGGATGGGCTACCGGTTCGAGCTGTGAGGGGTCGTGAGTGTTCCGGCCGGTTCCAACCGGCGGCAACACTCACGACCCCTTGGCACACTGGTGGGGTGGTCAACTCACCGGCGGGGCCGTGGATGCCGACGAGCAGGGAAACGCCGCTGCTGCGGCGGGGTCCGCTGCTGGTCAGCTCGTTCGTGGCCGGGCTCGGCGGGGCCGCCATCCCGGCGGTGACGTTGCCGCCGCTGTGGCGGATGTGGCAGCTGCACGCGATGGTGTTCGGCCTGCTGGCGCTGATCGAGACCGTGGCCATGATCGTCTTGTGGAGCAGGCCGACCCGGCGCGCGGTACTGTTCGGCGCCGCCTCCGCGGGCGCCTGGGTCATGGTGTGGCTGGCGGGGCGCGGGCTCGGCAAACTCGGCGATCCTGATCCTTGGCAGCCCGCCGACGCCGTGTTCGGCGCGACCGACTACCTCGCCGTCGGGTTGCAGGCGGTGGCCGTGCTCGGGTTGCTGATCGTGGCGACCGGCGACCCGAGGCCGCCGTCGATCGCGAAGTGGGTCGCTTCGTGGATCGTGGGGTTCCCGCTGCTCATCGTCACGCTGGTGGCGAGCGCGGCCGGGGTGACAGCCGCGTCGGACGGCTTCACCGGCACGGGTGTTCCCGGCGACGCGGTCCTCGCCTCCGCGCTGCCCGCCGGGCAGATGAGCACCGTCGAATACTGCCGTCCGCAAGGTGTTCCGCTGCCGATGGACCTGCACATGCCCGCGGCGACGGCCGGGCGGCCCGCGCCGGTCGTGCTCTATGTCCACGGCGGCGAATTCGTGCTTGGCGGACGTAAAGCGACCGGGCCCGGCGCTTGGCTCGCGAAGACCGACGGCGCGTTGTTCAAGGAGCTCAACGCCCGCGGGTTCGTGGTCGCCTCGATCGACTATCGGCTCGCGCCCGCCGCGCCATGGCCCGCTCAGCTCACCGACGCCAAATGCGCGGTCCGGTTCCTCAAGGCGCACGCGGGCGCGCTGGGCGTCGACCCGGCGCGGATCGAGGCTTGGGGTGGCTCGCTGGCCGCTCTGCTCGGCGCCGCGCCCGGGTTCGACGTGGGGCAGTATCTCGACCAGAGCAGCAGTGTGCGGGCCACGGTCGTCACCTCGGGGCTCGCTGACTACACCCGTCTCGACGGCACTGACCGCGTCACGCGTGCTCTTGTCCAAATAGGACTGAGGCCGGAAGCCCGGCGCGAGGCCAGCCCGGCCACCTATGGGGCGGGTCGTGAGTGTTGCGGCCGGTTCTAACCGGCCTAAACACTCACGACCCCACTTTCTGGTCAGTCGTCGAAAAGCTGGACCCAGCGGCCGTCGAACCCGCCGTTCGCCGCCGTGTACCAGGCGCCCCGCAGCCAGGCGCCGTTCTCGCGGGACGAGGCGGTGTTGACCGTGCCGTCGTGGACGAAGAAGTCGTGCTGCCACCAGTACACGTTGGGCGAATCGGAGCGGCCGCTCGCCAGCTGGCGGCTCCAGCCGGAGCTGTCGGTGCCAGTCCCTTGATAAGCGGGGAAGTCGTCGGAAGAGCCTTCCCGGTCTTCGTCCGCTTCGGCCGAGTACGCACCGTAGAGCCAGTCCTTGTGGATGAGGCCCTCGCGGCCGTCGGTCAGGTCGGAGGCGCCGTTGTCGCGGGACTTGCTGTAGAAGCGCTGGCGTCCCGTGCTCACCTCGGTCACGCCCAGCTCGTTGACCACCGGCGATTCCAGTTCGACGTCGTCGACGGCCGAGGACAGCCAGTGCTTCGGCCAGGCCGGGTTCTGGGACCAGTGGGTCGGGATGAGGTCGGCGATGTCCTGCAGCTCGTAGGTGATCCGCTTGGCCTGGTACCAGTCGACCGTGTGCTCGTTGTCGTGCCCGGCGATCAGCGTCGGAGCGTTGGCCCAGCTCAGCGTCTGCGCGCCCCACGCGCTCACCGCCGCGGCGGACGCCTGCGGGACGAAGATGTAGTGGACGTTCTCGTTCTTGTCCTTGCCGCTGATCTCCACCTCGGCGTTGTTCGTGACCGGCTGGCTCACCAGCGAGGCGTAGCTGTCCTTCACGTACCGCAGCTCGTGCGCGTGCGTGGCCAGCACGCTGCCCGCTTCGTCGGCCTGCCAGACCATCAGGTGCTTGCCGGTCGAGGTGGTCATGAAGTTGAAGCCGGAGTCGCCGCGCTTGCGGATGATGTGCTCGTGGTGGTGCGTGATGGTCGAGTTGTTCACGTACTCACCGGCCGCGCCCGGCGTCCCGGTCACGCCGCGCACGACGATCTCGATCCGCTCCCAGTCGTGGATGGCGTCGCCTTGCTTGTCCGCGGCGTTGTACACGTGATAGAGCAGGACCAGCGACTTCACGCCGCCGCTGGTGTACTCGATCAGCGAGGTGTAGAGCGTCGGGCGGATGCGCCACTTCGCGTACGGGCTGGTGGTCTGGTTCGCCGCCGCGGCCGCGACGTAGCGCTCGCTCTCGACCCAGTTGACGCGGTTGGTCGCGAAGTTCTGGTCCTGGTCGAAATCGAAGTTCGTCAGCCAGTCGCGGCCGTCCTGGCCGTTGTCCTCATTGGCCCGTTTGAAGATCACCGGGGCGTAGTAGTTCAGGTAGGCGCGCCGCTGCGCCATCGTCAATACCGGCTCGGCGGCGTGTGCCGCCGAGCTTCCGAGCACCGGCAGGGTGGCCAGCATGAGTGCCGCGACCACGAGTCGAGCGAAACGCCGCACGGGTTCCTCCTCGCCGAACAGAGGTCAGGTCGCGTTCACCCAACCCGAGCGCGCGGCGCGCGGCGACGGCAATTCGGCCCCCGTTAGGGGTGGGTCGGGCTGGGCGAGCCGCCCGGCCTTGCCGACTGGGGTCGTGAGTGTTCCGGCCGGTTCTAACCGGCCTAAACACTCACGACCTTTACGGCTTGGTCGGACTCGGGGAGCCGCCGGTGCTGCTGTTGCCGGGAGGCGGAGGCGCCGGCGTGTCGCTGCGTGGCGACGTGCTCGACGGGGATCCCGGCGAAGAGGAGGACGAAGGCGAAGACGACGACGAGGGCGCCGAGGAAGTCGGCTTCGTCGGCTTGGTCGTCGGCTGCGTGGGGGTGCCGGGGTCGTTCGGCGTGGTGCCGGGGTCGCCGGGGTTCGGCGGCGGGGGCGGCGGGGCGATGACCGTGGTGGTCGGCTTGCCGTCCGGGCCGACGTTCACGACCGTGGTCGGGGCCGAGGACGACGAAGACGGGGCGCCCGGCGCGCCCGCGCCGGGGATGGTCTCCGGGCCACCGGCGGTGCCCTTGCCCTGGATGACCTGGGTGGCGGGGCCGGAGCCGGTGCCGCCGCCGAGCCCGGGGCCGCTGGCGTCGTGGCCGACGCCGGGGCCCGCCAGCTCGGCGACCGCGGCGAACGCCGTCGCCACGACGAGCCCGCCCACCGCCAGCACGGCGTATCCGGTGCGCTGCATCAGTCCGTTCGTCTCACGCGGCGGCGCCACGGAGATACGCGGGCTCGCCTCGGGCCCAGGGGACATGCTGTCTGCTCCTCGAAACGGGGGACATCGGGGATGGCGGGGAAACCGTGAAACTCCCACGGTCGGGGGACCCCTGGACGGGGACGGTATCACCGACGATTCACCCTCAGCGAGCGAGAGCACGCTCACAGTTCACCCTCCGCAACCGGCACAATAAGTCCTGTGAGTGAGGAAACTGACGAGGTCCGGTTGACGGCGTGGGTGCACGGGCAGGTCCAGGGGGTGGGTTTCCGCTGGTGGACCCGGGCGAGAGCACTCGAGATCGGGGTGGCCGGGAGTGCGAGCAATCTGCGTGATGGGCGTGTTGAGGTGGTAGCGGAGGGTACTCGTGACCACTGTGAGCGGTTGTTGACCGCCCTCCGGTCCGGAGAATCACCCGGACGTGTGGATCAGGTCATTGAGCGGTGGAGCGCACCGAAGGGCGGTTTGACCGGGTTCGTGGAGCGCTAGACGAGCGCTAGGCCCCCACGTCCCACAGATGGCAGAGCGCCCCAGGTAACATTCGGCGATTGACAGAGGAAAACCCGAGGCCAGAGGGGTCTGCACCCAGTGCACCTGAAAAGCTTGACGCTGAAGGGCTTCAAGTCCTTCGCCTCGGCCACCACGCTGCGGTTCGAACCGGGTATCACCTGTGTCGTGGGGCCGAACGGCTCCGGCAAGTCGAACGTGCTCGACGCGCTGCGCTGGGTCATGGGCACGCAGGGCGCCAAGGACCTGCGCGGCGGCAAGATGGAGGACGTCATCTTCGCCGGCACCGCCGGCCGCGCGCCGCTGGGCCGCGCCGAGGTGACGCTGACCATCGACAACGCCGACGGCGCGCTCCCGATCGAATACACCGAGGTCTCGATCACCCGCCGCATGTTCCGTGACGGCGCGAGCGAGTACGAGATCAACGGCAGCACCTGCCGCCTGATGGACGTCCAGGAACTGCTGTCGGACTCCGGTATCGGCCGCGAGATGCACGTCATCGTCGGTCAGGGCCAGCTCGCGCAGATCCTCGAGGCCAAGCCCGAGGAGCGCCGCGCGTTCATCGAAGAGGCCGCCGGCGTCTTGAAGCACCGCAAGCGCAAGGAAAAGGCCCTGCGCAAGCTCACCGCGATGCAGGCCAACCTCGACCGGCTCGGCGACCTGACCACCGAGCTGCGCCGCCAGCTCAAGCCGCTCGGCAAGCAGGCCGAGATCGCGCGCAAGGCCCAGTCCGTGCAGTCCGAGCTGCGCGATTCGCGCCTCCGCCTGTACGCCGACGACCTGGTCACCCAGCGGGACGCGATCGCCCGCGAGGAGGCCGACGAGCAGACCGCCCGCGCGCGCCGCACCGAGGTCGAGCAGGCGTTGGAGCTGGTCACGGCGCAGGAGAACGACCTCGAGGCGTCGCTGGCCGAGGACGCGCCGCGCCTCACCGCCGCCCAGGACACCTGGTACAAGCTGTCCGCGCTGGCCGAGCGCCTGCGCGGCACCGTCCGGCTCGCCGTCGAACGGCAGCGCCACCTCTCGGCCGACGTCGCGGGCCACAGCACCGGGCGCGACCCGGACGAGCTGCTCATGGAGGCCGAAGAGGTCGCCGAGCGCGAAGCCGAGCTGGCCGAAGGCGTGGCCGAGGCGCGCGAGCTGCTCTCGATGACCGTGCAACGCCGTGAGCAGCTGGAACACCAGGTCCAGGCCGCCGAGCGCGCGCACATGGCCGCGGTCCGCGCGATCGCCGACCGCCGTGAGGGGCTCGCGAAGCTGAGCGGCCAGGTCGAGGCGCTGCGGTCCAAGAACGGCGCCACCTCCGACGAGATCGAGCGCATCTCGATGTCGATCGAGGAGGCCGCCGCGCGGGCCGAGTTCGCCGTCGAGGAGCTGGAAGAGGCGCGCGCCGAGGGTGGGGTCGAGGAATCCGACGACGCTGACCTGCAGGAACGGCACGACCGCGCGGTCGAGGCCAACAACGCGGCCAAGGCGCGTGTCGAAGAGCTTGTCAAAGCCGAGCGCACCGCTGAGCGTGAGATCGCTTCCGAGCGTGCGCGCGTCGAGGCGCTTTCGATGGGCTTGCGACGCAAGGACGGCGCGGGCGCGCTGCTCGGCGCTTCGCACGAGCTGCCCGGGCTGCTCGGGTCCGTCGCCGCGCTGCTGACCGTCGAGCCCGGTTTCGAGGTCGCGCTGGCCGCCGCGCTGGGTCCGGTCGCCGACGCGGTCGCCGTCGCGGGTGGGGAAGACGCGCTCGCCGCGCTGAAGTACTTGAAGAACAACGATTCCGGCCGTGCGGGCATCCTGCTCGGCGGCGGAGCGTCCACTGTGGACCCGTCGGGCTGGCCGTCGCTTTCGGACGGTGCGCGCTGGGCCCGCGAGGTCGTGCGTGCCCCCGAAGCGCTGCGTCCCGCCGTCGAACGCGCTCTCGAACTCGTGGCCATTGTGGACGGTCTGGACGAGGCGCGGCGGCTGGTCGCCGTGCACCCGGACGTCAGCACGGTCACCCGCGAAGGCGACGTTTTCGGCTCGCGCTGGGCCGCCGGTGGCTCGCAGCGTCGCGAAAGCGTCATCGAGGTGCAGGCCGCGGTCGACGAGGCGCAGGACCGGCTGCTCGCCGCCGAGCGCTCGCTCGAGCGCACCGGCGCCGAGCTGGAAGGCGCGCGGGCCGAGCAGCAGGCGCGCCGCGACGAGGTCGCGCAGGCGAAGGAAGCGCTCGGCGAGGCGAAGGTCCGCAAGGCGCGCTCGTCCGAGCGGCTCAACCGCATGCAGCAGGCCGCGCGTGCGGCCGAGGCCGAGGTCGAGCGCCTGCGCACCCAGCGGCTCAAGGTCGAGCAGAGCCGTGAGCAGGCGCTGACCCAGCTCGCCGAGCTGGAAGAGCGGCTCACCATGGTCGCGGACGAGGCCGTCGACGAGGACCCGGACACCGCCGAGCGCGACATGGCCGCCGAGGAACTGGCCACCGTGCGCCAGGAGGAGATGGAAGGCAGGCTCCAGCTCCGCACCGCCGAGGAACGTTCGCGCAGCATCGCCGGTAAAGCCGAATCCCTGCGCCGCGCGGCCGCCGCCGAGCGTCAGGCGCGTGACCGTGCCGAAAAGGCGCGGGTCGCCCGCCAGCGCGGCGCCGACATCGCCACGGCCGTGGTCGACGGCGGCGAGATCGCGCTGGAGCGCATCGAGCACTCCGTCCAGCGTGCGGCCGCCGAGCGCGACGAGGCGCAGGCGCAGCGGCAGAGCCGTGAGACCGCGTTGTCCGGCGTCCGCGCCAAGGTCCGCGAGCTGACCGGCGAGCTGGAGAAGCTCACCGACGCCGTGCACCGCGACGAGGTGCTCCGCGCCGAGCAGCGGCTTCGCTTGGAGCAGCTCGAAACCAAGATCGCCGAAGACTTCGGCATGGGGCTCAACGACCTCGTCGCCGAGTACGGCCCCGACGTCCCGGTGCCGCCGAGCGCCGGCGAGATGGCCGAGTACGAGGCGGCGAAGGAGCGCGGCGAGGACGTCACCCCGCCGCCGCCGATGCCGTTCGACCGCGCGACGCAGCAGCGCCGCTCCAAGCGCGCCGAGAAGGACCTCGCGCTGCTGGGCAAGGTCAACCCGCTCGCGCTCGAGGAGTTCGCGGCGCTCGAGGAGCGCTACAAGTTCCTGTCGACGCAGCTCGAAGACCTCAAGGACACGCGCAAGGACCTGCTGACCGTCATCAAGGAGGTCGACGAGAAGATCCTCGAGGTCTTCGCGTCGGCGTACGAGGATGTGGCGCGCGAGTTCGAGGTCGTGTTCAACGTGCTGTTCCCCGGCGGCGAGGGCCGGATGATCCTCACCGAGCCGGGCGACCTGCTCACCACCGGCGTCGACGTCGAAGCCCGCCCGCCCGGCAAGAAGGTCAAGCGGCTTTCGCTGCTGTCCGGTGGCGAGAAGTCGCTGGTCGCGGTGGCGATGCTGGTCGCGATCTTCCGCGCGCGGCCGTCACCCTTCTACGTCATGGACGAGGTCGAGGCCGCGCTCGACGACACCAACATGCGACGGCTCATCGGGTTGCTGGAGCAGCTGCGCGCGTCTTCGCAGCTGATCATCATCACCCACCAGAAGCCGACCATGGAGATCGCCGACGCGCTCTACGGCGTGAGCATGCAGGGCGACGGCATCACCAAGGTCATCTCGCAGCGCCTGCGCACCGAGGAAGAGACCGTCCCCGTCGACGAGCCCGTCACGGTCTAGGGATTTAGCGGGCTTTATCCCGGGCGCTTTTCCCGGGATAAAGCCCGCTAAATCCTGTTCTGACCTCAAGCCGGGAGCAACAGGATCCGCTTGTCCGCGTGTCGCTCCACCTGCGCTCGGCTGTAAAGCAGCGGCACGTGGGCCGTGCTGGCCCAGGAATCGGCCAAGTCGCGGTAGTGCGTGCTGGCCGGATCGCCGGACTGACCGGGTGCGTTGGTGGCCAGCGAAGCGTCCCAGTTCCCGACGTCGAGGACCATCCGGAACGACGGGCCGCCCGTCTGCCGGAAGTCGGTGGCGCGGAAGCCGGAGGCGTTGACCACGGTTTCCGAGCCGCCACGCCGGAACGGGCCGACGTTCAGGCGCGGTCCCGCCACCGGCGCGAGCGGGTGCTCGAAGACGGTGCTCTGGAGGTCGCCCCATTTCCAGGCGGCAGGGTCGGGGCCGAGGCGGCGTGCGACGTCCGCGTACGCCGCGTCGAGCGTGTCGGCCAGTAACCGGTCGCGTTTGGCGATCGCGTCGGCGCCGAACCAGGGTTCGGGATGCTCCAAGGCGTCGACCAGCGCGGCGTTGTCGGGGCGGGCGATGAGGTTCGCCGCGCTCGGCAGCACCGCTTTGACCAGGCCGGGGCCGAGATAGAGCTTGCGCCAGACCTCGAAGAGCGCGGCGGGCGCCGAGTCGACGCCTTCGACGCCGTCCCAGCCGTCGAACACCGGATGCTTGACCAGCGCCACGATCCGTTGCGCGGTCAGGGAAAGCTGGTCGCCCTGGAGCTTGGCCGAGTCCGCGACCGTCGACCGGGGATTGGCGCCGAGCACGTCGGTGATGCGCTGGAAACGCACCGGGTCCGCGAATTCATAGCCGTACCCGCGGTCCCGGTACTCCGGCGGCACGTTGTCCTCGTTGGCCGTCGCGATGAAACCCTTGGCGGGGTTGAGCGAGCTGGGGAAGTCGGTCTGGTAGCCGGTCCACTCGTAGCGTCCGTCGCCGGGGACGGGGAACAGGCCGTCGTAACCCTTACGAATGGGTGTGAGGCCTCCGGGCACCCAGCCGATGTCGCCGCTAGTGTCGGCGTACACCTGGTTCTCGGCCGGGCCGCCCCAGGTGCGCATGGCGTCTTTGAAGTCGCTGAAGTTCTTGGCGCGCATGAGTTTCAGGCTGCCGTAGTACGGCGACGTTCCCGGCTGGAACCAGGCGGACCGCACCGCGTACGCGACGTGGCGCTGCTCGTCGACCTTGATCACCGGGCCGTGCCGGGTGAAGCTGAGACGCGCGGCCTTCGCATCTGCGCCGTTGACGGGGATCTTCTCGTCGAGCGTGGTCATCCGCTCCCAGCCGGAGCCGTAGCGGTAGCGCGTGTGGTCGGCCGGGTCGAGCTGGTAGACGTAGAGGTCTTCCTGGTCGATGTTGAACACGGTGAGCCCGAACGCGACGGAACCGTTGTGGCCCAGGGAAATCCCGGGCTGCGCGGGCTCACCCGCGCCGATGACGTCGAGTCCGGGCGCGGACAGATGCGAGATATAGCGCAGCGACGGCGCCGCGTACCCGCGATGCGGGTCGTTCGCGAGGATCGGCCTGCCGGACGCGGTCCGGTCCCCGCTGATCACCCAGTTGTTGCTGCCCTCGGTGAAGTCCGGGGCCGCTTGGGCCTGGAGCGTGGTGCCGGTGAAGGTGACCGCCTGGGTCGCGAGGTCGTAGGTCCGCAGCACGTCGGCGGGCAGTGAGCACGGGTCGAAGCCGTCGGGCACGCGTGCCTGGTCGGCGGGCTGCGTCGGCCAGCGGAGCTGATCGGCCTTGACGCCCGCGGCGCAGGTGACGCGGGAGCGGGTGACCTCGTTGCGGAGGTTGCCGATCAGGCCGTGACTGCGGATCCGGACGACGTCTTCCGGCCGCCAGCGCGAGGGGGAGTGCCCGAGCAGCCGGAATTCCTCGGGCATGGCGCGCGGGTTGCGGGCGAGCCAGTCGAGGTACGCGTTGACGCCGTTGGCGAACCGGGTCGCGGCGAGCTTCGCCTCGGGGCCGTAGCTGGCCCACTCGGCGTCCATGTCACCGCGATAGAGGAACAGCCGCGCCGCCGCGTCCTGTTCCACATAGGACGGGCCGAACGCCTCGGAGAGCAGGCCGAGGCCTCGTCTGCGCCAGAGGTCCAGCTGGAACAGTCGCTCGCGCGCGGCGTTGAAGCCCTGCGCAAGGAAGAGGTCGCCGGTGCCCTGGGCGTAGATATGCGGGATGCCCCACTCGTCCTGGACGAGGGTCACCGGCCGGTCGAGACCGGTGACGGCATAGACCGAGACAGGCGCCGCGGACACCGGTGCGGCGGTGGCGAGCAGGACGAGCAGTGAGCCCAGTAAAGCGAAACGTCCACGCATGCGCTGAGTGTGCGCAACGCGTCCTCGCAGGTCAGCGCCTCATCGGGCGGACGGCAGGGTGGACTCGGTCGCCCGAAAGGTTGGTCAGGCCCGGGATAAAGCGGGCTTTATCCCGGGGAAAGCACCCGGGATAAAGCCCGCTTTATCCCGCTAGGCCGCGGCCTTCTCCGCTTCCGCCTCGGGCTCGGGCTCGGGTGCCTTGTGGCGCAACGAAAGCAGCCCGCCGACGACGAGCGTGATCACCACGCCGAGCAGGGTGTACCAGGGGTAGGCCAGCGCGACCTTGTCACCCGCGGCCTTGCTGAAGTCGATGCCGATGAACTCGCCGGTCTTCGCGCTGAACTTCACGCCGAGGATCACGAAGGCCATGCCCACCACGGTCGTCACGAACGCGATGATCGCGTCGAGCTGGCGTGCCTTCTTGATCAGCAGGCCGAGCAGGAACGCGCCCAGCAGCGCGCCGTAGGTGTACCCGACGATGCCGAGGCCCAGCTCGATGACCGCGTTCTTCGTGGTCGAGAACATCGAGGCGAACACCGCGAACACGACCGCCCAGATCAGTGTCCACAAGCGACCGTGCTTGAGCAGCTTCGAATCCTCGGCCGACCGGTGCGTGAACCGCTGGTACAGGTCGGCCACCGTGGAGGTCGACAGCGCGTTCAACGCCGAAGCCAGCGCGCCCATGGTCGACGCGAGCACACCGGCGATCAGCAGGCCGGACACGCCGACCGGCAGATCGTCGATGATGAAGCGGGTGAACACGTCGTCGGAGCTCTGCATGCCGAGCTGCGCGGTGGTCTTGCGCCCGTTGAACACCCACAGCATCGAGCCGACCAGCAGGAACAGTGCGAACTGGACGGTCACGAAGATGCCGCTGCCGATCAGGGCCTTCTGCCCGTCGCGCAGGCCGCGGGTGGCCAGCAGCCGCTGCGCGATGAGCTGGTCCGCGCCGTGCGAGGCCATCGACAGCGCGGCGCCGCCGAGCACGGCGGTGATGAACGCGTACGGGCTGGTCAGCAGGTGCTTGCCGAAGTCGACCAGCATGAACTTCCCGTCGGCCGAGGCCTGGCTCGCCCAGTCCGACGGCAGCTTGTTCAGCAGCACGATCGCCGCGACCGCCGCGCCGCCGAGGTACAGCGAGAGCTGGATGACGTCGACCCAGACGACCGCCTTGATCCCGCCGACGTAGGCGTAGATCAGCGTCAGCACGGTGACGATGACGACGATCGCCCAGTAGTCCAGGTGGATTCCGTAGTGCGCCAGGATGAACTTGATCGGGATCGCGCCCGCGAACAGCCGCACGCCCTCGGCCAGCAGCCGGGTGATCACGAAGGTCAGCGAGGCCGTGCCCTGCAGGCCCTTGCCGAAGCGCTTGCCCAGGAACTCGTACGCGCTCACCAGGTTCCCGCTGAAGTAGCGCGGCAGCAGCACGAGCGCCGCGATCGTCCGGCCGATGATGTAGCCGAAAGCCAGCTGCAGGAACAGGAAACCGTTGCCGAACACCAGGCCCGGCGTGCTGATGACCGTCAAGGTGGAGGTTTCCGTCGCCACCACCGAGAGCATCACGGCGGGCCAGGGCAGGCTGCGCTCGCCCACGAAGTAATCCGAGGCGGATTTCTGTTTGCGGCCGACCAGTACGCCGATCAGCGGCATCGCCGCCAAATAGAGGATGACGATCGTTAAATCAAGAGGGCGCATTCGACTCTCCTACCCTTTCGGCGGTATCCCCGGAAACCCGCAAACGGGTGACGGTTTCGGACAAGGGGGTGGGCAGTAGCAGCGGTCCGTCGCCCGGCGTAATGCTGCCCAGCAAACGGAAACCGGTCGCGCCGGTGGCCGAGGGCAGGTTCGCGGGCTGGCCGGTCCAGGTGAGCCAGCCGAGCAGTGCGGTCAGGTACGCCTCTTTGGCGACGCTCGGTACTCCGAGTTCGTCGCTGGTCTTGATCGTCGTGCCCGGAAGATTCTTGACCAATGCCCCCATGAGAGCGGGATTCTGCACCCCTCCGCCGGAAGCCACCACTGTTTTGACCGAATACCTCATACATTCTTCGGCGATCGTGGTCGCGGTCAGCTCGGTGAGCGTCGCGAGCAGGTCCTCACCGGACAGTTCCGGGAGGCCCGCCATCGCCGCGAGCAGGTAGTCGGCGTGGAAATGCTCCTTGCCGGTCGACTTCGGCGCCGGCTGCTCGTAGTAGGTGTCGCGCAGCAGCCGTTCCAGCAGATCGAGCCTGGCGACACCGCGGCTCGCGAGCGCGCCGTCGACGTCGCAGCGGAGGTCGCCGCCGGTCATCTCGGTGGCGGCGATGTCGAGCAGCGCGTTGCCGGGGCCGGTGTCGAACGCGAGCGTCTCGCCGCCGGGCTCGACCACCGTCACGTTCGCGATGCCGCCGATGTTCAGCCCGGCCACCGCGTGCCCGTTCGACTCGGCGAGCTCGCGCAGCCAGAGCGTGTCGAGCGTGCTCGCGAGCGGCGCGCCGTGACCGCCCGCCGCGATGTCGCGGACGCGGAAGTCGGCGACCACCGGCAGCCCGGTGCGCTCGGCGATCCAGGCGGGCTGGCCGAGCTGGAGCGTGCCGTACGCGACGCCGTTCTCGACCCAGTGGTACACCGTCTGCCCGAGCGACGCGACGACGTGCGCGTGCCCGCCGGCGAGCCGGTTGACGCCGATTCTGGCGGCCTCGGCGAAGGCCTGGCCGACGCGGGTGTCGAGCTGTGTCAGCATCGCGGCGCTGCACGGCTTGGGCGGCAGCGCGGCGAGCAGGTCCGTCCGCAGCTCTTCGGGATACTCGAGTTCGCGATGACCGAGCGGGACGAGCTCGACCAGATCGCCCTCGACGTGCAACTCAGCGGCCGCCACGTCGATCCCGTCGATCGACGTGCCGGAGATCAGGCCGACGACCCGCAGGGCGTCGTAAGTAGGCACCACCACGCGGAGTGGTCTAGTCCACGACAGCGCGTGACGCAACCCCTGGCGTTGAGTCTTGTCCCAACGGGGTGGCACATCGTTATCCGTTGGCGGAGCGGTGGGTGCGCGCAGGTGCCCGGGCACCTGCGAAGATGGCGGCCGTGTCAAACGCGCCCTGGTTCTGGATCGTCGTCGTAGTCGTACTCGCGCTGGTCGTCGCACTGGTGTCGGGGCTGATCATCGCGCGCAAGCGCCGCATCAGCCTGGACAGCAAGGCCGCCACCGAGGTCGAGCGGAAACCCAAGGGCGGTGGTTACCAGACCGGCGGCGGGATCGCGCTGGCTCCCGGCGGCGAGGCCCACCCGGTCGAGGACCGCCCCGAGACCGACGGCCAGCCCGCCGTCGGCGACGACGCGGCCGTCCCGAGGGACTCGCCGCAGCGCACGGTCGTCGACGTCGTGCTCCCCGAGGCCGAGCCTGCCGCGCCCGTCGAAGAGATCGAGCCCGCGACCGGCCGCATGGAGCGCCTGCGCGGCCGCCTGTCCAAGTCCCGTTCGATGTTCGGCCAGGGCCTCCTCGGCCTGCTCGGCGCCGGTGACCTCGACGAAGACTCCTGGCAGGAGGTCGAAGACACCCTCCTCGTCGCGGACCTCGGCGCCGCGCTGACCGGCGAGATCGTCGCGAGGCTGCGCGACGAGCTTTCCCGCCGCGCCGTCCGCACCTCCGAAGACGCCCGCGCCGTCCTGCACGAGGTCCTCACCTCCACGCTCTCGACCGAGCGCGACCGCGCCGTCCGCGCGCTCCCGCACGTGGTCGACGGCCAGAAGCAGCCCGCCGTGGTGCTGGTCGCCGGCGTCAACGGCACCGGCAAGACCACGACCACCGGCAAGCTCGGCCGGGTGCTCGTCGCCCAGGGCAACACGGTCGTGCTCGGCGCGGCCGACACCTTCCGCGCCGCCGCCGCAGACCAGCTCCAGACCTGGGCCGAGCGCGTCGGCGCCGAGGTCGTCCGCGGCAAGGAAGGCGCCGACCCGGCCGCCGTGGCGTTCGACGCGGTCAAGCGCGGCATCGACCAGAGCGTCGACACGGTGCTCATCGACACCGCGGGCCGCCTGCACACCAAGACCGGCCTGATGGACGAGCTCGGCAAGGTCAAGCGCGTCGTCGAGAAGCTCGCGAAGGTCGACGAGGTCCTGCTCGTGCTCGACGCGACCACCGGCCAGAACGGGCTGATGCAGGCGCGGGTGTTCTCCGAGGTCATCGACGTGACGGGCATCGTGCTGACGAAGCTGGACGGGACCGCGAAGGGCGGGATCGTGTTCCAGGTGCAGCGTGAGCTCGGGGTGCCGGTGAAGCTGGTCGGCCTGGGTGAGGGTCCTGATGACCTGGCGCCGTTCGAGCCGGGGGCCTTCGTGGACGCCCTGCTCGGCTAAGCCGCTAAGATGACAAATGCCCCGTTGGGAACCTTCTACGTTCCCAAGGGGGCATCTGTCGTTTTGGGCTATTCCCTGTCGAGCAGGGTCTGAAGCTGGGCACCGATCTGGACCATGCCCAGGTTTAACTTGGTGAACCCTTCGTCGACCTTGGTTTCCAGTCGGTCAAGTCGGACTTCGACCTTGCCGAGTCGCTGGCCATGCTCGATCTGTGTTTCCCGCAGCGCGTTCAGTACGCCGGTGTGCCCGGTCAAGATCTGCCTGAATTCGGATACATCCCGGTCGGCTGCGCCAGCCAGTACCCGCGCTGCCGCGGCGTCCTTCCGGGCAGTGGCCGACTCTCTCCGCAGGCTGGTCACCTCACCTTCGACGCTGCTCATTCTTGCTTCCAGTTCTTCGTTGCTTGCCACGTCCAGAAGTGTATCGACCCGGTCGTCGGGCCACTACGCAGGGTGTCTAGTGGCTAAGCCCACTGGTTAACGCGTTTGCGGCGCGCCTCACGGCTGGGGCGATGCGAGCCACCGCTTCCAAGGTGAGTCGTCCCGAAGGTCCTGAAACCGAGACCGCGGCGGGCGTCGGAGCGCCTGGGATCGCCACGGCCACGCAGCGCACCCCGATCTCCTGCTCGTTCTCATCGACCGCGTAACCCTGCTCGCGGACCAAAGCCAGGTGCTCGATCAAAGCGTCCGCGTCCGTGAAGGTGTGCTCCGTGTACGGCGGCATGCCCGTGCGCTTGAGCAGCTCGCGCACGTCCTCGACCGGCATCTGGGCGAGGATCGCCTTGCCGACGCCCGTGCCGTGCGGCAGCACGCGGCGGCCGACCTCGGTGAACATCCGCATCGAATGCTTCGACGGCACCTGGGCGACGTAGACGACCTCGTCACGCTCCAGCACCGCCAGGTTGGCGGTTTCGCCGACTTCCTCGACCAGTTCCGCCAAGAGGGGGCGCGCGGCCGTGCCGAACTGCATGCTCGCGTGCTCGCCCAGTCGGATGAGGCGGGCGCCCAGCGCGTAGCGGCGGTTGGTGTTCTGGCGCACATATCCGAGGCTGACGAGTGTGCGGATGAGGCGGTGGATGGTCGGCATCGGGAGCCCGGACAGGGCCGCCAGCTCGGAAATGCTGGCTTCGCCGCCCGCGTCGGCCAGTCGTTCGAGCAGCGAGAAGGTTCGCTCCAGCGATTGCACACCACTCGACTTCTCCGCCATGCGGAAACTATAGTCTGGCATGTAGAAACCTACGAGAGTCCTTTGAGGTGTTTCGCATGTCTGAAGTCCAGGTGCTCGGAGAATCCGTCGACCGTGGCGACGAGATCCTGACGCCGGAAGCGCTCGACTTCCTCGCCGGTCTGCACGATGCCTTCGCGGCGCGGCGCGATGAGCTGCTGGTGGCGCGTGGCAAGCGCCGCGAGGAGGCGAAGCGCACCGGCAAGCTGGACTTCCTGCCCGAGACGCGCGAGGTCCGCGAGGGTGACTGGCGCGTCGCCGAGGCGCCGCCACGGCTGCGGGACCGCCGTGTCGAGATCACCGGGCCGACCGACCGCAAGATGACCATCAACGCGCTGAACTCCGGCGCCAAGGTCTGGCTCGCCGACCTCGAAGACGCCAACACCCCGCACTGGGCGAACGTCGTGTCCGGCCAGGTCAACCTCTACGACGCCATCCGCGGCACCATCACGCTGGAAAGCGGCGGCAAGAGCTACGCGCTCCGCGACGACGTCGAGCACGCCACCATCGTGGTCCGCCCGCGTGGCTGGCACCTCGACGAGCGGAACCTGGTCTTCGGCGGGCGCAAGGCGGTCGGCGCGCTGGTCGACTTCGGCCTGCACTTCTTCCACAACGCGAAGGAACTGCTCCACCGCGGCAGCGGCCCGTACTTCTACCTGCCGAAGATGGAAAGCCACCTCGAGGCGCGGCTGTGGAACGACGTGTTCACCCACGCCGAGAAGACGCTCGGCGTCGAGCACGGCACCCTCCGCGCGACCGTGCTGATCGAGACGATCCCGGCCGCGTTCGAGATGGAGGAGATCCTCTACGAACTGCGTGAGCACGCGTCGGGGCTCAACGCCGGGCGCTGGGACTACCTGTTCAGCATGATCAAGTACTTCCGTGACGCCGGCGAGAAGTTCGTGCTGCCGGACCGCAACTCGGTGACCATGACCGCGCCGTTCATGCGCGCGTACACCGAGCTGCTGGTGCGCACCTGCCACAAGCGCGGCGCGTTCGCGATCGGCGGCATGGCCGCGTTCATCCCGAACCGCAACGACCCAGAGGTCACCGCGGCCGCGCTGGACAAGGTGCGGGGCGACAAGAGCCGCGAGGCGGGCGACGGGTTCGACGGCTCGTGGGTCGCGCATCCCGGCATGGTCGACATCTGCCGCGAAGAGTTCGACAAGGTGCTCGGCGACAAGCCGAACCAGCTCGACCGCACGCGCGACGAGGTCAGCGTCACCGCCGACCAGCTGCTCGACGTGGCCTCCACCGAGGGCGGCGCGACCGCGGCCGGGCTGCGCGCGGCGGTGGACGTCGGCATCCGCTACATCGCCTCGTGGCTGTCCGGCAACGGCGCCGCCGCCATCCACAACCTGATGGAGGACGCGGCCACCGCCGAGATCTCGCGCTCGCAGATCTGGCAGTGGGTGCGCAACGGCGTCAAGCTCGACACCGGCGATGTGGTCACCGAGCCCCTGGTGCGTAGTGTGCTCGACGAGGTCCGCGCCGATCTCGCGACGCAGATCGCCCCGGAGCTGCTGGACCCGGCGGTCGAGCTGTTCGAGCAGGTCGCGCTGGCCGAGGAGTTCCCCGACTTCCTGACCCTCCCCGCTTACGAACGGATCAAGTAAGACCCATGGACGGACGGCTCGCTGAAGATGTCTACGCCGCCGCCGACGCCCGCCTGGCCGAGGCGGACGCGCGGGTGGCGGCGCGGTACCCCGGCGAGCCGTCCGGCCGCCAGCCCGTGCACACCGTGTACGTGCCCGCTTCGCAGTACCGGACGCGCCTGGTCGCGGACTGGGGCAAGCAGGCGATGCGCGTGTTCATGGAGCAGGGCGAAGCACTCGGGCTCGACGAAGCGGTGTTCGAGCGGGTGCGCACGAAACTGCTGATGGAGCCGATCGAGGATCTGCGGATCGACTTCGAGGACGGCTATGGCAAGCCGGGCGACGACGCCGAGGACAAGGACGCCGTCGCGGCGGGCCGCACGCTGGCCGTCACCGGCGGGACGCCGTTCGTCGGCATCCGGTTCAAGAGCTTCGAGCAGGCGACCCGCCGCCGGGGCATCCGCACGCTGGACCTCTTCCTCTCGGGCCTGCTCGAAAGTGGCCCGCTGCCGCAAGGGTTCGTCGTCACGCTGCCGAAGGTGACCGCGGTCGAGCAGGTCGCAGCCTGCGCGGAAGTGTTGGGGCGCTTGGAATCCGCGTACGGCCTGCCCGAGGGCGAGTTGCGCTTCGAGGTCCAGATCGAGACGTCGCAGTCTATTCTGGGCACCGACGGGACCGTCTCGGTGGCGCGGGTCATCCAGGCCGCCGGTGGCCGGTGCTCCGGCCTGCACTACGGCACCTACGACTACAGCGCCGGGCTCGGCATCAGCGCCGAGTACCAGAGCATGGAACATCCGGCCGCCGATTTCGCGAAGCAGTTCATGCAGGTCGCGGCGGCGGGAACCGGGGTGCGGCTGTCCGACGGCTCGACGAACAAGCTGCCGATCGGCGACCAGGTGCTGCCCGCCTGGCAAGAACATCTGCGCTTGGTGCGGCGTTCGCTGGAACGGGGTTTCTACCAGGGCTGGGACCTGCACCCGCACCAGCTGCCGACGCGCTTCGCCGCGACGTATGCGTTCTTCCGCGAAGGTTCTCCCGTGGCTTCCGAACGCCTGACGGCTTACGCGGATCGGGCCTCGAGCGGAATTCTCGACGAACCGGCCACCGCGCAGGCACTCGCGACGTATCTGTTGCGGGGCTTGGATTGTGGCGCGCTCGACGAGAGCGAGTCACCGTTTGACCGCGTGACGCTGGACCGGTACGCGCGCCGCCTGCTCTAAGCCGCGAGCGCGATCACGCCCACGTGGCGGCTGGTGGTCAGCCGCCCGCCCGGCGCACCGACGTAGGAGCCGGAAGTCGGTGCCACGTCGGCATAATCGCGTCCCGTCGCGACCGTGACATAGCCCGCGTGCGCTCGCCTTCCGTGGCAGGGGTCGAAAGCGACGGCCACCGCCTGGTCGCGGTCGGGCACGAGCACCTCCACCCAGGCGTGGGTGCCACCCTGCCCAAGCAGATGGCCGGACACGTACCGCGCAGGCAGCCCGGCGAGGTGGCACAGCGCGAGCATCAGATGGGCCGTGTCCTGGCAGACGCCACGCCCGGCGGCCAGCGCCTCGGCGGCCGTGGTCCGCACGGTCGTCACGCCGTACTCGTAGGCGATCAGCGCGTGCACCCGCACGCAGATGCGGTCGGCCAGCTCGAGGCCGCGAGCGCCGTCGCGCGTGAGGTCGGCGGCGAGGTCGCGGAGCCGGTCGTCGGCGGCGGTGAGCCGGGTGGTGCGCAACAGGCGCGGATCCGTCAGCGCGGACGACGGCAACGCGGGCGGCCCGTCGCCCCGCACCCGTTCCAGCACGGCGGAGACCCGGAACTCGACACTGCTTTCGACGCGCGGCGCTCGCACCCGGACGATCGTGTTGCCCGCGACGTCCTGCCGCACCCGGCGCAGCGATTCGGCGCCGGTCACCTCGACGCGATGCGCGCGCCGATGCACGTCGCCGTGCCTGGCGGGCGGGACGACGACCAGGCGCTGCCGCACCGACTCGACGGGGGAGTCGTAGTCGTACCGGAAGCTCTGCTCGATCCGGTAGGTGATCCGATCCGCCGCGTCGAGGTCGTGCTCGTGGTGGTCGAGGAAGGGCGCGTCGAACGTCATGGCGCCTCCTCGGCCACCACCACCATCGACTGGAGCACCGGCCCGCCGAAGGTCGTCGCCATCGCCACGTCCGAGGCGTCCCTGCCGCGGCCGATGACGACGCGGCCTTTGCGGCGCCGGTTGTTGCGCGGGTCGAAGGTCCACCATTTCCCGCCGAGCCAGACCTCCATCCAGGCGGCGAAGTCCATCGGCGCCGGGTCCGGCTCGACGTCCATGTCCGGCAGGTAGCCGAACACGTACCGCGCCGGGATGTTCAGCGAGCGGCAGAACGAGATCGCCAGATGCGTGAAGTCACGGCAGACGCCGAACCCGGAGGTGTTGACGTCGGCCGCCGTCGAGGTCGCGGTGGTGCTGCCGTACCGGAACTCGAGGTGCTTGTTGACGTGATCGCAGATGGCCTGGACCCGCCGGTATCCGGGGGCCATGGTGCCGAAGCGCGACCAGGCTTCGTTGCCGAGCATGTCCGGCAGGCAGTAGCGGCTGGGCAAGGTATAGACCAGCACCTCGTCCGGCAGGTCCGCGGGTGGTTGCTCGGGCGCGTCGTCGTGAAAGTCCTCGGTCGCGTCGGGCACCTCCACCAGCGCCTCATAGCGGAAAGTGGACTTTCCCGGCGGCAGGATCAGGCGCAGGCAGGAATTGCCGTAGAGGTCGGTGTAGGCGTGGCTGCCCGCCTCGGGTTCCACCGAGTGCTGCTCGTGCAGCACCGTGACCGGCGCTTCCTTGAGCGGGAAGGTCTGGAACACCGTCGGCGTGGCGATCTCCGCCAGATAGTCGAACTCGCACCCGACCCGCACCCGTCGCAAGTTCATCCGCCTATGGTGGCCCACCGGTGTTGCGCTGACGTAACGGACGACGGGTGTCGAGCTGTGCGCGGTCGGCGGCGGCGCGGCCTGCGTGCCAGCCCTCACCGTTGCTGAAGGAGACGTTTTTGCCTCGGACAGTGGGAAAAAGTGTGTCGAATACTTTGTCAACTTTGGCCTGATGCGAGGCGAGCACCGGCAAAAGCCGTTCAGCGTCAGCGGATTCGGCGATCGTCGTTTCGGTCGCCTTCTCCAGCCGTTCCCCGATCCGCGTGGCGTACGCGACCAGGAACGACTGCCGGTACGACCGCGACCGGGAAGAGCTCTGCTTCCCGCTCGCGACCATCGCCCGCGTGGCCTGTACCAGCAACGAGGTCGTCAGCAGCTCGACGGCGTCCAGGTCGTTCTCGTCACCGACGATCGTGACGAACCCCCACGCCGAGAAGATCACCTTGCACCGGTTCGCGCGGGCGACCACGTCGGCCAGCAACGCTTTCGCGTCGACGTACGGCGTGTCCAGCCAGAGCCTGCGCGCGCCGGGGAGATCCTCGGCGGCGGTGTCCGCTTCGACGAGCACGCGGTCGAGCGCGTGCCGGGTCATGAGCTCCTGTGCCTTGGCGGACAACGCCTCCGCCTCTTCGGGGAACCCGGTCGACTCGGCCTTCGCGAGCAGCGCCCGCACCCGGCCGAGCATCTTCTCGTCCACGTTGTGGTGTTTGGGCGCACGCGGGACGGCGGTGCCCGGCAACGGGCGGATCAGTTCGAGCCGGGGCAGGCTGATCAGCAACGCGAGCGCCTCGACCACGGTGGTCAGCGTTTCCACCGCGGTGAGGATGTGTTTCGCGGCCCACTGCCCGAGATGCGGTTCCGACCGCGACCACCAGGCGACGATGCCGAGTTCGCCGACCTGCTGACGCCAGGTCTCGTCCACCGTGGCGGGCGCGAACGGCAGCAGGTACTCGGCGATCACATCCAGCAGGTAGGCGCCCGCGAACTGGTCGACGTTGCGGCGAGCGGCCTCGTGGATGTCGGCGGGCAGCCAGCCGTTGCGGAACACCCGCGTGATGATGTGCTGGCTCGCGAGGCCCGCGGCCCGTTGCAGCAACGGAGCCAGCTCGTCGGTGCGTGCCAGCTCGTTCGCGCATGCTTTGGCGGCGCCGGCGTTGCCGCGCACCGTGTCCGCCGCGGCCGTGATGATCACGTTGCCGATGTCGTCGGCGGACGGCTGCTGCTGCGCGGTCCAGAAACCGGACTGCTTCGGCTGGGTTTTCTGTTTCGCGGCTTGCCGCTGCCGGTTCTTCTTACCCATGATCAGCGGCTCCCTCTGGCATCCGGCGAGTATAGGTTCGGCGTTCTCACAGGTATTCGCCCGCCACTCTGAGCACGAAGTCCCGCGAGTCCTCCGGTCCGAGCGCGGCGGCCGTCAACCGCCGCCACAGGTCGGCGTACGCGTCGAGATGCGGCCGTTCGTCCAGGTAATGGCCATCCGTGTAGCTCTCCCGGTAGACGTACCGCAGCGGCCCGGCGGGCGCGGGCGACGGGATGCGGAACAGCTGGAAGTCGTAGCTCGCCCTCGGCGCGGTGCGGGCGCGGAAGGGCAGCACCTGAACCTGGACATGGTCGAACAGCATGATCCTCGCGAGATGGGCCAGCTGCGCCCGCATCACGTCCCGATCGCCGACCATCCGCCGCAGCGACGACTCGGACAGCACGAAGTGCAGCTCGGCCGGGTCCTTCTTGCTGAGGATCCATTGCCGCTCCAGCCGCGCCTCGACGACATCGTCGGCGGTCTCCTTCGGCAGCTGGGCGCGCAGGTAGCCCTCCTCCTGCAACAGGTCGGGAATCCTTTCGTGGCAATAGGTTTTGACCATGGACGAGTCCTCCTCGAGGTCGATCGCCATCCGGGCATGCTTGTCGTAGACGCGCCGGTACCCGGACCAGCGCCCGCGTTCCTGGCTGCCCCGGCCGAGTTCGAGCACCCACTCGACATCGACGTCCTGGCAGGCGGCCGCCCCGAGTGAGACGGTGATCTTCTTGAGCGAATGCGGTGGCAGGCCGGTGATCCCGCGTTCGATCCGGCTCATCGAGCTGGCGCTCTTGCCGATGATCTTCCCGGCCTGGTCCAGCCCGAACCCGGCGGATTCGCGGAGTGTGCGGAGTACTTGGCCGACTTGGAGCCTGCGAACAGTGGCTGTTGTCATATGCCACTTTTACCGCGATCCGAGTGGTGCGCGCATCGCCTGATCGGGTGGTGCCTGTGGTCTAGGCCATGACCCGGATGGGTCGTGAGTGTTTTGGCCGGTTAGAACCGGCCGGAACACTCACGACTCAAACGCCGTCGTCGTTCCGGCATGTGGCAAGGGGCAGCCCCCTCGATCGGTTGCGTGAGCCTGGTAGTGGGAAATGGGTCGTTCAATGCCGCAAAACCTGCTCGCCGCCACAACATCCTGTGTTCGAGTCCGGTTCCTAGCGAGGCCGAGGAAGTTGGGTCGGGAGTGTTCCGGCCGGTTATTGAGGGGAAGGGTGCATGTGGCGTGCTCAGGCCAGGTTGCCGAGGGTCTTCACGTTGCGAGGCTTGGACGGGCTGCGAGTGGTAACTCTGCTGCGTCCAACGGAGCAGAGTTACCACTCGCGCGTGCCCTTTCGCGCCTGAATGAGGGTTTCCCCTGCTGCGTTGGGCGCGGCAGGGGAACCTCTCGTCCACGACCTCACGACGACCTCGGCCTGTTGCGAGCGAGTGGAAGCTTTGCCGCGTCTCACGCGGCAAAGCTTCCACTCGCACAACACGTTTGGCTTTTCGGTCATTAGAAACCGCCCGCAATACTCACGACTCGCCCACTGGCCGGCGAGTGGTGTCCTGCAACTGCCGCCAGTCGCCCTCGATGTCTGGTCGTGGCATGCCGGGTTGTGATGACGGTTTCAGGCTGGGCGGCAGTAACCTTTGCTCCCGCGGGGCCATGCGAATCCATGCATTTTCAAACATGTAGACGTGCGTACTGTTGTTGGGCACGACGACTCCCTTGGAGAAAAGCGCTCCATGGAAACTCGAATCACCCAAAAACCTGGTTCTGATGAATTCAACGTCTTCGAAAAAGGTGGCGTCACTAAAAATGGCGGCTTGAGTGAACGTCACTCCGCTAACATAGGATATTCCTGAGAATTCGGCTTCGGTGAATTGGGCGTCACCGGTGAATGCTGCGCCATCGAATACTGTATGCTTGATAAATCTCGCGTTCCTGAAATCTCCTGACCTGATTCGACCGGATCTGAGATTGAAATCTACGAGCGTGGCTTCGACCAGGTTGAGATCGATGTCTTGCCAGAACGTTGCCGCAACGGGTTGCGTGTAGTTGGAGAGGTGGTCGGTGAGGATGTTTTGTGCGGTAAGCCTGACCTTCTGTTCTTGAACATTTTCGAGGTTCTTGTCGGCCGGGTCGTAAGGCATTCGCAGGTAAGCGCACAACACGTTGACGATGGTCTGCCGCTGAGACTCGTTGTCCTGCGCAAGGCGTTCTAGCGCGTAGAGCCCGCCCAGCCGGACCGGCGCCTTCTCCGATCCAAGCTGTTCGACCGCTTTCGTATAAAGGTCGGTGATTCGGCGTGCCTCGGCGTCCACTTCGCTCGCGGCCGCGACCCGTTGCTGGTGCGCCATATTCTCCGCTGCGATCAGCTCGGTGTGCTGCTGGACGCGTTCCTTGTGCGCGAGGTCGCGGCGCTTCTCTTCCAGATCGCGTTCCGCGGTCTGCTGACGTCGCGCGGCGAGCAACAGTGCGATCGCGCCGCCAGCGCCGAGCACGATTGTGCCCACTGTCCGGATCCCGTCCAGCCGTGCGTTGTTCGCGGCGCTGCCATCCCCATACTGCCACAGAAGCAACCAGGCGAGCCCGGCCGCGAGCGCCATCAAGCCTATCGAGCAGACCGCGATCGTTCTGGTCGACAGCACCTGGCCGGGCTTCCTCTCGTCGCTCATCCGGTCATTTCATCAGACCGCTAGGGATTGCAGTTGAAGAAGGACGGGCCGTTGGCGCAGAAGTCCTTGCCCGCGCCGCCGTCGAGACGGTTGTTTCCCGGTCCGCCGTCGAGCGTGTCGTTCCCGTCGCCGCCGACAAGCTTGTCGTTGCCTTCGTTCCCCGAAAGGTGGTCGGCGCCGGGACCGCCGAACAGCGAGTCCAAGGCGCTGCCGCCGCTGAGCACGTCATTGCCGTCGTCGCCCTGCAGCAGTGACGGGAGCGCGGTCAGGTTCTCCGCATTGTCGTCGAGGTCGCCGAGTGAAACGACGATCGCGCTGACCTTGGACGCGGCGCAGCCGACGATGGTGGTGTCGTTCGGGCTCAGGAACGCGCAGCCGGGGCCGGGGAGGATTGGCACCACGTCGTCGACGATCAGCGTCTTGCCGACCTGCGTGATGGCCACCTGGTTGACGTCACCCGCCGCGGCCTCGTAGCGAAGCTGGGTGTCGGCTACCTGCGCGACACCACCGCCCTTGGCCGCGTGCGCCGCTCCCGGCGGCAGCACTGCCGAAGCCATGGTCAGTGCCGCGAACACCGCGAGTCTTTTCACGATCGGTCTCCCTTCGGATGAACGAGTCATCCTTAGGGCGTTCCATCGCCGTTCCATCCGGTTCCGTGGAAGATCAAAGGGGGTGCCGTGGTGGCGCCCCCTCGCTGCTGCCTGGGACCTACGTGTCGCCGGGCTCATCTCGACCGACGGCGCGCAGCCGCTGACATACCCGATATCCGTTGAGGCTCGGCAGCATGATGTCCAGCACGGTCGCGGTGTACCGGTGCTCGGTGGCGAGCCACAGCCCGTCGGTGCCGGAATGGACGAGGTCGACGGCGTAAGTCTCCCCGGGCAAGCCGACCCGCAAGGACTCCGCCAGCAGGATTTCGTCTTCGCCGACCGGCAACCGCATAGGGCCATCGTGGCACTGACGGTCAAACCCGGTAGCGAAGTCCGTCCATCAGCAGGTCGAGCGCGCGCCGCGACCGGTCGGGTTCCGCTGAAGTGAGGGAAATCCCGGCCATGCCAACGAGAACGTCGCCCGGGTCGACGTCTTGGCGAAGCTTCCCGGCGCTCGCGCGCAGCAGGGTCGCGATCGCGGCCGTGAGCTTGTCCCGGCTCTCCGAGAACGGGTTGCCGCCCGACGCGACGACCGCGCGCAGTGCGTCGCCCATGACGCGCTTGGTGGCCATGTAGTCGAAGAACCGATCCATCCACTCGCGCATCGCCTTGTCGGGGGCCATGTTCTCGAGCAGGCCGGGCACGGCGTCGCACAGTTTCGCGAGTTCACTCCGGTAGGCCGCTTCGACCAACGCCTCGCGGGTGGGGAAGTGGCGGTAGAGCGTGCCGATGCCGACGCCCGCCGCTTTCGCGATGGCGTCGAGGGTCACGTCCGGGTCGTCGTCCGCGAACGCGCGCGCCGCGGTCTCGACCAGGCGGTCGCGGTTGCGCTGGGCGTCGGCACGCACGGATGTCCTCCCGAGGTTGCTAAACGGAGGCTCCTCCGGTTATCGTGGAGAACGTAACGGAGGAACCTCCGCTTAGCTTACCGGATAGGAACCGTCATGACTCTGAGCACCAACTTCGGCTACGCGTCGACCGCCGCGGAGGTCATCGAGGGCATCGACCTCACCGGGCGCCGGGCGATCGTGACCGGCGGGGCGTCGGGGATCGGCGTCGAGACCGCGCGTGCGCTCGCCGGCGCGGGAGCCGAAGTCACGCTGGCCGTGCGCAATCTCGAGGCGGGCAACCGCGTCGCCGACGAGATCGGCAAGGGCGTGCTGGTCGCGCACCTCGACCTCGGCGACCAGGCGTCCGTCGCCGCGTTCACCGCCGCCTGGGACGGGCCGCTGGACATCCTCGTCAACAACGCGGGCGTGATGGCGACGCCCGAGACCCGCACGCCGGAAGGCTGGGAACTGCAGTTCGCCACGAACCACCTCGGTCACTTCACGCTGGCCAAGGGACTGCACCGGGCGCTCGCCGCCGCGGACGGCGCCCGTGTCGTCTCGGTCAGCTCGAGCGCGCACCTGCGGTCGGGCATCGTGTTCGACGACATCCACTTCCGCGATCGCGAGTACGAGGCCTGGTCGGCGTACGGGCAATCCAAGACCGCGAATGTGCTGTTCGCCGTCGAGGCGACGCGGCGCTGGGCCGACGACGGCATCACCGTCAACGCCTTGATGCCGGGCTCGATCCAGACCGCGCTGCAGCGCCACGTCGACCCCGAGGAGATCGCGCGGCTGCGCGCGGCCGCCGGTAGCGAGCTGCGGCCGTGGAAGACGACCGAGCAGGGCGCCGCGACGTCGGTGCTGCTGGCGACCTCGCCGCTGCTGGACGGCGTCGGCGGCAAGTACTTCGAGGACTGCAACGAGGCCGAGCCGAACCAGCCGGGTTCGCCGCGTGGCGTCGCCGCCTACGCGCTCGACCCCGAGGCCGCCGAGCGGCTCTGGGTGGTCACCGAAGACATGCTCGCCGGTTAACAAGATCGGAATATCCACCGCCTAGGTTCCCGGCATGTCGTTTCGGTGGACCAGGTCCTTGTTCGCGCAGTTGCTGGTGGCGGTCGTGGCCGGGGTGCTCGTCGGGCACTTCTGGCCGGAGGTCGCCGGGCATCTGAAACCGATCGGGGACGGGTTCATCCGGCTGATCAAGATGATCATCGCGCCACTGGTGTTCTGCGTGGTGGTCACCGGGATCGCCGCGGTCGGGGACATCAAGGCGGTCGGCCGGATCGGCTTCAAGGCGATCCTCTACTTCGAGATCGTCACGACGTTCGCGCTGTTGTTCGGCCTGCTGGTCGCCAACGTCTTCCAGCCCGGCGCCGGGCTGGACATCGATCCGGCCACGCTCGACCCGAAAGGCGTGGCCGCGCAGACCAAGGGCGGGCAGCTGCCGTCCATCGGGGACTTCCTGCTCCACACGATCCCGGACAGCGTGGTCAACGCGTTCGCCACCAACAGCCTGCTGCAGGTGCTGTTCTTCGCGGTGCTGTTCGGGGTCGCGCTGGCGGCGATCGGCAAGGAGAAGGCGCCGCTGGTGCTCGGCTTCGTCGAGCAGCTGCAGCAGGTGATCTTCAAGGTGATGGGCTGGGTCATGCGGGTCGCGCCGCTGGGCGCGTTCGGCGCGATGGCGTTCATCATCGGCCAGTACGGCCTCGGCACGCTCGGCACCTACGCCAAGCTCATCGCGGCTTGCTACGGCGCGGCGGTCCTGTTCGCGCTCATCCTGGCGGTGATCGCGCGGGTCTACGCGGGGGTGCCGATCTGGCGCTTCATCCGGTTCGCGCGTGAGGAGTTCCTGCTCGCGCTCGGAACCGCGTCGACGGAATCGGTGCTGCCGCGGATCATGGCGAAGCTGACCGAGGCAGGCTGCTCGCGCGCGGCGACCGGGCTGGTCGTGCCGACCGGCTACTCGTTCAACCTCGACGGCGCGACGATCTACCTGTCGATCTGCACGGTGTTCCTGGCCCAGGCGTTCGGTGTCGACATGTCGCTAGGGCAGCAGCTGGTCGCGATCGGCATCCTGATGCTGACCTCGAAGGGCATGGCGGGCGTGCCGGGTTCGTCGTTCCTCGCGCTGTCCGCGACGGCCGCGGCGATCGGCGCGTTCCCGGTCGCGGGTGTCGCGCTGCTGCTGGGCGCGGACCGGCTGATGGACTCGATGCGGGTCTTCGTCAACCTGCTGGGCAACTGCGTGGCGACGTTCGTGGTCGCCAAGTCCGAGAAGCAGCTCGACCAGGACCGCATGCGTGCGGTGCTCGGAATCGCCGAGGCGGCTCCGAGCACCTCGCGGGCTTGATCAGCCGAACCACCACTCGTGGTCGTCGTTCTCGCGGCAGGGGTAGATGCCCAGGCGCGCGTCCGGGCCGCCGTCGGCGTAGCCCGGGACGTCGAGGCACTGGTCGGCCTTGACGTTGCGGATGAAGTAGGTGTCGTTGGGCCGCGGCTCCAGGTACCAGTCCTGGTTGTCGTTCGACCGGCAGTAGTACTCGCTGACCTCGGTGCCCGCCGGCGCCGAGTCGTAGTACGGCAGGTCGAGGCAGAGGCCGTCGGAGGTGTTGACGAACCGGTAGAACGGCGTGCCCGCCGCGTTCGTCCCGGACTGCTGGATCATGAAGTACTGGTTGTCGTTGGTCGGCCTGCAGTACCACTGGTTGACCGGCCCGTCGGGCTCACCGGGACCGAACTCCGGCAGGTCGACGCACATCCCCGTGGCCGCGTTGTGGATCAGGACCGCCGAGGCGAGCTTCGGCGCCTGGGGCGCCGCCTGCGCTGATCCGAGGGCCGTCGCCGAGACGGCCGATGCGAGCGCCAGCGCGCCCAGCAGTCTTTTCACTGTTTCTCCCCAAAGAAAGTGTGCGAGTTCGGCCTGTGCACGCTCGATAGGGTGCCACCGGTTGCCTCGACCACGAAAATTAGGCCATTCGGGCTAAGACTCGGCCTTGAGTGCGAGGTAGACGTCGACCTGCTGCGTGAACTCGGTCAGGTCGACGCCGAGCAGCTCGGAAGCCTTCGCGACGCGGTAGCGCAGGGTGTTGACGTGCACGTGGAGCGCCTTGGCCGCGCGGGCGGGCGAACTCGAGCACTCCAGATAGACGCGGATCGTGTGCACGAGGTCGCCGTGCTGCTCGGCGTCGTAGTCGAGCAAGGGACCGAGCACACGCTGCCGCAACGCCGAGCGCAGCTCGTCGGGCGCGCCCGCCAGCAGGAGCCGGTGCATGCCGACCTGCTCGCCCGCGACCACCTCGACCACGCCCGGCCGCAGGCTGGCCGCCGTGACCGCGTGCCTGGCTTCCTCGCTCGCGCCGCGCAGCGCCGAAAGCGGGGCCGGGCCGCCGATGCCGATCAGCACCCGCGACGCCAGGAGCAGCGGCTCCACAGTGGACAGAGACCGCCTGGCCGTCGATGCCCAATCGCCAGGCCAGGCCGGGTGATCCTCGATCAGGGCGTACGCGTCTTCGTCGGATTCACCGAGCAGCACCCGGCCTGGATGATCCGCGAGCAGATCGGCGAGCAGGCCGCGGCCCTCGCGGGCGTCGGGGGTGCGGGCGACCAGCACCCGGATGTGGCCGGAGAGGCCGCTGGATCCGAACGCGCCCGCCGGGTCGCCGCTGCCGGCCAGCAGCTCGATCAACGGCTCCGCGATGCGGTCGGAGACGCGGCGGACCTCGTCGTCGCGGGAGCGGGCGAGGCCGATCAGGCCGGCCAGCTCGTCGATCACGTCGTGGGCGGCGGGCACCAGATCGCGGCGCACGGCCAGCAGCCACGGGACCGCGTGGCGGCCACCGATCGGGGTCAGCTCGTAGTCGTCGACATGGGTGGGCAGCCCGCGCGCGGCGACGAACCGCTGCACCAGCGTGCTCACCGGCGGAAGGTCGCCGGAGCCGGCGACGACGCGGCCGGTCGCGGACAGGACCCAGCACGGCGCGCCCAGCTCAGCCGAGCCGTGCTCGACCAGCGCGTCGAGCGAGGCGTCCTCGGCCGCGACCGAGAGCAGACGTTTGCGCGCGCTCTGCGAACCGGCGGCCAGCGCGAGGACCACGCGCTCGGTGATCACCGCGAACGACAGGTCGGCAGGTGCTTCCAGAAGCGGGATGCGATGCCGGTCGCAGGCCTCGATCAGGTCGCCGGGGATGCCGCCGGTGTCCGCGCCGGACGCGGCGAGCGCGGCGGCGCCCGCCTTGGCCAGCGCGGCGACGAACGGCTCGGCGTCGCCTGGTCCTTTCCACCAGAGCAGGCCGCTGAGCACGAACTCGCCCGCCGACACGTAGCGGCCGGGATCGGCGAGTTCGGTGCCGTAGATCCTGGTCACGGCCCGGTCGAGGAGATCGCCGCCCGCCCGGACCCGCAGGCGTAACGCGGGGATGTCCAGCAGAGTCTTCACAGTCGTCATGGCCTTTGTAGGAAAGCACAACGGGTGATGCCCGCGAAGCCGCCGTTTGGTGCTCGCACGCCGTTGCCGACTAGGCCATAAGTGTGTGTACTGAGGCATCACCTGGGAGGAGCCAGAGTTGGATTTCCTGCGACCCGCGACACTGCGTGAGGCGCTCGAGCTCAAAGCCGAGCGCACCGACGCGGTGCCCATCGCCGGCGGCACGGATGTGATGGTCGAGCTGAACTTCGACCACCGGCGGCCGGCCGCGCTGCTCGACCTGACCGGTATCGGCGAGCTCGCCGAGTGGTCCACTTCGGACGGTCAGGTCCGGCTCGGCGCCGGCGTCCCGTACGTCCGCGTCATCGCTGAGCTGGGCGAAGCGCTGCCCGCGCTGGCGATGGCGTCGCGCACGGTCGGCTCACCGCAGATCCGCAACCGGGGCACGGTCGGCGGCAACCTCGGCGCCGCGTCGCCCGCCGGTGACACCCATCCCGTGCTGCTGGCGCTCGGCGGCGAGGTCGAGGTCGCCTCCGTGCGCGGCTCGCGCCGGATCCCCGCCGACGAGTTCTACCTCGGCGTCAAGCGCAACGCGCTCGAGCCCGACGAGCTGATCACCGCCGTGCACCTGCCGGCGTCGGCTGGCCCGCAGCAGTTCGCCAAGGTCGGGACGCGCAACGCGATGGTCATCGCGGTCTGCTCGTTCGCGCTCGCCTTACGGCCCGAACGGGCGGAGATCGGGGCGGCCGTCGGGTCGGCCGCGCCGACGCCACGACGCGCTCGCGAGGCCGAGGAATACCTCGCGGCCGAGGCGCCGTGGGACACGCGCGCGCCGATCGCCGACTCGGTCAAGCGCCGCTTCGGCGACCTGGTCGCGCAGGCGGCCTCGCCGATCGACGACGTCCGCGGCAGCGCGGCCTACCGCAAACACGCGCTGGCCGTGATGGCGCGCCGCACTTTGACATGGGCATGGAACGAGTACCAGGGGGTCGAGCGCTCGTGCGCGTGAACGTGACTGTCAACGGCGAAGCCCGCCAGGCGGATGACGTCTGGGAAGGCGAGAGCCTGCTTTACGTGCTGCGCGAGCGGCTCGGTCTCCCCGGCTCCAAGAATGCTTGTGAACAGGGGGAATGCGGCTCGTGCACGGTCTACCTCGATGACGTGCCGGTGTGCGCGTGCCTGGTCGCGGCCGGTCAGGTCGAAGGCCGCGAGGTGCGCACGGTCGAAGGCCTCGCCGACGGCGACCAGCTCGATCCGATCCAGCAGTCCTTTGTGGACCACGGGGCCGTCCAATGTGGCTTCTGCACGCCTGGCCTGGTCGTCGCCGCGCATGACCTGCTCCGGCGCGTGCCCGATCCCAGCGACGAGGAGATCCGCGAGGCACTCGCCGGGAACCTCTGCCGCTGCACCGGTTACGAGAAGATCCTCGACGCGGTTCGCGGTGCCAAATGAGGACGGTCATCGAGAACGCGGCCATCGCCACCGTCAACTCCGACGGCGACGAGTTCACCGGCTACGTCGTCATCGAGGATGAGCTGATCACGGCCGTCGGTGCGGGCGAAGCGCCGGCGGGGGAGTACGACGAGCGCGTCGACGGGCGGGGGTGCCTGGTCACGCCGGGGCTCGTCAACACGCATCACCACCTCTACCAGTGGGCGACGCGCGGGCTCGCCGCCGACCACACGCTGTTCGAGTGGCTGGTCGAGCTGTACCCGATCTGGCGCGGGCTCGACGCGGGCATCACGCACGCGGCCGCGACCGCCGGGATGGCGCGGCTCGCGCTGACCGGCTGCACGACCGTCGCCGACCATCACTACGTCTTCCCGCGTGGCGGCGGGGACCAGGTCGAGGCGCTGGTCGGCGCGCGTGACCGGATCGGCGTGCGGCTGCACGTCGTGCGCGGCTCGATGGACCGCGGCGAGTCCGACGGCGGCCTGCCGCCGGACAACCTGGTCGAGACGACCGAGGGCGCGCTGCTCGGCACCGAGGCGGCGATCGACCGGTATCACGACGCCGGGCCCAACGCGCGCGTGCAGATCGCGGTCGGGCCGTGTTCGCCGTTCTCGGTCAGCTCCGAGCTGATGACCGGGGCCGCGGAGTTGGCGCGGCGCAAGGGAGTCCGCCTGCACACGCACCTCGCGGAGACGCTCGACGAGGAGCGGCAATGCCTGGAAGAGCAGGGCTGCACGCCCGCCGAATACGCCGACAAGCTCGGCTGGCTCGGTGACGACGTCTGGCTCGCGCACACCGTCCACCTCGCGCCGCCGGCCATCCGGCGGCTCGGCGCGACCGGCACCGGCGCCGGGCACTGCCCGACGTCCAACGGCCGCATCGGCTGCGGCATCGCGCCGGTGCGTGAGCTGCTCGACGCGGGCGTGCCGGTCGGGCTCGGTGCCGACGGCGCCGCGTCCAACGAGTCCGGCGGGCTCGGCGAGGAGCTGCACCAGGCGTTGCTGCAAGCCCGGCAACGCGGCGGCCCGCGTGCGCTGACCACGCGGGAAGCGCTGTGGATGGGCACCATGGGCGGCGCGCGCTGCCTGGGGCGCGCCGGGGAGATCGGCTCGATCGAGGCGGGCAAGCTCGCCGACCTCGCGGTGTGGGATCTGCGTGGCCTGCTCTACGCCGGGATCACCGACCCGGTCGCCGCGCTCGTGCTCGGCGCGACGCCGCCGCTGGCCAGGCTGTACGTCGGCGGCGATGTCGTGGTGTCCGATGGCGGGCTGCGCGGGGCCGACGAGTCCGCGATCGCCGCCGAACTGTCGGTGGCCAGTGCGAAACTGCGGGAGGACAGATGACCACGTCGACTGCTACGTCGACCGAGACGCCGAATGGAGTCGGCGCCAGCCCGCAGCGGCCCGACGGGATCGTCAAGGTGCGGGGCGAGTTCGCGTACGCGTCAGACCTTTGGCATGAGGACATGCTGTGGGGAGCGACGCTGCGCAGCCCGCACCCGTACGCGCGGATCGTCTCGATCGACATCGCGCAAGCCCTTGCGGTGCAAGGGGTGTACGCGGTGCTGACGCAGGACGACGTGCCCGGCGTCAACCGGTACGGGCTTGAGCACGCCGACCAGCCGGTGCTCGCCGACGAGGTCGTGCGGTACCAGGGCGAGCCGGTCGCGATCGTCGCGGCCGATCACCCGGAGACCGCGCGGCGGGCGTTGCAGCGGATCGCGGTGACGTACGAGGTGCTGGAGCCGGTCACCGACTCCGAGGCCGCCGTCGCCGGCGAGGGCGCGCGGCTGCACGCGGGCGGCAACGTCGTGCGGCACGTCAAGATCCGGCGTGGCTCCTCGTTCGACGCCGACGTGGTCGTGTCCGGCGTGTACGAGGTCGGCATGCAGGACCAGGCCTTCCTCGGCCCGGAGTCCGGGCTCGCGGTGCCGGACACCGAGGGCGGCGTCGACCTTTACGTCGCCACGCAATGGCTGCACGTCGACCAGCAGCAGATCGTCGCCGCGCTCGGGTTGCCCGTGGAGAAGGTGCGGCTGACGCTCGGCGGGGTCGGCGGCGCGTTCGGCGGGCGCGAAGACCTCTCGATGCAAGTGCACGCGTGCCTGCTGGCACTGCACACCGGCAAGCCGGTCAAGATGGTCTACAACCGCGAAGAATCCTTCTACGGTCACGTGCACCGGCATCCGGCGAAGATGTACTACGAGCACGGCGCGGATCGCGACGGCAAGCTCGTCTACGTCAAGGCGCGGCTGTTCCTCGACGGCGGCGCGTACGCGTCGTCGACCGGCGCGGTGGTGGCGAACGCGGCCACGCTGGGCGTCGGACCGTACAATGTGGACAGTGTGAGCGTCGACTGCTGGGGCACGTACACCAACAACCCGCCCTGTGGCGCGATGCGCGGATTCGGCGCGGTGCAAGCGGGCTTCGCGTACGAGTCCCAAATGGACAAGCTCGCCGAGGCCTGCGGTCTCGACCCGGTCGAGGTCCGCCTGCGCAACGCGATGGCCGAGGGCAGCCTGATGCCGACCGGCCAGGTCGTCGACTCGGCCGCCCCGGTCGCCGAGCTGCTGGAACTGGTGCGCGCCAAGCCGATGCCCGCCGCCAACGACGGCTCCGACCTGCGGCTGCTGCCCGGCGGCGTGTCCAACACGACGCACGGCGAAGGCGTGGTCCGCGGCGTCGGCTACGCGGTCGGGATCAAGAACGTCTGCTTCTCCGAGGGCTTCGACGACTACTCGACCGCGCGCGTGCGGCTGATGGTCGTCGGCGGCGAGCCCGCCGCGACCGTGCACACGGCGGCGTGCGAGGTCGGGCAGGGCCTGGTCACGGTGATGCAGCAGATCGTGCGCACCGAGCTCGGCATCGAGCAGGTGACGATCCTGCCGATGGACACCTCGATCGGCAACGGCGGCTCGACGTCGGCGTCACGTCAGACCTACGTGACCGGCGGCGCGGTCCAAGCGGCTTGCCTCGCCGTGCGCGACCGGTTGTTCAAGCACGCCGCGGCCCGGTTCGACATGTCGGGGGCGAGCGTCGCGGGCGGCAAAATCGTGACCGCGCAAGGTGTTGTGGCCGACTTGGCGGACGTCGTGGGCTCGGAGATCTTCGACGAGACGGTCGAGTGGCGGCACCGCCCGACCCAGGCGGTCGACCCGGAGTCCGGCCAGGGCAACGCGCACGTCCAGTACGCGTTCGCCGCCCACCGCGCGGTCGTGGACGTCGACACCGAGCTCGGCCTGGTCAAGGTCGTGGCCTTGGACTGCGCGCAGGACGTCGGCAAGTCGATGAACCCGCAGGCCGTGCTCGGCCAGATCCAGGGCGGCTCGGCGCAGGGGCTCGGCCTGGCGGTGATGGAGGAGATCCAGATCGACGGCGGCAAGATCCGCAACCCGTCCTTCACCGATTACCTGATCCCGACCGTGCTCGACATGCCCCCGATGTCGATCGACGTGCTGGAACGCGCGGATCCCCATGCGCCGTACGGCCTGCGCGGCGTCGGCGAACCCCCGACGATCTCGTCCACCCCGGCGATCGTGGCCGCCATCCGCGCGGCCACGGGCCTGGCGCTGCCCCGGGTTCCGGTGCGGCCCGAGCATTTGACGGGGACTTAAGGGCTCGTGCGCGTTGCGGGCGGTTAGAACCGCCCGCAACGCGCACGACCTACTTGGTGTCCATGCCGAAGTTCGCGATCCAGTCGCCGACCTCCTGGGTGCTCAGCTTGGCGTAGATGCCGGGGTAGCCCAGCGCGCCGCAGCCCCAGCCCGCGCTGGTCACGCCCAGCTGGACGAACCGCCCGGAGGGCGCCTTCACGAACAACGGCCCGCCGCTGTCACCCTGGCACGCGTCCTTGCCGTGCCGCCCGGCGCAGATCGAGTACTTGAAGTCCAAGTCCGGGTACGACACCCCGCATTCGTCGTTCGAGACGACCGGCACCGTCACCTCACGCAGGCGGTCGGGCTGGTAGCTGCCCGGCCCGCCGCCACCGGGGCCCGCGGGGTCCAGCACCGTGCTGCCCCAGCCCGTGGTGAGCACGGGCCTGCCCGGCCGTTCCAGCGCGTCGGTGCCGGGGGTGACGAGCTGGATCGGCGCGACGTCGGCGACCCCGTCGTCGAGGAAGAGCAGCGCCACGTCCGCGTCCTTGTGGACCTTCACCTCCCTGATCTCGCGGATGTACCCGTCCTCACCGGAAAGCTTCGTCCGGCCGACCACCGCCCGTACCTTCAGCTGCTCGACGACGCGGCCGCAGTGCCCGGCCGTCAGCAGGACCCCGCGTGCGTCGATGAGCGAGGCGCCGCAGAAGTGGCCCCAGTTCCCCTTTTCGTCCTGGTACTGCAACGACGCCATGAACGGGTACTTGCCGTCCGGCACCTCGGTGCCGCCGATGATGTTGGCCTGCGGTGGTGGTGAAGCGCTCGCGGTCCCCGTCAGCCCGCCCAGTGCCACCATCGCCGCCGCCACGATCAACCCTGCTCGCCGCATGTGCCGTCCTCTCGTCGGTGGCCTCCATCGGGCCGCCCGAGAGTTCTATCGAGCACGAAATAAGCGGTCGATAAACATTTTCGCTTATATTTCAGGCAGCGTTATTAACGAACCAGGGCCGCGCGGGCGGCGTGTGCCGCCGCCGCACCCGCGACTTTCAGCGGTTCCGTGCTGCGCAGGGCCCGGCTGAGCACGAAGGCGCCTTCCAGGCTCGTGATGATCGCGATGATCAGTTCCCGCGCGCGCTCGGGCGCGAGGCCGAACTTCGCGATCAGGCCCGCGGCGCCGTGGTCGATCCAGGCCGTGAAGACGTCGGCGGTCGCGATCCGCAGTGTCTCGTTCGTGCTGGCGACTTCCAGCGCGACCGTCGCGATCGGGCAGGCGTCGGCGTAGCCGGTCTCGCGCAGCGTCTCGGCGGCGCTCTCGAAGATCGCTTCGACCGTGGGGACGAGCTCGGCGCCGTCGACGAAGAAGATCTCGAACAGCCGCAGGTACATCATCCCGGAGGTGCGGATGACCTCCTCGCCGAGTTGCTCCTTCCCGCCGGGGAAGAAGTGGTAGAGCGACCCGAAGGGCGCGCCTGCCTCGGCGACGATCTGCTTGACGCCCGTGCCCGTGTAGCCGTTGCGGCGGAAGAGTTCCGCGCCGGCGTTGACGATGCGCTCACGAGTCCCGGTCATACCGACATGATAGAGCGATCTATCCAGAGCTGGGGTCGTGAGTGTTTTGACCGGTTAGAACCGGCCGTACCACTCACGACCCCTTCCGCCACAGGAACTTCAGGCCGGACCAGTCGTCGTCGAGCGCGGCGACCTTGACGTCGACCAGGCCGGTCGGCAGGAGCAGGTCGCGCAGGTCCTGCTCGGCGATGTCGCTGACGTGGCCGCCCGCTTTCCGGGGCCAGGCGATCCACAGCGCGCACCCCGGTGCCAAAGCCGTGAACTTCGGCGCGTCCTTAACAAGCGCCTTGTGCTCCTTGTAGAACGCCACGATCACGTCGCCGGCCATCCCGCGCCTGAGCACGCGTACGCCGTCGGGTAGCTCGGGCACCTCCCAGCCGGAAGGGGCGTGCAGCAGGACGAGCCGGTGCTCCGCCTTGACTCCCAGCTTCTTAAACAGCGGGGTGCCCGAGTACCCGGCGGTCATCAGAAGGCCGGGAGCGTGTGCCAGGCGAGGCCCGGGTCCTCCGCGTCGTCGCGTAGGACCGTGCCCTCGATCAGGCCGTACGGCCGGTCGGCCGCGTAGAAGACCTCGTTCTCGTTGGTCAGGCCGAACGGCGAGAGGTCGACCAGGAAGTGGTGCTTGTTCGGCAACGAAAGCCGGACCTCGGCCACCTCCGGCCTGGCCTGCAGGATGGCCTCGCCCATCGCGTACAACGTCTGCTGCAGCGAGAGACTGTGCTTGGTCGCGAACGTCTCCAGCAGGACCCGGCGGATCTCCGCGTGGCTCTTCGCCCAGTCGATCGCGCCGCCCTGGTACCGCCAGCGCGCGGTCACGGCGGTCGCCAGAATCCGATCGGTCGTCTCGCCGAGCGTCGTGTACTCGTCGCGGGGGAAACCGTGGAACTCCGAGCCGGTCGACTTCAGCAGCACCAGGTCGTCGAGCCCGGACACCACCCAGTAGTCCGATCCCTGGACGGTGACCGCGGTCGTCCGCTTCTCCGAGCCGGCGCGGGAGAACGCGTGGTCGTGGGCCTTGCCGTCGACCGGGATGCGGTCCCAGCCGTGCTCCTCGATCAGGATGCGCGCGCCGGTGATCGGGCCGCGCACGAAATGCGTGCCGAGGCGCAGCGCGAAGTCCTCGATCTCGCCGACCGGGCTTTCCTTGGCGAAGGCGTAGACCGTGTTCTTCTGCGTGTCGGTGGCCAGCACGTCGGAGTTGTCGCCGGTCAGATGCGTGCGCGCCAGCTCGCCGCGCAGCGAGGTCGACACGGTGAGGTCCTTGAGATGGTGCACCGGCCCGCTGCGGGTGACCGTGACCAGCCGGACCTCGGCCTTGCCGTACTGGTTGGGGCCCAGTGTGATGCCCACGTCAGCTCCCTCGATAGGTGGAATAGGAGAACGGGCTGAGCAGCACCGGCACGTGGTGGTGCGCGCCGGGGTCGGCGATCCGGAAGCTGACCGTGATCTCCGGGAAGAACGCCTCGGGCCCCAGGTAGGACCCGGTGTCGAAGATCAGCCGGTAGACACCGGCGTCGAGCCGCTCGGGGCCGAGGTCACGCACCCGGCCGTCGGCGTCGGTGACGCCTTCGGCGAGCACGGACCAGCCCGCGAGGTCATGGGCTTCGAGGCGCACCGGGACGCCTTGCGCGGGATGTCCCTCGGCCGTGTCGAGCACGTGCGTGGTCACCTGGCTCATCGGACCGCCTTCGCCAGCCGTAGTTTCGCGATCTTCACCAGCTCCTCGCCGGCGATGCGCAGCTCGGTGTCCGGGTCGTTGCCGAGCCGCGAGCGCAGGATCTCGAGCAGCTCTTCACCGCTCCGTCCGCTCGCGCACACCAGGTAGACGTGCCCGAAGCGGGCCTCGTACTCGGCGTTGGCCGCGAGGAACTTCTCCGCGGTCGAACCGTCCACACCGGACTGCTCCGAGCGTGACCACTCCGCACCCGTGCCCTCGCCCTTCGGCTTCTCGCCGATGCGGGGATGCGCGGCCATCGCGGCCCGGATCTCGTCCGGTTCGAGAACCAGATCGGCGGCCGCGAGCAGGCCTTCGAGGTCCGCGTACGGGCGACCGGACCGCACCGTGTCCACCCAGCGGGGCACCGCCAGGCACTCGGTGAGCACGGCACGCGGGTCGGCCGCGGCGTTGAACTCGGCGAGCTGCAACGTGAGACTCCTCTCGGTGCTTCGCCGCCGACACCGGGGCGTGTCTCTTGAATATTATCCGCGATAGCCGAGCCCAGGCGGCCCCTGGCGCCGTCGCGGAACCATCCGAGTACGACCCGGTACGAGGATGGCCCCGCGACGGCGCCAGGAACCACCTGGATCTCGACTCTCATCGGACAATATTCAAGAGACACGCCCAGCCCGTCCGCTCGGGTAGCGTCGACGCATGGATTACGACGTCAACCTGTCGATCCTCTTCACCGAGCTGCCGCTGCTCGACCGGCCGGCCGCGGCACGGGCCGCCGGTTTCGACGCCGCCGAGTTCTGGTGGCCGTTCGACGTGGCGGTGCCGCCGGACGCCGAAGTGGACCGGTTCGTCCGCGCGGTCGAGGACGCGGGGCTGCGGCTGGCGTTGCTGAACTTCTACGGCGGCGACCTCGCCGCCGGTGAGCGGGGGCTGGTCTCGACGCCCGGCCGCGAGACCGAGCTGGCCGACAACGTCGACGTCGCCATCGGGATCGCCGAGCGGCTGGGCTGCCGGACGTTCAATCCCTTGTACGGCCTGCGGATCGACGGTCTCGATCCCGCCAGGCAGGACGAGCACGCACTGTCCACACTGGACGCCATGGCGTCGAAGGTCGCTCGGATCGGCGGGCGGCTCGCACTGGAGCCACTTTCGGCTGTCGAGAGGTACCCGCTGCTGACCTCGGCCGACGCGCTGCGCGTGCTCGACAAGCTCGGCCGCGACGACGTGCTGCTGCTCGCCGACCTCTACCACCTCGCGGTCAACGGCGACGACCTCGACGAAGTCGTCAAGCTCGACCGCATCGGGCACGTCCAGATCGCCGACGCGCCCGGCCGTCACCAGCCCGGCACCGGCTCCCTGGACATCGCGGGCCACCTGCGGAAATTGTCCGAGGCGGGCTACGACGGTTACGTTGGCGTCGAATATCACCCGATCGGTCACAGCGCCGATTCGTTCGGCTGGATGGGAGCGGCGTGAAGCTGGTTTTCAAGGCCCGGCGGGTCATCACGCCCGAGGGGGAACGGCCCGCCTGCGTCGGCGTCGAGGACGGCCGGATCGTCGCGATCGACGACTGGCTGACCGGTGACCGGGTCATCGAGCTCGCCGACGACTCGGTGCTGCTGCCCGGTCTCGTCGACACCCACGTGCACGTCAACGACCCCGGCCGCAGCGAATGGGAGGGCTTCGACACGGCCACCCGCGCCGCGGCGGCCGGCGGCGTCACGACGCTGGTCGACATGCCGCTCAACAGCCTCCCGCCGACCGTCGACGTCGCGGCGCTCGACGTCAAGCGCAAGACGGCCGAGGGCCGTGTGCACATCGACGTCGGCTTCTGGGGCGGCGCGATCCCCGGCAACCGCGCTGACCTGCGCGGACTGCACGAGGCGGGCGTGTACGGCTTCAAGTGCTTCCTGCTGCACTCCGGTGTCGACGAGTTCCCGCCGCTGAGCGACCCGGAGCTCGAAGAAGACCTGCGGGAGCTGAAGGGGTTCGGCGCGATGATGATCGTGCACGCCGAGGACTCCGACTCGATCGAGCACGCGCCCCAGCCGCACGGCGCCAAGTACGACGACTTCCTGCACTCACGGCCACGCGGCGCGGAGAACATGGCGATCGCGCGGGTCATCGAGCTGGCCAGGCGGACCGGCGCGCGCGTGCACATCCTGCATCTGTCGTCGTCGGACGCGCTGCCGATGATCGCCAGCGCGAAACGGGACGGCGTGCCGGTGACCGTCGAGACCTGCCCGCACTACCTGAGCTTCACCGCCGAGGAGATCCTCGACGGCGCGACGCAGTTCAAATGCTGCCCGCCGATCCGCGAGGCGGAGAACCGCGAGCTGCTGTGGCGCGGGCTCGCCGACGGCGTGATCGATTACATCGTCAGCGACCATTCACCGTGCACGGCCGAGCTGAAACGCTTCGACAGCGGGGATTTCGGCGAAGCCTGGGGCGGCATTGCGAGCCTGCAGCTCGGCCTGCCCGCAGTCTGGACGCAAGCACGGCATCGCGGATTCGCGCTGACCGACGTCGTGCGCTGGATGGCGCAGCGACCGGCCGAGCACGTCGGCCTGGTCCACAAGGGACGGATCGAGGTCGGCTGCGACGCGGACTTCTGCGTGTTCGCGCCGGACGAGTCGTTCCAGGTGGACGCCCGGAAACTCCAGCACCGCAACAAGGTCAGCGCCTACCATGGCCGGACGCTCGCCGGTGTGGTGCGCTCGACCTGGCTGCGCGGCACGGAGGTCACCGGCGCGCGGGCTCTGGGCCGCTTGCTGAGCAGAGGGGAATGACGATGATCGAACGTCCGCAGTGGACGTCCAAACCGGACTTGGCGTCGAGGCGTTTCGGCGGCACGGTCATGTGGGCGACCGACGAGTTGTTCGCGGAGAAGGAAAACCTCATCAACGGCTGGGCGCCGACGCACCGGCCGGAGACCTTCGGCCCGCGTGGCCAGCTTTACGACGGCTGGGAGACGCGCCGCCGCCGCGAAGCCGGTGACGACATGGCGATCGTGCGCCTCGGCCTGCCCGGCCGGGTCTCGGGCGTCATCGTCGACACGGCGTTCTTCAAGGGCAACTATCCGCCGTACATCTCGGTCGAGGCCTGCGCGGTCGACGGCTACCCCAGCCCCGGCGAGCTGACCGACTGGGAGCCGATCGTCGCGCGTTCGGCGGTCAACGGCGACCAGGAGAACTTCTTCCCGGTCGCCAACGCCAAGCGGTACACCCATGTCCGGCTCACCATGTACCCCGACGGCGGCGTCGCCAGGCTGCGTGTGCACGGCACCCCGATCGCCGATCCGCGCCAGGTCGACTTCGACGCGCTCGACCTCGCCGCGCTGGAGAACGGCGCGTCGATCACCGGCTGCAGCAACATGTTCTACTCGTCGCCGAACAACCTGCTCGCGCCAGGACTGGCCGCGAACCAGGCCGAGGGCTGGGAAACGTCACGCCGCCGCGGCGACGGCAACGACTGGGTGACGCTGAAGCTCGCGGGCGCGGGCACCATCCGGTTCGCCGAACTCGACACCACGCACCTCAAGGGCAACGCGCCGGGCTGGGCTTCGCTGAGCGGGTCGGCCGACGGCGGCGAGCGGTGGTTCGAGCTGCTGCCCCGCACGCGCCTGCAGCCGGACACGCGGCACCGGTTCGCGCTGCTCGACTCGCCCGAGGTGACCGACGCCCGGCTCGACATCTACCCCGACGGTGGCCTGGCCAGGCTGCGCTTGTGGGGCGGGCTAACGGAATCGGGCCGCGCGACGGTCAAACATCGCTTCGAGCATTCGTAGCTTCGGCCACCGCCGAAACCATGATCATGAACGCTGGCCCCTTTGTAGGGTGCGGCCTCATGAGAATCCGTAGCCTGACCGTCGCAGCGGCCTTCGCCGTCGCGGCGGTGCTCATCCCGTTCACCGCGAGCCCCGCTTCCGCCGCCGCGGTCGGCAGCAAGTGCACCACCTCGGACGGCGGTGCGCTGGGCGCCTGGGACGGCACTTTCAGCAGCCCCTGGTCGATCAGCGGGCTGCACCTGAGCGTGTACGACGAGAAGGCCGACGGCCACCACCCGGGTGTCCGCCTGATCACCTACGACACCGGCGGCGTTCGCAACCCGTGGCCCTGGCACGAGGTGTACGGCGGCAAGGGCGACGGCGACATCTGGAACACCAGCGCCAACGATGACGCGGGCATCTTCATGGCCCGCGTGGAGGTCGGCAACTTCGAGGGCTCGGAGCTGCTGAAGAGCTGCCTGAGCGCCGTCAAGTACAACCCGCTGTCCTAGGACTCGTGAGTGGCACGGCCGGTTCTAACCGGCCGTACCACTCACGAGTCCTTTTCCGACCCCGCGCCGATCATGTGCGCACGAATGGCGGCTTTGAAGCGCCAAAAGTGCGGAGGAGCGTAGAGCGACTTTGGGTGTGCGCGAGGGGAAGGACCCAAAATGGCTCGAGAACTGATCGTCGTCACCAGACCGGACGCCGAACTCCGCGCCCGGGCCGCCGGATTGGCCTCGGCCGCTGACGCCGACATCGGCTCGTTGTCTTCGGCACTGGCCAGGCACGGCGCCCGGCTGACGCCGCTGTTCGGGCTCAGCGAGGAACGACTACGCGCCGGCATCGTCGCATTGCAGAACACCGAGGTGCCCGATCTCGCCACGTATTATCGGGTCGAGGCCGAAGACGCCGTGCTCGACGACCTGGCTGCCGTGCTCCGAGCGGAAGATCTCGTCGACGGCGCGTACGTCAAACCGGATGGGGCGCCACCGTCGACCGCGGTCGAACCCACGCTCAACACGATGGTGCCGCGCACCGACGATCCACCCGCCGTCACCCCGGATTTCAGTACGCTCCAAGGGTATCTGGACCCCGCGCCCGGCGGGATCGACGCGCGGTACGCCTGGACGATCGACGGCGGGCGCGGCCGGGGAGTCCGCGTCGTCGACTGCGAATGGGCCTGGCGGTTCACCCACGAGGACCTCGGGCAGGGCCAGGGCGGCGTGCTCGCCGGGACCGCTTCGGCCGATCAGCGCAGCATCGACCACGGCACGGCCGTGCTCGGCGTGATCAGCGGCGACCGCAACGGCCTCGGCGTGACCGGCATCGCCTCCGACGCCTGGGTGGCCGGGTCGAGCTTCCACGACCAGTCCACCGCGAAGGCCATCCGCGCGGCCGCGGACAAGCTCGGGCCCGGTGACCTTCTCCTGCTGGAGATCCACCGTCCCGGTCCGAACACGCCCGATCCCGAGCAGGGCCAGCGCGGCTATATCGCGATCGAATGGTGGCCGGACGATTTCGCCGCCATTCGCTATGCGATCGCGAAAGGCGTCATCGTGGTCGAAGCGGCGGGAAACGGATTCCAGAACCTCGACGACGCCGTTTACGATCGGCCGCCCGCCGGATTCCCGAGCACTTGGCGTAACCCGTTCAACGCGGCGAACCCGTCCTCCGGCGCGATCGTGGTCGGCGCGGGCGCCCCGCCGCAAGGCACGCACGGCGCGGACTGGGGCCCGGACCGTTCGCGGCTCGACTTCTCCAACTACGGCGCGCGCGTCGACGCGCAGGGCTGGGGCCGCGAGGTCACGTCGACCGGCTACGGCGATCTGCAAGGCGGAACCAGCCAGGACCTCTGGTACACCAACACTTTCGCCGGGACGTCGAGCGCGTCACCGATCGTCGTCGGCGCGCTTGCCTGTCTCCAGGGTATCTTCCACGGCCGCGGCCCGCTGCGCCTCACACCGAGTCGCGCGCGGGCGCTCCTGCGCGCGACCGGTTCGCCGCAGCGGGACGCGCCGGGCAGGCCCGCCACCCAGCGCATCGGCACCCGGCCCGACCTGCGGGAGCTGATCCCGGCGGCGACCCGGCCGTCGATCCGCGTCGGTGACGTCGACGGCGACGGCCGCGCGGAGATCGTCGTGACGAGCCCGTGGGGGATGGGCGTGCTCAAGCAGTCCGGCGGCTCGCTGACCGCGCCGATGCTGGCGCCGAACGGCACCCGCTTCGGCCAATGGCTGCTCAACACCGCGGACAACCGGCTCGACCCGCTCGCCGATTTCGACGGGGACGGGCGGTCCGAGGTCGTGGTGACCAGCCCGTGGGGTCTCGGCGTGGTCAAGGTGCTCGGCGGCACGGCGGTCACGTCGGCGATGGCGGGCAACGGGACACGGCTGGGGCAGTGGCTGCTGAACACGGCCGACGACGAGTTCGGGCCCGCCGGGGACTTCGACGGGGACCGGCGCGGCGAGCTGCTGGTGCGGAGTCCTTGGGGCTTGGGCGTGCTGAAGCAGTCCGGCACCAGCATGACCAGCTCGATGCTCGCGCCGAACGGCACGCGTTTCGGTCAGTGGCTGCTCAACACCGCCGACAATCACTTCGGGCCGGTCGGGGATTTCGACGGGGACGGCCGCGACGAGATCCTGGTGACCAGCCCCTGGGGTATCGGCATCCTGAAGCAGTCCGGCCCCTCGCTGACCGTGTCGATGATGGCGCCGAACGGCTCCCGTTTCGGGCAGTGGCTGTTGAACACCGCCGACAACCGGTTCGGGCCGGTCGGCGACTTCGATGGCGACGGGCACGACGAGATCCTGGTGACCAGTCCCTGGGGTATCGGCATCCTCAAGCTGTCGGGTGGCACGCTGAGTGCGCCCGTGATGGCGCCCAACGGCGTGCGGTTCGGCGGCTGGCTGCTGAACACGGCCGACAACGAGTTCGGCCCCGTCGGCGACTTCGACGCCGACACGCGCGTGGAGATCCTCGTCAAAAGCCCTTGGGGCGTAGGGATTTTGAAGCAGATCGGCGGGGCGCTGACCGTGCCGTCGATGGCGCCGAACGGGTCGCGCTTCGGCGACTGGCTCTTGAACACGGCCGACAACCACTTCGGCTCGGTCGCCGACTTCGACGGCGACCACCGCGCCGAGATCCTGCTGACCAGCCCCTGGGGCGTCGGGATGCTGAAACAGACCGGCGCGACGTTCACGGCCTCGCTACTGGCGCCCAACGGCTCGCACCTCGGCGGCTGGCTCCTGAACACGGCCGACAACGAGTTCGGAGGTTAGGAACGGGATAAAGCGGGCTTTATGCCAAGACGGCATAAAGCCCGCTTTATCCCGTTCGCAAGCGGCGCTCGCGCTCCTCGGGGCGCTGGCGAGGGCAGCTCGTGCACTTCGGTGCGTTCGCGGTCTCGTAGATCAGGCAGCACGACGCACGCCGGACCACCGGAGTGCGCCCGACCCGGACGAACCGCGGCTTCGGCCAGCCGTGCCCGATGGCCGCGACCAGCGGCTCGGCCAGCGTCAGCGCGCGCTCGGGGTCCACCGTCCACAGCAGACGGTTGCCGACCGAGTCCGTCGCGATGGCACGCAGCGCGGGCACCCGCGCGCCGCTGACCTCGGAGATCGTCGCGATCACCGGCTCGTACGCCTCGGCCATCGCCGCGCCGACCGTCTCGAGATCACCCGGCAGCGTCCTGGTCGCGTGCGCGCCGCGGAACCGGCCGTCGGCCAGCATGTCCAGCTCGACGGCGTCCAGCGCGGGATCGGCCGCGACGCCGTCGCGGACCAGCGCCTCCACCACGGGGCCGATGAGCACGGACGACAGCGAGTACCACCAGACGGTGCCGAGCACCAGCGGCGGCGCGCAGCCGTACAGCTTCGCCGCGCCGCCGATCCGCGCCCGCACCCAGGTCGCGTCGGTGAGCAGCGTCGCCGGGGTCATCGCCGGTAGGCCGAGACGGTGAACGAGGTGGTCACCTCGACGGGCTCGGTGATCGCGTCGAGCTGGCCCGCCCGGCCGTCCTTGTGCAGGTGGTGCGCGCTCGGGCCCATGCCGACGACCTGGCGGATCTGCTCGGGGCTCAGCGTGACCCGGCGCGTGAGCTCGGTGCGGGACTTGAGCGTGACGTACTCCGCCAGCGTGGCGTCGAGGCGTTCTTCCTTGCGCTCGTCGACCGACACGATCAGGTCCCGCAGCTCGGCGAGGTGCCCGGGGTTCGGCACGGCGACCACGAGCTTCCCGCCGGGCCGCAGCACCCGGTGGAACTCGGGCCCGTTGCGCGGGGCGAACACGTTGAGCACGAGCGAAGCCGAAGCGGAAGCCACCGGCCAAGGCTCCCAGAGGTTCCACACGGCCGCACCCAGCCGCTCGTGCGCGCGGGCGGCGCGCCGCAACGCGACGGCCGATACGTCCAGCGCGAGCCCGTGGGCCGAGGGGGCGGCGTCGAGCACGCGCGCGAGGTAGTAGCCGGTGCCCGCGCCAGCGTCGACGATCAGTCCCTCGGTCGCGTGCCTGGCGAGCTCGTCGGCGAGCGGCGCGTAAACACCGCTGCCGAGGAACGCCACGCGCGCCGCGACCATGTCCGGGGTGTCGGCCGTGCCCGCCGGTATTCGCGCATGCAAAAGGTTCACGTAACCCTGTTTGGCTACGTCGAACGAGTGACCCCGGTCGCAACGCAGGGTGCGCTGCGTTAAGACGAGCGGGTTACCGCAAACAGAGCACAAGAGAACATCGAGGACGGCTGGTGGCGGTAAGTGATTGCCGTGCCCGGTGCTGGTCATGTCGCTATTCGACCACGAGGTTACGGAGGCGGACATTCCCACCCGGGTGGCAGGAAACCTGCCCGTAACAACCCCGCACCCACAGTTCACTCCCGCGAAACCTCTGACGCCGCCCCGCGAAACACCACGGGCCAAAACTGCGCCCCAATGAAATCCGCGCACAGGAGGACGATGTGCTGAACGCAGGAGACACCGCTTGGGTGTTGGCCAGCGCCGCGCTGGTCATGCTCATGACACCGGGACTGGCGTTCTTCTACGGCGGCATGGTCCGCGTGAAGAGCGTTCTGAACATGCTGATGATGAACTTCATCGCGCTGGCCGTGGTCGGCGTGCTGTGGGTGCTGTACGGCTTCACCATGTCGTTCGGCAACGACGCGTTCGGCGGCCTGCTCGGCAACTTCGACTTCGCCGGGCTGAGCAACACCTTCGGCAAGCTCGCCGGGTTCGTCACCGCCGCCACCGACTCGGCGCCCGAGGTGCCGTGGCCCGGCGCCGACGGCCTGCCGATCCTGGCCTTCGTGATGTTCCAGCTGATGTTCGCGATCATCACCCCCGCCCTCATCTCCGGCGCCATCGCCGACCGGGTGAAGTTCTGGGGCTGGGTGCTGTTCGTCGTCATCTGGGTGACCATCGTGTACTTCCCGGTGGCGCACTGGGTGTTCTCGTTCAACGGTTTCGTCGGCGCCGACGCGGTCGGCGGCTGGATCGCCAACAACCTCAAGGCACTCGACTTCGCCGGTGGCACCGCGGTCCACATCAACGCCGGTGCGGCCGGTCTGGCGCTGGCCATCGTCGTCGGCAAGCGCAAGGGCTGGCCGAAGGACACCGGGCGCCCGCACAACGTCCCGTTCGTCCTGCTGGGCGCGAGCCTGCTGTGGTTCGGCTGGTACGGCTTCAACGCCGGCTCGGCGCTGGCCGCCAACGACCTCGCCGCCGTCGCGTTCACCAACACCACCGTGGCCACCGCCGCCGCCGTGCTCGGCTGGCTGATCATCGAGCAGCTGAAGTTCGGCAAGCCGACCACCCTCGGCGCCGCGTCCGGTGCCGTCGCCGGCCTGGTCGCGATCACCCCGGCCTGCGGTTTCGTCACGCCGATCGGGTCGATCGTCATCGGCCTCGTCGCCGGTGTGCTCTGCGCGCTGGCGGTCAGCCTCAAGTTCCGCTTCGGCTTCGACGACTCGCTCGACGTCGTCGGCGTCCACCTGGTCGGCGGCATCGTCGGCACGCTGCTCATCGGTCTTTTCGCCACCAAGAAGGTCAACTCGCTCGGCGCGGACGGCCTGTTCTACGGCGGCGGTCTCGACCAGCTCGGTAAGCAGGCGCTCGCGGCGGGCGCGGTGCTCGCGTACTCCTTCGTGCTCACCTTCATCATCGGCTGGGTGCTCAAGAAGATCGGCGCCTTCCGGGTCAGCGTCGAGGACGAGGTCAACGGCCTCGACGAGGCGCTGCACGCGGAAAGCGCCTACGACTTCACCGGCTCGGGTGGCGGCGGCCACAGCACGCCGAGCACTATTCCGGTCAAGTCCGTTTCTCTTGAGGGGAGCAAGGCGTGAAGCTCATCACCGCCATCGTCAAGCCGTTCACACTCGACGACATCCGCTCGGCGCTGGAGCAGCTCGGCGTGCTGGGCATGACGGTCAGCGAAGTGCAGGGCTACGGCAGGCAGAAGGGCCACACCGAGGTCTACCGCGGCGCCGAGTACTCGGTCGACTTCGTGGCCAAGCTCCGCATCGAGGTCGTCACGGACGACACCAACGTCGAGAAGGTGCTGGACGCGATCATCACGGCCGCGCACACCGGCAAGATCGGCGACGGGAAGCTGTGGGTGACCCCGGTCGACACGGTGATCAGGGTCCGGACCGGCGAACGCGGGACGGACGCACTGTAGCCGTGGTCGACGGGGGAGAGCTGGTCAAGGCCACCGAGCGGCTGCTCGAGGGCAGGCACGGACGACTGGGCGCGGCGGCACTGCGCGCCGCCCTGGTCGACCTTTACGAGTTCTGGCTGAGCAAGGGCGCCACGGCGGCCGGCGTCGACACCGCGGAACCGGGTGTCGCGCTGGTCGCCGTCGGCGGTCTCGGCAGACGAGAGTTAGTACCCTTCTCAGACCTTGACTTGGTCTTGCTGCACAACGGAAACCCCGACGTGGCCAAGGTGGCCGACGCGCTCTGGTACCCACTGTGGGACGCGCGCGTCGGCCTCGACCACTCGGTCAGAACCCCCGGCGAAGCACTGAAAGTCGCCTCCGAAGACCTGCGCACCGCAGTGGGGTTGTTGGACGCCCGCCACATAGCGGGCGACGCGGGGTTGACCGATCGTCTCGCGTCGGCGGCCCGCGACCAATGGCGCCGCACGGCCCGCAAAGTCTTACCCTCCTTGGCGGAATCGATCCGCCTGCGCTGGCAGCGCAGCGGCGAGATCGCCCAGTCCGCGGAGCCCGACCTCAAGTACGGCAGGGGAGGCCTCCGCGACATCGGCGTGCTCGAAGCATTGGCTCTGGCCCAGCTGACCGACCGCCTCAGCGAAGAACTCCGCGCCGCCAAGGAGTTACTGCTCGACGTCCGCACCGAGATGCGCCGCGAGCTCCGCCGCGACCGCGACATCCTCGGAGCCGCGGAAGCCGACCTCGTAGCGTCCGAATTGGACCTCGGCGACCGCTTTTCCTTGGCCCGAAAGCTTTCTGGCGCCGGCCGCGCGGTCGGCTACGCGGTCGACGTCGCCTTGAGGTCGACGGAGGAAGCCCCCAGGTCCCGCTTCGGCCGCCGCCCCGCCCGAACCCCGTTGGACGAAGGCGTGGTCCTCCACGGCAACGAGGTGGCCCTCGCCCGAGACGTCGTCCCGGCCAAAGACCCAGCCTTGTTGCTCCGCGTCGCCGCGGCCTCGGCCCGCACCGGCAAGCCCATTTCCCACGGCACCCTCCGCACCTTGGCCGACTCGGCCCCCGAACTCCGAGCCCCTTGGCCCGCCGACGCCCGCAACTCACTGGTCGAGCTGCTTGGCGCCGGCGAAGGCCTGGTCGACGCGGTCGAAGCCTTGGACCGCACCGGTCTGTGGGCCCGCCTGTTCCCCGAATGGGGAGCCGTTCGCGACCTCCCACCCCGCTCACCGGTCCATTCCTGGACGGTCGACCGGCACCTGGTCCGGGCAGCCGTCGAGGCATCCCGCTTGACCACCACGGTGTCCCGACCGGACCTGCTGTTGATCGGAGCCCTGCTCCACGACATCGGCAAGGGCCGCGAAGCCGACCATTCCGAACTCGGCGCGGCCATCTCCCTTCAAGTGGCTGCCCGGCTCGGTCTGTCCACAGAGGACGCGGCCTTGGTGTCCGCAATGGTCCGACACCATTTGCTGTTACCCCACACCGCGACCCGCCGCGACATCTCGGACCCGGCCACGGTCACCCGCATCGTCAAGACCCTCGACAACGACCCGATCCTGCTCGAGTTGCTGCACGCCTTGACGACCGCGGATTCCCTCGCCACCGGCCCCGGCGTCTGGACGGATTGGAAGGCCCGCCTGCTGGCTGACCTGGTCTCCAGCTGCTCACACGCCATGCACGGCAAGGGTTTGAGCGTCCCCGACCCCCTGACCGACCAGCAGCGCGACCTAGTAGCCAAGGCGGTCTCCTCGGGCCACGGCGAAGTCCAGATCTCCGCCGAGGGCAAGGTCGTCACGGTCGTCTTGGCGGTCCCCGGCCGCAGCGAACTCCTCGCCCCCGCGGCGGGAGTGTTGGCGTTGCACTCCCTCGAGGTCCACACGGCGATCCTCCGCAGCCACGACGGCGGCCGCGCGGGCGTCTTCACCGCATCCCCGAAGTTCGGCTCCCTCCCGGACACAACGCTCCTGCGGGAGCAGTTCGCTCGCGCGGTCGCGGGCACTTTGCCCTTGACCCAACGGATCGCGGCCAAGGAACGCGACTACGCGACTCCTCAGGAGCCCGCCCCGGCCAAGGTCCTGTGGTTCGACGACGAGACCAGCGGCTCGGACACAGTGGTCTTGGAACTGCGCGCGGCCGACCGCATCGGCCTCCTCTTCCGCGTCGCGGGCGCCCTGCGCCGCTGCGAGGCCGAGGTCCGCTGGGCCAAGGCGGCCACACTCGGCGGCGCGGTCGTCGACTCGTTCGCGATCGCCCCGCGCACGGGCCGCGTCGACTCGGCCTGGCGCGACCGCGTGACCGAAGCCGTGCTCAACGCGGCTTCCTGAACCGCGGCCCGGCGATTCGCCGGGCCGCGACTTTGTCAGGCTGCTTTGTAGACCAGCGACCATTCCCAGGCGCAGCTTTGGCAAGTGCCCGCCTGAATCTGGAAGCCATCCGCGTATTCGGGAACCCAGCCGTCGACGACCAGCTTGTACCGCCCAGCCGCCACAGCGGCAAATGCGATGTGGCCGTCGGCGTCGGTCGTCCCGGTCGCGACGACCTCATCGGCGTCGTTGACCAGTTCGACCGCGGTGTCGGCGATGGCCTCACCGGGCTCCTGCTGCGAATTGTGATTGTCGTCGTGGTAGATCCACCCGCTGGTGTCGCCGGGAGCACCGGGCACCTTGCCCCACAAGGTAATGGCGGGGAACCCGTCTTCCTCGCCACCTTCAGGCCCGAAATCACATGCCACGAAGAATCCGCCGTACTGGTTCGAGACCTGCGGGACCGTGCCGACCTCGGTGAAGGTGCGACTTTCACCGGGAGCGAGGTCAACCTTCGCCGGGTAGACCAGGTCAGACCACGACTTCCAGCCCGCGATGTGATTCTGGCTGTCACCAACGCGATCACACCAGCCTTCGATACCGGTCAGCGGCGCATCGCCGGTGTTGGTGAGAGTGAAGCTGACATGAGCAGCGTCGCCGGGCTCGTAAACATCGCGATCCATCGAAGCCTCGACTCGCAGCCGGTCCGAGAGCGGCCGTACTGTCCGGATGTTGACGTCCGCGTCCTCATCACCGTCCACATCGGCGTAGAAGTAGCCATTGGTCAGCACCCAGCCGCCAGGCACATCTCGCACGGACAGCGAGTAACGCCGAGCGGGCACGTCGGTGAAGGTGAACCACCCGTCCGAGTCCGTGACCGTCTGCTGCTCATCCGGCGCGAAAACGCCGACCTTCGCGTCGGCGAGCCCTTCGCCCTCGTCGAACTCCCCATTCCCATTGCTGTCGCCGTAGACGACTCCGGTGATGTTCCCGCTCGTCGTGGTCGGGTCGACGAACGGAATCGTCAGGTCGGCCGGCTGCTGGTCGAACGTCGAGATGGTGGCTTTGAACTGCACTCGAGGCGTGCCATTCCAGGTATAGATCTTCGCGACGAGGGTAAAAGTTCGCGTGGCGCCCGCGTCGATGGTGACCCCGGGGTCGCCCGGCTTCGTGTTCGCCAGGCCATTCCAGTCAGTGACGCTGACCGATGACCCCGAAACCTTCGAAATGTTGGCCTTGACCCCGTTCATCGCCTGGTCGGTCTTGTTGGTGACCGTCAGTGTGATCTCGAAGGGCTTGTCGACGAGCCTGGTTTCGTCGGCGACCGAGGCCGTGAGCACGAGCTTGATGGGCACGGCGCTCGCGACCGGGCTGACGAGCGCACCGATGGTCAGCGCGGCGGCGACCACGGCGAAGAGCCGCGTCACCCCGCGCAGGGGTGTCTTGGACACGGTGAATCCCCCTGGTGAAGGCGGGACGTGGGCGTCCCCCGACGCACGCTGACCGTCCCGCTCCTGGCGCAGTTGTCACTGCGATCTTCCCCAAAGTAGCCGACCCGGTCGGACAGGTCTAGACCGCAAGCAGGTGCCTTCGGAGACCTCTCACCTGCGCGTTAGGTAGTTTGTAAGCCGCAGCTCAAAGGGGTGGGGATGTCTGAGATCTCTCAGCACGGCGATCAGCTCGTGCTCGATGTGCCGGAGACGCCGAAGCCGGCGCCCGGTGTTCGTCAACGACTTGTGGCGTCCGCGCCCAAGTGGGCGATGTGGGCCCTTGTCGCCCTGCCCATCCTGCTCACGCTGGCCGAGATCCTCCGCGCACCGCGATTGCCGACCAGGGACTATTGGTCCGTGCTGGGCCTGACGGCCAACCAGAACGGCACTCTCGAACTCGACAAGCTGCTGCATCTGTATCACGAGCACCCGATCGTGCTGGTCGGCATCGTTTTCTGGCTGGACGCGAAGCTGTTCGACGGCTCGTCGACGCCGCTCGGCCTGTTCAGCTGGGTGCTCGCGCTCGGCATGTTCGCTTCGCTCGTGAGCATGCTGCCGCCGAGATTCGGCGGCCTGCGCAGGCTGGGCGTGCTCGCCGGCCTGTCCGCCCTCGTCTTCTCTTCGGCGACCACCGAGTACTTCGGCGACGGCATGATGGGCGTGCAATGGCTGCTCGGCTTGGCGCCCGCGGTTGCCGCGCTGGCCTGCGCGCACCGCGGGCGGCTCATCCCGGCCGTGCTGCTCGCCGCGTTCGGCAGCCTCGGCCATGGTGTCGCCTTCCCGGTGTGGATCGCACTGGCCGTCGTCTTCTGGCTCCGCCGCGACCCGAAATGGAAGATCGCCACTCCGCTCGGGTTCGGCCTGCTCGTTTTCGCTGTGTGGCGCCTCGCCCCGTGGCCGCCCGCCTTCCCCAAGCCCAGTGTCGTCGGCGCCGACACCTATCTCGGCGCGATGACCAGCGCACTCGGCCAGGTTTGGTCGCTCGGCTCACCCGATCTGGCGTATCTGGCGGGCGCGATGACCATCGGCCTGCTGGCCGTGCTGGCAGGCCCCGCCATCCGCGAGCGGTTGAGCAGTCCTCCGGCCGAGCCGGACCTTCACAGCCTCGACAAGGCACCCGCGCCGCTCGGCGAGGTGGCGGGCTGGTTCGGCCTCGCCACGCAGATCTTGCTCAACAGCGCCATGATCGGCCTGAGCCGTGGCGGTTTCAAGGCTTCGGAAGGCCTTGAGCTGCGTTACGTCGGCATCGCGCTGCTGGGCGTCTGCGCGTTGGTCGTCTTGCTCATCACCCGCGGCCCCCGCGCGATCCGGACACGCCCCGTCGCGTTGTCCCTGATCATCGCGCTCACCGTCTTCGCCGTCGGCAACACGGCCGCCGGGCGAACCCGCGAGCGGTACGCCTACCAGCCGGTGTTCGCGGTCGCGATGCTGACCGGAGCCAAGACGGTCATCGGGCAGATGTGGGCCTCCTCGGACTTCCTCGAGCAGGAACGCACGATGAAGATCTACCCGTTCAACGACGACTTCACGCTCGGCTGCGGCGCCGGCGGCCCCGAGCTCGGCTCGAAACTCGACCTCTCGAAGACCACCGGGCTGCCCGGTCCGGACGGCGGCAACAACACCGCGGGCGCGGTGGACACCGCCCCGATCGCCGGTGACAAGCAGATCAACGGCTGGGCCATGATCAAGGGTGAGCAGGCCAAGTGCGTGCTCATGGTCTCACCGGACGGCGTGGTCGTCGGCGGGGGAACGGTCGGCCTGCCCAGGCCCGACGTCAACGCGTTCATCTACTCTTCGACCGGCCGCTCGGGCTTCCAGGCCGTCGCCGGACCGGACGTGAAGGAAGCGACCATCGTCGTCATTCACAACGGGACCCAATACCGGCTGACCGCGGTCAAGGACGCGGGCATCAAATAGCTCGCCCATTCGGCCGAGGTAGTGCAAATTGCAGTTCGGGCTCCATCGGTGATCTGGGTTACACGCCAGTGGAAAACCTGTCGTATTTTGTCCGGTTCATCCCAGTGTGGGTGATGTCTCCTCCTGGTTAACCCGTTTGGCTGCTTTCTTTACTTGACCTTGGCGACAATTGTTCTGCCTGGTTGTGGTCAGGTCTTGTGACCGCAGGTGATGGGGGGAACTTCCGATGCCTTCTGGCATGCGTTCATGCTGCTCGAGATCCAGACTCGGCGTGCTTCTCGTTGTGCTGGCCGTGGCGTTCGGGGTTCTCCCGGCCACGGCCTTTCCAGGTCAGGATGTCGCGGCGGCCGCGGTTCCAGACGTCGCGCCTGATTCGGTGACTGCGTCGAAGTTCGCCAAGCAGAGCCAAAAATCCGTTCGGGTGATGGACCAGACCACCGAGACGGACGAGACCGTCGCGAACCCGAATGGCTCGTTCACCAGGACCCGGCACACGCGACCGGTTCGGGTCAAGCAGAACGGCACCTGGGTCCGGCCGGACTCAACCTTGGTGCAGACCGACGCGGGAGTGCTCGCGCCCAAGGCCGCCACAACGGACATCACGTTGTCTCGGGGCCGTTCCGGTTCGGCCAAGTCCGCGAACGCGCAACCTCTCCTCAGCTTGACTCAGGACGGCACGGCGACCGGATTCGATTGGCCGGGTGCGTTGCCTGCCGCCGTCGTGACCGGATCGACCGCCACTTACCCCGAAATCCTTCCGGGCGTCGATCTCAAGCTCGAAGTCGACATCGACACCGTGCATGAGGTTGTCGTGGTCAAGACGGCCGAAGCCGCCAAGAATCCTGCCCTCGCGAAACTCGGCTTCACCATCCCGGTGCGGCAGGGCACCGTGACCAAGGACGCCGATGGAACCTTGCACGTACGTGACACGGCGGGCACCGAAAAGTTCACCGCGCCACCCGCGATCATGTGGGACTCGTCGGGCACGGACGCGGCAAACCACAACTTCCTGCGCGGGCCCGCTCCCGGTGGTCGCCGAGCACCGGTCGGTGAGGAGCTCTCGGGCACCAAGCTCACCCTCAGTCCAGACCAGACCATGTTCGCCGGAGCCGATACGGTGTTCCCCGTATATGTGGACCCGGAATGGCACGACAACTACTGCACCTCCTGTAATCGGAATCATTACCTGGTCCAGTACGCGTGTGGTAGTGGCAAAACGCCGGGCGACGTGCAGTGGGACAACGACGATCAGCTGCGCGCGGGCTATGTCAATGACACGCGCACGAACTGCCACGGTTCGCACCTCGTCACCGCGCGGTCTTTCGTCGAGCTGGGACTGAGCGGGCTGGAAGGCACCCTGATCTACGACGCGGTGCTGAACCTGAATGTCATCAATTCGGAGACTTGCGGGCCCGCGAACAACGTCGTGCTGGCGAACGGCATCGACTCCGGGATGGCCTTCAACAGCGGCCCGGGCTGGGGGGAAACCCTAGGCACAGTCGACGGTTGCTCCAGCAATGTCAGTTTCGTGGTCACTCCGACGATCGCCTCTCTCGTGAACAACGGGGAATCGGCGTTCACCTTCGGCATCGTCGCACCGAACGAAAACGACCTGCACAGCTGGAAGCGCTACACCACGGATGTCGGATTCACGGTCACCTACAACTCTCCACCCAACAAGCCGGCCAACTTGCAGCTCTTCAATGGCAGCCAAGGCTTTCGCTGTGTCAGAGGCGCGTCTCGCCCCGTACTCGGCCGCATCAGTACGGCCTACGTGGCGAAGGCGAACGTCTCCGACCCGGATGGCTACGAGCTTTACGCCGGATTCCGTGTGTACAAAGGACTTGTCAGTACCGGTAAGTACACGTGGGACGGGAACGAGACGGGTGTCGACAACGTCCTGAGCGATGAGGACACGAACAACCGGAACGCGGTGGCGACCCTGCCGCAGTCGCTGATGAACGCGGATGGATTTTACTCCTGGGACGTGCATACCACCGACGGCAAGGAAACCGCGTGGTCGGCAGGCTGTGAGGTCGAGGTCGAGCTGAGTGCGCCCGCGAAACCGGCCGTCGCTTCGCAGACCTACCCTTCGGGTACGTTCGGCGGCGGTCCCGGCAGGCCAGGCGACTTCACCTTCAGCGTCGCGAACTCGCCGACCACGGTCGGCCACTACGTCTGGAAGCTGGACAACACCGCCTCGCCTGCCTGCAATGGCACTGAGCCGGGCACAGTGAAGCCCGTGGCGTTCAACGGCCCCGCCACGACCGCGATCGCACCGCAGTCCAAAGGTCCCCACGTGCTGAGTGTCTGGTCGTGCAACCGCGCGGCGACTGCTTCGAGCCGCACCGACTACACGTTCAACGTGAAAGACGCGTCGGCTCCGGTCGCCTCATGGCAGCTCGAAGGCACCGGAACCTCGCAGGCGACTGGGCTGCGCTACGCGGGACAAGGAATGGGCAACTTCGGCGCGGGTAAGCTCGGCCAGGCAGCGACCTTGACCAGCCAAGCAGGTGACTACTTCGCCACCAGCGCCCGAGTGCTCGACACCACCGCTTCGTTCTCTGTCTCGGCCTGGGTGAACCCGGCGGATCTCACTGGCCGCCGCGCTGTGCTGTCACAAGACGGCGGCCAGACCAGTGGCTTTGTCGTCCAGTATCTGGAAACAGGTAAATGGGCATTCAGCGTCAGCAGCGCCGACACTGCCAACCCGCAGACCGCGTCAGCGCTGTCCGCGGCGCCTGCGACGGCAAATGCGTGGACACACCTCACCGCTGTCTACGACGCCGGAGCGCACACGGCGAGTCTCTACGTGAACGGACAAGCACAATCGACGGTCGCGGCGACAACGTGGAACAGCAGTGGCCCGTTGGTGCTCGGCGGTGCCAAGGTGAGCGGGTCACGTGGCTATCTGCTCAAAGGCGCGTTGGACGAGATCGCGGTGTTCGATCGCGCATTGCCAGCGGCCGATGTGAACACGCTCTATACCCACAATGGCGTCCCAACCGGCCTTTCAGCGATTCGTGAGTACACGGTGGATGGTGTGACCACGGATGCGACCGGCACGGATGAAACGTTGACATTCGGCAACGGCGTGACCTACACGCCAGGCTATACCAATGCGTCAGGCCAGTCCGCGACCGACAGCAGCGTCGGCCAGTCTTCGGGGCAGGGCATCTCGGTGACCGGATCCGCGGGAGCTCGCTCCAAGAACCCCGTCGTCGACACCGCGCAGAGCTTCACGGTTTCCGCCTGGGCGAAGCTGTCCGACACCGACGGCTATTACGCGGTCTTCGGGCAGGAGGGCTCCCACGCCAGCGGGTTCCAGCTCCGCTATTCCCATGATTCGAACCGATGGATCATGGGCATGCCCTCGGCCGACACAGACGCGGACACCTATCGATGGACCGCCTCGACCAGCATTCCTCAAGCGGGTGTCTGGACCCATCTCACGGGTGTTTACGACGCTTCGACAAGCAAGATCCTCCTTTACGTCAACGGCGTGCTCGAAGGCCAGATCGCCATCCCCGCGGGCAGTGTCTGGAACGCGACGGGTGGGTTCACCATCGGGCAGATTCGCGCTCGGGGCCTGCCGGACGCGTTCTTCCGCGGCAGCATCGACCAGGTGCAGGTCTGGGATCGCACGTTGCCCGCGGACGAGATCGCCGGGCTTGCCAACTCGGCAGTACTGCGGGCGAACTACCAGCTCGACGGTTCCACACTGGACAAGGTCAGTGGGGCTTCCGGTGTGTCCTCCGGCGCCGTCACCATGACCACTGATTCAGACGGTGCCCCTGTCGCCCGGTTCGGCAAGGACGCAAGCGGACAGATCGAGGGACCGCGTCCACAGAACCTCCGCAGCGACCGGAGCTTCACCGTCGAGGCGTGGGTGAAGCACGCTTGGACTGACGCCGACATCGCGGCTGCGAAACAGGCCGATCCAGCCAAGAATCCTTCCGGTGTCGACAAGCCGGGTAGGGCCGCGGTGGGTGTGAACTCCCCGCAGTTCTCGCCTTACATGCTCGGCTACCGCGGAATCACCGACTCGAACGGGGTATGGCACCCCCGGTGGAGCTGGCTGGTCACCGATCCGAGTGCGACACAGGCGAACCCGCTCGGCAAATTCTCGGTGTCGGACGTGGACGCCGAGTCCAATGTCTGGACTCACCTGACCGGCACCTACGACGCCATCACTCATACCGCCTGCCTTTACGCGGCAACCGATTCCTATCAGTACGCGCCCACCTGCCTGACCGGTGTGACCGGCTGGAACGGCGCGAGCGCACTCGAAGACCTGTTCCTCGGCAGTGGTGAATGGAACGGTTATCACGCCGACTTCTGGTACGGCGATCTGCGTGGCGTCCGGCTGTACAGCGGTGTGCTCGACGCGCAGCACATCAACGCCGACGCGATCGTCGACCACCCCTGACTTTCTTCCCCGTCTCGGACATTTAGGCAGGTTTCTTATGCGTGCTGGTGCCAGGTGGGCCCGGATGGGCCGTTTCTCCAGAGCCACCGCCATCGCCGTGGTCGCGGTCATGCTCGCGTCGGGTGGGACCGCGGTCGCAGCGACGGTCGGCACTACTGGCTGGACGTTGCCTCCAGGACAGAAGGATCCCAGCATCCCGGTCAAGCCCGTGCCTGCGAAACAGGTCCCGGACATCGACGTGAAGACCCAGCCGCTGCCGAAGCCGATTTGGCCGCCGGCTTCGGACAGTGACGTCGATGTGCCGCCCGCCGGCGCTGACGCCAAACAGCGAGCCGGTGTGCAACCGAGTGGTACACCGGTCCGCGTGGCGCCGTCCAAGGACACGCAGGCGAGGACCGCGTCCAAGGTGCATGTGCACGTCACCGACCACAACGCGGCGAACGCGCTCGGCCTGCATGGCGTGCTGCTCACGGTGACCGGGTCCGGAGCCGACCCAGTCCACGTCGGACTCGACTACAGCACGTTCGCCGGCGCGTTCGGCGCGGGCTGGGCCGACCGGCTGCGCATGTTCGAGCTGCCGGCCTGTGCGCTGACCACGCCTGCCAAGGCGGAATGCCGCGTGCGGACGCCGATCGAGAACTCGGTGAACGATGGCGGCAGGCGCGAGGTCGGTGCCGACATCGTGTTCCCGGCGCAGGCACAGGGCATAACGGCGAGCGCTCAGCAGACCCGGGTGCTGGCCGCGGCAGCGGGCTCGTCCGGTTCGTCGGGCACACCGACAGCGCCCCCGATCGCCGCGGCGGGTTCGTGGTCAAGCGGCGGTTCATCGGGAGACTTCTCCTACGGCTACCCGTTCTCCGTGACGAAATCGCCGAGTGGTGACGGGCCGAATCTCGGACTGGCCTACTCATCGTCCAGTGTGGATGGTCTGACGTCGGGAACGAACAACCAGACATCATGGGTCGGGGATGGCTGGAACTTCACACCTGGCGGTTTCGTCGAACGGCACTACAAACCGTGTAGCGAGGATCTCGACGGGAACAACGGCAAGACCAAGACCGGTGACCAGTGCTGGGGCATCGACAACGCGACGCTTTCGCTCGGTGGCAAGTCGACCGAGCTCATCAAGGTCGACGACAAGTTGTGGAGGCCCAAACAGGATGACGGCTCGAAGGTCGAGCTGCTCACTGGCGCCGAAAACGGCGCTTCACACGGCCAGCACTGGAAGGTCACGACCGGTGATGGCACGCAGTACTTCTTCGGGCTCAACCGTCCTCCCGGCTGGACCGATGGCAAGCCCGAGACCGAGTCCACATGGACCGTCCCGGTCTTCGGAAACAATGACGGCGAAGACTGCTACAAGGCGAACAACTTCGCTGGCTCTTGGTGCCAGCAGGCGTGGCGCTGGAATCTCGACTACATGGTGGATTCGCATGGCAACGCCAGCGCCTACTACTACCAGCCAGAACTGAACTACTACGGCCTCAACCGCAACGTCACCACCGCTGGCACGGTTTACACCGCCGGCGGCTACCCGCTGCGGGTCGAGTATGGGCTCCGGCTGGCCAACGACAGCGTCTATGGCAGTGGGCCGACCAACCAGGTCACCTTCGACACCGCTGAGCGTTGTATTCCCACGGATACCTTCGCCTGTGAGCCGGACAAGCTGACCGCTGACACCGCGAACGCATGGCCGGACGTTCCTTTCGACCAGATCTGCGCTGAAGGCAAGCCCTGTGACTATGGTGCGCCCGCGTTCTTCACCCGGAAGCGCTTGGTCGCAATGCACAGCCAGTACTTCGCGGCAGGCAAGCCGGTCGATGTCGATCAATGGGATTTCAAGCAGGACTATCCCGGATCGGGCGACGCGATGCCGCCCGCGCTCTGGCTGACTTCGATCACGCACACCGGTAAGAACGGCGACAAGTCGATCACGATGCCGCCGACCACCTTTGACCGATACGTCTTCCCGAACCGGGTCGACACCGTCGGCGACAAGTACACGCCACTCACTCGAAGCCGGATGAAGGAGATCAGGACCGAGACCGGCGGCCGGGTCACCATCGCCTACTCGGCGCCCGACTGCGTCGCGAACGAGCGGATACCCGACTCGCCGGAGACGGACACCATGCGTTGCTATGCCTCGTATTGGAGCCCTCCGGCGGCGAAGGATCCAGTACTTGACTGGTTTCACAAGTACGTCGTCACCGATGTCACCGAAGAAGACCTGACCGGCGGCTCGGAACCGGTGGTGACGCACTACGACTATGTCGGCGACGCGGCTTGGCACTACGACGAAGGCCAGTTCACGCCGGACGATCGCAAGACCTGGGGACAATGGCGGGGTTACAACCTCGTGCGCACTTCGATAGGCGCACCCAACACGGTTCGTACGGTCAACGAGTCGCTGTATCTGCGTGGCATGGATGGTGACCATCTGCCGAACGGGACCAGGCCGGCATCGGTAAAAGATTCCGACGGCGGGTCCATTGTGGACGAGGATCCGCTGCAGGGCTTCGTCCGTGAGTCTCGGACCTATTTGCCGGACGGCAAGACTGTCGATTCGTCGTCCATCAACGACCCGTGGCTACGTGGTCCGACCGCCACCAGCTCGGACGATCTGCTCAAGGCGTACATGATCAATGTCGGCTCAGTGCACGGCCGGACATTGCTTTCGGATGGCAAGACCTACCGTCGCACGCAGGTGAACCGGAAGTTCAACGACGACGGCATGGCCATCGAACAGGAAGACCGCGGCGATACGAGTACCGGCGCGGACGACACCTGTACCAAAACCACCTATGTGGCCAACGACAACGGCATGTTCGACCGGTCTGACGAGAGCTACATGTTCGCGGGCACCTGCGACCACGAGGCGAATGCCCAGAACAGCATCACCGATGTCCAGGTCTCCTACGACCACAACGAATTCGGCGCACCGCCGGAAGCTGGAGACATTACCGAAACCCGGACGCTGGACAGCTGGGACAGCGCAGGCAAGCATTTCGTGACGACTTCGAAGAACGAGTACGACGCATACGGCCGTGAGGTGCTGTCTACCGACGTCTTCGACAAGACCATCAAGACCGAATTCATCCCGTCGTCCGGCGGGCCGGTGACCGGCACGAAGACCACCAACACGTTTAACTGGGTGTCGACCACCACTTTGGAACCATCGCGCGGCAACCCGACGTCGTCGGTGGACGTGAACAATGTGCGCACCGACGTCGAGTACGACGCGCTCGGGCGGAAGACTGCGGTGTGGAACCCCGGCCGAAATAAGGCCGGAGGTGATTCGGCCACCGCGACGTTCGAGTACACGCTGAGCCTGAAGACACCGACCACGGTGCGGACGAAGTCGTTGCAGGACAACGGGGCGTACACCGACTCGTACACGATCTACGACGGACTCGGCCGGTCGCGCCAGGTTCAGGTCCCGGCGCACGGCGGCGGCCGGGTGCTCACCGACACCCTTTACGACTCCCGAGGTCTGCCGTTCAAGACCAACGGCGCCTTCTTCAATGCCGACTCCGGTCCGAACGGAACGCTGGTCGCGGCTGCGGACAACACCGTTCCTAACCAGACGGTCACCGAATACGACAGCAGGGGCAGGACGACAGCCTCGATCTTGAAGTCCAAAGCGGTCGAGCAGTGGCGGACGAGCACCATCTATGAAGGCGATCGCACCACCACCATCCCGCCGGCGGGCGCGTCGCCGTCCACCGTGGTGACCGACGTGCAGGGCCAGCCTGTACAACGGTTACAATACAAGAACGGCTTCACGCCAGGCGGTGCCAACCCGGCCGACGTGTCCAGCTACACATACAACGCCGCCGGTGCGATGACGGGAATGACCGATTCCGCAGGCAACGTTTGGACCGACACGTACGACCTGCGTGGGCGGAAGATCTCGCAGACCGACCCGGACGCGGGCACGTCGACGTTCAGCTATGACAAGGCAGGCCAGCTGACGTCGACGACCGACGCTCGTGGCAAGAAGCTTATCGTCCAGTACGACGCGCTGGGCAGAAAGGTCAAGCAAACCGAGGGTTCGGAGTCCGGCCCGACGTTGGCCACTTGGACCTACGACACGTTGCCGCGCGGACTCGGCTTGCTCACGTCGTCGACTCGGTGGGACGGTCAGAACGCGTACACCAAGCGAGTCGTCAACTATGACAGCTACAGTAGGCCGACCAAGACTGCGGTGGACATCCCCGCGAAAGAGGGCCCGCTGCAAGGCACCTACGAGTTCACGACGCGGTACAGCTCGACCGGCGCGATAGTCGACCAGGGCAGCCCGAAGGCAGGGAACCTGCCTGCCGAACACATCATGCACACCTACACGGATCTCGGGCTGCCGTCGACGAGCTACGCGATCGACTCCAACGGGGTCATCACGAATTTGGTCTCGCAGAGCGATTACACCTCGTACAACGAGATGTCCCGGCTCCAGCTCGACGGTGCCACTTCGTCGGCGAACATAGGCCTGACCCAGACTTACGACGAGGTAACGCGGCGGGCACAGACGACCACCGTTATCAAGGCGACCCAGGTCGGGTCCGAGCTGACCAAGCGGACGTATACCTACGATCCGGCCGGCACGGTCCGGAAGATCGCGGACACCCCGAGCGGCGGCAAGACGGACGTCCAGTGCTTCGACTACGACTACCTCCAGCGGATGACGGAGGCGTGGACGCCGTCGTCCGGCGACTGCGCGACCGCGAAGTCGGCAAAGACGCTGGGCGGAGCGGCACCGTACTGGAACAGCTACGAGTTCGACCCGATCGGCAACCGCACGAAGCAGGTCGAGCACAAGCCCGCTGGTGATGTGACCAGCAAGTACACCTACCCCGCATCCGGGGCGTCGTCTGTTCGCCCGCACGCACTGCAGAAGGTCGACACGAGCGGCCCGAACGGCACCTCGACCAGCAGCTACACGTACGACGAGGTTGGTTCGACGCGTACGAGGAACGTCGGCGGAGACACTCAAACGTTCAGTTACACCTCCGAAGGGCAAACGGCCGGCGAGACGGACAAGACAGGCGCGAGCACGTATGTCTACGACGCCGACGGCTCACGGCTGATCTCGCACGATCCGACCGGCGCGACATTGTCCATCGGTGACCTGGAGCTGTTCCAGACCGCCGGCACAACGGGTGTCACGGCGACCCGCTTCTACACACACGGCGGCGGTTTGGTCGCCGAGCGAGTGGGATCGACCGGCCTGAAGTGGATGCTCAGTGACCACCACGGCACGAACGGCATGTCGATCACCGCGGGAACGCTGCAGGTCACTCAGCGCTTCACCGACCCATTCGGTAATTCCCGCGACGCGGTCCCACCGGGTTGGCCGGACAAGCACGGCTTCGTAGGCGGTTACCAGGACACGACTGGTCTCACCCACCTTGGGGCGCGTGATTACGACCCGTCCACAGGCCGCTTCACCAAAGCGGACCCGTTGCTCAACGCGGAGGTTCCGCAGGAGTGGAACGCCTACGCCTATGCGGGCAACTCACCGGTTTCTCTGACCGACCCGAGTGGTATGTCGACCTGCCATCACATGGGCGAGGACGGTCTCTACTGCCCGCCAGGTGCTTCGCCCAGCTGTACCTACCAGTGCCATCCCAACCCGGGCGACGCGGCTGGGACTGCGGCAGGTAAGGCCGCGCAGGACAAGTACATCAAAGACCACAATGTGAACACTGCGGCGTACCGCGACGCCCAAGCACTGGTGAAGAAGACGAAATGGGATGTCTTCATCGATGCGGCCGGTGACCTCATAAAGGGGCTAATCGGCTGGGACGACATCAAGGATTGTCTGTCACATGGCGCGGTCGGCGCCTGCATTCGGACGGTCGTCAACCTGATCCCGTGGGGCAAGGTCCTGAAGACCGGCGAGATCATCGCCGACTTCTGGAAGGGCGCCAAGGCCCTGGTCACCTTCGGCAAGGAAGTGGCCAAGGCCGAGAAGGTCATCGTCGATACCGAGCGTGTGCTGGTCGACGCACAAAAAGCCGGCATGGCGGCCGAGCGGATGGCTGTTGATGCCGAGCGCGCTGCGGCCCAAGCGGCTAAGGCTGCCGAGGAGGCGAAGGCCGCGAGCGCGGCCGAACGCGGCGGTGGTGGCGCCACGAGCTGTGCTCTGCACAGCTTCGTTGCTGGGACTTTGGTTGCGATGGCGGACGGCACTGCTAAGCCCATCGAGCAGGTCAAGATCGGCGATTTCGTCCTGTCGACGAACCCTGAGACAGGAGGGGTTGAGCGGCACGAGGTAGTCGGTACGCTCATTCATGCTGATGAGGACGAGCGCACCGAAATCACCGTGGAGGCCGATGGCGGGTTCGGCAAGGTCACCGCCACCGACTGGCACCCCGTTTGGGCCGAGGAAGTCGGTAAGTGGGTCGCGATCGGTGACCTGGCTCCTGGGCAGCACCTACACTCGCCAGATGGTCAGCCTTCGGTTGTTACGGCGGTCCGCCACTTTCAGCAGAACGCCCCCGTTTTCGACCTCACCGTTGACGGTGTTCACACCTACAATGTCCTCGCTGGCCTTACTCCCGTTCTCGTTCACAATTGCGGTGATCGAATTTATGAGGCTGGCGGTAAACATAACAATGAGGTGCGAAGTACCTCTCGTGGTCCCAACAGCAGGGAGCCCGCCGATGGTCAGGGCGCGCTGGAGAACTCGGTCCAGATCAAATCGACAGCTCCGCGTCGAGTCGGGATCGATCCCACCAATGGGGACGTTGTCGTGCTTGATCGGACTCACCCCGCAGCTCCTTGTGGTTGTAAGACGCCAGGTGGTACAAACGAGGTATTTCATGGTCATGTTCGATCTGACTTCGCGAAAAGCCCTGCTATGCAAGGTGCGAGGAATGCGTTGCGGCGCGCTTTAAAGTCGGGAGCAATTACACCTTATGAGTGACATGTCGGCGGATCAGCTGTGGCGGTCTGAAATGATGAATGATCTTGCGAGTGGAGACGGCCCTCGTGCCGCGCGTGCGCTCCTCGCATTGACATACGATGATCCGGATCGCGTTTGGTTGGAGGATTTGCTACTGGAGCAATTGAGGGAGGGTAATGACCCGAACTTGCGTTCCCTGGCGGTGACGTGCATGGGGCACCTTGGACGGATGCGCGGACTTGTCGGACCTCGTTTGGTTTCTTGCCTCGAGGGTCTTGTTGATGATCCAGAGTTGGGTGGTATTGCGGAGGATTCGCTGGCGGAGGTTCGGTACTACGCAAAGGTGGTATGAAGTTGAGTTTCCGGGGCGTACTCGCGCTCTTGTAGGTGCTGCCGTTTCATGGCGGTTTGAGGCGGCTGGCATTCGGTCGTGCGTACCGAGGACTGCTCGGAGTGTCGCCGCGACTTGAGGTACGGGCGCTGGCAAGATGTGCCTGCACTTGTCGGCTAGACGTCAGGGCGGTGATCCGGATGGTGCGCGCAAGCGAGCCCGTCCTGCCGTCCACCGTAGTAGCCACGCACCTCGCCGCCAGCGCCGCTGAGCTGGCTAAATGCGCCGAGTCGCCCCAAGACTTCGGCAACCCCGAGGACGTCGCCAAGGTCATCATCCAGGTCCTCGAAGCCCAGCGAGCCATCTCCAGGGCCCTCGGCGGACTCGCCGTCCGCATGGACGCCGCCAAGACGACCGCACTCTCCGAAGCCCCGGCCGTCGAGGTCGAAGTCCTCGCCGAAGTCCTCCGAGCAGCCGCGGAAGCCGTCCACTATTCGGGTGAAGCCCTGGCCGAAGCCGGTCCGTCCTTCGAAAGCGTGATCTCGAGCGTCTCGTCCAACACCCGTTTGTAGCAGCCCAGATTCGAACACCTGAGCTAAACTGGGTTCATGCGAGCGGTGTGGAGGGGAACGATCGGGTACGGGGCATTCGCCATCCCCGTCAAGGTCTATGGCGCCACCGAGGAGAACAGCATCCCGCTCAACCAGGTCCACAAGACCGACGGCGGCCGGATCAAGTTCCGCAAAGTGTGCGAGCTCGACAACGAAGAGGTCCCGCTCGAGGACATCGCCAAGGGCTACCAGGTCCCCGGCGGTGACGTCGTCATGCTCACCGAGGATGACTTCGCGAGCCTCCCGCTCCCGAACGCCGAGACCATCGAGATCCACTCGTTCGTGCCGCTCGACCAGATCGACCCGATCTACTTCACCAAGAGCTACTACCTCGAACCCGAGCCGCAGGGCACCAAGCCCTACGTCCTGCTGGTCGAGGCGCTCAAGGAGTCCGGCAAGGTCGGCATCGTCAGGGTCGCGCTCCGCCAGAAGGAGACACTCGGCGCGCTCCGGGTCTACGACCAGACGCTGCTGCTCGACACCATGCTCTGGCCCGACGAGATCCGCACCCCCGACTTCCCGTTCCAGTACGAGGACATCACCGTCACCCGCGGCGAGGTCAGGGCCGCGGTCGCGCTCATCGACGAGCTCGCCAGCGACTTCGAGCCGCGCGACTACGCCGACAGCTATCGCGAAGCCCTCGAGACGTTGATCCAGGCCAAGATCGAGGGCAGCGACCTGCTTCAGCCGACCGAGGGCGTCCAGGAAGCGGGCGTCGACGCACTGCTCGCCTCGCTCCGCAACAGCCTCCTAGCCGCTGATAAGGCCAAAGCGGCCGCGCAGGCTGCGAAGCGTGCGAACGAGAGGACTCCGCAGGGCCGATGATCGGGGAAGAGGACTACGCACGACTCCTCGAAGAAGCCTGCGGGCTGGACGACGTCGAGGCCAAGCTCGCGATGCTGCGCGCCAACGGCTTTTCGCAGGTCGACTGCATCCGCGCGCTGAGCGAGGGATCCACGCTGGCCGAAGCCAAACGAGTGGTGCATCTCAGCGAGACATGGGCCGATAGGCGCGACGCCAGCGAGCAGCTCCACGAGAACCTGAGTAGATCTACCCACGGCAATCCAGGGGACATCACGCTCCCGTAACGCCGCCGCCCAGTACAAGATCGAACCCATCGCAAGGCGGGATCGCCCGGTACTGGGGGTCTGGCGAACTCCCCGGCGATTGGCCTTCGAGGGGCGGGCCATCCGTAAGGGTTCCGAGGTCGCGCGTGGGGAGTGTGCGGCCTCGGAACCCGGATACGACTACCCTCGGGGCTAAGCACCGACGACTCAGCTGGAGCAGACCCCGTGTTCGACACCCTCTCCGATCGGCTCACTTCTGCGCTGCAGACACTGACGCGCAAGGGCAAGCTGTCCGACGCGGACATCGACGCGACCGCGCGTGAGATCCGGATCGCGCTGCTCGAAGCCGATGTCGCGCTCGCCGTGGTGAAGGAATTCATCGCGAAGGTCAAGGAGCGGGCGAAGGGCGCTGAGGTCTCCGCGGCGCTCAACCCGGCTCAGCAGGTCATCAAGATCGTCAACGAGGAGCTCGTCACCATCCTCGGTGGCGAGACGCGACGGCTGAACCTTGCCAAGAACCCGCCGACCGTCATCATGCTCGCCGGTCTCCAGGGTGCTGGTAAGACGACGCTCGCCGGCAAGCTGGCCATGCACCTTAAGAAGCAGGGACACGCTCCTCTGCTCGTAGCGTGTGACCTCCAGCGTCCTAACGCCGTCACGCAGCTGCAGGTCGTCGGTGAGCGCGCGGGCGTCACGACGTTTGCCCCGGAGCCTGGCAACGGCGTAGGCGACCCTGTCGATGTAGCGCGCCGGGCGATCGAAGAGGCCAAGCACGCTCAGCACGACATCGTGCTCGTCGACACCGCCGGCCGTCTCGGCGTCGACGAAGAGCTTATGAAGCAGGCCGCGGACATCCGCGATGCCGTCACGCCGGACGAGATCCTGTTCGTCGTCGACGCGATGATCGGTCAGGACGCGGTCAACACCGCCGAAGCCTTCCGAGACGGTGTCGGCTTCACAGGCGTTGTGCTGACCAAGCTCGACGGTGACGCTCGCGGTGGTGCCGCGCTCTCCGTCCGGCAGGTCACCGGGCAGCCGATTCTCTTCGCCTCGAACGGCGAGAAGCTCGAAGACTTCGACGTCTTCCACCCCGACCGGATGGCCAGCCGGATCCTCGGCATGGGTGACGTCCTCTCGCTGATCGAGCAGGCCGAGCAGGCGTTCGACCAGGACCAGGCACAGAAGGCCGCCGAGAAGCTGACCAGCGGCCAGCTGACGCTCGAGGACTTCCTGGAGCAGATGCTCGCGGTCCGCAAGATGGGGCCGATCGGGAACCTGCTCGGCATGCTGCCCGGCGCCGGCCAGATGAAGGACCAGCTCGCGCAGGTCGACGACAAGCACCTCGACCGCCTCCAGGCGATCATCCGGGGCATGACGCCTGCCGAGCGGGCCGACCCGAAGATCATCAACGGGTCGCGGCGGCTGCGGATCGCGAATGGCTCCGGTGTGGCCGTGCGCGAGGTGAACGACCTGGTCAACCGGTTCTACGAGGCGCGCAAGATGATGGCGCAGATGGCGGGCCGGTTCGGGTTCGGCGGTGGTGGCGGGAGCAAGAGCCGCAAGGGCAAGAAGGGTAAGAAGGGCGGGCGCGGCCCCACCCAGCCCAAGATGCGCGGCGGCTTCCCCGGCGGCATGCCGATGCTGCCGCCCGGCGGTGGGATGCCCGACCTGGGCTCGCTCGGTGGCGGGATGAACGATGTGCCGGGCTTCGACCCGTCGAAGTTCAAGCTGCCGCCGCAGAAATGACCGCACTGCACCTGCGCGGGGTCGTGCTGCCGGACGACGAGCGGCGCGACCTGTGGATCACCGATGGCCGCATCACCAGCGAACCGGTTCCGGGCGCGGAGACCATCGAGGGTTTCCTCGTCCCGGGCCTGGTCGACGCGCATTGCCACCCCGGGCTCAGCGCGACCGGCGCCACCTCGCTCGAGGAGGCGGCCGAGCAGGCCAAGACCGACCGCGACGCGGGCACGCTGCTGATCCGCGACTGCGGTCTTCCGCTCGACGTCCGGCCGTTGCAGGCGCGCGGCGATCTGCCGCGGATCATTCGCGCGGGCCAGCATCTCGCGCTGGTCAAGCGGTACATCCCCGGCTTCGGGATCGAGCTCGACGATCCCGAGCAGCTGCCCGCGGCCGTCGCCGAGCAGGCCAAGAACAGCGACGGCTGGGTCAAGCTCGTCGGTGACTGGATCGACCGGAGCGTGGGCGACCTCGCGCCGTTGTGGCCGGACGATGTCCTCGCCGAGGCCATCGAGGTCGCCCATGACGCCGGCGCCAAGGTCACCGCGCACGTGTTCGGCGAGCACGCGCTCGACGGCCTGCTCAACGCCGGGATCGACTGCCTCGAGCACGGCACGGGCCTGTCCGCCGACCAGCTCGACGGCATGGCGAAGAACAACGTCGCGCTCGTGCCGACGCTGATCAACATCGACAACTTCCCCGGCATCGCCGACAAGGCCACGCGCTTCCCGACCTATGCCGACCACATGCGCGCGCTGCACGCCGGCGTCGGGGAGATGGTCGCCGGCGCCGTCGAGGCGGGCGTCTCCGTCTACGCGGGGAGCGACGCGGGCGGGATGGTCGCGCACGGCCGTCTCGTCGACGAGATCGAGGCGCTGCACCGCGCGGGCATGACCACCGAGCAGGCGCTGGGTTCGGCTTCCTGGGCCGCTCGCGAGTGGCTCGGCTATCAGGGCATCGTCGACGGCGCCCACGCCGACCTGCTGGTCTACGCCACGGATCCGCGCGAAGACCTCGGCGTTCTCCGGCATCCCACGCACATCATCCTGCGTGGCGTCGTATGTGGCACCTGACGCAGCGCGCCACGGCCTGGTGACCTAGCGTAGGAGTGTGGTGGACCGAGAGCCAGATCAGGACGTCCGTGCCGGACTCGTGCTCGGCGCCCACTGGGGCTTTCTCGCCTTCTTCATCGGCATCGGCGGCTACCACCTCGCCAACCTGCTGATCGCGGTCTTCTTCTCCGGTCACTTCGGCGGCTTCGACCAGCTCGAACTCCACGATGTCGGCCCGCTGCTGCTGGTCGCGTTCGTGCCGAACCTGCTGCTGGGCCTGGGACCGCTGATCGGGTCCAAGCTCTGGGGACTCGGCCTGCGCGTCGACTTCGGGACGATCGGCCTGCGTGACATCAAGGTCGGCCTGGCCTGCGGCGGGTTCGCGCTGCTGGCCGGATACCTGGCCAACCTGGTGCTGATCGCGGTCTACGGAACCGAGCGAGCCTCCGAGAATCCGCTTACCGACTTCTCAAGCGAGCTGGGCGGATCCAGGCTCTGGCTGGTGCTGGCCGCCCTGATCGTCGTGCTGGCCGCGCCGCTCACCGAAGAGCTGCTCGTGCGCGGCGCGCTCTGGTCGGCGCTCGACCGCTACAAGATCCCGCAATGGGTGACGCTGGTGCTGACCGCGATCGTCTTCGCGCATCTGCACGGTGAGCCGACGCGCACGATCGCCTTGTTCGCCCAAGGCATCATGATCGGCCTCGCCAGGTACTTCACCGGAAACGCCGGCGCGGCCGTCGTCGCGCACGCCGCCAACAACCTGCCGCCCGCGCTTTTGCTGCTCGGCGGTAACTGACCGGACACGCACAGCGGCGCTAGGCTCACCATCAACCCAGACCACGGAGGATCGGCTGTGACAGCTCAAGAGCCGGCTTCCTCCGTCTTGGACGAGGATCCGCCGAGACCGCCTCGCTGGGGATTCGGCGCCTTCCTGCTCGTCGAGGCGGTGCTGCTCGCGTCGGCCGCGTTCGTCGGCGTGCTGCTCGGCGACAGGCCGTCCGGCCAGCCGATCCCTGTCCGCGACGTGCTCATCGGCACGGCGGCCCCGACCATGACGGCCGCGGCGGTGGCGTTGCTGATCACCAGGCTCAGGGGCAACGGCCCGGTCGCCGACCTGCGCCTGGCCTGGCGCTGGGCCGACGTCCGCACCGGGCTCAAGTTCGGGGTGCTCGGACTGGTACTGACGTCGATCGGCGCCTACGTGTGGACCCAGCTCGTCGGCGACCGGAACGCGACCTCCGCCATCAGCGCGCTGGTCGGGGACCAGAAGATGTCCGTCTCGGCCGCGGTCGCGATGTTCCTCTACCTCTGGCTGCTCGGCCCGATCTGCGAGGAGGTCATCTACCGCGGCCTGCTCTGGGGCGCGGTCGAACGGCTGCACTGGAGCAACGAGCGCGTCGGCAGGACGGCGGCCTTCGTGCTCTCGACCGCGGTGTTCGCGGCCAGCCACCTCGAACCGCTGCGGACCACGCTGCTGATCGTGATCTCCATCCCGATCGGCCTCGCGCGGCTGGTCACCGGGCGCCTGCTCGGCAGCGTCGTCGCGCACCAGATGAACAACTTCCTCCCGGCGCTCGCGATCTTGCTGACCTCGCTCGGCATCGCCACGATCTAGCCTGCCGCGCAGGTCGCTGAGGCCATCTGGCAGAATGTTCCCTTGCTTGCCTCGGCCGGACCCTCTCACCGCGCCGGAGCTCCTGACATTTGGTGCCCAAATCCGTATCCCCACACGGACCGCTGGGCGTCGACCTTGCAGCGAGAGAACTGAGGAGTACCCACACCCGTGGCCGTCAAGATCAAGCTTCAGCGCCTTGGCAAGATCCGTGCGCCGTACTACCGGATCATCGTCGCCGACGCGCGCACCCGTCGTGATGGCAAGGCCATCGAGACGATCGGCAAGTACCACCCGAAGGAGGAGCCCTCCTTCATCGAGGTCGACACCGAGCGGGCGCAGCACTGGCTGAAGGTCGGCGCGCAGCCCACCGAGCCGGTCCAGCGCATCCTCGAGATCACCGGTGACTGGCAGAAGTTCAAGGGCCTCCCGGGCGCCGAGGGCACGCTGAAGGTCGCGGAGCCGAAGCCGTCCAAGCAGGACCTCTTCAACGCCGCGCTCGCCGCCGCCGGTGACACCGCTTCGAACGAGGCCACCACGCCGAAGTCGAAGAAGGCCCCCAAGAAGACCGAGGACAAGGCCGAGGGAGAGAAGGCCGAAGCGTGAGCTTCCTCGCCGACTCACTCGAACACCTCGTTCGCGGCATCGTCGACAACCCGGACGAGGTGAGGGTCGAACTGCTGACCACTCGCCGCGGCCGGACCCTCGAGGTGCACGTGCACCCCGACGATCTCGGCAAGGTGATCGGTCGCGGTGGTCGTACCGCGACCGCCCTGCGCACGGTCATGGGCGGCATCGGTGGCCGCGGCGTCCGCGTGGACGTCGTCGACACCGACCGCTGACGCAGAACAGGGCAGAACACAGTGCAGGTCGTAGTGGGCAGGGTCGCGAAGGCGCACGGCATCAACGGTGAACTCGCCGTCGACGTGCACACCGACTCTCCCGATCAGCGCTTCGCCGTCGGCAAGGCCATGACGACGAAGCTGCGTGACGGCTCACACCGTGAACTCACCGTGGCAGCCGCCCGCTCACACAGCGGGCGGCTGCTCGTGCGTTTCACGGAGGTCGTGACCAGGGACGTGGCGGAGACCCTGCGGGGCGCGCTGCTGCTCGCGGACACGGCGGACCTCGCGCCGACGGATGACCCGGACGAGTTCTACGACCACGAGCTCGAAGGCCTCCGCGCTGAGCTCGTGGACGGCACCGTGGTCGGCAAGGTGATCGAGGTCCTGCACTCGGCGGCGGGCGAGCTGCTTTCGCTCGACCGCGACGGCCGGACGGTGCTCGTGCCGTTCGTGCGCGCGATCGTGCCGACCGTCGACATCGCCGGTGGCCGGGTCGTCCTGGACCCGCCGGAAGGACTGCTGGACTAAGTGCGCATCGACGTCGTCACGATCTTCCCCGAGTACCTCGACCCGCTGAGGGCCGCGCTGCTGGGCAGGGCGATCGAACGCGGGCTCATCGAGATCGGCGTGCGCGACCTGCGTGACTGGACGCAGGACGTGCACCGCGCCGTCGACGACGCGCCCTACGGCGGTGGCCCCGGCATGGTCATGAAGCCGCAGATCTGGGGCCCCGCGCTCGACGAGGTCTGCGGTGACAAGACCAGGCTCGTCGTGCCGACGCCGGCGGGCCGCCCGTTCACCCAGGCGATGGCGCACGAGTTCGCCGCGGAGGAGCACCTGGTGTTCGCCTGCGGCCGCTACGAGGGCATCGACCAGCGGGTGATCGACGACGCCGCGCGCCGGATGCCGGTCGACGAGGTGTCGATCGGCGACTACGTGCTGGTCGGCGGCGAGGCCGCGGTGCTGGTGATGGTCGAGGCCGTCGTCCGGCTGCTGCCCGGGGTGCTCGGCAACAAGCTCTCCGCCGAGCAGGACTCGTTCTCCGACGGCCTGCTCGAAGGACCCAGTTACACCCGCCCGGAAGTCTGGCGTGAGCTGGCCGTTCCGGACGTCCTGCGCTCGGGGAACCACGCGCTGGTCGACCGCTGGCGCCGTGATCAGGCGCTGGAGCGGACCGCCCGGCGACGCCCCGAGCTCATCGACCGGCTGCCCGAGGGTAGTCTCGACAAACACGATCTCCGGCTTCTCGAGAGTCTTCGCGAGGCCTCGGAGTAGGCCCCATGCAGGGGTCGGGTAGCTATCTGTAATACTTGACCGGTTGGCGTGAGCAGGCCTTCCGCCGACCACAGCCCCCGGGTTCGAGCGCAGTTCAATCCGCGCGCGCCCGGAAGTACGCAAGCCACACTGAAATGACGAGGACGGACCACCGATGAACACCCTGGACGCACTGGACGCGCACTCGCTGCGTTCCGACATCCCGGACTTTCGCCCCGGCGACACGCTGAAGGTTCACGTCCGCGTCATCGAGGGCAACCGTGAGCGGAACCAGATCTTCCAGGGCGTCGTGATCCGCCGCCAGAACGGTGGCATCCGCGAGACCTTCACCGTGCGTAAGGTCTCGTTCGGTGTCGGCGTGGAGCGCACCTTCCCGGTACACTCGCCGAACATCGCCCAGATCGAGGTGCACAAGCGCGGCGACGTGCGTCGCGCCAAGCTGTACTACCTCCGCGACCTGCGCGGCAAGGCGGCCAAGATCAAGGAGCGCCGCGAAAACCGCGAGACGACCTCCGCTTCCTAAGCCTTTACGCGGAGAACGGTAGCCTGGCGACGTGGTAGAACCCGTGCCCCAGAATGCCGCTGAAGACGATGCCGAGCGTCCGGAAGAGGAGCCTTCCTCTTCCGGACGCCGCTCTTCTCACCGGCGTGGCAAATCCAGCAAGAAGCGCTCGTTCTGGAAAGAACTGCCGATCCTGATCGTCGTCGCGCTCGTGCTGACGATCCTGATCCAGCAGTTCCTCGCCAAGGTCTTCATGATCCCCTCGGGGTCGATGGAGTCCACGTTGCACGGGTGCACCGGCTGCTTCGGCGACCGGGTGCTGGTGGACCGGGTCGTCTACGACTTCACGGACCCGAGCCCCGGCGACGTGATCGTCTTCAAGGGCCCGGAATCGTGGAACAACACGGAGATCGTGTCCCAGGAGTCGGGCAACATCATCGTCAAGGGCCTGCGCGGGCTCGGTTCGCTGATCGGTTTCGCGCCCCCGGACGAGCGTGACTTCGTCAAGCGCGTGATCGCCGTCGGCGGCCAGACCGTCCAGTGCTGCGACGCCCGCAACCGGGTGATCGTGGACGGCAAGGCACTCGACGAGCCGTACATCCACTGGGAAGACCCGGGCCAGCAGACCCAGGCGTCCTTCGAGCCGGTCAAGGTTCCCGAAGGCAGGCTCTGGGTGATGGGCGACAACCGCAACGCCTCCGGTGACTCGCGTTACCAGGGCGGTGGCGGTCCGAACGCGACCATCCCGCTCGACAACGTGATCGGCAAGGCCCGGATCATCGTGCTCCCGCCGTCCCGCTGGGGTGGCGTGACCGACCACAACCCGCAGGAAGCCGCGCAGCCCGCGGCTTTGTCCGCGCCCGCGTGGCAGCAGGGCATCCCGCTGGGCGTCGGCACGGCCGCGGCCTTCCCGGTGGTGTTCTTCGGGCGCCGCCTGTCCGCGGGCCTGCGAAAGTCGGTCAAGCGAAAGCGTTAGAGCGTTGACACTGTGTGTTTCCCGGGAGCCGTCAGCCCCTCTGCGACCGCCACGCGCGGTGGTCAGGGGCGACGGCTTCTGGGGTCTTCAGGCCGCTCTCGACCGGCGTGACCTCGGTCCCGTCGCCGGTGTCGACGAGGCGGGGCGCGGCGCGTGCGCCGGGCCGCTCGTGGTCGCCGCCTGCGTGCTCCGCCCCGGTGACGCCGCCCGGCTGCCGGAGCTCACCGATTCCAAGCTGCTCACCGCGCTCGCCCGCGACCGGGTCTACGACCGCGTGCTGGCCAGGGCGGTGGACTACTCGATCGTGGTGATCGGCGCCGACGAGGTCGACGCGCTGGGCATCCACGTGACGAACATCGAGGGCATGCGCCGCGCGGTCCAGGGCCTGCGCCAGACGCCCGGGTATGTGCTCACCGACGGGTTCCGGGTGCCGGGCCTGCCCGCGCCGAGCGTGCCGGTGACCAAGGGCGACAGGGCGGTGGCCTGCATCGCGGCCGCGTCCGTGCTCGCGAAGGTGACCAGGGACCGGATCATGGCGGGGCTGCACGAGGAGCACCCGCATTACGGCTTCGACGTGCACAAGGGCTACAGCACCGCCGAGCACACGGCCGCGCTCGCGAAGCACGGCCCGAGCAAGGTGCACCGGTGGTCGTACACCAACGTGGCCACGGTGGCGGCCGCTTTGGGTCATACTCCTCCGCATCAGGTGATGTTGACCGTTGCGGCATTGGAGTCAGTCTCAAAGGAGATGGGTGCGGCGGTGAGTGCCACCGATACCTCGGTAGGCAAGAATGAACGCTTCGCCGTTGAATCCCGAGGAGGGGCGCAGACTTCATGAGCGCAGAGGATCTCGAGAAGTACGAGACCGAGATGGAGCTGTCGCTGTACCGCGAGTACCGCGACATCGTCAGCCAGTTCTCGTACGTGGTGGAGACCGAAAGGCGCTTCTACCTGGCCAATGCCGTCGACGTGCAGGTGCGCGACGGCGGTGGCGAGGTCTATTTCGAGGTGCGGATGTCGGACGCCTGGGTATGGGACATGTACCGCCCTGCCCGCTTCGTGAAGCATGTCCGGGTCATCACATTCAAGGACGTGAACGTCGAGGAGCTCGATAAGCCTGACCTGCGGCTTCCCGAGGACGGGCCGTTCTCGGGCTGACCTAGCACAGACCCCCGACACTTTCGGCTCGGCGCGGCCTCCGGCGGCCGAGTTGTCCACATCGCCCCACTTATCCACAGATCCGGGAAACGGATCTGGTGTGCCGTCCTGTCGCCCTGGCAGCGTTGATCGCGTACCCACCGTGATCGCTGAAGGGGATGACGATGACGAACACACTGACACGGCGCCAGCGACTGGGCAGGTTCGGCGAAGACCTGGCCGTGCGGCATCTGGAGAACGCCGGTTTCGTCGTGCTCGAACGGAACTGGCGCAGCCGGTCCGGCGAGCTGGACATCGTGGCGACCGATCGCACGATGCTGCTGGTCTGCGAGGTGAAGACCAGAGCGGGCGCGAGTACCGGGCCGCCCGAGGCGGCGGTGACCGAGGAGAAGGCGTACCGCATCCGGCGGCTCGCCCATGAATGGCTCACCGAGCACCGGATGGACTGGACCCCGATCCGGTTCGACGTGATCGCCGTGCACGCGCCACCGGGCAGGCAGCCGCGCCTCAAGCACATCGAGGGGGCGTTTTGAGATGCCCATCGCGAAGGCGTGGTCCGTCGCCCTGCTCGGTATCGAGGGCCGGATCGTCGAAATCGAAGCCGATATCGGTGGCGGGATGCCGGGCATCAAGCTCGTCGGCCTGCCGGACGCCGGGTTGCGCGAGGCCAAGGACCGGGTCCGCTCGGCCGTCCGCAACTCGAAGCAGTCGTGGCCGGATGGCAAGGTCACGCTCGGGTTGTCGCCCGCGAACCTGCCGAAGGTGGGTTCGGGCTATGACCTCGGGATAGCCGCCGCGGTGCTGGCCGCGTCCGGGGTGGTCCCGTCGACGAGGCTGGTCCGCAGCGTCCTGCTCGGGGAGTTGGCGCTCGACGGCCGGGTCCGGCCGGTGCGTGGCGTGCTGCCGGGGCTGCTGGCGGCTCGGGCAGCCGGGATGAAGCGCGCGGTGGTTCCGGTGGAATCGCTGATCGAGGCAGCACTCGTCGACGGTCTCGAGATCTTGGGCGCGGCGCGGCTGCGTGACCTCGTGGCGTGGCTCAGGGACGAGAACGACCTGGTCGAGCCTCCGCCGCCGGCGCCGCCCGAGCCCGCCGAGGTGCCGGATCTGGCGGACGTGATCGGCCAGCCCGAAGCACGCTGGGCGCTCGAGGTCGCGGCCGCGGGCGGCCACCACCTGCTGATGACCGGCCCGCCTGGCGTCGGCAAGACCATGCTGGCCAAGCGCCTGCCTGGATTGCTGCCGCCGCTGACACACGAGGAATCGCTCGAAGTCACGGCCGTGCATTCGATCGACGGTTCGCTGGCCACGGGGTCGCCTTTGGTGACGGTGCCGCCGTTCGTCGCGCCGCACCATTCGATTTCGGTCGCCGCCCTGATCGGCGGTGGCAGCGGACTGGCGGTTCCCGGCGCCATCAGCAGGGCACATCGCGGAATCCTGCTGTTGGACGAAGTCTGCGAATTCCCTTCGGATCGGCTCGAATCACTGCGCACCATTCTGGAAGACGGCGAGGTGCGTATCGGGCGGATTCGCGGTGTGGTCCGGTATCCGGCGCGGTTCCAACTGGTGCTCGCGACCAATCCCTGTCCTTGTGCGCCACCGAAGGAAACGGATTGTTCGTGCTCGGCGACGGCCAGGCGCCGGTATTTGAGCCGGTTGTCGGGCCCGTTGCTCGATCGCGTCGATCTCCGGACCAAGCTGCGGCCGATGACGGCGATGAGCGCTCACGACCTGGGCGAGACGGAGTCGACGACGGTGGTCCGCACCAGGGTCATCGAGGCGCGGCAGCGGGCAGCGGCGCGGTGGGCCGAGCATGGCTGGCAATCGAACGCGGAGGTGCCTGGCCCGGTGCTCCGGCGGGAATTCTCCTTACCCGCCAAGGCGACGGCGTTGCTCGACCGTGGTCTGGACCGAGGTCTGCTCACCGCTCGTGGTGCGGACCGCTGCCTGCGGATCGCGTGGACGCTCGCCGACCTGGCGGGTGCGGCGCGGCCCGACGAGGACGAGGTGGCCGCCGCGCTGGACTTCCGTGAGAGGCAGGCGGCATGAGCGTCTTGGACGATCAGCGGCTCGCCAGGGCGTATCTGGTGCGTGTCGCGGAGCCGCCAGCCACCGAGCTCGTGTCGTTCGTCGGTGAACTCGGTCCGGTCGACGCGGCCGACCGGGTTCGCGCCAGGGACTGCCCGGAGAAGGTCTGGCAGGAGACCTCGGCTCGCGCGGGCTATGACTTGGCCGAGCAGGATCTCGCGGAGGCCGAGCGCCTCGGCGCCAGGCTCGTGATCCCGGAAGACGACGAGTGGCCGTCCTGGCCGCTGCACTCGTTGACGCTGGCGCAAGGCAACGGCATCCGTGAGGCGGTGCCGCCGCTCGCGTTGTGGGTGCGCGGTCAGCGTCCGCTCGACGAGGCCGCGGACAACGCGATCGCCATCGTCGGCGCGCGGGCGGCCACGGGCTACGGCGAACACGTCGCCTCGGAGCTCGGATTCGGCCTGGCTTCGGCGGGTTTCCCGATCTTCTCGGGCGCCGCGTACGGCATCGACGGCGCCGCGCACCGGGGCGCGCTCGCCTCGGAGGGCTTCACGGTCGCCGTGCTGGGGTGTGCGCTGGACGCGGGCTATCCGGCGGGTCATGAGGGCTTGCTCAACCGCATCGCCGAAAGCGGTGTGGTGATCAGTGAGTACCCCATGGGCACGTCGCCCGCGAAGCATCGCTTCCTGGTCCGCAACCGTCTGATCGCAGCCTTGACCGAAGGCACGATCGTGGTCGAAGCCGGGCAGCGCAGCGGCGCGCGGAACACGGCGGCCACCGCGGGCGCGCTCGGCAAGGTGGTGATGGCGGTGCCGGGCCCGATCACCTCGGCGATGTCGGTCGGCTGCCATGACCTGATCCGGGAGGCCCACGCCAGCCTGGTCACGTCGGTCCAGGACGTGGCGGGCGCGGTCGGCAAGCTCGCGGCCGGCGAACAGCCGAGAGCGAGCCCGCGGCGCCGGACGGACAGGCTGGGTCCCGAAGCCCTGCGCGTCCACGAGGCATTGGCCCCGCGCCGCGCCAAGTCCGTCCAGCACATCGCGGCCGAGTCGGGCGTTCCGGTGTCCCGTGTCCGCGCTTTGCTGCCCGCGCTCGAAATCGACGGCTTCGCCGAGCACGGCGAAGCGGGTTGGAGGCGGCTTGATTCCTGAGTGAGCCCCGCTGCCAGGGCTTTCGGCGTCTTCGCCGGCGCCGGCGAAGACGCGAGGCCTGGAAGGGTGGTCGCCCGCCGGTGGCCGAACTCGCGGCGAGTGATGGATTTCGGGGCGGCGGCCTGGGCGCGCCCCCTTGACCGCACGCGGCCGATCGCGCAGCGTCAACGTCATGCCCAGTTCGAGTACGCAGCGCGTCGATCTTCGGCGGGTCCGCGCGGGGTTGCCCGAGGCGGCCGGCGAGCTCGTCGGTGAGTACGAGCGGCACCTCCGGCTGGAACGGGGGCTGTCCGAGCACACCGTGCGCGCGTACGTCGGGGATGTCGTCTCGCTACTGGGCTTCGTGTATCGCGACGAGTCGGCCGAGCTCAGCGCGCTCGATGTCGGCGTGCTGCGCGCGTGGCTGGCCGGGCAGCGGGCCGGGGGCGCCAGCCGGACCACGCTCGCGCGGCGGGCCGCGGCGGTGCGGACGTTCACCACGTGGGCGCAGCGGCGCGGCGCGCTGGCGACGGACCCCGGCGCCCGGCTGGTCGCGCCGAGGGCGCACCGGAAGTTGCCGGGGGTGCTCCGGCCCGAGCAGGCCGACGAGCTGATGCGGGCGTCCGCGACAGGCGCCGCTGAGCGGGATCCGGTCGCGCTGCGTGACCACGCGGTCCTCGAGCTGCTCTACGCGACCGGAGTGCGGGTTTCGGAGCTGTGCGGGCTCGACGTCGGCGACGTCGATTTCGGGCGGCGGATGATTCGCGTGCTCGGCAAGGGTGACAAGGAGCGGATGGTGCCGTTCGGGGCGCCCGCTGACAGCGCGGTCCGGGAATGGCTCGACGCGGGACGCGCCGCGCTCGCCGCGCCGGGTGGCACTGCTCTGTTCGTGGGAATCCGGGGGAGGCGGATGGATCAGCGTTCGGTGCGCCGCCTGGTCCACGACGCCGTGGGATCGGTGCCTGGGGCTGCGGATATGGGGCCACACGGACTACGCCATTCGGCGGCAACGCACCTCTTGGAGGGCGGAGCCGACCTTCGCAGCGTTCAGGAACTGCTTGGTCACGCTACGCTTGCCTCGACGCAGCTCTACACTCACGTGACCGTCGAGCGGCTGAAGGCGATCCATGACCGAGCACACCCCCGGGCCCGCTGATGCCGGGGACCGTCCGGCCGGTCACGGGGGCAGAGAACAGGCACAGGCGCGAGAGAACTCGTACGAGGCCGGAGAAAGAACTGAGCCAGATGCCAGTGAGAGCGGTCCGGTGACCGCCGACCCGCAGCTGAGCGAAACCGTCGAACACGGCCAGCCGTGTTCGGACGGTGATGACGTGGTACCCGGCCAAGCACGCGAGAAGACCGCGGGCTACGACGTCGACTCCGGTATCCAGGCGCTCTGGAAGCAGTTCTCCGACGCTCCCGAGCAGGTGCTGCGGGACCGGCTCGTCCTGCACTACGCGCCGCTGGTCAAGTACGTCGCCGGCCGGGTCGGCACCGGGCTGCCCACCCACGTCGACGTCGGTGACCTGGTCCAATCCGGCATCTTCGGCCTGGTCGACGCGATCGAGAAATTCGAGCCCGCCCGCGGCCTGCGCTTCGAGACCTACGCGATGCAGCGCATCCGCGGCGCCATCCTCGACGACCTGCGTTCCCAGGACTGGGTACCCCGCGTCGTGCGCAGCCGCGCCCGCGAGGCCGAGCGCGCGCTCGAACGCCTCGGCGCCCGCCTCCACCGCACCCCGACCGACGCCGAGCTCGCCGCCGAACTCGACATCACCCTCGACGAGCTCCGCGACCTCTACGGCCAGCTCCAGCTCACCAGCGTCGTCGCGCTCGAAGACCTGGTCGCCGCGGGCAAGGAAAGCGGCTCGCTCGTCGACACCCTCCCCGACGACGACGCCGTCGACCCGGTCGCCGTCCTCGTCGACCAGGACAACCGCCGCCAGCTCGCCGACGCCATCTCCCAGCTCACCGAGCGCGACCGCATCGTCGTCAGCCTCTACTACTTCGAGAGCCTCACCCTCGCCGAAATCGGCAAGGTCCTCGGCGTCACCGAGTCCCGCGTGAGCCAGCTCCACACCCGAGCCGTCATGCGCCTGCGCGCCAAACTCGTCGAGCAATCCGGCGTCTAGCCACCCCGCCCGCCGACTCCTCAGGCCCGCTGTGTCGTCCATCCAGGTACGCGTGTCGTCCGGCTGTGTACGCGTGGCGGCCATCCGTGTACGCGTGTCGGCCAGTCGGGCACCTCGTGCCTCACGCTCGGGCATCTCTGTCGACCGCGTGGGAATGGGCGGGGCGGGTCAGGGGGATTCGGGGTCTTCCCAGGGCTTGAGGCGGAGCTGGGTGCGCGGGACGGGGACCAGGGTGAGCGGATCCAGGTAGTCCTCGCCGCGGCGGACGCCCCAGTGCAGGCATGCCTCGACGGGACATCCCGGGTGGCCGGGGGTCACCGTTCCAAGCACCTGCCCGCCGTGGACCTGGTCGCCCGCGGCCACGGCCGGGAGCACTGGCTCGTACGTCGTGCGCAGGCCGCCGTCGTGGTCGACGGACACCACCCCGCGCCCGGCCAGTGAACCCGAGAACACGACCACGCCCGGACCGGCCGCCAGCACCTCCTGGCCGGGTGAGGCCGCGAGGTCGACGCCGCGGTGGCCCGCGCTGTAGGTGTCGGCGGGGGCTTCGAAAGGCCTGGTCACCGTCGGGACGGGGGAGAGCGGCCAGTCGAAACGGGGCTGGAAGAGCGCCGCGAACGCCGCCAGCGCGAGCAGGAATCGGTCCATCTCCCCAGGCTCGCCTCCGGCCGCGCGCTGTGGGGGTGACCAGGCGTGATCTGTGGATGAACGGGGCGGGTGTGGACAACTCACCACTGCTCGTGCTGCCGGTGGGAACAGTGCCCGCGTGACGGAGTAGACTGTTTCCCGCAGTCCATGTGAGTGGACTGACTTCGCGTGCTCGTGCGCATTCTGGCCGCTTTTGTTTCATCTCCTTGAGGTGAGCGGCGGCCGGAAGATACGAGGCCCGGCGGTTCCGGTGGTGCTCCGACCAGCGGATTCGGGTTCTCGCTCAAGCACCAGGGCTGTCGGCCACCCGGCCGGCGGCGGCAAACCGAACCAGCTTGCCGGAGCGGACGCCCGGCGGGCACTACACAGAAGAGGTGCGATTCCGGCTATGGCCGTCGTCACCATGAAGCAGCTGCTCGACAGCGGCGTGCACTTCGGGCACCAGACCCGTCGGTGGAACCCGAAGATGAAGCGCTACATCTTCACCGAGCGCAATGGCATCTACATCATCGACCTGCAGCAGACGCTGACCTACATCGACCGTGCGTACGAGTTCATCAAGGAGACCGTCGCGCACGGCGGCACCATCATGTTCGTCGGCACCAAGAAGCAGGCCCAGGAGGCCATCGCGGCCGAGGCTTCGCGCGTGGGCATGCCCTACGTGAACCAGCGCTGGCTCGGCGGCATGCTGACCAACTTCCAGACGGTGCACAAGCGTCTTCTCCGCCTGAAGGAGCTCGAGTCGCAGGAGCAGACCGGCGGCTTCGTCGGCCTGACCAAGCGCGAGATCCTCACGCTCACCCGTGAGAAGGACAAGCTCGAGAAGACCCTCGGCGGTATCCGCGACATGGCCAAGGTGCCTTCGATCGTGTGGATCGTCGACACCAAGAAGGAGCACATCGCCGTCGGCGAGGCTCGCAAGCTGAACATCCCGGTCGTCGCGATCCTCGACACCAACTGCGACCCGGACGAGGTCGACTACCCGATTCCGGGTAACGACGACGCGATCCGCTCGGCCGCGCTGCTGACCAAGGTCGTGGCCGAGGCCGCCGCCGCCGGTCTGCTGCAGCGCTCCAGCCGCAACGGTTCCGCCGACGCGGGCACCGACAAGCCGGAGCCGGGCGTCGCCTCCGACGAGCCGCTGGCCGAGTGGGAGAAGGAGCTGCTCGCCGGTTCCGACACCACCGAGGCCGCTGCCGCCGAGGCCACCGAGGTGCCGGCCGAGAACGCCACCGCCTCTTCCTGACGCGCTGCTCCCGCGCGGCCCGAGTTCGCTCGGGCCGCGCGGGCTCTCATTCTTCCCCCGAACCACACGCCCTGAAAAAGGACGGGATTTAGCACCATGGCGAACTACACCGCCGCAGATGTGAAGCGCCTGCGCGAGCTCACCGGCGCCGGCATGATGAACTGCAAGAAGGCGCTCGACGAGAACGACGGCGACTTCGACAAGGCCGTCGAGTTCCTGCGCATCAAGGGTGCCAAGGACGTCGGCAAGCGCGCCGAGCGCGCCACCTCCGAGGGCCTCGTCGCCGGCCAGGACGGTGTCCTGATCGAGCTCGACTCCGAGACCGACTTCGTCGCGAAGAACGCCGACTTCCAGGAGCTGGCCGCGAAGATCGTCGAGGTCGCGAAGACCGTCAAGACCGACGACGTCGAGAAGCTGAAGGCCGCCGAGCTCGACGGCAAGTCCGTCGACGCCGCCGTCCAGGAGCTCGCCGCCCGTATCGGCGAGAAGCTGGAGCTGCGCCGCGTCGTGTCCTTCGAGGGCACCACCGCCACCTACCTGCACCGCCGTGGCGCCGACCTGCCCCCGGCCGTCGGCGTGCTGGTCGAGTTCACCGGTGACGACGCCGACGCCGCCCGCGGCGCCGCGATGCAGGTCGCCGCGCTCAAGGCCAAGTACCTGACCCGCGAAGAGGTCCCGGCCGAGGTCGTCGAGAACGAGCGTCGTGTCGCCGAGGCGACCGCCCGCGAAGAGGGCAAGCCCGAGCAGGCACTGCCCAAGATCATCGAGGGTAAGGTCAACGCGTACTACAAGGACAACGTGCTGCTCGAGCAGCCGTCGGTCAAGGACAACAAGAAGACCGTGAAGGCGCTGCTGGACGAGGCGGGTGTGACCATCACCCGGTTCGCGCGCTTCGAGGTCGGCCAGGCCTGAACCGGCTAGTTCTCGCAGGTTGTGCCCCGTCTCCGCCCGTGCCGGGGACGGGGCACAGTCGGGTCCAGACGAATTACAGCGGTCTAGGGAGCGAAACCGAAGATGAGTGACCGGGTCAACGGCGGCTATCGGCGAGTACTGCTGAAGCTCGGCGGTGAGATGTTCGGCGGCGGTGCCATCGGGGTCGACCCCGATGTCGTGCACTCGGTCGCCCGGCAGATCGCCGAGGTCGCGCGGACCGGGGTGCAGATCGCCGTCGTCATCGGCGGTGGCAACTACTTCCGCGGCGCCGAGCTCTCCGAGCGCGGCATGGACCGTGACCGCGCCGACTACATGGCGATGCTGGGCACCGTGATGAACTGCCTCGCGCTGCAGGACTTCCTCGAGAAGGAGGGCCTGCCCACCCGCGTACAGAGCGCGATCACCATGGGCCAGGTCGCCGAGGCCTACATCCCGCGGCGCGCCGAGCGGCACCTGGAGAAGGGCCGCGTGGTCATCTTCGCCGCCGGTGTCGGCATGCCGTACTTCTCCACCGACACCGCCGCCGCGCAGCGCGCGCTCGAGATCGGCTGTGAGGCCGTGCTGATGGCCAAGGCCGTCGACGGCGTGTTCACCGCCGACCCGAAGAGCGACCCCAGCGCGGAGATGTTCCACGAGATCACGCACCGCGAGGTGCTGGAGCGGGACCTCAAGGTCGCGGACGCCACCGCGTTCACCCTCTGCATGGACAACAACATGCCGATCATCGTGTTCAACCTCCTCACCGAGGGGAACATCGCCCGCGCGGTGAGTGGTGAAAGAATCGGCACTCTGGTCAGTACCCCCGGAGACTGAGGTACCGGCCGGTGTCAGCACAGCGTCACACCATTGGACAACAACGGGAGTTACCGTGATCGACGAGACCCTCCTCGACGCCGAGGAGAAGATGGAAAAAGCGGTGAACGTCGCGAAGGAGGACCTGGCGTCGGTGCGCACCGGCCGGGCGAACCCGTCGATGTTCTCGCGGATCGTCGTCGAGTACTACGGCGCGCCGACCCCGCTGAACCAGCTGGCGAGCGTGAACGTCCCCGAGGCGCGAATGGTGCTCATCAAGCCGTACGACGCCACGCAGCTCAACGCGATCGAGAAGGCGCTGCGTGAGTCGGACCTCGGCGTGAACCCGAGCAACGACGGCAACGTCATCCGCATCGTCATCCCGCAGCTCACCGAAGAGCGCCGCAAGGAGATGGTGAAGCTCGCCAAGGGCAAGGGTGAGGACGCCCGCGTCTCCATCCGCAGCGTGCGCCGCAAGGCGAAGGAAACGCTGGACAAGATCCAGAAGGACGGCGAGGCGGGCGAGGACGAGGTCGTGCGCGCCGAGAAGGAACTGCAGAACCTCACCGACACCTACAGCCACAAGGTCGACGAGCTGGTCAAGCACAAGGAAGCCGAGTTGCTCGAGGTCTGATGGCACAGGTGAGCGAGGATCGCGAGGAAACGGTCGTGGCGCCCGAACCGGCGCAGGACGCCAAGAAGCCGTCGCGGGCGGGGCGTAACCTGCCCGCGGCCATCGGCGTCGGTTTGCTGTTGGGTGCCGCGATCATCGCGTCGCTGTTCACCGTGAAGTACCTGTTCATCGCGATCATCGCCGCCGCGATCGCGGTCGGCACGGTCGAGCTGGCAGGCGCGCTCAAGCGCGCGGCCGGCATCCAGGTCGCGATGGTCCCGGTGCTCGCCGGTGGCCAGGCGATGATCTGGCTGGCCTGGCCGTTCGGGCTGCGCGGCGCGCTGATCGCGTTCGTGCTGACCGTGCTGGCCTGCCTCGTCTGGCGGCTGCCGGGCGGCGCCGAAGGCTATCTGCGCGACGTCACGGCGACGATCTTCGCGGCGGGCTACCTGCCGCTGTTCGGCGCGTTCGCCGCGATGCTCGTGCCACCGGCCGACGGCCCCGGCCGGGTGCTGGTGTTCATGATCGGTGTCGTCGCTTCGGACACCGGCGGGTACGCCGCCGGTGTCCTGCGCGGCAAGCATCCGATGGCGCCGAGCATCAGCCCGAAGAAGACCTGGGAAGGCTTCGCGGGCTCGGTGATCGCGGGCATCGTCGCGGGTGCGCTCACCCTGACGCTGCTCGTCGACGGCCACGTCTGGCAGGGCGTGCTCTACGGCATCGCGATCGTGCTCGTCGCGACGCTCGGCGACCTCGTCGAGTCGCTGATCAAGCGCGACCTCGGCATCAAGGACATGGGCAACCTGCTGCCGGGCCATGGCGGCATCATGGACCGGCTCGACTCGCTCCTGCCGTCCGCGGTCGTGTCCTGGCTGCTGCTGAGCGCCTTCGTCCCTGTCTGAGGGCCCTAGTCGTCGTATGGGTCGTCGACCTCGGCGCGGCCCACGTTGTCGGCGATGTACTCGTGGTCGATGACCGCGAAGACGGCGCCGTCGGGATCGGCCAGTATCGCCACCCGCCCGAACGGGGTGTCGTACGGCTCGATCACGACGGACCCGCCGTGCAGCAGCGCCTGCCCGGCGACGGCGTCGGTGCCCTTCGCGGGATCGACCTTGATGTAGACCAGCCAGTGCGGCGGCGTGGACGGCAGATATTCGCGGCCCATCACGTACCGGTACAGCACCGGTTCGTGCTCGATGCACCATTCGGCGTAGTCGACGGTCTCCGCGTCGCCGATCTGATGGCTCTGGTAGTTGAAGAGCCTGCAGTAGAAGTGATCGGCCGCCTCACCGTCGTGCACGTTGAGGTCGGCGCCGCTGAACGTGTTGGCGACACCGGTGCCGAACTCCCAGCTCACGTCCGGTTCCCAGAACACCACGGGCGCGCCGCTCGCGTCGATGGCGTGCAGGATGCTGCCGCGCTGCGGGATGGCGATCGGCCCGAGCGTGACCTTGCCGCCTAGTTCGGTCACCCATTCGGCCGCGCTCGCCGTGTGCTGCACGGACAAATGCACTGTCCAGCCAGGCGCCTGGTTTCTCGCGCCGGTGTAGAGGCCGCCGACCGCCACGCCGTTGAGCGAAGCGATCGAGTAGCGCCTCGTGGGGGTCGCCGGGTCGCGGTTCGTCGCGTACTGCCAGCCGAAAAGGTTGCCGTAGAAGTGCTGGGCCCGTGCTTCGTCGGTGGTGGAGAGCTCGATCCAGCAGGGGATGCCGGACGGCAGGACGCGTGGCACGGACGGAGAACTGAGCGACATGCTGATCTCCCTCGCAGATCCCAAAGCACAATTCTACGGGCTGACCTCGCGTTCTCCGGACCGAAATATGATGATCGCAACCCAAGCGGAACTACCTGGCCGCCTGGTTACGTTGGAGCTTCCGTGCGCTGGTTCACCCGTCCCGCCCCGTCCTCGCGCGTGCCGCGCAAGGCGGAGGTCTTGCCGAGCCCGAATATCTGGTACTACCCCCAGGCGTACGAGATCGAGAACCGCGCGCAGGACGTGGACGGGGAGATCTGGCAGGTACTGGCGGAATCCGCCTGCTGGCAGGGCAAGGACGTGCTCGACGTCGGCTGCGGCGACGGCTTCCATCTGCCGCGGTTCGCCGAACAGGCCAAGTCGGTGCTGGGGGTCGAGCCACACGAGCCGCTCGTCGAGCGCGCCTTGCTGCGGGTGAAGGATCTGGCTTCGGTGAACGTGCTCCGCGGGTGCGCCCAGGCGCTGCCGGTGGCCGACGCGAGCGTCGACGTCGTGCACGCGCGGACGGCGTACTTCTTCGGCCCCGGCTGCGATCCGGGGCTGCGTGAGGCGGAGCGGGTGCTGCGGCCGGGTGGCGTGTTCGCCATCGTCGACCTGGACGTCAGCCGTGCCCCCTACGGCGACTGGATGCGGGCGGATCTGCCCGACTACGACCCGGTGGCCGTCGAGCGGTTCTTCGCGGCCGCCGGTTTCGGCTGCCGCCGGGTGGAAACCCGCTGGCGCTTCGACGACGCCGAGGCCATGAAGGCCGTGCTCAAGATCGAGTTCAGCGCGGCCGTCGCCGAACGCGCGATCGCGGAAGTGTTACGGGCCAACGATTCCCGTGGCCCGGTGACGCTGCCGGTGAGCTACCGCGTGCATGTGCGGCGCAAGCCCACCGGCCTCGTCATCCCGCTTCACTCGGCTTCGGATTCGTCGTCCGCCGCGCCGAGGATCCCGTAGAGCGCGCGCCGCGCCTCGTTCATCACCTCGATGGCCTTCGCCTTCTGAGCCGGTGAACCGGCCTGCGCGACCTGGACGGCCGCGGCCATCAGGGTCATGCCCGCCTTGCGCAGGTTGACCTCGATCGGGTCGACCTCGTGGGCGATGTGCTCCCACGGCGGCACCGCGTCCTGCTGCTCGGCGGCCGAGCGGCCCTCTTCGGTGAGCTCGAACAGGCGCTTGCCGCTGTCTTCGCGGCTGGTCACGAGTCCTTCGTCGGCCATCAGCTGCAGCGTCGGGTAGATGGAGCCGGGGCTCGGCTTCCAGAATCCGCCACTGCGCTCGCTGATCTCGCCGATGATCTCGTAGCCGTGCCTCGGCTGCTCGGCCAGCAGGGCGAGGATCGCCGCGCGGACGTCACCGCGCCTGCCTCGCCTGCCGGGTCCGCCACGGCCGCGGCCGTGACCACGGGGCCCAGGGCCCCAGCCCGCGGGGAATTCCCCGAAGCCACCGCGTCCGAACGGGCCGAAGGCCTCGCGCACGTGCGGCGGCGGGAAGTGTCGTCGTCCTCTCATGATCTTTTCTCCTCTAGATGTCTAACGAACTGTTCCGACACGTTCACGATATATCGGTAACAGTCGTTCGGCAACCTCTGTGACGCGGGACACTGGAAGTCCGCCGACCCTTGCGAGGTGCGCACATGCTCGACGTCATCGGATTGAGCCCACTCGACCTGCGGGTTTACGGTGCGCTGGTCGACAGCCGATCGATGACGACGGCCGAGCTCGCCGCCGAACTCGGCCTGAGCAGGCAACGGCTCAGCCAGGTGCTACGCGGGCTCACCTCGAAACACCTGGTTATCCGCGCCCCGGGCAAGCCGGTGCGGTTCACGGCCGTCGCTCCCGATGTCGGGCTCGGCGCGCTGGTGCTTCTCAAAGAGCAAGAGCTGGAGAGTGCTCGTCTGGTGGCGAACCGGTTCCAGGACCGCCATCGGCACGCTGTCGGCAGACAGGCTTCCGACCTGATCGAGGTGGTGCGCGGCAGCGAGGCCATCGCGCGCCGGGCCGACCAGATCATGCGCTCCGCCAGGCATGAGGTGCGTTTCGTCGACAAACCCCCGTACGCCAAGGCGCCCGCCACGCTGCATCCGGCGGAACGGGATCTGCTCGGCGCGGGCGTCCGGTTCCGCGGCGTCTACGACCGCGGCGCGCTGGAGTTGCACGATCTCTACGCCGACCTCGAGGCTGGCTTGCTGCTCGGCGAGGAGGCGCGGGTGACCGCGGAGGCCCCGTTGAAGATGATCGTCGCCGATCATCACCTGGCGCTGGTGCCGTTGCATTCCAACGCGCCGACGGTCGAGATCGCGCTCGTGGTCCACCCGTCCACGCTGCTCGACGCGCTCGGCGCGCTGTTCCAGAACCTCTGGCGGCACAGCCTGCCGCTGTGCCTGCCCGGCAGTGCGCACTCCGCGCACAACGCACTGTCCACAGAGGACAGCAGGCTGCTCGCGCTGCTCACCACCGGGCTGCCGGACCGCAGCATCGCCAAGCAGCTGGGGCTGAGCTACCGGACCTTTCAGCGCAGGCTGCGCGAGCTGATGGACTTCCTCGGCGCGCAGACCCGCTTCCAGGCTGGCCTGCAGGCCGCGGCCAGGGGCTGGGTCACCGTGCCGGTGCCCCAGCCCCCGCCCCCTACTGCAGGGCGTACGCCCGCTGGACCGTCTGCGTGACGGTGTTGCCCGCGCTGTCGCGTGCTTCCGTCCGCAGCCAGACGAAGCCGCCCGCCGCCGCTGACCGCGACGGAGTGACGGTGACACTCCAGCGTCCGTCACCGAGCGGTTTGGCGACCGCCGGAGCCCAGCTGGCACCCTCATCCGCCGAAGCCGACACCTTCAGCTGCGTCACCGGGCCGCCGCCACGCGCGCCCGTGTGCGACGCCGCTGTCGTCTCGAAGGTGAACGGCTTGCCCGCCGGCGCCCGGTTGTTCAGGTCGAGCGGGAGCCGGTGCTCGAGCTGGATCAGCGGCTGGAAGGCGCACACCGTCCCGGAGCGGTAGCAGTTGTATCCGGGCGGCGGCGGTGAGGACGGCCTGGCCGAGGTGAACATCCACGTGGTGTCCGTGCGCGGCGCACGCTGGAAGAGCACCGTGCTCGGCGCGCCGACCTGCGCCGACGACGGCATGATCTCGGTCATCTCCAGCCGGTACGCCGCGCTACCCGGGGAGAGCCGGAACACGGGCAGCAACGCGTAGGGATCATCGGCGTTGGCTGGCGGAATCTCGGTGACGCCTTGGAAAAGCCGCACCGAGGTGGTGGCGAAGTACTTGCCGGACTCGTACGGGCTGGTGAAATGCCCGCCCGCGCCGTCGGCCCACTGTGCCGCCGGGAGGAACAGGTCCGGATCCGGCCCGCCCCGGCACAGCCCGCACAGCATCTTCCAGCCGTTCGCCGTGGCCGGATACCGCGCGGGGTGATCGGACGCGAGCTCGACCGCGGTGCTGTGCATGTCGGCGCGGAACCAGTGCTCGTCAGGCCGGGTCCGCTCGCCCGCCCGGTAGAGGTTCTGCGCGTACATCGACAACGCGGCGCGCCTGCCCTTGCTGTCGGTGCCGGACAGCGTCACCACGCGTTTCCACGCCGTCCGGTCGTCGCCGGGGCCGGTGAGTTCGGTGTACTCGATCGGCATCGGCAGCTTCGTGCCCTGCACGAGCTGGCTCGCCCACAGGCCGGTCGGGAACGCGTAGGTGAGCTTCTGCGCGGTCAGTCCCGGCAGATCGGCGTGGTAGCTCGTCTTGGTGGCGACCAGCGTCGCCGGGTCGACCGTGCGGACATGGTCGCGCGGAACCCCGTTGGGATCCAGGTAACTGAGGTTGTACATGGTGTCCGGCGCCGCGCGCACGAGCACGCGCAGGTTGACGTTTCCCTTGGCGCGCAACAGTTCACCGTGATCCCAGCCGAGCGAAAGCGTCGGCAGCGTGGCACTGGTCAGGCTCGGGATCGGCAACGCGCCCGCGATACCGGCATAGGGGAGTACCGCGGCCGCGCCGGCGGCTTTGGCCGCCTTGACGGCGTTCAGCGCACCCGCCGAGACCGTGTCGGCGTCCTGGGCGGGCACCCGGACGAGCACCGCCTTGCCCTTGACGTCCAGCCCGGCGAGTTCCGCGGCGGTTCCGCCGCCACCGAAGACGACCGGCACCGAGCGGTCACCCGCCCAGCTCGCCGCCAGCGAAGCCGGGTCGTACAGCGGCGCCAGCGGCGTGCCGCCCACGGAGACCTCGGCCGTCGGCTGGGCGAGCATCGCGCTGTCCTGCAAGGAAATCGCTCCTGTCCTGGCCGGGGCGGACGCGGTCGCCCGCACCTCCCAGTCGGTGGCGCCCGCGGTGAGTCCCGCTTCGGCGATGAACCCGGGTTTGTCCCCGCTCGCCGGGATCACGCGGCGCAGCATGACCGTGCGGTCGCGCTGATCCGTGCGGGTGGGCGTGACGATGCGGACCGGGACGGTCTTGGTGGCGTCGAGCGTGATCTCGGTCGCGCCGGTGACGGCCACCTCGGACGCGCTCAGCGCGGAGAAACGGCGCTGCGCAAGGGTTTGCTCCAAGGTCCAGCCGAGCGCCGAGTAGCTTCCGGCGGGCAGGGAAGCCCGCCCGACGCCGTCGACGAGTTCGAGTTGCTGGCTCAGCTGATCGAGGAACGGGTCGTTGCGGTTGCTCGACCCGGCGGTGTCGTCGACCAGCTGCGCGACGGCCAGGTCGGGCGGCTTGCCGGACGAGTCGAGCACCCGCACGGTCACCGGGAACAACGCGGGCGCGTTGTAGGTGCTCAGCGGGGTGCGCACCACCGCGCCGTCGCTGCTGCTGGCGACCACGGTGCCGCCGTACACGCCCGGTGTGCCCGCGTCGGGTGACACGGTCATCGTGACGTCCGAAGTGGACTTGGGCGGGACCGAGACCGTGCTCTCCGTGAGCTTGATCCCGTCAGCCGGTGGCGGGGTTCCGTCCCAGGACTGGACTTTCACGCTCAGGTTCAGTTTGACCGGCTGGTCGGAATGGTTGGTGTAGGACAGAGTGCGCGGCACCGCCGGGGTGCCGCCCGGCTGGCGTTCGTTCCGCCCGAAGCTGGCCGTCGCCGGACCGGTAGCGCCTTGGGTGACCGCGCGCGAGAGGTCGACGAGGCCCGCGCCCTCCTCGAACCAGCGCAGCCCGATGTCCTTCGCGGAGGTCACGAGCGCGTTCTTGAGCAGGGGACCGGACCAGTCGGGATGCTGCTGCAGCAGGATCGCGGCCGCGCCCGCGACGTGGGGCGTCGCCATCGAAGTGCCCGAAGCGCTGGTGTAGAAGTCGTCGACGGGCGCGCCCATCGAGGTGCCCGAAGCGCGGGCGGCGACGATGTCCACACCGGGCGCGGAAATCTCCGGCTTGACGAGCGCGTCGCGCAAGCGCGGGCCGCGGCTGCTGAACCAGGCGAGCTTGTTCGCGTCGTCGACCGCGCCCACGGTGAGCGCCGAGGCCGCCGCGCCGGGGGTGGTGACCGTCCGGTCGCCCGGCCCGGAGTTGCCGGAGGCCACCACGAACAGGGTTCCGGTCTGCTCGGTCAGCGTGTCGAGCTGCTGCGAAAGCGGATCCGCGCCGTCGCTCACGCCGGCGCCCAGGCTCAGGTTGACCACCTTCGCGCCTTTGCCGACGGCCCAGTCGATCCCCGCCATCACCTGGCTGGTGTCACCTTCGCCCGAACCGTCGAACACCTTGGCCACCAGCAGTTTCGCGCCGGGCGCGACCCCCTTGTACTTCCCGCCGGACGCGGCGCCGGTGCCCGCCGTGATGGACGCGACGTGGGTGCCGTGGCCGTGCCGGTCCACGGTGTCGCCCTCGTAACTGAAGTCGGCGGAGTCGACGACTTTTCCTTTGAGGTCAGGGTGTTCGGGGTCGATCCCGGTGTCGACCACGGCGACCGTCGTGCCGGTGCCGTCCAGGCCGCGGCTCCACGCGGCGGGCGCGCCGATCTGGGCCGTGCTCTTGTCCAGCGCCACCCGCACCTTGCGGTCGAGCGTGAGCCGCGAGAGGTCCTTGGTGCCCGCGACCGAGTGCCAGAACTCGGGCGCGCCACCCTTCTTGACCCGCAGGCCCACCCCGCCCGCCGTGGGCAGCGTGACGTGCCGTTCGGTCTGCGGGAGCAGATCCGCCTTGCCACTCAAGGCTTTCGCGGACTGCTTGGTCCCGTCGCGATAGGACGCGATCACCGGGATGGTGGCGGAAGCCGTGTCGTCGCGCCCGTCCGCGGTGAGCGCGGTCAGGTTGAACAGGTCGCGGTCGAGCACGCCACTGTTGACCAAGGGCAGCGCGTCCGAGGGGTAGACGAAGAAACCACCGGGTGTGGTGAGCGTCTGGAAGGAGGGCGATGGCCGGTCGGGCCGCTCCGCCGCCTCCACCTGGGCGCTGCGGTGCCCGTCGGGGTCTTGCTCGTACGTCACGACATCACCGGTCACCAAGGTGATCCGGTGGGACTGCGGGGATTCCGCCTTGGCGGGCGCCGCGGCGTGCGCGCCGGGCGGGCCGAGCATGGGCGCCAATAAAAGCGCCGCGGCCAGTGTCGTGATTCGGTGGCGAGCGCGTAGAGGGCGGGAGAACATTCGGCTTCACACTCCTCGGGCATCGAACACGAAAATCGGTGCCACGAGGATGAAGTACGTCCCCGCCGAAGAACATGTGATCGGCGGGCGGATTCTCGCCGGTGGCGACATAGCGCCACGAGAAAGCCCCGGCCCGCCGAAGCGGACCGGGGCCGGTCGGGGAGGAGGGTCAGTTCAGCGCACCGGGGGTGCGCACGTGCAGTGCGAAGTCGACCCTGTTGCTGTCGGTGTCCGTGCTGAGGATGTCGCGGGCGTTGGCGGCTTCCAGCTGCTCGGTCACGACGGTCTCGGGCACCGCGGGCTGGCCTTCACGGGCGGCGGGGACGGTGAGCGAGAAGGCGACGCCGTCGAGCTTCGCGCCGGTCCCGTTGAAGATCGCGACACCGCCGTTGCTCGGGATGCCCTCGGCGCCGACGAGGAACATCGGCAGCACGTTGGACTCGTCGGCGATGGTGCCGGAGAAGTCCTGGCCGGTCAGCACCAGGAACTGGCCCACGTTGCCCCTGGGCTGGAGCACGGTGCCCGCGGGCACGGAGATGACGCCGACCTGGCTGTTGGCCGAGTAGATGCGGATCTGGTGGCCGCTGAGGTTGATCGGCCGGTTGGCGACGTTGCGGATCTCGATGAACTCGTCCAGCTGGCCGTTCGGGCCGCGGGTGGAGACCTCGTTGATGACCACGGTGGACGAAACCAGCGGGGTCGCCTCGGTCGAGGTGCTGTTGTCCTGGGCGTTCGCTACACCGGCGGTGGCCACTCCGATGGCCAGCATGGCGAATGCCGCGGAGCCACTCAGAAATCGGCGCATGGGTATTCCTTTCGGATTTCGGGGTGAGTACCGGCAAAGCGGGTCGAATTCCGATCCCCGCCCTGCCGGTGTGATTCCATGGTGGCGCGGGGACTCGGCGCCGGAAAAGGGGCCAATAATATCACCGTTTTTGCGCCCGGCGATGGTCGCGGGTGCGTGACGCGGCGGATTCGAGGTCACACGGCGGCATTTCGAGCGCGTGACCGAGCCAATGGCGCCAGTAGGGGCCGGGGATGCGTTTGCCGCGTTCCCACCGGGAGACGACTTCCCTGGTGATGCTGCTGTTGCCGGAAACGGACTGGAGTTTCTCGGCTAGATCGTGCTGGGAAAGACCTCTCAGGCGTCTGCGCTCGGTGAGCAGACCGCTCATGGGGGTGGAGTTCTCCGCGTTTCGCGGCACGACGATGACCTTTCTCGTGAGATTTGTTCCTGTTCCGGGCAGGCCGAATGGCCCCACGCGGGTGTCCGCGTGGAGCTACTGGCATTCGTGTCCCGCTAGTGCTCCAGCTCGCAGCCGAAGTCGACGCGGTTGTCGTCGGTGTCGGTGCTGGCCGCGTCGCGGGTGAGCGGCAGCCCGTCACAGGGCTGCGCGGCATCGCGCTCCCGGCACGGCGACGACGGCGCCCATGCCACCCTGTCGACCAGCGCCCGCTTGCGGTCCAGCAGCAGCTGGCCGTCGCCGTCGATGGACTCGACGACGGTGTCCTGGCCGGTCGAGCCGGCGAAGTACTGGCCGACGACGAGGTAGTGCCCGCCGGGCGGGATCGAGCTGCCCGCGGGCACTACGGCCAGGTCGGTGGGCATCGGGCCGCCGGTGCAGGCCTTGATCACCCACCCGTCGAGCCGGACCGTGCCGCCGGAGGTGTTGTGCAGGTCGATGTAGCCCGCCGGTCCGGCGAGCACCTCGTGGATCTTCACCGGCTGCGCTGGGGTCGCCAGCGGCAGACCGGTCAGCGCGAGCAGGAACGCCGCGCCTTGCCCGAAAAGGTTCATACGTTCATGACAGACCCGAAACACGTTCTTGGTAAGGAACCGGAGGTCCCGAGTGTGCTGGGTACAACGGACCTTCGGTACCACCGGTTACCGCCGGTACCCGATTTCGGCGGAATCGAGTACCGCGGGGCACTTCCGTGGGCCGGGTGGCCGGTTCGTGTCATCCTGTTGGCCGAAATTCACGTACCTGTTTTCGCGACCACCTGCATTCGAATCGATCATCGTTGCCGGGCCGGTCGCCGACCTGGTTCACTCGTGCCCCTGAATCGATCGGTCGGGAGTCGAATGGATAACGTCACATTACTTGTCGTGGACGATCAGCCGCTCGTGCGTTATGCGTTACGCACATTGCTCGAATCACGTTCCGGCATTCAGTCGATAATCGAGGCGGGCTCGGAGCAGGAAGCGCTGCGCACCTGTGCGAAAAGCCTGCCGGACGTGGTGATAACGGAGCTTTTCTTCGCGACCGGCCCGGTGGGCGCCCGGATATGCCAGTTCGTCAAGGGAAAGTCGGACGACGTCAAGGTGATGGTGTACACCTCCGCTTCGGCGCCCTCGGCCGTCGCGGTCGCCATGAACGCCGGCGCCGACAGTTTCGTCCACAAGTCGGTCGGGTGTGCGGAGTTGATGGACGCGGTCGAGCGAACGAAATCCGGGCAGCGGACCTGGATCCTGCGCGCCGCCTCCCGCCCGTTCCGGGTCAGGCCGGACTCGACGGCCGCGTTGACGCCGCGGGAAGAGGAGATACTCGAGCTGGTGCTCCACCGATGGTCGAACGCGGAGATCGCCCAAGAGCTGAAGCTCGCCAAACAGACCGTGAAGAACTACGTCAGCCGGGTGCTCCAGAAGCTCGGTTTCGCCAGCCGCCGTGATCTGCTCCGTACGCTGGGATCCCGGTGAAGTCGTGGGTTCGTCGGATCACCTTGTCCACTGTGGACAACCGTGACTGTTGCGCCGCACGGCCGTATCGGCCGGGCTATCGGCCCAACCTGGCTCCAGTCACCCGCCAGGACGCCCGGGAGCGGGGAGAATGGTCCACCCGGGCTTCGTGCCCGACCGAGCGTGAGCACCCCGGGAACGTCTTTCCCGCGTCCGTGTCCCGCGTTCACTTGCTCGGCGTAGCCGGTGGTCCCGATGGCCAGCCGAGAGTCAGCGCCGCCGCTCCCCGGTGGCGTCGATCGGTCATTGTCGATCTCCGGGCGACTCGCCAAGATGGTCGACTCTGACGGTTCCCCGGCGATGGCGCTCGGTGGATGCGGGGTCGCAAGTCCCCGGGCGCGACATTTGCGGAGGCACGGTGGAAAGCATCAGCATGCTCGTGGTCGATGACGAGCCGGTGATCAGATACGCGCTGCGCAGCCTGTTCGGCGCGGCGGACGGCGTGGAGGAGGTGAACGAAGCCGGAACGGGCGAGGAAGCGATCCTCGAGTGTGAGAAGAACAGCCCCGACCTGGTGATCACGGAGCTACGGCTGTCGGGCTCGTCGGACGGCGTGGAGATCTGCCAGTTCGCCAAGGAGCACCTCGACGGCGCGTCGGTGATGGTGTTCGCGGCCGACGCCTCGCCCGCGTCCGTCGCCGCGGCGCTCAACGCGGGAGCCGACAGCTTCGTGCACAAGACCGCCAGCAACGCCGAGCTGCTCGACGCCGTCCGCCGCACGCGCAGCGGCGAGCGCGCCTGGATACTCGGCGAGCAGAAGCGGCCGCCCGGCGAGCCCGCCCCGGCGGCCGCGATGACGCTCACCCAGCGCGAGGAATCCGTGCTCGCGTTCGTGCTGCGCCGCTGGTCCAACGCCGAGATCGCCGCCGAGATGTGCCTGGCCAGGCAGACGGTGAAGAACTACGTGAGCCGCGTGCTCCAGAAGCTCGGCTACGCCAGCCGCGCCGAACTCTTCTGCTCACTCGACGTCAAAGCTGGCGACGCATAGTGACGTACTGGTCACGTCAGGCGACCACTCGGGCGTGATGTAACCCTCAACGGCCGACATGGGACACTTGACCTGCTATGACTGCCCTCCCTCTCGTTTTCGACGCGCCCAAGCGCGGCCTCCCGCCGCGCCACCTTGCCGACCTCACCGCCGCCGAACGAGCCGAGGCCGTCGTCGCACTCGGCGAAAAGCCGTTCCGCGCGAAGCAGCTCTCGAACCACTACTTCTCCCGGCTCACGGTCGACCCGGAGGAGATGACCGACATCCCGGCGGCGTCTCGCCAGCGGCTGGTGGACGAGCTCATGCCGCCCCTGCTCACCGAGATCCGCGCACTCGCCTGCGACGACGGCGCCACCCGCAAGACCCTCTGGCGCGCGCACGACCGCACGCTGCTCGAGAGCGTCCTCATGCGCTACCCCGACCGCGCGACCCTGTGCATCTCCAGCCAGGCCGGCTGCGGCATGGCCTGCCCCTTCTGCGCCACCGGCCAGGGCGGCCTCGACCGCAACCTCTCCACGGCCGAGATCGTCGACCAGGTCCGCTCGGCCGCCGCGGTCATGCGCGACGGCACGATGGCAGGCGGCCCCGGCCGCCTGTCGAACATCGTCTTCATGGGCATGGGCGAGCCGCTCGCGAACTACAAGCGTGTGGTGGCGGCGGTCCGCCGGATCACGGATCCGGCGCCCGAGGGTTTGGGGATTTCGCAGCGTTCGGTGACGGTGTCGACGGTGGGCCTGGCGCCGGCGATCCGGAAGCTGGCCGACGAGAAGATGCAGGTGCGGCTGGCGGTGTCTTTGCACACGCCGGACGATGAGCTGCGGGACACGTTGGTGCCGGTGAACAACCGGTGGTCGGTGGACGAGGTTTTGTCGGCTGCCCGGTATTACGCGGACGTTTCGGGCCGGCGGGTTTCGATCGAGTACGCGTTGATTCGCGATATCAACGATCAGCCTTGGCGTGCGGAGCTTTTGGCGAAGGTGCTGCGGAAGCATTTGGGTCATTTGGTGCATGTGAACGTGATCCCGTTGAACCCGACTCCGGGTTCGAAGTGGGACGCGTCGCCGAAGCCTGTTGAGCGCGAGTTCGTGCGTTTGGTGAATGCCGGTGGCGTGGCTTGCACAGTGCGCGACACGCGTGGTCAGGAGATCGCGGCTGCTTGTGGGCAGCTCGCGGCCGAAGAGAACTGATCGATGACAAGTCGATGTCGTCCTGTTGCCAGCGGTGCCGGAGGACTCGTGAGTGCCGCGGGTGGGTTCTAGCGGTCCGGTACTTGGTTACCTGTCGCCTTAGTGTCGGTGCGAGTGGAAGGTTTGCTCCGTTGGGTGCAGAAATTCTTCCACTCGCGCGGCTAGTTCACCGTGGCACGTGACAAGGGGCGCCCTTGTCACGCTGTGGGTGACAAGGGCGCCCCTTGTCACCCAGACCGCGGCCGGGTGAGTGGGAACTAGGCGTTCAACGCCTTAACCAGCACACATAAGCCACTTTCGTTCCCCTGAGGTTGAGGAGGGCGAGTGCGTCTTGGTCGTTGACGTTCGCATCGAGTTCGACGAGCTTGTGGGTGGTGTCGGGCTTGTCCCGGACGCTGGCGCTAGACGATCGGGCCGGGTAGCAAACAGCATGATCATCTGGGCGAGCGCTGCCCCGGTCATCCTCAAAGGACTCGTTGCGGCGGAGCCGTGGTACTGGTGTCACCTGACCGCTGCGGCGGACCGGTAGAGGTGTTGCGCGGCAAGCGTTTCCGCGACGTTCAGCGTTTCCTCTGGCTGGCGCGGCGTATGCGCTCGACGCGCGCGTCGACGTCAGCCGGATCGTCCATCCCGAGCTTGGCTCGGCGCTGGAGCTTGGAGATGACAGTGTCGGCGAGCGGGGCGTCCCGCCACTTCCGCCAACCCTTCGTCAACCACATCGACTTCTTCGCCGCAAGCCTGGTCTCGGCCTTTTCGGCCGACTCGAATGCGACCGGGCCGGCGGCCGTGGCCAAGACCTGGCGTTCACGGTGTCGGTCGGCGCGGTTGGGGAACTGCTTGTTCCGCCGGATGTTCTTGCGTGAACTCTTGTCGTTCTCGCCGTAGTCGTTGCGCCGGTCTTTGGCGTAGCTGAGCGCCTTTTTCTCTTGCGGGCTCTTCCGCGCCATGCTCTGCCTCCTCCGGCCGTCCTCTAGTGCAGCTGAGCGTACCGGCGAGTTTGTGTCCGACACACGTGATTTGTTGGTAGGACAGCGAACCTCTTGAATGACTTCGTGTTGACTGTCCTGGTGAGTGACGAGGACGGCTACTGGACGCCGGCACACCATGCGGTCGAGCATTTCGACGTGGCGACGTTGGCGCGCCTGCTGGCTGCGGGCAGTGATCCCGATGAAGTCTTCGGTGACATGACGCTGCTGACACACGCCATCGACGCGGAAGGAGACGGCGCCGCGCAGACCGGTGAGCCGTTGAGCGTTCACCTGACGGCGGTCCTGCTGGCATTCGGCGCCGACCCCACCTTGCCCGACCCCGCCGGGCGTTCGCCGATGGACATGGCGGCGGCATATCGCCACGACCTCGCGATCAGGCTGCTGCAGCGGCACATCGGTCAGCGAGATGGCGAATAGAGCCGATGTGTCCGATGAATGAGCCCACGGCAAGGGCGCTCGTGGGCCATTCTGGCGCTGAGCCGTGTCATCGCTGTGATCGCGGCACCGCAGGCTGTGCCTCATGCGAACTGGGGTGTTCCTGCGCTGGGTGGCGCATCCGCTGACCATCGGGGCCACCGCGGTGCTCCTGCTCAACGATCACGTGTTCAAACAGGCATGGCCGGGACTCGTCACCGGCAAGCTCAGCGACGTGGCCGGGCTGGTGGTGGCGCCGCCGGTGCTCGGGCTGCTGCTCGGCCTGTTCCTCGCCGACCGGATCGGCGCCGCGGTCGCGGTAGTGCTGACCGGTGCCGGATTCGCCGTGGTCAAGCTGACTTCCGCGGGTGCCGAGGCCGCGTCGGCGGTGTGGTCGGGGATCAACGGGCCTTCGGTCGTTCTCGCTGATTCGAGCGACCTGGTCGCGCTGCCCGCGCTCGGGCTTGCCTGGTGGGCCTGGCGTCAGGCTGCGTCGGCTCCGCCGCTGCCGGACGGCCTCGTCTTCCGGGCGCGGGTGGTGGTCGCGGTGCCGTTCGCGGTGCTGGCGATCTGCGCGACTTCGGCGCCTGCCAGCTCACTTCCGTCGGTCGACTCCGTGAGGAGCGAAGACGGGAGCGGCGGGCAGGTGGTCATCGAGGTGGGCGGGCTGGCTTACGGCTCCCGGTCGGGTGTCGACGGCTGGACTCCGCTGCCGGGGAGACCGCCGTCCGACCCGCGACAGCAGCGTCGGCCGCAGACCGAACCCTGCGTGCCGGACGACGCCGCGCACTGCTATCGGGTGCATGGCGGTGGTGGCTTCGACCCCGCGGAGGCGGTGCCGCGTGGCGGTCGCATGCTCGGCGTCGACGAGACGACCGACGCCGGCGAGAGCTGGCACACCGCGTGGGAGGTGCCTGCCGCCCGGTGGCAGTTCGTGCTGCGCCAGCATCCGTTTCCCGCCGGGGTCGATCGCGTGGAGAGCGTGGCCAGTGTGGAGGTCATGGTCCGCACCGTCCAGGGCGGACACGAGGTGATCGTGGCCAACGGCGTCGAAGGACTGGCGGTGCGCGGCGCTGACGGTGCTTGGCGGCGGGTGCCGGTCGTGGTCCCTGGCCTGGAGATCCGGCCCATGCCGCTCACCGGGTTCGGCCGGGCGATCGGGGTCGAGGTCTCCACTGCGGGCCTGATCGCCGTGCTCGCGCTGGTGATCGGGATGTCGGTGGCGGCGGGCCGGGCCGGTGCCCGGCTCGGACGCGGGTTCGCGCCGGTAGTGGTGCCGCTCGTCCTGCTCAGCCTGGCGGCTTTACCGATTCTCGGCGCGGTCGCGTTCTTCGCCTCGACCGCGAGAATGTCGACCGGGCTCTGGCTGGTGGTCGACGTGTGCTTGTTCGGGAGCCTCGCCGGTTTCGCGCTGACTCGACGGTTACTGCCGCGATCGCGCGTGGCGGTGGTCATCGGCGCCGCCGTCCTGACCGGGCTGGCGTCCGTCGGCCCCCTGCTCGGCTGGACGGTGGGGCACCCGCAAGAACACGACCCCGCCGTCGAGCTCGGCCTGATCCTCGCGGCTTGCTGCCTGGTCGGGGTCGTCGTGACAGGTTGGTGGGCAGGCCGGGACCCCGGGGGTTCACGAGTCCGTGAGCGGCATGGCGCGCTGATCGGAGAACACGCGGGCGACGACGCGCGCAGTGGAGGTACTGGGATGAGAACGTTGCACGTCGGATTGCGGGTGACCGACCTCGAGCGGTCACTGGCGTTTTACACGGCCGTCGGCTACGAGATCGTCGGCCGCGTGCCCGAGACGCCGATCGGGCAGTTGACCATGCTCAAGCTCCCCGGCGACGAGTTCGTCACCGTCGAGCTGGTTCACGACGGCGATCCGGTCGACCTTGGCACCGGCGTGAGTCATTTCGTCGTGCGGGTCGAGTCGATGGACGGCACGCTCGACGCGCTGGCTGGGCACGGGATCGAGCCGTCCGCCCCGGCGCACGAAAACCAGGACGGCCTGAAGACGGCGTTCATCGCCGACCCCGACGGCCGCCGGATCGAACTTGTCCAATGGCCAGCGGGCCACCCCGACGGCATGACCGCCGCCGACTTTCTCGCGGAAGAGGAGTGAAGATGGCCAGGACGCCACTTCGGCTTTATATGTCCATGTCGGTCGACGGGTACATCGCCGGGCCGGACGATCGGCCGGGCCAGGAACTCGGGCGCGACGGCGGGCGGTTGTTCGACTGGCTCGACGACCGGATGTCCGACGGGATCAACGGGCAGATCTACGCCGAGGCATCGGCCACCGGCGCCGTGGTTTCCGGCCGCCGCACGTTCGAGCTGGCCGGTCGCTGGCAAGGCGACCATCACGACGGCGTGCCGATCCACGTGCTCACCCGCGACATCGACCCGGCCGACGAGCCGCCGGGCAGCGCGAAGTTCTACACCGATGTCAACGCGTGCGCCGACGAGGCCCGTGCAGCCGCGGGAGATCGCGCGGTGCTGGTCCACGGCGCGAGTGCGGCGCAAGCGTTGCTGGCGGCGGGGCAACTCGACGAACTCGAACTGCACCTCGTCCCCGTCCTGCTCGGTGGCGGACGGCGGCTGTTCGAGCCGACCGGGCTCGGCCACGTCGAATTGGAGCCCGTCCGACGGCTGGAAGGCCGCAACGCCACGCATTTGCGTTATCGCGTAGTCCATTGAGACGGGCCATAATCGCAGGGGGTTCTCGGTTCGCCACCTGGCGGGCAAGGGGCGGGGGAGTGGATCATGCGGACTATTGTCAGTGCCGCCATGGTGATTGCCGTTGGTGTGACAGCGCGCAGGACCACATCGCCTTTTCGCCAAGACCGCCCTGTTCGTCCACAGTGGACGTGAGGCGACGCTGACCGTGCCCGCGGCCTGGGCGGCCCGCGTCTCGATCTCGTGGGGCAACCGGGCGGCCGAGTGGACGACGAGCCTGCGGATTCCCGCCTGCCCTGTGCCGCACTCGGAATCGGGCTCGTGGCTGGTCTTTCCCGGCGGCTTCTTGGTCGACGAGCCCGCCTGCGTGCCGCTCGAAGTCGGATCGGGAAGCGAGGTCAGGACCGTTCACGTCTCGGTGGGCACTCCGTGCCCTGCTTGAGGCCGATGTGCTGGTCAGCCAAACTCGCTGTCGACGGCGCCGGCTCGCGCGATGGCGTTCGCGTGGTCGATCTCGGCCATGTGTTCCTCGGCCCAGGCCCGCAGTGCTGCCAGCGGTGTTTCCAATGACAGGCCCAGGTCGGTAAGGCGATAGTGCACCCGCGGCGGCACGGTCGGCTCCACCCGGCGGGCGACCAGCCCGTCCTGGACCAGGCTTCGCAGGGTCACCGACAGCATTTTCTGTGACACGCCGGGCATCTGACGCCGCAAGTCGGCGAACCGCACCTCGCCAGGAGCCGTTCCGGCGAGCACCTTGATCGCCATCGAAGTCCACTTGGTGCCGATGCGGTCCAGCAGCTGACGCGTCGGACACGCGGGATCGAACAGATCACCCTTCGCGCGTGCTGGTCGAGTGGTCACCCGCACCTCACCACCTGTCGGCAATGTGCCCTCTTGGCGACCCATCATAGGTCACCTACCGTTTGCTGGTAACCAATGGTAACCGCTGGAGGCACCGTGCACCGCATTCCCACACTCCGCACCGCGCAGGTCGAACTGCGCCGGATCGCGACCAACGGCATCAACGCCACCGTGGCCGTCGCGGGCGCCGGTCCCGCGGTCGTGCTGCTGCACGGCTTCCCGCACACCTGGCAGGTCTGGAGCGAGATCATCGGCCCGTTGTCCGAGCACTACCGGGTCATCGCGCCCGACCTGCGCGGGTTCGGCGCCAGCACCCGCGCGCCGGACGGCTACGACGCCGCCACGCTTTCCGCCGACCTCGCCGGAATCCTCGACGCCCTCGCCGAACCCACCGCGGCCGTGGTCGCGATCGACGCGGGTGTCCAGGTCGCGGCCCTGCTCGCCCTGCGGCGACCCGGCCGGATCCGGCGCCTGGTCCTCATGGAAGCGGTGCTGGGCTCACTGCCCGGCGCCGAGGAGTTCCTCGCCGCCGGCCCGCCCTGGTGGTTCGGCTTCCACGCCGTCCCCGGTCTCGCCGAGACGGTCCTGACTGACCATGAGGCGTCCTACATCGACTGGTTTCTCACCGCCGGCACCCTCGGACGCGGCCTGCCACCGGACATCCGCGACGCGTTCGTCAACGCCTACACCGGAACCGATGCACTCCGCTGCGCCTTCGCCTTCTACCGGGCGCTGCCCACCACCGCCCTCCAGATCGGCGCCGCCGTGGCAGACAACCGGCTCACCATGCCCACGCTGGCGATCGGAGCCCACCCGGTCGGCGCCGCGCTGGAACAACAGCTACGCCCCATCACCGACGACCTCACCGCACACGTCATTCCCGACTGCGGCCACATCATCCCCTTGGACCGTCCTCGTGAACTGCTCGATCTCCTGACGCCGTTCCTCGCCGCGGACCGAGTGTGAGTACCACCGTGATCGCCAGCGTCATGGTGCCGGCTATGACGAAGCTGATGTGCAGGCCGCCGACGAAGTCGCCTGCCGCGGCGACGACCGCGCCGAGGACCGCGATGCCGAGTGCGGTACCGGTCTGCCGCGCGGTGTTCACCGTCGCCGAAGCGACGCCGGAGCGTTCGCGGGGTACGGCCGCGAGCGCGGCGAGATTGGTCGGTCCGAGCGCGAGTCCCATGCCGGCGCCGAGTGCCGCGAACAGCACCGCGACCACCGGATACGGTGTGCTCGCCGTGATCGTGGCGCAGGCCAGCAACGCCAGGCCGGTCAGCCCGTAGCCGAGGACCAGCACTCGCCCGCCCCACCGGCCTGCCAGCAGCGAGAACACGGAGCTCGCCAACACCAGCGGCAGGAACCGGACGCCGGCGCCCGTCGCCGAGACTCCTCGCACGGTCTGAAGATAGAGCGACAACAGGAAGAACGAGCCGTAGGACCCGGCGCCGAGCACGAAGGACGCGACCGTGATCGCCGCGAACCGGCCGTTGGAGAACAGCGAGAGCGGCAGCATCGGCCGTACGCTGCGGGACTCCACCCACACGAACGCGGCCAGGCATGCCATCGCGCCCGGGAGGCAGACCAGCACGCCGGTCGCGCTCCAGCCGGAATGGCCTGCCTCGATCACGGCGTAGACGAGCAGCCCGGTCCAGGCGATCGCGAGAACCTGCCCGAGCGGGTCGAGTGAAGCGTGCTCCGGGTCGGCCGACTCACGCAGCGACCGGAGCCCGAACCCGAGCGCGAGCGCGCCCAGCGGCAGGTTGATCAAGAAGATGCTGGGCCAGCCGAAGGCGTCGGTCAGCGGGCCGCCGACGAGTGGGCCTGCGACGAACGCGAGAGCGCCCACCATGCCCCACACGCCCAGCACCCGCGCGCGCCGTCCCGGATCGGGATAGGCCTGGGCCATCAGGGACAGCCCGCCGGGGATGAGCACCGAACCGGCCGCGCCCTGCAGGATGCGGGCGGCGATCAGCCAGCCGATGCCGGGGGCGAACGCGCAGCAGGCCGACGCGATCGTGAACACGGCCAGTCCCGCGAGGAACACCCGCTTGCGGCCGAAGCGGTCGCCGAGCGTGCCCGTGGTCAGCATGACGGTGGCGAGCGCGACGGTGTAGCCGTCGAGCACCCATTGGAGATTCGACAGCGGACCGCCGAGTGACCGTTGGATGGCGGGCAGCGCGACGGTGACCACACTGGAATCCAGCAGCGCCATGAAGGTGGAGAGGAACAGTACGGCCAGCATCACGCCACGAGACCTGTTGATAACGATTGTCGTTTGTGTCACGCGGACAGCTTGCGACCTCAAGCCGGCTTGAGGTCAACTGGTGATCATGTGGCCGATCGGCGAGGTGGCGGCGAGGCTCGGGCTCGCGGTGTCGGCGTTGCGGTACTGGGATGAGCGCGGCCTGGTGCGTCCGACGCTGCGCCGTTCGGGAAAACGCTTCTACGGCGAGGAAGAACTGCACCGGCTGGCGGTGGCGAAGATGTTGCAGGACACCGGCTTGCTCAGTCTCGACGAGATCGCGACCGTCGTGCACGGACCGGCCCGTGGTGACGACTGGCGCGACGTCCTCCGCGCACGGCTCGCCCTCGTCCGGGATCAGCAGGCGAAACTCGCCCGGGCGGAGGCGTTCCTCGAACACTTCCTCACCTGCCCCCGCCGGGATCCGGTCGCCGACTGCCCCCACCTGCGAGTCGGCGACGAATGAAGGCCTGACAGGTCCGTGCCAGCGTCGTGTGCGGTCGGTGCCAGCGGCTCTCACCACACTTTGGAACAAGATTCCAGAGACGGCTTAAGGAGCCTCATATGCACACCTCGGTCACGATCATCGGCGCTGGACTCGGCGGGCTCACGCTCGCCCGTGTCCTGCACGTTCACGGGATCCCGGCCACCGTCTACGAGGCGGAGCCGGGCCCGATGGCACGGATGCAGGGCGGGATGCTCGACATCCACGACTACAACGGGCAGCTCGCCGTCGAGGCGGCGGACCTGGTCGACGAGTTCCGCGGCCTCATCCTCGACGGGCGGCAGGCGATGCGGATCGTCGACGACCAGGGCGAGCTCGTGTTCGAGAAGGCCGACGACGGCACGGGCGGGCGGCCCGAGGTCCAGCGCGGGGAGCTGCGGCAGGTGCTGCTCGACTCGCTGCCGGACGGCACCGTGCGGTGGGGGCACAAGGTCACCGGCGCCCGCGCGCTGGGCGGGGGACGGCACGAGGTCACCTTCGCGGACGGCACCACCGTCGGCACGGGCCTGCTGGTCGGCGCGGACGGCGCCTGGTCGCGGATCCGGCCGCTGCTCAGCGACGCCAAGCCGGAGTATCAGGGCGAAAGCTGCGTCGAGACCTATCTCTTCGACGCCGACACCCGGCATCCCGCCACCGCGAAAATGGTCGGCGGCGGGACGCTGGCCGCGAACGGGCCCACGGCGGACCTGGGCATCACCGCACATCGCGAGCGGGGTGACACGGTGCACGGATACATCCAGTTCACCCGGCCGCTGGACTGGTTCGACACCATCGACTTCGACGACCCGGCCGCGGCCGCCACGAGGGTCGCGGCCGAGTTCGAGGGCTGGGCGCCGGAGCTCGTCGCGCTGATCGCCGACAGCGACACCGCGCCGGTCCTGCGCCCGTTCTACGCGCTGCCGGTCGGGCACCGCTGGGACCGGCTGCCGGGCGCCACCCTGGTCGGCGACGCCGCCCATCTCAGCGTTCCGAACGGGGAAGGCGCCAACCTCGCCATGCTCGATGGCGCGGAACTCGGCAAGGCGCTCGCCGCGCATCCCGGCGACGCCGAGGCCGCGCTCGCCGCCTACGAACGGGATTTGTTCCACCGCAACGCAAATCCGATCGAGGAGGAGTTCCTGATCGAGAGCCTGTTCGGTGACGACGTTCCGCAGCAGGTGCTCGATGTGTTCGGCAGGCGCGACTGACCGGGTGGTCGTGAGTGGTACGGCCGGTTAGAACCGGTCATACCACTCACGACCCCCTAGTACCGGGTCGCGCTCTGCAGCAGTGGCGGGTAAACGGTCGAGGGCTGGCCGTCGACCGTGGCTCCGGCGAACTGCAGCATCGCGCGCTGGGCGCCGTGCATCGGCGCTGGATAGTTCAGGGCCGGCGCCGAAATCTCGTCCAGCGCCCGCAGGTGTTCCGGAGTGAGCGTGACTTCGAGCGCGGCCAGGTTGGTTTCGAGGTGCTCGACGCGGCGGGCGCCGAGAATGGGGACCACGGTGCCTTGGCGGGCGTGAAGCCACGCCAGCGACACGGCCGCCGGCGTGGTTTCGAGTGCGTCGGCGATGGCCGTGACGGTGTCGATGACCGCGAACTCTGACTCGGTGGGGCCGCCGACGTAGGCGGTGCGGGCGGAATCGGAAACCTCGGCGCCGCGGCGGTATTTGCCGGACAGGAAGCCGTTCTTCAACGGGCTCCACGGGACCAGCGCCATGCCCTGGTCGAGCGCGAACGGGGCGAGCTCGCCCTCGACCGTGCGGGCGAGCAGCGAGTACTCGACCTGGAGCGCGATGAGGGGAGTCCAGCCCTTGAGGAGCGCCGTGGCCTGTGCTTGGGCGGTGAACCACGCGGGCGTGTTGGAGAAACCGACGTACCGGATCTTGCCTGTTCCTACCAGGTCGTCGAGCGTGCGGAGAGTCTCCTCGACCGGCGTGTGCTTGTCCCAGTTGTGCAGCCAGTAGAGGTCGAGGTAGTCCGTGCGCAGACGGCGCAGGGTTTCGTCGAGCTGGGCGATGATCGACGACCGGCCGGCGCCGCCGCCGTTGGGATCGCCGGGGAAGAGATTGCCGAAGAACTTCGACGCCAGCACCACGCGCTCGCGGCGACCGGGATGGGCGGCGAACCAGTCGCCGAGGATCTTCTCGGAGTGGCCGTTGCTGTAGAAATTCGCGGTGTCGACGAAGTTCCCGCCGCGGTCGAGGTAGGTCGCGAGGATCTTCTCCGACTCCTCGACGCCGCAGCCCGCGCTGCCGGGGTCCCCGCCGAAGGTCATCGCGCCGAGCGCGAACGGGCTGACCCGCAGTCCGGAACGGCCGAGGGTGACGTAGTGGTCGAGCGCCATGATGGTGACTCCTCCGTAGCTGGATCGGTCCTTCCATCGAAGCGCGAGCGGGCCGTCACACGGTAGACCGATCCGCTTAGTCGATTGCACGATCCTCCCGACTTCGCCATTATCGGACCATGCGAGAGCTGCTGGACGAGATCAGCGCGATCATCGCGGCCCATGCGAGGCCGGATCAGCTGACGCCGATCGACGGGCTGCTGGTGTCCAAGGCGGAGACGTCGGCGCCGGACTATTCGCTGACCGAGCCGCTGCTGGTCGTCATGGCGCGCGGCGGCAAGCGCATGCTGCTCGGCGACGAGGTGTTCGAGTACCGGGCCGGGCAGTGCCTGGTGGTCACCGCCGATTTGCCCGTCACCGGTCACTTCCTCGGCGCGACCCCGCGGACACCCGCACTGGGCATGGGGCTGGTGCTGCGGCCTGCCGTCATCGCGCCACTGTTGCTGGAGGCGCCCGCCCGCCCTCGCGGCGAGACCGGGCTGCCCGCGATGGGGACCGCCGACGCGGACGCCGACCTGCTCGACGCCGTCCGCCGGATGCTCCGGCTGCTCGACCGCCCGGCGGACGCCGCCGTGCTCGCCCCGCTGCTCGAGCGGGAGATCCTGTGGCGGCTGCTCACCGGGCCGCACGGCGCGATGATCCGCCAGATCGGCACGGCCGGGAGCGGGCTCACCCACGTGAGCAGGGCGATCCGCTGGATTCGGGACAACTACGCCGAACCCATGCGGATCGAGGACCTCGCCCGGCTGGCCGGGATGAGCCCGTCCGCCTTCCACCGGCACTTCCGCGCGGTCACCGCGATGAGCCCGCTGCAGTTCCAGAAACGCATTCGGCTCCAGGAGGCCCGTTCACTGCTGGTCGCGCGCGCCGGCGACGTCGCGGGCGTCGGGCATCTCGTCGGCTACGACAGCCCGTCGCAGTTCAACCGCGAGTACCGCAGGCTTTTCGGCGCCCCACCCGGTCAGGACGCCTCGCGCCTCGCGCTCAGCTGATCTGGCCGTAGTTGACGATCTTCCCGTTCTCGACTTTGTAGCCCCACACGGGAGTTTCGATCAGCTCGCCCTTTTCGGCCCACTTGAAGCGCTTGGTAAGTCCCTGTCCGGTGTACGTCTTGACGAAGTCGAGCAGCCCCTGGCGGTCTGAGATGCCCTTGTCGATGCCCGCGATGAGGATCGTCATGGCGTCGTAAGCCTCGACAGCGTAGGTGCCGGGCTCTTGGCCTTCCAGCTTTTGATAAGCCGTCGTGAAGTCCTTGAAGTTGGTCTCCGGCACGCACGGGCAGGTGAAGAACGACCGCGCCGCGGCCTTGCCCGCCGCCTGGAGGTACTCCTCGTTCTTGATGCCGTCCGGGCCGACGAACTTGACCTGCACGCCCGCCGCGTCGAGCTGGTTCGCGAGCGGCCCGGCCTCGGGGTAGTAGCCGGAGTAGAAGACCGTGTCGGGCTTCTCGGTCTGGATCTTGTCGACCACGGAACCGAATTCCGTCTGGCCCTGCTTGACCTTGACGGTGCAGACGGACTTGTCGCCGAGCGCGTCGACCACGGCCTTGCCCAGGTCGGTGCCATACGGCGAGTCGTCGCTGACCACGCAGACCCGCTGGGACTCGAGCTTCACGGTCATCAGCTTCGCCGCCGCCGGCCCCTGCGCGGCGTCGCTGGCGAGTGCGCGGAAGAAGGTGTCCCAGCCGTTGTCGGCCAGCGACGGGTTGGTGGCCGAGGGGGTGATCTGGACCAGTTTCGCCTTGTTGAACAGGCCGCCCGCGACCTTCCCCTCGCCGGAGAACGAGGTGCCGACCACGCCGAGCACCGACGAGTCGGCGACGACCTTGTCCACCGCGGCGCCCGTCTTCTCCGGCTTGCCCTCAGTCTCGAACTGCTTCAGCTCGATCTGGCAGTCGGCGTTGGCCTGGTTGTGGAGTTTCACGGCCAGCTCGGCGCCACGCAGGATGTTCTGCCCGAGCGCGGCGTTGACCCCGTTGATGGTGCCGACGTAGCCCACCGAGATGTTCTTGCACTGGGCGCGCCCGTCGCCCTTCGGATCGGCGGCCTCCGCGTACAGCTTCGGCGCGTTGAACAGCGAGGGGTCCTCCGAGGATCCGCTGCCGCCGGAAGAGCAACCGGCCGTGGCCAGCGGAATGACCGTGAGCACTGCGAGAAGGGCCGCGTGTCGTGCCTTTGCCACACTTTCTCCTAACATCCCGCGGCCGCCAAGTCTCAGCCCGGCCTGAAACGGGCGACCGACTTGGCGGCTGAACGTAGCCGCCTTGGGCCGCGATGGACAGAGGGTCATCCCGCCTTGTATCCACCTCGTGACGATGTCACCGAGTGAACTTGTACGGTTACCGCAATCGCCCGGTCAGGTGGTCGCGCCGCGTGATATTCGGGCACTTTCCGTGAAATCCGGCCGATTTCGACGCTTGGTCGCCAACGTTGTCACTGTTCGGTGTTCACGGGATGCGCGTGCGTCTCGCAAGCCGCTCACGGCGCGGTGAGCTGGGGTGATGATCGCGGGGAGCGTGACCGGAGCATCTCGGTCATTCGGCGCGGGCCGCGTGTTCCGGGTGAACCCGACGTCCCGCCCCAAGCCGGGCGTTCCACCAAAGTGGTTTTCGTTCGCCTGATCGACGCAGGGCAGCCGACGACCACGGTGCGTGACACCCGTCCAATGGCTGGACAATTCCCCATCCGCCGTTCGTGAATGTGAATCACGATGTGAAAAAGAGCACAGGACTGATTCGCGAAAACGCGATGACCGAATTCGTGCCGGCGCCATTCGGAAGGAATTGAACCCGAACGCCACTGCCGATCCGCGCGCGTGAGTATGCATCGTCCGGTCCTCCCCAGGCCGTTGTCAGGGAATCGCGGACGGCGGTCGCGGCGTTACCGCTTTCGCCCGTCCGGTCGCTACGCTTGAAGGCGTGAGAGAGGCATGACGGACGAGGAGATCCTCGTCGGGTTCGCGTTGACCCGGCTGGACAATCCCGGGCTCGAGATGGACGAGGTCGCCGCGCTGTTCCTGCGGCGGGCTGGCCAGGATCTCGTGACGGAGTTCGCGTCCCGCAACCTCGCCACGCGCGACGAGCTGCGCGGGGCGTTGTTCCCCGCCGCCGTCGAGCACGTGCTCCGGGTGGTGCTGACGCTGCGGGGACCCGCCGACTAGCGACGGTGCTGCTGGTCGAACTCGTTCGCGGCCAGGCGTTCGGTGCGGGCACGCAGCTGGTGCTGGATGTCCTCGGCGCCCTCTTCGTTGAGGCCGAGTTCGACCGCCCGCCGGATCTGCTCGCGGTTTTCCCGCACGACCGACGAGAAGAAGTCGTCGATGCGCGGATCGAGCAGCACCTCGAGCACGACGCGGAACGAGGTGTCCACGACGGAGTGCACGATCTCGCCGTGGAACGGGATGCGCTTGAGCTTGCCGAGCTGCGGGTCCTGGGTGACCTTCTCGGCGATGATCGCCTGCAGCTCGGTTTTGTGCTCGTTGAGCGATTTGGCCAGATTTTCCGGATAGTTACCGGTTTCGAGCACCTTGACCACCTCGTCGAGCACGGCGATGGTGATCGGTTTCTTGATCGCGCGCACGATCGGCTCGGACATCTTGTCCACCAGCCGGTAGGTGAACTGCTCGCCGACCACCCGGTCCGCCGCCCGGCCGACGCGGACGAGCAGCAGGAGCGTGGCGAGGAAATGATGCGCCGCCAGTGCCGGGTGCGTGAACGGGACCATCGCGAACAGCTCGTACCAGTTGCGGAAGAGGAACCGTTTCGACCAGCGGCGCTTGCGCCAGCGCCACAGGAATTCGAGCAGGAACACCGCGCAGATGCCGCTGTCGACGTAGAAGATCCACTGTGCCGCGTCGCGCCCCGGCGGGCTGAGCAGCACGAAACCCAGCAGGCCGACCGAGACCACGGACAGCAGGAACATCACCCAGTCGTCCGCGCGCACATTGCCGGGAAGTAGCCCGCTGTTGAGCTCCGGCTCTTGGGTCGTGGCCATGCGAGGCGCTCCAGACTTGTGCTGCGTGCTTGCCACCCGCGACCTTATCGGCGGATGGCTCACTGGGCCGGGACGAGCGCCTTCGCGACGATCGTGGCGGCCTTGGCGACGGTCTCCGCGCCCGCGGTGGACTTCGGGTCGGCGGGCGCGGTGAACACGGTGATCACCAGCGGCGCGCGCCCCGGTGGCCACACGACCGCGATGTCGTTGATCTCGCCTTCGAAGCCGGACCCGGTCTTGTCCCCGACCACCCAGCCCGACGGCACCCCGGCCCGGATCTGCTTGCCGCCGGTGGTGTTCGCCTTGAGCCACCCGGCCAGCAGGTCCCGCCCGGCCGGGTCGAGCGCGTCGCCGAGCACCAGCGCGCGCAGATCCGCGGCCAGCTGGGCGGGCGTGGAGGTGTCGCGCTCGTCGCCGCCGACGTTGAGGTCGGGCTCGATCCGGTCCATGCGGGTCACCTGGTCGCCCAGCGTGCGGACGAACGCCGTCGCGGCCTGCGGCCCGCCGAGTTCGGCGAACAGCAGGTTGTCCGCGGTGTTGTCGCTGACGGTCACAGCGGCTTCGCACAGTGCCGAGACGGTCATGCCCTCGGCGACATGCTGCGACGTGGTCGGCGCGTGCTTCTGCAGCTGCGACTTGTCGTAGCGGATCACCTTGTCCAGCAAGCCGGGTCGGTCGGTGCGGAGCTTGAGGATCGCGGCCGCGACCAGCGCCTTGTGCGTGGAGCACATGAGGAACCGCTCATCGGCGCGGTGCCCGATCGCCGCGCCGGTGGCGGTGTCGAGCGCGTAGACGCCGAGGCGCCCCTTCCACTCGGTTTCGAGCGCGGCCAGCGCTTTCTCGGCCGCGGCGACGTCCGGTGACGGTGGCTTGGGCTGCTGGGGCTCGGGTGGTTGGCCGGGGTTCGAAGCGCAACCGGCGAGCACGGTGCCCAGTCCCGCCAGGATCAGCGAACGACGGGACAGCTGTGGGCCGGTCATGAAATCTCCTCCTGAAGCCGGAATGCGTCTACAACCAACAAGACGCGCGGGCCCGCCGTGCGTTGGCCCCCGAGTCGATCTTGGCTGCGGCGGCCGGTGGCAGACTCCGGCCATGACTGAGTCCGTGAAAGGCCCCGCCAGCTATTTCCCGTCGATCGAGAAGAAGTACGGCCGCCCGATCGAGGAGTGGCAGGACCTGGTCCGCTCCTCGCCGCTGACCAAGCACATGGAGCTGGTGACCTGGCTCAAGACCGAACACGGCATGGGACACGGGCACGCCAACGCGGTCGTCGCGCACACCCTCGCCGAAGGCAAGTAGCCACACCGTTCGTTGGCTCGGCCTCGGTCACTCCGGCGTTCGGATGGAAAGCGTGGCCGGGCAGTCGGCGAGCCTGAGTCGACACCGTCAGCCCCGTGGAGGCGAGTTGGCCGGTCGCGGCGGACGCAGGCCGAGCCGGCGGGCAAGTGCTCAGGTGAAGGGGTCGTGAGTGTTCCGGCCGGTTTCTATTGGGGGGAAGCCCGAATATGGCGTGTTCCGGGGCTGGCCGGTGTGGATTTCCTTGGTCGAGTTCGAGGTGGTCGCGGAGTGGAGCGAGGGTGCCCTTGAGTGCGTAGTAAGCACCCGGGGGTCCCCTCGCTGCGTGATCAAGCTCGGATCAGGGGACTGTGCCCGCGCGAGTGGTACCTCTGCTGCATCTAACGGAGCAGAGGTACCACTCGCGCAAGCTTTTCAGGCTGGAGCGAGGGGATCCCCCGCTGCATCGAACGCAGCAGGGGATCCCCTCGCTCACTACCTCCGGCCCGCGCAGGTAAGTGAGGGAGGCCCTCACCCAGCCACCTGGACGCGCCACGTTTTGGCTTTCTGCGCAATAACCGGTCTAAACACTCACGACCCTCCCAAATCAGGCCACGAAAATGCAGAAGGGGTGGCCTGCCGGGTCGGCGTAGACCCGGAGAGGTTCGTCCGCGTCGTCGCTGCGGTCGCGCAGCAGCCGCGCGCCAAGCGCCAGTGCGCGCTCGTGCTGGGCGTCGAGGTCCGCCTTGGACGACACCGTCATGTCCAGATGCAGCTGCTGAGGGACGGGCCCGTCCGGCCATGTAGCCGCAGGCAAGGCGTCGACCTGCTGAAACGCCAGCTGCGGGCCGCCGTGCGGATTGCGCAGCACCAGCCAGTCGCGCGCCGCGGGCGGCTCGTCGCCCGGACGGTAGTGGAGGCCGAGCAGGCGCCGGTAGAACTCCGCGAGTTCCCGCGGGTCGGCGCAGTCCAGGACCGTCTGGCGCAGTCGGGGGAAATCTTCCATGAAGGCACCTTGACAGGTGAAGATCCACCATGCAAGAGTCGTAACCGTTCAGAACGGTTACGAATAAGGAGACGGAAATGCTCAGCAGGCGCACGTTCGGCAGGATCGTCGGCGCGGGTGCGGTCGCTTCGGTGGCAGGGCTCCCGTCCGTGGCGGCGGCAGCGGCGGCGCCGGTGACGGGGGACGCGCGGCCGGCTCGGGGGCTCGGGCCGATCCGGCAGATCAAGACCGACGTGCTGGACATGGGCTATCACGAGGTCGGCCCCGCGAACGGCGAAGCCGTGCTGCTCGGCCACGGCTGGCCCTACAGCCCGCAGGCCTACGCCGAGGTCGCTCCCGAGCTGGCGCGCCGGGGTTACCGGGTGCTGGTCCCGTACCTGCGCGGGCATGGCACCACGCGGTTCCTGTCCGCGAGCACGTTCCGCTCGGGGCAGCAGGCCGCGCTGGGGTCGGACATGATCGCGTTCCTGGACGCGCTCGGCGTCAAACAGGCGATCTTCGGCGGTTACGACTGGGGCGGCCGGGCGCTCAACGTCGCCGCTGCGCTGTGGCCGGAGCGGTGCCTCGGGCTGGTCTCGGTGAACAACTACCTCGTGCAGAACCTCGCGCTCGCGCAGATGCCGGACCCGGCCGCGACCGAGGCCGCGCACTGGTACTACTTCTACTTCCTCACCGAGCGCGGCCGCGCCGGGCTGACCGCCAACACCCGCGACCTCGCCCGCGTCGTCTGGACCAAGAACTCTCCACTGTGGAGGTTCACCGACGCCGATTTCGAAGCCGCCGCCGCGCTTTTCGACAACCCGGACTACGTCGACATCGTCCTGCACGTCTACCGCCACCGTCTGCTCACCGAGCCGGGCGACCCCCGCTATGACGCGCTCGAGGCCCAGCTCGCCAAGCAGCCGAAGATCACCATGCCCGCCGTCACCCTCGACGGGATCGCCGACGGCAGCGTCCCGGCGACCGACGGCACCGCGACCGCGAAGTTCTTCGCCGGGCCGCGGGTGCACCACCAGGTGCCCGGCGCCGGTCACAACCTGCCGCAGGAACGCCCGAGGGCCTTTGTGAACGCGGTGCTCGAGGTGGCCTCGCTCCGCAAATGACGTGGACAGCTGGGTGACGCGGCTGAACAATGCGGGACATGGAATTCGTTCTCGGCGACATCACCGAGCAGGACGTCGATGTCGTGGTCAACGCCGCGAACTCGTCGCTGCTCGGCGGTGGCGGCGTCGACGGCGCCATTCATCGCAAGGGCGGCCCGGAGATCCTCGCCGCGTGCCGTGACCTCCGCGCCGGTCACTACGGTCGCGGGCTCAAGACCGGTCAGGCCGTGGCGACCACGGCGGGGAACCTGCCCGCGAAATGGGTCGTGCACACGGTCGGACCGGTCTGGTCGTCCACAGAGGACCGTTCGGAACTGCTGGCCGACTGCCACCGCAACTCCCTGCGCGTGGCGGCCGGGCTGGGTGCGCGAAGCGTCGCGTTCCCGGCGATCTCGACCGGGATCTACCGGTGGCCGGTCGAGTCGGCCGCGGCGATCGCGCTGACCACCGTGGCCGACTTCCTCGAGGCAACGCCGGACATCATGACCGTGCGTTTCGTGCTGTTCGACCAGCGCACCTATGACGTCTTCGCGGGCGCCTAAAGACGCTGCTGCTGGGACGCCAGCGGTGTCCCGCAGTTCCCGCAGAAGCTCGCGCCGGGCGCGCCCGGCACACCGCAGGACTGACAGGTCGGCCCGTAGCCGTTCGGTGCCGCGTAAGGCGTCGTGAACTGCTGCTGCGGTGCCGGGCGTTTCCGGCGCAGCAGCAGGATCAAGACGCCGACGGCCACGATCAGGAGTGCCACCGCGGCGACGATCCAGACGTAGGCCGGGACTCCGCTCGAAGCGGCGGGCGCGCTGACCGGCGCGCTCTGGCCAGGGACGGGGTTCGGCGCGGCGGCCTTTTCGGGCAGCAGCGCGACACTCCGGCCGGTCAGCCAGGTCTTCAGGTCCGAGGTGTCTGTCACGAAGTTGAAGTTCTGCTGCTCGCCGTTGAGCTTGTAGGAGTTGACGCCGAGCACGTTGCCCTGCGCGTCGACCGTCGGTCCGCCGGACATGCCCTCGCTGATGTCCGCGTTGATCTCGGTGACCGCGACGCCGGTGTCGGTGATCTGCTGGCTGCTGACGGTCCCGGTCTTGAAGCTAGCCCTGACCTTGCCCGGTGCGACGGAGTCGCCGACCGAGGCGGGGAAGCCGATCGAGGTCACCGCCGCGCCGGTCTTCGGGTCGGCCGCCGCGACGGGCATCGCGGGCGTCGGGGTGGGCGTTTCGACCTTGAGCAGAGCCGTGTCGCCGTCGCGGAACGGCTTGATGTCCTGCACCTGCGCGACGAGCGGTTCGGTGATGACCGCGCCGGTGACGCCCTTCGGCTGGCCGATGTAGACCGTGCGGACCGGGGGCGAGCCCTGGCTGGTGCCTTCGACCTTCCAGTTGGCGTTGGCGTCACTCCACAGGCCGTTCGCCGTGCTGCTGGAGATCTTTCCTTCCTTGACCTGCTGGTTGAGGAACACGCGCAGGATGTTCTCCCGGCCGAGATCCGGCTGCACGCAGTGCCCGGCGGTCACCAGCTGCCCGGTCGTGCTCACGAAGAAGCCACTGCAGCTCGCGACCGCCACCACGGACTTCTCGGTCCAGACGTAGCCGTTGTCGGTGTGGTAGTTGACGAAGCCTTCCCACTTGATCGCGAGCTGGACGGTGCTCGCCTCAGCGGCGGCGTTGACCTGTTCGGCGCCCGTATTCGGTTGCGCGACGGCGTAAGCCGGGGCGACGAGCAACGCGATCAGTGCGAAAAGCGCTGACAGCGCCGATTTCCGGCGGTCTGATGTGGACAGCAGAGACGGTCTCGGCATCGTCATTTCCTCTCCGCGCGAGCTACTGTGATCTAGCTAGTCGCTGCGCTCGCCCGCGGTCGTTACGGAGGCGGGGATGACGATTGAACGAGATTTTCAGTCGAGCGCTGCCCGTGCCTCGGCGGCCACCGCTTCGGCGACGGCGGCCAGCGCGGGGGAGTCGAGCTTCCACTGCTGCCAGAACAACGGGATCGTGATCGGCCGCTCCGGCGCGAGTTCGACGAGCGAACCCTTGCGCAGCAACGGATCCGCTTGCGCGCGGGGAACCATGCCCCAGCCCATGCCCATGACGATCGCCTCGACGAAGGGCTCGGACGCGGGCACGTAATGCCTGCGCGCGCTCGCGGCTCCGCGCGTGAGCGCGCGCGTGAAGCGGTCCTGCAGATCGTCGCGGCGGTCGAAGATGACCACCGGCGCCTCGGCGAGCAGCCGCCGCAGCGGGGTCGACGGCCAGCCGGGCAGGTACCGGGCGGCGAAGCCGGGGCTCGCCACCGGCAGGTACCGGACGTGGCCGAGCCTGCGCACCGAACAGCCGGTGACCGGGTCAGGCGACGACGTGACCGCCGCCAGCACCGCGCCCTCCTTGAGCAGCGTCGTGGTGTGATCCTGGTCCTCGCGGTGCAGCTCGAAGGAGATCCGCAGCTCCTCCGGCACGCGGGCGAGCGCGGCGAGAAACCACGTGGAGAGCGAGTCGGCGTTGACCGCGATCGGCAGGCGGACCGGCTCGCCGCTGCCGCTCAGCCCGAGTTCGGCGCCCGCGTCACGCTCCAGCCTGGCCAGCTGGCGGGCGAAGCGGACGACGACCTGCCCCGACTCGGTCAGCCGGACCGGTTTCGTGCGCATGAGCAGCACCCGGCCGGTGCGTTGTTCGAGCGCCTTCACCCGCTGGCTGATCGCGGACGGGGTGACGTGCAGCGCGGCCGCGGCCGCGTCGAAGGTGCCCTCGTCCACGACGGCGAGCAGGGTGCGTACCTGGTCCAGCGGTAAGTCCGGCATCACGAGCGCTAATGATACGTAAGAATATTTAGCTGTACTGTTGACAGCCGGATTCCTAGTGTCGCCCGTATGGGAGAACTCCTGCTCGCGCTGGCCGCCGGGTTCGGCACCGGGCTTTCGCTGATCGTCGCCATCGGCGCGCAGAACGCGTTCGTGCTGCGGCAAGGCTTGCGCCGCGACGCCGTGCCCGCGGTCGTGGCGATCTGCGCGATCTCGGACGCCGTGCTGATCGCGCTCGGCGTCGCCGGGGTCGGCGCGGTCGTCGGTACCTCGCAGGCCGCGCTGATGATCGTCGGTCTGGTCGGGGGCGGATTCCTGCTCTGCTATGGCTTTCTGGCCGCACGGCGGGCCTTGCGGCCGTCGGCGATGCAGGCCGATGGCTCGGCCACCGGGTCGCTGCGACGCGCCGTGCTCAGCTGCCTGGCGATGACCTGGCTCAACCCGCACGTGTACCTCGACACGGTGCTCCTGCTCGGCGCGGTCGCCGCAGGCCGGGGCGACCTGCGCTGGGTGTTCGCGCTCGGCGCGATGCTGGCGAGCCTGTGCTGGTTCGTCGCGCTCGGCTTCGGCGCGCGGCTGCTGAGCGGGTTCTTCAGCCGCGCGTCGTCCTGGCGGGTGCTCGACGGTCTCGTCGCCGCCACCATGGTCACGCTCGGCGTGCTGCTCGTGGCCGGCGCCGCGTGAAAGGCTGCCCGCGGTGCTACTCGACGGGGACGAGCTGGTCGACGCGATCGTGCGCGCGTGAGGGCACGAAGTGCCTGAACCTGGCGCGCACGGTGGGCGCGCCTGCCGCCGCGTGCAGTGCGCCGACGCGCACGGCACGGAGGGCCGCGACCGGGCAATCGTCCGGCCGTAGCAGGAAAGCGCAGCCGTGGCATAGCGCTTCGAGCATGCGCTCGTCGATGCCGACCGGGCCGCAGCGGAGCAGGATCTGGATGGCGTGCGCGGTGTCCTCGCCGGTGCCCCAGGAACCGTCCGCGCACTGCGTCTTCAGTAGGTGGTCCACGGTGCGCCGCAGGCCGGCCGTCACGCGGATCGGGTAGCAGCGCCGGGACAGCCGCGCCAGCGCGACCGCGCAGGCCGCCGTCGTCTCGTGCGAGTTTTCCCAGGCGCCGTCCGGGCTTTGGCGCTCGATCAGCGACTCGGCGAGGTGGACGACGGCCTCGCGCCGTTGCTCGGTCTCGCCGGAAGTGTGCAGTGCCAACGCTTCCAGCACGCGCGCGTCCGCCAGTACCGAAGTGCCCGTCCGCAGTGGCAGTAGCGGGCTCGCCGAGGCCCAGGTGCCGAACCGGGCCAGCACGCTCAACGCGAGCGCGATCTGGCCGGGTTCGCCGGAATCCAGCGAGTGCCGTAGTTTCCCGAGTAGTTTGACCGGCCTGCTCAACGGCACGCCCGCACCGGTCAGCGTCGCGAGCACCTGCGTGCGCTCGAACGCCACCGGCGCGTCGACGGCCGCGAGCAGGTCGCGCACCGCGGCGGGCGCCTGGCCGGTCCAGCGGGTCAGCTCGTCCATGCCGGGCCCCCACTCTCCACAGTGGACAGCCGCGCCAGGCCCATGCTGGTCCGGCAGGCGTGGATGATCTGCCTGCTGGCGACCGTGTCCGGGGCACGGCGGCAGCGCGGGCAGGTCAGCGCGACCGACCGCGCGAACTCGTCCACCGCCACCCCGACCGCGCAGCCGCAGCCTCGGCACCAGCGATGCCCGGTCACCGCGATGACATGCGACGGCGACGCGATGCATTGATGGGCCCAGCGCCGGTGCAACCGGCAGGTGACGCGTTCGTGTGGTGAGAGTTCCTGGTGTTCTTCCGCGTCGTCTTCTGCGGCGAGCAGTTCGTCGAGACGCACCATGACCACCTCCACTCCAAGACACGTCCGCGACTGTGTCCTGGCTCACGAGGTGGCGTGGTTCGCTCGAACGGCCTAAAAACGTGCTCTAGCCGAAGGTGACGCGCTCGATCTTGACCGGTTTGGCGGGCAGCCCGTCCTGCGGCCCGGACACCGGGATGATCCCCGCGGCGACGATGCGGTCCAGCACGTCCATGCCGCGCACGACCTTGCCCATCACCGAGTAGTTCGCCGGGATGTTGGCGAAGGAGTGCACGATGAAGAACTCGCTGCCATTGGTGCCGGGGCCCTGGTTGCCCATCGCGATGGTGCCGCGCGGGTAGGTCTCCTGGCCGCTGACCTCGTCGGCGAACTTGTAGCCGGGGCCGCCCTCTTCCTGACGGTAGAGGTCACCGCACTGCAGCACGCCGAGCCTGCTGGAGTTGGTCAGCCGGAAGCATTCGGTGTGGTTGTAGAAACGCTGCAGCACCAGGCTGAGCATGTTGTGCACCGCGCACGGCGCCGCGCCGGCCCGGTTCAGCTCGATGGTCACCGGGCCGTAGTTCGTGCGGAAGGTGATGTCGGCCGTGCCCCTGGTCAGCGCGAACGGCAGCGGCCGCAGCACCGGACGGGCGGCCGGGTTCTCCGGCGTCGGCGTGAACTCGCAGTGCACGACCAGTGGTTTCGCCGGTGCGGCGGTGGCGGGCGTGGTGGCCAGCGCGGTGGCGGACAGTGCGAGGACGGTGGCGAGTACCCAGCGCTTCATGGGACGCGACGATAGCGGATCAAGTCAAGTTAAAGAGTCCACAAAGGACTCCAAAACGCTGTGACCGTTCTCTCGCCTGGAAAACCCCGGCTTGATTGCCATATGCAAGCATATTGCTTAGCATTGCTAAACATGACGGATCTCGGTCCCCGCTACAAGTGGATAGCCCTGTCGAACACCACGCTGGGCATGCTGATCGCGACGATCAACTCCTCGATCGTGCTCATCGCGCTGCCGGACATCTTCAAGGGCATCGGCATCAACCCGCTCGAGCCCGCGAACACGGGCTACCTGCTGTGGATGATCATGGGCTTCCTGGTGGTGACCGCCGTGCTGGTCGTCAGCTTCGGCAGGCTCGGCGACATGTACGGCCGCGCGCGGATGTACAACATGGGCTTCGCGGTGTTCACCGTCTCCTCGGTGATGCTGGCGATCACCTGGTTCGACGGCGACGCGGCCGCGCTGTGGCTGATCGGCTGGCGCATCGTGCAGGGTGTCGGCGGCGCGTTCCTGATGGCCAACTCCTCGGCGATCCTCACCGACGCGTTCCCGGCCAACCAGCGTGGCCTCGCGCTCGGCATCAACGGTGTCGCGGCCATCGCGGGCTCGTTCCTCGGCCTGGTCGTCGGCGGCGTGCTCGCGCCGATCAACTGGAACCTGATCTTCCTGGTCTCGGTCCCGTTCGGCGTCGTCGGCACGATCTGGGCGTACCTGAAACTGCACGACACCGGCATCCGCAAGCACGCGCGGATGGACTGGTGGGGCAACATCACCTTCGCCGTCGGCCTGGTCGCGGTCCTGGTCGGCATCACATACGGCATCCAGCCCTACGGCACCGCGCCGACCGGCTGGGGCAGCCCGTTCGTCCTGTCCTGCCTGATCGGCGGCGCCGCGGTGCTGGTCGCGTTCGTGGTGATCGAGACGCGCGTCGACAACCCGCTGTTCAACCTCTCGCTGTTCCGCATCAAGGCCTTCACGTGGGGCAACGTGGCGAACCTCTGCGCGTCGCTCGGCCGCGGCGGGCTGCAGTTCATCCTGATCATCTGGCTGCAGGGCATCTGGCTCCCGCAGCACGGCTACACCTTCGAGCAGACGCCGTTGTGGGCCGGTATCTACATGCTCCCGATGACGGTCGGCTTCCTCGTCTCCGCACCGGCCAGCGGCATGCTCTCCGACCGCGTCGGCGGCCGTCTGCTCTCTTCCGGTGGGTTGGCGATCACCGCGGTGACCTTCGCGCTGCTGATCGTGCTGCCGGTCGACTTCGACTACTGGGCGTTCGCGGGGATCCTGCTCCTCAACGGCATCGGCATGGGCATGTTCTCGTCCCCGAACCGCGCCGAGGTGATGAACTCGCTGCCCGCCGACGCCCGCGGCTCCGGCGCCGGGATGATGACGACCTTCCAGAACTCGGCCATGGTGCTGTCGATCGGCTTCTTCTTCAGCCTCATCATCGCGGGCCTGTCCCGCGACCTGCCCTCGACGATGAGCCAGGGCCTGATGGCGCACGGCGTGCCCGCCGGGTCCGCCGAGCAGCTCGCGCACCTGCCCGCGGTGGCCGTGCTGTTCGCGGCTTTCCTCGGCTACAACCCGATCCAGCAGCTGCTGGGCCCGCAGCTGACGCAGCTTCCGCCGGAGCAGGCGAGTTTCCTCACCGGACGCGGGTTCTTCCCGAACCTCATCTCGGGCCCGTTCTCCGCTGGCCTGACGGTCGCCTTCGTGTTCGCGATCGGGGTGTGCGTGCTCGGCGCCATCGCGTCACTGCTCACCGGCAAACCCCAGGCCGTGGTGGACAACCCCGAGACGGTGGGCGAGGAACTGGCCGGGGTCGCCGGCGAGCTCTGAGCGTCAGGAAGAAGCGGACGCGAGCGCGGGTGCGGGATCTTCGACGGACTCGCGCCGCGCGGCGATCTTCGCGTGGCGGCGGGCGACGATCCTGCGCCCGACCCCGATCATCGGCTGCTCGACCCAGCGGTAGAGCATGTCGGCCATCGCCAGGCTGACCAGGGTGACCGCCACCGCGGTCAGCGTGCGGTGCGCGGAGAACTGCGGGATCGTCGCCGCGACCGCGATGCCCGCCACACCCTGCAGCAGGTAGAGCGAGTAGGAACGCTCGCCGATGAAGCGCATCGGCGCCAGCGACAGCACCCAGCTCACCGGGCCCCGGTTGATCAGCGCGGGCACCAGCAGCGCGACCAGTAGCGCGTAGGTGGTGCCGCCGATCCGGCCGCCGTCGCCGAAGAACGCCTCGATGTCCAGCATGGACATCTGCAGCACCGCGATCAGCGCGACCATCACCACACCCGCCACCGGGTGGCTGAACACGCGCAGCACGGCGAACGTCTTGCGGTGGTGCAGCGCGACCGCCAGCACGCAGCCGATCAGCAGGTTGGCGTATGCGCCCGCGTAGGGCATCACCGGGATCAGCGCGAACATGGTGGCGACCAGCGCCAGGCCGAGCGAGAACCGCTTGGCGAAGCCCAGCGCCGCGATGCCGAACGCCAGCAGCGGCCACACCAGGTAGAACTTCTGCTCCACGCCCAGCGTCCACGCCTGCCCGAAGACACCGATGACGTGGTACTCGTTCGTGAAGGTCAGGAAGTAGGGGAGCGCGCCGGAAAGCCCGCTGGTCGGGTACTCACCGCGCAGGTAGGTGAGCAGCACCACGATCAGCAGCACCGCGTAGTACACCGGCATGATCCGGAAGACCCGCCGGATGTAGAAGTCGGCGAGCGAGACACGGCCGTTGCGGGCCTCTTCGCGCAGCGCGAGGGTGGTGATCAGGTAGCCGGAGAGCACGAAGAACATGTGCACGCCGATCCAGCCGTTGGCCCGTACCCAGTTCTCGCCGCCGTAGTGGAAGACGACGACAAGCACCGCGGCCACCGCGCGCAGGCCGTCCAAAGCCGGGAAGCGGCGCGTGGCGAGATACGCGTCGTACGTGAGCATGCCGAAAACCCCCAAAAACCCACCCTTGAGAAGCCGTCACTCTATTAGGTGACGCCCGTTGACAGGTGGGTGGGGGTTTGAAGTTTGCCGGGGAGCCCCGTTGGCTGGGCTTTACTTACGCCACGCGGTGCGCTGCCTGCGGATGTCCAGCACCAGCATGAGCACGAGGAACAGGCTCAGGCCGACCAGCCAGAGGTCCTCGGTCGCGCCCTTGTGGTTGCCGTGCAGCATGATCAGCAGGATCACCGCGCTAGCCCAGCCGGCGATGCGGGTGGCCAGCGGGAACGACCCGTGCCAGCCCCATTCGGCCGACGGCTCGTCACGCGGGTCCACCTGGTTCGAAGCCCGCTTCTCGACCGCCTTGCTCGCCACGATCTCTCCTTGCCCGCGCTGTGCTTGCTGACGCGGCGAATCTTTCCACACCTCGCGCACGGCCGTCGAAGGCCCCGCGAGACAATCGGTCACGATGACTACTTCGCGCAGTGTGCTCGTGCTCGGCTCGACCGGTTCGATCGGTACCCAGGCGCTCGACGTCGCCGCCCGCAACCCGGACCTCTTCCGGATCGCGGGCATCGCCGCCGGCGGCTCCGACCCGGCCGCGCTGGCCGCGCAAGCGCTCGCGCACCAGGTCGAGGCCGTCGCCGTGATCAAGGCCACGGCCGCCGAAGACCTGCAGCTCGCGCTGTACGCCGAGGCCCAGCGCCGGGGCTACGCGCAGGGCGACTTCCGCATCCCGCGCATCCTCGCCGGTCCCGGCGCCGTGCTGGAGCTCATCGACTCGGTCCCGGTGGACGTCGTGCTCAACGGCATGCCGGGCTCGCAGGGCCTCGAGCCGACGCTGCGCGCGCTGGCCACCGGCTCGACGCTGGCGCTGGCCAACAAGGAATCCCTGGTCGCGGGTGGCCCGCTGGTGCTCTCCCGCGCCAAGCCCGGCCAGCTCGTGCCGGTCGACTCCGAGCACTCGGCGATGGCGCAGGCGCTGCGCGGCGGGCGCGCGGAGGAGGTCGACCGGCTGGTGCTGACCGCGTCCGGCGGCCCGTTCCACGGCCGCACCCGCGCCGAGCTCGCCGACGTGACGCTGGAGGGCGCGCTCAAGCACCCGACCTGGTCCATGGGCCCGGTCGTGACCATCAACTCGGCCACGCTGATGAACAAGGGCCTGGAGCTGATCGAGGCGACACTGCTGTTCGGCATCGAGGCCGAGCGCATCGACGTGGTCGTGCACCCGCAGTCGGTCATTCACTCGATGGTGACCTTCGTCGACGGCTCGACGCTGGCGCAGGCCAGCCCGCCGGACATGCGCCTGCCGATCGCGCTGGCGATGAACTGGCCGGACCGGGTCGCGGGCGCGGCGCCCGCCTGCACCTGGGACCGGGCGACCGCGTGGACGTTCGAGCCGCTCGACAACGTCGCCTTCCCCGCCGTCGACCTGGCGCGGCACGCGGTCAGCGCCGGTGGCTGCCTGCCCGCGGTCTACAACGCGGCGAACGAGGTGATGGTCGACGCCTTCCTCGCGCAGAACACCAGCTTCACGTCGATAGTGGACACTGTTTCCCAGGTGGTGGCAGCCGCCGATGAATGGCGTCGCGAACCGCGCGACGTGGACGATGTACTCGCGGCGGAGCAGTGGGCGCGGGCCCGCGCTGCCGAAGCGATGTCTGGGAGGAAGTAGCGCGTGGTCATCGTCTTGGGTGCGATCCTTTTCGCGCTGGGTATCTGCGTCTCGGTCGCACTGCACGAAGCGGGCCACATGCTGACGGCGAAGGCCTTCGGCATGAAGGTGCGCCGCTACTTCATCGGCTTCGGGCCGACGGTGTTCTCGTTCCGCCGCGGGGAGACCGAGTACGGCCTCAAGTGGATCCCGCTCGGCGGCTTCTGCGACATCGCGGGCATGACCGCGCTCGACGAGGTCACCCCCGAAGAGTCCAAGCGCGCCATGTGGCGGTTCCCGACCTGGAAGCGGACCGTGGTCCTCTCGGCAGGCTCGGCCGCGCACTTCATCCTGGGCTTCCTCGTGCTCTACATCATGGGCGTCACCATGGGCCTGCCGGACATCGAGAAGGCGGAGGCGCTGAAGAACCCGGACGCGACCATCTCCAGCATCTCGCCGTGCGTGCGCTCGGCGACCACCAAGGCCGAGGTCGAGGCGCAGGCGAAGGAACTGGTTTGCCAGCCCGGGGACGTCGCGCCCGCCGCCGCGGGCGGCATGCTGGCGGGCGACCGGATCGACTCCGTCAACGGGAAGCCGGTCAAGACCTGGGAGGAGGCCGTCAAGGCCATCCAGGTGGCCTCGGGTCCCACCGCCTTCGTGGTCCAGCGGAATGGCCAGCCGGTCAACCTGACGATCACCGTGCCCAAGATCTCGCGGCTCCAGTCCGACGGCTCCGTCAAGGAGTTCGGCATGATCGGCGCCTCGCGCTCGAGCACGGTCCCGCCGCCGCTCAAGTACGGCCTGGTCGACGGTGTCGGTGGTGCGATCCATCACACCGGTGTGATGTTCGACCAGACCTTCCAGCGGCTGATCGAGTTCCCGTCGCGCATCCCGGCCGTGTGGAACGCCATCTTCGGCGGCGAGCGTGACCCGAACACCCCGGTCAGCGTGGTCGGCGCGAGCATCATCGGCGGCGAGGCCGTGGATCAGGGGCTGTGGGAGGTCTTCGTCTACCTGCTGGCGACGCTGAACTTCTTCATCGGCGTGTTCAACCTGCTCCCGCTGCTGCCGCTCGACGGCGGGCACATCGCGGTGACCTGGTACGAGCGCGTGCGCGACCTGCTCCGCAAGACCCGCGGGAAGGTGGCCGGTGGACCGGTCGATTACACGAAGCTTTCCGCGGTCACGATGGTGCTCGTCTTCTTGGGAGCAGCAGTCACGCTACTCACCGTAACGGCTGACATCGTGAACCCACTCCACCTGCGGTAGGTACCCTGACAGGGTGACTGTCGCACTGGGAATGCCGGCCCTGCCTCCTCCTGTCCTGTCCGATCGACGTAAGACCCGCCAGCTGCAGGTGGGCTCTGTCGGCGTGGGCAGTGAGCACCCGATTTCGGTGCAGTCGATGACGACCACGCTGACCTCCGACGTGAACGCGACCCTGCAGCAGATCGCGGAGCTGACGGCGGCCGGATGTGACATTGTGCGCGTCGCGTGCCCGTCGGCGGACGACGCGGAGGCACTGTCGGCGATCGCGAAGAAGTCACAGATCCCGGTGATCGCGGACATCCACTTCCAGCCGAAGTACGTGTTCGCGGCGATCGAGGCGGGCTGCGCGGCGGTCCGGGTGAACCCGGGCAACATCCGCAAGTTCGACGACCAGGTCAAGGAGATCGCCAAGGCCGCCAAGGACCACGGCACCCCGATCCGCATCGGCGTCAACGCCGGGTCGCTGGACAAGCGGCTGCTGGAGAAGTACGGCAAGGCGACGCCGGAGGCGCTGGCGGAGTCGGCCATGTGGGAGGCGTCGCTGTTCGCCGAGCACGACTTCCACGACATCAAGATCTCGGTCAAGCACAACGACCCGGTCGTGATGGTGCGCGCCTACGAGCTGCTGGCCGAGCAGTGTGACTATCCGCTGCACCTGGGTGTGACCGAGGCCGGTCCGGCGTTCCAGGGCACCATCAAGTCGGCGGTCGCGTTCGGCGCGCTGCTGCGGCAGGGCATCGGTGACACGATCCGTGTGTCGTTGTCCGCGCCGCCGGTGGAAGAGGTCAAGGTCGGGATCCAGATCCTGCAGTCGCT
>NZ_FNON01000004.1 GCF_900107045.1 Amycolatopsis xylanica
AGCTCCGCGATCTGCTGCAGGGTCGCGTTCACGTCGGAGGTCAGCGTGGTCGTCATCGACTGCACCGAAATCGGGTGCTCACTGCCCACGCCGACGGAGCCCACCTGCAGCTGGCGGGTCTTGCGTCGATCGGACAGGACAGGAGGTGGCAGGGCCGGCATTCCCAGTGCGACAGTCATTGGACGGTCTCCTTCATCACCAGCGGCCGGTCACCGTCGAGCCACGTGTCCGATGTGGACATCCGCTCGATGATCGTGCGCGCTGTTTCCTGCGCGGTCAGACCACAGGCCGCGAGCACCTCCGCGCGGGTGCCATGGTCGAGGAACCGTTGCGGCACGCCGAAGTCGAACACCGGCGTCGCCACGCCCGCGTCGCGGAGCGCCTGCGCGAGCCAGGACGAGAAGCCGCCGTGGCGCAGCCCGTCCTCGATCGTCACCACGGCCCGGCGCCCCTCGGCCAGCTCGATCAGCGCCGGGTTCACCGGCTTGATCCATCCGGGATCCACCACGAGCGCCCCGATCCCTTGCAGGACAAGGCGATCGGCGACGTCCATGGCCAGCCCCGCGAACGAGCCCACCGCCACGATCAGGACATCCTCGGCACCTTCGCGCCTGAGCACGTCCAGCCCGCCGCGCTGCTCGATCGCGGTGATGTCGGCGCCGACCTCGCCTTTCGGGAAGCGGACCAGCGTGGGGCCGTCGTCCACCTCGACCGCCTCGCGGAGCCTCGCACGCAGCGTCGCCGCGTCACGCGGTGCGGCGATCCGCAGTCCCGGGACCAGGCCGAACAGCGCCAGATCCCACATTCCGTTGTGTGAAGCACCGTCGTCTCCGGTGATCCCGGCACGGTCCAGCACGAAGGTGACCGCGCACTTGTGCAACGCGACGTCCATCAGCACCTGGTCGAACGCCCGGTTCAGGAAGGTGGAGTAGACGGCGACGACCGGGTGCGTCCCGGCCAGCGCGAGCCCGGCCGCCGAGGTGACCGCGTGCTGCTCGGCGATCCCGACGTCGAACACCCGCTCGGGGAACGCCTTCGCGAACGCGGCGAGCCCGGTGGGTTCGAGCATGGCGGCGGTGACCCCGACGACGTCGTCACGTTCGCCCGCGATGTCCACGAGCTCCGCACCGAACACTGAGGTCCACGACCGCCCCGACGGCTTGACCGGCCGCCCGGTCGCCGGATCGATCACCCGCACCGCGTGGAACTGATCCGCCTCGTCGTTTTCCGCGGGCGCGTAGCCGTTTCCCTTGCGGGTCAGGCAATGCACCAGCACCGGTCCGCCGAAGGCCACCGCACGGCGCAGCGCGTGCTCGACCGCCTCGACATCGTGGCCGTCGACCGGCCCGAGGTACTTCAGCCCGAGGTCCTCGAACATCCCCTGCGGTGCGACGAGATCTTTCACGCCCTTCTTGATCCCGTGCAGCGTCCCGTACACCAGCGGAGCCGGCGCCAGCACTCGCTTCACCCAATCCAGGAAGCGTTCGTAACCACGTGTGGTCCGCAGTGTGGCCAGATGATCGGCGATTCCACCGACCGTGGGCGCGTACGACCGGCCGTTGTCATTGACCACGATGACCAGCGGGCGGTCCTGGGCCGCGGCGATGTTGTTCAGCGCCTCCCAAGCCATGCCGCCGGTCAGCGCGCCGTCGCCGATCACGGCCACCACCGCCCGATCCTCGACGCCACGCAGTTGGTAGCCCTTCGCCAGTCCGTCCGCATAGGACAGCACAGTGGAGGCATGCGAATTCTCGATGACGTCGTGCGGTGACTCGGCTTGCGATGGGTAGCCCGACAGGCCGCCCTTCTGCCGCATACCGGCGAACCGGTCCCGGCGGCCGGTCAGCATCTTGTGCACGTAGGCCTGGTGCCCGGTGTCCCACAGAATGCGGTCGCGTGGAGACGAAAAGACCCGGTGCAGCGCCAGCGTCAACTCCACGGTGCCCAGGTTGGGCCCCAGGTGCCCGCCGGTCCGCGCCACCCGGTCGATCAGGAAGCGCCTTATCTCGGCGGCCAGGCTCCGCAGCTGTTCCGCCGACAGATCCGCGAGATCACTCGGATCGTCGATCGTGTCGAGTAATGCCATCGCGTTCACCGGTCCCGGTAGGCGATCTCGTAGGTCATCGCGGTCAGCTCGTCCCGCCACTCCCGCGCGATCGGAGCGTCCGCGATCGCCCGGCAACTCTGCGCGACCAACGCCGTGATCCGGTCTTCGACGGCCGCACGCACGCCACTGGAGATCAGCGCCTCACGCAGCTTCACCGCGTCCGGCACCGCACCGAGCACCAGCTCGCGCACCTGGTCGTCGCGCTGCATCGCCAGCGCCAGCAGCAAGGTCATCTTGTGCTGGTCGAAGTCGAGCCCCGCGGGCTTGCCGGTGACCTCGGCGTCGCCGAACGCGTCGATGAGGTCGTCCCGCAACTGGAAGGCCTCGCCGAGCGCGGTGCCGTACACCTCGAAGACACCGGCGAGCTCCGGCCTGCCCGCGATGCTGGCTCCGACCACCAGCGGCCGGTGGATGGTGTAGCCACCGGACTTGGCGATCGCGATCTGGCGCGACAGCTGCGGGTCGACGGAGAACTCGGCCGCGGCGCCGATGTCGAGGTACTGGCCGACGATCAGCTCCGCGCGCAGCTCGTTCCACACGGCGTTCGCCGCCGGGGTGTTCGCCATGAACTGATCGGAATAGATCAATGCGAGATCACCGGCGAGGATCGCGACGCTCTCGCCGAACCGGCGCGCCTCGCCCTGCCAGCGCCGGTCCGAGTGCAGCTCCGAATGGTGCGCGTGCACGGTCGGCATGCCGCGCCGTTGCGGCGAGGCGTCCATCACGTCGTCGTGAATCAGCGCGCAGGCGTGCAACAGCTCGAGCGCGATGGCCGCGTGCACGACGCGGCGGTCGTCAGGATCGCCGCCTGCCGCGAGGAATCCGCTCACGCAGAAGGCGGGGCGGATACGCTTTCCTCCTGCCTCGACGAGAGTGGTGACGGCCTCGATCGGGACCACCGCGCGCGGGTTCAGCTCGGCCCATTTGAGGCGCTCGGCGGCGAGGAAGTCACTCATCTGCCGCTCCACCAGGTCCAGCAACCGGCGGCTGGTATGGCGGATCGCCGCAACGGCGTCGGGTGCTGAGACGTCCGTGGTCATGTCATCCTCCCAACTGGTCTGCGCCGTGCCCGCCGCGCTTCGCGCCGGCGAGCTGTGGCATGGAGAACACGACGTCCTCCTTCGAGGTGGACTCGATCTCCAAGTCCGCAAATCCGTGTTCGACGAGCCGGTCGAGCAGCTGTTCCACCAGTACCTCGGGAACACTCGCGCCCGAACTGACGCCGATCGTTTCGGCACCGGTCAGCCATGACTCGTCCAAATAGGACACATCGGGTAGCAGGTGCGCCGCGGTGCCCGCGTCGCGGGCGACGTCGACCATGCGCTGTGAGTTGCTCGAGTTCTCCGAGCCGACGACGATCACCAGATCCGCTTTCCCGGCAAGGGACTTGATCCCGTTCTGCCTGTTCTGGCTGGCGTAGCAGATGGTGTCGCTCGCGGGGACCGCGAGATCCGTGAAGCGGTCGCGAAGACGGTCGACGATACCGGCCGTCTCGTCCACCGACAGCGTGGTCTGCGTCAGATAAGCGACCGGCAGGTCGTCGTCGATTTCCAGCCGGTCCACGTCTTCCACGGTCTCGACCACGATCGTCTTCTCCGGAGCCTCGCCACGGGTTCCTTCGGTCTCCTCGTGATCGTTGTGCCCGATCAGGAGCAACGTGCGATCGTCGCGCACGACGCGGCGGGCCGCTTGGTGAACCTTGGCCACCAGCGGGCAGGTCGCGTCGATGACGTCGAGGCGCCGGGCATCCGCGTTCGCCCGCACAGCAGGGGAAACACCGTGCGCGGAGAACACGCACACGGCACCCTCCGGCACCTCGTCCTCGGAGTCGACGAAGTGCGCGCCCTTACGCCGCAACATGTTCACGACATGGTGGTTGTGGACGATCTCCTTGCGCACATAGACCGGCGCCCCGTGGACCGCCAGCGCACGCTCGACCATCGCGATGGCCCGATCGACACCGGCGCAGAACCCGCGAGGCTCGGCGAGTAGCACCTTTTTCCTTGGCAGGTTGAAATCCATGGCTCCATCCCGCATCGCGAAGGGTGCCGGTCCCGCATTCCACAGGGAACGGGGGACGGCACGCTGATGAGCTGGGGTTTCGTCCGTGGCCAAGCACCGGAAGATCACCGGTTACTTTTTCCGGGCACGCCGGACGCGCCGAAAGCGTGACACAGGCCAGGGAACACCACCAAGCGGGAGTGATCCAGGTCACACTTCACCGGGATGCCTATTGTCGTATCGACAACACCAGGAAGGTTCCGGCTAACTGCGAATATGGCCTCGACTTGACCGGCAACTTGGGGGAACGATGCACACCCGGCTCGGCAAATGCGCTAACCTCGGCTGGGGCGGAAGGGGGATCGGCATGGAATGACGACGCGGCGCAGGTTATCCAATGCGCACACAGTATGACGAGCTTCTCTTTGCTCTTCCGCACTTTCCTGGGGGAAAGTTGACTATCCGTATATGTGAAACACGTTGTTTCCAAAATATTGAGACGAAGCACTCCGCCGTCTCCGACGGAGTACGCATCTGCGCTTCATGCCGCACCGCACTGCTGCGCGACCTGACCAGACTGCCTCACCTGCACCGAGCCTGCGAACACGAGCTCACCCCCCGTGCCAATCCCACGGCCGAGCGCGTACGCCGCACCCGGCGCCGGAACATGCCGCTCAATGAAGCCGCCGTCGACGCACGTTCGGACATCGTGCGCACGCTCGCATCCTGGTCGGGCCTCGTGGCCGAGCAGCACCAGATCGGCACGCCACCCGACCGCCGCGCCGATATGCTCGCGGAATTCCTGATCCGGCACATCGATTGGCTGAGCGCACATCCGGCAGTCGCCGAATTCGCGGAGGAAATCAGCGCGGTCACCCAATCCGCACACCAGGTGGCGTACCCCGGCACCAACCCCGCCGTGAAAATCGGGCCCTGCCCGCACGACGATTGCGACAGCACGGTCCACGCATTCCTCAACCACGAGGATGACCTTCGCCCGGCCCACGTCGCATGCGATGCCGGCCACGCTTCACCACCCCATCAATGGCTCAAGCTACGCCGCCGCATGGCGGCTTTCGCGAAGCATGAGAGCTGATGGGCGCAGCACGTCAAACCGTGCCCACTCAGCTAGCCGCATTGGCGGCCGGCGTTTCGGAAGCAACCATCCGGAAATGGGCGAGCAGGGGGAAACTAACCCGGTACGGCAGCCCCGGAAAAGCCGAGTACGACCTCGCTGAATTGACCGCATTGATCGAGGGCGACGCGCGTCATCAGCACGGCTGACAAGGCGGCTCACGGCATTTCCGGACAGCCAAGCACTCAGAACGGTTCTGTGACACGGCGCACCAGCTCGCGACGCGTGGCATGTCAACCCGGCCCTGCCGACTGGGGTCGTGAGTGGCGTGGCCGGTTATTTGAGGGGAAAGCGAAACATGGCGTGTCGCGGGGTAGCTGGGTGAGGGCCTCCCTCACCCGAATATCTGGGTGAGGGAGGCCCTGACTGCCCGGATTGGGTGAGGGAGGCCCTCACCCAATCCGGGCTACGCGGGTAGTCGGGCGAGCTTGCCGAGTGGGGGGTCGTGAGTGTTTTCGCCGGTTAGAACCGGCCGGAACACTCACGACCCCCATGTCCAAGCCGAGCCCACGATCACGCCACCTTTGCGCTTCCCCTCAATAGAACCGGCCACGCCACTCACGACCCCTCAGGCGCTGCGGCCGGTCGTGACAATGCGAAAACCGGTCTGTGGAAAGGAAGCCGGGGAGGCTCAGTGCGGGCCGCCGCCCATCGACGAGTTGTCGTAAGTGCCGGGTCCGGAGCGGTAGGGGTAGAGACCCCGCTTCCTGCCACGCCGGACTCGGCGGCCCAGCAGCATCCCGATGGTGAGAAGAATCAGGATGACCAGGAGCGCTCCGCCGCCGAGGAGTACCAGCGCCGTTCCCATCGTCATCAGGCGAGTTTAGGCGCCGCGACCAGGTGCTCCGACCCGGTGCCCGCGGCTTCCGGCTGACTCGTCAAGGCGATCACACCCCCTGGCCTGCGCAAGGTCCAGCTACTCAAGTAGGCAGACCCGGACCGCTTGGGGCACATACCTTCTCTTGATCTTCTTCGGCTCGGCGGCGTCGGTATTCCGCTGCCCTGGCCTGGTAGTTCTGGTGTTCCCGCGCGTGGTCCGGGGGAAGGTGCGGCGCGTCGGGGGAGGTCGTGGCGAAGAACCGCCTGAGCGCGGTGTTCGAGTTCACGGCGAGTTCCCCGGAGCGCGGGAACATCGCTGCTTCGTAGCGCGCGACCGCGTCGTCGAGACTGCTCTCCTTTTTGATGGCGTGCGCGAGTTCCGCGCCGTCGAGCAACGCGAGGTTCGTGCCGTGGCCGCCGAAGGGCGCCATCAGATGGGCGGCGTCGCCGATCAGGGTGACGCCGGGGGCGTGGTCCCAGGTCAGCGGAGCGGGCAGGGCCCAGAAGCCGCGTTGCACGTAGTCGCTGTCGTTGTCGGTGATCAGTGGGCGCATGACGGTGGACCATTCGCTGAACTCACGCACCAGGTGGGATCGGACCGCGTCGCGGTCGGTGACGTCCACGCGTGCCGTGACATGCCAGTCCAGTTCGGCGCGGAAGGCCACGTAGCCGCGGACCACGCCGTTGCTGTTGCGCTGGACGATCACCGCGCGGCCGTTGCCGTCGGTGGAGAACATGTGGCCGTCTCCGACGATCGCGGCGACTTCCGGGTGCCGGGTGTCCACGTCGTCGAATCGGGCATCGAGGAAGTGGACACCGAGGTACTGCGGCCGCGCGTCGGTGAGCAGGGGCCGGACCTTCGACCAGGCGCCGTCGGCGCCGATGACGAGATCGGCTTCCGCGCTGGCGCCGCCCGCGAACTCCAGCCGGTGCGCCCCGCCCCCGAGCGGGGTGAGGTGGACGAGTTTGTGCCCCCAGCGGACCGTGCCGGGCTTGAGGTGCTCGTAGAGCATGGTGCGCAGCTGGCCGCGGTCGATCTCGGGAGCCGCCTCGTCGCCCTCGGCGGGTGTGAATTCGGCGAGGACGGTGCCGTGATGATCCCGGCGGGTCTTGGCCTGGCCCTCGACGCGCGCCAACGCGCGGAAGGCGGCCATCAGCCCGGCGTCCTCCAACGCGATCTGACCGGCGTCCGCGTGGAGGTCGAGCGTTCCTCCCGGATCACGGGAGTCCACGGTGGCGTCCGCGTCGAACACCACCGGCTGGATGCCGTGTCCCTGGAGGACACGGGCGCACATCAAGCCTGCGGGTCCGCCGCCGACGATGGCGATGCGGGATGGGGTCGTCATGAGGATGAATCCTTTCCGCGTCTGGTGTCGGGCCGAGCAGCCCGACCTTCACCACGGTAGGTGAAACCGATCTAAAAGTCTAACAGTTCTACTTTTGGATCGGTTCAACACGCGCGCTAAGGTGAGGACGTGACAGAGACAGGACGCCGCGAGCGCAAGAAGGCCGCCACCCGCCAAGCACTGGCGGACGCCGCGCTGGAGCTGTTCCTGGAGCGCGGCTACGACGCGGTCGGCGTGCGGGAGATCGCCGACACCGCCGACGTCTCGGTGGCCACCCTGTTCAAGCACTTCCCCGAGGGCAAGGAAGCACTGGTCTTCGACCAGGACACCGATCGCGAGGCCGCGCTCGTCGCCGCTGTCCGCGACCGCCCCAGCGGACAATCCATCCCCCAGGCGCTGCGCGGGCTGCTCCGGGACGAGCGCTCCCGGCAGGTAGGCACCGACCCGCGCCTCGCTGACTTCCTCCGCCTGATCGACACCACTCCCGCACTGCGCGAGTACTTTCGCCGCATGTGGCTGCGCCACGAGAACGCACTGTCGGCGGCGATCGCCGCCGACACCGGACTACCCGAGGACGACATCCGCTGCCAGGCGCTGGCCCACTTCGCCCTCGAATCCGTCGCACTCGTCCGAGGGCGAGACGACGCCGAATCCGCACTCGACCGGATCTTCGCCTTGCTCGACACCGGCTGGACCGGCACGACGAAGGAATCCGCGAGGCGCGGCAGCACCTGAAGTGGACTGCCCGCAGCGGCAGCGCTGACGGCCCTCGCCTGAGCTTCACTTGTGGGTGCTGATGTCCCGGAGCGTGCAGAACGGGGGAGGGCAAATGTGGCGTGGTTGTCGCTGGCTGGGCGCGGGCCTTCCTCACCCAGTCGACCGTCGATGAAGGCTCACGACCGCTAACCCAACAAGTCAAGCAAGTTGACTGAGGGGGATTTGAGGCGTTGAACGACCCATTTCCTCCTCAGTCAACCGGCCTGACCTTGCCAGCAGGTGACCAGCCGCAGCCCGCGGGACGGCGGCACCTTTGATCTTCCGCCCAATACCTCACGCTGAGTGCGACCTTTGTGGACACTGAATCGGGCGCGGTTCATCGGCCGTGCGACAGCTGAATCCCGAGCCAGTCGCTGGCGGACAACTTCTCCGCGCGCCATGGCAATCGCAGCGAGACGCGAGCACCCCATACTTCCGTCCGATGGCGACCGAGGGCAAGGAGACTTCCGGTCTCCGTGCACAGCGACGAATTGCGGCGACATCCGGCCCGCGCGGGCCGCCTGAGGACTTTGGAGCAGTCAATGAGCCGACCAGGCCCGGACACCGGCCACACCTCGCTCGCCACGAACGTCCTCGGCGTGCCCGGAATCGTGTTCCTCGTGCTCGCCGCGGTCGCGCCGCTGACCGGGATGGTCGTGATCGCGGCGATCGGTATCGCGGTCGGCAACGGCGGCGGCATGGTCGCGGCGTTCCTGCTCGCGATGATCGTGCTGCTGCTGTTCGCGGTCGGCTACGCCCAGATGTCGAAGGTTCTCACCAGCGCGGGCGGTTTCTACGCCTTCGTGGTCAAAGGACTGGGCAAGACCATGGGGCTGGTCGCCGGGTTCGTCGCGATGCTCGGCTACAACTGCTTCGTCGCGGGAGCGATCGGCACCAGCGGGTTCTTCACCGCCGCGGTGTTCAAGGATGTCTTCGGCCTCGATCTCGACTGGAGCGTGTGGAGCGCGGTCTCCGTCGTGCTGGTCTTCCTGCTCAGCCGCCGCGGCATCGGCGTCAGTGCGAAAGTGCTGGGCGTCTCGCTGGTCCTCGAGGTGTCCATCCTGCTGATCCTGGACTTCAGTGTGCTGTTCCGGCACGGGTTCTCCTTCGCCGCGTTCGCCCCGTCCGTGATGCTGCAGGGTGCGAGCGGGCTGGCGCTGCTGTTCGCCGCGAACGCGTTCATCGGATTCGAGGCGACGGCGCTGTTCGGCGAAGAGGCCAAGAACCCCGTGCGAACGATTCCGCGGGCGACCTACATCGCCATCGGGTTCATCGGGGCGTTCGCCGCGTTCACCACCTGGGCCGTGGTCAGCGCGATCGGCGTGGCACAGGCGCAGGACGTCGCCGTCGCACACCTGTCGGCGGGTGACCTGGTGTTCTCGGTGTCGCAGGACTACCTCGGCGGCGGCTTGACCAAGGCGATGATGCTGCTACTGGTCGTCAGTCTGTTCGCGGCCCTGCTGGCGCTGCACAATTCCGCCACTCGCTACCTGTATGCGCTGGGCCGGGTCCGGGTCCTGCCGAGCCCACTGGGCCGCACCCGCGTGGGTAACGGCGCGCCGCAGCACGCCGCGCTCGCCCAGCTGGCCTTCGGCTCGGCGGTGGCGCTGGTGTTCCGGATCGCCGGCCTCGACCCGGTCGCCGACCTCACCGCCAGCATGACCGGCTTCGGCACCCTGGGGATTCTCACCTTGCAGCTGCTCGCGGCGGTCGCGATCCTGGTCCACTTCCGCCGGACACGCGACCGCCGAGTCGTGAAGACGTTCCTCGCACCCGGCCTGGGCGCGGCGGGCCTGGGGCTCATCGTGACACTGGCAATCTTGAACTTCCCGACGCTGGCCGGTTCCAGCAACGGCATCGTCCCGCACCTGCCGTGGCTGCTCCTGGTCGTCGCCCTTGCCGGGCTCCTGACAGCCGCATGGCTACGCCGGTACCGCCCCGAGACCTACCAGGCACTGGAAACCGACCTGGAGGCCGGACAGCGGTCGTGAGTGGTATCGCCGGTTCTAACCGGCCAAAACACTCACGACCCCGGGGTGGAGCCGGTGCTGCGCAGGAAAGTGAGGGCGGCCAGCACCCGCAGGTTGTAGAGCGACCCGCGGCTTTCCGGCAGCCCCAGCTTGTGCGTGACGTTGTGCACCTGACCCTCCACGGTGGAGATCTTGGTGCCCATCTCGCGGGCGATGCCCCGGTTGGACCTGCCCTCGGCCATCAGCCCGAGAATCCGCCGCTCGTGTGGCGTGAGCAGCTCGAGCGGGTCGGCGACGCGGCGGCGGGACATCAGTTTGCCGATGATGTACGCGTCGATGACGACCTCGCCGCGGATGATCCTGGTGAACGCCTCGATCAGCTCGTCCAGGTCGCCCAGCCGCTCCTTGCCGAGGTAACCGATGGCGCGCGGGACCTCTTCCATGCTCAGCAGCCGCTCGGCGAACGCGGCCTCGGTGTAGTCCGACAGCATCAGCAGGCCGACGTCCGGGTAGCGGCCGCGTACCTCCTCGGCCACCGCGAGCCCGTCGGTGTCCTTCGCGTCGACCAGCCGGATGTCGAGCAGCGCCAGATCCGGCGCGGTCTCGTCGACGAGCGGCAGCGCCTCCTCCCTGGTCCTGGCCCGGCCGACCACGTCGATGCCCCGGCCACGCAACGAGTCGGTGAGCAGGTCGAGCAACAGGCCCTCGTTCTCCACGATCACGATTCGCACAGCGCTTCTCCCGGGATGACGGCCCGCACCGTGGTGCCATGGCCTGGTGGACTCACGAAGGTCAAGCGTCCGTTCACCGCTTCCGCACGCGCGCGCAGCCCGTTGAGCGCGGACGCGCCGCCTCGGCCGTTGTCGGTGACTTCGACGACGAGCTGACCGGGCTCCGCCTGCACGCGGACGCCTGCTTCCGTCGCTTTGGCGTGCTTGTAGACGTTGGCCAGCGCCTCGCTGATCACGAAGTACGCGGTGACCTCCACTTCCTCCGGCCATCGCCGCGGCGAAACGGCGAAGGTGACCGGCAGCGCGGCCCGGTCGGCCAGGTTCTCCACGGCCGCGGTGAGGCCGTGGTCGCGCAGCACGGTCGGGTAGATGCCCTGGGTCAGCTGACGCATCGTGCGGACCGCGTCGGTCAGCTCGGTGTGCGCCCGGCGGACGGCGGCGCTGGGGTGCTCGTGCTCGGCTGTGTCCAGCAGCATCAAGATCCGGAAGAACCGGGCCTGGGTCTCGTCGTGCAGATCGCGCTGGATGCGCTGCCGCTCGGTGGCGGCCGTCTGCGCCAGCTGCCTGCGCGAGGCGCGCAACTGCTCCAGCTGGGCCTGCAAGGTCGCGTACATGCGGGCGTTGTCGATGGCCAGCCCGACCGCCGCCACCGCCGCGTCCATCACCTTCGGCTGGGCGTCCAGCGCCGGGTCGTGCTCGATCACCGCGATCAGCCGGTCCCGCCTGCGCACCTCGGTGGTCGAGCCTGCGCCCGCGAAGACCCGCCTGCCGTGGATGTCGACCAGCTCCCCACTGTCCAATGTGTACTTGATGGTCAGCGTCGGGTCGTCGAGGCCCTTGCTCAGCGTGTGCTGCAGCGCCGCCGGGTCGGCGAAGGCCGTGTAGTCGCGTTTGATGTCCACCAGCAGGTTGACCAGCACCTCCGGCGCGAGTTTGCGCAGCACCCAGCGCACCAGGTACAGCAGCGGCACCATCACGATCACCGCGATGGTGAACAGCCACGCCAGCGCGGTCTTGACCGCCAGCGAGGTGGTCAGCACGGTCGCCACCGCCTCGGCGATCTTGAACGAGGCGGCGGCGATGAACCCCAGCCACACCGGCCCGGTCGGGCGGCGCCGCAGCTTCGCCGTGCTCAGCCACCGCCACAGCACGATGCCGGTCGCGCCGATCCCCATGACCGCGCCGAGCGCGCTGCCCAGCGTGCCCCAGAACGTCACCGGCTTGGCGATGCCGATTCCCCACGGCGGCGTCGGATGGTCGACGAAGTAGCGCGCGACCTGCGTGCCGATCGAGATGACGTACGAGGCCACCACGTAGCCCCAGTCCACCCGGCCGCTGAGCCGCCCGGTCGGCCACGTCATCAGGACGTGCGCCGCCACGCCCATCCACGCGTAGGCCAGACAGAACCCGACGGCGAACAGCACGCCGTCGGCGGAGCGGAGATACTGCAGGTAGTAGACGGCGGCGCCGAACACCATGAGCGCGCCGATCCGCGGGGACGGCAGCCGGACCCACACGACGAGCCCCGCGACGATGACCACGACGCCGACCACGCGCGGCGGGAACTCCTGCCACCACAGCGAACCGTCGGCGGGCCACGACACGGCCATCGTCCAGGCGAACACGGCGAGCGCGGCGGCTCCCGCCCACCAGCGCTGACCTGCCGCGTTCACCGTCACGTCGGTACCTCCCTGACAGATCATCTACACGCCACCACGGTTGGCAACCAAGGTTTCCGGGTCTTCCGGCCAGGTTTCCAGCCCACGCCAGGTCAAGGTCTTCCCGGCGACCGCGCCGCCACGGCGGCGCAGGCTGTAGTCGTACCGCGACAAGGGAGGAAAACCCATGAGAATCCGACGATTGGCGGCGCTCGCACTGGCCGTCGTCTCACTGCCGTTGACAGCGACCGGCGTCGCACACGCCGACACCGCGGAGGCGCTGGCGGCCTGCCGCCGGTCCGCGGCTTCGGACTTCAGCGACATCAACGTGATCGTCCAGGGCAACGGCGGCGGGAGCGTCCCGAGGGGCGCCGATCCCGGCAACGTGCTGCGCACCGGCGACGTGTTCCTGCTGCTCCCGTCGTTCTACGCGAAGGTCAAGATCGACAGCTGGCTATGGGGCCCCAGCTACGGCGAGAACGGCAACGGTGTGCGGGCGGCGAACGACTTCCCCTATCCGGGCCTTTCCCAGTACTCGGCGGTGCTGCGTTTCAACAACAACCCGACCGGCTGGGTCGGCGCGCCAGCGCAGGCGACCGCGTTCGCGCAGTGCACCGTCTGGGGCGGTCCGCGGGTCCGCCTGCTCTTCGGCGTGAACGACAGCAAGCTCAGTGACAACAGCGGCTACTGGTGGTTCAGCTACTACCAGTACATGCACGACCGCACCCACCGCTGACCTCGAAGGAGGATGGCATGCGACGCGGCGGCATGGTGACAACGCTCGGCCTGATCGGCAGCCTGCTGGGGATACTCGGATTCCTGGGTGTGCAGACCTATCATGATCTGGAACGGCCCGCTCGCGCTCCGGCCAGCAGCGTGGTGCGCCAGGTCGACGTCCCGGCGCAGGACAACTGGGATTACATCCACCTGGCCGATGACGCCTGTGCCGCCGCGGTCGCCAGGGTCGGCGAAGCGAACAAGTACGCCAACAGCGGCAAGCTGTTCGTCAGCTGGGCCAAGAAGGTCGGCGAGCTGCGCGCCGACCTTCTTGGCCGCTGGAAACAGACCGCGACCGCGGGCCGGTCAGCCGCGCTCGCCAACGAGACCGCGAAGGTTTGGTCCGATTACGCGAACGCCAACTGGCATTGGACCGAGATGACCAAGCAGGTCTCCGCAGGCCGTCTCGACGCGGCCCGAGGCCAGTTCGACCAGTACCGCAAGTACGACGACTCGGCCGTGCAGCGCGCCAACCAGCTCGGCTACAGCATCTGCAACTACGCCTGGGCCCGCCCGGTTTCCTGGTAGTCGCGAGGTGTCCATGCGCGATAACCGGCATTCACCCGATTCGCGCGATCATGGATAATCGCCGACCATGACGAATGCGGATTCAGGAGAAAGTCCTACAATTTTCAAGGATCTCCTGAAAAGCCACCGGCTCCGCGCGAAGCTCACCCAAGAAGAGCTTTCCGACAGCTCCGGCGTCAGCGTCCGGGCCATCAGCGACATGGAACGCGGAGTCGCCAAAGGACCTCGGAGTCAAACGGTCACGGCGCTCGCGGCCCCCTTGGGCTTGAGTGAGCCTGAGCTGGCGCGGTTGCACAAGAGCGCGAGGCGGGGCCGGGCTCAGCCGGACAACCCCACCGCTGTCCCGTTCCCGGCGTACGCGCTGCCTGCCGATCTCGACGATCTCACTGGTCGCGAGCATGATCTCGACGCCCTGCGCGCGCTCGCCGAGGAACTGCGCGGCGCCAACCTCCGGTCGGGGCGGGTGGCGGTACTGAGTGGTCCGCCTGGTGCGGGCAAGACCAGTCTCGCCGTGCGGGCGGCTCACGAACTCGCCGCCGGATTCCCCGATGGTCACCTCTTTTTGAAACTGCGGGGAATGTCGCCCGAACCACGCGATCCGGCCGCTGTATTACAGACGGCCCTGCGCGCCCTCGGTGTCGATGCGCAAGCCATTCCGGCGGAGCCGGAACAACGGGCAGGCCTGTGTCAGGCGCTGCTCAAGGATCGGGCCATGCTGATCGTGCTCGACGACGCCGCCGACGAAGCGCAAGTGCGCCCGCTGCTCATCGGTGGCGGACGATGTCTCACGCTGATCACCGCCCGCCAGATGCTGGTGGGGCTCGAGGGTTCGAGGCGCCTGTCTCTCGGCGTGCTCGACCGGGATGACGCCGTCGCGTTGCTCACGAGCATCGCGGGTCCGCGTGTCACGCAGGAGCACACGGCAGCCCTCGAGCTGGTGGACTTGTGCGATCGGCTGCCGCTCGCGCTGCGGATAGCCGGTAACCGGCTCGCCAGCCGGCCTGCTTGGTCTCTGTCGGGGCTCGTCGAACAGCTGCGCGACCGCAACAAGCGCTTGACCACCCTTACCGCGGGCAGCCTCAGCGTGCGAGCCGTGATCGAGCTGTCTTATCGTCAGCTGTCCCCGGCCGCGGCCATGGCCTTCCGCAGGCTCTCGCTCGTGCCCTCGGCCGACTTCTCCGTCGGAGCGGCGATGGCGCTCATCGACGCCGCGCACGAGCGCGAGGTGGTCGACATCCTGGAGGGACTGGTCGACGACAGCCTGCTGCAGGTCTCCGACCGGGACGGCCGGTATCAATTCCACGACCTGCTCGCGGTGTTCGCCGCGGAACAGCTCGCTCAAGAGGAGTCCGAGGAGGCGGCCGAGGCCGCCCAGCGTCGGCTGACCGACTGGCTGGTCGGCACCGCGATCGCGGCGTTCAGCTACTTCCAGTCCGGGGACTTCTACCCGGCCGGCCAGGTGACGGGGTCGCCGACCGAGACGCTTTCGTTCAGCGACCGCGCCGGCGCACGTCGCTGGCTCGATGTCGAGGCCGACAGCTGGCTCTCGGCCGCGCGGCGCTCGGCCACTCACGGCGGGCATCAGCAGCTCAACGAGCTGGCCAACACTTTGCCCTGGTTCATGGACATCGGCGAGAGCATGAACGCCGCCTACGAGGTCTTCGAACTCGCGGTGCGGTCCGCCGTGGCGATCGGCAGCAAGCACGACGAGGCGACCCATCGCATCAACATCTCCTTCATGCACGCAACCGTCTTCGGCCGGCCGGATGCCGCCATCGAGGCGGCGCGGGAGGCGTTGGAAGCGGCGGTGGCGGCCGGCGACCCCACCAATCAAGGCTGGGCGAAGGTCGCGCTGATGAGCGGCTACCTCTACACGGGCACACCACCGGCCTCGACCGCACTGCTCGACGAAGCGGCAAGACTGTTCGAGGAGGGCGATTGCCAGCTCGGCAGGCAGTACGTACGCATCATCCGAGCCAATTACTGCCACACGGCGGGGCTGTTCGCCGACGCGGCGCTGGAATTCGACGCCTGCATCAGCGATCTGCGACAGCAGCAGCCCGGCACTCCCACCCCGGGCAACGACGCCACCCACGCCCACCTGCTGGTGCGCTCGGCGGTCAACCTCGCGACGCTGAACTCATTCGAGCTGGCGGTGAGCCGATGCGACGAAGCGTTCCGGTTGTACGACCGCTGGGGTTCCAGCATCGGCAAGGCACAGGCGCTCCGAACCAGCGGCACTGTGCAAGGGCGACGCGGCGAACACGCGGACGCACGGAAGCGCTTGACCGCGGCACTGGAGCTGTTCGAAAAGATAGGAATGCTGCAGTGCCAGGCCGACGCGCTGTGCGAACTGGCCGATTCAGCAGATCAGCTCGGCGACGCGGACACCGCGCGAGAAGAACGAGAACACGCGCTTTCGCTCTATGAGATGCTCAATAGCAACAAAGCGGCCGAGTTACGAGCGAAGATGGGATGACCAGCACGAAGCTTTTCGTCTCATGTCCAGGTTCTGTTCATGACGACAACCTCGGCTGGAAGCCGACCACACGGATCCGTGCCGGAGAAACCCGCGGAAGCACCGTGCTTCCGCGCGGACGCAGCCGTCATCTCCGGAGGCATCGATTCCAGCAAATCGAGCAGCGCCGGCGTCGAGGGTGGCACGATCTGATGCCATCGCATCGGCGCGGACCGGGAGCGGCCAGCGATGTCGCCCGCGTGCGACGTTTTACATATTTTGAAGGCAACCTCTTCGCGCTGTTGCCCCTCCTCACGAGAAGCCAATAGCTTGAATCGACAGCCGAAAGCCGCATTCTTTGCCGGCACGCGATGGGATTCAGGGATAGCCATGGGCGAAATCACGACCATCAACATCCTGCTGATCGGCGGATGCGGCCACTGGGCAGCCAAGGAGAACCACGTTCCAGCGTTACTGAAGATGAAGGAGCAGGGCACACCGGTCCGGGTCGGCGCGATCTGTGATCCGCGCGATCCCTACCGGGACGGCATCGCCGCCGCCGGCATGGGACCACTGACCACGCTGCTGGGGCTCGACGCGCCGAAGTGGCTCAACCCGGCGGGCATGTCACCTGCCGAGGTTCACCACATGCTGGACGGCTTGCACGCCGACGAGCGTTTCGACGCCGTCATCATCGCCTGCGACCCGGTGCACCACACGGTCTACCTGCGCTGGGCGACCATCCGCGGGGTGTCCGCGTTGTGCGACAAGCCCATCGTCTGCGCGGAAAACGCGTCGTGGGATCCGGTGAACGCTCTGCGCATCGAAACCGAGTACGAAGACCTCCTGCACACGGTCGCGCGACAGGACAAGACCTTCCATATCGCGGTGCCACTGCGCAGGCGGGCGAACGACGCCTACTTGACCGTCGCCAAGGAGATCCAGGATGTCTACGGCGAGTTCAAGCAGGGTGTCACGAGCATCAATCTGGTGAAAAACGCCGGCATGTACCGGTTTCCGGCCGAGTACGCGCTCGGGGACGCACACGGCTATCGGTCGGGGGTCGGGTCGCTGGCGTTCTCCAGCTACCACTTCATCGACGTTCTCGCGTGGTATCTGTCCGAGGCGCCAGGCAAGGCGACCCGGCTCTCGCTGACCATGCCCTACCTGCGGCGGCTCGGTGACTACCTCAAGACCGACGAGGCCACCATGCTCGGCGAACTGCTCGGCGGCCAGGAGGCAGGCACGAGCGTCGATCTGCCGCCGGAAATGCTTCGCGCCGAGGTGGACTTCGTATTCCATGCCGAATTGCTGGACGAGGACGATACCAAGCTGGGATTGATCTCCTATTCGTGCTTCAACAACACCTACTCCCATCGCACGACCGGCCTGAGCGAGATCGACAGCGTGGATCTGGTGCCGTTCCGGGAAAAGGGGCGGATGTCCCAGTTCGTCATGGACATCAACCAAGGGAATCTGCAGCACCTGGTCATGCGCAAGAACGATGTCGTCGGCGAGGACTACGAGATCGAGATCCAGCGTCGGCGTAACCCGCGTATCAGTGACGAACCCCGGCGGGACTGGAACTTCGCCAACGCACACGCCGGCAGCCAGGTGACACCGCAGGACCTCACCCGGGGATTCGTGCACCTCGCCGCGAAGCAGGAAGTGGCGCCGGAGATCCGCCGCCAGATGTCCTTCCTGCACGAGCAGCGGCTCAGTCACCGGCTGTTCTCGGGGTGCTATCAGCTGATCGCCCAGGACTTCGCCGACAGCACGCCTGCTCGGCGCCTGATCCAGCTGTGAAGAGAGCCTGACATGCGGGTGGACGCCTACCGAGGCGTGCTCCGTTCTGGGCGTTCACCGTTGTCGGACTGGCCGGTGCGGCGCTGGCCGCGGTCGCCATGCTCTCCGGGCGCCGGCTGTCGCGCGTCTGAGGTTCATTGGGAGCGCAGAGCGCTCAAGTACTCGCGATTCAGGGTGGCGATGCTGTCGAGAGGAATTCCCTTGGGACAGGAGGAGACGCATTCGCCGGTGTTCGTGCAGCCGCCGAAGTCTTCGGCGTCCATGGCGGACACCATGTTCAGCACGCGGGAGCGGCGCTCGGGCTGACCTTGGGGCAAGAGATTGAGGTGCGTGACCTTCGCCGCGGTGAAGAGCATGGCCGAGCCGTTGGGGCAGGCGGCGACGCAGGCGCCGCAGCCGATGCAGGTAGCGTTCTCGAAGGCGGAATCGGCTGCCGCTTTCGGAACCGGGGTGGCGTGGGCGTCAGGGGCCGAACCGGTCGGGACCGAGATGTAGCCGCCGGACTGGATGATGCGGTCGAAGGCCGAGCGGTCGACCACGAGGTCCTTGATGACCGGGAAAGCCTTGGCGCGCCAGGGTTCGACGTCGATCACGTCACCGTCGCTGAACGAGCGCATGTGCAGCTGACAGGCCGTTGTCTGCTCGGGGCCGTGTGCGCGGCCGTTGATGACGACGCCGCACATGCCGCAGATTCCCTCGCGGCAGTCGTGGTCGAAGGCGATCGGCTCCTCGCCTTTGACGATGAGGGATTCGTTCAGGACGTCGAGCATCTCCAAAAAGGACATGTCCGGGGTGATGCCGTCGACCGTGTACTCGGTCATTTCGCCCGGCAGTTCGGGGCCGGCTTGGCGCCAGGCGCGCACGGTGATCTTCATACGTAGCTCCGCTGGGTTTGGTGAATGTAGTCGAACTGGAGCGCTTCCTTGTGCAGGACCGGCGCTTTGTCCTGGTACTCCCAGGCCGCCACATGGCTGAACCGCTCGTCGTCGCGCTGGGCCTCGCCGGTCGGCGTTTGGTGCTCCTCGCGGAAATGGCCGCCGCAGGATTCCGCGCGGACGAGTGCGTCGAGGGCCATGAGCTCGCCGAATTCCAGGAAGTCGGCCACCCGGTTGGCTTTCTCGAGTTCCTTGTTCAGCTCGGCGCCGGCGCCTGGCACGGTGACCGACTTCCAGAATTCTTCGCGGAGTTCGGGAATCCGGTCCAACACCTTGTGCAGGCCGGCTTCGTTGCGGGACATTCCGCAGTGGTCCCACAGCAAGGTCCCGAGTTCGCGGTGGAACGAGTCGACCGTGCGGTTGCCCTGGATCGAGAGGAGCCGCTCTATCCGGTCGCGTGCCTCGTTCTCTACCGCCGCGACCTCGGCCGCGTGCGGGTCGACGGGGGTGAACGCGGTCGACGCGATGTAGTGGTTGAGGGTCACCGGGAGCACGAAGTAGCCGTCCGCGAGGCCCTGCATCAGCGCCGATGCGCCGAGGCGGTTGGCGCCGTGGTCGCTGAAGTTCGCCTCGCCGATCGCGAACAGGCCGGGAATCGTGGTCTGGAGGTCGTAATCCACCCAGAGGCCACCCATGGTGTAGTGCACGGCGGGGTAGATCCGCATCGGGACCTGGTACGGATCCTCCGCGGTGATGCGGGCGTACATGTCGAACAGGTTGCCGTACTTGGCTTCCACGGCCGGTTTCCCCATCCGCGCGATGGCGGCGGCGAAATCGAGGTAGACGCCGAGACCGCCCGGGCCGACGCCGCGGCCCGCGTCGCATTGGTTCTTCGCCGCGCGAGAGGCGACGTCGCGGGGAACCAGGTTGCCGAACGAGGGGTAGATCCGTTCGAGGTAGTAGTCGCGTTCGTTCTCGGGGATCTGATCGGGTGGGCGGTTGTCGCCCTGGCGTGCCGGTACCCAGATGCGGCCGTCGTTGCGCAGTGACTCGGACATGAGGGTGAGCTTCGATTGATGCTCGCCGGTGCGCGGGATGCAGGTCGGGTGAATCTGGGTGTAGCAGGGGTTGGCGAGGTAGGCGCCGCGCTTGTACGCGCGCCAGATCGCCGAGGCGTTGCTGCCTTTCGCGTTGGTGGACAGGTAGAAGACGTTGCCGTAGCCGCCGGTGGCGAGCACGACCGCGTCCGCGAGGTGCGTCTCGATCTCGCCGGTGATGAGGTCGCGGGCGACGATTCCGCGGGCCCGGCCGTCGATGACGATCAGGTCGAGCATCTCGGTCCGGGGATGGAGCTCGACGTTTCCCGCGTCGATCTGGCGGGACAAGGCCTGATAGGCGCCGATGAGCAGCTGCTGCCCGGTCTGCCCGCGTGCGTAGAAAGTGCGCTGGACCTGAACGCCGCCGAAGGACCGCGTGTCGAGCAAGCCGCCGTATTCACGGGCGAACGGGACACCCTGGGCGACGCAATGGTCGATGATCTGCGCGGAGACCTCGGACAGGCGGTACACATTCGATTCCCGCGACCGGAAATCGCCGCCTTTCACCGTGTCGTAGAAGAGCCGGTAGACGGAGTCACCGTCGTTGCGATAGTTCTTCGCCGCGTTGATTCCGCCCTGTGCCGCGACCGAATGGGCCCGGCGCGGTGAATCCTGGAAACAGAATTGGACGACGTGGTATCCCTGTTCGGCCAATGTCGCACCGGCCGAGCCGCCGGCGAGACCGGTGCCGACCACGATGACGCGGTGTTTGCGGCGATTCGCCGGATTCACCAGCTTCGCGGAGAATCTGCGCGTGTCCCAGCGATTTTCGATGGGCCCGCCCGGCGCCGCGGTATCGCTGATCGGGTCACCCAGAACGTAATCCAGCACGTTACTTCACCACTCCCGTCATGACGCCGACCGGAACGACCGTGAATCCCGCGGTGATGACGACGGCCAGCGTCGAGCCGATCGTCTTGATCGCGCGGGCGCGGGCAGGGCGGGTGAACCCGAGGGTCTGCGCGGCGCTCCAGAAACCGTGGTTGATGTGGATGCCGACCAGCACCACCGCCACGATGTAGATCAGGTTGACCCACCAGACCTGGAAATCCTTGACGATGTTGTAGTACGGGCTGTTCGGGTCGAATCCCGGATGCACCGCGCCGACGGTCAAATCGAGCAGGTGCCACACGATGAACAGCGCCAGGATGATCCCGCCGTACCGCATGGTGCGTGTCGCGTAGTTCGCACGGGCGCGCTGCTTGTGCGCATAACCGATCGGCCGCGCTCTGCGGTCGCGCAGCGACAACTGCGCCGCCGCGGTCGCATGCGCCGCCACCGCTGTCACGAGAACCACTCGCTGAATCCAGAGAAACCAGGAATGGTGCAGAACAGGCTCGCCGATAGTGCGCAGCCAGGCCGCATACCCGTCGAATTCGACAGCGCCGAAGAAAACCTTCAGGTTGCCGAGCATATGCAGCAACAAGAACGCCACCATGAGCAGACCGGAGACGGCCATCACGGCTTTCTTGCCGATGGTCGTTTTCCACAGCGAGCGCAGTGACTGCGCGCGTACCAGCGTGCTGGGCATAACCGGACGGTAGGAGCCGGATCGGCATTGGGCAAAGTGATGAAGACTGTCGTCGCGATAGTCGTCGTCTATCATGGCAGCGTGCAGATCAATCAGCTGCGATATTTCGTGGCGCTCAGTGACACAGCTCACTTCACGCAGGCTGCCGCTCAGCTGGGAGTCACCCAGCCGTCCTTGTCGCAGCAGATCAAAGCACTCGAGAACAGTGTCGGCAGTCAGCTGGTTCATCGCACCAGGAGCCGGATCGAACTCACCGAAGCAGGCGCGGCGCTGCTCCCCATCGCCCGTCGCATCCTCGCCGACATCGCCACCGCCGAGCGGGAGATATTGGCACTGAACGACTTGCAGGCTGGCCAAGTGCGGCTGGGCGCGACGCCGTCGCTCTGCACCGGCCTGCTGCCGCCGATGCTCATGGCCTTCCGGCGCGACCACCCGAACATCCAGCTGCACATCCGCGAAGGCGGCTCGCACGACCTGCGGGCGAAACTGTCCGAGGGCGCGCTCGATCTCGCCCTGGTGATCGATTCCCCGCTCACCGATGACCATGTGCTGGAAGCCGTGCCGTTGCTGACCGAGGAACTGGTCGTGGTGTCCGCACTGCATCAGCCCCGGCCGGTACCGCGTCCCCGGATCCACATCCGGGAACTGCGAGGCCGCCCGCTGGTGATGTTCCGCGAGGGCTACGACCTCCGTGAAGCGACCCTCAAGGCTTGCCGCGCCGAGGGTTTCGAGCCCACGCTCGCGATCGAGGGCGGTGAAATGGACGCCGTGCTGGAGTTCGTCGGCGCCGGCGCCGGCATCGCGGTGGTGCCGACGACCGTGGTCCGGGACCGGCTCCACCGGACACCGATCGCCCTGCCTGGCATGAGCCGCACCGTCTCACTGGCACACCGCCGTGGCATCACCCCGACGCGGGCCGCGCAGGCACTGCACGACACGATCACGCGATTCCTCGGCGAGACCGCCGAGGCGGGCCTGCTGCCCGCCGGCGTGCGCCCCATCTGACCCCTACCCCGGCCGCTCGGCGGGTCGGTTGAACGTTGTGAACGGGGCGTTCACAACGCTGAGCGACGCATACGCCCCGCTCATTACGTCCACCCTGCCCGAAGCCTGCGTGAGGTGGGTCGTGCGCGTTGCGGGCGGTTCTAACCGCCCGCAACGCGCACGACCCCGCGCAGGCACGCCCCGGTTGGCTTTCCGCCCAAAGAGCACCGCCTGGGTCGACAAATGTTCACTTCATGACTACCAACGAGGTATGACACCACGTCCTGGGGAACGCTGGATCGACGCGGCACACCTTCCGGTGGACCTTGTCGCACTCATCGACGCTCTCGGTCCGGGCGAAGACGTGCTCATCACCCGTGACGGTGAGCCGATCGCGTCGATCTCCGGCACGGTCAACGCCGAGCGCCTGCCGCGGGATTCCGACGATGTCACGGTCGTGGCCACCGCGATGAAGCTTTCGGCGTCGGCACGGGCGTCGTTGTCGGAGCAGCTCGGGCCGGACTACATCGTGCTGGACATGAACTCGGCGCCCAAAAGTGTCGATGTGCTGCTGACGCCGCCGCACAGCCCGCAGCTGATCGGGCACCTCAAGGCGCTGTTCCCCAAGGCACGGGTGGTCATCGCGGAAATCGAGGACGACGAGTTCGGCGTGAGCTTCGAGGGGCCGGTCCGGCGGCTTCTCGACGCCGGGGCCGACACCTATCTCCCGCCCAGCTCGATTCCCCGGCTCGCGCGGCAACTCGACAGGGCCGTCACTCACCTGAACCAGCTCACCGGGGATGCTTCGGTGCCGCTGACGATCGAGTCTGCGGAAGTCCACAATGGCCTCGAGGGCGCTTAGCGGAACGTGACTTGCGCCGTGCGCTCATGATCGAGCGGCGATGAGCCGATAGGTTGGGATGGATCTTGCCGCCCAGTCGCCACGGCGACGCACCGAAGGTTGACCGAGAATGATTCCCACAGTCCTCGCCGCCGCCGCGGTGGCCATGGTCCGTTCGCTCGCGGCGTTGCGGCTGCAGCGCTGGAATCTCGGGGCACCGGCGATGATGGTGCTCGGGGGAATCCTCATTGGACTGCTCGTCCAGGACTCGGTCGCCGCCGCGCTGAACACCGATGTGGCGCAGCATGTCGCCGAGATCATCCTGGCGTTCCTGCTGTTCGTCGACGCGACCGAGATCCGCGGCGGCAGGCTGTGGGGCAACTCGCCGGGCGTGGCCGGGCGGATGCTGCTGCTGGCGCTGCCGCTGAGCCTGGGCTCGGCGATGCTGCTGGGCGCGCTGCTCTTCCCGGATCTGTCGTGGACGATGCTGCTGATCATCGCGTGCGTGGTGATGCCGATCGACTTCGCGCCGAGTGAGGGGGTCGTGCGTGATCGGCGGCTGTCGGCGCGGGTGCGCAGTGTGCTGAACGTCGAGGGCGGCTACAACGACGGCATCGTCACGCCGGTGTTCGTGTTCGCGCTGCTGCTGGCGGGCAGTGGTGAGGACGCCCCCAAGACGCCGCTGGGCGCGCTCGGGACGGCCGTGTCGCAGGCGGCGATCGCGATCGGGGTCGGGCTCGCGTTCGGCAGCCTGGTCGCGTGGCTGATGCACCGGACCGACCGGGCGGGCTGGACGTCGGCCCAGACGCGGCGGATCACCGTCGCGCTGACCCCGCTGGTGGCTTACTCGCTGGCCGTACAGCTCGGCGGGAACGGGTTCGTGACGTCGTTCGTGTGCGGGATCGCGTTCCGGTACGTGCACCGGCTGCTCGTCGCGCGCGCGATCCACCGCGCGCCCGCCGGGCAACGCGGGCACGCGCTGACCGCGCTGACCAGGGACTTCGGGTTGCTGGAGGACGTGACCGCGCTGATGACCATGACCATGTGGTTCGTCGTCGGCCTCGCGGCCGTGGTGATGTTCGTGCTCGGGATCAGCTGGCAGGCCATCGTGTTCTGCGTCGCCGCGCTCACCCTGCTCCGGCTCGTGCCGGTGCTCCTGTCGCTGTTCGGCGCGCCGCTCCCCCGCCGCGACCGGCTGCTGATCGGCCTGCTCGGGCCGCGCGGGACGACCACCATCGTGTTCGGCCTGATCGCGTTCAACGGCCTGCCGGACGGCACCCCGGCCGACACGGTCCTGCTGACCACCGTGCTGTGCGTGATCGGCAGCGTGCTGCTGCACGGCGCGGGCTCGGAGACGGTCATCCGCCGCCTCGGGACCGTCAAGTAACCGAGAGCATCGGCACCAAGTACTTCCGGGCCAGCGCCTGGACCTGGGCGTCGTCGTCGAGGTCGAGCACCTGGCTTGGGGTGACCAGGAACGACGACGACAGGCGGACCATCAGCTCGGCCACCACTTCGACGTCCACCTTGGGCGAAACCGTGCCCGCGCGCTGCTCGAGGCGGAGCCTGCTCGCGACGAAGCGCTGGACCGCGGCCAGTGTCTGGCCGCCGTCGCTGATCATGGACGGCACGACGACGTCGGGTTCGATGTCCATCAGGCCGCCGATCAGCGGGTTGCCCCGGATGGCGCGCAGAGCGCTGGTGAAGCCGAGCACCACCCGGTCGGCCACCGTGTCGGCTTGCTTGATCTCGAGCAGGAACTCGTTGAAGTAGCGGCGAAACTCGCGGCGGATCACCTGCTCGACCAAGGCGTCCTTGGTGGTGAAGCGGCGGTAGACGGTGATGCGCGAGACGCCGGCGCGGCGGGCGACGTCCTCCATGGTCGAGCGGCGAATGCCGATGCGGCGGAACTGCTCGTAGGCGCCGTCGAGAATGCGCGCGGTGGTCTCGTCGGCGCCCGGTTCCTGGGCGAGCGCCTCGGCGAAAGCGCGCTCCAGCACCGAGTCGGAGCCGGGGGTGGTGTCTCGGCCCATTGTGTGCTCTCCTTGATGATACGCGATTACGCGACTTGTATCACCGTATCAGCTCGACGAGGAGTTGAGGGCGTGGACGAACTCAGCAGGCGCAAAATGTTGATGATCACCGGCGGGGCGCTCGGCGCGCTGGGCATGACGACGCCGGCTCAAGCGCAATCCCACTGGACCTGGCCCGCCAGCGGCTCGGTGGCCGGAGCCGGCGCGGGCGCCGATCCCCGCTGGGTGTGGGACGAGGAGGCCGATCCGCTGCTCGCGTCGATACTCGACCGCGGCGACGTGCCGAGGGTGAACACGCTGTTGCGCACGTGGACCCGCAATGACCAGCCGTTGCCCGCCGGTCTGCCCGAGGACCTGCGCGCGTTCATGGAACGGGCGCGGCAGCTGCCCGCCTGGGCCGACCGGGCGAAACTCGACCGGGTCGGCGACTTCATCAAGGCCAAGGGGACCTATCTCATCCTCGTGTACGGGCTGGGCGGCGGGATGATGAGCACCGCCATCCCGGCCGAAGCCCGCGCGGTCTACCACTCCAAGGGCGGCGCGGACATGAAGGACCGCATCGCCAAGACCACCAAGTTCGGGGTGGACGCCCACGCGCTCAACGCCTACCAGCCCGACGGCGACGCCATCGTCAGCTCGGTGAAGACGCGGCTGGTGCACGCGGCCGTGCGGCATCTGCTGCCGCAATCCCCGCACTGGCCCCATACCGGCGGGCAGATCCCGATCAGCCAGAACGACATGCTGGTCACCTGGCACACCCTGCCGACCTTGGTCATGCGCAAGCTGACCGACTGGCGCGTGCGCGTCTCCGCCGCCGAATCCGCCGCATACCTGCATTTGTGGCAGGTCAACGCGCACATGCTCGGCATCCGCGACGAGTACGTGCCCGCGACCTGGGAGGCGGCGTACGCCCAATCCGCGCAGGTGCTCGATCCGGTGCTGGCGCCCACGCCCGAGGGGATCTCGCTCGCCGACACCCTCCTGGACATGGCCAGCGAAGCGACCGGGCCCGGGCAGCCGGTCACGCGCGCGCTGCTCAACTCGCTCACCCGATACCTGCTCGGCGACCGGGTGTCCGACTGGATCGAGATCCCCCGCGAGCCGGTGTGGGATCCGTTGGTGCACAACGGATTGCCGCTCTGGGTGCGGGTACGCGAAGGCTTCATCACCTGGCCGCTGGCGCCGCCGATCTCGTGGACACTCGACGAACTCATCCGCAAGCTCATGCTGTTCTACCTCGGCGAGGCGAAGCCGATCAGCATCGAGATACCCGACACCAACCGCCCGGGCTGACGCACCGGGGTTGTCCGGCCGGGTCCGGGCGCGGATAGTGGAACGGACGCTTGGGCCGAAGGAGAGTACCGGTGTCCGATCATGAAGTGCGCTGTGACTGACCGGGCCGAGGATCTCAACGAAGTGGCGCGTCCCTCGGCCCGCCTGAGCAGCGACGCCTTGTCCGGCCTGCTGGACAGGGCGGCGCTGAGCCAGGCCGCCGGGGTGCTGGTGGCGCGTTACGGCCTGCCTGACTCCGAAGTGGCGACGCGCGGCTTGATCATCGCCGCGCGCCGCCATGACCGCGACCCCCGCGCACTGGCCCGTGCGCTGCTCGTCGCGCCCGAACCCCGCTGGGACGCCAGATCCTGGTTCGCGGGCCGGGTCTGGCGCAGCGCGCCGCCACTCGATTTCTTGCGCGGCTCGGGCCCCACCCGGCCACTGGCCGTCCTCGACGCGGCCTTGGCCGCCGCGACCGACTACGCGCAGACCGGCCTCGGTGACATCCAGACCGTTTCGCTGGGCCGCGGCGGGCTGGATCTCCGCCACGCACGGGGCTTTTCCACCGAGTTCGTCCAGCGTTTCGCCCATGTGGAGGGTGAAGCCACCGCCTGCGCGATCGCCTTGAAAACCCGGCGACCGGTCGCCGTCCCCGACGTCACCACCTGCGACATCTTCGACGACCCCGCGGTGGAAACGCTCGTCACCGCCAGCGTCCGCACGGTCGAAAGCACTCCCATCCTGGCCGAGGCGCGCTGCGCCGGCGTCTTCTCGGTCCACTACCCCCGTCCCGGTTCCAGCCCCAGCCGCATCACCCGCCGGGCGCTGGCCTCCATCGCCGATCAGGCGGGCGCTTGGCTCCACTGGTACGACCGCACGGCGATGCTCGACGCCTTGGAGGACCTGCACCAGCACGCGGGCCGGTTTCCCGACGACTGAGCGCGATGTAGTGGCGGTGTAGAGATCATCGCCAAGCTCTCCCTCGTTCACAGCGATCCGAGGGAGACATATGCGTATCAGGAAGCTTTGCCAGGTGGCCGCGGTTTCGACGGTGCTGCTGATCGGCGGCGGAACCGTCGCGGGCGCCGCACCCGCGACGGACGCGCGCTCGGAGATCACGGCCGCCGACATCGCCGACCCGAGCGCCGTCATCACCGACTCGCCAGAGGAACTGGCCGCGGCGCGGACCGCTTCCCAGGCGATCGCGTGGTACGCCGACCGCACCGGCAGCACCGCGTACGAGGGCTACTGCGAGCGCGCCGCGCGCCTGTCGTGGAACCGCACGACCCACCACGCGTCCGCGAAGGAGCACTGGACCTCGTCCGACGGCGCCCGGCACACGACCGGCACGCCGCCGAAGGGTTCCTTCGTGTTCTGGGCGATCTCGGCGAACTACCACGTCGGGATCGCTGACGGGAACGGCGGCGTCTGGGCGACCAACGTCAACCACCGGATCGGCCACGCGAGGCAGAGCTACTTCGGCAGCTACCAGGGCTGGAAAGCCGGTAACAGCAACTGATTCAGGTGCGGGCGGCGGAGGGACTCCGCCGCCGTTGCGCCTGTTCGAGCAGCGCGAGACCGGTCCGCTCCCCCTGCCGGTTCCCGGTTTCGCGGAACACCCGCAGCGCGCGGTCGCACACGCCGCGCGCCTGCACCGGTTCGCCGGTGGCGAGCAGCGCCTGCCCGATGCCGAGCAGCGCGTAGGCGCTGCACCGCTCGTCACCGATCTCGTCCAAAATGGACAGTGCGAGACGCAGGCAGGCCAATGATTCCGGGAAGCGGCCTGTTTCCCGGTGCAGGGTGCCCAGTTCGGTGAGCACCTTCGCCTCGCGGTGCGCGTCGCCGATCTCGGCGGCGAGCTCACGGGCACGGCCGAGCCAGTCCTCGGCTTCGGCGAACTCGCCGAGCAGCATGTGCGTCGAGCCGATGGCGTTGAGCATCTGCGCCACCTCGCCCGGCTCGTCCAGCCCGCCGAGTGCCCGCCGGTAGCAGGCCAGCGCCTCCGACGGCCGCTCACGCACCCGCGCGACCGTGCCGAGCCCGGCCACCGCGAGCGCTTCGCCCCGGACGTCGCCGAGTTCGGCGAACAATTCGGCCGCGCGGGTCATCGCGCGTTCGGCTTCGGGGTACTCGTCGTGGTAGAGCCTGACCTGCCCGAGACCGCGCGCGAGTACCGCCTCGCCCACGCGATTTCCGGCCGCCACCACCGCTTCCAGCGCGATCTGGTGACTGCGTGCCCAGTCGTCGTAGGCGCCGCGCAGGTCGTAGAACGGGACCGCGGCGGCGGTGAGCTGCCAGGCCAGCTCCGCGAGCCCGGCGTCGGCGGCGAGTTGGACCGCGGCCGCGAGCAGCTGGCGCTCGGCGGTGAACCAGCTGAGTGGATCGCCCACCAAGGCCGAGTCGAGCCGCTTGCCGAGCGCGGGCCCGGTCATCGCGCCGAACGCCGACGGCAGCGCGGCGGCCGCGGTCTTCACCAGTGACAGCAGCCCGGTGAGCACGCGCTCCAACGCCTGGCCTTGAGGTGGTTGCGCCGCAAGCAATTCCGCCGCGTAGCAGCGCAGCAGATCGTGCAGGCGATAGCGCGGATGCCCGGCGACGTCGGTGCCGACGAGCGACAACAGGTTCGCGTCGACGAGCACGTCGAGCACGTCATGCGCGGCGGGCCGGTCGAGCAGCTCGTCCATCACCCAGCTCGGGAAGTCCTGCGCGCCCAGCAGCGCCGAGCGGCAGAACGCGGTGCGCGCGGCTTCGGACAGCTGCCGCAGGCTCAGCTCGAAACTCGACCGCACGCCGAGATCGCCGACCCTCAGCTCGCTCAGCCTGCTCGACTCGTCGGCCAGCCTGTCCTGCAGCGTCCGCAGGCTCCACGCCTGGCGACCGGCCAGCCTGGCACCGGCGATCCGGATCGCCAGCGGCAGGTAACCGCAGCTCCGCACGATCGCGGCGGCTTCGGCCGGTTCGGCTTCGACGCGTTCGGTTCCGGCGATCCCGGCGAGCAGCTGCCCGGCTTCCCGCTCGTCGAACACGGTCAGCTCAACGTGTTTCGCGCCCGCGAGCTCGGGCAGCCTGCCTCGGATCGTGACCAGCACGGCGCAGCCGGGGCTGGCCGGGAGCAACGGCCTGACCTGCTGCACGGTCGCCGCGTCGTCGAGCGCGAGCAGCACCCGGCGGCCGCTGAGCCGCGAGCGGAACAACGCGGCGCGCTGCGCCAGCCCCGCCGGGACGGCCTTGCCGGAGATCCCCAGCGCGTGCAGGAAGTCGGCGAGCACGTCGCCGGGTTCGCGAGGCGTCCCCGTCGCGGCGAGGTCGACGTAGAGCTGGCCGTCCGGGAAACGGGACGCCAGCCGGTGCGCGACCCGCATGGCCAGCGCGGTCTTGCCGGTGCCGGGCGGTCCGGTCAGCACGACCACCGGCGGCGTGCCGCGGTCCGCGCCCAACGCCGACTCCAGCTCGCGCACGTAGTCCTCGCGGCCGGTGAAGTCCGGGATGTCCGCGGGCAGCTGTCTCAGCGGCGCGGGGCGGACCGTTCCCCCGCTCAGGATCGCCGCCTGCACGGCACGCAGTTCCGGCCCCGGCTCGACGCCGAGTTCGGTGACCAGCCGGTCCCGCGCGGTCGTGTAGGCCTTGAGCGCGTCGGCGCGACGCCCGGCGCCGTCGAGTGCCAGCATGTATTGCTGCCACAGGCGTTCGCGGTACGGATACTCGGCCAGCAGCCCGATCAGCTCGGCGATCGACGCGTCATGCCTGCCGAGCCGGACTTGCAACGAAAGCCGTTCCTCGACGGCCGCGAGGCGGTTTTCGACCAGCCTGCCGAGTTCGGCGTCCCACGCGGGCGCGGCGGGCAGGTCTTCGAGCGGATCACCGCGCCACAACGCCTCTGCCTCGTCCAGCAACTCCAGCGCCCGCTCCGGCGCCCCCTCCTTGGCCGCCCGCGCGGCGTCCTCGGTCAGCCTGGCGAACCGATGCGCGTCGACGTCGTCGCGGTCGACGGTCAGCGAATAGCCGGTCCCGTGGCGGCCGACGGCCTCGGGCAGCCTGCGGCGCAACCGCCACACGTAGGTCTGCAGGTTCGCGGTGGCCGAAGTCGGCGGTTCGCTCGGCCACAGCGTTTCGATCAGCTGCCCGGGCGAGACCGGCCGGTTCGCGTTGAGCAGCAGATGCGCCAGCAGCACCCGCTCCTTCGTCCCGCCCAGCGGGATCCGCTCCCCGCCGACGGTCACGGTGAGCGGCCCCAGCAGCCTGAAACGCACCTCACGGTCCCGCATCCGCCACCTCGTTCCGACGAAAGCCCCGCCGGACCTTAACGCGAGGATCGCCTTGATGGGCAGAGTTTCACAAACGTCGGACCGGACCGAAGCGCGCTGGACGTGACAAGGGCGGCCCTTGTCACCTCTAGCGTGACAAGGGCCGCCCTTGTTTCTCGCCGACCCGTCAGCGGCGGGCGCGGTGCTCGGCGATCAGGTCGGCGTAGTACTGGCCGCTCGCCTTGACCGTGCGGACCTGGGTGTCGAAGTCCACCCGGACCAGGCCGAAGCGCTTGTCGAGACCGTTCGCCCACTCGAAGTTGTCCAGCAGCGACCAGGCGAAATAGCCCTTCACCGGCGCGCCGTCGGCGACCGCGCCCGCGACCGCGGTCAGGTGCTCGTCCAGGTAGGCGATCCGGTCGGTGTCGATCACCGCACCGTCTTCGGCGACCTTGTCGTCGAACGCCGCGCCGCTTTCGGTGATGTAGATGGCCTGCGAGCCGTACTCGTCGCGGAGGCGGTGGATCAGGTCGGCGAGGCCCTGGCCGTAGATCTCCCAGCCCATCGCGGTGGTGGCCGCACCCTCCACCGGCACCTGGCGCGCGTACGGCGCCGGGCCCGCCGGGTCGTCCTCGACGAGCTGGCGGAAGTAGTAGTTCAGGCCGTGGAAGTCGGTCGGGGCCGCGATGATCTCGAGGTCGTTGCCGACCACTGGCGGCTCGATGCCGTAGACGTCGATCATGTCGGCCGGGTAGCCGCGGCCGTTGGACGGGTCGAGCCACCAGCGGTTGACGTGCCCGTCCATCCGCACGGCCGCCGCGATGTCCTCGTCGCGCGAGGACGCCGGTTCGATGCCGGACAGGTTGACGACCAGGCCGATGTTCGCGGGCTGCTGGGCGTTGGCGCGAATGGCTTCGACACCGAGGCCGTGCGCCAAAAGCAGATGGTGCGACGCGTCGACGGCCTGGCGCAGATCCTGCACGCCCGGAGCGAAACGGCCTTCCAGGTACCCGATCCACGCCGAGCACAGCGGCTCGTTGACCGTGTTCCAGTCGCGCACGCGGTCGCCGAGGCGGGCCGCGACCACGGCCGCGTATTCGGCGTAGGCGTAGGCGGTGTCGCGCGCGGGCCAGCCGCCCGCCGCCTGCAGCTCCGACGGCAGGTCCCAGTGGAACAGCGTGACGAACGGCCGGATCCCGGCCTCGAGCAGCGCGTCGGTGAAGCGGTCGTAGTGGTCGAGACCGAGCGCGTTGACCGGACCGCGGCCGCCGGGGATCACCCGCGGCCACGCGATCGAGAACCGGTAGGCGTCCAGGCCGAGCTGCTTCATGATCGCCAGGTCTTCCGGCCAGCGCCGGTAGTGGTCGCAGACGACGTCGCCGGTGTCGCCGTTGTCGATGGCTCCCGGGACCAGGCAGAAGTCGTCCCAGATGGACCGGCCGCGGCCGTCCGCGCCGACGGCGCCTTCGACCTGGTACGCGGCGGTGGCCGCGCCCCACAGGAAATCCGAGGGAAGAGCGGGGTTCAAGACAGACCTCACTTAGAGAATGGGCAGGAGCGGGTGGAACGGCGGCTTATTTGACGGCGCCCGCGGTGAGCCCGGCGACCAGGAAGCGCTGGAACAACAGGAATCCGGCGACGATCGGCACCGAGACGATCAGGCTCGCGGCCATCACCTGGTTCCAATAGACCTGGACCTGTGTCGAGTACTCCTGCAGGCCGACGGCGAGCGTTCTCGTGTCGGAATCGGTCATGACCGAGGCGAACAGGACCTCACCCCACGCGGTCATGAACGAGTAGATCGAAACGGCGACGATGCCGGGCACGGCCGCCGGGATGACGACCCTGAGCAGCGCGCCGAGCGGGCCGTTGCCGTCGACCATCGCGGCCTCGTCGAGTTCCTTCGGGATCGAGTCGAAGTACCCGGCGAGCATCCAGATGGCGAACGGCAGCGAGAAGGTCAGGTACGTCAGGATCAAGCCGAGACGCGAGCCGTAGAGGACGATCCCGGTGGTGTTGCCGATGCTGACGAAGATCAGGAACAGCGGCAGCAGGAAGAGAATGCCGGGGAACATCTGCGTCGACAGCACGGTCATCGAGAAGAACGACCGGCCGCGGAACTTGTACCGGTTGATCGCGTAGGCGGCGAAGATCGCGATCAGCACCGAGAAGATCGTCGACAGCCCCGCGATGACCAGGCTGTTCACGAAGTACTTCGCGAGCGGGATGGTCTTCCAGATGTCGAGGAACGGCTGGATGGTGATGGTCGACGGGATCCACTCCCACTTGCCCTGCACGTCGCCGAGCGGCTTGAGCGACGACGAGACCATCACGTAGAGCGGCAGCAACGTGAACAGCGCGAGGAAGCCGAGCACGAGCCTTCGGACCCAAGGAAGCCAGCGAGGTTCAGACACTTGCTTTCCTCCTTCGCGCGGCCACACCGAGATACAGCGCGCTGACCACCAGCAGGAACAACAACAGCAGCACCGACATGGCCGAGCCGAGCCCGAAGTTCCAGGTCTTGAACGAGCTTTGATAGATGTGGATCGAAATCAGCGAAGCCTCTTGCGGCGCGGACTTGCCGAACAGCACGTACGGCGTGTTGAAGTCGTTGAAGGTCCACAGGAACAGCACGAGCAGCAGCACCTGGTTGACCGGGCGCAGCATCGGCTGGGTGATCGCCCGCACCTGACGCCACCAGCTCGCGCCGTCGATCTCGGCGGCCTCGTACAGCTCGCCGGGGATGTTCTGCAGGCCGGCCATGATGATCAGGAACGCGAACGGCCAGTTGCGCCAGACCGAGACGATCACCAGCGACCAGAAGCTGTTGTCGCCGATCAGCCAGAACGAATGGGTGCCCAGCACGCTGTTCACCACCCCGGTGTCCCGCTGGAACATGAACGACCAGGTGATGACCGCGGCGTACATCGGCAACGCGTACGGCACCAGGAACAGCGTCCGCAGCAGCCCCCTGCCGCGGAACGACCGCTGCATCAGCACGGCGGCCGAGGTGCCGAACAGCCAGCAGAGCCCGACCACCAGCACCGTGTACAGCACGGTGACCCAGAACGAGTGCAGCAGCGCCTTGCCCGCGGCGCTGTCGAAGTCGAGGACGAACTTGTAGTTGTCCAGCCCCGCGTTGGGGGCGGCCGACCAGTTCCGGATGAAGTACTGAGTCAGCTTGAGGAAACTCATCCCGATCCCGACCAGCATCGGGATCACGTGGATGAGCAGTTCGAGCAGCAACGCGGGCAGCAGGAGCAGATAGGGCAGGCCGATCTTGCGGCGCTTCGCCCACCGGCTGCCCGGCTCGCGGGCCCCGGCCGCTTCCACGGCCGGGGCGTCCTTCACAGCGATGGCCATCTCAGGTTCAGTTCCCGGCCGCGATCTGCTGGTCGGCCTGGGTGAGCTGGGACTTGATCTTCGCGGCGTCGACCGGCTTCCCGGCGGCGACGTCGGCGAACATGGCCTTCATGGCGGTGCCGATCAGCGTCTCGAACTGCGACTCCTGCGGGACCTGCGGCATCGGCTCGGCGGTGTTGGCCAGCACGTTCTGGAACACCTTCACGTCCGAGGTCTGGAACTTCGGGTCGCTGTAGGCGTCCTGGACGGTCGGCAGCGAGCCGTAGGCGTTGTTCAGGATCGCCTGCTCGGGCGCCGAGAGCATGAACTTCACGAAGTCCAGCGCGGCATCCTTGTTCTTGGTGTTCTGGAAGACCGAGAGGTTGATGCCCGCGACGAAGCTGGTCACCTTGCGGCCGCCGGGCGGCGGGGTGGCGGGCAGCGGGATCGGCGCGACACCGATGTTGGACAGGTCGGCGCCGATGTTCTTGAACGAGCCCTCGGAGGCCTGGTTCATGAACATCGCGGCCTTGCCGTCGGCCAGGTCCTTGAGCGACTTGGCGGTGTCGGCGTACTCCGCGTTCGACGGGTTGACGATCTTGTCCTTCTGCATCAGGTCGATGTGCTGCTGGACCGCGGCGACCGCCTGGTCGGAGGCGAGCTGCGGCTTGCCGTCCTTGCCGAAGAAGGTCGCGCCCTGCTGCGCGCCGAGTATCGCCGCGTGGTGGCTGTTCTCGGTGACCTGACCGGCCTGCAGCGACATGCCCCACTGGCCCTTGGCCGGGTCGGTCAGCTTCTTGCCGTCGGCGATCAGCTCCTCCCAGGTCGCGGGCGGGCTGGTGATGCCGGCGTCGGCGAAGAGCTTCTTGTTGTAGTAGAGGCCGTACGCCTGGCCGTAGAGCGGGACGCCGACGGGCGGCTGGCCCTGCGCGCCGGTCGCGGCGAGCGACGGGCCGAGGAAGCGGGCCTTGCCGCCGACCTTCTCGAGCGCGGCGTCGTCGAAGGGCACGAACGCGCCGGTGGCCTGCAGCGACGCCGACCAGGTGTTGCCGATGTTGAGCACGTCGGGGCCCTGGCCGGAGGTGGTGGCGGCGAGGATCCGGTTGAGCAGGTCCGTCCACGGGACGACCTCGACCTTGACCTTGATGCCCGAGGCCTTCTCGAACTTGTCGAGCTCCGGCTGCAGGATGGCCTTGTCGTTGTCGAGGCTGGTGCCCTGGTTCGAGGCCCAGTAGGTGAGCTCCTTGGGGCCGCCGGCGGCCGAGCCGTCGCCGCTGCCGCCACCACAGGCCGCGGTGGTCGCCACGACCAGCGCCATGGCCAGCGCCGGGGCGATCTTTCCGATTCGCATCTTCAGGTCCCTTGGGGGTGAGTGGACGGCCATGGAGCACATGCGATCCAGACCATGCCTTATTTTAAGGCGTGATTTAACGCGCGGTACGCCGAATCGTCAAGAGGACGCGACATGACTTTGTTCAGGGCGCGAAGTAAGGTCGGCGAATGGCGGAAGGCGGGCTGATGACCGGGCGCGAACGGGGAACTGTGCACGCCCTGCGACGATTCAATCGCTCATTGTTGCTCCGATCCCTGTATTTCGGCGACCGCCAGAGCCGCCAGGAACTCAGCGCCGCCACCGGGCTGAGCCCGGCCTCGGTCGGCTCGGTGATGCGCGAGCTGATCGACGAGGGCATCGTGATCGAGGTCGGCTCCGTCGAGTCCGACGGCGGACGGCCCCGGGTGCTGCTGCGGGTCAACCCGGCGCACGGGCACGTGATCGGCGTCGACGTCGGCGAGACCCGGGTGCGCGTGGAGCTGTTCGACCTCGCGATGACCGAACGCGCCAAGGCCGACTACCCGCTCGACCGGCACGACGCCGAGGTGGTGACCGCCCGGATGCTCGACGGCATCGCCGCGGTGCTCAAGGACGGCGGCGTCGGCGCCGGTTCGATCATCGGGGTCGGCATCGGCGTGCCCGGCGTGGTCCAGCGCGAACCCGAGGTGCTGGTCGACGCGCAGACCTTCGGCTGGGACAGGGTCCCGCTCGAACGCCTGCTCCGCGCGGGCACCGACCTGCCGCTGCTGGTCGACAACGGCGCCAACACCATGGGCAGGGCCGAGCTCTGGTTCGGCTCCGGCCGCGGCACCACCGGCGCGGTGGTCGCGCTGATCGGCTCGGGCGTCGGCGCCAGCATCATCTCCGGCGACGCGGGCTTCCCCGGCGCGTCGGCGAGCGAGTTCGGGCATCTGGTGGTGGTCGCGGGCGGGCGGACCTGCCGGTGCGGGAACAAGGGCTGCCTGGAGGCCTACGTCGGCGCGGAGGCGATCCTCGACCGGTTCGCCGAGGCTGGCGGGATCATCGACGGCGGCGCGGACCAGGAGTCGGCGCTCGCCGCGGTCAGCCACGACGATCAGGGCACCGGCGTGCTGGCCGAGACCGTGCGGTACCTGGGCGCCGGGATCGGCAGCCTGATCAACCTGCTCGCGCCCGAACGCGTCATCCTCGGCGGCTGGGCCGGGCTGCTCCTCGGCGACCGTAACCTCGACGCCATCCGTGCCGCCGCGCGCCTGCATTCGCTGAGGCACCCCTTCGCCACCACGTCGATCGAACTGTGCCGCCTCGGCCCGGAGGCCGTCGCGCTGGGCGCCGCCACCCTGCCGGTCGAACAATTCCTCACTGGCTGACCTCGGTGATCGTAACGGGATTTGCCTGAAATCACCCATTGCCGAGTTCCATGCAACTGCCAACGAATGTCATGTTCACCTATTGAACGACGGGTAAAGGTTGGTTAAATTCCCACCCATTCCCCGCTCATCGTCCCGAGGAGAACTGTGACGACCGCAGGATTCAGCAGGCGAAAGTTCCTGGCCACGACCGCGGGCGCCGCAGTGGTGGGCACCGGGTTGCTCGCCGCCACCGGCGCCCGCGCGACGGCGGGCGGCATCGACTTCGACGGACTCGGCAAAGCCATGTCGGGACGACTACTCCGGCCCGGTGACACCGGGTACGACTTCGCGGCGACGACCTGGAACCTGGCGCTGCCCGCGCGCAGACCCGCCGCGATCGCGCTGGTCGCCGATCGCCAGGACGTCATCGAATGCGTGCGCCGGGCCGGTGGCCGCGGCACGCCGCTCGCGGCCCGCTCGGGCGGGCACAGCTACGCCGGTTTCTCCACTCCGGACGGTGGCGTCGTGGTCGATGTCTCCGAGCTGAACAAGATCACCGTCCGCGACGACGGCACCGCGGTGGTCGGTTCGGGCGCGCAGCTGATGCAGGTGTACTCCGCGCTCGCCGCGCGGGGCAGGGCACTGCCGGGCGGCACCTGCGCCACGGTCGGCATCGCGGGCCTCACCCTCGGCGGCGGCATCGGCCCGCTCACCCGTCCCTACGGCCTGACCTGCGATCGGCTGCGTGGCGCGACCGTGGTGACGGCCGACGGCGCGGTGCACCAAGCGAGCGCGCACAAGGACACGGACCTGTTCTGGGCGTTGCGCGGCGGCGGTGGCGGCCACGCGGGCATCGTCACCGAGTTCACCTTCAGCACGGTGCCCGCGCCGAACCCGGTGGTCTTCAAGCTCGAATTCCCCGCCTCGCACACCGCGAAGGTGCTCGCCGCCTGGTCGGCCTGGCAGCATTCCGCGCCCAAGGAGCTCACCTCGACCTGCGCGATCGGCGCTGGCAAGGAGCCGAGCAACTCGATCGAGGGCACCTGGGCCGGCAAGGCTTCGGCGGCGAAGTCGCAGTTGGACGCGCTCGTCTCCGAGGTCGGTGTGGCACCGTCCACTCGCACCAGCACACAGAAGTCCTATCTGGACACGGTGCTACATTTCGCGCCCTGTAAGGAGGTCAGCACCTGCTACGCGGACACCAAGCCGGGCGGAACGGTCCCGCGTGAAGCGTTCCACGCCGCGTCCCGCATGCTGCCGCGCGTACTGAAGGCCGCCGACGCCACCCGTGTCGTCGAGATCATCACCGGCTTCGATGACATGGTCCTGCTCTTCGACGCCGTCGGCGGTGAGGTCGACGCGATCGGCGCCCGCGACACGGCGTACGGGCACCGCGGCGCCCGCGCCTCCGTGCAGATCTACGGCTGGAGCGAGACCGACAAGGGCGAAGTCCTCACCCAGGCACAGCAAGCGCTGACCCGGGTGCTCAGCAGCGCTTCCTACGTCAACTACGTCAATCCATTGCAGACCGACTGGGCCACCTCGTACTGGGGCGTCAACCAGGCCAAGCTGCGCCGCGTCGTCTCGGCCTATGACCCCGGCAAGGTGTTCGACTTCCCCCACTCCGCGCTCCGCGGCTGAATCCATTTTGGAGACACGAACCATGCGCACGTTTTCCCGACGCGCGGCGATGACCGCCGCCGCAGGCACCACCGCCGCGCTCGCACTCGGCGGGCAGGCTGTCTCAGCGGCTTCGGTTGAAGCCCTTTTGCCCACCGGGCGGCAGTACCGCATCACCTCCGGCAAGCAAAGCCTGACGGTGGCCGAGATCGGCGCCGAGCTGCGGTCCTGGACCGTCGACGGGCGCGCCATCCTGGCGGGCCACCCCGACAACTCCATGGGCGACAGCCACATGGGCAAGATCCTGCTGCCGTGGTCCGACCGGATCGCGGGCGGCAAGTACAAGTTCGAGGGCGTCGACTACGAAACCCCGATCACCGAGCACTGGAGCGGCTGCGCGATCCACGGGCTCGCGATCTTCCAGCCGTGGTCACTCGTCAAGCAGGAGACCGGCCGCCTGGTGCTCGGCTCGGTGCTGTACCCGCAGTACGGCTACCCGTTCCTGCTCAAGTTCCAGACCGAGTACCTGCTCACCAAAACCGGGCTGCGCGTCACGCTCACCGCCACCAACGCCGGCGACAAGCCCGCCCCGTTCGGCAGCGGCTATCACCCGTACTTCAAGGCGGACCCGCTGGTGGACAACGCGAAGCTGACCATCGCGGCATCGACCTACCTCATCAACGACGACAAGGGCGTCCCGACCGGGCGGGCGCCCGTGGCGGGCACCCCGAACGACTTCCGCACCGCGAAGGTCATCGGCCCCGCGCAGGTCGACCTCGCCTATACCGACCTCATCCACACCTCGGCCGAGAGCACGCTCGCCGAACTCGAAACCCCGGACGGCCACAAGATCCAGCTCTGGGCCGACGAGAAGAACAAGTATCTCCTGGCCTATTCCGACGATTACGCCGAAGGCAGGCCCGCGCGCCGGGCGATCGCACTCGAGCCGGTCACCGGCCCCGGCAACGCGTTCAACAGCGGCCAGGACCTGATCGTCCTCAAGCCTGGCCAGACTTTCCGCAGCACCTGGGGCGTGCGCACCAACGCGTTGTGATTACATCGGATCTTGCATTCGAAACAGGTTTTCCCGAGCGCCGTTCCAGGCATTATGTGGCGGATAGTGTTCCGCGGCGAAAACCAGAGGAAGTATGCACCCCATCGTGTTCAAAAGTGTCGCGGCCGCCGTGGCACTGACCGCGTTTTCGGCGGGCCAGGCAGAGGCGAGCACCACCGCCCTGCGCTGGTCCGCCGATCCGCGTGACGGCATCGGCGCGTTCAAGTCGATCCAGTGCGACAGCAAGACCTTCGCCACCGCGACGGACCCGGACAAAGGCACGGTCTGGCAGGTGACGCAGCCCGCGAAACAGGAACGCTGCGAAGCGGTCGGCCCCGACGTGTCGGCCACCGACAGCTATTACCTGGGCTGGTCCTCGAAGTTCAGCATCGGCGACGCGGAAAGCCGGTACTTCTTCCAGGTCAAGTCCAGCCCCAGCAGCGGCACCGCCAATCACCCGGTGGTGATCGGCGTGATCAACGGCGAACTCCAGCTGCACAGCTGGACGGCCGAGCACAAGGACGTCCTGCTGTGGCGCGCCAAAGCGGTCAAGAACGTGTGGAACGACTACGCGCTGCGGATCACGTCCGGCAGGACGGACGGCACCGTCCAGTTCTGGTTCAACGGCGTGCGCCAGCGCCTGCTCACCGGCTCGGACACCTACACCGGCACCACGTACGACGGCACCAGGACGTACCTGAAGTGGGGCATCTACCACCCCGCCCCCGGCGTCGCGACCTCGTCGATCACCACCATCAAGATGGGCGCCACCCTCGCCGACGTGACCACCCCCTGACCACCGGGATAAAGCGGGCTTTATCCCGGGTGCTTTCCCCGGGATAAAGCCCGCTTTATCCCGGGGTGGAGTAAAGCCCGCTTTATCCCGTTCTGCTAGGTGGCCGAGGGGGACGAGGCCAGTGGGACGAGGAGGCGCGGAGCGCCGGTCCCGTCCGCGGGGACGGCCCACACATCGCTGGTTCCCGCGGCATCGCGCGGCAGGCCGTACGCGATCGTGTTCGCGTCGAGCCACGCCACCTGGTCGTCGATGCTGCGGGTCTCCGCGAGCGGGGTCTCCCGCATCGTCGCCAGATCGAGCACGTGCTCACGCCACGGCTGCGCGCCGTCCGCGGATACCCGCTTCTTGAAAGCGAGCTTCTTGCCGTCGGGCGAAAGCGACGGGCATTCGACGTTTTCCCGGAGCGTATGGGCTTTCCACGCCTCGTTGTCGCCTTCGATGAGGTACGTCCGGCCGCCGGTGCCGACCGTGGCGTAGAACGTCCGGTTGCCCGGCATGAACGTGACGCCCCAGTAGTTGACGTCCTCGCCGCGGTAGGCCTTGCCGTCGATAGTCAGCGGGATGCCCTCGATGTTGCTCGACAGCTCGCTCAGATCGCGGTCCATGATGGCCGTGCGGGTCGAGTAGGAACCGGGCTGGGCATAGGAATCGCCGGTGGCGAACGTGGTCCAGCTGCCCATCCGGCCGTCGGGGGAAAGCTTGGCGCGGTTGGGCACGCCGGCCACGTCGACCCGCTTCATCTCGGCCAGTCCCGCGTCGACGAACCGGGCGACGGCCGAGGGCATCGGGCCTGGCTCGTTCGCGAGGCACAGGCCGGTGCTCGCGGCGACGTAGAAACGCTCGCACGTCAGCTGGCTGACGCGCCGGGGGCCGCCGGGTTCGGCGAGCGAGACCGCGGCGACCTTGCCGTAGCCGGGGCCGGGCGCGCCGTTGCGGAACAGGAGCTGACCCGGCACGGCCAAGTGCACCGGGTGCTCCTGATCGATCCGGACCCCGGCGTCGGCCTGCTGCCGCTCGGGGTTGTTCGCCTTGGCCTTGACCACGTAGAAGACCGAGGCCGCGATCAAGGCCGTCGTCCCGGCGAGCGCCACGGCGATCTTCGCCTTGAGGTTCACCAGTCTCCTTAAACTCCGGGATCCGGCGCCGCTCTCCCGAATGAGCGGCGCCGGAAGCAGGGGATCACCGGCAGGTGTAGGGGCCCGCCTGGTCGAGCAGCTTGCCGTCCGTGCCGATGATCTCCCAGGAATACGACTTCCCCTTGAGCACCAGCTTCATCACGCCGTGCTTGCCGAAGATCTTCTCGACGCCTTCGCGTGCCTTGAAGTTCAGGTACAGGCTGTCGCCGCCGATGCCGACGATGACCGAGCGGACGCCGTTCGCCTCGTCGACGTGACCGGCGGTGTTCAGCGGCTTCGTGCGCTCGTAGTGGTGGTCGTGGCCCTGGAACACCACGTCCGCCTTGGCCTTCGAGAACTCGTTCCACAGCGGCGCGACGCTCTTCTGGTCGCCGTCCTGGCCCGAGTTGAAGCGCGGGTGGTGCCAGTAGCCGATGACGCAGGACTTCGAGTTCGCCGCGAGATCCTTGCGCAGCCACGAAACCTGGTCGGATCCGCCACCGTTGTAGACCGGGTCCGAGTCGAGCGCGACGAAGTGGAAGTCACCGATGTTGTAGCTGTAGTACGGCTTTCCGTTCGGCGTCGCGATCTTGCCGAAGTACTGCTTGTAGCCGGCGAGCTTGTTGTTCCACTCGTGGTTGCCGGGCACGGGCTTGGTGATGCTCTTGAACTTGCCCCAGGTCTTGTCGTAGTACGCGCGGTACTCGGCGATCGTGCCGTCGTCGTACTGGTTGTCGCCGACCGTGAGCACGTACTTCGGCTTGATCCGCTCGACCACCTTGGCCGTCTCCGAGTGCGCGGACGGCAGCTCGGCCTTGGCGATGTCACCGGAGACGGCGATCACCGTGCCATCGGTGCTGCCCGTGTCCTCGGTCTTCGCGGGCACGGTGGCGCTCGTCGGCGACAGGTTGCCCGCCGCGTCCCGCGCCCGCACGGCGTAGGTGAAGTCCCAGCCGGAGGCCAGCGAGGTGTCGGTGAAGGTGTTCGTCGCGGACTTGCCGATGACGTTGCCGCCACGCAGGATCTCGTAGCCGGTGACGCCGACGTTGTCCTGCGCCGGCTCCCAGCCCAGCGTGATGGTGTTGGCGGTGCCCGCGGTCTGCTTGAGCCCGGCCGGCGCCGACGGCGGCTGGATGTCGCCGTCGCCGGTCCGTGCGCCGTAGACTTCCAGCTCCCACAAGGAAACGCCGTACTTGGTGGCCTTCACGGTGGCGTTGACCCGGATGTGCCGGGTGGCCACGTCGAGCCCGGTGATCTCGTCGACACCGCCGTCGCCGTCGGTGATCGCCTTGATGTCGGTCCACTTGACGCCGTCTGCGGAAGCCTGGATCTGATAACCCTTGGCGTAGGCCGACTCCCAGGTCAGCTTGACGCGGCTGACGATCGCCGGTCCGCCGAGATCGACCGCGATCCATTCCGTGCCACCGGCTTCAGCGCTCGCCCACCGGGTGGTCAGATCGCTGTCGACCGCGTAGTCACCGCCGAACCCGTCGCTCTCGGCGGACGAGGTCGTGGTCGGTTTTCCGGCGGACAGCAGGGATTCGGCCCGCGTCTGCGCGCTCGAGACGGTCACTGGCTGAACCAGCAGCACCCCTGCCACCGCCACCACGGCGGCCTGCTTGATCCTTCGCTTCATCCGCACTCCCGGGCCCGCGCCGAATTAGTTAGGGAAGTTTCCTAATTAAAGCGAAGGTTAACGGACCCCGATTGGCCGGTCAATGAACCGTCAAATCCTTACATCACAAGGAAGAACGGTTGCACGGATCGGTGCCGGAGAAGGCGGCCAGCTTGGCGGGGTTCAGCATCCAGAGCACCTGATCGATCCCGTCTTCGGACGTGGTCACGGTCACCAGCGCCGACGTCGTGCCGTCCCGCTTGAGCAGCAGCCCGGTCTGACCGTTCGCTTCGACCCACGAGATGTCGGCGCCCGACCAGAAGTCGCTCCCCCAAGCGTGGATGACCTTCGCGAGCTTGATCGCGCCATGGATCGGCATCCGGGCGGCCCGCGCGGCACCGTTGCTGTCGGCGTAACTGACGACATCCTCGGCGAACAGCCGCTCCAGGGCGGAGATGTCCCCCACCTGCGCGGCGGCGAGGAACGCGGTGAGCAGCCGCCGCTGCTCCGGCCCGCTCGACGGCGTCCGCCGCTCGGCACGCAGATGCTTGCGCGCCCGGCTCACCAGCTGCCGCGACGCCACCTCGCTGGCCTGCACGATCTCGGCGATCTGGCCGTACGGGTAGTCGAACGCCTCACGCAGCACGTACGCGGCCCGTTCGGTCGGCGAGAGCTTCTCCAGCAGGAGCAGCACGGCGAACTCGAGCCCGGCCGCTCGCTCGGCACCCAGCTGCGGGTCCGCGGCGGTGTCGACGGGCTCGGGCAGCCACGGCCCGATGTAGGTCTCGCGCCGCTTCCGCGCGCTCCCGCTGACGTTGATGGCGAGCCGCGTGACGGCCGTCGCGAGGTAGGCGGCGGGGTTCTCGACCTTCGACCGGTCGCAGGTCTGCCAGCGCACCCAGACCTCCTGGACGAGGTCCTCGGCGTCGACCGCGCTGCCGAGCATCCGATAGGCGATCCCGAACAGGCGCCCGCGCACCTCGCCGAAGACGGCGGCCGCCTCTTCGAGGCCCGTGTCGGTCGTGGCACCCATCACTCCACCAGCTTCCCCGCCATCGAAGTTCTCCGCTCGCTCACCACCTTGGACACCGTAGCGGGCGGATTCGTGACAGCGTGCTGTCACAGATCGTCGTGCCACCTGGTCTACGGGTCAAACCCTACGGAAAGGGAGACCATGACTCACCAGCTCGACAACCCAGGCGCGACAACACCACCTCCCATCATCGAGGTGATCGGCACCGTCGAAGGCGCGCCCCAGATCCCCGACGGCGCCGAGGCGATGACGATCCTCGTCACACTTCCGCCCGGCTCCGAGGGCGCGCCGCCGCACCGCCACTCCGGCCCGGCGTACGGCTACGTGCTCAAGGGCGAGATGATCTTCGAGCTGGAAGGCGAGCCGCAACGGGTGCTCAAGGCGGGTGACACGTTCTGGGAGCCGGGCGGCGACGTCATCCACTACCAGGACGGCAACAACCTGGCCGACGCCGAGTCCGCCTTCGTGGTGACCATGTTCTGCGCGCCCGGCCAGCCGATGCTGACGCCGGTGAGCGCGGAGGAGCTCGACCAGCGGCGGGACCGCAGGGCGCCGCGGCCGTGACCCGGTGGACGGGACCGCCGGGGCGGTCCCGTCCCCGTCACCTCGCGTTAACGAGGCTGCCTTCTGCGCGCCATGAGCGTGGCAGGTACGGTCCGCGTGATCTGCCAGCGGCGAGGAAGGAACCTCATGCGTTTGCGGCTGCAGCCCCGGAACACGAAGTTCTTCGACATGTTCACCGAGGCCAGCACCAATATCAGTGCCTGTGTCGGGGTGCTCGGCGAATACGTCGCCGCGCCGCCGGAGCGGCACCAGGAGCTGGCCCAGCGGATGCACGACGTCGAGCACGACGCCGACCAGATCACGCACACCATCTTCGAAGAGCTCAACCGCTCGTTCATCACGCCGTTCGACCGTGAGGACATCTACCGCCTCGCCGGCCGCCTGGACGACGTCGTCGACTACATCGACGCCGCCGTCGACCTCGCCACGCTCTACCAGCTCGGCGACCTGCCCGAGGGCGTGCACGCCCAGGTCCGGCTGCTCGCCCAGTGCGCCGAGCTGACCGTCGAAGCGATGCCCAAACTGGCCAAACCGGGCACCCTGCACGACTACTGGGTCCAGGTCAACGAGCTGGAGAACCAGGCGGACCAGGTCTACCGGCGGCTGCTGTCCTGGCTGTTCAGCGGCGAGCTGGACACGCTGACCGTGCTCAAGCTCAAGGAGGTCGTCGACCAGCTGGAGTCGGCCGCCGACGCGTTCGAGCACGTCGCCGACGTGATCCACACGATCGCGGTCAAGGAATCCTGACCCATGGTCTCAGCTGGCCTGGTGCTCCTGGTCGTACTCGCGCTGACGTTCGACTTCACCAACGGCTTCCACGACGCCGCCAACGCGATCGCCTCGGCCGTCTCGACGAAGGCGCTGTCCCTGCGCGGCGCGCTGCTGCTGGCGGGGGTGATGAACCTGCTGGGCGCGCTGGCGGGCACCGGCGTCGCGGTCACCGTCGCCAAGGGCGTGATCGCCACCCCGTCGGCCGCCGACGGCCTGACGGTGATCATCGCGGCCGTCATCGGCGCGATCACCTGGAACCTCATCACCTGGTACTTCGGCCTGCCCTCGTCCTCCTCGCACGCCCTGATCGGCGGCCTGGTCGGCGCGGCGCTGGCCTCGGCGACCACCGTGCAGTGGCAGGGCGTGCTCACCAAGGTGCTGCTGCCGATGGTGATCTCACCGGCGGTCGGGCTGCTGCTCGGCTACTTCCTGATGACCGCGATGCTGTGGCTGCTCAAATCGGCCGACGCGCACAAGGCCAACCGCGGCATGCGGCGGGCCCAGATCTTCTCGTCGGCGAGCCTCGCGTTCGGCCACGGGCTGCAGGACGCGCAGAAGAGCATGGGCATCATCGTGCTCGGCCTGGTGATCACCGGCCACCAGACCGACTTCTCGGTCCCGTTCTGGGTGATCCTGTCCTGCGCACTCGCCCTCGCGCTCGGCACGTCAGCCGGCGGCCTGCGGATCATGCGCACGCTCGGCAGGCGCATCTTCCCCCTGACTCCCCCGCACGGCTTCGCCGCCGAGGTGTCCGGAGCGTCGGTGCTGTACTTCACCGCGTTCGTGTTCGCCGCGCCGATCTCCACCACGCACGTGATCACCTCGGCGATCATGGGCGTCGGCGCGACCCGGCGCCGCTCGGCTGTCCGCTGGGCGGTCGCGGGCAACATCGTCACCGCGTGGGTGCTCACCCTCCCGGCCGCGGCGACCGTGGCGGCCCTCGTCTACTCGCTCACGCGCCTCTTCTGAGGCCAGGCCCCTGGGGGTCGTGAGTGTTCCCGACGGTTAGAACCGGCCGCAACACTCACGACCCCCTTGGCCCGCACGCGCAGCGAGGGCGCCCCGACCTTCCGAGCATTACAAGGGCGGCCCTTGTCACGCTTAGGGTGACAAGAGCCGCCCTTGTAACGTGCGACCGTCGACGATCCGCACGGTCTCCCCGGCGGCGGCCGCGTCCAATACCCCCATTGCCGCAGTATCACGACCACGGGAATGGGGCCGCGACCTATTTGCGTGCGAGCCATTCTTCCAGTGTTCGCAGGTGGTCGACGGGGAACGGCTCGCTTTGCCAGTTACGGGCGAGCCTCTCCTCTCCCACTTGGTCGAGGAGCGCGCGCAGCGGCGTGACGAAGGCGGACACCACCGTGCGGACCGGCATGTCGATGGTCAGGAGCGGCCGCCCCTGTTCGTCGGGAAGCTGCTCGTGGAGATCGGGGAAGACCAGTACCCGGACTCTGGCGAATCCGTCGTCGGCGGTGATCACCCAGCGGAATTCGGACGGCTCCGACCACCAGCGGAAACGGGCATGAGGCTCGCCTCGGGTGAGTGCCACGAATCCCCTGAGCATGTCATCCAGCGGCGGCAGCATGTCCGACGCCCAGATCTCCAGGGGATCTGGGCCACCGTGATCAACAAGGAAAATGAGACATCCGCACTGCTGCCAGTTCACGCCGACCGCGAAGGTCGGTTCAGGCTGGGAAGGTGCGGGCTGGTTCTGCTCGGGGCGCCTAGACGGCATGGCCCTTTCTGGTTGTCATGACCACATCATCGCACAAGTCGAGTCTCAGGTGAGCTGGGCGACCCACAGGTCGCCCAGCCACCGGGCATACCGCTCATCGGTCCACCCGCGCAGCCGGACGAGACCGTGCCAGAGCGACCCGTCGGTCGTCGTCCACAACACGTCACGACACTCCACTTCGGACACTCCGAGCCGCCCGGTCGCCTGGGCGGCTTCGGCGTGCGCGGCCATGCTTTCCAAGCGCTGGCGGTCTATCTCGGCCAGCATGTCGGCCGCGGCCTGGTCGGTCGCGGCCGCGTCTTCGACGGCGCGGCGCAAAGCGGTGGTGCGGCGCATCAGGCCGGTGTTGACCACCGCGAGCTTGCGCAGCCGGGTCGGGAGGTCGGGCTCGTCGAACACCTCGCGGAGTTCGGGGCGGTCGAGGAGCTGGATGTCGCAGTCGTCGCCGACGACGGTCACGTCCCAGGCCCGGTGCAGCAAGGCGGGCTTGTTCTTGAAGGCCGCGTAGACGGTCTCGACGGCCACGCCTGCCGACGCGGCGATGTCCGCGAGGGTCGTGCGGCCGTAGCCGCGCTCGGCGAAGAGCTCACAGGCCGCGCGCACGATCCGGCGGCGGTTTTCGAGCGCCTGCTGCTGGCGGCGCGTCGAGTCGTAGCGCCGCTTGACTCCTCCGGTCACCTGGCTCATGCTAGCCGAATTCACCACAGTTCGACTGTATCGGAGTTGGCCATGACGGATGAGCGCGAAGCGTTTCTGGCCGAGATCCTGCCGAAGCAGATCGCCGCCGAGCAGGCGATCCACAACGGCGACGTCGAGCCGCGGCTGAAACTCTGGTCGGAGCGGGACCCGGTGAGCCTGTTCGGCGCGGCCGTCGCCGTGCGCACCGGAAGGGAGGACCTCGACCGGACTTTCCGCTGGGTCGCGTCCCGGTTCTCGGACTCGACCGACTACCGGTTCGAGCTGCTGGCCGCCGAGGCGAGCGGCGACCTCGCTTACACGATCGGCTTCGAGCACAACACGGTGTCGGTCAACGGCGTCCCCACGACCTACACCCTGCGCGCCACCCACGTCTACCGACGCGAAAACGGCGAGTGGAAGATCATCCACCGCCACGGCGACGCCATCCCCAAAGACCAAGACGGGTCGTGAGTGGTACGGCCGGTTAGAACCGGCCGTACCACTCACGAGCCTTTTACTGCTGGTACGGGGCCGCCGCCGCCTTGGCCGCGGTGATGAAGGCGCCCTTGTTCTTCGGCCAGAAGGTGCTGTCGACGCAGGTGTACTTCGGCAGGAAGCCGCCGCAGGTGCCGCTCGAGCCGCCGACCTCGAACGTCACGCTGAACACGCCGAGCGCGCCGTAGGTGAAGTCGTCGGTGGTGCCGCTCGTGTCGTAGCCGACGGTCTCCTCGTTGGTGCCGACCAGGTACCCGTTCGACGCGGCCATCTTCGCGCCGAGCTTGCGGTACTGGGCGTCGTTCGGCGAGGTGGCCTGGGTGAAGCCCCACGGGATGATGATGTCGTTGCCGTAGCTGTGCAACGTGATCATCGTGCCCTTGGCGGTCACCGGCGCCGGGTCGTTGTTGCCGGGGCCGCGCTGGGCCGGGTAGATCGCACGGAACAGGCCCTCGAGCGCCTTGGTCTCCGGCTCGGAGGCCGCGCCGGTGCCCTGGTAGGTCTCGGTGCACGGGGAGTTCGAGTCGCCGCCCCACTTGAAGCTGGAGTTGCGGTTCAGGTCGACGCCGATGCTGGTGCCGCTGCACCCCCGGCTGTTGTTGGCGTTCTTGCGCTGCAGCTTCGGCGAGTTGCCGCCCGAGGCGACGATGTCGACGCCGTCCGGGTTCGCGACCGGGACGACCCAGACCTCCGTGGTGTCCAAAATGGACTTGGCGGTGGCGTCGGTGGCGTAGCCGTCGGCGAGATAGTCGATCCAGCGCCAGGCGAGTTCCCCGGTGGACAGCTCACGCGCGTGGATCTGCGCCATCAGCAACGCCTTGGGCTTGGGCGAGGTCTTGGACAGCGTGCAGTCGCCCGCCTGCTTCTTGGTCAGGCAGATGGCCTGGATGTCGTGCCCGCCCTGGCCTTTCGTCTTCTTCCACGACTGGCCGATGGTGTACTTGGTGGCCAGGTCCGGGTGCGCCGAGACGACCTGCGAGAGGTGCGCCTCCTGCGCGGTCACCGTCCGGTAGCCGCCGTAGAACGTGTCCGCGGCGAGTGAATTCGGTGTCGCCGCGGGCAGCTCCTTGTAGACCGTGTCGTGGAACTTCGGCTGGTAGCCGAGTGAGCGCAGCTTCGCGGCGACGGTCTTGTCGCCGACCACGTAGGCGGTGCCGTCACCGGATTCGCCCATGTCGAACCCGGCGTTCGCCAGCGCCTTGACCTGCGCGCTGGTGGCCGACACCTGCCAGAAGACAGGCGCGCCCGCGGCGTCGGGTTGCGCCGTCGCGGTGCCGGTGAGCAGACCGGTCAGCACCACGCCGGTGGCGGCGAGTGCGATCCGGTGCAAGGACCTTGACTTCATCGGGACTCCTCATGGCTGCACGGGAGAGACGATCAGCACGGCCGCAAGCTCACGGTCACCGTACTGGCACGCACAGTGTGTCGCTACCGGCCGAAGCAGCCATACCCTCGAAAGTCGGGAACCGTGATCCACCCGGATGACGCCTCACAGCAGTTTGTCCTGGGTGATCGGCAGCGACCGGATCCGGCGGCCGGTCGCGTGGTAGACGGCGTTGCCGATGGCCGCGGGCACCCCGGTGATCGGCGTCTCGCCGAAACCCTTGGCGCCCAAGGCCTGGCTGACCGGGTCCGGCCGATCGACGAACAGCGTCTCGATCTCCGGGACGTCCGCGCTCACCGGCACGAGGTAGGTGGAGAGGTTCGCGTTGGCGATCCTGGCCGTCCCGCGGTCGATCACCGTGTGCTCCATCAGCGCGAAGCCGATGCCCCAGGTCACCCCGCCGATCACCTGCCCGCGCGCGGTGCGCCGGTTCATCACCCGGCCTGGATCGTGCGCGGTGACCGCCCGCGTGACCCGCACCCTGCCGACCCGCGGATCGACCTTGACCTCGATGAACACCACGCCGGTGGTGTAGCCGTCGGCGTTCAGGCTCGACCCGGCGCCTTCGACCGGCTTGCCGTGCCGCGCCATGATCGCCCGATAGCTCTCCCGACGGCCACCCGCCCAGAGATAACCGTGCTCGGCTTTCACCTGCTCCGGCGGCCTGCCGTGCAACGGTGACCGCGCGTCCGCGACGGCCAGCCGGATCACGGCGTCGCGCACCGACGCCGCGGCACGGTCGACGGCGCCGCTGAGGCTGTTCACGGTCGCCGAGGCCGCCGAAAGCCCGGCCGCCGGGAAGTCGGTGTCGCCGAGTTCGAAGGTCACCGTGTCGACCGGCGTGCCCAGCGCCTGGGCCACCACCTGGGTCATCACCGTGTACGTCCCGGTGCCGATGTCCTGCGTGCCCGACCTGGCGAGCACCCGCCCGTCGGTGCCCATCACGACCGACGCCGACGACGGAAACCCATGGTACGTATGGGCTTCGGTCGCCATTCCCCAGCCGACGAACTCGTGCCCTTCCCGCGTCGAACCGGGCTTGGGGTTGCGGCGCGACCAGCCGAAGGCGTCGGACGCCAGCCGGTAGCACTCGCGCAGGTGCTTGCTGCTGAACTTCGCGCCGGTGCCGGGATCGACCTCGGTGTAGTTGCGCAGGCGGAGCTCGAGCGGGTCCATGCCGAGCGCGTAGCTCAGCTCGTCCAGCGCGGTCTCCAGCCCGAAATGCGAGGTCGTCTCCGGCGAGCGCTGGAAACTCGGGGTCGCGACGTCGAGTTTGACGCCTTGCTGCCGCACATGGAGATTCGGGCAGGCGTAAAGCAACCGCGAGGATTCGCTTTCGTTGAACAGGGTGTCACTGCTGCGCGAGGTCTGCTGCGTGCTGATGTTCACCAGTGCGGTGAGGGTGCCGTCCCGCTTGGCGCCGAGCGTCACCTGCTGCCGGAACTGCGCGCGGTGCCCGGTCGAGTAGTACATCTGCGCGCGCGTGAGCACGAGCTTGACCGGTTTGCCGAGCGCACGCGCGACGGCGGCGGTGAGCAGGGTGTGCGCCCAGACCGGCCCTTTCGCGCCGAAACCACCGCCGAGATACGGCGTCAGCACGCGGATGTCCGACGCCGGGACGCCGAGCGACTGCGCCAGCACGAGCCGCGTGAAACTGATGCCCTGCGCCGATTCGTGCACGGTCAGCTTGCCGCCGTCCCACCGCGCCACCGTCACCGGCGGCTCGATCGGATTGTGGTGATGCGTCGGGCTCGAGTAGGACGCGTCCACCTTCACCTCGGCCTGCGCGAGCCCGGCCGCCGGGTCGCCGCGGACGATGTCGTTCTCGCCGTCCGGCAGATACACCTGGTCGAGCGCGTCCTCGAGCACACCCACGGGCTTCTCGCCGGCATACTTGACGTCGACCAGCGTCGCGGCGTCCTGGGCCTGTTCGAGCGTCGTGGCCACGACATACGCGACCGGCTGTCCATTGTGGTGGATCTCGGCGTCCTGCAGCGGGATGAAACCCTTGACATAAGGAAAACTCGTCAGCTTCAGCCGCGGCATCGTCGTGTGCGTGAACACCGCCACGACACCGGGCGCGGCCGACGCCGCCCGCGTGTCGATGCCGGTGACCCGGCCCCGCGCGATGGTGCTCAGTACCAGAAAGCCATGCAACACACCGGGTATCACGGTGTCGGCGGCGTACTTGGCACCACCGGTCACCTTCGCGTGGCCGTCGACCCGCTCGACCGGCAGGCCCACCACCTGGCTCATGTCAGCCCTCCGAGGTCGGTCAGCAGCACCGAGAGCGCGCGCTGCAATAGTTCGATCTTGAAAGCGTTGTGCTCACGGCCGACCGCGCCCCGCACCGCGGCCTTCCCAGCGGCGGCGATCGACGTGGCGGAGAGCGGGCGGCCGCGCAGTTCGGCTTCGGCTTCCTTACCACGCCACGGTTTCGTCGCCACTCCGCCGAACGTGAGCCGCACATCGCGGACCGTCCGTCCACTCAGGTCCAGCGCGGCGGCGACGGACACCACCGCGAACTCGAACGTCGCCCGGTCCCTCAGCTTCAGATACCGCGACCGCGCGGCCGGCCCGGTCATCGGCACCTCGACCCGCACGATCAGCTCACCAGGCCGCAGTGAGGTCTCCCGGTCGGGCGTGGTCCCCGGCACCACGTAGAAGTCCTCGAACGGGATCCGCCGCTCACCGGCGACCACCACGGTCGCGTCCAGCGCGAGCAACGCCACCGCCAGATCGGACGGCTGCACCGCGATGCAGTGCTCCGAACCACCCAGGATCGCGTGCCCGCGATTCTCTCCCTCGAGAGCCGCGCACCCGCTGCCCGGCGCACGCTTGTTGCACGGCGACGCGGTGTCCCGGAAGTACCCGCATCGCGTGCGCTGCAACAGGTTCCCGCCGATCGCGGCCATATTGCGGACCTGGGGCGAAGCCGATCCGAGCAGCGCCTCCGACAGCACCGGCAGCGCGCGCCGGACCACCGGATGCGCGGCGACCTCGGTCATCCGCGCCAGCGCGCCGATGCTCAGCACACCCCGGTCCTGGCTGATCCCCTTGAGCGGCAACGCGTTGATGTCGACGATCCGGTCGTGGACCTGGGCGCCGTCCTTCATCAGGTTGAGCAGGTCGGTGCCGCCCGCGATGTACCTGCCGCCCTGCCCAGCCTGGACCGCCTCCGCGACCGTCTTCGCCTTGACATAACCGAAGTTCTTCATCGCCGCAGCTCCTCGGCGGCGTCCTGCACGGCGGCCACGATGTTCGGGTAGACCGCGCAACGGCAGAGGTTTCCGTTCATCCACTCGCGGATCTCGTCGGCGGACCCGGTGTGTCCTTCTTGGATACACGCGACCGCCGACATGATCTGCCCCGGAGTGCAGCCACCGCATTGGAATGCGTCGCGGCGGATGAACGCCTCCTGGACCGGGTGCAGCTTGCCCTGTTTCGCGAGTCCCTCGACGGTCGTGACCGAACAGCCGTCGCGCATGACCGCGAGCGTCAGGCAGGACTTGATCCTGGCACCGTCCACAATGACCGTGCAGGCGCCGCATTCCCCTCGGTCACAGCCCTTTTTCGGCCCGGTGACGCCGAGCCGCTCACGGAGCGCGTCGAGCAGCGTCACCCTCGGCTCGACGGTGAGGCGCCGCGGCTGCCCGTTCACCTCGAGTGAGACATCCACAGTGGACTGTTCCGCCGCCGCCGCTTCGACGGCGACCATCGACACCGCCGCGGCGGCGGTGCCTGCCTTGAGCACGGTTCTACGGTTCGGCTGGGCCATGGTCTGCTTTCTAGCTCCGGCAGACCCGCGAAGTCATCAGGCGGGCTCAGGCCCGGCAAGATCACGACACTCTCGCGCAACATCCCGATAGCGCAGCCGGTAGGCGCTCGGCGAGCAGCCGACGTGCCGCTGGAAGGTCGCGGCGAAGTGACTCGCCGTGGCGAACCCCGTGTGCTTGCCGATCCGCCCGACCGGGTCCGGCGTCGACGAGAGCAGCCGCCGCGCCGCCTCGACCCGCAGCTCGGTGAGGAACCGGTGCGGCGGGCTCCCGGTGGCCGCCGCGAACTGGCGCAGGAAGTGGAACCGGGACAGCGAGAGCTCCCGCGCCAGGTCGTCGAGCGTGATGCGTTCGGCCAGGTGGGCGCGCATGTACTCGGTGACGACCGCCAGCTGCCGCGCGGTGAGCGCGCTCGATTCGGCGGCAGGCTCACGCGGGCCGAGCAGGTGCGCGACGAGGTACTGCGCGGCCGACTCCGCGTACAGCTCCCCCGCGCCCGCCTCACGGGCCCGCGCCACCGCGTCCGCCATCGACGAGATCACCGGATCCGGCGAGGACAGCACGTCGAGCCGGTCGAGGTCACCGGGATCGTCGCCGAGGAACTGCCGGAAGGCCCGCATCGGCAGTGCGATGTGGACGGTCTCCTTGGGCTGGGTCCCGAGCAGCCGCCAGCGCAGCTCGACCGCGCGCCCCGGCACGGTGATGCCGACGTCGCCAGCGCCGTAGGGCGCCGCGCGCCAGCCACGATCGCCCCGGCTTTCGATGCGGCAGGCCCCGCGGACGACCACGACGATGCTGAGGACTTCCGAGGGCGGCAGCTCCAGCAGGGGCATGTCCTCGATGTCCACTTTGCGCCGTACCGTCAGCGACCGCCATGGCCCGTTCGGTTCAGTCATGATCACATCATCACCCCGATCGGGCCGAGTATGGTCATGCCATGTGCCTCTGCCAGGTAGCGCCGATCTTCGGCGATCACTCCTACCGGTGCGATTTCTACGGCTAAGGGCGTTCCGTCCGCCTTTATCCGAATCCCAGTGAAATCGAAAGAGAGCACAGCCATGCCCAAAACCGTCGCGTCCACGAACTGGGCGTTGAAGCACATGCCACTCACCACCCGCGCCGTCCGGGAGCTCCAGCCGCTGCTCAGCGGCAAGCGCCTGGCCATGTGCCTGCACGTCGAACCGAAGACGGCCGCGCTGGTCACGCTGCTGGTGGAGGCCGGAATGGACGTCCACCTGACCGGCTCGCCGGGCACCACGCACGACGACGTCGCCGCCGGTCTCGCCGACCTCGGCGTCTCCGTGTTCACTCGACGGGCTGACGACGAGCGCGACCACGTCCGCAATATCGCGCGAGTCCTCGAGTGCGATCCGGACATCACGCTGGACAACGGTGCCGACCTGACGCTGTCGCTGCTCGCGTCCGGCACGCGCGCCGGTTACCTCGGCGGCACCGAGGAGACCACGACCGGCGGTCTCCGGCTCCGCGAAACCGCCGCCGTGCTGGGCAAACCGGTGATCGTGATCAACGACTCGCCGTTGAAGCTGATGGTCGAGAACGAGTTCGGCGTCGGCCAGAGCGTCGTGCAGGGGTTCCTGAACGCGACCAACCTGATGGTCCCCGGCACCCGCGCGGCCGTGCTCGGCTACGGCCCGTGCGGCAAGGGCGTCGCCGACACGCTGGGCAAGCTCGGCGCCAGGGTCGCGGTGTGCGACACCGACCCGATGCGCGCACTGCACGCGATCCTCAACGGCCACCAGGTCGGCCCGGCCGCCGAGGTGCTGGCGAACGCGCAGGTCGTGTTCACCGCGACCGGCCGCGAAGGCGTCATCGGCGCGGCGGAACTCGCCGCGCTGCCGGACGGCGCGGTGCTCGCCGGCGTCGGCCATTTCGCCTGGGAGATCGACAAAGCCGCACTGGCGGCCGCGACGCTCCGCACGGTCGAGTACGCCGAACCGGCGCGTCGCACCGGCCACGTGCTGCGCGACGGCCGCGAGATCGTGCTGCTCGACCAGGGCCGCATGCTCAACCTGACCGCCGCCAACGGCAATTCCATCCAGGCGATGGACCTGGGCCTCACGCTCCAGGCCCGCAGCCTCGCCGCGGTCTGCGCCGGCGGGCTCGCCCCCGAGGTCCAGCCGGTGCCGTCGGACGTCGAGCGGCGGATCGCCACCGATCTGGTCGAGCTGCTCGCCTGACTTGCGAAACCCTTCGGTCGGCGGCTGTGCCTGGGGTAGTCGATCACCCTAGGCTTGGCCGCCTACCCCGGGAGGTTCGTTGCGCAGGACAGTGCAAACGCTGCTGGCCGTCGCGGCCGCGCTCACGATGGCGGTCAGCGTGCCCGCCGCCGAAGCGAAGCCGGACGGTCTCACCGTCCCGAAGCTGGACTGGCGCCCCTGCGCCCAGAATCCCGGCTTCGACTGCGCGACGGCCTCGGTGCCACTGGACTATGACCAGCCGAATGGGCCCGCCACGCACATCGCGCTGAACCGCAAGGCCGCGACCGATCCGGCGCACCGCATCGGCTCGGTCTTCCTCAACCCCGGCGGGCCCGGCGGCTCCGGCGTCGGCTTCGCGTTCGACTTCGCCGAGCGGTTTTCCGCTTCGCTGCAAGGCAAGTTCGACGTCATCGGCTTCGACCCGCGCGGCGTCGGCGCCTCGGATCCGGTGCGCTGCTTCGCCAGCGAGGCGGAGGGCAACGCGTTCCGCGCCGCGGTCCCAGGTTTCCCGTACCTGCGCGAGCAGGAGCGGCCGTTCTTCGACCACTACCGCTCACTCGCGGGCAAGTGCGACAGCGCGATCGCCCGGCACATGAGCACCGCCGACGTCGCCCGCGACCTCGACCTGCTGCGCCGCGCGGTCGGCGACAAGAAGCTGACGTACCTCGGCTTCTCGTACGGCACCTTCCTCGGCAACACCTACGCGAGCCTGTTCCCGGACAACATCCGCGCGCTGGTCATCGACGGCGTGCTGGACCCGGTGCTCTGGTCGGGCGGCGCCCAGATCCTGTCCGACCGGACCAACACGGCGCTGGAGTTCACCGAGTTCCTGCGACTCTGCGACGAAGCCGGTTCGTCCTGCCCCTTCACCCGGCCGGGAGGCTCGGCCGCCCGCTGGGAAGCGCTCGCCAAGACGGTCCGCGCGCATCCGGTCGACCTCGGCGACGGCGAGACCCTCACCTACGACAACCTGATCAACGCGGCGGCCGGCGCCATGTACGCCCCGGAGAGCTGGCCCGACTTCGCCGCGGTGGCCAACTTCTTCGCCAACGCCGCACTCGGCGCCAAGTCCACTCCGGTCCAAGCCCGCGATGCCGCCTACGACAACAGTTTCGACGCCTACAACGGCAACGTCTGCGCCGACACCCGCTTCCCCGCCTCCTTCGAGTCCTACCGCGCGATCGGCAAGTTCGCCGACGCGGGCTCCCGCTTCGGCCCGTTCTGGTGGTGGGGCAACGCGGCCTGCGCGAACTGGCCGGTCAACCAGGACCGCTTCACCGGCCCCTGGCGCACCAAGACCTCGGCCCCGGTCCTCGTGGTCGGCAACCACTTCGACGGCGTCACCAGCTTCGCGGGCGCCCAGGCGAGCCACCGCCTCCTCGCGGGCAGCCGACTCCTCGCCTACGCGGGCTGGGGCCACACGGCGTACGGCCGCAGCTCCTGTGTGAGCACCTACGTCGACCACTACCTGCTCACCGGCGCCCTTCCCGCGGAGGGCACCGTCTGCCCCGCCAACCCCAACCCCTTCCTCCGCACCCTCCGCTCAACAGCCCCCGCAGCGGGCAAACCCCCCGCCTGGCTCACCAAGCGCTAACCCACCCGCCGCCCAACATCCCCCAACCCCAAGGCGCCCCACCACAACGGGCTTCCACCAGCTTGGGGGTCGTGAGTGTTCCGGCCGGTTCTAACCGGCCGCAACACTCACGACCCCCTCCTCCACCCCGCGCACCGGCTGCCTTAAGTGAGGGCCTCCCTCACCACCCCACGCGCTGGCTGGCTCGAGTCAGGGCCTCCCTCACCCAAGCCAGCCAGTGAGGGCCTCCCTCACCCACATATCCGGGTGAGGGCCTCCCTCATCCAATCCAACTGGGTGAGGGCCTCCCTCACCCAGTCGAGCTTGGTCAGGGCCTCCCTCACCCAACCGCCAGCCCCCGCCGAGCCCGCGCCGCCTCCCCGCGCGTGTCCCCCACCCCGGCACCTCGTGTCGACCACCCGGGCACCTCGTGTCCCGCGCTCCGGCACCTCGTGTCGACCACTCGCGCCACCTGTCCCGACCCTGCAGGCACACGCGCCGACTCCCCAGGCACACGTCCCGACTCCCCAGGCACGCCCGCCGACTCCCCAGGCACACGCGCCGACCCTGCAGGCGTGTGGCGGCCGTTCGGGCAACCCGGATGTCCTTTCGGGCAAAGAAAAGCCGCCACCCCTCAAGTGGGCGGCGGCGGGGAAACAACACCACAGCGGAGGATGCAGGATTCGAACCCGCGCGACGCTCTCACGCCGACTACCGTTTTCGAAACGGCTGCCTTACCAGTCTCGGCCAATCCTCCTGACGAGAACAGCGGAGGGCGCGCGGATCGAACGCGCGCCGGACGTGTTGCCGGACCACGGATTAGCACTCCGGTGCCTTACCACTCAGCCAGCCCTCCCTGTCCCGCGCAGCGCGTGCGGGGATCGAACCCGCGTCCCCGGACTGAGACTCCGGGATCCATTCCACTGGACCAACGCGCCCTAGGTCGTTTTTCTCGGATCTGGTGCGTGAGAGCCGTGATCCAGGTTGTTCCTGGCGGGGCCGCGGCGTCACCCTCGTACCGGGTTGTACTCGGGTGATGCCACGGTGCCGCCAGGGACGACCTGGGCGCGGCTATCGCGTGCCCGATCCGAGAAAAACGACCTAGTACCCCTGCCAGGATTCGAACCTGGGACCTCCGCGTTCGTAGCGCGGCGCTCTGATCCCGCTGAGCTACAGGGGCATGCTCGCCTGGCCTCGCTCAGGGCGACGGCGCGGCGAACGGCAATATGGCTTACAAAACGGTGCTCCACATAAAAGAACCGCCCGTATCGGAAACCCGATGGGCGGCCTCGACATGCGTGGATCTAGCTCATGACGAGGAGCGCCTTCGCGAGGATCGCTCTGAACTCGTCATGACCTTGCTCCCTGTCGTTGGACCGTGTGCAGTCATCATGACCGGCCACCCGGCGCAGCGTCAACGCATTTACCGCGCGCCCGTTCGAAATTCACCGGACGGGACTTTTTTCGAAGTAAAAATTAACGCTTGACGAGAGCGCCCGCACCGGTGACGATCAGGCACGGTTCCCCGACGGCTTTCGCAGAATGGACTGCTCATGGCCAGATTTTCGCTCGCCCGCTCACGCATCGGACGGGGCACGTTCGCCGTGCTGGCCGGTCTGGTCCTCTTGGGCGGCACCGCCTCGGCCGTCCCGAAACCACCGAGCCAGCCCGTGATCGGCCAGCCCGACCGCGACTTCCGCGGCTGCGCGCGCATCGAGGACAGCCTGAAGCCGCTCAACGACTGGCCCAAGGTCAAGTCCCAGGTCGAGAAGAACCCGCGCGACGAGCGCAGGATCGCGCAGATACTCGCCGGTATGACGCTCGCCGAGAAGATCGGCCAGATGACGCAGCCCGAGATCGCCGCGATCACGCCCGACGAGGTCAAGCAATACGCCATCGGCTCCGTGCTCAACGGCGGCGGCTCGTGGCCCGGCAAGGACAAGCACGCCACCCAGGCCTCGTGGCTCGCCGCCGCCGACGCCTACTGGCAGGCCTCGGTCAGCACCCGCACCAAGATCCCGGTCATCTGGGGCATCGACGCGGTGCACGGCAACAACAACGTCTACGGCGCCACCGTCTTCCCGCACAACATCGGCCTCGGCGCCGCGCACGACCCATGCCTGGTCCGCGACATCGCGGGCGCCACCGCGCGCCAGATCCGCGCCACCGGCCAGGACTGGGCCTTCTCCCCCACCCTCGCCGTGGTCCGCGACGACCGCTGGGGCCGCACTTACGAAGGCTTCTCAGAGGACCCGCGCATCACCCGCGCCTACGGCTACGAGGCGATCAACGGCCTTCAGGACGGCGCCACCCGCCGCATCGGCGAAGACGGCGTGATCGCCACCGCCAAGCACTTCATCGGTGACGGCGGCACGGCCAAGGGCCAGGACCAGGGCGTCAACCCGTCGACCGAGGCCGAGATGATCAACATCCACGGCCAGGGCTACTACGGCGCGCTCGCCGCGGGCACGCAGACCGTGATGGTCTCGTTCAACAGCTGGACCAACGCCGAGGCCGGCATCAACGAGGGCAAGCTGCACGGCAGCGACAAAGCGCTGAACCAGATACTCAAGAGCAAGATGGGCTTCGACGGCCTGGTCGTCTCGGACTGGAACGGCATCGGCCAGGTCACCGGCTGCACCAACGCGAGCTGCCCGCAGGCGATCAACGCGGGCATCGACGTGATCATGGTCCCCAACGACTGGAAGGCCTTCATCACCAACACCACCGCCCAGGTGCAGAGCGGCCAGATCCCGCTGGCCCGCATCGACGACGCGGTGACCCGGATCCTGCGCGTCAAGCTGCGCGCCGGGCTGTTCGACGCGCCGAAGCCGTCGGCCCGCGAGCACGCCGACTCCGCCGCCGCGCTGCAGGACCGCAGGCTCGCCCGCGACGCCGTGCGCGACTCGCAGGTGTTGCTCAAGAACAACAACAAGGTGCTCCCGCTGTCCCCGCGCGCCAAGGTGCTGGTGGTCGGCAAGAGCGCGGACAGCCTGCAGAACCAGACCGGCGGCTGGACGCTGACCTGGCAGGGCACCGGCAACACCAACGCCGACTTCCCCAACGGCACCACCATCCTCGGCGGCCTGCGTGAGGCGCTCGGCGCCGCCAACGTCACCTTCGACGAGAAGGGCACGGCCGACCCCAAGGGCTTCGACGCGGTCATCGCCGTCATCGGCGAGACCCCGTACGCCGAGGGCAACGGCGACCTGACCCGCAAGACCCTCGAGGCGGCCAAGCTGTACCCCGAGGACGTCGCCGTACTGGACAAGGTCAGCGGCAAGGGCACCCCGGTCGTCACCGTCTACGTCGGCGGCCGCCCGCTGTACCTGAACAAGGAGATCAACCGCTCCGACGCGTTCGTCGCCGCCTGGCTGCCGGGCACCGAGGGCGCCGGCGTCGCCGACAAGCTCGTCCGCGGCTGGAACAACCGCGGCGGCTACACCGGCACGCTGCCGTACTCGTGGCCGAAGGGCGCCTGCCAGACCCCGCTGAACGCGGGCACCGCGGGCTACGACCCGCTGTTCCCGCTCGGCTACGGCCTGCGCGACTGGCAGAACAAGCCGATCGGCAAGCTCGACGAGACCTCGTTCGACGGCACCAACTGCTCCTCGCCGGGCGGTGGCGGCAACGCGACCGAGGACCTGGAGCTCTTCAACCGCCAGGACATCGCGCCCTACAAGGGTTTCATCGGTTCGGCCGAGAACTGGGGCGGCACCGAGATCGGCCCGGACGGCACCGCCTCGCACGCTGAGATCAGCGTCGTCCAGTCCGACGTCAACGTCCAGCAGGACGGCCTGAAGGCGACCTGGACCGGCACCGGACCGGCGCAGATCTACCTGCAGAACACCGGCGGCCCCACCGACCTGCGCGGCTACCCGAACGCCGACGGCGCGCTCGAGTTCGACACGATCGTCCACGCCGCGCCCGCCAACCGGACGGTGCTGAGCGTCCACTGTGTCTACCCGTGCTTCACGGAGGTCAACGCCACCAAGCTGTTCACCGACTTGGCGGGCGCGGGCAAGAGCACGGTGAAGATCCCGCTGGCGTGCTTCGCAAACGGAATGGACTTCGAGAACGTCAACACGCCGTTCCTGGTCTACACCGACGGGGCGTTCTCGGCCTCGTTCGCCAATGTCCGCTGGGTGCCGAAGGGAGCGAAGGACCCGGACGCGAAGTCCTGTTCGGACCTGACCTAGTAAAGTTCCGTTACCGAAATCCTTGACGGATGGTCTGAACCAGTTCACGCTGTGTCCGCATGAGCTGTGTTCGCATAAAACGTGCGCTGACCATCCTCATGATCCTTTGCGCGCTCGTCGCCGGCGTTTCGGCGCCGGCGACGGGCGCGTCCGGCTTTCAGGTGCAAGCCTGGCTCTATCCAGGCCCCTCCGGCTCGGCGACCTGCAGCGCGAAGTCCGAATACGCGGACGGCCGGGCGCGCCAAGGCGTGCTCAAGGCCGAGTACTACACGATCGACCGGACCGGGACGGCCGTCCGGCTGTCCTCGTCCAATCCGGACTACGCGTGCAACGGCTACAGCAGGTCCAACGCCGAGCACCTCAAGGCCAACTCGTCCGAGCAGTACGTCACCGTCTCGCTCAGTGGCATCGCGGCCGAGCGCGCGCTGACCGGCGACACGGCCAAGGTCGAAGCCGCCGTCCAGACACTGACCCGGTTCACCGCGGACATCGGGTTCACCGGGGTCGACATCGACTTCGAGAACTACTGGGACTGGACCGGCGACGACGCGGGCAACTTCTACGACTTCCTCTCGGCACTCGCCGACGCACTGCACGACTCAGGGTTGAAGCTCCAGGTCGAAGGGCCGCCAGACCTCGAGACCGAGTTCAACTACGGCACTGCGCTGGCCGTGGGCGCCGACGAGGTGGTGATGATGGCCTACGACGCGCAGTACCACTCGCCCGCGGGCGGCCCCTGCCTCGGGTTCGCCCCGTACGACTGGATGGAATACCTGGTCAGCGGCGCGCTGGCGCAGATCCCGGCGAGCAGGCGCGGCCGGTTCGTGGCCGGACTGCCCTCCGAGGCGTACATCTCGGGCACCGACTGCGAGAACGTCCGAGGCAACCTGACCCTGCGCGACGTGCGCGCGGCGCCGGGGTTTTCCAGCGATCCCAAGGTGATCGAGTCGCGCCGGGACCCGGCGTCCGGCGAGATCCGCTGGACCTCGGGCGGCAGGTTCTACGACTACGTCGACCAGAAGGCACTCGACAGCAAGCTCGCGCTCGTGCGCGGACTCGGCGTCACGAAGGTCTCGGTGTGGGCGCTCGGCGGCGGCAACCCGTGGTTCTCGGCGTCCGCATTACACTGAAACAAGTAACGAGCCTTTACTAGACTTGATAACGCGCCTTTACTAGACTCGGGATCATGCTCAACGGGGCGGTGACCGGCTCACTGGTCAAGGAGTTGAACCTGCAGGCCGTCTACCAGGCGGTCCGGCAGCTCCACCCCGTTTCCCGTGCCCAGCTCGCCCGCGAACTCGGCACCTCCAAGCCGACCACCGGCCGGTCCATCGAGGCACTGCTCGCGGCGGGGCTCATCCGGCAAGCCCCGCCGCCACCGGGCGAGACCGGCTACGGCGCGGTGTTCTTCGAGCCGCGTCCCGACGCCGCCACCGTGCTCGGGCTCGACATCGGCAGCCGGTTCCTGCGCGGTGTGCTGGCCGACCTCTCGGGCACCGAACTCGCCAGGCTCGACCTCGCGCTGAAGTACTGCGACCGCAGCGAGGTGGTCGCCAAATCCGTGCGGCTGAAAGACGAACTCGCCGAGCGCGCGGGCGTCGCCACCGTCACCGCGGCCACGGTCGGGGTCGGCGGCGTCGTCGATCCGCAGACCGGCGCGATCCGCGTCGCCAACCAGCCCGGCCTGAACGGCTTCGCCGCGGCGGCCGATCTCGGCGCGGCGCTGGGCATGCCGGTCACCGTCGAGAACGATGTCAATCTCGCGGCCGTCGGCGAAGGCCGCCATGGCGCGGGCGAGGCAGTCGACGACTTCGCCTTCCTCGAAGTCGGCAGCGGTGTCGGCGCCGGATTGGTCCTTTCCGGACGGTTGCGCCGCGGTCACAACGGCGCGGCCGGTGAAATAGATTTCGTCAGGCCCGGCTGGGAATTCGACCCGCACAGCCCGGCGGCCGACGCGTTCCTCGCGCACGCCGAACGGCGGCTGACCCAGGTGATGGGCAGCTCGCTGCGCAGTCCGCTGACCACCGAAGCCATCATGGACGCCGCCCGCGACGGCGACCGGCTGGCGGCCTCGCTGGTCAAAATGGAAGCCGACCGCATCGCCAAGTACGCCGCCCAGCTGACCAAGGTCGCCGACCTCGAACTGATCGTGCTCGGCGGCGGACTCGGCCAGAACGGCGATCTGCTGCTCGAACCCGTGCGCGCCGGGCTCGTCGCGCTGACCCCGTATCCACCGCGAGTCGAGGTCTCCCGGCTCGGGATGGCGGCCACGCTCACCGGCGCGGTGACGCTCGGCCTGGAAGGGGTTCTCGAAAACCTGGTACCCAGCAGGCTGGCCGCGGCTGGGTAAAGCAGGAAAACCAGTGGTCGTGCGATCCGCCGCCTCGCACCTGTAGTTCGTGGAGGGCTCATGACCTTGCTTTTTCGTGCTGCCGCGGTTCTGGCGGCGGTGCTGGTGGCCGGGACCGCCGTCCCGGCCGGCGGTACCGCCGCCGTCTCCGCCGACCTGCTGAGCGGGCACAACTGGGCGCAGTTCGCCGGCGCCCAGCCGACCGCGGCCGGGGTGGTGATCACCCCGCTCGACCGCTGGATCACCGCGACCGAGGGCAAACGCCTGCAGCCCAACCCGCCGGTCAACCTGGCCGGGCCCCGGCTCGACGTGAGCGGTGACTTCCAAGTCGACGCCACACTGTCCGGAGTGGACGGCAAGGCCGCCTACTTCCAGCTGTACGGCAAGGTTCCGGTCATCTACGACGAGTGGCGCCAGGAGCCGCCGAGTGTCCGGACCGGGATAGTCGGCGGCAAACTGGAGATCGCCGTCTGGGACGGCAAGTCCGACAAGGCGGCAGAGACCAAGACATTCGGCTCAGGTCTCTCGGGTGACGTCGCGCTGTCGATCCGCCGTGGCGGCGGCTCCGTGAAGGTATTCGTCGCGGGCAAGGAACTCGGCTCAGTCTCCGAGCGCGGCGTGTTCGGCTCGGGCACGGTCTGGTTCGGCGCCGACGCCGCGGTGGGCGGTGGCTGGACGCTGCGCGCACTGACCGCGTCCGGCTCGGTAAAGGTCGTGGACGCGCCGGCGTGGAAGCAGCAGCCGTCGAGTTCTTCCTTGCGTGCCAAGGCCGCGGGCCTGGCGCGCCCGATCGGCGTCGGCACGGCCGTCGCGAGTGGACCGTTGGTCTCCGACGCCGCGTACCGCGCCATCGCGGGCCGCGAGTTCAGCGCGCTCACGCCGGAGAACGACATGAAACCCCAGTTCGTCCAGCCACGCCGGGGTGTCTACGCGTTCGCCGAGGCCGACATGCTGGTGGACTTCGCCCGCGCCAACGACATGGCCGTGCACGCGCACACACTGGTCTGGTTCGAGGCGCTGCCGACCTGGATGCGCTCGGCCAGTGACAAGAAAACGGTGATGCTGGACCACATCAAGACGGTCGCCGGTCATTTCAAGGGCCGGGTGGCCGAGTGGGACGTCGTCAACGAGCCCATCAACGAAGACAACCCGGACGGCCTCGAACACAACCTCTGGCACCAGGCCATGGGCGCCGACTACATTTCCCAGGCCTTCAAGGCGGCCCGCGCCGCCGATCCGGGCGCGGTCCTCTACCTCAACGAATACGGAGCCGAGCAGGACGGCGGCCGCTGGGACGCGCTGTACAAGCTGGTGAAGAAACTGCGCGCGGACGGCGTCCCGATCGACGGCGTCGGCCTGCAGAACCACGAATACGAGAAGGCCGACCGCACCCCGCCGGAGACCTTCCGCAAGCACGTCCGCGCGCTCGCCGCGCTCGGGCTGAAGGTCCGCGTCTCGGAGATGGACGTGGTCTCCGGCGGCGACACCACCATGCAGGCCAAGGAGTTCGCTGGCAAACTCGCGGTCTGCCGCGACGAGCCCGCCTGCACCACCTTCGGCGCCTGGGGCTTCACCGACCGCTTCGGCTCCACCGCCGACGCGGGCAAGTACCCCGTCGGCCCCGGCGACGCGCTCCCCTGGGACAAGTCGCTCAACCCCAAGAAAGCGGTCACCTCAATGCTGGCCGAACTCCACTGAAGAACGGGATAAAGCGGGCTTTATCCCGGGTACTTTTTCCCGGGATAAAGCCCGCTTTATCCCGGTCCCCGCCACTCTCACAACTGGTTCACAACCGCCGGGCGCGACCCTCGAGCCATGCGAACAAAACTCAGCATCATCATGGCGATGCTCGCGACACTGCTCTGCATTCCCGGGCAAGCACAAGCCGCGTCTCCCGCGAAATGGGGCTTCGCCTACGTCGACAACCCGACGGCCGCGGTCTGGACCACCCTCGACCCCACACACCAGTGGGGCAGCTGGAAAACCGCCGCACCGGCGCTTTCGGCCGAGGGCAGACTTGTCGGCGGTGTCTACCAGGTCAAGTTCCCCGCGATCGGCACCGGCACCCGGGGGCTGGCGCACGTGACCGCGGTCGGCGGCACCGGCAACTACTGCCACCTCGTCCGCTGGTTCCAAGAAGGTGTCGACGAGATCGTCGAGGTCAAATGCCAGATGGCACGGTCGGTCTCGCCGAGCCCGACGCGGTTCACCGTGCTGTGGACGCTCAGCCCCGGCGTCACCGGCGGCCAGGGCGCACACGCCTACCTGCACTTGGCGACCGGTGAGCGGTACAACTCGACCGGCGGCCCGGTCACGGTGACCGGCTCGAATCCCTACCTCGTGCAGTTCGCCGGCGTCGGGGCGCTCACCGGCAACATCCAGGTCACCGCGGTCGGTCAGGCCCAGCAAGCGTTGCGGTGCAAGGTGATGGACTGGAAGTACACGGTCGCCGTCTCCGCCTCGGTGTACTGCTTCACCGCCTCCGGGCAGGCGCCGCCGGGTGTCGACTTCACCGCTTCGTACCATCGCGAACGGTCGATCATCGGCGCCGCGCCGCCGGAGCCGCCCAAGGCGTACGGCCATCTGTGGTGCTTCAACGGATCGGCGGGCGCCAGGTATCCCGTGAACGTCGGCTGCGGCCAGACCGGCCCGGCCAAATACCTGACCTCGTTCCCGGGACAGCAGCTCAACGAAACGCACGCCCAGGTGACCGCTTACGGCCCAGGGCCCGGTGTCACGGCGCCCGGTGATCCGGCGACGTACTGCACGCTCACCACGATCTGGGTGAACGCGCAGCCGCCGGTCAACTGCTTCACGAGCACGGGCGCGCCTTCGCTCAACAGCTTCTTCACCGCGTTCACCACGTCACGGCCCTAACTCCGCCTTCCTGCGAGACAGGAACGCGTGGCGTGCGCGAGCACGCATCAGCAACGTCGTCGCGGCGACGACGAGTGCCGCACCCGTCGTCGCCGCGACGAGCACGTTCCCCGAACGCACCACCGCGATCACGGTCATCCCGGCGCAGGCCAGCACCGAAAAGGCCAGCGCGAGCCAGCCCGCGACCACCCGGTCCCGCGCGAAGAGCGGACCGCGGCACGTCAACGCCCACACCCCGAAGCCCGCCCACCCGAGGCCGATCAGCACCAAGACGCCGAACGCCACCTGGGTCCGCGCGGGCACCGGCTCGGTCACCCACAAGGCCGAGATCAGCAGCGCGCCCGCCAGCCCGGCAAGCGCGACGACCGCGTACCGAACCCGCGCGCCCGGCGTCAACCGGGCGAGCACCTGGTCGGCGGTCAGCGACGGCTGTTCGAAGTCATCCACGGTGAAACCCCTTCTCTGCCAGGCGGGCGCGCAACATCCCACGCGCGCGGAACAGGCGGGACTTGACCGTGCCCGCCGGGACGTCCAGCACGGCGGCGCAGTCCGCCAGCGAGAGGTCGTGCAGGTGGAACAGCACCAGCACCTCGCGTTCGAGCAGCGGCAACCCCGCGAGCCCGGCGAGGAGTTCGACACGATCGAGCACCGGATCGCCGGCCACCACGGGCGGTTCGGGCTCCGGCGGCACGCGGTAGTCCTCGCGCAGGCGGTTCAGCAGCGACCGCCGCGCGATCGTGAACAGCCAGGGCGCGAAGCGCTCGGCCTCCTTCAACCGCGGCAAGCCGCGGAGCACGGCGACCCACGTCTCCTGGGTGAGATCGTCGGCCAGCTCGGCGGTGTTCACCATGCGCCGCAGGTAATTCCACAGCGGTGTGTGCCACCGCCGGACCAGTTCCGCGAGCGCGTCACGCTCTCCCAGCTGGCAGCGGACCACCAGTAAGGCCTCGTCCACATCGCCTCCTGTTCTCTTCATCGGAACAGTCGGCGCGGCGGCCCGCAAGGTTCACGCGAAAAAGCCACCCCGGGGCCCGGGGTGGCTTTTTCGCGTGCGGCTCAGCAGTAGAGGTTGCCGCCGGGGTCGACGCCGAGGATCTTGGTGAAGTTGCGGTACGCGCTGACCCGGGCCTCGACCTGGTCCTTGCGCTTGCCGTCGCATTCCAGCGCGCCGTTGATGCTGCGGATCGTCTGGCCGAAGCCCTTGTTCTGCACCATCGCGTCGTGCGGCTTCATGCTGCCAGCGCCGGACTGCGTGTTCCAGAACCACAGGCCGGTCTTCCACGCGACGGCCGCGTCGGTCGCCACCAGGTCGGGCTTGTGCAGCAGATCGACGCCGAAGCTGTCACCGGCGGCCTTGTAGTTGTAGTTCCAGCTCAGCTGGATCGGCCCTCGGCCGTAGTACTGGTCCCTGCCCGCCGGGCAGCCACCGGCCGCGCCGGGGTCGCAGTAGTGCGAGTAGTTGGCGGTGTTGTACTCCCTGACCGCCTTGAGGCCGTCGCTCTCGTGGTTGACGTTCGCCAGGAACGCGGCCGCTTCCCGCTTCTTCGTGTCGTCGTTGCCCTCGTTGGCGAACTTCCCGAACGACTTCATCCCGGCGACCAGGCCTTCGTAGGTGTAGAAGCCGTTCCTGTTCGGGAACATCTTGTTGAACTGGTCCTTGTTCACCACAAAGGCCTCTTCGCCCGCCGTGGACGCTGTGGACGCCGAAGCCAGCGGCGCCGCGATCATCGTCCCCGCTGCGACGAACGCGGCCAGAACAGCAAGCACCCGTTTAACAGACATCGCGAATTCTCCTCAGAAAAAGGGATTCGGCCAATTCGAGGCGGGCCCGCTCCCACCGCCGATCTCGGCCGATTTCGAAGCTAGCAACGTCGCGACGAGCGCCACAAGACGTTCGACAGTCATCTACACAATCGTGGGGTTTAGGTCGAGTATCGAACCTTTTCCGCACGTCAGACGTGCTCATGTGACCCATCGGCACGGCTACCAGACGGTAAAAGTTCGCACTGTCACCCTGACGGGTGGGTGACCTTCCTGGCCGCGCCGAACCCATGCCAAGGTCGGATTTCCGAAGCATTATTAAACGCTCATTCGGGAAATCAGGAGAATGCCGTGATCGGGAGAATTGCGTCCACAATGGTCTTCGTCGCGCTGGCCGGGCTGACCGCGACCGGGGTGAGCGCGGCCGACACGCCGCCCAAGGGCCAGAACTGCTGGGCCACCCACTACGGCGTGATGCCGGCGGGCGCGCGCACCGCGAACGGCGACTTCTACGACGGGAACCGGGACGCGGCCGCGACCTCACTCAGCCGGAACCCCCAGCTGCCGTTCGGCACGAAGGTGAAGGTCACCAACGTCAAGACCAAGAAGTCGCTGACCGTGGTCATCAACGACCGCGGCACCTACGCGTGGACGAAGGAGGTCCCGAAGTGCCTCGACCTCACCGACGGCGCCTTCCAGCGCCTCGGCGGCAAGATCGACCCCGACGACGGCCACATCGTCGTCAAGGAGCAGATCCTCAAGTGACACAAGGGGTCGTGAGTGTTCCGACCGGTTCTAACCGGCCGTACCACTCACGACCCCCGAGCTTGGGCGCGCCGTGAAGCGAGGGGCCCTTGGGTGCTTGGTAAGCACTCGGGGGCACCCTCGCTTCGCTGGCGGGTCGCGAGTGGTGACTCCGCTGCACCCAACGGAGCAGAGTTCCCACTCACCCCCACCGGACGAGGGGCTACCCCGCTCCGCCCTGTACAGCAAGGGAACCCAGCGCCCGCATGAAGGCTCCCCTCACCCAACCCGCTCCGCATGAAGGCTCCCTTCATACGCCCGGGTTGGATGAAGGCTCCCTTCATGCCGCTATACGCGATGAAGGCTCCCCTCATACAGCCAAACCTGTATGAGGGGAGCCTTCATACACGAGAAGCGGCAGTGAGGGAGGCCCTCACCAAACGGCCCGCACACGCCACATCCGGCCTACCGCCCAATGACGCCACAACGCGCACGCCCCTTTGAGCAAGGCGGTTTGATCACGAAGGGGTCGTGAGTGTTTAGACCGGTTAGAACCGGCCGGAACACTCACGACTCCAGCCTAGAGGCAGACCCGCCACTGGACGGACGCGCCGCGGTACCGGCCTTGGTAGAGCTTGTTCCCGTCCGCGTCCTCGTACACCCAGATCTGGCTGGCGCCCGCTCCGTCGGTGTACGAGAAGTTGAACGTGACGAACTCGCAGTTGCCGGCGGGCGCGGCCAGCGCCTGACCGGTCGCGAGGACCGCCGGTCCCGCCGCGGCCACCGCCGCGAACACCACGACCGCCGCTGCCCGCTTTATGCTGTTCCTCATCGTCATTCCCCTCTCGACGTTGACTTCACGCACTCGATGCGCGCGAATCCCTGGTACCAATGAGGCTCCGTGGGCTTGACCGCCGTCGTGGTGATCGTGCACTGCGACTCCTGGTACCCACCCGTCGCCGCGTTCCGGAAAGCACCGACGACGGCGCGGTTCAGCGCTTCCGAAGCGCTGTTGCCCACTCCCGTCCCGCTGAAGTACTCGCCACCCGCCGCGCTGGCCGCGGCGGGCAGTACCAGGCAGACCCCGGTGGCGGCGAAGGCCACCACACAGAACAATTTCCTCATCGGCGCTCCCCTTGCACTCACGTGAAGACCCCACCCTGACGTCAGCCTCGATGATCGAAGGTCGGCCAGGCATTCATCTCAGCTGACGTCCGCAAGCATGGCCGACACTCCCACCTGCTGTCAACTGAGGCGAACCCGCGTAGACTGGTCATACACCTGAGCTCACGAAAGAGGCCAGCGGATGGACCAGGAGCCGGGAGCGGGACAGCTCGCCGAGCGGATCGACCACCTGTTCAGCGTCGTGCGCCGCCCGAACGGCGAGCAGCACAGCCACGAAGAGGTCGCCAAGGCCTGCCGGGAGGCGACCGGCGAATCCTTCTCCGCGACCTATCTATGGCAGCTGCGCACCGGCAGGCGGGACAACCCCACCAAACGTCATCTGGAGGCGCTGGCCGCGTTCTTCCAGGTCCCGCCCGCGTATTTCTTCGATGACGAGCAGGGCGACAAGATCGCCCAGGAACTCGAACTGCTCGGCGCATTGCGCAACAGCGCGGTCCGTCAAGTCGCTCTGCGTGCCGTCGCGCTTTCGGAAGAAGGTCTTGGCACGGTAAACGACATCATCGATACTATTCAGCGGAGGGAAGCGCAGCGGGGGATGTCCAACGACAGCACCGGCTGAAAGGCTTTAGCAGGGGAGGAAAGTGCTGTCCTCGCGGAGTGCACTGTGGAAACGGTGCGAGGGAATCGTCGCGTCGGTAGAAATACCCACACCCTTCGCGATGGCCGATTTCCTCGAAACACTGGCGCGGCGACGCGGGCGGCGTATCGAACTGGTGCCGATGGCGGCGAATTCGGCCGCGCCGTGTGGTGTGCTCGCGGCCACCGATCAAGCCGATTACGTCTTCTACACCACCGAAACCAGCGTATTGCACCAGGAACATATCCTGCTGCACGAAATCGGCCATTTGCTCTGCGGGCACGCCGGTTCGGCCGAGCTCGACGCCGCGGTGCCGTCCGCGCTCATGCCGAACCTCTCCCCCGGGCTCATCCGCCGCGTGCTGGGCCGCACCACCTACGCCGAGGAGCAGGAACGCGAGGCCGAACTGGTCGCGTCGCTGATCATGCGCCGGGTTCGCCGCGAGACGCCTACCAAGCACGCGGGCGGCCTCGGCGCGCTGGAGGCCGCGTTCGGCAGCAGACGCCGGTGACGCACTACGTCTTCAGCGGGGCCATCCTGCTCGTCGTCGCCTACAAGCTGTTCACGAACCGCGGCCGCGGGCTGACCCCGGTCCTCAAGTACCTGCTCCTGTTCTTCACCAGCCTCGCGGTCGGCATCATGTTCGTCGCGCCGCCGACGACGAACCTGATCATGCGGTTCGAGCCGTTCCCGCTCACCGCGCGCCTGCTCGGCAACGCGTTCCAGCTGCTCGCCGTGCACTACCTGGTGCGGCTCGCCGGGTCGACCCGCACGCCGGAGCCCCGCAGCGGCTTCCGCTATCTGGTCGCCGCCTGGCTGACGATGACCGTCCTGCTGGCCACGACGAGCTTCGACACGGACAACGGCGGGTTCACCGCGGTCAACGCGCTGCGGCCGTCGCTCATCGGCTACCAGCTGGTCCTCTTCCTCTACGGCTCCGGCTGCCTGATCGTGTTCGCCAGGATGATCAGCCGCTACGCCGCCGAATGCCCGCCCGGCCCGTTCCGCGCCGGGCTGCGCACGGTCGCGGCGGGCGCGGTGTGGACGATCGGCTGGGCGACCTGGGCCTGCCTGCCGACGCTGTGGATCCTGCTGACCGGGCTGAGCCGCGAGACGTTCATGGCGGTCAACCTGAACCTCGCCTGGCTGACCGTGCTGCTGTGGATCGCCGGCGCGATGCTCGCCACCTGGAGCGAGCAGCTGCTCCGCCTGCACCGCCGGATCAGCGCGCTCCGCCGCTACCGCGCGATGGCGCCGCTGTGGTCGGCGCTGTTCGCCGCGCAGCCCGGCATCGCGCTCACCAGGATGCGGCGTGACCCCGAGTTCGCGCTCTACCGGCGCATCATCGAGATCCGCGACGGCGTGCTCGTGCTGCGCCGCCACATCCCGCCGCAGGTAGCCGAGTGGGTGCCCGGCCGCCAGAGTCCGGCCACGCTCGAGGCCGCCTCGCTCGCCGCCGCGCTGATCGCCAAGGAGGCCGGGCACAGCTGGCCCGCTAGCCCGCACGTCCCCACCGCGGTCGACGCCAGCATCGAGTCCGAGACCGAGTGGCTCACCGAGGTCGCGCGGGCATTCGCCACCTCGCCGGTGGTCGATGAGGTCCGCATGCACACCACGACCAGGTACGGGTCGCACCCCACAGCTGCGTGAGCGTCATCACTGCTGCACAATCCACCGTGAAACGCCCGCCCTGACCGCCCTAGAGGGGGACGAGTGATCCACAAGTTTTCGGTGCGCACGGCCGGTGCCGCGGAGCCCGATGTGGAGCGTGCCGGGCGTGACCTGGGCCTGCCGGATCTGGAGATCTGGCACGACTACTACATCCAATTCGCCACCGAGCCCGGCGCCGAGGGCATCGCGGCCGTCTGCGACGCGCTGCACGGACCCCTCGGCAAGGTGACCGTCGCGGACGTGGCGCTCGCCGAGGGTGAGGTCCAGGTCGCCTACCGGCGCGGTGTCGTCGACAACGAGAGCGACTCGCTCGTCGCCATGTGCGCCGCGCTCGGCCTCGACGCGGTCGCGGGCAAGATGGCGACCAGCTACAAGTCGTCCTCGCCGAAGCTGGCCGAGATCATCAGGGCCACGCGCTTCAACCAGACGATCGAAGAGCTGCACGAGACCGAGCCGCGCTACGAGACGCTCATGCCCAGCGGGCATTACGAGCCGGCGCGGTACTACGACCTCACCAAGCTCAGCGACGACGAGCTCGCCGAACTCGGCAAGGCCGAGGGCCGCAACCTCTCGCTCGCGCAGATGCGGCACATCCGGGGCATCCAGGAGCAGCTCGGCGCCGAGTCGGTCACCGACGTGCTGTTCGAGGCGCTCGACGCCCGGTGGAGCGACCACTGCGCGCACACCACCTGGAAGTCGCTCGGCAGCCTGCTCGGCCGTCTGGTCGCGGCGTCGAAGGACACGCAGAACCCCAACATCCTCAGCATGTTCCACGACAACGCCGGGGTCTGGGACTTCTACGACGACCACGCGATCGCCGTCAAGGCGGAGACGCACAACGGCCCGTCGGCCATCTCGGCGTACTTCGGCCAGCTGACCAAGCTCGGCGGGGTGCTGCGCGACATCCTCGGCACCGGGCTCGTCGCGGACCCGATCGGTTCGTTCGAGTACACCGCGCTCGGTGTCCCGGAGACGCCCGCGCCGATCGCCGGACGTCCCGCGCCCAAGCAGATCGCGTCCGACACCATCCGCGCGATCAAGGAGTACGGCAACACCTTCGGCGTGCCGATGACCTACTCCCACATGACCTTCCACCCGGCGTACCGGGCGAAGCCGTTCGCGCTCGGCGGCAGCATCGGCATCATGCCGACCTCGGCCGCGCAGCCGGGCCAGCCGCAGCCGGGTGACCTGGTGGTCCTCATCGGCGGCCTGACCGGCAACGAGGGCATGCACGGCGCGTCGGCGAGTTCGGCCGGCAGCACGATGGACGTCACCTCGGTGCAGATCGGCGCCCCGCTGGAGCAGGTCAAGTTCCGCAAGGCGCTGGTCGACCTGCGTGACGCGGGCTGCCTGCGCGCGCTGACCGACGTCGGCGGCGCCGGGCTCAACAGCGCGGTCGGCGAGATCGGCGACCCGGGCGGCGTCTGGATCAACACCGCGCTCGTGCCGCTGAAGACCTCCGCGCTGCCGATGTGGCGGATCCTGCTTTCCGAGTCGCAGGAACGGATGCTGCTCGCGATCCCGCCCGCGCAGTACGCGGAGGCGTCGCGGATCCTGAAGCGGCACCAGGTGCGTACCACCGCGATCGGGCGGTTCACCGACACCGGCCGGTACACCGTGTTCCACCAGCCCGCGCTGGCCGAGGCGGACGTGCTGGAGCGGGCCGAGCCGGGCGAGTTCGGCGAACTCGGCTTCGACGTGCCGTACGAGCTGCTGGACTTCGACATCCCCCGCGTCGAGACCGGGCCCGTCCCGGCCATCTCCACGCCCGCGCCTTCGTGGCCGTCGATGGCCGTCGACGAGATCGGCAAGCTGCTGGAGCAGGTCGTCGCCGACGCCGAGGTCGCGTCGCAGCACTACGCGGACTCGCAGTACGACAGCACGGTGCAGGGCAACACCTTCTACGGCCCGCAGTACGGCGACCAGCACCGGGTGTCCACCGGGTACTGGGCCGGGACGCCGGTCGACGGCTCGCGCGCCGCGGCGGTGCTCTCGACCGCCTTCAACCCGTGGCTGTTCGACGTGCACCCGGTCGACGCGCTGCGCCAGATGTTCGTCGACGTAGTCGCCGGGCAGGTGCTCGCGGGCGTCGCGCTGAACGACATCTGCCTGACCGACAACTTCTACACCCCGCACCTGGCCGAGAACTGGCAGGAATGGCTGGTCGGCATGGTCGACGAGCTGGCGGCGCTGGTCCGGCACTTCGGTGTGCCGGTCATCTCCGGCAAGGACTCGTCGGCCGGCTCGACCGCCACGGACGAAGGCGTGGTCAGCGTGCCGCCCGCGGTGTTCCTCACCGCGCTGGGCAAGGCGCCGGACGCCGCCGGGCTGACGCCGGAGCAGTGGACCGGCGCGGGCAGCGTGCTCGCGCTGATCGGCCCTCGCACCCCGTCGCCGGTCGCGACCGTCGCCGGTCGCCTGCTCGGGATCTCCGAAGGCCCGCTGGACGCGGTCGACTTGTCCACTGTGGACGCTTACCTCGCGGCGCTGGCCTCGAGCCGGGGCTCCTTCCGCAGCGCGACCAGGATCGGGCCGGGTGGCGTCGCCGCCGGGCTGGTCAAGGGCGCGCTCGCGAGCGGGCTCGGTGTCGAGCTGAACCCCGAGGCGGCGCAGGCGGAGCTGCTCTTCGCCGAGCACCGCGCCGGCGCGCTCGTCGAGCTCGACGAGGCCGCGCTCGCCGCGCTGCCCGAAGCCCTGAACTCCGTCGTGCTCGGGCGCCTGGTCGACGAGACCGGCGTCCGGGTGGCGGGCACCGAATTGCTCACCCCGGCCGTCGCCGACCGCTGGTCAGGTTCCTTTACCGCGAGGATCTCGTGAAACCGACAGTCAACGTCCTGTACCTGCCCGGCACGAACTGCCAGGACGAAACCCTGCGCGCGTTCCGCGACGTCGGCGCCGAGCCGAGGCTGCGGTTCGTGGCCGACGTGCTCGACGGCTCCGAGCGGCTCGACGACGCCGACATCCTGTGCGTTCCCGGCGGCTTCTCGTTCGGTGACCACCTGGGTGGCGGCTCGGTCGCGTCGCTGCTGCTGAAGACCCGGCTCGCCGACCAGTTCAATGCCTGCCTGACCCGGCCGCTTTTGGGGATCTGCAACGGTTTCCAGATCGCGCTGCGCGCGGGCTGCTTCGGTGAGGGCGTGGCGCTGAAGGTCAACGCGGCAGGCACCTTCCGCAACGAGCCGCACGCGCGCCACGTGGTCGAGCCCGGCAACGAGAGCCCGTGGCTGACCGGCCTCAGTGGACAGACGCTGGCCTTCCCGTTCGCGCACGGCGAAGGCCGCTTCAGCCACCTGCCCGAGGCGACCGAGGGCTGGCAGGCGGCGCTGCGGTACGCGGACGGGTCCGAATTGGACGGTTCGCAGGGCGGCATCGCGGGCATCACCAGCGCCGACGGGCTGGCCTTCGGGCTGATGAACCACCCCGAGCGCGCGATGAACGACGAGATCCGGTTGGCCTTCTTCGAAAACGGTGTTCGCGCCGCTGCGTAACGGCCCCGTTCACCGCAACGGACGCCTGGTACGTACCGGTCCGGCACTGGTAAGAAGAGTCGGTGATCTTCTCTGATCTCGACGCTTTCATCACCCATCCCCGGATCACCGGGCTGACGCTGTCCCGTGACGGCTCCAGGCTGGTGGTCGCGGTGGCGACGCCGAACCGCAAGAAGTCCCGCTACACCACGGCTTTGTGGTCACTCGACCCCGACGGCGCCGGCCAGGCCACCAGGCTGACCCGCGGCGCCGAAGGCGAGTCCGGCGCCGCGTTCACACCGGGCGGCGACCTGCTGTTCGTGTCGTCACGCCCGGACCCGGAGGGCGAAAAGTCCGGAACGGCGCTCTGGTGCCAGCCCGCGCACGGTGGCGACGCCCGGGTGCTTGTCGCTCTATCGGGTGACGTGCGGGACGTGGTGACGGCCGCCGACGGGACGATCGTGTTCGGCTCGGAGCTGCACCCGTCGGCCACGGATGCCGATCATGACAAGGAAATCCGCAAACAACGCGCGGACGGCGGCGTCACCGCGATACTGCACGAGGAGTTCCCGGTCCGTTACTGGGATCATGACCTCGGGCCGGAGTCCACGCGCCTGTTCGCGCTGACCGGCGACGAGCCTCGCGACCTCACCGGCCATGTCGGGCGGGCGCTGAGCACGAGCGCGGGCTGGGACATCAGCCCGGACGGCCGCACGATCGTCACCGTCTGGATCGTCGCCGAACCTGCGGGCTCGCAACGGTCCACTCTGGTCGCACTCGACGTCGAGACCGGCGAACGCCGCGTGCTCGCCGAAGATCCCGAGCACGAGTACGACTCGCCCCGCATCTCCCCCGACGGCACCCGGGTCGCGTTCGGCGTCGAGCGCCGGTTCACCCCGGAGGAGCCGGGCGACCGCTGGCTCGGCGTCGTTCCCTTGGCAGGCGGGGAAATCAGCCCGCTGGCCGCCGAGTGGGACCGCTGGCCGCACTCGGCCGTGTGGACGCCGGACGGCGCGGCGCTCGTGGCGGTCGCGGACGACAACGGCAGGGCCCCGCTCTGGCGCATCGATTTGGCGACCGGCGAGCACACCCGCCTGACCCACGACGACGCCGCGTACACCAACGTCCACATAGGACATAACGGCTGGGCCTACGCGTTGCGCGCGGCCATCGACAGCCCGCCGGCCCCGGTCCGGATCGCGCTGGACGGCTCGAAGATCGAACTCCTGCCGAGCCCGGTCGAGCCGGTCGCGGTACCCGGCAGGCTCGAGGAAGTCGTCACCACGGCCGAGGACGGCACCCGGATCCGGTCCTGGCTCGCGCTCCCCCACGACGCCGGTCCGGAGCACCCGGCGCCGCTGGTGCTGCAGGTACACGGCGGCCCGGTGCTTTCGCAGAACACGTGGTCGTGGCGCGCGAACCCCTGGCCGTTGGTGGAGCGCGGTTTCGCGGTCCTGCTCCCGGATTTCGCGCTGTCGACGGGGTACGGGGTCGACTTCATCCGCCGCGGCTGGGGCCAGTGGAACGGCGCCCCGTACACGGACCTGATGACCTTCACCGACGTCACGAGCGCCCGCCCCGACATCGACGGCGACCGCACCGCGGCGATGGGCGGCTCCTTCGGCGGCTACATGGCCAACTGGATCGCCGGCCACACCGACCGGTTCGACGCGATCGTCGCCCACGCCTCGGTCTGGCGCCTGCACGACTCGGCCGAGACCGGCGACATCCCCTGGTTCTTCCACCGCGAGATGACCCCCGAGACGGCCGACGCCCAGTCACCCCACCACTCGGCCGACGCCATCACCACCCCGATGCTCATCATCCACGGCGACAAGGACTACCGGGTCCCCATCACCGAAGCCACCCGCCTCTGGTGGGACCTCTCCTCCCGTACCAAGGCCGACACCACCACCCCGCACAAGTTCCTCTACTTCCCCGACGAAGGCCACTGGATCCTCGCGCCCCACCACGCCAAGCTCTGGTACGCCACCGTGCTGGCATTTTTGTCCCACCACGTCCTCGACACCCCCTGGACCCGCCCCGCCCTCCTCGGCTGACCGCGCCCCGCGTACGCCAACGGACGCCATGCGTGCACAGATGGACGACACACGTGCACAGCCGGACGACACGCCCGAGAGGTCGCACGGCTTCGCTTCGGGCGTGTCGTCCATCCACGTACGCGTGTCGTCCGTCGAGGTACGCGTGTCGTCCATCCAGGTACGCGCATCGACCCAGTGCCATGTGCGGAAGGCATGGATTGGATGCGGGATCGGCCTTGGACCGCATGGGTGGGCGAGGCCGATCCTGGCGTCATGACAGAGAACAAGGCAGGACTGCCGCCGGAACCCCTCGCGGGCGAAATCGTCGCGCGGGGGTTTCGGGACTGGCCGACCGAGCTGCTCCAAGAGTTCCGGGACAACGAGTTCAACGGGAACGTCGGCGGACGGTTGCTCGACGAGAGTCCGTGGGCTCGCGTCTGGGATATCCGGCTGGCACCCGGGGAACGGCTGCCCGCGCATCGCCACGTGCTCGACTACTCGTGGACCGCGCTGACGGCCGGCCACAGCCGTCAGCACACGCATGACGGCACCACGCGCGAGGTGACCTACCAAGCGGGTGAGAGCCGGAGTTTCACCTTCGGCGAAGGCGAATACCTGTTGCACGACTTGGAAAACATCGGGGACACGACGCTCGCGTTCGTGACCGTCGAGCTACTCGGCGACCGGGCGCTGCAGGTGCGGCGGGACGACCGCTGACAGGCGGGCGACCAGCTCGATGAAGGCGGCGGTGACCGGGTCGGGGCGGTGGCGGGTGAACGCCGCGATCGGGCGCCGGACCGCCGGGGTCGGGAAGACGACGTTGACGGGGTCGGACGGGGCCAGGATGTTCGCGGGCACCAGCGCGGGCCCGAGCCCGGCCGCCGCGAGCCGGGGAGCGGCGCTGGTCTGCGCGGTGCGCACGGCGACACGGGCGGTGAAGCCCGCCGCCGCACAGGCCTGGTCGACCACAGCCGCGAGGCCGTTGACCTGGTCGTAGTGCACCCACCGCCGGTCGGCGAGGTCGCTCAGCGCGAGCCCGTCCGGCGCCGCCTCGCCCGCGGGCAGCACGACCACGAACTCCTCGATGCCCAGTTCCCGGATCGGGCCCGCCCAGTCGTCGGGGCGGGGTCCGACGGCGACGTCCGCGAACCCGTCGCGGACCGACTCCTCCAGCTCGTCGCGGTGCGCGAACTCGCTCAGCCGCAGCTCGACCTGCGGATGCACGCGCTGCCATTCCTGCACCGCGGGCAGCAGCGCGCCCAGCGTCAGCGACTGGACGACCGCGACGTGCAGCTCGCCCGTCAACAGCCCCGCCGCACGCCGCCCGACCTCGCGCACGCGCCGCGCGTCGGCCAGCGTCGCACGCGCGACCGGCAGCACCTCCCGGCCCACCGGCGTCAGCACGACCTGGCGCGGCAAGCGCTCCAGCAGCGGCGCGCCCACGATCCGCTCGAGCTCGCGGACGCTGCGCGACAGCGCGGGCTGCGTCACCAGCAGCTCGGCGGCCGCGGCGGTGAACGTGCCGTGGTCGACCACCGCGACGAAGCATTCCAGCTGCCGGACCGTAACCATGCGCTCAGCTTATACATCGCAGCGGAAACAGGCATTGGACGCATGACCGCTCAGCCTCGAAGCTGGGTTCACCAACACCGAAGGAGTTTCAGCAATGACCAGTGCATCCCGCCTCGAAGGCAGCCGCGTCGTCGTGATCGGCGCCGGTTCGGGCATCGGCCGCGCCATCGCCCACGCCGTCGCGAAGGCCGGTGCGACCGTACTCGTGTCCGGGCGCGATCAGCGCAAGCTCGAATGGACCGCAGGCGAACTCGGCGGCGCCGAAGCCGTCGCCGTCGACCTGGCCGACGAGGACTCGATCGCCGCACTGGCGAGCAAAGCGGGCCAGGTCGACCACGTGATCAGCACCGCGGCCGCCGCGGCCAACGGCCCGCTCGCCGACCTCACCAAGCAGGCCATCGACACCGCCTTCGCCGCCAAGGTCACCGGCCCGCTCCTGCTCGCCAAGCACTTCGACGTGACCGGCTCGATGCTCTTCTTCTCCGGCGTGATCGCCTGGCGCCCCGCTCCACAAAGGACGGTCATGGCCACCACCAACGGCGCGCTGGCCCACCTCGTCCAGGCACTGGCCGTCGAACTCGCCCCCGTCCGCGTCAACGCCGTCTCCCCCGGCATCGTCGACTCCGGCGCCTGGGACGGCATGGGCGAGGGCAAGGCCGCGTTCCTCGACTCGGTCGCCGCCAAGAACCCGGCACGCCGCGTCGGCTCGACCGAGGACCTGACCGAGGCCGCACTCTTCGCCCTCACCAACCGGTTCACCACCGGCACCGTCCTGCACGTGGACGGCGGCGGCCGCCTCGCCTAAAGGGTCGTGAGTGGTACGGCCGGTTCTAACCGGCCTAAACACTCACGAGCTTTTGGCCGACTCCCGGCGTGCTTTGACGCGGCGGTAGCTCCAGATCAGCAGCGCGAACAGGATGATCGACGAGATGATCAGGCTCGACCCGGTGCTCCACCCGGGCCACGGCAGCCACGGGAACACGCGCAGGCCCCACAGGATCCCGGCGGCGAGCAGGCCCAGCCCGGCGAGCACCGAACCGGCGATCCGCAGCGGCGACGAGACGCTGTCCTCGGCGGCCTTCATCGCGCGTTCCTGCACGGGGTCGACGAAGCGTTCCAGCGCCGGGAACTCGTTCGCGAGAATGAGGAGACCGGCGAGCACCAGCAGCAGACCGGGGCCGGGCAACACCAGCAGGACCACGCCGACGATCACCAGCACACCGCCGGCCACCGTCAACGCCACCCGCTTGACCGGATTGACCGCTGCCACTTGGTTCCTCCTCGCGAAAGTCACGCCCGGAACCCGATCATGGCACGAAACCGGTCATTTCCCCGTGACGCACTGGATGGCCAGCAGGGCGATGTCGTCGTGATCGGCGTCACCCAGCCATTGCTGGACCGACCGGCGCACCTCGTCGACGGCGGCGGGCGCGTCCTCGCCGCCGCAGCCGGACAGGGCCTTGCGCAACCGTTCGGCGCCATAAAGCTCGGTGCGGTCGGCGAAGCCGCGTGCCTCGGTGATGCCGTCGGTGTAGAGCAGGCAGAGGTCGCCTTCGGCCAGGTCGACGGTGCATTCCGCGAACTTGGCCTGGGGTGAGATGCCGACGAGCATGCCGGCCAGCACCGGTTCCTCGACCTCGCCGGTGTGGCGCAGCACCAGTGGCGGCGGGTGGCCGCCGGTGGCGATCGTGAGCCGGACGCCGCCCGCGTGTTCCATGATCGAGCCGACGATCAGGGTGGCGAACCGGCTGCTGCCCGCGTTGAGCATGGTCTGGTTGAGGAGGCTGAGCAGCCGGTCGCCGCTGCGCTCGACCAGCTGCAACGCGGCCAGCGCGTGCCGCACGCGGCCGGTCAGGGCGGCGGCGGCCGCGCCGTTGCCGCAGACGTCGCCCAGCACGAACATGGCGCTGCCGTCGGAGCGCGGGTGCACGTCATAGAAGTCGCCGCCGACGCCGAGCGGGCCGTCGCCTGGCTCGTACCAGACGGCCATCTCGGTGCCGGTCACGTGCGGCAGCTCGGGCGGGCGCAAAGTGCTCTGGAGGCCGTACGCGGCGTCCTTCCACCGCTCGTGCTTGAGCGCTCCGGCCAGCGTCGACGCGGCGCGCTGCGCGAACGCGGTCGACGCGTCCGCCTGCCGGTCGCCGAAGACGGCTTCGTCCTTCAGCCTGCCGAAGACCAGCGCGCCGGGGATGCCGTGCTCGTCCTCGGCCAGTGAGACCACGGACAACCGGGCGCAGCGCGCGAGCGAACCCGCGAACGCTTGCGGCAGTGCCTTGATCTCGGCCTGCGGGAGTTCGGCGGTGGCGATGCCCGCGGTGCTGGTGACGGCCCTGGCCAAGGTGGAGGCGAACTCGACGGGCACCTTGCGGACCCGGCCATGTTCCACCGGGCGGCCCCGCTCCTGGCGCCACCACTCCCAGCGGCCACGGGTGGTGGGCAGCACGAGCAGCGCGACGTCGCCGAGCGGCCCGACGGCGAGTTCCGCGATCAGGCGGGCGGCTCGCTCCAGGTCGAGCATGCCGATCAGCCTGGCTCCGACGTCGGCGAGGTAGCCCTCGACGGAGGGGCCGCGCGTCGCCGGGCTGAGCCCGGCCTCGCGTCCGGTCACCGGCCCTGCTGCCATCTCGAAGTTACCTCCTGCCCCAGCGTAGCGGACCGACCACGGTGCGCTGTGGCCTCGTTGGCAGGCTGTGTCGAAGCATAGAGCGAATCATGGGAGGCTGAACAACGACCATGCGACCCTCGGCAAGGTGGAAAGAGCGAGCATGACCACACACGCTGAACCGGCAGCCGACGAGCGCGCGCTCGAACGGGTTCTCACCGCAGTTCACGAGCTTCGCGACGGCAACTTCCGGCGCCGGATCGTCCCGCAGGGCGACGGTGTCGCCGCGCGGCTGGCCGAGGCCGTCAACGACATCGCCGAGCGCAACCAGCTGCTCGTGAGCGAGCTGCAGCGGGTGCGGACCACGGTCGGCCAGGAGGGCAGGCTCGACGACCGCGTCTCCACCGAGATCGGCCCCGGCGGCTGGGCCATCGCCATCGACGAGGTCAACGGCCTGATCCAGGACGTGACCCGGCCGACCATAGAGCTGAACCGGGTCATCGGCGCGGTCGCCGCTGGCGACCTCTCGCAGCCGATGGAGCTGGAGCTCGACGGCAGGCAGCTGCACGGCGAGTTCGCCGAGCTGGGACACCGCGTCAACGGGCTGCTCGATCAGCTCTCGCTGTTCGCCACCGAGGTCACCAGGGTGTCGCGGGAGATCGCCACCGAGGGGCGGCTGGGCGGCCAGGCGCAGGTCCCCGGCGTCACCGGCACCTGGCGCGACCTCACCGACTCGGTCAACTACATGGCCGACAACCTGACCGAGCAGGTCCGCAACATCGCCCAGGTGACCACCGCCGTGGCGCGGGGCGACCTGTCGCAGAAGATCAACGTCGACGCGCGCGGCGAGATCCTCGAACTCAAGAACACCCTCAACACCATGGTCGACCAGCTCTCCGCCTTCGCGGACGAGGTCACCAGGGTCGCCCGCGAGGTCGGCAGCGAGGGCAAGCTCGGCGGCCAGGCCGAGGTGCCCGGCGCCGCGGGCCGCTGGCGTGACCTGACCGACAACGTGAACCTGATGGCCGACAACCTGACCGACCAGGTCCGCAACATCGCCCAGGTGGCGACCGCGGTGGCCGAGGGCGACCTGTCGCAGAAGATCAACGTGGACGCCAAGGGCGAGATCCTCGAGCTGAAGACCACGCTCAACACGATGGTCGACCAGCTCTCCGCGTTCGCGGGCGAGGTCACCCGTGTGGCACGCGAGGTCGGCACCGAGGGCAAGCTGGGCGGCCAGGCGCAGGTGCCCGGCGTCGCGGGCACGTGGCGTGGCCTCACCGACAACGTGAACTCGATGGCCGACAACCTGACCAGCCAGGTCCGCAACATCGCCCAGGTGACCACCGCGGTCGCGCGGGGCGACCTGACCCAGAAGATCACGGTCGACGCGCGCGGCGAGATCCTCGAGCTCAAGACCACCATGAACACGATGGTCGACCAGCTCTCGTCCTTCGCGGACGAGGTCACGCGTGTGGCCCGCGAGGTCGGCACGGAAGGTCAGCTGGGCGGCCAGGCGCAGGTACCGGGCGTCGCGGGCACGTGGCGCGACCTCACCGGGTCCGTGAACTTCATGGCGAACAACCTGACCGCGCAGGTCCGCAACATCGCCCAGGTGGCGACCGCGGTGGCGCGGGGTGACCTGTCGCAGAAGATCGCCGTCGACGCGCGCGGCGAGATCCTCGAACTCAAGAACACCCTCAACACGATGGTCGACCAGCTTTCCGCGTTCGCGGGCGAGGTGACCCGCGTGGCGAGGGAAGTGGGCAGTGAGGGCAAGCTCGGCGGCCAGGCCGAGGTACCCGGCGTCGCGGGCACCTGGCGTGACCTGACCGACTCGGTGAACTTCATGGCCAACAACCTCACCGACCAGGTCCGCAACATCGCCCAGGTGACCACCGCGGTCGCGCAGGGCGATCTGACCCAGAAGATCAACGTCGACGCGCGCGGCGAGATCCTCGAACTCAAGAACACGATCAACACCATGGTCGACCAGCTCTCCGCCTTCGCCGACGAGGTCACGCGCGTGGCCCGCGAGGTCGGCACGGACGGCAAGCTCGGCGGCCAGGCTCAGGTGCGCGGCGTCGCGGGCACCTGGAAGGACCTCACGGACAACGTGAACGTCATGGCCGACAACCTGACCGGCCAGGTGCGCAGCATCGCCGCGGTGGCGACCGCGGTCGCAGGCGGTGACCTCGGCAAGAAGATCACCGTGGACGCGAAGGGCGAGATCGCCGCGCTCGCCGAGACGATCAACGGCATGGTCCAGACGCTGCGCGCGTTCGCCGACGAGGTCACGCGCGTGGCGCGCGAGGTCGGCACGGAAGGCATCCTGGGTGGCCAGGCCCGGGTGCCGAACGTGGCGGGCACGTGGAAGGACCTGACGGACAACGTCAACTTCATGGCCGACAACCTGACCAGCCAGGTCCGCAACATCGCGACCGTCACCACCGCGGTCGCGAGTGGTGACCTCACGAAGAAGATCGACGTCGACGCGCGCGGCGAGATCCTCGAACTCAAGACCACGATCAACACCATGGTCGACCAGCTCTCCGCGTTCGCCGCGGAGGTCACGCGTGTCGCGCGCGAGGTCGGCACGGAGGGCACGCTCGGCGGCCAGGCCGAGGTCGAGGGTGTGTCGGGCACCTGGAAGCGGCTCACCGAGAACGTGAACCAGCTGGCCGGCAACCTGACCGCGCAGGTCCGCGCGATCGCCGCCGTCGCCACCGCGGTGACCGCGGGCGACCTGACCAGGCAGATCACCGTCGAGGCGTCCGGTGAGCTCGCGGAGCTCAAGGACAACATCAACCAGATGATCGCCAACCTGAAGGAGACCACGCGGACCAACCGCGAGCAGGACTGGCTCAAGACCAACCTGGCCAGGATCTCCGGTCTCATGCAGGGTCACCGCGACCTGCCGACGATGACCTCGCGCGTGCTCAGCGAGCTGGCGCCGCTGATCGGCGCGCAGCAGGCGGCGTTCTTCCTGACCAGGGAAGGGGAAAACGGGCAGCCGATGCTCGACCGGATCGCGGGCTACGGGCTGCCGGACTCCCCCGAGCCGGTGCGGTTCAACTTCGGGCAGTCGCTCGTCGGTCAGGCGGCCGTCGATCAGCGCACGATCCTGATGCGCAACGCGCCCGCCGGGTACACGCGGATCTCGTCCGGGCTCGGCTCGGCGTCGCCGGTGAACCTGATCGTGCTTTCCGTGCTGTTCCAAGGCGAAGTGCTCGGCGTGGTGGAACTGGCCTCGGTCAACGAGTTCAGCGACGTGCACCTGGATCTCCTCGAACAGCTCAAGGAGACCATCGGCATCAACGTCAACACCATCCAGACCAGCTCGCAGACCGAGGAGCTGCTCACCGAATCCCAGCGCCTGGCACAGGAACTGCGCGCACGGACCGAGCAACTCCAGTCACAGCAAGGGGAACTGCAGAGCTCCAACATCGAGCTCGCCGAGAAGGCCGCGCTGCTGGCGCAGCAGAACGCCGACATCGAGATCAAGAACACCGAGATCGAGCAGGCGCGCCAGGAACTCGAAGAGCGCGCGCGGCAGCTGACCATGGCTTCGGCGTACAAGTCGGAGTTCATGGCGAACATGTCGCACGAGCTGCGCACGCCGTTGAACAGCGCGCTGATCCTCGCGAAGCTGCTCGCCGACAACCTCGAAGGCAACCTCACCGAGAAGCAGATCCAGTTCGCCAAGACGATCTACTCGGCGGGCAGCGACCTGCAGCAGCTGATCAACGACATCCTGGACCTGGCGAAGGTCGAGTCCGGCCACGTCGACCTGCAGGTGTCCGACGTGACGCTGCCCGAGGTCGTCGACTACGTGGAATCGCTGTGCCGCCCGCTCACCCAGGACAAGGGCCTGGAGTTCGCGGTGGTGATCGACCCGCCGGTGCCGAGCAGCCTGCACACCGACGAGCACCGGCTGCAGCAGGTGCTGCGCAACCTGCTGTCCAACGCGGCGAAGTTCACCGACGAAGGCAGTGTGCGCCTGCACATCCGGATGGCCGATCCGTCCGAAGTGGACAAGGAGAGCCTGCGCGCCGCGCCCGGCGTGCTGGCGTTCGCGGTCGAGGACACCGGCATCGGCATCCCGGCCGACAAGCTGGCGATCATCTTCGAGGCGTTCCGCCAGGCCGACGGCACGACCAGCCGCAAGTACGGCGGCACCGGGCTCGGCCTGTCGATCAGCCTCCAGCTGACCGAGCTGCTCGGCGGCGAACTCCGCGTGCACAGCGAGCCAGGCCAGGGCAGCACGTTCACCCTGTACCTCCCGGTCGACCCGGCGCACTGGGTGATCCCGTCGAAGCCGCGCGCCACGCTGCCCGCGACCGCGCCGGACACGCTGCCGCCGGTGTCCGCCACACTGCCCCGGTTCCACGGCGAGAAGGTGCTGATCGTCGACGACGACCTGCGCAACGTCTTCGCGCTGGCCGCGGTCTTGGAACAGCACGGGCTGACGGTGGTGTACGCCGACACGGGCGTCGCCGGGATCCGGGTGCTGGAGCAGCAGGAGGACACCGCGCTGGTGCTGATGGACGTGATGATGCCGGAACTGGACGGCAACGCGACCATCTCCGCCATCCGCGAGACGGCCGCGCACGCGGACCTCCCGGTCATCGCGGTGACCGCGAAGGCGACGGAGGAGGACCGGGCCCGGACGCTGGCCTCGGGCGCCGACGAGTACGTCACCAAGCCCGTCGACACGGACCTGCTGCTGAACCTGATCGCCGTCCACCTCGAGGCCGACGCCACCCCCTCGCTGAAGAACTGAGGACCGGGATAAAGCGGGCTTTATCCCGGGGTGCTTTTCCCCGGGATAAAGCCCGCTTTATCCCGTCTGGCTAGGCCTGAGCGGCGAAAATGCCCGCCAAGCCGTCGAGTTGCTGCTCGAGCACGTCCAGCCCGCCGTCGAGCCGGATGACCTGCCCCGTCGCCGCGCCGAAACCGTCGTCGGCGAGCAGTGCGATCGCGCGGCCGATGTCCGACGGCTCCAGCAGGCGCCCGGCGACCGAACGCTCGCGCAGGTAGTCCGTCGCCGCGCCCGGCAGCACGGCGGCGGTCGCGTCGGTGTGGACCGGGCCGGGCGCGACCGTGTTGACCGTGATCCCCGAGCGGGCCGCGTCCGCAGCGACATGACGGCTGAAGGTGTTCAGCGCGGCCTTCGCGGTCGAATGCGCGATGACGCTGCCGACCTTGTCCGCCGCCGTGCTGGACACGTAGACGATCCGGCCGGCACCGCGCGGCCGCATCAGCTCCAGCACCTGCTGGGTCAGGAAGTACACGCCGGACAGTTCGCCGTCGACCTTCGCCGCGAAGTCCTCCCACGGCAGCGCGGCCAGCGGGGCGAACGGCGGGTTGGCCGTGTTCGCGTTGCACACCAGCACATCCACGCGCCCGCCCGCGCGGGAGACCAGCTCCGCCACCTGCGCCGGATCCCGCACGTCGGCCTGTAGCGCTTCGGCCGAGCCGCCCGCGGCCGTGATGTCCTTGACGACGAGGGCGGCGGCGGCCGCGTCGCGGTGGTAGTTGACGAGGACGTGGTAGCCCCGGTGCCCGAGTTCGCGGGCGGTGGCCGCGCCGATGCCGCGCCCGGCTCCGCTGACGATGGCGAGTTTCATGGTTTCTCCTTTGGTTCCAAGGAGACCGAAGCTAGCCATCTGACTTACTTTTCGTAAGTACATACTGTTTGGTAAGCTCCTGAGATGCAGGACGGCTTGCTGATCAGCGACGGTGACCCCGCACCGGTGGGTGACGTATTCAACAAAGACTGCGCGGGCCGTGTGATCGTCGAGCACATCACCGGCCGGTGGTCGGCGCTGATCATCGCGGCGCTCAAACCCGGACCGCTGCGGTTCTCCGAGTTGCGCGACAAGATCGACGGCGTCAGCGAGAAGATGCTTTCCCAGAAGCTGCGGCTGCTGGTGCGCGACGGCCTGATCGATCGCACGGTCGAGCCGTCGGTCCCGCCCAAGGTGAGCTACGAGCTCAGCGAACTCGGGCGCGGGGTCTCACGGCCGCTGGACGGCCTGGTGCGCTGGATCGCGGCGAACGGGCACGCGGTGCTCGCCGCCCAGCAACGCCACGACAGAGGAACGGGATAAAGCGGGCTTTACGCCGGTCTGGGATAAAGCCCGCTTTATCCCAGACCGTCTGGTCAGGCGGGGTCGCGGGCGTCGCGCGAGACGATGTCGAGGAGCTGGTCCAGCCCGGCCGCGGTGAGCGCGCGCAGCACCGCGCGCTGCTCCACCACGATGCTCACGGGCACGCCCTGCTCCTGGCCGCTCTGGTGGGCCTGGATCAGCGCGGACATGCCGGACGACGACAGGAAGGTGACCCCGGCGAGGTCGGCCACGACGGTCATCGGCGGTCTGGCGGCGTCCAGCGCCGTGCGCAGTGCGTTTTCCAGCTCGGGGGTGGAGATGAGGTCGATCTCCCCGCGGGCGGTCACCGTGGTGACCGTTTCGCCCTTCTCGAGGGTGACCTCGAACAGCTCAGCAACCACAGCGTCTCCGTTTCTGCGCGTGCGCGGATTCCAGACGGCTGGTTGCTCAACCTTTCCGGTGTGCCCCGAGCCTAGCGCACCGCTTCAGCGGGCTCAGTGCCCAGCTCCGAAGCAGACGAAGCCCGCGGCCGCCACGAGACCGGCGTGTCCGTTGCCGCGCAACGCCTTCTGGGCGTCGGCCAGCGCGACGGCCGGCCGCAGGCCCTCGGCGAGTCCTCGATGGAACTCGATCATCAGGGGCGCGGTCTCGGCGTCGGGGACCGGCACGACCGGAGCGACGAGCTGGACGGTGCCGCGGGCCATGAACGTCGCGCTGAGGCCGAGCAGCTCGTCGCCGGTGCAGACCACGGACCGGCCGCTGTCGCAGGAGGCCAGCACGACCAGGCGCGGCACCCGGTCGAGCCGTTCCAGGTCGTGCACGACCAGCGGCCCGTCGTGCAGCCGCAGGTCGGAGAACAGCGGCTGGTCGACGGCGAGCCTGCCGTGCGCGGCCAGGTGCAGCACGTCGGCCGACGCGACCGCCTTCAGCACCGCGTCCACCGTGGCCGCGGCGCCTGCCAGCGGGGTCGTGCCGTGCAGCGCGGCGACGGCGTGCGCCTCGTGGTGCGCGCCGGTGAGCCCGGGGCCCGCCGCGACGGCGACCGTGCCGAACGGCCCGCCGCGCCGGGCCACGACGGCGTGCCACAGCGTGGCGGACGGCGAGACGGTGACCGGACGTCCGTGGCACGAGGGCAGCACCGACCACGGCACGCTGTGCAGCGGCCCGGTCGGCACCAGCACCAGCGGCCGGTCGCCGACCTCGGGCAACGCGGTGAACAGCGCCCGGTCGAGCGCGGCGGCGGCACTGTCGAGCAGGGTCATCGCGGCGGCACGCGAAGCCGCGCTCCCGCCGCGACTGGCCAGCCGGTGCAGCGCGAACGGCAGCCGGTCGACGAGATCGGCCACCGGCGCGGCCTGGCCGAGCGTGGCCAGCCGTATCCGGCCGTCGACCAGCGTCACCGCGTGCAGCACCCCGTCCAGCTGCACGAACTCGACGAGCGCGCGGTCGCCGAGCGCGGGTGTCTTCACCGGCTCGACGCCCTCGACCGGCGCGCCGGGACGCAGCCGGACGTGGTCGCGGATCCGGCGTTCGAGCGCGGCCTGCCTGGTGCGCAGCCCGGCCTGGCCGTAGCGGTAGATCTGCTCGGCCGTGGCTCGCAGTTCGGCCAGCAACGCGGCGAGTTCGGGGTCGTCAGGCGGCCGGACCGGGCGGTGCGCGAGCCTGCTCGCGCGGCCGCGTTCGGCCCATTCGAAGACCGCCGCCGGTTTGCCCGAGCGCAGCGCGAACCGCAGCCCCAGCTCGCTCAGCTCGATCCGGTGCGCGGCCGAGTGCGCGCGCAGGTCGGTCGCGCCGAGCGCGGCGGCGTGCTCGTCGAGGATGCGCAGCCCGGCACGGACCGCGCGGGTGGTCGCGCGGGCGTCGCCGTCCTCCCAGGCCAGCAACGCCCGCGCGTACCACCCGCGTGCGCGCAAAGCCGCAGGTCCACGCCGGGTCGACGCGCTCGCGGCGACCAGGTAGGCCCGCCCGCGAGCCCGGTCACCGCGGTCGAACGCCAGCCGCGCGGCGGCGAGCCTGGCTTCCAGCGCCGACGCGGGCCAGCCCGCCGCGGTGAGCGTCTCGACCATGGTTTCGACGCGGCCGCCGGCCATTCGCGTGCCCAGTCCCGACGCGAGCCGCGCGCGCAGGATGGCGAGCTGGGCGAGTTCGGCCCATTCGGACCGGCGCTGGCGCGTGAACTCCCGCCGCGCCCGCGTCGCCTGGTCGAGCGCGGTCGCCCAGTCCTGCCCGAGCTGCGCGGCTTGCGCGACGAGCAACCGGGCGGGCGGGATCAGCAAGCGCCGGCGTTCGTTCTCGAACGCCTCGACCGCCCGGCCCGCCGCTTCCCCGGCTTCGGCACGCGCGCCGACCGAGAGCAGCAGTTCGGCCTGGTCGGAGAACACCGGCCCGAGCTGCCCGCCCAGCTCGCCGATGAGGTGCTCGGCCCGGCTGAGGTGCGCGAGCGCGGCGGGCACGTCGCCGCGCACCGTCTCGAGGAAACCCAGGTTCTCGGCGATGATCCCGACCGCGAGCTGCCTGCCGAGCCGCCTGGCCAGCGCGTCGGCCTCGGTCAGATCGGCCTCCGCCGCGGCGAACGCGTACCGCTCGGTGAACAGGATCCCGCGGTTGACCAAGGTGCGCTGCAAACTGATCTGGTCGCCGGACCGGCGCAGCAGCGGAACGGCGACCTGGTACTCGGCCTGCGCCTGATCCAGCCTGCCGATCTGGTGCAGCAGATCCGCGCGCTGCGCCCGGGCCCGCGCGACGCCGCGCGCGTCGAGCGTCTCGACGGCCAGCTCGATCTCGCGCAGCGCGGCGTCGGGCCTGCCCCGCTGCAGCAAGGCGGCGGCCAGCAGGATCCGCGCCTCCCCTGCGAGCACCGGGCAGCCGCCCGCGAAGTCGATCGACCGCCGCAGATGCCGGATCGCCCCTGCGACGTCCTTCTGCAGCACGGCCCGCCCCCAGGCCCGCTCGGCCATGGAAACGGCTTCCTTGTCCCCCTCGCGCAGCGCCCGGACGGCGGCCCGCTCGGCGACCGGCGCCGCCCGGCCGGCGTCGACGTCGGCACGGCGCAGCGCGGCGAGCGCCTGCTGCCGTGCCGTCGGTCTGTCCACCCCGAAAGCATGAACGGTGCGGGCCCGGAGTGAAACGAAATTCGCGGGAGTGGGATCAAACCGGTGGCGAAGCACTCCGGTGAGGTAGTGACCCAGGAAGGCAGGCTCCCCCATGACCGAGCACGATGAGCTGATCGTCGACACCGCAGACCTCGACGCCGTGACCGCCGCGCTGAAGAACCTCGGCGCCTGGGGCGGTGACTGGGAGGTCAGCGAGGACCTGGGGCTGGCGCTGCTGCGGAACCTGAAGGTCGGCACGGGCGCCGAGCTGGACACGCTGATCACCGACCTGAACGCGAAGCTGCTGTCGGCGGGCGGCGCGCCGCCGCTGCTCGGCAAGAACGACTCGGCGGTCATCGGCTACCCGCAGCACAAGGGCATCCTCGACCCGCTGGACACCGAGGTCGAGGTCGTGGTCGGCCCGCCGTCCGGTGGCGCGGGCATCCACGTCGGCGTGGTCGACACGCCGCTGTTCCGGCACTCGACCTTCGGCGGCGAAGTGGTGGCCGACGAGGAGATCGTCATCGGCGAGACGGACATCGTCGACGTCTGGGCCGGGCACGCCACCTTCGTGGTCGGCAAGATCCGCGAACACGCGGCGGGCGCCCGGATCACCGTCAAGGCCGGGCTCGACGGCACCAGCGGCGCCCGCTCGCTCTGGGAGACCGCGCGCAAGATCGCGAGCTTCCGGCACACCGACATCAAAATCCTGAACCTGTCGCTCGGTGTGGTGACCGAGAACGACGTGGAGCCGCTCGCGCTGCGGCGCGCGCTCGACCGGCTCGGCGACGACGTGGTGGTCGTCGCGGCCGCGGGCAACCGGCGGCTGACGTCGAATCCGCTCAAGATCTTCCCGGCCGCGTTCGACGACGTCATCGCGGTCGGCGCGCTGGACGCTCCGTTCTCGATGGATCGCCCGTGGGTGGACCTGGAAGCACCGGGCATCGTCCAGCAGGGCGCTTACGTCGTCGGCGAGGTGGATCTGCTGGAGTTCGCGCACACCTCGTTCACCGGCAAGGCCACCTGGAGCGGCACGTCGTTCGCGGCGGCGACCGTCACCGGCGCGCTCGCGCAAGCGATGGGTGAAGGACTTTCCGGCGCCGCGGCGCTCGCGGCCGTCACCGAGGGTCCCGGCGCGGTGGCCAAAAAGGTCGCTTACCCGCGATGATTGCGGTCATGCGTGATGACCCGTCGGTGGTGGCACTGGTCAAGCGGGCCCAGGACGGCGACCAGCGCGCCTGGGATCAGCTCGTCGAGCGCTACGCGCCGCTCGTCTGGTCGGTGTGCATGCGGCACCGGCTGTCCCGCGCCGACGCGGACGACGTCGGCGCGAGTGTGTGGCTGCGGCTCGTCGAAGGCCTTGAGAAGCTTCGCGAGCCCGCCGCGCTGCCGGGCTGGCTGGTGACTGTCGCGCGCAACGAATGCCTGCGTGTCCTGCGTGGACAGAGCAAGCAGGTGCCGGTCGAAGATGAGCGGCTGCCGGACGCCGAGGGCGCGGCCGCCGACGAATGGCTGCTCCGGCAGGAACGGTTCGTCGCGCTGCGGCAGGCTTTCGCGGAGCTGCCGGAGCGGTGCCGCCGCCTGCTGGCCATGTTGTTCGCCGATCCGCCGAAGCCGTATGCCGAGATCTCCGGCGAGCTGGACATCCCGGTCGGCGGGATCGGGCCCAATCGCATGCGCTGCCTCGGCACGCTGCGCAAGAGTTCCGCTTTGACGCCCTTTATCGATGGCACGGAGGGCTGAACCATGACCGACGAAGAGCTGCTGGCCGAGCTGGAAGCCGCGCTGCGCGCCGCCGACGAGGTCCCGGCCGGGTTCGTCGACGCGGGCAAGTCCGCGTTCACCTGGCGCGGGATCGACGCCGAGCTCACCTTCGACTCGGCGGGCGCCGAACTGGCAGGCACCCGCGCCGACCCGGCGTCCGTGCGCGCGCTGACCTACTCGGCCGCCGAGGTCACGCTGGAGGTCGAGGTCGGGCCGGACGCGTTGCACGGTCAGGTCGTGCCGCCGCAGGCCGGCGAGCTCGACGTGCGGCTGCGCGACGGCGGCACCACGACCGTGCCGGTCGACGCGGTGGGCTGGTTCGTGGTGCGGCCGAAGCCCGCGGGGACGTTCAGGCTCCGGCTGCGCACCGCTGACGGCAAGACCGTGCTCACCGACTGGACTTCGTTGGCGGGCAGCTGACCGTCGGGCTCGTCCCGGTGGTCAGCACGGCCAAGCCGGTCGTCGGCTGGGCACAGGGGTTGACCGGCTTTTCCGGCTCTGAGCCGCTCAGCAGCACCACCGTCGTGACCGCGCCGCCCACGACGAGGCCCGCCAGTCCCGCCCACATCCAAAAACGCGGCTTGTCATCGGGCGGAGGCGTTGCCTTCGGCGTCCCGGCCGAGACCGCTTCGAACGCCGCCGAAGACTCGACCGCGAAGTGCTCCTCGTCCTCAAGGAAGCGACGGTAGGTTTCCAGCGCGTCTGCACGCGCCTTGTCGATGTCCTCTGTGGACGGTTCGGATACCTTGCCAGAGCACAGGAATCCGGTCATGAGCCGCAACGGGCGGCTGTGCTCGTCACGGGTCGAGCCGCCGTCGAGGTCCGCTTCGGTCACCGTGTGGTCCGCCCAGACCAGGCACACCGGCCTGCCTCGCGGGCTCGTCACCCCGGCGACCGCGAACGGCGCCGAGCCGGGCAGCGGGCGGACGTTGTCCTCCAGGAAACCGTAATCCTGTTCGGTGACAAGGAAATCCGGCGCGAGCAGCACCGAGTAGCCCCGGCGCCTGCCGCGCGCGATGAGGAACGGCCACGCACGCATCTCCTCAGTCCCCCAGCCGTGAACTCGGCAGCTTCGCTTCCAGCACGGCCACCTGCTGCTGCAGCTCCGAGACCACCCGACGCCGCGCGAGGATCTGCTCGTCGGCGCGCCGGTCGGCGTCGTTCAGCGCGGTCGCCTTGCGGCCGCCGTCGTCGAAATGCGAGTCCAGGAACAGCGCCAGCCCTGAGTCGGCGAGCAGCCCGCCACCGGCCGTGGAGAGCAGCATCTTCCCGGCACGCGCCGCGACGAACTCGCCCAGTGTCTGCAGTGCCTAGGCCGGTCCCATCTTCGTGCGGCGGCGCGCCTCGGCCATGATCGCCTCGCGCGTCTCGCGGTCGAGTGACAGCTCGACCTGGCGCAGGATGTCCGGCACCACGGCGGAAAGCGCCATGTCGACATGTGCGGGCTCCAGCTTGCCGGTGGCCTTCTTGCGCACCTGGCCGCCGTCGAGCACGGCGAAGTCGTGGCCGACCGCGGTGACCGGGATCAGCCGGATCACCCGCCGCGCGCTCTGGACACGCACCAGGTCACGGAAGCCGTGGATGCTCATCAGCAGCGTGCGCACGATGTGCAGCCGGGTGTTCTCGTCGGCGTGCAGCTGATCGAGCAGGTCCCATTTGGTGATGACGAAGGCGATCGGCTTGCGCGACTCCAGCATCGCGTTGACCATCGCGTCGAGCGTGACCTGCAGGATCGCCATGCCGCGCCGGTCGCCTTGATAAGCCTGGAGCACGCGGAGCCCGTCGATGATGCCGATCAGCGCGTCGGCCTGCCCGATCGACTCCAGGAGCCGCGCCTGCGCGGTGGAGCCCGCGACGTCGGGGTCGGTGAGGAGCTCGCCGGGGTATTCGAGGTAGCCGATCTTGACGACCGGCTTGGTGTCGTCGCCGACGTCGGTCATCACGCTGAACTCGAACTCGCGCATCTCGCCGCGCGTGGTGCCCTCCGGCCATTCGCCCTCGTCGGCGATCTGGCGGTACCAGCGGCTCAGCTCGATGAACTGCTCATAGGGCGCCTTGACGTGGAAGCCGCGGCCGCCCGGCACCTGCAGCCTGCGGTACATGCTGGTCAGCAGCAAGGTCTTGCCCGAGCCCTGCAGGCCGAGCGTCACCACCCGGAATTTGGGCACGTCGAGCGCGGCCGCGGCGCTCGTCGCCTTCGGCGTGCGTCCCTTCCGCCTGCGGTACAGGAACACCGCCAGCAGCAGGCCCGCGCCGAGCAGGCCCAGCAAGATCACGACACTCATTTGCCCCACCTCCACCCGGACGGAGCCGGGCGGCGCGGCGGTGATACACCCGAAATTCGGCGGCGGGTTCCGCGATCGCCTGTCACCATGCGAGGTGAAATGAAAAGCGAAGAGAAATGGCCGACGAGCGGCCAAGCACCGAAGACCTTGACCTGGCACGGCGACGGCCTCGCCGACTGGGTGAGCGGCTACACCTGGTACCCCGATGGCCCCGTCGACGGCGGCCCGCAGTACCCCTTCTCCGGCTCCTACGACGGCGCGACCGTGTCGCCGTCCGGGCGCTACCAGGTCATTTACCACGAATACGGCCTTGACGGGCTCCTGCTCGACCGGGGCGAACCACTCCGCGAACTCACTCGCGACGATGACGATCCCGACGCGTTCTTCTACCCCGTGACGTTCGGGCGGCTCGCGGACGGGCGAGAGGTGCTGATCCACTGCCCCGAGCGCCGCGACCGGCTGGAGATCGAATTGCCGGAGACCGGGGAGCGGCTCACCTCCCGTCCACTGGAGGAAGGCGTCTACGAGACCGACATCTACCACTCGCGGCTGGCGGTGAGTCCTGGCGGGCGGTGGCTGCTGAGCGCAGGCTGGGTTTGGCATCCGGCCGGGGTAGCACAGGTCTATGACCTCACCCAGGCGCTCGCCGAGCCTGCCGTGCTCGACGCGTACTCGTCGTTGTCCCCGCCTGATGAGCTCAACGAGACCGTCTCGGCGTGCTGGCTCGACGACGATCGCCTGGCGGCGTTCTCGATCAGCTGGAACTCGGATGACTGGCCTCAGCTGGCCGACGGCTCACTCGGCGTCTGGTCGATGAAGGCGGCCGCTTGGGAGAGCCAGGCGTCCTACGGCGAGCACCTCGGCACGATCGCGCGGTTCGGCGAGCACCTGCTGAGCTTCTACGACTATCCGAAGCTCATTGATCCGTCGACCGGCGCGGTGGTCGCGTCCTGGCCGCACCTGCCTTCCGGGAAGCGAATGCTGCCCTACGGCTTGACCTACGAGCCGGAGACCGTGGCCGTGCATCCGGACGGCACGCGGTTCGCGGTCGCGGCCGAGGACTTCATCACCGTGGTCGAATGGTCCTGAAATCCGGTGGTTTCGGTCCGCTGGGCCTGCCGGTCCGGCCGGGTGTCGGTGGTTGCTCGTAGTATCGCGGCGTGGTCTCCCCCGATACCGAACTCGCGACCAGCGACGCGCTGCAGGTTCTGCACCGCGTCTTCGGGTACGACTCGTTCCGGGGAGGGCAGCAGGACATCATCGAGCACGTCGTCTCCGGCGGCGACGCGCTGGTGCTGATGCCCACCGGTGGCGGGAAGTCGTTGTGCTACCAGATTCCCGCGCTGGTGCGGTCGGGTGTCGGCGTGGTCATCTCGCCGCTGATCGCGCTGATGCAGGACCAGGTCGACGCGCTGACCGACCTCGGCGTGCGTGCCGGATTCCTGAACTCGACCCAGGATTTCGAGCAGAAACGCGAAGTCGAGCGTGCTTTCCTGACCGGTGAGCTCGACCTGCTCTACCTGGCGCCGGAACGCCTGCGTGTCGAGTCGACGTTGTCGCTGCTCGACAAGGGCAAGATCTCGCTGTTCGCGATCGACGAGGCGCACTGTGTTTCCCAGTGGGGCCACGACTTCCGCCCCGATTACCTGGGACTGTCCGACCTGCACGAGCGCTGGCCGGAGGTGCCGCGCATCGCGTTGACCGCGACCGCGACCAAGGCCACGCACGCCGAGATCGCCACCCGGCTGAACCTGGGCGAGGCCCGGCATTTCGTCGCGAGCTTCGACCGCCCGAACATCCAGTACCGCATCGTCCCGAAGAACTCGCCGCAGCGGCAGCTCCTCGACCTGCTGCGCAACGAGCACGCGGGCGACGCGGGCATCGTGTACTGCCTCAGCCGGGCTTCGGTCGAGAAGACGGCGGAGTTCCTGAACCAGAACGGGATCAAGGCCGTCCCGTACCACGCGGGCCTCGACAGCCGCGTCCGCGCGAAGAACCAGGCCAGGTTCCTGCGCGAGGACGGCCTGGTCGTGGTCGCGACGATCGCGTTCGGCATGGGCATCGACAAACCGGACGTCCGGTTCGTGGCCCACCTGGACCTCCCGAAGTCCGTCGAGGGCTACTACCAGGAGACCGGCCGCGCGGGCCGTGACGGCCTGCCGTCCACCGCGTGGCTCGCGTACGGCCTGCAAGACGTTGTGCAGCAACGGAAAATGATCGACACCTCCGAAGGCGACCTCGCGCACCGGCGCCGCCTGTCGCAGCATCTCGACGCGATGCTCGCGCTGTGCGAGACAGTCACCTGCCGCCGCGTCCAGCTGCTCAATTACTTCGGCCAGCAGGGCGAGCCGTGCGGCAACTGCGACACCTGCCTGACGCCGCCGGAGTCCTGGGACGGCACGATCCCCGCCCAGAAGCTGCTGTCGACGGTCTACCGACTGCAGCACGAGCGCCGCCAGAAGTTCGGCGCCGGTCAGATCATCGACATCCTGCTGGGCAAGCAGACCCCCAAGGTCGAGCAGTTCAAGCACAACGAGCTGACGGTGTTCGGCATCGGCACCGAGCTGCGCGACACCGAGTGGCGTGGCGTCGTCCGGCAACTGCTCGCGCAAGGTCTTCTCGCGGTCGAGGGCGACTACGGAACCCTGGTCCTCACGGAAACCAGCGGCGAGGTACTCGGCCGTCAGCGCGAGGTCATGCTCCGCCGCGAGCCCGAGCGCACGGCCGCCTCGAAGCCCGCCAAGGCCAAGCGCCCCTCGTCGATCGACATGCCAGCAGAGGCCGCCCCGATCTTCGAAAAGCTCCGCGCCTGGCGCGGCGCGACGGCCAAGGAGCAGGGCGTGCCCGCGTACGTCATCTTCCACGACGCGACCCTGCGCCAGATCGCGACCGAAAAACCCGCCTCCCTCGAAGCGCTCGGCACGATCAGCGGCGTCGGCGAAAACAAGCTCGCCAAATACGGCCAAGGCATCCTCGACACCCTCGCCTCCTGACCTCGAGGGTCGTGAGTGTTCCGGCCGGTTCTAACCGGCGGGAACACTCACGACCCCCGGTGCCCCAACGTGGAACACGGCCTACCCGAGTGGTCGACACGCGGTGCCCCAAGGTGGGACACGGCGCCACCCCAGGCGTTCGCCGTGTCGACCACTCAGGTACGAGGGAAGGCCAGGCGGGGCTTGGGGTCGTGAGTGTTCCGGCCGGTTCTATGGGGCGGAAAGCCAAACGTGGCGCGCGTCCAGCTGGCTGGGTGAGGGCCTCCTTCACTCACTTGCGCGGGCAGGGGGGTGGTGAGTGAGGGGATCCCCTGCTGCGTTCGATGCAGCGGGGGATCCCCTCGCTCCACCCTGACAAGGCTTGCGCGAGTGGTACCTCTGCTCCGTTAGATGCAGCAGAGGTACCACTCGCACGGGCACAAGTCCCCTGATCCGAGCTTGGTCACGCAGCGAGGGGACCCCCGAGTGCTTACTACGCACTCAAGGGCCCCTCACTTCACTGCGCAACCACCTCGAACTCGGCCAAGGAACTCCACACCGGCCAGTCCCGGAACACGCCATATTCGGCCTTCCCCTCAATAGCTGGCCGGAACACTCACGACCACGTCATGCGGCGGGTGTGTGGAACGCACGATTTGCCCGGGTGTGCTTGACCTCTTGAACGGCGTACTGCTTCAGTCGCAGGCATGGGTGAGCCGTTCGCGACCGGACAGGTGAGCATCGCCGCGCCACCGGCCGAGATCTACAAGCTGGTCAGCGATCCGACGATCATGGTCGAGTTCGCCGAGGAGGTCGTGCGCGCCAGCTGGCTCGGCGGGGCGCACGGGCCCGCCGTCGGCGCCAGGTTCAAGGGGCACAACCGCAATGGCTGGCGCCGGTGGGTGACCACCTGCCGGATCACCGACGCCGAGCCGGGACGAAACTTCGCGTTCGAGGTGCGGACCCCGTTCATGGTGCCGATTTCACGCTGGGAGTACGACATCCGGCCCGGCGACGGCGGCTGCACCGTGGTCGAGAACTGCTGGCTGCGCGTGCCGATGTGGTTCCGGCCGATCGCCAACTTCATCACCGGCCAGCCCGACCGCGCGGGCACCAACAACGCCAACATCGCGACCACGCTCGGCCGCCTCAAAGCCCACCTCGAGCGCGCCTGACACGGCCTGTCCAGCTGTGCACGCGTGTCGTCCATCCAGGTACGCGCGTCGTCCGGCTGTGCACGCGTGTCGTCCGTTCAGGTACGGGCGGGCAGGCGTGCGCCGATGGACGGCATCCGTACGCGGATGGACGACACGCGTGCATGAATGGACGACACGACGGCCAGACCGGAGCGCGCAGGGCTTAGCGGCGGCCTCCGGCGGCGGCGAGGTCGGCGTCGGCCATGACGTGCTCCATCAGCGTGATGAGGATCTGCTTGGTGGAGTCACGCTCGCGCGCGTCGCAGAGCAGGATCGGGACGTACGGGTCGAGGTCGAGTGCTTCGCGGACCTCTTCGGTGCCGTAGCGGTAGGCGTCGTCGAAGCAGTTGACCGCGACCACGAACGGCAGGCCGCGGCGCTCGAAGAAGTCGACGGCGGGAAAGCAGCTGTCGAGACGGCGGGTGTCGGCCATGACGACCGCGCCGAGCGCGCCGCGGGCGAGCTCGTCCCACATGAACCAGAAGCGGTTCTGGCCGGGCGTGCCGAACAGGTACAGGATCAGCTCGGGGTTGATGGTGATCCGGCCGAAGTCCAGCGCGACCGTGGTCGTCTTCTTCTTTTCCACGCCCGACAGGTCGTCGACGCCTTCGGAGGCCTCGGTGATGACCTCCTCGGTGCGCAGCGGCGGCACCTCGCTGACCGAACCGACCAGCGTGGTCTTGCCTACTCCGAAACCGCCGGCGATGATCACCTTCACCGCCGTCGCGGTGAGGCTTCGCCGACCTTCAGAGTTTCCGGATGCCATCAAGAACCGCCTGGAGTACGTGTTTGTTGGGCCTGTCGCTGACGGGTGCCGCGGTGCGGAAGATCAGCAGGTTTCCTTCGATCAGGTCGCTCAGCAGCACCTTGACCACCGGCAGCGGCAGGTCGACCATCGCGGCCACCTCGGCGACCGACATCGGATGCTGGCATATCCGCAGGATCTGCAGATACTCGGGCTCCATGTCGTACACGTCGGCCGCCGTGCGCAGCGCCACCACCAGGGTGATCAGGTCGAGGCCGATCGTGTCCGACCTGGTCCGCCCGCCGGTGACCGCGTACGGCCGGACCAGCGGACCGGCCTGGTCGTCGAACCAGATGTCTCCCGCGCGGTTCACGGCGACGTGTGCTGCACACGCGGCGCCGCGGTTAGGACCGCGCCAACCCGCTTGACCATCATGTTCATCTCATAGGCGACCATGCCCATGTCCGCGTCCTCGGTGGCGAGCAGCGCGAGGCACGCGCCGTGGCCCGCCGCGGTGACGAAGAGGAACGCGTGGTCCATCTCGACCATGGTCTGGCGCACCTGGCCGCCGCCGAAGTGGCGGCCGGTGCCGCGGGCGAGGCTCTGGAAAGCCGACGCCACCGCGGACAGGTGCTCCGCGTCTTCCTCCGAGAGGTTGCCCGAGCGGCCGATCAGCAGCCCGTCGGCGGAGAGCACGACGGCCCTGTCGGCGCCCGCGACCCGTTTGACCAGGTCGTCCAGCAACCAGTCGAGCTCACTGACTCCTGCGTTGGCCATTACGTGCGATCTCCATACGTGTCGTTGTCGAACTCCTCGTCACGGGCACGACGAGTGCCTCGCTGGAACGCGGCGAGCCGGTTCCTTGCCTGATCCGGTGACTCCTCGCGAGTCTCCTCCGGCCACTCGGTCGGCGCGTCGTTCTGCAGCTGCGGCACCAGGTTCTGCTGGCGGCGGCGCTGCGGCAGCGGCGGTCGGCCCGGCGCCATCGATCCGCCGGGACCGGCGGGCGCGGTGGGCTGCGGGGGACGCGGCGGCTGCGGCGGGCGCGCGGCAGGACGTTCCACCGGACGTTCCACCGGGCGCATCGTCTGCGTCGGCGGCTGCTGCGGACGGAACATGTCCACGCGCGGCGGGACCTCCGGCGAGCGCGGCGGCGCGGCGGCCATCACGGGCTCCGGCAGGCGCTGCGGCTCGGGCTCCGGCTCGTATTCGTACGGCGCGTCGAAGGCGGGCTCGACCGCCTCGTACTGAGGTTCCGGCTGCGGCTGCAGACGCGACGTGTGCTCCGGCTCGGTCCGGTGGCGGGGACGGCGCTCCGGCAGTTCCGGGCGCTGCTCGGCGGGCGCCACGACGGCGGTCTCCTCTGCGGCGGGCGGCGTGTCGTCTTCGTCGGTGGGCACGGCGCCGAGCAGCTCGGAGCGGATCAGCACGATCGCGCGGGTGCCGCCGTACGCGGATTCCCGCAGTGTCACCGAAATACCGTGGCGGGCGGCCAGGCGCGCGACCACGAACAGGCCGAGGCGCGGCTCGGTGGACAGCGCCATGATCCCGAAGTCCGGCGGGTTGCGCAGCATCGAGTTGAGCTGTTCAGCCTGCCCCGCTTCGATGCCGAGGCCCTGGTCCTCGACCTCGAGCACGACACCCTTGCCGACCACGTTGCCGCGGATGTCGACGCGCGCCTCCGGCGGGGAGAACGAGGTCGCGTTGTCGATCAGCTCGGCGAGCAGGTGCACGAGGTCACCGACGACCGGGCCGTTGACGGCGATGTTCGGCAGCTTCGCGACCTTCACCCGCGCGAAGTCCTCGGTCTCGGCCGAGGCGCCACGGGTCAGCTCGGTCAGCGAGACCGGGTTGCGCCAGCGTCGGCCGGGCTGCCCGCCACCGAGGATGATGAGGTTCTCGGCGTTGCGGCGGGCGCGGGTCGACAGGTGGTCGAGCTGGAACAGCGTCTCGAGCTGCTCCGGGTCCTCCTGCTTGCGCTCGGCCGCGTCGAGCACCTTGAGCTGGCGGTGCACGATGATCTGGCTGCGGTGCGCGATGTTGAGGAACACCGTCTTGGTGCCCTCACGGATCTTGGCCTCTTCCACGGCGGCCGCGATGGCGGTCTGCTGCGCGGTGTTGAACGCCGCGGCGACCTCACCGATCTCGTCGTTGCCGTGGTCGAGCAGGCGGACCTCGGAGTCGAGGTCGACGTCCTCGCCGCTGCGGACCCGGTCGACGATCTCGGGCATCCGGATCTCGGCGACGTCCAGCGTGTCTTCCCGCAGCCTGGCGAGCCTGCCGATGAGGCGGTTCGACAGCCGCAGCGCGATGATCGAAATCGCGATCGCGATGGCCAGCGCCGCGGCGGCCGCGATGGACGAGGCGATCAGCGTGTTGTCGGCCTCGTCGATGGCGCCCTCGGTGGCCTTCGAGCTCTGCGCGACGAAGACGCTCATCATCGTGTCGCCGACCTGGCGCGCGGCGGCCCGCCACTGCTCCTCCGGCACCGCGGCCGGGAGCTTCGCCTGGTTGTTGCGCAGCAACGCGTTCTCGACCGTCTGCACGGTGCGCCACGCGTCGCCTGCGATCAGCGCGTCGTACTTCGCCTTGACCTCGGGGATCATCCGGCCGACGGAAGCGTCGAGCTGGGTGTGGTAGGCGCCGATCTGGCTGATGTAGGCGCGGTAGTCCTCGTCGGAGAACCCGCCGCCGGTGACCGCGGCCGCGGCGAGCGCGTCGGACCGCTGCAGCTGGTCGATCGCGGTGAACAGCGGGACCGCGGTGATCCGCTGGTAGGCGTTCTCCGCGTTGGGCGCGTCCTGCGCGAGACCGGTGACACCGTCGACGAACTGGTCGAGGATCTTGTTGTAGAAGTTGAACGCGTCGAGCGACGGGATCTGGCCGCTGTCGACGAGCTGGCGGGTCTGCGGCAGCTTCTGGAACAGCCCGCCGACGGTCGCGATGTTGCGCTGGACGCTGTCCGGCGCGTCGCCGACGAACTTCTGCAGGTTGGCCGAGACGCCGGCGGAGGCGGCATCGGTCTTGAGGCGCTGGGCGACGAGCGCGGCGTGCTCGGTCTTGTTGCCGGCGAGCTCACGCAGGGTGAGGCGGCGCTCTTCCTGAAGCGCGACGAAGAACGGGATCGACGGGGCTTCCGATTCGCGGATCTTCGTGGCGTACTCGCGGCCGTGCACCGCGTCGTAGATCAAATAACCGCCGACCGCGAATCCGACCAGCATCAGCACGACACTCGGAATGAGGGCGATCATCAGCACTCGCGTCCGAATAGACGAAGTACCATTACGCCGAATGGAGATCTTCTTCACCGCGGTCAGTTGTCCTTCCGGCGCGCCAACGATTTTCGGCGCGGTCTGGTGTCCGTTACCTGGGTCACGCCCCCAAGTTTCGCTGGCCGGATCGGCTCAACCGTGGTCCCGCTCAGTCCCGGCACAGACCGTAAACATGAGCGGTCTTCCAGTCAAATTCAACCCGCGCGCGGTACCGCGAAACCGGTGAACCGCTGACCGCTGAAAAGGTGACACTGAAATGCGGCAACCACCGTCGGTGACTTAGGTCGCATTGCCTGGTTACCGTGCGGTAACCCGTGTCACACAATCGCCATGATCGCCCCTTCCCGTACCCATTCCGTTACTCGATCGCGCTTGCCATACCGCGCGGTATGACATGCGTCACCCCACTGAGGGATACGCGCGAAACGGGGCTTTCGTTCACCGGTTTTCCGGCGAACGAAAGCCCCGCTCAACTAAGAGGTCGGACTTCCGGCTAGCCGGTCGGGAAGTCGTCCGGCGTCCGGATACGATCCCGTACCCAGACACCGGCGGGCTTCAGCACCGAGGTGCCGGTGAAATTGTTCCCGGCACAGGTGCCCGTCTTGAAGACCGCGCCGGACCGCTCGTCGTCCGAGAAGTTCCAGTTGGTCCACCCGATCTTGTTCGCGTTCAAGAAGTCGATGTACTTCTGCGAGTAGGCGAAGTCGTTGCCGCCGTCACCACTGGAGGTCTGCGTGCCGAACTCCGTGATGAACACCGGGATCTTGTCCACGGTCCGCTTCAGCGCGTTGAGGTACTCGTCGTGGTGCGACGCCGCGTAGAAGTGGAAGGTGTACATGATGTTCGTGGCGTTGACCGGGTTGTTGAGGATGTCGCTCTCGTTACGGCCGTCGGAGATGCCGAAGGTGGCCCAGCCGTGCGTGCCGAGGAAGACGACGCCGTCCGGGTCCTGCGCGCGGATCACCGGGATGACCTGCTCGGCGTAGGACTTCACCTTCGCCCAGCTCACGCCGTTGGGCTCGTTGGCGACGTCGTAGATGATGTTGACCTTGTCCTTGTGGCGCTGGGCGATCTCGTTGAAGAAGGTCTTGGCGCGCGCGGTGTTGTAGTTCGGGTCGCCTGGGCTGAGCTGGTGCCAGTCAACAAGTGCATACATGCCGCGCTTGGTGGCCTCTTCGATGTAGTTGTGCACCAGGTCGGTGAACTTGCGCGGGTTGGTCTCGTACCCGCCTTCCTGGATGTACATCGCGATGCGCAGGATGTCGGCGCCCCAGTCGGTGGCGAGCGCGTCCAGCGAAGCGGTCTTGACGCACTGCGCGTACCACTGGATCCCGTGCGTGCTCATGCCCCGCAACTGGATCGGCTTGTTGTACTGGTTGCACAGCTTCACACCGCAGACGTGCAGCTGGCCGTTGATCGCGACCGGGGTGCTGCCGCCGGTGCACTTCGACGTGGTGACGGCGACCGGCGCGCTGCGCGCCGACCTGTTGCCCGCGCCGTCGAAGGCCTCGATGGTGAAGCTGTAGCTCGTCTCCGGGCTGAGGCCGGTGACCGTCACGGGCGGCTGCGGTGTCGTCGCGACGACGTTGCCGGTGTTCGCGATGACGTTGTACCCGGCGACGCCGACGTTGTCGGTCGCGGGCGTCCAGTTCAGCGTCACGCTCGAACAGCCGACGGCCGACGAGGTCGGCGTGCCGGGCACGGAGGGCGGGATGACGTCCGGCGGGCCTGCGACCTCGACCGACAGCGAGTCGGAGTTCGGGCCGTCGGTGCCCGCCACGGTCGCGCGGATCTTGGACGTGCCGGCTGGCAGGCTCGCCGTGATGGTCGTGGTCTTCCAGGTCGTCCACGCGCCGGTGCCGGGGAACGCGAGGTTGTCCGAGACCAGCGTGCCGTTGACGCTGATGTCGAGCGGCCGGTTGGCCGTGGTTCCGTTGGCGTAGCGGAAGGTCAGCTTCGCCGACTCCGCCTGCGCCACGGTGACGGTGTACTCGATGTACCCGCCGGTGGTGTTGTCGTAATTGACGAAGCCGGTGCCGGTGAACCCGGCGTGATTGGACTCGACCACTCCCTTGGAGATCACGGCGTTCTCGGCCTCGTACAGGACCGGGGCCGCGACGGCAGGCTGCGCGACGACCGTCGCGGCCGCGGTGGCCAGCAAGGTCAGCAGTGGGATGCGCCATCTCGAGCGGGACATTCGAATGCCTCCGGTTGGTTCAGCTGGGCGGAACGTGGGACGGCGGCGGCATGGTTAATAAAGTTTCCTAACCATTGTGTGCCCGATCACACCAGCTCCCCGATCGGCTGTCAACGGTCAAATCCGACACCGGCCGCTCAACGGTCCAACGGGTCCTTACCGGTCGTCTCGTGCACCACGTTCGACTCCGGGCCGTAGTAGAACGCCCTGACCCGGTAGGCGGCCTTCTTCTCATCGGGCATCGTGATGAGTCCGACCGCGTTGATGTCGGGATCGAGCACGGTCACCTCGCGGAAGTCCGGCGCGCCTTCGGGTTTGACCTCGAGCAGGTACCCGTCCTCGTCGCTCGCCTGGTCCGACCAGGTGAACCTGATCCCGTTGGCGTGCATGACCTCCGCGGTCAGCTTGACCGGCACTCCCCCGGCCGTCCCCCTGATCGGCCGCTTGACCACACCCGGTTCGGGCAGGGTCTTGGGTGGCGCCCACTCGTGGTCGTTCTGCTGATCGCTTTCGTTGAAGTCACCGGGCGGCAGCGTCACCTCGACCGTCTCGGAGACGGGCCCGTAGAACGGCCGCACGCGGTAGTAGAACGGCGTTTCCGGCATCAGGTCCGGATGCGTGTACGTGGTCTGCGACGGCGGCATGAACTGCAGGATCGTGAACTTGCCGTGCGGCTCGGTGGCGAACTCGACGATGCGCCCGGCCGCGCCGGGTTCGACGGCCCGCCAGGTCAGCCGGACCTCGATCGGCGTGACGAGTTCCGCGCTGAGCCGCTGCGGCTGCGGGGCCTGGCCGGGTGACGAGCACGCGCTCAGCGCGATGCCCGCCACCACGGCCAGTTTCAGCAGCTTCAAGCTACTTCTTCCAGAACTGGATGTCGCTCCACACCACGGTGATCGGGCCCTGGCCGCTCGCCGTGCGGTAGGCGCCGAACTTGTCGTAGTAACTGCCGCTCGCGCTGTTCACGGTGTTCTTCAGCGAGCCGTTGATGTACGTGCGGTGCGTCTTGCCGACCTGGTTGACGGTGTTGACGCGGACGGTGGTGCCCACGGTCGCGCCGGACGCGATCGTCGCGCCGCCTTCGACCGAGTACAACCGGCCGCCGCGTTCCACGGCCATCAGGAAGAACGGGCCCGCGCTCCCGCCGTCACGGAAAGTCTGCTTGAGACTGATCCGGCTGCCGCCCATGCTGACGATGCGGAACGAGCCTTCGAATTGGTGCGTGCCGCCGGTGTAGGTGGTGTAGCGCCGTTCCGCGCGCTGCTCGCCACTGCTGTTGGAGCAGCTCAGTGTGAAGGTCAGGTTGTTCACCGTGCCGCAGCCTTTCTGCTGCACGTTGAATCCGGGGGAATCACTGGTCCAGCCACCGGGTTCGACCTGGGCTTCGGCTGTCTGCGCGCCTAGAATAAGCGCGCCGAGGGCGGCAAGAACCGCCGTTTTCCTCAACATATTCGCGGCAACCTCTCTACATCGGGAGGCGGATGGCGGCGGCGCGCTCAGCGTAAGAGCTCCGTAAGCGAGGAACAAGATCCCTTCGGCGATTGCGGGAAATTTCCCTTACGATTAGGCTGTTCGAGCCGCCGTGTGACGTCCAGCCGAAAGGACGAACCATGGCAGGCCCGCGCCTGTTTTCTCTGCTCACAGCACTTCTGCTGGTCATTCCCGCGACACCGGCCGCCGCGGCGGGCCCGACGAAGGACTCGTGCTTGCGCACCATCCCGGTGAGCGGTAACAGCGCCTTTTCCGCCGCGCTCGCGGCTGCGAAACCCGGTGATTGCCTGTCACTCGCCGATGGTGTGTACAGCGCGGTCACGGCCAAGAATTCCGGCTCCGCCGCGAATCCGATCGTCATCTCCGCGAAGAACCGGTTGAAGGCCGGATTCACTTCCGGAACCGTCGCGGTCACCGGTTCCCACGTCACTTTCGAAGGTTTCACTTTCACGGGAAGCGCGAACTTCCGGATGACCGACACGGTCGGCTCCCGGGTGACCAGAAGTGTTTTCCGCAGTTCGGCCAAGGAATTCGTTCAGCTGTACGGCAAGAACGGCGACGGCAACCGAGTCGACCACAATGAGATGGGCCCGAAGAAACAGGAAGGCCACTTCGTCCAAATTGGACAGAATCCGTACACGCCGACCACCACGCTGGTCGACCACAACTACTTCCACGACCTCGCCGCCGGTGACCAGGGCGGGGAGGCGTTGCGAGTCGGCGGATTCGGGCCGCCCGGCGACTACTTCAAGAGCCACACGGTGTTCGAGTACAACCTGCTCGTGCACTGCGACGGCGACGCGGAGATCCTGTCACTGAAGGGATCCGCGAACACGTTCCGGTACAACACGGTCCGCGCCAGCTCCGGCACCATCAACATCAGGGCGGGCGTCGACAACGTCATCCAGGGCAACTTCGTCTTCGGCGACGGCAACAAGAAAGCGCAGGGCATCCGGCTCAGCGAGGACAACCACCTGATCTACGACAACTACGTCGAGGTCGTCGACAACCCGCTCATCCTCAACGCGGGCGACCCGAAGCCGGGCAACCCGCCGCCGGGCGTGCCGCCGACCGGCGAGTTCAAGGGGCACGCGCAGGTGCGCAACGCGGTCGTCGCGGGCAACACCTTCATCGGCGCCTCGTCCGGCGTCGACTTCGGTGGTGGCTCGGCGCCGCCGCTGAACCTGACCTTCTCCGGCAACCTCGTGCGCTCGGGCGGCACCAACGTCGGACATGGCTCCACGCCGACGAAATCGACCTACGCGGCCAACCTCCTCTTCGGTGGCACGCCGGGCATCAGCGGCCCCGGGTTCCGCGTCGCCGACCCGAAGCTGGTCCGCGTGGCCGGCGTGTTCCAGCCGGGGCCGGACAGTCCCGCGCTGCGAGCGGGCGTCTCCACGCCGATACTCACCGAGGATGTCGAAGGGCGGCAACGACTTTCGCCGCCGGACATCGGCGCCGTCGAAGCGTCGTCGACCGCCGCTGCGACGCGGCTTCCGCTCACGACGGCCGATGTGGGTCCCTCGGCGCCATGATCCACCGAGGTTGCCCGGGCGTGAGGTAGATCGCGCCCGGGCATGGGCGACCGGCCGGCCGCCCGGAGTTCCCGTACCGTGGGACTGGTGACCGACGCCCGCACCTCGCCGCTGAGCCTGCTGGACCAGGAGCAGCCGCCGCACCCTGAGCGGAAGAGCCGCCGCGGTTGCGCGATCGTCGCGATGCTCCTCGTGGCCTGTCTGGTCGCCGTGGCGATCTGGATCTTCGACAGCCTGTCGAGCCGCCCGCAGGTGCCCATCAAGCCGCGTTTCGAGGTTCCCGCGCTGCTGCCGGAGCCCAAGACGGCGATCCCCGGCGAGGCGGGCGCGCTGCCCTCGGCCGAGACGCTCGACGCGTGGGTCGCGAAGGTGTCCGACCGCACCGACATTCCCCTGCGCGCGCTGCGCGCGTACGTCAACGCCGCCACCGTCACGGCGGAGAAGTCGCCTGACTGCCGGATCACCTGGGCGACCATCGCGGGCATCGGCCGGATCGAGTCGCAGCACGGCAGGCACGGCAACTCCGACGTCGACGCCGACGGTGACGTGAGCCCGCCGATCATCGGGCCCGCGCTCGACGGCTCGCCCGGGTTCCAGAAGATCCCCGACACCGACAAGGGCAAGCTCGACACCGACGCCGAGTGGGACCGCGCGGTCGGCCCGATGCAGTTCCTGCCCGCCACCTGGAAGCGGTGGAGTGTCCGTGCCAACGGTGACGGCGCCGCGCCCGATCCGCAGAACATCGACGACGCCGCGCTCACCACCGCTCGCTACATGTGCGCGAAGGGCGGTGACCTGGCCGATCCGGTCGGCTGGTGGACCGCCGTGCTGACGTACAACAACTCGGCCGCCTATGGCCGCGAGGTGTTCAGCAATGCCGACGCCTATGGGAAAGCCGCTTTGAAGCCTTAACCACGCGCGCAGAATTCCTTGGCGTGCGAGATCGACGTGGTGAACTCGATTCCGAGATTCGTCAGTTGCATCGACTGGCGGACTTTCGCCAGTGAATCCGCCAGCGGCTGATATCCGGCGTCACCGGCCGCGGCCGCCTCCGCGAGTTCGGCCGCCGCGTCCCAGCGGCGCGCGACCGTCAGATCCAGGCCTTTCAGTGTCGGTATCTCCGCCTTGCCGATCACCAGACAGGCCGCCGCGGCGTCCGCCGCCGCGCCACTCGGCGTGTCCGAAGTCGCCGTGGCCGACCAGGCGATGGCGACCCCGCCGCCACCGACCAGCAGGCCCAGCACCACCCCGGCGCCGAACAGCGCGCCCCGCCGGATCGGCCCGCCGAACGCGCTCGGCTCGGTCATGCGACTCCCCGTGCAGCGTGCCGGTCAGGACCCAACGACGGTACGTGAGCGGGCCGCCGATCACGACGGGCGCGGGAGGCGCCGGTGCGAACCGTTGTCAGTCCGGCAGTAAACGCGTGACCAAGCGCGTCAATTGCCGCACGTTGCGGCATTCATGCATCGGAATGCAAGTGGCGTATTCGTGCGCGGCCGAGTCGCCGGTCGACCACAGTTCGGTGCGTTCCGGGTTGAGCCAATAAGCATGTTTAGCCGACGCAATGATCCGGCGCAGTGCGGGCAGATTCGGATCGCCGCCGTTCGTGCGGGCATCGCCCAGGATGAGCACGGAGGTCCGCGAACCGACCGCGTCGGCGTAGCGCTCGGTGAACTCCCGCAGCGAGTTGCCGTAGTCGCTGTGCCCGTCCCAGCGGGTCAGCGTCGCGTCGGCGAGGATGCGAGCGCCGAGGTCCTCCGGATCGGCGGCGCCGCTGTCGACCAGGTGCGTGATCTCGTCGCAGGCGTCGATGAACGCGAAGACCCTGATCTTGCTGAACTGGTCCCGCAGCGCCTGGACCAGCAGCATGGTGAAGTTCGCGAACCCGGCCACCGAGCCGGAGAGATCGCACAGCAGCACGATTTCCGGCCGTCCCGGCGCGTGCCTGCGGTAGGCGGGCTTGAGCGGGACCCCGCCGGTGGACAGCGACCGCCGCAACGTCCGCCGCAGATCCATCTGCCCGCGCGCGTGCCTGCGCCGCCGCGCGGCCAGCCGGGTGGCGAGCTTGCGCGAGAGCGGATGCACGGCCCGCCGCAGCTCGGCGAGCTGTGCCCGGCTGGCCAGCAGGAAGTCGACGCGATCGGCGCTCGGCGCCACCCCGTGCCGCGCGACGCGTTCGCGCCCACGCAGTTCGGCGGCCCGGCGGCGGGCTTCGGTGCGCACCAGCTCGCGGAAGTCTTCGACGCGGCGCCTGACGTCGTCGCGGTCGAGCCGGTCGGTGAACTCCGCGGGCGTGCCGGCGCGGATGGCCGCGAGCACGCGCACGATCAGCGTCTGCGGCTGCAGCTTGTCCAGCGCCTGATGCGCCGACCAGCCACCGCCGGCGCCGTTGGCCTCGCCGTACTGCCCGAGCAGGTCGACGGCTAGCCCGGCGAGCTGGGTGAGCTCGGCCCGGTCGTTGGCCGCGAGCGCGTCCGCGAGCTGATCGCGCAGGTCCTCGGCGCCGGTCGGGGTGGCGCGGGCCCGTTCGGGCGCGCCCTCGCCGAGCGGGAAGTAGAGATCGAAGGTCGCGTCGAACACGGCCCGCTGTCCCCCGCGCCGCACGAGCGCGGCGGCCAGGCCCTCGCGCGCCCGTTCGCGATCGGCGAGCCCGAGCACCTTGAGCGCGGCGGCGGCGTCGACGGTCTCGCTCGGCCCCGCCGGAATCCCGTGCTCCCGCAAGGCTTCCACGAACTCGACGAGCCGCGACGGCACACTCATGACTTGTCGAGCTCCAGCCGGGCGTCGGCCTTGACCACGTCATCCTGGTGCTTGAGGATCACGCCGAGCGTCGCGCGCACGACGTCCTCGCTCAGCTTGTCGGCGCCGAGCGCGAGCAGCGTTCGCGCCCAGTCGATGGTTTCGGCCACCGACGGCGCCTTGCGCAGCTCCATCGCCCGTAGCGCGGTGATCACCTTGACCAGCGACTCGGCGACTGTGTCGTCAAGCCCCGGCACCTTGAGCCGGACGATGCGCTGCTCGAGTTCCGCGTCCGGGAACCCGATGTGCAGGAACAGGCACCGGCGGCGCAGCGCCTCGGACAGCTCGCGGGTGGCGTTGGACGTGAGCACGACGAACGGCGGCCGGGACGCCCGGATGGTGCCCAGCTCCGGCACGGTGATCTGGAAGTCGCCGAGCACCTCGAGCAGCAGGCCCTCGATCTCGACGTCGGCCTTGTCGGTCTCGTCGATGAGCAGCACGGTCGGCTCGTCGCCCTTGATCGCGGTGAGCAGCGGCCTGGCGAGCAGGAACTCCTCGCTGAAGATGTCGGTCCGCGCGTCGTCCCACGTCTCGTCACGGCCCGCGGTGATCCGCAGCAGCTGCTTGGCGTGGTTCCACTCGTACAGCGCCCGCGACTCGTCGACGCCCTCGTAACACTGCAGCCGCACCAGCCGCGACCCGCTGGCCTGCGCGACCGCCTTGGCCAGCTCGGTCTTGCCAACGCCAGCCGGTCCCTCGATCAGCAGCGGCTTACCCAGCACATCGGCGAGGAACACGGTGGTCGCCACGGCCTCGGACGCCAGATACCCGGTCTCGGCCAGCCTGGCCTCGACATCGTCCACCGACTCAAAGAACTTGGTCCCGGTCACCCCCGCGACTCTACCCGCCAGTAACCCCCACGTTAGCCCGAAAGCCACTTTCGTCAGGTGTGACAGCCCGAAAGCCACTTTCGTCAGGTGTGATAGCCCGAAAGCCACTTTCGTCAGATCGCATCTGACGAAAGCCACTTTCGGGCTTTCATAGGCGCGTCAGGCTCGCGACCCGCGACCCTGAAGCCGGGTCGGCCGGCGCCGCCGAGCCGAGCGTGCGCGATGGCCGGACCGTGGACGTGACAAGAGTCGCCCTTGTCACCCAGAGCACCACAAGGGCGGCCCTTGTCACGTGCGAACGCCGTGCCCAGCCCACCTCAAGGGTCAGGCTAGGGATTCGAGGTGGGCGGCGACGTCGGGTGGGGTGGGCATCGCGGCGATCTCGGCCGCGACCTCGCGGGAGGCCAGGCGGAGCTTTTCGTCGGTCAAGACCCGGGTGAGCAGGGCGGGAGAGAGGTCTTCGGCGACGGCGCGCAGGCCGGCGCCCCGGGCGTGGACCGCGTCGGCGTTGGCGTAGCGGTCGGAGCCGTCGGGGAGGATGAGCTGGGGGACGCCGTGGGCGAGGGTGGTGAGCGCGGTTCCGCCGCCGCCGTGGTGGATGGTCGCGTCCGAGCCCGCGACGACGCCGTCCCATGGGACCCAGCCCACCGCGCGCACATTGGCCGGTAACTCGCCGAGCGTCGAGATGTCGATCTTGCCCATCACCAGCACGAACTCGGCGTCCACCTCGGCCGCCGCCGCGATGAGGTGGTCGAGCCTGCTGAGGCCGTCGACCTTCGGCGGGACGGTGCCGAGTGTCACCGCCACTCTCGGCCGGTCCGCGCGGGAAGCGAGCCAGGCGGGCAGGGTGGACACGCCGTTGAAGGCGACCGGGCGTATCGGCCAGCCGTCTTCCTGGGCGGGGGCCATGCTGCGCGGCGCGATGTCCAGCACGCCGAGTGGCGACGGGACGTCGATGCCGAGCCGGTCCAGCGCCGGCGCCAGGTCGGCCAGCATCAGGTCGCGCAGATGACCCGTCCGGATGAAACCCAGGTCGAACTGCAGCGCGGGGACACCGAGCTTGGCCGCGGCGAGCAACCCGGCAGGGAAGAGGTAGTCGTAGACGATCACGTCGGGCCGCCAGCACCGTCCGAGGTCCACAAAGGACTCGACGGCGGAGTCGTTGACGAGGGCCGCGAGCCGGACGAAGACCTCCCGGTCACCCGAATTCGTCTCGACGGTACGCGCGAGCAGGTCCGGACGCTCCTTCGCCGCGCGACGGCGAAGCTCGGTGCGCCAGTCCAAACCGGGGCACGCGTTGACGAAGGGTAAACCGGAGGAGGTCACCACTTCGCCGCCGTCAAGTGAACCGAACAATACTTCGTTGCCTCTGGCATGTAACGCGGCCGCCAGCGGCACTAACGGGAACAGGTGCCCGATAGCCGGGACACCGGCGAACAGTACGCGCATCTTTCGGCTCACTTCCGACGCATTACACCGGTTAAGCCCGGACACTACCAGCCCGCACCTCCCCTATTCCGGACAAATTAGGGGTAGCAATGGCGCGCGGGCCACGTTTAGCCTTGCATGAAACGGGGCAACCGCGACCGATGTGGCAGGTATGACGACGAATAGCGAACCCAGCACCGCGCCGGCACTGATCGGCGAGCGACTGACCCTCTCGGCGTTCTCGCAGCTCTCGGGCACGCTGTCCAGCTACCCGTACGTCAAGCTGGTGGTGGACAGAGAGACCTCGAAGATCCACTTCATCAACAGCGCGCATGATCTCTTCCACGTGAAATACATCGCGCGGCATATTCTTGGAATTCCGATGATGGAATTGGAGAATTCGCTCGACTCGTTCAACTACGAGGTCTACAACAAACCGGACCGCCGATTCTGCCTCGGTATTCTCTCGCTGCACAAGCTGCCCGATCCCGAGGTGAACCAGGAACCGCGGTTCTTCTCGCTGGAAACCGTCGAAGCGGACACCATGACCGCCGAGATGCTGCAGTTCTTCTACAATTTCGTCCGCGACCACGTCGACCAGGCATTACCGCTGCTGCTCAAGCCGGCCAATCATCTGCAAGAGGGGTACGTCGAGCAGATCCCGGCGGCCGAACTGCCCCGCATCCTCGCGCACGAGCTGTTCTCCTCCGCGCCGTTCGTCGCACTGAACCCCGGCAAGACCTGGGGCAGGCTGCGGCTGTTCCAGACCGAGCAGGACTACCGCGAGACCACGGATCCCTTGCAGTGGCACGACATCATCGCCATGCACCGGGTGCCGGACGACATCCCCCGCCTCGCCGGGATCATCAACGCCGAGCACACCACCCCGCTGTCCCACACCAACATCCTGGCGGCGGGCTGGCAGATCCCCAACGCGGTCCAGCTCGGCGTGTTCGAGATGGCCGATGGCCTCGACGGCCAGTGGGTCGAGTACACAGTGGACGGCGCGGAGACCGCGATCGGCCTCCAGCGCATCGAGCGGCCGTCCGAAGCGGACAATCACCCGTCGTGGGTCGCCAGCCAGGTGGTGCTGGAACGCCCCGAGGTCACCGAGAGCCCGATCGTGCCACTGTCCGGCCTGCGCTGGGCCGACGCGTACCGCTACGGCACCAAGGCGGCCAACCTCGGCGAGCTGTTCGAGGTGATGGAGCACGGCTCCAACCGGCTGTTCGGCTTCTACCGCATCCCGCGCCCGCCACGGAAGAACCTGCTGGGCTACCTCGCGAAGCAGCTCGGCGTCGCCGACCCCGACGACGCGACCGCGATGGCGGCCGCCGCGGCCAAGCTGTTCGCCGACCATCTCAGCGTGCCACGCGGGATAGCGCTTCCTTTCTCGCTGCACCAACGGTTCCTGGAGTCCTCGCCGAGCATCCAGCAGGCCATCGGCAAGCTCAAGATGGCGCTCGAACTCGGCGCCCGCGAGGTCGACGCGCTGTGCGTGCAGCTGCAGCGGCTCATCCGGGGCGCCAAGATCCCGCAGCCGATCCTCAAAGAGATCGACGACGCGATCATCGAGCACCTGTCCGGCACCAGCACCTTCGTCGTGCGCAGCTCGTCGAACGCCGAAGATCTCGCGGGCTTCTCCGCGGCGGGCATCTACGAGTCGATCAACCACGTCAGCACCGCGCTCACCATCGTCGACAGCATCAAGGAGGTCTGGGCCTCGCTGGTGTCCGCGCGCAGCGTGCGGCTGCGCGAGCAGGCGGGCATCTCGCTCGACGACTGCTACATGGGCGTGATCATCCAGGAGCAGGTCGCCGCCGACCTCGGTGGCGTGCTGGTCACCAGCAATCCCATGGCGCAGAGCGACTTCCGCAACGTCTACCTCAACGCCACGCCGAAGGTCACCGACGTGATGGAGGGCAACACCGTCCCGTTGCAGTACCTCTACAACACGGTCGAGGGCGGTGGCCGCACGGTCTCGCTCGGCGCGGCGGGCGTCGACCTCGACACCGCGGCCAAGGACCAGCTGCAGAAGCTCGCGCTCGCGGGCCGCCTGCTGCAGTCGCATTTCGCGCCCGACTACACCTTCGGCAGCCCGGTCGACATCGAGTGGGCGGCGGACGCGAAGACGGTGTACCTGCTCCAGCTACGCCCGTACGCGGGGTGACCGACGTCAGCCGGGTGATCCGGCTCTACAAGACCTTCTCCCTGTTCAACGGGCTGCTGTGGTGGCTGCCCATCTTCTACCTGTACCAGCGGCAGGTCGGGCTTTCCGACGGCGAGATCTTCGGCATCCAGAGCATCTACTACGTCGCGTTCCTGCTGCTGGACATCCCCGCGAGTGTGCTGGCCGACCGGTTCGACTACCGGAAATTTCTCGTCGCGGGCGCCGGAACGCTCCTGCTCGCGAATCTGGCGCCGGTGCTGTGGCCGTCCTACTTCGGTTTCCTGTCGCATTTCCTGCTGACCGCTGTCGCTTATTCACTGACCTCCGGCGCGGGAAGCGCGTACCTGTACGAATATCTGCACCGCCGGGGCGCCGACGACCGTTATCGCCAGGCCGAGGGCGGCGCGCGGGCGTACAGCCTGGTCGGCCGGATCGTCTGCCTCCCTGCCGCCGGTCTGCTGATGCAGTGGTACATGCCGTCGCCGTATCTGCTTTCGGCGCTCAGTGTCGGCGTCGCCGCGGTCGTCGCGATGCGGCTGCCACCGCTGCCCGGCGACCAGCCGCACGAGAAGGCCGAGAAATGGGGTTCGCTCGGGCCGTCCTGGGTGCTGCTGCGCAAGTCGCGGATGCTGATCCTGCTGATGGTGCAAGGCGTCGCGGTGTTCACACTGGTCCGGATCCTGCAGAGCAACCTGTTCCAGCCGATCCTCGACTCGAAGCAGCTGCCGGTGGCCGCGTTCGGCCTGGTGATGGCCGGCACGACGGTGTTCGAGGCGCTCGGCGCGGCGCGGCCGTCGTGGCCGAGGCGCTATCTCGGCGACATCCGGGCGATCTTCGCGCTGACCCTGATCATGGGCGGCTGCCTGGCGCTCGTGGTCCCGGCCGGGCTCGCGGCGACGATCGCGTGCCTGTGCGTGTTCTCGTTCTCCAGCGGCCTGGCGTTCCCGATCCAACGCCAGCTGATCAACAACGCGATCACCGACCCACGCTGCCGCGCCACCCTGCTCTCGCTCGAATCACTGATCGACCGCGCGGTGTGCGCACTGGTCATCCTGGCGCTCGGCAGCTACCTGTCCGCCGGGAAGATGAACGAGTTCCTCATTCTCGTGGCCATCGGCACCGCCGTCTTGATGGGCGCACTCGTCTCCTTGATCTATCTGGTCAAACGACAGCAACGCGTGCCGAGCTTGAAGGGAACATGATGAGCAAGATCCTCTACCTCTATGTCAGAGGTGGCGCGCCGCTGGAGTACGCGTTCCCGCGCATCGCCGCCTGCGGCGAACTCCACGTGCTCGCGCTGAGCCCGATGCCGGAAGCGGGCGAGGACGACTGGCGCCCCGCGTGCACCAGCATCACCGAGCGCCGGACCGACCTGCGCGGTGACGCGCTCGTCGACTACGTCGCCGAGTTCGCGCGGGAGCTCGGCGCGGACGCGATCCTCACACTGTCCGAGTTCGCCGTGCTGATGGTCTCGCGGGTCGCCGCCAAGCTCGGCCTGCGCGGCGCAGGGCCGAACCTGGTGAAGGCTCGCGACAAACGGCTGATGCGCGAAGCCTGGGCGGCCGCGGGCTCCCCGATCCCCGATTTCCGGCGCGTCACCAGCGAAAACGACCTCCGCGACGCCTTGGAGACGTTGCGTGCGCCGATGCTGCTCAAGCCAGCCTGGGGTGCGGGCTCGGTCGCCCAGCTGGTGCTCACCGAGCCCAGCGAGGCCGGTCCGGCGTGGGCCGAGGTCGCCCAGGCGCTGCAGAAGGGCAGCGAGGTCGGCATGAACGAGCTGTACCAGTCGGGCACGGACGGCGACCTGCTGGTCGAGGAGATCATCGACAGCTCCACCGAGGGCTGGTACCCGGACGCGGGCTACGGCGACTACGTCAGCGTCGAAGGCATCGTCGCGGACGGGGTCTATCACTCGCTGTGCATCACCGGGCGGCTACCGGCGATCCCGCCGTTCACCGAGGTCGCGAGCACCGCGCCGTGCGCGCTGCCGGTCGACCTGCAGCGTCAGCTCGAAGAGGTCTCACGCCAAGCCGTCGACGCGCTCGGCCTCGACACCTGCGGCACGCACACCGAACTCAAGCTCACTCGCGAAGGCCCGATGCTGATCGAGACGGGCGCGCGGTTCGGCGGCGTGCTGATCACCGAGGAGATCGAGACCGTCTACGGCCTCGACGTGATCGGCATGCTCACCCGCCAGCTGCTCGGCGAGGACGTCGACTACCCGTCACGCATGCTCGTCGAGGGCACGCGCGCGGCGGCGTCGGTCGCGGTGATCCCCACCGATGCCGCCGGAAACCCTTGGCGGTCAACGCCTTTGTGGAACCCGGCCGCCGTCGACTGGAGCCGTATCCTGTCGCCGGGCAGCACCATCGAGGAGTCGAAGGCGTTCGCCATGCCCACCGGCCAGCCGGTCCCGCCCTACGATCAGTCGGGCGGCTCCCGCAACTGGCTCGGCGTGTTCCTGGTGACCGCGAACGACGCGGAAACCCTGCGCCGCGACTGCAACGCCGTCCTCAATGGACTGGAAGCGGCCCTGAATCGCCTTTCCCTGCAAGCGGTTCGCTAGCCCACGCCTCCCGAGTGGTGGTGACCAGCTTGCCCGTTTCCCAGGATTCCTTGATGGCCAACGCGATCAGGTGATCCTGGGAAGCCTCGGCGAGCGGGTACGGCTGGTTCCCGATCTGTTCGAGCATGCTCGCGATGGCGATCTCTTCATCGGAAAGTCTTGCGGGGAAATAAGGATTGCGCCAGCAGACCTCACCGTCGAGACTCAGCGTGTCGAGCGCGTGACCTTCGAGGTTACTGTCCATTCCGGTCTGCCTGCGCTCGATCCGGCTCCGCGCGGTCATCCGGTGCACGACATCGTCGACGATCTCGCCGTGCGTCCCGCTGACGACGTGCCGATGTGTCCTCAGTGGATGCCACCACTGCCCGTCGGTGAAGTCGTAGAGCCCGATCTTGCCGTCGCCGAAGTCGAGCGTGGCGACCACCCGGTGCGCGGTGGTGACCTCCTCATGGTCCGGCCAGCCGGACCGATCCGGGCCTTTCACCAGCGGCGCCGCGAACCGACGCGCGCTCACGGTCACGGGCGCGAACCCGACGCCGAGCAGCCCGCGCATGAGCGCGACGGCGTGGTAATCGTGCGTCGACGACACCTGCGCACCGGTGACCGTGCCGAGAGTTCCGTTGCGCGCCAAGCTTTCCCTGACGGCGTGCATCGGCTGAAAGCGATACTGCTCGGCCACCTGCACGAGCCCTGACGCGCCAACCTCTGCCCAAAGCTTGCGCAGTTCCTCGCGGTCGCGCGCCGGCGGAGTCTCGGAGAGCACGGGCAAGCCGTTCCGGACCAATTCGGTCACGACCGCGGGATTGGCGTCGCGGGGCACGGAGGTCACGACGAAGTCCGGGTTCCGTGTGAGCAGGCCGTCGATATCCCGGAAAGTGGGCACGCCCCAGGCCTGTTCGAGTTCGGCGCCGCGCTCGGCCGTGCGCGTGACCATGCCGACGACGGTGAACCGCTCCGGCAGCGCACGCGCGATCCGGAGATAGAAGTCCGCGCGCCAGCCATGCCCGACGATGCCGAACCGGAACGGTTTCATGCCCCCGAGCTTAGAGTTTCTTTCGGGCATCATGGCCCCGAAGCCCGCCCTTTCGGGCAAGGAAAGCCTCACCCGTTCGGTCTAGCTTGGCGTCATGACGGTCATCGACGGTTTCGAGCGCGCCGAGCGCCTCGGCCTCCTGCACGCGACGGCCGAAGACGAGCGGCTGGACGGCCGCATCGTCACCGTCAACGGCACCCGGATGGTCAACTTCGGCTCCTGTGGTTACACCGGGCTGGAAACCCATCCCTCGCTCAAGGCCGCGGTGATCGAGGCGGTTCAGCGCTATGGCACGCAGTTCTCGGCGACCAGGGCCTATGTCTCGTCCCCCGACTACCCCGCGACGGAAGCCGCGCTGAGCGAGCTGTTCGGGCGCCCGGCGCTGGTCACTTCCAGCACGAGCATGGCGAACATGGCCGCCATCTGCACGCTGACGACCGACCGCGACCTGATCCTGATCGACGCGCAGGCACACCGCAGCGTCCAGATGGCGACCATGATCGCCCGGGGACAAGGCAGCGAGGTGCAGGTCGTGCCGCACAGCAACATCGCGGCGCTGAGCAGGAAACTCACCGAGGCCGCCGGCCGGTACCGCCGCGTCTGGTACCTCGCCGACGGCCTCTACAGCATGTTCGGCGACTTCGCGCCGATCGACGGCCTGAACCGCCTCGTGGCCGAACACCCTGACCTCTGGCTCCTGCTCGACGACGCCCACTCGGTTTCGTGGACCGGCACGCACGGCCGCGGCCATGTGCTCGAACACCTCAGCCGGTCCGCACTGGACCGCACCGTGGTGACCGCGTCACTGAACAAGTCCTTCGGCGCGGCGGGCGGCGCGATCGCGTTTCCCGACCAGGCGATGCGGGATCAGGTGTTCTCCTATGGCTGGCCGATGATCTTCTCCGGCCCGGTGCAGCCACCCATGCTCGCGGCCATCCGCGCCTCCGCCGAACTGCATCTTTCCGGCGAGATCATCGGCCGCCAGACCCGGCTGCGGGACGCGATCCGGTTCTTCAACACCGAAGCCGCGCGGCGTGGGCTGCCGCTGGTGTTCGAGAACGAGACGCCGATCCGGTACGTGGCGGCGGGCGACACGGCCTCGGCCATCAACTTGGCGGAACGGCTCCAGAAGGCGGGTTTCCTCGTCAACTGCGCGAGCTACCCGGCCGTGCCGCCGAAGCGCTCGGGCATCCGGGTCGCCTTGACCTTGCACCAGCGGAAAGAAGACATCATCGGGCTGGTCGAGTCGATCGCGGAAAGCCTGCCGCGCGCACTGGCGGACGAAGACATTTCGTCGGCCGAACTCGTCCGCGGGTTCCATCGTGAGTTCGCCGGGCGTGAAGTGACGCTACGAGAAGTCGGCGCCTGGTAAGAATCGGGACCATGCAGGAGGATGCGACTCGCTGGACGGTGCACGGCTCACAAAGGATCTACGCCTCGCCGTGGGTCAACCTCGATCTCGACGACGTCGAAATCCCCGGCGGGAGACGGTTCGGCCACCACGTGATCCGGTTCGACCGCCCTTCCGTCGGCGCCGTGATCGTCGAGGACGATCGCGTTCTCTTGACGCGTCGGCACCGGTTCACCATCGGCAGGTCGGGCTGGGAAATCCCGGCGGGCTGGTGCGACGAGGACGAGACACCGATGGTGGCTGTCCGGCGTGAGGCATTGGAGGAGACCGGTTACGCGGTCTCCTCCGTCGAGCATCTGTTCACGCACTATCCACTCGCGGGGATCAGCACGCACCAGTTCCAGCTGTTCGTCTGCGGCGGCGCCGTCAAGCAAGGCGAGGCCGACCGGAGCGAGACCGCGGAGCTCGGCTGGTTCACCTGGCCGGAGGTTCGCGCGCTGATCCAGGACGGCGAAATCCCCGACGGCAGCTCGATGATCGCGCTGACCTTCTACCTCAGTACTCGTCGATGATCTTGCGCAGCGCGCGGTGCATTTGCTCCAGGGTCTCGACGCCGATGAAGTCGCGCAGTTTCCGCTCCAGCTCGCCGATCAGGGTGAACGCGGTCTCGACCGCGCGCTCGCCCCGCTCGGTGAAGACGATGAGCTTGGCGCGCCGGTCGCCGGGGTCGGGGATGCGGCGCACGTAGCCGAGCTTCTCCAGGTCGTCGACCAGCTCACCCATGGCCTGCGGGGTCATCACCGCCTTCTCGGCGAGCCTGGTGAGCCGGATGCCCTCGTGCTCCATGTTGATGAACACGGTCGCGTGCGCGGGCCGGACGTCGGGGTCGGCCGCCTTGCCCGCTTCGTTGATCTCCTCCGACAGCCGCAGGTAGGCCAGGTAGAGCAGCGCCGGGGTGTTGTCTTCCACGCGTCCTCCTCGTACTCTTCAGGGAGCATTATATTCAGGCAGCCTTACTAAATCCAAGGAGCACGCCGGTGACCGAGTACTGGGGCGACATCGACAGCGAGCGCGCGAGCCTCGCCGACCAGCTGGACGACCTGACCGAGGCGGAGTGGAAGACCCCTTCGCTCTGCGCGGGCTGGACGGCGCGCGAGGTCGTCGCGCATCTGACGTATCCGACGCGGGAGACCTGGGGCGAGATGATCCGCGGACTGATCAAGGCCAGGGGCGACTTCGACCGGATGACCCACGAGTCGGCGCTCAAGGAGGCCGCGCCGCTGAGCAACGCCGAACTCGTCGCCGGGCTGCGCGCCATCGTGGGCTCGCGCAAGCTGGCTCCGCTGACCAAGCCGAGTGAGCCGCTGTTCGAGATCCTGCTGCACGCCCAGGACATCATGCGCCCGCTCGGCCGGACGCGGACGATGCCGCCGCCTGCCGCGCTGAAGGCGGCCGAGCGCATCTGGTCGATGGGATTTCCGTTCAACGCCAAGAAAAACCTGAAGGGTTTCCGGCTCAACGCGGTCGACGTCAGCTGGTCGGAAGGTGACGGCGAGCTGATCGAGGGTCCCATCGAGGACCTCCTGCTGCTGATCTCGGGACGGACCGGGATCGCACTCCCCCGGTTGTCCGGCGACGGCGCCGCGGCACTCAAGACCAAGGAGCAGTCATGACCGGCTACTGGCGCGAGGTCGACCACGAGCGGGCCACGCTCGCCGACCAGCTGACCGAACTGTCCGAAGAGGAATGGAACCGGCAGAGCCTCTGCGACAAGTGGCTCGTCCGCGACGTCGTCGCGCATCTGTCGATACTGAAGCTGATGAGCGTCGGCCGGTCCGTTGCCGAGGCCGTGCGCGCCCGCGGCGACTTCGACCGGATGATCGTGAACATCACCGCCGACGTCGCCGGGCGGCACACCAACGCGCGACTGGTGACCGAATTGCGGTCAATGATCGGATCACGCAAGCGAGCGCCGGGCACCAAGCCGACCGAGCCGCTGCTCGACATCCTGGTGCACGGCCAGGACATCATGGTCCCGCTCGGCCGCGAGCGCGCGATACCGGCCGCGGCCGGGCTGGTCGCGCTGGAGCGCGTGTGGACGATCGGCTTCCCGTTCCACGCCAAGAAGAAGCTGCGCGGCCTGCGGCTCAAGACCACCGACGCCGACTGGTCCGGTGGCGACGGCGAACTCGTCGAGGGTCCGTTGCGCGCCATCCTGCTGCTGGCCGCGGGCCGCGTCGAAGGCGCGCTTCCTGATCTTTCCGGGGACGGCGTCGAAGCACTCAAAGCTCGGATGACCAGCTAGTATCCCGAATCGTGACCTACGTTGCGGCGACCAGCCGATACGACTCGTTCCCCTACCGGCGCTGCGGCCGGAGCGGACTGAAGCTCCCCGCCATCTCACTCGGCCTGTGGCACAACTTCGGCCACGACAAGCCGTTCGACACCCAGCGCGCCATCGCCAGGCGCGCGTTCGACCTCGGGATCACCCACTTCGACCTGGCCAACAACTACGGCCCGCCGTACGGCTCGGCCGAGACGAACTTCGGGCGCATGCTCGCCGACGACTTCAAGCCGTACCGCGACGAGCTGATCGTGTCGTCGAAGGCCGGCTACGACATGTGGCCGGGCCCGTACGGCGAGTGGGGCTCGCGCAAGTACCTGCTGGCCTCGCTCGACCAGTCGCTGGGCAGGCTCGGCCTGGACTACGTCGACATCTTCTACTCGCACCGGTTCGACCCGGAGACCCCGCTGGAGGAGACCGTCGGCGCGCTCGACACCGCGGTCCGCTCCGGCAAGGCGCTGTACGTGGGCATTTCCTCGTACTCGTCGGAGAAGACCCGCGAGGCCGCGCGGCTGCTGCGTGAGCTGGGCACTCCCCTGCTCATCCACCAGCCGTCGTACTCGATGTTCAACCGCTGGACCGAAGAGGACCGGCTGCTCGACACCCTCGAAGCCGAGGGCGCGGGCTGCATCGCGTTCTCCCCGCTCGCGCAGGGCCTGCTGACCAGCCGGTACCTCGACGGCGTGCCGTCGGACTCGCGCGCGGCGCAAGGCAAGTCGCTCAATCCGACCACGATCGACGAGACCGCGCTCGCGAAGGTCCGCGCGCTCAACGAGATCGCCCAGCGCCGCGGCCAGTCCCTCGCGCAGCTCGCGCTGGCGTGGGGCCTGCGTGACCCGCGCATGACCTCGGTGCTCATCGGCGCGAGCAGCGTCAAGCAGCTCGAGGACAACGTCGGCGCGCTGGCCAACCTCGACTTCACCGCCGAGGAGCTCCGCGACATCGACCAGTACGCCACCGAGGGCGACATCAACCTCTGGAAGAAGTCGACCGACGCCTGAGGCCCGGGGATAAAGCGGGCTTTATCCCGGGTGCTTTTCCCGGGATAAAGCCCGCTTTATCCCGTTCCGAGATAAAGCGGGCTTTATCCCGTTTCTAGCCACACTTGGGGAACAGACCCCGCGTCCCGCCGGTCGCCGCCTTGTCGGTGAACTTGCAGCCGTAGTCGGGCGCGGCCACGACGCGCCGGTCGTTGACGACGTCACCCGCCGGGCGCTTGCCGGTTTCGACCCACGCGCGCAGGTCGTCCCAGGCCGCACCGACCTCGGCGTTGCTGAACTCGCAGTGATTACCCGTGCGGATCGCCCGCTGCACCAGCGAACCCGTGCGGCCGTGCCGCGCGACGTCATCCCGGTAAAGCTGTTCCATCGAGAACGGGACGAACATGTCACCGAGCCCGTGCAGGCTCAGCACCGGCGCGGTCGGCGTCCCGGCGATGCGCGGAATCTGGGTCAGCGCGGGGTTGAACCTGGCCCAGAGGTTCTCGGGCGGCACCCGGCGGACGGTCCGGTTGACGTCGACCGGCGTGTTCGGGGTGTACCGGGTGAACACGTTCGTCGCCAGCTGCGCCGGGTTCTCTGGCAGGCTGTCACCGCCGGTCGGCACCGCGATCGTGAACAGGAAGTGCTTCCACAGCTGGAAAGAAGCGTCCGCGCCCGGCCTCGGCCCGCCGGATCGCTCGACGGTGATCGCCCGCAGCTGCGCGCCGCGATCGGTCAGCGTCCCGTTGAGCCCGAGCGTCTGCTCGATCTTCGGCACCGCGGTGGTCTCGTAGTCGGCGGGCACCGGATACGCGGTCACGCCTGAAAGATCCTGCGCGACCAGGTTGTAATCGGTGAAGAAGTCGAACAGCGCCTGGTCGCCGAGCACGCCGCACATCGGCAGCGCGCCGGCGTAGAAGCCCGGGTACTCCTCGATCGACCGGCCGACGACGTGCCCGCCCATCGAAGCTCCGGCGATGAACACCTGCTTCGGCCGTTTCACCAGCTTGCCGAACAGCGACGCCAGCTCGCGCGTTGTCGTCACGCCCGCTTTCACGTCGTAGCCGTTGTCGTAGTACGACGAGGCCGCCCACGCGAAACCCTGGTCCAGCAGGCGCTGCCGCAACCCGGCGCCCGGCGGTTCGACGGTCAGCACCTTGCCCTGCCCGCGATAGCCGTGCGCCCACATCGTCAGCTTGCCGTTCCACTGTGGCGGCACTTCGATGTCGTACGCGGCGTGCCCGTGCACGCCCTGCAGCACGCGGGTCGGCTGGCCGCCCACGGTCGCGGGCGCGAGCGGCGGGTTGACGATCGTGTAGCCGGGCAGCGGCTGGTCGTCGGGCGTGCCACCCGACGCCTGCGCGGGGACCACCGCCGCGAGCGACAGTGCCAGTACGGCCGAAAAGATCATGCGGATGCGCATGCGACACCTCCAGGCCGCTGACGCTAGCAGCGGACGGAAGGCCCGTCGTCCGACCAAAGAACGACGTTGTCAGCCGCCGAGCACCTCGTCGAGGTAGGGGCCGAGCACCGTGACGGTCTCGCGCGCGATCTCGGCGGGGGTGCCGTCTGGCGAAGCCGCGTAGCTGACGGCGAGCCGGACGAGGTAGCGCGAAATCCGGTTCAGCGCCTCGTGATCGGTGTCCGGCCACTGCTTGACCAGCATCTCGGTCAGCCGGACGGTCGAGCCGTGCAGGATCGGGCCCGCGTGGTTGGTGACCGTGGACAGCAGGCCGTCGCTGTCGTCGCCCGCCACGATCGCCTTGATCAGCGGTTCCTCGGCGGCCGCGGTCAGGAAGACCTCCAGCGCGGCCGCGAGCGCCTCGCGGGGCTCGGCCACGTGCGCGACGATCGCCTCTTCGACGGCGGCGAGGAACACCTCGGTCTCACGCAGGATGTACGCCTCGGCGAACAGCTGGCGCGAGCGGAACTCCTTGTACAGCGTCTGCCTGCTGACCCCGGCCGCCGTGGCGATGTCGCCCATCTTGAGGTCCTGCCACGACTTCTCGCGCAGGAGATCGGACGCCGCGTTGAGCAGCGTGTCGCGAAGGAGCACCTTCGCGGCTTCGGCGTACGGGACCCGGGGTGCCATGTCCACCACGTTGTCAGCACCCCTAGTGCGTGTCAACGAGGTGGACACGATCAGGGCGCTCACGCCCGTTCGACCTCGACCATCACGAAGTCGGCCTTCGCGGCGCCGCAGTCGGGGCACGACCAGTCGTCCGGGATGTCGTCCCACTTGGTGCCGGGCGCGATGTCCTCCTCCGGCCAGCCGAGCGCCTCGTCGTACTCGAACCCGCAGACCTCACAGCGGTAGACCTTCATGCCACGACCTCCTCGAAATCGATCTTCTCCCTGACCCCGCAGTCCGGGCAGCACCAGTCGTCGGGCACGGCGCCCCACTCGGTGCCGGCCGGGAAACCTTCACGCGGCGCGCCCGCCGTCTCGTCGTAGACGTACTCGCAGACCGGGCACCGGAACCTGCTCATGCCCCGTACCTGGCCAGGATCTTGGCGCGGTTGCGCGGATTGACGTTGGCGAGCGTGATGTCGCCCTCGTAGTGCGCGAGCACGCGCTTGTCCATCACCTTGCGCCACACCGGCGGCAGATAGGCGAACACGATCATCGACGCGTACCCGGCGGGCAGCTGCGGCGCCTGCTCGAAGTGCCGCAACGCCTGGTAGCGCCGGGTCGGGTTGGCGTGGTGATCACTGTGCCGCTGCAGGTGGTAGAGGAAGACGTTGGTGCACACGTTGTTGCTGTTCCAGCTGTGCCGCGGCGCCGGCCGCTCGTACCGCCCGCGCGGCTCCTTCTGCCGCATGAGCCCGTAGTGCTCCAGGTAGTTCACGGCCTCCAGCAGCGAGAACCCGAACACGGCCTGGATCAGCAGGTACGGCAACACTTCCACGCCATAGAAGGCGACCAGCGCGCCGAAGAGCACCACGGTCATCGCCCACGCGTTGAGCACATCGTTGCGCAGCGTCCACGGGCTCTTGTTCATCCGCGCGAGGCGCGCCTTTTCCAGTCCCCAGGCGGATTTCAGGCTCCCGATGACCGAGCGGGGCAGGAAGCCCCAGAACGTCTCGCCGAACCGCGAGCTGGCCGGGTCCTCCGGAGTCGCGACGCGGACGTGGTGCCCGCGGTTGTGCTCGATGAAGAAGTGGCCGTACGCCGACTGCGCCAGTGCGATCTTCGACAGCCACCGTTCGAGCTGGTCTTTCTTGTGCCCCAGCTCGTGCGCGGTGTTGATGCCGATGCCCGCGACGATGCCGACCGTGATCGCCAGCCCGATCTTGTCCACAATGGACATCGGATGCGTCGTCCACAGCCAGCACGCGACGGCCAGCGAGACGTATTGGATCGGCAGGTAGAGGTACGTGACCCAGCGGTAGTAGCGGTCGTTCTCGAGCCAGTCGATGAGGCTGTCCGGCGGGTTCTCCGCGTCGGTGCCGACCAGCAGGTCGATCAGCGGGATGAGGCCGAAGACGATGATCGGGCCCGCCCACCAGAACAGCCCGAGCCCGGTGGCGGACACGAGTCCCCAGGCCAGGAAGGGCGCGGTCGGGATGATCAGGCCGAGCAACCAGGCGTAACGCTTGCCGTCCCGCCAGGTCGCCTGCTCGGGGACCGCGTTCTCGATCGACGTCATGAGCACCTCCTCGTGCTTACACCACTCCGACTCGTGTATCGACGGTAGACACGGAGACGCGCTGTGTCAACCAACCATCCACGAACGGGCGACGTGTACACCCGGCGCCTGTATGAAGGCTCCCTTCATACGGTTGGCGCTGGATGAAGGCTCCCCTCATCCACCCCGAGCTGGATGAAGGCTCCCTTCATCACGCATAGCTGGATGAAGGCTCCCCTCATACAGCCCAACGCGTATGAAGGCTCCCTTCATCAGCCATAGCTGGATGAAGGCTCCCTTCATACGTTTCGGCATGCCCCTAGGGCGGGGCAGCCCCAAGGGCGGAGGAGCGCTTGTCCGCGGCTAAGGGCTCGTGAGCGTTGCGGGCGGTTCTAACCGCCCGCAACGCTCACGACCCCGGCCACGTGGGAGGAGTGAGTGCCCTTTGCGGCGCTAGACGACGCAAAACGCACTCACCCCGCAACGCTCACGAGCCTTGGTCGGCTGAGTGAGGGCCTCCCTCACCCAAGCCGGACCACACCCCGGGTCGTGAGTGTTTAGGCCGGTTAGAACCGGCCGGAACACTCACGACCTCTACGAGCGGCGGCCGGGCGAGGGCAGGTGCGCGGTCTCGGGGAACATGTGCAGCGCACGCAGGGCCGCCCCGAGTTCGGCGATGTCGGCCGGGTCCGTCAAAGACCGGCCCAGCTCTTCGGCGATCCGCTTCAAGCGGTGCCGGATCGTGTTGGGGTGACAGAACATCCGCTCGGACGTCAGCTTCGTCGACCCTTGCTGCTCGAACCACGCCCGCAAGGTCAGCAGCAGCACGTTCCGGTCGTCCCCCGGCAGGTCCAGGATCGGCCGCAGCACGTGATGCGCGAGCTGCACCGAGGCCTCCGGCGCGCTCGCGACCAGCCCCGCGAGCGGCGACTCGTTGAACTGCACGATCCCCGACGACCCCGGCATGAGACTCGACAGCGCCACCCGCGCGAGATGCAGCGCCCGCGCCGTGTTGGCCAGCCCGGTGAACACCGGGCTCACCCCGATCCGGCCCGTGGAGTTCTCGCGCAGCAACTCGATCAGCACCTGCGACGCACGCGGGTCCCGCATAGAAACGACACCGACCTGCAGATCCGGCGTCAGCCGCCAGGCCGAGGCGTGACACCGGTCGCGCAGCCGGGCTTCCATCTGTGGCAACGGCTCCTGCCCGACCGAGGGCGCCTCGGCCGCGACGACGACGAACGTTCCGTCCAGCGAAAGGTCCAGCACGCGCGCGATGTCCCACAGCGAGCCCTCGGTGCCGCCGGCGAACAGCGCCTCGACCAAGGCCGACCGGCGGTTCTGCTGTTCGGCCATCAGCTCGGCCGTCGCCTCGCGGTAGGCCGTGGTCAGCGCCTCGGCGTAGTCGTCGACCAGTGCCCAGATCGCGGTCGTCGCCGCGACGAGACCGTCGAAGTCCTGGCGTGCGCCGGTGAGCTCGACGAACTTGTGCCACACCTCGGTCAGCCCGATCCGGTACGCGCGCAGCAACTCCGGCAGCGGCGCGCACTGGAGCCCGCGCGCGCGGCCGGTCGCGCTCGCCTGCGAAAGATCGGGCGCGCCGGAGCCGGTGAGCGTCCGCATCACGAAGCCGAGATTGACGCGCACCGACTCGTGCAGCTGCTCGTAGGTGACGAAGCGCGCGTCGTGGTAGACCGGCATCTCGTCGAGGATCTGCTCGACGGTGTTCTTGATCATCTCGGGCAGCCGGGTTTCCACCTCGGCGGCCAGGTCCGCGACCTCGGGAGCGATGTCGACATAGTGCATGGCTTCCTCGGTCCTCCTCGTCGAGTACCTGGAAGTCGGAATTTAACACCACTTCGGCCGAACAGGCTAAGCCGCTCCGCGTATGCGGCGTTAGCCCGCCCGGCCGATCCGCACCTGCTACCGCATCTTCGCGGCGGCGCTCTTGATCGCCTCCCTGATCCGGAAGTACGAACCGCAGCGGCAGACGTTCTCGATCGCGTCGATCTGCGCGTCCGTCGGGTTCTTGGTCTGCTTCAGCAACGCGACCGCCGCCATGATCTGGCCGGGCTGGCAGTAGCCGCACTGCGCGACATCCTGTTCCAGCCAGGCTTCCTGGACCGGGTGCAGCACGTCGCCGTCCGCGAGCCCCTCGATCGTGGTGACCTCCTTGCCCTCGGCCTCGGAAACCGGGACCACGCAAGGATTGATGGCCGCGCCGTCCAGATGGCTGGTGCACGCCTTGCAGACGTTGATGCCGCAGCCGTACTTCGGGCCGCGGACCTTGAGCTTGTCGCGCAACGCCCACAGCAGCGGCAGGTCGGCGGGCGCGTCGACGGTGACGGGCTTCCCGTTCACGGAGAAGGTGTAGGTAGGCAAGGGAAAACTCCTCAGCGCGGGAACGGTTCGAAGTCGACCGGGAAGTTGATCGGGAAGCTGCGCGGCTTGATGCCGGTGGCGCGCGCGTACGCGTTGGCGATCGCGCCGACCGGCGCGGGCAGGCCCAGCTCGCCCGCGCCGCCGGGCTCGTCGCCGGTGGCGGGCATGACGAACACCTCGACCTTCGGCGGCGAGTTCTTCTGCCGCGCGTAGTGGAACTGCGAGTAGCTGCCTTCCAGCGGCAGGCCCTTGTCGATGTGCAGCCCCGCGGTGAGCGTCGTCGAGATCGCGTCGGTGAGCCCGCCGAGCATCTGCGACTGCAGCCCGCGCGGGTTGACCGGCCTGCCGACGTCGACCGCGATGGTCGCCCTGGTGACCCGGGGCTTCTTCGGGTCGCGCGCGTCGATTTCGACCAGGCACGCGGTGTACGACTTGTACTCGCCGTGCACGGCGACGCCCTGCGCGAAGCCCTTCGGCATCGCCTTGCCCCACTCGCCGAGTTCGGCGACCTTCTCGAGCACCTTGCGCTGGCGGTCGACCTTGATGAACTCCTTGCGGAACTCCACCGGATCCTTACCGAGCTTCGCGGCGATCTCGTCGACCATGATCTCTTCCGCGCCGCGGGTGTTCGCCGAATACACCGACCGCCACGCGCCGGTGTGGAACTTCAGCGGCACCTCGTTGAGCAGCTGCGTGGTGACGCCGAAGTTGTACGGCGACTTGATGGTCAGCAGGAACACCGTCTGCGCGAAGCTGAGGTTCCCGCCGACGGGCAGCTTCGCGGCGAACGCGGTGAGGATCTCGCCAAGCCCGTGTCCCCAGTCGGTTTCGATGCTGGCGACGCGGTGCTCGAACGTCAGCACCTGCCCCAACGCGAAGGTCGCGCGGATCTTGTGGTGGCTCGCCGCGCGGGCCCGGCCGTGGCGCATGTCGTCGATGCGGCTCCACATCAGCCTGACCGGCTTCTTCATCGCCTTGGAGATCTGCGCGGCCTCCAGCGCGGCGTCGAAGAACAGCCTGCGCCCGAACGACCCGCCACCCTGCTGGACGTGCACGGTGACCTTGTTCTCCGGCAGCCCGATCGCCTGCGCGATGGTCTGCTTGGCCAGGATCGGCGACTTCAAGCCCGCCCAGATGGTCGCGTGGTCGTCGCGGACGTCGGCGACCGCGGAGTTCGACTCCATCGGCGCGTGGCTGGCGAACGCGAAGTCGAACTCGGCGTCGACGTACTGCGTGAGCAGCGGCGGCACCACGAACGGCAGCGCGGCGGCCTGCAGCTTCTTCTTGATCGACGCGTTGTTCTCGGCGTCGACCGTGCCGGGGTTCCAGGTGACGTCGAGCGCGTTCTTGCCGTCGAGCGCCTGCCCGAAGGTCTCGGCCATCACCGCGACCCCGGTCGGCACCACCGCGAGGTCGATGATGCCGGGCATCGCGCGGACGGCGGCCTCGTTGTCGACCGTCTTGACCGTGCCGTTGATGCTCGGCGGGCGGCGGACCATCACCGGCATCGCGCCGGGCACGTCGAGGTCGAGCGTGTACTGCAGCTGTCCGGTGACCATCGCGCGCGCGTCCTTGCGCGAGGTGGGCGTGCCGACGAGCTTGAAGTCGGCTTCGCGCTTCAACGTGGCGTTCGCCGTCAGGTCCGTGCGCGCGGCGAGCGCGGAAAGCGCGCCATAGCTCGATTTCCGGCCGTCCGGCGCGTACACCGCACCATCCCTTGTGGACAATCGGGTGGCGTCGGCGTTCCACTGCTTCGCGGCGGCGGCGACCATCCTGGCGCGCGCGGCGGCGGCCGCGGCCCGGACCGGCCCGTACACCGAGCGGATCGTGTTCGAGCCGCCGGTGAGCTGGTTGAACAGCAGTTCCGGCCTGGCATCGGACAGCACCACCTCGACCTGCTCCAGCGGGAGGTCCATCTCCTCGGCGACGAGCATCGCGGTGGCGGTGGTGATGCCCTGGCCGACCTCGGCGCGCGGCAGTTCGAGGCGGACCTTGCCGTCGGCGGACACACCGAGCACGAGCATGTTCGCCGTCGGCGCGCACGACAACGTCAAGACGTCGCCGAGATCGAGGATTTCGGCGGGACCCGGCAGGGTCGGGATGACGGCTTCGGCCTCGTCGGGCGAGACGGCGTCGACGGTGATCTTCGTGGCGAGCGTGAGCGTGGGCGCGGCGACCAGGAAGGTCAGGAACCGGCGCCGATCCGTGGTGGGTTGGGACATCACATCCCTTTCGGCAGTGTCGGGGGTTCAGCCACGCTAGGCACGCCATTCGGCGCAGTCAACGTTCCGTAGTCGTGTCGGTGCATCTCTGTCACGAGGTGACACCGAGCCCCGGAAAATGTGTGCCGGGACACATTTCCGGTCCCCGTGTAAACCGCCTAGTCGAACTGCTTGAGCGACCACTCCGCCCAGTCACGCAGCATGGTCAGCTGCCGCAGGCCGAACTCGAGCGAGATCCGGCCGTACTTCGCGCCGAGGTTGGGCCCCCATTCGGTCACGCGCTCGATCTCACGGAGTGCTTCCAGCCGCTCCTCGAAGACGGCGAGGTTCTGCTGGAGATAGGTCCGCGCCTCCTCCGGCGACAGGACACTGAGGAAGAACACCCGCAGCAGGCGGTCATCGCGCTTGGTGCCGTCGGGGACCACCTCGATGAGCCAGTGCCGGAGATCGGCATGCCCCTCCGGGGTGATCTCGTACTCCTTGCGCCCCCGCGGCCCCTCGGCGGCGACCCGCACGAGGCCCGCCTTCTCCATCTTCCCGAGTTCGCCGTAGAGCTGGCTCTGCGTGGCCGGCCACACGTAGACGAACCGCTCCTCGAAGCGTTTCAGCAGGTCGTAACCACTTCCCGGCTGCTGCGCGAGTAATCCCAGCACGGCGTGACGAAGGCTCATATCGGACACTCTACCTTCCACTATTGACATGTGCAGAACTGACCCTCTAACTTCGACATGTCAAAGTTGGAACGTCAAGGGGACATCATGAACTACCTGCGCAGCTTTCTTCCCTGGATCGCCTTCGCCGTGGTCGCGACCCAGTTCGACTGGCGCTACTCCGCGCTCGTCGGCGTCGTGCTCTCCGCCGCCACCCTGGTGTGGGAGCGCCGGAACGGACGAGCCTGGGACAGCCTGGTCATCGAGCTGAGCGCGCTCGGGTTCTTCGTGCTGCTGGCCGGATTCGCCTTCCCCTTCCCCGATTCCGCGGTGCGCGACCAGGTCGATCCGCTCTCGTCGGGCTGGCTGGCGCTGACCGCGTGGCTCTCGATCGCGATCAAGAAGCCGTTCACGCTCGGCATCGCCCGCACGATGGTCTCCCGCGACCTGTGGGACAACCCGGTCTTCCGCCGCACCAACGTGATCATCACCGCCGTCTGGGCCGCGAGCTTCACCGTCCACGCGATCGCGGGCGCCATCCTGCTGGCCTACGCGCCGCACGCCACCGTCGCGCTCATCACGATCAAGGTGCTCGGGTTCGCCGTGCCGATCGCGTTCACCCTCCGCTACCCGAAGATCGTCCGCGCCAGGGCGACCGTCCACACCGCACAGTAAGGAACTCTCCGGACATGGCCACCACCACGTTCCACCGCAAGGGCAACTACGCCCCGGTGCACGACGAGCTGACCGCGTACGACCTCGAGGTGACCGGCGCGATCCCGCCGGAGCTCACCGGCTGGTACCTGCGCAACGGCCCGAACCCGCGCGACGAGAACAAGCACTGGTTCATCGGCGAGGGCATGCTGCACGGCGTCCGCCTGGAAAACGGCCGCGCCGCCTGGTACCGCAACCGCTGGGTCCGGACAGCGAGCTTCCTCGACTCCGGCCGGTCCCTCTACCGTCCCGACGGCAGCCGGGACCTGCACGCCGCCAACGCGAACACGCACATCATCAACCACGCGGGCCGCACGCTCGCGCTCGTCGAGTCCTCACTGCCCTACGAGGTCACGAACGACCTGGAGACGGTCGGCGCCTACGACTTCGACGGCAGGCTGTGCACGCCGATGACCGCGCACCCGAAGATCTGCCCGACCACCGGGGAACTCCACTTCTTCGGCTACGACACGCGGCCGCCGTTCCTGACCTACCACCGGGCCGACGCCGAGGGGAACCTCGTCGTGTCCCAGCCCATCGAGGTCGCCGCGCCGACGATGATGCACGACTTCAACCTCACGGCGAACCACGTGGTGTTCATGGACCTGCCGCTGGTGTTCGACCGCGCGCTGGCCGGCAGCGGCGAGATGCCTTACCGCTGGGACGACCACTACGGCGCGCGCCTCGGCGTGCTCCGCCGTGACGATCCGACGGGCGCGGTGCGCTGGTTCACGATCAACCCGTGTTACGTCTTCCACGCGCTCAACGCCCACGAATCGGGCGACCGAATCGTGCTGTACGTGATCCGGCAGGAACGCACGTGGCACAAGGGGTACGCGGACACCGCTCCCCTGCTGTGGCGCTGGACCATCGATCTCACCACCGGCTCGGTGCGCGAGGAGCAGGTCGACGACGGGCCGTGCGAGTTCCCGCGCGTCGACGACCGGCTCGCCGGGCTCGACTCGCGCTTCGGGCACGCGACCGGCACGAACGGGCCGGACGCCGAGGCGCCGACCACGCTGCGCCGGTTCGACCTGCACCGCGGCACGGTCGAGACCTACGACTTCGGCAAGGGCCGTACCCCTGGCGAGGCGGTGTTCGTGCCGTCAGGCGACGGCGAAGAGGGCTGGCTGATGACCTACGTCTACGACGCGGCGAGGGACGGCAGCGACCTGGTGATCATCGACCCGGCGAACCTGAGCGGGCCGCCGGTCGCCACCGTCCACCTGCCACAGCGGGTGCCAGCGGGCTTCCACGGCAACTGGATCCCCGAGGCTTAGCCGAACTTGCTCTTGGGCCGATCCTGCAGCACGCCGTCGACGTAAACATCGACCTTTTCGTTGAGGAACGCGACGAGCCCGATGATCTTCTGGCTCTCGGGCAGCGGCGTGTCGTAGCCCCAGACCAGATCCCAGTGCAGCTCGTCACCGATCCGGACCGAGTGATAACCGGCCGTTCCCTTGTACGGGCAGTGGGTCACCGTGTCGCTCGGCTCCAGCAGATCGAGCCGGACATCGGTCTTGGGCAGGTAATACCGGGTGGGGAGCCCGGTCTCGAACAGCAGGCGCGGGCGGACGGAGTCGGCGACGGTGACCCCGTCGACCTCGATCCGCACGTGCCGCGAACTGGCGAGGATGTCCACCCGCACACCGGGGTCGCGGGGATGGACGAAAATCTCCTCGTCTTCTTCGAACCACGCGTCCATCGCGTCGAACTCGAACCGGACATGCCCGGTCAGCTCTTCGATCGGGGACGTGTCGTAGATCTGCGCCGCGTCAACGGCTTCCCGCTCACCGACGCGCACCGTCGCGAGCGCCGCGTCGCCCCTGCTCGGGGAATGTTTCGTGAGATTCCCACGGATCAGGACTTCCTCGGAGACATCCTCGAGCGGGAAGTAATATGCGGGGAAATAGGGAACTTCCCAGACCATCAGCGGCCGGGCGGTATCGGCGACAACACGCCCGGCGAAAACCACCCGCACCCGTTTGGTGCCCTGCTCTACCCGAACTCGGCCACGCACTGCTGTGTTCATGACCGGATCAACCAGGAAGGACACCGTAGTATTTCGTTGCTCACCAAATACGTGGATTTTGTAAATGTTCTTACCCACTGCTCACCCGCTGCCGATAGTTTGTAAGGGTTGAGCCAGGGAGAGTCGAGTAGAGAGGGGGCTTGGGTGGTTGGCGTCGAAACCCCGCCGGTGGGCACCCCCGCGGGGATGCGCAAGATCAACCAGCGTGCGGTGCTGGATCTGTTGCGCCGCAACGGTCCGTCCACGCGGCCGCAGGTCGCGAAGGAGACCGGGCTGTCGAAACCCACGGTGAGCCAGGCGTTACTGGCGCTGGAGGCCGCGGGCCTCGCGCGCGCGACCGGGCACACCTCCACCGGCACCGGCCGCTCGGCCGTGCTGTACGAAGCCGACCCGACCGCGGGCTACGTGCTGGGCATCGACATCGGCCGTGAGCACATCAGGGTCGCCGTCGCGGACCTCGGCGGCACGGTCGTCGCGCGGCGCGACGAGCGCAACTCGGCACGCTCCGGGGTGGCGCTGGTCGCCGCGGTCGGCCGGCTCGCGGAGGAAACGGTGCAGGTCGCGGGCCTGCGGCAGGACGACATCGTGTGCAGGGTGCTGGGCAGTCCCGGCGTCGCCGACCCGCACCGCCGCTGCTTCCGGCACGCGCCGAACCTGCCCGGCTGGGGCAAGGCCGGGCTGCTCACCGAACTCGAAGCGGCCGTCGGTCCCGATCTCGTGATCGAAAACGACGCGAACCTGACCGCGGTGGGCGAATGGGAACAGGGCGCCGCGCGCGGTGTCGACGTGTTCGCCGCGATCACCGTCGGCACCGGTGTCGGCATGGGACTGATGGTGCACGGCGAAGTCTTCCGCGGCGCCACCGGCGCGGCCGGGGAAATCGGTTACCTGCCTTATGGTCAGATGCGCGCGAACGACGACGCCACGGCCGAACCGCCCGCGCGCGGCCACCTCGAAGAGGCGACGGCGGCGCAGTCGGTGGTGCGCGGGGCACGCGAACTCGGCTTGGGCACGGCGAAATCGGCGCGCGAGGTTTTCCGATTGGCCCGTGAGGGTGACGAACTGGCCCAGCGCGCGGTCGAAGCCGAAGCGGACCGTTTGGCCTACACGGTCGCGTCCATCGCGGCGGTCATCGACCCGGAACTGGTGGTGCTGAGCGGAGGCATGAGCACCAACGCCGATCTGCTGCGCGAGCCGATGGACCGCGCGCTGCACACCTTCACCCCATTGGTCCCGACCATTGTCCAAGGTGAACTCGGCGACGACGCCGTGGTGGCCGGCGCGATCTCGGTCGGCCTGCGCGCGGCGGAAGACATCGTGTTCGAGCGGCGCGCGGGTTAAGCCTCTTTTTGCCAGGAGTGCTTCGCGGTGCTGAGTCGCCACGGGGTGAGTTTGAGTACGCTGTAACTGTCCTCGGGTCCGAGCATGTCCGCGTCGTACCCGAGTGGCGGTTCGGCATTGCCGAAGAGCGCGCGCACCTTGTCTTTGTCCGACGGCGCCCACTCCGCGCCGCATTCGGCCACCGCGATCTCGTGCGCCGGATCCCAATACGAACAGGACACGTATGGGTGATTCGCGAGATGCGCCAGCTTCAACGGCGTCGGCCTGCTGAACACCCATCCGGTGATCCGATCGCCGTCCCGTTCCCAATACGGATGCACCACCCGCGACCGCGGCCGCCCCCGGCGGTCGACGGTGACCAGCGTGCACCACACGATCCGGTGAGCGACACGGACGAAGTCGTCGAGCAGTTCTGCGCTAGGATTCACAACCATGGTTGTGGATGTTACCCCGGCAGACCTCGACTTGTCTCTGGTCTCCCTGTTCGCGGGCTGGGCACTGACCGACGAGGTCCAGCGCCGCCTCGCGGCCGACGGCTTCACCGAGCTCCGCTTCAACGACGGCGTGGTGTTCCAGCATGTCCTCGCCGGCCCGCTCTCGATCACCGCGCTGGCCTCGCGCATGGGCATCACCCAGCAGGCGGCCTCGAAGGCGGTGGCCGACCTGGAACGCCGCGGCCTCCTCGTCCGCCGCCCCTCCCCCGACGACTCCAGGACCAAGCTGCTCCACCTGACCCCGCACGGCCAAGCCTCGGTCGAAGCGGCCCGCGCGCACCGGTCCGCCCTCGAAGCCGAGCTGACCACGGCCTTCGGCGAGACCCGCGTCGCGGCCGCCCACGCCCTCCTGACCTCGATCATCACCCGCTACGGCTCCCCCGACGCCATCCGCACCCGCCGAGTCCGCCCACCCCAGTAGCCGACGAAAGCCCGAAAGCCACTTTCGTCAGGTCTAGTGAGGGGGCCCTTGAGTGCGTAGTAAGCACTCGGGGGTCCCCTCGCTGCGTGACCAAGCTCGGATCACGGGACTTGTGCCCGTGCGAGTGGTACCTCTGCTGCAGCTAACGGAGCAGAGGTACCACTCGCGCAAGCCTTGTCAGGCTGGAGCGAGGGGATCCCGCCCTCGAATACCCCGAAAGCCACTTTTGGCAGGTCTAATACCCGAAAGTCGCTTTCGTCAGATCGCATCTGACGAAAGCCACTTTCGGGCTTCTCATGGCGCCGGGGCGCCGACGGGGTTGGGGTGGGGGATCACCGAGGGGACCAGGCGCTGGGCGATGGGGCGGAGGAACGAGTCCAGGGTTTCCAAGTCTGCCAAGGGGATCGAGGCGTAGGGGACCGCGCCGAGTGTGTCGGTCCGGGCCTCGATGTGGGAGCGCAGTGCGATGCCCGCGGGTGTCAGGGAACCTGAGGCGAGCAGACCGCGGGCGGTGAGACGGTCGAGTGCCGCGTCCCACTCGGCGTCCGTCCAGCCGCGGGCGGGCTGGACCATCCCCCGGCAGCCGTCGGCGGCGTCGCGCAGGACGTGAGCCTCGACGCCGTCGATGCCTTCGGCGGCCAGGACGGCGTTGTGGCCGTCGCCCCGGTGCTCACGCAGGACCGTGCACGCGTGCCACAGAGCGCCCACCGGATCCGACGGCCACGGCAGCGCAGCATTGGCGGCGCCCAAGGGCCGTCCCGCCCACGAAACCGCCGAGACGAGCGAACGCAGCGTCCCGAGCACCGGCACCTCGAAGGAGCCCAAAACCGCCAGCGCGCCCGAAAGCCGGGCCTCCAGCGCCGTCGAGGGCGAGGCGAGCGACCAGACCTCCGGCAACGACCGTGCCAGGAAGCGCGGCGCGAAGTTGTAGAACACTGCGGTCACCAGGCCGAGGGGCGCCTCGCCCAGCGGGGCCGCGCGCATGGCCACGTAGCCGCGCCAGAAACCGCGCAACCCCACCGCCTCGTGCGCCGCGCGGGCCTCCGGGGCGAAGTAGGTGACGTCGTGGATGGTCTCCATGGAGACCCACAGTGACTTCACGGTTTCATGATGAGGCAGGTGCTCGACGCCGTCGCGAGTAGCTTGCCGTCGGCGTCGCGCAGGTCCGCCTCGGCGAAGGCGATGCGGGAGCCGGGCTTGACGACCCAGCCGTGCGCGCGGATCTCGCCGGTGTGGCCGTGGATGGCGCGCAGGAAGTTGACCTTCAGCTCCACCGAGGTGTAGCCGACGCCCGCGGGCAGTGTCGTGTGGACGGCGCAGCCGATGGCCGAGTCGAGCATGGTGGCCGCGACGCCGCCGTGGACCATGCCGATCGGGTTGTACAGCGACTCGTCCGGCGTCGCGGCGAAGATGACGTCGCCGGGGCCGATGATCTTCAGTGTCATGCCGAAGTGCGCGGCGATCGGCGGCTGCGGGAACCGGCCCTCGACGATGCCGGTCATGTACTCCAGCCCGGACAGCTCCCGGCCCGCCTCGGCGGCGGCCAGCGGGTCTTCCCAGGTGATGGTCTTCTCACGTACGGCCATGTCGACTCCCTCTATGACGATCGTCCTAACGATCGGCTAGGACGATCGTCATAGTCAAGGGGTAAGCTGAGAGACGTGCCGGATTCCACAACCCGCGACCGGATGGTCACCACCGCGATGGAACTCTTCCGCCGCGAGGGCTACCCGGCCACGTCCTGGCGCCGGCTCATCGAAGCGGCGGGCACGCCGTGGGGTTCGGCGTATCACCACTTCCCCGGCGGCAAGGAGGAGCTCGGCGTCGCGGCCATCGAGCTCGGCTCGCGGGTCGTCACGAAGACCGTCGAGCGCGCTTTCGAGAAGCACGAGCGCACCGAGGACGCGATCCGATGGTGGTTCGGCAAGGCGGCCCAGGCGCTCGCCGCCGACGACTACCGCGGCGGCTGCCCGCTCGCCACCATCACCCTCGAGATGGCGCACGCGTCCGAGAAGCTGACCGAAGCGGCCAGGCAAGCGTTTGCCACCTGGCACGAGCTAGTGGTGAAAAACCTTCGCGAGCGCGGCCACCCCGATCCCGGCGACCTCGCCATCGCCATCATGAACAACCTCGAAGGCGCCTTGCTGCTGAGCCGGATCCACCGCTCCCCCGACGCGCTGGACCGGGCGGCCGAGCACGTCATCGCTATCATTCAGCGGTGAACACCGAGCGGCGGCTGATCGACCCGGAGCGGGTCGACGCGGCGCTCGACGGCCTCGGCGACCGCAGTGTCGTCGAAGAATGGGCGCGACGCTTCTCTCTTGTCGCGGATCCGTCCCGGCTCACCCTGCTCGTGTGCATCCACTACGCCAAGGAGATCTCGGTCTCGGATCTCGCGGTGACCGCCGGGATGACCGACTCGGCCGTCTCCCAGGCACTGCGCCTGCTGCGCGCGCACGGTCTCGTCACCGCGCACCGCACCGGCCGTGTGGTCCGGTACCGGCTGGCCGACGCCACCGTGCACGACCTCATCCACCTGGTCCGGCCCCACCCGGCCGGGTAACCGATCGGTTTAGGCCGGACTCGTTTGGCGGCAAAGATCGCGACTCTGGGTCACAGTCGCGCCGCAATGGGCTGAAAGCACCAAGCACGCTGTTGTGTGATCCAGGTAACAGTTCTACCTTGAGGTGTCTGCCTCCCACCACTGAGGAAGTGACCGCCGTGGCGTGGTCTTCTGCTGGTCAGAGCGCTGTTCAAGCGCTGTTCGACCGGCGAGAAGGACCTGTGCTCGACTTGGCCGGCCAGGCCGAGCCGGTGGCACGCGCCTGTCACGCGATGGCACTGCGTTTCCACCGCGGCGGGAAACTGGTCGTTTTCGGCAACGGCGGTCCCAGCACCGACGCCCAGCACGTCGCCGTCGAGTTCGTGCACCCGGTCATCGTGGGGAAACGGGCACTGCCCGCGATCTCCCTCACCGCCGACATCGCGACACTGACCGGTATAGCCAACCGCGCGGGCCTCGCGGAGGTCTTCGCGCACCAGATCCGCATCCTCGCCGAACCGGTCGACATCGCTCTGGGCATCTCCACCGATGGAAACTGCGAAAACGTGCTCGCGGGCCTCGAGGCCGCGAGCGCGCTCGGCATGCTCACCGTCGCGCTGACCGGCGGCGACGGCGGCCTCATCGCGAACGCGGGCCTGGACCACGTCCTGGTCGCGCGCTCGGCCGATCCACGGGTGGTGAAGGAGGTACACGTGACGACGTACCACGTTTTGTGGGAGCTGGTGCACGTGTTCTTCGAACAACCCGGTGTGCTGTCGCCGGAGGTGGCGTGATGCACGCCGATGACGCCGTCAGAGTCTGCGTCACCTGTTCGGACACCGCCTGCGAGGTGACGGTGGTCGAGCTACTCGACGATGACCTGGCCATCGTGGAAACCGGCTCCGGCAGGGAAGAGGTCAGTGTCGCCCTCGTCTCGGCCGGGGTCGGCGACCGCGTTCTCGTGCACGCCCGCGAAGCGATCGCGCGTCTCGAAACCTAGGAGTTGAGCGCCATGACACGGGAACACACTCCCGTGGGCGCAAGCGGACTCGAGGAGCTCTACCCGTTCCTCTATTCCGAAACCGGTGATCTCGACGCCGTGCTGGCGCAGGTGCGCCAGTCCACAGTGGACAAGGCACACGAGATCATCGCCTTGCGCCGCACCGTGCTGGACAACGACGGTGAACGCCTGTACGACTGCGCGCGAGAACTCGCGCGCGCTTTCGCCGCGGGCGGGCGCCTGCTCGCGTTCGGCAACGGTGGCAGCTCGACGGACGCGCAGGACCTCGCGAGCCTGTTCCTCAGCCCCGCTGGCGACGCACGGCCGTTGCCCGCGTTCGGGCTGACGAACGACATCGCGGTGGTGACGGCGCTGTCCAACGACATCGGGTTCGACGTGGTGTTCGCCCGCCAGCTCGCCGCGTTCGGCCGGGCCGGTGACATCGCGATCGGCTTGTCCACCAGCGGCAACTCCGCGAACCTGCTGCGCGCCTTCGACGAAGCCGCCAGGCGCGGCATGGTCACCGTCGGGATCTCCGGCTACGACGGCGGCAAGATGGCCGAACTCGACACGATCGACTACCTGTTCGTCGTGCCTTCTCCTTCGGTGCACCGCGTTCAGGAAGCCCAGACAACTCTCTACCACGCGCTGTGGGAGCTCACCGTCAGCGCGCTCGCCGACCTCCAAGGGTGATCAGCGTGACTACAGCTTCAGAACCCAAGCATGCCCAAGAGGAAGAGAAACCGATCCATATCCTCTGGATCAACGCGGGCCTGTCCTGCGACGGTGACTCGGTGGCCTTGACCGCCGCGACCCAGCCCAGCATCGAAGAGATCGTCCTCGGCGCGCTACCCGGCCTGCCCAAGATCCAGGTGCACTGGCCGCTGATCGATTTCGAATGCGGGCCGGACAAGGGCGCGGACACGTTCATCGAATGGTTCCACAAAGCCGACAGAGGAGAACTCGAGCCGTTCGTGCTCGTCATCGAGGGCTCGATCCCGAACGAGGCCATCAAGAAGGAAGGCTACTGGTGCGGGTTCGGCAACAACCTCGACACCGGCGAGCCGATGACCACCTCCGACTGGCTCGACCGCCTGACACCCAAGGCATTGGCGGTGGTCGCCGCGGGCACGTGCGCCTGTTACGGCGGCATCCACGCCATGGAGGGCAACCCGACGGGCGCGATGGGCGTGCCCGACTACCTCGGCTGGAACTGGAAGTCGGCGGCGGGCATCCCGATCGTCTGCATCCCCGGCTGCCCCACGCATCCCGACAACTTCTCCGAGACGCTGACCTACCTGCTGTATCAGGCATCCGGCCAGGCGCCGATGATCCCGCTCGACGACAACCTCCGTCCACAGTGGCTCTTCGGCGCCACCGTGCACGAGGGCTGCGACCGCGCGGGCTACTACGAGCAGGGCCAGTTCGCCGACAGTTACGACTCACCCAAGTGCCTGGTCAAGCTCGGCTGCTGGGGCCCGGTCGTGAAGTGCAACGTGCCCAAGCGCGGCTGGATCAACGGCGTCGGCGGCTGCCCGAACGTCGGCGGGATCTGCATCGGCTGCACGATGCCGGGCTTCCCCGACAAGTTCATGCCGTTCATGGACGAGCCGCCCGGCGCGCACATCTCGTCGCTGGCCAGCGGCGCGTACGGCTCGGTGATCCGGCGGCTGCGCAAGATCACCGAACGCAAGGCGGACAAGGAACCCAAGTGGCGTCACAAGGGTAAAGCACTCGACACCGGCTACCGCTCTTCCTGGCGCTGAAGGGAACTGACATGGCTACCAAGCCCAAGGACGACCTCGTCGAGATGTCGTGGGACCCGATCACGCGCATCGTCGGCAGTCTGGGCATCTACACGAAGATCGACTGGGCGCAGAAGAAGGTCGTCGAATGCCACTCGACCTCGTCCGTCTTCCGCGGCTACAGCATTTTCATGAAGGGCAAGGACCCGCGCGACGCGCATTTCATCACCAGCCGGATCTGCGGTATCTGCGGTGACAACCACGCGACGTGCTCGGTCTACAACCAGAACATGGCCTACGGGGTCCGCCCGCCGCATCTGGGCGAGTGGATCATCAACCTCGGCGAGTCCGCGGAATACATGTTCGACCACAACATCTTCCAGGAGAACCTGGTCGGGGTCGACTACTGCGAGAAGATGGTCGCCGAGACCAACCCGGGTGTGCTGGAACTGGCCAACCGCACCGAGGCGCCGCACGCCTCCGACCACGGCTACCGCACCATCGGCGACATCATGCGCTCGCTCAACCCGCTGGAAGGCGAGTTCTACCGCGAGGCGCTGCAGGTAAGCCGCTCGACCCGCGAGATGTTCTGCCTGATGGAAGGCCGCCACGTCCATCCGTCCACTTTGTACCCGGGCGGCGTCGGCACCATCGCGACCATCCAGCTGTTCACGGACTACATGAGCCGCTTGATGCGGTACGTGGAGTTCATGAAGCGCTGCCTCCCGATGCACGACGACTTGTTCGACTTCTTCTACGAAGCCTTGCCAGGCTACGAAGAGGTCGGCAGGCGCCGGATCCTGCTCGGCTGCTGGGGCAGTCTCAACGACCCCGAGTACTGCGACTTCACCTACGAGAACATGGAGATGTGGGGTCGCAAGATGTTCGTGACCCCCGGCGTGGTGGTCGACGGCAAGCTGGTCACCACCAGCCTGGTCGACATCAACCTGGGCATCCGGATCCTGCTCGGCAGTTCCTATTACGAGGACTGGGAAGGCCAGGAGAAGTTCGTCACGCACGACCCGCTCGGCAACCCGGTCGACGGCAGGCACCCGTGGAACCAGCACACCATCCCGCGGCCGCAGAAGCGGGACTTCGGCGACAAGTACTCGTGGACGATGTCGCCGCGCTGGTTCGACGGCACGGACCACCTCGCGCTCGACACCGGCGGCGGCCCGATCGCCCGGCTGTGGACGACCGCGCTGGCCGGTCTCGTCGACACCGACTACGTCAAGGCGACCGGGCACAGCGTGGTGATCAACCTGCCGCGCACGGCCTTGAAGCCCGAGGTGACCTTCGAGTGGAAGATCCCGAAGTGGAGCAACGCGCTCGAGCGCAACCGGGCGCGGACGTACTTCCAGGCGTACGCGGCGGGCATCGCACTGCACTCGGCGGAGAAGGCGCTCGCCGAGCTGCGCGCGGGCAACACGAAGACGTGGGAGCAGTTCAAGGTCCCCGACGAGGCCGTGAGCTGCGGCTTCACTGAGGCCGTCCGCGGCGTGCTGTCGCACCACATGGTGATCAGGGGCGGGAAGATCGCGAACTACCATCCGTACCCGCCGACACCGTGGAACGGCAGCGTCCGCGACTCCTTCGGCACGCCGGGCCCGTACGAGGACGCCGTGCAGAACACGCCGATCTTCGAGGAGAACACGCAGGAGAACTTCAAGGGCATCGACATCATGCGCGCGGTCCGCAGCTTCGACCCGTGCCTGCCCTGCGGCGTGCACATGTACACCGGGAACGGGAAGGTGCTGGAGAAACTGCACACCCCGCACGCGTTCAACACGGGCGTCTAGGCCATGGACGCCGGTCAGGTCGGCGAGCGCATCGAACAGCTGCTCGGTGAGATGGAGGACGTGGACAAGGCCGAGGACCTGGTCCACACCCTGATGGAGTTCTACGGCGCCGGCCTGGCCAGGATCGTGGAAATCGGCGGTGCACCGCTGCTCGAGCGGCTCGTCGCCGACGACCACGTGAACGGCCTGCTCATCCTGCACGACCTGCATCCACGGTCCACTGTGGAGCGGGTCACCGCGGCACTCGAGAAGGTGCGGCCGTATCTCGGCTCGCATGCCGGTGACGTCGACCTGCTCGGCATCACCGGCGACGGGGTGCTGCGGCTGCGGCTCAAGGGAACCTGCGACGGATGCCCCTCGTCGGCGGTGACCGTGAAGTACGCGATCGAGAAGGCCGTGCACGACGCGGCGCCGGAGATCACGGATATCGAGGTCTCCGGCGCCGTCGCCGCAGAGGCGGGTGGCCGCCCGCTGCTGCCGCTGCAAGCACTCGAATGCCCCGTTCCCGCGGAGTCGGCATGACCGAAGGGCTGCGCCGGTTCCTCAAACCCGCCCCGCGTGCCAAGCCGGGCGAGCGGTGCGAGATGTGCACCGACCCGATCTCCGAGGAGCACGGGCACGTGATCGACCTGGAGTCACGGGTGATCATGTGCACGTGCCGGGGTTGCTACCTGCTGTTCACGCACTCCGGCGCCGGTGGCAAACGGCATCGGGCGGTCCCTCAACGGTTCCTGCACGCCCCGGATTTCACGCAAGCCGCAGGAGTCTGGGAGTCCATCGGCATCCCCGTGCGGATGGCTTTCCTGTTCCGGAACTCGGTGCTGGACAAGACGGTCGCGTTCTACCCGAGTCCCGCCGGTGCGACCGAGTCGTTGCTGCCGCTGGGTGCTTGGGAAGAGCTTCTGGCGGCCAACACCGAGTTCGCGACCGTCTCGCCGGATGTGGAGGCTCTGCTGCTTAACAAGCTGGACAACACGTTCGAATGCTTCTTGGTCCCCATCGATGTCTGCTACGAGCTGGTCGGCCTGGTCAAGCTGCATTGGCGTGGCTTCGACGGCGGCAGCGAGGCATGGGCGGCCATCGACGGCTTCTTCGCCGATCTGCGTGAGCGCAGCGAGGTCGTGAGCGGTGGCTGAGCTGAGTTTCGACGTCGTGGACGTCCAGCCGATGCGGTACAGCGCCGCACCGACGCTGACGTTCAAGCTGCGGATCGCCGAGGTCAGCGGCCAGTCGATCCACGCGATGGCGTTACGCGTGCAGATCCGCATCGAGCCGCAACGCCGCCGCTACGGCCCCGAAGAGGCGGAGCTGCTGACGCATCTGTTCGGCGATCCGTCGCGGTGGGGTGACACGCTGCGGCCGTTCCAGTTCAGCAGCGTCGCGGTGATGGTGAAGAGCTTCACCGGTTCCATCGAGGTCGACGTCGAAGTGCCGGTGAGCTATGACCTGGAAGTCGCTGCCGGCAAGTACTTCCACGCGCTCGAGAACGGGGTCGTGCCGATGGTCCTGCTGTTCAGCGGGACCATTTTCGGCAAGGGCGACAAGGGTTTCTGGGTCGAGCCGGTGCCGTGGCACGTGGAGGCCGAGTGCCGGATGCCGATCGAGGTGTGGGATCAGCTGATCGCGCTGCACTTCCCGCAGGCCACGTGGATCAAGCTGCACAAGGAGACGCTCGACGCGCTGCTGAAGTTCAAGGCGGCGCACGCGATCCCGACCTGGGACGAGGCGATGGCGAGACTGCTGGCGGCGGTGAAGTCATGAGCACGGTGCTGGAACAGGCGAAGGCCATCGGCGACGCGGTCCTGTACGAGGGTTACCTGCTGTACCCGTACCGCGCTTCGGCAGCCAAGAACCGGATGCGGTGGCAGTGGGGTGTGCTGATGCCGCCGTCCTTCGCGTCCGACGACATCGGCGAGTACTCGACCGCGCACACCGAATGCCTGCTGGAGCCCGGCTCGCACGCGATGCTCCACCTCAAGATCCGTTTCCTGCGCGCGCAGGCTCGACTCGTCCATAATGGACAGCGATTTGTCGACTCGCTGACCGTCGACGGCGTCGAACACACCGCGTGGGACGAGGCCGTCGAGCAGGAGATCGACTTGGTCGTCCCCGCGGCCGAGCTGCTCGCCCAGCGCGTCGAACTGCCGTTCACCGTACCGGCCGCCGAGTCGGCCGAAGGCTGTTTCGTGCGGCGCACCCAAGAGCTTTCCGGCCTGCTGACCGCACGCCTCGACTCGCTCGACGGGCCGTTCGGCGGCACCCGCCTGACGTTGGACCTGGCGAACACCAGTACCTGGGCGCCACCCGATCCAACCCGCGAACAGGCCTTGCACCACGCGCTGCTGGCCGCGCACCTGGTCTGTTCCGTCGACGCCGGGCATTTCCTCTCGATGCTCGACCCGCCGGAATGGGCGAAACCCGCCGTCGCGGCCTGCGTCAACGAGCGGATCTGGCCGATCCTGATCGGCGACGAGCACCGCAGCCAAGCCGTGCTGGCATCCCCGATCATCCTCTACGACAACCCGACGATCGCCGCGGAGAGCCAAGGCGAGCTGTTCGACGGCACCGAGATCGACGAGATCCTGACGCTGCGCACCATGGCGATGACCGACGAGGAGAAACGCCAGGCTCGGGCCACCGACCCGCGTGCGCGCGAGATCGTCGACCGCGTCGACTCCATGCCGCAAGAGCTGCTGGACCGGTTGCACGGCACCGTGCGCTACCTGCGCTCGGTCACCGGCGAACCCGCCGAAGTCCCGTGGTGGGACCCCGGCGCCGACGAGTCGGTCTCCCCCGAAACCGACTCCGTGACCGTCGCCGGGATCGCGGTCGCGGCAGGCGCCAAGGTTCGGCTCAACCCCGGCCTGAAGCGGTCGGACGCGCAGGACATGTTCCTCACCGGCCGGATCGCGACCGTGCGCGCCGTGCTGTCCGATGTGGACGGTGAAACGCACATCGCGGTGACCGTCGACGACGACCCCGCCGCCGACCTGCAGACCACGCACGGCCGCTTCCGCTACTTCTCCCCCGACGAGATCGAACCGATATTGGAGGCGCGGCAATGAAGCCACGGGTCCTGGTGGCGGGCATCGGCAACATCTTCCTCGGCGACGACGGCTTCGGCGTCGAGGTGATCAAGGAGCTGGAGCACGTCAAACTGCCGGATTGGGTCCAGATCGCCGACTACGGGATCAGCGGCATGCACCTCGCCTACGACCTGCTCGGCGGTTACGACACCACGATCCTGATCGACGCGGCACCCCGCGGCGAGGCGCCGGGAACGATCTACCTGCTCGAGGCCGACGTCGAGGAGCTGTCTCAGTCGAGCATGCAGCCCGACGCGCACGGCATGCAGCCGGACGCGGTGTTCCGGCTGCTCAGGATGCTCGGCGGCGACGCCGGGCGGGTGCTGGTGGTCGGCTGTGAGCCGGCCAGCACCGACGGCGGGATCGGCCTGAGCGCGGCGGTCGAGGCCGCCGTGCCGGAAGCCGTCCGGGTCGTCGTCGAACTGGCCTGGGGCACCAGCCCTCATCTACTTTCGGCGAGCAGGAGCTAGCCATGTGCCTGGGAATTCCCGGTGAGATCATCGAGATCAGCTCTGAGCGGCCTGATCTGGCCAAGGTCTCGGTGAGCGGGGTCAAGCGGACGATCAACATCGGGCTGCTGGAAGACGACCCGCCCGTGCCCGGCGACTGGATCCTCATCCACGTCGGTTTCGCGCTGTCCAAGATCGACGAGGCCGAGGCGTCGGCCGCGCTGGAGTTCCTGGAAAGCATCGGCAAGGCGTACGAAGACGAGCTGGCCGCGCTGGCCGAATCCCGCATCGAGTAAGGAAGATCATGCGATACGTCGATGAGTTCCGCGACGCGGACAAGGCACGCGCGCTGTCCGCGAAGATCACGTCGCTGTGCGAGCCGGGGCGGCAGTACAAGTTCATGGAGGTCTGCGGCGGCCACACGCACACGATCTACAAGCACGGGCTGGAGGACTACCTTCCGGAGACCATCACGCTCGTGCACGGCCCCGGCTGCCCGGTGTGCGTGATCCCGATGGGCCGCGTCGACGACGCGATCCACATCGCGCGGCGGCCCGGCGTGCTGATGACCTCGTTCGGCGACATGATGCGCGTGCCGGGTTCCGGCGGGAACTTCTTCGACTCCAACGCCGAAGGTACCAACATCCGGATGGTCTACTCGCCGCTGGACTCGCTGAAGATCGCCCGCCAGAACCCGGATCTGAGCGTGGTGTTCATGGCGATCGGCTTCGAGACGACCACGCCGTCCACGGCCATGACCGTGCTGCGCGCGGCGGCCGAGGGCATCACGAACTTCTCGGTGTTCGCCAACCACGTGACGATCATTCCGGCGATCAAGGCCATTTTGGACTCGCCGGACCTGCGGCTCGACGGGTTCATCGGTCCCGGGCACGTGTCGACGGTGATCGGCTGCCGCCCGTACGAGTTCATCGCCCGCGACTACGGGAAACCCGTGGTGGTGGCCGGTTTCGAGCCGCTGGACATCCTGCAGTCGATCTACCTGCTGATGGTGCAGCTGGCCGAAGGCCGGTCCGAGGTGGAGAACCAGTACTCGCGGGTCGTGCCGTGGGACGGCAACCTCGTCGCGCTGCGCGCGATCAACGAGGTCATGGAGCTGCGGCCGTACTTCGAGTGGCGCGGGCTCGGGTTCATCTCGCATTCGGCGATGGCCATGCGCGACAAGTACGCCGCTTTCGACGCCGAACGCACCTACGCGATCCCTGGCCTGCGCGTCGCGGATCCGAAGGCTTGTCAGTGCGGAGAGGTGCTTAAAGGCGTTCTTAAGCCTTGGGAGTGCAAGGTGTTCGGCACCGCGTGCACCCCGGAGACACCGATCGGGACCTGCATGGTGTCACCGGAAGGCGCTTGCGCGGCTTATTACAACTTCGGGCGGTTCAGCCGCCAGCGTGTGCGGGAGGCGAGCCAGGCATGACAGCCGTTCCCACGGATCGTGAGCAGCAGGTGCTCGATCGCATCGACAAGGCACGCCGTCGCCGCGCCAAGGTCCGCGAAGAGCGGATCACGCTTTCGCACGGCTCCGGCGGCAAGGCGACCCAGACGTTGATCGAGGCCGTGTTCCTCGAGGCGTTCCGCAATCCTTTGCTAGAACCACTCGACGACGCCGCTTCGTTCACTGTGGACGGTGCCGCGCTCGCGTTGACCACGGATTCCTACGTGGTGTCCCCGATTTTCTTCCCCGGCGGCAACATCGGCGACCTGGCGGTCAACGGCACCGTCAACGACTTGGCCGTCTCCGGCGCCCACCCGTTGTATCTGACGGCGGGCTTCATCCTCGAAGAAGGCTTCCCCATCGAAGACCTCCTGACGATCGTGAACTCGATGAAGGAGGCCGCGGCGGCCGCCGGCGTCTCGATCGTCACCGGTGACACCAAGGTCGTCCAGCGCGGCAAGGCGGACGGCTGCTACATCAACACGGCGGGCGTCGGCAGTCTCCTCCGCCGCGACCTCGGCGTCTCGACGGCCCGGCCGGGTGACGCGATCCTGGTGTCCGGCCCGATCGGCGAGCACGGCATCACCATCATGCTCGCCAGGGGTGAGCTGGACATCGACGCCGACCTGGTGTCCGACACGGCGCCCGTGCATTCCCTGGTTTCGTCGCTGTTGTCGGCCGTCCCCGGCGTCCGCGGCATGCGCGACGCCACCCGCGGCGGCGTCGCCACGATCCTCAACGAGATCGCCAAGGCCGCCGACGTCGCGGTGATCGTCGACGAGAAGACCATCCCGGTGCGCACGGAGGTCCGCGGCGCCTCCGAGCTGCTGGGCATCGACCCGCTCTACGTCGCCTGCGAAGGCCGGATCGTGGTCGTCGTCGACGGCGCCCAGGCTTCCTTGGCCTTGGACACCCTCCGCGCGCACCCACTGGGCGCCGAGGCCGCGATCATCGGCCGCGTCGCCGAGGACCCGCCGGGCCTGGTGCTGCTGAACACCACGTTCGGCGGCACCCGCATCGTCGATCTCCTGGTCGGCGACCCGCTCCCCCGGATCTGCTGATGCACGAAATGTCGATCACCCAGAGCGTCGTCGACGCGATCGCCGAGAAACTCGGCGACGCGGCCATCACCTGCGTCCGCCTGGAGATCGGCAAACTGTCCGGCGTGGTCCCGGACTCGGTCCGCTTCTGTTTCGACGTGATCTGCGCCGGAACCACGCTCGCGGGCGCCTCACTGGTCATCGCCGAACCCCCCGGCATCGCCGCCTGCCGCGACTGCGCGGCGGAGTTCACGGTGGACGACCTGATCCTGCTCTGCCCCTGCGGCAGCGCCAACGTGCGAGTCCTCGCGGGGCGCGAGCTGCGCATCAAGTCTGTGGAGGTGGCGTGATGTGTGCGACCTGTGGCTGTTCCGACGCCGACGTCCGTATCGAGCACGTCCACGGTCACGGCCACACCGTGGTGTTGGAGCAGGACCTCCTAGCCAAGAACGACGCGGGCGCCGACCGCAACAGGGCCTGGCTCACCGCCCGCGACATCCTGGCGATCAACGTCATGAGTTCCCCCGGCGCGGGCAAGACAACGCTCCTCACCCGCACGATCCAGGAGTCGGCGCTGCCCATTTCGGTCATCGAGGGTGACCAGGAAACCTTGCTGGACGCGGAACGCATCAAAGCGACGGGCGCCCCGGTCATCCAGATCAACACCGGCGCGGGCTGCCACCTCGACTCGGACATGCTCTCTCGGGCGTTGGCCACGCTGAGCCCGGTCGCCGGTTCGCTGCTGTTCATCGAGAACGTCGGCAACCTGGTCTGCCCGGCGCTGTTCGACCTCGGCGAAGCCCACCGCGCGGTGATCATGTCGGTCACCGAAGGCCCGGACAAACCGTTGAAGTACCCGCACATGTTCGCGGGCAGCGACCTGATCATCCTGAACAAGATCGACCTACTGCCCTATGTGGACTTCTCAGTCGACGACTTCCTCCGCGACGCTCGCAAGGTCAACCCCGGCGTCTCCGTGCTTCAGTTGTCGGCGACCACCGGCGAAGGCGTCGAGGATTGGTACACGTGGCTCCGTTCCGCCGCTGCATAGGACGTTATACGCCCTACCAGACGTCTCCATCTCGCCAGTCCGCCGTGATCTCGCCCTCGAGATCCATGTCGTCGTGCAACACGAAGACACAGTCATCTTCCTCAGGCGTCGCGACGACTCCGGTGGGCGTCAACGCGAACGTCTTCCCCTGCCACGGTTTCCATCCTCGCTGGGCGTAGAAGGCCGCTCCCTCGTCGGAGGCGCCCAGCGCGCCGAGGTCGTACGCGCTCTTGATGACGCGTTCCAGCTCGGCCATCAACGCCCCGGCCACGCCCTGCCTGCGCTTGCCTTCTTTTACGGCGACGGCCTCCACATAGCCCGCCCGGAGCGCCTTGCCCTGATGCAGGATCCGGCGCTGCACCACGGACGCGTGCCCGATGAGATCGTCACCGTCCCAGGCGAGGGCGTGCAGTCCGCCGAGCGCGTGCTCCCAGTCGTCCTCGGTCATGTCGTCGAAGACCTCGTACAGCAGGGCCCTGATCCTCTCGACGACGTCCGGCGCGAGGTCGGCGGTGTGCACGGTCTCAATCACCCGCAAACCCTAGCCCAGGGGTCGTGAGTGTTCCCGCCGGTTCTAACCGGCCAAAACACTCACGACCAAGGTTGTCCGCGGGCGATGGCCGCCCTCACCCGGTTCGGGTTGGTGAGGGCCTCCCTCACCAACCCGGGCTCGCGCGAGGGGCCTGCGTGAGGTGGGTCGTGCGCGTTGCGGGCGGTTCTAACCGCCCGCAACGCGCACGACCGCGGGGTGCCCTGGTTCGGCATGGTGCCTGGCTTGAAGTGAGGGGCGCCCCGGGTGCGTAGTAAGCACTCGGGGGCACCCTCGCTGCACGATCTGGCTTGGGGTCGTGAGTGGTACGGCCGGTTCTAACCGGCCAAAGCACTCACGACCTCAGCGAGACGCCGGCGATCACGGCCTGGCCCAGCGAGACACCGCCATCGTTCGTCGGCACCCTCGAGTGGGTCAGCACTGTGAAGCCCGAAGCCTCCAAGCCCGTCACCACAAGATCCGAGAACAGGCAGTTCTGGAAAACCCCACCCGACAAAGCGACCACGCCCACCGAAGTACGTTCCCGCAGCAGCGAGCACGCCCGAACCACCGCATCCGCCAGCCCCCGATGGAACCGCGCCGACACCACACCGGCGCGCGCGGAGTCCGCGGCGGCAGCCCGGACCAGGTCAACCCCGAACACCCGGACCGGATCCCCGTCCACCACCCGCACCGGATAGGCGCCAGGTTCAGCGAGATCCGCGATCTGCTCCAGCTCGATCGCGGCCTGACCCTCGTAGTTGATCACGTCCCGCAGCCCCACGACCGAAGCGACCGCGTCGAACAACCGCCCAGCGCTGGAAGTCAGCGGCGAGTTGACGCCCGCGTGAGCCATCGACGACACCGCGGACCACGTCACGTGCCGCGACACCAACGACGAGGGTGCGTCGGAACCCAGGTACGCCAACGCCATCCGCCACGGCGAGCGGATCGCGGCCGCGCCGCCGGGCATCGGCACCGGCTCCAGGTGACCCAGGCGTGAGAAGCCGAAGTAGTCGGCGAGCAGGAACTCGCCGCCCCAGATGGTGCCGTCGGGACCGTAGCCGGTGCCGTCGAAGGCGACGCCGAGCACTGGACCTTCGGCACCGTTGTCGGCCAGGCACGACGCGATGTGCGCGTGATGATGCTGCACGCTCACCTGCTCGACGTCCGGGAGTTCGAGCGCGTACTTGGTCGACAGATACTCGGGGTGAAGATCGTGCGCGACGACTCCGGGGTGGATGTCGAAGAGGCGGCGGAAGTGTTCGATACCGTCCACAAAGGACCGCAGGGTCTCGTAGTTCTCCAGGTCCCCGATGTGATGGGACAGGAACGCGTGCCCGCCCTTGGCCAGGCAGAACGTGTTCTTCAGCTCGGCGCCGCAGGCCAGCACCTGCCCGGTGAACGGCACGCCGAGCGGCTCCGGGACGTAGCCACGCGAACGGCGTTGCACCTGCTCGCGACCGCGGAACGGGCGGACCACCGAGTCGTCGGTGCGCATGTGGATCGGTCGGTCATGGCTGAGGATCGCGTCCGCGATCCCGGACAGCCGGGTCACCTCGTCGTCGCGGTAGACGATCGGCTCGTCCGAGATGTTGGCGCTGGTCAGCACGATGGGGCGGCCGAGATCCGCGAGCAGCAGGTGATGCAGCGGGGTGTACGGCAGCATCAGGCCGAGACGGCGGTTGCCCGGCGACACGGCGGGCGCGACGGCGGCGTCGGGCAGGCGGGGAAGTAACACGATCGGGCGACGGCGGCTGGTCAGCATCGAGGCCGCCACGTCGTCCACAGTGCACAACGTCCTGGCCGCGGCGAGATCGGGGACCATGATGGCGAACGGTTTGTCTTCGCGGTGCTTGCGCGAGCGCAGCAGGGCCGCGGCGTCGTCACTGCCGGCGTCGACCGCCAGGTGATAGCCGCCGAGACCCTTGATGGCGACGATTTTTCCGGCGGCCAGAAACTCCACTGTGGACGCCAGCGGGTCCGCGACACCGTCCAGGAACAGGCGAGGCCCGCACGCGGGGCAGCAGACCGGCTGGGCGTGGAACCGGCGGTCCGCCGGGTCGGCATACTCCGCCGCGCACTCCGCGCACAATGCGAAGCCCGCCATCGTCGTCAGCGGACGGTCGTACGGCACACCTCGGACGATCGTGAACCGCGGGCCACAGTGGGTGCAGTTGATGAACGGGTAGCGATAACGGCGGTCTGCCGGGTCCCACAGCTCGCGGAGGCAGTCGGCGCAGGTGGTGCTGTCGGCCGAGATGAGCGTGTCGGCCGTACCCCCCGCCGGGCTCGGCACGATCCGGAAGCCCGGCTCGCCTTCGACGGCGAGCGAGGCCGACCGCACCGATTCCACGACCGCGAGCGGCGGTGCCTCCGAGCGCAGGCCTGCCACGAAGACGTCGACGGCCTCGTCCACTCCTTCGACCTCGATGAAGACGCCGGACGCGTCGTTGCCGACGTGCCCGGCGAGGCCGAGCCGGGTGGCCAGTGCGTGCACGAACGGCCGGTAGCCGACCCCTTGCACCACGCCGGAGACCCGGATCGCAAGCCGGACCGGACTCACGTGATCAGTGTAAGTCGCCGCGAGCCGGTAGCGTCGAAGCATGCTAGGACTTCCCGACACCGTTTCCGCACTGCTGTTCGACCTCGACGGGGTGCTGACCGGTACGGCCGCCTTGCACAAGGAAGCGTGGAAGCAGACCTTCGACGAGTTCCTGGTGAAACACGGCATACCGGACGAGCCGTTCACCGACCACGACTACGCCGCCTACGTGGACGGCAAACCGCGCGCCGACGGCGTCCGTTCCTTCCTCGCGTCGCGGAAGATCGAACTGCCCGAGGGCGGCCCGGACGACGGGCCGGACGCCATGACCGTCAACGGCCTCGGCAACCGCAAGAACGAGCTCGTGCTCCGCATCATCGACGAACGCGGCGTCGCCCCCTACGAGGGATCGCGGCGTTACCTCGAAGCGGCTCGCGACACCGGCCTCAAGATCGGCGTGGTCACCTCGTCCGCCAACGGCGCGAAGGTGCTCGACGCCGCCGGGCTGACGCCGTTCGTCCAGGCCAGGATCGACGGCATCACGCTGCGCGAGCAGAACCTCCGGGGCAAGCCCGCGCCCGATTCCTTCCTCGCCGGCGCGAAGGCGCTGGGCGTCGAAGCGCGGCAGGCCGCAGTGTTCGAGGACGCGCTCGCCGGTGTCGAAGCAGGCCGCGCGGGCGGGTTCGGGTACGTCATCGGGGTGAACCGGGCGAACCAGGCGAAGGAACTGAAGGAACACGGCGCCGACGTGGTGGTCGACGACCTGGCCGAGCTGCTGGAGGAAGCGTGACCGAGGAACACGGCTACGAGATCTCGCCGTGGGAACTGCGCTGGCGCGGACTCGACGTCGACGCGTTGCAGCGCACGGAATCCACCTTCGCGCTGTCCAATGGCCACATCGGCCTGCGCGGCACGCTCGAAGAGGCCGAGCCGCGCGGACTGCCGGGCACCTACCTCAACGGCTTCTACGAGGAGCACGCGCTGCCTTACGCCGAGGGCGGCTACGGCTACCCCGAGGCTGGCCAGACCGTGGTCAACGTGACCGACGGCAAGATCATCCGGCTGCTGGTCGAGGACGAGCCGCTAGACATGCGTTATGGCGAGGCCGTCGAGCACGACCGCGTGCTCGACTTCCGCACCGGCACGCTCACCCGCTCGACCGTGTGGGCCTCCCCCACCGGCAGGCGCGTCCGCGTCCGCACGCAGCGGCTCGTCTCGTTCACCCAGCGCGCGGTGGCGGCGATCAAGTACGAGGTGGAGCCGCTCGACGACGACCTCCAGCTCGTCGCCCAATCGGACCTGCTGGCCAACGAGCCGATCGAGTCCGACACGAAGGACCCGCGCGTCGCGGCCGCGCTGGAGTCGCCACTCGTCGCGGAATTGGCCTCCGCCAAGGATTATCACGCCGTGCTCGTCCACCGGACCCGCGTCTCCGGGCTGCGGATGGCCGCGGCGATGGACCACAAGCTCGACGTCGGCGACGGGCTGCGGGTCAGGATCGAGGCCGAGGAAGACCTGGCCAGGCTCACGGTCGCCGCCGACGTGCCCCAGGGCGAGAAGTTCACGATCACCAAGTTCATCGCGTACGGCTGGTCGGGAACGCGCTCCATCCCCGCGGTCCGCGCGCAGGTCGAAGCCGCGCTGGCCGGCGCCCGCCAGACCGGCTGGAAGGGCCTGCTCGCCGAGCAGAAGCAGTTCCTCGACGATTTCTGGGCCACCGCGGACATCCAGATCGACGGCGACCAGCAACTCCAGCAAGCCGTGCGCTTCGCGTTGTTCCATCTGCTGCAGGCCGGGGCCCGCGGGGAAAGCCGGGCGATTCCCGGCAAGGGCCTCACCGGACCGGGCTACGACGGGCATGCCTTCTGGGACACCGAATCCTTCGTGCTCCCGGTGCTGACGTACACGATGCCGGACGCCGTCCGCGACGCGCTCCGCTGGCGTCACTCCACATTGGACAAAGCACGCGAGCGGGCCGCCCAGCTCGGCCTCAGGGGCGCCGCTTTCCCCTGGCGCACCATCGACGGCGCCGAATGCTCGGCGTACTGGCCTGCGGGCACGGCGGCCTTCCACGTCAGCGCCGACATCGCGGACGCGGTCATCCGCTACCTCAACGCGACCGGCGACGAGGACTTCGACCGCCAGTACGCCACCGAGATCCTGCTCGAGACCGCGCGGCTGTGGCTCTCGCTCGGCCACCACGACCGGCACGGCGGCTTCCGCATCGACGGCGTGACCGGCCCCGACGAGTACTCCGCGGTCGCCGACAACAACGTCTACACCAACCTGATGGCACAACGGAACCTGCGCGCCGCGGCGGCGGCCTGCGAGCGCCATCCCGAGGTCGCCGCGCATTTCGCGGTCGACGGCGAGGAGATCGGCACCTGGCGTGCCGCCGCCGACGAGATGGTCATCCCCTATGACGAGGCACTCGGCGTCCACCCCCAGTCCGAGGGCTTCACCCGGCACGCGGACTGGGATTTCGCAGGCACCCCGCCCGAGCACTACCCGCTGCTGCTCAACTATCCGTACTTCGACCTGTACCGCAAGCAGGTCGTCAAGCAGGCCGACCTCGTGCTCGCGCTGCACATGTGCGGCGATTCGTTCACCCCGGACGAGAAGGCACGCGACTTCGCGTACTACGAGGCGAGGACGGTGCGGGACTCCTCACTGTCCGCGGGCACGCAGGCCGTGCTCGCCGCGGAAACCGGCCATCTCTCACTGGCGTTCCACTACCTCGCCGAGGCGGCGCTGACCGACCTGCACGACGTGCACAACAACGTGCGCAACGGCCTGCACATGGCTTCACTGGCCGGAGCCTGGCTGGGCGTCGTGGCGGGATTCGGCGGGCTGCGCGACCACGGCGGCAACCTGACGTTCGCACCCCGCCTGCCCGCCCAACTCGCCAGGATCGCTTTCCGGGTCTGCTTCCGCGACACCCGGTTCTCCGTCGAGATCCGCGACGGGCACGCGACCTACCGGCTGGTGGACGGCGAGCCGCTCGAACTCACCCACCACGGCGAGAAGTTCCTGCTCGAGGCGGAGCCGGTCAGCCTGCCGATCCCGAAGATCAAGCCGGGCGACCCGCCGCTGCAGCCGTTCGGACGGGCTCCCCTCCGTCGTTAGATGTCGACGCGCGAGCACGCGAAACCCGAGTTTTGGCCATCCAGTGGCCCAAACTCGGGTTTCGCGAAGGCCGGGGCGCCGTCAGCGGGGAGGGTGGACGTAATGAGCGGGGCGTATGCGTCGCTCAGCGTTGTGAACGCCCCGTTCACAACGTTCAATCGGCCCCTAGGCACCCGCCGGGCGTTCTTAGAGCCAGTCTTTGAACCTGTCTAGGTGGTCTTGGTCCGCTTTTCGCGGGTCAGGCGCCTGGTCATCATAGTGATCATGGAGAGGTTGATGAAGGCTGCGGAGTGGTCGGTGAGGCGTTCGTAGTCTCGGACGTTGCGGCGGGCTTGGGTGATCCAGGAGAAGGTGCGTTCGACGACCCAGCGTCGGGGCAGGATGACGAAGGTTTTCTGTCCGGCGATTTTCTTGACGATGTCGAGGGTGATCCGCAGGGTTTTCTGCGCCCAGTCGACGAGGTCGGCGCTGGTGTAGCCGCCGTCGGCCCAGATCCACCTCACACCGCGTTGGACGGCGTGCAGGGCGGGTAGCAGCAGGCGGGCGGCGGCGCGGTCTTGCAGGTTCGCGGCGGTGACCAGCACGACCAGCAGTAGTCCTTGGGTGTCGGTGGCGATGTGGCGTTTGCGGCCATCGATCTTCTTCCCACCGTCATAACCCCGCCACGGCCGGCCGACGGTCTCGGCGGCCTTGACCGATTGGGAGTCGATCACCGCCGCCGAGGGTGCCGGGTTCCTTTTCGCGCGCAGCCGGATCTCACCCCGTAGCTGGTCGCGGATCTTCTCGAACACCCCGGTTCTGGACCAGCGGGTGAAGAATCCGTGCACGGTCTGCCACGGCGGGAAATCCGATGGCAGGGCTCGCCATTTGATGCCGTTGTCGGTGACATACCGCAACGCGTCGACGATCGCGCGCCGGTGATGTTTCTCCGGACGACCGCCCGCGGCGGTCTCACACGCGGGCCTGGGCAGCAACGGCGCCAGCAATGCCCACTCCGCGTCCGTGGTGTCCGACGGGTAACGACGCCTACGGCGGCCCACTGACGTGGGCCGATCGATGATCGAGTACAAAGGGAGACCGGGCCTCTGCTGGGAATGATCGTGATGTGGTGTCAAGATCACTAGCAGAGGCCCGACCCATACCCACGGCCGGGATCACAGACAGGCTCTTAGGACGGGGGCAGGATTCCGTCGTCGGTGTTGGGCGGGTCGTCCACCTCTTTGGTGCCGCCGGTGCCCACGTCGCGGTTCGGCACCGAGGGGACCTCGGTGTTCAGCGGCGGCGTCCGCAGCGGGGGCAGCTCTTCGTCCTCGTCCTGCTTGCGGGTTTCGTGTTCGCGCATGACTACCACCTTAGGCAGCTTGGAGCTTTCCGAGCCGTTCCGGACGTACCCCGTCCAGCATGCCCAATAACAAGCCTTCACGGGTGGACCAAGGGCATACGGAAATCCGGCCCGCCGAAACCGTCAGCAGAACCTCGGCGATGATCGCGCCCGCCAGCGCCTGGTGCGCGCGCTGCCTGGTGATGCCGGGAAGTTCCGCGCGGCGGGCGGGCGGGAGCACCGCGAGGCGCGGGATCCACTTGCGGAGGTCGTCGACGGCAAGCTCCTGGCCGCGGCCGGGGCGGGCGCCGGCGAGGCGGGCGAGCTGGTTCAGCACCTTCGAGCAGCCGACCGCTCGGTACTCCTTCAACGACACGTCGTCGAGGGCCGCGCGGACCTCGGTCAGTGCGTGCTCGCGGAGCGCGGCGATGCGTTTCGGGGTGGCGATCTCGTGCGGGAGCCAGTCGCGGGTCATCGAGCGGGCGCCGAGCGGGAGTGAACGGGCGAAGGAGGCCTGTTCTCCTTGTCCCGCCGCGAGTTCGACGGTTCCGCCGCCGATGTCCAAGACGAGCAGCGGGCCCGAGCAGGCGCCGTACCAGCGGCGGGCGGCGACGTAGGTGAGCTCGGCTTCCCTTCTGCCGGACAGGAAACGGAGGTGGACGCCGGTCTCCTTGGCCACCAGTGCCACCACTTCTTCGGCGTTGACGGCGTCGCGGATGGACGAGGTGGCGAACGAGTAGACCTCGGGGACGCCGTTCTTCTCCGCGACCTTGGCCGCGGCGCGGACGGCGGCCGAGATGGCCGCGATGCCCCTGGGTCTGAGTCTGCCCGCGGCGTCGAGGTCGCGGTCGAGGCGCAGCCGGGTCTGGTGGGTGAGCACCGGTTCGAGGGGTGACCCGCCCCTCGGGAGCACCACAAGCCGCGCGCTGAACGATCCGACGTCCAGCACACCCACCACGTCAGCAGGCCGCATCGAGCACCTCTTCCTAGCCTGTAACCCCCGGTAGCAGCGAACCACGGAGAGTCATGAACAACCCTCTCAACGGGTACCCACAAATAGCCGTCTCAGGTCACGATCCGGTAACCCGAACGGGTGAGGCTCGTGGTCGCACCAGGGAATACGGTAACGGAACGCCTGTCCCGTGACGATTTGGCCGGTGTACGACATGCGGGTGAAGCGGGTGCGAGTGTCTGAATCCAGAAGGAAATGCGGTCTCGGCAGCCTGTTCGCCACCGCCGCGGCCGTGACGGTCGCGCTCGGCGGCGTGCTCGCCTGCATTGACCTGGTGACTTCGCCCACGGGCAGGCCGGCAGGGGCGGGCGGCGAGCTCGTGCTGGCCGAATCGCGGCCGCTGGCGATCGACATTCCGGCGATCGGGGTGCTCGACCAGGCCGTGTTCGCGCTGCGCGTCACACCGGGCGGCAAGCAGGAAGTACCCGCGACGATCGGTTCACTGGGCTGGACGGCCTCGTCCCCGACGCCCGGCGAGCCGGGTACCGCCGTCGTCACCGGGCACTCCGGCTTCGGGTACGAGGTGGGGCCGTTCAAGCGGCTGAAAGAGCTCAAAGCGGGTGACACGATCACGGTCCGCCGCGAAGACGGCAGGCGCGCCGTGTTCACCGCGTACCGGGTGGACAACCCGGGCCCGTTCGAGCCGCCGAAGGAGACCGAAAGCGCGGAACTGCGGCTGACGACCTCCCCCGACGACTTCGACCTGCACGGCGACTACTCGCCGCTGGTCGTGGTCAGCGCGAAGCTGACCCACACGAGCTCGTGAGTGTTGCGGCCGGTTCTGGCCGACCCGTATTTGGTCACCTACGGCGGAATCCGCGGCGCTGCCTGGTGCGCTGGCGAAACAAGGGTGGCCCTTGTCACGCTGGAGGTAACAAGGGCCACCCTTGTCACCTCCAGCACAAACTCCGGCAACCCGGCCCTCGCCGTGCATGTTACGAACGGGGCTTTTGTCACCGTGAGCGCGACAAAAGCCCCGTTCGTGCGGATCCCGACGAGCACGACCCGCGTAGATCACCAAATGCGGCCGGTTCTAACCGGCCTAAACACTCACGACCTTCGGCTACCCACACGAGTTAAAGCAGCTCACGCAGCTTGCGCACCGCGTCGACTCGGGCCTCCCGGCCCGGCAGCAGCGGGTTCACCACGAGCGTGGTCGCGCCCGCCTCGCGGAACGCGGCGATCCGCTCCTTGACGTACCCGGCGGGCCCGACGAGCGAGATCGCGCGCAGCAGCTCGAGCGGCACGGCCGCGGCGGCCTCGTCCTTCTTGCCGTCCAGGTACAGGTCCTGGATCTCCTTCGCCTCGGCCTCGAAGCCGTACTGGGAGGCGAGCGTGTTGTAGAAGTTCTTGCCGCGCGCGCCCATCCCGCCGATGTAGAGCGCCAAATGCGGGCGAAGATGATCAAGTAGTCCGTCAACTTCGTCGCCGATCGCGAGCGCCGTGCCGACGACGGTGTCCAGTTCGCCCAGTGCCGGGTCCCGCTTCGCCTTGCCCTCGGCCAGCGACGCGCCCCAGACTTCGGCCGCCTTCTCGGGGTAGAAGAAGATCGGCTCCCAGCCCTCCGCGACCTCCGCGGTGAGCGCGACGTTCTTCGGGCCGAGCGCGGCCAGCAGGATCGGGATCCGCTGGCGCACAGGGTGGTTGATCAGCTTCAGCGGCTTACCAAGCCCCGTGCCCTCCTCGGCGGGCAGCGGGATCTTGTAGTACTTGCCGTCGTGGACGACCTTCTCGCGGCGCCACACCTGACGGCAGATGTCGATCAGCTCGCGGGTGCGGCCGAGCGGCGCGTCGTACTTCACGCCGTGGAAGCCCTCGATCACCTGCGGGCCGGACGCGCCGAGCCCGAGCGTGAACCGGCCGTTCGAAACGAAGTCGAGCCCGGCGGCGGTCATCGCGGTGAGCGTCGGCGTGCGGGTGTAGATCTGGAAGATGCCCGAAGCGAGTTCGACGGTCGACGTCTTCGCCGCCAGGTAGCCGAGCTGGCTGACCGCGTCGAACGAGTAGGCCTCGGGGACGAACACGATGTCGAGCCCGGCCTTCTCCAGCTCGACGATGTCCTCGACGCTCTCGGCGAACCCGCCCGAGTAGTTGACCGCGGTACCGATCCGCATTACTTCTCCTCCGTCACGGCCGGGACGACACGCCCCGCCACCTCGCCGAAACCGATCCTGGCGCCGTCGGGGCCGGGTGCGGTCGCGGTAATGATCACCTCGTCGCCGTCTTCGAGGAAAGTGCGCTGTGAGCCATCTGGCAAGTCGAACGGCTCACGCCCGCCCCAGCTGAGCTCCAGCAACGAGCCGCGCTGGTCCTTCTCGGGCCCGCTGACCGTGCCGGACGCGTACAGGTCGCCGGTGCGCAGGCTCGCGCCGTTGACCGTCAGGTGCGCCAGCTGCTGCGCGGCCGTCCAGTACTGCGTCGCGAACGGCGGACGCGAGACGACATGCCCGTTGACCCGGATCTCCATCCCGAGGTCGAGCCCCCAATGCGTGTCGCCGAGCAGGTACGGCAACGGCTCGGGATCCTGTGGCGGTGGCGCGACGCGCGCGTGCTGAAGTGCTTCGAGCGGCACGATCCACGGCGAGACCGACGTCGCGAACGACTTGCCGAGGAACGGGCCGAGCGGCTGGTACTCCCACGCCTGGATGTCACGCGCGGACCAGTCGTTGACCAGGCACACCCCGAAGACGTGATCCTCGAACGCGCCGACACCGACCTGCTCGCCGAGCTTCGACGGGGTGCCGACCACGAAGCCGACCTCGGCCTCGATGTCGAGCCGCAGCGACGGGCCGTAGGTGGGCTTTTCTTCGTTGCGGGGCTTGCGCTGCCCGCTCGGCCGCACGATCGGCGTGCCGGACACGACCACGGTCCCGGCCCGGCCGTGGTAGCCGATCGGCAGGTGCTTCCAGTTCGGCGTCAGCGCGTCGGTGGCGTCGTCGGCGAGGCGGAAGATCGTGCCCGCGTTGACCGCGTGGTGCTCGTTCGAATAGAAGTCGACGTAGTCCGCGACCTCGAACGGCAGATGCAGCTGAACCTCGGCGAGCGGCACCAAATGCGGTGTGACGAGGTCGCGATGAGCTTCGTCGCTGAGCCACTCGGTGACCTTTTCCCTGACCAGGGACCAGGTTTCGCGGCCGGCCGCGAGGAACGGGTTCAGCGACGGTCCCCAGAGGACAGGCGCGAACGCGGCGCCCGCGGCCTCGGCGAGAGTGCCGACGTCGAGCACGGACGAACCGACCGCGATGCCGACACGAGGTTCCTGCCCTGGCCGGGAAAACACGCCGTAGGGCAGGTTCGCCAGGCCGAAAACGCTGTCTTCCGGCAGATCCAACCAGGTCACTGAGCCGCCACCCAATCTTCGACGAGTTTCGCGAGCACCGGCAGCGGAAGCACCCCGCTGCCGAGCACGACGTCGTGGAACGCCTTGATGTCGAACCGATCACCGAGCGCCTTCTCCGCCTCGGTGCGCATGCGCTGGATCTCCAGCCGCCCCACCATGTACGACAACGCCTGCGCCGGCCAGCCCGCGTACCGGTCGACCTCGGCTTCGATCTCCAGCGGCGTCATCGGCGTGTGGTCACGCAGGAAGTCCACCGCCTGGGCGCGGCTCCAGCCGAGCGCGTGCATCCCGGTGTCGACCACCAGCCTGCCCGCGCGCAGCGAATCCTGGAGCAACATGCCGAATTTGGCCACGTCGCCGGAATACAGCCCCATCTCGTCGGCGAGACGCTCCGCGTAGAGCCCCCAGCCCTCGGAGTAGGAGTTGACCTCGGCCATCCGGCGCAGCAGCGGCAGCTCGGTCAGTTCCTGGGCGAGCTCGATCTGGAAATGGTGCCCTGGCACGGCTTCGTGGAACGCGATGGCCTCGGAAACATGCCGTGGCCGTTCGTGCGCGTCGAACGTGTTCGCGAAGTACGTGCCCTCGCGCGAGCCGTCGAGCGCGCGTTCCAGGTAGTAGCCCATCGTGCCGCCGTCGGCCTGCGCCGCCGGGATGGCGTCGACCAGGCACTTCGTCGGCGGCACCGAGTTGAACCACCGCGGTGCGACGGTTTCCGCGCGCGAGATGGCCGCGCGAGCGGACTCCAGCAGTTCGTCGCACGAGTTCCACCGTAACGCCGGATCGGTGCGCAGCCGCTCGAAGATCTCCGCGAGATCATCGAGGCCGAAGACACGTTCGCCCAGCTCACGGTACTCGGCGGCCAGCCCGGCGAGTACGCTCAGTCCCAGCTCGTGCAACTCCTCCGCGGACGTCGAGACCGTGGTGTGCACCCGGATGAGCTTCGCGTACTTCTCGGCGCCGCCTGGCTTCCAGCACAATCCGGGCTGGCTGTCCGGCTTGGCCCGGGGCTTCATTTCGAGCGCGAGGAAGTCCTTGTACCGCGCGAAAGCCGGATGGACGACTTCGGCGAGCAGCCGGTCGCGCTCGGAAGCGAAACCGTCCAGATCGGACTCGACCAGCAACGGATCGGTCTCCGGCGAGCCGAGATAACGCTCGAAGAAGTCGGCCCCCATGTCGACCAGGAAGCCGGCGGGCGCGAAACCCTCGTCGAGCGCCGCACGCTGCCGCTCGATCACGGCATCCACATAGGACGGTATGGCGGCCAGCCTGGTCAGGAAGCCGCGGGACTTCTCCTCGTCGGACAAGACCAGGCTGGGCATCAAGAGCAGCAGCCGCTGCACCGGGGCACTGAACGCGTCGCTCACCGTGTAGTCCGGCAGCCGCGAGTCCAGCACGTCGAGCATGCTCTTCGCCTGCTGGACGATGACATCGCGGGTGACCGAGTCCACAGTGGACAAAGAGGTGCGGTCGACCGCTTCGGCACGCGCGATGACGTCGGCGAGCGCGAGGCGAGTGCGCTGCTCGCCCGCCGCCGTCGGATCGGGCAGCTTGCCATGATCAGCGGACAGCCCGAGTAACGACGGCCAAAGCGGATCCACGGCGAAGCGGATCTCGATGAGCTCGTCGGCGAGCGCGCCGATCATGCCGAAGCCCACGCCTTGACCACACCGTCCAGCACCGACATCGGCAGCGCCCCGGCCTTCAGCACGACGTCGTGGAACGCCTTGATGTCGAACCGGTCCCCGAGCGCCTTCTCGGCCTCGGCGCGGATGCGCTGGATCTCCAGCCGCCCCACCATGTACGACAGCGCCTGCGCGGGATTGCCCGCGTACCGGTCGATCTCCTTCTCGATCTCCAGCTGCGCCATCGGCGTGTTCTCGCGCAGGAAGTCCACCGCCTGGCGGCGGCTCCAGCCGAGCGCGTGCATCCCGGTGTCGACCACCAGCCTGCCCGCCCGCATCGAATCCTGGGTGAGCATGCCGAGCTTGGCCAGATCGCCGGAGTAAAGCCCCATCTCGTCGGCGAGGCGCTCCGCGTAGAGGCCCCAGCCTTCGGCGTAGGCGTTGATGTCCGCGTTGCGGCGCAGGAACGGCAGCTCCGTCAGACCCTGCGCGGTGACGATCTGGAAGTGGTGCCCCGGAACGGCTTCGTGGAACGCGATCGCCTCGGCGGTGTGCCGCGGCCGTTCCTGCGCGCCGAAGGTGTTCGCGTAGTAGACGCCCTCGCGCGAGCCGTCGAGCGCTGGCTCCAGGTAGTAGGCGATCGTCCCGCTCTCGGCGTCTGACACGGGCACCGGGGCGACCTGGCATCGCTTCTCCGGCACCGAGTTGAACCACTGCGCCGCGACGGCCTCGGCGCGTGTGATCGCTTCGCGCGCGGCGTCGAGCAGCTCCTCGCCCGAGTTCCAGCGCAGTGCCGGATCGGTGCGCAGCCGCTCGAAGATCTCGGCGAGGTCCTCGGTGTCGAACACGCGCTTGCCCAGCTCGCGGTATTCGGCCTCCAGCCCGGAAATCACGCTCAGCCCGAGGTCGTGGAGCTCCTGCGCCGAGGCGGAGGTGGTGGTGTGCACGCGGATGAGCTTGGCGTACTTCTCGGCGCCACCGGGCAGCCAGCACAGCCCGGGCTCGTCGTCCGGCACGGCACGCGCGAGCACGCCGACGGCCAGGAAGTCACGGTACCGCGCGAAAGCGGGGTGCACGACTTCGGCGAGCAGCCGGTCACGTTCCTCGATGAAGCCGTCGACTTCGACCGAAGGCTCGATGCGCAGCTGGTCCTTGTCGGGCTCGGCCAGGTACCGGTCGAAGTACTCGATGCCGATCTCGACCAGGAACTTCGCCGGCGCCAGGTGATCGTCGAGCGCGGCACGCTGCCGCTCGATCAGGGTGTCCACATAGGACGAAATGGCGGCGAGCCTGGCCAGGTAGCCTCGGGCCTTTTCCTCGCTGTTCAGCGAAAGACTCGGCATGACCAGCAGCAGGAACTGCACGGGCGCGGCGAACGCGTCGCTCACCGAGAAGTCGTGCACCCGCGAGTCGTACAGGTCGAGCATGCTCTGCGCCTGCTGGAGGATGACCTCACGGGTGACCGCGTCGGTCGGCGACAGCGTGGCCGGATCGACCGCCTCGGTGCGCGCGATGAGGTCGGTGAGCGCCGCGCGCGTGCGCCGCTCCCCCGCCACGCTCACGTCGGGCAGCTTGTCCTCGTCGCCGGGCAGGCCCAAGATGGACCGCCACAGCGGATCCGCGGTGAAGCGGATGTCGGTGAATTCGTCGGCGAGATCGTTGATCATGCTCGTGCCCATTCCATGACGACGGCGTCCAGTACCGAGAGCGGCAGCGCACCGCTACCGAGTACGAGATCGTGGAACGCCTTGATGTCGAACCGTTCCCCCAAGACCGCTTCGGCCTCGGCCCTGATGCGCTGGATCTCCAGCCGCCCGACCATGTACGACAGCGCCTGGCCGGGATAGGCGATGTAGCGGTCGATCTCGGCCGCGATCTCGCCCTTGGCCATCGGCGTGTTCGCGACGAGATAGTCGATCGCCTCCTGACGGCTCCAGCCGAGCGCGTGCAGCCCGGTGTCCACGACCAGCCGCCCCGCGCGCATCGAGTCCAAGGTGAGCATGCCGAGCAGCGCGACGTCATCCGAATAAAGACCCATTTCGAACGCGAGGCGCTCGCTGTAGAGGCCCCAGCCTTCGATGTAGGCGTTGAAGTCGCCGAGCCTGCGCAGCAGCGGCAGCTCGTCGAGGCCCATCGCGGTGCTCAGCTGGAAGTGGTGACCGGGGATCGCCTCGTGGTACGCGGTCGCCTCGGCGGTGTGCCGCTGCCGCTCGGTGGCCTCGTAGGTGTTCGTGAAGAAGGTGCCGGGCCGGGAACCGTCCAGCGCCGGGGGCATGTAGTACGCGGCGGGCGCACCGGGCGCCGCCTCGGCCGGGACGGGCTCGACGACCCACGGCTGCGGCGGGATGCGGCCGAACCAGTTCGGGGCCTCGGCTTCCGCGCGGCCGATCGCGGAGCGCGCGCTCTCCAGCATCTCTTCCGCGCTGCTCCAGCGCAGCGCCGGGTCTTCGCGCAGCCGCTCGAAGATCTCGGCCAGCTTGTCGGTGCCGAACACCCGCCGCCCCAGTTCGCGGTACTCGTCGTTCAGCTTCGCGATCAGGCCGAGCCCGGTGTCGTGCAGCTCCTGCGGCTTGCGGTCGGTGGTCGTGTGGTGCGACGCGAGCAGCGCGTAGATCCGCTCGCCGTCGGGCAGCCAGCAGACGCCCGGTTTGTCGGCGGGACGCCCGTGCTGGACGATCTCGGTGGCGAGCACCTCGCGGTACGCGGCGAACGCGGGCCGCACGACGTTGGCGAGCAGGTCGGCGCGGCGGTGCGCGAAGTCCTCGTCCGGCGCGGGCTGGCGCAGCAGCGGGTCGGCCCCGGGCTCGGCCAGGTACCGGTCGAGGTGGGCGATCGCGGCTTCGACGAGGTGGGCGACCGGCACGAGCCCGTCGGCGACGCCCTCGCGGTGCCGCCGTGCGACCTGATCGAGGTACTTGGGGATGGCGGCGAGCCTGGCGAGCTGGGCCTCGGCCTGCTCGGAGTCGCCGAGCGCGACCATCGGCAGCGTGGCGAGCAGTCCCGAGGCGGGCGAGATGAAGATGTCGCTGATCGTGAACTCGTCGATGCGCGCGTCGACGAGCTTGATCTTGCCCTCGGCCTGCGCGATCAGCACCTCGCGGGTGACCGACGGCTCGAGTGCCTTCGCCCGTTCGACGAACGACTCGAGGGTCGCGCGGAAGGCCTGATCCGCTTCGGCGCTGACCTCGCCGAGCCCTTGGCGCGTCGACGGCATCCCCAGCAGGGCGGGCCACAACGGACTCTGGTCGAACAAGGCTTCCACGAACTCGTCGGCGAGCGCCGCGACATCACTCATGAGGGCCACCCTAACCTTGCGGTAGCGTTCGGCGAGTGGCTGTGACCGATCCTCAGGATGCCCGAATCCTCGCCGCGCTGGCGGAGACGGGCAAGGCGGCCGTGCACGAACTCGCCGCGAAGGTCGGAATGGACCCGCGCGAGGTCGCGTACCGGCTGGTGGCGTTGTCCGGCAGCGGTTTGCCCCTGCTCGTCGGCGTCGAAAGCGACCCGAACGGCCTGCGCGCGGCGCTGCAGCAAGTCCAGCAGCAGGCGCCACCCCAGCAGCATCCCGTGCAGGGCACCCCCTCGGGGGTTTACGGACCCCAGCAGGGCATCCCGCAGAACCGGCCGCCGGTGCAGGGGACGCCGTCGGGGGCGTACAACGTCCAAGGCACACCGTCCGGGATGTACAACGTCCAGGGCACGCCTTCAGGGCGCTACCAGGGACCGCCGCCCCGGCAGGCGCCTCCGCCACCGCCGCCACAGCGGCAGTTCACCCCGCCGCCGCCCCCGGACCCGGTGCTGAGCACATGGGGCCCGCCGCAGAGCGCATCGTGGGCACGCGGCGACGAGCCGTCGTCCGCGCCCAAGCCCGGCAGCGGCAAGCGAGGCCGCATCGGCGAGGTGATGGAGACCCAGGGCCTGGAGGGCGAGCAGCTCACCATCCAGCTGCTCGAGGTCCAGGACCCGGCCGACTTCCTGTTCAGCGCGGCGGGTTACCGGCTCGACGAAGGCGAGCGGGCCGTGGTCGTGCACACCGAGATCACCAACCGCGGCGGCATCCCGTTCGCCTCGCTGCCGGACAACTACCTGGAGCTGCTCACCGCCGAAGGCAAGACCATCGGCAAGGCCCCGGTCTCGCTGACCTCCCGGCCGCCGCACAAGATCGGCGTGCCGCCGGGGGAAACCCTCGGCGGGCACACCGTCTACGTGCTGCCGGACGCGACCAGGGTGGTCAGCGTGCGCTGGAGCCCGCGGCCGGAGCCCGACGAGCGCACGCTGACCTGGTCGATCGACGACTAGCGGAGCCCGTGTGAGGCGACCATGCCCCACGTCCGGCTGAAATCGGCGTTCGAGAACAAGCCCGCGGTCACCAGCGCCTGAGTGCCTGGGACCGCCGCGAACCCGAGTACGGCGCTGCCGTCGGTCTTGGCGGTGGCTTCCTCGGGCAGCACGTCCTTGTACCACTCGGTGCCGGTCCACCTGGCGAGGTAGGTGTGCCCTGCCTCGATCCAGCCCGCGGTCCACAATGTCCCGGCGCCGTCCAGGGCGACAGCGTTGACCTCGTCGAACGGGCCGTCGGCCAGCTGCATCCACTCGCGGCCGTCCCAGCGCGCGATCCGCACCGGGATGCCGGTGGGGTTGAACGCGTTGGGCCTGGCGACCGCGTAGACCGCGCCGGGACCGTCGGCGGCGAGCGCGTTGAAGATCCAGCCCGACGGGTAATCCCGGCCGCCCGGCATCGGGATCTGCTGCCACTTCGCGCCGTCCCAGTGGTTCAGCACCGGGACCGCCTTGCCGTCCTGCTGGTAGTCACCGCCGACCCAGATGTCGGACGGACCGGTGCCGTCGACACGGGACGGGTCGACCTTCTGGCCCGCGGGCCCCGGCGGGAGCGTCATCTCCTGCCAGCCGGTGGCGGTCAGCCGCTCCACCTTGGGCTTGGTCTCGAACGTGGTCGTGTTGAAGTCGTCGCTGATCAGCCACGCCTCACCGGCGACCTTGAAGTCGGCGATGTACGGCTGCCAGCCTTCGGGCACGTCAGGACGCTTCAGGTCGGTCCAGGTGGCGCCGTCCCAATGCCGGACCAGTGAAGTCTCGGCCGCGGCGGTCACGGCGGACGCGCCCGGGGTGCGCAGCTGGTCGGGCAGCCGGACGGCGGCCTTGCCCGGCTTCGTCTTGGTGCCCGCCACCCACACGTCGTTCGCGGCGGGCGCTTCGACCTTGCTCAGCTCGACACTGTCCGCCGAGCCGAGCGGCACGTCGGCCCACTTCGTGCCGTCCCAATGACTCAGCACGCCGACGCCGGGCGCCTCCTGGCCCGCGACCCAGATGTCCCCCGGGCCGCTGGCCGCGACGTCGTCGTAGATCCGCTGGCTCGCCGAGTCCAGCGGCTGTTCCAGCGCCCAGGGCACGTCGGCGTACGCGGTACCGGTCGTCGTCAGCGCGAGGCCCAGCACCGCGCCGGTGATCAAGGTCTTCATGGATCGTCCCTCCAGTAACGGGGTTTCCGTACTGGTCTTCTACGAACGGGGCGACCGAAAGGTTGATCTAGTTCTCGGCGCGGAGGATCTTGAGCGCCTTGGCGAGATCGTCCGGGTACTCCGACTCGAACTCGACCCAGCGGCCGTCCGACGGGTGCGCGAACGCGAGCGTCTTGGCGTGCAGCCACTGCCTGGACAGGCCGAGCTTGCGCGCGAGCACCGGGTCCGCGCCATAAGTCAGGTCGCCGACGCACGGGTGACGCAGTGCCGAGAAGTGCACGCGGATCTGGTGCGTCCGGCCGGTCTCCAGCTTGATCTGGGCCAGCGAGGCCGCGCGGAACGCCTCGACGACCTCGTAGTGCGTGACGCTCTCGCGCCCACCCTGGACCACGGCGAACTTGTAGTCGTGCTTGGGGTGCCGGTCGATCGGCGCGTCGATCGTGCCGCGCGTCGGGTCCGGGTGGCCCTGGACGATCGCGTGGTAGCCCTTGTCGACCGTGCGCTCCTTGAAGGCGCGCTTGAGCACGGTGTACGCGTGCTCGCTCTTCGCGACGACCATGACGCCGGTGGTGCCAGCGTCGAGCCGGTGGACCACGCCCTGGCGCTCCTCGGCGCCCGAGGTGGAGATCCGCAGGCCGGCGGCGGCAAGGCCACCGATCACCGTCGGGCCGGTCCAGCCGGGGCTCGGGTGCACGGCGACGCCGACCGGCTTCGAGATGACCACGATGTCGTCATCGTCGTGCAGGATCTCCATGCCCTCGACGGGCTCGGCGACGACCTCGAGCTTGTTGCGGGGGTCCGGCAGGGTGACCTCGACCAGGCCACCGGCCACCAGCTTGTCCGACTTGCCCGCGGTCCGGCCGTCGAGCAGCACCTCGCCCGCCTCGGCGAGCTCGGCGATGACGGTCCTGGACAGGCCGAGCATCTTCGCGAGCCCGGCGTCGACCCGCATCCCGTCGAGCCCGTCGGGGATGGGCAGCATGCGCGCGCTCACTTGTCTTCCTTCTTCTTGTCCTTTGTGGACGTGCCGTCGTAGTCCTTGCCGAGGAGCGACATCAGCACGATGAGCGCGCCGCCCACGCAGATGCACGAGTCGGCGACGTTGAACACCGCGAACCCGCGCCCGTCCGGCGCGAACGCCGAGATGAAGTCGACCACGTGCCCCTGGAACGGCGACGGCGCCCGGAAGATCCGGTCGACCAGGTTCCCGAAGGCGCCGGCGAGCACCAGCCCGAGCCCGATCGCCCAGCCGGTCGACCGCAGCCGCCTGGCGAGCCAGATGATCGCGATGACCACGCCAAGCGCGACGATGGCCAAGATCCACGTCATGCCCGTGGCCAGCGAGAACGCCGCCCCCGGGTTTCGCACGAGCTGGAAGTACAGCAGCCCGCCGAGTACCTTGATCGGCTCCTTGCCCTCCAAAGTGGACACCACGACGATCTTGCTGATCAGGTCGGCGGCGAAGGCCACCAAGGCCACCGCGAACACCAGCACGATCCGCCGCTTCGGCAGCGGAGGTGCCTCCGCCTGCTCGTCGGGAACGGTGTCTGGCTGCGATTCGGGCTCGGTGCTCACCTGCCCATTGTCCACTAGCTGTCGGCCGGGCCCGGCCTGCCCCGGCTCGCGAGCGCCACGAACGCTCCCTCAGCCGAGGAAGTCCGGCAGCTGACGGGGGTCGTCGAGGGGCGCCCAGCGGCCGTCGGCCCGGGTGTAGGTCCAGCGCGCTCCCCTGGCGACGATCTGCCGGAGCGCGAGCGCGAGGCGGTCGACGTGCTCCTCGGTGGTGCCGAGGCCGAGGCTCACCCGCAGCGCCTGCTGACCGGCCGCGCCCGCCTCGCCGATCAGGCGCTTGGTGGCGATGTGCGCGCAGAACGCGCCGTCGCGGACGCCGATGCCGTACTCGGCCGAGAGCACGGCGGCGACCCAGCCGGGCTCGAAGCCGTCGAGCACGAAGCTGAGCGTGCCCACGCGGTCGACCGGCGCGTCGAAGAGGCTGAGCTCGGTGAGGCCGGGGACGGCCGCGAGGCCCTTGCGCAGGCGGTCGAGCAGGACGGCCTCGTGCTCGACGATCTCGTCCCACTGCTTCGAGAGCGTCTGGCACGCGACGCCGAGCGCGTACACGCCGACCGTGTTGGGCGAACCGGCCTCGTGACGCTCGGGGCCGTTGTTCCAGACCACCGCGTCGCCGGTGACGATCTTGGTCGCGCCGCCGCCCGCGAGGTACGGCTGGGCGGCGCGCAGCCAGTCCGCGCGGCCGACCAAAGCACCCGCGCCGAACGGCGCGTACAGCTTGTGTCCGGAGAAGGCCACGTAGTCGACGTCCAGCTCGCGCAGGGAAACCTTGCGGTGCGGGGAAAGCTGGGCGGCGTCGAGTGCGATGCGGGCACCGTGCCGTCGCGCCACGGCCGCGATCTCCTTGACGGGCAACAGTTCACCGGTCACGTTGGACGCGCCGGTCAGCACGACCAGGCGCGGGCCTTCGGGGCATTCGGCCAGCGCACTGTCCACAGCGGACACCGCGGCGAGGCGGGTGCGCGGAGTCTGGACGCGGCGGACATTCGGGCCACGCCAAGGCAAAAGGGCCGCGTGGTGCTCGGTGTCGAACACCACGACCGAGGTGTTCTTCGGCAGGCTGCGGGCGAGCAGATTGAAGGAATCGGTGGTGTTGCGGGTGAACACCACGGTGTCGGTGGCGCGCGCGTCGACGAACTCGCGCAGGATGCCACGCGTGCGCTCGTAAAGCTTGGTGGAGACCTGCGAGGCGAAGCCGGCGCCGCGGTGCACGCTGGCGTACCAGGGCAGGAATTCGTCGACCGCGTCGCGGACCGCGCTGAGACAGGGCGCGCTGGCCGCGTGGTCGAGATTGGCGTAGCCGATGCTCTCGCCGGTCACCAGCGGCACGCGGAGCTCGGCTCCGGCGACGGCCGGGATGTCCTGTGCGGCAAGGGTTTCCGAGGTTTCCGGGGTTTCCGTGCGATCGAGTGCGAGTGTCATGACGCCTCCGGGTCCAGGGACCCGCATCGCATGAGGGCCCGCGCTTGCCCGTCGCCGTGTGCGACAGGCCTGGTCCTCACCCGGGGCACCCCACCGCGGTTGGAGGGTTGCCGGCCAGCAAGCCGGGGCTGAACGCTGGCACTCGTGACCTGATTCGGACAGTACCCGAAGATCCGCCGATCGCGCCAACCCCCGTCCCAGACTCTGGAACGAACGCGATAAAGCGGGCTTTATCCCACTCTGGGATAAAGCCCGCTTTATCCCAGGGGCTCAGCGATCCAGGCGGAAACGGCCGGGCAGCTGGGTGACGGCGTTGTCGCGCAAGCGGGTGGCGGTGCCGCCGTACTGCTCGGCGCCTTCGGTGAACCTGTAGCCCCCGAAGCTCTTGCCGTCGACGGGTTCGCCGTACGCCTCGGCGACCTCGGCCGAGACCTGCTCGTACGACATGCCGCTCCAGTTGCCGGCGGCGACCCGGTCCGCGCGCAGTTTGGAAGCGCTTTCCTGCAGGGCCCAGAGTGTGAAGTGCACATGCGCGCCGGTCGAGGATCCACCGCACGGCAACGCGTTCCCGGTCTTGCCGAGCACGGTGCCCGCCGTGACGGCCTGGCCGTCGGTGACCGCGATGTTCTCCATGTGGTAATACCCGGTGCGCCAGCCGTTGCCGTGGTCGATGGTCACCCAGTCGCCGCCGGAGCAGTGCTGGATCGCGACGGTGCCCGCCAGCGGCGCGCGCACGGTCTTGTCGTACGGCGAGAAGTCGATGGCGTTCTTCACACCCGAGTTCCCGTCGTCGGAGTGGATGCCGGCCGAGTAGACCTGCTGGCCCGTCTGGAACGGGAGCGCGAACACCGGAAACGCCTCCGCGTGCGCCGCGGTCGGCAGCCCGACCAGCACACCCGCGAGCACGGCTCCGGCGGAGACAACGCCAAGACGCATGCGAACCTTCGTCACTCTGCGTCCTCCTTTTCTAGACTCACTCCCCCAAACGGACTAACACGAATGAAGGCAAGGTAAGGCATCGCGATCTTGAAGTGAATAGTCTTTCGTCTACTTTTCGAGACATTAACGAGACAAGCCCGAGTCCCCCGCGACACCAGCACGAGTCCTAACCGAGACATTCCCGCAGCTCGCGCGCGAAAAAACCCGCCGCAGCGATACCCAAGAGCGAACACGCGTACAGCAACAGCGATCACACGTCGCCGAGCAGCAAAGACTCAGGGATGGCGAGTTTGCGCTCCGCGCACGAGTGTTTGCTCTTCGCGTACGCGTGTTGGCCGCTCGCCGACGGAATCGGCCGTTTTCTAGCGGCCGGACTCCCCGCGCCAGCGAGCCAGGCGACCGGCGCGGTCGACCGCGCGGAGGCGGCGCTCGGCGGCGTCACGGGCGGCGATCGTAGTGACTACGAGTAACTGGTCCTGTTCCTGCAAACGGGTGGTCTTCTGGGGAGTGAAGCCGTGCCCGTCGCGGACCACCAGGCTGATGGTCGAGCCCTCCGGGAGCCGGAGCTCGGTCAGGTAGACGCCGTGCATCTTGGAGCCCGCCTGGATGCGGACCTGCAGGAGTTCGGCGCCGAGCTCGTCCAGCGGCGCCGAGTCGACCTCGATCTCCTTGGCCTCGCCGCCCGCGTCGAGCCCGAGCTTGCGCGCCAGCGGGGCGAGCGTCGCGCCCTGCAGCAGCGTCAGCACGATGACCAGCACGAACACGGCGTCGACCAGGCGTTGCGCGCCGGGGACGCCCTCGGAGAGCGGGATCATCGCGAGCACGATCGGCACCGCGCCCCGCAGCCCCGCCCAGGCGAGGAAGGTCTGTTCCCGCCACGACACCTTGAACGGCAGCGCGGCGATCAGCACCGAGATCGGCCGCGAGAGCACCAGCACCACCGCGCCCGCGATGAGCCCTGGCACGACCGCGTCCAGCAGCCGGGTGGGCGACGCGAACAACCCGAGCAGCACGAACAGCCCGATCTGCGCGAGCCAGCCGAGGCCTTCTGCGAACGAGAGCGTGTCCGAGCGGTGCGGCAGCCGCGAGTTCCCGAGCACCACCCCGGCGACGTAGGTGGCCAGCAGCCCGGACGCGTGCGCGAGCTGCCCGCTCGAATACGCGAGCACGCACACCGCGACCGTGGCCAGCGGATACAGGCCGGTCGCCGGCAGCGCGGCCCGGCGCAGCGCCAGCGCGCCGACCCAGCCGAAGAGCAGGCCGAGCCCCAGGCCCAGCGCGAGTTCGTAAACGACCAGCAGCGGCAGCGTCCAGTCGACGACGCTGGCTTCGGCGAGCACGACGACCGCGATGTACGCGGGCGCGTCGTTGATGCCCGACTCGAGTTCGAGGGTGCCGACCAGCCGTTTGCCGACGCCGATGGTGCGCAGCACGGAGAACACGGCCGCCGAGTCGGTGGACGCGAGCACCGCGCCCCACAGCAGCGCCATCCGCCAGTCGAGGCCGAGCAGCCAGTGCAGCGCGGAGCCGGTGATCGCGATGCTGACCCCGACGCCCACTGTGGACAGTGCGATTCCGGTGCCCAGCCCCGGTTTCACCGCGTGCCAGCGAGTGGTGAGGCCGCCTTCGGTGAGGATCATGACGAGCGCCGCCAGTCCCAGCGACTGGGTCAGCCCGGGGTTGTCGAACTCGACGCCGAACCCGGCTTCGCCGATCAGGACACCGATCGCCAGGTAGAGCAGCAGCGAGGGCAGGCCGAGGCGGATCGAGACGCGGACGGCGATCACGGCGGACAGGAGCACGACGCCGCCGGTGCCCAGCACGATCGGGAGTTGCTCCATGCACGCCTCCATCCCGGTCGCCCCGTGGGCTATCAGAATAGTGAGGCCGGGTCATTCACCCGATCGTGGAGCACCGGACTGTGCGGGTTTTCCCTTGTGCTACGGCCTCCGGCCCCCGGTATCCAGCTTATCGCCGGGTACCGACAAGATCCGGTGAGCGAGCTGGGTCGAGGAGTGAGCTGTCCACACCTAATAGGGCGAAAGGTTCCTGCGCCGCGGGGAGTATCCGGATAGCCCGGGAAGCGTCACGGGACAGCCATCCGGCGTCCACCGCGCGGCGCAGAAAAGCGGCGGGCAGCACGCCTGCCAGGTGCTCGCGGCGCTCTGTCCAATCCAGACACTCGCGCAGCAGCGGGCGGCGCGGTGCCTGCTCGATCACCACGCCGAGTCCATCGAGGACGGACCTGCCCCGCGACGTCAATGCCAGCCCCGACGAGGTCTCCAGCAGCCCGGCCGCGATCATCCCGTCCCGCAGCGCCACGCCGAGCTTCCCGGCCAGATGGTCGTAACAGGTCCGCGCGAATTCCAGCTTCCGCACACGCGTCGACGTGCGCAGGCCGATGGCTGGACGGTGGTCGGCGTGCTGCGCGAGGCCTTCGATCAGCTGGGCCACCCGGGGATCGTCGATGCGGACGTAACTGTGCCGCCCCTGCTTGACACTCCCGACGAACCCCGCCTCACGCAGCCGCGTGACGTGCTCGCTCGCGGTCGACGGCGCGATCTTCGCCGCCGCCGCGAGCTCGCCGACCGTCCAGGCCCTCCCGTCGAGCAGCGCCAGGCACATCGCCGCCCGGCTCGGGTCGGCCAGTACCGCGGCCACCTCGGCCAGCGCGATCGTCTCCATCAGCACACGGTAGGTCAGGAACGTATCGGCCGCGGCCGACCTAAGACAGGAACTTCGCCGCCAGCTTCACGGCGGGCTTCGACGAGTCGGCGCCCTCCATGAACACCACGAACGCGGTGTCGCCCTTGTAGCCGACGAACCAGCCGTGCGCGTTCTCGCCACTGCCGAACTGCGCGGTCCCGGTCTTGCCGCGCACCTCGCCGCTCTTGGCCAGGTCGGTCGCGGTGCCGCCGGTGACGACCTCGCGCATCATCTGGCGCAGCGGGCCGAGCACCCCGGCGGGCGGCGCCTTGTAGCCGGTGCCGACCTCGGTCGGCAGGTCGGTGAACAGCTGCGGGGTGACCGCCTTGCCCGAGGCCACGGTCGCCGCCATCAGGCAGGCGCCGAACGGGCTGACCGTGACCCGGCCCTGCCCGATCCCGTCCTCGACCCGCTGGGACTTGTCGTCCGCCGCCTCGACCTTGCCCGCCTCGGTGGTCAGGCCGGGGATGCTGAAGTCGGCGTTCAGCCCGAACTGGTCGGCGGCCTTCTTCAGCCCGTCCGCTGGCAGATCCGCCGCGATCTGGCCGAACGTGGTGTTGCACGACTTCGCGAACGCCTGGTGCAGCGGAATCGGGTTGGGATAGCCGAAACCGTCGTTCTTGAGCGTGCGCTGGCCGATCTGCGCGACCTCCGGGCAGTCACGGGCCTCGTTCGCGTCGATGCCGCTTTCCAGCGCCGCGGTCGCGGTGGCGATCTTGAAGGCCGAGCCCGGCGCGAACTGGCCGCTGAACGGGTTGGTGCTCTTGGCAGCCGCGGCCGCGTTGCGCGCGGCGGAGGTGATCTCGCCGTTCGCCTTCATCGAGATGATCACGGCGGGCCGGTCACCGGCGGAATCCACCGCCGCCTGCGCGGCCGCCTGCGTCGCGAGGCTCACTGTCGACGTAGCGGGCTTGACCGTGCCCGAGCCTTCCTTCGTGAACACTTCCTTGACCACGGCACCCGCGCCGTCGACGATGCCGATCGCGAAACCGGCGTCGCCGGAACTCTGCGCCTTCGCGCTGTTCAACGCCGAGTCGAGCAGCGGGACCAGCGGTGTGGTCACGTCGCCGCCGACCAGCGCCTTGCCGTCCCGGTCCACGACGGCGGGCTGCTTGCCCGCGGTCTTGAGCAGGAGCCGCTGGCCGTCCTTGAGCTCGGGGTGCAGCAGCGCGGGCGTCCAGTGGACCTTCCAGTCGTTGCCGGAGCGGACCAGCTCGATCGGGACGTCGTAGTCCCACTTCTCGCTGGTCAGGCTCCACACGAGATGGAACTTGCCGGTGCTCGTGGTCGCTCCCGCGGCCGCGGGAGCCACCTCGGTGAGCGTCGCCCGCACCTTGGCGGACACGCTCGAGTACACGTCCGAGATGGCGGCCGTCGCCACCTGCGGGTTGTCCGTGTACTTGCCCGCGCTCGCGGCGTCGTGCGACGAGAACGCCAGTACGTACTTGGTGGCCATGTCCTTCGGGCCGGGCGCGGTGGTGGCCGGACCGGGCTCACCGGAAGCCGAGTCCGGGGTGGAGCCGCTGTTCAGCAGCACCACCCCGGCCAGCACGACCACGACGACCGCCACGGCGGCCCCGATGAGAATCCCTCTTCTACGCGCGGTACTCACGTTCACAATCCCCCAGTTACGAGCTACTGGAGGCCGACATTAACCGAGTTGTCCGCACGTGGTCCGAACCATCACAACATCTACACTTTTGCCACCGAGACCGTCACCTTGACGCCCTCGCCGACCGTGCCCTCGGACCCGCCGGTCACCTCGCCATAGCCCACCGCGAGCGAAAGCGTCTCCGAAGCGACGAACTTCTCGTGCGCCTTCGCGGCCTCGACGACCTCGGCTGGCGCGTCGACGACCAGCTCGATCCGGTCCGCGACGTCGAGCCCGGCATCACGGCGGGCCTGCTGGACCACCCGGATCAGGTCGCGCGCCAGCCCTTCGGCGGCCAGCTCGGGCGTGACGTCCGTGTCGAGCAGCACCAGGCCGCCGCCACCGGGCAGCTCAGCGGCCGCGCCCGAGTCCTTGGCGACCAGCTTGCGCTCGTACTCGCCCTCGATCAGCTCGATCCCGGCCGCCACCACGGCGCCCGACTCCGACGTCGACCAGTCACCGGCCTTGACGGCCTTGATCACCGTCTGGACGTCCTTGCCCAGGCGCGGCCCGGCGGCGCGGGCGTTGACCGCGACCTGGAACTCGCCGTGCGCGGCGACGTCCGTGGTCAGCTCGACCGACTTGACGTTCACCTCGTCGCGCAGGATGTCGGTGAACTCGCGCAGCAGCTCGGCGTCGCCCGCCGCGACCAGCAGCCGGGCGAGCGGCAGGCGCACCCGCAGCTTGTTGGCCTTGCGCAGGGACAGCGCGGACGAGGCGACCTGGCGGACGTGGTCCATCGCGGTCACCAGCGCGGCGTCGGCGGGCAGCTCGACCGCGTTCGGCCAGTCGGTCAGGTGCACCGAGCGGCCACCGGTCAGCCCGCGCCACACCGACTCCGCGGTCAGCGGCAGCAGCGGCGCGACCACGCGCGAGGTCACTTCGAGCACGGTGTGGAGCGTGTCGATCGCGTCCTGCTCACCCGCCCAGAAGCGGTCACGGGACCGGCGCACGTACCAGTTCGTGAGCACCTCGAGGAACTCACGCACGATCGAGCAGGCGCCGGCCACGTCGTAGGTGTCCAGCGCGTACTCGACGTCGGTGACCAGCTGGTGCGTCTTCGCCAGCACGTACCGGTCGAGCACGTGCTTGGAGTCCGTGCGCCAGGTGCCGTCGACGCCCTCGGCGTTGGCGTACAGCGCGAGGAAGTAGTACGAGTTCCACAGCGGCAGCACGGCCTGGCGCACCGCGTCGCGGATGCCCTTGTCGGTGACGATCAGGTTCCCGCCGCGCAGGATCGGGCTCGCCATCAGGTACCAGCGCATCGCGTCGGAGCCGTCGCGGTCGAAGACCTCGTTGACGTCCGGGTAGTTGCGCAGCGACTTGGACATCTTCGCGCCGTCCGAGCCGAGCACGATGCCGTGCGAGACGCAGGCGCGGAACGCGGGCCGGTCGAACAGCGCGGTCGCCAGCACGTGCAGCAGGTAGAACCAGCCGCGGGTCTGGCCGATGTACTCGACGATGAAGTCACTCGGGTAGTGGTGCTCGAACCACTCGGCGTTCTCGAACGGGTAGTGCACCTGCGCGTACGGCATCGAGCCCGAGTCGAACCAGACGTCGAGCACGTCCGCGACCCGGCGCATGGTCGACTTGCCGGTCGGGTCGTCCGGGTTGGGCCTGGTCAGCTCGTCGATGAACGGCCGGTGCAGGTTGTCCAGCCGCACGCCGAAGTCGCGCTCCAGCTCGTCGAGCGAGCCGTAGACGTCGGTGCGCGGGTAGCTCGGGTCGTCCGACTGCCACACCGGGATCGGCGTGCCCCAGTACCGGTTGCGCGAGACCGACCAGTCGCGGGCGTTCTCCAGCCACTTGCCGAACTGGCCGTCCTTGACGTGCTCGGGGTACCAGGTGATCTGCTGGTTGAGCTCGACCATGCGGTCCTTGAACTCGGTCACCGCGACGAACCACGACGAGACGGCGCGGTAGATCAGCGGGTTGCGGCAGCGCCAGCAGTGCGGGTACGGGTGCTCGTAGGTCTCGTGGCGCAGCAGCACCGCGCCCTGACGGCCCGCGGAACCCGTGCCGTTCTTGAGGTCCTTGATGATCTCCGGGTTCGCGTCGAACACCAGCTTGCCCGTGTAGTCAGGCACGGTGGAGTCGAACTTGCCCTGCGAGTCGACCGGGGTGACGGGCACGATGCCGTGCGCGTCGGTGACCGCCTTGTCTTCTTCACCGTAGGCGGGCGCGATGTGGACGACACCCGTGCCGTCCTCTGTGGTCACATAGTCGGCCGAGAGCACGCGGTGCGCGTTCTCGTGCCCGGCGAAGTACGGGAACGGTGGCGCGTAACGGGTTCCGAGCAGCTCGGTGCCGGTGTAGTGCGCGATGACCGACGGCTCCTCGCCGAGCTCACGCGCGTAGGCGGCGACGCGGGCCTCGGCCAGCAGGAACCGCTTGCCCTCGGACTCGACGACCACGTACTGCACGTCCGGGTGCACGGCCGTGGCGAGGTTCGACGGCAGCGTCCACGGGGTCGTGGTCCAGATCAGCAGGTAGGTGCCGTCGAGCTCGTTTTCGTTGCCCTCCAGCCGGAAACCGACGGTGACCGCCGGGTCCTGGCGGCTCTGGTAGACGTCGTCGTCCATCCGGAGCTCGTGGTTGGACAGCGGCGTCTCATCGCGCCAGCAGTACGGCAGGACGCGGTAGCCCTCGTAGACCAGGCCCTTGTCCCACAGCTGCTTGAACGCCCAGATCACCGACTCCATGTAGTTGACGTCGAGTGTCTTGTAGTCGTTCTCGAAATCGACCCAGCGCGCCTGGCGGGTGACGTACTCCTCCCACTCACCGGTGTAGCGCAGCACGGACTCGCGGCAGGCGTCGTTGAAGACGTCGATGCCCATCGCGTCGATCTCGGACTTCTCGGTGATCCCCAGCTGGCGCATGGCTTCCAGCTCGGCGGGCAGGCCGTGCGTGTCCCAGCCGAAGCGGCGCTCGACGCGCTTGCCCTTCATGGTCTGGTAGCGCGGCACCAGGTCCTTGACGTACCCGGTGAGCAGGTGGCCATAGTGCGGCAGGCCGTTGGCGAACGGCGGCCCGTCGTAGAAGACGTATTCGTTGGCGCCGTTGACCCCGGCCTCGCGCGCGTCGATGCTCGCCTGGAAGGTCCGGTCGGACTCCCAGTACGCGAGCACGTGCTTCTCGAGCTCGGGGAATGACGGCTGGGACGGGACGGTGGCCGCTCCGTCCAGCTGAGCCTTGGGGTACATCGGCGGTGCTCCTCGTCGTCTTCTCGTACAGGCTGTTCGCCTACACGGGGACGAGACGCGCCGTTTCCGGCGGTTCCGCGGTACCACCCCGCTTGCCCCTGCGCATGGGCATGGGCCGCTTCGTTTCGGCTGTGACGGGCCGTACCCGTCCGGTTCTACTGGGGGCGCGCGGGCCCTGTTCTTCCGGAGGCTCCCCGGTGATGGCCGGATCGGTGCCTTTGTTTCTCTAGGTTAACGCCCACGGTAAAGCGGGTTTGCACAGGCCTGGTTGTCGCTAGGATGGCCGCCTGCCAATCAGGGGGATTTCCGTTTTGAGCCGTACCTTTCAAGTGGATCTTCGCGGTGTCGTCGATCTGCTGAGCCAGCACCTGTACTCCAGCCCGCGTGTCTATGTCCGCGAGCTGCTGCAGAACGCCGTCGACGCGGTCACCGCGCGCGGCGCCGAGGCCTCGATCGCGATCGTCGTCGGCGACGGCACGCTCACGATCACCGATACCGGCATCGGCCTATCCGAGGCGCAGGTGCACGAGCTACTCGCGACGATCGGGCGCAGCTCGAAACGGGACGACCTCGGGTTCGCCAGGCACGAGTTCCTCGGCCAGTTCGGGATCGGCCTGCTGTCGGCGTTCCTGGTCGCCGACGAGGTCCGCGTCGTCACCCGCTCGGCCACCGGCACGCCCGCGGTCGCGTGGACCGGCCGGTCCGACGGGACGTACGCGATCGAACCCGCCACGCGGGACGCGATCGGCACCACGGTCACCTTGACCGCGCGGCCGGGCGCCGAGCAGTGGCTGGTCCCGGAGACCGTCACCGACCTGGCACGGCTGTACGGCTCGATGCTGCCGTTCGACGTCACGGTCAACGGCCAGTCCGTCACCGGCGAGGTGCCGTGGCGCGCCGACGACCGGTCTCCCGGGCACCGGCAGGCCGACCTGGTCGGGCACGCGCAGGACCTGCTGGGCTTCACGCCGTTCGACGTGATCGAGCTGGACGTGCCCGAAGCCGGGCTCACCGGCGTCGCGTACGTGCTGCCGTTCCCCGCCAACCCGGCCGAGCACGCGGGGCACCGCGTGTACCTCAAGCGCATGCTGCTGGCCGAAAGCGCGACCAGCCTGCTGCCGGACTGGGCATTCTTCGCGCGCTGCGTGGTCGACGCGAGCGAACTCCGGCCGACCGCGAGCCGCGAGGCGCTCTACGACGACGGGCTGCTGGAAGCGACCCGCGAGGCGCTCGGCGACCGGCTGCGCGGCTGGCTCGTCGGGCTCGCGCGGACCAGCCCGGAGCGGCTGACCCGGTTCCTCGGCGTGCACCACCTGGGCGTCAAGGCGCTCGCGCTGCACGACGACGAGATGCTGCGGCTGGTCGAGCAGTGGTGGCCGATGGAGACCAACGTCGGCCGGATGACGCTCGCCGAGTTCCGCGCCCGCCACGGGCTGGTCCGCTACAGCGCGACCACCGACGAGTTCCGGCAGCTGGCCGGGGTCGCCGCGGCGCAGGACCTCGCGGTGATCAACGGCGGCTACACCTACGACAGCGAGATCATCGAGCGGCTACCGGGTATCGAGCCGGGACTGACCGTCGAACGGCTCGAGCCGAGCACGCTCGCGACGGCGTTCTCGCCGCTCAACCCGGCCGAAGAGCTGGCGGCGCGGCCGTTCCTCGGCACGGCGCAGCGAAGCATGGACAAGCTCGGCTGCGAGGTCGTGCTGCGGGAGTTCGAACCGGCGTCGCTGCCGGTGCTGTTCCTGGTGGACCGCTCGGCGGCCTTCCAGAGCGAGCTGCGCGCGACCAAGGACAAAGTGGACGAACTGTGGGCCGGCGTGCTGTCGGCCTTCGAAAAGCCCGCCGACGACCGCCCGCAGCTGGTGCTCAACCACCGGAACCCGTTGGTACGGCGCATTTCCGCGTTGCGCGACGACTCGCTGACCGCGCTCGCGGTCGAAGCGCTCTACGGCCAGGCGTTGCTGCTCGGCTACCACCCCATCCGCCCGGCCGACGCGGCTCTGCTCAACCGGTCGTTCCTCGGCCTGCTCGACCAGGCCGTCCCCTCGGAGGAGAACCGATGAGCGAGCAAGAGCTGTGGGATCGCCTGCGGGGTGCCGGCGCGCGGCCGTACGGGCGCGCGCACACCGCCGAGCTGGAGGAGATCCTGCGCCTGGTGGACGCGCAAGGCTCGCAGCGGCTGAAGTACACGACGCGGCTCATGATCGCGAACGCCTACCGGCACGGCGGCGAGCCTGCCAAGGCGTTCGTGCCGTTTTCGTGGTGCCTGGCCGCGCATGACGCGGGCGAAGGCGATCCCGCGCTGGACTTCCGGCTGTTCTGGCAGTTCAAGGGCACGGTCAACGCGATGGCCGGATTCCCCGAGATCCCGCTCGGGCAGACCTACGCGGTGCTCGACGACATGGAGCGCCGCTACCGGCTGGCCGGGCACACGATGAACCCGGTGCACCAGCACCGCGAGCTCATCGCGCGCCACGTCGGCGACAAGGCCGTGGCGCGCGAGCAGTACCGGCTCTGGACGGCGGCGCCGCGCGGCGAGATGTCCGACTGCGAAGGCTGCGAACCGAACTCGAAGGTCGCGCACCTGACCTGGCTCGGCCAGTTCGAGGACGCCGTCCGGGTCGGGGATTCCGTGCTGGGCGGGCAGTTCAACTGTGTCGAGCAGCCGCAGAGCATCCTCACCGCGATGCTGGTCCCGTATGTCCGAACAGGACGCTTGGCCGAGGCCGCGCGGGCACACCGGCAGGCCTACCGCGCGATCCAGAGCACGCCGAGCGAGCTGCAGACGGTCGGCGTCCACTTGAGTTTCTGCGCGCTCACCGGGAATCACGCACGCGGGCTCCAGCTGCTGGAGCGTCACCTGGGCTGGCTGGACACCGCGCCGACCCCGTTGGCGGAGATGTCGTTCTCGGCGTCCGCGGCATGCGTGCTGAGCCTGGTCGAAGCCGAGGGACACGCGAACGCGACCGTCGGAGACGTGTCGGTCGGCGAGCTGCGTGCGCGGCTGAGCGAACGGGCGCTGGCGATCGCCGCGCGGTTCGACGCGCGTAATCAGACGTCCAGGCAAGGAGATTGGGTGCGCGACCGCCTCGCCCAAGTGCCCATTGTGGACTTCCTGCCGCTGTCGGGCCCGGTCCGCGAACCGGCTCGCGCCGTACCCGTCGCAGTGTCCTTTCCGGACAGTCCGGCCGCACTCGCCGACCTCGCCGAACGGCAGCACCTGCTCGACGACAAGGCCGCGACCGCGGCAGCGTGGGCGCGCTTCGACGAACTGTTGCCTGCCCCAGAAGGCAAGCTGCTCGCGCGCCGGCTGGTCGGCGCCGGAAACCTGGTCGTGAACCAGGTCCGCGATGTGGCCGTCACGCACTGGTCGCGTGCCGCCGAGGTCTATCGCGGGCTGGGCGACGAGGTCGCTTACGAAGCGGTGCGAAGCCGTCTCGGCCTTCTCAAGTGCTTCGCGGGCGAAGGCACGGACGAGATCACGGCCAGTGTCGAGCGGCTGGGCGAACTGGGCGACGCGGAGCAGTACGGCTGGGGATTGCTGCGGCTCGCGCAGGCCGCCCTGGTGAGCGGCGACCCCGAACGCGCGATGGGGCTGCTGGACGACGCTCGCAAGCCGATCGAAGAAGCCGGGGTCGCGCTGCAGTCCGCGCAGCTGCTGCAGCAGACCGCGGAGTTCTCGGCGACCATGAGCCAAGAACTCACCACCGAACCACTCGACCTGCTCCACGAAGCCGCCGCGCGTTATCTCTCGGCGGGTGCACCGCTGCGCGCGGCCGGGGCCCGGCTGTCGGCGGCCCGACTGAAGGCGATTTCCGGCGACCTCGAAGCGGCCACCACGCTCTTCACCGCGGTGATCACGGACTTCCTCGCCTACGGCAACCCGGTCGGCGCGGCCCGCGCCAAAGTCGAACTCGGTTCGGCCTGCCTGCACCTCGGCCGGTTCGAGGAAGTCGCGGACCGTCTCGAAGAGGCGATCCCAGTACTGCGCGAGGCCGACGAGGATTTCTCGCAGGCACAGTTCATGCTCGCGCGCGCCTACCGCGGACTGCGTCAGCCGGACCAGGCGCTCGAGCTGCTCGCCGAGGTCGCGCGGTTCTGTCTCGACGACGGCAACCAGGCAGGCGCCGGTCAGATGCACGAACTCTCCGGCGACATCCTCGACGAACTCGACCGCGACGCACTGGCGGCCGAAAGCTTCACTCGCGCCGCGGACCTGTTCCACGAAGCGGACTTCGGCGTCGACGAACTCCGCGCCCGCCGCCGCGTCCCCCTCTCATGGCACTGGGCCCGCGACCAAGACCAAGCCCTCACCACACTCGCGGCCGCCGACGCACTCGCCGCCACGCTCCCCACCGAGGATCCCCAAACCCTCTGGGAACGTTCGATGCTCGACTACGACGCCGCCCGCATCCTGACCAACTTCGAGCGCCCCGCCGAAGCCCTCCCCCGCGTCGTCCGCGCGGCCGAAGGCTTCCGCACCTTGGACTCACTCACCGAGGTCGCGATCGCGGGCGCTCTCCACGGCCGAATCCTCCGCGACCTCAACCGCCCCACCGAGGCCCACGCCGTCCTCACCCAGGCACTGGCCGCACTCCCCGCCGAGGCCACGCACCAACGCGCCCAACTCGAAGCGCTCCTGTCCGACCTAACCCCCTAACCCACCCAAGCAGGGGATAAAGCCCGCTTAACTCCCCGGGATAAAGCGGGCTTTATCCCGCCACGCGTACCCGGATGGACGACACGCGTACGCCAACGGACGACACGCGTGCACAGCCGGACGACACAGCTCGCGCAGCACTACCCACCCGGCCTGCCGTGTCGTCCATCCATGCACGCGTGTCGTCCATCCATGCACGCGTGTCGTCCATCCATGCACGCGCGTCGTCCGTTCAGGGACCGCGGCGGGGGCTAGCTGTCGGCTTTGGATTTCTTCTTGGTGCGGTGGGCGGTGGCTAGGTGGGCGTCGGGGCCGCAGCGGACGCAGGGGGTGAAGCCGAGTTCGCGGGCTTCGGAGACGCCGATCGGGATGAGGTCGCGGTCGGCGAGCCAGGTGCAGGCGCGCAGGTGATAGCGGGGGTACTCGTCGACGACGACCACCTCGACGTCGAGCTCCGACACGATGAGCAGGTCGGCGGCGTCGGTGGGTTCTTCGCCGGGGTCGCCCTCGTCCTTCGCGCGGACCGGGACGGCGGCGGGCTCGGGCTCGTCTTCGGCCTCGACGACCGGCACGACCACGGTCTCGTCGGCCGCGTCCGCGGCGACGGCGCCGTCCAGCTCACCGGTGGCCGGGAGCAACGCGGTCTGCTCGGCGTCTTCCGACTCCTCGGCGGCGTCTTCGGCCGGGGCTTCTTCCGGCGCTTCAACCGGCTCGGCCGGGTCAGCGGGTTTCCGGGACTTCCTGCGCAACCAGTCGGCGAACAGGATGAGCCCGGCCAGAACCGAAAGACCGATCGAGACGTAGGCCCAGAGCGAATTGGCGGTGATGAGCGCCGTGACCAACAACCCGAGAGCCGCCAGCACCAGCACGAGCACGATGTAGAGCACGGTGCATTACAACACGTGGACGCACGGAAACGGTTCCGACCCTCCACAAGGAGTGCCGGAACCGTTTCCGTCAGTCAAGCGACTTTCAGCCTGCTTCGGCGCGCGGGCCGAACGAGTAGCCCTGGCCACCGCCGCCGCTGCCACCGGATCCGCCCTGGCCCTGCTGGCCGGAACCCGGGGCCGCCGAAGCGGGTGCCGCTGAACCCCGGTCGTCGAGTTCGCGGAGCTGGGACTCGAGGAACCCACGCAGGCGAGTGCGGTATTCCCGCTCTATCGTGCGCAGCTCTTCGATCTTCTTGCCCAGCGACGTCTTCTCGGCGTTGAGGTTGTTCATCGTCTCGGTGTACTTGCGCTGCGCCTCGCGATCCATGGTGGTCGCCTTGTCGCGCGCCTGCCGCTCCAGGGTCTCCGCCCTGGTCCGAGCGTCGTTCAGCATGGTCTCGGCACGCGTGCGCGCCTCGTTGACCATGGAGTCCGACTTCGAGCGGGCGTCGGAGAGCAACTGCTCGGACTTGGTCCGTGCCTCCGCCAGCATCCCGTCGGACTCGGTCTTGGCCTCGGCGGTGAGCCGGTCGGCCATCTCCTGGGCGAGGCCCAGCACCTTGGCCGCCTGCACGTTGGGCTCGCCGTTGTCGCCCATCATGCCGTGCGACTGGGTCTGCTCCATGGCCGAAGCAGGTGGCGGCACCGGGGCAAGCCGCCGCGGCTCTTCACGCACCGGTGGCGGGGCTTGGACCGCGCTCACCTTCGCGTTCTCCAGCTCGCCGCGAGTGGACTCCAGCTCGTTGTCGAGCTGCTCCACCTGCTGCCGGAGTTCGTTGTTGTCCTCGATCAACCTGGCAAGTTCGGTCTCCACCAAGTCGAGGAAGGCATCTACCTCGTCTTCGTTGTAGCCCCTTTTGCCAATAGGAGGCTTGCTGAACGCGACGTTATGCACGTCAGCGGGGGTCAACGACATCAGATCACCTCACGCACTCCATGGCCTGCAGGTCCACCCAAGCATCCCCGAGTCACTTGGGCGTCGCCAGTTGCATCGCGATGAACACAACCAACAGCAGCACCATAATCGATAAGTCCAGTCCGACGCCGCCAATCCGCACCATCGGGATGATCCGACGGACCAAACGGACCGGCGGGTCCGTAACTGTGTAGATGGTCTCCAGCGTTACCGCAACCCCTCCAGCGGGACGCCACTCGCGCGCGAAGGCGCGCACGAGCTCTATGACGACACGTGCTGTCAGCAACAACCAGAAGGCGAACAGCACGTACCAGACGATGAGCCAGACCAAATCCACGTCACCACTCTGCCATGGCTTAGCCCGGAAGACGCAGTTGGAGGGGTACTTCGTGGCTCTGAGTCGGTTTTCTCACGTTCCGTAGCCGGCGGCGTGTCGTTGTGGATCAGCCGCGGAGGAACAGTCCGCCCTCGGCGATGCGGCGGCGGTCCTCGGCGGTGACGTCGACATCCGGCGGTGAGAGAAGGAACACCTTGTTCGTCACCTTGTCCATCGAGCCACGCAACGCGAACGCGAGCCCGGCCGCGAAGTCGACGAGACGCTTGGCGTCCGCGTTCTCCATCTCGGTGAGGTTCATGATCACCGGGATGCCCTCGCGGTAGTGCTCGCCGATCGCCCGCGCCTCGGCGTAGTTCGTCGGGTGCAGCGTGGTGATGCGGCTCAGCGCGTCCCGCATGGGCGGCTTGGCAGGCTCCATGACCGGCCGCAGCCGGGCCACCGGCTCCGGCTGGCGGTCGACGGCGAGCGCTCCGTGCGTCGACGGCTCCGGCAGCGAGGTGCGGGGACGCGTGCGGACGGCGGGCTCGTACCCCTCGTCGTCGGCGGCACGGTACCGGGTGCGCTGGCGCGGTTGCTCTTCGTAGTCGTCATAGGAGTCGTCGGCGTACGAACCGCGCCGGTAATCGTCGTCGGCGGCGTCCTCGTAGTCGTACCCGTCGTCATCGGCGGGGACCATGCCGAAGTAGGCCTTCAGCTTCTGTAGCGCGCTCATGCCCTCTCCCTAGCCTCGCCGCTCCCGCACCGTGCTACCCGGCTCGGCGGACGTTCAAACTTTTCCCCTCGCCGCCGGGCCGATACTCCCTAAGGCGAGGCTAAACCGCGCCTGCCGAGCAGCGCGGTTCCGACACGCACACAGGTCGAGCCCGCCGCGATCGCTTGCTCCAGATCATTGCTCATTCCGGCGGAAAGCTCACGGGCATTTGGGTGATCTTGGCGCAGCCGCTCGCTTGCTTGCCCCAACGTGTGAAACGCCTTGTCCAGGTCAGCACCGATGGGCGCGACGGCCATCAGGCCACCGAGATTCAAATCACCCGTAAGAGTGATCTCCTCCGCCAGCGCCGGAATCTGCCCGATGGGGCAGCCTCCCCGCGCCGGGTCGCCGTCGATGCTCACTTGGATCAAGACGTCCAAGGGCGCGTCGCGTTGCCCTTCGCCGCGGGCGTTCTTGACGGCTTTCGCGAGCGCCACGGCGAGCCTCGGTGAGTCGACGGACTGGACCTCGTGGGCCCACCGCGCGACCGAGCGCGCCTTGTTCCGCTGCAGCGACCCGACCATGTGCCACCTGATGGCCGCTTCGGGCCGCAGCACGGCCATCTCGTCGACCTTGGCGCTCGCGTCCTGATCGCGATTCTCAGCCATCTGGGTGACGCCGAGGTCGGCCAGCAGCGCGGCGTCCGAAGCCGGGAAGGTCTTGGTGACCGCGAGCAGCCGGACCTCGTCGCGAGCGCGCCCCGCCGCCGCGCACGCGCGGGCGATGCGCTCTTCGACTTCGGCGAGGTTCGCCTCGAGCTCGGCGAGCCGCTCGCTCATGCCTCGATCCACGTGATCGCGGCGATGCGGCCCGTGGTGCCGTCGCGGCGGAAGCTGAAGAGCGTCTTGTCCTCGTTGGTGCAGCGCGGGTCGACACCGATCTTGCCGACGCCGAGATCCGCCAGCTGCCGCCAGAGGCCGGCGCGCAGGTCGAGCCCCGGAGTGCCCTTGCGGGTCTTGCAGGCGCTGCCGGGGACGTGCTTCTCGACGTCGGCCGCCATGTCGGCGGGGACCTCGTAGCAGTCGCCGCAGATCGCCGGGCCGAGCAGGGCCTCGATGCGATGCGGCTCGGCGCCCGCCTTCACCATGGCCTCGACGGCCGCGGGCACGACGCCGACCCTGGTGCCGACGCGGCCGGCGTGCACCGCCGACACGACCCCGGCCTCGGCGTCGGCCAGCAGCAGGGGCACGCAGTCCGCGACGAGCACGACCAGCGCGAGTCCTGCCTGAGCGGTCACGAGCGCGTCGGTGGCTTCCGCGGCCGAGGTCTCGGAGCCGTCGACGATGGTCGCGGTGCGGCCGTGGACCTGCTCCATCCAGGAGAGCCGGTCCTCGGCCAGCCCGAGCTCGGCCGCGAGCCGCTTGCGGTTCGCGTACACGGCGCCCTCGTCGTCACCGACGTGGTCGCCGAGGTTGAACGTGTCGTACGGAGCGCGGGAGGCCCCGCCCGCACGAGTGGTCACTACCCTGCGGATCTTCACGCGTTCGACCCTATCGCTCACAAAGCGAAGGCTCGTGAGTGTTCCGGCCGGTTCTAACCGGCCAGAACACTCACGAGCCCTGAACTGCGAAAACCTCAGCGGCGCATGAACGGCGGCACGTCGACGTCGTCATCGGACGGGTCGTCCTGCACCGGCATCGCGCGACCGGGCAGGCTGCCCGTGCCCGAGGTGGTGCGCGGAGCCGGGTAGCCACGCGAGTTGCCCGGCTGCGGCAGGCCGCCGGACATGGAGCCGGTCGAGCCGACCGGGGTGTGCGTGCGCGGCGGGGCGACCGGGTAGCCGTTGCTGGTCGTCTGCTGCGCCGGCGTGGAGTTCGAGCCGACCGGGGTCGCGCCCTGGCCGACGTGGCCGGAGGTGGCCGTCGCGGTGGAGTTGCCGCGCGCCGACGCGAAGGTCGACGGGTCCAGCTTCTTGTGCGTCGGCGTGCCCGCGTCGAACCCGGCCGCGATGACCGTGACCCTGACCTCGTCGCCGAGCGAGTCGTCGATGATCGTGCCGAAGATGATGTTGGCGTCCGGGTGCGCGGACTCCTGCACCAGCGAGGCGGCCTCGTTGATCTCGAACAGGCCCAGGTCGGAGCCGCCCGCGATCGACAGCAGCGCGCCGTGCGCGCCGTCCATCGACGCTTCGAGCAGCGGCGAGTTGATCGCCTTCTCCGCGGCCTGGATCGCCCGGCCCTCACCACGCGCGGAGCCGATGCCCATCAGCGCGGAGCCCGCGCCGGACATGACGCTCTTGACGTCGGCGAAGTCCAGGTTGATCAGGCCCGGCGTGGTGATCAGGTCGGTGATGCCCTGGACACCGGAGAGCAGCACCTCGTCCGCGGAGCGGAACGCGTCCATCAGCGAGACGCCGATGTCGCCGAGCTGCAGCAGCCGGTCGTTCGGGATGACGATGAGCGTGTCGCACTCGTTGCGCAGCGCCTGGATGCCGTCCTCGGCCTGCTTGCCGCGCCGCTTGCCCTCGAAGGTGAACGGCCTGGTGACCACGCCGATGGTCAGCGCGCCCAGCTTGCGGGCGATCTGCGCGACCACGGGTGCGCCACCGGTGCCGGTGCCACCACCCTCACCGGCAGTCACGAACACCATGTCGGCGCCCTTGATGACCTCTTCGATCTCCTCGCGGTGGTCCTCGGCGGCCTTCTGCCCCACCTCGGGGGCGGCGCCGGCACCCAGGCCGCGGGTCAGTTCGCGGCCGATGTCGAGCTTGACGTCGGCATCGGACATGAGCAGTGCTTGCGCGTCGGTGTTCACCGCGATGAACTCGACACCTTTGAGGCCGACCTCGATCATGCGGTTCACGGCGTTCACGCCGCCGCCGCCGATACCGACGACCTTGATCACCGCAAGGTAGTTGTGCGGGGGCGTCATCGGGTCCGCCTTCCTTTTCGTTCTGCCCGTACAGCCACGCTGGCAGCGTCGAACCCTCGACCTAAACCCTAGGCTGAGAGTTATGTCAACCACCTGCGTTGACTGGAAGGTAGGTAAAAGGAAGCCGTTAATCCAGTTGCCACGCCGTGTGTCGCCAAAACTGTGTAGCTACAGGGTTTTCCGTCATCAAGCCGTGAATACCCGCAAAAACGGGTTCGTGGTCGGTTCCGGTGACCCGCCCGCGGGCTCCAAAGTGACCGCGACCTGCGTGGTTCCGGTGACACCGGTGGCCAGCACGAGCTGCCCGCCCTCGGCTTTCGGCAGCACCCCCGCCGAGCGCGGGACACCGTCCTGGATCAGCCAGACCTGGTAATCCCGGTCGCCGGGACTCGGCAGCTTCGTCGCCATGAACATCATCTTGTCCAGCGAAGGCGACATGACCACGGTCCCGCCGCCGCCGATAGCCGAGCGCCCGTGCAGCGTCTGCGCGTCCGGCGCGGAGAGCAGTTCGGCCACCGGCGCGTACTTGGCCTGCGCGGTTTCCAGCCGGTTCTGCGCGTTCAGCGCGATGCCGCCGAAGACACCGGCGAGCGCGATCCCGACCACCGCCGCCGCGGTCGCCAGGAACACGGTCCAGCGCGGCACGCGCCTGGCCGCGCGGACGTTCTCCTCGGGCTCGACCGGCGCGGCGGGCGGCAGCTGCCTGGTCGCCCTGACCTCGGCGAGCACGCGTGCCTTGAGCCGGTCGCTCGTCTGCTCCTCGGCGACCGCCGCGCCGAGCCTGGCCGCGGTCGCGCGGAGTTCGCGGACCTCCTGCGCGCAGGACTCGCACTCCTCGATGTGCTGTTGGAAGCGCGCCCTTTCGTGCTCGGACAACGCGTTCACGGCGAAAGCGCCCGCGAGCGTGTGCATCTCCGGTGAGCTCATGCCGTCACCCCCAGACAGTCACGCAGCCGGATCAGCCCGTCCCGCAGCCGCGTCTTGATGGTTCCCTGCGGGGTCGACAGCACCTCGGCGACCTCGCGATACGTGTAACCCTGGTAATACGCGAGCAGCACCGATTCCCGTTGCAGCTCGGTCAGATTCGACAGGCATTTGCGCACCTGCGAGCGTTCCCAGCGTGAGGTGACCGCCTCGGCCACCTCGTCGAAGGGACGGTTCCTGGCGGCCTCGAAGGTCGCCTTCTGCTCGCGGTCGGTGCTCGCGCGCGCCGAGCGCACCCGGTCGACCGCGCGCCGGTGCGCCAGCGTGAGCGCCCAGTTCAGCGCGCTCCCCTTCTCCGGCGAGTACCGCGTGGCGGTCTTCCAGAGCTCGACGAGCACCTCCTGCGCGACCTCTTCGGACTGCGCGCCGTCGCGCACCACCCGGCGCACCAGGCCGAGCACCGGCCCGGCGAGCTTGTCGTAGAGCTGCTCGAACGCGCGCTCGTCGCCCTTCGCGACCCGCACGAGCAGGTCCTCGGCGCTCGGACCCGATGGCACCGGGGCGACGCGGGACCGTACCGGCTCATCCATTGCTCGTCTCCCGGATCAGCGGTGCCTTCTTCAGCCACAGTGTGACGCCGTGCTTGCGGATCAGCGCGGAGACGCGCTGCGGCAGCAGCGGCCTCGCCAGCAGCAAGCGGACGAGCGCCCGGCGGCCCGCCGGGCGGCGGACTCCGCGCAGGGTAGCGGTCAGCGAGACCTCACCGCGCTGGCGCAACGCCACGGTCACCGCGAGGAACGCGTCCGGGGGCGGCACGTGCATCCGGTACTCGCCGTCCATCGTCTGGAACGGAGACACGTAGAACTCCTTGTCCGTGCGCGCCGAGCCGTCGTAGTCGGGGTGCAGCAGGTACGCGTGGCGGCCCTTGTAGGTGTTGTGCACCTCGGCGACGACGCACGCGAGCTCGCCGTCCGGGTAGTGGCACCAGTACAGGGTGATCGGGTTGAACACGTAGCCGAGCACGCGCGCGCTGGCGAGCATCGCGACCTTGCCGCCGCGCAGGTCGACGTCGCGGGTGGCGAGCCAGGCGTCCAGTTTGGACCGGATGTCGCCAGGGTCGCCGGGTCCGAAGTGGTCACGGCCGTCGAAGCGGGCGAACGGCTTGAGGTACCAGGGAAGTTCGGGCAGGTCGTCGAGATCGACCAGCCACAGGTAGATCTGGTGCGCGAAGGAGTGCGGCGGGTCGATCCGCCGCACGTGCGCGACCGTGGCGTCGTAGAGCGCGGTCACCAGTCCACTCCGAACGATGCCGCGGCGCGCACGCCCGAAGCGCAGCCGTCCTCGTGGAAACCCCAGCCGTGGTAGGCGCCCGCGAAGGCGAGCTTGCCGTCGTTGAGCTCGGGCAGCCGCCGCTGGGCCGCGACGGACTCCGGCGTGTAGACCGGGTGCTCGTAGTTCATCTTCGCGATGACCGACGCCTCGGGCGGCGGGCTGGCCGGGTTGAGCGTGACGACGTACCCCTTCGGTTCGTTCAGGCACATCAGGCGGTTCATGTCGTAGCTGACCTGGACGGCGCCGTCGTGCGCGCCGCACTCGGCCGCCGAGTAGTTCCAGCCCGCCCGCGCGGCCTGCGCCGACGGGAGGATCGCGTCGTGCGTGTGCAGCCAGGCCTCGTTGGCGGAGTAGCGGAACGAACCCAGCAGCTCGGACTCGGCTGCGGTCGGCTTGGCGAGCATCCCCAAAGCCTGGTCCGCGTGCGCCGCGATGACCACCCGGTCCAGCGCGTGCACGGTGTCGGCGTCGTCGCGGACCTCCACGCCCCAGACCGTGCGCGAGACGCTGCGGACCGGTGTGGACAGATGCACGGCGGTGAGCTGCTTGACCGCGCGCTCGACGTACTCGCGGGAGCCCCCGGTGACCGTGCGCCACTGCGGTGAATCGCCGATCGAGAGCATGCCGTGGTTGCGCAGGAACTCGAACAGGTACCGCGCGGGGTAACGCAGGGTGTCCTTCCGGTCGGCCGACCACACGGTCGAGACCACCGGAAGCATGAAATGGTCGATGAAGTACTTCGAGTACCCGCCGATGGCGAGGAACGCGCCGATGGTGACGTCCCCCGCGTCCGTCGCGCGCAATAGCCGGTGCGCGTGCAGGTGGAAGCGCTTGACCTCGGCGAGCATGCGCAGGTACTTCGCGCGGCCCAGGTTGCGCGGCTGGGCGAACATGCCGCGCACGCCCCTGGCGCCCGCGTACTGCAGGCCACAGCCGTCGCAGCGGATGCTCATGGACATCTCGGTGTCCTGCGTGCGCACGCCGAGCTCGCCGAACAGCCGCAGCAGGTACGGGTAGGTCCGCTCGTTGTGCACGATGAACCCGGAGTCGACGCCGACGGTACCGCCGTGCGCGCTGGGCACGTCGTGCGTGTGGGCGTGCCCGCCGAGCCGGTCGTCCGCCTCGAACAACAGGACGTCGTAGCGCCGTTGCAGCAGGTAGGCCGCGGTCAGTCCGGCCACCCCGCCGCCGACCACGCCGATGCGTTGCTTGGATGTCTGCACGAAGGTGGTTCGGAGCAGGTTCGTGCTCGGATTGGGGCGGGTTCCGGACCAATCCCTTCGCCACCCGGCGCCGAACCACGGATATGCCGAACAGCAGCTGCCATCGCCTCGTGACATTCGTGGAGAAGCTTCTCGGGGTTTCACTCCCGGTGGGCCTTCGAACCTGGGACGGCGTGCGGATTGGTCCGGCGGGCGCGCCGACCGTGGTGCTGCGCAACCGCAGGGCGCTGCGCCGCCTGCTCTACTCCCCCGGCGAGCTCGGGCTCGCGCGCGCGTACGTCTCCGGTGATCTCGACGTCGAAGGTGACCTCACCGAGGGTTTCCGGCGGATCTGGGCGCTCACCCGATCCGGTGTGCTCAGCCGGGTGAAGCTCGGACCCCGCGACTGGGCCGAAGCCGTCCGGCTCGCGGCCTCGCTCGGGGTGCTCGGGCCGCCGCCGCGTCCGCCGGCCGAGGAAGCGCGACTCACCGGCAAGCTGCACAGCCTGCTGCGCGACAAGGCCGCGATCGCCCACCACTACGACACGAGCAATGCCTTCTACCAGCTGTTACTCGACGAATCCATGGCCTACTCGTCCGCGTACTTCCGCTCGGCGGAGACCTCGCTGGCGCAGGCACAGTGGGACAAGCTGGAGATGATCTGCCGCAAGCTGGACCTGCGGCCGGGCATGCGCCTGCTGGACGTCGGCTGCGGCTGGGGTTCGCTGCTCGTCCACGCCGCGAAACATCACGGTGTCGAAGCCGTCGGCATCACGCTGTCCGCCGAACAGCTGGAGCACATCCGCGGGCGGCTCGCCGAGCACGATCTCACCGATCGGGTGGAGGTCCGCCGCCAGGACTACCGCGAGTTGGCCGACGAGCCGTTCGACGCCGTCGCGTCCATAGAGATGGGTGAGCACGTCGGCGAGGACAACTACCCGACGTACACGAGCACGTTGTTCCGCATGCTCAAACCCACCGGCAGGCTCGTGCTGCAGCAGATGTCGCGCGGCGCGGTGGCGCCGGGCGGCGGCGCGTTCATCGAGCGGTACATCGCGCCGGACATGACCATGCGGCCGGTGTCCCGGACGCTGGGGCATCTCGAGTCGGCAGGCTTCGAAATCCGCGATGTGCACGCGATGCGGGAACACTATGTCGACACCGTGCGTGCTTGGACTGCCACACTGGAGTCACGCTGGGATGATGCGGTGGCCTTGATCGGCGAAGCGGGCGCGCGGGTGTGGCGCCTGTATCTCGTCGGCGGCGCCATGGCCTTCGAAGAGAACAGGATGGGCGTGGATCAGATTCTCGCGGTGCGGCCGACGGACGAGGGATCGAGCGGGATGCCGGCCACCCGCGAGTTCGCATGATCGCCACGACACTGGCCGTCAACGCGGGCGTCACGCTCGTCTCGGTCACGCTGACGTTCGCCATCGCGGTGGCCCGCAAGCGCTGGGACACCATCGACACCTTCTGGGGCCTCGGCTTCGCGATCGTCGCGGTGACGAGCTTCGTGGTCGCGGACACCCCGTTCGTGGTGATGGCGCTGACCGTGATCTGGGGCGTCCGGCTGGCGGTGCACCTGCACCTGCGCAACCACGGCCTCCCGGAGGACCCGCGCTACGTGAAGATGGCCAAGCGCATGGGCCCGAACCCGGCGCTGCCGATGTTCCTGCGGGTGTACCTGCTGCAGGCGGTGATCCTGTGGTTCGTCTCGCTGCCGGTCCAGCTCGCGTCCGGCTGGGGCTGGGTGAGCTGGCTCGGCGTGGCCTTGTGGATCGTCGGCTTCGCGTTCGAGACGGTCGGCGACGACCAGCTGCGCCGCTTCAAGGCCGACCCGGCGAACAAGGGCAAGGTGCTCGACACCGGCTTGTGGCGCTACACCCGGCACCCCAACTACTTCGGCGACGCCTGCCTCTGGTGGGGCTTGTACCTGATGGCGTGCACGACGTGGGCGGGCGCGGCGACGATCCTGTCGCCGATCGCGATGACGTACCTGCTGGCGAAGGGGACCGGGAAACCGTTGCTGGAGAAGGGCATGCGGCGTTCCCGGCCCGGCTACGCCTACTACGTCGAGCGCACCAGCGGCTTCTTCCCGTTGCCACCGCGCAAGAACGTCACTCCCCGGTAAGCCCGTCGGTCAGTTCCCGCAGCAGATCGAGGTGACCGGCGTGCCGGGCGGTCTCCTCGATCATGTGGGTGACGACCCAGCGCACGTTCACGCGCTTGTCCCGGTACGGCACCTCGTGATCGAAGCCGAGTTTCGCGACGATCTCACTGCACTTGCGGCACTCGTTCTCGTAGTCCTCGATGATCTGGCTCAGCGGCTTTTCGAGTGCCTCGAGGAACTCGGCGTCCGGGTCGACGTCGAGCCGCGCCTTCCAGCGGTCCTCCTGGCCGTTGACGATGACGCCGAACCAGTACTCCTCGACGAGGTACAGGTGGTTCACGATCCCCGCGATCGTGAACAGCTTGCTCGGCAGGAGGGCTTGGCGGGCCTGCTCGTCGGTGAGACCACTCGCCTTCCACACCACGGTCGCCCGCAGGAAGTCGAGGAAACCGGTCAGCTGGGCGCGCTCGTCCCCGACCATCGCCGGTTCGGGCCGCTTGGGTTCTTCGCTCATGCCCGCAGTCTGCCTCAGCGGCCCGACACTTTCGCACCATTTCCCCGGACCTGGGGTGCCCCGACTGTATGAAGGCTCCCTTCATACAGTCAGAGTGAAGAGTCCCGACAAAGTCGGCGGCGCGGACACGCGAAATCCGAGTTTGAGCCACCCAGTGACCCAAACTCGGGTTTCGCGAAGATCAACTTGTCCCCCAGGCCGTCAGCCACACCCAAGCAAATGTCCACAAAGGACCAATACCTCTACTATTTGTCCAGCTATATCGCTTTTATCCGACTTCCTAAGTGCTGCGGAAGGAGTGAACGCCACGTTCACAAAGCTCATCGTTGTGAACGTGGCGTTCACGCATCCTGCCCACCCTGGATCGTCGACTTTGCCGGGGCCCTGCCGCCATAGAGGATGAAGGCTCCCCTCATACAGGGGTCCGCGAAGTCGGGGCACGCACCTTACAAGGGCCACCCTTGCGAAGCTGAGCGTTTCATGGGTGACCCTTGTAACGTGCGCCGCGTCAGGTCCAGGCGGGACGGCCCCGGCTCAGGAAACCGTGGGGAGTTCGGGGGCCGAGACGTCGTAGAGCTTGCCTTCTTGGGTGAGCAGGGCGGCGAGGACTTTGGCCTTGCGGTCGGTCTGGTCGGCATCGCCCCAGCGCACCGTTTTCCCGCTCGTCAAAGTGAATTCGACGCTCCCAGGCGTCTTCGCCGAGGCCGACACGATCTGCTTCTGCAGCTGCGGCGGGACGATGCCCAGCACCGCCGTGACCGCGCGGGTCACCGGGTCGTCGGCCGACACCAAGGGAAGCTTCAGCTCCGGAAGACCGGCGGGCTTTTCCTTCAGGGTCTTGAAAACGACTCCGCCGCCGTCGACGAGGTGGAAGCCGTCGCCCGCGGGGCCGGTGTCGAAGAACGCGATCGCCGCCCGCTCGGTCACCGAGATCTCGACCGTCGACGGCCACGACCGGGAGACCTCGACCGTGGCGATGCCGGGCATCGTCGCCACTCGATCGCGGATTTCGTCGGTGTCGAGTCGTAACATCGGTTTGTCCATCGGCGCCGCCGCGACCACCCGGATCTGGTCGGCGGAAACGCTTTGGGCGCCCACCACGAGAACCGAACGGAGGCCCAGCATCGAGCTGAAGAAAAGTAAATACACGAAAGCCGCGACGGTGAGCACGCTCAGCAGCGCGATCCACCTGCGGCGCAGGCCCGCCCGCCTGGCGGGCGAGGGGGCCGTGCGACGGCGTTCGGCTTCGGTGCGGCGGCCACGCCGGGCCCGTGCCTGCTCCGCGGGAGCGGCACCCGGGCGGACCTCACCCGGAGGTCCCTCGCCCGGGTGAGCTCGGCGCGGACGGCGCTGACCGGTGGCAGGCAACTAGACCCGCCGATCCAGCTCGGCGAGGATCTCCGGGCCCAGCTGCGTCACGTCGCCCGCGCCCATGGTCACCACCAGATCACCGGGCTTCGCCAGGTCGGCCACCATCGGCGCGACGACGTCGAACGCGGGCTCGTAGTGCACGGGCACGCCGGCGATCTGGTCGGCGATGAGCGCTCCGGTCACCCCGGGCTCCGGCTGCTCGCGCGCGCCGTAGATGTCGAGGACGACCACCTCGTCCGCGAGCGCCAGCGCGGACGCGAACTCGGCCGAGAAGGTCTTGGTGCGCGAGTACAGGTGCGGCTGGAAGACCACGACCACCCGGCCGGTGCCCGCCGCGTGCCGGACCGCGCGCAGCTGCGCGGCGACCTCGGTGGGGTGATGGGCGTAGTCGTCGTAGACGCGGACGTCGGCGGCGCGGCCCTTGAACTCGAAGCGGCGGCGGACACCGCCGAACGCGGCGAGGCCCTCGGCCAGCCCGTCGATCGGCGCGCCCAGCTCGACACCGGCGAGCAGCGCGGCGACCGCGTTGAGCGCCATGTGCTCGCCCGGCACCGCGACGCGGACCTCGAACTCCTTGCCGTCCAAGGAGATGCGGACGAGCCCGCCTTCGGGGCCCGGCGTGTAGTCGAGCACGCGCGCGTCCTCGGAGCCGGTGACCGTGCGGCCGTACCGCCGGACGCGCACGCCGTCGGCGGCCGCCTTGTCAGCGAGCTCGGCCGCTGGCGCGTCGTCCGCGCACACGATGAGCAGGCCGCCCGGCTCGATCCGCCGCACGAACTCGGTGAAGATCGCGACGTAGGCCTCGGCCGTGCCGTGGTGGTCCAGGTGATCGGGCTCCACATTGGTCACGACCGCGACCGACGGCGAATAAGTCAGGAACGAGCCGTCGCTCTCGTCGGCCTCGGCGACGAAGATGCCGCCGGTGCCGTGGTGCGCGTTCGCGCCGGACTCGTTGAGGTCGCCGCCGATGGCGAACGACGGGTCGAGCCTGCAGTGCTGCAGCGCGACCGTGAGCATCGACGTGGTCGAGGTCTTGCCGTGCGTGCCCGCGATACAGGCGACCCGGTGGCCCTCCATCAGCCCGGCCAGCGCCTGGGCGCGGTGCAGCACGGTGATGCCGCGGGCCCGCGCGGCCACCAGCTCAGGGTTGGTGTCCTTGATCGCCGTCGACACGACGACCGCCGACGGGCCGCCCTCGAAGGCGTCCAGGTTCTCGGCGCTCTGCCCGATGGCGATCTCGGCGCCCTGCGCGCGCAGCGTCAGGAACGCGCGCGAGTCCTTGGCGTCGGAGCCGGACACCTGCGCCCCCCGCGCGAGCAGGATGCGCGCGATGCCGCTCATCCCGGCGCCGCCGATGCCGATCAGATGAGCCCGGCTCAACACGTCAGGGACCTCAGACACCACAAGCCTCCAGCACGATCTTCGCCAGCACCTCGTCGGCCTCCCGGTGACCCAGGCCCACCGCCGCGGCGCTCATCTTCTTCACCCGCTCGGCGTCGGTCACCAGCGGCACCACCAGCTCGGCCACCTTGGCCGGGGTGAGGTCACCGTCGGCGACCATCAGCGCCGCGCCCGCGTCGACCGCGGGCTGGGCGTTGATCGCCTGCTCGCCGTTGCCGTGCGGCAGCGGGACGAACACCGCGGGCAGCCCGACCGCCGACACCTCGGCCGCGGCCATCGCGCCCGAGCGGCACACGACGACGTCGGCCGCAGCGTAGGCCAGATCCATCCGCTCCAGGTACGGAACGGGCACATAGGCGGGCTTGCCGGGGAATTCCTGCACGACCAGCGTGTTCTTCGGCCCGTGCGCGTGCAGCACGCCGATGCCCGCGTCCGCGAGCTCCTTGGCGGCGCCGGACAGCGCGTCGTTGATCGACCGGGCGCCCTGCGAGCCGCCGAACACCAGCAGCGTCGGCGCGTCCGGGTCCAGCCCGAAGAACTCGCGAGCCTCGGCGCGCAGCGCGGGGCGGTCGAGCGAGGTGATCGAGCGGCGCAGCGGGATGCCGACGACCTCCGCCTTGGCGATCGGGGTGCCGGGCACGGCGACGGCGACGCGCGCGGCGAACCGCGCGCCGACCTTGTTCGCCAGGCCGGGCGACTTGTTGGCCTCGTGCACCACGATCGGCGTCCGGCCGCGGGCCGCGAGATACGCGGGCAGCGCGACGTAGCCGCCGAAGCCGACCACGACGTCCGCGCCGACCCGGTCCAGCACGGCCCTGGTCTGCTTGACCGAATCGCGGACCTTCAGCGGCATGCGCAGCAGCTCGGTGGTCACCTTGCGCGGCAACGGCACCGGCGGGATCAGCTCCAGCTGGTAGCCACGCGCCGGGACCAGCTTGTTCTCGAGGCCTCGTTCGGTGCCCAGCGCGATGACCTTCGCGTCCGGGCGCAGCCGCATCACCGCGTCAGCGAGTGCCAGCGCCGGTTCGATGTGTCCTGCGGTGCCGCCGCCGGCGACCACGATCGTCGGCGCCTTGCCTGCGGCCGATCTCTCGGCACCCTTGACGGGCTCGCTCACTTACGACCTCTCCGTTTAACCTGACCGCGCGTTGCGGTCGATCTCCTGCCCGGTTCCCGGACCGACCGGCGCCGTTCCTGCGCCGGAGCGGGCCGCGCGACCCGCGCGGCGGGCCTGGCGGCCTTGCCGGTGGCCCGCACCGACCCCTTGCGCTTGGCCGGTGGGCGGTACGGGTCAGGGGCCGGGATCCGCAGCAGGCGTCCGAATTTACCTGGCCCCTGCGAACGCAGTGCGGCCACCGCCTCGGGTTCGTGCCGGGCCGCGTTGGCGAGGATGCCGAGGATCAGCATCGTCACCACCAGTGACGTGCCCCCGGCGGAGATCAGCGGCAGCGTGACCCCGGTGACCGGCAGCAGGCCGACCACGTAGCCGATGTTGATGGCGGCCTGCGCGACGAGGAACACCGTCAGCGTGCCCGCCACGATCCGGATCCACGGGTCGATGTTGCGGGTGGCGATCCGCAGGCCGACGATGGCGAGCCCGGCGAACAGGCTCAGCACGACCGCGCAGCCGATGAAGCCGAGCTCCTCGCCGATCAGCGCGAAGATGAAGTCGTTGTGCACGTTGGGCAGGTAGTTGTACTTCGACGGCCCCTGCCCGAGACCGCGGCCGAACAGCCCGCCGTCGGCGAGCGCGTACTTCGCCTGCAGCGCCTGGTACGAGGAACCCTTGGTGTCGGCGTCCGGCGAGAGGAACGAAAGCACCCGGTCGAGCCGGTACGACGAGATCAGCGCCAGCACGATCGCACCGGCGATACCGCCCGCGAAGATCACGCCGAACAGCCGTTTCGGCGCGCCCGCGAACCACAGCAGCGCGAACAGGACCACCGCGAGGGTGATGGTGCCACCGAGGTCGGGCTGCGCCATGACCAGCGCGAACATCAGCAGCGCGGCGGGCACCACCGGCACCATCAGGTGACGCCACTGGTTGAGCACGTTGTACTTCATCACCAGGATGTGCGCGCCCCACAGCGCGAGCGCCACCTTGGCGAACTCGACCGGCTGGAACGACACGAACCCGCCGATGTCGAACCAGCCCTGCGAGCCGAAGTGCTTGCTGCCGAGCGGGGTGAGCACCAGCACGAGCAGCAGCACGCTGCCGAGCATGGCCATCGACACGAACTGCCTGATCCGCTTGAGCGGCACGCGCAGGCCGATCAGGAACACGATCGAGCCGATGATCACGAAGATCACGTGCTTCTTGAACAGGCCGTACGCGCCGGCGCCGGTCTTCGGGTCGACCGAGGCCACCGAGGACGCGGAAAGCACCATCACGACGCCGATCACGCCGAGCAGGCCGGTCAGCGCCAGCACCAGGTGGAACGAGGCGAGCGGCCGCGAGAGCCACGCGGTCAGCGCGGTCCGGAACGCCGTGAAGCCACGTTCCGCGCGGACCCGGCGGCGCCTTTCGGGACTGGCCTGTGGTTCCTGCTCAACCGCCGTCATGGGTGGGCTCCCCGGCGAGACGATGAACCGCCGAGGCGAACGCGTCACCGCGATGCCCGTAGCTGCGGAACATGTCCAGCGACGCCGCGGCGGGCGCGAGCAGGACGACGTCACCGGGACGTGCCATCCTGCTGGCCGAGTGCACCGCTGCGGTCATGGGGTCATCGTCACCCGAAGGAAGCGTCTGAAGGGGGACATCCGGCGCGTGTCGGCTGACTGCGGCGGCGATCACGGGTGAATCCACGCCGAGTAGCACAACACCGCGCAGCCTGCCAGCGATCGAAGCCACCAGTTCGTCGACCGAAGCGCCCTTGAGCTGGCCGCCCGCGATCCACACGATATCGGCGTGCGCGTGCAGCGAGCCGCTCGCCGCGTGCGGATTGGTCGCCTTGGAGTCGTTGATGTAGCGGACCCCGCCGACCTCGGCGATCTCCTGCGCGCGGTGGGGCGCGGGCTGGTACTCGTGCAGGCCCTTGAGGATGTCCGCGGGCGAGACGCCGTGCGCCCGCGCGAGCGCGGCCGCGGCGAGCGCGTTGGCGACGTTGTGCGGACCGGCAGGGCGGACGTCGGCGAGCGTGCCGAGCTCCTCGGCCGCGTGCACGGGGTCCGGCACGAAAGCACGGTCCACCAGCAGGTCTTCGACGACGCCGAGCTCACCGGGCTTGGGCGTGTCCAGCCGGAACCCGACCCGGACGGCCTCGGCTGAGGCGTTCTCGTCGGCGAGGCGCCGCGACCACTCGTCGTTCAGGTTGTGCACGACGTGCTTCGAGTGGGTGTGGATCTTGCCCTTGGCGCGGGCGTACTCGTCCATCGAGCCGTGCCAGTCGATGTGGTCCTCGGCCAGGTTCAGCACGACCGACGCGAGCGGGGCCAGCGTCGACGACCAGTGCAGCTGGAAGCTCGACAGCTCCACGGCCAGCACCTCACGGCCCTCGAGCACCGCGTCCAGCACCGCGTAACCGACGTTTCCGCAGGCCACGGCGTCCGCGCCGGAGGCACGCAGCATCGACTCCAGCATGCCGACCGTGGTGGTCTTGCCGTTGGTGCCGGTGATGGCGAGCCACACCGGAGGGTTCTCGCGGGTCTGGCCGATGCGCCAGGCCAGCTCGACGTCACCGATGACCTCGATGCCCTGCTCGGCCGCCGCGACCAGCAACGGCGCAGTCGGGCGCCAGCCGGGGCTGGTCACGACCAGCGCGGTGCCCGCGGGTGGCTCGGACAGCCCCGGCATCAGCTCGGCACCCAGGCCGTCGAGCTCCGCGAGCCGCTCGGCGTTGCCGTCGGTGACGGTGACCTGAGCGCCCTGCGCGGTGAGCGCGCGGACCACCGACTTGCCGGTGACCCCCGCGCCCGCGACCAGAACGTGGGCTCCCGCGAGCTTCCCCGCTTGAAGAGGCACTGCTTATCCTCCGACGCCGAGTTGCTCGCTGTAGAACAGGCCGAGACCGAACATGCAGCAGATTCCGGACAGCAGCCAGAACCGGATGATGACCGTGGTCTCCGCCCACCCGGCGAGTTCGAAGTGGTGATGGAACGGCGCCATCCGGAACAGCCGTCTCCTGGTCGTCCTGAACACCGCGATCTGCGCGACCACCGAGATCATCTCGACCATGAACAGGCCGCCGATGACGATGGCGAGCAGCTCGGTGCGGGTGGTCATCGACAGCCCGGCGACCAGGCCGCCCAGTGCCAGCGAACCGGTGTCACCCATGAAGATCTTGGCGGGCGCGGCGTTCCACCAGAGGAAGCCGACGCAGGCGCCGGTGGCCGCGGCGGCGACCACGGCCAGGTCCAGCGGGTCGCGGACGTTGTAGCAGGCGGGCTGGACGGCGTCGGCGCAGCTGAGCCTGGCCTGCCAGAACGCGATGACCACGTACGTCGCGAGCACCATCGCGGCGGACCCGCCGGCGAGGCCGTCGAGGCCGTCGGTGAAGTTCACCGCGTTCGACCAGCCGGAGATCACGATGTAGCAGAAGATGATGAAGAAGACCGACGGGAAGGCGATCAGCGCCAGGTCACGCGTGTACGACAGGCTCTCCGACGCGGGGGTGAGCCCGTGCGAGTCGGCGAAGTTCAGCGCGAGGATCGCGAACACGATCGCGACGACCAGCTGGCCGACCAGCTTCGCGGTCTTGTTCAGGCCGAGGTTGCGCTGCTTGCGGATCTTGATGAAGTCGTCGAGGAACCCGACGACGCCCAGCGCGACCGCGAGGAACAGCACCAGCAGCCCGGACGCCGACGGCGCCGCGCTCTTGGAGCCGCTCATCCACTGGATGAGGTGCGCGACGAAGTAGCCGACCACCATGGCGAGCACGATGGCCACACCACCCATGGTCGGCGTACCGCGCTTGGACTTGTGACCTGCCGGGCCTTCCTCGCGGATCTCCTGGCCGAAACCCTGCCGCGAGAACACCCTGATGAGATAGGGCGTGAGCAGGATGGAGACCAGCAGGCCCGCGGCGGCCGCGATCAGGATGCTGATCACGCGTCACCACCGTTCGAGCGTTCTTGGGATTCTGGGGAGAGCTGTTCTGGGGAGAGCAGAGCGTCGGCCACCCGCCACAGCGCGGCGGCCTTGGAAGCCTTGACGAGGACCACGTCCTGTGGCCGGAGCTGATCATGCAGTAACGCCACCGCGGCCTCGACGTCGGGTACCAGCATCGATTCCTCGCCCCAGGAGCCCTCCTGGGTGGCGCCCTGGTGCATCGCGGCGGCCTCCGGCCCGATCACGACGAGCTTCTTGATGTTCAGCCGGACGACCAGCCGCCCGATCTCGTCGTGCGCGGTCACCGAGTCCGAGCCGAGCTCGCCCATCACGCCGAGCACCGCCCAGGACCGGCGGCCCTCGCTCATCGACGCGAGCGTCTTGAGCGCGGCGCGCATGGACTCCGGGTTGGCGTTGAACGAGTCGTTGACGATCGTGACGCCGTCGGCACGCGTGGTGACCTCCATGCGGCGCGCGGAGCGCCGCTCGACGGCCGAGAGCCACGCGGCGACGTCCTCGACCGAAGCGCCGAGTTCGAGCGCGACAGCGGCCGCTGAGAGCGCGTTGCCGACATGGTGCTCACCGAACAGCGGCAGCTTGACGCCTGCCTCACCGTCCGCGGTGATGAGCCGGAAGGAGGCACGGGCCTGGTCGTCGAGCGTCACGTCCGTCGCGCGGACGTGCGCGGACGCGCTCTCGCCGACGAACACCACGCGGGCCTTCGTGCGGCTCGCCATGGCCGCGACCAGCGGGTCGTCGGCGTTGAGGATCGCGACGCCGTCCTCGGGCAGCGCCTCGACGAGCTCGCCCTTGGTCTTGGCGATGCCCTCGCGCGAGCCGAACTCGCCGACGTGCGCGGTGCCGACGTTGAGCACGACGCCGATCTTCGGCGGCGCGATCGCGGCCAGCTCGGCGATGTGCCCCGGCCCGCGCGCGGACAGCTCGAGCACGAGGTGGCGGGTGGACGCGTCGGCGCGCAGCGCGGTCCACGGGTGGCCGAGCTCGTTGTTGAACGACCCCGGCGGCGCGATGGTGGTGCCGAGCGGCTCCAGCACCTGCGCGATGAGGTCCTTGGTCGAGGTCTTGCCGGACGAGCCGGTGACGCCGACGACCGTCAGGTGGTCGCCGGACAGCGTCTGCACGACGTGGCGCGCGAGCTTGGCGAGCGCGGCCAGCACCGAGGCGCCCGCGCCGTCCTTGTCACCGGTCAGCGCGACCGAGCGCTCGTGCGCCTCGCCCTCGGCGAGTGGCGGCACGATGATCGCGGGCGCGTCGACCTCGCGGGCGGCGAGCACGGCGACCGCGCCGGACTCGATCGCCTTGGCGGCGAAGTCGTGCCCGTCGACCTTCTGGCCGGGCAGCGCGAGGAACAGGCCGCCGGGCGTCAGCTGCCGGGAGTCGAACTCCACGGACCCGGTGACGCGTGGCGTGCCGTCGGTGTTGTGCAGACGGCCGCCGACGACCTCGGCGATCTCGGCCAGGCTCAGCTCGATCACACGCTCACCTCTTGGAATTTCCGGATGGCGGCCTCGAGCTCGTCGCGGTCGGAGAAGGGGTGCACGACCCCGTGGATCTCCTGGCCGCTCTCGTGGCCCTTGCCCGCGATGAACACGACGTCGCCGGGCTGGGCCAGCTCGACGGCGCGGTTGATGGCCTCGCGGCGGTCGCCGATCTCGACGACCTCACCGCCGTCCGCGGCTTTGCGCGCGCCTTCGAGCATCGCGGCGCGGATCGCGGCCGGGTCCTCGGAGCGCGGGTTGTCGTCGGTGATGATCAGGATCTCGCTGCGCTGGGCCGCGGCCTCCCCCATCATCGGGCGCTTGGCGGTGTCGCGGTCGCCGCCGCAGCCGAGCACGGTGATGATCCGGCCGTCGGCGCGGGCACGCAACGCGTCCAGGCCCTGCGCCACGGCGGCGGGCTTGTGCGCGTAGTCGACGACCGCGGTGAACGGCTGGCCCAGGTGGACCCGCTCCATCCGGCCAGGCACGGAGACGGTGGCGAGCCCGGTGAGGATGTGGCTCAGCTCGACGCCCGCGCTGTCCAGGATGGCGGCCGCGAGCACGGCGTTGGCCACGTTGAACGCGCCCGGCATCGGGATGGTGGCCCGCACCGGCGCGGCGGCGGGGCTGTGCAGCACGAAGTTCTGCTCGCCGGTCGGCAGGCTGACCAGCTCGGTCGCGTGCCAGGCGGCGCCGGCGTCTTCGACCGAGACGGTGACCGTGTGCGGCGTGACCAGCTTGCGGCCCCATTCGCCGTCGATCACGACGACCTCGGTGGTCGACCGGCCGTCGAACAGCATCGCCTTCGCCGCGAAGTAGTCGTCCATGTCGCGGTGGAAGTCCAGGTGGTCCTGCGACAGGTTGGTGAACGCGCCGACCGCGAACCGGGTGCCGTTGGCGCGGCCGAGCGCGAGCGCGTGGCTGGACACCTCCATCGGCACGTGCGTGACGCCCGCTTCGGCCATCACCGCGAGCAGCGCCTGCAGGTCCGGCGCCTCGGGCGTGGTGAACCCGCTGGCGAGCCGCTCACCCGCGATCCGGGTCTCGACGGTGCCGATCAGCCCGGTGGTCCGGCCAGCGGCGGCGAGGCCGGAGTCGATCAGGTACGCGGTGGTGGTCTTGCCCGAGGTGCCGGTGACACCGAGTACCGACAGCTTCAGCGACGGCTCGCCGTAGATCCAGGCGGCCACCGAGCCCAGCACCTGGCGGGGCTCCGGGTGGATCAGCACGGGGACGGGCGCGTCGCGGAGGAACCGCGCGCCGTTCTCGTCGGTCAGCACGGCGGCGGCGCCTGCGGCGATCGCGTCGGCGGCGAACTCGGCACCGTGCACCCTGGCGCCCGGCAGCGCGGCGAACAGGTCGCCGGGCAGCACGTGCTGACCGCGCAGCGTCGCGCCGGTCACGGCCACCCCGCCGGAGTGGTCGGCCTCGGCGGACAGGCGTGCGTCGGCGCGAGCGAGCAGCGTCGTGAGCGCCACCGGTTCGATCCTGGCCGGGCGCGGCGGCGGGGCCACCGCCTTCACCGGGCTGTCCGGGACCCGCGCGTTCGGATCGTTGTTGACAGACACAGCACGAGAGGCTATCCGGTTCGCATTCGGGTGAAGAAAGGCGGTACGGCGTAGGCGGCCGACGATCTTCGCCATGGTATGAGACTCGCCAACCTGCCTTGCCGCGCAAGGAAAACCGTCAGCCCACACAGAATTCATGGCCCTCGGGATCCTTCATCACCACGAATCGGAGCAGTTCCGTGGCGACCACGGAACCACCGGCGGCCACGAGTTCGGCGACCTTGGCCTGGATGACCGCCCACCGCTCGTCCGGCTCCCCCGGCCCGGCGACGCGGATGTCCATGTGCAGGCGCACCTTGCCCTGCTTGGGTTCCGGCACCCGCTGCAGGAACAGCGCGGGGCCTTCACCGTCCGGATCGTGCAGCCACGCCCCGTCGTTCTCGTCGTCGTCCGGCAGGCCGACGGCGTCGAGCCACTCCCGCCGCGTCTTGTAGGGCGCGGGCGGCGGGGCGTGTTCGTAGCCCAGCGCCAGATTCCAGAACTTCGCGAGTTCCACCGGATTCGCGCAGTCCAATGTCAGGTCGACACGGTGTGCCATCTCGCCCTCCCTAGGTCGATGTGGGAACGACGCTAGGCGAGGGGTACGACACTTTCCGTCGCCGCGGGATAAAGCCCGCTTTATCCCGCCTCTCAGCAGGCCCCGGTCGTGAGTGGTACGGCCGGTTCTAACCGGCGAAAACACTCACGACCCCTTTCGGCTGCTTCGTCCGCCAGGGGCGCGGTCCGGCGAGCGAGGGCCCCCTTCACTCGCCTCCGTGGGGTGAAGGCCTAATTCGACCGTATATACGGGTGAGGGCCACCCTCACCCACTCGGCTCGGGCGAGGGAGGCCCTGACCCACACCGAGTGTGGATGAAGGCTCCCCTCATACCTGGCCAGTGGACAAGCGGGTTGACTGTGGAGGTTTTGCGTCGTTGAACGACCCATTTCCCACTCAGTCAGGCTGCTTGACCAAGCCGATCAGGTCGTGAGTGATGGTGACGGTTAGAACCGTCGGCGACACTCACGACCCACCCGGGATAAAGCCCGCTTTATCCCGGGCGTCAGCCGACGACGAGCGGGACCACCGGGGCCGGGCCGTCGGACAGCGGCAGGTTGTAGCGCTGCGTCAGGTACGACGCGATGTCGTGGAACAGCGGCCCGGCCGAGTGCCCGACCGGCAGCGTCGTGTCCGGCGCGTCCAGCCGGATGCCGACCACGAACCGCGGGTGATCCGCGGGCAGTATCCCGGCGAAGGTGATGTTGTAGAGCTGGTTGCTGTACGCCTTCGTGCGCGGGTCGACCTGCTGCGCGGTGCCGGTCTTGCCGGAGACCTGGTAGCCGTCCAGCGCGGCCGTCGGGGCGGTGCCGCTGTTCTGGCCCTTGCCCTTCTGGGTCACCGCGCGCATCATGTCGCGCACCGTCTTCGCCGTCTGCGGGCTGACGACCTCGACCTGCTTCGCCGGGTTTTCCATGACACGGGTGCCGTCGGGGTTGACCTTCGCGCGGATGATGCGCGGCTCCACGCGGACGCCGTCGTTGGCGATCGTCTGGTAGAGCCCGGCCATCTGCACGACGGTCATCGAAAGGCCCTGGCCGATCGGCAGGTTGCCGAACGTGGTGCCCGACCACTGCGTGCGGTCCGGCACGAAACCGGCGCTCTCGCCCGGCAGGCCGATGCCGGTCTTCTGGCCCAGCCCGAACTTCTTGAGCAGATCTGCGTACCGCTCGGGGCCGAGCTGCTGGGCGAGCAGCAGCGTGCCGATGTTGGACGACTTCGCGAAGATGCCGGTGGTGGTGAACTGCTGGGTGCCGTGCGCCCACGCGTCGCGGACGGTCTTGTCGGCGACCTGCAGCGAACCCGGCACCGAGGTGACCGACTCCGGCGTCGCGATGCCCGCGTCGATCGCGCCGGTCGCGGTGATGATCTTGTTGACCGAACCAGGTTCGAACGGGTTGGACACCGCGGGGTTGCCCATCCGCTCGGTGGTGCGGGTGTCCTTGTCGTTGGGGTCGAAGGTGTTGTCGTTGGCCAGCGCGTAGACCTCGCCGGTCTTCGCGTCCATGATCACCGCGCTGCCGCCCTTGGCGTGCGACTCGGCGACATAGGCCGAAAGCTTGCTCTGCAGGTCGTACTGCAGGTCGGCGTCGATGGTCAGCTCCAGGCCGGCGCCGGGGATGGCGGGCTGCACATCGCGCTCGGTGCCGGGGATGACGACGCTGTCCTTGCCGTTCTGCGAGTCCGCGGTCATCCGGCCCGGTGTCCCGGCGAGTTCGTTGTCGCGCAGCAGTTCCAGCCCGGTCAGCCCGTGCACGTTGTGCTTCGACGGCGTCGGATCGTCGGAGCGCCAGTTGGCCAGTCCGACGATGTTGGCCGCGAGCGACCCGCCAGGGTACTCCCGCTTCGCCTGCGGCTCGGCCGCGATCGACGGGAACTTCTTGACGATGTCGAGCGCCGCCGACGGTTCGACGTCGGTGATGAGGTACGTGAACGCCTGGTCCTTGTGGAACTTGTCGAGCAGCTCGCGCTCGGTGATCCGCTGGTCCAGCTTCTCCGAGATGTACTTGGACGCCGCGGCGACCTCGGTCTCGAAGTTACGGCCCTTGGCGGGGTTCTTGGCCGCGTATTCGTCCCACGTCTTGCGCATCAGCTTCAGGTTCACCGACAGCGCGCGCGTTTCCACGCTGAACGCCAGCTTGACGCCGTTGCGGTCGGTGATGGCACCGCGCTGCGCCGGGATGGTGATCTCGGTCGAGCGCTGCTTCGCCGCGGCCTCGGCCAGCGTAGTGGCCTCGAAACCCTGTACCTGCACCAGTTTCAGCCCGGCGATGACCATCAGCACGACCAGCCCGATGCGCACCCCGGAGAACCGGCTGCGCGTGCCGCCGGTGCTCCGCTTGGCCGCGGCCTTGCGCGTGCCCGCGGTGTACGTCCGCCGCGCGGTGGCGCGCGGCGCGATGACACCCCGGCGTGCGGTCCCGCCGCGCACTCCCGCGGTGGCACGGCCTCTGGACGACGCGCGAGGCGTCGGCTTCCGCATTACTGTCCTCCGGCGTCCGGTTCCGCTGGCACGGCTGGCTGGTCACCCTCGATGGGCGCGTCCTGCTGGGTTCCCTCGGCAGGCGCGACCGGCGGGGCTGCTTGCTGGGTCGGCGTGGCGGCGCCGTGCACCTTCTTCGGCTGGCCGACCACGGTGGTCGTCCCGTCGGGCGCGACCACGATGCGCGCCGGGTCGCCGCCGGGCACCATGCCGAGCTTCTTGGCCTCCTCGGCCAGTTTCGACGCGGATTCCGCCTGGGTGACACCGCGCTGCAGCTGCTCGGCGAGCTCGACGTTGCGCGCGTTCTCGTTCTTCAGCTGCTCCAGCCGGTACGAGTCGGCGATCGCCTGCGTCGAGAGCCATAGCGTGGCCGCGACGCCCGCGACCAGCAGGCCCATCATCATCAGCACGAACGACGCGCGCGACTTGGGCAGCCGCAGGAGCTTCAGCTTGAGCTTGACCTTCGGCTTCGTGGGCTCCGCCTCGACCGGCTCGGCCTCGGCTTCACGTTGCAGCAGGTCGGCACGCTGCGCACGCCGGGCGTAGGCACGCTCGGCGGCGGTGGTCCGGCCACCGCGCGATCGGCGCGACGGCGGGGCGTCCTCGGTGGTCGTCGCGTCGGCCTCGGCGGCACGGGTGCGCTGGCGTGTCGACGACGAACGGCGGGTCTTCGCGGGGGCGGTCATCTGGCTGCCTCTCCGATCCGCTCAGCCGCGCGCAACCGCACGGAGGCGGCGCGCGGGTTGCGCTCGATTTCTCCTTCGTCGGCCTTTTCGGCCCCTCTGGTCAGCAGTTTCAATTCGGGCCCGTGTCCCGGCAGCTCCACCGGGAGCCCTTCAGGTGTCCGGGATTTCGCGAGCTCGGCGAGCGCCTGCTTGACCATCCTGTCCTCAAGGGACTGATAGCTCTCGATCACGACACGCCCGCCCATGGCGAGCGAGCCCAGCGCGGCGGGCAGCGCCCGGCGCAGCACCTCGAGCTCGCCGTTGACCTCGATCCGCAGCGCCTGGAAGGTGCGCTTCGCCGGGTGGCCACCGGTGCGCCTGCTCGCCGCGGGCACCGCGTCGTAGAGCAGCTCGACCAGCCGCCCGCTGTTCGTGAACGGCTCGCGTTCCCGTTCCGCCACAACGGATTTGACGATCCGCTGGGCGAAGCGCTCCTCGCCGTACTCGCGCAGGATCCGCATCAGCTCGCGGGGCTCGTAGGTGTTCAGCACGTCGGCGGCGGTGAACCCGGTGGTCGGGTCCATGCGCATGTCGAGCGGCGAGTCCTTGGCGTACGCGAAACCGCGCTCGGCCCGGTCGAGCTGCATCGACGAGACGCCGAGGTCGAACAGGATGCCGTCCACACGGGACAGTCCGAGGCTTTCGAGCGCCTCGGGCATGCGGTCGTAGACGGCGTGCACGAAGTCGACGCGGTCACCGTGCTTCGCGAGCCGCTCACCCGACTTCTCCAACGCGGCCGGGTCACGGTCGAGCGCGACCAGGCGCAGCTGGGGAAACGCGGTCAGCAGCGCGTCGGAATGGCCGCCGAGGCCGACGGTGGCGTCGACGAGCACGGCGGGGCGATCGGTGAACACCGGAGCGAAGAGCTCGACGATGCGGTCCAGCAGGACCGGAACATGTTCAGGTGTGGTCATAACGGAGCTCCCCCTCCTTTCAGGCCGTACCACGAAGCGCCTTGGTTACACGGATGCCGTCAGGTCCCTGTCCGCCCGCCGGGAACCTGGTGCCGGGGAAGGTGCACCAGGGCCTTGAGCGGACAGAGGCCTCACGGCATCCGTGTGGCAGGACGAACCCCCACCCCCCGACGGCGTGGGTGCGCCACCTGCCCGGCGGCTAAAAGACGCCCGGCAGAACTTCGTCTCTGGCCTTCGCGTAGCTGTCCTCGTGTTCGTCCAGGTAGCCCTGCCACGCTTGGGCGTCCCAGATCTCCAACCTGGTGATCGCTCCGATCACCACGCACTCCTTGTTGAGCCCCGCATAGCGCCGGAGCTCGGGCGCGATCGCGACGCGCCCCTGTCCATCAGGTCGCTGTTCGTCCGTACCCGCGAAGAGATAGCGCTGGTAGGCCCGAACCGCTTCGTTGGTGAACGGCGCTTCGGCGACCTTGCGTGCCATCTGCTCGAACTCGGCCCGTGGGAAGACGTAGAGACAGTGGTCCTGCCCCTTGGTGACCATCAGCCCACCGGCCAGTGCGTCGCGGAACTTCGCAGGCAGCGTGAGCCGCCCCTTGTCGTCCAGCTTCGGGGTGTGGGTGCCGAGGAACATCGGCCACCACCTCCCAGGGGCTTCCCTTCTGCCCCACTGCGCACCACCGTACCCCACTTTTCACCACAGTCAACGCGACAAACCCCGTCACCACTCTCTAGTGTCACGCGTTTTCGCAGGTCAGCACTGTGGGGCTGGGTGGGGGCTCGGTGGGGGACGGTGGCGAACATCCCCCATGCCGGGGGCAACGCAACCCTCAGTAGCCCCCGCGCGTCCGCGATCCCGGCCCCGAATCCACCCCCGCACCCCACCCGGTGGGCGAAAGTGGGGAACGTGGGGCACCCGCCCTACCCACCCCGTACGCGAACAGACGCCACCCGTACATGGATGGACGACACGCGTACCTGGATGGACGACACGCCGGAAGCAAGCACCGGCGCGTGTCGTCCATCTATGCACGCGCGTCGTCCATCTATGCACGCGTGTCGTCCGGCTGGGTACGCGTGTCGTCCATCCAGGTACGTGCCGCTAGTCGGTGGCGAGGAGGGCGGCGAGGCGGGAGGTGAGACGCGGGGCGTCGGCGGGGGCGACCGTGACCCAGTCGCCGCCGCGGCCGGGCGCGACCGAGCCGAAGTACGAGCCGGCGTCCGTGCTGAACCAGCTCACGCCGCCCGCGCGGCGCAGGCCGTCGCGGTCGCGGACCCGGACCGTGAACTGCCCGGCGCTGTAGACCGGCCGGGCCTGGATCGCGTGGACCTCGCGCATCTGCCGTTCATACGACCCCGAGCGCGTGCTCGAGGCGCCACTCAGCACGTCGGCGGGCAGGCTCACGCCATAGCCCGGACCGGGCTCAAGCTCGGGCAGGACGTCCACGATCGCCGAGAACAGGTCGGACTCGCGGATCTCGGACAGCCCGATCGTCCGGTCCGGCTGGGTCGCCAGCACCGCGTGCCTCCCCCGCGCCGCGGCGACCGCGCGGAACGGCGACTCGGCCGTCATGTCGGCCAAGGCCTCCGACTCGACGTAGACATCGGCCGAAGCCAGCACGGCCAGCCGGGATTCGAGCGCCTCGTCGAGCGCGCCCGCGTCGAACAGGCCGCGCTCGGCGAGGTTGTCGTACACGTCGCGGCGGATCTCCGCGCGCTCGGCCTCGGTCGCGCCGACGCTGTGCACCTCGAGCGGGCCGGGCGGGGCGCCGTGCCCGAGGTCGGCCCACAGCACGTCGAACGCCGAGGCCGAGACCCGGATCAAGACGTCCCCAGCGAGGGCGGCCTGTCGAACGAGGGCTGCCCGGCGAGCTGGCCGAGCGCGGAGTCGCGGGTGTTCATCACGTCGATGGCGCGGCGGCGCGCCGCTTCCGAGGCCGCCCGCCGCTCGGCCATCGCGTCGGCGAGACCGGCCATGGCCACGATGTCGCCGCTCGCGGCGGCCGTGCGGATCATCCCGGCCGGGTCGTAGTCCACCGGCGGCGGCATGTCGGCCCGCGCCCGCGCCGCCACCCCGGCCTGCTGGCCGACGGACTCCGCGACCGACGCCGAGACCGAGACCGCGTGGTCGAGCCAGGCGGTCGCCCTGGTCAGCGCGCCGCGCATGGCGTCGCCGCCCGCGCCCTGCCACTGCTCTTCACTGTGCGCCGAGAACGCGGCGAACGAGAGCCGTGACTCCGCGAGCCGCTCGGCCAGTTCACCCCATTGGCCGCCGATCTCCCCCGCCGCGGCCGGGTCGTTGCCGTCCGCGACCTCGGCCGCCATCGCCTGGTGGCTGTACCACTCGTACCGCGCGTTCGCGGCGGGCACCGACCGTTCGACCATCGCAGTGCTCCTAGGGGAGTTTCGGTTCGATCAGCTCCGCGACCGTCCCGGCGCGCTCGCAGGCGAGTCCGGTGTCGCTGAACGTGGTGTTGCTGACGTCGACCTGCACGGACGCGGAGTCCCCGACGCCGAGCAGCACGGCGCAGGTGCCGTCGCCTGCCTTGCGGTCGGCGGCTTCGAGCGCCTGGTGCGAGCCGACCTTCTTGCTCTTGGCCGTCTTCTTCGCGAGCTGGAGGTCGGCGAGGCCGTTGCGCCCGTCGAGGGTGATGGTGACGCCGAACTTCCCGGTCTCGGTCCAGTCGCAGGCCCGCGTCGGCCCGATCGGCTTCGCCTTGCCCAGCGAGGTCAGCCCCGCTTCGGACCGTTCGGACGGCGAGAGCAGCTCGCACGGGTTGAGCGGATCGAGCGGCGAGAGCAGCTCGACGCTCCCGGACGTGGTGATGGGAATGAGCGACGCGCCCGGCTCGGTCACGCGCGTGGCCGGGGAAGCGCCGCAGCCCGCCAAGAGCAGCACCAGCGGCAAGAGCCGTTTAACCGCCAATGCAGTCCACGCCCTCTTCGTCCTGGGCCTGGTACTTCTTCAGCGCCTTGGCGATCTGGTTCTTGAGCGTCTCGAGCTCGCGCCCGAAATCGGTGAGCGCCTCGACGGCCGAGCCGGTCTTCCCGATGCCGTAGTCGGCCATGAACCGGCCGATCTCGGCGGCGTAGCCTCCGCCGAGCGGGACGGAGCGGCCGAGCACCTTCGCCTGGCGGACCATCTCGCCGACGACGTCCTGCAGCTGGGCGATCTGCTTGTAAGCGTCCGCGGCCAGCTCCGGCGCCACCGCGAACGAGCCGATCCCCGGTTTGCCCTGCACACCTACCACGGTCATGTCGCTCATGTGCGGTTACGCCTCTCCGTAGTCGAGCGAACCCGTAGGGCAGCATACGACAGGACACAGCGCATCCGGGAGATCCCAGAATCGGGTGACATGGTCACCCACATGTACTAAACCCAGTGATAACTTACCGTGATCGCAGGGTTGTTCCACCTAGTTCGCCTGAGTTTGACACACTTCGTGGCAGGCTCATTGCTGCGCCGACAGCAAGCAAGACTTACAGAGCCACGCGGCACCAGGAGGTCGAGTGACGTCGAGAACACAGTCTGCGACTCCCCAGGGGGAGCAGACGACCGAGCAACCGCAGTACGAGGAGTACAGCGACGGCTCGGTGAGCGGCCAGAGCAACGGCAGCCTGCCCGTCGGCGGCAGAGCCTCGCTCGACGAGCTGCACGAGACGGCGCGCCGCATCGCAGCCAACGTGGAGAAGGTGCTGGTCGGCAAGCCCGACGTGATCCGGATCGCGCTGGTCACCCTGTTGGCTGAAGGCCACCTCCTGGTCGAGGACGTGCCGGGGGTCGGCAAGACCTCGCTGGCCAAGGCGCTGGCCCGGTCGATCGACTGCACGGTGAGCCGCATCCAGTTCACCCCCGACCTGCTCCCGAGCGACGTCACCGGTGTGTCCATCTACAACCGGCAGTCCGGCGAGTTCGAGTTCCGGCCCGGCCCGGTCTTCGCGAACATCGTCGTCGGCGACGAGATCAACCGCGCCTCGCCGAAGACGCAGTCCGCGCTGCTCGAGTGCATGGAAGAGCACCAGGTCACGGTCGACACCAGCACCTACCGCCTCGACGAGCCGTTCATGGTGATCGCCACCCAGAACCCGATCGAGATGGAAGGCACCTACGCGCTGCCGGAGGCGCAGCGCGACCGGTTCACCGCGCGGGTGTCCATCGGCTACCCGGACCTGCAGGCCGAGCTGTCGATGGTCGACGAGCACGCGGGCCACAACCCGCTGGCGGACCTGGAGCCGGTCTCCGACCGCGACACGGTCCAGCGGCTGATCGAGACCGTCCGCGGCGTCCACATGTCGCCGGAGGTGCGCCGGTACGCCGTCGAGCTGGCGGCCGCGACCAGGCAGATCCCGGAGATCCGCCTCGGCGCCTCCCCGCGAGCCACCCTGCAGCTGGTCCGCGCGGCCCGCGCGCAGGCGGCGCTGTCCGGCCGCGACTTCGTGGTCCCCGACGACCTGCACTCGGTCGCGGTCCCGGTGCTCGCGCACCGGCTGGTGCTGACCACCGAGGCGCACGCCGCCCGGCGGTCCGCCACCGACGTGGTGCGCTCCGTGCTGCACCGCGTTCCCGTGCCCCAGGGCGCCTCGCACCGCTGACACTGAAGAAGGAAGATGCTGCGCGCACTCTCCGGCCTGACCACGCGGGGCCGCTGCCTACTAGCCGCTGGCGTGGCCGCCGCGGCGTGCTCCGTGGTGCTGAACGAGCGTGACCTGCTCCGGGTGGCGATGTTCGTCGTCGCGCTGCCGCTGCTGGTGGCCGGCTTCATCGCGCTGACCCGGCTGAAGATCGGGGCGGCGCGCAAGCTGCTGCCGGAGCGGGTCTCGGTCGGCTCGGTCGGGGAAGTTCAGCTCGATTTGTGGCGGCACGGCAGGCTTCCGGCCGGCGAGGTGCTGCTCGAGGACGGCGTCCCGTACGCACTGGGCGCCCGGCCCCGGTTCGTGGTGGAGCGGCTCCCCCACGACCGGACGGTCGGCCTGCGCTACCCGATCCAGCCGGTGCTGCGCGGTATCCAGCAGGTCGGGCCGCTGCGCGCGACGATCACCGACCCGTTCGGGCTCTGCGAGTTCGAACGGGAACTGATCGCCCACTCGCGGCTGGTCGTGGTGCCGAAGGTGGTCGGGCTGTTCGGCCTGCCCAGCGGCGCCGGGATCGGCGCGGGCGACGACGGCAGCATCCGGCTGCACGCCGGCCAGGGCGAGCCGGACGTCATCGTGCGGCAGTACCGCACCGGTGACGACCTGCGGAAGGTGCACTGGCGCTCCACCGCGCGGCGCGACGAGATCATGGTCAGGGTCGAGGAGCGCCCGTGGCGCGGTGGCACCACGGTGCTGCTCGACCACCGCGCCGCCGCGCACCACGGCGCCGGTCCCGCCGCCAGCCTGGAGTGGGCGGTCTCGTTCGCCGCTTCGGTCTGCCTGCATCTGCGCCGCTCCGGGCACCGGGTCCGCCTGGTCACCGAGCACGGCCAGACGCTGGCGGACACACCAGGCGAGGGCGGCGAGCACTACGACAACATCGTGCTCGACGCGCTGGCCGCGCTGCAGCCCGCGCACCAGCGCGACATCACCCTCGGCGCGGATCCGGCCGAGGGCCAGGAGCTGATCGCCGTGCTCGGCACCGTCAGCAACGACTCCGTGCGCGAGCTGACCCAGTACCGCCCGCGCGGCATCCGCAGTCTCGCCGTGCTGCTCGACACCCCGACCTGGGGTGGTTCGCTCAACGCGCCTGGCCACCGGGCCACGGCCACCGAGGAGTCGATCGCGATCCTGGAGGCGGCGGGCTGGGGCGTGGTGGTCGCCGACCCGGTCACGCCGATGCAGCAGGTGTGGGCCGAGCTGTGCCAGACGGCCACCCGCCGCGGCACCCTGATCGGGGGATCGTTCTAGATGAGCACGGCTACCGAACTGCACACCCCGACCGAGCGGCCCGTGCCGCAGCCGACCGCGTGGAACAGCTCCGTGCTCGCGCCGGTCGCCGCCGGGGCCGCGACGCTCTGCGCGTCGACCTCGCTGACCGGGGTGATCACCGGCTGGGCCTGGCTCGGCTACATCTTCGTGGCGATCGTGCTGGTCGCCTGCACCGGCTTGGCGCTGCGGTCGCTGCGCGCGCCGACGGTCGTCGTCGGGCTCGCGCAGATGGTGGTGCTGGCGTTCCTGGTGACCGGCTCGTTCACCACCACCGGCATCCTCAAGATCATTCCCGGCCCGGCCGCGTTCGCCGAGCTGGGCGACGTCATCACCGCGGCGGCCGAGCAGATCCGCACCACGCTCCCGCCCGCCGACGCGAGCCCGCCGCTGCTGGCGCTGATCACCATGTCGATCGGGCTGGTCGCGGTGCTGATCGACACGCTCGCCGTCGCCGCGGCCGCGCCGGCCGCGACCGGCCTGGTGCTGCTCTGCGTCTACGCGGTCCCCGCGTCGCTGTCCGACGAAATGCTGCCGTGGTGGACGTTCCTGCTCGGCGCCGGCGCGTTCGCCGGGCTGCTCGCGATCGACGGCAACCACCGGCACCGCCGCTGGCGCAACCGCGACGCGCCGGGGCTCGGCAACTCACCCGGCACGATCGCGACCCCGGTCGCCGTGGTCAGCCTGGCGCTGGTGCTCGGCCTGATCGTCGGCACGGCGGTGACCGGCGTTGGCACGGTCGGCGCGCTGCCCGGCGGCACGGGCAACGGCAAGGGCGGCAACCGCACCGGCGGCTACGGCGTCAACCCGTTCACCCAGATGCGCGGCCTGCTCGACCAGGGCACGAACGCGGAGCTGTTCAAGGTGCGCGGGCTCGGCGGCGAGAAGCGCTTCCTGCGCGCGTTCACGCTCGACACCTACAAGCCCGACGGTGACGACGCGGGCTGGCGGCTGGGGAGCAAGCTGGACGGCAAGCTGCGTGCCGACATGCCGTCGCTGCCGCCCGCCATCGGCGACGACGGCAGCGGTAGCCCGGCGGCGATCGAGATCCAGCCGACCAACTGGGTCGACTACTGGCTCCCCATGGTCGGCCAGCCTCGCGCGATCCAGGGCATCACCGGCAAGGACGTCTTCTACGACCCGAAGATCGGCGCGGTGTTCGCCCTCACCCAGTCCAGCTCCGGCCCGTACACCGAGATCGCCTCGCTCAAGGAGCCGACGAAGGAGGACCTTCGCGACGCGGACTCGACGTCCACCCCGGTCGACGACACCTACACCAGCATCTCCGGGGTCAACCCCGAGGTGGGGAAGCTGGCGCGGCAGGTCACCGAGAACGCGACGAACAACTTCGACAAGGCCACCGCGCTCTGGCGGTTCTTCACCCCGTCGAACGGCTTCGTCTACGACACCAAGACCGCGCCCAAGTCCAGCCCCGACGGGCTGGCCGACTTCGTGCTGCGCGGCAAACGGGGCTTCTGCGAGCAGTTCGCCTCCGCCATGGCGGTCATGCTGCGCTCGCTGGGCATCCCGTCGCGGGTGGCGATCGGGTTCACCCCCGGTGAGGAGGTCGCCGACTACCGGGCGATCACCACGAAGGACGCGCACGCCTGGGTCGAGGTCTACTTCGGTGACAAGGGCTGGGTCAGCTTCGACCCGACCCCGCTCTCCGACAACCGCGGCTTCATCCCGTCCTATCTGCAGACCAACCCGAAGGGCACGGCCACCGCGACCGAGGACCCCGAGGAGAAGCCGAGCAAGGCCTCCAGCTCGGCGCCCGCGACCGGCGTCCCCACGACCACCAGCGGCACCGCTGCCAAGCCCACCGACGAGGAGCCGACCTGGCCCATCGTCGTGGCCGGGATACTGGGCCTGCTCGCGCTGCTGCTGACCGGCCTGGTGATCTTCTTCGCCGTCCGCCACCTGCGTTCCCTCGAAAAGGCGCCCTCCGGCCCGAAGCCACCGGACGACGCGCCGGACGACCCCGGCGCGAAACCCACGCTCGGCCCCCAGCTGACGACCTGGCTGCCGCTGGCGGCGGCCGGGTTGTGGGTCGCGGCGCTGGCGTTCCTCGCGGCGTGGCTCTCGGTGTGGTTCGCGGTGGTGCTGGTGCTGACCGTGGTGCTGGTCGGCGCGCCCGCCCTGATCCGCGACTTCGCCAGGCGACGGCGTCTCCAGGCCATCGCCGGCCACTCCCCTGCCGCGGCCGACGCGGCGTGGCAGGAGCTGATGGCCGAGTGCGCTGACCGTGGTCTCCCGATCCCGGAGAGTGACACCGTCCGCGTGGCCGGGCAGAAGCTCGCCCAGAAGCATCACCTCGACGACGAGGGCCGCGAAGGCTTGCGAACGGTCATCGGCGTGGTCGAGCGCTCCTGGTACAGCGAGGGCAGCCCGATGGACCCGCGGCTCGACCCGGCCTTCGACGGCCTGCGCCGCAGCCTGCGCCGCAACGCCCCGATGTCCTGGCGAGGCCGCTTGTTCCCGAAGAGCATCTTCCGGCGTAAGAAGCCTTAAGAAGCCTCTAGACAGCGAAGGCCCCTCGGAACGCTTCGAGGGGCCTTCGCCGTCTACGGGTGCTCGGCTCGCGAAGCTCGGCCGCGGGACGGGCGGAAATCCCCGTTGGTGTGTGCGATTTGCGTCGTTGAACGACGCAAATCGCACACACCAACCCGGGCACGCTCACAACCTCGCGCTCCCCGGAACGGCGGCGCTACCGGCCCCGAGCATGAGGAAGGCCGCGCCCACCAGGTGGACGCGGCTTACCTAGGAAGTCCGGTGAGGGACCCTATTGGTCCTCGAAACGCTGACGGAAACGCTCTTCCATCCGCTGGGTGAAGGAACTCTTGCGGGAGCTGCCTCCCGACGGCCGGGACTGGGCCCCGCCGTCTTTGCCGTCCGCTGACTCGGCGCCCTGCCGAATCGACGTGACGGCGAGCATGACCCCGAAGAACATGACCAGGAAGCCGAACACGCTCACGAGCGGGATATCGGCGACCCGGATCGGCACCACGGCCACACCCAGCACCAGTAACGCGACCCCGACGACGAACAGGGCGATGCCCTGGATACGCCGCCTTCGAGCGGGTCGTCGCAACCTGGTGCCGCGCACCGTGGACGCGAACTTGGGGTCCTCGGCATAGAGCTCGCGCTCGATCTGATCGAGCAGCCGCTGCTCATGCTCGGAGAGTGGCATCTTTCCTCCTCCGGCACAGCTGTCGCGGGCGCCGGGCCGCGCAACGTCGTGGACCCAACAGACACCCCCTGGCGGGGGGCTACTGTCCAGGATACGAGTCCCGCGCTCAGACGACTACCCGATCTCGCATCATGCGTGCATAGATTTAGGGAAAAACACCGATTCGCCGGTTCAGAGCCGCGACAGAGCGTGCTCACGCGAGGAAAATCACCCGTCTTGCCGAGAAATCAGTGACGCAGGGCGCACGGCGGCGGCCCCGTACCGCGATCGTGCGGAGTCCGCGGCGACCTCGGCGTCGCGCCAGCGGGGCGCGCCGGACTCGAAGGTGAGCTGCTCGCCACCGCCCGCCGAACCGAGTCCCTCCACGCGAACGCCGATCAGCCGGACGGCACCCGTCGGCGCGTGCTCGGCGAGCAGCTCGACCGCCGTGCCGTGGATCTCCCTGGCGACGTCGGTGGCGGCGACCAGCGTCCGCGCCCTGGTGATGGTCTTGAAGTCGGCGAAGCGCACCTTGATCGACACGGTCCGGCCGCGGATTCCCTTGGCCCGCAAGGTGCCGCCCACCCGCTCGGCGAGCCGGAGCAGTTCGAGGCCGAGCTCGCCCCGGTCGTGTTTGTCCACATCGAACGTGACTTCGGCACCGATCGACTTCTCCGGCGAGTCCGGCACGACCTCGCGGTCGTCGTGGCCGTTCGCGAGCGCGTGCAGGTGCTCGCCGACCGCGACGCCCAGCGACCGGCGCAGCCTCGGCAGCGGCGCGGCGGCGACGTCGGCGATCGTGTCCAGCCCCAGCTGCTTGAGGTGCTCGCCGGTCCGTTTGCCGACACCCCAGAGCGCGGAAACCGGCAGCGGGTGCAGGAAGTCGAGCGTCTCGGCGGCGGGCACCACGACCATTCCGTCCGGTTTGGCCATCCCGCCTGCCAGCTTGGCGACGAACTTGACCTTCGCGACGCCGACAGAGCAGGTGATCCCATGTTCGGCGGCGACACGGCGCCGGATCTCGGCGCCGATGGCGGCAGGCGTGGTGTTCAAGCGTTTCAGCGCGCCACGAACGTCCAGAAAGGCCTCATCGAGACTCAGCGGTTCGACCAACGGGGTGAATTCGCGGAAGATCTCCATGACGCCGGCGGAGACCTCGCTGTAGAGCCCCCGCGTCGGCGGGATGTAGACGGCCTGCGGGCACAGCCGTTTCGCCGCACCGACCGGCATCGCCGAGCGCACCCCGAACTCGCGGGCGTGGTAGTTCGCCGACAGCACCACCGACCGCGGCCCGGCGCCGGCGACCACTACCGGCCGGTGCGCGAGCTCCGGGCGCGAGCGCAGCTCGACCGACGCGAAGAACGCGTCCATGTCCACATGCAGCAGTCCGCACCCGGTGTCATCCGGCCAGGACGTGTCGCCGGTTCCCACCCGGAACCGGCTCACCCCACCTCGTAGATCCCCACTGCGGCCCATGAACAGGACGCTACCCGGCACCACTGACAGTTCTGGGGAGACCGGGATTTAGCGGGCTTTATCCCGGGAAAGCACCCGGCATAAAGCCCGCTAAATCCTGGCGAGCGCGTGCAGGCGCGTGGCGACGTCGCGCAGCGGCGGCGTCGCAGCGGCCAGCAGCTCGAACTCGGCCAGTTCCTCTTCACGGGATCCGCCCGCGACCGCGTCGGAGACGACACCGTCACCCTGGATCGTCACGCCGTTCAGCCCGGCGCCCGCCAGCAACGCTTCCAGCCCGGGGACGTCGAAGCGGCGCAGCACGGTGTCACGCCCGCCCGGCAGCACACCGGCGGCGCTCTCCAGCACCTGGCGCGCCTCGGTGAGGCGACCGGCCAAGGCGCGGTGCAGCGCGGTCGCGAACCGGTTGGTGACCAGCACCGAGACCACCCCGCCCGGCGCGACGGCCTCGGCCAGCGCCGCGACCACGATCGCCGGGTCGTCGACGACCTCCAGCAGCCCGTGCGCGAGCACGAGATCGGCCGAGCCGGGGCTGACGTGGCGCGCGAGCGCGTCGGAGTCGTCGGCCACCACGGTGATCCGCGAGGACACGCCCTCTTCCTCGGCGCGGCGCTTCAGCGTCGCCAGCGCGTTCGGGTTGGGCTCGACCACGGTGACCAGGCACCCGGCCGAGGCGAACGGCACCGCCCAGCCGCCGCTGCCGCCGCCGACGTCGACCACGAGGGGCTGCTCGACGCCGCGCGAGCGGGCGGCCCGCAGTTCGGCCTCGAGCACGCGGCGCACCGCACCCGACCCGCGTGCTGCCACGGTGTCCGTTTTCATAGGCCGCAGCGTAATGGTCACCCGTACCTACCCGATCGGGTGGTCACAGCCTGTTCGCGCCGCCCGCACCAGCGCGGACGAGAGATTCGGCACCTTGCCCCGCAGCGCACCCCCGCCGAACCCGTAGGCTCTATCGAGTGCACACGGTCGCGGTTCTCAGCCTCAAGGGCGGTGTCGGGAAAACGACGGTCGCGCTAGGTATCGCATCCGCCGCTCTGCGTAGGGGCACCCGCACCTTGGTGGCCGATCTCGACCCGCAGGGCAACGCCACCACCTCGCTCGACCCGCCGTACACCGACGCCACCCTCGCCGACGTGCTGGAGACCCCGCACCGCGCGGTGCTGGAGCGGGCCATCGCGCCCAGTGTCTGGAGCGACGAGGTCGACGTGCTGGTCGGCGCCGAGGAACTCCAGCTGCTGAACGAGCCGGAAGCCGACCCACGCCGCCTCGAGAACCTCTCGCGCGCCCTCGACGAGCTGCACCGCGCGCCGATCCGCGAAGACCCGTACGAGCTCGTGATCCTCGACTGCCCGCCGTCGCTGGGCAGGCTGACCCGCTCGGCGCTGGTCGCCGCCGACAGCGCGCTGATCGTCACCGAGCCGACCATCTACGCGGTCACCGGCGCCCAGCGCGCGCTCGAGGCGATCGAGAAGACCCGCGAGGAGAACAACCCCGGCCTGCGCGCGATCGGCGTGCTCGTCAACAAGCTGCGCGTGCGGTCGTACGAGCACCAGTACCGGGTCGCCGAGCTGCGCGACTCGTTCGGCTCGCTGGTGATGCCGACCGGCATCCCCGACCGGCTCGCCGTGCAGCAGGCGCAGGGCGCGTGCAGCCCGATCCACGAGTGGAACTCGCCGGGCGCGCAGGAGATCGCGCTGACGTTCAACATGGTGCTGGCCAAGATCCTGCGCTCGAACCGGGCCGGCAGGCACCGCGTGCGCTCCGAAGAGCCGGAAGAGACCACAGAGCCCGCCTCGCAGCCGAGCTGATGCCCGAAGGCGACACCGTCTTCCTGGCCGGGAAGCAACTCGACAAGGCGCTCGCTGGCAAGACGCTGACGCGCGGCGAGTTCCGCCATCCCGCGCTCGCCACCGTCGATCTCGCAGGCCGTGACGTGCTCGGCGTCGGGACGGTCGGCAAGCACCTGCTGACCCGGTTCTCCGGCGACCTGACGCTGCACAGCCACCTGAAGATGGACGGCACCTGGCGGATCTACCCGCGCGGCGCGAGCTGGCGCTTCCCCGCGCACCACGCGCGCGTCATCCTGATGACCGAAGATATACAGGCGATCGGGTTCCGCCTGCACGACCTGAAACTGGTGCCCACCAAGGAAGAGCACACCCTCGTCGGCCATCTCGGCCCCGACCTGCTCGATCCACAATGGACGGACGAGCACGCCGCACGCGCGGCGGCCGCGTTACGCGCGAACCCCACGCGCGAACTCGGTCTCGCCTTGCTCGATCAGCGGGTCATGGCGGGCGTCGGCAACCTCTACAAGGTCGAGATGTGCTTCATCCTCGGCGTCACGCCGTGGACCCCGGTGTCCGAAGTGGACGCCGACAAGGTGGTCGCGCTCGGCCGCAAGCTCCTGCTCGCCAACGCCTGGCGGCACGAGCAGTGCACGACCGGCGACATGGGCCGCGGCCGCCGCAACTGGGTCTACGAGCGCACCCGCCAGGGCTGCTTCCGCTGCGGTGGCAAGGTCGTGGTCGCCGACCAGGGCCACGACGTGCGCAAGCGGCCGACCTGGTTCTGCCCCCGCTGTCAGGCTGGACCTGCTCCAGCATAAGGAAATAATGATGTTGCAGGCCGCCGGACTCTTCGCCTAGCGTGGCAGTACACAAGAGAGGAGGTGGTCCTGCGTTGAATACCAAGAGGACTTGTGAGGTGGCTGTCCGCTAGCGGACGCCGCGCGATGGGACTACCAGCGGCCACCTCGTGGCCAGCTTCGCGTGTTGCCTGCTAGCGAATACCAGGCAGTCACCAGGCCCCCGACGCCCCGGGAATCAGTCCGGCCCGGGCCCCACGGAAACCTTGCCGTGCGGGAAGGGCGTCGGGGGCTTCTTTATTTCCCGGAAAACCCCTCACGAAAACCGGCTTACGTCGCTAGCCTGGCGGCATGCTCCGTCCGGACTACCCGATCACCACCGAACGTCTCATCCTCCGGCCGTTCCGATCGGACGACCTCGACGCACTCAACGCCTTCCAGTCACGCTCCGACGTGGCCCGTTACCTCTACTGGGGCCCGCGCAGCCGTGCCGAATCGGCCGCGGCGCTGGCCAAGCGCATCCACAGCTCCACGCTGCAGAAGGAGGGCCAGTTCCTGGCCATCGCCGTCGAGCTGGCCTCGACCGGGCAGCTCATCGGCGACCTGAACCTCGAGTACCTCAGCGCGGAACACCGCCAGGGCGAGATCGGGTTCGTCTTCCACCCCGACTTCCACGGCAAGGGCTTCGCCGCCGAGGCCGCCGCCGAGCTGCTGCGGCTGGGCTTCGAAGAGCTCGGCCTGCACCGGATCATCGGCCGTTGTGACGGTCGCAACATCGCCTCGTCCAGCCTGATGGAACGCCTCGGCATGCGCAAAGAGGCCCACCTGCGGGAGAACGAGGTGGTCAAGGGCGACTGGACCGACGAGCTCATCTTCGCGATGCTCGAGGACGAATGGAAGGCGCGGGAGGCGTAAGGCACGATGGGCCCGTGCTGTTCGACAAGATCATTCGCCCCGCGCTGTACGGGCTGAGCAAGAACGACCCCGAGCTGGTGCACGAGCGCACCTTGCAGGTGCTGGCGAAGGTCAGCCGGTCGTCGCCCGCGCTCGCCGCGCTGCGCCGCGTCTACCGCACCGAGGCCCCGGTTTCGGTGCTGGGCCTGGACTTCCCCAACCCGGTGGGGCTCGCCGCCGGGATGGACAAGAACGGCCGCGCGCTGCACGCGTGGCCCGCGCTGGGCTTCGGGTTCGTCGAGGTCGGCACCGTGACCGGGCTCGCGCAGCCCGGCAACCCCAAGCCGAGGCTGTACACGCTCCCGGCGACCGACGCGGTGATCAACCGCATGGGCTTCAACAACGAGGGCGCCGAGGCGCTCGCCGCGCGGCTCAAGGCGTTCGGCAAGCCGGACGTCCCGCTCGGGATCAGCATCGGCAAGTCCAAGGTCACCCCACTCGAAGCGGCGGTCGAGGACTACCGGTCGTCACTCAAGGCGCTGTACCCGTTCGCCGACTACTTCGCGATCAACGTCAGCTCGCCGAACACGCCGGGCCTGCGCGCGCTGCAGGACAAGTCCGCGCTGGCCGAACTGCTCGCCGAGCTGCGCAAGACCATGACCGAGCTGGGCAAGCCGGTGCCGCTGCTGGTGAAGGTCGCACCCGACCTCACCGACGAGGCGCTGGCCGAGCTGCTCGGCGTCTGCGAAGAGCACCGCGTCGACGGGCTCATCGCCACCAACACCACCCTTTCCCGCGAGGGCATCGCGCCGTCGGACGCCCACCTCGCCGACCAGGCAGGCGGACTTTCCGGCAGGCCGCTGACCTCCCGCGCGCGGGAGGTCGTCGAGTTCGTGCACACCGAGACCGGTGGCAAGCTCCCGATCATCGGCGTCGGCGGCATCCTCGACGCCGACGACGCGCGGCGCCTGCTCGACGCCGGCGCGAGCCTGGTCCAGCTCTACACCGGCTTCGCGCTGCACGGACCCGGCTTGGTCCACCGGGTCACACGGGGTCTTTCCGGCAGGCGATGATCCGCCGCAGGTAAGCACGCCAGCCGCCGAACGCGGTGATGTCCTTCGCGCCTTCGGCCGCCGACGGGTCGCAGTAGAAGCCGACCGCCTCGGTGCCGTCGTCGAGCAGGATCCGGCCGAGCAGCATCGGCGCGGGCAGCCCGGCGAGGAACTTGCCGAGCGCGGCTGGCGAGAGCAGCCAGCGCTCGCCTTCCAGCGACGCGCCTCCGGCGCCGACATGCAGGAGTCCCGGTTTCGGCGGGCTCGTCGGCAAGGCCACCATGCGGTACTCCTCCGCCGTGAGCACCTCCTCGGCGAAGCGGGCGCCGAGGTCGGTGAGCTGGTGGTTCAACGGCTGCCCGCGTAGGTGCGCCCCGAACACGACCAGGTCGATTCCCTTGTCGGGATAAGGGGTTTCGGCCAGTTCGCCGGTGAACAGCGCGGCGAGGTCGAGCGCGATCTGGTCGTCGAACGCGCGGGTGAGCACGGTCAGCCCGAACGAGCCGCCGTCCGCGGTCCCGGCGGGCACCGCGACACCGGCCATGTCGAGCAGGTTCACGAAGTTCGTGTACGTGCCTAGTCGCTTGTTGACCCCGACCGGGTCCTTCTCGACCTGGGCGAGCGTCGGGTGCTCCGGCACCGTCGGCAGCACGAGCGCGTCCTGCCCGGCGAGCAGCTTCTCGGCCGTCGCCTTGGCTTGGGCGAGCCGTTCCTGGTCGGCGGCCAAGTCGTGCGCCTTGAGCTTGCCCGCGGCCAAGATGATCTTCGCGACCGTCGGGTCGGCGTCTTCCGGGTGCTCGCGCAGGAACGCGCCGACCGCGGCGTACCGCTCGGCGACCAATGCGCCGTCGTAGAGCAGCTTCGCCGCGTCCAGCAACGGCGAGATGTCGACCGTGGTGACGATCGCCCCCGACGCGCGCAGCGACGCGACGGCCGCCGCGAACGCCCGGTGCGCGCTCGGCGAGAGCGGTTCGAGGTTCTTGTCGGCCGGGATCGCGACGCGGGGATGCTCACCCGCGCTCAACCGGACCGAGTCCGGCCAGGCGCGGCTCTGCGGGTCTTCGGCGTCCGGGCCGGTCATCTCGGCGAGCGCGAGCTGCGCCGTGGTGAGCTTGCGGGCGAAGATCGTCACGCAGTCGTACGACCGCGCCGCGGGCACCACACCCGTCTTCGGCACCAGCCCGAGCGTCGGCTTGAGCCCGACGATCCCGTTGAACGCGGCCGGCACGCGCCCGGAGCCCGCGGTGTCGGTGCCGATCGCGATGTCGACCAGTTCCAGCGCGACCGCGACGGCCGAGCCCGAACTCGAGCCGCCGCTGACCTTGAGCGGGTCCTTCGCCCCGCGCACCGCGCCGTACGGGCTGCGCGACCCGACGAGCCCGGTGGCGAACTGGTCCATGTTCGTCTTGCCGAGCACCACGGCGCCCGCCTGCGTCAGCCGCCGCACGGCCGTCGCGCTCACCTCGGGCGTGTACGCGAACGCCGGGCACCCGGCCGTCGTCGGCAGGCCCGCGACGTCCACATTGTCTTTGACAGCAAGGAGAAGCCCGGCCAGTGGCGGCCGCTCCCCCGCGCGCACCCGTTCGTCGACCGCCTTGGCGTCGACGAGCACGTCTTCGGCGGAACGCAGGGTGATCCAGACTTCGGGCCGGTCGACCTCGGCGATCCGGTCGAACGCGGCCATCACCCGTCCGACGGCGCTCGCGGGGGTCGGCGGGACGTACTCGGGTTCCGGCGGGAGCGTGGTCATGGTGCGTCCTTTCCTCGGCGGGCGGGCGGTTCCCTCAAGAAAGTCCACTGTGGAGCGCCAGTTGCGTCAGAGCGCGCTCCGCGCGACTGAGAACCACCGAGAGCGAACCGCCGACATGGGCGAACAACGCGTCGTAAGCACGCTCGAGTTCGCCGTCGCGGATCGCCTGGAGGATCTCCAGATGTTCGTCGATGGTCTCGGAAATCCGTTCCGCGGTAAGGAAGTCGTACATCCGGACCCGCCGGATCTTCTGGTTCACCGCGATCAGCGCGTCGGTCAGCGCGGGATTGCCCGACGCGGCGGAAAGGGTGACATGGAACTGTTCGTCGTGCACGACGAACCGCGGGTCCGCCGGGGGCGGATCCGCGCGGAAGGCCCGCCACCGCGCCAGCTCGGCGTCGATGATCGTCAGGTCATGCCACGTCGCCGGGTCCTCGATGGCCCGTGCGATCCCCCTGAGCTCCAGGGTCACGCGGAGCTCGTACAGATCCTTGAGCTCGGCGAGATTGGGTGTGGTGACGTAGAAGCCGTTGTCCCGGCGCTCGATCAGGCCGTCGGTGGCCAGCCGGGCGAGTGCTTCACGGACGGGTGTCCTGGAGACGCCATAGCGCTGCGCGAGCCGCTCTTCCCCGAGGCGCACGCGCGGCTTCACGAGCCCGCCCATGACCTCCTCGCGCAGTCGGAGGTACACCTCGGCGGCCCGTGACTTAGCCGTATCCGGCGTTGTATACAGCCCTGCATTCACACTGACCAGGGTAAACGCTCCGCGTTGCGGCGAACACAGGTTTTGCGTTACGTGCGCGTTTCGGTACCGGTGCGCAACCAGGCGATCACGCACAGACAGTCATCAGGGCCCAGAAGTCAGGACAGCTCCCGCAACGCGATCGCGAGACCGGCGAGGTGATCGGTGGCGTTGGTGAGCGCCTCCTTGGACACGCCCATGCCGCCGCCGCTCGCGGCGACCGCGTGCCCGGCCGCGGCGACGAGCGCGCCGTAGCCCTCGAGGCCGTCCTCGAGCTGATCGGTCAGTGAGCGGATGGCGGAGTCCAAAGCGGCCCGTTCGCCCGCCGGAGCGGCGTTGCGGGCGCGTTCGATGGCCTGGATGCGGCCCGCCAGCCCGCGCAGCGCGGCGGCGGCCTCGTTCGCGGTGTTGCGGGCGTCGGCGACCGAGATCTCGGGGATCGCCGTGGTGCCGACCGACGTCGGGATGGAGAGCTGGCGGAGGAGCTCGGTCAGCGAGGCCTCGGACTCGGCGAGCCGCTCCATCGGGATGCGGGCGGCCGAGGAGGCGGACGGCAACGGCGGCGGCGTGGTGCTCACCGGGAGCTGGGTCTTGCCGAGCTGGCGCAACCGCAGGCCCGAGCGGACGCCGAGGGTGCCGGTGATGATCACGCCCGCGATGCCCGCGACGGCCTGTGCCATGTCGCCGGCCGGGTTGCCGATCAGGCCGGTGCCGGTGACGAGCGCGTAGAGGCCACAGAGGACGGTCAGCATGAACCAGAAAGTCATGGCCCGGGAAGCGCGGCGCTTACGCCGCTGGAGCTTCGACTCGGGGGTGTTCCACTGTGTCCACTTGGCACGGGCCTCGGCCACCACCGGGATGTCCGCCGCGGTCACCTTGAGCTGAGGCAGCTTCACCGGCGGGATCTTCATCGGCGGCCGGGGCGTGGCGGGGCCACGCTGGGAGGCGGGCCGGTTGCCGCCCTCTTCGCCGGGCGGGAAGTACTTCTGCAGCTTCTCCTGGGCGCGCTGCGCGTAGTCGGGCAGCCGTTCGATGTGCTTTTCCAGCTTCGCGTTGAACTCGCTGAAGTCCCGCTTACCCGATCCGCTCATCCCGAGCCCCCACCCGCCTAGTCAGGTCAAAGCCACCCCGGCCCCACGCCGCCGGACCCTCGGGCCTGGCGACGCGGAACCGGGAACGCACATCAATTCTTCTGCTGCTCCTGCTGCACCCGCGCCTGGATCTCGCGCTGGATGTCGGCACCCGAGGACGCCGGCTTCGCGGCGGCGGTGCCACCGGTGACCTGCGCGACCGAGTCGCCCTTCATGGACGCGCGGATCTGCTCGAGACGCGAGTGGCCCGCCAGCTGCGTGGTCGAGTGCTGGACCTCCAGCATCCGGCCCTGCACCGAGTTCTGCGCGAGCTCGGCGGAGCCCAGCGCGGTGGCGTAGCGCTTCTCGATCTTCTCGCGGACCTCGTCCAGCGACGGGGTGTTGCCCGGCGCGGCCAGCTCGGTCATCGAGTTGAGCGAAGCCGAGACCTTCTCCTGCATCTTGGCCTGCTCCAGCTGCGAGAGCAGCTTGGTGCGCTCGGCCAGCTTCTGCTGGAGCATGGTCGCGTTGCGCTCGACGGCCTGCTTGGCCTGCGCGGCAGCCGAGAGCGACTGGTCGTGCAGGGTCTTGAGGTCCTCGATGCTCTGCTCGGCGGAGACGAGCTGCGCGGCGAACCCCTCGGCCGCGTTCTCGAACTCACTCGCCTTCTGCTCGTCGCCCTTGGCGCGCGCCTCGTCGGCGAGCACCAGCGCCTGGCGGGTCGAAGCCTGCAGCTTCTCCACGTCGCCGAGCTGGCGGTTGAGCTTCATCTCCAGCTGACGCTGGTTGCCGATCACCGCTGCGGCCTGCTGGGAGAGCGCCTGGTGGTTGCGCTGCGCCTCCTCGATGGCCTGCTGGATCTGTACCTTCGGGTCAGCGTGCTCGTCGATCTTCGACGAGAACGCCGCCATCATGTACTTCCAGAACTTCACGAAAGGGTTGGCCATCTCCTCCGCCTGCCTTCTTGCGTCCCACTGGCTCGAATACCCGATGGTGGGGCGTGCATCCCCCTGCCACCGCGCCGCGCTGAGCGGCGCTGGTTACAGGAGTTGAACGTCCCGACCCCGGCGTTGAGTTCCATCGTGTCAGGTTGCCGTTGAGCCTTCCAGGCGACCCCGGGAGAATTCAGGGAGGACCCTGATCGTGATAGGCGTGAAACAAAGGCGGCCCCGGGGGTGAATGCCCCGGGGCCGCCTTGCTCACTGAAGAGATCGAAGTGCTCTCACGCCGCGATGATCGAAGCCATCTTCGGCGCGCTGATCGTGGTCCGCAAGGTCGGGCTCATCCTCGGCGGCCCGGAAAGCCGCAGGTCGGCGAGGTCATTGCCGATCATGCCGGGCACCAGGCTGCCGCCTTCGACGTTGCCGCTGGCGGCCTTCGGGGCCTCCTTGGCGCCTGGACGCTCCTCCACGGGCACGACCTCGACGTTGTCCAGCGCGGACACGTCGGCGGCCACGTTGTGCAGCAGCTCACCCAATGGCAGTTCGAGCGCCTCACAGATCGAAGCCAGCAGCTCGCTGGACGCTTCCTTCTGCCCCCGTTCGACCTCGGAGAGATATCCGAGGCTGACCCTGGCGGCGCGGGAGATGTCGCGCAGCGTTCGACGCTGGTTGGTGCGGGCATGACGGAGCCGATCACCGATCGCCTCACGCAACAGCACGGTCATCACGCGCCTCCCTTCCCGGTCTACTAGTCACCACGTTACCCAGAGCAGACGGGTAAACGCAGGGTTTGACACGTCCGTACGCCAAGGGCGAACGCTTGGATCAAGCTAGATGTTCCCCGAGCAGATCGAGCGCCGCACGCACGGATGCCACCCGGATGGCTGATCGATCACCGTCAAGTCGCAGCTCACGGACCAGATGGACGGGACCGGCCAGTCCAACGTAGACCGTGCCGGGGCTCACACCGTCCTGCGGATCCGGCCCGGCGACCCCGGTCAAACCGAGACCCCAAACAGCACGACAGCGTAACCTGGCGCCTCCCGCCAGCTGGGCGGCGACCTCCGGATGCACCGCGCCGTGCTCGGCCAGCAGGTCCCGGTCGACCCCGGCCAGCTCCGCCTTGAGCTCGGTCGCGTAGACGATCAGCCCGCCGCGCACGGCCCGGCTGGAACCCGGCACATCGGTCAGCGCGGCACAAACCAGGCCCGCGGTGAGCGACTCGGCCGTGGCGACCGTCTCGCCCCGCTCGACGAGCCGGGCGATCACCTCCGCCGCGTCCATCGTCAGGAGCCCGCTCCGGCCCGCTGGCCCGCCGCGCGCAGCTTGACCGCGCGGACGACGTAGTCCAGCCCGGTGACGACCGTCAGCACCAGCGCGAGGCCCATGAGCACCCAGCGCACGATCTCGGCCGACGCTGGCAGCGGCAGCAGGTAGGCGGTGATCGCCGCGACCTGGGTCAGCGTCTTCGCCTTGCCGCCCCGGCTGGCCGGGATCACGCCGTGCTTGATCACCCAGAAGCGCAGGAGCGTCACGCCGACCTCGCGGACGGCGATCACGATCGTCACCCACCAGCCGAGCTCGCCCAGCACGCTCAGCCCGACCAGCGCGGCCCCGATCAGCGCCTTGTCCGCGATCGGGTCGGCGATCTTGCCGAAGTCGGTGATCAGGCCGTATTTGCGGGCCACCCAGCCGTCGACCTGGTCGGTGAACGAGGCGATGGCGAACAGCGCGGTGGCGATGGCCCGCCAGAAGGTATCGGTGCCGTCGCCGGTGAACAGCGCGATGACGAACAGCGGGACCAGCACGAGCCTGGACATGGTCAGCAGGTTCGCGAGGTTGAGGGTCGGGACCGGGGTCGGCTCCGGCACCGCGGCGGGCTGGGCTTCGCGGGCGTCGCCACCCGCGTCGCTGGGCGCCGTACTCACGGTATCGGCCGCACGATCAGGTCGACGCCTTCGGAATCGACGACTTCGCAGCGCACGAACTGCCCCACGGTCAGCCCCTCGGACTCGATGACCACGCACTCGCCGTCGACCTCGGGCGCCTGGTGCGCCGCGCGGCCGATCGGGTCGTCGTCCTCGTCGACGTTTTCGATCAGCACGTCGACCATGGTGCCGATGCGGTCCTCGGCGCGCTGGGTGGTGAGCTCCTCGACCAGCGCCGAGATGCGCGAAACCCGCTCGGTGACCACGTCGGGGTCGAGCTTGCCGTCGAACGTCTCCGCCTCGGTGCCGTCCTCGTCGGAGTAGCCGAACACACCGACCGCGTCGAGCCTGGCGCCGGTCAGGAACCGCTCCAGCTCGGCCAGGTCGTCCTCGGTCTCGCCGGGGAAGCCGACGATCACGTTGGTGCGGATGCCCGCCTCCGGCGAGAGCTCCCGGATCTGCTCGGTGAGCGCGAGGAAGGAGTCGGTCGAGCCGAACCGGCGCATGCGGCGCAGCACGGTCTCGCTGGAGTGCTGGAACGACAGGTCGAAGTAGTCGGCGACACCGGGCGTGGTCGCGATGGTCTTCACCAGGCCTGGCCGGGTCTCGGCGGGCTGCAGGTAGGAGACGCGGACGCGTTCGATGCCCTCGACCGCGGCCAGGCGCGGGAGCAGCAGCTCGAGCGCGCGGGCGCCGTCCCGGCCGAAGTCCTTGCCGTAGGAGGTCGAGTTCTCGCTGACCAGGAAGACCTCTTTGACGCCGTTCTGGGCGAGCCACATGGCCTCGGCGACGATCTCGTCCGGCTGACGCGAGACGAACGAGCCCCGGAAGGACGGGATCGCGCAGAACGAGCAGCGGCGGTCACAGCCGGACGCGATCTTCAGCGCTGCGACCGGCGCGTCGTCCAGCCGGGTCCGCAGCACGCGCGGGCCCCAGCCGTGCTGGGCGTGGCCTGGCACCTCGACCTCTTCGCTCGCGCTCTGGCGCTGCACCGGGCTGATCGGTAGCAGCTTGCGGCGGTCGGAGGGGGTGTGCGAGGCGACCGTGCGCCCGGCGACGATGTCGTCGAGCCGGTCGGAGAGGTCGGCGTAGTGATCGAACCCGAGCACGGCGTCGGCCTCGGGCAGGCTGTCGGCGAGCTCGTTGCCGTAGCGCTCCGCCATGCAGCCGACCGCGACGACCTTGGCCCCGGTGTCGGAGGCGGCGAGCAGCGTGTCGACGGAGTCCTTTTTGGCCGACTCGACGAAGCCGCAGGTGTTGACCACCACGACGTCGGACTCTTCCGGCTCGGCAGCGAGTTCCCAACCGCCGGCGGCCAGGCGCCCGGCGAGCTCCTCGGAATCGACCTCGTTACGGGCACAGCCCAGGGTCAGCAAGGAGACGCGGCGATTACCGGTGGTGGGAGAAGGCACATGGCTTAGCGTAGCTGGCGCCCTTCACGCTCCCCCGATCACTCACGTCCACCGCCTCGCTAAGTTGACACGCGTGTCCTCCGAAGTGTCGTCCGAAGCAGACAAGCTGACCGTCCGCCGTGCCCGGATCGCGGACGTGCGCAAGATCAAGACGCTCGTCGACTCCGACGCTGGCCGCGTGCTGCTGGAGAAAGAGCTGGTCACGCTGTACGAGGACATGCAGGAGTTCTGGGTGGCCGAGTCCGAGGGCGAGGTGCTCGGCTGCGGCGCGCTGCACGTGCTCTGGGAGGACCTCGCCGAGATCCGCACGATCGTGGTCGACAAGGCGGCCAGGGGACGTGGCATCGGTCACGCTCTCGTCAGCCAGCTGGTCGGGCTGGCCATCGAGCTCGGGCTTCAGCGCGTGTTCGTCCTCACGTTCGAGACCCGCTTCTTCGCCAAGCACGGCTTCGTGGAGATCGAGGGCACGCCCGTCCCCCAAGAGGTCTACGAGGAGATGCGCCGTTCGGTGGACACCGGCGTCGCCGAATTCCTCGACCTGCCCTACGTCAAGCCGAACACGCTGGGCAATTCGCGCATGTTGCTCGAACTTCCCTGATGCTTCATCAAGTCGTCCACCCTTCGGCGGTGGTGATCCACGCCATAACACCCGAAGCTGTGCTGGCTTGAAATTCGCCGACCAGCTTGGGGGCCCGAATGCGCAAGACACTGCGTTCGTTCATCACCACCATCGCCGTCGCCGCCACCGTCATGCTCGGTGCGGGCACGGCGCAGGCAGTCGACATTCCCGCTGTCACCGACACCTACCTCTTCAACACCTCCCTGGGTAACTTCCAGACGATCCGGGCCCAGCGGCCCTACGACGGCCAGCTCGACTGGTCCTCGGACGGTTGTTCCTGGTCCCCGGACCGGCCGCTCGGCTGGGACTTCGTCAAGGGCTGCTATCGCCACGACTTCGGCTACCGCAACTACAAGAAGCAGGGCCGCTGGAACGAGACCAACCGCAAGCGGATCGACGACAAGCTCTACTCGGACCTCCTCAGCCTCTGCGGTGGCAACGTGATCTGCAAGGGCACGGCCTGGACCTACTACCAGGCCGTCCGCAAGTTCGGTAACTGACGCGTCCCCGATCGCTTCCGCTTTCCGCCGCTGATCTCCGCGGGGCCGCTCCGAACGTCCGGAGCGGCCTCGCGGCCCAGCCGCGACGGCTGCAGCCTCCCGAACGCCACAAGGGTGGCCCTTGTAACGCTCAACGCCACAAGGGCCACCCTTGCGTCGTCCACCCCTCCGCCCACCCGACCGAACGTTGTGAACGAGGCGCTCACAACGCACAAGGTTGCGTACGAGGCGTTCACAACGCGGCCGGAGCCGCGAGCCCTGGCGAGGGAGCGCACGAAAGCGGCGCTAGTCACGCTCACAGTCACAAAAGTGGCTTTTGTTTCGTCCGGCCGCTCCCCAGCACCCAGGCACCTCCCGGCACCCAGCCGCGCTACGGCACCCGAGCGCTTGATGGCACCCAGCCGCGTTTGCGCCCTGCCGAGCGGACGACCGCCGCACGCGGCGGCCGCCGACACCGGCTGCGTGCGCGCGAGCCGTCCACGGGGCCGGCAGCCCGGTAACCCGGCAGCCAAGCGGCCCGACGACCTAGCGGCCCAGCAGCCTGCGACCCGGCAGCCCAGCCACCCGGCAGCCCAGCGGCGCGGCGTCCCGGCGGCGCGGCGGGAGTCGTTAGTCGTGCTTGGCGCGGGCCGCGTGCCGCGCGACCCGCGCGCGGTTGCCGCACAGGTTCGGCGTGCACCACTGGCGCCGGGAGTTCGTGGCCACGAAGAGCATCGAGCAGTCGTCGGCCGCGCAGCGCCTCAGCTGCGACGCGTGCGGGCCGGTGACGAGCTCGATCGCCGAGCGCGCGACGGCCGCCAGCGCGGCGTCACCGCCGTGGTCGTAGTGCCAGCGGATCTCCTGCGAGAAGGCGATGTCCATGCGCAGGCTGGTCGGCACGGCCGCCGCCGCGGCGTTGACGTCCTCCACCGCCCACGGCTCAGGACGCTCGCCGCGCACGCGCGCGTCAAGGAGCGTGCGCACCGCGGTACGCAGCCGCCGCGTGGCGCCCGCGGCCGGCGCGCGGGTGCCCTCGGGCAGCTGCCCGGCGTGCAGTTCCCAGAACTTCTCGTTTCCCTCTTCGGTGGCCAGCAGATCCACCTTGGGTGAGACCGCGAGCAGCTCCGTGTCCGCGAGATCCACCGCCAAACCTTCGCCGACCACCGTGAACTCCATACTCTGACACTAACATCTCCAGCCTCCTCCACGCATTAGCACTGGGTCTTCCCCTGCGCTCGATTTCAGTGTACTAATGGATACGAGCACGTCGCAACCATTAGGAGTCCCGATGTCCAAGCACCCGATCGCCCACCGCCGCGTCCAGGCCGGACCGGCCGATGTCTTCTACCGCGAGGCGGGCGACCCGTCCGCGCCCACGCTCCTGCTGCTGCACGGCTTCCCCACGTCGTCGCACCAGTACGTGGGCCTGATGCGGGAGCTGGCCGGACATTGGCATCTCGTGGCGCCCGATCTCCCGGGATTCGGGCAGACGGAGACAGCGCCGGATTTCGAGTTCACCTTCGAAGCGCTCGCGGGCGTGCTCGGCGACTTCGTCGACGCGCTCGGGCTCAGCAGCTACGCGCTGTACGTCTTCGATTTCGGCGCGCCGGCCGGGCTGCGGCTCGCCGCGCGGCGCCCGCGGCAGATCACCGCGTTGATCACGCAGAACGGCAACGCGTACGTGGAGGGCTTCGGGCCGGCGATGCCGGACTTCGCGAACCAGGGCCCGCGCGAAGAAGTCCAATCAGGACTGGAGGAAATGCTCACGCCGGAGAGCATCCGGATGCACTACTACGAAGGAGTGCGGAACCCGGAGGCGATCGATCCCGGGAGCTATCAGCTCGACCGGTTCTATCTCGAACAGCCGGGGCGCGCGGCGGCGCAGGCGGATCTGTTGTGGGACTACCGGAACAACCCGCCCGTGTACCCCGAGATCCACCGGTGGCTGCGGGAGTCGCAGCCACCGGTGCTCGCGGTGTGGGGCCGTAACGACCCCTTCTTCATTCCGGCGGGTGCCGAGGCGTTCCGACGCGATGTGCCCTCGGCACAAGTGCATCTGCTCGACACCGGCCATTTCGCGTTGGAGGAGGAACTCGGCACGATCAGTGAACTCGTCGACAGGTTCCTGCGCGAAAACGTGGATCAGTAGCCGGCAGGCGGCTGACCGGGCTGGCCGTAACCCGGCTGCCCGGGCTGACCGGGCTGGCCGGGCTGGCCCGGCTGACCGTAGCCGGGCTGGCCCTGCGGTCCGGGCTGACCGTAACCGGGCTGGGCGTAACCCTGCTGGCCCGGCTGGCCGTAGGGCTGCTGCTGGCCGGGCTGGCCATAGGCGGGCTGGCCGTAGCCGCCACCGGGGTTGCCGTAGCCGCCGCCCATGTTCTGCGGGACGCCGCCGGGGCCGATGTACTGCGCGCTGCCGAAGGCGAGCATCGGGTAGCCAACGATGGGGAACAGCCACAGGCCGAAGATGCCGAACACAGTGTCCTTGCCGAACGACTTCGCCATGTCGAGGGAAAGGATGATCCAGAGAACGAAGTTCACGCCAGGAATGAAGAAGAGCAGCAGCCACCATCCGGGGCGCCCGGCGATCTTCAGCGCCACGTAGGTGTTGTAGAACGGGACGATCACGGCCCAGCCAGGCTGACCCGCCTTGGTGAAGACCTTCCATCCCACGAAGATGAAGAGCGCCCAGAACGCCAGCCCGAAGGCGCCACCGGCGATCACGGCCACCCAGTTGACCTCAGTCACCGTCTGATATTCGTACGTGCCCACGAAGGCCCTTCCCCTCAAAGTATGCGAGACGGGGAGACCATAGTGGGCGGTCGAGGCCGCCGTCCGGCAGTACGGCCAATCGAGATGAGCCGATCCGCGGACGCGATCGATGGACGCTCGCCCCTGCTCAGCACTGCTCAGCACTGCCCACGCGGTGCGACGCGCGCTCGGGCTCCACCTGCCGGGCATGCCCTGAGGTGATCGCGAACCACCCACCACAAGATGCGGACAGCGACGCTGAGCATCCGCGATTCGCGGCACGCCTGGCGCCACGGCACGTGCGCGAAAGTGGCCATCACGCGTGTTCGAGGACGCATTCTGGAGACGAGCAGAGCATCTGTCCAACTCTTTCAATTATACCTGAAATCGCATTGGCGACATTTAGCAAACCCTTAAGGTGCGACTACTCCGTTCGAGTGAATGCGTCACCATCACTTGTTGCCGCGCCCAGTTCCTGACATAGCCTACGAGCAGAACAGCTCGGGGGAAATGATCACTGGGGACGATTCACATTCCGAGATCGTGGCGAAGCTGATCATCGTCATGACTCAGGCGAATTCAGCCATTACGCAGGCAGGCTGAAAAAACGATCACCAGCCGAGCGCCGAAGCAGACACACTGGGGGTTTGTGATGGGCACCGAAAATTCGGAATCGTCCGACTGGAACCATTCCTACATCGAAGAATTCGCGGACATACTCAAGGCGAAAGCACGCGGGCACGGCTGGGCACTGCGACCGGAAGATGTCTGGTGTCACGTACAACCACCAGGCAAAACCGTGCGAGCACAGGGTTGGAAGATCCACGTGTCAGCTACCCCGAAGGCGGCGAGCGCCACGCTGGCCGCGGTTGCCGAGGTGCTACTGGAGAAAGCCGTCACCTTCAAGTTCGCGAAAGGCCTGCCGGAACTCCGCCAGCTTCTTTCCATTCGAGCGGACCGAGGATCAAGCGGAAAGTTCATCACCGTCTACCCCGATGACGATAAGCAATTTGCCGAGCTACTCGAAGAACTGCACCAAGCCACACTCGGCGCCGAAGGTCCCACCATTCTTTCGGATCGAAAGTATCGACCGGATAGCGTCGTCCACTATCGCTACGGCGGCTTCCGATCGCAGCGTGTGCTCGACAATGATGGTTCCTACTATCACCTGATCGTGACGCCCTCCGGTGAATGGACCGAAGACGCGCGCAATGCCTGGTATTCACCGCCAGCCTGGGCACAGGACCCGATTTCGCCACCACCGGAACGCCCCAAGGAACGCCCGACGAAGATCAAGCTCGACGACCGGTTCGTCGTGTTCGAGGCGATCCGGCACTCCAACCGGGGTGGTGTCTACCGGGCCATCGACGAGCAGACCGGAAACCGGGTCGTCATCAAGGAGGCACGGCCACACGTCGGCGCCGAGCCGGACGGGTCCGACGCGAGGAAGTTCCTGCGCAACGAATACGAGATGCTGCGCCTGCTCGAACCGCTGAACCTGGCGGTGCGGCCGATCACGCTGTTCGAGTACCAGGGCAACACCTTCCTCGCCGAAGAGGAGGTCACGGGTCAGACGCTGCAGCTGTGGATCGAGAGCCAGCTCCGCCCGCGCCCCGACTGGGTGATGCCACTCGACCGCGCGGTCGATATGGCGGGCAAACTCGTCGCGCTGGTCGGTGCCGTGCACGACAAGGGCCTGGTCTTCCGTGACTTCACCTCGACCAATGTCATGGTCACGCCGGACGAGGAACTGGTGATGATCGACACCGAGTTCGTCGCCGAACCAGGGCAACCGGTGCATCGGGTGATGACCATGGGCTACGTCGCGCCTGAGGAGTTGAGCGGTCCGCCGACCTACCCGGCTCCCCAGCCGTCCGCTGACCTCTACAGCGTCGGCGCCGTGCTGTTCTACCTCTGCTGCGGCGCGCATCCGCTGCTGCCGGTGGCGGACCCGGCTCAGGACGGCCAGCCCGCCGAGACCCGCTCGCACGACGAGCGCGTCCGCACCCTGATCGACGCGATCGCGGCGGAGAACACCACCATGCGGGCATTCGCCCCCATCCTCAAGGCGCTGCTGGGCAAGGATCCCGCGGCGCGGCCGGCACCCCGTCGCATCGAGCAGCTGCTCGCCGGCCTGACCTCGGCACCGGTCACCGGGAACACCGGCCCGACGCTGTTGGCGGACGACGCCGAGCGCAAGCTGCTCGACGACGGCGTCGCGCACCTTCTCGAAGCCATGGACCCGGAGGCGCCCGGCTACCTCTGGCCCGCGTATCCGCTGGAAGGCCGTCTTTTCGACCCGTACAGCGTGCAAGCGGGGGCTGCAGGCCCACTACACCTGCTCGGCACCCTCAGCCGTACAGGCGGCGGTGAGGCGACGCGCGACAAGCTGCGCACCGCGCTGCACTGGTTCGATGAGCGGGTGGAGCGGGAGCCGCGGACGCTGCCCGGTCTCTACTTCGGCAGGGCAGGCACCTACTGGGCGATGTACGAGGCGGCCGTCGAACTCGGCGAGACCGAGATCGCGGAACGCACCGCCCGCCGCGCCAAGCATCTCCCCGTGGTGTGGAAGAACCCGGACATCACCCACGGCGTCTCCGGCTGCGGGCTGACCCAGCTCCGGCTCTTCCAGCACACACAGGACGAGGAATTCCGCCACCGGGCCGGGTTGTGTGTCGAGTCTGTCCTCAAAGGACGGTCGCTCACCGACATGGTCTGGCCGCTCTCGTCCGACACGCCGCGTGCGGGTGACGGGCTGACCCACTACGGGTTCGCACACGGTGTCGCCGGGATCTGCTACTTCCTGCTCAGTGCGGGCGACCGGCTCGACCGGCCCGACCTGCTGGAGCTCGCGAAGGCGGGCGGCGACCTGCTCGTGTCACTCGCTTGGCCGAGCGGCGACGGTCTCAAGTGGCCTACGGCGCAGAAGGAAGCCAATGACTCGGAGACCTACAACGGCGTCTGCTGGTGGTGTAGCGGCGGGCCAGGCATCGGCACGTTCCTCATCCGGCTGTGGAAGGCCACCGGCGATGCCCGCTACCTCGAAGCCTGCCGGGGCGCCGCCATCGCGACTCGCGGCGAGAAGTGGCTGTTGTCGACCGGGCACTGCCACGGGTTGACCGGCAACGCGGAGTTCCTGCTCGACATGGCGGCGGCCACCGGCGAGCGCCAGTACGCCGACTGGGCCCGCGAGCACGTGATCGGCCTCCAACGCCTGACCGTCCAGAAGGGTGACCGGCTGCTCATCGTCGACGACAGTAGCAGGCAGCTCAGCTACAGCTACAACCTCGGGCTGGCCGGACCGCTCTCGATGCTGCACCGGCTGCGTCACGGTGGCGAGCGCGCGTGGATGCTCGACGGCCTCCCCTACCTCCCGGACGGTGTGCGATGACCCTCGCGACACCTTCGACACTCTGGGACCGGCTCAACGACCTCCGCTCACGGATGGCCGCCCGGTTCTCGGCGACCGGCAACACGGCGGCCACCGTCGCGACCGACGGGCACGAGTACATCTTCATCGAATTCTGGCGGCTGAGCGGCCCCGATAGCGGCTGTGAGGTGCTCCCCGGTTACCGCAGGACGGCATCCAACGCCGACGCGGCCCACGTCCCCTTCGCGCTGGTCCCGTTCGACACCGGCTCGGTGCTGCTGCTGGGCCGCACCGAGACCGTGTTCCTGGACACCAACGGCGTGGAGCACGTGCTGCCCCCGTTCCCGGTCGACCCCAACATCCTGGCGCCCGCTCCCGACGGGACCGAGCGGGTCGCCTTCGCCGGCCGTGGCGACGACGGAACGCCCGCCGCGTGGGTGTGGACCGCACCGGACTTACTGGTCAAACTCGACACCGAGCTACCGCCTGTGCTGCTGAAGGGCAGGGGCTGGCTCGACCCACAGGGCAACGAGCTGCTGATCAATGTCACCGAAGGCGGCCGGGTCCACCCGGAGGCACTGGATCTGCGCGACGGCAGCATCCGCAGACTGCCGTTGAACGAGCCCAGCGACTCGGACATCGCCTGGTTCACCTCACCGGAATCCGGGCAGCTGCTGGTCTTCAGCCGGTTCGGCGATCAGCATCGGCTGAGAGTGATCGACAGGACAGGAGCCGCGGCCGAGCTCTGGTCATTGGAAGGCCTCACCGGCAGCGTCCGGCCGATCGCCATGCATCCCGGCACCGGCGACATCGCCGTGCATGTCAACGAGGGCATGCGCGAGCAGATCGCGGTGGTGGACGTCGCGGCCGACACCCTGCGTGTGCTGCCGAACCACGACGACCGAGCGGTCGCCTGGGCTTCGTGGGCCACCGGCGCCGGGCAGCCCGATCGGCTGTGGGGCTTCTCCATCGGTTCCGGCTACCCCGGCTGCTTCGTCGGCTATGACGAGGGCGGCTGGCTCGAAGTGCCTGACGGCACGACTGCGGGCGCCTATTCCGGCTGGGCGCCCAGCCATCTCGAGTCGTTCCCCGGCGCCGAGGGACCCATCGAAGCGATCGTCTGCGGCCATGACGACTGGCGGACGGCCGAGCATGTGGTGCTCGCATTGCATGGTGGGCCTGCCAGCCGGTGGACGTTGAAGTTCTCGCAGCTCTTCCAGTTCTTCGCCGAAGAGCGCATCACCGTGATCGCGCCCAACCCCCGCGGCTCGACCGGCTACGACGACGACTTCCACCAGCTGATCGTAGGTAACTGGGCAGGGCCGGACCTGCATGACGTGCTCGCGATCGCCGAACACGTCCGGGAGCTTCGGCCGGGACCACTCGCGCTCTACGGTCCCAGCTACGGCGCGTATCTGGCCTTGCTCGCGGCCTGTGCGAAACCGGGACTTTGGTCGCGGGTCGCGGCTATCGCGCCGATGCTGTCGGGTGAGCGGCTCTACGAGGTCGCGGCCGCGGACGTGCGCGCGATGATCGACCGGCTCGGCGGCAAGCACATCGTGTGCGACGAGCTGGGTTCGCGTGACGTACTCACCCAGTTGCCGAAATTGGCGACGCCGCTGCTGGTCGTGCACGGCTCGGCCGACCCGACCATCCCCGCATCCCAGTCGCGCGAGCTGGCCGACCGGCTGATCGCGGCGGGCAAGGTGGAAGGCCTCGACTTCGAGTACGTCGAGGTACCCGGCGGAGGGCACACCCCGCTGGACGGCTCGGAAGAGCTGCATCGCAAAGTCGCGCGATTCCTTTCCGGGAAATAACGCGCGTTTCCCCGATTTCAGCCGTTTCGTCGGCTGAAGACAAAAGGAGAGTGAAATGAATCTCGATATCAGCTACCTGCAGGAATTCGAGGCGCAGGAGACCCCGGCGCTCGAAGGCTGCCCGGTGCTCGGCACCTGCTGTGGCCCGGTGGCGACCACGGTGCCGTGGCTCTGCGGCCCGCCGACCACCATCTTCACCTGCTTCGGCGGGACCTTCGCCGCCTGATTCCGGCCACAACCGGCGATTTTTCGAAAGGAGGTGAACAAACCATGGCATTGGACATCGCGCTGCTCCAGGAGCTCCCCTCCACCGAGGAGACCCTGCTCGGAGTTCAGGACTGCTGCTGGAACTCGCTCATCGGCGGCTGCCAGATGTGGAGCCTGACCCTTTCCACCTGTCACAGCAACACCAACGGCTGAGAAAAGCCATCGATACCAGGAAAGGTGGTGTCAACACTATGAACGAAATCGCCGATCTGCAGCGTTTCAGCCAGACCGAGAACGCGCCGAGCAACCAGCCGGAAGGCTGTTGTGGCCTGGGGAGTTACGTGACCTGCCCGTGGCGGACTTTCGACTAGTCCGACCGCGTCTGGGGTCAACGGCAGAAATGTGGCGGGCGGGCGCTCCCCGCGCCCGCCCGCCACATCCATGACGATCGAACAGGATGAACGATGGTGCGACGAGCGGACCGCCTGCTGCTGGAGTTGGCGCGCGCGAATCCGGCGCGTACCACGGCCTATGGGTTGTCGACGCTGCTGAGTTCGTCCACCGCGCTGATGCTGCCCGCGACGCTCGCTGCCGCGGTGGACGCCGCGGTCGGTCAAGCGGGCACCAGGACGGCGCTCGTGATGTTCTGCGCACTGGTGGTGGTCGCGACCGTGGCGGAGGTGACGACCGAACTGCTCGAAGTACGGACCACCACCGCCACGCAGACCAGGCTGCGTCATCGCCTGATCCGGCATCTACTCAGCCTCGATTCACGTGCGCAACAGCGTTTTCCCAGCGGTGACGCGCTGAACCGGGTGCTGGAGTCGACAGCGCAGACCGGCCAGCTGATCCCGATGGCGCTGTCCGGCCTGGCCTCCTTCGCGACGTCGCTGGGCGGCGCGGTCATGCTCATGGTGATCGACCCCTGGATCGGCCTGGTGTTCTGTGTCACGGGGCCGCTGGTGTACCTGCTCGCGAGCCGGTTCATGAGCACGGCGGCCAGGCTGACTCAGGACTACCAAGAGGTCCAAGGCCTGCTGTCGTCCCGCTTCCTGGACGCGGTCAGCGGTATCCGCTCGATCCGCGCCATGGGCACGGCGGCCCAGGAGACCGAGCGCGTGCTGGCTCCGCTGCCCCGCCTCCGCGCGGCGGGGTTCGAATTCTGGAAGGTCCAGCGTGACGTCGGCTGGCAGCTTTCGCTGATCGTGCCGTTCTTGAACATCGGCGTGCTCTGCGTCGCGGGCTATGGCTTGTCCACCCAGCGGCTGAGCCCGGGTGACATGCTCGCGGTGACCGGCTACCTGACTTACGCGTTCGGGATCTTCTCGCAGATCCGGGTGTTCGGCATGCTCGGCCGGATCCGTGGTTCGGCCGAACGCGCCGACGAGATACTCGCCGTGCCATCGGCGGCGACAGGTACGCGGCGGCTACCCGAGACCGGCCGAGGCGAGCTGCGCCTCACCGGCGTGCGGGTGGTCGTCGGCGACCGTGCCGTGCTGGATGGAATCGACCTGACCGTGTCCGCCGGCATGTCGGTCGCGGTAGTCGGCGTCTCCGGCACCGGGAAGTCGACGTTCGCCGCCGTGGCAGGCGGTTTGCTCGAGCCCGACACCGGATCGGTGTGCCTCGACGGGGTCGATCTCCGCGAACTGATCCGTGCCGACGCGGGAGCCGCGGTCGCGTACGCCTTCGAGCGTCCCGTGCTCTTCGGCGAAACCGTGGGCGAAGCCATCACTTTCGCTGACTACGCCATCGACCAGGCTGCGGTGCGTGAAGCACTCATGGCCAGCCACGCGGCCGATTTCGTGGACCGGCTTCCCGACCGGCTCGGCACGACGGTGGACGAGCTGAGGATCTCCGGTGGCGAACTGCAACGGATCGGGCTCGCCCGCGCGTTGTGCCGTGACGCGCGGGTACTCGTGCTCGACGACGCGATGTCCAGTTTGGACACCGTGACCGAGGCGCAGATCTCCGGTCTGCTGCGCCACCTCGGCACCACGCGGGTGATCATCGCGCACCGGGCGTCCACCGCGGCGGGGGCGGACCGGGTGATCTGGCTGCACGAAGGCCGGATCGCGGGCTATGCCCCGCATTCCGAGCTGCTCGAGGATCCCGGCTATGCCGAATTGTTCGCCCAGCAGGAAAGCGAGTCGCTCCGGTGAAACGTTTCCAGGACCTGTCCTCGCTCGTCTTCCCCGCGCTGGCCGCCGAGCGACGGAACCTCCTCGTCCTCGCTGGGTGGTCGCTGCTCGAGGCCACACCGGTGCTGCTATCAGGGCAGCTTGTCGCGCAGGCCGTCGACAAGGGCTTCCTCGGCGGCGACGTCACGGTCGGCATCGGGCTGCTCGGTGTTTACGCGGTGCTGATGGTGGCCGGCGCGTTCGCGACCCGGCAGGCACTGATGCCGCTGGCCTCGATCGTCGAGGCCATCAGGGATCACGTGGTGCGCCGGGTGGTGACCGCGAGCCTGCACAACGCGGTGCACGGCGCGGTCACGCCCGACGCGGCGATGGTCAGCCGCATCACCCGCCAGGCGGAGCTGATCCGGCAGTTCAGCAACATGCTACTGACCGTCGCGCGCACCGTGGTGTTCTCCGCGGTGGGAACGCTGGCCGGGCTGTTCACGCTACTGCCCCAGGTCGCCGTGCTGACGACGATCACACTGGCCGCGTCCGGGGTCCTGCTGGCACTGCTCTCCCGCGTGCTGCAACGGCGCTACCTGGCGGCGATGGTCGCCGAGGAAGAGCTGTCAGCGGCCGCAGGGCGGACATTCTCCGGGCTGCGTGACATCCGGGCGTGTGGCGCGAGCGAGCTGGCCGCCGTCCAACTCGGCCACGCGGTCGACGCACAAGCGGCCACGACGGTGGCCACCGCACGGGCAGGCACTGGACGGATCGGGGTCATCGTGGTCGGTGGCAGGTTGCCGCTGCTGATCACCCTGGTACTGGCGGCGGGAATGGTCCGCTCCGGTGAGGCCACCACGGGAGCGATCCTCGGCGCGTGCACTTACCTGGTGGTGGGCCTCGAGCCGCTGCTCCGGCAGGTGGTGCAGGCGATCGGGAACATGGGCCTGCACTTCTTCGTCACCTTGCATCGGCTCGCCGAACACGCGACGTGCGCGGAAATCGCGAGCGACGGCACCGCGCACGGTGACGGCTACGACCTGACCCTGCGCGAGGTCACCTTCGCCTACGGGCCGCATTCCACCCCCGTGCTGACCCGGACGAGTCTCGTGATCGAGCACGGCGTCCATCTCGCCGTTCTCGGTCCCAGCGGGGTGGGCAAGTCGACGCTGGCCAATCTGATCGCAGGGCTCGAAGCCCCGCAACACGGCGAAATCCTGCTCGGCGGCACACCGTTGGCGCGGCTCGACAGGAAATGGCTGCACCAGGCGGTGGCGCTGGTGCCGCAGGAACATTTCGTGTTCAACGGCACGGTGCGCGAAAACCTCGCCTACCTCGTGCCCACCGCGACCGACACCGAACTGGACACGGCGGTGGACCTGCTGGGCCTGCGGCCCACCGTCACGCGCCTTGGCGGCTACGACGCGGAACTTTTCAACGCGGACACGCTGTCTCAAGGGGAACGCCAGCTCATCACGCTCGTGCGAATCTACCTGTCGGCGGCGCGGATCGTGGTGCTCGACGAGGCGACCTGCCACCTCGACCCGCAGGCGGAGGCACGGGTCGAGACGGCCTTCCGTGAGCGTGGCGGCACCCTGATCGTGATCGCGCACCGCATCAGTTCGGCACGTCGCGCGCAGCGGATAGTGGTACTCGACGGCACCGGGCTACGAAGCGGCACGCACGAAACACTGCTCGACACGTCGCCGCTCTACGGGGACCTGGTGGCGGGCTGGACCGCGGACGTATCCCCGGTGGGATGACGGCGGACGCCACTTTCCAGCGGTACGGTCAGCCCGAACGCCATGATCACGGAAAGAGGCGGCAATGGACACGGACCACCTGCTCAGCACCACTCGCGCGGTGCGGCGCAAGCTCGATCTCGACCGCCCGGTCGAGCCGGAGGTGATCGCGGACTGCCTCCGGCTCGCGACGCAGGCGCCGACCCCGGGCAACGCGCAGAGCTGGCGCTGGCTGGTCGTGCGCGACCAGGAGGTGAAGAACGAGCTGGGCGCGCTCTTCCGCTCGGTCGGCGAGCCCTACCTGGACTCGAAGCTCGCCGAAGCGGGCCCCGCCGCCGAGTCGGGGCCGGTGAAGCGGGCGATGGCGTCCGGCCGGTTCCTCATCGACAACATCGAGCGGGTCCCGGTCTTCGTCATCCCGTGCCTGCGAGGACGGCCACAAGGCGGAAACGGTGAGCTCGCCGCCTTCTACGGCGGCATCTTCCCCGCTGTGTGGAGCTTCCAGCTCGCGCTGCGGTCGCGCGGGCTCGGCTCGACGCTGACCACGTACACCCTGGTCCGCGAGGCCGAGGCGGCGAAGATCCTCGGTATCCCGGACGACGTCACCCAGGTCGGGCTGCTGCCGGTCGCGTACACCACGGTGTCCGACTTCAAGCCCGCCGCCCGCACGCCGATCGAGGAGATCGCCTATCTCGATCACTGGGACAACCCGCTGAGCTAGCTCTTGGAGACCACCAGCGTCACGTGGTCGGCAGGCTGCGCGACGCTGGTGAGCTTCACCTCGAAGCCCTCGTAGACCGTCGGCTTGGCGAAACCGGCGTTCGAATGCAGCACGACCGTGGTCCGGGCGCCGGTGCTCGGCCTGATCAGCGACACGGTGACGGCCGCGTCGCCCTCCCAGACGCAGAGGACCTTGGGCGGGCACCGCGAGTCGGCCACCGAATCGAAGCCGACGCGCAGGTCCGCGCCCTGCACCGCCACTGACTCACCGGTCCGTAGCGTCAGCTCGGTGTTCAGCTGCGCCTGCGCCCCGGAGTCCGCGGGCGCGGGTGCCTGCGCGCTGGGCCCGCACACCAGCCCGAGCGCGCTACATGCCGCGAGGATCCACTCTTTCCAGCTCACGGTCATCAGACGGATCCAACCCCTCGGCCGGTTGCACGCGAGTTAGTCCTCGTCGTCGGCGGGCCCGCCGTCGCCGCCGCGGATCATGAACAGCACCGACTCCAGCTCTTCCGGCTTGATCAGCACGTCGCGGGCCTTCGAGCCCTCGGACGGGCCGACCACTCCCCTGCTCTCCAGCAGGTCCATCAGGCGGCCCGCCTTCGCGAAGCCGACGCGCAGCTTGCGCTGGAGCATCGACGTCGAGCCGAACTGCGAGGTCACGATGAGCTCGGCGGCCTGCAGCAGCACGTCGAGGTCGTCGCCGATGTCGGCGTCGATCTCCTTCTTCTCGCCCGCCTTGGCCGAGGTGACGCCGTCCTGGTACTCCGGCTGCGCCTGTTCCTTGGCGAAGCCGACGACCGCGGCGATCTCCTCGTCGCTGACGTACGCGCCCTGCACGCGGATCGGCTTGCCGGCGCCCATCGGCAGGTAGAGCGCGTCGCCCATGCCGATCAGCTTCTCGGCGCCCGGCTGGTCGAGGATGACCCGCGAGTCGGTCAGCGACGAGGTCGCGAACGACAGCCGGGACGGGACGTTGGTCTTGATCAGGCCGGTGACCACGTCGACGGACGGGCGCTGTGTCGCGAGCACCAGGTGGATACCGGCGGCGCGGGCCTTCTGGGTGATGCGGACGATGGCGTCCTCGACGTCGCGGGGCGCGGTCATCATCAGGTCGGCGAGCTCGTCGACGATCGCCATGATGTACGGATACGGCTGGTAGACCCGCTCGCTGCCGGGTGGCGCGGTGATCTCGCCCGAGCGGACCTTCTTGTTGAAGTCGTCGATGTGGCGGACCTTGTTGACCTGCATGTCCTGGTAGCGCTGCTCCATCTCCTCCACCAGCCAGGCCAGCGCGGCGGCGGCCTTCTTCGGCTGGGTGATGATGGGCGTGATCAGGTGCGGGATGCCCTCGTACGGGGTCAGCTCGACCATCTTCGGGTCGATCAGCACCATCCGGCACTCGTCAGGGGTGGCGCGGGCGAGCAGCGAGACGAGCATCGAGTTGACGAAGCTCGACTTACCGGAACCGGTGGAGCCCGCGACCAGCAGGTGGGGCATCTTCGTGAGGTTCGCGGTGACGAAGTGGCCCTCGATGTCCTTGCCGAGGCCGACCACCATAGGGTGGGTGTCCTTGACGGTCGACGGCGCGCGCAGCACGTCGCCGAGGCGGACCATCTCGCGGTCGGAGTTGGGCACCTCGATGCCGACCGCCGACTTGCCGGGGATCGGCGCGAGCAGGCGGACGTTGTCGGTGGCGACGGCATACGCGATGTTCTTGGTGAGCGCGGTGATCTTCTCGACCTTCACGCCAGGGCCGAGCTCGACCTCGTACCGGGTGACCGTCGGGCCCCGGGTGAAGCCGGTGACCTGCGCGTCGACGTTGAACTGCTCCAGCACGCCGCCGATGGCCTCGATCATCGTGTCGTTGGCGCGGCTGCGGCTCTTGGGCGCGTCGCCGAGCTTGAGCAGCTCCGGCGACGGCAGCTTGTAGTCGCCTTCCACCGTTCGGGTGACCGCCAGAGCGGGCTCGGCCTTCGCGGGCTTCTTTTCGGCCACCTCGGCGGCGCGCTTTGACGAGCTCTGTGGCTTGGGCGGGCGCAGCGGGGTGGGCGGCTCGGCGAGCGCGGCCTCGATGTCGAGCTGCTCGCCCTCGGAGTTCGAGGCCTGGCGGCGGCGGGACGGCTTGCGCAGGCGGACGGACTTCGGGTCGGCCTCGGTGACGGCGTCGCGCTCGGCGTGGATGGCCTGGCGCTCGGCCTCGGCTTCGGCGATCTCCTCCTCGTCGAGACCCCAGTTGCGCAGGCGGTGCGGGATCTCGCGGACCGGGGTGCCGGTGAACACCAGCACGCCGAACCCGAGCACCAGTATCAGCAGCGGGACGGCGACCCAGCTGGTCACGCCCTTGACCAGCAGCCCGCCAGCGAACGCGCCGATGACGCCGCCCGCGTACATCTGGAAGTCCGTCTCCTCCGGCAGCCCGGTGAAGATGTGCAGCATGCCGAGCACGGCGAGGGTCACCAGCAGCGTGCCGATCACCATGCGGGGCCGGGTCTCCGGGCGTGGCTCGGAGCGCATCAGCGCGACGGCGGTGACGATCATCGCGAGCGGCAGCGTCACCGCGCCCGCGCCGAGGATGAAGCGGGTGCCGATCTCGACCCAGCGGCCGATCGGCCCGGCGGCCTGCCACCAGACGCCGACGGCGGCGATCAGGCCGATCGCGATGAGGCCCAGCGCCAGCCCGTCGCGGCGGTGCTCGGCCTCCAGCTCGCGGGTGCGCCCGACCGTGCGCGCCATGCTGCCGATGCCCTTGGCGAGCAGGCTCCAGCCACTGCGGACGGCCTTGCCGAAGGTGCCGGACGAGCTCTTGCGGCGCGGCGCCGGCCTGCGCGCGGCAGGCCTGGCGGCCGGGCGGGAGGCTGTCGACCTTGGCTTCGCGGTGGTACGAGGCTTGCGCGCCGGTCCCTTGCCCCCGCCGCGTCCTGAACTCTTCCTTGTCGTAGCCGACCCACTAGCCATGTATCCACGGTAACCGCAGGTCCCCGTTCGTCACGTCCGCCACTCGCAGCCCAAGCGAAACATTCGTCACTGTTTTGCGAAGCAACCAAACCTTGAGCGGCCAACCGGGTGAATCCGAAGGCATGAAATGCTGACGCCATGGTTGCACTGGGCCGGAACGGCATGGGCCGAGACGGAAATCGCCGCGCACCCGCCATCTGGCGGACGATGTTGAACCTCGACCGTGGCCTCGTGAACTTCGTCGGACGGCTGCGCGTCACCGGCGAAGTGTCCCCTGAGCTGCGGAAACAGCCGCTGCTGATGACCCCGAACCACATCGGTGTGTTCGACGCCTTCGTGCTGATGGCCGCGTGCAAGAAGATCGGCATCAACCCCCGGTTCATGCTGGCGGGCGGCATCCTCGACGCGCCGGTGATCGGCCCGGCCCTGCGTGCCAGCAACCACCTGCGCATCGACCGCGCGGAGTCCACCACCGCGGTCGGCCAGTTCGGCGAGGCCGCCGAGGCGCTGCGCACCACCCGCGACCCGATCATCGTCTACCCCGAGGGCCGGATCAGCCACGATCCCGGCCTGTGGCCCGAGCGCGGCAAGACCGGCGCGGCCCGGCTCGCGCTCGCCGCGGGCGTGCCGGTGATCCCGATCAGCCAGTGGGGCGCGCACGAGGCGGTGTACTGGGGCACCGAGACCGTCAACGGCCCGGCCGACCTGGCCCCGCTCGCCCGCTCCGGCCTGAGCGCGCCGATGCGGCGCCCGACGTTCCGCGTGCACTTCGGCAAGCCGGTCGACCTGTCCGAGATCGACCAGTCGCGTCCCAGCGCGGGCCGTCTCGCGCACGAGAAGATCATGCGCGCGATCGTCGAGGGCATGATCCCGCTGCGCCGGGGCGAACTCGACAAGCCGCGTTTCCACGACCCGACGCGGCCGACCGACACCGTCAGCCCCTGGAAGCCCACTTTCTGAGACAGGGCTTCGGGGTGGCCTACCCTCGGATGGCGTGAGCACACGGATTCTCGTCGTTTACTACAGCGCGACCGGCAACACCGCGAGCCTGGCCGAAGCGCTGGCCAAGGGCGCGCTCGACACGGGCGCCGAAGTCCGCCTGCGTACGGTCGCCGAAACCGCGCCACCCGAGGCCATCGCGACCAACCCGCGCTGGCAGTCCTATGTGGACGCGGGCCCGCGCGCCGATCTGGCCACGCTGGACGACCTCGAGTGGGCGGACGGCATCGCGGCGGGCACCCCGACCCGCTTCGGCGGGCCTGCCAGCCAGCTCAAGTCCTTTTTGGACACCACGGGCGGCTTGTGGGCCAAGGGAAAGCTCGCCGACAAGGTCGCGACCTCGTTCACCACCGCGTCGACGGCACACGGTGGTCTCGAGTCGACGATCCTGGCGATCAACAACATCTTCTATCACTGGGGCGCCATCGTCGTCCCGCTCGGTTACAACGCGAAACACCTGCTGGAGTCCGGAAATCCTTACGGCGGCTCGTGGGTGTCGCGCAAGTCGGCGGAACCGGACGACGTGGCATTGGAGGCGCTGCGCCTGCAGGGTGTCCGGCTGGCGACGATCACCGGGCACATCGCGGCGGGCCTGCGCGCTTGAGCCCAGCCCCGTAAATGGGGCGAAGAGTGTCGGGGGCGGGAGTTACGCTCGCGGGCGTGGCTATCGACGTTTTACCAGCGAAGACCCGGCAAGGGCGCGGGACGGCGCTGATCGTGCTGTCGGCGTTGTTCTTCAGCACGTCCGGGACGCTGGGGAAGCCGACGATGGTCGCGGGACTGACACCGCAGCAGGTCGCGGCCGTCCGGCTTGGACTGTCGGCGCTCGTGCTCTTCGCGGCCGTGGGGATCGTCAAGCCGTCGATCCTCAAGGTCGGCAAGGGTGAGTGGCGGCTGCTGATCGCGTACGGGCTGATCGGGGTCGGCGGGATCCAGCTGGTGTACTTCATCGCCACCAGCCGGATCCCGGTCGGGATCGCGATCCTGCTGGAGTTCGTCTCGCCGGTGCTGATCGCGCTGTGGACCCGGTTCGTGCGCAAGGTCCATCTCGCGAAGGCCGTCTGGGGCGGGATCGCGCTCGCCATGATCGGCCTGATACTGGTCGCGCAGGTCTGGCAGGGACTCAGGCTCGACGCGCTCGGGTTGCTCGCCGGGTTCGGGGCGGCGCTGTGCTCGGCCGGATACTTCCTGATCGGCGAACGGGGGCTGGCGAGCAGGCATCCGCTGGGCATGGTCACCTGGGGCATGGGCATCGGCGCGCTCGCCGTATGCGTGGTCGCGCCGCCGTGGACGATCCCGGTCCGCGTCCTCACCGAGCCCGCGGTGATCGGGCCGTGGCATCCGCCGGTCTGGGTGGCGCTGGTCGCGCTCATGCTGGTCGGGACCGTGCTCGCCTACCTCGCCGGGATCTCCGCGCTCCAGTACCTCCCGGCGGCCATCGCGAGCGTACTGGGGCTGGTCGAGGTGATACTGGCCAACATACTGGCGTGGATCCTGCTCGGTGAGGCGTTGACGGTCGTGCAGGCCGTCGGGGCCGTCGTGCTGCTCGCCGGGGCGACCCTCGTGCAGCTCAAATCCCCTGATCATCAAGTCGCCATCGGTGAGCCATTGCCCGGGTAGGACGGTTGCTGGAAAGATCCCGTCGCTATGGACACCGACGCTCGGGACACCGAGGGCCTGAAGCCGAATCTCCGCCAGCGGCACGTCCGGATGATCGCGCTCGGCGGGATCATCGGCGCGAGCCTCTTCATCGGCAGCGGGGCGGTGATCCACACCGTCGGGCCCGCCGCCGTCCTCTCCTACGCGCTGGGCGGGCTGCTGGTCGTGCTCGTCATGCGGATGCTGGGCGAGATGGCGACCGCGTCGCCCGCGCTCGGGTCGTTCATGGAGTACGCGCGCGAGGCGCTCGGCGGCTGGGCGGGCTTCACGATCGGCTGGCTGTATTGGTACTTCTGGGTTGGCGTGGTCGCGTTCGAGGCCGTCGCGGGCGCCAAGATCCTCGAGAAATGGGTGCCTTCGGTTCCGCAGTGGGTGTTCTCGCTCGTGCTCATGCTCCTGCTGACCGTCACGAACCTGCTGTCCGCGCGCTCGTTCGGCGAGACCGAGTTCTGGCTGGCGTCGATCAAGGTCACCACGATCGTCGTGTTCATGGTGCTGGGCCTGCTGTTCGTGCTCGGCTTCTGGCCGGGCGCCCACCTGTCCGCCGGCAACATCGCGCAAGACGGGTTCGTCGCCAATGGCGCGTTCTCGGTCATCCACGGCGTGGTGATCGTGATCTTCTCGTACTTCGGGGCCGAGATCGTCACCATCGCGGCCGCGGAGTCGAGTGAGCCGGAGAAGGCCGTGCAGAAGGCCACCGCCACCACCGTCTGGCGGGTGATCCTGTTCTACGTCGGCTCGGTCGCGCTGATCGTGATGATCATCCCGTGGCGTGAGGTGCCGACCGAGACGAGCCCGTTCGCCGCCGCGTTCGGCCGGTTCGGCATCCCGGCCGCCGAGACGATCGTCAGCGCGGTCGTGCTCACCGCCGCGCTCTCGGTGCTGAATTCGGGGCTGTACACGGCTTCCCGCATGCTCTTCGCGTTGAGACGGCACGGCTGGGCTCCGCGCTGGGTCGCCGACACGAACGCACGCGGCGTGCCGTGGAAGGCGATCCTGCTGTCCACCTCGGTCGGCTACGTGGCCGTGATCATGAGTTACGTCTCCCCCGACCAGATCTTCTACTTCATCATCAACTCGGCGGGCGCCGTCGCGCTCTTCGTCTACGCGATCATCGCGGGCTCGCAGCTCCGGATGCGCCGCACGCTCGAAGCCGAGGCGCCCGAACGCCTCAAGCTCCGCATGTGGGGCTATCCCTGGCTCAGCCGGCTCACACTCGCGGGCACGCTGCTGGTGGTCGTTTCGATGCTGTTCGTCGAGGACGCGCGTTCGCAGCTGTACCTCAGCCTCATCAGCCTGGCCGCGATACTGGGGATATATCAGGTGATCAGGCGCCGGTGAGCTTGCTCAGCGCCCCGAAGAACACGTCGGCGATCTTGCCAGGGTCCGGGGTGGTGAACGCCTGGCCGCCCGTCGGCTTCGTGATCTCCTGCAACTCGGTCGCGTCGATGTCCGGGCCGATGCCGATCCCGATGATCGGAATCGGCCGCCGCAGATCCTGCAACTTGCCGAGTTCACCAAGCAATTGCTCACGAGTGAGCCCGCCAGGGTCGGAGTTCTTGCCGTCGGTCATCACGATGACGACGTTGAGCCTGCCCGGCTCCCACTCGCGCCGCGCCACCCGGTACGAGTCCAAAACACTGTCATAGAGCCCGGTTTGGCCGTCCGGGGTCGCTTTGATGCCGCGCAGTTTCTCCAGCGGGCCGGGCTTGAGCTGCTCCCCGACCGGCGCCATCGGCAGCACTTCGCGATAGTCCTTGTCGCCGTCGAGCTTCGTGGAGAACGTCAGTATCCGCACCTGGCTGGTCGGTTTGAACAGGCGCAGGCCTTTCTCCGCCGCTTCGAGCGTCGCCTGCATCCGGGTCTTCTCCGTGCCGGGCACCAGCGCGGTCATCGAGCCGGAAACGTCGATGAGCACCTGGACCCGTGCGCTCAGGTTGACCCCGGCCCACTGGTTCAGTATCTGGTCCACTTCGGCCAGCGAAGGCATTCGCGCCGTCTGCAAACCCCGACCGGTCACGCGGTTGTCCGTGGCCGCGCGCAGCGCCTGCCCGCCGGCGGCGCGCAGGCCCGCGTCCGCGACGGCCACCGCGCCCGGCTGGGAGAGCAACGCCGACAGCACCGGCTCGATCGCCTTGGCCTGCGCGGGATCCGTGCCGGAGAGCACCGCGAACGGGTAGTCGAGCGAAGGCGCGGCAGGCGAATAGACCGAGACGAGCGGCGCGCCCGGTTTCGCGACATTGTGCCGCAGTATCGCGTTTTCCGAAGTCGGGAACGTGGTCACCGACTGGACCGCCAGGTCGGCGCCGGGCAGCCGGGTGAACAACTCCGCCTCGGTGGCGGTCGTGGTCGCCGAGAAGCGCCGCAGCAGCGAGGTGTACGCGGGCCCCGCGTCCGGCTTGCCCTTCGTGACGTCCCGCAGCCCGAACAGCGCCGACACCCCGACCGGATTCCTTGCCGGGTCCGGCATTCCGGGGGTGACCGTCCCGTCGCTCACCCCGAGCACATCCGCCCAGGTGAGCGTTTTCGACGGCCAGCCGAGCCCGGCCGCGATCTCCTGCGCGACCCCGAGCACCACCGGCGAGCTCGCCACCGACGGGCCGGACTCGGGCACCTGCGTCGCGCCGAGCTGACGCGCGCGCTGCAACGCCAAGGTGGAGCTGGGAACCCAGACCTGCGGTTTCACCGAGCCGTCCGAGATCGCCAGGCTTTCCGCCACCTGCGCGGAATCACGCGGCTGGACCTCGATCTGCGCGCACTCCTGGCGCACGCCCCTGACCACGTCGGTCAGCGCGGGCGCGATGTCAGGGGAAGCGGCCACGAACACTTTGGTCTGTGCCGCACAGGCGTGATTCGCGTGGACGAGCTGGATCACTCCAAAGGAGACGGCGCTGACCGCGATCACCACACCGAGCACGACGACGGGGACGAGAACCCGTCTTCGGGCCTTGATGGTCGAGTGTCGCCCCACCGGCGCAGCCTTTCTGCCGATCGGTCCGACCCCGCCCCGCGGGTCGACTGATGACTTCGAGATTAGTCAAAAATCGAGTCGGCTCCTAGTGCTGACCGGCTGAGAATGGTGGCGTTCTCCGTACGAAAAAGGATCAGCCCGCCCAGTCGCCCTTTCGGGCGGCCGGCGGGCTGATCCGGGACCGTGCTGGTGAAAAAGTGCCTCAGACTGGGATAACCGTGGGCACGATCATCGGGCGGCGGCGGTAGGTGTCGGCGACCCAGCGGCCGACGACCCGGCGAACGGCCTGCGCGATGCGGTGCGTATCGGTGATTCCCTCGGCCTCTGTACGGGCTAACTCCATTTCCACCAATGGAACCACGGCGTCGAGCGCTTTCGGATCATCCGAGAAACCGCGGCCGGAAATCGTCGGCGCGGTGACCGGGCGGCCGGTGCTGGTGTCGACCGCGATGGTGATCGCGATGAACCCACCCTCGCCGAGCACGAGCCGGTCGGACAGCGTCGACTCGCCGACGTCGCCGACGGACAGGCCGTCCACATAGACGTGTCCGACCTCGACCCGCCCGGTGCGGGTGGCCTTGCCGTCGACCAGGTCGACGACCACGCCGTCCTCGGCGATGACCACGTTCTCCGGCGAGACGCCGGTGCGCACGGCCAGCTCGCCGTTGGCGCGTAGGTGCTTCCACTCGCCGTGCACCGGCATGACATTGCTCGGGCGGACGGCGTTGTACAGGTACAGCAGCTCGCCCGCGGACGCGTGCCCGGAGACGTGGACCTTGGCGTTGCCCTGGTGCACCACGTTCGCGCCGAGCCGCACCAGGCCGTTCACGACCCCGAACACGGCCGTCTCGTTGCCGGGGATCATCGAGCTCGCCAGCACGACCGTGTCGCCCGCGCGGATCGAGATCTGCCGGTGCTCGCCGCGCGCCATCCGCGACAGCGCCGACAGCGGCTCACCCTGCGAGCCGGTCGAGACGAACAGGACCTTGCTCTCCGGCAGGTTGCTGGCCTGGTCGAGATCGACCAGCAGGCCCTCGGGGATGTTCAGCAGCTTGAGGTCGGCGGCGATGCCCATGTTGCGGACCATCGAGCGGCCGACGAACGCGACCCGGCGGCCATGCCGCTGCGCCACGTCGAGCACCTGCTGCACGCGGTGCACGTGGCTCGCGAAACACGCCACGATCACACGCTGGTCGACGCGGCGGATCACGTCGTCGAGCACCGGGCCGATGTCGCGCTCGGGCATGACGAACCCGGGCACCTCGGCGTTGGTGGAGTCCACGCAGAACAGGTCGACACCCTCGTCGCCGAGCCGCGAGAAGCCCGCGAGGTCGGTGAGCCTGCCGTCGAGCGGCAGCTGGTCGAGCTTGATGTCGCCGGTGTGCAGCACGACGCCCGCCGGGGTGCGGATGGCGACCGCCAGCGCGTCCGGGATGGAGTGGTTGACCGCGAAGAACTCGCAGTCGAACGGCCCCATGGTGCGCCGCTCGCCCTCCTTGACCTCGATCAGCTTCGGCTTCTGCCGGTGCTCCTTGGCCTTGGCCGCGAGCAGCGCGAGGGTGAACTTCGACCCGTAGATCGGCAGGTCGGGCCGCATCCTGAGGAGGAACGGCACCGCGCCGATGTGGTCCTCGTGGCCGTGGGTCAGCACGAGCGCGTCGATGTCGTCGAGCCGGTCCTCGATGGCGCGGAAGTCCGGCAGGATCAGGTCGACGCCCGGCTGGTCGTCCTCGGGGAACAACACGCCGCAGTCGACGATCAGCAGCCTGCCGCCGAACTCGAAGACGGTCATGTTGCGGCCTACCTCCCCGATGCCGCCGAGCGCGACAACGCGCAGGCCGCCTTCCGGGAGTGCTGGCGGGGCGTTGGTCGGCCCGGGGCCGGTGGAGAAGGAGGTCACCTAGGAATGGTCCCTACGCTGGTGTGAGTGGTCGGGGCGACGTAAGCCGCCGCCGAATCCGTGCGGGCTACCCGCTCAGTGTTCCAGTCCGAGGCCGTCGCACCTTCGAGTGGGACCCCCGCCTGGCTCAGATCGGCCCTGACGGCCTCGAGCTGGTCGGCGTTCGGCGCCACGATCGGCAGCCTCGGGTCGCCGACGTCGAACCCGCGCAGGCGCAGCGCGGCCTTGGCGAACGCGACCCCGCCGACGCGCGACATGGCCCGGTAGACCGGCAGCATGCCCCGGTGGTTGGTGCGCGCGGTCGAGACGTCGCCGTTCTCGTAGGCCTCGATCATCTTGCGGATCCGGCCGGCCACCACGTGTCCGATGACACTGGCCACGCCGACCGCGCCGACGGAGAGCCACGGCAGGTTCAGCGCGTCGTCGCCGGAGTAGTAGGCGAGCTCGGTGTTGGCGATGACCTCGCTGCCTGCCAGCAGGTCGCCCTTGGCGTCCTTGACGGCCACGATGCGGGGGTGCTCGGCGAGCCGGAGGAGGGTGTCGACCTCGATCGGCACGATGGAGCGCGGCGGGATGTCGTACAGCATCACCGGCAGGCCGGTGGAGTCCGCGATCGCCGTGAAGTGCGCGTGCAGCCCCGCCTGGGTGGGCCGCGAGTAGTACGGGGTGACGATCAGCAGCCCGTGCGCGCCGGCCGCCTCGGCCTGCTGCGACAGCTGGACGCTGTGTGCCGTGTCATAGGTGCCCGCGCCGGAGATGACCGCGGCGCGGTCGCCGACCGCCTCGACGACGGCGCGGATCAGCTCGGACTTCTCGGCGTCACTGGTCGTCGGGCTCTCGCCGGTGGTCCCGTTGACCACGAGACCGTCGTTTCCCAGGTCCACCAGGCGCGAAGCGAGCTCTTGGGCACGCTTCAAATCCAGCGCGCCGTCGGCGTCGAAGGGGGTGACCATCGCGGTGAGCACGCGCCCGAACGGTCTGCCGGGGGCTGCGGTAGGTGGAGTGGACATGACAAAGACGTTACCTCCTCGCACCGGTGATCCCGGTGACGACCTGGCTTTCCTCGCAGGTCCAGAAGATTTACCGGCGCGGGACTCACCTTGCCGGAAAGTCTCCGTTCCAGCTACTTGAGTTTGCGCACAATGTCGCCGTCGATCTGGCTTCCGTCCTTTTTGGTCAGCGCGCAGACGGCGAGCCGGACGCGTTCCTTGTCGTTGCCCGTGTCCCGCGCCCATTCCTGCTGGGTGGGCACCAGCGCGCGGAACTGCAGGCTCGGCCGCTGGTCGCGGAGCACCGCGTCGGACTGGAAGACCATCGTGCAGCGCGCCTCGGCCGCGGCCTTCAGCACCGCCAGGTCCGGATAACCGGCGTATGGGAGCTTGTCGTCGGTGTAGCTGCCGGTTTCGAGCACCTTGTAGGCGTCGAAGATCTGGAACTGGTGCACCTTCTCGCAGTCGACCTTGACGTCGGAATTGATCCGGTAACCGGCCGCGATCGGGGTGCTGTAGCAGTCGAGGCTGTCGTCCTGTTCGAACTCGAGCAGCTCGCCGCCCGCGCCGTAGGTCATCGTGGGCAGCATCGCCGCGCTGACCGACGGGCTCCAGATGAGCTTGCCAGCGAAGAGTCCCGCCACGAGCGCCACCACGGCGGCCACCGCGACGAGCGAAAGCCACAGGCCACGCTTGGGTTTCGCGGACGGGGCCGGTGCCACGGTCGTCCGTCCCGATAGGACCGGAGCGGTGATTTGCGCGCTGCCCGAGGTCGCCATCGCGAGCAGCGCCTTGGCCTGCTGCGGCTTGAGCCTGGCCTCCGGGCTGGCGATGAGCAGGCCCATGATCGCCGAGGCCAGCGGGCCCTGCGCCCTGGTGAGGTACGGGATCTCGGTCATGATCGCGTGCAGGGTCGCCGCGGTCGTCGGCCGTTCGAAGGCGACCGTGCCCTCGGCGGCGAAGAACAGCGTCGCGCCGAGCGCCCAGAGGTCCGACTCGGGCATGGCCTCCTGGCCGTTGACCCGCTCCGGCGACATGAACGCGGGCGAGCCGACCACCATGCCGCTGGTGGTGATGCGCGGGTCGTCGATGGCCTGCGCGATGCCGAAGTCGGCGAGCTTCACCCGGCCGTTCGAGGCGACCATGATGTTGCTGGGCTTGACATCCCGGTGCACGATGCCCGCCTGGTGCGCCGCGGTGAGCGCCGAGAGCACCTGCTCGCCGATGGCCGCGACCTGTTGCGCGGGCAGCGGCCCGTACTGCCGCACGACGTCCGCGAGCGTCGGCGCCTCGACCAGCTCCATCACGATGTACGTGGTGCCGTTGTCGTTGAGCACGTCGTAGACGGTGACGACCGCGGGATCGTTGAGCTTGCCGCCGGTGCGGACCTCCCGCATCACGCGCTCGCCGAAGACGGCCGCGCCGGGCCCGCCGTCGGGCAGGTGCAGCTCCTTGATGGCCACCTGCCGTCCGATCACCTGGTCCTGCCCGCGCCAGACCACACCCATGCCGCCGCGGCCGAGTTCGTTCAAGATCGCGTAGCGGCCGGCGAGCACGCGCGGCTGCTGCGCTGGCTGGGTGTGGGTCTGCTCGTGGGTCACGGGCGGAGATGGTAGCTGTAAGGGTTTTGGAAATCAGGCGAACACGTCACGGGCCAATAAAACTCCGGCGAGCGAGACGAACAGCACAGCCGACAACGCTGTCAGCGCGGCTTGTCCACGACCGCCGAACCGCTTGCCCGATCGGGCAACGACCCACGCGATGACCGCCTCGAGTCCTGATGCGACAACGAACCAGACCACAGTGAACACCGCGAGGCCGAACCAACCGCCGAGCTCGTGCGCGCGCAGCATGGTCGGCGTCCCGGTGGCGAGCCAGAACGTCCACGTGAGCGGGTTGGCGAGGTTCGCGACGACGCCTTTCCAGAACGCCCAAGCGGCCGCGGCTTCCGGTTCACCGTGCCGCCAAAGCCTGCGGGCGTCGCGGATCGCCTGTCCCGCAAGGAAAAGGAAGAAGATCGCGCCCGCGATGCCGACCCAGAGCGACGCGCCGGCGATGGCGGTGATCACCCAGGCGAAGGCGAGCGCGGGAATGAGCAGCACCAGGTCGGCGACCGCCGAGCCGAGGATCACCCGGAACGCCGCGCCGAAGCCGCGGGTCGCCGCCTCCTGCAGGATCGTGACGAAGATCGGGCCGACCGCGAGCGCCGCTCCCCCGCCGAGCAGCAGGCCGAGCCAGAGGATCTCGCCCATCAGTCGTCCTCGGGCGTGGCAGGGTCCGCGAGGTGACCGCCGCCGCGGGTCTCCTTGATCGTTTCCAGCGCGATCGAGGTGATCGTGCGGTACACGTCCGGCAGGGCGCGGACTTGAGCGAGCAACGCTCGGAGTTCCTGCGGCGTACCGACCCTGACCTTGACGATGTAGCTGTCTTCACCGTCGACGTCGTGACATTCGAGTATCCGAGGCTCCGCGTGGACGAACTCCTCGAACGGACCGGCCTCGTCGGGACCCGCCTTGGTGCCGATCCTGAGGTAGGCGACGAGGTCCTGGCCGAGCGCGCCCGCGTCGACGATCGTGGTGTAGCCGCGGATGACACCGGCCCGTTCGAGCCGCTTGATCCGCGCGTACACCGAGGGGCCGGTCAGCCCGACCGCCTTGCCGAGCGCGGCGTGCGTGGCCCGGCCGTCGGCTTGCAGCGCTTGGAGCAGCCGGAGGTCGACTTCATCCAGTGTTTCGTTGGTCATCCGCGTCCTTCATCAACGTTCCGTACGTTGATGAAGGTAGAAGCTCGATGTTTCGTTCGTGTTTCAGCCCGCGAACGTGAGGTAGATCAGCACCAGGTTCAGCGCGACGATCACCGCGGTGACGCCCCAACCCGCCAGCGTGGTGGCGCGATGGTTGGCGTCGGCGCCCATCACGTCCGGATTGCTGGTGAGCTTGATCAGCGGAGCCAGCGCGAACGGGATCCCGAACGACAGGACGACCTGGGAAACGACGAGCGCCTGGCTCGGGTCGACGCCGAGCGCCAGCACGACCAGCGCGGGCGCGAGCGTGATCAACCGGCGCAGCACCAACGGGATTCGCTTGCGCAGCAAGCCTTGCATGATCATCGCACCCGCGTACGCACCGACCGAAGTGGACGCGAGGCCGGAGGCGAGCAGGCCGATGGCGAGCAGCAGCGCGACGCCGGGGCCGAGCGCCTGCGAGACGGCCGCGTGCGCGCCTTCGATCGAGTCGACGCCCTCCCGGCCCTGCAGGTTGGTCGCCGCGAGCAGCAGCATGCCGAGGTTGACCGCGCCAGCGAGCAGCATCGCGACGCCGACGTCCACCTTGGTGGCGGTGAGCAGGCGGCGGCGCTGGTCGCCGGTCGGGTGCCCGTGGCGGTCCCTGGCCAGCGCGGAGTGCAGGTAGACCACGTGCGGCATGACCGTGGCGCCGAGCATGGCCGCCGCGATGAGAATGCTGTCGGCGCCGGCGAACTTCGGCACCAGGCCGCCCGCGATCCCGGACGCCGACGGCGGCTCGACGAACAGGCTCGCCAGGAAGCCCACCGCGATGACCAGCAGCAACCCGGTGATGACCCGCTCGAACGCGCGCTGGCCGGAGCGGTCCTGCACCAGGAGCATGCCGAGCGAGACCGCGCCGGTGATCACGCCGCCGAGCAGCAGCGGCAGGTCGAACAGCAGGTTCAGCGCGATCGCGCCGCCGACGACCTCGGCCATGTCGGTGGCGATGGCGACGACCTCGGCCTGCATCCAGTAGGCGAGCCGTCCGGTGCGGGGCATCCGCTCACGCAGCGCCTCCGGCAGCGAAAGGCCGGTGACCAGGCCGAGCTTGGCGGAGAGGAACTGGATGAGCATGGCCATCAGGTTGGCCGCGACGATCACCCAGACGAGCAGGTAGCCGAAGCGGGCGCCCGCGCTGATGTTGGACGCGACATTGCCGGGGTCGACGTACGCGATCGCGGCGACGAACGCCGGGCCGAGCAGGCTCGACCCACTGAGCCAGCGGACCAGTTTCGGCCGCCGCGCGGCTTCCGCCACTGCCATCGAGGCCACCTTCGGGGTTGTCGGGGAACCTAAATCGAAGTTTAGGCATGCCGAACATTCGCCGACAAGGGTGACTCCGCCCACCCGTGCCCGCTGTCGACATGTGGAGGTGTCGACAGCGGACGCGGCGTTTAAACGTCGAGGGTGACTTCGTGGCCGGAAGCGCGGAGTGCGGCCACCGCCGTGGACAGCTCAGGACCGCGGACGAGGACGTGGTCGGTGTCGAACGTGGAAATCGAGAACAACGCCACCCCGGCGGCGGCGAGCTCGCCCGCGAGCGCCGCGATGATGCCGGTCAGGTTGAACGCGAGCGGGCCGCGGACGGTCAGCAGGCGCCAGCCGTCCTCGACCTCCTGGGCGGCGGGCGCGAGCGCGGCGGGACAGATCACCGAAAGCTCATGGGGTGTGCGGGTGATCGAGACGAGGACGGCGGGGTCGGTCTTGTCGAGGAGCCCTGGCGGGACAGGGGCGTCGGCGGCCAGTTTGGCGACGGCGTACTCGCCCGGCTGAACATCAATCGCGAGACGGCGCATCAGCCTTCGAGCACCTTCGGGCTGGAAGCGACCTCGGTGCCGTCCGGCAGGAGGGAGATGGTGAAGTCCGCGAAGACATTGCCCGCGACCTTGTGCAGCTGGCGCAGGCATTCGATGGCCAGCGCGCGGATCTCGACGTCGGCGTGCTCGGTCGCGCGCATGGCGACGAAGTGCCGCCAGGCGCGGTAGTTGCCGGTGACCACGATGCGGGTCTCGGTCGCGTTGGGCAGCACGGCGCGCGCGGCCTGGCGGGCTTGCTTGCGGCGCAGCGTGGCGCTGGGCGAGTCGGCGAACTTCTCCTCGAGCCCGGCGAGCAGTTCGGTGTAGGCGTCCTGGCTGGCCTGCGCGGCGGCGAGGAACTTCTCGTGCAGCACGGGATCGTTCGCGATGACGTCCGGCTCGACGAACGACGCGTCACGCTCGGGGACGTACCGCTGGGAGAGCTGCGAGTACGAGAAGTGCCGGTGGCGGATCAGCTCGTGCGTGAGCGAACGCGAGATTCCGGTGATGTAGAAGGAAACCGAGCCGTGCTCGAGCACCGAGAGGTGGCCGACCTCGATGATGTGGTCGATGTAGCCTGCGTTCGTGGCCGTCTTGGGGTTCGGCTTCTTCCACGACTGGTAGCAGGCCCGGCCCGCGAACTCGGCGAGCGCCTGGCCGCCGTCGGCGTCGGTGGTCCACGGCACGTCCTCCGGTTCGAAGAACTCCGTTTTCGCTATCAGTTGCACCTTCGGTGAAACCGTCTCGGCCACGTTCGACTCCCTACTCGATCCTCGTCGAAGGCAGCGTAACCGCCGATGCCGGTGACACCACCGTGACACCATGGGCTCCTTGACTGACGTCACGGGTGACGTCATAGTGGCGTCATGGACCTGAGCCCGTACATCACGAACCTCCGCGAGGACCTGGCCGCGACGGCCTCGGCCGGAGACGACCAGACGCGGCGCACGGCGGCTCTGCTGTCCGCCGCGATCGAGCCCTCGGTGCGGCTGGCGTTGATGAACGCGCTGGCCGACCTGGCCGCGGAGGTCACCGCGAGCCTGCCCGACCACGTCGTCGAGGTCCGCCTCGACGGCCGTGACGTCCGCGTGGTGGTGACCGGCGGCAGCGCGGTCGAGGAGCCGCCCGCCGCGACACCACGCGAGCCCGCCCCGTCGATCGACGGCGGCGACATCACGCGCATCACGCTCCGGCTCGTCGAGCAGATCAAGGGTCAGGCCGAGAAGGCGGCGCAGGCACAGGGCGTGTCACTGAACACGTTCGTGTCGCAGGCCGTGCAGGGCGCGCTCGGCAAGTCCGGCGGGCACCAGCGGCACCAGGACAAGGGCAAGCGATCGGATTCCCGGCTGCACGGCTGGGTAGAGGGCTGAGGGGCGATCATGACCGAGGAAACTGTGGTGCCGCGTACGGAAGAGTTCGAGGTCGACGGCCCGATCGAGCTGGACGTGAGCGTCACGCTGGGCCGTGTCGAGATCGTGCTCGGCGGTTCGGTGGCGCGCGCTGAGCTCAGCCACGACCCGACGGTCCGCGAGCCGTGGCTGGACAACATGTCGAACCTGCTCAACTGGGTCGGCGAGCGCTTCGGCGGCCAATTCGGGCTGGACGCGGAAAATTCACCCGCGGAGGCGATCCGCCAGACCCGCGTCGAGCTGGTCGGCAACCGGTTCGTCGTCCAGGGCCCCAAAGCGTGGGCACTGCGCAACATCCCGCTCGCGGTGAAGGTGCACGCCCCGGCCGGCTCCCACATCGAGGTCCGCGCGGGCGCGGCCGAGGTGAAGGTCACCGGCGCGGCGGGCCGGGCCGACATCCTCACCGGCTCGGGCGAGGTCTCGGTCGAGCGCGCGGACGGCTCGGCGACCATCCGCACGGGCACCGGCAACATCAAGCTCGGCCCGGCGCTGTCCGGCCTCCAGTTGCGCACCGGCAGCGGTGACGTGGAGGCCTCGTCGCTCGCCGGTTCCGCGACGCTCGCGACCGGCACGGGCGACGTCTGGCTCGGCGCGGTGGCGGGCGATGTCATGGCGCGCAGCGGAAGCGGTGACCTCTCGGTCGCCGAAGCGGCTTCGGGTTCGCTGGAGCTGATCACCGGCTCGGGCGAGGTCCGCGTCGGGATCCGCGGCGGTGTCGCGGCCGAGATAGACCTGACGTCGAGCGCCGGGCAGGTGTCGAGCGAGATCGACGTCGCCGACTCGGCCCCGGCGGGCGCGGTCGCTCTGAAGGTCCGTGCCCGCACCGGCTCGGGCAACGCCGTCGTGACCCGCGCGGCCCAGTAACCCCGCGCTCCGCCGCGGCCAGGTTCGGCCCGGCCGCCGCCAGACCACTCCGCGAAGGGGAACCCAAGGGGTGTTCGCCGCTCCCACCGGCGAACACCCCTTGTTCTTTGCCCTTCTTGCCCCGGTCTTTCGCGTACACAAGCCGCAAACATGCGTACGGGAACGGCAAACATGCGTGCGAGACGGGCAAAGATCGGGCGGGGTCACCTGATCGGGGTGGGTGAAGTCTGGGTCGCTCGTTTGCCGGGTGGGCTGGGGGTGGGGCGGGGTGCTGGGTGGGTGGGGCCACCCGGGCGCGGGGTGGGGTTGGGCCGGTTGGGGGTCGAGGGGTGGCTGGGTGTAGCCGGGGGTGGTTTTCGGGGAGGGGGTGGGGTTTCGGGGGCTTCTAGTGTGCTTTGTGGACGTACACCGGGAGGGAGTGGTCGGGGTGAGTGACCTTTCGAGGCGGGCGGCGATGTTCGCGGTGCCTGCTGTCGCGGCCGCGGGAGCCGTGGGGACCGTTGCCGTGAGCAAGGGGGTTGACGAGGTCGTCGAGGTGATCTCGCGGCGGACCGCTACGTCGCTGCCCAGTGTTCCTGGGGCGAATGTGGTGGCGGGGACGGTGTTCTTCGCGTCGGTGACCGTGCATGGGAAGGACGGGGTGCAGATCGGGGATGGGTCGGTCAACGGGATGGTGGTCGACATCATTCCCGGGCTGCCGGTGAAACTGGTCGTCCAGAACAAGATCGTGCTCCGGCTGCCGGACGGGGAATTGCATCTGAACAACATGCACATCCGGGAGATCCCCAGTCCCGGGAAGACGTTCGCCATCGCCGTGATCGGCGGGACCGGGAAATACCGGACCGCGCGTGGGGACGGGATCGGGGAGCACGCGACCGACACCGACACCAAGATCACCCTGAACCTGGTGCTGACCTGAGCGGGGTCGTGAGTGGTATGGCCGGTTAGAACCGGCCGTACCACTCACGACGGCCGCGGCTAGCGCGTGAGTTTGCGGAGGGGCTTGGCGAGGTCACCTCGCTCCCCTACCTGGACGCCGTCGAGGCCGAGCCAGGCGGCCATCAGCTTGAGCTCGGCGGCGAGTTCCATGGCTACGCGGGCGTTGTCGGCGTCGGGCTCGGCGAAGGCGCCCTGGACGCGGAGGACGCTGGCGGACCTGTCCGACTTCAGGTCTACTCGGGCGACCAGTTCGCCGTCGAGGAGGAACGGGAACACGTAATAACCGTGGACGCGCTGGGGCTCCGGGACATAGATCTCGATGCGGTAGCGGAAACCGAACAGGCGCTCGGTGCGGGCGCGCTCCCAGATCAGCGGATCGAACGGGCAGAGCAGCGCGCGGCCGGTGATCGAACGGGGTGTCTTGGCCTGGACGTGCCTGTAGGCCTGGGCCTTCCAGTCGCGCACCGAGACCGGCTCCAGCACACCGGTTTCGACGAGCTCGCGGACGGCCTGCTTGGTCTCGCCGGGGCCGAGGCGGTAGTAGTCGCGCAGATCGGTCTCGGTGGCGACGCCGAGCGCGACCGCGGACCTGGTGATCAGCTCGCGGGCGCCCTCCTCCGGGGAAACCTTGCGGGACAACACTTCCGGCGGCATGACGCGCTCGGTGAGGTCGTACAATCGCTCGAACGAACGGCGGGTGCCGGTGGTCAGCTGGCCCATGCCGAACAGCCACTCGCAGACCTTCTTGACCTCCGACCGGTCCCACCACGCGCCGGGACCGCGGCCTTCGGCGCCGAGCTCGCGCTCGATGCCGCCCGCGCCGATCGGGCCGAGTTCCTTGACCACGGCCAGGATGTCGTCGATCAGCGCCGGTGATTTGTCCACAAGGGACGAATAGTTCCGCCACCAGCCCTGCCGTTTCGCGCCCGAGCGCAGCAGCGGCCAGTCCTGCACCGGCAACAGGCTCGCCTCATGCGCCCAGTACTCGACCAGCATGCGCGGGCGCTTGGCCGTGTGCGTCCACGCGGCCTCGTCGATCAGCGCGGCGTCGTACGCGCCGAGCCGGGAGAACAGCGGCGCGTAGTGGGCGCGGACCGCGACGTTGACCGAGTCGAGCTGGATCAGCTGTACCCGGGACAGCACGCGCTGCAGATGCCGCCTCGTCGGCTGCGAGGCGGGACGTGGGTCGGCGAACCCCTGTGCGGCCAGCGCGGTGCGGCGCGCGACGGCCAGACTCATCGTTTCCATGATGTCGCCGATGGTGCCACGACCCACCGACAAAAACTGACCCACTAGGTTTCACCAGCATGAGCATCGCCCGAGTTCGCCTGGCCACCGTGGAAGACGCCAAGGAGATCGCCCGGATCCAGCGGGTCGCCTGGGAGGCCGCCTACGCCGACCTGCCCGGCGCGCTCGCGGCGCTGGACGCCGTCGACGCCGAGCAGCAGTGGACGGACGCGATCGAGTTCCCGTTCAGCACGGTCTACCTGGCCACCGAAGGCGAGTTCAACGTCGGTTTCTGCGTCGCGGGCATCGCGCCAGAGAGTGAGGTCGCGGACGCCTCCGGAGCGCTGCCCGACGACGCGGCCAAGACGGGACTCATCGCATCACTGCTGGTAGAGCCGCGGTGGGGTCGCCGAGGACATGCCGGACGCCTGCTCGGCACGGCCGCACAGGGCCTGCGTGAGCTCGGCGCCGAGCGCGGCATCAGCTGGGTCGGTCAGTCCGACCACCCCGCGCTGGGGTTCTACCGGCGCGCCGGGTGGAACCCGGATGGCACCGTCCGGGTGCTCGACACCGGCGAGACGACCATCCGCGAGGTGCGGCTAACCGGCACGCTGGACCTCGCGCTCGCGTGAGCCCGGTGCGAACACCACCCACCGCATCGCGCTGTACATGAACACGCCTTCGCAGGCGCCCGCCAGGATCCGCGACAGGTGATACTGGACGCCGAGCGCGGTCAGGCCGCTGCCGACGCCGAGCAGGAAGACGGCGTAGTTGATCGCGATGGCGATCACGTACAGCACCACCTGGCGGCCCGCGGGCGCGTGCGACTCGAAGTTCAGCTTGCGGTTCAGCACGAAGCTGAGCGCGAAGGCGCCGACGTAGCCCAGCGTGATCGACAGCCAGACCGGCAGGCCGAGCCAGCCGTGGAACAAGGTCAGCAAGGCGAGGTCGACCCCGAAGGTGAACCCGTTGATCAGCGCGAAGCCGAGGAAATTCGGCGCGATGATCCGGGACAGCCCGAAGGGCAGGCGGCGCACGACGGCGGCGCAGAACCGGGAGAACCGGCTGTGCTCTTCCACCAGGCCAGGTTTCCAGCGCAAGGTGACCGCAAGACGGCGAACAGGTGATCTTTTATCGCTGGCACCACCCCGGATACGGGGGTTTACCTCAGGGTGCCCGCGTTTTCCGGCTGATAACTTGGGCATAACGGCGACTCGGGGAGGTGAGCGATGCTGGGATGGCTGTGCGTGACCCTCGGTGTCGCGTTCGGCTCCGCGATCGTGCCGTTGATCAGCGTCGAGGTGTTCGTGCTCGGGCTGGTCGCGAGCAGGCCGGACGTGCCGTGGCTCGCCGTGGGCATCGTGGTCGCGGTCGGCCAGATCGCCGGGAAGCTGCTGTACTACCTGGCCGCGCGCGGGTCGATCAAGCTGCCCAAGGTGCTGCACGACCGGCTGCACCGCGAGCGCCCGCCGACGCCGCGGCGTGAGCGGATGCGCTTGCGTACCAAGAAGTTCCGCGCCTGGATCGACGCGCTGCGCGAGCGCTGCCACCGGCACCCGCACTGGATGACCGGGACGTACGGGGTGAGCGCGGTCATCGGGCTGCCGCCGTTCATGGCCACCACCGTGCTGGCCGGGATGGTCCGGATGCCGATGTCGACGTTCCTGATCGGCGGGCTGCTCGGGCGCGGACTGCGGTTCAGCCTGCTGGCCGCGGCCCCCGCGATGTTCGCCGGGGTCTTCCACTTCTGACCCCGGGGTCGTGAGTGTTGCGGCCGGTCCTTGGGGGGAAAGCGTTGTAAGACTTGAGGGCTCCCTCGCTGCGCGATCAGGCCAGGGCGAGCCGTGTGGATTGCTCGAGTGATAACTCTGCTGCATCCAACGGAGCAGAGTTACCACTCGCGCAGGCCGTTCAGGGCCCGGCTGTAGGCGAGCGGCCCCGGGGGTCGTGAGTGTTTAAGCCGGTTAGAACCGGCCGGAACACTCACGACTCCTTTGCCTCCAGGGTGACCGCTTTGCGCATGGTTTCGCGGGCGCGGCGGCGGTCGCCCGCGATGTCGTAGGCGAACGCGAGGCGGTACCAGTTGCGCCAGTCCTCGGGGTCGGCCTCGACCTCGGCCTGGCGGGCGTCGAACCAGACGTCGGCCGCCTGGCGCTCGACGCGGCCGGAGGCGCGGCGGGGCAGGTCCGAGATGTCCGGCAGGCCGCCCTCTTCGTCCAGGCGGCGGCCCAGGTGCTGGATGCGCAGGCCGGAACGCCAGGTGGACACCACGACCCAAACACCCAGCAGCGGCAGCAGAAGCACGCCGATGCCGAGCAGCACCGGGACCGTGCCACCGGCCTGGAACAACGCGAGGGCACGGCCTGCCAGCAGAACGAAATACACGACCAGCGCCGCCGTCAGCAGCAGCGCGACATTCCTGGCTTTCACAGCGAGAGCACGTTCTCCAAGCCGACGGTCAGGCCCGGACGCTGGAGGACCTCACGCACACCGAGCAGCACGCCGGGCATGAACGAGGTGCGGTCCATCGAGTCGTGGCGGATGGTCAGGGTCTCCCCCTCCGCGCCGAACAGGATCTCCTCGTGCGCGATGAGGCCGGGCAGCCGCACGGAGTGCACGCGGACGTCCTCGACCAGCGCGCCGCGGGCGCCTGCCAGCTCGGCCGTCGTGGCGTCGGGGCCGGGCGTGACGCCGGCTTCCTTGCGGGCCTGGGCGATCATCTGCGCGGTGTGACCGGCGGTGCCGGACGGGGCGTCGGCCTTGCGGTTGTGGTGCAGCTCGATGATCTCGGCCGAGGCATAAAAACGCGCCGCCTGCTGGGCGAAGCGCATCGCGAGGACCGCGCCCAGAGCGAAGTTCGGGGCGATCAGGACGCCAAGCCCGGGCTTCGCCGCGAGCCACTCACGCACCTGGGCGAGCCGCTCCTCGCTCATGCCCGTGGTGCCGACGACCGCGTGCACGTCGTTGTCGATGGCGAAGCGGAGGTTGTCCATCACGGCGTCGGGGTGGGTGAAGTCGACGATGACCTGCGCGCCGTTCAGCGAACGCGCGTCGTCGGCGTCGATCGCCGCCACGACCTCCATGTCGGAGGCGCCTTCGACGGCCTTGACGACCGTGGCGCCCATCCGGCCACGCGCGCCGAGCACACCTACGCGGATCAAATCGGTCATGACGCGATCACCTCGTGAAGATCGTCTGGAAGGTCGTCGGAGTGAGCGTAAGGCCCCACGACGGCGGCCGCCGACACGCCACCCGGTCGGCGAAGGAGAGTGCGAGCGAGCGCACAGACCTCTTCGGTCGTCACCGCGTCGATGCGCGCGACCGTGTCGTCCACGCCCAGGTAGCGGCCGTAATTGAGCTCGTTCTTGCCGATCCGCGACATCCGCGACGACGTGTCCTCCAGGCCCAGCACGAGCCCGCCGCGCAGCTGTCCCTTGGCGCGCTTGACCTCCGCGTCGGTCAGGCCGTCCAGCGCGACGCCGTCGAGCACCTCGCGGATCACGCCCGCCACCTCGCCGAGCTTCTCCGGCTGGCAGCCCGCGTAAACGGCCATGTGCCCGGTGTCGGAGTAGCTCGCGGTCGACGAGTACACCTGGTACGCCAGGCCACGGCGCTCGCGGATCTCCTGAAACAGCCGGGAGCTCATGCCGCCGCCGATCGCCGCGTTCAGCACCGACAGCGCGAACCGGCGGTCGTCGTGGCGGGACAGTGCCTTGAGGCCGAGCATGACGTGCGCCTGCTCGGTGTCGTCGGTGTGCAGCGCGAGTTTGCGCGTCACCGGGATGCGAGCGCGGCCCATGCGTGCGGCCACCGGCGTCTCGGCGCCACTGAGCCGATCGCGCAAAGCCTTGCGCACCAAGCGAAGCACCTGCGTGTGGTCGATGTTGCCCGCGACGGCGAGCACCATCCGGGGCATCGTGTAGCGGCGCTTGTAGAACCCGCGCAACGCCGACGCCGACATCCCGGTGATCGACTCCTCGGTGCCCAGCACCGGCAGCCCGAGCGGGTGACTGCCCAGTATCGCGCTGACGAAGGTCTCGTGCAGCAGGTCCTCGGGGTCGTCGTCGCGCATGGCGATCTCTTCGAGCACGACGCTGCGTTCGGTGTCCACGTCGGCGTCCGCGCACAGCGCCTCGAAGACCACGTCGGTCACCAGGTCCATCGCCAGCGGGAGGTCCTGGTCGAGCACCTGCGCGTAGTAGCAGGTGTGCTCCTTGGCGGTGAACGCGTTGAACTCGCCGCCGACCGCGTCGATCTCCTCGGCGATCTGGGTGGCGTCGCGGTTCGCGGTTCCCTTGAACAGCAAGTGTTCCAGGTAGTGCGCGGCGCCCGCGACGTTCGACGGCTCGTCACGCGAGCCCACGCCGACCCACAGCCCGACGGTCGCCGACCGCGAGGCCGGGACGTGCTCGGTGATCACCCGTAGCCCACCGGCCAGCACCGTCCGCTTGACCACCGCACCGTCCGAAGTGGACTCCAGCGTGCGGGTACTGCCTATCGCCTGCTCAAACCCGGGAATCTGCGCCATGATCCTTCACATGCCTAACGTGTGCGCAAAGGCCTCCTTCACACGGGTGAAGGAGGCCTTTACGAGCCACTTATGAGAAACAGACCTACTTGGCTTCGGCGGCCTCGGCCTCGGCGGGCTTCGCGGCCTCTTCCTCTTCGCGGACCACGATGAGGGAGATCTTGCCGCGGTTGTCGATGTCGGCGATCTCCACGCGGAGCTTGTCACCGACGTTCACGACGTCCTCGACCTTGGCGATGCGCTTGCCGTTGCCCAGCTTCGAGATGTGCACCAGCCCGTCGCGGCCCGGGAGCAGCGAGACGAAGGCGCCGAAGGCGGCCGTCTTGACGACGGTGCCCAGGAAGCGCTCGCCCACCTTCGGGAGCTGCGGGTTGGCGATGGCGTTGATCTTGTCGATCGCGGCCTGCGCGGACGGGCCGTCCGCGGCACCGACGTAGATCGTGCCGTCATCCTCGATGGAGATGTCGGCGCCGGTCTCCTCGGTGATCGAGTTGATCATCTTGCCCTTCGGCCCGATGACCTCGCCGATCTTGTCGACCGGGACCTTCACGCTGGTGACGCGCGGGGCGAACGGGCTCATCTCGTCCGGGCCGTCGATCGCCTCGGCGATGACCTCCAGGATGGTGAGACGGGCGTCCTTCGCCTGGTTCAGCGCGGCGGCGAGCACCTCGGAGGGGATGCCGTCGAGCTTGGTGTCCAGCTGCAGCGCGGTGATCAGGTCCTTGGTGCCCGCGACCTTGAAGTCCATGTCGCCCATGGCGTCTTCGGCACCGAGGATGTCGGTCAGCGCGACGTAGCGGGTCTCGCCGTCGACCTCGTCGGAGATGAGGCCCATGGCGATACCGGCGACCGGCGCCTTCAGCGGCACACCGGCGTTGTAGAGGCCCATGGTGGACGCGCAGACCGAGCCCATCGAGGTCGAGCCGTTGGAGCCCAGCGCCTCGGAGACCTGGCGGATCGCGTACGGGAACTCGTCACGCTTCGGCAGCACCGGCAGCAGCGCGCGCTCGGCGAGCATGCCGTGGCCGATCTCGCGCCGCTTCGGCGAGCCGACGCGGCCGGTCTCGCCGGTGGAGAACGGCGGGAAGTTGTAGTGGTGCATGTAGCGCTTGTGCGTCTCCGGGGACAGCGCGTCGATCTGCTGCTCCAGGCGGAGCATGTTCAGCGTGGTGACACCCAGGATCTGGGTCTCGCCGCGCTCGAACAGCGCCGAGCCGTGCGCACGGGGGATGACCGAGACCTCAGCGGAGAGCTGGCGGATGTCGGTCAGGCCACGGCCGTCCATGCGGATCTTGTCCGTGAGGACGCGCTTGCGCATGATCTTCTTCGACAGCGACTTGAAGGCCGCGCCGATCTCCTTCTCGCGGCCCTCGAAGGCCTCGCCCTCGCCGACGCCGATCTTCTCGAGCACGGCGACCTTGACGGCGTCGGTGGCGGCGTCACGGTCCTGCTTGCCCGGGATCTGCAGCGCGGCGGCGAGGTCGTCGGTCGCGGTCGCGGCGACGGCGTCGTACGCGTCCTGCTCGTAGGGCAGGTAGACCGGGAACTCGCCGGTCGGCTTCGCGGCGACCTCGGCCAGGCGCTGCTGCGCCTCGCACAGGGCGCGGATGAACGGCTTCGCGGCCTCGAGGCCCTCGGCGACGGTCTTCTCGTTCGGGCCCTGCGCGCCCGCGGCGACCAGGTCGAGCGTGTTCTCGGTGCCCTCGGCCTCGACCATCATGATGGCGACGTCGTCACCGACGATGCGGCCGGCGACCACCATGTTGAAGGTGGCCTCCTCCAGCTGCTTCCAGGTCGGGAAGCCGACCCACTGGCCGTCGATCAGCGCGACGCGGACGCCGCCGATCGGGCCGGAGAACGGCAGGCCCGCGATCTGGGTGGAGGCGGACGCGGCGTTGATCGCCAGCACGTCGTACGGGTCGTCCGGGTTGAGGCTCTGGACGGTGATGACGACCTGGATCTCGTTGCGGAGACCGTCGGTGAAGGACGGGCGCAGCGGCCGGTCGATCAGGCGGGCGGTGAGGATCGCGTCGGTGGACGGGCGGCCCTCGCGGCGGAAGAACGCGCCGGGGATGCGGCCCGCGGCGTACATGCGCTCTTCGACGTCGACGGTCAGCGGGAAGAAGTCGAAGTGCTCCTTCGGGTGCTTCGAGGCGGTGGTCGCCGAGAGCAGCATGGTCTCTTCGTCGAGGTACGCGACGACGGCGCCCGCGGCCTGACGGGCCAGGCGGCCGGTCTCGAAGCGGACGGTGCGGGTGCCGAAACGGCCGTTGTCGAGAACGGCTTCGGTTTCGTGCACGGTGACTCCGGTGGAGTCGGTCATAGGGTGTATCTCCTCTTTGGTTCCTTCGTGACGGCGCGAGTCTCCCACCCTGGGACCCATTTCGCCTGAGGACGTTCGAGGAAAGAGGCCGGTCTTCGATCGAAGCCTCCGGGCCTCGTGCCCGGAAACCACTACCGAGGACCGGCGGACGGCTCCTGCGAACGCGCTCGCGCCGGTTCTAGACCGAGGGGGAGCGACCGTCGGCCACTCCCCCTCGGGGTCAAGCTATCGGCGGAGGCCGAGACGCTGGATCAGCGCGCGGTACCGCTCGATGTCCACCTTCATCACGTAGTTGAGCAGCCGGCGGCGACGGCCGACCAGCAGCAGCAGCCCGCGACGCGAGTGGTGGTCGTGCTTGTGAGCCTTGAGGTGCTCGGTGAGGCCGACGATGCGCTTGGTGAGCAGCGCGACCTGGGCTTCGGGGGATCCGGTGTCCGAGTCGTGCACGCCGTACTCGGAAAGGATCGACTTCTTCTCTTCGGTGGACAGAGCCACTGACTAACTCCTAGTTTTCTGGTGCCGTGTGGCCCGGACGATCGATCACGCCGGGTGAGACGGTCACGGCCGCCACGGACTGCAGCCGGACCCAACTGTCAAGGTTACGCCAGCAGCGGGTTCAGCCGTTCAGCGGGTAGCGTTCGACCACCCGGTAGCTGGTCCCGCGCTCGTCACGGTCGCTGCGCATGAGGACTGCCTCCCGCGCGACCCACGGCTCGGTGCGGAATGGCATCAGGCGCTCGGCCCAGGCCTTGCCCGCATCCGGATCTTCCTTAGCGTAGCGCGCGAGCGTCAGATGCGGACGGTATTTTCGGCCGTCCGCGCCCGCTCCGGCCGCGGCCGCCAGCTCGGCGAGCTCCTCACCTGCGACGTTCAACCACAGCACGCCGGGAAATGTTCCCGCGCCCTCGATCCACAGGCGGGGTGCGGGGCGGCCACTCAGCGCGAGATCCGGGATCTCGGGCACGTCGCCGTAGTAGCCCAGCGTCACATGCCAGTTCGACGGCGGAGACCAGCGCAGCGCGGGGTCGACGCCCTGGCGGGCGAGCTCCGCCTCCAACGCCGTGACGACGTCTTCGGGCGGGAGGAGCGCCGTGAAAAGAATCATGGGGCCTGCTTGCCCGCGCGGCGGAGCAGGTCGGCCAGCGCCGGGAAATCCTCGTCGAGCCGCTTGGCGGCCTCGTTCAGGTCCTCGTCCTCGGCGATCTCGCGCAGCGCGGCGAACACCGAGTGGTCGTCGGCGACCGCGCCGACCGGGATGCTGTCGCGGCCGACGGTCGGCCGCGAGTCGCGGACGTCCTCGAGTGCCTGCTGCATCGCGTCGCGGTGGCCCGCGGCGACACCGGGCACCAGGATCTTGCGCTCCAGCATGATCATCCTGGCGAGCACGACCGGGTTGCCGATCTTGGCGCGCCGGCCGCTCATCACCTGGCTGAGCATCGGGGCGCTGATGCCCAGCACTTCGGCGAGGAAGGCCTGCGAAACGTCGAAGGCGACCACCAGCCTGCGCACGCGGTCACCCAGCGGCTCCCCGTACCACTCGCGCTGCAACGCGATGTTCCGCTGGACGATCTTGTGGTCCTCCACTGTGCTCCGCACTCCCCTTACGTTCGGCTTGCTTGTGCCCCGTCAAGCATCTTGCCAGGTGGGACGTCGTGCCAGTGCGATTTCCGGCTAATCGCCCAGTTCCAGCGCCTTGCGCGTGCGGACCACGTCGTCGTCGATCTGGGTGACCAGCTCCTCGGACGAGTTGAATTTCACCTGGTCACGCAGCTTCGCCACGAAGTCGAGCGCGACGTGCTGGCCGTAGAAGTCCTCGTCTATGTCGAGTACGAACGCCTCGACCGTGCGTTCGCGGCCGGAGAAGGTCGGATTGGTGCCGACCGAGACCGCGGCGGGCAGCCTGCGGCTCGGGTCAGCCGATCGAGTGAACCAGCAGCTGTACACGCCGTCGGCGGGCACCGCGGCGAAGCGCGGCGTCGACAGGTTCGCCGTCGGGTAGCCGAGGTCGTGCCCGCGGCCGTCGCCCTTGACGACGATGCCCTCGAGGCGGTGCGGGCGCCCGAGCGCCTCGGCGGCGGCCTGCACGTCACCCGCGTCGATGCAGGAGCGCACGTACGTCGACGAGAAGGTGATCTCGCTTTCCGCGACCGACCGGCCCTGCAGCTCGGCGCCCTGCGCGGTGAACCCGAAGCGCTTGCCCAGCGTGCGCAGCAGTTCGACGTCGCCGGCGGCCTTGTTGCCGAAGGTGAAGTTCTCGCCGACGATCACCGCGGCCGCGTGCAGCCGGTCGACGAGCACCTCGTGCACGAACTCGTGCGGGCTCAGCCTGGACAGCTCCAGCGTGAACGGCAGCACCGCGAAGACGTCCGCGCCCAGCCCCTCGACCAGCTCGGCCTTGCGGCGCAGCGTGGTCAGCTGCGCCGGGTGGCTGCCGGGGCGGATCACCTCGGACGGGTGCGGGTCGAAGGTCAGCACCACGGCGGGCAGCCCGCGCTCGGCCGCGACCTCCACGGTCCGGTTGATCAGCACCTGGTGTCCCCGGTGCACGCCGTCGAAGACCCCGATCGTGACGACGCACCGGCCCCAGCCACTGGGGAGGTCTCCCAAACCACGCCAACGCTGCACTTCGCCCGCCTTCCCCATCGACACGTTCCTCACCCTAGGCCGGAAGGAGCACTACCACCGACTTGGCCACGCCCTCGGCGTCGGAAGCGAGAGCGAGGACACGTCCATCCGGTCCGAACAGCCCGTAGGTCCCCTCGATCCCGGCCGACGGGATCCTCTGTCCATATTGGACGGCTTTGGCGGTCGCCGCGTCGAGGTCCCGGCGCGGGAACGCCGCCGCCACGGCTGAATCTAGATCAAGTGACAGCTCGGGCTTCTCCTCAAGCTGATCGAGCGTGCGTGCCTTCGCCAGCGTGAACGGCCCGACCGTGGTGCGCCGCAACGCGAGCAGGTGACCGCCGACGCCGAGCGCGGCGCCGAGGTCACGCGCGAGCGCGCGCACGTACGTGCCCGAGGAGCATTCGACGATCGCGTCGAGTTCGATGCGGTCTTCCTCGCGGCGGGTGGCGAGCAGGTCGAACCGGTAGACGGTGACCGGGCGCGGCGGGATGACCACGTCCTCACCCGCGCGGACCCGCGCGTAGGCGCGCTTGCCGTCGATCTTGACCGCGCTGACCGCGCTGGGCACCTGCATGATGTCGCCGGTCAGCTCGGCGATCCCGGCGGCGATCGCTTCGTCGGTGACCTTGGCCGGGTCGGCCGTGGTGAGCACCTCGCCCTCGGCGTCGTCGGTGGTCGTCGAGGAGCCGAGCGAGAGGGTCGCGAGGTAGGTCTTGCGGTCGAGCGCGAGGTGGCCCAGCAGCTTGGTCGCGCGTTCGATGCCCAGCACCAGCACGCCGGTGGCCATCGGGTCGAGGGTGCCGGCGTGGCCGACCTTGCGGGTGCCCATGAACCGCCGCGCCCTGGCGACGACATCGTGCGAGGTCATGCCAGCGGGCTTGTCGACGATGACGAGACCGGGCGGCGGGGCGGGACGGCGTGGCTTTTTCGGCTGGGACACGCCGAAACCTTAAAGGTCGGCGACGTGGAAGCGGAGGCGGGTACTGGGCGCGCCGGACTCGTGGGCGTATGCGTCGTCGACCTCGACGGGCCCCGCGGCCACGGCACGGGCGACGGCGGGCCAGAAGGCCACGGCGGGCGCGTTGCCGTGGTCGAAGCTCAGCGTCCACTCGCCGGGATGGGTGGTGAAGAGCAGCCTGGCCGCCTCGGTCGCCACCCCCTGGCGCCGGAACTTGCGCAGCACGAAGAACTCGCCGACGTTCCAGTCTTCGGCGAGATCGCCGCGGACGAAGGCGAAGCCGGCGAGTTCGCCGTCGACGGTGATGAACCAGGCCTCACGGTCGTCGCCCAGGAAGTAGTAGTCGAGGTACCGGTAGGTGAAGGTGCCGTGCGGGGTGAGCCGCTCGCCGCGGATCTCGGAGAAGTCGTAGAGGTAGAACTGGAGCAAGTTTTCCAGCACGGGCTTGTCGGCCTCGCCGGCGGGCACCAGTTCGACGGTCATGGCAGCAGTCTTTCAGCGCCCGCGAATCTTTTTTTCGCGCGACCGATGAGTTCCGGTGAGCCCGCCGGTATACCCCTGCGACCGACCACTACGCAGGAGGTTCCCATGAACGAGATCAAGGCACTCTTCGACACCATCTACACCGCCTGGGCCGACAACGACGCCGACGCGTTCGCCGAGGTGTACCGCGAGGACGCGACCGTGACCATGCCCGGCGTGTTCCATCAGGGCAGGGCCGCCATCCACGCGCACATGAAGGCGGGCTTCGCCGGGCCGCTGCGTGGCTCGCGCGGGATCGACGAACCGCAGGACACCCGGATTCTCGGAAACACCGCTGTCGTGGTGAGCAAAGCTGGGATCATCATGGCCGGCGAGACCGAGGTCCCCGCCGAGCGCGAACGGCGCGCCACCTGGGTGCTGTCCAAGGAGGATGGCCGCTGGCTGGTCGCGGCGTACTCGAACACGCCTGCCTAGGGAGGCCCGTTGGACTTCGCGACCCACGCTGAGCCGTTCCGGCGCGAGCTGGTGGTCCATTGCTACCGCATGCTCGGATCGGTGCACGAGGCCGAAGACCTGGTCCAAGAGGCACTGCTCAAGGCCTGGCGGGCGTGGGAGCGCTACGACGCGAGCCGGGCTTCGGTGCGCACGTGGCTGTACAAGATCGCGACGAACGCGTGCTTGTCGGCGCTGGAAGGCCGGGCCAGGCGGCCGTTGCCAGCCGGGCTCGGCGGTCCGTCCGACGATCCGGGCAGCCCGCTCGTGCCCGACTTCGAGGTGCCGTGGCTCCAGCCGTTCCCCGACGCGCGACTCGACGACCCGGCGGCGCGGGTCGTGCGGCGGGGCAGCTTGCGGCTGGCGCTCGTCGCCGCGATGCAGCTGCTGCCGCCGAAGCAGCGCGCGGTACTGATCCTGCGTGACGTGCTGGAGTTCAGCGCGGCGGAGGTCGCGTCCCAGCTGGACACCTCGGTCGCGTCGGTCAACAGCGCGCTGCAGCGGGCGCGGGCCGGGATCTCGGGCACGGCCGAGTCCTCGGTCTCCGAGCCCGGCGACGTGAGCGCGGTGATCGACCGCTACATCCGGTCGTTCGAGGCGGCCGACATCGACGGGCTCGTCGCGTTGCTGACCGACGACGCCGTCTTGGAGATGCCGCCGGTTCCCTTGTGGTACTCCGGGAAGGCCGACTACGGGCGGTTCATGGCGCGGCTTTACGACATGCGCGGCACCGGCTGGCGGATGGTGCCGACGTCGGCGAACGGGCAGCCCGCGACGATCGCGTACTGCCTGGGCGAGGACGGCCGGTATCACCTGCACACACTGCAGATCTTCACCGTGACACCGGCCGGGATCACGCACAACGTCGTGTTCCAGGACCCGGAGGTGTTCCGGGCGTTCCGGTTCCGGCCTACGCTGCCAGCGGTTCGGAGTCCCAGCGGCGGCGAGTGACGCGCACCGGGATCTCTTCGCCGCGTGCCTGTGCGGCGAAGAGATGGGCACGGGTGCGGCGCCACCAGACGATCATCCGGAACGAGCCGAACGCGAGCACGGCAACCAGCACCAGCAGCGCGACGCGGAAGTTGCCGCCGGTCAGTTCCAGCAGGACGCCGACGCCGAGCGCGGCGATCGTGGTCGCGACGAACCCGCCGACGTTGACGACACCGGTCGCGGTGCCGACTCGGTGCAGCGGGTTGTAGTCGCGGGCGAGCGCGAAGCCGATCATCGAGGCCGGGCCGCCGAGCGCCAGGATCGCGAACGCGGGCACCAGCAGCGCCAGCGGGACCTGGCCGGGCCAGCTCAGCAGCACGGCCCAGATCGCGGTCGCGGTGGCCAGGTAGCCGCCGACGAGCGGCATGCGCAGTGACGGGTGCTTGCCGATGATCGCCCCGGTGAGCGGGCCGCCCGCCATCGAGCCGAAGACGAAGACGGTCAGCAGGGTGCTGGCCGTCGACTTCGGAAACCCTTGTCCCTGCACGAGAAACGGGACGCCCCAGAGCATGGTGAGCACGTTGGGCGCGAACATCGTGCTGAAGTGGACCCAGAAGCCGAGCCGGGTGCCTGGCTCGCGCCAGACCGAGCGCACCTGGCGGCCGAGTTCACGCGGGCGGACCGGTTCGATCTTCGGCGCGGTGACGCCGTCCGGCAGATCTTTGACGCGCAGGACCACGACGCTCGAGTAGACGACCGTGACGATGCCCGCGATGAGGAACGTGGGCGTCCAGCCGGGACCGTCGAGCAGCAGGCTCAGCGGGACGGTCGCGGCGAGGTTGCCGATGTAGCCGATCGCCGCGGTGAGCGCGGTGACGATGGCGTACTGGCGGCCGGGGAAGTGCGCGGCCGCGAGCCGCAGCACGCTGACGAAGGTGAGCGCGTCGCCGACGCCGAGCACGCCGCGGGCGACGAGGCCGAGCGCGTAGGAGTGCGCGAGCGCGAGCAGGATCTGGCCGAGGCCGAGCGTGAGCAGCGCGGCGGTGAGGATCTTGCGCGGGCCGTACCGGTCGACGAGCACGCCGGTCGGGATCTGCATGGCGGCGTAGACGCCGACCTGCAGCACGGTGAACATGCCGAGCGCGGCGGCGCCGACGCCGAAGCGTTCGGCGGCCTGCAGCCCGGCCACACCGAACGAGGTCCGGTGGAAGACGGCGAGCAGATAGACGGCGGCGGCGGTCATCCAGATGAGCCAGGCCCGGCGCACGGTGATCCTCCCTGCAGGGGTAGACGGCATGACGGAGACGCCCGCGTTGCCGCCTCGATATTTGTATCGCCTAAGCAATGGCGAAACATACCCGTTATCGCGGTGGCTTTGGACACATGCTGCTGAGCTGAATATCGTTCATGTTATGACGTCCCTGCGCGGAGCGCACGCGGTGATCACCGGCGGTTCCAGCGGCATCGGCTTGGCCACGGCGTTCATGCTCGCCCGGCGTGGCGCTTCGGTGACGCTGATCGCCCGCAACAGTGTCAGGTTGGAGGCGGCCGCGGTGTCCTTGCGCGCCTCCGGCTGCGTCGCGCATACCGTCGCGGTGGACGTTTCCGATCAGCGGGCCATCACCTCGGCTTTGCACTCCTTGGAACCTTGCGATGTGCTGGTGACTTCGGCGGGCCAAGCGCGGCCGGGGCACTTCTTGGAGCTCGAGGATTCCGTTTTCCGGCAAATGGTCGAAGTCGACTACTTCGGCACGCTCTATCCGATTCGTGCGGTCGCGCCGTCGATGGTCGAGCGTGGCCGCGGGTCGATCGTGGCGATCTCGTCGGCGACGGCGTTGCTCGGGATTTACGGCTACACCGCCTACAGCCCGGCGAAGTTCGCGGTCCGCGGGTTGATGGAATGCCTGCGCGGGGAGCTGCGGCCGCACGGGGTGCACGTCGGCTGCGTGTACCCGCCGGACGTCGACACCCCGCAGCTGGCCGAGGAGAACGAGTTCAAGCCCGCGGAGACGGCGGCGATCAGCGGCGCGGTCAAGCCGATGACGGCCCAGGCGGTCGCCGCGAAGATCGTGCGCGCGATCGAGCGTGAGCGGTTCGCGGTCTATCCGGACCGGTCGATGGCGTTGCTGGCCGGGCTCGGCCCGCTCGCCGCGCCCTTCGTCCGCTGGGTGACCGACCGCAAGGTCCGCGAAGCTCGCAAGGGGTCGTGAGTGGCACGGCCGGTTAGAACCGGCCATACCACTCACGACCTCCTTTTAGGGGTAGGACACCACGTTGACGGGGACCGTGCCCGTGGGGGTCACGGCGCCGGTGTCGTTGATGACGTGGGTGATGGTTCCCTTGTAGTTCAAGGAAACCGTGAGCAGGTTGTGGAAGCGGACGGTACTGCGGTTCGGCACCTCGAAGGCGTGATAGAGGTTCACGGCCGGGTTGGTGTCGAAGAAGCAATAACTGCCCAGGCCCCATGCCTCGTGTGAGGTCACGTTGTCGCCGACCTTGTACGCGGCATAGCCGTTGCGGCCGTTCGGGGCCATCCAGCCCGCCTGATTCGGTACGTCGTAGGGGATCTCGTTCTGGAAGAAGATCGTCCGGCCGTTCTGGCCGTTCCAGATCACCTGGTACTTCTGGTAGTGCTCGACGAACAGCCCGGTCGCGAGCACGTTGTTGCCGTTGACCAGCAGCCCGGTGTCGGCCGTGTTCGAGGTCCAGCCGACGCCGCTGCCGTGGTCGGCGCGCCAGGCCCAGATGTGGTCGATGATCACGTCGTTGCTGTTGACGATCAGGCTGTTGGTCGCCTTGCCGGCGAACTGGCCGCCGATGCGGAAGAACACGTCCTGCAACGTGGTCGGGTTGCCGCCGTGGCCCGCGGACGAGCCGGACGGGCCGACCGTGAGCAGCGACTGCGAGTTGGTCGTGCCCGCGTCGAAGAGCAGGCCCTTGAGGCGGACACCGTCGACGTCGGCGACCTGCATGGCGTTGACGCCGTTGTCGGGCACCAAAGTCGGGTAGCCGATGCCGAGGATGGTCGTGTTCGCCTTCGTCACGTTGAGCGTCTGGTTGAGGTGGTAGACGCCCGGCGTGAAGAACAGGTTGCAGCCCTGGGACAAGGCCGTGTTGATGGTCGACGCGCTGTCGCCCGGCTTGACGACGTAGAACGTGCTCATCGACTGGGACGTGCCCGGCGTGCTGCCGTTGGCCCAGGACGGGCCGGACGCGTTGGTACGCAAGGAAGGCAGGAACACCCGGTACTTGCCCGCGCCGTCGAGGTAGAGGTACGGCACGTCGCGCGAGACCGGGGTGGTGCCGAGCGTGGTCTCCGGCGGGTTCGGGAAGGTGTTGGCCGGCGCGCCGTTCGTGCCGGAGAACACCATGTTCCAGACGCCGCCCTCCCAGCTGCCGTAGTTGCTGTCGCGGGTGTACCACTGCTGCTGCGAGATCGACGCCGTCTTGCCGGAGACCTTCGAGTCCGCGGTGTAGCCGCCGGACGCGAAACCGTAGCTGGCCGGGAAGAGGTTCAGGCCACCGCGGATGTCCATGCGGCGGAACGGCGCGGCCTGCGCGACCGCCCAGCGGGTGGCGCCGCTGCTGGGCACGACCGCCAGGTTCTCCGTCGAGCGCCAGAAGTTCTGCAGCGCCACACCATGATCGGACTCGTTGAACGCGTCGACGGTCACGTCACCGTTGATCACCACGTCACCGGGGTTCTGGCCGAGACCGGCCACCGAGGTGTAGTAGCCGACGTCGTCGTGGATGCCGTTGTAGGTGCCCGGCTTGAACAGGTGCGCGTACCGCCGCTCGGTGAACTGCGCGGTCAGCGTGTCCTTCTGCTGGTTGAAGTCGGCGTCGAGCTGCGACTGGATCGCCGTCGCCGACATGCCGGGGTCGAAGATGCGCACGTTCGATCCGAAGTTCGGGACCTCCGGCTGTGTGGGACAGCCCGCGCTCGTGCCGATCGTGTAAGTCGCGCTGGCCACGGCCGAGGTGGTGAACCCGGACTTGATGCCGATCGCGTTGATCGTCCGCGAAGACGGGACGCTGATCGGCCCGGTGTACTGGGGCGACGAGGCCGTCGGCGTCGATCCGTCCACCGTGTACCGGATGGTGGAGCCCGCGGTGGCGGTGGAGAGCGTCACCGACTGGGCGGAGGTGTAGCTGCCGCCGGGTGGGCTGAACGTCGGGGTCGCCACCTGCGAGGCGGTGTTGCCGTGGGTGTACGAGTAGTGCGGAGTGTCGTACTGGGGACCGTTCTTCTCATAGGTGAACCAGTAATCCAGCACGTTTCCGGAACTGAGCGAGCCGACGGTGTGCCGCCAGGTCCCGCTGCCGTTGACCATCCGGACGTTCTGCTGGTTCGCGCCGTTGACCAGGTAGTGCACGTCGACGTAGAGCGCGGGTGTGGTCGGGGTGAACGAGATCTGCGCCTGCGTCGCGCCGAGGCTCACGACGCTCTGGGTGTAGTCGGCCTCGGCGGCGGCCGTGCCGCCGAACCCCGTCAGCGCCAGTAGCGACGCGACCAGCAGGATCACACCGGCTCGGCGACGTTGCCGAATCTTCGTGCTCACGAAAAAGGCACCTCCATAGTGAATACCGACACTGTGAGGAGGCGCCCTCGCCACTGAGGTTAACCCGGGCGACCGCGCAGGGTCAATTGGTCCGGACCGCGCCGACGACGGCCCACTCCCCCGACCGCCAGCGCCAGAGCAGCGACGCCAGCCGGAGCAGCATGAACAACGTGAGCCCGGTCCAGATCCCGGCCAGTCCCCAGCCGAACGCCAGTGACAGCCAGATCAGCGGCAGGAACCCGAGCGCGGCGCTGCCGAGCGTCGCGTTGCGCAGGAACGCCGCGTCGCCCGCGCCGAGCAGCACCCCGTCGAGCGCGAACACGACACCCGCGATCGGTTGCAGCACAACGAAAAACCACCACGCGTGCGGGATCTCGGCGAGCACGGCGGCGTCGGAGGTGAACACGTTCGGCAGCACCGGTGTGAGCGCGGCGAAGATGACGAGCAGCACACAGCCGAGCAGCAGGCCGTAGCGGGTGATCTGCGTGGCGACCCCGCGAGCCTGCTTGCTGGAGCCCGCGCCGAGCGCCGCGCCGATCAGCGACTGCGCGGCGATGGCCACGGAATCGAGCACCAGCGCCAAAAACGTCCACAGCTGCAGCACGACCTGGTGCGCGCCAACGGCTTCCGTCGACGTCCGCGCGGCGACCGCCGCCGCGGAAATGAAACAGGCCTGGAAGGCCAGGCTGCGCAAGACGAGGTCGCGGCCCAGGCCGAGCTGCGCGCGCATGAGCTTGAAATCGGGCCGCAGCGGGACCTTCTCGCGGACCAGTGCGGCGAGGAACATCGACGCCGAGATCACCTGCGCGACGACGTTCGCGATGGCCGAGCCTTCGAGTCCCCAGTCCAGCCCGTAGACCAGCACCGGGCACAGCACGGCGGAAATCGCGTTGCCCGCCAGCACGAAGCGCAGCGGGCGGACGGTGTCCTGCACGCCGCGCATCCACCCGTTGCCCGCCATCGTCACCAGGATCAGCGGCGCGCCGAACAACGCGATCCGCAGCCACGAGACGGCCGAGTCGGCGATCTCATCGCTGCCCGAAAGCCCGCGCGCGACCGGATACGCCAGCAGCTGCCCGGCGATGAGCACGACCACGCCGACCACGAGCGCGAGCCAGGTGGCCTGCACGCCCTCCCCGACCGCCTCCGCGCGCCTGCCCGCTCCGTGCAGCCGCGCGGTCCGCGAAGTCGTGCCATAGGACAGAAAGGTCAGCTGTCCCGAGATCTGGGAAAGCAGCACGCCGCCGAGCGCCAGCCCCGCGAGCGGCAGCGCGCCGAGATGCCCGACCACCGCCGTGTCCACGAGTACGTACAGCGGTTCCGCCGCCAGCACGCCGAGGGCGGGTACGGCGAGTCCGAGCACCTTGCGAGCAGGCACCCGCTCATCGGTCGAGTTCTCCACGTGCTGAACCCTAACGCGCCGGTCCGACAAGATCATCGGCTCATTTGACAGAATAAACTGTCAAGAGGATCGTGGTGCCATGCCGACGCACGATCTGCTCGAAGAGCCGGAGCAGCTCCGCCGCGCGCTGTCGCCGTTGCGGCTGCGCCTGCTCACCCGGCTGCGCACCCCGGCTTCGGCATCCGAGCTGGCAGCGGAGCTGGAGATGCCCCGTCAGCGGCTCGGCTATCACCTCAAGCAACTCGAGGAAGCCGGGCTGGTCGAGCTCGTCGAAGAGCGCCGCCGCCGCGGGTTCATCGAGCGGGTGTTGCGCGCCACAGCCGATTCCTACGTAGTGGACCCCGACGTGCTCGGCCGCCCGCCGGGACCGGCCGACGGCGACCGGCACGCCGCCGAGCACCTCATCGACACGGCGTCCGCGACGGTCCGCGACGTCGCCCGCATGCAGTCCGCGGCCGAGCGCGACGGCCGCCGCCTGCTCACCTTCACGCTGGAGACCGAGGTCCGCTTCGAGGCCCCGGCCGACGTGCACCGGTTCACCGAGACGCTCGCCGGCGCGATCGCCGACGTCGTCGCCGCCTTCGACACCCCGGATGGCAGGCCGTACCGCCTGGTCGGCGCCGGGTACCCCGCACCGTTTCAGTCAGCAGGGAGCAAGTCATGACCGAGGAACCGCTCAAGATCGAGGTCACCATCGCGGCGCCGGCCGACGAGGTCTGGCGCGCGATGCGCGACCCGGAGCTCATCCGGCGCTGGCACGGCTGGCATCTCGACAGCCTCGACGCCGAGATCCGCATGATCTACTTCGACGACGTCATCGAGGACGCCGAGAACCACGTCCTGGAGACCGGCGGCGACAGATTCAGCCTGCATTCCGCGCCCGGCGGCACGGTCGTCCGCCTCACCCGCGGCCCGCGCGGCGCGAACCCGGAGTGGGAGGCGTACTACGACGACATCACCGAGGGCTGGCGGACCTTCTTGGTTCAGTTGCGGTTCGGCCTGGAGCGGCACGGTCTCGCCGAACGCCAGACGGTCTTCCTGCACGGGCCGGTGCCCGGCGACTCGCTGCGGGCGCGGCTCGGTGTGGCCGGCATCGACGGCGCGTACACCGTGACGCTGCCGACCGGCGACACCTTCGCGGGCGAGGTCTACTCGCGCAGCGAACTCCAGATCGCGCTCACCGTCGACTCGCTCGGCCTGCTGATCGTCGCCGACGCGCCCAAGCCGGGCGGCCATTGCCTGGCCGTGCTGACCACCTACGGCTACGACGACTTCGACGCGCTCAACGAGCGCTGGACGAAGTGGTTCAGCACTGTGTCCTAAGGGGTCGTGAGTGTTCCGGCCGGTTCTAACCGGCCGGAACACTCACGACTCGGGGTAGCCCTCGTCGGCGCCGGGATCGCCGCCGCCCGCGCGGACGACCAGGCGGTCGAGGTAGTGGTTCCAGCCCTTGCCGTGCGCCGCGAACATCTCGACCGGCAGTCCGCGATGGCGCAGGCGGAGGTTCGTGGCGGCGCCGTCGGCCTCCAAGGTGATGTCGACGGTGCTGGAGCCGGGCGGCACCGGGCTGCCCTCGGCCTCCCAGCCCCAGGTGAAGACGATGCGGCTGTGCGGCTCGACGAGCACGAACTCGCCCGCCGCCGTGTCGTCTCCGCGCACGAGCATCCGGAAGACGCCGCCTGGGCGCGCGTCGAGCTCGGCCTCGACGCCCATCCACGACAGCCAGCGCGCGCTGTCGGTGAAGAACGAGAACACGGTCGCCTGCGAGGCGTTGATCCGCCGCTCGACTACCACCTCGGGCGTCATGCCGTCTCCTCGCGCTCGGCCGCTTCGGCCAGCTCGGCGAGACGGTCGAGCTCGGTGGCCCACATCTGCTCCAGCCAATGCACCAGCGGGCCCAGCGCCTCGCGGTTGGCGCGGTAGAACCGGCGCGTCCCGTCCTTGCGGACGCTGACGAGACCGGCGCGCCGCAAGACCCCGAGGTGCTGCGACACCGCGCCGAAGGTGACCTCGAAATGCTCCGCGACCTCGCCCGCGGAGCGCTCGGCGTCCCACACCAGCCGCAGGATCGCGCGGCGGCGGGGTTCGGCGACCACGGCCAATGCGTCCATACGGGTGAGTTTAGCGACGGCTAAAGCTTGCCTCAATCCGGCGGGCGAGCTATTTTAGTCATCGCTAAAGTAACCCGGAGTGAGGGAGATTCCCCCGATGCCCGAAGGTCCCGTGACCGACCAACTGGCCGCCGCCGAAGCCTCGCTGAAGATCTGTGTGGCGACGCTGCACGAAGTCGGCCCTGAGGACGGCACCCGGCAGACGCCCTGCGCCGATTTCGACATCGACCAGGTCGTCGAGCATCTGCTCGGCTCACTGACCAGTCTCAGCGCGATCGCGGGCAAGCCGCTGGAAACGGTGGCCGACGGCACGCACGAGGCCAAGGTCGCCGCAGCGGGCAGGCACGCGATCGACGCTTGGCGGGCCCGCGGGCTCGACGGCGTCATCCAGGTCGGCCCGAACGAGCGGGCCGCTTCGCTGACCGCGGCCATCGTGTCGCTCGAACTGCTCGTGCACGCCTGGGACGTGGCGGTCGCGCTCGGCCGCACCATCGAGGTGAGCGACGAGCTCAGCTCGTACGTGCTCGAGCAGGCCCGCCAGGTCGTCGTCCCGCAGATGCGCGCGGGCCGCTTCGGCCCCGAGGTGGCCGCCCCCGAAGACGCGACCAGTCTCGAACGCCTCATCGCGTTCACCGGCCGCACTTCCTGAGAAAGGAAACCGCCATGCCACACCGCACTTCTTACCTCCAGGGCACGCCAAGCTGGGTCGACCTGGCAACCACCGACCAGGACGCGGCCAAGACGTTCTACGGCGAGCTGTTCGGCTGGGAGTTCGACGACCAGAAGATGCCGGACGGCGCCGTCTACTCGATGGCCGTCCTGAACGGTGGCGTCGTCGCGGCCATCGCGGCCCAGCCGCAGCCGGGCGTGCCGCCGCTGTGGAACACCTACCTGACCGTGGACGACGTCGACGCCGCGGCCGCACGTGTCGAAGCGGCGGGCGGCAAGCTGGTGATGCCGCCGTTCGACGTGCTGGACGCGGGCCGGATGTGCTTCGCGACCGATCCGTCCGGCGCGGCGGTCGGCCTGTGGCAGGCGAACCAGCACATCGGCGCGACCGTGGTCAACGAGCCGGGCGCGCTGATCTGGAACGAGCTGATCACCGACAACGAGGCCGCGCTTTCCTTCTACGACCAGGTTTTCGGCTCCACCTGGGAGGCGGGTGACATCGGCGGCGACACGCCGTACGTCGCGCTCGTGGTCGGCGGGGAACGAATCGCGGGCACCGTCCACCCACGGGTGCCGGGCACCCCGAACCACTGGCACGTCTACTTCGCGGTGGCCGACGCGGCCGCGGCCGCCGAGCGGGTCACGGCATTGGGCGGCACCGTCCTCAATGGACCTTTCGACACCCCGATCGGCCCGATGGCGCAACTGCGCGACCCTCAGGGCGGAATATTCAGCATCTTCGAGCCGAAACCGCCGAACGGCTGAGCTTGATCATTAGGCTGGAGGTATGCCTCAACGCACCGCCTACAGCCAGGGCACACCCAACTGGGTCGACCTGCGGACCACCGATCCGGCCGCCGCGAAGTCGTTCTACGGCGGCCTGTTCGGCTGGGAATTCACCGATCTCGACGAGCATTACTCGATGGCGCTGAAGGACGGCGCGGTGGTCGCGGCCATCGCGCCGGACGACGCCGTCAAGTGGACCACCTACTTCGCGGTGCCGGACGCCGACGCCGCCGCGGCCACGATCGAGGCCGCCGGTGGCAAGGTGCTCACCGGTCCGCTGGACGTGGCGGACGCGGGCCGGACGGCCTTCGCCGAAGACCCCAACGGCGTCACTTTCGCGGTCTGGCAAGCGAAAAGCCACATCGGCGCGTCCTTGGTGAACGAGCCCGGCACGTTCATCTGGAGCGAGCTGATGACCGAGGGCATCGACGCGGCGCTCGCGTTCTACGAAGAGGTGCTCGGGCTCACCAAGAACGTCGTGGACCTCGGCGGCTCGCCGTTCGTCGGCCTCAACGCGGGCGAGACCATGATCGGCGGCGTCCACGCGCCGACCGTGGAAGGCGCCGTGAGCCGCTGGATCGTCTACTTCTCCGTCGCCGACGTCGACGCGACCGTCGCACAGGCGAAGGAACTCGGCGCCACCACCGTGCACGGCCCGGTGGACACACCGGTCGGGCCGCTGGCCGCCCTGCGTGACCCGCAGGGCGGTTCTTTCAGCGTCTGGGCCTACAACGGGCCGGTGAGCTAGAGGCGGGGCGCGCGGTCGAGCGCGTCACGCAGGAGGCCGAGCGCGTGCTCGGCGGTGCCATGGACGGTGCACCCGGCGGCCAGCCGGTGCCCGCCGCCGCCGAGTTCGCGCGCGGCCAGCGAGACGTCGATCTTCCCCATCGCGCGCAGGGAGACCTGCCACTCCCCCGGCAGGCCCTCCTTCAGCACGACGGCGACCTCGGCGTCGCGGGTCGCCCGCACGACGTCGATGACGGACTCGACCTCTTCCGACCGCACGGTCGACGCCGTCTCGGCCGTGACGACCGCGTGCACCAGGCCGAGGCCCTGCGCGCTGTCCGGTTCGAGCCGGGCGCCCGCCAGCACCGTGGCGAGCATCGGCAGGTAGGCGAACGGGTGGGAGTCCATGATCTCCCTGGTCAGCGCCATCGGCTGGACCCCGGCGTCGAGCAGCCGCGCGGCCATCGCGTGCGTCACCGGGCGGGCGCGCCGGAAGCCGCCGGTGTCGGTGACCAGCCCGGCGTACAGGCAGCGCGCGGTCGGCTCGTCGAGCTCGTCACCGAGGGCGTCGATCAGCTGCAGCACCAGCACGGCCGTCGCCTCGGCGGTCTCGTCGACCACGTGGTGGGTGCCGTAGAACTGGTTGGACGCGTGATGGTCGACGACCAGCACCTGCCCGCCGGTCTCCTTCACCTTCGCGACCCGGCCGCCGAGCGACCCGAGCCTGCCCAGCGTCGGCGTGTCGAGCCCGATGAGCAGCGGCTCGGTCTCGGGCAGCTCGTCGGGCCGCACGAGCAGGCCGTCGGCGTCGAGCCCGCGCAGCGTCTCGGGCGGCACCCACTCGCCACCGCCGGTCCCGAAGGACACGCGCACGGTCGCGCCGCGTTTGCTCAGCACGCGCCCGAGCGCGAGCGCGCTGCCGAGCGCGTCGGCGTCGGGCCGCACGTGCCCGAGCAGGGTCACGTCGGTGGCGGTGGACAGGAGGGCGGCCGCTTGCCGGATGTCGTGCTCCAAAGACGCTGTCACGGTCGGTCACGCTACGCTCTCCGGGATGCCTGAGTACGCGATCCTGGTGTATCCGTCGGCCAACCGGGTGTACACCGACTCCTCCCCCGCGCTGCTGCGCGCCGAACTGGCCGTGTTCGGCGCCGCGCTGAGCTCCCCGCTCGGCGAGATCGGCGAAGACCGGATCGGTGGCGTCAGCTACGTGACCTTCGGCAGCGAAGCGCCGCTGACGGCCACGGACCTGGCGTTACTGTCCAATTTGTCCTCGCTGTACGCGCTGTTCGAACGCGGCGACGGCGCCTTGAAGCCGGTGACCATCGAGCCGGCCGCCGCCTTCGACTCGGACCTGCTGACCATCCAGAAGTACCCGGGCAAGACGAACGAGCTGTTCACGAAGCTGCTGTTCAACGTGACGCTGCTGGCGGGCGCGAAGCCCGTGTTCGGTGAGCCGCTGTACGTGCTCGACCCGCTGTGCGGGCGCGGCACCACGCTGAACCAGGCGATGATGTACGGCTGCCACGCCTACGGGCTCGACGTCGACGGCAAGGACTTCGACGCCTACGAGATGTTCATCAAGACGTGGCTGCGGACCAAGCGGGTCAAGCACACCGCCGAGTCCGGCCAGGTCCGCCGCAACAAGGTGCGCCTCGGGCGGCGGCTCGACCTCGAGTTCGGGCTGACGAAGGAGCAGTACAAGGCAGGCGACACCCGCAAGATCACGTACTTCAACGCCGACACGCTCACGACCGACGAGCTGCTGCGCGCGAAGTCGGTGGACCTGATCATCACGGACGCCCCGTACGGCGTGCAGCACGGCAGCCACCGCGACGCGGGCCTGGCCCGCAGCCCGCACGACCTGCTGGCCGCGGCCGTGCCGGTGTGGTCGCGGGTGCTCCGTCCAGGCGGCGCTTTGGGCATCTCGTGGAACACCAATGTCTGCCCGCGCGCGGATTTGGTGGACATCCTGAAGCGCGCCGGCCTCGAAGTCCGCGAAGGTGGGGCTTACGAAGAGTTCTCGCACCGCGTCGACCAGGCGATCGTGCGCGACCTCGTGGTCGCCTCGAAACCGTCCTGAGTGTTTTCGCCGGTTTGCTCAGCCACAGTCAAGCCGCTTGTCCACCGACTGGGGGTCGTGAGTGGTACGGCCGGTTCTAACCGGCCGTACCACTCACGACCCCAGGTGGGTAAATGAGTGGCGGGCAGGCCGTCGGCTGCGGAATGCTCGGACGGATGATCACCATGCGCCGGTACGCCGGGCCAGAGGATCTGCGGGCGATGCAGTCGCTCACCGAGCGGATCTGGTCGCTCGACAACTACTGCCACGTCGGCGACCAGGCCTGGGAGCGGACGCACATCGCCGGGCGTGAGGCGCTGCATCCGACCGCGCTCTGGGAGGACGGCGGCGAGGTCGTCGCTTGGGGCTGGGCGTTCCTGCCCGACGGCCTGCACTTCCTCGTCGACCCGGCGCGCCCCGAACTCGCCGACGAGGTGCTGCGCTGGTTCGACACCGTCGCCGAGTCGGAAGCACGCAGCATCACCCTGCTGGACAGGGAAACCCATCTGCGGGCCGCGCTGGAACGCCAGGGCTACCGGCTCGAGGACTCCCCCGTCTACAGCGACTACATGCGCCTCCCGCTCGACGATCTGCCGGAACCCGTTGCCCCGCAAGGCTTCCGGCTCCGGCACGTCGAACCCGGAGACCTCGCGCGGCGCGTTGCCGTGCACCAGGCGGCTTGGCAGCCGTCGAAGGTCACCGAGGAGAGTTACCGCACCGCCATGGGCACCTGGCCCTATCGGTCCACTTTGGACTGGGTCGCCGAGGCCGAGGACGACACCTTCGCCGCCAGCTGCCTGATCTGGCTGGACGAACGCAACCGGGTCGGGGAGCTCGAACCGGTCGGCACCGATCCCCGGTTCCGGCGCCGGGGCCTGGCCCGCGCGGTGTGCCTCGCCGCGCTGGGCGCGCTGCGGGACGCGGGCGCGGACCAGGCCGTCGTCTATCCGGTGCGGGGACTCGCCAAGGCAGCCGCTGCGGCGCCGTTGTACGAGGACCTCGGGTTCGTCCCCTATGGCAGGACCGTCACCTACGTCAGGTGATCGATCTAGAACTGGCCGACGACCTGCTCGGCGCGGTCACGACGGGTGTAGAGATCCCAGTAGAGCTCCGCGAGGTCGTCCGGCTCCGACCTTTCCGGCTCCAAGCCGAGCGTGGCCTCGGGGATCGAGTCGAACATCACCTGCGCGTCACTGCGCTCGATCAGCACCCCCAGCGTGAGCGCGCCGGCGTAGATTCCCTTGTCCGCCAACGCGAGGTGCAGGTTGTGCACGTAGTTGCGCAGTGAAGCCTGCGCGGCGCCCGGCATCGCCAGCTGCGGGAGCGGATCCTTGGCCGACAGGCCGATGCCGTAGAGCAGGCCGCCGTCACCCTGCTCCAGCAGGCGCGGCAGCAGCAGCCTGGTCAGCGAAAGCGGGGCGAGTGTGGTGCCCTCCATCGCGAGGCGCATGGACTCGACGTCGATGTCGAGCGTCGGGCGGACGTGCTCGAACTTCAGGTAGCCGTTGATCACCGCGACATCGATGCCGCCGATGGCCTCGACCAGCGCGGCGTGCCCGCTCAGGTCGGCCAGGTCCGCCGTGAAGGCCTCGGCCTTGACGCCTTCGGCCGCCAGGTCGTCCACAAAGGACTTCAGCCGGTCCCCGGTGCGGGACACCAGCGCGACCCGGTAGCCCTCCTTGCCGAACCGGCGCGCCGTCGAAATGCCCAGGCCGGGCCCCGCGCCGAAAATCGCGAGCGTCTTCATGAATTCCCTCCAGCGAGATAAGTTGAGGAGACCCTCATGTTCAACACGCTACCTCAACTTGAGGACACTCTCAACTTACCTATACTGGAGAACGTGGACCGCCCGCTACGCCGAGACGCGCAACGCAACCGCGACCTGCTGGTCGCGGCCGCGCGCGAGGTGTTCGGCAGCAAGGGGCTCGACGCGCCGCTGGAGGAGATCGCGCGCCGGGCCGGGGTCGCCATCGGCACGCTCTACAACCGCTTCCCCGCCCGCGTGAACCTGATCGAAGCCGCCTTCCTCCCCCAGCTCGAACAGGTGCTGGAGACCGGCGCCCAGGCACTGGCGCTCGAGGATGCCTGGGCGGGGCTCGTCTACTTCGTGGAGACGAGTTGCGAGCGGCAGTCGACCGATCGCGGGTTCGCCGAGGTCTGTTCCGGCACGGTCGAGGCGCCCGAGATCGACAAGGCGAAAACCGCGATCTGGGAGATGATCACCGCTCTCGTCGGCCGAGCGCAGGACGCGGGCGAGTTGCGGCAGGACTTCGAAGCAGGCGATCTGGTCAACGCCATCGCGGCGACGTCGAGCATTCCCGACTGGCGCAGGCATTTGACGTTCCTGCTGGACGGCTTCCGGGCTAAGTGATCTTGGCGCCGACGAACTTGACGATGTCGGGCAGGACGCGTTTCCAATAAGTGTCGTTGTGCGCGCCCGCCGAGAAGGCGGAGACCTCCGGCTTGGCGGCCTGCGAGAACTTGCGGTCCGCCGCGACAAACGGGTCGGAGTTGCCGCACCAGAGCCCGATGGGCCGGTCGCGCAGTTCGTCCGTGTGCCGCAACGGCTCCTCGGCCTCCCACTGCGCCTGGTCGCGGAAAACCTTGCGGGACTTGGCATCCGGCCAGCTGACGAACAACGCCGCACTGCACGCGGCGACGGCTTTGAGGTCCGGACGATCGCGCGCGTACCGCAGTGCGCCGAACGCGCCCATGGAGATCCCGAAGGCCGCCGACGGTTCACGCAGGCCGCGATGCGTGACCCAGCCCGGCACTTCTTCGCGCAGCATCCTTTGTGGATCGTCGTCGGAGGTCGTGCGCACCCAGTAATGGTCCCCATCGACCGCGGCCACGGCGAACGGCTTCATCCCGGATCGCACCGCCGCGGTCAACGCCGCGGGCAGGCCGAGATCGAGGAACACCCGCGCGTTGGCGCCTCGGCCGTGCAAAGCCAGGCATACCGGCAAATCCGCGGCAGGGACGCCTTCGGGCGTGATCAGCACCAGGTTCACGTCGGTGCCCCGAGCGGCCGACCGCACCCGTTCCACCACCACCGGAGCGGTCAGCGGAGCGGGTGCGGAAGGCGGCGGCTCGGCGGGTGGTCCCGGCTCAGGTGCCGGCGGCGCGGTGGTGCAGGCACTGCCGGTCATCAGCAGCGCCGCGCCACCGAGGAGCAGACCCCGGCGGGACAAACCCTTGTCAGTTACGGCTTTCCTCGGACTCGGCGAGCTCGTCGTCGTTGTCCTCACGAGGCGCCTTGTACGGGTCGGCCTCGCCCGCGTGCTGGGCTTCGGCAGCGAGCCTGGCGACCTCGGCGTCGGCCTCGCGGGCCTTGGCCAGCAGGTCTTCGATCCGCTTGGCGTCCTCGGGGATGTTGTCGGTGACGAACGCCAGCGTCGGCGTGTACCGGACGCCGGTGCCCTGCCCGACCTTGGTGCGCAGCACGCCGCGGGCCGCCTCGAGCGCGGCGGCCGCGCCCGCGAGGTCGGGCACGGAGTCGAGCCGCTCACCGAGGACGGTGTAGTAGACGGTCGCATCGTGCAGGTCGGCGGTGATCTTCGTGTCGGTGATCGTCACGTGATCGAGGCGCGGGTCCTTGATGTCATGCTCGATCGCGGACGCGACGATCTGCGAGATCCGCTTGGCGAGCTTGCGCGCGCGTGCCGGGTCGGCCACGACGCACTCCTTTCTACGGCGAAAACTGGTTCTAGTCGTCCGGACCGATGAGCCTGCGGTGCGCGGAGAGCAGCTCGAACTCCGGCCTGCTCGCGATGAATCGCTCGCAGCTGTCGAGCACGTCCCGGACGTGTGCGCCGTCCGCCGCGACGACGGCGGCGCCGATCAGGGTGCGCCGGTGCAGATCGAGGTGGCCCGCTTCGGCCACCGAGACGTCGAAGCGCTTGCGCACCTCGGCGAGCACCGGTTTCACCACGGATCGCTTCTGCTTCAACGAATGGACATCGCCGAGCAGGATGTCGAGCTCGAGGGCTCCAACGAACATGGCATCAGGGTAAATCAGTCGGACCGAAAATGATCTTTATTAAAGGTCCGGCCGGGGAGGAAGCTTCCTCCCCGGCCGGACCGAACGCACTACGCGCGCGGCTTCTCGCGCTGCTCGTACGTCTCGATGAGATCGCCGACCTTCAGGTCGCTGTAGTTGCCCAAGGTCAGACCACACTCGAAGCCCTCGCGGACCTCGGTGGCGTCGTCCTTGAACCGCTTGAGCGAGCTGATCGGCAGGTTCTCCGCGATCACGGTGCCGTCCCGCAGCAGACGCGCACGCGCGTTGCGGCGGATTTCGCCCGAGACCACCATGCAACCGGCGATGGTGCCGATCTTCGACGACTTGAAGACGTCGCGGATCTCCGCCCGGCCGAGCTCGACCTCTTCGAACTCCGGCTTGAGCATGCCCTTGAGCGCGGCCTCGATCTCGTCGATCGCCTGGTAGATGACCGTGTAGTAGCGGACGTCGACGCCCTCGCGGTTGGCCCGCTCGGTCGCCTTGCCCTGCGCACGGACGTTGAAGCCCAGGACGATCGCGTCGGACGCGGTCGCCAGGTCGATGTCGGACTCGGTGACGCCACCGACACCGCGGTGGACGACGTTGAGTTCGACGTCGTCGCCGACCTCGAGCTGCATCAAGGACGCTTCCAGTGCCTCGACGGTACCGGAGTTGTCACCCTTGATGATCAGGTTGAGGGTGCTGGTCTCCTTCAGCGCGGCATCCAGGTCCTCGAGGCTGACGCGCTTGCGGCGCGAGGCGTTGAGGGCGTTGCGGGTGCGCGCCGAACGACGCTCGGCGATCTGGCGTGCCACGCGGTCCTCGTCGACGACGAGGAACGTGTCGCCCGCGCCCGGCACCGACGTGAAGCCGATGACCTGGACGGGACGCGAGGGCAGCGCCTCGGTGACGTCGTTGTTGTGCTCGTCGACCATCCGGCGGACCCGGCCGTACGCGTCACCGGCGACGACCGAGTCGCCGACGCGCAGCGTGCCGCGCTGGACCAGGACGGTGGCCACCGGGCCGCGGCCGCGGTCGAGGTGCGCCTCGATCGCGACACCCTGGGCCTCCATGTCCGGGTTGGCCCGGAGGTCCAGCGTGGCGTCGGCGGTGAGCAGGATCGCCTCGAGCAGGCCGTCGATGTTGATGCCCTGCTTCGCGGAGATCTCGACGAACATGGTGTCGCCACCGTATTCCTCGGCCACCAGGTTGTACTCGGTGAGCTGCTGCCGGATCTTGTCCGGGTTCGCGCCCTCCTTGTCGATCTTGTTGACCGCGACCACGATCGGGGCCTTGGCGGCCTGCGCGTGGTTGATCGCCTCGACCGTCTGCGGCATGACGCCGTCGTCGGCCGCGACCACGATCACCGCGATGTCCGTGGAGTTGGCGCCACGGGCACGCATGGCGGTGAACGCCTCGTGACCCGGGGTGTCGATGAAGGTGATCAGGCGCGGGTTGCCCTCGAGCTCGGCCTCGATCTGGTAGGCGCCGATGTGCTGGGTGATGCCACCGGCTTCACCTTCACGCACCTTCGACTTCCGGATCGTGTCGAGCAGGCGGGTCTTACCGTGGTCGACGTGACCCATGATGGTCACGACCGGCGGACGGACCCGCAGATCCTCTTCGTCACCCGCGTCGTCGCCGTAGGTGATGTCGAAGGTCTCGAGCAGCTCGCGGTCTTCTTCCTCCGGGCTGACGACCTGGACGACGTAGTTCATCTCGCCGCCGAGCAGCTCGAGGATGTCGTCCGACACGGACTGCGTCGCCGTGACCATCTCACCGAGGTGGAAGAGCACCTGCACCAGCGAAGCCGGGTTGGCGTCGATCTTCTCGGCGAAGTCGGTCAGCGAGGCACCACGCGGCAGCCGGATCGTCTCGCCGGTGCCCTTGGGCAGGCGGACGCCGCCGACGCTGGGCGCCTGCATGTTGTCCATGTACTCCTGGCGCTTCTGCCGCTTCGACTTGCGGCCCTTGCGCGAGGGTCCACCGGGACGGCCGAAGGCACCAGCGGTGCCGCCGCGGCCACCGGGGCCACCACGACCGCCGCCGCCACCACGGAAGCCGCCGCCACCGGCGGGGGCGCCACCGCCACCACCGGGACCGCCGCCACCGGGACGGAAGCCGCCACCGCCACCGCCGCCACCACCGGGACGGAAGCCACCGCCGCCGCCACCGGGGCCGCCGCGAGCGCCGCCACCGGGGCCACCACGGGCACCGGCGCCGGGACCGCCACGCGGGGCGCCGCCGGGACCACCGCGACCGGCGGGTCCACCACCGGGACGGGGAGCCGGACGGCCGGGCATCATGCCCGGGTTCGGGCGCGGGGGCATGTTGCCGGGCGTCGGCCGGTTGCCGCCACCCTGGCCACCGCCAGGACGCGGAGCCGGACGCTCACCGGCGCCGCCACCGGGACGCGGCGGACGGTCACCGGCGCCACCCTGCGACTGACCGGGTCCCGGACGGGGACCGGCCGGACGCGGGGCCGGAGCACCGGAACCGACACCGAACGGGTTGTTGCCGACCTTCGGCGTACGCGGGCCGGGCTTCGGGCCAGCGGGCTTGGGGCCCTGCGGCTTCGGCGGGACCACGGACGGCGTGGACGGAGCCGCGGACGCGGCAGCGGGCGCCTGTGCGGGCGGCTGCTGCGGAGCGGGCGGCTTCGGCGCGGCCGGAGCGGGCGTCGCCTTGGCCGCGGGAGCGGCGGGCTCTGCCTTGGCTACCGGTGCGGGCTCCTGGACGGGAGCGGGCGCCGGCGGCTTCGGGCCGGGACGCGGGCCGGGGCGCATGCCGCCGGGACGCGGGCCGGTCGATGCCGGGGCGGAAGGTGCCTGGGGTGCCGAGGGCGCGGCGGCGGCCGGAGCCGGGGTCGCCGGCTTGGCCGGGGCCGAGGGGGCACTCTTGGCTGGCGCGGCGGCAGGGGTGCCGTTGGACGCCGGTGCCGCGGGACGCGGCGGGGCAGGGGTCGGCTTCTTGCCGCCCTTGCTGGGGTACGCGTCGCGGAGGCGGCGGGCCACCGGGGCCTCGACCGTCGACGACGCGGACTTCACGAACTCACCCTGCTCTTTGAGCTTGGCGAGAACTTCCTTGCTGGTGACTCCGAGCTCTTTCGCGAGCTCATGTACGCGGGCCTTGCCTGGCACAGCTCTCCTCACTGGGGAGGCCGGCGGCAGACCCGTCGACCTCGTCCTATTGTCGCGCGTTCATGGCTTCAGCTTCACGGCTGACTCATGACGGGTCGACCTGCTTCCTTGATTCCTGATGGACTCGGGGCTGTCCCTCGTCCGCACTCAACGCGGCTAACCGCGCGAAATGGTCTCGCACGCCGCTGGCGTCCAGCGCCCCGGTGACCTTGAGGGCCCTCGGGAACGCCCGGCGACGTTCGGCTTTCGTCAGGCAGTCCTGCTCGGGGTGCAGCCACGCACCCCGGCCAGGCAGCCGCCGACGTTCGTCGACGACCAGCCGTCCGTCCGCCGCGATCACTCGCAGCAACTCGCCGGCTTCACACCGCTTGCGGCATCCCACACATGTCCGCACCGGACTGTCCCGGAGCTGGGGGTGTGCGGCAGGCCGCGCGAGGTGAACCACTAGTGAGTCTAGCCCGTCGACCTTCACTCAGCCGAACCGGTTACCGCCGCGCGCCGTCCCTGATCGGGGTGGCCTTCGTCACCCTCGTCCTGGGAGCCTTCCGCGTCCGGCGCGGCCGCGTCGCTGCGGATGTCGATCCGCCAGCCGGTCAGCCTCGCGGCGAGCCGCGCGTTCTGGCCTTCCTTGCCGATGGCCAGCGAAAGCTGGAAGTCCGGCACGACCACCCTGGCCGTCTTCGCCCGCTCGTCGATCACCCGGACAGACACAACCTTCGCGGGCGACAAAGCATTCCCGACGAAACGCGCGGGGTCCTCGGAGTAGTCGATGATGTCGATCTTCTCGCCGGCGAGCTCGCTCATCACGTTGCGGACACGGGCGCCGACGGGCCCGATGCAGGCGCCCTTCGCGTTGACGCCGGGGACCTTCGAGTGGACGGCGATCTTGGACCGGTGGCCCGCCTCGCGCGCCACCGCGGCGATCTCGACGGTGCCGTCGGCGATCTCCGGGACCTCGAGCGCGAACAGTTTGCGCACCAGATTGGGATGCGTCCGTGACAAGGTGATCTGCGGGCCGCGGTTGCCGCGCGAGACGCCGACCACGTAGGCCTTGATCCGGCTGCCGTGCTCATAGGACTCGCCGGGCACCTGCTCGGCCGACGGCAGCACGCCCTCGACCTCGCCGACCTGGATGACGACCATGCCGCGGGCGTTGGCGCGGGCGTCACGCTGGATCACCCCGGCGATGATCTCGCCCTCCTTGGCCGCGAACTCGCCGAAGGTGCGCTCGTGCTCGGCGTCGCGCAGGCGCTGCAGGATGACCTGCCGCGCGGTGGTGGCCGCGATCCGGCCGAAGCCCTCGGGGGTGTCGTCCCACTCCTCCGCGACCTCACCGGTCTCGTCGAAGGTGCGGGCCAGCACACGGACCAGGCCGCTCTTGCGGTCGATGTCGATCTTGGCGTGGGGCTGGTGGCCCTCGGTGTGCTTGTACGCGGTCAGCAGCGCGGTCTCGATGGCGTCGATGACCGTTTCGAAGGGGATGTCCTTGTCCCGCTCGATCGCACGCAGCGCGGCGATGTCGACGTTCACTTCGGCTCCTCCTTCGCCCCGGTCTCAGCGGCGTCGATCATGCCGGAAGCGTCCGCTTCCAGAAGTTTCAGGTCTTCAACGGGCGGCTGCTTGAATTCGATCTCGACCACCGCCTTGGCGACGTGCGCGTACGCGACGTCACGGAGCTTGCCGTCGACGAGCAGGCGGGCGGACTCCTCGGTGGAGTGGCCGACCCGGCCGATGAACTCGGCGCCTTCCTTGGGGGTCACCTTGACCAGGCGGAACTTCGCCCGGCGCCAGTGCCGCGGCCGCGCGAGCGGGCGGTCGAGGCCGGGCGAGGTGACCTCGAGGGTGTACGCGCTGGCCAGCACGTGCTCGTTCTCGTCGAGCGCGGCCGACACCGCGCGGCTGATCTCGGCGACCTCGTCCAAGCCCACCCCGTCGTCGCCGTCGACGACGACCTTGACCAGCTGACGGCGGCCGGCTTGCTGGACCTCGAACGAGTCGAGGTCGAAGCCCGCGGCCGTGACGGCTTGGGCCACTATCGGCTCCAGCCGGCCGGCGAGTTCGTTGGGCACGTGGAGCTCTCCTGTTCACCGATGGTCACGTAGGTCGTCAAGCTTATCCGGTAGGTGTTTACGAACGTGTTAGCGGCGGGGCGTCGGCGTCTACTGGCAGGATGGGTCGGCGTGACCGGTAGATCGAGTGAGCTCAGCAGGCGACTGCTCCTGCGTTCGGCGTTGCTGGCGGTGCCTCTCGTGGCGGCGTGCGGCCCCGGGTACGCGGATGCCCCCGACCCGTTGGTCCCGCTGCTCGAGCAGGCCAAGGCCGACGCGGCGGCCGCGCAGGCACTGGCCTCGGAGGACGAGGCGGCCAAGGAGGTCGCCACGGCCCGCGAGGCGCACGCCCGCGCCCTCCAGTCCGAAGTGGACCGCCTCAACCGCCCCAAGTCCGCGGTCACGCCCGTGACCGCCCCCGAGGGCATGGCGGGCCTCAAGCAGCGCCTGGCCACCGCCCGTGCGCAGGCTGCCCAGCTCCTGCCGACGGAGAGCCGCTTCCGCGCTGGCATCCTGGCCTCGATCATCGCCGACTGCGCGGCACTGCAGAAGCTCAAGCCGTCCGCGCTCGGCCCCGGCGACGACGCGGCCCCGTTGACCACGGCCGAAGCGGGCAAGGACACGATCGACGCGCTGCAGCAGGCACTGGCCGCCGAGCACGCCGCGATCTGGGTGTACGGGCTGGTCAGCGCGTTCCTCCCGGGTGACTTCAGCAAGGCGGTGGCGGAGGGCTCCGCCGACCACGTCAAGCGCCGTGACTTCTGCGAGCGCACGCTCACCGCCGCTGGCGCGGCCCCGCGCGGTCCCGAAGCCGCCTACGTCCCGCCGAAGCCGGTGACCGACCAGGCCTCGGCGATGGCCGTGGTCGCCTCGGCCGAGGGCGACGTGGCGAGCGCGTGGCGTTCGGTGGTCGAGCACTCGGACGGTGCCATGCGCGACACCGCGACCCAGGCCCTCGTCACGGCCTCGCGCCGGGGCACCCCCTGGCGCGCCCAGTCGGGCCTGAAGCCCGCCGCCCTCCTGGTCTCGTGAGTGAAAGCCCGAAAGCCACTTTCGCCAGGTCTCATCTGACGAAAGTGGCTTTCGGGCTTTCGTGACCTACTGGCGGAGGGTGCCCGCGAGTCTCAGTGCGTCGGTGGTGATGCGCTTGAGGAGCGGGTCGTCCTTGTGGCCGTCGAAGAAGTCGGCCATCACGATGGCGACCTCGTTGCCGGTCACGTGCGAGTCGTACTTGGCCTTGTAGACCTTGGGCGCGTTGGGGATCTTGGCCGTGCCGTCCTTGACGAGGTCGTCGACGTTGCCGGTGCCGTCGCGGTCGGTGAGCTTCTTGAGCTCCTGCGCCTGTTCGCCGTCGGGCATGGTGACCAGCACGACCGAGACCAACGCCTTCGCGCCGCCCGCGGTGGTCGTGTACAGCGCGCGCGAAAGCCGGGTGCACATGTGCTCGGCGAAGAACTCCTTGGTCTTCGAGTACGAGTGCGCCTCACAGTCGGTCGCCACCTGCGGGCTTTCCGCGACGGCGAACTGGAATTCGCCGGCGGACTTGCCGGGCGGCTCGGCCACCGGCTCCGCCGGCTCGTGCCGGATCAGCCACCAGACCAACCCCGACACCAACGCGATCCCGACCAGTCCCGCCCCCTTGAGGACCGGGCTGACCGGGCTTTTCGCGGGCTCGACCCGCCTCAGCGGAGCCGTGTCGCCCATCCCGGGCGAAAAAGGTGCACCAACCACGGGTCCACACGGTAGTTCGTCACCCGATGGCGTGCAGAACCCGCTCCACATCCCCGAGGTCGTTGTACAGATGGAAGCCGACCCGTACCTTGCCCGCGCGCACGCTCGCGACCACCCCCGCCTCGGCGAACCGGGCCGCGTCGCCGTCGAGCGCGAGGATCGCCGTGCCCCGCTCCGGCAGCCCGAGCTTGGTCAGCAGCGTGTCGGCGAGCCCGACGTTGTGCGCCCGCACCGCCGCCAGGTCCAAAGAGGCCAGATAGGGCAACGCGACCGCGGCCCCGACCTGCGCGAACCACACCGGCGAAAGATCGAAAGCCCGCGCGTCCCCGGCCAGCCGCAACGGAAGCCCGTAGACGGACTGCCAAGGATCCTCACCCGCGTACCAGTTGGCGTTCACGGGCAACGTCCGCTCGTGCACCCGCGGGTGCACGGACAGCCACGCGGAACCCCTGGGAGACAACAGGAACTTGTACCCGGCGCCGACCACCCAGTCCGCCCAGCCCAGGTCGAGCGGCAGCCAGCCGAGCGCCTGCGTGGCGTCGAGCAGCACGCTCGCGCCCGTGGCTTCGGCCGCCTCGCGCAGCTTCTCGAGATCGACGATCGCGCCATCGGCCGACTGGACGACGCTGACGGCGACAAGGTCGTAGCCGTCGACCTTGCCCGGCAACTCCGCCAAGTCCACTTCGGTCACCGTGACGCCTCGATGCGCCTGAGCGGCGAACGGGAACGTGACGCTCGTGAAGTCCCCCTTGGCCACAAGCACTTTCGCGTCGTCCTTGAGCCCGGACGCGACGTTGGCGATGAGCTGCGCGACGGAGACCCCGCTCGCGACCCACTCCCCCGGCACCCCGACGAGCTGCCCGAACGCCGCACGGGCGACGGCGACGGCTTCGTCGAAGTCCGGCGGCTTGGTCTCGCCCCGGCTCCAGCGCGCGACGGTCTCGGCGACCGCTTCGGCCACGTGGGCAGGCGGGATGCCGATGCTGGGGCTGTTGAGATATCCGGCGGGGACGGCGAACTCGGCTCCGAAAGCACTGCGGGTACTCGTCATGCCTCCAGCATCCCGGAACGCGCCACCGGTTTATGCGAATGCGCGACTGGAGTAGGCCAGTCGCTTGCCCCGGCACCACCACGTGGCGAGACTGCGACCATGGAGCTACGCAGAGTATCTGACGAGTGCGAGACCACCGATTGCCCAGCCGTCTATTTGTCCGATCGCGGAACCGCCGTCTTTCAAGGGGCTACGGTGACCACGGCGCGCGGACTCCGGCTCGGGCCAGGAGAACAAGCCGTGGAACTGCCACTGGAGGTGCTGCGAAGCGCGCTCTCGGAACTACAGAAAGGCTTGGCGTGATCCTGTCCGGTGAGGAAATGGGCGCGCTCTTCCAGAATTTCGAGCGCTCCGCGTTCCGGTTGGAGACCCATCAGACCTACACCATGCCTAACGAGCAGGCCGGGTTGGCGCGTTTCCTGGCAGGAGAGCCGAAACCAGAAGGGCACAACGCGAACTGGACCGCCTACGTACGGCAGACCACCGCTTCCGGGAAGACCATCCAACGGGCGAAAGTGGTCAAGCGTCCGTTCACTGACTACACGCGATACCTGATGTCATGGGGCGTGCCCGGCAACGTGGCCGCGGGTGAGGACTACCGGATAGCGGATGTCACCGAGCACCCGCCCTCATGGCCGGACCAGGACTTCTGGCTTTTCGACGAATCGACGGTCGCGCTGCTCAACTTCAACGCGGACGGCACCCTACGTGGCCGCGAGCTGGCCGACCCGGCCGAACTGGGAACGTACTTACACTGGCGTGATCTCGCGTTGTCGGAGACCATACCTTTCGTTGACTACCGATTCTGAGGGCAGGCAAGCCGATCCCAATCTGGCGACCTCGCTCCGCAGGCTTCGCAAAGCGGCCGGCCTCTCCGGTGAGAGGCTTGCCGTTCGCTGTGCCATGTCCCAGTCCAAGATCAGCCGGATCGAGTCGGGCAAGGTGCTGCCGACGGCGCTCGATGTCGAGCGGATGCTCACGGCGCTGGACGTTCCCGCGGACGTCGCGCGCGAGCTGATCTCGATCGCACGGCGAGCGAACATCGAACACGTCTCGTGGCGAACGATGGCGGAAACCGGGCTGTGGCGTAAGCAGATCGAGCTCAAAGCGCTGGCCGAATCGTGCACCACCCAACGATTGTTCCTGCCCGCGATTCCCAGCGGCTTACTTCAGATTCCCGACTACGCGCGGGCCGCGGTCACCCCTGTCGTCGCCACCAGCCCCGGCACCAACGTCGAGAAGGCATTGCGAGGCAGGCTGGAGCGGCAGACCGTGTTGAACGACGAGTCGCGCCGGTTTCTCTTCGTGTTGACCGAACAGGCGGTCCGATGGCGACGGGCCGATCGGGAGGTCATGGCGCGGCAATGCGCTCACATGGCCGAACTCACGGCGCGTCCGAACATCGATCTCGCGATCATTCCGCAGTCCGCCGAGATCCCGGGTGCGGCGCTCAACACGTTCATCATCTACGACGACAGGTTCGTCGTGGCCGAACTCTTCTCGGGCGAGATGGTGCTACGCGATCCCAGAGACGTGCAGCACCATCAGAATCTCTTCGAGTTCTTCCGTGAACGGGCATTGACCGGGGAACGCGCCCGCGCATTTCTCCTTGCGGTACGCGACGACTTCATGTGAATGGGCGACTGAAAGTAGCTCCAGCCACTGAGCCGGTTCTAGCTTCGGTCCGTGAGCACGGCTCGTTGGTTGATCCTGGATCGGACGCTGTATCAAATCACTTGGCGTGGCCGCAAATGGTTGCTTGAGGCGACACCCACGGCCAGGTACCCGTGGGTGCTCCGCGACCAAGACGACAACGCACAAGAGATCGGACAGCCCGATCCGGCGGCGGCTCGGGCACGGGCGGAATTCTGGCTGGAGGCGGGCGATCTTTGTCAGCTGGGCAGGAGCGCGACGACCTCCGGGTACGAGGGTGGGGCAACCGACTGGTCGCGGCCTTCGGCGACGGCGAGTACCGAGTCGGCGGCGGCTGCCAGTGCGACGCGGTAGGACAGAGAGCCGAGGCTGACTCGGGCAACGCCCAGGGAGGCCAGGTCGGACAGGGTTTTGCCGGGCTGGAAAAGGACGTTCAGCGGGACGTCGAGGGCGGCGGACGCGGCTTCGATGTCCGAGGGGGCTTTGAGGCCTGGGATGAAGATGCCGGAGGCTCCCGCTTCGACGTAGGCGTGGGCTCGGGCGAGGGCTTCGTCGACCGAGGGAGGATTGTCGGTGAGCCAGTGGGTGTCGGTGCGGGCGTTGACGAAGAGCGTGGGCGCCTGGGTGGTGACCGCGCGGATCTTGGCGCGCTGGTGGTCGAGGTCGACCAGTGAGCCGTCTGGGCGGCCGTCCTCGAGGTTGATGCCCGCGACGCCGAGTGCCGCCAGTTCCTGGGCGAGTGCCGCGACTTCGGCGGGGTCTTCGCTGAAGCCGTCGGCCAGGTCGACGCTGACGAAGGCGTTGAGGGTGCAGAGGGACGCCGCCAGTGCGACGGTGTGGTGGCGGGTTTGGGGAGCGCCGTCAGGCTGTCCCGCCGCGGCCGAGACACCGAGGCTGGTCGTGCCCACCGCGGGGAGGCCTTGCGCCACGAGGTGAGCGGCGAGACCGAATTCCCAGACGTTGAGCAGGAGCAGCGGGTGTCCCGGCCGGTGCAGTGCGGCGAAGTCCATGCGTCCAAATTAGACGCGGGACCTGTCGGTGACGGCCGATGTTTCGAGGAACTGGGTGAGCAGGTCCGGGACCGCCTGGTCGGCGAACGCGATGCCGTCGGGCTCGCCGATGTCGTAGACCGAGTAGCCGCCGCTGCCCGCCGCCGTGGTCGCTTCCAGGGTGAGCAGGCCCTTGCGGCGCTGGAAGATCGACTGCTTGATCGTCCAGCCGATGACGCCGGTGCGCTGCAGGGCGACCGTGCTGCGGCGCATGGCTCCGTGCCTGCTCACCAGGTACTCGCCGGTGAGGCCGTGCCCGAGGTTGCGGTAGGCGTCGAGCGCGAGCGCCACCGCGAGCGGGATAAGTGGGACCGCGAGTGCTCCGGCGATGATGAGGAGCACGTCCGTGAGCAGGACGCCCAGCAGCGTCAATGTCGCCAGCACGACGAGCACCGAGCCGAGCCACCAGCGCAGGCGCCTGCCTCTGGCGGCTTCGGGGTGGCCGGTGAGCCGGGCCGAGACCGTGGGCGAAACGGGCTCGTCGAGCACGGTGGCGGCCACCTCGTTGGCCAGCGCGAGCGGGGCCGCGGGCAGGAGCGTGTGGTAGTCGGTCTTGTCGTTGTCGTCGGTTTTGCGCATGCCGGTCGCGATGGCGTCGACCCTGGCCGCGCCCGAGAGGCGGTTGCCGATCGGCTCGACCACCTCGACGCCGCGCAGGCGCTTCTCCTCGAGGGAGATCGAGCGGGTGGTGAACAGGCCGCGGTGGACGCGGAGGGTGCCGCCAGGCTCGCGTTCGAGGCGGAAGTCCCACCACATCTCGACGAACAGGCCCATCGCGCCGATCACGCCGAGCACCCAGATCAGCACCGCGAGAATGAGAATCGACACGACCAGCGGCAGCTCGCCGAACAGGCCGATCGCCCAGTGGACCACGCCGCCCCCGGCGTGGAACCAGTCGGCGACCTTGAAGACGGCGCCGACGGCCGCGAGTCCCAGCGTGGGCGCGAGGAACGAGGCCGGGACGTAGCGGATCCAGCCCCAGTCGAGCTTGGCAATCGAGCCGTCCGCCGGCCGCTCGGCCGGTTGTTCGCGGTGCAGGAGCTCGACGCGCAGGCGTTCGGCGTCGGCCCTGGTCAGCGGGTCGAGCTTGAGGCGGGCGTTTTCGGAGCCCTCGTGCTGTCCGGTGCCGATGGTGAGGACCGCGAGGCCGAACAGGCGGTGCAAGGGATTCGCGGTGAGGTCGACGCTGCGGATTCGCTCACGGGGCAACGACTTCTGGGTTTTGAGCACCAGGTCGAAGCGCTTCTCGAGGCGCTGCTCGGTGAGGCGGTAGCGGGTGGCTTGCCAGCGCAGCAGGTCGAGCAGCGCCGTCGCGCCGACGACGAGCAACGCGGACGGCACCACGATGAGCAGTGCGATGCCGAGGGAAAGGCCGTCCGCGAGCGCGAGGACGGCGGGGATCCCGGAGGCGACCGCGAGCCCGGCGAACGTCAGCGCCGTAACCCGGACGGTCCGGCGATCCAGGGTCAGCCACTCGCTCACGTCGCGTCCCCCGGGGTGGCCTGGGTGGTCTCGGTGAGCCGCTCGGCCAGGTTATCGGCCAGCTCGCGATCGAGGCCGGAGATCTTGACCGGTCCCCTGGCCGACGCCGTGGTCACGGTGACCGTGGCCAGCTTGAACGCCTGCTGCAGCGGGCCGCGCAGGGTGTCGACCGTCTGGATCCGCGACAGCGGGACCACCCTGGACTCCTGGAAGAAGAACCCCGTGCGGGTGTAGACCGCGGTTTCCGTCGCCTCCCAGCGGTGCACGCGGTACCACCACATCGGCATCAGCAGGATCCACGCCGCGCCGAGCACCGCGACCACCAGCGCGGGCGCGAGCAGCCAACCCCGTGCCGGCGGGATGAGCAGGCCGAGCACCACCAGCGCCAGCACCGGCGGGCCGAACCAGATCAGGCCGTGGATCCGCCACCAGCCCAGCACCCGCCGGTCCAGTGAATGGGTCGGCGGCCGTAGCCGCACCGTGTCCGTCATCGCATACCCCCGAGATTCGTTTACAATGCGATCGCATCGTAAACATACCGGAGGCCGGGTGCCGAAGCAGGTTGACCACGAACAGCGCCGCGGCCAGATCGCCGAAGCGCTGCTGCGCCTCACCGCGCGCGAAGGGCTCGAAGCGGTGAGCCTGCGGCACGTCGCCACCGAGGCGGGTGTGTCGATGGGCGCCGTGCAGCACTACTTCAAGACCAAGGACGAGATGCTGCTGTACGCCCTGCAGTATCAAGACGACGTGCGCGAGCAGCGGATCACCGCGAGCCTGGCCTCGGCGGGCGACTCGCCGGCGCCCCGCGAGATCCTGCGCGCCTGCCTGGTGGAGATCATCCCGACCGACGACCGCAGCACCAGCGAATGGCTGGTCGGCGTCGCCTATTTCATCCGCGCGCTCGCCAGCCCGTCGATGGCCGAGGTCTACACCGAGAACCTGCCGAAGCTGTTCGAGTTCTTCGCCGACCAGATCCGGCGGGCGCAGTCGTCCGGCGAGGTCTCCCCGGAACGGAACCCCCACCGTGAGGCCGAGATCCTGTGGGCGCTCGCCGACGCGCAAGGCACCAGCATCCTGCTCGGGCAGCGGACTCCGGCCGAGGCGGTGGCGCTGCTCGATTACCACCTGGACCGGCTTTTCGAGGCTTAACCGCCACTACCACCCGAGCTCGCGGCGCTCGCCCGCACCGCGCGCAGGTCACGGAAAACCTTGCGCAGCGCGGGAACCGCCGCCCCGCCCTGCTCGGCCAGCGCGTCCAGCCTGGCCCGGTTCTGCCGCCTTTCGCGGCCGCTGAGCACGCTCTTGAGCTCGATCGCCGCGACGAGCGAGGCCAGCGCCGCGTCCGCCGAGGTGACCTCGTGGACGGGCTTCGGACCGCGCACGGCCTCGATGATCCGGGCGCGCAGGTTCTCGACCAGCGCCGTGTCGAGCACGACCGGCCGGGTGCTCGGGAACAAACCCAGCACCCGGGCATGGTCGACGCGGACGATGCCAGCGGCTTCGAGCTGGGCCTCGACCGCCGCCAGCGTGCCGCGGAAGTCACGGCGGATCCAGGTCTTCCACTTCGCGGGCCGATGCTCGGCGATCTGGGCGAGGACGTCGTCGAGCACGACATCACCGGTGGCGCCGCGAGCCGCCGGCACGACCACGCCGTCGTCGTCGGCCAGCCGCCCGCGTGTGAGCAGGTCGGTCAGGGCCGCCGCGCGGATCAGATACCCGGCACGCTGCCGATCGGGCAGGCGGTGGCTCTCGACGTTCAGCGCCAGCAGATAAGCCTGGGCAGGCAAGGACAATTCCCTCATCATGTTCCCCTCATTGCCGCTTCAAGAGCGGCCAGATCTGCTTCCATGGTGCCAGTTTCCCGGTGTAGCGCCAGACGAGTCCGTCGACGACCGGCGTCATCGTGGCGAAATGCGGCTTGAGCAAGCCCGGGTCGAAGCCGAAGAACAGCACGGAGTCCGCTGATTCCGGCGGCGCGCCGAAGTACCAGTAGCCTCGGTGTCCACTGTAGACACGATCGATGCCGTGCGCCCTGCCGTCCCGTTCGACCGCCGCGGCGAACGGGTAGATCTCCGCGTACACCGCCGTGTGCGCACGTTCTTCCGGTGGCATCGACGCCCAGATCCCGTCCACGGTTTCGGCCAGCTGCGCCACCGGCAGCTCGCCGCCCGCGAAGGACGTGCCGAGCGTGACGATGCCGAAACTCGTGGGCAGTTTGTCCACTGTGGAGGCCGGGTAGATCGGCAGTGCCGCTACCGTGACCACGGCCGACAGCACGAAAGCCGGCCAGGCGACGGCTTTCCACCAGCGGACCAGCCGACGGCGTTCGAGTTCGGCCGCCGCGGCGGCGAACGGGAGCGCGTAGATGCCGATCAGGTAGTACGACCGGCCCTGCGCGAGCAGGAAGGCGACGATCAGCGCGATCATCGTCACGCCGAGAAACCGGTACGGGCGCAGGTCCGGTGACCGCAGCAACCGCCACAGCCCGTAGAGGAAGGCGAGCACGCCGATCCCGACACCCGCGCCGAGCAGGCCGTCGCGCAGGAAGGGCACCACACCGGGGAACTCGGCCTTCACGACCTCGTTCATGTGCGCGTACGGCCAGCCGTTGCGTGCCTGCCACACCAGGTTGGGGATCGTGACGGCGACCGCGATCGCGGCGCCCGCCCACAGCATCGGCCTGCGGAGCAGGTCGCGCGGCCCGAGCACGAGCGCGCTCAGCGCCAGCAGCACCCAGAACGCCGGGATCAGGAACTTGGTCTGCAGTGAGATCGCGGTGACCACACCGGCGAGGAGCAGCAGGCGGTCGTCCCGCACGCGGACCCAGCGGACCACCAGCCACACGATCACCGTCCACAGGACCGGATCCAGCGCGTAGGTCGCGATCCAGTGGCTCATGATCAGCGCGCTGCTGCACGCGTACGCCGCGGCTGCCATCACCTGGGCCGCGCGGCGGCCGCCCAGCTCGCGGGCGATGAGCGCGGTGACGACGATCCCGCCCATCGCGGCGAGCGTCATGGGCAGCCGCAGCACGACCAGGTTCCCCGGGAACAGGCTGTCCAGCCCGCCCGCGAGCAACGGGATCAGCGGCGGCTGGTCGAAATACCCCCAGTTCAAGTGATCTCGACCGGCGACGAGGAAGTAGGCCTCGTCGAAGCCGTGCCCGTAGCGCCCGCTGGTCAGCAGCAGCACCACACCCGCCACTGCGGCGATGGCGAGCACCGGCCACCTGGCGAAGGTGTGGATCCCGTTCATGGCGCTCAGTCCACGGCATCGGGGCCGCACCGCGTAACGGATCAAGGTGGGCAACCGCGTCGACGAAAGTCGCCCACATCCAGGGCACCCGCAACTTTCGTCGACTCCCGGCCACGCGAAAGGGGTTTTCCGCCCACCGCACCGGCCGCCGGTGACTACCGTGGGCGCGTGACCTGCGGACCGGCGCCGACCAAGAGCGACCACATCTGGCTCGTGGTGGCCGCGTTCGTGTTCGCCGGGCTCGACGCGCTGATGGCTTCGCTCAACGAGCCGACGACGGGCTGGGCCGGTCCCTACGCGTTGTTCCTGCTGCAGATCCCGCTCGATCTGTCCCTGATCTTCGCCTTCCGCTACCCGAGGATCGTCGCGGGCCTGGTGCTGACGGGCGCCACGTTGATGCTCCTCTCCGACGAGCTGGCGCCCGGGTTGTTCGTGCCCGAACATCCGATCAGCCTGGCGACCGTGCCGACCATCACCTCGGTGCTGCTCTGCGTGCTGGTGCGCGTGCTCGACCGCCGGTCGCTGCTCATCCTCACCGGGATCTTCATGGTCTTGAGCACCCGGTTCTGGCATCCGAGCTGGGCGGTCATCCCGTTCGGGCTGGCCAGCACCGCGTTGCCGGCGCTGGGGTCGCTGTACCTGCAGGCCCGCCGGGATCTGCTGCGCTCGCTGCGTGATCGCGCCGAACGCGCCGAACGCGAGCAGCATCTGCTCGCCGAGCAGGCGCGAGCCGAGGAGCGCAGGCGGCTCGCCGGCGAGATGCACGACGTCGTGACGCACCGGCTGAGCCTGATGGTCCTGCACGCCGGCGCCTTGACCGTGTCCTCCAAGGAGCCCGCCGTGCGTGACGCGGCCGAGGGCATCCGCAGCGAGGGCACCCGCGCGCTCGACGAGCTGCGCGACCTGGTCGGCGTGCTGCGGGGCACCGAACAGGACACCGGCGCCACCGGGCCCGCCGTGGTCGAGCTGCCCGATCCCGCGATGCTGGTGGCCGAGTCGGAGTCGGTCGGCATCCCGGTGCGGCTGCGGGTCGACGGTGACGGGAACGGCCTTTCGCCGACCGTCGCGCGGACGGCCTACCGGGTGGTGCAGGAGGCACTGACCAATGTCCGCAAGCACGCGCCGGGCTCCGAAGTGGACCTCGCGTTGCGCTACCGGCCGGATGGTCTGGACATCGAGGTCCGCAACTCGCCGCCGAAAGGCGTGCCGGACCCGGTGCTCGCCGGGAGCGGCTCCGGGGCCGGGCTGTCCGGACTGCGGCAGCGGGTCGAGCTGATCGGCGGCAGCCTGCGAGCGGGCCCGGTGATCAGCGGTGGCTTCGAGGTCAGTGCGATACTGCCCGCCTATGTCCCCACAGCGGAAAGCGCTCAGCATGATCACGGTCGTCGTCGTCGATGACGAGCCGATGGTGTGCGCGCATCTGCGCACCATCCTCGGCTCCGCTGACGACATCGAGGTCGTCGCCCAGGCGCAGGACGGCGCCGAAGCCGTCGAAATGGTGGTGCGGCACCGGCCGAGGGTCGTGCTGATGGACCTGCGGATGCCGGGGGTCGACGGGCTGACCGCGATCGAGCGCATCGCCGAGCTGCCCACCCCGCCCGCGGTCGTCGCGCTCACCACGTTCGACGCCGACACCTACGTCATCCGCGCGCTGCGTGCGGGCGCGGCCGGGTTCCTGGTGAAGTCGACGCCGCCGGAAGACCTGATCGGTCTGGTCAGGGTGGCCGCCGACGGGCACACCGTGCTCTCGCCGTCGGCCGCGCGCAGGCTGGTGGCCGCGGGCGCCGACAGCGCGCAGCGCGGCGAGGACGCCCGCCGCCGCGCGGCCTCGCTGACCGACCGCGAGACCGAAGTGCTGGCGTGCCTCGGCGAGGGACTGTCCAACGCGGACATCGCCAAGCGGCTGCACCTCTCGGAGGCGACCGTGAAGAGCTACGTCTCGCGGATGCTCGTGAAACTCGGCTGCGCCAACCGGACCCAGGCCGGGCTGCTCGCGCACGAAGCCGGGCTCGTCACGCGCTGACCCCGTCGTAGGCCTCGCGCGCCTTGATGACCTCGTCGATGTGCTCGCGCGCCCAGCGGTCGAGGTAGGCGACCGTTTCGGCGAGGTTGCGGCCGAGCTTGGTCAGCTCGTACTCGACGCGCGGCGGGATCTCGGCGTACGCGGTGCGGGTGAGCATGCCGTCGCGGACCAGGCTCTGCAGGGTCTGGGTGAGCACCTTCTGCGAGATGCCCTCGACCCGCTTCCCGATGTCGGTGAACCGCTGCGGCCCGTCCGACAGCGTCAGGATGATCAGCACGGTCCAGCGATCACCGATCCGGTCGAGGATCTGACGGGTCGGGCAGTCCTTCTCGAACGGGTTGGGCAGCACGGCACGCTCCTTACTTTCCCCGAGATAGTAACAGACCTCAAAGTCATTACTTTCCCGAAGGAATTATTGGGTTTGAAGCCAGGTTCGGGTTGGTGAACGACCTCGAACCAAGGAGATGACATGACCATCGTGGTAACCGGAGCGACCGGGCAGCTCGGCAGGCTGATCGTGAAGCACCTGCTGGAGCGCGTGCCGTCGAGTGAGGTCGTCGGCAGCGTGCGCGACCCGCGGAAGGGCGCCGACCTGGGCATCGAGGTCCGCCACGGCGACTTCGACCAGCCGGAGACGCTGCCCGCCGCGTTCGCGGGCGCCGACAAGCTGCTGATCATCTCGACCGCCGGCGACGACTCGGTCCGGCTGCGCCAGCACACCGCCGCCGTCGAAGCCGCGAAGGCCGCGGGCGTCAAGCACATCCTCTACACCTCGCTGACCGCCGCCGACACCAGCGGCATCGCGCTGGCGAACACGCACCGCCCGACCGAGGAGGCCATCAGGGCCACCGGGATCCCGTTCACCTTCCTGCGCAACAACTGGTACTTCGAGAACGACCTGGGCACCGTCGCGGGCGCGCTGGCCACCGGCACGATCGCCAACTCCAGCCAGGGCGGCCGCTTCGCACCCGCCGCGCGTGAGGACTACGCGCGGGCCGCCGCGGTCGTGCTCACCACCGAAGGCCACGAGAACGCCGTCTACGAGCTGGGTGGCCCGGTCTCGTACAGCTACGCGGACTGGGCGTCGGCGATCGCGGAGGCCTCCGGCAAGGAGATCACCTACCAGGAGATCACGCCCGAGCAGGCGACGGCCGGGCTGACGGCCGCCGGGGTGCCCGAGCACATGGTCGGGCTGATCGTGGACTTCTACGCCACGCTCGCCCGCGGCGAGATGGACGTGCCGCGCGAGGACCTGCGGAAGCTGATCGGGCGGGACCCCGTGTCCCTCAAGGAGTTCGTCGCCTCGGCGGTGAACTGAGCCCGGCTCAGCGTGGCGCGGCCGCCGACTCCAGCAGTCCGGCGAACAGCAGGCGGAGGTGGCCGCGCCCGCGCGCCCAGCGGGCTTCGAGCTCGGCCTGGTCGCGGGTCGCCCAGCTGGCGATGAGGATGCCGCGGACCACGTCCATCGCGGTGTAGACCGCGTGCAGGAACTCGGGGTGCCCGGCGTACTCCGGCATCAGCGCCTTGCCGAAGTCGACCAGGCTGCTGGTGGCGATCGGTTCGACGGCCGCCATCTGCCGCCGGAGCTCGTCGTCGGTGCGCGAGGCGACCCACAGCTCGACGGTCGCGGAGAACACCGGGCCCTGGTGCATCTCCCACAGCAGCTGCAGCGCGTCCCCGATCGGATCGGCCGACGCCTTGAGCCGGTCCAGCTCGGCCATCGCGACTTCGGTGCGTTTCGCGGCCAGGTGCCGGATCGCCGAGGTGACCAGGTCGGTCTTGGTCGGGAAGTGGTGCACCTGCGCGCCCCTGGTGACGCCGGCGAGGTCGGCGACCTTGGTGGTCGTGGTGCCCGCGTAGCCGTACTCGACCAGGCAGTCGATGGTGGCGTCCAGCAGCCGCAGGCGCATGGCCGAACTGCGTTCCTCCTGGGTACGGCCGGTCGTTCCCCGTCGTGGCGCTGACATGGGGCTAGCTTATGGGGCCGCCGCTCCCGCCCGCGCCGCGAGGGTTTCGGCCATCCGCCGCAGCACCCGGCCGAGGAACCAGCGGTAGAACCAGCCGGTGCCGGGGATCTTGGGCTCGAACCCGGAGTGCCAGTGGATGTCCGTGCCCCCGTCACGCGGCGTGAGGTCGACGTCGGCCCGGTAGTCGCGCAGCGGGAGCCCGCCACGCAGCTCGTAGCTGAGCCGCCGGTCCGGGACCAGCTCGACGATCTCCTCCCGGCTTTTGACGCCCCCGGTGCGGAAGAGGCGGAGCGCGCCGACGCCTTCGCGTTCCGTCTCCCCCTCCCTGAGCAGCTCGAACGCCCCGAGCGGCGACCAGTCCGGCCAGCTCGCGCCATCGCGGAGCAGCGCGTAGACGACGGCCGGTGCCGCCCGCGCATGCGCTCGCGCCGAAATCTGAACCATGTGGTACATGTACCATCTGGTTCACCCGCGAGGCAAGGGAAGCAGTGGTGCCGGATCCGAAACGCAAGCTGCTCGAAGCCGCCATCGACCACGTGGCCCGTAACGGGGTCGGCGATCTCAGCCTGCGCACGCTGGCCACGGCGATCGGCACCAGCCACCGGATGCTGATCTATCACTTCGGTTCGAAGGAGGGCCTGCTCGTCGAGGTCGTCCGGGAGGTCGAAGCCCGCCAGCGCGCGGTGCTCGCCGGGCTGGACCTCGGCGCGGACCGGCCACCGCTCGAGATCGCCCGCGAGTTCTGGCGGCATCTCACCGGCGAAGCGTTGCGCCACAACGAAAGGCTGTTCTTCGAGCTCTACGGCCAGGCGCTGCAGGGCAGGCCGGGCACCACGACGATGCTCGACGGGATCATCGACGACTGGCTGGCGCCGATGGCCGAGCTGCTCGGCAGGCTGGGCGTCGACGAGGCCGACCGGGAGAGCCACGCCCGGCTGGGGCTCGCCGTGACGCGCGGGCTGCTGCTCGATCTGGTCACCACCGGCGACGTCGCGGGCGTCACGGCGGCGATGGACCGTTTCCTCGACGGGTACGCCCGCGAAGCCCTTACCTAACCCGAACATTGCTCCCACACCGCTCGAACACGTGGCGGCCAGAGTTCTGTCCTACCGGCAACGAGCCGGTGACCCGAACTCGAGGAGCAACGATGGAACTGACCAGCTGGACGCGCAGGCTGGCGCTGGCGGGCAGCGGGGTGGCGATCGGGCTGGTGGCCATCGCGCCGCTCGCGTCCGCGCAGACCACCCCGGCTCCGGTCGCGCCGATCACGCTCAGCCCCGAGGAGTCCCAGGCCGTCTGCGGCACCTGGATCCCGAAGCTGACCGCTCGCACCACCAAGGCGACCGAGCGGATCAACGGCGGCCCGGAGATCCGCGGCTCGGTGGCGAACCTGAAGGCCCGCGCCCAGGACCAGCGTGCCAAGAACCACAACGACCGCGCCGCCCAGCTCGACGAGCGTGCCAAGAAGCGCTCCGACCGGCTGCCGCAGCTCGCCGACGCCAAGAAGAAGCTCGACGACTTCACGGCCGCGCACTGCAAGCCGGCCACCGGGCCGACGAAATGAGGCGCGCGGCCGCCGCGGTGGCGGTGACCCTGCTGGCCGTGTTCGGGTGCGCGGCCTGCCAGGACGAGGCCTCCTCCGGCCCGGCGACGGAGACGACCACTGCTCCGGGTCAGCTGGGCGCCATCCAGGCCATGCTCGACAGCATCGACGCGGACATGGCCGGTGACGGCTAGTTCCGACGACGGCGGAACGCGGGCTGGCAGGATGCCTGCCATGCAGCAGCAGGGACGGGGCCTGGTCCTCGTCGTGGAGGACGAGGCGGCCATCGCCGAACTCGCCGCGATGTACCTGAAGCGCGACGGGTTCGGCGTCCACGTCGAGTCCGATGGCGCCGCCGCGCTCGCCGCGGTGCGCAGGCTGAAGCCGGTCGCCATCGTGCTCGACATCGGACTGTCCGGAATGGACGGACTGGAGATCTGCAAGGCGCTGCGTGCGGCGGGCGACTGGACGCCGGTGCTGTTCGTGACCGCGCGCGACGACGAGCTGGACCGCCTGCTGGGCTTGGAGATCGGCGCCGACGACTACCTGACGAAACCGTTCAGCCCCCGCGAACTCGCGGTCCGGGTCCGCACCGTGCTGCGGCGGGCCGCCGCCGCGACGCCGCTGTCCGAGGTCTACTCGGCCGGCGGCGTCCGCGTGGACCTGACCCAGCGCCGGGCCTGGGCCGGTGAGGCCGAGATCGGGCTCACCTCGACGGAGTTCGACCTGCTCGCGCACCTGCTACGCCATCCGGGCCAGGTGTTCGCGCGCGAGCAGCTGCTGAGTTCCGTGTGGGGGTACGCCGCGTCCGCGGGAACCCGCACGGTGGACGTGCACATCGCCCAGCTGCGGGCGAAACTCGGCGGCCACAGTCCGATCAGGACGGTCCGCGGCATCGGCTACTCGGCGGACAAGTGATGACTACGCCCAGCCGCCGCACCTCGCTCGCAGTGCGCATCACCGTGGTCTGTCTCGCCGTCGCGGGCGTGGCCGTGGTCGTCGCCGGGCTGGTGGCGGCGCGGCTGGTCAACTCGGCCAGCCGGGACGTGCTGCAGCAGTCGCTGGCGGCACAGGCCGATGTGCTGGCCAGCCAGTTCGAAGGCGCGCTGCCGATCCAGCGCCTGCGCAACGGCCAGCTCACGAAGGTGGTGCGCGGGCAAGGGATCTCGATCGTCCTGCAACGCCCGAACGGCCAGCCGGTCAGCGACGACCCGCTGGCAGGCCGGGCCGCGGTGAAGGCCGGGCTGACCGAGTCGGCCGCGCGTTCGCAACAGGTGACCGTCGACGGCCAGCAGTTCCTCGTCGAGGTCCGCTCGGTCGGCCCAGGCGCGACTTTCGCGCTGGTCCAGCCAGCACACGCCGAGGATCTGACGCTGCGCAAGCTGATCAGGAACATCCTGATCGCGCTGGGCATCGGCCTGCTGGTGGCCGCGCTCGCCGGGTTCGTGCTCGGCCGGGTCCTGTCGCGTCCGTTGCGGCACGCCGCCGCCGTGGCGGCGGGCATGCGGGGCGGGCGGCGGGACCTGCGGGTGCCGATCGAGGGTCCCGCCGAGGTGGCCGAGGTGGCGACCTCGATCAACGAGCTGGCCGACGCGCTGCGCTACAGCGAAGCGCGGCAGCGGGAGTTCCTGCTCTCGGTTTCCCACGAACTTCGCACCCCGCTGACCGCCGTCAACGGGTTCGCCGAGGCCATCGCCGACGGGGTCGCCGAGGGCGAGGACGCGCGACGGGCGGGCGACACCATCCAGCGGGAGGCCCAGCGGCTCGAACGTCTGGTCAGCGATCTGCTCGACCTGGCGCGGCTGGGCGCCGACGAGTTCCGGCTCGACCTGACCGGACTCGACCTGGTCGCGCTGGTCACCGACTGCGCCGAGGTCTGGCGGCTGCGGTGCGCCGCACGGGACGTGGCGCTCGAAACGCTCGTCCCGCCGCATCCGGTGCACGTGGTGGCCGATCCGCGGCGGCTGCGGCAGGTCATCGACGGGCTGGCGGAGAACGCGCTGCGGGTCACGCCCGCCGGTGCGCCGATCGTGCTCGCGCTGACCGTCGACGGGCAGGCCAGGCTCGCCGTGCGCGACGGCGGGCCTGGCCTGGCCGCCGAGGACTACCCGGTGGCCTTCGATCGCGGCGTGCTCAACCAGAAGTACCGGGGCAAGCGGCCGGTCGGCTCCGGGATCGGGCTCGCGCTCGCCCACGGCCTGGTGACCAGGATGGGCGGCACGCTGACCGCGGGCCCCGCTCCCGAAGGCGGGGCCGCGTTCACCGTGACCCTGCCGCTCGCGCGGTGAGTTCGGCCAGGTCCGCGAGGGTCGTGAGCCAACGGACGACACGCGTACCCAGGCGGACGACACGCGTACCTGGATGGACGACACGCGTGCACAGATGGACGACACGATGCCTGGGGCAAGCCCCGCGGGGGCGAGTGCGGGCTCTGTGTGGAGTTTTCAAGCAGCGGTGGGGCTTTGGTCAGTCGCGGGCGGTGATCTGCTGGATGGCCCAGCCGTTGCCGTCGGGGTCTTCGAAGAACACGAAGCCGACGTTGTTGAGGTCGTCTCCCTCCTGCATCGGGCGCGGGCCCTCCTTGCCGAACACCTGGATCTCGCCGACCTCCATGCCGCGTTCGATCAGCTCGGCCCTGGCCTTCGGCAGGTCCTTGACGACCAGCTGGACGCCCTTGAGCGTGCCGGGTGTCATCGCGGTCATGCCCTTGCTCAGCACGATCGAGCAGCCGGAACCGGGCGGTGTCAGCTGGATGAATCCGTTGTCACCTCCCATTCTCGTGTCGTGGTCCACCTTGAAACCGAGCTTGTCGGCGTAGAAGGTCTTGGCGCGGTCCAGATCGGACACCGGCACGGCCACGACTTCCAAGGTCCAGTTCATCGTTTCTCCTTCGGCTGGCGGCAGGGGCGACTCGAGCCCGAGGCCATCGTCGTGGTTGCTCCCGCTCTGTCAAGCGGGGCCGGAAAATCGGATGCGCGCGGCGCCAGGATCCGTAGGCTGCGCGCCGTGGATCGTGACCTCATCTCCCGCCTCGCCCATGCCGATCACCCGATCGCCGCCCCGCTCGCCGACGACTCGGTGCGCGCGCTCCTCGACCGGGCCGTCCGGCCAGGGGACCGCGTGCTCGACCTCGGCTGTGGTGGCGGGGAATGGCTGCTGCGTGCCCTCACCACCCATCCGGACGTGCGCGCCGACGGCGTCGACATCGCCGAGCCTGCCTTGGCTCACGCCGGGGCGGCCGCCAAGGCACTCGGCGTGCGGGACCGGCTCACCCTGCATCGGCAGGACGGGACCGCGTTCGCCTCGGCCGACCCGTTCGACGTCGTGCTGAGCGTCGGGGCCGCGCACGTGTTCGGCGGCCTGCTGCCCACCCTGGCCGCGGCGCGCAAGCACCTGGCGCCCGGCGGGCGGGTGCTCGTCGGCGACGGGTTCTGGGAACGCGAACCCAGCGCGGAAGCCATCGAGATGCTCGGTGACTTCGGCGACCTCACGTCCACAGTGGACAGTGTGGTCGCCGACGGCTGGACGCCCGTCGGCGGGCATGTCAGCACCCGGCGGGAACTGGACGACTACGAGTGGGCCTGGACGGGCTCGCTCGCCTCGTGGGCGCTCGACCGCCAGGAGGACCCGGACGGCCGCGAGGCGCTCACGGTGGCCACCACGCACCGATCCGAATGGTTGCGCACGTATCGGGATTCCTGGGGATTCCTGTGCCTGGTGCTGCGCCGGACCGGCGACGGGAACGCGACGGGCTAGCCGGGCGATCGGCTCGGTGCGACCTCGAATCTCTCGGCCCCCAGCGCCTCGGCGTGCTCATCCTCGGCCGGGACGGCCGCACCGAGCCGGACCGCTTCCACCTGCGCGGCTGCTTTTTGGGTTTCACGGATCACTTCTCCCAGTTCGATTCTGGATATTTTCGGGGAATTCGCTTGCCGCACCGGGCGGGGCGGCGCTGTCAGTGGATGTTTTTCGCTCACTTGTTCGACGGTACGAGGGCGGGGTGGAGGGATGCAACCTTGTCACTCTGAGGAGTGAATGGGGAGGGAGAACGCCCTGATCAGGCGGGGAGCGAAGTCCGGCTAGGCTGGCGGACATGGAGATGCTGCACCTCAGGTATTTCGTCGCGGTCGCCGAGGAACTCAACTTCTCCCAGGCGGCACGCAAGCTGCACATGGCCGCATCTCCGCTGAGCCAGCGCATCAAGGATCTCGAGCACGAACTCGGCCAGAAGCTGTTCGAACGCAGCACGCACAAGGTCGCGCTCACCCCGGCGGGGCAGGCGCTGCTCCCGCTCGCCAAGGACATCCTCGAGCAGGTCAACGCGATCCCCTGGCGGCTGCGCGAGGCGGCCAAGCCCGCACGCAGCACCGTCTTCATCGGCATGCCCGCCGGCGTGCACCCGGCGCTGCGCGACAAGGTCAAGCTGCTCGAGGACCGCTGCCGCGAGCACTTCGATCTCAAGCGATGGCCTGGCACCACAGCGGATCTGGTCGAAGGCGTGCACGAAGGCAGGCTCGCGCTCACCCTCGCCAGGCTGCCGGCGAACGACCCCGCGCTCGCGCAGATCGAGGTGATGTCCGAACGTCTCGGCGCCGCCGTGCCCGCCGATCGCTTCGAGGGACGCACCACCGTCAAGCTCGCCGACCTGACCGATCTGCCGTACATGGCGGCGCCGTCCGAAGCCACGCCCGCCTACTTCGAGCAACTCGACACGGCGCTCTCCGCGGCCGGGGTCAAGAAGCGGCTGAAACTGCCGAGCACGGGCTACAGCGGCATGGCGGAACTTATTTCCAGCGGAATGGGATTCTCGATCTCGATGCTCGATCCGAGTAGTCCCATGCACGGGTACAAACTGGACAATGTCACCATTCTGCCTATTGAGGATTTCGCCCCCGAACTGCGGACCGGCTTGCTCTGGCGCACCGATCGAACCGACCTGAACGAATTGATCGAGCAGGCGAAAACCGTATTCCAGGAGCCGATAATGGTATGACCGCTGCGGTCATACCATTCTTCGCATCATGATCATTCCCTCTTTGTCTTTTCGCTACTAGCGTTATTGGCATAGCGAAGAGAGACACCGAAGAGGAGTGACGATGAACACCACAGAGAACGCCACCGGAGCTTTGGACGGCGTGCGGGTGATCGACCTCTCAACGGTGGTCATGGGCCCGTACGCGGCCCAGATCCTGGGTGACCTCGGCGCGGACGTGATCAAGATCGAGTCGCCGTCCGACACGGTCCGCAACGGCCAGTACCGCACCACCCCCGGCATGACCCCGCTGAACCTCAACGTCAACCGCAACAAGCGCAGCGTGGCGCTGAACCTGAAGGACGAGGACCAGCGCGCCAAGGCGCTCGAGCTGATCGACACCGCCGACGTGCTGATCACCAACATGCGGCCCGGCGCGCTGGCGCGGCTCGGCCTCAACTACGCCGACGTCGCCGAGCGCAACCCGAAGCTGATCTACGCGCACGCCCAGGGTTTCCGCGCCGACTCCGACCGCGCGGGCAACGCCGCGTACGACGAGACCGTGCAGGCGTCTTCCGGCCTGGTCGACATCACGAACCGCGCGCTCGGCACCCCCGCCTACCTGCCGACCATCATCGGCGACAAGGTCTCGGCGCTGACCATCGCCTACTCCGTGCTCGCGGCGCTCGTGCACCAGCGCAAGACCGGTGAAGGCCAGCACATCGAGATCCCGATGACCGACACGCTGATCGCGTTCAACCTGGTCGAGCACCTCTCCGGGCACGTGTTCGAGCCGGTACACGGCCAGACCGGATTCCCGCTGTCGATGCTGCAGGGCCACGCCGCGGTGCCCACCAAGGACGGCCTCGCCTGCGTGATCCCCTACAACCCGCAGAACTTCCGCGACTTCTTCCAGGCGGCGGGGCGTCCCGATCTCGCCGAGGACCCGCGCGTCAACGGTGACACGGTCGCCCCGGAGGACCAGACGGCGATGATGGCGCTGGTCACCGAGTGCGCGCCGGCGCTGACCACCGAGGAGTGGTCCGAGGTCTGCGCGAAGCACAGCATCCCGATGGCCCCGGTGCTCGAACTCGACAAGGCGCACGAGGACACCTACGTCCGCGAAGGCCACCTGCTCGACGTCGTCGACCACCCGAGCGAGGGCAAGATCCGCTCCGTCGGCATCCCGGTCAAGTTCTCGGCCACCCCCGCCTCGGTCCGCTCGCTCGCCCCGCTTCCCGGGCAGCACACCGCTGAGGTCCTCAGCGAACTCGCGTAAGAAAGAAGGCACCACCATGAGTGTGCGCACCGAAATCCTCGGTTCTTCACTGCTCATCACGATCGACCGGCCCCAGGCCCGCAACGCCGTCGACGCGGCGGTCGCGCGGGGCATCGCCGCCGCGATCGACCAGCTCGAAGCCGACCCGAACCTCCGCGTCGGCGTACTGACCGGCGCCGAGGGAACCTTCAGCGCGGGGATGGACCTCAAGGCGGCGCTGAAGGGCGAATCGCCGGAGATCGACGGCCGCGGCTTCGGCGGGCTGACCGAGACCCAGACCACCAAGCCACTGATCGCGGCCGTCGAAGGCTTCGCGATGGGCGGCGGGTTCGAACTCGCGCTGGCCTGCGACCTGATCGTCGCCGCCGAGGACGCGCAGTTCGGCCTCCCCGAGGTCAAGCGCGGCCTGGTCGCCGCGGGCGGCGGCGTCATCCGCCTGCCGCAACGGATCCCGCACCACCTGGCGATGGAGTTCCTGCTCACCGGCGAGCCGGTCACCGGCGCCCGCGCCGCGGAACTCGGCCTGGTGAACCGGGTCGTCGCACCCGGCGAGGCCGCCGCGGTCGCGCTCCAGCTCGCCGAGCGGCTCACGGCCAACGCGCCGCTCGCGCTGGCCGCCGTGAAGAAGATCGTCACCGCCGCGCACGGTGTCCCGGAGGCCGACGCCTTCGAGGCGCAGCGCAAGGAAATGGCTCAGCTGATGGGTTCGGCCGACGTCCGTGAAGGCATGCAGGCCTTCGCCGAGCGCCGCCAGCCGGTTTGGACAGGACGATGAACACCCAGGAAGTGCTCCAGCACGTCACGACCCCGCTCGCGAACCCCGCGTACGCGCCGGTGGTCCCCCGCTTCACCAACCGCGAGTACCTCAACATCGTCTACCGGACGGACTTCGACGCCCTGCGCGCCGTCGTCCCCGAGCCGCTCGAGATCGAAGAGCCGCTGGTGCGCTTCGAGGTCATGAAGATGGGCGACGTCAGCGGCTACGGCCCGTACACCGAGTCCGGCCAGGCGATCCCGGTCACCTTCGACGGCGAGCGCGGCGAGTACCTGCACGCGATGTACCTCGACAACTTCGCCGCGACCGCGTCCGGCCGCGAGATCAGCGCCTACCCCAAGACCGTCGGCGCGCCGAACCTCTACGCCGACAACGGCACGCTGGTCGGGACGCTCGACTACGGCACGCTCCGGGTCGCCACCGCGACCATGGGGTACAAGCACAACCGGCTCGACCCGCGTGAGGCCGAGGCCCAGATCACCGTGCCGACCTTCATGCTCAAGATCATCCCGGACTACGACGGCAGCCCGCGCGTCAACGAGCTGGTCCGCACCGAGATCACCGACGTGGTGGTCAAGGAGGCGTGGACCGGGCCCGCGCGGCTGCAACTGTTCGAGCACGTGCTGGCGCCGCTGGCGGATCTGCCGGTGCGGGAAGTCGTTTCCGCCAGCCACATCCTCACCGACCTCACCCTGGCTCCGGTCAAGCCGGTCTACGACTACTTGAAGGAAGCCCGGTCATGAAGTTCGAGAAAGCCGCCGTCATCGGCGCGGGCACCATCGGCCTCTCCTGGACCGCCTTGTTCGTCGGGCACGGCATGGAGGTCTGGGTCTCCGACCCGCGGCCGGATCTGCGCGAGGCCGTCGACGCCGCGCTCGCCGAGTTCGGGCCGCACCTGGGTGTCACGCTCGATCCCGCGAAGGTGCACCTGGCCAAGGACGTCACGGAAGCCGTGCGCGACGCGGACATCGTGCAGGAGAACGGCCCGGAGAACGTCGAGTTCAAGAAGGACCTCTTCGCCACGCTGGTGAAGGAAGCCCCGTCGCACGCGCTGCTGCTGAGCAGCTCCAGCGCGATCCCGTCGACCGCCTTCACCGGCGAGATCGAAGACGCGTCCCGGATCCTCATCGGGCACCCGTTCAACCCGCCGCACCTGATCCCGCTGGTCGAGGTCGTGCCGGGCGAGCGGACCAGCGAGGAGGCCACGCAGGCCGCCGTCGAGTTCTACCGCTTCGTCGGCCGCGTGCCGGTGGTGGAGCGCAAGGAGATCCCCGGTTTCGTGGGCAACCGCCTGCAGAACGCGCTGAGCCGCGAAGCCATCTACCTCGTCGAGCAAGGCGTGGTCACACCGGCGGAACTCGACGACGTGATGACCAACTCGCTGGGCATCCGCTGGTCGACCGTCGGGCCGTTCCTCGGCTCGCACCTCGGCGGCGGCCCGGGCGGGTACCGGCACATGGCCGAGCACATCGGTGTGTCGATGAAGAAGATGTGGGCCGGTCTCGGCCAGCCCGAGCAAGGCCCGGCGGAACAAGAAGAACTGATCAAGGCAGTCGAAAAGGCTTACGGCTCCTCCACGTATTCGGAGCTTTCCGAGACGCGCGACCGTAAGCAGCTCGCGGTGCTGTCCGCTTTGGACAGTGCCACCAGCGTTAACAAGGAGGAGAACTGATATGAGCACCACCCTGGAAGACCAGCTCGTCGCCGACTTCTACGACTACGAGACCCTGCTCTCGGACGAGGAGCGCAAGGTACTGCTGAAGACCCGCGACTTCATGCGCACCCAGGTCAAGCCGCTGGTCAATGAGAACTGGGCGAAGGGCGAGTTCCCCAAGGAGCTCATCGGCATGTTCCGCGAGCAGGGACTGGCCGGGCTGCCCTATGAGGGCTACGGCGAGCACCGGGCCGCCGCGTCGAACCTGCTGAGCGGCATGATGGCGATGGAGATGACCCGCACCGACCCGTCGGTCGCCACCTTCTTCGGTGTCCACAACGGACTCGCGATGTACAGCATCTACGCGGGCGGCGACCAGGAGCAGCGCGACCGCTGGCTCCCGGAGATGGCCGCGATGGACAAGATCGGCGCGTTCGCGATGACCGAGCCGCTCGGCGGTTCGGATGTCGCCGGTGGCATGCGCACCACCGCCAAGCGTGACGGCGACACCTGGGTGCTCAACGGCGCCAAGAAGTGGATCGGCAACGCGACCTTCGCCGACTACATCGTGGTGTGGGCGCGCGACGTCGATGACAACAAGGTCAAGGGTTTCGTCGTCGAGAAGGAGATGCCCGGCTTCTCGCCGGTCAAGATCGAGAACAAGATCGCGTTCCGGATCGTCGAGAACGCCGAGATCACGCTGACCGACGTCCGGGTCCCGGAGGCCAACCGGCTGCAGAACATCAACTCGTTCCGCGATGTCGGCGAGATCCTGCGCGCCACCCGCGGCGGCGTCGCCTGGCAGGCGCTGGGCGTGATGATCGGCGCGTACGAGCTCGCGCTGGACTACGCCAAGGAGCGCAAGCAGTTCGGCCGCCCGATCGCGCGGTTCCAGATGGTGCAGGACCTGCTGGTGAAGAGCCTCGGCAACATCACCGCCTCGTGGGGCATGCTGATCCAGCTGGCGCACCTGCAGGACGCGGGGATCTTCAAGGACGAGCACTCGTCGCTGGCGAAGGCCTTCGTCACCTCGCGGATGCGTGAGGTCGTGGCCTGGAGCCGGGAGATCTTCGGCGGCAACGGGATCGTGCTCGACTACGACATCGCGCGGTTCTTCGCCGACGCCGAGGCGATCTACTCGTTCGAGGGCACCCGCGAGATGAACACGCTGATCGTCGGCAAGGCGATCACCGGTGAGAGCGCGTTCGTATAAGGAAGGCGGGATAAAGCGGGCTTTACTCCAGGCACCCCCGTGCATGGAGTAAAGCCCGCTTTATCCCGTTAGTTCACACAGCCGGTGGCGTTCGACGTCACCGGCTGCTCCGTGTTCGAGGTGGTCTGGGCGGTGTTCTTGATGCGGCCGACGCCCCCGCTGGAGTCGGTGCCGGTTCCGGTCGAGGCGTTGCCGTTGACGGCCTGGCCGGTGACCTGCTTGACGAACGCGCGGATCTGGCCGAGGTCGACCTTGACCGCGTCGCCATCGCCGGTAGCCATGCTCAGCGACTGCACCGGGACCGTGGTGAAGGTGATCGAACCCGCGCTGAGGCCACGCAACTGCTGGGCGAAGCTGAAGATGTCCCAGCCCTTGTCGATGACCAGCGAGCCCTGCACAGCCGAGATCAGATCGGACAGCTTCGTCGGATCGCTCAAGGTGCCCGCGCTGAGGATCTTCTTGGCCATGCCGGACAGGAAGGCCTGCTGCCGCTTGATGCGGTCGAGGTCGCTGGGCAGGCCGTGACGCTGGCGGACGAACGCGAGCGCCTCCGCGCCGGAGATCGTCTGCTCGCCAGCCGGGAAGTTCGCCCCCGAGTACTTGTCGTTGACCGGGTTGTTCAGGCAGACCGAGACACCGCCGATGGCGTTGCTCAGCGAGTAGAAACCGGCGAGGTTCACCGCGGCGTAGTGGTTGATCGTCAGGCCGGTGACCTGCTGGACCGTTTCGACGGCGGTACGCGCACCCGCCGCGTCGCTCTGCTTCTCCAGTTCGGCGCCGCTGAGGCCCTGGGCGCGCAACTGGTTCTTCGCGGCGTTCTTTCCCCGGCTGAACGCGGAATTGATCTTGTGGGAACCGAGGCCGCCGGCGAGCGGGACATAGGAGTCGCGCGGGATGGAGATCGCGGTCGCCGCTCCCCCGCCCGCGGGCAGGTGGACGACGATGATCGAGTCGGTGGTGTCGCCGCCGTCTTCGGAGCTGCCCGCGTGCAACTGGTCGAGCAGCGCCTGCGGGAGCGGGTTGCCCTGCGCGTCGTTCCGCGAGTCGATGCCGACCAGCAGGATGTTCTGGTCGACCGAGGACGGGGAGACGCCTTCCGGGATCTTCGCCGACGGCGCGATGACGTCGGCGACGGTGATGCCGGTGTCGAGCTTGCTCAGCTGCGCCCAGGCGTAGCCGGTGCCGCCGAGCACGGTCAGCGCGACGAGGCCGAGGGCACTACGCCGCCAAACACGGTGAGTAACCAACACGACCGCTTTCCTCCCAGAGAGTATGAAACCCAGTGATTTCCAGAATCACCGCGATTCCTGGGAAGAAGCTGAGAAAGTCTTTCAGTTCTTGTTATAAGTGCGTCAGCGTGGCATACGACGCCAGATCGCCCGAGGCAGAAGCTTCATGATGGCGAACACGGGGCGTAGCACTCCGGGCACCCAGACGACTGAACGGCGTTTGCGCAACGCCGCGACCGTCGCGTCGGCGACCTGATCCGGGGTGCTGGAGAACGGCGCGGGCGACATGCCTTCGGTCATCCGGCCGATCACGAAGCCGGGGCGCACCAGCAGCAGGTGGACGCCGGTGCCGTGCAGCGCGTCGGCGAGCCCGCTCGCGAAGCCGTCGAGCCCTGCCTTCGCCGAGCCGTAGACGTAGTTGGCGCGGCGGACCCGGACACCCGCGACCGAGCTGAACACCACGAGTTGCCCGCCGCCCTGCTTGCGCAGAAGATTCGCGAGGTGGGTGAGCACGCTCACGTGGGCCACGTAGTCGGTGTGGACGACGGAAATCGCGTGCGCCGCGTCGGCTTCCGCGCGAGCCTGGTCACCCAGGATGCCGAAGGAGACGACAACGGTGTCGAGCTTGCCAAGGCTTGCGAAGAGCGCTTCATGGGCGTCGAGGTCATCGGCGTCGAACTCGACGCGCTCGACCTCGGCCTTGTCAAGCAGTGCGGCTTCCTTGTCGAGCTCCGCGCTGCGACGTGCGGCGAGGATCACCTTGGTGGCGCCACCGTCGACGAGCCTGCGCGCCACTTCCAGGCCGATCTCGCTGCGGCCGCCGAGGACAAGCACCGTTCCAGTCACCCGCGCGAGTCTGCCACGGCCACGATTCGGTTGCTTACCGGCTTCAAATGTGCGATAAACGTAGAAGACAGATACCCTGGCTACGAAATCAGTGAGGAAGCGATGACTGCCACCGCCGAGACCGCCACCTGGACCTCGGACCGGCTCGCCACGTCGGCCCGCGACCACCTGTGGATGCACTTCACCCGCCACGGGGACGGAGCCAACGCCGACATCCCGGTGATGGTCCGCGGCGAGGGCGCGTACGTCTGGGACGCGCGCGGCAACCGCTACCTCGACGGGCTCGCGGGCCTGTTCGCCGTCGGCGTCGGCCACGGCCGCGAGGAGCTGGCGGAGGCGGCGGCGAAGCAGACGCGGGAACTCGCGTACTTCCCGTTGTGGGGCAACGCGCACCCGGCCGCGATCCAGCTCGCCGAGCGGCTCGCGAACGACGCGCCCGGCGACCTCAACCGCGTGTTCTTCACCGTCAGCGGCGGCGAATCCGTCGAGACGGCGTGGAAACTCGCGAAGGCTTACTACAAGCAGATCGGCAAGCCCACCAAGCACAAAGTCGTCAGCCGCGCACTGGCGTACCACGGCACTTCGGCAGGCGCGCTTTCGCTGACCGGGCTGCCCGGCGCGAGGCAGGACTTCGAGCCGCTGGTGCCGAGCGCGCTGAAGGTGCCGAACACCAACTTCTACCGCGCCCCGGTGCACGCGGACGACTACGACGCCTTCGGCCGCTGGACCGCCGACCAGATCGCGCAGGCCATCGAGTTCGAGGGCCCGGACACGGTCGCGGCGGTGTTCCTCGAGCCGCTGCAGAACACCGGCGGCTGCTTCCCGCCGCCGCCCGGCTACTTCGAGCGGGTGCGGGAGATCTGCGACCAGTACGACGTGCTGCTCGTCTCCGACGAGGTGATCTGCGCGTTCGGCAGGCTCGGGCACGACTTCGGCGCCAAGCGTTACGGCTACCAGCCCGACATCATCACCACTGCCAAGGGCCTGACCTCGGGGTACGCCCCGCTGGGCGCGGTGCTGGCGAGCGATCGGCTGATGGAGCCGTTCACCCGGGGCACGACCACGTTCATGCACGGGTCGACCTACGGCGGGCACCCGGTCTCGTGCGCGGTCGCGCTGGCGAACCTGGACCTGATCGAGCGCGAGGACATCTACGGCAACGTGCTGCGCAACGAGTCGGCGTTCCGGTCCACTTTGGACAAGCTGACCGACCTGCCGATCGTCGGTGACATCCGCGGCGCCGGGTTCTTCTACGGCATCGAGCTGGTCAAGGACAAGGCCACCAAGGAGACGTTCACACAGGCGGAATCCGAGCGGGTGCTGCACAAGTACCTGTCGGGTTCGCTGTTCGACAACGGGCTCTACTGCCGCGCGGACGACCGAGGCGAGCCGGTCATCCAGCTCGCGCCGCCGCTGATCTGCGAGCAGTCGCACTTCGACGAGATCGAGTCCATCCTGCGCGCCTCCCTGACGGAGGCCTGGAAGCTGCTCTGACTCAAGGGCTCGTGAGTGGCGCGGCCGGTTCTAACCGGCCTAAACACTCACGACCCCATCACCGGGCCACCGCGGGGGACGCGGCGTCGTGGCGGAGCACTTCCGGCGCGCCCTTGCCGGAGGCCGGGACGCGGTAGACGGTGTGCTCGCGTGAGTACGCCACGAACTCGTCGTCGAGCCATTGTGCCTGGTCATCGACGTGCTCGGGCTCCGACAGCGCGACGTCCGCGCCGGACGCGAGGTCGAGCACGTGCAGCCGCCAGCGGTCGCCGGTGCGGAACTTGTACGCGATGCGCGTGCCGTCCGGGGACAGCGACGGGCACTCGGCGTTCTCCCGGACCGACGTCAGCGTCCGCGTCGCGAGCGAGCCCTTGACCAGCCACGTCTTCCCGCCCGACGCGGCGGTCGCGTAGAAGGTGTCGTCGTCGCGGGCGAAGGTCACGCCCCAGAAGTTGGTGTCGGCGGAGGTGTGGGGCCTGCCGTCCACGAGCAGCTTGAAGTCCTCGAGTGAGCCGTAGTGGACGCCGTGCGCGAGGTCGTAGATCCCGGCGGTGGTGGAGAAAGTGCCGACCGCGCCGAGGTAGCCGTCTCCCGTTCGGAAGACCGTCCAACCTGCCAGATGGCCGGTGGGGGCGACGCGGACGCGGCTCGGCGTGCCCCATTCGGTGAGGCGCAAGCGTTCCCCGGAGGCGTCGAGTACCAGCAGCTCGGCGCGGTCGGGCACCGCCGTGGTGCGCAGGCAGGCAAGCGTTCCCGCCGACGCGTCGACGCGCTGGCAGGCGGGCCCGACACGGTCGCCCTCGCGGACGCGGCCGCCACCGTCCACATAGAGCAACTCGCCGCTGCGGAGTTCGAGTGGTTGTTCTTGTTGCGCGCCAACGGATCGCCAGCCGACGAACACGCCACCCGCGACGAGTACGGCGGCGATCAGCACGACGCCCCGGTTCATCGGCGGGCCCCGGCCGCGATCGCACCGGCGAGCAGGAGCGCGAACAGGCCGAACGCGGGCGCGAGGCCCAGTCCGTTGGCCACGACCCCGAAGAGCACCGCGCCCGCCGCCCGCGCCACCGCCTGGGCGGTCTGGACGACCGCGAGCCCGGTCGCGCGGAGGCCCTCCGGCACGAGCGGACCCGCGAAGGCCATCAGCACGCCGTCGGTGGACGCGTAGAAAACGCCGTGTGCCAGCGAAACCAGCGCGGCCGCGAACCAGCCCTGCGGCGAAGACGCGACGAGAACGTAGCCGACGAGCAGCACGACGTGCCCGGCCAGGAACACCTTCCAGCGTCCGAGCTTGTCGGCGAGCCTGCCGATCGGGGCGGCGGCGACCATGAAGATCAGCGCGGTCGCCAGCGGCAGCAGCGGCAGCACCCCCGACGGGAGCCCAGTGGTCCGCTGGACGCCGACGAACAGGAACATGTCGCCGACCGTGAAGAGCCCGAGCAGTGCGGCGAACACGCACACCCGGCGCAGGTCACGGTCACGCAGTGGCGCCCAACTCAATTTCGGCCTGGGAGCCGGGACGACGGCGGGCGCGCGGACGAACAGCGCGAGCACCAGCACGGCGGACACGGCGAGGCAGAAGCTCACGGCGAACACGGCCGTGTAGTCCATGACCAGCATGCTGAGCAGGCCGAACGCCAGCAGCGGGCCGAGCAGCGCGCCAGCGGTGTCCAGCGCACGATGCACCCCGAACGCCCTGCCGAGCGCGTCGGCGGGGGTGGCCTGGGTGATCATCGCGTCGCGGGGGCCGGTGCGGATGCCCTTGCCTGCCCGGTCGACGCCGATCACCACCCCCAGCGCGGCCACCGAGGATCCGGCGAGCGGGAAGCCGAGCTTGGTCAGCGCGGACAGGCCGTAGCCGGTCAACGCGACGGCCTTCGGGCGGCGGAGCCGGTCGGCGAGATGGCCGCCGAGCAGGCGCAGCACCGCCGTCGCGCCGGTGTAGAGGCCGTCGATCGCGCCGAGTTGCAGGTAGCCGACGCCGAGGCCGTAGACGAGATAGAGCGGGAGTACCGCGGTCACCATCTCGGCGGACATATCGGTGATCAGGCTGACCACGCCGAGGCCGATGACCGTGGCCGGGACGGGGCGCGCGGCTTTTCCGGAGGGCAGGACGGCGGAGCGGACGGACGAGAGGTACATCGCGGGAGCCTTTCCTGGGAAAGGGGCGCACGGCCGTGCGCCCCTCCCCTCATCCAGTGACGTTGACGTCGTCCACGGCGGACTCCCACAGCGAGGGATCGCCCAGATCGGCGGACTCGACGACCAGCTTCACCGTGTGCCCGGCGAATTGCGTGAGGTCGGCGGTCGCCGTCTGCCAGGCGCCCGCGAGCTTGGTGCTCGCCGTACCCAGCCGCTCGAACACCGGCACCGACGTCGTCCCGTCCAGCACCCGGACCCTGAAGTAGTCCGATGTGGACGAATTGCTGCCGTGCGCGTAGGTGTAGGAGAACGTGAGCTTCCCGTTGGCGGGTACGGAGAACTGCGGCGAGGTCATCGTCGTCACTCCCCCGTCGACGTCGTTGGCGCCGTCACTGGCGCCCGCGAGCCGCCCGGTCACCAGGCAGTTGACCCCGCTCATGGTGGTGCCGAGCTGCTTGATCGAACCGTCGGCCTCCTTGGTCTCCTCAGGATCGCCGCGTTCCCACTTGCCAGTGGTGGCGGTGTCCGAGGTGGCCGTTTGCCAGCCCTTGTCAGTCTCGAAGTCGTCCGAGAAGGCCGCGGTGCCAGTGGACGCCTTGTGGCACTTGCCAGACACCGTGTCGGTGTACGTGCGGCCCGCGACCGGGACGAAGTCGTGCCGGTAGTTCGTGGCGGTCAGTGTCAGCTTGGCGACGCCGAAAGTGCTGGCGTTACCGGCTTCCTGAGTGCCGGCGGAGCTCTTGTCGTAGTCGTAGAAGCCGCGGCCGCCGGTGCCGATCAGCAGCTCGCGCACGCCGTTCGCGTCGTCGCGGGCGCCGTTCGGCTTGGACGGCGCGAACCGCTGGTAGTTGTGGTCGTGCCCGACCACCACCAGGTCCGCCTTCGCGTTGTAGAGCGCCTCGAAGAACGGCGAGACCGAGGTGTCGTCGCCATGGTCGCCCTTGCTGAAGCGCGGGTGGTGCCAGTAGGCGGCGGTGCACGGCTTGGTGCTGGCGGCCAGGTCGTTCTTCAGCCAGGTCACCTGCGCGGAACTCGCGGTGCGGGTGATGTTCGAGTTCAGCGCGACGAAATGCCAGTCACCGACGTCGAAGCTGTAATAGCCCTTACTACGTTCGCCTGCCGCTGAGCCGAAGTAGTCGAAATAGCCAGATGCGTTCGAGGTCTTGTACTCGTGGTTTCCCGGCGCCGGATGGACGATCGACTTGAACTGCCCGTAGTTCGGGTCGTAGCCGTTCTTGTAGTCGCTCGCGCTGCCGGACTCGTAAGCGTTGTCACCGGCCAAGATCAGCGCCTGCGGGCTCATGTTCTTGACCACGGACGCGGTCTGGTTGCAAGACGAGCCGCAGACGTCGCCGACCCCGGCCACCACCGAGGTCGCCGCGGCCAGGCTCCGCGTGCCCGACTGGTACGAGTCGACGGAGTAGGTGCTCGCGGGATCGGCGAGGTGCGGGGTGACGCGCACGCAGTCGCCTTCGAACGCCCTGGTGTGGAACGCCTTGCCGGGCCAGTTGACCGCGGTCAGCGTGAACGAGCCTGCCCGCGAGCCGGTGAGGGTGATCGAATCGCTGCCGCGCAACGACAACGCGGTGAACCTGAGCCGCAGCCACTGCGCGCCGGGTGCGCAGACGTCACCAGCCGCCATCGCTGGTGAAATCGCGGTGGACGTCACGCCGGGCTCGGCGATCTGTGGCACCTCCGGCACTTCGGGCGCGGCACCACCGGCCGGTGGCTGGGCGGCGACCAGCAGAGCACCGGCCGCGAGCGTGGCCGCGGCGCCGTAAACCACTGGATGCCGCCATCGTCGACGCAGGAATGTAGTCATCGGAATCCTTTGCGGGGAATGCGGGGAGAAAAGAAATCCGGATTTTCTGACGTTCGAAAAAGACTTTAACCCGGACTTGGGGGCCGTCAACGAAACCGTCGCGTCCAGGCTGGATAACTCTGAACGGGTACTCTCACCGGACCGCCCGTGAAGGGAGTCAGCCGTGCCGGTCGGAACGAGCACCCCGGTCGGCGCCGAGTTCGGCGCCGCGCTGCGTGACGCGATCGGGCGCAGCGGCCTGAGCCTCAACGAGATCAGCAAGCGGCTGCGCGAGCAGGCGACCCCGGTCAGCGTGAGCGCGCTGAGTTATTGGCAGAACGGCGAGAACCGGCCGGAGCGGGCGAGTTCGCTCGCCGCGGTGTCGGCGCTCGAGTCGATTCTCGGGCAGCAGGAAGGCACGCTCGCCGCGTTGCTCGGCCCGCGCAGGCCACGCGGCCGGTGGACGAACCGGCCGGGCATGGCGGTGGCGTACGACAAAGTGTGGACACGTCCGGAGAACCTGGTGCGCGCGCTGGCCAAAGTGGACGCCGGGCCCGACGAGCTGGACACCCCACAGCGGCTTTCGCAGTACGTGTCGTATCGGGTCAACGCGCAGGGGTGCGAGGAGTCGATGCGCGTGCGCAGGCTGATCCGCGCCGACCATGACGACACCACGCGATTCGTGTTCGTGGCCCGCTGCAGCGCGCTGCCGCAGGCACCCGTGGTGACCTTCACCGAGGGGTGCCAGCCTGCCAGGTTCCGCGCGGACGTGCCGAGTTCGACGTGCGTGTTCGAGTTCCTGTTCGACCGGCCGCTCGCCGCGGGCGAGCTGGCCTCGGTGGAGTTCGCGGTGCGGTTCCCGCCCGGCCAGACGACTCAGCACACCCAGATGGCTCTCTACCGGCCTGCCAGGGAAATGGTCCTGCACATCGCGTTCGACCCGGACATGACGCCGAACCGGTGCTTCGGTTACTTCCAGCCGAGGTGCGGAGCGCCGCGCGAACAGCAGGGTGAGGCGGTGTTCGACGGGCAGGCGAGCACGTACCAGTTCATCACGCTGGATCCGCTGCCCGGGCAGTACGGCATCCAGTGGAGTTACTCGATGTGACTGAGTGCACGTTCTGCAAGTTTGCAGAACGTGCAAGTTTCTCGGTACCTTGGCCGCATGCCCGAGATCCCGCCTGGCCTGTCGCTGCGCGAACGCAAGAAGTTCGAGACGCATCGGACACTGGCACGTGCCGCTGTCCGGTTGGTCGCCGAGCACGGGCTCGACAAGGTGACCGTCGACGACATCGCCGCGGCGGCGGGCGTCTCCGTCCGCACCTTCTTCAACTACTTCGCGTCGAAGGACGACGCCGTCGTCATCGCCTATCCCGACCGCGACGAGCGCACGGTCGCGGTCGTCGAGGCGCTGCTCGCCGCTCCGCCCGAGGTCAGCACGATGCGGGCGCTGCTGGACGCGCTGGACGACGACTTCTCCCGCATCGAAGAGAACCGGGAAGAGTGGCTGGCCCGGATGTCGATCTTCGAGCAGAACCTGCATCTCGTCTCCCGGATGATGGTCGCGCAGGCCGAGAGCGAGCGGCAGCTGGTCGAGGCGATCGCCCGCCGTTCCGGCTGTGACGCGCAGAAGGACTTCTATCCCATGCTGCTGTTCTCGCTGCTGGGCGCGGGAATGAGCGCGGCGATCCGCCGCTGGCACGCCCTCGGCGGCCACGGATCACTGCGCGAGCTGCTGAACGAGGCGATGGACGCCGTCGCCAACGGACTACCCGAACCACACTGAAGGAAATGGGGGAAACATGACCACGACAGCCGAACCACGGCCGGGCGCGATGACGCACCGGCAGGTGCTCGAAGCGTTGTCCGGGCTGCTGATGGGCCTGTTCGTCGCGATCCTCGCGTCGACCGTGGTGGCCAACGCGCTGCCCAGGATCATCGCCGACCTGGGCGGCTCGCAGTCGTCCTACACCTGGGTGGTGACCACCGAGCTGCTCGCGATGACCGCGACCGTTCCGTTGTGGGGCAAGCTTTCCGACCTCTACAACAAGAAGCTGCTGGTGCAGACCAACCTCGCGTTGTTCGTGGTCGGCTCGCTGGTCGCCGGGTTCTCGCAGGACATCGGCGTGCTGATCGCCAGCCGCGTCGCGCAGGGTGTCGGCGCTGGCGGGCTCACCGCGCTCGTGCCGATCATCATGGCGAGCATCGTTTCGCCGCGTGACCTCGGCAAGTACTCCGGGATCATGGGCGGCATGTTCGGCGTCGCCACGGTCGCGGGCCCGCTGATCGGCGGCGCGATGGTCGACACCTCGTGGCTGGGCTGGCGCTGGTGCTTCTTCATCGGCGTGCCGCTCGCGGCCGCCGCGATCCTGCTGCTGCAGCGCACGCTGAATCTGCCGACCGTCCGCAAGGAGGTCAAGGTCGACTACCTGGGCGCGTTCCTGATCATGGCAGGCGTCTCGACGTTGCTGGTGTGGTCGTCGCTGGCCGGGCACCAGTTCGCCTGGGGTTCACTGTGGACGGTCGCGCTGGTCGGCACCGGCCTGGTGCTGCTGGCGGCCGCGGTGTTCGTCGAGTCGCGGGTGCCGGAACCCATCCTGCCGCTCTCGCTGTTCAAGAACCGCACGATCGCGCTGAGCACGCTCGCCAGCTTCCTGGTCGGCGCGGCGATGTTCGGCGGCACCGTGTTCCTGTCGCAGTACTTCCAGCTGGCGCTGGGCAAGTCGCCGACCGTGGCCGGGCTGCTGAGCCTGCCGATGATCTTCGGCCTGCTCGTCTCGTCGACCGTGTCCGGTCAGCTGATCAGCAAGACGGGCGTGTGGAAGAGCCACCTCGTGCTCGGCGGGGTGCTGATGATCGCGGGCCTGCTGCTGCTCGGCACGATCGACGCGCACACCCACATCGTGGTGCTGAGCGCGTACATGGTGGTGCTCGGCGTCGGCCTCGGCATGCTGATGCAGAACCTGGTGCTGGTGGCGCAGAACGACGTGCCACCGCAGGACCTGGGCACGGCCACGTCGACGCTGTCGTTCTTCCGCAGCCTCGGCGGTTCGATCGGCGTCAGCGCGCTCGGCGCGGTGCTCGCCAGCCGCATCACCACGCTGACGCTGGAAGGCCTCGGCCCGCAGGCGGCGAACATGCCGGCGGGTTCGGGTGACACGGTGCCGAACCTGGCGCTGCTGCCCGAGCCGATCGCGACCATCATCCGCGACGCGTACGGCGAAGCGACCAGCGAGCTGTTCCTGATCGGCGCGCCGCTGGCGGTGCTGGCGCTGGTGGCGATCCTGTTCATCAAGCAGATCCCGCTCAAGACGCAGAGCGCGAACGAGCGCCTCGCCGAAGAGAACGCCTAGCGGTTACGCGGGGGTCGTGAGTGTTCAGACCGGTTAGAACCGGCCGGAACACTCACGACCCCTTTTGATCAGCCGCGCAGCAGGTAGCTGGTGGCGAAGCCGCTCGACGTGCACACGGCGAGCTGGCTCTGTGTCTGGCTGTAGGTGAAGCCCCACGGGACGGTGCACGCCCACAGGTTGTTGCGCGGGACGCGGATGTTGTAGCTGTTCGCGAAGCCGCTGGAGGTACAGACCGCCAGCTGGCTCTGCACCCGGTCATAGGTATAACCGGACGGCACGGAACAAGCGTAGAAATTGTCGCCCGGCGCGCGCAGGTGATAGCTGTTGGCGAAACCACTGGACGTGCAGACCGCCAACTGGCTCTGCGTCCGGTCGTAGGTGAAACCGGCGGGAACATTGCAGGCATAGATGTTGTCCTGCGGTCTTCTCAGGTGATAACTGTTCGCGAAACCACTCGGACTGCAAACGCCGAGCTGGCTCTGCACCTGGTCGTAGGTGTAGCCACCCGGCACCGTGCACTGCCAGGTGTTGTCGAGGTCCTCCACAGTGGCCTGAGCTGCGGAAAGACTACTGCCGAGCAAGGCGCCCACGGCGACCGTGACCAGCGCCGCCCGGCGCGCGATCCTGCGTAAAGCTGACATTTCTTGAGACCTCCCCGTTCATGGTTTTCAAGGCGCGCTTATTTGACCCGGCGATCCACCGGCCCGAACAGCGGCCATTCGGTGGATATCCGGTGGTATTACCAGAATTGCCTTGACCGCGATTAATCCCTTTTATTGCCCCGGTATTTTTACCGTCGTGGCCGACGGCCGGACCAGGCAAGGTCGGAGCCCGGTCAGTCGTCCGTCCGCAGGAACTCGGGTTTCGGTCCGGTCCAGGTCAGCGCGTTCAGCGCAGCCACGATCTTCTTTTCCTCGTAGTAGAAGTGCGACTCCAGCAGCGCGGTCAGCCCGTCGAGTTCCCGGCTGATCGTGGCCGCGTCCGCGTCCTGATCGAACAGTTCCTCGAGGCGCCGCATGATCCCGGCGACGATCTCGTGATCGTTCTCGAGTTCGGTGAGCACCGGTTTCAGCTCGGGGAACTGCTCGGCCAGCGCGGGGAAGGCCCCGGCGTCCTCGCCGGTGTGGTGCCGTGTGAGCGCCGAGCAGAAGGTCAGGCAGTGGGTGCGCAGTTCGCGAGGGAGGCCGGACTCGGCGTTGGCGCGGAGACGGGCGAGCTGGTCGCGAAGCCAGATGTGGACTTGGATGAGCTGGTTGCCGAACGCCGTGAGGCGGGCAGTGTGGTCGGTCAAAGAGGAGATCCCAGGTTTCGGCGCCTCCATGCCCGCGGCGGTCTGCTTGCCGGGTGCACTGCGACGCTGGCGCCAGAACATCATCAGACCAGCGACGGCGTCAAGCGCTTTCTTGCCAGCATGAACTCGTGCCGCTCGCTACGACCGTAGGCTGTCGGGCATGGTCGTCCACCTGCTCGTGACCACGACTACACCCAACCGAGAGTCCGGGGCCAACCTCGCGACCTCGGCCCTCTCGGCACACTTGGCCGCGACCTCCCAGCTGATCGGGCCTCTCGATTCGTTCTTCTGGCACCTCGGGGAGAACGGCACAGGCGAGGAGTGGAACGTGACGTTCAAGACCACGGACGCACGGTATGCCGAGCTGGAAGCGCATATCGTCGAGAACCATCCGTGGAAGAAGCCCGAGGTGACAGCCGTCGAGATCGTCCGAGGCACCGACGCCTACTTGCGATGGGTCGAGGAAGCCACCACTGACCGCTCAAGCTCCGGCTGAGCTGGCAGAACATTGACCGAAACCACGTCGCCCAGCCCCGCCAATCCCTTGGCCATCAAGGGACATACGAAGGATCCCCACAGGGAAATCCCTGGTGGTGGGCCGGGTCGGGCTCGAACCGACGGCCAAGGGATTATGAGTCCCCTGCTCTAACCAACTGAGCTACCGGCCCCTGGGCGCGAGAGGAACCGGGTGGCTCCCCCAACGCGTTTGCGATTGCATACGATTCCCAGTTGGTTTCAAGCTATCACAATGTGCCACCAGCGCGGACGCAGTAGGCCAAACAGGTTGTCTCCGAGTTCATCGTGGCGGGTTTCGTCTAAGTTTCAATGACGCCGTGTCGCCTGGATGGTGCCTATGCCTGCCCCGGAAACCACCATGCGGTCCCAAGCGACGGTCAAACTCGCCCTGCTCGACGCGTTCACCGCGGGCGCTGCCCTCGGGTTCCTCGCGCACCAGCATCGGGAGGCTTTGATGACGCATTCCACGGCCATCGGCCTGGGGATGGTGGTGTCCGCCGCCGCCCTCGTGCTGCTGCGTGCCGGATTTCACACCCTGAACAGGGCGAACCGGCGGCTCGACGCCATCTTCCGTGACGAACTCGACGACGAGCGCCGCTAGGCGGGTTTGCGTGCCTCGATGAGGTAGCGCCGGGAGTGTGCCACGAACCAGCCCTCGGCACGTATGCGCTGGTCAAGGGCGGCGAGCCGAGCGCGGTAGCGGGCGATCGTGAAGTCGGGGACCGTCCAGAACACCTTGCGCAGGAAGTAGGCCACGGCGCCGATGTCGAAGAACTCGACTCGCGTCCACTCCTCGCGGGCGTCCACGACGGTCAGGCCCGCCGCCGCCGAGGCTTCGGCGGTCGCACGTTCGCGGGCGGGCGGAAGCGAGCCCATCATGGCCTCGCTCAGCTCCCGGTTCGAGCCGTGGCCGACGCATTGGGCCAGGAAGGTGCCGCCCGGCGCGAGCACGCGGGCGATCTCCGGCCACGGCAGCGCCGTCGGGTGCCTGCTGGTGACCAGGTCGAACGTGCCACCCGCGAACGGCAGGCCACCGCCCTCGGTGACCAAGACCACCCGGCCGCCGAGGTGCCGGAGGTTCGCCGCGGCGATCGCGGCGTTGGGCGGCCAGGTCTCGGCCGCGACCAGCGTGGACGGCGGGCTCGGGATCTCCGCGAGCACCTCGCCGCCGCCGGTCTGCAGGTCGAGCCCGGCGCGGGCCTGGGACATGCGGTCGGCGAGCAGGCGTGCGTAGCCCCACGACGGGCGTTCCTCGGTCGCGCGGCCGTCGAACCAGGAGAAATCCCAGCCTTCGACGGGTTCGGCCTCGGCTTCGGCGAGCAGGTCCTCGAAGGTCATGGGACGAGTTTTCGCAGCGGCGTCGATCTTCGCAAACCAATAGCCTGGCGGCCATGACGCTCGAATCGATCGAGAACGACAACTGGGGCGAACTTCCCACGGACGCAACACGGTTGATGGAAACCGTTCACCGGTGTCAGCACTGAAGACCCTTCGATCGGGTGATCTTGGCGGACCGCAGGTGCTGGGGCTCGCCGGGACACTGCTGGTCGTGCTGGTGGCGCACGGCGTGCTCGCCACGCCCGCCGTCGGGCTCACCGGCATGGCCGTGGTCGTGGCCGCTTGGCTGCTGCCCGGTGGACAGCGGCCGAGCCGCCGCCGGACATTGTGGACACTCGCACTCTGGGGCACGCCGCTGCTCTTCGTTCCGCCGTTCCTGAGCGGCGACATCTACAGCTACCTCGCGCAAGGCGAACTCGCGCGGCGCGGGCTCGATCCGTACACGACCGGGCCTGCCGTGCTCGGCCAAGACAATCCGCTGACGAGCCTGGTCAGTCCGTTGTGGCAGCAGACGCCTTCGCCGTATGGCCCGGTTTTCACGCTCCTGGAACGGCTCATCGCGAGCGTCTCGGGCGGGAATGTCCACATCGGAGTAACGCTTTGTCGACTTCTCGCTCTAGGCGGGATCGCGCTCATCGTGTGGGCGGTACCCAGACTCGCCGTGCGTGTGGGCGTGTCAGCCGAGAACGCGCTCTGGCTCGCCGTGCTGAATCCGTTGGTGCTGTGGCACTTCATCGGCGGCGGACACAACGACGCGCTGATGGTCGGGCTTGTCGTCGCGGGATTGGAGCTGGTGCTCGCCGGGTCGGCTTGGGGGATGCCACTTCTGTGCGTGGCGGCGAATGTCAAGGTGACCGCGGTCGTGGCGGTCGCCGTCGCGGGTGTCGAGCTGGTCAAGCGGCGGCCGGTGGTCGGCGCGGTGACCACGCTGGGCATGCTCGCCGCGATCACCGCACTCGCTTCCTGGGCCGGAGGATTCGGCTGGGTGCGTACCCTGGCCACGTCGAACTCGGTGCCGAGCTGGCTGGCGCCGACGAACTGGCCCGGGTTCGTCGACGCGTCACTCTTCGGGGTGGGCAAAGCGATCGGTGCGGCGCTGGCCCTGACAGCCGTGGCAATGTTGTTGTGGCGGCAATGGCATGGGCGGCTCAGTCCTCCGCTCGTGCTCGGTTGGGGTATGGCGGCGGTCATCGCGGGCGGACCGGTCGTCCAGCCGTGGTACCTGCTGTGGGCCATTGTTCCGCTGGCGTCAGCCATTAATGCTGGTAGGGCGCGTGCAATTCTGATAGGAGTGGTCGCGGTGTTCGCACTCGTATTGCCACCAGTAAGGGATACCGGTGGCAATCTTGCACTCGGTTACCTCATAGCCATCTCCGCACTTGTTGTCATCTTTTTTTTCAAAAAGTGGACAAAGCTTCGAACAGCTCCATTGAGCGGTTGCGGGCCGTATCGCGCGCACTAAACTGGAAATCTCCATCACGGGCAGTGAAGCGGAGGCGGGGCGATCATGGCCGGGGGGCGGGAAAATCCGGACGACGGCCCGCGCTCTCGTCCACCCCGGCAGTTACCCGCCGATGTTCGCGGATTCGTCAACCGGATCAGTGAACTGGAACAACTCGATCGGTTGCACGATGCCGACGAGCGCGACCCTCATGCGGTGGGAATTTCGCTCATTGTGGGCACAGCCGGTGTCGGTAAAACCGCGTTGGCGGTGCACTGGGCGCACCGAATGCGTGACAGTTTCCCGGACGGCCAGCTCTACGTGAACCTTCGTGGTTATGATCCCGGACCACCGATGACCTCGGATCATGTCCTCGATCAGTTCTTGCGCGCGTTGCATGTGCGACCTGATGCCATTCCGGTGGATTCGGCCGCGCGTGCGGCGCTGTACCGATCGCTGATTTCGGACCGGCGCATGCTGATCGTGCTGGACAACGCGGTGAACGCCGGCCAGGTCCGGCCGTTGCTGCCCGGCGCCGCCAGCTGCCTGGTCGTGGTCACGAGCCGCAGTCATCTTCCCGGTCTCGCCGTCCGCGACGGCGCGCGGCAGGTGCCGCTGGCGACGTTGTCCGAGTACGAATCGCTGACCCTGCTGCGCGCGGTGACCTCGGATTATCGGCCAGGCGACGACGATCGGGACCTGGCCGAGCTCGCCAGGCTCTGTGCCCGGTTGCCGCTCGCCTTGCGCATCGCGGCCGTGCGCGCGGTGGCGAGACCGCATATGCATTTGAGCGAGCTGATTCAGGACCTGCGCGACGAGTCTTCGTTGTGGGACGCGTTGTCGACCGACGACGAAGAGGAGGCCGGAGCCGTCCGGACCGTCTTCGCCTGGTCATATCGGGCACTGACGGTCGAAGCGGCGCGGCTGTTCAAACTGCTCGGCCTGCACCCGAACCCGGAGTTCGGCACCGGAGCGGCCGCCGCGCTCGCCGGCGTCTCCCCCGCGGTCGCCCGGCGTCACCTGGACGAGCTGGCCGGCGCTCATCTGCTGGAGAGCACCGGGCGCGATCGGTACCAGTTCCACGATCTGCTGCGCGCCTTCGCCGTGGACCAGATCCAGCATGACAAGTCCACGGAACTCCGGAAAACAGCGCGGTATCGCATGATCAGCTGGTACCTGCACACCGCGCGGGCGGCAGGCGCGGCCGCCGCCCGCGGCTATGCCATGCCGATCGACCTCGAGCCGCCACCCGTGGGCGTCCAGCCGCTCACGTTCGCCGGCGACGAAGAAGCCGTTCAGTGGTACGAAACCGAGCGGGCCAATCTGCTCGCGGTCACCAGGACCGCGGCCGAGTCCGGGCTGCACGACCTCGCCTGGCGTCTTCCCCCGCTGCTGACCGAGATCTACATGTCACACGATCCGGTCGACACCTGGCTGCGAGCGGAAGAGATCGCGCTGGAGTCGGCCAAGAGAGCCGGGGACGGCTATGGCGAGGCCATCCTGCTCGACAGCTTGGCCGTCAAACTCAGGCTCGACCGCAAGTTCTCCGAGGCCACCGCGCACTATCGCCGCGCCGCGGACCTGTTCCGCGAGCTTGGCGACCGGTTCGGGGAAGCACGCTCGCGGAACGGCCTCGGTCTCACGTATCTGACACACACCAAGTTCGATGAGGCTCGCCAGGAGTTCGAGCGGACTCTGCCGATCGCACGAGCGCTGGGCAACGACCATCTCACCGCCGTGCTATTGCGCAACCTTGGCTGCACGTACGCCGACGCCGGACAGCTCGGCGAAGCGGACGAGTTTCTGAGACAGGCGCTGGTCATCTTCCACGAAACCGGGAGTGACTCGGAAGAGGCCTCGACCCTGCGTTATCTGAGCGAAGTCCAGCGAGACCAGCAGCTGCCGGACGCGGCACGAAGTTCACTCGAACAAGCACTCGGCATCGGCAGGCGGCTGGCCGATACCCTCACCGAGGGGCTCATCCTCCTCGAATTGTCCAAAGTGGAAATCGCCACCGGCGATCCCGCGAGAGCGCTGGTGTCCAGCCAGCGGGCCGCGACCATTCTGCGCCGCTTCCACCATCGCAGCAGGGAAGCACAGGCGCTCGACACGACCGGCGAGGCTTACCGGCGACTGGACCGCGCCGAGGAAGCCTCCGCCTTCCACCGCCGGGCCGCCGCGACGCACCGCGAACTCGGCGACGACTGGCTGCTCGCTGTTTCGCTGCATCATCTCGCGACGAGCCTGAAACAAAGCGGCAAGATCGAAGAAGCACGCATCGCCTGGGAGGAGGTAACGACGCTGCTCGAAGCGGCATCCGGGAATCGGGCCGCCGAGCTGCGGATATTGGTTTCGGGAGAACTGGACACGCTGTGATCGGGAGGGATCAGAATGCGTTTCGTCAAGAGGCTGGGAAAACCGCCGCATGAAATCGGCATGACCACGTCAAAGGACAGTTGCCCGGACATCTGGGAACTCGATGACGGCTCGTTCGCGGTGATCGGCACGGATGTCACCCGGCAATTGGCGGGCAGGCTACCGCCGGATGTGCATTGCGCCGACTATGAAAAGATCGTGGTCGTCTCGCGGCCGACCCTGCTGGCCGCGAAGAATGACATCCCGGAGAGCTGACCCGATGAAGGTGAATTTCCCGCCACCCGCCGCGGTGGTGGACGACTATGTGGACCGTCCGGCTTTCCGCGAGGAGTTCTGGAAGGCGACCGAACGGTTGCGCACCAGGACGGTCAAGGTGGAATGGGGACAGACCTTCCAGGAGCCCGGGAATCCGAGCTGGGAGGCGTTCGCCGCGGGCGACTTCCGCAAGGCGATCCACCTGATCGAGCAGAACCGCCAAGACCACATCCGCCAGCAGCGGGTGTTCGACGACACCGGCACGCCGTTCTATCGGATACGCGTCATCAGATTCCCGCTGAGCGACTACCTGAAGTGGGAACTGGCGCATTTCCGGCTCAACGCGGAGCTGGGTGAGCGGATCTTCCTGGCGGAATCGGCGAGGATAGCCGACATCGAGCTGGAGGGCGGCCTCGACGACTTCACGCTGTTCGACGAGTTCCTCATGCTGGCGACCGAATACACCGAGGACGGCGTCTTCAAAGGCGCGCATATCGTGCGGGATCAGCGGTACCTGAGCCAAGTTTCGGACCTGGCCGACAAGCTGCTGGACCGCAGCCTGCCTTACGAGGAATTCCCGCTCGAAAAGTATGTCCCGGAACTCGAAGGATGACCGCACCGGCGGTGGTCCTGTTCTCGTTCGGGCCCGAGCAGTTCTCGATGCTGCACCACACGTGCGAGGCGGCCGGCTACACGCCGGTCGCCTGCGTGTACTGCCGGTCGAAGAAGCCACACTCGCCGACCTCGGCCGAGGTCGGCGAGGGCCTCGGGCAAGTGCTTGGCGACATCCCGCCGGGCATGGATCTGCTGGTGCCCGGCAGCTCCGAAGGCCTGCTGGCCGGGCTCGCCGGGTACCGGCCGGATCTCTTCGTCGTGTACGGGTTCTCGTGGCGGTTGCCGCCGGAAGTCCTGCGGCTGCCCAGGCTCGGCGTGCTCAACATCCACGCCTCCGCGCTCCCCCGCTACCGCGGCCCCGCGCCGGTGCTCGCCGCGCTGCGCAACGGCGACCGGACGATCGGGGTGACCGTGCACCGGATGAACGAGCGCTTCGACGCGGGCCCGATCCTCGCCCAGCGCGACGGCATCCCGCTCGATGAGGACATCGACGCCGCGCGGCTGTGGAAGTCGCTCAACCCGATCGTCGGCGACCTGCTCACCACCGCGCTCGCACTCGGCGACGGCGAGCCGCAGGACGAGACGAAGGCGTCCTACGCGGGCTTTCTGGAGCCGGAGTTCTCGGTCGTGGATTGGTCGCGGCCCGCGCGGGTCATCCACAACCAGGTGCGCACGTGGCGGTTCATCGGCGCCGGTCTCGGACCGGTCGCGACGCTCGACGGTGACCGGGTGACCCTGCTGCGCACCCGGCTGGAACCCGGCGAGGGCGTCGAGGTGAATTGCGGGGACGGTCCGCTGTGGATAGTCGAGTCCGCGCCGCCCTCCCCCAGTTGAGGTAGAAAACCGTTGCTACCAATCCGTTACCTCCGGCGCGCTGATCGCGTCGTAATCTTTCCCATTACCTCAACATCGAAGTGACGGGCGGGGAGGCGAGGACCCGCTGGCGTCGCAGTGTGAAAAGAATACGGCCGAAGACCCTTTTTGAAATCGCTGTTACGGCGTCGTGGTGCAGTTTACGCCATTAATGTAACAGCGCCGGTCGGCGGCCGAATCCCCCATTCCATCCCGTGCGGGCCCGGAGAGGATGGCGCGATGACGCCTGCGCTCAGGCAGCTCTCGACTGCCGAAGGTGAACGACGTTATCTTTTTCTGCCACCCGCAGGCGGCTCCGTGGGCACACTCCGGGAAATCGCGACCGCGGACGCGGTCTGGGGTGCGGAGTATCCGGGCAGGGGCGACCGGATCGCCGAACGACTGCCCGCGACACTGGAAGAACTCGCCGAGCGGCTCACGCTTGAATTCGTCGAAAGATTCGGCGAAAACGGTGTCACCAAGACAATGCTGATCGGCTTCAGCATGGGCGCTTTTGTCGCACTCGAGATGACGCGACGGGTGTTCACTTACTGCGGCGCGGAACCCGCCACGCTCGTCGTGGTCGGAGCCATCGCACCACACCGACGCCGCCCGAGCGCCTATCCGCAAACCGACGAGGCGCTGACCCGATTGCTCGACCGCGATGGCTTGGTGCCACCGGAAGTCCGCGACTACGCGTTGGATTTGCTCCGCGGCGACATGGCGCTCATGGAGAAATACCGCGGCCCGGCCGAGGTCCCGGTGTCGTGCCCGCTCATCGCGCTGTGCGGCGCCGACGATCCCGCCCGCGCCGCCACCGACGACGCGACCGGCGCGTGGCGGCGTTGGACGACCGGGCCGTTCCGAGCGGAACTCGTTCCCGGCGGTCACCTCGACCTGCTCAAACCGGGCCACGGCAGTGCGTTCTGGCATGTGATCGAGCGATGACCGGCCCGTCCACGCTCACCGGCCCGGTCCGGCGTTTGCCGCACGGCCATTGGTGGGAGCCGTTCACGGCGATGGCCACCGCCGAGCCCGCCCGGATCGGGCTGGTCGCCGACGAGGTCGCCTGGTCGTTCGGTGAACTCGACCTGTGGAGCACGCGCCTCGCCCACGCGCTGCGCGAGGCGGGCGCGACTCCCGGCACGGTCGTCGCGTGCGCGATGCGCCGTTCGGTGCGAGCGATACTCGGCCTGTTCGCGGTGGCCAAGACCGCCGCGATCTACTTGCCGATAGATCCCGCTCAGCCCGCCGCGCACCTCGACACGATCCTCGACGACGCCAAGCCGGCGGTGCTGCTGACCGACGTCCCGGCGCTCACCGCACGCGCCGATGTGGTGCTGTCACCGGACAACTGGCAGGCGGAACTCGCGCGCCACGCGACGGTCCCGCTGCCACTGACCCCGCCGGACGGCCCGGCCTACGTCATCTACACCTCGGGGTCGACCGGGCGCCCCAAGGGCGTCGTGGTCGGCAACCGCAGCCTGGTCAATCTCTACCGCGAACTCGCCGCCCGGTTCTTCCGGCTGCGCCGGGGCAGGCAGCGGGTGGCGCACGGGATGCCGTTCGCCTTCGACGCGTCGTGGAATCCGCTGCTCTGGCTGGTCGGCGGTCATGAGGTGCACCTCGTGCCGACCGAGGTCCGCGCCGATCCCGAGTTGTATCTGCGGTTCATCAGGGACCATCGGCTTTCGGTCGTCGAAGCCGTGCCCGCGCACGTGTCGGCGTTGATCCGCGCCGGGCTGCTCAACGGCGAGATCCGGCCGAGACTGTTGCTGATGGGTGGCGAGGCCGTCAGCCAAACACTGTGGTCACGACTGCGCGCGGTGCCGGATCTGGTGCCGGTCAACCTGTACGGGCCCACCGAGTGCACGGTGTTCACCACCGCCTGCCGGGCCGACCGGTACGACTCACCCGCGATCGGGCTGCCGATCGGCAACACCGCCGCCAGTGTGGTGGACGCCGGGCTGCGGCCGGTGCCGATCGGCGAACCCGGTGAGCTCCTGATCAGCGGCGACTGCGTCGCGCTCGGCTACCTCGGCAGGCCGGAGCTGACCGCCGAGAAGTTCGTGGCCGGGGCGTACCGGACCGGCGATCTGTGCCGCTGCCTGCCCGACGGCAGGCTGCAGTGGCTGGGGCGGCTCGACGATCAGGTCAAGATCCGCGGCCACCGCGTCGAACCGGGCGCGGTCGAGCACACCATCCTGAAACTGCCGGGCGTGCGGCAGGCGGTGGTCCAAGCCGACGCCGACCGCCTGATCGCCTACGTCGTGCTCGACCACGACACCGCCGAGGACCTGCACCAGCTGCTGCGGTTGCTGCTGCCCGACTATCTGGTGCCGTCCGCGGTCATCGCGCTCGACGCGTTGCCGCTCGGGCCGAACGGCAAGGTCGACCGCGCCGCGCTCCGGCCGGACGTCCCCGCGCGCCTGGGTGCGCTCACACCGTCGCAAGACCTCGTGGCCGGTCTTTTCCGGGATGTGCTCGGGGTTCCCGTGGTGACCGCGGACAGCGATTTCTTCGCACTCGGCGGCCACAGCCTGACCGCCGCGGTCCTCGCCGGGCGGCTGCGTGCGCGGGGCGTGCGCTGCACCCTGCGCGATGTCCTGCTCCGCCCCACCGTCGCCCAGCTCGCCGAGCTGGTGGAAGGAATGTGAAGGAAATGAACGACTACGACGTGATCGTCGTGGGGGGCGGGCCCGGCGGATCGACGGCGGCGGCGCTGACCGCGCTCGACGGCCATCGGGTGCTGCTGCTCGACAAGGAATCGTTTCCGCGCTACCAGATCGGCGAGTCGCTGCTGCCCGCCACGATCCACGGCATCTGCGCGCTGCTCGGCCTGCGCGAGGAGATACTGGACGCGGGCTTCGTCCGCAAACGCGGCGGCACGTTCCAATGGGGCACCAGCCCCGAGCCGTGGACGTTCAGTTTCGCGGCCTCCGACCGGATGGCCGGGCCGACCTCGTACGCCTTCCAGGTCGAGCGCACCCGGTTCGACAAGATGCTGCTGGACAACGCGCGGCGGCTCGGGGTCGAAGTGCGCGAAGGACACCGCGCGTTCGGGACGGTGAAGACCGGCGGGCGGGTCAACGGGGTCCGCTACATCGACGACACCGGGCACGAGCGGCTCTCGACCGCGCGGTTCGTCGTGGACGCCTCCGGGCACGGCAGCCGCATCCACCACGACGCGGGTGGCAGGCGGGAGTACTCGCCGTTCTTCCGCAACCTCGCGCTGTTCGGGTATTTCCTTGGCGGGTATCGGGTGCCGGAACCCAACTCCGGCAACATCGTCTGCGCCTCGTTCGCCGACGGGTGGTTCTGGTACATCCCGTTGTCGGCGACGCTGACGAGCGTGGGCGCGGTCGTCAAACGCGAGTCCGCGACGAAGGTGCAGGGCGACCCCGAAGTCGCGTATGCGGAGCTGATCAGCGCTTGCCCGCTGATCAAGGACTTCCTGCGCGACGCGAGCCGGGCCACGGAAGCGCCGTACGACCGGCTTCGCGTGCGCAAGGACTACTCCTACGACCGGACCGTGCTGTGGTCCCCCGGCCTGGCCCTGGTCGGCGACGCCGCCTGTTTCATCGACCCGGTGTTCTCCTCCGGGGTGCATCTGGCCACCTACAGCGCGCTGCTGGCGGCGAGGTCGATCAACTCCGTACTGGCCGGGCTGGTCGACGAGAACCGGTGTTTCCTCGAATTCGAAGCCCGCTACCGCCGGGAATTCGCGCTGTTCCGGGACTTCCTGATCACGTTCTATCACCAGCACAGCGACGAGCACGCGTATTTCGGGGAGGCACGCAAGCTCACTAAGCACGCTGGGAGCGCGGACGCGGCGTTTGTCGACCTCGTCGGCGGGGTGACGTCGACCGACTTCTCCCGGCATCTGCTCGGCGACGTGCTCGCGGAAGGCGCGCAACTGCAGTTACGCGGCCTGCTCGGGGAAGCCGCCGGCGCGGAGCCGCCGATGTTCCCCGGTGGGCTGGTCGCGTCCGCGGATGGCCGCCGCTGGCAGCTGCCCGATGTCTGAGCTGGCGATCCTGCTGGCCGCGCTGGCCGTTTTACTGGGCCTGGCCAGGGTTTTCGGCGCGGTGGCGGCGAAACTGGGCCAGCCGGCGGTCGTCGGGGAGATCGCGTGCGGGCTGGTGATCGGCGCGGCGGGCTGGCGGGTGCCCTCCCATGTCGGCGCCACGCTCGACGCGCTCGCCCAGTTCGGGCTGATCCTGTTCCTGTTCGGCGCGGGCGCCGGGCTCGCGCCGTCGGTACGGTCGGTCAAGGCGGCGCTGGTGCCCGCGCTCGGCGCCACCGTGCTGCCGTTCGCGCTCGGTGCGGCGCTGGCGTTGTGGCTGGCACAGCGGCACGCGCCCGCCGGGCACGCGGTGTTCGTGCTGTTCGTGGCCGCGGCCATGGCGGTCACCGCTTTTCCCGTGCTGGCAAGGATTCTGGCCGAGCGCGGCATGCTCGGCGACGCGGACGGGCGGCGGGCGCTCAGCGCGGCGGCGATCACCGACGCGCTCGCCTGGACCGTGCTCGCGTTCGTCGCGGGCTCGCTGCGCGGGAGTCGCGTGTGGACACTCGCGTTGATCGTGCCCGTTCTCGTTGGCCTGTATTGGCTTTCCAAGCCATGGTTCGGCGCGCTGGTGTCGCGGCTTTCCCGCCCGGCCACCATCACGCTGATGATCGCGGTGGCCTGCCTGGGCGCCGCGGCGACGGACGCCATCGGGTTGCACGCCGCGCTCGGCGCGTTCCTCGCCGGGGTCGCGGTCGGTCCGTCCGCCGCCATCGCCGAACCCGTCGGCTCGGTGCTGGTGCCGTTGTTCTTCGTGCTCATCGGGCGCAAGGTCGAACTCGGCGGGATCACCCCGCTGCTGGCCGCCGAAACCGCCGTCATCATCGCGATCGCGGTGCTCGGCAAGTCCGGTGGCGCCTATCTCGGCGCGCGTGCCGCAGGTGAGCCGCGCCGAGCCGCAGCGGTGTTCGCGACGCTGATGAACACCAGGGGCGTCACCGAACTCGTCTTCCTCAGCATCGGGCTGGACCTCGGCGTCATCGACAGCGGCTGCTACGCCGCGATGGTCGTGATGGCGCTGGTGACCACCGCGATGACCGGTCCGCTGCTGAACCGTCTGCTACTGCGGGACAAGGTGCGTTGAACATGATCGCTTATCCGCCGGAACCCTGGCGTATCAAGATGGTCGAGCCCATCAAGGCCACCACGCGGGAGTACCGCGAGCAGGCCATCCGCGACGCGGGCTGGAACCCGTGCCTGCTGCGCTCCGAAGACGTCGCGATCGACCTCTTCACCGACTCCGGGACGAGCGCGATGTCGGACAGGCAATGGTCCGCGCTGCTGCGCGGCGACGAAGCCTACGCGGGTGCGCGGAGTTTCTACGTGTTCGAGGCGGCCGTGCGCGGGTTTTACGGCTACGAGCACGTGATCCCGGTGCATCAGGGGCGCGGCGGCGAGAACATCCTGTCGCGCTGCCTGATCCGGCCGGGCACGCACATCCCCGGCAACATGTACTTCCCGAGCACCAGGGCGCATCAGGAACTCAACGGCGCGACCTTCCACGACGTCATCGTCGACGAGGCGGAGGACCCGCAGGCCGCGTTGCCGTTCAAGGGAAATGTGGATCTGGACAAACTGCGGGCCGTCATCGCCGAGTTCGGCGCGGACCTGATCCCGTACGTGTCGCTCGCCGCCACGGTCAACATGGCGGGCGGGCAGCCGATCAGCGTCGCGAACCTGACCGAGGTCTGCGAACTCGCGCACGCGCACGGGATCCCGGTGTTCCTCGACACGGCGCGCGCGGTCGAGAACGCCTGGTTCGTCAAGCAGCGCGAACCCGGCTGGGGCGACCGCTCGCTCGCTGAGATCCTGCTCGCGCTGTGCGCGCCGACCGACGGCGCGGTGATGTCGGCGAAGAAGGACTCGCTCGCCAACATCGGCGGCTGGATCGGGCTGCGCGATCCGGTGCTGGCCGAGCAGGCACGCGGCCTCGTGCTGCTGTACGAGGGACTGCACACCTACGGCGGCATGACCGGGCGCGACATGGAGGCCATCGCGGCCGGGATCGCCGAGTCCGTCGACGAGGCGCACATGGGCGCGCGGATCGCGCAGCTCGAGTACCTCGGTGGGCGGCTGGACGCCGAGGGGGTGCCGATCATCCATCCGATCGGCGGTCACTGCGTCTGCGTCGACGCGACCGCCGCGCTGCCCCAGATCCCCCGCACCCGGTTCGCGGCCCAGACACTGGCCGCCGCCGTGTACGTCGACGCCGGGATCCGCGGCGTCGAACGGGGCGGCGTGTCGGCCGGGCGCGACCCGGTCACCGGAGAGAACCGGTTCCCGCCACTGGAGTTCCTGCGGCTGGCGGTGCCGCGCCGGGTCTACACGCGTGCCCATATGGACGTGGTCGCGGACAGTCTCATCCGGGTCCACCGGGAACGCGACCGCATCACCCACGGCCTGGAGTTCGCGTACGAACCGGATCACCTGCGGTTCTTCCAGGCACGCTTCAGGCCGGTGTCGGGATCGTCGATTTGGTGAGGTCTTCGGCGATCGACCACAGCGAGGCGCCCAGGTCGACGCCCTTGGCGGTGCGGGGCAGCGCGGACTTGACCGTCGGGCCGACGAGCCAGCGGCGCGGGCCGTAGTACGCGCCCTGCTCGGCGGCGGGGTCGGCTGCGGCGAACAGGAGCGGCTCCGCGCCCTGGCGAACTCCTTGGGAGGGCAGCAAAGTGAAGTCGCCACGGAAGGCGGTCCGCGGCTTCTCGCGGCCGAGGTTCGGGCCCGAGGTCTGGAGGTTGGTCCTGGTGTAGCCGGGGTGGGCGGCGGTGCTGAGCAGGCCCCAGTTCCGCTCGACCGAGATCTTGGCGAGGTGGGTGGCCATCAGCAGGTTCGCGAGTTTCGACTGGGCGTAGGCGGCGCTCGCGCGGTAGTTCTCCGCGAACTGGAGGTCCTTGACGCGGATCCGCCCGAAGTTCGCCATGCCACTCGACATGGTCGCGACGCGCGGCGCGTCGGAGTCGAGCAGCAGCGGGAGCAGGAGGTTGGTGAGCGCGAACGGGCCGAGGAAGTTGCTGCCGAACTGCAGCTCGAAGCCGTCCTTGGTGGTGGCGCGCCGCGGCGGCATCATCACGCCCGCGTTGTTGACGAGCACGTTGAGCGGGGCGCCCTCGTCGAGCAGCTCCCGCGCGAACGAGCGGACGCTGGCGAGGTCGGCGAGGTCGATGCGGCGCACCTCGAGCTTGGCGTGGGGCACCTCGCGCAGGATCTCCTGGCGAGCCGCCTCGCCCTTTTCCGGCGTGCGGACGGCCATGATCACGTGCGCGCCGGCGTCGGCGAGACGCTTGGTGGTCTCCTTGCCGGTGCCGCTGTTGGCGCCGGTGATGACGACGCGTCGTCCGGTCTGGTCGGGAACCTGGTACATGGCCGCTCTCCTCTGATTTTAAAGACCATCGGTCTCTTATGGCTCGAAGTTAACAGACCGCCGGTCTACTAGCAAGAGACTGGCGGTCTGTAGGATGTGCGGTCATGATGTCGTTCCAGCGGGCACACAGCCCTGAGCAGCGCGAAGAGCGGCGGCGGGTGATCCTCGACACCGCATCTTCGATGCTGAACGAGATGCCGGTCGCGGAGATCACCCTCAACGAGCTGAGCCGCCGCGTCGGCCTGGCGAAGTCGAACGTGCTCCGCTACTTCGAGTCGCGCGAGGCGATCCTGCTCGAACTCGCGACCGCGGCACTGGCCGAGTTCAACATCCAGGCCGAGTCCGCGCTGGCCTCGATCGACCCGAACGCGCCCGTTCTGGAGCGCGGCGACCAGGTCGCGTCGGCGCTCACGGACTGCCTCGCCGCGAGTCCCATGCTGTGCGAGCTGGTCAGCACGCAGGCTTCGGTGCTGGAGCGGAACATCTCGACCGAGGCCGTGCTGCGGTACAAGCGGGACAGCATCCGGAACTTCGAGGCGCTGGCGGTGTTGATCCTGCGACGCCTTCCCGAGCTGGGCGAAGACGGTGTGACCAAGTTCGGCGCGGCGGCGATGCTGATGACCGGGGCGATCTGGACGCACGCCCACCCGGTCCCAGCGATCCTTGCGGCCTACGAGGCCGACCCGGCGCTGGCGATCTACAAGCTGGACTTCACCTCGACGCTGCGCGAAACGCTCCAGGTGATCATCACGGGCTTGTTGGCACGCAAAGGGTCGTGAGTGTTTAGACCGGTTAGAACCGGCCGCAACACTCACGACCTCTGCTCGGGAACACCCCTAGCCTCCCCGAGCAGGAATCGCTCCGCGCCGGCCTGTCCGCCCAGTAACCCTCGTGTCAGCCGACGTATACCCAACGTAGTCAGCTCGCGCCGACGCTGTCAAGAATAGTTGATGACTACCCGATCTCCTCACCCGGTTGAGGTAGAAGACCTACCGGAAGCGGCAGAATGTGCACAGGGAGTCATATTGGGCCTCCTCCACCGGGATGGATTCCCCGGCGGCTTGCCCGTTCGCGGGCGCGGACTGTGTATCTTGAGCGCGATATGATCATGTCGCTGTCAGGGGTGCGAAGTGACGGACGGCAAGCGCGGGATCGCCGAGGTGCTGGAAAGCCTCATCGGCGCGCACGCGAAACTGGCCGGTAAAAAGGACCTGAGCTCGCAGGAGATCGCCGACGCCATCCGCGCGAAAGGCGCGAACATCTCGCATACGACGATCTGGAAACTGCGCACCGGCCAGGAGACCAACCCCCGCATCGAGACGCTCGGCGTGCTGGCCACGCATTTCGGCGTCCAGGTGCAGTATTTCTTCGACGCCGACTACGCCGATCAGGTGGACCGCCAGCTCCGCGTGCTCGACTCGATGCGCGCCGGCAAGCTGCTCAACACCGCCGCCCGGCTGGAGGAACTGTCCCCCGAGGGCCAGGACTCGATACTGCGGATGATCGACCGGACGCTCCAGCGTGAGCGGGAGAACCGGCCCGCCGATGACTGAAAAGCTGACCAGGCAAGGGATCCGCGCCCGCTGCACCAAGCTGCTGCGCGAGCTCGGGCTGCGCCGCACGTTCACCACCGAGCAGCTGATCGGCAAGCTGGCCGAGTCACGCGGGCGGCCGATCCACCTGGACCCGGTGCGCTTCCCCTCCCCCGGCCCGTGCGGGCTCTGGGTCGCGACCGATCAGGCCGACTACATCCTCTACGAGGCGGACACCAGCAAGCCGCACCAGGAACACATCATCGTGCACGAACTCGCCCACATGGTCTGCGGGCATCACGCGCACGAGAAGACGCAGCTCTTCCCCGACGTGGCGCCGGAACTCGTCCGCGCGGTGCTCGCGCGCAAGGGGTACTCCGAGACGCACGAGCGTGAGGCGGAGCTGATGGCGTCGTTCCTGCTCGGCCGGGTCGAACCGGAGCCGGACCGGCCGGAGCCGTCCCGCGCGGTCGCCGCGCTCGACCGGATCCTGCGGCCGCCGACGTGATCATCGGCGTCCTCTTCCCGTTCGCCGCGGTGTTCTCCGCGATCGGGCTGCTCTACAAGCTCGGGCATCTGCGACGTAATCCGCGTGATCCCGCGCTCATCGCGTTGTGCCTGGTGTTCGCCGCGACCACGATCGGCTTCACGGTCAGCACGCCGTCGGTCGCGAAGGTGATCGCCACCGCCATCGGGTTCACCGGCGGCACCTTCGTCGTCGGCACCAGCCTGGTGCTACTGCTGGTCACCAGCGAACAGATCCTGCTCACCTACTGGACCACCGACGGCCGCGACGCCAAGCGCAAGGTGTGGACGCACCTGATCACCGGCGGTTCGGTCGTGCTCGGCCTGATCCTGCTGTTCGTCCTCGCCAAGCGCGCGACCGGCGGGCTGCCGCCGGTGTTCCTCGATTCGCCGTACTTCGACGTCTACGTGCTCGGCTACGTGATCGCGTACGTGATCGCGGAGATCCGGATCGCCCGGCTGTGTCACCGGCACGCGAAGAACGCGGAGCGCCGTTCGCTGCGGATCGGGCTGTTCACGGTCGCGGTCGGCGCCGTGCTCACCTTGGGCAACGGCCTGAGCAGGGCAGGTGACGTGCTCGCCGTGCACATCGGGCTGGACATGTCCGTCGCCGACCAGCTCGGCGGGTTGTTCGGCGGAATCGGGGCGATGCTCAAGCTGACCGGCTGGCTGATCCCGGGCATCGCGCCGTCGGCGGGCTGGCTCGCGAGTTACCGCGATCATCTGCGCCTGCGTCCGCTCTGGCTGGCGCTCGTCGAGGCGTATCCGCACATCGCGCTGGACGGACCGAAACCGCTGGCCGCCGACCTGCTTTCGGTCAGGGACATGAAGTTCAAGACCTATCGGCGGGTGATCGAGATCCGCGACGGGATCTTGGCGCTGCGGCCGTACCTGGACGGCCGCGACGACCTGGACGCGCGCGGCGAAGCGGCGCGGATCAAGGCCGCGCTCGCCAGCAGGCAGGCGCCCGGCCACAGCGAAGAGTCGCCGGACCGGGTCGGCGGCTCGGACATCGCGAGCGACCGGCGCTGGCTCGTCCAGGTCGCGAAAGCCTTCGACAGCAAGCTTCCCGCACTGGAGGTGCAGCGTTGACGTCGGTGATCCACACCGCGCCGGTCGTACTGCCGATCAGCACCGAGCCGGTCGCCGACGGCGCGGTGCTCGTTCAGGACGGCGTGATCGCCGAGGTCGGACCGGCCGCCGCACTCACCGCGCGGTATCCCGGTACGCCGGTGCGCGCGTGGCGCGGCACGCTGCTCCCGGGGCTCGTCAACGCCCACACTCACTTGCAGTACACCGATTTCGAGGACCTGGCGGCGGAACCGGTCACGTCGTTCGTGTCGTGGATCAAGAAGATGGGGCCGCGGCGGCAGCGGTTCACCGACCAGATGTGGGCCGACAGCGCCAAGCGCGGCGCCGATCTGCTGCTGGGCAGCGGCACCACGGCCTGCGCGGACATCGTCACCGACGCCTGCGTGCTCGAACCGGTCGCCGAGTCCGGCCTGACCGGCGTCTCGTACCTCGAAGTCGTGCTGGCCGACGACAAGCAGTGGGCCGCCGCGAGCCGCGCCCAGCTGCTCGAGGTGCTGGACCGGCCGAGCGGCCGGGTGCTCGGGATCTCGCCGCACGCCCTGTACACCGTCGGCACGGCGGTGTTCCGCGAGCTGGTCGCCCTCGCGCACGCCCGTGACCTGCGGCTGCATCCGCACCTGTCGGAGTCGGAGGACGAGGTCGTCTTCGTCCGCGACGGCACCGGGCCGCTGGCGGCGCTCGCGCAGTTGTTCGGCCGCGCCTACGAATTGGTCGGCATGGGCAGCGCGCTGTCGCCCGCCGCGCAGCTCGCGGAAGTCGGCGGGCTCGGGCCGTCGACCCATGTGGCGCACGGGGTGCACTGCGACGCCGCGGACCGCGCCTTGTTCCGCGCGCACGGCGTGCACGTGGCCTTGTGCGTGCGGTCGAACGCCGTGCTCGGCGTCGGCGCGCCGCCGGTCGCGGACTACCTGGCCGACGCGGTGCCCGTCGCGATCGGCACCGACTCGCTCGCGTCCAGCCCGTCGCTCGATCTGCTCGACGAGGCACGCGCGGTCCGGGAATTGGCTTCCCAGCAGGGATATCGCCATCCGGATCTCGCTCAGCGCGTGGTCGAGGCGGCGACCAGGGGCGGCGCGCTCGCGATGGGCGGCACCGACTTCGGTGTGCTGACGCCCGGCGCCCGCGCCGACTTCGCCGTGTTCGACACCGCGAACGGACCCGACCCCTATCGCGCGCTGCTCGATTCGGGGAGCTGGACCCATACCATAATCGCGGGCGAAATAGTTCGGGGAATCTCACGCTGATTCGCCCCGGGTTCGGAGAATTCCCCTCCGACCCCCTGTCCGGTTTGTCGCTACCTTGGAATGGTCGACGAACCAAGGGGGTTCTCTCATGCGGAAATCGATCGTGGCCGTGCTGGCCGCCGCACTGCTCACCGGGGTGGCGGTACCGGCGACAGCGGCGCCGGACAGAGCCGAACTGCGGCAGGCGATGGCCGAAGTCGTCGCCGCCGGTGGCGCGGGGATTCAGGTGCGGGTGCACGACGGCCAGGGCGACTGGGTGGGGACAGCGGGCAAACGCGAACTCGGCGGCCGTGACGGCGTGCCCGCCAACGGCCGGTACCGGGTCGGAAGCATCACCAAGACCTTCGTCTCCACGGTGATCCTACAGCTCGTGGGCGAGGGCAAGATCAAACTCGACGATCCGGCCGATCGGTATCTGCCGAAGTTCAGGCTCGACAAGCGGATCACCGTACGAATGTTGTTGCAGCACACCAGCGGCCTGTTCAATTACACCGGCGAGGTCGGCCCGGACGGCACGAGTGAGCCGGGAATCCCGTTGGAGGGCCAGGAATTCGTGGACAAGCGCTTCCACACCTATCGGATGGAAGACCTGGTCGGGGTGTCGCTGTCGAAGCCTGCCCGGTTCGCCCCTGGCACGAAGTGGTCGTATTCCAACACGAACTACGTGCTGGCGGGCCTGCTGATCGAGAAGGTGACCGGCACCGAGTGGGCCGAGCAGGTTGAGCGCCGCGTGCTGCGTCCGCTCGGGCTCAGGGAAACCTGGCTCCCCGGCACCCACTCGAACGTTCCCGGGCCGCACGCCCACGGCTACTACGTTTATCGCGCCGACGGAGCGCCTCGCGTCGTCGACATCACGCGGCTGAACCCATCCTGGGGCACTTCGGCCGGTGAGATCATCTCCACCACCGCAGACCTGGACAGGTTCATCAGCGCACTGTTCGGTGGCAAGCTGCTGGCGCCGCCGCTGCTCGCCGAGATGTTCAAGACCAGGCCGATCGACGACCGCCAGGCGTACGGGCTCGGCCTGCAGCAGACGAAAACCGGGTGCGGCACCACGATCTCCGGGCACACCGGCGGGATCCATGGCTACCTGTCGTACCTGTTCGCCACGGCCGACGGCACCAAGCGGTTCGAGTTCTCGCTGACCACCGGCACGACGGACCTGACGGATCCGGCACAGGCACAAAAGCTCGCGGAAGCGCTGGCGAAGGTCGCCAACGTGGCAGCTTGCGGCCAGGCAGGGGCGTTGCGGGCGAGCCGGCTCTGAGGAGTCGTGAGTTTCCGGCCGGTTAGAGCGAACCGGTATTCGACGACCTGCCCGTGACGTGGCCTTGGCTGGCGTGCACGGGCGGGGCTTGTGTCACGCTCAGCGGAACGACAGTGACTTATGTGTGGTGGTGTGTGGGAAATGTGGCGTTCAACGCTCCGTTTCCCACACGCCGGGCGGCGGGCTGGGTGACACGGGCGGCCCTTGTCACCCAGAGCGTTGCAAGGGCGGCCCTTGTCACGTGCCCAGGGTGGATGAGTCCGAGCGAGTGGAAGAATTTCTGCATCTAACGGAGCAAACCTTCCACTCGTGCCGAGACTCGGGCGGTAGGTAGCCAGGTACCGGTCCGTTAGAACCGGCCGGAACACTCACGACAGCGCGTCGTCCAGTTCGGCGAGGAGCTTGGCCTTGGGGCGGGCGCCGACGATCGTCCGCACGGGGACGCCGTCGCGGAAGAGGATCAGCGTCGGCAGTGACATGACCTGGTAGTTCCTGGCCTGCAACGGGTTCTCGTCGGTGTTGAGCTTGCGGACGGCGAGGTCCGGCCGTTCGCTCGCGATCTCCTTGAGCACGGGCGCGATCATGTGGCACGGCGGGCACCACTGCGCCCAGAAGTCCACTAGCACCGGCTTGCCGCTTTCGAGGACTTCGCTGGTGAACGTGTCGTCGGTGGTTTCCATCATTCCTCGACTCCGCAGGGTCCCGGTTGCCTGGCCAGCGCGCCGGCCAGTTTGGTGAGCAGTCCTTCGCGCACGGCGTTGAGCCGGTCGAGACAGGCGTCGACCTCGGCGAGCTTGCGCTGGTAGACCTCGACCGACGCGGGGCAGGCGTCACCGGCGTCGTGGCCGGTGCGCAGGCAGTCCACGAACGGGCGCGTGTCGTCGAGGCTGAGCCCCGCGGCCTGCAGCGTGAGGATCTCGCGGACGAGCCGGAACTCGTCCTCGCCGTAGTCGCGGTAGCCGTTCGCCGTGCGCGGTGCGGTCAGGAGGCCTTGTGCCTCATAGAACCGCAGCGCGCGGGTGGTGGTCCCGGCGCGCCGGGCGAGTTCACCGATTCGCATACCGGCGACGGTAAACCTTGACGCTGACGTCAACGCAAAGGTTACGGTTTTCCCAGCCTGCGGACGGTGGTGGCGCGGAACCGGAAGCTGTCCTGCTGTGCCGCTTCGTACTCGAACTCGACGCGGTCGCCCTCCTCGAGCGACCGGAAACCGTCCATTTCGATCACGCTGAAATGCACCCAGGCGTCCGCGCCGCCGGGCAGCTCGGGTGAGGCGATCGCGCCCCACCCCTTCTCCGCCTTGAAGAACTTGACCGTGCCCTGTGCCATGGCTCAGTTCCCCGGCCCGTCACGCACGACGCCGCGCACGGTGTCCAGCGAAACGCCGTACGGCGAGAACTGGGTCAGCCACCAGGTCGCGCCCGCCTTCGCGTACAGCGCCAGATCGGCGCCGGGCGCCACGTCGACGGCCAGGTCGAACGGCGTGTCCGAGTTCCGCAGCCCCGCGATGGTCTCGGCGATTTCGGCCACCTGATCGGGATGATCGAGGTTGACCGGGAAGAACCCGTCATACCGGGCGGCCCGGCGCATCGGCTTGGCGTTCCCGGGGAAGCCCGCTGCCCACACCGGCACCCCCGGCCGCTGCACGGGCGTCGGCAGGAACTTCATGCCGTCGACGACGTAGTGCTCGCCGTGGTGGCGCACCGGCTTGCCGGACCAGGCGGCGGTGAGGATCTCCAGCGACTCGTCGAGCATCGCACCCCGCGTGCGCGGATCGAGTTCCTCGCCGGTCTTGGAGAACTCCTCGCCGAATCGGTCCTCACCGATCCCGACGCCCAGGGTGAGCCTGCCACCGCTGAGCTGGTCCAGCGTCGCGGTCTCCCTGGCGACCTTGGTGGGCCGACGCCGCGTCAGTGGGGTCACCATCGGGCCGATCCGGACGGTCTCGGTGGCCGACGCGATCGCGGCGAGCGCGATCCACGGGTCGGCCACCTGCCGCACCGGCGCATGCCAGCGCACGTGGTCCCACACGAAGACCCCGTCCCAGCCCGCCTCTTCCGCCTCCGCGGCCAGCCGGGCTATCTGGATCGGGTCGGCGAGTTCGTCGAAGATGGGCAGCCAGAGTCCTGAACGCAGTGCGGTCATGATCTGTATTGTGCGGTGTGACCGGTTCTCTTGCGGTGCTCTTTTTGGACGTCGCGCCGGGCTGCACTGGAAGACCCGCGGGCTCGTCGAGTGGGCGGCGGGGCGGCCGTTCGCCTGGGTCGATGACGAACTCACCGCCACCGACCAGGCCTGGGTGGCCGAACACCACGCCGGCCGGGCCCTGCTGCATCGCGTCGATCACCGGCTCGGGCTGACCGACGCCGACTACACCGCACTCGCCGAGTGGTTGGGCTAAACGAGCACCGTGCCGCCGTCGACCGTGACCACGGTGCCGGTGGCGAACGCCTGCGTCATGCAGAACAGGAACGCCTCGGCGACGTCCTCGACCTCGCCGACCCGGCCGGCCGGTAGCTGCGCGGCCGTGGCGCGGTAGAGCTGCTCGCGGTCGTCGTCGGACAACCGCGACCAGAGCGGCGAGCGCACCACGCCCGGCGACACGGCGTTGACCCGCACCGGCGCGAGTTCGACGGCGAGCGCCTTGGTCAGCGACTCCATGGCGCCGCAGATGCTCGCCGCGACCGCCCAGCCGGGCCCCGGCCGGTCCTTCGCGACGCCCGTGGTCAGGGTGATCGACTCGCGCACGCGTGCGGACCGCACCGCCGAGAGCACGCCGAAGTAGCGGATCGAGAAGAAGTCCCTGGCCGCGTCGAGGTCGAGACTCGCCATCGGCATCAGTTCGAGCGGCTCACCCGCCGTGTAGACGAGGTGGTCGATCTCGCCCAGGTCTTCGAACAGGGCACGCACCGACGCAGGGTCGCCCAGGTCGGTCACCCGGCCGGTGGCCCCGGGGAGCGCCGCCAGTGCCTTGTCGACGCTGGACTGCCTGCTCGACACGACCGTCACCTCGGCGCCGCGCCCGGCGGCGGCGATCGCGGTCGCCAGGCCGATGCCGGAGGTGCCGCCCAGCACGATCACTCGCTGGCCTCGTAGTTCCATCGTGGTTTCCCTTCACTCGTCTGCTTCCACGATGGGCTGGCAACCCGGCTTCCCGCCAACACTCTTTCCGTCGGCTGTAATACCCTGAAGGTATTTCGCAGGCAAGGAGGCGCTGGTGGACGTGGATCTGCGGAAGCTGCGCTACTTCGTCGCAGTGGCCGAGCAGCTGCATTTCGGGCGGGCGGCGCAGGCCTTGCACATCGCGCAGCCCGTGCTCTCGCGGCAGATCAAGGCTCTCGAAGACGAACTGCGGGTCCAGCTCTTCGTGCGGGACAAACGATCGACCGAGCTGACCGCCGCGGGCCACCAGCTTCTCGCCGACGCCCGGCCCCTGCTGGCCAACGCCGACGCGTTGCGCCGCAGAGTCGGGCGTGCCGCGCGTGGTACGGACACGTTCACCGTCGCGTTCATGCCGGGCCTGATCGTCACGCCCGCCGTGCGCGCGCTCGTGTCGCGTCATCCGGAGCTGAACGTAGAGGTGCTCCGGACGAGTTTCGACGACCAGACGGCCGTCCTGCACGACGGCCGGGCCGATGTCGGCTATGTGCGGCTGCCCCTCGACCCGCGCGGACTGCGCGTCCAGCCGCTGATGACCGAGCCCCGCGTGGCCGTGTTCCCCGCGGACCACCGGCTGGCGGGCAAGGAAACCCTCGAACTGGCCGACCTCGCCGGGGAACACCTGCTGCAAGACCCCGCCTCGGTGCCAGAGTGGCAGGAGGTCGCCGAGGAAATGCGGTCCGGCACCCGAAAGCGCGAACCGGTGCTCACGATCGTCGAAGAGAAGCTGGAACGGGTCGCCGCGGGCCGCGGGATCGTGATCTTTCCCTTGTCCACGGCGACGTTCTACACCCGGCCCGACGTCGTGCACGTGCCCGTTTCCGACCTCGCGCCCACCCAGGTGTGCCTCGCTTGGGACAACGCGCGGCGCAGTCCACTGATCGCCGAATTCGCCGCCATCGCGGGGTCGGCGACCCCATGAACCAGAAGTGACCCACGTCACAGCCAGCGATGTCGAGACGCCGCTCGCGGCGTCGTCCCTGGGGTGTCCGTCACCGAGCCTCCCGAGGAGAAACATCATGCGCAAGCTCATCGTCCAGCAGTGGGTCACCGTCGACAACATCGCCGCCGAGGAGGACGGCGGGCTCGGCTTCGTGGCCGGGGAGCCTTTCGACGACGCGGTCACGAGCCCGTTCAAGGACAACGTGATGGCCGCCATCGACGCGGTCGACACGATGATCATCGGCGCGAACACCTACCAGCAGTCCAAGGGCTACTGGCCATACGCCAAGGAGCAGGGCGTGTACGGCGAGAAGTTCAACGCCCTGACCAAGTTCGTCGCCTCGTCGAAGCTCGATGACGCACCTTGGGGCGACTTCCCCGCCTGCTCGGTGACGCGCGATCCGATCGCCACCGTGCGGGACCTCAAAGCGCGCAGCGGCAAGGACATCCTGCTGTGGGGAAGCCTGACGCTCATGCGTTCCATGCTCGACGCCGGTCTCGTCGACGAGGTCCGGCTGATGGTCTGCCCGGCCGCCCGGGGTAAGGGAACGCGCGTTTTCGAGGATGCACGGGACCTGAAGCTGGTCGAGGCGAACGGTTTTGACAACGGCGTGGCGATCATGCGCTACGAAATCCAGAAATAGGTGCGAATCCGTTCTCACCATCGATGACCCGCCACGTACCACTGCGTGGAGCACGGAATCACCGTCCAGCGGGATGCGGTTCCTTTGCGGCGGGGTTGCCCGCTAGCGTCCGGACGACGGGTGATCTCCCTGCTACGAAATGGATTTTCCATGCGCAGACGAGTGATGACGTTGTCCACGATCGCGGTGGTGATCGCGGCCGGGCTCACCTTGCCGGCCGCGGGCTGGGCCGATCCGCCGGTCCGGCCGCCGCGGGATCCGGACGTGATCACGTTGATCACCGGCGATCAGGTCTTCGTGACCGCCCGGCAGGACGGCGGGACGGACGTCGAGATCAAGGCGGCCGAGGGGCGCGAGAACGTCGAGTTCGCCAAAGTGAGCGACGGCGGGGACGTGCTCGCGCTGCCGATGGACGCGGCGCCGCAGGTGGCGAGCGGGCGGCTGGACAAGCGGCTGTTCAACGTGACCGAGCTGGTGCGCGAGGGGTTCGCGGGCGGGCCGCTGCCCGTGATCGTCGCGCATGACGGGCCGATGGCGGCGGCCGTCACCAGGGAGCTGCCGAGTATCGGCGCCAGCGCGATGAAGGCGGATGCCGGGCTGTGGCGCGGGATGGCCGCCGCCGGTGTCGGCAAGGTCTGGCTCGACGCCAACGCGCGGCTCATCGACGATCAGAGCAACGCCCAGATCGGCGCGCCCGCCGCGTGGCAGGCGGGTTTCACCGGCAAGGGCGTCACCGTCGCCGATCTCGACAGCGGGTATGACCCGGCGCATCCCGACCTGCAGGGCGTGGTCGTCGGCACCAAGGACTTCCTCGGCGGCACCATCACCGACGGGATGGGGCACGGCACGCACACCGCGGGCATCATCGCCGGTTCCGGCGCGGCGTCGGCCGGCAAGTACCGCGGTGTCGCGCCGGACGCGAAGCTGCTGATCGGCAAGGTCTGCGACGCGAGCGGCAGCTGCCCGAACTCGGCGATCATCGCGGGCATGGAGTGGGCGGCCGCGCAGGGGGTGACCGCGGTCAACCTCAGCCTCGGCGGTGGCGCGACCGACGGCACCGACCCGATGTCGCTGGCGCTGAACAACTTGACCGCGTCGACCGGGACGCTGTTCGTCGTCGCGGCGGGCAACGCGGGCGCCGCGAGGACGGTCGCCAGTCCCGGTTCGGCCGACGCGGCGCTGACCGTGGGCAGTGTGACCAAACAGGACGGTCTGAGCCCGTTCTCCAGCCGTGGCCCCCGGGTCGGCGACCTCGCGATCAAGCCGGACGTCGCGGCGCCGGGCTCGGCGATCATCGCGGCCCGCGCGGCGGGCACGTCGATGGGCACGCCGGTGGACGCGAACTACACCAGTGCGAACGGCACTTCGATGGCCACCCCGCACGTCACCGGCGCGGCCGCGATCCTGGCGCAGCAGCACCCCGATTGGAAGGCGGCACAGCTCAAGTCCGCGCTGATGAGCGCGGGCAAACCGTTGGCGGGCTTATCCATTTACGACCAGGGCGCGGGGCGGCTCGACATCGCCACCGCGACCACGCGGCAGGTCACCGTCTCCCCCGCGAGCCTGTCGTTCGGCTTCGTCAAGTGGCCTGGCGGGCCTGAGCGAGCGAAGACGATCACCTATCACAACGACGGCGACACACCGCTCACCTTCGCGCTGGCACTGGACTTCACCGCGCCTACGGGACTGTTCACCTTGAGCGCCAAGGAAATCACGGTCCCCGCGCACGGTACGGCCGACGTGACCGTCACGCTGCGTCCCGGCGCGAGTATCCCGGAAGGACAGTACGGCGGCAGGCTGGTCGCGACGTCGGGGCAGACCGTGCTGAGCACGCCCGTCGGCACGACGATCGAGGGCGAGCGCTTCGGCCTCACGCTCACCGCGACCGGGCGCGACGGCAACGCGCCGCAGTTCATCACCGGCTCGGTCGTCGACACCGCGACCGGATCCTCCGTCGCCACGCTGATCACCGCGCAACCCACCACCGAGCTCCGGCTGCCCAAGGGAAAGTACGACATCCAGGCGGTGCTTTCGGAGCCGTACACCCCGGCAGGCGCGGGCCCGCGCAGCCTGATCGCGTTGCCGGAAGTGAACCTCGAAGCCGACGCGACGGTCGCGCTCGACGCGCGCAAGGCGTCGCTGGTCACCAACACGGTGGACGGAGTCGGAGTCAAAGCCGATTACGTCGACTTCGGTTTCGACGCGGGCAAGTCCGGAGTCGGCTACGTCGCCGACGGCACAGCGGGCATCTACGCCACGCCGACGAAACGGGTCACCGACCGGAAGTACGTCTTCCACTACATGCCCGCTCTCGTTCCTTTGACCGGAACGGAAATCTACCGCCCGGTGCACTGGGACAGCACGGGAGTCCCGGAGTCGCTCACCTACCGCGATCGTGTGCGCGACTTCGCGGTGGTGCACGCCGACTATGGCTCGCAGGCGCCGGGAAGTGTTGGCCAGCGCGGGATCCACGCGTTCTATCCCGGCTCGTGGGGCGGGATCACGCCGCTGCGCACGCTCACGCTGCCGGTGAAGCGCACCGAGTACTACACGCCCGGCAAGGACGTCAGCTGGAGCAACACCCTGTACTACCAGGAGCTTCGGCCGGTGGTGCGCTACGAGAGCGAGACGGCGCTGCGGACCACGTTCGACCGGCGGTCCTACGACATCCGGTGGAATCAGGCGCCGATCGGGCCGTCGACCGGACCGGTCGATCTCGGCTGGGGCCTGCAACGCAAGGGCGACAAGGTGACGGCGTACATCCCGCTGTTCTCGGCGTCGGGCAAGGACACTTACACGAGTTCACTGAACGCCAAGCTGACCGCGACCACGACGGCGACACGGGACGGCCAAGTGCTCGGAACGAGCGCTTACCCGGGCTACGCGCAGTTCACGGCGCCGGGCGCCGGTGTCTACACACTGACGACGTCCGCCACACGTGACCTGCCATGGTCGGTGCTCGGAACGTCGGCCTCGGCCACCTGGACGGTGCACGACCCTGGTGCCGACGGCGCGGTCCCGCTGCTGGCCGTGCGTTACTCGGGCCCGGACGCTCGCGCGGGGTGGCTGTATCCGTTGCGCCTGGAGGTACAGCGTCCGGTCGGCTCGACGGTGAAGCGGCTTGAGCTGGAAGTCTCGTACGACGAGGGCAAGACCTGGTGCCGCGCCCCGATCTTCGGGTCGACCGCCGTGCTGCTGCACCCCGCCACGCCGGGTTTCGTGTCACTGCGCGCCACGGCGACCGACCAGCTCGGCAACTCGGTGACCCAGACGACCATCCGCTCCTACCAGACCCGCTGATCGGGAGTCGTGAGTGTTCCCGACGGTTCTAACCGTCGGGAACACTCACGACCATTTCGTAACGGTGGTTACGCCCTGGTTTATGCCGGGAATTCCGTTTTCACGGCTGGGTTTCGTGTAACCGGGCGACTACGGATTGACGTGTTCGCGGCCGCCTCGCCATGGTGAGCGCTCTGGCCCCTTCGCAACGACGGAGTTGGCATCGTGAAGAAATTCGCTTCAACGGCAGCGATCCTGCTGATCGGTTCACTCGCACAAGTTCCGGCGGCGACCGCCGCTCCCCCACCCACCACGCAGCCTCGACAACAGGTCTATACCTTGCCGACTGGCGATCACGTGGTGATGACCAGGACCGGGCCGCGCTTCGAGCCCGCGCCAGGGCACGACAGGATGGCCTTCATCTCCCAGGTGAACGGTCAGTACACGGTGGTACCCGCCGCCGAGCTGGGTCGTCTGTCCTCTTTGGACACCTACCGGATCGGCCAGGCGGAGCCAAGACCGCCGCAGGCGGAAAGCCAAATGTCCCTGCTGCGCATCAACGCGATCACCCATGGCGGCAAAAAGGCGCCCGCCTCCGAGGTCATCGTCGTCAACACCGACAACCCCGCCGCCGCGGCGCTGGACGCCATCATGATCAACGGCGAGGCCCGCTTCCAGGTGCCGAACGGCCACTACAGCGTCGCCGTGGCGGCCTATCAGGTCGAAGACGCCGATCATGGCAAAGAGACCGAATTCCTCACCCAGACCGATGTGACGGTGTCCAATGGCGGCGCGACCGTCACACTCGACGGCCGTCGCGCGCACCCGGTCTCCTTCCAAACCCCGCTGCCGAGCGAGTTCGACGCGGCGACGATCGCGTGGACGCGCGGATCGGCGACCAAGGCGGCGTCACTGCAGATGGGCGCCTTGTCGGACACCAAGTTCTACGTCAGCGACGCGCCCAAGGCGAAGACCGGCGTGCTGAGCTTCTCCGTGACCGCCAGGCAGCTATCACCCGCGTCGGCGGCGACGCCGTACAGCTACTTCATCGGCATCCCCACGGTCGATCACATCCCAGTCAATCAGGCATACCGGATCGACCCGGCCAACCTGTCCACAGTGGACTCGACGTACACCACCGACCTGCCTGGCCAGCCGGTGCGCGCTTACGACTTCTGGGACATCCCGCACCCGTCGGTGAGGAACCCGCCGATGTCGAGCCTGCCGGGCGTCGTGGCACAAGCGCCTTCCTCGGAACGGCACTACCTCAGTGTCGCGCCCGGCATGTACTACGGCGGCGTGATGAACCCCAACGGCGAGCTGGGCGGCACACTGGAGCGCCTGCTGATCCCCAAGGCGGGCGAACATCGCACGCTCAGCTGGCGCGGCGGGCTGACCGTGCCCGCACCGTCCACTTACGACGGACCTTGTTTCCTGTGCCGCGAGGGTGACGTGCTGCACGGCGTCGGCATGATGGACACCGACGCCTCCGGTGACGTCGGTCAGTGGACCGATGGCACCACCACCATCACCCAGGACGGCACGCAGATCTACGAGAACACCACCATGGGCGTCGAATTCACCCAGGATCTCGCGTCAGGAAAGCATCGCTACCAGTACACAATGGACACTTCGCACGACGGCGAGGGCACCAACCTGTCCACGCACTCGCGGATCAGCTGGGGTTTCGACTCCGCGACCGGGTTCAGCCCGGCGCCGATCCTCTACGCCAGTGCCGCGTTCAACGCCAACGCCCACAACTCGGTCGCACCCGGTGAGGCGTCGCTGTCACTGACCGCGCGACACCAGGCGGGTTCGCCTGACAGCCCGCTCAAGAAGGTGGCCATCTCCATCTCCTACGATGGCAAGACCTGGATCCCCACCACCACGTCGATCCAGGACGCCACCCACGCCAAGGGCACCTGGACGGTGCCTGCGGACATCAAGCCAGGCTACCTCTCGGTCCGCATCGAAGCCGAGGACGCCCAAGGCTCCACACTGGACGAAGCCGTCGAGCACGCCGCGCTGGTGAACGCACCGGACGGTCTCGACTACCCGCAGACCCCGCCTCCGACGGCACCCGGCGCGAAGGCGGCCTGCGCCGACGCCCCGGCAGGGCACGCGCAGTGCTTCGCCATCAAGGCGCCGCGGACCGCGCGCAAGGCAGGGCAGCTGCCCGACGGTCTCGCACGCACCGACCTGGTCTCGGCGTACAAGCTGCCGCAGACCGGCGGCGCCGGGCGGACGGTCGCCGTCGTCGCCGCCTTCGACGACCCGACCGCGGAAGCCGATCTCGCGGAGTACCGCAAGACCTACGGCCTGCCGCCGTGCACCACCGAGAACGGCTGCTTCAAGAAGGTCAACGGGGCTGGCAAACCCGCGCCACTGCCCGGGTCGGACGAGGGCTGGAGTTCGGAGATGGCGCTCGACATCGAGATGGTGTCGGCGATCTGCCCCGACTGCAAGATCCTGCTGGTCGAAGCGGACGACGACACCGCCGCGGCGCTCGCGGCCGCGGAACGCACCGCGACGAACTCCGGCGCGGTGGCCGTGTCCAACAGCTGGGGAGGCACCGAGGACAGCACGGCTCCGTACTACGCACCGGCGTTCAGTCACCCGGGCGTCGCGGTGACGGCGTCCTCGGGCAACCGCGGTTTCCGGCAGGCCATGTGGCCCGCCTCCCTGTCGGAGGTGATTGCGGTCGGCGGCACCACGCTTTCCAAGGACACGAACGCGCGTGGCTGGACGGAGTCGGCGTGGGCGAAGGGCAGCTCGGGCTGCTCCGGCTACTCACGCAAACCCGCCTGGCAGAAGGACACGCATTGCCGGATGCGCACCGCCTCGGACATCGCGGCGGTCGGCGACCCGGCGACCGGGGTGGCCGTCTACGACCAGGGCGAGTGGTCGGTGTTCGGCGGCACGAGCGTGGCGGCGCCGATCATCGCCTCGATGATCGCGCTGGCCGGGAACTCCGCCGCCATGACGAACGCGAGGCGCATCTACTCGCGCTCGTCGGCGCTGTTCGACGTGACCACCGGCAGCAACGCGAACTGGGACTGCGGCGGCGACTACCTCTGCAACGCTCGTAAGGGTTACGACGCCCCGACGGGCATGGGTACTCCGAACGGTCTCGGCGCGCTCTAGCGAGGCCCGGTCCCTGGGTGTGTACCGCACCCGGGGACCGGTAAACTCGGCCGCCGATTCTGGGGAGAAAACCGTGGCAGAAACACCGAACGTCGACGCTTCCAATTCTGATCAGCTCGCCATGTGGGACGGCGGCAGCGGGACCTTCTGGACCGCGCGCGCCGACCGGTTCAACGAGGGCATGGCCGGTTACCACGGCACGCTCGTGAAAGCGGCCGGGTTCCAGCCGGACTCGCGGGTGCTGGACGTCGGCTGCGGCAGCGGCCAGCTCACGCGCGACGCCGCCCGCGCCGCGTACGACGGTTCGGCGGTCGGCGTCGACCTGTCGAAGGCGCAGCTCGAGCTCGCGCGCGCACTGGCCATCGGGGAGCAGCTGCCCAACGCGACGTTCCTGCAGGTGGACGCCCAGGTCCACGACTTCGGCGAGGCACGCTTCGACATCGCGGTCAGCAGGCACGGCACGATGTTCTTCGGCGACCGGCGTGCCGCGTTCTCGAACATCGCACGTGCGATCAAGCCCGGTGGCCGGTTCGTGCAGCTGACCTGGCAGCCGGTCGACCGCAACGAGGGCCTCACCACGTTCCGCACGATCGCGGCAGGCGGCAAGGCGGTGCCGCCGCCACCCGCCGAGGCCCCGACGCCGTTCTCGCTGAGCGATCCCGACCGGGTGCGCGCGCTGATGAGCGAGGCGGGCTTCGTCGACATCGAGCTGACCGGGCTGACCGTTCCCATGTACTACGGCAGCGACGTCGACGACGCGTACGACTTCATCGCCGACGGCTTCAGCTACGAGAAGCTGGACGACGACGTACGGGACAGCGCGATCGACGCGCTCCGGGCCGACATCGCCGCTCACCTCACCGAGGAGGGCGTCTTCTACAACGCGGCGCACTGGCTCATCGAGGCCCGGCGCTCGCCCGTTCGGTGATGGCCCCGGCGACGACCGCGACCACCACGCTCACCGCGATGACGGCTTCGGCCCAGTAGAAGGCCGTGTAGTCGAGCAGCGAGCCGATCGGCGGCGCGCCCGGCGCGATGTTGCGGAAGCCCGCGAGCGCGAACAGCGTCGCCGCCATGAAGCCGAACGCGGGCCAGATCAGCCCGCGGCGGCGGGTGACCAGGTGTTTCGCGCCGAGCAGGACCGCGATCGCGAGGCCCCACATGGTGATCATCATGAACACGGCGAACACCAGCACGCCCGCCGACCGGCTGAACCGGACCTCCGCGCCGCCCACCCCGTTCGCCACCTGATAGGACCGCACGGACAGCCCGAACAGGCTGTCCACCTTGTCCAGTGTGAACAGCACCGGCACCGACTCGCCGTCGACCTCCGCGGCGAACTGGATCTTGACGTCGTAGCTGTCGAACGGGTAGTCGGTCACGGTGCCGCCGGACAGCGCGATCGGCAGGTCGGTGCTCGAGATCCGCTGATGCGCCGGATAAACGTGGTCGCCGCGCAGGCTGGACGAGTTCAGCAGGTGCAGGTCGGCCGCAGGCGCGGCGCCGTCGTCCTCGCCGAACCTGCCGAGCGGGACGGCCAGCACCCGCAGCACCGCCTCGCGCCCGGCCGCGTCGATGCGCTGGACCGAGGCGAACACATCGATGCGGTCCGGCGCCTCGGTGCCCGCCGCGTGCCAGGTGTCCCCCGCCGTCCGGTCGGCGGCGTGCAGCCACAGGCCGAGCCCCGCCGCGACCACGACCAGCAGCGGGATCAGCAGGAACCTGAGCTTCGACATGGCGGAGATCGTGTCAGCGAATGTCCGCGCACGCTGGGTTTGTCACGCTGTCAGGTGAGGCTGACGACCCTGTTACGCCCCAAGCTCTTCGCTTGATAGAGCGCTTCGTCGGCGGCTTGGAGCAGGCGTTCGACGGCCGCGCCCGCGTCCGGGTACATCGCGACGCCGATGGACGCCGACAGATCGTCGATCACGGTCGCGGTGGTCGCCACGGTGAGCACCTCGATCGACGCGCGGACGCGCTCGGCGACCGTGATGACGTCCGTGCGCGTGACGTCGGGCAGCAGCACGACGAACTCCTCGCCGCCGAAGCGGCCGACGGAGTCGTAGTCGCGGACCGAATCGGTGATCGCGGTGGCGACCGCCTTGAGCACCGCGTCGCCCGCGAGGTGGCCGTGGGTGTCGTTGATGCGCTTGAAGTGGTCGAGGTCGATCATCAGCACGCCGAAGCAGGCGTCGGGGGTGCGCTCGACCCTGGCGAGCTCGCGGGTGGCGAGGTTGTGCCAGCCCGCGGTGTTGAACAGCCCGGTCTTCTCGTCCGTGGTGGCGGCGACCTCGAGCTGCTTGACCAGGACACCGCGATGCAGGAACAGCAGCGGCGGCACCACCAGCACCGCGAGCGCGGGCAGCGTGGCCAGCGCGAGCGCGGTGAGGACGCCGAGGCACAGCGTCGACGCTTCGAGCGCGTTGTCGGCCCAGCCGCCGAAAAGTGCTTGCACCGTGCGCTTTTCGACGGTCAGCCCGGGCAGCGCGACCAGCGCGCCGACCGCGAAGTAGACGACGCCGGCGAGCACGACCGCCACCACACCGCGCCAGCCCGCGTCGAGGACGGCGCCCATGGCCGGGACACCCGCGAGCACGAGCACGGCCGAGGCGGCGTGACAGGTGAGCGTCACGAGGCTGGCGTTGAACACGGTGCGGAACGGCGGCACCCGGCGCAACCGGTACCAGCTGCGGACGGCCAGGTGCAGGTACAGCACCGCGACCAGTGCGGCGACGAGCGCGGCCGGCAGGAGCAGCACGCCCGCGAAGGTCCAGACCGAGGTCATGTTGATGTGCGGGGTGGTGTTGACGCGCCTGCGCACGCGCTCGACCTGACGGCCGAGCTCGGCCTGCAGTATCCCCATCCCGGCGAGCGTGGCCAGCACCACCAGGTCACGGGCCGTCGGCACGGTGGTGACGGCGGCGCGCACCGTCAGCACGACGGCGGCGGCTTCGGCGAGCAGGCAATAGCCGACCAGGCCGCGGCGTTGCTGCCAAAGTGCCCATCGACCTGGGAAAAGCACGTCACGGATGTGCGCGGGGGCTCTGCCTGCCGCACCATCGTCGGTCATACTCAGGGTAGGTCCACCCGCCTTTCCAAGGTGCCGTCCACCACCAGTGTCCACCCAAGCAGCGCTGGAGCAGTGGAGGGAGGCCGCCATGAGCAACCGCGACACGTGATCAGCCCCGGCGGGCCCGGCTCCACCCCACCGCGATCGGCACGGCCACGACCGCTCCGGCGGCGCCTGCCAGCGCGACGGCCGGGGCCGGGCCGAGCTGATCGGCGAGCAGCCCGGCGCCGAGCGCGCCCAAGCCCTGCACAGTGATCAGCCCCGACGACAGCAACCCGGCACCCTGCGCCCGTCGTTCGTCCGGCAGCCGCCGCACGAACGACGCGGTGCCCTGGATGTTGTACGCGGTCGCGAACAGCCCCGAGCAGGCGAACAACAGCATCGAGACCGCCAGCCCCGGTGCCAGCAGGCAGAAGACCAGCGGAACACCGGCCAGGACGCCGAGCACCCCGATCACCCGGACTTGCGTGCTTTCCGGCACCCACTTCCCGAAGACGATCCCGCCGATCACACTGCCGATCGGATCGCTCGCCATGATCAGCCCGACGGCGACCGGGCCCATGTCGCCCGCGTACGGGGCGGCGAGCGCTTCGGGGACCACGTAAAACCCTGCCAGCCAACACAATCCGAGCAAGACCCGGAGCGCCGGGTCACGCCACACGATTTGGGCTCCGACCGCTGAGGAGGCCCAGAACGACATGCGTGTCTCGGTGCTTGCGGGGGCTGGTCGTTGTTTGACACCACGCTGGAGAAGCAGTGCCGAGGCCAGGAACGTCCCGGCGTCGAGCGCGAGCGCGACCGGCGGGTTGATCGCGGCGATCAGCGCTCCCCCGCCCGCGAACCCGGCGAGCTGCGCGGCTTGGCTGGTGATGTTCCGGATCGCCATGCCCGCGGTGTACTTCTCGCCGTCGAGCACGTCCGGCAGCAAGGCCTGCTGGGCTGCTTTGAAAGGGCCGTTGAGAAAGGTCGTGACGGCTACGAGCGCGCAGAGCACGGCCAGTGGCATGCCCGGCAGTGCCATCAGGCCGAGTAGGACGGCGCGGGCGAGGTCGGCCGCGACCATGACTTCGCGGCGTGGATACCGGTCGCCGAGGCCGCCCAGGAGGATCCCGCCCGCGAGCGCGGGGACGAAGGTGAGCGCGTAGGTCAGGCCGGTGAGGAAGGCGGACTCGGTGCGCTGGAACACGAGCACGGACAACGCGACCCTGGCGAGCTGGTCACCGGCGATGGAGCAGAGCTCGGCGAGCCACATGGCGCGGAACTCGCGCACGGCCAGTACGTTTTTGAACCGCACTCGCTCCGCCATGATCGCTCCTCTCGCCTGAGCGTAAGGGTTCGGAGGGGAAAGCGACGTTTTGCGGGGTCGGATCTAAAGACATCCCGTATGGACATTTCCGCTCCGGGGTCGGGTGGTGTTTGTGGTCGCTGCGGAAATATCCATACGGACCGGGGCACGGTGGTCAGATTTCGTTGTGGCTCACCGGAAACCCCGGCTGGTACTTGCTGCCCGCTTAGGTATGGGGTCGACCAGCCCGGTATGTCCAGTGGCATATGACTCTGGACACTGGTAGTGTGGAATGCATGATCAGCACCGAAAGTCCTGACACCGCAGCACCACCGCAGTGGTGGCGCTGCGACAAAGACACGCTGCTGCTCGCCTACGTCGCCCGCGAACGAGAAAAACGACGCCTGGAGGCCGAGCAGGGACAAATCCTGGCCGAGATCGAATCCCGCGGCGTGAAGGACGTGACCGGCTACGCCACGGTGCCGGGGATGCTGGTGGACTGGGTGCAGATCAAACACTCCGAAGCCAAAGCCCGCGTCGACCGAGCCCGCGCACTCAACCCACGCCAAGACGGCGGCACCCGGATTCCCGCACTCGCACCACATGCCGCCGCAGCAGCACTGGCCGGTGATCTCGGCGCGGCGCAGCTGGATCCGATCATCGCCGCCCTCGGCGCACTCCCACCCACAGTCTCAGCCGAAGACCGCGAGACCGGTGAGCAGATCCTGGTCAACCTCGCCCGCACCGCCGGACCCCGCCAGATCAGCCACGCGGCGAAAAACCTGCGCGACCGGCTCGACCCGGACGGGCGAGAGCCGAAAGATCCCGATCCGTCCGAGCCGCGTCATGAACTCGGGTTCGTGACCCACCGCGACGGCACCCACGGCATAAAAATCAAAACCGATGCGGAAACCATCGCCCGACTCAAAGCGACCCTGGATCCACTCGCCAAACCTCGCCCGGCATCCGAGGAAGAAGGCCGCGATACCCGCTCCCAATGGGAACGGCTCGGGGACGCGTTCGCCCACTTCGTCCGCATCGGCATGGGCAACCCTGATATCCCGACTCAGGCCGGGGACAGTGTGCATGTCGTTGTTACCGTCGGCCTCGACGAACTCAAGACCGGCATCGGGCGAGCGTGCCTGGACTTGGTCGGAGACATCAGCGCCACCGACGCACGCCTGCTCGCCTGCGACTGCAAAGTCATCCCCGTCACCCTCGGCTCCCACGGCGAACCGCTCGATGTCGGCCGCGCGCAACGCCTCGCCACACCCGCGCAGCGGCGGGCGCTGGCGATCCGGGATGGCGGCTGCGCGTTCCCTGGCTGTGATGCGCCGCCGCAGCAATGCACGGCTCACCATATTGTTTTCTGGGCTCATCACGGGGAAACCCGCATCGATAATCTCGTGCTGCTCTGCGGTCGGCACCACCGGCTGATCCACAACAGTGACTGGGAGGTGCGGATCGCCAGCGACGGGTATCCCGAGTTCATTCCACCGGCGTTCATCGACCCCGCACGTGCACCCCGCCGCAACACCATGCACACCACCCGAATCTGAATCGACCGATCGGTTGTGCGGCACATCAACCTAGACTGCCCGACCACCACCCAGGGCAGGCACCAAGCCCCGGCTGCGGCATCCGGCGAGCCACAACCAAATCGGGCCACCGTGCCCCGGTCCGTATGGATATTTCCGCAGTGACCCACTACGCAACCCGGCCCAGGAGCGGAAATGTCCATACGGGATGGCTTGAGATCCGGCCCGGCAAACCCGAATCCCAGGGCAAGCCCCGCAGCGAAGGGTCCGCTCGAGTCCTTGGCCGGTCCGCATGAGCGCCACGTCGCACACGGCCGGTCCGGCGCGTGCCATGATCGGATGCGTGGACACGACTTGGCTCGACGAAAGCCCGTTCCTGCGCGACCTCGGCGTCCGGTGGCACGACGGCGAGGTCGTCATGACCGTGACCGAACCCCATACCGCGCACGGCGCGCTGCACGGTGGGGCGACGGCGGCGCTCGCCTTGGCGGCCGCGCAGGCGACCATGCGGGCGGAGGATCCCGAGACCGATCCCAGCACCACGTCGCTGCACGTCACCTACGCGCGGTCGGGGCGAGGCAGCAGGTTCACCGCGGCGAGCACCACGCTGCGGCGGGCGCGGGAACTGGGGTTCCATCAGACCGAGATTCGGGACGAGGCCGGGCAGGTCATCGCGGGCGCGTCGAGCACGCTCGCCGATGGCAGGCAGGGCACCGGTGTCGCGCCCGACGCACCGGTACCGCCGGGTGACCCGGCGGTGTTCACGAAGGCCGCCGAGGCGATTCCCTTTCTGCGTGGGCGAAAGCTGCGGTTCGAGGGTGTCGGGCCCGGTGAGCTCGAGCTGAGCATGGGCCTGGCCGAGCGCAACCTCGACGCGAAGGGCCGCTTCGACGAGGGCGCGCTGGTCACGTTGATCGACATGGCGGGCACCAGCGTGCCGTGGACGCTCGCGCGGTCTGGCAACGGTGGCGCCACGATCTCGTTGCACGCCCAGTTCCTCGGGCCGGCGCCCGCTGAGCCGGTGACCGCGCGGGCGACCGTGCGGGCGCATGACGAGCGGGTCTTCTGGACCGACATCACCGTCTTCACGACGGCCGACCGGAAGATCCACGCGTTGAGTCAGCTCGCTTACCGGTTCGCCTGATACCGGTTCAGGCGTCTTCGGCCATGGCCGCGACCTCGGCGAGGTCGGGCGCGGCTTCGGCGAGGAAGCGCTCGACCAGCGCCAGTGGCAACGGTTCGTCGGTGTCCACCCGCACCAGGGCCGCGCCGGTGGTGCCGTCCAGGTAGGCCTCCATGACGACACCCTTGCCCGGCGTCGGCGCGACGTCCTCCAGCTCCCAGCCGAAGCCGAAGCGGGAGGTGTCGCTCCAGGTGTTGATCAGGTAATGGCGGCCGTCGTACTCCCAGCTCATTCCGGCATCATGCCCGGTCAGACCGCCAGGCGCGACCAAGATCGGGTGTCGCGCAGCAGCTGGCGGTCGTGGGTGGCGATCACGACCGCGGCCGGAGTGGCCGCGAGTGCCGCCGTCAGCTCGTCGACCAGGGTGGCCGACAGGTGGTTCGTCGGCTCGTCGAGCAGCAGCACGTGTGGCCGGGCTGCCAGCACCAGCGCCAGGTCGAGCCGCCTGCGGGCGCCGACCGACAGTTCGCCGACCGGGCGGTGCAGGTCGTGCCGGGCCAGCAAGCCCAGCTCGCCCAAGCGTTCCGCTCCGGCGATGGCGTACAGCTGCGCCGCCGTGCGGCCGTCAGGCAGCGCCGACTCCTGGCCTAGCAAGCCGATCCGGGCATGCCGGGCCCGGCGGACCGTTCCCGTGCCGGGTTCCAGCGCACCCGCGAGCACCGCCAGTAGCGTCGACTTGCCCGCGCCGTTGGGGCCGGTGACCACGAGCCTGTCTCCGGAGTCCAATGCCAAATCGACCGGCCGATGCAGCCTGCCCGGCACGCTCACCCCGTTGGCACGCAACAGCGTCGCGCCGGGATGGGCGGGCAGCTCGGGCATGGCGAAGCGGGCCGGTGGTGACGGGATCGCCACCACGTGCGCGGCCAGGTCTTCCTCGCGCCGGTGCACGGCACGGACGAGGCCGGGTGCGCGCGTGGCCCTGGTGTGCCTGCCGTGTCCCTTGGCGGGACGCCAGTTGTCGCGCAGGCGGTTCTGCGCGGCGGACAGGTCGTCCGCCAGGCGTTGGCGTTCGGCGAGTTGTTCGGCGTGCAGCGCCTCCCACCGGGCGCGTTCGGCCGCGCGGGCGTCGACGTACGCCGCGTAGCCGCCGCCGTACACCCTCGGCCTGCCGTCGCTGGACGGGTCGAGGTCGATGACGGTGGTGGCCACGTCGGTGAGCAGTGCCCGGTCATGGCTGACCAGCACGACCGCGCCGGGATAGGTGCGCAGCCGCTCGGTGAGGTGTTCGAGACCGGCCGCGTCGAGATGGTTGGTCGGCTCGTCGAGCACCAGCACCGCGTGGCCCGCGCCGAGCAGGCAGGCCAGCCGTACGCGGTGACGTTGCCCGACCGAGAGCGTGCCGAGCGGCCGGTCGCGGTCGCTGACGGCGTTCAACGCGGCGAGCGAGACCTCGACTCGCCGGTCGGCGTCCCACGCGTCGAGCGCTTCGACCTCCGCGAGCGCGGCGGTGTAGGCGTCGTCCGCGCCGGGACGGCCGTCGGCGAGCGCGTCGGTCGCGCTTTCGAGCCTGGCCAGCGCGCCGCGGACGGCGGACAGTTCCAGGTCGATCAGCGCGCCGACGGTTTCCGTCGCGTCGAGCGGGATTTGCTGGTCGGCGACGCCGAGCGAACCGGCGCGGTGCACTTCGCCGCGGTCGGCGGGCAGGTCCCCGGCGAGCACGCGGAGCAAGGTGGTCTTGCCGCGGCCGTTCTCGCCGACCACGGCGACCTTGTCACCGGCGGCCGCGACCAGGTCGACCCCGGTGAGCACCGGCCGTCCGCCGAAGGAGAGGTGCACGTCGGACACGCGGACATGCGCCGCGCGGGCAGGGGCAAGCGAAAGGTGAGACGGCATGAAAGAAAGTCCTCTGAATGAAAAAGATGCGCTGACAGGACGAACCAGGCGCCATGGCGCCGGAGAGGTGGTTCTCGTCCCTCAGAGGAAGAACAGCTGCATCATGATCACGACCCTAGACGACGCGCATCCCCGCTGTCGCGCGAATTAAAAGGAGTCGTGAGTGTTTAGACCGGTTAGAACCGGCCGGAACACTCACGACCCTTGCGCGAGGCGGAACTCGAGGAGGTTGCGCTGGTCGGTGAGGGCGACCGTCGACTGGAGGACCAGGCCGTGTGCCGAGGCGAGGTCGCGGAACTCGTCGACGCGGCGTTCGCGGCCGCCGAAGATCGCGAGCATGGCCAGGTCGAACTCGGTGTTGTCCTGCCGCCCGCCGAGCGCCTCGATCACCAGGATGCGGCCGGCGGGAGCGCAAGCCTCCACGCACCGGGCCAGGATGCGGTGCGCGTCGCGATCGTCCCAGTCGTGCAGGATGTCGCACAGCAGATAGGCGTCAGCACCGGCGGGAAGCGGATCGAAGAAGCTGGACGCGGTCACCTGCGCCCGATCTTCGACCTGGTGCGCGGCGAACGTGCGCACGGCCTCGGTGGCGGTCGGATCGAGGTCGACCAGGTGTCCGCGCAGCGAGTCATGCGCGACCAGGATCGCCGCGAGCAAGCTGCCATGGCCGCCACCGACATCGACGATCGTCGTGAACCGGCCCCAGTCGAAACCCGCCACGAGTCCGGGGATCTGCTCGCGGAAGCGGTGGGTCATCTGTTCGTCGAACGACGCTCGCAGATGCGGCTGCTGGGCGAGGTCGGTCCAAAAATCCTGCCCGAAGCGGCGCGTGTAGCCGGGCTCGCCGGTGGTGACGCTGTGCAGGAGTTCGGCGAACGCCATCTCGGCGCGGCCGCCCGCCATGTCCAAATGCAAGAAGTTGGTCAAGCCGTTGCCCGCGTCCGAGTACAGCGTCGCGCCGAAATCGGTGGTGCGGTAGCCGGTCGACGTGCGCTCGACGATCCCGAGCGACGTGAGATGGCCGAGCAGGAGTTCGAGCGGCACCGGCGCCACACCGAGATCGGCCGCGACCTGGCCGACGGTCGCGCCGTCGCCACGCAGCCGGTCCGGCAGGCCCAGTGTCACCGCGACGCGCAGCGCCATCGGGGTCGCCAGGCCTGCCAGGTTCCGGATCTTGGCTACGTGATCATTCACGACTGTCGAGGGTTCCAGCTGTGTCAACCGATTAACGGCCCGCCCGCCGGCGCCCACGCGGACCAGCCGCCGCTCGGGGTGACCTGATAACGCCCGTACAGCATGCGGCCACCGGAGAGGATGTCGATCCGGCCGTCGGCGTTGGTGCCGAAGCCGGAACCCACCGCGCCCGCCCCGAACGTCTCCCACGCCGACCAGCCGGTGCCGTTCTCCCAGCGGTGCTCGGTGGTGATCCCGTTGGCGGCGAACACTTCCAGCCTGCCATCGGCGTTGCGTCCGATGTGGACACGGGCGCCAGGCGGCCCGCCGAACGCGGTCCAGCCGGTCCACTCCCCCGCCACCTGGGTTCGCCGCGACGTGCCCGCCGCGCCACCCGCGATCAGTTCCAAAGCACCGTCCGGGCGCCGGTTGAGCGCCAGATGCGCGACGCCGGGCACGGTGCCGAACGGCTCGAACGCCCGCCACCCGCCGCTGGGCACGTCCTGCTTTCGGCGCTGTACCGTGCCGTTGGCGGCGGCGATCACCTCAAGGCGGCCGGTCGCGTCGAGACCGGTGGCGAGCACCGAATCGGCGGGTCCGCCGAACGGCTCCCAGCCCATCCACGCCCCACCCGCCTGCCAGCGGTGGAAGATGCCTTCCGATCCGCTCGCGAAGACCTCAAGGCGGCCATCGGCGTTCTGGGCGACCGTCAGATCATGCGCGGCCGTGCCGAAGTTTTCCCAGCCCTGCCAGACATTCGGCGCCGATTGGCTCCGATGGTCCACCCGGCCCTCCCCCAAGGCGAACAGCTCCAGCCGCCCGTCGAGGTCGCGGGCCGCGGACAGCGTCGCGAATTTCGGTCCTCCGAAAGGAAACCAGTCCGACCATGGTCCATTGCGGACGGTCTGGTAGCGCGACCATACCTGGTCCGGCCCGCCCGCGAACGCCTCTTGCCTGCCGTCCGCGCCGGACACGAGCACCACCCGGCCGCTCGGATCCGAACTCGCGTCGGCCGCGTACCGGCTGCTCCCGGTGCCGAAGTCCAGCTCCGCCAGCCACACTCCGCGCTGGCCCCACCCGGCATGGCTGACCCACCATTTGCCGTCGGTGTTCACTAGCTCGGCGGCATGGCTGAACACGTGGCCGGACAGCTGATCGGCCGAGAACCTGAACGGATCGTTGCTGGTGAACACATCCGTGCCGACGTACCCACCGCGCGGGCCGAGGAACAGGTGCCACGCGCCCGCCTCGAATACCACGAACGGCGACTCGGTGTTCCCGCCGCCGAAGCCGCGTGACGGGTCGGTGAACGCGATCGACCGCGCGCTCCAGTGCACCAGATCGGCGCTCGTCCGGTAGGCCACCACGTGGTTCCCGCCGCCGGGATCGCTGGTCGCGGTGTAGTACATGACCCACTGCCCGCCGATCCGCACCACATACGGGTCCCGCGCGACCGCGCCGTCGCGGAACAGCGGCCCGCTCGGCAGCCGCGTCCAGGTGAACAGGTCGGTCGACGTCGCCAGGTTGATCGCGTGCCGGGCTCCGTCGGCGCCTCCGCCCGCGTAGAACATGTAGTACGTCGAGCCGTTCTTGATCACGTGCGGCGCCCACAGGTGGGTTTCGCCGTACGCGGGATCGGTCTCCAGCACGGGAGCCTGCTTCGTCCACGGGCCGGTCAGACTCGGCGCGGTGGCGTGGGCGAACGTGTCCTCGTCGTCGTCGACCGCGGGTTCGGCGTGCGTGATGCCGAACAGGTGCCAGGTGCCCCGCGCGTCCTGGATGAAGGTGTGGTCGTTGATGTACCACGCCTGGTCGTCGCTCGGGTCGTAGATCTTCACGAACGGTGTGGCCCCGGTCTGCCCGGACGGTTCGGCGGCCGCCGCAGGCGGTGCCGCCCCCACGAGGACCGTGAGGACGAGCACCGCCAGCAGCGTGTGGACGCGGGTCATCCGACCGCCGGGCCGGAACCGTTGAGCCAGCCCCATTCCGACCAGGTGCTGAACCCGGTCTGCCAGCGGTGATAGACGCCGGCCTGGCTCGTGCCGAAGACCTCGATCCGGCCGTCAGCGTTGTTGCCGGCGGCGACTTCCGTGCCGCCGGTGCCGAAGTTCTCCCACGCCGAGAACGCCGCGTTCGGGCGGCCCTGCCAGGTGTGGCTCGCGGTGGAGGCGTTGACCGCGAACAGTTCGATGCGGCCGTCGACCGAGCGCGACGTGGCCAGCTCGGCGTTGGTGATCGTGCCGGAGCCCTCCCAGCCGGACCACGCGGTCGGGCTGGTCTGCCAGCGATGGAACACGCCGCTCGCGTTGGACGCGAAGACGTCGAGCCTGCCGTCCTGGTTGTAGCTGACGGTCACGTCGTGCCCGCCGGTGCCGAAGTTCTCCCAGGACGACCAGGCACCGTTGACCCCGGTCTGCCACAGGTGCTCGAACGTCGCGTCGGACAGCGCGAACACCTCGAGCCGCCCGTCCGGCGCGTTCTCCACGGCCAGCCGCGAGTTGACCGGTCCGCCGAAGGTGCCCTCCCAGCCAGACCAGCCGCCGTTCGGCGCGGTCTGCCAGCGGTGGAACACGCCACTGCCGTTGGACGCGAAGACCTCGATGCGGCCGTCGGCGTTGTTGCCCGCGGCGACCCGGTAGCCACCGGTGCCGAAGTTGGCCCACGAGGACCAGTTCCCGCTCGGCGCCGTCTGCCACATGTGGTCGAGAGTGCTGTCCGACAAGGCGAACAGCTCGAGCCTGCCGTCGGCGTTCGCGGCGATCGTCAGCTGCGCGTTCCGCGGCCCGCCCTCGGCACGCCACGTCGACCAGCCGGCGTTCGGGTCGGTCTGCCAGGAGTGGTAGACGCCGTCGGCGCCCGCCGCGAAGGCCTCCAGCCTGCCGTCCGCCGAGCGCCCGGTCACCACGCGGCCGTTGCCGAACGGGTGCTTCGGGCCGCCGCCCATGCCGGTCCACAACGCGTTGACGATCGTCGTCGCGTCGCCCGCCTCGACGCCGTAGAGGTAGCGGAGGTCTTCACGCGGGCGCTGCACGTCGGCGGCGACCTCGCCGATCGGCGCGTTGTTCCAGGAACCGTTGGGGTAGAACTGCTGCATCACGTCGAGGAACTTGTTGGTCGCGTGCACCGGGTCCATGCACTCGGCGGGTGAACCCCAGCCCTGCGACGGGCGCTGCTGGAACAGGCCGACCGAGTCGTAGTCGACGGCCTCGCTGTAGTTGTTGATGCTCGACTCGACGATGATCGTGGCGACCGCGATCGCCGCGGCCTTTTCGTTGAGGCCACGGGCTTTCACGGCCTGCGTGACGACGCGCGCGCACGAGACCTTGTAGCCGTTCATGTACCCGGCCATCTTGTTGCGCAGCTGCGGGTTGAGCTGATCGGCCATGATCCCGTCGGACGCCGACGGGCCGGCCGGGTCGCACGGCACGGTCGGGATGGCCATGCCCCTGGCCGAGCCGACCTCGGGTGAGTCGCCCGGCTGGTCGCCGACCGGGCCGGGGATGGGTGGCGGCGCGGCGAGCGCGCCGGTGGTGGTGCCGATGACCGCCGCCGCGGCGAGCGCGACGCCGATCGCGGCGCGCGTCAAACTACGTCTCTTCATGTGTTTTCCTTGTGTGCGAAGGGAATTAGCGGATCGCTGGTCCTGCGGAATCCTTGAGCCAGCCCCACCCGGACCAGTCGGCGAAGCCGGTCTGCCAGCGGTGGAAGACACCCGCGCCGCTCGACGCGAAGACCTCGATCCGGCCGTCCGCGTTGTGGCCTGCGTTGATCTCGGTGCCGCCGGTGCCGAAGTTGTCCCAAGCCGAATAGGGCGCGTTGGGGTTCGTCTGCCAGGTGTGGCTCGCGGTGGCGCCGTTGACGGCGAACACCTCGACCCGGCCGTCGACCGAGCGGTCCGAGGTCAGCTCGGAGTTCGCCGGGCCGCCGCCGGTCCCCTCCCAGCCCGACCAGCTGGAGAACCCGGTCTGCCAGCGGTGGAACACGCCGTTGGCGTTGGACGCGAACGCCTCCAGTCGGCCGTCGGTGTTGTGGTTGACGGTCAGGTCGTGCCCGCCGGTGCCGAAGTTCTCCCAGGACGACCAGGCGCCGTTGACCCCGGTCTGCCACAGGTGCTCGAACGTCGAGTCCGACAGCGCGAAGACCTCGAGCCTGCCGTCGAGCGCCGACTCCATCGCCAGCCGCGAGTTCGCCGGGCCGCCGAGGGTGCCTTCCCAGCCCGACCAGCCGCCGTTCGGGGAGGTCTGCCAGCGGTGGAAGACGCCGCTGCCGTTCGACGCGAACACCTCGATCCGGCCGTCCGCGTTGGCGCCGGCGGCGACCCGGTAGCCACCGGTGCCGAAGTTCTCCCAGTTCGACCAGGTCCCGCTCGGCGAGTTCTGCCAGATGTGGTCGAAGGTGCCGTCCGACAGCGCGAACAGCTCGAGCCTGCCGTCGGCGTTCGGCGCGATCGCGAGCTGGGCGTTACGCGGCCCGCCCTTGAACTCCCACGCCGACCAGCCGGCGTTCGGCTCGGTCTGCCACGAGTGATAGACGCCGTCGGCGCCCGCCGCGAAGGTCTCCATCCGGCCGTCGGCCGAGCGGCCGCTCACCACGCGGCCCGCGGCGTACGGGTGCGGCGCGGCGGCGGTGTCCTCGATGATCTTGGTGTAGCGGAGCGCCTTGTAGTCGCCGTTCGGGTGCCCGTCGAGGGAGGCGTCGTTGATGTTCGCGCGCAGATGGCGGACCGGCGTCGAGCCGAAGGAGTAGTAGGAGAAGCCGCCGTGGTCGTCCTCCCACTGATGGAAGAGGAAGACGTGGTCGTAGTAGGAGTTGAGGATGTCGCCGGGCCGCAGGTCGGCGCGCGGGATCTCCTGGGAGTAGTTCGGCAGCGCGCCGGTCCACGGGTTGTCCGCGAGATGCCAGGCCATGGAGATGTAGCCGGAGCAGTCACGGCGATAGCGGAAGTCGCCGCCGGGGCCGGGCGCGTCGCCGCCCTGGTTGTAGGGACCGGGCTGGTGGTCGACCCAGTACTGGGCGCGCCAGATCACCTCGCTCCGGGTGATCGGGCCGCCGAGCGCGGAGCCTTCCGCAGCGGCGGGCATGGCCATCCCGGCTAGGGACAGCGCGGCGATGAGCAACAGTAAAAGCACTCTGGCGGGTTTCAAGGGCACCTCTCCGGGGACGGGGGCGAGCGGCTCCGGAGGTTGCCAGCAGGCGATGAAAAACCGATGACACGAGGCGTTTCCGCTGGCCGCCCGCGACCGGCCATCTCTGGCCGGTTACTGACCTGGCCTGGTCAGGAGCCCGGACGCCACGATCGGTGCTCAGCCGACAAGGGGGGACTCGTCATGCCGACGACAACACTCGACGACCGCGCGCCCGCGGTCACCCAGGCCGAGCGCGCGGTGCTCCGCGGCATCGGCCGCGGCCTCAACGACACCGAGATCGCCGCCGCGCTCGCCACCTCCGACACCGCGGTCGCGCACTCGATCGGCAGGCTCTTCGCCAAGCTCGGGCTGCGCGACCGCGCGGCCGCCATCGTCTACGCGTTCGACCACGGCATCGTCACGCCCGGCCCCAAACCGGTCGTCCCGGGCAGCTTCCGGATCTCGGTGCTGGGCCCGCCGCGCGCCTGGAACGACGCGAAACCACTCGACCTCGGCCCGGTCCGGCAGCAGGCGCTGCTCGCCGCGCTGGTGCTGCGGCCGGACCGGACGGTCAGCCAGCGCGAACTGCTCGAAAGCGTGTGGGGCCTCGACGCGCCGGTCGGGAACGTGGTGCCGGTGTACATCTACCGGCTGCGGCAGAGCCTGCGCCGCGGCGACGACCGGTCCGACTCGATGATCGTGCGCGACCGGTCCGGCTACCGTTTCCGCAGCGAAGGCGTCCGGGTCGACACTTTCCAGCTGGACGCACTCGCGGCCGAGGCCGAAGCGTCCCACCGAGCGGGAGACCTCGAAGCCGCGGTCGGCGCGCTGGCCCGCGCGATCGGCCTGTTCGACGGCGAGCCGCTGGCGGGCCTGCCCGGCCCGTTCGCGGAACTGGAGCGGCTGCGGCTGACCGAACGCAGACTCTCGCTGTCGCTCCGGAAGGCGGAGTGGCAACTCCGGCTCGGCAGGCACGCGGAGGCGATCGACGACATCAGCGCGTCGGCGACGGCGCACCCGCACAGTGAGCCGGTGGCCGCGCTCCTGATGCACGCGCTCGCCACGAGCGGCCGCCGCGCCGAGGCGCTGGCCGTCTACACCCGGCTGCGCGACCGGCTCGCCAAGGACCTGGGCGTGGAGCCCGGCGCGCGGATGCGTCACCTACACGGTGCTGTTTTGCGTGGTGAAGACCGGTCCTGACCAGGCACCGGCCACAAATGGCCGGTTCGGAGCCTGTCGTCGCACGTGATCATCTCGCGATGATCGACTCCCGGCGTTGAAAGGAGAATGACGTGAGGAAGAGCTTCGGCCGCTGGCTGCTGGCGATCGCGTTGGCGGTCGCCTGTGTGCCCGTCGGACAGGCGCAAGCCGCCCCCGCGAAACGGCCATGCGGACCGGTCATGTTCGTGGTGCCCGGCTATCAGGACGGCGGCGCGTTCAAGCTGCTCGACCGGAACTTCGCACCGGACGGCGCCGATCCGGTGCGCATCCCGTACCCCAACAGCCAGGCCGACATCAACCTGTACGCCGACGTCGACGCGGGCGTCGCCAACCTCAGAACCGCGCTCTACAACCTGTACGTCACCTACAACTGCGACCTCGACACGAAGGTCTACATCGTCGGCTTCAGCCTCGGCGCGCTCGTGGCTGGCACGGTGCTGGAGACCGAGCCGCCCGACCGCAACATCCAGGGCGTCCTGTTCTCCGACGGCAGGCGTCAGTCGGTCGAGTCGAACCAGCCGGGCGACCCCGGCGGCCTCATCGGCCGTCTTCCGTTCCCCGGCCCCGGCGGCGCGGGCCTGCGCCCGCTCGACGCGTTCCGGTATCCGACGCTGACGTTGTGCAACGGTCCCCGATCCGGTGGCGGCGCCGACGTGATCTGTTTCGGCGGCTCGGACCTGAACAGCTACTTCACCTCGCACCCGTTCTACAGCTTCGACGTGGCAGGCGAGCTCGGCGTGCACGGCGAAGGCCCGTACGACCACAACCTGCGCAACCGCGTCATCCCGTGACGGACGGCCGGACCCGGCGCCCGCGCAGGATCACCGCCAGCGGTTCGGCCAGCAACCCCAGGTCGGTGCGCGGGTCTCGCGCGTAGACGACGGCATCGGCGGGCGCCCCGGGTTCAAGCCCCTTGAGCCCGAGGTACTCGCGCGCCGACCACGAAGCCGCCCCCAGCGCGTCATGCGGCCGCATCCCCGCGGCCGCCAGCGCGCGCACCTCGGTGGCGACCTGCCCATGCGGCCGGGAATCGGTGCCGGCGAGCACCAGCACCCTGGCCTCGGCGGCGGCCGCGACCAGCGGCCCGTGCGCCTCGGTCCCGCCGAGCAGCCAGTCCTTGGCGGGACCGTCCGGCCGGTCGCCCAGCCCAGTCACCATGTCCTGGAACCCCGACAGCGTCGGCGTCAGCGCGATGCCTTTGGCTGCCATGTCGGGCAGAAGGTCCTGGTCGAGCCACATCCCGTGCTCGACGGAATCGACACCGGCCCGCACCGCGGCCGTGCTGCCCGCGGCATGCTGGGTGTGCACGGCGACCCGCCCGCCGACCCCGTGCACGGCCTCGGCGACGGCCGTCAGCACGTCGACGGGCACGGCCTCGTCGTCGAGCCGCCAGTCGGCGATGATCTTGGCCCAGCCGCTGCGCTTCGCCTGCGCGGCGGCCACTCCCGGCAGGTCGGCGTGCTCGACGCGGTTGCCCCAGCCGTCGAAGAACTGCCCGCGCTGCGCGAGCCACGGCCCGGCGTGCGAAGCGCGCGGGAGTTCCGGGTCCGTCCCGAACCACTCCGGCGGCTGACCGGCGAGTCCGGGCGATCGGATGAGGGTGACCCCGGCGTCGACGTGCAGCCGGAGGTCATCGCGGAGCAGGTCCTCGTCGAGCGGATCGCCGGGCTCCGCGGCGCCGGGGTGAGTGTGGGCGTCGACGAGCCCGGGCAGCAGCCAGCCCTCGGCGACCAGCTCGGCGTTCGGGACCGGGTCGGTGGTCCAGCGATCGCCGTCGGCGTAAAGGTCGACGTACTCGCCGTGCGGTAAGGCGTAGCCCCGGATACGGATGACCATCGAAACCCCCAAGTCTCGACCCGAACGTACCGGGATTCGCGGCCGGACGCCTCGGCGTACGCAGGGGTCGTGAGTGTTGCGACCGGTTCTAGCCCAATGCCGTTAGTTGAGACTTGGCTTGCGTTGTCAATCGACGCGTCAGCGCGCGAAATCCGAGTTTGGGCCATCCACTGGCCCAAACTCGGATTTCGCGAAGGTCGGGCCCGTCGTGAGGGTGGACGTTGTGAACGGGGCGTTCACAACGTTCACCCCCACCCCTGCGGCACCCGCCGAGCGGCAGGCTTGATCAACCGGCCGCAACACTCACGACCTGAGACGCGCTCTTCGTAAAAAAGCTGATGCGTGGGCATGCCCGCCGGGCGATCATGGGACCGTGGATGAGCTGCTGAACGTCGCGCTGAACGAGGCGACCGTGCTCGGGTTGCGCCCGCGCCCGGACGGCGGCGTCGCCCTGCTGCTCGAGGTCTTGGCGCTCCCCGAAACCCCGGACGCCCGCCGCGAGCTGATCATGTCCGGGGTGTCCAGGGTCCGGGTGCTGCTGCGCCGAGAGATCATCGGCGAGGGCTACGGCCCGCCGATTCCCTTGGACGGCTTCGCCGCCATCGAGGCGTTCTTCGCGTCGATCACGCTGCCCAAGTCGATGTACGGCTGGGAATTCTTCGACTTGCCCGACGTGCCCGATGACTGGCCGCCGAATGTGAGCTTCGATGTCCGGCCGTCAGCCGGGCCGGGTTCGCACTCGCTGCACTGGTTCAACGAAGCCGGGCTCGACAGCGAGCAAGGCGGCTACACGCCGTACTGCATCGAAGGAATCGTCGAGTTCGAAACACTCGCCGTGACGTACGCCGACGGCACGCCACTGTCCCTTGAGGACTTCGCCGCCGCGGGAAAGCGTTGGTGGGACGACTTCTACCGCGTGTGATCAGCCAGGAGGAGTGAACCCGTGTGGCCAGACGGTCGCCTCGTCGGTGATGACACCGCTGAGATCCGCGCCTTCGAGATTCGCGCCGGTGAGATCGGCTGAACGCAGGTCCGCGCCACGAAGCGTGACGTCGAGCAGCGTCGCACCACCGAGTTTCGCGCCGACCAGGCTCGCGCCGTCGAGATTGGAGTAGGCGAAGCAGACGCGGGGAATGTCCAAACCGTCGAGGTCGGCGCCGCGCAGGTCCACCCGTTCGAGCTCGGACGACGCCCCTTCGCCAATCACTGATCCACGTTTCAGCACGGCCAGCACGGCACCGATGTCGTCGGGGAGGCCGCCGTGGAAGCGGCTCCGGTCCGGTTCCGGACCGAGCGGCGGCCACGGAAGCTGCTGGCGGACGAACGCGGTGAGCAGCGCGTGCGCGTGGCCCTGATAGCCGGGGTCGAGGTCGGCCAGGAGTTCCAGCGCGTAGACGCCGCCGTGCCTGACCGACACCTTGTCGCTGGCGAGCTGGTCGATGGCCTTGGTGAACAGGTCGATCGTGTGCCCCTCGCGGTTGGCGCGCACCTGACGCAAGGTCATCATCGCGCCGAGTGCCACACCGCTGAGCGCGAGCAGCCCGGCGAACCCCTGCAGCAGCGTGGAACGGCCATCGTTGCGCGCCTTGAGCTGCTCGGCCGGGGTCAAGCCCGCCACCGGCCCGACCAGCAAATCCGGCCCGAAGACCAGGCAGCTCACCAGGCCGCCGGCGAGTGCCAAGACCACGAGCACCACGACGACCGTCACCTTGACGCGCATGCCTCCCCCTTCGTCAAGCCGAAGGCCGACAGTAGTCGATGTTTGCGCTTAGGCGTATACGTCTATAGGCTGGCTTCATGCCGTTGGACGCGTCACGCAACAGCCTCGTGCTGCCCCTGCTCGGACTTCTCGTCGAGCAGCCGTCGCACGCCTACGACCTCACGACCCGGCTGAGCGAGCGGTACACGCATCTGCCTGCCACGCGAAGCACGGTCACCTCGCTCCTGAAAGCCTTGGAGAGAGCCGACTTGGTCACCTCGCGCACCCCGGAGCGCGTCGGCAGACGCCCACCGCGCACGGTCTACGAGTTGACCGAGACCGGCATGGCGGACTTCCGCACGAAGATCGAAGCGGGGCTGCGCGAGGCTTTACCGGCGTCGACCGACTTCGTCATGGCCGTCGCCTACGCTGGCGCGCTGTCACCCGACGACGTGTTGTCCATTTTGGACGCCCGCGCCGACCGTCTCGGCCAGGAACTCGCCGCGCTGCAAGGACTTCCCGACGGCGTGTCCGAGGTACACATGCTCGAGGTCACCTACTGGCGCGCCGTTCTGGCCGCCGAGATCGCCTGGATCGAGACTCTGGCTTCGCGCATCCGCACCCACGACATCGACTGGCCGGAAGGGACCGCACCATGAAGTTCGGCATCTACCCCGGCGGGCGCGCGGGCACCGTCTGCTCGCACCCGCCTGACACCGCCGCGATCGGCTCGCTCGTCGACGAGCTTTCGGGTGGCCACCCGTTCGTCATCCGCGAGTACGTGCATTTCTTCGGCGACTCGGCTTCGCCGGACGTCATCGCGTCACTCGGCGCCGAAGACGAACTCGAGCACCTCACCATGCCCGATGACTGGTACGCCGCAGGGCGTCGCGAGCTGGACCTCGTGGTCAGCTATCTCCCCCAGACCGCGGACATGCCGGGCTGGCTGGCGTTTCTCGACGCCGTCATCGACCGCTACGGCCACCTGACGCGCTACCTCCAGGTGACGCTGGAGCCCAACTTCCCGATCCCGTTCATCGACGGCAGCTCCCCCGGAGTCCGGGAAGCGCTGACGCAAGGCATCCCGCACGCCCGCGCCACGCTGAACCGACGTGGCCTGGAGGACGTCCGGGTCGGCTTCTCCGTCGCCGAGCCGCCGGAATGGCTGGGCGGCGACGGCGACTTCTGGCAGCATCTGGGCGGCTTGCCGGATTTCGCGGCACACGTCGACTATGTCGGCCTGGCGCTGTACCCGGACGCCTTCTCACCCGTCCCGCCGGAAGCCGTCGCGCCGATGACCACGCACGCGCTCCACCACCTGCGCGAACAGTCGCTACCGGCGGCCGGGATTCCAGCCACGACGCCCATTCACATCGCCGAGAACGGAACACCTCACGACTCACTGAGCGCCATGCTCGGCGCGATCGTCGCCGACCGGGAATCGCTGAACATCACCCACTACGAGCTGTTCAGCCTCCGCGACGCCGACAGCGCGTCGTCCGAGCCCACCGGCTCGCTCGGCCTCGTGACCGACACCTACCGCCGCAAACCCGCCTTCGAGACTTATCGGAATTTCGTCGACTCGATGTGTCGACCCGGCGCCGTCCCGTTCGACGCAGGAGTATGACAAACACTGTGAACGAGCCGACCTCGACCACCAACCTCGACCACTCCGGGTCAGCCGCGCTGGACTGGAGCCGCCCTCGCGACGTCCTCGTCGCCGACACGCCCGAGACCGACCTGACGTTCTTCGTCTCGACCGTCCGCCCGGACGGCCGCCCGCATTCGGCGGGCGTCGGCGCCATCTGGGTGGACAACGCGCTGTACTTCGTGAGCGGCCCCGGCACCCGCCGCGCCCGCAACCTGGCCGCGAACCCCGCGTGCGCGGTCTCGGTCCGCCTGCGCGGCATCGACCTCGTGCTGGAGGGCGACGCGCACCGGGTCACCGATCCGTCCACTTTGGAGCAGATCGCGGCCGTCTACCGGTCCGGCGGCTGGCCCGCTTCCGTCGAGGGCGACGCTTTCACGGCTCCGTACAGCGCGCCGAGCGCGGGACCGGCGCCGTGGCACCTGTACCGGCTCACCCTCCACACCGCCTTCGGGGTGGCGACGGCCGCGCCATACGGCGCCTCGCGCTGGGACTTCACGGCCCAGTGAGCGCCACCGACTGGGGTCGTGAGTGTTTAGACCGGTTAGAACCGGCCGGAACACTCACGACCCCCGGCCGCACGCCCACTCCGAATTGGGGTGCGGCGCCGGGGGCGATCACCGATGATGATGCCCATGACCGACACCATCCGGCTGGCCGTGACGCCGACTGACGTGGGTGACTTCCAGGTGGAGGTCTACGTCAATGACGTCGAGATGACCGCCGAAGGCGCGGGGCTCGGGATGGATCCGTTCGACGTTCTCATCCCGGTCAACCGGCTGGCGACCGAAGGTACCGTCCCGATCGCCCGATGCACTTGCGGCAACTACGGCTGCGGCGTCACCGATGTGGCGATCACCCGCGAGGACGGCCGGGTGCACTGGGAGTGGCTGGTCGAGAAGCCGATGGACCGGATCGTGTCGTTCGCGGCCGAGCAGTATGACGCCGAACTCGCGCGGATGACCGCCGATCATGCGTGGGAAACGCCCGAGCGGACGGCCGGGCGGCTCATCAAGACCGGGGTCGACCGGGAGCGGCTGCGCTCGCAAGGCGTCGAGCTGGGCTGGGTGAGCAATGACCATCGAGATCCCGAGCGGCTCCTGATTCATTTCACCCTCGGAGGTCGCGCCGCCTACCTCCACATACCGTGGAGTGGGCGCCGTCCGGACGAGGTGGCGCGAGAGGCCTGCGCGACTATGGCGTCGCATCCCCGTGAATGGCCTGCCGCCTACACACTCTGGTGATGAATGGCAACCGCTCCTCCCCCTCGTGCGTGTACCGGGCACGAGGGAGAGGAGCCCGTCATGGAGCGAGAGGAAGTCGAAAGCCCGCCGTCGTGGGCGATCGGGCTGGACATGGGTGAGCCGCGTTTGTGCGCTGCCGCACCGAAAAAGCCGTCAAAGGCGCCAGACGTCGACGCTGACGTCGTGCGTCCGCTCGGAAAAAACACGACCTCCCAATAACTTCCGCAAGTCGGCCTCGAACGAAGCCAGGCGGTCGCCGAACAAATGCGGCGCCGAACTGGACAGCGAGAAGACCGAGGCGACGATGTCGTCGGGCTCGCGGACGACCACCCGGCCCGGCACCCGGATCCGTTGAGGGCCCGTGAAACCCGCCGCCCGATAGATCTCGGTCTCGCCTCCGAGCGTGCCGTTCGGCAGGGTGCCTTGGCCCGCGCGGCGTACCGGGCCGAGGTAGGCGCGGACCAGGTCGGCGATCGCCGCGTACGACGGCCCGGCGCCTTCGTCGATGCCTTGGTGCGTGGTGGCGTGGATGTGCACGCAGGCTCCGCCGGGCTCGAGCATTCCGCGCACCTTCGCGGCGACACGGGGGCGGTCGAGCCAGTGGAACGACTGCGCGAACGTGACCAGCCTGAACTCACCGAGGCCGGCGGGCAGTTGCTCGGCACGCAGGTGCAGCCAGCGGCAGTTGGGGACGGCCGCGCGGGCCGCTTCGGCGAGCATGCCGGCGTCGGCGTCGATCCCGATCGCTTGCTCGAAGTGGCCCGCCAGCAGCAGTGTCAGGGACCCGGGGCCGCAGCCCACGTCGAGCAGGCGACCGGAACCGTCTAGGTCCAGTTCGGCCGCCAGCGCGTCGGCGAGGGCTGCGGGGTAGGCGACACGGCCCCGCGTGTAGTAGGCGGCGCTGCCCGCGTAAAGCGACGGGTCCACGTCAGTCGAAATCGGTGCCGCGGCTCACCTTTTCCCAGGTCGCGACGTCGGCGCGGAAGCGGTCGGAATGGGCGAGGAGCAGGTCGACCGCGTCGTTGCCGAGCGGGAGCCGCAGCGGGGTTTCCTCGGCGTCGAGTGCGGTGATGATCGCCGCGGCGGCCTTGGCGGGGTCGCCTGCCTGGGTGCCGTCCGAGGCCGCGGCATTGCGGACGGTCGCGCCGACCGTGTCCTGGTAGGCCGGGATCGGCTTGGAGACCGCGAATCCGTTCTGCAGATTGGTGCGGAAGTTGCCCGGCTCGACGATCAACACCTTGATGCCGAACGGTTTCACCTCGTCGGCCAGCGCCTCGGACAAGCCTTCGAGCGCGAACTTCGCCGCCGAGTAGGCGGAGTAGCCCGCGAACGACAGTGCCCGCCCAGGCTGCTGATCTGCACAATCGCCCCGGAACCTTGACCGCGCATATGTGGCAGCACCGCGCGGGTCATCGCGGCCGCGCCGAAGAACATCACCTCCAGCATGCCGCGCAGCTCGGCGTCGGTGTTCTCCTCGACCGCGCCGACCAGCGCGTATCCCGCGTTGTTCACCAGCACGTCGATCCCGCCCCGCCAGCCAGCGGCCTCCGCCACCGCGGTGGGGATGCGCGCGGAGTCGGTCACGTCGAGTTCGAGCGGCAGCACCCGGTCCGGATGCGCGGACACCAGATCGGCCAGCGCCTCCAGCCGCCGCGCGCTGGCCACGACATGGTCGCCCGCGGCGAGCGCCGCCTCCGCGATGGACCGCCCGAAACCGGACGAAGCGCCCGTGATCAACCAAACCTTGCCCATGGCCCCCATACCTTCCTGACGACTACCCCCACACTACGTATTTTCTTTGCCCCGCAACCACACTTCGCGCCATCGATGGGCGTCGTCCGGCCGCGCCACGGCACGGCGCGCGCCCAGTCCGAGCGGATCCACTCCGCACTCGGGACACGGGACGTCCGAGGCCGGGGTCCGCCCGCAGGCGAAGCAGAGCGTCGATCGGCTCGCGCCGGACTCGTGCGCGGCGATCACGCGCTGGACCACCACCGCCAACCGCGCGGTGGGATGCTTGTCGAAAACGGGACAGTAGGCGAGCATCCTGGTTCGCCATCGGTCAGCGTGGCTTGGAATCCGGTGACCGGCCGCCTTTTCCCGACGGCGCCGCGCGATGAAGTCTTCCTCAGAAGCCAGCCACACCAGCCGGGCCTGCTCCAGTTCCTCCAGCATGCGCACCAAGGACGGCTCGCCGACGACGAGATGGTGCCACGTGGCGCGGAAACCGTACGGCGCGAAACGCAGCACACATTCCCGCAGCGCCAGCACCCGGTCGCGCTGTGGCAAACCTGTATCGCGAACCTTGCGGGCTGATGCGAAATAGCTGGTCACCCCAAGGAGGGTATCGACGCGCTAGCGCAGCAACCACTTACTTGTCAGGCGCATGACGTCGCGGCGGCTCCGGCCGCCGTGGTCGGCCGCGATGAAGTGGTTCCCGATGCGCAGCGAGAACGCGAGCAGCGCACGCACCTCGACGTCTTCCTCGTCCTCGCAGAACTCCCCGAACAGCGAGCGCAGGTAGTCCATCCGGGCGTTGTCGGCGTGGCGGAGGCGCTCGGCGACCGCGTCGTCGCGGCGGGCCCAGTCGCGGATCGCCAAGTCGGCGGTGGTTCCCGTCAACGGGCCGTCCGCCGACGAGGCGATGCGGAAGAGGCGCTCCAATTTGGACCTGGCGTCGCCGCCGCCGCTCTCGACCTGCTCGATGATCTCCTCGGTGACCGCGCGCTCCCAGGCGTCGAGCATCTCGGCGAGCAAGGCGTCGCGGTTGCGGAAGAAGCCGTAGAAGCCGCCCTTGCTCACGCCGAGCGCCTGCGCGAGTGGCTCGATGCGGACGGCTTCGGGGCCGCCTGCGGCGAGGGCGCGGAGGCCTTCCTCGATCCACTTGCCGCGCGGGGTGCGGGTGATGCCCATGTGATCCCTCTCATCTATACGCCACCGTATAGATAGGTGCTAGCCTCGATGTATACGCCATCGTATAGATAAGGGGCACGGCATGAGACTCGCCAGCACCGAACACACTTCACGCCCGTGGCGGATTCACGAGATCGCCGCCGACTTCCGCCTCGAAGACGTCTGGGCGATGCCGACGCCCGGCGGCCCCGACGACCTCGCGCGGCTGGTGGACCAGTTCGCGAGCGGCACCGGCGGGCCGATCAGCTCGCCGGTGCCGAAGGCGCTCTTCGCGATCCGCTGGCAGCTCGGGAAGGTGCTGGGCTGGGACAAGAAGGACGCCGCCGAGCTGATGCCGTCACTGCGGGAACGGCTGCCGGAGGACCTGGCCGAAACCAGAGGGCCGGATCTTCAGGCCGTGCCCTTCACCTCCGTCTACCAGACCCACGACGAGTGGGTCGCCGAGATCCGCAACCGGACAGTCCACGCGCTGATGCACATCGGCTGGGTGCCGGACGGCGACGGCCACCGCGGGCAGATGGCCGTGCTCGTGAAGCCGAACGGGGTGCTCGGCCGGGTGTACATGATGGGCATCAAACCCTTCCGCTACCTGGGCGTTTACCCGGCGCTGCTGCGCGGGATCGGCCGCGGCTGGGAAGCGAACGCGAATTCGCGCTGAAGACATGTCGAAAAGCCGCCGCCTGCTTCTACACCCCTCCAGAAGCGAGAGGAGAAGCAAGTGAGCAACGTGAACTTCCTGGCGGTCGGGGTGGCGACCGTGGTGGCCTTCGTGGTGAGTTCGACCTGGTACATGGTGTTCGGTGCCGCGCGGGCCCGCCTGCTCGGCGCGGATCCGGCCGAACAGGCGAAGCCGGTGCCGTGGAAGATCGGCACCGAGGTGGTCCGCACGCTCGTGCTGGCCGCGGTGTTCGCCGCGCTGCTCGGGAGCGGCTCGCTGGGGACCGCGGTGCTGCTGGGGCTCGGCCTCTGGGTCGGGTTCCCGGCACTGATCCTGACCGGATCGGTGGTCTGGGACGACGCGCCGTGGCGGCTCGCCGCCATCCACGCGGGCGACTGGCTGGTGAAACTGCTGGTGATCGCTACTGTCATCGGTCTCTGGAACTGAAGGGGGAACCAGCCATGAGCTACGTGACCGACTCGCGCGTCGACGACTACATCGGCAAGCTGCCCGAGTGGCAGCAGGAGATCTGCCACGAGGTCCGCGACCTCGTGCACGCCGCGGATCCCGAGGTCGAGGAGACCATCAAACGCACGGTCCAGCCGTACTTCGTGCTCCAGGGCAACGTCTGCGCCCTGCTCGCGGCCAAGACGCACGTCAACGTCTTCCTCTACGACGGCGCGATCGTGCCCGATCCCGAGGGCATCATCACGGCCGGGCACGACAACAAGACCGCCCGGACCGTCTCGTTCCGCGAGGGCGAGCCGATCAACAAGCCCGCGCTCCTGGCGATGTTCCGGCAGATCATCGCCAACAACCGGGCAGGCGGCTGGCGCAAGCTCAAGCGTGACTCGAGGTCGTGAGTGTTCCGGCCGGTTCTAACCGGCCATACCACTCACGACCCCACGAAGGCGGTTATCCAGACCAGCGAGGAGTTCCAGTTGATGGCCACCTCGTTGGTCGAATAGGACCCAATCTCGTCGATGTAGCACTTCGCGGGCGGGCAGCCCGGGAGGTTCTGCTGCGCGACGGGGTCCGCCAGCGCGGAGTTGGGGCCGCCCGCGAGGGAACCGGGCGGCGGCTCCGGCAGCTTCGGGTCGAGTTCGTGGGCGAAGATCCGGTGGTGCTGGTTGTGACTGGCCCGCTCGCCGTACCCGGTCACGAACGACTGGTTCAGCGCGTTGCGCCCGAGCAGGTAGTCCATCGACTCGAGCACCGCGTCGCGGTAGCCGGCGCGATGGGTGAGGTCGTACGCGGTCGCGATGATCATCGCGTTGTTCGTGGTCGCGCTATTCGATCCCCAGGCGTACTGGCCGTCCGCTGGCAGGTAAGGGTTGGGATAGCCCTGCGCCTTCAGGTCGCGCACATAGCCGTCGGCGACCGCGAGGACACGCGAACGGGCCGCGCGCACTCGATCCGCGGGGAATCGGGATGGCAGTCGCACGATGGTCAGGTCGGCCAGTCCCCCGGTGTCCTTCCAGGAGAAACCGTCGGCCGTGAGCCTGGTGGTCACCCTGTCCAAATAGGACCGCTTGCCCGTGGTCGCGTACAGCTCCGCACCGGCCCACGAGAACTCGTCGGTGACGTTCGTGTCGTCGTATGGCCCGCCTCCGACGTTGTCCTCACGCGGCGCGTAGACGGCGGGATGCGCGACGGCCGCGTTCCACGCCTTCTCCGCGACGCTCAGGCAACGCTTCGCGAAAGCCGGATCCCGCACGGCCCAGACACGCGCGCACTGCGCACCGGCAGCGGCGAGATTGAGCGTGGCGGCCGTCGACGGCGGATGCAGGTAGCGCGGCTGAGGATCGTTCTGCGGCTGGGTCGGGAGCGGGGTCCACGCCTCGTCGTGGATCTTGTGGTGTGCCATGCCCGCGAGCGGCTTGCCGTCAGGAACCTGCATGCGCAGCAGGAACTCCATCTCCCAGCGCGCCTCGTCGAGCACGTCCGGAGTGGACGGTGACCGCTCGTAGGAGTCCATGAGCTGCCACGCGGCGAGCGCGCCGTTGACGACGTACTTGCCCTGATCGCCCGCGTCGTACCAGCCGCCGCGCACGTCGAGCGAGTAGTCGCAGGTACCGGGCCTGCAGGGCACCTGGATATCGCCCTTGTTGGGCGCGACGCCGAGATGGCCCGCCGGACGCGCGTACGGGTCACCGACGATCGCGATGCCGCTGCGGTTGTAGTAGAAGTACTTGAGCGCGTCGCGGCGCAACGAGCCGTACAGATTCTCGGCGATGTCGAACGGCAGGCTGACCGCGTCGCCGACCGCGATCGTGTAGCCGGTCCCGGCCTTCCGGAAGCCGCTGAAGTCGGCGAGGTGCACGTGGTCACCCGACATCGCGTCGTCGCCGCGGACCCGCGTCTCGCCTTCCGCCGCGATCGCGCCTGAAGCGTCGAGCAGCCGCCAGCGCACGGGCTCGCGAGTGGCGTCCACAATGGACGCCTGCTTGGGCCCGGACACCGCGTAGCCAACCTGGTTGACCCGGACCGGCGAGCCGAACGTCCGCCCGCCGCCGGGCGGGATCGCGCCGCCGGTCAGCGAGACGTCGTCCAAACACAGCCTGTACGCCTGAGTGGCGCCACCGGCTTGGAAACCGACCTGGCCGTGGAGCGTGGACACCGCGGCGGGCCCGGTGAACTCGAAGGTCGTGGGTGTGCCGGTCAGCGCGGCGGGCTTGGTGAAGCTGGTCGTGCTCGGCGGGACGGCGAGCCCCAGCGCGGCGCGGATCGTCACGTCGCGGCTCGCCGAGGCGGTGAACCGCAGCGTGTACGGCTGACCGGCCTCCAGCGGGATGTCGTTCTGGCCGATCATCGACTCCCACGGGTTCACCGTGCCCGCCGGGACATCGGCGCAGAGCCGCCCGGAGTCCACTGTCGACGGTGTGTTCCCGCTGCTCCACCAGGGAGCCTTGCCAATGCTGAACGTCCCGTTGAGCACGCGCTCGTACGGCTCGGCGTGCGCGTCGGTGGCGAAGCCGACCACGAGCACGGCCACCAGCCCGCCGACCGCCCACCGGGGTCGTGAGTGTTTTGGCCGGTTAGAACCGGCAATGCCACTCACGACACACCCAGCGGCTCGAGGGCGAGGTGGGTCGTCACGCCGTCCGGCCACGTGAAGGTCAGGTCTGTAAAGGTCGTAGGCGTATCGGGCAGAGCGTCCGCGCTCAAGGTGGCCAAGGCGACGAAGAGCCCGGCCGAAGCGTCGCCGGTCAAGCGGGGCATCCGGGCCCAGGCCGTGTAAGCGGTCCCCTGGGGCGCGACGACCTCGTCCTCGTCCGTCCAGCCCTGAAGCGGCCGTAGCGACGAAACCGCCTCGGCGCCAGTGGCCCAGCCGGTCAGTTCGACACGAGCGCCTGGCGGGGCCCCGATCACCCGATGCACCCGCAACTCGTGAACGCCACGGGCGACGGTCAAGCTCTCGACTCGCAGCCCAGGCACCATGGGTGAGCCCGTCGCGAAGACCGGCCGATGCCACGAGGCCGCCCAGTTCTCCGCGGCCCCCAACGGATGGATCCGGCGCCGTACACTCCGCACCCCCGCGACCACCACGGCGAAGTGGTTGTCGGCCGGGTTTCCGGCCGAGGTGGGACCGGTGTGGGTCGAGTAAGCGAGCCTGCCGTAGTGGGGATCGTCGTCACCGGCCACTTCGCCTTCGAATGGCCGGACATGGTCGCTGCCGTGGTTGTGCAACCGGACGATCCCGCCCGACGACTGCACCAGGAACCCAGGTTCGGGCAACGCCAGCACCCGATCCGGCCCCTCGCTCGGCGCAGCCTCCTCGACTGAGGTCCACAATGGATGATCAGCACCGGCCAGCAAGCACACAAAGGCTTTCGAAGCCCAGTAAGGCGACCCAGGTCCCGAGTAGGACTGCAGCGTCGGCTCATGCGGACCATGCCAGCCCAAGCTGAGCAGCCCGTTCTCGTCGACGGCGGCACGCTCCAGGAAATACCGGAGCGACCCGCTCAGCAGCCGCCGTGACACACCCAGCGCGAGCGGCGTCGAACCAGTCACCGCCCCGAGCCCCACCGCCGAAGCCGCGGCGAACCGATACGTCAAAGACCGTCCGAAATGGATCGGTGAGCCATCGGCCCCGAACAGCAGCGAGAAGCTTTCCAGATGCTCCCGGAGTCGATCACCGTGCAACGACTTCCCTGCCAGGTAGCCGTCCAGGACCGGATACAGATGCAACGCCCAGCCGTTGTAGTGGTCGAACGCGCGGCCGTCGCCGTCGGAGTACCAGCCCTGGCCGTGATACCAGGTCTCCAGCAGCTCCAAGGCCCGGCCACGGGCAGACGCCGTCTCCGCGTCACCGCGGCCGACCGACTCCAGGAAACCCGCGACAGTGAACGGGAACAGGTACCAGTTGTTCGGCGCGGGCACGTGCCGCAACGCCCCGCGCAACCACTCCTCGGCCCGGTCCTGCACCTCCGGATCGAGCCGGTCCCACAGCCAAGGCCGGGTCAGGCGCAAGCCGAGCGCCACGGACGCCGACTCGACCATCGGCTGCCCCTGCGTGAAATGGTCCAGGATGACCGGCCACGACTCCGCGCCGTCGCGGGCGGTCCCAGCGGAAAGCCCTTCGGCGTAACGGGAAAGCAGGCCATTCGGGTCCGCGCCGCCGGCACCGGCGATCCGGAACGCGGCGGCCAGGAACGTGCGCGCGTAGCCTTCGAGGCCGTCGGACCGGACCCCGCTCTTCGACGGGCGGCCGGGCAGGTCCAGGAACGCCCCGCGAGGGCTCGACCAGCGCCAAGCCGCTTCGAGCAGGCCGTCGGCGGCGGCTTCCCAGTGCGCGCGGGTGTATCCGGTGTGCGGGCTCAGGTCCCGGTCTTCGGGTGGGAGCCTCATGCGGTGCGGTCCAGCCTTTCGCGTCGAACCGGATGGGCGAACGGCACCCCGGCGGCCCAGCGGCCGACCTCGGAGACGGCCAGGTCCACCAGGCGCTGCCACTCATTGCCCTGCGAACCGGCCAGATGCGGAGTGATCAGCACGTTGTCGCTGTCCCACAACGGATGCGAGGCGGGCAGCACCTCGGGATCGGTGACGTCCAGCACCGCGCGGATCCGTCCGTCGACCGCCGCCTCGGCGAGCGCGTCCTGGTCGACGATCGCGCCGCGCGCCGTGTTGAGCAGCACCGCGTCGGCACGCATCGAGGCGATGAGATCGCGGCTGACCAGGCCACGCGTCGCGGGCAACAGTGGCGTGTGGACACTCACGACATCGGAGCGGGTGAACAACGCTTCAATACTCACCGCTTCGACACCGAGTTCAGCCGCCTCGTCGGCGCTCACGTAAGGGTCATGCAGGAGCACGCGCAGGTCGTACGGCCGCAGCAACTCGATCACCCGGCGGCCGATCAGCGAAGCCGACAGAATCCCGACCGTACGGCCGAAATTGCCGACCGAGTGCGGCGTGCGCAACGAGCCTTCGGTGCGTCGCGTGGCCCGGTAGTCCCGGGCGCGCTCCAGCACGCGCTTGCCGGTCAGCATGATCATCGCGACCGTGTACTCGGCGACCGGGAGCGCGTTGGCCGAGGCCGCCGACGCGACCTCGATCCCCCGCTCCCAGCAAGCCTCGGTGACGTGCGCGTGCACAGATCCGGCGGTGTGCACGATGGCGCGTAACCGCGGCGCGGCGGACAGCACGTCCGCGTCCAGCCGAGGGCAACCCCAGCCGGTGATCAGCACTTCGACGTCCGCGAGCACCGCATGAGCGTTCTCGAAGGAATCGAGCACACCGGGGGCCAGTGAACAAACCTCGCCGAACGCGGCCAGCGCCCGCGCGTCGATCACGGCGTCGGCGGCCTGCCGCGACATCGCCAGCGCGGCACGTGGGCTCACTTGACGGCTCCCGCGGTGAGACCGGAACGCCAGAATCGTTGCAGCAGAATAAAAGCGAGCACGAGCGGCAGCACCGCGAGCAGCGAACCCATGATCACGACCGGGTAGTACTCGGGTGACACGGTCGCCGAGCTGTTCCAGGTGTACAGGCCGAGGCTCACCGGGTACAGCTTCTGGTCGGAGAGCATCACCATCGGGAGGAAGAAGTTGTTCCAGATGGCCGTCAGCTGGAACAGGAAGATCGTCACGAAGCCCGGCCCGAGCATCCGCAGCGCGACCTTCCAGTACATGGCCAGCTCGCTCGCGCCGTCCATCCGCGCGGCCTCCAGCACTTCGTCGGGCACGTAGCCCTGGCTGAAAATCCGCCCGAGATAGACGCCGAACGGGTTGAACAGCACCGGGATGAACACCGACCAGAACGTGTTGACCAGGCCCGCGCCCGACGCCATCAGGTACAGCGGCAGCGCGAGCACAGTCTGCGGCACCATGACCGCGGCGAGTACCAGCCCGAACAGCTTTTCCTTGTGCCGGAAGCTGTATTTGTCGAACGCGTAGCCCGCCGCGACGCTCACCAGCGCGCTCGCCGCGGCGCCGACGACCGCGTACAGCAGGCTGTTGACGTACCAGCGGCCGTAGATGCCCTTGTCCATTGAGAACAGATCTTGCAGGTTCTTGATCGGCGAAAAGCCGTGCAAGGTCAGCAGATCGCTGCCGAACAACGCGTCACGGTCCTTCGACGCGGCGAGCACCAGCCACAGCACCGGGAGCAAGGTGTACAGCACCGAGATGCCGATCACGACGTTGACGGCGGTGCGCCCCAGAATCTTCGGTCTCATCGCCAGCGTGCTCATCGGGCCTCCCTGGTCCGGTTGGTCCAGCGGGTGACCACATAGGACAGTGTGATCGTGCACGCGAGCAGTACCACCGACGCGGCGGCGGCCAGCCCGTAGTTGTTGCGAGTGAAGGCCGCGTCGAAGATGTACATGCTCGGCGAGAAGCGCGAGTTGATGATCGGCGTCGCCTGGCTCAGCAGCATCGGCTCGGTGAACAACTGCAGCGCCCAGATCAGCGTGAACAACGCGACCATCACCACCGAGGCCCTGACCAGCGGCGTCTTGATCCGCAGCGCCAGGCGCACCGGGCCGGCGCCGTCGACGACCGCGGCCTCGATCACCTCACGCGGGACGGCTTGCAGCGCGGCGTAGAAGATCACCATGTTGTAGCCGAGGTTGCTCCACAGCGCGATGTTCACCATGGCGGGCACGACCGCGTGCACGCCGAGGAAGTTCACCGTGATGTCGGCCTTGCCGAGCAGGTCGATCACCGGGCTGATCCCCGGTGTGTAGAGGTAAAGCCAGATGATCGCGGCGATGATCCCCGGCACCGCGTGCGGCAGGAACAGCCCCAGCTGCGCCCACGCGCGCAGCTTCGCGACACCGGAGTCGAGCAGCAGCGCCAGCACCAGCGCGCCGACCACCAACGCCGGGAGGTAGATCAGGCAGTACAGCGCGACTGTCCCGAGTCCATTGAGGAACGTCGGGTCGGTCAGCACGGCCGCATAGCTGCGCAGGCCGACGAAGATCGTGCGCTCTTCGCCGAAGCCCAGGCCCGGCTGGTCGTCGCCGAAGAAGCTTAGCCAGACAGCCGTCCCCACGGGGATCAGGAAGACCAGCAAGAGAAGCAGGAAGAACGGCGCCATGAGCGCGGCGCAGGCGGAGCGTTCACGGCGCCGGGTGGCGGATGTGGCCATCGGGGATCACCTCCTTTCTAGGAGCTGTGCTCGGTGGTGGTGAGGCCGAGTGCCTTGAGGTCGGGCATCGTGCCGCGCTGCGCTTCGCGGACCGCGTCGAGCAACGTTCCGTCGCCCGCGCCCGCGAGCGCGAAACCGTCCTCCATCACGCGCTGGGTGGCGGTCATCCGCGGCCCCCAGGTCCAGCCGTCGCGGATCTTGGTGGCCTCGGCGTCGAAGAGGCTGTAGATGTCCTGGCCGCCGTAGTAGGCGCGATCGAAGGCGGCGCGCCCGACGTCGACCAGCGCGGGTGCGGCCGGGTACTGGCTGCTGGTGCCGCTGGACAGCCTGGCGCGCAACGAGTCGGGATGCGAGACCTGCCATTCGATGAACTCCATGGCGGCTTCGGGATTCTGGCTGTCCTTGGTGATCGCGAAGGTCGATCCGCCGTGCGTGCCGACGACCGGGTGCGCCGGATCCCACTGCGGGAGCGGCGCGATGGCCCACTTTCCCTTCTGCCCCGGGCGCGCCTTCATCTGCGCGCCCGCGTCCCACGCGCCGGTGTACCTCGCAAAGACGAGCCCCTGGCCGATCTGCGAGTCGCTTTGCCTGCCCAGCGACGGGTTCGCGAAGAGCAGTTCGTCGTCGATCAGCCCTTGCCAGAACGCGGCGACACGGCGGGTCGGCGCATCGGTGAGCGAGACGTTCCAGGCGCCTTGGCTCGTGTCGAACCAGCGCGCGCCCGCCTGCCAGGAATGCGCGGCGAACTGCAACGCGCCATCGGTGGGGAACAGCGCGAGCTTGCGGCCGGGTGCCTTGTCGCGCACGGTGCGCGCCGTCGCGGCGAACTCGTCCCAGGTGCGCGGGACCCGCAAACCGTGCTGCTCGAACAAATCCGTGCGGTAGTGCAGCACCATCGGCTCCACGTCGAGCGGCACGGTGTACACCCGGCCGCCGAACGTCGTGAGGCCCAGCGCCTGCGGAAGCAGCTTCTGACGCAAGCGGTCGCTCAGCAGGCCGGTGAGGTCGCGGGTGACGCCGTCGATGGCGAACCCCGGCACCTGCGGGTACTCGATGGTGGCGACGTCCGGCGCGTTCCCGGCACGGGCGGCGTTGCTCAGCTTCGCGTAGCCGCCCTGCTGCCCGCCGGGGATCTGCTGGAAGACGACCTGGATCCGCTTCTGGCTGCGGTTGAACGCGTCGACCACCTGCTGGCTACCGCGCAGTGCCGACCAGAAGGTGATCCGGGCCGGGCCGCTCGAGGTGCTTCCGCCGCCCGAACACCCGGCCAGCGGAAGGGCGAGCGCCGCGGCGAGCACGGACCGTCGGCTCGGTCGAGAGGGCATCGGTGCCTCCTGCGCTGCGTGGCGGACAACGCATTCTGTTCACCTGAGCGTTTTACGGTCAATACTTCGCCACAAAGCGGTCAAACGGTCAGGTACGGCTGGGTCGATCCACGCACCTTCAGCTCGGGGATCAGCTCGACCCGCCGCGGCCGCCCGGCGCTGGCCTTGCCGAGGCGGTCCAGCAGCAGCTCGGCGGCCACTTTCCCGACCTCGGACTTCGGCGGGGCGACGGCGGTCAGCGGCGTCCGGCCGAGCGCGGCGACGACGTCGTCGTACGCGACCACCGAGCAGTCGGCAGGCACCCGGATGCCGGCGTCGGCCAGCTGCTGGACCAGCATCAACGCGTCATCGTCGCCGTGCAGGATCGCGCCGGTGACGCCCCGCACGCGCACGAGCTCGGTCACCGAGCCGGGCGGGGTGCCGGGGTCCGCGCCCGCCTCCGGCGCGCTGAGCACCACGGTCCAGTCGTCGATCTCCGTGCGCGCGGTGGCGATCTCGGCGAAGGCCACCCGCAGCGCCCGCGCGGTCGGGCTGTCGTCACGCGCGGCCAGCGCGATCCGCCGGTGCCCGAGCGCGATCAAATGCTCGACCGCGAGATGCATGCCGTACCAGTGATCGGTGCACACCGAGTCGGCCGCGTGCAGCGCGCTGCCCGGCCGCGGCCTGCGTTCCATCAGCACGGTGGGCACGCCGGCCTCGGCGAGCCAGCCGTACGCCGCCTCCTCGTCGGCCGCGGTCCGCCAGCGCGGCGCGATGAGCAGGCCGGCGACCTCGTCGGCGACGACCCGTTCGACGATCGGCTGTTCCGCGCTGCGCACACGCGGCGCGATGTGCAGCACCACGCGCATGCCCGCCTCCTCGAGCACGGTGCGCGCGCCGTGGACGACCTCGTTGAGATAGGCGTGCCGCTCGGGGACGACCAGCGCGACCGTGCCGTCCTTCGAGTCGGGCATGACCGGCGCCTTGGGCACCGGGACCAGCGACCGGGCGACGCCGTGGCCACGCCGGAGTTTGCCCTCGCGCGCCAGCTCCTCGACGTCGCGGCGCACGGTGATCACCGAGACCTCGAGCTCGGCGGCGAGGTCGCTGACCCGCGCCTCGCCTCGCGCGCGCACGACCGCCAGTATCCGGCGGCGCCGCTCGTCACCCGGTTCGCGCATAACACAGCCTTACGATCGTTTGAGCGTTTCGCGGAGAGCATATCGATCAGAATTATGAGGTCAACCGGGTGCCACTTTTCGGGTGAAGTTCGGTCATCGGGGAGCCCGTTCCCCTGGACGGGTGACGCCCGTCACCTTACTTTTGAATGAATCAGACCAAAGTGTGCTTCCAAAATGACAAAGTGAGGGCAACGTGGCCCCGAAGATCTGGAAACTCGCACTGGCGGTGACGACGGCGTTCGCCTCGCTCGTCTCCCCCGCCCAAGCAGCCCCCGCCCACGAGGTGGCGAACGTGCTGGTCTTCTCGAAGACCGCCGCCTACCGGCACGACTCCATCCCCGCCGGGATCAAGGCGATCAAGGAACTCGGCGCCCAGTACCACTTCGGCGTCGAGGCGACCGAGGACGCCGGCGCCTTCACCGACGCCAACCTCAAGCGCTTCAACGCAGTCGTCTGGCTGTCGACCACCGGTGACGTGCTGAACGCCGCGCAGCAGGCGGCGTTCGAACGCTACGTCAAGGCGGGCGGCGGCTACGTGGGCGTGCACGCCGCGTCCGACACCGAATACGACTGGCCGTGGTACGGAAACCTCGTCGGCGCCTACTTCGCCGCGCATCCGCAGATCCAGCAGGCGGACGTGCGCGTCGAGGACCACGCCCACCCGTCCACTGTGGACCTTCCGAGCACCTGGAAGCGCACCGACGAGTGGTACAACTTCCGGCAAAACCCGCGTGGCAAGGTCCATGTGCTGGCGAGCCTCGACGAGAAGAGCTACGAGCCGGGCAACGGCGCCATGGGCGACCACCCGACCGCCTGGTGCCACACGAACGCGGGCGGGCGCTCCTGGTACACCGGCGGCGGCCACACCCAGGAGTCGTACACCGATCCGGCGTTCCGGTCACATCTCGCAGGCGGCATCCGGTACGCGGCCAAGATGGTCGACGCGGACTGCGGCACGAGCGTCGCGGCGCCGGTCGACACCGACTTCGACCAGATCACGCTGGCCAAGGGCGAGGAGAAGACCGGCGAGCCGATCGCGCTCGCGGTGCTGCCGAACCGCGACGTGCTGCACACCTCGCGTGACGGGCGCGTCTGGTACACGAGTTCCGCCGCGACGACCAAGCTCGCCGGCCAGCTCCCGGTGTACTCGCATGACGAAGACGGCCTGCAGGGCGTGGCCATCGACGCCGGGTTCACGTCGAACCGCTGGGTGTACCTGTACTACGCGCCCAAACTGTCCACACCGGACGGTGATGCCCCGGAGACCGGGACCGTCGCCGATTTCGCGCCGTTCAAGGGGTACAACCAGCTGTCCCGCTTCAAGCTGGGCACGGACGGCGTGTTGAACCTCGGCAGCGAGCAGAAGATCCTGCAGATCCCCGCCGAACGCGGGATCTGCTGCCACGCCGGTGGCGAGATCGACTTCGACGCGCAGGGCAACCTGTATCTGTCCACAGGGGACGACAGCAACCCGTTCGCGTCGGACGGCTTCACCCCGATCGACGAGCGCGCCAACCGCAACCCGGTCTTCGACGCGCAGCGCAGCGCGGGCAACACCAACGACCTGCGCGGGAAAGTCCTGCGTATCAAGGTGAACGCCAACGGCGGGTACAGCGTGCCGAGCGGCAACCTGTTCAAGCCCGGCACCGCGAAGACGCGGCCGGAGATCTACGCGATGGGCTTCCGCAACCCGTTCCGGTTCGCCGTCGACCGCAAGACCGGCTGGCTGCACCTCGGCGACTACGGCCCCGACGCGGGCGCGGCGAACCCGGCGCGCGGGCCCGGCGGGACGGTCGAGTTCAACCTGATCAAGCAGCCGGGCAACTACGGCTGGCCGTACTGCATCGGCGACAACCAGCCCTTTGTGGACTACGACTTCGCCACCGGCACGTCCGGCGCGGCGTTCGACTGCGCGGCGCCGAAGAACACCAGCCCGCGCAACACCGGCCTGACGAACCTGCCGCCGGTGCAGCGCGCGTGGATCCCCTACGACGGCGGTTCGGTGCCGGAGTTCGGGAACGGCTCGGAGTCGCCGATGGGCGGGCCGGTCTACCGCTACGACGCGGCGTCGGCGTCCAAGACGAAGTTCCCGGCGTACTTCGACGGCAAGACCTTCGCCTACGAATGGGAACGCGGCTGGATCAAGGAGATCGGCGTCGGCCCGAACGGCGAGCGCGGCGAGATCAAGCCGTTCTTCGACTCGATGACTCTGACCCGGCCGATGAACCTCGAGTTCGGCCCGGACGGCGCGCTCTACGTGCTCGACTACGGCAGCGGCTACTTCGGCGGCTCGGCGGAGTCGGCCGTCTACCGCATCGACTACACCCAGGGCAGCCGGACCCCGGTGGCCAAGATCGCGGCCGACCGCACGTCCGGGCCCGCGCCGCTGACGGTCCGCTTCGACCCGGCCGGGACGCATGACCCGGACGGGCAGCCGCTGACCTACGCGTGGGACTTCGACGGCAACGGCACGACCGATTCGACCTCGGCGGGCCCGGTGTCCTTTGTGTACAACTCGGCCGGGCAGTACACCGCGAAACTCTCGGTGACCGACTCGACCGGCTTGACCGGCGCGGCGAGCGTGGTGGTCACCGCGGGCAACACGGCGCCGACGGTCACCCTGCGCACTCCGCTCAACGGCAGTGTTTTCACGTTCGGCGACACGGTGGCGTTCAAGGTCGACGTGACGGATGACAAGCCGGTCGACTGCTCGAAGGTGATCGTCGAGTACATCCTCGGCCACGAGGGGCACGGCCATCCGCTGAGCCGGGCGACCGGCTGCGAAGGCACGATCGCGACCCCGGCGGACGGCGGCCACGGCGCCGACGCGAACGTCTTCGGCGTCATCAACGCGACGTACACCGACGGCGGCGGCACGGGTGCTCCCCCGCTGACCGGCTCGGCGGAGAGCGTGTTGCAGCCGTCGCTGAAGCAGGCCGAGTTCTACACCGAGGCCAACGGCATCCAGGTGGTCGCGCAGGCGGACGCGAGCGGCGGCAAGCGTGTCGGGTACATCGAGCCGGGTGACTGGATCAAGTTCGATCCGGTGAACCTGGCCGGGCTGCGCGGCATCGGCTACCGGGTGTCGTCCGCGGGCGCGGGCGGGACGATCGAGGTGCACTCGGGCTCGGTCACTGGTCCGCTCGTGCACCGCGTGACCGTCTCGAATACGGGCGGCTGGGACACCTATGTGGACATACCCGCCACGTCGATCACGGATCCTGGTGGCACGGGCGCGCTGTACTTCGTGTTCCAGGGAACGGGATCGGGCGGACTCTTCGACGTCGACGCGATCAGGTTCGAGAGGTAGGCGCACGACCGGGATAAAGCGGGCTTTATATCGGGGAAAAGCGTCCCGATATAAAGCCCGCTTTATCCCACTTGCCCTTAGGCCAGCTCGGCCGTCAGGGTGATCGTGGTGCCGGTCAGCGCCTGGCTGACCGGGCAGTTCTTCTTGGCGCCCTCGGCGGCCTCGACGAAGGCGGCCTCGTCCAGGCCGGGGACCTCGCCGCGCACGGTGAGGTGGATGCCGGTGATGCCCTCACCCGGCTGGAAGGTGACGTCGGCCTTGGTCTCCAGGCGGGTCGGCGGGTTACCGGCGCCGGTGAGGCCGTGGGACAGCGCCATCGAGAAGCAGCTGGAGTGCGCGGCCGCGATGAGCTCCTCGGGGCTGGTCTTGCCGTTGGCCTGCTCGGCACGGGACGGCCAGGACACCGGCTGGCTCCCGATGCCGGACGAGTCGAAGGTGACCGTTCCGCTGCCCTTGAGCAGCTCGCCTTCCCAGACCGTGTGTGCCGTGCGTGTAGTCGCCACGATGGCGTACCTCCTGATGTTGCTGTTGGTTCAGGACCCAGCATTCACCATCCGGCGGCCGCCAGCACGGCCGAACCCGCGGCCAGTGCGAGAAAACAACACGAATATCCGAGGTTGTGGAACACCCGCGCCCGCACATGGACCACGACGGCGCCGATGAAGAAGAAGATCAGCCCCACCGCGGCGGCGAACCCGAGCGGCCGGAAGCCGAGCAGTCCCGCGACGAGGCCCAGCGCGCCTGCCGCCTTGGGCGCGGCGAGATAGGGCACCCAGCGCTCGGAGATGCCCAGTTCGGCCGAGTTGGCCAGCACGAACTTCGCGCGGGACCAGTCGGCGACGGCCGCGCCGAGGTTGGCGATCGCGGCGATGAGGGTGACGATCACGTAAGCCATGACAAGAACCCTCACCAAACGGGCTCCGCACGTCCAATACCTGTGTCTATAACCTTGTGGCATGGATGTCGACACCCGCGCGCTGCGTTGTTTCGTCGCCGTGGCCGAGGAGGGGAACCTGACCAGGGCGGCGCAGCGGCTGTTCGTGTCGCAGCCGTCGCTGACCAAGCAGATCAAGCGGCTCGAAGCCCGGCTGGGCGTCGTGCTCTTCGAACGGTCACGCGCGGGCATGGCGCTCACCGAGCCAGGCCGGGCGCTCGCGGAACGGGCGCCGTCCCTGCTCGAGAGCTGGGACCTGGCGCTGCGCCAGGTCAAGAACGACGCCCGGGTGCTGCGCGTGGGGTTCATCGCGAGCGCCGCGAACGAGGCGACGCAGCGGATCGTCGCCGCGTTCACCGCGCGCCACCCCGGCTGGCGGGTCGACATGCGCCAGGCGCCGTGGTCGAATCCCGCCGCCGGACTGACCGGCCGCGAGGTCGACGTCGCGCTGCTGCGGCTGCCGTTTCCCGGCCAGGACAAGGTGCGCGTGGCGAAGCTGTTCAGCGAACCCCGTGTCGTCGCGCTGCACTTGGGCCACCGCCTCGCGCACCGCGACGAGATCGCGTTCCACGAACTCTGGGATGAGCCGTTCGTCGCCGCGCCCGGCACCACCGGCGAATGGCGTGACTACTGGCTGGCCACCGCCGAGCGCGACGGGCGCCCGCCCAAGATCGGGGCCGTCACCGACCAGCCCGACGCCTGGCTCAACGCCATCGCCAACGGCTACGGCGTCGCGCTGGCCCCCGCGTCCGCCGCCCGCTTCTACGCCAGGCCGGGCGTCGTCTACCGGCCGGTGACCGGCGTCGGCCCGACCGAGGTCGGCGTCGCATGGCACGACGACGCGGACCAGGTCGTGCGGGATTTCGTCCGCTGCTGCGTCGAACTCAAGCCCGAGTGAGCAGTTCCATGTTGTGGCCGTCCGGATCCTCGAAGTAGACGCCGCGGCCGCCGTTCATGGAGTTGAGCTCGCCGGGCTCCCGGTGGAACGGGTCCGCCCAGAACGTGATCCCGGCGGCGCGGATCCGGCCCATCGCGGCGTCGAACTCCTCCTCGCCGACCAGGAACGCGTAGTGCTGGCTGGCGACCTCGGCGGCCTGGGCGTAGTCGAGGGTGACGCCGTTGCCGAGCCGGATCGGCGCGAACGGCTCGGTCACCGGGTCGACCGGGACGCCGAGGATTCCGGCCAGGAAGGCCGCGGAGGCGTCGCGGTCGCGTGCCCACACGATCGTGTGATTCAGCTCGATGGTCATCGTGCGCTCCCCTGCTTTTCGAACGGGGCTGGCCCGCCGATCGGGCTGAGATGGATACTCGCGAGCCGCCACTGGTCATCCCGGCGTACCACGACATGGGTGGCGCGGAAACGCCCGTTCGCGGGATTGCCCTGGTACGACGCCACTTGTGCGTGCACCCCGATGGCGATCGCGGTGTCGCCGAGATCGAGGATCTCGACGTCGGACCAGTCGATCGACTCCGTGACGAGCGCGCCGCCGTCATAGCGCGCCAGCCACTGCTCCTTGCCCAGCACGAACCCGACCGGCCCGACCAGCCGGAAGCCGTCGACCGTCAGCTCGTCGAGTGCCTGCCTGTCACCTTGCTCTTCGGCCGTGGCCCAGCGCTTGCCGAGTGCGCGGATCTCTTCTTCGGTGCTCATGATCTCTCCCCGTTCGCTTGGCTGCCATCAACGTTAGATGTCTAACTGTTAGATGTCAAACCCTTAGAGTGCGGTACGGTTCGACGGTGCCTGCCCCTGTCACCACTCCCATCGGCCTGGTCCTCACCAAGACGGCCAAGACCGCGAGCCGCGCGTTCGACCTGTCATTGGCGGAAGCGGGCGGCTCCCAGCCGATCTGGCAGATCCTCATGTCCCTCAAGACCGCGCGACGCGCCAACCAGCGCGAACTCGCCGCGGACGTCGGCATCCAGGGCGCGACGCTGACCCATCACCTCAACGGGATGGAAACCGCGGGCCTGGTGACGCGCCGCCGCGATCCGGACAACCGGCGGGTGCACCTGGTCGAGATCACCGACGAGGGCGAGGCGCTCTTCCACCGCCTCGCGAAGGCCGCCATCGCACACGACAAACGGCTGCGGGCAGGCTTCAGCGAGGCGGAGCTCCACCTTCTCGCCGCACTACTGACCCGGCTCGGCGACAACGCCTCGACCGGCCCCACCGGCCAATCCGTGTGAACGCCACTTTCACAACGCTCGACGTTGTGAAAGTGGCGTTCATTTCGTCGGAGTCAGGGGCCAGGGCGCAGCCGAGGAGGAGCAGAAACCCGATCACACCAAGGATCACGTGGCCGGTGGCAGCGCACAGCCCGCACATTCCCAGCCACAGTGCGATCTTCATGATCCGAGCGTAGGTCCGCGCCCGGCGGGCGGCGCCGGAAATTAGGACGGCCTTAAGACGGAAGCCCGGTGGGGGTTCAGGTTTCCGGCGTCGGTGCGTACTGCGCGACGCCGTGGCCGAATGACCAGTCGATCGGCTCGTTTTCGGTCAGCGTGATCACGACGTTCCGCGGCTCGGTGCCCGCGTACTCATGCGCCAGCTCGGCGATCCGGCGGTACAGCGCCCGTTTCAGTTCGGGCGATCGGCCAGAGCGCATCGTGATCGCGACGAAGACAACGTCGTCGTCGCGGTCTATGCCAAGGAAGCCGTCGTAGCGAAGGGTGCCGTTATGGCTGGTCAAGACCTGGAAGCGGTCGTCGGGCGGGATCGCGATCGTGTCGACCATGGCGTCGTGCACGGCGCGGCCGAGCGCGTCGAGGCGGGCGGTGTCGGCGCGCAGGGCGTCAATGCGAACGAAAGGCATACTGTACATACTAGTAGGTACAGAGCGGTGCGGCTGCCCTTTTGTTCCTCGCTGCTGCCCGCGCGGCCCAAAAAGTGGCCTGTATCAGGGTTTTCGCCGAAGATCACGCTAACTTCGCAGTGCGGCCGGACGGACGAGGGGCGATCCCCTTCCCGGCCGCGGCCCGCGTGGTCCGCTCCCCTAGGCGGCCGCGCGGCGTCCTCGTCGCTGCTGGAGTCGTGAGTGTTCCGGCCGGTTAGAACCGGCCGGAACACTCACGAGCCTCCGGACCAGGTCGCGGTGCGCAGCCCCTCAGTCGGGGCCTCGACGGCCTCGTCGTCGAGCAGCATCGTCTCGCGCATGAAGTCGCCCGTGAGCCGTACGGCGGCAAGGCCGCCGGGGTTGATCAGCACGTCGACGTCGTCGGCCAGCAGTGACACCAGGTCTTCGAGATCGATGCGCAGCCACTCGGGCGCGGCGATCCGAGCGCGGTGCAGTTCCCCGCTCGCGACGACCACGCAAGCGTTTCCGTCAGGCGATTTGGTGATCAGCGGGCGCTCGTCGCCGTTCATGGCGATGTCGAACAGGGTGTCGCGCAGCATCAGCTGGATGTGGTCCGTCTTGGCCCGGCCCTGCAGCATCAGCCGCAGCACGGCGTCGAGCGGATCCGACGGCGCGTCCGGGCTCGACGGCACGTAGGCCGGGTTGGGCCGGAACCGGCCGAGCTTGCCGTCGGACTCCACCGGCCACAGGCCGACCACGGACGCGATCGGCGGCGCGGCGTCCTCCTCTGCGGGCCGCCACGCGGGGTCCATCAGCAGGAACCAGTTGTCCGGCGTCATGGCGGTCATGATGCTCCGTTCGGGGTGGGAGCGGCAGCGGGGACGAGGCGATCCGGCCGGTTCAACCACGCGGGCTGCGCGAACGGGCCGAGTTTCGGATCGGGGAACTGGCCGGGCTTCGGCACGATCAGCTGCTCCAGCCACGGCGGCAGCGTGACGTGGTGGACGACGCCGTCCCGGCCGAGCCAGTCGCGGGTGACCGTGCGGATCCGGTCGGCGTATTCGGGGTGCGAAGCCAGGAACGTCAGCGCGAGCGTCCACACCTCGTCGGCGCGCGGATGGGTCGCGACGGCCTCGGCGATGGCGGCGAGGTTCAGGTCGCCGGGGCGCAGCATGAGTTCGCGGAGCAGCGCGTTGATGACGCGCTGGCCGGCGTCCTCGACGGAGACCGCTTCGATCGGGCCGCCGAGAAGGTCGGCGCCCTGGGGAGCCGGGTTGACCGCGACGGGGTGCGGAACCGGCTGGGCCGGAGGTTCGGCTTGTATGCGTACGGGTTCGGGTTCGATGCGGGGAGGCGGGTCGAACCGCGGTGCGTCGAAGTCGACGTCGGGCTCGGGCTCGGGCTCGGGCTCGGGCTCGGGCTCGGGCTCGGGCTCGGGCTCGGAGTCATCGTCGCCGGAGTCGAAGTCCGGCTCGAAGTCGGTGTCCAGACCGAAATCGGGAACTTCAGGCCCGAAGTCCGGCATCACGAAGCCCAGACCGTCGAGCAAGTCGTCGTTGTCGTCGCTGTCATGGCGCACCGACCAGAGCGCCCGCGGCCGTCGCAGCCGTGAGGTCTCGGTGCGCTGCCCGTCCACCACATCGGACCACAGCACCGTCCGCCACTGTTTCGGCGATCCGGCGAGTTGTTCGGCCAACCGCGCCCGAGCCTCCGGGCTGCGGATCGGGCCGTCCTCCCACATCGCGCGCAGCTGATCGAGCGGCTTGGCCACGGCGGTTTCCCACACCGCGCCCCGGCCCGCCGCCAGGTCGCCCACGATCCGGGATCCTCGTTCCCAAGCGCCTTTCAGGCCTTCGGGCAAACTGCTGGTGCGCACCACCTCGGCCTTTCCGGAGCCGGCCTCGCTGAACACCTCGCTGCCCAGTGTCACGTGTTCGCCGGTCGGCGCGGGCGCGTGCCAAGCAGCCGTCAGTTCCTCGAAGAACGCGAAGCGGACGGGCGCCTCGGCGCGCAGTTTGTCCGGCTCGAGGAAGTAGACCATCGCGGTTTCCGCCAGGTCTTCGCTGGGGTTCGTGCCACCGTAGTCGGTGATCGGCCGTTCCCCGTCGAAGGCGATCTTGCCGTCCGACGTCCAAGCCCCGACCGCGGTGTTGAACGCGGGCTGCTCGTCCTTGAGTTCGCGGGCGATACGCTCGGCCGCCTTGCCGGAAAGTTCCCCTTCCCGCTTGACGAACACGTCCGGATGCCGCGCCTTCAACTCAGCGACGGCCGCCGCATGCCTCGGCGCGGTCTCCGCGAAGCTCGCGATGCCGAGCAGGTGCGCCTTGACCGAACCGACGAAGTCGTCCTTCGCGGTTTTGGCGTTGTTGTAAGGAGCTTCGGCGCCCTCGGCGAGCTTGGGCTTGCCGTCGGCGGTCCAGCTGCCGACCTTTCCGGTGAACTCAGGGAGCTTGTAGTCGAGCAGGCCGTGCGCGAGTTCGTGTGTGACGGTCGCCTGCACCTCTTTGGCGCCGCCACCGTAAGCCTTCGACACGAGCGCCAACGGATAGACCGCCATGCTCTTGTGCGAGGAGATGTACTCGCCAGTGGCCAACAGGTAAGGCTTCGTACCCTTGATCGCCTTGTTAAGCGCGCTGACGCTGACGACTTCCTGCGGGCTTCCCGCACGCGTCGAACGCGTACGCGCCTCACCGAGAATCGGCGCATAGTGCTCGAAAGCCGCCCGGACACCCCGCAACTCCTCGGGATTCCACTTGCGCGTCGCGATGGCGTCGCGCACCCGCCCCGGCGCGTCCGCGTGCGACTCGCGCACCGCGCGGACTCCTGCTTCGGAGTCCACCGTCGCACCGAACCGGGACCCGATCTCCTCCATGATCCCCTGGGCCTCGGCGTGCACGGCGGCTTCGTCCACATCCTTCGGGACCGCGACCTTCTCCTCGGGCCGCACCGGTTCCCCGGCCGTGCGAAGCGCGCCGCCGTCCTCGAAGTACCTGGTCCCGTCCTTGTTCAGGGTGACCTTGGTGTCCGGACCCCGGACTTCACCGTGATAACCATCGCCGCGGAGCAAGTCGGTCAGCTCGCCGAGCCTGCCGATCGCCGGATCGGCCACGTTGCAGCTCAGCCAAATGAGCGCGGCCTTCTGCCGCCAGCCGTCGCCGCCGGGCAGGCTCGTGCTCGACAGCAGCTTGACGGCATCCGCCGAGTCGAGCTTGACCTCCGCGCCGTCCGACTTGCGCCAGTACGAGAAACCGTCCTTGCCGTGGTGCATGGCGACGGTGTAGGCGTCGGGCTCGGTGACGAGATCGAGCTTGGTTCCCTCGCCGGGCTTGGGGAAGAAGACGCCCGCGACCTCGCCCGACCCGGTGCGCAGCGGTACGAAGTCCACATCGGACAGATCGTGCGCCGGGCCGAGCAGGGAGGACAGCGGGGTGATCTCGCGGGTGGGCTCGTCGGCGAGGGTGACGCTGTTTTCGGGGTCGGCGGGCTCGGGTTCGGTGGGCTCGGGGGTGATGGGCTCGGGGGTGGTTGTGGCTTCGTTGATGGACTCGGGTTTGACTTCCGGTTCCGGCTTCGCGGAGGCCTCGGTTTTGGGCTCGGCCTCGGGCTTGGCTTCGGCTTCCGGCGTGGGCTCGGCCTCGGTTTTGGACTGCTGCTCAGGCGCGGGCTCGACCTCGGGCTTGGCTTCGGCCGCTGGCGTGGGCTCGACTTGGGTCTTGGCTTCGGCTTCCGGCGTGAGACCAGCTTCGGCCTTGGACTGCCCTTCAGGCGCGGGCTCGACCACGGGCTTGGCTTCGACTCCTGGAGTGGGCTCAACTTCGGCCTTGGACTGCCCTTCAGGCGCGGGCTCGACCACAGGCTTGGCTTCGGCTCCTAGCGTGGGCCTAGCTTCGGCCTTGGACTGCCCCTCAAGCGCAGGCTCGACCTCGGGCTTGGCTTCGACTGCCGAGGTGGGCTCGGCGTCAGTCTTGGTCTGCGTTTCGGGCTTGGCTTCGGCTTCGAGTTTGATCTCGGCCTTGGCTTGCGCTTCGGCCTTCGCGGCCGCTTCTGCTTTGGCCTTGGCTTCCGCTTCGGCGCGAGCAACCTGCTCAGCCTTGGCCTGTTCGGCCATTTGGCGCGCGCGTTCGGGGGCCGCGGCGTCGATGCGCGCCTGCGCCTCGCGCGTCAACGCCTCACTGCGACGCTCGTTACGTGCTTCGGCCTCGCGAGCCGCTTGCTCCGCCTGCTGACGCTCCCGCTCCGGGCCGTTCGCTTCGGTGCGCGCTTTCGCCTCACGCGTCAATGCCTCGCGTCGACGTTCCTCGCGCGCCTCAGCCTCACGGACTGCTTGCTCCGCCTGCTGACGCTCCCGCTCCGGGCCATTGGCTTCGGTGCGCGCTTTCGCCTCGCGCGTCAGGTGCTCGCTCCTGCGCGCTTCGCGAGCTTCCGCCTCGGCCTTCGCCTTGGCTTCGGCCTCCGCCTCAGCGCGAGCTTTGGCTTCCTCCTTGGCCTTTGCTTCGGCCTCCGCCTCAGCGCGAGCTTTGGCTTCCTCCTTGGCCTTTGCTTCGGCCTCCGCCTCAGCGCGAGCTTTGGCTTCCTCCTTGGCCTTTGCTTCGGCCTCCGCCCGGGCCTTGGCCTCCGCTTCAGCCTTCGCCTTGGCCTCAGCTTCTGCCTCGGCACGAGCACTAGCTTCCGCCTCAGCTATGGCCTGTGCTTTGGCCTCCGCCTCGGCTTTAGCTTTGGCCTCAGCGCTGGCCCTGGCTTCCGCTTCAGCCTTGGCCTTGGCTTCCGCCTCGGCACGAGCCCTAGCCTCGGCTTCAGCCCTAGCCCTGGCTTCCGCCTCGGCACGAGCCTTAGCTTCCGCTTCTGCCTTGGCCTTCGCCTCGGCCTCGGCCTTGGCCCTGGCTTCAGCCTTGGCCTTGTCTTCTGCCTCCGCGCGAGCCCTGGCTTCGGCTTCAGCCTTGGCTTTCGCTTCCGCCTTGGCCTTGGCTTCCGCCTCAGCGCGAGCCCTAGCCTCCGCTTCAGCCTTGGCCTTCGCCTCAGCCTCAGCGCGAGCCTCCGCGTCAGCCTTGGCCCGAGCCTCAGCCGCCTCACGGGCGGCCTGCCGCTGCCTCGCCTGCTCGGCCTGCTGCCGTGCCCGCTCGGCCGCCACATCATCCAGCCGCGCCTGCGCCTCGCGGGTCAGGGCGTCGCGCTGGCGTTCCGCGCGCTCGGCAGCCTCGCGCGCCGCCTCCGGGTGCCGGACCTTGTCCAGCTCCGAGTCATAGGCCGCCTTGGCGCCCCACCACTTGCCCTCCGCCGCCTGCACGGCGGTCGCCGCGTCGTCCAGCGGGGCCGTGGACAGCGGCGGGTGCAGGGTCTGCTTGAGGCCTTCGTGCTTCTTGTACGCCTCGGTCCACTCCTTGCCCGCCTTCTGCAGCTCCGTCGCGGCGTCGGTGAGCGGCCGCGGCAACGCCGAAGTGTCGCGGTGGCGGACCACGTAACCGTCGTGGACAAGGAGATCCGCGACGCCTGCCTTGGCCGAACCCGCTTTCGGCCTGGCCACGAACCTGAACTCGACGTCGTGCAGATCGGCTCGGGTGAGCTTGCTGTCGGTCTTGATCTCGGTCGCGGACTGCGGGACCTTGGTCTTGTTCTTGGGCGCTCCGCCCTCGTTGACCTGGACCTTGTCCTTCGAAGCGACCGGGAGGTTGTACTCGACGCTGCCGGACATCGCGCTGAAGTTCTTGCGGCCCTCGGAGATGGTGTTCGCGTGGTTGGGCGCGCCGATGCCGCCGCTCGCCGCGGGGGCGACGATGTTGGCGGAATGGTCGCTGCCCGCCTTGACCTCGGTGACGTCGGCGTCGGAGGTCTTGATGTTGCCGTCGATCTCGACGCCGGCGCTGGTTCCCACCAGGCGCGGGTTGTTCTTCAGACGGGCGTGGATCTCGAGGTCGCGGTCGAGGCCGGGCGGCAGGGGCAGCACGAACTCGCCCTTGGCCATCGCGGGGAGGCCCGCCTTGATCGTCGCCGGGGTGATGCCCGCGGTGAGCGCGGCGATGGTCGCGGAGTCCACTTTGGAACCTGACCGCGTAATGGCCCGCTCGGCGCCTTCACGCAGGTCCGCCATGTCGCCGAAGTAGTGCTCGGCGGCGAACGTCCCGGTGTCCGGCAAGGGGGTGTGGCCGCGCGCGCCGCGCCAGTCGGAGGTCGCGGCGGGGCGGGCTTCGGTGCCGAACTGCGAGCGGATCGGGCCCGCCTCGCCGAGCCTGCCGTGTGACGGGTCCGGGAAGCTCTCTTCCGCGAGCTTCTGGATGGTCACCTCGCGCCTCGGCGACTTGTCGACGGCGACGACCTGGCTGGCGGTCTCGTGGCCGTTGACGTCGAGGCCCATTCCGCGCTGGACCTTGATCTCCAGCGCGAGGGTGCCGCGATAGTTCGCCATCGGGCCGGTGGTCGACTCGGTCTGTGAGTACGCGACCTCGCCCGTGTTCTTCTGCTTCGTGTCGCGCACGCCGAGATTGGTGCTCTCGGACAGGCCGGTCGTCAGCGAGCCGCTCGCCGCGCCGTGCTTGGCGGTCGGTGTGGTGCCGGGCGGGACCACGGACGGGTCGGTCTTCTGGCCGAACAGCGCGCCGGGGCGCAGGCTCGTGCCCAATCCGAGCAGGGTGCGGCCGGACGATTTGTGCTTGGTGTTCTCGATTTTCGCGACTTCTTCGGTCGACAGCTTGCCGACGTGGTCGATCCCGGAGAACGACGGCGGGTCGACGAAGCGCGCGCCGACGCTGACGTAATAGGTCTTGCCGGTGACCCGGTCTTCCAGCCGCAGCGGGGTGATTTGGCCGCCGTTGAGCGCATTGGGCGCCGAACGGTGCACATCGGACAGGAACCGGGTCAGCTCGCGGTGATTGTCGTGCGCGGTGTCCAAAGAAGACTTCGGCAGCAGGCGCTCGGCGGCCGACTCGCCCAGCGAAGCGGCGAGTTTGCGGCGCAGATGCGGGATCCGGTCGGTGAGATCGATCGTGGTGGTGATCGCGCCGAGGCCGACCGAGGTGCCCTTGGCCGTCACCAGCGAGTCCGGTGGCGCCAACGTCCGGCCGGGCGCGGGCGCGGCGGCGGGCGCTTCTCCCCTGACCGGGACCTCGTCGACGGTGGTGGCGTGCAGCTGCGCGGAGACCCGCTCCATCTCGGCGATCTGCGCGTCCGAGGCCCACATGAGCACCGAACCGTCCAGTTCGAACGCCTCACCGCTGCGCGCGACCTTCTTGTCCGGCAACAGGTCGAACCGGTCGAAGTTGCCCTTCGCCTTGGTCTCGGCGACCACCTCGGCCGCCAATCCGACCTTGACCAGCGTCTGCTTGACCGGCACGCCGTCTTCGACGGTGATCCGCTCCACGCTGGTCAGCTCACTGCCCTTGCCTTTGCCCCAGCGCGACGCCCACGGCGTGAACTCGCCGACCAGCACGCCGATCGCGTTGACCTTCGAACTCTTGGTGGTCGCGGCCTGGTCACTGGCCACAAAGGACACTCCACGGAACGTCACAGCCAGCGAATTTGAAACACCCTTGGACTTGCCGACTTTCGAAGCAGTACCAACGGTTTTCGCGTTCTCCTGGAACTCTTGCACCGAAACACGCTGCGGGTTGATCGGCGACAGCGCGACGGCGGCCTTGCCGTCGACGTCGGCCAGCCGCCTGCTGTAGTGCAGCCCGTCGATCACGATCGGCCTGGTGAACAGCCTGGGGTCGTTCTTCAGCGCGTTCGGCGAAAGCCGGTCGGAGATGAGCTTCGAGTTCTCTCCATCGGTGAACCGGAAGATCGGGTCCTTCGACGCGCTGACCAGCTGATCCTTGACCGAACCCTGCAAATGCTCTGTGCCGACCACGGCCAGGATCTCGGCGCCGTCCAGCACCCGCGACGACGGACCGCGCAGCCCGCTGATCGGGGTGTGGTCGTGCGGCCGCGTGTTGGCGCGCACGACGTCGACCGGGTCCGGCCTGGTGGTGCTGACCAGGTTCTCCGGCACGAGCACCCGGACCGGCATGCTTTGCGCGGCGAACGCCTCACCCCGAGGCCGGTGCACCAGCTCCGGCGCCGAGCGGCCGGGCAGCCCGAAGCTGAACCGCCGCGCCGCGGTGTTGACGCGGACATACGAGGTGATCTCCGGTGTCACGTTGAGCGTGCCCGCGAACGGGCGCAGGCTCTGCGAGTCGAGCGAACCGTCCTCTTTGAGCCCGTCGCCGTGCTTGCGGACGTCCGAGACCATGCCCTCGGAGTTGAGGTTGTGCGACTTAGACCAGATCCGGCTCGCCTTCGCCTCCGCGATGAACGTGCCGGTGGCCTTGCCGGTGACCCCGCGGACGCGGCCCTGCACGCCGCCGGTGACCGTGGTCTCGCGGCCGTCGGTGAACTTGCCGCCGGTCTTTTCCTTGACCTTGCCCGAGGTTTCGGCCTTGATCGGGTTCGACTCACCGGTCATGGTGAAGTCTGCGCGCAGCGTCACCGTGGTGTGGTAGTCGCGGAAGGTGCCCTTCTTGACCAGCGGGATTTGCAGGCCTTCGGGGGTGAGCATGGTGTCGAGCAGCGCGCCGAGGTGCGCGTCGGACATCGCCTTGCGTGCCTGCAGATCGCGGCTCAGTATCGCGTCGATGCTGTGGCCGATGCCCTTGGCGAACTCGGGATCGTCGAACTGACGGATGAACTTGTCGGAGCTGAGGTGATAAAGCTTGCGGCCGGGCACCTTCTGCAGCGCGTTGACGACCGTGCGATACACCTGGTCACCGCCGCTGAGGTCGTCCAGGTAGCTGCCGCCGAGCGAGTGCCCGGACTCGATGTGCTCCGGCGCGAAGTGCGTCCGCTCGTCGCCGGTGCGCACGACCTGACCGTCACCGTCGACCAGCCCGGCGGCGACGGCACGGTCGTGCGTGGTCACCTGGGTCGCGTCGATGGTGCCGGTCAGCGTCCGCGCGGCATGCCCCGGCGTGCGGACCTGCAGGTCGTAGACGGTCCGGTAGCGGACCATGTCGCCCTTGGTGCTGACCGAGTCCTTGGCGACCGACTTGTGCTCGAACGCCGCGGATTTGGTGCGGGAGTGGGAAAAACCGAACACCGGGCCGAGTGACAGGAACGCCACCTTGGCGTCGGCGCCCGCGCCGACCATGCCGCTGAACCCGCCGACGCGCTTCGCGCCGGTGGTGTTGGCGCCGCTGTTCTTGAGCGAGCCGATGTCGGTGTTCTTCGCGTCCGCGACGGTTTCGATGACCTCGACCTGCCTGGCGACGGCCCGCATCTCGACCATTCCCGACTTCGACGAGAACGAGGTCTTGGTCGGGCCCGGCGTCAGTGCGCCGGACCGCACCCAGCCCTTGTCGGGATGCGCGTCGCCGTCGAACACGGCCATCTCCGGCAGCTTCGCCTTGATGTTGCTGTCGTGCAGGAAGTCCTTCAAGACCTCACGCCCGACCGAGCCGATGCCGGTGAACTTGTCCTCGCCGATCGACCTGGCGACCTGGTCGAAGAAGCCGGCGCCACGGCTGGACACGGCCTCTTCGACGACGAACTTCGCGGGCGGCGCCTGGGTGAGGTCGTGCGGGGGCGCGGCCGGGGCCTTGAGCTGGGTCGGGACGTTGACGTCGACCGTGCCCGTGACCGAGTGGTCGATCCGCGGGCCGTCCGGGTTCGCGGGGTCCGCGATCCGGCCGACCGGCTGGTTCTTGGCGTCGGCGAGCGCGGTCGTCACCTTGACCGGCGCGGTGAACTCGGTGGACGCCTTGGCGACCTCGCCCTTGCTGCTCGAGCCGCCGTTGATGGTGTGCGACGCGTCCTGCGTCAGGCTCGCGGCGGGAGAACCCTGGAGGTTCAGTGAGGCGATCAACGGCGGGATGGCCGCGAACGCGCCGCCGACCGTGGCGTCCTTGTCCCGCGAGCTCTCGAGCTTGGCGGTGGTCTCGACGTCGGTCTTCGCGCTGAACTTCGCGGCGGCCGGATCGCCGTCGGGCGCCTTGGCGATCGCGTGGGGCCAGTCGAACTCGGCGCGCACCACCAGTTCCATCGGCTTGCCGCCGACGACCAGCTGGAACGGCCGCCCCTCGCCCATGAACGACAGGATGTTCGTGTCGACCTGCCGCTGGATGACGTCGAGCATCGGGTGATCACGCAACGCCGGGTAGGCCGCGACCAGCCCGGGCCGGATGTCCGCGCCGGCGGTCGGCCGGACCTGTTCGGCCGCGCCGGGCCCGCGGTTGTCGCGCACGTAGTCCGGGATGACCTCGTGCAGCGCCGCCGGGCCCTGCGGGGCGTGCTCCGGCCGGGGCGGGAGATTGTCGAGTTCGATGGTGTCGCCGCGCGGCGTGCTCGGGCCGCCGGGGTCGCGCGGCGGGTTGTTCGGATCGGGCTTGGGTGCGTCGGCCGGGGTGTGGAGTGAGGATTCGGGGCCTTCGCTGATGACGCGCGGCTCAACCTGCGGGAGCGTGCGCGGACGCGGGGGCGCGGTGAGCGTCTGGTCGATGACCGGGCCGGCGTTGCGCGAGATCTCGTCGATCTTGCCGAGGTCGCGTGCCGTGAGCGAGGCGTCGGTCCAGGCATTCGGCCCCATGATGCCCGGCTGATCGGTGCGGTTGAACAGCATCGCCTTGTTCTTGGCGCCCTCGCCGAGCCCGACGAAGTGGAACAGTTCGTGCAACGCACCGTTGACGGACCCGCGCACGTCCCACCGCAGCTGGTTGGTGCTCAGCTTTTCGTGCGGCAGCGAGGAATCGAACATCTTGACCGGCACACCACGCCCGGAGTCGGCATCCCAGCCGGGGAGTGTCTCGCCGGGTGTCTTGGCGTCGAGGGTCACGTGCAGCTGGTCGCCGTTGGCGAACCGGTATCGCTCGTTGAAATGCGTGTCGAGCGCCCGCTGGATCTCGGCGGCACGGTCGCGCCGCGCCTGCGGGCCGACGGATTCGGAGACGAGGTCGATCGGGATGGTGAACTCGCGGATCCACTTCCCCGGCGCGGCTTCGAACCGGCGGAGGTCGAAGCGGATCTGGGTGATCTTGCCGGACAGTTCGCCGCCGCCGGTGCGGCCGGTGCTGTCCGGATCGAAGCGTTCGGCGCTGTACCGGGTCGGGTGGGCGGCGTCGCGACGCTCCTGCCAGGACGACTGCGGGAGGAAGGTGTCCGGGGCGTGCTCGGTGGGGGTGTTGAGGCGGTGCTCGGGTGCGCCCGCGGCGAGGTGGGCGGCGACGACCGCGGCCTGCGCGTCGGGGAGGGTGACGGGTTCCTCGTGCTTGCCGAGCTGGGGCTTGGCCGGTTTGTCCATTGTGGACGGGATGGGCTTGGCGGGCTCGGCGGGGGCTTGGATCGTTTCCGGCCTGGGGGCCGGTGGCTTGGGCTGGGCGGGCTGGGCGGGCGCGGGGTTCGCGGCGGGCGGCTGGCTCGATGCGGTGTTGGTCGAGTTGGTGTTGGACGGGGTGGTGTTGGCCGGGGCGGGCTGCGGGGCCGGGGACGGGCTGGGAGGGGGTGGTGTGGTCGAGGTTTTGGGCGGGGCGGGCTGGGCGGCTGGGGTGGTGGGCGGGTTCGAAGTGGAGGTCGTGCTGCTGGCCGAGTTGGAAGTGGCGGCTGGGCTGGCCGAATTCGAGGTGGAGGCGGGCGAGCTGTTCGGCGAGTTCGAGCCGGATGAAGGCTGGCTCGCCGGGGTCGGCGCGGGAGCCGGGCCAGCGTTGGCTGAACTGTTCGGGCCGGATGAAGGCTGGCTGGTCGGGGCGGGAGCCGGGCCAGCATTGCCCGAACTGCTCGGGCCGGACGAAGGTTGGCTGGTCGGAGTCGGCGCGGGAGCCGTGTTGCTCGAACTGCTCGGGGCGGATGAAGGCTGGCTGGCCGGCGCGGGAGCGGCGTTGCCCGAAGTGACCGGGGCAGGCAAAGGCTTGGCCGGGGCGGGCTGGGTTGGGGCAGACTGAGCGGGCGGGGCGGCCGAGGGCTGGGTGGCCGAGTTGGTGGCAGGGCTCGCAGCGGGACCCGAGCCTGAACTCGGGGTCGGGCTCGAAGACGGTGCCGGGCCGGTGTTTCCCGAAGTGACGGGAGCGGGCGGCGCGACCGAAGGCTTGACCGGGGCAGGCTGAGCAGGCGCGGGCTGGCTGGCGGGGCCCGAAGATGGCGTCGGGCTGGCGTTTCCGGTGGGGACGGGCGCCGAGGGCTTCGCCGCCGCGGGTGAGGGGGCCGGGGATTGGCTCGCCGAGCCGTTCGGCTGGTTCGAAGAGGCTGCGGGGGAAGCGCTGTTGTTCGTGGAGCCAGAGGTCGCCGAGTTGCTCGCCGGACTCGAGGTGGCCGAGCCCGCTGCGGAGGAAGCCGGGCCACCCGACGAGGCCGGAGTGCCCGCCGATCCCGAGCCCGCTGAGGACGAAGCGGGATTGGCCGATCCCGAGCCCGAAGAGGACGCCGCGGAGCTGGCGGGTCCCGAGGAAGACGACGCAGAGTTGGCCGGTCCCGACGAAGACGACGCAGAGTTGGCCGGTCCCGACGAAGACGACGCGGAGTTGGCCGGTCCTGAGGAGGACGAGGGCGGGTTGCCCGCCGACGTCGAAGTGGCTGGGCTGGCCGACGATGTCGTCGGGGCGCTCCCGGTCGAAGACGAGGCCGGGCCGGACGAGGGCGACACGGGGTTGCCCGTCGAGGGCGAGGCGTTCGGTGTACCGGCCGAAGACTGGGTCGGCACCGCGGGCCCGCCCGAATTCGACGGCGTGCCCGTCCCGGAAGCGGGACCGCCCGACGTGACCGGGGCGGGCTGCGTCGACCCACCCGGCGAGGACTGCGCCGGTCCCCCTGCGACAGGCTGCCCACCGGTGACCGGAGCGCCCGACCCATTCGCGGCCGGGGCATTCGAGCCGCTGGTCACCGGTGCGGGCTGGCCGACGCCGCCGCCGACGGAACCGCTCTGCGAATCCGGTCCCGTGGACTGCCCGGCTTCCTGCGAACCGGGCTGACCAGCGCTGTTCGTACCCGGCGGGGTGGACTGGCCCGCACCGTTCGAACCCTGCGAGCCCTGGCCAGAGCCATGCGAACCAGTGCCCTGCCCATCGGCCTGCGAGGAACCATTGGTGCCCTGCGAACCCTGGCCCGCGGGCTGCCCCGAGCCATCCGAGACCTGCGAGCCCGGCTCTGTGGATTGCCCAGCCCCATTCGAGCCCTGCGAGCCCGTCCCGGTCGGTTGCCCGGCGCCATCTGAACCTTGCGAACCAGATCCCGTGGACTGCCCCGAGCCATCCGAGGTCTGCGAACCCGGCCCCGTGGACTGCCCAGAACCATTCGAGGCCTGCGAACCCGGCCCCGTGGACTGCCCAGAACCGTTCGAAGCTTGCGAACCCGTGCCAGTGGACTGCCCATCGCCATCCGAGGTCTGCGAATCCCCCGTGGACTGCCCGGTGTCGTTCGACCCCGTCGAGTGCCCGGTGCCCTTCGAGCCCTGCGAATCCGCGCCCGTGAACTGCCCAGAACCCTTCGAGCCCGACCCCTCGGAACCGGAGTGCCCGGAACCCGGACCATCCGCAGACGATCCCTCCGACGGAGCATCCTTCACGCTCGAAGGACCGTCCGGGGTGAACACCGACCCGACCGGCTTGCCGTCGTCGACGACCTCGTGCCCCGACGGGCCTTCGCTTTCGGACTTGGGACCGTCCGGAATGGACTTACCGCTACCGGGAAGGTCCAGTGTGGCCAGCTTGTCCTTCACCGACGGGCCGCCCCCGCCCTTGACGCCTTCTCCCCCGCCCTTGGCGCCGCCGCCTTTCTTGCCACCGCCGCCGTCATACGGGCCCATGGCGCTGAGGATGCCGTCCCACATGTTGCCTTCGGTGTTGCCGGTGGCCGCGTTCACCGCGGGGTTGGTGAACGCGACCATCGCCACCTGGCCACCCGCGTAACCACCGTGCCCGATCCCGCGCAGGTAACCGGGGACCTCCTTGCCGCTGCCCTTCGGCGGGAGGCCCTTGCGGAAACCCTTGCCCGCGCCGCGGAAAACGCCGAAACCAGCGCCGCCGATGGCGCCGCCGATCGCCGAGTTGCCGACCGACTTCCAGTCGATCTCGTCGCGGCCGCCCGCGGCCTTCTGGCCCGCTTGGATTCCGAGGTCGAGGCCGACCATGAAACCGGCGCCGCCCGCGGCGTACTTGGCGATGGTGAAGGCGAACTTGCCGAGCGCCATCGCGGCCTGCTTGAAGGTGATCTGGGCGACCTTCGCCAGCAGTTCCTTGAGGATCGCGGCCAGCCCCACGCGCGCGGCCGCGAGCACGCTCGGGACGAAGATGGCGCCGAACAGCGAGGCCAGCAGGGAGATCACCGTGGCCAGCGCCATCGCGGCCATCGCGATGAGCATGATCTTGGCCTTCTGGATGTCCGCCGCGGTCGCCTTGGTCTCCTTGGCGAACTCCTTCGACTGGCCGATCAGCTCTTCGATCGATTTGTAGATGTCGCCGCCGATGAAGTCGACGATGCTCTCGGCCGTGTTGCCGTTCATCGCGCGGTCGATGTCGCCGGCGGCCTTCTTGACGTCGGTCGCGGTGACGCCCAGCTCGGTCGCGAACTCCGACCAGGCGCGGCTCATGTCCTTGAGCCCGCCCTCGCTGCCCTCCGGCCACTCCATGCCGAGAGTGACCTTGAAGAACTTCTGCAGGCCATCAGGCAGCTGAGTGGTCTCGTCAGCACCACTCATAGCTGCCTCCTCACCGTGACCTCGTTAAGCGGATTTGTCGATTCTTTCGGCGTTTTCCTGGTCGACGCTTTCGAAGATCTCCACCGATTTGTCGACCTCGTCGCAGACTCCGAGTATTCCGTCGACCGTGTCCTTGATGCCGGTCCTGGCCTCGGTGGACGGTTGCCGGTAGCTCTTTTCGAAACCCTTGCCGATGTCGTCGTCGCCCCAGCACCCGTCATGGCGGTCCAGGGTTTCCGTCAGCTTCGTGAAAGCTCCGGAAAGGCGGCGACCCGATGCTTTGAGATCGCGGGTCGCCTGGCCGACACCGTCGGGGTCGAGAAAGAATTCCTCAGCCATCGCGCTGCTCCTTCTTCCGGTCGTCGAATCCGTCGATTCCTTCGAGCATCGGGGCGAGCAGCGCGTCGACCATTTCCTGCGGGTCGACCTTTCCGGTCGCGAGCCCGGCGAGATCGAGGCCGGGTACCGCGGTCATGCCCATCAGCTCGGTCATCTTCTCCATGCTCTGCGCACGGCCACGCTGCAAGGTCTCGACGAGCACGCTGGCCAGCTGCGCCGGCGCGAGCCCGCGATAGCGGTCGCCGTTGAACACCAGGTCGACGAGTTCGCCGCGGCCGTCGAACGTCATCGCGAGCGACTGGTCCTTGGCGCGGACCGTGGTGCGCTCCTCTTTCCACAGCTTGCCCAGCTCGCCGAGCTTGCGCCGCTCGTCCTCCATGGTGGCCAGCGCGTCGGCGGCCATGCGGTCGAGGTCGAAGACCCCGGAATCCGGTTCTGGCATCAGATCCTCCTCGACGGCGAACCGGTCAGGTCCGCGGGCAGCAAGTCGGTGAGCGGCACCTCGGGCTCGGGTTTCCTTGCCGGGCGGCCGATCGCGGCAGGCGCGCCGATCGCGGGGTCCCAGACGTCCGGGTCCTCGGTCAGCATGGCATCGACGTCGCGTTCGGTGTCCTGGTCGGTGCCGCGCAGGCCGCCCATCATCATCGGGGCCATCGGCATGCCACCGGTCGCGGCGGCATGCGACGACGCCGCCGCGACCGGCGTGGCACCTCCCGAAGTCATCGAGTAGCCACCGGTCGGCAGCGCCGCGAGTTCCGCGGGCAGCGGCCGGACCGGTGCCTGGTTCGCCAGTGGCGCGACCTCGACCGAAGGCAGCCGGATCCCGCCCGTCGACGCCGATCCCGTCGCCACGGCGTGCTTGGGCGCCGCGATCTCCGACGGTCCATTCGCGACGGATGCGATCGGCTTGTCGACCACCGGAACGTCCGTTGTGGACACTGTGACCGGCTTGACGCCCTGCACAGGAGCGACCGGCTCGGCGATCGCCTGCTCCTTGACCGCGGCATTCGTGGTCGTGGTCGTCTGCTTCTTCTCCGGCTTGCGGCCGACCACCGCGCCGGGCATCACCAGCGGAGCACCCACAGTGGACGGAGCCGCGGCACTGCGCTGAGCCGGTTGCCCCAGCACCGGCGGCACAATGTCCACAGTGGGCTGGAAGACCTTCTGCACACCGGACGCCTGCTGCGCGGGAGCGGTCACCATCTGCCCGGACGACGAGGCCTGACGGAGCAGCGAACCCCCGGTGGCGGTCTTGGCCATCCCGCCGACGAGCAGCCCGGCTCCCAGGAAGCCGCCACCGCCCGAGCTACCTCCGCCACCTGTCGCGTACTTCGCGGTCTCCGGGTTGCCAGTGTCCGGACCGCCATCGCCGACGACGTCGGTCACGGTGTTCTGGGTGCCGGGCGCGTCGGGGGCGTCGACCGGCGGCGCCATCCCGGAGCCGATTTGCTGGTACGCCTGGGAAAGATCGCTCACGATCTGCAACGCGCGTTGCTTCTGGTCCTGTCCCACTACCTCGGGCGCGGGGGCCTCCGGCGCCGGCGGCGCGCTGTCCTGCTCGGCCTTCGCCAGTTGCAGGTCACGCATGCGCTGCTGATGCATGGCGAGCTGGTCGCCCGCCTGCCGCAGCAACGTGCCGTAGCCCGGACTCTGGATCGTCTGCAGCAGCGAGGTGATCCGGGCGGTCAGTTCGTAGACGACGTTGCCGAAGCTCTCCGCGACCTGCCCGTCCCAGAAGTCCTGCATCGCCCGTTCTTCGCGGCGTACCTGGTCGAGCACCTCCTGCAGCCGCGCGCCTGCCTGATCGAAAGCGGCCGCACGCTGGTAGAACACCTCGGGCCCGACCTCGTTGATCAGCTGCGCGAGCTGCTCGAAGCTCAGCCCGGACAGCGACTCGATCCCCTCGGGCGGCGGGGGATCCGCGGAGACGTAACCCACCGGTCAGCTCCTTCCCAGCACCGGGGACGGCGGTGAATCGGTGCCCTCGCCGTCGTCCCACATGCCCTGTTCGGCCTGCAGCCAGATCTGTGGTTCGCGTTCCTTCTCGCCCTGGCCCATGCCACCCATGCCGCCGCCCATGCCACCCATCGGCATGCCCGGTGACATGCCCTGGCCCGGGCTGGTGGCGGTCAGTCCGCCGACCGTGCTGATCTGGGTCGCCGCGGTGACCGGCATGCCCGGCACGGAAAGCCCGCGCGAGCGCGCGACATCGGTGTCGAAGCGGGTCAACGGTTCCGCGGCGACGCCCCCGCCGACGCCTACTCCACCGCCACCGCCGCCGTGCCCGGAGCCGCCTCCGCCGCCACCGCCCAATTTGGACAGTGCCTCGTTGGCGCGTGCCTTGGCGTCCGCGAGACCACCGTCGCTGGACGCCGTCTTCCCCTCACCGAGGAAGCTCTCCAGCGCGGACTTCTGACGGCTGGAGGCGTCGATGCCGTCGATGGCCTTGTTGGCGGCTTCCTTGGCGTCGGCCAACGCCTGCCGTTGCTCGGCGCTGTCGCCGGGCTTGCCGAGCGTGTCGATGGCCTTGTCCGCGGCGGCTTTCGCCTCGTCCATGGCCTTCTGGTGATCGGGGCTCGACGGGTCGCTCGACGTGAGTTTGTCGATGGCGTCGTTCGCGGCCGCCTTCGCCGCGTCCAGCGCGTGCTTCTGATCGGGGCTGTCACCCGGCTTGCCGAGCTTGTCGATGGCCTTGTCCGCGGCGGCCTTCGCATCCTCGACGGCCTTGTAGTGCTCGGGGTTGGACGCCTTGTCGATGGCGTCGTGCGCCGCTTCCTTCGCGGCTTCGAGCGCGGCCTTCTGCTCCGGGCTGTCGGCGGGCTTGCCCAGCGCGTCGATCGCCTTGTCGGCCGCCGCTTTCGCGTCGTCCAGTGCCTTCTGGTGCCCGGGCGAGTGCGGATCGGACTTGGCCGCGTCCTCGATCGCCTTGTTGGCGGCGTCCTTGGCCGCTTCGAGCGCGTGCTTCTGCTCGGGACTGTCTCCCGGCTTGCCCAGCGCGTCGATCGCCTTGTCCGCAGCCGCCTTGGCCTCCTCGATGGCCTTGGCCTTCTCGGGGTTGGCGAGCTTGTCGATGGCGTCGTTCGCGGCGTTCTTGGCGTCTTCGAGCGCCTGCTGCCGCTCGGGGCTGTCGCCGGGTTTGCCGAGCGCGTCGATGGCCTTGCCCGCGGCCGCCTTGGCGTCGTCGAGTGCCTTCTTCGCGTCCGGGCTCTGGCCGCCACCGCCCGCGCCGCCCCCCTTGCCGAGATCGTCGATCGCCTTGTTGGCGGCCTTCTTCGCCTCGTCGAGCGCCTTCTTGCGCTCCGGGTCGTCGGTGCCCTTGGACAGGTCGTCGATGGCCTTGCCCGCGGCGTTCTTCGCGTCGTCGAGCGCCTTCTTGTCCGCCGAGCCGGGGCCGTCGGAGGACGTCGGCGGCTTGCCGAGCCCGTCGATCGCGTCGTTGGCGGCCTTCTTGGCGTCTTCGAGTGCCTTCTGACGGGCAGCGCTTCCCTTGTCGCCACCGCCGGCGCCGCTGCCACTGCCGCCGCCCGCACCGGTCGGCATGCCGCCACCGGTGTCGCCCGCGCCACCGCCCGTGAGACCGTCGATCGCCTTGCCCGCGGCGGCTTTGGCGTCGTCCAGCGCCTTCTGCCGCGCGGCGTCGCCGTTGTCCCCACCGGCGCCCGATCCGGAACCGGAGCCCGAGCCGGGTCCGTCGGACGACGTCGCCGGGCCACCGCCCTTGCCGGAGCCGGAACCAGAGCCCTTGCCCAGGCCGTCGATCGCACCGTCGGCGGCCTTCTTGGCCTCTTCGAGGGCCTTCTTGCGCTCGGGGTCGTCGGTCTTGTTCGCGAGGTCGTCGATGGCCTTGTTCGCCGCGTTCTTCGCGTCGTCGTAGGCCTGCTTCTCCTTCTCGCTCGGGCCGTTCCCCGAACCAGAGCCGGAGCCCGAACCGGAGCCAGAGCCCGACGACTCGTCATCGCTCGAATCGTCCTTCTTGTCGTCTTTCTTATCGTCCTTCTTGTCATCTTTTTTGTCGTCGGGCTTGCCGTCGCCGCTACCGTTGAACCGCGGGTCCTCCGACTTGGCCAGCCCGTTGACGATGCGCAGCGGCATCAGGTCCTGGCCGCGCTCGGTGTACTGGTTGCCGAGCCCCTTGAACTGCTCCTGCAACTCCTTGATCAGCTTGATCTCCGACTGCGCGCGGGCGTTGGTCGCGTCCGCGATCGTCTGGTTCTGCAGCCGGGTGATCTCGTCGGCGTCGGTGGCCGCCGCGACCGCGGCTTTCCCGGCGTCTTCGATCTTCTTGATCGCCTCTTCCCTGACCCGGTGCGACTCCTCGACCGTCTCCCACCACCGGGTGGCGAACGCCTGGATGGCGTGCCCGATGTTGCCGATGGTCAGGCCGTACTTCTTGGTCTCCAGCGTCTGGTAGAGGTCTTCGCTCTCCTTCAGCAGGTCGGTGGCGTACTTGTTGAACGCGTCACCGGCCTCGCCCTCCAGCGCGTCCTTCATCGCCTTGATCTGCGCGCCGAACTGGGTGTTGATGTCGCCCAGCCGTTTCGTGGCCGCGTTGAACTCGGTCTCGAAGTCGTACCAGGCCTCGGCCGTCTTGTTGCTCGACGCGCTGCCGCCGTGCGTCAGCTCGGCCGTGACCTCGTCGAGCGCGGTCCAGTTCGAATACTGGCCGACCTCCAATCCCGGCGCGGACTGGTTGTAGTCGCCGACCAGGTGCGTGGTCTTATCGGCCATGGCTAAGTGATCCTCACCGGGGAAAGGGACGCTGGACGGCTGGTGCTACTTCTTCTTGCCCGGGTACAGCGCGTCGTCGTAGCCGTCGCCGTCGGTGGCGTTGTCCTTGTCGTCCTTCGGGTCCGTGAAGTTGCCCTGCTCCGACTCGGTGTTCTCGTCGAGCTTCACGATGTCGTCGCGGATGTGCTTCTTCAGCTCGCCGATGCTCTCGCTGACCTTCTTGGCGTTGTCGCCGTCGAGGTTGGTGAAGTCCTTGGCGATCTTGGTGAGCGTGGTCTCCATCTCCTCGAGCGCGAGCTTGAGGTGCTCCGCGTGCGCGACGACGCCGTTGCGGCGGTCGTCGACGATCCGCTCCAGCCATTGCGCGAGCGGGAACTTGCCGGCGTTGGGCCAGTTCGCCTTCAGCTCGGTGAAGGCCTTCATATCGTCCATAATGGACCCGAGCTTGCCCGCCGCGTCCGTGATGGCCTTGGCGTCGAATTTCGTGGACATGACACTCCTTCACTGCTGGCTGGGGATGGAGCGGGGGCCGGGCCGGACGGCCGCACGGCCCGGCACCCGCGGAACGAGAGGCGTCAGCGCCCGACAGCGCCGGCGCCGCGCGCGTCCTGGTCCCGCATGTCATCGGCTCCCTGGCCCAGCGCGTTCTTCAGGTTGACCAGGTTTTCGCGGTTCTGCGTGAGGTCGTTGCTCAGGTCCGTCGACAGCGCTTCGTAGGCGTCGGCGGTGGAACCGTGCCACTCGCCCATGATCCGCTTGACGTCGGCGACCAGATCGTCGGTCTGGCTCTGGATCTCCGACGCCTTGTTGGCCATCATGCTCAGGCAGGTGTCGATGACGTTGTAGTCGTATGTGATCGTTCCGTCGGCCATGCTGAAAGTCCTTTCGGGATAAACGAGGTGGTGGGCTCAGGCGCCCAGGAAGTTCCCGGTCTCCATCGGCAGGCTCAGGATCTTCTGCATGCTGGTCTGGTCGGTGCCGTCCTGGTTGGACGCTTCACGGCGGATGTTGTCGGCCATGGTGTTGAGGTGCGCCAGCACCGACTTGCGGACCGACTCGACCCAGTTGTCACAGGTGGTGCTCAGCGCGCGGGTCGCGGCGCTCGGGCTGGCGGCGAGCGTGGCCTCGATCTCGCTCTTCAGCTGGTTGAGCTGGGTGTTGACGCTGTCACTGGTGGCCTCGTGCCGTGCGGCCTGCTGATTGATCGTCTCGACATTGAGTTGAGTTGAATGTCCCACTGGATTCCTCCTGTGTTCACTGAAAGCCTGATGGTGGAACAGTAACCGGCAGAATGGCTTCGAAAGTCTTTGAGCGACTCCGTGATACCGGAGGGAGGAAGTTCCCTCATGGCCTCGCGGGCTGGCTGCGTAAAGCGCCTTCGACACTGAGCAAAGGCCCGCTCGGTAACAACGCGAGCAATTCCGCGGGCACTTTCACCACTGAGGACTCGGCATATCCGAGCGAGCTCAGCACCTCGGGCCCGGCGAGCGGATACTTCCGGCCCACCTCGGTGATGAGAAAAGCGGCTCCCGGCGCCGCGCCTGGCGCCGGGAGGTCTCGGGCGAGCACGCCCCCACCCATCGGGATCGCCACCCGATCGGCCATCGTGCCCGGTGTGTGCTCGGCCACCGGCACGGACTCGGCGTTGACCAGCACGCGCGGCAGCAGCTGGGCCGAGACGGCGGGCTCGCCGTTCGCCGACGGCCCGAACTTCATGCAGGGCAACGCTTCCGTGCCGGGGTCGACCACCTCGGGTGGCTCCGGCGGCAGCCCGGCGACCAGATCGGGACCGGCCGAGACGGGCGCGCCCGTGATGCCTGCGGGTCCCACTTGGATCGGTGCGACGGCGGAGTTCGGGTAGGCCTCGCGGGTCGACGGCGCGGCCAGCACCAGCGCCGCGCTCGTGCGTGTCAGCGGGGTGACGCCGTCCTTGCGCACGAGGTAAAGCTGATCGGACGCCAGCGCCGGGTTGCGCACCTGCAGCACCTGCCCGACAACGCTGGACCTGCCGTCGACCATCGGGCCAGGCTTGCCGACATCGGGTGTCTGCGGCACCGCGATGTCGGTCCCGCGCGGGATGGTGTTGAGCCAGGCCAGCGTCACCGGCACCGCGATCTGGTCGCTGTAGCCGAGCGTCTCGAGCACCGCGCGTTGCGGCAGCAGCTGACGCTTTCCCTGCCAGATCAAGTACTTCGCGTTGTCCGGTGTGGACACCAACAGCGCTTGTTTGGCGCCGAGCGCGGGTCCGGAGTGCTGCGCGAGCAGCAGGGTCACGCCAGGACCGGCGGCGCCGGGGCCGCTGCCCGCGGGCTCCGCGCAGACCGTCCACGGTCCGGTCGCGAGCCGGGCGGACGTCGGCAGCGAGTCGGGCGCGCCGAGAATCCCGATCGGCTGGCCGACCGGCGTGCCCGCCAAAGACTTCTGCGAAACCGAAATGACTTCGCCGTTGTTCGCTTTGCCGGTGGCGAGTCGCGCGGACGAATAATTGAGCACCGGGCGCAGCTGGCCGTCGAGATAGACGTAACGCGCGCCGACGGTCTTGTCCATCACGATCGCGCCCGCGTGCCGCCACGAATTGTCGCCGCCGGGCACGAAAAGGCCGTAAATGCCGAAGATCGCGACGAGGATGCCCGCCACGAGAACGCCCAGCGCGGTGCCGGTGTTCAGGCGCCGGTTGGGCGCCTGCAGTACATCCGGCCTGCCGTGGGTCACCGCGGCCGCGAGCCGCCCGACCACGAAGAAGTACGCTTGGACCTGGTCCTTGCGTGACTGCATCAGCCCGCCAATCCCCGCATCGTCGCGTAGACGTGCAGTACCTGCAGCAGGATCGGGATCACCGCGATGGCGGTCACCGACTCCAAGATCTCCACCGCGCGGCCCCAGTACGGCCGCAATCGCTTGCCGGGCAAGCGTTCCGCGCTGAGCAGCAACAGCGCACCGGCGGCGAACACCGGCACGAACACCGCCAGCAGGCGGCCCAGCTGACCTTGTTCGGTCCCGATGTGCACCAGGTTGGCGACCACCGCGACCGAGGCGGGCACCAGGATCGACCACCGCTGCACCAGCCCGCCGGGGTGCCGCGACCGCAAGTAGAGCAGGAAGGCGATCACCAGCGAAAGGACCATCGACCAGCCGTGGCCCTCGACCACGAGTAATGGCAGCAAAAGCGACTGAGCACTGCCCAAACCGACATGCAGCGCGGCCGAATAGCCCACCGTCGCGGCGCCGCGTTCGGTCACCATCTTGTGCGGGATCGGCTCGATGTCCTCGTTCAGCTCGTCGGCTCCGGTAGGCAGCATCGGCAGCGTCAGGCCAGAGAGCCGGAACGCGGTCGACGGCACGAAAACCCCCATGATCAGGGAGATCGTGAGCCCGATCGCGGCGGCCTGCGAGGTCGTGGCCGGGGTCAGCGAGCCGATCAGCCCGGTCACCGCGAGCACCAGCGAGAACATCACCGCGCCCGCGAACAGCAGCGCGGCGTCGGCCACCGCGAGCAGGCCGATCGCCAGCGCGATCAGCATTCCCGCCGCCGCGCCGGTCAGCCGGATCATCGGCGTCGCCACCGGATCCAGCAGCTCGACCAGCAGCAACGCGGCGACCGTCGCGTACGCCACGCCGACCCCGGCGAGGATCGTCGCGACCTGCGGGCGCGCCGCGCCACGCGCGACCAGCGCGGCGCCGGCGAGCAGGAACAGCGCCAGCACACCGGAAACCAGCGTCTGCACACCGACGGAACCCGCGCCGGGGATCAGGAAAAGGCCCAGCAGCAGTGCGACGCCCGCGCCGAGACGGAACATCCAGCGCGTGCGCGCGGGCGTCCACGCGCCGGGGTGCTCGCGCACCTGCTCGCCGACGCCTTCGACCAGGTCGTCGTAGTCGATCGCGGCGAGCTGCTCGGCGCGCGGTCGCAAGTGGACGGTCTCGCCGTCGAGCAGGTTCAGCTCGGCCAGCGTGCGGTCCTCGTCGAGCGGCGGTTCGCCCAGCCGTTGCACCACCCAGCCCTCGTGATCCGCACCCTGCTCGACCCATTCGGCGCCGAACTGGGGCAGGATCGCGGGCAGCAGATCGGCCAGCGGGACCTCGGCGGGCAATGCCACATCGGTGGCCTGTTTACCGAGGACGAACCGTAGCCTCCCCGAGCTTGTTGTGCGATGCTGTGTCTGTTCTTCCATTGTGTCCAGGTCCTTCCTGCCAGGTCGGAGACCGGGAACCAGCCCGTATTCCAGCACCATGAGCGGCTGTTCCCACCCCAGTGCGACCCCCTCGGGGGCGAAATGGGGGAAGTCCACTCACCGAGGGAGAACTTGTGAGCACGATCCTTTTCGCCCGGCGGGCACGCAGGCCGAAACCGAGCGCGCCGAGCTCGGAGATCGAGATCCAGGAACCGCCCGCGGTCCCGGAGGATTCCGGCGGCGGGCTCAGCTCGGTGCTGATGTACGCGCCGATGGGCCTGGGTTCGATGGCCATGGTGATGATGTTCGTGCGCCCCGGTTCCGGGATGATGTCGTACATCGGCGGCGGCATGATGGTGCTGTCGGTGATCGGCATGCTGATCGCGCAGCTGATGCGCAGTTCGGTCACGCACAAGCAAAAGCTGCACGGGCATCGGCGCGACTACATCCGCTACCTGTCCCAGTTGCGCGGCAGGGTGCGCAAGTCACTCGCCGCGCAGCAGACGGCCGCGCGCTGGATCCACCCCGATCCGCGAGCGCTGTGGTCGATCGCGCTGGGCTATCGGCTGTGGGAGCGGCGGCCTGCGCACGAGGACTTCGGCGAGGTCCGGATCGGGCTCGGCGTGCAGCGGTCGTCGTTGAAGCTGCTGCCGCCGGACACCAAGCCGATCGAGGACCTGGAACCGCTGGCCGCGCACGCGTTGCGGCGGTTCCTGCGCGCCTATTCGACGTTGCCGGACGCGCCGATCGCGGTGTACCTGCGTGGCTTCGGGCAGATCCAGTTCAGCGGTGACGACGACGCGGTGCTCGGCCTGCTGCGGGCGATCCTCGCGCAGTTCGCCACCGCGCACGCGCCCGGCGATGTCCGGATCGCGGTCTGCGTCGATCCCGACCGCGCGCATCGCTGGGACTGGCTGAAGTGGTTGCCGCACAACCAAGATCTGGAAAGCCGCGACGCCGCGGGCACGCGGCGGCTGGTCACCGACGGCATTCCCGAGATCGAGCTGCTGCTCGGCGGGCCCGCGTTCACCGGCCGCCCGCGCTTCGAGTCGGACACGCCGATCACCGCGTCGGAACCGTTCGTGGTGCTGGTGCTCGACGGGGTGCAGGTGGCCGAGGATCACCGCGTCGCCGACGAGGGTTACCGCAACACCGTGGTGCTCGACGTGTCCGGTTCGCTGCCGTGGCAGCAACGGCCTGGCGTGCTGTTCCTGGAGGTCGACTCCGAGCAGGCGCGCACGGTCACGTTCGACCGGCTCGGCAAGCCGCGCACGAGTCCGCTGTGCCGCCCCGACCATCTCAGCGAGATCGCCGCGGCCGCGCTGGCGAGGACCATGGCGCGGTTCCGGGTCGGCGAGGCCGTCGAGGACGACGAGCCGATGGCGGCCGACTACGACCTCGCCGCGCTGCTCGGGCTCGGCGACGTCGCGACGTTCGAGCCGGTGAAGTACCGGCGTGAGCGAATGACCAGCAAGCGCAGGCTGCGCGTGCCGATCGGCATCGCGGGCGCCGGCGCGCCGCTGGAGCTGGACATCAAGGAGGCCGCCGAGGACGGCATGGGCCCGCACGGGCTGTGCATCGGCGCGACCGGGTCCGGCAAGAGCGAGCTGCTGCGGACGCTGGTGCTGGCGTTGGCCACCACGCATTCCTCCGAGGATCTCAACTTCGTGCTCGTCGACTTCAAGGGTGGTGCGGCGTTCCTGGGCTTCGACCAGCTGCCGCACACCTCGGCGGTCATCACGAACCTCGCCGACGAGCTGGAGCTGGTCGACCGGATGCAGGACGCGCTGACCGGCGAGCTGAACCGGCGTCAGGAGCACCTGCGCGCGGCCGGGAACTACGCGTCGCGCCGGGACTACGAGGCCGCGCGGGCGCAGGGCGTGCCGCTGGAGCCGATGCCCGCGCTGTTCATCGTGGTCGACGAGTTCAGCGAGATGCTGTCGAGCAAGCCCGAGTTCATCGACGTGTTCGCGATGATCGGGCGGCTCGGGCGCTCGCTGGGCGTCCACCTGCTGCTGGCGTCGCAGCGTCTCGACGAGGGCCGGATCCACAAGATCGAGACGCACCTGTCGTACAAGATCAGCCTGCGCACGTTCTCGGCGATGGAGAGCCGCAGCGTGATCGGCGTGCCGGACGCGTACGAGCTGCCGAACAGTCCCGGCAACGGCTACCTGCGGCCGGACACCCAGACGCTGGTGCGGTTCAAGGGCGCGTACTCGTCGGCGCCGTACCGGGCGAAGCGGCGGCAGACGGGGCTGGACTCGGTCGAGCAGCACGTGGTCCCGTTCGGCACGGCGTACATCGAACCGCCTTCGGTCGACCTGCCGGAACCCGAACCGGTGGTTTCCGATGCGCAGGAGGCGATCGAGACCATGCTCGATGTCCTCATTGGACGGTTGAAGCATGCCGGTCCGCGCGCGCACCAGGTCTGGCTGCCGCCGTTGAAGCAGTCGGCGACGCTCGATCAGCTGCTGCCGCCGCTGGTCGACCACCCGACGCTCGGCCCGCGCCCGGTCGGCGACCTGCACACGGCGAACCTGACGGTCCCGGTCGGCCTGATCGACCTGCCCGCGCAGCAGAAGCGTGAGCTGCTGCTGGCGGATCTGTCCGGCGCCAAGGGCAACGCGGCCGTCGTCGGCGGGCCGCAGAGCGGCAAGAGCACGCTGCTGCGCACGCTCATCGCCGGGCTCGCGCTCACCCACACCGCGGCCGAGGTCCAGTTCTATTGCCTCGACTTCGGCGGCACGCTCACCGCGTTGGCGAAACTGCCGCACGTCGGCAGCATCGCGCATCGCCTCGACCGCGACCGCGTCACGCGGACCGTGCTCGAGGTGACCAACCTGATGGCGCGGCGCGAGGCCTTGTTCGCCGAGCACAACGTCGACTCGATGGCGAGTTACCGGCGTGCGCGCAGGCAGGGGCAGTACGTCGACCTCGACCCGTACGGCGACGTGTTCCTGGTGGTCGACGGCTGGTACACGATCCGGCAGGACTTCGAGGAGCTGGAGGAGCGGTTCACCGAGCTGGCGGCGCGCGGGCTGAGTTTCGGTATCCACCTGGTGATCGCGACCAATCGGTGGTCGGAGATGCGGCCGTGGCTGCGTGACGTGCTAGGCACCCGGTTCGAGCTGAAGCTGGGCGACCCGGTCGACTCGGAGGTCCACTCACGCGTGGCGGCCACCGTGCCCGCGATCCCCGGCCGCGGCATCACCCCGGACAAGCTGCACTTCCTGGCCGCGCTCCCCCGTATCGACGGCTCGTCCGACACCGACGACCTGGCCGACGCGACCGTCGAGCTGTCGGAGGCGCTGGCGATGCCCGGCGCCCCCGTCGCGCCGAAGGTCCGCCTGCTGCCGCACGTGCTCACCGCGCGGGAGCTGCCGGGGCCGACGGCGCCTTCGCCGTCTGCGGAAATGCGGGTGCCGCTGGGCATCGAGGACGTCGAGCTGGCCCCACAGTGGCACGACTTCGACGCGTCACCACACCTGCTGATCTACGGCGACGCCGAGACGGGCAAGACGAACCTGTTGCGCCACATCGCCCGGTCCGTGGTCGCGCACCACACCTCCGACGAAGCCCGCGTGATGTTCGGCGACTTCCGCCGCGAGCTGCACGACTCGATCCCGGCTTCGCACCAGCTCGAATACGCGGTGGGCGTCGAGGCGCTGACCAAGTCGATCGCGGGCGCGGCGCCGGTGCTCGAGAAGCGCATCCCCGGCCCGGAGATCACGCCGGACCGCCTGCCCAAGCGCGACTGGTGGAAGGGCGGGCGGCTCTACATCATCATCGACGACTTCGAGCTGGCCGAGTCCTCGGGAAGCGCGGGGCCGCTGGGTCCGCTGATGAACATCCTCCCCCAGGCGGCGGACGTCGGCGTCCACGTGATCATCGCCCGCAGCACGGCGGGCGCGAGCCGCTCGATGATGAACCCGGCCATCCGCCGCATGTGGGAACTCGGCACACCGGCCCTGCTCCTGTCCTGCCCGAAGACCGAGGGCGCGTTCCTGGGAAGCCTCAAGCCACGCACCCTCCCGCCGGGACGAGCCCAGTTCATCAACCGCCGGCGCTCAGTCCGCCTCGTCCAAACCCCCCTCGCCGACCAGCCCTAAAAGCTAGCCCGGGATAAAGCGGGCTTTATCCCGGGACGCTTTTCCCCGGGATAAAGCCCGCTTTATCCCGGGCCAACACAAGCGGGCTCGTGAGTGTTCCGGCCGGTTCTAACCGGCCAAAACACTCACGACCCCTGAGCTGGGAACCGTGGTCCCGTACGGGAAGGGCAAACACGCGTATGGGAAGGGCAAACATGCGTACGCGAGCGGCAAACATGCGCGACCGGAGTCTTTGCCTTTCCCGTACGCGAGTTTGCTGCTCGTGTACGCGAGTTTGCGCTTGCTGTACGCGAGTTTGCCGGTGCCGGGGGTCGTGAGCGTTGCGGGCGGTTAGAACCGCCCGCAACGCTCACGAGTCCTGGAGTTCGAGGACGCGGGCGCGGGTCCAGCGGCGACGTCGGGCGGCCTTGACGAGGCGCGTGGTCATGACCAGGCCGAACGCGAAGACCGCCGCGCCCAGGATGCCGAGCACCGCGAGAAGCGGGCCGAGGTCGTCCGGCGCCGGGACCTCCGGGGCACGGGCCGCGGGCGGGGCAATGGGAGCCCCCGCGGCGGCCGGGCCTTCTTCGGCGAGTTCCGTGGTGACGGCGGCCAGGAGGTTGACGGTGCCCCAGCCCATCGCGGGGTGGGGCATGGCCATCGGGGGATGGTTCGCCGTGGCCTCGAGACGATGCTTGATCTGGGCCGCAGTCAGCGACGGCCGGTACGCGCGCACCAGCGCGGCGGCCGCGGTGACGAACGGGGCCGCGTAGCTGGTGCCGCTGCCCTGCCAGTGGCCGGGGCCCTTGGGGCCGACGCTGATCACGTCGACGCCGGGTGCCATCAGCGACAGGTACGGGCCCGTCTGGGAGAAGTCGGCGCGCTGGCCGTTGACGTCGACCGCGCCGACCGCGATCACGCCGGGGTACGACGCCGGGTAGGTGACCGGGTCACCGTCCTTGGCGCCGTTGGCCGCCGACGCGACCACGACGACGTCCCGTTCGACCGCGTAGCCGACGGCGGCGGCGAGTTCGCCGTCCTGGAGCGTCGTGCTGGCCGAAATGTTGATCACGTTCGCGCCGGAGTCGACGGCCTGCCGGATGCCCTTGGCCATGCCGCCCGGGGTCAGCGCGCCCGGCTCCCCCGAGGTCGCGCACCGGATCGGCAGGATCGTCACGCCCGGTGCCACGCCCGCGAAACCGGTGTCCGGCGACGCCGACGCGGCGATGATCCCGGCCAGGAACGTGCCGTGGCCGAAGCAGTCGCTGTCCGCGGGCCCGTTGCCGGGTGATGTCAGGTCGACGCCCCGCTGGACCTTGCCGCCCGCCAGCTGCGGGATCGAGCCATCGACGCCGGTGTCGACCACGGCGACGACCACGCCTTCGCCGCGGGTCAACGGCCAAACCCGTTGTGGCGCAAGCTGTTGCTGGGCCCACGGGACGGCCCTCGCCATGCCCTGCGGTGCTTGCAGGCACGCTTCCTGCTTGCCGTTGGGTAGTTTCGCGGGCCCGGACTGCGCCCAGGCCGGGGTGGCGAACAGCAGCGATCCGGCGAGCAGGAGCGGCACGGCCCGGGCGGTCACGACGCCGCCGCCGTCACGGTGGCCGACTCGTGCCATTCCAGCATCGAGGTGCTGAGGCGGGTGATGAGATCGGGGTCGTCGACCAGCCGCAGCTCGCCGCCGCGACGGCGGGCCAGCACGCGGTCCAGTTTGGCCAGCACGGCGAGGTCGCGGTCGTCGAGTTCGTCGCCGGTCGGCGTCTCGCCCGGCGCGAGTTCGCGGAACAGCACCGCGACCTTGGGCGCCGTCGGCACGTCCTCCTCGGGCGGGTCCTCGTCGTCGGCCGTGCGGATGGCGAGCGCCTTGAACCGCGCGCCCGCGACGAAGATCGCCTCGTCCACCGGACGGTTCATCAGCAGGTCGGACGTGCGCCGCGCCGAGCACGGCCAGATCAGCACGTCGAAGTCCGCGTCGGGCACGGTCACCGCGAGATCGATGCTCGCGGTCAGGAAACCGGGCTCGGTGAGCACCGTTCCCGGTGTGCTGCGCCGCTCGATCGCCTCGCCCAGTTTGCCTTGCCGCAGCACGGCACGCCGATGCGTCGGCAGCCGCCTGATCCCGGACACCAGGCACGGCACCAGCGCGTCGACCCCGCCGGCCTGACCGCCGCGCACCGCCTGGTTGAGCTCGGCCGTGCCCGCCTCGCCGCGGCCGAGATACAGGCAGACGGCCACATAGTCCGCCTTCAGCTCGGCCTCGCCGCCGTAGCGCATGGACGGCCACGTCGCCAGCGCCGCGTTGACCGTGGCCAGCGCTTCGCCGAAGACCTCGCCCGCCGCGGCCGTGAACCGGGTCTGCTCGGCCGACGTGCTCGGACGGTCGGCGATGACGAGCGGGCCGTGCTCGACGACCGGAAGCTCCTCCACGACAGGGATTTCAGGCTCGGGAACCGGCTCGGGGATCGGTTCGGGCTCCGGTTCCGGCTCGAGCGGCTCGAGTTCCTCGGCGACGGGCAACTCCGGCTCGGGAAGCTCGGGTTCCACCGGCTCCGGCGGACCGGACACAGTGGACACCGGAGCACTCGACATCGTCATGATCGGCGGCGGCGCGAACGACAGATCCGGCAACACCGGCTCCGGCGCGGCCACCTCGGCGACCGGGGTCGTGAGTGTTCCGGCCGGTTCTAACCGGTCAGAACACTCACGACCCCCGAGCACTGGCTCGGCCTCGACGACGGGCGCCGCGACCTCAGGTGCGGGCAGCGCAGGCTCAGCGACGGGCTCGGCCTCGACGACGGGCTCGGGCTCAGCCACGGGCGCCGCCTCGGCGACCGGGGTCGTGAATGTTTTGACCGGTTCTAACCGGCCGGAACACTCACGACCTCCGAGCAGCGGGGCCGGGACCGAGCGGACGCCGCACCGGGCCAGCGCTTCCCGTCCTCGCTCGTCGACGTCGCCGCCCAGCCGCACCCGCACCACCGCGCGCCGCGCCGGGTCGAGTCCGTCCAGCAGCCGTTCCGCGGCCTCCAGCAACGGCAAGCCCACCAGCTCACCGGCACTGCCCACGGTCAACGTCCACCCGGCCGGATCGAACGCCTCCGCGCCCGCCACGGCGCCGCCCATGCTCAGCAGGAGCCCGCCGGGCAGCACCGAAGCCCGCACCGGGCCACGCTGATACTGCCGCTCACCGCTCCGCGCCCACCCTGGTGGCGCGGCCGCGATGTCGAGCACCTCCTGCGCCCCACCCGCCACGGGCTGCCGCAGCACCGTCGCGAATGGACGATAAGTCGACATCGTGCTGAACACGATGTCTCGTTCCAGCAAGCCGGCCAGCGCCCGCTGCCAGTCCTGTGTGGACACCTCGGTCACACCCGGCACCACGAGGAACGGCCCGAGCGGCAACCGTCCCAGCAGCTCCGCCACCTCATCGGGCGAGACACCGGCGCCGACCACGATCTTCGGGAACCGGAAGTCCACCGGAACGGACAGCGCGTCGGCCACCGGGGACGACACCGTACGCACCACGAGCCCGGCCGGGATCTGCCACGCGACCACCCCGGCGCCGGTCACCTGCTCACCGCGGAGCACGGATTCCCAGGCGGGCACGGGGAAACGGAAGTGCACCGTCTCCCCGTGCCGCCATCCACCCTCGGCGAACATCGCCGCGCCCGGTTCGGCGATGAACCCGCCGCGAGGCGTGAACACCGGCACGCCGAGTTCCTCGCGCAGGCCGCGCGCGAGTTTCTCGTCCGCGCCGAGCCAGATCTCCGTCACCGGCCCGGCCGGCAGCAGCGAAGCGGGCAGCGTGTCACCGAGCAGCTCCCTGGCCGCGGCCGTGACCAGCACGAACAGCCTGCCCGGCATCCCGGCGACCGGAAGCGGCGGCGTCGGCTCGTCGTGGCGGCTCACCACCACGTGCGGACCGTGCCGCCGCGCCACCAGCCCGTCCAAATCCTGCAGCATCTTCACTCCCGCCGTGGAAATCGTTGGTCGGAGAACCGCGCTCAGCCACCCATGGGGAAGTCCTCGGTGGTCAGCAGCGTGAGGTCGGCGGAACCGGCGGTGGTCGCCATCGCGAGCCGCGAGGCCTGCCGGTCGGTCATCCGCTCGAACACCCGGCGCGCGGTCCGGCCGTTGCCGAACGTGCCATCCTTGGGTATCTCGTCGAAGTACCGCAGCAACGCCTCGCCCGCGCCCTCGTCGAGCCGGTAGTCGTGCTTGGCGCATTGCGTGCGCACGATGGTGACCAGTTCGTCCGGCGTGTAGTTGGCGAACTCGATGGTCCGGCTGAAGCGGGATTCCATACCGGGGTTGGATTCCAGGAACTTGGTCATGTCCTTTGTGTACCCGGCGGCGATCACGACGACGTCGTCGCGGTGGTCCTCCATCAGCTTGACCAATGTGTCGATCGCCTCGCGGCCGAAGTCCGGCCCGGTGCCGCCGCCACCCTGGCTCAGCGTGTACGCCTCGTCGATGAACAGCACCCCGCCCAACGCCGCGGTGAACGCCTCGGTGGTCTTGATGGCCGTGCCGCCGATGATCTGCGCGACCAGGTCGGCGCGCGCCACCTCGACCAGATGTCCCTTACGCAGCACGCCGAGTTGCGCCAGGATCTGCCCGTAGATCCGCGCGACCGTGGTCTTGCCGGTGCCCGGCGCGCCCGCGAACACCAGATGCCGCGCCATCGGCGGCGCGGACAGCCCGGCGTCCATCCGCCGCTTGGCCATCTTGTTGAGGTTGATCAGCGAGGTCACCTCGCTCTTCACCCCGGCGAGCCCGACCAGCCCTTCCAGCTCCACCAGCGGATCCGACCCCAGTTCGGCGCGCTGCGGGGCCTGCGCCGCCGGCGCGGGGACGTCCGCGGTCGCCGCCGTGCCGACCGCGTCCGCCGACAGGTTGCCGCTGCTGATCAGGTCGACGACCTCGATGCCGGTGCCGGGCCTGGTCTGGCGCACGCCGCTGCCGTGGTTGTCCCGCACGGTGCACCCGGAAACCTTGACCGCTTCTTCAGTCTCCAAGCGAATCCCGTCAGCGGCGCCACCGGTGAACTCCGAGTCCACAATGGACCCGGACGCGCCTTCGGCCACCAGACAGCCCATCCCGGTGCTGCCCTGCACTCGGCACCGCAACAGCGAGAGGTCCGCCCCGGCACCGGCGTGCACGCCGTCCGCGCCCGCGCCGTTGATTTCGCTGTCGGTCAACGCCAGCGCCGCGCCCACCACACTCACCCCGGCGCCGGTCATGCCACGCGCGCTGAGCCCGCTGACCGACGGCCGCGCGCCTTCGGCCACCGAAAGCCCCACGCCACGGCCGCCGTCGATCTCGATGTTCTCCAGCCGTCCCCTGGCGTCGCCGTGCAGCTCGATCGCCGCGCCGTCGCAGCCGAGCACCCGCAGCCGCCGGAAGAACGGGTCGGACGCGGTGTCCACCCGCACCCCCGCGCCGGTGCAGCCGGTGACCGTGATCCGGTCGAACTCGGTGACGCTGCGCTCGGTCACGCCGATGCCGATACCGTCCACTTCGGACACATCGCAGCCGGTGACACTGCCACCCGCGCGCCCGGCGAAATGCAGCCCGCGCCCGCGCGTGCCGCTCACCTGGCATCCGGTCAGCTGCGGCGCACAGGATTCAGCGACGAAAATACCTTCGGCGGCCGCACGCTGCACCTGACATTCCTGCAGTACAACGGTTCCTGACGACGCGAGATAGAACCCGATGGCCGAAGTCTTGGTCACGGCCAGCCTCGTCGCGCTCAGCGAAGCCTGCTGCTCGACCGCCACCGCAGGCTTCCCTGCGCCGCTGACCGTGGTGTCTTCGACGGTCAGTTTGCCATGGCCGTTAAGGCAAATCCCGTTACCGGCCGCACCACGCACCGAGCAGGCACGCATCAGCAGAGCGCCGTCGTCGGCGACCACCACGGCCGACGTCCCCAGCTCCTCCAGGCGGCAGGAATCGAGCACCCCGCCTTCGGTCGCGGTCACCACCACGCCCGCGCCGACGGAGTTGCGGATCTCGCAGTCACGCATCAGCACGGTCCCCGCGTCCCTGGCGAACACCGTCGCCCAGCTCGACGCCCGCACCACGCATTCGGTGATCCCGAGCTGCCCGCCGACGACCAGCACGGCCGGACTGTCCGCATCGGACGCGACGATCGTGAGCCCGGACAACGCGGCCGATCCGCTCGCCAGCGCCACGGTCACGCCGGTGTCGGCGACCAGCTGCACGGTGCCGGGCCCGTCCTCGGCGGTGATCGTGACGGCCTTGGTGAGCACCAGGTTCTCCGTGTACCGCCCGGGACCGACCACGATGACCGCGCCGTCGGTCGCCACGGCGAGCGCCTCGCCGACGCTGCGGTGCCCTTGGCCGGGGGTCTGGGTCACCATGATGACGTTCTGACTCACGTGCGGCGCTCCTGTCGTTTCACGCGCTGACCGGCTCCAGCCGCCCGCCCAGCCCGGACGTGGCCAGCCCGTGCCGGGTCCGGCAGCCCGCCTTGGCGAACAGCCTGGTGAGGTGTTTCTCCACGGTCTTCTCACTGACCAGCACCGCGACCGCGATCTGCCGGTTGGTGCGGCCCTGCCGGATCAGCTCGATGATCCGGTGCTGCAGCTCGGAAAGCTCGTCCGTGCGGGCCCGCGTGGCCGCCGGCGCGGCGCCGAACCGCGCCAGCGCGCGCTTCACCTCGGCGATCAGCCGCGACGCGCCGATCGCGCGCGCGGTCTCGTACGCCTCGGTCAGCGCGGCCACGTCGCCGTCGGGCAGGCACGCCAAGACCTCGTTCAGCCGGGTCGGCAGCTCACGCAAGGCCGGATAGTCACCGGGCACTCGCCACGACTCGGCTTGCCGGTCTTCCCCGCGCCAATCGGCCATCTCCGCGGCGAGCATCCGCGAGTACCGCTTGGCCGCGGCGTCGGCGCGAGGGTCGAGTTCGAGTTCACGGGCCGCGCTGAGCGCCGACGACCAGTCGGTGCCCGCGTATTCGCGGCAGACGCGGTGATACGCGGCCAGCGGGCCCGAGTCCGGCACGCGATAGTCCGGGCCGAGCAGCGCGGAGAACACCGTGCCCAGTTCACGACTGGCGCAGAACGCTTCCAGGTCACGATCCGAGAGCACGGTCCCCGGGGCGAAACACGCGACGACTTCGTCAAGCCGGATCTCTTCGCCCGCGAACCACCTGCGGCACAAGGCGAACTGAGGCGTGCCTTCGAATGCGGCTGACATGCGTTGTCCACTGTGGATCGCCACCAGCGCCGCCGCGATGGCCAGCTCCTCGTCGGCTTGATCGATCGACTCTTCGACGACCTGAGCCAGCCGCGTATAGTCACCGGCTCGGACGAGCAGCCGGATCAGCTCGGCCCGCAGGTCACGGTCCCGGCTGTGCCACCACGCCGCGTAGGCGTGCGAGACCGCGGCGAACGGCTTGCTTTGCTTGTCCTGCAGCACTTCCAGCAGCTCGGGTCGCGGAGCCATCGATCGGCCAGCCGCCGCGATGTGCCCCGCCGTCACCGGCCCGTGCCGTCCCTGGGCGAGCAACGACTCGGCCACCAGCCGGTGCAGGTCGCCCGGCTCGACGGTCAAAGCCCGACACCGGTTCCGCAGCCGTCCGGTGCTTTCGCTGTCGAGCACCCCGGCGAGCACGAGCTGATCCGCCGCGCGACCGTACGCGAGCGGCGCGCGTCCGGTCGCCGCGGCGAGCATGGGGATGTCGTCGACCCGGCAGCCGACCGCGCTGGAAGCGAGCGCGACCAGCTCACGCCCGGCATCGCCGCACCGGTCCAGCTCGACCATCAGCGGATGCGAAGCAGGCAGCCGCACGGGTTCGCCGGGATCACGCAGGCAGAGTCTGCCTTGGACGGTGGCGAGCCTGCCCTGTTCGCGCAGATCGGCCATTGTGGACACCAGCGTGCCCGGGTTTCCATACAGGCAGCCAAGAGCGTCCTGCAAGACGCGAGGCAGGACCGGATCGACCGGTATCCCGGCCAGCTGCCGCAGCAGGGTGTCGACCGCGGGGTCCGGCAGCGGCCGCAGCTCGATCACCTCGTCGGCCCGCTCGCTCAGCTCGGACGGGCCGTCGGGGCAAGCCGCGACGACGAAGTGCCCGGCACGTTGTGCGGTCGTGAGCGCGGCGACCGGCTGCCCGAGCAGATGGGCGTCGTCGGCCAGCACCGCGATCGGGGCCGTCGCGCGGATGGTGGTGAACAACGCGCTGAACGCGTTCAGCAGGCAAAAACGGCGCCAAGGCGAGGAATAGCCGTCCGCCGTGCACAGCTTGCCGACCGCGTCGAGCGCCGTGACCAGCCCGGCGCCGAGTTCCTCGAAGCGGCCGCGGATCGCGTCGAGCAGCAGGTGCGCGCCGAAAGCGTCCCAGTCCGGGCGCTCGGCGGAACCGTCCATTTCGATCACGACGAAGCCCTGCTCGGCGAGTTCACGGCGAACTTGGCCCAGCACAGCGGTTTTCCCGCTGCCGGCGTCGCCGCGGACGACCTTGAGCGCCGGGGTCGACCCATCCCAGCGCAGCGCGGCGAGCTCGTCCTGCCTGCCGGTGGGTTCGGTCCGCTGGCGCGCCATCTCCGGGTCTCCCCTCTGTAGTGCCGTCATTCAGTCACCGAGTGTCGCCATCGGCAAGGGGCGCGGGCGATCAATGGCTTGCACGGACAGCACTCTGGCCCCAATGGGCAGGTAGGGCGTCCGGGCGGACTCGGCGTCCGAACGGGCCAGACGGCGAGCGCGGCCCTGCCGTGGCGGGGCGCGCACCTGATGATGGCGAAGGTGGACGCTGTCATGGAACTCCTCGGCGAGGCCGGAGCACCCTGCATCTGGGTGACCGGTCCCGCCGGAGTCGGGCGCACCACGCTGCTCGAGCGGGTTCGCGATCGGCTTCGCGGTGACGGCCGCCGCGTTTCCGCGATGCGGTTCACCTCGGCGGGTGATCTGGTGCCCGCCGACGCGAGTCCCGACCGGCCGTGGCTGGCGCCCGTGGCCGGCGCGGCCGACGACCCCGAAGTCGCCCGCCGCGCGGCACTCGCCGCGGCGGCGCCGATCGTGCGCGGCGGCGATCAGGTGCTGCTGCTCGATGACACCCAATGGATCGACCGCGATTCGCTGGCCGTGCTCGAAGCACTCATCCGCAGGCTGGCGGGCAGCGCGGTGCGGCTCGTGTGCGCGACCCGCACACCCGTGCGTGACGCCGCGGCCGGACTCGCCATGGTGCGCCGGTTGCGTGCCGACGGCCTCGTGCGTCCGGTGCGGCTGCGGCCGTTGCGTGCCGACGAAATCACGCGCCTGGTCGTCGAAGCGATCTCGGCCGCGCCCAGCGGAGCGCTGCGGCGGCGGTTACAGGAACTCAGCCGCGGGGTGCCCTCGGCATTGCATCAAGCGCTCGAACTGCTGCGCGCGGAAGGCTCACTGCGCATTGTGGACAGACGCGCGTATCTGGTACCCGGCACCGCGACGACGTCTCCCCCGCGCGTGGTGCGCGAACTCGGCCCGGACGTGCTCGCGGTCGCGAAGGCGGCGGCCGTGCTGCATCCGCTCGGCGACGCGATGCCCGCGCTGATCAGCGAAGTGCTCGATCAGGACAAGGCGGAAACCCTTGAGCTGCTGGACATCCTGCGCGCCGAAGGGGTGTTGCACCACGGCGTCACCTGGCGCTTCACCATCCCGGTGACGGCGTCGGCGCTGATCGCCGAGCTGGGCCCGTTCGAGCGGCGTCAGTTCGCCGCGGCGGCCGTCACGGCACTGTGGACGGGCACCGCGCTGACCTCCGACCCCGACTATCTCGCCGACCAGATCGCCGAGGCGGGCAAGCTCATCGACCCGGCGCGGGCGCTCGGCGAACTGCTCCGCCGCGCGCTGCGAAACGACAAGCCCGAGCGTGGCGGCCGGTGGCTACGCGCGGCCATCGAGCTGACCGAGGACCGGGCGCAGCGCGCGATGGTCACGCTGCTGCACACGTCGTGGTGTCATCAGCACGGCGACCACAAGCAGAGTCTCGCGGGAGCACGGCTGCTGCTACGCGACTTCCCCGACCAGCTCTCCGCCGACGCGACGCAAGAAGTCCAGTCGATGGCGGTCAGCGCGTGCGACCCGGCCGCGCTGGCGGAGATCGCCGCGGGATCGCCGGACTGGACCCCCGCGTCGAGCGCGATCGCGTTGAGCAGGCTGGACCGCTGGGCGGACGCGGGCGCGCTGCTCGCCCGCACCGAGCCCGGCTGCCCGACCTCGGCGATGCTCTCCGGGCTGTACGCGAGCCTCGCGGACTTGTGGGCGGGCCGCCCGGAACGCTTCGACGCGAACCTCGCCGCACGCGCCGCGTGGCCGTTGCGGGAGGTGCGAAGGCATCGCACCGACCAGATCCGCTCGCACGTGACCGCGCTTTTGGTCATCGGTGAGCAACACCGGGCCGAACGCCTGCTCGCTGACGAGCGGTTCCCCGAAGAAGACCTGCGCGATGGCGAACGGTCCATGCTCGCGGCCATGCGCGGCGAATTCCCCCGCGCCGTGGATTTCGCGCGGCGCAGCGTCGCGCATCGCGGTGACGACGCCGGTTCGTCGGCGATGCACCTGTCGACGGTCTCGGTGCTGGTGGCACAAGGCAGGCTGACGGCTGCGCGCGAGCTGCTGACCGCCGCTCGCGCCACCAAGCCGATGCTGGTGCACCTGCTCGACATCGCCGACGCCCGCGTCGACCGCGCGCTCGGCGACCACACCGGCGCCGCAGAACGCCTGCACAGCGCCATTGCGCACGGCCTGGCCGTCGGCACGGACATCGCCTGGTCCGAACTCGCCGACCTGGCACTCGACCGCGGCGACCACGACACGGCCGCCCGCTGTCTCGCCGAACTCGACAAGCTCGCCTCGACCATGCCGACCGGCCGCGTGCTCCTGCACCGTTCGCTGGTGCGCGCCTGCCTCCTGCGCGGCGGAACCGAATGCCTGCGCCGCGCGCACGACCGCGCTCAGCCGTTCGAGACCGCGCTCGTCGTGGAACGCCTGGTCCGCCACGGCGCCGCCGACCCCCGCCTGCTGACGCCGACCTACGAAACCCTCGGCGCGCTGGACGCCCTGCTCTACCGCGCGTGGCTGCGCAACCTGATGCGGGAACACGGCATCGCCGTCCCCGGCCGCCAGGAAACCGTAGCCGAGAACGAACACCTCCTCGCCCTCCTCGCCGCCGAGGGCTTGACCAACAAGCAACTCGCGACCGCGCTGAAGACCAGCGAGAAGAGCGTCGAAGGCCGGCTGAGCAGGTTGTTCTCGCGCACGGGCTACCGCTCACGCATCGAGCTCGCCACCGCCATGCTCAACGGCGACCACATCTAACCCAGGGGCGGGATAAAGCGGGCTTTATCCCGGGACGCTTTTCCCCGGGATAAAGCCCGCTTTATCCCGGTCTACCCAGGCGTATGGGCGGCGGTGCGGAGGGCTTCGGGATTCAGGCGCATTGAGGCGGCGGAGCCTGGGTTGAGGAGGACGTGCGCGCCTGAGGAGGCCAGGTCGGCGAGGGTGACGTCGGTCCAGGCGGGAGCGTCGACGGAAGCGCGGAGCGGGGGTGAGGTGGTGACCAGGAGCGAGGGGATGCCGTCCGGGGCCGGGCGGATCAGCGGGGTGCCGCTCGCGTCGATGGCCAAGGCGAGGTCGACGTCGCGCAGGGTTTCGTAGAGCGCGTCGGTTCCCTGGGCTCCGGTGGCGAGGCGGCGGAGTTCGGCGTCGACCGGGTCGAAGGGTGAGTCCGGTGTGGACGGACGGTAGACCGGGTTCGGCTGGAAGCGGCTGCGGGTGCCGTCGGCGCGGATGAGCCAGGCGCCGATCGCCGTCTCGGCGGGCGGGTCGGGCATCTGCTCAGTCGGCCGCCAAGCCGGATCGACCAGGAGCAGCAACTCATCGGAGGTCATGACGGGACTCCCTGAAACAGGGAAGCCGAGGCAGCCGGGATGCGAGCCACCGGTGCTGAGGTGGCCCAGCGGTCGGCCGTGCGGAGCAGCGTGGCCTTGATCGTCTTGTCGAGTGCGACGCGGTTGTCGGCCACGGCGCCGTCGCGCTCGAACTCGGTCGGGGAAAGCTCGCGCAGCAGCAGCCGGTCCGCGGAAGCTTCGAGCACCTTGAAACCCGTGCCAGGCAAGAAGACCACGCGCCCGTCGACGCCGTCCGGCTCGAGCGAGGCGGTGCGGCGGCCGGTCATCGACCACACCAGCACCTCGACCGAGCCGTCCTGCGTAGCGCACGGCGCGGTCAGCACATGCCAGAAGTCGCCGGAGACGATCACCTGACCATCGCGGTACTCCTCGGCCAGGTTCACCCGCACCACGCAGGCGCCGCGGAACGTCGGCAAATCGGCGCCGCCCTCGTCCGCCAGGTACCGCTCGACCGGATCACCCAGCAACCGCGCGAGCCAGTACAGCTCGATCCCCTCGACGGCTTCGAGCACGGTGACCAGCCGGTCCGCGTAGTCGAACCGGCCGAGCACTTCCTCGGCGAGGTGCCGCAGTCCGGCTTCGTAGAACACGAGACGGCGGTCCGGGTCGACCGGCCGCGCGCGGACCGCGTCGTCGCCGACCTGGTCGGGGCGGATCCACAGCCCGGCGGGCACGACCTCGACCACCGCGTCGGGCGCGCAGCGGTACACCGCGGGCGCGATCTCGGGGAACCCGTCGACCGGGGGCCGGTAGCCGCTCACCACCGGGGTCGCTCCCGGACGGTAGATCGCTTGCTGCGCAAACGTTTTCCAGCCATGCGAACGATCTGCGCGCACGGTGAACACGTCCACCGCGCCCGGCGCGCCGACGGGCACGCCCAGGTAGCAGCAGACCTCCTCGCCGAGCAGGTCGGCCAGCGCCTGCCCGAGGCTCGTCTCCGGCGGCAGCGCGACCGGGCCGTAGCCGACGAACCGCACCTTGGGCCGGTCCGCCTCCGGCACTGCCCGCCAGAATCGCTCGACGTCGTCCAGCCGCAGCTCGTCCGTGCCTTCCTTGCCGAGCACGACCGTGAGCACCTCGGGCTGGCACGGGATCATGCGCATCAGCCGGGCGCGGCCGGGCGTCAGCCACTCCTCGGCGCCGTGCGGCCGGATCCAGACGCCGGCGGGCAACGGCTCAACCACGCCGGTCATCTCCGCGAGCGCGCGTGAATCCCAGTCAGGGCAAGGGAAACGCCTTCCGCCCCAGGAAGCGTCCTTGCCTGGCAGGTACCGCAGCCAGCCACTGCCCGACACGAACAGCCCGCCACCCGCGGTCGGCAGGACCGGGCCGCCGGGCACCAGGACCGCGCAGCCGAGCCGGTCGGCGAGCCAGCGTGCGATCTCGGGTGTGGCCATGAGGAGCCGGATGCCGCGCGGGCGCGGGCCGAGCGCGGCCGCGAGCGCTTCCCCGTCGTCGGCGAGGTCCGCCACGACGAGGTCGTGCTCGTCGTCCGCCGCGAGGGAGTTCGCCAGCGCGCGGGCCTCGGCGCTCATGCCCTCGGGAGCGTGCACGACGAGCGCGTGGCCGACGGCGTCGCAGACCAGCCTGGTCTCGGAACGTTTCTTGCGGAGCGACAGGAACATCCGCGCGCTCAGATCACGCCGGCGCGCACCGCGTAAGCCACCGCGTGGGGACGGTTGCGCAGGTTGAGCCTGCTGGTCACGCCCTGGATGATGTGCTTGACGCTGCGCTCGGAGTAACACAGCTTGTCGGCGATCTCGACGGTGTCCATCCCGTCGGCCATCAGCCGCAGCACGTCGATCTCGCGCGTGGTCAGGCCCGCGGTGTTGAGACCCATCGGGTCGAGCACCTCGCGCTGCAACCGCTCGACGTGCTTGAGCAATTCCCCCAAAAGGGACGGCGGGAGGATGCCGCCGCCGGTCGCGGCGGCGCGGACGGCGTGGGCGAGGCGGTCGGCGGTGGTCGCGGCACGCGGGAGCACGGCCACCACGCCGCATTCGATCGCGGGCAGCAGCTCGGCCTCGCCGATCTGGCTGACCACGAGCACGACCGGCTTGGCCTGCTCGGTCGACAGCCTGCGCAGCTGCAGCACGGTCTCCGGGGTGAGGCGCTCAGTGCCGAACACGAGCACGCCCGCGTCCGCGCGCTTCTCCCAGTCGGCCACGGTGAACGGCCCGAGCTGGCTGGCCAGCCCGGCCGCGGTGATCGGATCCGGCGCGTAGACCGCCACGGTGATGTCCTGCGTTTCCGTGCCCACTGGGATCCCTCCGAAACTCGAAGCGTGCAAGTACGCTGCGTCACAGTCTGGGAAGGCGTTCTTCACGAACCCTCTACGGATTCTCAGCGTGGCGTGAAGACCTGTGTCGAAACCCGCGTGGCCTGCTCGAATGCGGCGATGTACCGCGGCAGCTCGGCCAGCGCCGCACGCAGCCTGCCCGGTTCGGCGACCTCGGCGAAGCGCAGATCGACCGTTTCCTGGTCGAGGCCTGCCACCGCGCCGGGCCCGTCGAGCGCGGCCAGCCTGCCGTGGACGATCGCCTCGGTCCGGCGCAGCTCCGCGACGACGCAGTCGGCCAGCTCGGCGTCCAGTACGAGTCTGCCTTCGACGGCCAGGGCGAGCAGGACGTCCCCGTCGAACTTCTCGCGTGCTTGCTCCACTGGCCCGTCCTCACTTCGGTGTTCGGCCCAGCATTGATCACGCGCACCGGATAACGGCAGCCCAGCGCGGTATTTCTGCCCGTGAACGCGGCGGCCTTGCCCGGTCGACCACGCGCGGTCAGCCGAGCAAACCAACACAAACGGGCCGGTGACCGAAAGTATGCGCTGTCGACCAAACGCTTACCGTGAGCAGTATTCGGAATAATCGCGGAAGATTCGCAGTTCGGCCCAGCTCACGGGGTTTCCCAGGTCAAAGATGACCAATGCCCAAACCAACATGAAACGGTGCCCGATTGGTTGCGAATCCCACAGAAGCGGGTTTAGACTCCGGCGAACCCAAAAGATCCCCTTGGAGCGACGGGTAACAAGGACTGGCCGATGACGGTGAACGAGGGCGATTCCCGCACGGTCCGGCTGCTGGGCGCGGTCACGGCGTGGCACGGGTGCACCGAACTCGCACTCGGCCCGGCCCAGCGCCGCGCGGTCTTCGCCGTGCTCGCCGTGCGCGCCGGGCAGGTCGTCTCCCGCGAAGAACTCATCGAGGCCGTCTGGGGCGAGAACCCGCCGCCCAGCGCCACCGGCAGCGTCTATACCTACATCTCCGCGCTGCGCCGCGCGCTCGGCTCGGCCGACATCCTGAGCACCACTCGCGCCGGATACTGCTTGAACCTGCCCAAGCCGCAGATCGACGTCCATCTCGCCGAGCGTCACCTCGACGAGGCCCGTGCGCACCGGCTCGCCTGCGACGACCAGGCCGAGTCGAACGCGCTCAGCGCGGCTCTCGCGCTCTGGCAAGGCGAAGCGCTCACCGGAATTCCCGGCCCGTACGCCGAAACCCAGCGCGCCAGGCTCGAAGAGATGCGCATGTACGCGCTCGAACGGCACGCCGAAGTGACACTGCGCCTGGGCGGTCACCGCGAACTCGCCGGTGAGCTCGCGCCGCTCGTGCGGCAGCATCCGCTGCACGAAGGCCTGCACCGCATGCACATCACGGCGTTGTACCGATCGGGACGCCAGGCCGAAGCGGCGGAGGCGTTCAGCAACGCCCGCGAGACCATCATCGAGCAGTCCGGCCTCGAGCCGGGCGCGGGACTGCTCGCGCTGAGCCAGCGGATGCGCACCGTGGCTCCCGGTCCCCCGCGGCCGCCGGTTTTCGTCGGCAGGCAAGGGGAACTGGACCGCGTCCGCCAAGCAGACCAGGGTGCGCTGTGGATCGAAGGCGACGCGGGCAGCGGCAAGAGCGCACTGCTCGCCGAAGCACTGGCCAGCCGGGCGAACGTCCGCTGGGCCGCCGGTGACGAACTCTGCCGCCGGACGCCGTTGAGCCTGATCGCCGACTGTCTCGGCGAAACGCAGCACCCCGAGCGGACCGTGACCGACCTCTGCGCCCAAGGCCCGCTGGTACTGGTCTTCGAGGATCTGCAGTGGGCCGACGAGGAGAGTCTGTTCGTCTGGCAGCGCCTGCACCGCCTCACCGGCCACCTGCCACTCCTGCTGATCGGCTCCGCGCGGCCCCGGCCCCATCGGCGTGAGCTGGCCATGCTCCGCGAAAACGCCGAGGTCATCATCCTGTCCGGCTTGGACGAGACCGCGACCGCCGACCTCGCGGACGAGGTGCTCGGGCGGTGCCCCGCCGACGCGACACTCGCGTTCATGCGCACTCACAGCGGCGGCAACCCGGCTTACCTCAGCCATTTGCTCGACGAATACGCGCAAGGCCACGACATCACCGCGCCCGGCGCGATGGACGGCAGGCCCAAGCCCGCCGCGCTCGTCGAGGACCACCTCGCCTCGCTTTCGTTGTCCGCCAAGCGAATGCTGAACTCGGCCGCGTTGTTCGGCGACACGTTCGGCGTCGCCGACCTCACCCACGCGACCGGCATCGAGCTGGCACTGCTCATCGAGTCGGTCGAAGAAGCACTCGACGCGGGCGTGCTCGAAGCAGCCGGTGAACTGCTGCGTTTCCGTGTCCCGCTGGTCCGCGCGGTCTTCTACGCGGCGACCCCGCCCGCCATGCGGGCCATGCTGCACCAGCAGATCGCGGCGACCATGGCCACCTCGGGCGCGCACCCGGAACGGGTCGCCGAGCAGCTGTTCGCGGCGCCCGAGAGTCTTACCAGGGACTGGGTGCCCGAGTGGGTGCTGGCCAATTTGGACGAACTCTCGGCCGACCGCGCGGTCGAGCTGCTGCACCGGATTTCCCAGCAGTGGGGCCTTCCCGAGGAGCTGCGCCTCGCGCTGACCGCCGCGCTGGCCAGGCTCCTGCTGCCGGAAGCGCCGTGCACGCCCCATCGCGGCGCCCAGAATCCAGCGCAGGCAACACCTTCCGTGGTCGCGCGACCGCGCAGAGGTCGCCGCGTCAAGGTGCGGACGTACCCGTTCGGGCAGACAGGATGTCCGCCAGGGCCGGAAGCCCCGCAGCCGCCTCCGCATCGCTTCCTCACCTCGGGCGCGGCTAACTAACCTGAGCGGCACCCGCCGTGAAGGAGTGCCGAATGTACGCCGAGGAACGGCAGCGCGCCATTCTCGAGCAGGCGAGGCTCCATGGCCGCGTCGATGTCTCGTCGCTGGCCGCTTCCTTCGCCATCACGGTCGAGACCGTGCGCCGCGACCTCACGGCGCTCGAACGCGGCGGAATGCTCTGCCGGGTGCACGGCGGTGCCATCCCGATCGAGCGGCACGGGTTCGAGCCCGGCTTCGCCGACCGCGACACGGTCATGACCGCCGAGAAGGACCGCATCGCCGTCGCGGCGCTGAACCACCTGCCCGCGACCGGCGCGGTCTTCCTCGACGCGGGCACGACGACGGGCCGGATGGCCGCGGCGCTGCCCGCCGAACTCGGGCTCACGGTCGTCACGCACTCGCTGACCAACGCGCTGACGCTGGCCGGGCATCCCAACCTGACGCTGATGATCGTCGGCGGCCGGGTCCGCCAGCGCACACTGGCCACAGTGGACAGTTTCGCGCTCGACACCCTGCGCGACACCACGGTCGAGGTCGCGTTCATCGCGGCCGACGGGATTTCGCCCGCGCGCGGGCTCACCACGCCCGACCCGGCCGAGGCGATGATCAAGCGGGCGGCGATCCGTTCGGCCAGGCGGGTGATTCTCGTCGCCGACCATACGAAAGTCGGGAACGACCATTTCGCCAGGTTCGGCGACCTGGCCGACGTCGACACCCTCCTCACCGACACCGGCATCGACCCGCGCCTGGCCCGCGAAATCGCCGCCAAGGGCCCCCAAGTGGTGACGGTCTAAGGGCTTTCACGCCGGTCGCACGACCGTTCAGGCTCCCCCGTTCGAGTGACCGCAGGCCAAGTGGTGGGTGAGCAACCTTCATTCGAGGCGGACGTCCTAAACTGCGGACAAGCAGCCAGAGAATGGAGCCGGCGTGACGAACGGGTCGGACGGCCGGTTACGCGTCGAGCTGCTCGGTCCACCCCGCGCCTGGCTCGGTGACACGGAGCTGCGGCTGGGCCCGGCGAGGCAGCGCGCGGTGTTCGCGACGCTCGCCGCGCGGTGCGGCCAGCCGATCACGCTCGGGGAACTGATCTCGGACGTCTGGGGCGCCGCGGCGCCCGCCAGCGCGACGGGCAGCGTGCACACCTACATCTCGGGCCTGCGTGGCGCGATCCGCGCCGCGGCACCCGGCATCACGCCTCACGATCTGCTCTCCTCGGCCGGATCCAGCTACGCGCTTCGCCTGGACCGGACCGACCTGGACGTGCGGCTGTTCGAGCAGGAGACGGCCGAAGCAAGGCGTCTCAACGGCAAGCAGGATCCCCGGAGCGCCGCCGCGGTGCTGACCACGACGCTCGACCGGTGGCGCGGCGAGGCGTTCTCCGGGGTGCCGGGGCCGTTCGCCGAGCAGGAGCGGGCGCGGCTGGCCGAACTCCAGCTGACCGCGATCGAGCTGCGCGCGCAGCTGATGCTCGGGCTCGGCGGGCATCGCGAACTCGTCGCCGAGCTGGCCGAGCTGGTGCGCAGGCATCCGCTACGCGAGTCGCTGTACGAGCCGCTCATGCGGGCGCTGCACGGCAGCGGACGGCCGACCGAGGCGCTGGCCGTGTACCGCGACGCCCGCCAGGTGCTGGTCGAAGAGCTCGGCGTCGAACCCAGCGCCGCGCTGCGCGAGCTGCACCAGCGGATCCTGGACGGCACGGCGGACGAGCCGCTCACGCCCCGGCAGCCGCCGCTGTCCATCGTGCCGCCGCCGATCGCGAAGGCCATCGAACGCGGCGGGGCCTCCGGGGTCTTCCTCGGGCGGGACCGGGAAGTGGGGCTGCTGCGCGGTTTCGTCACCGAGGTGCTCGCCGGGCGTGGCCGTCCCGTGTGGATCGAGGGCGAGCCGGGCATCGGCAAGTCCGAGCTGCTGGCCGCCGGGCTGGCGAGCGCGGGGCAGCGGGGCTGTCAGCTGGCCTGGACGGCGGCCGATGAGCTGCAGCAACGGTTTCCGCTCAACGTGATCATGGAATGCCTGGACGTGCGGCATGGCTCGGCGGATCCGGCCAAGGCCAAGCTGGCCAGGGAACTGCACGCCGAACCGGCGCACGGCGACCCGATACTCGCCGCGGTCGACCGGCTGCTGGCGCTGGTCGACGAGACCTGCGCGGCCGGTCCGCTGGTGCTGGTGATCGACGATCTGCACTGGGCCGACGAGGCGAGTGTGCTGCTGTGGCAACGGCTCGCGGCCGCCACCCGGCAGTTGCCGTTGCTACTGGTCGCCGCATGCCGCACCGGCCATGGTCGTCACGATCTCACCCAGCTGCGCCGCGGCGTCGAAGCGAGATCCGGTGAGGTCCTCTCGATCGAATCGTTGAGCCAGACCGAGATCCGCGAGGTGTTCGAAGGGATTCTCGGCGCGAGACTGAGTGCGAGCCTGCGGCCGCTGGTGCTGCGCGCGTCCGGGAATCCGCTCTACGCCAGGGAAATCGCCCACGATCTGCTGCGGCGTGACGCCGTGCGCATCGTCGACGGGGTCGCCGAGGTCGCGCTCGACGTCACCGAGAACGCGCCGCGCTCGCTGCTCGCCGCGGTCAGCCGGACGCTGGAGTGTCTCGACCCCGCGACCACTCAAGTGTTGCGCAGCGCTTCGCTGCTCGGCGCGGAGTTCGAGGTGGAAGACGTCGCCGCGATCGCCGGGAAGTCGCCGCTGGAGCTGGTGGCCGCGCTCGAAGAGGCGACCGGCGCAGGGGTCGTCGAGTCCGCGGGCGAGAAGCTGGCGTTCCATCACCCGTTCCAGCGCCAGGCGCTCTACGACGGCATCGCCAAGCCGTTGCGCGCCGCGCTGCACCGGCGTGCGGCCGAGGCGCTGGCCGACCACGGCGCGCCGGTCAAACGGGTCGCCGAGCAGCTCGCGGCCGAGCCGGTCCCGGTCGACGCCTGGGTGGTCCGGTGGCTCGTCGCCAACCACGTCGCGGTGTCCAACCGGGCCCCGCACATCGCGGTCGAACTGCTGCGCCGCGCGCTCGACAGCGCCGTGCCCAGCGGCGCCGAGCGAGGCACGCTCACCGCCGCGCTGGTCCGGGTGCTGTTCCGGCTCGGGCAGGACCCGGAGTCCGAGGCCGTGCACGCCATCCGCGTCGTCCAGGATCCGGCGGACCGCGTCGAGATGCGCCACGTGCTCGCCGCGTTGCAATACCGCCGCGGCGACACGCCCGGCGCGCTCGACACGATGGCCGACGCGATGAACGACCCGGCGCTGCCGGAGAGCTGGCGCACCCGCAATCAGACGCTGCTCGCCAACTTCCGGCGGGGTGACCTGTCCGACCTCGACCAGACCGAGCGGACCGCACTCCGGCTGCACGAGGAGGCGACCGCCGCCGGCGAGCGTTATCCGGCCGCGCACGCGTTGCAGACGCTCTGGCTCGTCCACTCGATCCGCCGGGAACACGACCGCGCGCTGGAGTCGGTCAACGCGGCGCTGGACACCACGGGTGACAGCGCCGAGCTGGCGGCCTTGCGGCTCGACCTGCTCGACAACCGGCTCTTCACGCTGCAGAACCTCGACCGGCTCAGCGACGCGGAGTCGACCTTGCACGCCGGGTACGACCTCGCGGCCAGACATGGCCTGCCGGTCGGCCCGCAGGTGTCGGCGGCGGTGCATTACTACTGGATCGGGCATTGGGACGAGGCGCTCGCCGAGCTGGACTCGGTGACCGAGGACGGCCCCGCGATCACGTTCAACGGCGTCCGCGAGGCGGGCGCCGCCGCGCTGCTGCTGCACGGGGTCGCCGCGCTGATCGCCGGTCACCGCGACCAGCGGGCCGCGGTGCGCGCGCATCTGGAAGCCGCCGAGGCGCACTCCCCCTCGAATCCGTCCGAGCGCGAGAGCTGCGATTTCTACCTCGCGGCGATGGCCATGGCTGCCGAGCAGCGGCATCAGCCCGAGGAGGCGCTGCGCCTGTTCAGCCCGGTGCTGCGGCCCGATTTCGCCAGGATGATGCTGCGGCACCAGTGGCTGCCCGACGTCGTGCGCATCGCGCTCGCGGCCGGAAACCATTACATCGCCCATGAAGCGCTGACCGTCTGCGCCGAGGAGGCGAAGCAGGAGACCGTCCCGGCGCGCGCGGCCGCCGCGGCGGCCCGCTGCCGCGCGCTGATCGACGGTGACCCGGAAGGCGCGCTCGCCGCCGCCGACCACTACCGCACGGTCGGCAGGCCCATCGAGCTGGCGGCGGCGCTGGAGGACGCCGCCGAGCTGCTCGCCCGCGCCGGTCACCTCGACCACGCGGGCCGGTCGCTGACCGAGGCCGCGGAGGTGCTCGGCACCGTCTCGGCCGGCTGGAGCATTCGCCGCGCCGAAGCCAGGCTGCGGCCGTACGGGGTGCTGAACCAGGCGAACAGCCCGAGCACGGGATCCTTGTCGCCCTTGGAGATGCGGATCGCGCGGCTGGTCGCGGCGAAGCTGTCCAACCCGGAGATCGCGGCCGAGCTCAGCCTGCCCCGGCGTACCGTCCAGTCGCTCGTCTCCCGCGTACTGACCAAGTTGCACGCCGACTCCCGGACCATGGTCGGGGACCAGCTTCCCCGTCGTCTCGCTTGATCGTTTATAACGCGAGCGTGGCGCCGAGTGGGCGGACCGGGGTCACTCGGGCACCATCCCTGCCCGAACAGTCAAGAGCCGCTGCCGGAATACCGGGATGAATGCATAATCCGAGCATTGACCGAAGGAGAGTCATGACCCGCCCGAACGGTTTACCGGCGATCGCCGCGGTGCTGACCTGCGCATTGGTGCTCGTGGGCTGTTCAGGCACGGCGGCTGAGCCGAAAACGGACGGCCCGGTCACGCTCACGGTCGCGACATTCGGCGAGTTCGGATATGAAAAGCTTTTCAAGGAGTACGAGAAGGCGCATCCGGGAACGACCGTGGTGAGCCGGGTGGCCGATTTCGAAACACATCACAAACAACTCGCGACCAGCCTCGGCGCCGGGCGCGGTGCGGCGGACGTCGTCGCCATCGAAGAACAGTACATGCCGCAGTTCCGGCAGTCGAAGGACAAATTCGCGGACCTCGGGCAGTTCGGCGCGAAAGACCTCCGGCCGCGGTGGCGGCCGTGGAAATGGGAACAGGGCGCCGTCGGGGACTTCGTCATGGGGCTCGGCACCGATATGGGCAGCCTCGCGATGTGCTACCGCCGCGACCTCTACGAAAAGGCCGGATTGCCGACCGAACGCGACGCCGTCGCCGCGCTGTGGCCGACTTGGGAGCAGTTCGCGCAGGTCGCGGACCGGTTCGCCAGCAAAGTGACCGACGCGAAGTTCGCCGACTCGGCAGGCACTATCTACACCGCCATCATCAACCAGTCCGAAGAGAACTACTTCGCCAAGGCCAACGACTCGTTCGTCGGCGACACCAACCCGGCTATCCACTCGGCGTTCACGCTCGCGGGCGGTATCGGCGCGAAAGGCGAGACCGCGCGGGTCACCCCGTTCACCCAGCCCTGGACCGTGGCGATCAAGCAGAGCCGGTTCGCGACCATCACCTGCCCGGCGTGGATGCTGACCCAGATCCAGGAGGCGGGCGGCCCCGAGCTGGCCGGCAAATGGGACGTCACGTCGATTCCGGGCAAGGGCGGCAACTGGGGTGGCTCGTACCTGACCATCCCCGCGCAGGGCACGCACCAGAAGCAGGCCTACGACCTGGCGTCGTGGCTGACCGCGCCCGAGCAGCAGAAGCGGATCTTCCTCGACAGCGGGCTGCTGCCGAGCGCGCTCGACGCGTACCAGGACGGCGCGGTGCTCTCGCACACCAACGCGTACTTCAGCGGCGCGCCCGTCGGGAAGCTGTTCGCCGCGTCGGCGGAAGCGTTACGGCCGAACTATCGCGGCTTGCGTGACGCGCATGTGCGGCCCACGTTCGGCCATGGGCTCGGGCGGGTCGAAGAAGGCAAGCAGAGCATTGATCAAGCGTGGGATCAGTCGGTCACCGAGGCACGTGCGGCGGCATCGAACTAAGGAATGGGGTCGCGGTGACTTTTCCGCACGGGTTCATCTGGGGCACGGCGACCGCTTCGTATCAGATCGAGGGCGCCACCACGGCCGACGGGCGCGGACCGTCCATTTGGGACACTTTCGCCGCGCAGCCTGGCAAGATACTCGGTGACGCCACAGGCGAGCGGGCTTGTGAGCACTTCCACCGGTACCGCGACGACATCGAGCTGCTGCACGAACTCGGCATGCCGTATTACCGGTTTTCCACGGCCTGGTCCCGGATCATGCCGGACGGCCGCACGATCGAGCCGCGCGGTATCGCGTTCTACGACCGGCTGATCGACCGGTTGCTGGAGCGCGACATCACGCCGATGCTCACGCTCTACCACTGGGATCTCCCGCAGGCGCTGGAAGACGAAGGCGGCTGGCGCAATCGGGACGTGGCGGCGTATTTCGCCGACTACGCGCAGACCGTCCACAAAGCACTCGGCGACCGGGTCCGGCAGTGGACCACGATCAACGAGCCGTTCTGCGCGGCGTTCCTCGGCTACGGCAACGGCCAGCACGCGCCCGGGCTGAAGGACGAAGGCGCCGCGCTCGTCGCCGCGCACCACTTGTTGCTCGCGCACGGTCATGGCGCGCAGGCGTTGCGCGCGAGTGGCGCCGACGAGGTGTCCATCGTGCTCAACTTCTCCCCTGTGCTGACCGAAGTGGACGATGAGGTCCACCGTGAGGCCGCGCGCAAGTTCGACTTCCTGCACAACAGGTTCTTCCTCGACCCGGTGCTCGGCCGCGGCTATCCGCCCGAGCTGCTCGAGGACCTGGCGCACGTCGGCACGCTCGAACCGGCGATCGAGGACGGGGACCTGGAGATCATCGCCCAGCCACTCGACTGGCTGGGCGTCAACTACTACGCGCCGACCCGCTCCACGCCGCTGGCCGACCCGGCCGCCGACAGCAACTGCCCGCTGCCGGGGCTGCGCGGGATGGACGTCATGCCGCCGCAGGGTGAGCTGACCTCGTTCGGCTGGGAACAGCGCCCGGAGTCGTTCACCGACCTGCTGTTGTGGCTGACCGAGCACTGCGACGGCCTGCCGCTGATCGTCGCGGAGAACGGCGCGGCGTTCGCCGACGTGGTCGAGGACGGCCGGGTGCACGACGCCGAGCGGGTCCGGTACTTCGCGAAGCACATCGGCGCCGTGCACAACGCGGTCGCGCGGGGCGCGGACGTCCGCGGTTATCTGGCCTGGTCGCTGCTGGACAACTTCGAGTGGGCCATGGGCTACACGCAACGCTTCGGCCTGGTGCACGTCGATTTCGAGACGCAGCAACGGATCGTCAAGGACAGCGCGCGCTTCTTCGCCGCCGTGGTGGCGGGCAATTCAGCTCCGGAACGCGCCGGCGCGCATGACGCCGTTGACGATGTGCCGGGCCAGCAGGATGAACAGCGCGACGACCGGTAGCACGCCGAGTGTCGCCGCGGTGAGCATGAGCGAGTAGTCCGTGAAGTAGCCACTGGCCAATCTGGACAGTGCGACTTGGACGGTCGGGCTCTGGTTCGGGTCCAGGATGATGAGCGGCCAGAAGAAGTCGTTCCACGCGGTCATGAACGTCAGCATGGCGAGCACCGCGGCCTGCGGCCGGATCGCGGGCGCGGCGACGTGCCAGAACACCCGCAGCGTCGAACAACCGTCCACTTTGGCCGCGTCGATCAGCTCGCCCGGTATCGCCTCTTCGCAGGCTTGCCTCATCCAGAAGACGCTGAAGGCGCCGACCAGGCCCGGCATGATCACCGCCTCCAGCCGCCCGTACCAGCCCAGCTCGCCGACCACGAGGTAGAGCGGGATGACGCCCAGCTGCGCGGGCACCATCGCGGTGCCGATGACGACCAGGAACAGCGAGTCGCGGCCCCGGAATCTCAGCCGGGCGAAGGCGAACCCGGCCAGGCTGGCGAGCACCACGTTCGACACGGCGACCGTGGTCGACACGATCATCGAGTTCTCCAGCGCCAGCCAGAAGTCGACCTTGTCGAACACCTCGCGGATGTTCGCGACGAGGTTACCGCCCGGCACGAGCGGCGGCGTCGCCTCGCCGATGGCCGAGTTGTCCCGGCTGGAGACGACGAAAGACCAGTACAGCGGGAAGATCGAGCCGACGCCGATCGCGAGCAGCAGGCCGTAGACCAGGAAGCCCGGCTTGGCACGTGCCATGGTCACTCACCGCCCCGGAGGCGGCGCACCAGCAGGAAGTTGACCAGTGCGAACCCGGCGGAAAGCAGGAAGAGCACCCAGGCGATGGCGGCCGCGTACCCCGCGTCGAACAGGCCGAACCCGCGCTCGTACAGGTACATCGCCAGGGTCTGGAACTCGCGGTCCGCGCCGCCGGTGCCCGCGATGCCGGTGTCGTCGAACAGCTGCGGCTCGGCGAACAGCTGCAGTCCCCCGATGGTCGAGACCACCACGGTGAACAGGATGGTCGGCCGGATCGCGGGCACGGTGATCGACCAGAACGTCCGCCACCGCGAGGCGCCGTCGATCATCGCGGCGTCGTACCGCTCCTGCGGGACGGACTGCATCGCGGCCAGGTACAGCAGCGCGTTGTAGCCGGTCCAGCGCCACATCACCATGGTGCTGATCGCGACATGCGCGGCGAGCCGGTGCGCGCGCCAGTCGACCGGGTCGAGCCCGACGAGCCCGAGCACCCAGTTGACGACGCCGTAGTCCTTCGCGAAGAGCTGGCCGAAGACCAGCGCGACCGCGACGACCGACACGACGTTGGGCAACAGCACGCTGGCGCGCCACATCGTGCGCGCGCGGAGCGGCCGGTCGAGCAGCGCGGCGAGCCCGAGCGCGGCCAGCAGCTGCGGGACGGTGGAGAGCACGAAGATGCTCACGGTGTTGAACAGCGCGTTGTAGAAATGCGGGTCGGAGGCGAGCGTGACGAAGTTGCCGAAGCCGACGAAACCCTTGTCACCGTTGACGAGATGCCAGTCGTGCAGCGCCACCCAGGCGGTGTAGAGCATCGGGAAGAGGCCGAACACCCCGAAGATCACGAAGAACGGAGCGGTCAGCAGGTACGGGCCGAGCCGATGCCGCAAGACACTCAAACGGTGATCACTTTGATGCCGGTCTGCGCGATCTCGTCGGCCAGCTGCGGATCGACGCCGGTGTCGGTGATCATCGTGTCGATGTCGCTGAGATCGGCGAACCTGGCGAAGTGGTCGTTGCCGATCTTGGTGTGATCGGCGAGCAGCACCGTGCGCCGCGCGGCCGCGATGGCGGCCCGCTTGATCATGGCCTCGGCGGTGTCCGGGGTGGTGAGCCCGCGCTCGATCGAGATGCCGTTGGTGGCGATGAACGCGATGTCGACGTAGGTGTCCTTGAGCGCGTTGAGCGCCCAGCTGTCGACCGCGGCCATCGTGCGGGCCCGCAGCCTGCCGCCGACCAGCATCAGCGTGATGTTCGGGCGGGTGGCCAGCGTGAACGCCGTGGTGAGCGAATGCGTCACGACCGTGAGTTCCCGGTCGGCGGGAATGATCTTCGCGAGCCTGCCGACCGTGGTTCCCGCGTCGAGCAGGATGGCGCCCTCGTTCGGCACCTGTTCGAGCGCGGCCGCGACGATCCGTTCCTTCTCGGCGGTCATCACGGTGTCACGCGTGGCCAGGCCCGGCTCGAAACCCAGCCGTTCCACCGGGATCGCGCCACCGTGCACCCGCCGCAGCACGCCGCTGCGTTCGAGCGCGGTGAGGTCCCGCCGCACGGTCTCACTGGTGATCTCGAAGGTGGCGGCCAACGTCGCCACGTCGACCCGGCCATGCTGGCGAGCCTGCTTGAGAATCGCGCGCTGCCGTTCCTCGGCGTACATCGGTCACCTCCCTCGGCCTCAGGGTGTGACAATAGTTGGAATCGTGTGGCTTCGACAACACAACCGGACATTCGCTCAGGCGTCGAGGTCCTGGGCGAGCAGCGCGGCGATCTCGTTGAGCGCAGGCTCGGCCCCCTCGCCGTCCGCGGACACGACGACCTCTTCGCCGCTGCCGACCCCGAGCGCCATGACGGCCAGGATGCTGTCGGCGGGCACCGGCTTGCCCCCGTCCCGTCCGATGAGGACGGGCACGGCCTGCTTGCCAGCCGCCTCCACCAGCAGCCGGGCGGGCCGCGCGTGCAACCCGACCTTCGACCCGACCACAACACGAACACTAGCCACGACTTGGCCTTTCTTTTTGGGGCCCGGGATAAAGCGGGCTTTATCCCGGGTGCTTTCCCCGGGATAAAGCCCGCTTTATCCCGGGCCTGCTCACGACCTCTGCAAAGCTTCGGCGGCCAGGGCCTGGCACTCGGCCAGGGTGTGACCACGCAGGGCCGCGCGGACCGCCGGGACGGCAGGCGCCGACATCGACAGGCTCGTGACGCCCATGCCCGCGAAGATCGGCGCGAGCCCCGGGTCACTCGCGGCCTCGCCACAGATACCGACCGGCTTGCCCGCCCGGGTCCCCGCGGCGGCGATGCCGGACACCAGGTGCAGCAACGCCGGCTGCCACGGATCGAGCAGCGGGCCGAGTTCGCCGAGCATGCGGTCGGCCGCGAAGGTGTACTGCGACAGGTCGTTCGTGCCGATCGAGACGAAGTCGACCTCGGCCAGTATCGCGCCTGCCAGAATGGCCGCGGCCGGGATCTCGATCATCACGCCGACCCGCGAGATGCCCTGCGCACGCGCCACGCGCGCGAACTCCGCGGCCTCGGCGGGCGTCGCGATCATCGGCGCCATCACCTGGACCTGGGCGTCGTGATCCCGCGCGGCCAAAGCGATCGCCTCGAGCTGGGCTTCGAGCAACGCGGGCTTCCGCGCGCCGATCCGGTACCCGCGCACACCGAGCGCCGGGTTGGGTTCGGAGTCGTCGTTGGCGAACGGGACCGGCTTGTCCGCGCCCGCGTCCAGCGTCCTGATGACCACCGGCCGTCCGCCGAACTCGGCGAACACCTTGCCGTAGGCCGAACGCTGCTCGTCGACCGACGGCGCCTCGGTCCGGTCGAGGAACAGGAACTCCGTCCGGAACAGCCCGACGCCCTCGGCGTCGGCCGAGGGAACGGCCGCGCCGCCCACGTTCAGCAGCAGCTTGACCGGGTGCCCGTCCTTGGTCGAACCAGGCCCGGAGTGCCGCGCGAGTTCCTCGTGGGCCAGCGCGGCCTGCCGCTCGACCTCGGCCACCACCGCGGGATCCGGGTCGCGGACGACCGTGCCCGCGGCGCCGTCGACCAGCACCACGTCGCCGTCGGCGAGACCGGCCGCCGCCGCGCACGCGACCACCGCCGGGATGCCGAGCGCCCGCGCGACGATCGCCGTGTGACTGGTCGGGCCACCCTTCTCGGTGACGATCGCGAGCACCAGCGAAGCGTCCAACGTCACCGTGTCCGCGGGTGCGAGATCGGCGCTGACCAGCACGTACGGCTTGTCCGACACCGGAAGGCCCGGCGGCGCGAGCCCGAGCACCGACGCGATCGCGCGGTCACGCAGGTCGGCGAGATCCGTGGTGCGCTCGGCGAGATAACCGCCGATCGCCGCCAGCTTTTCGATCTGCGCGTCGAACGAGTCGCGCAACGCCCAAGCCGCCGGTGAACCCGCCTCGACAGCTGCCCTGACCCCGTCCTCGATGGCCGGGTCGGCCGCCATCGCCGACTGGACCTCCAGGATGTCCCGTGCCTCGCCGGTCAACGGCGCGGCACGGCGCTTGAGGTCCTCCGAGACCGCGATCAGCGCCGCGACCGCCCGTGCCAGCTCGGTCGGGGCGTCGTCGACGCCGTCCCACCGCTCCGGCAACGACGGCGGCGCGCTCATCCGCGCCACCGGCCCGGACACCGTGCCGGGACTCGCCGGGCTGCCGGTCAGCTCGTCCATCAGCTCAGTCCGGGCTCGATGGTGACCTTGATGGCGTCGCCGCTGCTGACGATGTCGATGGCCTCGAGCACGCCGTCCAGCGGGAGCCGGTGGGTGATCAGGTCGGACACCGGCACCGCGCCGGTCGCGATCAGCTCCAGCGCCTGCTTGTTGTGCGCCGGGCTGGAGCCGTTGGCGCCGTAGATGGTCAGCTCGCGGTAGTGCACGAGGTTCGAGTCGCAGGCGATGATCGGGTTGTCCTTCGGCAGGCCGCCGAAGAAGCTGATCCGGCCACGCCGCGCCGCCATCCGCAGCGCGTCCTCCTGGGTCTTGCCCGCGGCGGCCGCGGTGATGATCAGGTCGGCGCCCCGGCCCTCGGTCAGCGCGAGCACCTGCTCGACCGAGTCCACTTCGGACGCGCAGATCGCCGCGTCCGGCTTGACCAGGTCGGCGGCCATGTCGAGCCTGCCTCGGTTGAGGTCGACCAGGTACACCGCGCCTGCGCCCTTGGCACGGGCGAGCCGCACGTGCAGACACCCGATCGGCCCGGCGCCGACGACCACGACCACGTCGCCCTCTTCGACTCCGGCGAAGTTCTGTCCATTGAGGACACAGGCGAGCGGCTCGGCGACGGACGCCTCCGCGTAGCCGACGTTGTCCGGGATGCGGTTGAGGCCATCCACCTTCAGCACGTTGCGCGGCACGATCATGTACTCGGCGAACCCGCCGTCGAAGTGGTAGCCCATCGACAGCTGGTTCGGGCAGATCGTCTGGTACCCGCGCAGGCATTCGGCGCATTCACCACACGGGATCGCCGCGATGACCTGCACGCGGTCGCCGGGAGCCCAGCCACTGACCTCGGCGCCGACCTCCACGATCTCGCCGGCGATCTCGTGACCGATCACGCGCGGCGGGTCGATGTGGTGATGCCCGTGGCGGAAGATCTTCAGGTCGGTGCCACAGGTCGAGGTGTTGTGCACCCTGATCTTGATCTCTTCAGGACCGGGCACCGGTTCGGGCGCCTCCTCGATCCGGATGTCACCGGGAGCGTAGAAGCGGGCGACCTTCACTGATTTTTCTCCTCACCAAGGGAATCCAGCAGCCGGATGACCGTCTCGGCGTCGGCCGCCGAGCGGAGTTCCGCCGCTTTGTCGTCGTCCAGCAGGACGTGGGCCAGCGCCGAAAGGATGCCGACCTGTTCGGACCCGTTCGCCGCGATGCCGACGCACAGGCGGACGTCGTGCCCGCCCCAGTCGACACCGTCGGGGAACTGCAGTACCGCGAGCGAAGTGCGCTTCACGAACTCGCGCGAAGCGTCGGTGCCATGCGGGATGGCGACCTGAGCGCCGATGAACGTCGACACCGACTGCTCGCGTTCGTGCATCGCGGGCAGGTACTCCGCCGACACCGCGCCGATTTCGAGCAGCACCTGGCCGACCTGGTCGATCGCGTCCTCACGGGACGTCGCCGAGCAGCCGAGCCGGATGCCTTCCGCCGCCAGGGTTTCAGTCGGCAAGGGAACCGCCTCCGGAGATGGCCGCCTCGACGCGGTCGAACAGCGGATCGCCGAGGAAGCTCTGGAAGCCGAGCACGACGGCGTCACCGGAAGCCTTGCGAGCGCGGGAAACCAGGCCTTCCTGGCAGAGCACGAGCTGCGCGTCGGCGGGGATCTCGTCGACCGGGGTGTGCTCCACCTTGACCTTGTACGGCTTGAGCCGCTTGGCCAGCTGGGAGGCGACCATCACGCTGCTGCCCATCCCGGCGTCGCAGGCGATGATGACCTTCTTGATGTCACTGCCTTCGATGCTGCTCATCGGTGAACTCCCTTTCAGGCGACGGATCCGCCGTTGGCGACCTGCTGGTTGGTTTCCTCTTCGGCGGCGCCGCGGCCGAACTTCAGCAGCACGGCGCTGACCATGAACGACACGGCGGCGGCGATCGCCACGCCGAGGATCACCCCGAAGAAGCCGCCCTTCGGCGTCACCGCGAGCACGGCGATGATGCTGCCCGGCGACGGCGTCGCGGTGAGCCCGGCGCCGGTGATGCTGAAGACGAGCACGCCCGCCGCGCCACCGGCGATGGCCGCGAGGATCAGGCGCGGCGCGGCCAGGATGTACGGGAAGTAGATCTCGTGGATGCCGCCGAGGAACTGGATCAGCATCGCGCCGGGTGCGGTGGCCCGCGCGGTCTTGGCACCGAACAGCGTCAGCGCCAGCAGGATGCCGAAGCCGGGGCCGGGGTTCGGCTCGATCAGGAACGCGATCGACTTGCCCTGCTCCAGCGCCTGCTGCACGCCGAGCGGGCTGAGCACGCCGTGGTTGATCGCGTTGTTGAGGAACAGCACCTTCGCCGGTTCGACGATGATCGAGACCAGCGGCAGCAGGTTCGCCTCGACCAGCGTCCGCACGCCGGACCCGAGTGCCTTGGTGATGCCCTGCACCACCGGGCCGATGGCGACCATGCCGAGAATGGCCATCGCGCCGCCGATGATGCCCGCGCTGAAATTGTTGACCAGCATCTTGAAGCCGGGGTGGGCCTTCGAGCCGACCTTGTCGTCCCAGAGCTTCAGCAGATACGCGGTGAGCGGGCCGATCGCCATGGCGCCGAGGAACATCGGGATGTCCGCGCCGACCACGATGCCGATGGTGGCCACCGCGCCGACGACGCCGCCGCGATGCCCGTGCACCAGCCGCCCGCCGGTGAAGCCGATCAGCACCGGCAGCAGGATCTTGATCATCGGCTCGACCAGCAGCGCGAACTTCGCGTTCGGCAGCCAGCCCGACGGGATGAACAGCGCGGTGATCAGGCCCCACGCGATGAACGCGCCGATATTGGGCATGACCATGCCGGCGAGATGACCGCCGAAGCGCTGAACCGTGACCCTGGCCTGCTGCGCCCTGGACGGCGCGGTTTCCGATTTAGTCATCGTTGACTTCCCGCTTTTCTAGGAGTCTGTTCTAGGAATCGATGCGCGCGACGCGCACGACACGGCCCTTGATGTCTTCGACGCCCGGCATCGTGCTGCCGGGCAGTGAAACGGCGGCGGCACCCCAGGCGACGGCCTCGGAAAGCGCCTCCGGCCCTTGCCCGCCCGCGGACAGGAAACCGGCGAGCAGCGCGTCACCGGCTCCGACGGAACTGCGTACCTCGGCGGCGGCTTCGGCGTGCCAGACGCCTTCGCCGTCGACCAGCACCGCGCCTTCACCGCCGAGGCTGGCGAGCACCGCGCCGGCGCCGCGCTCGCGCAGTTCGTGCGCGGCGGCGACGACGTCGGCCATGGCGGGGAGTTCGCGCCCGACAGCCTCCTCCAGTTCGTGGAGGTTCGGCTTGATCAGCGCGGGTTGGGCGGCGACCGCCGCGACGAGCGCGGGACCGCTGGTGTCGACGGCCACGCGGACGCCTTCGCCGGTCAGCCTGGCGACCAGGTCGGCGTAGAAGTCCACCGGCGCGCCCGGCGGGAGGCTGCCCGCGAGCACGACCCAGGTGGCGTCGGCGATGTTGGCCAGCGCGGCGTCCCGGATGGCCTCGGCGTCGGCCGGGGTCAGCGACGGACCGGCCTCGTTGAGCTTCGTGACGGTACCGTCCGGCTCCACCACGCTGACGTTGCAGCGCACCGACCCCGTTGTCGGCACCCGCACCACGTCCACGCTGTCGGCGGTCAGCAGCGCGACGAGCTGGGCGCCCTCGGCTCCGCCGACCGGCACCACCGCACGCGTCTTGACGCCGTTGCGGACCAGCGCCCTGGCCACGTTGACGCCCTTGCCACCCGGGTGGACCTGCGTCCGCGACGCCCGGTGCAACTCGCCCCGCACCAGCCGGTCCACCTCGATGGTCCGGTCCACGCTGGGGTTCGCCGTCACGGTCACGAACACGCGTACACCACCTCACACTCACACCGGATGTTGGTTTGAGTGATTTTGCATGGTTCTACGTGGGTTTACAACCCCAGTTGCCCAAACGGCCGGTCCGGATGTCCCTTCGGACACACCGAACCGGCCGTTCACCTGCGGTTTAGCTGTTAAGTTGAGCAACCAGACAAAGATAAATCAACATGTTCGGACATCCAGATCACCGCTCCCGGATCCCGGGCGGGCGGGCGTTCACTCCTTGAGCCCTACCTGGTGATCTTCGCGATCGTGGGCTCGGCTTGGGCGTGGGGGTCGTGAGTGTTCCGACCGGTTCTAACCGGCCAAAACGCTCACGACCCCGGCTCACGACGAGCGACTTCGCCGGACATCGAGGCTTACTCGACGGTGACGCTCTTCGCCAGGTTCCGGGGCTTGTCGAGGTCGCGGCCGAGCTTGCGAGCGACGTGGTACGCGAACATCTGCAGCGGGACACCCAGCAGGATCGGGTCCAGCTCCGGCTCGCACGCGGGCACGCGGATGACCGCGTCCGCCAAGTTCTCGGGCAGGTCCGTGTTGGTGACCACGATGACCGGCCCGCCCCTGGCCTTGATCTGCTCGACCGTGCCGATGTTCTTGGTGACCAGGTCGTCGCCGGGCACGATCACGACCGACGGCATGGTCGCGTCGATCAGCGCGAGCGGGCCGTGCTTGAGCTCCGCGGCTTGATAAGCCTCAGCGTGGATGTACGAGATCTCCTTGAGCTTCTGAGCGCCTTCGCGCGCGACCGGCCAGGCACGGACACGGCCGATGTAGAACATGTGCTCGGCGTCGGCGTACCGGCCGGCGATCTCGGCGATCTCCGCGTCCAGCTTGAGGATCTCCATGAGCAGCGACGGCAGCTTGGCCAGCGCGTCGACGATCCGCTTGCCGTTGGCCACCGAAAGGTCGCGCACGCGGCCGAGCGCGAGTGCGAGCATCGCGAACGAGACGCCCATGTTGGTGACGGCCTTCGTCGACGCGACCGAGACCTCGGGGCCCGCGTGCAGCAGCATGCCGCGGCCGCATTCGCGCGCGATCGCGCTGCCGGTCACGTTGACGATGCCGATCACCCGGCCGCCCTTGCGCTTGAGCTCGCGGATGGCCGACAGCGTGTCGGAGGTTTCGCCGGACTGGCTGACCGCGACGTAGAGCGTGTCGGTCTCGATGACCGGATTGCGGTAACGGAACTCGGACGCGGCCTCTGCGTCGGCCGGGATCCGCGCGAACTCCTCGACGAGGTTCGCGCCGACCTGCGCCGCGTAGTACGCCGAGCCGCAGCCGAGGAACTTGACGCGGCGGAAGGAGCGCAGCTCGGTCGGGTCGAGGTCGAGGCCGCCGAGGTGCGCGGTGGCGAAGCGCTCGTCGAGCCTGCCGAGCAGGGCGCGGCGGACGGCGTCGGGCTGCTCGTTGATCTCCTTGAGCAGGTAGCTGTCGAAGCCGCCGAGCTGGTAGTCCTCGTCGATGACCTCGACCGTGGTCGGCGTCTTGACCGTGCGCTCGGCCTTGAGGGTCCTGGTGCGGAACTCGCTCGCGGTCAGCGTGGCCAGCTCGCCGTCGTCGAGGTAGACCACGCGCTGGGTGTGCCGGACGATCGCGGCCACGTCGGAGGCGACGAACATCTCGCCGTCGCCGATGCCGAGCACGATCGGGCTGCCGTTGCGGGCGACGACCAGCTCGTCGGGGTTCTTGCTGTCGAACACGACCAGGCCGTACGCGCCGTCGACGCGCAGCAGCGTCTTGCGTACGGCGTCCTCGAGCGAGACCGCGCCGTCGAGCGCGGCGGCGATCATGTGCGCGAGCGCCTCGCTGTCGGTCTCGCTGGCGAGCGCGACACCGTCGGCGACCAGCTCGGCGCGCAGGCGCTCGGAGTTCTCGATGATCCCGTTGTGCACCACCGCGATGCGGCCCGACGTGTCGGTGTGCGGGTGCGCGTTGGCGTCGTTGGGCTCACCGTGCGTGGCCCAGCGGGTGTGCGCGATGCCCGCGGTGCCGGTCAGGCCGTCGTCGACGAGGTCACGCAGCTCGTCGACGCGCACGGCCGCCTTGACGACCTTGAGCCTGCCCTTGGCGACCACCGCGAGACCCGCCGAGTCGTAGCCGCGGTACTCCAGCCTGCGCAGACCCTCCAGCAGGATCGGAACGGCCGCCCGCGGCCCGATGTACCCGACGATTCCACACATACGTTGACTCCTTGGTTAGCCGTAGACGATCCGGCGCAGCTGCCGCTCGGTCGGCGGCACCGGCGCGACCGGCCTGCCCGCGAGCTCGCGGGCGATCTCAGGCCAGATCTGCGGGTTCTTGCGCCCGCGGCGGCGCAGTTCGGCATGCCGCCTGCGCACGAACTGCTCCGTGGTCTCGCTGAAGTACGCGACCACGTCCGCGACGACGCGCGCCGCCGTCTCCGCGGGCAGGCCCGCCGACATGGCGATGTAGCGCGTCAGCTCCGCGTGCGGTGCCGGATCCATCAGGCCACCTTGGCACCGCGGGATTCACTGGGCCAAATTTCTTGCCCGATTTCGGGCAAGAGTGAGTTCCGGCGCACACCGGTGGACGAACGGACAGTTTCCCACATAAACTCACACAGACGGACTCTTGATCACGGGGGTGCAGGTGTACGCACAGGAGCGGCAGCAACTCATCCTCGACCGCGCCCGCCTCAACGGCAGGGTCGACGTCGCCGCGCTGGCCGAAGAGTTCGCCGTCACCATGGAGACCATCCGCCGCGACCTCACGGTCCTCGAGCAGCACGGCGTGCTCCGCCGGGTCCACGGCGGCGCGATCCCGGCCGAACGTCTCGGCTTCGAGGCCGCCGTCGAAACCCGCGAAGGCGTGATGACGTCCGAAAAGGACCGCATCGCCAAGGCCGCGCTGGAGCAACTCCCCGCCGGGGGCGGCACGATCCTCCTCGACGCGGGCACGACGACGGCCCGTCTCGCGGCCCTGTTGCCGCCCGACTGCGAGATGACGGTCGTGACGCATTCGGTCGGCATCGCGATGACGCTGGCGACGCGGGCGAACCTGACGGTGATGCTGGTCGGCGGTCGTCTCCGCGGGCGGACCTTGGCCTCGGTCGACGCGTGGGCGTTGCACGCGCTGAGCGACACCTACGTCGACGTGGCTTTCCTTGGCACGAACGGCTTTTCGGTCGCCCGCGGCCTGACGACGCCGGACTCGGCCGAGGCGATGGTCAAGCGCGCGGCCATCTCCGCGGCGCGCCGCTGCGTGCTCCTTGCCGACCACACGAAGGCGGGCAACGACCAGTTCGCCCGCTTTGGCACCTTGGCCGACTTGGACATCCTCATCACGGACTCGGCGCTCGACACCGACCTGGCCACGGAGATCGCGGCCGCGGGCCCCCAGGTCATCACGGTGTAAGGGGTCGTGAGTGTTTTAGCCGGTTAGAACCGGCCGGAACACTCACGAGCCCTTGGGGACCCAGGTGTGGTCGGGGTCGGCGGCGGCGAGGATGGCCTCGCGGTCGCCCGTGGGCGGGTAGATGCGCTGCTCGTTGATCGTGCGCTTGAGGGTTTTCGCGTCGGGGCCGGTGAGCACGACCGTCCGCTCCCAGCCCGTGCTGAGCAGCGCGCCCGCCGGGCCGAGGTCGAGGCAGGTCGCGTACGGCTCGGCGGTGAACGGGGTGACCGGCAACCCGAGCAACTCCGCCGCCGCGTTGTGGCCCGCGCGCTTGCCGAGCGGGATCGCGTGCTGGCAACTCGGCAGCGTGACGTGGCCGTCGCCGGTCTCGGCGGCCGCGACGTCGCCCGCCGCGAACACCGACGGGGCTTCGGGCACGCGCAGGTGCCGGTCGACGTGCAGCCTGCCCAGCGCGTCGAGACTGCCGCCGACCTTCGCCGCGAGCGGGCTCGCGGCCACGCCCGCCGTCCAGACCACCGTGTGCGCCTCGATGACCGCGCCGTCGCTCAGCATCACCGCACCCGGCGTGACCCGCCGGATGCCGGTGCCGAGCAGCACCTCGACGCCGAGCGAGCCCAGCGCGGCCGAGATCACCTCGCGTGGCCCCGAGCCGAGCCGGGGCGACAGCCGGTCGGCCAGCTCGACCAGGCACACCTTGACCGGCTCTCCCCCGGCGACGGCCTTCAGGCGCGACACCAGCTCGCAGGCGACCTCGACGCCGGTGAACCCGGACCCGGCCACCACCGCCGTGTACTCGCCGGACGAAAGCTCACGCAGGTGCGCGTCGAGTGCGGTCGCGCCGCCGAGAGTGTCGACGTCATGCACGAGTTCCGCGCCCTCGAAGACCGGGCGCCGCACATCGCTCCCGGTCGCCACCACGAGGCGCCGGAAGGGTTCCCACTCGCTGCGGCCGTCCGCGAACACCAGCTCGACGCACTGGTCGGCGAGATTCACGCCGGTCACCGCCGCCTGTTCGCGCCGGACACCCAGGGGGCCGAGCACGTCGTCCAGCGGGACCCGCATCCGCGCGGGATCGGCTTCGTACAAGCGGGGCCTGATCACCAGGTCCGGCCCGGTCGACACGAGCAGCACGTCGAGCGGCAGCCGGGCCTCGGCGGCCAGGCGCGACGCGGCCATCGCGCTCCACAGCCCGGCGAAGCCGCCTCCGGCGATCACGAGGTCAGCCATGGTGTTGCAGTTCCTTTCGGTGGACACGTTCGGGCAGAGTGCGGCTGAGCAGCCAGGCCGCCGCGGGCAACACGGTCAGGCAGGCCAGCGCGACGCGCAACGAAGTCGCCTCGGCCAGCGCGGCGACGGCCATCGCGAACACCCCGCCCGCCGACACCGCGAGCCCGAGTGTCACGCCGCTCGCGGTCGCCGCCCGGCTCGGCAGGTAGTCCTGGCCGAGCGTGATGTGCAGCGAGAACGGCACGTACAGCGCCAGCCCGGCGAGGAACACCAGCACGTAGACCGCCAGCCCCGGCACGAGCGCGACGCCGGGTACGAGGAAAGTCGCTGCGGCGTAAGCGATCCGCAGGGTGCGCACCCGGCCCCACCGCCGCGCCAGCCGTCCGCCCAGCACGGTGCCGACCGCACCGCCCGCGAACAGCGCGCCGATCGTGACGGCCGCCGAGCCGCCCGGACGTTGCGCGACGAACAGCCCGACGAAGGTGCTCAGTCCGATGTAGACGATGGACCGGAAGACCGTCACCGCGGTCAGGCGCAGGAACGAAGGCCAATCGTTCGCGGCTCGCGTCTCGGCCGACACGGGAGCCCGTTTCCCTTGGCGCAGCAAGGGTACGGTCACCGCGATGCCGAGCAAGGCGGGCAGCACGAGCACCGGCGTCGCGGCAAGTCCGCCCCACGCCAGCACCGGTGCGGCGAGCAGCGGCGCGGCGGCGAAGCCGAGATTGCCACCGAGCGAGAACCAGCTCACGTCACCTGTCGCCCGTGCCAGCCGCGCCGCCTCCGGGTGATACGCGGCCACCCCGATCCCGGACACCGCGATCACCAGCAGCGTCGCGAAGTACGAGTCGACGAGTCCGACCAGGCACGCGCCGAGCCCGGCCATCGCCATGCCAGCCGGGATGAGCCACGGGACGCGCAGCCGGTCCGACGCGAGCCCGAACAGCGGCTGGGTGAGCGCGGACAGCGCGGTCGCCGCGAGCACGAACCCGGAGACCGCCGAGTAGTCGTAATTCCGTTCCAGCACAAGGAAAGGCAGCAGCACCGGGATGAGGCCCTGATACAGGTCGACCGTGGCGTGCCCGGCCGAGACCAGGACCGTCGGCAGTCGTCCGTTGCTCATGACGAGCAGCTTGCCGCCACCACAGCTGGCCGACTTCCACTATTCTGTCAAACTATGTCGGATTCCCGCCATCAGCCCGCCGCGCCGACCGCGCTCCGGCGGCTGATGAGCGGCGCCCGGATCGACCGGCACCGCCACGACGATCACCAGATCGTGTACGCCGCCAGTGGTGTCCTGTCCGTCAGCACCGACAGCGGCACCTGGATCGCGCCGGCCACGCGCGCGATCTGGATTCCGGCCGGGACATCGCACGAGCACCGCGCCTACGGGCGGACCGACCTGCATCTGGTCGGCTTGCCCGCGTCCGACAACCCGCTGGAGCTGGACACCCCGGCCGTGCTGTCCGTCGGCCCGCTGCTGCGCGAGCTGATCATCGCCTACACCACGGAGCCGTCGGACGGCAGCGCGGAACGCGCACGGATCCGCGCCGTGCTGCTCGATCGGCTCCGGCACTCCCCGCAGCAGCCGCTCCGGCTGCCGACCGCGCGAGACGGCAGGCTGGCCGCCGTCTGCGCCGCGCTCGACGCCGATCCGGCGGACAACCGCTCACTCGCCGAACTCGGCGCCGAAGCCGGCGCCAGCGAGCGGACCCTGTCGCGGCTGTTCCGCGCCGAGTTCGCGATGACGTTCCCGCAGTGGCGAACCCAGCTGCGGCTGCATCACGCGTTGGTGCTGCTGGCCGAAGACCACCCCGTCACCACCGTGGCGCACCGCTGCGGCTGGGCCTCGCCGAGCGCCTTCATCGATGTGTTCAGGCAGGCCTTCGGCCACACACCCGGCCGGAACCGTTAGCAGGCAAGGGTTCCGGCGCGCAACGCGTGACCGCCGTCGTTGCCGTCGTCAGCCCAGAGGACCTGCTTGCTCCCCGCCACGCAGGACGGTGAAATGGCGAAGCCCTCGTTGTTGTAGTCCGGCATCCCGCTCGGCCGCTCATAGACGGCGGTCGCGGCGAAGCGGCCCTGCGCGTCGATGTCGAGCGTCGCGGTGCGGCCGTGGCAGGTGTCATCGCAGGCCGCCCAGAGGTGCCCGGTCGCCGCGTCGAACTCGAGATCCATGACCGCCGCGAACCCGGTCGAGATCGTGGCGACGCGGGTGAAACCGCCGCCGGACTGGGTGAGCGCGTAGGCGTAGACCGTGCCATTGGCTTCCAGGCCCGCGAAGTACAAGCCACTGCCGCGGCCGGGGTAGCTGCCCGGGTTGTAGGCGGCGTTGGTGTGTTCGTCGCGGAACCCGTGCGCGGTAAGGAAAGTGTCCGGAATCCAGGAGATGCCTTCGAGCCCGCTGTTCGCCGCGACGGACGGCAGGTCCCCGGTGAGGTTCCACTCCGCGGTCGCGGTGAGCGTGCTCGCGGTGGAGTTCGGGTCGAAGCGCAGGATCTTCAGCGCGCTGACGGTGTCATTGCCGTTGTCACGCTCGGTCGCCGCGAACAGCCCGTCCGGCGTGACGACCACGCCTTCCGCGTCCGGGTCGCCCTTGCCGTTGGCGAAGCGGAGCGGCTTGGCGGACTCGGCACGCCACGCCGACCCGTTGGGCACCAGGCGATAGAGCGTGCCAGGACCGTTCTTCACCGCCCACACCACCCCGGCGCTCTCGAACGAGAGCCCGCTCAGGTTGGCGCCGAAGGCATTCGCGCCGTCCGCGACGCTGACCGCCGTGCCGCCGGGCCAGGCAGCGGTGACCACGGGGCAGGCGTTCGGCGCGCCCTTGGTCGGCGCGGTGGTCGTCTTGAACGCCCCGGTTCCGTTGGGACAGCGGCCATACGTGGTGCTCGCGTGCGAGGACCAGCTGTACGAGTCGACGAGCGTCGACCCACCCGGCAGGTACAGCCGCGCCGAATCGACGCTGCCCAGCCCGTACGCCGACTCGACGTCGAACGCCTTGTGAGCGCCCGGAGCCAGCGAGGTCCCCGACGGGATCGTGAAGACGTGCGCGTCGTCGTTGTCCTTGAGCACCCAGCCGGAGAGGTCGGCCGTGGTGGCGTCGAGGTTGACCAGCTCGACCCAGTCCCCCGGCGAGCCGCCGCTGGACTCGACCTCGTTGATCCGCACCTGCGCGGCCGCTTGCGCCACGGACGGCGCGACGGCCAATCCCAGCACGATCGCGGACAACGTCGCAAGGATGACTTTTCCACGCAAGATGGCACTCCTGTTCGCCGGGCGTCCCGGGAAGCCTTCCCCACTCCGGCGACCCACAGCTGAACACCCGGCCAACAACACGGGGTCGTGAGTGTTCCGACCGGTTCTAATCGGCGAAAACACTCACGACCCCCTCAACCGCAGCGCGCCCGCACGCGCGTGGCCACCGCCTGCGGGTCGTGAGCGTTGCGGGCGGTTAGAACCGCCCGCAACGCTCACGACCCCCTTCGCGCCGCTCCCCGAGTGCCGACTACGCACCGAGGGCCCCTCTCGCCGCACGGGCCAGACCGGGATAAAGCCCGCTAAATCCCGGGCCAGCGGGGTCGTGAGTGTTCCGGCCGGTTAGAACCGGCCGGAACACTCACGAGGTCAGGCCTTGTCCTGCATGCTGGAGCGCGCCGGGTTGCCCTGGTTCGCCGCCTTCGGATCCTTCTCGTCCTGCTTGGCGCGGACGCCGGATTCGATGCTGTCGCCCAGGTTCTTGTCGACGTTGCGCCAGTACTCGAAGGCCCGGTGCAGCACCGGCTCGCTCACCCCGTTGAGCAGATGGCCGACGATGTTGTCCACCAGGCGTTCCCGCTCCGCGTCGCCGAGCACCTCGCGGACCATCGTGCCCGCCTGGCCCCAGTCGTCGTCCTGCTCCCGCAGCGTGTACGCCGTCCGCACCATCTCACCGTCGGCATGCCAGCCCACGGGTTGACGCTCAGGATCGGCACGCGGGCCGCCCTTGGAGTTCGGCGCGTACACCGGGTCGGAGACGTTGGTGTAGCGCATCGCGCCGTCCTTGCTGTAGCTGTGCACGGGCGACTTGGACGCGTTGACCGGGAGCTGCTTGTAGTTGGCGCCGATGCGGTAGCGGTGGGCGTCGGCGTAGGCGAACATGCGGCCCAGCAACATCTTGTCCGGGCTCGCGCCGATGCCGGGCACCAGGTTGTTCGGCTCGAACGCGGCCTGCTCGATCTCGGTGTGGTGATCGGTCGGGTTGCGGTCGAGGGTCAGCTTGCCGACCTCGATGAGCGGATAGTCCCCGTGCGGCCACACCTTCGTCAGGTCGAAGGGGTTGAACCGGTACGTCTTGGCGTCGTCGAACGGCATGACCTGGACGTGCAGGGTCCAGCTCGGGTGCTCGCCGCGGTCGATGGCCTCGAACAGGTCGCGGGTGTGGTAGTCGGTGTCGGCGGACGCCATCTGGTCGGCCTCGTCCTGGGTGAAGAACTCCACGCCCTGGTCGGTCTTGAAGTGGTACTTCACCCAGAACCGCTCACCACCGGCGTTGCCCCAGAGGTAGGTGTGTGAGCTGTAGCCGTTCATGTGGCGCCAGGTCCGCGGGATGCCGCGGTCGCCCATCAGCCAGGTCACCTGGTGCGCGGACTCCGGCGACAGCGTCCAGAAGTCCCACTGCATGTCGTGGTCGCGCAGGTTGTTGTCGGCGCGACGCTTCTGCGAGCGGATGAAATGCTGGAACTTCAACGGGTCGCGGATGAAGAACACCGGCGTGTTGTTGCCGACCATGTCGTAAACGCCTTCGCTGGTATAGAACTTCAGCGCGAAGCCGCGCGGGTCGCGCCAGGTGTCGGGGCTGCCGCGCTCGCCGGCCACCGTGGAGAACCGGGCGAGGACCTCGGTCGTGGTGCCGGGCTGGAACACGGCGGCCTTGGTGTAGGCGCTGACATCGGCGGTCACCTCGAACCGGCCGAACGCGCCGCTGCCCTTGGCGTGCGGCTGGCGCTCCGGCACCCGTTCGCGGTTGAACTGGGCCATCTGCTCGATGAGGTAGTGGTCGTGGAGCAGGATCGGGCCGTCGGGACCGATCGTGAGCGAATGCTCGTCGCTCTCGACCGGGATGCCCGCGTCCGTGGTGGTGTGGTCAGGTCGCGTCATGCTCGGTCGACTACCCGGCGAAACCGGCCTTCACACCTCGGCTCACCCGACGGAGGGGGTCGTGAGTGTTCCGGCCGGTTAGCACCGGCCACCCCACTCACGACCTCTGACCAGCGGAAACGCGACCAAGATCACCCGGCCGGGGGCTAAGACTTGATTCGTTCAAGAAAACAGGGCAGACTTCGTCACGTGCCCACCACCGCGGACTTCGAGCGCATGTTGCGTGGGGCCGCGCTCCGCGTGACCCGCCCTCGCCTGTCCGTCCTGCACGCGGTGCACGCCCATCCGCACGCCGACACGGATTCCATCATCAGTGCCGTCCGCGCGGATCTCGCCGAAGTGTCCCACCAGGCCGTCTACGACGTGCTGCGGGCGCTGACCACCGCGGGGCTCGTGCGGCGCATCCAGCCGCTCGGCTCCGTGGCGCGCTATGAGGCGCGGGTCGGGGACAACCACCACCATGCCGTGTGCCGGTCGTGCGGCGCGATCACCGATGTCGATTGCGCGGTCGGCCACGCACCCTGCCTGTCCGCCTCCGATGATCACGGGTTCGTGATCGACGAGGCCGAGGTCATCTACTGGGGCCTGTGCCCGAGTTGCTCCTCCGCGCCCAGTTCCTGAACACCCCTTATTCCGGAAGGATTTCTGTGTCTGACAGTCCTGACGCCGTTGTCGGCGAGATGAACGTGGAGAGCGCGGGCGGGTGCCCGGTCGCACACGGGCGCATCCAGCACCCGACCGAGGGCGGCAGCAACCGCGACTGGTGGCCGAACCAGCTCAACCTGAAGATCCTTCGTAAGCACCCGGCCGTCGCCAACCCCATGGGCGAGGACTTCGACTACGCCGCCGAGTTCAACTCGCTCGACCTCGACGCGCTGGCCGCGGACGTCGACGCGGTGATGACGAACTCGCAGGAATGGTGGCCGGCGGACTTCGGCCACTACGGCCCCTTCATGATCCGCATGGCGTGGCACAGCGCCGGCACCTACCGCATCGAGGACGGCCGCGGCGGCGCGGGCGCGGGCATGCAGCGCTTCGCCCCGCTGAACAGCTGGCCGGACAACGGAAACCTCGACAAGGCACGGCGCCTGCTGTGGCCGGTCAAGAAGAAGTACGGCCGCAAGATCTCGTGGGCCGACCTGATGATCTTCGCCGGTAACCGCGCGCTGGAGACCATGGGCTTCAAGACCTTCGGCTTCGCCGGTGGCCGCGCCGACGTGTGGGAGCCGGACGAGGACGTCTACTGGGGCCCGGAGACCACCTGGCTCGGCGACGAGCGCTACTCGGGTGACCGCGAGCTCGAGAGCCCGCTGGGCGCGGTCCAGATGGGCCTCATCTACGTCAACCCCGAGGGCCCCAACGGGAACCCCGACCCGCTGGCCGCCGCGCGCGACATCCGCGAGACCTTCCGCCGCATGGCGATGAACGACGAGGAGACCGTCGCGCTGATCGCGGGCGGTCACACCTTCGGCAAGACCCACGGCGCGGCGAACCCCGACGAGTACGTCGGCGCCGAGCCCGAGGGCGCGCCGCTGGAGGAGCAGGGCTTCGGCTGGAAGAACAGCTTCGGCAGCGGCAAGGGCCGCGACGCCATCACCAGTGGTCTCGAGGTCACCTGGACCTCCACCCCGACCCGGTGGAGCAACCAGTTCTTCGAGAACCTGTTCAAGTACGAGTGGGAGCTGACCTCCAGCCCGGCGGGCGCCCACCAGTGGGTCGCCAAGGACGGCGCCGGCGCGAACACCATCCCCGACCCCGAGGACGGCTCGCTCGTCCGGCCGCCGACGATGCTCACGACCGACCTGTCGCTGCGCGTCGACCCGGTCTACGAGCAGATCTCGCGCCGCTTCCTGGAGAACCCGGACCAGTTCGCCGACGCGTTCGCCCGCGCCTGGTACAAGCTGACGCACCGCGACATGGGCCCGATCCAGCGCTACCTCGGCCCGCTGGTGCCGCAGGAGACCCTGATCTGGCAGGACCCGATCCCCGCGGTCGACCACGAGCTGATCGACGCGGCCGACATCGCCTCGCTCAAGGAGCAGATCCTCGCTTCGGGCCTGTCGGTCTCGCAGCTGGTCTCCGCGGCGTGGGCGTCGGCTTCGACGTTCCGCGGCAGTGACAAGCGCGGTGGCGCCAACGGCGGCCGCATCCGTCTCGAGCCGCAGCGCGACTGGGAGGTCAACGACCCCGAGTCGCTGGCGACCGTGCTCCGCACGCTCGAAGGGATCCAGTCGTCCTTCGGCAAGAAGGTCTCGATCGCCGACCTGATCGTGCTCGGTGGCACCGCCGCCGTGGAGAAGGCGGCCAAGGCCGCGGGCCACGACGTCACGGTCCCGTTCACCCCGGGCCGCACGGACGCTTCGCAGGAGCAGACGGACGTCGAGTCCTTCGCCGCGCTGGAGCCGACCTCGGACGGCTTCCGCAACTACCGCGGCAAGGGTCACCGGCTCCCGGCCGAGTACCTGCTGATCGACCGCGCGAACCTGCTCACGCTGAGCGCGCCGGAGATGACCGTCCTCGTCGGCGGCCTGCGCGTGCTGGGCGCGAACACCAAGGGCTCCACGGTGGGCGTGCTCACCGAGACGCCGGAGACGCTGACCAACGACTTCTTCTCGAACCTGCTCGACATGGGCATCGAGTGGAAGCCGACCTCGGCCGACGCCGAGTCCTTCGAGGGCCGCGACACCGCGACCGGCGAGGTCAAGTGGACCGGCAGCCGGGTGGACCTCGTGTTCGGCTCGAACTCCGAGCTGCGCGCGCTCGCCGAGGTCTACGCGAGCGATGACGCCAAGGAGAAGTTCGTGACGGACTTCGTGGCGGCGTGGGTCAAGGTCATGGACCTCGACCGCTACGACGTCTGATCCTGTTAGGACAGTCGTAGGACAGGTCCAGCCCCCGGCCGCTTCGACGGCCGGGGGCTGGACTTCTTTCTGAGCGCGACAGCCCTGCTCGCGCCTGGCCGCCGCCCGGTCGGGCCGGGCGCTGCGAGGACCGCGCTGCCACGCACAATCGTCGCCTACGCCCTTCGCCGGTCACCAACGGGTGACAACGAAGGCGGCGGAATGGAAACGCCCGGTTCGCCCAGAAAACGCACTCGAGCCGCACAAATGTTGATATTCCGCGCTCACTAATGGAGCAAGAAAACGACAGTTGATCGTTTCTCGGGGCCTGAAATCAGCCGAGCGGGAAAATGCCGCTACCCATGGTGTGCCCTGTCCGCTGTTCGAGTGAAGAAAGTGGCGTCCACCAGCACTCTTGTGGGACTTCAGGTTACCCGGCGACGGTGTTAACGTCACCGTCGCCGAAACGGGGAGGTTCAGCGGTGACTGTCGAAGTGGAAATGGGACCGGCGGGTGAGACTATCCTTTTAGGACAGCCGGTGGGCCGATGACGGCCGCGCTACGCCGGGCTTCCCGTCAGGTCATGGTCGGCGGGCTGCCCGTCGGCGGCGGCGCACCGGTCGCGGTCCAGGCCAAGGTGATCTCCTCGGCGGAGGCACTGGGCCAGATCGAGACGCTCGCGGACGCCGGGTGCGCGCTGGTGCGGGTCGCGGTGTCCTCGGCCGACGGCGCGGGCGCGCTGCCCTCGATCGTGGCCGGATCGCCGCTCCCGGTCGTCGCGGACGCGGGCTTCCAGCGCTGGCGGCTGCTGTCCGCGCTCGACGCCTCCTGCGCCGCGGTGCGGGTGAATCCCGGCGACATCGAGGAATTCGCCGAAACGGTGGAGGGCCTGGTCACGGCGGGAATCCCGGTCCACGTCGGTGTCACCGCGCGAGCGCTCGACTGGCGGCTGGTGGCGGAATACGGCCGTGCCACCCCGGAGGCGCTGGCCGAGGCCGCCGCCCAGACCTGCGCATTGTTCGAGGCGCACGACTTCCGCGATCTCACGGTCTCGGTGCACCACACCGATCCGCTGGTGATGGCGTCGGCGTATCGGCAACTCGCGCGCCGTGTCGACTACCCGCTGCACCTCGAAGTCGCGGGCGACGCGACGACGGCCGCGCGGCGCCGCCAGCTCCGGTTGGTCTTCGGCTTCCTGCTCAAGGAAGGAATCGGGGACAGCGTCCGGGTCTCGCTCTCGGGCTCGCCGGTCGAGGAGGTACGCGCGGCCCAGCGGATTCTGGCCGAGCTGCACGTCACCTGATCGGCCTAGCGACCAATACGGGGTGCCCGGCGCGCCGAATGCCCCGCATGACCCACCAGCGAACCGAAAGCGCGCCGCCCCGGCTGCGCTTGTTCTCCGCCGCCGCGACCGGGGTGCTCGCGCTGGCGGCCGCGCTCGCCGCCGGGCATCTGGTGGCGGGCTTCATCAACGTCAGCGCGTCGCCCTATCTGGCGGTGGGCAACGGCGCGATCGACCTCACACCCGTCGAGCTGAAGGATTTCGCGGTCCGCACGTTCGGCACCTACGACAAGCTGGTGCTGCTCGGCGGCATGGCGCTGACCATGATCGGGGTCGCGGCGCTCGCCGGGGTGCTGTCGGCGCGCTCGACGGCGCCCGGTGTGACCGTGATCGTCCTTTTCGGACTTGTCGGCGGTGTCGCGGTGTACTCGCGGCCGAACCTCGGCACGGTCGCGCTGCTCGCTCCGCTGGCGAGCGTGGTGACCGGTGTGGCCGTATTCCTTTTCCTGCATGGTAAAGCACCGAGGATCTACCGTCAGACCGAGTCCGGTGAGAAGGCCGGGAACTCGCGGCGTGCGTTCCTGATCAGCGGCGCGGGCGTGGTGGCGGGCGCCGGTGTCGCCGGGCTGGGCGGGCAGTTCATCAGCTCGACCCGCGACGCGACCGCGTCACGGGAAGCCGTCGGCAAGCTCGTGCCCGCGCGTTCGGCGCCCGCGATCCCGGCCGACGCCGACTTCGCGAAGCTCGGCACGCCCGCCTTCCTCACGCCGAACCAGCGGTTCTACCGCGTCGACACCGCGTTGACCGTGCCGCAGGTGCGGACGGAGGACTGGAGCCTGCGCCTGCACGGCATGGTCGGCAAGGAGATGCGGTACAGCTACGACGACATCCGCGACCGGCCGCTGGTGGAGCGCACGATCACGATGACCTGTGTGTCCAATGAGGTCGGTGGCGACTATGTGTCCACTGCGAACTTCATCGGCGTCGACCTGGCCGACCTGCTCGACGAAGCGGGCATCCAGCCCGGCGCGGAACAGCTTTTCTGCACCAGCGTCGACGGCTGGACCTCCGGCACGCCGGTCGCCGCCGCACGGGACCGCACGCGCGGCGCGATGCTCGCGATCGGCATGAACGGCGAGCCGCTGCCGCTCGAACACGGCTTCCCCGCTCGTTTGGTCACGCCCGGTCTTTACGGGTACGTTTCGGCCACGAAATGGGTGGTCGACATCGAGGTCACCACCTGGAAATCACGGCAGTCGTATTGGCTCAAACGCGGCTGGGCCGAGCAGGCGCCGATCAAAACCGAATCGCGCATCGACTCACATCGCGGCTTCGCCACGGTCACGGCCGGGACGGTCCGGCTTTCCGGGGTGGCGTGGGCGCAGCACACGGGGATCGCGAAGGTGGAGGTCAAGGTCGACCAAGGCCCTTGGCAGGAAACCACTTTGTCGCACGAGGTCAACATCAACACCTGGCGGATGTGGTGGACCGAGGTGCAGATCCCGAAGGGCGTCCACCAGGTTTTCTGCCGCGCCACCGACAAATCCGGCTACACCCAGACCGACGCCCGCGCGGGCACCGTACCGGACGGCGCGACCGGCTGGCACAGCGCCACCCTGACGGGCGCCTGAAAAGAAATTTCGAAAAGGACCAATCCGGGTCCGACCGGGCGCCGAATCCCCTGCGAGAGCACCACCAATCACCGAATGAGGCACTCATGAACAAGCTCCGTACCGCTGGCATCGGTATCACCGCCATCGCAGCGCTCGCGCTGACCGCGTGCAGTGGCAGCGACACGGCTTCCAACAGCGGCAACTCCAGCGCACCGGCCCCCGCCCCGTCGTCGTCGATGGCCGCGCCGTCCTCGTCCGCGGCCGCGTCCGGCGTCACCACCAACGCCGACGTCTTCGGCCCCGCGTGTTCCCAGCTCCCGCAAGGAAACGCGCCCGGCTCCCTCGACTCCATGGGCCCGCAGCCGGTCGCCTCGGCCGCGTCGACCAACCCCCTGCTCACCAAGCTGGTCGCCGCCGTCAAGGCCACCAACCTCGTCGACACGCTCAACAGCGCCGAAGCCATCACGGTCTTCGCGCCCGCCGACCCCGCGTTCGCCGCGCTCGGTGACGCCAAGTTCGCCGAGCTGGCAGGCAAGCCGGACCAGCTCGCCCCGATCCTGCAGTACCACGTCGTCGGCAAGCGTTACGACGCCAAGGGCCTGGCCGCGGCCGGTTCCCTGACCTCGCTCGACACCAAGGCCGGCACGCTGAAGATCGAGGGCAGCGGCGACAACCTGACCGTCAACGGCGCGAAGATCCTGTGCGGCAACATCCCCACGAAGAACGCGACCGTCTTCGTGATCGACAAGGTCCTCACCCCCGGCACCAACAAGTAAGTTCGGCCGGTTCGGCTTAGCCGCGAGTGGTGACTTTGCTGCGTTGGCTGCAGCAGAGTCACCACTCGCTCTCGTTTCTCTTACCTGCGCGGGGGGTCGTGAGGGTTGCGGGGGGTTCTCTTTGCGCGCAAGGCTAAATGTGGTGTGTCTGCGCGTCTGGGTGAGGGCCTCCCCCACCCAGTTCGATTTGGTGAGGGCCTCCCCCACCCAGTCCGGCTGGGTGAGGGCCTCCCTCACCAAATCGGGCGCGCGCAAGGGGCCTGCGTGGGTGGGTCGTGAGTGTTCCGGCCGGTTCTAACCGGCCGGAACACTCACGACCCCCAGCCCACAAGTCAAGCCGGTTGACTGTGGGGGATTTGCGGCGTTGAACGACCCATTTCCTACTCAGTCAACCGGCCTGACCTTCCCCGCAGGTGGCTAGCCGCGGCGAACGGAAGAATCTGGCCGCACAACGTCCAGATTCGTCCACTCGCGAACATCAACTCGCCACCAGACCACGCCACGTCTGACTTTCCAGCCAAAGAGAACCGACCGGAACGCTCACGACCCCAGCAACCCATCGAACTCGGCCAAGCCCACACCGGCCAGCCCACCACACGCCATCCTCGCTACCCGGACGCGACAGTCACGAACCCCGTGTGACGGTGGTGCGTAGCGATCAGCTGCTCGACGAAGACGGCCTGCTCCAGCACCTGCGCACGCAGGTCGATGTCGTGCGGCAGCCAAGGAATCCGCCGCAGCGCGACCGCGCCGAGCGCGGCCAGCGCGACCCGGCAGGCCGCGTCGGCGCCACGAGCCGTCCGCGGCGCTTGGTAAAGGCAGTACGCGCCGAGCGCCCAGAGCCTGCTCGCGGTATCGATGTCGCTGTCCGCCGCGGCGTTCAACGCGTCCGCGAGCGCGGAGGCCGCCGCCTCGTTGATCGCCTCGGAGTCGGCGGGCGGGGCGCTGACCGCGTACATCGCATTGCCGCCGGTCTCGGCTTTCCCTGTCTCGCCGCGTAACGCCGCGCTGCGGCTGACCAGGTCCGCCACGTCCGCGGCGGCCGCGCGGCGGAGCAGCGCACCTCCGGCGATGATGGCTCCATTGTGGAGGGTGAGCTGGTTGCGCAAGGTGTCACGGCAGGATTCCGCCTCCGCGAACCGGGTGGCGGCGTAGCGGCCGAACAGGCCGAGTGTGTGGTAGGCCGGGGTGGCGAGGCCGCCAAAGTAGGTGCCGGTCGGCTCGTGCCAGATGGCGCCTTCCCTGGCTTTGCCGACGTGGCCGATGCGCCGGTACCTGGCCGTGGTCAACGGCAGGCGGTACCGCGGGAGCCCGGTCTCCCCCGATTGCTCGGCGACCCGGTAGCGCCACGCGGTCGCGGCGTTCAGCGCGCCTTCGATCAGGCACGGGGTGGCGGGCGCGGGGGCGCCCAGGATCATGGCGGCGATGGTCCGCGCGGCGGCGGCCTGGTAGCGGGCGAACTCGCGGATTCCCGCCACCGCAACGGGATCGTTGGTGCGGATCGCGGTGGCGGGCGCCGGGAACACCGACGCGGTGATCCCCGCCGCGGACGGGATGGCCACGGCATGCGGATGAGCCATGGCAAGATCCTGCTTTCAGGTTGGGCGTTTCACGGTGGACGAGGTCCGGAATGGTGCGGTGTGGTGTTTTCTGGCGACTCTCGTCCTCATCACGAACGCGCGCATTTCACCCTAACCGCCCAGTGCGACAGGAACGTTCCATGATCACCTGTCGTCATCCGAATAGGTGACCAAAAATTCGCCCTGTGCGTTTTTTGTGCGGGTTTTGTGTGTGCTCTTTCGGCGGTTTTTCAATTCTGCTGGAAAATCCGGTTTCGCCGTGGCCCGGTCTCCGGCACAGTAGGCACGCCACCGACGAAGGGAAAGCCGTGCCGCTGTTCTGCGACATCGCGCTCGCCGAGCGCATCGAGCGAGCCGAGGCCCGGCTCATGGCCGAAGCCTGCGAGGCCGCTCACCGGCGACGGGGCGACGGGCGCGGCTTCGTGCTGCCGGTCGCCGGCGGCAGTGCGAGCTTCGCCGAGCCGGACTCGCCGTTCAACAAGGTCGCGGGGCTCGGCTTCGGCGGCGTCCCCGTGCTCGACGAGGTCGAGGCCGCGTTCGCCGAGCACGGCTCCCCCGTCCAGGTCGAACTCTCCCAGCTCGCCGATCCGGCCGTCGGCGAGCAGCTGACCACGCACGGGTACCGGCTCGTCTCGTTCGAGAACGTCCTCGGTCTCGCGCTCGGCCCGCCACGCGACCGCGTCACCCCGGACGGCGTCGAGGTCCGGCGAACCGACGATGTCGGACTGTGGCTGGCGGTCGTCGCCGACAGTTTCGCCGAGGCCGACAGCCAAGGCGTCGCCTCCCATGAGGCCTTCCCACGCGAGACCATCGAGAACGCCATGCGCGACTTCGCGGCCGTCGGGGTCCGGCGCTACCTCGCGCTCCGGAACGGCCAAGTGGCCGGCGGCGGCGGATTCCGGGTCACCGACGGGATCGCGCAGCTGACCGGGGCGGCGACCCTGCCAGCCCATCGGCGGCACGGCGTGCAGACCGCGTTGCTTTCGACCAGGCTCGCCGACGCCGAGGGCTGCGATCTCGCCGTCGTCACCACTCAGCCGGGCTCGAAGTCGCAGGAGAACGTGCAGCGCCAAGGGTTCGATCTGCTCTACACCCGCGCGATCCTCATCAAGGACGTCTAGTCGGCCAGCACGGCGCGGACGCGCTCGCGGAGCCAGCGGTGGGCTCGGTCGGCGTCGTTGCGGGGGTGCCAGGCCATGCCGACGACGATCGGCGGGAGGTCGAGCGGGATCTCGATCGTGCGCAGGCCGAGCGCCTCGACCCAGTCCGCGCCGATCCGGCACGCGGCGAGGCAGACGACGTCGGTGTCGCGGGCCAGGAACATCGAGGCCGAGTAGGTGGGGACCACCGCGACCACGCGCCTGGTCAGGCCGAGATCGTCGAGACGGTCGTCGATGGGACCACGGGTGCGGCCGCGGCGGGACACCACGACGTGGTCGGCGTCGGCGAAGCGGCGGGCGGTGACCTTGCCTTTCGCCAGCGGGTGCGACGCGCGCACGACGCCGGTCATCGTCGAAGTGCTCAGCGTTTCGGTCAAGATCTCGGGGTCGACGTGATCGATGACGCCGAGTTCGAGGTCGATCGCGCCCTCGCGCAAGGCCGGTGTGTCCTCCATGGACTCCGGACGGAACCGCAACGTGATACCCGGCGCATGGCGGCGGATGTCGCTGAGCAGCGGGGCAGCGACCATGGACAGCAAAGCGTCGCTGGTCTGGATGGCGAACGAGCGTTCCACTGTGGACGGATCAAGATCCTGCGGTGGCGCGAAAACCGCCCGCGCGCGTTCGACGAGAGCGCGTACCTCGGGCCGCAGCTCCTGCGCCCGCGGCGTCGGCACGAGCGTCCGGCCCGCGCGTACCAGCAGCGGATCGTCGAGCACGCGGCGAAGCCTGGCCAGCGTCCGGCTCATCGCGGGCGCCGAAGTGTGCAGCGCGTCGGCCGCCGCGGTGACGCTGTTCTCGCGCAGCAACGCGTCCAGCGCGACGACCAGGTTCATGTCCAGCTCCATGTCGCCGATTATCACAGGTGCAACTACTCATTGACAACGTTGCACTGGTGATAATCCGGGATCGCTCCTAGCTTCGAAGACATGACAACACTCGCCATTGCCTGCCAGCGCGACGCGACCCTCGTCTTCCTCGACACCGAAACCGGAGAACGCCTTGAGACGCTCGACATCGCACCCGAGCCGCACGAAGCCTGCTTCGACGCCGAGCGCGGGCTCATCTACGTCAGCCACACGTACAAGTCGGGCTGGTACTTCCAGAACTCCGGCCGCGCCAGCCTGATCAGCGTGATCGACGCCGAAACCCGCAAGGTGATCGACGTCATCGACATCGCGCCCGACCACGGCCCCCACGACCTCCAGTGGGACGCGGCCACCGACAACCTCTACGTCGCCGTCGAGTCCGGCGAAGGCCGCACCGGCGCGATCCTCATGATCGACCCGGCCACCCGCAAGATCCTCGACCGCATTCCGGTCGACGCCCACGGCCCGCACTGGTTCGCGATCACCCCGGACAGCGCCAAGCTCTACACGGCCAACAAGGAGACCCCGTTCGTCTCGGTGGTCGACCTCGTCGGGGGCACGATGACCGCCCGCGTCGAGGTCCCGAGCACCGAAGGCATCGCGGCGCTGGACGACCGGGTCATCGTCGCGGGCCCGGTCTTCAGCGGCGCGGACCGCACCGAGGCGAACGGCCTGTTCGTGATCGACACGGCCAAGGACGTGGTGACCCGGTTCGTCGAGACCGAGGAGCCGGTCACGGCCGTGCACGCGACCGCGTCCGGCAGGCTCCTGGTCTCCGAGGTGCCCGCCTCGGCGGGACCGGAGGGGCTCGTCATGCGTGACGGGATGCTGCGGATCTACGACTCCGGCTCACTCGAACTGCTGAAGCGGCTTCCGATCGGGGCGGGTGCGCTGAGCATCCGGTCGACGGCGGATGGCGCGCTCGCCTTCGTCGCGAACTCGGGTTCGGGGACCGTCACGGTGATCGACGTCAACGGCCTGTCCGTGCTCAACACCTTCGCGGCCGACGGCGGCGCCCACGGCATGGCCGTCGTGGCCTAAAGGGGTCGTGAGTGTTCCGGCCGGTTAGAACCGGCCGGAACACTCACGACCTCAGTCTGGGTGCCGCGCGGGAAACGCAAACTCGCGTGCGCAGTGGGCAAAAATCCGTATGCGACAGGCAAACATGTGTACGGGAAGGGCAAAGGTGCTGTGCGAGTGGTAACTCCGCTGCGTCTAACGGAGCAGAGGTACCACTCGCGCAGGCTTTCACGCTTGACCTACTGCGTTGGGTTCGGCAGGGGAACGCCTCGCCCGCGACTGCCACCGGAGACCAGGGGTCGTGAGTGTTTTGGCCGGTTAGAACCGGCCGGAACACTCACGACCCCGATGGCGGGCTACTCCTTGATGCCGATCGCTTCGACGGGCTTGAGGCGGAGGGCGAGGCGGGCCGGGATTTCGGTGGCGGCCAAGCCCAGGACCGTCACGATGCCGATCAGTCCGAAGTAGAGCGCCGGTGGGACGTAAGGCATCGGGGAGCCGCTGAGCGCGATGCTGATCGGGACCAGCGTCGCGGCCGCCACCGCGGAGCCTAGGATGATCGACGAGACCACCACCAGCGCGCTTTCCCAGCGGGTCGTGCGGAGGACCTGCTTGCGGGTGGCGCCGACCAGGCGGAGCAGCGCGAACTCGCGGCGGCGGGCGCCGGTGGCCATGACCAGCGTGTTGACCACGGCGATGCCGGTGTAGAGCATGATGATCCCGACCACCAGCAGGTTGATCCACATGTTGGCGCGCAAGGCACCGGTCCGCGCTGCCTCGACCGACGCGCCGTCGGCGACCACGAGATCCGGGAACTGAGCCTTCAGGACCGGCAGCGCCGAGGCGTCGGCCTTGATCAGCACCTGGTCGTCACGCTGGCTGTTCGTGTGACCGGCCACCAAAGCCCGGTCGACCACGATCTTGCCCAGCCCTTGCTCACGCTCGAAGATGCTGACCACCCGCACCTCCACCAGCGTGGCGTCGCCCAGGCGCAGCTTGACCGAGCCGCCCAGCGACACGTCCAAAGAGGACGCGGTCGCCGCGGACACCGCGATGTCGTTGCCGCGCACCTTCGTCAGGTCGCCCTGGGACGGCCGCAGGTCCAGGGTCTTCCCGAGGTCACCCGGGCTGACCACCATCGTGTCGATCGCGTCGTTCATCGACTCGGTGCCCGGGGGAAGCTCCTCCTTCAGCTGGGTCTGGCGCAGTGACGTGACCGACGAAACGCCAGGGACAGCGGCGATCTCGGCCGGGACCGAGGCCGGGATGCCTTGGGGCGCGGTCAAAACGTAGTCCGCCGTGATGCTCGTCTTGCCGCTCTCCTCGGCCACCCGGACCTGCGTGGTCTGGACGAACATCGCCACACAGCCGAAGCCGATCGCCAGCACCAGCGGCACGATCGAACCCGCCAGCCTGCCCACGTTGGTGGTGCTGTTCGCACTCGCCAGGTAGCCGCCGACCCGGTAGCGGCGCATCAGCGGCGCCGCGAGGAAGGCGATCACCTTGGCCACGACCGGCCCGAGCACGGCGATCGCGATGATCAACAGGATCGCCACGCCGCTGGCGGCGCCCGCCGCCGCGACCCCGCTCAGGAACGCGGATGCGATCAGCAGCGCGACACTGCCCGCCGCCAGTACCAAGCCGGTGAAGAGCCTGCCCTTGCCGATCAGGGTGCGCCCGGTGGCGGCGTCGCCGAGTGCCTCGGTCGGACGGATCTTGGCCGCGCGGCGGACCGCGCTCAGGCCGGCGAGCACCGCCGCGACGACGAGGGCCGAGACCACGGCCACCGCCGGAAGCGGGCCGTTGACCAGCTCGACCTCACGAGGCACCATGCCGAAGCCCTGGAACATCTCCAGCAGCCACTTGCCGACCGGGAACCCGGGCAGGCAGCCCACCACCGCGGCGAGCAGGCCGAGCACGAAGGCCTCGCCGCTGACCATCTGGCGGAGCTGGCGCGGCGTGGTGCCGATCGCGCGGAGCAGCGCCATCTCGCGCTGGCGTTGCTGGACCGAAAGCGCGAGCGTGCTGGAGACCACGAAGACCGCGATCATCAGCGCGATGCCGCCGAACGACCCCGCGAGAGCCAGCAGCAGCGCCAGCGCGTTGCCGTCGTCGATGAACTCGCCCGCGCCGCGGTCGGTGCCGGTGCGGACCTCGAAACCATGTGCCGGCAACGCTTTCTCGAGGGACTCCTGGAGCGCGTCCACCGAAGTGCCCGGCTTGGCGAGCACGCCGAACGCGTCCACCCGGCCGCCGGTCGCGGCCAGTTCCGTGGCACGGTCCGGGGTGAAGAACACCGTGGCCTGCTTGGCGAACTCGCCGCCGGACGGCTCGGCCACACCGGAGACCCGATACGGCGCCGGGGCGTCGTTGACCTGGACGTCGACGGTGTCGCCGACCTTCAGCCCCGCACGCTGGCCGACCACGATCTCGTTGGGACGCTGCGGAGCCTTGCCCGATTTCAGCTCGAACGGCGTGAGCTGCGCGCTGTCCCAGCCGTGCCCGAGCACCGGGGCGCCCGGCGTCTGCTTGCCCAGGGTCACGGGGAACGACACGTCCGGCACGACCGCGCGGACGCCGGGCACGGCCGCGAGCTTCGCGGCGAGCGCCGGGTCGAGGCGGATGCGTTCCTTCAGCTGATCCGGCGAGTCGGGGGTGTCGGGTTCGAAGCGGTCCTTCTTCGGCTTCTCGGTGTGGAAGGACTGGTCGGCGGTGACGACCACCTCGGTGCCGCGGTAGCGCTCGGTCGGCACACCGCCGGCGATGCCGGTCTGCAGCAGCAGGCCGCACGCGGTGATCAGGGTGGACGCGACCAGCAAGGTCAGGAAGGCCGCGGCGAACGCGCCCTTGCGCGCCCGCAGTGTCTTCATCGCGAGGCTCAGCATCGGACGGCCCCCTGCTCGGCCAGGTGGGTCATCCGGTCGGCGACGGCGGCCGCGGTCGGGTGATCGAGGTGGCCGACGAGCCTGCCGTCGGCCAGGAACACCACGCGGTCGGCGTAGGATGCGGCGACCGGGTCGTGGGTGACCATGATCACGGTCTGCTGGTGCTGGTCGACGACGCGGCGCAGCAGCGACAGCACCTCACCGCCGGTCGTGGTGTCCAGCGCGCCGGTCGGCTCGTCTCCGAAGACGACGTCCGGCCTGGTCACCAGCGCGCGGGCGATGGCGACGCGCTGCTGCTGGCCACCCGACAGCTCGCCGGGCCGGTGGTGCAGCCGGTCGGTGAGGCCGACCTCGGCCACGACCTGCTTGAACCAGCCCTGGTCGGCCTTGGTGCCCGCGAGCCGCGCGGGCAGCAGGATGTTGTCGCGCACGGTCAGCGAGCCGATCAGGTTGAACGCCTGGAAGACGAACCCGATCCGCGCGCGGCGCAGCTCGGTGAGCTTGCGCTCGTTCAGCTTGGCGAGATCGACGTCACCCAGCTGGACGGAGCCTGCGTCGGGCCGGTCGAGCCCGGCCGCGCAGTGCAGGAAGGTGCTCTTGCCGGACCCGGACGGGCCCATCACCGCCGTGAAGGTGCCCGGCGGGAACAGGGAGGAGACGTCGCGAAGCGCGTGGACCGCGTTGGCGCCCTTCCCGTACGTCTTGCTGACACCTGCGATGCGAATCACGCGAATCTCTCCTGTGGTCGGTCCCGAATCCTCTGCCCAGAAGGCTAGGAAGGATCCGGGACGACCACAGTGGACGAGCCAGGCGGCTCGATGGTGGTGCTGGCACCACCATCAGACCGGGCGGATCTCCCAGTGATGCGGTGCGAGGTAGGGCTGGGTCATCTTGCAGAGCGCGTCCCACACGGACATCGCGTGGAAGGGAAGCACGGTCATGCCGTCGCTCATCATGCTCGAGGTGTGCGAGGGGAAGTTCGGCGCCGCGAGGCCCGCCAGCTGGCAGAGCTTGAGGTATTCGGCCTTCACCGTCGCCTTGGCGCGGTCCTCCGGCTTGGCGTTCGGCGAGTTCGGCGGATCCTCGTACTCGTCGGGCAGCCCCAGCATGTGGCCGAACTCGTGCACGGAGACGTTGTACTGGAGGTCGTTGAGCTCGCTCTGCTCCAGCTCCTCGTCGATCCGGATGGTGAGCGTGACCGCCTCGGGGATCGGCGAGCCCAGCTGGATCGTGTTCCCGTCGGGAAGCTTCTGCAGGAACTCCACCACGCGTCTGGCCTGCGCGTCCCAGTCCTCCCGTTTCTCCACGATCTTGTTCCCCGGCGGGGAAATGATGATCGGCACCGGACGGGTCCCCGGCATCCGGCGGCCCGCGATCTTGGAGAAATCGGTGAGCTTGTCGGCGAGGATGGTGGGGATCTCACCGTCGAATCCCAGGAACAGGGCGCTCATCATCGCCTCGATGGTGGTGTCCTCATTGTCGCGCCGCACCCGCAAGGGCAGGTGGAAAATGTTCCACATGGATTCCAACACCGCTTGAAGCCGTCTTCGCTCATGCATGGTGATGATCTGCGCCGCGAGGACATGGGCGAAGTCGTCCAGATGGAAATCCAGGAGATCCAATTGATCCCTGGCTTGCGGATTACCGGTGATCACCTGCTTGAGCGACAGGAAGCCCCGGCATTCACGCAGGTAGATCGGGCGTCCTTTCTGCACCTTGGCCGGGTCTTCCTTCGGCCGGGACAACGCCAGCGTGAAGTGACTTTGGCCTGGCGGAACGATCTCCACCCGGAACCGGCAGGTGACCGGTGGCAGGTCCGTCCAGCCAGGCCGCCTGCAGCGGAAGGTCCATTTGCCGTTCCAGTACGCGGGCACGCGGTTCTTGAACTTCGCCGCCAGCGCCTGCTGTTCGGCCTGCGGGACGTCGCCTGCGCCGATGTCGATCTTCATGATGATCTCCATGACACCGGCGTGCTGGTCGTACTGGCAGTCGAACCGTCCGCGTCCCAGTGACGAGACGAAGTTCTGCCGAGTGAAAACCGAGCCGTTGAACCTGGTGCGATCAAAGCATCCGGTCGGCGCGCCGTCGAAAACAGGAATCGGAACCATGTCCCCGCCGTGCGCGCACGCCGGTTTCGCGGCCGGCGGCAGCTGATCAAAGGTTCCGGTGCAGACCGTGCACGAGTAGCGATTCGTCATTGAGGCCTCCTCCGCCGGAGACACGGTACGTGGAATCGGAGTACTCGCGACGGCCGATCCCCGGAACGGAGCAACTCGCGTACCCGCTCGGCCTAGCAAGGGTTCGCGGGTGCCGTGGCACCCGCGAACCCTTGCGGTCAAGCGACTTTCGGCGTCGCCCTGACACCGAGGTGCACGTACGGCTCCCCCGTCGGGAGCGCGTAGAACACCACCGGCATCCAGGACCGCGTGCCCGGCTCGCGGGTGACGTAGAGACCGTCGGAGACCGGCACCAGATCGGTGACCACCACAGGATCTGGCACCAGCGCGGCCAGTGGCCCGGTGGCGGTGCGGCGCATCCGCACGACGTCACCTTCCGGGTAGACCTCGAGTGTGACCGAAGCCCTTTCGTAGACGCCGAAATGCCGTGATGAGTCCACTGTGGATGGTGTGACGGGTGGCTCCAGCTGTGCGGGCATCGTGACGCCTGCCAGTTCGGCGAAAATCTCACCGTACAGCTCACGGTAGAGGTCCGAGGCGCCTTCACCATTGGTGAGGAGGGTGACCGCCAGGCCTTGCGACGGCAGGATCCGCAGGAACGCCGACTGCCCGATCGTGTTGCCGTCGTGGCCGTAGAGCGGCTCGCCGCCCCAGTCGAACCGGATCCAGCCGAGACCCCACGAGTCGCCGATGCTGTGCTTGTCGGGCAACTCGACCTGCTTCTCGATCATCAGCGCGACCGAGTCCTCGCTCAGCACCTGGGTGCCGTCGGGCGCCTTGCCGCCGTTCAAGTGCAGGCGCGCGAACGCCAGCACGTCCTGGACCGAGGCGGTGATCAGCCCCGCCGGGCCCACCGAACGGGGCAGTCCCCACGCGGGCCCTGGCCGGATCTCCCCGTCCACCTTGACGTGGCCCATCGCGGCGCGGAACATCAGCGCCTCTTCCGGCAGCGTGGTCGCGCTCTTCATGCCGAGCGGTGCGAAGATCCGCTCGCTCATCGCCTGATCCCAGGTCTTGCCGGTGAGCTTCTCGATCAGCCTGCCCATCAGCACGAAACCCGAGTTGCAGTAGGAGAAGGTCGCGCCGAGCGGATGCATCTGCGCGGTGTCTTCGAGCAGCTCGACGAACTTCTCCAGGCAGTCGTCGCCGCGGCCGGTGTCGGTGAACACGTCGCCGTCGATGCCGCTGGTGTGCGTGAGCAGATGCCGCAGGGTGACCTGCTTGGTCACGTCGGGGTCGGCCAGCCGCAGCTCGGGCAGCACGTCGACGATCGGCGCGTCGAGCCCGATCAGGCCCTCGTCGACCAGCTGCATGGCGACGGTCGAGGTCCAGACCTTGCTGATCGACCCGATCTGGAACACCGAGTCCGGGGTCGCCTCGACGCCGGTGGCCGTGTTCAGCACGCCTGTGCTCAGGCAGATCGGCTCACCGTCACGCTGAATCCCCAGTGCCGCACCGGGAACGCCGTGCTTGCGCGCCAGCGCGGTCAGCCGCCGCTGCCAGTGCGCCGCGTCGATCGGGCGGCGCACCGTGGCGCCGGGCGCGACCGCGTACCGCTGGACCCACTCGGCGATCCGGCGGTTGAAGTCGATCCGGTGCGACGGGCGACCGTCCAAAATGAACAGATGCGAGCCGCCGGGGTAGCGCACCAGCTCGGTCGGCACGTCCCGCTCACGCAGCGCGGCGAACCACTGCTCGGCCTGCCCGACCGGGCAGCGGTGGTCCTCCTCGCCCTGCACGATCAGCGTCGGCGTGCGCACCTGCTCGACCCCGTCGAACGGCGACGAGCGCCGGTAGAGTTCGCGGTCTTCCCACGGGTTCGCGCCGATTTCGGTGACGGCCATGAAGCGCCCGAAGTCGGAGGTTCCGGCCACGCTGGTCAGGTCGCTGACCACGCCGCCCGCGACCGCGGCGGCGAACCGGTTGTCGCGGCTCGTCAGGTAGCAGGTCATGTAGCCGCCGTAGCTGTACCCGGACACGGTCAGGCGCTTCGGGTCCGCGACGCCCTCGGCGACGAGATCGTCGAGTGGCTCGAGGAAGTCCTTCACGTCGGCCGTGCCCCATTGCCCGACCGCGCCGGTGAAGAACGACTCGCCGTAACCGTCGCTGCCACGCGGGTTGAGCAGCAGCACCGCCCAGCCGCGCGCGGCCAGCTCCTGGTGGTAGAGGTGGATCGCGTCGGCGACACCGCTCCAGGCGTTGTGCGGTCCGCCGTGGATGTCCAGCAGCAGCGGTTGCGGCCCTTCGATCGAGGGGTCGCGCACCAGCCAGCCGTGCACGGTCGTGCCGTCGGAGATGGCGAATTCCCGTTCCTGCGGAACGAAAAGCTCGACACCCTCAGGTGCAGAACCGTGCGAGGTGAGCAGGGTGATCGTGCGGTCGGTCAGGTCGACGGCGACGATCTCGCCATAGGACTCCGGCGTGGCCAGCACGGCGACCGCGGTGGTGCCCGCGGTGTCCAAACCGGACACCGAGGTCGTCGCGTCGCCGAGAATCCGGCGTGGTGCGGCATCGGTGGTCGTGTAGAGGTGGGTGTGCCCGCGGTCGCGCACGCAGAACAGCACCGAGCCGTCCTCGAGCGCACGCGGCAGCGCTCCGGGGTAGCCGGGGCCGCCCGGCATCAGGTTGCGGTCGAGCGGTGCGGTCACGCTGACGGCCTCGCCGCCGTCGAGCGGCACCCGGAGGAGTTCGGTGTGCCCGGTCTCCGTGGTGCGGGCGCCGACGACCAGCAACGCGGCGCCGTCGGCGGTCCAGCTCACCACGCCGCACTGCCCGGTGCCGGACCCGATCAGGCGCGGGTCGTCGGAGCCGTCGGCGGCCACCACGTACGCGGCGGAGCGGAACGTGAGGTCGGCGTCGTCGTCCATCGAGGCGGCGAACGCGAGCCGCTTTCCATCCGGTGACCAGGCGGGGTCGCTCGCGTGCCAGTCCCCTTCGGTGACCTGCCGGACGTCGCCCGACGCGACGTCGACGACGTGCAGGTGCGTGCGGATGGTCCGCACCAGCCCGGCGCCGTCGGCCTTGAATCCGAGCTTCTCGACAACCACCGGGGCGGACGCTCGCCGCTCGCGGGCGGCGTCGTCCTCGCCCTCGGCCGCGGCCAGGTCGATCGGCGCGGTGAAGGCGATCTTCGTGCCGTCCGGGCTCCACACCGGCGTGCCCGCGCCGAGTGGCAGCTTGGTCAGCTGCTCCGGTTCGCCGCTCGACGCGGGCAACAGCCATACGTTCCCCTCGCGCAGGAACGCGATTTTGGCGCCATCCGGGGAAAACGCGGGGGCCAGATCGGCCTTGCCCGTGGTCAGCCGGACGGCGTCGCCGCCGTCGATCCCGACCTGCCAGAGCGTGTGGACGGTGGCGTCGGCTTCGCGATCGGCGGTGCGGAGCACGTACACGACGCGGCTGCCGTCGGGCGCGATCGCCGGCTGCTGGGGAAAGGCGAGCGCGTAGAGGTCATCAGTGGTCAGGCGCCGGGTCATACGGCTGTCTCCTTAAGCGACGGTCGGGATGTGGTTGTCCAGAAGTTCTCGCGTGTACTCGTGCTGGGGGTCGGTGAGCACCTGCTCGGCGGGGCCCGCCTCGACGATGCGGCCCTGGTACATCACGGCGACGAAATCGCTGACATACCTGACTACCGCGAGGTTATGCGAAATGAAGAGCATGGAGAGGCCCAAGCGCCGCTGCAGCTCTCGGACCAGGTTGAGCACCGCGCCCTGCACGGAGACGTCGAGCGCCGAGGTGATTTCGTCGGCGATCAACGCCTTGGGGTTGCCTGCGAGCGCACGGGCCAGCGCGATCCGCTGCCGCTGCCCGCCGGAAAAGTGGGCCGGGAGCTGCCCGGCCCGGTCGGGGTCGAGCCCGACCAGATCGAGCAGCCTGGCCACCTCGGCCGCCTTGCCCGGTGCCCGCCGGGGCATCGCCTCGGCGATGGCGTCGCCGATGCGCATCCGGGGATTCAGCGAGGAATACGGGTCCTGGAACACCATCCGGACCGGCTGTGGCCTGGGCAGTTTCCGTACGTCGACACCGTCGAGCAGCACCGCGCCCGCGCTGGGCGCGACCAGTCCGACGGCGGTCCGCGACAGCGTCGACTTGCCGGACCCTGACTCGCCGACCAGGCCGACGACCTGACCGGACGGGACGGTCAGGCTGACTTCGTCGACCACGGCCAGCTCGCCGTAGCGCACGCTCACGGCGTCGAACTTCAGCTCGCTCATACCGAACCTCCCACCCAGCAGGCGACCTTGTGTCCATTCCCGGTGAGCACCGGATCCTCGGTTCGGCAGCGGTCTTCGGCCAGTGGGCAGCGGTCGGCGAACGCGCAGCCCTCGGGCATCCGGCCGGGCTCCGGCGGGCGGCCGGGAATCACCATCAGCGGGGCGTCCCGATCTGTCGTCAAGTCGACACTGGTGGCCAGCAGTGCCCGTGTGTACGGATGCCGCGCGTTGCCCGGCAGCCCGGCGGTCGGCAGGTCCTCGACGACCCGTCCCGCGTACATCACCAGCACGCGTTCGCAGGTCTGCGACACCACCGCGATGTCGTGGCTGATCAGCAGGATCGCCGCGCCCTCCTCCCGGCGCGTGCGGGTGAGCAGCCGCAGCACCTCACGCTGGACGGTGACGTCGAGCGCGGTGGTCGGCTCGTCGGCCACGATCAGTTTCGGCTTGCCCATCAGGCCCATGGCGATCATGGCCCGCTGGCGCATGCCGCCGGAGAACTGGTGCGGGAACTGCCGGGACCGCCGCACGGCGTCCGGGATCCGCACGGCCGCGAGCCGGTCCACCGCGCGGGCGAGCGCGTCCTTGCGCGTGAACCCTTGGTGCTGCTGGGAAACCTCGGCCAGCTGCCAGCCGATCCGCCGGGTCGGGTTGAACGAGGACATCGGGTCCTGGAACACCATCGCCAGCGAGGTGCCGAGCACCCTGTCCAAAGTGGACTCCAGTGGTGTCCCGTCGAACTCGAGCCGGTCGGCCGTCACCTTGGCGGGCGCCTCGAGCAGGCGAGAGACCGCCAGCGCGGTCAGGCTCTTGCCCGAGCCCGACTCGCCGACCACGCCCACCGCTTCCCCGGCCTGAACCGAGAAACTCACGCCGCGCACCGGCTCCGTCCAGCCGTCCTGCCTCGGGAAGGCCACCCGCAGGTTCTCGACCACGAGCACCGGGTTCTCCCCCGCCACGACGGCCGGGGCTGGCGCGTGCGGCTCCGGCGGCTCGCCCGCCTTGCGCTTCGAGGTCAGCGTGCGCAACCCGACCACGGCGGCCACGGTCTCACCGGCGAGGTTGAACGCCAGCCCGGCCAGCACCACCGCGACGCCGGGGGCGAGCGCGGCGGCCGGGTTCACGTAGACGCCGTCGAGACCTTCGCGCAGCAGCCTGCCCCAGTCGTAGTCCGGCGCCTGCACGCCGATGCCGAGGAAGGACAGCCCGGAGAACGCGAGCAGCGCCGAACCGGCGCCGATAGTCGCGTTCACCACCAGCGGCTCGGCGATGTTCGGCAGCACGTGCCTGGTCAGCAGCCGCAGCCTGCCCACACCGGAAACCCTTGCCGCGGCGACGAAATCCCGCCCGGCGATACCGGCGGAGAGCGTCTGCACGAGCCTGGCGAACCCGGGAGCCATGGCGAACGCGATCGCCACGACCGCGCCCTGCGTGCCGACGCCGATGATCGCCGCGAGGAACAGCGCCAGCAGCAGCCCCGGGAACGCGACCGCGATGTTGACCGCCGAGACCAGCAGCCGGGCGGCCCGCCGCGGCAGCACGGTCGGCAGCATGCCGAGCACGAGACCGGCCAGCAGGCCGATCACGGTCACGAGCAGTGCCAGCGCGACCGAGATCCTGGTCGCCACCAGCGTGCGATAGAGAATGTCGCGGCCGAGCGCGTCGGTGCCGAACGGGTGTGCTCCCGACGGCGCCTGGGCGATCGCGTCGGTGTCGACGACCGAGGCCGCGTCTCCCCAGATCATCGGCGCGACCACGGCCAGCGCGACCATGACGGCCAGCAGCACCGCCGCGCACGCGCCGACCGGGGTCCGCGCCGCGTCCCGGATCCGGTTCATCTCAGGCCTCCCGAATCGTCGAACGCGGATCGAGCACCGCGAGCAGCACGTCGACCAGCAGGTTCACCAGCAGCACACCGGCGCCGTAGACCAGCACGATCCCCTGCACCAGCGGATAGTCCTTACCGACGATCGAAGCCACGATCGTCGACCCGAGCCCCGGCCAGGCGAACACGTTCTCCACCAGCACCGTCCCGGCGACCATGCCGGTCAGCATGAGCCCGCCGAGCGTCAGCGAAGCGGTCAGCGCGTTGGGCAGCGCGTGGTGCGCGTACACCTTCCACGCCGGCAGCCGCTTCGCTCGCGCCGTGCGGACGAAGTCGTTGTCCAGCACCGAAAGCACCTCGACCCGGACGATCCGCGAGAGCACGGCGGCCGGCGCGATCGCCAGCGCCAGCACCGGCAGCACGTACGACGCGGCGTCCGCGCTGCCCGCCACCGGGAACCAGCCGAAGCCGACGGCGAGCACCGCGACCAGCCCGACCGCCAGCAGGAACTCCGGGATCGCGGCCAGCACGACGCTCACCGAGGTGAACGCCAGCTCGCCACCGCGGCGCCTGCCGCCGCGGGTGAGCACCGCGAACAGCACGCCGAGCGGCACCGCCACCACCACGACCAGCGCGAACGCCAGCACGGACAGCTGCAGGGTGGCGGGCAGCCGGTCGCCGATCACGTCGGCGACCGGCTGGCCGCTGGCCATCGAGGTGCCGAACTCGCCGGTGAACAGCCCGCGCAGGTAGTGCACGTACTGCAGCCACAGCGGATCGTCGAGCCCGAGCGCCGCCCGCCGGGCCCGGATCAGCTCGGCGGGGGCGCCCATGCCGAGCGACGCGCGGACCGGGTCGCCCGGCACCAGGTGGATCATCGCGAACGCGGCGGTGGCCAGCACCCACAGCGACACGGCGAACCGCCCGACGCGCCGGGCGGTGAAGCCCGGCCAGGTGGTCATGACGCGTACATCCGGATCGACGACGGGGTGATGCTGGCCTGGCTGACCACGAACTTCGCGCCGCTGCCGAAGTACGGGACGACGGCATTGGTGTAGGGCACCACGTCGAGCTTCTTGAACAGCGCGGTCTCGGCAGCCAGCCAAGTCGGGCAGCCCGCCTCGCCCGGCGACGCCGCGGCCTCGGTGACCATGCGGTCGTAGTCGGGGTTCTTGATGTGCGCGAAGTTGGTCCCGTCCGGCGCGGACGGGCCGGACATGAACGGCACGGCCATGCTCGGCAGCGTCAGCCCGATCGGGCCGAGCGAGACCTCCCATTCGCCGGTGCCGAAAAGCAGCGTCGAAAGCCCGGGGCTGTCGACGGCCTTGAGCGTCACGTCGGCGCCGATCGCCTTCCACGCCTGCTGGAACAGTTCGGCCGTCGGCGCCATGGTCGGGCCGAGCTGCGTGCCATAGAGGACCGTCATGGCGAGCTTCTTGCCGCCCTTGGCGCGGATGCCGTCCGGTCCGGCCTTCCAGCCTGCGGCGTCCAATGTGGACTTCGCGGCCGCCTGGTCGAACGCGGGGAGTGTCCCCTTGACGCTGTCGCCCGCGCAGACCGCGGGTTCGGCGGTGACCAGGCCCTGCGCGGGTTTGCCGCTGCCCGCGGTCAGCACCTTGGCGAGCTGCGGGAGGTCGAGTGCCTGGGTCAGCGCGCGGCGCACCGCCTCGTCACTGCCCGGCCTGCCCTCGGCCTGGTTGTAGAAGATCTCGCCCATCGCCGTGGTGAAGTCGGCGTGGAAGAGCTTGCGCGCCTCCAGCCGCTGGCGGTCGGGCCCCGGCATGGCCGCGGCGTTGAGCTCACCGGAGAGCAACAGGTTGGCCGCGGTGGTGAGGTTCGAGATCACCCGGAGGTTCACCTTGTCCGGCAGGCCCGGCTCGGCCTTCCACTGGCCGGGTCCCCAGGTGTACTCCTTGCGGCGGGTCAGCGTGTAGTGGTCGTTCGGCACGAGCTCGGACATGGCGAACATGCCGGTGCCGCTTTCCCCCTTCGCGAGGAGCTTGCGGTCCTTCAACCCCTTGTCGCACACGATCGCCAGGCTGCCGACGTTGCGGAGCAGGAAGGCGTCCTTCGCGCCGCTGGTCACCACGACCGTGCGGCTCGCCTCATCGGCCGTGGCCTTGGTGCCGGGGGTGATCATGACGCCGAGCATCGGCGACTTGTTCGCCGGGTCGCCGACGAAGCCGATGTTCGCGGCGACCGTGGCCGCGGTCAGCGGCGAGCCGTCGGAGCAGGTGATGCCGGGGCGCAGGGTGAACGACGCGGTGGTGGTCGTCGCGTCCCACTTCTCGGCGAGGCTCGGGATGGGCTTCCCGTCCGCGTCGACGTCGATCAGGGTGTCGTAAAGGAACCGGGCGACCTGGCCGGTCACCGAGAGCACGCTCATGTGCGGGTCGAGGTTGCCGGGATCGGAGCCGAGGCCGAAGCTGAACGTCTTGCCGTCCACCGGCTTCTGGTTCGCGGTGTCACCGGAACCGGTACCGCAGGCGCTGACGAGCGCCACCACCGCGACCACCGCGGCGCAGGTACGGATCATCGGGTTGCTCCGATCAAGTGGTCGACGGCGAGGCGGGCGGCCTTGCCGATGGAGGCGTCGACCGCGGGCAGGCGGAAGGCGAGTGACTCGGCGCGGGTGAACACGGCGACCGCGAACCGGCGGCCGTCCGGAAAGGACACGACGCCTGCTTCGTTGCGGACGGCGGGCAGAGTGCCGGTCTTCGCGGCGACCTGGACCTCGTCGCCGAACCCGGACGAGAGCCGGTGTGGCCAGACCTGCTTGGCCATGATCGAGCGGACCCGTTCGCACGCCGCGGGTTCGGCGGCCTCGTCGGTCCAGATCGCTTCGAGCAGCCGGGCGATTTCCCTGGGGGTGGAGGAGGTCGTGCGCGCGGGGTCGAGCACGGCGAGCTTCCAGATCTGCTCGGGCGTGGCGGCCATGAGCACCTCTTCTTCGTCGGCGTTCTCGTCTGCGCCGAGGTCCGCGAGGATCGACTTGCCGAGGTCCTCGCAGCAGCCGAGGATCCTGGTCCGGCCGAGCCCGAGGTCGGCGAGCACCTGGTCGACGGCTTCCTGCCCGACGCGGTGGAACACCACGTCGGTGGCCGCGTTGTCGCTGATGGTCAGCATGAGCAGCGCGAGGTCACGCCAGCTCATCTCGACGTCGTCGGCGCAGCCCGCGGTGCCGATGCCGCCGACGCGGTACCGCGCGCCGACCTTGGTGCGCGCGGTCTCGTCGAGGCGTCCGGCGACGACCTCCCTGGCGTAGGCGACACCGACCGGGATCTTGAGCACGGACGCCAGCACCACCTGGTCGTCCCCGCCGACGGAGACCTCGGCGTGGCCGCCGATTTCCCTGGCGTACAAGAAGCCTTGCGCGCCCGCGTCGGCGAAGACCTGGGCGATCTGCGTTTCGACGGTGCTCATGCGGTCACCCGCCGGACACCGCGGACGGCGTGCAGCAGCAGCGCGCGGCCTTCGCCGTCGTCGCCGATGAAGGACTGCGGGACGTAGATGCCCTGGATCGGCTTCAGCGGGATCAGCGTGTTCTCGCCGAACGCGACCAGCTCGACCTTGTCGGGCACGAGCACGTCCTCGAAGACGCCCTGGGGCACCTTCTCCATCCAGACCCTGCCGTCCTCATCCTGGCTGATCACCGTGCGATCGACGGCCGAGGCGTACTCGCCGACGAAGCGGGTGGCGTCGATGCGCGGTGCGGCGGCGTCGGGCACCGGCAATGCGGGCATCTCGACACCGGCCAGTTCGGACAGTGCCTTGCCGAGGATCTCCTGGGCGACCGCCATCACGTTGCCACCGTTGGTCAGCACGACGACCGCGACGTCCTTGCCTGGCACGATGCGCAGGAACGAACTCTGGCCGATCGTGCCGCCGTCGTGGCCCGGCACCGGGCCGCCCGGCCAGTCGTAGAGCGTCCAGCCGAGTCCCCAGGTGTCGCCGACCAGGCCGGTCTTCGGCACCTGGATCTGGGTTTCCCGCATGGCGCGGGCACTTTCGGCGCTCAGCACGCGGGTGCCGTTCTCGCCTTCGCCGTCACGCAGGTGCATCGCGGCGAAAGCGATCAGGTCGCGCGGGCGCATGGCGAGCATCGATCCGGCCGGCGCGTTCGACGGCGCCAGCACCGAGGCGGGCGCCAGCTCGGGTTCGGCGTCCGGGTCGGCCTGGACGTGACCGTGCGCGGCACGGTAGCGGACCGCCTCGTACGGGCTGGGCGCCACGTGGGTCAGGCCGAGCGGGGTGACCAGGTGCTCGGTCAGGCAGTCCGCGAACGGCTTGCCCCGCAAGACTTCGATCAGCCTGCCGAGCACGCAGTAGCCGGCGTTGTTGTAGGAGAACAGCTCGCCGGGCGCGAACAGCTGCGGCACCTCGCCGAAGCTGTCGACCAGCTTCTCGACGGCGTCGTCGCCTCGGCCGGTGTCGGTGAAGATGTCACCCTCGAAGCCTGCGGTGTGGCACATCAGCTGGCGTGTGGTGACGCGAGCGGCGGCTTCGTCGTCCTTGAGTGTGAAGCCCGGCAGGTAGGTGCGGATGGGGACGTCGAGGTCCAGCTTGCCCTCGTCGACGAGCTGCATGGCCAGCGTGGTCGTCCACACCTTGGTGATGGAGCCGATCTGGAACACCGAGTCGGTGGTCGTCTCGACCCCCGTGTTCCGGTTGAGCACACCGGCGGCGGCCTCGACCAGCTCGCCACCCGCGTACACGGCGACGGCGGCGCCGGGCACCTGGTTCTCGGCGAGCAGCCCGGGCAGCCGGTTTTCCAGCCAGGTCCCGATTTCGTGCAGTTTCGACACTGATTCTCCTTTGTCAGGCCGAGCGCAGCAGGCCGACGGCCCGCGCGGCGGCGAATCCGATGAACGCGTCCCGCTCCGGCACCCGGGCGCGGCCATCGACGGCGCGGGTGAAGACGCCGACCGCGTACCGGCCGCCGTCCGGGTATTCGACGACGCCGACTTCGTTGCGTACCAACGGAAGCGTGCCGGTCTTGCCACTGACCTTGACCGCGTCGTCCGGGAAGCCGGAGCGCAGCCGGTGCGGCCAGACCTGCAGTCCCAGCCAGCGCCGGACGTCCGCGCACGCTTGTGGCTGCGCGGCCTCGTCACGCCAGATCAGGCTCAGCAGCTTGGTGATCTCTTCGGCCGTGGTCCCGCGGTTCTGCTTGGGGTCCAAGGCACGCAGCTTGAGCAGCCGCTCGACGGGCAGCTTCGCGAGCAGCAGCTCGTCGTCGAGGTACGTCTCGCCGAGGTCCTCTCCGATGGTCGCGAGCAGGTCGGCGCAGTCGCTGGTGATGATCGTGTTGGGCAGGTCGAGCGTCTTGAGCAGCTCGGCGACCTTCGGGATGCCGATCTTGGCGAGGATCAGGTCGGTCGCGACGTTGTCACTGATGCCGATCATGAGCACCGCGAGGTCGGCCCACGACATGGTCACCTCGTGCTGAAAGGTCGCCAGGCCATAGGGGCTCGGCGTCGGGTGTCCAGGTTGGACGGTCACCGGCTCGGCGATGTCGAGTTCGCCCGCCGCGGCCTGACGCGCCAGTTCCAGCGCGATCGGCACCTTGAACACCGACGCGGTCACCACCGGCTCGCTCTCGCCGATGCCGATCCGGCCAGGCCCGTCCACCTCCTCGGCATGCAGCCACACCTGGACGCCCACTTCCTCGGCGCGGGCCAAGATCTCGTGCATCTGAAACTCCTTTGCGGACTTACCGGAAGCTGAACTGGCCCGCGTGCTGCGGCACCCAGAAGGCGACGACCGCGGTGAGCACGGTGGTGACGATGAGGAACCCGAACGCGGCGGTGAACGAGAAGTGATCGGCCAGCAACCCCATGACCACCGGTGCGATCGCACCGGCCACCTGCCCGCCGAAGTTCATGATCCCGGCGCCCAGCCCGGCCACCGCGGGCGGCAAAACCCGGAGCGGAAGCCCGAAAACGGCCATCGTCGCCAGGCTCGACACCCCCACGGCGAGCGTCTCGTACACGGTGAACTCGACGGTCCCGCCGGCGTTGACCATGAGCGCCAGCAGCACGGCGGTCACGATCGACACCACCGCCAGGTACCAGCGCGCCTTGTCGTGGAAGTACTTGTCGAACAACCAGCCGCCGAGAATCGTGGTGCCGATGCCCACCAGCATGGGGATCGCCGCGTAGACACCGGTCTGGTCCAGCGGCAGGTGCCGCACCTCGACCAGGTAGCTCGGCACCCAGGTGACCAGCCCGTAGGCGAGCATGTTGCTCACGCAGAACAGCAGCGCGAACTTCCAGATCATCGGTGACCGCAGCACCTGCTTACGCGAGATTCCCTGCGGCGCTTGGGTTTCCTTGCGATTCTCACTGAGCCTGGCAGGCAGCGGCTTCGGCAGGATCGCCCACACCACGACACCCAGGATCACCCCGCAGGCGGCGATCCACACGAACGTGTGCCGCCACCCGACGGCCAGCAGCAACGGCCCGACGATCAGCGGCGCGATCCCCGCCCCGACCCCACCGGCCGCCATCATCACCCCGGTCGTGGTCGCCCGGTTCTCCGGCGTGGTCCGCTCGGCGATCGCCTTGATCGAAGCCGCCGGGAAACATCCCTGGCACACCCCGAACAACCCGCGAATCACCAACAGCAGCCCGAAAGTGCCCGCCATTCCCGAAAGCGCGGTGAACACCGACCACATGATCAGCGTGACCAGCATCGGCCCCCGCGACCCGAACCGGTCCGCGAGATACCCGGCAGGAATCTGGCAAACCATGTAAACGAGCGCGAAGACGGTGATGAGCCAGCCCTGTTCGGTCTTGCCGACCTGGAACTCCTGCCCGATCAACGGCAGCGCCATACTGATCGAGAACCGGTCCACGTAGTCCACCGACCAGGCGAACAACATCACGACCATGGTCAGCAACGCGGTCCGGTTGACCCGCCGGGTGGTCCACAGCTCGGCCGTGTCCTGCTCGCTCCCGGCTGTGTTCTCCGCTGTGTTCCCCGCTTGGACCGGCGTCATCGGCGGCTCCTTCATCCGGATCCCTTGCGGCGCAAGGCGTGGCGTTCAGTCTGAACATCCGGTGAAGGTCAGGGTTCGTACGAGCACACGAACCGTCAGTGCATTTTCCGGCCGTCCGCACTAGTCCCGGTGACCGGGACCATGCCTTCGGCCTGGGCTTGCCCCGCTCCAGGCCGCCCGGACGCACAAAAACCACGTTCGCGACGCTGAGCGACACACAAGCCCCGTTCGTTCCGTCCGAGGTCGCCCGCGACCTCGTGCGAAAGCGACATCGGGGGGCGAAGGGTGACGCTGGCGTCCTTTGTGGACTGCCCGGGCAGACCCCGGTTGTATGAAGGCTCCCTTCATCCACCCCGCGCTGTATGAAGGCTCCCTTCATCACGCATAGCCGGATGAAGGCTCCCCTCATACAGACCCAGCTGTATGAGGGCTCCCCTCATACGACGCAGCGTGTATGAAGGCTCCCTTCATCCACCCCGCGCTGTATGAAGGCTCCCTTCATCACGCATAGCTGGATGAAGGCTCCCTTCATCCAGGCTCAGGTCCCCGCTAGGGCTCGTCGGGGCTCGTCGGGAGATCGGGCCCGGGCTGCGGCAGCAGGCGTAGTTGGAGCATCGCGGCGAAGCGCTGCCCCGGGTCGTCGAGGTCGATCTCCCCGACCTCGGCCAGCCGCCGCAACCGGTACCGGAAAGTGTTCGGGTGTACGAAGGCCATAGCCGAAGCCGTGACCACGTCCCCGAAAGCGTCGAGCCAGCACCGCAGCGTATGCACCAGCTGCGACTGATGCCGAGCGTCGTAGTCCAGCAGCCGCGCGACCGGCCCGGCCGCGACATCGCCCCGCGCCGCCGCCAGATCGGCCAGCTCGAGCATCAGAGCGTCGACGTGCACATCCTCGACCGTCGCCACCCGGCGCGAGCCGCCGTTCGTCAGCAGCACCCGCAAAGCCCGATCAGCGCCATCACGCGACCGCCGCAAGCCCGGTCCGTCCGGTGCCAGCGGGCCGATCCCGATCGCCGCACTGACCCGCCGCCCGGTCCGCTCCAGGAACGTGGACGCGAGCCGGACCGACCGGTCCCGGCAATCGGCCACAGGCATCGGCACGATCGCGTAGGCGACATCTCCCACGAGCGCGACCGCCGAGCGCGGCTGAACCGCGCCCAGGTGCATGGCCAGCGCGTCCGCGATCCGCTGGCGGTCGGCGACGCGGCGGACGTCGTCGTCGCCGAGGCCGGCCAGGCCCATCGCGAGGACTATCGCGGGCTGGCCGAGCAAGCCGAGTCTGGCGATCGCCTCGGGCGCGGCCGTTCCGCCTTCCAGTGCGGTGCCGACCAGCTCGGCGCGCAGGCGGCGCTCGACGTCGGCGCCCGCGCGTAACCGCAGCATGTGCAACGCGACGAGTTTGCCCGCGTCGATCAGCGCCTGGGTGCGCAGCTCGCTGAGCGGCCCCGGCACCGCGGCCCAGATCGAGCCGAGGATCTCGTCGCCAGCGCGGACCGCGAGCGCGACGCGGGGCACCGGCATCTCGAACTCCTGCTCGGCCGGGTCGACGTAGACCGGCGCGGTGCCTCGGTACAGCCGCTCGAATACGCCGTTGCGCTCAAGGCCTCGCGTATACCGTTCGGGGACCTGGCGGCCGAGGATCGTCTCGATGCGGCCTTCGTCGGCCTCCTCCTGGCGGCCGGAGAAGGCGAGCACCCGTGACGAAGGGTCCTCAATGGTCACCGGGGCGTCGAGCAGTGACGCGATCGCGTTGGCCAGCGCGAACAGGTCACCGGACGGGATCCCGCCGAGCGTCTGCGCGTCGCCGCCGACGTCGCCCTCGGCGAGCAGGGTGCGCAGCAACGCCGCGAGCTGGGCCCACGACGCGCCTGCGGTGAGGCCGAGCAGCGCGACGCCGGACTTCTCGGCCGCGCGGCGGACCGCGGGCGACGGGTCGAGCGGGAGGCGGACGACCAGCGCCGCCGCGCCCCGCACACCGCACTCGCGCAGGAGGTCGATCACCTCGTCGGGCTCGCGGACGCCGACGCCGAGCACGATCGCGCGGGCCGGGAACTCCGAGGTGTCGAACGGGTCGTGAATGACCACGCCGCCCACGCCGGAGGACCCGCGGACCCCCGCGACAGGCTCCAGCAGCACGTCCCCGAGGTCGTCGAGGACGCGCGCCAGGCTCGTGTGGGTCTTTCCCGGCACCGGTGTCAGCACCATCCGAACGTAATCGCCGTCACAGCGGACCCGATTGGTCCGATCCGACGAAATCTAACACCGGATTCGTCGGCTGCTACGAAGTCAGCCACTTCTTTCGGGTGACGACCTCGGCGAGCCGCTCCGGGATCGGGGAGACGCCCAGTCCGGGCCCGGTCGGCACCGGCAGGTGGCCGCCGTCGAGCACGAACGGCTCGGTGATGTCCTGGCGGTAGAAGCGCTCGGACGCCGACGTGTCGCCGGGCATGGTGAACCCGGGCAGCGAGGCGAGCGCGACGTTGGCCGCGCGGCCCAGTCCGGTCTCGATCATCCCGCCACACCAGACCGGGATGCCGTTCGCCGCGCAGACGTCGTGCACCCGCTTGGCTTCGAGGTAACCACCGACGCGGCTGGGCTTGATGTTGACCACGCGGCACGCGCCGAGCCGGATCGCGTCGGCGGCCGAGCGGGCGTCCACAACGGACTCGTCGAGGCAGATCGGGGTGCGGATGTGCTTGGCCAGCTCGGCGTGGCCGTGCACGTCCTCCTCCTCGAGCGGCTGTTCCAGCAGGAGCAGGTTGAACGGGTCGAGCTTGGCCAGCAGCGGGGCGTCGGCGAGCGTGTACGCGGTGTTCGCGTCGACCTGCAGCAGGATGTCGTCGCCGAAGCGCTCACGGACCGCGCGCACCGGCTCGACGTCCCAGCCCGGCTCGATCTTCAGCTTGATGCGGAGGTACCCGGCGTCGAGGTAGCCGCCGACGACGTCGAGCAGCTGCGGGATCGAGTCCATGATCCCGACCGAGACACCACAGGGCACCCTGTCCTTTGTGGACCCCAGCGCGGTGCCGAACGACAGGTCGTGCGCGCGCAGTTCCGCGTCGAGCACCGCCATCTCCAGCACGCTCTTGGCCATCCGGTGGCCCTTGAACTTGGCGAGCAGCGGCGCGACCTTGTTCGCGGTGATCTCGCCGGCCCCCAGCAAAGCGGGCACCAGGAAGTGCTCGAGCACGTGCTCGACCCCGTCGGTGTACTCCGACGAGTAGACCGGCGCGCCCATCGCGCCGCACTCGCCCCAGCCCTCCCCCGACGGCGTCACCGCGCGCAGCAGCAGGATGTCCCGCGCGTCCTGCGAGCCGAACGAGGTACGGAACGGCGCCACCAAAGGCATGCTGACGCGCAGGACTTCCACACCGGTCAGTTTCACGACTGCTCCCTCGAGACCACGTACCCGCCGGCACGATCGAATCCGACGACCCTGGCGCCGTCCGCCATCAGGCCGTGCAACACCTCGCGCAGCGCGACGCGCCACGCGGTTCCCAGCTCCGGGTCGGCCCGGCGCACCGCCTCGATGTCCGGCGGGATCCCCACCAGCACCACGGGCGTGTCGGCGGACGCGACCACCGGACGGCCGCCGGCATCGGCCAGCAGCACGGGCTCACCGGACGGCAGCGCCCGCCGCGGCTCGCCGAACGCCGCCGCGCACACCGGGTCGCTCAGGAGGTCCCAGGTGACCATGAGCCGGTCGGTGTCGCCGGTCCCGTTGATGGTGTCGCGCATCCGGCCGTAGAAGTTCGGCAGGTAGACGGCCGGATCGGCGGCGAGCTTGGTCAGGTTGAAGTAGGCGTTGCGCCGGATCAGCGGGTCGAACGTCCACGAGATCGCGGTGACGCCCTGGCGCAGCGCCCAGGCACGCTGATGCAGTTTGAGCGCGAACCCCAGTCCCCTGCCCATGCCCTTCGCCGAAACGCCCGCGATGTGGCTGTGCAGCGCGCTTTTCGCCGGGCTGCCGAAGAACCCGAAGCAGGCGCCGAGCAGTTCGCCACCGTCGAAGGCGCCCGAGACGTAGTTGCCCGACGAGACCATGGCACGCAGGAGTTCCGGTGTCACCGGCCCGGCGCCCGGCTCCTCCCGCTGCCAGATCGAGTCGAACAGCTGGCACACCGCGGTCAGATCGGGCACCTCGGCCAGTTCGCGAACGGTCACTCCCGAAGTCGCGGCCGCGGTGTCCGCCGCCTGCTCCGGCGCGTTCATCACAAGTTCGGTCACCTGACCATCCTTTCGGGACGCGCCGGGCGAGTCACCGTTGTCCCGCACCAGAATCACCGGCCGACTTCGTCGCTGGATACGGATTACCTTGAGCCAGCACGGTTTTCACCAGCTCGGTCAGCAACGCGGTGCGGCGAGGCAACTCTTCGACGAGCACATGCTCGTGGTCGGCGTGCGCGCCACCGCCGACGGCGCCGAGCCCGTCGAGCGTCGGAACCCCCATGCCCGCCGTGAAATTCCCGTCCGACGCCCCGCCGACCGCGGCCGAGGTGAGCGGATCCAAGCCCAATTCCTTCGCCAGCGTGCACGCCAGGTCGAACAACGCCTGTGACGACTCGGCTTCCAGCGGCGCCCGGTTGATCCCGCCGGCAATGCGGACCCGGGTGCCGTCCAGCACCGGCCGCAGTTCCCGGATCGCCGCGTCGACGCGCTCCTGTTCCGCGCTGTCCCAGGCACGGACGTCGACCGACACGCTCGCGGCGGCCGGGACGGTGTTCATGGTCGTGCCCGCGGTCAGCGCGGTCGGCACGACGGTCGTGCCCCGCTCGGCGTCACCGAGCCGCGACACCGCGAGGATCTGGTGCGCGATCTCGATTCCGGCGTTACAGCCCTTCTCCGGTTCGAGCCCGGCGTGCGCGGCGCGGCCGTCGACCTCGATCCAGTACAGGGAAGTGCCCTTGCGGCGGGTTTTCAGCGCGCCGCCGTCAGCGGAGGCCTCCAGCACGAAGACCGCGTCGCAGCCCCACGCCTCCTCTTCGATGAGCATGCGCGAGGACGGCGAGCCGACCTCCTCGTCGCCGGTGATCAGGATCGACAGTCCCGTTCGGTCGGGCTGCGCCGCGGCGGCGTGCAGCGCCATCACGACCCCGGCCTTCATGTCGAAACATCCCGGCCCGCGCAGCACACCGTCGATCACCTCGAACGGATGCGTTTCCAGCGAACCCGTCGGCCACACCGTGTCGTGGTGCCCGAGCAGCAGCACCCTCGGGTCACCGCCGAACCGCCACCGCAGATGCGTGACACCGCCGGTGACGATGCGCTCCGGTTCGGCGCCCAGCAGCCGACGGCCGAGCGACGCCACGACCTCGGCGCTGCGGGCGACCGCCGCGTGGTCCGACGACGGCGACTCGCACCGCACCAAGGTCTCGATGTCGTCGAGCAGGCTCATCGCGGCTCACCCCGCAGCGCGCTGCCCGGATACGCGTCGACGAGCATTTCTCCTTGCGAGATAACGGGAACCCCGCCGACGAACAGATGCCGGACGCCGACGGAAGGCCGCGTCGAGTCGGTGTACGTCGCGGTGTCGGTGATCTTCGCGGGATCGAGCACGACCAGGTCGGCGTCCGCGCCGACGTCGAGCCGCCCCTTGCCGCGCGCCGCGGGCGCGACGTCGTCCAAGACCCGCGCGGGCAGGTAGGAACACCGGCGGAACGCCTCCAGCCAGGTCCACACGCCGGCCTCGCGCACCATCAAGCGCAGTGCCTTCGAGAACGTCCCCGCCGTACGCGGATGCGTGGTCCCGCGAGGCGGCAGCGGCCATTTCGTGCTCTCCTGGCTGCCATCCGGCCAGTACACCGGCATCGCGTCACTGGCGACGATCGAGTCCGGAAACGCCAAAGCCTGGCGCAGCAACGCGTTCTCGCGTGGATCACGCTCATCGAGGAACTCGAGGATGCACGGCGCGCCGGGGTCGAGACCGCGCAGTTCCCGCAGCCGCGCCTCGTCGGCGATGCGCTCGCCGGACTCGAGCATGAGCACACTCGACGCGCGAAGTCCCTTCATCCGCAAGCGATCCGGCTCCAGGAACGCCGCACCGATCGCGGTGCTGCCCGCACCGTACGGGTAGGCCTCGACGGTCACCCGCGAACCCTCGCGCCGCGCGCGGTCGAGCGATTTCAGCACCCGCTCGACGTGATGCCCCGAAGTGCTGTTGACGTGACAGTGGTGCATCGCGGCGCCGGTCTCGCCCGCCGCGGCGATGATCTCCTCCGACCCGTCGATGGGCGTGGCCGGATCGACCTCGATCAGCTCGCGCACGTGAGTGAAGGTCGGCGCGCCCGCCCGAGCGGCCAGCTGGGCGACCGCGAGGAACTCGGCCGGTTCGGTCAGCGGCGCGTAGCCCATCAGGATCCCGATGCCCAGCGCGCCTCCTGCCAGCTCACCCTCCAAAAGGGACAGCCAGGCGGCCAGCTCCTTCGGCGACGAAGAGCGTTGCCAGCGCGGGTTTCCGAGTACGTCGAGCCCGCTGTCGATCTGCGCGTCCGGCATGATCCCGGCCAGCACCTGCGCCCGCGCCGTGCCCCAGGACGCGGAGAACCCGTAGTTCAGCGGCCGCCCGGCGGCGGCGGCCTCGGCGTACGCGCGCTCGATCGGCATCAGCCCGGCCTCGAGGTCGAGCGCCGTGGTCACCCCGTCCATCGCCTGCAGCCGCTGCCCGGCGATCGAATGCACATGGCTGTGCAGGTCCACGAACCCCGGCCCGACCACGAGCCCGCTGACATCGATGACAACGGTGCCCGGCGGCGCGGCCAGGTCCGTACCGACCGCGGCCACCTTGCCACCGTCGAGCCGCACATCGGCCACGCCGTCGAAGCCGGTGGCCGGGTCGAGGACCCGGCCACCGCGCAGAAGTGTCCCCATTCCCCGTCTCCTCACGACACGGGACGGGGATCCACACCCCGCCCGCAGTCGAACCTAGGTGGCGGGCGGGCGGCCCCGTTCGTCCGCGCGGACGAACCAGGGCGCACCTGTCCGTTCACACGGACGAAACATCACGAACGCTGGGCGGCGGCCCGGACGTCGTGGAGGTGGATCACGATGTCGTAGGCACTGGCCAGCTTGACGTTCTCGGGTTCGACGGGGAACTGGGTGCCGATGGACCGGGTCGGGTGCGGGGCCTCCAGCCAGGCGCGCGCCTTCCCGGAGGCGGCGCGGACGTCGAGGTAGAAGTCCTCGTACGCGACCTTGTCGAGCGTGGCCTCGGCCATACCGGGCGCCGCGGCCCCCACCGTGAACTTCTCCCAGTTCCCGCCGCCGACGGCCTGGTTCGTCGACAGGAACGAGCCGCGGTCGAAGGTGAAGCCGATCGGGAGGTAGTCCTTGCCGAAGGCCCCGCGCAGGAACGACCCCTGCGTCTCCGGATGCAGCGGGTAGTCGCTCGAGAGGTAGGCGACGTGGTTGTTGTGCGCCGAGACCAGGATCTTGCCGCCGACCTGCCGCTGCCACCACTCGACGTTCTGCGCCATCACGCGGTCGCGCAGGCGCATGAACTCCGGCAGCGAGGCCTTGTCGTCCGGATCGATGGTGAGGAATTCGGCCGTCTGGGCGATGGAGCGCGCGTTCTGCACGACCCACGGGTCCTTCATACCGCTGATCAGGTCGAGTGCCTGCCGGGCCTGATCGGCGAGCTTCCGTCGTTCCGCCACCGGCTTGCGCACGTACGCGAATGCGTCCAGCGGGCGCAGTCCGGTGTAGAGCTCGGTGAGCCGCGGCAGCTTTTCCGGATGCTCGCGGCCGACGTAGCCGGTGACCCGCTCGAAGAACTCGTCGTCCATAGCGGGCGCGCCGACGTCGTCGCCCATGAAGTGCACGGTGCGGCCGGGGTGATCGCGGTTGTACGCGCGCATCCAGGTCAGCAGGCTCACGAATTCCTCGCGGTCCCACGGGCTGCCCGCCAGGTTCTTGGCGGCCACCTCGCGGACGTCACCCACGCCCGTCTGCAGGTACTCGTCGATCTTCAGCCCGGCCGACCAGCTCATCTCCAGCGCGAAGGTGGTGAACCCCTGGTGCTCGACGAGGTAGCGGAACACCCGCTCCTTCATGGCGAAGAACTCGTGCGAGCCGTGCGTCGCCTCGCCGAGCCCGACCACCTTCGCCTTGCCGATCATCGCGCCCAGCGCGCCCAGATCGGCCGTGGGCCGTCCCGGTTCGGTAGACCACAGTGGATGGGCCATTTGCTCTAACGCGCGGACCGGATCGCGCTGCCGATCGGCCGGTGCCGCCTCGGCGGTCGCCGGGATGAGGAACGACGCCGCCAGTGCCGCCGCCAAGACCGTTCTCGTTTTCGCTTTCATGAAACGATCATCGCGAGCGCGGGCCGTCAGCGCGGTGGCCTCCACATCCAGGTCCATACGGGTGCTGGCACCACTGGCCAGAGTGGACTGTATTCATCCCAAGTGCCCGAATCGGGCTATTACGGCTGTTTGTCGCACATTCACGACTCATCGCCGAAACGCAATGAGTTCAATACGTTCGTCGGTTGTTCACCGCGTGCCAACACCGGATTCTTGTTCGCGGTTCGTCGTAACACCTTTCTCACCTCTATTGATCACAGGCCCGGGCACCCCGGGTCCGGATCACCCTGCCCGGAGGAGAACCACCGATGAAATTGAGACGTCCTGGCGTACTCGCCGCGGCCGGCGTGCTGGCGGCAGCCATCGCGACGACTTCGGCGGCACAGGCGGCACAGCCACCGGCCGCGGCCCAATCGGCCGAGGCGATGGCGGTGTCCGCAGCGGAGAGCCTGGTCGCGGCGAAACCCGCCGCGCTCCACGCGAGCAACGATGATGTTTTCGTCCAGCGCAACGTGATCTCCTCCACCAACGGGCTGAAGTACATCCCGTACGAGCGGACCTACAAGGGTCTCCCGGTCGTCGGCGGCGACTTCGTGGTGGCGACGAACTCGACCGGTCAGGTCGTGGGCACGTCGGTGGCCCAGGACGTCGCGATCAACCTGCCCACCACCACGCCGAAGCTGAGCGCCGCGCAGGCCGAGGCCATCGCGCGCAAGCAGCTGTCCACTGTGGACAGCGCGGCCGCGCCGCAGCTCGTCACCTTCGCGCTCGGCAGCAGCCCCGCGCTCGCCTGGAAGAGCACGGTCGTCGGCAAGGACGCCGAAGGCGCCAGCAAGCTCGACGTCGTGGTCGACGCCGCCACCGGCGCCGTGCTGCACACGCAGGAACACGTCATGAACGGTGACGGCAACAGCGCCTACAACGGCCCCGCCGTGCACCTCGACACCACGCACTCGGGTAGCACCTACTCGCTGAAAGACCCGGCGATCACCAACACCAGCTGCCAGGACGCCGCGAACAACACCACCTTCAGCGGCCCCGACGACGCCTGGGGCAACGGCAACGCCACCAGCCGCGAGACCGGCTGCGTCGACGCGCTGTTCGCCGCGCAGACCGAGAACAAGATGCTCTCGCAGTGGCTCGGCCGCAACAGCTTCGACGGCAACGGCGGCGGCTGGCCGGTCCGGGTCGGCCTGAACGACCTCAACGCCTACTACGACGGCAGCCAGATCCAGATCGGGCACAACCAGTCCAACCAGTGGATCGGCTCGCTCGACGTCGTCGCGCACGAGCACGGCCACGGCATCGACGACCACACCCCCGGCGGCATCTCCGGCGCCGGCACCCAGGAGTTCGTCGCCGACGTCTTCGGCACCTCGACCGAGTGGTTCGCCAACGAGTCGTCGCCGTACGACACGCCGGACTTCCTGATCGGCGAGACGATCAACCTGGTCGGCTCCGGCCCGATCCGCAACATGTACAACCCGTCGGCGCTGGGTCACAAGAACTGCTACGACAGCCAGATCCCCAACACCGAGGTGCACGCGGCCGCGGGCCCCGGCAACCACTGGTTCTACCTGCTCGCCGAGGGCACCAACCCGACCAACGGCCAGCCGACCAGCACCACCTGCAACAACACCTCGATCACCGGTCTGGGTGTGCAGAGCGCGTTGAAGATCTTCTACAACGCGATGCTGATCAAGACCAGCGGCGCCTCGTACCTGAAGTACCGCACCTGGACGCTGACCGCGGCGAAGAACCTCTTCCCCGGCAGCTGCACCGAGTTCAACACCGTCAAGGCCGCGTGGGACGCCGTCAGCGTTCCGGCGCAGTCGGGTGACCCGACGTGCTCCGCGACCGGCACGGTCACCGTCTCGAACCCGGGCAACCAGTCCACCGTGACCGGCTCGGCCGTCAACCTGCCCCTCTCGGCCAGCGGCGGCACCGCGCCGTACAGCTGGACCGCGACCGGGCTGCCCGCAGGCCTGTCGATCAACGCCTCCACCGGCACCATCTCGGGCACCGCGACCACCGCGGGCACCTCGAACGTCACGGTGACCGCCAAGGACGCGGCGAACAAGACCGGCTCGGCCTCGTTCACCTGGACCGTCGGCACCTCGAACCCGACCTGCAGCGGCCAGAAGCTGACCAACGGCGGCTTCGAGTCCGGCAGCACCGGCTGGACCGCGTCCAGCGGCGTCATCGGCGCCAACGGCCCCGACCAGCCCGCACGCGGCGGCACCCAGAACGCCTGGCTGGACGGCTACGGCAGTAGCCACACCGACACGCTCGCGCAGTCGGTCGCCATCCCGGCGGGTTGCCACGCGACGCTGACGTTCTACCTGCACATCGACACCAACGAGACGGGCAGCACGGTCTACGACAAGCTGACCGTCGCGAACGGGTCGACCACGCTGGCGACGTACTCCAACGTCAACGCGGCCGCCGGGTACGTCCTCAAGACGATCGACGTCTCGTCGGCCGCCGGGCAGACCCTCTCGCTGAAGTTCACCGGCGTCGAAGACGCGTCCCTCCAGACGTCCTTCGTCATCGACGACGCGGCAGTAACCCTCAGCTGATCCCTGGCCGGTAAAAGCCCGAAAGCCACTTTCGTCAGATCCCATCTGACGAAAGTGGCTTTCGGGCTATCACACCTGACGAAAGTGGCTTTCGGGCTTCGGCTAGTTCTCGGCCACCCAGCGCTCGAAGACCAGGTTCTCGGCGGCCCGTACGCCGACGCTGATCGCGCCGACCAGCACGCCGTCGGCGCCGAGCTCGCCCTCGACGACGGTCGGCTGGTACGGGGTCAGCGAGCGCAGCGAGCGTTCGACCGACTCGAGCGGCAGCTCCTCGTCGCTGCCCATCCGGCCGGCGAGCACGATCAGCTCCGGATCGACGACGGCCGCCACGGAAGCCACGGTGTACGCCAGCCGCTGATGCAGCGGGCGGTCCTCTTCGTGCGGCAGGTAGCCGATCTCGCCCGCCGCCCCGGTCGCCCCGCGGAACACCCGGCCGTTGACCATCAGGCCCAGCCCGGAGTCCGCGCCGACCGTGAGGCAGGCGAACACCTTGGTCCCGCGCGCCGCGCCGCTCTCCCCTTCGCCGACGGCGGCCAGGTTCGCGTCGTTCTCGACCAGCACGTCGGCGCCGAGCGCGGTCTCCAGCTCGTCGAGCAGCCCCGGGCGGTCCCAGCCCGGCAGGTTGGGCGAGTGCCGGAAGCACCGGTTGACCGGATCGACGACACCAGGCGAGCCGATCACCCTGACCATGATCTCGGCGGGCGTGAGCCCGGCGGCGGCGATCGTGTCGGCCGCGATCCGCGCGACCACGGCGACCAGCTCACCGCCGGAGAACGCCCGGTTCGGCTCGTCGCGCCGCGCGACCACGGTCCGGCCGAGGTCCGAGACGGCGGCGCGGATGTAGTGGTGCCCGACGTCGATGCCCAGCACGTAGCCGGCGCCGGGGTCGGCTTCGTAGAGCGGCGCCGTGCGCCCGGCGAGCGTGGTGATCGTCCCGGCCGACCGGATCAGCCCGGCCGCTTCGAGCGCCTTGAGCACGAACCCGACGGTCGGTTTGGACAGGCCGGTGTCGACCACCGCCTGCGGCCGGGTCGCCGGCCCGCAGCGGCGCAGGAAGTCGAGCACCGCGCGCTGGTTCATCGCCCGCATCCAAGCGGGCGTGCTGGCCGTAGAGCCATGTATGCGGACAACCACCTGCTCAGGAGACCGCATCCGGGCACCGGTAACCATGAGGAACGACCGGCAGGTTCACCGGCAGTTCCGGGTCGCCCGCTTTACGATCTCGGAGGTAACCCGCCCGGGTGACAAGTCGAGCGTCACGCCTTCGCGGGCGTCCCCTTCCAGGGTGATCGGGCGGGCACGGACCGTGCGCGCGTGCCAGGCTCCCGTATGCGGATTTCCGGTAAGCCAGGCCGTTTCTTCGTGGCGCTCGCGCTCATTTTCATCAGCGCGGCGATCGGGGCGGGCCCGGCCCGCGCGGGCGTCGTGAAGCAATTCAGCCTGGACTACAACGAGGTCGTGTACGGCGATTTCCTGTACGCGGGAAATGGCGTCATGCGCTGCCCGGTCACCGCGGACGGCGCGCCGACCATCCCCGGCTACACCCCCACGATCTGCGCGAACTCCGCGGACCGCACCGACAACCAGGTCAACGACCAATTCTTCATGCAGTGGTCCGATGTGGACTCCGACCCCGGCACCTTCGACTCGTCGAGCGCGTCAGTCACCATTCCGCCCGGCGCGAAAATCACTTTCGCGCGGTTGAACTGGGCGGGTAACACGGGCGTGTACAACTATGCGCCGAATGTTCCCTTGCCGACGAAAATGTGCCAAGACCGGCTCAATCGCACGCCCGCCGTATTACCGGACGGAAAGCCCGCCGACCAGAAGGTGCGACTGACCGTCGGCGGTGACGCCGCCACCGATCTGGCGCCGAGCGGCTACATCGAGGACCCGTCGAACAGCTACAGCGGCGGCCAGTACTACTCGGCCTACTCCGACGTCACCGGCCAGTTCGCCAAGGCGCCGACCGGGTCGCCGCTGAAGCTGACCGTCGGCAACGTCTGGGCGCCCAAGGGCTTCAACTGCATGGGCGGCTGGTCCATCGACCTGGTCTACGCCTATCCCGAGCGCAACCCGGACTTCGCGCCGAACAAGCGCGAGGTCTTCATCTACAACGGTCACGTCCGCCAGAACAGCGGCGACCCGACCACCCCCACGACGATCACCGGCTTCCGCGCCGCGGCCGCCGACGCGCACGTCGGCGTCACCGCCTACGAGGGCGACTGGGGCATCGACGGCGACCAGTTCCTGATCAACGACAAGCCGGTCGCCGAGCCCACCACCGGCTCGGACAAGAACTTCTTCATCTCCAACACCGACAACGCCACCGCGCCCAACGTGAAGAACAACTTCAGCGTCGACGCGAAGTCGTTCAACGTCACCACCATCGCGGCCGGCTCGACCAGCGCCAAGCTGGGCTTCGTCACCTCGCGCGACTCCTACCTGGCGCAGAACCTCGCCTTCTCGACGCCGGTGCCGGAACTGCAGATCACCAAGAAGGCCGACCCGAAGGTGGTGCACGCGGGCAACCAGGTCACCTTCACCATCGAGGTCAAGAACCCGAGCAACGCGCCCGCGAGCGGGGTCCGCGTCGTCGACGACGCCTTCCCGGCCTGCTCCCGGGTGATCGGCAACCTCAAGGGCGGCCAGAGCACCACCTACACCTGCACCGCGACCGCACCGGCCGACGACTTCACCAACACCGCGAAGGTCACCGGCACCAGCGCGCTCAACGAGCCGCTCGACGGCTCGTCCAGCGTGACGGTCGACGTCGTGCACCCGGCGATCGGCCTCACCAAGAAGGCCGACAAGGACGGCTACCGGACCGGCGAGACCGTCACGTTCACCATGACCGTCACCAACACCGGCGACGTGCCGCTCACCGCGATCACCGTGGCCGACCCGAAGACGCCGTCCTGCGCGCGCCGGGTGCCTGGCACGCTCGCGGCAGGCCAGTCGTCGACCTTCACCTGCACCACGCAGGCCCCGGTGCCCGACGGCGTCAACACCGCGACCGTGACCGGCGTCGACGGGCTCGGTCAGCGGGTCGACGCCTCCGCCGACGCGCCGGTGCCGGTCGTCGCGCCCGCGATCACCATCGAGAAGTCGGCCAGCCCGGAGACCATCCACGCCGGGGACACGGTCACCTGGACGATCAAGGTCACCAACACCGGCGACACCCCGCTCCAGTCGATCAAGACGACCGACGACACCACCACGGCCTGCTCGCGCTCCCTCACCAACCTGAACCCCGGCGGCTCGGAGACCTACACCTGCACCGCGAACCCGTCCGAGACGACGACGAACACGGTCAACGTGACCGCCAGCGACTTCTTCGGCGGCCCGCCCGTGACGGCGACGGACTCGGCCACGGTGACCGTGCTCAGCCCGGCGCTGAGCATCACCAAGGAAGCTTCGCCTCGCGTGGTCCGCGCGGGCGACGAGATCACGTTCACCATCGCGGTCACCAACACCGGCGACGTGCCGCTCACCGGCGTCACCGTCACCGACGACCGCACGCCGTCCTGCGCGAAGACGATCGGCACGCTGCTGCCGAAGCAGTCGCAGACCCACACCTGCACGGCGAAGGCGCCCGACAGCGGCTTCACCAACACCGCGACCGCGACCGGCAAGGACCCGCTCGCCAAGGAGGTCAAGGTCACCGCCGACGCGGCGGTCGAGGTCATCCACCCCTCGGTGAGCATCGTCAAGGACGCCGCGCCCGCGGTGGTCCGCTCCGGCGACACGGTCACGTACACGATCACCGTGACCAACACGGGCGACGCCACGCTCACCGGCGTGGCGGTCGCGGACGCCCGGATTCCCGCGTGCGACAAGACCTTGGGCACGCTGCAACCGAAGGCCACGCAGACGTACACGTGTACGACCGTGGCCGGCGAGCAAGGCTTCACCAACACCGCGAAGGTGACCGGCACCGATCCGACCAACCGCCCGGTCGACGCCACCGACGACGCGACGTTCACGGTGACGCACCCGGCGATCACCCTCGCCAAGGACGTCACCGGCGGCCCGTTCCGTGAGGGCGACACGGTGCCGTTCCAGCTCACGGTGACCAACACCGGCGACGTCCCGCTGACCGGCGTCCAGGTCACGGACCCGCTGGTCACGGCGTGCGCGCAGACCTATGACGGCACGCTCGCACCGGGTGCGGCCTGGACCTTCGGCTGCACCTTCGTGGCGGGCAAGGACGACTTCACCAACGTCGCCTCGGTCACCGGCACGCCACCGGTCGGCCCGCCGGTGACGGCGACGGACGACACCCCGGTCGACGTCATCCACCCGGCGGTGACCATCACCAAGGACGCCACGCCCATGGTCGTCAGGGCGGGCGACACGGTCACGTTCACCCTCACGGTGACCAACACCGGCGACTCCCCCTTGTCGGCGGTCACCGTCACCGACCCGATCGCCCCTGCCTGCGCCAAGACGCTCGGAACCCTTGCCCCGCAAGCGAAGCAGACGTACACCTGCACGCTCGTGGCAGGCAAGGACGACTTCACGAACGTCGCTTCGGTCACCGGAACCGACCCGTCCAACCGCCCGGTCACCGCGACCGACGATGCCTCCGTCGACGTCATCCACCCCGCGGTGACCATCACCAAGGACGCCGCGCCCACGGCGGTCCGCGAAGGCGACACGGTCACGTTCACCCTCGTGGTCAAGAACACCGGCGACGTCCCACTGACGTCCGTGTCCATTGTGGATGACAAGACTCCAGCCTGTGCCAGGGCCTTCGACACGCTCGGTGCAGGCGCCCAGCAGCAGTTCACCTGCACCGTGGTGGCGGGCGCCGACGGCTTCACCAACACGGCCAAGGTGACCGGAACCGACCCGACCGGCCGCCAGGTCGACGCGACGGACGACGCCACGTTCACGGTGCTGCATCCCGGGATCTCGATCACCAAGGACGTCAAGGGCGGCCCGTTCCGCGCCGGCGACACGGTCACGTTCACCCTCACCGTCGCCAACACGGGCGACTCCCCCTTGACCGCGGTCACCGTCACCGACGAGCTGGCCCCGAACTGCGCTCGCACCTTCGACACGCTCGCGGCAGGCGCCTCGCAGACCTACGAATGCACCATGACGGCCCCGGCCGACGACGCCGTGAACGTCGCCAAGGTGTCCGGCACTCCCCCGACGGGACCGCCCTTGACGACCTCGGACGACGCGAAGATCGACGTCATCCACCCGGCCGTGAAGATCACCAAGGAGGCTTCACCTCGCACGGTCCGCGCGGGCGACGACGTGACGTTCACGATCGTCGTGACGAACACCGGCGACGTGCCGCTGACCGATGTGTCCATCGTGGACTCTCAAACGTCCTCGTGCGCCAAGACTTTCGCTCGCCTGGAAGGCGTCGAAACCTACCAATGCACGACCAAGGCACCCCAAGACGACTTCACCAACACGGCGGTCGTCACGGGCAATGACCCGACCAGCCGCCCGGTGACGGACACGGCGACGGCCACCGTCGACGTCATCCACCCGGCGGTGACCATCACGAAGGACGCGTCGCCTGGCGCGGTCCGAGAAGGCGACACGGTCACGTTCACCCTCGTGGTCAAGAACACCGGCGACGTCACACTGGCCCCTGTATCCATTGTGGACTCAAAGACTCCCTCATGTTCTAGGACCTTCGACTCGCTCGCGGCAGGCGCCCAGCAGCAGTTCACCTGCACCGTGGTCGCGGGAGCCCAGGGCTTCACGAACACCGCGACGGTCACCGGAACCGACCCACTCCAACGCCCGGTGACGGCGACGGACGACGCGACGTTCACCGTCCAGCGCCCCGGAATCTCGATCACCAAGAACACCAAGGGCGGCCCGTTCCGCACCGGCGACTCGGTCACCTTCGAGATCGTGGTCACCAACACCGGCGACGTCCCGTTGAAGGACGTGAAGGTGACCGACCCGCTGGCCCCCGAATGCGCCCGCACCTTCCCGAGCCTCCCGGCCAACGGCGTCCAGCGTTACCCCTGCACCATGACCGCCCCCGCGGACGACGTGACCAACAAGGCCTCCGTCACCGGAACCCCGCCGGTCGGCCCGCCGGTGACGGCGACGGCCGAAGCCCCGGTCGACGTGATCTATCCGGGAATCAAGCTCACCAAGCAGGCATCCCCCACGCAGGTCCGCCCCGGCGAACAGGTCACCTTCACGTTGACGGTGACCAACACCGGCGACGTGCCACTCAAGTCCGTGTCCATCGTGGACGACAAGACGCCCGCCTGCGCCTTCACCATCGAGGTATTGGCGCCTGGCGCTTCCCAAAGCCACCAATGCACGACCAACCCGCAAGCCGGCATCACCAACACGGCGACGGCGACCGGCACCGACCCCACGAACCGCCCGGTGACCAGCACGAGCACCGCGACGGTGACGGTGATCGGCCCCGGCATCTCCATCACCAAGACCGCCGACCCCAAACCGCTCCTCACCGGCCAGCAGGCGACCTTCACCCTCATCGTGAAGAACACGGGCGACGTCCCCCTCACCGACGTCACGGTGACGGACCCACTCGCCCCCGCCTGCGCGACCACCCTCGGCACCCTCGCCCCCGGCGAGTCCTCGAAGCCGATCACCTGCACGGTCACCATGCCCGACCATGATCTCACCAACATCGCGACGGCGACCGGCAACGACCCCACAGGCCGACCGGTCGTCTCCACCGACGACGCCACGGTCAAACTCGCCAAGCCCGCCATAACCCTGACAAAGAAGGCGGACGCGACGACCACCCCCGGTGCCACGGTCACCTTCACGCTCACGGTGACCAACACCGGCAACGTCGACCTGGCCCCTGTCAAGGCCGCCGACCCGGCTTACCCGCAGTGCGACCGCGCCTTCGACCGCCTGCCCGCGGGCGAACACCAAGAATGGACGTGCACGGCCACCGCGCCCCACTCCGGCGACCTGACCAACACCGCGACGGCCACCGGAACCCCGGACACCGCCCAGCCCGCCACCCCGGTCACGGACACGGCGACCGCCATCGTCAAGGTGAACACCCCCTCCACACCCGATGTCACACCGCCCCCGTCTCACCCGAAGCCCTTGGCGAACACCGGCTTCGACCCCGTGCCCCCGTCACTGGTCGCGCTAGGCCTGCTCCTCGCGGGCACTCTCCTGGTGCTCCGCCCGAGGCGCCGCTAGGCGTCGTGAATGTCCGCTGGGGTCGTGAGTGTTCCGGCCGGTTCTAACCGGTCTAAACACTCACGACCCCACCTTGCAGAGTTCCGTGCAATCGGTTACCTGGGTGATCCACACCCATTGACATAGTTAGTAAGGCTTCTTAACTTCGGAATATGTCTGAGACTCCCGCTCGGCAACCCCGTTTGGCCGAGCAGTACGAGTACTTCACCAAACGCCACTCCCGCCGGACGGTCCTCCAAGCGAGCACGCTCGTGGCCGGGAGCATGCTGCTGCCCGGCACGACGGCGGCGGCCTCGACCACCGGCCCGACCGTGCTGCTCACCGCCGAAACGGCCGCGGGCTCGGCGCTGCGGCCGTTCGGCAGGCATCTCGCCTATGGGGCCGATTCGTCCCGTCAGGTGGTGGTCTCCTGGCAGACACCGGCCAAGGTGACCGCGCCGTTCCTCCGGTTCGGCACCGTGCCCGGACAGTTCGGCGAGGCCATCCCCGCGGAGGTGCGGGCGCTGACGAGCCAGCTCGCCTGGCAGAAGCCGGACCACACGTTCTCGCCCCATCTGTCCGAGTCGGTGACCCAGTACTACCTGCACGTCCGGCTCGACGATCTGCTGCCCAACACGACCTATTACTACGTCGTCGGCCACCAGGGCTACGACCCGACCACCAGCGGGCGCATCGGCGAGATCGCCACCTTCCGCACCTCCGCCGCGCCCGGCCGCACCGACGCGTTCACCTTCACCGCCTTCGGTGACCAGGGCGTCGGCTACAACGCCATCGCGACCAACAGCCTGATCGCCGACCTCGCGCCGGCGTTCCACCTCGCCATGGGCGACCTCAGCTACGCCCTGAACGGCGAAGGCGGGCATCCGGCCGAGGACGTTTACGACGCGCGCAAGTGGGATTCCTTCTTCTCCCAGAACGAAATCATCGCCGCGGGCATCCCGTGGATGGTCGCGCTCGGCAACCACGAGATGGAAGGCTGGTACCCGTACAACGGCTACGGCGGCATGCGTGCCCGGTTCACCATGCCGGACAACGCCTGGGACGGCTCGACCTGCATCTACTCGTGGCGCTACCAGAACGTCGCCTTCCTCAGCCTGGACGGCAACGACATCTGCTACAACAGCCAGTCCAATTTGGACTACACGGAGGGCAAGCAGCTCGCCTGGCTCGGCTCCCAGCTGGCGAAGTTCCGCGCCGATCCGACGGTCGAGTTCATCATCGTGTACTGCCACCAGTGCACGTACTCGACCTCCGACGCGAACGGCGCGGAACTCGGCGCGCAACAGAAGTGGGCGCCGCTGTTCGACAAGTACAAAGTGGACCTGGTGCTCAACGGGCACAACCACCTCTACGAGCGGACCGACCCGATCCGCGCGGGCAAGGGCACCAAGAAGGTGCCGTCCTCAGGCACCGTCAACTCCGTCAAGGACGGCGTCACCTACATCACCGCGGGCGGTGGCGGCGAGGGTATCAGCTCCATTGTGGACGGTGTCGCGGAAAGCTACATGGGCAACGTCAAGGACGTCTCGGCGAAGATGCGGTTCGACACCGAGGAAGGCGAGACCCAGAAGGTCACGGTCACCTGGTCCCGCGTGCGCTACCGCGGCTACAGCCTCGTCTCGGTCGACGTGGTGCCGCCGTCGGACGGCACGCCGGCCCAGCTGAAGGTCCGCGCGCTCACCGAGACCGGCACGCTGGTCGACGAGATCACCATCCGCCGTAGCTGAATCCCGGAAGGCCGCCATGTCTCAGACCACTTATTCGCGACGGAACCTGTTCCGCTTCGGCGCCAAAAGCACCCAAACCAAAGCGGCTTCGACGCTGCGCCCGCTCGGCCGTCACCTCGCCTACGGTGCCGATCCTGCCAAGCAGGTCGTGATCTCCTGGCAGGAGCTGACCAAGGTCACCGGCCCGTACGTGCGGATCTCCACCACCCCTGGCAACTTCGGCCAGCCCATCGCCGCCGAGGTCCGCACGCTCGAAAGCCAGCTCTCGTGGCAGAAACCGGATCACGACTTCCCGCCGCACACACCGCCGACGACCCAGTACTTCCTGCACGCCAAACTCGACAACCTGACGCCGGACACCAGGTACTACTACGTCGTCGGCCACCAGTCCTACGACCCGACCACCACCGGCCGCTCCGACGAGATCGCCAGCTTCCGCACGGCGGGCGGCACCGGCCCGTTCTCGTTCACCGCGTTCGGCGACCAGGGCGTCGGTTACAACGCGCGCAGGCTCAACAGCATGGTCGCGGACCTCGCGCCCGCCTTCAACCTCGCCATGGGCAACCTCAGCTACGCCATCTACGAGGGCGACCCCGGCAACGAGGGCGCCCACACGAGCAAGGACAAGTACGACGCCCGCATCTGGGATTCCTTCTTCGCCCAGAACGAGATCGTCGCCGCGGGCATCCCGTGGATGATCTCACTCGGGAACCGCGAGATGGAGGATTGGTATTCCGGCAACGGTTATGGCGGCGTCAAGGCGCGTTTCACCATGCCGGACAACGCCTGGAGCGGCTCGACCGGCGTCTACTCGTGGCGGTACCGGAACGTCGGACTGCTGAGCCTGGACGGCAACGACATCTGCTACCGCAACACGGGGAACCTCGACTACAGCGGGGGCAAGCAGCTCAGCTGGCTCGACAGTCAGCTCGGCAAGTTCCGCGCCGATCCGTCGATCGAGTTCATCGTCGTCTACTGCCACCACGCCACGTACACGACAGCCGACGCGGGCGGCGCCGAAACGCTCGCCCAGCAGAAATGGGCGCCCTTGTTCGACAAGTACAAAGTGGACTTGGTGCTCAACGCGCACAACCGGCTTTACGAGCGCACGGACCCGATCCGCGCGGGCAAAGCCACAAAACAGGTGAAACCGCGCGGAACGGTCAACTCGGTCTCGGACGGGACCACGTACATCACGGCCGGTGGCGGCGGGCAGAACCTGGACACGTTCTTCAAGAAGATCGCCGAGTCCTATCTGGACCATGAGACCAGCGTGAGTTCCACGTCGATGAAGACCTACAAGAAGGGAAGCTCGTCCTACACCGAAACCAAGGTGACCTGGTCCCGGGTGCGCTACCGCGGCTACGGCCTGGTCGCGGTCGACGTCACCCCGGCCGCGAACGGCGTCCCCGGCCAGCTCAAGGTGCGCGCGTTCGCCGACGACGGCACCCAGGTCGACGAGGTCACCATCAAACGCGCCTGACAGCGGGACCGGGATAAAGCGGGCTTTATCCCGGGGTGCTTTTCCCCGGGATAAAGCCCGCTTTATCCCGGGGTCGACCCGCTACTCCGCGACTTCGCGGCGGGAAAGCCGGACCTCCTCGATGTCCAGCTTGTACTGGATCTGGCGCAGGACCGTGTCGTCGATCCGCCGTTCATCGCGCAGACGGATGATCGTGGCCCGCTTGTGCGCCAGCAACTCCAGGCGCAGTGCCGCGTACTCGGCTTCCGCGCGGTGAACGGCCACGTCCTCGTCGGCCTCCGAGGACTGGAGGTGCGCGCGGTACTCCGCGACCGTGCGCGCCACGACCGCTTCGGCGGTGCCAAGCCGTCCGGCGATGCCGGGCATCGCGGCCATCGCCTCTTCGGCCGCGATGCGGGCGGCGAGCGCGCGCTCCTCGTCGACCGCGGTGTCCGGCTCCAGCCGGGCCCAGCGCACCACGGACGGCAGCACGAGCCCCTGGACCACCAGGGTGACCACGACAACGCCCGCGGTGACGAAGATGATCGTGTCCCGGTCGGGGAACGGCCTGCCGTCGGCCATCGTCTCCGGCACGGCGAGCGCGGCCGCCAGCGACACCGCTCCGCGGAACCCGGACGACGCGCTGAGCACTCTCGGCCTGGCGCCGACGCGGCGCAGCCGTTGCTGCGGGCGCCGGTCGAGCGCGCGGATGAGATAGGGCGTGGTGAACGTCCAGACGAACCGGCTGCCGATGACCACGGCCGAGATCACACCGACCATGCCGAGCGCGATCGGCACCGGCGTGGTCAGCCCGCGCACGACCGCGTGCGCCTGCAGTCCGATGAGGACGAACAGCGCCCCGTTGAGCACGAAGGTGGACAGGCTCCAGAACGCCTCGGCCTGGCGCCGCGTGTCCGCGCGGACGACGCGCGGGCCGACCTGGCTCAGCGTCAGCCCGCAGACCACGACCGCGAGCACGCCGGACGCGTGCACCAGCTCGGCGCAGAGGAAGGCCGCGAACGGGGTGAGCAGGCTGACCAGGTTCTCGTGCAGCGGGTTGTCGAGCAGCCGCCTGGTCCGCACCGCGAGCCAAGCCACCAGCAGGCCGGACGCCGCGCCGCCGACATAGGCGATCGCCGACAGCAACGCCACGTTGCCTGGGGTCGCGACCTGCTCGCCGGTGGTGACGCCGACCGCGAGACCGTAGATGACCAGCGCCGTCCCATCGTTGACCAGGCTTTCCGCCCGCAGCGTCGTCACCATCCGCCGCGGCAGCGCCCGCGCGATGACGCCGACCGCGGTGGCGTCGGTCGGCGCGAGCGCCGCGCCGAGCACCCACGCCGGTCCCCAGCCGAGCCCGAGTTCGTGCGCGGCCACCGCCACCACGGCCGCGGTCGCGATGACCAGCGCCGTGCTCGCCAGGATGATGACCCGCAGGTTGTTGCGGATCTCGCGCAGCGAGGTGGTGAGGCTTTCCCAGTACAGCAGCGCGGGCAGGAACAGCAGCAGCATCGTCTCCGGCGGCAGGCTGGCCTTGCGCAGCGCCGGGACGAAGCCCAGCAGGATGCCGGCGACGAGCAGCAGCACCGGCGGGGTGATCCGCAGTTTGGCGGCGGCGGCGCTGCCCAGCAGGATCGCCACCCCGAGCACCACGACGATCTCGAGGCCGAACACGGCGCCTCCTCACGCGACGGACAAATCGCAGGAGAATTTACCTCAGCGGCCGAACCACTCCGGGATGACTTTTCGGACGAACTCGCTGATGCACTCCAGCGTCGGACCGGAGAGGATCTCGCCGACGAAGTAGACGCCATCGCGCCCCTGGCTCGCTTCCACCTCGCCGAACCAGCCGTCACGCAGCGCGGCCGCGCTCGGGTACGCGGGCCATTCGGCGATGGTCTCGGCGATCAACTCGGGATCGCGGAAGAGGAAGAGGCTCTCCTTGGCTAGCGCCCACGCCTGCTCGTCCGAGATGGAGAGGTCCGAGTTGCTGAAGCACACCCAATACGGCCCGGCGTGCTGCTTGTTGACCGCGGTCACGCGGTGCAGCGACTGCTCGGGGTCGGTGTCGGTGTAGCTGCCGTACGGGTCGATCACCCAGAACCCGAGCTGGTCCTTGGGGAACTCGATGAGCTCCTCCCCCGCCCGGACGAGATAGCTGCGCGTCCAGGTGCGCGGGCAATTCTTCTCCGAGAACAGATCGCCGGGCAGGAACTCCCGGATCTGGGACGGCCGTGCGGTCACGATCACGCTCGCGTAGGTCTTGCTGTGTTCGGCGCCGCCGTCCTGCCAGGTGACTCGGCGGCCGTCCACCCGGGTGACCCGGGCGCCGGTCGTGACGGTGAGGTCGTGGTCGTCGGCGATGCGCCGCAGAAAGCTGATGAACCCGCGCGGGAAGCTGCGGGCGATCGGTCTTCGCGAGTCGATCTGCGCGCGCAGTGACGGCGGCATCCGGTCGAGCAACGCCTGTCTGTCCGCCGGATAGACGGCGAGCAGCAGCTTCGCCAGCTGCGACACGTGGCCGGAGATGTGCGCGTTGATGTTGATGACGGTCTCGGCGGGCTGGCGCGGCCTGCGCATGTTGGCGTAGAGCGCGATGCCTTGCAGGATCTCGCCGACCAGCGGGGCGTGCCGCGCCCGGTAGGTCTCCCAGGTTTCGCCCGCGGGCCCGTCGAAGGCCAGGCCGCCCAGGCCGGGACCCCGCCGCTCGCGGACCGCGCGTTCGATGATCGTCCACGCCTCGGCGAGCTGGTCGACCGCTTGCAGCGGCGTCAAGCTCTGCAGCAGCGGCACGAAATGCGGCGGTATGGCCACGACCGGCTTGCCCGACTCGGACCGCGAGACGAAGTACAACGCCTCGGTCTGCAGCTCGACCGGGTGCCTGCTGGTCAGCTCCTCGACGGCTGTACCCGCCATGTCCGGGCCGAAATCCTGCTGGCCGAGCAGATGTGCTTGGAAGTCGTAGACCTGGCCATCGACGGTGACGGTTTCGCTGTAGCCGCCAAGCCGCGCGCCCGCTTCGAGGACGTCGATGTCCCGATAGCCGAGTTCACGCAGCTTGGCCGCGACGAGGATGCCGCTCTGCCCGCCGCCCACCACGCACACCGGTGCGGAGAAATCCATGACGGTCAACCCTGCCCATGGCCGGGGTACTCGTCGACCGGCCACCAGAGTGATGACGCAGCGTGACCCCACCCCGGGATAAAGCGGGCTAAATCCCGCGGAGTTTAGCCCGCTTTATCCCGGGTCTCAGGCGTCGAGCAGGCGGATGGCCGCGACCGGGCACTGGAGTTCGCTCTCCCTGGCCAGGGCGTGCTGCGCGGGCGGCGGCTCGGCGTCGATCACGACGACGAGCCCGTCCTCCTCACGCTGGTCGAAGATCTCGGGAGCCGTCAGCACGCACTGTCCTGATGAGACACACTTGCCGGTGTCGGCGGTGACCTTCATTCTTCCTCCCTTCACAGGAAAACGGGCACGCTGCGGACCCCGCCCGCGATCTTGTCCGAGCGGACGGCGATCTCGTCGACGCCCACCCCGAGGCGCAGGTTCGGGAACCGGCGGAACAGCGCGGGGAACACGGTGCGCAGTTCCGTGCGGGCCAGGTTCGCGCCGATGCAGACGTGGGCGCCGTGGCCGAACGCGATGTGGACATTGGGCGTGCGGGTCGGGTCGAACTCGTCCGGGTCGGCGAAGACCGAGCTGTCACGGTTGGCCGCGTCGCTGGAAACCAGCACCGCGTCACCGCGCGCGATGCGGACACCGGCGATCTCGACGTCCTCGCGGGCGTACCGCAGCAGGCCGCCGGTCGCACTGGTGGCCGACAGGCGCAGGATCTCCTCGACCGTCTGCTGGACCTGGCCTTCGGGATCGGCGACGAACCGGTCACGCCGGTCCAGATCGCTGAGCAGGAACATGGTGCCGAGCGCGATCCGGGTCGACGTGGTCTCGTGGCCCGCGAACAGCAGGCCAGCGGCCTGGCGGGCGAGGTCGTCGTCGGTGAAGGTCGGGTCTTCGGCCTGCACGGCGACCATGTCCGAGATGACGTCGGGCTGCGGGTCCTTGCGCTTCTTCTCGGCCAGCGAAAGCGTGTAGGCCTTGAACTCCTCCATCGCCGTCTCGCCGTCGGTGCCGCCGTCGAGGATGGAGATGCGCTCGGACAGGCTGCCGAAGTAGTCGCGGTCCTCGAACGGCACGCCGAGCAGCTCGCAGATCACCATGACCGGCAAGGGAAACGCGAGCAGCGCGGTCAGGTCGATCGGCTCGCCGGGGTTCGCGTCCTGCGAGGCCCGCATGTCGTCGAGACAGCTCTCGGTGAGCTCGTTGATGTGCTCGCCGAGAGCTCGCATGCGCGGCGCGGAGAACGCGGGCGCGAGCATCCGGCGCAACCGCTTGTGGTCGCGCTCCTCATGGTCGAACTCCCCGGTCGGCCCGCTCAGCAGCGCCGCGTCCGAGATGCGCGCCGCGTTGTCGGGGTCGGGGTGGGAGCGGCCGAACCTGGTGTCGCGGAACACTTCCCTGGCATGCTCGTAGGAGGTCACCAGCCAGGCGAGGTCACCGGCCGGGGTGACCACTTTGGACAGTGGGCCACGGTCGCGCAGCCGGGCGAACAGCGGCGCGATCTCCAGCGCGTTCCGCCGCTCGAAGGGTAGGTGGGGGGCTTCGGTGGTGGTCATCGGTTCTCCTCGACGTTCGCCTGCGAGCGCAACGTGGCCAGCCACGCTCGTTCTTCGGTGAGCCTGCGGCCGACCTCGCCCAGCACGACGGCCGTCCACGGATCCGCCTGCGCGGCGGCGAGCGCGGCCAGCCGGTCCCGCTCGGCCGCGATGGCGCGGTCCCGCGTATCCAGCACGGCCAGCCGCTCGCCGCCGCTCAGCCTGCTGAAATTCCCCACCCTGGCAAGGAATTCAGGCTCGTTGAGCGCCAGCTCCTCGGGAAAGTCGGCGAGCATGTCGCGCAGCAGCTCCAGCCCGACCTCGGTGATCTCGTACACGTGCCGCGGCGGCTTGGTCTCCTGATCGGCCGCGGTGCGCGTGACCGCCCCGGCGTCCACGAACCGCCGCAGCGTCGGGTACAGCGAGTTGTTCGAGAGCGTGCGCCCGGTTGACGCCTCGACCTCTTTGCGCAGCTCATAGCCGTGCAGCGGTTCTTTGGCCAGCCGCGACAGCAACACGATCTCGATCCACACTAGGTCACCGTAACCTAGTCTCCAGTGACACCGCAACAACGCTAAGTCACTTTTGGTGGGAAAGTCTCTTTCCGCCCGATCGAGTCCGGAACCGGGTCCCTCGCTGCGTGACCAAGCTCGGATCAGAGTTGTGTCGGCGCGAGTGGTACCTCTGCTGCGTCTAACGGAGCAGAGGTACCACTCGCGCAAGCCCTGTCGCGCCACATCGTCGGTTCAGACGGCCGCGAAGGCACACCACCCTCAATAACGCTCACCGTCACACAGGTGGCGTTTGTGCGCTTACCCGATGCCCGAAGCGGCGGATGTGGCCGGCGATGACGACGGCATGGTCTTCGAGCGCGAAGTGGCCGGTGTCGAGCAGGTGCAGCTCGACGTTCGTGAGGTCGCGTGTGTACGGATGCGCGCCCGACTCGGGGAAGATCTCGTCGTTGCGGCCCCAGACGATCAACGTCGGCGGCTGCGAGGTGCGGAAGTACTCGTGCCATTCCGCGTACCGCTCGGGGTTCGAGCGGTAGTCGACCAGCAGGTCCAGCATGATCTCCTTCGCGCCAGGTCGGTTGAGGAGCGCGCGCTGCAGCACCCAGCTGTGCGGGCTGATCGCCGACGGGTCCGCGGTGCCATGCGTGTAGTTCCACTCCAGCGCCTGGTCCGACATGGCCACCTCGGCGAACGCCGCGCGGTTCTCCGGCGACGGGTCGGCCCACAGCTTGCGCGGAGTCGCCCAAAAACTGTCCGGGAGCCCCTCCTCGTAGGCGTTGGCGTTCTGCACGACCAGGAACGTGACCCGGTCCGGGTGCTTGGCCGCCAGCCGGAAGCCGACCGGGCCGCCGAAATCCTGCATGTACAAGGCATAGCGCTCGAGTCCGAGACGCGCGGTGAACTTCTCGATGACGTCGGCGAGGCTGTCGAAGGTGTACGTGAAGTCCGTCGGCGCGCCGCTGTGGCCGAAGCCGGGATAGTCCGGCGCGATCAGGTGGAAGTCGTCGGCCAGCAGCGGCAGCAGGTCGCGGAACATGTACGACGAAGCCGGGAAACCGTGCAGGAGCAGCAGAACCGGCTTGCCGCGCTCGCCGGCTTCACGGTAGAAGATCGGCAGGCCGTCGATTTCGATCATCATGGGATTTCTCCTTCGTGGCGGCCCAGAACAGCAGGGCGATGAGGGTCACCGCGGCGCCGAGCGCGGACACCCCGGCCCACCCGGCGGCGGCGTGGACGAGGGTGGACGTGATCGCGCCCGCGGCGGAACCGAGGGAATAACAGAGCATGTAGGCGGCCGTGAGCCTGCTTTGCGCGTCCGGGCGGACGCGGTAGATCAGGCTCTGGTTCGCGACGTGCACCGACTGCAGGCCGAAATCGAACGCGATCACGCCGAGCACGAGCAGCCAGATCGAGGACGGCAGCAGGGCGATCGGCAGCCAGGACGCCAGCATGACCAGCAACCCGGTGCGCGTCGTGCGCTGCGCGTGCTCGGACAGCCTGCCCGCGCGGGCCGCGCCGAGCGCGCCGGCGGCGCCCGCCAGGCCGAAGAGCCCGATTTCGGTGGTGGACAAGGACAACGGCGGCGCGGACAGCGGCAGTGCCATCGGCGCCAGCAGCACGTTGAGCGCCATGAAGATGAGCAACGCGAGCACCGCGCGGATCCGCAGCATCGGCACCTCGGCGAACAGCCGGAACGTCGACGTGATGAGCCGCGGATACGGGATCCGCCGCGGCACCGACCGAGGCAAGACCTGGTACAGGAGCAAGCCCGTCACCAGCGTCGCGGCGGCGGAGACCAGGTAGACCGAACGCCAGCCCGCCCAGTCGGCCAGCACGCCGGCCACGGTGCGGGCGAGCAGGATGCCGAGGACGATCCCGCTGGTCACCACGCCCACGATGCGGCCGCGGTCGGCCGGTTCCGCGAGCACGGCCGCGTAGGCGACCAGCACCTGGGCCAGCACGGCGAGCACGCCGACGATCGCCAACGCCGCCAGCAACGCCGGAACCGCGGGCGCGCACGCGACCCCGGCCAGCGCGAACGCGGCCGACACCGACAGCCCGCCGACGAGCCGCCTGCGGTCCAGCCGGTCACCCAGCGGGGCCACGAACACCAGCCCGAGCCCGTAGCCGACCTGCGTCGCCGTCGTCACGACACCGACTGTCGAGTGCGCCATCCCCAGCTCGGCGGCCATGTCGCCGAGCAGCGGCGGCGCGTAATACACGTTGGCGACGGCGAGACCCGCGGCCACCGCGAACGGCACAGCCGACTTCGACGAGAACACCGCGCCCCCTTGGTTGCATCTTGCTACCATTGGACCGTAACAGGTCATGGTTTCAAGATGCAACCAAGGGACGGCGCATGGTCAAACGCACCAGTCACGAGGACTCGACCTGCGCGGTCGCGCGACCCTTGGATGTGATCGGGGACGGCTGGTCGCTGCTGATCATCCGCGACGCGTTCGACGGCCTGCGCCGCTTCGGCCAGTTCCAGAAGAGCCTGGGGCTGGCCAAGAACATCCTGTCCACCCGGCTGCAAAGCCTGGTGTCACACGGGATCCTGCGCACGGTCCCGGCCGAGGACGGCAGCAGGCATCACGACTACCTGCTCACCGAGAAGGGCCTCGGCCTGTTCCCGGTGCTCGTCGCCTTGCGGCAGTGGGGTGACGAATTCTTCTTCGACCCCAAGGAGACCAGGGCCCGGCTCGTCGACCGCGAGCGCCGCGAACCGGTGGCCAAGGTGGAGGTCCGCTCCGCCGACGGCAGGCTGCTGAGCCAGGAGGACACCGTCATCGAGATGCGGACCGCCACCGGCTAGCCGATCCGGACCGAACCGCCACCCTCTTCGTCGTCGGTTCCGTAGAGCAACCGTCCACAGGAGACGGAAAGGCAGGTCAGAGCCTCGATCTTGTGGCCAGGGAAGACCCCGATCCTCACCGGGTCGGCCGCGAGCGCGATCGAGCCGTCGGCGCGGAGTGTGCCCGCCGCGTACACCGCCGAGTCGAACGGGCCATTGTCGCCCGGATCCGACGCCGACGAGATCAGGATTCGGTTGTCCTCGGTGATCTCGAGGTCGGAGGCGTGCCGGACGTCCCGCTCCGGATAGGAAACCCGGAACGGGACCGCCCTCGGCGCACCGAAGGACAGCTTCGCGACGTCGAATTCAGCCGAGTACAAAGTGGAGGCCCGGCTGTCCTGGCCACGATCCGCCCACACGGCGAACAAGCGCCCCCTCACGCTCTTCAGCGCGAAGCTCTCATAGTTGTCGCCCTCGGCGCCCTTCGGCACCTGGAACGTCCCGAGCACCTCGGCGGTCAGTCCGCACACCCTGATGTGGAACCCCTTGCCGGCACTGGCGAGCGCGATGTACTCGCCAGCGCGGCCGGGCACCGCTTCCACCGATTCCAGGTCGATCGGCAGCTCGCCTGGCCAGGTGATCGGGTCCACCTTGGTGACCTTGCCGCCGATGAGCCGGACCCGCACCGCCCGGTTCTGACCGGGTTTCTTGTTGTCTCGCACGACAAGCGCGTCGATGCGGTCCCAGCCGCGGTCCAGCACGGCGATGCCGCTGACACCGGCCAGCATCCCCTCACCGATGGACTGCCAGCCGTCGTCCGCCTGTGCGGCCGGAGCGGGGAGCACCGCGGCGGTCGTGATCGCGACCGCCGCGCCGAGGTACCTCAGACGCATGGCAAAGTTCCCGTTCGTAGTGCGTGGCCGCCGGTGGCGCCGTCGTCGGCCCACACGACCGGCTTGGACCCGGCCGAGCAGGCGGACTGCGGCGCGATGGCGAAGCCCTCGTTGTTCAGATTGGACATCCCGCTGGGACGGTTGTACGTGGCGGTCACGGCGAACCTGCCGTCACCGTTGATCTTGAGCGTGGTGGACCGGCCGGAACAGTTGTTGTCACAGACCGCCCACAGCCGCCCGGCCTCCGCCTCGAAGGTCAGTTCCATGATCTTCGAGGCGCCGGACTTGATGGTCGCGACCCTGGTGAACTTGTCGCCGTTCTGGTCGAGCGCGTACGCGTAGATCGTGCCGTTGGCTTCGAGACCGACGAAGTACAGGCCACCGCCGTGGTTGGCGTACTTGGCCGGGTCGTACTTGGCCTTGGTCTTCTCGTCGTAGAAACCGTTCGCGGTCAAGAAGGAGTCCGGGACGTACGAGATCGCCTCGAGACCGTCGTTGTCCCCGACCTCGGGAAGATCTGAGGTGAGGTCCCATTCCGCGGTCGCGTCGAGCGAACTGTCCGTCGACGAGCCGTCGTAGCGCAGGACCTTCAGCAGGCTTTCGCTGTCATTGTCGCCGTCACGTTCGGTGGACACGAAAATCCCGTCCGGTGTGGACACAACGCCTTCCGCGTCCGGGTCGCCTCCCCCATCCGCATAGTTAAGCGCTTTACCCGATCCCCAACCGCCGGTGGTGTCCTTACGCCACTTCCCGGTGCCGTTGGGCACGAGCCGGTAGAGCGTGCCGGGACCGTTCCGCACCGCCCACAGCACGCTCTGGCCCTGGAAGGAAAGACCGCTCATGTTCTCGCCGAACGTGTTCGAGCCGTCCGCCGTGGTGACCGAGCTGCTGCCCGGCCACTTGAGTGTCGCCGCCTCCGCAGACGGTACGGCTGACAAGCTGACTGCGGCAACGGACAACGTGGCGATGAATCGGGTTTTCGCCCTCACTGCGGTCTCCTTCATCGGTGCTGGCAGGGATTACAGGTGTGCGGCGTCTCGCATGGCGTGGTAGACCTCGGTGTTCTCCAGCGTGCCGCCGACCCGCGACGAGCCGGGCCCGGCCGCGGTGATCGGGGTGTCGGCGCCGGTGTGGTCGTGCGTGGTCCAGTCGACGGCGAACTGCTGCGAGGAACCGGGAATCGCGAACGGACCGTCCTGGCGGGCGTGCTCGGGACCGGTCTCGGAGTCGTCGTAGTCCTCGATGCTCAGCCCGCCGGTCTCGTGGTCGCCGCCGATGAGCACCAGCGTGTCCGGGTGCTGCTCGACGAAACGCATCACCTCGGCGACGGTGGCGTCGAGCGCGCGACCGGCGTCGATCACGGAATGCGCGTTGTTCTCGTGCGACATGCCGTCCATGCCCTCTTCTTCCAGGAAGAGGAAGAAACCACGCGGGTTCTTCGACAGCACGTCGAGCGCCTTGCGCGCCATCTGCTGCAACGGAACACGCGGCGCGTACTTGCCGACACCGTCCTCGCCGTAGTCGACCATGTCCTCGTTCGCGAAGAGCCCGAGAATCCGGTTCGCGCGAGTGTCACGCAGCTCGTCGCCATTGCGGACGTACGTGTAGCCGGTCCGCTGCGCGCGTTCGACCAGGTTGCCGTACGGGCTGCAGCTCTCCTCGCCCGGCTTGTCCGGCCACAGGCCCGGGTTTCCCTTGGGGTACCACCAGTCCTCGCCGCCGCCGAGCAGCACGTCGGGGCGGGTGTTCTCGATGTACTGCTTGGCGATATCGCTCTGCAAGTCGCGGCTGGGCACGTGCGCCGCGAAGGCCGCGGGCGACGCACCCGTCACCTGCGCGGTGGTGACCAGCCCGGTCGACTTCCCGGCCTTCTTCGCGCGCTCGAGGATGGTCTCCAGCGGACGGCCGTCGGGATCCATGCCGATCTTGCCGTTGGTCGTCTTGTGCCCGGTCGCCAGCGCCGTCGCGGCGGCGCCGGAGTCGGTCACGACCTCGTCGGGGTCGACGGACAGGGTGCGCACCAGGCCGGTGACGGGCAGCTTGTTCATCTCCAGCTCGCCGCGCTTGCCCTTGAGTGCCAGCCGAAGCAGGTTCCGCTGGCCCAGACCCATGCCGTCGCCCTGGATGTAGATGATGTTCCGCGCCACCCGGCCAGCGGACTCCGTCTCCGCCGACTGCGCGGCCGCCGCCGTGCTTCCCGCGAGAACCACCACTACCGCCGCCGCGGCCAGACTGCGCCTGCGCACATCGCCTCCCGTATTAGTTAAGAAGCTTTCTTAACACAAATCGGACGGGGTGGCGAGAGTGCGGGGCACGCTTGCACGGCACTCAGCCAACGTTGATCACGGCTCGTCGGTGGGGCGGCCGGTGGTCGAGCGGCAGCCCAAACGAGGTGTGCCGACACCGCGCCTGGGTGAGTGGCGTTTGCGGCGTCTAACGCTCCGAACGCCGCTCACAAGGCGCGGGGGTTCCTTCACCCGCGGGTGAGGGGGGTCGTGCGCGTTGCGGGCGGTTCTAACCGCCCGCAACGCTCACGACCCACCTCACGCAGGCCCCTTACGCGAGCCCGATTTGGTGAGGGCCTCCCTCACCCAAGCAGCTGGGTGAGGGAGGCCCTGACCCGCATATCCGGGTGAGGGAGGCCCTCACCCACCCGAACCGAGTGAGGGAGGCCCTCACCCACCCAAACCGAGTGAGGGAGGCCCTCACCCACATATCCGGGTGAAGGAGGCCCTCACCCACCCAAACCGAGTGAAGGAGGCCCTCACCCACCCAAACCGAGTGAAGGAGGCCCTCACCCACATATCCGGGTGAGGGAGGCCCTCACCCAAGCCCCTAGACGCACCACGTTCGACTTTCCGCCTAATAGCCGCCCGCAACGCTCCCGCCCCCAAGGCGCGAGGCATGTGCGCGGGTGGTCACTCTGCTGCGTCCAACGGAGCGGAGTGACCACTCGCGCAGCCCTTTCGCACCTGAACGAGAGGCGCCCCCGCCTGCGTTCACTGCAGCAGGGCAACCCCTCACCCACCACCCGGCCGCGGCCGGGCAGCAGCGCAGGGGTCGTGAGTGGCGCGGCCGGTTCTAACCGGCCTAAACACTCACGACCCCGGGATGGGACGGCGGCCTGCGGATTCATCGGCGTTTCATCGGGCGTCGCTACGTTGCGGTTTCCAAGATCCCGAGGAGCGTTGATGCGTAAAAGAATCGTCTCCACCGCATTGATAGCCATCGCACTGGCGGTGCCGGGCGTCGCCCAGGCCGCGGACACCCCGTCGCTGTCCCCCATCGCCCACGGCAGCAAAGCGGGCACCACCGTGCTGAGCGGGCAGTTCAAGCCAGGCACCAAGGTGCACGTCGACGCGTCGGCGAAGAGCCTCGAGGGGCAGCCCCGCTGGCTGAACATCGACTACCAGGTCCAGGAAACCGGCTACTGGTGCGGACCGGCCGCGACGCGGATCGCGTTGTCCGCGCGGATGAACCCGCCGAGCCAGGGTGCTCTCGCGGGGCAGCTGGGCACCACCGTCGACGGCACCGGCTGGATCGGGCAGGTGACCAGTGTGCTCAACAACAATCTCGGCGGCGGCTGGTACGAGACCAAGGAAATGCCGAACGATCCGCCCGCGCAGTGGCAGCGGGACCTGCTGTGGAACGACATCGTCTACGACATCGACCGCAACTACCCCGTCGTGACGAACATCGTCGCCCCGGCGAACAACCACCCGCCCGGCTACCCCAACTACACGATCTACCACTACTTCACGGTCTTCGGCTATGACCCGGTCGACCGGACGGTCGTCATCGCCGACCCCGCGAACTTCGGCGGCAACGCGATCTACTGGATCACGTTCGACCAGCTCGCCTCGCTGATCCCGCCGAAGGGTTACTCGGCCTGAGCACTCGCGAGGTGGCGGCGGAACCACTCGGCGAGGCCGCCGTCCACCTCGCGAGCGTGCGGCGACTGCGGCGCGGGCTCGATACCGGGCTCGTCCGCGAGCGGGTGCGCCAGCCCCGGGATCGACAGCAGCTCGGCCCCGGCCGCGTCGGCCAGCGCCAGTGCGTCAGCACGCAATCCCGGGTGATCCAGCTCGCCGCTGACCACCAAAAGCGGCGCGCGACCGGCGATGACGTCGGCCTTGGCGACGAAATCCAGGCTGTCGACGGCTGCTTCGGACACTGCGTCGTATGGATACTCACCGGGGAACAGGTCCACAACGGACCGCATCCGGATGGCGGCGTTCACCACCGCGGCCGCGAAAACCGGAGTGTCCGTGTCGGCGAGGATCCGCAACGCGACCGCCCCGCCCAGAGACCCGCCGAGCAGGCCGATCGGGCCGTCACCGACGGGCAGCTGCGCGCGAATCGAGGCCAGCGCGTCCGGGAACTCCTCGGCCGCCTGCCTTGCGAACGCGTACAGAAAGGACATCAGGACGTCCTCGCGTATCAACGCCAGCCCGGCGTCCATGGTCCCGTCGACCATCCGCGCCCCGCACAACGGCATCCCGAGATGCACCCGCCACGCCGGCAAGCCGTGCATCGGCAACGCGGCCGCGAAGGCCGCGTCCGAGCGGGGCGCGTCCAGCATGTGCCAGGTGACGATGAGCGGCGCGGGCCCGCCGCCTTCCGGGGCCAGCGCGGTGAACGGCACGCCGGCGGCCGTGCCCGTGATCGGTGCTTCCATGCGAGCCACGGTATGGTCCGCGGCCAACGACGGGGACCGGTTACGCCACCAGCGGAAAATGCGTTGCCCGATCGGGCGCCCCGGGCTAAGAAGACGCATGAAACTCCGCGCACTCTGCTTCGCCGCGGCCGACCCCGCGCGCTTGGCGCGCTTCTGGGCCGGTCTGCTGAATTGGACGTTCCAAGACGACGTCACCCTCGCGCCGACCGACGACACCGGCTTCCTGCTGCGTTTCCTCCCCACCGACGAACCCAAGACCCGCCAGAACCAGATGCATTTCGACCTGACGAGCACGTCACTCGAAGACCAGCAGCGGACCGTGGCGAAAGCACTCGATCTCGGCGCCCGGCACATCGACATCGGCCAGCTCCCGGAAGAGGAACACGTCGTGCTCTCCGACCCCGAGGGCAACGAGTTCTGCGTCATCGAGCCGGGCAACAACTTCCTGGCCGAGTGCGGTTTCGTCGGTGCGCTCGCGTGCGACGGTTCGCAGGAGGTCGGCTACTTCTGGAGCAAGGCGCTCGGCTGGCCGCTCGTCTGGGACCAGGACCAGGAAACCGCGATCCGGTCACCGCACGGCGGCCCGAAGATCACCTGGGGCGGGCCGCCGTTCACCGCCAAGACCGGCCGGAACCGGCTGCACTTCGAGCTGACCGGCGATCCGGCGGAGGTCGTCCGGCTCGGCGCGGCGGTCACGGACACCGGGTTCACCGATCCCGACGGCAACGAGTTCACCATCGGGTAGGAACCGCGCGTTTTCCTTGCGGTACCCCGTGAATCCGGCCTGAAACAGACACTTTCCGGGGTCACTCACCCGGCGACACGACGGTTGCGGACCCGGCGCGGGCGGAGTGAGGGTGATCTTGGCCGGACATCACCGACAGGGAAAGGAAGACGAGAGCCATGACCCGCACGCTGCGTCCCCAGGAACTCATCGACAGCACCGTCGTCGACTCGCACGGAAGCAAGATCGGCAAGGTCGGCACGGTGTATCTCGCCGACGACACGCGCAGGCCGGAATGGGTCACCGTGCGCACGGGTCTGTTCGGGCACAAGGAAAGTTTCGTTCCGCTCAACGGCGCCGCGCTCGACAACGACGGCCTGCACGTGAACGTCGACAAGGATCAGGTCACCGAGGCGCCGCAGACCGAGGCCGACGGGCACCTGTCCCAGAGCGACAGCAACCTGCTCTACCAGCACTACGGCATGCCGATGCCGCGGACCGCCCCGGACGCGCAGCGCAAGGACAAGCGCACGGACACGCGTCAGGGCGAGGCGATGACGCGGTCCGAGGAGCATCTCAACGTCGGCACCGAGCAGATCGAGACGGGCCATGTCCGGCTGCGCAAGTACGTCGTCGCCGAGGAGCAGCAGGTGACCGTCCCGGTCAGCCACGAGGAGGTCCGCGTCGAGCGCGAGCCCATCACCGGCGAGGCGCGCGGCGAAATCGGCGAGCAGGAACAGGAAGTCGTGCTGCACGCCGAAAAGCCCATTGTCTCCAAGGAGACCACGGCCGTCGAGCGCGTCCGGCTCGGCACCGAGACCGTCACCGAAGAGCAGACCGTCTCCGGCAAGGTCCGCAAGGAGCAGATCGAAGTCACCCGCGACGACGAGAAATAGTCCCCAGGACATGGCGGAACGCCGGCGTGCCCGCCGGCGTTCCGTGGTGCCGCTCAGTCGTAGGACAGCGCCTCGACGAGCTTGTGCCCGTCGATCCGTTTCCTCCTTAGCTGTGCGGCTGCAACAGGATCTTGATCGCGCCCTCACGCTTGCGCTGGAAGATCTCGTACCCGTGCGCGGCTTCCTTGAGCGGCAGCTTGTGCGTGGCGAAACCCTCTGTGCCCAACGGATCCGACTCGTCGGAGATGACCGGCATGATGTCGTCGATCCAGCGCCGGACGTTCGCCTGGCCCATCCGCAGCGTGATCTGCTTGTCGAAGAGGTCCATCATCGGCAGCGGGTCGACCATGCCGCCGTAGACGCCGGACAGCGAGATCGTGCCGCCGCGCCGGACGCTGTCGATCGCGGCGTAGAGCACGCTGAGCCGGTCGATGCCCGCCTTCTCGGTGACCTTGGCCGCCACCTGCTGCGGCAGGAGGTTCACCAGGTCGTGCGCGATCTTCCCGATCGGCGCGCCGTGCGCCTCCATGCCGACCGCGTCGATCACCGAGTCGGCGCCGCGGCCGCCGGTGAGCTGGCGGATGGCGTCGCCGATGTCCTTGTGCTCGCGGGTGTCGACGGTGATCACCCCGTGCGCGGCCGCGCGCGCGAGCCGCTCGGGCACCAGGTCGACCCCGATGACCTGGCCGGCGCCGCGGTGCTGGGCGATCCGGGTGGACATCTGCCCGATCGGGCCGAGCCCGAACACGACCACGGAGCCGTCCTTCGGGATGTCGGCGTACTCGACCGCCTGCCACGCGGTTGGGACCACGTCGGAGAGGTAGACGAACCGCTCGTCCGGCGGGCCTTCCGGGACCTTGATGGGGCCGTATTGCGCCTGCGGCACGCGCAGGTACTCGGCCTGGCCGCCGGGCACTTGGCCGTAGAGCTTCGTGTAGCCGAGCAGCGCGGCGCCCTTGCCCCTGTCCTTCACCTGGGTGGTCTCGCACTGGCTCTGCAAGCCGCGATCGCACATGAAGCAGTGGCCGCACGAGATGTTGAACGGGACCACGACCCGGTCACCCGGTTTGAGGTTCTTCACCCCGGCGCCGACCTCTTCGACGATGCCCATCGGCTCGTGGCCGAGAATGTCGCCTTCCTCCATGAAGGCGCCGAGCACTTCGTAAAGGTGCAGGTCGGAGCCACAGATTCCGGTGGAGGTGACCTTGATGATCGCGTCGGTCGGCTCGATCAGCTTCGGGTCGTCGACCGTGTCCACCCGCACGTCGCGTTTGCCGTGCCAGGTTACGGCTTTCATAACACTCCTCTCGATGGCGAACGACGCGGATTCCCGCTCGCGCACCGGGCAAACCTGGGTTGCGGCGGGCCGCGCCGGGGTACTTCTGGCCGATGACGCGACTGAGGCGCAGTGTGCTGACGGGGGCGGGCTTGAAACGGGTCCGGCGCGGCCGCGGCTTCTCCTATCTCACCGAGGACGGCACCCCGCTCGACGACCCGGAAGTGCGCGACCGGATCACCGCGCTGGTGATCCCGCCCGCCTGGCGCGACGTGTGGATCTGCCCGTACGCCAACGGCCACATCCAGGCGGTCGGCACCGACGACGCGGGGCGCCGCCAGTACCTCTATCACCCGGACTGGCGCCGCAAGCGCGACGAGGAGAAGCACGACCGGGTGCTCACGATGGCGCGGCGGCTGCCGGAGTGGCGCGAGGATGTGGCCGACGGCCTCGCCGAGCGCGGGCTCGGTTGCCGCCGCGTGCTGGCGGCGGCGCTGTTCATGCTCGATCGCGGGATCTTCCGCACCGGCGGTGAGGAGTACGCGGAGGAGAACGGGACCCACGGCGTGGCGACGCTCCTGCGCGAGCACACGACGGTGCGCGGCAACGAGGTCCGGTTCGAATATCCCGCGAAAGGCGGGATCATGCGCGTCGTGTCGATCACCGAGAAGGCGCTGGCTTCGGTGGTGAAGTCGTTGCTGCGCAGCCATTCCGGCAGCGACCGGCTGCTCGTCTACCGCGAGCGGGACGGCTGGCACGAGGTGCACGCCCAGGACATCAACAACCGCTTCAAGGAGCTGGCCGGCGACGATTGCTCGGCCAAGGACCTGCGCACCTGGAACGCCACGGTGCTCGCCGCGGTCGCGTTCGCCGCCGCGCCCGAGCCGACCTCGAAGACGGCACGCAAACGCGCGGAGGCGGCCGTGATGCGGGAGGTCTCCGAAGCGCTCGGGAACACCCCGGCGGTCTGCCGAGCCTCCTATGTGGACCCTCGGGTGGTCGAGGCCTACCGCGACGGCCGGACGATCGCCGCCGCGGTGAAGCGCGTCCGGCGCGTCGACGACGACGAATCCCGCCACGCGATCGAGCGAGCCGTGATCCGGTTACTCAGCAGCCGAACGGGGTAGCCAGCAAGCGAGCAACCGATCGTCTTGGAGGGAACGCCGTGAACGGTGATCACGAGGCCACACCCGAACTCGCCGAGGTCGAGCACGCCATCGAGGACGCGAAAGAAGCCGCTGAGCAGGAGAAACAATCGGAACCGTTCTCCAGCATGCTCACCGAGGGCGAGCCTCCCGAGGAGCCTCACGAGCCGCCTGCCTGATGCAGACGTTCCTCCCCTACCCCGACTTCCGCGCCACCGCGGCGGTGCTGGACCAGCGCCGTCTCGGCAAGCAGCGCGTCGAGGCCATCCAGGTGCTGCGCGCGCTCACCGTGCCCGGCTACGGCTGGCGGCATCACCCGGCCGCCGCCATGTGGGCCGGGTACGAGGAGGCGCTGGTCCGCTACGGCCTGGACGTCTGCGACGTCTGGTGCGCGACCGGCCGCAAGGACACCTGCCAGGTCACCCTCCGCGGTGACCTGGACGACGCGACCGGGGTGCGAGCGGTGCGGTCACAGGCCGAGCTCGCCGAGACGGGCGACCTCCCGCCGTGGCTCGGCGACGCGGCGCTGCACCGCAGTCACCAGTCCGCGCTGGTCCGCAAGGATCCGGGCCACTACCGGCCGCATTTCCCCGCCGTGGCCGACGATCTTCCGTACGTCTGGCCCGCTTCCGACCGCCCCCGGCGGGCGCCGAAAGGTACGTCATGAACATCTCGTTCGAGCCGGAGCGACTACAGGTGTCCCGCCCACTCGGCGAGACGGGCACCACCATCCTCGCGCTGACCGGCGATCTCGACGCGGGAACCACGCAGAAGCTCGCCCACCGCATCGGCCACGTGCTCGCCATGGACCCGACACCCGAAACGCTCGTGCTCGACCTCGGCGAGCTGTCGTTCCTTTCCTTGGCGGGTATCCGTTTCCTTTACGCCGCGCACGCCGGCACGGGCGCCGAGTGCATCCGCCTGCGCGTGGTGACCGGTTGCCGCCCCGCCGTGCTGGGCGCGCTGCGCGCCACCGGCTTCCATGCGGTGCTGGACTGCTACGACAGCACCGCGTCGGCCGTGCTGGCGTGCGGCCGCGCCGAGTTCGTCGACGCCGTGCAAGCGAGCTTGGGGTCGTGAGTGGCACGGCCGGTTCTCTTGAGCTGGAAGCCAAACGCGACGTGGTGTGGGCTGACGGCTGTGGAGTTCCTTGGCCACGCTCGCCGAGGCGCCTACCTTGGCGAGCCGTGAAGTGAGGGTGCCATTGGGGCCTTTTCGTGCCTGAACGAGGGGATCCCCTGCTGCGTTCAGTGCAGCAGGGGATCCCCTCGCCCACGGCCCTGAGAGACCTGGGGTCGTGAGTGGCATGACCGGTTAGAACCCAATGCCGGGCAGTTAAGGATCGGGCCGGTTGGTCAAGCCTGCCGCCCGGCGGGTGCCGCAGGGGTCGGTTGAACGTTGTGAACGGGGCGTTCACAACGCTGAGCGACGCAAACGCCCCGCTCACTACGTCCACCACACCCGGAAAAGCGGGCAAACGGGACAATTTGGGTGAAGTTCGGCGATGTTGGTCCGTTGTGGACGCTAGCTGGCTTGCGATCGGGCCACTGACTGTGGCCGGGTCTTCGTGAAACCCGAGTTTGGGCCAGTAGATGGCCAAAACTCGGGTTTCGCGTGCTCACGCGTCGCTTGACAACGCAAGCCAAGCCTTAACTGCCCAGCATTGGGTTAGAACCGGCCATACCACTCACGACTGCCTCAGGCGATGGGTTCGATCCAGATGTTGCGGAACCGGGGGTTCTCGCCGGGATCCCCGTGGTCCTGCAGCCGGATCGCGCCCGGGCCCGCGCTCTCCGGGTTGCTGTCGCCCGTGCCGCCGTCGATCTCGGCGTCGTTGTGGACCAGGACGCCGTTCCACACCACGGTCACGCGGGCGTTGTCGGTCTTGGCGCCCGCGCCGTCGAACCGCGCGGCGCGGAACGTGATGTCGTAGGTCTGCCACGTGCGCGGCGCGGTCGCGGCGTTGCGGTCGGGCGCCCGCTTCGAGTAGATCGAGCCCGCTTCGTTGTTGGCGAGCGTGGTGTCGCCGAACGAGTCGAGCACCTGCAGTTCGTAGCGCTCCTGGAGGTAGACGCCGCTGTTGCCGCGTGCCTGCCCGGTCACCTCGGGCGGATAGTCAGGCTCGTACCACTCGACGTGCAGCCGGAAGTCCCCGAACTGCCGCTTGGTGCGGATGTCCCCGCCGCTGGACTCCATCGATCCGCCGGCCACCGGCCAGGTGGCCGCGCCGCCGGCACGTTTCTCCCAAGCGTCCAAACTGGACCCGGTGAACAGCGGAATCCGTTGCAGGGCAGTGATAGTGAGACTGTCCAGATTGACATTCCCCGCGTCGCCACTGTCGTACCGGTAGGCGATCGTGTTCGCCCCGGCGGCGAGAGTCAGTGTTTCCGGCTGTGACGACCACGTGTCCCAGTTACCGGTGCTGGCCAGTCTCACCTGTTTCACCTTGGCGCCGTTGACATACACGCTCACCGACTTGGTGCCCGGCGCCGGATCCGGCCCGTTCGAGTACCGCAGGCTCGCGTTGTACCTCCCGGCCGACGGTGCGTTCACCGTGAACGTCGTCGTGGCGCCCTGGTTCCAGTAGCCGTCGACGAACCCGGTCGCCGAGTACCCGGCGTGGTTCGTGTTGACGGCGGCGCCGCCACTCAACGCCGCGCGCTCGGCTTCGTACGTCGTGCTCGCGGGTGGCCCGTCGACCAGTGAGTTCAGTGTGTACCACGCTTCGGTGCTCCACAGGGCCGCGCCGGACTCCGCCGCGAACGGCCGCGGCGACCGGACGTGCACCACGAACCCGGGCTTCAACCCGGCGACGCGCAGCGTCACCTTCTTCCGGTCCGCGGACAGGCTCGCCGAGCTGACCGACAGCGTCTGCTCGTCGATCTTCGGGCCGCCGTAAGCGACCGTCGGCGTGTAACGCCATTGCTGTGCCTGATACTTCGCCACCAGGTTCTGCGCGGTCTCCGCGGACAGCGGCTGGGTGTACTCGAGTTCGAACCCGCCCGCGACCGCCCGCATCGCGCGGATGTCGAACGCGTTGGCGCCGTTCGGCGTCAGCTTCTGCAGGCCGAAGGCGAGCTTGCCGGGCTGGCCCCAGTTGCCGCCGCCGTCGATCCCGCCGGTGTAGATCGCCCCGTCGGGACCGAGGCTGATCCGGCTGACCCCGGACTCGAGCCCTTGCGTCATGCGGAAAACAGCGCCCTGGTACTCGCCGTTCACCTTCTCCAGGAACACCCGCTGCAAGCCGCCGTACGTCACGTCGCCGTAGACCATCTGCCCGGCGAAAACGCCCTGCGAAAGCATGACCGGGTTGCTCGGCGAGTTCGCGATCTCGTTGTGCGGCAACCACACCACGGGCGCGGTCACCGGCCGGGCATCGAACGGTCCCGGCGGATTCATGTAATGGTTGAAGAAGCGGTCCTGCTTGATCCGGACGAGCTTGTTCGCGGGCAGCCAGCCGCCCTGGTTGTCGGTGACGAAGACATCGCCTTCCGGGCCCCAGCCGATGCCGTGCGGCGTGCGCAGCCCGCCGGCGAGGTAGGTCACCGCGCCGGTCGTCTTGCTGATCTTGATGGTGGTGCCGCGGTTCGGCGCCGGCTGCGGATCGGTCGTCGCGCCGCCGTAGTTGATCGAGACGGAGAGGTTGGCGTAGAAGTAGCCGTCCTTGTACAGCAGCCCGAACGCGAACTCGTGGAAGTTCCCGCCGAACGGCCAGGTCGCGACCGTGCGGTAGTCGTCGGTCACCCCGTCGCCGTTCGTGTCGTTCAGCTCGACCAGCCGCGTCTTCTCCGACACGTACAGTTTGCCGTCGACGTACTTGATGCCCATCGGCTCCTTCAAGCCGCTGGCGACGCGCTGCGTCCGCACCTTCGACGCGTCCGTGTTCCCGGTGACGTTGCTCAGCAGGTAGACCTCACCGAGCACGTTGTTGGAGCCACCCCACGTGGCGATGGCGAGCCTGCCGTCCGGCAGCCAGTCCATTCCGGTCACTTGTGGCTGGAAACCGTTGGGGCGCAAGTCGGTCAGCGTGAGACCGGGATGCACACCGGTCAGCGGCAGACCGTCGCCGGGCGAGTCCAGCGAGCCCTCGCACTCCTTGCGGCCGGGTGCGGTCACACGCACCACGTCGGCGTCGGTGCTGAGCACGGAGTTCGGCACGACCGCGAAATCGGCCGCGCCAGGCGGCCGCCACTCCAGGGTGACCTGCTGCTCGTTGGTGTTGTCGAAGTGGTCGATCCGCAGCGCGTGATAGCCGGTGCCGAGGTCGATCGCCCCGGTCGCGGACGAGGGCGCGTGCAGGCCGTCGTGGTTGATCACCACTTGGCCGTCCAGCCGCAGCCGGGAGCCGTCATCGCTGGTCAGGCGGAACTCGTGGCGGCCTGCGGTCGCGACGTTCAGGTTGGCGGTCACCTCGGACACGAACTTGTCCGCGATGCCGAAGTCGGCGGTGCTCTTCCAGTCGATCACCGGCATCAGCTTGTCCACATTGGGCGTCTGGCCGGTCTTGATCACGCAGAGCTTGTCGAGGTCGGTCTGCAGGTCGTACACCCGCAGCGTGACACCGGGCTGCTGCGGCGGGACCGCGGCCTCCGCGGGCGCCGTGACCACCACGGAAAGGGTGGTGAGCAGCGCCAGCGAGGCGGCGAAGAGGGATTTTCGGGCAGGTCGAAGCATCGTTGCTCCTCGAGGCTGGCGACGGAGAACCTCGTGACGGTGCCCGAATCTAGGCGAGACTTTCGTCTGCGGTCAACGAAAGTATGTACGGTTCAGATGAAAGTTAGACCGATCGGCCGTAGGCGCGGGCCTCCTCGACCAGACGGCCGCGTTCCGTCTCCGGGAACCGGTCGAGCATGGCCCGGACCTTCTCCGCGTCCACGTCGGCCCCGAACAGCTCGGTGCCCGGTTCGAGCCGCACCCCTTCGGCGAGCGGACCGGCGACGACCACGTCGAAGCCCAGCTCGTCGACGAGCCGCGCCACCGCGGAGACGTCGCCGTCACCGGCGATGGCGATCGCGATCCGCCCCGGCTCCCCCGCGGGCCGGGCCTTGTCCTCGAGATCGTGGTAGCCGACGTGATTGAACGCCTTGACGACCCGGGAGCCGTCGAGGAACGCCTGCACGATCTCGCTCGACGAGGTGCGCGGATCGGTCAGATCGTCGCGGACGCCGTCCACCTCCCACCAGTAGTTCATGGCGTCGACCACGAGTTTCCCGCGCAACGCCGCGACGGGCAGCGTGCGGTATTTGCCCAGCGGCAGCGCGAGGATGACGAGGTCCGCCCGCTCGGCGGCGTCGGCCGCCGTGGTCGCGACGGCGCCGGGAATGAGGACGTCGACGGTGAGCGCGATCTTCGCGGGGTCACCCGAACCTGCGATGAGCACCCGGTGCCCCGCGGCCAGCGCGAGCCTGGCGAGCACGATGCCCACCTTGCCCGCGCCGAGGATGCCGATGGTTTCAGACATGAGCAGGCTCCTTCGCCAATAGTTCCCGGACCCGCGGGCCGACCTCGCGGCCGAACAGCTCGATGCTGCGGGCGCGGGCCTGCCGCGGCAGGTGCTGGATGTCGTATTTGAGGTCGAACCGGCTGAGCCGCAGGTCACGCGCCACCGTGGCGATCTTGCGCGCGACGGTCTCCGGCGAGCCGACGAACAGCGCGCCGGTATCGAGTTCGGCGTCGTAGCGTTCCCTGGTCGGCGCGTAGAAACCCCGTTCGCGAGCCAGCTGCGCCACGAGCGGCTGCCAGTAGCGCCACCAGGTCTCGACGGCTTCCTCGTCGGTGTCCGCGACCAGGCCGAGCGAGTGCTGCCCGACCGGGAGCGGGTCGTGCCCGAACTGCGCCAGCGCGCGGTGATACAGCTCGACGTGCCCGGCGAACCGCTGCGGGCGCCCGCCGATGATCGCGAGCATCAGCGGCAGGCCGTTGCGGGCGGCACGGATGACCGAATCCGGGCTGCCGCCCACGCCGATCCAGGTCGGAATGCCACCCGGCCGCATCCGGGGCCGCAGCGTCTCGTTCACCAGCGGGGCGCGGACGGTGCCGGACCAGGTGACCGACTCTTCGCGCTGAAGTCTCAAGAAGAGGTCGAGCTTTTCCTCGAACAAGCGCTCGTAGTCGGCCAGGTCGTAGCCGAACAGCGGGAACGACTCGGTCGCCGACGCGCGCCCGAGCACGAGCTGCGCACGCCCGCCCGACACCGCGTCCAAGGTCGAGAACTCCTGGTAGACGCGCACCGGATCGTTCGTGCTGAGCACGGTGACCGAGGTACCCAGCCCGATCCGCTCGGTCGCCGTCGCGATGGCCGCGAGCAGCACGGGCGTCGCCGAGTCGACATGTCCCTCGCGGTAGTGCTCGCCGATGCTGAACACGTCGAGCCCCACACTCTCGGCGAGCCGCGCCTCCTCGATCAGCAGGCGCGCCGTCTCGGCGTCACTCAGCACCCGGCCGCCGTCCGTGGCCACGTCCCCGAACGAGTTGAGACCCAGTTCCAGTGTCATCTCCGCCTCCAGGTGGTTGACACGTCAATTATGTATCATTTAGTTGACGCGTCAATCAGGAGGGCCCATGACGAGCACCACATCCCCGCGGCGCAAGCGTCAGCTGCCGACCAAGGAGGAGCTGAAGATCTGGCGAGCCTTCATCGAGACCGCCGAATCACTGCGCTCCGAGCTGTCGGCCAGGCTGCAGCAAGACTCCTCGCTGTCCACAGGGGACTATGCGGTCCTGCTCGCGCTCAGCGAGGCCGAGGGCGGGCGGCTGCGTTCGTCGGACCTCGCGTCGGCCATCGACTGGGAGCGCAGCAGGCTGTCCCACCACCTCGGCCGCATGGAGCGCCGCGGCCTGGTCCGCCGCGAGAACTGCGCCACCGACAACCGCGGCGCCGAGGTCGTCCTCGACCCGGCGGGCGCCGAAGCGTTCCGCGGCGCGACCGTCCCGCACCTGCGCGCCGTCCGCGAACTCTTCGTCGACGCGCTCACGCCGGACCAGCTGGCCGCGGCGGCCGACCTGACCGAGGCACTCCGCGCGAGCTTGGACCTTGGCACGTGACAAGGGGCGCCCTTGCAACGCTCTGGGTGACAAGGGCCGCCCTTGTCACCCGTGACCGGCCGCAACACTCACGACGACCTTGTAACGCCGCGCCGCCGTTCCGCGACCTGCACTCCGATCGAACCGGTCTTCGCTGAGGAAGGCTTCACCATGACCGAAAGTGCGGAGCTCCCCGACCCCGAGTGGCGCTCTTACGTCGACGAGGAACAGCAGGAGGCGTTCGAGCTCCCCGATCCCTTCGCGACCCCGCCGCCGGATCCGAACGCGCACAGCTGACCGCGATGCCGCCGAGCACACTCGCCGGGCTCGTGTTCCTGATCGCCGCGCTGTCGCCGGGGCTGGTGTACCACCGGATGCTCGCGCGGTTCCTGCCGAGGGACAGCCGCAGCACCGTCGCCGAGGTCGTCGAGATGGCGACGGCGGGCGCGTTGACTTCGGCGATCGCACTGGTTGTCGTTCTCGGTGCGGGACAAGTGATCCCGGGTCTGCTCTCGCTCGACGAAGCCGTCGGTGATCCGGCGCTGCTGCGGCCGAAGGCGTGGAGCGTGGTCGTCTCCGCGCTGCTCGTGCTGCTGCTCAGCTTGGCGCTCGCGGTCGGCGGCGGACGGCTCTGGGTGCGGGTGCTCGGCAAGAAGCCCACCCGGATCCATCAGGGGCTCGTGTGGTCCGGGGTGCTGTCGGCGAAACGTGATGGGCTGCCGGTGTTCCTGGCCGTCGAAGTCGACGACGGCAGGCTGATCGAAGGGCTGTTCCGGTCCGTCTCCGTGGACGGTGATCCGGCGCGCGACGCGATCGTGTTGCAGCGCCCGATCGCGGTGTCGGGGCCAGGCGACGTGCCTCGCACCGCTGGCGAACAGGACTTCGTGCTCATTCCCCGTGCCAGCGTGAAAGCGGTGCACGGCAAGTATGTGCCGCTGAAAAAGGCGAAAAAGGCGGCGGAGGCCTGATGTTCAACTCCTGGTGGATGCTGGCGCTCGTCGCCCTCGTCCTGTCCTACGTCGCGCAGACCGTCTTCGAGCGCTGGCTCGGGCCCAAGCTGGGCATGCGCCAGACACCCGCCGCGCTCGCCGCGTCGGAGAAGTTCCTGCGGGAGCTGCAGCGCTCGGACGGGTTGGTGCAGCAAGGCGAGCTGGGACAGGCGATGCTCATCCTCGACGAGCTGAGCGTCCGTCCGGAGGCGAAGATCCCGGGGCTGGGCGCCCAGGTCGAGTTCCACCGGGCGCGGGCGGCGCGGATGCTGCACCGGACGGACGTCGCGATGCCGAGCGCGCTGAAGAGCGTCGAGTTCTTCGACACGATCTGCGCGAATCAGCGCACGTCGGCCAACATGGCCGCGGCCGGGGAGGCCAAGCTTCAGCTCGGCCAGATCCATCACGACCGGGAGGAGTACGACGCGGCGATCGCCGTGTTCGAAGAGGTGCGGCGGATCAACAAGCACGGCGCCTACCGGCAGACGATGCTCCGGGTCGAGCTGGACCTCGCCAAAGCGCACCTGATGGTCGACCGCAACGCCCGCGCGAGCGAACACGCCCGCGAAGCGATGAAGCTCGCGGAGAAGTGGAAGCTCACGCAGTTCATCGTCGAGTCGATGCACTACCAGGCGCTCGCGGCCGCGGGCGAGGGCAGGCTGGACGAGGTCAGGCGGCTGGTCGGTGAGGCGCTGCGCCGCCTGCCCGCCGACGCGAGCGCCGCGCTCCGGGCCCAGCTCCTCTCGCTGCGCTTCGGGCTGGAGCGCGAGGACGGCGATCCCCGTGACCAGCTCACCGCGGGTGTCGAGCTGCTACGGACGATCTGCGAGGTCAAGGTCGGCCGAGGCTGGCGGCAGCATCAGGCGGACATCATCGACGAGCTGACCGAGTTCGAGCACGGCACGCTCGAGGTCGGCGCGCAGCTCGCGCTCAAAGGCGATCGCCAGGCGACGGATCTCTACGTGCAGACCCTGCGCATGCTCAGGGAAAGCGACATCGCGGAACTTCTCCGCTCCGGGCTGCTGGACGAGTCCAGCCTGCCTCCGGTGGTGCAGAACCTGCTGGAACGCCTGTCGCAGCTGGAAGATCCGGAATCACCACAGGCCGCCTCGCCCGCGACCGCGGCGCCGCTGTACGAGAAGCTGGAGGTCGCCGTCTCCGGCCAGTTCCGGAACCTCGTGCAAGGCAACCGGACCCGCCGGCACATCCCCGGCCCCGACCGGCATCACCTGATCCAGCTCAGGCTCGTGGAATTCGAGGGCGTGACCACGCTGTTCGGCAGCTGGGAGGCGCCGGGCGCCGATCCGGTGCCCTACCGCCACGAACTCGACGCCGAAACCGTCCGCGCGCTCCGCGATGTCACCGGCCAGTCCGACCGGAAACGGCCGTCCGGCGCGCAGCGCCCGGCCGACGCCGGTGTCCGCGCGGCGACGAGCGGCTGGCGGGAAACCCTTCAGTACCAAGCATTGGCGGACGGCCGGGACTGGACGGCGCTGACCCCGCTGGTGCTGCCGCCCGGCCTGATCGACCTGCTGCGCGCGGTCCCGCCGAACGCGCCCGACGCGGACATCCCGCTCATCCTGTTCTCGACCGACAGTCTGCTGTGGACGGTCCCGTGGCCGGCATTGGCGCTCGACGCGAGCGGGACCAGGATCGGTGACCGCGCGGCCGTCGCGCTGCTGCCGTCCTGCTCGCTGCTCGGGCAGGACGATCCGGAACGACCGCCCGCCGCGGTGGTCGGCTATCTCCACGGCGTCGACGGCGACGGTCTCGCGCTCGAACGCGCCTCACTCGCCAAGGCTTGGCCCGGCGGCGTCCAGGAGATCGACACCGCCGACGAGCTGGTCCGGTCGCTGGCCGACGCCGGCGAGTACAGCGTCCTCACCATGTCCGTCCACGGCGACAACCGCCCCGGGCTCGCGCATTCGCTGATCCTCGATCCGGCCCGCGCGAAACGCCTCTCGGCGGGCCGCATGATGAGCATGCGCTTCCCGCGCACCGTGGTGGTCGGCGCGTGTTTCTCCGGCGATCTCGACCGCCGCGTCGGCACCGATCCGACCGGCATCCCGGCCGTCATGCTCTGCCGGGGCGCGTCGACCGTGATCGGCGGGACCTTCCCGCTGCCTGACGGCCCGGCCGCCGGGCACGCGACCGCGCGCATCCTGAGCTGGCTCTACGGCGAGCTGGCCGCCGGGGCACGCGCACCCTGGGCGTTGCGCCGGGCACAGCAGCGCTGGCGGGCCGTCGGCGACAGCAGCCCGGCCACCTGGGCGGGCCTCGCCGCCATCTCGAACGGGAGCGTGCGCGCTCCTTCGCTGTGACCTGGGCTTTCTCCGCGCTGCCGGGTGAACGCGGTAAGATCTTCGCGTCGAAAACCAGGGAACCATCCTGCGGCCGGGTGCGTCGATGTACACGAATGCCGTCATCCGTTTCGGGAAACGCGCACGCCGGTGGGGTGTGAACTCCTAGGCTTCGCGATAGAAACGGGCGCAGGCGCCGAGACTGGAGGGAACCACTCAAATGACTCGCCGATTCGACCCAGAGCAGATAGCGGCGCTGGCCGGCAAAGTCGGCGGGCTCAAGGACGCCCTCAGCAAGGCGGGCAAGGACCTGGGCGACGGCAATCCCGGAACCGCGTACGGCTCCTTGAGCAACGCGGCGAACGCGGGCAAGACGACGCAGGGGTTCTACAGCGGCGTGAACGCCGAGCTGGCCGCCGCATCCAAGCTCGTGACCGCCGCTTCCGAGGCATTGGCCTATGCCGCCAAGCTCCAGCAGGGCAACGAGGACGACGGCGTCGACACCTTCAAAGCGGGCAACCGCAAGCGGGATTGATTCGGACTGAGAACGGGGACCAGGGGACTTAACCGATGACCACCGCAGAACGGAAGCCGCACACGCTCGACGACCCGGCGCACGACCGGCCGAAGTCGCTCGACGCCATCGACACGCACGCCCAGCAGGCGCAGAAGCTCGACGCGGGCGCGGTCAACGACCAGGCCAGGAAGGTCGGCTCGGCCGCCACCAGCGCCAACGACCTCGGCGACGATCTCAAGCGCTTCCGCGACGACGTGCTCCGCCACTGGGAGGGCAAGGACGCCGACGCCGTCGCCGACCACCTCGAAAAGCTCGGCAAGGCCAGCTACCAGGTCAGCGACAAGGCCGAGGCGGCCAAGAACATCCTCCAGCGCGTGTCCGAGATCCTGGACGACGTCAAGAAGAAGGTCGCCCAGCTCGCCCAGGAGGCCAACGACAAGGACGCGGACAACCGCGCGCTGATCGGCGCGGCCCGCAAGCGCAAGAACAGCACCGACGACGAGAGCGAGATCGCCGCCGCGGCGTCGGACATCGAACGGCTGCGCCAGCTCAACGAGAAGGACTCCAACGGCAAGAAGGAGGAGATCGAGCGCGTCCTCGACGAGGCCGAGAAGCAGATCGACGACCTTCTCAAGCCGCTCGGCCTGCAGATCGAGGGCGGGTTCGTCGAGTTGCTGCCCGCCGAGGAAGGCACGAAGGCGAGCAGCGCCGCGCCCACGCCGGTCGACACGACCGTCCACCACACGCCCGTCGGCCACGGAAGCGGAAGTGGCGGCGGAGACCACGGTGGTGGCGGCGGCGCGGTCGCCGGGGTGCACGGCGACGGACGGCCGGCCAAGCCGATCGACGCACGGGGCGACAACCCGGCCAAGATCGCGGAGAAGTTCCTCGGCCGCAACGCCAGCGACCTCAAGCGCAGCGGCGAGCTGCCCGCGATGCAGCCCTGGGTGCCCAACGACGTCAACTGCGCGAACTTCGTCTCCGGCTGCCTGGAGGCGGCAGGCCTGATCGACAAGAGCCAGGCCAGCGCGTCCGTGGCGGGCCTGGCGGCCAACCTCGAGGCGGACGGCTGGGTGTCGATCCCGCTCTCCGAGGCGAAGCCCGGCGACGTGGTGATCGCGAACGGCGGCCACCACGTGGTGCTGTACGCGGGCGACGGTCAGTTCATCGGCTCGAACAACGTCAACCCCGACGGCTCACAGAAGGTGAGCATGGGTGGCGGAGGGGGCCTGGTCAAGATCCTCAGGGCGCCTGCCGGCTGAGTCTCCTGATCCTGACCGCCCCCTCCACCGAGGGGGCGGTCAGAACCCGAACACCGCGGGCGGCGCCTGGTGCCGGTCCGGCCACTCCAGCCAGGTCACATCGGTCGGGCCGATGGCGTAGTCGGACAGGCGCCAGGACCGCGCGTCGTCCGGCCGTCCCGCTTCGCTCTTCTTGAGCAGCACGGCGTAGACGTCGGACATCACGCCGTCATGCCTGCGCGTCTCGTAGATGGTGCCCGCGTAGTACGGGCGGCCACCCTCGGCGCCGTGCATCCTGCCGTGCAGGAAAACCCAGTCCCCGACGCGGTTGAGCTGTTCCACCGCCACCTGGACCCGGTCGCCGAAATACTCGTCGAGCCGGGCGACGGCGGCTTGGAGCACCGCCTCCCTGACCGGGTTCCCGGGGTCCAGCGACTCCGGAACTGATCGAGCGGACGGGGTGTGCATCGGGGCTACCTCCCAGAGCGGAACAGCGATTCGGCCACGTCAGCCGCCCGTCGATGCTACCGCGTCCGGCTCGCCCGCTCAGGAAAAGCGATCATTCAGCCGGAGTCCATTGTGGACCCAACGTCGCGAACGCGAGCCAGCAGGCCGCCACTGGAGCCCATGACAGTGGATGACGCTGAGTGCTCGGGCTTTCACGTCAGGTTCGCTACGCTGGAAGCCGGTGTTTCCGGCGCGAGAGGGAGAGCATGGAAATCGGCAGCGCTGAGTGGTCGGCGTACAAGGAAGCGTTCGACAAGTTCGACGTCAACCGGGACGGCACCATCGACGTCGGCGAACTCGGCCGGTTCCTCGAGTCCGGCGGGACCAAGCTGGGCGACGACGAGCTGCGGCGCGTGCTCTCGAAACTGGACCGGGACGGCAACGGCCGGATCGACCTCGACGAGTTCATCGCCTTCGCCAGGCCGATGATGCAGGTGCACCAGGAAACCTTCCGCAGGCTCGACCGGGACAACAGCGGATTCATCACCGGAGCGGAGCTCAGTTTGTCAGGTCTGCCGCGGCATCAGGTCGACCAGCTGCTGCGGATCGCCGACCGCAACGGTGACGGCCGCATCAGTTTCAACGAGTTCGTCCGCGCGATGCTCTGACGTGGCGGGCAGGCACCGGCATGCCCGGCGCCTGCCGAACCCGTCAGCCGAAGGACGCGCGGAACTCGTCGAAGGTGATCAGCTTGTCGTCGTCGGAGTCGGTCAGCGCGAACAGCTCGGACACCTGCTCGTCGGTGATGTTCTCGCCGAGCCGGGTCACCACCTGCTTGTACTCCGCGTGGCTGATGAAGCCGTCGCCGTCCGCGTCGAACTCGGCGAAAATGGCCTGGAGCTCGGCTTTCTTGGCTTCGCCTTTGTCGAGCCGGCGCAGCAGCGCGACGAACTCCTCGAAGTCGACCTCGCCGTCGCCGTCGAGATCGGCGCCTGCCAGTGTGCCCGCCGCCTTCGACTCGTCGAGGCCGAGCCGCCGCATGGCCTCGCGCAGTTCCAGCACGCCGACGGTGCCGCTCCCGTCCTTGTCGAGGGCGCTGAACATCGCCCCGTACTCGGCCTTCTTCTCCTCGGATACGCTCGTCACGATGGGCCTCGCTTCTCGCTCGGACGGCTGGCGTCGCGCGGGGACGGCAGTGCGGATGCCTGATGACTACCAGGTCACCGACCGGCGGTTCAAGATCCCCCTAGCGACCCCCAGACGGTGACTGAACTGATTCAGCAACGGTGGTTCGCCGATCCCGCTCAGCGGTACCGGGCCACTACGATCGCGGCATGGACTACGGAACGCTTTCGCTCGCACTCGTCGTACTGGTCGCCGTCGGCTGGGTCGGCTCGGCCGGGATCCAGCGCCAGGTCGCGCGGGTCGAACGGCGCCTCGACCGGACGGAGCGGAAGCTGGACCTGGTACTGGCGCATCTCGGGATCACCGAACCGGAAGCCGAGATGCCCGAGGTGCACGCGTATCTCCTCAAAGGACAGAAGATCCAGGCGATCAAGGCGTACCGGGAACGGACCGGCGCCGGCCTCAAGGAGGCGAAGGAAGCCGTCGAGCGCCTCGGCTGACACCGCCGTCGGGGTGATGGATGATCTGGCGATGGCTTACGACGAAGAGCTGGCCGACCGGATCAGGGAACTGGTCGCCGGCGAGCCAGACCTGGCGGAACAGCGCATGTTCGGCGGGCTGGCCTTCCTGGTCAACGGCAACATGTCGGTCGCGGCCAGTGGCAAGGGCGGGCTGCTGGCGAGGGTGGATCCCGATGACGCCGCCGCGCTGCTCAGCGAGCAGGTCGACTACATGACCATGGGTGGCCGTGAAATGACCGGCTGGCTCAGGGTCGACCCCGCGGCCATCGACAGCGACGACGAACTCGCCGCCTGGGTCGAACGGGGTGTCCGCTACGCACGCTCCCTCCCCGCCAAACGCAAGAAGTAAGGCCGGCGCCTGGATCAGCGCCGCAGTAACCCGACCAGGCGTTCGCGGGGCAGGTGTGGCGTGCGGTGACCTTCCCTGCCGGTCATGGTCTCGTTGGCGGTCAGTGCGTTGAGCACCGCCTCCTCGACCGCCTGGACGACAGCCTCGTAGAACGAGTCCATCAGTCCCCACGGGACGAACCTCAGCGTCTCGAAACCCCCGGACTCGGCGGGGAAGCCGCTTGTCAGCGCGCCCTCGTTGGCGGTGGAGAAGGCGAGGAAGACGTCGCCGGAGAAGTGCGACCCGCTGGTGCCGGTGCGGGCCAGGCCGAGCGGCACCCGGCGGGTCAACGCCGTGCACTGGCCGGGCAGCAGCGGCGCGTCGGTGGCCAGCACCACGATCACGGAACCGGCACCCGCCTGCGCCACGGCCCACTCCTCGAGCGGGTTGTCGTCGGCCAGCAACGCTCCGACGGGGCTTCCCGCGATGGTCAGCTCACGCCGTGACCCGAAGTTGGCCTGGACGAACGCGCCGACCGTGTACTCCTGCGGGCCGTGGGACACCAGCCGTGACGCGGTGCCGCTGCCGCCTTTGAAGCCGTAGCAGTTCATTCCCGTGCCGCCGCCGACCGAGCCCTCCTCGATGGCGCCGGTGGCGGCCGCCTCGATCGCGGCCATCGCGTGCGCCGGCTGGACTGTCGGGGCGTTGATGTCGTTGAGATATCCGTCCCAGGTCTCCGCGATCACCGGCAGCAGCCATTCGTGCGCACCATCCGGTTTGTTCGCCGCGACCCAGTCGATCACGCCGCGGTGGCACGGGCCGACCGCGTGCGTGTTGGTGATCAGCACCGGCAGGCTCAGCGCACCGGTCTCGGTGAGCCAGGTCGTTCCGGTCATCTCGCCGTTGCCGTTCAACGAGTACCAGCCCGCCGCGCACGGGTGCGCCACCGTCTCATGTGGACGGGGCAGGATCGCGGTCACGCCGGTGCGGACGGACTCGCCGGAGACGAGCGTGGTGTAGCCGACCGCGACACCGGGCACGTCGGTGATCGCGTTGAGCGGCCCCGGCCTGCCGGGCAGATCCACGCCGAGCGAACGGAAGCGCGGCTTGCCCGCGGGGGTCTTCAGCGTCATGGGAGCTCACATCCGGTCACGGCCGTCGCGTAGGCGATGATCTGCCGTTTCGCTTCGGCGGGTTCGTAGGTGGACACGGCCATCGTCATGTACAGGCCGTATCCGTCTTCCAGCGTCACGAGGTTGCGGGCGATGGTGAGCGCGTCGCCGGCGAGGCGAAACGCCCCCGTTGCCGCGCCGGCCTCGAGGATGCCGACGTAGATGGCCACCTGCCGTTGGTAGAGCTCGATGTACCTCGCCGCGTAGGCGGGGTCCTTGCGGGCGAACGCGCCCAGTTCGTAGAGCAGGAAGGCCAGCTCGTCGCCGGGGCCGTCCGGCAAGCCGCTGTCGATCATCGCGAGCAGCCTCCGGCGCGGGTCCGGCTCGTCGCTGACCGCTTCCTCACGCGCCGTGCAGAACCGGCCGATCGCTTCCCGCTGCACCTCCTGCAGCAGGGCGGGCAGCGTGGGGAAGTAGTAGAGCACCGAGCCGGAGGACAGCCCCGCGCGCTCGGCGACGTCGCCGAGCCGCAGGTCCACCAGGCCGCGCTCGACCACCGCGCGCCGCGCTGCCTCCACCAGTTGCGTGCGGCGAGCCTCTTGCCGCTTGGGACGTGCCATGGTCACGATTCTGTCGAACGATCTTCGAAAAACCAAATCAACTCTTGACTGGGCTTCGATGTAGTTCTTTGATACATCTTCAAAGAATGCTAGCACCGGAGGTGTGCTATGACCGAGCCAGCCACCGTCGCCGCGCCCCGCTTGCGGCGCGGCCTGAAAGTCCTCGGCGCCCTGCTCATCACGCTGTCGGCGATCAGCCCGGCGTCCTCGGTCTTCATCATCGCGCCAGGGGTGGTCGCACAGGCCGGGACCGGCGCGATCTGGAGTTTCCTCGCCGCGGGCGTGGTCGGCGTGTTCATGGCGTTCGTCTACGCCGAACTGGCCTCGGCCTACCCGGTGGCCGGTGGTGAGTACGCGATCGTCGGCCGGGTACTCGGCAGGCTGCCGGGTTTCCTGGTGATGGGCCTGATCCTGGTCACCCAGGTGATCATCGTCGCGGTGATCGCGCTCGGCGTGGGCATCTACCTGTCGGCGGTGTTCCCCGGACTGAACGGCCCGGTGGTGGCCGCGGTGACCGTCGTGGTGGCGGCGGCGTTCGGCGTGCTGGACATCAAGCTCAACGCCTGGGTGACCGGTGTCTTCCTGGCGATCGAGATCCTCGCGCTGCTGATCGTGGCCGCACTCGGTTTCCTGAACGTGGAACGGCCGTTGTTCGCCGAACCCGTCGCGGGCAGCCCACCGGCGGCGGTGGGCATCGGCGTGATCGGCGCGGCCATCGCGATCGCGATCTTCGCCTACAACGGCTACGGATCCGCGGTCGTGCTCGGCGAGGAGACCGCGGACGCCTCACGCGGGATCGCCCGCGCGATCCTGTGGGCACTGGTGATCACGGTCGTCGCCGAGATCGTCCCGGTGGCCGCCGTCCTGCTCGGCGCGCCCTCGCTGGACGGCCTGTTCAGCGCGCCGAACATGATGGAGTACTTCATCACCGAACGCGCGGGCTCCGCACTGAACACGGTGATCAGTCTCGTGGTGGCGCTGGCGATCATCAACGCGGTCCTCGCGATCCTGTTGCTGACCGCGCGCCTGTTCTTCAGCACCGCACGGGATTCCGTATGGCCCAAGCCCATCAGCCGCGCACTCGGCACGATCCACCCGAAGTTCCACACGCCGTGGGTGGCCACACTGGTGGTCGGCGCGCTGTCGGCCGTCGTGTGCTTTGTGGACTTGAACCTGCTGCTGGTGGTGACCGGTTCGTCGTTGATCGTCGTCTACGCGGCGCTGTGCGTGGCCGCGCTCGCCGGCCGTCGCAACGGGACCACGACGCACGCGCAGTACCGGATGCCGTGGTTCCCGGTGGCCCCGGTGCTCGCGCTGGTGGCGTTGGCGTTCGTCACGGTCCAGACCGCGCGGGATCCGGCCGTGGGGCGGCCGAGCCTCTACGTGACACTCGGCATCCTGGTGGTCTCCGCGGTCGGCTACGTCCAGCGCCGCAAACACTGGGTGCTGCGTGGCCCGGAGGACGAGTAGCGACTGCCCGGGCGCCGGGGTCGTGAGTGTTGCGGCCGGTTCTGGCCGACCCGTATTTGGTCACCTACGGCGGAATCCGCGGAGCTGCCTGGTGCGAGGGGAAGGTTTGCTGCGTTAGATGCAGCAAACCTTCCCCTCGCACACCCGATCACACCTCACGAGCCGAAATACGTCCCACGATGCACCTTTTGCCGGTTTCGCTGGCGAAACAAGGGTGGCCCTTGTCACGCTGGAGGTGACAAGGGCCGCCCTTGTCACCTCCAGCACAAACTCCGGCAGCCTGGCCCTCGCCGTGCATGCTACGAACGGGACTTTTGTCACCGTGAGCGCTACAAAAGCCCCGTTCGTGCGGATCCCGACGAGCACGACCCGCGCAGATCACCAAATACGGCCGGTTCTAACCGGCGAAAACACTCACGACCCCCAGTCGGTGGACACGGTGATCGACACACCGGAACTCGACGTGAAGGTGGCCACGTCTCCGTTGACGGTGGTTTCCACGAATGGGTTGGACTCGGTCAGGAAAGCAACCCAGACGAGTTCCCGCTCGGCGTCAAGCCGCCCGAAAAAGCCCTCCGAGCCGTGCGAACCCTCACCGCGCACGAGAAACCCGCCGGGGATCGGGGTCTCGTTCGTGATGTCGACGTCCGACACCCAGCCGGGGTCGTCGGCGAGCATCTCCGCCAAGTCGAACTCGTCGCCGAGCTCGAATCCCCCCGGCGCCTCCGGGTTCACGTCCAGTTCGCGGGATACTCCGGAGGCATGGTGGATCGCGTCCTCGATCGGCAGCTTTCCCTCGCGCCACAACGCCACAATCGGCGAATTCGCCATGTCCGTCACCTTCTCCGTCGCCTCCTGCCGCCACCACACCCCGGCGCTTCCGGCGTCGGCCGTTCACTGAGCCCGTTGTCCGGCACGGGTACCCCGTCGAGCCGGTTCCGCGGGCTGCGCATGCGCTCCCGGAACTTGTCCGCCCACGTCTTCCCGGTCGTGGAGTCGGGGTGCACCGCGTTCGGATCGACCCGGGTGATCGCGACCGGGCGGCCGACCTCTCTCGCCGCGTCCAGCCTGCGGTTGTCGTAGCTCACGAGCTGCCCGTCCACCTCGATCACGTGCAGCGGTGACCGTTCCCAGTCCCAGCCGCCGTTGCGCATGATATCGGCGTACTCGTTCTGGGTGATCGTGCGCTGCGAGAAGTTGATGTCAGCCGGATCGGCCCATTCGATGTCACCGGACTCGGTCAGCCCGAGCGCGTCGGTCCAGCCGATCGGATTGTGCACATAGGCGTGTGGAGAGGGGCCACCGGGCAGTCCGAGCGGGTCGCCGCTGCTGTACCGACCCGCCGCCGGGTCGTAGTAGCGGTGGTAGTTGTAGTGGAGCCCGGTTTCCTGGTCGTGGTATTGGCCGGGGAATCGCAGCGGGGTATATGCCCGGTTGGTCAGTGCTCCGACGGCTTCGCCCCAGAGCGTGGCCTCCTGCCGCCAGGTCAGTTCCCCGCGAGCGTCGACCAGCTCGGTCGGTGTGCCGACGATGTCGGTCACGATGGCGTAGAACTGCCGGTCCACCCACTCCTGGTCGGCAGGCGCTCGCTCGACCTGGGTGAGCGGGCGGAAGCTCGCCGGATCGAATTCCCAGGTCGTGGCCTGACCGGACGAGTGCGTCTGCTCGGCAAGCACGGCACCGTCCCAGGCGAAATCGACCTGCTCGGCGACCGAGCCGTCCGGGGCGAAGCGCTGCTTGGCGATCCGCCTGCCCAGCGGGTCGTACCGATACCGCCACCTGGCCCGGTCGGGCGTGATCACCGCGACCAGCCGGTCGTCGGCATCCCACTCGTAGTGCCAGGTGTCCGGCTTGCGCGACAGTCTCTTCTTCTGCCGCACCACCATCCGGCCCTGTGCGTCGTGCTGATAGTGGATGTCCCCGGCCCGGCGGATCAGCGTGCCGCCGTACTCGAGGGAATCCTGGCCCGGCACCGACGGCCGCGTCGCTTGCGTGAGGTTGCCGGCGGCGTCGTAGGCATAGCGCTCCTGCCAGCCGCCGCCCTCGACGGCGAGCACCCGACCGGCCGGGTCGAGGTCGAAACGGCGGGTGCCACCGAGTTGGTCCTCGATCGCGGCCACGTGATCGTCGGCGCGGTAGTGATACCGCCGTTGCTGGATTTGACGGGCCTGTGCGGCAGAGTCACCGCTGACCGCGCTGACCGTTTGCGCGACGAGCCGGTGGTTCTCGTCCCATGCCTGCGCCAGCATCGTGCCGGTGTCGAGCAGCCGCTCGACCTCACGGCCCGCCGGGTCGTAGCCGAAGAACAGCGTGCGGCCGCCGGTTTCCAGGCTGGACGGCTTACCGTTGGCGGCATAGCCCCAGCGGCTCTCGGCCCCGGTGGGAGTGCGGCGCAGGACACGACGCCCCAGAGCGTCATAGGTGGAGGACACGGTTCGCCCGTTGACCGTTTCCGCCAGCACCTGCCCCAGCGCGTCCCGCTGATACCGCAGTTCGGCGTCGGCGTTACGAGCGTGAATCAACCGTCCCGCGGCGTCGTAGCCGATGGTGGTGACAGCGTCCCCGCATCGTCGTTCCACGATGGCGCCCATCACATCGCGGACGAACCGCGTGCTCTGTCCCGCTCCGTTGACCCGCTCGATCAACCGGCCGGCGGCGTCATAGGCGTAGGTGACTGCCCGGCCGTTGAAGTCGGTCTCCCGCACCAGGTTCCCGGCGTCGTCGTAGTCGTACTGCCAACGCAGGCCTTGGGCATTGGTCACCGAAACCAGCCGGAGGGTGGCGTCATAGCCGAATTCGAGTCGCGTACCGTCCGGGCCGGTCTCCGCCGAGGGCAGGTTGAAGTGCGTGGTTTCAGTTCGCGTGACCTGGCCGTGTGCGCCGATGTGTTCGACCCCGTTGCCTTCGGCGTCGTACCGCCACCGCTCCGCGCTCCCGTCCGGGCGGGTGCGGGAGACCAGCTTGCCCTCGACGGTCCAGGTGAACCGGGTAGTGCCGCCCAGCGGATCGGTGATCGCGGAGACCCGGCCGAACTGGTCACACTCATAGCGAGTGGTCGCGCCTGCCGCGTCGGTGATCGCGACGGGGATGCCCGCGTCGTTCGTCTCGATGCGCCGGACACCGCCCAGCGCGTCGGTCACCGCGACCCGGTGTCCACGGTCGTTGTAGCGGTACCGGGTGGTCGCACCCGCCGGATCGGTGGCCGCGACCAGATTGCCGCGATCGTCGAACTCCTGCCGCCACACCGCGCCGTTCGGGTCGATGAAGGTGGTCAACCGGCCGGAATCGTCGTATTCGGCGAGCACCTGAACACCGTCAGGACGGGTCGTGGTGACCAGGTTCCCGACTTCGTCGTACAGGAACCGCGTCGTCTGGCCGAGCGGATCGGTGCGCGAGAGCAGGCGGTCGTGCTCGTCCCATTCGCAGGTCGTGGTGTGGCCGAGCGCGTTGGTCTCAGCCACGATCTGACGCGCCGCATTAAGCTGGAATGTCGTGGTGTGGCCGAGTGCGTCGGTGAATCGGGTGGTCAGGTTCTCGTAGGTGAAAGTCCCGTTGAGGAAGCCGCCCGAGCCCAGGTTGGCCACACATCGGCCCTGCGCGTCGTAGAGATACCGGTACCACTCGCCGCCCCGGTCGGTCCACTGGGTGATCCGCCCAGCCAGGTCATAGGTGAACTTCAGCGACTGGCCCGACGAGTTGACCACCTCGGTCAACCGGTCCTCGTGGCCGTAGGTGTACTGGACGACAGTGACGGCGGCATCGCGCATCCGCAGTTCGGTGACGCGTCCGCCCGCGGTGTCGACCTCGAGGTGGTAACCACCGGAATGCCGCACGGCGGTGAGCATCCCCGCCTCGTCGTGGTCGAACTCGATGCTGTTCCCGTTGCGGTCCACGATCGCGGACAACGGGCTTTCGCTCGCACCGGTCACGAAATGCAGCGTGTGCCCGTTGTCCCGCCTCCGGATCGCAAAGCCGGTGTCAGTCCGCCACAGCGGCCACCGGGGCCCGGCCACAGGCATGACCTCGCCGCTGACCGGCGGATCGGGATAGACCAGCAGCATCCCGTCCTCAGCGACGAACACCACGCCCTGTTCGTCGAACTCGAGCCTTTGGTCCACGGTGGACGCCCACGAGCGGCCGAACAGCCTGCCGGCGCGGTACGAGGAAACGTGGGTTCGCCGCAGCACCAGCGGAAGCACACCGGGCAGTTCGATGTCGATGTGCCCGAGCACCATTTCGCCGGTGACCACGTCGATCGGGTCGTTCTCGCACCGGCGCTCGGTCTCGGGGGTCTTGGTGTCGTCGGGATCCTTCGGCCGGTTCGTCCCGGTCTTGTCCTTGGCCGACGAAGGTGACGTGTCGCCACTGTGCGTCGACGACGGCCCTGTCTCGTCCGGCGTATGCGAGGCCGACGGGCTCGTGTCCCCCTTGGGGACGTCCGGGCCGTCGGTCTTCTTCGCGGCCTTCGCCGCGCTGGGGCTAGTACCGCCGCCCTTGCCGAGCTTCTTGCCCAGCTTCGAAAGCTTCTCGATGATCTCACCGAGCTTGTCGATGATCTTCCTGAGCTTCGGAGCCACATTGCCGATCGTCTTGACCAGCTTGCGGATCAGATCAGAGACCTTACTGATCGCCTTCGTGATCGCTGTGGTCGCTTGAACCGCCACCAGCGGGGTCGCGAAGCCGAGAGTGCAGGCCTCTTCGAGCGCCCAGCTGATGAGCTTGCCGACCAGTTCGGCGACCAGGTCACGCACGGTCTCCCGCACCATGGCCACGACCTGGCCCATCACCATCACTCCGGTCGACACCCCGTCGGCCAGTGTGGCAGCGCCCTGTATCGCGTCAACCTGCTCCGCGACCTCGCCGCGGTAGGCGTCTCCTGCCTGCCCAGACCACCCCGCGGTGCCGTTCTTCGCCTCGTTGCCGAAGTCCCCGGCGATCGAATTGACCTCTTTGGCCACATTCGCCCAGGTATCCGAATACGACTGGATGACGGGAGGATCGCCGGCAAGCCAGTCCAGCGCCTCCTTGAGCGGCTGCACATGCTCGATCAGCCAAGAAACCCCATACTGCGCCAACGTCCCGATCGGGTCGATCGCCAGCGACAGCACCTCCAGGCCCATCCCCAGCGCGCCGAGCCCACCCTCGACCCACGAGCCGTCCTTGACCCCGCTCGCCAAATCGACCGCCGACTCGGCGATACCGATCCCGGTGACCGCCGTCGTCTGCGACTTGGCCTGTGCGACCAGTGGATTCCCATCCGGCACCCGCAACCCCCTTCGACCCCGATACGACGTCACCCGACCCTAAACGGTTCCGGCGGTGCTCCTGGATCGCTCTCAGCCGATCTAGCTGGACTATGTCGTGGCGAAGCCGTGCATGGGAACCGCGTCGGCGGGGAACCCGGACACCATGTCCCGTACCCGGCTCTACCGTGATGGCGTCCTGGAAGCCGAAGACTTCCCGGTCGACGAGGTCTCCAAGCGGCTCGACGATCCGGCGGCGGTGGTGTGGCTGGACCTGTGCGACCCCACCGAAGACGACTTCGCCACCATCGCCGACGAACTCAGCCTGCACCGGCTGGCGGTGGAAGACGCGCTGCACGCGCGGCAACGGCCCAAGCTCGACCGCTATGAAAAGCACTCCTTCCTCAACACCTACGCCGTCCGCTTCGACTCCGGGCCGGGCCAACTCGACGTCACGGAGATCTCGGCCTTCATCACCGAGAACGCGCTGGTGACCGTCCACAAGAGCGGGCAGTTCGACATCGACGCCCTGACGCGCCGCTGGGACGAAGCGGACAACCTGGCCAAGGCAGGCGTCGGCTTCCTCGTGCACGGCTTGCTGGACTACGTGGTGGACGGTCAGTTCGAGGCGGTTCAGGCGCTCGACGAACAGCTCGAGGAACTCGAGGACCTCGTGTTCGACGACAGCGCCGACCACGCCGAGGTGCAGCAACGGTCGTCCCGGCTGCGCAAGAGCCTGGTGGCGCTGCGGCGGGTCGTGCTGCCGATGCGGGAAGTGGTCGACACGCTCATGCGCCGCGGCCTCCGGATCGTCGACGACGAGCTGGCGCCGTACTTCGAGGATGTCCGCGACCACGTCCGGCACGCCTCGGAATGGACGGATTCGCTGCGGGAACTGGTCGCCACCATCCGCGAGACCCAGCTCAACATCCAGGGAAACCGGCTCAACATCATCATGAAGAAGGTCACCAGCTGGGCGGCGATCATCGCGGTCCCCACCGCGATAACGGGCTTCTACGGCCAGAACGTGCCGTATCCCGGCTTCGAGCAGTCCTGGGGTTTCTGGGTGTCGACAGTCGCCATCATCGCGGTGTCCGCAGGGCTCTACACGATCTTCAAGCGCCGCGACTGGCTTTGACACGGGCCGCCGATTGAGATCCGCGCATCGTGGGTAGCCGATGGCCAGACCACGACCGGAAAGGGACCGCCATGGACTTCACGATGACCAAGACCGAACAGGCCGGTATCGAGGTCCTCACCGTCATCGGTGACATCGACGCGCTCAGCGTCACCGAGTTCGCCGAGATCGTGTCCGCGGCGGTGGAGTCCACATGCGACCGTCCCGTGAAAGCTTTCGTACTGGACATGAACTCGGTGTCGTTCTGTTCCGTCGGCGGGCTGGACGTCCTCCTCACCGCTCAGCGCAAGGCACGATCGGCCGGCGTGCACATGGCCGTCACCGCGGGAACGCCGGTGATGGACCGGGTTCTCACGCTGGCCGACCCGGCACGCACAGTGGCCGCGTACTCCGACCGGGAGCACGCGGTACGCCAGTGCGCCTTGACGACCTCCATGGTCTGACATGTTCGACGGCTTCACACTCGACCGGGTGGACCTCGGCGACGTGACCTTGCGCGTACGACACGGCGGTTCCGGGCCGCCACTCCTGCTGCTGCACGGACATCCGCGCACGCACACCACCTGGCATCGCGTCGCGCCGCTGCTCGCGGACCGCTTCACCGTGATCTGCCCGGATACGCGCGGCTATGGCGAATCGACCAAACCACCGACCACCGCCGACCACACCCCGTACAGCAAACGCGTGATGGCCAACGACTGCGTCGAGCTGCTGCGGCGACTCGGCCACGAGCGCTTCTTCGCCGCAGGGCACGACCGCGGCGCCTGCGTCGCCACCCGCCTCGCGCTCGACCACCCGGACGCCGTCCAAGCCGTCGCGATCTTGGACTCCATCCCCATCGGCGAGACGCTCGCCCGCTGCGACGCGGAGTTCGCGCGCGCCTGGTACCACTGGTTTTTCTTCGCCCAGCCCGACAAACCGGAACGGGTGATCACCGCCGATCCGGACAGCTGGTACAACGTCGGCACCCGCAACACCCCGGAACGACTCGGCGAAGACAACTTCGCCGACTTCCACCGCGCGATCCACGATCCCGCCACCGTCAAGGCGATGCTCGAGGACTACCGCGCCGGCCTCGGCGTCGACCGTGCGCACGACGACGCCGACAAAGCCGCCGGACACCGGATCACCTGCCCGACCCTGGTGCTCTGGTCCAGCCGGGACGACCTCGAAGACCTCCACGGCGACGTGCTCGCCATCTGGCGGGACTGGGCCGTCGACCTGCGCGGGCACGCGATCGACTCCGGGCATCACATGGCCGAGGAGAACCCCGGGGCATTGGCCGCCGCGCTGGCGAAGTTCTTCGGGGAGGCGAAGGTCGCCGGGGCTGGGTGAGGAACCTCGATGTTTCCACGCCTGCCCGGCCGGTTACCCGGGGCAGGTGAGTCACGATGTCAGGATCGGCACGTCCGGCTGGGCGTACCCCGAATGGCGGGGCGGGTTCTATCCGAAAGGCCTTGCCCAGAAACGAGAACTCGAATACCTGGCCGGTCAGGTGAACTCCATCGAGCTCAACGGCACCTTCTACTCACTTCGGCGCCCGTCCGACTATCGCTCATGGCACTCCCGGACACCGGACGACTTCGTCTTCGCGGCGAAAGGCCCCATGCTCGTCACCCACCGCAAAAGACTGGTCGACACCGAATCCGCGTTGAAAACCTTCTTCGACTCCGGACCACTTGAGCTGGGAACGAAACTCGGGCCGATCTTATGGCAGCTGCCACCCTCCTTGCCGTTCGATCCCGGTGTGTTCGAAGCGTTCCTGTCAACGCTCACACAATGGCCGCACCGTAATGCCATCGAACCGAGGCACGCCAGCTTCCGGAACTCGGATTTCTTCGCGCTGCTGCGGAAATACGGCGTCGCTTCCGTGATCGCGGACACCGCCGGGCGGTTTCCGCGCTTCGACGAGCAGACCGCCGACTTCGCCTACGTGCGACTGCACGGCCACGAAGAGCTCTACGCGAGCGACTATTCCGACGAACTGCTGGACGTGTGGGCCCGGACGATCCGCGGTTGGAGCGGGGATGTCTACGTCTACTTCGACAACACCATGCGCGGCGCCGCACCACGCAACGCGCTGTCGCTGTCACGTCGGCTCGGGCTCAACGTCCCACTCCACCATGGCGTTTAGCACCGGCGCACCCGGGTAAGCCTGGTAATTCGCCCACCACCGTGAAAGGCGCCGATCATGGCCGAACCACACCATCCGCAAGCAGGACAGCAGCCTTCCGGTATCACGCCCGGTGGAGCCTCGCGGACCCCGGCTCAGTTGTCCGCCGGTGTCGTAGGCGTCGTGTTCCTGCTGGTCGGCATCGGCGGATTCATCCCGGGTCTCACCACCGACTACGACCAGCTCAGCTTCGCCGGGCACGACTCGATGGCGATGCTGCTCGGGCTGTTCATGGTCTCGGTGCTGCACAACATCGTGCATCTGCTGTTCGGGATCATCGGGCTCGCGCTGGCACGAACTCCGCGCTCCGCACGGAACTACCTGGTCGCCGGCGGGGTGATCTACCTGGTGTTGTGGATCTACGGCCTGGTCGTCGACCACGACTCGGCGGCGAACTTCGTGCCGGTCAACACCGCCGACAACTGGCTGCACCTGGGCCTGGGGGTCGCGATGATCGCACTCGGCGTGGCCACCGCGGGCACCACCCGAAAGCTGGGGCCCGCGGCTCCGGACAGCCGCCGGTGACCACGACCGCGGACTCGCCACCGCACTGCCGAAGGTCCGGAAAACGCAGCGGCCCGCCGGATTTCCGGCGGGCCGCTGAGCGAGGAGAGGGAGGGAACTAGTATCCGGTACAAGGTTCAGAAGGAAGTGCCCTCATTGCCTCGCGTCGCAGAATACCGAGATGATCACCGCGGGATCAACTGGTTTAGCCGGTCCAGCGTGATCGCGGTCGAGCCGGCGGGCAGCCCGTCCGGCCGGTCGAGTCCCAGGTAGGTCACCGGCTCGGCGAGCTCCTCCCCCGGCTGCCACGGCGTCACCGCGGCGGCCTTGGCACGCGAGAGGTCGACCAGATAGGCCACCGTCAGGTAGCGGCGCTGCAGGATCGACCGCGCCAGCAGGCCCGCGCTCACCTGGTTGTACTCGACCCGGTTGAATCTCGGTGTGCCCGACAGGTACAGGTGCAGCCAGGTCGCCGACCATACGCCCGCCTCGTCACGCAGGAACGCGACCGGCAGCGCGACGCGACCGCTCCCCCGCATCTCGGAGCGGGTGCGGACCGTGCGCGGCTCGAACGGCGCGCCTCGCTGGGCCCGGCCGCGGATCATCCACCCGAACATCGACTCCGCCACGTCGTTGAAGCCCTCCCCCGAGTAGACGTTGACCTGCGGCACGACGCATCGCGCGCGGATCTTCCGCAGCGACACGTCGATGAACTCGGTCGCGCCGTCGGCGGCCTCGGTGATGTCACCGGAGTAGACGACGCCGTCGAAGTGGTGGTTCGTCCACGACACGTGCCCGTCGTACTCGAAGTTTTCGTCGAGCAGCAGCGTCGACAGGTCGAAGTCGGTGCGTTCGGCACGCTGACGCCAGTACGTGAAGAACCGCAGCACGTCGTCGTTCCCGAGGTCGAGGCGGACACGCGAGCCACGAGGGAGCACAGCGAAACCGTCCTCGGAAGCCTTACCCGACAAGGGAAGCGCCACGTCGAGCACGGCCGGGTCGACGACAAGCCGCCCGTAGGCAGGCATCCGCGCGGTCAGTTCGGTGTCGATGATCTCGTTGACCCGCTCGACGACGTCCCCGGTCACCGGCATGCGCGCGTCCACCGCGACCCAGGCGCGACGGGCACGGTTGGTGAACACGCGTGCTGGGTCCACAGTGGACCGGTTCAGCAAGTGCTCACGTACCGAGCACAGCACCCGGCCGGAAACCGAACCGATGACGGACTCCAGCGCGTCGAGCACAGTGTCCACTTCGGACGGTGTGGCCGTGCGCAGCAACCGGTCCAGCGAGCGCACCAGCAGGCCCGGTGCGTCGGTGAGGATCCTGGCGGTCTTGCCGACGTCACCCGAGCGCATCGCCTCCTCGGCACGCCCCGCGAGTGTCCGCACGGTCCGCTCTCCGCGCGCGACGGCGAACACGTCGGCCGCGTGCGGGAACCGCGGGTACTCGTGCGGGTGCAGTCCCTCGCCGAGACGCTTCCACGCGCCCGCGAACCGCGCGACGTCACCGAGCTTGGCGCGGTGGCCGTCGACGACCTGGTCGAGCGCGCCGAGCAGCGCACGCCGCTCGCGGCGGGTGAAACTGCGGAACCTGGTCGGCGTCGCCAGCGTGACGTCACCGCCGGAAAGCCGGCAGGCCAGGCGAAGCACGTCGGTCACGGTGTCCACCGGGATCAGCGCGCGGGCCTCGGCCAGCCGGACGCTGTTGACCACGGCGCGGTTCTCCCGCACCGGGATCTGCTCCGGCTGCGCTTCGTCGACGCACGCCAGCGCGAGCTCGGCGAGCAGTTCGAGGTCCGCCTCGCCGAGCGGCGTCGGGCTGGCGGCGAGTTCACGGTAGAGCGCGCTCGTCTCCTCGGCGAGGGTCGCACCCAGGTGCAGGACGGTGACCCGGTCCTTCACCGAGCCGATCAGCTCGTCGTGGGCGGCCAGCAATTCGGCGTATGTGTGCTGGTAGCGGCCATACGCGGGCAGGTCGAGCAGGTTCAGCCACCCGCCGGTCAGCGCCGGAAGCCGCACCTTACGGCCGCGCCGAGGCGCGACGAGTGCCTCGTGCAGGCAGCGTGCCCAGAACTCGACGGTGTCCGGGACGCCTTCGGGGAAACGCAGGAAGTACGAGTTGTGGGTGACGTCGTCGCCGACCATGGCCCGCGCCGCGCCGACGACCCGCTCGGCCACCGCCATGGCCGCGCCAGGCTCCAGGCCGGACAAGTGTTCCAGCAGCTCGCGACTCGCCTTGAACCCGGCGCCGACGAGCACGGCGTCCATCTGCCGCGCGACGGGAGCACCGTCGCCCGGCGCGGCCTCGGCGCGCGGGACCCGCGCGGTCCTGCGAATGATCGTCTGGTGGAGCACGAGACCATCCTGTCGTCGACTGTGGACTGTGGGCAACCGCGTTTTCACGCCCACTAAGGGAAAGCCCTGATGATCTCGGGCGCGGATTCACTTACCGTGCTGGCATGATCCGACGCCTTTTGCTCACCGCGCTCGGCGCGGCCGCGCTGCTGCTGGTGCCGTGGACGGTCTACCTGGCCCGCACGCTGCCCGCGGGCCATGACACCGGGCAGTGGCGGTCGGCCTGGGTGGGCTTCGACATCGCATTGCTCTGCTGCTTCACCGTCGCGGCCTGGTTGGGCCTGCGACGGCGGCGCGCCGCCGTTCCGATGCTGGCCGCCACGGCCGCGCTGCTCTGCTGCGACGCCTGGTTCGACGTGGTGCTCGACTGGTCCGCACCGGACCGCATGGTCAGCGTCGCCATGGCGGTGCTCGTCGAGATTCCGCTCGCGATCGTGCTCGCCTGGCGAGCCAGGCAGCTGCTCACCGGAGGAATGCCGAGCCGGGGGATGACCGTGCGGGACATCGAGCTGCACAACGACCCCTCCTACCAGCGGCTCACGCGCGAATTGGGCACACTCGGCACCGCCACGCCCGGCACGCTGGCGACCGCGCTCGGGCACTCACGCGACGAGGTGAACGCGCGGCTGCGGCGCCTCGCCGAAGGTGGCTACGTACGGCAGGGCTCGGACGGTCAGTGGCGGACCGTGGGCCAATCGCTCCGCCTGCCCGTGCTCGCCGAGGTCGACGAGCCGGACCGGCCGGCGGTCGCGGCCTACTTGGCGGCGAAGTACGAAGGCGAACTGCGGCTGCTCGGCTGGGCCGCCGAGCACCGTGACGAATTCGGGCCGTGGGGTCAGGGTGAACGCGCGGTCACCCATCTCACCGCCGCGGAGCTGGCGGGCTTCACCGCCGAGTACAACGAACTGCTCACCCGCTACTGCCTGCTGCGCGACCGGCCATCGGCGAACACGCGGGAAATCGCGATCCGGTTCTACGCCTTCCCGTTCCCCGCGAACATGTCGGCTCGAGCCGATCGTTCACTCTCCTACGCCGGCGACGACCGGTAAAACCTCGCCCGGATGTGCGCATCCTCGCATACCTAAAGACTTGCAAACTTCTTTAACTGCGGAGACTATAGAGAGGTCACCCTGGGAGAGGCGAGGACGATGAGCGAGTTCGTGACGGCGCTGCAAGGCCGCATCCAAGGGGCGCAGGAGAAGCTGGCCGCCGCGCGGGAAGCCGAGCACGACTACGAGATCTACCTGCACATCGCCCGGATCAAGGACCTGCTCGACACGGCCGAGCGAGTGGGCGTCGACACCTCGGGCTGGATCGACCCGGCGGAGCTGGCCACCGCGGAAAGCCGGGGATAGCGGGCGATGCCGATGCCACCCTCACCCGCGGGCGCCGGTGCACCGCGGGTGGCGATCGTGTCCGACGGCAGCGCGGTGCCCACCGGGACGGACCTGAACGAGGCGCTGCGTGACCAAGCCGAGTTGCTCAATGACCTCACGCGGGTACGCGCCGAGCCCGTCGTCCTCCACGCCGACAACACCACCGCTCTGGCCGCCAGCATCCGGGCGCTGCCCGCGAACGTCGGCGCGGTCATGCTCACCCACATGGACTCGACGCGAGCCCGCGAGGTCGCGGCGGAGTCACGCGAGCGGGGTGCGCGTCCGCTGCTGACCGAGGACGACGTCACCGCCATCTCCCTCGCCGGGGTCACGCTGAGCACGCTGGCGAAGGCCGGGCGCCGAGCCCGCGGCCACCGCGTGGTCCTCGCGGGCGCGCGCGAGCTGCCGGGCCTGATCGCGCTGCTCATGGCTGGCGGGGTCGACGACATCACGACCTGGAATTCCCCGGACGCCGCCACCTTTCCCTTGGCCACCATCGCCGCGGGCGCCGACCTTGTGATCGACCTCGCCGGGGCGCTGCCCTCCCGCCCTGGCGGGAGCCTCGACGGGATGACGGTGATCACCCGCGACGACGTGGACGAGGCACCTCACGTGGCGGCCGGGCTCCTCGTGGCCGCGGCGAGCACACCCGGGCTGACCTTGGACGTCGAGATCTTCCATGCCTGCGCCCAAGTCCTGCGGGCCACCTCCCCTTCCGAGCGGCACACGCGGCCGCTCAGCGGCGCTGAGCTGACCCGGCGCATCGCCGACGCCGCGACCTACGCCTTTCACACCCGGCTCTCCCGGTGACCAGCCTGCTCGACGGCTGATCACTCGTGCCGCGTGGAACCCCGATCACCGCGAGCCGGAGCCGACGCGGCGGGTGTGCGCAGATCCTCGAGCAGCTCCACCTGCCCGGACAGCACCCCGGTCAAGATCCGGCGTGCCACCGCCAGCAGCTCCGCCACCTCGGGACTGGTCAGCGCGTAGAACACGTTCGAGCCCTCTTTGCGGGTGGTCACCAGCCCCGCCCGGCGCAGCACGGCGAGCTGCTGGGACAGGTTCGCCGCCTCGATCCCGACCTCCGGCAGCATCTCCCCGACCGCGTGCTCGCGCTGACTGAGCAGCTCCAGCACCCGGATCCGCGCGGGATGACCCAGCGTTTTGAAGAACTCCGCCTTCAGCTGGTACAGCGGCCTGCTCACCGGCACCCACCTCCCCGTGCGTGCCCCTGGACCGTCATCGTCATACCAGCGATCCTCCCCTACTCCCGCGGAACAAGCTCGCGAGACACGTAGTCGCAAGGTTCGGCAGTTGCTAAGCTTAGCAACTGCCGAACCTTGCGACACCCTGCCGTGGACCTGCAGCGCCGTGGGAGGTACCGATGGACGAGCCGACCGTCGCCGAGCTCACGGACCCACGCGTGATCACGCTCGAGCTCGAAACACCCTTCAAACATGTCGTCGGCCTGATGATCGCCCACGACCGCGGCGCGCTGCCCGTCATCGACCCGGCGGGCCATCCACTCGGCGTCGTCACCGAAACCGACGTGCTCCCCAAGCTCGAGTTCCACGCCGGCGCCGAGCACCCACCCCTGCTCTCGGGCTCGCACTACCGCGCGCGCTGGCACAAAGCACGGGCACTCACCGCGGGCGATGTCATGACCAAGCCCGCGATCACGACCACTCCCGACACCCCGCTCAGCACCGCGGTCGCCATCCTGAGCACCAGGCAGGTCAGCCAGCTCTGTGTCCTCGACTACCGCGGCACGCTCATCGGCCTGCTGAACCGCCAGGACACGCTCCGCCAGCTACTCCGCCACGACGAAACCATCCGCACCGACGTCGAGCACATCCTGGCCACCACGATCCCGGGCGCGCACGCCGTCACCATCGGCGTCACCGACGGAATCGTCACCCTCGAGGGAACATTCCCCTTGCGCAGCAACGCCGACCACGCCGTCCACCTCGCACACCACATCCCCGGCGTCGTCGCCGTTCGCGACCACCTCCGCTACGACGCCGACGACCTCATGATCACCGGCTTCTGAGACGCGCCCCAACCGGGATTCGCGTGACGAATTCAAGGACGAACGACTACCTGGCCGAGGCCAGGCTCCAGCACCAGAAGGCCGTAGAGGAGCACGCCCGCATAGCGGCGCTGCTCCGGCGCCAGGTCACCGCGTTGGAACGACAGCGAGCGACACTGCGCGAACAAGCTGTCCGGCTGGGACTGGACGTCACGCGGTTCACCAGCACGCCGCTCGACACCGGCACCAGTGCGCATCGCCTCGCGGCCTGCGGCGAGTGGACATGCGAGATGCTGAGCGAGAGCGCATACCTTCGCGGCCAACGACAACTCTTCGACGACCCAGCGCGAACACCGCGCCACTGGCAGCCCGAATGAGACATGGGCACCCACGCCCCTGAAAACGAAGAAGCCCAGGCCGATGACCTGGGCTTTCGCTTACGATTGCTCCCCCGCTTGGACTCGAACCAAGAACCCTCCGGTTAACAGCCGAATGCTCTGCCAGTTGAGCTACAGGGGATCGCTCGACCGGTCGGATCTCTCCGACCAACGAGAGAAACCTTAGCGCACAGCCCCGGGCTCAAAAACAGCACCCCCCCGGAAGGCGACGACATGGTGGCGGGGATTAGTGGACACTGGAGAGCGCTGGTGGCGATCGAGCGTGAGGGCGTGGCGTGGATGAAGAGGTTCCTGCTGGGTGTGGCCGCGGGGTACGTGCTGGGAGCCAAGGCCGGGCGGGGGCGGTACGACCAGATCATGCGGAGCTACCGCAAGGTCGTCGACCATCCGCTGGTGCAGGGCGCCGCCGGGGTCATCCGCGCGAAGCTGGGTGAGCGCTAGACACGCGGCTGTTAACCGGAGGGTTCTTGGTTCGAGTCACGACCCAGAGGTGCGGGCGACCGCGAAGATGCGGCGGAACTCGAACCAGGTCGTGCCGTCGGAACGGGGCGGGTAGGCGAGGTTCAAGCGCTGGGCGAGGTCGGCGCGGAAGGTCGCCCACTCGTCCGCGGACAGTGCCGCCTTGACCGGCCTCAACGCCGTGCCGGTGATCCACTCCAGCACCGCGTCGGGGCCGGTCAGGCGCTGGATGTACGTGGTCTCCCAGGCGTCGACCGCGCAGCCCTCGGCCGCCAGCAGCTCGGCGTAGTCCTGGGCGGTGTCCACGGCGGACTCGTCGCGCAGCTCCAGCTGCCAGGTGGCGGCCACCTCGCGGGCGAGTACGTGGGAGGGGGCGTTGAAGTTGCCGGGGACCTGGAAGGCGAGCCAGGCGCCCGCCGGGAGCTCGTCGGTCCAGCGGCGCAGGAGCGAGCGGTGTTCGGGGACCCACTGGAGCACCGCGTTGGAGATGACCACGTCCGTGTCGGGCTCCGGCGCCCAGTCCTGGACCGGCAGTTCGCGGGCGTCGATGCCGGCCTCGCGGGCCGCCTTCACCATTTCGGGTGAGTTGTCGGAGGCTTCGAGGGTGGCGTTGGGCCAGCGCTCGGCCAGTGACGCGGTGAGGTTGCCGGGGCCGCAGCCCAGGTCGACCACTCGGCGGGGGTCCTCGGCGCCGATGCGGGCCACGAGATCGTGGAACGGGCGGGCGCGCAGGTCGGCGTAGTCGAGGTATTTGGCCGGGTCCCACATGAGCGCCTCCCGTAGCAGTACGACTGTACTGAGTACGAGCGTACTGCTAGGCGCCCGGGTTGGCCAGCTTTCCGGCGGCTTCAGCCGCGATGTCCGCGACCAGCGCGGGGTCGGTGCCGGGGTCCGGCCGCACCTGGAGCACGACGCCGTCCTGGCCGGGGAGCTTGCGCTGGACGAACCAGGCGCCGCCACCAGGCAATTCCTGGCGGTGCCGGGCCCGGATGGAGCCGGTGACGCGCTGGTGCACCATGCGCGGGACCGAACCGGGCGACGACAGCTTGAACGTCACGGGCTTGAGGTCGGCCAGCACGACCGCTGCGCCCGCCTTGCCGGTCTCTTCGGCCTCGGTCAGCGTGAACACGCCGTCGGCCCACGCGGCCTTGGCGATCATGTGCCAGCCGACGCGACGGGGGCCGGGTATCCACAGGCCCAGTGGCGTGACCAGGAGGAAGCCGCCGCTGTCGACCTTGGCGCTGTCGAGCACGTGCTCGCCGGGGGCCAGCTCGCCGTCGAACCCGTCGGGCACCCGGTTCCCCAGCAGGAACTTCAGCCAGCGCATCGCTAGTCCAATCCGCCGATCGCCTGCGACTTCAGCGCCTTGCGATATTGCTCCAGCGCCACCAGGTCGCCGAAGAGCGCGCGGTAGTCGTCCGGGGCCTCGACCGGCGAGAGCCTCGTCAGCTTCGACTTGATCTCGGCGATCTGGCGCCCGACCAGGTTCTCCTGGACGGCCGCGAGCACGCCGCTGATGTAGCGGGTGTCGGCCTCGCCCTTGGCGCGCAACGGCTCGACCGCGAGCGCGCTCATCAGGGTGCGGACCTTCCCTTGTGGACAGTGGGCGGCCGCCGCGTCGATCAGCGCCGGGCCCGCGAGGCCGGACGAGACGCCGCCCGCGGCCAGCACCGCCTTGTGCACCAGCACGTACGCGGGGTGCGTGAACGCGTCTTCCGGCAGCGCGTCGTACTCGGGGCCGGCGATCGCGGGCTCCTGCAGCGCGGCCTTCAGCGCCTCGCGCTGCGCGACCAGCCGGGGGTCGCCGGGTGCGGGCAACGGGATGTCGCCCGCTTCGCCGTTGCCGTTGGACGACGGGGCCGCGACGCGGCGGGCGGCCTGCTTGTCGGTCGCGCCCGCGCTGCCGCGCACACGGCTGACCACCTGAGCGGGGTCCGGCCAGCCGACCCACCAGGAGAGCTTCGTCGCGTAACCGTCACGCGCGGCGCGGTCCTTGATCCTGGCGACCAGCGGGACGGTCTTCTGCAGCGCCGCGACCTGGCCGTCGACCGAGTCGAGGTCGAAGGTCTTGAGCATGCTCTTGATCGCGAACTCGAACAGCGGGATCCGGCGCGCGACCAGATCGCGGACCGCCGCCTCGCCCTTGGCAAGGCGCAGATCGCAGGGGTCCATGCCGTCGGGGGCCACGGCGACGTAGGTCTGCCCGGCGAACGTCTGGTCGCCCTCGAACGCCTTCAGCGCGGCCTTCTGGCCCGCCTCGTCGCCGTCGAACGTGAAAATGATCTCACCGCGGAAGGCGTCGTCGTCCATCAGCAGGCGCCGCAGCACCTTCATGTGGTCCTCGCCGAACGCGGTGCCCGACGACGCGACGGCCGTCGGCACGCCGGAGACGTGCATGGCCATCACGTCGGTGTAGCCCTCCACCACGACCACCTGGTGGCGCTTGGAGATCTCGCGCTTGGCCAGGTCCAGCCCGAACAGCACCTGCGACTTCTTGTAGATCGGGCTCTCGCTGGTGTTGAGGTACTTCGCCTCGATGCGGTCGTCGTCGAACAGCCGCCGCGCGCCGAAGCCGACCACGTCGTTGCCGACGTCGCGGATCGGCCAGACCAGCCTGCGGTGGAACCGGTCGATCGGCCCCCGCTGGCCCTCCTTGGCCAGCCCTGCCGTGAGCAGCTCCTTGACCTCGAAACCCTTGTTCAGCAGGTGTTTCGTCAGCTTGTCCCAGCCGGACGGCGCGAACCCGCAGCCGAACGTCTGCGCCGCCGCCCCGTCGAAACCACGCTGCGTGAGGAACTCGCGCGCGGTCTGCGCCTCGGGCGTCTGCAGCTGCGCGGCGTAGAACTCCTGCGCGTGCTTGTGCGCCTCGACCATGCGGGTGCGGGTGCCGCGGTCACGCTGGACCGACCCGCCGCCGCCCTCGTAGGTCAGCCGCAGGCCGACGCGGTCCGCGAGCCGCTCCACCGACTCGACGAACGACGTGTGCTCCATCTGCATGATGAACTTGATGACGTCGCCGCCCTCACCACAGCCGAAGCAGTGGAAGGTGCCGTGAGTGGGACGCACGTTGAACGACGGGGTCTTCTCGTCGTGGAACGGGCACAGTCCCTTGAGGCTGCCGCCACCCGCTCGACGCAGGAGCAGGTACTCCCCCACCACCTCGTCGATCCGGTTGCGGTCGCGCACCTCGGCGATATCGCTTTCCCGAATCCGTCCTGCCACGCCCCCACTCTAGTTCGGACGGCTCGGGAGCCTTGCGGCACACTCGGCCTATGAGCGCGCTGGACGTACTGGCCGAGGAATTCGCCACCCACCGGTCCCATCTGGTGGCGGTGGCCTACCGGCTCACGGGCACGGTCAGCGACGCCGAGGACGCGGTCCAGGAGTCGTGGCTGCGCATCGCGGGCCTGTCGGCCGCCCAGCGTGACGCCATCCTCGACCGCCGCGCCTGGCTGACCACGGTGGTCGGCCGGATCTGCCTCGACCGGCTCCGCTCGGCGGCCGTGCGCCGTGAGCAATACATCGGGCAGTGGCTGCCGGAGCCGATCGTCACCCCGATCGGCAACGCGCCCTCGCCCGATCCGCTGGAGGCCGCGGTGCTCGACGACGGCATCCGGCTGGCGGCGATGGTCGTGCTCGACAAGCTCACCCCCGAGCAGCGCGTCGCGTTCGTGCTGCACGACGCGTTCTCGGTGCCGTTCGGCGAGATCGGCGAGATCCTCGGCTGCAGTGCCGCGGCGGCGCGCCAGCACGGGTCACGCGGGCGCCGCGCGCTCGCCGACGCCGACCCGCCGCCCCGCGTCACGCTCCCCGAGCAGCAGGCGATCCTCGAGAAGTTCACGGTCGCGCTGCTCAGCGGCGACATCCGCGCGGTGGCCGAGGTGCTGCACCCGGACGTGGTGCTCATCGGCGACTCGAACGGCAAGGCCCGCACCACCCGCCAGATCATGGTCGGCGCCGACAAGGTCGTGCGGTTCTTCCTGGGCCTGCTGCGGAAGTACCAGCCCGGCGCGTTCGACGGGAGCGCGCCGGTGCTGGTCAACGGCGACCTGGGCTTCTACATCCCGGCGGTGCCCGAACCCCAGGACGGGTTCCCGCCGGTCGACGCGCACGTCGACGCCGTCAGCATCCGCGACGGCAAGATCGTCGCGATCTACGACATCGCCAACCCGGACAAGCTCACCCGTCTGACGAATCCCGTTTCTTAGCCGACCGGACCGCCAGCGCGAGCAGGACGAGCGCGCACCCGGCGAAGTAGGCGAGCGCGGCGGGCTGGCTGAGCGGCGAGTCCGACAGCACCTGGGCGTTGCCGCCGTTGCGGCCCGCGCTGGCGCCGCCGTCGCCGCTGAGGAACTTCTTGGCGACGTTGAACGGCAGCCAGCGGTGGATGCCGATGCCGGCCTCCGGGATGGCCGCGACGGCGTCCTCGGCGATGAGCACGTACACGATCAGCAGCGCGACCCCGGCGCTGTGCTGCAGGAACAGCCCGCCAGCCACCCCGATGACGGCGGCGAACGCGAACACCGGGCCGGTGCCCGCGACCATGAGCCAGTCGGCGGAGCTGTCGAGCGCGAGCCCGTCCGGCGCGACGACGTAGCCCGCGCCCCACGCCCCGAACGCCGCGAGTTCGCCGACGCAGAACGCGAACGCGGCCACGACCAGCGTCTTCGCCAGCAGGATCGGCGTGCGGCGCGGCACCGCGAGGTAGGACGTGTAGAGCGTGCCGACGCGGAACTCGGTGGTCACCGAGAGCGCGGAAAGCACCATGATGACGGCCAGCGCGAACGGATAGCCGAACTGCGTGCTCGCGACGGTCGGCACGAACGTGCCTTCGACGTGGTTGCCGACGATGAGCATGCCGAAGCCGATCATGACGGCCAGCACGAGCGCGGCGCACGACCACGCCGAGCGGGTGCTGAAGAGTTTGACGCGTTCGGCGGCGATGAGTGCCATGGATTCCCCTCCTTGTGGTGAGGGGAATCCTTCGCGGTTCCGGCGCCGCGCACGTCAGCCTGAGGCTCGAAAACCGGTCTCCTACCTGAGGGGGACCTCGCAGGCAGCGCCCGAGGTGAAGCCCTGGTCGGTGATCTCCAGCGCGCTGTTCATCCGCCCGCGCGAGTTCTCGAGCGAGATCAGGTAGGTCAGCTCGATGACGCCCTTGCGGCCGAATTCGGCCTCCAGCTCGGCGACCTGCTCGTCGGTCACGGTCACCGGGGTGGCGGTCATGGCGTCGGCGTACGCGATCGCGAGGCGCTCGGCGTGGCTGAACGCGGGCGAGGTGGCGTAGTCGTCGATCTTCTTGAGCCGCTCGATGTCGAGACCGTCGTGCAGCTGCAGCATCGTCCCGAAGTCGACGCACCACGAGCACCCGAGCTGGGTCGCGGTCCGGTAAACGGCGAGTTCACGCACGCTCAGCGGTAACGTCTTCGCCGATTTTTCGACCATCATCTCGTGCATCGCCGAAGTCCGCAGCAGACCCGGGTGGTGCGCGGTGAGCGTGAGCGGCTCCGGCACGGCGCCGAAGCGCTTGCGTGCGTAGCGGTAGACGAGTTTGAGCAACGGTCCGGCATCGGCGTACTTGATCGCGGTCAGGCGGGGCATATTTCTCCTCCTTGGCTCGTTCGAAATCCAGACGAGACAGCGCCTTGGTGTGTGACGGGGAGGTCGGCATGGATCCGATACTGGTCGGCGCGCTGATCTGGCTGCTCGACCGGCTCGCGGGCCGCGGCGTCGACTGGCTCTTCGACAACGCCGTCGGCCGGGGCCGCAACGCGCTGGCCGCGCCGCAGGTCAAGCGGCACGACCTCACCGCGCCGGGCGCGCAGGCCACCAGCGACGTCGACTTCACCGTGCGGCATCACCTGGCGCAGACGAGGTCGCCGGTGATCCTCACGTTCCAGAAGTTCAGCGACAAGTCCACCGGCATCACCCTGCCGATGGTGCTCGGCGACACCGCGCACGTGACGCTGCCGCGCAACCACTACTTCGTCACCGCGCTGATCATCGACCTGCCCAAGAACTCGGGCGACCTGCCGACGCTGCGCGGGCTCGGCTGGGCTCAGCCGTTCGTGGCCGACAACCACACGGCCAAGATCACCATCGCCACCCAGCAGCCGACGGACGCGCTGATCACGAAGATCGGCTTGAAGCAGGCGGACGGCAGCGTCCCGTTCCGCCTGCCCACCGTGTCCGCGGAGCAGGCCCTGCAGAATTGGCTCGCCAAATCGGATATCAAGAAGCGCTATCCGCTGCTCGGTCAGAAGCCCACCGTCGACCCCAAGTTCAAGAAGTTCTTCGAGAGTCTCGACATACAACCGCAGCCGTCCAAGCCGCTCTTCCCGCGCGTGCCGCCGTCGAAGGCCACCCCGGTGGACTGGAAGAAGATCAAGCTGAACATGTGCCGCGCGCAGGCCTGGGTGGGCACCGGGCGCTGCGGGTTCCTGGCGCACAAGGACAACCTCTGCAAGATCCACCGCGACCAGATCCGGAACGGCGCCACCGTCCTCGACCATGCGACCGGCAAACGCATCGTCCTCTGACAAGAACGGGATAAAGCGGGCTTTATATCGGGGAAAAGCGTCCCGATATAAAGCCCGCTTTATCCCGTTCTCAGGGGGTGAGGTCGCGGGTGTCCCAGATCCAGACGCCGTTCACGAACTGACCCTGCCGGTTCAGCAGCAAGTCCACAGTGGACCGGAAGGCGAACTCGTTCTGCCGCGGGATCAACACCAGCACGTCGGCGTTCCAGTACTTCAGGTCGTCGACGGCCTGCGCCCGCATGGTGTCGTCGATCGGCGGCGCGGACCCGGTCTGCTTGATCTGGTCGAGCAGGATCGACGTCGGCCGCTGGATCGCGCCGTAGCGGCCGCGTTTGTCGTCCGGGCCGTTCGGGCCGACGAAGTAGCCCTCCGGCATGGCGAACCCGAGTTTGGCGTCCATCTGCCAGTGCAGCGGCTCCGACTCGCCGCCGCTCGGCAGCGGGACCGTGACGACCGTTCCGCCCGACACATAGGACTTCCAGGTCCCGTCGGCGAAGAACTGCGGCGTCGGCGGCCGGTCCTTCACGATCAGTTTCGTCGGGGCGATCGGCAGCAGGACCGCGAGGATCGCGCCGATCCAGAGCAGCCGCAACGGCACCTCCCGGGTGCCGGGGCCGAGTGCGAACACGCGGTGCGTCGCGACCGCGAGCAGGGCGCCGATCAGGGGCACGCAGCCCATGGCGAACCGGGATTCCAGCACCGATTCCAGCAGCGGCAGCTCGTTGAACCACTTCCACGGGCCTGCGATGCCGGTCTCCTCGTGCGCCACGATGATCTGCACACCCATGGAAAGCCAGGCCATCGCGTACATCGCGATCGCCATCGAGCGGGCGAAGCGGTCGCGCCAGAGCCAAATGGTCAAGACCACCATGAACACGATCAGCGGCCAGCCGAAGAAGGCGTTCTCCTCGGTGCGGTTCATCGAGACGTCGGCGGCGGCCTTCGCGTCGCCCGCGATCGACTGGGTCGCGAAGCGGGTGAACGCCGCCGTGTCGTTGCCGACTGGGCCGTGCTCGATGGCCTGGTAGCTCTCGGGCCCGAAGAACTGCCACCACAGCGGGAAAGCGGTGATCACCAGCGCCACCGCCGCGCCGACGCCGCAGCCGGTCGCGAACGGGCGGATCATCACCAGGATCTCGCGCGGCTTGGACAGCGCGTACGCGAGGCCGAAGATCAGGAACGTCACGCCCGTGATGAGCAGCGGCTCTTCGCCGAGGAAGATCTGGTACGCCGTCAGGAGACCGAGCACCACGCCGTTGCGCACCGGCCGGAGCCCCTGCGCGAGCTGGATCAGCTTCAGCACGATGAACGGCAGCAGGAACCACGCGACGAAGTTCGGGTGCGCGTTGCCGTGCGAGACCATCGAAGGCGCGAAGCCGCAGAACGCGCCGCCGATCGCCGCCGCGGCCCGCAAGGGCACCAGGTGCCGCGAGAACACCCAGTACCAGGCCGCCGCGGAGCCGGCGAGCCCGCCGGTCAGCGCGATCGCCCAGGTCACCGTCGGGCCGAAGAGCAGCGTGATCGGCGTCAGCGGGATGCCGAGGCCGAGCATGGCCGTGTTGGCCATCATGTTCACGCTGAGCGGGTAGTTCTGCAGGTTCGACGACAACGGGTTGTCGAGGTTCACCACATTGCGCGCGGTGACGTCGAAGAACCACTCCCACAGGTTCTGGTCGGACGCGCTGTTCCAGAGGTAGCCGCTGGTGAAGTTCAGCCACTGGCCGCTGTAGAGGATGAACGCGAACAGCAGGTAGCCCAGCATGATCGCGACGTCCGCGCGCCGCCATTTCCGGCCGGGTGCTTCGGCGACCTCGATGACCTCGGGCTCCTCGTCGAAGTCGAAGGGCTCGGCCGGGTCCAGGCTGATGTCCGAGAAGCTGTGACGGTCACCGGTTGGGGTGTCACCCACTTGGACTTCCTCAGGGCTCGACGACGCGGGTGAAAAAGTAGACCACACCCGTTTCGGCGTGCCGCACCAGCAGCAGGAAAGGCCGGTCGACCACGACCTCCACCGGATCGTCGGTGATCATCGCGGTCAGCCGCATGGTGGCCGCGGTCGCCGCCGCGCCCTCGAGCCCCTGCTCGTCGATCCGCAGCACCGACTGATGCAGCACCTCGGCGACGTGCAAATCCTTGCTGGGACTCAACGGGGTGAAATCCGCGCTGGGCGTGAACACGGTCCGCACACCGAGCGCTTTCAGCGTCGCGGTCAGCGGGCTGCGGACGTCGATCGCGAACTTGGGCAGCGACAGGCGCACCATCTTGGACTCGGCCGCGGCCAGCAGCCTGCCGAGCCGGGTCCCGTCGAGGTCGCATTCGGCCTCGCCGAGGTCGCCGTCGGGCAGCAGGACGACCGCCTCGACACCGCCGCCCGCCGGCAGCGTGACGATCTGCCAGCCGTCGCGAGAGCCGTAGCCGAGCGTCTCCTCCTGCCAGAGCGTCGGCACCTCGCGGGTCTCGTCGTGCACGTGGAACGGCGCGAGCGCGGTGTTGCGGTCGACGAACGGCTTCTGCCAGGCCGTCTTGAGATACAGGGCGTTGACCAGCGCGGCGACCGTGTCCGGCGCGATCGTGCCCTGCTGCAGCAGCTCGGGGATCAGGCCGCGTGTCGTCTTCGCGACGTCGGCGTTGATGACCTCCCGCGCGCCTTCGGGGTCGCTCACGAACGGCGCCGACGCGACCCGCCCGCCCGGCCAGTCCGCCAGCGAGAAGTCCTCGTTCAGCGGTAGCTGGTCCCAAGCCCAGAGCGTGTTCGACACGGCGATCTCCGCGGCGCGCAGGTCGGTCGCCTTGTGCAACAGGTCCGGCTCGGAGCCGATGGTCAGCGTGTCCAGCTCGTCCGCCGCGCGCCCCCGCACCGACTGCCTGAGCAGGCCCAGCGCGCTCGCGATCGAGAACGGCGAAAAGCAGGCGTTGCCGCCCGACGGCGCGAGCGCCCGGTGCAGCGTCCAGCAGAAGCGCAAATGCTCGTCCGAGGAAGCCATGCCCTCGAACCTACCCGTGACGGCCGGTGTGCCACGAGTACCAAGCCTGGGCCTGGGCGTCCGTCAGCGACGCGACCTGGTCGATGACCACCCGCAGCCGCGCGTTGTCGTCGGGCGCGGCCTCCCAGGCGGGCTCGAAGATCGGGTCGAGTGCCTCGGGCGCGCGGCTGGTCAGCAGCGTGACCAGCTCGATGACCATCTGCCGCTGCCCGTCCTGCATCGCCAGCCGCCGCTTGTCACTCATCACGTACCGCAGCGCGAGCGCCTTGAGCAGCGCGACCTCGGCCGCGACCTGCTCCGGCACCGCGAGGTCCGCCGCGTACCTGGCCAGCGGGCCGTCGCCGTGCTTCGCGCGCGTCCCGGTCACCGCGGCCGACGCGAACCGCCCGACGAGCTCACTGGTCAGCCGCTTCAGCGCGAGCTGCCCGGCGAGCGAGCCGTGCCGCTCCGACGCGAACGCCGCGACCACGGGCAGGTCGAGCAGCTCACGCGCCGCGCTCTCCAAAGTGGACACCGACTGGCTCGAGAAATGCCTGGCCGCGGCCTCCGCGATCGCCGAGCGCTCCTCCTTGTCGGCGAGCACGCGCAGCGAGATCCGCCCGGCGAGCACACCGTCCTCGACGTCGTGCACCGAGTACGCGACGTCGTCCGCCCAGTCCATGATCTGCGCCTCGAGGCTCCGCGCCCGGTCCGGCGCGCCCTCGCGCAGCCAGGTGAACGCCGCCAGATCGTCGGCGTAGACGCCGTACTTCGGGTTGCCCGGCTCCTTGGGCCACGGATATTTCGTGGTCGCGTCCAGGCAGGCGCGGGTGAGGTTGAGCCCGGCGGCGCCGACCTTGGGCTCCAGCCTGGTCAGGATGCGCAACGTCTGCGCGTTGCCCTCGAACCCGCCGCACGGCCGCCCGACCTCGTTCAGCGCGCGCTCGCCGTTGTGCCCGAACGGCGGGTGCCCGATGTCGTGCGCGAGGCCGGCGGTGTCGACCAGATCGGGGTCGGCGCCCAGCTCCTCGGCGATGCCACGGCCGATCTGCGCGACCTCCAGCGAGTGCGTCAGCCGGGTGCGCGGCACGCCGCTGACCTCGGCGCCCTCCCCCGGCCCGACCACCTGGGTCTTGCCGGCCAGCCGCCGCAGCGCGGCCGAATGCAGCACGCGCGCGCGGTCACGGGAGAACGGGCTGCGCCCATCGGAGCGCGAGCCGGGCAGCGCGGAGCCCTTCGGGGCCTCATCCAGCCATCTGGCCCGGTCGTGCGCGGTGTAGACGTCTTCCACAACGCCAGCCTAAGTCACTCAGCCGACGTCAGTTCCTCCGAAATCCGTCGCGGGCGTCTTGGTCAGCCGGTAGAACAGCAGCGCGCGCGTCTCACGCCAGATGTAGCGGAACTGGATCTCGCGGGTCTGCACGATCGGCCCGGAGTGCACGGGCGAGGTCCACGCCTCCAGCCCGGCGTCCTCGGCCATGGCCCGCGCGCGCAGGCCGTGCCACGGGTCGCTGACCAGCACCGCGGTCTTGAGGCCGAGCCGGTGCACCTCGTTGGCGACCGCTTGGAGGCTGCGCAGGGTGTCGCTGCCTTCGCCGACGGCGAGCATCGCGTTCGCCGGGACGCCGTTGCGCTTCAGCCACAGCGCGCCCGCGTCGGCCTCGGTGAAGTTGTCGCCGGACTTCTTGCCGCCGGTGGTCACGATGGTCGTCGCGACGCCCTCTTCGTAAAGCCGCTTGGCCTTCGCGAGCCTGGCCTCGAAGATCGCCGACGGCTTGCCGTTGTACTGGGCGGCGCCGAGCACGACGATCACGTCGGCCCGCGTCCGGTCGTCCACCCGCGCGACCTGCCACACCCGGACCACGGTCCCGCCGAGCACCAGCAACGCGATGAGCACCGATCCGAACAGCGCGCGGCGCACCCAGGCACCTCGCGTCACACCCGTACTCACCCGCTCAGTCTCCCAGAGCGATTCTCCGGGCTATAACCACCCACGGTCCTCGGCGAGCCGCACCGCCTCGGCCCGCGTGCGCGCGCCCGTCTTGCCGATCGCCGAAGACAGGTGATTGCGCACTGTCCCTTCGGAAAGGTGCAGCGCCTTGGCGACATCCGAGACCGTGCTGCCGTCCTTGACGATGCGCAGGACGTCGTGCTCGCGCGCGGTCAGCGGGCTCGCGCCGGTCGCCAGCGATTCGGCCGCGAGCGCCGGGTCGACCACCCGGAGTCCACTGTGGACACGACGGACGGCGTCGACCAACTGCTCCGGCGGCGAGTCCTTGACGACGAACCCCGCGGCGCCCGCGGCCATCGCCCGTGCGAGATACCCGGGCCTGCCGAAGGTGGTGCAGATGATGATCCGGCAGCCGGGCACCAGCTTGTGCAGCTCGGCGGCGGCCTCGAGACCGTCCTTTCCGGGCATCTGGACGTCCAGCAGCGCGACGTCCGGGGCTTGCTCGCGCGCCGAGGTCACCGCGTCGTCGCCGGTGCCGACCTGGGCCACCACCTCGATGTCCGGCTCCAGGTCCAGCACGGTCGCCAGCGCGCCGCGCACCATCGCCTGGTCGTCGGCCAGCAGCACCCTGATCACGACGGCACCTCGGCCCGTACCACGAATCCTCCTCCGGGACGGCTGCCCGCCCGTACCGTGCCGCCGACCTGCGCCAGCCGCTCCTCCAGGCCCCGAAGCCCGTTGCCCGGTGCGATGTCCTGCGCGTGCGCGCCGTCGTCGGCGATCTCCAGCCAGGTCCGGCCGAGCCGCACGGTCACGTGCCGCGCCCCGGAGTGACGCACCACGTTGGTCACCGCCTCCCGCAGAACGTAGCCGAACGTCCGCTGCAGGTCCGGCTGGACGTCGTCGACGGCGTGCGGCAGGTCGGCGTCGATTTCGGCGGCACGCAGCGCGACGCGGGCGCCCGCCAGCTCGGCCGAGAGCGAAACCTCGCGATAGTCCGAGACGGTCAGCCTGACGTCCGAAAGCGCGCTGCGGGCGAGCCCTTCGACCTCGTGGATCTCGGTGATCGCCTTGGCCGGATCGGCGGAACTCTCGAGTATCCGCCGGGCCAGCCCCGCCTTGACGGTGATCGTGGTGAGGCTGTGCCCGAGGATGTCGTGCAGGTCGCGGGCGACCCGCTCGCGTTCGTTCGCGACCGCGAGGTCGGCGATGTCCTCGTTCGCCTTGCGCAGGCTCCGGATCGCGCGGATCAGGCGGCCGAACATGAACATCGCGCCGGTCACCGAGGCGACGGTGGTCAGATCACCGAGCTTGTCGTAGTTCTTGCCGACAAGGATCACGGCGAGCGCCGCTAGCAGGCTGCCGACGTCGAGGATGAGCGCCGGGCCGATCGGCAGCGCGAACCCGACGATCCCCAGCGCGTAGATCAGCTGGTAGATCGCGTCGATCCCCCACATCCAGATCAGGCACCAGCCGAGCGCCACCATCCCCGTGCAGAAGAAGATCCTGGCTGGCAGGCCGAACCTGATCATGAACAGCGGGAAGCTCAGGTAGCACGCGCTGTAGACGAACAGCACGGCGAACATGAGCGCCTTCACCCACACAGGTGCATCGGCGGCCGAGATGTTCCGGACGCCGGGGATCACCATCGGCAGCACGAAGGCCGTGCCCAAGATCAGCCAGCGGACGGGGAACCGCTCCGGACGGCTCGGCCCGGCGGACCTGGAGAGGTCGTCGCGCCACCAGAACCCCTTCGCCCAAACCGAGTCTTCGACTTCCGCCACGACTGCCTCTCCCCTAAACCCGTGCTCCGTCTTTACGGTATCGCCTGATCACGAGCGCCCCGAGCACCACGGTCCACGCGCCGATCATCAGCAGCGCGCCGCCCACCGAACCGTCGGCCCCCGCGCCCGCGGCGTGATAGCCCAGCTGGACCGCGCCGTAGCTCGGCAGGAACTGCGCGATGTCGTGCAGCCACGAGACGGTCTGCACCGGGATCCACAGGCCGCCGAGGAAGCCCATGCCCATCGTGATCAGCATGTTGACCGGCTGCATCGAGTCCACGGTGCCGAACTGGCCGAGCAGCAGCCCGAGGAAGACGAACGGGATCATCGTCGCCCACGCCACCGCGATCAGCGCTGCCCACTTCGCGAGGTCGAAGTCGACGTCCTGGTTCAGCCAGGCGACCACGGGCACGAGGATCATCGCGGGCAGGCCGACCAGCAACGCCGAGAGGGCCTTGCCGCTGAGGTAGCCGATACCCGAGAGCGGGGTCAGCCGGAGCTGGCGTTGCCAGCCGGTCGACCGTTCGTAGGCGAGCTTCGTCGCGTTGGACATCGCGGCGCCGAACCCGCCGAACACCATCATGTTGACCATCAGCACGATCACCACGGCGGCGTGGTCCTTGTTGTCCTTGCTGACGAAGACGTTGCTCTGCAACAGGAACATCAGGATCGGGAAGGCCACGGCGAAGAACACGAACCGCGGCGAGCGGAACATCCTGGTGATTTCGGAACGCAGGTAGGCGACGCTCATCGGTTGTCCTCTTCGGAAGTCAGGGAAAGGAAAGCGCCTTCGAGGCCGACCGCGGTGACCTCGATGTCGCGTGCGTCAGGGAAACGCGCGAGCAGCGCGCGCAGCGTGGCGTCGGAATCGTTGCTGGACAAGGAAACACGGTCCGCGCGGAGTTCGTAGCCGGTGATCGCGGGCAGCGCCGCGATCACCGGCTCGGTGGCGGAGGGCACGACCGCCCGGACCGTCCGACCCCCTTGCAGCGCACGGACCTCGGCGACCGAACCATCAGCCACGATCTTGCCGCCGCGCATCAAGACCACGCGGTCGGCGAACTCCTCCGCCTCTTCGAGATAGTGCGTCGCGAAGAGCACTGTGCGGCCGGAGTCGGTGTACGTGTACATGGACTTCCAGAACTCGCGTCTGGTTCCCACATCCATCGCCGCGGTCGGTTCGTCGAGCACGAGCAGGTCCGGATCACTGACGAGCGCGACCGCGTACCGGACACGCTGCTTCTGCCCGCCGGAAAGCTTGTTGGCCCGCCGACCTGCGATGTCTTCGATACCGGCGCTGCGCAGCGCGGCGTCGACCGGCATCGGCTTCCGGTGCAGCGATGCGATCATCGTCACGGTCTCGCGCACGGTCAGATCGTCCAGCAGCGCGCCGCCCTGCAGCATGGCGCCGATCGCGCCCTGCGCGACGGCCTCGTCCGGCGTCGCCCCGAACACGGTCACGCTGCCGCTGTCGGGCTTGGTGAGCCCGAGGATCATGTCCACTGTGGTCGACTTGCCAGCGCCGTTCGGCCCGAGCAGCGCGACGACCTCGCCGGGCGCGATGGTCAGGTCCACCCCGTCGACCGCGTGCACGTCGCCGTAGTGCTTACGCAGGCCGCGCAGGTGCACCGCGGCCCCCGCCGCCACCCCCGCGTCCCCATGCCTGGTCTGTGTTTTCTCCATGACCAGAACCTTGCCGCCCGGCGCGGCCCGGTTCCCGGATCACCTGTCACGACCTCCCCCTGACAGATGTCACGGGCATGAAAAAGCGGGCTTTATCCCGCTGTGGGATAAAGCCCGCTTTATCGCGTTCTAGCAGCCGATCAGGCGACTGGCCAGGTAGGACTCGAGCTTGTCGATCGCGACCCGCTCCTGAGCCATGGTGTCGCGCTCGCGCACGGTCACCGCGTGGTCGTCGAGCGAGTCGAAGTCCACGGTGACGCAGAACGGCGTGCCGATCTCTTCCTGACGGCGGTACCGCTTGCCGATCGAGCCCGCGTCGTCGAAGTCGACGGCCCAGTGCTTGCGCAGCATGGCCGAGACGTCCTTCGCCTTGGGCGAGAGGTCGGCGTTGCGGGACAACGGCAGCACGGCCACCTTGTACGGCGCGAGCCGGTAGTCGAGCTTCAGCACGACGCGCTTGTCGACGCCGCCCTTGGCGTTGGGCACCTCGTCCTCGTGGTACGCGTCGACCAGGAACGCCATCATCGAGCGGCCGACACCGGCGGCGGGCTCGATCACGAACGGCCGGTAGCGCTGGCCGCTCGCCTGGTCGAAGTACGACAGGTCCACACCCGAGTGGTTCGAGTGCGTGGTCAGGTCGAAGTCGGTGCGGTTGGCGATGCCTTCCAGCTCGCCCCACTCCTGGCCAGCGTTGAACGCGAACCGGTACTCGATGTCGACGGTCCGCTTCGCGTAGTGCGAGAGCTTTTCCTTCGGGTGCTCGAAGTGGCGCAGGTTCTCGGGCTTGATGCCCAGCTCCTTGTACCACTCGGTCCGAGTGTCGATCCAGTACTGGTGCCAGGTCTCGTCCTCGCCCGGCTCGACGAAGAACTCCATCTCCATCTGCTCGAACTCACGCGTGCGGAAGATGAAGTTGCCCGGCGTGATCTCGTTCCGGAACGACTTGCCGATCTGGCCGATGCCGAACGGCGGCTTCTTGCGCGAAGTCGTCTGCACGTTCAGGAAGTTGATGAAGATGCCCTGCGCGGTCTCCGGCCGGAGGTAGTGCAGGCCTTCCTCGGTCTCGACCGGGCCCAGGTGCGTCTTCAGCATCATGTTGAAGTCACGCGGCGCGGTGTACTGGCCACGGGTGCCACAGTTCGGGCACGGCACCTCGGACAGGTCGTCCTCCAGCACCTCCTTGCCCGTGCGCGCGGCGTAGTCCTCGGCCAGCTGGTCGGCGCGGAAGCGCTTGTGGCACGAAAGGCACTCAATCAGCGGGTCGGTGAAGACGTTCACGTGGCCGGACGCGACCCACACCTGGCGCGGCAGGATGACCGACGAGTCCAGGCCGACGACGTCGTCGCGGCCCTGCACCATCGTCTTCCACCACTGGCGCTTGATGTTGTCCTTGAGCTCGACCCCGAGTGGTCCGTAGTCCCACGCCGACCGGGTGCCGCCGTAGATCTCTCCGCACGGGAAGACGAAGCCACGGCGCTTGCACAGGCTGACAACGGTCTCAATGGTATTGGCGGGCACTCCACGCTCCGAAGCATGCGGGGACGGTTAGAAGGTACAAGCGTACAGACCCGTAGCCAGCGACTTATGTCAAGGGCGGCCAACCAGCGAAGCCGTCACGATCCGGTTGTCCTCGTACCCGGTGCTCCCCCCGACGTATTCGCCCCCACAGGTCACCAGCACCAGCCGATGCGGCCCATCCGGCGAGAAGAACTCCTCCGCACGCTGGGCCAGCTTGTCCTTGTGCACGGTCTCGACGGCATCGATCTTGTACGTCCACTTGCCCCCGGCGTCATCCGAGACGCTGACGTCCTGCCCGGCCTTGATCCGCCACAGCTCGTCGAACGGGCCCTTCTTGCCCTTCCAGTTCACGTGCCCGGAGAAGAGCGCGGCCCCCTTGCCTGCCCCGACCTTCGCGCCCCACCAAGCGGCCTCGTCCAGGCCCTCGGGAATCGGCAGCGTGCCATCGTCCTTGAGCTCCTGGTGCACGAGCTTGGCGACACCCCCGCCGGGCAGCATCACGACGCCGGGATCCTTCCCGACATCCACGGGCTGGTCGGCTTGCCCTTGCCCGGCCTGGCTGGCCGGCGCCGCCTTTTGCTCGGGCGCGCTGCTCCCGCACCCGCTGACCAGCACCGCGACGGCCGCGACGGCGACCAAGAACCCCTTCAAGTGTTGCTCCCTAGCTCGACATCCGTTCTCGCCGGATGTCACCGCTTGAGAGCAGCGTTCGGTTGCATCGGATTTCCAAGAGGGTCGTGTGCCGACCTTGGACGCGCGGTGAAGTGAGGGGGCCGCTGGGTGCGTTGTAAGCACTCGGGGGCACCCTCGCTGCGCGATCAGGCTCAGCCGAGCCATGGGAGACCCGTGGTCGTGAGTGTTGCGGGCGGTTCTAGCGGACCGGTACTTGGCTACCTGTCGCCCGAGTGCCGGTGCGAGTGGAAGGTTTGCTCCGTTGGGTGCAGAAATTCTTCCACTCGCGTGGCTCGTCCACCGTGGCACGTGACAAGGGGCGCCCTTGTCACGCTCTGGGTGACAAGGGCCGCCCTTGTCACCCAGACCGCGGCCGGGTGAGCGGGAAACGCCCCGTCCGTGCGCGCCAGCCAAGGCCACGTCACGGGTAGGTCGTCGAATACCGGTTCGCTCTAATCGCCCGCAACGCTCACGACCCAGCGCTAGGGCCGGGAGACGAGTTCCGCGGTCACGACCCGGTTGTCCCGGTACCCCTGAGTCCCGCCGACATAGTCCCCACCGCAGGTGACGAGCACGAGCCGATGCGGCCCCGTCTGCCCGAAGAGAGCACGGGCCTGCTTCGGGAGATCGTTCTTGTGCAGCGTGACCACGCTGGTCACCCGGTAGACCCACTTCCCGCCCGCGGTGTCCATGACAGTCACGTCCTGCCCGTTCGACATGCCCCAGAGCACGTCGAACGGCCCCTTCTTGCCTGCCCAGTTCACATGCCCGGAGAGGAGAGCGGCGCCCTTGTCGGCCCCGAGCTTCGCGCCCCACCAGGCGGCCTCGTCGAGCCCCTGCGGAATCGGCAGCACGGCCTTCTTGGTCACCTCGACCCGCACCAGCTTCGCGGTCCCGCCGCCGGGCAGCATGACCGTGCCCGGCTTCTGCCCGGGCGCGGCATCGACACTCGCCGCGACCTTGGAGGCCACGGTCGGATCAGGCGTCGGGACCGGCTCCGCCGACGGCTCGATGGACGCGATCGGCTCGCTCGCCTTGGGCGCGGCTTCGGGCTGAAGCACGAGCACACCGGTGGTGAGCACACCCACGGCGAGCAGGCCGAGCCCCGCCGCCAGCCACTTCTTACGCGGCTGGGGCGCGGTCTCGTCGTGCGGTTCGTTCATCAGTGATCGTGACGGCGGCGGCGCACCACGAGCGCGGCGCCACCGGCGAGCAGCGCACCGGCGCCGAGCAGGGTGAAGCCGAGCGGCGAGGTGCCGCTGTCCCCGGGCGCGGCCGGAGCGGCGTACCCGGCGGGAACGGCGGTCGGCACGACCTCGGGCTCGAAGTCGCTGGGCAGGGAGCAGCTCACGCCACCGAGCACGTACCGGGTCGTGAAGTCCCTGATCTTCGTCTGGTCGGTCTTGACGAAGTGCGTCACGATCTTGACTTCCCAGCCGGCCGCGGCGTTGATGTCGCCCCCAAGCCACTTCGGCTGTTTGATGAGGTCCTCGAACTTGGTCAGCTTCGAGATCGTGATGTCCGACGTGGTCAGCTTCGAATCGACATCGGCGTCCTGCACGTCCTTCGACGCGCCGAAGCTCAGCCCCTTCACTTCCAGCGGCTTGTCCGTCGGCATGAGCTGAGACTTCAGCTCGCCGTCCTCACGAATCAGGATCTTGTCCGCGGTGGTCGAGCCGGTCTGCTTGTCCTTGCTCTCACACTCGACACTGCTCTTCGCGCCCTGGATGACGAGAACGGTGTTGTCGACCGTTTTCTTGCCCTGGATGGCGAAATCGCTCAGCGCGAAGTTGCCCTCGGTCGAAGCGAGCGGAACTTGGGTGTCCTTCAACTCGGTCGTGCCCGAGTACTTGGTGCTCGCGATGTCAGCCGGGAAGGGGCTGTTCGCGGCGCTGTCGAAGGTGCCGAGGTTGAGCTGGTAGTTGGTACCCAGCTTCTTGTCCATCTCTTCTTTGGTCTTGAAGACGTGGTTTTCGTCGTTCCCTACGTCCAAGGACTCCTGCGGCAGCGTCTGCCGATCCGTGCCGAGGTTGTTCGTGCCCGCCTCGGTCGGCGACAGCGCCACCTCGCCCGCGTAGGCGATGGCGTCCGACTCAGCGGGTGGCACGGCCGAGGTGTCCGTCTGGATGCCGGCGATGTTCGCGTACGACACCGGCCCGGTGGCCTTCTCGGTCTCCTGCGCGCTGGCGATGGGCGCGGCGACCAAGAGCGAGCAAGCCGTCACCGTGGCGAGTTTCGTGGCGAAACGAGTCATGTCTTCCCTCTGTCCGAGCGGCCCCAAGGCACAGCGATCCGCAACTACTTTGCACTGTCTGCGATCACCTAGGCAGTGTTACACCAAAATGGTGGTCAACTCACTCGATCGGAGTAGTACGAAGGTCGGCGCACTGCCGAGTAACCGCCCCCTGACCGAGGGAACACTAGGATGGGGAACGCGGTTGTTGACTATGACTGCGAAAATCATGTCTAACAAGGCTGGAGTGACGACATGGGCACGGTGAGTTCGGGCGCGGCCCCGGCGGGACTGCCCGGCGAGGCTGAAGTGCATTCCCCCGCACGTCAGACGTCGTCACAGGGCCCCACGACCTCGGCGAAGACGCTGTCGGACGCGGGTGATTTGCTGCGCGCGCTGGCCGCGCCGGTGCGGATCGCGATCGTTCTGCAGCTGCGTGACGAGGACCGGTGTGTCCACGAGCTGGTCGACGCGCTCGACGTCGCGCAGCCGCTGATCAGCCAGCACCTGCGCGTGCTCAAGACGGCGGGCGTGGTCGAGGGTGAGCGCCGCGGCCGCGAGGTCGTCTACCGGCTGGTGGATGATCACCTCGCGCACATCGTGGTCGACGCGGTCGCGCACGTCCAGGAGGGTAAGTGACCATGAGCTCCGCCGCCGCCCGCAGCGCGGCACCGGTCCCCGGCCGCCGTTCCACCAAGCAGCGCGCGGCCGTCGTCGAGCTGCTCAACGAGATCGACGACTTCCGCTCCGCCCAGGAGCTGCACGACGAACTCCGCAAGCGCGGCGACGGCATCGGCCTGACCACGGTCTACCGCACCCTGCAGTCACTGTCCGAGGCCGGCGAGATCGACGTGCTCCGCACCGACTCGGGTGAGGCCATCTACCGCCGCTGCTCCTCGCACCATCACCACCACCTCGTGTGCCGCGTCTGCGGGCACACGGTGGAGGTCGAAGGCCCCGCTGTCGAGCGCTGGGCCGAGAAGATCGCCTCGACGCACGGCTTCTCCGAAATCAGCCACACCGTCGAGATCGTCGGCACCTGCGACAAGCACTGAGCCCAAAGGGGTCGTGAGTGTTTAGGCCGGTTAGAACCGGCCGGAACACTCACGACCTTTAGTACTCGTAAGGGTCTTTGGGGGTGTCGATGCGGTGGATGGTCGCGACCGTGAAGTCCGGCGTGTAGCTGTTGTCCTTCTTGGCCGTGCCCGGGACGGCCTGGCCCGTGACCTCGACCCACGAGTCGCTCGCCAGGCCGGAGACGTCGCCGAGCAGGCGGGTGGTGACCGGGTACGCGTCGGCCGCGCAGCAGCTGATCACCATGCGGGCGAGCATCGTGCCCTCGGCCGAGTGGACGATGAAGCCGGACAGGGAGATCGTGCGGCCGTTCAGGGTTCCGTTGCCGTCCCAGCCCGCTCGGCTCACGAACGCCGACATGCTCAGCGGGACGACGTCGCCCGCGGGCAATGGGGGGAAGGCGGCCGCGTCCTGGGTGGCGGCGGACTGGGGTGCGCGGGCTTCGGTGCGGGTGACCGAGTCGGCGCCCAATGCCGGCGGGGCGACCAGGAAAACCGCGAGGACGGGAACCATGAGGAGCCAGGCCGAGCGGGCCGGGTGGTGGTGTCCGTCGTGCTCCGAGACCTTCTCTCTGAGGTCGCGCAGGATCGCCAGCACGCCGAGAAGAACCATGACCGCGCCGCCCGCGATGATCCAGGGTTGCTGGGATGGCTTGACGTAGCGCAGGTAGTCGCCGTTGATGGCGATCTTGAGCAGGGCGCCGCCGAGCAGGACCAAGAGGATGTTCTGGGTTTCGCGTTTCACAGGAACACAACTCCCGCTCCGACTGCGCACAGGATGGCGACGAGGAACGTCACCGGGGCGAACCGGGACGCGAAGGATTTGCCGAAAGTGCCTGCCTGCAAGGCGAACAGCTTCACGTCGACCGCGGGGCCGACGACCAGGAACACCAGCTTGGGCAGCAACGGCAGCGCCGAGAACGAGGCCGCGACGAACGCGTCCGCCTCGCTGCACAGCGCGAGCACGACCGCGAGGACCGCCATCACCAGGATGCCCAAGACGATCTGCTCGCTGAGGACGCCGAACCACTGGTGCGGCACGAGCACACCCATGGCCGACGAGATGAGCGCGCCTAGCACCAGAAACCCGCCCGCTTCCACGAGGTCGGTGCGTGCGGTCTCGATGAAGGTCTTCCAGCGTGAGCCGGGCTCGACGTCGGGCAGGCGGCGCAGTGCGCGCTCGGTGATCCACTCGAGTTTGCCCCAGCGGGCCCACAGCCAGCCCATGACCATCGCGGTGAACAGGGAGCCGACGAAACGGGCGGCGACCATCTCGGGTTTGCCGGGGAACGCGACCGCGGTGGCGACCATGACGACCGGGTTCACCGCAGGCGCCGCCAAGAGGAACGTCAACGCCGCCGCGGGTGCCACGCCCTGGCCCATCAGCCTGCGCGCGACCGGGACGGACGCGCATTCGCAGCCGGGCAACGCGACGCCGGCCAGGCCCGCGACGCCGACCGCCGCGCCTTGCTTGCGCGGGAGCACCTTCTCCAAAACCCTGGCGGGGACGAAGGCCGCGATCGCGCCGCTGATGAGCACGCCGAGCACCAGGAATGGGAGCGCCTGGACGCAGACGGCGACGAAGACCGTCGAGCCGGTGCGCAGCGCGGGGACGTCTAGGACCCCTTGGAGCTGGGTTTGGGCGAGGATCGCGATCAGCAGGATGGCGCAGAGGACCTCGATGGACGAGATCCTGAACTTCGGCTTCTTTGCGGGAGCCGGGCTCTCGGGGGCGCTGGTCACCGGACCGATAATGCCACCCATTGTCAAAACGATGTAGCTACCCCGGTCGTAAGTGGACGGTCACGCCCGTTTGATGCCGAGATCGGAAGGTGGGTCGCCCGGCGACGGCGTCTCGGGGCTGCGCTGGGCCTCGATCTGGATCTCGATGTTCGTCTTGTGGGCGATCGGATCCCAGATCTCCTCGAACGGCCCCATCAGCGACTGCCCGCTGCCCGCGCGACGGGCGCGCATGGCGTACCAGGCGAACGCCGCCAGGAAGAGGGGCAGGCTGAGAAACGTGGCCACGGGTGCCCAGAACTCCATGCGTCCGACCATACAGTAACATCGTGTATCCAGAAACGTTGTGTTACTGACGAGGCGGGCGATGACCAGGCTGACACGGGCCGAACAGCAGCAGCGGACCCACGAGCACCTGCTCGACGCCGGGCGCCAGGTCTTCCTGCGCCGCGGCTTCCTCGCGGCGACGGTCGAGGAGATCGCGGCCGACGCCGGGTACACGCGCGGGGCCGTCTACAAGCATTTCGGCGGCAAGGAAGGCCTCTGGCTGGCGATCATCGAGGCGGGCGCGGACGGCCATCTCCAAGCGCTGCGGCAAGCACTCGCCGCCGCCACCAGCCGCGATGACGTGCTCGCGGCGCTGTCACTGCCCCTGGACGAGGACGCGACGAAGTGGAGCGCGGCGGCCGCCGAAGTGCTCGCCGCGACGGCTCAGCAACCCGAGACCGCCGTTTTGATCGCCGACATCCAGCGGCGTCACGACGACGCGGTCGTCGCGCTGCTCGCCGAGCATTCCGGACGCCTGGGCCTCATTCCCGTGCTGCCGTTGCACCAGGCGGTCGTCATGCTGGGCGCGCTGGGCATCGGCCTCGCGCTGCGGCAGACGGTCGCCCCGGCGGGCGATCCCGCCGCCATCCACGCCCACGTGCTGGGCACGGTGTTCACGTAGCGGGTCAGTCCGCGGAAGCCAGCAGGTCGGTGCGCAGCTGCGAGGCCGTCGAGATCACCAGCATCAGCAGGGTGCCCAGCGGCGCCGGGTCCATGCCCTCGGCCGGGAACGCGTACCGCAGGGTCACGTCGACGCCGCGCTCGGTGTGGACGACACCCAAGGTGCCGAACAGGCCCTGGCCCGCCCGCTCGGCGACCGAAGCCGCGAGCACCTGGTCGTCAGGCAGGTCCCACGCGACCACGCAGGTCAGGCTCAGGACCGTGAGCCCCTCGGCGAGCCGGGTCGCCTGGATGACGCACGGGACGTCCGCGTGCGCGAAGGTCAGCGCGCCGTCGTCGTCGACGCGGACCTCCAGGTAGCGCTCCAGTGCCTCGCGGGCGAGCGTCAGCAACGAGGCCGTCGAGGCCGCTTCCGTGGTCACGACTTGCCTTCCGAAGCGGCGGCCGCGTCGACGGCCGCGCCGAAGCGGCGGTCGCGCTTCGCGAACTCGAGGCAGGCCTTCCACAGGTGCGTGCGGTCGAAATCCGGGAAGAGCGTGTCCTGGAAAACCATCTCGGCGTACGCGGACTGCCAGAGCATGAAGTTGGACGTCCGCAGCTCGCCGGAGGGCCGCAGGAACAGGTCCACGTCCGGCATTTCCGGCTGGTACAGGTACTTCGCGATGGTGCGCTCGTCGACCTTGTCCGGGTTGATCTTGCCCTCGGCGACGCCCTGCGCGATCTTGCGGACCGCGTCGCCGATCTCCGCGCGGCCGCCGTAGTTGACGCACATGGTCATGTTCAGCGCCGTGTTGTGCTTGGTCTTCTCTTCGGCGATCTGCAGTTCCTTGATCACGCTCGCCCACAGCCGCGGCCTGCGCCCGGCCCAGCGGATGCGCACGCCGATCGAGCCCAGGTAGTCGACCTGGCGGCGGATGGTGTCGCGGTTGAAGCCCATCAGGAACTTCACCTCTTCGGGGCTGCGCTTCCAGTTCTCCGTCGAGAACGCGTACACCGAAAGCCACTTCACGCCCAGCTCGACCGCGCCGCTGGCGACGTCGATCATCACCGCCTCGCCGCGCTTGTGCCCCTCGATGCGCGGCAGGCCGCGCTGGTTGGCCCAGCGGCCGTTGCCGTCCATCACCAGCGCCACGTGGTTCGGCACCAGCTCGCGCGGGATCTGCGGCGGCTTGGCGCCGGACTCGTGCGGCTCCGGCGCCCGCAGTTCGAACTGTGACGCCTTGTTCTCGCGTCCCCTGCGCAGCACGGCCGCCTCCTCAAGCCTCGAAAATCACACCGGCACTGACCCTACTTGCCGGTCACCGCACGCCTCTCGACAAGGGGTAGCGACCGCAGCTGGCGCTCCAGATGCCACTGCAGATGCGCCGCGACCAGGCCGCTCGCGTCGCGGCGGCAGCCGGGCAGCGAGGCCTCGGCCACCGGCCATTCGCCGTGCAGCAACGCGCTGAGCAGCACGAGCACCTCGGGCGCCGGGTGCACGGCGCCGGGAACGCGGCAGTTCGGGCACATCGAGCCGCCACCCTGCACGCTGAACGCCTTGTGCGGACCGGGCAGGCCGCAGCGCGCGCACTCGGTGATCGCGGGCTCCCAGCCCGCGTAAGCCATGGCGCGCAAGAAGAACGCGTCCAGGATGAGTGAAGAATCACGCTCGCCACCGGCCAGCGCCCGCAACGCGCCGACGGCCAGCAGGTACAGCTTGAGCGACGGCTCGCCCTCTTCGGCGGCGAGCCGGTCGGTGGTTTCGGCGATCGCGCTGGCCGCCGTGTAGCGCTGGTAGTCCGCGACGATCGGCAGGTGGAACGCGTCGACCGTCTCGACCTGGGTGATCACGTCCAGCGTCCGGCCGGTGTAGAACTGCACGTCCACATGCCCGAACGGCTCCAGCCGCGCGCCGAAGCGCGAGGACGTGCGCCGCACGCCCTTCGCGACGGCGCGGACCTTGCCGTGCCGCCGCGTGAGGAGCGTGACGATGCGATCGGCCTCGCCCAGCTTGTGCGTACGCAACACCACTCCGGTGTCGCGGTACAGGTTCACCACGGATACATCGTCCCACTAGGGTCCGACAGTTTCAGCAGTACGCCCCGGCGCACACCGCGGTGGCCGCGATGATGACCACCACGAAGACCGCGATGATCGCGAGACAGCTGAGCCCGCCGACGATGGTCGCGATCAGGCAGAGCGTCTTGGTCGCCTTCGACGCCTCGAGCGCCATCGAGTAGTTGCCCTGCAGCTTGTAAGTGCCGACCTCGTTGGACTTCATCAGCGCGAAGATCCCGACGATCAGGAACAGGAAGATGCTCCCGATCGCCCAGCCCTTGTAGTCGGGGATCGCGTTGATGTCGGCGCCTGGGGGCGGCGGCCCGCCGTACGCCGGCTGGCCGAACGGCGCGGGCGGCCCGTACGGCTGGCCGTAGGGATCGGTCATGACCTAGTAGGAGGCCATACCGGCGATGAAGATGATGAGACCGGCCAGGCAGCCGAGTCCACCCAGGACGTTGCCGATGATGCACAGCGTCTTGGTCGTGCGCGAGGCCTGCTCGGCCGCCGCGTAGTTGCCCTGCATCTTGTACTGGCCGACCTCATTGGACTTGAAGATCGCGATGATGCCGAAGATGCCGCCGAAGAAGATCGAGATGATCGCCCAGGTCTTGTAGTCGGGGATGTCGCCGCCCATGCCGGGGCCGCCGAAGCCGGGCTGACCATAGGGCTGGCCGTACGGGGCGGGCTGGCCATAGGGCGCGGGCTGACCGTAAGGGGCCGGGACCGCACCGGACGGCGGGCCGTAGCCGGGCGCCGGCATGCCACCCGAGGGAGGACCGTAGCCAGGCTGTTGCGGCTGCTGCTGCCCATAAGGCTGCTGGCCGAAGGGCTGCTGGCCGTACGGATTGGTCATCGGGTGTTCCCCCTAGCTGTGGTCAAACCGGACCCGGCACAAGCCGGTGCGCGGGAGCGTACCTGTTCGACGGCGGCCCTCGCGTCCTGGTTCCCTCAAACGCGTAACGCGGCGAACGGCGCGAACGGCAGATTCCGCACGACGAACCACAAAGCGAACGCGACACCGAAAGCCAGCGGCGTCCAGCGCCAGTGCAGCCAGCTGTTCACCCAGCGCCCGCGCAACCGGCCGGCCGCCCACGCCGCGGTGCTCCACACGAACAGCAGCCCCATGAGGAAGGTCAGCGCGTTGTAGTGCAGCGCGGCCGGGATGTCACCGTGCAGCAGGCTGTAGAGCATCCGCATCCCGCCGCAGCCAGGGCAGGTGATGCCCAGCAACGCCTTCGTCGGGCACACCGGCAACGGGCCGCCGGGCGTGGTCGGATCACCGGCGAGCACGACCGCGCAGCACACCCCGCCCGCCGCGACCACGGCGAGCGGCGGGGCCAGCGCGCGAGCCTTCGCGCGCCAGCCCTGTGCCGGATGTCCGGTGTAGACGGTCGTCATTGGTTCGGCAGATCGCTGAACGACAACCCGAGTATCACGAAGAAGACGACCACGGCGATGACGGAGAGCACCGTGATCACCCCGGCGACGATCGCGGACCAGATGGCCCACTTCTTCGCCTCGTCGGCGGCCTGCTGCGCCGCCGCGTGCTGGCCCGAGAACCACAGGCCTTGCACCTGGTTCGCCTTGATGATCGACACGATGCCGAGCGGCAGGCAGCACATGAGCGTCGAGAGGATCGCCCAGACCATGTTGTTGTCCGGCGGCGGCGCGTACATCGGCGGCGGGTAGCCCTGCTCGCTCATCGCTAGAAACCCAGTCTGCGCAACTGCTTCGGGTCGCGCTGCCAGTCCTTGGCGACCTTGATGTGCAGGTCGAGGTAGACCTTCATGCCGAGCAGCGCCTCGATGTGCGCCCGCGCGCTCGCGCCGACCTGCTTGAGCCGCTCGCCCTTGTGCCCGAGGATGATCCCCTTCTGGCTGGGACGTTCGACGTACAGCAGCGCGTGGATGTCGACGAGGTCGTCGCGGCCCTCGCGCGGCAGCATCTCCTCGACGGTGACCGCGATGGAGTGCGGCAGTTCGTCGCGGACGCCTTCGAGCGCCGCCTCGCGGATGAGCTCGGCGACCAGCGTCTGCTCCGGCTCATCGGTCAGCTCGCCGCCGGGATAGAGCTGCGGGCCTTCCGGCAGCTTCTGCACCAGCAGGTCCGCCAGCGCGCCGACCTGGAAACCGTCCACTGCGGACACCGGGATCAGATCGGCGAACTCCATCACGTCCTGCAGCGCGAGCAGCTGCTCGGCGACCTGCTGCGGCTGCACGAGGTCGGTCTTCGTGACGACGCCGACCACCGGGGTCCGCTTGGCGATCTTGACCAGCTCGGCGGCGATGAACCGGTCGCCGGGGCCGATCTTCTCGTTGGCGGGCACGCAGAAGCCGACAACGTCCACTTCGGACCAGGTCGAGTGCACGATGTCGTTGAGCCGCTCGCCGAGCAGCGTGCGCGGGCGGTGCAGGCCCGGCGTGTCGATGAGCACGAGCTGCGCGTCGTCGCGGTGCACGATGCCGCGGATGGCGTGCCGGGTGGTCTGCGGCTTGCTGGAGGTGATCGCGACCTTGCTGCCGACCAGCGCGTTGGTCAGCGTCGACTTGCCCGCGTTGGGCCGCCCGACGAAGCAGGCGAAGCCGGAACGATGCTCGGCCATCAGCTGATCACCGTGCCGGACGGGTCGGCCAGGTAGACCGGCGCGTGCTTGGACAGGTCACGCACGGCGTGCACCGAAGCCTCTTTGAGCAGGCCCTCGCCGCTGACGACGACCGCGGCTTCGATGCCTTCCGCGCCACTCGACACGGCGGCGGCGACGGCGGCTTGCAACGCGGTCAGCTTGAACGACGGCAGGTCGACGGTGGCCGCGGCGTAGGTACGGCCGTCGGTGTCGCGCACGGCGGCGCCTTCGGCTGCCTGGATCCTGGCCCTCGACGAACGGGCCAGCGTCACCAGCTTCTGGTCCTCGGGGTCCAGCTCAGGCATGTTCAACGCTCCTGTCATCAGGTTTCGGCACGCGGGTGCGCTTGCGCTCGACGGAGGTGTCGGCCGGATAGACGACCACCGAGGTGATCCGCATCCGCCCGCGCCGGTCCTTGCCGCCCTCGGCGTACAGCCGCAGTCCCGCGACCTCGGCCTCCGCACCCGGTAGCGGGACCCTACCCAGCCGCTCGGCGAGCAGCCCGCCGACGGTCTCCACGTCGTGGTCTTCTTCGAGATCGAGGCCGAACAGCTCGCCGAGGTCGTCGATGCCGAGCCGCGACGACACGCGCAGCGCGCCGTTCTCCAGCTCCTCGACGTCGGGGCGCTCGTCGGTGTCGGATTCGTCGGTGATCTCGCCGACGATCTCCTCGAGGACGTCCTCGATGGTCAGCAGGCCCGCGGTGCCGCCGTATTCGTCGATCGCGATGGCCATGTGGTTGTGCGAGAGCTGCATTTCCTTGAGCAGCTCGTCGAGCCGCTTCGAGTCGGGGACGTAGCTCGCCGGGTTCATCAGCTCACCGACCAGCCGCTGCGGCCCGTTCTCGGCCATGTAGGCGGGCATCAGGTCCTTGATGTTGGCGACGCCGACGATCTCGTCGACCGACTCGCCGATCACCGGCACCCGGGTGAACCCGGTGCGCAACGCCAGCGCAAGCGCTTGCCTCACGGTCTTCGTCTGCTCGATCCAAACGATCTCGGTGCGCGGCACCATCACCTCGCGCGCGACCGTGTCGCCCAGCTCGAAGACCGAGTGGATCATCTCGCGCTCGGAGTCCTCGACGACGCCGCGTTCCTGCGCGAGGTCGACCAGCTCACGCAGCTCGACTTCCGAGGTGAACGGGCCCTCGCGGAAGCCCTTGCCAGGGGTGATCGCGTTACCGATGACGATGAGCAGCCTGCTCAGTGGCCCCATCAGCGTGCCGAGCACGCGGACCGGGCCTGCCAGCAGCGTGCCGACGCGGTACGGATGCTGGCGGCCGATGGTGCGCGGGCCGACGCCGATCAGCACGTAGCTCACGATCACCATGACCACGGCCGCGACCAGCACGGCCAGCGCCAGCGGGTGGATCAGCTGCGCGAAGGCGACCGTGACCAGCACGGTCGCGGTGAGCTCGCAGCCGAGCCGCAGCAGCAACAGCAGGTTGATGTGCCTGCGGCGTTCCGCGACGACCGCGGCGAGCTGGCGGGCGCCGACCCGGCCGATGCGGACGAGACCGTCGACCCTGGCGGGCGAGACCGTGCTGACCGCGGCGTCCGCTGCCGCGAACACACCGGCGAACAGCACCAGCGCGATCGCGAAGATCAGCATGGCTACGGGGTTTCCGGCTGGTCGCCCGACGGCGCGTCGAGTCCGGCGATGCCGAGCACGCGGTCGTCGGCGCTGCGCTGCGCGTCCTGGCGCCGCGCGGCCGAGACGGCGTCCTGGAACTCGCCGAGGATCCGCTTCTGCAGCCCGAACATCTCGCGCTCTTCGGCGGGCTCGGCGTGGTCGTAGCCCAGCAGGTGCAGCACGCCGTGCACGGTCAGCAGGTGCAGCTCGTCGAGCAGCCCGTGACCGGCGGTCTTGGCCTGGTCCTTGGCGAACGCCGGGCACAGCACGATGTCACCGAGCAGCGCGGGCGACGGGTCGGCCGCGTCGGGACGGCGTGACTGCTCCAGCTCGTCCATCGGGAAGGCCATCACGTCGGTGGGGCCGGGCAGGTCCATCCAGCGGACGTGCAGGTCCTCCATCACGTCGAGCGTGACGAGCAGCACGGACAGCTCGGCGAGCGGGCTGACCTCCATCTTGTCCAGCGCGAAGCGGGCGGCGGAGACGATCGACGTCTCGTCGACCGCCACTCCCGACTCGTTGGCGATCTCGATGCTCACCGGCGACCCTTCCAGCCATTCCCGGGCGCCTGCTCGTCCTGCACGGCCTGCCACTTCTCGTACGCGTCGACGATGTCGCCGACCAGTTTGTGCCGCACCACGTCCTGGCTGGTCAGCTGGGCGAAGTGCAGGTCGTCGACCCCTTCGAGGATGTCCTTGACCACCCGCAGGCCGCTCTTCTGCCCGGACGGCAGGTCGACCTGGGTGACGTCACCGGTGACCACGATCTTGGAGCCGAAGCCGAGGCGGGTCAGGAACATCTTCATCTGCTCGGGCGTGGTGTTCTGCGCCTCGTCGAGGATGATGAACGCGTCATTAAGGGTTCTTCCGCGCATATAAGCCAGCGGCGCGATCTCGATGGTCCCGGCGGCCATGAGCTTGGGGATCGAGTCGGGCTCGACCATGTCGTGCAGCGCGTCGTAGAGCGGGCGCAGGTACGGGTCGATCTTCTCGTTGAGCGTGCCGGGCAGGTAGCCGAGCCGCTCGCCCGCCTCGACGGCCGGGCGGGTCAGCACGATGCGGGTGACCTGCTTGGCCTGCAGTGCCTGGACGGCCTTGGCCATCGCGAGGTACGTCTTGCCGGTACCGGCGGGGCCGATGCCGAACACGATCGTGTGCTTGTCGATGGCGTCGACGTACTTCTTCTGGTTGAGCGTCTTGGGCCGGATGGTCTTCCCGCGGCGCGAGATGATGTCCATGCTCAGCACTTCGGCCGGTGACTCGCCGGAGTCGCTGGAGAGCATGCCGACGGTGCGGCGGACGGTGCTCGGGTCCACCTGCTGCCCGCGTCCGGCGAGCGTGACCAGTTCGGCGAACACCCGCTCGGCGAACGCGACGTCCGCCGGCGCGCCGGTGAGTGTCACCTCGTTGCCTCGGACGTGCACGTCCGCTTCGAGAAGTTCTTCGACTACCCGGAGATTCTCGTCCCGTGATCCCAGCAGGGCCAGCGCGGCCGCGTCGGGGATCGGGAACCGGGACTGCGCCGCGGACTCGACGTTCTTGCCGACGTCCGGTCGAGCGGCCCCACCCTCTGCCGTACCTGCCACGTGCCCTCGGGCCCACTTTCTGCGCTAACGCCGTTCCACTTCCGACCCCACGATGCTAGCCGCACGCCGCACACGGACGCAGTCCGGTTTCCCTCAGTGTCGCTCAGGCCCCGAACCTGCTCAGCGGCTCCCCGCCCAGCACATGGGCATGCACGTGGAAAACGGTCTGCCCGGCATCACCGTCCGTGTTGAACACGACCCGGTACCCCGACTCCTTGATCCCCTCCAGCTCAGCCACCTTCTCAGCCGAAGCGACGACATCCGCCAACAGCTGGGGATCAGCGGCCGCCAACGCGGCCAAGTTCCGGTACCGGGTCTTGGGCACGACCAGCACATGCACCTTCGCCTGAGGCCCAATGTCCCTGAACGCCAAGGTCGTCTCGGTCTCATACACGATCTCAGCCGGAATCTCCCGAGCAATGATCTGCTCGAACAAAGTCTCACTCATCCCCAAACCCTACTAACCCACCCCACCCCACCCCGAGGGTCGTGAGTGTTTAGACCGGTTAGAACCGGCCGTACCACTCACGACCCCACCCCGCACCCCACAACCCCCATTTTTCCAAATACCTGGAATCCACCCCATTGATTCGTTTCAAAACCCAGAACCCATTCACCCCCATGAATAAGGCACCAAAAACGATAAGGATCGAGGGCCGCCAGGCCCGACGATCCGGCCCGCGCACTAAACGGGACCACGCTGGGTCAGGACATACCGCACCGTGGGGGGTTTGGGGGGCTCGGCCCCCCAAAATAATTGCGAAACCCGCAAAGGCGAAGTTGGAGGCGCAGCTCGAGCGCCGTAAGGTGCGAGAAGCGAAGCCCAACGAAGACGCCGCGGCGCGGTGGAGCCTGGGGGTCGCTCCACCGCCGCCGCGGCTCCGCCGGACCGAGGGGGGAGGTGCCCGGCGGGGATCTGCGATGTGCGGGCTTGTGCCTTGCACATCGAAAACCGTGTGTTGTGCTTCGGTTAACGAGAGTAACGGGTGTTGGCTTGGTCGCGCCAGGACTGGGCGCAAAATGTGTCTATATTTTTCCCAGGTTTCGAAGACGCTCGGTAGCCGAAGTGACTGGGCGTGCTCAGTTCCAGCGGGTTGTGAGCGCTCCGAGTGCACCGAGAGCGACTGTTGCAGCAGTGGATGTGCGAAGGACGGTGGGTCCGAGACGCACCGTGTGCGCGCCCGCGTCCGAAAGGGTGGTCAGTTCCTCGTCCGTGATTCCCCCTTCTGGCCCGACCACAAGGAGCAATTCTCCGGTTGCGGGGAGTGTGAGGTCTGTGAGTCGTTCGGTGATGCCGGATTCGAGGACGAGTGCGATGTCGGCGGTCTCGATGAGGGTGGTGAGTTCGCGGGTGGTGACGGGGTCGAGTACTCGCGGGACGTAGGCGCGGCGGGCTTGCTTGGCGGCGGCGCGGGCGGTGTTTCGCCAGCGGGCCAAGGCTTTCTCGCCGCGTGCGCCTTCTTCCCATTTGGCGACGCTGCGGGAGGCGCGCCACGGGATGATGGTGTCGACCCCTGCCTCGGTGGCGAGTTCGACGGCGAGTTCGCCGCGGTCGCCTTTGGCCAGTGCCTGGACGACGGTCACGCGCAGCGCGGGTGGTGGTTCGACCCAGCGCTCCTCGATCTGCAGTCCCAGCGCGGGATCCCGGCCTCCCTGCACACCATCGATCACGCACCGGACGAGCCCGCCTTCGCCGTCGGAGAGCAGGATCCGCTCCCCCACGCGTATCCGGCGGACGGTCACGGCGTGCCGGGCCTCCTCGCCGTCGAACACCACCGAATCGACCGGTGGCAGCCTGTCGACGAGGAAGACCGGCAACGTCGTTTCGGGCATCAGCGGTTCTTGGCGCGCAGCTTGGAGAACAGGCCGCCGTGCTTGGTGCCGTTGTTCGCGAGCGTCGGCACTTCCTCGCCGCGCTGGCGGGCGAGGTCGTGCAGCAGTTCGCGCTGCGCGTCGTCGAGCTTCGTGGGCACCACGACGTCGATGTGGACGTGCAGGTCGCCGCGGCCGTCGACGCGGCCGGACGAGCGCAGCCGCGGCATGCCCTTGCCGGTGAGCACGAGTTCGGTGGCCGGCTGGGTGCCCGGCTCGATCTCGAGGTCGTAGTCGCCGTCGATGAGTGTCTCGATCGGGACGCTCGCGCCGAGTGCGGCCGTGGTCATCGGGACGCGGAAGTTGCAGTGCAAATCGTTGCCCTGCCTGACGAACACCTCGTGCGGCGCCTCGTCGATCTCGACGTAGAGGTCGCCTGCCGGGCCGCCGCCCGCGCCGACCTCGCCCTGGCCGGACAGCCGGATGCGCATGCCGTCGCCGACGCCGGGCGGGATCTTCGCGGTGACCGAGCGGCGCGAGCGGACCCGGCCGTCGCCGCCGCACTTCTGGCACGGGTCGGTGATGACCTCGCCGAAGCCGCGGCACACCGGGCACGGCCGCGCGGTGACGACCTGGCCGAGGAAGGACCGCTGCACGGACTGGATCTCGCCCATGCCGCCACAGGTGTCACACGTGTGCACCGAGCCGCCCTCGGCGGTGCCCGCGCCACGGCAGAGGTCGCACAGGATCGCGGTGTCGACGGCGATCTCCTTGTCGACACCGGTCGCGCACTCTTCGAGCGTGAGGCCGATGCGGATCAGCGCGTCGGATCCGGGCTGCACGCGGCTGCGCGGCCCCCGGCCCCGCCCGCCGCCGCCACCGGCCCCGCCGAAGAAGGCGTCCATGATGTCGCCGAGCCCGCCGAAGCCGGCGAACGGGTCGCCGCCCCCGGCGCCACGCCCGGCGCCGTTGTCCATCGGGTCGCCGCCGAGGTCGACGATCTTGCGCTTCTGCGGGTCCGACAGGACCTCGTAGGCCGTGGTGACCTCACCGAACCGGTGTTGCGCGTCCTCCGACGGGTTCACGTCCGGATGCAGCTCGCGGGCCAGCTTGCGGTACGCGCGCTTGATCTCCTGATCGGTCGCGTTCTTGGCCACGCCGAGAGTGCCGTAGTAGTCCCTCGCCACCGGTTTTCCTTGCTCCCTCTATTGTTTCAGCGACCGGACAGGATCTGGCCGACGTAGTTGGCCACCGCGCGGACCGCGGCGATCGTGCCCGGGTAGTCCATCCTGGTCGGTCCGACCACCCCCATGCCCCCGAGCAGCATGTCTTCCCGGCCGTAGCCGATCGACACCACGGAGGTACTGCGCATCTGCTCGTCCTCATTTTCCTCGCCGATGCGCACGCTGATCGCACCGGGGTTGCGTGCGGCGGCCAGCAGCTTCAGCACGACGACCTGCTCCTCCAGCGCCTCGAGCACCTGGCGCAGCGAGCCGGGGAAGTCCGCGACGTTGCGGGTGAGGTTGGCCGTGCCACCGAGGACGAGCCGTTCCTCCGGGTGGTCGACCAGCGACTCCACCAGCACGGTACAGACCCGCACCAGCACGTCGCGCAGCTCTTGGGGCGACTGCTCGGGCAGCTCGGCGACCCGTACGGCCGCGTCGTTGACCTTCCGGCCGGTCAGCGCGGAGTTCAGCACCGTGCGCAGCCGGGCCACGTTGTCGACGGTGATGACGTCACCGAGGTCGACGGTCCGCTGGTCGACGCGGCCGGAGTCGGTGATCAGCACCAGCATCAGCCTGGCGGGGGTGAGCGGCACCACTTCGAGGCTGTGCACGGTCGAGTTGGTCATCATCGGGTACTGCACGACGGCGACCTGCCTGGTCAGCTGCGCCAGCAGCCGGACGGACCGCTTGAGCACGTCCTCCATGTCGGTGCCACTGTCGAGGAAGCTGGTGATCGCGCGCCGCTCGGCCGAGCTCAGCGGCTTGATCTCGGCGAGCTTGTCGACGAAGAGGCGGTAGCCCTTGTCCGTGGGGATGCGGCCCGCGCTGGTGTGCGGCTGGGCGATGTAGCCCTCTTCCTCCAGCGCGGCCATGTCGTTACGGACCGTGGCACTGGAAACACCCAGGTTGTGCCGGTCGACGATCGCCTTGGACCCGACGGGCTCCTGATTGGAGACGTAGTCGGCGACGATCGCGCGCAGCACTTCGAACCGGCGCTCTTCCGCGTTGGCCACCCTGTCACCTCCGTACCCTCGCCACTCCCAACGAGTTTACGGACCCCTGAGTGCCCGGCGCTCAACCCCGGGCCTCGTGCGCGTTGCGGGCGGTTAGAACCGCCCGCAACGCGCACGAGCCCTTCTACACCGCGCGCAACTCCCCGATCCGGAAGAACCCCTGGTCAGACCCCGGCGCCGGGCTGATCATCTTCAGCCGCACCCTGGTCGTCGGCACCTTGTCGAAGGTGATCGTGCTGAGCCCGCCCGACTCCGCCGCCCAGACCACCTTCAGCCCGGTGACCGGCACGTACTCCCGGCCGTTCCAGTACCCGACCTCGATCGACTTCGGCAGCGCCAGCTTGCCGCCGGTGACGAACCGCGCGTTCAGGCCGCTCGCCTCCTTCGCGACGTTCAGCGTCACCCACTCCGCCGGATGGGACACGCTGACGGCGGCGAACTGCGGCGTCGCGCCCTTCGTGTAGAGGTTCGACCAGCCGGTGTTCACGTCGCCGTCCAGCATCGCGGCCGGGAGCGTGTCCTTGGCTCCGGAGAAGCTCGCGTCGGCGGCAGGCGGGGTGACGGACTGGCCGAGTTTCGCGCGGACGGTCGCACCCGCGGTGACGATCGCCACGAGCTTGCCGTGGTACGCGTGCCGGACGGCGGAGGTGAAGTTCTCGGTGTCCTCCTCGCGCCCGTTGTCGGTGCCGACGAGCCGTCCGCCGCTGACCTCGAAAGTCACCTGGTTGTCCGCGTCGGGGACCACCACGCCGTCACGGTCGACGATCTCCGCGTACACATAGGACAGTGACTGACCCGGCTCGGTCTTCAGCCGCACCGAAGCCGGCTCGCCCGCGGTCTTGACCGTGTCGCGGGCGACGACATTGCCGCCGGAGTACGCGACGGCCGTCAGCTCACCCGGCGCGAACGGGACCGACCAGGCCAGGCGCAGCCGCCCGGTGCCGCCGTTCGGGCTGGTGTAACTGCCCGACGGGAACGAGCGGTCGTCCTTGGGCTGCTCGGTGGTTTCCAGATAAGCCTTGCCGTACGCCGTTTTCTTGTGGTCGAACGAACGCGTGCCGAGCGACTTGCCGTTGAGGAACAGCTCGACCTTCTCGACATTGCTGTACGCCCAGACCTCGACCGGCGCGCCCGGTTCGTGGCCGGTCCAGGTCATCGGGACCAGATGGACCATCGGCTTGGCCGTCCATTGGCTCTGGAACAGGTAGAACTGGTCCTTCTCGAACCCCGCGGTGTCGACCGCGCCGAAGAACGACGACCGCACCGGGAAGATCCCGTTGTACGGCGTCGGCTCGCCGATGTAGTCCTGGCCGGACCAGATGAACTGCCCGGCGAGGAACTTGCGGTCGCGGTCCTTCTTCAGCCCGTGCTCGCCACTGAACGCCCAGCCGGGCATCGTGTTGTCGTAGGACGACGAGGCCTGTTTGCCGGGCGTGTAGTTCGGCGCGGCGTTCTGGATCGACGGGTCCTGGTAGACGCCGCGGCCGGAGACCTCGGACGAGGATTCGGACTCGAAGAAGAACTTGTCGCGGTACTTGGCGTGCAGGCCGTCGAGCGACTTGGCCGAGTTGTAGTTGACGCCGAGGCCGTCGAGCAGGCGCAGGATCTGGTCCTGCGCGGTGCCGTCGGCGGGCACGCTCGTGTAGTGGTGCGAGCCGAGCACCACCGGCCGGGTGCGGTCGATCGACTTGATGTCGGCGATCAGCCGCTTCGCGATCGGCACGCCGACCTCGATCGAGGCGCCGTCGGGGATCTCGTTGCCGATCGACCACAGGATGACCGAGGGCGAGTTCTTCGCGGCGTTCACCATTTCCTTGATATCAGCGGAACTGTGCTCGTCGAAGAACCGCGAGTAGTCGTAGTCGCGCTTCTTCGTCTTCCACGAGTCGAACGCCTCGATCATCAGCAGCAGGCCGAGTTCCTCGCACACCGCGACGAACTCGGGCGACGGCGGGTTGTGCGACGTGCGGACGGCGTTCACGCCCATGCTCTTCATCTTGGTGAGCTGCTGGACTATCGCGTCCCGGTTGACCGCGGCGCCCAGCGCGCCGAGCGTCGAGTGCAGGTTGACGCCCTGCAGCTTCTGCGCCTTGCCGTTGAGCGAGAAACCGTTGTCCGGGGAGAAGGCGAACCAGCGGATGCCGAACCTCGTCCGCACCGTGTCGGTCACGCGCCCGTCCACGGACACCTTGGTCACCAGCGTGTAGAGGTAAGGCTTGTCGGTCGTCCACAGGATCGGCCGGTCGACGCGCAAATCTGCACCCTTCGCGACCACGCGCCCGGTCGCGTCCTGGACCTCGTTGGTGACCTTGCCCGCGCCCTTGACCTCGGTTTCGGCATGCACGGTGGCGTATCCCTTCGGATACGTGGTGGCGAGGTCCGGGGTCGTCACGAAAACGCCGTGCCTGGCCACGCGCACCGGATCGGTGACAACCAGGTGCACCGGCCGGTAGATGCCGCTGCCCGCGTACCAGCGGCTGCTCGGCGACTTGTGCACCACCTTGACCGCGACGACGTTGGAGCCGGTGGTCACCAAATCCGTCATGTCGACGGCGAAACCGGTGTAGCCGTTGGGATGCTCGGCGGCGAGCTTGCCGTTCACGTAGACGTGCGAGTCCATGTAGACGCCGTCGAACTCGAGCGAAAGCCGCTTGCCCTTGGCCGACGCCGGCACGGTGAAGGTCTTGCGATACCAGCCGAGCCCGGCCCGATAGAAGCCTTCGCCGGACTGACCGGTCGCGACCGGATCCAGCTCGATGCTCCAGTCGTGCGGAACGTCGAGCCGCCGCCATTTCGAGTCGTCGAACGCCGGCTTCGCCGCGTCCGCGTAGGCGCCGGTCGGGTCGGTGGCGTCGGCGGAATTGACCAGCGCGAACTTCCAGTCCTTGCTGAAGTCCGTGGTGCCGTCGGCGAGCCGGGGCATCGGGTCGGCTTGCGCGGGCGCGACACCCACGACGAGCAGGAGCACCAGCAGAAGATGTTTGAGGCGACTCATCGGATCACCCGCACATTCATCGGACGATCGCCTGGTCTTTTCGCGGTCATCCCTTTCAGCGGGAATCCCGAAGTTCGCAGGTCAGAGGCTACGACAGGGACGACTCTGAATTTAGCCATACATCAGATGTCTAGACCTGTGCACGCAATGGTGTCAACATGCCCACCGGACAAAACGCCGGACACACGCCCAGGGGTCGTGAGTGTTCTGACCGGTTCTAACCGGCCGGAACACTCACGACCCCCGAGCAGGGACTCAGCCGACTACCTGGGTGAGGCGGCCGTCGACGCCGAGAGCCACCACGCCGCCCTCGACGACGGCGGGCGAGCTTTCGGTGTAGCCGCCGACCGGGTGCCAGCCCGACGCGTCGCGGGCGCTGATGCCGTGCGCGGCATTGCGGGCGTAGACCTCGCCGGTGGCGGTGGCCGCGACTTCGCCTGGCCCGCCTGGGTTTCCGAGGTCGGTCACCATGCCGTCGACGGCCATCAGCACGGCGGCCGTCTCGGTCGCGCGGAAGTAGACGTGCGCCTTGCCGTCGGTGCCGGCCACGGCCGTCGGCGCGGTCGCCGCCGCTCCCGGCACGACCGCGCTGTCCCACTCGAACCCGTCCGACCCTTGCGCCAGCCGCGCGATCGAACACGTCGCCGTGACGTACAGCCTCGCCGAGCACTGCGTCGCGAAGACCTGCAACCGGCCGTCGACCGACACGACCGAAAGCCCGTCCTGCACGCCCCAGCCGTGCATGTCCTGCCAGTCCCCGAAAGTCCCGTCCGCGTTCTGCTGCCGCGCGCTCACTCCCCCGCCGCCATTGCGCACGAAGAACCACAGGCGCCCCTGCGCATCGGCCGCCGCCGCGGGCAACCCGGTCTGCGTACCGCCAGGCCCATTGGGGTTACCCAGGGACGTCCAAGCAGAGTAACCGTCACCCTCCTGCACCGCGGTGACAACGTCGAAAGTGTTGCGGTTCAACGAGAACAGCCGCAACCGGCCATCAGCCTGCCGAGCCAAGGTCACCGCGGGCGCGAAGCCACCGCCACCGAGACCGACCGGTTTTCCCCACTCTCCCCGTGCATTCCGGCGCCAGCGTTTCACTTCGTCGCCGAGAACCGCATACGCCTCGCCGGAACCGTCGGTCCACGAGACCCCGGACGGCCACCGGTTCAGCATCGTCTGGCGCCAGCCGAGATAGGACGCCGGGTCGTCGAACAGTGTCGCGACGTTCGTGTCGACGTCGGCGTAGGCGCGGAACGCCTTGGTCCGCTCGGCGCGCAGCGCCGGGTCCAGGCCGGTCGGGAGCTGGGCGTCGTCATAGCCGCGGTAGTTGCGCACCTGCGCCTTGCCTCGGTACGACTCGGCCGCGAGGTTGGTGAAGCGCGCGACCGCCGTGTGGTCGGGATTGTCGGGGTCGGGGGCGTAGAAACCGCTCAGTGGCGCGGGATTCTGGGTACGGATCACCGTGGGACGGAAGCGGTCCATCAGCCACGTCAACGTCTTGGTGAGCTTGTCCCTGGTGTAGACGTCCTCGGCCTGCGCCGGGCTCCAGGTCGGCCGCACCGTGCCGCCGGCGGCCACTTCGCCGGTCCACAGCCCATGCAGATCCGACCAGTCGTGCAGCCGCAGGAAGACCAGCTTGATCGACGGCCGCGCGCGCAGGGTGGCGAGCTCGGCCGTGGTGCCGGTGCCGGTCCGCAGCGCGACGCGATCCCAGCGGTTCGCGACGCCCGCCATGGTCGCGTACGCGTTCCGCTCGCCCGCCTGCCGCATCTCCGCGTAGTCCTCGGGCGTCATCGACTCGGGATGGCTTCCCTCGCCGGCGGTGACGTACACCGTCACGGAAGCCTTGAGAGTCTGCGACAGGTCGGGCGTGAGGAACAACAGGTCGTCGTCCTGATGCGCGACCACGTTCAGGAAGACCGCGGACGGCGGGCGGGCGGCCGCCGTCTGTCCCGGAACCAGGAGCAGAGCCGCCAGTACGAGCGCAACGAAACGCATGGAAGCAAAATCAACTATTCGGCGGCCAAACGCAATGCCTGGCTTGGGCACAGATCGATGGCATCGCGGACCCTGCCGGACTCCTCGTCCGAGAGCACCACCACGAGCCCGCCGTCGTCCTGGTCGAAGACGGCGGGCTCGGTCAGCACGCACAGCGCCGAGCCGACGCAGCGGTCACGGTCCGCGTGGACCTTCACCAGCTGACCATCAGCTCGTGCAGGCCGTACACCTCCGAATCGTCCTTGAACGGCATCTCGTCGAGCGAGCCTTCCAAGTGCAGGCAAGGGATCCGCCGGAACAGCGTGTCGAACACGATCTGCAGCTGCATCCGCGCGAGGTTCGCGCCGAGGCACTGGTGGATGCCGTAGCCGAACGCGATGTGGTTCTTGGCGCCGCGCTCGATGTCGAAGGTGTCGGGGTTCTGGAACGCTTCGGGGTCCCGGTCACCGAGACTGGACAACGGGATCACGCCCTCACCCTTGCGGATCAGCACCCCGCCGAGCTCGACGTCGGCGGTCGCGACCCGCGCGCCCGCCGCCTCCGCGACGGTGAAGTAGCGCGCGATCTCCTCGACCGCGTCCATCGTCTTGCGGGGATCGGCGACGATCTTCTCCAGCTGCTCCGGGTGCTCGAGCAGCGCGACCACGCCGAGCGAGATCATGCTCGCCGTCGTCTCGTGGCCGGCGCTGAGCAGCAGGAACCCGAGTTCGACGATCTCGCGGTGCCGGACGCCGCCCTCGGCGCGCTGCTTCGCGATCAGCCTGCCGATCAGGTCGTCGGCCGGGTTCTTCTCCTTCTCGGTGACCAGCTCGTCGAAGTAGTCGAGCAGCTCGTCGAACGCCTGGCGGCGCTGGTCGTGGCTGAAGGTCCGGCTGATCATCGCCTGGGTGCGGGTCTGGAAGTACTCCTGGTCGCGCACGGGCACGCCGAGCAGCTCGCAGATCACCAGCGACGGCACGGGCAGCGCGAGCGTCGACACGAGGTCGACCGGGAGGCCGCTGCTCAGCACGATGTCGATCTGGTCGTCCACGATCTGCTGGATCCGCGGCCGCAGCGTCTGGATCCGCTTGAGGGTGAACTCGCCGAGCACCTCCCGGCGCTTCGGGCCGTGTTCGGGCGCGTCCATCTCGTTGAGCGAGGCACGGAAACCCGAGATCGCCTCGACCCCTTCCGCGATGAGCGGGAAGCCGGGCTGGTGGCGGTCGGAGCTGAACCGGGGATCGGTCAGCATCGTGCGGATGTCCTTGAGCTTCGAGATGGCCCAGACCTGCATGCCGGACGGCAGCCTGACCCGGGAGATGGGCGCCTCCTCACGCAGTGCCTTGTACTCCGACGGCGGTGAGAACGGGCAGGCCCGCTTCAACGGCCACGAGAGGACCTGCGGCTGGGCGACTTCGGTCATGTCATATCCCCGTCCGGACAAACGGCGTGCTTTTCGGGCGGCGAATTCTGGTGTCAGAGTCGCCTTTTCCGGTTTACCGTCCGGCGCGCGGCGTCGTCCAACCCGCCGGAGACGACCTCGTCAGGTCCGTACCACTTAAGGGTGACCCCTATGATTCACCCGATCATGCCCGCTTTCCGGCCACCGAAAGTGCATTGACCGAGAGCGCTTTCACGAATCGATGCAACGCACTACCAGGTGACCGGAAGCTCGTGCATGCCATAGATTTCGGAGTCGGCCTTGAACGCCATCTCCGCCACCGGGATCGCCGGGCGCAGTCCGGGAATACGCCGGAAGAGTGACTCGAACACGACCTGCAGCTGCACCCTGGCCAGATTCGCGCCGAGGCATTGATGCATGCCGTGGCCGAACGCCACATGGCTGCGCGCGCCGCGGTCGATGTCGAAGGTGTCGGGGTTCTCGAACGCGCCGAGGTCCCGGTCGGCGAGATTGCTGAGCGGGATCACGCCCTCGCCCTTGCGGATCAGCACCCCGCCGAGTTCGACGTCCTCGAGCGCGACGCGCGCGCCCGCCGCCTCCGCGATGGTGAAGAACCGTTGCAGCTCCTCGACCGCGTCGAACATCTTTTCGGGGCTGGACAAGGCTTTTTCCAGCTGCTCCGGGTATTTCAGGAACGCCACGACACCCAGCGAGATCGACGCCGCCGTCGTCTCGTGACCCGCGCCGAGCAGCAGGAAGGCCAGCTCGACGATCTCGCGATGCCGGATGCCGCCGTTCTCACGCTGCTTGAGAACCAGCCTGCCGAGCAGGTCGTCGGTCGGCTCGGCGACCTTGGCCGTGACCAGCTCGTCGAGGAACTTCAGCAGTTCCTTGGTCGCGAGATGCCGCTGTTCGGGCGTGTACGAGCGGCTGATCATCGCCTGCGTGCGGGTCTGGAAAAAGTCGTGATCGGTGTACGGCACGCCGAGCAGCTCGCAGATGACGAGCGACGGCACCGGCAGGCTGAGCGTCGACACGAGGTCGACGGGCTTGGGTCCGCGCAGGATGAGGTCGAGCTGCGCGTCGACGATCTCCTTGATCCTCGGGCTCAGCGCCTTCATTCGCCGCACGGTGAACTCCGCCAGCACCTCACGGCGTTTCGGGCCGTGCTCCGGCGCGTCCATCTCGTTGAGCGACGCGCGGAAGTCCGGCATGGCGACGAGTCCCTCGGCGATCTTCGGGAACCCGGGGTTGTGGCGGTCGGAGCTGAACCGAGGGTCGGTCAGCATCGAGCGGATGTCCTGGAGCCCGGAAATCACCCAGGCGTCGAACCCCGACGGCAGCCGGACGCGCAGCACGGGTGAGCGCTCGCGCAACTTCTCGTATTCGGCGGGCAGCGAGAACGGGCAGGTTCGCTGGACCGGCCAGTGGGTCAGTTCGCTTTCCGGCATGTTCGTCCCTCGGGAGGCGCGGATATGACAGTGCGGCGGAAAAGGGGCACCTTTCTGGAGTACCGCCTCGTCCGCCGCACCGTCCACCCACCGTGGAGAGAACAGTCAGGTCCGATTCACCTAGTCATTACGCGGAAAACCGAGATTGACGCCGCCGTGCGACGGGTCGAGCCAGCGCGAGGTGACCACTTTCGTCCTGGTGAAGAAATGGAATCCCTCCGGCCCGTAGGCGTGGGAATCCCCGAACAGCGAATCCTTCCAGCCGCCGAACGAGTAATACGCGACCGGCACCGGGATCGGCACGTTGAGGCCGACCATGCCGACCTCGACCTCGTTCTGGAACCGCCGCGCGGCGCCGCCGTCGTTGGTGAAGATCGCCACGCCGTTGCCGTACGGGTTGGCGTGGATGAGATCGAGCGCCTCGGCGTACCCGTCGGCGCGCGCGACCGACAGCACCGGCCCGAAGATCTCGTCGGTGTAGATGGACATCTCCGGCCGCACATGGTCGAACAGCGTCGGCCCCAGCCAGAATCCATCGGCCGCCCCGTCGGCGTCCACTGTCCGTCCATCGACCACCAGCGCGGCGCCCGACTCGACTCCGGCGTCCACATAGGACTGGACGCGCTCGCGGTGCGCGGCGGTGACCAGCGGGCCCATCTCCGAACTGGGCCGCCTGCCGTCGCCGACCCGCAGTCCCTTGATCCGCTCGGCGATCTTCGCGACCAGCTCGTCGCCGATCGGGTCGACGGCCACGACCACCGAGACGGCCATGCACCGCTCACCCGCCGAGCCGAAGCCCGCGGACACGGCCGCGTCGGCCGCGAGATCCAGATCCGCGTCCGGGAGCACGACCATGTGGTTCTTCGCGCCCCCGAGCGCCTGCACGCGCTTGCCGTTGCGGGTGCCGGTCTCGTAGACGTACTTCGCGATCGGGGTCGAGCCGACGAACGAGATCGCCTTGACGTCCGGGTGCTCCAGCAGGCCGTCGACCGCGACCTTGTCGCCGTGCAGCACGTTCAGCACCCCGGCGGGCAGCCCGGCCTCGGCGAACAGCTCGGCGATGAAGTTGGCGGCCGACGGGTCCTTTTCGGACGGTTTGAGCACGACCGTGTTGCCGCAGGCGATCGCGTTGGGCGCGAACCACAACGGCACCATCGCCGGGAAGTTGAACGGCGAAATGACGCCGACCACGCCCAAAGGCTGCGCGATCGAATAGACGTCGACACCGGTGGACGCGTTCTCGCTGAATCCACCCTTGAGTAATTGCGGCGCGCCGCAGGCGAATTCGACGTTCTCGATCGCGCGCGCGATTTCGCCCGCCGCGTCCGATTCGACCTTGCCGTGCTCGGCCGTGACGATCTTGGCCAGTTCGTCCTTGCGCGCCACGAGCAGCTCGCGGAAGGCGAACAGCACCCGGCTGCGGGCCGCGAGCGAAGTCGCACGCCAGCCCGGCAACGCGCGCTTGGCCGCGGCGACCGCCTCGGCGACGTCGGCCTCGGAAGCGAAGTCGACCTGGGCCTGGACCTCGCCGGTCGCCGGGTCGTAGACGTCGCCGGTGCGCTCGGCGACGGCCGAGTAGGGCTTGCCGTCGATCCAGTGGCTGATGCGAGCGGTCACTTGACGGCCTCCTGCGCGCGTGCGACGGATTCGCCGAGGATCTCGAGTGCCTCGGCGGCTTCGGTCTCGGTCAGTGTCATCGGCGGGGCGAGCCGGACGACGTTGTTGTGCAGCCCGCCCTTGCCGACCAGCAGGCCACGCTCGCGGGTCTCCTCCAGCACGATGCCCGCGGCCTCGGGGCTCGGCGTGGTGCCCGGCGAGACGAACTCCATGCCGATCATCAGGCCCTTGCCACGCACGTCGCCGAGCACGTCGTACTTGTCGCCGAGGTCGCGCAGCCCGCGCAGCAGGTAGTCGCCGAGCTTGCGCGCGTTGCCCTGCAGGTCCTTGTCGAGCAGGTAGTCCAGCGTCGCCTTGGCGCCCGCGGTCGAGATCGGGTTGCCGCCGAAGGTCGAGATCGAGTTGGCGGTGAGGCAGTCCATCAGGTCGCCGCGGGCGACCACACCGCCGATCGCGAGGCCGTTGCCGAGGCCCTTCGCGAACGTCAGCGCGTCCGGCGTGATGCCGTGCGCCTGGAACCCCCAGAAGTGCTCGCCGGTGCGGCCCCAGCCGGTCTGCACCTCATCGGAGATGAACAGGATGCCGTGCTCGTCGAGCACCTCCTTCATGGCGCCGAGCAGGCCGTCCGGCGGCACGTTGAACCCGCCGACACCCTGGATCGGCTCGGCGATCAGGGCGGCGACGTCGCCCGAGGTGGTCGTCTGCAGCACGTCACGCAGGTCGTCGACGCAGGCGGCGATGTAGTCCTTGTCGGACAGACCTGCGAACGGCCCGCGGTAGCGGTAACCGCCGTGCACGTAGCTGACCTTGACCGGCGAGAGCGAGCTCGCGGACCAGCCGCGGTTGCCGGTGATGCCGATCGTGGCGAACGCGCGGCCGTGATACGAGTTGCGCAGCGCCAGTATCTGGTTGCTGCGCCGCTGCTGCGTCGCGAGCATGAGCGCGGTCTCGTTGGCCTCGGTGCCGGAGTTGGTGAAGAACACCTTCGCGTCGGGGATGCCGGACAGCTCGGCGATCTGCTCGGCGAGCTCCACCTGCTTGCGGATCAGGTACAGCGTCGACGTGTGGAGCACGCCGGTGTCGAGCTGCGCGCGGATCGCGTCGGAGATCTCCTTGACGCCGTAGCCGATGGCGTTGGTCAGGATCCCGGCGAAGAAGTCGAGGTAGGTGTTGCCGTTCGAGTCGGTGACGCGCCTGCCTTCGGCACGGACGATCTCGATGGGCTCCTTGTAATACAGGGCCAGCCACTGCGGGAGGACTGCCCGGTGCCGGTTCACCAACGTCTCTTCGCTCATGGTTCCCGAGTCTCGGTGCGGGCGGCACGCTGGCACTACCGGCAACGTGTACCGACTAGCGCCACCGCCCGTACAGTCTGTGTATGTATCCGACCGTGGCCGAAGTGCTCGCCTTGCCGGTTCTGCGGCATGGGCGGCCGCACGTCGTCGCGGGCGCGATCGGCCTCGGCGCGTACGTGCGCTGGGTGCACGTCGCCGAGGTCACCGACATCGCGCACCTGCTCAAGGGCGGCGAGCTGGTGCTCACCACGGGCGTCGCGCTGCCCGACGACGAGGCCACGCTCACCCGGTACATCGACGAGCTGGCGGCCGTCGGCGTGTCCGGGGTGATCATCGAGCTGGTCCGGCACTGGAACGACGAGCTGCCCGGCGCGCTCGTCCGCGCCGCCGACAAGCACGGGATCCCGCTGGTCACGCTGTCACGCGAGACGCGCTACGTCACCGTCACCGAGTCGGTCAACGGGCTGATCGTGGACGCCCAGGTCGCCGAGCTCAAGGCGGCCGAGCGCGTGCACGAGGTGTTCACCGCGCTGACCGTGTCCGGCGCGGAGCCCGAGGCCGTGCTGCGCGAGGTCGCGCGGATGACCGAGCAGCCGGTGGTGCTGGAGACGCTGTCGCACGAGGTGCTCGCGTACGACGCGGCGGGCATGGACCCCGGTGACCTGCTCACGGGCTGGCTGACGCGGTCGCGCACGATCCAGCTCGGCGAACGCACCGGGTATCACTCGGGCGCCGGCTGGCTGGTGACGATCGTCGGCGCGCGCGGGCACGACTGGGGGCGGCTGGTGCTCGTCTGCCCGGACACGCCCCCGCATCGCCACCGGGTGGTCGCCGAGCGCGCGGCGTCCGCGCTGGCCGTGCATCGCCTGGTCGCGAAGGACACCGACAGCCTCGAACGCCAGGCCCACCGTGCGGTGCTGTGCGAGCTGCTCGGCTCGCCGGTGCCGTCCGCGGAACTGCTCGCGCGCGCGTCCGCGCTGGCCGTGCCGCTGACCGGCGGCCAGCTGGTCGGCGTCGCCATCCGGCCGCGGCCGGCCTCGACCGGCCTGCCCGCGGTGTCCACCGGCCCGATGCTGCGCGAACTCGCCGAAGCGACCGCGCTGGCGGCGCGCCGGGCGCGGGTGCGCGCGCTGGTCGCGACGGTCGACGAGACGAGTGTGCGAGCACTGATCTCGTTGTCACCGGAGGCGAACCCGGACACCGTGCTGCACCGGCTGGCCACCGACGTCCACGAGACGCGCGCGCCGAGCGTCGTCGCCGTCGGGACCACTGTGGACGGACCGGCCGAGGCACGCCGCACGCTCGTCGAGGCCGCGCACGTGGCCGCGGCCGCGTTGCGCACCGACGTGAAGCGGGTGTTCCACCGGCTCGACGACGTCCGCCTGCGCGGGCTCCTGCAGCTGCTGGCGACCGACGAGCGGCTGGAAGCCTTCGCGGCGCGGGAGCTCGGGCCGCTGCTCTCGCGGGACGCGGCGACGGGAAGCCGTCTGATGCAAGCACTGCGGCACTACTGCGAACACGGCGGCAACAAGTCGGCGGCGGCCGCGGCCGCGCACACCTCGCGGACCGCGTACTACCAGCAGCTGGCCCGGATCGAGCAGGTGCTCGGCGTCCAGCTGGAGGATCCGGAGTCGATGCTCTCGCTCTACGTGGCGCTGCTGGCGCACGACACATTGACCACCCATTCGTGAGAGTTGACCACTCTTCCGAGTGGCCTTTTGTCGCGGGCAACTGCCGATAGATCTTGTATGGCAATTTTCGAAACGATCACCGCCGTCGCCTTGGCCGCAGCTTCGCTGGCGGGCCCCGCGTCCCCCGAGAACGCTTCGTACGCCTTACGTCTCAGCCAGACCGACAGCAGCGGCGGCTACGCCCGCGCCACCCTCACTTGCAAAGAACCCGCCGGCTCGGTCAAGGATCCGGCCAAAGCCTGCGCGGTGCTCGAAGCCGCGGGCGGCAAGTTCTCCGCGATCGAAGAGGCCTCGACGGCCTGCCCGCTGAACTTCGCCCCGGTCACCGTCGCGGTCACCGGACGCTGGAACGGCGAGGCCGTCGACTACAAGAACGAGTTCCCCAACGCCTGCAACGCGTCCAACGCGACGCAGGGCATTTTCCCGCTCAAGTGAGACCAGGTGTGGTGAGCACCCTCCCCCTCGAACGGTGCTCACCACACCCACCTACCGGCCCGCCATCCTGGAGAAGTTGAACTCCTGCCAGGAATCGGCCTTGATACCAGCCCGAACCGGTCCGCGAACCGCCGCCCGGACCGGCTCGGGCAACCTCTCCACCGCGGGCAGCACATCGGCGGAAAGCGTGCTCAGATAAGCGGAATCGATGCCATGCCCATCGGCCATCCGATCGATGTTGCGGTCGGCGATGAACCGCTCCGGGTTCAGCACGGCCAGCGCCAGCAGCGCGGCCATCGCGGTCCCGATCGCCGCCCTCGACAGCCACGCCTGGTCCAGCTTCCAGATCGCGGCGATCATCAGCAGATAGACGGCGCCGAGCCAGAGTTCACAGGTCTCGACGAGGAGTCGCAGCACGGTGAACCCGTACGCCTGCTGATATGTCCACATGCGACTCAACGCGGACGCCACGATCACCAGCGTCAGCAGGCTCAGCGCGGTGAGCACGCCCCGCAGCCACCAGCGGTCTTGCGTGGTTTCCTTGCTGCCCCACCGCAACGCGATCACGATGACCCCCAGTGTCAGCACCGTGATCGCGGACAGCTGCCAGAACCCTCCCCTGGCGTACTCGGCGTAGGTAAGCCCTGACGTGCGCAGGACGTAAGCGTCGCCCCCGAACAACGCGACAAGCTGAGCGAACACGAACCCGGCGAACAGGAGCGTCAGCACGCCGACCGGCAGCGCCCATTCGATCCGGTGCAGCACCTTGTTTTGAGTGGCTTCCCCGGCTGGGCGCGGCGGCGCGGCGAGCACGAACAGCGCGCCCGCGGTGGCGGCCCCGACCAGTCCGAACACGAAGATCCACTGGACGGCGTAGGCCCCGTCGATCTCCGGCATCGCGGCGCTGAGCACCCCGGCGAAGGTGGCGTCGGCCGAACTCAGGAGGGGGACGAAGACCGCGAGCAGCGCGAGCGTCACGAAGACGGCCGAGGCCGTGCGTTTGGTCGCGCCGCTGGGCTTGCGATGGGTCTTCTTGCGGCCTCGGCCGAGCCAGGCGAGTCCGCCGAAGGCCTCGATCGGGACGGCGAGGATGTCGTACAGGAGTCCTTTGACGGACCTCGGTCCCACGACGGCCAGCGATCCGGCCGTCGCCGCCGCGAGCGCGCAGAAGACGAAGAGCCACTCGGCCGCGCGGATCGTTCCTACGGCGAGGAGAGCCAGAGCCAGTGCGGCCCAGAGGATCCTTGCGCGGCTTGGGTTTCTTGGGGTTGGCTGGGTTTGGTGAGGGCCTCCCTCACTCGGCCTGCCTGGGTGAGGGCCTCCTTTACCCGGCCCAGCTTGGTCGGGGCCTCCCTCGCCCGCCCCCTCTGGATGAAGGCTCCCTTCATCCGCCTCCACTGGATGAAGGCTCCCTTCATCCGCCTCCACTGGATGAAGGCTCCCCTCATCCACCCCCTCTGGATGAAGGCTCCCCTCATCCACCCCCTCTGGATGAAGGCTCCCCTCATCCACCTCCACTGGATGAAGGCTCCCCTCATCCAGGTCGAACTCGTGAGGGCCTCCCTCACCCGCTTCCGCTTGGCGAGGGCCTCCTTCACTCACCCTGGCTTGGGCAGGGCCTCCCTCACCAAGCCCAGCCTGGTCAGGGCCTCCCTCACCACCTGGATGAAGGCTCCCTTCATCCGCCCCCGCCGACCGACCACCCCAGTCCCGAGCCCGCCGATCCGCGACCACCACAGCCACCACACAAACGATCCCCGCCACCAGCCACCCGACCCCCGGCCGGTCCAGCGGAATCACGATCGCCCCCACCACAGCCGCCGCCACCACGGCGGGCAATACCGACGGCGGCAGAGCCACCCGCGCCGACTTGGGCACATAAGCGGGCCGGGCGAGCACCGGAACCGGCGGCACCGGACGCGCCTCCGGTGGTGGTGGCATCGGGGCGACAGTCGCCACCGGGGTCGCGTGAGCAGGCCGATCGGCCATGGGAATCCTCCAGAGGGTGTGCTTGATCGCCCCGTGTCCCGCAAGCGGTCCGGGGTGATTTCAGGGAAAGGTCAGCGCGGCAGGGTCACGCGGATCCGGGAACCGGGGCCCGCGACCCCGATCGAGCCGCCGTGCAGGTCGACGACCCAGCGTGCGATGTTCAGGCCGAGGCCCGTGCCACCGCCGCCTGCCCGTTCGCCCCGGGTGAAGCGCTCGAAGACGCGGGCGTGGTCCTCGGGGCGGATGCCGGGGCCCTCGTCCCGGACTTCGATGACCACGTGGTCGCCGAGCACCCGGGCTTCGACGCCCACCTCGCCGCCCGCCGGTCCGTGGCGGGCGGCGTTGTCGAGCAGGTTGAGCAGGACCTGGTGCAGGCGCGCGCGGTCGGCGGACACGACGATGCGGGGTTCCAGGTCGACCGTGAAGCGGACGCCGCGGCCGAGTGCGGCGGCCATCACCTCGGCCTCGGCGATGACCTCGTCGACCAGTGGCGCTAGTTCGACGTCCTCCACGTCCAGTGGGAAGGCGCCCGCGTCGATGCGGGAGAGGTCGAGCAGTTCGGAGACGAGCGCGCTGAGCCGCTCGGTCTGGGTGAGCGCGGTGCGCAGCGTCCGGGGATCGGGGTGCTCGACGCCGTCGACGAGGTTTTCGAGCACGCCGTTGAGCGCGGTGATCGGGGTCCGCAGTTCGTGGGAGACGTTGGCGATGAGGTCGCGGCGCTGCTGGTCGGCGGCGGCGAGGTCGGCGGCCATCCGGTTGAACGCGTCGGCGAGCCTGCCGACCTCGTCGCGTGAGGTCGCGCGGACCCGGCGGGTGTAGTCGCCCTTGGCCATCCGGCCCGCGGCGGCCGTCATCTCCCGCAGCGGCCTGGTCATACCGTGCGCCAGAATCTGCGACGTGACCAGCGCCAAGACCACGGCCGTGATCGTGGTCCGCGGTGGCAGCCAGCCGATCTGCCAGCGGAAGAAGCCGAGCGCGATGCCGCCGGAGCCGACGATCAGCAACGCCAGCTTGATCTTGATCGACCGCACCGGGTCGAGTGGTCTCGGCAGGAAGTCGACAAGGGTCTGGAGTTTCACGAGTTGACGTCCAGCGCGTAGCCGACGCCGTGCACGGTCCGGATGAGATCCGCGCCGAGCTTGCGTCGCAGTGCCTTGATGTGGCTGTCGACGGCGCGGGTGCCGGACGCGTCCGCCCAGTCCCAGACCTCGCTGAGCAGGCGTTCCCGCGCCAGCACCGCCCGCGGCCGCTTCGCGAGATGCACCAGGAGCTCGAACTCCAGCGGCGTCAGCTGCGCTTCGGAGTCGCCACGGGACACGCGGCGCTCGTCGATGTCGATCTCGAGGTCGCCCAGCACGATCTTGGAACTGCGCGGCACGGCGCGGTCGACCCGCCGGAGCAGCGCCTGCACCCTGGCCGCGAGCACGCGCATCGAAAACGGCTTGGTCAGGTAGTCGTCCGCGCCGACGCCGAGCCCGATGAGCAGGTCGGTCTCGTCGGCGCGCGCGGTCAGCATGAGCACCGGCACCGGGCGGCGCGCCTGGATCCGGCGGCAGACCTCGAGCCCGTCGAACCCCGGCAGCATCACGTCGAGCACCACCAGGTCGGGTTCGGCGCTCTCGGCCCTGGCGACGGCGGCGGGCCCGTCGTGCGCGAGCTCGATCGCGTGCCCCTCCGCACGCAGCCTGGCCGCGATCGACTCGGCGATCGTGAGGTCGTCCTCGACGACGAGAATCCGCCGCGCTCCCAGTTCCATGGCTCTGACCTTAAGCAATGCGCGTGGAGACGATCCGTGCGGTTTGTGAAGATCGTGTGGAGGCCCAGCCTTTCAAGCGTGCTTGAAAGGCCTTGCCAACGTCTGAACCGCCCACAATGCTCTCCGCACTTAACGCTGGAGGGAAGCCGATATGCAGTTCTCAAGACGTAAGATGCTCGCCGCCGGAGCCGGCGTGGCCGCGACCGCGGCGACCGGCGGAGTCGCCTCGGCTTCGGTAGACCACTCGGTTTCCGACACCGCGCTGGCCCGCTCACTGGGCTTCACCAGCGCTCACGCCGACGTGAACGGCACCAGCCTGCATTACGTGACCGGCGGCCAGGGAGCCCCGCTGGTCCTGCTGCCCGGCTGGCCCGAGACCTGGTGGCAGTTCCGCAAGATCATGCCGGCGCTGGCCCGCCGCTACCGCGTGATCGCCGTCGACCTGCGCGGCATGGGCGGCTCGGCCAAGCCCGCGGGCGGCTACGACAAGAAGACGATGGCGCGCGACATCTTCGAGCTGACCCGCCGTCTCGGCCACACCCAGGTCAACATCGCGGGCCACGACATCGGCGCCATGGTCGCCCACAGCTTCGCCATCAACCACAGCGACGCGACCACCAAGGTCGCCCTGCTCGACGTGGCCCACCCCGACGAGAGCCTCTACCAGCTGCCGCTGCTGCCCAAGCCGGGCGAGTTCCACCTGTGGTGGTTCGCCTTCAACCAGGTCCGCGCGCTCCCCGAGCAGCTCATCACCGGCCGTTCCCGCTTCCTGATCGACTACTTCTGCGACCTCCTGCTGGTCAACCCCGCCGCGATCAGCGACGCCACCCGCGCGATCTACGCGCAGGCCTACGCCAAGCCGGACGCGATCCGCGCGGGCAACGCCTGGTACCAGGCCTTCAACCAGGACATCGAAGACCAGAAGACCTACCCCAAGGTCACCAAGCCACTGCTCGGCCTGGCCGCCGAGGCGAGCTTCGAGTTCTTCCAGTACGTCTTGTCCACCAAGGGAACCGACGTCCGGGTGAGCAAAGTGGAGCGTTCCGGCCACTTCCTCGCCGAGGAGCAGCCGGACACCGTCATCCGCGCCCTCACCGAGTTCTTCGCCTGAGCCCCGGGGGTCGTGAGTGTTGCGGCCGGTTCTAACCGGCCTAAACACTCACGACTCCTGACGTCGGGTCAGGCGATCGAGGTACTTGATCAGCCTGCGTTCGCTGCGGTACACCCAGTCGCGGACGTCGGGATCGAGGTCGGCGAACGGATCTTCCAGGACTTTGTCGCGAGGGACATGCACCATCGCGCCCACCCAAGTCCGGCAGTCGGAACACCACGCGAGACCGATGCACCGCTCGTAGGACGAAGACGCCGGTGGGTGGTACCGGTAAGCGAAGGATCGAATCGTCCCAGTGCATGCGACCGGCTTGCCGTACTCGGCGGCGTCCGGCGCATGCAGCCTTGAGACTTTCCTTCAATTGTATTGAGTCCAGTGATCTTCCATGGGCCCTCCCAACGCTCAGCAGCCTTCATGGTGATGTTCGCAGACGTAGGCCGCTCCGCTCCACGCTTTATAGGCGGTCTGGCAGTACATGCACGTGTTGACCGCGCGCTGCCACGCGGTCCAGGTCGCCTGTTCCTCCTCCGTCGCCCTGCGATGGACCAGCGACGCGGGCACGGTCACGTTCACGACCGACAGCCGCCCGCCGACCGAGGACGCGGCCGTCATCTGCCTCTTCACGCGAAAAGCGTCGCCCCGGCGCGGGCGCAGCTCGAAGCAAACTCATAGAATCTGCGAAACTGTCACCCAATAAGACGACGAATGGCCCTCACCAGCACCAACAACAGTGCGCTATTCTACAAATTCTACAAGCGGAGGCGATCATGCGACTGACCCATCTTGGTTCGACTTCGAAGAACGGCGGCTGCCCCGAGCTCTACGCCACCGACCGAGGCACCTACCTTGTGCAGGGCGCCAAGATCACCGATCCGGAGGCGCTCGCGATCCTGCGGCAGCGTGGCTTGCCTGAACACGAGACGGCCGTCGAGGTCCCCGCCGCCTTGTTCGAGTTCCTGCCCCGGCGTCGGGATCCCGAGTGCGCCGATCGCTGAACGCGGGCACCGACTTCAGCGCTTTGCTCAAGTCGGTGCGGCGGTCTTCTTGGCGCTGGGAATGCCAGCGGGAGTACGCCGTCGACCTGCCCGAGGTCGAACGCTGGCGTAAAGGCCTTTCCGTGCTGGAAACCGAAGAGGACCGTGCCTGGCTGGCACATCTCGGCGTCCTCAAAGCGGCGGGCATCCCGTTCGAGCGTGTCCGGATGCTGACCGAACCGCTCACCGACTACCTTGCGTGGATGCTCCAGGCGATCGGCCCCAATGTGGCCGCAGGCGAGGACGTGCGGTGGCTCAAGGAAAGCACCGCCCGCGAACTGGGTATGCCGCACCACGACTTCTATCTGCTCGACGAGACGAGCGTGGCCGAACTCCGGTTCACTGAAGAAAACGTCCTCACGGCTGTCGTCGTCGACGACGACACGGCCGTCGTCGCCGAGCATCAGCGCTGGCGCCGGGCCGCGTGGTCCGCCGCGATTCCGCACGCCGAGCTGCGGATCGGCCGGTGACCTTCGAAAAGCGGCAGCTCGAACTCGGCAACAGCCTGCGCGAGCTGAGGACGGCAGCCGGTTTCGTCACCGGCAAGGACTTCGCCGAGCGGATCGGCTGGCTGGCTTCCAAGGTCAGCCGGATCGAGAACGGGCGCACATTGCTGTCGGACGCCGATCTCACCACCTGGTGTCTCGCGGTCGCAGCGCCCGCGAAAGTCACCGCGGAGCTACGCGACAGCCTGCTCGGCGTCCGGCTCGAACGGGACCGCTGGAAACGGCAACTCCGCCAGGGCCACACAGCCAGGCAACGAGCCGAGGCGGTCAGTGAACAAGCCGCCTCGCACATCACGATGGTCGAGTTCTTCGTCGTGCCAGGTCTCGTCCAGACGCCGGACTACGCCCGCGCGGTCTTCGACCTGGCGGCAGAGTTGCACGAATCGCCGTCCGATACCGGCGATGCCGTCCGGGCGAGGATCCGCCGCCAAGAGGTTCTCTACGACACGGGCAAGACCATCGAGATCCTGGTCGGCGAATCCGCCTTGCGTTATCCGATCTGCCCACAGCCGGTACTGCGCGCGCAGCTCGACCGGCTGACGAACCTGGCAGGCCTCCCGCATCTGCGGTTCGGGGTGGTACCACTCGACGTTCCACTCCCGACCGTCACCATGCACGGCTACGGCATCCTCGACGACACGGTGACCGTCGAGATCAACCACACCGAGATCACGGTGAGCGATCCCGAGGACGTCGACCTCTACCACCGGATCACCGAACGACTCTGGGACACGGCGGTCGAAGGCGCCGCCGCGACCGCACTGGTGCGCGGCCTGCTCAACGGCTGACCTTTGATCCGCCCGATCGTGTGTTTCACCCGCGTGACCTGCATGCTAAGCGCGGGTATGTGACGCGGGTCATGCATCGCGGAGCGGTCGAGCGCAATCGACAGTGTGCGCGCGGCCATGGCCAACGCTGAACACTCTGCCAGTGCCACCGCTCCGCCGGGCGGCGCAGGATGCCGCAATGGAGCCGACGACACGCGCGCACAGCGACGGCCGGGTCGAACTCACCGACGTCACGTCCCTGGAGGGCAGCCGGTTCTTCAACAGTGAACTGGCGCCGGTCCCGGTCGAAAAGCGGACCTGGACCACTTACAACTATTTCGCGCTCTGGATGGGGATGGCGCACAACATCCCCAGTTACGCGCTGGCCGCGTCGCTCATCGCACTCGGGATGAACTGGGTGCAGGCGTTGCTGACGATCACCATCGGCAACCTCATCGTGCTCGCGCCGATGCTGCTCAACAGCCACGCGGGCACCAAGTACGGCATTCCCTTCCCGGTGTTCGCGCGTGCCTTCTACGGGGTGCGCGGGGCGAACCTCGCCGCTCTCCTCAGAGCGTTCATCGCGTGTGGATGGTTCGGGATCCAGACGTGGGTCGGCGGTGAGGCGCTCTACATCATCGTCGGGCGGCTGGCGGGCTCCGGCTGGAAAGACTCCGCCGTCGTGCTCGGTCAACATTGGACGCTGTGGCTTTCGTTCGGTGTCTTCTGGGTGATCCAGATGCTGATCATCTGGCGTGGCATGGAGGCCATCCGCCGGTTCGAGAACTGGACGGCGCCACTGGTGTCCGTCGGCTTCCTGATCATGCTCGCCTACGTGCTCATCCAGGCTGGCGGCTTCGGGCCGATCCTTTCCGAGCCGGGGAAACTGGGCTGGGGACCGGACTTCTGGAAGGTGTTCGCGCCGACGCTGATGGCGATGATCGCGTTCTGGTCGACGCTTTCGCTCAACATGCCGGACTTCACCCGCTTCGGCGGCAGCCAGGGCAAGCAGGTGAAGGGCCAGATCCTCGGCCTGCCGACCACGATGACCTTCATCGCGATCGTGGCGATCCTGACCACCTCGGGCGGCAGTGTCCTTTATGGCGAGCAGATCTGGGACCCGGCGAAACTCGCGGACAAGTTCGCCAGCCCGCTGGTCGTCGTGGTCGCGCTGATCGCGCTGGTGCTCGCGACCATCTCGGCGAACCTGGCCGCGAACGTGGTCAGCCCGTCGTACGACTTCTCGAATGCCTTCCCGCGCAGGATCACCTTCGCGGTCGGCGGCCTGATCACCGGCGTGATCGGCATCCTGATCCAGCCGTGGCGGCTGTACTCGGACCCGAACATCTACATCTTCGCGTGGCTCGGCTTCTACGGTGGGCTGCTCGGCGCCGTCGCCGGTGTGCTGGTCGCCGGTTACTGGGTGGTCAGCCGCACCGAACTGAAGCTGCGCGACCTCTACACCGAGGGTGGCGCGTACTGGTTCAGCGGCGGCTGGAACTGGCGCGCGCTGGCCGCGACCGTCGTCGGCGCGGTGCTCGCCGTCGGCGGCGCGTATGGCGGCCCCTTCCCCGCGGACGGGCTGATCCCGTTCCTCAAGCCTCTCTATGACTACAACTGGGTGGTCGGCCTGATAGGCGCGTTCCTGGTTTATCTGGCCTTGGCCTTGCCCGCTACCAACAAGGAGGAAATCAGTGAGCGACGTAGTGCGCGCCGGGTTGATCCAGCAGCGGTGGACGGGTGACAAGGAGTCGATGATCGCCAACGCCGTCGAAGCGATCGGCAAGGCGGCGTCACAAGGCGCACAGGTCGTCTGTCTCCAGGAATTGTTCTACGGCCCGTATTTCTGCCAGGTGCAGGACACGGACTACTACTCCTACACCGAGCAGATCCCGGACGGCCCGACGACCAAGCTCATGCAGGAGGTCGCCGAGCGGCACGGGGTCGTGCTCGTGGTGCCGATGTACGAGGTCGAGCAGCCGGGGGTGTACTACAACACCGCCGCGGTGATCGACGCCGACGGCACCTACCTCGGCAAGCACCGGAAGAACCACATCCCGCAGGTCAAGGGCTTCTGGGAGAAGTTCTACTTCCGTCCCGGGAACATGGGCTACCCGGTGTTCGACACCGCGGTCGGCCGCATCGGCGTCTACATCTGCTACGAACGTCACTTCCCCGAGGGCTGGCGGGCGCTGGGCCTGGCGGGCGCGAAGATCGTGTTCAACCCGTCGGCGACGAGCCGGGGGCTGTCCGAATACCTGTGGCGCGTCGAGCAGCCCGCCGCCGCGGTGGCGAACGAGTACTTCGTCGGCACGATCAACCGCGTCGGCGTGGAACCGCTGGGCGAGAACGACTTCTACGGTCAATCGTACTTTGTGGACCCGCGCGCGCAGATCGTCGGCGGCGCGGCTTCGGACACCGAGGAGGAGATCGTCGTCCGTGATCTGGACATGGGCTTGCTCGCCGAGGTCCGCGACCAGTGGGCCTTCTACCGCGACCGCCGCCCGGACAGCTACGGACCGCTGACGGAGGCCTAAGCCATGACAACGCTGATCAAGGGCGGGCAAGTACTCTCGACCACTGGCGCTTCACTCGCGGATGTGCTGGTAGACGGCGAAAAGATCATCGCCGTGACCGCGCCGGGCGTGTTCACCGAGGCCGACGAGGTCATCGACGCGACCGGGAAGTACGTGCTCCCAGGCGGTATCGACGCGCACACTCACATGGAGATGCCGTTCGGCGGCACGCATTCGGTCGACACCTTCGGCACCGGCACCACGGCCGCCGCCTGGGGCGGCACGACCACGATCATCGACTTCGCCGTGCAGGCGAAGGGCACCTCCGTGTTGTCCACTTTGGACAAGTGGCACGAGAAGGCCGACGGCAACTGCGCCATCGACTACGGCTTCCACATGATCATCTCCGACGTGAACGACACGTCACTGAAGGAGATGGAAGCCTGCATCGACGGCGGAGTCACCAGCTTCAAGATGTTCATGGCCTATCCCGGCGTCTTCTACTCGACCGACGGCGAGATCCTGCTGGCCATGCAGAAGGCCCGCGAGACCGGCTCGACGATCATGATGCACGCCGAGAACGGCATCGCGATCGACCAGCTGGCCGCGCAGGCCTACGCGGCAGGCCGGATCGAGCCGGTGCACCACAGCCTCACCCGCCCGCCGGAGCTCGAGGGCGAGGCGACCTCGCGCGCGATCACACTGGCCAAGGTGACGGGCTCGCCGCTGTACATCGTGCACTTGTCGGCCGCACAGGCACTGGCAGCCGTCGCGGAGGCTCGCAACGAAGGCCAGAACGTCTTCGCGGAGACGTGCCCGCAGTACCTCTATCTGTCTATTGAGGACATGGCGAAGCCGGACTTCGAGGGCGCGAAGTACGTCGCGTCGCCGCCGTTGCGGGAGAAGTCGCATCAGACGGACCTGTGGAAAGGCTTGCGCACCAACGACCTTTCGGTGGTGTCGACCGACCACTGCCCGTTCTGCTTCAAGGACCAGAAGGAGCTGGGCCGCGGCGACTTCCGTGCGATCCCGAACGGGATGCCCGGTGTCGAGCACCGGATGGACCTGCTGCACCAAGGCGTGGTCGCGGGCGAGATCTCGCTCGGACGCTGGGTCGAGACCTGCTCGACGACACCCGCCCGGATGTTCGGGCTGTACCCGCAAAAGGGTGTCATCGCACCGGGTTCCGACGCCGACATCGTGATCTACGACCCGGCGGCACGCCAGACCCTCTCGGCCGAGACGCACCACATGAACGTGGACTACTCGGCGTACGAGGGCCTGGAGATCACCGGCAAGGTCGAGACCGTGCTCTCGCGCGGGCGGGTCGTGGTGTCGCCGTCGGGCTTCAGCGGCAGCACCACGCACGGCAAGTTCCTCAGCCGCGGGCTGAACCAGTACCTGATTTAGGGGGAGAGTCGTGGATTTCGGAATCGTCCTGCAGACCGACCCGCCCGCCCGCGAGGTCGTGCGGCTGATGAAGGCCGCCGAGGACCAGGGTTTCCGCTATGGGTGGACGTTCGACTCCTGCGTGCTGTGGCAGGAGCCGTTCGTCATCTACTCGCAGATACTGGCGGCGACGTCCTCGATGATCGTCGGCCCGATGGTCACCAGCCCCGGCACCAGGGACTGGTCGGTGATGGCGTCGACCTTCGCCACGCTGAACGACATGTACGGCAACCGGACGATCTGCGGCATCGGCCGCGGCGACTCCGCGCACCGCGTTGTCGGCAAGCCACCGTCCACTTTGGCCACCGTGCGGGACTGCATGCACACGGTCAAGGAACTCGCCGAGGGCCGCGAGGTCGTCATGAACGACAAGGCCGTCCGCATCCCGTGGATCCGCGACGGCAGGCTCGAGATGTGGATGGCCGGTTACGGGCCCAAGGCGCTGAAGATGGTCGGCGAGCACGCCGACGGCTTCATCCTCCAGTGCGCGGATCCGGCCATCGCCCGCTGGACGATCGGCTCGGTCCGCGAGGCGGCGCGGGCGGCGGGCCGCGACCCGCGCGGCATCACCATCTGCCTCGCCGCGCCCGCGTACGTCGGCGAAGACCTGCCGCACCAGCGTGAACAGCTGCGCTGGTTCGGCGGGATGGTCGGCAACCACGTGGCGGACCTGGTCGCGCGCTACGGCGACTCGGGCCCGGTCCCGCACGAACTGACCGACTACATCCGCGAGCGCCAGGGCTACGACTACGCGCACCACGGCAAGGCGGGCAACCCGTCGACCGACTTCGTGCCCGACGAGATCGTCGACCGTTTCTGCCTGCTCGGCCCGGCCTCCGCGCACGTGGACCGGCTGGAGGAGCTCAAGGAGCTGGGCGTGGACCAGTTCTCGCTCTACCTCATGCACGACGACCGCGAGCAAACGCTTGCGGCGTACGGCGAGCAGGTCGTTTCCAAGCTCGGCTAGCGGGATAAAGCGGGCTTTATCCCGGGTGCTTTCCCCGGGATAAAGCCCGCTTTATCCCGCTAGCCCCTGGTGAAGATGTCCGCCCGCGCAGCCTGCAAGGCCAAAGCCACCGCGCCCGCTCGGACGACGTTGCCCGGCACCGAACTCAGCGTGAGCCGGGGCTGCGCGATGGCCAGCTCACCCAGCTCCTCGTGGATCCGCGCGAGCAGCGCCTCACCGCCCGCGTGCGGGATCTCGCCGCTGAACACCACCAGGCCAGGGTCCACCACGGAGATGATCGACGCGAGCCCGGTGGCCAGCCGGGTCGCCAGCTCGGCCAGGAACGCGTCGCTCCCCTGAGCGACCGCCTCCGCCGCGGTCTCGCCCGCGATCCCGTGCGCCCGCGCGAGATCCAGCACGGCCGCGGCGCCGGACGAAAGCTGGAAGCCGCCGTGACCGCCGCGGCCGATCTCCCGGCTCAGCGGGACTCCGGCCACCGGCATGTAACTGACCTCGCCCGCACCGCCGGTGGCGCCGCGGCGGACCCGGCCGTTGAGCACCAGCGCCATGCCGAGGCCTTCGCCGGCCCACAGCAGGACGAAATCCTCGACGTCTTTCGCTTGTCCCGCCCGCATTTCCGCCAGGGCGGCCAGATTGACGTCGTTCTCGACCACGACGCGAGTGCCGAGCGCGGTGGTCAGCGCTCCGTCCAGCTCGGGCAGATCCCAGCCGGGGAGGTGCGGCGCATAGCCCAGCCGTCCGGTACGCGGATCGAGGGCACCCGGTGTGCCGAGCACGACTTGACGCAACTCCCCCACCTTCAGGCCGACCTGCGCGGTGGCGGCCTCCACAATGGACCGCAACCGCTCGGCCGGGCGTCGAGGCGTCGCGCAGTCGTGCTCGGCGACGATAGTGCCGGTGATGTCCGCGATCGCGACCGAAAGGCGGTGCGGCGTCACATCGACCCCGGCGACGTACGCGGCACGGGCGTTGGCGGCGTAGAGCTTGGCGCTGGGGCCGCGGCCGCCCTCGTCGATTCCGGCGGGCACCACCAGCCCACCCGTCTCGAGGCGGGCGAGCAGCTGGGTGACCGTCGGGTGCGCCAGCCCGGTGAGGATCGACAGACGGGTGCGGGACAACGGCCCGTGTTCGAGCAGCAGCTCGAAGGCGGCCTTGTCGTTGATCGCCCGCAGGAGCCCCGGCCGGCCGGGCGAGACACTCACACGCGCTCCTCAATTGGAAGGTTTCCTTCAAACTGTAGACGACCAGGCCTCGGCGCGTCTACCTGCTTGACAGCCAGTTCGCCACCCTCTTACCTTCGATTCCCAATATGAAGGTTTGCTTCATATTGGATCCGGAGGAGCATCCATGAAGAGCTTCCACCGCTGGAGCGGCCTGCTGCTGGCCGCCGCACTGACCATCACCGCGGCACCCGCCTCCGCCACCCCGAAGGCGTGGGCGCTGACCTGGTCGGACGAGTTCTCCGGCAGCGCGGGCACCGGCCCTGACCCCGGCAAGTGGACCAACGACGTCGGCGGCGACGGCTGGGGCAACAACGAGCTGCAGTACTACACCGGCGGTCGCCGCAACGCCTCGCTCGACGGCGCGGGTAACCTGAAGATCACCGCGCGCAAGGAGAACCCCGGCGGCTCATGCTGGTACGGCACGTGCCGGTACAGCTCGGCCCGGCTAATCACCCAGGGCAAGTTCGACCAGGCGAACGGCCGCTTCGAAGCACGCATGAAACTGCCCAAGGGGCAAGGACTGTGGCCCGCGTTCTGGATGCTCGGCGCGGACTACGACACCGCGGGCTGGCCGGACTGCGGCGAGATCGACATCATGGAGAACGTCGGCAACGAGCCGAACACGGTGTACGGAACCTTGCACGGCCCCGGATACCACAGCGAAAACGGCCCCGGCGGCTCGACGAACGCCTCGCGACCGCTGTCGGAGGACTTCCACGTCTACGCGGTCGAATGGACCGGCCGCAAGATCACCTGGTTCCTCGACGGCGCCGCCTACCTCACGCTGACCCCGGACAACCTGCCGTCGGGCAAGCGCTGGGTGTTCGACCACCCGTTCTTCCTGCTGCTCAACGTCGCCGTCGGGGGTGACTGGCCGGGCGACCCGGATGCGACCACGAGTTTTCCGCAAGCACTCACGGTCGACTACGTCCGCGTGTACAGCTAGGGAGTCGTGAGTGTTCCGGCCGGTTAGAACCGGCCGGAACACTCACGACCCTTGGAGCAAGCCGTCGGCTTCGGAGGCGTCGGGTGAGCCGATCGCCGCGAGCAGTTCCCTGGCCTGCGCCCAGCATCCGGCCGCCGCGTGGTCGTCGCCGCGGGCGGCGTGGACGCGGCCGATGTCGAGCAGCGTGCGGCCGTGCCACAGCGGCAGCGCCATCTCCACCCAGATCTCGCGTGACCGGTCCAGCTCCGCGAGCGCGCGGTCGTACTCGCCGCGCGCCCGGTGCAACCTGCCCAGGGTGCGCAGTGCCAGCGCCAGTCCGAACGGCTCGTGGTGCTCGGCGTAGATGTCGAGACAGGAGCGCAGCAACGCGTCCGCCTTCGCGAAGTCACCACCGCTCAGCCAGATGTCGGCGAGCGAGTGCGCCGCGTTGGCCTCGTCGTACGGGTCGGCCAGCTCGCGCGCGATCGACAGTGCCCTGGTGGTGAACCGGACCGCCTCATCACCCCGGCCGATCAGCATGCTCAGCCTGCCGAGTCCGCGTGACGACTGCGCCTCGCCGCGCAGGAAACCGTCGCGTTCGGACAGTGCGAGCGCGGCGCGGTAGCTCAGCTCGGCCGCGGCGAGGTCGCCCAGCTCCATGTCGATCACCGCAATGCCATGGCGCGCATAGGCTTCCGTGCGCGGATGGCCGAGTTCGACGGCCAGCTCGGCCGCGCGCTCGAAGTGCCGTCTGGCGGCGGCGTACCGGCCGCTCACCCGATGGATGTGACCGAGCCCGCCGTCGCAGACCGCCTCGCCCGCCAGGTCGCCCAGCTCCGCGAACAACGCCGACGCCTGCTCGAAGCAGCAGATCGACTCCGGGTACTCGTCGAGATTCGTGTGCAGCTCGGCGAGCCCGCGCAGCGCGAGCGCCTGGCCACGCTTGTCACCCGCCCGCCTGGCCGCTTCGAACGCCGTGTCGTGCGTGCGCCGCCAGTCGTGGTGATGTGCCCTGAGCTCGAAGAACGCGACCAAGCAGCTCGCGAGTTCCCAGCTGAGCGCGCCATCGGCCTCGGTGACCACCGCGGTCAGGCAATGCCGCTCGGCCTCCAGCCAGCCCATCGGATCGGCCAGCAGCTCGGCGACCAGGTCCGGCTCCGGCAGCCAGCGCGTGAACCGGCTGTGCGCCCGGTGGAAGTAGCCGTGCGGCAGCCGCTGATCGGCCAGCTCGGCCAGCGCCAGCCAGCCGCCCCATGCCCGCTCGACCGCGGCCGAAGCGTCCGCTGTGGACAGTTCGGCGGCCGCGATCTCGGCCGCCATCAACCGGACCAGGTCATGGCATCGATACCGGTCGGCGCCTTCGACGTCCACCAGCTGCGCGTCGAGCAGTTCTTCGAGCACCTCTTCGGCCTCGGCGGAGCAGACGTCGAGCAACGCCGCCGCGACCCAGCCCGGGAAGTCCGGCACGGTCAGCAGCCCGAGCCGCGCGAACAGGCCGCGCGCCGCGGCGCTGAGCCCCTGATAGCTCAGGTTGAGGCTGGCGCGCACTTCGAGGTCGCCATACCGCAGCTCGTTCAGCCGCTGCCGCTCGTCGAACAGCCGCCCGGCGAGTTTGCCCAGCCCCCAATGCGGTTTCGCGGCCAGCCGCGCGCCGACGATCCGCAGCGCCAGCGGCAATCCCCCGCACAGCCGGACCAGCTGCGCCGCTGACTCCGGCTCACGGTCGATCCGCGCCCCGACCAGCGTGCGCAGCAGCCGGTGCGAAGCGCCGTCCGAAAGCACCTCAAGTTCGAGCAGCTTCGCGCCAGGCAGCCCGGTCAGCCTGCGGCGGCTGGTGACCAGCACCGCACAGGTCGCGGAACCCGGGATCAACGGCCGCAGCTGCCGCTCGCTCGCGGCATTGTCCAGCACCACCAGGACTTTCCGCCCCGCAAGCAGGCTGCGGTACTGCGCGGACGGATCGTCCTCAATGGACGCCGCGCCGAGCGCGCGCAGGAACCGCACCAGCACGTCCGACGAGTCCGCGACCCGGGCGCCACCCCCGAGATCGGCGAACAGCTGGCCGTCGGGGAACCGGGACGCGAGCGCGTGCGCGAGCCGGACCGCCAGCGTCGTCTTCCCGATCCCGCCCTTCCCGGCGATGACGGCGATCGGTGGCAGCCCGTCGAGCAGTCCCCCGAATTCCGCGTCGCGGCCGGTGAAATCGGCCGTGTCCGCGGGCAGCTGCCGCGGCACCGCCTGCTGTACCGGCTCATCCCGCAGGATCATCTGCTCCAGCTGCCGCAGTGCGCCCGACGGCTCCAACCCCAGCTCCCGCACGGAAAGCTCGCGTCCACGCCGGTACGTTTCGAGCGCCTCCGCGCGCAGCCCGGCACGGTACTGCGCGAGCATCAAGGCACCACGCAGCCGGTCACGCAACGGGTACCTGGCCACCAGCCCGGCGACCTCGTCCAGCGAGACGACCCCGAGCCGCGCCTCGGCCTCGATCCGCTCCTCGACGGCGGCGAGCCTGGCGTCCTCCAGCCCCTGGCACAGCCGGGCCCGCGTGTCGTCGTCGATGGTCCCCGCCGCGACCGGCCCGCGCCACAACGCGAGCGCCTCGCGCAGCAGCGCGACCCGTTCCTCGTCCCCCGCGGCCGCCGCCGCGCCGGCGACCAGCGCGCGGAACCGTCCCAAGTCGACCTGCTCCGGCCTGACGACCAGGCGATACCCGTCGCCTTCGGAACGCAGCTCGACCCCGGCCAGCACCTTCCGCAACCGGCTGACCGCGACCTGGATCGCGTTCAGCGCGGTCGCGGGCGGGTTCTCTGGCCAGAGCAGGTCGATCAGCCGCCGCGCCGGGACCGGCCGGTCCGCTTCGAGCAGCAGCACGGTCAGCACGAAGCGCTGCTTGCGCGGTCCCAGCTCCAGCGCCGCGCCGTCGACGGTCGCCTGAACGGCACCGAGCAGCCCGAACTCCACCCCAGCCCCCAGTAAGTCGGCGATAAGCGAACAGTAAGCCACCGCTGGTCTGCTGTGCGCCTCAGTTTCCGATTCGACCGGAGCGTGCGATGAATCTGCGAAGAGCCCTGCTGACCGGCGCCGCCGCCACACTGGCCATGACCTCCCTGCCCGCCGTCGCGAGCGCGACCACGACCGGCGACGTCCTCTGCACCTATGTCGTGGTCTCGGACGGTGGCCTGAACTTCCGGGACACCTACGCGACCAGCGGCCGTCTCGTCCGGCACCTGAACAAGGGCGAACGCTTCGACGCGTACCGCGACCGCTGGGTCGACCGGGCGCCCTACCGCTGGCGGCTCATCGAGAAACACCCCGAATGGCCGTGGTCGTACGGCGTTTACGCGGCCACCGGTGATGAGAGCGGCGCCTACATGGCACGCGATCCCCGCTACTCCTGCTACGACGAGGGCTGATCGATGCGACGAGCACTGCAACTGGGCCTGACGATCGTGCTGGCCATGGTGGCCGCACCGGCGGTGGCCTCGGCGAGCATCCCCGATCCGCACGGCGACATGATGTGCACCTACGTGGTCACGAGCGCGAACGGACTGAACTTCCGCAAGGGCTACGGCACCGGGTTCGAACTCGCCTATCACCTGAACAAGGGTGAGCGCTTCGACGCGTACCGCGACGACATCGTCTACCGCGACTACGACTGGCGCCTGGTCGAGTCCCACCTGGATTGGTACTCCTACGGCATCTACGCGGCGACCGGTGACAGCTCCGGCGCCTGGATGGTCCGTGACACCCACTATCCCTGCTACCCCTCGGACTGACCGATGCGCCTGAAACTCGCCGTGCTCCTTTCCGCGCTCTCCGCCACCTTCGGGCTCACCTCGGCCGTCGCCGCGCCCGCCGCCCCGTCCGCGCCCGCCGCGAGCCCGGTCTTCTGTTCCGGCACTTCCTGTGACGGCCGCGACGCGACCGAGATGGGCTGTGTCGCCGACGCGATCCCGCTCACCGGCTTCGTCGTCAAGGACGACCACGTGACCCAGCAACCCAAGGGCGACCTCAACTACTCACCCGCCTGCCGTGCCGTCTGGGGCGAATACAACACGGTCAACGCCGACGACATCCACCATGTCGTGCTCTTCGTCCAGCCCGAGTACGGGGGCGTGGAGCGGTCGGTCGCCAAGGTCGTCACCGGTGCGGGCCACTGGGAAACGAAAATGGCCGCCTGGAACAACTCCGTGAAGTTCTGCGCCACTCATTCCGGGTACGACCCCGACGCCACCGATACCGGCTACGGCGGGCTGAACGTCTGCACCCGGTGGCGTTGATGCGAAAGAGAACTCCCATGAGAAGACTTCCGGCCGTCGTACTGGCGGCCACGATCGGGCTGACGCTGGCTTCTCCCTCGGGGCAGGCCGCCGCGGCCCCGCCCGCGCAGGGCGCGCTCGCCGCTCCCGACGCCGCGCTGGACAAGGACTGGCGTGCGTCCGGCGACGTGCTGGTCACCGGCGCCGGCGACACCGACGGGTTCCATCTCTATGTGGCACGCGAAAAAGAGGCCTTCGCGTGGAAGAAGCTGGCCACGCTGAAGGCGTCCGCGCTGCCGGGCGGCTCGTGGTTCGGCCACGTCTGCCTCACCGGCTCTGGTAAGCACGCGGTCGCGGTGTTCGCGCCCGCGATGGCCGCGAACAAGCCGAAACTGGTGCAGGCCGGCGCCATCGCGGCGGTCGTCGACGTCGAGACCGGCAAGGCACGCGAGATCGCCACCGGCCTTTCCACCGCCTACTTCAACCCCGCGTGCGGCCCTGGCGACCGGGTGCTGCTGACCCGCGGCATCGGTGACGACGGGCAGCAGACCGACCTGCTCGCCGTGGACGCCGCCTCGGCCAAGGTGCTCAGCACCCGCCGGATCGGCTCCCAGTTCACCACCCCGGCCGCCGCGCCGGACGGCGACTACGGCATGGCGCTCGGCAACCTGGTCAAGGTCGGCGACGACGGCACGCTGACACCCGTCGCCAGGCCGCAAGGGCGGGTCTTCGCGGTCAACGCGACCGCGAAGCACGGCATCGACATCGCGTCGGTCAACGCCGACAAGGCCTACGTCCAGCGGCTGAGCCGCGACGGGCTGTCCCAGCTCGCCTCCGGGCCATGGGACAAGCTCCAGATCTTCGGCCTGACCGGTGGCCGCACCGCGGTCGTCGGCGACACCCGCGCCGTCGCCACGTCGGCGCCGGGCCTGGTCGCGCTGGCCAGCGACCGCCAGGTGCGCGGGACCTCCGCCGAAGGGCACCTGCTCGCGACAGAGGTGCTGACCCGGCAGACCGAGCGCAAGGGCGCCTCCCCGCTGGCCGCGCCCGACCGGGCCGACGCGGGCTCGCTCCGCGTCGCCGTGCGCGCGACCAAGACCGGCAAGGACTCGACGGGCACGGTCACCGCCACCCCGGCGCCGACGCTCGACGCCATCGCCGCCAAGACCGCCGACGGTCCGAACCTGACCAACCCGACCTGCGCGGTCGGCCGCAACGACCCGCGGATCCAGGCGTTCCAGCCGAGCGAAGACATGGTCGAGTGGGCCGTCGACCAGGCGGTCCACGGCACGCTGAACGTGCAGCGGCCTGCCAACTACCTCAAGGCGGGCCAGGGCGCGTACACCCCGCAGGGCATGTTCCCGCTCAGGAGCCTGGCCGGTGGCGGCACGGTTCCCGCGCAGCTGATGCTCGGCATCCTCGCGCAGGAGACCAACCTCGCGCAGGGCTCGTGGCACGTGGTGCCGGGCGACACCGGCAACCCGCTGGTGGCCGACTACTACGGCAACCACGGTGACGGGCAGTCCATCGACTACGGCGGCGAAGGCGAAGCGCAGAAGACCGACTGCGGCTACGGCATCGGCCAGGTGACCACCGGCATGCGGGTGGCCGACGGCGACTCCGTCTACAACAGGGCGCAACAGCTCGCGATCGCCACCGACTACGCGGCGAACATCGCGGCAGGGCTGAACATCCTGATCGAGAAGTGGAACCAGCTCTACAACGACCCGGCGGGACGCAGCTACGTCAACAACGGCGACCCGACCTGGATCGAGGACTGGTGGCTGGCGGTGTGGGCGTACAACAGCGGCTACTACCCCAGCACCAAGGCTTCGCAGAACGGCGGCTACTACGGGGTCGGCTACCTGAACAACCCGGCCAACCCGCAGTACCCGGCGAACCGTGCCCCGTTCCTCCGGCTGACCTACGCCGACGCCGAACGGCCGAGCGAATGGTCCTACCCGGAGCGGGTGATGGGCTGGGTGGAGTCCCCGCAGCTGAAGGGCACCCCGTCGCATCTCGCCTACTCGAAGCCGGTCTTCGGTGAGAGCAAGACGAAGGAAGAACTGACCGTCGCCACGCCGAAAACCTTCTGCGACAGCAGGAACAATTGTGACCCGGCCGTGGTGGACCAGAACAAGCCATTGCCGAAGAACCAGCAGACGAGCCCCTGTGCGGCGTTCAACAGCTCGTGCTGGTGGCACGGTCAGGTCAGTTTTGCGGGCTGCATTCTCGGCGAGTGCGCGAAAGAGAAGGTCACCTTCGGCGCGGGCACGCCGGAACCGGGTGTGAAACGCATTTATCCGCGCGACTGCTCGACTTTCCCGGAACTGTCCAAACCTCGTGCGAAGATCGTGTTCGATCTGAACGACACCTCTCAGTACGCACTGGGATGCAGTGTGCCCGCGTCCAACGGCAAATTCACCCTGCGCACGGGCGATCCGTCCGGCAACCATCCGGAAGCCCTGTACGCGCAGGTCGACCTGCACCAGGCGGGCGCGGGTTACAACGGGCACATGTGGTTCACCCACACCTATCGGCCGGATTATCTGAACGGGACGAGTGCCAAGCACAAGATCACCGGAACCTGGACACCCGATCTGGACATCACCCAGGGATCCGTGGCGCTGTACGACATCTGGGTGCATCTGCCGAGCCACGGCGGGGAGACCGAGCACGCGGAATACGTGGTGATGAACGACGACTGGAATCAGGCGTTCCCGTCGGGTGGAGGCCAGAAGGCCTGCACGATCGATCAGGACACCAGCCCGATCGGCAGCATGCTCGGCTCGGACCAATGGAAATCGCTCGGCACGTACGCGTTGCAGCCGGGCGCCAGGGTGATGCTGAACAACATGGAATCGGACTACGCGATTCCCAGCGCCACCGTGGACATCGCCTTCGACGCGATGGCGTTCGTGCCTGCTTCCGCCACCGCGCATCCGTGCGGGCAAACCTACTGAGGGGCGGGAACGGCCAATGAGAACGAGCATGAGAAAGCTGCTGCACGCGGCCACCGGCATCGCCATGGTCGCCGCGTCGATGATCACCGTCACGCCCGCGCACGCGGATCCACCCCAGCCCCCACCGGAGAAATCCTCGCGGGTGCTGGATCCCGATAGGACACTGCCGAAGGACTGGCGGCGTTCCGAAGATCGGGTGCTCACCACCGAAAGCGACGACCGCGGCCTGCACCTGCTGGTCGCCGACGCCAAGCAGGCGTACCAGTGGCGGGTCGTGGCGTCGCTTTCGGAACCGGGATACGACACCAACCTGTGGACCGGTCAGGCCTGCCTGACCGGCTCCGGGCAGCGCGCGGCCGTGGTCTACGCGCCGCGTCAGTTCTCGAACCGGGAAGACAAGATGAACCGCGGCGCCTTCGCCGCGATCGTCGACCTGACCGACGGCAAGGTCACCAAGCTCGCCGAGCGGGTGACGCTCGCCTACTTCAATCCAGGCTGCGGCACGGGCGAGGAGGTGCTGTTCTCCCGGCAGGAGGACAGCACCACCCGATTCCTCCGGGTCGACGCACGCACCGGTGCCGTGCAACGGAATCTGACAAGCAAGGGGCAGCTCACCTCGGCCGTCCCGGTCGGCGACAAGATCGTCGCCGCCGGGGCGAACCGGTTGGTGGAACTGGATTCCGCGGGCAAGGCCACCACCGTGCAAGCCACCGGAGGCGTGCCGTTCCGGCTGCAGGCGAGCGCGGCGGAGGTCGGCTACCAGGTCGTGCGCGGCGATCGCGTGGACGTGTTCCGGTACGCGAACGGCACGAGCACGAAGGTCGCCGAGGGGCGCAAAGGCGCGCTCGCGCTCAAGGGAAGCGGCGGCAACCTCTTTCTGACCGGTCCGGACGCCAAAGGCCTGCCCGCGCCCGCCGGGTGGCGCGCGCTCGACGCCCCCGCCGATGCCGACGTGTCCTCTCGGGGTGGACTCGTCGTCACGGGCACCGTGTCGGCGCCCGGCCGCAAGGTCACAATCACCGCGCGATCGACGGAAACCGCCAAGCCGCTGGAATTCGCGGTCGACACCGAGTCCACGTCATCGGGCGCCGCGCCCGCTTCCACCGCAGGTGTCACGGAGGACGAATCGACCGTGCCGTGGGATGTGGACCGGGCGTGCGCGGTGCCGCGCAACGACCATCGTCTGCAGACCTACCAGCCGACCCCAGAGCAGGTCGAGTGGGCGGCGAACCTTGCCGTGCAAGGAAAACTCACCTTCCAGCGGCCCGCGAACTGGGCCAACAACGGCCTGCCTGCCTACTCGCCGCAAGATCTGTTCAAACCGGATCCCGCCATCAGGGTGCCCGCCCAGGTGCTGCTCGCGGTGCTGGCTCAGGAATCCAACATGTGGCAGGCGAGCTCGCGGATCACCGACGGCTCGTCCGGCAACTTCCTGCAGGGCGGGTTCTACGGGAACCTGATGGGCGGGGAGGTGAACTTCGACGCGGCCGACTGCGGCTACGGCGCCGGGCAGGTCACCACCGGGATGTACAAAAAGGACACCGGCGAGGCGATGAGCGACCTGCAGCAGAAGGCGGTCGCGCTGGACTACACCGCGAACATCGCGGCCGCGCTGCTGATCCTGCAGGACAAATGGCGCGTCACCAAGGCGAACGGGCTGATCGCCAACAACGGCGACCCGAAGTTCATCGAGAACTGGTGGCTGGCGATCTGGGCGTACAACACCGGTTTCCATCTCCGCGACGGTGACCGGCCGTGGGGACTCGGCTGGCTGAACAACCCGGCCAACCCGATCTATCTCCCCGACCGGCAGCCATTCCTCACCACGGCGGTGCAGGACTACCACGACCCGAACATCCCCGGGGACACGAATCCCTACGACAATGCCAAGCACCCCAACAAATGGTCGTATCCGGAGCGCGTGATGGGCTTCGCCGCCCGCTCGCTGGTCCGCTACAACTATCAGTACCAGCGATTCAACGACACTTACCTTGTCGGCAACTGGCCGAGTGGCATGAAGGACGGCCAGCCAGGCCTGAACACCTTTTGTGTCGCCGCGAGGAACCAGTGCGACCCGGCGGCGCCGCCACACCAGCAGCCGGGTCCCGATCCGGACCCGCCGGGCCCCTGCCAGCGTGACGACCTGATGTGCTGGTGGAGCACACCCGTGTCCTGGGTGGACTGCACCAAGTCCTGTGGCGTCGAGCGGCTGAAGTACACCACGGTCGAGCCGCGTCCGATGGCGACGAACATCCACGAGCCGCAGTGCGCGGTCGACGGCCTGCCCGCCGGCGCGACGATCGTCGACGACCTCAACGCGGACGGCCCGTTCGGCCCGGACGGCTGTGCGCGGAACTGGCCCCGTGGCGGGAACTTCGACCTGAAGTTCGCCTCGACGATCAACACCACCACGGGCAAGACGATCTATCCGGCCAAGCAGGACTTCCATCAGGCGGGCGCGGGCTTCGCCGGGCATTTCTGGTTCGCGCACACCTACGAACGCGACAACGCCGCGTCCAACAAGATGAAGGTCGAGGGCACTTGGCAGACCTACGCTCCGCTCAACGCCTGGACCCGGATCTACGTCCACATACCGGACGAGGGCGCGCACACCCGCCAGGCCGACTATCAGATCTATGACGCGCCCAGCGCTCAGCCAGGCGGAAAACCCAGCCACCGCTCGATTTCGACGATGTGGGAGAAGAACACCTGGGTGTCGATCGGCGTGTTCGACTTCACCGGCAACCTGCCGGGCAAGGTCACGCTGAACAACCTCACCGAGGACGGCCGCGGGGTCGAAGACATCGCCTTCGACGCGGTGGCCTTCGAGAAGCTGCCTGCCAAGCCTGCGCATTTCGTGGTGGCGATGGGCGATTCGTACTCGGCCGGTGAAGGCACGAACAACTTCTACCACTGGAGCAACGTCGACGAGGACGGTGTGCTCAAGAAGATGTCCTGCAGGCAGGGGCCGGACAACTGGTCGCGCAAGACGAAGATCCCCGGCGCGCCGGCGGACATCGGCTCGCTGGACACCAGCCACGATCCCCGGCTCGACTACCAGTCGGTGGCCTGCAGCGGTGCGCGAGCGCACAACCTGCTCAAGAAGAACACCCAGCAGGAAGGGTTCGGCAACAAACCGGAAGGCCAATCCGGGCAGCTGACCCAGATCGATCGTGGTTTCCTCGACAAGAACACGACCTTGGTGGAGCTGACCATCGGCGGCAACGACGCCCGGTTCACGCCCATCCTCAAGTCGTGCGCGCTCAACAATCCCCTCGGCGGTTGCGACGCGAGCGATTACAAGATGGACGACGACCCGGAACCGCTGGGCGTCTATCAGCGCAAGCTCGCGTCCACCAAGATCAAGCCCGCGGTGCAGCAGGTGCTGAGGCAGATCCACGAGACCGCGCCGAACGCGAAGATCATGATCATGTCGTACCCGCGGCTGTTCTCCGCCACCACGTGCTCGGTCGAACGGAACGGCTGGGAGGCCACGGCGTTCAGTGAAGGAGAACAGCGCTTCCTGAACGACTTCGCGGACTTCTTCTTCGCCGAGGTCTACTCCGGACTGGGTGCGCTGCCGAACGTGTCCGTGATCGAAGGCCAGCAGGCCATCGCGGGCCACGCGGTCTGCGACCCCGACCAATGGCTCAACGGGATCCTGCTCGGCGGCAGCGGTGGCGCCAACCCGCCCTGGAGTGTCATGGACGGCAACAGTTTTCACCCGAAGTCGAACGGCTACACCGCGTTCGGCGCACTGGCCAGCCAGAAGCTCACCAGCATCTACCCATCCTGGTAACGGAGGAAAGCAGTCGTGAGTGTTCCGGCCGGTTAGAACCGGCCGGAACACTCACGACCCCCTAGCCCACCAAGGCCTGGTAGACCAGCTGCCGCAGGTGCTGCCGCAGCGGGTACGTGCTCGAAGGCAGAAGTTGTGTGAAGAACATCGCCGTCAGGTCCTCGTCCGGATCGACCCAGAACGCCGTCGATGCCGCGCCGCCCCACGCGAATTCTCCGGCGCTGGCCAGGGTTTTCGCCTTGATCGGGTCTTCGAGCACCGAGAAGCCCAGCCCGAAACCGTGCCCGTCGAACGGCATCTCCGCGAACAGCGGCCGTCCGTAGGCCTCGAGGTCGACATGCCCCGGCAGGTGGTTCGACGCCATCAGCTCGACGGTCCGCGGGCCGAGCACGCGGACGCCGTCGAGTTCCCCGCCACGCAACAACATCTGCGTGAAGCGGTGGTAGTCGGCCGCGGTCGACACGAGGCCGCCGCCACCCGAGAGACAGTCCGGCCGCGCCGCGCCGACCGCGCCGAAAGCGTCGTTGCGGACGATTTTCCCGGTGCCGGGCGTCGGCACGTACATCGCGGCGAGGCGGTCCTTGTCCTCGGTCCAGAACGCCGTCTCCGTCATGCCGAGCGGCTCGAAGATGGCCGCCGAGAAGAACTCGTCGAGCGGTTTGCCCGAAACGACCTCGACCAGCCTGCCGAGCACGTCGGTGGCCACGGAGTAGTTCCACTCGCTGCCCGGCTGGAACACCAGCGGCAGCTTCGCCCACGCCTGGCTGCACGCGGCGAGGTCGAGCCCCGGCGGCGTGCCCCATTCGTAGCCCTGCGCGCGGTACAGCGCGTCGACCGGGCCCGCGTTGTGGAAGCCGTAGGTGAGCCCCGCGGTGTGCGTGAGCAGGTGCCAGACCCGGATCGGCTCGGTCGCCGGCTCGGTCACCGGGCGTAGCGAGGAGCCCTTGGTGAACACGCGCGGCTCGGCGAATTCGGGCAGCCAATGAGAAATGGGGTCCGTCAGCTGGAACAGGCCCTGTTCGTAGAGCATCATCGCGGCGACCGACGTGATGGGCTTGGTCATCGAGAAGATGCGCCATCGGGTGTCGGGTTCGACCGGTAGCCCGGCCTCGACATCGCGCAGGCCGGAGCTGCCGACATACGCGATCTTTCCTTGCCTGCTGATCACGGCCAGCCAGCCGGGAAGCAGTCCATTATCGACATATCGGGCGAAATGCGTGTCGATCCGCCCGAGTCGGTCAGCGTCGAAACCTAGGTCGGCCGGGTCGGAATCCACCTTGAGTTCGGTCACTGGCCCGACATTACGCGTTCTTTTCGGCCGCTTTCTGGATCCGCCACTCCTCGTCGGTCGCGCCGCGGCGCCAGTAACCGGAGATAGACAGCAGGTCCTTGCGCATGCCCCGCTCGCCGAGCAGGTACTTGCGAAGCTCGCGGACGAACCCGGCCTCACCGTGCACGAAGGCCTGCACGAGACCCTCCGGGAACTCCAGGTCGCGCACGGCCTTCTCCAGGTCGTCGCCGGAGGACCGGTGCAGCCAGACGATCCGCGAGTCGGCCGCGCGCGTGCTCAGCGGCAGTTCCTCGGTGTCGTCCTGGACCAGGATGAACGCCCGCACGACCGCGGCGGGCGACATGGCCTCCAGCGACGCACTGATCGCGGGCAACGCGCTCTCGTCGCCGGCCAGCAGGTGCCAGTCGGCCTCGTCGCCGGGCGCGTAGGCGCCGCCGGGACCGGAAATCAGCAGCTCATCGCCGGGTCGCGCGCGCATCGCCCACGGTCCGGCGAGCCCCTCGTCGCCGTGCACGACGAAGTCGAGGGTGAGCTCACCCTTGACCTCGTCGTAGCTCCGGACGGTGTACGAGCGCATCCGCGGCCAGTGCTCACGCGGCATGGTCGCCTTGATGACCTGCAGGTCGAAAGGCTCGGGATAGCTCACGCCGGGCACGGGCAGCAACACCTTGACGTAGGCGTCGGTGCAGCCGTTCGGCCTGAAGTCGGCGATCTGCGGGCCGCCCGCGACGATCCGGATCATGTGGGGGGTGAGCCGTTCGACACGCAGCACGGCCAGCCGCAGACACGGACGCGTCGCGCGTTGGGTGACTACCATCGCTCACTCCTTTCCTCTGGTGCTCTGAGCTAAGGCTAGCCTAAGTCATCGAGCAGCGCAGTGAACCCCGCCACAACTTTCGCACGGAACCCGATGAAAAGGCGATTCGCGAGCGGCACACTCCACCGGGCCCGCCTGGCCACATTGAACACTCTGTGTGTAACCAACGTACCCGCCGGGTGATCGTCCACAGTGTACTCTCCGCGATACCACCACCCGCCTTGAAGAGCGACCATGCGCCGTTCGCGGTCCACTTCCACCCGAGGGCGATAGGGACCGGTTTCCCCGGCGAAGCGCGCGTAAACCCGGTCCACCACCTCATCCGGCGGCGCGTGGACCACGCCGCTCACCTCGACCATCGGCTTCATCGGGCACCCGCCGGATCACTGACGCGGGTGTTCTGGAACGACGCGATCCGCCATTCGCCGTTGTCCCGCACCAGCACGTAAGTGACCGTCGACGCGCGAAAATCCGCCCCATCGAGGGAGGACCCGCCGCCTGCGACGACGATCGCGACGTCCGGGCGCACGAACCGGACTTTGACCTCACCGGTCCCGCCGCCGAGCTTCAACCCCTTCAACGGCCCTTCGAACAGCGCGCGATGACTGGCCTCGATCGCCTCACGACCAGGCATATTCATCCCGAAGAATGTCACGTAGTCGGCGTCTTCAGTGAACAGGCGGCCGTACGCGGCCGCATCTCCCTCGTTCCACGCTGCGACGAGCGCGGCCAGCACCTCAAGGACGGCTTTTTCCTCGGACATGAGAGCTCCTTCTTCGACTCGACGAACACCGTTCGTTCAACGAACACCGTTCTACCTACGAACAGTGTTCGTGTCAAGCGCGAGGTTCGCTAGAGTGACCGCCACAGGAGGTGGCCGAGTGGCTGTACCGAACTCGCCGTGGCACCGGGAACCGGCGCGGCGCGCGGCGAAACCCCAGCTTTCGCGCGAGCTGATCGTCAAGACCGCGCTCGAGATACTGGCCGCGGACGGCATCGACGCGGTCAGCATGCGCCGCGTCGCGCAGGCGCTCGAAACGGGACCGGCCTCGCTGTACGCCCATGTGTCCAATAAGGACGAACTCGACGAGCTGATGTTCGACCGGATACTCGGCGACGCCCCGATTCCGGCGCCCGACCCGAGCCGCTGGGCCGAGCAGGTCAAGGAGCTCCTGCGCGCCCAGCTGGCGGCGATGCTGAGCCACCCCGGCATCGCGAAGGTCGCCTGGAACACCATGGTCCCCATCGGCCCGAACGCGCTGCGCCACGGCGAGGCGATGATCGCGCTGCTGCGCGCGGGCGGTCTCCCGCTCCGTCAAGCGGTGTTCGCCGGCGACGCGCTCGCCACGTACACCAAGGCTTTCGCCTACGAGGGCAGTGTCTGGATGTCCGGTGACGTCGACCAGCAGGAGCTCGCGCAGCGCAGCGAATACCTGAAGTCGTTGCCCCCCAACGAATTCCCGAACCTGCTGCAGATGAACGGCTTGTTCAGCGGCGAAACCGCCCAGGAGCGCTTCGAGTACGCCCTCGACCTCTTCCTGGCCGGGATCTCAGGCGGCAAGGCGGCGCACGACACCGTCGGCGAGTAGCCGCCCGCGATCGGTCAGCACGGCCCGCCCACCGTCCAAAGCGGACGCGTCGAGCAAGCCTTCCGCGGCCGCCGCACGAGCCTCGGCGAGCCCGTCCGCGTCGAGCGCGTCGAGCGAAAGTCCTTCCGCCAGCCGGAGTTCGAGCATGATCCGCTCCAGATGCCGGTCCGCCTCGGTGAGCACTTCACGCCCGCCCGCGGGCGAAGAACCCTCGGCGAGCAGCGACGCGTACCGCGCCGGATGCTTGACGTTCCACCACCGCACCCCGCCGACATGGCTGTGCGCGCCGGGCCCGGCGCCCCACCAGTCGCCGCCCCGCCAGTACCCGAGGTTGTGGCGGCACCGCGCGGCATCGGACGACGCCCAGTTGGACACCTCGTACCAGCGGAGGCCCGCCTTCACGAGCATCTCGTCGATCAACTCGTAGTCGGCGGCCAGCACGTCGTCGTCCGGCGCGGGCAGCTCACCCCGCTTGACCTTCCTGGCGAGCGCGGTCCCTTCCTCGACGATCAGCGCGTACGCGCTCACGTGGTCCACCTCGGCGGCGAGCACCGCGTCGAGCGAGGCACGCAGATCCTCGACCCGCTCCCCCGGCGTCCCATAGATGACATCGAGGTTGACGTGCGCGAACCCCGCCTCACGCGCCTCTTTCGCGGCCGCGACGGGACGCCCGGGCGTGTGCGTGCGATCGAGGATCTTGAGCACATGCTGGGCCGCCGACTGCATCCCGAGCGAGATCCGGTTGAACCCGGCCGCGCGGATGCCGTCGAAGAACGCGGACGACGTCGACTCCGGGTTGGACTCGGTGGTCACCTCGGCGTCCTTCGCGAGACCGAACGCCCCGCGCACGGCGTCGAGCACATTCGCGAGCCCGTCCGCTCCGAGCAGCGAAGGCGTGCCCCCGCCGACGAACACGGTGTCCACGGCAGGCGCCTTCTTGAGCACCCGCGCGGCGAGGTCGAGTTCCCGCTTCAGCCCGTCCAGCCACGATTCGGGCGACGCCGCCGAGCCGAGCTCACCGGCGGTATAGGTGTTGAAGTCGCAGTACCCGCAGCGTGTGGCGCAGAACGGCACGTGCACGTAGACCCCGAACGGCCGCTCGCCGACCCCCTCGAGCGCGCTGGCGGGAAGGTCGGCTTCGACGGTGGTGGTCAGATCGAGAGGCAGTGCGGGCACACCCCAGTCTCCCCCAGCGAGCCGGAACTCCTGGCGAGGGGTCGTGAGTGTTGCGGCCGGTTAGAGCGAACCGGTATTCGACGACCTGCCCGTGACGTGGCCTTGGCTGGCGTGCACGGGCGGGGCTTGTGTCACGCTCAGCGGAACGAAAGTGACTTATGTGTGGTGGTGTGTGGGAAACGAGGCGTTCAACGCTCCGTTTCCCACACGCCGGGCCCCGGCCTGGGTGACAAGGGCGGCCCTTGTCACGTGCCCAGGGTGGACGAGCCCGAGCGAGTGGAAGAATTTCTGCATCTAACGGAGCAAACCTTCCACCCGCGCCGAGACTCGCGTGGCAGGTAGCCAGGTACCGGTCCGCTAGAACCGGCCGCAACACTCACGACCCCTGGCTTACGGCCTGGCGGCGATCGACACGTCGATCGAGTTCGTCCGCACGCCGTTGTCGAAGGTGACCCACATCGCCGTGCTCAAGCTGAGCGAGAAGTCGTCGACGCGGTACTGCATGTACCACTCGCCACGCCCGTTCGACTCGATGTCCTTGCTCAGCGGCATGTCCACGACCAGCCGCCAGGCGAGGTGCGCCTTGGCCCTGGCCGGGCAGCCGGTGGCGCGGAACTCGTAGACCTCGCCCTTGTAGAGCACGCCATTGGCGGTGGGTTTCGCCAGCGTGCAGATCGGGGCCGCCGAGGCCACGCCCGGCACCAGCATCGAAGCGAGCACCGCCGCGGCGACGAGCATCCTGCGCATTCCGTCCTCCGTCCTTTGTAGATCGGGGTCCGAAACTAGCCGGGAAACGATCTTGCCGCGGCGGAACTCACCCGATCAGGCAAACCCGTTCGCGGCAAGCCATTCCGGCGACGGCGGGATCAGCTCGATGATGTCGAGCAGCAGGCCGTTGCAGTCGAGCGCGTAGAAGTGCCGCTGGCCGTACTCCTCGTCCTTGAGTTCCTGGACGATCTTCACCCCTTCTTCCTTCAGCCGCGCCTGCTCGGCGGCGGCGTCTTCGACCATGAAGCCGAACATGAGCCCGGCCGGGTCCTGTGTGCGGTAGCCGTCGGGCACCGACTCGTGGCCGCGCCGCACGAAGCTGAGTTCGAACTGCTCCGGCCCGAGGTTGAAGCTGACGAACCAGTCGAGCTCGACGGTCACCTTGAGCCCCAGGTGACGCTGATACCACTGGCTGGTCGCGGCGATGTCGTCCACCAGCGCGCCCGGCCCGAAACCCTTGATCTTCAAACCCGCCTCCTTTGAACCACTCTGTTTGTAGCACTTTAGCCATAGTGGTTTGATGGATGCAAGTCACAGAACGTTCGTTCTCTAGACTGGTCTCATGACCGAGACACTCAGCCCCCGCGACCGCCTCCTCGAGACGGCATCCCGCCTCTTCTACAGCGAGGGCATCCACACCGTGGGCGTCGACAAGCTCGTCACGGCCGCGGGCGTCACGCGGGCCACGTTCTACCGCCACTTCCCCACCAAGGAAGACCTCGTGGTCGCCTACCTGCGCTCGCAGCACGACCAGATCCGCGCCGGCGTCGAAAGCGCCGCCCGCACCGAGCCGGACGGCGACGCCGCGCTCGCGGTGCTCGACTTCGTCGGCGACTCGACCTGCGGCGCCGGTTTCCGCGGGTGCCCGTTCATCAACGCCGCCGCCGAGTACTCCGACCCCGAGAACCCCGTCCGCGTGATGGTCAGCGAGCACCGCGCCTGGTTCCACGACGCACTGCTCGACCTGGTCACCAAGGCGGGCCATCCCGACCCCACATACGCGGCAGCCGCCCTGGTGCTACTCCGCGACGGAGCGCTCCAGGGCGGCGAACTCGACGATCCCGAGCAGGTCAAGGCGACGTTGCGCCGCGCCTGCCGTCAGGTGCTGGCTGCTTAGCGAACGCTCTTGGCGGCGTCCAGGACGATGTCGGCGACGGCATCCGGCCGCGAGACCGAGACGGCGTGCGAAGCCTTGACCTCGACGGTCTTGGCGTGCGCCCGCTGCGCCATGAAACGCTCGGCCGAGGCCGGGATCGCGTTGTCCTGCGACGCGACCAGCGCCCACGACGGGATCGTGTGCCACGCGCCGGCGCCCTCGAACTTGGTCCCCAGCGCGGACCCATCGATCGGCCGCTGCGTCGCGGCCATCGCCGCGGCCTGCGACGCGGACACATCGGCGGCGAAGACGTCACGGAACGCGGACGGCTTGATGTAAACGTCGGTCCCACCCGGGTACGCGACGGTGTTGATGGTGCCCGGCCCGAGCTTCCCGCCCTGGGACAGCTCCCCCGCGGTCTCGCCGGCATCCGGGAGGAAGGCGGCGATGTAGACGAGCGCCTTCACGTCCGGGTCGTCCTGCGCGGCCTTCGAGATGAGCACCCCGCCGTACGAGTGCCCGACCAGCACGATCGGCCCGTCGATGCTCTGCAGGACGCTCTTGAGGTACGCCGCGTCCGACGCGACCCCGCGCAGCGGGTTGGCGGGCGCGACCACCTGATATCCGCGCCGTTGCAGCTTCTTCGTGACATCCGTCCAGCTGGAGGCGTCCGCGAAGGCGCCGTGCACCAGGACCACTGTCGGCTTCGCCTTCTGGCTCGCCGTGTCCGCCGAGGCAGCGCTCCCCGAAACCGCGAAGGTCCCGACCAGAGCGGTGACAGCGGCGATCCCGGCCAGTGCGCGCTTGAGGTTCTTCATGAGATCCAGCCCTTCGGTTCGAAGTAGAAAGAACGTTCGTTCTTGTTGGTGAACAAGGTAGCCCGCGGATCCCGAACTCGTCAACTGTGTCGTGGAGCACGGTTGCCGTCGGGGCGCACGCTAGGTGTACCGGTCGTAACGTTCCGCCTTCACAGCCGACTACTTCCGGTATGAGGGGTCTCGAAGACGTCGTCGGCCTGCTGGCCGACCACGCCAAGCACGCTCTGGCCGGCGAAACCAGTACCCACCTCACACACCTGTACCAAGTCGTCGCCTCGAAACTCGGCAAAGATCCTTCGCTGAAGAAGCTCGAAGAAGAAGTCGGCGATTCCGGCGAGGTGAGCACTCGCACGCAGGCTCGCGTACGACTGGCGTTGGAGGACGCAGCGGAAGCCGACCCCCGATTCGCGGAGATGCTGCTCAGCGCGATCGGTGATGACACGCCAAACCCTCCGGAGCCGGACCGGACCCGAGCCTGACCGCGTCCGGCGACACTCTTGTTTCACCCCAAGCAGGCAGGCTCACCACGATCGTCGGCCGCGAGTCCGAACTCGCACAGCTGCACTCCGCCCGCGTCCCCGGCGAGCGCGTGGTCCGGGTATTGACCGGGATGGGCGGCGTCGGCAAAACCAGCCTGGCTCGTGCCTACGCTCAGCGCTACCAGCGTGAATACGGACTTGTCTGGTGGGTGCACGCTGAGGAGCACGGCACCATCGACCGCGATTTCCGGTCACTACTGGAACTTCTGGTCCCGTACCGGGCGGAACGAGTCAATGACCCGGTCGCCCGCGTCCACGAAGCATTGCTGAAAGAGCGAAAGCCCTGGTTGCTGATCCTCGACAATGTCACCGACCCCGCGGCAGCGTACGGATTGGTCCCTGCCACTGGCGATGGCCTGGTGCTGATCACCAGTCAGTCCGCGCATTGGCCTGGTGAACTGAGTGTCGGCGTCGGTCAGCTCGGCTTGGACAGCTCCATCGAGCTGCTGCTGTCGTTGTCACAGGATGACGACGAGCGCACCGCCGAAGCACTGGCAGAGGAGCTTGGCCGACTACCGCTCGCGCTGGTCCAAGCAGGGTCATTCGCCAGGGCCAACGCGGTCGAGCTGGCAACCTACCTGCGGCTCTACCGAACACATCGCGCCGAATTGCACCAAGTCAAACAGATTCACGACGATTACGCGCACACCATCGCCACCACTTGGCAAGTGGCGATCGACAGATTACCGCCCAGCGCCCGCACTGTTCTCAACTTGCTGTGCTGCTACGCATCGGACGCGATCCCTGTCGCGGCGCTCCTTTCGTCGGAGCCAGGGATCGCGCTACCGCAAGACCTTGCTCCCCGCGTCCGACCGCTGCTCAGAAACGAGCTGACCCGACATCGGGCCGTCGGCGAATTGCTGGCATACAGCTTGATCACCCCGACCGACGGGAAAACGGCGTCCTCGGTGAACGTCCATCGCCTTGTCCAAGCAGTCAACTACGATCGACTCGTCTCCGATGACACAATGACCGACTGGGTCACCGCCGCACACGACCTCATGCTGGCCATCAGCCCATGCGCACTGACCGATGCCGAGACCGTCGAGCGCTGGCGGGCAGTCCACCCGCATCTGCACGCGGTGGTCGAGCACCTCCCGGCTGAAGCTGCCGCGACACTGGACACTCGCGAACAGCTCGCCAATCTCACCGGTCAGGGAGGCAACGCCCGGCAAGCTCGCGACGAGCTCGCCACACTGCTTCCGCTACGGGAACGCGTTCATGGTTCGAATGATCACCGCACGCTGACCGCGCGCAACAATCTCGCGTTTTGGACCGGCGCCGCCGGGGAGCCCAGAAAAGCCTGCCTTCAATTGGTCACGCTGCTTTCGCTGCGCAGGCGGCTCTACGGAGCTGAAGACCCTCGCACCTTGACCGTTCGGCACAACTTCGCCTTCTGGATCGGCAAGGCGGGCAAGCACGCCAAGGCACGCGACCATTTCGCCAGGCTTCTGCCTGTGCGCGAACGCGTACTAGGCCATGAGCATCCGCATGCCCTGCTGACTCGCAGCAACCTGGCCCGCTGGACCGGCCACGCCGGCGATCCGGCAAGTGCCAGGGACATGTTCGCCGAGTTACTGGTGGTGAGTGAGCGAGTACTCGGCCCGGAACACCCGGACACGCTGGCCACCTGCGGCAATTACGCCTTCTGGACTGGCCGCGCGGGCAACGCGGCCGTCGCGGCGAACCTGTTCTTCGGGTTGGTCGCGCTGTGCGAGACCGTCCTTGGCCCGGAGCATCCGACCACGTTCACGATCCGAGCCAACTTCGATCACTGGAGCACTCGATCGAACAGCTCGGGCTAGCCGCGGATACCCCAGAGCCTACGACCTCGCCCATGAGAAAGGCCGCTGAGCAAGAACCGCCCTGCGATCCCCACCACACTTGACACAACATCATGGCCCTGACCAGGCAAAACGTGCCGATCTCAGCATGCGGTCGCCGCTAGACCACATTGTGGGCACATGGCACGCTGCAAGGGTGACTCGCGCCGGAATCCGCCTTGTGGCTCGTCGCCACATCGATCTCCGGCGCGTGGCGAGCGCACTCTGCGCTGCCGACCGCTGACTCCCTGCCACCACCGCATCACCAGAAGACGGACCAGGCAGCGGCCGCCGGTGCGGTCGTGCCTCGAACAAGCCCGGAGGACACTCATGGCGACCCCGACCGGCCGCGCTCCGCGTGTCAAGCAGAAGCGGGGCGAAGGCCAGTGGGCTTTGGGCTACCGCGAGCCGCTCAACCCCAATGAGCGGTCCAAAAAGGACGACAACCCGCTCAACGTGCGTGCCCGCATCGAGAACATCTACGCGCGCGGGGGCTTCGACTCGATCGACCCCGGTGACCTGCGGGGACGGTTCCGCTGGTTCGGGCTGTACACCCAGCGCAAGCCGGGGATCGACGGCGGGCGGACCGCCCTGCTGGAGCCGGAAGAGCTCGACGACCGCTACTTCATGCTGCGCGTCCGGATCGACGGCGGCGCGCTGACCACCGAGCAGCTCGCGGTGCTCGGTGAGATCTCGCAGACGCACGCGCGCGAGACCGCGGACATCACCGACCGGCAGAACATCCAATACCACTGGATCCAGATCGAGGATGTGCCGACGATCTGGCAGAAGCTCGAGGACGCGGGCATGACCACGATGGAGGCGTGCGGTGACAGCCCGCGCGTCATCCTCGGTTCGCCTGTCGCGGGGATCGCGGCCGACGAGATCATCGACGGCACGCCTGCCATCGACGAGATCAAGCGCCGGTACATCGGCGACCCTCGGTACTCCAACCTGCCGCGCAAGTTCAAGACCGCCGTCTCCGGGCAGGCCGATGTCGCGCACGAGATCCACGACATCGCGTTCGTCGGGGTGGTGCACCCCGAGCACGGGCCCGGCTTCGACCTCTGGGTCGGCGGCGGCCTGTCGACCAACCCGATGATCGGGCAGCGGCTCGGCGCCTGGGTGCCGCGCGACGAGGTGCCGGACGTCTGGGAAGGCGTCATCAGTGTGTTCCGCGACTACGGTTACCGCAGGCTGCGGGCCCGCGCGCGGATCAAGTTCCTGGTCAAGGACTGGGGAGCCGAGAAGTTCCGCCAGGTGCTCGAAGACGAATACCTCAAGCGCAAGCTGATCGACGGGCCCGCGCCCGAGGTGCCGGACAAGCCGCTCGACCACGTCGGCGTGCACCCGCAGACCGACGGCAAGTTCTACGTCGGCGCCGCGCCGATCGCCGGGCGGGTCGACGGAGCGACGCTGATCGCGGTCGCCAAGGCGGCCGAGCGCGCGGGGTCGAACCGGGTCCGCCTTACCCCGCAACAGAAACTCGTCGTGCTCGACATTCCCGAGACCGAGGTCAAGGCGCTGGTTTCGGAGCTTGCCGAGCTGGGACTGCAGGCGGAACCTTCGCCATGGCGGCGCGGGATCATGGCCTGCACCGGGCTGGAGTTCTGCAAGCTCGCGATCGTCGAGACCAAGGCACGCGCGCACAAACTGGTCGGGGAGCTGGAAAAGCGGCTCGCCGACATCCAGTCCGAAATAGACACTCCGGTCACCGTGCACCTCAACGGCTGCCCCAACTCCTGCGCCCGCGTGCAGACGGCGGACATCGGGCTCAAGGGCCAGATCGTCACCGACGACGAGGGCAATCAGGTCGAAGGCTTCCAGGTGCACCTCGGCGGCGGGCTCGGCCTCGACGCCGGGTTCGGCCGGAAACTGCGTGGCCACAAGGTGACCAGCGCCCAGCTGACCGAGTATGTCGAGCGCGTCGTGCGCGCGTACATCGCCGGACGTGAGCCCGGCGAACGCTTCGCGCAGTGGGTCACGCGTGCCGACGAGAGCGTGCTGCAGTGACCGAGCGCGCGACCCCTTTCTACTGCCCATATTGCGGCGATGAGGATCTAAGGCCGGAAGAAAACGGAGGCTGGCTTTGTTCGGCCTGCCGACGGGTCTTCTCGGTCAAGTTCATCGGCCTGTCCCTACCGGAGGCGAGTAGATGACCACCACAGCCGATTACAAAACGCTGGCGGAGCGGGCTTCCGCGGAACTCGCGAACGCCACCGCTGAAGAAGCACTGCGCTGGACCGCCGAAACCTTCGGCGACGACTTCATCGTGGCGTCCAACATGCAGGACGCCGTGCTGGTCGACCTGGTCACCAAGGTCAAGTCCGATGTGGACGTCCTGTTCCTCGAAACCGGCTACCACTTCGCGGAGACCATCGGCACCCGCGACGCGGTCGCCACCGTGTACCCGGACATCCGCATCGTCAACGCGCAGGCCGATCAGAGCGTCGCCGAGCAGGACGCCGAGTACGGCCCGAAGCTGCACGAACGCGACCCAGGCCTGTGCTGCAACCTGCGCAAGGTGGTGCCGCTGCGCAAGACGCTCGCGAACTACTCGGCGTGGGTGACCGGCGTCCGCCGGGTCGACGCGCCGACCCGCGCGAACACCCCGATCGTCACCTGGGACGACCGCAACGGGCTGGTGAAGATCAACCCGATCGCGCCGTGGACGGACGACGAGTTCAACGACTACATCGCCGAGCACGGGATCCTGCAGAACCCGTTGGTGTCCATCGGATATCTGTCGATCGGCTGCGCGCCGTGCACCGCGAAGGTCGAGCCGGGCCAGGACCCGCGCAGCGGCCGGTGGGCGGGCCAGTCCAAGACCGAGTGCGGTTTGCACGGCTGAGAAGGGGATTCATGACCACGCTCGAACCGGTGACCGACGCGGCACAGGACAACCTGGCCGCGCTGGAATCCGAGGCCATCCACATCTTCCGTGAGGTCGCGGGCGAGTTCGACCGCCCCGTGATCCTGTTCTCCGGCGGCAAGGACTCGACACTCCTGCTGCACCTCGCGATCAAGGCCTTCTGGCCGGCGCCGGTGCCGTTCCCGCTGTTGCATGTGGACACCGGGCACAACTTCGACGAGGTGATCGAGTTCCGCGATCGCGTCGTCGAGAAGCACGGGTTGCGCCTGGTCGTGGCGAAGGTCCAGGACTGGATCGACGACGGCAGGCTGGAAGAGCGTGCGGACGGCCTGCGCAACCCGCTGCAGACCACGCCCCTGCTCGAAACGATCGCCGAGAACAAGTTCGACGCCGTGTTCGGTGGCGGGCGGCGCGACGAAGAGCGCGCACGTGCGAAGGAGCGGATCTTCAGCCTGCGCAACGCTTTCGGGCAGTGGGAGCCGCGGCGCCAGCGGCCGGAACTGTGGAACCTCTACAACGGACGGCACCGCCCCGGCGAGCAGGTCCGCGTGTTCCCGCTGTCCAACTGGACCGAGGCGGACGTGTGGAACTACATCGCCCGCGAGAAGGTCGAGCTGCCGTCGATCTACTACGCGCACCGGCGCGAGGTGTACCAGCGTGACGGCATGTGGCTGGCCGAAGGTCCTTGGGGCGGCCCGAAACCGCACGAAGAGGTCAAGGAGCTGACCGTCCGCTACCGGACCGTCGGCGACGGCTCGTGCACCGGCGCGATCGAGTCGACGGCCGCGACCGTCGAAGAGGTCATCGCCGAGGTGTCGGCCAGCAGGCTCACCGAGCGCGGCGCGACCCGTGCCGACGACCGCATGTCCGAAGCAGCCATGGAAGACCGTAAGCGAGAGGGCTACTTCTGATGAGCAGCTTGTTGAGGCTGGCCACCGCGGGCAGCGTGGACGACGGAAAGTCCACGCTGGTCGGACGGTTGCTCTACGACACCAAGTCGGTGCTCGCCGACCAGCTCGACGCGGTCACCCGCGCGAGTGTCGACAAGGGACTGTCCACACCGGACTTGAGCCTGCTGGTCGACGGGCTGCGCTCGGAGCGCGAGCAGGGCATCACCATCGACGTGGCGTACCGGTACTTCGCCACGCCCAAGCGGAGTTTCGTGCTCGCGGACACCCCGGGCCACGTGCAGTACACGCGCAACACGGTGACCGGGGCGTCCACCGCGCAGCTCGCCGTGCTGCTGGTCGACGCGCGCAAGGGCGTCATCGAGCAGACCCGCCGTCACGCGGCCGTGCTGTCGCTGCTCGGCGTGCCGCAGCTGGTGCTGGCGGTCAACAAGATCGACCTGATCGACTACGACGAAGCCACCTTCGCCGTCATCGCCGACGAGTTCCACTCGCACGCCAAGTCGCTCGGCTACCAGGACGGCACGGTGCTGTCGATCCCGGTTTCCGCGCTGGAGGGTGACAACGTCGCCTCGAAGTCGGACCGGACGCCGTGGTACACCGGCCCGACCCTGCTGGAGCACCTGGAGAACGTGCCGGTCGCGCCGGACCCGCACGACGCGGCGTTCCGGTTCCCGGTGCAGTACGTGATCCGCCCGCGCACGCCCGAGTACCCGGACTACCGGGGTTACGCCGGGCAGATCGCGGCGGGCACCGTCCGCCCCGGTGACGCCGTCGTCGTTCTCCCCCAAGGACTGCACACGACGGTCGAGCGCATCGACACGCCAGGCGGCCCGCTCGAAGAGGCGGGCGCGGGCAGCTCGGTGACCATCCTGCTGGCCGACGATTTCGACATCGCCCGCGGTGAGCTGATCGCCTCGGCCGACCGCCAGCCCGCGGTCACCGACGAGATCTCCGCCGCGCTGTGCTGGCTGTCGAGCAAGCCACTGAAGCCGGGCGCGCAGGTGTGGGTCAAGCACGGTGCGAAGACGGTCAAGGCCATCGTCGAGGAGCTCAACGCGCGCTTCGACGAGCAGACACTGTCCACTGTGGGTGATCCGGAGTCGTTGCAGCTCAACGACATCGGCCAGGTCACCTTGCGCCTGTCCGAAGACCTGCCGGTCGACGACTACCGGCTCAGCCCGCGCACCGGCGCGTTCATCGTGATCGACCCGAAGGACGGCGACACACTCGCCGCCGGGCTGGTCGGCGAGCGGTTCGCATGACGGTGCCCTTGGTCGCGGTCGCGCACGGAAGCCGGGATCCCAGATCCGCGGCGACCGTGCGCGCGCTCGTCGAGGTCGTCCGCGCGCAGGCGCCCGAACTCGACGTGCGAGTGTCCTTTCTCGATTTGTCGACACCGCTCGTGACCGACGTGCTCAACGAGCTGCACCGCGAAGGCCATCGCGAAGCCGTGGTGGTGCCGTTGCTGCTGGGCAGCGCCTACCACGCGCGGGTCGATCTGCCCGCGCTGGTCGAGTCCGTCATCCGGCCCGGATTCGCGGTGCACGTCTCGGACGTGCTCGGCATCGACCCCGCGCTGGAGGCCGTCGCGCTGGACCGGTTGTCCGGCGCCGACCTGACCGACGCGGGCATCGTGGTCGCCGCGGTCGGTTCGTCGAACGCGGGCGCCAACGCGGCCGTCGCCGCGCTGGCCGCCCGCTGGAAGCGAAGGCTCGGCCTGCCGGTGACGCCGGCTTTCGCCAGCGCCACCCAGCCCGACATCCCGGCTGCCATCGCCGAACTGGGCACCAAGCGGACCGTGGTCGCGTCCTGGTTCCTCGCGCCCGGCCTGCTTCCCGACCGGATCGCGGCATTGGCGAGCGAGGCGGACTTCGTCGCCGAGCCGCTGGGACCGGATCCGCGCGTCGCCCAGGTCATCCTGGATCGCTACGAAGCCGTTATGGCACAAGCAATCCCCAGTACAGCGCCCACGGAACGAACACGAGCGAGCCGCCGAGCAGCGTGAACGTCCGCTTGCGCTGAGCAGGTGACCGGCGGTAGCGCACGGCCGTCCCGATCGCGGCCACCATGGTCGCGGCCGCGAGCAGCTGGAGCAGCAGCCACAGGATCGGCCTGCCGAGCACCACCGGGCCGATGTTCTTCATGCCGCCCATCTGCATGAAGGCGAAGAACGCCAAGAAACCCACGACCGTCGCCGTGCCGGAGACCGCGAGCAGACGCGCCGGACGAGCGCTACGGCGCAGAAACACGCAGCCGAGGAACGCTCCGAGCAGCGCCAGCAGCACGATTCCTTGTGCCCATGGGGATTCGTACCAGGCTAGCGGAGGCAGTGGCTCGGTCAGGCGTTCTTGTTTCGGCGGATTCTCGACGGTCACGCCGGTCCGGTGCCCGAGCCAGGCGTCCACCGCGGCGGGATAGCCGGGAGCGAGCGTCGGCAGCTTGTCGAACCCGCGATCCGTTGTCTCGTTGAGATCAGGGCCGCCACCGGGGACGAACCGGATCGCGTGATTCGGATTGGCGGCGAGCGCGTCCGCGAAGATCCGTGAGCTCTCCTCGGGCGGATGGTTGATGTCCAGGTCGCCCCACAGCGCCAGAATCGGCTGGCGCACCTGCTTCAGCACGGCGACCCCGTCGTATCCCGCCTGGGGGAAGAGCCCGGCGCCCACCGCGAACCGGGTGCCGGTGTACGGCAACGCGCGCAGCAGTGAGCCCGAAACCCCTTGGTGCCGCAATACATTTCCCCAGTACCAAGCCGTCTGACTGGCTCCCGGTATCGCCGACGCGCCGGCGGTGATGACGTACGCGATGTGCTCGGACTTCGTCGCGGCGAGCGGCGCGACCCAGGCGCCTTCGCTGACGCCCCAGACACCCACGTCGCCCGGATCGACGCCCGGCTGCGCGCGCAGAGCGTCGACGGCGCCGATCAGGTCGTCCGCGAGCAGCCCGTAATCCCGCTGAGTGGTCGAATACCCGACCGTGCGGCGGTCGTAGATGAGCGTGGTGACGCCCAGGTTCGCGAACATGTCGGCGTGCGCCCGCAGATCCGCGCGGACCCGCCAGTTCGAACCGCCTTGCAGCACGATCGCCGCTCGTGGCGGGACTTTGGGCCGGATCAGCGTGCCGTGCAACGTGACACCACCGCCGCCGGTGAACGGGAGGTCGTCCGGTGCGGCGGACGCCTGGCCCGGAGTCAGCAGTAGTAAGGACAAGACCGCGGCGGCGAGCCGCGATTTGCGTGAGGGCAGCATTCAGTGCTCTCCTTGCTTCGGAGTTTCGCGTGCTCGTGAAAGCACCCCGCGAGGGGTGGGTGGTGCGTGGTTCTTCACTCCTGGGTTGCCGAGTGGCAGCTCGGCAACCCAGGCTCAGTCCTCCTTCGGTCGTGGTGTCGGGAAAGCCAGGCAGCGCGTCTCGACACTGCGCGCGCCCGGCGGGGTCTCGGACTCTGGCCGCTGGTAGCGCCGGAGCAGCGCGAGGTACTCCTCGAAGAAGTCGCCCAGCTCGTCCAGGGTCACGCGGATCGAGCCGCGCGAGTACGGCACCGCGTCCGCCCACTCCCCCAGCGACGCGCGCTCGGACTGGAACCTGTCGTACAGGTCGGTGTCGCCCTGGAGCCACAGCCGGTGCAGATCGCGCATGGCGTCGGACGGATCGTGCTCGGCTGGCTTCGGCAGCCGGAGGTCGTGCTCGAGCACGCGCCACCAGCGCTCGCGGCCGTGGCCCTTGCCCTCGATCTCCTCGACGAACCCGTTTTCGGCGAGCACGCGCAGGTTGTAGCTGGTGCCGCCGCTGGTGACACCGAGCTGCGCGGCCAGCGTCGTCGACGTGGCCGGACCTGCCTTGAGTTGATCGAGTATGCGCTGACGTAACGGATTCGCGAGCGCTTTCAACGCGGCGAGATCAGCACGGCGTGGTTCGGCCATGCGCTCCAAGGTAGCAGTGCATGAAAACTCATGCACGAAACTTCGTGCACTACCTCGCGAACGGTGGCCGGGATTCGCCTGATCAGCCGAGCAAGTCGGCCATTACGTGAAACTTTTTCCCATTTGGCTTCACTCGCCGCTTATGGGAACGGTCAATCCTTGACGGCTTTCTTAACTTGCCGGTAACTATCTAAACGCCGCGCGGCTTCTCACCATCTCCCCCCTCCCCTTTGGAGCTTCGATGAAGTCAGCTCTGCGCCGAACCCTGACCGCGGCCGCTCTGGCGGCCATCCCCGCTCTCGCGCTCACCACACCCGCTTCCGCGGCCACGTCGATCAACTTCGACTGCCAGGCCAACGCGCCGATCGTCGGCCCGCAGAAGGCGAACTTCGCGCAGGACGCCACCGTCACCGCACCCGCGACGGTCGCGCCGGGCGCCAACCTCGACATCGTCATCGACCCGGCGCCCAACACGCTGCCGACCACGGTCGCCGGCTACAAGCTGAAGGAGGTCAAGACCTTCGCGTTCAAGTTCCCGATCCCGGCGAACTCGACCTTCGTGAAGGCGACGCTCTCCGGCGGCTCCGGCCTCGGCTCGACCCCGCCGACCATCGCGGTCTCGGGCGGCGTGGCGACGCTGAGCTTCCCCGGCCCGATCAAGGGCGGCGCGGCCTTCGAGCTGCCGACCGTCACCGCGACCTTGAAGGCGGGTGCGTCCGGCACCATCCAGACCAAGATCGCGGGCACCAGCTACACCGACCCCGGCCTGACCTTCACCGCCGTGGTCAGCTCGTTCATCGACGTCTCGGCGCCGACGGCCTGCTTCCCGAACCCGAGCCCGGTCTTCACCACCACGACCATCGGCTGACCCACCCGGGATAAAGCGGGCTTTACTCCGCGGCGGAGTAAAGCCCGCTTTATCCCGGAGCCTTAGGGTGTGGGCATGGCTGACGAACTGGTGCACTACGAGGTGGCGAGTGGCATCGCCACGATCACGCTGGACTCCCCGCACAACCGCAACGCGCTGTCCGCGCAGCTGCGCCGCGAGCTGAGCGAGAGCCTGGCCAAGGCCCGCGAGGACGACGCCGTGCGGGTGATCGTGCTGACCCACACCGGCCCGGTGTTCTGCGCGGGCATGGACCTCAAGGAGGCACGCGGGGCCGGCGCGGGCGACCAGGGCGTCAACGAGTTCCCGCAGATCCTCGACCAGCTCTGGACCAGCCCGAAGCCGGTCGTCGCCCGCCTCGCGGGCCCGGCGCGCGCGGGCGGCATCGGCATGATCGCCGCGACCGACATCGCGGTCGCGGTCAAGACGGCGACCTTCGCGTTCAGTGAGGTGCGCATCGGCGTGGTGCCCGCGATCATCTCGCTGACCGTGTTCCCCCGGCTGAACGCCCGCGCGGCACACGAGCTGTTCCTCACCGGCGACACCTTCGACGCCGAGCGCGCCGCCGCCATCGGCCTTATCAACTCGGCTGTCGACGCCGACGCGCTCGACGCCGAGGTCGAGCGCTACGTCAAGGCGCTCACCCTGGGCGGGCCGAAGGCTTTGGCAACCACCAAGGAGCTTCTGAGCAAGCCTCGCCCGGCGACGCCGTCGGAAGGCTTCGAAGAAATGCTCGCGCTGTCGACGCGCTTCTTCGCCAGCGAAGAGGGCCAGGAGGGCATCACGGCCTTCGCGCAGAAGCGCAAGCCCAACTGGGTTCCTCAGGACTGAAGGGTCGTGAGTGTTTTGGCCGGTTAGAACCGGCCATACCACTCACGACCCGCGCCTGGCATGGCTTTGGCTGGTGCGGCACGCGCGGTCACGCTCAGGTGACAAGGGCGGCCCTTGTCACCCAGAGCGTTGCAAGGGCGAGCCTTGTCACGTGCCAGAGGTGGCTGGGCGAGCGAGTGGAAGAACTTCCGCACCTGCAAGTGCCGGTCGGCTAGCGCCGTCCCCAACGCTCACGAGTCCGTGAGTACCACGGTCAGCCGCCGGTCGTCGGTCCGGTCGCCGCCGGGCGCGAGAGCCCGTTGGGCGTCCGAAAGGACACCGCGCACCGCGAGATACGCCTTCGGGTCGGTCTCCTTGAGACGGTCGGAGCCCGGCCAGATGAGCACGTGCTCCCCGGGCCGCAGCCACGACAGGTCGGTCAGCGAGTCGTAGAGCGCGTCGAGGTTGCGGCCGAAGTACTCCGGGAACGACAGCGCGGCCGCGATCGCGTCCATTGCCGAGAGCTTGTCGACGGCGCGCTCACCGTCGATGACGTGCGGGTGCGCGCCGCGGGCGCGGGCCTGGGCGACGGCCGTCTCGGTGGCGGTCATTTGGCCGGGTCCACGACGACGAAGGACGAGTAGTGGTCGCCCGTGTAGTAGAGCTCCTTCGACTGCCCGGTCACCAACCGCCTGGCGCCGCGGTCCGGGCTGCCAGGGGTCTTCACCGTGTACTCCTTGTAGTACCCGGAATCCTTGCGGGGCAGGATCTTCTCGCGGTTCTCGAACGGCACGCCGTCGTTGCGCGGGTACGGGAACGGGCCGTTGGCCTTGATGAGCTTCCAGGTGTCGCCCGCCTCGGACGGCAGCGTCGAGAGGCCCTTGACCGGCAGGCCGGAATCACTGCCCGGAAGCTTGCCCGAGGAAACGGCTTGAGAAGAGGACGGAGCGGGCTTCGCCGGCGCGTCATCGGAGATCTGGGTCTTGACCAGCCAGCCACCGAGCACCAGCACGATGAGGCCGATCAGCGCGGCGGTGATCCGCCTTCGGTTGAACATGGTGCGCCAGCTTAGGAGGAGCGGTCGCGGCCCGTGCCCAGCCACCCCGCCAGCGCGCCGACGGCCTTGTCGATCAGCCAGGCCACCAGGAGGCACAGCGGGACGAGCACGGCCAGCACGAAGACGAACTGCAGCAGGAACGGCAGCTGCGCGAGCCACAGCTCGACGCCGTCCCACCAATCAGCCAGGCCGTTAAACACAGCACAACGGTACCCGCGACGCTGCGCGGGCACTTGCCTGCCCGGTAGGTTGCAGGCATGTTCGCCGTGTACGCCTCCGCGCCCAACGCCGAAAAGCCGCTCGAGTCGCTGGTCGTCGGCGAACGCCCCGACCCCGAGGTGCCCGAGGGCTGGGTCCGCGTGGCCGTCAAGGCCGCGAGCCTCAACATGCACGACCTGTGGACGCTGCGCGGGGTCGGCATCAAGCCGGAGCAGTTCCCGATGATCCTCGGCTGCGACGGCGCGGGCGTGCTCGACGACGGCACCGAGGTCGTGCTGCACGCCGTCGTCAACGCGCCGGGCTGGCAGGGCGACGACACCCTCGACCCGAAGCGCACCCTGCTGACCGAGAAGCACCAGGGCACCTTCGCCGACTACGTGATCGTGCCGAAGCGCAACGTCATCCCGAAGCCGGCGGGCCTGTCCTTCAGCGAGGCCGCCACGATGGGCACGGCCTGGCTGACCGCGTACCGCATGCTGTTCGTGAAGTCGGGACTGCGACCGGGCCAGACGATGCTGGTCCAGGGCGCGTCCGGCGGCGTTTCGACGGCGCTGATCCAGCTCGGCCGCGCGGCCGGGTTCCGGGTCTGGGTCACCGGGCGCAGCGAGGAGAAGCGCGCGCTGGCCACCGGCCTCGGCGCGCACCAGGCGTTCGAGTCCGGGGCGCGGCTGCCTGAGCGGGTCGACGCGGTGTTCGAGACGGTCGGCAAGGCGACGTGGTCGCACTCGGTGAAATCGCTCAAGCCGGGCGGCATCATCGTGGTCTCGGGGTCGACCAGCGGGCCCGACGCGCACGCCGAGCTGCAGCGCGTTTTCTTCCTTCAGCTGCGGATCGCAGGCTCCACGATGGGCACCCGCGACGAGCTCGCCGACCTGCTCTCCTACGTCGACCTCAAGGGCATCAAGCCGCAGATCGGCCAGGAGCTGCCCTTCGAGCGTGCCGAAGAGGGCTTCAAGAGCATGTTCGAGGGCGACACAGCGGGCAAAATCGTGTTCACCAAGTGACCTTGACTTGGTCTAGACCCCTTCGTGATACGTCCGTGCCCCGTTAGGGGTACCCCTCATTTCCTCCGCAGGTCAGCAGCCAAAACCGCGTGACCAGCACATACGTATGTCTAAGATCGTTGTGACCTTTTCGTGACCTGTGATCTGCGCCCCAAAAGCAACATCCGATGTCTAACCTAGACACATGACCGCAACACAGCGGCCGGCGCCGGCTTCACCGGCCGGCCAGACGAAAGTGACCGACCCGACGTCCATCAGGGTGACGTACCGGCGTTTCGCCGGTGTGCGCACCCGTGTCCTCGAAGTCGGCCCACCGGCCGCCGACGGCGAAAGCGGGCGCACCACCCGCTTTCGACGCGGAGCAGCGCGGACGCCCAGCCGTCCGACCACTCCCCGTCTCGTGTTGTTCCACGGGTTCTGCGACAGCGCGGACACGTGGCGCCCCGTACTGACCGAACTCGCCAAGGCGGGCGTCCCGGCCATGGCGGTCGATCTCCCCGGCTTCGGCGAGGCCGATGAGCTGCGAGCCGGCGCCATGCTGCCGCAGCTCGACGCGTTCGCCGCCGCGGTGATCCGTGAGCAGTCCGTGCTCGGCCCGGTCGTCATCGCGGGCAACTCGCTCGGCGGCACGACCTGCCTGCGCGCCGCCCAGAACGACAAGCTCCCGATCGCGGGCGTCGTCTCGATCGCCGCGCCCGGTTTCGTCGACTCGTGGGTGGTCCGCGCGGTCGCCAAGTACCCGATCCCGCTGCGGCTGTACTCGTCGCTGCCGCTGCCCGTGCCGTCGTTCCTGGTGAAGACCATCGCCGAGAACGTGGTGCCGCACTTCCTCTACGCCAACGCGGGCTCCGCGGAGAAGGAGCACGTCAAGCGGTTCGTCGACCTGTTCCCCGACTACAAGGCCACCACCGTGCGCCTGGAGCAGGCCAGGCAGATGGTGACCGAGCTGGAGAACGCCTACCAGCTCGAGGCCATCTCGTCGCCGCTGCTGGTCGTGGTGTGCGGCAAGGACAAGCTGGTCAGCGCCGCCTCCGGGCGACGGCTGCACGCGCTGGTCCCGCACAGCAGGCTCCTCGTCCGCCAGGACTGGGGTCACTGCCCCCAGCTGGACGACCCGGCCGAGATCGCCGAACTGCTGACATACTTCGCCGCCGGCGTTACCCGTACGACCAAGTCCGAGCGCAAGCTGGTGGCCGTGTCGGACGTCGCCACCGCGCAGGAAGCGGTCGGCTGAGTCACCCCCCGTCCCACGCACCCGGCGGCCCGATCATGGGCTGCCGGGTGTTTTCGTTCGCCGTCACGAAAGGGATCCACGCATGATCGGCTGGAGAAAGCGCTTACTTCTGGGCGTGCTGAGTGCCGTGCTGGGTTCGGCGCTGCTCGCGCCGCCTGCCGCGACCGCGGCGCCGCCGGCCTGTCAGGACTACTCGGTGCCCGTGCTGCTCGGGCTGCTGCCGCAGACCATGCACGGCAGCCTGTGCGCACCGCCGGGCGCGACGACCGTCCAGGTGCTGGTGCACGGCGGCACCTACAGCGGGTACTACTGGGACTTCCCCCTCCAGCCGGAGGTCTACTCCTACCGCCGCGCAGCCAACGAACGCGGCTACGCCACGTTCACGATCGACCGGATCGGCTACGGCCAGAGCAGCCGCCCGCTGAGCACGCTGCTCACCGGTGTCGGCCACGCTTCGACCGTCCACCAGGTCATCCAGAAGCTGCGCGCGGGCCAGATCGGCGGCACGCCGTTCGGCAAGGTGCTCCTGACCGGGCATTCGCTCGGCAGCGGGACTTCGATCCTCGAAGCGGCCACCTACCACGATGTCGACGGCGTGCTGCTCACCGGCGTCACGCACCACTTGTCGGCCAGCGCGCTGCTCGAGGTCTTCACGTCAGGCGTCTACCCGGCCGCGCTGGACCCGAAGTTCGGGCTCGCGTACGAGGGCTACTACACAACCGTGCCTGGCAAGCGCCGCGACCTCTTCTACGGCCCGCACGACGACCCGGCCGTGATCGCACGCGACGAGCAGCTCAAGGAACCGGTCAGCCTGACCGAGGTCGCCGACCTCACCACGCTCGCGTTCACCGCGCCGGCTTCGCTGAACATCACCGCGCCGGTGCTGATCGCCAACGGCACCGACGACGCGTTGTTCTGCCAGGGCCTGCTGGCTTCCGACTGCGCGTCCGCGGCGAACCTGAAGGCACAAGAAGCGCCCTACTACTCGCCAGCGGCCTGCCTGCGGACCTTCGTGCTGCCCGGATCCGGGCACAACATCGCGCTGACCCCGGACACCGCGCGGTTCCGGGCGGCGGCGCTGGACTGGGCCGACACGTTCGTCGGAACGGACGCCGACAAGCGGCCATTGCCACCAGCAGCCTGCTGAGTTACTCACCCACTAGTACGGTGCGCTGTTAGGTCCGAAACCCGGGCCTGACAGCGCACCGAAGAAGTTGGGAGCCCACCGCCATGACCTCCGGGGTTTTCCGGCGAAAGCCGATTGAACAGATCGAGGATTCCTCGGGTGAGGGCGGGCTGACCCGCACACTCGGGCTGTGGCAGCTGACCGCCATCGGCGTCGGCGGCATCATCGGCGCGGGCATCTTCGCGCTGGCGGGCAGTGTCGCCGCCGGTGACAAGTCGGCTGGCATTCCCGGTGTCGGGCCCGCCGTGCTGATCTCGTTCCTGATCGCCGGTGTCGCGAGCGCGGCGGCGGCGTTCTCGTACGCCGAGTTCGCCGGGCTCATCCCCAAGGCGGGTTCGGCCTACACCTACGGATACGCCGTGCTCGGCGAGATCGTCGGCTGGTTCATCGGCTGGGACCTGCTGCTGGAGTACACCGCCATCGTCGCGGTGGTCGCGATCGGCATCTCCGGCTATTTCAGCTTCCTGTTGCAGCAGCTCGGGCTCGACCTGCCGTCGTGGATGCTCGGCGCGCCGGGCACCGGTGACGGGCACGTGGTCGACCTGTTCGCGGTCATCCTCTGCCTGCTGATCGCCTACCTGCTCAACCTCGGCATCCGCGCGGCCGCGCGGTTCGAGACCGCGATGGTCATCCTCAAGGTCTTCATCGTGCTCGTGGTCGTGCTGGTCGGCTTCTTCTACATCAAGACCGGCAACTACTCGCCGTTCGCGCCCGCCGGGTTCGGCGGCGCGGTGACCGGCGCGGCGACCGTGTTCTTCGCGGTGTTCGGCTACGACGCGATGAGCACCGCCGCCGAGGAGTCCAAGGACGCGCAGCGGCACATGCCCAAGGCGATCCTGTACTCGCTGGGCATCTCGATGGTGCTCTACGTGCTGGCCTGCCTGGTGCTGACCGGTATGCAGAACTACACCCTCATCGACCCGAAGAGCGGCTTCTCGAGCGCGTTCAAGTCGGTCGGGCTGTCCGGGCTGGCCACGGTGATCGCGATCGGCGCGATCGTCGGCATCATGACCGTGCTGTTCACCTTCCTGATGGGCGCGACCCGCGTCGGCTACGCGATGAGCCGCGACGGCCTGCTGCCCAAGTGGTTCGGCAAGACGCACCCGACGCGTCACGTGCCGACCCGGTTCACCTGGATCCTCGGCGGCGCGGCCGCGGTGATCGCCGGGTTCCTGCCGATCGGCGAGGCGGCGGAGCTGACGAACATCGGCATCCTGCTCGCGTTCGTGGTCGTCTGCGTCGCGGTGATCGTGTTGCGCTACAAGCAGCCCGACCTGCCGCGCACGTTCAAGACGCCGGGCATGCCGGTGGTGCCGCTGATCGGCATCGGCTTCTCGATCTGGCTGATCACCTACCTGCAGCCGGAGACCTGGCTGCGGTTCGCGGTCTGGTTCGTGATCGGCCTGGTGATCTACTTCGCTTACAGCAAGCGGAACTCGCTGCTGAACCGCTCAGCCGAGTAGACCGGACCAGCCGGGCGAACAGGTCTCCGACGGGATTTAGCGGGCTTTATCCCGGGAAAAGCACCCGGGATAAAGCCCGCTAAATCAGCTTGGCCGCACGGTCGACGGCCGCACGGGCTTCGTCGCGCAGCCGCGCGACGATCTCGGCGGCCGGGCCGTCGGTCGCGGCCGAGTAGGTCTGACCGGCCCACAGTGACATGGCCTCCGGGTCGTCGGCCTTCGCGGCGGCGGCCCGGATCGGCTTGCTCAGGTTGTTCAGCTCCGGGTACGCCGACGGCGCCTGCGCCGAAAGCTCGGTCATCACCCGGTTGACCAGGCCGCGCGCGGGGCGTCCGCTGAACGCGCGGGTGATGTCGGTCTTGCGGTCCGCGACCGCCAGCGCCTTGACCTGCGTCGGCTGGGTGCCCGCTTCGTCCGCGCGCAGGAACGCCGTGCCGAGCTGCGCGGCCACCGCGCCCGCGGCCAGCACCGCCGCGACGTCGGCGCCGTGCACCAGTCCCCCGGCGGCGATGAGCGGCAGCTCGGTTACCCCCTTGATAAGCCTTAGCGCGGCGAGAACGCCATAGATCTCCCCGCCGGTAGGCGAGTCGGGATCGTCTTTGAAGATCCCGCGGTGCCCGCCCGCTTCGAAGCCCTGCACGGCCAGCGCGTCGGCGCCCGCCTTTTCGGCTTCCAGCGCCTCTTCGGGCTTGGTGACCGTGACGATCACCTTGCTGCCGATCTCATGCAGCCGCCGCACGTCCTCAGGCCTGGGCAGCCCGAACGTGAACGAGACGACCGGCACTCGCTGCTCGACGACCACGTCGACCTTGGCCGGATAGCTGTCGTCATCCCAGGTCGGGGTGCCGGGCTCGACCTCGTAGCGGCTCGCTTCGGCCGCCATGCGCTCCTGGTGCCCGCTCAGGTCGGCGTCCGACGGCTTGCCGGGCACGAACAGGTTCACGCCGAACGGCTCGTCCGTGAGTTCCCGGGTCTTGGCGATCTTCTCGGCCAGCACCCGCGGGCTCAGCATCCCCGCGCCGAGGAAGCCGAAGCCGCCGGCGCCGGTCACCGCGGCGACCAGCTCGGGGGTGGACGGGCCACCCGCCATCGGGGCGGCGATGACCGGGAAACGCAAGCTCTCGAACATGGCCTGAGCGTACCCAGATCCCGAATTTCGTCCTTATTGGTCTAGACCTGTCCGATTCGAAGTGGCAGTATCCAGGCGGTTCCGGTTACCGGGACCTGTATGCCGCCAGGAGGATGTCAATGAAGATCCCAAGAGCGCAGCGCGGACGGAAGTGGGGCGTCGCCCTCGCCGTCGCGACCATGATCGGTGGCCTGACCGCGGCCACCCAGAACCCGGCCATCGCGGCCACCCCGCCGTTGCAGAGCATCGTGCCGGTCCCAGTCTCGGTCCAGGCCGCGGCCGGCGTCACCTTCCCGCTGGTGGCGTCGACCAAGATCTACACCGAGGCCGGTTCCGCACCCGCGAAGGAGGTCGGCGACTACCTCGCGGCCATCCTCCGCAAGTCCACCGGCTTCGCACTCCCCGTCGCCGACGCGCCGGCGACCCCGGCCGCCGACGGCATCACGCTGCTCCTGAACGGCGCGCCCGCGAACGTCGGCCAGCAGGGCTACCAGCTCGTCTCGACCGCCACGACGGTCGTCGTGCGCGCCATCACCGCCGACGGCCTGTTCGGCGGCGTGCAGACGCTGCGCCAGCTGCTGCCCGGCAAGATCGAGAGCGCGACCGTCCAAACCGGCCCGTGGGCGATCCCCGGCGCGACCATCCTCGACTATCCGCGCTTCGCCTACCGCGGCGCGATGCTCGACGTCGCCCGGCACTTCCACCCGGTCGCCAGCGTCAAGCGCTATATCGACCAGCTGGCCCAGTACAAGATCAACAACCTGCATCTGCACCTGGCCGACGACCAGGGCTGGCGCATCCAGATCGACAGCTGGCCCCGGCTCGCCACCTACGGCGGCAGCACCCAGGTCGGCGGCGGCGCGGGCGGGTACTACACGAAGGCGCAGTACAGCGACATCGTGGCGTACGCGGCCTCACGGCACATCACGATCATCCCCGAGATCGACATGCCGGGGCACACCAACGCGGCGCAGGCCTCGTACGCGGAGCTGAACTGCAACGGCGTCGCTCCCCCGCTGCGCACGGACATCGAGGTCGGCTACAGCTCGCTGTGCATCTCGAAGGACATCACGTACCAGTTCGTGTCGGACGTGATCCGCGAGATCTCGGCGCTGACCCCCGGCCCGTACTTCCACATCGGCGGTGACGAGGCCGCGGCCACCCCGCCCGCGGACTACCTGACCTTCATCAACAAGATCCTGCCGATCGTGGCGGCCAACGGAAAGCAGGCCACCGGCTGGCACGACATCGCCAAGGCGACGCTCCCCGCCAACGCGACACCGCAGTTCTGGGGCACGACCACTTCGGACAGTGGCGTCTCGAACGCGGTTTCCCGCGGCAGCAAGGTGATCCTGTCGCCTGCCAACAAGGCGTACCTCGACATGAAGTACAACGCGAGCAGCCCGATCGGCCTGTCGTGGGCCGGTTACATCGAGGTCCAGGACGCGTACAACTGGAACCCCGGCGCGTACCTGAGCGGCGTCGGCGAGTCGGCCGTCCGCGGCGTCGAGTCGCCACTGTGGACCGAAACGGTCAAGAACTCGGCGGACATCGAGTACCTGGCGTTCCCGCGCCTGTCCGCGCACGCCGAACTCGGCTGGTCGCCCTGGTCGACGCACGACTGGAACACGTTCAAGGTCCGCCTCGGCGCCCAGGCACCGCGCTGGAAGGCCCAGGCGATCAACTTCTACGCCTCCGGCCAGGTCCCCTGGGACAACGGCGGCGTGCCCGGCACGTGCACCCAGCCCGCGTGGAACGCCTCGTCGATCTACACCGGCGGCAATGTCGTGTCCCACAACGGGCACAAGTGGACCGCCAAGTGGTGGACCCAGGGCGAGGAGCCCGGGACGACCGGCGAATGGGGCGTGTGGCGCGACGACGGCAGCTGCTGATATTGCCCTCCCGTCTCCCACCACCACCCTCAACGGAGACGCTTCGCGTCACTGGTCTGCCCTTTGAGACGTACGCTCGCCCGGTTCCCTGCAAAGCCGGGCGGGCGTACCTTCATGTCATGGCGGCCGATCTGGATCTTGTCCGGAAGCTTTCCCTCGCCGAGCACGGCTTGGCGACCATCGCGACCACGCGAAGCGATGGCACCGTCCACGCGTCCGTGGTCAACGCCGGGGTGATCGACGACCCCGTCTCCAGCGCCCCGTCGGTCGGCCTGGTGGCCATCGGCGGCACCCGCAAACTCGCGCTGCTCCGCCGCGCGGGCCACGCCACGATCATCTTCCGGCGCGGCTGGGAGTGGGTGTCGGTGCAGGGCAACACCCGCCTGATCGGCCCGGACGACCCCGACCCCGCCTACGACCTCGCCCGGCTCCCCCAGCTGCTGCGCGACGTGTTCACCGCGGCCACGGGCACCCACGACGACTGGGACGAGTACGACCGTGTGATGGCCGAGGAGCGGCGGACCGCGGTGTTCATCGAGGCCTCGAAAATCATCGGCAACCGCTGAGCCCTCTGAAGCGTGTCAAGACTAGGCCGGAGGTGTCGGTCGAGCCTTCACGACAGGGAGCGGACGGATGACTCGAACAAGGCAATGGCGTCAGGTGGCGCCCAAGGCTTGGTGGCGGGCACCCTTCATCGTCGGCTACTCGCTGGCGATCCCGGTCGTCGCCGTCCTCGGTGCGTCGATGGGGGCCATCCAGTTCGCGTGGAGCACCGCGACCGTGGTGGCGATCGCCTACTTCCACTACCGAGCCCGGACGATCGGCATCTACACGAGCGACGACGGCGTTCGGCTGCGCGGACTGGTCAAGTCCCGCGAACTCGGCTGGGCCGACGTCGCGGAGTTCTTCCACCGTCCGTCCCGCTACGTCGGCTTCGAGCCGGTGCACGGCTCACTGTGGGTGGTGCTCGAGGACGGCGAGGAACTCAAGACGCCGGTCAAGATGCAGCCCGAGGGTGAGCCGCCAGGCAACACCACCGCCATCCTGGCGGAGCTCAACGGCGAAGCTCGGCAGGCGCACGCCAGGATCGCTGCCGCGGCGAAGCCGGGCTGATTACCCACGACTTTCGTCGGGACTCACTAACCTGACTGGCCGCATTTTCGAGAACTTTCACCGAACTCCCTTCTCCTGGGTCGGGCGGGTTGCTATTCGTAGTGGCGTCACCCCGACCTCTCCCCGGGAGAACCCTTGCGCGCCTTACGCTTCCTCGTCCCTGCGCTCCTGACCGCCGTCGCCGCACTCGGCGGCACCACGGTCGCGCACGCCGCACCCGCGAAGTACGTCGCACTCGGCGACTCCTACGCCGTCGGCGTGGGCACCTGGACCTATGACAACTCGAGCGACGCGTGCCGCCGTGGCCCGCTCGCCTACCCGCGGCTCTGGGCGGCCGCGCACCCCTCGACCACGTTCGTCGAGGCCTCCTGCTCGGGCGCGCGGACCGCGGACGTGCTCAACACCCAGGTGCCGAAGCTCACCGCCGACACCACGCTGGTCACCATCCAGGTCGGCGGCAACGACGCGGGCTTCGTCGACGTGCTCAAGCAGTGCATCCTCACGATCGACGACAAGGACTGCGTGAACCGCGTCGAGCAGGCCAAGAACATCGCGCGCACGACCGTCTCCCCCGCGCTCGCCACGACCTACGCCGCGGTGCGCCAGGCCGCTCCCTCGGCCAAGGTGATCGTGGTCGGCTACCCGCGGATGTACAAGATCGGCGGCAACTGCGGCATCTTCGGCCTCAGCGACACCGAACGCACCGCGCTGAACTCCGCCGCCGACGTGATCGCCGAGATCACCGCCGCCCGTGCCGCGGACGCCGGCTTCACCTTCCTCGACGCCCGCGGCACCTTCGACGGCCACGGCATCTGCACCTCGACGCCCTGGCTCACCAGCCTGGAGTGGAGCAAGCTCGACGAGTCCTACCACCCGAACACGGCAGGCCACCGCAGCGGCTACCTGGCTCCCCTCACGGCCATCACGGGCTGAGGCTCGTGCGCGTTGCGGACGGGCTCACCGGCCGCAACGCGCACGACCCCTTAGACGACTTCGTTGAGCTTGCCCGTCGCGACGTCGAAGACGAAGCCGCGGATGTGGTCCTTCTTCGGCACGAACGGGCTGTTCTTGATGCGGGCGATGGACTGCCGGACGTCGGTCTCCAGGTCGGAGAACGCCTCCGCGGCCCAGGACGGCTTGACGCCGACGTCTTCCTGGATGGACTTCTTGAACTCGTCGTCGGTGAAGGTGAGCATGCCGCAGTCGGTGTGGTGGATGAGGATGATCTCCTCGGTGCCCAGCAATCGCTGGCTGATCGCGAGCGACCGGACCTCGTCCTCGGTCACCACCCCACCGGCATTACGGATCACGTGCGCCTCACCCTCGTTGAGGCCGAGCACGCCGTAGACGTTGATCCTGGCGTCCATGCACGCGACGACCGCGACATGCTTGGACGGCGGCAGGGGCAGCGGGCCGGTGAAGGACTCGGTGTAGCGGGCGTTGTTGGCTAGTAGCTCGTCGGTGACGGACATCGCGCACACATCCCTGATATTCGGCCAGGTGGACGTCACTGAGTGCACTGCGATATGCGCATGACCGCAAACGTGCCCAGATTGTGGAAGATCAGCGACCGGCCAGCCTCCCGAGCAATTCATTCAGCACGACCCGGGCCGGGAACGGCTTGCCCGCTTCGAACGGTTCATCACCGACGGTTTTGGCCACGCGCTCATAGCGCTCTTCTTCAGGTTCCAGTCGATCAACGCGGTGCTCGGCGACAACACCTCGACGACCAAAATCGGCGTGGCGGGCAAGGTAGCGGCGTCCATCCGGCGGTATCGCTTCGAGGTCGTGCTCTGTCAAAGGAATGTTCGTTCTCATTGTCTCTGTCCTTCCGTTGCCGTGCCCCCAGCACACCAGAGGGGACCGACAGAAAAAGGCCGGATTCGAGCGAGCACGAAAAAGGTCCCCCGAAAGAGTGATCGGGGGACCTTTTTGCGAAGAAGCCTACTTCTTGCCCTTGGGCTCCTCAGTGGACAGTGCAGCGACGAAGGCCTCCTGCGGAACCTCAACGCGCCCAACGGTTTTCATCCGCTTCTTGCCTTCCTTCTGCTTTTCCAGCAGCTTGCGCTTACGCGAGATGTCACCGCCGTAGCACTTCGCGAGCACGTCCTTGCGGATCGCGCGGATCGTTTCCCTGGCGATGATGCGCGAGCCGATGGCCGCCTGGATCGGCACCTCGAACTGCTGGCGCGGGATGAGTTCACGCAGGCGTGTGGCCATCCGGTTGCCGTAGCCGTACGCGGCGTCCTTGTGCACGATCGCGGAGAACGCGTCGACGGTCTCGCCCTGCAGCAGGATGTCGACCTTGACGAGATCGGCGATCTGCTCGCCAGCCTCTTCGTAGTCGAGCGAGGCGTAGCCGCGGGTGCGGGATTTCAGCGTGTCGAAGAAGTCGAAGATGATCTCGGCGAGCGGCAGGTTGTAGCGCAGCTCGACGCGCTCCTCGGACAGGTAGTCCATGCCCAGCAGCACGCCGCGCTTGGTCTGGCAGAGCTCCATGATCGTGCCGACGAACTCCGACGGCGCCAGGATGCTCACCTTGGAGACCGGCTCGTGCACCTCGGAGATCTTGAGCCCGGTCGGCCAGTCGGACGGGTTGGTCACGATGACCTCGTTGCCGTCTTCGAGCACGACGCGGTAGACCACGTTCGGCGCGGTGGAGATGAGGTCGAGCCCGAACTCGCGCTCGAGACGGTCGCGGGTGATCTCCAGGTGCAGCAGGCCGAGGAAGCCACAGCGGAAGCCGAAGCCCAGCGCCACCGAGGTTTCCGGCTCGTAGGTCAGCGCCGCGTCGTTCAGCTGGAGCTTGTCGAGCGCCTCGCGCAGCTCGGGGTAGTCCGAGCCGTCCACCGGATACAGCCCGGAGTAGACCATCGGCTTCGGCTCGCGGTAGCCGGCGAGCGCCTCCTTCGCGCCGTGGCGCTCCGAGGTCACCGTGTCACCGACCTTCGACTGGCGGACGTCCTTCACGCCGGTGATCAGGTAGCCGACCTCGCCGACGCCGAGTCCCTTGCTGGGCTTGGGTTCCGGCGAGATGATGCCGACTTCCAGCAGCTCGTGCGTGGCGCCGGTGGACATCATCTTGATGCGCTCGCGCGGGGTGATCTTGCCGTCGACGACCCTGATGTAGGTGACGACACCGCGGTAGGTGTCGTAGACCGAGTCGAAGATCATCGCGCGGGCGGGCGCGTCGGCTTCGCCCTGCGGGGCCGGGACCTGCTTGACGACCGCGTCGAGGAGCTCGCCGACGCCGACGCCGGTCTTCGCCGAGACGCGCAGCACGTCGTCCGGCTCGCAGCCGATGATGTGGGCGATCTCGGCCGCGTACTTGTCCGGGTCGGCGGACGGCAGGTCGATCTTGTTCAGCACCGGGATGATCGTGAGGTTGTTCTCGAGCGCGAGGTACAGGTTCGCGAGCGTCTGCGCCTCGATCCCCTGCGCGGCGTCGACCAGCAGGACCGCGCCTTCACACGCCTCGAGCGCGCGGGAGACCTCGTAGGTGAAGTCGACGTGGCCGGGGGTGTCGATCATGTGGAGGACGAAGTCCTCGCCCTCGACCTGCCAGGGCAGCCGGACGTTCTGCGCCTTGATCGTGATGCCGCGCTCGCGCTCGATGTCCATGCGGTCGAGGTACTGCGCGCGCATGGCCCGTGCTTCGACCACGCCGGTGAGCTGCAGCATGCGATCGGCCAGGGTCGACTTGCCGTGGTCGATGTGCGCGATGATGCAGAAGTTCCGGATCTGAGCCGGGGGCGTGAAGGTCGTGTCGGCGAACGTCGTCAACGGGTTTCCTCGCGAAGGTCGGGGTGTGCCACCTCTATGGTCCCATGCCGCTCCGGGTGCGATTGGGGGTCATCCCCGATGCGTGACCGTCGCGTCCATGATGACCTCGATATATGACTGATTCCATGACCGAAATGCTGGACAGGGCCTTCGGACACCCCCGTGGCCTGCTGGGCAGGATCGGCGCGCTGCTGATGACCCACGGCAACGGCCCGACCGAACGTCACGTCGTCGAAGTGGCCAAGCTCACGCCCGAAGAAAGCGTTCTCGTCGTCGGGCCTGGCCCCGGCGTCGGGCTCGAGGCGGCGGCCGGGCGCGCCGGGCGCGTGATCGGCGTCGATCCGTCCGAAGAGATGCTCGGCCTGTGCCGCGAGCGCTGCGGTGACGCCGTCGAGCTGCGGAAAGGCACCGCGGAGGACACCGGCGAGGACGACTCGTCCGTCGACGTGGTGCTGAGCGTCAACAACGTGCTCCTGTGGGAGGACCGGGCGGCCGGCATCGCCGAGCTGTTCCGCGTGCTCAAGCCGGGCGGCAGGCTGGTGCTGTCGACGCACGAGAAGTGGTTGCCGGTGTCGCGGCACGTGCTGGCCGAGGAGCTGGAGACCGCTGGGTTCGTCGACGTGCAGACGTGGACGTGGGAGCCGCCGGGCTTCGGGGCCGCGCTCGCCGCCCAGCTTCGGGCTCGCAAGCCGCTCTAACGAAGATCGGTCCTCAAGGGATGCCCTGAGGGGATTTCCACCAGGAAGATCTTGTGGCCATCGGGGTCGGAGAGCCACGCCTCGTACAGGCCCCACGGCTCGACCCGTGCCTCACGGTCCGGCTGGAGCCCTTTCGCCGCCAGCTCGCGCAGCGCCGCGTCGAGATCGCGCACCTGCAGCCAGAGGTTCACATCGGGGCTCGGGCCCCGGTCCCCGCCGCCGACGATCTCCAGGAAGCCCTGGCCGAGGAAGAACACGGTGCCGCCGGGAAACTCGTAGTAGATCGCCAGGCCCAGCGTATCGCGATAGAACGCGAGCGAAGCCTCGTGGTCCTTGGGCCGCACCAGTATCCGGCTGCTCAGCACGTCCATGTGCTCATCAGTACCGGATCGGCTCAGGCGATCGCAATCGCGGTGATGCCTGCCAGCACGATCACCGAGCCCGCCAGCCTGCGGACGGCGTTCGCCTCACCCAGCACCAGCCACGCGGCCAGGCCGCCGAGCACGATGCTGAGCTCGCGGGCGGGTGCGACGAGGCTCACCGGCGCGACCCGCATGGCGTAGAGCACCAGCAGGTAGGCGACAGGCGAGAGCAGGCCGACGACCAGCACTTCCTTGCGATACGCACGCCACAGACGGACGGTTTCGGACCGGCGCCTGAGCGCGTACGGGGCGAGGAGGACGCTCTCCAGCACCGAGCCGAGCACGAAGTAGATGATCGGCGGCACCGCGACGTTCTTCACCGAATGCGCGTCCCACAGCGTGTAACCGGCGATGACGACGCCGGTGAGCAGGCCGTAGAAGACGCCGGCGCGCCGCGCGGCCGGGTCATGGTGCTCCCCCGTGCGCCCGGTGCTGATCACGAGCACGCCCGCCACCACCAGCAGCGCGCCGAGCAGCCCGACCAGGCCGGGCCGTTCGTGCAGGAAGACGACGGCGGCGACCACGGACACCAGCGGTCCCGTCCCCCTGGCCAGCGGATAGACCACGGAGAGGTCGCCCGCGTCATAGCCGCGCTGGAGGACGATGCCGTACGCGACGTGCAACACGGCCGAGCCGAGCGACGCGACCAGCCAGCTCCACTGTGGACGCTCGGATTCCGTGCACAGCAAGAAGATCGCGACAGGAAGGAAGGCGACGGCCGAGGTGGTGTAATAGAGGAAGACGAACGCGGCGCCGCCGTCACCGACCCGTTTGGCGGCCAGGTTCCACAGCGCGTGCACCAGTGCGGCGACGAGGACGAGGCCGAGCGCGGTGCCGTTCACTGATGATCACCCTACGCGGGGTGCCTGACCAGGTTGCAAGCGGTTTTCGGCGTCCTGTTAGGCTGGTCGCTCGTTGCCGTGTGGCATTCCGTCATGGAGGAAACCGGGTTCCCCGGGCCACTACGACGCGGCGGCGAAAACACCGGAAATGATTGAGGAGCGCCCGCGTGGCCAACATCAAGTCCCAGATCAAGCGCATCACCACCAACGAGAAGGCCCGCCAGCGCAACCAGGCGATCAAGTCGTCGGTGAAGACCGCGATCCGCAAGTTCCGCGAGGCCGCCGACGCCGGTGACAAGGACAAGGCCATCGAGGCCCAGCGTGACGCCGCCAAGAAGCTCGACAAGGCCGTCACCAAGGGTGTCCTGCACGCCAACCAGGCCGCGAACAAGAAGTCGGCGATCGCCAAGCGCGCCAACTCGCTCTGACGCACTGGTTTTCTGAAGTTTTCTCCGCTGGGCCCCGCCGTTTCGTTCGGCGGGGCCTAGCGTTTTTCGTACCCAAGGCTTGAGGGACGGGCTCAGGCCCGCGCCTGGACGAACGACACGCGTACGCAGGTAGACGACATGCGTGCATGGATAGACGACACGCGTACACAGGCGGACGACACACGTCCCTGGCTGGACGACACGCGTACGCAGATGGACGACGCGCGTACCTGGACGGACGACACGCGTACGCAGATGGACGACGCGCGTACCTGGACGGACGACACGCGGGCCTGGAGAGTCGGCGCGCGTACCCGGGGAGTCGGGACGCGGGCCTGAGGAGTCGGCGCGCACCCCAGCGGGTCGGCACGCGTGCCAGACGGGTCGCGACGCGGGCCTGAGGAGTCGGCGCGCACCCCAGCGGGTCGGCACGCGTGCCCGGCGGGGCGCGACGCGGTCTGGGAAGTCGGCGCGGGGGCCTGGGAGCGGCGCTCGGGCTGCCGGTTAGCAGGTAGGGCTGGGGAGTCGGCGCGCGTGGGTGTGGGTCACGGCTTGCCTGGACGTGGGACCGCGGTGTCTGGGCGTGGGGCATGCGGTGCCTGGAGGTGGGACACGGGGTGTCTGGGTGTGGGACACGAGGTGCGGGGGTGTGGGACTCGGGGGCGGGGTGGCCCGAGGGGGGCGTGGGTGGGTTAGGGCTCGGATTTGGCGGCGGCTACTTGGAGGACTGCGCGTTCCAGGGCGTAGTTGGCGTCGGCGGCGGCGCCTTTTACGTCGGCGTTGAGGCGGGCGACTATGCGCATGGCGTCGGCTAGGCCTGCTTGGTTCCAGCCTCGGGCTTGGCCTTGGGCCTTGCGGATCTTCCAGGGGGGCATGCCGAGTTCGCCGGCCATCTGGTTGGGGTTGCCCCGGCCCGCGCCGGAGACGCGGGCGATGGTGCGGACCGCGTCGGCGAGGGCGTCGGCGACCAGGACGTGGGGCACGCCGAGCTGCATGGCCCAGCGGAGGGACTCGAGCGCCGCGGCGCGGTCGCCGGAGACCGCTTTTTCGGCGACGGCGAAGCCGGTGACGTCGGCGCGGCCGCGGTGGTAGCGGCGGACCGCCGCCTCGTCGACCTTGCCGCCGGAGTCGGCGACGAGCTGGGAGGCCGCGGACGAGAGCTCGCGCAGATCCGAACCGACCGCGTCCATGAGTGCGACCAGACCTGCCGCGTCGATCTTGCCGCCGGCGAGGCGGACTTCGTTGCGTACGAAGGATTCCCGCTCGGCGGGCTTGGTGAGTTTCGGGCACTCGGTGATCACCGCGCCCGCCTTGCGCAGTGCGGCGGGCAGTGCCTTGGCGGCCTTGCTGCGGCCGCCGCCGGTGGTCACGACGATGAGCACGATGCCTTCGGCCGGGTTCTTGAGGTAGGCGAGCACGGCGTCCGAGATCTCCTGCGAGATGTCCTGCGCCTGCTCCAGCACGATGACCCGGCCCTCGCTGAAGAGCGAGGGGCTGACCATCTCGGCGAGCACGGGCGCTGTGAGTTCGGACACGCGCATCCGGGTGATGTCGGCCGTCGGGTCGGCGGCGCGGGAGACCTCGAGCGTGGCCTTCACGGCACGCTCGATGAGCAGTTCCTCCTCCCCGAGCACGAGATGGAGCGGCGACGGGGAGGCTGCTGACGCGGTCACGGTGACGATCCTGCCACTAGACCCCGACATCGCACTGACGGCTCCTCCGGGCGGGTACCGGTAGCCCGAGCTGATCGCCATGTCGTACGGTGTTACCCGAGGCGGTGCTGACGCAGCACGCCGACAATCGAATACCGCTCATCCAGAGGGGCAGAGGGAACGGCCCGACGAAGCCCCGGCAACCGGCGTACAGCCTGTCATTCCGCGTTCGCGGGATAGCTGACGATCACGGTGCCAATTCCGGCCCGCTTCGGCGGGGCAGATGAGGAAGGACCTCGCGATGACAGCAACCCTCGGCACGACTTCCACCACCAAGCGCACCCCGGACCTGGGCCGGGCCGTCGAGCTGGTGTCGAAGGAAGAGGGTCACCGTCAGCCACTCGCCCCCGAGTTCGTCTCCGCGGAGGACTTCTCCCCGCTCGAGGTCGCTTACGACTTCGGCAAGATCCGCCGTGAGGACATCGAAGCCGGACCCAAGAACATCTGGCGCTACAAGAACCTCCTCCCGGTCCCCTCGAACGTCGAGGAGATCCCCAACACCGAGCCGGGCGGCACCCGCCTGGTCGACGCCCGCAACCTCGCCAAGGCATTGGGCGTGCGCAAGCTCTGGGTGAAGGACGACACCGGCAACCCGACGCACTCCTTCAAGGACCGCGTCGTCGCGGTGGCGCTGGCCGCCGCCCGCGAGTTCGGGTTCACCACGCTGTGTTGCCCGTCGACCGGGAACCTGGCCAACGCCGTCGCGGCGGCCGCCGCCCGCGCGGGCTGGGACTCGGTCGTGCTCATCCCGAAGACGCTGGAAAAGGCCAAGATCCTCACCACCGCCGTGTACGACGGCGCGCTGATCGCGGTCGACGGCAACTACGACGACGTCAATCGGCTGGCGACCCAGCTGGCCGCCGAGAACGAGACCTGGGCGTTCGTCAACGTGAACGTGCGGCCGTACTACTCGGAAGGTTCCAAGACGCTCGCTTTCGAGGTCGCGGAGCAGCTGGGCTGGCGCATCCCCGAGCAGATCGTGGTGCCGATCGCCTCGGGCTCCCAGCTGACCAAGGTGGACAAGGGTTTCCGTGAGTTCGGGCAGCTCGGCCTGGTCGAGGCGAGCCCGTACAAGGTATTCGGCGCGCAGGCCACCGGCTGCTCGCCCGTCTCGGCCGCGTTCCGCGCGGGCCACGACACGGTGCAGCCGGTCAAGCCGGACACGATCGCCCGCTCGCTGGCCATCGGCAACCCGGCCGACGGCCCGTACGTGCTCGACGTGGTCAACCGCACCGGCGGCGCGATCGAGGACGTCAGCGACGAAGAGGTGGTCGAGGGCATCCGCCTGCTCGCCCGCACCGAGGGCATCTTCACCGAGACCGCGGGCGGCGTCACCGTGGCCACGGCGAAGAAGCTCATCGAGACCGGCAAGCTGGACCCGGACGCCGAGACCGTGCTGCTCATCACCGGCGACGGCCTCAAGACCCTCGACGCCGTCGAAGGCAAGATCGGCCCGCTGGCCACCGTGGCGCCGTCCGCAGACGCCGTGCGCGAGGCGCTCCGGAACCGCTGATTCACGGACCGGGGCCCCGGCGGCGCGACACCGCCGGGCCGCCCTGGTCCGCGAGCACGGCCACGTCCCCGTCGGCGTCGGTCCTGGTCACCAAGGCGCCCACCGCGGCCAGGGTGTCCAAAGTGGACTTCGCGGGATGGCCGTATCGGTTGCCCGCGCCCACACTGACCATCGCGACGCGGGGCGCGACGGCCGCGAGGAACTGCGGCAGCGAATAGCGTGAGCCATGGTGCGGGACCTTCAGCACATCGGCGCGTAATGCGTCACCGTCCTCCAGCAGGTCGGCTTGGGCGGCGAGTTCCACATCGCCGGTCAGAAGCACCTTGCCCGCCGCCGTTTGCGCTCGCAGCACAACCGAGGCGTTGTTGATCGCCGTGCCGTCCTGCTGATCGGCGCCGCGCTGGGTGACGTAGTGCGGGCCCAGCACATCGATCGCGAGCTCCGGCCACTCCAGGCGTTGGCCGATGGTGAGCTCGGCGAGCGGAATCCCGTGCCGTCGCGTGGTTTCTTCGACCTGGCGCCAGGCCCAGCCCGGTGCGCGGCCCGGTCCGACGGCGACCGCGCCGACCGAGCGGCCGTCGAAGACCGACGTGAGCCCGCCGATGTGGTCAGCGTGCAGATGACTGATGATCACGAGCGGAATCCTTTCCACACCAAGCCTTTTCAGGCATTCGTCGACCGGTCCCGGCTCCGGGCCGGTGTCGATCAGCACCGCGCGGCCGGGCTCGTCCGTCGCCAGCACGACCGCGTCTCCCTGCCCGACATCGCAGGTGACCATCGCCCAGTTCCCCGGCGGCCACGACGGCGCGACCAGTCGTGGTGGCACGAACACCAGCAGCACCACGGTCAAGAGCACCGCCAGCGCGATCCGTGACTTGCGGCGCCGCAGCACCAGCCAGATCGCCACCAGTACCACCACCGCGAGCACGCCGCCCGCCCAGCCGCCAGGCCACGGGACGACCGCGCCGGGCGCGCGGGCCGCGTGCCTCGCGACGGCGATCAGCCAGTTCGTCTCCGGCTCGGCCAGCATGACCAGCACGTGCGCCGCACCGGGCCAGCAGGTCGCCACGACCGTCGCGAACACGGTGAGCACCGTCGCGGGCGCGACCACCGGCGCCGCGACCACGTTGGCCACCACCGACACCAGGCTGAGCCTGCCCGCCATCCCGGCCAGCACCGGCGCCGTCACGACGAAGGCGGCGAGCGGCACCATCAGCCCGGCCGCGATCCCGGCGGGCACGCCGCGCCTGGTCAGCGTCTCGGCCCAGCGTGGCGCCAGCAGCACCAGCCCGGCCGTGGCCAGCACCGACAGCGCGAACCCGAGGTTCACGGCCATGGCCGGGTCGTAGACCAGGAGCCCGCACACGGCGACCGACAACGCCGACAGCACCGAGCCCGACCGGCCGAGCGCCAGCGCGAGCAGGCCTATCCCGCCCATCACCCCGGCCCGCAGCACACTCGGGTCCGGCCCGGCGAGCACCACGAACCCGGCCAGCGCCGCACCCGCCGCCACGGCGGAGAACCGTGGCCCGAGCCGGAAAACCCGCAGCAGCACCAGAATCGCACCGCAGACGATGGCGACGTTGCTCCCGCTGACGGCGGTCAAGTGCGTCATCCCCGCGGTGAGGAACTCGCGTTCCACCCGCGGCGACAGCGCGCTCGTGTCGCCGACCGCGAGCCCCGGCAGCAGACCGGCGGCCTCCTCTGACAGGCCTTGGCATGCCTTTCTCAGCCCGGCTCGCATCGTCTCGGCCACCCGCTGCCACCAAGGCGCGCCGCTCACCTCCACCGGCGGCCCGCGCACCGACACCACGGCGACCGTGAGCGAGGCGCCCTGGGTCGGCGGCGCGAGCACACCGGTGGTGGTCACGCGCTGGCCGGGCAGCAGTTCCAGCCAGCCCGCGACCGGCGCGATCAGCAGCACCCGCCCGGTCGAGGCCACCGGGCGCCCGGCGACCTCGACCCGCTCGAGCTCCGCCGCCAGCAGCACCGACCGGACGCCCGCCTGCATGCCCGCGAACCCCGCGCCACGGATCGGGCGCGGACGGTCGGTCAGTGCCACCCTGACCACCGCCGTGTCACCACGGGCCGCGAGCGGGCGGACCGCGTCCTGCTCCGCGCGGAGCAGCCGGATGGCGAGCGGGCAGGCCATCACGAGCCCGCACACGAGCAGGGCCGCGCCCATGGCGAAGAAGGTCGGATCACGGCCCCGGAACCTGACGATGACCACGATCGCGGTCAGTGCGGAGAGCGCGCCGCAGACCAGCGCCATCCACCAGCCGAACATCGCGCAGGCGAGGGTGCCCAGCCAGATCGAGATCGCCGCCGGAACCAGCCTGAGGTCGTGATGGGTGTCCGCCGGTTCGGGCTTGGTCCCGAGCTTCGGAGGTTTCATGACACACCCACCTGGTCACGCAGCTTCGAGAATTTCCCTTCTCCTATGCCATCCACGTCGCGCAGTTGCTCGACCGAGGTGAACCGGCCGTGCTTCGTGCGCCACTCGAGAATGCGCTTAGCCATCACCGGGCCGACGCCGGGCAAGGTGTCCAGCTGCTCGGCCGTGGCGGTGTTGAGATCGACCTTGGACGGCGTGCCGTCCGAGGGGGCGGCGCCGGCGGGCACCGGGACGCCGACCGCTATCTGCTCGCCGTCGGCGAGCTTGCGCGCCAGGTTGAGCCCGGCGAGGTCGACGCCGGGCGAGGGACCGCCCGCCTTGGCGACCGCGTCGGCGACGCGGGCTCCCGCGGGCACCGTGACCAGTCCGGGATTGGCCACCTTGCCGACGACGCTGACCACCAGCTCCGGCGGCGGGGCCACCACGGCCTTCGCGGCGACCGGGCTCGCGGACGGCAACGCGGGCGGGCTCTCGTGCGGCTCGGGATCACCGAGCAGCACGACACTGGTGAGCACGACGCTCACCACACCGGCGAGCGCGGCGGCGACCGCGAGCCGGCGACGGCGGACGGAGCCGGGCGCACCGGCCACCGAAGCGGGCAGCCATCGCTCGATCAGCCTGCCAGCGGGTGTCCCGCGAGCGGGGTGGATTCGGGTTTCCTGGTCCGCGGCCTCGGCTCGCGACGAGGCCTGTGCGGCCAGCTGGACCAACTGGGGTGAGCCCGGTTCACGGGCGGATCGGTCGAACACACGATCGACGTTAGGGGGCTTGGGGTGGGCGGGGCCAGTGAGGAGGGCGGGCGCTGTGGATAAGTGGGTGGATGTGGACAAGTCGGGGAGGGGCGGGGCGCTGGCGGGGGTTTTTGTCGGGGTGGTGTGCTATACGAGCGGGAGCACCGGTCAGCGACGGCAGAAAGCGTTGTGGCTAAAGGGTTTTGGTCATGCGCTGGACGACAACGCCCAAGACGCCGGGGCCGGTGTGGGCGCCGATGACCGCGCCGAGTTCGGAAACCACGCAGCCGCCGGAACGCGGGATCCGTTCCTCGAGGCGGTTCGCCAGTTCCACGGCCCGCTCGGGGGAAGCGAGATGGTGCACGGCGAGTTCGACGTCGTCCGAACCCGCGGCGTTGACCGCCAGTTCCACCAGCCTGGCGATCGCGCGGTTCATCGTGCGGACCTTCTCCAGCGGCAGGATGCGGCCCTCCGCCATGTGCAGCACCGGTTTGACGGCCAGCGCGGTGCCCAGCAACGCGGCCGCCGGGCCGATCCGCCCGCCTCGCCGGAGATGTTCGAGCGTCTCCACCACGAACAGGGTTTCCGAGCACCGGGCCGCCGCGACCGCGGCGGCTTCCACCTCGGCCGGTGACGCGCCGTCGGCGGCGGCGTTCGCGGCGTGGAGGGTGGCGAAACCCAGGCCCATCGCGGTGGTGCGGGAGTCGACGATGCGCACCCGGTCGGGCCCGACCTCCTGGGCGGCCAGCACGGCGGCTTCCCAGGTGCCGGACAGCTCACGCGAGAGATGCACCGAGACGACCGCGTCCGCGCCGTCCGCGAGCGCCTGCCGGAAAACGGCCACGAACTCACCGGGAGTCGGCCGTGACGTGGTGACGATCTTGCGGGTGCCGAGCGCCTCGGCGAGCGCCACGGGGCCGACTTCGACGCCGTCGAGCGCGGTGACGCCGTCGATGAGGACATGCAGCGGGACGACCCGTATCGAATGCCGGTCTGCGAAGCCCTCCGGCAGGTGGGCTGTGGAATCCGTGACAACGGCGACCGGCACGCGGTCAGCCTACGGTGCCGAGGGCAGCAATGGCTTGATCAGGTCGGCCATGGCATGGCCGACGTCGGTGTGGCCTTCCCAGCCCCAGTGCATGCCGTCGGGATTGCCGCGCCCGCTCAGCACGTGCTCGCCGACCACCGAAGCCAGCTCGAGCATCGGCACGCCCGCCTTCCGCGACCACGCGGTCATCGCCGCGGTGGCCCCCGCCCTGGCCGTGTGCACGCGGCCGTAGGAGGCGGCGCGGTGGACGCTGGGCAGCATGCCGATGATCGGCAATGTCGGCCTCAGCACGCGCAACGCGCCGACGGCCGTGTCGAGATAGTGAACGGTCAGCTTCGCGGGCAACACCGCGGGTCTCCCCCGCGTCAGCCGGGCAAGCCAGGGTTGCGCACCCAGATAGGTCTTGCGGACGACCCGGCGAAGCGGGTCGGGCCGCAGATAACGCAGGCCCGTCCGCAGATAGGTCGGCAGCGGCGACGGCAGCGTGTCCATACTGCCCACCGCGAAGACGACGGCGTCGGCGTGATGCAGCTCCGCCCAGACACGCGGGTCGCCGGTGAGCGACCACCACGCGTCGCGGGCCGTCCAGCCGAGGCCTGCGACCAGATCGGCGCTGCCGCCCAGCGCCTCGGCCATGACGTTGGGCCAGATCCGCGCGTCGTCGGCCGGGAGTCCGCCGTCGGGCCCGTAGAAGCAGAGCGAGTCGCCGAAGACCAGCAGGCGGGGCGACCTGCGGTCGTTAACCGGTCATCCCGGCGTTGTAGGCGTGCAGCCGCCAGATCCCGTCGCGTCTGCCGAGCTCGACCCAGTGGCAGTTCGCGATACCGCCTAGCGTCGGCCAGGTCGCGATCGGCAGGCCGAGCAGCCGCGCGGTCAGCGCGATGATCAAGCCGCCGTGCGTGGCGAGCAGCACTGTGTCGTCCGGCTCGCTGCCGTCACGCTGCAGGTCGAGCACGACCTCCTGCGAGCGGTTGGCGACGTCCACTCTGGACTCGCCGCCCGGCGGCGCCCAGGTCGAATCCAGGCGCCAGCGCTGCCGCTCACCCGGGTACGCCTCGTCGACCTGTTCGCCGGTAAGACCTTGCCACTCACCGAGATGCGTCTCGCGGAGCCGCTTGTCGATGCGCAGCGGGACACCGATGCCCTCGGTGAGCACCGTGGCGGTGTCGGTGGCCCGACGCAGGTCGGACGCGATGACCAGGTCGGGGGAAAACCGCGCCAGCGCGGGCACGGCGAAACGCGCCTGGTTCCAGCCGATCGGCGTCAACGCCGAGTCCAGGTGGCCCTGCATCCGGCCGGCGGCGTTGTAGTCGGTCTCGCCGTGCCGCCACAGCACCAGGCGCTTCACGGTCACTACGCCCCTTGCCCCTCGGCCGCGTCCTCCTCGGCGGGTGCGATCTCCAGGCCTTCGACCTCGATCTGGGGGCAGTCCTTCCACAGCCGCTCCAGGCCGTAGAACGAGCGCTCCTCCTGGTGCTGGACGTGCACGACGACGTCGACGTAGTCCAGCAGGACCCAGCGGCCCTCGCGGGCGCCTTCCCGGCGGACCGGCTTGTGGCCCTCCATGCGGAGCTTCTCTTCGACGTTGTCGACGATCGAGCCGACCTGGCGTTCGTTGGCCGCGGAGGCGATGACGAAGGCGTCGGTGATGACGAGCTGGTCGGACACATCCAGCACGACGACGTCGCTGGCCTTCTTGTCCGCCGCCGCGTGGGCGGCCGCTATGGCCAGCTTTCGTGCCTCGGACGTGGCTACCACAGTGCTCCCTCGGGTATTCGGATATGCCCGCTGAGGGTACCGGGCCGGTCCGACGAGCCCGAAAGCTACTGGTCGGCGCGATAGAGGCGGCGCTTGTCGATGTAGCGCACGACACCGTCGGGAACGAGGTACCAGACCGGCTCGCCCTTCTCGACGCGTTTGCGGCAGGCCGTCGACGAGATCGCCATCGCGGTGACCTCGATCAGGCTCACCTTGCCGCTGGGCAGATGGTGCGAGTTGAGCCGGTAGCCAGGCCTGGTGACGCCGATGAAATGCGCGAAGTCGAAGAGCTCGTCGGCGTTTCGCCAGGTCAGGATCTGTTCGAGGGCGTCGGCGCCGGTGATGAAGAAGAGCTGGTCTTCGGGATACTCGGCGTGCAGATCGCGCAGGGTGTCGACCGTGAAGGTCTGGCCGCCGCGGTCGATGTCGACCCGGCTGACCGAGAAGACGGGGTTGGACGCGGTCGCGATGACCGTCATCAGATAGCGGTCCTCGGCCTTGGTGACGACGCGATCGCTCTTCTGCCACGGCTGGCCGGTGGGGACGAAGATCACCTCGTCGAGGCCGAAGCGCGACTGAACCTCACTGGCCGCGACCAGGTGGCCGTGGTGCACGGGGTCGAAAGTGCCGCCCATGACCCCGATCCGCCGTGGTGACATGAGAGCGCAGCCTAAATGACCGCGGTGGCGGGCGCGAAGCGGTCCGAGCCGGAAACGCGGTGCGTGGTGTGGCCTCCCCGCTCCCCGGTAAAGGCTTCCCCACGCACCGCGCTCGACCGGCGGCCTGGGGGAACCGTCGGGTGCAATCACCCTTGCGGGGCCTACACGTGAGGGAGAGTGCCGCCGCCCGGTTCTATGACGTTCCGCGAGATTGTGATCTGGGTCACAGGCATGCCCCGAATAGGAACTGTCGGACCCATGGGGTAAGCCTGCAGTGTGGACACCAACGCACTCCGCGAGCGGGCCGAGACTCTCCTGCAGGCTTTGGCAGGCGAGTCGGCGACGCTGCGCGAAGACCAGTGGACCGCCATCGAGGCGCTCGTCGCGCACCGGCGGCGCGCGCTCGTGGTGCAGCGGACCGGCTGGGGCAAGTCGGCGGTGTACTTCCTCGCGACCGCGCTGCTGCGTGAGCAGGGCGCCGGGCCGACGGTGATCATCTCGCCGCTGCTCGCGCTGATGCGCAACCAGATCGCGGCCGCCGCGCGCGCCGGGATCCACGCGACCACGATGAACTCCGCCAACGTGCAGGAGTGGGACACCGTGCAGGCGCTCATCGCGGGCGGCGAGGTCGACGTGCTGCTGGTGAGCCCGGAACGGCTCAACAATCCCGATTTCCGCGACACCGTGCTGCCGAAGCTGACCGCCACCGCCGGGCTGCTGGTCGTCGACGAGGCGCACTGCATCTCCGACTGGGGCCACGACTTCCGGCCGGACTACCGGCGCCTGCGCACGCTGCTCACCGATCTGCCCGAGGGCGTGCCGGTGCTCGCCACCACCGCGACGGCCAACGACCGGGTGGTCACCGACGTCTCCGATCAGCTCGGGATCGGCACCGGCACGGACACGCTCGTCCTGCGTGGACCGCTCGACCGCGAAAGCCTGCGGCTGGCCGTCTGCGCGCTGCCGACCGCGCAGGCACGGCTGGCGTGGCTCGCCGAACATCTCGACGAGCTGCCCGGCTCCGGGATCATCTACACGCTGACCGTCGCGGCGGCGCACGACGTCGCGAGCCTGCTGGCCGACCGCGGCTACACCGTCGCCGCGTACACCGGGAAGACCGAGCCCGCCGACCGCGCGGCCGCCGAGGACGACCTGCTGGCCAACCGGGTCAAGGCCTTGGTCGCGACTTCCGCGCTGGGCATGGGTTTCGACAAGCCGGACCTGGGTTTCGTCGTGCACCTCGGCGCGCCGTCCTCCCCCATCGCGTACTACCAGCAGGTCGGCCGTGCGGGCCGTGGTGTGCAGCGCGCCGAGGTGATCCTGTTGCCCGGCAGCGAAGACCGGGAGATCTGGGCCTACTTCGGCTCGCTCGCCTTCCCCAGCGAGGCCAGGGTCACGCAGGTGCTCACCGCGCTGGCCGGCGCCGACCGTCCACTGTCGACGGCCGCGCTGGAGCCGATGGTCGAACTTTCCCGGTCACGGCTGGAAATGGTGCTCAAGGTGCTTGACGTCGACGGTGCCGTGCGCCGCGTCAAGGGCGGCTGGGAGAGCACGGGTCAGCCGTGGAATTACGAGGCGGAACGGTATGAGCGCGTCGCCGTCGCCAGGAACGCCGAGCAGCAGGCGATGCTGGACTACCAGCAGACCCCCGGCTGCCGGATGGAGTTCCTGCGCCGTCAGCTCGACGACCCCGAGGCCGCGCCCTGCGGCCGATGCGACAACTGCACCGGAGAGTATTGGCAGGCAACGGTTTCCGCCGAGTCGGTGCGCTCGACCGAGCAGCGGCTGCAGCGACCGGGCGTGGATGCCGACCCGCGCAAGATGTGGCCGACGGGAATGTCCGGGCTCGGCGTTCCGTTGTCCGGCAAGATCCCGGCCGGTGATCAGGCCGCGCCGGGACGGGCGCTGGGCCGGTTGACCGACGTCGGCTGGGGCACGCGGCTGCGCGAGCTGGTCGGGCCCTCGGCAGGCGACGGCGAGGTGCCGGATTCGGTGTTCGACGCCTGCGTCGCGGTGCTTGCGTCGTGGAAGTGGGAGCAGCGGCCGGTGGCCGTGGTCGGGATCCCGTCGGTCACCCGGCCGACACTCGGCGACGACCTGGCGCTACGGCTTTCGGCCATCGGCAGGCTGGAGTACCTCGGCACGCTCGCCGCCGACGGCCCGCCGCCGCGGCAGGCGAACAGCGCGCAGCGGCTGGCGGACCTGTGGCGGCGGCTGAGCCTGCCCGCGGACGTGGCCGCGCGGGTCGCCTCTCTCGACGGGCCGGTGCTGCTGGTGGACGACTTCATCGACACCGGGTGGACGATGACGCTCGGCGCGCGCCTGCTGCGGCAGGCCGGTGCGCCCGCGGTGCTGCCTTTCGCTTTGGCGACAACGGCTTGAGTGAGTCGTGAGTGGTATTGCCGGTTAGAACCGGCCGTACCACTCACGACCAAACACGGAGTTCCTCGGCGAGGCCGGGGCCCGCTTCGCGGATGGCGGGCGGGTCAGGGCGGCCCGCGGTGTGGTCGTCGGCGCGCAACGCGGCGACGAACCGGGCGACCTCGTCCGGTGCGGGCACCACGGACTCGCCGCCGAGGTAGCTCAGCACGATGAGGTCTTCGCCGGAATGGGTTTCGATGGCGGCGGCCCAGCCGTGCCGCTCATCCCAGAGCAGGGCCAGGTCGCGGCCGGGAAACCGGTCGAGCCGCCAGTCGAGCGCGAGATAGGCCGAGCGCGGCAGGTCGCAGTCGATGGTGCAGGACTCCAGTCCGACACCCAGCCTGGCCGCGACCGCGCTCAGATACTCGCGTAGTCCCAGGGAGACAACGGGATCATCGAGGCTCAGGTCGATCGAGTGGGTCACTGGTGCAGATCGCTTTCCGTGCGCGGGGGACAGAGCGAAGGCCGGGTGGCCGCACCGGCGGGCGCGGCCACCCGAGCACTCACGCCTTGATCTCCTTGCGCTCTTCGGCCTGCGAAATGGCGATGCGGCGCGGCTTCGCCTTCTCCGCGATCGGAATGCGCAGCGTCAGCACACCCGCGTCGTAGGCGGCGTCGATGTGCTCGGTGTCGAGGGTGTCACCGAGGAAGAGCTGGCGGGAGAACACGCCCAGCGGCCGCTCGGAGACCTGCATCTGCACGTCGTCACCGCTCGGCAGCGGCCGGCGTTCGGCCTTCACGGTGAGGACGTTGCGTTCGACGTCGAGCTCGATGGCCGACGGGTCCACGCCAGGGAGATCGAAGCAGACCACGAACTCGTCGCCGGCGCGGTAGGCGTCCATCGGCATGACGGCGGGCTTCGACCAGGTGCCCGTGGAGCCGAAGACCTGCTGGGCGAAGCGGTCGAAGTCGCGGAACGGGTCGGTGCGCATCAACATCGGGTTCCACCTCCTGTTGTCCGGTCTGGTGTCAACACGCACTACTGTTCTAACATGTCATCCAAACGATGACAAGTAGGAAGTCGTCAAAAGGATGACAATCATGGATCCACTCGAAGCACTGACTGAGATCCAGAGCGTGCGAGCCGGCGAAGCGGACGCCGAACAGCTGCTCTGGGCGCTGACCACCTTGCGCCTGCTGCGCGATGAGCTGGCGACCTGGGAGCCGGAGCTGATCACCGCCGCCCGCACCAGCGGCACGAGCTGGGCGGCGCTGGCACCGGCACTCGGGGTGGCGAGCCGCCAAGCCGCCGAACGCCGGTATTTGCGGCTGCAGCCTTCCGTCACCGGTGAGACCACCGGCGAGGCGCGGGTCGACGCGCAGCGCGACAAGCGCGCGGGGGACCGCGCGGTGGCGGCGTGGGCGCGCGAGAACTCGGCGACGCTGCGGAAACTCGCCGGTCAGGTCAGCGCGCTCGGCGGGCTGGGCACGGCGGCCCAGCGCAGCGCCGACCGGCTCGGCGCCGCGCTCGGCGATGACGACGCCGCCGCGTTGCTCGCCCCGCTGAACGACGCGCAACCGCATCTGACCGAGCGGCACGGCGCGCTGGCCGACCAGGTGACCGCCATCACCGAACGCGCGGACCGGCTGCGCCGCGACGCGGCCAGCCTCCGCCACGACCGGGGTAAATGACGGCCGGTCAAGCACTTCCCGGATAGTGGGGCATCTGGCAAAGTGCCGACCACTGAACGTGGAGGTGGCCGGACGTGGTGGTTGAGACACAGGTCGAGCATCGGCTGCCGGTGCGGAAGCTGTTCGCGGCGAGTGTGGGGAACGCGCTCGAGTGGTTCGACTGGACCATCTACGCGACGTTCAGCATCTACTTCGCCACCGCGTTCTTCCCGGCGGGCAATGACGCGCTGGCGCAGATCAACACCTTCGCGACGTACGCGCTGGCGTTCTTCTTCCGGCCGCTCGGCGGAGTGCTGCTCGGGCGGTTCGCGGATCTGAAGGGGCGCAAGCCCGCGATGATCCTCACCATCGTGCTGATGGCGGGCGGGTCGGTGGCGATCGCGCTGCTGCCGACGTTCGCGCAGGTGGGGTGGCTGGCGCCGATCCTGCTGCTGCTCGCGCGGGTCGCGCAGGGGCTTTCGCTCGGCGGCGAGGTGTCGAACGCGTCGGCGTACCTGGCCGAGATCGCGCCGAAGGAACGGCGGGGCCGGTACTCGGCGTTCTTCTACATCTCGACCGGGTCGGCCGTGCTGGTGGCGTCGGTGCTGGGATTCGTCCTGTCCAAGACGATGAGCAAGGCCGATCTGAGCTCGTACGGCTGGCGGATCCCGTTCCTGCTCGGCGGGATCCTCGGCCTGATCGGGCTGTGGCTGCGGCGGAGCCTGGCCGAGACCGAGCAGTTCGAGCGGAACCGGGAGAAGGCCGAGAAGGTCAAGCACCCCTTGCTGCTCACCATCAAAGAGCACCCGAAGGCGGTCGGCCAGGTCATTGGTGTCTCCATGCTGTCGACGCTCTGCTACTACACCTTCTTCAGCGCGCTGACGCCGTTCGCGGTCACCACTCGTAAGGCCGACGCGGTGGACGTGTTCCTCGCGCTGTCCATCGCGACCGCGATGTTCGTGGCGTTGCAGTACCCGATGGGCGCGCTGGCCGACCGGATCGGGCGCAAGCCGCAGCTGCTGGTGTGGTCGGCGGCGACGGCGATCGTGATCGTGCCGCTGTCCACTTTGGTCAAGCCAGGGTTCTGGAACCTGCTGGTCGTCTTCTGCGTGGGGCTGGCGCTGTACACGGCGATGACCTCGATCGCGCCCGCGATCATGAGCGAGCTGTTCCCCACCGAGCTGCGCGGGCTCGGGATCGGCGCCTGGTACAACCTGACGGTCGCGTTGTTCGGCGGGACCGCGCCGCTGGTCATCAAGCTGCTGTCGAACGCGGGCCTGTCGACGGTGTTCTTCTGGTACGTCGCCGCGGGCGCGGCCATCGCGTTCGTGGTGATCTCGCGGCTGCCCGAGACGAAAGCCAGCGAGCTCAGGTAAACGATTCGACCTCAGTGTCACCACCGGCTACGGTGCGCGCATGAACAGCGACCTCGGCATGGAGCTGGCTGGGCGGGTCACCCGTGCCATCCAAGCGGCGACAGGATTGGTGCTCACTCACGAAGAGGCACTGGTCCGACCGTCCGCTCGCGCCGGTGTCGACTATCAATGCGACGGCGCGATGAGCCTGGGCAAGAAGCTCGGCAAGGCGCCGAGGGAGATCGCCGCGCAGCTCGTCGAGCAGCTGGATTCCGATGACCTGATCGGTGAGGCGACCGTCGCCGGGCCGGGGTTCGTCAATCTCGTGCTGGGCACGGAAGCCTTGCAGGACAAGGCGAACGCGTTGCTCGATGATCCCAGGTTCGGGGTGACCGAGGCAAAGCCGCGGCGGATCGCGATCGACTACGGCAGCCCGAACGTCGCGAAGGAAATGCACGTCGGGCATCTGCGCTCGGCCATCATCGGCGACGCGCTCGCCAGGATGCTGCGGTTCGCCGGGCACGAGGTGCTCCCCCACAACCATCTCGGCGACTGGGGCACGCCGTTCGGCATGCTCATCGAGCATCTGCCGGAGGTCACCGGCGACATCGCCGACCTCAACGCCTTCTATCGCGAGGCCAGGGCCCGGTTCGACGCCGACCCTGAATTCGCCGACCGGGCTCGGAAACGGGTCGTGCTGCTGCAAAGCGGTGACGAGCCGACGCTGCGGCGCTGGCAGCAGCTGGTCGATGAATCACTCAAGCACTTCGACGAGGTCTACGAACTGCTCGGCGTCAGGCTCACTCGGGAAGACGTCTACGGCGAGAGCTTCTACAACCCGTATCTCGACGGCGTCGTGGAAGCGCTCGAAGGCATCTCCGAGATCAGCGACGGCGCGGTGTGCGTGTTTCCGGAGGGCTTCACCAACCGGGAAGGTGACCGGCTGCCGCTGATCGTGCGGAAACGGGACGGCGGCTACGGGTACGCGGCCACCGACTTCGCCACGTTCCGGTACTGGACCGGCGAACGGGGCGCGACCGACCTGCTGTACGTCGTCGGCACCCCGCAGGCCCAGCACTTCGCGATGCTGTTCGCCGTCTGCCGCCAGGCGGGCTGGCTGACCGGCGAGCATCACGCCGAACATCTCGGCTTCGGGTCCGTGCTGGGCGAAGACGGCAAGATGATGAAGACCAGGGCGGGCAAGTCGATCCGGCTGGTCGAGCTGCTGACCGAGGCCGTCGACCGGGCCGCCGCGATCGTCGCCGAGCGGAGCACGCTGCCCGAAGCCGAACAGGCCGCCGTGGCGCGCGCTATCGGCATCGGCGCGGCGAAGTACGCCGATCTGTCGAGTGACCGCGAGCGGGACTACACCTTCAGCTATGACCGGATGCTGGCGATGGAGGGCAACACCAACGTCTATCTCCAGTACGCCAACGCGCGCGGCCGGAGCATCCTCGCCAAGTCCGACGAAGACGGCGGGCCGATCCTGCTTACCGAGCCTCAGGAACGTGAGCTGGTTCTTACGCTGCTGCGGTTCCCCAGCGCTTTCGCAACCGCGCTGGAGAGCTACGCGCCTCATAAGCTGTGCACGTACCTCTACGACCTCGCGACGGCGTTTTCCCAGTTCTACACGCATTGCAACGTGCTCAAGGAGGAGAACGCCGAGGTCAGGAAGTCCAGGCTTTCGCTGGCCCGCCTGTCCTCGGACGCTCTCGTGCTTGGGCTCTCGCTGCTCGGTATCGAGACGCCGCAGCGTCTCTAGTCCTTCTGATCGGCGAACATGCGCCGCTTCAACGGCGGCACCGCCTCGATGAAGCGGAACATGCCCTTCGCCATGGTGCGGCCGACGCGGTTCTCCGACACGAACTGCTCGGCCGCCTTCAGTGACGTGCGCACCGCCTCGAAGCCGTAGTCACGCATCTTGTTCTCGTACAGGGAAACGGCTTCTGTGACGGTCATGTCGCCGAAGGAGGCCGCGACCAGGTTGCGGCACAACAGCTGCGCATCACGCAGCGCGGTGTTGGCGCCGATGCCGCGCATCGGCGTCATGCTGTGGATCGCGTCGCCGAGCAGGGTGACCGACGAGGTCGGCCATGGCTCGACCTGCTCCGAGGTCATGATCCGCATCAGCGTGATCGTGCCTTCCGGCGACTCGGTGACCATGCGCACGAAGGCGGGGTGCCACGCCTCGATCTGCTCGAGCACGGCCCGCTTCAACGCCGCGCCGTCCATTTCGGACAGACCGGCGGCGTATCGCTTCGCGCTCGCGCCGTAGGCCCACATGACGTAGCTGCCGGTGTTGTCGAACAGCACGTCGTCGACCTCGGCCGAGCCGTCGTTCTCGCCGCCGTCGAACTCGTGCGGCGCGGTGAAGAAGCCGCAGCCATGGGGCGGGAACACGCTGTTGGGACCGTCGATCAGCCGCTCGGGCACCAGCTTGCGCGTCTCGTCGGTGAGTGGGAACTTCCCCGCGATGGCCCGGATCCCGGTGTCGACGCGCTTCGCGTGCGGCAGGAACTGCTTGCGCACCCGCGAGTTCGCGCCGTCCGCGCCGACGACCAGGTCCGCCTCGGCGGTGGTGCCGTCCTCGAAGTGGCAGAGCACGCGATCCTTTTGCTCGTAACGGCAGAACGTCTTGTCGTAGTGCAGCACGTCTTCGAGCCCCGACGACAGCACCTGATGCAGCGTGATCCGGCTGACGCCGTGATGCGCGTTGACCGGATCCGGGCTGGAACTCAGCTCGCTCTCGATCCTCATCAGCTCGGCCAGCTGCTCGGTGAGGAACACGTAGTCGCCGCCGCGCTTGCTCGTGGTCTCGACGAACCGCCGCCACAGCTTCGGCGGCAGGCATTCGTGCAGCGCGGCCGCGCCGTGTGGGTTGAGGTGCACGCGATAGCCCTGCAGGCGCTCGGTGCGGGTGCGGCTGCGCTCGTACACGGCGACGCTGATGCCGGCCTCGCGCAACCCGTGCGCCAGGCACAGGCCACCTGTACCGCCGCCAATGATCGCCACGTGGAAAGTCATTGCTACCCCCTGGTCTCGTTGGTGAGACCACTATCAACCGGATGGATGATTAAGTCAACTGGCTGTTTGATTGAGTCATCGACTAGGCTGACCGGTGTGACTCCCCGTAGAGCGCCCGCCGAGCGGCAACGCGACCCCGAGCGCACCAAGGCGAAGATCCTCGAAGCCGCCAAGGCGGAGTTCGGCGCGAAGGGATACGCGGCGGCACGCGTGAGCGACATCGCGGACCGCGCGGGCGTCAACAAGCAGCTGATCTCGTACTACTTCGGCGGCAAGGAAGGCCTGTACAACGAGCTGACCGCGTCGGGCTACCGGAACAACTCGGCGATCACCGATCCGGCGACGCCGTTGGCCGAGGTGCTGCGCCAGTTCGTCTTCGTCGGGCCGTCGGACCGGGACGCGGCGAGACTGTTCGTCTGGGAGAACCTGGAAGACAGCGACGTCGGCTTCGACGCGCAGCGTGAGTTCATGCAGCGACAGGTCGAGTACATGCGCGCCCGGCAGGCCGCCGGGGACTTCCCGGACGACCTCGATCCCGGGTTCCTGCTGCTCGCGCTCATTTCGACGGCGAGCGCGCCGTTCGCGTTCGCGCGCGTGGCGCGGGCCGCGACCGGCCTCGATCCGACGTCGCCGGAGTTCACCGAGGCCTACGCCGAGCAGATGACCCGGCTCGTGAAGCAACTAGCGAAGTAGGACCCAAAACGGGATAAAGCGGGCTTTATATCGGGGAAAGCACCCGATATAAAGCCCGCTTTATCCCGGTCCTCAGCGCAGCGGGACTAGGTCGTCGGCGTGGACGACCTCGCGGCGCTGCTCAGCGGGGAGTTCGTGGCTGGAGCGGCCGATGAGCTCGGGCAGTTCCGCGGCGTCGAAGCCGGCGACACCCCGCGCGACCACACGACCGGCCGGGTTGGCGAGGTCGACGACGTCGCCCGCCTGGAAATCGCCTTCGACGCCGGTGATCCCGGCCGCCAGCAAGGAGCGGCGGCGACGGACGACCGCGGTGACCGCGCCGTCGTCGAGCTTGAGGACCCCGCTCGGGTCGGCCGCGTAGCCGAGCCAGAAACGGCGCGCGGAGAGGCGGGAATCGGCGGCGGCGAAAGCGGTGCCGACGTCGGCCGAGGCGAGTGCTTTGCCCGCGTCCGCGGCGGAAGCGAGCAGGACCGGGATGCCAGCGCCCGCGGCCGTGCGGGCAGCGGCGAGCTTGGAGACCATGCCGCCGGTGCCGAGGCCGGAGCTGGACATGCCGACGGTGATTCCGTCCACATCGGACGGTCCGTTGACCTCGGCGATCTTGCGCGTGGCACCGTCGCGGGGATCCCCGTCGTACAGGGCGTCCACATCGGACAGGAGCACGAGCGCGTCGGCGCCGATGAGGTGCGCGACCAAGGCGGCGAGACGGTCGTTGTCGCCGAAGCGGATTTCTTCCGTGGCAACGGTGTCGTTCTCGTTGACGACCGGGACAGCACCCAGCGCGAGCAGCCGGTCGAAGGTGCGCTGCGCGTTGCGATAGTGCGCGCGCCGGACGACGTCGTCGGAGGTCAGCAGGACCTGGCCGACCGTGAGCGAGTACCGGCCGAACGACTCGGCGTACGCGTGCGCCAGCGCGAGCTGGCCGACACTGGCCGCGGCCTGCTGGCTCGGCAGGTCACGCGGGCGCTTGGCCAGCGACAACGGGGCGAGTCCCGCGCCGATCGCACCAGAGGACACCAGCACGACCTGGCAGTCGCGGGCGATGCGCTCGCACAGCGCGTCGACCAGCGCGTCGAGCCGGGAGACATCGAGGCCGTCCCCGGCCGTGGTCAGCGCCGACGAGCCGACCTTCACGACCAGGCGCCGGGCCTCGACGATCGCCTGCCGGGTCGCGCTCACTCGCCGTCCAACTCGTCGGGTCCGTCACGGCGGATGCGGCGGGCCTCCTTGCGCTCGGCCGCGCCGATCCGGTTGTTGTTCTCCAGCCGGGCGTCGGTGCCGCGGCCGGTCATCATGGCCGCGACGCCCGGCGTCGACGGCTCCCAGTCGAACTGCACGTCGCCGATGGTGACCGGGCTGCCGGGCTGCGCGCCCAGCTTGGCGAGCTTGTCCTCGACGCCGAGCCGGTTGAGGCGGTCGGCGAGGTAGCCGACGGCCTCGTCGTTGCCGAAGTCGGTCTGGCGGATCCACCGCTCCGGCCGGTTGCCCTTGACGATGAAGGCGCCCTCTTCGTCCGGGTCCTCGATGACGGTGAACTCGTCCTCGTTGATCGCCTTCGGCCGCACGACGACCTGCTCAGGCTCGGGCTCCGGCTGGTCGGCGCGGTACTTCTCGACGACGGCGGCGAGCGCGAACGTCAGCTCACGCAGGCCGGCGCGGGAAGCGGTCGAGATCTCGAACACCGGCAGGCCGCGGGCTTCGAGTTCGGGCTTGACCATCTCGGCCAGCTCGGCCGCCTCGGGGATGTCGATCTTGTTGAGCACGGCGACCCGGGGCCGGTCGGCCAGGTCGCCGCCGAGCGCGGGCGTATAGCGCGCGAGTTCTTCCTCCAGCGCGTCCACATCGGACAGCGGATCGCGGCCCGGCTCGAAGGTCGCGCAGTCGATGACGTGCACGAGCACCGCGCAGCGCTCGATGTGGCGCAGGAAGTCCAGGCCGAGGCCCTTTCCTTCGCTGGCGCCCGGAATCAGGCCGGGGACGTCGGCCATGGTGAAGACGACCTCGCCCGCGGTGATCACGCCGAGGTTGGGCACGAGTGTCGTGAAGGGATAGTCGGCGATCTTCGGCTTCGCGGCGGACAGCACGGAGATCAGCGACGACTTGCCTGCCGACGGGAAGCCGAGAAGGCCGACATCGGCGACGGAGCGCAGCTCCAGCACGAGGTCGCGCTCTTCACCGGGCTCGCCGAGCAGCGCGAACCCGGGCGCCTTGCGGGCCTTCGAGGACAGCGCGCGGTTGCCGAGGCCACCGCGGCCGCCCTGCGCGGCGACGAAGGTGGTGCCCGCGCCGATGAGGTCGGCGAGGATCTCGCCGTCCTCGGTCATCACGACCGTGCCGCTGGGCACGTGCATGGTGAGGGTCTCCCCCGCCGCGCCCTGGCGGTCGTCGCCCGCGCCCTGCTTGCCGTTGCCGGCGCGGGCGTGCGGGCGGAAGTGGAAGTCGAGCAGCGTGTGCACGTTCGGGTCGACGACCAGGAGCACGTCGCCGCCGTTGCCGCCGTTGCCGCCGTCGGGGCCGCCGAGCGGCTTGAACTTTTCGCGGTGCACCGAGGCGCAGCCGTGCCCACCGTCGCCCGCGGCCAGATGAATGACCGCGCGGTCAACGAACCGGGACGCCATGGGAACTGCCTCTCTGCTTACGAAAAAGATCTACCTACAAAACAAACGAGGGGTGGCACCGGATATTCCGGCCCCACCCCTCGTCAGAGGTCTAACTCAGGCGTCGACCGTCTCGGACGGAACGATGTTGACCGTCTTGCGGCCACGCTTCGTGCCGAACTGGACCGCGCCGGCGGCGAGGGCGAACAGCGTGTCGTCGCCGCCACGGCCGACGTTCACGCCGGGGTGGAACTTGGTGCCGCGCTGGCGGATGAGGATCTCGCCGGCGTTGACTTCCTGGCCACCGTAACGCTTGACCCCGAGCCGCTGGGCGTTGGAGTCACGACCGTTGCGGGAGCTGGAAGCACCCTTCTTGTGTGCCATGGCTGCTCGGGTCCTTTACTGGTTGATGCCGGTGACCTCGACGCGGGTCAGCTTCTGCCTGTGACCCTGGCGCTTGTGGTAACCGGTCTTGTTCTTGAACTTGTGGATGCGGATCTTGGGACCCTTGGTCTGCTCGACGACCTTGCCGGTAACCGAGACCTTCGCCAACGCGTCCGCGTCCGTGGTCACTTCGCTGCCGTCCACAACGAGGATGGCGGGGAAGGTGTGCTCGGTACCAGGCGCGCCCTCGAGCTTCTCGACCTCGACGACGTCGCCGACGGCCACCTTGTACTGCTTGCCGCCGGTCTTGACGATCGCGTACGCCGACACGGGAGTCTCCTGCTTACTCGACAACGGGTGGGGGATTGTGCGGACGGCCCGCCGTGGGAGGAGCGGTCCAGGTCCTGCACAATGCGGCCCGCTCTACTGGCGGGCCGCATTACAGGTTACGTGCTGTGCTGCACAGGGGTCACACCGGGGTGGTCAAACCCTGTTCACGAAGGGTTCTCCGCGCTGACCGGCGGGCCTGCCGGGCGGGAAGCCGCCCTGCGGGGCCGCCGCCTGGCCGAACGCACGGCCGGAGCCGGGACGCTGACCTCGGGAGCGGGCTCTTCGGGGATGAAGTCCGTAGTCGCCGACGGAGCGGCTTCCACCTGGGCTTCTTCCGTGCTCTCCTCGGTCTCGGGCGCCTCGGCGGCCTCAGCCACCTCGGTCACCTCGACCGTGGTTTCGGGGGCTTCTTCGGCCTCGGCGGCCTCAGTAGCCTCAGCAGTCACTTCCTGTGACGGCTCTTCGGTGACCTCGACGGCGTGGCCGTTCAGCGCGGCGTGCTCCTCGTCCTTCGCCTTGGCGGCGTTGGCGATGGCCTGCACGGCCGAGACGACCGACTCACGCTGCTCCGGCGTCGGAGCAGCCGGGACTTCGGCCACCTTCGCGGCGGCGTGCTGCTCGGCCTCGTCGGCCTTGCCGCCGCCCCGGTTGCGCGAGCGGCGCGAACCGCCGCCACCGGACGACTGCTGCTGCTGGTTCTGCTGCTGGCCGCCACCGTTGCCATTGCCACCGCCCGGTGTGCGCTGCGGCTCGGACGTGACGACCACGCCACGGCCCTTGCAGTGCTCACACGAGGTGGAGAAGGCCTCCAGCAGGCCGGTGCCGATCTTCTTGCGGGTCATCTGCACCAGGCCGAGCGAGGTGACCTCGGCCACCTGGTGGCGGGTGCGGTCCCGGCCGAGGCACTCGGTCAGGCGGCGCAGCACCAGCTCGCGGTTGGACTCGAGCACCATGTCGATGAAGTCGATGACGATGATGCCGCCGATGTCACGCAGCCGGAGCTGGCGGACGATCTCCTCGGCGGACTCCAGGTTGTTCCTGGTGACCGTCTCTTCGAGGTTGCCGCCCGACCCGGTGAACTTGCCGGTGTTGACGTCGATGACCGTCATCGCCTCGGTGCGGTCGATGACCAGGTAACCACCGGAGGGCAGCCAGACCTTGCGGTCGAGCGCCTTGGTGATCTGCTCGTCGATGCGGTGGTCGTGGAACGCGTCACCGGTGCCGGTGTAGCGCTTGAGGCGGTCGGCGAGGTCCGGCGCCACGTTCTCGACGTAGGTGTGGATGGTCTCCCACGCCGTGTTCCCCTGGATCTCCAGCGTGGAGAAGTCCTCGGTGAACAGGTCGCGGACGACCTTGACCAGCAGGTCGGGCTCTTCGTAGAGCAGGGTCGGCGCGCTGGACTTCTTGCCGGTGCTCGCGTCGGCCTTCTCCTTGATGACGTCCCACTGCGACTTGAGCCGCGAGACGTCCCGGCCGAGCTCCTCCTCGCTGATGCCCTCCGAGGCGGTGCGGATGATCACACCGGCGTCCTCGGGGACGATGCGCTTGAGGATGTCCTTGAGGCGGCGACGCTCGTTCTCCGGCAGCTTGCGGGAGATACCGGTGGCGCCACCGGCCGGGACGTAGACCAGGAAGCGGCCGGGCAGCGAGATCTGCGTGGTCAGGCGGGCGCCCTTGTGGCCGACCGGGTCCTTCGTGACCTGCACGAGGACGCTGTCGCCACTGGACAGTGCCTGCTCGATCTTGCGCGCCTTGCCTTCGAGGCCGGCGGCGTCCCAGTCGACCTCACCGGCGTAGAGCACGGCGTTGCGGCCGCGGCCGATGTCGATGAACGCGGCCTCCATCGAGGGCAGCACGTTCTGCACGCGGCCCAGGTAGACGTTGCCGACGATCGAGCCGGTGCCCGACGAGGTCACGAAGTGCTCGACCAGCACGCCGTCTTCCAGCACGCCGATCTGCGTGGACTCGCCGCGCTCGGCGACGACCATGGCGCGCTCGACCGACTCGCGGCGGGCGAGGAACTCGGCCTCGGACAGGATCGGCGCGCGGCGGCGACCGGCCTCGCGGCCGTCACGGCGGCGCTGGCGCTTGGCCTCCAGCCGCGTCGAGCCGCGCACGCTGCGCACCTCGTCGCGGGCGGGGCGCTCACGCTCGGGGCGCTCGGTCGCCTCGCCCTTGGCCGGGCGGGTGTGCACGACCGTGTTCGGCGGGTCGTCGCTGGTGGCGACGTCACCGTCGTCCTCGCCGCCCTTGCGGCGGCGACGGCGGCGACGGCGCTTGCTGCCGCCTTCGGCGTCCCCGCCGTCGGCATCGGCTTCGGCGTCTTCCTCGGCGACGACCTCGACGACCGCTTCGGCGTCTTCGTCGTCGGACTTCTCGGCGGCGGGCTCGGACTGCTCCTCGCCCTCTTCGCCCGCGGTGTCCTCGGCGCCCTTGCCACGGCCACGGCCACGGCGGCCGCGACGACGGCGGCGGCGACCGGAGTCGTCACCGTCCTCGGCGGTGTCGGCGCCCTCGGCCTGGGGCCGCTCTTCCTCGGTGTCCTCGTCCGCCTCGGCGACGAGCTCGGGCTCCGGCTTGCGCGCGGGCTTCGCGGCCGCGGGCTCCGGCGGCAGGAAGATCGGCGACGGCGCGGCGAAGACCGGCACGTGCGCGGCGACCCGGCGCTTCGGGGCGGGCTCGGGCTCGGGTTCCGGCTCGACGACGGGCTCTGGCTCGGCGACCGGGGTCACTTCGGCCTCGGGCTCGCCTGCGAGGCCCAGCGACTCGGCGAGCTTGATCGCGACGTCGCGGGACACGCTGGACTGCGCGCTCCGGACGCTTTCGCCCAGTTCAGCGAGCTTGGTGAGCAGTTCGCGGCTGTTCGAATCGAGCAGCTTGGCCAGCGCGTGCACGCGGATCCTGGCGGGCAGGCCGTCCAGCGGACCGGTCGTGGATGTGGCGGTATTCCCGCCGGTGTTCTCGGCGGGTGTGTCCGCGTTCGACATATATCTCCTCCGCCCCCGGGCGCGTCTGCCGAATTTCACCGGCATTGACGCGGCCGCGCAGGGGCCCCTTTCTGTTCGTTCCGCCGTGGTGGTCACCGACGACGGGAATCCTTGCCTTCGACCGTTGACGTCGCCGGGTCTCCGGCGGCCGCGCACGGCTTGAGGTCCACTTCGGCGGGGCCCTCGCCGCCCACCTACCACGCCTTCGTCGAGCCGCTTGCAAAGCAGCGACGAGCGCGGAGCTCGCGAGGTCCTTCACCGGGTCGTAACGCCGCAGGCGGCGCCTGCGGACCTGACGACCGATTCGAGTATCCCACACGACCGACCGCTCGCCGTGTGGCCGGTGACACGGGCGAGTCACCATCAGGTCACCATGGGCAGTCGCGACCCACCTCTCGGGCGAACTTTCCGCCAGCGCTTGTCCGCCCGTCGATCGGTGGTTACCGTGCGGCTTCAGGCAGGTGGAAGGCCATTCGATCGAGTGGGGAGGTGCGGTGCGCGTGCTGGCACGACCGCTGGTCGCACTGGGCTGCGCCTCGCTGGTGATCGCGCTGGTCACCGGCCCCGCCGTCGCCGACGAGGCCCCTTCGTCCTGCCCCTCCGCCGGGCGCGCGCTGCGCTACGTGACCGTGTTCCCGCGGGGCACCACCGAGGCCGAGGCCGAGTCGCAGATCACCACCGCCTGTGGCGCCACGACCGTGTACTACCCGCAGATCGCCGTCGGCGTGGCGACCTCGCCCGATCCGCGCTTCGGCGAGCGGTTCGGCGCCGACCGCGCGTTCAGCGCGCAGGCCGAGCGGCTCGCGGCGCAGCAGAACCTGGCGGTGAAGCCGACGCCCGCCCGCTCCGAACTCCCCCAGACCGACCCGGCCAAGGTGCCCGCCACCGACCGGGCCGACGAGCAGTGGGACATGAAGGCGATCAACGCCGTCGCGGCCAGGGCCGTCAACCCCGGCAAGCGGTCCGTGGTGGTCGGCGTGCTCGACTCCGGCGTCGACCCGGCACACCCCGACCTGGCGCCCGCGCTGGCGGCAGGCGAGTCGGCTGGCTGCCTGACCGGCGCGCCCGACACCAGCCCCAAGGCCTGGGCCCCGACGACCTCGGCGCACGGCACCCACGTCGCGGGCACCATCGCCGCGGCCGATGACGGCAAGGGCATCACCGGTGTCGCGCCCGGCGTGCGGATCGCCTCGGTGAAGGTGATCGACGACCGGGGCTACGTCGACCCCGAAGCCGCCGTCTGCGGGCTGATGTGGGCGGCCAAGCAGCACATGAAGGTGACGAACAGCAGCTTCTTCGTGGACCCGTGGGCCTTGTCGTGCGCGCACAACAAAGATCACCGGGTCGTGCGAGAGGTGCTCGCGCGCGCCGTCGAATACAGCACCTCCGCCGGGACGCTGAACGTCGCGGCGGCGACGAACGAGGCGGTCAACCTGACCCCGTCGCCGCGGTCCGGGTCGGCCAAGGCCACCGGCTGCGAGGCGCTGCCCGCCGGGCTGCGCGACGTGGTGGCGGTCTCGGCCGTCGGCGCCGACCGGGTCAAGGCGGGCTACAGCTCGTACGGGCTGGGCGTGATCGATGTCACGGCGCCGGGCGGCGATCCTGGCGAATGCGTCCTGTCGACCGTGCCCGGCGGCTACGCGCCGCTGTGCGGGACCTCGATGGCGGCCCCGCACGTGACCGGTGTGGTCGCGCTGCTGGCTTCGGCGCACCCCGGTTACGGTCCGCGACAGCTGCGCAAGACGCTCGACGCCCAAGCGCAGCCGATCGCGTGTCCCGACGACTACGACCTCACCGGCGACGGCACGCAGGACGCGTACTGCGCCGGTTATGAGGGGTACAACGGTTTCTACGGGCACGGCATGGCCGACGCGATGGCGGCCGTCGCACCCGCCGTGCGCTCGCTCGCCGGTTAGGCGAACATCTCGGCCAGCAGCTCGGGGCCGATCACGATCGGCGCCGGACGGTAGGCGGGCGGCTTCGTCCCCATCAGCTCGCGCACCAGGAAGTCCCAGGCACGCGTGCGGACGTAGGCCAGGCAGTCGATGAACGTGTGCTCGGCGCCGGGCACGATCAACAGTTCGAAGTCCTTGTTCGCGGCGACGAGCCGGTCGGCCAGCCGCAGTGTCTGAGCGGGGTGCACCTGGTCGTCCATCTCGCCGTGGATGAGCAAGAGCTTGCCAGCCAAGCGATCCGCGATGTCCACATTGGACGCTCGGGCCCACGCCTCCGGGTTGTCCGCGCCGTCGTAGGTCTCCACGAAGGCGAGGTTGAAGGTGGGGGCGTCGTGTGAGCCGGACATCGCGACACCGGCCTTGTACAGCTCGGGGAAGTCCAGCATCGCCCTGGCCGCGGCGAACCCGCCGCCGGAGTGGCCGAACGCGCCCACCCGGTCGAGGTCCATCCACGGCCGGGTCTCGGCCAGCTGCCCCAGCGCCGCGACGTGGTCGACCAGGCTGCCCGCGTCGGCGAGCTTGGCCTCGTGGAACGCCTTGCTCCGGCCGGGAGTGCCGCGGCCGTCGAGCGCGACGACCACGAAACCCAGCGCGGCAAGGGGTTCCGCGTCGAGTCCCATGCCGCCGGGGTCGAAGCACGGGGCGACCCTGGTGACCTGCGGGCCGGGATAGACGTTGTCCACCACCGGATACCGCCGGGCGGGGTCGAAGCCGTGCGGCCGGTAGAGCACGCCGTAGATGTCGGTCACCCCGTCGGCCGCCTTGACGCGGAACCGTTCCGGCGCCGACCAGCCGGTGGCCTCGAGCTGGGTGATGTCGGCGCGTTCCAGCTCGACCAGCACCCGGCCTGCGCGGTCGCGCACCGTGGTCACCGGCGGGGTGTCCACAGTGGACGCCGAGTCGACGAAGTACGGCATGCCGTCCGGGATCGTGACGACATGGTCGAGATCGTCGTCGGTGAGCTTGGCGAAACCGGTGCCGTCCAAGCCGATCCGGCACACCGTGCGCCGGTACGGGTCCTCGGCGACCAGGCCGGAGGCGGTGAAGTACACCGCCCGCTCGGCTTCGTCGACGTGCAAGATCTGGCGCACCGCCCACTCGCCTGCCGTGACCTGGCCGAGGAGTTCGCCGGTGTGGAGGTCGTAGCGGTAAAGGTGACCCCAGCCGTCGCGCTGCGAGTACCAGAGCACCTCGCCGTCGAGCACCCGCACGATCGGCGGATCGGTCCGCCACTGGTTGGGCTCGACCCGGGTCGTCCCGGTCTCGCTGAGGACGGTCGTGACCGCGCCGGTGGCCGGGTCCAACCGGCGCAGGGTCAAGGTGCGCAGGTCACGGGGCTGGTCGAGGTAGTAGACCGCCGCGCCGTCCGGCGCCCACCACGCCCACTTGGCGGTGATCGGCGAGAGCACCGGCATGAGCAGTGGCTCGGCCTGCGCCCTGACCACCGAGCCGTCGGTGACGTCCAGTACGACCAGTTCCGCCAGCGGCAGGTGCTCGTCGCCTGGGTAGGCGTAGCGCTGGGTGTGCGTGACCGGGACGCCGCCGTCGGCGGGCCTGGCCTCCACCAGGTGGGTCTGCCGGACGGCGCGCTCGTCGGTGCGGTGCGCCAAAACCTTGGTGGAGTCGGGCGACCAGGCCACCGCGGGCGGCAGGTGTGGCAGGCCGATCTTGTGCAGCAGGGTGGGATTGCTCGTGCAGTCAGGGCCGGTGCCGTATTCGTGGCCGGGCTCGCCGTCGGTGGTCAGCGCCCACTCGCGGCCGTCGGTGAGCGAGCGGGCCCACAAGTCGTGGCCTCGCCGCGAAACCGCGACCTTGCCGTCGGGTGAAGGCACTTCCAGCGGGTTGCCCGGCTGCGCCGCCGGGAGGGCGGACGGGTCGAAGCCGGGATCGCGGGTGCCCGCCGCCGGGTCGACCAGGACGAACCGGTGACCGGCGCCGGTGTTCACCGCGTACCAGAAGCGGGTGCCGCCGTCGATCCACTGTGGCCTGACCTTGTCGCCGACGACGAGTTCGCCGGGGCTGGCCGGGCGGCGGAGAAGTCGTTCCGCCGCCCGGTAATCCTGCGTGGTGCTCACGTGGTGGTCTTCTTTCTGGTTCAGAGGCTGCTGGCGGCGATGTCGCCGTGCGCGGTGGTGGCGCGGATGACGAGGTCGGCGACACCGTTGTTCTTGAGCGAGTTGTGGATCCGGCCGTACGAGGTGCCCGCGTCCAGCGAGGCGGAGACGCCGGCGGCCGCGCCGATCGAGACGTCGCCGGACTGGGTGCTCAGGGTCACCGTGCCGCGCGTGGCCTCGTCGATCTTGATCGAGCCCTGCTCGGTGGTGATCTCCGCGGGGCCGGTGAGGCGGCCGACCGTGACGTCACCGGCGTGAGTGGTGACGCGGGCACTCGTCGCCTCGTCGATCTTGATCGAGCCCTGCGCGCCGTCGAAGGTGACGTCGCCGAAGCGCCCGACACCGCGGAAGTCCGCGGCGGCGGCCTTGGCGTCGACCCGGGAACCGGCGGGCAGCTGGACGGTCACCTCGACGGAACCGGTGTTGCCGAGGACCTTGCTCTTCGCCTCGATCCGCAGAACGCCGCCCGCGTAGTCGACCGTGGTCTGCTCGGCGACCTTCACGTCGCGGGCCTTCGAGGCGTCGGCGGGCCGGACCTCGACCACGGTGTCGGCCCGGTCGGCGGCGATGACCTGAACGCGCCCGGCGGGGATGTCGATGAGGGTGGAGATCGCGGTGGGGGTGTCGAACTTCTGCATGATGTTCAGCTCCTGTGCTCGTTGTTTCTGATGATGGAAACGCTACGTTGCGTTCGCAGATCGAGCAACAGCTTCGTTGCGAAGAACTCTTGTTTAGGCAGTTCAAAGGCTTACAATCGTTGCAATGGATCTGAATTCAATGCAACGTCGCGCCGCGTTGCGTTGCAATGGTTGGGAATTGAACGCTATGCTGGGCGCTCAGCCGGAAGGAGATCGCGATGCCGGGAGGCAGGCTCACCCAGCAGGAGCGCCAGCAGATCGCGCTGGGCGTGGCCGACGGCCTCGCGTACGCGGAGATCGCGCGGCGGCTCGACCGTCCCACCTCGACGATCACGCGCGAGGTGATGCGCAACGGCGGCCCGACGGGATACCGCGCCGACTTGGCGCATCACGCCACCGAACGCCGCACGCACCGCCGCAGGCAGACCGCGCCGCGCGGACAGGCCTCTCCCCCGCTCGAGCACGGCCGGGACGCCGACGCCGTTCGCGAGTACGAGGAGTCGTTCGTCGCGCTGCTCATCCAGCAGGGCCTGCCGAAGATGATGGCCGGGGTGCTGACCTGCCTCTACACGGCGGATTCCGGCACGCTCACCGCGGCCGAACTCGTCCAGCGGCTCCAGGTCAGCCCGGCGTCGATCTCGAAGGCGGTCACGTTCCTCGAAGGCCAAGGCCTGATCCGGCGCGAACGCGACGAACGCAGGCGCGAGCGGTACGTCGTCGACGATGACGTCTGGTATCAGTCGATGATCGCCAGCGCCCGCACCATCGCCCAGCTTTCCGAGACCGCGCGGCAGGGCGTCACGGTGCTCGGCGCGAACACCCCGGCGGGCGTCCGGCTCGAGAACATCTCCCGCTTCACCGCTTTCGTCGGCGAGAGCATCACGCGCGCCGCGGAACAGGGCCGCGACATCCTTTACGGCACAAAGGAGTCGTGAGTGCCGCGGCCGGTTCTAACCGGTCAAAACACTCACGACTCTTACTTCAGGAGGAGGTGGCCGAGGCGCTTCGAGGTGGCCCAGATGCCGAGTCCGGCCATGGCCAGCAGGTAGGCGAGATTGCCGAGCATGGACGGTTCGAGCACGCCGACCGAGAGCGCGCGCATCAGCTCGACGCCGTGGTACAGCGGGAAACAACGGACCACGATCTGGAGCGCCTCCGGATAGACCGACAGCGGGTAGAAGGTGGTCGAGAACAGGAACAGCGGCATCAGCACGAGCTGGATGTAGTCGAACTGCGAGGTCGACCGCAGGAAGCTCGCGCCCGCCATGCCGATCGAGGCGAACGCGAACGAGATCAGCAGCGCGACCGGCACCAGCAGGAGCGCCCACGGGCTGTGGACGAGCCCCATCACCGCCATCACGCCGAGGAAGCCGAGCGCGTAGATGCCGCCGCGCACCACGGCCCAGGAGATCTCGCCGATCGCGACGTCGAACGGGCCCATCGGGGTCGACAGGACCGCGTCGTACAGCTTGGAGTGCCGGAGTTTGAAGAACATGTTGTACGTGGAGTCGAACACGGCGCCGTTCATCGCCGCCGACGCCATGAGCGCGGGCGCGACGAAGGCGACGTAGCTCATCGTCTGGCCGCCGGGTCCGGCGACCTCGGTGACCAGCCTGCCGAAGCCGTACTGGAAGGCCAGCAGGTACAGCACCGGCTCCAGCGCCCCGGACAGGAACATCAGCCAGATCCGGGAGTAGACGAGGATCGACCGCTCCACGAGCGCGCTCGCACGGCCCGCGTACATCGCGGCGGGCAGCACGCGCAGCAGCAGCCCGCGGCGCCCGGTCTGTTCGAGGATGCTCATTCAGACCACCAGCCGACGGTAGAAGTTCCGGCGGGCGAGGTACGCGCCGGCGCCGCTCAGCGCGCACAGGAACGCGAAGTGACCCAGCAACGCGAGAGGTCCAGGCCCGGCGCCCATGGCTCCGCGCGCGAGCTCGTTTCCGTGCCACAGCGGGGAAATCCAGGTGAGCCAGCGCAGGAACAGCGGCAGCTGGGAGATTGGGAAGAAGGTGCCGCTGAACAGGATCATCGGCATCAGCACGAAGCGGAACAGCATCCCGAACCGCTCCCCCTCGTCATGGGTCGCCGCGGCGAACGCCATGATCGGCGCGGCCGTCGCCATCCCGGCGAAGACGCCGATCACGATGACCAGCAGCACCCCGGCATTGGCCCAGGCGCCGAAGAACGCCGCGACCACCGCGTACGTCACGGCGGCCAGCAGCAGCCGGATACCGATCCAGATCGCGTGCCCGCCGCACACCTGGCCGGGACTGACCGGGGTCGCGGTGGCGGCGACGAAATGCCGTTGCCACTTGAACCCGGACAGCACCGCGTACGTCGACTCGCCGACGGCGAACTGGATCCCGCCCGCGACCAGCAGGCACGGCGCGATGTACTGCAGATACGGCAGGCCGCCGGTGGCGGGCCCGGCCTCCACCTGGGACCCGAAGCCGAGCCCCATCGCACCGAGGAACAGCACGGGCTGCAGGCCGCTCGAATACAGCGTCGCCCGCCAGTAGCGTCGATACCAGGTCCAGTAGGCCTCGACCTGCGCCCAAGCGCCCGCCCACGCTCCCGGCACCCGGCCCGTCGACCGCGCGGTGGTCATCACTCCACCAGCGATCGGCCGGTGAGGCGGAGGAACACGTCCTCCAGGCTGCTGCGCCGGACCAGGCTCGACACCGGCCGGTGCCCCTCGGCGTGCACCCGCTCCAAGGTGGCCTCCCCCTGCGGCGTGTAGAGCAACGCCCGGTCGGCCAGCACCTCGACGCGCTCGGCGAACCGGCTCAGGTCGGGCGCCGCTTCGCCAGGCGGGAACCGCAGCTCCAGCACCTCGCGGGTGGAGTACTTGGCGATCAGCCCCGACGGCGAGCCCTCGGCGACGATCCGCCCGTTGTCCATGACGACCAAGCGGTCGCAGAGCTGCTCGGCCTCGTCCATGTAGTGGGTGGTGATGATGAGCGTGACCCCGTTGGCCTTGAGCCGGAACAGCCTGTCCCACAACAGATGCCGGGCCTGCGGGTCGAGCCCGGTGGTCGGCTCGTCGAGCAGCAGCAGCTCGGGATCGTTGACCAGCGAGCGCGCGATGGTGAGCCTGCGCTTCATGCCGCCGGAGAGCGCTTCCACCTCGGCGTTCTCGCGATCGGACAGCTGCGCGAACTCCAGCAGCTCCCCCGCCTTCTCCTTGACGTGCGCACGCGAGAGGCCGAAATAGCGCCCGTAGACCTGGAGGTTCTGCCGGACGGTGAGCTCGGTGTCGAGGTTGTCCTGCTGCGGGACCACGCCGAGCCTGGCGCGGATCTTCGGCCCGTCGACGCTCGGGTCCATGCCGAGCACCTTGAGATCGCCATCGGACCGCGGCGAGACGGTGGCGATCATCCGCATGGTCGACGACTTGCCTGCCCCGTTCGGCCCGAGGAACCCGAACGCCTCGCCCCGCTTGACCTGCACGTCGATCCCGCGCACGGCTTCGAACTCGCCGAAACGCTTCACCAGCGCCTTCGCCTGCACCATCGGTTCGTCGTGATCCACGCTTCGCAGCCTAAGACCCACCACCGACACTTTTCGACCGCTTTACGTTCAGCGCAGGTCAGCCCGCGCTCCGCTCGGTCGGCCTGGCCCGGACGAGCTCGTCGAGCCGTCGCACGGAGTCGGTATCACCCTCGATCAGGCGGATCATTTCGACCAACTCGGTCAAGCCACCCTCGTGCCGTTCGCACGCACGCAACAGCGCGATGATCTGAAGACGGTCCTGGGAGTGATGCGGGACTGCCTGGGCTATTTCGGGGCGCAGCATGGTGAACAGCCGTAACCGGACGGACGCGTCACGAACGGCCGGAATGGCGAGCATCGCTTCGGCCACGGCGAGAAACCCGGACTTCGTCGAGCCCACCTCGCCCAATCGCCGCACCCACGCGGACAACTGGGTTTTCATCGCGGTCACGGAAATCGGGCGATACGCCTCCGGATTCGCGTCCGCTCGGGCACGAATGGCGTCCCTATAAAAGGAATCGCTGGCGACGACGGTCAATGCCGCATCGGCCCCTTTCGCGTCCTTGGCTTCCAGGAGCCGAAACGCGGTTACGAGCGCCGCGCCGGCGAACCCATTCTGATCGACGAGAACCTCACCCGAGGTCACGGCGAGTCGCACCCGCAATTGCGCCTCGAAGACATGGGTCGCGTTGTGCAGTCTCAGTCCGGCGAGCAATCGGTCGGGCAGCCTGTCGGCGAACCAGCTCGTGGGGAATTCCGGCTTGGCCATGATGAACATGCCATCCCCGCGGTCTTCGACACGGCACTCGTTCCAGTAGATCCCCGACTCGTCGAACGCCGTCCGCACCACCTTGAACAAGCCCTCGCGAACGGCTGCCAGATGCGGCCGTGTCCGCATGGGATCGGTGAATCCCTCGGCATCCAGCGCCACGACCGTCACGTGATCATCCCGTGGCGGGCTCGGCTCGGCGGGCGCGAAGGACACCAGCCTGGTCGGATCGTCCCACAGCAGCACCAGCCCCGGCGCGACTTCGCCTTGCCGCGCGGCGAGCTGGGCGGTGTGCAGACGCTCGGGAAGCGCGAGCAGGCCGTCGTCTTCGGTGAGCCTGCCGATGGCCTCTCTCGCGTCCTCCACGCTCGCGCCGCCTCGATGCCAGACGACGGCGGGCAACCCGGCCCGCAGCGCCGCGGTCAGTTCGTCACCACCCGGCTCCGGCTCGCTCGACGGCGGTCTCGACAACACCATCGACGTCCACCGCGCATCGCTCAGCACCTGCTCGACGTTCGCCGCCTGCTCACGGCTGCCCGCGTACACGTGATCGGCGGACGGATGGCTCTTGAGCATGTCCCAGCGCCTGCGCCACACCCGGTGCCAATGGGACGCTCTCATGCGTTCCAGCGAACGCACCACGATCGGGTAGTCGAGGTTCAAGGGGCGGGGGTGCCCTGAATCGTGCTCCTTGCACCACTCGTGGATCGGCAGATCCAGCAGCGAGCGGGGTAGCACGAACTCCACGGCGACCTGGCTGTCCAGGTTCGCCCACGATCGCTCGGCCTCGACGATCAGGCGATCGACATGGTGTTCCAGATTCGACCGCTCGACCGTATGCGGTCCGCCGCGTGGCGGCGGCCACTCCTCCGGGCGTTCCTGCCGCCACTCGGAAACCAGGTACCGATCCCGGTCGACCGCATCCGGCTCGATCGCGATCATCAGGTACAGCCGCGCGTCGCCGGTCCGCCGGCGGCCGGTTGTCCGCACGGGCAGCGCCGACTCGAGGCCGAGCCGCCGCGCCTGCACGTCGTTCCAGTCCCGGAGCGCTGCCGCCAGGTCGTCGTCGACATGACCGGCGAGGAACTCGAGAAAGGCCAGGGCAGGCGGAAGGCTGTCTTCGGGCGCGGCGAACTCGGACAGCACGACGAAGGCCGCCCACGCGTCCGCGTCACGCTCCAGTGGCACCTGATGGCCGACGGCCTGCGCCGTGACTGACGCCAGCTCGGGCGTGGTCACGCCGGAAAGCAAGCCCCGAAGCCGGTTCAGTCCTTCGCCGGGCACCAGTGTCATCGCGGAAACCGCGCCGCGCAGCAGTTCGTACTCACGTGAGGCCGGCCGTAACATCCGGACCGCGTCGACCAGTGCCGCCATGCCACCGTCGGTCCGCGCGCAGACGTTGACCAGCTCGATCAGCGCCTCGCGGTGATCGAGCCGGTCGGGCACCGCCAGCGGGCGTCCCAGTGCGTCAGAGGTCAGGTCGACCAGCAGCCGCAGCGGATCGCCGAGCCCGGCCTCCACCAGCACCGTGACCACGGTGTCCCGCATCGAGCTGTCGACCGCACCGGCGAGCAGCTCACTCTCGCGGACGCCGAGCACACGGGCGAGCACCGCGACCTCGTCCGCGGTGAGGTACTTGCGCACTCCTGTTTCGATCTTGGCGACGGTGCCACGGGTCAGCGGCAGCCCTGCCTGGGTGCACTCGTCGGCCAGCCGCTGGGCGGACCAGCCCTTCGCGGTGCGCAGCCGCCGCACCCGGTCGGCGACGAGCCCGGTGACCGTCGTGTCCTGCATGTACCTCCGCCCGCCAGCCGTGCGGCCCCTGCTCAATGTAGCAGCATATTGCGATCTTGTTCCGAATCGGAACATACTGAGCCGACACGACGAGTCGACCGGAGGTGGCGTAGTGAACCTCCGGGCTCGCCAACCCGAACCTCGCTACCGCTCGATACTGGGTGCGGACATCGAGCACTCCACCGGGCACCTCAACACCGACAAAGGCGTGCTGCGCCAGGTGATGTACGACCTGTTTGACGAGGCGCTGGACGGCGCGGGCATCACCAAGGAGCATCGCGACAAGCCGCTCGATCGCGGTGACGGCTTCTTCGCGCTGATCCACGCGACCGACGAGGTGCCCAAGACGCTGATGCTGAACTCGGTCATCCCCACGGTGAACCGCCTGCTGACCGACCACGGACTCCGGCATCCGGAGCACCGGTTCAAGCTCCGGATCGCGGTACACGCGGGTGAGGTGCACCGGGACGACAACGGCTGGTTCGGCGAAGCCATCGACCTGACCCACCGGCTGCTGAACGCCATGGAACTGAAGCGCACACTGCGCCGGACCGACGCGTCGCTCGTGCTTGTCGCTTCCGACGACATCTACCAAGGCGTCATCAGACACGGCTACGACGGCATCGACGCCGACACCTTCGAGGCCCGGATCCGGGTCCGGCTCGGCGGCCGTTACCACCGCGGCTGGGTTCACATCCCTGTGCTGACAACAAGCTCGTGAGCGTTCCGGGCGGTTAGAACCGCCCGGAACGCTCACGACCCCAGTCGTCAGCCGACCTGCACGACCAGGCTTTGGCTCACGCCGTTGACAGTCACCGTCAGCCGAGCCGTCCCTGGGCGGATGGCCGTCAGCACGCCAGTCGCCGGGTCGAACGCCGCGATGTCCCACGGCGCCGCGCGCGGCCCGATGCGGGTTCCCCACGCGCCCGTCCACGTCGCGCTCACCGGGTACGCGACCGGCACCTGCCGCCCTCCCTGGGTGAGCACGGCCGAGACCGCCGCCGCACCACCGGGAGCCAACGTGGCGGGCCCCGAGATGCTCAGCGAGTCCACGTTCGGCCGGGTCTCGAAGCGCACCGGCTCCCGCCAGTCGGACGGGTCCATCCGGACGAGGGTCCAGCCCACGAAGCCGCCGTCGCCGGGCGCGGCCGCTGGCGCCTTGCCCGAGTTGCCGTTGATCAGGTACGGCACACCGTCCACACGCGACAGACTGAACACGCCGGCGTGTGAGGCGATCGCGCCGGCCGGTTTTCCTGACGCACGCTCGAAATCGGTGAGCCAGGACGTCAGGAGCGAGGCCTCCTTGCGGTCGGTCAGCTGCGAGCCGCCCGTCGGGCTCGGGTCCTTGACCGGGTGGTGCATCGCCACGACGACGCCGCGCACCGCGGGGTCGGCCTGCGCGCCGTCGAGGGCCGAGCGCAGCAGGCGGACTTGGTCGAAGCCGCCGCCGCGGAGCGTGCCGCGTGAGGAATCCAGGAGTATCAACCGGATCCCACGCACGTCGACCACGCGATGCGTTTCACCGAAGGCGGCTTGGAACTCGGCGAGTCCGTGGCCGCCGTCGGCTTCGTGGTTGCCGGGGACGTAGTACCAGGGGACCTTGCCTTCGAGTTCCTCCGTCAGCAGGGACTTGGCCAGCGCGAAGTCCGGTGCGGTGCCGCGATCGACCAGATCGCCGTTGATGAGGACCAGGTCCGGCTTGGCCGCGACGGCTTCGCGGAGCGCGCGGCGGGCCTGGACGGCCATGGCCGGGTTGTCCGAGGTGAACTGGGCGTCGCTGACGACGGCGATGCGCAGGCCGCCCGTGCCCGCTAGGCCGAGCGCCGGGTCGTGCGGGAGCGGGTCGGCGGGCACGTCGGCCGCCGGGGCGACCGAGAAGGTCAGGTCGTCGAAGACCAAGCGGCCTTCGTATTGCTGGTCCGGGATGTTTTCGACGGCGTAGAACCGGGTGAGCCGCTGCCCGGCCGGCAGCGCGGCGGGCACGACGGCCTCGGCGTAGCGCCAGCCGGTCCAGTCGACGCTCAGCGAGAAGTCGACGATCGAGGGGACGTTGGCGGCGTCGCGGAGTTCGCCGCGGACCCAGGCGCCCTTGCCGTCGCCGTTGATCCACAAGCCGATCTTCTGCGTGCCCGCCGGGACGGCCAGTGGCACGGCCGCCGTGACATAGGCGGCGCGCGTCGCGTTGGTGCCGGTCAGGCGGTAGTCCAGTGCCAGGCCTTGGCCGTCGTGGCCGGGCGCCTCGGACAGCGCGGCGCCGACGACAGCCGGGTAGACGCTCGCGCTCCAGCCGGTGGGACCGTCCAAACCGGACGCGATGCGGGACTCGGTGCCCACCGAGGTGCTGAGGTGCGTGGACAGCCCGGCCGCGGTCGCGGTGATGACCGACGCGCCGGTCGTTTTCAGCGCGGTCACGGCGAAACCGTCGCCGGACGGCTCGACGCGCACGAGCGAGTGGTCGTAGTCGAGCTTGACGTCGTCCGGCTCGATCCAGGTGCCGTAGCCGTCCGCGTCGTAGCCGAACACCTTGAACGTGCCGCGTGCCGAAGCGCCGGAGAGCGCGACCTGCTCGGTGCTCGTGGCCAGCCGGACCGCCTTGCCCAGCACGGAAAGCCCGAGCCGTCCGCGCGCGAGCCCCTGTCCGACACGGACTTCGACGTCACCGGGCTCGTGCGCGGTGAAGACGCCCCGCGTGACACTCCCCCGCGCCGGGCTCGTGGTGAACCACTGCGGCTGGGCGGCGACGGGCGCGCCGGTTTCGTCGTGGCCGCCCGCGAAAAGCTTGCGGGTCAGGCCAGGCAGCACGCGGCGGGCGTCGGCGGTGTCCTCGACCGGGCGCGGCGCGAACGCGGTCAGTTTGCCGGTGCCCGCGGCCGTCGCGAAGCCGATGCCGTTGGGCACGACGCGCTCGCCGCCGTCGGACGGCGAGTTGTGCACGGTCGGCGCGGATTCGCCTTCCTCGCGGGCGATCAGCGTCGACGAGCCGCCGCCGTCGAGGTTGATCGCGTCGGACGCACCGAGCGACTTCATGTGCCTGGCGAGTTCGAGTTCGGTCATGCCGCGGCTGTCGATCTGGCGGCCGTCGATGGTGGCGAGCCACATCTTCCGGCCGTCCGCCGAGAACCCGACGGCCGTGCGCGGGTGCATGGCGACCGAGTCGACCGGCTGGATCTGCCCGTTCTTGACGAGCACCTTGTTGCCGCCGACGGCGACCGCGATCTTCCCGGCGTCACTGCGCGGCGCGAAGCCGACGCCCACGGGATCGCCGGCCCGCACCGCGCTCAGCGCGTCGGCTCCGGCATCCCTGGCCAGCAGGACCGTGCTGCCTGCGGGAATCGGCCCGTCCACCGGCTGGGTGCGCACCGCGGTGACCAGGCCGCCGCGGATCTCGATCTCGCGCACCCTCGTCGCGCCGGTGACCGCCGTCCGCCGCGAAGACGTGCCCCACAACGGGGTGTAGATACCGAGGGAAGCGACCTCGGGACTGTTGAGGTTCGACGCGGTCAGCACCTGGCCGCCGGGCAGGGTGACCGACGCTTCGAGGAAGATTTCCGCGAGCCGCGCGCGCCCCGCTTCCGTGACCGAGGCGGTGAAGTTGTGTCCCGACGCGGGCGCCGTCTGGAGCTGGCTCTTGTCGATGCCGACGCCGATCGGCGCGCCGGAGGCGTTGATGTCGAAGAAGTCGCCGTTGACGCCCGCGACGGAGCCGGTCCGGGTGACCTGCTGCGAGAGCGGTGTTCTCGCGGAGACCGTGCCGGGGCTCAGATACGTGGGGCGCAACGACTTCACCGTGAGATCCACGGCGAGCGTGTCGCCGCGGATCCAGCCGAGCGGGTCGTAGCGGTCGAACTCGGTGAGGTTCAGCCCCGGCGCGACCGGCGAGGTGGCGCTGCTGGTGAGCAGGCCGTCGTCGGGCTCGGCGGTGGCGTAGGTGACGGGACCCTCGTGCGCCGAAGAGGCCGACGGCGCGGCTTCGACGGGCGGCGGGCCGAGCGGGGCGGACAGCGGGTCGGCGGTGGCGGGCGCGGTGAGGACGGACCCCAGCACGGCCGTGAGCGCAAGCAGGCGTGACTTCTTCACGAGCTACCCCAGCATCGAGTGAATGGTTGAGAACAAGCTCACCTGATCAGGAGGGCCGTGAGAAGACCTGCGGGTGAACGCTCCCCGAACGGCCTACGGCGTCATTCGGGAAGTGAGGAAAGCGGTGGCCGCGGCCGTGTCCCCGGACAGCTCGACGGAGTCGATCGAGTACCGCTGCCAGAGCAGGAGCAGCAGGTCCTGGGCGGTGCCCTGAGCGGTCGAACCGGGTTCGCCGCCGGCTTCGGCGACAGCGGGGACTTCGCCCGCTTCGACGGCGGCGAGGAACCATTCGTCGCCGGTGTCGGTGGCGCGCAAGGAAAGCGCGGTGGTCAGCGGCGGCGGGGCGTGCCAGCGGGTGACGCGCGGCAGCATGGTCGTCAGGACTTCGTCGATGCCGTCGGCGGCGACGACCGGCGGCAAGTCGAGATGCTCACCGACCGCGGCAGCGGCGTCGAAGAGGTGGACGGCCACCTCCTGGGTCTGGCGGCGGAACCAGAACGCCTTGACCTTTTCGCCCTGCCCGAAGTGCCAGCCGGGCGCGGCGGGATCGGCGTCGCCGAGTGCTTCGAGCAGGCCGCGGGCGGCGTTTCCGTACCAGTCGGCGAGTTCGCTGCCGGGGTCGCTGTCGAACTCCTGCGGCTGCGGTTCACCGGTGATGATGATCTTGGTTGCCCACAGGTGCACGTTGCCGAGGTGGATCGCCAGGTCACGCAGCCGCCAGTCGCCGCAGGATGGCACGGGGGCATCGGCGTCCCCGGTGCGGACGACGCGTTCGAACTCCCCCACCAGGTGGCGCAGGTGCGGGAGATACTCGGCGGGCTGCATGCGAACCTCCAGGCCGGTGGGATTTAGCGGGCTTTATCCCGGGAAAAGCACCCGGGATAAAGCCCGCTGAATCACGGAGTGTTTCAGAGGTCGGGGAACCAGAGCTTGAGCTCGCGCTCGGCCGACTCCGGCGAGTCCGAGCCGTGCACCAGGTTGTACTGGGTCTCCAGCGCGAAGTCGCCGCGGATGGTGCCGGGGGTGGCCTTCTCGACCGGGTCGGTGCCGCCGGCGAGCTGGCGGAACGCGGCGATCGCGCGCGGGCCCTCGACGGCGAGCGCGACGAGCGGGCCCGAGGTGATGAACTCGAGGAGGTCACCGAAGAACGGGCGCTCCTTGTGCTCGGCGTAGTGCTCCTCGGCGACCGAGCGCTCGACGGTGCGCAGTTCCAGCGCGGCCAGCTTCAGGCCCTTGCGCTCGATCCGCGAGACGACCTCGCCGACCAGGCCGCGCTCGACGCCATCGGGCTTGACCAGAACCAGGGTGCGTTCAGTCACGACGGTATTTCTCCTTGAGTGGATTTCGTGTAGTCGAGCGGAGCTTATCCGGCTGGTCAGCGACGCTGCGGCCGCAGGGTCTTCGACCAGAGCGAAACACCCGTGGCGTCACGCAGGTCAACGGTCAGCGCGCCGCTGTGCCCGTCGATGTTGATCTCGCCGAAATGCTGGAATCCGTCGGCAGGCGAGGTGTTCGCGGCCGGTGGCGCGTGCACGAAAACGGCCTGCGGCCCGAACGTCGGGTCGAGCGTGTTCGGGCCGAAGGCGCCGGCGTTGAGCGGCCCGGACACGAACTCCCAGAACGGATCGAAGTCCTGGAAGGTCGCGCGATCCGGCGAGTACTCGTGCGCGGCCGTGTAGTGCACGTCCGCGGTCAGCCAGACCACGCTGCGCACCTTGCGCTTGCGGATCTCGCTCAGCACCCAGGCCAGCTCGGTCTCGCGGCCGCCGGGCGCGCCGGGCAGGCCGTTCGCGACGCCTTCGATGTCCTTGCCGTCCGGCACGGTGAGCCCGATCGGCAGGTCGGCCTGGATGATTTTCCAGGTCGCGGTGCTGCGGTCGAGCGCGTCGACGAGCCAGCGCGCCTGCCTGTCGCCGAGGATGTGGCCGGGCTTGGTGCGGTCGGAGGTGTTGGCGTCCTTGTAGGTCCGCATGTCGAGCACGAAGATCTCGGCACGCGCGCCGTAGCGGAAATGCCGGTAGACCCGGCCGTCGACGGCCTCGCGCCGGTCGATCGGGTGCCATTCGTGGAACGCCTGGAAGGCACGCGGGGCGAGCACGTCGACGCGCTTTTCGGTGTATTCGGGGCGGTCGTTGAGGATCTCGCCGGGGTACCAGTTGTTGACGACCTCGTGGTCGTCCCACTGCACGTAGCTCGGCACCGACGCGGCGAACCGCTTGAGGTTCTCGTCGAGCAGGTTGTACGCGAATTGGCCGCGATACTCGTCGAGTGTCTCGGCGACCTTCGACTTCTCCGGCGTGACGATGTTGCGCCACGTCTGCCCGCCAGGCAGCGCGACGGTCTCGGTGAGCGGCCCGTCGGCGTACACGGTGTCACCGCTGTGCAGGAACAGGTCGGGGTTCCGCGCGGCCATGGCGGCCCAGATGGTCATGCCGCCGCGTTCGGGGTTGATGCCCCAGTTCTGCCCGACGACGTCACCGCCCCACACCAGCCGCAGGTCACGGCGGCTGAACGGCAGCGGCGCCGTGCCGAACCGCCCGGTCAGCGGCTCGCTGCAAGTGCGGTCGTCGTCGGCGACCACGCGGTAGTGGTACTCGGTGCCGGGCAGCAGGCCGGGGACGCGGACCTTGCCGGTGCCGCCGGTCTCGGGGCTCATCACCGGCCCGGCGATCCGGCGCGCGTGCCGGAACGATTCGTCGCGCGAGACCTCGACGATCAGCCGCGACGGCTTGTCGGCGCGCGTCCAGACGATGGCGGAGTCGGTGGTCACGTCGCCCGACTGCACGCCGTGTGTCAGCACGGGACGCGGGCGGACCAGCGGGGACGCTCCCGCGAGCGGGGCGCGGAGTGCTCCGGTGGCGAGCACACCGGCGCCCAGGAAACCTGCGCGCAGCAGGGTACGGCGAGTCGGTTCGGTCATGCGCGGTTTCTATCCCGGCATTACGGCCGGTTGGCCAACGGCGGCTTTCGGGCCGGTGAACCGGCTAGCTTGGAAACTATGCGAGTCCCAGTGCTGGCGGCCTGTGTGCTGACCACCATGTCCTTGCTCACTTCGCCCGCGTCGGCGGGCCACGAACCCCGCGCCACGATCCGCTACACCGAGCACGGCGTCCCCCACATCGTCGCGCGGTCCTTCGACGGCCTCGGCTACGGCTACGGTTTCGCCGCCGCGAAGGACAACATCTGCGAGCTGGCCAACGGCTACCTGACGCTGAGCGCCGAGCGGTCCCGGTTCCTCGGGCCGGACGGCCAGGGGAACGACGCGCTCAGCGGCGCGCGCTCGAACCTCGCCAGCGACCTGCATTTCCAGCGACTCAACGACTCCGGCGTCGTCGAACAGCTGCTCGCCCAGCCTTCGCCGCAGGGTCCGCTGCCCGAGGTCCGGAAGCTCGTCGCGGGCTATGTCGACGGGTACAACAAGTACCTCTCGCAGGGCGTCACCGACCCGGCCTGCCGTGGTGCGGCGTGGCTGCGGCCGATCCGGGACCTCGACGTTTACCGGCACTTCTACGCCGTCGCGGGTGTCGCGGGGCAGGGCGCGCTCGCCGACGCGCTGGTGAACTCCCAGCCCAGCGCCGCCGCCGAGGCCCCGGCCGACGCGGCGAAGATCGCCGCGGCGGCGGACGCCGCGCTGGGCACCGGTGACCTGGGCAGCAACGGCATCGCGATCGGCGCGGAGAGCACCGCTCACGGCAGCAGCGTGCTGCTCGGCAATCCGCATTACCCCTGGCAGGGCGGGCGGCGGTTCTGGCAGTCGCAGCTCACCATTCCGGGGCGGTTCGACGCCTCGGGCGCCAGCCTGCTCGGCTTCCCGCTGATCCAGATCGGGCACACGGCCAACGCCGCGTGGACGCACACGGTCGCCACCGCGCGGACCGTCGGGCTGTACGAGGTGCCGCTCTCCCCTGACGACCGGACGACGTACCTCGTCGACGGCAAGCCGGAGAAGATGACGTCGACGACCGTGCGCGTCAAGGTCAAGCAGCCGGACGGTTCGCTCGCCGACGTCAGCAGGCAGCTGTACTCGACGCGCTACGGGCCGGTGCTGACCTCGTTCTTCGGGACGCCGGTGCCGTGGACCACGAAGTCCGCGTACGCGCTGCGGGACGCGAACGCCACGAACCTGCGCGGCCTCAACACCTGGTTCCAGCTGGACCAGGCGCAGGACACCCGCCAGGTCGTGCGGGCGCTGTCGTCGACCTTGGGCGCGCCGTGGGTCAACACCATGGCCACCGACCGCGCGGGGAACGCGATCTACGCGGACATCCAGGCTGTCCCGCACGTCACGGACGAGCTGGTGAACCAGTGCTCGACTCCGTTGGGGCGCAACCTCTTCCCGGCTTCCGGCTTCTCCATCCTGGACGGCTCCCGGTCGGCGTGCGGCTGGGGCAGCGATCCGGACGCGGTCCAGCCGGGACTGCTCGGGCCGGGCAAACTGCCGCTCACGCAACGCCGCGACTACGCGCTCAACGCGAACGACAGTCCCTGGCTGGCGAACGCGAAGGCGCCGATCACCGGATATCCGCGGATCGTCGGCGACATCGGCACCACGCGCTCGGCGCGCACGCGTGAGGCGTTGCTGAGTGTCGACGGCAAGGTGTTCACGACCGACTCGATGAAGCAGCTGCTCTTCGGCGACCGGAGCCGGATGGCCGAACTCGCCGCCGCGGACGCGGCGAAGCTGTGCGACCTCGGACCCGAATGCGCCGCGCTGGCGACTTGGGATCACCGGTACACGCTCGATTCACGCGGATCGCTGCTGTTCCAGCGTTTCGTGCTGAAGCTGCCCGCCAATCCGTGGAAGGTCGCGTTCGATCCGAAGGACCCCGTCAACACGCCGAACACGCTCGACACCGCGAACCCATTGGTGCGCAAGGCTTTCAGCGACGCGGTCGCGGAGCTGACGGCCGCGAAGCTTCCGCTCGACGCGAAGCTGGCCGACGGGCAGGCGGTCACCCGCAACGGCGAGCGGATCCCGATCCACGGGGCTCCGCACGCGCTCGGCGTGCTGAACGTCGTCACGCCGCTGTGGGATCCGGCGAAGGGCAACGCCGAGATCGTCCACGGCTCGAGCTTCGTGCAGGTGGTCGGGTTCGGACGGGATCGCTGCCCGGACACTTCGACGCTGCTCACATACTCGCAGTCGACCGACGCGACGTCGCCCTACTTCTCCGATCAGACCAAGGAATTCAGCCAGGGCGCGTGGGTGCGCGGGCGCTTCTGCGAGCGGGACATCCTGAGTTCGCCCGCGCTGCGCGTGGTGCGGCTCCGGTAAAGGGTCGTGAGTGTTTTGACCGGTTAGAACCGGCCGTACCACTCACGACCCCTACGCCTCGCGAGGCCTCAGGACGGGCGCGGTGGCCAGTGTGTCGACGACGAGGTCGGCAGGGGCCGCCGCGCCCGGCTCGGGCCGCGGCTCGCCCCGCACCGCGCGGCAGAGCCAGTGCTGCACGTAAGCCACGTACGGATCCGGCTCGCTCGCGGCCGTCAGACGCAAAGCCTTGCGATAAGCCGTCGCCAGCTCGGCGTCGGGGAGCAGGATGGCGAGCCGCTCGGACGTCTCATCCGTCGCCTTGTTGTTCGCGAGGCTGGTCAGTCGCTGCAGCATGAGCGCGGCGAGCTTCCGGGACACCAACGGTTCCTTGAGCTGCGCCGCGATCTCATGGATGTCGTCCGGGTCGTACAGGTCCACCGACTGGAGGTTGCTCCCGTAAAAGGCCCCGACCCGCGGCTGGAACAAATGGTCGCGGACGCCGAGGTGATCGGCGAGCTCCGGCACGGCTTCGACCGGGACCTTCCACAACGCCGCCACGTGCCGGCGCGGCGCCCATTGGTCTTTCGGGAGGTGCACACGATCGACGACCTGCTTGCGTTCCACCGTCACGGCGGGCAGCTGATCCCGCAGCCAGTCCACCAGCCGTCCGCCACCGTCACCCTTCACCCTCGGGCAGGAGAATTCCTCCTGCTCCGCGTGGAACTCGACGTCGAATCCGCTGAGCTCCCCCAGCCTGACGCGGTCGACGACCTCGACTCGCCGCACCTGCCCGATCGGCACCAACGTTGTGCCGATCACCCGCTTGACGTGCAGTATCCCGGTTTCCGCGCGCAACTCGACCCAGCGCACGGCACGCAGCTCCATCTTCACCATCAAAATCGCCACGCCGATCCCGGCGATGCCCAGCAACGCGCCGATCACCAGCAAGGTGTGCCAGAGTGCGGAAAACCCGAAGATCAGCCAGACCGCCGGTATCGTCACCGCGAGGACGAGCGGCCCCGCCAGCAGGAACGGGACGGCCACGCCGCCGACGGCGTTCGCGGCGAGGTAGCGCGGAACGCTGGGCAGGAACCGCAGGCGCCAGCCAGTGGGAGTGGCGGCGGTCACGATTCTGGGTAACACGTCCATCGTCGACCTCCCCTGAAGCAGTCGCTCCAGCCTCCCCCACCAGCCCCCGCGACGGCGACGCCCACCTGGCCGAACTCTCCGGGGTCGTGAGTGTTCCGGCCGGTTAGAGCGAACCGGTATTCGACGACCTACCCGTGACGTGGCCTTGGCTGGCGCGCACGGACGGGGCGTTTCCCACTCACCCGGCCGCGGTCTGGGTGACAAGGGCCGCCCTTGTCACCCAGAGCGTGACAAGGGCCCCCCTTGTCACGTGCCACGGTGGACGAGCCACGCGAGTGGAAGAATTTCTGCACCCAACGGAGCAAACCTTCCACTCGCACCGACACTCGGGCGACAGGTAACCAAGTACCGATCCGCCAGAACCGCACGCAACACTCACGACTGTCTTCGAGTGAGGCATTGCCACGCGAAACCCGAGTTTGGGCCATCCAGTGGCCCAAACTCGGGTTTCGCGAAGATCGACTTCCTCGAAAGTCGCCGGTCTTGCCGCGGCGCGCGTCCACAAAGGACGGAAAGCCCGCCGCTCTGCCTCTTGGGTCGTATTTGTCCTATTTCGCGTGGTCTCCGGAGGGAATGAGCGGGGCTTTTGCGTCGCTCAACGTTGTGAACGTGGCGTTCACGCGGATCGGGGCGGCCAGGACGCGCGCGGGGGTCGTGAGTGTTTAGGCCGGTTAGAACCGGCCAGGACACTCACGACTGCTGTTGGCTGGGCAACGTCCCGGCGGCCATGCGGCGCAGGACGTCCTTGCGCAGCCAGAGCAGCCACAGCCAGATGCCGCCGAAGATGAGGCCGAGGATGCCCACGGCGGGCAGTGTCACGATGAACGCGATCATCACGACCTGCAGCGCCAGCACCACGGGCACCGCCCACGGCCGCTTGACCATGCCGCACAGCACGATCAGCGCGACCGCGATCGCGATCATCGACCACCCGGTCAGCGTGCTGATGCCGCCGCCGACGTTCGCGACCACGGGCAGCGCCAGCGCGACCGCGATGGCCTCCATGATCAGGGTGCCCGACATGACCCCGCGGAACGACTTCATCGGGTCCTTGACAGGCGGCTTGACCTCGCTCATGCGGGTTCCTTCCCGAACAGCGTGCGCGCGTCGCCGGCGGTGACCACCGAGCCGGTGATCAGCACGCCGCCGCCCGCGAGCGGCTCTTCCGGGTCGTCGTGCTGCTCGACCAGGCCGATGGCGGTCTCGACGGCGGCGTCCAGGCTGGACTCGGCGCGCACGCGGTCTTCGCCGAAGACCGAGATCGCGAGGTCGTTCAGCTCCAGCAGCGGCATCGAGCGCGGCGACGAGTTGACCGTCACCACGATGTCCGAAATGGCTGGTTCGAGCGCTTCGAGGATGCCGAGCGCGTCCTTCTCGGACATCACGGCGACCACGGCGGCGAGCTTGCGGAAGGCGAACTCGTCGGTCAGCGCCTGCGCGAGCGCGCGGGCGCCGTGCGGGTTGTGCGCGGAGTCGAGGATGACGGTCGGTGCGGCGCGGACACGTTCGAGCCTGCCGGGCATCTCGACCTCGGCGAACGCCTCGCGGACGGCCTCGGCCACCAGCTGGCGGTCCTTGCCAGCGCCGAAGAACGCCTCGACCGCGGCGAGCGCGAGCGCGGCGTTGGCCGCCTGGTGCGCGCCGTGGAGCGGCAGGAAGATCTGGTCGTAGACGCCTCCGAGGCCCTGCAGCTTGAGCAGCTGGCCGCCGACGGCGATCTCGCGCTCCAGCACGCCGAACTCGCTGCCCGCGCGCGCGACGCTGGCGTCGACCTCGATGGCGCGCTCCAGCAGCACCTTGAGCACGTTTTCGTCCTGCTCGGCGAGGATGGCGACGCTGCCAGGCTTGATGATGCCCGCCTTCTCGGCGGCGATCTTGGTCACGTCTGTGCCGAGGTAGTCGGTGTGGTCTAGCGAGATCGGGGTGATGACCGCGACCTCGCCGTCGGCCACGTTGGTGGCGTCCCAGGTGCCGCCCATGCCGGTCTCGATGACCGCCGCCTCGACCGGCGCGTCCGCGAAGGCCGCGAACGCCATGCCGGTGAGCACCTCGAACTTGCTCATCGGCACCGCGTCCGGCCCGCCCGCACCGTCCACCATGGACACGAACGGCGCGATGTCCTCATACAGGTCAACGTATTTGGCCGCCGAGATCGGCTGGCCGTCGAGCGCGATCCGCTCGGTGACCAGCTGCAGGTGCGGGCTGGTGTACCGGCCGACGCGCAGCCCCATCCTGGTGAGCAGCGCGTCGATCATGCGCGTGGTCGAGCCCTTGCCGTTGGTGCCAGCGACATGCAGCACCGGGTACCCGCGGTGCGGCTCACCGAGCAGGTGCAGCAGCGCGGAGATGCGCGCGGTCGACGGCTCGATCTTCGTCTCGGGCCAGCGCTGGTTCAGCTCGGCCTCGACCCGCATCAGCGCGTGGCGTGCCTCGCGGCCGTTGGGGTCGGCGTGGTGCTCTTCGACGCCCTGGTCGTCGAGCTCGTGCAGCTCCTGGTCCTCGTCGGCGACCAGGTCCGGCACCGGGCCGAGCACCACGTTGTCACCGAGCTGCCCGACGCCGCCGATGCCGCTGCCCGGCCGTCCACCGGCCTCGAAGGCGGGGTCGTAGCCCTCTTCATCGACCAGATCCGGCAGGCCGGTGACCGGGCCTTCGTCTTCTTCGTCGTCGAAGGGCTCGTCTTGCCGCACACAATCTCCCAAGCTCGATACTTTCCGCAGTACACGAGTCTACGTGCGCGTTTACTGGCACTCTCGACCTATGCCGTTCAACCACAACGACCACTACCACCCGCTGCTGCTGCGGCATCTGCCGCCGGGGCCGGGCGTCGCGCTGGACGTCGGCTGCGGGACCGGCCGGTTCGCGAGGCGGCTGGCCGCGGCCGGGTTGACGGTGGACGGCGTCGACTCGTCCGGCCTGATGGTCGAGGCGGCCAGGGCCACCGGCTCGCCGGGCCCCGGCAAGGTGAAATACCGCCAGGCCGACGTGACCAAAGAGCCGCTGCCGATCGAGCACTACGACTACATCTCGTGCGTCGCGTCGCTGCATCACATGCCGATCGAGATGCTCGGCGTGCTGGAGGAGGCGCTGGTGCCGGGCGGGGTGCTGGTGGTGCTCGGGCTGGCCAGGCCCAGCAAGATCCGCGACTACGCGCTGTGGCTCGCGGCGGCGCCGGTCAACCTGGTCGCCAGGGTCGTCGTGCACGCGGGCGAGCGGCTCAACGGCGGCAGCGAGCCCGCGCTGCGCGCGCCGATCAGGGAGACCTACCCGACGATGAGCGAGATCCGGCGGACCTCGCGGGACCTTTTGCCAGGTAGCACCGTCCGGCCGCTGCTGTTCTGGCGCTACCTGCTGGAGTACACGAAACAGCCCTGATGCCGTTTCTGTCGGTGCCGGGGGCTAGCTTCGGAGGATGGCCACACTGCCCGCCTTCGACACCGACGACCTCAAAGACGTCGTCGGTGGTGCGACGTACGCACGCGGCGTCGAGCACGCGAAGCGGTACGCGATCGCGGAGCCCGCGTGGAGCCCGGCGAAAGGCACGCTGAGCGGCCCGGTGCCCGGCAGCCGGGGTGACACCTACCGCGCGACCGTCTATTTCCACACCATCGAGGGCGAGCCTGCCGAGCTGCAGGCCGGGCAATGCACCTGCCCGGTCGGCTACAACTGCAAGCACGTCACGGCGCTCGTGCTGGCCGCCGCCGACGCGGGCAGGCGTGCCGCACGGCCGGTTTCCTGGGAGACCTCGCTCGGCTACCTGCTCGAGCACGAGCCGGTCACCCCGCGCACCCCGCTCGCGATCGAGCTGACGCTGACCGGCCGCAGCCCGCTGGCCAAGCTGGTGAAGCAGGGCAAGCGCGGCTGGATCGCCAGCGGGCTGAGCTGGACGAAGCTGGCCGCGCTGCATCACTACGACGAACATCCCAGCGAGCAGCTCAGGGTGCTGCAGGAGCTGTTCGCGCTCTACCAGGCGCACAATCCGAGCCGGAACTTCTACGGCGACGTGCGCACGATCGACCTGTCCGGGTTCGACAGCCACCAGCTCTGGCCGCTGCTGGAGGAGGCCGCGACGCACGGCGTCCGGCTGGTGCACGGTGGCAAGGACCTGGGTGAGCTCGACCCGCCGACCAGCGGCGACGTCTGCCTGGACGTCACGACCGCGTCCGGCGACGGGCTGGCCGTCGCGCCGTCCATCCGGCTCGGCGGTGTCCCGGCCGACGCGGTGCCGGTGGCGTTCATCGGCTCCGGCGGGCATGGCCTGGTCTATGTGGATCGCGCCGACACCGAGCGGAGCGACGATCCGGCGGGCTGGCGGCTGCGGCTGGCCAGGCTCAACCCGCCCGCTCCCCCACAGCTGCAACGGATGGCGCTGGAGCGGGAGAAGCTGAGCATCCCGCCGGGTGAGCTGCCGCGGTTCCGCGACGAGTACTGCCCGCGGCTGCGCACGGTCGCGACGCTCGTCTCGTCGGATTCCTCGTTCACCCCGCCGAAGGTGTCGGGGCCCAAGCTGATCGTGCACGCCGAGTACGGCAAGGAGCACGCGCTGGAGGTCAGCTGGGAATGGGCGTACCGCGTCGGCGAGTCCAAGTTCCGCGATCCGCTCGGCACCGAGGACGTCTCCGGGTATCGCGACCTCGGCCGCGAGGAGAAGCTCCTGGCCGCGCTGGACGTGCCGCCGGGCTTCGCGCCGAGGCGGAAACGGCTGGCGTGCGAAGGCGTCGACACCATGCAGTTCACCACGGAAGTGTTGCCACTGCTGCGAGGCAGGCCCGATGTCGAGGTCGAGGTGACCGGGCAGCCCGCCGACTACCGCGAAGCCGGTGATTCGCTGAGCATCGGGTTCTCGACGGCCGAACTGGTCGGCAAGCGGGACTGGTTCGGCCTCGACATCGCGTTCTTCGTCGAAGGCCACCCGATCGCGTTCATCAACGTCTTCCTCGCGCTCAGCCGGGGCGAATCCCAGCTGCTGCTGCCGAGCGGCGCGTACTTTTCCTTGCTGAAGCCGGAATTCCAGACGCTGAAGCGGCTGATGGAAGAGGCGCGGATGATGCAGGACAAGCCCAGCGGGCCCCTGCAGATCAGCCGGTACCAGGTCACGCTGTGGGACGAGCTCACCGCGCTGGGCGTGGTCGACCAGCAGGCCGAAGCGTGGCGGCGGCAGCTGGCCGACCTGCGCTCGCTGGACCAGGTCGGCGCGGTCGATCCGCCTGCTTCGCTGACCGCGCACCTGCGCCCGTACCAGGTCGACGGGTTCCGCTGGCTCGCGTTCCTGTGGAAGTTCGGGCTCGGCGGGATCCTCGCCGACGACATGGGTCTCGGCAAGACCGTGCAGACGCTGGCGTTGATCTGTCATGCCCAGGCCTCGGCGCCGTTCCTGATCGTCGCCCCGACGAGTGTCGCGCCGAACTGGGCGGCCGAGGCGGCCCGGTTCGCTCCGGGCTTGAAGGTCGTCGTGCTGACGGACACGCTGAAGAAGCGGAAGCAGACCCTCGCCGAAGCGATCGGGGACGCCGACGTCGTGGTCACCTCGTACACGTTGTTCCGGCTGGACATCGACGCCTACACCGAGCGCGAGTGGGCCGGGCTGGTGCTCGACGAGGCTCAGTTCGTCAAGAACCACAACGCCAAGGCGCACCAGTGCGCGCGCAAGCTCGACGCGCCGTTCAAGCTCGCGATCACCGGCACGCCCATGGAGAACAACCTGATGGAGCTGTGGTCGCTGCTGTCGATCACCGCGCCGGGGCTGTTCCCCAACCCGCACCGGTTCGAGGAGTACTACGTCCGGCCGATCGAAAAACGGGGCGACCCCGAGAAACTCGGCCGCCTGCGCCGCCGCATCAAGCCGTTGGTCAAGCGGCGCACCAAAGAACAGGTCGCCGCCGACCTGCCCGAGAAGCAGGAGCAGGTCTTGGAGGTCAACCTGCATCCCAAGCACCGCAGGCTGTATCAAACCCATCTGCAGCGGGAGCGGCAGAAAATCCTTGGCCTGGTCAGGGATCTCGACAAGAACCGCTTCACCATCTTCCAGTCCTTGACGTTGCTGCGGCGCCTGAGCCTCGACGCCGGGCTGGTCGACGAGGAGCATTCCGGCCTGCCGAGCGCGAAGGTCGACGCGCTGGTGGAACAGCTCCAGGACGTCACCGGCGGCGGGCACCGGGCGCTGGTGTTCAGCCAGTTCACCGGTTTCCTCGACGTGGTAAGGAAAAGGCTCGAAGCCGAAGGGTTCACCTACTGCTATCTCGACGGCAGTACGCGGCGTCGCGGCGAGGTCATCGAGCGGTTCAAGACCGGCACCGACCCGGTGTTCCTGATCAGCCTGAAGGCGGGTGGCTTCGGGCTGAACCTGACCGAGGCCGATTACTGTTTCCTGCTCGATCCGTGGTGGAACCCGGCGTCGGAGGCGCAGGCCGTCGACCGCACCCACCGCATCGGCCAGACCCGCAACGTCATGGTCTACCGGCTCATCGCCAAGGACACGATCGAGCAGAAGGTGATGGCGCTCAAGGCGAAGAAGGCCGAGCTGGTGGCCAGCGTGATGGACGACGGCAACGCCTTCGGGTCCGGTTTGGACGCTGAGGACATCCGGGGCTTGTTCGCCTAGATCGTTGGTTGACCCTAAGCAACATCGAAATCACCCGTTGTTACACCACGGCCGAGTGAACAAAGGTCTTGACCACCCGAACGGCGGCACCGGCTTCGGATCATCGCTGGCTAGAACGTGAACGGAGTCCGTGAATTCCGCTCACGAAACAGAGGTCTCGATGCGTACCGTCTTCACCGCCGCAGCCGCGACGATCGTGCTGCTGGCGTCCACTCTGACCGCTCAAGCCGGGGTGCTGAACTACGTCGCGCTGGGCGACTCGTACACGTCGGGACCGCTGATCCCGCAGCAGCGGAGCGACCCGCTCGGCTGCGGGCGGTCCAAGAGCAACTATCCGGCGATAGTCGCGGCGAGACTCGGCGCGCAGTACACGGACGTCAGCTGCGCCGGGGCGGCGACAGCGCAGATGGCCTACGCGCAGCCGACGGTGTCGGGGACCAACGCGGCGCAGTTCAAGGCCTTGGAGACCTTCACCGACCTGGTCACCGTCGGCATCGGCGGCAACGACTTCGACCTGTTCCGCAAGGTGATCGACGCCTGCCCGCTGCTGCGCGCGTCGGACTCCACCGGCAACCCGTGTGAACGCCGGTTCTCGAAGTCCGGGACCGACAGCATCAAGGCAGTCATCCCGACGATCTCCCAGCGGGTCAAGGACGTACTGGCCGGCATCCATGTCCGCTCGCCCAAGGCGAAGGTGTACGCGATCGGCTACCCCCGGATCCTGCCGCCAAGCGGCTACTGCCCCATCCAGCTGCCGTTCGCCGACGGCGACTACGCCTGGTTGAACAGTGTCGAGGAGGCACTGAACGCCGCCATCGCCGACGCGGTCAAGGCCGACGGCAACTCGTCCTATGTGGACCTCTACGGGCCGTCGCTCGGCCATGACGCCTGCGCGGGCAACGCCGCGTGGATCAACGGCAAGGATGACTCCCGCTCGCCGGCGGCGGCCGCGTATCACCCCTTCCTGGCAGGCATGGAAGGGATGGCCAACGTCGTCTATCAGCAAGTCACTCGTCCATAAAGGACAAGACAGCCGCGGCGAACCCCGCCGGATCCTCGGCGGGGGCGCCGTGCCCGGCATCGAGCCCGGCGCGGCGCACGTCCGGAATGGCCGCGGCGAGCAGCTCCTGCTGCGCGCGGTCGATGATCCGGTCGTGCTCGCTGGCGAGCAGCAGCGTCGGTGCGGTGATCTTCGGCAAGATGTCCCGGAGGTCGACCCGCCGGTCGACCTCGATCTGCCTGGCCGCGCCGACCGGGTCGATCAGGTCGTCGAGCGTCGCGACGAGTTCTTCGTTCGACTCGGTCGTGGCCGTGGCCCAGTAGCGGGGCCCGAACGCCATCAGCGGCAGCATGCGGGCGAACGCGCCGGTGTCCAGCAACTCGAGCCAGTACCGCAGTTCCGCGTCGAAGCGGGTGTCCGTGACGGCCCAGCAAGCGTGCAGCACCAGGGAGTGCACGCGGTCCGGGTGCGTGCCCGCCAGGTGCGCGGCGACGACGGCGCCGAGTGAATGGCCCGCGAGGCGGAACTCGCCGAGCCCGGCGTCGTCGGCGGCCGCGAGCACCTCAGCGGCCAGGTCTTCGACCGTGAGCACGCCGCCGTGGTCGACGGTCAGGCCGGAGCCCGAGTAGTCGGGCGCGACGACGGTGTACCGGTCTCGCGCGGCGTCCGTCAGCGGCAGCCATTGCTCCCGGGTCGCGGCGGTGCCGTGCACCAGCACGAGCCCCGGTCCGCTGCCGGTCACGTCGTAGTGCACGAGCGCCTCGCCACCAGTGATCTCGACGGAGGTCTTCGGCATCAGTCCTCCCCCAGCACCTTGCGCAGCACGGCGTTGAACGCGAGCGGCCGTTCCTGATGAGGCAGATGTCCTGAGCCGTCGATCACGATCAGCTCGGCGCCCGGCGTGAGCGCGGCGCAGGCGCGCGGGACTTCGAGCGGGATCTCGGCGTCGAGCTCACCGTGCACATAGGTGATCGGCACGCTGAGATCCGCCAGCCGCGGGCGCGGGTCGTAGCGAGTGCAGTCGGTGAATAGCTCGTCGATGTAGACGCCCGAATCGAGGACCTGGCGCAGTGTCCAGTCGATCAGCGCCGGGGAGGTTCGTGGCGCGAACCAGTTCGGGAGCCAGCCCGCGAGTGTGCCCGCCCGGTCGGTGACCAGTGCCTCCCGTAGCGCGAGGACCTTGTCGAGCATGCCCGTCGACGGCCAGTACGCCGGTCCGCCGACCGTCACGACCCGCTCGACCAGGTCAGGATGCCGCAACGCCAGCTCGGTCGCGTAGAGCCCGCCGATCGACGAGCCGACGATGACCGGCTTGCCGAGTTCGCTGGCCACCTCGGCCAGGTCTTCGACGTTGGCGTCGATGGTGTTGCCCTGGGACGGTCGCGGTGAGCGGCCGCAGCCACGCAGATCCAGCGTCACGACACGGTGATCACGGATGAACTCCGGCAGCTGCGCGCCCCAGACGCGCCCGCTGGTTCCCCAGCCATGCAAGAAAAGCAGCGGGCGTCCGGTTCCTTCATCTTCTCGGTAGAGCTTCATGGCTTCGAGCCTCGCGGACACTCAGGTATAGACCAATGAGCGAGACGCTCGTACACTCATCACAAGCCGTGATCAATGGGAGTATGCGTGGAACTACGTCAACTCCGGTACTTCGTGACCGTGGCCGAGGAACTGCACTTCGGGCGGGCCGCCGAGCGGCTCCACATCGTGCAGCCCGCGGTCAGCCAGCAGGTGCGGCGGCTGGAGCGGGAGCTCGGCTCCGACCTGTTCGACCGCACCACGCGCAGCGTCACGCTCACCGCGCTGGGACACCGTTTTCTCCCGCATGCCAAGGAAGTGCTCGCGTCCGAGGCCCGCGCGCTCGCCGCGATCAAGGAGCTGCGCGAGGAACGCGAGCACACCATCCGGCTCGGCACCAGCGACGGCATCGGCGACCGGATGGACCGGCTGCTCGCCGCGTTCACCGCGCGGGTGCCCGGCGCGCATCTGGACCTGGTGCACGCGCCCGTCGAGCAGCGGCTGCGCGACGTCCGGTCCGGCGCGCTGGACGCGACCATCGTGCGCGGCACCTGGGACGTGCCCGAGCTGGACTTCACGCCGTTGTGGGACGACCCGGTCGTCGTCGCGCTGCCCGCCACGCATCCGTTGGCGGCACAGGATTCCGTCGCGTTCGCTGAGCTGGCCGGGCTGCCCGCGAGGCTGAGCTCACGCAAGCGCAACCCACCGCTGTTCGACCTGATCACGCGCTGCTGCCGCGAGGCGGGCTTCGAACCGTTGCTGGGCAAGGAGTTCACCACCGCGCAGGACACGCTGGCCACACTCGGCTTCGGCCCGCATTGGACCGTCTTCTACGCCGCGCACGCGAACCTGCTGCCGGTGCCCGGCGTGACCTTCCGCCCGCTGCGCGACCCCGAGCCGGTCATGCCGACCTACCTGGCCACCCGGGCCGACCGCAGGCTGGGCCCCGAGCTGCTCGGGCTCATACACGCGGGGAAAACCCTTTGAGCGCAGGCGATTTCAGCCAGGCTTGAAATCCTGGCAGCGCGAGCACGTGACGGCTTAGCCTGCTGACAGATCCGTGTCGTCATGAAGGGAAGCCACCGTGCTGGGAAACCTGCGTCGAGTTGTCACGACCGCGGCGGTCATGGTCGCCGCCACCTGCACCCTGACCACCGGTGCCCACGCCTCGAGTGGCGACTGGGACTGCCCGATCGACGCGTACGGCTGCATCTTCGACGGGCCGCTCGGCACGGGTGATCGGTACGTCATCCGCAGCTGCGACACGTTCGACCTGCCGCGCGCCTGGTGGGACAAGGCCGACTCGGTGTGGAGCCCTGATCGGTTGTTCACCGGCTACAGCTACTACGCGAACGGCAGCACGAGCACCTACACCACCGGGTACATCAACCACACGGCGGACAACATCAAGTACCCCAACGAAACCGACAGGATCAGGGTCAACTGCGAATCCTAGAAGACCAGGAAGGGCGCTTTCCCCGGGCTGTCCCCCCGGGAAAAGCGCCCTTCCGCCGTGTTGTCAGGCCTGCGGCAGCGTGGCCAGGCGGGCCTTGATCCGCTCGATGTCCGCGACCGCCGTCTCGCGACGGCCCTTGATCTTGTCGACCACGTGCTCGGGCGCCTTGGCCATGAAGGCCTCGTTGCCGAGCTTGCCGTCGGTGGTCGCCAGCTCCTTCTCGGCGACGCCCAGGTCCTTCTGCAGCCGCTTGCGCTCGGCCGCGACGTCGATGGTGCCCGACAGGTCGAGTTCGACCGTCGCGACGCCACCGGCGAGCCCGACCTCGAGCGAGGCACTCGGTGCGAAGCCGTCCTCCGGCGCGGTCAGCCGCACCAGCGAGCGGATCGCCTCGTCATGCGACGCGACCGCGTCGTAGCCGCCGCCGGAGAGCCGCGCCGCGACCTTCTGGCCGGGCTTGAGGCCCTGGTCGGCGCGGAAGCGCCTGACCTCGGTGACCAGCTTCTGCACGTCCGCGATCCGGCCGTCGACGGCCGCGTCGGCGAACGAGGTGTCGGCCGTCGGCCACGAAGCGATCACCAGCGACTCGCCGCCGGTCAGCGCGAGCCACAGCTTCTCGGTGATGAACGGCATGAACGGGTGCAGCAGCCGCAGCACGGTGTCCAGCACGTGCCCGAGCACGGCGCGGGTGTTCGCCGCGGTCGTCTCGGTCCCGTTGTACAGCTGGACCTTCGCGAGCTCCAGGTACCAGTCGCACAGCTCGTTCCAGATGAACGAGTACAGCGCGTTGGACACCTTCGCGAACTGGTAGTCCTCGAACAGCGCGTCCACTTCGGACACCGTCGCGCCGAGCCTGCCGAGAATCCAGCGGTCGGCCTCGGTCAGCTCGGACGCCGCGGGCACCGGGTGCTCGACCGAAGCGCCGTTCATCATCGCGAACTTGGTGGCGTTCCACAGCTTCGTGCCGAAGTTGCGGGAACCGGCCGCCCACTCCTCGCTGATCGCCATGTCACTGCCGGGGTTCGCGCCGCGGGCGAGCGTGAACCGGGTGGCGTCGGCGCCGAAGCTGTCCATCCAGGCGAGCGGGTCGATCACGTTGCCGCGGGTCTTCGACATCTTCTTGCCCTGCGCGTCACGGATGAGGCCGTGCAGGTACACGTGATCGAACGGCTGCACGCCGTCCATCTCGTACACGCCGAACATCATCATCCGGACGACCCAGAAGAACAGGATGTCGTAGCCGGTGCACAGCACGCTGGTCGGATAGAACTTCTCCAGCTCCGGCGTCTTGTCAGGCCAGCCCATGGTCGAGAACGGCCAGAGACCCGACGAGAACCAGGTGTCGAGCACGTCGGGGTCCTGGGTCCAGCCCTCGCCGGACGGCGGCTGCTCGTCGGGGCCGACGCAGACCATCTGGTCGTCGGGGCCGTACCAGACCGGGATGCGGTGACCCCACCACAGCTGGCGCGAGATCGTCCAGTCGTGCATGTTGTCGACCCAGTCGAAGTACCGCTTGCCCAGCTCCTGCGGGTAGACCGTGGTCCGGCCGTCGCGCACCGCGTCACCGGCCATGCGGGACAGCGACTCGACGTTGACCCACCACTGCAGGGAAAGCCGCGGCTCGACGACCGTGTCGCAGCGCGAGCAGTGCCCGACCGCGTGCACGTACGGCCGCTTCTCCGCGACGATCCGGCCTTCCGCGCGCAACGCGGCGACGACCGCGGGTCGCGCTTCGAAGCGGTCCATGCCCAGGAACGGGCCGTGCACCGTCACCACGGCGCGCTCGTCCATGATCGTGAGCATCGGCAGGTCGTGGCGGCGGCCGATCTCGAAGTCGTTCGGGTCGTGCGCCGGGGTCACCTTGACCGCGCCGGTGCCGAACTCGGGGTCGACGTGCTCGTCGGCCACGATCGGGATGCGGCGGCCGGTCAGCGGCAGCTCGACCTCGGTGCCCACCAGGTGCTTGTACCGCTCGTCGTCCGGGTGGACGGCGACAGCGGTGTCACCGAGCATCGTCTCCGCGCGGGTGGTCGCCACGACGATGGCGTTCTCGCCGTCGCCGTAGCGGATCGACACGAGCTCGCCGTCGTCGTCGGAGTGGTCGACCTCGATGTCGGACAGCGCGGTCTGGCATCGCGGGCACCAGTTGATGATGCGCTCGGCGCGGTAGATCAGGCCGTCGTCGAACATGCGCTTGAACATGGTCTGCACGGCACGCGACAGGCCCTCGTCCATGGTGAACCGCTCGCGCGACCAGTCCACGCCGTCGCCGAGGCGGCGCATCTGGCCGAGGATCTTGCCGCCGTACTCGGCCTTCCACTCCCAGACCCGCTCGATGAACTTCTCGCGGCCCAGGTCGTGGCGCGAGACGCCCTCCTTGGCGAGCTCACGCTCGACGACGTTCTGCGTCGCGATGCCCGCGTGGTCCATGCCGGGCAGCCACAGGACCTCGTAGCCCTGCATCCGGCGGCGGCGGCTCATCGCGTCCATCAGGGTGTGGTCGAGCGCGTGGCCCATGTGCAGGCTGCCGGTGACGTTGGGCGGCGGCAATACGATCGAGAACGGCGGCTTGTCCGACGAAGCGTCCGCGGTGAAGTACCCGGCGTCTACCCACCGCTGGTAGAGCGTGGCTTCTTCATCGGCCGGGTTCCAGGCACCCGGAAGGTCGGTTTGAGGCTGAGCGTTCTCGGTCACAACGACAAGTCTACGAACTCCCTCACCGGGGGTAACACTCGCGTCTCACCAGCGATGAATGGATGTTGGGGCACTGGGGGAAGGCAGTCCGTGACGGACGATCACAGCATTGAAACGCACCCGGATCTGATCGATCCGGAATGGCAGAAGCGGGCCGAGCGGGAAGCGCGCCGGGGGTTGCGCAAGGAACGGCCGCCGAAGGTCCGTCGGCGGCGCCGGTGGAACAAGCCGTCGGTCTGGGTGGCGCTCGGGCTGGTCGTGCTGATCGGCGGCGCCGTCTACGTCACGAAGACCTTCGGCCATACCGCGCGCGAGACCGAGGCCCAGCGTCCCCAGCCGACGTTGGCCAAGGTCGCCCGCGTCGACCTCACCCAGCCGTTCGCGCGCACCCCGGCCGAGCTGTGGAGGGAAGGCCTCGCGGGCATCGAGCCAGCCGAGGGCCTGGACGAGGTCAAGCAGGCCATCGCCGCCGCGACACTCGACGAGAGCGCGCTGCGCGAGCACACCGGAAGCGCCTTGCTGGCGGCACTCGCCCCCAACGACGCGAAACAGGTCAAGAAGGTGCTCGAGGGCGTCGACCGGCGGGCCGCCTCGGCTTACATCAGCCAGCTCGCGGACGGATTCCACCTGCTGCCGGTGGCGCCGAGGATCAAGGGCGTGCTGACCGTCCAACCCGGCGAGCGCAAGGGTGAGCAACTCGTGCACGCCGGCTACATCGTCGCGTACGCGTTCTACACCGATCATCCCGAACGGCTCGCGGGACCGGCGCAGATCGTCGCGTTCGAGAGGCACGAGACGGATTACGTGCTGCGCGGCGCGCCCTTCGCGAAGGCCGACCAGGGACTGTGGATCAAGGGCGGCTCCGGCATGAAGTACTCGATCGCGTGTGGTGCCGCCAAGGCGGGTTTCCTGGCGCCGTCCTACAGCGAACTGGACCCCGCGCAGGCAGGCATCAAGGACGAGGCCCGGTTCTACGACCTCAGCCAGACGCTCGACACGAGCGACCCCGGCTGTGCGTAGCTGACCGCTCGGGCGCACCATGGGCATCGTGAGCAGCAACGCGCCTGAGAACGACGTCGACGAGAGCCGCATCAAGGTCGGCAAGCCGAAGAAGTGGGCGGCCGGTATCCCCGGCGTCGCCGTCTCGCTGACCCGCGGCATGGAGCAGATGGGCGCGGCACGCACCGTCCGCACGCTGCGCCTGCTCAACCAGCGTGAAGGTTTCGACTGCCCCGGCTGCGCGTGGCCGGAGCCGAGGCAGGCCGACGGCGAACACCGGCACATCGCCGAGTTCTGCGAGAACGGCGCCAAGGCCGTCGCCGAAGAGGCCACCAAGCGGCGCGTCGGACCGTCGTTCTTCGCGGAGCATTCGGTCGAGGAGCTCGCGGGCAAGACCGACTACTGGCTCGGCCAGCAGGGGCGGCTCACCGAGCCGATGGTGCTGCGCGAAGGCGCCTCGCACTACACACCGATCTCGTGGGACGACGCGTTCGCGCTCGTGGCGGGGAAACTGCGCGAGCTGGCCGACCCGAACGAGGCGATCTTCTACACCTCGGGCCGCACGAGCAACGAGGCCGCGTTCCTCTACCAGCTGCTGGTCCGCTCGTTCGGGACGAACAACCTGCCCGATTGTTCCAACATGTGTCACGAGTCGTCTGGCGCGGCGCTGTCGGCGACCACCGGCATCGGCAAGGGCTCGGTCAGCCTGGCCGACATCCACCGCGCCGACCTGATCCTCGTGGTCGGCCAGAATCCCGGCACCAACCACCCGCGCATGCTGTCGGCGCTGGAGCGGGCCAAGGCCGCCGGCGCGAAGATCATCGCGGTCAACCCGTTGCCGGAGGCCGGGTTGATGCGGTTCAAGAACCCGCAGAAGGCCAAGGGCGTGGTCGGCAAGGGCACCCCGCTGGCCGACGAGTTCGCGCAGATCCGGCTCGGTGGCGACCTCGCGTTCTTCCAGGCGATCGGTCATCTGCTGCTGGCACAGGAGGAAGCCGCGCCCGGCACGGTCGTCGACCGCGCGTTCGTCGACGGCTCGACCGAGGGCTTCGACGACTACGCGAAGCAGGTCCGCGACCTCGACTGGGCCGCCGTCGACGCGGCGACCGGCCTGCCGCGCGAGCAGATCGTGCGCATCGCGCGGATGATCGCCGAGTCCGAGCGCACGATCTACTGCTGGGCGATGGGCCTGACCCAGCACAAGCACGCGGTGCCGACGATCAAGGAGATCGCGAACCTGGCGCTGCTGCGCGGGATGATCGGCAAGCCCGGCGCCGGTCTGTGCCCGGTGCGCGGGCATTCCAACGTGCAGGGCGACCGGACCATGGGCATCTGGGAGAAGATGCCGGAGAAGTTCATGGCCGGTCTCGAGCGCGAATTTGGCATCAAGGTGCCTCGTGACCATGGCCTGGACACCGTCGATTCGATCCGCGCGATGCGCGACGGCCGCGGCAAGGTCTTCTTCGCGCTGGGCGGCAATTTCGCTTCCGCCACCCCGGATTCCTCGCTGACCGAGACCGCGCTGCGCTCCTGCGAGCTGACCGTCCAGGTGTCGACCAAGCTCAACCGTTCGCATGTCGTGCATGGCAAAACGGCCTTGATCCTGCCGACGCTCGGGCGCACCGAACGCGACGTGCAGGCCTCGGGTGAGCAGTTCGTGACGGTCGAAGATTCCATGTCGGCGGTGCACCCGTCACGTGGCCGTCTCGCACCGGCGAGCGCGTCGCTGCGGTCCGAGGTCGCGATCGTCTGCGGCCTCGCATCGGCGCTGCTGGGCGCCGATCACGCGGTGCCGTGGGCGTCCTTGGCCGACGACTACGACCTGATCCGCGACCGCATCGCGGGCGTCGTCCCCGGCTGCGACGACTACAACCGCCGCGTCCGCGAACCGGACGGTTTCGTACTCCCGCACGCGCCACGCGACGCGCGCGAGTTCAACGGGACGGCCAACGGCAAAGCCAACTTCACGGCGTCACCGCTGGAGTTCCCGGCGATCCCGGAAGGCCGGTTGCTGCTGCAGACGTTGCGCAGCCACGACCAGTACAACACCACGATCTACGGCCTGTCCGACCGCTACCGCGGCATCGAAGACGGCCGCCGCGTCGTCTTCGTGAACCCCGGCGACCTCACCGCACTCGGCTTCGCGGACGGCGAGATCGTCGACCTGGTCTCGGAGTGGCGCGACAGCGAGCGCCGCGCGGAAGCGTTCCGGATCGTCTCGTACCCGACGGCCCCCGGGTGCGCCGCGGCCTACTTCCCCGAGGCCAATGCCTTGGTGGCACTGGATTCCGTGGCCGACACCTCGAACACCCCGGTCTCGAAGGCCATTGTCATCCGACTGGCGCATCGCAGTTGACTGGCATCGCACGCAAAACCGCGTTACAGTTAGTGGAGTAGTCCACTAGCCGTTTTCGGGGGGAGTGCCCATGTTAGCCCGCAGGACGATGGTCAGCGCCTGGATGCGGTTGTCGCGATCGAGCATGATCGCGTATTCCGTGTACCCCACGCAGAACGAAGTCGAGATCACGGTCGACGAAGGCGAGTTCGACCTGGTGATGACCGGTGAAGCGCTCGAGCACTGCATCGAACGCCTCACGTGCGCGCTGGCCGAGCTGAGAGCGGCCCAGGGGTAGGTCAGCCAATGACCGGCGGAACGACCTTCACCCCGTCCGGCCCGATCGAGATGTTCGCGTCGAACATCTCGTCCGGGTCATCACCCTGCACATACTTCGACTTACGCTCTTCGTCTTCTTCCTTCTTACCCTTGTTGGCACCCGCCCTGGCGGCGCCGGGCGCACCGGCCTTCCCCGCCGCGGTCGTACCCCGCGTCAGCCGCTCATTGGCCGCCTTGGCACCCCGCTCGGCGCCACTGCCCTTGCCCTCACCGAGCTTCTCCTGCGCGGCCTTCGCATCGGTCCCGAGCAGCCGACCGGCCGCACTCCCCCGCCCGGCCCCGGCCCTGCCCTTGCGCTCGATATCGCCGCCGGCGCCGCCGAGCTGACCACCACCGAGCCCCATCGGCCCCAGCCCAGGCCCGGCATTCGGCACCTTGGGCAGCACTGGATTGGGCTGCCCGGTCCCCGGCGGAGTGTTGCCCGGCCCGAACACCCCCGAGCCAGTACTCCGCCCAGCCGACTCCGCACCAGGCCCGGGCGAGGGCGAAGGCACCACGCCGGGCCCGGTCCCCGGACCGCTTCCCGGCCCGCTGTACGTCCCACCGCCGGTGCCAGGCGCGAACCCGGAGACCTTAGTCCCCTCGTCATGCCCGACCGAGCCCTGCCCGCCCAGCGTCGGCGCGGGCGCGTAGGCGGGCATGGTCCGCCCGGTCTCGTAAAGCCCGCCGTTCATCCCGGTGACGACCTGCGCGGCCTTCTCGTGCGCCTCCTGCGCCCGCTGCTGCTGCGCGGCGATGTCGTCCATCATCTTGACCCCGGCCTGGATATCAGCCGGATTCGGGCTCACCAGCTTGTCGGCGGCTCGGTCCATCGCCCCCTTCTGATCAAAGGGAACAACAGGCGGCATTTCCCGCCTCGCGTGGTCCACGGCGGCCGACTGCTGCGAATACCGGTTGCCTGCCAGCGCCGTGGCCTCACTGGTGTGATTCAGCCAATTTCCGGACTGCTGAAGGAAAGCGGCAACCCGCGCACCGGATTCCCCTTGCCAGTCGGACTCCTCGGCACTGGCGGCGGCACTGGCCGCCTGCGAACTCTCAGCCAGCACATTCGCGAAGTTCGTGATCTTCTCGCCGTGAATGTCGATCTCGACGGCGTTGCCGGACTGGACCATGTCGAAGAGCGCCTGGTGGTCGTAGCCCATGGCGTCGACGTCCGAGGGCGCCAGGCCTTGGCGGAACTCCTGACCCTGCTGGAAAGCCTCACCTTGAGCCCTCGAGTACGCACCGGCCGCCTTCTCGGCGAACTCTTCGGCTTGCGCGGTGAACGGAGTGTTCCCCGACGCCTGCGCGGCCTCGTAAGCCTTCTTGTAGACGTCCGCCGCGTACTCGTATTTGGTCATGCCTCAGTTCCCCTTAGGCAAAAACGGCTCAACCTTCTTGGCCACGGACATCGCGAAGTCGCAAGCCTCGTCCGTGGAGCCCGCACTCAACACGACATTCACGAAGGCACGATTCTTATCGCCCACAGCCACTGCGACTGCGCAACCACCCTTGGACCCGACGATGTCGCGGAGTTGGGCAGCCGGACGCCCATTGACGTCCCCGTCATGGATCTTTGACGGATCACTGGTGAAATCCTTGAGACCCAGTCCACTGTGCAACGCCAGGCCCGCCGTGCCGTAGCCCGCCTTCTGCGCAGCGCAGGAGTTCGGTCCACCCGCACGGTCCGGCTCGCCCGCCGGGAAACTCTGACCGGCCAGCGCCTCATTCAATAAGTCGCACGACTTCAGATCACCGAAGACGGTTGAAGCAGCGGAGGACGACGGGGTTCCGGATACTGCGGGAGCAGGCTCAGCTTTTCCGGGCGTGTTGGGGGAACAACCCGCCAGCAAAGCCACGCCCACCACCGGAGCCACTAGGCGGACACATACTTTCAGCACGTGGTTCATTTTGCTGGGTTGATCTTTCTCAACGCTTGGTCATGGGCGGACTCGGTTTCCCGGTAGTTGCGCATAGCGATGTCGATCGCTTCAATCAAGGCTTCAAACCCAGCCTGCATGTCGTCGGCTGCCGGCACCAGAGACCGCTGATCACCGTCGATCATGCCAATGACATGCCGTTTCACGGTCTGAGCGTATGGCCCTTGCCCGAGCGCCGGCCCTTCCTTGAGCTGCGCCAATCCGAATTTCATCGACGCGTAGCCGTCGAGGTATACCCGCGCCGCGCGCTTGGCGTGCTCCCCGCCCGCCTCGTTCACCGCGAACTTCCCCTGCTTCGCCAGGCTCTTCACCTGCTCCGCGTTCGACCTGAACACCGAAGCCGTGGCGGCGTCCACCGGCCCGGGCTCGGCGACGATGCCTGCCAGGAACGACCCGCTGGCGTCACCGGCAGGCGTCCCTTTCTCGGCTCTCGACTGGGTGTCGAAACCATCAGGCATGTCCGCTCAACCTCCCCGTGCACATGACACTAAGCGCAACCCGCCGATCACAGTACCGGCCGCCGCCACCTACTGTCAGCGATTGCGCAGATCGCGTGCGTAAGCGATCTGGTCGTGCAGCCATCTTCGCAGGTGGGAGCCGTCGGAGGGAATGAACGTGCGACGCTTGCCACCGTCGGGCAGTGCGGTGGAAAACTGAAGGAAACGGCCGCCGTCCGTGTCGAAGAACTGGGCCGTTTCGAGCCAGGTCAGCCTGCCGTCGCGGCCGCGTACGGAGAGCTCGAAGGTGCCGAAACGCAGGAGCGGCCAGGCGAAGAAGTCGGTCAGTGCGACGTCGCGGCTCCGGACGGGGGCGACCACCGGGGCCGTCGCCGGGGTGTCGAGCACGGACAGTTCGCGGAGTGGGACGGCGGCCAGCGCGGGGAGGCAGGAGACGATCGCGCCGACGAGGCGGTCGGATTTGAGCAGGTCGAAGAGGATCGTGTCGCCGTCCAGGGCGGACAGCACGCCGAGGCCGTCGGCCATCACCGCGCGGTACAGCACGTCCTCGGGCTCGTGCTGGGTCTGGCGGGCGCGGACCACGATCAAGGTCTCGGGACGGGTCCACGCGGTGAGCGCGTTCTCGACGTCGGCGTCGAGGCGGTCGCCGGCAGCGAGGCCGCGTTCGCGCAGGTCGGTCCAGAGGCGGGCGCGGTAGTCGGCTCGCTCGGTGAAGGTGGTGCCGACATGGGGCAGGTCGAAGGGCTGCCAGGAACGGGGCAGTTTGAGTTCCTCGGCCAAAGCCTCGATCGCCCCGAGCTCGAGCGAGAAAGAATCCGGCACGCCACCCTCCCTGTCCGTAACCGGGCGCTCACACTACACGGCCGCCGGTCATTCACAGGGGAAGCGGCCGGTTGGCGGCTTTCCGGCAAAGCGGACAAGGGTGACCGTGGAGGTTTCCTCGACGAAAGGGAAACCCATGGCTCGAAGATCGATCGCGGCCGCCTGTGTCGCGGTGCTCCTGGCGTGCCTGCCCGGCGCGGCGGGCGCCACCGTCGAAAAGTGGCCGTCTCCGCTGGATTTCGCGTCCCAGCTGGACCTGGAGTGTTTCAAGACCGACGCCTACCAGCCGCCGGCGACCGTGGTCACGCTGCGGCACCTCAACCCGGTGCTCGCGGGGCAGCCCGCCGAGACCGTGAAGGTCGGCGCCCGCGACCAGCTGTGCGTGCCGGTCGCGAAGAACGGCAAGATCCCGCCGCCCGTGGTGGCCGACCTCATCCAGTTCGTCGACCTGTCCTGCTACCAGGTGCGCTCGATCGGGGTCGAGTCGAAGCTCAAGCTCACCCACTTGAACCCGGTCGTGACGGCCATGGGCGTGCCGTCCACCGAAGTGATGGTCGGCGGCACGGACCAGCTGTGCCTGCCGGTGGTCAAGAACGGGAAATTCCCGCCGGAGTGGGTGCTGCAGTTCGTCCAGTATCTCGACCTGAAGTGTTCGGTCCTCTTCCCCGCGGCGCCGCTGGGCATCCAGCTGACGTTGAGCCAGCTCAACCCGGTGCTGGCGAATCTGCCGAAGCAGCAGGTGAAGGTCAACGAAGCGCGACGCTTGTGCGTGCCGGTGCAGAAGAACGACCAGAAGATCCCCAGCGACATCCTGGACGTGATCCAGTGGGTCGACCTGGAGAAGTTCGACATCACGCCCGGCCCGACGCCGGGCCCGATCGCGCTGGCCCTCGACCTCACGCACCTCAACCCGCTGATGTCAGCGTGGCCGCGTGAACGCGCCGTGCTGAGCGGGCCCGTGCAGCTGGGCCTGCCGGTCGCCAAGAACGGCAAGATCCCGCCTGGCTGAGCGAGCGCGGTGTGGTGGCCACCGCGGTCACCACACCGCACCCGGCTCAGGTGCCGCGCAGTTCCGCGACCACGGGCGCGAAATCGGCCATGTCGGCCATGTTGAGCGTCCAATAGGAGAGCCCGAGGGTCTCGCGGCGATGCCGGAGTACGTCGGCGGCGTCCAGCGGCACCGCGGAAATGGACTCCTTGAGCCCGTCGAAGCCCATCCGGAAGATCTGCTTGAGCCACGGCTTCGGCTCGTCGCCGACCAGCAGCAGGTTCCCGGCGAGTTCGACGTCGCGGCCGCCCGCGCGCGAGCGGAAGGTGTCCACAATGGGCTGTGCCTTCGCTTCCGTGATGTCCGGAAGCCAGGCGAAGGACACGATGTCGGCCTCACGGGCGGCCAAGTCCAGCATCTTCGGCCCACCGGCCGTGAGCAGGATCGGCGCACGGTCCTCGCGCTTTTTGAGGTAGGCCAGCGTTTCTTCGAGTTCGCGGAGACGTTCGCCGCCGCTGCCGAACTCACGGCCGAGCCCGGCGGCGACCTGATCGGCGCCGGGACGGCCGGTGCCGAGGCCCAGCTGGAACCGGCCGCCGGTGAAGGTGTGCAGCGAATGCGCCTGCCAGTCCAGCTGCCGCCGGTCACGGAAGGCGGCCACGGCGACGAAAGTGCCCAGCCGCAACGTGGTCGTCACGGCGGCGGCCGCGGAAAGCAGGGTGAACGGGTCCAGCCCGTTGAGCGGATCGGGAGCGAGCAGCGTGTCATAGCCGAGAGATTCGGCTTGGCGGGCGAGCTCCGTGAAAGTGGTGAGATCGGGGACCGAGGAAGCGACGACGCCGAAACGGAACGGCTTGGTTGTCATGTTTCCGATCATGCCCAGCTTCGCGGACTCAGTCCACGCAGTTGTCGCCGTCCGGGCTGATCGGCGGCGGCCCGCCCGCCGCACCACCGCCGTCGGAAACCCCGGGTCCGTTGTAGACCTGGCCGAGCAGGACTTCGACGTGCCCGGCGGGAACATCCCCCGAGACCTGCGTGGTAAGGCCTCCGAGCTGCTTGGCGATGTCCGCCCCCGCCGCCGCGAGATCGGCAGGAAAGCGCACCAGGGAGGTGCGCCGCGCGGGCACATTGTCGGTTCTGCCCTGCGCGAAACCCTTGCCGGTCAGCACCGACGACACGCGCGCGGCGAGCCCGTCCTTCGGCGAGGCGTTCAGGACGTCGACGGCCACCTGCGGCGTGGCGGGCGCCGCGCCGATCAGTCCGGCCGCGAACGCCTTGATCTGCACCGGATCGACCTGGACCGCGGTCGCCGTCGGCTTGCTCGGGTTGTAGCGGTAGTCGACGTTCACCACCGGCACGGTGTCGAACTGGATGCCGCCGCCGGAGATCCCGTTCATCTGGCGCACGAAGTCCAGCAGATCCCAGGATTCGTCCAGCACCACCGACTTCTTCACGGCCTCGATGAGATCCGAGAGCCGCCCGGGGTTGGCCAAAGTGCCTTGTGACAACACACTGCGCGCCAGCGCGGCCAGGAATACCTGCTGGCGCCGCACCCGGTCGAGGTCGGTCCGGGGCAGGCCGTCGCGCTGCCGGACGAACGCGAGCGCCTCGCTGCCCGAGATCGTCTGCGGCCCGGCCGGGAAGTCCGCGCCCGAGTTCTCGTCCTTCGTCGCCTTCTTGAGGCAGACGTCGACGCCGCCGACGGCCTTGCTGATCTCGTAGAAGCTCAGCAGGTTGACCTCGGCGTAGTGGTCGATCTTGACCCCGGTCAGGTCCTCGACCACCTGCCGCGTCGCGCGCCTGCCCGCGGTCAGCGAGTCCTTGTAGATCTTGGCCTTGTCGGTGACGCCCGCTTTCCTGAGCCGCCCGGCCTCGGCCAGCTTGGTCAGCCCGAACGCGGAGTTGATCTTGCCTTTGCCCAGGTCGCCGGGGAGTTGCACATATGAGTCGCGCGGAATCGAGAACGCGCGGACGTCCTTCTTGCCGTTCGGGATCCGCAGCACCATCAACGTGTCGGTGAGGTCGTCGCCGTTCGCGCCGGCGCGCAGTTCCCGCAGCACCTCGGCGGGCAGCGGATTGCCAAATTGGTCGTCGCGCGCGTCGCGGCCGACCAGCAGGATGTCGAGCGAGCCGTCCGCGGGCTGTTCGCCGGGCTTGGCGCCGTCGATGACGTCCACTCGCTCGACGCCGTCCAGCGAACTCAGTGCCGTGTAGCCGTAGGCCGTGGCACCGAACACGGCACAGGCCACGCACGCGACGACGGCTTTCCCCAGTATGCGCACGCCCCCTAGACGCCGCGGTGCGCGCTTCTGCTGCACGCGTGTCCTGGATCACAAGTCAATGCAGGTAGGACGCGCCGTTCAGATCGAGGACCGCGCCCGACGCCCAGTCCGACGAGGCCAGGTAGACCACGGCGGCCGCGACCTCCTCGGCCGTGCCGACCCGGCCGAACGGGCTCTGCGCGCGCAACGCGTCGTCGACGCGGTCGGCGACCCGCGAGGTCATGGTGAATCCAGGCGCCACGGTCGCCACCGCGATGCCGTGCGGCGCGAGGGAAACGGCGAGCGACTGGCCCAGCGAGTGCAGCGCCGCCTTGCTCGCGCCATAAGCCGGATGGTCGGGCTCGCCGCGAAACGCCCCGCGTGAGCCGATGTTGACGACGTGTCCCGGCGCGCCACGCGCGATCAGATTCCGCGCGACGCTGTACGTGAGGTTGGCGGTGCCGAACACGTTCACGCCGAAGGTTTCCTGGAACGACCGCTGCCAGTCCGCGTAGGACACGTCGGGCACGGCGTGCGCGTTCTCCGGCCCGGTGGCGATGGCCGCGTTGTTCACGAGCACGTCGACCCCGCCGAGCGCCTCCTCCGCGAAGTCGGCGATCCGCCGCGCGGCGACGGGATCCGACAGATCGCCTTGGACGAGCGCGTGGCCGTCGCCCTCGATGAGCTCCGGCTTGTTCGAGCCGTAGTGCATGACGACGCGATCACCGAGCGCCGCGAACGCCTCCGCCACCGCGCGCCCGATGCCACTCGAAGCACCCGTGACCAGCACGCCCCTCATTTGGCGAACAACTGCGACTCGTCGCGGAAAGCCTTGAACTCCAAGGCGTTCCCGGCGGGGTCATGCAGGAACATCGTCCACTGCTCCCCCGGTTCGCCCGCGAAGCGCTGGTACGGCTCGATGACGAACGGGATGTCCGCGCCGCGCAGCCGGTCCGCGAGGACGTGGAAGGCGTCAACACTGAGGATCAGCCCGAAATGCGGCACCGGCACGTCATGGCCGTCGACCGGGTTCCGGCCCGCCTCGGGGGGCGCGCCGGGCACGACGTGAGTGACCAGCTGGTGGCCGTGGAAGTCCCAGTCGACCCACTGGGTGGACGAGCGGCCCTCCTCGAGCCCGAGCACGTCGCCGTAGAAGGCGCGCGAGGCGGCCAGATCGTCGACGGGGATGGCGAGATGGAAACCAGGTCGTGTCATGAGACCAGGTTGACCGAGCGATGTTCGAATGTCAACATTAGGACATGAGCTCTCCTCAGGTCCGCAAAGCCGTCCGCAGAGGCCTCGCGCACGAGGCGGCGGACAAGGTGCGCGACGCGATCTTCGCGGGTGAGTTCCCGCCGGGCTCCCCGCTCAAGGAAGTCGACCTGGCGGCCTCACTCGACGTCAGCCGTGGCTCCGTGCGCGAAGGGCTGGCGATCCTCGCGCAGGAGGGCCTCATCCGCTCGGAATGGCATCGCGGCACCACGGTCATCGAGCTGACCCCCGCCGACATCGACGAGGTCTACTCGGTCCGCGCCGCGCTCGACAGCCTCGCCGCCCGCACCGCCCAAACCCGCGCCGATCCCGCAGCGCTGGCCGAACTGGACCGCTGCGTCGACGCGATGGCCGCCGAACTCGCCTCCGGCAACGGCCCGCGCCTGCTGGCGCTGGACATCGCCTTCCACGACGCGATCTACGCGGCCGCGGGCAACGGCAGGCTCACGGCCGCGTGGGAGGCGATCCGCTCGCAGGTCCACCTGTTCCAGCTCAGCCGCATCACGCTCGGCACCGAGCACTACCGCGCGCGGGTCGTCGGCGAGCACCGCGAACTCGCCGCGCTCATCCGCGACGGCGACCCCGAAGTGCTGAGCCAGGTCGCGGAGGAGCACGTGCACTCGGCGCGGCGCACCCTGCTGGAGAAGCTGACGGTCCAGGTACCCCTCACGAGTGGCTGAGGGAACGACTCTCTCCCGTCTCACGTCTTTCTGTGGTCGGATGGTCACAGAGGGAGGTCCCGATGAGTGGAGGGTATGGGGTCGTCATCGACACCATCGAGCGAGCATCGGCCGCGGCGGCCCGCGCGGCCGACGCGGTCCGCCCGGTGGACCTGGCAGGAACGCTCACCGGGATCCCGCTGGGCTTACCGGGCGGCCGATCCGTCGACGCGGCAAGACAGCTGCACGACGTGTGGGCACGCGAGCTGCCGACTTGGCTGACGAACATGGCCGACTACGCCCGCCAGCTGCGCACCGCCGCCGCGCATTACCGGGTCAACGAAGCCGACGCACAGGCCGATCTGCACGAGGTGCTCGTGCGCGGCGGAGCGAGGCCGGTCTGATGGTCTCCTGGGGTGACGTACGGCAGTGGAACGCCGGCGCGATCGGCGGCGTCGCGGACTCGCTCAACCAGCGCTGCACCACACTGATCGCGTCCAACGACGACGTCGAGCGCGCGATCGTCCGCGAAGGCTGGCTCGGCGCCGCGGCGGTCGCCGCCGGCCAACGCGGCCGGGTTTTGATCTCGGGCTTGGAACAGCGCGTCGCCGAAGCATCGGCGGTCCGCCGCGCGGCACACGAGGTCCAGCTCGCCGTCGAGCGCATCTCGTCCTTCGTCCGCGAGACCGACGAACTCGCCCGCTCGAACGGCTGGTTCATCGGCACCGACGGAGCACTCGTCCTGCTCCCGACGGCCGGTCACCCGCCCCCACCGGAAGTCGTGGCCCGCCAGAACCAGGTCAAGATCGAGCTTCTCGACCGCATCGAGCAACTCCTGCGCCGCGCCACCGACGTCGACGCCGATTTCGCGGCGATACTGACGAAGGCGATGCGCGGCGAGATCACCGAGCAGGACGCGACGAGCCTCGCCCAGGCGGCCGACGCCGGTGACCGGCAAAGCGGTTTGTCGATCATCGGACCGCCTGAAGGTGGAACGCCTGGCGACAACAAGGCTTGGTGGGCAAGCCTTTCGGACACAGCGAAGGGCGTGATCCTGCGGGACAATCCGGACCTGGTGCGGAACCTGGACGGGATCCCGATCGTGGACCGAGATGCCGCGAACCGCGCCGTGCTGCACCGGGAGATCGGCAAACTCGAAGCGGAGGCCTCGGCGCTGGCGCGAGGCAATCCGAACAGTTCGCGCGTGAACAACCCCGTTGACTGGCCTGGCAAGGAAAAGCTCGACGCCGTACTGGGGAAGCTGGATGGTCTCCGGGCGATCGACGCCCGGCTGAATCATCCAGCGGGTGGCCAATCGCAGGCGTTCCTGATCGGGCTCGATGTGACCGGCGACGGGAAAGCGATCGTGTCAGCCGGAAACCCGGACACGGCAAGGAATGTCGCGACCTATGTACCGGGGACCGGAGCCGGGCTCGCGGGGATGGCAGACGAAATGACCCGAGCCGACCGCATGGTCGACGCGGCACACACCGCGGACTCTCCTTCAACGGCGGTCATAGCCTGGGTCGGCTACGACGCTCCCAATGAAGTCGTGCCGAATGCGATAAGCGCCAGCTACGCCGACGCGGCGAAGAAGGATCTCGATTCATTTCAAGACGGGCTGCGAGCGACCCATCAAGGTGAGCCGTCCCACAACACGGCGATCGGCCACAGTTACGGCACGACCGTCGTTGGCCACGCCGCTCGCGACGAGCACCTCGCGGTCGATGACATCGTCTTCGTCGCCAGCCCTGGGGTCGGTGTCGACCAAGCGGCCAAACTCGGCCTGCCACCGGGGCATGTGCATGCCACCGTCGATGCGCACGACCCGATCCAGCTGACACCGGTTCACGGGATCGAACCCCAGAACGCGGGGTTCGACGCCAACGTCTTCACCTCGGGCCCCACCGATCCAGCCCAAGCCATCGCCGGGCAGTGGTACGCGGACAGGGCACACAGCATGTACTGGGATCCGGGCAACAAGGCACTCGACAACATGGGCCGCATCATCGCCGGGCAACCGACCTACTAGGGAGAAGGCGGCTATGCGGACATATTCACTGGCAACGGTGATCGTGCTGGCGGCCTTGAGCGTGACTGCTTGCAGAGGAGACGATATGAAGCCGACGATCACCGCCGAGGAAGCGAACCGTCTTGTCGAGGACTACGCGATGAAGGTTCGCGAAGCGCTGCCACCGGAGGCCGAGTACAAGCTCTACGCCTCGGAAAACCGGGGCAGTTGCACCGACCCGTCCGACAATGGGGCGCAAGGGCGGGTGCTGGCTTCGCGCAGCTACGAGGTCAACGGGCTGCCCTCGGACAAGATCCCGTCTTATTTCGACGCTCTCCGCACCTGGTGGCTGAACCACGGCTTCCACGTGCTCGACAACACTCCGCAGAACGAGTTCCTGTGGGTCGAGAACAACGCTGATGGCTTCAGGATGACTTTCAAGGCGAGTCCCGGCAAAAAGAACTTGTTCCTCATCTCCACCTCGCCCTGCGTCTGGCCAGGAGGCAAGCCGCTTCCCACGGCTCAGGGCACCGGTAACGCGCCAGGCGGCCAAGCCCAACCGGTACCGCCACCCACTACGGCCACACCTAGTCCGGTTCGAGCCCGGCGCCCGCGCCCTAAGCCCGTCGACGAGGAAGTCGAAGATTTCGACCAGATCGACTGGACCGACTCTTAAGCGGTTCGACTGTGCGCGGTTTCCCCCTCAGTCAACCCGCTTGTCGTGTGTGCTGGGGGTCGTGAGTGTTCCGGCCGGTTAGAACCGGCCGGAACACTCACGAGTCCTTGGCGGCGTCGATGACCTCGTCGAGCACGTCCCGCGCGTTGGCGAGCTCGACCATCATCCGGTCGATGCGCTCACGTTCGCCGATCAGCTCGGTGACCAGTTTCGGGGTGGCGATCGGCGAAGGACCACCGTCCGCGTCCCGCATGCATGGCAGCAACTGCGCGATCTTCTTGCTGTGCAAGCCGGCGGCGAACAGTTCCTGGATGCGGATCACGCGGTCGACCGCTCGCTCGGGGTAGTCGCGCTGGCCGCCGGGCGTGCGGTCCGCCGTCAGGAGTCGCTGCTGCTCGTAGTAACGCAGCGACCGTTCGCTGACCCCGGTGCGCCGGGCGAGTTCACCGATCCGCATGGCCCCTCGCGTGCTGTGTGAGTTGAACCTGACACCGATGTTAGCTCTTACCGTCTCGGCATGGATCTCTTCGACTACAGCCCGATCACCGAGCGTCCGCCGATCAGCTGGCCTGGCGGTGCGCGCGTCGCCGTCTACATCGGCCTCAATGTGGAGCACTTCCTCATCGACCGGGCGTCCACCAGCATCTGGCCCGGCACGGCTGATCTGGTCCCGGACGCGCTCAACCACGGCTGGCGCGACTACGGCGCCAGGGTCGGCATCTGGCGCACCATGCGGAGTCTCGACCGCCACTGCATCCGCGCCAGCGTCCTGCTGAACTCCGCGGTCGCCGAGCACTACCCCCAGATCATCGCGGCGGGCCTCGAGCGGGATTGGGCTTGGCTCGCGCACGGGCGGACCAACTCCATCCTGCAGGCCGGCATGACCCTCGACGAAGAACGCGCGTTCCTCACCGACGTCGTCGAGACCATCACCGCCGCCACCGGCCGCCGCCCGCAAGGCTGGATGGGGCCAGGCCTGACCGAGACGTTCAACACCCCGTCCCTGCTCGCCGAGCTGGGCCTGGGTTACGTGCTGGACTGGACCAACGACGACCAGCCGTACGCGTTGAAGGTGCCCGGCATGCTCAGCGTGCCGTACTCGGTCGAGCTCAACGACCTGCTGGTGTTCGGCAAGGGCTTCACCGGCCCGGAATTCCTCCAGCTGGTCAAGGACCAGTACGAGCAACTGAGCGCGGACTCCGAACACAGCGGCCGCGTCATGGCACTCGCACTGCACCCGTTCGTGATCGGCCAGCCGTTCCGGCACAAGTACCTCGACCAGGCGCTGGAATACCTCGCCTCGCGGCCCGACGTCTGGCTGACCACCAGCGACGAGATCGCCGGCCACTATCGGGAGTCCTCTACCCGAACAGCTGGACGACCTTGCGGATGAGTTCGTAGACGCCGTAGGCGAAGGGCAGCGCGACCCACAGCCAGACGAACACCATCAAACCCGTGCGGTTCTTCGTCATCGGACTTCACTCCCCACTCGCTCTGGCTCGTGGAACTTGGCGTTGACCGGGCGGACCAGTTCGTTGGCGAGGAAGCCGATGACCAGGAGCGCGATCATGATGAAGAACGAGGTCGTGTAGAGGTCGGGGCCGACCTTGCCCGCGCGCTTCTGGCTGTCGGCGATGGCGTTGACGATGAGCGGGCCGAGCACGCCCGCCACCGACCAGGCGGTGAGGAGCCTGCCGTGGATGGCGCCCACCTGGTAGGTGCCGAACAGGTCCTTCAGGTAGGCCGGGATGGTCGCGAAACCGCCGCCGTAGAAGGACAGGATCACCATCGCGCAGAGGATGAACACCGGCTTGGACGTGTTGGTCGTCAGCGCGATCGTGAGATACAGGAGCGCGCCGACGCCGAGGTACACGCGGTAGATGTTCTTGCGGCCGATGAGGTCCGATGTGGACGACCAGACGAACCTGCCGAGCATGTTGCACAGCGAGAGCAGTGCGACGAAGCCCGCCGCGGAGGCCGCGAGCACCGGGGTCGAGGTCTGCTTGAAGAAGTCGGTGATCATCGGCGACGCCTTTTCGAGGATGCCGATGCCCGCGGTGACGTTGAAGCAGAGGATGACCCACAGGAGCCAGAACTGCGGGGTCTTGATGGCGTTGGCCGCCGAGACGTTGCCCTTCGAGATCAGGACGTGGCCGTGGTCGGTCTTGGGGACCCAGCCGTCGGGTTTCCAGTCGTCGGCGGGGACGCGGACGAGCAGGATGCCGAGCGTCATGAACACCGCGTAGACCAGGCCGTGCACGAGGAACGCGGTGGCGATCGTGCCGGTGCTCCATGGCGCGGTGCCGAGCATCTGGTTGGACCAGGGTGAGGCGATGAGCGCGCCGCCGCCGAAGCCCATGATCGCGATGCCGGTCGCCATGCCCGGCCGGTCGGGGAACCACTTGATCAGCGTCGAGACGGGCGAGATGTAGCCGATGCCGAGTCCGATGCCGCCGAGTCCGCCGTAGCCGAGCACGACCAGCCAGTACTGGGAGGTCGCGACGCCGAGTGCGGAGACCAGGAAGCCGCTGCAGAAGCACACCATCGAGACGAACATCGCCCAGCGTGGGCCGTTGCGCTCGACGAAGGTGCCGCCGAAGGCCGCCGAGAGGCCGAGCATGACGATGCCCAGTTGGAAGGGCAGTGCGCTCTGGGTGCCGGATAGTGAGAGCGTCTTCTCCAGCGGTGGTTTGAACACGCTCCAGGCATAGGCCTGCCCGATGGACAGGTGGACCGACAGCGCCGCGGGCGGGACGAGCCAGCGGCTCCAGCCGGGTGGTGCGACGATGCGGGAACGATCCAGGAAGCCGAGGGCCATACGACGCCTCCAGTGGTGAGGATGATCGAGCAGGAATGTAATACGCATTCCCGGCTGTTGCACCAGTCAGGTGTAGAAGGTTCGCGCGAAAGGGCAGGCTAGTGGGCAGGGTGACGGTACGTCGACCAGTGCGGATGCTGTCCGCGAACGGGGAACGGCGGCGTCCGGATTCGCTGGCCGCGGAGGAGCCGATGGAGCTGCGGGTCGGCGGGAAGCCGCTCGCGGTGACCATGCGGACGCCGGGGAACGACATCGAACTGGCGCACGGCTTCCTGCTGACCGAGGGCGTCATCGGTTCGCTCGAGGACGTGGCGACGGCGCGGTACTGCGATGGCGTCGACGATCAGGGGCGCAACACCTACAACGTGCTCGACGTCGCGCTCGCCGACGGGGTCGCGCCGCCGGATGCCGGGGTGGAGCGGAACTTCTACACGACTTCCTCGTGTGGCGTGTGCGGGAAGGCCGCGCTGGACGCGGTCAAGCTGAAGACGCGGTTCGCCCCGGAATCGTCGGGGTTCGCGGTGACGACCGAGGTGCTGGCCGGGCTGCCGGATGCCTTGCGTGCCCAGCAAAAGGTGTTCGCGCAGACCGGCGGGCTGCACGCGGCGGCGTTGTTCGCCGCGGACGGTTCGCTGCTCGTGGTGCGTGAAGACGTGGGGCGGCACAACGCCGTCGACAAGGTGCTCGGGTGGGCGTTGCTGGAAAACCGGGTGCCGCTGAAGGAAACCGGGCTGCTGGTGTCGAGCCGGGCGTCGTTCGAACTGGTGCAAAAGGCCGCCATGGCAGGAATCCCTCTATTGGCCGCGGTGTCGGCACCATCCTCGCTGGCCGTGGAATTGGCCGAGGACAACGGAATGACGCTGATCGGCTTCCTGCGCGGCGACAGCATGAACCTCTACACCGGCGACGCCCGCGTCCTGACGACCTAGCCCGGCCAGCGCCCCAGCCCGACCAGCCCAAACTGTCTGTGCCCCGCGTTACCGTTGATTCGGGGGGTCCCCAAGGGGCCCCAGGGGGACGAAGGTCCCCTGGATCAACGTTACCGCGGGGCACCGACAGTTTTCGGAGCGTGAAGGACGGGGTTACTCCGTGGGTGCCCAGTTGCCGTGGAAGCCCTCCGGGACTCGGTCGGGCAGGTGGATGGCGCCGACGAGGTCGAGGGAGGCGGCGTCGAGCAGGGTCAGGTCGCTGCGCTGGGAGGCGGGGTCGTAGACGAAGCCCATCAGGACGCCGTCGTCCTCGCCGGCGTCCGGGCTGGACGGGACGAAGACGAACTCGCCCGGTTCGCGGCCCTTGCCGAAGGTGCGGACCTCGGAGGTGACGCGCTCGAGGTCGTGCTTGAACAGCGCCGGGCCGCGCGACGGGCACTGGCCGACCGAGTAGCCGAAGCGGTGGCGGGAGCCGACGAGGCGCTCGTCGACGCGGGGGAACTCCTGGCCGCGGTCGTCGAGGCGTTCTTCGATGACCTTGCCCGCGGTGAGGTCCACGGTCCAGCGGTCGAGGGTGGGCGGGCCCTCGTTGGGGCCGGTGTGGTCGCGGTCGAACATCTTCGGGTGGCGGATGACGTCGAGGACGATCTTGTCGCCGTCGTCGTAGGCGTTCATCGGGTGGAAGACGTAGCAGGGCTCGACGTCGAACCAACGGACGTCCGAGGCGGAGCCCTCACGCGGCATGACGCCGATGCGGGCCGGGTAGGACGGGTTCCAGCTGTAGGGGAACCGGCCGTTCGAGCCGAGTGAGTCGCCGAGCATGGCGGTGATCGGGTCCGGCACGCGGACCTTGCCGATTACCGCCGAGACCACCAGCTTCGCCGGGGTGCGCAGGAACTTCGGCACGGTCGCCTCGACGCCCTGGCCGGCGTCGAACACCACCGGCAGGTCGTAAAACACGACGTGGTTCTCGGTCAGCGAGAAGTCGTGCATCATCGGCGAGCCGGTGACCTCGATGTCGACCGTGCGGCGGGCGCGGCCGTCGGTGTCGATCACCGAGTACTGGACGCTGTTGCCGCGCCCGAAGAAGTACGAGACGGCGTGCAGCTCGCCGGTGCGGGGGTCGCGCTTCGGGTGGGCGGTGTACCCGCCGGGCAGCGTGCCGTCGAAGTCGCACGGGCCGACCGTGTCGAGCTCGTCGGTCAGCTCGTAGTTGGCGACGCCACCCTCGACCAGCGCGAGCGTCTTGCCCGCGTGGGAGATGACGTTGGTGTTCGCGCCGAGCGAGTCCATGCCGGCGCGGTGCTCGCGGCCGTGCGGGGTCTCGCCCAGCGCCTCGGCGATCTTCGGGTTGCGGACCCAGCGGTTGCGGTACCACTGCGCCTTGCCGTCGCGCAGGCGCACGCCGTGGACCATGCCGTCGCCCATGAACCAGTTGTAGGTCGCCGGGTCGACCTCGGACAGCGGGTTCGGCCCGTTCCGCAGATAGCGGCCGTCGAGGTACTCCGGGATCGAGCCGGTCACGGCCAGCTCGGTGATCGTGTGCTCCTTCGCGACGGGCGCGTAGTTGCCCTCAAGGTACTTGTTCCCCATGACATGCTCCCCTACCTGGCATAACTTGGTTATGGTCATAGGTATAACAGAGTTATGCGATACTGGCAAACGTGACAGCCGAAGACATCCGAAGCCGACTTGTCGACGCCGCCGTGCATTTGCTGGCCGAGGGCGGACCCGAGGCGCTGCAGGCGCGCAAGGTCGCCGCCGAGGTCGGCGCCTCGACCATGGCCGTCTACACCCATTTCGGCGGGATGGGCGAGCTCGTCGAGGCGGTGGCGCGCGAGGGGTTCCGGCGCCTGCGCGACAACCTCGGGCGGATTCCACCCGGCGACGACCCGGTCGCCGACATCTTCGTCAAAGCCTATGCGTACCGACACACCGCTGTAGAACATCCGCAGCTGTACGCGGTCACCTTCGGGCTGTCCGCGCCGGGTGGCAAGCGAGCCGCGATCAAGGGTGTCGCCGACTTGACAGACGCCAATTCCGAAGAAGGCCGCGAAGCCCTCTCTCACATCGTGGATGCCTCCGCGCGCGCCATCGAGGCCGGAAGATTCCGCCAGGCGGAACCACTGGAAGTGGCTTCACAGCTCTGGAGCGGCGTGCACGGCTACGTGACCCTCGAGATCGCCGGCCACTTCGGCGAGGACAACGCGGGCGTAAATCAAGTACTCCTACCCCTTGGTGTGACTCTCGCAGTAGGACTGGGTGACACTCCGGAGTCGGCCGCGCGATCGCAGAGGGTGGCGGTGGACACTTGGCGCAAGGCGAACGGAAACGCCGGGCACCCATCTGACGATGTGAGGTGAAAGGTCGGTGACTGAGGCAACGCGGGGGCGGGTGTCATACGTCTGACCTGGTGAGGATCTTGGAGAGGGGACCAGGTGGACACGGGGGACGACAAGGGCGGCAAGCGTGCTTCGGCGCGCCGCTGGATCAGCCGCCGGTCGGTGCTGATCGCGGGTGCTTCGGGACTCGCGGTAACCGGCATCGCGGCCGGTTCGGCGACCGGGCGGCTGCCGTTCAGCCCGGCGCTGCAGCGTGCGGCGGGGGTGACCGCGCCGACGCCGACGACCCAGACGGGCGTCGTGCGCGTCGAGCGGGTGTTCTCGGCCGCGCGCAACCGCGAGGTCGAGCTGCTGACCATGCTGCCGTCCAAGTCACCGGCTCCCGGACTGCCGATGTCGCTGATGCTGCACGGCCTGCGCGGCAACGCGCGCCACGCCTCCCCCACCGGCCTGCTCAAGCAGCTCAGCGGTGAGGTCTCCCGCCGCGCGGTGCCCGCGTTCGGGTTCGTCGCGGTCGACGGCGGCGACAACTACTGGCACGAGGCCCACCCCGGCGACAACCCGATGGCGATGCTGCTGGAGGAGGTGCCCCGCTGGCTGGCCGAACGCGGCCTCGGCGGCACCGACGGCAAGCCGTTCGCCTGCGCGGGCCTGTCGATGGGCGGCTTCGGGGCGATGCTCTACGCCAGGCGCCGCGCCGAGCGCCATGACCCGCCCGCCGCCGTGGCGGCGCTGGCGCCCGCGCTGATGACGTCCTGGTCCGAGATGAACAAGCGCAAGGCGTTCCGCGACGCCGCCGACTGGGCGTCCATGGACCCGCTGAAGAACATCGGCGCGCTGAAGGGCATCCCGACGGCCATCTACTGCGGCACTGAGGACGATTTCATCGGCGGCGTGCGCAAGTACATCGCCGAAGCCCGCCCCACCGTGGCGCACACGGCACGGGGCAGGCACGGAGACGGGTTCAACCGGACGGTGGTGCCCAGCCTGGTCGGGTTCCTCGGGAAACACGTCCCCAAGGCCAACGCCTAAGACACGGCCTAGCTGGAGGCGATTTCAAGCCACCTGGCGGCGACCGACATCAGCCAGAAGCCGACCAGGGTGCCCGCGAGGAACCACGAGGTCCAGACGAGCAGGCCGCGGTCGTCCTCGGCCTTCGCCCGCATGCGGCTGAGCGCATACCAGGCGAAGGCGAGGAACGGCAGCGGCATCAAGGGCAGCGCCGAGAACCGGACGACGACCGCGACCAGGCAGGTCACGGCCAGCACGATCAGCACGATCGTCAGCACCCGGTGCAGCTTGGGATAACGGTGGTACGTCGCCGTGACGACGCGCTGCGAGAGCTCCGTGATGCCCGGAACCTCTTCTGACACGTTCTGCTGGACCACTATGCCGACTTCTCGCCACGCTCACTGCGGGTCCGGCGGGACGGCTGCCGCGACACGATGGTCGGGTTGACGTTCTCCCGGACGGTCTGCTCGGTGATGACCACCTTGGCCACGTCATCCCGGCTGGGGATGTCGTACATGACCGGCTGCAGCACCTCTTCGAGGATCGCGCGCAGGCCACGGGCGCCGGTGCCGCGGAGCACGGCCTGGTCGGCGATGGCCTCGAGCGCGGTCTTGGTGAACTCCAGCTCGACGTTGTCCATCTCGAAGAGCTTCTTGTACTGCTTGACCAGCGCGTTGCGCGGCTCGGTCAAGATCGACACAAGAGAGTTCTTGTCGAGGTGGGTCACGCTGGCCACGACCGGGAGACGACCGATGAACTCGGGGATGAGCCCGAACTTGATCAGGTCCTCCGGCATGGTGTCCGAGAAGACGTCGCTCTCGTCGATCTCGGCCTTGGTGCGGATCTCCGCGCCGAAGCCGAGGCCGCGCTTGCCGACGCGCTCGTTGATGATCTTCTCGAGGCCCGCGAACGCACCCGCCACGATGAACAGCACGTTCGTCGTGTCGATCTGGATGAACTCCTGGTGCGGGTGCTTGCGGCCGCCCTGCGGCGGCACCGAGGCGGTGGTGCCTTCGAGGATCTTCAGCAGCGCCTGCTGCACGCCCTCACCGGACACATCGCGGGTGATCGACGGGTTCTCGCTCTTGCGGGCGATCTTGTCGACCTCGTCGATGTAGATGATGCCGGTCTCGGCGCGCTTGACGTCGTAGTCGGCCGCCTGGATCAGCTTGAGGAGGATGTTCTCGACATCCTCACCGACGTACCCGGCCTCGGTGAGCGCCGTGGCGTCCGCGATCGCGAAGGGGACATTGAGCAATTTCGCGAGGGTCTGCGCCAGGTACGTCTTGCCGCATCCGGTCGGGCCGAGCATCAGGATGTTCGACTTGGCCAGCTCGACGGGCTCCTCCTTGGAGTCCTTCGGGCCCGCCTTGTCGTCGGCCTGAATGCGCTTGTAGTGGTTGTAGACCGCTACCGCGAGGGTCCGCTTGGCGTCATCCTGGCCGATGATGTACTGCTCGAGGAACTCGTGGATGTCGGCGGGTTTGGGCAGCTCGTCGAGCTTGACCTCACCGGCCTCGGCCAGTTCTTCCTCGATGATCTCGTTGCAGAGATCGATGCACTCATCGCAGATGTACACGCCGGGCCCGGCGATGAGCTTCTTCACCTGCTTCTGGCTCTTCCCGCAGAAAGAACACTTCAGTAGGTCTCCGCCGTCACCGATCCGTGCCATGGCCGTTGACCTTGTCCCCTCCGGTGCCCAGCACCTGATCTCTGCTCGCCCCGGTCATGGATTTCCTGACAGGGTACTCACGCGCTGCCACTGACGGTACCCGTCCGGCGCGCCTGACGGGAGCACCAACAAGGTTCCTACCGTGCCCGAAAGACCCTAGACCGTGACGCCGGTGCGTGTCTTCTCCCGACACGCACCGGCTCGGTGGTCGTTTAGTTCGCAGAAGCTTTGCGATACGGAAGCACCTCGTCGATGATCCCGTATTCCTTGGCCTCCGCGGCCGTGAGGATCTTGTCGCGCTCGACGTCCGCACGGACCTGCTCCGGGTCCCGGTTGGTGTGCTTCGCCAGCGTGGTCTCCATCAGGCGGCGCACGCGCTGGATCTCGTTGGCCTGGATCTCCAGGTCCGAAACCTGCCCGTAGGTGCCCTCGGTGGCCGGCTGGTGGATGAGCACCCGCGCGTTCGGCAGCGCGAGGCGCTTGCCAGGCGTTCCGGCCGCCAGAAGCACGGCGGCGGCCGAAGCGGCCTGGCCGAGCGCGACGGTCTGGATGTCGGGGCGGACGAACTGCATGGTGTCGTAGATCGCCATCAGCGAGGTGAACGAGCCACCCGGCGAGTTGATGTAGATGGTGATGTCGCGGTCCGGGTCCTCGTGCTCGAGGTGCAGGAGCTGGGCCATCACGTCGTTGGCCGACGCGTCGTCCACCTGCACGCCGAGGAAGATGACGCGCTCCTCGTAGAGCTTGTTGTACGGGTTGGATTCCTTGATCCCGTAGCTGGTGCGCTCGACGTACGAGGGCAGGATGTACCGGGACTGCGGAAGCTCGAACTTGCTCATGTTCTCTCCTGTAAGCCTTCGCGTCCGGTCAGTTACCCGCGGCAGGGTTTGTCAGGTCGCGGGTGAGGACGTGGTCCACGAAGCCGTAATCCTTGGCCTCCTGGGCGGTGAACCAGCGGTCGCGGTCACCGTCCTTGACGATCTGCTCGACCGTCTGCCCGGTCTGCTCCGCGGTGATCCTGGCGAGCTCCTGCTTCCACTTGCCGAACACCTCGGCCTGGATCGCGATGTCCGACGCGGTGCCGCCGACACCGGCCGACGGCTGGTGCATCAGGATGCGCGCGTGGGGCAGCGAGTAGCGCTTGCCGGGGGTGCCCGAAGAGAGCAAGAACTGACCCATCGAGGCCGCCAGGCCCATCGCGTAGGTGGCGACGTCCGGCTTGATCAGCTGCATCGTGTCGTAGATGGCGAAACCGGCGGTCACCGAGCCACCCGGCGAGTTGATGTAGAAGCGGATGTCCGACTCGGAGTCGTCGGCGTCGAGCAGCAGGAGCTGCGCGGTGATCCGGTTGGCGACCTCGTCGTTGACCTCGGAGCCGAGGACCACGATGCGCTCCTGGAGCAACCGCTCGAACACCGAGTCGGTCAGGTTGAGCCCGGCGGTGCTCGACCGCGCCTCGGGCATGTGCTGCGTCACGTCTGCCTGCCTTTTCGCCGCTGGCGGCCCTCGTGGGGGCCGCCGCTTCGTTCTGGGAGATCTGAGGATCTTGCAACCGACCCTAACGAACTTGGGCGGTGCAGAATGCCTGACACCGCCCAAGTTCGCTCAGAGCTTTAGCTTTCGCTGGTGGCGGAAGCCTCTTCGGTGACCTGCGCCTCACCCGAAGGGGTCTCGTCGGCGCCGAACAGCTCGTTGAGGTCCACCGACGCGCCGGAGCCGTCGACGATCGCGGCCTTGCGGACGACCGAGGCCAGCGCCTTGCCGCGGCGGACGTCGGCGAAGATCGCGGACAGCTGGCCGGACTGCTGGGCACGCTGGACGTACTCGTCCGGGCTGATGCCGAAGCGCTGGGCCTGGTAGATGATCCGCTCGGTGAGCTCGCCGTCGTTGACCGAGGTCTTCTCGTTGTCGGCGATGGTGTCCAGCAGCAGCTGCGTGCGGACGGCCTTCTCCGACTCCTCGCGGACGTCGGCGTCGAACTCCTCGACGGTCTTGCCCTCGGCCTCGAGCGCCTGCGCGAACGCGGCCTCGTCGTGGTCGAACTGGTGGATCGCGTCGTGCTTGCGGTTCTCGATCTCGCCCTCGAGTACCTTCTCCGGGATCGGGACCTCGGTGCGCTCGAGCAGCAGCTCGAGGACCTTGTCGCGAGCCTGGACGCCCTGCTGCATCTTCTTGACGCGGGACAGGCGGGTGCGCAGGTCGGACTTGAGCTCGTCGATGGTGTCGAACTCGCTCGCCAGCTGGGCGAACTCGTCGTCGGCCTCGGGCAGCTCGCGCTGCTTCACGGTCTGGACGACGACGGTGACCTCGGCGTCCTTGCCCGCGTGCTCACCGGCGACCAGCTGGGTGGTGAAGGTCTTGGTCTCGCCGGCGGTGGCGCCGATGATGGCGTCGTCGATGCCATCGACGAGCTGGCCGGAGCCGATCTCGTAGGACAGGCCGGTGGTCGAGGCCTCCTCGACGTCCTGGCCGTCGACGGTGGCGGAGAGGTCGATCGAGACGAAGTCGCCGTTCTCGGCGGGGCGCTCGACGCCGGTCAGCGTGCCGAAGCGGGCGCGCAGCTCGTCGAGCTGCTCGTCGACCTCGGCGTCGGTCAGGTCGACGTCGTCGACGCTGATCTCGACACCGGCCAGGTCGGGCACCTCGATGTCGGGGCGCACGTCGACCTCGGCGGTGAACTCGAGCACGACCTTGTCCTCGAGCTTCGTCACGTCGAACTCGGGCTGGCCCAGCGTGCGGACCTCGCCCGCGCGCACCGCCTCCATGTACTTGGCGGGGATGACCTCGTTGACGACCTCATCGAGCACCGGGGCGCGACCGATCCGGCTTTCCAGGACACGAGCGGGGGCCTTGCCGGGACGGAAACCCGGGATCCGGACCTGCTGGGCGATCTTGCGGTAGGCGCGCTCGAAGTTCGGTTTGAGCTCGTCGAACGGCACCTCGACATTGATCTTCACTCGCGTCGGGCTGACCTGCTCGACGGTGCTCTTCAACGTATTCTCCTCGAGCCGAGATGGTGTGATTGAACATTCCTGCTTGGATGTCCCCTGGTCACGTGCTGACCGGGCCGTCCGAGTCTAGGCCAGCGGGTTGTGAGCCCTTTTCACGGGTCAGGCCCGCAGCATGCGGCCGATCACCCAGCGCATCTGCTCGGTGGCGTGCGGGATGGACATCGCGGGCTGCACGAGGTGGCTCAGCAGCAGCCGGACGAACGCCTCGACGGCCATGGCCCACTCGGCCTCGCCGAGTTCCACCTCGGGGTAGAGCCGGATGAGCACCGGCGCGACGGCGCTGACACTGCGGGCGAGCACCGGGTCGGACTGGGTGGTGAGTAGCGGGAGCAGCTCGTCACCACCGCCGTGGCCGCCGGCGAGCACCGATTTCAGCAACGGATTGTCGCGGGCCGCCTCCAGTGTGTATTGGAATGCGGCGGTGACGCCTTCGACGGCGTCGTCCGGATAGCCGGAAAGCGTTTGCGCGACGCCGACGGCGAATCCGTCGGTTTCCCGGAGCATGAGAGCTTCGGCGAGTTCCGATTTCGATCCCAGTTCTTTATAAACGGTCTGCCTGCTGACGCCGACGCGCGCGGCGACCTTGCCCATGGTGACGCTGGCCCAGCCATCCGCGCAGGTCAGCTCGGCCGCGGCGGTGAGCAGTCGTTCACGCAGCATCGCCCGCACGGTTTTGGTGAATCGGGGACCTGGCTCCACAACTCGAAGTTTACATTGTGATCAAGTTTGTTGGTGAAGTTTACAACCGGGGACCCATTGTCTACGGTGGCAAAACTTGCAGCGGGTTGTCGACCTCAGGAGTCCGCTCGATGGCCTTGGTGAATGTTCCCCGGACGAATAGGGGAACTGGGGAATCACTGGCTCGCGGGGTGCCGAACCCCCGTATTCAGCTGCCCGCTGTCGCCAGCCCGACAGTGCTGCTCTTCCTGGGAGCGCTCCTGGTCTGGGCGGGCGCGACCTGGCTGGTGCTCGCCAACGCGGCGCCGCTGTGGGTGACGATCCCCGCGCACACCGTGGTCTCGTTCACCATGTTCACCGTGCTGCACGAGTCGGCACACCACTCGGCAGGCCGGTTCACGGTGGTGAACGAGGTGCTGGGCAGGCTGTCCATGGTGTTCGTCGCCGTGTACGGGTCGTTCCCGATGCTGCGGTTCATCCACCTGGAGCACCACCGCAACACCAACGAGGATTCCCGCACCGACCCGGACGCCTGGACCTCACAGGGCAGCTGGTGGTCGCTCCCGTTCCGCTGGCTCACGATCGACGCCTGGTACGTCCGCTTCTACAACGCCCGCGTCACCTCCCGCCCGCCCGCCGAGCAGCTCGAGACGTTCGCGGTGCTGCTGACGGCGCTGGCGGGCTTCGGCGGGCTGATCGCGACCGGCTGGGGCTGGGAACTGCTGGTGATCTACCTGATCCCGCAGCGCATCGGGCTGGCGCTGCTCGCCTGGTGGTTCGACTGGCTCCCCCACCACGGCCTCGGCGCGACCCGCAGGCAGAACCGCTTCGGCCTGGCCCGCGTGCGCGTCGGCCTGGAATGGCTGATGACCCCGCTGATGCTGTACCAGAACTATCACCTGGTGCACCATCTCCACCCCGCGCTCCCGTTCTACCGCTACCTGCGCGCGTGGAACACGAACCGCGAGGCCTACCTGGCGCACAACGTGCCGATCACGACGGCATGGGGCCGTGACCTGTCCGCCGAGGAGTACCGGCAATGGCGCCGGCTGACCGGTTCCCTGACCGACACCGCCGAGAAACCCGCCGAGCCAAGTTCGCAGGATTTCTTCCCGCTGACAGTGTCCGAAGTGCGCCAGTTGAGCGCCGACACGGTCGCGGTTTCCTTTGCCGTGCCTGATGAATTGCGGGAGACGTTCGCGGGTAAGCCTGGCCAGCACGTGACGATCCAAGCCGTGATCGAGGGACTGACCGTCCAGCGCACCTACGCGATCTGCCCCGGCGAAGGCCTCCGCGTGGCTATCAAGCACGTCGGCGGCGGGGTCTTCTCGACGTACGCCAACACCTCGCTGCGCGCGGGCGCCACCCTCGAGGTCCAGCCCCCGTCGGGCGGATTCGTGCTGGGCTCACCGGCACGCCGCGCGCCGCGTTACGTCGCGGTGGCCGCGGGCATCGGCATCGCGCCGGTGCTGCCGGTGATCGCCGACGCACTGTCCACTCAGGACAATTGCAGGGTGACGCTGCTGTACGTCAACCGCTCGGGTTCGTCGACGCTGTTCGCCGACGAGCTCACCGCGCTGGCCCGCCGCTTCGAGGGCCGTCTCCATGTCGTGCACTACCGGACCGACGAGCGCGACCCCGACCTGCACACCACGCGCCCCATGCGGCGGCTGGATCCGATCGGTGAGGCGCTGGCGATCTCGCATGAGCGCTACCAGCGCGGGCAGCTGGACGGAACGCGCTTCCGTGCCCTGCTGCAGGGCCGCCTGCACCCGGCCAAGGTGGACGACTGGTTCCTGTGCGCGCCGCCCCGGCTGGTGGAGATGATCAGGGGAACGTTGGCGGACAACGAAGTTCCGGCCGAAGCCGTGCACATCGAGTCGTTCCGCGCCTAGGGCTCGGGATAAAGCGGGCTTTATCCCGGACGCGCCTGAGATGGCTTGCGCGAATGGTAACTCTGCTGCATCTAACGGAGCGAAGTTACCACTCGCGCGGGCTTTTCGTACCTTGAACGAGGGGTTTCCCTGCCGCGTTGGGTGCGGCAGAGGTTTGCTCGGCCAGGGGCGAGTGGACTGAGGGGGAAATGCGTCGTTCAACGCCTCAAATCCCCCTCAGTCAAGCTGCTTGTCTTGTGCGCTGACGGGTCGTGAGTGTTGCGGCCGGTTAGAACCGGCCGCAACACTCACGACCCAGGTTCCAAAACGCTAGGGTCGGCCGTATGGCAGCGGTCATCGACTACGTGTCCCCCGGCCCCTTCACCGACCTCGCGGGCGTCGACGCGGCGGCGCTCGAGCCGGTCCCGGCCGATCCGCTGGGCATCTGCCTGCCAGTGCACGGCCTGGTCATCCAGCCGACGGACGCGCAGCCGCTCGGGCTGGACGCCGAGCGGTTCGACGAGAACCAGATCCGGCCTGCCGGGGAGCTGCTCCGCCGGTTGCTCGCGCTGGATCCGGCGCCGGTGACCACCGCGCGCGAGCCGGGGAAGCGCGTTGTCGGGACGTGCCGTCACTTCTCCTTGCTGAGTTGCGCGTTCCTCCGCCACCGCGGGATCGCCGCGCGGGTCCGGTGTGGCTTCGGTACTTACTTCGAGCAGGGGCGAGGGCTCGACCACTGGATCACCGAGTATCACGACGGCACACGCTGGGTCCGCGTCGACACCGAGCACCTCGGGAACGACCTGCCCGCCACGCTGTCCGACTTGCGGCCCGGCGAGTTCCTCACCGGCGGCGAGGCGTGGGCCGCGTACCGGCGTGGCGAGATCGATGCCGCCAAATTCGGTGTGCCCGGCACCGAGAACTGGGGGCCGGCCGAGATCCAGGGCAACGCCGTGCGCGATCTCGCCGCGCTGAACAACGTCGAGATGCTGCCGTGGGACGAGTGGGGCCGGATGACCGAGGCCTATGACGGCAAGACCGGCGCGGACTACGACGTCTTGCTCGACGAAGTCGCCAGGGTGTGCGCCGAGGACGAGCCCGCGGCCGTCAGCGCGCTCTACAAGCATCAGGACCTGCGCGTGCCGGAGAAGCTGATCAGCTGAGGCGCACAGCGGTCTCACAGGTCGCGCACAACGGGCCCATACCCGCCGGTCGCAGCATGGACGCATGAAGAGCAGGCCGTTGCGCGCGAAACTCATCGCGTCGACCGTGGGCCTGCTCGCGCTCGTCTGCCTGGTCATCGGTGTGGTCAGCGAACTCGCGCTGCGCGGGTTCCTGCTCGACCAGATCGACCATCAGCTCGACGCCGCCGCGCATCGGGCCATGCACGGACCCGCGCCGCTCGACGCGCCCGGACAGGCGGCCGGGACGCTGAATCTCACGGTCCACGGCGGATACGTGGGGACCGCCGGGCTGATTTCACCTACCGGGCAACAGGAACTGCTCGACACGACGCAGCAGGCCGCGCTGCTCGGGCTCCCGCTCGACGGCCGTCCCTACACCCGGACGCTCGACGAGCTCGGCGACTACCGGCTGATCGCGCTGCCGACCATGGACGGGGTCACGATCACCGGGCTGCCGTTGGCGCCGGTACAGGACACGCTGTGGACCGTCGGGCTGATCCTGTTCGGTGTCGCCTTGGCGGGCGTCGTCGCCGCCGGGTTCGCGGGCGCCTACGCGATCCGGCGGACGCTGCGGCCGCTCGACCGGGTCGCGGCGACCGCGAGCCGGGTCGCCGAGCTGCCGCTGGACCGCGGCGATGTCGTGCTGTCCATCCGGGTGCCCGAGATCGACACCGATCCGCGCACCGAGGTCGGCCAGGTCGGCTCGGCGCTGAACCTCATGCTCGGGCACATCGGCCACGCGCTCGCCGCGCGGCAGGCCAGTGAGCAGCGGGTGCGGCAGTTCGTCGCGGACGCCAGCCATGAGCTGCGCACGCCGCTCGCCGCGATCCGCGGGTACGCCGAGCTGACCCGCCGCGGCACCGACCAGGTGCCGCCCCAGGTCGCGCACGCCATGTCCCGCATCGAGTCCGAGGCCGCGCGGATGACCACGCTCGTCGAGGATCTGCTCCTGCTCGCCAGGATCGACGCGGGCAAGCCGCTCGAAGTCGGTGAGGTGGACCTTTCGCGCCTGGTGGCCGACGCGGTCAGCGACGCGCATGTCGCCGGGCCGGAGCACATCTGGCGGCTGCGGCTGGCCGACGAGCCGGTGATCGTCTACGGCGATCCGCTGCGGCTGCACCAGATCCTGGCGAACCTGCTGTCCAACGGCCGCGTGCACACCCCGCCCGGCACGACCGTCACCACGTCGCTGACCCGCTCCGCCGACGGCAGCGCCGTGCTCACGGTCACCGATGACGGCCCCGGTATCGACCGCGAGCTGCTGCCGACGGTGTTCGAGCGGTTCGCGCGCGGCGACCAGTCACGGTCACGCGTGGCGGGCAGCACGGGGCTGGGCATGGCGATCGTCGCGGCCGTGGTGATCGCGCATCGCGGCACGGTCGGGGTGACGAGCAGGCCGGGCCGCACGGAATTCGAAGTCCGGCTGCCCACACAGGTTTCCCACAGCGTCGCCACAAGCCTGCCCCAGGCGCGTTCGTGACGCTGAGCGCATGACCGCTCTCGCCGAACCCGAAACCGACATCGCGAGCAAGCCACCCACTCCTCCGCGCACCTGGCACCGCCCCGCGTTCTTCTCGCTCCTCGGCTTGACGGCCATCCTCTATCTCTGGGACCTCAGCGCGTCCGGCTGGGCGAACGCGTTCTACTCGGCCGCCTCGCAGGCGGGCGCCGAGAGCTGGAAGGCCTGGTTCTTCGGCTCCAGTGACGCGGCGAACGCGATCACCGTCGACAAGACGCCTGCCGCGTTGTGGGTGACCGGGCTTTCGGCCCGGCTTTTCGGCGTCAACGCCTGGAGCATGCTCGTGCCGCAGGCGCTCATGGGCGTCGGCTCGGTCGCGCTGCTTCACGCGGCGGTGAAACGGGTTTCGGGGCCGACGGCGGCGTTGCTCGCGGGCATCGTGCTCGCGCTGACACCGGCCGCGGCGCTGATGTTCCGCTTCAACAACCCCGACGCGCTGCTGGTGCTGCTGCTCGTCGCGAGCGCCTACTGCGTCACGCGCGCGCTGGAGAAGGCAAGCCCGCGCTGGCTCGCACTCGCCGGGGTCGCGGTCGGTTTCGGGTTCCTGGCGAAGATGTTGCAGGCGTTCCTGGTGCTCCCCGCGTTCGGTCTCGCTTACCTGATCGCCGCACCGGCAACGCTGGGCAAGCGGCTGCTGCACCTGACCGGCGCGCTGGCCGCGATGATCGTCTCGGCGGGCTGGTATCTCTTGGTCGTCGCGCTGTGGCCGGTGAACGACCGGCCGTACATCGGCGGCTCGCAGGACAACAGCCTCACCGAACTCGTGCTGGGGTACAACGGTTTGGGCCGGATCACCGGCGACGAGACCGGCAGTGTCGGCCCGAGCAGCTGGGGCTTCACCGGCTGGAGCAGGCTCTTCGGCGACGAGATGGCAGGCGGCATCGCCTGGCTGCTGCCCGCAGCGCTGATCGCGCTCGGCGCCGGGCTGTGGTTCACCCGGCGAGCGCGCCGGACCGATCCCGGCCGCGCTTCGCTCGTGCTCTGGGGCGGCTGGCTGCTCGTCACCGCCGCGACGTTCAGCTACATGAGCGGCATCATCCACCCGTACTACACGATCGCGCTGGCGCCGGCGATCGCCGCGCTCGTCGGCATCGGCGCGACCCAGCTGTGGCGCCGCCGTGACGACATGCTGTCGTCCGCGTTGCTCGCGAGCGGGGTCGCGCTGACGGCGTTGACGGCCTATCTCTTGATCGCAAGGCAGTCAGGCTGGCTGCCGTGGCTGGGCCCGGTCGTGCTGTTCGGTGGGCTCGCCGCGGCCGTGCTCATTCTCTTCACCGGCCAGCTTCCCCTTGCCGCGCAACGAGGTGTGGCCGTGCTCGCCCTGGCGGTCACGCTGCCCGGGACCGGTGCGTTCACCGTCGCGACGGCCGCGTCGCCACACACCGGCGCGATCCCGTCGGCGGGTCCGGCCAACGACCGTGGCATGCGAGGCGGGCCCGGCGGCCTGCTCGGCACGTCACTACCCGGCGAGAATCTCACCGCATTGCTCAAAAAGGACAGTGCGCGTTACACCTGGGCGGCCGCGACCGTCGGCTCCAACAACGCGGCCGGGTTCCAGCTCGGCTCCGGCCTGCCGGTGATGGCGATCGGCGGGTTCAACGGGACCGATGCCTATCCCACGCTCGCGCAGTTCCAGCAGTACGTCCGAAGTGGACAGATCCATTACTTCCTCGGCGAGGGCATGAACATGCGTGCGAACAGCGGAAGTGATGTGGCACAACAGATCGCCGACTGGGTGGCCGCGAACTTCAGCGCGACCACCGTCGACGACGTGACCGTCTACGACCTGTCATGAAGCACAGCGAGCGCACAGGTCAGGCACACGGTGACCAAAGCGGGGCCGCCGAAGCTGAAGCCATGACAGCCCTCCCGCAGACCAGCCGCCGTCCCGACCCGGTGCACACGGTGGGCACCGTGCTCGACGTCGTGATCCCCGTGCACAACGAGGAGACCGACCTGGAGCCGTGCATCCGCCGCCTGCACGCCCACCTCGACGGCCACTTCCCCTACCCGTTCCGGATCACGATCGCCGACAACGCGAGCACCGACGCGACACTGCCCGTCGCCGAACGCCTCGCCCGCGAGTTCGACGAGGTGGAAGTCCGGCATCTGGACGAGAAAGGCCGCGGCCGCGCGCTGCGCACCGTCTGGTCCACTTCGGACGCCGCGGTGCTCGCGTACATGGATGTCGACCTGTCGACGGATCTCGCGGCGTTCGGCCCGCTCGTCGCCCCGCTCATCTCCGGGCACTCGGACCTCGCCATCGGCAGCAGGCTCGCACGGGGTGCGCGAGTGGTGCGCGGGCCGAAGCGCGAGTTCATTTCCCGCTGCTACAACCTGATCCTGCGTGGCACGCTCGCCGCCCGGTTCAGCGACGCGCAGTGCGGGTTCAAGGCGATCCGCGCCGACGTCGCCGAGCGGCTGCTCCCCCATGTCCAGGACACCGGCTGGTTCTTCGACACCGAACTGCTCGTGCTGGCGCAGCGGTCCGGGCTGCGGATCCACGAGGTCCCGGTCGACTGGGTGGACGATCCCGAGTCCTCTGTGGACATCGTCGCGACCGCCAAGGCCGACCTCAAAGGCATCGCCAGGCTCACCAAGGCGACCATGACCGGCCAGGTGCCGATCAGCAGGCTGCGCGAACAGCTCGGAAGGGACCCGATCGACGTGCGCACCCCCGGTGTCTCCCCGAGCCTGGCCAACCAGCTGGTCCGGTTCGCGGCCGTCGGCGTGCTCAGCACGCTGGCCTACCTCGCGCTTTTCCTGCTGCTGCGCACTTTCACCGGCGCGCAGGCCTCGAACCTGGTGGCGCTGCTGGTCACCGCGGTCGGCAACACCGCGCTCAACCGGCGGCTCACCTTCGGCATCCGCGGCAAGCGGGGCGCGGGCAGGCACCAGTTCGAAGGCCTGATCGTGTTCGGCCTCGGGCTCGGCCTGACCAGCGGCTCGCTCGCCTTGCTCCACGCGCTCGCCCAGCCGGGGCTGGCGCTCGAACTCTCCGCGCTGGTGGCGGCGAACCTCGCCGCGACCGTGCTGCGGTTCCTGCTGCTGCGCGGCTGGGTGTTCAACCCCCGCCGCCAAACCGTTCCCGCCGAGGAGAACTGAGATGACCGCCGTGCTCGACGTGCCGAAGGCCGACCCCGTGGCCGCGACCCCGTCCCCGCCGCGCTGGGTGCGCCCGGCCGTCTTCGGGCTGCTGGCCGCGACGGCCGCGCTGTACCTGTGGAACCTCACCGCTTCCGGCTACGGCAACGGTTTCTACGCCGCCGCCGTGCAGGCGGGCACGCAGAGCTGGAAGGCGTGGCTGTTCGGCTCACTCGACGCGGGCAACGTGGTCACCGTCGACAAGCCGCCCGCCGCGATGTGGGTGACCGTGGCGTTCGCGCGGATCTTCGGCTTCTCCAGTTTCACCGTGCTGGCACCGCAGGCGTTGATGGGCGTGGCTTCGGTCGGCGTGCTGTACGCGACCGTGAAGCGCACGTCCGGCCCGGTCGCCGGGCTCTTCGCGGGCGCCGGGCTGGCACTGACCCCGGTGGCGGCGTTGATGTTCCGCTTCAACAACCCGGACGCGCTGCTCACCCTGCTGCTGATCGTCGGCGCCTACTGCGTGGTGCGGTCGCTGGAGAAGGCGAGCGCGCGCTGGCTGGCGTTCGCCGGTGTCGCGATCGGGTTCGCCTTCCTGACCAAGATGATGCAGGCGTTCCTGGTGCTGCCCGCGTTCGGGCTCGTCTACCTGATCGCGGCGCCGACGACGCTGCGCAAGCGGATCCTGCACCTGCTGGGCGCGCTCGGCGCGATGATCGTCTCGGCGGGCTGGTACATCGCGCTGGTCGACCTGTGGCCCGCGTCGAGCCGTCCCTACATCGGCGGGTCGACGAACAACAGCCTGCTCGAACTCGCCTTGGGCTACAACGGACTCAGCCGCATCCTCGGCAACGAAGGCGGCGGACCCGGCGGTGGTGGTGGCCCCGGCGGGAACGGGAACATCGGCTTCGGTGGCTCGTCCGGGCTGGGCCGCATGTTCGGCGCCAGCTTCGGCACCGAGGTCTCCTGGCTGCTGCCCGCCGCGGTGATCGGCCTGATCGCGGGGCTCTGGTTCACCCGCCGCGCGCCACGAACCGACCGCACCCGCGCCGCGCTCATCCTGTGGGGCGGCTGGATGCTGGTCACCGGCCTGACGTTCAGCCTGATGAGCGGCATCGTGCACCCGTACTACGCGGTCGCGCTGGCGCCGTCGATCGTCGCGGTGGTCGCGATCTCGGGTCGCGCGCTCTGGCAGGGCCGTCGCAATATGTCGGCCCGCGTGGTGCTGGCGGGCATGGTCGCGGTGACGGCGGTCTGGGACTTCATCCTGCTCGACCGGACCGCGGACTGGCTGCCGATCCTGCGCTGGAGCCTGCTGGTGCTGGGTCTGCTGATGTCGACGTTCCTCGCGGTCGGCCTGCCACCCGTGCGCAGGCTCGTGACGATCGCGGCCACGGCGACCGTCTTGACTCTGGGACTGGGCACCGCCGCCTACGCCGTGGAAACCGCTTCGCTGGCACACAGCGGCTCGATTCCGACGTCGGGACCGAGTTCCGACGCCATGGGCGGCTTCGGCGGCGAGCGTCAGCAGTCGTCGAGCGAAGTGGCCGCGTTGCTGGCGTCGACGACCACGAAGTGGGCCGCGGCCACGAGCGGCGCGCAGTCGGCGGCCTCGCTGGAACTGGCCAGCGGCAAGGCCGTGATCGGCATCGGCGGCTGGAGCGGCGGTGACCCGGCGCCCACCCTCGACGAGTTCAAGCAGTATGTCGCGAACGGCGAGATCAAGTACTTCGTCACGGGTGAGGGCCGGATGGGCGGACGCGGCTCGACGGAGATCGCGGACTGGGTGGCGGACACCTTCAGCGCCACCACCGTGGGCGACGCCACGGTCTACACCCTGATCGATAACTGATCCACAGCATGATCTCAGCATTCGAGCGCATCCTGTAAATAAGCAACCGCGCGAAGGAGGCTCCCGTGAACTCCACTCCGATCTGGCACACCGCGAGCGAACGGGGCCCCCGCACGGTCAACGCCGACGCCGTCGGCGCCTTCGCCAGGCATGGCCACAGCGCCACCTTCGCGTTGGCCGACGGCGTCGGCGACTCACCCGCCGCCGCACGGGCGGCCCGCGTCGCCGCTTCGGCGGCCGCGCGGAGCCTGGAGGAGAACGGCCCGGTCGCCGCGATCCTCGCCGCGCAGGCGGCCGTCCGTGCGCTGGACGGCAAGGGCGACGCGGTGCTCGTCGTCGCCGTCCCGTTCGAGGGCGGCTACCAGGTGGCCTGGGTCGGCGACGTCCGCGCGTACGCGTGGGACGGCGTGCTCCTGCACCAGGTCACCCACGACCACACGCTCGCCCAGTACTTCCGCGACCACGGCCAGGAACCGGCGCCGCACATGGAGCACGTGGTCACCACCAGCGTCCGCACCGCGCGGCCGGACGAGATCGGCACGGCCGTGGCAGGCACCGGCGGCCTGGTGCTGACCAGCGACGGCGTCCACAAGCAACTCAGCCTCACCACCATGCGCGACGTGCTCGCCCGGCCGGAAGCCGGCGCGGCCGGGCTCGTCGAGACCGCGATCGGCGCCGGTGGCCGGGACAACGCGACCGCGCTCGTAGTCGAGCCGACCCGGCTGGCCGACTTACGGACGATTCCCATCGTGACCGCCGCTTAGCACCGGTTCCCGCACCCGCATGGCGGGCGCCAGGAAGAAGACGCACGCGGTGAGCACGACCGCGGACCCCAGCGCCCAGTGCAGCCCGATCCCGTTGGCGAGCGCGCCGACGATCACGGGTTCCACGAGAAAGCCCAAGTACCCGCAAGCCGCGACCGCGGCGACGGCCTGGCCCGGCGAGTCGGGCTGTTTCTTGCTCGCGACGCTCCACGCGATCGGCACGATGCCCGCGACGCCGAGCCCGACCACGGCGAACCCGATGATCGTCACGATCGGCGAGGCCGCCAGCAGCACCAGCGCGAAGCCCAGCACCGCGACGACCGTCACCGCCTGGATGAACCGCACGGTCCCGAAGCGCATGACGAGCCGGTCGGCGACCAGCCGGACGGCGATCATCGTGATGGAGAAGGCGAAGTAGCCCAGCGACGCGAGCGCGGGCACGGCCCCGGTGACGTCGGTGAGGTAGACGGCGCTCCAGCTGTTGACCGCGCCCTCGGCCACGAACCCGCAGAAGGCGATCACCCCCAGCGGGATCAGCGCCCGGCTCGGCAACGCGAACGCGGCCTCGCCCTGGCCGCGGTCGGCGCCGGTGAGGAACCGGGTCAGCGCGGCCCACAGCACGACCGCCAGCAGCACGGCGCCCGCGACGGAGAAGTGCACGGTCACCGGGACGTGCCAGGCTTCCATCAGGGCGTCGACGCCCGAGCCGGCGAGCCCGCCGATGTTCCAGAAGGCGTGGAACCCGGCGAAGATCGGACGGCCGTAGCCTTCCTCGACCCTGGCGGCGTGCGCGTTCATCGACACGTCGAGCACGCTGTTGCCGACCCCGAGCACCACCAGCGCGGCGACGAACACGGGCAGGCTCGGCGCGAACGCGACCAGCGGCAGGCCGCCACACAGCACGACGGCGCCGATCAGCACCCCGCCCCGGCTGCCGACCTTGGTGATCAGCGCGCCCGCGCCGAGCAGCGCGACCACGGACCCCATGGCGAGCCCGAACAGCCCGACAGCCAGTTGCCCGGTACTCAGCCCGAGTTGCGCCTGCACGGCGGGCACCCTGGCCAGCCACGTCGCGAACGCGGCCCCACACACCGCGAAGACGGTCGAAACGGCCCATCGGGCCTGTCGTAGATCCCCAGTCATGCCGCCAACCTACGGCCCCCGGGGTCGTGAGTGTTTTGACCGGTTAGAACCGGCCGTACCACTCACAACCCCCTGGGTCATGGCCCCAGGGCATCAGCTCGACGGCGATGGCTCCCTCACCCCGCCTGGCTGTATGAAGGCTCCCTTCATCCACGCCGGGCCGTATGAAGGGAGCCTTCATCACGTATAGCCACATGAAGGGAGCCTTCATACAGGCACAAGTGGATGAAGGGAGCCTTCATCCACCCGCCCGAGGGCTCAATGGGGTCGTGCGCGTTGCGGGCGGTTCTAACCGCCCGCAACGCGCACGAGTCCGTTAGGGCTTGCGGGCGACGCCGGCGAAGCCGCAGGAGGCGTTCGGGGTGAGCACCAGTTCCTCGGTCATCGGGGACTTGTCGTCGAGCCGCCACTCCGGGATCCAGACGACGCCGGGGTCGACCAGGTCGAAGCCGTCGAAGAGCGCCGTGAACTGGGCGCGGTCGCGGAAGAACACCGGCGACGCCGTGTTCCGGTACTGCTCCATCAGGATCGCCTGCTGCTTCCGCACATCCTCGGGCACGCCGTCGTTCGTGCCGTGGCTCGCGATGAGGTACGAGCCGCTCGGCAGGAGCGTCTTGTAGTACTCGAGCGAGCCTTCGGCGCCGGTCTCCGGCGGCATGAAGTGCAGCAGCGCGACCGTCAGCAGCGCGATCGGCCGGCGCGGGTCGAGCACGCCGGTCTCCATCGCCTGGTCCCAGAGGTTGGCGTGGTCGAGGAAGTCGGCTTGGATGGCCGCGTGCCTGGTCAGGTCGCCGTGCTGCTCGAGCAGGATCTTCGAGTGCGCGACGGCGACCGGCTCGTTGTCGACGTAGACGACACGGCTGTCCGGGTCGACCTCCTGGGCGACCTCGTGCACGTTGCCGACGGTCGGCACGCCGGAGCCGATGTCGAGGAACTGGTGGATGCCCTGCTCGGAGCAGTACCGCACGGCCCGGCGCAGGAATTCACGGTTGGTCTTGGCCAGCATGCGGGCCTGCGGGAACACCTTGAGCGCCATCGCGCCGAACTCGCGGTCGACCGCCCAGTTGGTGGTCCCGCCGATGAACCAGTCGTAGATCCGCGCGACGCTGGGGTGTTCGAGATCGACACCCTTCGGTGCGAAAAGCGGATCCGCAATGTCACTCAAGTTGCACTCCCCAACACACGTGCACGTGGATGGCCTCCACAGTACCGCTCCGGCAAGTCATTCACTCACCGGAGCCACCCGTTTCAGCCTCCCGCCACCAGCGATGGCGGGGCCGAAGCCGTGCCCCAGCCGTTGGGCTCCGACGTCAGGGTAAACCGCGTCGTGCCCGATTGGAGTAGTTCACGGTGATTGATCCACGAGTCTTTCACCTCGGTTCCGCCTGCCCGCACCGAGGCGATGTACTGGAACTTCGACGCGTCCGCGCCAGGCGCCTGGATGGCGAAGCGGCGCCCGCCCTCCGGGGTGATCTCGATCTTGGGGAACATCGGCGCGCTCAGCAGGTACTGCCCGGATCCCGGTGTCGCCTCGAAGATCCCGGCCATCGAGAACACCAGCCACGCGGAGATCGTGCCCAGATCGTCATTGCCCGGCATGCCGTACGGCGTGTCGGTGAACAGCGTCCGCGCGGCGCGCAGCACCGCCGAGGTCTTCCACGGCGCGCCGGTCCAGGCGTACATCCAGGGCGCGTGCAGGTCGGGCTCGTTGTTGGGGTTGAAGGCGAAGTTGTTGTGATAGTCGTACGCCCCATGAACCCATGAATCCTTGGCGGCCTTCGCGGGATCGGTCAGCAGCAGCTTCATGTCGAAGAACGTGTCGAGCCGCTTCTCCGCCTCGGCCGGGCCGCCCATCAGGCCGAACAGCTTCCGCGTGTCCTGCTGCGCGAGCCACTGGTACTGCCACGGCGTGCCCTCGTGGAAGCCGGTCGACTTCGCCGGGTCCGCTTCGCCGGCCCACGTGCCGTCGGCCGCGCGCGAGCGCGGGAAGCCGGTGAAGCCCTTGGACTGGGTGCCGGTGTCCCACAGCTTCGTGAAGTTCGAGCATCGCGAGGCCAGCGTCGCGGCCTTGTCGCGCTCGCCGAGTCCTTGTGCCATCAGGGAAAGCGAGCAGTCGGCCAGCGCGTACTCGAGTGTCGCCGAGCCTGCCTGCCTGGTGTCGCCGAAGGTGTAGCCGGGCACGTCGCGGTAGCCGATCCAGCCGTTCTGGACGTAACTCGGATTACCGTCGCGGCCGCGGAACTTCGACTGGTCGGCGGGCACCTCGTTCGCGTTGCGCCACAACGCGTCGAACAACGCGCGCGCCGTCCTGTCGTCGAGCAGGCCGCGCCGGTAGTTGTCGACCACCCACGGCGTCACCGGATCGCCGCTCATCACGTTCGTCTCGCCACCGGCCAGCGCCCAGCGGGGCACCCAGCCGCCGTCCTGGTAGATCTTGAGCACCGAACGCGTCATGTCCCCCGCGCGTTCCGGATGCAGCAGCGCGACGAGCTGATTCTGCGAGCGATACGTGTCCCACAGCGAGAACATCTGGTAGTACGGCCGGTCACTGGCATGGACCTTGTCGTCGAACCCGCGGTACTTGCCGTCCACATCGGACCCGACGGACGGGTGCAGCAGCGAGCGGTACAGCGCGCTGTAGTACGTGCGCTGGTCCTTTGTGGACCCACCGGCGACGCGCATGCGATTCAGCTCGTCACGCCAGGTCTTGTTCGCCTGAGACTTGGTCTTGTCGAAGGAGCCGGCCTCGGCGGCGCGGTTGAGCCGAGCACCGTCCACAGAGGTGTAGGAAAGCCCGACCGAGGCGCCGACCTGTTTGCCCTGCGACTGGTCGAACGTCAGCCACGCGCCGGTACGGCCACCGCTCAGCGACGCGTCGCGCGCCCCCGGCTTGAGCACGCCGCCGCTCCAGGTGCCGAACGACGCGAACGGCCGATCGAACTTGGCGCTGAAGAAGACCCGGTACCGCTCCTTTTCGGTCTCCCAGCAGAAGTTCCCGCCCTGCAACCAGCCTTCGACGGTGTCACCGCCGACGACCTTCACCTCACCCGCGTAGCTGTAGCCGTTGCTCTCGCCGACCTCGATCAGCACGTTCTCGCTCTGGCCCGCCGGGTAGGTGTAGCGGTGCTTCCCGGTGCGCTCGGTCGCGGTCAGCTCGGCGCGCACGTCGTACTTGTCGAGCTTGACCGAGTACTCCCCCGGCGCCTTGGACTCGTTGGCGTGACTGAACTTCGAGCCGTACTGCGCCGGGTTCGACGAGGTCACCGCGCCGGTGGTCGGCATGAACCGGATGTTGCCCATGGTCTGGCAGCCGACGCCGGACAGATGCGTGTGGCTGAAGCCGAGGATGGTGTCCTGCGCGTAGTCGTACGACGCGTACTTCTTGAGCTGCGTGTCCGGGCTCAGCTGCACCATCCCGAACGGCACGGTCGCGCCGGGGAACGTGGTCCCGTCGCCGTTGTTGCCGATCGAGGTGTCGACCAGCTCCGTCGGATCGGCCGGGAACCCGGGCCCCGCCTCGGCGGCGGGCGCCAGTGCGACCCCGAGCGTGACGGCCATCAACCCGGCCAACCAGCGCATGTGCGAACTCCTCTGACAACGTTGTCACAACCCCTGCCGAAGATCCTCTCCGACGCCCGGGATCTTCGTCAACCGACGATCGTCGCGCCCTTCTCAGGAGCGGAAGGTGACCTTGCCGCCCATGATCGTCGCGCGGATCGGCATCGCACGGAGATCAGCGCTCTCGGCCGGATCTTCGGCGGTGATCACCAGATCCGCGACATCGCCGGCGCGGACGCCGGACCGGCCGCGCGCGGCGGCGCTCAGCGTGTCCGCGAGCGGGATCGCCTGCTCGGGGTGCCACGCCGGGCGGTCGTCGTCGGTCCGGCTGACCGCCGACGCGATGCCGTCCCACGGGTCGAGCGGCGCGACCGGCGCGTCCGAGCCGATCTCCAGCCGCGCGCCCGCCGCGAGCAGCGCGCCGTAGGGAAACGCCCGCGCGGTACGGGAAGCCCAGTACCGGTCGGCCACGTCGCGGTCGTCCGGCTGCTGTGCGGGCTGGACGCTCGCGATCACGCCCAGCTCGGCGAAGCGGGCGAGGTCTTCGGCGCGCAGCAGCTGCGCGTGCTCGATGCGGCCGGGACAGCCGACCTCGGCGAACGCGTCGAGCGCGATCGTGTTGGCGTGGTCGCCGATCGCGTGCACCGCGGGCGAGATCCCGTTCTCCCAAGCCTTTCGTAACAGTGGCACGAGTTCGGCGGGTGGCGTTTCGAGCAGCCCGAACGACGGCGAGCCCGGATACGGGTCGTGGCAATAGGCCGTGCGCGTGTTGAGCGAACCGTCCACGAACACCTTGAGCGGGCCGACGGTGAGCAGCCCGCCCGAATCCGGCACGACATCGCCGGTGCGCAGGCCCCGCGAGATCGCCAGATCTAGCGCGAACCTCGCGATCACGCAGTCGACCCGGATGGGCGGCGGCGTGGCCGCGAGCCTGCGCGTCCAGTCGGCGATCGTGTCGGTGTACTCGTAGTCGGCGATCCCGGTGACGCCGCGCGCGGCCGCGGCTTCGAGCGCCTCGGCGACCCAGCGGTCCTGGGTCTCGCGGGACGCGACCGGGAGTTCGGCGGTCGCGCTCATGCAGTCGTTCTCCAGCAGCACCCCGGTCGGATGCTGCTCACGGCCGACCAGTTTCAGCGCGGCCGGGCTCAGCCACAGCGCGTGGAGATCGCCGCTGAACAACGCGACCGGCTGACCCGGCAGCGCGCGCTCGAGCAAATCCTTGTGCGGGACGTCCGGCCAGAGGCCGTCGCGGAACCCGGCGCCGGTGACCAGCTCACCCGGCCCGCACGGGTGCGCGGCGACGAGGTCGACGGCCTCGGCGGCCGAACGCGCGCCCTCGAGCGGAATCCGCCGCCGGGCGGCGGCCCACTGGACGGTGTGGACATGCGCGTCGACGAGCCCGGGCAGCAGGGTGCCGCCGTCGGCGTCGAGCACTTCCGCGGCCCCCGCGGGCTCCCCCGGCGGGGTGATCGCGACGACGCGATCCCCGGACAGCCGGACGTCGGCCAGGTCGCCACCGACACCCCGGCGGACGCCACGCAACAACAACTCGCTCATGGAAACCACCCTGCCAGACCTCCACTCGGCGGCAGACGCTTCGAGCGCATTCGAAGTGCTTGGTCCGCGGTCACTACGCGGTGAGACTGAGTGAACGACCTTGGTGACATCTGGGGGCTGCCGTGACCATTCGCATCACCGTCGCATCCCCGCCCGGCCATGATCCGGGCGTGGTGCGGACGGCGGCGAAACACGGGTGGGCCGCACTCGGCACGAGGGGCACCGATCAGCGCGGATTCACCCGCAGGCTCCGGCTGGCCATCAAGCGGCGAGCGGAGTCCTGAGTGTTGCCAACGGGAAGAGCCGTCGGCACACTCACAATTTCGAATGCGCATTGAAACTCGCATATATCGATTCGATCACCGTTACCGAATAACGGTAACGGATCTTCTCCGGGAATTCCGCAACGTGTTACTCCATTCAGCTCACACCGAATGGCCGAATTGCACAGAACAGTGACAACCGCTTATTGCGGTCTGCCGATTCCGGATATCTACTGCTCGGGCATGTCCATGAACGAGAGGCCGGAACAGTGAATTCACGCTGGAGAAGGCGAGCAGGCATCACCGTGCTCGCCACCGCGTTGAGCGCTTCCACCCTTGGCGCCGCGCCGAGTGCGTTCGCTCAGGAGGCGCCACCGAGCAGCCCGACGGCCGGTGCGTCGAACGGGAGCGAGCTCGACACGCACGACAAGGAACTGGTCGCCGAAGCCGAAAAGGCCGGTAAGCCGGATGTCACGCTGCTGATCGCGGCGGAGCGCGGCAAGGCCGAGGTAGCGGCGAACGAGTTGCGCGCGCTGGGCGGTGTCGTGCAGTCCAACGACACGAAGCTCGATTACCTCAAGGTGACCGTGCCGGTGAAGCAGGCCGAGAAGGCCGCCAAGCTCGGCAGCATCAACGCGGTCGACGTCGACGGCCTGATCAAGCTCGACGACCCGCGGCCCGACGGGGCGTCCGACCCGCTGCCGCAGCCGGCCCCCGGCAAGAACACCCCGCGCGTGAACCCGTACATGCCGACCGGTGACACCTACGCCGCGCAGTTCGGCCAGGTGCTCCCCGGCTGGGACGGCAAGGGCACCACGGTCGCGGTGCTCGACTCCGGCGTCGACCTGGAGAACCCGGCGCTGCAGACCACCAGCCACGGCGAGAAGAAGATCGTCGACTGGTACAACGCCAACTCCCCCACCTCGGGCGACGGCACCTGGGTCAAGCAGTCCACGCAGACCTACACCGGCACCTTCACCGCGAACGGCCGCACCTGGACCGCGCCCGCCGGTGGCCCCTACACCCTCGGCACGCTCGCCGAGACCGCGGGCGACCTGGGCGGCGCGGGCAGCGAGACCGGCGGTGACCTCAACCGCGACGGCGACCGCACCGACACCTGGGGCATCCTGCTCGACACCGTGACCAAGCAGGTCCGCGTCGACCTGAACCAGAACGGTGACTTCACCGACGACAAGGCGATGGCCGACTACAAGGTCGCCAACGACTTCGGCTTCTTCGGCACCGACAACCCGGCCACCGACGTCGTCGAGAAGATGGCGTTCGTCGTGCAGACCGACCACGACGGCTACGTCAACATCGGCATCGCCGGTGCGGCGCACGGCTCGCACGTCGCGGGCATCGCCACCGGCCACGACCTGTTCGGCGGCAAGATGCAGGGCGCGGCGCCCGGCGCGAAGGTGCTGGCCGTCAAGGTCTGCCTGACCACCTCGTCGTGCACCTCGTCCGGCCTGATCGACGGTGTCATCTACGCCGCCAAGAACGGCGCGGACGTCGTCAACATCTCCATCGGCGGCCTGCCGGCGCTCAACGACGGCAACAACGCGCGTGCGGAGCTCTACAACCGCACGATCGCCGAGTACAACATGCAGCTGTTCATCTCGGCCGGTAACAGCGGCCCCGGCGGCAACTCGGTCGGCGACCCGTCCGTGGCCACCGACGCGGTCAGCGTGGGCTCCTACATCACCAAGGAGACCTGGCTGTCCAACTACGGCTCGAAGACCGCGCAGGCCGAGTCGCTGCACCCGTTCTCCTCGCGTGGACCGGCCGAGGACGGTGGCTTCAAGCCCGACATCATCGCGCCGGGTTCGGCCATCTCGACCATCCCGCGCTGGCAGGCGCCCGGCCCGCTGCCCGGCACGTACACCCTGCCCGCCGGGTACGCGATGTTCAACGGCACGTCGATGGCCGCCCCGCAGGCGACCGGCGCCGCCGCGCTGCTGGTGAGCGCGTACAAGGCCACGCACAACGGCCAGCGTCCCGCGGTCGCGCAGCTGCGCTCGGCGATCAAGTCGACCGCCCGCTACGTCAACGGGATCGGCGCCTACGCGCAGGGCGCGGGCCTGTTCAACGTGCCCGCGGCGTTCATCGCGCTGCAGCTGAACCCGAAGCCGGACACCGTCGCCACCTCGGTCGAGGTGCACACCGTCCTCAGTGGACTGCTGAAGACGCCGAACACCGGTGTCGGCATCCACGACCGCGAGGGCGTCGTGGCAGGCAAGTCGTTCACCCGCACCTACACGCTGAAGCGGACCACCGGTTCGGCGAACCCGGTGCCGTACTTCGTCAGCTGGGTCGGCAACGACGGCACCTTCTCCTCGGGCAACCACGTCCAGCTGCCGCTGAACACCGAGGTGAAGTTCGACGTCAAGGTGAACCCGGCGACCGCGGGTGTGCACTCAGCGCTGCTGCGCCTGGACAACCCGTTCACCATCGGCATCGACGTGCAGACGATGAACGCGGTGTTCGCGGCCCAGGACTTCGAGGCCGCGAAGGGTTACAAGATCGACAACTCCGGCAAGGCGGCGCGCAATCAGGCGCAGAGCTTCTTCGTGCGGGTGCCCAAGGGCGCCAGCGCGCTGAAGATCGACCTCGCCGGTGGCGGCGCTGAGAAGGGCAAGGGCCAGGTCCGCTTCCTGCGCTACGACCCGACCGGTGTGCCGCTCGACGTGACCTCGTCGACGAACTGCTACAACCCCGACGCGGGCGCGGGCTGCTCCGGCGGCACGGCGACCAGCCGCACGGTGGCGAACCCGCTGCCGGGTGTCTGGGAGATCACCGTCGAGGCCAGGCGTACGTCCGATGTGGACAACGCGCCGTTCACCGTCAGCGCTTCGGTGCTGGGCACGGCCATCTCGCCGAACCCGGATGACATCGCCTCGGCGACCGTCGGCACGCCGCTGGCGCGCAGCTACACGGTGACGAACACGCTCGGCGCGTTCACCGGGAAGCTGACCGGCGGCGCGCTGGGCAGCACCTCGATCCAGAAGCCGACCATCGGCAACCTGGAGCAGAAGCAGTTCCCGATCACGGTGACCCCGGGCTCGACGTCGCTCACCGCGACGATCGGCAACACCTCGGACGTCGGCGCCGACCTGGACCTGCTGGTGTTCAACTGCACCACGGGCTCGTGCGTGCAGGCAGGCGCCAGCGCCGACGGTGACTCCGAGGAGTCGGTGACCATCGCGAACCCGGCCGCTGGCCAGTGGGTCGTGCTGATCGACGGCTTCGCGGTGCCTTCCGGCTCGACGACGTACGACTACCTCGACACGTTCGTCAACCCGGCGTTCGGGTCCGTCGCGGTGACGGACGCGGACGCGGCGCGTGCCTCCGGCAGCGCCTGGACCGTGCCCGGCGTGGTGACCGTCAACGCGGCGCCCGCCGCCGGCCGCATCCTGCGCGGTGTCCTGTCGGTCCGGACGTCCGAGAACGTCCAGGTCGGCACGGGCACGGTGCTCGTGAGGTCGGTCAGCTAGTGATAAAGCGGGCTTTATCCCGGGTGCTTTTCCCGGGATAAAGCCCGCTTTATCCCGTTCCTAGGGCTTGGGCTCGTCGCGCTGGATGTCCTCATCGACCTGAACATGAGTCACGGACTCCAGCGCGGCGAGCTCTTTTACTTTGGCCGCAGGGACTTCCGCTCTCGTGGCACCTAGCCGCGGCTCCACCGAAAGCACCCGGCCGCCCAGCGCGGCCACGGCCTCGGCGATGTCCGAGGTCGCCATGATCAGCACTGTCCTCATCGTCCACTCCGCAAGTAGGCACCGGGGTCCGTCAGCACGCGGTGGATCACGCGCCCGGCCGCGCCGAGCGTCGCGGCCTGCGCGCCCAGCCCGGACGCGGTCAGTGTCGGGACCGAGCCCCTGAGCTTGCCGAGCCGCTCGCGCAGTACCCGTGTGATGGGCTCGGACAGCTTCGGGAACAGCGGCGCGAAGATCCCGCCGAGCACGATCCGGTCGACGTCGAAGAGATTCACGGCCGACGCCAGCGCGACACCGAGCGCCTCACCGGCGACCAGCTCGTCGCCGAGAACTTCTTGTCCCGCATAGGTTTCCAGGCAGCCCCGGCCGCCACAGCGGCACGGCGGGCCGTCCGGTGACACGACGACGTGACCGAGTTCGCCCGCCAGCCCGTTCGGCCCCCGGAACAGCTCGCCGCCGACCACCAGTCCGGCGCCGATGCCGATTTCTCCTGACACGTAAAGGAAATCGCGCTCGCCGGCGCCGAACCACAGCTCACCGAGCGCGGCGAGGTTGGCCTCGTTGTCGAGTTCGACGGCGACCGGGAGGTCAAGCAGCTCGGCCGCGCGGACGTCCCGCCAGCCGAGGTTGGGGGCGCTGACCAGCAGCCCGGCGCCGACCGGGCCGGACAGCGCGAGCCCAGCGCCCGCGACGGTCAAGCCGAGACCCCGGGCTTCTTCGAGCACTTCGAGCGCCATGGTCCGGAGTTCGGCGAGCACGTCTTCGGGGCGCTCGCGGTTGTCACGTTCGCGGCGGACGTCCCGCCGGACCTCGCGCGTGAGATCGACCAGGCACACGGCCAGGTAGTCGACGTTGATCTCCAGCCCGAGCGCGGCGACCCGCGCGCCACTGAGCACGACGTCCACCCCGGGCCTGCCGCGCTCACCGGCGCGCGCGGGGCCGGACTCGGCGAGTATCCCGGCGTCGACCAGGTCACCGACCAGTTTGGACACCGTGCTCTTGGTCAGGCCGGTGAGCTCGGCAAGAGCGGCGCGGGTCAGCGGGCCGCGCCTGCTGACCTCGCCGAGCACGACTTCGAGGTTGCCGGCACGCATCGAGTCGTGCCGCACGGCCTGGGACATGGCACGCACCTTATTGACTCGGGCGGGTCGGCGTATTTAGTCTATAACGTGAACTAAATGGAAGGAAGCCAGCATGGACGCCTACGCCCCCACCCCGGCCGACAAGTTCACCTTCGGCCTGTGGACGGTCGGCTGGCAGGCGAGCGACCCCTTCGGCACGGCGACCCGCGCCCCGCTCGACCCGGTCGAGAGCGTGCACCGGCTGGCTGAGCTGGGCGCGTACGGCGTGACCTTCCACGACGACGACCTGCTCGCCACCGAGCCCGACCGCGACAAGGCCGTCCAGAAGTTCAAGGACGCGCTGGCCGCGACCGGCCTGCAGGTCCCGATGGCGACGACGAACCTCTTCACCCACCCCGTCTTCAAGGACGGCGGCCTCACCAGCAACGACCGCGACGTCCGCCGCTTCGCCCTCGCCAAGGTCCGCCGCAACCTCGACCTCGCCGCCGAATTAGGCGCCCGCACCTACGTCGTCTGGGGCGGCCGCGAAGGCGCCGAGTCCGACGCGGCGAAAGACGTCCGCGCGGCACTCGACCGCTACAAGGAAGGCCTCGACCTGCTCGCCGAGTACGTCGTCGAGAAGCGCTACGACATCCGATTCGCCTTGGAGCCCAAGCCGAACGAGCCCCGCGGCGACATCCTGCTCCCCACGATCGGCCACGCGCTGGCGTTCATCTCCCAGCTCGCGCGCCCATCGATGTTCGGCCTGAACCCGGAAGTCGGCCACGAGCAGATGGCCGGGCTCAACATGGTGCACGGCGTCGCGCAGGCACTGTGGCAGGGCAAGCTGTTCCACATCGACCTCAACGGCCAGCACGGTCCCAAGTACGACCAGGACCTCATCTTCGGCCACGGCGACCTGACCAGCGCCTTCTTCCTGGTCGACCTCCTCGAGCACGGCGGCTACGACGGTCCCCGCCACTTCGACTACAAGCCCCTGCGCACCGAGGACTCCTCGGACGTCTGGGAATCTGCGGCGGCCAACATGCGCACGTACCTCATCCTCCGCGCCAAAGCCCAAGCCTTCCGCGAAGACCGCGAAGTCGCCGAAGCACTGGCCGCCTCCCGCGTCCCCGACCTGGCGACCCCCACCCTCGCCCCCGGCGAAACCCTCGACTCCCTGCTCACCGACGACTTCGACCCGGCCGCCGCCGCTGCGCGCGGCTACCACTTCACCCGCCTGAACCAGCTCGCCCTGGAACACCTGCTCGGCATCCGCTGACCTGTTCAAAGCCCGAAGCCTCCGCGGCGGCCGCCTGAGCGTGGGATCAAGGCTCAGGGCTCTCAGCGTCGCTCGCGGAGCCGCCTCGCACGATCCGACGCCGAGCGCCGGTTCCCTCGGACTTTGACTGGATAACCCAGCCAGCCGGCAACACGTGCCCGCTTCTCGTATTGACAACGGTAGCGTCGACCAAGGACACGACGGAGTCGAAAACCGCCCGGTCGAACCTGGCGTCCCAGGCGAAGGACGCACCAGCGAACCAGGCGCTCCCCGCGAACGACGCCTCCTCGAACGAGGCGTCCGCACCGAACGAAACCCTGCCGAACAAAGCGTCGCCGTCGAACGACGCCGTGTCGAATCCGGCGTTCATGGCGAACGACGCACCGGTGAACGTCACATCCTCCGCGAACGACGCCCCGCCAAACCATGCGTGCCCGGCAAATGATGCCTCGTCGAACAAGACTTCTCCTGCGAACAACGCCTCGCCGAACGAGGTGGTCCCTTCAAACGCCGCTTCGCCGAACCTCGCGCCCCCGGCGAACGACGTACCACGGAACCCGGCTACCCCACCGAACGACGCTTGCTCGAAGAGGGCGTGTTCTCCGAACGAGGCCCGGCCGAATGCGGCGTCCCCGGCGAACGACGCCTCCTCGAAAAGGGCTTCCCCATGAAACGCCGCCTCGCTGAACCAGGCGGTCCCTCCGAACGAGGCCCCGGTGAACTTGGCGCCCGTGCCGAACACAGCTTTGCCGAACCTGGCTTTACCCGGGAACGACGCTCCCCTGAACTCGGCGTTCCCGATGAACAAGGCTTCATCGAAGCGCGCGTCCTGCGAGATGACCATGTAGGTGAAAGTGGCTTCGCTGTGAAATGTGGCCTTCCGGAAATCCGCGGAGGCAATGCGGCTTCGAGTCAGGTCGAACTCGACGAGGACGGCGTCACGCAGATCCAGCTTGATGTTGTCCCACAAGGTTTCGGGAATGTCTTCGACCGTCTCGTCCCAATGCAGGTGGCGCTGCAGGATCTGTTGCGCCGTGCGACGCACGTCCAGTTCCAGGCGGCGAGCCGCGACTTCCTCATCGCTGACAACGTGTTCGCCTGCCTCCCCGTCATCACCGGGCGACGGTTCGGCATTCCGGTCGGGCGGTGGCCGGTACGGAGCGCGCAAGTAGGCGCAAATCCGATCCACCACCGTTTGCCGCAGATCAGGATGGGTCTGAGCGAGGCGTTCCAGGTCCGTCAGGCCACCGATACGCACGGCGGCCTTCTCACTGCCCAGCTGCTCGCTGGCTTTAGCGGACAAATCGGTGATCTGCGCTGCCCGATCAGCGGCCAGCTGCCGGTGGTGCTCGCGCTGCCCCAGGCGCAGCCGCTCCACGGTGACCACGGCGGCAAGGATCGCGAGGACCGCGGCCGCACTTTTCCAGCCGGTGTCAAAGGCATCGCGATGCTCGGCACGGGTGCCGCCCCACAGCAGGACGGTGACCCCGACGCCCACCGCGATGCTCAGCACCAGCACGAGCCACACCCACAGCCAGGCGAACTCCCGCTGCCGTCGGTCCGCCCTCGCCCTGCCCATTCGCCTATTCCAGCACGAACGAATACGCCCTGACCCAGGTTCCAGCCGTTGTAGCCCGAAAGCCACTTTCGTCAGATGCGATCTGACGAAAGTGGCTTTCGGGCTATCACACCTGACGAACGCCCCTTTCGGGCAAGGCTTGGGTCAGAAGGCTAGGGCGCCCAAGGCCGAGACCAGCGGAGCCAGCTCGGGCAGGGATTCCGCCTCGGCCAAGGCTTCCGCCAAAGCCGAGTCGTGCGTCGGGCGCGCAGCCTCCAGCAGCTCGCGGCCCGACGGCGTGACCTCGGTATAGATGCCCCGCCGGTCCGTCGGGCACAGGTACCGCTGCAGCAGCCCCCGGTCTTCGAGCCGGTTCACCAGCCGCGTAGTCGCCGACTGGCTCAGCACGACCGCGTTCGACAGCTGGTTCATGCGCAGGTGGAAGCCGTCCTGGCGAGCGAGCGCGTCGAGCACGCTGTATTCGCTCACCGAAAGCTCGTGGGAGCGCTCGAGTGCGCGGCCCAGTTTGTCCTCGATCCGCGCGTGCAACGCGGCGAGCGTGCGCCAGCCCTGTGCGCGGGCTTCGACGGCGTCGTCATCCAGTGACACGGTTCACCACTCTCTCGGTTGCCAAGGCACCCTTGCGTGCGCCACTATCGAGCTTACGCAATAACCGGCGTGTGCAACTATCTCGGACGCGGGTTATTGCCAACGCCCATACTACCGGGAAGAAGGAACCTTCCATGCCTGCCGCTCTGCTCGCACTGGCGATCAGCGCCTTCGGGATCGGCACGACCGAGTTCGTGATCATGGGCCTGCTGCCCGAGGTCGCGGGCGACTTCGGCGTCTCGATCCCGTCCGCCGGCCTGCTCATCTCCGGCTACGCGCTGGGTGTGGTGATCGGCGCTCCCCTGCTGACCGCGGTCGCCTCGCGGGTGCCGCGCAAGACCGTGCTGGTCGGCCTGATGGTGCTGTTCATCGCGGGCAACCTGATCTCCGCGGTCGCGCCGGCCTACGGCCTGCTGATGACCGGCCGGATCGTGGCGGCGCTGTCCCATGGCGCGTTCTTCGGGGTCGGCTCGGTGGTCGCGGCCTCGCTGGTCGCGCCCGCGAAACAGGCCAGCGCCATCGCGATGATGTTCACCGGCCTGACCGTGGCCAACGTCCTCGGCGTGCCCGCGGGCACCGCGCTCGGCCAGGCACTCGGCTGGCGTTCGACGTTCTGGGCCGTGAGTGTGCTCGGCGTCATCGGCCTCGTCGGCATCCTGACGCTCGTCCCGGCACAGGCCACGACCGAGAGCAAGGGCCTGCGCAGCGAACTCGCCGTGTTCCGCAACCCGCAGGTCTGGCTGGCATTGGCGATGACCGCGCTCGGCTTCGCGGGTGTGTTCGCCTCGTTCACCTACATCGCCCCGATGATGACCGAGGTCGCGGGCTTCTCCGCCGGCGCGGTCACCTGGCTGCTGGTGTTGTTCGGCGGCGGCCTGTTCGTCGGCAACATCCTCGGCGGCAAGGCGGCCGACCGGAACCTCATGCCGAGCCTGTACGTGATCCTCGCCGCGCTCGCCGCGGTGCTGATCGTCTTCGTCTTCACCGCGCACGCCCAGCTGCCCGCCGCCATCACCATCGCGGTCTTCGGCGCAGCGGGGTTCGCGACCGTCGCGCCGCTGCAGGCGCGCGTCATGCAGAAGGCCGAGGGCGCGCCCGCGCTCGCCTCGGCCGCGAACATCGCCGCCTTCAACCTGGGCAACGCCGCGGGCGCGTGGCTCGGCGGCGCCGCGATCGAGCACGGCCTCGGGTACACCGCACCGAACTGGATCGGCGCGGCGCTCGCCGCCGCCGGCCTGGCCGTCGCGGTGCTCTCAGGGCTGCTCGACCGCAAGCAATCGGTTACCGTCACAGAGGAAGCACTAACCCGATGAAGGACAGTCACTTGAGCATTCCGACCATCAAGCTCAACAACGGCGTCGAGATGCCCCAGCTCGGCTTCGGCGTCTTCCAGGTCCCCGACGAGGAGACCACCGCGGCCGTCAAGTCCGCTTTGGACGCCGGGTACCGCAGCATCGACACCGCGGCCATCTACGGCAACGAAGCGGGTGTCGGCAAGGCGCTGGCCGAGTCCGGCATCGACCGCGACGAGCTGTTCATCACCACCAAACTGTGGAACAGCAAGCAGGGCTACGACGAGACGCTGCGCGCGTTCGACGAGAGCATGACCAAGCTGGGCCTGGAGCGGCTGGACCTGTACCTCATCCACTGGCCCACCCCGGAGCGCGATCTCTACCTCGACACCTGGAAGGCCTTCGAGAAGCTGTACGCCGACGGCCGCGTCCGCGCGATCGGTGTCTCGAACTTCCACCAGGCGCACCTCGAGCGCGTTTTCGAGGCGAGCGGCATCGTCCCCGCGGTGAACCAGATCGAGGCGCACCCGTACCTGCAGCAGACCGAGCTGCGCGCGTTCGACGCCAAGCACGGCATCGCGACCGAGGCGTGGAGCCCGCTCGCGAAGGGCGGCGGCCTCCTGGATGAGCCCGCGATCGCCGCGCTGGCCGAGAAATACGGCAAGACCCCGGCGCAGATCGTCATCCGCTGGCACCTCGACCTCGGCAACGTGGTCATCCCGAAGTCGGTCACCCCGTCGCGCATCCGCGAGAACCTCGACGTGTTCGGGTTCTCGCTCACCGAGACGGACATCGAGAGCCTGACCGGCCTCGACCGCGGCGAGCGCACCGGGCCGGACCCGGACACGTTCAACGTGGCGTGATCAGCTGACGAAAAACCCCATTTCGCCCTGGCCAGGTGGATTACCATCCGGTCGAGCGAAATGGGGTTTTCTCATGCATGCCTGGGGGCGGGCTTTCTTTTCGGTGCTGTTGCTGGTGGCTTTCCCGTTCGTCGTGATCGCCGTCGGCGCCGGCGGCGTCTACGCGGGCCTGCAGGTCGGCCACCGCGCGGGCGGCTACATCATGCTGGGCGGGATCGGCGTGATGCTGGCGCTCGGGTTCGGGCTGGTCAGCGCGCTGCGCGCGAAGTTCCCCGCCACCGAGGGACCGCGGCTGACCCGCGAGGAGCAGCCGGGACTGTGGCGGGTGGTCGACGATCTCGCCCGGCAGGTCAGCACCCGGCCGCCGGACGAGATCGTGCTGGTCGGCGAGATCAACGCGGCGGTCTACGAGGACAGCCGCCTGCTCGGCCTGCGCGCGGGCAGGCGCACGCTCCTGATCGGCCTGCCCTTGCTGGCCGCGATGAACGTCACCGAGCTGCGCGCGATCCTCGCCCACGAACTCGGGCACTACAGCGGCGGGCACACCCGGCTGCTCGCGGTCACCTACCGCGGCACCCGCACCCTGGAGCACACCGTCGGCAGGCTCGACTCCGGGCTCGCGAAGACGCTGCTCGACGGCTATTCGCGGCTGTACCTGCTGATCGCCCAGTCCGCGAACCGAAGACAGGAACTGCAGGCCGACGAGTACATGGTCGCCGCGGCGGGCAAACAGGTCGCGGCGAACGCGCTGCGCAAGGTCGCGACGCTCAGTCCACTGTGGAACGCCTACTTCGACCGTTACGTCTCGCTCGGTGCGGTCACCAAGCGCACCCCCGAAGTCCTGCTCGGCTTCCGCGCGTTCCTGAAAGATCCCGCGCAACGGGAATGGGTCGCCCAAACCGCCGACGAAATCCTCGCGAACGAACCGAGTTCCCGCTTCAACAGCCATCCCTCGACCAGCCGCCGCATCGCCGCCATCGCCGCACTCCCCGACGTGCGGCCGAATATCGACCGCCGCCCAGCCTGGTCGCTCTTGGACTCGCCGCGCGAGGACATCACGCACGCCGAACTCGAGGTCCTCATCCGCGACCTCGGGCCACGCGCGCCCTGGGACGAGATCGTCCGCCTCGCCGGGCTCCGCTCCGTCCACAAGGGAGCGGAGATGCTGGCCGAGGCAGGCAAGGAAAGCGGACTGGCGCCCGGCGGCACGATCGGCGAGGTCATCCAGGTCTTGCGCCACGGCGACATCGAGCGCTTGGCCGCGCCGATGCGCAACGAGTCGCTGGCGCCAGAGGTCATCGCCGAAGCCAGCGCGAAGATCGTCACCGAACTGCTCGGCGACGCCATCGTCTCCGCGCTCGCCGACGCCGGGCACGCCCGCCACGAGCTGAACTGGGGCGGCGGCTGGGAACTCAAGCTGTACGACCAGCCCTTCGACATCGAAGCACTGGTCAAACCCGCCGTCGAAGATCCACGCGCGGTCGGCGAACTCGTCCATCACCTGCAACGGCTGCGCGTGCCAGCCGCGTTCGTCCGCCCGCCAGGCCAAGAACCCGAGGAAGAGCCGGAACCCCCGGAAACACGCTTGCTCGGGATCCTGAGCGCGCTGCAGGAAGGCCGCAAACTGGTGGACCTCCTGGTGTGCACCACCGAGCTGATCCTGGTGCCGATGTCGCGCTGGGTGCTGGTGCGCCGCGGTTTCGCCGGGCTCATCGGCGCGGCGGGCATGGTCGACCGCAAACGGCTGAAGGGCCTCGATCCCAAGACCGTCGACGCCTACCGCCGGATTCCGCTGAGCACGGTCACCGGCGGCGGCTTCACCCAGCGCAGGCTCACCGAATACCTCGTGCTTTCCCTGCCTGACGGCGAACTCCGCCTGACGCTGAGCAATCACGTCTCGGACTTCGGCGACGCCCGCGCGCGGCTGGAGGACTTCCTGGAGCGCCGCTCAGACGGCTAGCACGCCGCGGGCTCGGGCAAGCGGCCTTCGAGGAACGCGCCGGGCGGCACGCCCATCGTCTCGCGGAACTCCGCCGTCATATGCGACTGGTCGAAGTATCCGGCCTCGGTCGCGGCTTCAGCCCACGCACCCGGCCGGGCATGCGTTAGAACGGTGCGAACCCGGTTGATCCGCAGCACCTTTTTCGGTGCCACACCGATGTTTTCGGTGAACAGATCCCGCAAATGCCGTTCGCTGACGCCGAATCGCCGCGCGATCGTGTGCACGGGTGACGGCAGGTCGCCGATCGCGGAGTGCACCAGGTCGCTCCGCGACAGGTCGCGAGCCGTCCGGCGTGCCAGCCGGGCCAGTAGCTCTGCCTGGATCGTCTTGAGAAGCGCCTGCCCGGACTCCGGCTCGTCGCCCCAGAGTTCGCTCAGCGGAACGATCTGATCGACGAGTTCGCTCGCGGGCACGCCCAGCAGCAACGGCGCCCGCCCCGGCCGGATGCGGAGCCGGACACCGAACGGGACCTGCTTGCCCCGGTGATATCGGGCGCGCGTGCGCGGCCCGGTGACCAGCCACCGCCCCGAGCCGTCGGCTGTCGTCCGGAAGACCAGCGTGGTCGCCGGATCGGGCACATGCGTCAGCACCCGCTGATCGGCCCCCATGGACGCTTCCCGGATATCGGCGATCCATGGCCGCAGCGCCGCCGGCACCGGTATCTCGTTCCCCCAGATCCCGCTCACATTTCCACTCTATGCCGAAACTTCCTATCGACGGCCACACCCGCGCTGGCACGGTCTCGGTCATGATCCTCATCACCGGTGCGACCGGCACCATCGGCAGCGAAGTGGTCCGCCGCCTGACAGCACGCGGCGAACCCCTGCGCGCACTGACCCGCGACCCGTCCCGTGCTCCCTCGGGCGTCGAAACCGTCGTGGGTGATCTCGACCGTCCCGAATCACTCGCACCGGCCGTGGCCGGCGTCGAGGCGGTCTTCCTGCTGACCCAAGGCGGGCCATCGGCGGCCCGCCACGACCTGGCGATGGTCGAGGCCGCGCGTTCGGCAGGCGTGCGCAAGATCGTGAAGCTGTCCTCCATCGGGCTCGACGTCCTCGACGAATCCGAGGTCGACTGGCATCGCGAAGGCGAGCGCGCGGTGCGGGACAGCGGCTTGGCGTGGACCATGCTGCGCCCGTCCGCGTTCGCTTCGAACGCGCTGCGCTGGGCGGCGCCGATCCGCGAGGGCCAGCCCATCCCGAACCTGACCGGGAACGCGGCGCAAGGCGTCGTCGATCCCCGCGACGTGGCCGAAGTCGCGGCCGACGCGCTCGTTTCCTCAAAACACGAGGGAGAGATCTACACCTTGACCGGCCCGGAACTGCTGACCACCGCGGACCAGGCCGACCGGCTGGGCGTGGCGATCGGGACCGCGCTCACGACCGTCGACGTGCCGCTCGGCTCGGTCCGCGCGCAACTGCTCGCGTCCGGAATGGACCCCGAGTTCGCCGACGCCACGGTCACCGGACTCGAGATCATCCGCTCCGGCCGCAACGCCGTGCTGGCCGACGGCGTCGAGCGGGCGCTCGGACGTCCGCCGACCAGCTTCACGGCCTGGGCGACCGACCACGCCCCCGCTTTCAGGTCGTGAGTGGCGCGGCCGGTTCTAACCGGCCGGAACACTCACGACTACCCCACGGGACGGCCGAACAGCGCCAGCAGGTCGTGGTAGAGCACCGACCCGAACGTCACCAGCGCGGAAGGCGAGAGCAGCGAAGACAGCACGGTCTTCGTGCTGCATCCCGAAGGCGCGGGCTTGCCGGAAAGCCGATCCTTGAGCCAGTTCAACGCGTTCGCGGCCCCGGTCGCGACCAGGATGACGTGCTCGCTCAGGATGTCGCGCTGGTACTTCACCCGGGCGCCGCCTGCGCAGTAGTCCCGCACGATCTGGTCGGTGTCCGCGCTGGGCACCAGCTCGTCGTTGACCGAGTGGTAGACGAACAGCGGCGCGGTAGGCGTGGCCTTGCCCATGGTCACGTCCGCGAGCACCTGCCGGGGCACCGGCTGGTTCAGCGGGTCCTGAATCGTGAAGTACTTGAACAGGTCCTTGAACGCGAACGTGGCCGTGTTGCCCGAGTTGCACTGCGTCTTGGCCTTGGCCAGCGCGGCCTTGCCTTCAGCGGTCATGTTCGCGTCCAGGAACTCCGCGAGCTGCGGGTAGGCCTGCCCGAGCCCGGCGATACCGCTCATCGCGATCCCGGCGAACGGACCGCCGTTCGCGTTCTTCAGCACATGCGCCGGGTTCACCGGCAGGCCGCCCTCAGCCACGCCCTTGATGTTCAGCTCGGGTGCGTACGACGGCTGCATTTCCGCTGCCCAGCCCGAGGCGAGCGCGCCACCCGAGTAACCCCACAGGCCGACGGAGGTCTGCGCGTTCAGGCCCAGCGGGGTGAAGTTCTGCGCCGCGCGTATACCGTCCAAAGTGGCGTGACCGGCTTGTTTCCCCGCCACGTAAGCACTCTTGGGACCTTCGTAGTCCGGCACGCTCACCGCCCAGCCCTGCTGGACAGCAGCGTCGATCAGCAGGATCTCGGCCTGCGCGACGATGTTGTCGTTCCCGGCGCCCTGCCGCAGCTGATACGAGATCGCGCACTGCGGCGCGGCGCTGTCCTCGGCGACCTGGTAGCTGAGCAGTGGCCGGGATGAACTCGGCTTCGCGCCCCAGGGCAGCAGGACGGTCGTGACCGTCGCCTGTGGACGGTCCAGTGCGTCGTTCGTGCGATACAGCAGCTGCCAGGCCTGGACCTTCTGGGGTAGCGCCGCGAACGCCGACACCCCGACTTCCCGTGACCGCAGCACGGTGCCCGGCGCGAGCGACTCGTAACCGTCGGGCGGGGCGTAGAACGGGTCGCTCTGCGGCGGAGGTGGCGCGGCCGCCATCGCCGGGGCGGCCATTGTGGACACTAGGAGCACAGCACACAGCACAGCGAGGAGCCTCTTCATTGAGGTACGCCTTCCTGATAGTCGCGGAGCTTCTGGCGGAGCACTTTCCCGGTCGCGTTGCGCGGCAGTTCGCCGAGGAACACGACGTCACGCGGAACCTTGTAGCGAGCGAGATTTCCCTTGACGTAAGCCTTGACCGTGTCGGCGTCGATCTCCGACGACGGGACCACGAACGCACGCAGCCGCTGGCCGAACTCGCGGTCCGGCACGCCGATGACGGCCGCTTCGAGCAGCGCCGGGTGGGACGCGAGCAGGTCCTCGATCTCGGCGGGGAACACGTTCTCGCCGCCGGAGACGATCATGTCGTCGTCGCGCCCGTCGACGAACAACCTGCCGTCGGCGTCGAAATGGCCGACGTCGCCGCTGGACATCAGGCCGTCGATGATCTCCTTGGTCCCGCCGCCCGAATAGCCGTCGAACGCGAGGCCGCTGCCGACGAAGATCCGGCCGCGCGTGCCCGCCTCGGTCACCTCCCGGCCTTGCTCGTCGTAAAGCCGCACGAGACATCCCCTCGGCGGCTTGCCGACCGTGCCGGGCGCGGCACGCCAATCCGCGGGCGTGGCGATGGTGGCGACCGCGACTTCCGTTGAGCCGTAAAGGTTGTGGATCACGTCGCCGAACAACGCGGTCGCCCTGTTTCCCAGATCGGCGCCCAGTGCCGACCCGGCGCTGAACAGGATCCGCAGGCTGGACGTGTCGTGGTCGCGCACGCCGCCGAAGTCGACGATCCGCTGCAGCATCGTCGGCACCACCACGAGCACGTCACACCGATGCTTCGCGATGCCTTCGAGCGTGGCCCGCACGTCGAACCGCCTGCGGAACACCACGGTCATGCCGAGCGCGAAGGCGAGGATGAACTGCGACAGCCCGGTGCCGTGGAAGGTCGGCGCCGCGACGTACATCGTCTGCCCGCGGCGCAGCGGGATGCGTTCGAGGAACTGCGCGGCGGCCAGCGGCGAGCGGACCCGGCGCGGCGCGCCCTTCGGCGTCCCGGTGGTGCCGCTGGTGAGCAGGACCAGCGCGCCACCCGAGCGCGGGAGCTTGAGATCGCGCTGGTCCCCATGCACCAGCTCCTCGACCAGCGACTCGGGATACCGGCGCACCTCGGCGTCGACGTCACCGAGCAGATCCGCGAACTCCTCGTCGTGCACCAGCGCCGAGACCCCCTCGCGCCGCGCGACGTCCGCGAGCTGCGGGCGGGAGAAGCCGGTGTTCATCAGCAGCAGCCGCGCGCCGAGCTTGGCAGAGGCGAGCATCGCGTCGACGACACCTCGGTGATCCCGGCAGAGCACCGCGATGACCGACTCCGCGCCGAACCCGTGCGTGAGCCACGCCCTGGCGAGCGCGTTGGACCGGCGATCCAGTTCTCCGTAGGTCACCGGACCGCACTCGTCGATGATCGCGACGGCGTCCGGATCGCGGCGGGCCGACACCTTCGCGGCGCCCGCGATCGGCCCGAGCCCGCGCACCGCGCGCAGCGACGCCAGCGCCAGATCAGGACGGCCGACCTCCACCATCCCGGCTTTGACCAGCACGGACAGCGAGTGACAAGTGGCGCCGATCCGATTGAGCATCGTCGAGGCTCCCTCCGGTCACGGCACCGCCGCCGTGACCTACCGCACAGTAGCTTCGCGGATCGCAATCTGACAAGCCTTCTGACCAGTTTCGTAACGCACAAGGATCTATCAGTTCGCACAAGCCCGTGGTAGAAATCGGAGGTGCCGGTAGCCGATCGACTCGACGTCACCCTCCGCCTCGTCCAGGCCGCGGGCCGCATCTCCGTGGCCGACCTGGCGGACCGGCTCGGCGTGTCCGAAATGACCGTCCGCCGGGATCTCGACGCGCTGCAAGCCCAAGGCCTGCTCCAGCGGATCCGCGGCGCGGCGACCGCCACACGCGAGCCCGAATCCGGCTTCGCCGCCCGCGCGAAGTGGCAGGAGGCGACGAAAGCCCGCATCGGCGCGCTCGCGGCGAGCCTGATCCGGCCCGGCGAGACCGTCCTGCTCGACGCGGGCACGACGACCGTGCACGTCGCCGCGGCGCTCGCCGAACGCGCGCCGGTCACCGTCGGTGTCCTGAGCCTGCAGGCGGCGGCGCGGCTGACCGACGTTCCGGGCGTCCGACTCCTTCTGCTGGGTGGAGAACCGCGCCCCGCCGAAGGCTCCTTGGTCGGGCCGATAACACTGCGCGCGCTGAGCGAACTCAGTTTCGACTGTTTCGTGCTTTCACTGGGCGGAATTCACGCCGAAGACGGCTATTCGGAATTCTCACTCGAGGATTCCGCCGTGAAACAACTCGCACTCGGGCGCGCCTCCCGCACGATCGCGGTCGCCGACGCGACGAAACTCGGCACGCGCGCGTTCAGCCGGATCGCCGGGCTCGACGCGGCCGCCGAGTTCGTCACCGACAGTGCCGCCGAGGACCCCGAAACCCACCCGGTCGGCCCGCGCACCCTCGACGCGCTGCGCGAAGCGGGCACGACCGTCCACTTGGCATAGGAGACACCCGATGATGATCTTGGTGGCCGGTCCGTACCGCTCCGGAACCGGCGACGACCCGGCCAAGCTCGCGGCCAACGTCGCCGCGATGCACGAGGCGGCGCTGCCGCTGTTCCGCGCCGGACATGTGCCGGTGACCGGGGAAGACCTGGCACTGCCGCTCGTCGCACTCGCCGGCTCCACCCGTGTGGGGGACGAGGTTTTCGACGAGATCTTCCATCCCATCGCCGAGCGGCTGCTCGAGTATTGCGACGCCGTTTTGCGGATCGGCGGACCGTCCGCCGGAGCGGACGAAATGGTCGCCAAGGCGAGTGCCGCCGGGAAGATCATTTACCGCTCGGTGGCGGAGGTGCCACCCGTTCAGCCGTTCAGCGCAGCGTAAGAACCCTTCACCGCAACCCGCGTGTGTCGGCGAGGGGAATAACGCAAGATTCATCCAGCGCCCGCTCACACTCCAGGGGTGCCCCAGCAAGTCCCCCGTCAGCGCGAGAGTTAAGCTGTCCGCCCTTCCGCCGACCGGCCCGGAAAAGATCTCTCCTTGATCGCCATCCCCGCCGATCCCCGGTAATGGTCGTAACGAACGCCTGTCCCCGCGCGAGTGACAACTCAATCCCGCGGACGGGAGCACGGAAACGGACAAAGGAGTCCACCCTTGCCAGCAGTTCTCATCCTCACCGCGCTGGCTGTTTTCTGCACGCTGGTCTACATCCAGGCCAAAGCGCACCAACAGCTCGACGTGGAAACACCTGCCGCGACACGGCAGGCGAGCGACATCGTCCGACAGCAGTTCCGCGACTGGAAACCCGTTTCCGGCCCCGGCACGTTCAACTTCCAGCCACGCCAACGTGATCACGCCCCGACCCTGTCGATCACGGTCAGCGGCACCGAGGTCAGCAGCACGGTGACCATCTGGGCCTCGCGGTACGACTCGTCCTATCGCGGGATGTACCACGCCACGCTGCTGTGGTGGCGTCAGCGCGGGCTCGTCAAGCAGCTCACCCGTGACGACCTCCCGGTCCCCGGCTTCCTTTCGGCCAGCTCTCACATGGTGAGCACCCTGCGCGTGTCCTAGGCAACCCCGCGCACGCGTGTAACCATCTTGGCCATGGGTTCTCAGCGGGCGCTGCGCGATGGTCCACAAAGGACACATCGGCGCAGCGCCAGCGCGAGTTCCGTGCTTCGCACCGTGCTCGACCACGGACCCATCGCCCGCAGCACCATCGCCCGCCGGACCGGCCTCTCCCCCGCCGCGGTCACCGGGCACACCGCCGAGCTCACCGAGCTCGGCCTGCTGCGTGAACTCCCCGAAGTCGGCGGCGCCATCGGCCGCCCGCACGTCCCGGTCGACCTCGACACCGCGCACCACGTCATCGGCGGCATCCATCTGGCCGTCCACTTCGCGACGGTCGCGCTGCTCGACGTGCGCGGGCGTGTGCTCGTCCAGCGCGTGATCCCGCACCCGAGCCTGGACCCGGTCACCGTGCTGCTCGGCGCCGCCGACGCGCTGCTCGAACTCGGCAGGCCGCACGGCATCGGCGTCGCCACCGGCGGCTGGGTGGACGAGCGGACCGGCTCGATCATCGACCATCCCCTGCTGGGCTGGCGCGACGTGCCCGCACGCGACCTGCTGACCGGGCACACCGGGCTGGCCGTCGCGGTGGACAGTCATTCCCGCGCGCTCGTCCACGCCGAACGGCTGCTCGGCCAGACCCGCGCGCGGGCGAGCGTGGTCCAGCTCTTCGCGGGCAACGTCGTCGACGCCGCCTTCGCGACCGGCGACACCGTCCACCACGGACCCCGGTCGGCGGCGGGCGCCGTCGCGCATCTCCCGGTCGACGACAGCACCGAGCCCTGCGACTGCGGGCGGACCGGCTGCCTGCAGGCGACGGTCTCCGAGCAGACGGTCGCCCGTAAGGCCGGTCTCCCCTTCACGGAATTACTCGATCTCGCGAAAAAAGGTGACGCGAATTCGATCGCGCTATTTCACGAGCGCGCACGATTACTCGGCCAGGCCGCCGCGTTATTGCTCGACGTGCTGAATCCGGAAATTCTGATCGTCGTCGATCAGAGTGTGCACCACGTTCCCGGCTGTCTTTCCGCGCTGCGCGAAGAGGTCGATGTCCGCTCGTGGATCTGCGATGACGCGGAGAAAGTCGTTGTGCCGTCAAGCTTTTCCGGCCGCGAGCTGGCGACGGCAGGCGGTGCCGTACTGCTGAACGCACTGTACCAAGATCCCTTGAGCACGAGCCTGCGTCGCACATCCTGAGATTTCTTTAGTTCAAATTATCGCAATGTTGCTCTGGTCTCGATGACTGTCGAATAGTGACGGCGTGAACAAAACCCAGCCATTGCTCGCCACAGTCCTCGTGGCCGCGGTGGCGCTGACCGGCTGCGGCACCTCCGCGACGGCCAGCGCACCCGGTCAGCCCGAAAAGCTCGAGCTGCGTTACCAAGGCTCCGCGAACAACGTCTCGCTCCCCGAACTCGCCGAAGACCTAGGCTACTTCGGGCAGGTGAAACTCAAGTGGGTCGGCAACACGATCAGCGGCCCGCAGGACATCCAGTCCGCCGCGACCGACCAGACCGACTTCGGCGGCGCCTTCACCGGCGCGGTCGTCAAGCTCATCGAAGCGGGCGCGCCGGTCAAGGCGGTCATCAACTACTACGGCTCCGACGACAAGACCTTCCTCGGCTTCTACGTCAAGGAGGACAGCCCGATCCGCACGCCGCGTGACCTGATCGGCAAGAAGGTCGCGGTCAACACCGTCGGCGCGAACCTCGAAGCCGTGCTCGACACCTGGCTGCTCAAGAACGGGCTCACCCAGGCAGAGACGGACCAGGTCCAGCTGGTGGTGCTGCCGCCGGTCAACACCGAGCAGGCATTGCGGAACGGCCAGGTCGACGTCGGCGCGCTCAACGGCATCCTGCAGGACCACGCCGCGGCGAGCGGTGGCCTGCGCAGGCTGGTCAGCGACGTCGAAGCGTTCGGGCCGTACAACGGTGGCCCGTACGTGCTGCGCACCGACTTCATCAAGAAATACCCGGAGACGTCGAAGATCTTCGTCTCGGCCGTGGCCAAGGCGATCGAATGGGAACGCACGACGCCTCGCGAGGAGGTCATCGCCCGGTTCACGAAGATCATCCAGAACCGGCACCGCAACGAGAGCACGGACACGCTCAAGTACTGGAAGAGCGTCGGCATCACGCACGGCGGCCTGATCAGCGACCAGGACTACACGCTGTGGGAGGGCTGGCTCAAGCAGTCCGGGTTCATCAAGAGCGACAAGATCGACACCAAGAAGCTCTACACCAACGAGTTCAACCCCTATGCGGGGTCCAAATGATCAACATCCGAAGTGTCACCAAGACTTTCGGCGCGCTGACCGCGTTGGACGATGTCTCGCTGGACATCGACGACGGCAGTTTCCTCTCACTGGTCGGGCCGAGCGGCTCGGGTAAGTCGACGCTGCTCGACCTGCTCGGCGGGCTCAGCAAGCCGACTTCCGGCGAGGTGCTCATCAACGGCTCGCCGGTGACCGGCCCCGGCCTCGATCGCGGGGTGGTCTTCCAGCAGTACGCGCTGTTCCCCTGGCGGACCGCGCGCGCCAACGTCGAGTTCGGACTGGAAGGCGGGTCGCTCACCAAGCGGCAGCGCGCCGACCGGGCTCGCGAATTCCTAGACCTGGTCGGGCTTTCCGGGTTCGAGGAGAAGCTGCCGCACGAGCTGTCCGGCGGCATGAAGCAGCGCGTCGCGATCGCCAGGAGCCTCGCCTACGACCCGGGTGTGCTGCTGATGGACGAGCCGTTCGCCGCGCTGGACGCGCAGACCCGGGACCAGCTGCAAGACGAGCTGCTCCGGATCTGGCGGCGTACCGGGAAGACGATCGTGTTCATCACGCACGGCATCGAGGAGGCCGTCTACTTAGGACAGAGGGTCGCCGTGCTGACGTCACGGCCAGGACGGCTCAAGGAGGTCGTCGACATCGACCTCGGCGAGCGGACCGGGGACGTGCGGTCTTCGGCGGGCTTCGTGCGCCACCGCCATCAGCTCTGGGAACTGCTGCACGACGAGATACGGAAGGCGGCCTGATGACCGCGACACTGGAAAAGCCCCTCGTCCGCACGCCAACCCTGGTGGACAAACCGAAGAGCCTGTCCCCCTTCGTCAAGGCGGTACGCAGTTCCGCGGCCATCATCTTGTTCCTGGCCGCCTGGGAACTCGTCCCGCGTTATGTGCTCGACGACAGCACGCGGACGTTCCTGCCACCGGTTTCCGAAGATCTGGCGGCATTGTGGGAGCTGATCCTCAACGGCCAGCTCGCCGATCACCTGACGGCGAGCCTCGGCCGCTCGGCGGCGGGCTTCGCGGTCGCGGTGGCCATCGGTGTCCCGTTAGGACTGTTGATCGGCTGGTATCGCCCGGTGGCGGCGTTCCTGAACCCGCTGCTCGAACTGATGCGCAACACCGCCGCGCTGGCGTTGCTGCCGGTGTTCACCCTGCTGCTCGGCATCGGCGAGCTGTCCAAGATCACGCTGGTGGTCTACGCCTGCGTCTGGCCGGTGCTGCTCAACACGATCGCCGGGGTCAACTCGGTCGATCCGCTACTGGTCAGGGCCGCCCGCTCGCTCGGGCTGTCCAGTCCGCGGCTGTTCCGCAAGGTGATCTTGCCGTTCGCGGTGCCGACGATCTTCACCGGCATCCGGCTGGCGGCGTCGTACTCGATCCTGGTGCTGATCGCCGCCGAGATGGTCGGCGCGAAGGCCGGGCTCGGTTATCTGATCAACAACACCCAGGTCAATTTCCAGATCACCCAGATGTACGCCGGGATCATCGCGGTCTCGGTGCTCGGTCTCATCGTCAACCAGGGCTTCGTCGCACTCGAACGACGGTTCTCCGCTTGGCGCCCGAAGGAGAAGGCGTGACCAGACAGTTGCATTTGAACGCGTTCCTGATGCAGAACGGCCATCACGAGGCCGCGTGGCGGCATCCGGACACCGACCCGAAGCGCGCGACGACGTTGCAGCACTACGTCGAACTCGCGCGGACGGCTGAGCGCGGCAAGCTCGATTCGCTGTTCCTCGCTGACGGAGTCGCGTTGTGGGGCAACGTCCGCTACAACTCGCACAACCTGTTCGAGCCGCTCACACTGCTGTCCGCGCTGGCCGGCGCGACCGAGCACATCGGACTGATCGCGACGGCGTCGACCACGTACAACGAGCCGTATCACCTGGCACGCAAGTTCGCGTCGCTCGATCATCTCAGCGGCGGGCGCGCCGGGTGGAACATCGTCACCTCGGCGGGCAAGGACGAGGCGCTCAACTTCAACCGCGACGCCAGGCCCGCGCACGAGCTGCGCTACGAGCGCGCGACCGAGTTCATCGAGGTCGTCAAAAAGCTTTGGGACAGCTGGGAAGACGACGCCGCGGTGATCGACAAGGCGAGCGGCGTCTACGCGGACACCGACTTGATTCACCCGATCGACCACGTCGGCGAGCATTTCCAGGTGCGCGGCCCGTTGAACGTCCCGCGCCCGGTCCAGGGGCACCCGCTGCTGGTGCAGGCGGGTTCGTCGGAGACCGGCAAGGAGTACGCGGCGCGCTACGCCGAGGCGGTGTTCACGGCGCAGCAGACCTTCGAAGAGGGCAAGGCGTTCTATGACGACGTCAAGGCCAGGCTCGGGCGGCACGGCCGCACTCCGGACGAGATCAAGATCCTGCCGGGGATCAGCCCGATCCTCGGCCGCACCGAGGCGGAGGCACGCGAGCGCGAAGCCGAGCTCAACGCCCTCATCACACCCGAATACGGCGTCCGGCAGCTGTCGAACCTGCTCGACCACGACCTGGCCGGATACCCACTGGACGGCCCGCTGCCCGACGTCGGCACCTTCACCGAGGGCCAGCAGAGCCGGTTCGACCTGGTCACCGGCTTGGCGCGGCGCGAGAACCTGACCATCCGCCAGCTCATCGAGCGGCTGGCCGGCGGACGCGGGCACCGTGTGTTCGCCGGCACCCCGGTCCAGGTCGCGGATCAGCTGGAGCACTGGTTCACGGCGGGCGCCGCGGACGGGTTCAACATCATGCCGCCGACGCTGCCCGGCGGGCTCACCGATTTCGTCGACCTCGTGGTCCCGGAACTGCAGCGCCGGGGCCTGTTCCGCACCGAATACAGCGCTTCCACCCTGCGCGGGCACTACGGCCTCGCGCGGCCCGCCACCCGAGTAAAGGAGCACGCGGCATGACCCTCATCGACATCAGGAAGATCACCGGGCGGATCGGCGCCGAGGTCATCGGCATCGACCCGGCCAGCGACTTCGACGTCCAGTTCGTCAAGGACGCGCTGCACGAGCACAAGGCGCTCGTGTTCAAGAACGTCTCACTGGACGACGAGGGCCAGCTGCGCTTCGCCGCCCGGTTCGGCGAGCTGACCAAGGCGCACCCGACCGTGCCCTCGGTGGACGGCGCGCCCTCGATTTTGCCGGTGGACAGCGAAGAAGGCCGCGCGAACCAGTGGCACACGGACGTGACTTTCGTTGTCGCGCCGCCGAAAGCCAGCACGCTGCGCAGCCTCGTCGTCCCGCCGTACGGCGGTGAGACGCTGATCGCGAACACGGCCGCGGCTTATCGGGATCTGCCGTCGCCGCTGCGGGCGTTCGCCGACACCCTGCGCGCGGTCCACACCAACGACTACGACTACGTCCAGCCTTCCTTGAGCGACAAGGAAAAGGCGCGCCGCGAGATCTTCGTCTCGCAGAAGTTCCGCACCGCGCACCCGGTCGTCAGGGTGCACCCCGAGACCGGCGAGCGCGGCCTGTTCATCGGCGGGTTCGCGCAGCGGATCGTCGGACTGTCCACAACGGAGTCACGCGACATCCTGCGGCTGCTGCAGTCCTACGTGACCAGGCCGGAGAACATCGTCCGGGTGGCGTGGGAGCCGAACCAGCTGGTGCTGTTCGACAACCGGATCACCCAGCACTACGCCATCGACAACTACGACGACCTGCCGCGACGCCTGCACCGGGTCACCGTGGCCGGCGATGTCCCGGTGGGCGTCGACGGTGAGCGCTCCGAGTCGCTCGAAGGCGACGCTTCGCACTACACGACCATCTGAACCGCGAGCCCGGCGATCACCGCGCTCGACGTGAGCGCGGTGATCAGCCGTCCTTTGTGGCCGGTCAGCAGCCGTCCCAGCACCGCTCCCCCACAGGCGACGGTGAGCTGCCAGCTGGCCGAGGCTAGAAACGCGGCGATCACGAACACGGTCGCATTGGCCGTTTGGGCCTTGTCGCCCATGACGAGCGCGGCGAAGTAGATGACCGTGGCCGGGTTGAGCACGGTGATCCCGAGAAGACTGAAGTACGCCTTGGACACGGTCAACGGCTTGACGACTCTCGTGTCCACTTCGGACTTGAAGTCCCGGATGGCCCGTGCCGCCCCGACACCCGCGAGGCCTACCAAGATGACCGCCGCGACGATCCTGAGCGTTCCGCCGATCGGTTGGATGACCGCCGCGACACTCGCGCCACCTAGGGCTGCGACGAGCGCGTAGAGCCCGTCCGCGCTGGCCACCCCGAGCGCGGCCGCCGCACCGACCTTGAGCGAGTTCCGCGCGGTCAGCGCCACCAGATACGCCGCGACCGCGCCGACCGGCAGCGCGATCCCATACCCGGCGAGCAGCCCCGCGACGAACGAGGCGGTCACGACACTGGACGTGGTCGCTTCCGGCTCAGGGTCGCCTGCTGCTTCGCCGTCGCGGAGGCGACGACGGGCAACGACCTGGGTACGACGATGGCTGACATGCGGCCGATGCTCTCAAGCCCGATCCAGCCCCCGCCACCGATTTTCCGTCGTGAGTGTTCCGGCCGGTTCTAACCGGCCAAAACACTCACGACCCACCCTTGATGGCATCGACGATCTCTTGGGCTTGGACGGCCGTGAACTCACCGTCGAGCTGAATGACGCCACCGCTGACCGGCCTCTCGATCACCGGCGCGAACGCGATTTTCCCGGCCACCACCATCGCCACCTGCTTGCCGACGTTCTCCATCGTGAACCTCGCGAACTTCGCCGCCTCGTCGTCGGGCAGCTCGAGCCGGACGTGGTGCCCGCTCGCGGGCGCGTACCCGACCGAGGCCTTGGTGAACTCGGCGAGCACCAGCACCACCGGACCGACCCGATAGCTCACGCCCGCCTTGTCCTTGAGTACATTCCCCTCGGCCTCGACCACGAAGCGCAGCTCAAGCGGTGAGGCGGCGGCGAGGGCGGGCTTCGGCGCCGGGGTGCCGGGCACCTCGGTCGAACAGGCGGCGAGCAAGACCGCCACCACGAGCGCCAGCCAGCGCATTCCTCCAGCGTAGCCGGGGTCGTGAGCGTTGCGGGCGGTTCTAACCGCCCGCAACGCTCACGACGCTGAACGCTCGCCCAGCCGGGGAAACGGCTCAGTCGAGAAGATGACCTCCACCGCCACCTCGAAGTACTCCGCGATCTTCAGCGCCAGGAAGAGGCTGGGGCTGTACTCGCCGCGTTCGAGATAGCCGATCGTCTGGTAGTGCACGCCGAGGCCGTCGGCGAGCTGCCGCCGCGAGATGCCTCGTTCCGCACGCAACATGGCGATGCGGTTGTGCACCACCTCACCCGACACGCTGCATCGCCTTCTCCCGGCGCTCGGCCACACTCGATCCCGACTCACGGCGCGCCATCCGGCGCAACACGATCGGCGCGAGGATAAGGCCGACGATCGCCCAGGCGCCGAGCACCCCGATGGTTTCCAGGTGCCGCCACGACTGGCCGATTTCGGCGGCCGCCGCGCCGTCCGGCAGCATCGCCGACCGCATGCCGAGGGCGAGCCAGTAGATCGGGAACACCTGCGCGAGCCACTGCAGCCAAGGTGCCAGCGCCGTGATCGGGTAGAAGATCCCCGAGATCGCGACCAGGCCCATCATCGGCAGCATGAGCAGGCCGAGGCTGCGCGGGTTGGTGATCAGCGCGCCGAACACCGCGCCGAGCGGCAGCGTCGCGACCATGCCCAGCACCAGCACCCCTGCCAGCATCAGCCACGACCCCACGCCGGGGACCGCCAGGCCGTCCACGAAGAACGAGCCGGCGATCAGCAGGATCACGACGTTGATGATCAACCCGCCCGAGACCGTGACGAGCTTGCCGAAGAGATATCCGAGCATGCCGTTCGGAATGGCCTTGGCGCGCAACAGGGTGCCGTCCTCGCGCTCGACCGTGAGCAGCTGGGCGATGGCGAGCATGCCGTAGAAGATGATGTTCATCCCGAGCAGGCTCGGCAGCACCATCGCGCCGAGCACCATGCCGCCGGTCGGCACCTGCGCCCCGCGCATGAAGAACAACGTCACCAGCAGCACGACCGGCCAGAAGAGCTGGCCGAACAGGTCCTGGGCATTGGTGAACGACTGCCGCAGCTCGATCAGCCCTCGGCTCCAGCCCGCGCGCAACGCGGTCATGACCGGGTTCATCCCGCCACCTCCTCGAGAGTGCGCACGCCGGCTTCGCCCTGGCCGGATTCGGCCTGGCGCACCAGGGCCATGTAGGTGTCCTCGAGCGACGCCCGGCGGACCTCGAGCTCCTCGACCGATTCGCCGTACTGCTTGAAAAGCTCGTACACGAACTTCGTCGCCGCGGTCGTCGAGTGCACGAAGCGCTGCCCGTCCCGCGTCCACCGCACCTCAGCCTCCCCCGCGATCCGCCGCGAGAGCTCATCGGCCGAGCCGTCGGCGATGATCCGCCCGTTCGCCAGTATCATGATCCGGTCGGCCAGTTTCTCGGCCTCGTCCAGGTCATGGGTGGTCAGCAGGATCGTGGTCTCGTGCTCATCGGCGAGCCGGTGCACGAGATCGTGGAACTCGCGCCGCGACTCGGGATCGAATCCCGCGGTCGGCTCGTCGAGGAACAGCAGCTCCGGCCGCCCCACGATGCCGATGGCGACGTCCAGCCGTCGCCGCTGCCCACCCGAAAGCGTCCGGATCTTCTTGCCAGCGTGCTCGGTCAGGCCGACCGCGTCGACCAGTTCGTCCGCGTCCCAAGGCCGCTTGATCTGCTCGGTCGAATAGCAGGTGTAGTACGAACCGAGATGGGCGAGCAGCTCCCGCACACCCCATTTCCCGTGGTCACGCCATGACTGCAGAACGACCCCCAGCCGCGCCCGCCAGTCCTCCCCGCCCTGCGCCGGATCCACCCCGAGCACCGCGACCCGCCCGGCGGACCGCATCCGGAAGCCTTCGAGAATCTCGATCGTGGTGGTCTTGCCCGCCCCGTTCGGGCCGAGCAAGACGACCACTTCCCCTTGCCTGGCTTGAAAACTCACGTCGTGCAGCACATCGTTCGCGCCATAGCGCATGCGCAGGCCGTCGACGTCGAGCACCACTCTGTCCCCTGTGGTCACCGCCATCACCCCCCTGTCTCATTGCTACCTCAAATCGTAGCATACCTACTACATCTCGCCGTTGTCATGCTCCTTCGCGACAGCCCCGATGGCGACCGAGCTCCACACCCACCCGAGCGTCGCGACGACGTAAAGCAGGACGACCCCGCCCGAAGTCCCCATGAACGCAGGAGTCGCGAGCAGCGCGACCCCGGTCAGCACGCTGTAGACGGCCAGACCCTTGTGCTTCCGCGCGGCGAAGTAGCGAGCGAAAACGAAGCAGGACAACGTCCACGCGACGATCGCGACCATGAAGGCGACCATGTGCAGCGTCCCGTGCCAGCTGACGGCTTCCGGCTGCCCGGCCGGCGCACCCGCCGGAAATCCGAACGCGGGATCGGCGGTGAACACACCCCCGGCGACCATCCCCGCTCCCATGCCCCCGATGAGCCGCGGCCCCCAAGTACTACCTCTCATCGCCTTCCTCAGCCCGGCGGCCGAGACGAGGAACAGCACCCCGGCGAGCACGAAGTTCGCGATCTGCACCCACCCGCCGTCACCGAGACTCAAGAAGCTGAACGGATGCACGGTCAGGTCGAAGCCGTCCCGGGTGGCCGCCTGAGCGAACCCCAGCACGAGATACAGCGGTCCCGCGACGACGCCGGCGAGCAGCCGAGTCTTCGTAGCGGAGGTCTTGGCGGGCGCGTACGTGGTCATCGTCGTGATCCCTTCGATGGTCGAGTGCACCCAAGGTCTCACCGACAACTTTTTTTGTCAAGACAACCCTGCTTGTCTTGCATATGGGCATGAAAAAAGCCCTGGCCACGAAGTCGTGACCAGGGCTTTTCCCAGGTGGAGCGGGTGACGGGAATCGAACCCGCGTAGCTAGTTTGGAAGACTAGGGCTCTACCATTGAGCTACACCCGCGCGCTCCCGGGTACCGGGTGCGAAGCAAGCTTAGCGGCTACCGCTAGGCTGTCCTCACACCACCCCTCCGGGGGACGGTGTGACCCTCGGGATGTGGCGCAGCTTGGTAGCGCATCCGCTTTGGGAGCGGAGGGTCGCAGGTTCAAATCCTGTCATCCCGACTTCGAAGTCGTGAGTGTTCCGGACGGTTCTAACCGTCCGGAACACTCACGACGCATTTCAATCGTGGTCGAAAACCTTTGTCCGCCCCGTCCGCGCGCTGCACGATGAACCAGTTGTCCGCGCACGACTTGACTGGGGTGCACATGAAAAGGACGATCCTGCTCTGCCTGACCACGGCCGCGGTCGCGTTGACCAGCGCCACGACGGCTAACGCCAGCACCGCCGGCGACCACGCGATGGGGTCGCAGATCGCCAAGCACGAAGGCCGCCAGACCACGAACGGCGCCGTCCGCGCGGCCGGGGAAACCGTGCCAGGCATGGATGTCAGCAGCTTCCAGGGCAACGTCGACTGGCAAGCCGCGTACAACGCGGGCGCGCGCTTCGCCATCATCAAGGCGACCGAGTCCACCGGGTACACGAATCCGTACTTCACCCAGCAGTACAACGGTTCCTACAACGCGGGCATGATCCGCGGCGCCTACCATTTCGCGCTGCCGAGCGAGTCGAGCGGCGCCACGCAGGCGAACTACTTCCTGGCCAACGGCGGCGGTTGGTCCGCCGACGGCAAGACGCTGCCGGGCGCGGTCGACATGGAGTACAACCCTTACGGCCCAACATGTTACGGCTTGAGCCAGGCCTCGATGGCCGCCTGGATCCGCGACTTCAGCGACACCTACTACGCCCGCACCAGCAAGCGTCCGGTGATCTACACGTCGACCACGTGGTGGAGTCAGTGCGTCGGCACCCAGGGCGCCTTCGCCGACACGAACGCATTGTGGATCGCGAACTACGCTTCGACCCCGGGCCCGCTGCCGTACAACTGGACGTACTACACGTTCTGGCAACACGCGGACGGCGGACGCTTCCCCGGCGACCAGGACCTCTTCAACGGCCCGTACAGCCAGCTGCAGGCGTTCGCCCGCAACCACGACTGAAAGGTCGTGCGCGTTGCGGGCGGTTCTAACCGCCCGCAACGCGCACGAGCCCTTACGGCAGGGTCACGTCGAGGTAGTCGAGGTTCGCCGGGCCGTCGGCCGTGGTCGCCGTGACCCGGATCGTGTTCGAGCCCGCGACCAGGTTCGCGGTGCGCGAGACCGCGCTCCACGTGGTCCAGGCGCCGGTGCCGGGGAACGTGACCCCGGACGCGACGACCGTGCCGTTGACCGCGATGTCGACCGGGCGTGCGGCCGTGGTTCCGTTGGCGTAGCCGAATTCCAGGGTGGCCTGGCCCGCGGCGGCCGCGTTCACCGTCCACTCGACGTAGCTGCCCGCGGCGTTGGTGGCGTTGGCGAAGCCGGTGCCGGAGAAGCCGACGTGGTTGGAGTCGATGGTGCCGCCCGCGGACAGGGTGGCCGACTCGGCCTCGTAGCGGACGGTGTCACCGGGCGGGGTGGTGCCGGACTTGGACACGCGGAACAGCACGGTGCCGTGACCGGGCACCGAAGCGCTGATCGCGCCGGAGGTCGTCTTGGTCGACTTCGTCCACAGGTCCTTGAGCGTGTACGAGGTCGCGCCACCCATGCCGATCGCGGCGGCCGTGGTGCTGATGGTCGCGGTCGCGGTGTTCTCGTTCGACAGCGCCACCGCGTGGTCGCCGTTGGCCAGCACCTTGTTGTAGACGACCAGTCCGCCGCTGTTGCTGGTGATGGTGGCCTGCTTGCCCAGCTTGTCCTGGTCGACGTCGATGACGTCCTTGTTCTCGAGGATCTTGAACGTGTCGTCGTTGACCTTGCGCAGGTCGGAGCCGATCAGCAGCGGCGCGGCCATGACCGCCCACAGGCTGAAGTGGGTGCGGTACTCGGTCGGGGTCATCCCGCCGTTGCCGACCTCCAGCATGTCGGGGTCGTTCCAGTGCCCCGGCCCGGCGTACTGCGACAGCACGCGGTTGGCCTTGGCCTTGCTGATCATGCTGGACCAGTTGTCGGAGATGTCACCGGTGGTGCGCCACAGGTTGCCGACGGGCTCGCCCCAGGTCCAGATCTTCGGGTCGCTCTTGCCCCACTCGCAGATCGAGTAGACGATCGGGCGGCCGGTGGCCTTGAGCGCGTCGCGCATCGCCTTGTAGCGCTTCTGCGCGTCGACGCCCTGGTTGTTGCAGTTGTCGTACTTCAGGTAGTCGATGCCCCACGAGGCGAACAGGTTCGCGTCCTGCTGCTCGTGGTTGAGGCCGCCGGGGAAGCCGGCGGTGTTGCAGGTCTTGGTGCCCGCGCTGGTGTAGATGCCGATCTTCAGGCCCTTGGAGTGGATGTAGTCGGCGACGGCCTTGATGCCGTTCGGGAAGCGCTTCGGGTCGGGCTGGAGGTCACCCTTGGAGTTGCGGGTCGGCAGCGCCCAGCAGTCATCGAGGTTCACGTACTGGTAGCCGACGTCCTTGAGGCCCTTGTTCACGAAGATGTCGGCGATGCCCTTGACCATCGCCTCGTTGAACTCCGCCCGGCATCCGGTCGTGTTCCAGTTGTTGAAGCCCATCGGCGGCGTCCTGGCAAGGCCGTTCTCCAGGGCGAGCGCTTCCTCGGGGGCACTGAGCTGAACGGTGGCCGAAGACACCGCGCTCAGCGCGAGAACTGCCGCGGCGGCCGAAGCCAGCTTGCGCAGCAGGGGGGATGCCGACATTCGTACTCCTAGGTTCCACTGGGTGGTCACTACGACCCGAAAGCGGCCGAGACGTCGAATGATCAGATGGATGCATGACGGCTTGCACCCATTAATCAGACAAATCTCGTTGCGCCACTTTGAGCCAGTGGTAAAGGTAGGAGGTCTGAACCGCATTAGTAAAGAGGGCTTACTAAGCGGAGTCGGCGGGCGGCCGTCCGCGTGACAGTCGCACTGGTGAGGCTTCGCCCCTGGTTACTTCCCGTGTTCGGCCTGACGGGCCGTCGCGAGCGCGCGGTCGGTCTCCCAATGCGCGCGCATCGAGCGGATGAGCCCGTCCTCGCCGACGCGATAGACGAAAACACCGTCGGTGTCGACGACGTAGCCGCCGGGCAGATAGGTGGTGATCGTCCCGACGTTCGCGACCTCGCGGCCATCGTTGGCGGCGTGCGAGTCCCTGATCACGAACTCGAACCGCTCGACCTGGGCGATCGTGAGGTCCCAGAACGCGGCCACCGCGTCGGAGCCGCGATGGCCCTTGCCCTCGGCGTCGAACATCGACGGGCCGACCGGGTCCTCGATCACCGCGTCGGCGGCGAACAAGGCGACCCAGGCCTCCTTGTCGCCAGCGCAGACCGCGTTCATCGACCGCCAGGCGGCCTGGCGGGCCGCGGGCTGCTCGGCAGCGGGATCCCAGCACACATCGGCACCCACGGCGCGCTCCTTAAAATCGCGAGATGATCTCGTCGCCGAATTTCTTGATGGAGTCCTTCTTGGCGGTCAGTTCACCGTCGAAGCCGATGCCGTCGAACACCCACGGCATGGTGATGATGTCGGTGACGCCGATGTCCCCCTGCGCGCGATAGCCGTCGAGACCGAACTTGTCGATACAGACGGCCTGATACTCGAACGGGTCGTCCGCGCGCCCGTTTTCGGCGAGCAGCGCGCGCAGCCGTTCGATGGTCTCGCGCAGGTCGTCGAACTTCATCATCGCCGACGACCAGCCGTCCGCGACGCGCACGGCGCGGCGCAGCGCGACGTCGGTGTGCCCGCCGATGTAGAACGGGACGCGCTTCGGCGGCGTCGGGCTCATCCGGAGCTTGCCGAAGTCGAAGAACTCACCGTGGTACTCGACCATCCCGCCGTCGAGGATCAGCCGCAGCACGTCGATCGCCTCGTCCACGCGCTTGCCGCGCCGCTCGTACGGCGCGCCGCACCACTCGAACTCCTCCGGCGACCAGCCGACGCCGAGGCCGAGCCCGAACCGGCCTTTCGTGAGCGCCGCGACCGAGTTGACCTGCCGGGCGAGCAGCACCGGGTTGCGCGAGCCGAGCTTGAGCACCGAGGTGTAGAACTCGATGTCGGTGGTCACCGCGCCCATCGCCGCGGCGGCGACCAGCGGGTCGGACCAGGGCGTCTCCTCGGTCCAGAAGCGACTGCCGTCCGGGGTGTACGGATAGTCGGCGGAGACCGTCTCGGAGTAGAAAAGCGAGTCAGGCAAAGCGATCGACGAGAAGCCGTACTCCTCGGCCGTGCGCGCGAGGTCGGCGAAGTGCTCCAGCGGATTCATCGCGACCGAGAGCGTGAACTTCATGGTTCCGGACTATAACGTGTTCTAGTTTTCTCCGCCAGTGATCGCCCTCGTTCGGACTGGGCGCCGGGTCGCGGGTGCTCGACCTGGGCTGCGGCACCGGGCAGCTGGCGTACCCGTTCGCGGAGGTGGCGGGCGCGGTGATCGGGATGGACCCGTCCGTGGACATGCTCGCGCGGGCCGCCGCCGACACGGACGTGCCGGTGCTGGAAACCCTGCTGGGCAAGGAAAGTCTCGGTGACCGCGAACGGGATTCCGATGTGGACGCACGACACGCCATGGTCGCGCGGGCTACGCCGAGGCGTTGCGCGCGGCCGGGTTCACCGACGTCAAGGAGGAGCGGTTCGACTACGTGGAGGAGCACACGGCCGACGCCGTGATCGGCTCCCTGTATTCGGCGGCGCGACTGGACGCGCTGACCGTCGAGCAGCGGGCGGAGTTCGACGCCGAACTGCGGGCGGCGCTGGGTGACGGGCCGTTCGCCGAGGAGGTGCCGGTGAAGGTGCTCACCGGGCGGACGGCCGCGATCGAGTAGTCACCCGGTGTGCCCTGGGCCTCATCGGGAACCTCCGGCGTACCGTCCGCGTTGTCCGTTTCAAAGGCTCTGCTTCGAAGAACCCGGGAGTGACCCATGGGTACCGCGATCTTCCTGATCGTGCTCCTCGTCCTTGTCGTCGGCGGCGGCATGTACCTCGCGAAGTCGCGGGCCGCCGCCCGCCAGCAGCAGCTGGACGACGCCAAGGCCGACGCGCGCCGCCTGCTGGAGCGGCTCGGCGGTCAGGTGCTGAACCTCAGCGGCACCGACACGGCGTCGCAGCAGGCGCTGGCCGACGCGGCGGAGCGGTACAACGCGGCAGGCTCGCAGATGGAGCAGGCCAAGACCATCGAGCAGGCCCGCCTGGTCAAGGACACCGCGGTCGAGGGGCTGTACTACGTGCGCGCCGCGCGCGTGGCGATGGGCATGGACCCCGGCCCCGCGCTGCCGGACGACGCCGAGCGCGAGCGCGCGGGCAAGGTCACCGAGCACCGCAGCGTCGACATCGAAGGCCAGCACTACGAGGCTTCGCCCGAGGCAGGGCACAACACGCCGTACTACTACCCCGGCGGCCGCGTCGCGGGCCGTCCGGTCCCGCAGGGCTGGTACAGCGAGCCGTGGTGGAAGCCGGCGCTCGTCGCTGGCGCGTGGGGCCTCGGCTCGATGTTCCTGTTCAGCGCGATGTTCTCCGGCATGAGCGGCATCGCGAGCGCCTCGGCCTGGGAGTCCGGCTACGACGCGGGCCAGCAGGACGCCATGGACGCCGGTGACATGGGCGGCGGCGACGCCGGCGCCGACATGGGCGGCGATGGCGGCGGCTGGGACGGCGGCGGCTTCGATGGCGGAGGTTTCGACGGCGGAGGTTTCGACGGCGGCGGCGACTTCGGCGGCGGCTTCGACTTCTAGGATAAAGCGGGCTTTATCCCGGGCGCTTTTCCCGGGATAAAGCCCGCTTTATCCCGTTCTTCAGCCCTCACGAGGCTTGGCAGTGCGGGCACCAGTAGAGGTTTCGGCCGACTAGTTCCGAGTGGGCGATCGGCGTCCCGCACACGTAGCACGGCAGCCCGGCGCGGCGGTAGACGTAGACCTCGCCGCCGTGGCGGTCCTCGCGGGCGGCGCGGCCCATCACCTCGGGCAGGTGCTCCGGCGCGACCGTGTCGATGCGGCCGGTGCGCACGCCGTCCCGCATCAGGAACACCAGGTCGGACCAAATGTCCTTCCACAGCGCGGAATCCAGCGAACGGCCGGGCAGCATCGGCGCGATCCCGTGCCGGAACAGCACTTCGGCGCGGTAGACGTTCCCGACGCCGGCGAGCACCGACTGGTCCATCAGCAACGCCGCGAGCGAGGTCTTCGAGCGCGAGATGCGCGCGAAGGCCTTGTCAGGGTCTGCGTCGCGGCGCAGCGGGTCGGGGCCGAGGCGGGCCATGATGGCGTCGACCTCGCCCGAGGTGAGCAGCTCGCACCGGGTCGGGCCGCGCAGGTCGGTCCACTGGGTGCGGCCGACCATGCGCATCCGCACCTGGCCGACCGGCTCGGTCACCGGCAGCTTCATCTCGCTGAACGTGCCGTACAGCCCGAGATGGACGTGCACTGTCCCGTGTGGACCGTAGTCGTGGAACAGGTGCTTGCCGTACGCCTCGGCGCGGACCAGCACCTGACCGTCCACAAGGGACGCTTCGGCGGCGAACCGGCCCTGCGGGCTGCTGACGGCCACCGGAGCGCCCGCGAAGCGGCGCTGGTGTGCCTTGGCGAGCCGGTGGAGCGTGTGCCCTTCGGGCATCAGGCAGGCAGTGCGGGCGGGGTGCCGGTGCGCTCGTAGTCGAGCACCTGCTGAACGCGCCTGGCGTGCCGCTCGTCGGGCGACGGCGGGGTCTCGAGGAACGCTTCGACGATCGCGGTCGCCTCTTCGACGGTGTGCATCCGCGCGCCGACGCCGATGAGCTGGGCGTGGTTGTGCTCGCGGGTCAGCTTCGCCGTCTCGACGCTCCAGGCCAGCCCGGCGCGGGCGCCGCGGACCTTGTTGGCCGCGATCTGCTCGCCGTTGCCCGAACCACCGACGACGATGCCCAGGCTGCCCTCGTCGAGTACCACGCGGCGCGCGGTCTCGATGCAGAACGCAGGGTAGTCGTCGGCCGCGTCGTAGACGTGCGGACCGATGTCGGTCACTTCGTGGCCCTGCTCGCGCAGGTGCGCCACCAGGTGGTTCTTCAGTTCGAAACCGGCATGGTCGGATCCCAGATAGACACGCACAGTGCGGAAGTCTGCCATCCGGCCTTCCGGCGGGCATGCTGTGGGGGTGGGCTACTGGGGGCAAGACGGCTTCGGCGTGCGGCTCGAATGGGGCCGCGAAGGCGTCGAGACGCTCGGCGCCACGTGCGCCGTGCTGGTGATCGTGGACGTGCTTTCCTTCAGCACCACGGTCGACCTAGTGCTCAGCCGCGGCGGACGCGCGAGGCCGCTCACCTGGCGCGCGGACGCCCGGCTGCCCCGGCCCGCGGCCATCGGCGATTCTCCCGGCCTGACGGACCTGCCCTCTCCCAACGGCGCCACGCTCACGACAAAGGCGAAGGAAACCGGCGCGACCGTCTTGGTCGGCTGCCTGCGCAACGCCGACGCCGTCGCCGAGGCCGCGAACGAACTGGCCGGAACCGGCGCGATCGGCATCATCGCGGCAGGCGAGCGTTGGGGCGTCTCCCAAGGCCCGCTGCGCCCCTGCGTCGAAGATCACTTAGGCGCGGGGGCGATCGTCACAGCGCTTAGCCGTACTAAGTCCCCAGAAGCCGCACTGGCCTCCGCCGCTTATCAAGCGACGGACGTCGAGAGGGCGCTCACCGAATGTTCGTCCGGCCGTGAACTCATCGGAAAGGGCCACGGCGCCGATATCCCACTCGCGGCCGCACTCAACGTCAGCACTACCGTCCCGATTCTGAAGACCGACCTACTGGAGCAGCTTTGACCTGGCAGGAACTGGCCGAAGGCGTCTACGCCCGCCGCTACGAGGAACTCGACCTGACCGTCGGGCTCGTCGTCGGCACCGAGAAGTGCCTCGTGATCGACACCAGGGGCGACGTCGACCAGGGCGCCGAACTCGCCGCCGCCGTCCGTGAGATCACACCGCTGCCATGGATCGTCGCGTACACGCACGCGCACTTCGATCACGCCTTCGGCACGACGCCGTTCCTGCCGTGCGAGGTCTGGGCGGCGGAAGGCTGCCGCGCGGAACTCGACACCTTCGGCGACAACGCCCGGCGCAAGCGGGCCGAGTCCTACCGCGCGGAGGGGAAGCCCGAGATCGCGGACGCGCTTGACAGGACCAGCATCGAACGGCCAGACCGCGTCGTCGAAACCGAGGTCACGCTCGATCTCGGCGGCCGGTCGGCGGTGCTGATCAACCTCGGGCACGCGCACACCGACCACGACCTGATCGTCCACGTGCCGGACGCGGGTGTGGTCTTCGCGGGCGACACCGTGGAGAACGGGCCGGCCGGGTGGACGGCCGACTCGTTCGGCGTCGACAACGACCTGACGAAGTGGCCTGCCGCACTTGACCGGATTCTGGCGTTATGCCCGAAAATAGTGGTGCCGGGCCATGGCGAACCTGTCGGCCCGGCCTTCGTTGCCGAGCACCGTGACGGTATGGCTTCGCTGTCCGTGCTCGACGCCGCGGTGACCGCGGGCGAGCTCACCGTAGTCAGTGCGCTCGCCCGCTCCCCTTATCCCGAGGACGTCACCGAAGCGGCGCTCAGTCGAAATTCAGCTCGCCCGTCCGAGTCCGCTTGAGCTCGAAGAAGTCGGGGTAGCCCGCGAGCAGGCGAGCGCCGTCGAAGACCTTGACGGCGTCCTCGCCGCGCGGGATCGAGGTGAGCACCGGGCCGAAGAACGCGACGCCGTCGATGTGGATGGTCGGCGTGCCGACGTCCATGCCGACCGGGTCCATGCCCTCGTGGTGGCTCTTCTTCAGCGCCTCGTCGTACTCGGTGGAGTACGCGGCCTCGGCGAGCTCCGCCGGCGCGCCGATGGCGGCGAGCGCCTCCTTGATGACGACGTCGTAGTCCTTGACGCCGCCGTTGTGGTAGCGCGTGCCGAACTCGGTGTAGTAGCCGCGCAGCGCCTCTTCGCCCTGCGCCTGGGCGAGCGCGGTGGCGACGCGGACCGGGCCCCAGCCCTTCTCCATGAGCTCGCGGTACTGCTCCGGCAGCTCGTCGCGGCCGCTGTTCAGCACGGACAGGCTCATGATCCGGAAGCGGAGGTCGAGGTCACGATGCTTTTCGACCTCGAGGATCCACCGCGACGAGATCCAAGCGAACGGGCAGATGGGGTCGAAATAGAAGTCGACCTTCACCTTCTCGGACATTCGATGACTCCCTGAAAACGGTTGGCTGTCGGGACGGTCCCCACACTGCCAGCCAACAGCCGGTGGGCGACGCTTGTTCCCGGTCGTCAGTGAGCGTGTCCGCATGATTGGATGCGAGTAGCCACTACCGAAAACCGATACCAACAACCAGAGGTGCCCGTGCCCGCCCCGAACCTGACCCGCGACCAAGCCAAGCAGCGCGCCGAGCTGCTGGAGGTCGAGTCCTACGACATCGAACTCGATCTGACCGACGGTCGCGGCGGTCCCGGCGAGAAGACCTTCTTGTCGACGACCACCGTCCGGTTCACCAGCAACCGTGCGGGTGAACGCAGCTGGATCGACATCGTCGCCGAGAGCGTCCGCTCCGCGACCCTCAACGGCGTCGAGCTCGACGTCTCGGCCTACATCGAGGACAAGGGCGTCGAGCTGCCCGAGCTGGCCGAGTCCAACGAGCTCGTGCTCGTCGCGGACTGCCGCTACATGAACACCGGTGAGGGCCTGCACCGCTTCGTCGACCCGGTCGACGACAGCGTCTACCTCTACACCCAGTTCGAAACGGCCGACGCCAAGCGGATGTTCGCCTGCTTCGACCAGCCGGATCTGAAGTCGGTCTACCGGCTGACGGTCATCGCGCCGCAGGACTGGAAGATCATCTCGAACGCGCTGGCCGAGTCCGTGGAGGAGACTCCGGAAGGCGCCGCCCGCACCGCTTTCGGCGTCTCGCCGCGGCTTTCGACCTACCTGGTCGCGCTGATCGCGGGCCCGTACGCCGAGTGGCGTGACGAGTACACCGACGAGCACGCCACCATCCCGCTGGGCATCTACTGCCGCGCCTCGCTCGCCGAGCACATGGACGCCGAGCGGCTGTTCACCGAGACGAAGCAGGGTTTCGGCTTCTACCACCAGAACTTCGCGACGCCGTACCCGTTCGGCAAGTACGACCAGCTGTTCGTGCCGGAGTTCAACGCGGGCGCCATGGAGAACGCGGGCGCCGTGACGTTCCTCGAGGATTACGTCTTCCGGAGCCGGGTCACCCGCTACGCCTACGAGCGCCGCGCCGAGACGCTGCTGCACGAGATGGCGCACATGTGGTTCGGCGACCTGGTCACCATGCGCTGGTGGGACGACCTGTGGCTGAACGAGTCGTTCGCGACCTTCGCGAGCGTGCTCGCGCAGGCCGAGGCGACCGAGTACAAGAACGCGTGGACGAGCTTCGCGAACATCGAGAAGTCGTGGGCGTACCGGCAGGACCAGCTGCCCTCGACGCACCCGATCGCGGCCGACATCGTCGACCTGCACGCGGTCGAGGTCAACTTCGACGGCATCACCTACGCCAAGGGCGCAAGCGTGCTCAAGCAGCTCGTGGCCTACGTCGGCCTCGAGCACTTCCTCGAGGGCCTGAAGGTCTACTTCACCAAGCACGCGTGGAGCAACGCGACGCTGGCGGACCTGCTGTCCGCGCTGGAGGAGGCGTCCGGGCGCGACCTGTCGTGGTGGAGCGCGCAGTGGCTGGAGACGACCGGCCTCAACTCGCTCAGCCCGCGCTACGAGGTGGACGCCGACGGCACGTACCGCTCGTTCGCGGTCGTGCAGACCGGCGCCAAGCCGGGCGCCGGCGAGCTGCGCACGCACCGCGTCGCGGTCGGTGTCTACGACGAGGACGGCGACGGCAAGATCGCGCGCGTCCGCCGCGTCGAGCTCGACGTCGACGGCGAGCGCACCGAGGTGCCGGAGCTGGTCGGCACCGCCGCCGGCAAGCTCGTGCTGGTCAACGACGACGACCTGACCTACTGCACCATGCGGCTCGACCCGGCCTCGCTGACCACGCTGATCGACCGCATCGCCGACATCACCGAGCCGCTCCCCCGCACGCTGTGCTGGTCCGCGGCCTGGGAGATGACGCGTGAGGCCGAGCTGAAGGCCCGCGACTTCGTCACGCTCATCGCGCGCGGCATCCACGCCGAGAGCGAGGTCGGTGTCGTGCAGCGGCTGCTGCTGCAGGCGCAGACCGCGCTGAACTCCTACGCCGACCAGGACTGGGCGCGCGAGAAGGGCTGGCCGTCGTTCACCCAGCGCCTGCTGGAGCTGGCTCAGACGGCCGAGGCGGGCTCGGATCACCAGCTGGCGTTCGTCAACTCGCTGGCCGGTTCCGTGCTCGACGAGAAGACGCTGGCCGTGCTGCAGGGCTGGTTCGACGGCTCCGCCCCGCTGGAAGGCCTGACGGTCGACACGGACCTGCGCTGGCGCCTGCTGCAGGCGCTCGTCGCGCACGGCAAGGCCGGCGAAGACGAGATCGACGCCGAGCTCGCGACGGACAACACGGCCGCCGGCCGCCGTCACGCGGAGCGGTCACGCGCGCTGCGCCCGACCGAGGACGCCAAGGCCGACGCCTGGCAGCGCGCGGTCTACGACGACGCGCTGCCGAACGCGGTGAGCGACTCGCTGATCTCCGGCTTCTCGCACCCGGGCCAGAAGGCGCTGCTCGGCTCGTACGTCGCGAAGTACTTCGAGGTGATCGACGAGGTCTGGGCCCGCCGCTCCAGCGAGCGCGCCCAGCCGACGGTGGTCGGCCTGTTCCCGTCGTGGGCCGTCGAGGCGTCGACCGTGGAAGCGGCCGACGCTTGGCTGACGGGTGAGCAGCCCGCCGCTCTGCGCCGCCTGGTGTCCGAGGGTCGCGCGGGCATCGTGCGCGCGCTGGCCGCCCGGGACTTCGACTCCCACCAGGCCTAGCCAAACCCCGAAAGGGGCGTTCGTCAGGTCCCATAGCCCGAAAGCCACTTTCGTCAGATCGCATCTGACGAAAGTGGCTTTCGGGCTTTCACGAGCCCAGCGCGGCCCTGATCTCGGCGACCACGCTCGGCGGGAACCAGTCCTCCAGGTCCAGCGACTGGGCGACGCGGTCGAGCACGGGCCGCGCGCCGAGTGTCAGCGCGACCCGGACGAGGTGGCTCGGCGGCGGAAGGTCGTCATCCTCGTCACCACCGGCGATGTCGGCCAGCAGCTCGTCGACGACGTCCAGCGCGTCAGCCCGGCCCAGCCGCAGCAACGCGATCGCCTTGATCTCCTTGAGCCGCACCACCCGCCAGGCGAGGTCGTTCGCTAGGAAGAACCCCGGATCGACCTCTTCGGCGAAGCGCAACGCGGCCTCGTCGTCGCCCGCGAGGATCGCGGCTTCCGCGAGGTGAGCGCGGATCCAGTTCGGCTCGGCTCCCGACTCGATCGCCGCCGTGCCCGCCGAGACCGCCTCGCCGAGCCGGTCCGGATCCTGTTGCGCGAGCATCGCGAGCGCGATCGCGTGCGCTTCCGGGTCCGCATGCTCGAGCGCACGCTCGAGCAACGCGGCGCGTTCCTCGCTGAAAGTCAGGCCGGCGGCCTTGTTGATCAGCTCCCGTGGAGAGGTCATCGAGTTCCTTAAACGGCGTGGTTGATGGCGCGTGCCTTGGCGTCATACTTCTTGGCTTTCGCCAGCAGCGCCTCTTTGACCTCCGGCAGCAGGCCGGGAGTCCTCGCCTCCTCGCGCAACGCCCGCGCGGCCGCCGTGAACGCGGCGCCGTGCTGGCCCATGTCCGTGGCGCCTTCCTGGGTCCGGTTGGCGTTCTTGTGCTCGCCCGCCGCCGCACTGGCGTTCTCGTCGGGACTGCGCCAGTTCGGGCAGTCGTCGTCGATGCCGATGCGCCTGCCGTCCGGGCGGATCTCGCCGCAGCGGCACGGTTTGCGCCGCCGCGACTGGTTCGCCGCCAACCCGAGCGGGTCGGACCAGGTGAGCGGATTCGGGACGTAGGCGTCCGGATTGGGCGACGGCAGCAGCCCGAGCGGATCGGCGCTGAGGTACCGGCCGGTCTCCGGCTCGTAGTAGCGATGGTGGTTGTAGTCGAGCCCGGTCTCGTCGTCGTGGTACTGCCCGGGGAAGCGCAACGGCGTGGACGCCCGCTGGTTCAGCTCGGCGAGCGCCTGGCCCCACACGGTGCTTTGCTTGTGCCAGGCCAGGTTCCCGGCCGCGTCGATCAGCTCGGTCGGTGTGCCGACCAGGTCGGTGACGATCGAGTAGAACTGTTCGTCCACCCACTGCTGGGACGGGCGCGTCCGTTCCGTCTGCGTCAGCACCTCGCCGGTCTCGGGGTGATGCGACCAGGTCATCGCGCGGCCAGCGCTGTGCGTCTGCTCCACCAGCTGCTCACCGGCCCAGCAGAAGTCGACCTGTTCGGCGACCGCGCCCGCGGCGTCCAGCCGCTGCTTCGCGATCCTGCGGCCGAGCGGGTCGTAGAGATAGCGCCACACCGTGCCGTCCGGTGTCACGACGCCGACCATGCGGTCCTCGACATCCCAGGAATAGCGCCAGATATCGGGTTTGGCGGACAGCCGCTTCCGCTGCTTCATCACGACCCGGCCCTGCGCGTCGTACCGGTAGTGGACGTTCCCCGCCTGACGCAGCCGCGGCCCGTCGTACGCGCGGATACCTTGCGCGTCCGTGTCCTGGCTCGGCCACGCCGCGGCGGTGATGTTGCCCGACTGGTCGTAGGCGTACCGCTCGGCCCAGCCGTTCCCCTGCGCCGCGGTGATCCGGCCTGCCGGGTCGAGCTCGAACCGCCGCGAGCCGCCGACCCGGTCGTCGATCGCGAGCACCTCGCCGTCGGCGCGGTACCGGTATTCGCGGCGCTGGACGACCTGCGCGCGCCGGACGTCCGAGGCCACCGACGAGACCGTCTGCGAGGTCAGCCGGTCGCAGACGTCCCAGGACTGCGCGATGATCGCGCCCGAGTCGAGCAGGCGCTCGACCTCGCGCTCGGCCACGTCGTGACCGAACGACATCGTCCGGCCCGCCGTGCGCAGCGAGACCGGCTGCCTGCCGACGTCGAACGACCACCGCTCGACCGCGCCGGTCGGTGTCGTGCGGGAAACCCGCCTGCCCGCCAGGTCGTACTCGGTGCGCACGGTGCGGCCGTTCACGGTCTCGGCGACGATCCGGCCGAGCACGTCACGCTCGAAGGTGACCGTGGCGTTCGCGTTGGCCGCGGCCACGAGCCTGCCGCGCTGGTCGAACTCGTAGGTCGCGAGCGTGCCGCCAGCCGAACGCCGCTCGACGATCTCGCCGAGCGCGTTGCGGAGGTACTCGACGCGGTCGCCCGCGCCGTTCACCGTCGCGGTCACCTCACCCGCGAGGTCACGCTCGTACCGCGTGGACCGGCCCGCGAAGTCCGTTTCCGCGATCAGCCTGCCGTGCGGGTCGTAGTCGTAGCGCCAGACTTCGCCCTGGGTGTTCGTCACCGCGACGAGGTTCATCTCGGTGTCGTACTCGAACGCCAGCCGCGAACCGTCCGGCCGGACTTCCGAACTCGGGAAGTCGAAGTGCGTGGTCTCGATCCGGCTGACGTTGCCCAGCACGTCGACGTGCTCGACCGGGCTGCCCTCGCCGTCGTACCGCCAGCGCTCGACGGCGCCGTCGGGATGGGTGTGCGAGGTCATCTTGCCCTCGACCGTCCACGTGAACCGCTCGACGCCGCCGGTCGGCAGCGCGATCCCACTCACCCTGCCGAACTGGTCACGCGCGTACCGCGTGGTCGCGCCGTGCGCGTCGACCACCGCGACCGCGAGCCCGGCCGCGTTGCGCTCCACGCGGCGGGTGCCGCCTGCCGGGTCGGTGATCGCGATCGTCTGCCCACGCTCATTGCGCTCATAGGTCGTCGTCGCGCCGAGCGGATCGGTCGCGGAGACCAGGAAACCCGTTTCGTCATAGGACTGCCGCCACACCGCGCCGTCGGGATCGACGATGACCACCGGCAAGCCGAGTTCGTTGTACTCCGCCATCGCCTGGGTGTGGTCCGGGCGCGTGATCCGCACGACGTTGCCGGACTCGTCGCGTTCCCAGGTGGTCCGGCGGCCGAGCGGGTCGGTGCGCGACACCAGCCGGTCGAAGCGGTCCCACTCCTGCAGCGTTTCTTCGCCGAGCGGCCCGATCTCGCGCACCACCTGCCAGAACTCGTTGAAGTGGTGGGTGAACGCGTGGCCCCGCGAGTCGGTGTAGACGGTGACCGCGTTTTCCTCGTCATAGGACCAGGAACCGGCCATCGCGCCGCCGGAACCCTCGGTGCGGACACACCGTCCTTTGTGGTCGTACTGGTATGAGTACCACTCACCGTTGCGGTCTTCCCAGCGAATGATCCGCCCGGAGGCGTCGTAGCGGAACCGGTGCGCCCTTCCGGAGGAGTTGACCACCTCGGTCAGCCGCCGCTGCTCGTCGTAGCCATAGCGCATGAGGGTGATCGGCTCGTCGCCCTCCAGCCACATGCGGCGCACCAGCAGATCCTCGGTCTCCACGCCGATGTGATAGCCGCCGGAGTGCCGGATCGCGGTCGGTGCGCCGTTTTCGTCGTAGTCGAAGGCGATCTGGTTGCCGTGGCGGTCGGTGATCGCCGCGAGGGGAACGAGCCCGGCGTGCCCGGTGAAGGACAGGGTCCGGCCCCGCTCCGGCTGGTCGATCGCGTACCCCTCGGCCGTCCGCCGCAACGGCCAGCGCGCGCCGAACTCGGCGAACACGGCCGACTCACCGACGGGAGGCAGCGGGTACACCAGCCTGGCGCCGTCGGAATCGGCGAAGTAGACGGCGTCGTCCTCGATCTCGATCCGCTGGTCGAGCGTCGAGGACCAGGACTGGCCGAAGAACCGGCCGACGCGGTACGACGAGTAGTGCGTGCGCTCGAAGTCGAGCGGCAGGGTGCCGATCAGCTCGATGTCGTACTGCTCCAGGTACATCTGCCCGGTCGCCAGGTCGATCGGCTCACCCGAGCCCGGCGTGCACTCGGTATCCCGCGCGTCGGTCTTCGGGTTGTCCACGTTGTCCTTCATGGACGGTGACTTGCCGTCGCCGCCCTTGGGCTTGCCGCTCGGTGACGTGCCGGGACCGTCCACCCCGTCGGGCCCGTGGGTGCCGTCCGGGACGTCACCGCCCTTGGGCTCGTGGACGTTCGGCGCGTCGGCCTTGGGACCCGCTTTGGCCGCGGAGGGTGTCGTGCCGCCCTTGCCGCCGGCCTTGCGGCCCAGTTTGGCGAGCTTCTCCATGATCTCGCCGAGCTTGTCGATGATCTTGCGCAGTTTCGGCGCCACGTTGCCGATGGTCTTAACCAGCTTGCGGATGAACTCCGAGACCTTGCTGATCGTCTTCGTGATCGCGGTCGTCGCCTGTACGGCGACCAGCGGAGTGGCGAAGCCGAGCGTGCAGGCCTCCTCCAGCGCCCAGCTGATCAGCTTGCCGACGAGTTCGGCGATCAGGTCGCGCACCAGCTCACGGACCGCGGCCACCACCGTGCCCATGATCATCACGCCGGTGGACACCCCGTCGGCGAGCGACGCGGCGCCGGCCAGCGCGTCGGACTGCTCCGCGACCGTGGCCCGGTACGCCTCGGCTGCCTCGCCGGTCCAGCCCGCGGTGCCGTTCTTGGCCTCGTTCAAGTAGTCCTGCGCCACCGCGGCGACCTCAGTGGACACGTTCGCCCAGGTGTCGGAGAAGGACTGGATCACCGGCGGATCACCCGCCAGCCAGTCGAGGGCCTCCTTCAGCGGCTGCACATGCTCGATCAGCCACGAAACGCCGTACTGCGCCAAGGTGCCGATCGGGTCGACGACCAGCGACAGCACCTCGAGGCCGACACCGACCGCGCCCAGCCCCGATTCGACCCAGCTGCCGTCCTTGACCCCGTTCGCGAGATCGACCGCCGACTCGGCGATGCCGATCCCGGTGACCCCTGTCGTCTGGGACTTCGCTTGCGCCACAAGCGGATTTCCGTCAGGCATGGCAACCCCCTTCGCCACTGACCGACGCTAACGACGCCTACCCGGTTCCTCAACCAGCCCAGGTTGCGGCATTCGGCCCAGTACCCCGAAAGCCACTTTCGTCAGGTCTGAAAGCCCGAAAGCCACTTTCGTCAGATCGCATCTGACGAAAGCCACTTTCGGGCTTTCAAGAGCCCCGGGTGCGCGAAAGCCCCCTGCCAGTGCTGGCAGGGGGCTTTCGACGGGGAGGACTCAGTGCTTGGGTGCCGGGCCCGCCTGGTCGGCGAGCATGCGCAGCGCGTTGACGAGACCGCCAACCAGGTCACCCTCCTTGAAGGACGCGACCATGCTCGCGGCGGCCAGCTTGGCGCCGCGGTCCGGCAGGCGCTGGAAGGCGATGCCGCCGGTGACGATCTCGATCAGGCGCTCGCCGGGCGACACGGCGATCAGCACCGCGTTGCCGGGGTTGTCGACCGAGTCGTGCAGCCGCTCGGCGGCTTGGCGGCTGTCCGAGCCCAGCTCACCGAGGTAGATGCTGAAGTCCAGGCCGGTCTCGCGGCTGGCGAAGGTCAGCGCCTCGTCGAGCCGCGCAAGCTGCTGCGGCGTGAAGGGGCCGGATGGAGTAGCCGGTTCGTACATCTTGGCTACGGAGCGCCGTCCGGTGGCCGTAATGGCAACGCCATAACCGGGTTCTTCAGTGTCCGCTGACTGGGACACGAGCTCACCAGTTGCCACGTGCGCCTCCCTTGACGGCCGGAGTGTTCTCGGCGGCGGGTGCGGCCTGCGCGTGGTGGCCGACGCCTTCGGGGTTGGCGGTCCACCACAGCGGCGCGTAGTCCCACGGCTGCCCCGGCCGGTACCTGGGCGTGCCACCGTTCTTGGACCGCAGCGTCAGGGCGCCGAACAGGAAATAGATGGCAGCCGGGATCGCCACGAAGACCACGATCGTCTCGACAAGGTTCACGCGGGCAGCGTATCGGATACCCGATCGGACCACCCGATCACGCCGCACTAGTGAGAACGAGTTCGTCAACCGCTCGACGCGTCAGACCGGCCGTCCGCCGCTTGCGCGCCCCGGACTCCCACTTTGGGGCGAACATGTGCGCGCGAAAGGTTGCAACTCAACGTACAGGCGGCTGCACCCGTCGCTGTTGTCTTGTCGGCGCGGTGAAATCCTCGTAGCTTTTTCACCTGTACGGGCCTTGCGCCCCGCTCCCCATGCTCAATTTGGTAACGCACCGGTCTCAGGAGGACGCATCATGCACAAGGTCCAGCCCCCCACCCAGGCGACTTTTGACGACGTTCAGTCACTGCTCGAAGGGATTTTCGAGCCCGGAACACGCGTTACCGCTGGCACCAGGGTGACGCGCGGTACACGCGTCACCCGCGGTACCAGGGTCACGAACGGGACACGGGTCACCCGTGGCACGAGAGTGACCCGGGGTACCCGCGTCACGGCAGGCACGCGCGTCACCCGCGGCACCCGGGTCACCCGGGGCACGCGCGTGACGATGGGGACCCGCGTCACCGCTTCCTGACTGAAAGAGCAGCAGACCGGCTCGCCCCGGCCACCTGGACAGGTGGCCGGGGCGCCGATATATCCGGGGGCCTAAGCCGCCGGCGCACCGAGATACGGCCGCCACAGCGGGTCCGCCTCGGTGGAATGTGCGAGCAGCCGCCAATGCGGCCCGTGCGGAGCACGCGGCACGACCCGCAACCGCCAGCCCAGCTCGGCCAGCGTGTGATCCGCCTTCTTGTGATTGCATCTCGCGCAGCAGGCGACGCAGTTCTGCCAGGTGTGGGGGCCACCCCGGCTGCGCGGCTGCACGTGATCGATCGTTTCCGCCCTTCCGCCGCAGTAAGCGCAGCGGTAGCGGTCCCGGTGCATGAGCCCCGCCCTGGTCAGCGGCACCTTCGCGCGGTAGGGAACCCGCACGTAGGTACTGAGCCTGATGACCGAAGGCACGGGGAGCGACACCGTCGCCGCGTGCAGGAGCGAACCGGCCGGGTCACCGTGAACGACCTCGGCCTTGCCACAGAGAACCAGCACCACGGCCCGCCGCAGCGGGAGCGCGGTCAGTGGTTCGAACGTGGCATTCAGTAGGAGCACCCTGCGCCGCCCCCACAAGGGAGCGCCGTTGGGCATGGTTTCCCGCCCACGACGTTGTCCGGGCGGTCTGTTTGCACCCCCTGGCCGTGTTCCCGGCCCACTGCTGTGGGCACTCAGGACGACCTCCGGCGCTGGTCCGGCCATGGCTTGGCTCGGGGCGCCGAGGGGGATGGGTTGTCGGTCTGGCACTCGACCACCTCCACCGGTACAGCCCTAGTCGACCACAGATCACACCCAAAGCGCACGTGTGTTAAAGGACGTGTCACCGCGCCGTACCTTGATCGACGCATGACGGACTCCGCCGAACGCGAATCGGGCCGAAGGCCGCTATCGTGGCGGCGGGCGCACTCTCGCCGTGAAATACACAGGAAAAGGATTTGTTCTTCGTGACGCTCCTGCTCGCAGAAGCCCCGCCGTGCATCAAGGACCAGAGCACCTGGTGCGCGCAGGTCTACAACATCACGCACAACGAATGGCTCGCCGGCTCCGCTGACTGGCTGTTGACGAAGCCGTTGCGGATCGTGTTCATCCTGCTCATCGCGTTCATCGCGCTGAAGCTCGTGCGCAGGCTGATCAACCGGCTCACCACGATCCCGAAGAGCAACGGCGGCAAGCTGCCCGCGTTACTACGCCCGCTCCGCGAGCGAGCGCCCGACGTGCTCGGGCCTGCCGTCATAGAGCGCAGGCGCCAGCGCGCGCAGACCATCGGCTCGGTGCTGAAGTCGTTGTCCACCTTCATCATCTACGGGCTCGCGTTCATCCTGATCGTGGGCGAGCTGGGCGTGAACCTGGGCCCGATAATCGCTTCCGCCGGTGTCGTCGGCGTCGCGATCGGTTTCGGCGCGCAGAACCTGGTGCGTGACTTCCTGTCCGGGATCTTCATGATGCTCGAGGACCAGTACGGCGTCGGCGACGTCGTGGACCTCGGCAGCGCCACCGGCACCGTCGAGGCGGTCGGCCTGCGGATCACGACTTTGCGTGACGTCAAGGGCACCGTCTGGTACATGCGCAACGGCGAGGTGCTCCGGGTCGGCAACTCGAGCCAGGGCTTCGCGGTCGCCGTCGTCGACCTGCCACTGGCGTACAACGTCGACCTGGAGCGCGCCACCGCCGTGCTCACCGAGGCCGCCGCCGCGGCCGCCGAGACCGAGACGGTCGCGGCCGATCTGCTGGAGCAGCCGGAGATCCTCGGTGTGGAAAGTGTCACACCGGAGGCGATCACCCTGCGCGTGACCGCGAAGGTCCGGCCGGGCCAGCAGTGGGCGGTGCAGCGCGCGCTGCGTGCCCGGATCATGGGCGCGCTGGAGGAAGCCGGTTTCGAACCGCCGATGGGCCGGTTCCCGAAGGCACCGGCCGTGATCGAGGCGCCTGTCGTGACAGCGCGCCCGTCGAACACCACCGGGCAGTCTGACGACCAGCAAAGCCAGGGACAAGGATGATGGCGGGGGTTGTCGGTGATGGCCAGTATGGTCACGTCTTGTGAGCAAGGTGTTGCAGGCGTATCGGTTCGCACTTGATCCGGGCGTGGCGCAGGAGTCGGCGTTGCGGTCGCACTGTGGCGCGCAGCGTTTCGCTTTCAACTGGGGCTTGGCCCAGGTAACAGCGAACCTCGCCCAACGGAACGCGGAAGCCTCCTACGGGTTGGAGGGCGATTCCCAGACCGCGCCTATGAGCTGGTCAGCCTACGACCTCCGCGAACGTTGGAACACTGTTAAAGCCGAGGTCGCGCCGTGGTGGCGGGAGAACTCCAAAGAAGCCTATGCCTCAGGACTGGCGAACCTGGCCACGGCGTTGACGAACTGGAAGGATTCCCAGACGAGCAGGCGGAAAGGAGCTGGAGTCAGGTTTCCGCAGTTCAAGGGTAAGCGAGCGGTATTGTCGTGTCGTTTCACCACCGGCGCCTTCGGGTTGGTCGACCGAGACCGCAGACACGTGAAGCTGCCGCGGATCGGGGTTGTCCGTACCCACGAGTCCACCCGAAAGCTCGCCCGGCAAGTTGCACAGGGCAACGCCCGCATCCGTTCAGCTACGATCACCTTTCGTGCGGGACGTTGGTTCTGTTCGTTCTCCGTCGAGATCGCTCGCACTGACCCCCTACCTGCACGACCGGACACGGTCGTCGGGGTAGACCTCGGCATCAAATCTCTCGCAGTGCTCTCCACCGGCGAGCGAGTGTCCAACCCGAAACACCTCGAAATCGCGCAGCGCGAGCTACGTCGACTGCAACGGCAAGCCATGCGCCGCTGCGGCCCAGACAAACGCACCCAGCAGAAACCGTCACAGCGGTGGCGTCAGACCCAAGCCCGTATTGCGAAGCTCCACGTCCGGGTTGCCAACGCGCGCCGGGACGGACTGCATAAGCTCACCATTCGCCTGGTTCGGAGTTTTGGCACGGTGGTACTGGAGGATCTCAGTGTTTCCGGCATGCTCCGCAACCACAGGCTGGCCCGTCGCATTGCCGGAATCGGCATGGCCGAGTTCCGGCGCCAAATGACCTACAAGACCGCTTGGTCTGGAGTGCGGCTGCACATCGCCGATCGGTGGTATCCCAGCTCCAAGACCTGTTCGGGCTGCGGCGTCGTGAAAGCCAAGCTGCGCCTATCCGAACGCATCTACACTTGCGAGAACTGCGGTCTTACCCTGGACCGTGACCTCAACGCCGCTCGCAACCTCGCGGGTCTGGCCGAGTTGTCCTCCCCGAGTTGCGGGGCGACACGAAACGAGCCCGATGGAAACCCACATCAGACCCGGCTGGTTCGGGCAGCGGGTATCGCCACGGGAAGACCCACACACGGTGTGGGCCAACGCCGACACGGCAACGCGTCGGCTCGGGACACACCTCAACGATTCCTGAACGGACAATGAACCCGTGACCTCTCCCGGTGAAGTGAGCCTGTACGAAGCGATCGGCGGTGAGCCGACGTTCCGCGCGATCGTCGCGCGGTTCTACCAGGAGGTCGCGGCCGACGAGGTGCTGCGGCCGCTGTACCCCGAGGAGGACCTCGGCCCGGCCGAGGAGCGCTTCCGGCTGTTCCTCATGCAGTACTGGGGCGGCCCGCACACCTACTCCGACCAGCGCGGTCACCCTCGGCTGCGGATGCGGCACAACCCGTTCAAGATCGGCCCGATCGAGCGCGACGCGTGGCTGCGCTGCATCCGGATCGCCGTCGACGAGGTCGGTGTCGAAGAGCCTTACCGGGCACAGCTATGGGCTTATCTGGAGATGGCGGCGCACAGCATGATGAACAGCTTCGTCTGATGAGACGCGCGGGCAGGGGGCCGCAAGGGGAACAGGCGTGGTGGCGCGAAGCCGTCTTCTACCAGGTGTACGTGCGGTCGTTCGCCGACTCCGACGGTGACGGGGTCGGCGATCTGGAAGGCATCCGCGGCAGGCTCGGCTATCTCGAGCTGCTCGGCGTGGACGCGATCTGGCTGACGCCGTTCTACACCTCGCCGATGGCCGACCACGGCTACGACATCGCCGACCCGCGCTCGGTCGACCCGTTGTTCGGCAACCTGGCCGATTTCGACGCGCTGGTCGCCGACGCGCACGCGCGCGGCATCAAGGTCACCATCGACCTGGTGCCGAACCACACCAGCAACACGCACACCTGGTTCAAGTCGGCGATGGCCGCCGGGCCGGGCAGCCCGGAGCGCGACCGGTACATCTTCCGCGACGGCAAGGAGGACGGGCCGCCCAACAACTGGGTCAGCTCCTTCGGCGGCCCGGCGTGGACGCGGGTCCCCGACGGCCAGTGGTACCTGCACCTGTTCGCCGCGCAGCAGCCGGATCTCAACTGGGCCAACCCGGAGGTGCGCGCCGACCTGGAGCGCACGCTGCGGTTCTGGCTCGACCGCGGCGTCGACGGTTTCCGCATCGACGTCGCGCACGGCATGGCGAAACCGGCCGAGCTGCCGGACATGGACCCGAGGGCGCAGCCGATGGTCGCGACCGGGTTCTACGACCCGCGGTTCGACAACGACGGCGTCCACGAGATCCACCAGATGATCCGCAAGGTGCTCGACGAGTACCCGGGCACCATGGCGGCCGGCGAGCTCTGGGTGAGCGACGAGGAGCGGCTCGCGAAGTACCTGCGGCCGGACGAGCTGCACCTGGCGTTCAACTTCAAGCTGGTGCTCACGCATTTCGACGCCGACGCGCTGCACGCGGCCATCGAGCGGTCACTGGCGGTCCCTCAGGCCGCCGGCGCGCCCGCCACGTGGACCTTGTCCAACCATGACGTGTGGCGCCAGGTGAGCCGCTACGGCGGCGGTGAGCAGGGTGTCCGGCGGGCCAGGGCGATGGCGCTCGTCGAGCTGGCGCTGCCGGGCGCGGTCTACCTCTACAACGGCGAAGAGCTCGGCCTCGGCAACGTCGACGTGCCCGTCGAGGCGATGGCGGATCCGCGCGCGAAGACCGCGGGTCCCCAGCACAGCCGGGACGGCGCGCGCGTGCCGATCCCCTGGGAAGGCGACGTGGTGCCGTTCGGGTTCTCCCGCAACGCGCGGACGTGGCTGCCGATGCCCGCCGACTGGGCGGGTCTGACGATCGAGAAGCAGCTCGAAGACCCGGATTCGACGCTTTCCCTGTACCGCCAAGCCGTCGAGCTGCGGCACGAGCACGCGGCGTTCAGCGGCGACGAGATCGAGTGGTACGGCGCGCCCGCCGGGTGCTTCGCGTTCCGGCGCAGCCCCGGCGGTCTCATCTGCGCGCTCAACACCTCGGCCGCGCCGATCCCGTTGCCGCCAGGGAACGTGCTGCTGTCCAGTTCGCCTTTGGTGGACGGGAAACTCCCGCCCGACTCCTCGGCCTGGCTCGTCAAGTCCTAGAACGGGATAAAGCCCGCTCAATCCCACTCCGGGATTCAGCGGGCTTTATCCCGTCTTACCTCAGAACAAGCCGTAGTGCGGCTGGGTCTGCGGGTTGAACTGGTTGTAGTGGTTGAGCTTCGCGGTGGCGGTACGCCAGTCACGCAGCTCCAGCACGTCGAAACCCTTCACGATGTCCGACGAGTAGATGTAGCCGTTGTAGTAGTACGCCGACCACGTGCCGCCGGTCTTGTTCCCGGTGGCCTCGAGCGGGCCACGCTCCCAGAACGCGATCTCCTTCGGGTGCGCGGAGTCGGTGAAGTCCCACACCGAGACGCCGCCCTGGTACCAGGACTGCACCATGTAGTCGCCGAACAGCGTCGGGATCAGCGAACCGTTGTGCGCCACGCAGTTCTCGTTCTCGGCCTGCAGGCGCGGGATCTTGAAGTAGGACTTGAACTCGAGCTTGCGCTTGTCACCGCGGCCCTTGATGTCGTAGATGCCGTCGGCGCCACGGGTGGAGCCGAACTTGGCGAGACAGGTCGCCATGCCACCACCGCCGAGCTCGTCGGTGAAGATCACCTTCGTGCCGGCGTTGTTGAAGGTGGCGCTGTGCCAGAACGCGAAGTTCGTGTCCTGCACCCGGTCCAGCACCCGGGGGTTGAGCCGGTCCTTGATGTCCCAGAGCATGCCGTCACCCATGCACGCGCCCGCCATGACGTCCTTCTGCGGGTACGAGGTGAGGTCGTGGCAGCCGGTGGTCGCCGAGCGGTTGGTGCCGTCGGGGTTCGGGCCACCGGGGTTGCCGCCGTCCGGGAAGAGCAGCGGCTTCGCGACCACGGCCGACTGCTCCGGGTGGTCGACCGGCACCTTCACGATGGAGATCTTGTCGTGCGGCGGCAGGCAGTCCGGCAGGTTCGCGGCGGGCGCGTACGACGAGACGTACAGGTACAGGTCGCGGCTCTTGTTGTCCGGCACCAGCGTGTGCGTGTGCGAGCCGCAGTCGGTCTCGACCGCCGCGACGTACTTCGGGTGGGCCAGGTCCTTGATGTTGAAGACCTTGATGCCTTCCCAGGACTCCTTGATCGACGCGGGCTGCGCGACACTGTTGCACGAGCTGTCGCTGCGCGAGCTGTCCGTCGACAGGAACAGCAGGTCACCCGAGACCGAGACGTCGTTCTGGCCGCCAGGGCAGAGCACCTGGCTGACGATCTTCGGACGGGCGGGGTTCTTGATGTCGTAGATCACGAAGCCGTCGTAGTTGCCGACGATGGCGTGGTCCTTGGTGAACGCGATGTCCGTCCCGACCGGCGACGTGAACGGCGCCTGGTGCGGGAGGTTCGCGAGCTGACGGAGATTCGGGCTGTGCACGATCTCGTCGACACCGGGGATGGCTCCCTCGGCGGTACCCGCCGGCGCGGCGACGGCACTCGACAACGCGAGTCCGGCGACCGCGGCCGTCAGTGTGAAAATCCTGGTAAGACGACGAGCGCCCCCTGGCTTACCCACGATGTGGATCTCCTCTCGACCACCTTTGCCACCCGATTATCGGATCTTTACCCTCATGGCGGCTAGCGACTATGGGAGGGTCTCAGCATGAGGAATCGTCTCGCCGGGCTCGCACTGCTGACCGCCGTGCTCGCTTCGGGCTGCGCGGGCACCCCCGCCGAAACAGAACCGACCGTGCCGGTCGTACTGCCCGGAAAGCCAGGTGACGCGGGCACGATCGTCCCCGGTGACCAGGCCAAGAAGTACGAGACGAAGCCCAACCAGGCCGACATCGACTACGTGACGATGATGATCCCGCACCACGAGCAGGCCAAGATCATGACCGACCTCGTGGCCGCCAAGTCATCGGATGAGCAGGTGCGCTCGCTCGCCGGCCGGATCGCGGTGTCCCAGGACGGCGAGGTCACGCTCATGAAGGAGTGGCTGAAGAACGCGGGCCAGCCGGTCCCCGGTCCCGGTCACGACCACGGCGGTGATCACGCGATGATGCCGGGCATGGCGACGCCCGCGCAGCTCGACGCGCTGCGCGCGGCCACCGGCAAGGACTTCGAGCGGATGTTCCTCGACCTGATGATCGCGCACCACCAGGGCGCGCTGACCATGGCCGACGGCGCGCTCGCCAACGGCGTCGACCAGAAGGCTCAGGAGATGGCGCAACACGTCGTCACCGGGCAGAGCGCCGAGATCGAGCGCATGAAAGTCATGCGAACGCGGTTCTAGCGTCGTGAGTGTTTTAGCCGGTTAGAACCGGCCGCAACACTCACGACCTCATCAGAACAGCAGCGGCAGCAGCGCGTGGCGGCGCTTGAGCACGGCGCCGTAGCGCGCGTCGATGCGCAGCCAGGAGTCCGTCGCCGTCACCCGCACGACGTCGTCGGCGACCGACGCGTCGAGGAAACCCATGCCGGACAACGCGAACAGGCAGCGCATCTGCACCTTGACCTCGACGGACTCGCCGGTCACCGTCAGCACCGCCTGGTCCATCAGCGAAGCGGGCGGCGTGCCGTGCGGGCCGACGTTGTCCTTGGCCAGCGTCACGCCCTTGTCCGCGAGATCCGAGATCACGGTCGCGGGCAGTTCGTCGACCAGCTGCCAGCGCGACGACGCGGGCAGCTCGGAGTGCCACATCATGTCCCGCGCCGGGCCTGGATCCATCACCGGCCCGCCCGCCACGGTCAGCGCGGCGAGCAGCTCGTTGCCGGAGACCGTGAGGTCCGGCGGGCTGATCTCGCCCGCGACCGCGCGGGTCGCGAGCACCTCGAACGGCGTCGACACCCAGGCCTCGACGACCGGAACGGAGCTGTCGGGACGCTGACGCAGCCGGACGAACGTGCCGCCGTCCAAGCGGACCGCGCGCGCGACGAACGCGCCGAGCGTCTCGCGGTCGGCCGCGTCGGGAATGCTGAGCTCAGGCACTACGGAGTCCCTCTTCCAGGAACACGCGTTCCTCGTCACTGAGCCTACGTGGCCGCTCGGTGACCGTGTCGAACGGTGCCAGCACGGTCTCCGCGGTCACCGCCACCTTGTCGGCCTCGGAAGGTCCATTGTGGACGCTGTAGCCGAGCGTGAAGCTCGCGAACCTGAGCTCCTTCAAGGAAAGCTCGATCCGGATGTCCTGGCCGTCCGCGATCACCGGGGCGTGGTAGTTCACCGACATCTTGACCACCACCACGCCCTTGGGCAGTTCGGTGAGGCCGGCCTTGACGGCCTCACCGAACAGCAGCGGAACGCGGGCCTCCTCGAGCAGCGTCACCATCGCGGCGTGGTTGACGTGCCCGAAGACGTCCATGTCCGACCAGCGCGGCCGGACCAATGCGACATAGGTCACCGGACGGTGCTCCGGATCTGCCTGGCCGCGACGGACAGCGTGGCCAGGTCGAGCCTGCCGGACAGCGCGATCTCCTCGAGCGCGGCGCGTGCGCGGCCGATGCGCGCGGAGTTCGTGCGCTCCCACTGGGCGATCTTCTCGTCGGCCGTGTCGTCCGGCTCGCTGTGGCGCAGCGCGTCCAGCGTTATCGCCCGCAGCGACGAGTAGACGTCGTCACGCAGCGAAAGCCGGGCGAGCGCGTGCCAGCGGTTGCCCCGCTCCAGCGCGCTGATCGAGGTGAGCATCTGGTCGATGTTCAGGTGATCGGACAGCGCGTAGTACAGCTCGGCCGTCTCGGCCGGGGTGTGCACGGTGTCGACGCCGATCTGCTGCTCGGCCAGCTCCGCGACCTCGGTGACGTCGAGCAGGCCGTAGGTGTGCAGCAGGAGCGCGACCCGGCGGGCCAGGTCCTCCGGCACGCCCTGGCCGGTCAGCTCGTCGACGTGGAGCTGCACGGATTCGGCCTCACGGCCGCGCAGCAGCTCGCCGGTCTTCGGCGCGAGCTCGCCGACGACCCGGCCGAACCGGTTGATCTCCGACAGCGCGGCCAGCGGCTGCGGCCGGTTGGTCAGGAACCAGCGCGCCGCGCGGTCGAGCAGGCGCCGGGTCTCCAGCATCATCGAGTCGGCGACGTCGGTGGGCACCACGTTGTCGAGCTTGTCGATCTCGTCCCAGATCGAGCGCAGGTCGTAGACCGCGTTGACCACCGCGTACGCGCGGACCGCGTCGGTGGCGGTCGCGTTCATCTCCTCGGAGAGCCGGAAGACGAACGAGATGCCCGCGCCGTCGACGACCTCGTTGGCCACCTGGGTGGTGATGATCTGGCGCTGCAGCGGGTGCTCGAAGATCGCCGACTCGAAGCGCTCACGCAGCGGCTTCGGGAAGTACTCCGGCAGCCGCCTTGAGAAGACCTCGGACTCGGGCAGCTCGCTGGCGAGCAGCTCGTTCTTCAGGTCCAGCTTCGCGTGCGCGAGCAGCGTCGACAGTTCAGGCGAGGTCAGGCCCTGCTCGGCCTTCTCAAGCGCCTTGAAGTCGGACCGGCTCGGCAGCGCCTCCAGCTTGCGGTTGAACGCTCCCGCCGCTTCGAGCGCGGCGACCTGGCGTTCGTGCACCGAGAGCATCGGGCCGTTGTGCGCGCGGCTGACACCGAGCACCGCGTTCTGGCGGTAGTTGTCGGCCAGCACGAGCGCGCCGACCTCGTCGGTCATCTCGCCGAGCAGCTCGTTGCGCTGCTGGTGGTCGAGTTCGCCCGCCATGACCAGGTGGTCGAGCAGGATCTTGATGTTGACCTCGTGGTCGGAGCAGTCGACACCGGCCGAGTTGTCGAGCGCGTCGGTGTTGATCTTGCCGCCGTTGCGGGCGAACTCGATCCGGCCGAGCTGGGTCAGGCCCAGGTTGCCGCCTTCGCCGACCACCTTCACGCGCAGCTCGTTGCCGTTGACGCGGACGGCGTCGTTGGCCTTGTCGCCCGCGTCGGCGTGCGTCTCGCGTTCGGCCTTCACGTAGGTGCCGATGCCGCCGTTCCAGAGCAGCTCGACCGGCGACAGCAGGATCGCCTTCATCAGGTCGGTCGGCGAGAGCTTCTCGACGTCCTCGCCCAGCCCGAGCGCCTCACGGACCTGCGGGGTGATCGCGATGGCCTTGGCCGTGCGCGGGTAGATCCCGCCGCCTTCGCTGATCAGCGAGCGGTCGTAGTCGTCCCACGAGGAGCGCGGGAGGTTGAACAGCCGCTGCCGCTCGGCGAACGTCTTCGCGGCGTCCGGGTTCGGGTCCAGGAAGATGTGCATGTGGTTGAAGGCGGCCACCAGCCGGATGTGCTCCGAGAGCAGCATGCCGTTGCCGAACACGTCACCGGCCATGTCGCCGATGCCGACGACGGTGAAGTCCTCGGACTGGGTGTCCTTGCCGAGCTCGCGGAAGTGGCGCTTGACGCTTTCCCACGCGCCCTTGGCGGTGATGCCCATGGCCTTGTGGTCGTAGCCGACCGAGCCGCCGGAGGCGAACGCGTCGCCGAGCCAGAAGCCGTAGTCGGCCGAGACGGAGTTCGCGATGTCGGAGAACGTCGCGGTGCCCTTGTCGGCGGCGACGACGAGGTAGCTGTCGTCGGCGTCGTAGCGGACCACGTTCGGCGCGGGCACGGTCTTGCCCTCGACCCGGTTGTCGGTCAGGTCCAGCAGGCCGGAGATGAGCATCCGGTAGCAGGCGATGCCCTCCTTCTGGAAGGCGTCGCGGTCGATGCCGGGGTCACCCGTCGGCGCCGGCGGGCGCTTGACGACGAAGCCGCCCTTCGCGCCGACCGGCACGATCACCGCGTTCTTCACGGCCTGGGCCTTGACCAGGCCGAGCACCTCCGTGCGGAAGTCCTCCCGGCGGTCTGACCAGCGCAGGCCACCACGCGCGACCTCACCGAAGCGCAGATGCACGCCCTCGACACGGGGCGAGTAGACGAAGACCTCGAACCGCGGCCGCGGCTCGGGCAGCTCCGGCACCGACTTCGGGTCCAGCTTGATCGCGAGGTACTCGCGGTTGTTCCCGTCGGCGTCGGTGACGTGGTAGTTCGTGCGCAGGGTCGCGGTGATGACCGCGAGCAGGCGGCGCAGGATGCGGTCCTCGTCGAGGCTGGTGACCTCGTCGATCATCTTGGTGATCTCGGCTTCCAGCTGGCCCGCGTGCGCGATGCGCTCGTCTTCCTGGCTGGTCACGTCGAACCGCACCTCGAACAGCTTGACCAGCGCGGTCGCGATGTCGGTGTGCGCGGTCACGGCACGCTGGATGTACTCCTGCGAGAACGGGCTCGCCGCCTGGCGCAGGTAGCGCGAGTAGGCACGCAGGATCGCGGCCTGGCGCCAGGTCAGGCCCGCGCGCAGCACCAGCTCGTTGAAGCCGTCGACCTCGGCGAGACCGCACCACGCGGCGTTGAACGCGTCCTGGAAGCGGACGCGCAGGTCGCCTTCCTTGCCCGCCTCGATCTGCTCCAGCACGTTCGGCGCGATACGCAGGCCGAAGTCGTAGATCCACGAACGCTTGCCGTCTTCGCGGCGCAGCTCGTACGGACGCTCGTCGACGACCTCGACACCCATCCGCTGCAGCACCGGCAGCACCTTCGACAGGGTCACGCCCTCGCCGAGCAGGTACAGCTTGAAGCGCCGCTCCCCCGGCTCCGCGTCGGCCGGGACGTAGAACGACATGCTCAGGTCGCCGTCGCCGGACAGCGCATCGAGCTGACGGAGGTCGGCGAGCGCGTCGGCCGCCTCGAAGTCCTCCTTGTAGCCCTCCGGGAACACCGCGGCGAAGCGCTGCCCCTGGTCGGTGGCCGACTCCTCGCTGAAGTTGTTCGGCTCGGAGCGCTCACGACGCTCGTTCAGGATCGCCTCGACCATGAAGTCGTCCCAGCTGCGGACGGCCGTGTTCAGGCGCTCCTGGATGTGGACGGTGTCCGGCTCGATCCGGCGCGTCGGGTCAGTGTGGACCACGAAGTGGACCTGCGCGAGCACCGTCTCGCCGATACGGGCGCTGTACTCGAGCTGGGTGCCTTCGAGCTCCTCGACCAGCACTTCCTGCATCGCCAGGCGCGAGCGCGTGGTGTAGCGGTCACGCGGGAGGAAGACCAGGCAGGAGTAGAAGCGGCCGTACGGGTCGCGGCGCAGGAACAGCCGCAGCCTGCGGCGGTCCGACAGCGTGATCGCGCCGGTCGTGGTCGCGTAGAGCGAGTCGGTGTCGGCGGAGAACAGGTCCGCGCGCGGCCAGTTCTGCAGCACTTCGAGCATGCGCTGGCCCGAGAACGAATCCATCGGGAAGCCGGCGCGGTGGATGACCTGGCGGACCCGGTTGCACACGACCGGGATGTCCAGGACGTTCTCGTGCAGCGCGGTGGTGGTGAACATGCCCAGGAACCGGTGCTCACCGGTCACCTTGCCGTTCTCGTCGAAGGTCTTGACGCCGACGTAGTACGGGTAGATCGGGCGGTGCACCGTCGACGGCGCGCTGGCCTGGGTGAGCACCAGCAGCGTCGGCGCGAGCGCGCTCGCGGCCGTGTCCGGACCGGCGGTGAGCCCGCGCGCGGCGAGCGAGTCCTGGCGCAGCACGCCGAGGCCGGAGGCGAGCACGGCACGCAGCGCGGGCTCGTCGGCCTCGGGATGCGGGTTGTCGACGATCTCGTAGCGGCGGTAGCCGAGGAACGTGAAGTGGCCGTTGGCCAGCCAGCGGAGCAGTTTGGCGCCCTCGACGACCTCGTTCTCCGGCAGCGCCGGCGGGTTGGTCTCGAGCTCCTCGGCGAGCTGGCGGGCCTGCTCGGCCATCTTCTCGGCGTCCTCGACGACCTCGCGGACGTCACCCAGCACGCTGGACAGGCGGTTGTCGAGCTCGCGGGCCCGGTTGGGGTCGGTGATGAGGTCGATCTCGACGTACATCCACGACTCGGTGTCCGCGCCCTCGGGCGGGTCGGCGGCGTCGGCGGTCGGGTAGACCTCGCGCAGCTCACCGGTCAGCTCGCGGCTGACCACCACGATCGGGTGAACGATGCGGTGCACCTGCACCCCGTCGCGCGCGAACTCGGCGGCGACCGAGTCGACCAGGTACGGCATGTCGTCGGTGACGACCTGCACGACCGTGGCCTCCCGCGTCCAGCCGTCCTCGGCGGTGGTCGGGTTGAGCAGGCGGACCGCCGGGCGGCCCGGCACCCGGTGCTGGGCGAGCTGCAGGTGCGACCGCACCGCGCCGACCAGATCGACCGGATCGTCGCCGAGCACCTCTTCGGCGGGGATGTGGCGGTAGTACAGGCGGATCAGCTCACCGATCTCCGGTGCCAACGCGGCCGCGGCGTCGATCAGCTCATCCCTGGTCTGTTCCGGACTCGTCGAGGGGCGAGTGGCGCTTTCGACGCCTTGACCGGTAGGGGACGAGACTCCCGTCGAGCTCATTGAGCAACTCTCCACTGTGCGTGATTGACACCCGTTCCGGCACGCCGATGTGCCGGACGAACCCCACCCTAGTGCGCGAGGCGGAGCCGTCTGCAAAAGACCGGGAAGTTACTCGATCACATCGGGAAACCTTGCACCGGCAAGGAAAATCCGGAATCGGTTTAGTTACTCGCCAGTTCGGTGACGGGTGCCGTCATAGGCTTCGCCGTTGGTGCGGTGCCCGTTCACCGGGCGTGGCGAACTGTCACGTTGCGACCCCAGTTGCTTGACCAGGGCGGCGGCGCTCGCGGTGCCCGCCTGATGCTCGGCGAGTGCCCGCGCGAGCAGATCGGCGAGACCGGCGTCGGCCGGAGGTTCGTCGGCCGCGATGGCCTTCGCGTAGCTGTTGTCACCGAAAGGTTCGGAACTCGGCGTCCAGCTGTCGGCATCGAAGGGGTCGAGCGCGGGCGGCATCTTCAGCCGCGGCAGCCACGGCCCGGTCGTCTCGTCGGCGTACGGCGAAGTCTCGACGGGCGGCTCAGGCTTCGGCTCGGGCGCTGGTTCAGGACGAGGCTCCGGCCGCGACGGCTCCACCGCGCTGTCCCCCGCCGGCTCGAACCGCTCAGACCCGCCCTGCGCGGGCTCGTCCGACGGCGCGCGCCGCCGTCCGCCCCCGCTGGACGAAATACCCAGCCGGTCCAAAACGGACTTGGCGGCCACCGAGCCGTGTTCCGAGTCGTGCCGCGTGGTCCTGGCAGCGGGCACGGACGGCGTGTCCCACGACCGCTCGTTGTTCTCCCACCGAGGCTCCGACGGCTCCGGCACCCGGTGCGCGGTTTCGGCGACGTCCCTGCTCACCCGGGGCGCAGGCTCGGCGGCCGGCGCGGGAGCGAGCGGAATGTCCGGGAAGTCAGGCAGCGGCGGCAGCACCGGCGGCCGGATCGAAACCCGCGTCCAGGAGCTGTCGTCGGTTTCCCTCGGCTTCGGCTCCGGCTCGGCCGCACGGTCAGGCTCACGGGCGGGTTCCGGAGCCCACTTGGACTCGACCTCGCGCCCGTTCCCGTACTCACTCGCCCACCGGGACTCCGACCGCTCCGCTTCCGGTTCCCAGTCCGGCCCGCGCACCTGCCGGGGCGCGACTTCCCGCGCCCACGGCGGCTTCGACTCACCCGCGGACGTCTGCTCCCGCCGCCAGTCCGGCTCGCTTTCGAACCGCGGCTCGGCTTCACGCCGTGACTCCGGCACGCCCCGCACGTCACTCTCACGCCGCGTCCCGGACGCAAGCCACGCATCGGCTTCACGCCGCAGCTCGGCCTCACGGCGCGCTTCAGCCTCACGGCGCGCTTCAGCCTCACGGCGTGCCTCAACCTCGCGCCGTGCATCAGCTTCACGACGCAGCTCGGCTTCACGCTGCGCCTCAGCCTCACGCCGCGCATCGGCTTCCCGTCGCGCCGCAGCCTCAGCTTCACGACGAGCCTCAGCTTCGCGCCGCGCCTCTTCCTCGCGACGCGCTTCAGCCTCACGCCGCGCCTCAACCTCGCGACGCGCTTCAGCTTCACGTCGCAGCTCGGCCTCACGTTGCGCTTCAACCTCACGGCGCAACTCAGCCTCACGCTGCGCCTCGGCTTCGCGCCGCAGGTCGGCCTCACGCCGTACTTCAGCGTCCCGCCGCGCGGCGGCCTCAGCTTCGCGCCGCGCCTCTTCCTCACGACGCGCTTCGGCCTCGCGCCGCGCTTCGACTTCACGGCGCAACTCGGCTTCACGGCGCAACTCAGCGTCGCGCTGCGACTCGACGTCGTACCGCATCCCGGTTTCGCGCTGGGCCCCGACTTCACGCCGCGTTCCCAGCTCCGGCTCACGTGCGTACCCCGGCTCCTGACGCCCGTCCGGCTTCCGCATCGCGGGCGAGAGCAGCTGGTCGAGTTCCACCGGCGCCAGCTCCCCCGCGCCGAACTGGCCGGAGAGCAGCGCGCACGCCTGACGCCGCGCCCGCACGTAAAGGTGCTCGGCCGCACGCGACCGGTGCAGGCAGTCGATCGCCTCACTCGCGTTGCCGAGACGTTCCTCGACCTGCGCGAGCTCGAGCCACAACCGCGCGGTCAGCGCGTGCAGGCCATGCCTGTCCGTGCTGTACACGGCCTCCCGCATCAACGTCGTCGCCGCGTCGCTGGACCCCGCGGGCAGGAACACCCGCGTGGCGATGGCCAGCTTCAGCCACCCCGAAGGCGCCACGGCCGCCGCCCGCATCGGAGCGTCGAGCAACGGCTGCGCGACCTCCAGCGCCATCTCGACGTCACCGCGGTCGAGCAGGGTGCACACCAGCTGCAGCGTCAGCCGGATCCGCACGAGGCCACCGTCGTCATCCGGCCGGTGCAGCCGCTCCAGGTAACCCAGCCCGGTCCGCGCGGCGTCCGCGGCGGCCGTCAGGTCGCCATGCCGCCGCCGGTGCGCCGAGATGCCCACGCGCACCAGGCCACGCAGCAGCCAGCGCGTGTCCGCGTCGAGCGTCTCGTCCGACGTGCAGAGCCTGTCCGCCTCCTGCAGCACCCGGTCCAGCTCGGCCTTCCGGCCGAACTGCGCCAGGCAGCCGACGAGGTGCGACAGGGCAGCCGCCCGATGCGCCGCCGTCAGGTCGGGATCGACCAGCACCGGTCTCAACGCGACGAGTCCGGTCAGCGGCGCGCCGACACTGCGCGCGCAAACAGCCAAGTCGATCCGCAGCCGGGCCGCGATCGCCGAGTAGCCCGCGTGCTCGGCCGCGTGCAGCGCCGCGACCGCGCGGCCGACCGTGGCCGCCCGCTCGCCGAGCCGCACCTTGGCCGAAACGACCTGGCTCTCCGCCCGGATCCACAGCTCGTCCGAGCCCGCCGCCTCGGCCAAAGCCGCGGCACGCTCCCCGAAGACCAGCATCAGCTCGGGCGCACGCAGGTACAGCGCGTCCGCCTGCTCGACGAGCCGCCGAACCGGTTCCAGCGAGCCGCCCGGGGTAGCCGCAGCCCACCCCTGCGCCGGGGAATCGGCGTAGGGATGTGATGGGACCTGCTTGCTGCTGGCTACCACGGGGGACTCCGCTCGATCTGCGAACTAGGGGCGTGCTCGCTCAGCTGTGTTGAGCCTAAAGGCAGGCACTGTCACTAGTCGCGCGTCAGCTTGCGGTGCGTCACCCGGTGCGGCCGGGCGGCTTCGGCGCCGAGACGCTCGATCTTGTTCGCCTCGTAGCCTTCGAAGTTCCCTTCGAACCAGAACCACTTCGACGGGTCCTCGTCGGTGCCTTCCCACGCGAGGATGTGGGTCGCCACCCGGTCGAGGAACCACCGGTCGTGCGAGATGACCACGGCGCAGCCGGGGAACTGCTCCAGCGCGTTCTCCAGCGAGCCGAGCGTTTCGACGTCCAGGTCGTTCGTCGGTTCGTCGAGCAGGATCAGGTTTCCACCCTGCTTGAGGGTCAGCGCCAGGTTCAGCCGGTTGCGCTCACCACCGGAGAGCACGCCCGCCGGCTTCTGCTGGTCCGGGCCCTTGAAGCCGAACGCGGAGACGTAGGCACGCGAGGGCATTTCGGTCTGCCCGACGTGGATGTAGTCCAGCTTGTCCGAAACCACCTCCCATACCGTCTTGGCCGGGTCGATACCCGCCCTGCTCTGGTCCACATAGGACAGTTTGACCGTCTCGCCGATCTTGACCTTGCCCTCGTCCGGCTCCTCGAGCCCGACGATGGTCTTGAACAGCGTCGTCTTGCCGACACCGTTCGGCCCGATGACACCGACGATGCCGTTGCGCGGCAGGTCGAACGAGAGCCCGTCGATGAGCACCCGGTCGTCGAAACCCTTGCGCAGCTTCTCGACCTCGACGACCACGTTGCCCAGCCGGGGCCCCGGCGGGATCTGGATCTCTTCGAAGTCGAGCTTGCGGTGCTTGTCCGCCTCCGCGGCCATCTCCTCGTAGCGGTCCAGGCGGGACCGCGACTTGGTCTGGCGTGCCTTGGCGTTCGACCGCACCCATTCGAGTTCGGACTTCAACCGCTTCGCGAGCTTCGCGTCCTTCTTGCCCTGGACCTCGAGACGCTCGCGCTTCTTCTCCAGGTAGGTGGAGTAGTTGCCTTCGTAGCCGACCACACGGCCGCGGTCGAGCTCCATGATCCACTGGGCGACGTTGTCCAGGAAGTACCGGTCGTGGGTGACGGCGAGAACGGCACCGGCGTAGCGCGCCAGGAACTGCTCGAGCCACAGCACGCTTTCGGCGTCCAGATGGTTGGTGGGCTCGTCGAGCAGCAGCAGGTCAGGAGCCGACAGCAACAGCTTGCACAGCGCGACCCGGCGGCGCTCACCACCGGAGAGGTGGGTGACCGGCTCGTCGGCCGGCGGGCAGCGGAGCGCGTCCATCGCCTGCTCGAGCGTCGAGTCGAGCTCCCACGCGTCGGCGTGGTCGAGCTCCTCCTGAAGCGCGCCCATCTCTTCCATGAGCTCGTCGCTGTAGTCGGTCGCCATCAGCTCGGCGATCTCGTTGTACCGGTCGAGCTTGACCTTGATCTCGCCGAGACCCTCCTCGACGTTCCCGCGGACCGTCTTCTCCTCGTTGAGCTCGGGCTCCTGCATGAGGATGCCGACGGTCGCGCCCGGCTGCAGGAAGGCTTCGCCGTTGCTGGCCTGCTCGATCCCCGCCATGATCTTGAGCACGGTGGACTTACCGGCGCCGTTCGGTCCCACCACGCCGATCTTGGCGCCGGGATAGAACGCGGTGCTGACGTCGTCGAGGATGACCTTGTCCCCGACGGTCTTGCGCACCTTTTTCATGGTGTAGATGTACTCGGCCATGCGAGCGATCGTAGTTCGGTCGCACCAGGCACTTGACGGCGGTCACCTCACCTTCGCCGATCCGTTCCCTCCGCCAGCGCGTGACGGCGCGCTCACGGCCCGCTCACGGTGAGGCCGCCGTCACTCTCGTGCCCATCCTGACGAGCGGATTCTCACCTCTCGGAGCCGCGGCGGGCCGCCAGTCGAGGAACTCCGGCTGCTCCGCCGGACGCGGCGGCGGACGGCGCGTGAGCACGACGGTGCACCGGTTGAGATCGGGCGCGACGACCGAGGCCTCAAGCTCAGGTATAGCGCTAGGCCGCCCGTCGTCGCCCGGCCCGCCGTTGGCCATCCGGCCGGTGACGATCACCGGATCACCCTGGCTCACCGACACGAACACGGACTCGCCCAGCCTGCGCCAGCACACCACCCGTACCGAGAGGTTCCGGCCGTCCACCCACAGCCCGGTCCGCTTGTCCCGGCGTCTTTCCTTGCTGCGCATCCAGAAACTGACCACGTCGTGCCCGTCGCGCGTCTGCCTGACCAGATCACTGACCACGCTGCCGACCATCGTGACCGTGGTTTCGCCGATCGCCATCGTCCTCACCTTTCGCAGTGCCGGGACGTCGTGTCCCGGGCCTGCGACCAGCTTCCCGCCGGAACGGGGCCGGGAACGGCGCCGCCGGAAATCTGTGGACAAAGAGGAGCGATGTGGACAACTCGGCCGGGCCGGGCCCGGTCCGAGCGGAATTGTCGGTGCCTTCGGCTACGATCCCTTGCCCTTGTCCGCGAGCTGCTTGAGCATCGCGTTGTAGGCGTTGAGGTCCTGGTCGCCGGTCGCCTCTTCACGGCGGTCCTTGCGCTTGGCCTCCCGCTCGTCCGCCCGCGCCCACTGCACCAGCAGCGCGACCAGCACCAGCAGCACGGGGATCTCGCCGGCGGCCCAGGCGATGCCGCCGCCCAGGCGCTGCTCGATCAGCAGGTCGCCGACCCACGGCAGCTTGAGCGAGCGGTAGAACGACTCGCCGATGACCGTCTGCATGTTCATCAGGATCACGCCGAAGAACGCGTGGAACGGCATGGCCGCGAACATCATCCCGAGCTTGCCGAGCGCCGGGATCCGGCGCGGGGCCGGGTCGACCCCGATCACCGGCCAGTAGAAGAGGTAGCCCACCAGGAGGAAATGCGCGTTCATCGCGAGGTGCGCCCAGTGGTAGTTGAGCGCGGAGTCGAACAGCCCGGAGAAATACAGCCCGTAGAACGACCCGACGAACAGCAGCAGCGCGACCACCGGATGGGTGAGGAACCGCGAGACCGGCGAGTGCACGAAGGCGAGCAGCCATTCGCGCGGACCCGGCGGGGCTCCCTTGCCCGCCGCGGGCAGCGCGCGCAACGCGAGCGTCACCGGGCCACCGAGCACGAACAGCACCGGCGCGACCATCGACAGCAGCATGTGGCTGCCCATGTGGACGCTGAACATCGCGGGCGAGTACAACCCGATCCCGGACGAAGTCGCGATCAGCAGCACGAAACAGCCGGCCAGCCACGCCACGGTCCGCCCGACCGGCCACGCGTCGCCACGGGCACGCAGCCGCCGCACGCCTGCCAGGTACAGCGCGGCGAGCACCAGCGCGAGCGACCCGTAGACCAGGTCGAACCGCCAGTCGAAGAGCAGCCGCGCGGCCGTCGGGGCGGCTTCGAGCGGGTAGCCGATGAGGAGTTCGGTGTTGGTCGGATACGTGGTCTGCGGCGGCGGTGGCGTCTTGGCCAGCGCCGACGCGAGCCCGATCGTCACGAACATGATGATCACTTCGACCGCGGCGAGCCGCAGCAGCGTGCCGCCGTTCTCGGCGACCTCACGGACCCCGCGCTGACGCTGCTGCTGGCCGAAGACCCCGAGCAGCAGCAAGGCGACGGTCTTCGCCACGACCAGCAGCCCGTAATCCGTGGTGAACAGATCGGACGGCGAGATACGGACCAGCGCGTTGACCACGCCCGAGATCGCCATGACGATCCAGCACACCAGCGCGAGCTTCGAGAACCGCTGCGCCGCGAGCGGCAGTCCCGCGCCGCGCCGCCAGCCCAGCGCGAGCAAAGCGATCAAGCCGCCAACCCACAAAGCGGCGCCGACCAGGTGGAACAGCAGGCTGTTGGTGGCCATGTCGTGCGAACCGCCGCTGGCCGAGTGCCCGGTCACGGCGACCGGGATCAGCCCGCCGACGCTCAGGAAGAACAGCACGGCCGTCCAGCCCCACGAGAGCGCGAGACGGCAGCCGAGCGCGATCAGCAACGCGATCAGCGCCGTGTAGAGCCAGGCCTTCGGCTGCTCGATGGCGTCGACCAGGTCGACGAGCGTGCGTGCCGAGAACATCTCCGTGATCGGCTTGCCAGCCCCGTCCGCGGCGCTGAACAAGATCGACGCGGTGGCCGCCACGAACCAGAGCCAGGCGGCGATCCCCGCGGTCCGCAGTGCCGCGTACCCGCTCGGCGCGAGCGTGCCCGACTCCTGCGGCGGCACCAGGAAGGCCGCCAGCAGCAGGGACCCGATGCACACCACCGAAGCCGCCTCCGCGAGCACGCGGACCACCGTCACGCCATAGCGGGTGACCAGGCCGGGGTCGGTCAGCCCGGTGATGACGGACCCGGCGCCGCCGGTCAGCGCGATCAGGCCGACGGCCACCACCGCGGCGATGACCACGCCGACCGAGAGCAACGGCAGCACGCTGACTTTGCGCTGGGGGGTTTCAGCAGACACGTCAACGAGGGTATGCCCGAGGGGTTAGATACCTGTGTGCGGATCATCCTGCTGCGGCACGCCGAGTCGCTCGGCAACGTCGACGAGCTCGCCTACACCCGGATCCCCGACCATGCCCTGCCGCTGACCGAAGCCGGTCGCGAGCAGGCGCGCCAGGCCGGGCCGGTGCTGAAAGACCTGCTGAACGGCGAGCGGATCGCCGTGTATGTCAGTCCTTATCTGCGTACGAAAGAGACACTGCGGCTGCTCGACCTAGACGGCGCTTGCGAGCGGATCGTGCCCGAGCCCCGCCTGCGCGAACAGGACTGGGGAAATCTGCAGGACCCGCTCGACCAGGAGGTCCAGAAGCAGCGGCGGCATGAGTTCGGCCACTTCTTCTACCGGCTGCCGTTCGGCGAGTCTGGCGCGGACGTCGACGACCGGGTCGCGGCGTTCCTCAGCGAGCTGAACTCCGCGGGCGACGGCCACCCCGAGACGACACTGATCGTGTCGCACGGGCTGACCATCCGCCTGCTCTGCCGCCGGTTGTTCGGCTGGAGCGTCGAGCTGTTCGAGTCACTGTCCAATCCGGACACCTGCGAGGTGCGCGTGCTCGAGCGGACGGACGCCGGGTGGGCGCTGGACCGTCCGTTCGAGCAATGGCGCGAGTCACCCGACGGGGAGGTGCAGGGCCCGTTCGCGCAGCCTGGCCCGGTGCGCGAGTAGCGCGGCGGGCGCGATGCAGGCGCCGACCAGGCCGATCACGACGAAGGACACCGACAGCGAGGTGAGCTCGGCGATGGCGCCGATCGCGGGCGGCCCGGCGAGGAAACCCGTGTAGGCGATGCCGGTGACGAAGGCGATCTCACGCTCGCCGCCGCTGCCGTCGGACCGTTTGCCCGCCTCCCCCGCCAGGCTGAGCGCGATCGGGAACGACCCGGCCAGCCCCAGGCCGGCGAGCGCGAACCCGGGGTACGCGACCCACGCGACCGGCACCAGCGCGGCCGCGAGCAGACCAGCGCCCGCCACTGCGGCGCCCAGTGCGAGCGTCTTGGTAGGGCCGAAAATACGTTGCAGCCAGGCGCCGCCGAGCCTCGCGGCGATCATCGTCACTGAAAAGGCGGAGAACGCCAGCGCGGCCGCGCCTTCGGTCATGCCATGCACCTTGACCAGCAGCATCGCCGACCAGTCCGCGGTCGCACCCTCGGCGATGGCCGAGCAGAGCGCGACGCCCGCCAGCAGCCAGAGCGCGATCCGGCGGAACGGGACCGCCCCGCCCGCCGGCGCGGATTCGGTCGACTGCGGCTGGGACTCGCCGGGCACCCAGCGCACCACCGCGGCGAGAATCGCCAGCTCGACGGCCGCGACGATGGCCAGATGCGGCGCGAGGTCGAGACCGTGCGCGGCGGCGAACGCCGAGCCACCCGAACCGACCAGGCCACCGAGGCTGAACCCGGCGTGGAAGACGGGCATGATCGCGCGTTCGGTCCGCCGTTCGACCAGCACCGCGCCCATGTTCATGGCGACGTCGACGAGCCCGACGCCGATGCCGAGCGCGAACAGCACCAGCCAGACCAGCGGCACGGTGCCCACCACGCCCAGCAGGATCGGGATGACGGCGCTCGCCGCGCCGGCGATGATCATCACGCCGCGTGCGCCGATCCAGGTCATCAACCTGGCCGAGAACGTCGTGGACACCACCATCCCGACGCTCGCGCCGAGCAGCGCGAGCCCGATCGCGCCGGGACCGGCGTGCACCTGATCCGCCAGTGCGGGCACGCGGGTCGCCCACGAGCCGTACACGCCGCCGTTCAACGCGAACACGACGAAAACCGCGATCTTCTGCCGATCCAAGCCGGTGCTCCCTCCAGTGAACCCCCTTGCCCCAGAATGACTGAAGCGCTTCAGAAAGTCCACCCGTTTTCGCGCGCACTAGACTTGCCCGGTGACCAGCCCCCGACGTCGCCGCCCGACGCTGGACGACGTCGCCGAGGCGGTGGGCGTCTCGCGGGCGACGGTGTCCAACGCCTACAACCGGCCGGACCAGCTCTCCGCCGTCCTGCGCGAAGAGGTGCTCAAGGCGGCGAAGAAGCTGGGCTACACCGGCCCGAATCCGACCGCGCGCAGCCTCGCTACCAGCCGCACCGGAGCGGTCGCGTTCATGCTCGACGCCGGGCTTTCGGCGGCGTTCTCCGACCCCGCGCTTTCGGTCACCCTCGACGCGCTCGCGACGGCGATCGACACCCAGGGGCACGCGCTGCTGATGCTGCCCGGTGAGGAGGGCGGCCCGCGCGCCGACCGGATATTGGCCGCGCAGGCGGACGTGGCCGTCGCGTATTCGCTGGCCGACGACGCGCCCGCGTTGCGCGCGGTCCGCGACCGGGGGCTGCCGCTGGTGGTCATCGACCAGCCGTTCGCGCGGGGCGCGGCCAGGGTGAGCGTCGACGACCGGGGCGGTGCGGCGGCCGCCGCGAAGCACTTGCTGGAGCTTGGGCACCGGCGGTTCGGCATCATGTCCGCCCAGTGCCTCGCCGCGCCGCGTGGTGGCGAGATGACCATCGAGACGGCACTGAACAGCCGGTACCGGGACAACCGCGACCGGCTTTCCGGGTACCTGGACACGCTGTCCGAGGCCGGCGTCCCGGCGTCGGACGTGGCGATCTGGGAGACCTCGGGACTGTCCATCGAGGACGCGACGCCGGGCGCGCGCGGCCTGCTGGACCGGCCGGACCCGCCGACCGCGTTGCTGTGCATGTCCGATCAGCTGGCGCTGGCGGCGGTGAGCGTCGGCAAGCAGCTCGGCCTCGAAGTGCCGCGCGACCTCTCGGTCATCGGCTTCGACGACGCGCCGCCCGCGCGCTGGTCGACGCCGCCGCTGACGACGGTCCGCCAGGATCTGGTCGGCAAGGGGCGGATGGCGGGCGAACTGGTACTGCGGCTGCTGGCGGGTGAGCGGCCGCCGCCGCCCACGACGCTGCCGGTGGAGCTGATCGTGCGCGGCTCGACCGGCCCTAGCACTCGCTAACGCGTTTCGCAATAGGCGTTTCGCGATCTGTGGACAACCGGGTTAACTGAAACTACTTATCCACAGAAGTAGAAATGCGGGCTGACAATCCCCTCTCGCCGGGTCATCGTGGAATCACGACATTCGCACCGCAACCGAGGGGGAATCCCATCATGGAAACACGTTCGCTCAAGCTCCGCGCCTACCTGCCCCGCATGCTCGCTTTGACGGCGTCTTGCCTGATCGTGGGCAGTGGCGTCGCCCAGGCGAGTACTCCGCCACCGGAGTTCGCCTGCCTGAAAGGTGAATTCTGCGCCTGGACCGATGAATTCTACGGCGGCAAGATCACCCGATTGGATTTACGCACGGCCAATCCCGAGGAATGCGTCCCACTACCCGCCGATTTCGACGGCCGCGCGTTCGCCAATCGGCTGGATCGCCTGATCACCGTCTATCAGGGCCGGGACTGCTCGACCGAAGGCGACTTCACCACGTACCCGGGAGGAGGGACCTTCGTGCCACAGGCTCCGTTCGTGGCCAGAGCCATCCAGATCTGGGAGTGACCGGCTGAAAGCTGGGTCAGGCGGTAGTTCGCTCCTGGGCACGGACGCAGCAGAACACCGCCTGACCCGGGCCGTCCGCGCAGCGGCCCACCCCCGCGGGCGCGCCGCGCCGCCCCACCCGGCGCGCCCGCGGGCCCAGGTCAACGACAGTTCCCGGCCAATGTGAAACGATTCGGCGGTGTCGAGCGATCGAGTGGATGACGGTGACTAAGCTGCTTCCGGGTGACCCGCAGCCGTCGCCGCCGCCGGCCCTCGTAGCTCAGCTGGATAGAGCAAGAGCCTTCTAATCTCTAGGTCGCAGGTTCGAGTCCTGCCGAGGGCACATATACCCTGGTCACAACCGTGGCCAGGGCAGACCACAGATGTTCGGTACCCACTCTGACCGGATCTCAAACCAAGAGATTTCCGCCCATGGTCCGACCGTGGCCGCACCCGGCGTTCCCGGTCCATGCTGGGCTATCACGCTGGTTCTTAGCCTTGCTACATAACTCGATCGGATGGCCAGTGACCCGAATCACGGCCACCCGGATTCACAATTCTGGGTAGTCATTCAAATACGCAGCGAGGTTTAGACCACTTGCCGTCTTGACGTGGCCGGAGCGCCGTGCGGCCGCGGCACGGCAAGCGGACGGCAGGGCGCCGCGCATCGGGCAGGTTCACACCGTCGAGTGATCAACACCCGGGACGCGGAACGCGTGCCGAACCCGCATTCACGGGCCCGGCCGTCGCATTTTTTGCCAACGAATTCAGCGCGCGGGAGGAGATTGTCGCACCGGGGCGTCCCCATTCGCCTTTTCCGGCGTGGCGGGCTGCGGAGCCGGGGTCTTCCCGGCACCGCACATGTGCTTGTACTGCTCACGGCACGAGCGTGCGTACCGTCGCGACCCAGCGGTCATACCTCGATGATAGAAAAGAATACGTCGAGGCACACCTTAATTCGACCTCAAGCCGGCGGCGGGAGGTATCCGTGTTCGGAAAGATCGAACCAGTTCCCTTCCGGATCGATCGCCCGATACTCGGCGAACGGCCGGTCGCTGGGCCGCTGGACCGGCCGGGGCACGCCGGCGTCGGCGAACCGGTCCGAAACGGTCTCCACGTCGTCCACCTGGAAGCCGAAGTGGTTGAAGCCACTGGATGCTTCGCCGTCGAGCTGCTGCTGGATCAGCGCGAGGTTGAGGTACCCGTCGGTGAGGAAATGGCTGCCGTCCGGGTCCTTGTGGAAGATCTCCATCTCCAGCCGGTCACGATAGAAGCTCGCGAGCTGTTCGGCGTCGCGGACGACGAAGGCGAGGTGGCGCAGGCGGGGCCGGGTCATCGGGGTGCTCCTAGCGGGATCATGTTGTGGAATGCGGTGATCGACCAGCTGTCGCCGCGCCTGCGCACGACCGCCTGGGCGTGGGTCGTCATGGCGGGCTTGTCGTCGGCAGGCACGACGACAGAGGTGACGTGCACCAGCGCGAGGTCGTCGCCGAGCGGGCGGACCAGCCGGACGTCGGGCTCCATCCGGCTGCCCGCGTACGCCGTGGCGAACAGCCGGGCATGGCCTTGCTCGACCTCGTCGCGCCTGGTCTGCTCCTCGCCGCGGACCGAGACGAACGAGACGTCCTCGTCGAAGACCGAGGCGAACAGCCGCGCGTCGCCCTTCTCCCAGGCCAGCGCCATGGTCGCCCAGATGCCCTTGATGGCGTCCTCGTCGGGCGGCGTCATCAGCGCGGCTCCGGGATCGGGGCGCTGACGCGCAGGGGAATCGGATCACAGTCCGCGCTCCAGGCGGCGAGCGTGTAGTAGAAGGCGCCGTGCCTGCGTTCGAGGTAGCAGACCACATTGACCGGCCAGCCGCTGTTGCCGAAAACGTACTCGTCCATCGGGGTCGGATGTTCGGACAGCGGACGACACCGTTCGGATTCCGGGCCGAGCCGGTGCCAGTCCGGATGCAGATGAATGGACCCGAGTATTTCCGCACCCATTTCATCGGCCTGCCGCGAGATGCGCAGCAGATCCGCCGGATCGAGCCACCAAGCACGAACGGGGTTCTCGTACGCGGAACCGAAACGCGGGACGATGGCCGAGGCGAACTCCTCGGTCGCGGCGGGCGTGCTGCAGCGCGCGTTCCGTCCGAACGCGATTTCCTCCACCACATAGGAAGAACCGGCCGACTGTCCAATGAGGACAGCGAAACACGGTCTCGGCTCGTCAGCCGTGATGGCGGCGTATTCCGTCTTCGCGGCTCTCAGGAAATCGTGCAGCGACCGTTCTGACAACAGGACAACGGACTGATCGATCAGCCCGTATTCAGGCGCGACTTCCAAAACAATCGACAAGGGGGACTCCACCACTGAGGTCGGGGAAGTTTCACGGTAAGGGCAGTTCGAGCCGCCACGGAACCGCGCACACCTGAACGGCCTTATTACATTCGGCGATAACACGGCACCACTGATGTGGATCACGCCCGTAGAATCACGCCATGCACCTGGACTTCCGCCACCTCGAGCTCCTGGTCGCGATCGCGGAAGCGGGCACCTTGCGGCGGGCGGCGGCCGAGCTGCACCTCAGCCAGCCCGCGGTGACCACGCAACTCAAGCGCATCGAGCACCACATCGGCGGCCCGCTGTTCCTGCGCAGCCCGGATGGCGTAGTACCGACCCAGCTCGGCGCCGGGGTCATCGAGCACGCGCGCAAGGTGCTCGTCGAGTTCAGCGAACTGGAGCGGCGCGCCCAGCTCAACGCCCAGCGCGACGCCGAGTACGCGCCGATCCGGGTCGGCGGTATCCCGGCGAACCAGTTCTGGCTGCTGGTCAGCGCGCTGGGTGACGCGTTCCCCGACCGCGAGATCACCAGCCGGACGGTCAAGTCGACGGCCATGCTGACCACGCTGCTCGGCTCCGGGGAGCTCGACGTCGCCGTGCTGCGCCGGTTCCCGCGTTTTCCGCTGCGGCTGCCGGAATCCGTGGTCCAGGCCAAGCTGCTGACCGAGCCGATCTTCGTCGGCGTCGGGCTGGACCACCAGCTCGCGGATCGCGGCGAGATCGGGCTCGGCGAGCTGGCCGACGAGACCTGGGTCATGCCGGAACCCGACGACAGCGGGATGAACGAGTTCTTCAGCACCGTCTGCGCGGACAACGGGTTCGAGCAGCGGGTCGCGCATCTCACCAACGACTCGCACATCGCGTTCGCGCTCACCGCGGCAGGCGCGGTCTGCCCGCTCTACCCGATCGGCTTCTCGCCGAGGCAGGGGCTGGCGACGATCCCGTTGGCGGGCAACCCGTTCTACCGAGAACTCGTGCTCGCCTGGCGGACCGATTCACTGATCGCGCCGCAGATCGGCAGGCTTCGTGACCGGGTCAAGCAGGGGTATCTTGAACTCGTCGGTGATACTCCTGTGTACTCGGCATGGTGGGAGCGCGGCGGATCCTCCTTCGCACTTCCTTGACCGGCGAAAGGAGCCGATCTTGCCCATCAGGGGACTGAACCACGCGGTGCTCTGGGTCCGCGACGCGCGGCACAGCGCTGAGTTCTATGTGGACGTTCTGGGCTTCCGGATCGTGCACAGCACACCGAAATCCGTTTTCCTGCAGGCGCCGGAGTCAGCGAATGACCACGACCTCGGCCTGTTCGGCGTCGGTGACCAGGCCGCGCCCAGCAGCGCCGGTTCGGACCAGGTCGGGCTCTACCACCTCGCCTGGGAGGTGCCGACGCTCGCGGATCTGCGTGACTGCGCGGAGAAGCTCAAGGCGGCGGGCGCGCTCGTCGGCTCGGCCGACCACGGCACGACGAAAGGGCTCTACGCCAAGGATCGTGACGGCAGCGAGTTCGAGGTCTGCTGGCTGGTGCCGCCGGACCTGATCGGCGACGACGCCGAGCACGCACGCGGCGAGCTCGACATCGAAGCCGAAATCCAGCGCTACGGCGCCGAAACGCTCGGTGCCTGCGCCCGCGTCGGCGCCTGACTCCGCTTCCACGCCCGGTCGCCCAGCAGTGCCATCGCCGCTGGGAGCAGCACTCCACGCACGAGGGTCGCGTCGACGAGGATCGCGATCGCCATGCCGGTGCCGAGCATCTTGTACTCGATGGCGTTGAGCGTGACGAAGATGGCGAACACCGCGACCATGATCGTCGCCGCGCTCGTGACCACGCCCGCGCTGGTGCCGATCCCGCCGACGACGGCGTCGCGCGGGCTCGCGCCTGACCGCCATCGTTCACGGATCCGGCTGAGGATGAAGATGTGGTAGTCCATGCTCAGCCCGAACAGCAGCACGAACAGGAACATCGGCAGCCAGCCGACCACCGCGCCGTACGAGGTGAAGCCGAGCACCGAGGACAGGTGGCCGTCTTGGAAGATCCAGGTCAGCGCCCCATACGCGGCGCCGATCGACAGCAGGTTGAGCACGATCGAGACCAGCGGGATCCACAGTGAGCGGAAAGCCCAGCCGATCAGGATGAACGCGAGCACCCCGACCGAGAGATAGACCAGCGGCGCGCGGCCGCTCACCAGTTCGGCCATGTCGTGAGGGATCGCCGTCTTGCCGGAAACCGCGAAGCCGATGCCGTCGACCTTACCGACCGTGGCGGGCAAAGCCTTGGTGCGCAAGGCTTCCAGCGCACGATTCGAGAGTTCGTCGGTGCCTTCCCCGGCAAGCGGAACGCGGACGACGATCGCTTTGTCGACCTTCATCACGGCCAACGGTTCGGCGAGCAGGCCGCCGCTGCGCGCGACCTCGTCGTGCAGGCCTTCGATCGCGGCGCGTACTTCGGGCGTGTCCGCATTGGCGCCCTTGGTATCCCAGATGACCACTCGTGCGGGCAAGGCCGAGCCGGGGAACGCCTCCTGCATACGGACGGCGGCGTCGACCGTGGGGAAATCACGCGGCAGGCTGTTCACGACGGCGGCGTCCTGCAAACGCATGCCCAGCGCGGGCAAAGCCAGCACCACCAGCAACGTCGCCGCGAGCCCACCCCACAACGCGGGGCGCTTGACCACGCCGCGAGCCACCGAAGTCCAGATCCGCGATTCGTTCGCCGGAACGCGGCGCAGCACCCGGCCGCGGTTCACCCGGTCGCCGAGCAACGAGAGCAACGCGGGCAGCATGGTCACCGAGCCGAGCATCGCGACACCGACGACCAGCGCGGTGCCGATCGCGGCACCACGCAGGTTGTCCAGCCCGACGAAGAGCAGCCCGCCCAGGCACAGCATCACGGTGACGCCCGAGACGAGCACAACGTGTCCGGACGTCTTCGCCGTGATACGCAACGCCTCGCTCTCACTGCGGCCCGCCGCGCGTTCTTCGCGTTGCCGTCGAAGGAAGAAGAGCGTGTAGTCGACACCGACCGCGAGTCCGATCAGCAGGATCATCGCGTACGTCACGGAGTTGACGGCCATCCAGCGCTGCAGCACGCCGACCAGCCCGACGGCCGCCAAGACCGCAGTACCCGCGAGCAGCAACGGCACGGAGGCGGCGACCAGCGCGCCGAACACCGCGATCAGGATCAGGAGCGTGACCGGCAGGGAGAAGAGACCCGACCGCTCGAGGTCGGCGCTGACGGCTTTGTCCACCACCCCGCTCAGGCTCAGGTCGCCGGCTTGCGCCAGGCGTACCCCGGGATGCCGCGCCGCGACTTGCGCGACGGCGTCGGTCGCGGCCTTCAGGTGGGCCTTGACCTGCTCATCCGGTTGCCTGAGACCGAAAGTCACCAAGCCCGATCGGCCGTCTTGGGAGATGAGCGGGCCGCTGATGTCCGTGACCGCGTCGCGGGGAAGCGTCGCCAGCAGATCGTTCGCGGCCGCGTCGGACATCGGCTGGATGAGGATGTTCTCGCGCAGGAGCTCAGAGCCCTGCTGGGTGCTCAACGCGACTTTCGCGCGGCCGGATTCGCCGGGGTCGGCGCCGCTCGCCTTCTCCCCCGGCAGCACCGCGCTCGCCAGCAAGGACAACGCGACGAACGTCAGCCAGCCCGCGATCGCGATCGCCCGATGCCGGACCGACCAGCCGACGACCCGCTCGGCCATCGGCACACTGCTTGTGCGCAGCATGAACTAAAGTCCTCTCGTGCAAGGAGTGTTCTGTGAGTGCTCGCCCTCGGGCGAGTTGAGCCTTCTTCGCTTGACTGGGCCGTCGAGTTGCCGCTCGGCGGCCCAGTGTCGTCATTCGACTTCTTTGAGCACCTTTTCGACGCTCCGCAACCGTTCCTGCATGTCCGCGAGTTGCCGCTCGATGCTCTCCTGACTGCTCACCGCGCGTTCGGCGAGCTTGCGGTACTCCTCCTCGCGCGCGAGGACGGCCTTGGCCCGCCACGTCGCGGCGAACTGCGAGATCGCCACCGCGATCACGACCGTCAGCAGCACGAAAATGCCGATGACGCCTGCCACTTCCCCCCAAGCGCGGATGTTCATTCCTGCGTTCCCTTCTCCACGGTGAGCGTCCGCGCCGCGAGCGCGACGGACTCCGGCGTCAGCTGGAAGGCGAACGGGGTGACCTCGTAGAACTTCATCGCCTTGCCGTCCTCCGAAAGCTCGAGTTGTGACCTGACCAGCCCGGCCGCTTCCAGCTTGCGCAAATGCACCTGCAGCAACGCCCTGCTGATCCCCAGTTGACGGGCGAGGCCGCTCACGTAATTGCGCTCCCCCACCAGCGCGGCGACCACGCGCACCCGATGCGGGTTGGCCAAGGTCGCCAGCACCTGCACCAGGTCGTCCCCAGTCACCTTCATAACCACACCTGGCACATGCCAACAAAAGTTAGCACATGCCAGCGAGGGTTGCGAGTACTGAAACGAGATGACCGCGGGAAGCGATGTCTCCTCGGAATCCGGGGCAAACCCGGGCTGGGGAGAAGGGCTTGACCGTGACGGATCAACAACCCACTGGGCCCATACCGGGCTACGGGCTACCAGGCCCGATGAGACCGGTGGTCGACGCACGAGGCCTCGGCATCGCCGCGTCGGCGCTGATCGGGCTGTCCGTCGTATTGGACGGCCTCAGCGTGTGGTCGGATTGGCATACGCGCCAAGTCGTCGACGGCTATCTCAACGACCTCGCAGGCGTGACCCGCGCCGATCTCCTGACCGCGGACCAGATCACGCTGGTCACGTCCTTGGCATCGCTGGTGATCATGGTCGCCGCGGCGATCGTGTTCATCGTCTGGCTGTGGCGGGTCAGGCTCAACGCCGAGGCGCTGGCGATCGGTCATCACCACCGCAGCCGAGGATGGGTCGTCGGCTCGTGGATCTGCCCGGTGGTGAACCTCTGGTTCCCGTTCCAGGTGGTGAGCGACATCTGGAAGGCGAGCAAGCCGGCCAACCGCGCCGAGCCGAACCTGTCCGCGCTGAGCGGCAGCGCCCGGTTGGACTGGTGGTGGCGCCTCTACGTCGGCGGCAACCTGGTCAACTGGATCGCCTGGCGCGTTGGCCGCGAGCCCACGATCGAGTCGCTGCGGAACGCCGCGCTGGCCGACACCGCCGCGTTCGTGCTGACCACGGGATCGGCGGTCTTGGTCATTCAGCTGATTCGGGAGATCAACGCCTGGCAAGCCCAGTCTCGGCCGGCGATCTCCGGTGGCTACGCCCTCGCCTGACCTCGCTCGACCGGCAAACACCCGTCCTCGAAGGGCAAACACCCGTACGGGAGCGGCAAAGACTCGTACGGGAGCGGCAAAGACTCGTACGGGAGCGGCAAAGACCGGCCTCGACCGGCCGTCTCGCGCACCCGAGGCTCGGCCTTGGCGTGCCCGGAGGGTCGACGCGCGTACCCGGGGAGTCGGCGCGCGTGCTTGGGTGGTCGGCATGGGGGTGCCCGAGCGTTCGGCGCGGGGTGCCGGAGTGGTCGACACGAGGTGCCTGGGTGTGGGACACGGCGTCCCTGGATGGACGACACGCGTGCACGGCCGGACGACACGCGTGCACAGCCGGACGACGCGCGTTCCTGGATGGACGACGCGCGTGCACAGATGGACGACACGCCCGGGGTGCGACGACGCGCCCGGGTGCCGCGGTGGGGCCGGGCGGGGTGTGGGTATGAAATAGGCCCGGCCCCGGGAGAACCGTGGGGTTCTCGACCGGGGCCGGGCTTATGTTGAGTTCGGCGGCGTCCTACTCTCCCACAACCCTTCGGTTGCAGTACCATCGGCGCTACCAGGCTTAGCTTCCGGGTTCGGAATGGGACCGGGCGTT
>NZ_FNON01000011.1 GCF_900107045.1 Amycolatopsis xylanica
GCGGTGGTCGGTGGCGACCTCCAGGCCCAGCACCGAGAAGAACTTCCCGCTGTGGTGGCGGATGCCGCCGTCGCCGGGGTCGACCCGCCAGCCTGCCATCCGGTCGAGCGCGGTCTTGGTCACCCGGTAGTCGTTCTTGCCGCGCCGTTCGTCGAACCATTCGTAGAACTCGGACAGGTCAGCGAACACGGGTCCCCCTAGCTTCGAGCGGCCGCACGACCGCGTTGTCCCGGATGCGATCGACGAGTTCGGCCTGTGTCACCACGGATTCACCCTCCAGTCCGGAAAAGACGCCGCGGGTGATCCGGGCGGCGAACGCCGAGACGACCGCCCCGAACTGGTCCTCGGCCGGGAGGGTGAGCTCCTCGACCCGGTCCTGCCGCTCGACGCGGATGACCGGGGAATGCGTCGGCGGCGGGGTGTAGGCCCACTGCACGGAGATCCGGCCGGAGCTGCCCCACAACGCGTAGCGGGACCGGTATGAGTGCTCCATGCCGAAGATCAGGTTCGCCGACACCCCGTCCGGGCCGCCGAGCAGCGCCGCTCCGCCCAGGTCGACGCCGCGCCCGGCGTCGTGGTGCAGCCACGCGCCGAGCACCTCCAGCTCCGGGCCGAGGTACAGCAGAGCCGTGCGCACCGGGTAGACCCCGATGTCCGTCAGCGCGCCACCGCCGACGTCCGGCCGGTAGCGGATGTCGGCTGGCGACTTGGCCGGGAAGGCGAACTCGGCGGTCAGCGTGCGCAAATCGCCGATCACGCCGTCCGCGACCAGCTGCCGCACGACGGCGTGCTGCGAATGGCAGAGGAACATGAAGCTCTCCAGCAGCACCAGACCGCGTTCTTCGGCGAGCGACACGAGCGCGGCGGCCTCCTTCGCCGTCGGCGCGAGTGGCTTCTCCGCGAGGACGTGCTTACCGGCGCGCAGCGCGCGGTCGATCCATTCCACGTGCAGCAACGCCGGCAGCGGAACGTAGACGGCGTCGACGTCCTCCCGTTCGAGCAGCCGGTCATAGCCGGTCACCGGCTCGCCGCCGAACCGGGCGGTGAACCGCTCGGCCTTCTCCCGGTCCCTGCTGGCGATCGCGACCAGCTCGACGTCCGGATTCGCGTTGATCGCGGGCAGCATGCGCCTGGCCGCGATCGCCGCACAGCCGAGCACGCCGATCCGCGGCCTGGCGGCTTTCACGGCGCTCACCGCCCGTGCTGGACGGTCAGTTTCTCCAGCACCGGAACGATTTCCGTCGGACTGGGGGTGGCCATCATCTCCTTGCGCAAGGTGGCCGCACCGTCCTTGAAGGACTGTTCGCCGAGCAACCGGACCAGCTGCTCCTTCACCAGATCCGTGGTGAGGTTCCGCTGCTCGATGACCACACCGGCGCCGCGGCTCGCGACGAAGTTCGCGAAGTCCACGTACTCCGAGCCGTCCTTGGGGATCAGCAGCTGCGGCACCTCCTGCGCCACGGCCGCGGCGAGGGTGCCGGTGCCGCCCAGGTGGACGATCGCCGAGCAGGTCGGCAGCAGCAGGTTGAGCGGCAGGTAGTCGATCGTCCGCACAGTGGCGGGAACTGTTTCCACCGCCGCCAGCTGGGTCGCGTTCAAGGTGGCGACCACTTCGATGTCGAGCTCGGCCATCGACCGCAGCACCTCGTCGACCGAGATCTCGTTCTCCGCGAACAACTCCCGCCCGCTCGTGCCCAGCGTCAGGCACACCCGTGGCTTGCTGGGCCGCTCGAGCAGCCAGGCGGGCACCTCGACCGCGCCGTTGTACGGAACCGGGCGGACGGGCACATAAGTCAGGTCGGTCGGCAGCCGCATCTCCGGCGGGGTCGGGTCGATGGTCCACTTGCCGACCAGCAGCTCCTCGTCGAACTCCTGCCCGAGCCGGTCCAGCGTCGGCTTCATCGCCGCCGCCATCAGATCCGGCCGCGACGCGTCCTCGGCGAGCCATTTCCGGAACTCCGAACGAATCCAGCCGAACCGGTCGAGGCCCCACAGCAGGCGCGCGTGCACCGCGCCGCAGGCACGGGCCGCGATCGGGGCAGGGAAGAACAGCGGGTCCCAGATCACCAGATCCGGCTGCCACGACTCGGTGAACTCGATGAGCTCGTCGACCATCGGGTGGCCGCCGTCGGGCTGGAAGTACATCCCGAACGTGGAGACCACGTAGTGCCGGACCATCTGCCAGAGGTTGCTGTCCTCGGGGTCGATCGCCAGCGCCTCGGCGATCCCTTGCAGCGTCTCGTTTTCGAAGGTGGCGCGCACCGCGGCGGCGAGGTCGATGCGCTCACCGAGCGAGACCGCGTTCAGCCCGGCGCCGGAGATGACCCCTGGCATCGTCGGATGGGTGTGGGTGACGACGCGGACCTCGTGTCCCGCGCTCTGCAGTGCCCAGGCCACCGGCGCGAGCGGGAGCAGATGCGACGTCACCGGAAGAATTGTGAACAGGATGCGCATGCGGGATCCGTTCTGCTGAATGGGAGGGGCCATGATACGGCGAGAAAACAATTCTTGTTCCCTATCCTCTTGGATCGAAAAGTGACCGTCAAGATCGGCCACGCCAAACCATTCGCAAGAACTCGTCAAATCAACGACAAATCAGCCGTCGTTGTTTTGGCGCGGCGAAGGCGCGCCACTGGGGGGTGAGACGCGCCTTCGCCGCTCTCAACCGACGCGGTCCGCGGTGGGGTCCGCGGTCACCTCTTCGTCGGTGGTCTCGGTGCGGGCGCCGAGCGGCGCGCCGACGTTGCGCAGCAGCAACAGGACGAGTGCGGCGAGCACCAGCACGATCGCGGCGCAGACGATCGCCGTCACGTGCATCCCGGCGGTGAAGGCCGCACGGGCGGCGGCGAGCAGTTCGTCGCCGAAGCGCGGTGCCGCCGCCACGGCGCCGCCGATCTGTTCCCGCGCCTGCTCGGCCACGGCGTCCGGCAGGCCTGCCGGCGTCGTCGTGCTCATTTTCCCTTGGTAGACGGCGATTCCGATGCTGCCGAGCACCGCGAGGCCGAGCGCGCCGCCCAGCTCGTTCCCGGTCGTCTGGATCGCGGACGCGGCGCCCGCCCGCTCAGGCGGAGCGGCCGAGATGACCATGTTGGTGCCCACCACGCCGACTGAGGAGAGCCCGGCGAACATGATGATCGAGCTGATCACCAGCATCGACAGCCCGCCGTCGACGGCGACCGTGGTGAACAGCACGAACCCGACCGAGGCGAACACCAGCCCGCCTGCCATCACGTAGGCGGGACGGACCCCGCCGACGAGCATGGGCAGGAAGAACAGCACCGCCATGCCCGCGACCGTCGCGGGCAGCGTCCACAGCCCGGCCGCGAGCGGGTCGAGCCCGACGACCATCTGCAGGTACTGGGCGACGAAGAGATTGAAGCCCATCATGACGAAGGTGTTGAACGTCAGCGTGCCGAGCGCGACGCTGAACTTCGCGCCGGCGAACAGGTTCAGGTCCAGTAGCGGCTCGGCCAGCGTCCGCTGCCTGCGGACGAAGACGTAGCCGACCACGAGCCCGGCGGCGATGGCGGCGAACGCGGGCCAGCTCACGCCCTCGGTGGCGATATGCGTCATGCCGTAAATGACCGCGAGCACCGCGACCAGCGAGAGGAACGCGCTGAACCAGTCCATCTTCGGTGCGCTGGTTTCCCGATACTCCGGCAGCAGGAACGGGGCCACCACGAGCAGCAGCACCATCACCGGCACGTTGAGCAGGAACGCCGAGCCCCACCAGAACGCGCTGAGCAGCGCGCCACCGACGACCGGGCCGATCGCGGCGCCGACCATGAAGCTGGTCATCCACATCCCGATCGCCCGCATCCGCTGCGCCTCGTCGAGGAACATGTTGCGGATCAACGCCATCGTGGACGGCATGAGCGTCGCACCAGCCACACCGAGCAGCACGCGGGCCACGATCAGCAGCTCCGCGCTCGGGGCGAACGCGGCGAGCGCGGACGCGACGGCGAACCCGGCGGCGCCGATCAGCAGCAGCCGCCGCCTGCCGATCCGGTCGCCCAAGGTGCCCATGGGCACCAGGAAGCCGGCGATCACGAAGCCGTAGATGTCGGTGATCCAGAGCAGCTGCGAACCGCTCGGCTTGAGCGCGGTGCTCAGGTTCGGCACCGCGAGCTGCAGCACCGTCATGTCCATGGTCACGAGCAGCGTGGGCAGGGTCAGCGCCAGCAGCCCGATCCACTCCCGTCGCCCCGCCCGCTGGGGTGCGCTTAGGTTCATCAGCCAACTCTCTTTCCGGTCGCGGAACGACACTGCCGTTACAGTACACGTTGTACTTTACCTACTGCAACGGGCGTTGTACTTCCGTGTCCCACGACCCGGGAGTCACCCGCCCGACTCGGCCGCGACCCGCATGACGTACTGGCCGTACTGCGAGTTCGCGAGCTCTTCGCCGAGCAGGCGGCAGGCCTCTGCGTCGATGAACCCCATCCGCAAGGCGATCTCCTCGACGCAGGCGACCCGGACGCCCTGGCGGTTCTCGATGATCTGCACGTACTTCGCCGCCTCGGCCAGCGAGTCCGGTGTCCCGGTGTCGAGCCAGGCGAACCCGCGCCCGAGGTCGACCAGGCTCGCCCGGCCGAGCTCGAGGTACGCCCGGTTGACGTCGGTGATCTCCCGCTCGCCGCGCGCGGACGGGCGCTGCCGCGCGGCGATCTCCACCACGTCGTTGTCGTAGAGGTAGAGCCCGGTGATAGCCCGGCGCGACTTCGGCACGGCTGGTTTCTCCTCCAGCGAGATCAGCCTGCCGGTGGCGTCGGCCTCGCCGACCCCGTACCGCTCGGGATCGGCGACCGCGTAGCCGAACAGCGTGCAGCCGTCGAGGTTCTTGACCGCGTCGGCGAGCACGCCGGAGAAACCCTGGCCGTGGAAGATGTTGTCGCCCAGCACCAAGGCGACCTGGTCGTCGCCGACATGCCCGGCGCCGAGCACGAACGCGTCGGCGATACCCCGTGGCTCGTGCTGCACCGCGTACCCGATTTCCAGCCCCAGCGCCGAGCCGTCACCGAGCAGCCGCCGGTAACCCGCGAGGTCGTCCGGGGTGACGATGACCAGTATTTCCCTTACCCCGGCGAGCATCAGCACCGAAAGGGGGTAATAGATCATCGGCTTGTCGTAAACCTGCAGCAACTGTTTCGAAACGGCCTTGGTGACCGGCCCCAGCCGGGTGCCGGTCCCGCCGGCGAGAATGATCCCCTTCATCGTTTCGAGCCGACGAATTCTTTGATCGAGGAGGAGATGTAGTCGATCATCTCGTCGGTGAGGCCCGGGTAGACGCCGACCCAGAAGGTGCGCTCGGTGACGATGTCGCTGTTGACCAGGTCGCCGGACACCCGGTAGCGGGCGTCGGCGTACGCGGGGTGGCGGGTGAGGTTCCCGGCGAACAGGCGGCGGGTGCCGATCTTGCGCGACTCCAGGAAGTCCACCAGCTCGGCCCTGGAGAACGGCGCGTCCGCCTCGACGGTGAGCGCGAAGCCGAACCAGCTCGGGTCGCTGCGCGGGGTCGCCGAGGGCAGGATCAGGTGCGGCAGCCCGCTGATCGCGTCCCGCAGCCGTTGCCAGTTGCGGCGGCGGGCGGCACAGAAGTCGTCGAGCTTGGCCAGCTGGGTCAGGCCGAGCGCGGCCTGCAGGTCGGTCGTCTTCAGGTTGTAGCCGACGTGGGAGAAGATGTACTTGTGGTCGTAGCCGGCCGGCAGCGTGCCCAGCTGGTAGTCGAACCGCTTGAGGCACTTGTTGGTCTCGCCGGGCTCGCACCAGCAGTCCCGGCCCCAGTCCCGCAACGACTCGACGATCCGGGCGAGCCGCAGGTCCGCGGTCAGCACACAGCCGCCCTCTCCCATGGTCAGGTGGTGTGCCGGATAGAAGCTGACGGTGGCGAGAGCGCCGAAGGTCCCGGTGAGCTGACCGTCGTAAGTGGACCCCACGGCGTCGCAGTTGTCCTCGATGAGGAACAGGCCCTTCTCCTCGCACAGGCGCGCGATCTCGGCCGCCTCGAACGGATTGCCGAGCGCGTGCGCGATCATGATCGCCCTGGTCCGCTCGCCGACCGCCTGTGCGACGCGTTCGGCGGTGGTGTTGTAGGTGCCCAGCTCGACGTCCACGAACACCGGCACCATGCCGTTCTGGAGTATCGGGTTCACCGTCGTCGGGAAGCCTGCCGCGACCGTGACCACCTCGTCGCCGGGCCGCAGCCGTCGCTCCTCCAGCAGCGGTGAGGTCAGCGCCGTCATCGCCAGCAGGTTGGCGGAGGAGCCCGAGTTCGTGAGATGTGCCTTGCGGCGCTTCAATTTTCGGGCAAAGCGCGATTCGAACATCCGGGACGAGGCGCCCGCGGCGATCCGCAGATCGAGCGCGGCCTCGACGAGCGCGGCCCGGTCGTCGGCGTCGAGCACCGCGCCGGACGGCCAGATCTCGGTCATCCCCGGCACGAACTCGCGATCGGGCCGGTTCTCCTCGTGGTAGTTCCTGACCTCGTCGAGCAGCAGGTCCCTGCGGTCGTTCATCCATCGCTCCTCACGCGGTTGAATTTCTGTGACCAGCTGTGCGCGCCGCGAAACCGCGGCGCGGCCCACCCCGCGTGGCTCGTGCCCGGCGGGCGCGCGACGGGCGCGGCGGCCAGCGCGGCGACGACCACGGTGAGCGCGGCGAGGTCGGTGTCATCGGGGTTTCCTTTGTGGACAACGATCAGCGGCGCGCTCATTGCGGCGGGTTCCCGTGCTTGCGGCCGGGCAGCTCGGCGTGCTTGTGCCTCAGCATGGAGAGGCAGCGCGCCAGCACCCGCCTGGTCTCGCCGGGATCGATCACGTCGTCGACGAGTCCGCGTTCCGCGGCGTAATAGGGATGCATGAGCTGGGCCCGGTACTCCTTGATGCGCTGGGCACGCACGGACGCCGGATTGTCGGCGGCTTCGATCTCGCGGCGGAAGATGACGTTGGCGGCGCCCTCGGCGCCCATCACCGCGATCTCGTTGGCAGGCCAGGCGAGCGTGACGTCGGCACCGATCGACCGGGAGTCCATCACGATGTACGCACCGCCGTATGCCTTGCGCAGCACCAGCGAAACCCTCGGCACCGTCGCGTTGCAATAGGCGTACAACAGTTTCGCGCCATGCCGGATGATGCCGCCGTGCTCCTGGTCGACACCCGGCAGGAAGCCGGGCACATCGACCAGTGTGACCAGCGGGATGTTGAATGCGTCGCAGAACTGCACGAAACGTGCGGCCTTCTCGCTGGAATGAATGTCAAGCACGCCCGCGAGCGACCGAGGCTGGTTGGCGACCACGCCGACCGGATGACCGTCGAGCCTGGCGAAAGCGCAGACGATGTTGGTTGCCCACAGCTCGCTCACTTCGAGGTACTCGGCGTCGTCGACGATCTCGGCGATGACGTCACGGACATCGTACGGCTGGTGTCCGCCCGCAGGCACCAGTTCGCGCAGCGCGTCGGTGGCGCGGCCTGCCGGGTCTCCGTTCGGAGTGGACGGTGGCAGTTCGCGGTTGTTGGAAGGCAGCAGCGAGAGGAGGTATCGGACCTCCTCCAGACAGGTCTGCTCATCGTCGTAGACGAAGTGCGCCACGCCCGAGACACCGCCGTGCACCTGCGCGCCGCCGAGGCCGTTGTGGGTGATCTCCTCGCCGGTCACCGACCGGACGACGTCGGGGCCGGTGATGAACATCTGCGCGGTGTCGCGGACCATGAACACGAAATCGGTCAGCGCAGGCGAATAGGCCGCGCCGCCGGCGCACGGCCCCAGCATCACGCTGATCTGCGGGATCACCCCGGAGGCCGCGGTGTTGCGGCGGAAGATGCCGCCGTACCCGGCCAGCGCCGTCACGCCCTCCTGGATCCGCGCGCCTGCGCCGTCGTTGAGCGAGACCAGTGGCGCGCCTGCGGCGATCGCGCGGTCCATCACCTTGTGCACCTTCTCCGCGTGCGCCTCGCCGAGCGCGCCGCCGAAGATCCGGAAGTCGTGCGCGTACACGAAAACCGTCCGTCCGAACACGGTTCCCCAGCCGGTGACGACGCCGTCGGTGTACGGCCGCTTGTCCTCCAGTCCGAACCCGGACGCGCGATGCCGCCGCAGCTGCTCGAGCTCCTGGAACGAGCCCTCGTCGAGCAACAGCGCTATCCGCTCGCGTGCGGTGAGCTTTCCCTTGGCGTGCTGGCGGTCGGTGGCTCTCGGGTCGGGTCCCCGGCAGGCGGTCTCCCGGTTGGCTGCCAGCTCTTGCAGGCCTTCTCGCATGATGCGGGTTCCTCCACAAAGGTCTCAGCGGGCGGCGGCGACCGCGACGCCCGCCGCGCCCGCCAGCGTGACGACCACCCAGGGGCCGGGCACGGCGGTGGTCAGTGACAACAGCAGCACGGCGCCGCACTGGACGCCGCACTGGTAGAGCGGCGCGGCCCAGCCACGGTCGGCGGGCTCGACCGACGCGATGGCCTGCATGTTCAGCGCCGTGAAAGCGAGCGCGAACCCGAGCCCGACCAGTATCAGCGTCGGCAGCACCCGCATCGGATACGAGCCGTCCGACGGCAGCAGCTGGTACCCGTACCCCGCGGTCATGAACGCGGTGCCCGCCGAGATCAGCCTGGCCGTGCCGAACCGTTCCACCGTCTTCCTGGCGAACGGCGAGGCCAGCGCGACCGGCAGGCACGCGGGCAGTAAGGCGAGCGCGGCCGTCATCGGCCCCATGCCGTCCGGCTTCAGCGCGAACGTCGTGAGCAGCAACGCGCTCAGGTAGGTGCCGTTCAGCACGGCCGCGCCGAACGCCGAGCGCAGCAGCGCGCCGTTGCGCAGCAGCGCGCGCGGGAACGGCCGCATCACGGCGCCCGGCCTGTCCGGCGGTATCAGCAGCGCCGCGAACACCAGCAGCACCAACGCGATCGGGGCGGGAGCCAGGAAGACCCAGTGCCAGTCGAGGGAGGCGAGCACGCCGGACAGCAGTATCCCGCTGGTGAACCCGGCCGCGCCGAACAACGCGTATACCGAAACCGCGCGCCGCTGCCGCGGCCCGTCGGGGAACACCGTGGTGATCACGGCGAGCCCGGCGGGCGCGGTCAGCGCGGCGCACGCGCCCTTGAGCACCCTGGTCGCCACCAGCACGCCGAAGTCGGTGGTGAGGCCACCGGCGACGGAAGCCGCGGCGAACACCGGCAACGCCAGCAGGTAGACCCGGCGCCGCCCCCACCTGGCGGTGACGCGCGGCCCGGCCAGCAGTACCGCGGCGAAGCCGAGCGCGAAACCGCTCATGATCCACTGCGCCTGATGCGGCGGCAGCCCGATGCCCGGCAGCGCGGGCAGCACCACCGACACCTCCAGCGCGTCGAGCAGCATGTTCCCGGCTAGCACGGCCACCAGCGCCCACGACGGCCGGGTGCCCGTCACCGGCTCAGCCACCGAGCAGGGTCCCGCCACTGGCATCCACATAGGACCCGGTGATCCAGCGCGCGTCCTCGCCAGCCAGGAACGCCACCGCGCCGGCGATGTCGTCGGGTTCACCGATGCGGTTGAACGCCGACAGCGCGGACATCTGCGCCACCGCCTCGGGAATCCCGAACACGGGCGAGCCGTTGTTCGTGATGCCGGGGCCGACGCTGTTGACCGTGATGCCGCGCGGGCCGAGATGCTTGGCGTAGTGCAGGGTCAGCTGGTCGATCGCGCCCTTGGTCATCGCGTAGGCGACCTCCTGCGGGTTCGCGAACCGGGTGAGGCCCGAGGAGATGTTGATGATCCGGCCACCGTCCGGCATGTTCGCCAGCGCACGCTGCACGATGAAGAACGGCGCCTTCGCGTTGACCGCGTACAACCGGTCGAACTGCTCGGGGGTGACCTCCTCCGGCGCGACCCCGCCCATCACGCCGGCGTTGTTGACCAGGATGTTCAGGTCCGTGCCGCCGGTGCGTTCCTTGAGCCCGAGCTCAAGCCCGAGTAACAGCTCGTGCACACCGCCCGGCGCGCCCAGCTCGGCACGCACGGCGAAGGCGCGGCCGCCGTCGCCCTCGATGGCGGCGACGACCTCGTTGGCCGCCTGCTCGTTGCCCGCGTAGTGCACGGCGACGAGCGCGCCTTCCCTGGCCAGCCGGATGGCGATGGCGCGGCCGATGCCCCGGCTGGAACCGGTGACCAAGGCCGTCTTCGTGGTGAGTGAGCCCATTGCGATCCTCCTGTGAGTGGCTGGCGCCCGCCGCGGTGGCGCGGCAGGGCGCGGGGTGTCGAGCGCGCTGATCATGTTCGCCAGATGACGCTGTACCGGGCCGAGTTCGAGCAGCTCGCCGAACACGGCACGCAGCGGTTCGACCTCCGGCCCGCCCAGCAGCAGCTGGGCCTGCGCCGCGATATTGGCCAAGGTCCGCCTGCCGACGGCGTGCCGGATGTCGTGGTAGCCGTCCAGCGGCGCGTCGGCTCTGGTGAGCCGCGCGCCGAGTTCGGCGGCGTCCTGCAGGCCGAGGTTCATCGCCTGCCCGCCGACCGGGAGCTGCCGGTGCGCGGCGTCACCGGCGAGTACCACCCGGCCGCGGCGGTAACGGGTGACCTGGCGGCTGGTGTTGCCGAAAGCGTTGACCCACAACGGTTCCCCGTGCGAGATGTCCTCGCCGGTGACCCGCAGCCAGACGGCGGCGATCTCGGCGAAGTCCGGTTCCGCGGTACGCGGGCGTACCTCGGCGCCGTACTCGTGGACCATCACGCGGGTGACGCCGCCGGGGCCGCGCGCCGCGATCGCCAGCCCCGCGGGGTGCCGCTCGAACCGCCGGTCGGGCACCTCGATGCCGCGCACGTCCGCGCGCAGCAGCTCCTTGGTGGCGTCCGTACCGGGGAACTCGAACCCGGCCAGCCGCCGGACCGTGCTGTGCTCGCCGTCGCAGCCGGCCAGGTAGCCCGCACTGAGCCGCCTGGCGACCCCGTCGGCGCCGGTGAACTCGACCTCGACCCGATCGGGATGCTCGGTGAAGCCGGTGAACCGGTGACCACGCCGCAGGTCGGTGCCCGCCGCGACGGCTCGCCGCCACAGCACCGACTCGATCAGCGTCTGCGGCGCTTTCCATTGCCCCGCATGGGGATGGCCGGGATCGGCCGCGGTCAGGTCCAGGCGCAGGCCGCCGAAATGCCCCGGTGGCCCCGCTGGCGGCGGGCCGAGCGCGTCGAGCAGGCCACGCTCGGCGAACAGCTCCATCGTTCGAGTGTGCAAAGTGGACGCCCGCGACTCGGTGACCGGCTCGGTCCGTTCCTCCAGCACGGTCACCGTCGCGCCGCCGGCCCGCAGTGCCAGCGCGAGGAACAGACCGACGGGGCCGGCGCCGACGACGACCACGTCGACCTCGGTTCGGGTGGCGGGCATCGCTCAGCGCCGCGCTTCCGCGTAGTCCTTCGCGTGGCCAAGGGTGGCCCGGCTGTTGCCGCCCAACGCTTCCCGGATGAAGGTACGCGCCTCGGGCACTCCCGCGCCGGGGCCGAGCACCTTGGCGATGTTCGCGGTGTTCAGCACGACGGTGTGCTGAGACGTCGCGGTGGTGGTCCCGTCGGGCTCCTCGGTGAACTCCCAGTAACCGGTGTGCACCTTCATCAACGCGGGCAACGTGGTCTGCTTGTAGACGATCCGGTTGTCCGGGAAGCAGATCCGGACCGACTCGGTGACATGGGTGGCGCCGTCGCGGGTGAGCGTGTCCATGCGCAGCACCTGCAGGCCGGGGCTCGGCTCCCGCAGCTCCACCGCCGCCACATGCGGCAGCCGGGTCTGCCACAGCCGCGCCTCGTTGACGAAGTCGTACAGATCCTTGGCCGCGCCGCCGACCTGGACGCTGTCGGTGAACGACATCGTCAGGTCCGCGTTCGCCGCGAGCTCGACGTTGTGTTTCAGCGCGGCCAGCTCGGACCGGCTGTTGCGGTCGACGGCCCGGTCTATCCACTCGAGCTTGCCGGGGTCGTCATCGACGGCCCGATACGCGTGCAGCAGCCGGATCCGGCAGGACTTTTCCGAGTCAGGCTCGATGATCCAGGTGCCGCTCATCTCGGCGACCGGCGCCGCGGAAACCTCCTGCCGGAAGGTGATCCGCCGCGCCGAGGCGTCCAGTGTGCGCCGCGAGATCCAGTTCTTCGGCTCACCGTTGGCGGTGGCCCAGATCCGGATACGTTCGGTTTCCGCGCCCTTTTCGACATGATCGACGTGGATCGTCGGCGGGAAGATCCGCGGCCAGTTCTCCACTTCGGCGATCAGGCGGTACACCTCGTCCGCGGCCGCCTCGACCTGGACATCGTGCTCGACTTCGCGCTGGGTCATGGTTTCCTCTCCCCGCTCGTCAGAAGTTGCCCAGTCCGCCGCAGACGTTGAGCGCCTGCGCGGTGATGGCGGCCGCGGCGTCGGTCACCAGATAGCCGACCAGCCCGGCGACCTCGTCCGGGGTGGAATAGCGGCCGAGCGGGATCTTGGCCTTGAACTTCTCGGCCACCTGCTCCTCGGTGATCGCGTAGGCCGCGGCGTAGCCCTGCCGCACCCGCTCGGCCATCGGGGTCTCGACATAGCCTGGGCACACCGCGTTGACGGTGATCCCGGTCGGCGCCAGCTCATTGCCCAGCGCCTTGGTGAAACCGACGACCCCGTGCTTCGAGGCGGAGTACGGCGCGCCGAGCACCACGCCCTGTTTTCCCGCGGTGGAGGCGATGTTGATGATCCGCCCGGTGGTCTTGCCCCGCATGCCGCCCGCGGTGAGCACCTCCCTGGTCATCCGGAACACGCTGTGCAGGTTGGTGTCGATGACGTCGAACCAGAGTTCGTCGGCGATGTCGGCGGTCACGCCGCCGCCGGAGCGGCCAGCGTTGTTGACCAGCACGTCGACCGGCCCGTACCGGTCGACGGCGGCACGCACGAACGCGCGCACGTCCTCGCCGGAGCGCACGTCGCACGGAGCGCCGTCGACCTCCAATCCGTTGTCCCGCAGTTGTTTCACGGTGGTGGTGACGTTCTCCGCGGTACGGGCGCCGAGGAAGACCCGGTGGCCATCCCGCGCCAGCAGCCTGGTCACCGCGAGCCCGATCCCGCTGGTCGCTCCGGTGACGAGGGCGGTGCGCACACGCTGTTCGGTCATGGTCTGCTCCGAATCGTTAGGTGGGCGGGAAATCAGGCCACGCGGGCCAGGTGCTCGTTGACCACGTCGACCAGCGCGCGCGGGGTGACGGCGTCCGCCAGCGCGGACTCGTCGAGGGTGACGCCGTACTCGCGCTCGACCCGGCCGCCGGTTTCGAGCAGCGCGAGCGAGTCGTAGCCCAGCGCGTCGAACTCGGTGTCGAGTATGTCGCCGTCGAGGCTCGCTTCGGCCGCGTCGCCCGACCCCTCACGCAATATCCGCTTGAGGTCGTTGAGAGTGAATTCCTTGTCCGGCATGCTTTACCCTTCAGTTAAGTACACTGTGGACAGTCTCGGCACCGCGCACGAGCACCGCGGAGTTGAAGCCGCCGTAGCCGCGTGCCAGCACCAGCGCGGTCCGCACCGGGCCTGGCCGCGCGGTGGTGACCAGGTCGAGCCCGTACTCCCCCGACGGCGTGGCGTGCGCGGTCGGCGGGATGACGCCGTGGCGCATCGCGAGGAACGCGGTCGCCAGGTCGAGCGGCGCGGCGCCCGAGTACAGCCGCCCGGTCGTCGTCTTCGGCGCGGTCACCGGCACGCCGCAGGCGCCGAACACCCCGGCCAGCGCCGCCGCCTCGATCCGATCCAGTTCCGGCACCGCGGCGGCGTCCGCGAAGACGACGTCGACCTCGCCGGGCTCGGCGCCCGCGTCGGCCAGCGCCAGGTCGATCGCCTTGCGCAGTCCCGGTTCCCGGCCGGAGCCCGGCGCCGGGTCGAACGTCGCCGCGTAGCCGGCGATCTCGCCGTAGATCCGCGGCGCGCCGCGGCGGCGGGCGAGTTCGAGCTCCTCCATGATCAGCAGCGCGCCGCCCTCGCCGGGCACATGGCCCGCCGCGCGCGCGTCGAACGGCAGGTACGCGCGCGCCGGGTCGTCACCGGTGCTCAGCCTGCCGCTGGTGAGCTGGGCCGCCCACCCCCACGGGCAGATCGAGGCGTCCACCCCGCCGGAGACGATCACCGGGGTGCCGTTGCGGATCTGCCGCCGTGCCTGCGCGACCGCGTCCAGCCCGCCTGCCTGGTCGCTGATGACCACGCCGCTGGGCCCGCGCATCCCGTGCCGGATGGAGATCTGGCCACTGTTGACCGCGTAGAACCAGGCGAACGACTGGTACGCGCTCACGTACTTCCCGCCCCGGCTCCACAGGTTGCGCAGCTCGTTCTGGCCGAACTCGAAGCCGCCGGAGGAGCTGGCGGTGACCACGCCCATGTCGTAGCCGGGCAGCTTGGCCGGGTCGAGGCTCGCGTCGGCGAGCGCGGTGTCGGCCGCCACCAGCGCGAGCTGCGTCATCCAGTCGGTCTGCGGGAGCAGCCTGCCGGACAGGTGCTCGGCCGGTTCGAACCCGGTGATCTCGCCTGCCAGCCGCGCCGGGTAGCCTGCCGGGTCGAACCGCGAGATCCGGCGGATCGCCGAGACACCGCCGACGGTGGCCCGCCAGTGGTCCTCGATGCCCATCCCGGTCGGCGCCGCGATGCCGAGCCCGGTCACCACGACCTTGGTGCCCTCGGTCATGCCGTACGCCTTTCCGGCCTGGCCAGCACGATCGCGCTCTGGAAGCCGCCGAAGCCGCTGCCGACCGAGAGCACCGCGTCTGTGCGGTGCTCCCGCGCGGTGAGCGGGACATAGTCGAGGTCGCATTCGGGATCGGGCGTGTGCAGGTTCGCCGTCGGCGGCACGACGTGCTGCTGCATGGCCAGCACCGAGGCGGCCACTTCGATCGAGCCGATCGCGCCGAGCGAGTGCCCGACCATCGACTTGATCGAGCTCACCGGCGTGCGGTAGGCGTGCTGCCCGAGGCTGAGCTTGAACGCCGCCGTCTCGTGCCGGTCGTTCTGCTTGGTGCCGGAGCCGTGCGCGTTGATGTAGTCGATGTCCTGCGGCGTGAGCCTGGCCTCGTCCAGCGCGACGCCGATCGCCTTCGCCATCTCCTTGCCGTCCGCGCGCAGCCCGGTCATGTGGTAGGCGTTGCAGCGGGAGGCGAACCCGGCGATCTCGGCGTGGATGTGCGCGCCGCGGCGGCGCGCGCTTTCCAGTTCCTCCAGCACGAACATCGCCGAACCCTCGCCGAGCACGAACCCGTTGCGGGTCGCGTCGAACGGCCGCGAAGCGTGCTCGGGGTCGTCGTTGCGCGGGGTGGTGGCCTTGATCGCGTCGAAACAGGCGACCGTGATCGGGCTGATCGGCGCGTCCGTGGCGCCGGCGACCATCACGTCGGCGCTGCCCTCGCGGATCAGCTCGGTCGCGTGGCCGAGTGCGTCCAGCCCGGAGGTGCAGCCGGTTGAGACGACCGTGGCCGGGCCTTCCGCGCCGACCGTCCAGGCCACCTCGGCCGCGAACGAACTGGGGACGAAGTAGTTGTACAGATGCGGCACCGCGTAGTTGTGGTCGACGAGTTCCAGCCGCCCGCCGTCGGAGACGGTGCGGTACTCCTCGTCCAGCCCGGTCGTCGCACCGACCGCGCTGCCGACCGTCACCCCGATCCGGTGCGGGGCGAGCCCGGCGAACTCGAGCCCGCTGTCGGCGACCGCCTCCCGCGCGGTCACCACCGCCAGCTGCGCGGCCCGGTCCATCCGCCGGATCTCCTGCGGCCGCAGGCCGAGCAGCTCCGCGTTGAAGTCGATCTCGGCGGCGATCTGTGAGCGGAAGCCTGCCGGGTCGAAGAAGCTGATCCGCCGGGTGGCGGTGCGACCGTCGGAGAGCAGGCTCCAGAAGTTCTTCACCCCGACCCCGCCAGGCGCGGTCACCCCGAACCCGGTGACCACCACCCGCCGCCGGGTCATCGCGCGCTCCAGTGGTAGAACCGCTCGGCCATGGCGTCCTTGGGCGAGCGCCAGGTCTCGGGGTCGAACGCGGTTATGTGCGGCTTGAGGTCCTGGCTGATCCCGACGAACAGCGGGTCGGCCTTGGCGTCCTCGATCCGCTCGCCGCCATCGGCCTCGTCGAAGTCCTGCAGGTGGAAATACAGGCCCCGGTAGGTGAAAAGCTGTCGGCGGCGGGTGCCCATCCGGTGCGGCATCCCGGTCGCGTCGAACGCGCCGAACAGCTCGGCGACCTCCCCGCCCGCGGCCGGCTCCATCCTGGCCACGATCAGCGTGCTGTGCATTCGCGTTTCCTCCTTGGGTTTCAGCGGTGGTCCGCGCGGCTCGGGCCGAACCACCGGTCCAGTGCCATCGGCAGGTCGTAGTGGCTGCCGGGTGCCGCCCACGCGACGTAGCCGTCCGGGCGGATCAGCACCGCGGTGGTCGTGACCTCGGTCGCGGGCTCGGCGACGATGACGTCGACGCGGTCCTGCCAGCCGGCGGCTTTCGCGCGGAGAACGGGGTTTCCGGTCAGGTCGAGCAGCACGCCACGGCCGGGGTGCAGCAGGTCAGAGGTGCTGGTGGCGCGGCCGTCCCTGGTGAGCGCCAGCCGAGGCATCCGCTTGCCCAGCAACGGATGACTGCCGCCGCCGACGTCGTAGCGGATCTCGAGGCCGCTCACCATCGCAGCGAGGTGACGGCTGACCTCGGGGTAGCCGACCAGCTCGCCGATGACGTCGCGCAGCGGCTGCATTTCCGCGCCGCTGAGGAAGAGCAGCCCCTGCGCCTGGGTGTTCATCAGCAGCCGCCTGCCCACCGCGTGCCGCTCGTCGTGATAGCTGTCGAGCAGGCCTGGCCCGGCGGTGCCGCGCACGACCGCGGCCAGCTTCCAGCCGAGGTTGACCGAGTCCTGGATGCTCGCGTTCATCCCCTGCCCGCCCGCCGGGAGGTGGATATGCGCGGCGTCCCCGGCGAGCAGCACCCGGCCGCGCCGGTATTCGGTCGCCTGGCGGGTGGCGTCGCCGAACGCGCTGATCCACACCGCCTCGGCGTGCGAGATGTCGATGCCGGTGATGCGCTTCCACGCGTCGGCGACCTCGTGGAACGCGGGCGGCTCGGTGCGCTTGCGCGGCGGATTGTCCTTCTCGCACACGATGATCCGGGTGATCCCGCCGGGCAGCGGGCCCACCATCACCATGCCACCTGGCAGGCTCTCGCCGATCATCCTGGGCTCGAGCTCGACCCCGCGCAGATCGGCGAGGAACATCTCCCTGGTGGCCGCGGTGCCGGGGAAGTCGAAGCCGACGGCCTTGCGCACCACACTGCGCCCGCCATCGCAGCCGACCAGCCAGCGCGAGCGGAGCGTGTGCTCGCCGCCGGGCCCGCGCACGGTGATCTCGACGCTGTCGCCGTCGTCGCGCACGGCGAGCAGCTCGTGCCCGCGCCGGATGTCGGCGCCGAGCTCACCGGCCCACGCCTCCAGCACCGCCTCCGTCTGCGACTGGGGAACGGTCTTCGCCGCCTGGTGCGCACCGTCGAGCACCCCGAAATCCACCGGGATACCACCGAAATGTCCTTGGTCGCTGGTCTGGATCTCGCCGAAGCGTGGCAGCAGCCCGCGCTGGTCGAACACCTCCATCGTGCGTGCGGTGAAACCCAGGCCCCGCGATTCACCGGTGCGGCGCGGAAGCCGTTCGAGGACGATGACCCCGACCCCGGCCAGGCGCAGTTCCCCGGCGAGCATGAGGCCTGCGGGCCCCGCGCCTGCGATGACGACTGGCGCATCCATGTATCTCTCCTCTGCTGGCGCTGAAACAGCGTGGATTCGACCCCGGGATCCGGGCAGACGTTTTACGGGAATCTGCTGAAATCATTCTTCGCGAGCCGGGCACGCGTCAAGAACCCCAGGCCACAGAGATATACAAAAGACTGCAAAGTGCTTCGATTAACCGCATGACGGCAGCGTCAGGGAATCGACAAATAAATGGCAAGAATACGCGGACTCAACGTCCACTTAGGACATCCGAATCGGCGGCGAACGAGAAACCCACCCCGCGCACGGTGCGGATCCAGCGGGTCGAGCCGAGCTTGCGCCGCAGCACGCTGATATGCGTGTCGACCGTGCGGCTCACCTTCGTGCCCTTGGTGTACGTCATCGGGTCACCCCAGATCTCGGCCATCAGCTGACGGCGCGAGAACACCACACCCGGCTCACTGGCCAACCGGTGCAGCAGGTCGAACTCCTTGCGTGTCATCTCGACGGCGTTGCCCTCGAGATGCACGCCGCGGGTGGCGGTATTGATGCGTAGCGCCCCTTGCACGACAAGCGGTTCGGCGAGCTCGGCCTGCCCGCGCACGCGGCGCATGACGGCCTCGATCCTGGCGGTCAACTCCCAGAACCCGCACGGCTTGTCGACGCAGTCGTCGGCGCCCGCCTGCAGGCCGAGCACGCGATCGGTCTCGGTACGGCGCTCGGTGAAGGCGATGATCGGCGTGTCGCAGGCGCGGCGCATCCGGCGGCACAGCTCCAGCCCGCTCATATCGGCCAGCCCCAGGTCGAGCAGCACCATGTCCGTTTCACACTGCATTTCCAGCGCCCGGATACCACTGGTCACGGCGACGACCTGATGTCCGGACCGCCGCAGCCCGTCGACCGGTATCGCCTCGATTTCTTCTTCCCCTTCCACAACCAGCAGACGCATTCGCAACCCCCATTTAACGAAACAACCCCAGAGCGCGCGCACGAAAGAGAAGATTTGCCTCGTGGATTGAACGACTAGCCGGGTGCAACGCGCGTTGTCACAGTTCGACCATAACAGAACCTGACAAACTGTCAACCTGATTGGACGCCGTTGGACAGGGTGTTTCAGGCACACTTGAAACCGTCGGCACACAGGTGTGCTTCACACTGGTCGCCCGCGAAGTCCTTGACCTGACGGGAACGCAGGTGCCGGTGCAGCCGGAGCAGGCTGCGTATTTCCGCGCGCGCGGTGGACGCCTCCTGCGCGGATCCGGGCAGCAGCGCGCGATCCGGCCCGACATAGAGCTTCGGCGCGCCGGTGACGCTGAGCCGTTCGGTCGCCGCCAGCCAGCACGCCAGTGTGATCTGCTCGCGATCGCCAGCCGCCTCGGTTTCGGCATGGCGCCGCGCGCGTTCCAGCAGTTCCGGCGAAGCCCAGGCGTCGTGCAGAAAGCCAATGGAGTCCCGGATCTCGACGACCCGCCGGTGCAGCCGTTCCCACTGGTGGCGGGTCGCCACGGCGTCACGCAGCCACGACGGCGGCGGATCGGTCGCCAGCTCGGGGGTGGCCTCGCGCAACCGGCGCCACAACGGATAGACCCGCGTGCGGCGGCACCAATAGACCATCGCGACGCGGACGGGTTCGAGCGCGGCCACGACACAACCCAATGGCACGGCGATGAACCAGACGCTGCTCAGGATGAACGCGGCACGCCCCCAGCCGGGCGGCACCTCGGTGGTCACCCGCTGCAGCGTGCGGATGGCGACGAACGGGATCTGGGCCGCGTTCCCGAGCGCGATCATCGCCAGCCCGGCGACCAGCGTCCGCGCTTTCACCAAAGCCAGGTGGCACCAGAGGGTCCAGGTCATCAGCACCACGGAGCCGACCAGATAAATCGCTGAGAACAAGGCATACGCCGTGAACGGGATATCCCCGGACGGCTTCGGGTTGAACCTGCCTTCCGGTTCGCACAGCGCGTACGCCGCCGTCATCGCGCACGCCGTCACCGCGGCCCAGGCGATCCGGGCGGTCCGGCTCCGCCCCTCCGGGGCGGGATTCGCCAGCCGCAGCACGAATTCGAGCATGATCGCCGTGACCAGTATCCCCCACAGCCCCTGGACGAGGTTGTTGAGCTGGGGGTCCCCGCTCAGCCGGTTGATCGTCGCGCCGACCGAGGACTGGATGACCACCGAGCCCAGCGCGAACGCCGCGAGCACGAACCACAGCGGCCGCTGGCGCGCGTCGCGGAGCATGGCCGGGGTACGCAGGATCAGCACACACCACACCACCACGAGGATCAGCCGCCGCGCCGCTTCCTCGAATGTCATGCGACACCGAACATGCCCGCCGCCCGCCGTTCGAACGCGCTGACCGCCGAGGCTGACCGGTGGTAGACAAGCCGCAATACCGTGGACGCGAACGTCTCCGCGAGTTCCTCCTCATAGCCGGTGCCGCCGGTGACGGCGGCGCATTCGAGCGGCCCGGCGGACTCGCCGCCGGGCGGCAGTGCCGAGTTGTGACCGCTCAGCATGTGGCAGATCTCATGCAGCACAACATGATCGTGGTGATAGCCGACGATGCCGCTGCGGCAGATGATGTGGTCGGCCACCCCGTCGTCGAACCAGAGCCCGGACGGCAGCGCCGGCACGTCGACCGAGTGGACGAGCACCGGTCTCCCCCGCCGATCGCCGAGCCTGCGGCATAGTTCGCCGACATTCCACGGTGTCGGCAGCGGCGGGAGCGCGGCGATCAACGAGTCCGTCTCGGACCGCACCTCGTCACTTTCCCCGTTCACGAGCACATCCCCGTCCTTCGGTGTGGTGCTTAGCGGGCCCGGCGCTCCTCGCGTTCGGTCACGATCTGGATGGCGGCCCTGATCGCGTCCATCTGCGCCGGGTCGAACGTGGCGAACCGGGCGGCCAGCGCCTGCACGGAATCCTGGTGCTCGCCGGTCTCGTCCGATGGCTGGAAGAACGACACCGGCTTGCCGAAGAACCGGGCGAGCAGGCGGGTGGTCCGGTCGGTCAGGTTGTCCGCGGTGCCGTTCAGGATGTTGTGCACATGCCCGTGCGAAATGGTCTCGCCGTCGTTGGCGAGCGCGATATCCGCGGAGATCCGCCGAACACCGGGCACGCCGCGGCGGCCGTACTTGGCCACCAGCAGATCGCGCACGACACGGCCCAGCGCCTCGCCCCGCGAAGCCGGGTCCGCGACATGTCCATTCACCGTATGGCCCCCACGAGCTCCCCAGTGCCGGCGCCCCCAGTAGCGCCTTCCTCCGAACGTACCCGACAGATCATCATCCCCGCACTCCTCCAGATGGTGACGGTCGGCTTCGTGACGGTCACCGCGTTCATTCATACATTCGAGGCCACTTTGTATGATCTAAGCTGGTCGGCGTGGCGCGATACCTCTGGTGTGGATCTGCTCCGCTTCGACGAGCTGGCCACGAGGGCCCGTCAGGCGTGCGACGACACCGAGGCGCTCACCCTCTTCGCCGCCGCGCTCGCCTGCTGGCGCGGCTCAGTGCTCGCCGACTTGCCAGAGCGGCTGCGGCAACATCCGGCCGCCATCGCGGTGTCCGATCGGCGATTGTCCGCGACACTGGCCTATGCCGACCTGGCCTTGGCTGAAGGCTCGCACGAGCAGGCAGCGACTCATCTCCGAGCGCTCGTCTCTGATGAACCGCTGCACGAAGGTCTGCAGGCCAAGCTCATGCTGGTGCTGGCGAGTATGGGCAGGCAGGCTGCGGCACTGACGCTGTTCACCGACATACGCCGCGGCCTGCGCGACGAGCTGGGCGTGGAACCGGGAGCGGAGTTACGCGCCGCGCACCTCAGTGTGCTGCGTGGCCAGGTGCCAGCGAAGACGTCCAGCGGTAATTGCCTGCCGCGCGATGTCCCTGATTTCACTGGACGGCACCACGAATGCCGGGCTTTGCTCGGCGAGGACGACACTAGCGCGGTCACCGTGATCGACGGCATGGCGGGCGTCGGCAAGACCGCGCTGGCTGTCCATCTGGCACACGCGCTGGCCTCACGTTATCCCGATGGCGGACTGTTCTTCGACCTGCATGCGCACACCACGGACAGGCAGCCGCTGGCGGCACGGGACGCACTGGAAAGCCTGCTGCGCCAGCTCGGGGTCGAAGGCGAGCGCATACCCAAGGGAGTAGACGACTGCGCGACGCTATGGCGTGCGCTCGCAGGCAGCAGGCGACTGCTCGTTGTGCTCGACAACGTCGCCGACGCGGGTCAAGTGCGCCAGCTCCTGCCCAACGGACGACACAACCGGACGCTGGTCACCAGCCGCTGCCGGCTGCCCAGCGTCGAAGGCGCGGGTCACCTTTCGCTCGATGTCCTGCCTGAGTCCGACGCGGCGGCGCTCTTCGCCCGCGCCCACGGCAAGCCGCTCGGCGAGGAAACCGGCTCCACCGCCGAAGTACTGCGGCTATGCGGATTCCTTCCACTCGCAGTCCGGATCGCCGCCGCCAAGGCGCGAGCACCCGTCGTGGACCGTGGCGCATCTGGCAGATCGGTTGCGTGACGAACACCGACGGCTCAGCGAACTCCGAGTCGGTGACCGTAGCGTCGAAGCCGCGTTTCTGCTGTCTTATCGCTCGCTTGGCAACGCTGAGACTGATCGAAACCCGATGTGTTCGGTCCCGCCGCGACCGGCGGAGACAGCAGAGTCACCATAGGATTCCCGGAGCCCGGAGATTGAGCTGTTGTGGAAGGAAATCGGCACCGCCCTGTTGTGGCGGCCGGATCACCGGCGCTTGACCGGTCGCCTTCGACAAGGTCTCGACGGCGAGCGGTTCGACGGCGTTGCCGAATTCGGAACGGCCGAAGATCTTCCCCGCGGTGGCGCTCTGGAACCTGGAGGGGTCCATCTGCAGCTCGAAGGTCGTGCCGATCTGCTCTTCCATTCCACCAAGCTCATGCAGGTCGACGAGCAGCTTGCCGTCGGCCGTGTAGCGGGCGGAGGCTTGGACGCCGCCATTGAGGTCGAGGCCTTCCCGGAAGATGAACTTGCCTCCATAGTTCAAGGTCCGCTGCGCTGACCAGTTCGTCGACTTGATCTCAGCGATATCGATGCGGAACGGAATCTGGGTTGTGGTGGCTTCTGTGGCAGCGGGCAGTTCGGCGGCGGGAAGCGCTGCGGGTTCGTCCGGGAAGAGACTGAGCTGGGTTCCCTTGGGCGGCAACGCCGGCGACTCCACCGTGGGGGTTTTCGGCGCGGCGGACGCCCCGCCGGACATGCCGGGTATGGCGCGCATCCCGAGCCCTGTCGCAATGTTCAACGCGGTGTTGAAGATGGTCATTCCCGCCCAGAGCCCGGTGACTCCCGCCTGCGTGTTGGGCGCGTCGATATGCAGTTTCTCGGCCAGCGCGTCGATGTGCCGCTCAGCCCCGCTCAGCAAGGGCAGCCGGTCGAGCACGACATCCGGGATGAGTCCGCCGCTCAGCTGTTTCACCGGGCTGCGCACCGCGCTCTTCAACGAATGCGCGGCCAGTTCGATCGCGGAGTTCGCGATTCCCGCCTTCACTCCTTGGAGCGTCTGCTCGGTCTCCTCCATGCGGTTGAGGTCGAGCGTCGAATCATAGAACTCGTAGCCACCCTCACCTGTCTTCACACCGCCGCCTGGTGGCGCCGTGCCGGCTCCGCCGTCCTGTATCGGTGGTTCCGGAGCTCCGGCGTCGGCTTCGGCCGGGCGACTTTGCCCGCCGTTCGGGTCGATCAGCCGGACCGGATTGTTCCGCACATAGCTGTAGCGACCTGGGCCGTCTGCCAGGCCTGCCGGGTCAGGCGCGGTCCAGCGCGCCAGCCAAGGCGCGTAGTACCGAGCTCCAAAGAAGTAGAACCCCGTTTCCTCGTCTCGTTCCTTCCCAGTGAATCGGTAGCGTTTGTGGCTGAGGTCTTGCCTTGTCACGGCGTGGAAGGACGTGGTGCCGAACGGATGGTATTCCTCATAGGTCAGGATCGCCGACGCCTCGTCCAATTCGATCGTGGACGATCCGAGGCTGTCGCCGAGCTGGAACCGCAGGACGGGAACAGCGCGGGGAACCGGGATTCCGTTGTCCACCGTGGTCGTCTCGACGAGTGCGACGCGGTCCGCGCCGTCCGCGACGTGCAAGGTCTCCTTGCGGATCCGGGTGGCCCCGCCGACCGCCTTGACGTACAGCTCGGTGGTGCCGAGGTACACCCGGGTCTCGGTCATGCCACCACGGGTCACAGTCGCCCGGATTCGGGCGCCGGTCGCGTCGTACTGGTAGTACGCGTCACCTCCGCCGCCGAGATCGGCATGGGCCAGTCGATCGTCCACGTTCCAGTCCAATGCGGACAGATGCGGCATGGCACGGATATTGCCGGCAGGGTCATGGGAGTACCGGGCTGAGAAGGTGCCGGCTTCGTCGCCGGGAATGCTGCTTCCCAGCAGGCGGTTACTGGTCGCGTCGATCGAGTGACGTCTGGTCCAGCTGCCGCCGGCTGCGGCGTGTGCCAGCTCGATGAGGTTTCCGGACCGGTCGTAGCCGTAGGTTTCGGTGTACGCGCGCACAGCACCGACGTCGTTCGCGTGCGGCAGGTCCCCGAAGTCCAGCTCTCGCGGTGAAGGCTGGCCGGTCTGGCCGATGTGCTCGCGGCCAGTCGCGGTGTGCAGCCGGTACAGCGGGTCATAGCGGTAGTTCCTGACCGAACTCACCGCGGAATTGCGATAAAAGACCGTGTCCTGCGCGGGGTCGGCCGCGGCGATGACGTTGCCGACCGGGTCGTAGGTATACCGCAGCGACTGGAGCACACCGCCGGTGGCGTCCTTGCTGTCCGCTGACGCCAGTCGGAACGTGTCGGGCTCATAGCCGAACACCGTGCGTGCGCCGTTGCCGCGTTCGACCAGTATCCGTTGGCGGCGGGCGTTGTAGTCGATGTTGGTGAGGAACGGCGTCCACGACGACGAGCCCCGTGTTTGGACGTCGATGGCTTCGAGCTTGCCGCCGACGTTGTAGCGCGGCCGGGTCCGGCTGCCGTCGGGGCTGGTGACCAGAGTCGGCCGATCGAGCGCGTCATAGACGGTCGCGGTCGTGTAGGCCGTGGTCTCGAGTTGAGCAGTCGCGGCGGTCATCGCCGCCTCCGGCCGGGTGATCTCCGCGAGCGGCGTCCAGTCCGGCTCTCCTTGCGGATCGATGCCGAGGCGCCGTTCGCTCGCCAAGGGGTTGCCCTTGAAATCGAACTCGACGGTGCGCTGCACCCCGGCGCCGTCGAACACCAGGCAGGGCCGGGTCTTGAGGTTGCGAGCCGCCGCGTCCGTCACCTGCTCTCCGTAGAAGGTGCGAACCCTCAGTGATTCGACGGTGTCCGCGGACATGGCGTAGGAATGAGTGAGGCGGCGTAAGGGGTCGTACACCATCCGGGTCCTGGTACCCCGGCCGTCCCATGTGTACAGCGGCTTGCCCATGACATCGGCCAGCACCCAGCGCTCGCCGGAGTCCGGGCTGACCGCGTGCGCGACCCGGCCGAGCATGTCGAATTCCTGACGCAGCACCACGACGCCACGCGGATCGGTGGTGGCGAGTTCGTTTCCCTGCACATCCCGGTCCACGACCGTGTCGAGTTTCTCGGCGCCATTGTCCGCGCGGACGATGTGCGCGCGGCCGAGCGTGTCGAAGAACGTCCGCAGCGCGGTACCCGCATGCTGGGCCGCGGCGTCGGCCGCCTGCCTGCGCGGGTCGGTCGCGGGCAGCGTGGCTCTCGTGGCGTACCAGTCGCTGTCGAGCACCGTGTCGTTGCGATCGTGGTCCTCACGCTCCCAGGCGTGGAGGGTCACGCGGGTCAGCGTGCCGTCCGGGAACTCCGTGCCGATCGGCCGCGAGAGCGCGTCATAGCGCAGGATCGTGGTCACGCCACGCTCGACCAGTTCCGGATCGGTGTCGTACCCGTTGTCGGCGGCGAAGTAGGGCTCATACTTCATGATCGGGTTGCCCTTGTTGTCATAGACGGTGCGCCCGGTGCCGATCCAGCGCGGCGGACCTCCCGAGGCCGGGGGTTCGGCTTGGACCTTCGTCAGCACGGTCCGCCCGGTGCCGTCGCCGTAGGTCCACGATTCCTGGACCGGGCTGTCGGCGGCCACGTGCCGTTCGCGGGTGAACGCGGCGAACCGGACCGGCCGCGCCACGAGGTCGTAGCGCAGCCACGAGGTCGGCCTGTCCGCGGCTGAGGCCTCTACAGTGGACAGATCGAGGCTGTCGCCCTCGCCCTTGCCCAGCAGCGCTGTCGCCACGACCATGCCGAGATGGTCGAAGCGCACGCCGGTGCGATTGCCGTTGGGGTCGGTGAGCAACCAAGGCTGGAGCACCCGATAGTTGAGCGACACCTGGCTGGCGTTACCGACCGGGTCAGCGATACGTGTCGGGCGCAGCAGATGGCGGTCATAGCCGAGTTGCCAGACAGAGCCGAACGAGTCGATCGACGAAGTCGCCAGATCGAACTGTTCGGGATCGAAAACCTGCCTGCCCGATGCCAGCCACCAGGCATCGTCGGCTTTCAGATATCCGGCGTCGGCGAGCATCTGGTCGGTCACGCGGCCGCCGTACAGCAGGCGTGCCTGCTCGGGGTCGAAGACCTGCTGATAGCTGCGGCAGGCCAGCAACGGGGCGGTGAATCGGCCGAGCGGGAGTTCCGCCTGACGGTCGGCCGCGTAGTACGTCTGCCGGTCGCGGCTGAGCAAGCGGCGCTGCGGGGCGTCGCCGGACAGGTTCTCGTGGAACGGAATGTCCGCGGCGGTCAGCAGGCCATCGGTGATCTCCTTGGCTGTGAACAGTTCGTGTTTCCTGGTGAGCCCGCCGACCTCGAAGTTGCGGCTCTCCACGCTGATGCCGACCCGCCAGTTCTCGGCGCCGGTCACCGAGTTGCGCACGTCGTGTTCGGCCAAGGTGACGTGCTGGCGTAGTTGCTCGGGATCACCGGCGCCACGACGTGGGTAAGCCACGCTCGCCGTCCGCAGCACGTTGCCCCAGTCATCGACGTCAAGGGTGAGCGTGTGGCCGATCCTTGGGTCGTCCGAGTCCTGCTCGACCTGCACGGTGACCGTCTCACCCGCGCAGGCGAACACGACGGCGTTGGTGCCGCGACCGCGCGGCTGGAGTACGCGCAGGCCATAGTTGGTCTCGGTCACGGTGTGCGGATGCTGGAGCTCGCCGAACTCGTTCTCGGTGAACACCTCTTCGCGCAGGACACGCCCGCGCAGCGCGCGGACGGCTTCCCTTTCATCCTCAGTCGACAGTCCGGGTGGGACGACCGTGTCGGATAAGAGTGCCTGAAAGCCCTTGTGCCAATACTCGGCGGCGAACTGCGTGCTGATGCGGTCGGCATCGGGATACCATCCGGTGTGTTGCCAGCGTTTCACCACCGCTGGCGGCTGCCGCAGCCGATCGGCCTGGCCGCCGAAAGACAGCGCGTCACGCTGCTCGAGGTAGCCGAACCCGCGGAACTCGCGTTCTACGCTGTCGTAGAAGCCATGCCGGTAGCGGTAGCCGGTGACAAGCGTCGTGTCCGCGACCGCGTCTTCGACCGTCATCTCGGCCACCACCAGCACGGGAAAAGGCAGCCGGGTCGACCACGGGCGGCCTGCCGCCTCGTCGGCCAGTGCGAGTGCCGTCGACGACGCGTACCGGACTGTGGTCGTCAACCCCATGCCGTTGTCCACGGTGGTCAGCAGGTGCGGTTTACCGGCCGACATCAAGTCCAGGTACCGGATCTGGGGTTCACTGTCCGGCCGCTGTTCGGCTCGGACCAGGCACGCGGTCCCCGCACCGAGCAGGTCGAAGACTCCGGTGCCGTCCGGTTCGGGGATCGGGACGCGCGTTATCGGCTCCGGGGTGCTCCAGGAGTTCCCCGCCTGGTTGAACCACACCCGGACACCGTCCGAGCCCAGGTACACCAGATCCGCAGGCCCGCTGCCATCCACATCGGACAGGTGCACCCTGCGCTGCTCGAACCGGTCTGGGTGGTCGAACAGCGGCGCCGCCACCATCACGATCCTCGGCCCGAATCGCCCGTAGCCGAGGTTTGGCCAATAGCTGACCTCACCGTTGCCCACGCGAACCAGATCCGTGAGGCCGTCACCGGTCATATCAGCGAGGTACACACTCTGCACCGGATCCGCGAAGACCAGGCGCGGCCCACGCTCCTCGTTCCTCGCGGCGGGGAGCCACCGGCTGTCCGCGTAGCCGTCGAGGCCGAGTGACGGGTGCCAGGTCAGACCATCGGACGCGGTACGCAGCACGTCGGCGAGACCGTCCCCGGTCAGATCGACGAACCTGAGGTTCGGATCGTTCCAGTCCAGTCGCGGCAGGTGCTCGAAATGCCGGAAGCCGGCCCAGTTCCGGTCTTCGGTGCGCCGGTGGTACCCGGGCGCGGCACCAGCGAGGCGGACGAGCACCTGACGGCCGTCCCCGGCGAGGTCGAGCAGTCTGCTTTCACGTGAAAGCCCGCTTCCCGAGGGAAGAGGATCGACGGCCCGCGGGGGGCCGAAGGCTCCGCCGCCTCGATTCGCGCGGTAGTACCAGGCACCATCCTGCTCCGCGAGCAGACCGGCAAGGCCGTCTCCGTCGAGGTCTGCCCATCGATAGGCGCCGTCCGCGCGCGGCGGCGAGTCACCCGGACCGGGCGTCACCGTGCCCTCGACGGGCGAGACCACTCGCGGGGTGTAGCCGAAGGTCAACGGCGGCAGGTGGTCCTTCGTGTAGCCGTCACCATCGGGCAGGTAGCCGGTGTGGGTCACCGACGTGAGCTTCGTCGACGCAGGGTCTTCGGCGTAGGCCAGGTCGGTGGAAGCGACCAGCACCGGCGCGGCACCGAGTTCGGCGAAGTCGTGGAACAGCAGGATGCGGCGGCACAGCCGCGCGGTGCGCACCTCGAATCCGGGGCGACGGGTGGAGAACGCGTCCTGCCGCGAGCTCCACGGTGAGGTCTCGGCCACCGACGGAGCAACCTCATCATGCTCGCCATAGTCGAGGACGAGCTCGAAACAGAAATCACCATCCGGCGTCCGGTTGCCGTACCGGACTCGCTTGAGGTACTGCTGAGCGCCGTCTGCTTTGTACTCGTACCGAACGAGATTGCCGTGCTCGTCCAAGGTTTCTTCGAGCAACCAGCGGTATACGCGCGCCGGATCGGTCGGATCGGCGACTCTCGCCCGAGCGGTGCTCCCGAACCTGCTCACCGTGTTGTCTTTCGACGTCACCCGCCACCACAGCGCACCGGAGAGCGGATCGCGCACCCGCTCGATCCGCGAGAACAGCCCTTCGGTGCGCGGCCGGTAGGTTCCTCCTGGCACCGGCACCAGGTCCTCCGCGCCGGTCAGCTGGAAGACGTCGGCCTCCGCGCCGTCGTCGAGGTATCGCGGGAGTCCTTTGTCCGTCCGTCTGGAGACCGACGCGACGTCCAATGACCAGCCCAGCCCGAACGGCCCGTTCCCTGCGCCTGAGTCGTACGCGAGCGTCAACTGCGGAGTAGCGCCCTCCCGGGCGGGGGTCACGACGACCGGTACGGACAGCGAAGCCGTTCCAGTCATCGGATTCGCTGAGAACTTCTCCCCCATTCCACGTATCGCCCCGCCCGCTTTTGGCAAGGACAAGGAAGGACTGTCTGCCGGGCCGGCGCTATCCGAACCGGACGGCGGGGCACTTCGAGCGGGCACAGACAGGCCCGAGCTGATCTCGTCCACTGCGGCCTCGCTCCTCAGGTGTGGTCCGGCGACATCGGCAGCCTTCTCCACGCGGTGGCTCTGTCCAATGTCGACCCGACCGGCCTTTCAGTCCGTCCGGGCTGCCCGATGAGGCTGTGAGCGTTGACCTTTAGCTCGGTCCTTGAGACCTCAGGCCTGACTATGCCGTGCACCAGACTCCTCGGTGCCACCCGGCTGAGGAAAGCCGTGCCCTGCCGAGCACCCGGTGGCCCCGCTTTCTCTCCGCACCCGAACAAGGAGCGTCATGCCAGGCAGCACCGACTTGGGTCAGCCGACCGAACTCATCGAGCGGCACGCCGCCGCCGGACGGGTGACCCACGACGACGGCACCCCCGCATCGGGTGTCGCCGTGACCGTGTCGGCCAGGCGGCTGCGCTCGGCCACCCCGCTCGGTGACACCCAGACCGGTCCCGATGGCCGCTATCGCATCGAGTTCCTGGCTCCCGAGTCCACTGTGGACATCGTGGTGAGCGCGAGCGCGGGCGGGCACCTGGCCGAGGGCGTCGCGCTCGGCGCCGGTCCGGAGGCGACAGTCGACCTGGTACTGCCCGGTGCGAAACGGACCGAGTACGAGACCGTGCTCGCGGCGGTCACCCCGCTGCTCGACGGCGCCACACTCGGCGAGCTCGGCGAGGACGACGTCGAGTATCTCGCCAGGGCCAGCGGCAGCGGCGAGCCGGTCATCGGCGAGCTCGCGGCCGCGGCCCGGCTGAGCACCGCCACCGGCCTGCCCGCCGAGCCGCTGTTCGGCCTGCTGCGCCGCGGGCACCCCGCCGACCTGATCGGGCTGGGCAACGAAGCCCGTACCGACCTGCAGTCAGCGCTCTACGCGGCCGTTGACGCCAAGTACATCGCCCAGCAGGCCGACGACGCGGGATTCCTGGCAGGCCTGCATCACGCGGCCGTCAAGGCGGGCGTCAACCCCGCCGATGGTGCGGAACTGCCCCCGATCGGCGAGCTGTTCACGGCCGCCATCGAGGACAGCGCGGCCAGGGAGCACGTCTACTCCGTCTACCTCGCCCGGACCGGCGACATGGCCGGGTTCTGGCAGCAGCTCGCCGAAGACCCCGTCGCCGCACCGCGTCTGGAACGCCTGCGGCTGGTCTTCGAGCTCGGCGCGCTGACCGGCGACAACATGCCACTGGTCCGGGCTTTGCTGGCCAGGTTCGACACCGGCGAGCTGGCGCACCTGCGTGACCTCGCCAAGCTCCATGGCGAATGGCCGAAGCTGGTCAGGCAGGCGCCCGCCGCGTTCGCGGTGGCCGCCGGGGAAGACGACCTCGACCGCTACGCGGGCGTGCTGCGGGATCGGGTGACCAACGCCTATCCGACGGCCTACGTCGCACATCAGCTGTCGCTCACCCCCGAGCACGTGGACCCGCTGTCCACCCGCTTCCTCGCGGACAACCCCGAGTTCGACCTCGTGCGCACCCCGGTCAACGAGCACAGCGTCGAAGATCCCGAAACCAGGGCCGAGCTCGCGGGCATCCAGCGCGCTTTCAAGATCGCGCCGCGCTTCGAAGCCATGCAGTCGTTGCGGGACAACGGTTTCCACTCCGCGCATGCCGTCGCGAGCATCGGCAGGGACGCGTTCGCCGCGCAAGTGTCCGGCACCGTGGGGCAGGACGAGGCCGAGGCGATCCACGCGAAGGCGACACGCGTGCACGCCGCCGCCGTCAACCTGCTGGCCGACCTGCGCACGGCGGGCCACTTCGACCTGCCGTGGCTGCCGAGCCTGGACGCCACCGCGACCGCGCGCATCCCCGATTGGGAATCGCTGTTCGGCTCCGCCGACTACTGCGCCTGCGACGAGTGCCGGACCGTCTACAGCCAGGCCGCCTACCTCGTCGATCTGCTGTACTACCTCAAACGGCTGGGCGCCGGCGTGGCGCCACTGCCCGGCGGCACCACGGAGGGCCCGGTCGCCGACACGCTGTACCGGCGCAGGGACGACCTCCGTGACGTCGAGCTGACCTGTGAGAACACCAACCTGAGCCTGCCGTACGTCGACCTGGTCAACGAGGTGCTCGAAAGCGCGATCGCGCCGGACACCGCCGTACCCGCGAAGCAGCGGCAGAGCAGCGGCGACGCGGCGACCCTGCGCGTGCAGCCCCAGCACGTGAACGCCGGCGCCTACGAGAAGCTGCGCACTGCGGTGTACCCCTGGGACCTGCCGTTCGACCTGTGGCGTGAGCAGACCGACGCGTCCTTGGCCCATCTCGGCGTCAGCAGGGAGAACCTGCTCAGCGTGCTCGGCCCCACGCCCTTCTCCCCCGATCTGCTGACCAACGAGCGCCTCGGGCTCAGCACCGTCGCGGCGACGATCATCAGCGGCGAGCAGACAGCCCCGCCGCGCACGCTGGCCGAGCACTACGGCCTCGCACCGGGCGCCGACCCCCTCGGGAGTCTCAGAATCGTGCGTGCGCTGCTCGACTCGGGCTCGATGCGGTACGGCGAACTGACCGAGCTGCTCGGCACCAGGTTCGTCAACCCCGGCGGGGTGCTGCGGATCAAGCCGGACGAGGCGTCGCCCTACGACACGACCCGGATGACCGTCGACGGCCTCGACACCGCCGCGCTCGACCGGCTGCACCGGTTCGGCCGCCTGCGCCGCGTGCTCGGCTGGTCGGCCACCTTGCTCGACCGGGTGCTGTTCGCCTGCCACGATCACGGCAGGCTCGACCGCGCGGCGCTGCGGAGCATCGCGGCGATCCGCGGGCTGGCAGCGCGCCTCGACCTGCCGATCGAGCAGGTGCTGACCTTCTACAACCCGCTGGAAACCCATCGCTACGCCACCGGCGACGAGCTGCCGCGCTACGACCGGCTGTTCCTCGACCCGAAGGTCGTCAGCCTCGACCCGAACCCGTTCGCGCTGCGTCCCGACCGCACCGAGCTGGCGGTCATCGGCGGCCTGGACGCCCCGGAGGTCGCGGCCGCGTTGCTCGGCGTGCTGCAGGTGACCGACGAGGACTACACCGCGCTCACCGCGGTCAAGCCCACCCGGGTCCTCAGCCTGGCGAGCCTGTCCGCGCTGGTGCGGACGGTCACGCTGGCGAAGGCGCTGTCGATGTCCATTCCGGACCTACTGCGGCTCATCGAGCTGTACGGCGAAGGCGGCCCGTTCCCGGACCCGCTGACGGGCACACGGCGGCACGATGCCGAAACCGAGCTCGGCGCCGGCGCGCCGATGCTGCCGTCCGTCGACCAGAGCCTGCCGTCCTTCACCGACGGCGCCGAAAGCGAGCCTGCAGCGGGAGCGCCGATCCGGCCACCCGCCTTCCTCGGGACCGTCGGGGAACTGCCGCCCACCGACGCGCTCGTCGGGCTCACCGAGCGCTTTCTCGATGCCGTGGCGGCGATCCAGGCCGCGGGGTTCAGCGTCGAGGACCTCAACGCCGTGCTCGCCGACGTCGTCCCGGAACACGGCGGCGCCGTCCCGGAGGACGGCCTGCTGGCGGCCACCCTGACCACGTTGCGCGCCGCGCTGCAGGCGGTGTACCAGCAGACCGCGCAGACCGTCGACGAAAAGGGCGAGCTGACCCGTAAGGACCTGGCCCTGCTCGGCTGGGACGCGGCACTCGCGCAGGACGCGGTCGCCACCTTGCTCGGCACCGTCACCTACCGTGCGGATCTCAAGGCGCTGCCCGACAAGGTCGCGTTCCCGCCGGGAATCCCGGTGTTCCACAACGTCACAGAAGAGCAATTGCAGTTCACCGGTCCGATGAACGCGGAGCAGTATCAGGCGTTGCAGCGGCTTTCCGGCGACAGCACGTACCTCAAGGCGCTGAAGACACTGCACGACGCGCCAAGGGACTTCGTCGTCACCAGGATGAAGGCGCTGCGCGTCCCCGTGTACGCCGCACCGCTGACCGCGATGCCTGCCGACTTGCAACTGCCGGAGGCGTTCACCGGCAAGATCTTCTTCGACATCAGCGATCACACCTTGAAATGCCGTGGCTTCCTCACCGCCGCCGACGTCGAGGCACTGCAGTCCGCCACCAAGGACCCCGGTTTCCAGGCGGCGGTCGGCCTGCTGCAGAAGAACCAGGAAGCCGCTGTCGCGCCGGAAAACCAGTTCCTCACCAAGGCCGACGCCGACGCGTTCTTCGACTCCGCGCTCAGCACGCCCGCCGCCAGGTTCAGCCGGGTGCTCGGCATCGTCGGGCCGCTGCTGCGCCGGACACTCAGTGAGACCACGGTGAAGCAGCAGCTCGGGCAGGCCGCGGGCCTGGATCCGGCGACCGCCGACCTGCTGCTGGGCACCTGGCTGCGCTCGGCGTCGGGGTCGGTGGTGCTCCACGACTTCCTGATGCCGAAGTTCATCGGCAGCGATCCGGCCGTCCCGATCGGGCGCGCGGCGTTCGGCGAGCAGTTCGGCGCGCTCGCGCTGATCCACCGGGTGGCGCTGCTGATCGGCAAGCTGCGCGTGAGCGCCGCCGAGTTGCCGTTCGTCTTCGGCCACGCGGGCACCGCCGGGTGGCTCGACCCGAGCCTGCTGCCTTCGGCGCCGGTCAGCGGGGCGTCGCCGCTGTTCGGCCGCTTCGTCCGCCTGCTCGACCTGATCCGGCTGCGTGACTCCATCCCGGCGGGCGCACGCGCCCTGCCCGCCGTGTTCGCCGTGGCCGCCACCCCGGGCGCCACCACCGGCCAGGTCGTGACCGAACTGGCCGAGCGGACGGGGTGGAACGCCGCCGACGTCGCCGGCGTGGCCACCCAACTCGACCTGGTGCTGCCCGTCCGTTTCGCCAGCGAGCGCAACCTGCTGTCGCTGCTCGCCGGCATCCGGCTCATCCAGCGGCTCGGTGTTTCGGCCGAGCGGGTCACCTCGTGGCTCGGTGCCGACCTGACCTTCGAAGCAGCGGAAGCCGCCTGGCAGGCGGCGAAGGCGCGCCACGCGAGCGAGGATTGGCCGGCTGTCGCGGCGCCGATGCGCGACCGCATCCGTGAGCGGCAACGCTCCGCGCTGGTGTCCTATCTGGTGGCGAAGCCGCTGCCGTCGGCGGACGGAACTCCACAATGGACGAACGCGAATGGGCTGCACGACTACTACCTGCTCGACGTCGAAATGGGCCCCACACAGCAGACCACCCGGATCGCCCAGGCGATCTACAGCGTGCAGCTGTTCGTCCAGCGCTGCCTGCTGAATCTGGAGAACCAGGTCACCACCACGAGCGGCGACCTGTGGGCCCAGTGGGAATGGATGAAGCAGTACCGGCTTTGGGAAGCCAACCAGAAGGTCTTCCTCTACCCGGAGAACTACTTCGAACCCGATCTGCGCAAGGGGAAGTCGCCCTTCTTCCGTGAGCTGGAAGGCGAGCTGATGCAGCAGGAGGTGACGGACGAGACCGGCGACACCTCGGTGCGCAACTATCTCGAGAAGCTCGACGGGGTCGACCGCCTGCTGCCCTGCGGCCAGGCCGGGAGCTACCTCTTCGCCCGCACCGAATCGGCGCCTTACACCTACTACTTCCGGGAACGCAGTGAAGGCCAATGGCGGCCCTGGGAGCGGATCGACCTGGATCTCGACGGCAACACGCCGGCGCCCGCCATGTTCCAGGGCAGGCTGTACCTGTTCTGGATCAGCTTCACCAAGGCGGCCGATTCCGTCCCGATCGTGCCGAACTCGAGCTCCCCGATCCCCGGGCCCGCCGAATACTGGAAGCTGCAGCTCAACTGGACCCAGTACTTCAACGGCCGCTGGCAGCCGAAGAAGATAGCCAGCAAGACGTTGCAGACGAACTACGTGCAGTACATCCCCGCGAAATCGACCGGCTTCGACCCGCGTGCCACCGCCCCGTATCGCTTCCAAGCCAACATTTACCAGGGAACCCTCCGGCTCGAGTGCGTGTACAACGATCCGGTGACCGACACTCCGAGCCGGGTCCCCGGCTGGGTCGTCGGCAGGTTCGACCTCAGCCTGCGCACCGGCTCGGTCACGGTCACACCATTCCGGTGGACGGCGGACCTCGGCGGGCTGTTCCGGTACACGCCGGGCGTGCTCGCGCCGCCGGACACCCATACGGAGAACAACGAGTTCGTCGCCAACGCCGTGACCTCCAAGCTCAGCAGGCCACTGCGCCCGCTCATGCCGGAGTTCGAGACCGACCCGCTCTGGATCGACGTGCTGGCCTCGACGCACCTGAATGAGCCTTATCGGCTCTTCAACGAATTCTTCACCGATGACCAGCGCAGTTACCAGGTCGTCGGCTCTGCGGCCGAGGTGTGGAACCCCGACGTGACGACGGGTATCAGCGCGTCGTTCGAGTTCATCCCCTTCTATCACCCCTATGTGAACAGGTTCATCGAAGTGCTGGGTGGCTCCGGTATCCCGGGGGTGCTCAGCCGCGAGACCCAGCTCCTGCGTGCCGACAACTTCACCTCCCGATACATCCCGCCGAACGCCAACTATGTGAAGCAGCCGTATCCGATCGAAGAGGTCGACTTCACCTACGGAACCCCGTACGCGCCGTACAACTGGGAGTTGTTCTTCCACTCGCCGTTGCTGGTGGCCGAACGGCTCTCGGTCAACCAGCGCTTCGCCGAGGCGCAGCGCTGGTTCCACCTCATCTTCGACCCGACCACCCGGCGCCCGGGCCCGGCGCCGGACCGGTTCTGGCAGACGAAGCCGTTCATCGCGCCGAACATGGACATCACCTACTACCGCGAGCGGATCGAGCAGATCCTGAAGCGGCTCGCCGAAGGGGATTCCGCCGAGGCGGGCGCCGTCGAGAACTGGCTGCGGCATCCGTTCCAGCCGGACGCGATCGCCCAGCTCCGCACCACCGCCTACCAGAAGGCCGTGGTGATGAAGTACCTCGACAACCTCATCGCCTGGGGTGATCAGCTGTTCCGGCAGGACACGCTGGAATCGATCAACGCGGCCAGCCAGCTCTACCTGCTCGCCTCCGAACTGCTGGGCCGCAGGCCCGACGACGTGCCGGAGCGAGTGCCCGCCCCCGCCAGCTACCGCACACTGCAGGCGGCGCCCCACGCCGCCGCCGTCACCCAGGTCGAGAACCTCGTGCCCGCCGCGGACACCGTCGCACCGGCGATCGCGCCGAATGTCGGGCTGTCCTGGCTGAACTACTTCCGGATTCCCCGCAACGAGAAGCTCGCCGGGTACTGGGACACCGTCGCCGACCGGCTGTTCAAGATCCGCCACGGGCAGAACATCGACGGGGTGGAACGCGCGCTCGCGTTGTTCGGCGTCCCGATCGACCCGAGCCTGCTCGTCCGCGCGACCGCGGCCGGGCTGGACCTCGCGGCGGTCCTCGACGACATCAGCAGTCCGCTGCCGCACTACCGGTTCGGGCCGATGGTCGCCAAGGCCAAGGAACTCGCGAACGAGGTCAAGGCGTTCGGCAGCGCTCTGCTGTCGGCACTCGAGAAACGGGACACCGAAGCACTGGGCAGGCTCCGGTCGTCACACGAGGTTTCCGTGCTCAAAGCAGCCAGGCAGGTACGCGCGCTGCAGGTGCGGGACGCCACCGAGGTGCTGGAGGGCGTCCGCAGGTCGCACGCCGTCGCGGCGGACAAGAAGCGGTACTACGGCCGCAAGAAGCGCACGAACGACCGGGAGGACGCGTTCGAGCGGCTCACCACCGAAGCGCTCGATCAGCAGGAGACGTCCAGGACGTTCAACATGATCGCCAGCGTGATCAGCGCGCTGCCCGACGTGAAGATCGGCACCGCGACCACCATCGGCGCGACCTGGGGCAGCAGCAACATCATCGCGGGCCTGCGCGGGATCTCCGAGGCGATCGCCACCGGCGCCGCGATGAAGCACAGCAGGGCGTCGCTCTCCTCGACCCTCGGTGGTTTCGACCGCCGCTTCGAGGACTGGCGGTTCCAGGCCCGGCAGGCCGAGCTCGAGATGACCCAGCTCGACAGCCAGATCGCCGGCGCGGAGATCCGCAAGGTCGTCGCCGAGACGGAACTGGCGAACCACGACAAGCAGATCGAGAACACGAAGGAAGCCGACCGGTTCCTGCACGAGAAGTACACGAACCAGGAGCTCTACGACTGGATGGTCGGCCAGCTCTCCACCAGTTACTTCCAGGCCTACCAGCTCGCCTACGACGTGGCGAAACGGGCCGAGCGGGCGTTCCGGCACGAGCTCGGCGCCGAGGACTCGAACTTCGTGAAGTTCGGGTACTGGGACAGCCTCCACAAAGGACTGCTCGCCGGGGAACGGCTGGCCGCGGACCTCAACCGGATGGACGCGGCGTTCCTCGAGGCCAACGCGCGAGAATTCGAGCTGTCGAAGCGGATCTCGCTGGCACAGCTGGACACCAAGGCGCTGCTCAGCCTCAAAGAGACCGGGAAGTGCTTCGTGTCGCTGCCGGAGGCACTGTTCGATCTGGACACCCCTGGCCACTACCGGCGGCGGATCAAGAGCCTCAGCATCACCGTGCCGTGTGTGGCCGGGCCCTACACCGGAGTCAACCTCACGGCGACCCTGCTGCGCAGCACCGTGCGCGTCGATCCGCGGCTGTCGAACGACCAGTACGGACGGCAGCGCGCGGATACCCGGTTCCGCGACTACACCGGGCCGATCCAGTCGATCGTGACCAGCACCGGGCAGGACGACTCCGGGCTGTTCGAGACGAACCTGCGTGACGAACGGTTCCTCCCGTTCGAAGGCGCGGGCGCGGTCAGCGAATGGCAGCTGTCACTGCCCGACGAGTTCCGCCAGTTCGACTACGACTCCATCTCCGATGTCGTCCTGCACCTGCGTTACACCGCGCGGGACGGCGGGTCAGCACTGGCCGCGCCCGCGGTCCGCGAACTGCGGAAGGCGCTGACCGGCTGGGCGCACACCACCGGCAAGGGGCTGTTCCGCGGGTTCAGCGCGCGTCGCGAGTTCTCCGATCAGTGGAACAGGTTCCTCGGCACCGGCAAGATCACCTTCACGCTTGCCAAGAGCCGGTTCCCCTACCTGTTCCGGGACGAGAAGTTCACCCTCGACGACCCGCAGATCGTGCTGGTGCTGTCGCAGGACCTCATTCCCGACGGCACCGCGAGGTACGTGGACTGCTATTCGGCGGTCAAGGCGAAACTGACCGCGCCCGGCGTCAACCCTCCGGAAGCCGCGCTGGTCGCGGATCCCGCGCTGGCCAAGCAGCCGAGGGTGACGTTCTCGAACGTCTCGGTCGAACTCGCCGAATCGGGCCAGGAGTGGGTGGTCTCGCTGCCCGTGAACCAGCTCGACCCCCGGCTGCTGCGCGACGGCAAGGTCGATCCGGAGGCCGTGCTCGATCTGATGCTCATCTGCCACTACACCTTGAAGGAGCCCGCTCGACCATGACGTTTCCGATGAGAGCGGCACTCGGCGCGGCCGACCGGCCCGCGGCACCGGCAGCGGCGGCGGCCGGCGTCGGCGGCTGGACACCCGCGGCGGGAAAGCTGCCGGCGCCCGCGTACTGGGGTCAGCCCGACGGCGCCGCCGTGCTGCTGGACAAAGTGGACGACAAGCGGTATCTGCTGCTCGCGGGCGGTGAGAACGGCAAGCGCGACGCGCTCGGCAACTCGACGCTCTACGATGTCGACGCCGGGACCTGCACGCCGACAAGTCCACTGTGGACCGCGCGGCGGCTGCACACGATCACCAAGCTCGACAGCGGCAAGGTGCTGGTGACCGGCGGGATCGCCGGCCCGCTCTCGCTGCCCGCCACGCCGATCACGTCGGCCGAGATCTACGACCCGGTGGCGCGCAAGTGGACGCCGGTCGCGTCGATGAACGAAGCCCGGTATTCCCACTCCGCCACCAAGCTGCCCGACGGCAGGGTGCTGGTCGCGGGCGGGTGCGCGCTCCGCTCACCGCAGACGCACCGCGCGCTGCGCACGGCCGAGATCTACGACCCGGGCACCGACCAATGGACGCCGACCAAAGACCCGATGATCGACGCCCGGTTCGGGCACCCGGCGGTGCTGCTGACCAAGAACAACAAGGTGCTGCTGGCGGGCGGCATCGTGTCCGCCGGGATCGGCCAGTACGCGCCACTCGGGTACTGCGAGCTGTTCGACGTCGCCACCGGCACCTGGGCGCCCACCGGCAGTCTCGCCTCGCCGCGCAAGGGCCACCAGGCCACCCAGCTCAAGGACGGCACGGTGCTGGTCAGCGGCGGCGACATCGCCACGACGATGTCCGGCTGGAGCTTCTACCCGTACAGCCAGCAGTCCTGCGAGCGCTACCACCCCGACACGGGGGCCTGGGCGCCGGACACCGACATGCCCTGGGGACGCAGTCATCACCGTGCGGTCTGCCTCGAGTCCGGCAAGGTCCTCGTGATCGGCGGCACCGACGACGGCACGTTCGACGCGGGCTTCCCCAACGCGACCCTGTACGACCCCGCCGCCAAGACCTGGACCGACACCGCCGGGATGACCGTCGGCCGCTGGGTGCCCGCCGCGGCAGTGCTGCCCGGTGACAAGGTCGCGGTCGCCGGCGGGATCGTCCGCTCCGGCGCGTCGGCGCCGACCATCGGCGAAGACCTGCTCACCGACACCGTGGAGGTCTTCACCCCATGACCGAGGCGACGGCGGTGGCGACCGGCGACTGGACCGAAGCGGGCAGACTGCCGCTGGCGGGCGAATGGCAGGCGGTCGCGGAGAACGCGGTGCTGCTCGCCGACGGCCGGGTGCTGATCGCGGGTGGCGAAGACACCCATCTCGCGACCTTCCGGCAATGCACGGTCTTCGAGCCCGCGACCGGAAAGTGGAGCCAGACCGGAGAACTGGGCATCGCGCGCGGGTGCCACAGCACCACCCGGCTCGCCGACGGCAGCGTGCTCGCCGCCGGTGGGACCTCAGGCAGCGCGCCCTTCCCGTCGCAGGGCAGCGACACCGCGGAACGGTACGACCCCGTGGCGGGCACCTGGGCACCGGCGGGCACCATGACCGCGGGCCGCTGGAGCCATTCGGCGACCCTGCTCGGCGACGGCCGGGTGCTGGTCGCCGGCGGGCAAGGCGTGCGCTCACCGGGCAACGGCACGACGCTGTCCTCGGCCGAGATCTACGACCCGGTGGCCAAGACGTGGACCGCCACCGGCCCGATGACCGACCGGCGCTCCGGGCATCAGGCCGTGCTGCTGCCGGATGGGCGGGTGCTGGTGATCGGCGGCATCGCGACCACCGGCGGCGGCGAGTACACCGGGCTGGCGTTCTGCGAGCTGTTCGACCCGGCCACCGGCGCCTGGACGCCGACCGGCACGCTGGCGCGGCCGAGGTGGAACAACACCGCGACCGTGCTGACCGACGGCACGGTGCTGGTCACCGGCGGCGGCTGGCCGGGCATGGTGAACGACTGGGTATTCAACTCCGGCGCCGACTGGACGACCGAGCGCTACGACCCGGCCTCCGGGCAGTGGACGGCGGACGCCGACCTGTCCAGCGCGCGCACCTGGCATCAGGCGGTACTGCTGCGCTCGGGCAAGGTGCTCGTGTTCGGCGGCGCGAACGCGCCGAGCCTGACCGCCGGGTTCCGCAGCGCCGAGATCTACGACCCGCTCACCCGATCCTGGACCGCGGCGGCGGGCCTGCGCACCGGGCGCTGGGCGGCCGTTGCCGTCCTGCTCGCCGACGGCCGGGTGCTCACCGCGGGCGGCGTCGAGTACGTGGACCGAGGCAACACGATCTACCAGGACACCCTGACCACGACCACGGAGATCTTCACCCCGCCGGAGGACGGCAGATGACCGGTGCCTGGACGGTGGCGGGCGAAGTGCCAGCCGCCAATCGCGGCCTGCACCAGAAGGACGCCATGGTGCGGCTGGACAGCGGCCGGGTGCTGCTCGCCGGTGGCACCGATCTCGACTGGGGCGCGATCGCCGCCACCGCGGAGTTCAACCCGGTGACCGGCGCCTGGGAGACGCGCGGTGCGCTGAACACCGGCCGACGGCTGCACTCGCTGACCTTGCTGCGCGACGGGCAGGTGCTCGCGGCGGGCGGGATCTTCGGCCCGTGGCGGTACCCGACCCCGCCGACCGCCACGGCCGAGCTGTACGACCCCGGGTCGGGCACCTGGACGCCGACCACGCCGATGCGGGAAGCGCGCGCCGTACACACGGCCACCCTGCTGCCCGACGGCCGGGTGCTGGTCGCGGGCGGGGAGTGCCTGCGGTCGCCGGACACGAACGGGGCGTTGCGCACGGCGGAGATCTACGACCCCGAAGCCAAGACGTGGACACCGGCCACCCCGATGACCGATGCCCGGCTGGGCGCGGAAGCCGCGCCGCTGCCCGACGGCCGAGTGCTCGTCGTGGGCGGAAACCTGAACATCGGTGGCGGGTACACCTGTCTCGCCTTCTGCGAGATCTTCGACCCGCGCGGCGGCGGGACCTGGACACCGACCGGGACGATGACCACCCCGCGCGCGATCCATCAGCTGACGCCGCTGCCGGACGGGAGTGTGCTCGCCACCGGCGGCTACTGCGAAGGTGTGATGCTCGGGCCGGTGTTCGACGGCCACAGCCTGGCCAGTGCCGAGCGCTACTACCCGGAGACCGGCCGCTGGGCCCCCGCGGAGAGCATGCCGTTCGGCCGTGGCAGGCACAAAGCGGTGCCGCTGCCCGACGGCCGGGTGCTCGTCACCGGCGGCACCGACGAGGCGACCCAGGCGAGCGGCTACGCGAGCACGATCATCTACGACCCGCTCGCCAGGGTCTGGACCGGCGCGGGCGGCCTGGCGGACGGGCGAGCGTCCTTCGCCGCCGTGGCACTGGCCGACGGCCGCGTGCTCGTCGGCGGCGGGTATTCCCTCATCACGCAGACCAGGTCCGTCCTGGCCACCGTCTCGGAGGTCTTCACCCCGTGAACAGCTGGTCCCCAGCCAAGAATCTGCCGACCGCGGTGTGCTGGACCGCCGTGCACGAAGGCGTGGTCGCGCTGGCCGACGGCCGGGCACTGGCGGCAGGCGGCTCGAACGGCACGCTGAGCCCGGTGGCCGACGTGGCGGTGTTCGATCCGGACCTGCTCACCTGGACGGCCTGCCCGCCGATGCCGTCACCCCGGCATTTGCACTCGATCACCCGGCTCGCCGACGGCCGGGTCCTCCTGGCGGGCGGTACCGACCGCCGGTTCGCCTTGCCGAACGCCGCGCTGCGGAGCGCGCTGATCTTCGACCCGGAGCACCTCACCTGGACGCCGACCGGTGACTTGACCGAACCGCGGTGCATCCACTCGGCGACTCTGCTGGCCGACGGCCGGGTGCTGGTAGCAGGCGGCGCGACCGACCGCTCGTCCCAGTCGAACGCCTCCTCGGCCACCGCGGAGATCTACGACCCCGGCAGTGGCAAGTGGACGGTCACCGGCTCGATGACCGACGCCCGCGTCGACCACACGTCGACCCTCCTGCCGGACGGACGGGTGCTGGTCGCGGGCGGCGACCTCTACACCGGCCGCGCCTCGGGCGTCAGCCTCGCGCTGTGCGAGCTGTACGACCCGCGCTCCGGGACATGGACCCCCGCGGGCACGATGCGCGACCAGCGATCGGCCCACCAAGCGACCGTGGTGGCCGGCGGGGGCGTGCTGGTGACCGGTGGCGGCAGCCCGTCCAGCATCACCGGGCCCGTGTTCGACGGGCACAGCCTCCGCACCGCCGAACGCTACGACCTGACCGCCGGGACGTGGAGCCAGGCGCCGGACCTGCCGTGGGGCCGAGGCGGGCACCGGCAAGTGCTGCTGCCCAACGGAAAGGTGCTCATCGCAGGCGGCTTCGACGCGGCCGATTTCGTGCTCGGCCAGCTGAGCGCGTTCGTCTACGACCCGCTCGGTCGCGTGTGGACGGACACCGGCGGCATGCGGACGGGCCGGGCCTGGTTCGGCGCGGCCTTGCTCACCAACGGCCAGGTGGTGGTCGCGGGCGGCATGACGGCGTCGGGCACCCTCGCGGCGCCTGCCGCCGACAACCTGGTCACCGCGGAATCCGAAGTCTTCGCGTGACCCCCAAGTGGGCTCCAGCGTCAAGCGGCGTGACCCAGCAGGGCCCCGAGCAGTTGCTCAGGCCCTGCTGAAGCTCAGCGCCGTCGCATCACAATCCGCGCCACCTCGACGACGGTGGGATATCCGGATTTCTCCGCCGCCATCTGCTGGAGTTCATCGCGTCTTCTTGTCATTCGCCGCGAATACCCGCGCCCGTCCGGCGGAAACAACGCACGGTCAGTGCTCGTCCTCGACGTGCAGTGCCGCCTGCTCCGGCCCCGCCGCCAAGGCCGGACCGGCCTCGACCGCCACTTCGTCGGGCTCGGTATCGACCGGGGGGCCGTCGCCCTCGACCGGCCGCAGCTGGACCGGCTCCCGGGACGACGCCGTGGCGTCCGGATCATCCCGATCCCAGGCACGCGAGTCGAGGCCGCCGGGTTCCGGATCCCGGTCGAGTTCGAGCCGCTCTTGTTGTTCCGATCCGAATGGTCGTGCCGCATCGACCGTGTCCATTGTCGACATTCGCGGTGGCTCGCGGATTTCCGCGGCCATCGAACCACCGGCGACGTCGGCGGAAATCCCGGTGTCCTCGGCATACCGTTGATCGGCAGCGTCCTCTTCGGACGGTTCGGCACCGAGTGCGAGCTCCGTGACCGGGTCAGGACGCTCCTCCGCGAGGCGCTCCCCCAGCGGCCGCGGGTGCGCCTCCTCCCACGGCGTCATGCCGTGCTTAGTGACACCCGACCAATGCTCGGGCGGGTCCATGCCCTCATCAAGGGGATCGACACGAAGCCGGTCCTCATCCAAGTCCTCAGCCGCGGTAAGGGCGGCCGGGTCGGTCTCCACGGAATCCGGCGCGCCGGTGTCCTGCGGGGCGTCATACGGCTGACTGGGCTCGGTCAACGGGGCCACCTTCCTTCTTCGAGTGGTCTGGGGCTCCCCCGTACCAGTTGGGCGAAAACTTGCGGTCCCGTCCGGGACTCGGTCCTCGACCGGATACCCACCGCGTGGCCGGAGCAGCCATCCAACCTGGCCGGACAGCCGCTCCTGCCACGAACACCGGCACCGCGTTCGTCACTGGTGTTGGATCTCGGGTTCGGGGTAGTCGCCGTGCTTGCGTTCGAGCGCCGTGGTGACCAGTCCCAGCACGATCATGCCGAGGCCGAGTCCGAGGTGCAGCCAGTTGTCGGCGCTGTTCAACGGACCGAAGTCGGCGGAGCTGTGATCGGGTACGCCGACTCCGTAGATCCAGAGCAGCAGGTAGAGCCCGCCGCCGATCATGAGGAAGGCCCGCGCGCCGCGCCGGGACCGGGCGGCCAGCACACCGAGCACGCCGAACAGCAGTGCGCCCGAATGCGGCCCAGCGAAGTGAAGGTCCTCGTAGCCGGTGGTGATGCCCGGTATGAAGCCGAGCACGCCCACCAGCAGGAAGACGGCACCGACGGCAGCGGTGGCGAACTGCGGCGGATACCGCCGGGTCCGGTTTTCGGTCTCGGTCATGCGGATTCGGCTACCCGCCGCGGTGGCGGCCAAACCCAGTCCGTGGAGCGGTTCAGTGCGAGCGTCGTATCTTGCGGACGGCCGAGGAAACGAGTGCGGCCACCAGAACCCAAGGCCCCGCGACGATCAGCGGGTCGAGCCACTGGTGCTTGACATCGGCGCGCTTCTTGCCGAACCGCGACGAGATCCCGTGGCGGGTGAACTCGCTGAGCACACCGGTCTCGGTGACCGGGTTGTCCGGGCGCAGGGTGGCGAACGAGCGCAGATGGTGTTCCCAGGCGTCGACCCGGTCCGCTCCGAGCAACAGCAGCCAATGCGCGGCACGGCCCTCACTGAACCTCCGGTAGGAGAACTTGCGCAGCGCGCCGGAAAGCCCGCGCGGTGGGCAGCTGGTGCCGAACACCGGGGTCAGGAACTTGTGCTCGATCGAGCGTTCCCTCGGCCACTTTTCGGGCTGGCGCTCGGGAAATTCCCCTTCGTCGCCCGTCCGGTCCGCGGTGCGGAGCAGCTTCGGCACCGACGGCCGGTCTTCGCGGTTCAGGTCCGCGCCCCAGCCGGGAATGCGGGCGCGCAGCTGCTCACTCGACTCGGTGAGCGGCGGACGCTCCGACGTGTAGGTCATGGCGTTTCCCTTCTCAGCTCGCGTTCGGGACGATGAGCGGCTTGATGCAGCCATCGAGTTTCGCCGAGAACATGTGATAGCCCTCGGCGATGTGCTCCAGCGGGATCCGGTGGGTGACGATCTCGCTGGGCTTGAGGTAGCCGGCGCGGACATGCTCGAACAGCCTCGGCCACTGCCGCTTCACGTGGCACTGGTTCATCCGCAGCGTGAGCCCCTTGTTCATGGCGTCACCGAACTTGACCGCGCTGAACATCGGGCCGTATGCGCCCATCACCGAGATGGTGCCGCCCTTGCGGACCGAGTCGATCGCCCAGTTCAAGGCCACCGGGGAGCCGCCCTGCAGTTTCAGCTTGGCCGAGGTCACGTGCTGGACGAAATTGCCGTCCGCTTCGGCGCCCACCGCGTCGATCGCGACGTCCGCGCCGAGATGGTCGGTCAGCTTCTTCATCCGCACCACGATGTCGTCGTACTCGGTGAAATTGCAGGTCTCCGCCTGCGCGAAGGCGCGGGCCTTCTCGAGGCGGTACTCGAGGTGATCGATGACGATCACCCGCCCCGCTCCCATCAGCCACGCCGACTTGGCCGCGTAGAGGCCGACCGGCCCGGCACCGAAGACGACCACCACGTCGCCCTCCACGATGTCGCCGAGCTGCGCGCCGAAATAGCCGGTGGCGAGCGCGTCGGTGAGCAGCACCGCGTCCTCCGCCTCCATCCAGTCCGGTATCACGACGGGCCCCACGTCGGCGAACGGCACCCGCACGAACTCGGCCTGCCCACCGTCGTAACCGCCGCACGTGTGCGAGTACCCGTAAATCCCGCCGACGGCCGTGGCGTTCGGGTTCACGTTGTGGCAGTTGGAATACAGGCCACGCGCGCAGAACCAGCACGTGCCGCAGAAAATGTTGAACGGCACCATCACCCGGTCACCGGGCCGCAGATTCCGCACACCGGGACCGACCTCCTCGACCACGCCGATGAACTCGTGCCCGAACGTCATGCCGACCCGCGTGTCCGGCATCATCCCGTGGTACAGATGAAGATCGGAGCCACAGATCGCGGCGAGCTCCACCCGGACGATCGCGTCACCCGGATGTTCGATCGCGGGCATCTCCTTTTCCTCGACCCGTACCTTGTACGGTCCCCGATACACCATCGCGCGCACGAAATCCTCCTTCGCCAGAACTGTCCGTCGCGGCCGGATACCCATCGCTTTCCGGGCTAACCGCCATGGCTTGGCCGTGGTGAGCGCGCTCTTGACGACATTCCTGCGAATACCCAGGCGCCGCGTTTCGCGCCCGCTCAACCCGGGTACGCGCCTTCACATGCCTGTGAACGAAAACGCAGCAGCGTCCCCAGTCCGTTCCGCGGGGCCACCGGTCGTCGCCGACGGCGACCCCGGCGGCCAGACGCTGATCGTGCTCGACCCCGCAGGCCTCGGCAAACACGATGAGGTGCCCGCGACCTGGCGTCCGTTCACGGATCAGCGGCAGATCCTCTGGTGCCGCATTCCCGCGGAAGGTGCGCTCAGCGCGGCGGAGGAGCTCCTCGGCGACGCGGACGACGACAGCGCTCTCGTCGTTGACATCGTAGCCTCGGGCCCGGTCGCCGAAGAGGCACTGCGACTGGCCGCAAGGCATCCGCCTGCCGTACGCGCGGTGATGCTCGTCGACCCCGCATGGGAACCGGATCACCTGGCCCGTCTCGCGAAGCTGGATGAAGCCGGTGTCGAAGTGCGGGTGATCGCCCACAGCCGAGGAGGCGAACTGGACCGGGTACCGCCACCGCTGCCGCTAGGCCACCCAGATGTGGTGGCGGCGGTTTACCGAACCATCGGCGAGCTGCGACCCACTAAGCGGTCGTGAGTGTTGCGGCCGGTTCTAACCGGCCGCAACACTCACGACCCCCAGCGCTTAAGCGAGCAAGGCGCTGAGCCGGGTGCCCTCGGCCTCTTTGGTCAGTTTGGCGAAGGCGTGCAGGAGGTCACCCGAGTCCGGGAGCACGGCCGCTACGGACGTGGCGGCCTCGGCGAGTTTGTCGGTGACGTCCTTGGCCAGCACCGGGTCGTGGTCCTTTTCGGACACCGCGATCAGGCGTTTCAGTGCCGTGGTCGCCTGGACGCGCGCACGCGGGTTCTCGCCCAGCGCACGCAGGATCGCCGGGCCCTGAGCGACCAGGCCGTCGTGCAGGGCGCGGGCGTCGCCGGTGCCGGGGAGATGCCGTTCGAGCACCGACTGGGCGGCCGAGAGCACCTGGGCGTCGGAGCCGGTCGGGCACATGACCTCGATCAGGAACTCCATCAGCGCGGGGCCGACGTCGTCGCGCACGCGCCGGAGTTCCTCGCCGGGCGGCTGGAAGGCGGCGAGCACGTCGCCGCCCGGTGGCGGGGCGATGCCGGTCTCGACGCAGATGAGCCTGACGTCCTTGAGCGCCGGGTTCACGAAGTGGCGGGAGAAGGCGTAGTCGTCGACGGTGCCTGTCGTGGGATAGAGCCCGACGCTCTGCTGGACCGTGTACGCGCGGCCGCGGGCCTTGCTGATCGCGTCGCGCATGCGGTTGCCGGTCCTGACGAACCAGTTCAGGTCGCCTGCGGGGATGTACTCGCGGTACCGGCCGTCGTTGGGGATGCCGCGGTCGGCGTTGGGCACGCGGAAGTTCTGGGCCGGGTCGGTGGTCTGGTCGTCGTCGTCACCCCAGGGGTACAGGATCAGCTCGCTGTACGAGTGCAGATCGAGTGCCGCGGTGATGTGCGGGAAGGTGTCCAGCAGCCAGCGGATGTTGCGGGTCTCCGGCTCCGAGAACGCGGCGCTGCCGCGGTAGACCTCCGAGTTCGGGTCGGTGCTCGTGCCGATGCCGCTGTCGAACAGGAAGTCGTAGTTACGATTGAGGTCGACGGGCAGCGGCGCGCGGTTCTTGCGCCACCAGCGCTGGCTCTCGGCGGCCATCACGTAGTCGTGGCCGTCCGGGTTCACCAGCGGGACCACGAAGATGTCGAGCGAATCGATCAGCAGGCTGATCGTGGAGTAGCCGTACTGCGAGCCCTGGTAGTTGACCGAGGTCTGCGCTTCGATCGCGTAGGCCATCCGGAACATCCAGTTGTCGAGGATCTCGGGGTTCATCAGTTCCCTCGCGTGCACGCCGCCGAGCAGCAGCACCCCCGGCCGGTCGGTTCTCGTGCCCCGCCGGAAGCGCAGCACCGGGATCTTGGTGCCCTGCACCGATCGCTCCGGCAACTCGATCACTGAGGCCGCGCCCGGCAGCGCGTCCGCGTAGATCCGCAGCCGCTGGTACAGCTGGGACGAGTCCGAATACCCGGCCGGAACGGCCGCCTGCCCGTCGGCGAGCCGGAGCCCCTCGGTGTCCGGCGCGATCGGCAGCGGCGGGGTGTCGACGCCGGGATGGACCTCGACCTCATGCCCGTCTTGCCGCAGACCGGCGATCTCCCGCTCGCTCAGCCTGCCTTCGATGGCCGCGCCCGTCGCCGTCCGCCGCGCGGTGGCCGAGAACAGGTCGAGCCCGCGCCTGCCGAGCATGCGCAGCGCCGTCGGGTCGGCGACGTTCACCGTCACGACGTGATGTGCGTCGTTTTCCTTGTCAGACATGGTGATTCCCTTCGTCGGTCCTTCCGACGCTAAGCGCGGCCGGGTGACCGCGAAGTGCCGGAACGGGCCCGCCTTCGGGTGGCCGCACCGCCTGCTTGCCCGGCCGCGCGGTAGGGCCGACATCGCTTCCCCATCGGGCAGATCCATTGACGGGCCGTGTCTCCGGGGCGGAGCGTTGACCGCTGTCGATCACCTGGCGAGGGGGCACGGGGATGGTGAGCAGCAAGCTCGACGGTGCTTTGGCCACGAAGGTGCGCGCGCTGGAGACCGCACGGGAACAGGGCGGCACCGGCTGGCCCGCGCCGGTCAAGGTGCTCGTCCAGTTCACCGGTGACACCAAGCCGCTCGAAGAGGCAGGCCTCGTCGTCGAGTTCGACGCGGGCGAGATCCTCGTGGGCACCATCGCCGTGCGGGATCTGCCCCGGCTGGCCGAACTCGGTGCGGTAGTGGCGATCCAGAGCAACCGCGAGTCGCGCCCGGTGCGGTACCCCGCCGCCGAGCCCGGTCAGGGGGCCGGAACCCGTCGCGCGGCAACCGTGCCCACCGTGACCGGGAAGGATGTGGTGCTGGGGGTGATCGACTCCGGCATCGACATCTTCCACCCCGCGTTCACCCACGAGGGCACCCCGCCTACCACCCGCATCGCCGCGCTGTTCGACCTCAGCACGGCTCAGAAGATCAGCGCCGCCCCGAATCTCACCGCGACCAAGATGACCATGCGCTGGGAAGCGCCGCTGGCCGCGATCGCGCCCCCTGAGCTGCCCACCCCGGTGATCGCCCGGCTGCCCCTCCCCGCGACCAGCGACGCCGTGCGCGCGGAGTGGCTGAAGAACCCGGACATCAAGCCCGAAGACATCGAGGTGCGCGGCGGGCCGCTGCCGTCCCAGCCGATCACGATCAGGTTCACCGGGAAGTTCGACACGGACACCTGCGACAGCACGACACTGCCCGTCATCGAGTGCGTCGCCGACCCGCCATCACCGGGCGGCGTTCCCGATTTCACCGTCGGGCCCTTCGGCGTCGCCCACAGCCGCGACGACATCAACGAGGCGCTGCGGACCTCGGACACGAAGTTCCCGTTCCATGACGTCGACGGCCACGGCACCATCACCGCCTCGGTCGCGGCAGGCGCGCTGGTGTCCACCGACGCGTGCCACTCGACCGCGGGTGGCAGCGCGCCGGGCGCGGACCTGGTCATCGTCCGCACTCCGCTCTTCGACGACGGAGTCATGCTGGGGACCCAGTTCCTGCTGGATTTCGGCGCGACGGCGGCCAAGCCGGTGGTGGTCACCATGAGCTTCACCGGGCACGCCGGATCCCACGACGGCTCCGACTGCCTGGACGTGTTCCTCGAAAAGCGGCTGACGGGCACCACCAGGCGGGCGATCGTCGCGGCCGCGGGCAACGAGGCCGCGCTCGACCCGATTCCGCTCGTCACCACGCTCCCGCGAGTGCCGAGGTATCACAACGAGGGTGGTATCCACAGCTCGGGCACGGTGGCCGCCGCGGGCAACACCACGGTCGAGTTCGTCATCGAGCACCTCCATTTCGCCTATACCCAGCTCAACGTCTGGACCTCCGGGCCGGGACGGCTCAGCTTCTCGGTGACCGCCCCGCTGGCCACCGGCGGCGAGTCGACACCCGTGTTCCAGCCGGACACCGCCATCCACACGGTGCCACTCGGCAAACACTCGATCACCGTCGCCTCGTCCGGCGACACCGGCGTTTACCACAAGGGCCACCTCGCGTTCCGCGTCGAACGACCGGATCACCTTCCGCTGAGCATGGGCACCTGGCGGGTCACGCTGCACGAGACGACCGGTGCGCCCACCTCGTTCCACGCCTGGCTCACCGGCAAGCCCAACGCCCTGTTCCCCACCGACCGGCAGGATCGGAGCCGGACGGTCGGCTCACCCGGGACCGCGCGGAACGTGCTGACCGTCGGCGCCTATGACGCCAGGACCGGCCGGCTCGGCGACTTCTCCAGCCGCGGCCCGACCTTGGAGCCCGTGCTCGCCGACCAGCGGGTGAAACCCGAGGTGTGCGCGCCGGGTGTCGACATCGTCACGGCGGTCACGCCTCGCCCCCCGCTGCTGCTGAAATACCGCCGCGACTTCGGGACCAGCCTTGCCGCGCCGTACGTGGCGGGCGTGATCGCGTTGATGTTCGAAGCCAATCCGGCGCTCAGCTACAGCCAGATCACCGAAAAGCTGATGGCCACCTGTGTCAAGCCGCCCGCGGGCACTCCCCCGGAAGATCTCGCGGGCTGGGGCGCGGGCCGGGTGGACCCGGTCGAGGCCGTCAAGGCCGCGGCCCCGACTCCGCGGGAGTTCGTGCTGCCCGCGTCGGCATACCCGCCCGTAGAGCACCAGGCCGCCGCGCTGCGCGGCCGCGCCGAGGAGACGCCGACCGGGCGGACACTCGCCGTCCTGATCGAGCGGCACACCGCCGAGGTGCGACGGCTGATCGACGCCGAACGCCGCGTCACCGTGGCCTGGCATCGGATGCGTGGTCCTGAACTGCTCCGGCTCGTGCTCGGTGAGCCGGGACGTGCGGTACCGCTTCCCGAGACCTGGGGCGGGAAACCGGTGGCGGACGGCATTTCCAGGTTGCTGGACGTGCTCGTGGACGCCGGGAGCGCCGAGCTGCGTGCGGACATCGCGCAGTATCGCGACCTGGTGCTGACGTTGCCCGGCACCCGGCTGGCCGATCTCGACGAGCAGGCGGAGGTGGGCTGACGTGGCCGGGGGAACGCTCGAACTGGTGGCACGGGAGATCGCCAAAGCGGTTCAGCCGCTCGAACAGCATCTCAGCACCGCGAAGCGGGACGAATTCCTGCTCGGCCTGGGATTCGCGGTGCCGGGCGGGATCGGGCCCGCGGCCGCCGCGCTCACCACCGCCGCCGCGCAGGCGGCCGGGCTGGGGCCGATCATCGCCGACCTGACCGGTGCGATCGAGAGCGAGAACGTCGCGCGGATCGTCGAGCTGGGTGTGTCCTTGCTCGGCGCGCTCAAGGGCACCTTCGAGGCGGTCGGGAAGGTCGGACCGGCACTGCAGCAGGCGGTCGACGGCTCGGGTGGGTTGACCGACGCGCAGCGGGCACGGCTGCGGGGCGAAGCGGGGGCGTTGCCGCAACGGCTGCTCGACTATGTGCTGATCACCTATGTCGAGGGCAAGAGCCGGGAAGCGGCGCGGCTGCTGGGGATGCTCGGGATCATCGACACCGTCGGGGGCGGGTTCGATCTCGCCGATCCGACCGTGCTGCCGGTGCCGAGGCGGACAGTGCGGTTCGATCGGCTGCTCGCGTTGCTGACGAACCCCGGCGGGATGCTCGACGAGGTGTTCGACTTCGGGAAGTCCACTTTCGACGGTGCGAAACTACTGCGGCGCGTCGGGGCGTACCTGCTCGACCGGGATCAGCCCTTTTTGTACCTGACTCCCCCGGACCGGCCCGAGAGCCTTGACGCGTTCTTGGTGCTGTTGGAGGTCGACAAGGGCACGTCGCCGCCTTCGGTGGCCGCGCGGTTCACTGTGCCGGCCGCCGCCGATTTCAGCCGGACCGTGGAACTCGGCAAGACGTGGAAGCTCACGCTCGCGTCGAAGACCCGGTTCGCCGCGGGGTTGGGCGCGAAGCTCTCGCCGCCGTTGCACCTCACGTTCGAGCCGAATGGCGCGCTGCACATCGACGCCTCGGCCGAGCTTGCCGCCGAGCGGACCGACAAGAAGCCGATGCTGCTGATCGGGCAGGCGGACGGCTCACGGGTGGAGGTCCAGCGGTTCTCCGTCAAGCTGGGCATCGAGGCGGACGGGGCCGCCGGGGCCGAGCCTGCCGCCGAGATCAAGGTCGACGGCGGGCGCGTGCTCATCGACCTCTCGTCGGGAGACGGGTTCATCAGCACCATCACCGGCGGCGGGAAGATCGACGCGAAGTTCGATCTGGACGCCTTGTGGTCGCCGTCGGGCGGCCTGCGGTTCGAGGGCGGCGGCGGGCTGGAACTGGCCATCCCCGCGCATCTGGACCTCGGCCCGGTCGAGGTCACCATGCTGTACCTGAACGCGGGCATCAGCCAGGGCAAGATCCCGCTGGAGATCTCGGGCAGCTTCAAGGCCGCGATCGGGCCGATCACGGCGTCGGTGGACCGGGTCGGCGTGATCGTCACGACGAAGCTCGGCGACGGCGGGAACCTTGGGCCGCTCGATCTGGATTTCGCGTTCAAGCCGCCGAACGGGGTCGGGCTGGAGCTGGACGCGGGCATCGTCTCCGGCGGCGGGTACCTCTACGTCGACCGCGAGCGCGGCGAGTACGCGGGCGCGCTCGCGCTGGAGTTCGCGGGTTTCCTGGAGTTGCAGGCGATCGGGCTGATCAGCACGAGGATGCCTGACGGCTCGGACGGCTTCTCGATGCTGATCGTGATCACCACCGAGTTCGGGGGCGGCGGGCTGCAGCTCGGCTACGGGTTCACCCTGCTCGCCGTCGGCGGCCTGATCGGCATCAACCGCCGGATGGACCTCGACGCGCTCGGCCACGGGGTGCGCACCGGCTCGATCGAATCGGTGATGTTCCCGAAGGACGTGGTCGCCAACGCGCCGCGGATCCTGTCCGACCTGCGGCAGTTCTTCCCGCCGGAGAACGGCCGGTTCCTGATCGGGCCGATGGCGAAGATCGGCTGGGGCACACCGACGCTGGTGAGCATTTCGCTGGGCGTCGTCGTCGAGATCCCGCCCGGCAACGTCGCCATCCTCGGCGTGCTGAAGTGCGTACTGCCGACCGAGCAGCTGCCGTTGCTGGTGCTGCAGGTCCAGTTCATCGGCGCGCTCCAGGTGGACAGGTCGCGGCTGTGGTTCTACGCGCAGCTGTTCGAGTCGCGCATCCTCACCATGACCATCGACGGCGGGATGGGCTTGCTGGTCGCGTGGGGCGACAATCCCGACTTCGTGCTGACGGTCGGCGGTTTCCATCCCTCGTTCACGCCGCCGGAGCTCCCGTTCGAGATCCCGCCCCGGCTGTCGATCGACATCCTCAACTCCCCGGGACGGCTGATCCGGGTCTCCGGCTACTTCGCGGTCACCAGCAACACCGTCCAGTTCGGCGCGCTGGCCGAACTCCGGCTGGGGTTCAGCGACTTCGGGATCGAGGGACACCTCGGGTTCGACGCGCTGTTCCGGTTCTCGCCGTTCGCGTTCGTCATCGACATCTCCGCCGGCATCTCGCTCAAGGCGTTCGGGGTCGGCCTGTTCGGCATCGACCTGCGCTTCCAGCTGGAAGGCCCGGCGCCGTGGCGCGCGCACGGCCGCGGCTCGATCTCGTTGCTGTTCTTCGAGATCTCGGCGGACTTCGACATCTCGTGGGGCGAGGAACACAACACGACACTGCCGCCGGTGCGGGTGCTCCCGCTGCTCGAGACCGAGATCTCGAAGGTCGAGGGCTGGCAGACGCGGTTGCCGTCGGGCGGTACCCGCACGCTGGTCACGCTGCGGCAGCTGCCGGACTCCGACAAGCTCGTGCTGCACCCGCTCGGCACGCTGTTCATCCAGCAGCGCGCGATCCCGCTCGGGGTGCGGATCGACCGGATCGGCGCGCAGCGGCCGTCGGACGGCAAACGGTTCAGCGTCGAACCCGCGGACAGCGTGCTGACCAAGGTGTCGGTCACCGGCGACAAGTTCGCGATGGCCCAGTTCCAGGACTTCGACGACGCGGCGAAGCTGTCACGCCCGGCGTACGAGCAGCAGGACGCGGGCATCGAGCTGACCGCGGGCAAGAAGGTGATCGACTCGCCGCGCGTGGTGCGCAGGGCGGCGCGCTACGAGCAGATCGTGATCGACAAGAAGGCGCGCAAGACCGCCACGACGCCCGCGCTCGCGGCCGCCGTCGAGGCGCCGCCGAAGAAGAAGCTGGTCAGCGTCAGCCCGGCGGTGTTCACCCAGCTGCTCAAGGGCAGCAGCACCGCGCGCTCCCCGCTGTCCAAAGTGGACACCGAGCGGCGGCAGCCGTTCCCGCCGGAGGACACGGTGCGCATCGAGGACCAGCGGTTCGTGATCGCGTACCGGCGCAACAACGTGCAGGCCTTCCCGCCGAGCGTCACCGGCACGGCGCTGCCGTCGACCGCGACCTTCCGCAGCCTCGCGACCGCGGCCGACGCAGTGGCGGAGTGGGTGACCGCCGACCCGGGTCTCGCCGGGAAACTGCACCCCATCCCGGAGTCGGACGCGCTCGGCACCCCGGCCGTGTCCGGCGCCTGGGCTTCGACCGCCAATCCGGCACCCGCTTCCGTGGCGAGTCCGGGGCTCGTCCGGCTCAACACCGGCAAGGTGTTCCTCGCGGGCGGTGTCGACGACAAGCCCGTGAAGACGACCGGCCTCCTCGATCCCGTCAACCTCACCTGGTCGGCGGGCCCCGACCTCAATACCGCGCGAGGCGCGCACGCGGCCACCAAGCTCGACGACGGCCGGGTGCTGCTCACCGGCGGGCTGGGGCTCGACTCGGCCGAGATCTACGACCCGATCGCGGGCACCTGCGTGACGCAGCAGCACCCCATGGGCACCGCGCGCTGGGAGCACACGGCAACCGTGCTGCCGAACCGCAGGGTGCTCGTCGCGGGCGGGTCGGCCGGACGGGAGACCGGCGGCACGCGGACGCTGCGGTCGGCCGAAGTGTTCTCTGTGGACAGTGGACTGTGGACGGACGCGAAGCCGATGTCGGCCGCCAGATCCGGGCACCAGGCCGTGCCGCTGGCGAACGGGCACGTGCTCGTCATCGGCGGCGCGGTGGACACCGGCGGCGCACGTACGCCGATCGCCTTCTGCGAGCGGTACGACCCGGTCGCCGACGAGTGGACTCCGGTCGCGAGCATGCACAGCCCGCGTGCGGGGCACCAGGCCACCACGCTGCCGGACGGCCGGATACTGGTCACCGGCGGCGATCCCACCGGCCTGCCCGAGCACGGCCGGATCGCCGCGGGCAGCCTCGCCTCCGCCGAGATCTACGACCCCGGCCACGACGTCTGGACACCGGTCGCGGACATGCCGGGTGGCCGCAGCCGCCATGCCGCCGTGCCGGTGCGCTCGGGTGAGGTACTCGTGCTCGGTGGCACCACCGGGCCGACCTTCACGGCCGGGTACCGCCAGGTGCTCCGGTTCCAGCCGTCGACCGGCACCTGGACCACCACCGGCGCGCTCGCCGCCGGCCGCGCCGACCTCGCCGCGGTCGCGCTGGCCGACGGCCGGGTGCTCGCCGTCGGCGGCAGGCCGGCGCCATCCACCACGACCGGCACCGCCGAGGTGTTCACGCCGTGACCACGACAACGGAGGAATCGACGCCATGACCGCTTCGACCTTGGCGGCCACCTCGCGGTGGAACGCCACCGACAAGCTCCCCACGCTCGGGTCCTGGCATGGCCAGCACGACGGCGCGGTCTTGTTGAAGAGCAAGGAGATCCTGGTCACCGGGGGCGCGGACGCCGCGGCGGCGCCGCTCGACCGGACCGCGCTGTTCGACCCCGCCACGAAGAAGTGGGTGACCGCCGAGAAGCTCGCCGTGGCCCGGCGTCAGCACAGTGTCACCGTGCTCGACAACGGCGACGTGCTGGTCGCGGGCGGGCTCGGCTCCGCCGCGCTCTCCCCCGCGCTCACCTCCGCCGCCGTGTTCCTCGCCCAGGACAAGAAGTGGGACACCAAACCGGTGCCCAGCATGAACGAGGGCCGCTGGGGCCACAGCGCCGTCCTGCTCGACGACAAGCGCGTGCTGATCGCGGGCGGCTTCGCGCTGCGCTCCGACGACACCGTCCGGGCGCTGAACTCGGCGGAGATCTACGACCCCGAAAAGCGCACCTGGACGACGATCGAGCCGATGCTCGACGCTCGCGCCGGGCACGCCGCGCTCAAGTTCGGCGACGGCCGGGTGCTCGTCTGCTGTGGCAGCACCGCGATCGGGCCCGGCGCGTTCGCCCCGCTCGCGTATTGCGAGATCTACAACCCGGCCACGAAGAAGTGGACGGCCACCGGCAACCTCAGCGAGCCGCGGTTCCTGCACCAGGCCGTGAAACTGTCGGCGACCACCGCGCTGGTCGTCGGCGGCGGCACGCCCGGTGTCCCCGGCGACGGCACCTTCGACGCGTACACGAAGCTGAGTGTCGAGGTGTTCGACCTCAACGCGGGCAAGGGCACGTGGACGGCCAAGGCGAACCCACTGCCCGGTGGGCGCGGCAGGCACCGCGCGATCTTCCTCGGCTCGGGCAAGGTGCTCGTGATCGGCGGTACCGCTGGCGAGACCGGGTACCGCGGCACGCTGGTCTACGACTCGGGCGCCGACAGCTGGAAGCCGGTCGCGGGACTCGCCGAGGGGCGCTGGGCGTTCGCCGCCGCCGCGCTGACCGAGGCGCCGGTGACCGAGGTGCTCGTCACCGGCGGGTCCACCGCCGCCGGGCTCGCCGCGGCGAACCCGCCCGCCGAGGACCTGGCGGCGGGGACGGAGATCTTCACCGCCGGGAGCGACGTATGACCGACGCCTCGTACTCGTTCCTGCCGTGGCTGCGCACCGGGCTGAGCACCGAGATCAAGACGACGCCCGCGCCGGACCAGCGTCGCGCGAGCATCCCGGTGGCGTTGAAGCTGCGCGGCGACGCACTCACCGGCAAGCCGCTGGAAAAGACCATCGACCGGCCGATCCAGCTGTACGGGCCCGGTGACGTCATCGGGATCGACCCGCGGGCGATCTCCCGGATGGAGCCGCGGCCGTTCATCACCAACGTCGAGCCGAACTACCTGGCGCACATCGAGTTCTACGAAGAGGATTTCGCCTGGCGATACAGCCCCGACCCGCCCGGCGACCACGGCCGGGTGCGGCCGTGGCTGGCGTTGCTCGTGCTCGCCGGGCCGAAGGACCCGCAGGACCCCGGAAGCGGCGAGTTCCGTGAGGGCGGCGCTCCCGAGGGGCCGCTGCCGTTCATCACCATCAAGGACCTCGCCAAGCTGCCGTCCGCCGCCGAGCAGGGCGCCTGGGCACACGTCCACGTCAACGGCGATGTCGCGGGCGCGGTGCAGACCGAGTCGATGTCCGGTCCGCTGAACGCGCTGGATTCCTTGCTGCGCACCAATCCCGACAACGCGTGCTCGCGGCTCGTCTGCCCGCGACACCTTCAGCCGAGCACCGCGTATCACGCGTTTCTCGTGCCCGCGTTCGAAACCGGCAGGCTGGCCGGGCTCGGCCGTGAGCAGACGGGGGTGGGCGCGCTCGACTCCAGCTGGGGCTCGCACAACGTCGACGGCCGAATGCCGTACTACCACCGCTGGTCCTTCACCACGGGCACCGCGGGCGACTTCGAGTACCTCGTGCGGCTGCTGGAACCGGTCGACGCCGACGACAGGATCGGGCGGCTCGACTTCGACGTGCACAACCAGGCCGGTCCCCTGCTGCCGCCGATCGAGACCCCGGCGAAGATCGGCGGGATCCTCAAGCTCGGCGGCGCGTTGCGGGCGCCCCGCGACAACGACATCTGGGACAACTGGGACGCCCGGTTCACCGCGGCCGAGGGACACGAGGTGCCGCCCGACGTCACCTTCCCGCATCCCTTCCAAGAGGCGCTGGCCAAGCTGATCAACCTCGCCGACGACTATCTCGACCACCCGCCCGCGATCGCGCACGCCCGGCTCGCGAGTGAGGACGGCCCGGCCGTGATCGGGCTGGCGGACGAGGTCGATCCGGTGATCACGCCGCCGCTGTACGGACGCTGGCCGTCACGCACCTCGCGGCTGCGGCCGACGCCCGAGCAGAAGAACTGGGTGCACCGGCTGAACCTCGACCCGCGCTTCCGGGTCGCGGCGAACTTCGGCACCGAGATCGTCCAAGCACGCCAAGAGGAGTTCATGGCGGCGGCGTGGGATCAGCTCGGTGACGTGCTCGAGGCCAACAAGCGGATCCGGGCGGCGCAGCTCGCCGTCGAGGTCGGCTACGCGTTGCAGGACAAGCACTTGGGCTCGCCCGCGACCATGGCGGGCTTCGCGGCCCAGCCGCCGCGTCCGGCAGGCCGGACGCTCGCGCTGACCGCGCCCGCCCACTCGCGGGTGACGACACCGGTCGTGAGCACCGCGGACGACGGCGTCGCCGAGCAGCTCGCGGTCGGCTTCCAGGTGGCGGTCAGCAAGCTCACCGCCGCGCCGGTGTCGCCCGCCATGCGGCGGATCACCCGGCCGGGCACCAGGCTCGTCCGCAGCCTGTTCAGCCCGGACAAGCCGGTCGAGGCGCTGCTGCCCAAAATGGACGCTCCGGTCAACGCGGTGACCGCCGCCGCGGCCAAGCGGACGCCGCCTGCCGTGGTCACGTCGACGAAGGTGACCGGCGAGCTGCATCCCGTCCCGCTGCCGGATCCGGTCGAAAGCCTGCCGAACAGCTTCGACTTCACCCTGCAGTCACCGGACGCGCCCGGCGTCCCGCCGACGGCCGACCCGCTGCACCGGGACAGCTCGCAGGCGAGCGCGTTCAAGGACGCGCTGCGCGACCTGCACGGCGGCTGGAACACGGCCGACGCGGCAGCACGGACGACGCCGCGCGACCCGGTCGGCGTCGCCCCGCTCGCCGCGCGGGTGCTCGGCAAGCTCAGCTCGACGGAGACCGTCACGAAAACCCTGCTCAGCACAGTGAAGATGGAGTCGGCGCGGCTGGCGCCGTTCGCCGAGCGGTTCATCGAGGCGATGGCGTACCCGGTGATCGACCTGCCGATGTACGAGGCGCTGCGGCAGCTGTCGACCGACAAGTTCGTGCCCAACCTCGGCCTGATCCCGCCGAACACGGTCACCCTGCTCGAAACCGACCAGGAGTTCATCGAGGCGTTCATGGTCGGCCTCAACCACGAGATGGCGCGTGAGCTGCTGTGGCGTGAGTACCCGACCGATCAGCGCGGCACGCCGTTCCGGCAGTTCTGGGACCCGCGTCCCGGCGACGGCCGCACGACCCGCGAACAGCTCTACGACATCCCCGCGCTCGACAAGTGGGATCCGCTCAGCAAACTCGGCGAGCACGACAACCGTGAGCTGCCCGGCGAAAAGCAGGAGAACGAACTCGTGCTGGTCATCAGGGGCGAGCTGCTGAAGAAGTACCCGAACGCGGCCATCTACGCGCAGCGGGCCGCCTGGCGGCCGGACAACGACCACCCCGACCCCAAGCAGGAACGGTTCCCCGTCGAGCCACGTGACCCGGACAAGCCTACGTTCGACGAGATCAGGCTGCCGATCTACGAGGCCAAAGTGGACCCGGACCTGACGCTGCTCGGCTTCGACCTGACCAAGACCGAAGCCAAGGGCAGGCCACCGACCGCCGCGGACCCGAAGGGCGATCCCGGCTGGTTCTTCGTCATCAAGGAACGGCCGGGCGAACCGCGGTTCGGCGTCGACGAGGGCAAGCCGACCGACCTGGAGACCTGGAACGACCTCACCTGGGAGAACGTCGATCCGGGTGGCCGCAACGGGTTCATCAAGCTCGACGGTGCCGCCGAAGTGTCCATCGTGGATCTCAGCGACGCGGTGGACGACGTCGAGAAGGAAGCTCAGCACGGTGAGGACACCGCGATCCCGACCTGGTCGGGCCGGTTGAGCGCGGCGGACATCGCCTACATCCTCTTCCAGGCGCCCGTGCTGATGGCCGTTCACGCACAGGAGATGCTGCCGAAATGACCGACCCAGTCAGCGACGACTTCCCGGTGCTGCTCGGGCCGGTCCGCGTCGAGACCCGGTTCACCGCCACCGAGCTGCTCGTCCGCATCTTCCCGGACGACTGGTCGATCGACAAGATCGAGGAACTGCCCACCCAGGCGGAACTGCGCGCGCTCGACGCCTACTGGATCGCGTTCTGGCGCGCCGGCGGGAACGCCGCGGGCGAGCAGGCCGCCTGGCAGGAACTCGCCGGGCGGATCCCGGCAGGCCGGGCGACCTGGCTGCTGCGCGATCACCGGCCCGACAATCCGGCGGACAAGCCTGCCGGGGTGCAGGCGACGACGACGGTGCTCATCGTGTTCGGGCAGCAGGCCGTCGCCGCGGGCGACCGGGCACCCTCGGTCGCCTACTGGACCGCGGTCTGGCGGGCGCACGGCGACCGGGCCCGGCTCCGCGATGCCGAGATCGCGTTGCGCGCCGCGGTCGGACCGGACCGGGCCGCGGCGATCCGGGCGCGGCGGCCGGCCGGGATCGACGCCGCGGCCGTGACACCCGGCAATGACGTGGTCGTGGCGTTCCTGGTGGTCAAGCCGCCTCCGCCAGCCAAGATCGCGCCGGAGTCATGGACGGTGCCCGCCAAGGCCACCCTGCTGCCCGACCACTTCACCGTGTTCGGCTACATCGGCGACGACCAGGTGTTCGCGCTGCCGTGCGCCCAGATCACCGGCGACCTGGAGGTCAGCCCCGACCCCGGCGCCGACGACAAGCCCAAGATCAACGACGACGGCTCACTGCACGTGCCGGACGCGTTGCGGTGGCTCACGGAGTTCCAGCGCGCGGTCGACATCGGCATGGGCTTGCGCATCAAGTACTCCGAGGTCGACGCCAGGGTCCCCCACGGACTGACCCGCCTGGTGGTGCTCGGCCTGCGCGGCCGGTCGACACCGCAGCGGGACGCCGAGGACCTGGCCGCGTTGTTCGGCCGTCAGCTGCACAGCCCGGCCGGGTTCAGCCTGCTGCCCCAGGGCACCCCGACCAACAACACCGAGCAGGCGCCGGCGGGTCAGCACACCAAGGACGAGGCGACGGCCGCGCTGCGGTCCATGGCCGGGTTCACCGGCGAAGAGTCCACCAAGGACGGCCAGTGGTTCGCCGAGCTGCTCGGCATCGACCCGGCGAGCCTCGACGGGATGCCCAACGCGGACCGCACCGATCAAGCCGACGCCCGCGCGGCCAACACCGCGCTGTGGCCCGCCACCTGGGGCAACTTCCTGCGCACCACCCTCAACCCGATCGTGAGCGAGCAGGTCATCGCGCAGACCCGCGACTTCTTCCTGCGGTACGTCTCCGGCCGCGGCCCGATCCCGGCGGTCAAGATCGGCAGGCAGCCGTACGGCGTCATCGCGACCACGGCGTTCTCCAGGCTGAAATGGCCGGTCGGCACCCCGCACCGGCCCGGTCTGCACGCGCTGCTCCAAGCGGCCGCGGCGGACTGGGACAAGGCCGTCGCCAAGGTCACCCATCTCGACGGCGAGCACACCGATCCGCACCAATCGCTGCTCGACATCCTCGCGCTGCACCCGGGTTCCGCGGAGTTCTACCAGCGCTACGCGCAGAGCGTCGACGACCTGTTCAACCGGGAGAACCTCGGCGGTGAGGGCCACCGGGTGCTCTCGATCATCGAGCGGCTGCAGATGGCGCCACCGATCAAGGCGCTGCTGCGCAGGCTCGGCGCCACCGGCGACCCGGACCTGCTGGGCAGGCTGTTCGTCGGCGACCAGCATCCGCTGATCCCGCCGCTGATCGACGACCGGCCGCTGTCGGAGACGGACCTGATCGGCAACTCCCCCAAGCCCGCGAAAAACTACCTGGCCTGGCTCGCGGCGAACGCGGCCGATCTCGAGATCATCAGGCAGGAGAACGGGTTCGAGGGCGACGCGCGGCCGTCCGCGCTGCTGTACCTGATGCTGCGGCACGCCGTGCTGCTCGGCTGGGCCGAGGCCGGGCGGCGGCTCGCTCAGGCACGCGGGTCGGCCGTGCCCAGCCCGGCCGACCCGCCGTTCATCCACATCGCGGACGTGCCGGGCCATCCCGAGATCAAGCTGCCCAGCGAGAGCCGCTATCGGCAGCTCTACTCCCCCGACCCGAACATCACCGGGAACGCCGAGCCGCTGCACAAGTACATCCCCGGCGTGCTCGGCACCGACCCCGCCACCGCCGAGCTGGCCGAGCAGGTACGGGCGCTGGCCGCGCTCGCGAAGCTGCCGACCGCCCGCCTGGAGCGGGTCTTCACCGAACACCTCGACCTCGCGACCTATCGGCTCGACGCCTGGCGGCTCGGGCTGGCGACCGAGCGGCTCCACGAGCTGCGCTACGCGACGGGCACCGCCAGGCGGGGTGTCCACATCGGAGCGTACGGCTGGCTCGAGAACATCGAGCCGAAGGACGGGACGTTGCCCACCAAGCCGGTGCCTGACGGGCTGGCCTCGGTCTTCGGCGCCGACGAGCTGCCGCACGACGAGAACAACGGTGGCTACATCCACGCGCCGTCACCCGCTCAGGCCAGGACCGCGGCCGTGCTGCGTGCCGGTTACCTCGCCAACCGGACGACCACGCACCCGGAGTCGTTCGCGGTGAACCTGAGCTCCGACCGGGTCCGCGTCGCGCTCTCGATATTGGACGGCCTGCGCCAAGGCCAGACGTTGAGCGCGTTGCTCGGCTACCGGTTCGAACGCGGGCTGCACGAGGGTCACCCGGACCTGAACCTGGACCGTTTCCTCCAGCCGCTGCGGGGTGCTTTCCCTTTGCGCGCCGGGAAGTTGTCCGAGAGCGGCGCTCCGGACGACGTCAAGCTGGTCGAGGCCCGCAACGTCGTCGACGGCTTGGAACTCGTCCGCCGCGCCACTCGCGTCCCGGCCACGCCGACGTATCCGTTCGGCGCCACCGGCCTGCCGGAGACCGGGGTGACGGACGACGAGAAGAAGGCCATGAACGAGGAGGTCCAGAACCTACTCGCGATCCATGACGCGCTGGGCGACCTGGCCGTCGCCGAGGGTACGCACCAGGCGCTGCTCGGCAACACCGAGCGTGCGTCGGCGACGCTGGATTCCTATGCCAAGGAGGGGTTCCCGCCCGATCCCGAGGTGGTGAAGACCCCGCGCAGCGGGATCACGCTCACGCACCGGTTCGGCCTGCAGCTGACGCCGGGCCTCGGCCCGGACAGCGGCGCGCCGCTACTCGGGCGCAACGGGCCGCGTGGCCGCGCCGAGCCAGCGGTCAACGCGTGGCTCAAGGACATGCTGCCGCCCGCGTCCAAGGTGGCGGCGAGGGTCACCTGGACCGACCCGATCACCAAGAAGCCCGCCGACCGGGTGGTCACCATGGAGGATCTCGGACTGCAGCCGATCGACCTGCTCTGGGCCGTGCGGTCCGCAGGCGAGGGTGAGCTGACCGATCTGGACGACCGGATCGTCGGCGTGGTGGTCGCGAAGGACCAGCCGCGCCCGGACGCGAAGCTGAAGATCGTCTACTCCACGCGGATCCCGGAGAAGGTCACCTTCTTCGAGCTGTCGCCGCTGATCGCGTCGCTGCGCACGCTGTTCACCACGTCGCGCCCGCTGCGGGCGGCCGATCTCGTGCCCGGCGCGGGGCTGGTGACGACCGACAGCACCGCCGACGACACCGTCACGCTGCCCAAGGAGCGTCCGGTCGCGGTGCTGGAGTCGCTCAACGACCTGCTCAAGAAGGTCAAGGAGTTCGACGCGACGCTGACGCCGCTGCTGCCCGAGGTGCCCGACCGGGCGAAGTTGCTCACCGGCATCGACACGTTCCTCGGTACTTACGCGGGCCTGGCGGCCGGAGCGGGCCGGTTCGGGCTGCTGCGCAGTGGCTGGGGCGAGCTGACGCTGTGGCGGCAAGGAGTGTTCCGCGAGGTGCTCGACGCGCTCGCGGTGACCGTCGCCCGGATGACCAAGTCGCTGGCCGCCGCCGATCTGCTGCTCGAGCAGTACGGCAGGCTGCCACCGTCCACTTCGGACGAAGCCAGGTTCAAGCTGCTGGAGCAGGCGTTGCGGCTGCTCACCACCACACCGGGGCCTCGTGACGCGACACCCGCCAAGATGCGCACCGCCGTCGTCGCGAAACGCCAGGCGTTCAACACCAAGCTCCAGGCACTCTCGAAGGCCGCCGTCACGACGAAGACGACGTTGAGCGGCCTGCTCGCGGAAGCCTCGGCCAAGCCGCCGGTGACCGACTTCGACCAGACCGGGCTCGACCTGGCCCCGTTCGGCGATCGGGTCGTCGAATACGGCCGCGAGCTGCTGACCAGGACGAAGAAGCTGGGCAAGGAGATCGAGGGCCGCGTCACCGCCTGTGGCAAGGCACTCGTCGCCTACGACGCGGCCGTCACCGGCGCGGACCGGGCCGAGGCGGGCACGGACGCGCTCAAGGCGCTGCTCGGCGCCGACGTGCTCACGGTGCCGGAGTTCACGCCGTCCGAGCAGCTCGCCGAAGACTGGCGTGACGCCCGCCGGGCCAGCGACGACCTGATCGACCATCTCAAAGAGGCACCGCACCATCGTGACTATCCCGTCGACGACTGGCTGCACGGCATGGCCAGGATCAGGGAAAAGCCACGGCTGTGGGAAAAGACGGTCTTCCTCGCCGACGCGCTGCTCGGGTCCGGCGGGCTGCTGCCCAGCTGGACCGAGCCGGAGCTGACCCCGATCCAGCTGCCCTACCGCGACGACGACACCTGGCTCGCGATGGACTTCTCCGTCAAACCCAAGCCCAAGCTCAACGAGGACCGCGTGCTGTTCACCGCGCACTACGCGGCCGAGCCGATTCTGGGCAACGGCAGGCATTGCGGGCTGCTGTTCGACGAGTGGACCGAAGTAATCCCGGCCGAGACCGAGACGACCGGCATCGCCGTCCACTACGACCGGCCGGATTCCGAGCCGCCCCAGGCGTTGCTGCTGGTCGTGCCGCCCGCGGCGGACCACAAATGGCAGCCGGGCGACCTGCTCGCCGCGATCCACGAGACCTTCGCGCTGGCCAAGGCGCGCGCGGTCGAGCCGGAGCATCTCGACGACACCGCGTACGCGCAGCTGCTGCCCGCGACGGTGATGTCCGCGACCAGGAAGCCGATCACCATCAGCACCGACCTCGCCGTCGCCAACCTCCGCTGGAAGGCCACCCATGACTGAGCCGGGCCGACTCGACTTCCCCCAGGCGCTGACCGACCGTCTCGAACCGACGGTCGGGCTGTGGAACCGGCTGGAGGGCAGGCCGCGCACCAAGGATTTCGACCGCGCGCTGCGTGCCGAGATCCGCGATCCGCTGTGGCTGCTCACCCGCCAATGGCAGCTCGGCGAGTTCCGCGGCGCCGACGCAGGCTCACCGGTCACCGCGACGTATTCGGTGGCAGGCAGCACGCCGAACCGGTTCCGGCCGCCGAACGGCCCGGCCGAGGACGTGCCCCCGGACCGGCCGCTGGAGTCCGTCGCCGAGCGCAGGCCGCTGCCGTTCGCCTTCGGTGCCGACCCGGTGTCGTTCGACCTCCGGCTCACGATCGGGCACCGGTGGTTCAAGCTGATCCGCCGGTTCCTGCTCGGCCAGCTGCAGGATTTCCGCGCGCAGTACATCAAGCTCTACCCCATCGCGCTGCCGAACCCGAAGTCCGTCAGCGACGCGTCGAGGGTGGCCCATCCCGAGGTGTGGGCCACGATCCAGACGATCGCCGGGCGGCAGATGGACGGCTACCTGCTGTACCGCTATCTCAAGGACGACACGCGTCACAAGGCTTCTGACGGGATCGACGACCTCGGGCCGATCCACCCGCACTACCAACGCCTCAACGAGCTGGGCCGGAACCTCGTCGCCTGGTTCGACGACCTGATCGACCAGCCAGGCAGCGACGCCACCTGGGACCCCGCGCATCTCGAACATCACTTCTCGGTGTCCGCCGCGGCCACGGACGGCAAGGAGAAAGTCCTTACCGCGCAAGAGTATCCAGGCGGCCAGCTCGACTGGCACGCGTTCTCGATCGACTCGAAGACCGTCGTCGGCGGCGCCAAGCCCGCCTCTCCGCCGATCAGCCGCACCGTCTTCCCGATCCCGGTGCGGTACTCCGGGATGCCGCTGCCACGCTGGTGGGCGCTGGAGGACGGCCGCACCAACTTCGCGGCGGTCCGGCCGGACAGCACCGACCTCGCGCGGCTGATCTTCCTCGAGTTCGCGCTGGTGTTCAGCAACGACTGGTACCAGCTGCCGTGCGATCTGCCCGCAGGCACGCTCGCCGACATCCAGGGCCTGTCGATCACCGACGTCTTCGGGATCTCACAGTGGATCACCCCGGCGGTGGCTGGCAGGGACGAGGACTGGCGACGCTGGTCGATGTTCACCCTCGACACGATCGGCACCGACGACATCCCCGCCGACACCGCCATGTTCCTACCCCCGAGCGTCCCGAAGGTCGCGGACGGGCCCGTGCTGGAGGAGGTCCTCCTCGTCCGCGACGAGCAGGCCAACCTGGTCTGGGGCATCGAGCAGACCATCCCCCTCGCCACCGGCGAACCCCGCCGAGGCAGCGAAGCCGCCGCCGAACTCCTCGCGCACCGCCTCAGCCTCGACCCGCTCCCGCCGCGTACCGACCCCCGCGCCCCCGTCGCGTACGAGGCCATGAACTCGGTGCCGGAGAACTGGATCCCCTTCGTCGCCGTCCACGCCGACGCGGGCAAACGCTCGATCCGCCTCCAGCGCGCGGCCATGCCGGGCGTCGTCGACGCCAAGCCCGTCCGCCCCCGCACGTCGCTGCTGCGCGAAGGTCTCGACACCGCTCCGAAGCGGTCCTACTTCGTGAACGAGGAAGAAGTGCCGCCGTCCGGCACCCGGCTCACTCTGGCCTACAACCGCACGCGCTGGCGTAACGGCCGGGTCGTGGTCTGGCTGAGCGCTCGGCGGGGCATCGGCCGGGGCGAGGCTTCGAGCGGCCTGGCCTTCGACCACCTCGTCCCGACTCCCCCACCCGCGGCCTCGTGAGTGGGTGACCACAGGGCACGCGACACGTCGTGACCAGCAGGATACGATCGGCCCGGTCAGGAAGCAGCGCTGGGAAGTGATCACCGGCCGAAGTGTTCGTCAGCCCGGGTCTGCCGTGAACACCACCGCCCTCAGATCGCCGTCGGGAATGTGGACGGTGTCGCAGTCCAGCGCGATCTGCCCCAGATCCTCATGCGGCACCAGCATCCGGCTGTCGTGCTGCCCGGCTGTGGGCGTGCTCGCCCAGAGCTCGGCGAACACGGAGCTGGCGCGCTGGAGGTCGGCGGTCAACGATGCCAGGTCTTCGTCCGCGGGGTAGCGGGTCGAGGCCGCGTGCAGCTCGGCCACCAGCAGGCGCTGGAAGCGCGCGTCGTCACCTGGGGATCGCCGCACCTGGCCGCCCTGGCCGACGAACACCCGCCAGGGGATGTTGCCTTCGCGCGGGTGGAGCGAGGGCACCCCGCAGGCCAGCGCTTGCCAAGCCTGGTTCCAGCCGACGACCGTCCACGTGGCGTCGAGCACGCACACCGGCGTGCTCTCTATCCGGTCCACGAGCCGGCGCGCGCCATCACTGAGCCGCCGTGGCACCCGCCCTTCCACCGGCGCGTAACCGGCCAGCGTGCACAGGTGCTCGTACTCCGCCCTGCTCATCCGGAGTGCTCGGGCCAAGGCGTTCAACACGCCGGGCGAGGGATTCCGGCGACCCTGCTCCATGCGTTTCAGGTGATCCGTCGACACGCCGGCCAATTCGGCGAGCTCTTCCCGGCGCAGGCCGCCCGTGCGCCTGCGACCGTGACCGACGACACCCACCTGTTCGGGCTGGGTGCGTTCACGTCGCTCCCGCAACACCGTTCCCAAAGTGCTCGCGTCCGACATGACCGAAGAATATCAGCGGCAGGGGCCAGGAGGGGACATCCTGGCCCCCGCTACGGCGGCCGAAACCCGGAAGAATAACCACCAGCAAGACGGAGACAGCACGCGCGAATCCGTGTTGAAACGCACTCCGCTCTCGATGTTTTACCGATCGTATTCTCGATGAAGGAATTTTCATGACTGATGTCAACTACCTCGCTGACCGGGTCGCTGTCGCCGAGACCGTGGCCCATTTCGCTTGGTCACAGGATCTCAAGGACTGGGCCGGTCTGCGCGCGATCCTCGCCGACACCGTCACGATGGACGTCTCCGAGCACTTGGGCGCGCCGTCACAAGAATTGAGTGCCGATGATTTCGTGGTCGCCAGCCAGGCGATGCTGGAAGGGTTCCAGAGTACTCACCATTCGACCTCCAACGTCATCGTCGAGGTTGAGGGCGACCACGCCACCTACCGGAGTTTCGTGGTGGCCTACCACCACGTTCCCGCCGACGAGGTCGACTGGCTCGTCGTGCGTGCTTTCTGGCACGTCGACCTGCAGCGGATCGATAATGAATGGCGGCTGAGGCGCATCCGCGTCGTGCGGAAGGCCCCTTTCGCGGGCAACCCCGAGCTTTACGCGATCGCCAAGGGGGCCGCGGGCAAAGGCGGGAGAGAAGTGAGCGCATCGCCCGACGACGTGCGCGCCGTTCCGTTTCGCATGGCCGCGGCGATGTCCGATCGTGACGTCGAAAAGCTGGTGGCCAATTACACCGACGACTTCGACTGCGTGATGCCGGTGCACCCTGATCGGTCTTTCCGCGGTGCCGACCAGGTTCGCGCGAACTACACGACGATCTTCGCCCGGTATTCGAACGGCCTGGACGCCCGGGTCATCGACTCCGTGGTGGACGGTGACCGGGTGTGGACGGAGTGGGAGATGGTCGGCACGCGGGCCGACGGGGTCGTTGAGACCATCCGCGGCACGGTCATCATCCGGGTCGAGGACGGCCGCGCCGGAGCGGTCCGCTTCTACCTCGATCCGGTCGATGCCCCGGACGCAACGGCACAGCTGAACATCCTCGGCTGAAATCCGGCTCGGCAGACGCATTGACCCTCAGGAGTGGATTTTCATGCACCTCACCGTTCTCGCCGCGTCCGGCCCGACCGGACTTTCCCTTACCCGGCAGGCACTCGAACGTGGCCACATCGTCAGGGCCATCGCCCGCGATCCGGACCGGATCACCGTTCCGGACGCCCCGGGGCTGACCAAGATCGTCGCGGACGTGTTCCGCACCAGCGAGATCGACTCGGCGCTCGAAGGCAGCGAACTGGTGCTGTCCGGGCTGGGTGTGCCCAAGGGGACGAAGCCGGGTGTGCTGACCGCGGGCGCCCGGTCGGCGGTGGCGTCGGGCGCCCGCGTCATTTGGCTGGGTGCTTACGGCACAGGCCCCTCGGCCGCGGTGGCAAGCGCGCTCAACCGGCTGGTCCTCAAAGGACTCGGAGCGGAGGTCGCCGACAAGGTCGAGTCGGACGCCCTGGTCACCGAAGCCGGCGGGACGGTTTTCCACGCCGGGCCCCTGTCGAACAAACCGATCAGCCCGGACCGGCGCACCGTCGGGCTCGATGCCTCCCCCAAGAGCATCTTCCGCATCATGGTGAGCCGGGACACCGTTGCCGCCGCGATGCTCGACGAAGCTGAGAACCCGCGGTTCCCCGGCCGAATCGCTGTCCCACTCACGCGCTGATCTGAAGGTCTACGTGCGGCTCGCCTGCGGGTCGCGCACGCCGCGCGCGGGATTCGGAGACCCAAAGTGGCGGCCGCTTGTTCGCCAGCCGCCCGGTCATCACCCGTCCGCTGTCCCGCTGGGGACACATCCTGCCACCCATCGTCCTGATCGGGATTGGGCTTCTGATCCTCATCGAAGGCGGCGCGTTCTGACTCTGAAGTCGGAACGATGCGAGGAAGAGTGCGGACAGTGGACAGATAACAAACCTGGTAGACGTAGCATCTATGATGCTCAGATGACAAATGGGGGGATCATGAAGCGGCTCGCGCTTCTCGTGACCATGCTGCTCGCCGCCGGCTGCGGATCAGATGTCGAGGGCCAGCCACAACCCCAGCCGAAACGCAACGAGCTCGGCCCGGCTACCTCCGCCTGCCCGATGCCGATCACCTTTCAGCTGCTCGACGGCTGGCGCGGCGTTCGCCAAACCCTGAAGACACGGCAAGGCGACGTGCTCTGTCAGATGCTGCTCGGTCCCACCATGGATGCCGGGTCCCTACGGATCTACCGCGTCACAGGCACCGCCGACTCGAAGGCGGCACTCGAACCGCTCAGCGACGTTCTCCCCGGCGCGGAAAACAAGGTCTACCAACAGGTCCCCGTCACAGCCGGTACCGCGACCGAACTGACCTACGTCATCAACTGGGGCGACCGGCTCACCAAGAGCAGCATGCTGGCCGTGCCCTACCGAGACGGCGTCGTCGTCCTCCAGATCATGGGCGAGAGCAACGCCGCGGCATACGAAGCGAGCATCAAGGCGTACGAACAAGCCAAGAACACCGTGACCTTGACCTAGGTCGTCGCGCAGCGGGAGAGCACTCGGTTTACACCCGAGCGGTCGTAGGTTCGATCCCTACTGCGCCCACCGAATCGAAAGAGAGCCCTGTTCGCGGAAAGCGCGAACATGGCTCTCTTTTGTCATGTCGCTGTGATCCGGCGGGACCGGCTTTCCGGGTGGCGGCCCCGCCCGGGGCGGGATCTGGGCGGGATCTGGGCAGGCGGGTCGGCATGGTTTCGCCTGATGCCGCCTGGGAATCGGGGAAGGGGTCCTTGGCGGCTGCCTCAGTCCGGAACTTGGGGAAGGTGCTGAAATGGGAGTCAAACGGGCGATCGCGAGTGCGGTTTGGGCGGTGGCGATTCCGGCGGCCTTGGTCGCCGTGCCGCAGGCCGCGTACGCGCAGACATATCCCGGCGGCGATGGCGGCGGGATCTTGGTGACCTGGGGAGGAACCTATGAATCGGCCAACTACATGGACCATATCTCCGTGACGTTGTGCGACGGGGATCCCAGGAACACCAATGAGGCGGTCGCGTACTTCCGCGTCAACATGGTGGACGGGACCAGCCGGCTCGCGCCGACGGAGATGCGGGTCAGGCAGTTCGAGAAATCGTGCAAGCTGTACGGGAACATGCGCATCGGGTACGCGGAGTTCATCAAGAGCGTGCAGATCGTGTTCTGGGGTTCCACCAAGCCAGGCAACAAGTACTACACGAAGCCCGCGAACAACCCCTTCGGCTGCGGTGGCTGCTGATGAGGCGCGCCAGGATTCTCGTGCTCGCGGCCGCGGCGGCCGCCAGCCTGATGATGTCTCCTGCCGCGCAGGCGTCGCAGGACGGGCAGACAGCCTGCATGGCGGAACGACCCGGCTACAGGTTCATCTACCCATGCTCCACGTCGGTCATGGATGCCGACTGGACCGGTGACGGGCGGCCGGATGAGTCGTTTTTCATCGAGGTCGGCAAGGTCATGCACGTCTGGCCAGGGCATCAGCCGGTCCAGCTCACCAACGGGGTCGCCGACAAAATGGTCGGCGCGTACCGGAAGCCGAGCTCGCGGCAGGTGAAGGCCATCTCCGGCGGCCGCTATCGCTGCGTCAGCTACCGCGTGCCCGAAGGCTGGTCCTACTGGTACAGCTGCTGAGCAGCCCGGCGTTGCTCGTGAGTGCTCCCGCCGGTTCTGAGGCGCGGAAGGCCAAGTGTGGCTGGCTGGTGAGGCGCGCTCACGACGCCGATCGGCTGGGGTGTGTGGGTTTTGGGGCGTTAGATGACGTTCATCCAGCACACCCCTTACCGGGTGCTGGATCACCATCGGGTGCCAGGTTTCAGCGACGTCACGCTGTTCGGGCGAGGGCGGTTCGGGTCCGCCGGACCCTGGAACCGGCGTTGGCCCGCCGCAGAAGCCGACGCGCTACGAGGACAACCAGGCTTTCCTCCGGACGAGCTGATCCGGCCCGCCGAAGTGCTGCTGTCCGAAATCCTCGGCGACACGCCCGTGGCGGTGTGGCCGAAAGACCTCTACGCGCCCGAGCTCATCGGCGGCCCCGAGGCCCGGACGGCCCGCCGCCGACCGCGTTGCGGCGGTGCACCGGTGACAAGAACAGGCCACGCGCGTCATCGACGCCCTCACGGCCACCGATTCCGGCGCGATCGTCCCCCTGCACGAGGCCCCCACCGACAAGCCCGACGACCAGCCCAGCAGCCCCGGCATGTGAAGGCCCGCGCGAGCGGCATCAGATACTGCGACATCGCTCTGGGAGCTTCTCGCGACTTCCGCTAGCGTCCTCGGCCTACTGTTGTAGTGGGCTTTGTCGACACGCCGATCGTCGTCAGCCGTGTATGCAGCGAAGCGGTGTAGGCCTGGAAGGCGTCCGACTCGTCGACTCGCCGCGCACACCACGCCGGCAGGCGGAGCGTCCCCGGCGCGTACCTGCGCGAGCACGAGCGGTCCGCAGCCGTTGGGCTAGAAGTCCGTGCTGCGTGAAAGCTTCTCGTTGGCGCGTAGCTCCACGAGGGCGTTCTCGTGCATCGCGGTGACGACGTCGTAGCCGGAGTTGCCGAGCACGATCCGGCGCGGCGGAACGGGTGCGTTCATAGCGCTGATCACGGCTCGCGCTCCCCGCACGGGATCGCCCTCTTGCTTGCCGTTGTGGTCCACGAACGCCGCCTTGACGCTCTCGACCATCGGCACGTAAGCGTCGACGACCTCGTTGACGGGCTGGTCCTGGAAGCCGGCGAAGGCCTTGGTGCGTGTTGCTCCCGGCTCTACGACGAGCACCCGCACACCGAACGGCTCGACCTCGAGCCGCAGCGTCTCCGACAGTCCTTCGACCGCGAACTTCGCCGCCGAGTAGTAGCCGAACCCCTGCGCGGTGACGAGGCCCGCCACCGACGACATGTTCACGATCCAGCCGCCACCGCGTGCCCGCATACCCGGCAGGACCGCACGCACCACGTCGACCACGGCGAACAGGTTGAGGTCGAACGTGCGGCGGATCGTCTCGTCAGGGGCCCCTTCGATCGAGCCGAACCAGCCGCGGCCAGCGTTGTTGACGAGCACGTCGATTCCGCCGAAACGCTCCTCCGCCGCCTTGACCGCCGCACGCACCTGCTGGGCATCGGTGACGTCGAGCTCAAGAACCAGCACGCGGTCGCCGTAAGGCTCAGCCCATTCCCGCAGCTCAGCAGGCCGACGCACGGTCACCGCGACTCGATCGCCCTGGCCCAGTGCGGCCTCGGCGTAGATCAGACCGAACCCTCCGGGCGTCCCACCAGTGATGAACCAAGTCTTCATGATTTTTCTCCGTCGAAGATTGAGATGACGTGGGTTCGGTCAGGCCGTGTGGTTGGCGATGACGAGTTCGGCGATGAGGTCATCCCGCACCGTGAACCGGTAATCGAGTTCGGCGACGCCGCCCGGGAAGGTGCCTTCGAGCCGCACGGTCACCACCCAGTGGGCGTCGTCGACGCGGTGAGCGCCGGTCTGCTCGGTCGTGTACTCGAACTCGGACCCGGCGTCCCGCAGGAACGCGTAGGTCTTCTCTCGGCCGCGGAAGGTCTCGTCCTGATCGACGATCACCGCGTCCTCGGTGAGGAGCGACGAGGCGGTGTCGGCGTCGTGGACGATGTGGGCGGCGAAGAACTCGCGGACGGTGGCCGGGAGCAGATCGGACTGGGAATCGGTGTGCTGTGTCATGAGCCCATCGTGTGGCCTCGCGGCGTGGGAGGGTCAAGCCGTGGACTCTCCCCCAGGGAGAGAGTCCAGAATGGACGGGTGCTGACCATTGGCGAGGGGCGGCCGACGGTCCACACCGGACTGCTCACGGGTGGCCACCGCAGGTGAGGACGGAGGTCAGCCATGGCGCGCACCCCTCGCGGCGACCGGTCGGCCGTCCCCGCCTTGGTGAATCCGATGCTGGCCAAACCCGATGGCGGCAGGTTACCGACCGGGTCTGCCTGGGCGTATGAGTACAAGCTCGACTTCTGTACACGGTTTCGGCCTGATACGTGGTCATGCGACAGGCCATAGACGACACTGCGCTGAACAGCGTCTTTGCGACTTGATCGCAAAGACGCGCCACATTTTTCGACGCGCCCGCGATACTCAAAGCCACATGCGACGACTCATCCTCTTGACCGACCCGATGACCAGGTACCCACGCCGTCCGGCTGTCCGCGACAGCGAGTCCACCAAGAGCCGTGAAGCCCACGATCTCGGCCAAAGTGCCTGGCGGCAGGCCACCGCGCAAGCCTCACACAGTGCCGTGATCGTGGCCTTCACAGCGCCCTCAGGCCTGGGTGCGACGGCGGCGCAGGGCCCAGAAGCCGAGTCCGCCAGCCCCGGCGACTGCGGCGGCGCCACCGGCGATCGCGGCCGTGCCGATCCCGCCTTCGTCGGCGGACGTGCCACCGCCGGTCTGCGGAGCACCCGATGGCTTCGCCGCGACCTGCGGCGCCTTGGTCTCAGCGGCGGGCTGCGGCTTCGGCTTCGCGGTCTCCTTTGCCGGCGCGGGCATCGTGAAGTCGACGGCCGGGCCCTTGCCACCGGTGTCGCTGCCGCACAAAGCCAACGCGTAATACTTGCCCGGCTTCAAGTTCTTGAAGGAGACGGTCTGCTTGTAGCCGTCCGCCTTCATCGGTGCGCGCTCGATGACACCGGCGCCGAGCTCGACGTGCTGGCCGTACATCCCCTCCGCCTCCTCGTTGGGCTTCGCGCAGGTGGCGTGCAACGTGACCGTGCTGCCGGAAATGCTGACCGAAAGCGATTCCTGGTGCAACGGCGCGTTCCCGGCCAGCGCCGCGACCGGCGAAAGCAAAGCGAAACCAGCGGCGGCACCGGCAACGACAACAGACTTGCGAATCATTTCAATTCCCCAGTTGATAGGCACACGGATAACCCCGCGTGAATTAAGTATTTCCCCTGAATCCCAGCGCCGGAACCGCGCTTCAGCGTTCCAACACCCCTAAAGACGCCCACCCCGGACGAAGGTTCCCACGTTTGGTAACGAGATGATATCGACGCTGAGAGCACCCCGTGTGGGCACAACAGCGCAGAGCCGGTGGGGCCCACGCGCTAACACAGCCGATGAACGACACCGGAGGAACACCGGCGGTGGCGTTGCCGCTGTGTCAGTATCCTCCATCTTCTTTTCGCCTCGTCGTGTCTCTCGCTCCCGGTCACCGCTGTCGTGCGGACACGGTGGGCGCCCTGCCACTTCGACTATCGAACTGGTCGCGTGCGCCGGGTTGGTGTCAGCGCGCGGGGCTGATAGAGGCATCATCTCCGGTGTGCATCTCGACTCCGACACAGCGAGCACCCCGCACCGTGCCCGGATTGTCGACCGGCTGCCAGCGACTGCTGCCATCCTTCTCCCGCAGATACGCCAGGCACTGCACCGGATCCAGATCCCGTGGACGCAGGTTCAGCGCGCCGACCGGACGGCACGCGGTCTCGCTGTGCAGACGGAGAAGGCTGTCGCGCTCGGGATCGTCGCCGGTCGTGGCCGCGGCCTCGTTCACCTCCCGTAGCGCCGCATCCGAGAGAGCACGCCGGTTCAACGGCGACCGCCGCGGCTTGCGGACCTTCCGCGCCGGGTTGGCCATCTCCATGATCAGCTCGTCGTTCTCCGCGTGCCGATAGATACACCGCACCGCCGCGATGAAATTCTCCTTGGCGCTGCGGCCTCCCCCGCGAGTTACGCCGCACCACAGCGTGCACGCGGGCATGCTCGGCAAGCTGCTCGATCTCGGTCGGACTCGGCTCGTCCAACCGCCGGTCACCCCACCGCTGCTCCAGCACCTTCCAGTACGAGCCGTAGGACTGGGCGATCAGCGGCGCGAGCGCGGCGGCAATCTCGGGAATGTACTCGCGGAACGTCGGCACCGCCGGCTTCGGCGCGGCCGTGGACATCAGATCGAGCGGGTCCACGCCCATGCGGGACAAGACAAGTCGTGCCGCGTCGAGGACTTCCGGGGACAGGTCAGTGGTCACCGGTCCTCACCGCCGAGCAGCGTCTCGTGGTAGCCGACCACCATCGCGTCCAGCGCGGCCATCGGATGCACCACCAAGACCCGTTGCACCGGGTCGGCGACCAGCAGCACCCGGTCCCCCGCCCGCACAGCACAACGCCGCCGCACCGCCGCAGGCTACACGGCATACCGGCCGCCACGAACTTCCAGCAGACCGGCCGGATGCGGCTGCACCACGACAGCCGTCCCGAGGACGCTGAGCATCAGACGCTGACCGCGAACCCAGCCCAGCGCCCGAAACAGCGAGCTGTCCGAGACCCGGCCCGGGGCATCGATCCGGCCCAGCCCGTACTGCAACGCACCCGTACGAGCCAGATCCGGAACCTCGACCAGCGGCAACCCCGGCCGCCGGGCATCGAGGAGAAGAGTGGAAACAGGCCCGGTCATGCCGACCACCGCCGGGAACCGGCGAAACGCCAAAACCCGACGACAGTCAACGCTGTCATCGGGTTGTGAGCTGCTATCCTTCGGCGCTGATCGCGCCGGGGAAATTTCACCAAGTTTTGTGTCCGAGGACGGAGCTGCACACTAACCACACGCTTGAAGTTGCCTCAGTGACGGCTAGCTTCCCGCGTGAGATCGAACCGCCGACAGAGGCATGGGCACCACATCCCCGCTCGGCACAACAGCCCCTTGGAGCCGTGCCGCACACCTTTGGCCTTATGTCCTTGGGCACTCGTTCTGTCATGGGACTGCACGTCGGTCGGCCAAGCAGCCTCTCGATCCCGGCCGTGAAAGTGTCGGAGCCTCGTGCGACGCTGATGGCATGCGTGCTCGTGATGACGACGGTGTCGAACTGAACGCGGACTTCAGTGTGGAAGCCGCAGGCGGATGTTTGAATCTGGTGCTGGAGAGTGCCGGCGGGAGGGCGGCCGGAGCGGATCGTCCGCGCAACCATCAGTACGTTCCGGCACTGAGGTTGCTACTGACACGCTTGCGCGATCAGCAGGCCGTCCTGCTCTCGGCCCTGGTTGCTTCCACGAGAGTGTCCGGCCTGTCCGAAGCGGAACGGACACTTGTCAAGGGACCGCGGAAACTCGCTGAGGTCGACGACATCGAGCAGCTGCGACTCGAAATCACCAGTGCTCAAGGCCGCGTCGGCCTGCCGACAGGAGCGTCAAAGGAAGGCAACAACCGCAAGCGGATCCAGCTTCGGCTCGACGTGCCTGGATACGGCCTCGACGACGCAGCACAGCTCGCCGCGGACCTCGCCGCCCCGAGTGCCGTCACGACCGGCCAGCCGGTGAAAGCCTACGGTTTGCCTGAGGCGAAGGACCTGCTCGACGCTCTCATCGGGGTCGAGATCCGGACCGTGGCCGGCCGCCCGAACACGGTGCTTGAGGTGCGCGTCGCTCACGTGCTGGTGAAAACGGACCGTTCGCCCGACGGCCAAGTGGTCGACATCGGCGAGGTCCAGCGCGGCTTGGACAAGCTCGCCGAACACGGGTCGGTCCGGGTGACGGTCGACGAGCTGGGCCACCGAAGCGCGTTCGTGGGTGCGGTGCTGGCGACTCTGCCCGGCGCCCGGTTCACCGGCTCGCCCGCTGAGGTGACGTTCGACGAGCCGTCCGGCGATGAGGTGGCAGAAGATCTCCACTTCGGCGAACTCGATGCCGTCGCCAAGGTCAAGGTTCGCACCGAGCAGGCGAAGCTGCGCAAGTTGCTGGCTCGGGGCGCGACGTCCGCGGTGTGCGCGCTTTGCGGAGACCAGTACCCGCTGACGTTCCTCATCGCCGCGCACATCAAAAAGCGCGCCATCTGCACTGATCAAGAGCGAAGGGACCTGCTGCACGTCGCGATGCTGGCGTGCTCCTTCGGCTGTGACTCGCTCTACGAATTAGGCTGGGTCACTGTTGATCAGCACGGTATCGTGCAAACGCGGTCAGGTGACAGCTTCCCCGAAGGAATCTTTCGAAATCGACTTCTGCATCTGCAAGGTCGAGGCTGCGCAGCCCACAGCGTCGACTCCGAACCTTACTTTGCCTGGCACCGAATGACTGTATTTGCACCCAGCGACTCGCAAGTCTAGCTAAACCTGACGGCAACCTGTTTCGGAGATGCCTCTACGATGACAGAGAAGGTTCCTTGATGCGAGGATGATCGCGCAATCCCAGCCCTGCAGAAGCAAAGCGAGCGCGCACATCGCAGCGGAAGAGCGCCGCAGCTGCGCCACTGACCACTCGGCGCAGAATCCAATCCAGCGGCGAAGTTGGACCGGACGCACGAGGCGGCGTTTACATGCCCAAAAGGCGCCAAAAGTTTAAATTAACGCCAATGACGCGCCTAATCTAAATTAGACGTCAAAAGCGTCGTCAGCTCATCAACATCGCATCCCGTGACAGCATGCAGTTGACGGAAATCCTGCAAGACCGCTCGGATATCAGCCGGTTCAGCACCGCAAGCAAGAGTATTGCGCACCTGCTCGAACGCTTCTTCTCTATTGCCGAGCGCGAGCTGATAAACTGAAATATTGAATGCCCGCAAATTGACCAGCGAGCCTGTATCTATTTTTTCTCGTTCACAGTCAATCGCCAATCGCAATCGAACGTACGCCGCGTCAGCGCCACCAAGGGCAAGCATAGCAAGTGCGGACAGGTATAGCGCCCATCCATATCTCGGCTCAATATCGACAGCGCGGTCGAACTCTGCAAGGGCATCCTCATTTCGCCCCATCGACAAGTAAACTTCACCTCGAATAACTATTGGGCAAACATGTTTTGCGTCGAGGGTTATGGCGCGATCGAGATCGCATAGCGCTTCCTCGTGTCGACCCAACAAGCGAAAGATTTGAGCACGGTTGACAATGGCCGACGCATGACTCGGGTCAAGTTCGACGGCTCGACTGAAATCTGAAATTGCTTCCTCGTATCGTCCCATGAGCAAGTATGTATGACCCCGGTCAGCAATAGGACATGCATGCCGTGCGTCGAGATTAATGGCGCGATCAAGGTCGGCTAGCGCCTCCTGATGCCGACCCATCAATCGATATGTATTGCCGCGACTAATGATTGCCCATGTATATTTGGGGTCAAGGTCGATAGCGCGATCAAAATCGGAAAGCGCGTGTTCGTATTGCTTCATAAGCTCGTATATTCGACCTCGACAAGCAATAATTGAGCCGTCATCCGGGCAGATCTCAATCGCTACATTCGCATCATCTAGCGCTTCCTTGAGTCGCCCGGTTTCCCGGTATGCAATGCTTCGCTCGTGGCGTGCCGTCGCCCGGCGTCGAATGTCAAGCATTGGGTCGTCTACTAGTTTAGTCAGCAAAGCGATAATATCTTTGTTGTTAGCAGATGATGAATCACGAAGCGCTTTTCCCAGCTCCGCAACGGCGGCACTATTAGTCTCCTTGCCGGCTTGCTCGATCATCTGCGTCCATGGACCTATCAAAGTTGGATGCCACGCGATTACATCAACGAGGCCGCCCAGCACCTCCGGCAGTGCAGCTGTCGCCTGAGCGCAAAGGAAATGGTATGATTCCTCCAGTGTAAATTGCTGCCAGTCCCGAGATTTCAAGGCAGCACGACCGGATAATGCCAGAGAATCCTTCGCTGCACGATAGTGTGCCGTAAGACTCTGATGTCGATTCTGCCATTCGACCACCGAATGTCGACGAAGGACCCTGAGCATTGCAGTTCGTACGACCTCGTGATAACGGTAGCCATCCGCCTGTTCCATCACAAATGGCAACTTCCGAAGCCAAGCGAAATGCTCGTCAGCGGACTGAGAACCCGCGACTGCCGCGAAAACGTCCCGATCTAGCCGACGAGGTAGTGCACCATGAACTGCAGCAGTGCGGCGGTTCTGGTCAGATTCCCACTTCAGGAATCGTTCTACCGCACTGCCACTGGGGTCATCAATCGCGTCCACAGCCTCCGGCTGAGCGCTCGCAAGTGCGGCCACCCAGACTGGAAGGCGTCCCGATAGCTCCAGGATTACCTCAACTACTTCGGCATTGGTAACGCCTCGGTCGTTGAGAAGTTGGCACACTTCGGAATTGGTGAAAGGTTCCAGCGGATAGTCAGTCCGAATCGGCAGGTAGTCGCTCCATCGATTCGCGTCCAGAGCGCCTTGTCCTGCGATCGTAATTAGAGAATTACCTGGCAATTGTCCATATCGGCCCGCAAGGAGGTCCAACAGCCAACGCTCCAGAAAAGCGCCAGTCTGTTCGTAGGTGTCAACAAATAGCGCAAATGATCGACTGCTCGCAATAGCCGTCAAGTCGCGAACGAGTGCTGTGGTAAACACCTCAACTGGCGACAGAATTAATCGCACGTCCTCATAGTTTCGGAACTTTCCAACCAGAAAGTCTCGAAGCTTTTCGAACTGACCCGCGACAGCGTCCCCGCTCACTTCTTTCGCAACCGCTCCGAGTACGGGAATATCTCCAGCGACGCGCAGGCCAACTCTCAAAACCGTACGCGCAAGTATTGACGAGATTTCTTGCGACATGGTTGGATCTGTTTCTAGTTCGTGTCGACGCTGCCGATAGTCCGAAAGTAAGCTGGGAAACTCGCGACACCGCCCACCCTGACTAGCCAGATCTGAGACGACCGTCTCGATCGCAGTCGGCACGTCATAAACCGACTCGTTGACATACGCAGTCAGCATCTTGTTCTCCCGAGCGATCCGAGAGAACTGCCGCATGAGAAACGTTTTTCCAACTCCAGCGGCACCGTGTAGGCTGTACAGGAATTGTCGGCGAGGATCCGTCATCGGCAGGAACAGATTGGCTTCAAACTGATCTAGCTGTTCTCGCCGCCCCACAAAACCGCCGGTCTGGCGCCGCCGGATAAGCTCCTGCAGCGTTGGAACATGGTCTGCCACGATCAACTCCCCATCCGCCTCCTAGAACACATCAGGATGTAGCCGCCAAAGCGAGATTGCCAGATCTTTGTGTCAAAAATACACGAATGGAGCAACACTTATCGTCGTTAAGGTTTAATTCTGCCCAGGCCAATCAGGTCTGCACGTTGGGTATTTTCAGACTGCTGACCAGTTTTCGCTTATCGTGCCCCGGTTTGCGGCCTACGGAGTGAAGCTGTGGGTTCCGGAGTTCGGCGGGAGGTTCGACGCTCGGAACCCGTCGCACAAGACGCTGATGAGTGTGCTCGGTGGGATGAGCGAGTCGGAACGTCAGCATGTGCAGGCCCGAGTGCGAGCGGCTGTGGATGCGCAGGAGGTGGGCCGGATCTATTCGCGGCTCGCGTTTCAACAGGCACTGCTCGACATCGAGGCGCCCAAAGTCGCAGCCGCCTACAGGCTGCTAGCGAACGAGGCGAAGGTCCAGGTCGGTGGACAGATGAAGACAGTGTGGCAGAAGCCGGTGCGCACCGAGGACGCCGAGATGAATCTTGACGAGCACTATGACCGTAGCCCCGTTGATCATGCTCGGGATCACTGCGTGGCGACGATGCGCGCGGTGCTGCGGCATGGGCGCGTGCCCGCGGCTCCGAAGTCGCTTCTCCATAAAGGCCCTGCGTGCACAGAGTCAGGGGTTTCGAAGGCCCACGATCTCAGAGAGGGTCCGGCCTAACAGATGCCTTGGGAAGGCGCCACGCCTGCGGGTATGTGGCTAGCCGCCCACCTCGTAGCGATCGGCAACGCGATGGCGACCGCTTCAGCGGAGTTGATGGTCACAGGGTGGGCTGCCGGCAGCTCAGGGCGTCTTTGGTATAGCTCGCCCGCCTGAACGAGGCGGGCCACGACGGCGGCGACATGTTCGAGCCGGGCGCCTTGACAGGTGGCCAGGCGCCCGACTTAGGGCAATGCTGTTACAAATTTAGGAAAGCAATGGAGCACGAGGTCCGCTTACCGGCAGGAATTCTCCGATCTTCTCTACAATACTTTCTACTTCGCTTGGGACATGCTGAGCCCAGATGGAAAGAAAGGCGCTTCTGGCAATAGATTCAGCAATGAAGCCCAACCGATCCCCAATCTGAACGAACAGCAGATGTGGATCTCTATTGGACATGGCAACTTCCTTAGAGATTCGCAACACCTCCGCTTGCTGGGAAGTTGGCAGATGGAGCGCGAGTGCAATCTTCGGGGCCAGCTCCTCCGCCGCGTCGAGAACCGTATTGAAAACATGCAGCTCCGGCGAGGACCCTGGCAGCTTGACTATATGAGAATTTTCGTCTTCGTCTTCTGCGGCGTCGCCGTCGAGATAGCAGAAGCTCTCGACTGAGATGCTTGGATCTTCCATGCGGGCTCGTTGGACTTGAACGGCGGTCGACGATCCGTTCATCTTATGCACCTGAATTGCATCCAATGCAACGTTGCCATAGTAGCGAAGACAAGTTTCTACCCAGTCCCTCGCGAAGTCATCTTCAACGTAGAGAACTAATCGCGAATCAACGTTTCCCGTTATGGAACGGAGAGCCTCTATGTCGAGTTTTCCCTGCTGAACACGTCCATCTAGTGCAGCCCAAACGGCATAGTCTGGCAATGCTTCTAGGGCGCCCTCAGAGTGAGTGGTAAAAATAACCTGAATCTTCTTTCGCGACGCAACATCGATAAGGTAGTCAACCATCTTTCGCGTTGCGACGGGATGTAAACCGTTTTCAATCTCTTCGATGAGCGCCATGCTGTAGTCTGGCGCCTGCTCAATCTCAGCAATCATGCGAATGACACTCGACTCACCTGCGCCGAAATGAAACTCGGAGTAAGACTCGCCAACACCATTCACGCCCGCCAACAAGGAGACTCTTCCCTGTTCGTCAATGCTCATCTGCGAGAATGAACTAATATCCTTGCCTAAGATCTTGCCAACAGCATGAACTGTATCAACACTAAGGTTTTTTATGTTGATTTCCGGAACGGAAAAGCTTGGAGATGCGCATCTCTGCAACTCTGGCCGTTCGTTCGCGGGAACTGTTCGCGACACGCCGAATACCAGAACGACCCTATCCGGGGCGTCCCGCCTCCAGCGAACCGACTTGAAGCTCGCCGTTCTTTGTATAACTCCTTGAGGAAAATCTCTATCAAGGATCTCATACTCTGCCTGCCAGTCTGCCATCGAGTTGTCAAACTTGCCACTTTTCGCAAAGAAGCGTCGTGGCAGAATACTCTTGTAGGCGCATGCGGCAGCCCCAATTACCGTCGTCTTGCCCCCGCCATTCGGCCCGACAATAGCCGTAACTGGAAAATCGAAGCTAACCGTCGCATCCGTTAAAGCTCGAAGTCGTGTTATATGAACCTTGCGGAGATACTTTCTATAGTTTTGCTTAAGTACCCTTTCGCGCAGTTCGGTTAATTGCGATGGGCGAATTTCGGACTTCAAATGATGGCTCCCCGACTAGGCCAAGCGGACGTGATTACCAGTCTTCCGGCTCGCCAATTGCGTTACTGCTCGTTGTCGATCGGCGCCTAGACGTAATGTCCACGTGACCGAAATCGCTGTTCCTGGGTGGGCGATGCCGCCCACCCAGGAACAGCTCACGTGGGTGTCACGCCGGGTCCGCCTCGGCCAGCCCGAGAGCATGGCCAGTGTCGGCCGCCGTCACACTAGAAAGTGCAGCTGTCAGTCGTCATATGCTCGGCGTGACGGGTCCGCATGCACTCCGAACTGCAGAGACAGCAGCAGTGACGGGCGGGTCGGCTTGCCCGCATCCGTCACGGGGATGCCAACGCAGCGTCGAACAGCAAATTTGACACACCTCTGGATACCCGTCACATGCTGCGACGCCGACCCTCCAGCCCGCGTTGGCCGCCGCATTAGCCAACAACTTGACAGGTTGTGGTGACGATGCTCTGCAGCGTGATGTTGTGTTCAGTTAGCCACTCGCGCCTGAGTTCCGTCTACCCGGACGGAGGTGCGCAGCGCCTGCTTTTATGCAGCTTTGGTTGGCCTCGACGGCCGGGGAGTCTTCTGTAAGCACGCGAAGCACGGCATGCCAGCCAGCACGGTCAATAGCTCCAACTCACCATGTCCGAAGCTAGCGCCGCACAAAGCCGTAAGCCGTTCAGGAACTGGAGCGTCGATCGGTGACACTTCGAACAGGTGGACCATGCGCTTGGTCTCGCCAACCACGCCCGACATGGGGCGCGCTTTGAAGAGCGCCATCATGCGCCTCGCAAGGTGTGACGTCCGGCGGGGGCAGGTGTCGTCCCACCTGTCCCCGCCGGAGTCATCCGGCCGTCGCGCCTCGCGCTCGACGCCCCGCCAAAGGCGGAGCGGGGCTGCGGAACGGCCGGGCTCTCCGGTCGTGGCTCGACCGGAGTCTCGGGCTGCCGGGGTGCCGGAGTGGCAATGTGCCCGAACAGCTGGCGTATGCGTCCCGGCTTGCGGTGCCGAGTCGGACGCCTCAGGCGACGCTCAACGACAGGGAGGCTCGCGCGGGCGTTGAGGAAGGCATGGCAGCGTCGGCATTGGCGGGCAGGCGGGAGCAGCGACGAGGCGATCAGGAGGACGTGACCGCATACCGAGTCGTAGCGCCCCTCGCTACGTTCGACTCCGAGAGCCATCTTCTCGTCGGTCACTGCGTGGTCCTGGCCGTCGCTCATGCAGCGATGCCAGGTCACGTAGAGACGCGGCTGTCGTTTGCCGCGGTCGCCGCTGGTCACGGTCGCCCCTCTTGCCGTTGGATATGTTGAAATCATCCAAACGCTGAAGCGCCGAGCGACCCAGAGCAGAAACGTCGGACTTCAGTGGCGCGGATGTGGCACTCAGCGTCTTCACCTGCAGATATGGCTGCTACGCTGAGTCGACATCAACGAGAGCGAGGTGTCCTGGTGGTCGGTGTTCGACGGCGCATAGAGCTTGTTTCAGCTCGCAAGGCGGCCGGACTCACCCAGGAGAAACTCGCCGAGGTCATGCGCGTCGATCGCTCGACGGTCATCCGCTGGGAGGCAGGCGAGTACGCTCCGCTGCCGTTCCAGTGGCCGAAGCTGGCGAGGGTGCTCGGCCGGTCGACGGACGAAGTGCGGGACCTGATCGACGTGCGCCAGGCATCGGGCCCGCTGACGCTGGGGTCGGAGCTAGGGCCTGCGTTCAGCTGGCTCGATCGGCACGCCAACTGGACGCCGGGCACGACCCGCAGTCGAGTCGAGGCGCAGGCGCCCAATCGGCGTGCGGCGCAGGTCGCCGACCGGCGCCGCGTTGGTGAAGCGTTGGCGTGCTACTACGGCAACCCACCTGCTGACCACGCGATGTATCAGGCTCGCTGCGGGCAGATCGAGGTGCAAACCAGCATCTTGACGAGGCCGGAATGGACTGAGCTGTTGTGTCCGCTGAACTTCGAGAGCGACCGAGTTGCGCTGGTGCCCGACGTTGAGCAGCCGCGGCGAAACGTTGACGAGGGCGCCGCGGTTCGGCGGCTGGCGGAAGCTGCGGCCGACGGCGTGCGGATCGCGGATGTCCCGATCTACAGACTGGTGCAGCTCGAAGCCGGACCAAGCTCGATCGCAGGCAAGGTCGGCTTGGCTCCGTTCGTTGAGTACGCCCTGACTGCGGATCTGCTTGAACGAGAGCTGACCGATCGCCTTGCTGCCGGAAAGCAGCTGCGAGCGGGAAGCGTTCCGCTGCGGGATCGGTACTTGCCGGACTTGGCGGCGGTGCTCGACCCAAGTGGCCGACTATGCGCAGGTGGCGTGCTCGCGTTGACGGCGATCGCGCGACCGGCCGACCCGAATCGAGGCGGGCCGGACTATCTGCTGCTCGTCCAGGAGAGATCCGGGCGTGTGGTGAACGCGCCGGGTAGGTTGGCGGTCATCCCCAAGGCGTTCCACCGGCCGCTTGCTGACCAGCGAGCCGACGCGCGGATCGGGGCGACGCTGCGGCGTGAGCTGGAGAAGGAGTTGTTCGGACGCGCCGACGTCGACAACACCGCAGGTGGACTGCGCGCGGCCGATCCCATGCATCCGAGCAGGCTGTCGGCGCCGATGCGCTGGCTGACCGAGGAACCGGGACGGCTGCGGATGGAGTGCACCGGGTTCGGGTTCAACCTGGTGAGCGGCAACTACGAGTTCGCGAGCGTGGTCGTGGTCGACGACGAGGAGTTCTGGCCGCGGTTCGGCGGGAGCATCGAGGCGAACTGGGAGGCGGACGGGCTGCGTTCGTATTCGACGCTCGACGGTGACCTAATCGCGGAATTGGTCGCGGATGAGGCGTGGACCAACGAAGGCCTGTTCGCGCTACTTCAAGGCTTACGTCGGCTTTCGGAAATAGGTGGGGATCGGGTGAAGATCCCCACCGTCGAGCTAAGTTGCTGACGGCCAGCGGACCGTCAGGACGACGGAATCCGCCAACGCTTCCCAGGAATGGTCGATTCCTGGTCCCCACATCACGTAGTCGCCCTGGCGGGACATGGTCTTGCTGCCACCGCTGACTTCGATGTGAAACTCGCCCGAGACGAGCATGACGAGCGTGGTTCGCTGGTCGTCCGAGGTCCACTCGGGACGCTTGTCACCTGCGGGGTGGTTGGCCCACTTAACTTCTACGTCCTTCGACGACCGGACGCCCTGCGATGGGTCGATGAAATGGCCGACCAGCCAGCCGCGGGTGCCGGCTGCGTCCTCGTTGGCGTTGCCGGCGGTCCAGCCGTCGCTCACCTGCTGATCTCCCATTCGATCGGGGGCAACTTCACGCGGGCGCCGCCGACTTCTGCGAGGCGTCGAAGTCCTTGCAGCATAGCGAACAGGCCTTCGTTGCTCCATGCCGTGTCGCCGAGTAACTCGGTGACGAGTTCCTCATCTTGGGTGGAATATTGGTGCAGGGTCGCGGATTCCCAATTCGCCTCGACCACGCCGCCGTAGCGCGTCCAGAATTCCTCGTCTTCGATCACGATGAGGCTGGCGAATTCGTAGTTTCCGCTGACCAGGTTCAGGCCGAAGCCGGTGCACTCCATCCTCAAGCGCTCGGGCTTCTCCATCAGCCAGCGCATCGGTTCGGACAGCCTGGTCGGGTGCATCGGGTCCGCCGTCAGCGAGTCGCCCAAGGTGTTGTCGATGTCGGGGCGGCCGAACAGCTCCTCTTCCATCTCACGACGGAGCGTGGCGCCGACCTGCGCGTCTCGGCGGACGTCCGTGAGCGGCTGGTGGAAGCCCTTGGGGATCACGGCTAGGCGTCGAGCAGCGTTCAGGACGTGGCCGGACCGCTCCTGGACCAGCAGGAGGTAGTCCGCCTCGCCGCGGTACGGGTCGGCCGGGCGAGCGATCGCGGTAAGCGCGAGGACGCCACCGGCGCAGAGTCGGTCGCCGACGTGGAGGACAGCCTGGAGATCGGGAAGGTAGTCGTCTCGGAGCGGCATCGACGACGAGCCTGCGGCGATCGCGTCCACCAGCTCGGCTTCGAGCAGGTCCATCGTCAGGGCGTAGTGCACGAAGTTGGCCACGCCGAACGAGCCGCCGAGCTGGTGTTCACGGATATCAGTGCTGAGCAGGCGATAGATCGGGCTGTCAGCTAGCCGAGTGTTCATGGATAGCGTCTCGGCGAGCCGCTGAACGGCGCGGTCCGCGGCGTGCGCATCGAGTTCGAAGTCGGGTTCGGGCCGCGCGCTGGCGACGCCCAGCCGGTCGTGCGGCGGGCGAAGCTCGCAGTCCAGGTCTAGCCAATCGGCGCAGGTCAAGACACTGGTGTTCACGGTGTTCGCGCCGACGTTGCCGGTGTACAGGCCGTGGTCGCCGACGCGGCCGCCGTAGTAGGTAGTCAAGGCGTCGGCGACGTCGCGCCTGCTGACCCAACCGCGTCGGGTCGCGCGGTCGCGGAGAGCTTGGCTGTCGATCGCGCCGACGCGGGAGGCGACCGCGCGGCGGGCTGTGCCCGGCGCCCAACGTGCGTGGCGGTCGATCCACTCGAGTGCCGCGCCGATGTGGGGGTCGGCGGCCATGCGTGCGTCGGCGGCCGTGGTCGCCGAGCTGTCTGCGGCTGGAGCTTCGCCGGTCAGCTCGGCGAAGCGTGCGCGCTCGGCGTCTGTCGCCTGTTCGAAAACCGTGTCCAGGATCTGTTGCATGTCGGATTGCTGGCGAAGGTCTGGCTTCTGGCGCCAGGACGCGACTGTTCGCACGCCGATTCCTAGCTTCGTCGCGAATTTCTCGTTGCTCATGCGCAGCGCTGATTGGAGCGCTGATGCGGTTTGTCCGGTCCAGTCGTCTGACCGATTCATTGAGCCGCCGGAATGGCTGTGTGCAGCGGATATGCAGTAGTCGTGCACTGGTTGTGCACTGGTGATGCATGGGAACGCGCGCCTATTCGGGCTTGAATTTCAGGTATGGAAATCACCTGGTTCACCAAGTCGAATCGCCCGGCTCTATCGCTTCGACTGAACATGCTTGACCACGGTCGCGAGGCTCGACTGGACGTCCTCCAGTCGGTCCGAGATGTCGACCATGCGCTGTTCGAGCGCGTCGAGCCTGGACCACAGTTCGTGGCCGTCGTCGACGGGTTCGTCGGGGTGCGGGGGCGTGCGGTTTTGCAGCACTGCCAACAGATGTTGCGGGTGCCAGCCCAAGGTCGACGACAAGGCTTCGAGCGTGCGGGCGCTGCGGCGCCGCTCGACGGTGTGGTGCTGCAACTCGCGGACGATCGCCTGCGAGACGTGCGATCGCTCGGCCAGCTCGCGTTGACGCCAACCGAGCTCGTTCACGCGCATGCTGATCGCCTTGGCGACTGCCGCCCAATCTTCCGTCACGTATTCCTCCGCGCTCCGCCTCAGCGCTGAGATTAGCGGTTCTTCGAGCATTTGCGGCATCGCCTAGTGCATTGCGGGCGGCGCGTCGGACAAACGCGCTCTCACGAGCGCTGAAATCAACAACATAGTCTTGAAATCATCAGATTGGTCTTACTTATGAACACGCAATTGACCTTCCACACCATTCACGAAGCCGCCTGGATCTTGGGTGTCTCGCGGTCCGCCGTGAGCCGGGCGATCCGGATGGGCGACCTGCGGGCTACCCGATGCCGGTCCGGTCTGCGGGTGTCGTCGACCGAGCTTGCTCGACAGCTCGGCGCCCCGAAGCGGGACGGAGGTGCGGCATGTACGCCGACGACCTCTGGCTGATTGGCATCGCATGGCGGCTGGACCGCCTGCGGTGGGTTCCCTCGGACGTCCTGTCCGACGTCGTGACCAGCGACGGACTCTGTATGGCGCCGTCACCGGCGGAGGAACCGCCCGACGCGCGGACTGACTGCGAGCTGGCGAAGTTGGTTTGCGGTGGGTGCCCGGTTCAGGACGAGTGCCTGGAGCTGGAGTTGCGCACGGCTGGTACGGACACGGTCGGAGTCTGGGGCGGGATGACCGATGACGATCGTCGGGCGCTTCATCCGCACTGGCTGCGGCGCGGCGAACGAGTCGAGCGGGGTGTCCGATGAACGGCATCAACGTGACGCCGACGCAGCTTCTCGCCGGGGTCGGTGTGCTGCTGGTGCTGTTCTGGGTCTGGCGAGCCGGGGCGTGCCGTGCGAAGGCGGCCGCTGAGGCAACGCGGAGTGGTGCGCGGCTGGTCTCACTGGTCGGCCGGGTGTTGTTCAACGCCGGGTTGATCGTGGCTGTTCAGTGGGTTGTGATCACGCATCCGGGCAACCAGTGGCTGCTACTCGCCGTTCTCGGGCTGCCTGCGCTGTTCGCCTCGTACGCGCTGACCAAGGCGATGACTGTGACCACGGTCGACACCTCGAAGCGGGGTGGTCGGCGATGACGCGGGCGCAACAGCTGGCCAAGGATGCGGCCGAGGCCGCGGAGGTGCGGGCGTACCAGACCGATCCGGACGTCGTGGCGCTGCGCGTCGAGCGGGTGCGTCGGCAGGTGGACTGGATGTGCTGGTCGGGGATCGTGCTCGGGCTGGCCTTCACGATGACCAACGTGCAGACCTTCGCGTCGGCCGGGACTCGGCCGTGGTCGCTGCCATGGCTCGCGGCTTGGGTGCTGGACCCAACGGTCTCGCTCGTGCTGCTGGCCATTCTGCGAGCCGAGCAGGTGACTGCTCGGTACCAGGTGCGGACCGGCGGATTGGTGCGACGCGCGAAGTGGTTCACGCTCGCGGCTACGTACGTCATGAACACGTGGACGTCCTATGCGGACGGTTCGCCTGCCGCGATCGTGCTGCACTCGGTGCCGCCGCTGGTCGTGTTCGTCGCAGTCGAGGCGATCACCGATCTACGGGAGAAGCTGACCGATGCCGTGATGGCGGCGGCCGGTGAACGGCGAAGCGTTCACGTCGAAGCCGTGAAGCCGGGGCGGCGCAAGCTGTTCGCGGACTACTTGGCTGACGCGAGGACGAGCTGGAAGCCGGGAGTTGAGGTCACGCCAGCTTGGGTCCGGCAGGTCACGGGCTGCTCACGTGGACTGTCACCGCGAGTGGCGCGAGCACTGGTCGCGGAGGTGACCGATGCCTGAGAACACCTTGCCGGTGAAGGCGGGCCCGGTGCTGGGCGCCGAGCTGATCGACGACACGTTGCCGCAACCGCGTCCGCGCGAGAAGAGTTGGTTCACGTTGTGGTGGCGGCACTCGCCGAGGGTGCCGCTCTGGCTCAAGAACGGGGCGCACGCGAGGCAGGCGGCGAAGGACGCGGTCGTGTGGCTGGTGAAGTCGCCGTGGCGGTTCGTCGGCGCGGTGGTGCGCGGGATCGTGGTTGGTGCCCGGTGGTGGCGTAGCTGGGTCACGGTGCGGGACTACCGCACGGCGGCCGAGGAGTCGGAGAAGCTGGCTGACAAGTTCGCGGAGATCCGGGCGCTCACGTTGTTCCGCTGGAAGGTGACGGGCGCTGTGCTAGCGGTCGTTGCGATAGTGACCGCGGTCGTCCACCTCGTGTACGGCGCCGATCCACTGTGGATCGGTGGAGCCGCTGTGTCGGTCACGCTGGCAGTGCTCGGTCGGAGGAAAGACGGGAGTCCGGGACGAAAGCCTGCCTTGGCCGGTCCGCGCACGCTCACGTGGACGATGGACCCGCAAGTGCTCGTGGACGCTTACCGGGACGCAAAGCTGATCGGCAAGGACGAGACTCTGCGGCTGGTCGAGCGGGCGACTCGCATCGGTGATGGGTGGGCTGTCACCGTCGATCTGCCAGCGACGCGCAAGGCGGCCGACGTGGTCAAGAACAGAGAAGCGCTCGCGTCGGCGCTCGCGGTGGACGAAGTCCAGCTGATCGTCGAACGCGTCCGCGGCAACGGCGGTCATGCCGGACGGGTGGCGATGTGGGTTGCTGATGAAGACCCGTACGCCTCACCACCGCTGCCTACTCCCCTGCTCGGGGTGACGCGGTGGGATGCGTGGCGCCCGGTGCCGTTCGGACGGGATGCGCGTGATCGGCGGATCGATCTCCCGTTGGTGTGGACGTCGCTGCTTGTTGGCGCGATTCCTAGGCAGGGCAAGACGTTCGCCGCGAGGCTTGCGGCGGCTGGGCTGATTCTGGACGCGTGGGTTCGGCTGTATGTGGCGGACTTCAAGGCGGGTAAGGATTGGGACGCCGCGGGTCAGGTGGCGCACCGGTTCATGGCTGGCGACGAACCCGAACACGTCTTGGCGCTGGTCGGCTGGCTGGTTGAGCTGGTCGCGGAGGTTCAGGGCCGGTTCAGGCGGATGCGAGACCTGGACGACCTGACGTGCCCGGAGTCGAAGGTCACGCCGGAGATGTCTCGCGACTCGGCGTTGAACATGCCGATCACCGCGATCTTCATCGACGAGGTCCAGGTGCCGTTGGAGGACCGGACTCCTGTTGAGGTGCAGGGAAAGAAGCTCATGGCGGGTGAGTATGTCGGCGAGTTGTTGACGTGGCTGGCGAAGAAGGGGCCAGCGGCCGGGATTGTGCTCGTGCTGGCCACGCAGCGGCCGGACTCGAAGACGATTCCGTCCGGGCTGCGGGCGGTGCTCGGGTCGCGGTTCGCGCTGCGGGTAATGGACTGGCGTGACTCGAACATCGTGCTCGGCGAGCAGATGAACACCCGTGGGTTCGACTCCAGTCGGCTGCTGCCGTCGCACAAGGGCGTGGGCATCCTGCGGCCGGACGGCGATACGGCGGCCGGTGCCGATGTGCTGGCGATGACCGTGCGGACGTACTACATGCCGAACGAGGACTGGCAGACCATCTGTCAGCGTGGCCGCGCTCTCCGCGAGGCCGCTGGGACGCTGACCGGGCACGCCGCTGGACAGGACACTGCGCCACTGCTGGACCATGCGGCCGTGGTGAAGGCGATCGGCGCTGGCGCGACGGGCGGGCCGACTCAGCCGCTGCCCGAACCTCTCTTGGCGATCGTCGATTACTTGGGAGACGACCTCGACGATCGGAAGTTCGTGCCGACCGCGGAGCTGCTTGAGTTGGTCGGGCTCGATTCGCGAACGTTCGCCGAGCAGATGGCTGAGCTGGGATTTCGGCCGACGCGGGACCGGGTGACGACCGAGGAAGGCGAGACGCGGCAAGTCCGTGGCTACCTGACAGCTGAAATCAGAAGTGCGGTCGAGCGGCTGACCAGCGGCTCGTCGCTGGTCGACGGGGACGGCGCCCGATGAGCACCGATCGCTCGGACAAGCACTCGATTCGAGTTACGCTACCTGTGGGATTGCCCGAGTTGACGCCTGCTGTTGCGCGGGGGTTGCTGGCCATTCTGATCGAGCTTACTGAGGTGCCGGTCTTGGACGGACCGGTCGAGGAGGTGAACCGTGACCGCTGAAATCAGCAGTGACCCTTGGTCGACGTTGGACGAGATGCTGGGGCTCCAGGTGGCCGACCCGGTCGACGACGGGATCGGGGCGTTGGCGGTCTACGGGCGATGCTCGACCGAGGACAACCAGGACCCGGAGACGTCTCGCGGCTGGCAGGTCGGGAACGCACGCAAGTTCGTCGAGCCGCTCGGCGGGCAGATCGTCACGGAGTTCTTCGATGTCGGGCAGTCGCGTTCTGTGCCGTGGGAGCGGAGGACCGAGGCAGGGCGATTGCTTGCGGAGCTGAAGAACCCGCGGCGAGGGTGGAATGCCGTGGTGGTCGGCGAGGGCACGCGTTGCTGGTTCGGTAACCAGTTCTCCCTTATTGCGCCACGATTCGCGGCCTACGGGGTCGACCTCTGGGTGCCGGAACTGGGCGGGAAGTTCGACGCGCGGAATCCGTCGCACAAGATGCTGATGAGCGTGCTCGGCGGGATGAGCGAATCGGAGCGCCAGCACGTCCAGGCTCGCGTTCGCGCGGCGATGGATGCGCAGGTGATCAACGAGGGACGCCATCAGGGTGGGCGTGCGCCGTACGGGTACGTCGTGGCTGATGGCGGACCGCACCCGAACCCGCGTAAGGCTGCGGAAGGGTTCCGCTTGCGGGTGCTGGTGGTTGAGGACGAGTCGGCCGATGTCGTGCGGCGGATCTTCGCCGAGTACCTGGAAGGTCGGGGTGACCGGGCGATCGCCAAGGGGCTCAACCTGGATCGGGTGCCGTGTCCGTCTGAGCGGCGGCCGGACCAGAACCGGCATCGGCTTGCCGATGGCTGGCAAGGCGGGACTGTGCGGTCGATCCTGGAGAACCCGCGTTATACCGGGTACGCCATCTTCGGGCGGTGGACCAAGCACGAGACGTTGCTGAACCCGGACGACGTGGGTGCGGGTCACGTCGTCCGGTTCCGGCGAGCGGAGCCTGACCGGGTTGTGCGATCCCGACGATCTGCGCACCCGGAGATCGTGTCCGTTGAGACCTTCACTCAGGCGCAGCTCGTTCGTCGATCGCGGGCGGCAGGTGGGATGCGTGGCATCGCGAAGCTGGAACGGGAGCGACCCGCCACGAAGCACACCTACCTGATGAAGGGGCTCGTGCGCTGTGAGATCTGCACGCGGAAGATGCAGGGCGCGAAGATCCGGACAGGCATCTACTACCGGTGCCTCGCACGTACGCTGGCGCCGGGCTCGGCGGTGCTGGCCGACCACCCGAAGACAGTGAACCTGCGCGAGGACGTCATAACGCCACCCGTCAATGCGTGGCTGTGTCAGGTTTTCGACCTGGCCAACCGTGATGAGACGGTGGCCGCCTTGGTCGGCACGCAGCAGGACAAGCCGGATACAGGCCGGAGCGTGGTCGCGAAGCAGTTGAAGGACGCAGAGGCCCGGCTGCGGCGGCATCAGGCAGCAATCGAAGCGGGAGTAGACCCAGCGGCGCTGGTCGACGCGATGAACCTTGCCCACGCGGAGAAGAAGGCCGCGCAAGCAGAACTGGAGCACCTGCCCGAGGCGGCGACGGTAGACGCGGCCGAGGTCTACGCCATGCTCGACTCGCTCGGCGACGTCGCACGCCATCTCAACTCGCGAAACCCTGAGCGGATCACGCAGGTCTACCGCGACCTGGGCTTACAAGTGGTCTACAACAACAAGAAAGAGGCCCTCGATGTGAGAGCCTCTTTGCGTGTGTCTAACGTTGGTGTCCGAGGGGGGACTTGAACCCCCACGTCCGTTAAGGACACTAGCACCTCAAGCTAGCGCGTCTGCCATTCCGCCACCCGGACTTGATGTAAGAAGACTATACGCCGCTTCGAGGCCGTTTTCATGGGGGTCCAGTTACGCGCTGCAGCCGGGGCTGGCATGATCTTGCGGTTTGGCATCTTGCAGTTCAGAGGCCTAGGCGCTTGGTGGCGTCGGTGAGGGCCTCGTCGAGGATCGCCAGGCCCAGGGCCAGTTCTTCGTCGGTGACGGTGAGGGGTGGGGCGATGCGGAAGACGCCGCCCATGCCGGGGAGCTGGACGATGTTCATGTGGAGGCCGAGCTCGAGGCAGCGCTGAGTGACCGTGGCGCCGAGGAGGTCGGCGCTGTGGTCGCCGATGGCGGCCAGTTCGAGGCCCGCGAGGAGGCCTCGGCCGCGGATGTCGGTTACAGCCGGGTGGCGGGTGGCGATGGTGTCGAGGCCGGTGCGGAGGGTGGCTCCGAGCTGGGTGGCGCGGTCGTCGAGGTGGTCGCGGGTGAGGACGTCGAGGACCGTGTTGCCCACCGCTGCGACCAGGGGGTCTGAGACGTGGGTCGTCAGGAAAAGAAAGCCGCGGTCGTGGGCTTCCTGCTCGATCTCGGGGGTGGTGAGGACCGCTGCCAACGGGAGGCCGGCGCCCAGTGTCTTGGACAGGGTGAGGATGTCGGGGACGACGTTGTCGCGCTGGAAGGCGTACCAGGTGCCGGTGCGGCAGAGGCCGGTCTGGGCTTCGTCGAGCACTAAAAGCATGCCGCGCTCGCGACACTTGGCGCGCAGGGCCGCCAGGTAGCCGAGGGGTGGGTCGATGACTCCGCCTGAGCTGAGGATGGGCTCGACGATGCAGGCGGCGAGGCTGCCTACGGACTGGGCGTCGATGAGGTCGAAGGCCAGGTCGAGCTGGTTTTGCCAGGCGGGGCCCGCAGGCACCGGGATGGCGAAGTTGCCGGGGACCGCGGGGCCGTAGCCCTTGCGGCCGGCGCTGTAGGTCGCGGAGGCCGCTGCCTGCGTCATGCCGTGCCAGGACCTGGCGAAGGAGACGATCTCGTGCTTGCCGGTGACGAGTTTGGCGAGGCGGAGCGCGGCCTCGTTCGACTCGGCGCCCGTTGTTACAAGCAGGGCCTTCTCGAGGGGCTGGGTTTGGGCGAGCTTGCGGGCCAGGTCGACGACCGGGCGGGTGAGCATGCCGCTGAAGACGTGGTCCAGGGAGGCGACCTGGCGCTGGACCGTGGCGACGATCTCGGGGTGGGAGTGGCCGAGGATGGCGCTCATCTGACCCGAGGTGAAGTCGAGGATCTTCCGGCCGTCCTCGGTGTAGAGAAAGCTGCCGGACGCCCTGTCGATGATCTCGCGGGTGAACGTGCCCGCGCCCAGGTAGCGGACCAGATGGCGGTCGGCGTCGGCCCAGAACTGAGTGGTCATGCGATCGACGTTAAGTCGGGGCGGCTGGGCGCGTCCAGCTCACAAATCTGGGGTTGCTGTTCGGCAGAGCCGTACAAGAATGGGCTTATGACGCTCAATCCTTGGCGGCTTCAGCTGCTCAGCCGGCTGGATACGCTGGGCACCGTCCGGGCGGTCGCGCTTGATGCGAACCTCAGCGCTTCGAGCGTGTCGCAGCAGCTGGCTGTGCTCGAGGCCGAGACGCGGACGCGGTTGCTGGAACGCAGGGGGCGGCGGGTGCGGCTGACGCCCGCCGGGCTGGTGCTCGCTCGGCGGGGACGGGCGATTCTGGACCATATGGCCGAGGTGGAGGCCGAGCTGCGGGGGCTCAACGGGGAGCCGGCCGGGCTGGTGCGGCTCGGGGCTTTTCAGAGCGCGATTCACACCATGGCCGTGCCCGCGGTACGCGGCCTTGGCGAGTCGCATCCGCATCTGGAGGTCGAGCTGCTGGAGCTCGAGCCGCACGAGAGCATGCCCGCGCTGCGGGGCGGGGACGCGGACGTCATCATCACGACCACCGACTTCGTCGAGCTGCCGCTGGGACCCGACGTCGACCTGGTGAAGCTGGGGACCGATCCGGTCGTGCTCGTCTTGCCAGGGGACCATGCCGGGCGGGGGCCGGTCGACCTTGGCGCGTATGCCGATGCCGCGTGGGCTTTCGATATGCCGCAGTCGTATATGGCGAATCTGGCCATCCGGCTGTGCCGGGAGTCGGGGTTCGAGCCGCGGGTGGTGTGCCGGTTCAGCAATTACCTGATGACCTTGCAGCACGTCGAGGCCGGGCTGTCGGTCGCGCTGCTGCCCGGGCTGGCCGTCGATCCGCGCTATGGCGTGGTGACGCGGGAACTGACCGCTCCGGTCACGCGGACGATCACTGCGGCCGTGCGGCGCGGGGGTCCGCCGAGGGCCGCGGTCAATCTCGTTTTGGACGCGGTGCGGCGCCAAGACATCGCGCGGGCGGCCGCGGTGTAACGAGCGCCGATCCGGTGCCGACCTTTCTGCAGCGGAGCGTGGGAGGCGGCTATGACGGAACTGTTGTGGATTCCCATACCTTTCACATTGTGTGCGTTGTATTTCACCATTGTCATTGTGACGAGCCGCGGTTTCATCGCCGCTCCCATTCGGCGTGTGCTCGACAAGGAAGAAGCTCGCTGTCGAGCCGATCTCAAGGTCCTGGTGGCGAACTGCGGTAACCAAGCCACGGCCACTGTGGTTCAAAGTTCGATTGACAGCCTGCTTGCGAAGCCCCCGCCACCGACGACACCCAGCGGGAAAAAGAAGAAGCGGTCTTGGCTGTTCGAGTCGCCCTTGACCACGCTGTATCCGGACACGCAGGCCATGAACGAAGCGAAGCGGACACTCGTCGAACTGATACCCGCGGACGCGCTGGACGACTACGCGGAACCGCTTTTTCTCCGGCTCGACGCCGTGGATCCGGAGGCGGCGAAGACACTGCGCGAACAATTCAAGAGCGCCAACGACGACGCCAGCAGGCGGATGCTCATCCGGCAGGTGCACGCGCTTTGCCAGGCCCAGTCGGAGAACGAACTCGCCGCCGAACTCGAAAACCAGCGCATCGCGCTCTGGCTGGCCGGGGTCGGGCTGCTCTTCGTGTTCACCTTGAGCCTGGGCACCCATGCCCACCAGCCGTCGTTGCTGCTCGGCGCCATCGGCGGTTTCCTGGCACCTCTGGTCAAAATCAACAACGGCCAGCGGGCGGCGTCGTGGGGCGTGATGGTGCTGAGCCCGGTCGGCGGGGCGCTCACCGCGATCGGCGGGCTGCTCCTGGTCAGGCTGCTCTCCGACGACAAGGTCAACGTGCTCGGCCCCGTGCTCCGGGACAACTCATGGGAGCACCCCACCACCGCGCTGGCGCTGAGCCTGGCGTTGCTGTTCGGCTTCTCCGGGCGGTTGTTCTCCAAACTGGCCATCGCAGGCACTTCGCAGCTCACCGGCTCGAACGACTGATCAGAGCGGCAGATAGAAGGGCGTGCAGCGCGGGGCGGGCGCGTTCGCGGGGTCGAGTGCCTTGAGAATGAGGGCGGTGACGTTCGGGTCGATCGCCTGGCTCAGGTGCCCGGCGAAGTCGTTGGCGCACACATCTTGCAGCACGATGTCGGTCGTTCCCGGTTCACCGAGAACGCCGCTGGTGTAAGGCGTGACGACCTCGTCGTAGCGGCTGACGATGCTGGTGTACGACGGGCCCGGCACGCTCACGCCGTCGCGGGCGAGATCCGTCAGGAACGCCGATGGCGCCAGGTATTCGCCGCAGGCCCCGCACGCCGTGCGGAGAATCCCGCGCAGGCCCGGCACGGTCGCGAGCAACGCGTTGGCGAGCGCGGAAAGGCCGCCGAGCGTGGTGCCGCGATAGTTGGCGCCGAAGCCGACGAAGTGCTCGACTTTCTCGGCACCGCCCAAGAACTTCAGGTAGTAGGCGGGCATCGTGCTGCCTTCGGAGTGCCCGACGATGTCCACTTTGGACGCGCCGGTCGTGGTGCGGACCCGGTCGACGAACCGGCTGAGTTCGGCCGCGCTGTCGCGCATGGAGGCGAGGCCGCCGGCGAACGGCCCGAGCACGCCGGTGCCGTAGGTCAGCGAGAACACGCAGTAGCCCTGGTTCGCGATCTTCGGCGCGTGGAAGAACCAGTTGACGGTGTCGGTGGCGCCGAGCCCGTGCACGAGGACGACCGGCCGCGGGTGGCTCGCGCTCGGCGTGCACGACCAGTCGTTCCAGCCACTGTGCGTGGCGGCGGACGCGACCGCCGGCGCGGCGATCGTGGCGGTGACCGCCGCGATCAGGGTGGTCAGGATCCGCCTGGTCTTCGTGGCACCGCCGTTGGTGACCCGAACCCGCATCTTCGCCTCCGCTTACCCGTGAGTAGGTCTGGTAGCTCATGATGTGGCACAACCAGCCGTCCGCGGCATGGGACGACACTCAGACTTGAGGGCCGGGTGTTGTGACCGGTAACAACGTCTCCCCTACCGCGTCACTCGGGCCGATGAGGCGCCACGCCGAACTTCTCGATCATGAACCGCCAGAACAACGGCACCGCCTCGTCGGCGGTCCGGAAGATCCGATCATCGTGGCCGGTCACCGACCGGTGCTCGATGAAGACACCGCCCGCGCCCACGTAACCCGACGAAGGCGACCGGACGATGACGACCTCGACCGGCGGATGCTCCGGCACTGGCCGGGCGGTGACCACCAGATCATGCATCGAGGTGAGCCCCGCCAGGCGTTGCTCACCTTCGCAGGCCAGCACGCTGTCGGCGATGTCCGCCATGGGGCGGAACTCCGGGTGCTTCGCCGCCATCTCGTGGAACCACCCGGCGATTTCGGCCCACGGGACCTCGTCGAAGCGGTAGGGCCAGGCTCGCGAGTTCATCCACACGCGATCAGTGTGTCAAGGGCGGCTGGGCGATATATCGTGTGGGGATGAGTCAGGCTTCGCCGCGGCTGGTCTGGTACGCCAGCTATGGGTCGAACATGCACGTCGAGCGGTTTCGCTGCTACCTCGAAGGTGGCGTTCCGCCCGGTGCGGGGCGCCGGTACCCCGGGTGCCGGGACCGCGGCATGTTCCTCGAGGTGGCGGGCCGCGAATTCCCCGGTGGGGTTTATTTCGCCACCGAATCGCCGGTGTGGCATGGCGGCCGGGCGTTCTACGACCCGGCGATGGACGGAATGGCCGCGATGCGGTGCTATCTGGTGACGCTCGGGCAGTTCTCCGACGTCGCGGCGCAGGAGATGTATCGGGAGCCATCGCAGGACTTGGATGTGAGCGTGGCGCTGGCGACCGGGCGGGACCGGCTCGGGCCCGGCCGGTACGAGACGCTGCTGCACATCGGTGACCTGGACGGGCATCCCGTCTTGACGTTCACCGCGCCGTGGTCGGCGCGCGACGTCGAGCTGAACCCGCCGTCCGCGCCCTACCTGCGGATGCTCATCGCCGGGCTGCGCGAGGCGCAGAACTGGTCGTCGCGGGAGATCGCCGAGTATCTCGCGCCACTGCCGGGGGTGAGCGGGTTCTGGTCGGACGAGGAGCTCATTTCGCTCGCTGCCGACGGGGAATCCGCAGCTCGTGCTTCAGCCGTCCCCGCATCCGCATCGTCACGACCCCGCCAGCGAACAGGACCAGCGCACCCAGCATGACCCACTGCGTGGTGTCGCTCTTGACGATCGACACCACGCCGATGAACGCCACCCCGATCAGCAGCATCATTTCGCGGAGTTCCTTGCGCAGCTGGTATCCGCGGCTGGGGCGCAGGCGCACTGTGGACAGTTTCCGGTCGGCGAGCCCGAGCGCGGTGCGGGTGGCGCTGTCGAGGAAGATCCACGGCAGATCCGGGTAGACGGCGAGCGCGTCGCGCGCGCTCGGAAACCGGCACGACAGATTGCCGCCGTGCAGCGATTCCCTTCGCTGCTGCACGGCCTCGCTCGTCTTGAGCGCCTTCATCCGGACCTGCTTCACCCGCCCGCCGGGCTCGGCGACGCCGTCGACGATCACCTGGTCGCCCGCGGGCACGCCGAGCAGGCCGAGTGTCAGCTCGTCGAGCAGGCACACCTCCTGTTCGACCGTGGCGAGGTCGGCGGCCTGCACGCGGCACACCACGTAGTTGGGCTTGCCGACGATCAGCCTGGACAGCCGGTGGCGCCGGGCCTTGACCGGGGTCACCACCACGTCCTCGCCGATCTCGACGCCGATGGAGTTCCGGATCAGCTGGTCGACCTCCAGCTCGGCCGGGCTCTCCAACCGGGTGTTGACGACGATCCGTGCCAGCGCCTGAATGCCCGGGTCCGCCCCGTGGGCCGAGACCAGCACATGCTTCGCGCCGAGCCGTTCGGCGACTTCCCGCGCGACGCGCACGGTCGGCTCGCCGTCGCGGTCGAAGTCGTCCTCCGAACGCCGTACCCGCAGCGCGCCGCCGGGAACCTCGTGCAGGGGAAGCACATCGTCGTAGCAGGTGATCGTTGTAGCCGGTTCCATGTCGGCTAGCCCGGTCTCGTCGACATAGGCGTGACAGTGGGACAGACGCTCGCCCGATGGCAGGACGACCGGAAAACGGTCGCCTTGCAGCACAACGCGCTTCCGGTCGGGTTCGTCCAAGACGGCGAGCTGCGCGAGATCGGGCCACAGGATCACGAAGTCCGACCCCGGCGCGGACAGGCCCTCCACCTCGGTGCGCACCAGGGGCAGCAACGCGGGCGCGCCACCGCCCGCGAGCTTGGCGCCGAGGTCCGGCACCGCCGACGCGGCCACCGCCAAGGGAACCCGGAACGCGACGGGTGTCTGATTGTGCCGCAGCAGCACGTAGTTCAGCGGCAGCACGCCACCCGGCCGGCGATCTCCGGTCAGCTCGGTACAGTCGCCGGCCACCCGCCATTGCGGCAGCCGCCGGTTCGCCAGCGGCCGCAGCGGATAGGTCTTCTCGCCAGCCAGCAGTTCTGCCGTCACGCCGGCCCCCTCGATTGTCGCGTCTGCTGTAACGAGTCGGGTGTACTCCGAAGTCGTTACAGGGTCGGCGAAATCCGGGGAACGCTCACTCGATGTCCGTGCCGCGGCTTACTTTCTCCCAGTTGGCGAGGTCCGTGGCGATCGCCTCGTGATGCGCCCGGATGGTGTCGACGGCGTCGGCGCCGAGCGCGAGCCGCAGCGGCCGGTTCGGGCAGCCGACCGCGCGCAGGACGGCCGCGGCGGCCTTCGCCGGGTCACCGGGCTGGGTGCCGCCTGCCTCCGTGCGGAACTCCCCCGGCTCGACGATCAGCACCCGCACCCCGAACTCCGCGGCCTCCGCGGACAGTGCCTCCGACAGGCCTTCCAGCGCGAACTTCGCCGCACTGTGGGCACCGAAGCCGGGCGACGACACCTGGCCGCCGATCGAGCTGATCTGCACGATCGTCCCGTCGCCCTGGGCGCGCAGGTGCGGCAACGCGGCTTTGGTCAGTTCGACCGCGCCGAAGAACATGACGTCCATCAGCGTCCGCAACTCGCTCATGGCGAGCTCGTGGATCGCGCCGGGCGCGCCGTGGCCGACGTTGTTCACCACGACGTCGATGCGCCCGAAGGCCTCGATCGCGGTCTTCACCGCGGCCGCCACCTGGCCGGCGTCGGTCACGTCGAGCGCCGCCGTGCGGATCCGGTCACCGCCCTTGCCCTCGAGGTCCGCCAGCGTTTCCGGGCGCCGGGAGGTGGCCAGCACCCGGTCCCCCGCCGCCAGCGCGGCCAGCGCGATCTCCCTGCCGAAACCGGCCGAGCAGCCGGTGATGAGCCAGACACGGCCGTCGGTGTTCGTCATGTGGGCTTCCTCCCGGTTCGTCCTCCGGCCACCAGCCTGGCGACGACCACCCGCCGTCCGCACCTTCAATCCGGCTGTCTTCGCCACGAAGATCACGAACCGGCATCAGCGGCAACCGCCGGATTCCTTCGGCGTCTCTTCGGGCAACAGCAAAATCTGCGGTCTGGGGGCACGCGCGGTCAAGCCGAAGGGCGCGCCGCAGACCGGTGGCGGCGGCGCCTCCTAGGGCTTGGCTGGCGTCGTCGATCGACGCGTGAGCGCGCGAAACCCGAGTTTGGGCCATCCACTGGCCCAAACTCGGGTTTCGCGAAGATCGGCGGCCAATCACAAGCCAGCCAATGTCCACAAAGGAGCAGGGTGTATTTGTGCGCTGATCGGGCTCCGCGCTCTTGACCGGTAGGGCAGGATGTCGCCGGGGGGACTGGGGCGACTGGAGGACTTTCCCATGCGCAAAATTCTGGCTATACCACTGGTGGTGTCCGCGCTTTTACTGGGCGTATCAGGACCTGCGGTGGCGGCGACCAAAGTGATCGTGCTGCCCGGTGCCACCTCCGCCGAGGGGATCACCGACGCCGGCGGCGGCACGTTCTACACCGGCGACCTGGTCGCGGGCACGATCTTCCGCGAGGACGTGCGTAAAGGCACCGCGGAGCGGTTCATCGAGGTGCCGCCCGGCACCGGCGCCGCGGGCCTGGACCTCGACCGGCGCCACGACCTGCTGTTCGTCGCGGGTGGCAAGGACGGCAAGGCGTACGTCTACAACACCCGCACCAAGGCGAAGGTCGCGGACTACACGTTCGGCGACCCGCAGACGACCTATGTCAACGACGTCGCGGTGACCCCGTACGGCGCGTGGTTCACCGACTCGTATCACCCGCAGCTGTTCTTCGTGCCTGTCGTGGCGGGCGTACTCGGTGCACCGCGCACGCTGGCGCTGAGCGGTCCCGGCGCGGGCGGCTCCCCCGGGAACTTTTTCATGAACGACGTCATCGCCACGCCTTCCGGAGACACCCTGCTCGTGGCCGCCACCACGCCGGGCAAGGTGTACACGGTCAACCCGATCACCGGGGTCAGCAAGGAAATCGCCGGAGTCAACGCGCCCAGTGTGGTCAGCCTGGTGCTCGAAGGGCGACGGCTCTGGGCGGTGCAGCTCGACAACACGATCAGCCGCTGGTGCCTGGACGGCGATCTCAGCCACGGTGTCGCTGCCGGGACGATCAAGGACGATCTGTTCGATCAGCCGGTCTCGGCGGCCAAGGTCGGAAATCAGCTCGCGGTGATCAATTCGCATATCTTCAGCGGATACCCGCCGACCAGCCCGACTTACGAGGTTCTGATGGTCGGCGCGTGACGCCGTAAAACAGGACGATCATTTCGCTATTCGACGCGAAGTGCGCGAGCGCGGACGCTGTGTACAATTCCGAGCGTCCGAGGGGAGAGGGAATGAAAATTCGTCCTGCGCTCGCGAGCTTCTCGATCTTGGTGACACTCGCCGGATGCGCGGTGGAGCCGACACCTGAATCACGATTGCCGCAGAGTCATGTTCCGGCGCTGGGGAAAGACATAAAACCCCAGGACGTGCCGAAACAGGCCAAGCCGGCGTACGACCGGGCGGTGGCGTCCGAAGAACAATGGATGGAAAAGGCGCGGGCCGCCGAGGAGGCGAAGCAGAAACAGGTCGCCGCCGACGCCAGGGTCGCGGAAGAAAAGCGGAAGGCCGACGAGGAGAAGGCGCAGGCAGACGCGCTGAAGGCCCGTGCCGAAGCCCAGCGGAAGGAAGCCGCGCAGGCGGAGGCACGGCGCCAGGCCTCGGAGGCCGAGGCGCGGCGTCAGCAGGCGGCCGCGGACGCGGCTAGGGCGCAGGCCGCCCAGCTGGAGGCGCAGCGGAAGGTGGCGGAGGCCGAGGCTCGCCGTCAGCAGGCCGCCGCCGACGCGGCCAAAGCGCAGGCGGCGCGGGCTCAAGCCGCGGCCGAGGAAGCCAAACGACTCGAGGCCGAACGACAGCGCCAGCAGATCGAAATCCAGGAAGCCCAGGCACGGGCCGAGGCCGAGCGGCAAGCACGCGCCTTCGCGGAAGAACAGGAGCGGGCACGAGCCGCGGCGGCGGCCGCGGCCGACAAGGAACGGCAGGAGCGGGCGGCCGCCGATGAACGGGTGCGCGACTGCCTGGCGTTGCGCGCGATGATGCAGCCGACCAGCCAGGAGGGGACCGGCCGGGTCGTCCAAGGGGTCTGTGACTCGGCCGCCCGGCCCAGGTGAGCGCCGCCAAACGGGTCGCCGGGCTGAAGCCACGGCCGAAACCGCCCGCGAAGGCCGGAAACGCGGCGCGGGACGCGCTGGAGACGGTGGGCGCGGTGATCGCGCCCGCCACTCTCCTCACCGCTCTCGGCCTGTACATCGGATGGCGCCGCACCGACAGCTACACCCAGTACCTCGGCATCGACGAAACGCTGCTGCAGTACAGCGCGCAGGACTATCTCCTGCGCGCTTGGCAAAGCGCGGGGCAGGTCGTGTTCACGCTCGTGCTCGGATCGATCATCGTCGCCGGGGCGCATCTGGTGATCAAACGCTCGGAGCGCGCGATTCCCAAGATCGCCCGCGTGCTTGCCGTGATCAGCGTCCTCGTGTTGATCGTGATGCTCATTTCTTTGCTGATACCACCGGTCGACAGATGGTTGTCCGACGTCATTTACGACGTGCCCTATCTGACCGTTTACTCGATCACGGCTTTCTCGGTCGCCTTGTTGGTTTATTCCTTCTCTTTGGTGTCGGGCGGGCATGCCAGGACCACGACCGCGCTGGTGATGATCCTTTTGTTCCTCGGCGTCCTTTCGAGTGCCGACAAATGGGTGACATTGCTCGGCGAGAAGGACGCCGCGTACATGACCACCACTTTGGCACAACGGCAGGGCGTGATCGTCTACAGCAAGGAGAATCTGCATTTGCCCGCCGTGGTCACCTGCACCGAGCTGACCGGCCCGCGTGAGGCTTACCGGTTCCGCTGCGAGGGACTGAGGCTGTTCATCCGCGCGGCCGACAAGTACTTCCTGTTGCCCACGACCTGGTCACGCGCCGACAGCGACACGGAAGCCGACCGCATGGTCGTCCTGCGCGACGACCCGTCGCTGCGATTCGAGTTCGCTCCCGGCTGAGGATCTGGCTACTGTCGGCCGCATGCGTGACGCCATCGACCTCATCCGGACACCCCTGCTCACCGATCGGGCCCCGTACGCCTACGCCGCCGTGGCCTCGGACGTGCGCAAGCTGGTGTTCACGGCAGGCGCGTGCCCGCTCGACGAGCACGGCGAAACGGTGGCCGCCGGTGATGTCGCGGCGCAGGCCGAGCAGGTCATGGCGAACCTTCGTGTCGCGCTGGCCGCCGCGGGCGCCGACCTCACCGACGTCGTCAAGACGACGGTCTACGTGGCCACCACCGACCGCGAAGATCTCACGACCGCGTGGGAGGTCATCAGCGGGCACTTCGGCGCGCACGACGTGCCGAGCACCTTGCTCGGGGTGACGGTGCTCGGCTACCGCGACCAGCTCGTCGAAGTCGAGGCCGTCGCGGCGCTGCGCACGACTTAAGGCACGGCTTAGGGGGCTTCCTGCAGCGCGGGGAGCAGCTCCTTCCGCGCGAAGCCGAGGAACTCGTCCTGGCGGTCTCCCCCGATCTGGACCAGCGCGAGATCGGTGAACCCGGCCCTGCCGAACTCCTGGACCGCCGAGATGATCGGCTCGGCGTCCGGTCCACAAGGGATCCGCTGCGCGACGTCGTCCTCGGTGACGAACTGGGTCGCGCCCTCGAACCCGGCTGGGCCGGGCAGCTCGGCGTTGACCTTCCAGCCGCCGGCGAACCAGCGGAACTGGTCGTGGGCGCGCTTCACGGCCGCGTCACGGTCGGTGTCCCACGCGATCGGCAGTTGGGCGATCTTGCGGGCGGGCGGGCCGACGCGGGCCGCGTCCCACTCCTCGCAGAGCGACGCGTTCGGCTCGACCGCGATCATGGCGTCGGCGACCGGGGCGAACCGCCGGACCGACTGCGAGCCGGAGACGGCGATGCCGATCGGCGTCCGCAGCGCGGGCAGATCCCAGAGTTTCGCCGAGTCCACGCGGAAGTGCTTGCCCTCGTAGTCGAAATGGCCGCCGTCGAAGAGCCCGGCGATGATCTGGACGGCCTCGGCCAGCATGTCGTGGCGGACGTTGACGCCAGGCCAGCCCCGGCCGACGACGTGCTCGTTCAGGTTCTCCCCCGCGCCGAGGCCGAGGGTGAACCGGCCGCCGGACAGTGCCTGCACGGTCGCGGCCTTCTGCGCGACCACCGCCGGGTGATACCGCATGATCGGGCAGGTCACGTACGTCATCAGCTCGACGCGCTCGGTCGCCTGGGTGACCGCCCCGAGCACGCTCCACGCGTACGGCGCGTGGCCCTGGGAGGCGAGCCAGGGCGAATAGTGGTCGCTCATCACCTCGAAGTCGAACCCCGCCTGCTCGGCGGCCGCCGAATGGCGGACCAGGTCCGACGGGCCTGCCTGCTCGGTCATCAAGGTGTAGCCGATCCTCATGAAGCCTCCTCACCTGCGCGTGGGAACCGGCTACCCGTGCGCGCGGGCAACGAAACGGGCCGACTAGCGTCTCTGGATCATCGGGACGTTCCGCCGAGCAGAATGAGTCTCACGTGCAATCGGGGTACTTGAAGCAAGTCCAGTGGGTGGGGTTCGCCGGGGCGGTGCTGCTCACGGCCGCCGCGCTGGCCGGGAAATTCCTCACGCTGCCGGGTGGCGCCGCCGCCGCGGTGCTGGCCGCCGGGGTGGCCGGGGTCGGGCTGGTGGTGCTGGCCTGGGCCTTCGCGGGCCGGATCCTGCTCACCGGCGACGCCGGCGCGGGCTGGCCACGCCGCACGCTCGTGCTCTGGGGCGCGCCGCTGCTGGCCGCGCCGCCGCTGTTCAGTTCGGACGTCTACAGCTACCTCGCGCAGGGTGAGATCGCCGCGCGCGGTCTCGACGTGTACTCGGTCGGTCCGCGAGCCGGGCTCGGCGCCGCGTCCGCGATCACGGGCCGGGTCAGCGAGTACTGGCAGGACGCGCCGTCGCCGTACGGGCCGGTGTTCAGCGCGGTCGAGCGCTGGATCGCCGGTGTGGCCGGTGAGAACCCGGTGCTCGGCGTGCTCGGTTACCGGCTGGCGGCGGTCGCCGGGCTGGCCATGGCCGTCTGGGCGGTGCCCCGGCTGGCGCGGCTCGCGGGCGTGTCCGAAGGCGTGGCGCTGTGGCTCGGCGTGCTGAACCCGTTGGTGCTGTGGCATTTCCTCGGCGGCGCGCACAACGACGCGCTGATGGCCGGGCTGATGCTCGCGGGCACGGCCTGCGCGCTCACCGCGATCGGCGAGTCGCTCGACTCGGTCCGGCTCGGCGCGGGCGTGCTGCTGATCTGCCTCGGCGCGCTGGTGAAGTTCCCCGCGATCGTCGCGCTCGCCGTGGTCGGCGTCGCACTCCTCCGGCGCCGGGGCGCGACCTACCCCCGGCTCGCCGGGATGGGCGCCGCGGCGGCCGGGGTGTTCGTGCTGGTCGCGGTGGTCGTCTCGGGGCTCAGCGACCTCGGGTTCGGCTGGCTGCGGACGATGACGACCTCCGGCTCGGTCAACTCCTGGATGGCGCCGACCAACTGGTTCGGCTTCCTCACCGGCCCGCTCGGGCCCGGCACGCAGACCATGATCGGCGTCGGCAAGATCATCGGGTACGTCTTCATCGCCGTGCTGAGCGTGCTGCTGGTGCAGCGGCAGCTCAAGGGCCAGATCGGCCCGGTGACCGCGCTCGGCGCGCTGCTGGCCGTGGTCGCCGTGCTCGGCCCGGTCATCCAGCCGTGGTACCTGCTGTGGGCGGTGATCCCGCTGGCCTGCGCCGTGGACGTCCACAGAGGACGGATCGCGCTGGCGGGCCTGAGCGTGGTGTTCGCCGTGGTCATCCCGCCGCTGGCGGGCAACTTCAGCGGCCGGATCGTGCAGCTGGTGATCGGCTACGTCGGCGGGCTGGCCGTGGTCGCGGCGACCGCGCTGATCATGCGGAAGACCGAGACAACGCCGAGCGCGCGGATTTCAAGTCACTGAGGAACGCGTCGTAGGCCTCGTCGCGGTCCGGCGCGCGCAGCACCGACGACGGATGCACCGTCGCCACCGCGTGCGTGCCGGTGAACTCCGCCGGCAGGTCGACCACCTCGCCGCGCCGCTGAGTGACCTTGAAACCGGTGCCCAGCAAGGCTTGCGCCGCCGTCGCGCCGAGCAGCACGACCAGCTCGGGGTGGACGGCGTCGAGTTCGGCCGCCAGCCACGGGCGGCACGAGACCACCTCGGTACGCGAAGGCTTCTGGTGAATCCGCCGCTTGCCGCGCTCGGTGAACTTGAAGTGCTTGACGGCGTTGGTCACGTACACGCCGGTGCGGCCGATACCGCTCTCTTCCAGCGCCTTGTCCAGCAGCCGCCCGGCCGGGCCGACGAACGGCTCACCCGCGAGGTCCTCCTTGTCGCCGGGTTGTTCGCCGACCAGCATGACCTGGGCGGACCGCGCGCCCTCGCCGAAGACGACCTGCGTGGCGTCGCGGTAAAGATCGCACCCGCGACACCCCGAGGCCGCGGCGCGCAGCGCGTCCAGCGACCTGGTGTCCGGCAAGAAATCCCCGGCGTCGGCCATCGGTGACTCCCTCATGTTCGTGGCGAGTACCCGGTACCCGGCGGGCGCGGCGGTAAACATCCGGCGTGCATAGTTCGCCGCCGAGTGGGAACCCGATCGTGTATGAGTGAGACGAAGCATGAACACCTTCAAGACATGGGACCCGAGGACTCCAGCGGAAACCCGGCGGGCGTCAGGCGTTTCGAGGGCTGCGTCGAAGATGTCCACCTTCCCGAGCCCCGCACGCCGGAGCCCGCGCCCCGGCGCGATTGATCCTCCGGGGTTCGGGGAAGCCCGCGAGCATGACCAAGCGACAGGCGCAAGATTCCGTGGCGGGTTTCGACTCCGCCACCGCCATGGTCCGCGCGCTCGCCGCCGCACTGCGTGGTGAGCGGTTCACGACGCTGGGACAGCCGAAGGTGGCCGAGGCGCCGCTGCGGCTCTCGCGCTGGTTGCCCGAAGCCGCGCGCACCGGGATCTACCGCATCGCGGGCGCGGCGGAGGGGGCCAAGCCCGAGGAACTGGGCGAACTCGACCTCGCCGAGGTCGCCGAGTGGCTCGCCGGGCACTACGACGGCCACGACCGCTACCCCGGGGTCCTGATCGGCTCGTCGAACGGCGCGGCCGTGCATCTGGGCGCCGTCGCGGGCGTGCCGTGGCTGCCGAACACCGTCCTGGTGCCGGTGAAGTGGCCGGACAACGACCCCGACCGGCCGCGCGCGGCCATGGAGTTCGGCCGTGACACCGCGACCGCGTTGCTGCACAACAACCCTGACCTGGCGCTGCACCACATGCACGACGGCAACCAGGACCGCCTGATGATCAGCGCGATGAGCTACTTCCGGCTCAAGTGGCTTGAGCTTCCGGCCGCGTACCAACGCTTTCTGAGTGAACGCCTGGCTCCGGGCGCGCCTATCGTGCTGCTCGACTGCACCCTGCGGTGGCCGGTGACGAAGGTGGCCGAACGCCATTACTTCCAAACCGGGGCGTACGGCGGCTTGGAGCCCTACGAGTACCTGCGAGGCAGTCCGCAGGTCGAGCGTTTCCTCGCTGAACAGGGCTCGGAGCTCACCGCGTTCGACGCGCCCGAGGCCGACGACACGGCGCCGGAGGCCGAGTGGGGCCTCTCCCCCGAGTTCGGCGCCGCCGTCGAGCGCTGGGCGGCCGAGCACGGGCACCCCGTGCACCGGCTTGCTTTCGAGGACCCGCAAGACCTTTCGGGACCGGTCGCCGACCTGCACCGCGAGTGGCTCACCGGCGAAGGCGTGCACACCACCCGGCTGCTGGTCGAGTCGTTCGTCCTGCTCGATCCCGTCGGCGCCGCCCGTGCCGGGCTGGTTCCGTACTGGACACCGTTCCCCGTGCGCCGCGCGCGTGACCGGCTGGCCGAGTACCTGCGCGATCGCCCGTTCACCGAACTCGAGGTGCTCCTGTTCCCGCATGGCGTCCGGTCGGCGGGCATCGCCGAGCCCGAGGACTGGCTCGCGCTCGCCGAGCGCGTCAATTTCCCCGCCACAGACCGGAAAACCTATCCTGCCGACTTCCGGGCACTGGCCGAGTACGGGTCGGCCATCGGCCGGATGGCCGACCGGGACATCACCTTGAAGTCCTCGATCGAAGCCGTGATCGAGGGGCTCGGGATATGAGGCCCGCCGTCTACCGGACCGAGCCCGATCGTGCGACCGCGCCGCCGGTGGTGCTCGTGCAAGGACTGGCGGTCTCGAAATACCTGCGGCCCGCCGCGCACGCACTCGCCGCGTCGGGCGCCGCCTGTGAGCTGCTCGAACTGCCCGGCTTCGGCCGGGCGGAGAACCCGCCGAAGCCGCTGGACATCCCCGGGTTCGCCGCCGTCGTGGCCGACTACCTGCGCGGACGGGACGAAGAGGTGGTGCTGGCCGGGCACTCCTCCGGCACGCAGATCGCGGCACTCGCGGCGACCGCGCCCGGTCTGCCGGTGTCCAGGGTCGTGCTGGGCAGCCCGACCGTGGACCCGGGTTCGCGGAGCATCGGCCGGATGTTCCTCAACTGGGTCAAGGACGGCCGCCACGAGTCGCCCGTCATGACGCGCGTCCAAGTCGGCGAATGGCTTCGCGCGGGTCCGCGGCGGATTCTCACGCTCACCCGGTCCATGCTGGAGCACCACCTCGAAGACATGGCCGTTCCCCACCCGGTCACCGTGGTCCGGGGTTCCTTGGATCCTTTGTGCACGGACGAATGGGCGGCGTCGCTCGGCAAGCTCGTCACCGTCCACGGGCGCGCGCACGCGTTCCCGTACCAGGATCCGCATGCCTTCGCGGACGCCATTCTCGGCGCCTGACGCCGTTTCGCGGCCCGGCGCGCCGGGTACCCGCGAGACCATGGTTGGCAACGACGAAAGGTTCGTCCTGATCGGCGGCGGCCCCGCCGCCCTGTCCGCCGCGCGCGCTTACCGTGAAGCAGGCGGCTCCGGGCAGGTCCGGATCCTCTCGGCCGACACCGAAGCGCCCTACTTCCGGCCCCCGCTTTCGAAAGAGTTCCTGCGCGGCGACGCCACCGACGACGACCTGCCGATCGAGTCGCCCGAGTTCTACCGCGACCAGCGGATCGACCTGAGCCTGCGCACCGAGGTCACCGCGCTCGACACCGAGGCGCGCACCGTCACCACCTCCGGCGGCGAGGTCATCGACTACACGACGTGCCTGCTGGCGACCGGTTCCGAGCCGGCACGCCCGCCGATCCCCGGCGCGGATCACCCTGACGTGCTGACCCTGCGCACGGCCGCCGACTCGCGGCGCCTGCGCGAAGCCGCTGATGGAGTGCGCAGCGCGGTCGTGGTCGGCGCCGGCTTCATCGGCTGCGAGGCGGCCGCGTCGCTGTCCCGTCTCGGCCTGCAGGTGACCATGATCTGCCCCGAGCCGTTCCCGCAGCACGCCCGGCTCGGCGAAGACGCCGGGCGCGAGCTCGCGCGCTGGCTCAAGCTGGAGGGCGTCAGCGTCCTGACCGGCACCGAACTGCTCGCAATCGAGGACGGCACCCGCATCCGCACCGACCTGATCCCCGTGCTCGACGTCGGCTTCGTCCTGCTCGCCACCGGTGTACAGCCTCGGGTAGAACTCGCCGAGAAAGCCGGATTGGACATCGGCAAGGGCCGCGTCCGCACCGACGAGCATCTCCGCGCGAGCGCCCGCGGCGTCTTCGCGGCGGGCGACCTGGCGTTCGCGCACAACACCGCGGCCGCCCGCGCGCTCAAGGTCGAGCACTGGGGCGAAGCCGAGAAGATGGGCGGGATCGCCGGGCGGACCGCGGCGGGCGCACCGGCGGCCTGGGACAGCGTGCCCGGTTTCTGGTCGACCATCGGCGACCGCACGCTCAAGTACGCCGCCTGGGGCGACGGCTTCGACGAAGCCCGCTTTATCAAGCACGACAACGGTTTCACCGTCTGGTACGGCCGAGGCGGCACGACGGTCGGCGTGCTCACCCACGAAGCCGACGACGACTACGAGCGCGGCTCGGACCTGGTCGAGCGCGGCGCCCCGCTGACCGAGGTCGTGAGTGTTCCGGCCGGTTAGAACCGGCCGCCCGGCGGGTGCCGCAAGGGCCGGTTGAACGTTGTGAACGGGGCGTTCACAACGCTGAGCGACGCATACGCCCCGCTCATTACGTTCTGCTCGGGCGCCGACGGTGGTCCGGACTTCGCGAAACCCGAGTTTTGGCCACTGGATGGCCCAAACTCGGGTTTCGCGTGCTCACGCGCCGATTGACAACGCAAGCCAAGCCTCAACTACCCGGCATTGGGTTAGCACCGGCCGGAGCACTCACGAGGGGTCACCAGCAGGCCGAGTGCCAGGGCTCGGCGCAGAGGACGCCCAAGGTGGTCGCGCCGCTGTCGGACGGCGTGGTCTCGGACGCGGAAGCCACGCCGCCGATACCGGCCAGGGTGATCCCCGCCGCGAGCAAGGTGAGCGCCGCGAACTTCCGCAATGAGGACATTCCGTCTCCTGGTTCACTCCAATGACATGGAACGCCAGTCTCCAGAGAGGATCATGGGTCCGTCTATTGGCGCTTCCGCCCTCTTGACGACCGAAAACGATTCGACGGCCTCGCAGGGTGCTGCCACAGTGACGCACTATGACCAACGCCGAGCTGCTGACCGCCGCGGATGTCGAACTCATGCAGGATCTGGCGCAGCGGATCACCGCGACCCATCCCGAGCTGGTGAACGGCGACGCATCGTACGGCGAGCTGGCCTGGAACTGGGGCAAGGGCCATGCCGCCCAGGGCGCCGCCTGGCGCAAGCGGCTGTGGTTCGACGGCGACAGCCTCGTGGCCTGGGGGTGGGCTCAGCTTCCGCGCTCGATCACGCGCAACGACGGTGTGGTCAAGAAGATCACCGGCGCCTACCTCGCGCACCAGGTCCATCCCGGCCACGGCGAGCTGGTCGACGAGCTGATCGACTGGTACGAAGCCGAAACCGAGGGCCTCGAGCGCACCGTGCTGGCGGGCGCCGCCGACGAGTTCGCGCTGAAGCGGTGGCTGGCGCGGGGCTACGAGGACGACCCCGAGGCGCTCGGCGACACAGGGTCGTGGACCCAGCTCAACGAGCGCGATCTCGTTGACGTCGAACAGCCGGTCCTGCCCGCAGGATACCGGTTCCGCACGGCCGGCGAGGCCGGGCCGGAGGCCGCCGTTCAGGCGCATGTGGACGCTTGGGCCCCCTCGGCTTACACGGCCGAGGCGTACGAGGGAGTCCGGCGCACCGCGGGCTATCGTGGCGACCTGCACGTGCTGGTCGAAGCGCCCGACGGGACCATGGCGTGCTCGGCGATCATGTGGCTCGACGAGGTGAACAAGACCGCCGAGTTCGAGCCGGTCGGGACGCATCCGGGGTATCGGCGGCGGGGGCTGGCGCGGGCGATGCTGCTGCACGGGATGCTGCTGGCGCGTGACGCAGGCGCCACCCACATGACGGTCGCCTGCCTGGGCGCGCCGGGGCACCCCAGCGCACGCGGGCTGTACTACGGCGTGGGGTTCCGGGAGTTCTCGCGCGACGCGCCGCTCATCAAGTTCCCGGCTGCTGGACCGGCTTGACCACGCACTGGACCGCTCTCAGCATGGTGATGTGTCCGTAGAACTTCCCGCCCGCCTCCGGTCGGCGACCGTGCCCTCGCACGGAATCCTCGAAGGCACGCGTGTCTTGCGGCGGCTGCCCGACGGCGTCGAAGAGCGGCCGTACGAGCTGTTCACCGTGCGGCCGCTCGGCCGGGTGATCGGCGCCGAGATCGGCGGCGTCGACCTCGCCGAGCCGCTCACGCCCGCGCTGCGCGAGGAGCTCAACCGCGCGCTGCTCGAGTGGAAGGTGCTGTTCTTCCGCGACCAGGACATCACGCCGGCGCAGCAGCGGGCGTTCGCCGCGCACTGGGGTGAGCTGGAGACGAACCCGTTCATCCCCCAGGGCGACACCGAGCACGTCACCCGGTTCGCGCGCTCGGCGAGCGCGCCCGCGTTCGAGAACATCTGGCACGTCGATGTCACGTTCCGCCCGAACCCCGCGCTCGGCTCGGTGCTGCGGCTGATCGAGGTTCCGCCGCTCGGCGGCGACACGCTGTGGGCGGACATGGCCGCCGCCTACGACAACCTGCCCGAAGACGTCCGGGCGCGCATCGACGGGCTGACCGCCGTGCACGACTTCATCCCCGGGTTCGCGCGGTTCTCCGACCCGGATTTCCTGGCACGCCACCAGGATGCCTTCCCGCCGGTCGAACATCCCGTCGTCCGCACGCACCCGGAGACCGGCAGGCGGACGCTGTTCGTCAACCAGGCCTTCACGACCCACATCGTCGGACTCGACCGCGACGAGAGCGACCGGCTGCTGCGCTACCTGTTCAGCCGTGCGCACATCCCGGAGCTGCAGGTGCGGTTCGCCTGGCGGCCCGGCTCGGTCGCCTTCTGGGACAACCGTGCCACCCAGCACTACGCGGTCAACGACTACCACCCGCACGCTCGCGTCGCCGAGCGTGTCGCCATCGCGGGTGACCGGCCGTTCTGAGGCTCAGGCGTAGGCCCGGATCGCCTCCGCGCGGTCGCGCACGTCGAGCTTCGCCAGGATCGTCGAGACATGGTTGCGGACGGTCTTCGGGGAGAGCCCGAGCCGCCGCGCGATCGTGGTGTCCGGCAAGCCGATGGTGAGCAGGTCGAACACCTCGCGCTGGCGGGCGGTGAGGTAGTACGCCATCAGGCTGTCGGGGTCGGTGAGCAGCGCGAGCACGCGGTCGGCGATCGCGGTGTCGAACACGGCGGCGCCGGCCGCCACGCCGCGGATCGCGCGGACGATCTGCTCGCCCGAGGCGCTTTTGAGCAGATGACCGCGCACGCCGGAGCGGATCGCGGCCACAATGGACAGATCACCGGCTAGCTCGGTGAAGGCCAGCGTCGCCGTCTCCGGCGCGACGAAGACACCCAGCTTGAGATCGATCACCAGCACGTCGGGCCGGTGCCGCAGCACCTCACGGGTCGCCTCGGCGCCTGTCGCCGCCTCGCCGACCAGGTCGAGGTCGGCGGCGCCTGCCAGCAACATCCGCAGGCGGTCGCGCACGGCGGGCGAACCATCGGCGATCACGACCGAACGACTGAGCACGTTCCCTCCACACTTCCCGGGAACCACACTCTGCGCGGCCGTCGCTGTGGAAAGTTTGCGCGTGCGTTGTGCCGATCTTGACACCTGGCAGTATTCGGATGTGGAGTTCGGGGTTCTCGGTGAGGTCGAGGTCCGCGCGGGCGGGCGGCAGGTCGATCTCGGCCCTGCCCGCCGCCGGTGTGTGCTGGCCGCGCTGCTGGTCGACGTCAACCAGGCCGTGCGCACCGATCAGCTGGTCGACCGGGTGTGGGGCGACCGGCCGCCCGCGCAGGCACGCACCACGCTGTCGAGCTACCTGACGCGGCTGCGGCAGGTGCTGGGTGACGAAACGCCGCTCACGAGGCGCTCCGGCGGCTATGTGCTGACCGCCGATCCCGGTTCGGTCGACCTGCACCACTTCCGCGACCTCGTCGCGCTGGCCCGCGGCACGGCCGACGACTCGAAGGCCGCTGAGCTGCTCGACGAGGCGCTGGGCCTGTGGCGCGGCGAGGCGTTCGCGGGCTTGGACACGCCGTGGATCAACGCCGTCCGCGGCACCCTCGACGCCGAGCGCCGGGCCGCCGAGCAGGACCGGACCGATGTCCAGCTCAGGCTCGGACGGCACTCCGCGCTGCTGCCCTCGCTGACCGCGCAGGCCGAGGATCACCCGCTGGACGAGCGCCTGGCCGGGCAGCTGATGCTCGCCCAGTACCGCGGCGGGCGGCGCGCCGACGCGCTGGAGACCTACCGCCGCGTGCGCACGCGGCTCAGCGACGAGCTGGGCGTCGACCCCTCTCCCCCGCTCCAGGAGCTGCACCAGCGGATCCTCGCGGCGGATCAGGCGTTGACGCCCGCCGAGACCGCGCTCCCGGTGCCGCGCCAGCTGCCCGCGGCGCCTGCCCAGTTCACCGGGCGGGCGCGTGAGCTGGAGCTGCTGGACGCCGGGACCGCGCCGATCACGGTGATCGGCGGGACCGGCGGCATGGGCAAGACCTGGCTGGCGCTGCACTGGGCGCATCGCAACCTCGATCGTTTCCCCGACGGCCAGCTGTACGTGAACCTCAGCGGGTTCGCCCCGTCGAGGGAGCCGCTGGCGCCGGAGACGGCGGTGCGCGGCTTCCTCGACGCGCTCGGCGTGCCGCCCACGTCGATCCCCGCGGACGCAGGCGCGCAGGCGGGGCTCTACCGCAGCCTGGTCGCCGGGAAGCGGATGCTGATCGTCCTCGACAACGCGCGGGACACCGATCAGGTGACCCCGTTGCTGCCGGGCGAAGCCGGGTGCACCGTGCTGATCACCAGCCGCCGCCAGCTCGGCGGGCTGGTCGCCGCGCACGGCGCCAAACCGCTTCCGCTGAAGGTGCTGAGCGAGCCCGAGGCGCGCGAGCTGCTCGCGCTTCGCTTGCACACCACCGAATCCGCGGCCATGACCGAGCTGCTGCGCCACTGCGCGGGACTGCCGCTGGCACTCGGCATCATCGCCGCCAGGGCCGCCGCCAACCCGGACTTCCCGCTCTCCGCGCTCGCTGAGGAACTGCGCGACGAAACGGCCAAAATGGCCGCTTTCGACGCGGGCGAGGCGACCGTGAACCTGCGCGCGGTGTTCTCCTGGTCCTATCAGCACCTCGACGCGGCGGACGCGCGGATGTTCCGCCTGCTGAGCCTGCATCCCGGCCCCGACTTCTCGGCGACGGCGGCGGCGAGTCTCGCCGGTGTCCGGCTCGACGAGGCGCGGGTGTCACTGGGCACGCTGACCGGCGCGCATCTGCTGACCCAGCCAGCGCCCGGCCGGTTCGCGTTGCACGACCTGCTGCGTGCCTACTCGGCGAGCCAGCCCGACGACGACCGGGACGACGCGTCGCTCCGGTTGCTCGACCACTACCTCCACACCGCGCAGCACGCCGATCAGCTGCTGTTCCCGCACCGCGACCGGCTCACCCCGCCGATCCCGAGCCCCGGCATGACACTCGAGCGCCTCACCGACGATCACAAGGCCTGGGACTGGTTCCGCGCGGAACGCCCGGCGCTGCTGACGTTGACCGAGCGGGCGGCGGACACCGGTTTCGGCGGCCACGCCTGGCGGATCCACTGGAACCTGGTGACCTTCCTGCAGCGAAGCGGCCTCTGGCACGACCTCGCCGCCAACGCGCGCACCGCGCTCGCCGCGGCCCGCCGCACCGGCGACCGCGAAGGCCAGGCGCAGTGCCACATCAGCATCGCGTTCAGCAGCGTCCGGCTGGCCGAGTTCGACGACGCGCACGCGCATCTGGGCCACGCGCTGGAGCTCCGGGCCGGTGACCGGATCGCGCAGGCCGACATCCACCTGCAGCTCGATTGGGCCTGTGGCCAGCAGGGACGCAACGAAGAAGCGCTCACGCACGCGCTGGAGGCGCTCAGGCTTTATCAAGCCGAGCAGCACGAATCCGGCCAGGCGCTGGCTCTCAACGACGTCGGCTGGTACCACGCCAACCTGGGGACCTACACCGAAGCGCTGACCTACTGCGACGAGGCGCTGCGGTTACACCGCAAACTCGGCAACCGGGTCGGCGAAGCGGCCAGTTCGGACAGTGTCGGCTACGCCCGCCATCACCTCGGCGACCACGAGGAAGCCATCGCCGCGTACCGCCACGCCATCGAGCTCTATCACGAGCTGGGCGACCGCTACGGCGTGGCGACCGCGCTCACCCACCTCGCCGACACCCACACCGCCGCGGGCGAACCCGGGCTCGCCCGCGACTGTGTCTCGTCGGCGCTCGACATCTTCGAGTCGCTCAGGCATCCCCGCGCCGACGAGACCAGGACCAAGCTACGAGGGCTCGACGCCGTCGGGTCCGGGCTCGGTGCACCCGACTGAAGGACACGCCAGCACGCTGGCGGGCGCCTGGCTCACGACGGCGGAGGTCAGCGCGATCCCGACCGCCGCCAGCGCCATCAGCGCGGCTCTGCGGAAATTCTCTTTACTCATAGGCACCACTGAACCGCACAAAGGCCACAATGGACCCCAGGATGTGACGTGGCACGGCCGTTGGGGAGCCAGAGTCCGCCCTTTCGGGCAACCGGGCCGCGGCCTCGGGCCGCTGGTAGCATCCCGGGCGGACTTCGAGGGGGAACCGATGGCAGGCCAGGGGTTTCGCGACGAGCTGACCCAGTTGCTGCAGGCGCGCTATCCGCTGCTGGTCGTCGAGACGCACGAGGAACAGCGGGTCGTGCGGGAGATCCGCGCGGTCGCCGAGGACGGGGCGCGGCTGCGGACGCCGCGCCGGGTGTACGTGTGGTCGTCGACGACCGGGCTGGCTCCGGCGGGCGGGCAGCCGCTCAACGACACGCGGGCCGCGTCGGCGGCGCTGGAGCGGGTGTACGGCTGGAACGAGCCCGCCGTGTTCGTGTTCGTCGACCTGCATCCGTCGCTGGTCTCCGAGGGCGGGAACCGGCCGGATCCCGAGGTCGTGCGGCGGCTGCGTGAGCTCGCGGGCGCGCTCAAGACGCGGCCGGTGCCGCTGACCGTCATCCTGGTCTCGCCGTCGCTGCCGGTGCCGCCGGAGCTGGAGCACGACGCGACGGTCGTCGACTTCCCGCTGCCCGATCAGCAGCAGATCGGCGAGCTGCTCGACGGCATGGTCGCCGCGCACCGCGCGCACGTGCGGATCAGCATCGACCGCGACGAGCGGGACATGCTGGTCGGCGCCGCGCGCGGGCTGACGCTGCCCGAGGCCGAGAACGCGTTCGCCAGGGCGCTGGTCGAAGGCGGCGGGCTCGACCGCAGCGACCTGGAGCTGATCCTCGCCGAGAAACGGCAGGCCGTGCGCCGGTCCGGGATGCTCGACATCGTGCCTGCCGAGGCGAGCTTCGACGCGGTCGGCGGCCTGGATCGGCTCAAGCGCTGGCTGGTCAAGCGCACCGGCACCTGGACACCGGCCGCCGCGGCCTACAACCTCAGCGCGCCGAAGGGACTGCTGCTCACCGGCGTGCCCGGCTGCGGCAAGAGCCTGTCCGCGGTGTGCGTGGCGAACATGTGGCATCTGCCGCTGCTGCGGCTCGACCTCGGCCGGATCTTCGCCGGGCTGGTCGGGTCCAGCGAGAAGAACATGCGCACGGTCATCCGCACCGCGGAGGGCATCGCGCCGTGCGTGCTCTGGGTAGACGAGATCGAAAAGGGCCTGGCGGGCGCGGGCGGCGGTGGCGACGGCGGTACGGCGCGCCGCGTGCTCGGCACGTTCCTGTCGTGGATGCAGGAGAAGTCCGCGCCGGTGTTCGTGATGGCGACCGCGAACCAGGTCGACTCGCTGCCGCCCGAGTTCCTCCGCAAAGGCCGGTTCGACGAGATCTTCTTCGTGGACCTGCCGTCGGCGGCCGAGCGCGCCGCGATCTGGCGGATCCACCTGCGCAAGCGGGTCACCGACGCGTTCGTGGGCAGCGAGCTGCGCCTCGACGACGCGCTCTTCGCCGAACTCGCCGACTGCAGCGCGGGCTACAGCGGCGCGGAGATCGAGCAGGCCGTCCTTTCCGGGCTCGTCGACGCGTTCGCCGACAAGCGCCCGCTGCGCCGCGAGGACCTGGTGCGGGCGGTGAAGTCGACTGTCCCGCTCTCGGTCACCCAGGCCGACGAGATCACGGCCATCCGGAACTGGGCCGAGACCCGCGCGGTCGCGGCCACCGACGACGGCACCGAGCCGCCCCAGCCCCCGGCGCCGGTCCCGCCCGCGCCGCCGGAGGCCCCGACGGGAAGGACGATCGACGTATGACGCACCGCGTGACCGTGACCATCGGCAGGGACGGCTCGATCAGCGCCGAGACGCACGGCGTGACCGGCTCGAAGTGCCTCGACTACATCCCGCTCCTCGAGGACATGCTCGGCGCGGAGACGGTCACCTCGGAGTTCACCGAGGACTACCGGCGCACCGAGACGACCGAGCAGAACACGGCGACCCGGCAGCAGACGCAGTGGAACTCCTGAACCTGCACCGGATCGTCGACGCCACCGCGGCCGAGGGACCCGGCCTGCGCTGCGCGGTCTGGACCCAAGGCTGTTCGGTGCGCTGCCCCGGCTGCTTCAATCCGCAGACCTGGACCACCAAGGGCGGCACCCGCCTGCCGTGGCAGGACGTCGCGGAGCAGGTGCTGCGTGCCCGTGACGAGCACGGCGTCGAAGGCCTCACCCTGCTCGGTGGCGAACCGTTCGACCAGCCCGAGCCGCTCGGCGCGCTGGCCGCCGCGGTGCGCGCCGAGGGACTTTCGGTCATGACGTTCACTGGGCACCGCCTGGAGGAGCTGCGCGCCAGGCCGGACTGCGCCGGACTCCTCGCGTCCACGGACCTCCTGGTCGACGGCCCGTATCTGGCCGACCAGCCGGAGCCGACGAGGCCGTGGGTCGGCTCGGCCAACCAGCGGTTCCACTTCCTGACCGGCCGCTACGACCCGTCCGTGCTCGACGCGCCGAACCGGCTCGAACTGCGGATCGCCACCGACGGCTCGGTGGAGCTGAACGGGTTCGCCACCACCGAGGCGCTGGAAGCGCTGCTCGCGCCCGAAAGGAATCACCGATGAGCGTCACGCTCAAGCTGCGCAGTGAAGCGCTCGCCCAGCTCAACGCCGCCACGATCGCCGCGCACACCCAGGCGAACGCGCAGGCCGGCCAGGTCACCGTGCGCACCCGGATGCGGCACCGCGACCTGCTCACCCGCGCGCTCACCGGGCTGCGCGCCCAGGTCAGCGAGACCGGCGACACCGTGGTCGCGCAGTGGACGGGCAGGCGGATCCAGTTCACCTACGGCCCCGATGGCGTGCAGGTGGCGCATGTGGACGGTCCGGGGCTCACCCCGGCCGAGGCCGAGAAGCTGGTGCTGTCGGTCGACGACGCCTACGCGGCCGAGGTGCAGCGCCAGGTGTACGAGCGGCTCAAGCAACGCGCGGCCCAGTCGGGCATGCGCGTCGAGTCCGAGCGGACCAACGCCGACCAGTCGATCAGCATCACGCTGGCCGCGATGTCGTGACCGAGGTCAGGCTGGGGCTGATCGAGTTCGGCAAGGCGCTCAACGACACGGTCACCGTGCCGGGCCTCGGGCAGCTGCCCGGTGGCCAGGTGAGCGTCGGCCGCGCGACCCGCGGCGCCCGCGCCCGGCTTGTGCGTAACGACCGCGTGCTCGCCGAGGATCTGCGCCTCGGGATCATGCTGCGCAAGAAGTTCCTGTCCAGCGAGCTGGAACCGCGCACGGAAGCCGGGTTCCTGCGTGACGTCTTCGTCGCCGTCGGGCGCCGCGACATCGTGCCCGGCGACGCGCTGGAACTGTACGCGGACAACGAGATCGGGCCCGACACGAGCAGCCAGGTCGGCGTCGCGCAGGTGCACGCGCCGGGGCACAGTTTCCTGACCGGGTTCCACGCGCAGGTGCGCCAGCACGAAGGGACGCTGCGCGACGGCGCGCTGATCGGCCATTTCCGCGGTGGCCAGGTCATCGGCTCGCCGATGCGCGTGCTCGGGCTGTCGGGACCGGCCGGGCCGATCCCCGAGGTGCCCGCCGGGCAGTACGCGACCGCGCTGCTCGGCTTCCAGTGCGCCGCGCCGCCGATGCCGGGCGACATGCTGGCCGTCTATCCCGAAGCGGACCGCGAGTACCTGGAGCACCGCGAAGGCATCGCGGTGGTGCACGGCGTCAACCTGCTGGGCGACGGCTCGGCGGTGGCCGCCGTCGAGGTGCCCGAGCAGATGGCCCGCAACGTGCTCACCGCGGGCTCGCTGGCCCGGCTGATCCGCCCGAACGGCGTCGGCATGGAGACCACCTCCACGGTGGTCCGCACCGGTATCAAGGTCACGTCCCTGGCCAGGGGGAACATGATCATCCCGGCGGGCTCCGGCACCGGCGTGTTCACCATGGGACTGTCCACACAGGACGTCCAGGCCAACGACGTGGTCGAAACGTATGTGCCCGCACCGGGAACACGAGCCGACCAACAGCTCGCTCCACCGCCGCTTCCCGAGGCGCCGAGTTCGCCCGTGGACGTCAACACGGCCCCGCCGTCCGACTTGGCCGCCTTGCCGGGCATGTCGCCGGAACGCGCCGCGTCGGCCGTCGAACTCCGGCAGCGGCAAGGCGGTTTCGCCGATGTGGAGGCGTTCGGGGTCGCCGTCGGCCTGCAGCCGCACGAGATCGTGCGGCTGCGTGGCCGGGCGACCGCGAGCCGGGTGGAGCAGCGCGGCACCGGGATCCGCCAGCTGGACATCTAGCCCGCGTAGACGGCTTCCTTGCCGTACAACTCCTTCGTGAAGCTGGAGATGTAGGTGTGGGAGTCGGAAGCGCCGAGGTTGTAGGTCAGGTAGACACCGTACCCTTCGCTCACGGTGCGCCGCGCCAGGCTGGCGGCGGTGCTCGTCGACGTGGCGCCGATCTGCACCGCCGCGGGTGAAAGCCGCGACTTCGGGAGCGCGATGCTCGGAACACCCCACGTGCCGTAGTAGGGATTCCACGCGTAGCTGAACTTCGACGTGATGTCGACGCCGCCATAGGACAGTCGCGACGCGGCCGGGCCGATGTTGTACAGCGAGATCAGCTTGGTCGGCATCGCCGCGCGCAATGCCGAAACGAGGTACACGAAGGAACTGGCGTTGGGCTGGCCGGTGCCGTTCTTGCCGTACTCCGAATACTCGTCGTCGAAGTCGATGCCGTCGAGCCCGTACTTGGTCACCGTGTCCGACAGCTGCTTCGCGAACGCCTCGGCCGAGGCCTTGGTCGGGAAGTTCGCGAACCCGGCGCCCTGGTGGTTGCCCAGTATCGACAGCATGACCTTGATTCCCTTGGCCTGCAACGGCCGGACCTGGGTCGCCACGTTGTCGAGCACACGCTGCACGTTCGGGTTGAAGTACAGGTACGCGGCCTTCTTCGTGGTGTCGTAGTTGATGTTGGCGGCGAAGATCACGCCGACGTCGAACACGTTCCCGCCGCCTTGCAGCGCGTACTTGCCGACGTTCAGCATGCTGTTGTTGTTGACCTCGATGTAGGCGACGGAGATGGGCCCGGTCTTCGCCGGCACCGCGTTCGCCGTGTTCGTCGCCATGCCCGCGAGGAGGGCCACGCCCGCCAGCAGCGCGGTGATCCGGCCGAGTTTGGACACCGTTCATCAACTCCCGTCGATAGGGTGAACTCGAGCCTATGTATGTTCCTTTCTTCCTAGGTGTCAAGGATTGTGATCGATTCACCTCTGTTGGCCTACGCGGTTAGTCTGGAACGCTCACGCTGAGCGGTACGGAGCCCGAACTCCACGGCGGACACCTCGCCGTGCTCGTCACGCAGGAACCGGGCCAGCGGCCTGCGTGTGTCGGCCGCCCTGGCCACCACGTCCTCGGCCACGAAGGCGACCTCGAAGGCGGGCGGGGTCTCGATCGTGCCGTCGGTCGCCACCATCCGAGCCCACAAACCGCCGTCGCGCACGGTGAACTCGAACCCCAGATCACCGGTCGGGAAGCTCCCGGCGTACTCCGCCGGGTCGGTCGGCACGACCGGCTTGGCTTCGAGCGCGGGCAGGCCTGCCAGGTTCTCCAGGCACCAGTCGACCACCTTCGGCCCCAGCACGCCGCCACCGACACCGTTGGTCAGCACGGTGACCGCGAAGTTCTCGGCGGGCACGGTGATGAAGTCGGACAGCTGCAGGTTGCTGACGTTGCCGCCATGCCGGACGATCTCGGCGTCGCCATGCCGGGTGACCATCCAGCCCAGCGCGATCTGCTCGATCGGGCACGCGGCCGCGCGCTGCGGGGTCCGCCACAGCGCCCTGGTCGCGTCACTGAGCGGTGGCGCGTCTTTCGCTTGCCCAGTAAGCAAAAACCTCGCCCACCGCAGCTGGTCGGCCGCCGTCGACCACAGTCCCCCACCGGGATTGAGCGAGCGCGTGAGGCCGATGTCGTGCGCCACTTCGGACTTCCCGTCACGCAGCACATGGCCGACGGCGTGCGGCCTGGTCAGCACATCCCATGGCAGGAACCACGAATCGGTCATGTCCAGCGGTTCCAGCAGCCGTTCCCGCACCAGATCCTCGTACCCGAGGCCCGAAACCACCTCGGCCACCCGGCCCGCCAGCAGGAAACCCGAGTTGCTGTAGGAGAAAACCTCGCCGACCCCGAACACCTGGGGCAGCTCGTCGAAGCGCGCGGCGGCCGCGGCGAGCGCGTCCGAACCCCACCCGGAGGCGATGTCCACGTCCCCGAGGAACCCGGCGGAATGCGTGAGCAGATGCCGCGTGGTGATGGTGTCGCGCGCGACGGGATCGGCCAGCCGCAACTCGGGCAGGTACTTCGCGACCGGCTCGTCGAGATCCAGCACGCCGTCCTCGACCAGCGCCAGCACCGCGGCCGCGGTGAACGTCTTGCTCGTCGAGCCGATCATGAACAGCGTGCCCGGCTCCACCGCCTGCCCGGTGTCCACACTGGACACCCCGGTGGTGAGCAGCGACTCTTCGCCGTCGTGCAGGATGCCCACCGAGGCACCCGGCACGCCGGCCTCGCGCGCCCACTCGTCGAGCAATGGCTGCAGTTCCCGATTCATCCTCGTCCCTCTTCGTGCGTCGCGGTGCGGTTCCCCTCACCGTGGCACCGCGACGACGCCGCCGGTTCGTCCACACGCACGGACACCGCGGCCGAGATTCGTCGGCCCGCACCACTCAGGCCGCGGAGAAAAGCCGATCGAGCCGATAGTCCACGATCGCCATCGCCTGTTCCGCGGTGTAGGCGTCGACCAAGATCCCGGTGACCAGCCCGGCGGCCATCGCCGCGAGCGCGTCGGCCTCCAAGCCGGGATCGACATCGGCCGGAACACGGTCGCCCGCCTGGGCTTTCCGGAGCTGCTCGGCCAGCGCACGCACCAGATGCGGGAGCAGCGCTTCTTCGTCGGGGTCCTGGCGCCCACGCGTGACGTCGACGGCGAAGTAGGCGATCTGGACCGCGCAGAGCATGCGGCTTCGCTCGTCGGAGGGCAGGACGCCGGACAGGTACGCACGCACCACCGCGCGTTCGTCCCCGGTGCGCAGCGCGTGGCCGACGCCGTCCGCCGCACGTTCGCCGCTCAGCTCGACCATGCGCCGCCAGGCGAAACGCAGCATCTCCTCCTTGGTCTGGAAGTAGTACTGGACCAGGTTCATCGAGATGCCCGCCTCGGCGGCGACCGCACGCAACGTGACCGCCTGCAGGCTCTGCGCCGAGGCGATGCGGTAGAGGGCCTCCGCGATCTCGCGCTTTCTCTGGTCGTGGTCAACGCGTTTGGGCACGCGATCACTGTGCCACACCTGGCAGCGGTGGTCACGAGCGGTTATAGTGCAAGTGCACTATAAAAACCTGGGGAGGTCCCATGCTCGGCGAGTTCGTGAACGACAAGGCGAGGAACCGGTATTTCGCGACCTATGACGCCCTGCTCGAGAAGTGGCCGGTACCGGCACGGGAGCTGGAACCCGCGGGCTTCGGGCTGATCGGCAAGCGGTTTGTCTGGTGGAGCATGACGGAGATCTTCCGCTGGTTCCTGCCGCTGCCACTACTGCGGCTGGTCGCGGCCGGGGACCCGGTGGTCCGGCGCTCGTTCCGGCCACTGCTGCTGCGGGGCCTCAAGTATCGGATGCAACCGGTGCCTCAACACCTGTTCACCGACGACGAACTGCGCTCGATCACCGTGCCGACCCGGATCGTGCTCGGCGAGCGCAGTGTCATCCACGATTCCCGGGAAGTGCTGGTACGCCTCAAGAAGCTCAATCCGAACATCAGCTCCGAAGTGGTCCCGAAGACGGGCCACGGCCTGTCCTTGGAGAAGGCCGAGCTCATCACCGCGCGGATCCTCGCGTTCGGCCTAACCCGCGAGACAGACGCCGGCCCCCAGGGCGGGTCCCTATAGTCGCGGTGTGCTCGGTGAACGGGTCGATTCCTGGATGCGCGGGCATGAGCCGCTCGTCGATGCCGCCGCGACCGCGGTCCTCGTCGCCTGCTGGACGCTGTTCGGCGTGGCCGTCCGCGGGGACGGCGCGTATTTCCTGCTGACGCTGGGTTTGCTGCTGCCGCTGGCCGTGCGGAGGCGGTATCCGGCGCCGGTCGCGGGGGTCGTGCTGGCCGTCGCGTTCGTGCAGTGGCTGACCGTGCGCGACACCATCGGCGCGCTCCCCGCCGATCTCGCGGTGCCGATCGTGATCCACGCGGCCGCGGCGTACGGCAAGCCGTGGGCGAGCAACGGCGCGCTCGGGGTGGGCCTGGCGGGCGCGGTCCTCGGCGGCCTCAGCTGGCCCCAGCTCGCCACCTCGGCCGAAGCGCACCTGCTCACCGGCGCGTTCCTGACCAGTGTCGTCGTCGCGGCCTGGGCGATCGGGACGCTCGCCGGGGTGCGCCGCAGGCAGGCCGAGACGCTCGCGGACCGCGCGCGGCTGCTCGAGCGGACGCGGATCGCCCGCGAAATGCACGACGTCGTCGCGCACTCCCTCGCAGTCCTGATCGCCCAGGCCGACGGCGGCCGCTACGCCACCTCGCCCGAGGCACGCGCGAACGCGCTCACCACGATCGCCGATTACGGCAGGCAGGCGCTCGCCGAGACCCGGCGAGTGCTCGGAGTGCTGCGCGACGGGCCCACGACCGAGCCGATGCCGGGTCTCGGGGACGTTCCCGCGCTGGTCGAGCAGGTTCGCTCGGGCGGGCTAGCCGTCAGCCTCGAGATCGAGGCCCCGCCGGACGTCGAGCCAGGGCTCGGCCTGGTGGCTTACCGGATTGTGCAGGAGGGACTGACCAACGTGCTCAAGCACGCGGGCCCGTGCGCGGAAGCCGAGGTGTCGGTCCGCTGGGGACCACGGCAGCTGGAGATCGACGTGCGCGACGACGGCCGGGGCACGCCCGGCACGGCCACGAGCGGCTACGGATTGGTGGGAATGCGAGAACGTGCGAATGCCTACGGTGGCGTTGTCACCCTGGAGCCTCGGCCCGGCGGCGGGCGGGTGCTGAGCGCCCGGATCCCGCTATGACGGTCCGGGTGCTGCTCGTCGAAGACCAGGCGCTGGTCCGCGCCGGGTTCCGGATGGTCATCGACTCGCAGCCCGATCTCACCGTGGTCGGCGAGGCGGGTGACGGGCTCGCCGGGGTGCGCGAGGCCCGCAGGCTGCGGCCCGATGTCATCGTCATGGACGTGCGGATGCCGATCCTCGACGGCATCGAGGCGACCCGGCGCGTGCTCGCGGCGCCCGAGCCGCCGAAAGTGCTGGTGCTGACCACGTATGACCTCGACGAGCACGCGCTCGCGGCGATCAGGGCGGGCGCGAGCGGGTTCCTGCTCAAGGACGCGCCGCCCGAGGACATGCTCGCCGCGGTGCGCACCGTGCACGCGGGCGACGCCGTGCTCGCCGCGTCGACCACCCGGCGGCTGCTCGACCGGCTGTCCCCCGGGCTCGATCCGGCCGCCGAGCGCTTGGTCGGCGGGCTGACCGAGCGGGAGCGGGAGGTGCTGGTCGAGATGGCCAAGGGCTGGTCGAACGCCGAGATCGCCGACCGCCTGGTGGTCGCGACGGGCACGGTGAAGACCCACGTCAGCAGCGTGCTGGCGAAGCTCGGCGTCCGTGACCGGGTGCGGGCGGTGATCACCGCCTACGAGGCGGGCCTGGTCAAGCCGGGCGAGCGCACGTGACATCCCCGCCGGGCAGCATGCCGTCGAGCAGATAGCGCTCGACGAGGTCCCCGACGCATTGCGTGCCCTCGGACCGGTAAACGCCATGGCGGAAAGCTCCGCCGAGCGTGACCATGCGCGAGCCGTGAATCACGCCGTGCATGGCCTGCTGTCCCGGATACGGCGCCGCCGGATCGCCGGTCGCGCCGACCACGAGCGCGGAATGCGTGACGTCGACCCTGGTCGGCGGCTCGGCGGGCTGAGCAGGCCAGAACGCGCATGGCGTGATCTGGCGAGCCAGTGAGCCGAAGAACGGCTCCGCCGCGCGATGCGCTTCCATGTCGCGCCAGTACGTCTCGGGATCCCGTGCCGCCGCCCGGTCCGCGCACCGGTTGGCGACCCCGGCGCTGAAACCGAACTCGGCGACGACGTCCTGGCTGCGATAAAGGGCGAGCCGCTCGGCCTGATCCGGCGTCGGAGTGACCGCGAGACCACGCGCCGCGTCACGCAGCACGCGCACCTGCGCGGTCAGTTCGGCGTAGAACGCGTCGCTGTCGACGGCCGTCAGCAGCAGTCCGGGCAGCATGGCGGCATCGATCCGGTACTCCCCCAGCCGGAACGGCGTCCGCGCGGCGATCTCGTCCACAGTGGACAAAACATCGGCCGCCGTGGCGCCCAGCTGTCCATTGTGGACCGCCGCCCAGGTGGCCCAATCGGCCAAGGCCGCGGCATCGGCGGGCCCGGTTTCCCTGGTCAGCGCGGGGCCGTAGGCATCGGGGCCGACCGGGCTGTCGAGCACGACGCGGTCCGCGCGCCCCGGGAACATCTGCAGGTAGACAGCCCCGAGATAGCCGCCGTAAGACCAGCCCAGATACGAGATGCGCGGTTCGCCGAGCGCGGCACGCACGGCATCGAGGTCACGGGCGATGTTCCGCGTCGACCCGTGTGGCAGCAGCTCGCGATCCGGCGCGCAGCGTGCCGCGAGGCTCTTCGCCGCCGCGACGCTCTGCTCGAACGCGGGCCGGTCCGGGCTCGCGAACTGGGCGCTGCGCAGGTAGTCGCCGGTCGTCCAGCCGCATTCCAGCGGCGTGCTCCGCCCGAAGAACCGCGGATCGATCGCGATCAGGTCGTACTGGGCTGCGAGCGGGCCGTCGAGCAGCACCGCGTCGAGCGACGGCCCCGGCCCGCCGTTGTTGACCATCAGCGCTCCGCGCTTGTGGCCCGTCGCGGGCCGCCGGGCCACGGCCACCGAGATCGTCCGGTCGCCCTGATAGTCGAGCGGGACGCGGATCTCACCGCACCGCGCGCCCGCCGCGGCCAGCCGGGTGTCTTCGCAGGAATGCCACGCGATCGCGGGCCGAACAGGCGGGCAGAGCGCCGCCGCCAAGATCGGTATGGCCAGAAGGTGTTTGATCATAGGCGAAAACTAAGCGTCCGGAGACCGCCCGCCATCTGGCGTGAGAACGGATCCTGATCCCTCTGAAGACAGAGAACGGGTCCAGACCACTCTCCCTGGCGTCCTGCCGGACACCGTCCGACCTGGACAACTTCCGCGGCGAGCTGCTCCCACCGGACCAGCAGGCCGAGTTGTCCGCCCTGCCCCGCGACGGGAGTGCACTGTCTTTCTTCCGGATTGGCGACCACGCTCCTCCCGGGCGGCGGCCTCATATGGGGCACGACCTCGGCTCCGCGTCCGGCGTCGACGCCGCCCCGGACCTGCGACGACGCGCGGTCTATACCACTGCGCCGCTCGCGCTGGACGACGAGAAAGGGCCCGAATTGGCGGCGCGGCGTTCACTCCGCCCATTACCGGGTAACTTCCGTCGCTTGGCCGGGACCATTAATCGGATCTAACGTAGACGGATGGAGCTGGAGCTGCGCCATTTGCGGATCGTGTGCGCGATCGCCGAACTGGGAAGCATCACCAAGGCCGCGAACACGCTCGGGATGGCGCAGCCCGCGCTCACGGCCCAGCTCAAGCGCATCGAGCGCACCCTCGGCGGCGCGGTGTTCCTGCGCGACCACGCGGGCACCCGCCCGACCGCGCTCGGCAAGCTCGTGCTCGACCGGGCGAGGATGCTGCTGCCCGCCGTCTCGGCGCTGCACGACGAGGCGGCGCGGCTGGCCCAGCACATCCATTCCGGCGAGCCGCTGACCTTACGGCTCGGCTCGACGTCCGGCCCGATGCTCGGCGGGCTCGTGCAACGCCTCGGCACCCTGCATCCGGAGACCCACGTCGCCCCGCACGCGTCGTGGTCGGCGAACGAACTCGCGTCCCTGCTGTCCGACGGAAGTCTGGACTTCGCGTTCATCGGCGTCTGCGGTGACGCCCCGCCGCCCCCGGAACCGGGCGTGCGCTGGCAGACGCTCGCGACCGATCCGGTGTTCGTCCTGCTCTCCACGCGGCACCCGCACGCGAAGGACGACGCGGTCGAGCTCGCCGCGCTCGCGGACGAACGCTGGTGCGCCACCCCCGGCGACGGCTGCTTCGCCGACTGCTTCGTGTCCGCCTGCGCGAAAGCCGGGTTCACGCCACGCAATCTGTACGAGACGGACGTGCTGGCCTGCGTCGATATGGTCGAGTCCGGCCACGCGGTCGTGTTGTGCCAGCCCACGTTCCGCGAGTTCCCCGGCGTCGTCGCGGTGCCGATCGCGGGGAATCCGTTGAGCTGGCGGCATCTCATCGGCTGGTCGCATCGCGGCGAGATGGGCCTGTTCGCCGCCGAGATGATCGCGCTGTCCCGCGCGGTCTACCGTGAGCTGTCCGAGCACCGGCCGAGTTACGCGCGTTTCCTCGAAGCCAACCCGGAATGGGGGGTGAGCTACGCGGACTCGGCGATATGACCCAAATGGTATGTACCACTTGGGTGAGCGGCCTCGTACGGTCGGGGACCGAGATCCACCTCCCCCCGCCCGAGGAGCGCTCGAACAATGAAACGGAAAATCGTAGCGGCCGCCGCGGCCGCCATCACCGGAGCCGGTCTGGTCACGGCACTGGCGCTCACGCCGAGCGCGAACGCCGGCGCGCAGTCGGAAATCCTGACCGCCATGGCGCGCGACCTGAACCTCACCCCGCAGCAGGCGCAGGCCCGCCTCGCCGCCGAGCAGCACGCCGCGACCACCGACAGCGCGCTGCGGAGCCAACTAGGCGCCGCTTATGGCGGCTCGTGGCTTGATTCCACCGGCACGACGCTGACCGTGGCGGTCGCGGATTCCTCACAGGAAGCCAAAGTACGCGCGGCCGGCGCCATCGCGCAGCCCGTCGCCGTCGGCGCCGCCCAGCTGGACTCCGCGAAAGCCTTGCTGGACACCAAATCCGCCGACGTCCCGCCGTCGGTGCCCGGCTGGTACGTCGACGTCACCACCAACAAGGTGGTCGTCTCGGCCAACCCCGGCGCCGAAGCCGCGGCGAAGGCATGGGCCGCGAAGTCGGGTGTGCGCGCCGACCTGGTCCGCGTCGAGACCACCAATGAAAAGCCGGTGCCGTTGATCGACATCATCGGCGGCAACGCCTACACCTTCGGCTCCGGCCGCTGTTCCATCGGCTTCTCGGTCGAAGGCGGCTTCGTGACCGCCGGGCACTGCGGCACGGCGGGCACCCGCACCTCGAACCCGAGCGGCACGGTCGCCGCCTCGGTCTTCCCCGGCAACGACTACGCCTGGGTCCGCGCCGACGCCGGCAACACCCCGCGTGGCCTGGTCAACCGCTACCCCGGCACCGTGCCGGTCGCCGGTTCGCAGGAGGCCGCGATCGGCGCTTCGGTCTGCCGCTCCGGGTCCACCACCGGCTGGCACTGCGGCACCATCCAGCAGAAGAACGCCTCCGTCACCTACCCGCAGGGCACCGTCACCGGCCTGACCAGGACCAACGCCTGCGCCGAGCCCGGCGACTCCGGCGGCTCGTGGCTCTCCGGTGACCAGGCGCAGGGCGTCACCTCCGGTGGCTCCGGCAACTGCACCTCCGGCGGCACGTTCTACTTCCAGCCGGTGTCGGTGATCCTGAGCACCTACGGCCTGCGCCTGGTGACCTCGGGCTCGACTCCGCCGAGCAGCACGACCACCACGCCGACCAGCCAGACCACGACGACCCAGAACCCGCCGAGCGGCACCTGGGCGCCGAACACGTACTACGGCTCGGGCGCGACCGTCACCTACGACGGCGCCTCCTACCGGGTGCTCCAGCCGCACACCTCGCAGGTGGGCTGGGAGCCCCCGAACACCCCCGCGCTCTGGGCGCGCATCTAGAGGGGCAGGATAAAGCGGGCTTTATCCCGGTGCTTTTCCGGGATAAAGCCCGCTTTATCCCACGCTGAGATAAAGCCCGCTTTATCCCGGACTGAGATAAAGCCCGCTTTATCCCGGGTGCGCTAGGCGGCGCGCCAGTCCGGATGTCCCGGCATCGGCGGCAGCGTTCCCTTGCCGTAGAGCCAACTCCGCAGGAACGGCCCGAGATCCTGACCGGCGACCCGTGACGCGGTCGCGATGAACTGCTCGGTACTGCCCGTGCTGTCGTGGTTCTCGGTCACCCACGCCCGCTCGATCCGCTCGAACACCGCGTCGCCCACCTGCTGCCGCAACGCGTACAGCGTCAGCGCGCCGCCCGCGTAGACACCCTCGGAGAACGGCCGGTCGTCGGACCCGCCGAAACTCGCCGGGTCGGGCGCGGCGACCGGCCCGTACTTCTCGAGCCAGTGCTTCCGATGCACTTCATAGGCGTGGCGCGCGTTCTGTTCGACGGTCGAGCGGCCATGCGCTTCGTTCCACGCCCATTCGTAGAACCTGGCGTGGCCTTCGCTCAGCCACAGATCGGACCAGCGGGCAGGCGCGACCGAATCGCCGAACCACTCGTGCACGATCTCGTGCGCGACCGTGCCGTCGACCCCATTGGCCTCGTAGTTCTCCGGCGTGAGCTGACCGGCGCTGAGCCACGTGAGTCCCTGGGTTTCCAGCGCACCGCCAGTCGGCGTCGCGTAGACACCCGCTATCGAGCCAGGAAACCGGCCCAGCCGCCGCTCGAGGAATTCGATCGCCTCCGGAAAGGTCTTGTCCAGCTGGGGAAGGACCGCGTCGGCCAGGTCCGACGGCACCGCGTACCGCAGGTCGATCCCGTCCGGGCCGCTCCGGTGCACGACGGTGAACGGGCCGACCCCGACCTGCAGCAGCTGGGTGGCCAGCGGCCGGGGTTCGTCGAACACGCGCGTCGTGCGCTCCCCCGACACCGTGGTCGACACGAGTTTCCCGTTCGCGACGGAGTTCGCCGATCCCGTAGTGGTGATGGAGACCGTGGTCGGCGCCTTCGCCGACGGATGGTCGTCCACCGCGAGCACCCGCCGCGCGCCGACCGGCTGGTTGTGGAGTTGGATGTAGTTCCCGGCACGCCACATGCCGTTGACGAGGTCTTCGGGCTTGCTCGGCGGATTCTTTTCCAGGTCCGGCGCGGTGTTGAAGACCGTGACGCTCACGGTGAACCGGGCCCCGTCGCGGATCGGCCGCAGCGGGGTGATGACCAGTTCACCGTCCGAAGTGGACTGCCAGGTCGCCGGTTTCCCGTCGACCTTGACCTCGCGCACCCGCGGGCCGAGCAGGTCGAGATCGAAGCGGGACAACGATTGCGTCGCGCGCAGGCTCAGCACCGACGTCGCGGTGTAGGTCTCCAGGTCCGCGGGGAAGTCGAAGGACAGCCGCTGCCGTTCGACCCGGTAGCCGCCGTTGCCCGCGTTCGGCCACAGCGCGTCGCCCACCCCTGGCGCGCCAGGGGTGGGCGACGCGAACGCCGGTGGCCCGGTGAGCAGCAAGGCCGTCACGATCGTGCCCAGTGCCCATGGTTTTCTTTTCATGCCACGAGCCTGTCGGCGCCCCACCACCGCGGTATCGGCCGATCGGCCGGGTCAGGTCGCCTTTCGGCCGTCGATCGACTCACGCAGGATGTCGGCGTGCCCGGCGTGCTGCGCGGTTTCGGCGATCACGTGCAGCAGCACCCGCCGGGCGCTGCGCACCGAGCCCGGCTCGTTCCACGGCGCGTCCGGCAGCGGCTGCGTGGCCGACAAGTCGACAGTCTCGACGATCTCCTCGGTGCGCGCCGCGACCTTCTCGTAGCGGGCGAGGATCCCGGCGAGCGTGTCACCCGGCAGCATCTGGAAGTCGTTCTGATGGTCGATCGCCCACTGCGGATACTCGCGCGCGGTGCCCGCCGCGAAATCGGCCCAGGTGACGCCTTCGGGCAGGTCGAAGTTCATCGCAGACGGCCCTTCGACGATGAACCGCTGCCACGACTCTTCGATGGACGCGACGTGCTTGATCAGTCCACCGAGTGACAGCGCGCTGACCGTCGGACGCTCGCCGAGCTGGTTATCGCCGAGGTCCTGGACGGTCTTGATCAGCGCGGATCGGGCTTCCGCGAGTTCGGCGATGAGGTCGGCTCGTTCGTTCTGTGTCATGAGAGGAACCTTCGCAGAGGTAGAGGACAGGGTGTGGCCTCTTCTCATGGCAGGATCGAATTCATGCCGAAAACTTCAGCACGGCTGCTGTCCCTGCTCTCACTGCTGCAAGCGCGCCGGGACTGGCCGGGCGCGCTGCTGGCCGAGCGGCTCGAGATCAGCCAGCGCACGGTGCGCCGCGACGTCGACCGACTGCGCGAACTCGGCTATCCCATCCAGGCGATCAAGGGCCCCGACGGTGGGTATCGCCTGGACGCGGGCGCGGACCTGCCGCCGCTGCTGTTCGACGACGACCAGGCGGTCGCGCTCGCCGTCGCGCTCCAGATCGCCACCACCTCGGGCGCCGGGATCGAGGAGGCCGCGGCGCGGGCGTTGACCACCGTCCGGCAGGTCATGCCCGCGCGGCTGCGTCATCGCATCGACCTGCTCCAGGTGACCGCGATCGCCCCGCCGCAGCAGGCCGACAGCGCCGTGCTCATGACGCTGTCCGCCGCCGTCCACGCCTGCGAGGTGCTGCGGTTCGACTACGACGGTCAGCAGCGGCGCAAGGTGCAGCCCCATCATCTGGTCACCAGGGCGGGCCGGTGGTACCTCGTCGCCTGGGACCTCGACCGCGACGACTGGCGCATCTTCCGCGCCGACAAGATCGAGCCGCGCACGCCGACCGGGCCGCGCTTCACCCCGCGCGACCTCGAAGACGTGACGGCGTTCGTGGCCAGCCGTTTCCAAGGCTCCGAAGCGGGCTGGCCCTGCTACGGCGAGGTGATACTCGACCGGCCTGCCGCCGAGGTCACCCGCTTCGCCGGCGACGGCGTCCTCGAAGAACTCGCCGACGGCCGCTGCCGGCTCACACTGGGTTCCTGGTCATGGACGGCGCTCGCGGCGACACTCGGCCGGTTCGACGCGGACCTCGAAGTCATCGGACCCGCAGAACTGCGCGAAGCCTTCGCGACGCTGGCGAGCCGCTACGCCCAGGCCGCGTCCGGCTGAGCGTCGCGGAGCTGCTTGCGTGAGGTGATCCCGAGCTTGCCGAAGATCTTGCGCAGGTGCCATTCCACCGTGCGGGGACTGAGGAACAGCCGCGTGCCGATCTCGGGGTTGGACAGGCCGTCGCGGGCGAGCCTGGCGATCTGCGCCTCCTGCGCGGTGAGCTCGTCGGTCGGCTCGACGGTCCGCTTGCGCGCGGTCTCCCCGGTGGCGGCCAGCTCGCGCCGCGCGCGGTCGGCGAAGGCGTCGAGGCCGAGCATGGTCAGCAGGTCGTGGGCCTTCCGCAGCTGCTCACGGGCGTCGACACGGCGGCCTTCCCTGCGCAGCCATTCGCCGTAGAGCAGGTGAGCGCGGGCGAGGTCGGTGCGCACCGGCGTGCGCGCGAGCAGGTCGATCGACTCGCGATACAACCGGTCGGGCTCGCCTTCACCGGTCAGCGCCTTGACCCTAGCCTCGATGCCCAGCGCCCACGCGGTCGGTATCGCCTGGGCGCGCTCGCCGACCTGGGTGCATGCGGCGGCCAGCAGTTCCTTGTCCCCGGTCCGGCTGGCCGCCTCGGCCAGCTCGGCGGCGACGAGCGTCTGATGCCCGACCGCGTCGCGCTCGAACGCGCGCCGGGCGGCGTCCCGCGCCTCGTCATGGCGCCCGAGTCCGTTGCAGAGCACCGCTCTCGCGTAGTCACCGAAGAGCACCACACGGCCTTGACCTCGCGCGCTGGCCTGCCGCGCGGTGGCCGTGATGTGCCCGTTCGCGTCCTCGTGACCGCGGAACGCGGCGAGCAGGATCGCGGTGAACCCGACCGTCTCGCCGCCGGTCATCTCGGCGACCAGGCGGTCTTCGCCGATCAACGCCTCCGCTGCCGCCAGGTTCCCGGCCAGCACCTCGTGGTTGGCGAGGAAGTTGAGCGCGAACTGCAGCTGCACGAGAGCACCGCTCTCCCGCGCGAGCCGGACCTGACGGGTCGCGAACAGGTGCCCCGCCTCGAAATCCAGCACCTCCGTGGCGATGGTCCCGCCCGCCCGGTTCCCCAGCAGCCACAGCATCCGGCCGACGTCTTCGGTGCCGTCGTCCAGCGCGCGCACGGCTTCGAGCGCTCGAGTCAGCACCGGCGCCGCGGCCACGTAGCCGTCGGTGAGCCGGGTGGCGAGCCCGTCGAGCACGAGGTCGACGACATTCGGCGGGCCGGACGGCGTGGACCGCGCGGCTGCCGCCGCTTCCGCCATCCCCGTGCCCGCCCAGATCGCGGCGCCGAGCGCTTCCAGATAAGCCTCACGCTCATCGAGCCGCCCGGCCGCGCGCAGCAACAGCCGGGCCGCGTCGCTCCCCCGCCGCTGATCGAACGCGATCTGCCCGCGCAGCCGTTCCACCTCGGCGTCCCGGCGCGCGTCGGGCGGCCCCGCGTCGACCGAAACCAGCAGTCCGAGCGCCGCTTCGAACACCCCGGCCTCACGTTTCGCCTTGGCCGCTTCGAGTTCACGCCGCGCGCGGCGCGCGGGCTCCGGCGTGAGCAACGCGGCCTGCTCGAGGAAAGCCGCCGCGGCGACCCGCCCGCCCCGCGCCGACGCCCGCACGGCCGACCGTTCGAGATCGGCCGCGACGTCCTCATCGGGTGAGACCGTGGCCTGCGCGCGATGCCAGGCCCGGCGGTCGGGGTCGACCTCGGCGTCGGTGGCCGCCGCGAGCACGCGGTGCACCTCCTGCCGCTCGGCCGGGGTCGCCGACCGGTAGACCGCCGACCGCACCAGCGGATGCCGGAACCGGATCCGCGACCCGAACTCGATCAACCCGGTCGCCTCGGCGGCCGCCGCCGGATCGGCGCCCAGCCCCAGCAAACCCGCCGCACGCCACAACAGCGTCGCGTCACCCAGCGGCTCGGCCGCGGCGGTCAGCAGCAAGCGGCGAGTGTCGGCGGGCACCGGTTCCAGTTGCTTGAGGAAGCACTGCTCTATCCGCCCCGCCAGCGAATCCGGCTGCTCGAACCCGTCGACCAGCTCGGCCGCCGTCCAAGCCCGCGGCAACTCCAGCAGCGCGAGCGGGTTTCCGTGCGTCTCGGCGACGATCCGATCGCGAACCCGGCTGTCGAGCGGCCCCTTGATCACCGAGTCGAGCAGCGCACGGGCCTCCGGCTCGCCGAGTCCCCGCACCTCCAGCTGCGGCAGGTCCGCGAGATCCAGCTCGGGATTGGCCTCCCGCAACGCGAACACCAGCGCGATCTGCTCCGCCAGCAACCGCCTGGCGACGAACGCGAGGATCTGCGCGGACATCTGGTCCAGCCACTGCGCGTCGTCGACCAGGCACATCAGCGGCTGGTCCTCGGCCACCTCGGCCAGCAAGGTCAACACGGCCAGTCCGACCAGGAACCGGTTCGGCGTTGCCCCGTCGGTCAGCCCGAACGCGGTCCCGAGCGCCGTCCGCTGCGGCCCCGGCAACCCCTCGATCCGATCGAGGTAGGGCGCGCAGATCTGATGCAGCCCGGAGTAGGCGAGCTCCCGCTCCGACTCGACCCCGGTCGCCCGCGCCACCCGGCAGTCCACCGCACGCGCCGCGAGATAGTCCAGCAGCGCGCTCTTGCCGATGCCCGCCTCACCCCGCAGCACGAGCGCCCGCCCCGCACCGGCCCGCGCACTGTCCAGCAGCCGATCGAGGATCTCCCGCTCGCCGTCCCGGCCGACCAGCTCCGACATGCCCGCAACCCTAGCGCGGCCAGTGTCCCCCGCACCCTGGCCAGTGTGTCTCACTGGCGCGAGCGCACCCCTGGCGGAGCCACGCTTGTCGTACCGCTCCAGAAGAAAGGGAAACACCATGGACATGAAGCTCGAAGCAGTGGTCCTGCCGGTCACCGACGTCGACCGCGCCAAGCACTTCTACAAGGCACTCGGCTGGCGCGAGGACGCCGACTTCCCCCTCGGCAACGGCAACCGCGTCGTCCAGCTCACCCCGCCGGGCTCCCCCACCTCGATCCACCTCGGCATCGGCATCACCACCGCCGAGCCCGGCTCCACCCAGAACCTCTACCTGGTGGTCACCGACATCGAGAAGGCCACCGCGGAGCTCACCGAGCACGGCGTGACGGTCTCCGAGATCTACCACCGCGACGCCACCGGCGCCAACGCCCCCGGCCCCGACCCGGACCGCCGCAGCTACAACTCCTTCGCCACCTTCTCCGACCCCGACGGCAACTCCTGGCTCCTCCAGGAGATCACCGAGCGCCTCCCCGGCCGCTGACCCGAAAGGACCCTTGGCCATGACCGTGGTCTACACCTCCACAACCGACCTCGAACAAGCCCTCCGCCGGGCGGCCACCGCCCACGGCGAGCACGAAAAGGAACTCGGCCACTACGACGAAGCCTGGCCCGTCTGGTACGCCGAATACATGGCCCGCGAACAGGCCCAGCCGTGACCCCGCGCTGGGGCACCTCCGCCAGGGAGGTGCCCCAGCGAATACACCCTGCCCTGTCTGTCGCCTCGCTGTGGGTTCCTCAGCGGGGGACGAGAACTGCCGCTCATTCGCGCTCTCCAGCTGGACTTTCACCGTCGGCCGCGCACGGACCCGCAGCCGACCGTAACGACTACGGTCGCTGGTCCGAATGGCCAGTGGATTGCTTTTCGCGAACAACAGTGCCGAGGTACTTGCCGTCCTTCGTGACCGCATCGGCGTCGTTCCACGGAAACCAGCCGATCCAGGCCGCTCCTCGGAGCCCGCTTACTTCTGCCCACCAGGGGTTCCAAGCGCACCCTTCCGGCTTTGCATACATTCCCACGTCTTTCCGGTTCATGAGCTGCTGGAAGGTCAACCGCCCTTTCTGTCCAAATAGGACGCTGAGAACCTCGAGAAGGAGACTGCTTCAAGGTTGAAGCGGAAAACGAAGAAAGCCCCGGTGTGTCTAGTGGCATATGACTCTGAACACGCGTAGCATGGAAGGCATGATCAGCACCGAAAGTCCTGACACCGCAGCACCACCGGAGTGGTGGCGCTGCGACAAAGACACGCTGCTGCTCGCCTACGTCGCCCGGGAGCGGGAGAAACGGCGCCTGGAGGCCGAGCAGGGGCAGATCCTCGCCGAGATCGAGTCTCGTGGGGTGAAGGAGGTGACCGGTTACGCGACGGTGCCGGGGATGCTGGTCGATTGGGTGCAGATCAAGCACTCCGAAGCCAAAGCCCGCGTCGACCGTGCCCGAGCCCTGAACCCCCGGCAGGACGGCGGCACCCGGATTCCCGCGCTGGCACCGCATGCCGCGGCCGCGGCATTGAATGGTGATCTCGGGGCGGCGCAGTTGGATCCGATCATCGCCGCCCTGGGCGCACTACCACCCACAATCTCAGCCGAAGACCGCGACACCGGTGAGCAGATTCTGGTGAATCTCGCCCGCACCGCAGGGCCTCGGCAGATCAGCCACGCGGCGAAAAACCTGCGGGATCGGCTCGACCCGGACGGGCGCGAGCCGAAAGACCCGGATCCGGCCGAGCCGCGTCATGAACTCGGGTTCGTGACCCATCGCGACGGCACCCACGGCATAAAGATCAAAACCGATGCGGACACCATCGCCCGGCTCAAAGCCACCCTGGACCCACTCGCCAAACCCCGCCCCGCGTCTGAAGAAGAAGGCCGCGACACCCGCTCGCAATGGGAACGGTTGGGGGATGCGTTCGCCACCTTCGTCCGTATCGGCATGGGCAACCCCGATATCCCGAGCCAGGCCGGGGACAGTGTGCATGTCGTCGTCACCGTCGGCCTCGACGAACTCAAGACCGGCATCGGACGCGCCTGCCTCGATCTGGTCGGAGACATTAGCGCCACCGAAGCACGCCTGCTCGCCTGCGACTGCAAAGTCATCCCGGTCACCCTCGGCTCTCACGGCGAACCACTGGATGTGGGCCGGGCGCAACGCCTGGCGACACCGGCACAACGGCGCGCGTTGGCCATCCGCGATGGTGGGTGCGCCTTCCCGGGATGTGATGCGCCGCCGCAGCAATGCACCGCACACCACATCGTTTTCTGGGCACACCACGGAGAAACCCGGATCGACAATCTCGTGCTGCTCTGCGGACGGCATCACCGGCTGATCCACAACAGCGACTGGGACGTACGCATCGCCAGCGACGGATATCCCGAGTTCATTCCCCCGGCGTTCATCGACCCCGCACGCACACCCCGCCGCAACACCATGCACACCACCACAACCTGATCGCAAGCAAGCCGGTGGCCTTCACCCGCACTCGGCGCGATGCTTCCAACACGTGCGCAGCAGAGACCGGAAACGCCCCTCGCCGCGCGACCCCCGGCTACAGCCACGGGCACGGGCGCAGAGCCCAGGAATCCACCCCGCCGCCGCGCAGGCTTTCGGCCACCCAGCGGCCGAAAGCCCAGCCATCAACCATCCCGGGGCCGCCCCTCGCAAACCTCGGCCGAACCACCATGCCGCCGACCACCTACCCGATCACCCTCACTGCCCCCATCGCACCCCACGACCACGGCAGCCCAACCCAGCGCCAAGTCGGGCAGCAAGTACCGGCCGGAGCTTCTGGCGAGCCCAAGCGGAGTTGTGGCCACAGTGCCCCGGTCCGTATGGATATTTCCGCGGCGACCACAAACACCACCCGACCCCACGAGCGGAAATTTCCATACGGGACCGCCCTAGATCCGACCCCAACAGACCCAAACCCGAGGCGAGACGCACAACCCGGCTTGATCAGGGACTCCTTCACCAAGGCTCGCCAAGTGCCCTCCTAACTCACCACACATCGCTCGCTGAAGAATCCCTCCGCCAAGCCGATTCCCCTGTCCAGCGGAACAGCGCTTACGACCCACACTGTCCTGGTAGTAGCGCAGAGCGAGAGCGACACAGGCATGCGAGAGAGAGGCGACGCCGAATCTCGCCCTCCGCCCACGAGCGGGCTCCCGAACGGCCCACCAGCGACACCGCCAGGCGGGAATCCGACCGCGGCAGTCGACATCGGTCGCGTATAGAGCCCTCAGCCCAGGCCCCAAGCCGAGCGCGGGCACGATCGGCAAGGTCTTCTTGAGACGCCCGAGGTCCGAACCGGCCGGTTTGCCGATGACACGCTCATCGCCCCAGATGCCGAGCAGGTCGCTGCCGAACTGAAAAGCGCCGATCTCCTGCCAAAGTCGTCGAGCACGGCGACCACGCCCGACGATCACAGCCGATCGGCGTCTGACACAGCTGACAACCGTGCACGCCGCCCCCGATAAGCCCCGGCCTCGGCGTACTCCTCGTGCAGTCCCGGAACCAAACCCTCCAACAGCTCCAAGGTGCGCTGCAAGACCGCGTGCGTATGACGGCCCTCCGCCACACCTCGCCGAGGCCGCGCACCGTCGCCGGGGTCCCTTGCACGGCTTCGACCGGCCCCGCGAACACCGCAGTTGGTGAGTGGAAGCGCGGCCGGCGCCCGGAGATCCTGGGTGGCATGTCCGGGTTCGGGTCGTATCGGGCGCTGCTGCGGACGCCCGGCGCGCCCGCGCTGGCGTTCTGGGGCGTGGCCGGGCGGTTCCCGATGGCCATGCGGTCGATCGGCTGCCTGCTGCTGGTGTCCGCCGCGACCGGCTCGCTCGCCGACGCGGGCGCGGTGGCGGCGGCGCTGATGATCTCGCAGGGGTTTGCCGGCCCGCTGCTCGGACGGCTCGCCGATCGGCTCAGCCAGCGGAGGATTCTGCTCGTCACGTGCCTGCTGCACGCGCTCGGGATGACGTCGCTGGTGGCTTCGATCGTGCTCAGGACTCCGCTGTGGCCGCAGCTCGTCATCGCGGTGGCGACCGGGCTCAGCACGATCTCGATGACCTCGTTCCTCCGCGCACGCTGGACGGCGTTGGTGGACCACGGCTTGCTGCGGACCGCCTACGCGCTGGAATCCGTGCTGGACGAGATGATCTTCCTGCTCGGACCGCTGCTGGTCACCCTGCTGGCCTCGGCAGTGCACCCGGCCGCGGGACTGCTCGCCTGCGCGGCGCTCACCACGGTCGGCTCCGTCGTGCTCGCGCTGCACACACGTTCCGAGCCCGCGCCCGGCCGTGGCCAGGAACGGGTGATCGGGGTGCCGGGGCTTCGCGTGCTGGTCGTCGTCTATGCCGGGATCGGGTTCCTGCTCGGCTCGGTCGACGTCACGATGATCGCGTTCGCGAGAGAACGGTCGGCTCCGGGGCTCGCGGGCGTGTTCCTGGCGTTGACGGCACTGGGCAGCCTGAGCGCCGGCCTGTTCTATGGCGCGAAGGACTGGCGGCTGTCCCAGTCACAGCTGCTCTCGGTCACCGCCTGCGCGCTGACGCTCGGCGTGCTCCCGCTGGGGTTCGCCGGTTCCCCGGTCGTGATGGCGATTCTCGCCGTCGTCGCGGGCGTCTCGATCGCCCCGGTGCTGATCGCGGGGAACTCGGTGCTGAAGTCGTTGTCGCCACAGGGTTCCCTCGCGGAAGGGTTCTCGTGGCTGACGAGCGCCGAAGCACTCGGCATCGCGCTGGGCGCGGCGGTGGCCGGGCGGCTGGCCGAACTCGGCGGCTTCGCGGCCGCGGTGTGGACGGCGGCGGGCGGCGGCGTCGTCGCGCTGGGAGCGAGCGTCGCCGGTCAGCCCGCGCTGCGCGCGAAAGCATTGGAGCGAACGTGAACGCAGTCCCCCGTCTGTCGTTCGACGAGTTCATGGCCTTCGGCAAGCGGGCCTTGATCCGGGCCGACGTCCCGGTGGTGATCACGCTGCCGGGCGGCGTCCAAGGCCTGGGCAGGCAGGGTGTCGCCGACCGGCTCGGGAGCATGATGGTCACGCTGTTCACCGAGCCGAGCGACAAGCAGAACCCGGAGCGGTGGACCACCAGGGAGATCCGGCTCCGCGAGTTCTTCGAGAACGAACCGGCACCCGGTTCCTGGAACCGTGTCGTGTCCAACATCCGCGACAACCCGGCCGATGTCGACGCGATACTCGGCTTCGACGCCGAGGCGCTGTTCGACTACCGGCACTCGCTCAACGCGGCGAACCTGTGGATCAGCCATCAGGGCGTGTTCACGCAGAGCCATTTCGACGAGCTGGAGAACTTCAACATCGCGCTGGAGGGCCGCAAGCGGTTCGTGCTGGCGCCGCCTGGTTTGCGCGGGTACTACCCCCGTTCGCTGCTGCGCGGCTTCGGTGACAAGTCGCGGGCGTTCGACTTCGACGACGTCGACCCGCGCCGTTTTCCCAAGCTGGCGGCCAGACTGGCCGAGCGCCGCGAGCTGATCCTCGAACCCGGGCAGATGCTCTACGTGCCGCTCGGCTGGTGGCATCAGGTCGAATCCTTGGACGAGATGAACATCAACCTGAACTTCTGGCTGCGCGACTTGAAGATCCTCCGCAGGCCGCACGTGCTCGGCGTGGCGCTCTGCACGGCCGCGCACCGCAAACTCAACGGCGTCTACAACTACAAACCCACCGAGGCCGCCTCATGAAGCGCATCGAGCCAGCCAACCTGTACCGCAACAACGACAAGGCGATCGGCGTCGGCAACGCGTTCTGGGACCTGTCCGAGCACAATGGACTCGCCGGGATCGTGGCCGAACTCGACAACGGCGTGCTGCGCACCGAATCCGGGCACGAGTTCGTGAACTTCACCTGTTGCTCCTATTTGGACTTGGACTCGCACCCCCAGGTCATCGAGGGCGCGGTCGCCGCGCTGCGCCGGTTCGGCGTGCTGGACCACTGCATCCCGCGCGGCCGGGTGCAGATCCCGGCGTTGCTGGAACTGGAGGCCTCGCTCGGCGAGCTGTTCGGCGCGGACGTGGTCAGCGCTATCTCGGCGGGAGTCGCCAGCGCGGGTCTGCTGCCGCTGATCGCCTCCGGGCACCTGGGCAACGGTGTCCGGCCGCTGATGGTGTTCGACAAGTACGCGCACCTCTCACTGGCAGCGGCCAAGCCGACGTGCGCCGACGAGTCGGAGGTGGTCACGTGCGGCCATCACGACCTCGATTTCCTCGAAGACCAGTGCAAGCAGTACGAGCGCGTCTGCTACGTCGTGGACGGCTCGGACAGCCTCGGCGGGTACGCGCCGGTCGAGGAACTCGCCGTGCTGCAAGAGAAATACGGCCTGCTGGTGTTCTACGACGACTCGCACTCGATCTCCGCGTACGGCGAGCGCGGGATCGGCTACATCCGGTCGCACTGCCCGGTGCTCGACGAGCGGACGATCACCGTCGCGACGCTGAACAAGGCGTTCGGGTCCAGCGGCGCGGCGATCATGCTCGACGGCTACCCGAAGGAGACGCTGCGGATCATCGAGCGGTTCGCCGGCGCGCTGAGCTATTCGCAGCCGGTCAACACCGCCGCGGTCGGCGCCTCGCTGGCGTCGGCGGAGATCCACCGCACCGAAGAGCTGACCACGCTGCAACAGCGGATGCGGGCCAACATCGAGCTGTTCGACAGCTTGGTCAAGACCGACCAGACCGGCACCTCCTATCCGATCCGGATCGTGCCGATGAGCGACGAGACGGTGATCGACGCGGGCCGCCGAGTGTACGAGCGCGGGTTCTACGTCTCCCCCGTGTTCTTCCCGATCGTCCCCCGTGGCACGGCCGGGCTGCGGGTGATGCTGCGCGCCGGGCAGACCGCCGAGCAGATCCACGCGCTGGGCGAAGTGCTCATCGAGGTGGGCGCCTTACCTCAGGCGGTGGGCGAATGACCGTCCGTGCGATCCCGCGCAGCATCCTGTTCACGCCCGCGTTGTCCTTGGAGCAGGTGGTGAAGGCCTGGTCCTACGACGCGGACGTGCACCTGATCGACCTCGAAGACGCCGTCCCGCCACCGTCCAAGCCCGCCGGACGGACCGTGCTGCGGGCGGCGCTGGAGCAGGCGCCGTCGCCCGCCGACCTCGCCGTGCGCGTCAACGAACTCGGCACGATCGACGCGGTGCGCGACCTGCTGGCGCTCGCCGAATGCCCGGTCAAGCCGGGCTACATCCTGCTGCCGATGGTGCGGTCCGCCGCCGAAGTGACGCTGCTGCGCGGAATCCTCGCGTCGGCGGGCGCGCACCCGGAGATCTTCGTGATCGTGGAGACGGTCGAGGCCGTCCTCGGCATCGACGCGATCGCCGCGGCCGCCGACGGCCTGCTCTTCGGCGCGGCCGACTTCGCCGCCGCGCTCGGCATCGAGATCACCTGGGCGGGCTCGCTCGCGGCCCGCCAGGCGATGGTGCTCGCCGCCGCCCGCCACGGCATCGCCTGCATCGACACCCCCAACTTCCGCCTCGCCGAGCCGTCGGTGCTGGAGGAGGAGATCTCCCGGGTCCGCGAACTCGGCTTCCACGGCAAGGCGACCGTCCACCCGAGCGAGCTGGCCACGATCAACCGCGCGCTCCGCCCCAACCTCGCCAAGCTCCGCCCCGCCCGCCGGATCACCGAAGCCGTGCGAGCGGCCAACGGCGGAATAGCCGTGCTCGACGGCACCATGGTCGGCCCGCCGTTCGCGCGCATGGCCCGCGCCGCCACCGAACTCGGCGACGCCTGGGCGGCCCGCTTCGGCCGCGCGTCATGACGGTCATGATCGGCGCGGCGGACATGGCGGGCACGGACCGCCTGCTGGCCGTGATCGACGCGCTGTCCGACGCGTTCACCGACCTGGCTTCCGGCCGGACGGTGTCACCGTCGCGCACGGTCATCGACCACGGCCCGGCCCGCCAGCTCCTCGCCGGTGCGGCGGTCTGGGAACGGCGCGGCGTCGGCAGCGTCAAGATCGCCACGATCACCCCGGACAACCCCGGCCGCGGCCTGCCGCTGATCCACGGCACGGTCGTTCTCACCGACCTCGAAACCGGCCAGATCACCGCGGTGCTGGACGGCGCCGAGCTGACCGCCGTCCGCACCGGAGCCGTCGCGGGCCTGGCGACCCGGCTGTGCGCGCCCGCCGACGCGGACGAATTGGCCATCATCGGCGCGGGCGTGCAAGCGCGCGCCGCCGTCCGCGCTGTGTCGGCGGTCCGCCCGATCCGCTCGGTGCGCGTGTTCTCCCGAGGCCGCGCCGAGACCTTCGCGGACTGGGTCCGCACCACACTCGGCCACCGGGTCACGGTGTGCGACTCGATCAAGTCCGCCGTCGCCGACGCCCCGATCGTGTGCACGGCGACGTCCACCGGCGACTCGACCCCGCTGGTCATGGCCGATTGGGTGGCACCGGGCGCCCACGTCAACGTCATCGGCGGAACCGACGAGAACGCGATCGAACTCGACCCGGCGCTGCTGGCGGACGCGTTCGTCCTGGTCGAGCAGCGCGCCGCCGCGCTCGAGGACTGCGGCGAGGTCCGCGCCGCGCTGACCCGGGGCCTGATCACGGAAAACGACCTGCACGAACTGGGCACCCCGGTCCGTCCGCGCACCGGCACCTCGGTGTTCCGCGGCGTCGGCATGGCCATCGAAGACACGGCCGCCGCGGCCGCCCTCCACGACTTCGGTCGTGAGTGTTCCGGCCGGTTCTAACCGGTCAAAACACTCACGACCCCCGCGCTGCCCAGGGCGGATCTGCCACCAGCAGAGAAGCGGGCGGACGGCGTCGCCGCGGAGGCACGCTCGCAGCATGACCAACGACGACAAACAGCCGCTGTTCGATCACCGGCTCCGCGAACGGTTCTTCGACAAGCGGGTGCTGGTGCTCGACGGCGCGCTCGACGACGACAACGGCACCGTCCTCATCACGCAGATGCTTTCGCTGGCGAGCGATGATCCCGGCAAGGACATCGCGTTGTGGATTCACTCGCCGGGCGGTTCGGTCCCGTCGATGCTGGCCATCCGGGACGTGATGCGGCTCGTGCCGTGTGATGTGGCCACGCTCGCGCTGGGGCTGGCGTGCAGCGCCGGGCAGTTCCTGCTGTCGGCGGGGACACCGGGCAAGCGGTTCGCGCTGCCGCACGCGCGGATCCTGATGCACCAGGGTTCGGCGGGGATCGGTGGGTCGGCCGTCGAGGTGGAGGTGCAGGCGGACAGCCTGCGGCACACCAGGGACACCGTGCTCGGGATCATCGCGGCCGACACCGGGCAGCCGCTCGAGCGGATCTTCACCGACTCGCTCCATGATCGCTGGTTCACCACCGAACAGGCACGCGAATACGGCTTCATCGACCACATCGTCGGCGAGCTCGGACAGGTCGTGCCCGTGCGCGGCCACAAGATGGGAGTCGGCGCATGAGCACCTACACCATTCCCAACGTGATCACGCGCGGTCCCGGCGGCGAGCGGATCATGGACGTCTACTCGCATCTGCTGTCGTCGCGGATCGTCTATCTCGGCACCGCGATCGACTCCGGGGTGGCGAACGCGCTCATCGCCCAGCTGCTGCACCTGGAATCGGAGAGCCCGGAGCAGGAGATCAACCTGTACATCAACTCCGAGGGCGGCGACCCGGCTGCGACGCTGGCGCTCTACGACACGATGACCTACATCAAGGCGCCGGTGGCGACGACCTGTGTCGGCCAGGCGGTCGCGGCGGGCGCGGTGCTGCTGGCCGCGGGGGCGGCCGGACGGCGCGCCGTGCTGCCGCACACGCGCGTGGTGCTGCACCAGCCCGCGGCGGAAGGCCGCGGCACGATCCCCGACCTGATCCTGCAGGCCGACGAGATCGTGCGCGTCCGCACCCAGCTGGAGGAGATCCTCTCGGCGCACACCGGCCGCGCGATCGCGGATCTGCGGCACGACACCGATCGCGACCGCGTGTTCGACGCGGCGGGCGCGGTGGGCTACGGGCTCGCCGACCACGTGCTCGACCAGCGGGAGTGATCAGGCGGCCATGAGCACGGGGCCCGCGGGACGGGACGCGGGCCTCGTGCCGATCCGCTGCCGCACGTCACCCGCGATGTCGACGAGCAGGTCGGCCAGCCCGACGCCGAGCGCGCCGGCGACCGCGGCGATCATCTCGCTCGACGGTTCCTTGCGTCCGCGCTCGATTTCGGACAGGTACTGCGGCGAGATGCCCGCCCGCTCGGCGATGTCGACGAGGCGGTCGCCCTGCTCTTCCCTGGTGGCGCGCAGGTTGCGGCCAAGCGCCTCGCGCCACAGCGGTTCCGGGGCACGCTTCGGCTGGAAAGGGAGGATGTCCGCCATGCCGTCATACTGACAGCGACCGGGCCGCGCGGGGGTTCATTCCGCTACCGGCGGAACGCGTGCCACAGTCCGGTGATCCGGCGGGTGACCGGTTCGAACTCGGGGATCCGCAACGCCGCCAGCAACCCGAACGAGACGAGCACGCCGACCGCGCCCTCGATCGGCAGCCGGACCCACGCCTGTATAGAAGGGCCGAGCGAGCCGGGCACGAGCAGCCCGGCACCGAGCGCCGCGCAGGCGCCCAGCGCGCTGACCGCCGCCGTGATCATGATGACGCGCAGCGCGCGCCTGCTGCGCAAGTGTCCGATGCGGACCCACAGCCAGACCTGGCCGACGATCGCGCCGACGACGAACGTCGCGCCGTTGATCAGCATCGCGCCGAGCGCGAGCTGGTCCCGGTCGAGCAGTGCCTGGCACAGGAACAGCAACGGGATCTTCACCGCGGTCATCACGATCATGATCAGCGTCGGCGTGCGGGCGTCCTTGAGCGCGTAGAAGACCCGCAGCTGCAGCAACGTCATCGCGTACGGGAGGAGCCCGAGCGCGGAGATCGCCAGCGTCTGCCCGAGCCGGTCGGCGTCCTCCAGGGTGCCTCGCCCTAGTGTGAAGATCGCGATGCCGATCGGGGTCCCGATGACCGCGAGCACCGCGGAGCACGGCACGAGCAGCACGGTCGACAGCCGCGCGGCGTACGACAGGTCGCCGACGAGGTTCGGGATGTCGCCGTCGGCCGCGGCGCGGCTCATCCTCGGCATGAACGCGGTGAGCAGCGAGACGCCGATGATGCCGTACGGCAGCTGGAACAGCAGCCACGCGTAGGTGTACGCCGTCACGCCACCGCTGGTCCCGCTGGTCAGCACATGCGTGTTGACCAGCAGCCCGGCCTGCCCGACCGCGACGTACCCCAGGATCCAGGCGGCCAGCTTGCCGAATTCCTTCAGCCGGGGATCGACACCCCACCGCCACTTGAAGTGAAACCCGCTGCGCAGCAACGGCGGCACGAGCGCCACCGCCTGCACGACGATGCCCAGCGTCACACCGAGCCCGAGCACGAGCAGTTTCGTGTCGCCCATCCGGACGGGATCGAGCGAGATCTCGCCGGGCACCAGGTAGAACACCGCCAGCGCGGCCAACACGACCAGGTTGTTCAGCACCGGCGCCCACGCGGGCGGCCCGAACACGTTCTTCGCGTTCAGCACGGCCGAGAGCAGCGCGAACAGCCCGTAGAACAGGATCTGCGGCAAGAGCAGGTAGCCAAGCGCGGTCACCAGCGCCGGATTGGCGTCGGGCGAAGACCGGTCGACGTACAGCGCGGTGAACAGCGGCGCGGCGGCGACGGCGACCACGGTCCCGAGCGTCAGCAGCACCAGCGCCATGGAGATCAGCCGCTGGGTGTAGGCCTCGCCGCCGTCCGCGTCATCGTGCGAGCGCACCAGCAGCGGGATCACGACGCTCGAGAGGACCCCGCCGAGCAGCAGCTCGAACACCATGTTCGGCAGGTTGTTGGCGACGTTGAACGCGTCGTTGACCACCCCGGTCCCGATCACCGCGGCCAGCGCGACCTTCCACCCGAACCCGGTCAGCCTGCTGATCACGGCGGCGATCGCCAGCCGCCCGCTCGACTGGGCGAGCGAGCGCGGCTCCGCGATGGGCGAAGGAGGCGGCGGCCGGACGGCCACCTGCACCGCGATCTGCGTATACGTCCGCGGCACGTCGGGGTCACGGGTCGGCCAGTGCGCGCCGGCGGGCAGCCTCGGATCGAACGCGATGTACGCCGTCGCCTCATCGGCTCCGGCAGGCGGTCGATCGTCGTCGGGCATGCCCAGATCCTGCCACCACCCCGGGGTCGCCGGGTCGGCCGCACGACACGGTCAAGGGATTTCACGCCCGCTTGAAAACCCTTGCCGCGCGGTTTGCCCGCCACCACACTCGCCAGCGAACTATGTGATCTTTTCACCAGAAAGGCGCGCAGTATGCTCAAACGATTCAAAGGTGCGCGCGGTCGCGTAATGCGACGCACGCTTTCGGTGCTGATGGTGTTCATCGCGGCGATCGTCGCCACCACTCAGCCCGCGTTCGCCCAGCGAGGCGGCGGAAACTACTTCTACGAAGGTATCGCTTCATCGATCATCGCGCCGTGGGGTGACTCGTGCGATGAGCTGGGCGATGTCGCCGACTGGTCCATGCGAACCCAGGTATGGGGCAATTTCACCGGGTCGAATCTCTATGTCGACCGAATCGACGTCATCAACGAGACCAATTTCTCGCTGCAGTTCGGGCAGTACTCCTCCCAGGACCAGGGCGGCTCCTTCGGCTTGCCACTGACCGGTATCAACCCGAACTCACGGGCGACGTTCTACCCGCGCCGCTGGCTCACCGGTGTCCAGATGACGCACTGGTTCACCGTCGGCCAGTATGGCCACGTCGGAGCCTGCTACGGCGGAGGGCTGATCCCCCTGTCTTTCGTCCGCTTCTAGTCATCCGCTCCGCACCAGGCCTGGAAGGAAACAACATGAGCAAGGTGATGCGTGGCGTGGTGGCTTCCGCCGCCGCGGCGTTCGCGCTGGCCGGCCTCGGGGCGGCCCCCGCGTCCGCCTCGGGTGCGGCGCCCGCCACCGTGCAAGGCTGTTCAGCCGTGGTCAAATACGACACCACGATGTACACCACGCCGAGCACCCAATACCCACTCCGGCCGTTGGCGGCCGGCAAATGGGTCACCGTCCACGTTCAGGAAAAAGGGTACTGGCTGACCGGCGACAACGACCAGGAATCGGGGTGGGTGGACATTCTCGCCCTCTCCGTGCGCCCCTGCTGACACTGCGATCGCAGTGTGCGATACGGCGATGTCACGACGGGTTCATCAAGGATCTTCTGCGGATCCAGGCTGAGCACGAGAGTGTCGGACAGTGTCAGGGTGTTGCGGGCGGTTCTAACCGCCCGCAACACTCACGACCTGGTTTTGTCGAGGAAGTCGACGATGTGGCCGAACACGTCCAAGGCCGCGCCCCGGCCGATGAACGTGTCCAGGTGCCCATAGCCCGGGATCTCGACGTACGACACATCCAGCTGAGGTTGGCGGTTCGCCAGCACGTCCCGGCAGACCTTCTGCGAGTCCTGCCAAAGCCCGTTCTCCGAACCCGCCAGCAGCAGCACCCGCGTGTCGATGCGACCGGCCGCGTCGAGCGCGTTGACGGGCAGCGCGCCGTAGCGATGGTCGGTGTCGTTCCACCGGACCACGCTGCCCGCCAGCGCCATCCGGCGAAGGTGCGGCAGTATCCACAATGGAGCCGGGCCGAACAGATCCGCGAGACGGTCGTGCGTGGTCTCCGACAGATTGCCGTGCACGAACAGCGAAATCCCCATGCCCCACGCCGAGTTGTGCAGGATCTGGCAGGTCGGGTCGGGGCACTGGGCCTTGCGGGCGGCCAGCGCGAACAGGGGTGTGTACTTCGACCACAGGCCGACCTTGCGGAAGTCGACCGGGATGTGGTCGAAGCGGTTCTTCATCAGCTCGCCCGCCACCGTCATCCGCCGCGACATCCGGCCGGGCAGCCGCGGCGTCAGGAACACGCCTTGGGACACCACGCCCGCCAGGCCCGGGACGAGGCCGGCCGTCATGCTCATCGACAACGCGATCGAGCCGATGCAGTGGGCGACCGCGAACAGCGGGCGGTCGCCGATGCGGCCGCGGATGTACGACACCGCGGCCGGGATGTCGTGCAGGGCCACGTCGTCGTAGGTGTAGCGGCGGCCGGTTTCGTTGTAGGGCAGGCGGCAGCTGCCGCGCCAGTCCAGCAGCCACGGCTCGTAGCCGTTGTCGACGAGGACGTCGACCATGTTCCGGATCTCGGGCACCAGGAACATGTCGGCGGACGCGGTGTGGCCGTGCAGGAGCAGGACCGCGGGACGGTCGGTCGAGCCGGTGCCGACCCGGGTGAGGCCGAGGCGGACGCCGTCGGCCGCGTGGAACGGGATCTCCTCGACGTCCGCGAGCCGGTGCCTGAGCGGGCGGAGTGCCGCGTCGGTTCTGACCCGGCGCAGCTTGGGGGTCCTGGTCATCAGTGCTCCTCGGTGGCTCGGGCGCGGCGGAGGTCGAGCAGGTCCGCGGCGGCGCGGGCGAACGGCGGCAGCAGGCCACGGCTCATCTCCATGCCGAACCAGGCGAGCCAGGTGAGCTTGGCGGCCCGCTGTTCGCGGCCGGTGAGGCGCGGGTTGACCTTGATGCCGTCGATCTGGTCGCGGACATAGGACGAGCGCGGCACCACGACCTCGCCGGTGAAACGCGAGCCTTCGCGGCTGATCTCGACCGTCAACGTCGTGCATTGCCGCCACACGTTCCAATGGACGTGCGAATACTTGTGGCCCTCGAGCCGCCACACGCCGCCATCCGCGTCGCGCAGGCGCAGGTGGTAGCGCAGCAGCGGATGCTTCAGGCCATCCTGCAAAGGAATGCTCTCCTCCGGGCGGACCCAGAGATCACCGCTCTCGACGGTCAACGGCGCGGCGTGGACGGCGGGGCAGACGATCTCCCCGGTCACGTCCACCCGCCGTTCCCGCACCAGCTGGTACATGCTCGCGATCGACAGCGTCAACGCCATCGAGCACGGGGCGTCGCCGACGAACCCTTCGGTGGTTTCGGAGAACCAGAGATACGGCTCGTCGCCCTTCTGCGGCAACCTGGCGAGACCGGCTTCGGCCAGCTCCTCGAACGCCTTCAGCTGATCTTGTCCACTGTAGACTGTCGCTGGCGGCAGTTCGAGCGCCTCGACGAGCGCGTTCGTCCGGTCGGCTCGGGCCGCCGGGCCCTTCAAGGTCGCCTCACAGAGCTTCAAAGCCGTCGGGCTCTGCAACACCCTGGCCATGAAGGCGAGTTCCGGGATGGGGTCGGCTTCGAGGCGGGCCAGGGTCTCAACACGCCATTCGTCCCAGTCCTGGACGCGCAGATGCATGCCGCTCAACGCCATGTCGCTGACCACGTCGTCGAGCGTGGCGGGAATCCCGGTCAGGTTGTAGTCGAAACCCCACGCGTCGGGTTCGCACACCACGGCGGCGGCGACCCGGCTGACCCAGTCGACCGGCGCCGCGTTCAGGTAGCGGAAGCCCGGCACGGTCCGGTAGCGCGCGAAGATCGACAGGAGCCCGCTGCTGAGGTCCTGCGGGTTGTGCGCGCCGGTCTTCGTGTGGCCGCCGATGCCGCCGGGCCGCAGCGCGGTGACGACCAGGCCGTGGTCGCGGGCCCGGCGGAGTGCGACCTCGGCCGTCCACTTCGTCTGGTCGTAGCCGGAGATCAGCCGGTCGGCGTGCGCGAGCGGGTCGTCCTCGCCCATGGCGGTGATGCCGACCTCGTTGAACACCGCGATCGACGAAATGTGGTGCAACGGCTTGGGTCGCCCGGTCGCCGCGAACTCGGCCAGCGTCAGCGCGCCGAGCACGTTCGCGGAACGCAAAGACTGGTAGCCACGCAAGAAGTCAACGGCGGCGGCCACGCCGACGACACTGTCCACTTCGGACGCCAGAGCGAGCCAGCGCTGTTCGGTCAGGCCGAGCCGGGGCTCCCGGATGTCGCCGGGCAGCACGGTCACCCGGCGGCGCAGCTCCGACGACCAGGGCAGCCGGAAGCTCCGGAGCGCGTCGCCGAGCCTGGCCACGGCCGACTCCTCGTCGGCCGCGCGGACCACGCAATACACGTGCGCGTCGCTGTGCCGGAGCAGGTCCAGCAACATGTGACTGCCCAGGAACCCCGTGGCACCGGTGAGCAGTATTCGCTTTGGTGGCAACGGTTCCGGCACATCGAGGAACGGCAACCGGTCCGCCAGTGCCAGATCGGCCAGCATCTGCTTGAGGTCGTCAGGCCGGGCCTTGGTGTGGTCCGGCGCGACCCCGGCGCTGTCCGCCCAGCGCCGGGCGAGGCTGATCGGCCTGGCATCGGCGAACACCTCGTCGAGGTCGAACTCGATGCCCAGCTCGGCCTCCAGCTCCGCGACGAGATCCACGGCCTGCAACGACGTGCCGCCGGCGTTGAAGAAGTCGGCGTCCGTCGCCAGCTCCCCCTCGGGCAGATGACGGCCCGCCGCGGCCGCGATGGCGGCGGCGACACCCTCGACGTCCCGCGGGAACGCCGCCGGGCGCGGAGCCGCGGCCACGCCGGTCACGCTGGCCAGCAGCTCGTCGACGCTGAGCCCGCCGCCGCGTTCGATGGACTCGGCCGTCGCACGCTGCTCGCTCATCTCTCCTCCAGTCATCACTGCTCCCAAGAGCGGAATACCCGCAGCTCATCCGGGGTGCGGACGACCTCGAGCCGCTCATCGCCAGAGTGACCGCCGCCGAGCGCGGCCAGCAGCCGCCGGGCGGGCACATTGCGCGGGGTGCGTTCGGCGGTCAGCCGGACGGTCGCGCACCCGAGTTCCTCGGCGCGGCCTGCCAGCCACTCCAGCAGGCGTTCCTCGACACCACGCCCGAGCGCCCGGCAGCTGAGCTGCCACGCCATCACGTCCAAGTGCCCCTCCTCGGCACGGACCGCGAGCAGACCGATCTGCCCGTAGTCCCCGAAACGGTCACGCGCCGCGGCGATCCACAGCTCACCCCGCTCACGCCAGCGCGCGACGTCGCCGCCGTCCGCCGAGCGTGCGCGCAACGTGAACTGATTGGTACGGCTGACAAGTTGCTCCGCTCGCGGTATGTCCACATCGGACACGGCCGTGATGTCGACCTCCAGGTCCAGCTCGGCGAGGAACTGCTCGAAGCCCGCCTGCGCGCTGGCCGCGTCCCGCTCGCGCTCCTGCTCGTAGAACTTGGCGCGCAACGCGTCTTCGGCGGTCGCCGCCGCCGGGACGAGCGGCCACAGCCTGGCCAGGAACTCGGCCAGCTCGTCCGCTGGCGGACAGGTCACCGCCAGGACCTCGGGCAGCGCCGCCCGCACCTTCGCGATCTCAGCCGGGTTGTCGTCGAGGAACAGGAAGCTGTCGACACCGAGGTTGAGCGTGCGCGCCGCCTCGGCCAGCCGCTCGGGCTTGGGACCCCACGCGGCCGAGAACACGCTGAAATGCTCTGGTTTCAGTACGCTGTCGGGACGGTCGAGCACCGCGCGGACGGTGGCCTCGTCGTTGTTGGAGACGAGCATCAGCACCGCGCCCGCCTGCCGCCACTGCAGCAGCCTGCGCGCCAGCACCGCACGCGGCCCGCCGAGATCGACGGCCTCCGGCCCGATCTCGCCCGCGACCCCGCCCCACAGTGTCTCGTCGCCGTCGACCGCGATCACCTTGGGCGCGCGCCGCCGCACCGCCTTGACCACTTCGGCGAGCCGCAACGCCACCGCCGCCTGGAACGGCGCGGTGAACGGCAGATGCGCCAGCCGGTCGGTCCGCTCGTCGAAACGCTCCCTGGTGCCAGGGTCCCAGTCGTCGAGCACCGCGATGCCCGGCAGCTCCGAGAGTTCCGCCGCGATCTCACGTTCCCAGTGCGTGAAGCGCTCTTCCTGGCCCGCGGTGGGCAGGAAGCCGACGATCAGCGGCTTACGACTCGCCTTGATTGCCGCAGGGAACGCCGTGCGCAACTCGGCGAGCATCGCGTCGTCCACCGGGCCGAACCGGCCGAGGTCGGCCGCCCGCAGCAGCACGATCCCGATCTCCGCAGCCGCGAAAACCCCGGCGGGATCTTTGAGCGCCGCGAGAACCTGGTGATACGGCGCTTCGGCGATCTTCGGCCCGTCCGCTCCGAGCGCCGCCGAGCACAGCAACGGCAGAGTGCCGAGCGCGAAGGTGGCCGCGAGCGCCAACTCGGGAGCGGACGTCCGCTCGCTCGTGTCCTCGGTCAGCTCCCCGAGCAGCCGGACGAACTCCTCACCCAGCCCGGAACCCGTTGCGGCGTCGAGGATGTCGAGGTTGTAGTCGAGCCGGATCAGCGCCGCGTCCGGGATCATGGTGATCATCAGATCGAGGTCGGAATAGCCGGTGCCCGCGGGCAGCACCTCGACCTGGCTCAGCCGTCCCGACGACCGGATGTAGTTGAAGTAGACCTCCACGAGCGGCGCGTTCTCGCGGCGCAAACCCTGACGCGCGAGCGTGGCGAGCACGTCGGAGAACATCGCGCCGCGGTCGAGGATCCGTTGCAGCCGCCCATCCGTGCGGCGCAGCACCTCGGCGACCGGCTCACCCGCGCGTGCCTCGGCCGGGAACGGCACCGGCACCCCGAAGAAGCCCACGGCGTCGTACGCGTCGGCGTGGATGCGAGTGTCCACGGGCACGGCGAGCACGAACCGCTCCCGTTCCTGCTTCCTGGCCAGCAGCACGGTCAACGTCCCGAGACAGAACGCGGCCGGGGTGATCGACAGCCGGTTCGCGGCGGCGGTGACCCGGTCCATCAGCTCGGCGGGCATCGGCACACTCGCGCTGCCCGAGCGGTAGGAACGCACCGGCGGCCGGGCTTGGGCGAGTTCCAGGTCAAGCCGCTTGCTGCCGTGGAAGAGCTCGCGCCACTCCGCGGTCGCCCGGCCGCCGCCCTGCTGGGCCTCGATGAGCAGGTCGAGATCGCGGTTGGTGATCGTGCCGTCGAGCGGCGCGCCACCCAGCCCGGCGTCGATTTCCCCGGCGATCAACAGCAGCGACTGGAGATCGCTGACCGCGTGATGCGCACCGAACACCAGGACCTGCCCCTGCTCGCCGGCGTCGACCAGCTCGAACCGCCACAACGACGGCTGCGCCAGGTCGAACGGCGGTTCCAGCAGCGTGCGCAGCCGCTCGGCCGGGTCGAGCTCGCCCGCGGCGACCGTCCAATACAGCAGGTCGGCCACCTTCCGGTCGACTTTCAGCTCCCAGCCGCCCGACTCGGCGGGCACGATCCCGGTGCGCAGCGCCGCGTGCCGGGCACCGAGCTTGGTGAGGATGCCGCTCAGCTCGTCGCGGCTGGTCGGCGTGGTCAACCGCAGCGCGAGGCCGACGCCGTGCGCCGCGGCGGGCATGCCCGGCTGAGCGCTGCGCAGCAGCCGCACGACATCGCGGGTCGCGGGCCGGACGTCGGGGTCGGGCACCTCGGCCGCGCTCACGGCCGCCTCCGGCCGGACCGCCCGCTCGGGAAGAGCCTGGGCCAACGTCCGGGCCAGGGCGCTGATGTCGTCGGCCTCGAACACCTCCGCTGCCGGGAGTTCGACGCCCAGGTCGCGGACGAAGGCGTTGCGCAACCGGACGACCATCAGGGAGTCCAAACCCAGTTCCTTCAACGATTGCGTCGACGAACCGGCCGCCCCGCTCACGTCGACCACCCGGGCCCGGACATAGGCGTCGAGCCGGGTGATCCGGTCTTGGTCGGTGGTCGCCTCGAAGACGTGCGAAGCGAGGTCGTCCGAGGCGGCCGTGGCGGTGACCAGGTCGTCCAGGATCGGCCGGGCGTCGAGCAGCCGCGTGTCGAGCGCGAGTGGCGCGAGCTGGCGGCGGCCGGTGGTCAGCACCCGCTCGAACAGGTCGCCGCCCTCCTGCGGGGAGAAGGCGAGCACGCCGGACCGGCTCAGCTCTGCGCCGGAGTCGGCGACCATGCCGACGCCGGACCAGGCGCCCCAGTCCAGGCTCAACGCCCGGCGGCCGGTGCGCGACAGGTGATGCGCCCAGGCGTCGAGGAACGCGTTCGCCGCCGAGTACGGGCTCTGCCCCGCCGAGCCGAGCAGTCCGGCCACCGAGGCGAAGAGCACCAGGTTCTCCGACTCCGGCACCAGCTCGGTGAGCAGCGCGGTGCCCAGAACCTTGGGCGCGAGGACGCGCCGGACGTTCTCCTCGGTCAGGTTCGCGATCGTCGCGTCGTCGAGCACACCGGCCGCGTGCACGACCGTGCTGATCGGACCTGCCTTGCGCCGCAACGCATCCAGCGCGGCAGCGAGACTCTCACGGTCGGCGACGTCAGCACGTCCTAAGTGGACTCTAACGCCCTGCCGTTCTAGCCCGGCGATCCACTCACCGGTTTCCGCGTCGGGCGTGCCACGGCTGACCAAGGCGAGACTGCGGACACCCCGCCGGACCAGCCGCTCGGCCACGACGCGACCGAGACCGCCGAGGCCACCGGTGATCAGGTGCACGCCCTCCGCGGAGAAGTCACCGCCGTCAGGCTGCGTACGAGCCAGCCTCGGCACGAGTCGCGAAGACCCGCGCAGCGCGACCAGGCGTTCGTCGTCCGCGTGCCACAGCTGGGTCCACAACTCGTCGATGCCTTCCGACGGTGGCAGGTCGATCAGCGTGGTCGCCAGCTCCGGGTACTCCTGCGCGACCGCGAGCCCGAAACCCCAGGCGAGCGCCTGCTGCGGGTTCGTGACCGAGGTGCTGTCCCCGGCCGTCTGGCTGCCGCGGACGACCACGAACAGGCGCGGAGCGCGGCTGTCGAGCGCACGCACCAGGTTCAGCGTGCTCAGGCAGCACAGCCGCGCCGCCTCTTCGGCGGACGTGGCGTCCTCGATCGCCGGGGCGTCGAGCGCGGTCAGCTGGACGATTCTGGCGGGCGGGCCGTCGGCGAAAGCTTCTCGCAGCAACCGTTCCAGGTGCCCAGGATCGGTCGGATCGACGACGTAACGATCCGGTCCCTCGATGGCGAAGGCCGAGCCGCGACGGGCGATGACCGCCGTGTGGAGACGGCCGCCGAGTTCGTCGGCCACTCCGGTTTCGTCGGCCAGGATCAGCCAGGGACCGTCAACGGACGTGCCTTGCGCGACCGGCCGTGGCTGCCACCGCGTCTCGAACAACGCGCCGTCGAGCGGTGAGAGCGCCGCGAGCCGCAGGTTTTCGATCTCCAGCAACAGGTTTTCGTGCTCGTCCCAGATGCCGAAGTCGACGATGGCGGAGTCTTCGGACACGGACCGCAGGCGGCAGCTCACCCACGCCGGAGCGCCCCGGAGGCCGGTGAAGCGCAGCCGTCCGACCCCGGCGGGCACGAACGTCCCGGTCGGCGCGTCGCCGGGCAGGACGGCCGTGTGGAACGCGGCGTCGAGGATCGCGGGGTGCACCAGGTAGCCCGGTGCGGACCTGGATTCCAGCCGCCCCACGGCCGTCTTGGGTCCCCGCTTTCCCTGCTCCAGAGCCCGGAAAACCGGTCCGTACTCGATTCCGCGCGCGCTCAACCCCGCGTACACGGCAGGCAGGTCGACCTCGTCGGCGCACTCCGCGCGCACCGCGTCGAGCCGCAGGTCGGATAACTCCTCGCCGCTCGTCTCGACGCGTCCGCTGACGTGCCGCTCCCAGCCCTCGCCCGCTGAGGAGGCGATGGTGAACTCACCGGCGGGCCGCAACACCAGCTGCAGCCGGACGGGCTTTTCCGGGTCGAGTGCCAGCGGCCGCACGAACTGCACGTCGACGAGATGCGCGCCGGGCCCGGCGGCTTCCAGTGCCATGCCGAGGAAAGCGGCGCCGGGCAGCCAAGCCTCGCCGTTGACCCGATGCTCCGCCAGGTAGCCGAACCGGCTGTCCCGCAAGTCGATCTCGCACTGGTAGAGGTGACGGCCTGGCTCGTCGCTGGACTCGACATGCGTGCCGAGCAGCTCTGAGCCGCTGCCGGTGGCCACCACAGGCGTGCGCCAGTGGCGCTCGGTGGCGAAGGCGTACGTCGGCAGGTCGACGCGCCTGCCCTGGCTCGTCCACTGTGGAGTGTGCCCGGCGACGTACAGCTCCCCCAGCCCTCGCAGCAATGCCTCGCGGCCTTGCTGTTTGCGCAGCGAGCCGACGCCGATCGCCTCGATCCCGGCTTCGGCCGCCGTCGCCTCGATGGCGGACAGCAAGGTCGGATGTGGGCTGAGTTCGACGAAGTAGCGATAGCCGTCGTCGAGCATCCGCCGGATCGTGTCGGCGAACCGCACGGGCTTGCTCAAATTTCCGTACCAGTACTCGGCATCCAGCCGATCACCGGTGACCGGCTCGGCCAGCACCGTCGAGTACAACGGGGTCGGCACGGCCTGTCCCTGAACACCCGCGAGCTGATCGAGCAGCACCTCGCGCGCCGGTTCCATCAACGGGGTGTGCGAAGCGAACGGAGTCGTCAGCACTCGGACGTCGATGCCCTGCTGTTCCAGCTCCGCGCGCAACGAGGCCAGCGCGTCGGCGTCGCCCGCGATGGCGGTCGCACTGGGGCTGTTGACCGCGGCGATGAACAGCCGATCCGCATACGGGGCAAGCAGTTCTTCGGTCTCGGACACCGGCAGCGCGACCGAGATCATGCCGCCTTGCCCGACGAGCGGGGCCGCCGCGTTCGCTCGCCCGAGCACCGCCGCGACGGCGTCCTCCAGGCCCAGCGCACCCGCGTGATAGGCGGCGGCGATCTCGCCGAGGCTGTGGCCGACCACCGCGTCCGGGGTGACTCCGAGCGGTCGCCAAGCGGCGGCCAGCGCGGCGTTGACCGCGAACAACACCGGCTGCAGGTACTCGGTCCCGTCGGGCAGACCCTCGCGCAGCGCCTCGAGGACCGACCAGCCCGCCTGCCGTTCGATCTCCGAGTCGATCCGGCTCAGCTCGGCGCGGAACTCCTCGGAGTCCTTCAGCAAGTCCACCGCCATGCCGGGCCATTGGCCGCCGTGCCCGGAGAAGACGAACGCCACCTTGCCCGATTCCTCACGGGGCGGCGTGATCCTGCCTTCGCTCACCCGGTTCAGCGCCGCGCGCAGTTCCGCGTGGTCACCCGCCACGATCGCGGATCGCCACTCGAAGTGGCTGCGGTTGCACGCGAGTGCGTCGGCGACGCCCGCCAAGTCGGTGTCCTCGGTCAAGTACTCGGCCAACCGGGCGGCCTGCCCGCGCAGCCCGGACTCGCTCCGGCCCGACACGACGTAAAGCCGCTGGCCAGGAACGCTGTCCACAGGCTCGACGGTCTCCGGCGGCGCCTCTTCGATGATCAAGTGCGCGTTGGTGCCGCTGATCCCGAACGAGCTGAGCCCGGCTCGCCTGACCCGGCCCGACGCAGGCCACGCAGTCGCTTCTTGAAGCACGTGCAGGCCGCTGCCGTCCCAGTCGACATGGCGGCTCAGTGTGTCGGCGTGCAGGCTCGCGGGCAGGGTCTCGTGGCGCAGCGACTGCACAACCTTGATCAACCCGGCGACGCCCGCGGCCGCCTGAGCGTGGCCGAGGTTCGACTTCAGCGACCCGATGTACAGCGGCCGCTCCCGATCGCCGAAGACCCGCGCCAGCGCGTTGGCCTCGATCGGGTCGCCCAGCGAAGTGCCGGTGCCGTGCGCTTCCACGTAGTCGAGGTCGCCCGGCTCCAGCCCGGACTGCGCCAACGCCCGCCGGATCACCTGCTCCTGCGCTGGCCCGTTCGGCGCGGAAAGCCCCTGGCTCCGGCCGTCCTGATTGACCGCGATTCCGCGCAGCAGCGCCAAAACCCGGTCGCCGTCTCGCTGCGCGTCGCTCAGACGCTTGAGCACGACCATCCCGGCACCCTCGGCCCAGACAGCGCCGTCGGCGTCATCGGAGAACGACCGGCAACGACCGGACGGCGAGAGCCCCCGCAACCGGCTGAACTCGACGAACAGCTGCGGCGTGACCATGACCGTCACGCCTCCGGCGAGCGCCAAGTCGCACTCCCCCGAGCGCAGCGCCTGAACCGCCAACTGCACCGCCACCAGCGACGACGAACACGCGGTGTCCACCGTCAACGCGGGACCGTGCAACCCCAGCGCATACGCGAGCCGACCCGAGGCCACGCTCAACGCGGACCCGGTCCCGACGTAGCCATCCATCTGGTCGAGCCGCGAGCCGACCAGGTAGTCGCTGGCCATCATGCCGACGTACACGCCGGTGCCGCTGCCCGCGAGCGACGCGGGCACGATGTCCGCCCGCTCCAAGGCTTCCCAGGTCGTCTCCAGCAACAGCCGCTGCTGCGGATCCATCGCCTCGGCTTCCTTGGGCGTGATACCGAAGAAACTCGCGTCGAACGACTCGATGTCATCCAGGAACCCGCCATGCCGTGCATACGACTTCCCCGGCGCGTCCGGATCCGGGTCGTAGAGCCCTTCCACGTCCCACCGCTCGGCCGGGAACGGCCCGACCGCGTCCCGGCCCTCCGCCACCAGCCGCCACAAACCTTCGGGATCGCTGACCCCGCCCGGCAACCGGCAAGCCATCGACACGACCGCGATCGGTTCGTCCGAAGTGGACACCCGAGGTCGCTCCACAGTGACCGGTCGGCTGTTCGTCGCGAACACGGTGCTCAGCAGGTACTCACTGAGCCGCGCCGGCGTCGGATGGTCGAACAACAGCGTCGCCGGAAGCCGGGACTCGACGCGCGCGCCGATCCGGTTCCGCAGTTCCACCGCGGTCAGCGAGTCCATGCCCAGCTCGCGGATCGGCTGGTCGGACCGGACGGAATCCGTCGACCGCAAACCGAGCGCACGAGCCGTCTCCTCGCGCACCAGCGCCAGCACGCGCTCGGCGCGTTCCGCTTCCGACAACCCCGAGAGACGGTCCGCCAGGCTGTCATCCTTCTCAACGCGCTGGGCAGGCAGCAGCGAGCGCAACAACGGCGTGGCACGCAGCCGCGACACCGCGAGGTTCCAGGCGACGACGTGCGAACCGCCGTGCCGCAGCGCGAGTTCGGTGACATCGCGGCCCTGCTCCGAGCTGAACGCGCCGTACCCGAACCGCGCCATCCGCTTCAGATCGGCATGATCGACGGCCAGCCCCTCGTCGGCCCAAGCGCCGTACGAGAGCGAAACACCCGGCAGCCCCGCCGCCCGCCGCTGGTGCGCGAGCTGATCGAGGAAGACGTTGGCCGCCGCGTAGTTGGCCTGCCCCGCGTTCCCGATCACCCCGGCGACCGACGAGATCAGCACGAACATCTCCAGCGGCAGCCCGGCGGTCAGCCGATGCAGGTGAACGGCGCCGTCGACCTTGGGCCCCATGACCTTGGCCAGCCGTTCGGGCGTCAGGTCGGCGACGACCCCGTCATCCAGCACGCCCGCGCAGTGCACGACACCCCGCAGCGCTTCAACGCTCCCGAGCACCTCGGCGACCTCTGCCTCTACCGAGACATCGCACGCCACCACCTCGACCTCGGCCCCGAGAGCGCCCAGCTCCGCGCTGATCTCGGCGGCACGCGAGTCAGCAGGCCCCTGCCTCGACGTCAGAAGCAGCTTCCGAACCCCGCGCTCGGCCAGCAACCGGGCGATATTCCGGCCCACACCGCCCAACCCACCCGTGATCAGCACGGCACCCTCACCCTGGGGTCGTGAGTGATCCGAACGGTTAGAACCGTCGGCATCACTCACGACCCCCAGGGCGCGGACCAGCCGGGGCGCGAGCAGGGTGCCCGCGCGGACGGCCAGCTCGGGCTCGTCGGCCTGCAGCAGGGCCGCGACCAGCGAGTTCGTGCCGTCGACCAGGGTCAGGCCGAGGTCTGGGTGTTCGGCGCGGGCGGTGCGGGCCAGGCCCCACAGCACCGACTGCTCCAGGTTCGGGACCGTGTCGCCGTCGCCCGCCGCGAGCGCGCCGTCGGTCACCCAGATGGTCCGGCTGGGCGCGTCCTCGCCCGCGGCGATCAACGCCTGGAGTTCGGCGAGACCCGCTTCGGCCAGCTCCCGCGCCGTGCCCTGCGGCCACACCCGGACCACGACCTCGCCGCCCGTGTCGCTTACCCGGATTCCGGCTGCCTCGATCTCGCTCCGAATCGCCGCGTCGCCGAGGACCGTCCATTCCCCCGATGGCTCGGCGGGCTGCTCGGGCACGGCCGTCCAGGCAACCTCGTACAGGTGCCGCCCGTTGCCCGAACCCTCGGCGAGGTCGACCGGACTCGCCGACCGCGATCGCACGTTCTCCAGGCGCCCCACAGCGAAACCGTCGGCATCCCACAGGGTCACGTCCAGCGTGAGATCACCGTCGGAGTCGGTTCGCCGCACCGACACGACGAGGTCATGTCCCCCAGCGCGCGCGAGACTCACGCGCCCCATCGAGACCGGCAGCTGCACCCGGCCACCAGCGGCGATACCGCCTTCGAAGGCCGCCGACACGTGCAACGCGGCGTCCAGCAGCGCGGGGTGGACCGGATACGGGTCGGCCACGTCCCGCGCCGACGACGGCAGCGAAAGCCGGGCCAGCAGCTCACCCTCGCCGGTCACGACCACGTCCCGCACGCACTGGAAGGCCGGGCCATAGCCGAGCCCGAGCCGGGTCAGCTCGTCGTAGGTCTCCGGGCCCCACGCCGGTTCCCCGGCTTCCGGCCACACCGGCGGACGCCCGGTCGTCACGGCCGCCTCGGCCGCGGACGCGGTGGCGTTCAGGGTCCACGGCTCGCCACGCAGTCGACTGTGGACGGTGATCTCCGGCGCCGCCTCGGTGATGATCACCTCGACGGACACCTCGACGGGCCCGCTCAGCACGACCGGCGCGATCAGCAGCAGGTCGACCACATCGGCCGGGTCATCCGGCCTGGCGACGGCAAGCGCCGCGCGGCACAGCTCCAGCAACGTCGTGCCCGACACCACGATCCGCCCGAACACCGCGTGATCCGGCAGCCAGTCCACTGTGGACGGAGACCACTCGTTACGGAAGGTCCACCGGCTCTCGTCGGCCGACTGCACCTGAACCCCGAGCAGCGGATGCGCCGCGCGATCGAACAGGCCGGGCCCGTCAGCGGCCGCCTCGGGTTCGAGCCAGTGGCGCTGGCCGTCCCAGGCGTAGGTCGGCAGATCCACGGTGCCCGTTTCAGGAACCAAGCGCCGCCAGTCAATCGCGAGTCCCTGCACGTGAAGCTCAGCGAGCGCGCGGTCCAGGCAGGCCATGCCGTCCTCATCGCGGCGGAGCGAACCGACGGCGACCAGCTCGTCGTCGATGGTCTCCAGCGCGGTCAGCAACGCCGGATGCGGGCTCAGCTCGACGAAGTGGCGGTAGCCCTCGGCGACCATCCGTTCGACGGTCGGTCCAAAAAGGACAGGCTGACGCAGATTCTCGTACCAGTAGCCGTCCGAGTCCCCGGCGACCTGCTCGCCGGTCACCGTGGAGTACCAGGCGATCTCTGGCGCGGACAGGGCGATGCCATCGAGTTCGGCGGTGATCCGGTCGCGGACCGGCTCGACCAGCGGGCTGTGGGAGGCATAGTCGACGTCGACCCGGCGCGCGAAGATCTCGTCCCGCGCGAACTCGGCGAGCAGCTCCGCCAGCGACTCGTCGTCCCCGGCGATCACGGTCGCCCGGCCGCTGTTCACGGCGGCGATCGACGCCCGCCCGGCGAGCCGGGACTCGACTTCGGCACGGGACAGCGCGACCACGGCCATGCCGCCCGTGCCCGACAACTCGGTCAACGCCCGGCTGCGCACGGCGACGACCGCCGCCGCGTCCTCCAGGCTCAGCGCGTCGGCGACACAGGCCGCGGCGACCTCGCCCTGGCTGTGCCCGACCACGGCCTCCGGCTCGATCCCACGGGCCCGCCACACCGCGGCCAGCGACACCATCACCGTGAACAGCACGGGCTGGACGACGTCCACGCGTTCCAACGACGGTGCGCCTGCGTCACCCCGCAGCACGGCCCGCACCGACCAGTCCACAAAGGAACTCAACGCGGCATCGCAGCGCTCGACCGTCTCCGCGAAGACGGCGTCGGTCTCGAGCAAGTCCCGGCCCATCCCGGCCCACTGCGCGCCCTGACCGGGGAAAACAAACGCGATCTTGCCCGGCTGCCGGATGGTCCCGATCGAGTCGTCGGCTCCCCCGTCGGCCAGCTCCCGCAAGCCCGCCAGCAACTCGTCCCGGCTGGACGCCCGCACCACGATGCGGTGGTCAAAGTGGGTCCGGCGATGGGCCAACGTCGCCGCGACCGTAGACAACGCCAGCTCAGGCCTGCTTTCCAGGAACTCGCGAAGCCGCCTCGCCTGCCCTCGCAGAGCGGGAAGAGTACGTCCGGACAACGGGAACAGGGTCACCGGCGAGTCCGGCACCGACCCGGCCGTCACTTCGGGCGCCTCTTCGATGACCAGGTGCGCGTTGGTGCCGCTGATCCCGAACGAGCTGAGCCCAGCCCTCCGGACCCGGCCGGACGCAGGCCACGCGGTCGCCTCCCGGAGAACGTGCAGACCGCTGCCGTCCCAATCCACGTGCTGGCTCAGCGTCTCGGCGTGCAAGCTCGCGGGCAATGTCTCGTGGCGCAGCGACTGCACCACCTTGATCAGCCCCGCGATACCCGCCGCCGCCTGGGCATGCCCGAGGTTCGACTTCAGCGAGCCGACGTACAGCGGCCGCTCCCGGTCGCCGAAGACCTGCGCCAGCGCGTTCGCCTCGATCGGATCACCCAACGGCGTGCCCGTCCCGTGCGCCTCCACGTAGTCGAGATCACCCGGCTCCAATCCGGACTGCGCCAACGCCCGCCGGATCACCTGCTCCTGCGCGGGCCCATTCGGCGCCGACAGCCCCTGACTCCGGCCATCCTGATTGACCGCGATCCCGCGCAACACAGCCAGAATCGGGTCACCGTCTCGCTGGGCGTCACTCAACCGCTTGAGCACGACCATTCCCGCGCCCTCAGCCCAGACAGCGCCGTCAGCGTCATCCGAGAACGACCGGCAACGCCCCGTCGGCGACAACCCACGCAACCGGCTGAACTCGACGAACAGCTGCGGCGTGACCATGACCGTCACACCACCGGCAAGCGCCAGATCGCATTCCCCGGACCGCAGAGCCTGCGCCGCCAACTGCACCGCCACCAGCGACGACGAACACGCCGTGTCCACCGTCAACGCGGGCCCATGAAGCCCCAGCGCATACGCCAACCGCCCAGAAGCCACGCTCAGCGCGGACCCGGTGCCGACATACCCGTCCAGCTGATCCAGCCGCGAGCCGACCAGGTAATCGCTGGCCATCATGCCGACATACACACCGGTCCCACTGCCCGCGAGCGACGCGGGCACGATCCCGGCTCGCTCCAGCGCCTCCCACGTCGTCTCCATCAGCAACCGCTGCTGCGGATCCATCGCGGCGGCCTCTTTCGGCGTGATACCGAAGAAGCCCGCGTCGAACGACTCGATGTCATCCAGGAACCCGCCATGCCGCGCATACGACTTCCCCGGCGCGTCCGGATCCGGATCGTAGAGCGACTCCACGTCCCAGCGTCCGGCCGGGAACGGCCCCACCGCGTCCCGGCCCTCCGCCACCAGCCGCCACAGACCGTCTGGATCGGACACTCCACCCGGCAACCGGCAAGCCATGGACACGACCGCGATCGGTTCGTCCGAAGTGGACGCGCGCGGCCGCTCCGCCACGACAGCGGGTGCGGATCCCCAAGTCTGGTCGGCGAGATAGCTCGCCAGCGCGGCCGGAGTCGGGTAGTCGAACACCGCGGTCGCCGGAAGCCGCAGTCCGGTCGCGGCATTGAGTTCGTTGCGCAATTCCAGCGCGGACAACGAGTTGATGCCCGCCTCGCCGAACGCCTGATCGTCGCTCACCGAGTCCGACGGGCCGTGCCCGAGCACGGTGGCCGTCGTCGCGCGGACAAGGTCCAGCATCGCCTTCTCGTCACGGACCGGGGTCAACGCCGCCTGCCCCGCGGCGGGCGCACGGACGGTGCCCAGCAGTTCCGTGAACAGCGGCGGCCGTGTGCCGGACTTGGCCGCCTCCCGCAGCGCGCCCAGGTCGAGCCGGACGGGCACCACCAGCGCCTCGTCCAAGGCGAGCGCGGCGTCGAACAGCGCGAGGCCGAGTTCCGCGTCCATCGGGACCAGGCCGTTGCGGGCCATCCGCGTCCGGTCGAGCGCGCTCAGATGCCCGGTCATGCCGGTGTCCTGCGCCCACAACCCCCACGCCAGTGTCGTCGCGGGCAGCCCGGCCGCCCGCCGGTGAGCGGCCAGCGCGTCGAGGTAGGTGTTGGCGGCGGCGTAGTTGGCCTGCCCCGGGTTGCCGACGATCCCGGCGACCGACGAGAACAGCACGAACGCGCCGAGATCGAGGTGCTCGGTCAGCTTGTGCAGATTCCAGGCGCCGTCGGCCTTCGGGCGCAGCACGGTGTCCAACCGCTCCGCGTCGAGCGCGGCGACCGTGCTGTCGTCGAGCACGCCCGCCGCGTGGATCACCACGGTCAACGGGTGTTCGAGACCGGACAGGACCCCGGCCAGCTGGTTGGCGTCCGCGACGTCACACGCCGCGATCGTCACCTGCGCGCCGAGGCCGGTCAGCTCCGCTTCCAGCTCGGCCGCGCCCTCGGTGTCACGCCCGCGCCTGCCGGTCAGCACCAGGTGCCGCACGCCGTATCGGGTGACGAGGTGCCGCGCGAACAACCGGCCCAGCGTGCCGATCCCGCCCGTGATCAGCGCGGTTCCGGCCGGGTCGAGCGCCGTCGGCGCCGCGTCGTCCGGGACGGCCGCCCTGACCAGGCGCGGGGCGAGCAGCCGCTCGTCGCGCACGGCTACCTGCGGCTCCCCCGTGGCCACGGCCGCACGCAGCAGTTCGGGCGCCGGTTCCTCGAGATCGACGAGCACGAACCGGCCTGGGTTCTCCGACTGGGCGGTGCGCAGCAGTCCCCAGACCGGCGCGCTCGCCAGGTCGACGTCGTCCGTCGCGACCGCGCGACTGGTCACCACGACGAGCTTCTTCGAGTCGGAACCCTTGTCGTTGAGCCAATCCTGCACGAGCCCGAGCACATGCCCGACGCGGTCGCGTACCTCGCCTTCAGCGGGAACGTGCGCGATCACCACATCGCCCTCGGAATCGCCGGTGCTGGACACCGGCTTCCATTCGACCTTGAACAACGATCGCAGATGGCCACGCTCCGCCGAACCCAGCTGCTCCGCCGAGATCGGCCGCAGCGCGAGCGACCGCGCGCTGAACACGGGCGCCCCGGCCCCATCCGCCGCCGTGATCGCGAAAGCCCCACCTACAGCGGACAAGCGCACCCGCAGCATGGTCGCTTCGCGTGCGTGCAGCGACACGTCCGCGAAGGAGAACGGCAGCCGCAGCTCATCGGGCGCGGCGATGATGACCGGGTGGAGCGCGGCGTCGAGCAGCGCCGGGTGGATCGCGAACCGCTCGGCGTCGCCCGCTTCCGGCGGCAGTGCGATCTCCGCGTACAAGTCGTCGCCGTCGCGCCACATCGCGCGCAGTCCCTGGAACGCCGGACCGTACTCGTAACCGAGGTCGGCGAGCGTTTCGTAGGCGTCGTCGAGCGCGACCACCTCGCCCGGCGGCGGCCAGGCGGTCAGCGCATCCCCTGCCGTAACCGCCGGGGCGAGTGTCCCGGTCGCGTGCCGGGTCCACGGCTCGTCGTCCAGTCGCGAGTGGACGGTCACGTCCCGCCTGCCGTCGGCGGCCGGTCCGCCGACGACCACCTGCAATTCGACCGCACCCCGCTCGGGGATCCGCAGCGGGTGTTCGAGCACGAGATCCTCGACCGTCGCGCAGCCGGTCAGCTCACCGGCGTGCAGTGCCAGCTCGACGAACCCGGTTCCCGGCAGCAGGGCCGTCCCGGTCACCGCGTGGTCGGTCAGCCAGGGAGCGCTCTGCCGCGACAGCTTGCCCGCGCACACCAAGCCCTCGGTGCCCGCGAGCGGGATCACGGTGTCGAGCAGCGGGTGCTCCGAGGTGCCCGCGGCCGCCGCGGGCGTCGGCACCATCCAGAACCGCTCGACCTGGAACGGGTAGGTGGGCAGGTCGATCTGCCTGCCGCTCGGGAACACCGTGCCCCAGTCGACGTTCGCGCCATGCGCGTGCGCGGTGGCCAGCGACAGCAGCAAGCGGTCGAGGCCGCCATCGCCGCGCCGCAGCGTGCCGAGCGCGTGCCCGTCGCGTGCCTTCTCTTCGAGGATCTGCTGCACGCCGACGGTGAGCACCGGGTGCGGGCTGCATTCGACGAACAACGCGTGCTTCTCGGCGAGCGCCCCGAGCACCCGGTGCAGTTCCACCGGATTGCGCAGGTTCCGGTACCAGTACTCGGCGTCCAGCCCGGCGGTGTCGATCAGCTCACCGGTCAGCGTGGAGTGGAACGGCACCTCGCTCGTGCGCGGCACGATCGGGCCCAGCTCACGCAGCAACACCTCGTGCAGCTGCTCCACCTGCGGCGAATGCGACGCGTAGTCCACCGGCAGCCGGTGCACCCGCACGCCGTCGGCCGCCAGCGCCTCGGCGAACTCGTCCAGCGCCGTCGGCTCGCCGGAGACCACAGTGGACGCCGGGCCGTTGGCCGCCGCGACGGACAGCCGTGGCGCCCATCGCTCGATCTTGGCATCGACCTCAGCCCGGGAAAGGCCGACCGAAGCCATGCCTCCTTGGCCAGACAACGCGCGAATCGCCTTGCTCCGCAACGCGACCACTCGCGCACCGTCCGAAAGCGACAGTCCACCCGCGACGGTCGCGGCCGCGATCTCACCCTGCGAGTGCCCGACGACCGCAACAGGCGTGACACCGTGCGCCCGCCAGGTGGCGGCCAGCGAGACCATCACCGCCCACAGCGCGGGCTGGACGACGTCGACCCGCTCCAGTGCGGTCTCGTCGGCGAGCACCTCGGTCAGCGACCAGTCGACGAACTCACCCAGCGCCCGCTCGCAGGCGGCCATCTGCTCGGCGAAGACCGGACTGGTGCGCAGCAGGTCCACCGCCATGCCCACCCATTGCGTGCCCTGCCCGGGAAAGACGAGCACCGGACTGCTGCTCCCGTGGGCCCGGCCGACCGCGGTACCGGCCGCCGCCTTGCCCGCGGCGATCGCGCGCAATCCCGCGAGGAACTCGTCACGGTCCCGGCCGACGACGGCCGCGCGGTGGTCGAACCTCGCCCGGCCGGTCACCAGCGTGAACCCGGCGTCGGCGAGGTCGAGTTCCGGGTCGCCTTCGAGCCATTCGCCGAGTTGGGCCGCCTGCTCGCGGACCGCGACCTCGGTCTTGGCCGAGAGCACCAGCGGCAGCACCCGGCGCGTGGGCTGTGGTTCGGCGGGCGGCTGTTCGAGGATCACGTGCGCGTTGGTGCCGCTGATGCCGAACGACGACACCGCCGCGCGGCGCGGCCGATCGGACTTCGGCCACGGGGTGTGCTCGGCGAGCGGCGCGACCTGCCCGCTCGCCCAGTCGACGTGCGGGCTCGGCGCGTCGAAATGCAGGATCTTGGGCAGCAGCCCGTACCGCATCGCCTGCACCATCTTGATCACACCGCCCACCCCGGCCGCGGCCTGGGCGTGCCCGATGTTGGCCTTGAGCGAGCCGAGCAGGAGCGGGCGCTCGCGGTCCTGGCCGTAGGTGGCGAGCAGTGCCTGCGCTTCGATCGGGTCGCCGAGCGGGGTCCCGGTGCCGTGCGCCTCGACCGCGTCGACGTCGGCCGGGGTCAGCCCGGCGCTGTCGAGCGCGTCGCGGATGACCCGTTCCTGCGCGGGCCCGCTCGGCGCGGAAATGCCGTTGGACGCGCCGTCCTGGGTGACGGCCGAGCCGCGCACGATGGCGAGCACCCGGTGCCCGTTGCGCTCGGCGTCCGACAACCGCTCCAGCACGAGCAGCCCGGCGCCTTCGGCCCAGGCGGTGCCGTTCGCGGCGGCCGCGAACGGCTTGCACCGGCCGTCCGGCGAAAGCCCCCGCATCCGCGAGAACTCGATGAACATCTCCGGCGTCGCCATGACCGTCACGCCGCCAGCCAGCGCCAGCGAGCATTCGCCACGCAGCAGCGACTGGGTCGCCAAGTGCATCGCGACCAGCGAAGACGAGCACGCCGAGTCGACCGTGATCGCGGGCCCGCGGAAGTCGAAGAAGTACGAGAGCCGCCCGGACACCACGCTGGAGGTGTTTCCGGTGATCAGGTGGCCTTCGAGTCCTTTGGGGACGGTGTGCACCCTGGGCATGTAGTCGTGGTTGAGTGTGCCCGCGAACACCGCCGTCCGGCTGCCCCGCACGGACGCCGGATCGATGCCCGCGCTCTCGAACGCCTCCCAGGCAGTGGTCAGCAGCAGCCGCTGCTGCGGGTCGGTGGTCAGCGCCTCGCGCGGGGAGATGCCGAAGAACGACGCGTCGAAATCCCCCGCGTCGTAAAGGAAACCGCCGTTTCGCGTGTACGAGGTGCCGACGTGGTCGGGGTCCGGGTCGAAGAGCGTGTCGAGATCCCAGCCACGGTCCGCCGGGAACTCGCCGATCGCGTCGACCCCGGTCGCCGCCACCCGCCACAGGTCGTCCGGCGTGGCGATGCCCCCGGGGAACCGGCAAGCCATGCCGACGATCGCCACCGGCTCGTAGACCGGCCCTGCCTGGGGACGCGCTGCCGGGGTCTCGGGTGCCGCACGCAGATGCTCGGCCAGCGCGCGGGGCGTCGGGTAGTTGAGGAACGCGGTCTGGGACACCTGCGTCTCCACGAGCGGCTGGAGCCGCTCGTACAGCTCGACGCCCATGAGCGAGGTGAACCCGAGTTCGGCGAACTTGCGGTCGGGATCGACGTCGGCGGGATCGGCGTGCCCCAGCACCAGCGCGGCCTGCTCGCGCACCACCCTCAGCAGCGCGTCGTCGTCTCCGGTCCGCGGCTTCGTGCGCACCGGCCGTCGCACAGCGTCGACCCAGTGCCGGGTGCGCTGGAACGGGTAGGTCGGCAGCCGGACGGCGCTGGCGCCGTCGAACACCGTCTCCCAGCCGGGCTGACCGCCTGCGAGCGTGTCTGTCTCGTGGCCCTCGGCGATCGCTCGCAGGCCGGACAGCAACGCTTCCCGTGCCGACGCCGTGAACGCGGCCCGATGCTCGAACGCGGTGCGCGTGGTCGCCAAGGAGTAGGCGAGGTCCAGCAGGGAAATCTCGGGGTGGTTCTCGACGTATTCGCCGAGCCGCACAGCCTGCTCTCGCAACGCTTCAGGTGATCGTCCAGAAAGGACGAACGGAAGCTCCTTCGCGGCAACGGCTTGCGTCTTGGGAGCTGCCGGTGGTTCGCTGAGCACGAGATGACAATTCGTCCCGCCCAGGCCGAACGAACTCACTCCGGCGAACCTCGGCCCCGCGTCCCACGCCTTCGCCTCGGTGCAGACGCGCAGGCGCAACGCGTCAAGCGGGATCTGCGGATTCGGGGTCTCGAAGTTCAGGCTCGCCGGGATCTCCCTGTGCTGGATGGCGAGCACGGCCTTGAGAAGGCCCGCGATCCCCGCGGCCGCTTCGAGATGACCGAGATTGGTCTTCACCGACCCCACCGGCAGCGGGTCGCCGTCGAGACGCGCTTTCCCATGCACGGCACCGAGTGCGGCGGCCTCGATCGGGTCGCCGACCTTGGTCCCGGTCCCGTGCAGCTCGACGTACCCGACCTGCACGGGATCGACACCGGCGTGCTCGTACGCGGTCCGCAGCACCTCTTCCTGCGCGGCCTGGCTGGGCACGGTGAGCCCGTCACCACCGCCGTCGTTGTTGACCGCGCCGCCGCTGATCACGCCGTGGATCAGGTCACCGGCGGCCACCGCGGCTTCCAGCGGCTTGAGCACCACGACCGCGCCACCCTCGCCGCGCACGAACCCGTTGGCCCGCGCGTCGAAGGTGTGACACCGCCCGTCAGGCGAGAGACCGCCGAACCGCTCGGCCTCCTGCGCGCTCGCGGCGGCGAGGTTGAGATTGACGCCGCCGGCGAGCGCGATCTCCGATTCCCCGGAGAGCAGGCTCTGACACGCCAGGTGGACCGCGACCAGCGAGGACGACTGGCCGGTGTCGACGACCATGCTCGGGCCGCGCAGCCCGCAGAAGTACGAAACCCGGTTCGCGATGATCCCGCGTTGCAGGCCGGCGAAAGTGTGCTGGGAACTGTCGCGGGCGGTCAGCCTCGCGTAGTCGTCGCGGCCCGCGCCGATGAAGACACCGGCCCGGGTGTCCCGCATGGACTCCGCGACAATTCCGGCGTCCTCCAAGGCTTCCCAGCTCAGTTCGAGCGTCAGCCGCTGCTGCGGGTCCATCGCGGCCGCTTCGCGCGGCGAGATGCCGAAGAATCCGGCGTCGAACTGGTCCACCCCGGAAATGAACGAGCCCCAGCGAGCCCCGGCCTCGTAGGCTTCATCACCGTCCCGCCGCTCAGCCGGGATCTCGGTGATCAGATTCGCGCCCGCTTTGAGCTGTGCCCAGAATTCCGAAAGGTCTCTCGCCTGAGCGAAACGGCACGAAATCCCGACAATGGCAATAGCCATGACAAATCCCCCATTGCGATACAGAAAACCTTGCGGCGGAATTACCAGCTGACCGGCAGGGTCTGCGGGCTGCGGGTCATTTGACCGGGCCGCCATTCGATGTTCTCCGGCGCCACGTCCAAGCGCAGACCGGGCAGGCGATTCGGCAGCCGGTGCAACGTCAGTTCCATTTCGAGCTTGGCCAGCCAGGCGCCAAGGCAATAGTGCGGACCCGCGCCGAGCGCCAGATGCGGCGTGCCCAGCGCGCTGAGCGGGGCCTCGCGCGGATCCTTCGGGTAAACCTCGGGATCCAGGTTCGCTATCTTGGTGTCGGCCGCGACGATCTCACCCTTTTTGATCAGCACGCCGCCGATTTCGACGTCTTCGATGGCCCGGCGCAGGAATCCCGGCAGAATGTCGCCACCGATCGAAATACCGCGCAGCATTTGCTCGGCGGCGATCGGCGCCAGGCTTTCGTCCCGGGCGAGCTCACGCCACGCGTCACGCCCATCGGTGAGCAGGTAGACCAAGGTATTGCCGATGACGGTCGTCGTCACCTCGTGCCCGGCCACCGTCAGCAGGATGACCAGGCCGACGATCTGCTCTTCCGGCAGCCCGCCGTCCTCGTCCGCGGCCTTGATCAGCGAACTGACCAGGTCGTCCCCCGGCTCGGCGCGCCGCAGGGCGACGACCTCCGCGCCGAAGGCCGCGAACTCGCCCAGCACCGCCTGCACCTGCTCCGGCGGAAAAGCCGTCGTCGAAAAGGCGTGATCGCAGAAGTTCGCCAGCCGGTCGCGGTCGAATTCGTCGAGCCCCATCAGCCTGCTCAGCACCGAACTGGGCAACGAACTCGCGAACCCGGAAATGATGTCCGCGGGCTGCGGCTTGTCCATGAGCCGATCGATGAGATCGTCCACCACCGACGCGACCCACGGCCGCCACAACGCGATCGACCGCGGCGCGAAGGCTTTGCTGACCGTGCGGCGCAATCGCCGGTGCTCTTCCCCGTCGAGATTGTTGAGGATCGAGGGATCGGTGAGCAGATTCGGATAAGGCGTGTGCGGCGGCGCGTCCGGCGCGACGAGCGACGCCCGGTTCAGCCGCGGATCGGTCAGCACCTGCCTGGCCTCGGGGTGACGCTGGACCACCCAGACCGGCACACCGGTCTTCAACGTGGAAAGAAACGGCGGCCCCAGCGGCTCGTCGGCCCGGTGGGTGTGCAACATCTCCAACGGCTCAGACGCTTTCCCGGTGCCGTTTTCGCGAGACATTCGTTCCTCCAGTAGTCGGCCGAGTTTCCAGGGCGGGCTCTTTCCCACGGTTCACCAAGATCCCGAAAGTCACCAACCTCCCGATTGCGGACGCTTGACAGCCCGCAGCGCACCGACCTATAGTCAACACATCGGTTGATAAAGAGATGAGTTGAACAACATGGCAGTTGACGAAGTGGCGGCACGGCTGGACCGGGCGTTCGCCGCGCTGGGCGATCCCGTCCGGCGCGCCATGATCGCCAGGCTCTCCCGCGGCGACGCGACCGTGAACGAGCTGGCGGAACCGTTCACCATCACCAAGCAGGCGGTCTCGCGCCACATCCAGGTGCTCGAAGCCGCCGGCCTGATCACCCGCAGCCGCGACGCCCAGCGCAGGCCATGCCACCTGAACGCCGCGGCGCTCGAAGAGCTCACCAGCTGGATCGACGGCTACCGGCTGGCCGCCGAACAACGTCATCGCCGCCTCGACGCGGTACTGGAAACCCTTAAGGAGCAAGAAAAATGAACGAGACCACGATCACGGCCGAGCCCGGCACCCCGTTCCTCGACATCGTCCGCGAGTTCGAGGCGACCCCGGCCCAGGTCTTCCGCGCCTGGACCGACCCGGAGCTCATCCCGCAGTGGCTGGGCCCGGCGGGCACGTCAATGGACCTGGTCGAGTACAACGCCACCGACGGCGGCCGTTATCACTACATCCACCACGACGAGTCGGGCGATTTCGTCTTCCGCGGCGTGTTCCACGCGGTCGTCCCGAACGAGCGCATCGTGCAGACCTTCCAGTTCGACGGCTGGCCGACCGAGGTCAGCCTCGAAACGCTGACCTTCGAAGACCTCGGCGGCCGCACCCGCGTCCGCACCCACTCGGTGTTCCTGTCGGTCGCGGCCCGCGACGCGATGGTCGAAAGCGGCATGGAGCGTGGCGTTCTCGACTCGATGAGCCGCCTCGACAAGATCCTCGCCGAAGGATCATGACCGCATGACGTGCGGCCTGCTGTCGTCGCCGGGAATGCCGCGGTCCACGTGATCGGCGTGGTGCAGCGCCTGCGCGAGCAGCCCGCGGACATGGTTGTCGGCGGCCGAGTAGTAGACGAACGTGCCCTCGCGGCGCCCCTTGACCAGCCCCGCCAGGCGCAGCTTCGCCAGGTGCTGGCTGACCGCGGTCGGCGCCGCACCGGCGAGTTCGGCGAGGCAGGCCACCGACGACTCCCCCTGCAGCAGCGCCCACAGCACCTTGATCCGCGTCGGATCCGCGAGCAGCCGGAACGACTCGGCGGCGAGGTGCACCTGCTCCTCATTGGGCATGTCGAACTCCGGTAGCGCCTCGTGCATGCGCTCAGACTACCCTTGCCTGCATACCTGCGTGCATGCGCAGATAGGCGGAAACGGAGCAGTCACGATGACGCATGGCCACGGACACGGACACCACCACGAGCGGCGGCGCTGGAGCCGGCTCAAGCACGCCTTGACCCCGCACAGCCACGACAGCGCCGACCGCCTCGACTCCGCACTCGAGACCAGCCGCCGCGGCGTTCGCACGCTTGTCTGGTCCTTCGCCGCCCTGTTCGCCACCGCGCTCATCCAGCTGGCATTGGTGCTGGTCACCGGCTCGGTGGCCTTGCTGGGCGACACGATCCACAACTTCGCCGACGCCCTGACCGCACTCCCACTCGGCATCGCCTTCCTGCTCGGCCGCCGCGCCGCGACCCGCCGCTTCACCTACGGCCTCGGCCGCGCCGAGGACCTCGCGGGCGTGGTGGTCGTGCTCATCATCGCCGCTTCAGCGGTACTCGCCGGCTACGAAGCCGTGCTCCGGCTACTCGACCCACGACCGGTCGAGTACCTCTGGGTCGTCGCCATCGCCGGCCTGACCGGCTTCGTCGGCAACGAGCTCGTCGCCAGGTACAGCATCAAAGTCGGCCGCGAAATCGGCTCAGCCGCCTTGGTCGCCGACGGCCTCCACGCCCGCACCGACGGCTTCACCTCACTCGCGGTCGTACTCGGCGCCCTCGGCGTGGCACTCGGCTTCCCCGCCGCCGACCCCCTGATCGGCCTCGCCATCACAGCCGCCATCCTCGTCGTACTCCGCGACGCCGCGAAGGAGGTCTTCCGCCGCCTCATGGACGCCGTCGACCCCTCCACCGTCTCACTCGCCGAGCAAACGGCGGACGCCGTCCCCGGCGTGCACGGCATCCGCGACCTGCGCATGCGCTGGATCGGCCACAGCCTCCACGCCGAACTCGCCATAGCCGTCGACGCGCACCTCACGGTCGGCCAAGCCCACGACCTCGCCCACGACGTCGAGCACGCCCTCCTCCACGCGGTCCCCCGCCTCACCTCGGCCGTGATCCACACCGAGCCCGCAGCGGGCGCCGACGCCGCCCACGCCTCACTCGCCCACCACCACTGAGCACCCCCGTAACACCGAGCCCAGTTCTTGCGACTGAACACTAACGCTACGTTCGCAACTTGGAGCATGATGGCGCGTCACCACGCCTCGTTTCGCCGAGGCTCCCGCAGCGTTTCCCTGGTCACCGCAGGACACACCGAGACACTCCACTACCCGGGCATGATCATCGCCAAGTACATCGACGGCACCCTCGTCGCCGAGAAATGGTTACCTCAGAGCGAAGATCCGACCGAGCGCGACGACGAGTCCCTGATCGAAGCGCTACGGGATGCCATGCTGTGGAGCGACCACGCGACCCGCTGATCCGGCAACCCCAGGGTTTTGGGTCTGTCGGGGTCGGATCTAGGGCGGTCCCGTATGGAAATTTCCGCTCGTGGGGCCGGGTGTCGTATGTGGTCACCGCGGAAATATCCATACGGACCGGGGCACGGTGGTACAACGCCGCTTGGGCTCGCCGGAAACTCCGGCGGGCACTTGCTGCCCACTTTGGCGCTGGGTCGGGCTGCCAGGGTCGTGATGTGCGATGGCGGCAGGGAGGGTGATCGGGTCGGCGGTGTGATGGTTTGGCCGAGGTTTTCTGAGGGGTCGGCTCGGGGTGGGGAACTGCCTCGAGTTTAGTGGGACTGCGCCGGGTTTGGTTGTCACCGGGGGATGTTTCGGTTGTTGTGCAGGCTTTTCGGCCGCTGGGTGGCCGAAAAGCCTGCACAAAGGGGCGGCCGGGCCACGGCGGTCCTCGCTGCGCACGCAACGGCCTAAGACACGACGCCGGAGGCGATGAAGAGACCCCCGCCAGCTGGCCCGCGATGCGCTCCCCCGCGGGTCAGGTTCGGGTGGTGTGCATGGTGTTGCGGCGGGGTGTGCGTGCGGGGTCGATAAACGCCGGTGGGATGAACTCGGGATATCCGTCGCTGGCGATGCGTACTTCCCAGTCACTGTTGTGGATCAGTCGGTGGTGTCGGCCGCAGAGCAGCACGAGATTGTCGATCCGGGTTTCCCCATGGTGAGCCCAGAAAACGATGTGGTGGGCCGTACATTGCTGCGGCGGCGCATCACAGCCGGGGAACGCGCAGCCACCGTCCCGGATCGCCAGCGCCCGACGTTGCGCGGGTGTCGCGAGGCGTTGAGTCCGGCCGACATCGAGCGGTTCGCCGTGGGAGCCGAGGGTGACCGGGATGACTTTGCAGTCACACGCGAGCAGGCGTGCGTCGGTAGCGCTGATATCCCCGACCAAATCCAGGCAGGTCCGCCCGATGCCGGTCTTGAGTTCGTCAAGGCCGAGGGTGACCACGACATGCACGCTGTCTCCGGCTTGGGTGGGGAGTTCGGGGTTGCCCATGCCGATACGAACAAAGGTGGCGAACGCATCCCCCAACCGCTCCCACTGCGAGCGGGTGTCGCGGCCTTCTTCTTCGGTGGCGGGGCGGGGTTTGGCGAGTGGGTCCAGGGTGGCTTTGAGTCGGGCGATGGTTTCGGCGTCGGTCTTGATTTTCACGCCGTGGCTGCCGTCGCGGTGGGTGACGAACCCGAGTTCGTGGCGCGGTTCTGCGGGGTCGGGGTCTTTGGGTTCCCGCCCGTCGGGGTCGAGCCGGTCTCGCAGGTTCTTGGCGGTGTGGCTGATCTGCCGAGGCCCAGCGGTACGGGCGAGGTTGACCAGGATCTGTTCGCCGGTGTCGCGGTCTTCGGCTGACACTGTGGGCGGGAGTGCGCCCAGGGCGGCGATGATCGGATCGAGCTGCGCCGCTCCCAGATCACCCGCGAGTGCTGCCGCGGCGGCATGTGGTGCCAGCGCGGGAATCCGGGTGCCGCCATCCTGGCGCGGGTTGAGTGCACGAGCGCGATCCACGCGGGCTTTGGCCTCGGAATGCTTGATCTGCACCCAGTCCACCAGCATCCCCGGCACCGTCGCGTAACCGGTCACCTCCTTCACACCCCGAGACTCGATCTCGGCCAGAATCTGCCCCTGCTCGGCCTCCAGGCGCCGTTTTTCTCGTTCGCGGGCGACGTAGGCGAGCAGCAGCGTGTCTTTGTCACAGCGCCACCACTCCGGTGGTGCTGCGGCGTCAGGACTTTCGGTGCTGATCATGCATCCCACACTACCAGCGTCCAGAGTCATATGCCACTGGACACGCCGAGCTGGCCGACCCCACGCCCAAGCGGGCAGCAAGTACTGGCCGGGTTTTCCGGTGAGCCACAACGAAAACCGACCACCGTGCCCCGGTCCGTATGGATATTTCCGCGGTGACCCCAAACATCACCCGGCCCCGGAGCGGAAATGTCCATACGGGATGTCTTTAGATCCGACCCAGCACCCCAGGACAAAGGCGACCTTCCGAGCGCCACCAACAGCTCCATTGAGCTTCGACTGCGCACGATAATCCACCACTCACCCAGGGCATCCAAGTTGCGAAAGCCTCGGTACACCGCGAAGATCACCCCATTTCCACCGGCTCGCAACTTTAGTTGTCGTGGCCGACCACGTTGTGCGCTAGCACGACAGCGGTGGCAGCCGGTTCGATGGTCACCGGTATCCAGGATCGATTACGGAGCGGGCGCTTGATCACAGCACGAGAGCTGACGAAGAAATATGGGGGCACGACGGCCGTCAATGGCTTGTCGTTCGATATCAAACCCGGTGTCGTGACCGGTTTCCTGGGGCCGAACGGTGCTGGCAAGTCGACGACCATGCGGATGATCCTCGGCCTGGACGCGCCCAGCGGCGGGTCGGTCACCGTCAACGGCAAGGCTTATCGGGATCTGCCCGCGCCGATGCGGGAGGTGGGCGCGCTACTCGACGCCAAGGCTGTCCACGGGGCTCGCACGGCGTACCGGCATCTGCAGTGGGTCGCGCAGGCCGGGGGCATCTCGCGCAAGCGGGTGGACGAGGTCCTCGACACCGTTGGGCTCACCGAGGTCGCGGGGAAGAAGGTCGGCAACTTCTCGCTGGGCATGTACCAACGTCTTGGTATCGCGACGGCGCTGCTGGGTGATCCGCCGACGCTGCTGTTCGATGAGCCGGTCAACGGGCTCGACCCCGAGGGGATTTACTGGATCAGGACGCTGATGCAGGATCTCGCGGCCGAGGGCCGGACGGTCTTCGTGTCCAGCCACCTGATGAACGAGATGGAAGAGACCGCCGCGCACGTCATCGTGATCGGGCGGGGCGAGCTCATCGCGGACATGCCGATGGCCGAGCTGACCAGGCAGAGCGCGCGCAGCCACGTCCGGGTGGTCTCGCCGCTGGCAGGCGAACTCGCCGGGGCACTCGAAAAGGCGGGTGGCACGGTGACGAAGCTCGATGACGGTTCACTCACCGTCGTCGGCATGGACGCGCCGCAGATCGGTGATCTCGCGTTGGAGCGCGGGCTCGGCCTGCACGAGCTCACTCCGGTGCGCGCCAGCCTCGAGGCCGCGTTCATGGACCTCACCAAGAACAGCGTGCAGTACCGCTCCTCCGGCGGCGCACCCCAGCAGCTCGCCGAGACGGTGCGGGCACTCGCGGCGGAAGGGACTGACTGACGTGACGACCACCATGGCCCCCGCGTCGCCCGGCATCGGCAACACGATCGCCGCGGAATGGACCAAGCTCAAGTCGGTTCGCTCGACCTGGATCGTCGTGCTCGCGGCGACCGTGGTCAGCGTCGGCTTCTCGGCGCTCTTCAGCTTCCTGACCGAGTCGGACTACAAGAACCTGCCCGCCGGCCAACGGGTCGACTTCGACGCGGCCGGCGTGAGCATGGTCGGGATGAACCTCGGGCTGATCCTGATCTCGGTGCTCGGCGTGCTCGCCGTGTCCGGGGAATACTCGACCGGGATGATGCGCCTGACGCTGGCCATCACCCCGCACCGCGGCCGGGTCCTGCTCTCGAAGGCCGTCGTCGTCGGCCTGCTGTCGTTCGTGCTCGGCGTGTTGTTCGCGGCGGCGGCGTTCTTCCTCGGGCAGCTGATCCTCGGCGTCAACCCGGACATCCCGACGCTGGGCCTCGATGGCCACGGGGTGATCCGCAGCCTGCTCGGGTGGGGTGCGGAGATGGCGGCGTTCGCGTTGCTGGCGCTGTCGTTCGGCGTGATGATGCGCAGCGCGGCGGGCGCCATCGCGACCGCGATCGCGTTCATCTTCGCTCCCGCGATCCTCGGCGCGCTGCTGCCGACCTGGGTGCAGCGGGACATCCTGGCGTACTTCCCCGCCTCGGCCGCGGAACAGCTCAGCACCGCCAAGCTCGACACCGGCGCGGTCACCTACCTCGGCCCGCTGACCGGCGGCGGTGTGCTGCTCACCTGGGTGGCCGTCGCGCTGGTGGTGGCGTTCTCGCTGATGGGCAAACGCGATTCCGGCTAGAGTGTCGTGCGCGTTGCGGGCGGTTCTAACCGCCCGCAACGCGCACGAGCCTGGTCAGTTCCAGACGCCCGAGATCGGCGACTTCTTCGCCGCCTCGTTGAGCCCCGGCAGGCCGTAGGCGGCCTCGATCGTGCGCAGCACCGAGTAGTGGTTGATCGAGGTGCTGTAGCTGCCCGGCTTCACGTGCGCACCGACAAACGCCGTGAAGATCTGGTTGACCGAGGAGCCGTTGTCCTCGTCGAAGGTGACGATCAGCAGGCTGTTGTGTGTCTTCGCCCACTGCGCGTACGCGTCCAGGTGCTTCTTCAGCCACTTGTCGCCCGTGTCGATCCCGCAGTCGTGCATGTCGCTGCACAGGTCGGGGGTCACGAACGAGACGGTCGGCAGCTTCGAGAAGTCGCTCGGGAACGCGGAGAACCGCTTGTTGCTGGACTTGGGGACGTTGCTGAAGCTCACCCAGCTGTTGTGCTTGCGGGCGTAGAGCTCACCGCTCTCGCAGCCGGTGTACCCGTCCGACGGCATGCTCTCCGCGTAGCCGACGAACGACTTCTTCACACTGGCCAGCTGGGTCGCGAGATTCTCCTTGTTGCCCAAATCCTTGCAACTGTTGCTGCTGACGCCCAGCGTCGAGCCCGCGAAAAGGGAGATGTAGTTCGGCTGGCTCGGATGCGTGGTGCCGAAAGCCTTGGTGAACTTCGCGCCCTGGCTCGCGAGCTTGTTGAAATAGGGCGCCTTGGAGCTGTTGTTGATTTCCTTGAAGTCCTTGTTCTCGAACATCACCAGCACGATGTGGTCGAAAGCAGGCACCCCCGAGGCCGCGGTCGCGCTCTGGTGCGACACGGCGGTAACGGCCGCTGCCACGGCCGTGGCGGCCACGGCGGCCGCCGTGATCCGTTTCAAGAACATGAAACCTCCCGGAACGAGTGAAATTCGACGATCGGCCATCGATCGGGCGGCGTTCCGAAGCGGCCAACGGGTCCGAGACATCGGATGTCTCAAGGGTATTAAAACCCCGGTGGCTGAATAGCACAACCGACGTGAGGATAACGAGGCTTAATGACACGAAATTGTGCAAACAACGCACATATCGCGAATAGCTAATTCGATATCCGTACTGATTCGCCTGAATCGTGGCCTGCCGCCGGTGTACCGGATCGGACGACACGCGTGCACAGAGGGACGACACGCGTACCTGGATGGACGACACGGGGGCGGAGCACCGCGCCCCTCTCTTTCAGTTTATAGCAGATTCGCGGACCTCATGTGGCGCGCGAAGATGATCCATACTGCTCGTCGCGTACCGACCAGACGAACGATGGAGCAACCGAATTGGGCTACGTGCTGGGCTTCGAGCAGATCGACCGCGCCAACCTCGCGGACGTCGGCGGCAAGGGGGTGCACCTCGGTGAGCTCTCACGGATCGACGGTGTCCGCGTGCCGGACGGGTTCTGCGTGACCACGGAAGCCTTTGGACAGATCATGGCCGCCGCGCCCTCGATCGACGGCCTTCTCGACCGGTTGGCGCAGGCCGGGCCGGACGACCGCGAGACGGTCCGCGCGCTCAGCGCCGAGATCCGGGAGGTCATCGAGGGCGTCACCATGCCCGGCGAGCTGATCGACGCGGTCAGCGAGCGGCTCGACGAGCAGGTCCCCTACGCCGTGCGCTCCAGCGCCACGGCCGAAGACCTGCCGACCGCGTCCTTCGCGGGCCAGCAGGACTCGTACCTGAACGTCGTCGGCAAGACCGAGGTCCTGCTGCACATCCGCCGGTGCTGGGCCTCGCTGTTCACCGAGCGGGCGGTGACCTACCGGCGGCACAACGGCTTCGACCACCGCGCCGTGCGGATGGGCGTGGTCGTGCAGAAGATGGTCTTCCCCGAGGCGGCCGGGATCCTGTTCACCGCCGACCCCGTGACGTCCAACCGGAAGATCGCCACCGTCGAGGCGGCATGGGGGCTCGGCGAGGCGCTGGTCTCCGGCCATGTGAACGGCGACGTCTACACCGTGCGCGACGATCAGGTCCTCACCACGGCGCTCGGCACGAAGCGGCTGGCCGTCCACGCGGTGCCGGGCGGTGGCACCCGGGAGACGCCGATCGAGCCGGAACGCCAGACGCTGCCGACGCTGACCGGCGAGCAGGCCGTCGGCCTGGTGCGGCTGGGCAGGCGGCTCGAAGCGCACTTCGGCGGTCCGCAGGACATCGAGTGGTGCCTGGTCGACGGGGATTTCCACGTCGTGCAGAGCAGGCCGATCACCACGCTGTTCCCCATCCCCGAGACCGCGGACGACGGCAACCACGTCTACCTCTCCGTCGGGCACCAGCAGATGATGACCGACGCGATGAAGCCGCTGGGCCTGTCGTTCTGGCAGCTGACCACCCCGCGGCCGATGCACGAGGCGGGCGGCAGGCTGTTCGTCGACGTCGCCCCGCAGCTGGCGACGCCGTCGGGACGCGACGCCATCCTGGGGAACGCGGGGAAGTCCGATCCGCTGATCCGGGACGCGCTGCAGACCGTGCTCGACCGCGGCGACTTCATCCCGTCGCTCCCGGACCCCGAGACCCCGCCGTCAGCGGCACCCGAGCCCGAGCCGATGCCGACCGATCCGGCGATCGTCGCCGAGCTGATCGCGCAGAACCAGGCTTCCGTCGAGACCCTGCGCCGCGAGATCGAGCCGCTGTCCGGGCCCGCCCTGCTCGACTTCATCGTCGGTGACCTCGCGGAGCTGCGGCGGCTCCTGTTCGATCGGCGGAGTTTCCAGGCGATCATGGCGAGCATGGACACGACGTGGTGGCTCAACGACCACCTCGAGCAGTGGCTGGGTGAGAAGAACGCGGCCGACGTGCTCACCCAATCCGTGCCGCACAACGTCACCTCCGAAATGGGGCTGGCGCTGCTCGACGTCGCGGATGTCATCCGCCCGCACGCCGAGGTCGTGGCCTTCCTCCAGGGGATCTCGGACGACGAGGACTTCCTGGACGAGCTGGCCGGGCTCGACGGCGGCCAGGAGGCGCGTGACGCCATCCAGGCGTATCTCGACCAGTACGGCATGCGCTGCGCCGGCGAGATCGACATCACCAGGACGCGCTGGACCGAGCGTCCCGCCACGCTGGTGCCGACGCTGCTCGGCAACGTCAAGAACTTCGAGCCCGGCGCGGGCAAGCGGCGTTTCGAGCAGGGACTCGAAGAGGCGAACCGGAAGGAGCAGGACGTGCTGACGCGACTGCGCGGCCTCCCGGACGGCGAGGCGAAAGCCGAAGAGACCAAGCGGATGATCGACCGCGTCCGCACGTTCGCCGGATATCGCGAGTACCCGAAGTACGGCATGATCAGCCGCTACTTCGTCTACAAGCAGGCGCTGCTGCGCGAAGCCGGACGGCTCTTGGACGACGGCGTTTTGCACGCGCCGGACGACATCTTCTACCTCCGGTTCGAGGAGCTGCAGGAGGTCGTGCGGTCCGGCAAGGCCGACCACGACCTCATCCAGGAGCGGCGCGAGGCGTTCCGGACCTACGAGACGCTCACCCCGCCGCGCGTCCTCACCTCGGACGGTGAGGCGATCACCGGGGACTACCGGCGTGACGACGCCCCGCCCGGCGCGCTGGTGGGCCTGCCGGTGTCGGCGGGCACCGTCGAGGGACGCGCCCGCGTCATCACCGACATCGCCGACGCCGATCTCGAAGCGGGCGACATCCTGGTCACCGCCTTCACCGACCCCAGCTGGACTCCGCTCTTCGTCGGCGTCGACGGCCTCGTGACGGAGGTCGGCGGCCTGATGACGCACGGCGCGGTGATCGCGCGGGAGTACGGCCTGCCCGCGGTCGTCGGCGTCGACCGGGCCACCCGGCTGATCCGCGACGGCCAGCGGATCCGGGTCAACGGCACGGATGGGTACATCGAGTTCCTCGACTGAGCCGGTGTGACGGCGGAGCCCGGCGCGCATGGATAATCGAGGTCATGACAAACGCGGCCTGGAGTGACGATTCCAGTACCTTCAAGGCGCTTTTGTACGGATACCGCATGCGCGCCGGGCTCACGCAGGAAGAGCTGGCCGAAAGCTCCGGCGTGAGCATCCGCGCGATCAGCGACATGGAACGCGGGGTCGCGAAAAGCCCGCAGCGGCGCACGATCGAGGCGCTCGCCGGTTCACTGGCGCTCAGCGACGCCGAGCTGACCGCGCTGCAGAAACTCGCGAAGCAGGGCCGCGCGCGGACGGCCCCGAAGCCGGAAACGCGGATCTACGGCGCTTCCGCGATGGGTGTGCTGCCGCCCGACCTCGACGATCTGACCGGACGTGAAAAAGATTTCACCGCATTGGCCACTCTCGCGGGCGAACTCGCGGAAGGCAAACGCCGCGCCGGGCACGTCGCGATCCTCAGTGGCTCCGCCGGCACCGGCAAGACGAGCCTCGCGGTGCGCGCCGCGCACGAGTTCGCGAGCCGGTTCGCCGACGGCCAGCTTTTCCTGAAGCTGCGCGGAATGTCGGCCGAGCCGAACGACCCGGCGGACGTGCTGCACCTCGCGCTGCGGTCGCTGGGCGTCGACGCCGTCGGAATCCCGGCCGAGCCGGAGCACCGCATCGGCCTGTGCCGGGCACTGCTGAAGGACCGCGCCACCCTCATCATCCTCGACGACGCCGCCGACGAGGCCCAGGTGCGGCCGCTGCTCGTCGGCGGGCCGCAGTGCCTCACGCTGATCACCAGCCGCCAGCTGCTGGTCGGGCTGGAAGGCGCCAGCCGGATCAACCTCGGCGCGCTGGAGCGCGAAGACGCGGTCTCGCTGCTCGCGTCGATCATCGGCACACCACGCGTCGCGCGGGAGAAGGCCGCGGCGGTCGAGCTGGCCGAACTGTGCGGACGGCTGCCGCTCGCCTTGCGCATCGCGGGCAACCGGCTGGCGAGCCGCCCGGTCTGGCCGATCTCCCGGCTCGTCGACCAGCTGCGCGACCAGGGCAAGCGCCTGACCACGCTGACCGCGGGCGACCTCGACATCCGCAGCGTGTTCGACCTGTCCTACCGCCAGCTCTCCCCCGCCGCCGCCACGGTCTTCCGCAGGCTGTCCCTCGTGCCGGCCGCCGACTTCTCGGCGGGCGCCGCGCGGGCGCTCATCGACGCCCCCGACGAGGACGAGGCCGCACTCTTCCTCGAAGAACTGACCGACGCGAGCATGGTGCAGCCGTCCTATCCCTATGGCCGCTACCAGTTCCACGACCTGCTCAAGGTGTTCGCGACCGAGCGGCTCACTCAGGACGACTCCGCCGAAGACATCCACGCGGCCGAGTACCGCCTCAACGACTGGCTGGTGCGGACCGCGACGGCGGCGGGCCGGTACTTCCAGCCCTCCGGCGGGGTGACCGTGCCGCCCGCGCCGACGCCGTCCTTCGACGACGCCGCGGGCGCCGGCCGCTGGCTCGACATCGAGCTGAAGAACTGGTCCACCGCGGTCCAGCGGGCCGCCGAGCACGGGGCGCACCAGCAGGTGCTCGACCTGGCCGAGGCCATGCACTGGTACTCGGAACTCGGTGGCACCGCGCGCACCTGGCACGACGTGTTCGGCCTGGCGGTCCGGTCGGCGCTGGCGCTCGGCAGCAAGCGTGACGAAGCCGTCCACCGCAACTACCTGGCCTGGGCGCTGTCCACGCTCATGGGCCGCGCGAGCGAGGCCATCGACATGGCCGAGCAGGCGAGGCAGGCCGCCGAGGAGGCCGGTGACCTGTGCGAACAGGGCTGGGCCAGGATTTACCTCCTGAGCGCGCGATTCAACGCGGGCCAGCCCGTCGCTTCCCGGGCGCTCCTCGACGAGACGGTCGCCCTGTTCGAGAAGGCAGGCTTCCGCCTCGGCCTCCACGTGGCGCGCGCGATGCGGGCCACGCAGTGGCACATGAACGGTGAACTCGACGAGGCCGCCGCCGAATTCAAGGCGTGCGTCGACTACTTCAGGCAGGCCCGCGAAGGCCGCCACTCCCCCGTCGACGACAGCAACTACGCGTACCTGCTCCTGCGCTCGACGCAGAACCTGGCCGCGCTCGGCAGGCTCGACACCGCGCTCGCCCAATGCGAGGAAGCGCTCGTCATCTTCGAGCACCATCACGCGACGCTGGGCCAAGGCCGCGCGCTGCTGGCCGCCGGCAAGGTGCTGGCAGGCCAAGGAGACCACGCGAACGCCCGCGCCAGGCTCACCGACGCGCTCGCGCTGTTCGAACGCGTCGGCGTGACGTCGCTGCAGGACGACGCACTGGCCGAGCTGGCCGCACTGTCCACAGCGGACGGTCAGCCCGGCCCGGTGCGCCGGACGGGGTCGTAACACCTTCGGCCTGACCCGAAACCAGCCCCGCCGGCCCGGCCCGGCCGGTAGAATTCGGCGGTCCATGGGGGGATCTAGGGGGTTCGATGTTCGACACGTTGTTCGACCAGAAGTACTTGCAGGACCCGCACGCCGTCTACGCCAGGCTGCGGGCCGAGGAGCCGGTGCACCGGACCGCCACGCCGCACGGCGTGCAGATGTGGGTGGTCAGCCGGTACGAAGACGTCCGCGCGGCCATGACCGATCCGCGGCTGAGCAAGGACTTCACCAACAATCCGGGCGTGATCAAGGCGAACACGCTGCCCGGCGGTGACAGCAGCGGCTACGAGGCGACCGTGCCGCACAACATGCTGTTCGTCGACGAGCCCGATCACGGGCGGCTGCGGCGGCTGGTGACCAAGGCGTTCACGGCGAAGCGGGTGACGGCGCTGCGGCCGCGGATCGAGGAGATCAGCGCGGCGCTGCTCGACCAGGCCGGATCCGAGTTCGACCTGATGCACGACTACGCCGTCCCCCTGCCCGCCATGGTGATCGGCGAACTGCTCGGCGTGCCGGAGGATCACTGGCCGCAGCTGATCAAGTGGTCCAACACGACCATCGAGGGCGGCGCGCTCGATCCGGAAGAGGTCGTCAAGGCGGCCACCGACTTCACCGACTACCTGGCGGAACTCTGCGAGGAGCGGCGGGCCGAGCCGAAGGACGATCTGTTCTCGGCTCTCGTGCAGGTGCAGGACGAGCAGGGCTCGCTCAGCCAGCGTGAACTGGTCGACACCGCGTTCCTGCTGGTGGTCGCGGGCCACGAGACGACCGTGCACCTGATCTGCAACGGGATGCTCGCGCTGCTGCGGCATCCGGACCAGCTCGCCAAGCTCCGGGAAGACGAGAGCCTGCTGCCGGGCGCCATCGAGGAACTTCTCCGCTACGACGGGCCGATCAGCACTTCGACGTTGCGGTTCACCAAGGAGCCGGTCGTCATCGGCGGCACGGAGATCCCGGCGGGCCAGCTCGTGCTCGTGTCGCTGCTGGCGGCCAACCGGGACGAGGAGCGGTTCGGCGCCGACTCGCTCGACATCACCCGGTCCGCGGCGCAGCACGTCGCGTTCGGGCACGGGATCCACTACTGCCTGGGCGCGCCGCTGGCACGGACCGAGGGCGTGATCGCGTTCCGGCACCTGCTCGAGCGGTACCCGAAGCTCGAGGTGACCGTGCCGGAGGCGGAATTGGCCTGGCGGCCGGGCTTGCTGATGCACGGCCTGACCAGGCTTCCGGTTCGCGGCTAACGCAGCGGTTCGAGCGCCTTCGCGAGCGGCTCGAGCACGGCCGGGGTGTGCGGCGGCGGCAGGTAGACGATCGCGAGGTCGAGGCCCACTTCACCGAGGGCCTCGGCTTGCGCGGCCGCCCTGGCGTAGTCGACTTCGGGGCCGAGGAGGACGTGCGAGGACAAGGTGATCTCGCTCGGGTCGCGGCCGATGTCGGCGCAATGCTGGTGCAGCACGTCCCGCTTACGGGCGAACTCCTCCGGCGTGCCGCCGACGAAGTTCCAGTGCTGGGCGTACTTCGCGGTGGTGCGCAGTGTCCGCTTCTCACCGCTGCCGCCGATGCAGATCGGCGGATGCGGGCGCTGCACGGCCTTCGGCTCGCAGCGGGCGTCGGTCAGCTGGTAGTGCTCGCCCTGGAACGTGGTGGTCTCCTGGGTCAGCAGGCCGACCAGCACCTCGCAGCCTTCCTCGAACCGGTCGCTGCGCGCCTTGATCGAGCCGAGTTCCATGCCGTACGCGCCGGACTCCTCCTCGTTCCAGCCCGCGCCGATACCGATCTCCAGCCTGCCGCCGGAGACGATGTCGAGGGTCGCGGCCATGTTCGCGAGCAGCGCCGGGTGGCGGTAGTGGATCCCGCTGACCAGCGTGCCCAGCCGGAGCCGCTTGGTGGCCTGGGCGAGCGCGGTGAGCGTCACCCAGCCTTCGAGGCACGGGCCGGTCGGGTCCGAGAAAATGGGATAAAAGTGGTCGAAGGTCCAGCCTGATTCGAACAGCTCGATCTCGTCGGCGGCCTGCCACACGGCGAGCATGTCCGCCCATTCGGTGTTTTGCGGCGAAGTTTTGATGGCGAAACGCATGATTTCGATCCTAAACCTGGAGTTCCTCCAGTGCAGCGAGGATTTGTTCGCGGAGGATGTCGCCATGGCCGGCGTGCCGCGCGAAATCCTCGATCAAGAGCAGGTACACGAACCGCAGGCTGACTTCGCCCACGATCCAGTGTGACCGCAGGTCGTCGAGCTCGAACTGAGCCGCGATCTCGCGCGAGCGCGCGCTGGTGCGCTCGAACTCGGCGATCACGTCATCGAGCGTTTCCCCTTCCGTGACAACGAAACTGCCGTCGCCGCCGAGCGCGCGGCCGTCGCATTCGGACTCGGGCAGGCCGAGCATGGTGCGCTGGAACCAGACGCGCTCGGCGACCGCCGCGTGCTTGACCAGACCGATCGGCGTGGTCAGCGACGGGACGAGGCGGCGGCGCGCGTCGGCCTCGGACAGGCCGCGCGCGGTGTCGATGACCGCCTTGCGGTTGCGATCGAGCATGTACTCGAGCAGTTGGCGTTCGGGTCCGGTGGTCATCTTGGGGAACTGGGACAGCAAGGACATCGGTGCACCTTTCGTGGTAGTCGGAGTACTAGGAACCGCAGGGTCTGGCGGGCACACACCGGGACAAGAAGGCTGAGTCGCGTTCGAGAGAGGGGTTTGGAAAATGCGATTCAGAAATCGACTGGCTCTGCCGGCGCTACTGGCCGTAGCGATCGGCGGGCTGCTGGCGGGGCCCGCTCAGGCCCATCCGGCGCAGGACGTGGAGGTCACGGCGCCTTCGCTCTATCCAGAGGGGGTGGCGTGGGATCCGACCAGGCGGACATACCTGGTGGGCTCCGTCAGATTCGGCACGGTCGCCGTGGTCCAGCCCGGCAAAACCGTCCGCACGCTCGTGAGCGACCCGGCGATGGTATCGACTTTCGGCATCAGTGTCGACGCCGCGCACAGTCGCCTGCTCGTCACCTACGCCGATCTGGGGCTCGGCGAGCGCTCGAGCCCGGCGACCACCAATCACCAATCCGGGCTCGGGATCTTCGATCTCCATACGGGGCAACGGATTTCGCTGGTCGACCTCGCCGGGAGCGACGGTGAGCACGCGGCCAACGACGTGGCGGTCGACGCCCGCGGCAACGCCTACGTCACAGACACCGTCGGCGACACGCTCTTCCGGGTCGACCCGCGCGGCCGGATCACCGCACGGGTCACGAACCCCGGGTTCGCGGCTCCCGGCTTCGGGCTCAACGGCGTCGTCTGGCATCCGGACGGGTTCGCGCTCACCGTCGTCTACAGCACGGGCAAGCTGTTCAAAGTGGACATGGACACCGGCAAGGCCGACGAGGTGGCACTCGATCAGCCGGTGCTCGGCGGCGACGGGCTCGTCCTGCGCCGCGACGGCTCGCTCGTGGCGGTCACCAACAGCCTCGGCGCGCCAGGCGTGAACGGTGTCCGCGTACTGACCTCGGGCGACCACTGGCGCACGGCGCGCCAGTCACCGGTCACCCCGTGGACGGGCGGGGCACCGACCACCGCGGCGGCGAGCCCGTTCGGCACGGCCGTGCTGACCGGGCATCTCGAAGCGCTGACGGCCGGTGACACCTCGGTACGGACGTTCGGCCTGCGCCGCTTCTGACCAGTAGGCCGTTGCGGAACCGGGCGGCGACGCTATACGGTCATGGAACTAGAACAGGTTCCAGTTTCGGCGGCGGTACCGAGGAGCGGACATGGCGGACGAGGCCGACTACGTGGTCGTCGGGTCGGGCAGTTCGGGGGCCGCGATCGCGGGCAGGCTCGCCCAGTCGGGCGCCAGCGTGATCGTGCTCGAAGCGGGCAAGACCGACGAGAAGATGCTGGTCAAGAAGCCGGGCCTGGTCGGGCCGATGCACGCGGTCCCCCAGCTCAAGAAGCCTTTCGACTGGGGTTATTACTCGGTCCCGCAGAAGCACCTGCTCGACCGCCGGATGCCGGTGCCGCGCGGCAAGGTGGTCGGTGGTTCCAGCTCCATCAACGGCATGGTCTACGTCAGGGGCAACCGGGCCAACTTCGACGACTGGGCGGCCGAGGGCAACACCGGCTGGGACGCCGACAGCGTCAACGCCGCCTACAAGCGGATGGAGGACTTCGAGGACGGCGAGAACACGTTCCGGGGAGCGGGCGGGCCGATCCGGGTCACCCGCAGCAAGACCCCGCAGGAGGGTTCGCTGCTGTTCCTCGAAGCCACCTCCGAGGCGGCGGGCTGCAAGATACTCGACGACTACAACGCCGAGTCGCAGGAAGGCGTCAGCCGGATGCAGCAGAACGCCGCGGACGGCCTGCGGTACAGCGCTTCCCGCGGTTACCTCCACCACCTCGCTCCCCCGACGCTGGAACTGCGGACCGGGGTGCTGGTGAAGAAGGTGCTGATCGAACACGGCCGCGCCGTCGGCGTCGAGGTCACCGACGCCGGCGGCACGAGCCGGACCGTCCGGGCGGGCAAGGAGGTCATCCTCTCGGCCGGGTTCGTCGGTTCGGCGCAGCTGCTCATGCTCTCCGGCGTCGGCCACGCCGAGCACCTCAGCGAACACGGCATCAAGGTGCTCGCGGACCTGCCGGTCGGCGACAACCTGCACGACCACATGTTCCACGCGCTGACCTTCCACGTGTCCTCCAGCCGCAACAAGGGCGCCCCGAGCTACTTCGCGCGCGGTCTCGTCAGGGAGATGCTCAAGCCGGGCACGACGTTCCTCGCGAACTCGGTGTTCGAGGCGGTCGCGTTCCTCAAGACCTCGCAGGCGGGCGCTATCCCCGACCTGCAGCTGCACCTGCTGCCGTGGGCGTACGTCTCGCCGAACCAGGACGCGCCGATCCGGCACGATGTCGACAAGCGGCCCGCGCTCACCGTGCTGACCACGCTGATCTACCCCAAGAGCCGGGGCACGCTGCGGCTCGCCTCGGCCGACCCGGCGGCGACCCCGCTCATCGACTTCCAGTACCTCGCCGATCCGGCCGACCTCGAAGTGCTCGGCGAGGGGTCGGAACTGGTCCGCGAGATCTTCGCGTCGAAGGCGTTCAAGGGCTCCGTCAAAGAGGAAATCCACCCTGGCAAGGGCTTGCGCGGCCAGGAGCTGCGCGACGCGATCCTCAACAGGGCGACCTCGGTGTACCACGGTGTCGGCACCTGCCGGATGGGTGTCGACGAGCTCGCGGTCGTCGGCCCCGACCTCAAGGTCCGCGGCATCGACGGCCTGCGGGTCTGCGACGCCTCGATCATGCCGTCGATCACCGGCGGCAACACGAACGCCCCGGCCATCATGATCGGCGAGATGGGCGCGCGACTCGTCCTTTCGGACCACTGACGGAAAGAGGGCCATGACCGTCACCCCGCTCGACCTCACCCGCCCGGCGTCGGTCACCGACGCGCTGCTGAACCGGCTGGTCGCCCGCGTGCCCGGCTCGTCCGGCGCGGCCTGGAAGCTCACCGAGGTCTACACCGGCGAAACGCTCGTCGAGCTGCCGCAGTCGACGCCGACCGACATCGAGCGGGCGTTCGCCGAAGCACGCGCGGCCCAGCGGAAGTGGGCCGCGACGCCGCTCAAGCAGCGGCTGGCGGTGTTCAAGCGGGCGCACACGCTCTTCGTCGACAACGCGCGGACCACCACGGATCTCATCCAGGCCGAGAGCGGCAAGAACCGCCGGATGGCGATCGAGGAGACCTGCGATCCGGCGATGGTGATGAGCCATTACCTCAAGCGCGCGGCCAAACTGCTCGCGCCGACCAAGCGCGGCGGGCCGGTCCCGCTGCTGACCACGTCGACCGAGATCCGGCAGCCGAAGGGGGTCGTCGGCATCATCGCGCCGTGGAACTTCCCGTTCGCCACCGGCATTTCCGACGCCGTGCCCGCGCTGATGGCAGGCAACGCGGTCGTGCTCAAGCCGGACAACAAGACCGCGCTCTCCCCGCTCTACGGTGTCCAGCTGCTCGAAGAAGCCGGGCTGCCCAAGGGTTTGTTCCAGGTCGTGTGCGGTGAGGGCCCCGACGTCGGCCCGACGCTCATCGACCAGGCCGACTACGTGATGTTCACCGGGTCCACGGCCACCGGCCGCGTGATCGGCGAACGCGCGGGCCGCAATCTCATCGGCTGCTGCCTCGAACTCGGCGGCAAGAACCCGATGATCGTGCTCGACGACGCCGACATCGCCGAAGCCGCGCAGGGCGCGATCTTCGGCGCGTTCGGCAACACCGGCCAGATCTGCATGCACATCGAGCGGATCTACCTGCCCGAATCCCGCTACGACGAGTTCAAGGCCGCGTTCGTGGCCAAGACCGAGGCGCTCGACGTCCGCGCCGCCTACGACTTCGGCCCCGACATGGGCTCGCTCATCTCCCCCGACCACCTGCGCCGCGTCAAGGCACACGTCGACGACGCGGTGGCCAATGGCGCGACCGTGCTCTGCGGTGGCAAGCCGCGGCCCGATCTCGGCCCGGCGTTCTTCGAGCCGACCATCCTCGAAGGCGTCACCAAGGACATGCTCTGCGGCGTCACCGAAACCTTCGGACCCGTTGTCGCACTGCACAAGTACCGCACGGTCGACGAGGCCGTCACGTTCGCCAACGACACCGACTACGGCCTCAACGCCTCGGTCTGGGGCCGCGACGTCGACGCCGCCCGCGCCGTGGCCGCGCGCATCGAGTCCGGCAACGTCAACATCAACGACATCCTCGCGACCGCGTACGCCGCCAAGGGCACCCCGTCCGGCGGCGTGAAGACCTCGGGTGTCGGCGCGCGGCACGGCGACCAGGGCCTGCTGAAGTACACCGACGTCAAGAACCTGGCCGTGCTCAAGAAGCAGGTCATGGGGCCACGGCCAGGCCAGGCTTACGAAAAGTACGTCGAGGGCATGCTGTCCGGGCTGAAGCTCATGCGGAAGTGGCGCATCAGGTGAGCGCGGCCGGTGTGCGAGACCGCAGCTTCGCCTGCTCCCTGCGGTAAGCGTCCACAGTGGCCAGCTTGACGTCCTCATAGCCGCGGATCAGGTCCGGCAGCTCGGCCAGCGCGAGCAGGCTGTCCCGGTCCACGGTCTCGAACGCGGCGAGGATCGTCTCCCGGTAGTCGTCGATCAGCTCGCGCTCCACCTTCCGGACCCTGGCCAGACCGAACAGGTCCAGCCTGGTGCCTCGGAGCTTCCGGGCCGCGCGCAGTGCGACGAACATCGGCCGGAAACGCTGCGACAGCGCGATCTTGCGCTTCATGCCGAGCGCGCGGAACACCGGCGGGTGCAGGCGGTAGGCGTAGCGGCTGCCGACGCCGAACTCGGCCTCGATCCCGGCGAGCACCTCGGGGTCGAGCGCGAGCCGGGCGACCTCGTACTCGTCCTTGTAGGCCATCAGCTTGTGCAGGTTGCGGGCGACCGCCTCGGTGACGGCGGTCGAGTCGCCTTCCAGCACGCGCACCCGCTCCACGAATTCGGCATAGCGGCGGGCATAGCGAGCGTCCTGATAGGACACCAGCTCGGGAACGCGGATGTCCAGCAGGCGCGCGAGTTCCGAGCCCGGCTCGGCCTTGACGAGCGCGCGGGCGGCGAGCGCGTCCGCCGACGGGGTGGGGGTCACCGCGACCGCGGGCGGTGTGGCCAGCGCGCCCGGGTCGGCGACGAGCTGCCTGCCGCGCCGGAACGCCTGGAGGTTACCCGCGACGGCGACGCCGTTGAGCTCGATCGCGCGCTCCAGGCTCGCCGCGTCCAGCGGGATGACGCCGGTCTGATAGGCCGCGCCCAGCTGGAGGATGTTGGCGAACTGGTCGTCGTCGAACAGCGTCTCGGCCAGCTCGCGGGCGTCCAGGGCGACGGTGCGCGCCGCGTTCGCGGAGATCGCGCCCCGCACGGCCGCGGCGTCGGGGAACGACACACTCGTGTCGACGACCATCCGGCCGGTCGGCACCTCGGTGGTGGAGACGACGGCGGTCGTGCGGGCGGCGTCGGCCACCGAGAGGTGCGCCGGGTCGGCGCCGACCAGCACGTCACAGGCCAGGTAGAGGTCGCATTCGCCGGTCGCGAGCTTGGGCGCCTGCTCGGTCGGCCCGGCGGTGATCTTCAGGTCGGAGACGACCGCGCCGCCCTTCTGCGCGAGCCCGGTCTGGTCGAGCGTGCGCACCTGCCTGCCTTCGAGCACGGCGGCGGTGGCGAGGATCTGCGCGACGGTGACCACGCCGGTGCCGCCGACGCCGGTGATCCGGACGGTGACGTCGGTGCCGGTGCGCGCGGGTTCGGGCAGCTCGGCCGCGGTCAGCTCAGCCAGGCCGCGCCGCTGCTTGCGGCCGCTGGGCACCACGGTCATGAACGAGGGGCAGTCACCAGCGAGGCACGAATAGTCCACATTGCACGAAGACTGGTGGATCGTGGTCTTGCGGCCGAACTCGGTCGCGACCGGCTGCACCGAAAGGCAGTTGGACTTCGCGCCGCAGTCGCCGCAGCCCTCGCACACCCGCTCGTTGATCACGACCTTGGCCGCCGGGGTCTCCAGCTTGCCGCGACGGCGCTTGCGGCGCTTCTCGGCCGCGCATTCCTGGTCGTGGATGAGCACGGTCACGCCGGGCACCTTGGCCAGTTCTTCTTGCGTGGCAAGGAGTTCGTCGCGAGAGCGGACGTCCACTCCGCCTGGCAGCCGCACCCGGCGGAACTTGCTCGGCTCGTCGGTGGTGATGACCACCCTGGCGACGCCCTCGCTCAGCAGCGACGCCGCGAGCCGGTCCACCGGGAGCCCGCCGATGGCGTCCTGCCCGCCGGTCATCGCGACGGTCGAGTTGTAGAGGATCTTGTAGGTGATGTTCACCCCGGCGGCGACCGCGGCGCGCACCGCGAGGCTGCCGGAGTGGGTGAACGTGCCGTCGCCGATGTTCTGCACGAAGTGCGTGGCGTCGACGAAGGGCTCCATCCCGATCCACTGCGCGCCCTCGCCACCCATCTGGGTCAGCCCGACCACATCGCCGACCTGTTCGGGTTCCATGAACAGCGCCATGGCGTGGCAGCCGATCCCGCCGCCGACCACGGTGCCCTCCGGGACCTTGGTCGAGGAGTTGTGCGGGCAGCCCGAGCAGAAGTACGGCGTCCGTGTCAGCAACGGCACGGCGATGCGGTCTCGTCGCCGCCGCTGCCGCCACGCGCTCACCGACGGGATGTCGCCGAGCCTGCTCGCGAGCGCGGTGGCGATGCTCTCCGGGCTGAGTTCGCCCAGCTCGGTGCACAGCGTGCGGCCGCCGGGGCCGGTCTTGCCGTAAACGGCGGGCGCGCCGGCGGTGCCGTAGAGCACCTCCTTGACCGCCGCTTCGACGAACGAGCGCTTCTCCTCGATCACCACGATCTCGGTGAGCCCGTCGGCGAACTCACGCACGATCGACGGTTCGAGCGGGTAGATCACGCCGAGCTTGAGGATCCGGATCCCGTGACGGGTCAACGCTTCCTCGTCGAGACCGAGCGTGCGCAGCGCCTGCATAAGGTCCAAATAGGACTTACCGGCGGTGATGATGCCGAAGCGATCCTGAGGTCCCTGGCAGACGATCCGATTGACCCCGCTCACCCGGACGTACTCCATCGCGAGCGGCAGGCGTTCGGTGTAGAGGCTGCGTTCGAGCGCCATCAGCGTGGTGCCGAGCAGGCGGGCGCTGGGCTTGTGCTGATACGGCTTGAACCCGGGAGCCAGCACCGGCGCCGTCCATTGCGGCCGGACACGAGCGGTCCCCGCGGCGTCGGCCACGTTGGCCACGAGTTTGATCGACGACCAGAGCCCGCTCGCCCTGGACAGCTCGACGGCGTGCAGGCTGAAGTCGAGCACGTCCTGCGAGTCCGCCGGGAAGAACACCGGCATGGCCAGGTCGGCCAGCGCCAGTTCCGAGGCGCACGGCACCGAGGACGACTTCGCGTTCGGGTCGTCGCCGACGAGCGCCACCGCTCCGCCTGCCGGGTCGGTGCCCGCGAGGTTGGCGTGCCGCAGCGCGTCGGTGGCCCGGTCGAGCCCCGGCGCCTTGCCGTACCAGATCCCGGTGGCGCCGGCGAGCTGGCTGCCCATGACCGAGGTCGCGGCCAGCTCCTCGTTCAGCCCCGGCCGGTGCACGATGTCGTGCTTGTCCAGCAGCACGGACCGGCGCCCGAGCTCGAGGTCGTACCCGGCCAGCGGCGAGCCCTCGTAGCCGGAGACGAACACGCCGCGCGACGCCCCGTTCGCGCGGTCGTGGCGCACCCGGTCGAACAGCATGCGGACCAGCGCCTGGACGCCGCTCAGGTAGACGGTGCCGTCTTCGCGCAGATACCGGTCTTCCAGCGTGAACTGCTCCACCACACCGTCCTCCTCCAGCCGTCGTTCCGAGTAGGAGACCTGGCCCACACCGCCGCCCGCAACAGCCGGGCGGGAACTCCTGGGTCTGACGCAAAATATCCGCACTTCTGGCACTTCTGGACCATATTTGTTGCGTGCGGGTACTCTCCGGCTCCATGCTCATCGACGAGACCGACCGCGAGATCCTGGAGCTCCTGCGCGAGGACGCTCGCCGCACGCTGGCGGACATCGGCGCCCGCGTCACGCTCTCCACGGCGGCGGTCAAACGCCGCATCGACCGCCTGCAGGAGACCGGCGTGATCGTCGGCTACACGGTCCAGCTCGATCACACCAAGCTCGGCTGGGGCATCGAGGCGTTCACCGAACTCCGCTTCACCGGCACCACGAAGGTCGGCGAGATCGTCCGCACGACCACCCGCATGCCCGAGGCCCAGGCGGTGTTCACGATCGCGGGCGACCCGGACGCCCTCGTCTGGCTCCGCGTGCGCGACATGGCCCACCTACAGCGCACCATCGACGAGATCCGCACGCATCACCAGGTCACGGGCACCAAGACGCTCATCGCGCTCGACTCCTGGATGCGCGGCCAGCAGTGGCCCGCACAAGGGTCATGAGGCGTTGATGAGCGTGGCGGGGGCGCGAGTGTCACCATATCGAGTGCACGCGACGTCACCCACGCTCATCGGCGGGGCCGCACCGCTGAGGAGCATCGTGAGTGTCGACCACAGACCGGATGACTACGACTTCCCCGTCACGTCCGGTCCGCCCGCGCTGGCCCCGATGCGCGCGTGGCTTCGCGAACGCCTGGTGGACGTTCCCGCCGAGACCGTGGCCGACGCCGAGCTGCTGGCCACCGAGCTGGTCACCAACGCCTACCGGCACGCCGACGGGGTGCTGGCGTTCCGGATGTGGCTGCCCGACGGCCGCTCCGTGGTGCGCCTGGAGATCGACGACGGCCGTCCCCAGCTCCTGCCCGAGGTGCGGGAAGAGCGCCCGAGGCCGGAGCCGGGCGGGCGAGGGCTGCTGCTGGTCAAGGCGCTCAGCTCGGCTTGGGGCGTGCGGCACTCGGCGACGCGCAAGACGACCTGGGCCGAGCTCAGCTTCGCACCCGCTCCGCGATGAACTCGGTGAACACTCGATAGACGTCCTCCCGATCCAGCTCGTTCAGGATGTTGTGGCGGTCCTCCGGGAACACGACCGCTCGTGCGTCCGGCACCAGCTCGGCGGCCCGGAGCGCCCCGGCGACCGGCGCCATGTCATCGGCCTCTCCGTGCAGCAGGAGCACGGGCTGCTTCAGCGTGCCGAGCGCTTCGGCCATCCTCGGCGCGGCCTCGACGAGCGCGCGCAGCGTCTCCCTCCGCAAGCCGCCTTGCCAAGTCAGCGGATCGTCGCGGATCTGCTGGGCGTACCCGGCGTGCCTGGTCATCTCGCCGGGATCCTTGCGCAGCTCCCACGGGTCGATCCCGCTGGCGAGCAGCACCGCGAGCCCGCCGGAGGGGTCGGGCACCAGCGACGACCCGGCGAGCACCAGCGCGGCAGGCTCGGCCTCACCCGCGAGCAGGGTGGCCACGGTCGCGCCGAGCGAATGCCCGGCGAGCACCAGCGGCAGCCCGGGATGCGCGGCCCGCGCGAGGCCGACGAGCGTGGCGGCGTCGGCGAGCAGGTCGTCGACGGAGTTGATCAGCACGCGCTCGCCGTCGCTGCGCCCGTGCCCGGCGTGGTCGGCCGCCCAGACGGCGAACCCGGCCTCGGTGAGCGCTTCGGCGAGCGGCCCGTAGCTGCCGATGTGCTCACCGAGCCCGTGGAAGAACACGACCAGCACATCGGGGTCGTCCGGGCTCCAGTGTCCATAGTGGACCTTGCCGTGCGCGCCGTCGAACTCAGCCATCGCGCAAGCCCTCCTCCAGGTCGGCGAGCAGGTCGCCGACGCCTTCGAGGCCGACCGAGAGCCGGATCAGGCCGGGGGTGACGCCGCTGGCGAGCTGCTGCTCCCCGTCCAGCTGCGCGTGGGTGGTGGACGCCGGGTGGATCACCAGGCTGCGCACGTCGCCGATGTTGGCCAGATGGCTGAACAGCCGCAGGCGGTCGACGAACCGGCGGCCAGCCTCGAGACCGCCCGCCAGCTCGAACGCCACGACCGCGCCGACACCGAGCGGCAGGTACCGCTTCGCCACGTCGTGCCAAGGGCTGCCGGGCAGGCCTGCGTAATGCACCGCTTCGACCTCGGGCCGCTCGGCGAGCCACGCGGCGACGGCGGCCGCGTTCGCGACATGCCGTTCCATGCGCAGCGAAAGCGTCTCGATGCCTTGCAGCAGAAGAAAACTGTTGAACGGGGACACCGCGGGGCCGAGGTCGCGGACGAGCTTCGTCCGCAGTCGCAGGCTGTAGCCGAGTTCGCCGAACTCCTGCCCGAAGACGAGCCCGTGGTAGCTCGGGTCCGGGCTGGTCAGCTGCGGCCAGCGCGCCGGTTCGGCCGTGTAGTCGAACTTGCCGCCGTCGACGACGATGCCGCCGATCCCGGTGCCGTGGCCGGACAGGAACTTCGTGGTCGAGTGCACCACGATGTCCGCGCCGTGCTCCAGCGGCCGCGCGAGGAACGGCGTCGGCACCGTGTTGTCGACGATCAGCGGCACCCCGGCCGTGTGCGCGGCGTCCGCGACCGCGCCGATGTCGAGCACGTTGCCGCGTGGGTTGCCGACGGTCTCCGCGTAGAACGCCTTCGTCTCCGGCCGGACGGCGGCGCGCCACTGGGCCAGGTCGTCGGGGTCGCGCACGAAGTCGACCGCGATCCCGAGGTCCGCGAAGGTGTACGCCAGCAGGTTGTAGGTCCCGCCGTAGAGGCTCGCGGCCGCGACGACGTGGTCACCGGCGCGCGCGATGTTCAGCAGCGCCAAGGTGGACGCGGCCTGGCCGCTGGCCACCGCTACCGCGGCGACCCCGCCTTCGAGGTCCGCGAGCCGCGCCTCTACGACCGCGGTCGTCGGGTTCGACAAGCGGGTGTACGCGTGCGTTTCCAGGTCGCGCAACGCGAACGCCTCGGCCGCGTGGTGCGCGTCGTCGAAGGCGAACGACGTGGTCTGGTAGATCGGCGTCGCGCGGGCGCCGGTCGCCGGGTCGGGTTTCGCGCCGGCGTGGATCTGGCGGGTTTCGAACGAACGCTGCTCGCTCATGCGCGCTCCGCCAGCACGTCGCCCCACCAGCGCTCGGCGACCTTCGGATGCGACCGCAGCCAGCCGACGAGCGCGTTCTCCCCGAACGCCGCGTGCAGCGGATTGTCCGCGTCCTGGCTGATCCCCTTCGCGTGCGCGGCCAGCTCGGGCGGCAGCCGCAACGGCTCTACGACCGCATCCAGCCTGGGGCCCAGGAAGAACGGCACCGAGAAGCGCTCGACGCCGGCGGGCGGGCTGACCACCCGGTGGCGGGTGGCCGTCAGATAGCCCTGGGTCGCGATCTCCAGCATCTCGCCGATGTTGAACACGAAGCTGCCGGGGATCGGCGTGGCGTCGATCCAGCCGCCATCGGCCGACTGGACCTGCAGGCCGCCGACCTCGTCCTGCTGCAGCAGGGCGAGGTAGCCGTAGTCCTTGTGCGCGCCGACACCCTGATCCCGCTCCGCCGACGGCCGCCCCGGGTAGCGGATGATCTTGACGTGGGTGGAGGCCTCTTCGTCGAACCAGACGTCGAAGTAGCCCTCGTCCTGGCCGAGCGCGGCGGCGAGCGCCCGCAGCACCTCGCGGCTCACCCGCAACGCTTCGGCTTGCCAGGCCAACGTCGTCTCCTTCAACCCCGGCAGCGCATCTGGCCACTGGTTGGGGCCGATGAGCCGCTGCCACGCGGGACCGCCCGGCGCCACCGGGTCCCGCTCCGGGCCGATGTCGATCTGCTCGCGCCAGTCGGGTGACCCGCCGGTGTACTCGTAGCCCGTCCGCGTGTATCCCCGGAACTGCGGGGAATGGACGTTCTCGATCGCCAGCCGCTCTTCGGCGGGCAAGGCGAAGAACTCCTTGGCCACGTCGAAGATCCCGGTGGTCAGGTGGTCCGGCACGCCGTGCCCGACCACGTAGAAGAAGCCGACCTCGTGCGCGGCCCGCCGGAGTTCGGCCAGGAACTCCGTACGGTCCGCGGCGGGGTCGCGGAAGCGTCCGATGTCGATCAGGGGCAGCGCGGGTGTGGTCACTCCCTCACCCTAAGCGCACGGACCGACAGTTCTCACATCGCGGACGCGGACTCGCGGCCGTGCTCGGTCGCCGCGAACGCCCGCTTCATCAACGGCCGCAGCAGGTTCGACTGGACCGCGCGCATCACCCAGGCGTTGACCCTGATGCCCCACTTGGTCTTCGGTGCTGCCGCCGCGACCCGCCCGGGCGGCAGCTGCTGCGCCGACGCGACCCTCGGCCGCATGGCCGACTCGAATGCCGCCAGCGCCGCGGGCAACCGGTTCCCGGTCTCGCGCAGCGCGGACGCCAGCTCCTCGGCGCCCCGCAACGCCAACGCGGTGCCGAGGCCGCTGAGCGGGCTGGCGCACCAGGCGCTGTCGCCGACGAGCACCACCCGGCCGTCGTGCCAGGCGGGCATGGTCACCTGATCGAGCGTGTCGAGCGAGAAGTCCGAAGCGACCGCGGCCGCGTCGAGGAACTCTCGCGTGCGCCAGCCGACATCGACGAAAGTGCGCTCCAGCAAAGCGAACCTGGCATCACGGTCGCCGCGCGGCGGCAACGTGTCGGCGCCGAAGGTCATGCCGATCTCCTGCTGACCGGCGTGCCCTGGCCGGGCGGCCACGGCGCGGCGGCCGGGCGCGTTGTGCATCAGGAACCAGCCGTCGAGCGACGGTGTCCCCGGCTTCTCGTCGAGGGTGAACCAGGCGTGCGCCAGGCCGAGCGGCTTGCGGAACCGCTCCTCCGGCCCGAACCGCAGCGCGCGCACCCGCGAGTGGGCGCCGTCCGCGCCGACGATCAGGTCGAACACCTCCTCGTCCCCGCTCCGGAACCGGGCCAGCACACCGCTTTCCTGGTCTTCCAGCGCCTCCACGGTCTCACCGAAGCGGTGCGTCACGCCGGGCCCGGCGGCCTCGTGGATGATCCGCGCGAGGTCGGTGCGCAGCAGCTCCTCCTTCGAGACCAAACCCTTGCCGTCAAAGGCTTCCACCGGCATCTTGGCGAGCGGCCGCCCCTTCGCGTCGATCCACGCGGCGCCGCGCTGCGGGACCAGGCACTCCAGCGCCTTCCCGAGCAGCCCGGCGTTGTCCAGCACCTCGCGGCTGTCCCCGCGCAGGTCGACGGTCTGCCCGCCGGTCCGCAGCGCCGGCGCGATCTCGGCGACCGTCACCAGCCAGCCGTCCCGCTCCAGCAACAACGCCAGCATGTCGCCCGCGATCCCGCCCCCGACGATCAACGCCTTCGCCATGACCTGCCCCATCTCTCCCTGATGCGAATCTTTCGCGTTTAACGCTAGCGTGAGTCGGCGTGCTAACGCAACTAATTCGCGATAGTCTCTTCCCATGGCTCAAGCGACAGGCGTGACGCGTCCCGGCGGACGCACCGCGCGAACCAGGGAAGCCGTCCACGCGGCCACCCGCGAACTACTGGCCGAATCCGAGGACGGCACCATCGACCTCGCCGCCGTAGCCGCCAGGTCCGGCGTGCACATCGCCACGATCTACCGCCGCTGGCGCACCGCGGAGGGCCTGATCATCGACACGGTCGTGGACGAACTCGGCGAGCGCTCCCCCGTGCCCGCGACCGGCGATCTCCGCGCCGACCTGCTCGTCTGGGTCACCAGGCTGCTCACCGACCTGCGCGCCCCGAACCACCTCGCGTTCTTCCGCGCCATGGCCAGGGCGGGCGAGAACGGGCTGTCCGACGTCCAGCAGTTCGCCGGACCGCGGGTCCGCCAGTTCGAGGCCACCCTGGCGGCGAGCGGGTGCACGACGCTCACCTGGCTGGACGTCTTCGAGCTCATCCTCGCCCCGGCGTACATCCGCGCGCTGATGTCGATGCCCTTGGATCCCGAGACCGACGCCGAGCGCCTGGTCGACAACGTCATCGCGGTCCGCGACAGCCGCTGACCACTGTCTCGCGGGTCTGTGTCGCGCGTCTGTGTCGCGCGTCACGGAATGTCTCCCGCGCCTGTGCGCTACACCCAGTCACAAGGTCCGTGATCAAGGGAGTGACATGTCCGCCACCACCACGCCGTCGCCGTCGCCGGAGACCGCCGCGACGCTCGTCCCCGCACTCGACGACTTCGACTTCCCGCTCACCGACGGCGCCGCCTGCCGCATCGACGACCCGGACTGCGAAGCCTGCCAGTAAAGGACTCGTGCGCGTTGCGGGCGGTTAGAACCGCCCGCAACGCGCACGAGCCCTTCTCAGTGGGCGAGCGTCTTGATCACCACGACCAGCGTGCCGAGCCCCAGCAGCGCGACCACCAGCAACAGCCGCTTCCACAGCGGCAGCCGCGTCCGCCGCGCCGCGAGCAGCGCGAACAAACCCAGCGACACCACCGAAACCCAGATCCCCGCCTTCAGCGCGACCTCGTAGCGCATCCCGCCCAGCGCCGCGATGACCAGCAGCAGCAACGGCGTCCCCGAAGCCTGCAGGATCTGACCGGACGCCCGCGCGGCCGTGATGGCTTCCATGCCGTGCAGCCGTTTCCCATGCGCGGCCAGGTGCGCGACATGCTCAGCGAGCAAACTCGCGGCCCACAGCCCGCCCGCGGCCACCGCGACGTCGACGACCGCGACCCACGGCGAGGAGTCCGCGGGCCGGACCAGCACGAGAAGCGTGCTCAGACAGGCGATACCGCCGTAGATCCGCTCACGCAGCACGGCCGCGATGTGCTCGGGCGCGACGTCCTCGTGCCGTGTCCGCCTGCCGCGCATCCCCGCTCCTCCGCTGCCGTTCCGGGTGATCGTGCCACAGCCGATCACCTCCCGTGCCGAAGTCCTACGATGAGGCGGAGGCGGCGATCGGGGGACGATGACCAGAAGCACGCGGGACCGGTTCATCGGGCGTGCGGCCGAACGTGAGCTGCTCGGCGACCGGCTTCGCGCGGCGGCGGGCGGCGCCGGGCAGGTCGTGCTGGTCGCCGGCGAACCGGGGGTCGGCAAGACCAGGCTCGCCGAGGAGACCGTCGCCGAGGCGCGCGCACTCGGCATGGCCACCGCGTGGGGACGGTCCACAATGGAAGCGGGCAGCCCGCCCTACTGGCCGTTCCGCCAGCTGGCACGGGCTTTGGGCAGCGCGGGCGACCTGTCGTTCGTGGACGACGCCGAGGCACGCGAACGGTTCCGGCTGTTCGAGAGCGTGACGGACCGGCTCGGCGCGGCCGCCGGGCCGGACGGGCTGCTGGTGGTGCTCGACGACATCCAGTGGGCCGATCCGGCCTCGACCGGACTGCTGACCCACCTCGCGATGGGCATCGCCGACACTCGCCTGATGGTGCTCGCCACCTACCGGGACACCGAGACGCACGACTCACTGCGGACCGCGCTGGCCAGGCTCGCCCGTGAACCACTGGTCACCCGGATCCGGCTGACCGGGCTGGCCGAGCCCGAGGTCGCGCAGCACCTGGCCGGGGTGACCGGCTGGGCGGTGCCCGCACCGGTCGCCGCCGCGGTGTGCCGCCGCACCGGCGGCAACCCGTTCTTCGTCGGCGAGCTGGGACGGCTGCTCGCCGGCGCACAGGACCATGGGCGGTTGCCCGACGGCGTGCGCGACGCGGTACACGACCGGCTCGCCCGGCTTTCCGCGCTGTGCCAAGAGGTGCTGGCGACGGCCGCCGTCCTGGGGTCCGAAGTGGACGCCCCGGCCGTGGCGTTCGCGGCCGGGCTCGGTGTCGCGGAGGTGCTCACCGCGCTCGACGAGGCGACGGCGGCGGGGATCGTCGGCGGCGGCCGGTTCACCCACGACCTGATCCGCGAGTCCGCCCGGCTGGAGGTGGCGACCGCACGGCGGCTGGTGCTGCACCAGCGGATGGCCGAGCACCTCATGAGCCGCTCCGACACGGACGCTCACGTGGCGGAGATCGCCTTCCACCTGTTCGAATCCCTGCCGTCGGGCGACGCGGCGACGGCCGCGGAGTGGGCGGAGCGAGCGGCGGATCAGGCCATGGCCCAGCTCGCCTGGGAGGAAGCGGACGAGCTGTACGGCCGTGCGCTGGCCACGGGCGCCCGGCCGGCGCCCGCCGATCGATGCCGTCTGCTGCTCGCCCAGGTCGGCGCCCGGGTGCGCGCCTATGACATGGACGGCGCCCGCCAGTCGCTGATGACCGCGGCGGAGCTCGCGCGCCGGGAAGGGGACGCGGAGACCATCGCGCGAGCGGTGCTCACCATGGAAGGCGTCACCGACTTCCTGTGGGACCCCATCGGGCGCGCGCTGTGCGAGGAGGCGCTCGCCGGGATCGACGAGACGGACAGCGCGTTGCGCGCCAGGCTGCTCGCGCTGCGGGTGTCCGCCGACGCGTGGCGCTCGTCGAGCGACATCGACACCCGGTCGGCCGAGGCGCTGGCCATGGCCGAACGGGTCGGCGACCGGCGCGCGATCGTGGAAGCGTTGCGCGCCAGGCAGATGGCCCGCAGCGGGCCGGACGGCGCCGCGGACCGGCTCGCGCTCGGCGACCGCCTGCTCGCCGTCGGCCAGGACGACGATTCGCTGTTGTGGGGGCATTTGTGGCGCTTCGACGCGCTCGCCCAGCTCGGTGAGATCGATCGCGCGGAGGCCGAGCTGGAGCCGATCATGATCATCTCCGACCGGCTGCGGTCCCCGCTCGCCCGGTGGCACGCCTGCCGCTCGCGGGCCGCGATCGCCGCCGTGCGCGGCCGGTTCGCCGAGGCGATCGAGATCGGCACGCAGTCCAAGGCGCTGGCCACGACCGCCGGGCACGAGGGCGCGCTGTTCCCGTCGGCCGGTTTCCTGATGGGGATGCGCGCGCTGACCGGCGCGCTCGACGACATTCCCGAAGACCTGGTCGAGTGGCACACGACCAACGTGGCGAAGGCGTCCACGAAGGCGCTGTTCGCGTTGTGGGAACTCATGCTGGGCAACCGGGAGAAGGCCGAGCGGCTGTATCGGGCGCTGCCGTCGTTCGACACGATGCCCGCCTTCATGCTGCTGTCCGCGCTGGCCGGGACGGCCGAACTCGCCGCGGAATTCGGCGACAGGGCGACCGCCGCGGAGATCCACCGCAGGCTGGCCCCGTACGCCGATCTCTTCGCGTGCGGCGGCGCCGGGGTCGTCGCGATCACCGGCTCCGCCCGGCTCGGGCTCGGCCTCGCGGCGGCAACGCTGGGCAGGCTCGACGACGCCGTCCGCTCCCTGCGCGAGGCGGTCGAGGCGAACGAGCGCGCCGGGGTGCCGCCGTGGACCGCGACCGCCAGGTACCACCTCGCCACCGTGCTGGCGAGGCGCAAACGGACCGGTGACCTGGACGAGGCCGCGGCGCTGGCGACGTCCGTGGCGGCGGTCGCGGGCAAGCTCGGGATGACCCCGCTGTGCCGCCGGGCCCAGGAGCTGGGCGACTCGCTCAGCGGCAACCGCGGGAACGCCAAGCTGACCCGCCGCGAGCAGCAGATCGCCGAGCTGGTTTCACAAGGCTTGACGAACCGGCAGATCGCCGCGGCCGCGCACATCGGTGAACGGACCGTGGAAACCCATGTGCAGCACGTACTGGGCAAGCTCGGCTTCGGCAACCGGTCGCAGATCGCCGCCTGGGTGGCGAGCGGCGAGATGGGTACCGAAGCTCCGTAGCTCCACGGATGTCGGCGCGGACGGCACGGCGCAGGCTCGCCGCATGACAACGAACCCGCTCACCGTCCTGCGCGCCGCGTGGCTGTTCGACGGCACCGGCGACACCCTCACGCCCGACCCGGCCGTCGTGCTCGACGGCGGCAAGATCGTCGCGATCGGCACCGAGGTGCCCGGCGGCGCCACCGTCGTCGACCTCGGCGCGGCGACGATCCTGCCCGGCCTGATCGACACCCACGTCCACTTGGCCTTCGACGCGAGCCCCGACCCGGTGGCCGGGCTCGCGGGCCGCGACGACGCCGAGGCGTTCGCCGCGATGGCCGCCGCGGCCAGGGCCGCGGCACGCGGCGGGGTCACCACGGTGCGCGACCTCGGCGACCGCGGCTATCTCTCGCTCGGGCTGCGGGACGCGGCCGCGTCGGACCCGTCGCTGCCCACGATCGTCGCGGCCGGGCCGCCGATCACCAGCCCCGGCGGGCACTGCCACTTCCTCGGCGAGGAGGCGGCCGACGCCGCAGGCATCCGCGCGGCGATCCGCGCGCACGCCGCCCGCGGCGTGGACGTCATCAAGATCATGGCCAGCGGCGGCAACATGACGCCCGGCAGCAAGCCCGAGCTCGCCCAGTTCGGCCTGGAGGAGCTGCGCGCCGCCGTCCACGAGGCACATCGCCACGGCCTGCCGATCACCGCGCACGCGCACGGGACCCAGGCGATCATCGACGCCGTCGAGGCGGGCGTCGACGGGCTCGAACACGTCAGCTTCATGACCGAGGACGGCGTCGACGAGATCCCGCCCGGCCTGCTCGCGAAGTTCGCCGAGCGGCGGATCGCGGTCGGCGCGACCCTCGGCGCGGTACCGCTGCCCGGCTTCGCGGTGCCACCGGCGATCGCCACGAGGATGGCCGCGTTCCAGGCGAATCTGCGCAAGCTCTACGAAGCGGGAGCGCTGATCGTCGCGGGCACGGATGCGGGCATCGCGCCCGTCAAGCCGCCGGACGTGCTGCGCCACGCGTACGCGCAGCTGCTCAGCATCGGCATGGGTCCGGCGGAAGCCTTGCGCGCCTGCACTTCACGGGCCGCCGCCGTGTGCGGCGTTGGCGACCGCAAGGGCCGGATCGCACCCGGCTACGACGCGGACATCCTGGCGGTCGACGGCGACCCGCTGCGCGATCCCGCCGCGCTGCACCGGATCCGGGCCGTCTACGTCCGAGGGGGCGCGGTCCAGCGAGTGCCCGAGCCGGTCTAGAGCGAACCCCACGCGCGGGCCTGGGCGATCAGGTGGTCACGGACGAGCGCGACCGCCGGACGGCCGGGCCCGCCCGCCGCGGTGGCGAGGTACAGCGTGTTCAACGGCGGCGCCGCGGGTTCGTGCACGAGCTGGACGGAACCGGCCGTGAGCGCGGCGGCGGCGAGGTAGCGGGGCAGCACGGTGGCGCCAGCCCCGGCGATCACGGCGGCCAGCACCGCCCGCAGGTCGGGGATGGTCACGGCGACCCGGTTGGGCGGCCGCCGCCCGAACTCGCTGCGCCAGTAGCGGCGGATGATCGGCAGGTCTTCGGCGTAGGCGACCAGCGGCAGGTGCGCCAGCGCGGGCACCGGGTCCTCGCCGAGCCGGGCGGGTTCGACGCTGCGCGCCAGCGTCGGCGACGCGATGAGGACGAACTCCTCGTCGATCAGCGGGACCGCCGCGATCGCGCGGTGCTTGGGACGCACCGACGAGAGCACGATGTCCACCCTGGCCGCGACGAGCGCCGCGAGCAGCTCGTCGGCCAGCCCGAGCGTGACGGTCAGCCGCAGCCCGCGCGTGGTCAGCGGGACGAGCGCGGGCAGGAACTTGGCCGCCATCCCGTCGCTGGCCCCCGCGATCGCCACCCGGTCGTGGTAAACCGCGTCACCCGGATCGGTGACGAGCGCGCCGCGCAGCTCGTCGAGATGCGTGCCGATCCGCGCGGCGAGCCCGGCCGCCCGCGCGGTGGGCACCGCGCCGAGCCTCGACCGCTCGAACAACGGCTCGCCGAGCTCTTTCTCCAGCCTGACCAGCTGGCCGGTGACGGCGGGTTGCGTCAGTCCCAGCTCGACCGCAGCGGCCGAGAGCGAGCCACGGCGGTAGATCGCCATGAACGTCTCCAGCAGATCCAGGCTTGGCACGCAACCATCCTTCCATAAGTTTCGTTATGGAAGGCCGGGATGGGAACCGGAGCCGTGATGGTTGACTCCGGCATGGCAAAAATCTTGATGATCGTCTCGGCCGCCGACCACGTCCGGCTGACCGACGGCACCGACCACCCCACCGGCTTCTGGGCGGAGGAACTGGCCGAGTCGCACCGCGTGCTGCTCGCGGCGGGGCACACCGTCGACGTGGCCACCCCCGATGGCGTCCGCCCGACCGTCGACGCGGTCAGCCTCGACGAACGCGGCGGCGTCGACCCCGCCGAGGGCGCCCGGTTCCGCGCCTACCTGGAGTCGATCGACGCGCAGCTTTCCTCGCCGCTGAAGCTCTCCGCCGTCTCCGCGGCCGATTACGACGCGCTCTACCTGCCCGGCGGCCACGGTCCGATGACCGACCTGGCCTTCGACGCCGAGACCGGCCGTCTGCTCAAGGAGGCCGACGCGCAGGGCAAGATCATCGGCGCGCTGTGCCACGGCCTGGCCGCGCTGCTCAGCGCTCGCAAGGAAGACGGCTCGTTCGCGTTCGCCGGGCGTTCGATGACCTCGTTCAGCGACGCCGAGGAGATGCAGGGCGGCACCGGCGACAAGTCGCCGTTCTTCGTCGAGTCCCGCCTGCGCGAAGAGGGCGCGACGGTCACCACGGCCGCGCCATGGTCGGACCAGGTCGTGGTGGACGGCAATCTGATCACCGGCCAGAACCCGCAGTCGAGCGTCTCCACGGCCGATCGGGTGAACGCGGCACTCGCCTGAAAATTTCTTCCCCGGAATGTCGATCCGGCGGGAAGCCACTCGACGAAGGGGTAAGAACCCCAACCGAGGAGCTGAAGATGACCGCCACGATCGCCGCCCAGGTCCGCACCCCCGTCCGCGTCGTGACCGCCACCGCCCGCGTCCTGCTGGGCCTGGTGTTCACGGTGTTCGGCCTGAACGGCTTCCTCCTGTTCATGCCCGGTGACGCGAGCGCCATGTCCGCGGGCGCGCTGAAGTTCGCGATCGCGCTGGCCGAGACGGGCTACATGAACCCGCTGGTCAGCGGGATCCAGGTGCTCGTCGGCGTGCTGCTGCTGGCCAACCGCTTCGTCCCGCTCGCGCTGGCCCTGCTGGCGCCGATCGTGGTCGGCATCTTCACGTTCCACCTCTTTCTCGACCCCGCGGGCCTGCTGATCCCCTGCGCGGTCGCGGCGGCCGAGATCTACCTGGCCTGGGCGCACCGCGACGCCTTCCGCCCCATGCTCCGAGCCCGCTGACCCACCCCGGGGTCGTGAGTGTTTACGCCGGTTAGAACCGGCCATACCACTCACGACCCCCGCGCGTGCCAGGCGTGCGCGGGCGGGATAAAGCCCGCTTTATCCCGCTGCCGCAGGGCCGGTGAGTGCGGTTCGCGGCGTTGAACGACCCAAATCCCACTCAGTCAACCCACTTGACCAAGCCACATGAAAGTGGCGTATGTGACGCTGACCGTCACATACGCCACTTTCGTGCGATCAAGGCCGGACCGCGCCCAAGGGCCTACCCACCGTGGCCAAGCAAGCGACACGCGCGGCCCATCCGGGATAAAGCCCGCTTTATCCCGCCCAGCGCAAGGGGTCGTGAGTGTTTTGGCCGGTTAGAACCGGCCGTACCACTCACGACCCCCAGCGGGTGCGCGACTGTTCTAGAACTGTTGGGCCGAGGTGTGGTACACCTAGAGTAGACAGTTCTAGAACAGTTGGAGGCGAGATGGACACGCGGAGCTTGGCCGTGGACGTCAGGGCACCCTCGGGGCTCGGCCGGTTCGGCGAGTACGGGGGCCGGTTCGTGCCGGAATCACTGATCGCGGCCTGCGAAGAGGTCGAGCACGCGTTCCGGGACGCGTGGGCCGATCCCCTGTTCCACGGGCAGCTCGACCGGCTGCTCGCCGTCTACGCGGGACGGCCGACCGCGCTGACCCCGGCCTGGCGGCTGTCCGCCGAACTCGGCATCACGTTGCTGCTCAAGCGTGAGGATCTCGCGCACACCGGCTCGCACAAGATAAACAACGTGCTGGGCCAGGCGTTGCTCGCGAAGCGCATGGGCAAGCAACGGCTGATCGCCGAGACCGGCGCGGGCCAGCACGGTGTCGCCACCGCGACCGCGGCGGCGTTGCTCGGTATGTCGGCGACGGTCTTCATGGGTGAGCGTGACATCGAGCGCCAGGAACTCAACGTGTTCCGGATGCGGATGCTCGGCGCGGAGGTCGTGCCGGTCGGCTCCGGCAGCCGGACGCTGAAGGACGCGTGCAGCGAAGCGTTGCGGCACTGGGTTTCCTCGGTCGAGGACGGGTACTACTGCCTCGGCTCGGTGATGGGCCCGCATCCGTATCCGTGGCTGGTGCGCGAATTCCAGCGGGTGATCGGCGACGAGGCCCGCACGCAGTGCGCGACCGAGCTGCGCACCGCCACCCCGGACTTCGTGGTCGCGTGCGTCGGCGGCGGGTCGAACGCGGCCGGGACGTTCGCCGGGTTCGTCGACACGCCGGCGCGGCTGATCGGCGTCGAACCCGAGGGCGGCGCCGCGATCAACTCCGGCCTTCCCGGGATCCTGCACGGGTTCCGCACCAAGGTGCTGCAGGACGAGCACGGCCAGATCAGCGAGGCGCACTCGATCGCCGCCGGCCTCGACTACCCCGGCGTCGGCCCCGAGCACGCCTACCTCGCCGATCTCGGCCGGGCCGAGTACTTCACCGTCAGCGACGCCGAGGTGCTCGACGCGGTCCGGCGGCTCGCCAAGGCCGAGGGCATCCTCTGCGCGCTGGAATCCGCGCACGCCGTCGCCTGGGTGCTGCGCGCGGTCGAGGACGGCGAGATCCCTGCAGGCTCGACCGTGCTGCTCACGCTCTCCGGCCGCGGTGACAAGGACATGCACACCCTGATGGAGCTCTCGTGAACGCACTCGAAACCCGGACCCGCGAGACACGGCAAAAGGGCCGCAAGCTCCTCGCGCCTTACGTCACCGGCGGGATCACCGACGACTGGACCGACTACCTGCGCGCGTACCAGGACGCGGGCGCCGACCTCATCGAGATCGGCCTCCCGTTCTCCGATCCCACGCTCGACGGCCCGACCGTCCAGCAGGCCTCGGACCGCGCGCTCAGCCGCGGCACGACCGTCGACGGGATCCTCGCGGACCTCGCCAAGCTGGATCCGGCCGTCCCGCTGGTCACGATGACCTACGCGAATCTGGTGCTGCGCAACGGAGCCGACTCGTTCTGCGCCGCGCTGCGCGAGGCGGGCGTCAGCGGGCTGATCGTCCCGGACATGCCGGTCGACGAGGTCGCTCCCCTGTCCGAAGCCGCCGCCCGGCACGGCATCGACCTCGTGCTGCTGGCCGCGCCGTCGACCACGCCGGACCGGTTGCGCGTGATCGCCGGGCACAGCCGCGGTTTCGTCTACGCGGTCAGCCTGATGGGGACCACCGGCGAGAAACGGGACCTGCCCGAGTCCGGCCGGGCACTCGCGCGGTCGCTCACCGAACTCACGGATCTGCCCGTGCTGGTGGGTTTCGGCGTCTCCCGCCCCGATCATGCCGCCGAGGCCGCGCGGTACGCCGACGGCGTGATCGTCGGCTCGGCGCTGATGCGTAAAGTGCTCGACGGCGGCCGCGCCGAGGACCTCCGCGCGGAGCTGGCGGACATGCGCACGGCATTGGACGCCATCGCGGACTGACGAGGTGAAGCGGGGCCATGGGCGACGAGCGGCGGCAGCCGAAGTACGCGGCGATCGCGGCCGACCTGGACCTCAAGATCCAGGCGGGGCATTACGCTCCCGGCCAGGCCCTGCCTTCCCAGCGTGACCTCAGCGCCGAGTACGGCGTCACCCTGATGACGCTGCGCCAAGCGCTCGGCCTGCTCACCGAGCGCGGCCTGGTCACCCAGGAGGCGGGCCGCGGAACCTACGTCTCGTCGCCGAAAGCCTTCTACAGCATGGGTTCCCTGAAAAGCCTCGCGGACGATCTGCGCGAGCAGGGCCATTCGGTCGAGACCACCCTGCTCGCCCGTGGCCGCCGCCCGCTGCCCGCCTGGGTGGCCACCCGCCTCGGCGTCGAGGCCGCCGAACCGGCATTGCGGGTCGAACGGCTGCGCCACGTCGGCGGTGCGCCCGCGATCCACCAGGTCTCGTGGATCCCTGAGCCTTTCACGGGTTCGCTGGCGCAGGTCGACTTCACGACGACCTCGCTCTACGACGCGTTCGCCGCCGACGGCCGCATCGCGAACCGGGCCGACGAACGCCTCAGCCCTGCCGTGCTCACCGCCCGCCTCGGCACGCTGCTGGAGCGTGCCGAGGGCGCGCCGGTGTTCCTCAGCGACCGCGTGACCTTCGACCGCGACGACCGCGCGATCGTCTTCGACCGAGCCACCATCCTGGGCGAGCTCATCGAAATCCGGACCGAACGCGCGGCCTCGTCGGTCAAGGTCGTCTGGACCAACGCGGGGTCGTGAAACGGGATAAAGCGGGCTTTATCCCACTCCGGGATAAAGCCCGCTTTATCCCGTTCTGAGGTCAGCGCCCGCGAAGGGTGGACTTGCCCGCGTACCGGGCCTCGGCGCCGAGCTCCTCCTCGATCCGGATGAGCTGGTTGTACTTGGCCGTGCGGTCGGACCGCGACAGCGAGCCCGTCTTGATCTGGCCGCAGTTGGTGGCCACCGCCAGGTCGGCGATCGTCGTGTCCTCGGTCTCGCCCGAGCGGTGCGACATGACCACGGAGTAGCCCGCCTTGTGCGCGGTCTCGACCGTCGTGAGGGTTTCGGTGAGCGTGCCGATCTGGTTGACCTTGACCAGGATCGAGTTGCCGATGCCGCGCTCGATGCCGTCGCTGAGCAGGTTCACGTTGGTGCAGAACACATCGTCGCCGACGAGCTGCACGCGGTCGCCGATGGTGTCGGTGAGCTGCTTCCAGCCGGTGAAGTCGTCCTGCGCCACACCGTCCTCGATGGACACGATCGGGTAGCGCGCGGTGAGGTCGGCGAGGTAGGCCACGTGCTCCTCGACGCTGCGCTTGCGGCCTTCGCCGGTGTAGTCGTAGACCTCGCCGGTGTAGAACTCGGACGCGGCCGGGTCGAGCAGCAGCGCGATGTCCTCGCCGGGGGTGTAGCCGGACTGCTCGATCGCGCGGAGCACGAACTCGAGCGCCTCGTCGGCGGAGCTGAGGTTCGGCGCGAACCCGCCCTCGTCGCCGACGTTGGTGCCGTGGCCGGCTTCGTGCAGCGACTTGCGCAGCGTGTGGAACACCTCGGAGCCCATCCGGACGGCCTCGGCGAAGGTCTCGGCGCCGACCGGGCCGATCATGAACTCCTGGAAGTCGATCGGGTTGTCGGCGTGCGCGCCGCCGTTGATGATGTTCATCATCGGCATCGGCAGCAGGTGCGCGAACACGCCGCCGACGTAGCGGTAGAGCGGCAGCGCGCTGGCCGCGGCGGCCGCCTTCACGACGGCGAGTGAGACGCCGAGCGTCGCGTTCGCGCCGAGACGGGCCTTGTTCGGGGTGCCGTCCAGCTCGATCAGCGCGCGGTCGACCTCGGCCTGCGACTCCGCGTCGAGCCCGAAGATGGCCTCGGCGATCTCGGTGTTGACCGCGTCGACGGCCTTGCGCACGCCCTTGCCGTGGAACCGCGTCTTGTCACCGTCACGCAGCTCGACCGCTTCCTTGGTCCCGGTCGACGCGCCCGAAGGCACCGCGGCCCTGCCGAGTGAGCCGTCGGCCAGCTCGACGTCGACCTCGACGGTCGGGTTGCCCCGGCTGTCGAGCACCTGGCGGCCGTGTACCCGGACAATGGCGGTCATGTTCGCTCCTCGATGAGTCTTCATGCCGGGGTTCCCGGCCGGAGACGACCATGGCACAGCGGCAAGACGGCTGCGGCGCCACTGTGAGCCGCGAAACACCGGGAGACTAGCAGAATTCTCTGAATCGATCCCGACCTCGCGATTCACCCTCGATCAGACCCCCGGTTGCATAGTCATGCAGTCGAGTGCATACACTGTCGTCGTGTCCAAAGTGCTCACTTCCCTGCCCATCGGTGAACGTGTCGGTATCGCCTTCTCGGGCGGCCTCGACACCTCGGTAGCGGTCGCGTGGATGCGCGACAAAGGTGCGGTGCCCTGCACCTACACCGCCGACATCGGCCAGCCCGACGAACCCGACATCGCGTCGGTGCCCGGCCGCGCCACGTCGTACGGCGCGGAGATCGCCCGCGTGATCGACTGCCGTGCCGCGCTGGTCGAGGAGGGGCTCGCGGCACTGGCCTGCGGCGCGTTCCACATCCGCACCGGCGGCCGCACGTACTTCAACACCACCCCGCTCGGCCGGGCGGTGACCGGCACGCTGCTGGTCCGCGCGATGCTCGAGGACGACGTCCAGATCTGGGGCGACGGCTCGACCTACAAGGGCAACGACATCGAGCGGTTCTACCGCTACGGCCTGCTCGCGAACCCGGCGCTGCGGATCTACAAGCCGTGGCTCGACGCCGACTTCGTCACCGAGCTCGGCGGCCGCAAGGAGATGTCCGAGTGGCTGGTCGCGCACGGCCTGCCCTACCGCGACAGCACCGAGAAGGCGTACTCCACCGACGCGAACATCTGGGGCGCGACGCACGAGGCGAAGGCGCTCGAGCACCTCAACGCCGGCATCGAGCTGGTCGAGCCGATCATGGGCGTGCGGTTCTGGGACCCGGCGGTCGAGATCGCGACCGAGGACGTGACCATCGGCTTCGAGCAGGGCCGCCCGGTCACCATCAACGGCGCCAAGTTCGACTCCGCGGTCGCGCTGGTGCTCGAGGCCAACGCCATCGGCGGCAGGCACGGGCTCGGCATGTCCGACCAGATCGAGAACCGCGTGATCGAGGCCAAGAGCCGCGGCATCTACGAGTCGCCGGGCATGGCGTTGCTGCACGCCGCGTACGAGCGGCTGGTCAACGCCATCCACAACGAGGACACGCTCGCCACGTACCACAACGAGGGCAGGCGGCTCGGCAGGCTGATGTACGAGGGCCGCTGGCTCGACCCGCAGTCGCTCATGATCCGCGAGTCACTGCAGCGCTGGGTCGGCATGGCCGTCACCGGCGAGGTGACGCTGCGGCTGCGGCGCGGCGAGGACTACTCGATCATCGACACCTCGGGCCCCGCGTTCAGCTACCACCCCGACAAGCTGTCGATGGAGCGCACCGAGGACTCCGCGTTCGGCCCGGTCGACCGGATCGGCCAGCTGACCATGCGCAACCTCGACATCGCCGACTCGCGCGCCAAGCTCGAGCAGTACGCCGGGCTGGGCATGGTCGGCGGGCAGCAGGCGATGCTGATCGCCGCCGCGCAGCCGTCGACCGAGCTGATCGGCGCGATGCCGGAGGGCGGCGCCGAGGTCATCGCCTCCCGTGGCGAGGCTCCGGCCGACGACCAGTTCCTGGACGCGGCCGCGATGGAGTCCGGCACCGACTAGGCGAACGGCTGCCAAGCGAGGCGGGCGAGGCTGGTCAGGTCGCTGACCAGCACGCCCGTCTCCGACACCGTCCACAGTGCACCGCCCAGCACCAGCGCGCGCCGCACCCCGCCGCCGTCGTGGCTCACGGTGCCGGCCTCTGTGAACGCGCCGTCGGTCAGGCGCAGCACCAGCGCGCCGCCGCCGGAGCGGTCCCCGTCGACCGGCACGACGAGCAGTCCGTTGTCGGGCCAGTAAAGGAAAGCGTGCGGGTCGTACTCCGCCTCGGAGTGGGCGCCGCGCAGGTGATGCTTGGCGAGCAGGCTCGGCCTGGCCGGGTCGCGGACGTCGAAGAGCGAAACCTGGGTGCCCAGGCTCCTGCCTTTCTCGCTCGCCTCCTGCCCGACGCCGATCAACCGGCCGTCACCGGCGGGATGCAGATAGGCGGAGTAACCGCTGATCTTCAACTCCCCCACCGCGCGCGGCTTCTTCGGATCCGAAAGGTCCACTGTGTACAGCGGGTCGGTCTGCCGGAACGTCACCACATAGCCGACCGGCCCGAGGAACCGCACCGCGTAGATCCGTTCCCCCGCACCGAGTCCGCCGAGTTCCCCGACCGCGGCCAGCTTGCGGTCGAGCACGGTTACCTTGCTGTGCGCATCACCGTCCACTGTGGTCGCGACACGGAGATGATCCGCGTACTCGGACATCGAGTACTGGTTGAGCAGCCTTCCCCGCACCGAGCCGGACGCGGTGTGCACCGGTTTGCCCGGCTTGGCGATGTCGAACCGGTGGATCTCGGTGTCGGCGCGGTTTTCGTCGGCGATATACAGACTCGTGCCGGTGCCGTAGACGATCTCCCCGTCGGCCACGATCGACACCGGATCACCCGTGCCGAGCTTGCCCGCGAGATCGACGGTGAGCACGGTCAGCATCGAGGCGGCGCTGTACTCGGCGGGCCGTTTCACCTGATCACACGGCACGAGCGTGCCCTCTTGACGGCTGCCTTCGCGTTCCAGTGTGTAGTGCGGAAGCCAATCCTCGATCTTCGACCGCTCCAAGGTGTCCCGATTCCGCTTCGGATCCGCCGGATACGGGAACGGCAACCGCGGCGACGAACGCAGCACGATCCGCGCGACGCCACCGACCTGACGCGCGTCGACGAAGGCGCCGTCGGTGGTCAGCGTTTCGAGCACCTTGGGTGTGCCGGACAGGTCGACGAGCGTCAGCCGAGGCCCGGCGCCGCCGCCCGGCACGGGCTTGCGGCCCTCGAAGTCGGGCATGATCGTGCCTTCGGAGACCACGAGCGCGCGATCGCCTTGCAGCAGTAGCCGAGTGGCCATCCCACCGGGCATGGTCATCGATCCGCTGAGTTTGCGGCTGGCCACATCCATCACCCGCAGCGTGCCGTCCGCGACGCTGACCAGCCGTTTCCCGTCGGTCTTGACCACATCGGGCTCGTCGACACCGGCTTCGTGGGTGTTGGTTTTGGAGAACTTGGCCGCGGCGTCCTGCGGAGCGGCTTCCGCCGCGATCGCCCGCGCGCCGGTGAAATCCGGCCCCACGCTGTCACCGCCGGGCAGGCCGTACTCGCCGATCCGCGGCAGCAGCGCGCGTTTGAACGCCTCGAGCGCCGTCTGGCACGAGTCGAAGGCGGCCAGCCGCAGCGAAGCCGGTTCGTTGACCGGCCCGTAGTCGACGATCGTGGTCCGCTCGCCCACCGGAGAGCCCGGCACCGCGCTCGCCGCGGCCAGCAGCACCGCCGCGCAGGCGACCGCGACCCGGAACGTCATCAGCTTGGCCATGCTTCAGTGACGGAACCAGGCCCCGGATCCGTTGCACGCTCGGCGAGGTGGGCAAGCCCGGGATAAAGCGGGCTTTATCCCGGGGTGGAATAAAGCCCGCTTTATCCCGGGCTCAGGGGCCGACGCGGGCGGCCACCGGTTTAGCACTCCGCGCGGTGGGTATCCGGCCGCCATGATCAGATCGGTCGCCGCGGTGCTGCTGACCTGCGCGGTCGCCGCCTGCGGGAGCCCGGCGGACGCCGCGCCGTCGGCGGTGGCGCGCCGGTTCGCCGACGCCGTCGGATCGGGTGACACCGCGGCCGCGTGCGCGCTGCTCGCGCCCCGTGCCAAGGACGCGCTCACCACCCATCCGTGCGCGGTCGCGCTGGCCGCGCTGCGGCTGCCGCACGCGCCGCCGGCCATGCCCGTGGTGTGGAGCAGCGAAGCTCAGGCCAAGAGCGCTGACGACACCGTGTTCCTGCACGAGTTCTCCGACGGTTGGCGGATCACCGGCGCCGGCTGCCATCCGCGCAACGAGCAGGTCTACGACTGCCTGGTCGGTGGGCGATGAGAGGCCGCGCGTTGTTCGTCTGCTACCTCGTCTTCGTGGTCGCGGGCCTCGGGTACTGCATCGCACTCGGGCTGGCCCACCAATGAAGCGGTACTTACGCGACAACGGCCTGGCGCTCGCGTTCGGCGCGTTGTTCCTGGCCAGCCTGCTCGGGCAGGCGCTGGCGGGACACGCCGACTTCGACAGCCGCGCGCTCGCGCACGGCGCCGAGCCGATCAGCCTGCTCGACTACGTGACGTCGAGCGATTTCGCGGTCGATGTCGCCGAGAACTGGCAGTCGGAATACCTGCAATTCTTCCTCTATATCTTCGCGACCGTCTGGCTCATGCAACGCGGCTCACCCGAATCGAAGCCGCCGGACCGGCTCGGCGCCGAGAACGACCGCGAGCAACTCGTCGGGAAGTACACGAAAGTGTCTTCGCCGAAGTGGGCCCGTGCGGGTGGGTGGCGCACCGCGGTCTTCTCGCGTTCACTCGGTTTCGTGATGGCGGGCCTGTTCCTGCTCTCGCTGCTCGCGCAGTCGATCGCGGGATTGAGCGCCTACAACGCCTCGCAGCTCAGCGACTTCGGTGATCCGGTGACCTGGCTCACCTATCTGGGTTCGGCGGATTTCTGGAACCGCACGCTGCAGAACTGGCAGTCGGAATTCCTGGCCATCGGCTCGATGGCCGTGTTCAGCGTCTACCTGCGCCAACGCGGTTCCCCCGAATCGAAACCGGTCGGCGCGCCGCACGATGACACGAATGACGGTGGTTAAACGCCGCCAATGCGGGTAACCGCCGGGTGGTGACACCTCCGACAAGGAAAGGTTCGTCGTGAACGACAAGATGGAGAACAAGGCCGAAGAGCTCAAGGGCAAGGCCAAGGAAGCCGTCGGCGACGCCACCGACAACGAGCAGTGGCAGGCCGAAGGCAAGGCCGACCAGGCCAAGGGCTCGCTCAAGCAGGCCGCCGAAAAGGTCAAGGACGCTGTGAAGGGCGTCCGGGACAAGGACTGACCCCCCATTCGAACGGCGGGCCCGGCGACGGGCCCGCCGCCTGTCCCTGCGAGGTGGCGGCCATGACCAGCATCATCGCGATCACCGTGGATTGCCAGGACGCCGAGAAACTGGCCGCGTTCTGGCAGCAGGCACTCGGTTACGCCGAAACCCGCCGCTGGCGCGACGGTCACGGACTGACCTATGTGGAGCTTCGCGGGAAAAGCGGAATACCCTTGCTGTTCCAGCCGGTCGGTGAGGGCAAGCGCGTGAAGAACCGCGTCCACATCGACATCGCGCCTGCCGAACTCGGCCAATACGCCGAAATCGACCGCCTGACCACACTCGGCGCCCGCGTCCTCACGGACGACCCGGCCGAGCATTTCGTCGTGCTGGCCGACCCCGAGGGCAATGAGTTCTGCGTGCTCCCCCAGCGTGATCCTGACGAACTTGTTCGGGACGAACACGTTCAGTAGGCTCGCTCGATGACCTCGGCACCCCGCAGCCGCCGCGAGCGCCCCGCCAAGCCAGCGCTGACCTACGAAGGCATCGTCGCCACGGCCGTCCGCCTGATGGAAACCGAGGGGCTGCAACGGGTCACGATGCGCAGGCTGGCCCAGGAGCTCGACACCGGCGCCGCCTCCCTCTACGTCTACGTGGCCAACACCGCCGAGCTGCACGCCGCCATCCTCGAGCACCTGCTCGGCACGGTCGACCTGCGCCCGGTCCGCGCCAAGGGCGACTGGCGGGACCGGCTCATCGCCGTTCTGCGTTCGTATACCCAGGTTTTGTTCGCACACCCGGCCTTGGCGAGTTCCGCGCTGATCGCCAGGCCGTCCGGGCCGAACTACCTCGCGCTCGTCGAGGCGGTCTTGGCGTTGCTGCACAAGGGTGGAGTACCCGACGCCCAGGCGGCCTGGGGCATCGACGCGCTCCTGCTGGTCGCGACCGCGACCGCCGCCGAGCAGTCGGCGCGCGCGGAGAGCGCCGCCGCGCCGGCGGACCACGAGGCCACGGTCGCCGCGCTGCGGAATGCCTCGCCCAAGACGCACCCACGCGTGGTCGCGCTCGGCGACGACCTCGTCTCGGGGCCACCCGAAGCCCGCCTCGAGTGGATCCTGCGCACGGTGATCAACGGGACCCTGGGCACCCCGCGCTGAGCGGGGTCGTGAGTGGTATGGCCGGTTCTAACCGGCCGGAACACTCACGACCACTTCAGACGCAGAGGCCGGTGCGCCACGCCCAGGCCGCGATCTCCACACGGTTGCGCACCGCCAGTTTGCGTTGCACGTTCGCCAGGTGCGTCTTGACCGTCGCCTGGCTCACGAACAGGTCCGCAGCGATCTCGCTGTTCGTCCGGCCCTGCGCCACCTGGCGGACGACATCCAGTTCCCGTTCGGTCAGGGGTTCGGCGGGCGCGGAGTCCTGGGTCGCCTTGTCCGAGCGGTCGAGCGCGAAGTGGGCCAGCAGGCGGGTGGTCACCGTCGGGGAGATCAGCGTCGCCCCCGCCGACGCGGCGCGGACGGCCTCGACGAGCAGTGCGGGTGACATGTCCTTGAGGAGAAAGCCACAAGCGCCGTTGCGCAGGGCGCGGTAGACGTACTCGTCGAGGTCGAAGGTGGTCGCGATGAGGACGTTCAGCGGGTTGAGCACGCCGGGACCGGCCAGTAGCCGGGTCGCCTCCAGGCCGTCGAGCTTGGGCATCCGGATGTCGAGCAGGCAGACGTCCGGGCGGAGCCTGCGTGCCTCGTCGACCGCCGCCTGGCCGTCGCCGACCGAGGCGACGACCTCGATGTCGGGCTGGGAATCCAGGATCATCCCGAACGCCGAGCGCATCATCTCCTGGTCGTCGGCGATCAACACACGGGTGCTCATCCGCGTCATGATGGCAGAGCCAAGGTCAACGGCAGCGTCGCGGCCACGCGCCAGCCGTCGCCGTCGGGCCCGGAGGTCAGTGTCCCGCCCGCGGCTTCGACGCGCTCGCGCAGGCCGACGAGACCGAAGCCGCCGCCGGACGAACCGGGTTTGGCCGCGCCGTCGTCGCGCACCACGATCTCCAGCTTGTCGTCGGGCAGGGTGCGCGCGCTGACCGTGACCCCGGTGGTGCCTTCCGCGTGGCGCAACACATTCGTGAGCGATTCCTGGACGACATGGTGCACGGCGTCGAGCACGTGCGGGACGAGATAGGTCTCGGCGAGCACCTCGTCGATCTCGGTGGTGACCGGCGGGCCGACGAACTGGCCGGTCGCCTCGGACAGCACCGCGCCGAGCGGCTTGCGCACCGGGATGGGCTGGTCGTCGCGCAGCACCGTGATCATCCCGCGCATCGACGCCAGCGCCTGCGAACCCGCCTTTTCGATGCCCGCCAGCATCTTGTCGAGCGCCTCCGGGGTCGGCTGCTGCCCGGCGGCCGTGGTGTAGCGGACGGCCTGCGCCTGCGCGACGATCGCGGTCACGTGGTGGGCGACGAAGTCGTGCAGATCGCGGGCATACGTCAGCCGCTGCACCTGTTTGGCCATCTCGTGGCCGTCGGCCCGGCGCTGGTCGTGCAGGCGCAGGTACAGCCCGAGCACGATCACCAGGATCGTGGCGAACGAGGTCAGGATGACGAAGACCTCCCGCAGACCACTCTCGATCGTGTAACACCGCAACGGCATGATCACGATGGCGAGGAACTGGAGCGGGACGAGCAGCGCCGAGCGCCGGGGCGGCAGTTCGATGATCACCCGCGTCACCAGGCAGGCAAGCGCGATCGTCTCCACCAGGCCGTAGGTGTTGTCCAACCCCTGTGGCAGCGCGGGTGTCAGCAGGGTGAACGCGATCGAGACGCAGGTCGCCTCCACGATCACGACCGGGCGCAGGGTGGGCATGGCCAGCACGGCCACCTGCACCAGGCCGCAGATGGCCAGCCCGATGCCCGGGGCCAACGTTTCCGAGCTGAAGCCCTCGAGCACCGCGAGCGTGGCCGCTGTGAGCAGCCCCAGCCCCAGCGCGCCGCGCTGAACCCAAGAGAGCCTTCCGAATGTCGCCAGCATGGCTGCCACGTTAGGACAGTTCTCTGAGGACAGTCCTCATTCGTTCGGCGGAGCACGTTCGGGTTCACTCGTCAGTTCGGTGGAGCCGGATCTCCGGTCGATCGCGAAGCATGGGGACCATGAACGAACACGCTGTCGCCGAAGTGGAGCACCTCGGCAAGGTCTATGGCACCGACGGGGCCGCCGTGGTCGCGCTGGCCGAGGTGTCGGTGCGCTTCCGCCGCGGTGAATTCGCCGCGATCATGGGCCCGTCCGGCTCCGGCAAGTCGACCTTCATGCACTGCCTCGCCGGACTGGACACGCCCAGCTCGGGCAAGGCCAGTATCGCGGGCGTCGACCTCGGCTCGCTGAACGACGAGCAGCTGACCCAGGTCCGCCGCGAGAAGATCGGATTCGTCTTCCAGTCGTTCAACCTGCTGCCCACGTTGAGCGCCTGGGAGAACATCACGCTGCCGTTGTCCTTGTCCGGCAAGAAACCCGACCCAGCTTGGACCGAGCAGGTCATCGAGGCGATGGGCCTCCAGGACCGGCTCGATCACCGGCCCGCGCAGCTCTCCGGTGGCCAGCAGCAGCGGGTCGCGTGCGCGCGGGCGCTGATCACGCGCCCGGAGATCGTCGTCGCCGACGAGCCGACCGGGAACCTGGATTCCCGGTCGGGCGCGCAGATCCTCTCGCTGCTGCAGCGATGCGCGCGCGAATGGCGGCAGACCGTGCTGATGGTCACGCACGACCCGATCGCCGCGGGCTACGCGGACCGCGTGCTGTTCCTCGCCGACGGCCGCCTGGTCGACGAGATGACCCAGCCGACCCCCGGCCGGGTGCTCGACCGCATGCGCCGGTTCGACACGCAGGCGGTGGGCTGATGTTCCGGCTGGCGTTCCGTTCGATACTGGCGCACAAGGCGAGGTATCTGCTGCCCACGCTCGGCGTGGTGCTCGGAGTCGCGTTCGTCGTCGGCTCCCTGCTCTACGGCGACGCGGTCAAGACTTCGATCGAACGCGCCCAGATCCGCGCGCAAGCCGACGTCGCGGTCAAGGTGGAGCCGGACCGCTACAGCACGCCGATGGGCGACGACGTCGTCGGCCAGCTTCAAAGCGTGCAAGGGGTCGCGCAGGTCCGGCCGATCGCCGACGGCCGCGCGTTCCTCGTCGGCAAGGACGGCGCGCTCGCCGGGCTGCCCGACCGCGCGGCCGGCGTGAGCTACGACCCCGCCCGTTTCCCGCTGAGCGCCGGTAAGGCGCCAAGCGGCCCCGACGAGGTCGCCGTCGACGAAGCCGCCGCGAAGAAGGCCGGTTTCAACGTCGGCGACACCGTGAGAGTGATCGTCAAGGGTGTGGTGCGCCAGGTGCGGCTCGTGGGTGTGTTCGCGGGCGATGACGCTCGGCTGGCCTCGGGCGGCACGCTGGTCGCGTTCGAACTGAAGACGGCGGTCGAGCAGTTCGCGCACGTTCCGGGGAGCTACACGGCACTCGACCTGGTGGCCGCGCCCGGCGTCGGCCAGGACACGCTCGCGACCGGTGTCAGCGCCATGCTCGGAAAGGCCTTCGACGTCAAGACGGGCCATCAGCTCAACACCCCGCACAGCGACAACAAGATCACCGAGATCCTGCTGATCTTCGCGGCGGTGGCCCTGTTCGTCGCGGTCTTCCTGGTCGCGAACACGTTCACCATGCTCGCCGCGGCCCGCGCCCGCGAGAACGCGCTCCTGCGCGCGGTCGGCGCGTCGCGCAAGTACGTGCTGCGCACGGTGCTCGCCGAGGCGACCGTGCTCGGCCTGATCGCCACCGTGCTCGGGTACCTGCTCGGCATCGGCGCGGCGGCCGCGCTCAACAGCGCGTTCGCCGTGATCAACGGGCCGGGCGTGCCGCTGCAGGTGTTCAGCGTGGGCGCGCTGTGCGCGGCCATCGGGGTCGGCATCGGCGTGACCACGGTCGCCGCCTACATCCCCGCGCGGCGGGCGGCCGCCATCCCGCCGATCGCGGCACTGCGGACCGGCGTCCCGCCGACCGCGAAGTCGTTGCGCCGCAGGAACATCATCGGCCTCGTCGTCACGCTGCTGGGCGCCGCGATCACCACGGCGGGCATCCAGGCCGAGGACCTGATCTACCTGGGCGCGCCGGTGACCATGCTCGGGCTGATCGTGCTGACGCCGTGGTTCAGCCTGGGCCTGACCAAGATCCTGCGCGGGCCGCTCACCCGGCTGAGTGGCATGCGCGGCACGCTGGCCGTCGAGAACACCCGCCGCAACCCGCGCCGGACCGCGGCCACCGCGGCGACGCTGATGATCGGCCTGTCCGTGTGCGCGGCGGTCACCGTGCCGATCGCCTCGGTCGCCGCGGCGGACGCGAAGAAGTCGGCGACCGCCGACAAGGCCGACATCGAGGTCACCACGATCGACTACGCCGACCTGTCCGCGAAGACCGTCACGGACATCGCCAAGGTGCCCGGCGTCGGGTCGGTCACGCCGATGTCCCCGGTCGCCATCCAGCTCGACGACGGCGGCTATTTCAACCCCACCGGCGTGAATCCCCAGAGCATCAAGGACTTTTTCCCGGTCACGGTCAAGCAGGGATCACTCGATCAGCTGGCGAGCGGACTCGCGATCTCGGAGCAGGTGGCGGCCAAGCACGGCTGGACCATCGGCTCGGAGGTCTCGGGCACCTTGAAGGCGACCTCCGGCGACGCACCCGCGTCGCTGCCGATCGTCGCCATCTACGAGGCCCCGGAATCGGGTGAGCAGGCCCTGATCGCCGCGCCCAAGGACGCCGCGCCGCAGAAGATCCTGGTGAAGACGGACCAGGACGCGTCGACCGTGAGCAAGTCGATCCAGCACGCGCTCGCCAATCCGACACTGGTGGTCCAGACGAAGGCCGAGGTCGCCGAGGCAGCGGGCTCGCAGGCGGCGGTCTTCCTGAACATCCTGTACGCGTTGCTGAGCGTTTCGGTGCTCATCGGCGCGCTCGGCGTGGTGAACACCATGACGATGTCCACTTTGGAGCGAGTGCGCGAGATCGGCCTGCTGCGCGCGGTCGGGCTCGGCCGCAAGCAGGTCGGCTCGGTGCTCCGGCTGGAGTCGGTGATCATCGCCATGCTGGGCGCGCTCATCGGGCTGGTGGCTGGCTGCGCGCTCGGCGCGATCGTGGTGCTCGGCCAGGAGAAGCTGACGCTGGTCGTGCCTTGGGAACGGCTGGGCGTCTTCGTGCTGGTGACCGTCGCGATCGGGATACTGGCCTCGCTCTGGCCGGCGCGCAAGGCGGCCCAGACGCCCATCCTCACCGCCATCCACGCCGACACCGAGTAGCCGGGTCGTGAGTGTTCCGGCCGGTTAGAACCGGCCGGAACACTCACGACCTGATCGCCCGAAAGTGGGCTGATCATCGTGGTCTAGCGTGACCGGGACCGAACCCCAGACTGGAGGTCCCGTGGAGGGCGCCGTTTTCCCGTTCGTCTTCGCGGCGCTGTGCACGGTGGCGTTCCTGGTGAGCTTCATTCACGACCGCCGCAGGCTCCGCAACGGCTTCTACCTCTTCTTCGCGTTGTTCTTCATCGCGATCACGCTGCTCGCGCTCCTCGCGGCGGTCTCCCCCGACGCGGCGGCCTGGCTGGTTCTCGCTGCCTTCGTGCTCTTCGTCGTGACCGTGCTCGCGCTCGCGGTGTTCCTGATCTGCAACGGGATCACCATGCTCCGGCGCGAAGGGCGCAGGCCCGCGAACGTCCTGTCGCTGCTGGCAGGTCTCGGGATCGTCGGCCTGATCGTGTTCAACGCGCTGGTGACGCGGATCGACTGGGCGCCGCTCGACGCGCTGCGCGGCAGCGTCAACGGGATTCTCGCGTATGTCTCGTTCATCTTCGTATGCTTCCTCCTGTACTCGGTCGTCTACGGGCGCATCCGCAGCGAGAAGGGCGTCGACTTCGTCGTCGTGCTCGGTTCGGGCCTGCTGGGCGGGAAGACGGTGCCGCCGCTGCTCACGAGCCGGTTGAATCGTGGGCTCAGCGTGCTCGCCAAGGAGCACAAGCGGAACCGCGAGCCGCTGATCGTCACCTCGGGCGGGCAGGGGCCCGACGAGGAGGTGTCCGAAGCGCGGGCCATGGCCGACTACCTGGTGACCGCCGGGCTGCCGCGTGAACGCATCCTGCTGGAGGACCGGTCGCGGACGACGTTCGAGAATCTCCGGTTCAGCGCGGACATCATGGCCGAGCACAAGCCCGATTACCGCTGCGCCGTGGTGACCAACAACTTCCACGTCTTACGCGCCGCGCTCATCGCGCGCCGGGCCAAGGTGAACGGCCAGGTGATCGGATCGCCGACGGCCTGGTACTTCTGGCCGAGCGCGACCATCCGAGAGTTCGTCGCCGTGCTGGTCGACCACAAGATCAAGAACCTGGTCGTCTGCGTGCTGATCGTGCTGTCCCAGGTGCTGCGGGTTGTGACGTAATTCTTACGTAAGATTTCGTAACCGTTCTGAGCGGTTACTATTTCGAGCATGCCCACCTTGCTTCTCGTCGGCGTGCTCGCCGGGATCGTCACCAGCCTCTCCCCTTGCGTACTGCCGGTTCTGCCCGTCGTGCTGACCGCGGGCGCGCGGCGGCCGTGGGGTGTCGTCGGCGGCCTGGTGACGAGCTTCAGCCTGACGACGCTGTTCGGCTCGCTCGCCCTCGAAGCACTGCATCTGCCCGGCGAGCTGCTGCGCGACGCGGGGATCGCCGCGCTCGTGCTGCTCGGGCTCGGGCTGATCTTCCCCCGGGCCGGTGAGCTGCTGGAACGGCCGTTCGCGCGGTTGCGGGGACGAGCGGCCAAGCCCGAGAGCAACGGCTTCGTCGCCGGGCTCGCGCTCGGGCTGGTGTATGTGCCGTGCGCCGGGCCGGTGCTGGCGACCATCGCGGTGGTCGGGTCGACGCACCAGATCGGCTTCGACGCGCTCCTGCTGACGGCCGCTTTCGGCGTCGGGACCGGCATTCCGCTGCTCGTGCTCGCGGCGTCGGGCGGTGCGCTGGCGCGGCGCGCGGGCTTCCTGCGCAGGCACGCGCGACGGGTGCGCGTCACCACCGGCGCCGCCTTGGTGCTGGTCGCCGCCGTCACGGCGTTCGACCTCGCCGCGCCGCTGCAACGCATCGTGCCGGACTACACGGCCACGACTCAGCAGGCGCTCGGCGAGAAACAGCTCGATCAGCTCACCCACGCACCCGATTTCACCGGCGTGACCCAGTGGCTCAACACCGACAAACCGTTGTCGCTGACGGAGTTGCGCGGCAAGGTGGTCGTGGTCAGCTTCTGGACCTACAGCTGCATCAACTGCCAGCGCGCGCTGCCGCACCTCAAGCAGTGGTACGACACGTACCGCGACAGCGGGCTCGCCGTGGTCGGCGTGCACACGCCCGAGTTCGCGTTCGAGCACGATCCCGCGAACGTGGCCGGCCAGGCCAAGGCGCTCGGGGTCACCTATCCGGTCGCCATCGACAACGACTACGCCACCTGGAACGCCTACGGCAACAACTACTGGCCCGCCGCCTACCTGGTCGACGGCTCCGGCCAGGTCAGGCGGTCCATCTTCGGCGAAGGCCACTACGCCGAGTTCGAACAGCAGCTCCGCCAGGCGCTCGGCGACGCGGGTGCCCACTCGCTCCCCAAGCCCACCGACGTGCCCGACACCACCCCGAAGACTTCACTGACGCCAGAGACGTATCTCGGCACCGAACACGCCGGAGGCACCACCGGCCAGACCCGCGCCTACAGCTTTCCCTCCGAGGTCTCGCCCGACACCTTCTCGCTCGCGGGCACCTGGGCGTCCGAAAAGGAGTACATCACCGCAGGACCCGATGCCCGGCTGCGGCTGGATTTCCACGCCACGTCCGTCCACTGGGTGCTCGGCGGCTCGGGCGCCGTGATGCTCGACAACGGCACGACCATCGCCGTCTCCGGCGCACCCACGCTGTACACGCTGCTGACCGGCCACTCCGGGCACGGCGCGCTGACGATGACGGTCAGCCCCGGCGTGCAGGCCTACGCGTTCACCTTCGGGTGAGCCGCGACGGGCTCAGCGGCGGGTTGCCACGCTGCCGCGCCCGGTGCGCCAACGCCTTCATCTTGTTGCCGCAGGTGGCCATCGCACACCACTCGCGGCGCAGGCCGCGGGAGGTGTCGAGATAGACCTGGGTGCACTCCGGGCGGCCGCATTCCTTGAGCAGCTCGGCTTCCGGTCCACCGAGGATTTCGACGGCGACGCGCGCGACCGACGACAGCGCCTGCGACGGCGTCGCCTCCAAGACCAGTCCGTCCGGCGCGAGCTGGGGCACCACCGGCGGGCGGGCGGCCATCCGGTTGAGCACGGTGATCGAATCGGGGTCGTGGTCCTCCCCCACGATCCGCGCGCGCACGAGGTCGTAGATCGACTCGCGCAGCGCCAAGGCGGCGGCCAGGTCCGACGGATCACTGCCGGGCTCGGCGGCCGCCACTCCGGCTTCGACGAGCCAGGTGTCGAGGTCGTACGGCCGATTCAGGGTCTCGCGGGGCTCGGCGTTGCGGCGCGCCTTCAGCGTGCCGACGAAGTCCAGCGCGACGTTGCCGCAGGGAAAAGCGTGGTGCATGTCACCATTCTGACAGGTGACGAATAACTTGCGCAACTCGTAACCACTCTGACAGGTTATTAACCATGAAACGCGTCAAGATGTTCCTGGGGATCGCCGCGCTGATCCCACTCGCACTGACCGAGCTGACCCCGGTGGCCAGTGCCGCCACGACCGCGCCCCCGTGCGCCACGATGACCGTCAACGCCCCGCCGGGCGCCGAAATCGAGTCGGTACAGGCCCAGCGTCATGAGGGCGGCACCGTCTCCTTCCCCGCCACTCCCCTCGGCCCGGCGCGGGAGATCACCAACGTCCCGGCGTATTGCGCAGTCACCGTGACACTGACCCACCCGGGGGCGGGCGACCACGTCAAGGTCGCGGTCACGCTGCCCGAGACCGGCTGGTCCGGACGCCTGCAGGCCGCGGGCGGCTCCGCCTACACCGCGGGCGACTTCGGCGCGCCGCTGGTCCAGGCCGTGAAGGACGGCTACGCGGGCGTCACGACCGACGCGGGTGTGCCGCTGACGTACCTCGACACCAGCTGGGCGTTGAACCCCGACAAGACGCTGAACAAGCCGCTGGTGACCAACTTCGCCACCCGCTCGGTGCACGAGTCGGCCGTGATCGGCAAGGACGTCGCCCGCCAGTACTTCCACCGCGCGGTTTCCTACTCCTACTGGAACGGCTGCTCGACCGGCGGCCGCCAGGGCTACTCCGAAGCCCAGAACTACCCGCACGACTTCGACGGCATCCTCGCCAACGCTCCTGCCGTGAACTGGTCTCAGTTCGCCGTCGCGACCCTGTGGCCGCAGACGGTCATGAACAACGACCACCACTTCCTCGCCAACTGCGTGCTCGACGCGTTCAAGCAGGCCGCGATCAAGGCCTGCGACCCGCGCGACGGCGTCGTCAACGGCATCGTCGACCGGCCCGACGAGTGCAGCTATGACCCGCGTTCACTCGTCGGCGCCAAGATTCTCTGTGATGGCAAGGAAATCACCGTGTCGGTCGCCGACGCGGACGTCATGCGCAAGATCTGGAACGGCCCGACCGATGAGTACGGCCGCAAGCTTTGGGACGGTCTCCCCAAGGGCGCCGACCCCACCTGGCTCGCCGGCACGAAGGCCGACGACAACGGCAACCTCTCGGCGCCGGGCTTCGCGGTGGCCGTCGGCTGGGTGCAGACCTTCCTGAAGAAGCAGCCCGGTTTCGACACCTCAACGCTCACGTACGGCCAGTTCCGCGACCTCTTCCGCCAGTCGGTGCGGGAGTTCGACGGCGTCATCGGCACCTCGAACCCGGACCTGTCGGCGTTCCGCTGGTCGGGCGGCAAGCTGCTGTCCTTCGTCGGCACCTCCGACCAGCTCATCCCGCCCGGTGGCACCCTCGCCTACCGCCAGCAGGTCGAGCGGCGGATGGGCCCGGTCAACGACTTCTACCGCCTGTTCCTCGCACCCGGCGTCGAGTACTGCGCCGGCGGCGCGGGACCGCAGCCGGTGAACCCGCTGGGCGCGCTCGTCGACTGGGTCGAGCACGGCAAGGCGCCCGCCACCCTCGCGGCGGCCACCGCCACGACCACCCGGAATCTGTGCCCCTACCCGCGTTTCTCGCGCTATGACGGCCAGGGCGACCCGGCCGTGGCGTCGAGCTACTACTGCCGCTGATCACCCCGGACGGCCGCGGTCACCCCGACCGCGGCCGTTCCGTACGTGCGGGTCCGGGTCAGCCGGACTGCGGATCCGTGTCGTCGTGCTTGTCACCATGCGTCGTGCCCTGCTCGCCGCGGATCTCCTCTTTCTCCTCCTGGCTGGTCTTCTCGCCGGTGTCCGGCTCGGTCTTCCGCTCGGTTCCGTCCATCTTCAGGCGATGCCCGCTGGGTGCCCGGCTTAAACGGGTTTGAGGGGGTCGTGACCGATGGTCATCAGGCGGTGCCGCCAGTTCGGCTGGCCCTGCGTGGGTTCCAGGTCGTCACGCCGCTCGGCGTGCACCCGGTCGACCACATTGCGCATCACGCGCTCGTCGTCGGCGGTCAGGTCGACCTTCCGCTTGCCGAGGATGTTGTGCACGTGTCGCCCGGTCTCCGTGCCCGCCTGGTCCGGCAGCACTTCTTCGTCCTCGCTCGCCGAGCGGGTGCGCAACCAGTCGGCGAGTTCGCGCGAGGTCATGTTCACCACGCGGTGGAACTCCGTCCACAGGTCTTCGTCGACTTGGTGGGTCATGGGAAAACCTCCTTCTCTCCCTCACCTACCCGGCGTCCGGTCCGGCAAAACCCGGGGCAGGACGAACCAGAGCACGCCGAACAGCACCGTGCACACCACGGCCGCAGCGACCAGCGCGACGACGCCGTAGACCACCTTCGCGATCAGCGCGACCGTCACGGTGATCGCCAGCGCGAGGCAGGCCAGACCGGCCAGCACGATGCGGTTGCCCGCGGTCAGGATCTCTTCACGCATCCCGTCGCGGAACAGCAATCGGTGCCAGGCCGCGGGCGCGGTGAGCAGCGCGGTCGAGGCGACCGCCAGCAGGACCGCGGCCAGGTGGAGCGCCTTTTCGAAGCCGGACGCGTCGTGGAACCGGTCGGTGAAGACCACGGACAGCAGGAACCCGAACAGGATCTGCACTCCGGCCTGGGCCACGCGCAGTTCCTGGAGCAGCTCGCTCACGTTGCGCGTCAGCTTCTCGTTCCGGGTCTCGCCGGTGTGCTCCACCATGAGACCGGGATACCCGGTGCCACCATCGGGTGAAACCGGATATCCCGGACGGGCTCAGGCCGAGGTCAGCACGCTTTCGAGCACGCCGGCCTTGATGTCGGCGGCCAGCACTTTCAGCTGATCGAGGCTCATTTCGATCTTCTGGCCGAAGTCGTCGGTGATGACGACGCGGCGCTCCGGCGGCGCCTCTTCGGCGAGGTAGAGCTCGGGACAGCCGCAGTCGCAGTCGCCGCAGAACGTCGCGATGTGGCGCAAGGCCATGGTGGTCACTCCTCGGGCGCAAGGGTTTCGGACGGGGTGGTAGTCGGCACGGCACTCCGGCGAGTTCCCTGCGTCACCCGGACGGGCTCCGGCGTTTCCAGATGGCCGAGGCGGGGTAAACGATCGACATGCCCGACATCACCAGCCTGATCTTGGACGACCACGACTGGTTCCGGCGGCAGTTCGCCCGGCTCGACGACCTCACCGAGCCGGACGAACTCGCGAAGGTATGGCAGCCGCTGGCCGACCTGCTCGACGTGCACGCCGCCGCCGAGGAAGAGATCTTCTATCCGCATCTGCTCCGCCGCGGCGACGACGCCGAGGACGAGACGCTCGACGCGATCGGCGACCACAACGACATCAGGGACGCCGTGCGGGAGGCCGAGCAACACCCGCCGGGAAGCCAGGCGTGGCTCGAAGCGGTGCGCAAGGCGCGCGAGGCCAACAGCGAGCACATGGCCGAGGAAGAGGACGACGGGCTCGCCGACTTCCGGCGGCACGCGGGCGCGAAGCTGCGCGACGAGCTGGGCAAGCGTTTCCTGGAGTTCAAGAAGAAGCACGAGGGCGGACGCGACCTGGACGTCATGGACCTCGATCCCGAGGGGTACGTCCAGGAGATCGAAGAACAGATCGGCCATGCCGCGCCTGCCGACGGGTCACTCGGCATCGGCGGCCTGAAAGGACGGGACTGAGATGAACCACCTGCTACGCGACGTCGCCCCGATCACGGCCACCGGCTGGAAGGCGATCGACGACGAGGCCCGCGAGCGGCTGCAGACACACCTCGCCGCCCGGCAGCTCGTGGACGTGGAAGGCCCGCACGGCTGGGACCACTCGGCCATCGATCTCGGCCGGGTGCACGCGCTCGCCTCGTCACCGCTCGAATCGCCGGAAAAGGGCGTGAAAACCCGTCAGCGCCAGGTGCTGCCGCTGTCCGAGGTCCGCGTCTCGTTCACGGTTTCCCGCGCCGAGCTGGAAAACGCCGAGCGCGGCGCGCAGGACCTCGAGTTCGACGATCTCGACCGCGCCGCGCGGCAGATCGCGCTGATCGAAAACCGGGCGGTCTACCACGGCTGGGCCGACGCGGGCATGACCGGCATCGCCGAAGCCAGCCCGTACGAGGCCACCACGCTCGGCGGGGACGCCGCGGGCTACCCCGGCGTGGTCGCCAAGGCCGTGGACACGTTGCGGCAGGCGGGCATCGGCGGTCCGTACGCGCTGGCCATCTGCCCGGAGGGCTACACGAAGATCGTCGAAAGCACCGAGCACGGCGGCCAGCTCGTCTTCGACCACGTACGCCGCGCGCTCGGCAACGGAAAGGTCGTGCGGACACCCGGCCTCGACGGCGCGGCCGTCGTGAGCCTCGGCGGCGGCGACTTCGTGCTGGAACTCGGCCAAGACCTTTCGGTCGGCTACAGCCACCACGACGCCGAAACGGTCACGCTCTACCTCGAGGAGAGCTTCGCGTTCCGCGTGAACGAGCCGGACGCGGCGATCGCGCTCACCTTCACCGGGTGACGAAACCCGGCCCCGGCTCGGGGGTCACGCCGTTCGCGGTGATCTCGCCCCCGCAGTGACCGCAGGCGAGGAACGGGTCCGCGTGCTCGCCGCATTCGTTGTGCCGCAACAGGATCGGCGGCCCTTCGGGTGCTGGCAGGTACGTGTCGCCCCAGTTCATCAGTGCGATCACGGCGGGGAACAGCGCCTTGCCCGAGTCGGTGAGCCGGTACTCGTGCTTGTCCTCCTCGTAGGCGACCTTCTCCAGGAGCCCGGCCTCGACCAGCTTCTTGAGCCGGGCGGAGAGGGTCGGCCGCGGGATGCCGAGGTGGCGCGCGAGCTGCCCGTAGCGCCGCACGCCGAAGAAGGTCTCGCGCAGGATGAGCAATGTCCAGCGCTCGCCCACGAGTTCGAGCGCGCGGCCGACGGAGTCGGCGGTCAGCCGATGCCGGAAGTCCCGTTCGCTCACAGCTGGCCCGTTTCGGTCGGCAGGCCGAGCAGCAGCCGCCCGGCCAGTTCGAACGTCGCCGGGTTGACCTGGAAGTGCGCTGTCGCCGTGTGCGCGTCGCGGAATCGCCGCTGCAGCGGGGAATCCTCGTAGATCGCGGACCCGCCGCCGAGGTCGTACACGGTGCTCACCACCTCGGCGGCGGTCCGCACGGCATGCGTGCACGCCAGCCGCAGCGACGTCCGCAGCTCGACGGAAACCGGTTCATCCGCCACCGCGGCCTGCCAGGCATCGTCGATCGCTTGGTAATAAAGGCCTCGCGCGGCCCGCAGCGCCGCTTCGGCCGCGGCGAACGCGCTCTGCGTCGCCGAGCGTTCGGCGGTGCTGCGGTTCGAGCCGGACGGCTTGCGCACGGTCGCCAGTTCGACGAACTCGTTCATCGCGCCACGCGCGTTCCCGAGCGCGGCCGCGGCGATCGAAGCGGCGAAGAACCCGAACAGCGGAAACCTTTGCAGCGCCCGCGCGCCGGCGGGCGGCCCGTCGAGCACCGAGAAGACGCGGTGATCCGGCACGAACACGTCATCGGCGACGACGTCGGTGCTGCCGGTCCCCCGCAAGCCGGTGGTCTTCCAGGTGTCGAGCACCGTCAGTTCCGCCGTGGCGAACGCGGCGGTCCGCACCTGCCCGTCCTGCACGAACCCCAGGAAGATCCACTCGGAATGCCGGATCCCGCTGCAGAATCCCCACCGCCCGCTGATCCGCACCCCACCGTCGACGGCCGTTCCCTTGGCACGCGGCGCCCACACGCCCGCGGCCACCGCGCGCGGGTCGCCGAACACCTCTTGGCCGCCCTTCGCGGGCAGATACGCCCCGAGCAGGCTGCTGGTCGCGGCGATCGACACGCACCAGCCCGCGGACGCGTCGCCGATGGCGAGGGTTTCGGCCATCTCCAGTACTTCGGCGGTGGTCGGCTCGGCGCCGCCGAGGTCGGCCGTCAGCCCGAGCCGGAGCAGGTCGTGGGCCTTCAGCTGCTCGACGAGCGCGGGCGCCAGCTGCCTGGCCTGCTCGGTCTCGTCGGCCAGCTCCCGCGCCAGGACGGCGACCTTCCGCGCACTCGACAGCATGCACCCTCCAACCGGTTCATTTCCGTTACCGGTTCAATATTCTTACCGGAGGGAGCCGTGTCAAGGGTCGTGAGTGGTATGACCGGTTCTAACCGGCCATACCACTCACGACCTCAGTCGAGCAGGTCTTCGATCGAGATGGGGATGTCGCGGACCCGGATGCCGGTGGCGTTGTAGACGGCGTTGGCGACCGCCGCCGCCATGCCGACGATGCCGATCTCACCCACCCCGCGCGCGCCGACCGCGTTGTGGAACGTGTCCGGGTACTCGATGAAGTGGACGTCCGCCTCGCCGATGTCCGCGTTCACCGGCAGCAGGTAGCCTGCGAAGTCGCCGTTGGCCAGCCGCCCGTTCCGCTCGATCTCGAGACCCTCGTGCAGCGCGGCCGAGACACCCCAGATCATGCCGCCGATGATCTGGCTGCGTGCCGACTGGGCGTTGATGATCCGGCCGGCGTCGAACACGCCGAGCATCCGGGACACCCGCGCCTCGCGGGTCCACTTGTGCACCCGGACCTCGACGAACTGGGCCCCGAACGAGCTGAACGAGTGCTTGGTCAGCTCCTCGCCCGGCGCCGACGAGCCGGTCGCCGCCAGCGTGGTGCGGCCGGTCGCGCGCAGCAGTTCGCCGAACGTCATCGACCGGCCGTCCGCCTGCACCTGACCATCCGCGTACGAGGTTTCGAGCCCCTCGAACGGCGCGCCCGCCGACGACGCCAGCTTCAGCAGGTCGTCGAGCACGTTGTTCGCGGCGACCATGATGGCCGTGCCCGCGCTCGCCGTCGCGGTCGAGCCGCCGGACATACCGCCAGCCGGGTACCGCGAGTCGCCCAGGCGTGGCGTGATCCGCTCGGGCGCGATGTCCAGCGATTCGGCGCCCACCAAGGAAAGCACGGTCAGCAACCCGGTGCCGGGGTCCGCGCCGCTGGTCGACACGGTCGCCGTGTCGTCCGCGTTGAGCACGATCTCGACGCTGGCCGGGAACCGCAGCGCCGGGAACATCGCGGTGGCCGTGCCGAGCCCGACCAGCCAGTCGCCGTCGGTGCGCCCGTTCGGCGTGCGCTCCGCCCAGCCGAACCGGGAGGCGCCGATCTGGAAGCACTCGTCGAGGTGCTTGCTCGACCACTGCAGGTCCTTGCCGGGCGGCGCGAACGAGTTGTTCCGCATGCGCAGCTCGATCGGGTCCATGCCCAGCGCGACCGCGAGCTCGTCGACCGCACTCTCCAGCGCGAAGGAGCCCGGCGCCTCGCCCGGCGCGCGCATGAACGTGGTCGGCGGGATGTTGAGCGGCACCATCTTCTGGCTGATCGCCAGGTTCTGCGTCGCGTACCACTCGCGCGAGGTGCCGTGCGAGGTCGGTTCGACGAACGACCCGTCCGCCGCCGTGCTGCACCACGAGTCGTGACGGACGGCGATCAGCTTGCCGTCGCGGTCCGCGCCGAGCGCGACCTTCTGCACGGTCGCGGCCCGGCCGGCGGTCGCGGTGAAGACCTGCTCGCGGCTGAGCGCGGCCTTCACCGGCCTGCCGAGTGCCTTGGCCGCCGCCGCGGCGAGGAACGCGGGCGTCGACGTGTGGCCCTTGCCGCCGAAAGCACCGCCCACGAACGGGTTCACCGCGTGCACGATCTCGGGGTCGAGGTCCAGCGCGTGCGCCAGCTGCGACGCCTGGATGTCCGAACCCTGGTTTCCACTGTAGACGGTCAGGCCGTCGTCATCCCACAGCGCGACAGCTGAATGCGGTTCCATCGCGGCGTGGTTCTGGGTCGCGGTGGTGTACGTCGCTTCGACGACCACCGGGCTCGACGCCAGCGCGTCCTCGATGGACTCGACACCGGGCGCGAGGATGCTCAGCTCGGAGCCCTCGCCACCGCGGCCGGGCGGTGGCTCCTGGGCCGTGGCGAGGCCGTCGGCCAGCGAGGTCAGCGCGGGCCGGGTGAGGTACGAGACCTCGACCAGCATCGCGGCGTCCCTGGCCTGCTCGTAGGTTTCGGCCACGACGAACCCGATCGCCTGGCCGTAGTAGGTGACTTCCCTGGTCTGCAACGGAACCCAGGTCTCGCCGAGCATGCCGTTCGGCGTGTTCAGCTTGAGCGAATCGAACGGTGTGTATACGGCGACCACACCGGGCGCGCTCTTGGCCGCGGTGACCTCCATGGCCTCGATCTCGGCGTTCGCGACCGTGCTGACCACGACGTAGCCGTGCAGCATGCCCGGGAAATCGCGATCCGTCCCGTACTTGGCCCGCCCGGTGACTTTGAGCGGGGCGTCCACCCGGTTGACCATCAGCGGTCCCCTTCGGTCAGTTCGAGCAGCGCGCGGATGATCGTGCGCTTGAGCAACGAGAGCTTGAAACCGTTGTCCGGCAACGACTTGGCGCCGTCGGCCGACACGGCCGCGGCGTCCTCGAAGGACTTTTGCGTCAGCGACGCGCCACGCAGCGCCTCCTCGACGGCGGGCAGCCGCCACGGCACGGTCCCCACACCGCCGACGGCCACGCGGGCATCGGCGACGCGACCGTCCTGGATGTCCAGCGCGACTGCGGCGGAGCAGAGCGCGAACTCGTAGGACTGCCTGTCACGCACCTTGACGTAGGTGGACTTCGACGCCCAGTCCAGCTTCGGCACCAGCACCTCGGTGATCAGCTCACCCGGGCGCAGGTCGTTCTCGACGTCGGGGGTGTCGCCGGGCAGCCGGTAGAAATCGGCCAGCGCGACCGTGCGCGTGCCGTCCGCCGAGGCCAGTTTGACCTGGGCGTCGAGCGCGGTGAACGCGACCGCGACGTCACTGGCGTGCGTCGCGACGCACGAGTCGCTCGCGCCGAAGATGGCGTGCATCCGGTTGGCGCCGCCGATCGCCGAGCAGCCGCTGCCCGGCTGCCGCTTGTTGCACGGCGTCGCGACGTCGCGGAAGTACGAGCAGCGCGTGCGCTGCAGCAGGTTCCCGCCGATGCTGGCCATGTTCCGCAGCTGCTGCGAAGCGCTCAGCAGCAGCGCGCGGGAGATCATCGGGTAGACGCCGGGGTGGGCGGCGATGTCGCTCATCCGCTCCAGCGCGCCGATGCGCAGCCCGTCGCCGGTTTCGATGCCGCGCAACGGGAGTTCGTTGATGTCCAGCACCTGCTGCGGGGTGAGGACGTTGAGTTTCATCAGGTCGACCAGCGTGGTGCCGCCTGCCAGGAAGGTCCCCGGCGTGGCGAGCGCGTCTTCGACGGTCGTGGGCGCGGTGAGCTCAAACGGACGCATCGGCCCTCCTCGCCTGGTCGATGGCCGCGACGATGTTCGGGTACGCCGCGCACCGGCAGAGGTTGCCGGACATGAACTCGCGCACGTCCTCGACGCCGTCGCGGACCGCGGCGACGGCCGACATGATCTGCCCGGAGGTGCAGAATCCGCACTGCAGCGCGTCCTGCTCGACGAACGCCTGCTGCACGGGGTGCAGGTCGTCCTCAGTGGACAGTCCTTCGATGGTGGTCACCGGCTGCTTCACGGTCGCGGCCAGTGTCAGGCAGGAGAGCACGGGCTTGCCGCCGACATGCACGGTGCACGCACCGCACTGGCCGCGGTCGCAGCCCTTCTTCGGGCCGGTGATGGACAGGCGTTCGCGCAGGGCGTCGAGTAGGGTGACGCCGGGGTCGACACTCAGCCGTTCGGTAGTGCCGTTCACTTCAAGTGAGATGTCCACAGGTCTCTTTCGGCGTGGTGGGCGCAGTGAGTACACGGGATCGCGGCCACAGCGAATCGTGGCCGCGCTCGAACCGGATAGTAATCCGCTTTAAACTCGAGGCTAGCGGAATAGAATCCGCTCCGCAACGAAGTTACCCCCGGAGTAACTCCAGCTTGCACTACATTCAGCTGCGATGACACGACCAGGAGGGCAGATGACGACGGGATCGGTCAGCCCCCGCCGCGCGGACACCCGCCGCAACCACGAGCGCATCCTCGTCGCGGCCGCGGAGTCACTGGTCAGATCCGACGAGCTCTCCTTCAACGCCATCGCCAAGAGCGCCGAAGTCGGCGTCGGCACGGTCTACCGCCACTTCCCCACCCCCGAGGCGCTGATCCTGGCCGTCTACCGCCGCGAGGTCACCCACCTGGTCGACGTCGTCCCCGCGCTACTCGAGCAGTATCCGCCGGAAGAGGCTTTCCGCGCCTGGACGACCGACCACCTGGCGCACTACATGATGACCAAACGCGGCCTGGCGAACGCACTGCGCACGGCCGCCGTCTCCCCCAGCGAACTGCCCGCCAAGGGTTTCGAAGCGATGATCGGCGCGATTTCCGCGCTGCTGCAAGCCAATGTCGACGCGGGCACGGTCCGGCCGGGCCTCGACCCCGAGACCGTGCTGCGCGGCCTCGGCGGCCTGCTGTACCTGGACCCGGCCGGCGACTGGCGCGGCCAGGCGGCCGCGCTCGCCGACCTCCTCTGGCAAGGCCTGCGCCGCACCTGCCACTGCGACTGACCCTTGGGGTCGTGAGTGTTCCGGCCGGTTCTAACCGGCCTAAACACTCACGACCCCCGCGCGCCCTGGCCGCCCCGATCCGCATGAACGCCACGTTCACAACGTTGAGCGACGCAAACGCCCCGCTCATTCCCTCCGGAGACCACGCGAAATAGGACAAATACGACCCAAGGGGCAGAGCGGCGGGCTTTCCGTCCTTTGTGGACGCGCGCCGCAGCAAGACCGGCGACTTTCGAGGAAGTCGATCTTCGCGAAACCCGAGTTTGGGCCACTGGATGGCCCAAACTCGGGTTTCGCACGGCAACGCCTCACTCGAAGACAGTCGTGAGTGTTCCGGCCGGTTCTAGCGGACCGCTACTTGGCTACCTGTCGCCCGAGTGTCGGTGCGAGTGGAGGGTTTGCTCCGTTGGGTGCAGAAATTCTTCCACTCGCGTGGCTCGTCCACCGTGGCACGTGACAAGGGGCGCCCTTGTCACGCTCTGGGTGACAAGGGCGCCCCTTGTCACCCAGACCGCGGCCGGGTGAGTGGGAAACGCCCCGTCCATGCGCGCCAGCCAAGGCCACGTCACGGGTAGGTCGTCGAAGACCGGTTCACTCTAGCCGGCCGGAACACTCACGACCCCTCGGCCAACAAGACAAGCAGCTTGACTGAGGGGCATTCGAGGCGTTGAACGACGCATTTACCCCTCAGCCACTTCGCCTTGGCCGAGCAATCCGGCCGAGCAGTGACCACCGCGGTCCTCGCGCTGACCGTGACCACCGCTTCCGGGTGCCCGGGCCCCGCTGGACCGGACTGCTCGCGCCGTTTCCCGTCACGGCCAGTGTGCACAGTTGATGCGCGAAGTTGCTCGAAACATGCATTGACGTTGCATGAACTTGCACCTACGGTGTGGTCATTGCGCAGGACCGGGCACTGATGGGGAGCACATGAGCGGGACTTACATGGCGGCCGAGGTCGCCAGCCAGCCGGACTGCTGGCGCGAGGCGGCCACGCTGGCCGGCTCCGTCGCCGGGCTGTTGCCCGAGCCGGGGGCACGGGTGGCGATCGCGGGGTGCGGGACGTCGTGGTTCATCGGGCAGGCCTACGCGGTGCTGCGTGAGCAGGCCGGACACGGCGCGACCGACGCGTTCGCGGCGTCGGAATTCCCGCTTCAGCGGCGGTATGACCACGTCATCGCGCTGACCCGCTCCGGCACCACGACCGAGGTGCGGTCGCTGCTGGCGAAGATGCGCGGGGTCAGCCCGACCACCGTGATCACCGGGGTGCCTGCCGAGGTCGACGGGACCGCCGACGCGGTGGTCGACCTGTCGGCGGCCGATGAGCGCTCGGTCGTGCAGACGCGGTTCGCGACCAGTGCGCTCGCGTTGCTGCGCACGCATCTCGGCGAGGACATCGAACCCGTCGCGAAGCAGGCCGAGCAGGTGCTCGCCGAGCCGCTCGCGCCGGAGCTGCTGTCCGCCGAGCAGTTCAGCTTTCTCGGCACCGGCTGGTCGGTCGGCATCGCGCACGAGGCCGCGCTGAAGTTCCGCGAGGCGTGCCTGTTCTGGACCGAGTCGTACCCGGCGTGGGACTACCGGCACGGCCCGATCAGCATCGCCGAGCCCGGGCGGGTGACCTGGATGTTCGGCGCCGCGCCCGATGGCCTGGCCGATGATGTCCGCCGCGCCGGTGGCACCTTCGTCGAAAGTGGACTGGACCCGCTCGCCGATCTCGTGCGGGCGCAACGGGTCGCGGGCGCGATCGCCGCGCGCAAGGGTCTCGATCCCGACCAGCCACGGGGCCTCACCCGCTCCGTCGTGCTGAGCTGAAATGAACAGGGTCGCGGCGGTCGACGTCGGCGGCACCACGGTCAAGGCCGCGGTGTACGAGCCGGTGGGCGACGGCCTCAAGCGGGTCGCCGAACTCCGGCGGCCGACCGCCCGAGGGGCGGACCCCGGCAGCGCGGTCGCCGACCAGGCCGCCGCGATGATCACCGAGCTCGGCGCAACGGCCGGTCCGATCGCCAAGGCCGGTGTCGTCGTGCCCGGGATCGTCCACAACGGACTGGCGAAGTTCTCCGCCAACCTCGGGTTCCGCGACGTGCCGATGGCCGACCTGCTCGCCGAGCGGCTGGACCTGCCGGTCGCGTTCGGGCACGACGTGACCGCCGGTGGCGTCGCCGAGCACCGGCTCGGTGCCGCGCGGGGCTTCGGCGACATCGCCTTCGTCCCGGTCGGCACCGGGATCGCGGCCTCTTTACTGCTCGCCGGGCGGCCCTACCGGGCGGACGGCCGCGCCGGCGAGCTCGGGCATGTCGACATCGGACACGACGACGCCTGCGGTTGCGGCGCGACCGGCTGTCTCGAAGCGGTCGCTTCGGCGTCCGCGATCGCGCGACGCTTCACGGAGCGATCCGGCATCCCGGTCGACGGCGCCCGCGAAGTCCTTGCCCGCCAAGGGGATCCGGACGCCGACGCGGTCATCGCCGAAGCGGTCGACGCGCTCGCCGCCGCGCTCCGGCTGCTGGCCACGCTGCTCGCGCCCGAGGTCGTCGTGTTCGGCGGCGGCCTGTTCGAGGCACCGGGCCTGCTGGAACGGATCGACGACAAGACCCAGCTCACCTTCCAGCGGAAGCCGCAGCTGCGGCGGGCCGAACTCGGCGATGAGGCCGGGTGCCTCGGCGCCGGGTTACTCGCGCTGGGAGCGACCCGATGATCGTCACCGTGACGCCGAACGCCGCACTCGACGTCACGTACACAGTGGACAGCCTCAAGCCGGGCGAGACGCACCGGGTGCGCTCGGTACGGCAGCGCGCGGGCGGCAAGGGCGTCAACGTCGCCCGCGTGCTCCACACGCTCGGTGTCGACGTCCGCGCCATCGCCACCATCGGCGGCCGCACCGGCCACGCGTTCTCCGACGACCTCGCCGCGGCGGGCATCCCCGCCAAGCTGGTGCCGATCGCCGGGGAGACGCGCCGGACCACGACCGTGCTCGGCGACACCACCACCCTGCTCAACGAGCCGGGCCCGGAGGTCACCGAGGCCGAGTGGGCCACGCTCGGCCGCACTGTCCACGGCCAGGCCCCTGACGTGCTGGTCTGCTCGGGCAGCCTGCCGCCGGGATGTCCGCAGGAAGGCTACGCGTCGCTCCTCAGTGGACTGTCGATCTTGGACACTTCGGGCGACGCGCTACTGGCCGGACTCAAGGCGAAACCCACCGTGGTCAAGCCCAATCTCGACGAGCTGCGCGAGGTGACCGGGCTGGCCGACGCCGAGTCGGCCGCCACCGAACTGCGCAAGGCAGGCGCGGTCACGGTCGTCGTCTCGCTCGGCAAGGACGGCATGCTCGCCGTCTCCCCGAGCGGGACCTGGCACGCCACCCCGAGCACCGTGCTGACCGGGAATCCGACCGGCGCGGGCGACGCGGCCGTCGCCGCGATCGCGCTCGGCCTGCTCAGGCGTGACTCGTGGCCGTGCATTCTCCGCGACGCCGTCGCGTTGTCCGCCGCCGCCGTCCGCGGCGCGCTGGCTGGCGACGTCGACCTCCCCTACTTCCGCCGCGAACGAGACCTGGTCTCCGTTCACCCCTCTTGAAGGAGTCGTCATGCCGCTGGTGTCCACCGGCGAGATCGTCGGTGCCGCGCGTGCGCGGGGCCGGGGCTGCGGGGCGTTCAACGCCATCCAGCTCGAGCACATCACCGCGATCATCGCGGGCGCGACCGCCGCGAAGACCGACGTGATCGTGCAGCTGAGCCAGAACGCGGTGCGCTATCACGGCGCGCTGGCCCCGGTCGGCGAGGCGGCGCTGGCCGCCGCGCGCGAGGCGGACATCGGCGTCGCGGTGCATCTCGATCACGCCGAATCACCGGATCTGGTCCGCGAGGCGGTCAAGCTCGGCTTCAGCTCGGTCATGTTCGACGCGTCCACACTGGACTACGCGGACAACGTGGCAGCGACCCGCGAGATCGCCGAGTACTGCCACGTCGCCGGGGTCTGGGTCGAAGCCGAGCTGGGCGAGGTCGGCGGCAAGGACGGCGTGCACGCACCCGGCGCGCGCACCGACCCCGGCGAGGCCGCCGAATTCGTCGCGGCCACCGGCGTGGACGCGCTCGCGGTCGCGGTCGGCAGTTCGCACGCGATGCTCACGCGGGACGCGGCGCTCGACGTCGAGCTGATCGCGCGCCTGCGGGACAGCGTGCCGGTTCCCTTGGTACTGCACGGTTCTTCCGGCGTGCCGGACGACGGGCTCGCCGCCGCCGTCCACGCCGGGATGACGAAGATCAATATCGCCACCCAGCTGAACAAGGTGTTCACCGCGGCCGCCGCGGGTGACTGGCGGGCGCACCCGGACCGGGTCGACCCGCGCCGCTATCTCGGCGCCGGACGCGAGGCTGTCACCGCCGAGGTCCAGCGGTTGCTCACGGTCCTTGAGCGGAGTTGTTGACAAGATGCTCGACACAAGACAAAGGCAGGTTGCCATGCGACGCAAGGTCATCACGATGACGGCCACGGCCGCGCTCGGGCTTTCCCTCACCGCTTGCGGGGACGGAGCGGCCGAAACCCCCAGCACCGGGGAGAACGCGCTGCCCGGTGTCGAGCAGTTCCTCTCCGCGCCCTGTCCGGAGGCGGGCACGAAACCCGCCACCGACAAGGAGTTCACCTACTGGGCGATGTGGACGGCCGACGAGCCACAGGGCAAGGTCCTGCAGAAGGCCTTCAAGTGCTTCGAGGAGAAGACCGGCGTCAAGGTCACCGTCCAGTGGCTGGGGCGCAAGGCGTACACGCAGAACCTGGTGCCCGCGCTCAACACCGGCGCCGTCCCCGACCTGTTCGACCAGGACGTCAGCAAGGTCGGCGCGGCCATCATGGCGCCCGGCGGCACGCAGAGCGTCGACGACGTGTTCGCCATGAAGGTCGGCGAGGGCGACAAGACGGTCAAGGATGTACTGACGCCGAGTTCCTACGACTTCCCGCAGAACAAGGACAAAGACGGCCACAACTTCATGGTCCCGTACACCGTGCAGTCCAGCGCGTGGTGGTACGGCAAGGACCGGGTCAAGGACTTCAAGGAGCCCAAGACCATGGACGACCTGATCGGCCTGTTCGACAAGGCGAAGGCCGACGGCAAGGCCGCGATCAGCCAGGACGGGGACATCCCGTTCTACAACATGTACTTCTTCACCCAGCTCGCCGAGCGGTACGTCGGCTCGGGCGGCCTGTACAAGGCGGCGACCGACAAGACCGGCCAGGCCTGGCTGACCGACCCCGGCTTCCTCAAGGCCGCGACGCAGACCGCGCGCCTGCCCAAGTACTTCATCGACGGCTGGGACGCGGCGAAGTTCCCGCAGATCCAGCAGCGCTGGGCCGACGGTGACTCGCAGTACCTCTACGTCGGCACCTGGGCGCCCAGCGAGACCCGCGAGTACCTCGACAAGCAGGGCTCCGGCACCAAGGTCGCCTACGGCTCGTTCCAGTTCCCGATGCCGCCGGAGGCCACGCACGACACGGTCGAGCAGATGTCGATCGGCTTCGCCGTGCCGAAGCAGGCCAAGCACGCCGAGGCGGCGAAGGCGTTCATCGCCTACTTCCTCAACAAGGACCTGCTCTCCGGGATCCCGGCGGTCGCCGACAACCTCGTGCCGCGCACCGACCTGGCCGTGCCGGACGACCTGAAGCAGGTCAAGGCCGCGATGGACGACCCGAAGAAGGAGCACGTGCTCCAGTACGACGGCATCGACGGCATCGCGGGCGGCAAGTGGCAGACCGACGTGTTCGACCCGGCCGACACCGCGCTGCTCAAGGGCACGCTGACGCCGCAGCAGTTCGTCGAGCAGCTCGCGGCCAAGGGCGCCGAGTTCTGGAAGAGCCAAGGCCGATGACGACGCTGACCATGGGTGGGGCGCACGCGCGGCGGAAACGGCGGCTGTTCTGGCCGTTCGCCGTCCCCGCGCTGGCGCTCTACCTGGCCTTCCTCGTGCTGCCGACGATCGCCACGGTCGTGCTCAGCTTCACCAGCTGGTCCGGCGCCGGCGACACGCCCCAGGCCAACGGCGTCACGAACTACACGCAGATGTGGCAGAGCGACTCGTTCCAGTACGCCTTCCGGAACACGCTCTTCTACGTCTTCGTGGGCGGCATCGGCACGTTCGCGCTGGCGTTCCTGTTCACCATGGTGCTGCGGGACATGCGCGGCGGGAAGGTGGTGCGGGCGATCCTGTTCTTCCCGAACATCGTCGCCCCGGTCGCGCTCGGCATGTTCCTCGGCTTCGTCTTCAAGTACCAGCCGGGGAAACAGGGCCTCGCGAACTACCTGCTCGAGCATGCCGGCGCCGACGCGGCGAAGTTCCTCGCACCGTCCAATGTGACCAGTGTGGTGACCGCGTCGCTGATCTGGGCGAGCTCCGGCTTCTACATCACCATCCTGATGGCCGCGGTCGACCGGATCCCGCCGTATCTCTACGAGGACGCCTCGCTCGCGGGCGCGTCGCCGTGGCAGAAGTTCCGGAACATCACGCTGCCGATGACCTGGGACGTGGTCGGTGTGGCCGGGGTGCTGTGGACGATCAACGCGCTCAAGATCTTCGAGCTGGTGTTCGTGCTGGCCGGGCCGGGCACCTACGCCCCGCCCAACCAGGCGTGGACGCTCGGCGTGTACGTGTTCGACCGGACCTTCGGGTCCAACGGGACGCCGGACTTCGGCGCGGCCTGTGCCTGCGCGGTCGCGATGATCGCGCTGGTCTCGCTGCTCGTGGTGCTGCTGCGGCGGCTGATGCGCCGTGACGCGATCCAGTTCTGAGGGCTCTGAGGGAGAAACGATGTCCATAACGGACACCCCACCGGTGGTGCGCACCGCGCCGAAACCGGCACGCAAGGTGCCACGCAAGCCCAAACCCGCGCCGGGCTCACGCAAGCTGAGCCCGTTGCGGCTGCTCGGCTCGGGTATCGTCTGGCTGTTCACCGCCGGCAACCTGCTCGTGCTGTACTGGCTGGTCACCGCGGCGTTCAAGACACCGGTGGAGATCTTCACCAAGCCGTTCGCCCTGCCGTATCAATGGTTCAAGCAGGGCAAGCCGTTCCGGAACTTCGTCTACGCCTGGAACAACGCGGGCTTCGGCGACGCGGTGACCACCACGGTAGTCCTGGTCGGACTGTCCACTGTGGTGACTGTGGCGGTGTCGGCGCCGGCAGCGTACGCGTTGACGCGGCTCGGCAAACGCGGCTCGAACGGGATCACGAACTTCGTCGCCATCGGCATGGGCGTGCCGTTCCAGACGGTGATCATCCCGCTGTTCGTGGTGCTGTCCAAGCTGCACATGGACAACGAGTACGGGTTGTTCGTGGTGTACGTGGCGTTGTCGATCCCGTTCACCGTGTTCCTGCTGACCGGGTTCTTCCGCTCGCTGCCGGACGAGCTGGAGGAGGCCGCCGCGATCGACGGCGCGTCCCCGGTGCGCACGTTCTTCTCGGTGATGCTGCCGCTGGCACGCGGCGGCTTGATCACCGCGCTGACGCTCAACGCGATCGGGCTGTGGAACGAGACCCTGCTGGGCATCGTCTTCCTGCACGACCAGGCCCACTTCACGCTCTCGCGTGCGCTGTTCACCTTCTACGGGGCGGCGAGCTACCAGTCGGAATACGGCGGCCTGATCGCCGGTGTCGCCATCGTGGTGCTCCCGATGCTCGTGCTCTACCTCGTGCTCGCCCGCCGGATCATCACCGGCCTGACGCTCGGCGCCGGAAAGTAGGAACTCCCATGGCAACCGTGACCTTCCGCGACACCACGCGGTTCTACGCCGGGGTCGCCAAGCCCGCGGTGGACGGGCTCGACCTCGAAGTCGCCGACGGCGAGTTCCTGGTGCTGGTCGGCCCGTCCGGCTGCGGCAAGTCGACCACGCTGCGGATGCTCGCCGGGCTGGAGGGCGTCGACGACGGCACCATCCACATCGGCGACCGCGACGTCACCGACCTGGCGCCGAAGGACCGCGACATCGCGATGGTGTTCCAGAACTATGCGCTGTACCCGCACATGACGGTCGGCGAGAACATCGGCTTCCATCTCAAGATCGCGAAGATGGCCAAGTCCGAACGGGAAAGCCGCGTCCGCGAGGCGGCCAAGGTGCTCGATCTGACCGAGTACCTCGACCGCAAGCCCGCCAAGCTCTCCGGTGGCCAGCGGCAGCGGGTCGCGATGGGCCGGGCGATCGTGCGCGAGCCGAGCGTGTTCCTGATGGACGAGCCACTGTCCAATCTGGACGCCAAGCTCCGGGTGCAGACCCGCACGCAGATCGCGTCACTGCAACGGCGGCTCGGCATCACCACGATCTACGTCACACACGACCAGGTCGAGGCGATGACCATGGGCGACCGCGTCGCGGTGCTGAAGGACGGCATCCTGCAGCAGTGCGACACCCCGGTCGGACTGTTCGCACGCCCGGTGAACGTGTTCGTCGCCGGGTTCATCGGCTCACCCGCGATGAACCTGCTGGAGACCACAGTGGACAGCGACGGCGCGATCGTCGGCTCCTCGTGGCTGCCGCTCACGCCCGAGCAGCGCTCAGCGTTGACGGGTCCCGGCATCGTCGTCGGCATCCGGCCGGAGGGCTGGGAAATCGGCGGCACCGGGCTGACCGCGACCGTCGAGGTGATCGAGGAACTCGGCAGCGACCAGTACCTGTACTGCCGCACCGCAGGCGGCCAGGTCTTGACGGTCCGCACGCCGGGCATGGCGCCGTGGCAGCGCGGCGAGAAGATCGAGCTGGCTCCGAAGACGGGCGCGGCGCACCTGTTCGACCAGGCGACGGGTGACCGGCTTCCATGACCGAGCTGCATGTGACCTCAGTGCGGTTGCCCGCCGCCGAACTCGGCGCGGAGAACCCGTTGCCACCGCTGGTGAAACCGGTCGCGCCACAGTCCGTGTCCAATGTGGACGAGCTGCCAGCCGAAATGGCGGACGGCCTGCGGTACGGGCGGCTGGACACCGTGCTCCCCTGCCATCTGCAGGACGGCTACACGCGCTCGCGCGAGGAGCGGTCGTTACCGGCGCTGGTGCTGGAGAACGACCGCGTGCGCGCGACCGTGCTGCCGTCGCTGGGCGGGCGGCTGTACTCGCTGTTCCACAAACCGTCCGGGCGCGAGCTGCTGTATCGCAACCCGGTGTTCCAGCCCGCGAACCTGGCGTTGCGTGACGCGTGGTTCGCCGGTGGCGTCGAATGGAACCTCGGCACCACCGGTCACACGACACTGACCTGCGCGCCTATGTTCGCGGCGCGCGTCGACGGTCCGGACGGGACGCCGGTGCTGCGGCTCTGGGAGTGGGAACGCACCCGCGACCTGCCGTACCAACTCGACTTCTTCCTGCCGGACGGCTCGGACTTCCTGCTGGTCGGCGTGCGGATCCGCAACCCGCATCCGCATGAGGTCCCGGTGTACTGGTGGTCGAACATCGCCGTGCCGCAGACCCCGGACACCCGCGTGCTCGCCCCGGCGACCGGCGCGTGGCACTACGGCTACACCGGGCGGCTCGACCTGGTCGACGTACCCGGCGACCTGACCTACCCGGCGCGCGCGGACGCGGCCGCCGACTACTTCTTCGAGGTGGACTCGCGCCCGTGGATCGCCGCCGTCGACGGCGATGGCTCGGGCCTCGCGCAGGTGTCGACCGACCGGCTGCGCGGACGCAAGCTGTTCGTCTGGGGCGAGTCGGCGGGCGGACGGCGCTGGCAGGAGTGGCTGGCGCCCGGCGCGGGCGGTTACCTCGAGATCCAAGCCGGTCTGGCCCGCACCCAGCTGGAGCATCTCCGGCTTCCCGCTGGCGAATCCTGGGACTGGCTGGAGGCCTACGGCCCGGTGACCGCCGAGTCCGCGCACAGTACGGAGTGGACGTCCGCTGTGGACTCGGTGGCTCGCCTGCTTCCGTCCGAGGAGACGATCGAGTCGTGCTTCGAGGCGTGGCGGAAGGTGGCCGACGCCGAACCGGGACCGTTGCTGCACGAGGGTTCCGGCTGGGGCGCGCTGGAGACCCGGCGGATGATCGCGCACCTGCCGGGCACGCCGTTCCCCGCCGAGTCGCTTGGTCCAGACCAGGAGCCGTGGCTCGCTTTGCTCGACGGTGAACCGCTGACCGGTGACCCGCTGACTCCTCCCCCGCCGACGCTGGTCAACGCCTATTGGTCCGACCTGCTCGAGCACACCCCGGACAACTGGCTGACCTGGTATCAACGCGGGGTCGCGCGCTGGCGCGCCGGTCGGCACGACGAGGCCGTCGCGGCGTGGAAGGCTTCGGTCGAAGCGTCCGAGAACCCTTGGGCACTACGCAATCTCGCGGTCGCTTCTTCGGATCCCCGCTGGTACGACCGGGCGCTGGAACTCGCTCCGTCGCTGGTCCCGTTGATACTGGAGGCCGCGGAGGCGCAGGCCGATCCCGCGCGCGTCGTGTCGCTGGTGAAGGGACTGACTACCGGCCGGGCCCGGCTTCTGCACGCCCGCGCGCTGCTCGCGCTCGGCGATCGGGCGGGGGCGTTGGCGATCTTCGAGGACGGGTTCGAGATCCCGAACATCCGCGAGGGCGAAACGTCGCTTTCGGACACTTGGGCCGCGTTGACCGAAGCCACACTGCCGTCGCGCTACGATTTCCGTATGACGGGCTCGTGAGCCCCGAGGCACGCTAGGAGTATCGCTTGATGGCCCGGCACGAACGGCTGAGTACCCTGCTGGACCTGCTCGGGCAGCGGGAGAAGATCGAGGTCGAGGACATCGCGGCCGAGCTGGACGTCTCGGCCGCGACCATCCGGCGCGACCTCGATCACCTCGCCGAACAGCAGCTGCTCACCCGCACCCGCGGCGGCGCGGTCGCCAACGACCTCGCCTACGATCTCCCGCTGCGCTACAAGACGGCCCGCCACGTCCCGGAAAAGCAGCGCATCAGCGCCGCCGCGGCCGCGCTCGTGACGCCCGGCATGGTCGTCGGCCTCAACGGCGGCACCACGACCGCAGGCGTCGCCCGCGCGCTTTCGCTGCGCTCCGACCTGTCCGCGTTGACCGTGGTCACGAACGCGTTGAACATCGCGCACGAACTCGCGGTCCGGCCGCACGTCAAGATCGTGGTCACCGGCGGCGTGGCGCGTCCCCAGTCCTTCGAGCTCAGCGGCCCGCTGGCCACCAAGGTGCTCGGCGAGCTCACGATCAGCCTGCTCTTCCTCGGCGTCGACGCCTTCGATCCCGAGGCGGGCGCGTTCGCCCACCACGAGGGCGAGGCCAGCATCAACCAGCTCATGGTCGAGCGCGCCGAACGCGTCGTGGCGGTCGCCGATGGCTCCAAGCTCGGCCGCCGCGCCTTCGCCCGCATCTGCCTTCCGCAGCGCGTGCACACCCTGGTCACCGATACGGACGCGGACCCCGAAACCCTGGCCGCGTTCGAAGCGGCGGGCATCGAGGTCCTGGTCGCCTAAAGCACTTGGGGTCGTGAGTGTTCTGACCGGTTCTAACCGGCCTAGCCACTCACGACCCCTTGTTGCGTGAAGCCCGTGGCCGGGCGGGGAGATGGTCGCCCGCCCGGCCACGGGTGGTCAGGCGATACCCGCCGCGAAGACGTGCAGGGCAGAGTTGGACGGCAACGTCACCGCCACGACCTGCTTGCCCGCGGTCAGCGGGACCGTGTTCGCGAACACCCGGTACGGCACGGTCGGATACGCCGGGCCGGTGCGGGTGTTCTTGCCCAGCACCGTCGCGACGGTCGCCGCGCCGTACTGGGCCGGGTCGACGCAGCACCAGTTGGGCAGCCCGAGATCGGCCTGGCTGGTGGTGCCGTCGGCGTAACGGACGACGACCGTTCCCTTGGCCGTGCCCGTTCCGGTGCCGATCAGCACCAGTTTCGCGCCCGTCCCCGTCACGGCGATGGTCTGACCGGCCGCGACCACGTTGTCCGGCTTGGAGCCGTCCGCCGACGGCCACGTGAGCTTCGCTCCCCCGGCCGTGAACGAGGCGCCCGGCTTCAGCCCGGCTTCGGCGAGGCCTTCCGCTCGGAAGCTGCTGCCTTGGCCGTCGAGATCGCCGCCCGTGGCGTGCGCGGCATCGGTTACCCCGACGTTGCCGTACGCCGCCGCCAAGGACGCGTGCGGGACCGTGACCGTCGCCGAGTCGGTGACCCGATGCTCGGCGAACCTGGCCTGATAGGTCGCGTACGCGGTGAGCTGGTAGTCCTCCGGCTTGAGCCCCGCCTCGGGTGTCAGTTTCACCGGCACCTTGACCGTCTGGCCCGGCATCACCAATCGGGGAGCCGCCGCGGCCTCAACGCGGAAACCCTTGGTGGGTAAGGAAAGCGCGACGTCCCACACGGGCAGCGGCGTGCCGTTGGTGAAGCTCAGCGTGCCGTCGACGGACTGCCCGGGCGCGATCAGCGAGGGCACGGCCAGCGTGACCGAACCCTTGTTGTCCTCCGGGAAGATCCCGCCGACCGCGCTCGCGCCGATCAGCCGCACGTCCTGGCGCTCGCCGGCGCCGAGCTTGGCGGTCTTGACCCGGACCACGCCCTGCCCTGCCGGATCGAACCACCAGCCTGACGGCGCGGCGTCCAGTTCGGCCTTGCTGCCGTACTGGCGCAGCACACCGTTGCCCGCCTGCACCGAACCCGGCTTGGTTCCCGTGTGGACGGCCAGCTGGTAGTTCCGCGACGCCGGTTTCCCGGTGTAGGAACCGGTGCTCGCGCCGATGCCGACCGTCACCGTGCCGGGACCGGACGCCGGAGCGTCCACAGTGAACTCCTGCTTGGCCTGGGCGCCGGTCTTGTAGCCACGCGTGACGCCGTCGTCCTCGGTGAGCGTGAACCCGCCCTTGCCGCTGGGGTAGACGTCGAGGTCGAGCACGCCCTTGTCCCGGGTCTGCCACGACTTCGTGCCCTCGGCCCACATCGGCACCACGGCGCCGGCGCGGACGAACAACGGCAGCGTGTCCAGCGGCGCGTCGTAACCGTCCACAGTGGTCGGTCCGGTGTAGGTCTTGCCGCTCCAGTAGTCCACCCACGTGCCCTTGGGCAGGTAGATGCCGTTGCGCACGGTGGAGTTCTCGTACACCGGCGCGACCAGGAAGTCGGTGCCGGACAGGAACTCGTACTTCGCCTTGTCGGTCCACACGTTCGGATCGTCCGGGTACTCGAGCGCCAGCGGGCGGACCTGGCCGACGCCGGTCTGGTGCGCCTGCACGGAGTAGCTGTACGTGTAGGGCAGCAGGCGTTCCTTGAGCATCAGGTACTTGCGGTTGATCGACGTGTACGGCTCACCCTGGCGCCACGGCTGCTTGTCGGCCGAGGCCCAGCCGTCCATGGTCATCGCGGCAGGCAGGAAGGTCTTCCACTGCAGGTCGCGGACGTAGGTCTGCGGGCTGCCGCCGAAGATGCCGTCGATGTCGCCGGTGTTGTAGGCGATACCGGAGGTCGTCGCGCCCGCGTAGGTCGGGATCTGCCAGCGGATGTAGTCGAACGAGCCGGACTGGTCACCGCTCCACAGCACGCCGCACCGCTGCGCGCCCGCCCAGCTCACCGGCTGCCAGACGAACCCGCGTGCGTCGCTGTTGTCCTCGATGCCCTTGTACGCGGTGTCGCAGGCGTCGAGCGCGAACTGGTAGCCGGGCCCGACCCACGCGACGTCGAGCTTGCGCACCCGCACGCCCGCCTTCACCTCGTCGGCCTGGTTCGGCACGCCGTTCTCGGTCCACAGGCCGAGCTGCATCCCGTCCTTGCGCAGGCCCTCGCCGGTCTGCTGCAGGTTCTCGTACCCACAGCCGTAGCCGTCGTTGACCAGCATCCAGCCGTTCGGCATCCCGTTGGCGACATAGCCGTCGGCGACCTTCAGCGCGTCGAGCGTGTGCCGCTCGCCGCGGTTGGCGTTGTGCAGGTAGCAGTCGGAGTCACCGGTCTCGAGGCCGTAGATCGGTGGCAGGAAAGGCTTCCCCACCAGATCGGTGTACCCCGAGATGACATCCTTGAGCCCCGCGCCGACGACATAGGTCGCGTCGAACCGCCGCTCGTCATGCGTGGTCGCCACCGGCTCGTTGAACGAGTAGCTGCCAGGAGCGAAGGTGTTGCGCAGCACGCCGTACCCGGCGGTCGACGCGTAGAACGGCTGCGAGTTCGGCGCGCCGCCGTCGTTCCAGTTGTCATCGGCGAAGATCTTGATCGTCTGGCCGCGGTGGCTGTAGCGGCCGTTCTGCTCGCCACCGCCGACGAACTGCTCGGTCGCGCCGCGGCTCAAGCTCTGCGTGGTGGTCTTGGTGGTCCACGACAGCGGCGCCGACTCCGCCCACAGCTGCTTGCGGTCCGCGCCGTCGTAGAGCGCGAACTTCAGCGGATGCTTGTAGGCGCGCAAAGTCGCCTTACCAGTGGAAATAGCCCAGTACGAACCCTTGTCGGTGCGCGTGGGCGTGACGGGGCTGGTGCCGCGCGGCAGCACGATCTTGCTGCCGGCGGGATCGGTGAACGTGCCGTCCGGCGCCAGCCAGACCCGCACGGCGGACTCCGCGGGGAAGCTGACGCGCACGGCGGCGGCCCCCGATTTCAGGGTGACGGTGGCGCCCTCGATGGCGATCCCGCTCAGATCGCCAAGCCTTCCCGCGGGCCCCGCGGCCGGGTCGGCCAAGGCCGCGGCGGGCGCCAGCCCGAGTGTGACCACCGCGGCCAAACACCCGAGCGAATGCGCAACTCTGCTCATTTATGGCACCTTTCACGCATGAACAAGCATGATGTGCTCTGTATAGCGCATGCTTCGCGCAAAGTCGCCACCTGAACCGGTGCAGCAGACTTCCGTAGGGGTGCGAACGGCCCCCGCGCGGGTTCGAACGTTGTGAACGGGGCGTTCACAACGTTGATCGTTGCGAACGGGGCGTTCACGTCGTCTAGCTCAGGCGCCCGGTCACTCCGGATCGTCGGAGTACGCGCGCTCGCCGGGGCTGCGCAGGAGCGCATTGGTCCACTTGACGACCGAGCACGCCATCACCGACATGCCGCCCAGGAACGCGATGACCACGGTCAGCACCCACGCACTGGGGCCCGCGTCGCCGAGTACGTTCACCACGCACCCGACGATCGCGGCCCCCACGAAGAACGCGCTGCTGAGGTAAAGACTGAGCCGGGTCTTGCGGGACAGTCCGAACTCTTTCGAACTCACGGGTTCACCCACCGCAGGGCTTCGACAACACGGCTCACCAGACCGATGTTAGTGATTTTCCAGCCCGGCTGTGGCCGGACCATGGGCTGCCGTAAGTAGGGTGATGTCCGCGAAAGGGGGCGGTTGAGGTGGCAGGCGAAGTCATCATGCGTACATCCAGCGGCATGACCATGCACAGCCTGGACGAGTTCATGATCCGCTTGATGGTCAACGGTTTGAGGCCTGAGGAGTACTTGATCGTCCAATATGACGACGACCCGCCGTCCGGTGATCCGAACGTCCACTACTCCCAGGTCCGGCGCCGCCCAGAGGGCGACTACCAGCTCGAGTACCGGGCCGGCGGGCCGGCCGAGCACTACCAGACCTTCACAGCGAACTCCGACGATGTGGTCACCGCGTTCGTCGCCTGGTCCCGGGGCGAGACCAGCTGGCGCAACGCACATGAGTGGAAGTCGATCGGTGACTGGTTCGACCACTCCTGAAACCGATCAGGCCAAGGTCCTGGGCGGCTGGTCATCCTGAGTGAGCTCCTCCTCTCGAGGAAGCGCGCGAGTGACGACTCTGCTGCATCCAACGGAGCAGAGTCACCACTCGCGCGTTCCCTCGCCAGGGACACAGGGGTCGTGCGCGTTGCGGGCGGTTCTAACCGCCCGCAACGCGCACGACACCCGAGGCTCGGTCAGAGCACGAAGCCGGCTGGGAACGGGTCGTCCGGGTCGAGCAGGTACGTGGCCGTGCCCGTGATCCAGGCCCGGCCGGAGAACTCGGGGATCACCGCGGGCAGGTCCCCCACGGTGGCCGAAGCGACCAGCTGCCCCGTGAACCGGGTCCCGATGAAGGACTGGTTCTCGAACGCCGTGTGCAGCGGCAGCTCGCCGCGGGCGTGCAGCTGGGCCATCCGGGCCGAGGTGCCGGTGCCGCAGGGCGAGCGGTCGAACCAGCCAGGGTGGATCGCCATGGCGTTGCGGGACACGCGGGCGTCGGATCCCGGGGCGAGGAACTGGACGTGCTTGCAGCCGCCGATCAAGGGGTCCGTCGGGTGCCGGGGCGGGCGCTGGGCGTTGATCGCGTCCATGATCGACAGGCCGGCCGCCAGTATCCGGTCCTTTTCGGAACGCTCGAACGGGATGTCCACTTGGGACAGTTCGAGTATCGCGTAGAAGTTGCCGCCGTAGGCCAGGTCGTAGCGGACCTCGCCGAGGCCCGGCACGTCGACCACGGCGTCGCGGTCGGCCAAAAAGGACGCGACGTTGCGGAGGGTGACGCGGGAGGCGCGGCCATTGTGGACGTCGACCTCCGCGTGGACGAGGCCAGCCGGAGTGTCCAGGCGGACCACGGTTTTCGGCTCGGTGACCTCGACCATGCCGGTCTCGACGAGGACCGTCGCGACGCCGATGGTGCCGTGGCCGCACATGGGGAGGCAGCCGGAGACCTCGATGTAGACCACGCCCCAGTCCGCGTCGGGATGGCACGGGGGCTGGAGGATCGCGCCGCTCATGGCGGAATGGCCGCGGGGCTCGTTCATCAGGAACCGGCGCAGGTCGTCCATCTCGGCCATGAAATGGCGGCGGCGCTCGGCCATGGTCGCGCCGGGGATGGTGCCGACGCCGCCGGTCACCACCCGGGTGGGCATGCCCTCGGTGTGCGAGTCGACGGCCGTGATCGCCCTGGTCGAGCGCACCTACGACACCCCCAGGGAAGCCAGCGCGCGGCGCATGTCGGCGGTGACCTGCACACGGTGCTCGTCCGTCAGCGCGCCGCGCGGCGGACGGCAGGGGCCGCCGTAGCGGCCGACGAGGTCCATGCCGAGCTTGATGGCCTGGACGAACTCGGTGCGTGAGTCCCAGCGGAAGGCGGCGACCAGCGGCTCGTACAGCGCGCGAGCCTCGGCGAGCTTGCCGGAGGTCGCCAGGTCGAATAAGCGGACCGACTCGGCGGGGAAGACGTTGGGGAAACCGGCGAACCAGCCGGTCGCGCCCATCAGCAGGCTCTCCAGCACCACGTCGTCGGCGCCGCTGATCACGTCGAGGCCGGGTGCGCGCTCGCGGATTTCGAGCACGCGGCGGACGTCGCCGGAGAACTCCTTGACCGCCACCACGTTGTCGATCTGGGCGATCTCCGACAGCAGCTCGGGGGTGAGGTCGACCTTGGTGTCGAAGGGGTTGTTGTAGACCATGACCGGCAGCCCGACGCTCGCCACTGCTTCGAAGTGGGCCAGCACTTCGCCGCGGTTGGCGCGGTACAGGGTGGGCGGCAGGCAGAGCAGGCCGTTCGCGCCGTCTTCGGCCGCGGCTTCGGCCCAGTGCTTGGCCTGGTGGGAACCGGGGCCGTGCACGCCGACGACGACGATGCCGTCGGAGCCGACCGCCTCGATCGCGGTACGGGCGACGCGGCGGCGTTCTTCGTCTGTCAAAGAGGAGTATTCGCCGAGTGAGCCGTTGGGGCCGACACCGCGGCAGCCGTTGTCGACCAGCCAGCGGCAGTGCTCGGCGTAGGCGTCGTAGTCCACCGCGAGGCCCGCGGGCGCCGAGTCGTCCGCGCGGTACGGCAGCGCGGTCGCGACGACGACGCCGCCGAGGTCGGGGGTGCTCATCCGGGATTCTCCTTCTGGTCGGCGAGTTCGCCCAGCCGGATCGGCTGGGCGATCGGGCGGTGGTGGCGTTCGGGTAAGCCACAGAGTTCGCTCACGGTGGGTCCACACATCCGGCCCTGGCACGGGCCGAGGCCCGCGCGGGTGCCGAGTGCGAGCGCGTGCGACCCGGGCGCGGCCGGATCGGCGGACACCCGGGTGAGTTCGCCGTACGTGGTTTCCTCGCAGCGGCAGACGATGGTGTCCTCGCGCAGCCAGCCGCGCCAGGCCGGGCCGATCGGATGCGCGACCGCCAGCCGGGCGGCGAAAGCCGAGGCACGATCACGTTCCCGGAGTAGACGACCCGGTTCTCCCCCGGCGGCGACGCGACCGGCGACCGCGCCTTCCGCCGCCGCGGTGACCGCGCCGCCGATGCCGGTGATCTCCCCGGCCGCGAAGACGCCACCGACCGTGGTGCGCTGCGCCGCGTCGACGCGCACGAAGCCGCCGTCGAGCGCGCACCCGGCGGCGACGGCCAGTTCGGGCTGCGGGACGAAACCGTGGCCGACGCAGACGGCGTCGACCTCGTACGTCCGCTCGCTACCCGCGACGACCGACCAATCCGCGCGCACCCGGGCTGTCACGACCGACCGGACACGGTCGTCGCCCCGTGCCTCGACGACCACCCTGCCCATCCCGTACGGGATGCGGTGCCGGGCCAGCGCCATCGCGTACCGGATCAGCTCGCCCGCCTTGTCCGGGCGAACGGCAGCAGGTGAAGACCATCCTTTGAGGACAGTCGCAAGAGGATTGGCCTCAAGTACGGCCACGACTTCGGCGCCCACCTTAAGCAAGGATTCCGCTACGGGTAGGAGAAACGGTCCGGCACCGGCGACGAGCACACGGCGGCCGATCGCCACGCGTTCCCCCTTGGCCAGGGCCTGCGCCGCGCCCGCGGTGTAGACGCCGGGGAGGTGCCAGCCGGGGAACGGCAACGTCCGGTCGTGCGCGCCGGTCGCCAGGACCACAGCGTCGGGAGTGAGCGTGAGCCGTTCCCGATCGGTGCCGTCGGCGGGCCCGCGCAGGACGTGGAGCCGGAGTTCCGGTTCGACGGCCCAGACCGTGCCGCTCGGCCACCACTCGCATCGGGCCAGCAGGGAGTCGAAGTTCGCCTGCCCGCGGTGATATTGGCCGCCGGGAACCTCCGACTGGTCCAGGATCGTGACCCGGGCTCCGGCGCGCAGCGCGTGCTCGGCCGCCGCGAGACCGGCGGGCCCGGCGCCGACGATCACCACGTGCTTCACGCGTCCTCCTGCCGGGTCTGGGTGCGGATCTCGTCGCCGTCGGCCGCGGACCGCCTGCAGGCGCGGACATCGGGCACGCCGTTGACCGTGAGCAGGCAGTCGAAACAGGCGCCGATACCGCAGAAGACGCCACGCGGCGCACCGGAACGCGTGGTGCGCCAAGACATCCGTCCTGAGGCCAGCAGTACGCCCGCCACCGATTGGCCGTCGAGGCCGGTCACGGGTTCGCCGTCGACGGTGATCCGGATCGTCGTCACGCGAGCACCGCCGGACGGTCCACAGTGAACTCTTCAAGCGGCATCGACGGCGTCGCCCCGGTCAAAGACTCACGCAGCAGCAGCCCGGTGCCGACGCTCAAGCCGATACCGGCGCCCTCGTGTCCCGTGGCGTGCCACAGATTCGCGACGCGCGGGTCCTCGCCGAGCACCGGCAGATGATCGTCCACATAGGCCCGGAACCCGCCGTACGCGCGCATCACCGCGACGTCGGCGAGCGCCGGAAAAAGCCGCACCGCCTTGGCGGCGATGGCGCTCAGCACCTGTGGGCGGATGGTGGCGTCGAAGCCGACGCGCCTGCGTGACGAGCCGATCAGCACGGTGCCACCCCAAGTCGACTCGACGACAGCGGAGGTCTGCAGCTCGCCGGACCCGGCGCCGACCGCACCGACATAGTCGGCGTCGTAGACCTTGTGCCGGACGACGCCGGGCATCGGCATGGTCACCAGCACCTCGCCGCGCCTCGGCCGGACCGCGATCGGCGAGCCGAGGCGAGCCGACAACTCCCCCGCCCACGGGCCCGCCGCGTTCACCACCACGTCGGCGCCGAGCACCTCGCCCGGCACACGGACGCCGGTGATCCGGCCGTTCGCGACGACCGAGCCGAGCACTTCGGTGTCGGCGCGCAGCCGGGCGCCGTGGCGCAAAGCGGAACCCAGCAACGCCAAAGCGGCTCCGGCGGGCTGCACCTGGGCGTCCTGCGGGTAGTGGAACGCCGCCGTCACATCACGGGTGAGCGCGGGCTCGGCGGCGGCGACTTCGTTGGCGGACAAGGGGTTCGCGACCACACCGGCCTCGCTCTGCGACTTCGCGAACGCGGTGAGGGAGGCCGCGCCGCCGTCGGTCGTGGCGACCACGATGCCACCCTTGGGGTCGTACTCGATCGCCGCATGCGGGTCTTCGGCGGTGAGTTCGGCGACGACCAAGGGCCACAAGCGCGCCGACAACCGCGCGAGCGCGAGTTCGGCGCCGGGGCCTTTGTCGGACACCAGGATGTTGCCCTCGCCGTGCGATGTGGTGCCACCCGCCGGTCTGCCGCGGTCGACGACGAGCACGTCGAAGCCGGCCAGGCTCAGCTCACGCGCGCACGCGGACCCGATGATGCCCGCGCCGAGCACCACCACCCGCGTTCGGTTCATTGAGCCTCCGACGTTCGATAAAGCGAACGATCGGAGGGTAAGTCGAGTGCCGGGAGGGTGTCAACCGTTCAGCACGGGGTGCGCTTGGCCGTCGAGCCGTTCGTCCGCGCGGTACTGCAACAACAGCACCGAGTGGACCGGCGCCTCGAGCGCGGTGTAGCAATGCGGCTCGCGGGCGTCGAACGCCACGTAGTCACCGGGGCCGACCTCGACCGTCCGGCCCGCGACCTCGACCTGGAGCCGCCCGGTCTGCACGATCGTGTGCTCGATCCCGACATGCCCCTGCGAGCGCTGGGCCGCGTCACCGCGCACGACCTGGTCGTACAGCTCGAAAACCCCGTCGCCCGCTTCGATCCGGCGCAGCTGGCGCAGGTCGACGCCTTCGCCGCGGAGCACTTCGACGTCGGCTCCCCTGACCACGGTGAACGCGCCGCCCGCGCGCCGGTCGAGCAGGTCGGAGATCGCCACTTCGAGCACCCGGGAGAGGCTGAACACCGTCTCGATCGTCGGATTGCCGCCGCCGGATTCGAGCTGCGAGAGCGTGGCCTTGCCGATACCCGAACGCCTCGACAGCTCCGAGAGCGACAGGCCGCGCGCCGACCTTGCGGCCCGCAGGTTGACCGCCAGCATGTCCCGGATCGAGGGTGCCTCGTCCTCCACCACGTCTCCCTCAGCGTTCGGCAAACCGTACGAACGTCGTTCGCTTTGGCGATCATCATGCCACGCGCCCACGACAACGAGGGCATAGCCGCGGCCGATGGGGCGACGCGATGGTGACCGGTACCAGGCGGGGTGAAACTCCTTCACCAACCGGCGTGTGACCGGCGACACACCCATCTTGAGCGAGGAGAAACACGTGCAGTTGCTCCGCAGACCCTCATCGTCCGGCAGCAGGCTCCGCGCGCTCGGCGCGGCACTCGCCACGACCCTCGTGACCGTGCTCGTCCCCGCCACAGCCACAGCCACGGCCGCGCCCGCGTCCGCCTGCTTGACGGGCACGCTCGCCTACGACCATCTCGACGCCGAGGCCGGGACCGCGAAGCCGCTGCGCACCCAGGTCGCGCGCAACGCGAACTGGGAACTCTGGGGCCGCACCTCAGGCGCCACGACGCGTCTCGCCTCGGGGATCACCGGCGCGTCCGACGGCCGCTTTTCCGCCTGCGCCAACGGATCGCTGACCGAGGCCTACGTCCGGTTCCGGTCGAGCAGCACCGCGACCTGGCGGGTGATCAAGGCCGCGGACAACACCGCCGAGTACACCTTCGACTCGCCGCACCGCACCAATGTGAGTGGCACGGTGAACCTCGGCACCGTCAAGGTGCCCGCCTCGCTGCAACGCGCGTGGAAGGTCGTCGACACGCTCAACCTGTTGTACTGGAAGCGCGCCAACCCGGTGTCGGGCTGCTGGACGGCCCGGCAGGCCGACGGCCGGTGCGACGAGATCACCTTCGTCTGGGACCCGCAGGTCGCGGACGGCGGCTATTGGGATTACGGGGGCACCAATTACGTCTTCCTCGGCGCGACCATGCCCGACTCGAAGCACCTCGTGCTCCACGAAGCCGGGCACTGGCTGCAGTGGCAGCTCTACGGTCACGGTTTTCCCGTGGTGACCGGGTGCAATCCGCACTACATCGAGCGGAGCAGCTCGACGTCGTGCGCGTGGACCGAAGGTTTCGCCGACGCTGTCGCGGCCTATGCGCTGGGCGACTACCGCTATGTGTTCGACAGCGGGGCTTCGTACAGCTTCGTCAATGACGCCTCCACTCCTGGCTGGGATCGGGGTGACACCGTGCAGGGGCGGGTCGGGTCGTCGCTACTGGACCTGTGGGCGTCGAACGGGCCGGACGGCGGGAATTGGGACAGGACGATCGCGTTGATGACGCGGCGGTTCAGCCAGGACTTCCGGGAGTACTTCACGGTCGACCGGCCTGCGGACGGGCTGTCGACGAGCGGTGTGGCCAAGCAGATACTGGCCGGGCACACGATCGCTTACTGAGAACGGGATTTAGCGGGCTTTATCCCGGGAAAAGCACCCGGGATAAAGCCCGCTAAATCACGCGGCGCGGACCCAGGCCTCGACTTCGGCGGCGGTCGAGGGGAACGCCGCCGACAGCAGGTCGTGACCCGTGGGGGTGACCACGACGTCGTCCTCGATGCGGATGCCGACGCCACGCAGCTCGGGCGGGACCGTGAGGTCGGTCGCGTGGAAGTACAGGCCGGGTTCGACGGCCAGCGCCATGCCTTCGGCCAGCACGCCCTGCCGGTAAGCGGCGGGGCTCGACGCGGCGCAGTCGTGGACGTCCAGGCCGAGGAAATGCCCGGTGCCGCAGACGATGTAGCGCCGGTGCTGCTGCCCGCCGGCCGACAGCGCCTCGTCCACCGAGACCGGAAGCAGGCCCCAGTCGTGCAAGCCCGTCGCGATCACCCGCAGCGCCGTCGCCTGGAACGCGCCGTAGTCCTGCCCGGGCCGCACCTCGGCCAGCGCGGCGACGTGGGCCTGGTGCACCAGGTCGTACACCTTGCGCTCGGCGTCGGTGAACTCGCCGCCGACAGGGAAGGTGCGGGTGATGTCCGCCGTGTACAAGGAATCCAGCTCGACTCCGGCGTCCAGCAGGATGAGGCTGTCGTCGGACACGGGGCCGGAGCAGCGCGTCCAGTGCAGGATCGGCGCGTGCGGACCGGCCGCGATGATCGAGGTGTAGCCGGGGCCGGTGCCTTCAGCACGGGCACGCCGGTCGAAAGTGCCCTGCAGCCAGCGCTCGCCGCCGCCGCGCACGGCTTCCGGGAGCGCGGCCAGCACGTCGGCGAACCCGCGGGCGGTGGCGTCGACCGCGCCGCGCAGCTGCCCGATCTCCCAGTCGTCCTTGATCCGCCGCAGCTCCGCGAGGACCGTGCGCAGCCGCTCGCTGTGGCCGAAGCCGAACGCGTCGAGCATCGGGTCGACACCCGCGCCGACCAGCACCGCGGGGTTGAGGCCGCGCAGCCCGGCGGCGAGGTCCTCCAGCGGACGGCATTCGATGCCGAGAGCCTCGCCGTACGCGCGCGGGCCGGGCGCGGAGCCGACCCACAGCGGGCTGTTGTTCGCGTCGCCCACGAAGTCGGGCTCGTCCGGCTCGGCGGGCTTCGGGACGTAGAGGACCGCCTTGTCGTCTTCGATCACGACGATCGCGCCTTCGCGCTGGCAACCGGTGAGCCAGACGAAGTCGCTGTCCGCGCGGAACTCGTAGAACGTGTCGTTGGCCCGGACCTTCGCGCGCCCGGCCGCGAGCGCGATCCGGCGTCCCGGCAGCTCGGCGGCCAGCCGGGCACGGTGGGCCGCGGCCGCCTCGGCGGTGCCCGGCGGATTCTCCACCACTTCGGCGTCGGGCTCCCAGCCCTCGCGGATCCAGTCTCGGAAACCCTTCGCGGCCAGCAGGGCGTTCAGGTCGGGGCGGGTCCGGTCGGTCATCGGCTCTCCTCGTGCGTCGGGTTCGCCGTACCGTCGCACCGCGCACGCGCCGGGGGTAATGAGCGGCGGCGATAGACTCCGGCTATGGCACTGGAGATCCGGCATCTGCGGGCGATCTGCGCCATCGCCGAGGCGGGCAGCCTCTCGCAGGCGGCCGCCGCGCTCGGCATGTCCCAGCCGTCGCTGACCTCGCTGCTCCAGCGTCTCGAACGGCAGATCGGCACCCCGCTGTTCGTGCGCAGCCACACCGGGGTCACGCCGACCCCGGTCGGCGAGCAGACGTTGCGGCGGGCGCTGGTGCTGCTGCTGGAGTTCGACCGCTTCGAGGCCGACGTGCTCGGCACCGCGGGCGACGGCCCCGTCCGGCTCGGATCGTCCCAAATGGACTGTCTGCCGACCTTCATCGAGCGACTGGACGAGGCACTGCCCTCGATCGAGCTGACCGTCCACATCGAACCGTCCAGTTCCGTGCTGGCGCAGGCACTCGCGCACGCGACGCTCGACATCGCCGTCATTGCCATGTCCGACGACCAGGAAGTGCCGCTGGCCAAGCACCTCGGGCACCGCGTGCTGTTCCCCTGGATCCCGGTCTTCATCGGCCTGCCCGCCCGGCACCGGCTCGCCGGGGAGACCGAAGTGGACCTGGCCGACCTCGCCGACGACGCCTGGATCGGCCCGCCCGGTCCCGAGGACGGCTCCCTCACCTCGCTGCGCGCGGCCACGCACCGCGCGGGTTTCACGCCGAAGATCCGCTTCGAATGCCCGAACGGCGGCGGCCGCCAGCTCATCGCCGCCGGCCAGGCCGTCCAGCTGGTCGAGCCGACCGCGCCCGAGCTGCCCGGCATGGTCGTCAAGCCGCTGAAGGGCGACCCGATGCGCATGCGCCTCGTGCTGGCGTGGCGCAAGGAACGCCTGACCTGGGACCAGACCGAGCACGTCTACCGCGCGGCGATGACCTCGTACACCCGCCACGCGATGGCGTCGACGCCGTTCCGGTCGTGGTGGGACCGCCGCCGGACCACCCAGGCCTGGGACGGGCTGGTCGGGTTCTTCGGCGAGGCCGTGTCCTAGGACGCCGCCGTCAGCAACGCGCCGAGCACCGTCTTGATGAGCGGGTGGTCGGCGCTCCCCCGTCGGACCGCCGCGAAAACCCGCCGCAACGGCGCCTCCCCGCGCAGCGGGATCGCGACCGCGCCGGGCACGGCGGTGACCGCGTTGCGCGGCACCAGCGCCACGCCCTCACCGGCGGCGACCAGCGTCGTGATCGCGCGGAAGTCGTCGGACACATGGCGGATGCGTGGATTCGCGCAGGCGATCTCCAGCACGTCCCGGCAGGGATTGCCCTCCCTGGGCGCGATCCACTCGTCGTCGGCCAGCTCCGCTATGTCCACTTCGGACTCCGAGCCGAGCCGATGCGCCGACGGCAGCACCACGTCGAACGGTTCGACATACAGCGGCGTGCGGGTGAGCCTGCCCTCGTGGGTGCGCGGCGAGAGCCGGTACTCCTCGGTGATCGCCAAGTCGACCTCGCCGTCGAGCAGCAGCGGGATGCTCGCGTGCCCCTCGGCGTCCTGGACCTGGACGGACACGCCCGGCGAAGACGTGCGCAGCGCGCCGATAGCGGGCGCGACCACAGTGGTGATGGCCGAGGCGAAACTCGCCAGGCGGACCAGGCCGCGCACGCCGGAACCCAGCTCGGCCAGCGTCGCCTGCGCGCGCTCCAGCTCGGCGGCGACGGCGTTCGCGTGCACCACCAGCAGCTCACCGGCGGCGGTCAGCGAGACGCGCCTGCCCCAGCGGCGCAACAGCTGCTGGCCGCACTCGGCTTCGAGCGCGGCCAGCTGCTGGGACACCGCGGACGGGGTCAGGTGCAGTGCCCGGCCCGCCGCCGTCACGGTGCCGTGGTCGGCGAGCGCACGCAGAACCCGCAGCCGTCGCGGATCGATCATCAGTCCATCATGGACCTCGCGGTGACGAACGCGTCGACCGCACGGTGGATGTCGTCGGCCGAATGCGCGGCCGACATCTGGGTCCGGATGCGCGCCTTGCCGTGCGGCACCACCGGGTAGGAGAAGCCGACCACGTAGATGCCCTGGTCGAGCAGCAGATCGGCCATCTTGCCCGCCTTCGCGGCGTCGCCGATCATCACCGGGATGATCGGGTGCTCGCCGGGCAGCAGGTCGAAGCCCTCCTCGGTCATGCGGCGGCGGAACAGCTCGGTGTTGGCGCGCAGCCGCTCCAGCAGCTCGCCCGACTTCTCGAGCAACTCCAGCGTCGCGAGCGCGGCCGCGGTGATCGACGGCGCCAGTGAGTTCGAGAACAGGTACGGCCGCGAACGCTGCCGCAGCATCTCGATGATCTCCGCGCGGCCCGAGGTGTAGCCGCCGCTCGCGCCGCCGAGCGCCTTGCCGAGCGTGCCGGTCACGATGTCGACCTTGTCCCGCACGCCGAACAGCTCGGGCGTGCCGCGCCCGGTCGGGCCGGTGAAGCCGACCGCGTGCGAGTCGTCGACCATGACCAGCGCGTCGTAGCGCTCGGCCAGCTCGACGATCTTGTCGAGCGGCGCGAGGTAGCCGTCCATCGAGAACACGCCGTCGGTGGCGATCAGCCGGTACCGCGCGCCCGCCGCCTCTTGGAGGCGCTGCTCCAGGTCGGCGACGTCGCGGTTGCGGTAGCGCATCCGCTTCGCCTTGCACAGCCGCACGCCGTCGATGATCGACGCGTGGTTGAGCTCGTCGGAGATGATCACGTCCTGCTCGCCGAGCAGGGTCTCGAACAGGCCGGCGTTGGCGTCGAAGCAGGAGCTGTAGAGGATGGTGTCCTCGGTGCCGAGGAACTCGGACAGCTTCGCTTCGAGCTCCTTGTGCGGCTGCTGCGTCCCGCAGATGAACCGCACCGAGGCCATGCCGAAGCCCCAGCGGTCGAGCGCCTCGTGCGCGGCCGTGATCAGCGCCGGGTGGTCGGCGAGGCCGAGGTAGTTGTTGGCGCAGAAGTTCAGCACCTCGCCGCCGGTCACGCTGACCGCGGCCCGCTGCGGGCTCTGGATCACCCGCTCGCCCTTGTACAGCCCGGCTTCCCGGATCTCGGCGAGCCCGGCCTTGAGGTCGTCGCGCATCGCGCCGTACATCAGTTCTCCGTCCAATCCAGGATGACCTTGCCGCAACGGCCTTCCCTGGCCGTCGCGAACGCCTTCTCGTGTTCGGTGTGGCTGAACCGGTGCGTGATCACCGGCGCGATGTCCAGCCCGGCCTGCAGCAGCACGGACATCGAGTACCAGGTCTCGAACATCTCGCGGCCGTAGATGCCCTTGAGCTGGATCATCTTCAGCACCACGGCGGCGATGTCGACCGAGACGTCGCTCGCGGGCAACCCGAGCATCGCGATCCGGCCGCCGTGGGACATGTTGGTGATCATGTCGCGAAGCGCCTCGGGGCGCCCGCTCATCTCCATGCCGACGTCGAAGCCCTCGGCCATCTTCAGCTTGGCCTGCGCGTCGGCGATGGTCGCGGCCGAGACGTCGAGCGCCAGGTCGACGCCGACCTTGCGCGCCAGCTCGAGGCGGTGCTCGCTGACGTCGGTGATGACGACGTTGCGCGCGCCCGCGTGCTTCGCGATGGCGGCGGCCATGATGCCGATCGGCCCGGCGCCGGTGATCAGCACGTCCTCGCCGATCACCGGGAACGACAGCGCGGTGTGCACGGCGTTGCCCAGCGGATCGAAGATCGCGGCGATGTCGAGGTCGATCGGGGTCCGGTGCACCCAGGCGTTCTGCTCGGGCAGCACGGCGTACTGCGCGAACGCGCCATCGGTGTGCACGCCGAGCCCGCGCGTTCTCGCGCAGAGGTGCCTGCGCCCGGCCTTGCAGTTGCGGCAGCTGCCGCACACGAGGTGCCCCTCGCCGCTGACCAGGTCACCGACCTGCACGGACGTCACCGCGCGGCCGATTTCGACCACCTCGCCGACGAACTCGTGCCCGACGACCAGCGGCGCCTCGATGGTCTTCGCCGCCCAGGCGTCCCAGGCCTCGATGTGCAGGTCGGTACCGCAAATGCCGGTGCGCAGCACGCGGACGACGACGTCGCCTGGCCCGGCGACCGGGTCCGGCACGTCGGTGAGCTGCAGTCCGGGTGCTCGGTCCACTTTGACCAATGCCTTCATGGCGCGAAGTCTCGCCCGCCACCCGCTGTGCGGTCCATCGCGAGTTTCTGCAGTTCCTTGTTAGCTCAGCTTCACAAGGACTGCGCCCTGCGCTCGGCCATCGTCACCCCGCCCGCGCTCCACAGCTCGGGCTTGAACTCGGTGATGTGCACCCTGATGGCTTGATCGTCGACGCCGAGGCTGTCACGCACGGCGTCGTGCACCGCGGCGAGGCAAGCCCGGAGCATCTCGGGGTCGCGGCCCTCGGCGAGCTTGATCTCCACGAACGGCATTCGTTTCCTCCCACTGGTGAGCGACCCGATCATGCCAGGGCCCGCCGCTCCTTGGGGGTCGTGAGTGTTCCGGCCGGTTCTAGCGGACCGGTACCTGGCTACCTACCGCCCGAGTCTCGGCGCGAGTGGAAGGTTTGCTCCGTTAGATGCAGAAATTCTTCCACTCGCTCGAGCTCGTCCACCCTGGGCACGTGACAAGGGTCGCCCTTGCAACGCTCTGGGTGACAAGGGCCGCCCGCGTCACCCAGACCGGGGCCCGGGGTGTGGGAAACGGAGCGTTGAACGCCACGTTTCCCACACACCACCACACATAAGTCACTTTCGTTCCGCTGAGCGTGACACAAGCCCCACCCGTGCACGCCAGCCAAGGCCACGTCACGGGCAGGTCGTCGAATACCGGTTCGCTCTAACCGCCCGCAACACTCACGACCCGGATCCGGCGGCGGGGAACAGGGCGTTGACGAACCGGTGATCTGTCTGCAACATTTAAACTTCTCCCCGCAAGAAATCGACTGGCTCACGCAAGTTCAGGGCTCCCCCGTCTCTGTCATCAATGAGGATCAGAGGACACGATGCACCGGAAGCAGCTGCTCAGCGCCCTACTCGCGGCGGGTTTGATCGCCGCCGGGGTCTCCGCCGCCACCGCCGCCCCCAGCACCGCACCGCCACCGGCCCAAGCCGCGGGGCTCGTCGCGGACAAGACCCTGTCGGCCAGCAGCGCGCTGCCCGGCTATCCCGTCGGCAACGCCGGTGACGGCGACCAGAACACCTACTGGGAAAGCACGAACAACGCGTTCCCCCAATGGCTGCAGGCCGATCTCGGCGCCGCGACGGCCGTGAACCGGGTCGTGCTGAAACTGCCCGCTTCGTGGGGCGCGCGCAGGCAGACGCTCGGGGTGCAGGCCAGCACGAACGGGACCGCGTTCACCGAGGTCAGCGCGCTGGCCGGGCAGGATTTCAGCCCTGCGGCCGGCAACACCGTCTCGCTCACGTTCAGTACGACGACCACGCGCTATCTGCGGCTGAACATCACCGGCAACACCGGCTGGCCCGCCGCGCAGATCTCCGAGTTCGAGGTGTACGGGCCGGTCACCGGGGACGTCCAGCCGCCGAGCCCGCCGTCGAACCTCGCGTTCACCGAGCCGGGCGGTGGCCAGATCCGGCTCACCTGGTCGGCGGCGAACGACAACGTCGGCGTGACCGGGTACGCGGTCTACCGCAACAACGCGCTCGTGACGACCGTCGCGGGCGACGCGCTCACCTACACCGACACGCAGCCGTCCACCGCGTCGGCCGAGTACTTCGTCCGCGCGCGTGACGCCGCGGGCAATGTGTCCGGCGACAGCAACCACGTGCTCAGGGCAGGCCAGGGCGGCGGCACGGATCTCGCGCGGGGCAAGCCGATCGAGGCGTCGTCGGCGGCCTTCAACTTCGTCGCGGCCAACGCGAACGACGGCAATCTCGCCACCTATTGGGAGTCGTCCGGCTATCCGTCGACGCTGACCGTCAAGCTCGGCGCGAACGCCGATGTCAGCTCGGTCGTCGTCAAGCTCAACCCGGATGCCGTGTGGGGCCCCAGGACGCAGGGCATCGAGGTGCTCGGGCGTGAGCAGTCCGCCGCCGGGTTCACGTCGCTGGTCGCGGGCGCGAACTACGCGTTCAACCCGGCCACCAACCAGAACTCGGTGACGATCCCGGTCACCGGCCGCATCGCCGATCTGCAACTGCGATTCACCGCCAACAGCGGCGCGCCCGGCGGCCAGGTCGCCGAGCTGCAGGTCGTCGGCACGCCGTCGCCCAACCCCGATCTGACCGTGACGGCGTTGACCTGGTCGCCGGCCAGCCCGTCGGAGACCGACCCGATCACGCTGTCGGCCACGGTCCGCAACACCGGCACCGCGCCGGCGGGCGCGACCTCGGTCAACTTCCTGCTGGGTGGTTCGGTCGCCGGCACCGCGCCGGTCGCCGCGCTGGCCTCAGGTGCTTCGGCGACGGTCACGACGTCCGCGGGCCGCAAGGCTATGGGCAGCTACAGCGCTTCGGCGGTGGTCGATCCGGCCAAGACCATCTTCGAGCAGAACGAGGACAACAACAGCTTCACCGCGTCCTCGCAGCTCGTGGTCTCGCAAGCACCCGGTCCTGACCTGCAAGTTCTCGCCGTGACGGCGAATCCGCCGAACCCGGCGGCGGGCACGGCCGTCCGCTTCACCGTTTCGGTGCACAACCGCGGCACCACTGGCACCGGCGCGAACACCGTCACCAGGGTGGTCGCGGGCGGCACCACGCTCGACACCACGACCGCGCCGATCAACGCGGGCGCGACCGCGAGCGTGACCACCACCGGCACGTGGACGGCCACCAGCGGCGGCGCCACGATCACCGCGACCGCGGACGCGACCGGCGTCGTCGCGGAGACCAACGAGACCAACAACTCGCTGTCCCAGTCCATTGTGGTCGGACGCGGCGCCGCCGTTCCGTGGACCGAGTACGAGGCGGAAGCCGGGCGCTACCAGGGAACCCTGCTCACCACCGACCCGCTGCGCACCTTCGGGCACACGAACTTCGCGACCGAGTCGTCCGGCAGGCAGTCGGTCAGGCTGACCGGCACCGGCCAGTTCGTCGAGGTCACCTCGGCGGCCGCCGCCAACTCGATCGTCGTGCGCAACTCGATCCCCGACGCGCCGAACGGCGGCGGCATCGACGCGACGCTGAGCCTGTACGTCAACGACACGTTCGTCCAGAAGCTGAACCTGTCGTCGAAACACAGCTGGCTCTACGGCAACACCGACGGCCCCGAGGCGTTGACCAACACCCCGCAGGCCGACGCGCGGCGGCTGTTCGACGAGGCGCACGCGCTGCTCCCGTCGAGCTACCCGGCGGGCACCAAGTTCCGGCTGCAGCGCGACGCGAGCGACACGGCGTCGTTCTACATCGTCGACCTGGTGGACCTCGAGCAGGTCGCGCCGCCGTCGGAGAAGCCGGCCGAGTGCACGTCGATCACCCAGTACGGCGCGATTCCCGATGACGGCGGCGACGACACCGCCGCCATCCAGCGCGCGGTGACCGACGACCAGAACGGCGTCATCTCCTGTGTCTGGATCCCGGCCGGTCAGTGGCGGCAGGAGCAGAAGATCCTCACCGACGACCCGGAGAACCGCGGTCAGTACAACCAGGTGGGCATCAGCAACGTCAGCATCCGCGGCGCGGGCATGTGGTACTCGCAGTTCTACACGCTGACCGAGCCGCAGAACGCGCACGGCATCAACCATCCGCACGAAGGCAACTTCGGGTTCGACATCGACAACAACGTCCAGATCTCCGACATCGCGATCTTCGGCTCCGGGCGCATCCGCGGCGGCCCCGACGGCGCCGAGGGCGGCGTCGGCCTCAACGGGCGGTTCGGCAAGAACACCAAGATCTCCAACGTCTGGATCGAGCACGCCAACGTCGGCGTCTGGGTCGGCCGGGACTACGACAACATCCCCGCGCTGTGGGGCCCGGCCGACGGGCTGCAGTTCAGCGGCATGCGGATCCGCGACACCTACGCGGACGGCATCAACCTGAGCAACGGCAGCCGCAACTCCCGCGTGTTCAACTCCTCGTTCCGCACCACCGGCGACGACGCGCTCGCGGTGTGGGCCAACAAGTACGTGAAGGACCCGTCGACCGACATCGGCCACGACAACGCCTTCACCAACAACACGATCCAGCTTCCCTGGCGTGCCAACGGGATCGCGATCTACGGCGGGTACGGGAACAAGATCGAGAACAACCTCGTCTACGACACGATGAACTACCCGGGCATCATGCTGGCGACCGATCACGACCCGCTGCCGTTCTCCGGGCAGACACTGATCGCCAACAACGGGCTCTACCGCACGGGCGGCGCGTTCTGGAACGAGGACCAGGAGTTCGGCGCCATCACGCTGTTCGCGGCCAACCTGGACATCCCGGGTGTCACGATCCGCGACACCGACATCGCCGACTCGACCTATGACGGGATCCAGTTCAAGACCGGCGGCGGGAACATCCCGGACGTGGCGGTCACGAACGTCCGCATCGACAAGTCGAACAACGGCGCGGGTGTACTCGCGATGAGCGGGGCGCGCGGCAGCGCGACGCTGACCAACGTGACCATCACCAACTCCGCGAAGGGAGACATCGTCAAGCAGCCCGGCTCGACGTTCGTCCTCACCACCGGCTGACAGGGGTCGTGAGTGGTACGGCCGGTTCTAACCGGCCGTACCACTCACGACTCAGAACTTGGTCGCGGCGATCAGCTCGTTGTCAGACGGGCGGGCGTCGTCCTTGTTGTCCAGGGTGGCGACCACCTTGAAGGTCACCTTGCCCGCCGCCGCGTCGGCCGCGGTGTAGGTGTACGCGAACGGGAAGTCGACCTTCCCGGGCGCCGACACCGCTTGGGTGAGCGCACCGACCTCGGTGAAATAGCCCTCCGGTGTCTGCCTGAGCAGGGTCACCTTGACCGTCTCGCCGTAGCGGGCGTTGACGACCGAGACCTTGAGCGGCTTGGTCTGGTCGACGCGGGCGGTCGCGGGCACCGAGAAGCCGGTCAGGCTCACGTCGTGCGTCTCGACCTTCAGCGTCTTGACACCGGTGCCGGTCCGGCCGTCGTTGGTCGACCCCGTGAACTCGACCTGATACGTACCGTCCACTGTGTACCGGTGCCGGAGTTCCCCGCCGGTGATGGGCGCGGAGGTGCCGTCACCGAACCGCACCTCACCGCTGACGAGTGACCTCCCGAGCGGGTCACCCGAAGTCGGCGTGAAGCCGATCTCGCTGTACACCGACGGACGATCGTTGGTGAAGTATCCGTTGGGCCGCAACGCGGGCGCGGTCGCGATGCGCAGGTCGAACCACGCCGCCCGTTCGGCGGAGTCGGCCACCCGGATGTAGTAGGCCTGCCCGGCGGTGGCGGTGAACACCGACGCCAGGTGGTTTCCTCCTGGCACGCAGTCCAGTTCGGCGCCGTCCCGGTACACGCTGATCGCGGGAGCCTTTCCGAATACCTTCTCCACGCTCACCGACCTCGTGCGCTCCGGCACGTAGCGATACCAGACCGACTGAACGGCCTCGGGATCACAGCTCGCCGCCGGTTCGCCGGGCTCGGCCGACGCGCGGGTCAGGTCGCCCGTGTACTCCGCGGGCAGCCCGGCTGCCGTCGCGGCCGCGATGGCGTCGTTGGGTTCGGGTGGCACCGACATGAAGTCGAAGTCGACGGTGCCCGAGCTGCCGAACTCTTCGAACAGCATCACGTGATAGGTCGTGCCCGCCGTGACGTGGAAGGTGGTGAACGGCGGGCCGTTGTAAGGATTCGTGCACGCGCCGGGCACCTGGGTCAGTGCGCCGCGCTCGCCGGTGTACACCGCGATGAACGGCCCGTACCGGCCGCTCCCGCGCGAAGTGCGGACGATGCCGTCGGCGGGCGCGGTATAGCGGTACCAGACGCTTCCGGTGACCTGCGTGCTGCACGACGTCGGGTCATCGGCGGCCGCGACGGTCCCCGCCGTGTTCGCGTTCGTGCGGAACGGCAACGCGGTGATGGCGGTGGCGGTGTCGAAGTCGTCGTTGGACGGCGGGGCGGCGTGCGCGAATCCGGGCGTCAGCACGGAAATCGCGGCGGCGATGAAGCCGATGACCGCCGTTCTCTTGGACAGCATCATGTTCGTTCCCCCTCGGAAAGTCAGTCCATGACCAAGCTGGCGGCACGCGGTTTGACGGTCGTCGCGATGGCGATCACCTCGTTGTCGACCGGCAGTGCGTCCTGCACCGGGTACTGCAGCTCGGCCACCGCTCGGAACGTGGCCTTGCCTTTGAGCGCGTCGTCGTTCGTGAACGTGTAGGAGAACGGGAACTGCACTGTGCGGTCCCGCCGCGCGGGCACGGCCAGCGTCAGCCTGCCGACCTCCTTCCACCACGTCCCGTCGTGCTTGGTCAGTACGACGGTCACCGTTTCGCCGTAGCGCGCGTTCGCCACGGACACCGTGATCGGTTTGCTCTGGCCCGCACGCGCGGTGCCCGGGGTGTCGAACCGGGTGATGCCGACGTCGTGCGTGTTCACCGTGACCTGGGTGGTCCGGGTGGCGGTGCGGCCGTCGGGCGAGGTGGCGCGCATGGTGACCGGATAGACGCCATCGGCGGCGTAGTGGTGGGTGACCCCCTCGGTGCTCGCGGGCGCCTTGGTGCCGTCACCGAAATCCCAGTCCGCGGAAAGCGGGTTGTCGATCGTCTGCCAGGAATGCGGGGCGAACCGGACGTTGTCGAACACGGTCGGGTTCGACGGCCCCTGGTCGATCTCCGCCTGGAGCGGGGGCGCCTCGGCCAGGTCCAGCTTGACGGGCTGGTCGTGGTCGCCGGTGACACGGACGTAGTAGGTCGTGCCGGGGTTCGCGCGGAACACCGCGCGGCTGCCGTACGAGTACGCCTGGCAGGCGACCTGCCGCAGCTCGGGCAGACTGCCACCGGTGTAGACGGTGACGGCCGTGTCGTACGACTCGGTCTGCGCGGTCACCGAAAGCGCGGGTCCCGCAGTGGTGTAGGCGTACCAGACCGAAGGCTCGGTCTCGTTGTAAACACACGTCGAATCCGGCTCGTCGGCCTCGAACGAGGCGGTCGAAAGGTCCGGCGTCTTCGTGGCAGGCAGGCTGGAAATGGCCTCGGCCCGCCCGAAGGCGTCGTTGGGAGCGGGTGCGATGGTGTCCACGGCGAACTTCAGCGCACCACCGGCGACGTCATAGCCGGAGACCTGGAAGTGGTAGGTCGTCCCGGCGGTCGCGGCGAAGGTGATCTGTGCGTCCTGCCCGCTGTAGCAGCCGTCGCGCACACCCCGCAGCTCGTGGCGCAGGCCGACCAGCGCGGACAGCACGGTCCGGTGGTCGCTGCCCGCGGTCGTGGCGCGGAGCAGCCCGGTCTCGGTCGCGGTGTAGTGGAACCAGACACTGCCTTCCGCGTTGTAGCCCTGGCACGCGAACGGGTCGTCGCCGCCCTTGGTGGCTTCGCTGGTGTCCTGCTGCACGCTGAACGGCAGCGCGGTGATCGCCGTCGAGTTGTCGAAGTCGTCGTTGGACGGCGGGGCCGCGTTCGCGACACCCGTGGTCAAGACGGCCAGTAAGGCGCTGATCGAGGTGAGCGCGGCGATCCGGCCGCGCGAACGTAAAGACAGCAGCACTGTTGTCCCCCCATGGACCCTCTGCCCCCAACCTCGCTGCGGAGGCTACTGAACTGAGCATCGCCGCGTTCCGGCCGAACGCAACCGATCCGGCGTGAAGTTGCGCCGCGTGGCGTAGCGGTGCCGGCGGCTAGCACAGGTCCCGCCCAGATTCCGCCCAGATCGCTTGCCGCGGAAAAGCGCCCGAAAGCCGGTCCCCGCACGGCTACCATGCGGGCGTCGGTACGGAAGATCATCAAGGAGAACCACGCTCATGAGGCGCACAGCCGTAGCCATCACCACGCTCGCCCTGCTGGCCGCGACCGCCGGGACCGCGTCCGCCGCCTACCCCAAGTCGGACTTCGGCGGCGACACCGCCAGCCGGGACGGCGGGACGGTCGACGGCACGTTCACCTGGTACGAGCGCTCGGTCGGGGTGAGCGGCGCGGTGTTCGACCGCGAACCGGCCGGCAGCACGACCGTGACGTTCAAGTTCTACTCGGGCAGCCGGTTGCTGGACATCCAGACGCGCACCGCGACGAACGAGGCGAGGAAGTTCGGCTGGACCGAGCCTGGCCCGGCGGGCGGGATCAGCGCCGTCGAGGTCTACCTGTCCTACAAGGGCAGCAACGAGTTCGTGGCCAAGTTCCCGCGCAAGGTCTAGCGCCCGAGCGCGTACCTGACCGCGTCGGCGCGCGAGTGGAAACCGGCCTTGGCGAAGAGGTTGTTGATGTGCGTCTTGACGGTCGCCTCGCTGATCACCAGGCGCGCGGCGATCTCCGGGTTGCGCAGGCCTTCGCCGATCAGGCCGAGGATCTCGCGCTCCCGCGCGGTCAGCGTGAAGGTCTCCTCCACGCGGGCCGGGCGGCTCGCGAGAGACAGCAGGCGGCGCTGGACCTCGGGGGCGAGCACGGCTTGCCCCGACGCGGCGCTGCGCACGGCCTGCTCGATCTTGGCGCGGTCGGCTTCCTTGGTCAGGTAGCCGCTCGCGCCCGCGTGCAGCGCGGCGAGGATCGAATCGTCGTCGTCGAACGTGGTGAGCACGACGATCTGGGTGTCCGGGCTGGCCGCGCGGATGTGGCCGGTGGCCTCGGCGCCGCCCATGACCGGCATGTGCAGGTCCATCAGGACCACGTCGGGGTGATGCTCGGCGACCGCGGCGACGGCCTCCTTGCCGTTGGTGGCCGTGGCGACCACGTGGATGCCGTCGGCGAGGTCGAGCATCACCGCGAGCGCCTCGCGGACGGAGGCCTGGTCGTCCACGACGAGCAGGGAGATCGTCATCGGGGCACCTCCAGCTCGACCGTCCAGCCGTCCACAGAGGACGGTCCGGCTCGCAGTGTGCCACCGAGCAGCGCGACGCGCTCGCGCATCCCCGGCAGGCCCAGCCCGCCGCCGGCGAGCCCTGGGTCGGCGGGCTTGCGGGCGGGGCCGTTCTCGATGGTGAGCGAGACGGTTTCGCCCGCGAAGCCCAGTTTCATGGAACGGTCGGCGCCCGGCGCGTGCTTGGCCGCGTTGGTCAGCGCCTCCTGCGCGGCGCGGATCACCGCGTGCGCGACCTCGCTCGGCACGGGCGACGGCGTCCCGTCGATCTCGAAGGCGACGCCCTCCCCTGTCGCCATGAGTTCCAGTGTCCGCTCCAGCGGCAGGGTGTCCTCGCGCAGCGCGTGGATCGCGTGCCGGGTTTCGGTGATGCTGTCGACCGCGAGTGCCCTCGCGCGGCGCACGGCCTGGGTGGCTTCGTCACCGCGTCCCTTGCCGTACAAGGCATCCGCCATGTCCAGCTGCATCGCGATGCCGGACAGTGAGTGCCCGAGCACGTCGTGGATCTCGCGCGCGATGCGCCCGCGTTCCAGCAGCGCGGCCTCGCGGGCTTCGGAGCGGACCGCCCGCTCGGCGCTGAGCAGCGCTTCACGCCGTTCGCGGCGGGCGATGCCCATGTAGACCGGCGCGGCGGCCGCGAACCCGAGCCACCACGGCCATTGCCGGTCGAGCGGGTGGAGCTCGTCGACCAGCAGCACGGCGCCGACCGCGATGAGCGCGCCCGTGACGGCCACCCCGATCGCCACCCGGGTGCGAAGCCGGGCGCCCGCGCTGCCGCTGGCGACGAACGCGAACGCGGGCGCCAGTGTCGACTGCGCGACCGCGAGCAGCACGGCCGAGCACACCGCGAACGCCAGCGCGATCGGGAAGGTCGCACTCGGCGGCCACGAGAAGAGCGTGCCGATGGTGATGGCCGAGACGACCACCAGCAGCGCGATCGCGAGCGGCGGGGCGATCAGCGGATGCGTGGTGAACTGCACCACCGTCACCACGACCAGCGTGCCCATGATGAAGGGGCGCAGCCACTCGTCGGTGAACCGGGGCCCGCGCGTCCCCGGCTCCTTCGCGTCGTCGGTCATCGTCGCTCAGCGTAGCTAGCCGCGACGGCTCGCGCGCCGCTGAAGGTCGTCGAGGAACGGCGACCGCTCGTGCGGCGCGCCGTCCTTGCCCGTCTTCCAGACGATCTGGTGGTCCGAGCGCAGTGCCTTCGCCAGCACGACGACACCTTCGGCGAGCAGCCCGAGGCCGAGCGACACGAACATCGCGTTGTTCGAATCCGTCCCCTTGTCGAGCGCGGCCAGCAGCGCGCCGGACCCGACCTTGACGCCGATGTTGGCCACCCACAGCAGCACGGTCACCCAGGTGTAGCGCATGAAGACGAGGCCGTCCTGGTGATACAGCCGGATGCTCAGCCCGCGCAGCGCGCCGAGTGCCACGCCGAGCGCGGTGGTCACGACCAGGAACGTCAGCGCGATCCCCGATCGGGTGACCGAGCCGATGTCCGAGAGGCCGATGACCACCAGGATCGCCGGCAGCACCAGCATCCGCTTGGCCTCCGCCGGTTGCCCGGCCATCCGCCTGACCAGCACGTAGCCGATGACCGCGACGATGAGCACGATCTGCGTGACGCCACTCATGATGTGTTCCCCTCCAGGGTTTTTCGATGTACCCCGAAGTTAGGTCCGGACCACCGCCCGGGTCTTGAGGCGCACGCCGTATCCGCGGGTGGAGATCTTCTCCACCCGGCAGCATGGTCTAGACAACCTGGACGCGCGCCTCTACATTTCGTGAGATGCGCCTTTTCGGTCGTGCGGTGGTCTCCGTGTTCGCTTGCCTGCTGGCGTTTTCCCTGCCCGGCCCGGCGACGGCGAGTCCTGGCTGCGAGTGCGCGACACCGTCGATCGACCGGCTGCAGCAGTGGATCGCCAGCGGCGAGGGCACCACCGTCCCGGCCACCGGGAGCCTGCTCGTGCGCGAGCGGGACCGCTACGCCGCCAAGGTGACCTTCCTGAACGCCGAGTGGCACGTGGTCGTCGTCTGGCTCGGCAACCAGTTCGAGGCGCAGGCGGACCTGGCCAAGTCGTCGGGCTTCTGGATGACCTACAGCGCGACCGACGACCTGTACGTCCAGCTGCGGCCCGCGTCGCACTGGAGCGGCGGCGACAAGTGGCTCACCCTCGTCCCGTCGACCGGCGGCAAGCGCGTGACCAAGTTCTTCAGCTTCTCCCCCGCCCAGTGGACGTTCCTGCCCGAGCTGGGCAAGCCGTCCTACTCGTTCGCTTCGGCGCTGGCAGAGGCACGGGGCTTCGTCTTCGTCGGCAAGACCCCGAACAAGCTCGACTTCCGGGGTCTGCGCATCGACGGCTACCGGCCACCGTGCCTCTGAACGCCGGTCAGCGGAAGCCGCGCAGCCGCAGGCTGTTGCTGACCACGAACACCGAGCTGAAGGCCATCGCCGCGCCCGCGATCATCGGGTTGAGCAGGCCTGCCGCCGCCAGCGGCAGCGCCCCGATGTTGTAGGCGAACGCCCAGAACAGATTGCCCTTGATCGTGCGCAGCGTCCGGCGTGACAACCGGATCGCGTCCGCCGCCGCGCGCAGGTCACCGCGGACCAGCGTGAGGTCGCTGGCCTCGATCGCGACGTCGGTGCCGGTGCCCATCGCGAGGCCGAGGTCGGCCTGGGCGAGCGCGGCCGCGTCGTTGACGCCGTCGCCGACCATCGCGACGACCTTGCCTTCGCGCTGCAGCCGGGTGACCACGTCGACCTTGTCCTGGGGCAGCACCTCGGCGATGACCTGGTCGATGCCGACCTCGGCGGCGACCGCGCGGGCGGCGGCCTCGTTGTCGCCGGTGAGCAGTACCGGGGTGAGCCCGAGCGCGCACAGCCGTCGCACGGCGTCCGCGGACGTCGGCTTGACCGTGTCCGCGACGACCAGCACCGCGCGGGCCTGGCCGTCCCAGCCGACGGCCACGGCGGTCCGGCCGAGCTTCTCCTCGGCCGCCTTCGCCTCGGCGAGCGCTTCGGGCAGCCGGTGACTCCACTGCTCCAGCAGCGCGGACCGTCCGACGAGCACCGCCTTGCCGTCCACGATCCCTTGCACGCCAAGGCCTTCGAGGTTGGTGAACTCCTCGGCCTTCGGAAGTCCGTCCCCGGCGGCACGGGCGATCGCGCGGGCGATCGGGTGCTCCGACGCGCTCTCCAGCGCGCCCGCGAGCCGGAGCGCCTCGTCGGCGTCGACCCCCTCGGCGACGTGGACCTCGACGAGCGACATCTGCCCGGTCGTGACGGTGCCGGTCTTGTCCAGCACGACCGTGTCGGCCCGGCGCGTCGACTCCAGGACCTCCGGGCCCTTGATCAGGATGCCGAGCTGCGCGCCGCGGCCGGTGCCCACGAGCAACGCGGTCGGCGTCGCGAGGCCGAGCGCGCACGGGCAGGCGATGATCAGCACGGCGACGGCCGCGGTGAAGGCGGCCGAGACCGAGCCGCCCGCGCCGAGCCAGAACATGAGCGTGCCCACGGCGAGCGCGATGACGATCGGCACGAACACCGCCGAGATCCGGTCCGCGAGCCGCTGGACCCGCGCCTTCCCGGTCTGGGCGTCCTCGACCAGCTTGGCCATCATGGCGAGCTGGGTGTCGGCGCCGATCCGCGTCGCGCGAACGATCAGCCTGCCGCCCGCGTTCACCGTCGCGCCCGCCACGGCGTCGCCGGGCCCGACCTCGACCGGGACGCTCTCGCCGGTCAGCATGCTCGCGTCGACCGCGGAACTGCCTTCGGTGACGACGCCGTCGGTCGCGATCTTCTCGCCTGGCCGCACGACGAACAGGTCGCCGACAACGAGCCGGTCGGTCGGGACCCGCTCCTCGCGCCCGTCACGCAGCACGGCGACGTCCTTCGCGCCGAGTTCGAGCAGCGCACGCAGCGCGGCGCCCGCGCGGCGCTTCGACCTGGCCTCGAAATACCGCCCGGCGAGGATGAACGTGGTGACGCCCGCGGCTACCTCGAGGTAGATGTTGCCGTCGCCGGACATCCGCTGGACGGTCAGCTCGAACGGGTGCGTCATCCCCGGCACGCCCGCGGTCCCGAAGAGCAGCGCGTACAGCGACCACAGGAACGCGGCCAGCGTGCCCATCGAGATCAACGTGTCCATGGTGGCCGCGCCGTGCCGCAGGTTCGTCCAGGCGGCCTTGTGGAACGGCCAGGCCGCCCACACCAGCACGGGCGCGGCGAGCGTCAGCGAGATCCACTGCCAGTAGGTGAACTGGAACGCGGGGACCATCGCCAGCACGATCACCGGCACCGACAGCACGGCCGACCCGATCAGCCACTGCCGCAGCGGCGCGGTCTCGTCGGCCTCCTGCTCGGGTGCTTCCTCCTTGACGGGCAGCGCGGCCGAGTAGCCGGCGGCCTCGACCTGCTCGATCAGCTGCCGTGGCTCGATTCCGGTGCCGTAGAAGACTTTCGCCTTCTCGGTCGCGTAGTTGACGGTGGCGGTGACGCCGTCGAGCTTGTTCAGCTTCTTCTCGATCCGCGTCGCGCAGGACGCACAGGTCATCCCGGTGATGTCGAGTTCGATCGCCGTCGCGTGGTCCAGGTTCGCGGTCATGACGTCGCCCCTTCGGCAGGCACGGTGAACTCGGCCGTCCGCACCTTGCCCTCGTGCTGGAAGTCCAGGAACAGCCGGTAAGTGCCCGCCGACGGCACCTCGGCGAAGAAGGTGACCGACGGCCCGGCCGCCGTCGTGCCGTCGGGGTGCACGTGGAGATACGCCAGATCGCCGCCGCGCAGCGCGACAAGGTGCCCGTAGGCGCCCAGGTACGGCTGGAGATCGGTGACCGGCGTGCCGTTCTTGGTGACGGTCAGCGTCACCTTCGAAGCCTTGCCAGGCAACAGTTCCCCGTCGAGCCGCACCTGGTAACCCTCCACATCGGACACTCGCGCGGGCTCGTGGGTCACCGGCCGGAAATCGCCGGGCGCGGCGAGGTCGACGCCTAGTGTCGTGGCCTCGTCCCCGGTCGGCGCGAAGTCGGCGAAGGCCCGGTAGCTGCCCGGCTCGGGCAAGCTCAGCGGGACGCTCCAGGTGCCATCGGCGGCGAGCGACGGGTGCACGTGCTGGAAGGCCGAGCCGTCGCGCCGCACCACGATGAGGTGCATCAGCTTCTCGTGCTTGAGGTCGTACGCGGTGACCGCGTGCCCGTCACGACCGGTCACGCGGAAGGAGAAAGTGCTGGTCACACCCGGCGTCAGCGTCGTGACGGCAGGCGTGAAGGTGTAGCCGCCCGTCGACGACGCCAGCCCGCCGGGCAGATCGTCACTGGGTGCTTCGGTGGTGTGGGCGTCCCCATGCCCGGCTTCCTCGGTGTGCGCCCCGGCTTCGCCTTCGAAGGGACCGACGGCGGCTCCCACCGCCCACGCACCCCCGGCGATCAACGCGAGCGCCACCCCGTAGGCGGAGAGCTTCGCTGCTGTCTGCATTCCACGTCCTCTCGACCCTGCGAAGATATACCCATAGGGGGTACCCGTGTCAACGAGATCTATACCCCCGTACCGTATTGGCCGAGGTATCCATAGTGGACGACGAATGGGTTACCGGCCGGTCTGCTGGCATGATCGCCGCGTGCGCGTACTGCTGGTCGAAGACGACGAACCGATCGCCGAGTCGCTGCGGCGCGGGCTCAGCCGGTACGGCTTCGAGGTCGAATGGGTCAAGACGGGCGCCGAAGCGCTCAGCGCGGAGCCCGCCGGGCTGGTGCTGCTCGACCTCGGGCTGCCGGACACCGACGGACTGGACGTCTGCCGTCAGCTCCGGAACCGGGGCGACGACGTGCCGATCATCGTGATCAGCGCGCGGTCCGACGAGGTGGACCGCGTGGTCGGCCTGGAGATCGGCGCGGACGACTACGTCTCGAAGCCGTTCGGTGTCCGGGAGGTCGTCGCCAGGATGCGCGCGGTGCTGCGCCGGAGCCAGAGCGCCAAGACCACGGAGTACCGGCCCGACAGCTACGCGGGCGGGCGGCTGCTCATCGACCGCCGCGGCCGCCGCGTCCACGTCGACGGCGAGGAGCTGCAGCTGCCGCCGAAGGAGTTCGACCTGCTGGCGTTCCTGGCCGAGGAGCCGGGCGCTGCGCTGACCAGGGAACAGATCATGGAAGCGGTCTGGGACAGCAACTGGTTCGGCCCGACGAAGACGCTCGACGTCCACATCGGCGCGCTGCGGCGCAAGCTCGGTGACGCGGTCACCGTCGAGACGGTCCGCGGCGTCGGCTTCCGGCTGGTCACGTCCCGATGAACCGCAGACTGGTCGTCAGCTACGTCCTGCTGGTCGCGGTGGCGATCGCCGCGTTCACCGTGCCGGTGGCGTTCGTGCTCACCGGCCAGCTGCGCGGGGACACGGAGACCTCGGTGCGCCGCGAGGCGGAGACCGCCGCGTTGCTGCTCGCGGCCCCGGACGCGCCCTCGCGGCAGGCGCTCTCGCGGCTCGCCACCGCCTACGAGCACGAGACGCCGGGCAGGCTCGACGCCCTGCTCGCCGGCCGGGTCGCGGCCGCTCCCCTGCCCCTGCCGGTCGCCCCGGACGATTTCGCGTTCACCGAGGCGCTGGCGGGCCGGGCGAGCGCGAACTGGGGCGCGGCGCCCGCGCTCGGCGAGACCGGGCTCGTGCTCGCGGTGCCCGCCCGTGACGCGAGCGGCGCCGTCGTCGGCGCCGTCCGGGTGAGTTATCCGTCGGCCCCGCTGAACGAGCGCCAGCTCCAGATCTGGGGTTTCCGCGCGATACTCGCCGTGGCCGTGCTCATCGCCGCCGCGATACTGGGCGTGCTGCTCGCCAGGCGGCTGACCAGGCCGTTCCGCGAGCTCAACCGGATGGCCCGGCGCCTGCGCGACGGCGATCTCGGCGCCAGGGCCCAGGAAACGGGCCCGACCGAGACGCGCACACTGGCCAGGACGCTCAACAACGCGGCCGAGACCATCGACACGCTCGTCCAGTCTCAGCGCGCGTTCATCGCCGATGCCTCACACCAGCTGCGCACCCCGCTCACGGCGCTGCGGCTCTCGCTCGACAACATCGCCGACGGCGCGTCGGATCCGTTCGTGCGTGAGGACATCGACCTGGCCACGGCCGAGGTCGTGCGGATGAGCAGGCTGGTCAACGGCCTGCTCACCCTCGCGCGGGCCGAGGCCGCCGTGAGCGCCCCGGAGCGCGTGCGCATCGCGGCCGTGGTCGACGACCGCTTCGAGGTCTGGCGCGCCGTCGCCGCCGACCGCGGCGTGCGGCTGCTGGCCGAGCACGCCGACACCGGCCAGGAGGTCCTCACCAGCCCGGGACACCTCGAGCAGGTGCTGGACAACGTGCTGTCCAACGCGCTCGAGGTCTCCCCCGACGGCGGCACGGTCACCGTCCGCACCGCCCGGCTCGACGAGCACGTCCTGCTCGAGGTGACCGACGAGGGCCCCGGACTGCCCGAGGCCGACCGGCCGCGCGCGTTCGACCGGTTCTGGCGCGGCTCGGGCGTCACCGGGCAGTCCGGCTCCGGGCTCGGGCTGGCGATCGTCAAGCAGCTGGTCACCGACGACGGCGGCCTCGTCGGCCTGGCGGAGACCCCCGGCGGCGGCCTGACCGTGCGCATCAGCCTCCGCCCCGCGCGCTAGGCCTTACCCGGCATGGCGGAAGAGTGGTGGTTGACGATCAGCCATTTCCCGTCCCGCAGTTCGTAAACGAAGGTGTAGCGAGCCCGGACCTCCTGCGTCTTGCCGTCCTTGGTGAGCGCGAAGCGGTAGATGCCCGCGTTGATCGCGGAGTCCTGGTCCAGCACGCTGATCACCTCCGACTCGATGGTGCCGGACGGCTTGTTCTCCAGGAAGTGCTTGAAGTAGTCGACGATGTCGGCTCTCGTCGTCCGCACCTTGTCCGACACGGTCGGCAGCAGCACCGCGTCCGGCGCGTAGAGGTCGGCGACCTTGTCCGCGTCCCCGGTCGCGAGCGCGGCATTCCACGCGGGGAAGAGCGCCGCGACGTCCTGCTTGCTGGGCGCCTGCTTCGGGGGCGCGGCGGTCGAGCTGGAGCAACCGGTCACCAGCGCGAGCGTCGCCGTCGCGCCGAGAATGCCGAGGAAAGTCTTGCTACGCATGGTTTTTGCCCTTGCCTGGTGGGGATCTTTGGATACGTCCACTGTGGCTTCGGGCGAGGAAGCGTCCGTGCAGCAAAGAGCCAGCGGAACTCCAAGATCTCCCCAAGACTGGGTTTGCCGGGGGGCCGGACGTGGAGTGCGCTGGACTTGAGCCGCGCAATGAAGCGAGGGGGCCGTTGGGTGCGTAGTAAGCACTCGGGGGCACCCTCGCTGCGCGCCCCGGCCCGGCCCGGCCCGGAGACGTTCGCGCGAGTGGTGACTTTGCTGCGTCCAACGGAGCAGAGGTACCACTCGCGCAAGCCTTTCGCGCCTGAACGAGGGGCTCCCCCGCTGCGTTGGGTGCAGCAGGGGAGCCCTTCGCCCACGGCCTGGCCCTGCGCGCTGAGGTCGTGAGTGTTCCGACCGGTTCTAACCGGCCGGAACACTCACGACCCCAGTGAGCCCCGGGGCCGGGGACCCGATCGGGTTGCGCACGGTTTTGTCGGTGGTCGCGGGTAGCGTCTGCGGCGTGGAAGCTCGAGAGCGCATACAGGAACTCGCCGACCGGATCGTCGCGCTGCGCGACGCGTACTACCGGGGTTCGCCGACCGTGGCGGACGCCGAGTACGACGCCATCGAAGACGAGTTACGCGGGCTGATCGCGGCCAACCCCGAGCTGGCGCCCGATCCGAACCCGCTGGAGCAGGTCGGCGCGCCCGCGGTGCTGCACGCGCCGGTGCGGCACTCACGGCCGATGCTCTCGCTGGAGAAGGCGACCCAGCCGGAGCAGGTCGCGGCCTTCTTCGACCGGTTCCCCGGCCAGCCGGTGGTGGTCATGCCGAAGCTCGACGGGCTGTCGCTGGCGCTGGTCTACGAGGACGGGCGGCTCGCGCGGGCGGTCACCCGGGGCGACGGGACCACCGGCGATGACGTGACGCCGCTGGTCAAGGCGCTGACCGACGGGGTGCCGGACAAGGTCGACGCGCCAGGCCGGGTCGAGGTGCGCGGTGAGGCGGTGATGCTGCGCTCGACCTTCGCCGCGTACAACGCCGCGCATCCGGACAAGCCGCTGATCAACCCGCGCAACGCGGCCGCTGGCACGCTGCGTGCCAAGGACCCGGCCACCGTGGCGGAGCGGCGGCTGCGGTTCTTCGCGTTCGACCTGCACACGGATCCGGACAGCGCGGAGACCGATCTGGACGGTGCATTGAGGACGCTCGGGTTCGACGCGGCCGACATGCGGCACTGTTCGGACGCCGCCGCCGCGCAGGCCGTGATCACCGCGATCGAGCAGCAGCGCAACGAGCTCGACTACGACCTCGACGGGGCCGTGCTGCGGCTGGCCGACCGTGACGCGTACGCGGCCGCGGGCACCCGGTCCAGCTCGCCGCGCGGGGCGCTGGCGTTCAAGTTCGCGGCCGAGGAGAAGACGACCATTCTGGCCGATGTGGTCTGGGATGTCGGCAAGACCGGCAAGATCGCGCCGGTCGCGTGGCTGGAGCCGGTGTTCGTCGGCGGCACCACCGTCACCCGCGCGACGCTGGCCAACCAGGAGGTCATCCGCGCCCGCGGCATCAAGATCGGCGACACGGTGCTGGTGCGCCGCGCGGGAGACGTGATCCCGTTCGTCGCCGGGGTGCTCGACGCGTCCAAGCGCACCGGTGAAGAGCGCGAGATCGTGCCGCCGAGCGTCTGCCCGTCGTGCGAGCAGCCGCTGACCGAACAGGGCAACAGCCGGGAACTGTTCTGCACCAACGTCGCCTGCCCCGCACAGACCGTGCGGCGGCTGATCCACTGGGCGTCGCGGGCGGCCGCGGACATCGACGCCATCGGCGGGGTCTGGATCGAGCGGCTGGCCGAGGCTGGCATCCTCGAGCACCCGTCCGACTTCTACACGCTCACCAAGGAACGCCTGCTCGAGTTCGACCGCATCGGCGAGATCTCGGCCACGCGGATGGTCGAGTCCATCGACGCCAGCCGCCAGGTCGGCCTGCGGCGGGCATTGATCGGCCTCGCGATCCCGATGGCGTCCGAAGGCACCGCCGCCCGCCTGTGCCGGGCGGGGTTCGGCTCGCTCGAAGACGTCGCCGACGCGGGGGTCGACGGGCTCGTGGCCGTCGAGGACATCGGGCCGAAGGTCGCCGCGTCGCTGATCGAGCACCTCACCCGGCTGCGGCCCGAGCTGGAACGGCTGCGCGAGCGCGGCGTCTCGCTCGACGTGCGCGAGGAGGACCTCCCGCCGGTCGTCGTGTCGGGCGCGCCGCTGGCGGACAAGACGGTGGTGATCACCGGCTCGATCAGCGACCCGCGCTCGGGTGAGAAGGTGCCGCGCCCGACCTTCCAGCGGTTGTGCGAAAAGGCGGGCGCGACCATCGCGTCCTCGGTCTCGGCGAGCACCGACCTGCTGATCACCGGCGCCGACGTCGGCGCCAGCAAGATCGCGAAAGCCGAAAAACTCGAAGTCGAGGTCGTCGACCAAGGCGTCATCTGGCAGCAGCTCATCGCCGCCGGTGTCGTCTAGCCGCACCCGAGCAGGGGTCGTGAGTGTTTTCGCCGGTTAGAACCGGCCGTACCGCTCACGACCTCTTTCGGCTGAGGAGCGGGGCGGCGTCATCCAAACGCGACGTATTCGAAGCCCGCGCGGGGTCAGGTCGCGGTGTTCGTGAGCCGATGATCGGAGCAGCAGCTCGCCGTTCGACGACCGGAGGCGGTCATGGTCCCCACCCCAGAGCAGACGATGGTCCATTCGTACCTGTTCCTGCGCCGCGTCATCGGCGGCGTCGGCGTGGCGCTGCCGGTCGTGCTCATCGTCGGGCAGTTCCTGCTCACCGGCGAGCTGCTGACCTCGATCAGCGGCTACTACTACGGCGACCTGCGTGACCTCTTCGTCGGCGGGATGTGCGCCGCCGGCGTGTTCCTGCTCTGCTACTACGGCAAGAACCGCACCGAGAACATCGCCGGGTACGTCGCTGGCGCCGGCGCGATCGGGCTCGCGTTGTGTCCGACCAGGCCGGTGAACCCGACCGAGGTCCAGCAGGCGCTCGGCATCGCGCATGTCGTGAGCGCGGCGGTGTTCTTCCTGACGCTGGCGTACTTCTGCATCGGACTGTTCCCGGAACCGGTCGAACCGGGCAGCCGCCAGGACGTGCGGAACCGGGTCTACCGCGCCTGCGGCTGGACCATTCTGGGCTGCCTGGTGCTGATCGTCCTTTCCGGACGGATCTTCGAGGAGGAGATCCGGGCGCTGCGGCCGATCCTGTGGCTGGAGTCGGCGGCCACGTTCGCCTTCGGTGTCGCCTGGATGATCAAAGGCCACACGCTGCTGCGGGACAAGAAGCCCGCCGTGGCCGCCGAGGCGCTCACGGGTTGATCGCGAGCACCAGGAAACCCGCCAGCAGCACCAGGTGCACGCCACCCTGCAGGCGGGTCGCCCGGCCCGGCACCACGGTCAGCGCGCTCACCAGCACGGTCAGCGCCAGCAGCACGATCTGCGTCGCGCCGAGGCCGAGCAGCAGCGGCCCGCTCAGCCACACCGACGCGAGCGCGATCGCCGGGATCGTCAGCCCGATGCTGGCGATCGCGGATCCGTAGGCGAGGTTGAGGCTGGTCTGCATCCGGTCGCGCTGCGCGGCGCGCACGGCGGCCAGTGTCTCGGGCAGCAGCACCAGCAGCGCGATCACCACACCGACGAACGACTGCGGGAACCCGGCCGCGCGGACGCCCGCCTCGATCGCGGGCGACTCGACCTTGGCCAGCCCGACCACCGCGACCAGCGCGACGACCAGCAGGCCCAGGCTGGTCAGCGCGGCCTTGGTGGTCGGCGGCTCGGCGTGGTCCTCGGGTTTGACCGTGCCGTCGGTCTCCACCGGCAGGAAGAAGTCGCGGTGCCGCACGGTCTGGGTCAGCACGAACAGGCCGTAGAGCAGCAGCGAGGCGAGCGCGGCGAAGGTGAGCTGCGTGCCGCTGAACTCCGGGCCCGGCGTGCTGGAGGTGAACGTCGGCAGCACCAGGCTGAGGGTGGCCAGTGTGGCGACGGTCGCCAGCGCGGCGCCGCTGCCCTCGGGGTTGAAGTGCGTCTCGCCGTAGCGCCGCGCGCCGACCATCAGCGAGATGCCCGCGATGCCGTTCATCGTGATCATGACCGCGGCGAACACGGTGTCGCGGGCGAGCGAGGCGGCCTCGGGGCCGCCCGACGCCATCATGGTGACGATCAGCGCGACCTCGATCACCGTCACCGCGACCGCGAGCACCAGCGACCCGAACGGCTCGCCGACGCGGTGCGCGACCACCTCCGCGTGGTGCACCGCGGCCAGCACGGTGCCCGCCAGCGCGAGCGCCACCACGGCCACCGGCACCGGCCCGAGGTCACGGCCCCAGCTCAGCGCCAGCACGACGACACTGAGCAGGGGAACCACCACGGTCCAGGACAACAGCGCGGGTCTGCGGGAGGCGGCCATGGCCCCACCCTCGCACACCGTGCGTCACCTCGCCGCTCCACCAGGCGAACCTCACATTTCCGGCAGTCCTTTGTGGACTCGGCCGAACGGGCAGGGAGGAACGGGCCGTTCGGCCGGTGCTTTCGCGCCGGATGACCGATCCGCCCGGTACCTGCTGACGGCGATCCTGGCGTCAGGCCGCCGGAACGGGCGGACTGAGAGCAAGGGAGACCGTCATGACGATCATCGCGACCGTGGGCGCTTACGCCGGGCTCGTGCTGCTGGCACTGATGTCGCTGACCCCGGTGCTGCTCGACCTCGACCAGCGTTTCCCCGGCACCCGCCGCGCCAAGGCCGCCCGCAGGACCACGGGTGAGGCCGCCCGCACGGCACCCGCCCCCGCAGGCCGCCTCGCCTCCGTCTAGCCTCGGGCCCGCCACCATCCGGCGTACCGGCAGCGGCGCCAGTAGGCTATTCGGGTGAAGGTGGCATCTCCGGCGGTGTGCGTTCCCGCCGGGACTGGGGCACGTTCAGGGAGGCAGTGACTGTGGGGCAGCAGCAATCCGGCTGGCAGGGCGACCAGAACCAGAACCCGAACCAGCCGCAGGGCTACCCACCGCCTGGCCAGTACCAGCCGCAGGGCTACCCACCGCCAGGGCAGTACCAGCAGCAGGGCTACCCACCGCCGGGCCAGCACGAGGGCTACCCGCCGCAAGGCCACAACCCCCAGCCACAACCGCAGTATCAGCCACCTTCCCACCTGGGGTACGAGCAACCGCAGCAGCCCGGCTGGCAGCTTGGCCCCAACGACTGGGTCAGCTCCGAGGCTCCAGACCTGCCGAAGTCCAAGAAGAAGCTCTGGCTGTGGCTCGCGCCCGTGCTGGCGCTCGTGGTCGCCGCCGCGGTCGTGGTGCCGATCGTGCTCACCTCCGACGACTCCTCCTCCCCCGCGCCTGCCGGCGGCCAGCCCGCGCCCGCCGCGGGATCCAAGAACTGGCAGGTGCACCTCGAGCGGCCCCAGTACGAAAAGGGGTTCGGCTCGTGGGAGGTCGGTGACACGCTGGTCGTGGCGTACCAGGGCCTCATCACCGCCTTCGCCAAGGCCGACGGCAAGCAGGTCTGGCAGGCGAAGCCGCCCGCCGAGGGCGGCAAGTTCTGCGGCGTCGGCACCAGGCCGGTCAACGACCAGATGGCCATCGCCTTCGGCAAGGACCTCAACAGCCAGGGCGACGCGAACTGCAAGTTCGCCGCGCTGCTGAACCTCAAGACCGGGCAGCTCGGCTGGCAGCAGCCGATGGAGGTGCCGCAGAGCGTCAACCCCGAGAAGGCACGCACCGGCGCCGCGCTGGAGATCATGGGCGGCGTCGTGGTGGTCGCCCAGAACTACGGCACGATCGGTCTCGACCTGGCGACGGGCTCGCAGCGCTGGTCCAAGCCGGTGGTCAAGCCGACCGGAGGCGACCAGGGCAGCAGCACGATCGTCAGCATGCTGCCCGCCAAGGACAAGCTCATCGTGTCGATCGCCGGGTTCATCAGCGACCCCGCGCTCACCTTCGCCTACCTCGATCCCGCGACCGGCGAGCTGAGCCAGGGCAAGGACTACGGCACCAAGGACGGCGACGGCCGGTTCGGCAGCCCCCGGCTGCTCACCGCCGATCCGCCGGTGGCGCTGGTCAACGGTGACAAGAACGCGGTCTATCTGGTCATGGACGAGAAGTTCGAGAAGACCGGCCTGATCGACGCGGGCAAGCTGGGCGAGCCGGACGGGCTGCACTCCGACGGTGTCGGGCTGGAGTTCACGAACAATCACCAGCAGGGCCACCGGTTCCTGATGAGCGGCGGCCTGTTCGTCAGTGTCACGTCGATTCCGCTCAACGGCACCAACAAGCTCGTCGCCTACGACGTCGCGTCCGGCGCCAAGAAGTGGGAGCAGGCGATCCCGGACGGCAAGGCGATCATGCCGCTCGCCGTCGAGAACGGCTCCGTGGTCGTGCTCCTCTCGCCCGCGACACCCCAGGGCGACCAGCGCATCGCCCGGTTCACCCTCGCCGACGGCTCCCCCGGCCCGGTGGCCACCTACCCGCTCAAGACGCAGAGCGGCGGCGCGCCGATCACCCAGGACTTCCAGTTCTACTGGCACGACGAGCGTCTCTGGGCCGTGCGCGGCCCGTCCAACCCGTTCGACTACGACGCGTTCTCGATCGGGAAGTAGCGATGTGGCTTCCCGCCGTGGCCGAGGTGCTCGGCATCAGCGTGCCGGCCGGTGAGCCGCCGTTCTCGGTGGTGCACGACTGGCACGCCACCACGATCGGCCCGCTGCTGATCGAGACGCTCCCCGACGCCGGAGCGCACGAGGCGGTACGCGCGCTCCACGCGCGGGCGCTGGCAGGCGAACAGATCACCGAGGACGTCTGGCGTGACGCGTTGGAGCCCGCGCTGCGGGATCTCTACCGCAACGCCTACCCCACCAAGGAAGTCTTCGCGAAGGCGTCCGAGGCCGCAGGTGCGTTCGCGCTGGCTCGCGGATATTCCGAAGTGGACGCCCGGAACTACGGCGAGAGCTACGCCGAGATGAACACCGAAGCCAACGTCCGGGTCCACGCGGACGCGAACGCGCTGGCCAACGCGGCCGCCTGCGCGAGGGCGTTCGCCCAAGCGAGCCACGAAGAGTACGCCGCGACCTACCCGTTCGCCTACGTCCGCGCGTGCGTCCTGGTGTCCGAGGACGCCCGCGCCCGGCTGGGCGCGGGCCTCACCCGGAGCCTCAGCCTTTGAGCGGACCGCCGTTGATCGCCACGCGCTTGCCGTAGCGGGTCATCGGGTAGTAGTCGTAGATCGCGTGGTGCTGCACGCATCGGTTGTCCCAGAACACCAGCGTGTTCGGGGTCCAGCGGACCCGGCAGCTCAGCATCGGCCGGTTCGGCACCACGGCGAACAGCATGTCGAGCAGCGCCCGGCTCTCGTCGGCCGACAGCTGCGGGATGCGCGCGGTGTAGGCGGGGTTGACGTAGAGGATCTTGCGGTCGGTCTCCGGGTGCCGCACGACCAGCGGGTGCTCGCTGACGGGCACCACGTAGTCGGCAGGCGGCTTGCGGCCGCGGAACGCGAGCGCGCCGTCGTGCACCGCGGTGAGGCCGTCGAGCAGGCCGCGCATCGTGGGCGAGAGCATGTCGTAGGCCAGGTACATGTTGGCGAACATCGTGTCGCCACCACTGCCGCCCTCGGGGATCTGGGTGATGTAGAGCATCGAGCCGAGCGACGGTTCCGCGTCCGCGGTGCCGTCGGCGTGCCAGCCGTTGCCCGCGACATTGGCCGCCTCGGCCGTGGTCTTGATCTCCAGCACGTACGGGTCGGCGTCCTGGGGCGGCGGGTTGACCGGGCGCAGCTCGCCGAAGTGCGCGGCGAGGCGCTTGTGGTCCTCGGTCGAGAGGTGCTGGTCACGGAAGACCAGCACGTGGTGCTCGAGGAACGCGGTCTTCACCTCGTCGAGCTGCTGCTCGGTGAGCTCGCGGGCGAGGTCGAGGCCGGTGACCTCGGCGCCGATGACCGGCGTGATCGGGGCGACCTCGAGGGTGCGGTACTCCCGCGCCGCCCGGGTGGTGATGCGCTGCACGGCATCCAGTTCGTACTGCTCCATGGTTCCTTCCTCTGGCTCAGAGCCCTAGGTCCAGCAATTCGGTCAAGACGATCCGGCCCCAGGCCAGGTTTCCGTGGATTTCGTCGTCGGCTTCGCACAGCTCGGCGCGCTGATATCCGGTCGCGTCGGTGATGCGGGCGCGCGGGTCGACCACCTCGGCGCCGAGCGCGGTGATCGCCCGGCGGACGGTCTCCTGCGCGGCCAGGAACACGGCCGGATCGGACTGCGCGGGCACCCGCTGCGGCGGCATGACCGTGCAGACCCGCACGCCGAGATCGAGGGCGTGGCGGTGGAACGCCAGCGCGCCGCGGACCGTCGCCGTGACGATGGCGTCGAACAGCGGGCCACCCAGGAAGCCAGGCGGAAAGCCGTCGCCGGACCGATAGAGCCGCCAGTTCTCTTTCGTGGCAACGAAATGCGCCGCGAAACCGAAGGTCGTCACGAGCGGGATTCCGACATCGGCGAGCCCGTCCTTGCCCATCTCGCCGAGGAACCCGCGGTAGTAGCCGTCCGCTTCGGGCTTGTGGAAGACGACATCTCGTTCGCCCGCCTCGAAAAAGCCGTCGGTGAACTCGCGGGCCGCACCGATCGGCCCGCCCTGGAACGGGATCCCGGCCGCCCGCGCCGCCCTGCCGATCGGGCCGGCGTGGGAGTCGCCGAGCAGAAGGAACCTAGCGGGGGCTGTAGTAGTCGAGTACGGCGTCGTCACAGAGGTCACCTCCCATCGGCGCGGTCGTGGGGCGCGCGGTCCTGGCGAACGCGGACATGAAGTGCCGCAGGACGAACGCGACACCCTCGCGGGTCACGGTCCGTAGGTTGTCGTCGTAGAACGCGCCGCGGAACGGCTGGCCGGTGATGAGTTCGTACGACGGGAAATAGTCGACGTGCTCGTGCTCTGCGGTCAGCTGCCCGGCGACCGCCCGCAGCACGGACTTGCTGTAGGTGTTGGCGACGAGCGCGTGCCCGCCGGTGGCCGTGGCGGTCAGCGGGATCGGCGAGACGGTCAGCAGCACCCGGATCCCCGGATTGACCTCACGCACCAGCGCGATCGCCTCGCTCATCTCCCGGTGCACCTCCGCGAAAGTGCAGTTGTGGAACTTGTGCACGCTCGGGTCGAACGGGATAAAGCGGGCTTTATCCCGGGCGCTTTCCCCCGGGATAAAGCCCGCTTTATCCCGTTCATGGTCACGCAAGGTCCCCGGGCAAACCGGATATACCGTGCCGTCGGCGGTGTTCCGCCAGGACTCGGTCAGGCCGAGCGTGAAGATCAGGCAGCTCGCGCCGGACACGGCCCGGCGGATCGCGGCCAGTGTCGTTTCACGGGCGGCCAGCATTTCTTCGGGCGAGGCGTAGCCATCCGGCTCGACCGACGGGCGGTAGGGGTCGTAAAAGCGGCCGTCGTCCTCCCAAACCTCGGTCGGTGCCTGCCCGCCGAACGCCCACGACAGCCACTGCCGCAAGACCGCGGCGGTGTAGATATTGCCGGTGCGGAAGGAGAATTCGCCGTAATGCCGGGCTCGGCGCTGCTCACGGGTCAGGCCGGGCGGCGCGGGTTCGGCGTCGTGGAAGTTCATGCCGTTGTCGATCAGCGCCCGGCCGAGTTCGGCGGCGAAGCAGGATCCGGCGGTGAGCACCGGGTCGTCCTGGCCGAGTGCGAACTTCGGCGTCCACAGCTCCCCGATCGCCTCCGCGTCCGGCTCGGCCACCGCCGGGCGCCAGAACGAGCGCGCCGTCAGCGCCTGGTAGGGATTCACCGTGCTTCTCCGATCGTCGCGTTGATGACCGCCGCGATGGCGTGGACGTGCGGCGCGCGCACGATGCCGTAGTGGTTCGTGTCGAGCCGGTGCCAGTCGGTCGGTTCCGGCAGATGGGGCTGCCAGAGCGCCTCCTGCCCGGCCACAGACGGCAATTCCGGCACCGGCCGCTCCGCGAGCCAGAGGCCGCTGGGGGTCGCGGCCAGCTTGGGCAGTTCATGTCCGGCCATGCTGCGCAGGTTCGCGCGGCAGCAGCGGGCGAGCCGTTCGGCGTAGGCCTTCGTGCTGTCGGCGGCGTCGCCGAGTTCACGCGCGAAGACGGCTTCGAGCCGGGTTTCGTCGTAGCCGCCGAAATCCGCGCCCGGCGGTGGCGGGTCGAGCAGGTGCAGTGCCCGCGCCGGCCGACCGGCCGTCTCGGCTTCGGCGGCCATTCCGGTGGCGACCCACGCGCCGAAGGACCAGCCCGCGAGCTGGCACTCAGCGCCGGGGAAACGCGCGTGGAGCGCCGCGTAGTAGCGACGCGCGCGCTCGGTGAGCGTCCACGTCGAAGCTCTGGCCTGCCGCAGTCCGGGATCGGCGATGAGGCACACGGTCAGCCTCGGATCGAGGGCCGACACGAGCGAGCCGTAGGCCTGGATGTCGCCGCCGACCGGATGGACCAGGCAGAGCACCTCGCGGCCGGTGCCTTCCTGCCAGATCTCCAGCGTGACGTCGTGTGCGTCGGCCTCGCCTTCGGCCAGCCGCGCGAGCACCTCGGCAAGGCTGACCTGATGGCTGAATCTGGCCAGGTCGAGGTCGACACCGGAGAGCCGTTTGACCGTGTCGATCAGGTCGAGCATGGTCAGGGAGTCGGCGCCGAGGTCGTAGAGCGGGGCGTCGGGGTCGAGTTCGTCGAGGCCCAGCGCCTCGCACAGTTCGGCGCTGAGCGCTTCGGCCGTCGTGTCGGCGGTCTTCGGGGTCGTGGGTCCGTAGAACGTCTCAGCCTCGTCGAGCGGGGTGGTGGACACCAGCAGCTGCGGAAGCCCGAGTGCGAGCGCCCGCGCGAACAGCCGTTTCCCTTCCGCCACGGTCATGCCGACCGCGAGGTGGGCTTGATGGCGCGCGTCGGTCCGGAGTGCCTGGACCGCCATGCCGGTCTCGTTCCAGATGTCCCAGTCGATGGCGATCCGGGTCGTGGCCTCGCTGTCCTGGTGGGCGAACGCGTCGAGCAGGCCGTTCGCGGCGGCGTAATCGAGCTGTCCGGCGCCACCGAAGTGGGCCGACATCGACGAGCAGTAGACGGCGAGAGCCGGTCGATACCGGGCGATCAGCTCCTCGGTGACCAGCGCGCCGCGCAACTTCGCGACGTGCGCCGAGTCGGCGTCGCGCGTGGCGATCGGGCCGCCCGCCGCCTCCCCTGCCGCGTGGATCACGCTGTCCAGGCGATCGATCCGCGCGGAGAGATCGACCGGCCCGGCCAGGTCCGCCGCGATCAGCTCGACCCGATCGGCCCACGGCCGCAACGCCTCCGGCAGCTCCGGCCGCCGTGCCAGCAACAGCACCCGGCCCTGCGTCGATTCGAGGAGCCATTCGGCGATCGCGGTGCCGATCCCGCCGGTCCCGCCGAGAATCAGGTGCACGCCATCGCCGACCACCGGCACGGCGTCCACTGTGGACACAGGTGTGGTGGTTCGTTCCCACCAGAAACCCCGTCGCAACGCCACCTGGCTCGGCGGGGTCGGCCCGGTGAGCAGATCCGCAAGCGCGCTCAGGTCGGTGCCGGGCAGGTCGACCCAGTGCCCCGGCACGCCGGTTTCGGCAGGCCCGACCATGGTGATTCCGGCCAGCAGGCCCGCTTCCGGCCGTTCCACGGCCCCGTCGACCGGACGCGCTCGCGAGGACAGCCACCAGGTCCGCAGGTTCTTCACGCCCGCTCGCAGCAGCGCGGCCGGAGTATCGAGACAGGCCCATCGCGCGCGTTCGAGGCCGTCGATGCCCAGCGGAAGCGCGTGCAGCCAGTCGATCCCGTGGTGCTCGCCGAGCGCGTCGAACAGCAGCTTGAGCGAAGCGGGGTCAGCCGGGTCGACCTCGAACCGGTCGTCTCCCCGGCGCGCGAACGCCTCGGCCGGGGTCACCCGCACCACGCGCTCGTGGGGGAAAGCCGAAGTGTCGAGCGGGAGGTCGCTCATCAGCACCAGCACCCGGTCGCTGTGCGAGGCACCGGTGGTCGCTCGGCGGAGCCGGACCCAGTGCGGCTGGTGCAGCCAGTCGGTTTCCGGCAGCCGCCGCGGGCCGACCGTCTTGGGCAGCCGGTCGAAGTCGTAATCGGCCAGGTCGAAGGCGGGCGGCGGGAAGTCCCACGGTGCCTGCGCGGGCCGCTCCAAGACCCTGTCGACCGGCTCCACTTCGGTCGCGACGGCCGTACGCAGCCACGCCACCGCGGCGGCCGCGTCGGCGCAGGTCGCCGCCATCCGCCACCGGCGCGCGGGGCGGCCGGACCGCAGGTGACGCACCACCTGCGGATAAGCCTCCGGCCGCGCGGTCAGGTAGTCGGCGATGGCGGCCGCGTCGGCACGCAACGCGGCTTCGCTGCTGCTCGACAGCACCAGCTCGGACGCCGTTTCCGGCATCGGAGCGGCTTCGCCCGCTTCCAGCACGACGTGCGCGTTGGTGCCACCGATGCCGAAGCTGCTCACCGCCGCGACCCGATCACCGGCGGGCCAGGGGCGCGCCTCGGTCGGCACGTAGAACGGCTCGAGATCGGCGGCCAGCTCGGGATTCGGCGCACGGAAGCCCACAGTGGGCGGAATGAGTCCATGATGGACGGACAGCGTCGCCCGGATCAGGCCGATCACACCCGCGGCCGCGCCGAGATGCCCGATCTGGCTTTTCACCGAGGACAACGCGATCCGACCGGGCTCGGTCACCTCCAGTGCCTGCCGCAGCGCGCCGACCTCGACCGGGTCACCGAGCCGCGTGGCGGTCCCGTGTGCCTCGACGTACCCGATCTCGGAACCGGACCTGCCACTGCGACGCAACGCCGTGCGGATCACCTCGCGCTGCCCGGCGAGCGACGGCGCGCTGTAGCCGAGCTTGGCCGACCCGTCGTTGTTGAGCGCGGACCCGGTGATGACCGAGTACACCGTGTCGCCGTCTTCGCGGGCCAGCCGCAACGGCTTGAGCACGACGACCCCGACGCCGCTGGCGCCGATGGTGCCGCTCGAGTCGTCGCTGAACGGACGGCACCGCCCGTCCTCGGAGAAGATGTGCTGCGGCCGGTAGCGGTAGCCGCCGGTCAGGCTCGGATCGACGAGCACTCCCCCGGCGAGCATCACCTCGGCGTCGCCGTGGCGCAGGAGCCCGGCGGCGACGTGCACGGCGACCAGCGAAGTCCCGCACGCCGCCTGCGTCGTGAACGCCGGGCCGGTCAGCCCGAGGTGGTACGCCGCCTTGGTGGCGAGGAAATCCTTGTCGTGGTGCTGCGCGAGCTGGAACACGTCCGGCAGCCGCGCCGGATCGGCCTCGCGCAGGATCGACTGGAAGTAGGTGTTCTCACCGCAGCCGGCGACCAGCCCGACCCGTCGCGAGGTGGAGTCGGTGATGCCCGCGTGCGCCAGCGCCTGGACGCAGCACATCAGCAGGTGCCGTTGCTGCGGATCCATCAGCGCGGCGTCGCGCGCGCTGATCCCGAAATGTCCGGGGTCGAACGCGAGCAGCCCGTCCATCTGGCTGCGTGCCCCGACAAGGCCGTCCTCGGCGTCGAAATGCTCGATCCCGGTGCCTGCCGTGCGCACCATTTCCCAGAAGGCGGCCAGGTCGGAAGCACCCGGCAGGCGGACAGCCATGCCGACGACGGCGATCGGCTCGTCCGTCATGACCGAGCCGACGTGCCCGCTCTCGGGCGTCTGCCCACCGAGGAAACGGGCCAGCGCGCGGATGGTCACGTGCTCGAACAGGTCGGCGACCGTGAACTCGAAGTCCGGTTCCGCCGTGCAGCGCAAGTGAAAACGCATCAGCCCGAGGCTGGACGCGCCCGCGTCGAAGAACGTCTCGTCCAGCCCGATCGGCACCCCGGCCGCCGCTTCGAACAGCTCGGTCAGCCGGGCCTCGACCGCCGATCCCGCCTTCGCGGCCGTGACCCGGCCCAGTTCTCGGCCGGGCGCGTCGAGCGCGGCTGCCCGGTCGAGCTTGCCGCTGGGTGTGCGGGGCAACGCCGTCAGCAGCCGGAAGCGATCGATCCGCACGTACGCGGGCAGCAGGTCCGCGAGGTGCGCCGTCAAAGACTCGGCCGACGGCGTTTCCCGGCAGTGCAGGCACGCCACCAAGGCGTCGCCGTCACGCACGACGACGGCGTTGACGATCTCGGGGTGACGCAACAGCGCCGCCTCGACCTGCCCCAGCTCCAGGCGGTACCCGCTCAGCTTGATCTGCTGATCATCGCGCCCCGCGAAGTGCAACAGTCCATTGTGGTCGAAGTACGCGCGGTCACCAGTGCGATAGAACAGCTCGGGCAGTTCGGCGAACCGGTCCGGGTCCGCGTCGAGGTAGCACCGGCTCGCCATGAGGCCGCCGATCAGCAGGTTCCCCTCGCAGCCGGGCGGCACGATCTCATCGGCCTCGTCGACCACCCGCAGCACCGCGTTCGCCACCGGCCGCCCGATCGCGGGCCGCTCGGGCCAGAGGGCAGGGTCGCCGTCGAGGCACAGCGCGCTCACCACGTGGGTTTCGGTCGGGCCGTAGTGGTTGAACAGCCGCGCGCCCGGCATCCCGGCGAACCACCGGCGGATGGCGTCGGTGCACACGAGCTGTTCGCCAGCGGTGATCACCTCACGCAGCCGCGCGGGATACCGTCCGAGCCGCACGCCATGCTCGGCGAGCAGCTGCAAAGCCACGTACGGCAGGAAAATCCGTTCCGCCGCATCGAGCCGGTCGAGCAGCGCGGGGATGTCGTGACGCCATTCGGGGCGGATCAGCCGCAAGCAGCCGCCCCCGCACAGTGTTCCGAAGATCTCCTGGAACGACACGTCGAACGAGAGCATCGAGAACTGCTGGGTGCGTGCCGGATCGGCGAGCCCACCGGATTCCGCTTGCCACTGCAGCAAGTTGCACAAGGCGCGGTCCGGAACCTGGACGCCCTTCGGCGTGCCCGTGCTGCCCGAGGTGAACAGCGTGTAGAGCGGCCGTTTCCCGCTGTGCGACGGGTGAACCGACGCGGCGGCGGACATCGTGACCGGATGTAGCGCGACTTCGCCCGAGTGGACCGCGCGGAACTGCGCTTCACCGCCCGGCGCGAGCAACACGCACAGCGGTGCGACCTGGTCGACGATCTGCCGCAGCAGCACGGGCGGATAGGCCGGGTCGAGCGGCACGGCCGTCAGATTGAGCTTGGCCAGCGCCAGCAACGCGACCACATGCTCGGCCGACGGCTCGAAGAACAACGCGACATGACACGGCTCTTCGTCCGGCACGTCGTAGCGTTCGCGCAGGTCAGCGGCGAGCGCCGACGAGGCGGCGTCAAGCTCGGCGTAGCTGACCGAGCCGTCCTCGGCCAGCAGCGCGGGCGCGTCCGGCGTCAGCGCGACCCGCCGTGCGAAGCCCTCGGCGATCGTCGAGTAGGTCAGCGGCGCCGGCTCGCCGCGTCCGTGCTCGGGCAGGCCACGGCGGTATCCGGCGGCCAGTTCGGCCGGGGTCGACGGCCCGCTCGCCAGCCGGTCCAGCGCCTGCCCGAACAGCTCGGCCATCGCCGCGACCTGGTCCGCGGTGAAGTGGTCCTCGGCGTACTCCCACAGGCAGTCGAAGCCGTCCGCCTGCTCCAGCACCGACATCGTCAGCGAGCACTTGGCCTCGGCGGGCGCCTCCCACAGCGGGCGGATCGTGGTGCCCGGCAGCGTGAACGCGTCGAACTCGGTGTTCTCCAGCACGAACAAGAAGTCGAACGGCTGACCTTCGACCACGTCGGCGAGCGCGACGTCCTGCCGGTCGAGCACCTTCTGCGTGGACTCGCCGAGCCTGCGCAGCTGGGCACGCGCGTCCTCACGGGGCGCGACGGTCACCGGCAGCGCGACGGTGTTCGCGAACATCCCGACCGTGCCGTCGAATTCCTGGACCGGCCGGTTCGCGACCGGGCTGGCGATCCGCGGCCCGGTCTGCCCGGTGACGCCGTACAGGCTCCACGCGAACACACCCAGCAGCAGCTGGAACCGGGTCAACCCCAGCTCGGCGCAAAGCCGGTCGACCTTCGCGCGGCGCGTGACATCGAGCGAGCGGTGGAGCAGCCCTGCTGAGGAGAACGGGCGCACCGGTTCCGCCGCCAGATCGAGCCCCGCGTAATGGGCCCGCAGTTCCTCGCGCTGTTTGAGATACGCGGGCCGCTGGAACCACTCGGCCTGCCAGGCGGCGTGGTCCAGCGTCGTGAACTCCGGCGCTTCCGGGTACGCGGCGGACAGGTCGCGGAGCAGGATGCTGATCGACCAGCCGTCGACGGCGATGTGATGCGTCCGCAGCAGCAGCACGCCTCCGCGGTCGTCGGCTCGCCAGCACGCGTCGAACAACCGTGGCCGCGCCACATCGAAGACCTTCGCGAAGAAGTCCGGTTCCGGCTCGACCCACGGGTCGTACGGCTCGCCGACCACCTGCCGCAGACCTTCGGGCGTGGCCTCGAAACCGGTCCGCAGAGCCGGATGGATCTCCACCAGCCGTCGCAAGGACCGTCTCAGCCTGTCGGCGTCCACTTCGCCGTCGATGCGGAACGCGAAACCGACGTTGTAGGCACGCGAGCCCGGCGTCCGCTGCTGCAGCAGCCACAGCCGCTGCTGCTCACTCGTCGCCGGTCCCGAGACCGCGTCCGTGTGCACCGGCACCGGGTAGTCCGACGCACCGGCTCGCTTGATCGCGGCGGCCAGCTCGGCGAAATCTCCTTGCAGCACAACGGATTGGGCGAGTTCACAACCCCAGCGCTGCCTTGCGGCGAACCGGAACCGCAGCGCCTTGAGCGAGTCACCACCACACGCGATCCAGCGATCGTCCAGCCGCACCTCGGCGACGCCCAGCACCTCGGCCGCCAGCTCCAGCACCTCACGCTGCCAAGCCGTCACCGGCCTGGCGGCGTCCTCGCGCCGCCACGGCTGAACATCACTGCCAAGCAGCAGGGCCTGATCGACCTTGCCGTTGGCGTTGAGCGGCAACGCGTCGACCCGGTAGACGTGATGCGGACGCATGTAACTCGGCAGCGACTCGACGAGATGCCGGTCGAAGTCGCCGAACGACAGCTCCCCCGCCACCACGTACGCGAGCAGCTCGTTCGGCCCGTGCTCGACGGCACGCCGGGTGCACACGAACGCCTGCCGCACCGCGGGATGGCGCAGGATCTGCCGTTCCAGCTCACCCGGCTCGATGCGGAACCCGCGCACCTTCACCTGCCGGTCCGCCCGCCCGACGTACTCGACACGCCCCTCGGCGTCGGCACGCACCAGGTCACCCGTGCGGTAGTAGCGCGCGTCGTCGTGCCACGGCAGCCGGACGAACCGGCGCTCGGTCTCCTCCGGCAGGTTCCGGTATCCGGCCGCCAGCCCCGCGCCCGCCAGGTACAGCTCGGCCAGCTCACCGGGCCGGGCGACGCGCTCGGCGCCGGGCACCACCAGCACCGCCCCGGTCCGGGCGAGCGGGCGTCCGATCGGGACGGGATCACCGTCGAAGTCACGCGGAATGCGGTGGCACAGCGCGAAAGTGGTCGTCTCGGTCGGACCGTAGACGTTGTGCAGCCGGGTCACGGCGTCCGGGTTGTCCCGATACCAGCGGCGCATCAGGCCCGCGTTGAGCTGCTCGCCACCGACCAGCACCTGCCGGGCCGAGGCGAAGCAGTCCGGCACCGCGTCGACCACGGCGTTGAACAGCGCGGTGGTGAGGAAGATCGTGTCGACGCGTTCACGGACCAGCGCGGCCGCCAGCTCGTGCGGGGTCTGGGCGGTCTCGTCATCGAGGATCACGCAGCAGCCGCCGGTCAGCAGCGGCACCCAGACCTCGAAGCTCAGCGCGTCGAACGCCGGGTTCGACAGGCAGGCGTACCGCATGCCCGCCTCGATCTCGATGTACCCCGGCTCGGCCAGCCGCAGGATGCCCGCGTCGGGCACCTCCACGCCCTTGGGCGAACCTGTCGTACCCGAGGTGTAGAACAGGAAGGACGCCCCCACCGGCGTCGCAGGCTCCCCTGGCTCAGGAGGTGGTTCCCCGAAAAGTTCACTCATCACCAGCGACCGCACGCCGCTGGGCACATCGTCCATGCCGTGGTGGATCAGCGCGACGCTGGCCGAGTCGGTGAGGATGTGCGCGCGCCGGTCCGCCGGGCTGAGCCGGTCGAGCGGCACGACCTTCCCGCCGAGCCGCAGGATGCCGAGCATCACGCAGACCAGCTCCCACGAGCGCGCGAGGCCGACCGCCACCGCGTCGCCCCGGCGGACGCCCTCGCGGGTCAACGCCTCCGCGACCGCGGCGCCCAGCGCGTCGAGCGTCGCGTAGTCGAACGTCCGGTCGCCGTCCTTGAGCGCGAGAGCGTCCGGTGTGCGCAGTGCCTGCGCGTGCACCTGCGCGGCGAGGTGGGTTCCGGTTCTCATCGGGCCTCCCGCAGCCAAGCCAGTTCGGCCTCGATCACTTCGATCACCCTCGGCAACCCCGCGCTTTCCAACATCTCCCAGTGCCCGCAGCCCACCGGCTCGACCAGCACGCCCCCGTCCGTCCGGCCGCGCCAGAACTCCGCGGCGCCGCTGTCGTCGCCGGCCTGCAGGAACACCAGCCGGGCCGCCGACTTCTCCGGCCGGTAGTCCCGCGCGGTCATCCGGTTGTGGTTGTAGATCCGGAAGTACCGGTCGACCTGATCGTCCTCGATCCCCGGGTACATCCCGTTGAACCGCACCAGTTTTTCGCGGAACTCGGCCGCGTCCACCGGCTCGACCGCCATGCCGTCGGCCGCCCGGCTGTCCAGCAGGACAACGCTGACCCGAGCGTGCCCGCGCAGCGCGAGCAGCCTGCCCATCTCGTACGCGACCAGTCCGCCGTACGAAAGTCCACAAAGGACCAAGTCTTCATCGGGACGGGGATCGATGGACTTGAGATACTCCTCCGCCATGGCCTCGACCGTCGGCAACGGCGTCTCGCCCGCGTTGAGCCCCGGCGACTGCAAGCCGAGCACCCCGGCCGCGTCCGGCAGCGCCGCACTCAGTGGCAGGTAGCAGAAAGCGGTGCCACCGGCGGGATGCACGCAGATCACGCGCTGGCGGCCGTCGCCGGCGCGGAACTCGATCGGACCACCGGTGGCGGGCCCGGCGCCGGCACGAAGGCGCGCGCCGAGCGCCTCGATCGTCGGGTACCGCATGATGTCCTGGATCGGCAGCTCGGCCGCGAACTCCTCACGCACGGCGTGCGCGACCTTGATCGCGGAGATCGACGTGCCGCCGACGTCGAAGAAGTTGTCCGTGATCCCGATGCCCGGGTGGACGAGCAGCCGCCGCCAGATCCGGTGCAACGCCAGCTCGACGTGATCACGCGGGCTGGCCGTGTTGACCTTGCCCGGCGCGGCCCCGGCCTGCTCCAGCAGCGCCGCGCGGTCCAGTTTCCCGTTGCGGCTCAACGGAAGCCGCTCGAGTTCGACGAAGACGGCCGGGATCATGTAGTCCGGCAGCCGCGTGGCCAGCAGCGTCCGCCACTCGTGCCCCAGCCGCGGAGCGACGCCCGCCACCAGCCGCGGCTCACCCGCCGTATCGTGCAGCACCGCGGCCTCGACGACGCCCGGCAGCGCGAGCAGCGCCGCCTCCACCTCGCCGGGCTCGATGCGGAACCCACGCAGCTTGATCTGGTCATCGCTGCGCCCGGCGTACTGCGCGTTGCCGTCGGACAGCCAGCGGGCCAGGTCACCGGTGCGGTACATCCGCTCCCCCGGCACGAACGGGTCGGCCACGAACCGCTCGGCGGTCAGGTCCGGCCGGTTCAGGTACCCGCGAGCCAGGCTCGCGCCCGCGAGGTAGACCTCCCCGGCGACACCGGGCGGCACCGGCTCGAGCCGGTCGTCGAGCAGGTAGAGCCGGGTGCCCGGCAAAGGCCTGCCGATCGGGCACGGCCGGTCGTGCGCCTCGGGGTCCACATAGGACGTGGCGTACAGCGTGGCTTCAGTGGGCCCGTACCCGAAGCAGATCCGCAGGCCCGGAAGTGCTTGCCTCATCCGGTGAAGCGCTTCCTCGGGGAGCGACTCGACGCCCGTCAGCACCTGCCGCAGCGCGAGCCCGGTGAGCCGTCCGGGATCCTCGTCGATCCACTTCACGTACGCGGGCGGCAGAAACGCTTGCACGACACCGTGTTCGCGCATCCACTCCAGCAGGACACGCGGATCGCCGCGCACCTCTTCGGGCACGACGTGCAGCACGGCACCGGTCGTGAGCGGCAGCAGCAGCTCGTGCACCGAGGCGTCGAACCCGATGCTCGACCAGGCCGAAGTCGCCTCGCCGGGCGTCGCGCCGAACTCGGCGAGCCACTGGTCGAACAGGTTCAGCACACTGCCGTGGGTCACCGCGACGCCCTTGGGCCTGCCGGTCGAACCCGAGGTGTAGATGACGTACGCCAGATCCGTCCGCGCGACCTCGATGCCGGGACTGTCGTGCCGATCGGCCTCGAACCCGGCCAGCGTCTCGTCGGTGAGCACGAGCGCGGCCTCCGCCACCATCGAGGCCAGCCGCTCCTCGGGCTGCGCAGGGTCGAGCGGCAGGTACGCGGCGCCCGCCTTGAGGATGCCCAGCACGCCGATCACCAGCCCGGCCGACCGCCCGGCGAGCAGGCCGACGACGTCGTCGGTGCCCACGCCGCGCTCGATCAGGCCGTGGGCCAGCGCGTTGGCGCGCCGATCCAGTTCCGCGTAGGTCAGCCGTTTCCCGCCGCAGACCAAGGCTGGTTCATCGGGGCGGGCCCGTACTTGCGCCTCGAAGCGGTCGACAAGTCCACCGGGATTCACCACGGCAGGCGCGCCCTGGCTCCAGCCGGTCAGCAGCTCCCGCCGCTCGGCCGCGTCCATGAGCGCGAAGGCGGTCACCTCCCGATCGGGCTCGGCGGCCAGCTGCTCGAGCACGTGCACGAAGTACCGGCCGTACCGCTCGACCGTCTCCCGATCGAACAACGCGGTCGCGAACTCCAGCTGCCCGACGACCCGGTCACCCTCTTCGGCCAGCCGCAACGCCAAGTCGAACTTGGCGGGCGCGTCCGGCAGTTCGATCGGCTCCGCGTCGATCCCCGGCAGCACGAGCAGGCCACGCGTCGAGCGAACCCACGCGACCATGGTCTGGAACAGCGGGGTGTGCGCCGGGCTGCGCGGCGGATTCGTCACCTCGACCACGCGCTCGAACGGCAAGTCGACGTGAGCCAGGCCGTCCCGCAGCACGGCGGTGGCCCGCTTCAGCACCTCGGCGCCGGTCGGCGCCCCGGACAGATCCAGCCGCAACGCGAGCGTGTTGACGAAGAAACCGACCAGATCTGCCACGTCACCCCGCCGCCGATTCGCCGCGGGCACTCCGACAACGATGTCATCATCTGATGTCAACCGCCCGAGCAAGATGAACCAGCAGGTCAGGATCGTGGAGTACAGCGTCGCGCCGTGCTCGGCCGCGAGCTTCCCGAGCGCCGCGGTGAGGTCCTCGTTCAGCACCACGGGAACCCGGCCGCCGCGAAAGTCCTGCTCGGCGGGCCGCGGCCGGTCGGCCGGGACCTCGATCAGCGGCGGCGCGCCCGCCAGCCGCTCGGTCCAGTAGGCGGCCTGCGCGTCCGGCTCGCCGCTCGCCATCCAGTCGTGCTGCCAGCGGGCGTAGTCGGAGTACTGCCGGGTCAGCGGCGGCAGATCGGCGCCGGCGTACAGCTCGCCGAGTTCACGCAGCATGATCACCTTGGACCAGCCGTCGTACACGACGTGGTGCACCACGATCAGCAGCTCGTGTTCGTCCGGGCCCAGCTCGGCCAGGCTTCCGCGCAGCAGCGGGCCCCGGCTCAGGTCGAACGGCTCGTCCCAGCCGAGGTCACCGAACGCGAACCCGACGTCCGGCTGGTCGATCACCTGCCGCACTTCGCCGTCTTCGGAGACCAGCCGGGTGCGCAGCGACTCGTGCCGGGCGACCAGCGCGCCGAACGCGCGGGCCAGGCGCGCCCGGTCGAGCGGACCACGCAGGCGGAACGCCATGGCCTCGTTGTAAGCGCTTCCGGCGCCTGCCGTCTGCGCCAGGACCCACAGCCGCCGCTGCGCGAAGGACAGGGGTACGTGTGTTTCCGACAAGCCGGCCCTTTCCGGGAAAAGACGCCCTCGGAGGGCCGTGACCTGCGGCAATCGATTGCCTCGACTGGCCGTGTTCGCACTGATCGAGCACTAATGTCTACCTGATCGAGCGAGGCTACGCGTTATGACGTGAATTACACGCAAGCTCTAGCGAAGTTGGCCCGCAAGGGCGGCGACCAGGACCCGACGGGCATGATCGAGGGTGATCGAGCCGCTGTGCCAGCGCTCGCTGAGCCCCTCGACCAGTGCGGTGAGGTGCTCGGCGGCCAGCTCGGCGTCGACCTCCGCCGCGACCCGCCCGGCGGCCTGGGCCTCGCTGATCAAGCTCGCGACGTCGGCGTTCCACGCCCGCGTGGTCTCGCTCAGCGCGGCTCGCAGGTCGTCGTTGAACACGGCGCTGGCGCGGAGTTCACCCCAGGCGATGCTGTTCTCCCGCACCTCGTCGGTGTCCTGGAGTTCGAGCAACAGCACCTGCTCGAGCCGCGCCAGGGGATCCTCGCAGGTGAAAGCCACGTCGGTGTAGCTCTCGGCGCGGTGGTTGATGTGCTCGAGCGCGGCGTGCAGGATCCCGGCGCGATCCTTGAAGTGGTAGTAGATCAGCGCGGTCGACACGCCGGCCTCGGCCGCGAGCTTCTCGACCCGCAGTCCGCGCACGCCGTCTTGGGCGATGACACGGACCGCGGCTTGCAGAATCTGGCTTCGACGCTCAGGCACGGCAGCCCACTATAGTTCGGCGGGTTCCTGACTGAATATTCAGTCAGAGTGTTACGATGGCCGAACCGACCCGAGGAGCGCCCCTTGTTCGAACCGTCCCTGTCCCGCCGTTCCGCGCTGCGCACCCTGGCGGCCATCGGCGCCACCGCCTTCGGCGCCACTGCCTGCGCGGACACCACCGAAACGCCGGCGACCCGGCTGTCGGCAGCACCGTCGCCGTCCGCACGGCCGCAGTCCGCCGCCCGGATGATCGGCGCCGAGTGGGACGAGCACGTCCGCACACTGATGTCGTGGCCGGCGTCGAACTCGATCTGGAAGGGCGACCTCGCGGGCGCCCGCGACGACATCGCCGCGCTGGCCAAGGCGATCGCCGCGTACGAGCCGGTGGTGCTGATGGCCAGGCCGGAGCACGCCGAGGACGCGCAGCGGGCCTGCGGGAACGACGTCGAGGTCGTGCCCATCCCGGTCGACGACCTGTGGGCGCGCGACACCGTGCCGGTGTTCGTCGGCGGCTCGGCCGCGGTCGACTTCAACTTCAACGGCTGGGGCAACAAGCAGAAACCGCACGACAAGGACGCGGCCGTCGCCAGGACCGTGCTGGAGAAGTACGGGATCACCAGGATCGAGACACCGCTCGTCGCCGAGGGCGGCTCTTTCGAGACCGACGGCGCAGGCACACTCATGGCGACCGAGAGCTCGCTCGTCAACGACAACCGCAACCCCGGCAAGACGCGCCAGCAGATCGAGGACGAGCTGAAGCGGATACTGGGCGTCCGCAAGGTGATCTGGTTCGCCGGAGTCCGCGGCGAGGACATCACCGACGCCCACGTCGACTGCCTCGCCCGCTTCGCCGCACCCGGCGTCGTCCTACTGGACAAGCCCGCACCCGGCGCGCCCGCCGACGTCTGGTCACGAGCCGCCGCACAGGCGAAGACCGTCCTCGCCGACGCGACCGACGCGAACGGCAAGCGCATCGAGGTCGTCGACCTGCCCCAGCCGGCGGACCCCCGCGGCTACGACGAGAACAGCGTCATCTCCTACTGCAACTTCTACGTGGCGAACAAGTCCGTCTTCATGCCCCGCTTCGGCGACGCGGCCGCCGACGACCGGGCGCGTGGCATCCTCGCCGAGCACTTCCCCGGCCGCGAGATCGTCCCGGTGCAGATCCAGACCATCGCGTCGGGCGGCGGCGGGATCCACTGCTCCACCCACGACCAGCCCCAGTGACGCTCATAAGTGGCACAGCCGGTTCTGGCCTGGGCGCGATCAACCTGTTCACTCGGCTCAGCGCCACCGCCAGGCGAGTCGCCGGAGCCTGGGCTGACAGACCCAGGCTTGTCCGGAAGACGTGCTCATGCCTTTTCGTGGACGAAGGAAATCCAACGGTTCTGGACATCATCGACCGCTATGGCCAGCTCGCCCGGCACGCCGCGGGCGAGCATGGGGGCGTGCCGCCAGGCGTCGAGTGTGCCGAAGACGAACGGCAGGTCGATGCAATGGCAGGCACCGTACGGGCTACCTGCAGGCGACCAGTCGAACTCGTACCACCGGGGTGGATTCCCGTGCCGGGCGAGGAGTTCCGCGAACCGGCGACCTGGCCCGATGAAGAACCGCTCGGTCAGCAGGTCACCCGTTCGAGCCTCGACGGCGGCTGCGGCGCGGCCGGACCGAGCCCGGTCGTGGTGCCGTCGGGGGGAACCAGTCGAGGCTCACCGAACCGGACGGCGGTAGCGAACCTCACGCGGCCACGAATCCGACGCAGGCACCGAGTGCCGCCGCGGCCGGTACGAAAAACCCGGCAGGCATCTCGCGGGTGACGATTCCATTGTCCTCGATGAGTTTCCTGGCCAGGCCGAGATCCGCCACCGCGACGGTCTGTGCGGCGATGCAAGGTAGCGCGGGCACGTGTTCGCCCGGCAGTACTTCCGGCAGCGCCGACGCGCCGACGATCTCGAACCGGCCCGACCGCAGCGACCAGACGCGTTTCGGACCGTCCACATGCGACCCGGTGGCCAAGATCAGCGAGTAGCGCTCGACAAAGGAGTCCACGGCGTCATCGGGCACGACGAGCAGGACGCTGTGCAGGCCGACCGCGCCGTTGGGGTGGTCGAGCAACCGCGGCTGGTGGATGTACTGCGGCGTCAGATGCTGGCCTGCCTGAATGCCCACGCCCAGTGTGCTTTCCGCGCCCAGGTACACGCCACGTGCTCGGACGGTCCGCGTGCCATCCGCGGTTTCCACGTCCCGTTCCAGCGAACGCACACCCGTCGACGGGAACCCCGCGGCGCGCCATCGCCGCTCGACCAGCTCCGCGTCGCCGGTGCCGAAGGTGAGCAGGAGGCCGGGGTGGGACTTCGCGAGTTCCTTGACGTGCCAAGGGTCCGGCGCGTTCTCATCGACGATGCCGAGCAGCTCGATGAAGGACTCGCCGAACACCGCGCAGCGGTTCGCGGTGCAGGTGTAGGTCGCGATAGGTCCGTTGAGTTGTTCGGACAGCCGGTGCGCGGAGGGTGGGCTGAGCAGGAACCCCAGTGCGGCGAACCGTTCGGCGGCGGCGTCGAGGTCCGTGTTGAGCACCACGGTGTGGTCGAGGTAGTCGATATCCATGCCCCCAGGGTGCGAGAACATCCGCGGCGCCCGGCACATCGCAAGCCGATAGCGGTGGAATCCGACATGGAATAGCTTCTGATGGTGCTTTCACTCGACGACCTCGACCTGAAGCTGATCCACGCGCTGCACGTTGACGGGCGGGCGCCGTTCAGCAGGATCGCGGCCGTGCTCGGCGCCTCCGACCGGACCGTTGCCCGCCGCTACGCGCGACTGCGGTCCACCGGCGGCGTCCGGGTAGTCGGCGTGGCCAACGCCGGTGCGCTCGGACTGACCGAATGGTTCGTGCGCCTGCAGTGCGCGCCCGACACCGCCACGCGGGTGGCGGCCGCGCTGGCCAGGCGAGCCGACACGTCGTGGGTGAGCCTGACCTCGGGCGGCACCGAGATCACCTGCATCACGCGCACCCGCGATCGGGACGAGACCGACAGCTTGCTGCTGTACCGGCTTCCCCGGACACCGCGGATCGTTTCGGTCACCGCGCACTGCCTGCTGCGTGCGGTCGCGGGCACGCGTGGCTGGGCGGGCCGCACCAGTGCGCTGACCGCCGACGAGGCCGAACAGCTGCGGTGGCGGGAACCCGCCGCCGACGGCCCGGTCGAGCTCGACGAGCGGCTCCTGGCGGTGCTGCCTGTGCTCGCCCTGGATGGCCGCGCCGACCATCCGGCGCTCGCCAGGGCCACCGGGTGGTCGGAGTCAACCGTCCGCCGCAGGCTGGATCAGCTGCGCCGGAACGACATCCTCGCTTTCGACGTGGACGTCGATCCATTGCTGCTCGGTTACGCCAGCGAGACGATCCTGTGGCTGACCGTCGCACCGGCCGAGCTGGGCGCCGTCGCCGCGGCGCTCGCGACCCATCCGGAGATCGCCTTCGCCGCCGCGACCACCGGGCCGAGCAACCTGGTCGCCTTCGCCGTCTGCCGCGACCACGCCGCGCTGTACGACTACATGACCACCCGGCTCGGCACGCTGCCCGGCCTCCGGCACGTCGAGTCCGCGCCGATCATCCGCCGCGCCAAACGCAGCACGAGCCAAGTGACCACTCAGTGAACGGTCCAGGGACGGCACCTTCTCCATGATGGAAGTCGGCCGTGTCACCGCACCGGCTCAGCTCCAGGCGCTGCAGTTGTAGAGCCAGTGGCCCTTGAGGCGGCACACCCGCACCTTGGCGATGTAGGTGTTCTTGTAGTTGAAGCCGATCCCGTGAGTTTTCCCTTCACACGCCTGCTGATCTGTCAACGTGAAACGCGTGCCGTCCAGCGCCACTTCGACGACGCCGCAGTAGCCGTCCGCGTCTCTGTCCTCGACCTCGCCACTGATGCGACCGGAATACGGTGCCTTGCCGCGCCAGGTCAGCGTTCCGTAGTACCGCGCGCCCCGCGTTCCGCCGTCGGTGGTGTAGATGTCGATCCACCGCGACCCGCCCGCCTGGGTACTGCCTTCGTCGGCGGGCGGGTCGTAGGGCGCGACAATGCCGATCGGCTCCCCTCCCGGTTCGGCGGCGGTCGCTGCGCCGGCCGGTGTCGCGACCACGGCGAGCGCGGCCAGCGACGAGACGGCGATCGCGGCGGGTTTGCGGATCGACGTGAGCTGAGCAGACAACATCGGTTTCCCCTCTCCGGCCGCCGCGGGTGCGGCGGCCCGGGGACGAACGCTACGGACGGCGGCGGCGGAATTCGTCTGCCGCGGAGTAGAAATCCACCTGTGCCTCCGGTGGCACGTGCGCCGTTCGTCAACTTCCGCGGTATGCCCGAGAGTGGACGCGACTGCGGTGGTCGTCGTGCCTCGGGCCGCACGGGGTTATCGGCGGATGAGGCCGAGGTGGCCCACCTCGACGGCCGCTCCCCCGCCAAGGCCCGTGCCCGTGCGCTGGAACTGCTCGACGCCGTCGGCCTGGCACCGCAAGCAGGGCGCCGCCCGCATCAGCTCTCCGGCGGCCAGCGCCAGCGCGTGAACGTCGCCCGCGCCCTCATGAACGACCCCACCGTCCTGCTGGTCGACGAACCCACCAGCGCGCTCGACCACGAACGCGGAGCCGCCGTCGTCGACCTCATCACCCGCCTCACCCACCGACAGGCCACCGCCACCGTCCTGGTCACCCACGACCGCACCCACCTCACCGCCGTCGACCAGATCGCCGAAGTCCACGACGGGCGCCTGCGCCTTCC
>NZ_FNON01000020.1 GCF_900107045.1 Amycolatopsis xylanica
ATCGGCGGATGAGGCCGAGGTGGCCCACCTCGACGGCCGCTCCCCCGCCAAGGCCCGTGCCCGTGCGCTGGAACTGCTCGACGCCGTCGGCCTGGCACCGCAAGCAGGGCGCCGCCCGCATCAGCTCTCCGGCGGCCAGCGCCAGCGCGTGAACGTCGCCCGCGCCCTCATGAACGACCCCACCGTCCTGCTGGTCGACGAACCCACCAGCGCGCTCGACCACGAACGCGGAGCCGCCGTCGTCGAGCTCATCACCCGCCTCACCCACCGACAGGCCACCGCCACCGTCCTGGTCACCCACGACCGCACCCACCTCACCGCCGTCGACCAGATCGCCGAAGTCCACGACGGGCGCCTGCGCCTTCCTGCCCCAGCCCCCTGAACTTCAGGTGTGCGAGCTTCTCGGGACCGAGCACGGCGGGCGGGGCGTCTATTTCATGGATCCCGCGGGCCACGCGATCGAGATGATCACTCGGCCGTATCTGTGAGGTAGCGCCGTGCCGAGGCTCACGACCCTCCCAGGTCTTGGCGTACCCGGGCGAACAGGACCAGATCCACGCGTCCGGTGTGCGTCACGCCCGCGTTGCGCAGCAAGCCTTCCCGCTGGAACCCGGCTTTGACGGCGACCCGCTGCGAGGCGGCGTTCCCGTCGGCCGCTTTCAGTTCCAGCCGCTCGAACCGCTGCTCGCCCAGTACCCAGCCCGCGACGATCCGCACCGCCTCGGCCGCGTGGCCACGGCCCCTCGCCCATGGCGACACCCAGTAGCCGATCTCCGTCGTACTGGTCTCCCAGTCCGTATGACGCAAGCCGACATTGGCGAGCAGCCGATCGGTCCCGGCGTCGACGACGGCGAAGTGGATGCCGTCACCGGATTCGCGCAGCGCGTGGGCGCGGGTGGTGCACCACGAGCCGGCGTCGGCCAAGGTGTAGGGGGTGGTCAGCGGGATCCAGCGCTGGGTGGCTTCGTCGGCGCAGCCGCGCTGGACGTCTTCGATGTCGGCGCCGCCGAACGGGCGGAGGATCAGGCGCTCCGTGCGCAGCGTGGTCTCGGGGAAGCGGTCGGGCACCCTGGTCTCCCGTTCGGATACGGTCTCCGGCGCCTGATCCGCCGGGAGCTACAGTGCATAATCCTATTCGGACAGTCGAGCCCGCTGATCGTAAAACCTTTTACCCCTGGGCGATCCACCGGAGGGTTGGCAGATGGATCTCGCGGTGACGGCGGGCGGCACCGGACCCGGGGACCTCGATCTCGTGTACCGGCAATGGGAACGGCAGCACGAGCGCCGGGCGAACTTCCTCGGTTACCCGGTCAACCTCGATGTCGATTACCGGGTTTTCGGGGAGCTGCTCGACATACTCTGGATCACCGTGGGCGACCCGAGCAACGGGTACCACGCGCGGCTCGACCTCCAGCCGTTCGAACGCGAGGTCGTGCGTTTCCTGGCCAGGGTGGCCGGAGCGGATCCGGACCACACCTACGGGTATGTCACCAGCGGCGGGTCCGAGAGCAACCTGTTCGGCGTCCACCTCGGCCGTGAGCGGCTGCCGGACGCGCCGCTCTATTACAGCGCGGCCGCGCACTACACGGTGGAGCGCACGGCGCGGCTGTTGCGGATGGAACCGGTGCCGGTCCCCGCCATGCGGGACGGCGGCATCGACGTCCACGCGCTGCGCGCGGCCTGCGAAAGCCGTCGCGGGCGGGGCGCGGTGGTGGTCGCGACCGTCGGCACCACCGTGCTCGGCGGCATCGACAGCCTGGCCGGGGTGCTGCGGGCGGTCGAACCGGCCGGGGAGCGTCACCTGCACGTGGACGCGGCGCTGGGTGGCTTGGTCGCGCGCTTCGCCGCGCACCGGCCGGCCTGGGGGTTCGACGCGGGCGCCGACAGCGTGGCCATCAGCGGGCACAAGCTGATCGGGACCCCGATTCCCTGCGGTGTCGTGCTGGCCCGCGAGGAATGGGTGGGCACGCCGGCGGAGGTCGAGTACCTTTCGGCCGCGGACTCGACGCTCGCCTGCTCCCGCAACGCACTCGCACCGGCGCTGCTCTGGTACGCGCTGCGCCGCCTCGGTCAACGCGGGCTCGCCGCCAGGGTCCATCGGTGCTTGGACACCGCGGAGTACGCCGTGGAGCGGCTCGCGGCCGCCGGTTTCCGGCCTTGGCGCAATCCGGCGTCAGTGACCGTGGTCTTCGAACGGCCGCCCGAGCATCTGTGCCGCCGCTGGCGGCTCTCCACGACCGGCGCGCTCGCCCAGCTCATCGCGATGCCGCACGTCACCCGCGCCATGATCGACCGTTTCGTCGCCGACCTGCGCTGAGGTGGCCGTCCGGATGATCCAGGCGATCCGGAACGCCTCCCCCAGCCATTCGTCGTAACGCCCGCCCGACCCGGTGTGCCCGCCGGTCAGCTCGGTCCTGAGCAGGAACTCGCCCGAGGTCGCGGTCGCGCGCAGGCGCGCGATCCACTTGGCCGCCTCGTGGCAGCCCACCCTCGCGTCCATCAGGTTGGCGGTGGCGAGAATGTCCGGATAGGACTGTGCCGACACGTTTTCGTAAGGACTGTAAGCCTTCAGGTAGGCGTACGCCTCCGCCGACGCCACCGGATCGCCCCACTCCTCGCGCTCGGTGGCCGTCAGCGGCAAGCCGGGATCGAGCATGGTGGTGAGCACATCGGTGAACGGCACGTCGGCGACGACACCGCGAATGGCCTCCGGCGCCAGGTTCGCCACCGCGCTCACCAGCAGGCCGCCGACGGAATCACCCCGGATGACGAGCCGGTCGGCGCTGGTCCATCCGCCTGCGGCCAGGTGGCGCGCGCACGCGATGAAGTCGGTGAAGCTGTCCATTTTGGACATCAGCTTGCCACGCTCGTGCCACTGGGAGCCCAGCTCACCACCGCCTCTGACGTGGGCGATGGCGAAAACGAAGCCACGGTCGAGCAGGCTCAGGCGAGCGACGGAGAACGCCGGGTCGAGCGAGGTCCCGTAGGCGCCGTACCCGTAGAGCAGGCACGGGCTGGCGCCGTCGCGCTCGAGCCCGCGGCGGAACGCGACGGATACCGGTACCCGGGTGCCGTCTTCGGCGGTCGCCCATACGCGGCGCTGCTCGTAGTCGTCACGGTCGAAGCCGGGCACCTCCTGCCGTTTGAGCAGGCGCGTCTCCCCTGTCGCCGTCTCGTACTCGAACAACGCGTCCGGCGTGATCAATGACGTGCCGGTGAACCGGAAAGCCGTGGCGTGGTACTCGGGGTTCCGCTCGGCTTCCAGGGTGCGCAGGACCTCCCCGGTCCCGAGTTCCCGGCCCGTGCCCGACGGACGGCCGTCCTCGATCGCGTGCACCGCGAGACCGGTGAGCCCATCCCTGCGGTAGGCGAGCACGAAGTGGCCCGCGAACACGTCGACCGACTCCAGCCGAACCTCTTCGCGATGCGGCAGCAACGGCGTCCACACATGCGGACGGTCCATCTCGGCGGTGGCGAGCTCGAAATTCCGTTTCCCGTCACTGTTGTGCAGTACCAGCAGCACATCGCGGGCGCGGTCCTCTGGGTCGGCCCAATGCTCCACGCCGTACTGGACCCCCTGACGCCGGGGCACGACCACCCTCGGCTCCCCGGCCGGATCGGCAGCGTCGATCAGCCAGGCTTCGGAAGTGGTCCTCGACTCCGCGACGATTTCCACGAACCGCCTGCCGCGGGTCAGGCCGACACCGACGTGGAACCGGTCGTCCCGCTCCTCGAAGACCACGGTGTCGAGGTCCGGCGAGGTCCCGATGACGTGGCGCAGCACCTGATGCGCCCGCCAGGTTTCGTCGGCACGCACGTAGTAGAGGACCGACCCGTCGAGCGACCACGCGCTGCCGTAGAAGGTGCCGGGGATCTCGTCCGGCAGGTCGGTCCCGGTGGCCAGGTCCCTGATCCGGAGCGTGAATCGCTCGTTTCCCGTGTGGTCGGCGGAATAGGCGAGCCGGTTTCCGCAGGGGGAAACGTCGAACACGCCGACCGCGAGGTAATCGTGGCCATCGGCCAATTCGTTCTCGTCGAGAATGACCCGCTCACCGGCACGCGCGGGCACCGGTCCGTCCGCCCGGCAATGGACCGGCAACTGCTCGCCCTCGCCGATGCGGCTGTAATACCACCAATCACCCACCCGCACCGGGACGGAAAGATCCGTCTCCACCGACCGGTCCCCGATCTCCCGCAGTACCTCGGAGCGGAGCCGCTCCTGTTCCGCCGTGCGTTCCTCGGCGTACCGGTTTTCCGCCAGCAGATAAGCCGAAACCTCCTCGGAATCGGCATCGGCCAGCCAGTGGTACGGGTCGACCACGAGATCGTCGTGCCACAGCCTTTTCCAGGCCGTACGCTTCGCGACAGGAGATTTCACGATCACGGAGTTTAGCCATCGCGCCGACGACGACCATTGCAGAGATACATGGAAACGAAGAGAAAACATGGCGACCGTGATAAGGACGGCCTAATCTCCACAGTGGACTTATTCGGACTCGCCTATTCGACCTTTCGTTCTCGGATCAAGGGGAGGTGACACGAGATGAACAAGCTCAAGAAGCTGGCCCGCGCGGCGCTGCGGACCACCCGCAGCCAGCGCGAGCGGATGGCCGGCGCCTACACCGGCCCTTACGCGGTCCAGTCGAAGTGCGGCTGACCGGCGCGCCGGATCGGGCTGCCTCCCCCCGCCTGGTGGAGGCAGCCCGTTTCGGCGGATACCCGATGACCCGAGGGAGGCGCGGTGCCCGAGCACGCTGACGTACTGACGGCGGTGCCTCAGGTCGCGGGCGGCAGCGGCCTGCGCAACCAGTACGCGTACGAGAACGACCGCATCGGCTGCCTCACCGCCTGGTCGAAACGCTACGGCGACGTGTTCGGGTACGGCCCCGCGACCGTGGTGGTGAACCATCCTGACCTGATCCACCAGGTACTGGCCAGGACCAACCGCGAGTTCTCCGCGACCGTCCCGATGGTCGAGCACCAGCAGACCGCCGCCGAAAATCTGGACGCGTGGATGCGCGGACGCCGCCAAGGCGGCCGCGGCATCCACCCGGATCTCATCGCCCAGTGCGACGACCGCCTCGACCGGGCGCTGGCCACCGCCGTCACCGCGCTGCCAGCCCGGGGCATGGACCTGGCCGCCGCGTGCGAGCGCATCTGCGGCCGGGCGATCATCGACGTCTGCCTGGGCGGCGAGGCGCCCGCGTTCTACGAGCGGACCGCGCGGGCCTCGGACGACATCCTCGCGGTCAGCCGGACATTGGACACGCCGCCGTGGGGCGCGAAAAGGCGGTACCGCCGCGCGGTCGCGGCCGAGCGGGACCTCACCGCCCGGCTGGGCGGCGTGCTCGAACGGCTGCGCGCGCGGCCTGGGGACCCGCCACGCACCAGCCTGGTCGACGCACTGCTCGCCCACCCCGACCGGCTGCCGGACCAGGTGATCACCGCCGTGCTGCGGGTGACCCTGATCGGCGGGCACGGCACCCCCGGAACCGCATTGGCCTGGTGCGTCAGGGAAATGTCGCAACGGCCGGAGCTGCTCGCCCGGCTCAGCGACGAAGCCCGCGCGGCTCCGGCACCGGCAGCGGCGGCCGACCTCCCCTACACGACCGCTTTCGTGAAGGAAATGCTGCGGTTCTACCCGCCGACCTGGCTGCTGGCCCGCGACGTGGCGGAGCCCGTCGCACTCTGCGGACGGCGGCTGGAGCCGGGCCAGCGGGTCCTCTTCAGCCCCTACCTGCTCCACCACGACGAGCGCTGGTGGGACACGCCTGCCGAGATCCGCCCAGAACGTTGGCTGGGCGAGGAAAAACCGTTCGCCCCCCACGCCTACTTCCCGTTCGGGGCCGGGCCTCGCGTGTGCGTCGGCAGCCTGCTCGGCCTGACCGTCCTCGTCCGCGCGGTGGCGCTGCTCGCCAAAGGCTTCGAGCTGGACGTGGACGGCCCGGCGGACGCGGCGCCGCGACCCGACATCCTCCTGGCTCCCCCGCGGAGCCGGGTGCGCTATGTCGCGCTTACTTCAAGAAATGCAGGCAGAGAGTGAACCTGCTGCGCCCCTGGTACTGCTCGTAGTAGCCGTCAGCGTCGCTGAACTGCCGGCAGCCCGTCTCGCCGACGGCGCTGTTGACCTTGCCCACGACCTTGGCGTCGGCATCCGGCCCGCCGCAGTCGACCACTTTGACATCCGGGTTGCTGTCCTCGACCCCCGAGACGGCCGCGTGCGAGTTGTGCACGCAGTCGCCGACCGCGGCGTACGCGGCATCGTGCTTCACGCTGTAGACGATCGCGAAGACCACCAGCACCGGAACCAGCAAACCGACGACGGCGAACCGCAGGAAGAGCGGCTTCCCCGGATCCATCGGCCGCGAGGGCGCACCGGGCACCGGTTCGGCGAGCTTGTTGACCTTCGCGCGCTGCGGGAGATTCATCAGCATGGTGATCGGGTTGATCACCATCGACGCGAGTCCCCACCAGCCCTGCCACAGGCTTTTCGCGACCATGCCGCGATGCGTGGCGACACCACAGCTGCGGCAGAAAGGTCCTTCGAGCTTCAGGAACCTCATGACGAAGAGGAAACCCTGGTGCCCGCGGAAGGTCGCCATCGCGGCGGGAACGGAGCCGCAGAAACGGCAGGACATACCGCCATACCCCGGATACTGGGGCAGGCCGGGCGCGGCCTGCTGATTCTGTTGCGGCGCGGCCCAGACGGAATCGGCGGTCACGCCGGGCGCGGTGTTTTCAGGCATCGGCGAAGACGGAGTAGACACAGGAATCCCCCAGAACGAATCCGAATCGGTTCATTGAATGCGTCCCCCGACGACGCGGCACAGCATAGCCGACGCCGGCACCGGACCCAACACCTTGACCCAACTCCGACGGAGTGTCCTATTTGCTCCTTATTGTCGGGCTTCAATCACCCCCGAAAGACCGTTCTTTCAGACAGTAAGCTCGCCGACTGGCCAAGCAAGACCGACGGTTCACCTAGTACTGGCGAGCCCTGACAGTCGAGGGATACTTCCACCGTTGCCGTCCTCTCTTCGGCGCAACCCGGCGACCGCCGGGTACCTCGCCTTCCTCCTGCTCGTCCACGTGGTGGCCGGGCAGGCACTGTCGCCGGACCGAGCGGACGGCGTGCACAGGTGGGTCAGCACCAATCTCGAGAATCTCGGCACTCACCCGGTCGGCTCGCTGATCGGCAGCCTCTTGTTCGTCAACGGCACCCTCACCCGGTTCTGGACGCTGGAATTCATCGGCACCGTGATCACACTCGGCATAGGAGTCGGCTGGGCTCTGGCCCGGCTCGAACGCCGCCACGGTCCGATTCGGGCGTTCGGCGCCTTTCTGCTGGGACACGTTGGGGCGACCTTGCTCATCGCGCCGTTCATCGCCTACGCCATCCACCACGGGTGGTATCCGGACACCGTGCGCACCGGCCTCGATTACGGCATCAGCTATGGCGCGCAAACGGCATTGGCCGCCGCGACCGTCGACCTCCCGAAGCGCGCCCGCGTTTTCTGGACCCTGTTCGCGCTCGCCTGGCCGTTGGGCGGGGCGGAATTCGTCGGGCCAGTGCCAGATTTCAACACCATCGGCCACCTCGTGGCCGCCGCACTCGGCTTCGTGATCGGGATGGCCCTGCGCCACAAGACGCCGGCCCTCCGTGCGGACGTCCCGCGACGGGCCAGGTAGGCGGCCAGCCGTCGGCGATGAATAGCTGGGCGGAGGATCGGGAGAAGCACGCGAAGCCCCTTGGGCGCCATCTGGGCAAGTTCTGGGCGGCGCGTTCCCGACCATGGCTTGACGAGCAGGACCTGATCTTGAGGAGACAACGATGAGGCGAATCGTTTCCCTGGCAGGGGCGCTGGCTGTCGGCGCCGGAATTCTCATGGCCGGCACCGGTGTGGCCGAGGCAGACCCCTACGACTGCACGACCTGGCAGCCCCACTCCGACGAGGCCGCCGCGCGCTGCACGAACGGCACCGGCGAATACCGCGCCCACGCCCGCTGCAACTCCCCCGGCAACCCGGACTACGACGCCTACGGTCTGTGGGTGCGCGTCGGCAAGACGAGCGTGGCCCAGTGCAGCCGCTACGTATTCGACCGGGTCAAGACCGCCGGCGTGCAGGTGCGCTGACAACACACAGGGCCGTTCCCGGCCCACGACGCGTCGCCGGAGCCTGGTCCCCGATCAGGCTCCGGCGACACCCATCAATACGTCCACCAGCCTCGCTACCGGCGAGGTCAGTTCGGCTGGCCGATGGCGGTCGCGCCGTTGCAGCTCGCGATCGCGCGACCGGCCGAGCGCAACGAAGACATCTTGTCGCCGAACGAGACGTCGTCCAGGTTCGCCAGGTGGGAGTTGGGCCGGACGCACAGCTTCGTCCCGCCTTGGTTCTTGTTCGAGGCGATGATCCAGTAGTAGGCCGTCTTGTTCACGAAGCTGCTCGCCTTGTCCTCGAAACCGAGGTCATCGAGGTCCTCGCTGCCCTCACCGGGGGCGAAGTCGATGGACCGATCCCGGTAACCGTTGTCGTCCCAGAAGGTGATGCGACCGGAGTTGCCCGGCGGTACCGCACCGGCCGTCCCCGGCAAGGACACACCGAGAGCACCGGCAACGCAAACCGCCATCATGAGTCCGGACTTGACCTTGTTCATCACTGGTCCCCAATTCCATAGCGTTGTGCCACAACATTTCGAAGCGCACTCACCCCCGCGCACGCGGCAGGCCACACCGCAGCTTCAGCCCGAGAAACAGCATTCAACAAGCTTGGACTTCCACTGCTTTCGCGCACGTCGACCGTATGTTCACAAACGCCCAGATCCTGCCCAGATCTCGCCCAGGAATCGTTGGAACCGCTGAACATTCACATCCGCGTTGGTCCAATGTGGACCCCTCGAACCTGAGTCGACCGGCGATCTCGTACCCGAACGGAGGCCCCGTATCCGCGGCGGCTTATCGCTTCGATCCGCGCGGGCCATTTCGCGTTGCTGCTTTCACCGTCAGGCACCCAGGCCGCGTTCGTGCAGCAGCCGCCGGCTGCGCAGGATCTTGCCGTTGGCCGTCCTCGGCAGGCGGCGTACGACGTGATAGCGCGACGGGGCGCCGGTGTGGCCGAGGAAGCGGCGGCACCAGGACACCAGTTCGTCCGGGGTGAGTTCGGCGGGGCCCGCGACGTGGGCTTCGACCGGGTCGGCGCCGAGCACGACCACGTCCGACACCTGCCGGTGCCTGCGCAACACCGCCTCCATCCCCAGCAGGTCGAGCTCGGCGTTGCCCGATGCGCCGATGTGGTCGGCGCGACCGCGCAGCCACAGCACGCCGGTGTCCGGATGCGCGGTGATCAGGTCCCCTGTCGACAGCCAGCCTCCCACCCACGGCTCGTCCTCGTACAGGTACGGCGACTGCGGGACGTGCACCTCGAGGACACCGTTGGCGATTCTGGTCCGGATACCCGGCATGGGCGCGCCGACCGTGCGGTGTCCCAGGCCGCCGCCGAGATCGGTCGCGACGATCCCGGTCTCGGTCGTGCCGTACGCCTGGCCGATCCGCACGCCGAACCGGCGGGCGAAGTCCTCGTACACCTGGTGCGGCAGCGTGTCCCCGCAGGACACCGCGAGCCGGAGGCGGGGCGGTGCGGGGCGATCCGGCGATGAGGCGATCAGGTCGAAATGGCGGGGGTTGCCGAAGATCACGTGCACGTCCCGCGCGTTCCGTGGCCCGCCCGTGGGGAACACGATGGTGGCACCGGTGTTGAGCCCGTGCAGGACACCTCCGAGCAGGCCGAAGGAATGCGTGATGGGATCGAGCAGCAGCACTCGTTCGCCTCGCTGGGGCATTTCCGCCAGTGTGGCGAACCGGTCCACCTCGGCGAGCAGCGACTCGGGAGTCCGGCCGATGGCCTTGACTCGCCCCGCCGTCCCGGAGGAGAACTGGACCAGGCAATGCGCGGTCCGGGCCGGACGGTCACCGGGCATCCGCCTGACGATCACTTCGCACTCGTCCACGAACACTCCGGGCCCGCCCGTCATGCCGCCGAACCCGACCAGATAGCGCGGAGCGCACAGTTCGAGCAAGGATGCCCGTTCCCGCCCCGTGACGCGAGGATCGAGCTGAAGGACCTGCGCGCCGAGTGACCACAGCGCGAACGTGGACCACAGCTGGGTGAAGCTCGGCACTCCCTGCAGTGCGACCGCGTGCCCTGGCCGGATCCCTTGCAGACGGAACAACGACGCTAGCCGGGCCACCTCGGTCCGCAGTGCCGCGTTGGTGACCTGCCTCGTGCCGATGGCCCATACGGCGTCTTCGGCACCGCGCTGCAGCAAGTCCGCTCCCCACCACGAATCCAGGCTCATCGGGACAGCTCCCGGTGCCGGGCGAGCACGCGATCCACCAGCGCGGCGGACGAACCCAGATATCGGCTCGGGTCGAGCAGGTCTCGCACCGCCTCCTCGTCGAGAATCCCAGCCAGCTCAGGTGCGGACAGCAGCGCCTCGCCGAACTTGCCATCGTCGCAGGCCAGCCTGCCGAGCAGCTTCTTCGCCGCCACTTTGCCCAGTGCGGGCGCCAGCGCGGCGTTGACCCGCTCCGAAACGATGGCGCCGCCACTCAACTCCAGATTCGAGCGAAGGCGGTCCGGGAACACCCGCAGCCCGTCCGCGAGCTCTGCCGCGGTCTCGACCGCGCCCCCTGCCAGCCGCAAGCACTCGCGCAGTGGCTGCCACTCGGCATGCCAGCCGCCCGCCGACCGCTCATCCTCGGCGAGCACGCACTGGCCGAGCACCATGGCACTGCCAGGCGCCTGACGCGCGGCGGCCATGATCAGGGTCGCCAGCACCGGGTTGCGTTTCTGTGGCATCGCCGAGGACACGCCCCTGCCGTCCGCACCCGGCTCCGCCACCTCGGCGATCTCGGTGCGAGACATCACCTGCACGTCCAAGGCGAACTTGCCGACCGCGGCCGTGACGAACGCCGACACCGCCGCGATGTCGGCCAAGGGCGTGCGGATCGTGTGCCAGGGCACCAGCGGCTCACGCAGGCCGAGCTCCGCGGCGAATCTCGCCGCGAGTGCCGGCCCGTGTCCGGGGGCGACATCCGCCAGCCTCGCGTACTCCACATAGGACGCGAGTGTTCCGGCCGCACCGCCCAGCTGCGCGGGAAAGTCCAGCCGCCGCACCCGATCGAGCGCGTCGAGCACGAGGCTGAGCCAGCCGGCGGCCTTGAGCCCGAAGGTGATCGGGACGGCGTGCTGGGTGAGCGTCCGGCCCGCCATCGGCGTGTGCCGGTGGTGGTCGGCTAGCGCGGCCAGCGAGCCCGCGGTCCGCGACAGATCCTCGCGGATGCGCCCGAACGCCCGGTTCGCGACGAGCATCGCCGCGGTGTCGAGGATGTCCTGGCTGGTGCCGCCGCGATGCACGAACTCGGCCGCGCCGGAGTTTTCCTTGGCCACCAACGAAGTCAGCAGCTGGACGAGCACGACGACCGGATTGGCCGCGCCTCGCGCCTCTCGCGCCAGCGCGGCGAGGTCCAGCCGCCGCGGGTCGGCCGCGTCGGCGATGGGGCCCACCGCCGACGCGGGGATCACCCCGAGCGCGCCCTGCGCGCGAGCGAGCGCAACCTCGGCCTCGAGCATCGCCCCCAGCCACGCGTCGTCGTCGACGAGCGCCGACACGGCACAGCCTGCCCAGACCGGCGAGAGCAAGCCGGCATCGCCGTTCCTGAAATACATCGAGCCCCTCCCGTCTACACCACCGAACCGGCCCACACGGCGGACGACGTGACGGCGGGCACCGACAACGCCGCTCGCGCGATGGCGTCCGCGTCACCGAGAATCACCGAGTCGACGCCCGGCCGGACACCGGCCGCGGTCACCCAATGCACCGTTTCGGTTGGCACACCGTAGGAAAACCGTCTCGGATGCGGCAGGCCATCGGCATCGAGCAGGCGATAAGGCCGTCGTGTCACGGCAAGCCCGCCGGTCTCGTACACCGCCCCGTCCCGTTCGGGCAGCCGATACGGCGCGCACTGCCCGGAGATCCGCAGCCGTCGCACGAGTGGGTCCCGCGTGCATCGCACGTCCACTTCGGGCAGCCGCGCCTCGATCAGCGTCGTCACGCGCACCACCGAACGGGCGACGGCCGCGGATCCGACGACGAAGTCATCGTGGCCCGCACCGGCACGGGCCCACATTCCAGGCCCCAGCACGCGGAGCACGCCCGCCTCAATGAGCGCGATCATCTCCTCGATCCGCCGCACGGGCGGGCCGATGGACAAGTACGCGTTGAGCGGGTTGTACCAGGCCTGCAGGTCGTCACGGTAGGAATCGCCGCCGAGCCCGCCGTGGTCCACGATCTGCCGGATCTCGTTACGGATGTCACGCAGCACGTCCAGCGCGGCCGTGAACGCGCCGTCGAGGTTGCCTTTCGCCGCCTCGGCCACGTCGTGGCGAAGATGACCGAGTAGCCAGTCCCGGAATTCGGGCGGGCTCGCGAACCGGCGTCCGCCGTGGGGCTGGGCGATCTTCTCCCAGTCCCACCGCTCCGACTCGCCGATCCCGAAGCGGGCGAACACCTCGTGTTCCCGTTCAGGATCGCAGGCCAGGTACTGCTTGGTGAACGCGCGGCCATCAGGCCCGAGCAACGTCGCGTAGTAGACGGACTGCACCTCCTTCGCGATCAATGGCCAGACCTCGGCACGGAAATCGGCCGCCCGGCCCTGAAACGCCGCGATGGCTCCTGGCGTGAGCAAGCCTGGTTCGTGCCTGCCGGAGACTCCTTTCTGGTTCTCACCACGAGCACGGTGCGGCACCCCGCGCCGCGATCCCGCGTACAGCACCGGTTCCCGGCCCGAGGCCCGGTACACCAGCTTCCCGCCACGGCGTTCGAAGCCGCCGCCACGACCTTCCCCCAGCAGAGCCAGGTAGTCGAAAAAGGTCAGCCCGAGACCGCGCAGCGCGACCGGCTCGCCAGGCCCCACCCCGCTGAGGTCCACTTCGGCTGGATTGGCGGGTGGCTGATAGCGCAGTCCGCGCTCGGCCGCGAACTCGGCGAAAGCGCGCTCCCGCGCGTCCGGCGGCATGTCGAGATGTCCCAGCGCCAGCACGACGGCCGACAGGCCTTCGATCCTGAGCCCATTGTCCAGCGTCACGACCTGGGAACCGTCGGCGTCGTCCTCGAGCGCCACGGCCCGCGCCTCGTGCAACCGCACGGCGGCCCTTTTCGATCGGCACGCCCGGCGCAACGCCCACCTCGAGTAGTGGCCGTAGAAAGCCCGCGATGGGTAGTCGTCCGGCCCCAGCGCGTTCGCCTCCGCCCGTACGTGCGCCGGGTACTCGTCTGCACGATTCCGCACCGACCGCGCCCACTGGTACAGACTCGGCCCCGGCACGATCGGCCCGGCGCAGGCGACGCTGTCGTCGGTGAACAGCGTCACCTGCGACGCGATGGTGTTCATCAGCAGCGACGCGGGCTGCTCGACCGACCACACCCGGCCGCCCTTGTGCACGAACGGATCCACCACGTGCACCACGATCTCGCCGGGCTCACTGGCGTTGGCGAGGATGCGTTCGAGCACGCAGACACCGCGCGGCCCGGCGCCGATCACACAGATCTCAGAACTCACTGATCTGTTCAGCGACCTTGATCCCGACGTGACGGCCGGGCGGCACGACGTGCCCGAGCAGGCTCTCCCCCGGGCGGACATCGGTCAGGTTCAGCGGTTTGCCTTCCGCGCTCATCACCCGGACGTGCCAGTCGTCCTGCAGGAACACCGAAACCTTCACGTCCTCGTACCGTGCCTCGATGAGCCGCAGCGGACGCAGCTCCACCTTCACCCGGCCCACCACGACCTCGCGGAAGCGCCCGTCCGCCGACACCGCGTGCGACCGCTCCCCGGCGGCGAGGTCGGTGATGTAGGCGGTGTTCTCCGCGCCGAACACGTACGAGTGCACCGCGCCGGCGTTCACCCGGAACGGCCGCAGGTTCATGTACGGCAGGTAATGCACCTCCGCACACACGAGGAAGCCACCGGACGAGGTCGACCCGACGATCATGCCCTCGTCCTCGCCGAACAGGTTCGTCGTGTCGATGCAGCCGCGATACCCCATGCCGATCGGTTCCGCCCGCGTGACCTCCAGCGGGACCAGTTGCCGATGCTCTTCCCGCCGCACGCGCAGTGCCGCCGCCACCCGATCCAGATCGGCCAGCTGGTCACCGCGCACGACGAGCCCGGCGGGACCGCTCTCCAGCACTCCGGCGACGCTGGTCGTCTCCGCACTGGTCAGCAGTTCCTTGAGCACCCGCGTCTTGGTTCCCTGCGCCTTGGCCAGCAGGAGTTCCAGCGGGATGTTCGTCTCGTCGACGAACGCCGCCACCAGCACGTCCGCCACCCCGCACGTGGCCGCGGCCTGGTTCATGCTCGCACCGTCGACGATCTCGCACCGCACGCCGACCGGCCTGCCGCCCGCCGCGGCGCGTACGAGGCCGAGGTCGGCGGGTGTGCCCGCCACCACCAGGTCGACCCGCTTGTCGTCCGGGTCGAGTGCACCTGGCTCGTCGACCAGGCAGGCGACCTGGATGCGTTCCAGTGGCTCCCAGTCCGCGAGCTGGTCCGGCCGCAGCAAGATCGCCGACGTGGCCGACGAGCGTGCGTGGGCCAGCGCGGCCCGCCCGTCGGCGCCGCTCAACCGGCTGACATCCGCCCAAAGTTCTGCTTCCACCGTATATCCCCGTTTCCTTGTACCGCTGTCAGCCGTCTGAGCCGTGCGCGCCGTGCACGATCGCCCGCAATTGCGCCGTCGCGTCCACCGCGTCGGCACTGCCGAACACCCGGCGGCCGACGCACAGTCCCGCCACCCCCGCGCCCATGGCGTTCTTCGCCGAGCCGAGGAAGTCCTCCCATGAGCCGTCGAGCTGACCGCCCGCGATGACCACCGGGACGGGCACGCTGGTCACCAGCTCAGCCAGGTGCTCGTCACCCGGGTGGGCGGTCTTCACGATGTCGGCGCCGAGCTCGGCGGCCACCCGCGCCGCGTGCAGCACGCCGGGACCGGCGTCCGCCGCGTCGGTCCTGGCGTACGTCATCACCAGCAGCGGAAGCCCGAGCCGATCGCACGATCGGGCGATCCCGCCGAGATCCGCGAGCGCGGCCCGGTCCTCCTCCGGGCCGCACCCCAACGTCACGTGCGCCGAAACGGCGTCCGCGCCGAGTGCGGCGGCGACCTCCGGGTCGCACACCCTGGTCTTGAGCTCGGGCCGGGGGCTGAGCGCGGTGTTGGCCGAAAGGTGCACCACGAGCGCGGTTTCCCGCTGCGCCGGCATGGAAGTCGCCGCGGAGCCGCGGTGCGTCACGATCCCGTCCGCACCGCCGAGCACCACCGCACGCATGACCGAGCCCATGTCCGACAGGCCGCCCACGGCGCCGGTCGTCACCGAGTGGTCGAGCGCGACCAGGAAGGTCTTGCCGTCCGCGCCGAGCAACCTGCGCAACCGCCGTGCTTTTCCGCTGATCATCCGTACCTCCTCACTGCTGAACCGAAAACGAAGTTGTGGCATGGTCGAAAGGTGACCCCAGACGACCCGCCGTCGAACTCGCTCGACACCGCCACGGCGGTGTACGCCGAGCACCGGGAGCTGCTCTTTTCCCTCGTCTACAACCTGCTCGGAACCGTCGCTGACACCGAAGACGTCCTGCAGGAGACGTGGCTGTCGTGGGCGTTCGCCCGGCACGCGCAGATCGCCAACGCGCGTGCGTACCTCGTGCGGATCGCCGTCAACGAGGCTCTTTCCCGGTTGCGCCAGGCACGCCGCGCCCGGGAGAGCTATGTCGGGCCGTGGCTGCCGGAGCCGGTGGTCACCGAGACCGGGCCTGAAATCACCGAGCGCCAGGAACGGACCGAGTCCGTGTCACTGGCGCTGATGGTGGTGCTGGAGACGCTGACCCCGCTCGAACGCGCGGTCTTCGTGCTGCGCGAGGCATTCGGCTACGACCACACCGAGATCGCGGCGATCCTCGGCCGCACGCCCGCCGCGGTGCGGCAGCTGTCGCACCGGGCCCGCGATCACGTCCAGGCGCGTCGTCCCCGGTTCGAACCGGACCCCGCCGTGCGGCGCGCCGCGACCGAACGGTTCGTCGCGGCCGCGCTCGGCGGCGACCTCAACACCCTGATGGAGGTGCTCGCGCCGGACGTCACGCTGTGGACGGACGGCGGCGGCAAGCTCCGGGCCGCGCTGCACGCCGTCGAGGGCCGGGAGAAGGTCGTGCGCCTGATCGCCGCGACCGCCGGTGGACGCCCGCAGGACCTCACGATCCGCCTGCTGGATGTGAACGGCGGGCCGGCCGCGCTGATGTTCGCCGGTGACACGGTCTATGGCGTCGTCGTCTGCGACCTCACTCCGGAGGACCGCATCCGCGCGATCTACAGCGTGATCAACCCGGACAAGCTGACCGGGGTCACCGCCCGCCCCGGTCTGGACGGGCGGTGACCTCCGCTCAGGTCGTCACCTTGGCCTTCGGTTCCGCGGCGGCCGGTGCTTCGACGTGCTCGTGGAGACCGAAGCGGGCGTGCAGCAGCCGCAGCGGGCGGGGCGCCCACCAGTTCGCGTTGCCGAGCAGCTTCATGAAGGCCGGGAGCAGAGTTCCGCGCACGATCGTGGCGTCCAGGATGATCGCCAGCGGGATGCCGATACCGAAGGACTTCATGTAGCCGATCCCCGAGGTGACCCAGACCGCGCAGACCGTCGAGATCACCAGCGCCGCGTAGGTGACGACCCGTCCCGTGCGCGCCAGCCCGTCGACGACGGCCGTGTCGTTGTCCTTGCCCCGGTCCTTTTCCTCCTTGATCCGCGACATGATGAACACCTGGTAGTCCATGGAAAGCCCGAACGCCATCGCGAACAGGATGATCGGGACCGTCCAGATGATCGCTCCGGTGACCGTGAAGTCACCGATCAGCCAGCGCAGGTGCCCGTCCTGGAAGATGAACACCAGTGCGCCGAAGGTCGCGGTCAGGCTCAAGGTGGTGAGTGCGATCGCCTTGATCGGGAGCAGCACGCTGCCGGTGAGCAGGAACAGCAGCACGAACATGCTGAGCACGAGCACGATGATCGCCAGTGGGAGCGCGTCGCCGAGCCGGTCGAAGGTGTCCACCGCCACCGCGGGAGCGCCGCCGACGAGCACCGGGAACGGTGCCTGTGCCGCACGCACGGCCCGCACCAGCTCCGCGCCTGCCGACGAGTGGCCGTCGACGCCGGGGATGACCGCGAGATGCGTGCCGTCCTTGGCCGCGAACCGCTGTGACTCCGGCGTCGGCCCGGCGACGAGCGCTCCGCCCGCGAAACTACCGGCGAGGCTGTCGACCCGCGCCACGTCCGGCAGGGTGGACAGCTGTTTCGCGTAGCCGGAGATCTCACCGGTCAGCCGGGCCGGGTCACCCGTTCCGGGCGCGACCACCCGGATGGCCTCGCTCTCCTTGGTGCCGAACTCCTGGCGGACCACCTGCACGACCTGGGCCGACCCGGCCGACGGCGGCAGCACCTGCTCGTCCTGCAGCCGCAGGTTCATGCCGAGCGCGGGCAGCCCCATCAGCACGAGCACGGCCAGCACCACGGTGCTGACCAGTACCGGCCGCCGCATCACCCAGGTGGCGATCCGCCGCCAGAAGTGGCTTTCCTCGGACATGTCCCGCTGCTTCAGGCCGGGGACGCGCAGCTTCTCCAGCCGCGGCCCGAGCACCATGATCAGTGCCGGGACGATGGTGATCGCCGCCGCTGCCGCGAACAGCGTGGTCGCGATCCCGCCGATGGCGAGCGAGGCGAAGAACGGGAACGGCACCACGAGGAGCGCGCAGAACGCGACCGCGACGCACACCGCCGAGAACACCACGGTACGGCCCGCCGTGCGGACGGTGGCCCGGATGGCCTCCGCGTCGGAAAGGTCTCGCCTCCGTTCCTCGCGGAAGCGGCTGACTATCAGCAGGCTGTAGTCGATCGCCAGGCCCATACCCACGAACGTCGCGGTGTTGAGCACGAAGTTCGACAGGTCGAAGCCGAAGGTGAGCGCCCAGAAGATGCCCATGCTGCCGACGATCGTGACCGTCGCGACGGCCAGCGGCAGCAGTGCGGCGATCACGCTGCCGAAGATCAGGATCAGGATGATCAGCACCAGCGGGAAGACGACCGTGTCCGCCAGCGTCGCGTCGTTCGTGGCCTGGGTGAGGTTCTCGTTCCACATCTGCTCGGCGCCGCCGAGCCGCACGGTCAAGCCGTCGACCGTCCCGTTGTACGCGGGCGCCAGCTCCTTGACCTTCTTGAGCGCGACGTCGAAGTCACCGTCGATATGCCCGGTGATCAGCGCCTTGTCGCCGTTGACTCCCCGCATGACCGCTGGCTTCCCCGCCGACCAGTACGAGGCGACATCGCTCACGCCCCGCTCGGCCGCCAGCCGCTTGGTCAGCGCCTCCCCCGCGGTGGCCACCGCGGGGTCGTCCACTCCCCGCTGGTCGGTCACCAGCAGCACCAGGTTCGGGTCGTTGTGCCGGAAGGTGTCCTTCAGCACCGACGCGGCGTGGTCGGACTCCGAGCCGGGCACGTCCCAACCGCCCATGGTCAGCCTGCTCATGAGCCCCGCGGCCGCCGCACCCGCGATCACCACGACGAGCAGCGCGCCGATGAGCAGCCTCCGTGGCCGGTGGATGGTCAGCTGCGCCAGCTTGTCCAGCATGTCTTGTGCCCCCTTTGACTCCTGACAACCGCCATCAAGAGGTCGGAACGCTCTCCGGGTGTGACATCGAGCGACCGATAGTGACGTGCGTCACAGTCGCGACCGGCCTCTTGAGCGCCCACGGCGAGGCGCCCTCGGCCCGGATCTGCCGGTGCAGCAGCACCATGTAGACGATGTCCAGGGTCCACACGGTGAGGAACCAGACCACGAAGAGGTAGCGGCCGGGGAACATGACGAACACGGTCCACCCGGCGAAGAACGACCCGAGGAACTTGCTCATCGCGATGTACATCGACTGCCCGGCGGACGATCCGCGCCGCTTCAGCATGAAGATCCACGACAGGCTGAGGAACACGTTGATCGCGGTGCCGCTGTAGATGCCGGGCCGGTCCCCGAACTCGTAGGCCGCGGCGACCACGAGGAACACGGTCCAGAGCAGGATGCCGATGATCATTCCCTGGAAGACGCGGCGCCGCAGTGTCGGATAGTCCTTGCCGCCGTACTTCAGCGCCTGCCGCAGGATGAAGATGTCCAGCACCATCCAGCAGAAGTCGATCGGCCGCTGCACCGCCTCCTGCTCCACGATGAAGGCGCCGGCGAACTCCCAGGCGAAGTTGACCCCCACCACCAGCACGGGGACACCGGAGTATTCGTCGATCTTGGCTCGGTGGATCGCGAACAGGTAGGCGAGCAGCCAGAACACCGTGCACGGCCCCATCAGGCTCCAGAAGAGCCAGTCCGGCCGGTCCGCCTGCCCGATGGAAACCGGCGCGGCGTTCGCGAGATCAACGATGGGAGGTGGCCACCACATTGCGACTTCTTCCTGTCAGGTCAACGGGAACTCGGATAAGGCGTTCAGGTCCACTGACCGGAGCCGAGCGCTCCGGTGGTGCCGAGCAGCTGCTCCCGCAGCTGCGCGCGGCGAACCTTCCAGGTGGCCGTCCTCGGCACGTCGTCCCAGGGAACGACCAACGGCTTGCCGAGCTCGGGGAGCCCGGCCGTGGCCCGCCGCCACTCGTGGTCGTCCAGCCGGTCGTCGCGCATGCAGACCACCGGGACCGGTGGGCCGTCCGGCACACCGAGCACGACGACCTCCGACGCGTGCGGCAACCGGTCGAGCAGCGTGCTCTCGAGCTCGATGCAGCTCGTGCCCGGGATCAGGTCCACCTCGCGGTCGATCAGGCGAAGGCGGCCGAACGTCAGCCGCTCCCCCAGATCACCGCTGTTCCACCAGTCGCCGACCACTTTCGCCCGGTGGCGGTCCTCTTCACCCAAGTAGCTCAGGCAGCGGGATTTGGTGGCGACCATGAGCAGACCGGGTTCGCCACGCGGCAGCCTGCGCCCGGTGCCGGGGTCGACGACCTTCACCCGGACGAGCGTCGGCCAGCCGACCGTCGTCGCGTCGGTCGTGTTCTTCTTGCCGGGCCGCACGGCCCGGCGGGTGATCACGTTCGCGAAGATGCCCGCGATCTCGGACTGGCCGAGCCCCCACGCCCAGACCGGGAAACGACGGCGTGACGTGCCGAGGAACTTGCGGACGGTCCGCGGATGCACGGCGTCGAAGGCACTGATGAACCGCTTGACGTCCGCGAACAGCTCCGGGCGGGTATCGGCCAGTTCCTCCCAGCGCTGGAAGGTGTTCGGCATCGCCTCCACCGAGGTGGCCCGGTGCTCGGTCAGCACGCGCGTGACGTTGTCCAGCCCGGGATCGGAGAGGATGACCAGCTTCTCCGGCGCGAGGGTGAACTGCGACGCGGTCCAGGACAGGGTTCTGTTGTGCGCGAAGGAGATGCAGCTCGCCACCACGTCCTCGCGGCGCGAGGTGAGGAAAGGCAGCCGCTGCGACTCCACCCGGAAGGCGAACGATCCCAGCGAGCTGTTGGCTGAGTGGACGACCAGCTTGGGCACCCCGGTCGTGCCCGAGGTGTGCGTGACGATCATGGGTTCGTCGTCCCAGCGCGGGCGGGCCGGGACGCGGGGCGCGCCCGCGAGATCGTCGAGACGCACCGTGCCTTCCGTGGCCGCGCCGATGGCGACGACGGCCGTTCCGGAACCGGCGAGGGTCACGTCCTCGGCCGCGGCACGGGCGAGTACCCCGCTTCCCGCCACGAGGACACTCGGGCCGCACTTCTCGACCAGTGCCCGGATGGTGGCGACGGAGTTCGTCGGGGCGATCAGCACCGGGACGGCGCCGAGCCTCGCGGCGGCCGCGGCCAGCAGCAGCATGTCGTAGTGGTTGTCCTTGACGATCGCGAGGCGGTCGCCGTGGCGCAGACCGGCCGCGCCGAGCCGGTTCGCGAGTTCACGCACGGTCTCCGCGAGCGCGGGGCCGCTGAACGTCGTGCCGGCGTCCGGCGCGACGTCGAATGGGCGGTCCAGGTGCATGGTCGTCTGGTGTGCCTGCTCGGCGTGCCAGTCGAACAAAAGACCCAGATTGCTGGGCGAGCGTCGTCGTGCCATAGGTGCGTGGCCCCTCGGTCGGCTAGGTGAGGAAAACGAACAGTGTCGGGATCCCGATTCCCAGGAACCCCAGGTCGTAGGCGTACAGGCCGAGTCGCCGGGCCCGGAGGTACTGCCCGCGCACCGGGCCCACGTAGAGCTGGGCCACGTGCAACGCCGTCGCGGGCACCATGGTCAGCAGCGTCCACCACGGCCAGCCAGTGCCTGCCGCGAGCGCGACCACCAGTCCGATCGAAACGAGCACCAGCGCGACCATGACCGCCCGGACGGTGGCGGGACTTCCGACCGTGGCCAGCGTCCGCCTGCCCGCCTGCCGATCGCCCTCCGCGTCGTTGACATTGGAATAGCTGCTCACCATCACGAGCCAGAAACCCAGCAGCAGTCCCATGAACACCGCCTGGGGCGACCAGGACCGTTCGACCGCCAGGTACGGGGCGAGCAACCCGCTCGCGGTCGACAAGCAGAGCAGCGTCTCCGACCCGCCGCTGTGATAACTCAGCCGCAGGCCTGCCGAGTACTGCACACTGGCGGCGAACCCGACGAAGTAGCCGACGTACGCTTCCAGCGGAGCCTGCCAGTCCAGTGCCCAGAACGCGGCGATACCGGCGACGACCGCCAGCGCGCCGGACGCGACGACGAACATGACCACTTCGCGCTCGGCGAGCGCTCCGCTGAGCAACGGCTTGCGCTTGATGTTGCGCTGCCGTTCCCCCGCTTGGTAATTCGTGGCGTCGCTGCCGTTGCGGAAGCCGACCAGATCGTCCGCCGAGCAAGCGCAGGCGACGATGGCGATCGAGCCGACCAGGAACAGCAGCATCGCCGCGGTGACCCCTGGACGGGCCGACGCGGACGGGCTCAACGCCAGCCATGCCAGCGCCCAGCCGAAGTAATGCTGGTACACGGCGATCTTCGACAACCAGAAGAGCCCGCCGAGCACCTCGCGAACGGATCGTGTGCCCGCACTCCGCGCACCGGCCAAGATGCCTGTCACGGCACACCTTCGCTCGCACTGGCCGACTCTTCGGCGATGCGCATGGCCTCTTCGATCAGGGTCTCGACGATCGCGTGCTCGGGCACGGTCTTGATGACCTCACCCTTGACGAAGATCTGCCCCTTGCCGTTACCCGACGCGACACCCAGGTCGGCCTCACGAGCCTCACCGGGACCGTTCACGACACAGCCCATGACCGCGACCCGCAGCGGGATCTCCATGCCCTCAAGCCCCGCGGTGACCTGCTCGGCCAGCGTGTAGACGTCGACCTGCGCACGCCCGCACGACGGGCACGACACGATCTCGAGCTTGCGCTCCTTGAGGTTGAGCGACTGCAGGATCTGGATCCCGACCTTGACCTCTTCCACCGGCGGCGCGGACAACGACACACGGATCGTGTCACCGATGCCCTGCCGCAGCAGCGCGCCGAACGCGACCGCCGACTTGATGGTGCCCTGGAACGCCGGACCGGCCTCGGTCACACCCAGGTGCAGCGGATAGTCACACTGCTCGGCCAGCAGCTCGTAGGCGCGCACCATCACGACCGGGTCGTTGTGCTTGACCGAGATCTTGATGTCGTGGAAGTCGTGCTCGGCGAACAGCGACGCCTCCCACAT
>NZ_FNON01000021.1 GCF_900107045.1 Amycolatopsis xylanica
CACCCGACCACGCCCTACACTCGGCCTGCTCACACCAGCACAAGCACTAGACAAAGCACTACTTGCAACAACCAGTTGAAACCACCCCACTTTCGGGCTCTGGCATGTCCCGAAAGTGACTTTGGGGCCAAGCGGTCATCGGCGGGTGGTGTGGGCGCGGAAGGCGGCGACCGCCGGGGGTAGGGGTTCGGCAGCGCGCCAGACCAGGCCGATCGAGCGGGAGGCGCGCGGGGTGATCGGGACTTCGACCACTCCGGCGGGGAAGCCGGGTTCGAAGTGGGGGAGCAGCGCGACGCCCAGCCCGGCCGCGACCAGGCCGCGCACGGTGTCGGACTCTTGGCCCTCAAAGGCGATCTTCGGCTCGAAGCCCGCTTGGGCGCACAGGGCGTCCGTGATTTGGCGAAGCCCGTAGCCCGGCTCCAGCAGCACGAACTCCTCGTCGGCCAGCTCCGCGATGGTGACCTCGTCGCGCGAAGCGAGCGGGTGCGCTGAGGGCACCGACAGCAGGATCTCCTGCTCCGAAAGCACGCAGGACTCGAAGGCCGGGTCGGCGGGCGTCGGGGCGAGCAGCGCGAGGTCGAGTTCGCCGTCGCGGAGGCGGTCCAGCATGTTCTGCCGCGAGCCCTGCACGAGCGTGAAGCGGGTGCCGGGATGCGTCGCGCGGTAGTCGCGCAGCAGCGATGGGACCAGCGACCGCCCGAGCAGGTGCAGGAAGCCGAGCACGACGTGGCCGCTCGACGGCTCGACCTCCTCCAGCACCCGGCGGACTCCGGACTCGAGACGCGCCACAGCGTCCGACGCGGCGTCGGCGAGGAGTTCGCCCGCGCGGGTGAGGCGGATCCCCCGGCCGTGGGGTGCGGTCAGCGGGGCGCCGAGCGTCTCGCCCAGCGCCGCGAGCCTGCGGCTGAGCGTGGGCTGCGGCACGGCGAGCAGCTCGGCCGCGCGAGTGATGTTCGCCATCTCCCCGAGCGCGGCGAGCAGCGCGAGGTTGGGCGCCAGCTGGGCCGCGAGCTTCTCATGCGTCACGGTATCGATAGTCGCAGAAAAGCGTATTAGACGTATTGATTAGCAAAGCTTACTTTCGAAGTCGTGTCTCGGGTGACCCTCGCCGTGGCGGCTGCCGGCATCTCGTCGTTCGCGTTGCTCTACGCGCCGCAGCCGCTGCTTCCGCAGCTCTCGGCCGAGTTCCACCTCGACCCCGGCGGCGCGTCGCTCGCGGTCGGCGTCGGGACGGGCGCGCTGGCGCTGGCCGTGCTGCCGATCGCCGCGCTGTCGGAGGTCGTCGGCAGGCGGGCCGTGATCGTCACGTCGGTGCTCACCTCCGTCCTGCTCGGCCTGCTGCTGCCGCTCGCGCCGTCGTATCCCGTGCTGCTCGTGCTCCGCGCCGTCCAAGGCGTCGCGATCGCGGGCTTCCCTGGCGTCGCGGCGGCGTATCTGGTCGAGAAGCTGGGGAAGACCGGCGTCGCCGCGGCCGTCGGCGCGATGATCGCCGGCAACACGATCGGCGGGATGACCGGCCGCCTGGCGGGCGGGTTCACCGCCGAGGGACTCGGCTGGCGCGGTGCGCTGGCCGTGGTCGCGGTCATCGCGCTCGGCTGCGCGGTCGTGACCGTGCTGGCGCTGCCGACGTCGTCGAAGCAACCCAAGGCGAACGTCTTCGGCGGCCTCGGTGCCGCGCTGACCAGCCGTATCCTGCTCGTGCAGTACGCCATCGCGCTGCTCGCCATGGGCTCGTTCGTGGCGCTCTACAACGCGGCGGGGTTCCGGTTGACCGGCGCGCCGATCAACCTGCCGCCCGCGATCGCCTCGCTCGTGTTCCTGGCGTACGCGATGGGCGCCGTGTCCTCGTCGACCGCGGGCCGCCTGGTCGCCAAGTTCGGCCGACGCCGCTCGCTCGTCGGCGCGCTGCTGGTCACCATCGCCGGTGGCCTGCTCACGTTGCCGGACTCGTTACCTCTGGTCGCGGCCGGTTTCGTGGTGCTGACCGGTGGCTTCTTCGCCGCGCATGCGGTCGCCAACGGCTGGGCCGCCGCCGAAGCGCCTGAACACGGGCGCGGCCAGGTCTCCGGCCTCTACACGCTCTCCTACTACCTGGGCAGCAGCATCGGCGGCACGCTCGGCAGCGTCGTCTACGGGCACGCGGGCTGGCCGTGGCTGATCGCGCTCACCACGTCGTGGCTGGGCCTGGCCCTCTACGCGACGGCGGCGACCAAGAGCCCGCCGCCGACCGGCAGCAGCGCGGGCACCAGCCGCTCGTCCTCGCGGATGGCGCGCGCGACCTCGCGCAGCGCCAGTGTCTCGGGATCGCGGCGCGACGGATCGGCCACCCTGCCGCCGGCGAGCACGTTGTGAAACGCCAGCACGCCGCCGGGCCGCAGCAGTGACACGGCCTGTTCGTAGCAGCTCGGGTACTCCACCCGTGCCGAATCGACGAACACCAGGTCGTAGCCGCCAGGCGTGAGCCGGGGGAGCACGTCGAGCGCCTTGCCCATGATCAGCCGGGTCCGCCCCGGCGGGAAGCCCGCCTCTGTGAACACCTTGCGCGCCGACCGGTGGTACTCCGGCTCGAGGTCGATGGAGGTCAGCACGCCGTCACGGGCCATCCCGCGCAGCAGGTACAGCCCGCTGACGCCGGCGCCCGTCCCGATCTCCACGACGGCCCTGGCCTGCAGGGTCGCGGCCATGAAGCGCAGCGCGGCGCCCGCGGCGGGCCCGAGCGGGACACAGCCGAAATCCGCCGCTCTGACGCGCGCGGCGACCAGCGCCTCGTCGTCAGGCAGGTACCCCTCCACGAAATCGACGTCAGTCACCTGAGCCGAGGGGGTGGCGTGTGTTCCGGAGCTCACGCAGGGAGGTTAGCGCTGCTTGTCGATAAATCAGCGCAGGCTCCCTGATCGAACTGGTTTCAACTTGACCGTCAACTTCTCAGACTTCTCTCAGCCCAAGCTCATTAGAACCATAAGGAAGCCGGACAGACTCAAGTCCATTGGAACGGGAACACCGAGCGGATCGCCCGCGTTGGGTGCAGTAAGTGGGGAGAACAGCCTGATGGAGGTGCCGACTCCGCCGATGACGACAAGCCAGCTGGAGAGCCAGCCCGAGGTCGAGCCGGTCACGGTCGACTCGAGCGAGGCCACATGGACCCCGCCCTCGTGGGACGAGGTCGTTCGGGAGCACGCCGACCGCGTGTACCGGCTGGCCTACCGTCTCACCGGCAACACGCACGACGCCGAGGACCTCACGCAGGAGACCTTCATCCGCGTGTTCCGCTCGCTCGCGTCCTACAAGCCAGGCACCTTCGAGGGGTGGCTGCACCGCATCACCACCAACCTCTTCCTCGACATGGCGCGCCGCCGTTCGCGGGTGCGCATGGAGGGGCTGCCCGAGGACACCGACCGGATCGTCGGCGACGACCCGAGCCCGGAGCAGGTCTACTCGGACACCCACCTCGACCCGGATCTGCAGGAGGCGCTCGACGAGCTGCCCCCGGAGTTCCGCGCCGCGGTCGTGCTGTGCGACGTCGAAGGTCTCTCGTACGAGGAGATCGGCGCGACGCTGGGCGTTAAACTCGGCACCGTGCGAAGCAGGATTCACCGCGGGCGGCAGGCGCTGCGCGCTTCCTTGGAACGCCGCCGCGCGACGGAACGAGAAGCCGTGGAGGCCCCCGCATGAGCGAACCGCGAGGATGGGGCCTCCCCGAGTCGCATTTGCTTCCAGACGCGGTAGTGGCCCTCGTGGACGGTGAGCTGACGCTCGGCGCCCAGGACAGGGCGACGGCGCACATCGCGCGCTGCGCGTCGTGCGCGGCCGAGGTGTCGGCGCAGCGGCAGGCCGTGCGGGCGCTGCGGCGCGCGGGCGCGCCCTCGATGTCCGCCGGGTTCCTCGCGAGCCTGCAGCAGATCCCGCAGAACACCGAACTCGACGCGACCCCGGACAATCTCGCGATCACCGCGGACGGCCAGCTCGTTGCGATCCAGCGGCCGGACCGGGTCGCCGGGCTGCGCGACTCCGGCGTGCTCGGAGGCACCGCCCCGTTGGGAAGTTCCGCGCCGCTGGGTAACTCGCCCAACGTGCTCGGCGGCGGCAGGGCCGGCGTGGCCAAGCGCCGTGCGGCGCAGGGGGCCGGCGTCGTGGTGTCCGGGCTCGTGCTCAGCGCGCTCGCGCTGGTCGCGACCACGGGTGACACCGGCGAGGTCGCCAACAACACCACCGCCAGGCCGCCCCAGCAGGGCGTCAACCTGGTGCCCGCCGAGCTGGTGCCGCCGAAGCCGGCCCCGCCGACTCCGACGGTCACGTCAACGCCGCAGCTGGTCGGCCTGAAGTAGGCAACGCCAGTTTCACCGTTGGCGAGGCAGACTCGTCTCATCGAGGCTTGGCGTAGGGTCACGCCGAGCGACCTGATCATCTCAGCACCGGGGAACGATGACCGAGCAGCCGAACCACGAGCAGCATGGCGAAGACCGGCTCCCACCGCGTCCGCTCGACAAACCCGCCGTGGACCCGGCGCTGGCGGCGACCTTCGGGCGCCCGCAGGGCGTCGAAGGCGCTTTCGACAAGCTCTCCGCTCCCGCCAGGGGCAACGGCCACCGGCCGCTCGGCCCGCCGCCCGAGTCGCTGGCCGAGGCGTTCCGGCGCCCGGAAGGCGCCGAGGGCGTGCTGCTGGAGCGTCCGGCCGGTGGCAACGGTTCCGCCAAGGCCGATCCCGCCGAAGCCGCGTTGTGGTCCCAGGCCGCGAACCCGTGGCGTGACCCGGGCGCCGGTGCGGTGCTCGGCGGTCCCGCCGTGCCCGCCGAGGACGAGGAAGAGAAGGCCGAGCGCAAGCCCGGCGCGCAGCTCAGCCTCCCCGAAGTCCTGTTCGGACGGCGCGTCAAGCCGAAGGCGCTGGCACTGCTCGGCGTCATCGCGCTGCTGGTCGGCGCCGTCGGCGGGCTGGTCGGCTGGTGGTTCGCGAGCGCGGGCGAGTCGCTGACCGGCTCAGCGAACATCTCCGAGGCCGAAGCGGCCAAGGAACGCCCGGCCGGTTCGGTCGCCGACATCGCGAAGCGCGTCTCGCCCGCGGTCGTCTCGATCCAGATCAGCGCGCCAGGCCAGGACGGCGCCTTCATCGGCTCCGGCGTGGTGATCGACCCGCAGGGCTACCTGCTCACCAACTACCACGTGATCGCCGAGGCGGTCACCAACAAGCAGATGGTCGTGACGGTGTTCTTCACCGACGGCAGGCAGGCCATCGCCAAGGTCGTCGGCGGCGACCAGCGAGGCGACCTCGCGGTGATCAAGGTCGACACGCCGAACCTCACGGTGGTGCAGGTCGGCAAGTCCGCCGACCTGGCGCCCGGTGACACGGTGCTCGCCATCGGCTCGCCGCTCGGCCTGCAGAACACGGTCACCGCCGGCGTGGTGAGCGCGACGAACCGGCCCTCGATCGCCGGTGGCGAGGACGGCCAGACGCCGGGCGCCTACTACGCGATCCAGACGGACGCCCCCATCAACCACGGCAACTCCGGCGGCGCGCTCGTCGACTCGACCGGCGCGCTGGTCGGGATCAACTCCTCCATCAAGACCGGGCAGAGTGACGGCAGCATCGGCCTCGGTTTCGCGATCCCGTCGGACAGGGCGGTGAAGGTCGCCAAGGCGCTCATCAAGGGCGAGACGATCAAGCACGCCGAGATCGGCATCAACGTCGCCTCGGTCGTGGGCAGCACCAGCACCGGCGCGCGCGTGCAGAACCTCGCGCCCGACGGCCCCGGCGCCAAGGCGGGCATCCGCGAGGGCGACGTGATCATCAAGGTCGCCGATCATCCGGTCCGCGCGGCACTGGATTTCCTGGCTGGCGTCGACGACAAGGCGCCCGGTGAGGTCGTTCCTGTCCAGCTTGTCCGTGACAAGGCGGTTTTGACCGTCGATGTGACCTTGGGATCGGCCTGACCACACGGGTAGGCTTGAACCGGTTTGGCCTGACGCGGAGGTTCACGGGTGTTCGACAGCGTTGGCTGGGGCGAGATCCTCGTGCTCATCGTCGCCGGTCTCTTCATTCTCGGTCCGGAGCGGCTGCCGGAAGCGGCCGCCTGGCTCGCCAAGAGCATGCGCAAGGTTCGCGAGTTCGCCACGGGCGCCCGCGAGCAGCTGCGCGACGAGATGGGCCCGGAGTTCGAGCAACTCCGCAAGCCCCTCGAAGATTTGCGCGGCCTGCGCAACTTCGACCCGAAGCGCGTGGTGACGCAGCACCTCTTCGACGGTGACTCGGACCCGCTCGGCCTCAACAACATCAACGGCACCAACGGCGCCAATGGTTCGAACGGCTCGAACGGCTACGCGGCGGCGCCCGCGAAGCCGCAGGCCGAGCCGTTGAAGCCGGGCGAGAAGCCGCCGATCGACCCGGACGCCACCTGATCCGCGCCTAGCGCCTGCTCGCTGAGGTCGGCCAGAAGCACCCCGGTCGCCAGTGGCCAGAAGTACCAGGTCGTCAGTGGCCAGAAGCATCCCGGGCGCCAGTGGCCAGAAGTACCAGGTCGTCAGTGGCCAGAAGCATCCCGGGCGCCAGTGGCCAGAAGTACCAGGTCGCCAGCGGCCCGAAATACCCGGTTCGCAGCGCTGGAACCCAAGCCCGAGGTCGCTTTGGCCGCCCGGCGCGAGAGGTGAACGCCTCGTTCGCAACGCTCAGCGCCGAAGGCTGACCGAATCACGCCGGTTTGTCCCCTTTGTTCGCCCGGCGTGAGAAATGAGCGCCTCGTTCGCAACGTTGAGCGTTGTGAGCGCCCCTTTCGCAACGTTGGGCTCGCGCTCCGACGCGGGGTCGGCGGGCGCGCACCTGGCGAGGGCGGCCGTACGTGACAAGGGCGGCCTTTGTCACCCTGAGCGTTACAAGGGTGGCCCTTGTAACGTCCGCCGCGCTCCCCGTGCCCGGGCAAAGTCCGCCAAAGCGGACATAGAGGGCAAATCTCGGCCGCGTGAGTCCTTTGTGGACCCTTGTGGGCCGGATTTGGGCGAGTGGCTCGCGGAATCCGCGTGACGTTGCCCGACTTGTGCTCGCTCGTCCGCTTCGGGAGGGGGCTGAGCGTTGTGAGCGCCTCGTTCACAACGTTGAAGGTTGCGAACGTGGCGCTCACAACGCTCGGGGTCCCGGGGACCGACAAGGAACGGGGGGTCAGCGGCCTGCGGGGGTTACGTTGAGCATCATGCCCGCGAGGCCGCGGGCGCGGACCGAGAGCTTGGTCGCGACGTCCTTCAGGACGAGGGAGGCGGGGGCCTCGGGCTCGGCGAGGACGATCGGGGTGCCCGCGTCGCCCTGCTCGCGCAGGCGGGGGTCGAGCGGGACCTGGCCGAGCAGGGGCACCTTCGAACCGACGGACTTCGAGAGGGAGTCGGCGACCGTCTGGCCGCCGCCCGAGCCGAAGATCTCGAGACGGGTGCCGTCCGGGTTCTCGAGCCAGGACATGTTCTCGATGACGCCCGCGACGCGCTGGCGGGTCTGCATCGCGATCGCGCCCGCGCGCTCGGCGACCTCGGCGGCGGCCTGCTGCGGGGTCGTGACGACCAGGATCTCGGCGTTGGGGATGAGCTGGGCGACCGAGATGGCGATGTCGCCGGTGCCCGGCGGGAGGTCGAGCAGCAGGATGTCGAGGTCGCCCCAGAACACGTCGGCGAGGAACTGCTGCAACGCGCGGTGGAGCATCGGGCCGCGCCACATGACCGGGGCGTTGCCGGGGGTGAACATGCCGATCGAGATGACCTTCACGTCGTGCGACTGCGGCGGCATGATCATCGTGTCGACCTTGGTCGGCTTCTCGTTCGCGCCCAGCATGCGGGGGATCGAGTGGCCGTAGATGTCGGCGTCGACCACGCCGACGGACAGGCCGCGCTCGGCCATGGCGACCGCCAGGTTGACCGTCACCGAGGACTTGCCGACGCCGCCCTTGCCGGACGCGACGCAGTAGACCCTGGTCAGCGAGCCCGGCTGGGCGAACGGGATGACCGGCTCCGCCGAGTCGCCGCGCAGTGACTTGCGCAGCTCCGAGCGCTGCTCGTCGCTCATCACGTCCAGCTCGACGTGCACGGAGGTGACGCCGGGGAGCTTCCCCACCGCGGCCTTGGTGTCGTTGGTCAGCGTCGCCTTGAGCGGGCAGCCTGCGACCGTCAGGTAGATGCCGACGGTGACCACGCCGTCTGCACCGACCACGACGTCCTTGACCATGCCCAGATCGGTGATCGGTTTCTTGATCTCCGGGTCCTGGACGGCCTTCAGAGCGGTGCGGACTTCTTCGACGCTGGGAAGCTGCTGCGTACTGGTCACACCTCCATGCTACGTACCGGTAGGAGTCGCGCTCTCGGCCCGGTTCTGCTTGGCCTTCTTCGGCTTCGGGTTGAGGTCCTCGCGCAGCTTGTCGAGTTCGCCGCGCAGATAGTCGCGCGTGGCCACCTCGCCGACCGCGATGCGCAGCGCGGCGATCTCCCTGGCCAGGTATTCGGTGTCCGCTTTCGTCTGCGCCGCGCGGTTGCGGTCCTCTTCCAGCGAGACGCGGTCACGGTCGTCCTGCCGGTTCTGCGCGAGCAGGATCAGCGGCGCGGCGTACGCGGCCTGCGTCGAGAAGGCCAGGTTGAGCAGGATGAACGGGTACGGATCCCACTGCAGCGACAGCGCCGTGAGGTTCAGCACGATCCAGATGATGACGATCAGCGTCTGCCAGAACAGGTACTTGCCGGTGCCCAGGAACCGCGCGATCCGCTCGGTGAACCGCCCGAACGAGTCCGGGTCGATGTTGAGCGTGAACCGGCTCTGGTTGCGCGGCTGGTCGAGCCGCCGCCGGGAGAGCAGCTCAGGCATGGTCGGCCTCCTCGGGGTGTGCGCCGGTGATGTCGTGGAGGCCGGTCTCCCGCCAGTCCTCCGGCAGCAGGTGGTCGAGCACGTCGTCGACGGTCACCGCGCCCAGCAGATGGTCCTCGGCGTCGACGACCGGGCCGCAGGCGAGGTTGTACGCCGCGAAGTAGCGCGTGACCTCGGCCAGCGGCGCCTCGGGCCGCAGCGCGGACAGATCCGTGTCGGTGATGCCCGCGACCAGCTCGGCGGGCGGTTCGCGCAGCAGACGCTGGAAATGCACGCAGCCGACATAACGCCCGGTCGGCGTCTCGGTCGGCGGGCGGCAGACGAACACCATGCTCGCCAGCGCGGGCGGCAGCTCGGGGTTGCGGATCCGGGCGAGTGCCTCGGCGACCGTCGCGTCGGGCGTGAGGATCACCGGCTCCGGCGTCATCAGGCCACCCGCGGTGTCGGCCGAGTACGCCAGCAGCCGCTTGACCGGCGCCGACTCGTCCGGCTCCATCAGCTCCAGCAGCCTGGTCTGGTCGGCGGGGGTGAGCTCGGCGAGCAGGTCGGCCGCGTCGTCGGGGTTCATCGCCTCGAGGATGTCCGCGGCGCGCTCCTCCGGCAGGTAGGAGAGCAGGTCCTTCTGGTCGTCCTCCGGCAGCTCCTCGATGACGTCCGCGAGCCGCTCGTCGTCCATCGCGTCGGCGACCTCGTGCCGCCGCTTCAACGGCAGGTCGCGCAACGTCGCCGCGACGTCGACCGCGCGCATGGTGTCGAAGAGCACCAGCAGCTGCCCGGCGCCCTGCGGCTGCCCGGCGAGATCGGTCAGGCCGAGCCCCGTCACCTCCGACCACGGCATGATCTGCAGTGATCCGCGCCGCTTGCTGAGCCCGAGTCCCCGCGAGCGCTCACGGATCGCGAGCTTCGCGAGCACCCAGTCGCGGGTGCGCGTCGGCTCCATGGCCGCGTCGACCACGGTGATCCTGGCGTCGGAGCCCGCGAGCCCGGCGTGCGCGTCGAAGAGCTGCCCGACGACGAGCACCTCGTTGGGGCGGCGGTGGAACCGGCGCATGTTGACCGAACCGGTCGCCAGCGTGACCGCGATGGGCTCGATCGAGGTGACCCGCAGCATCGGCACGAAGACCCGGCGGCGGGTGGACAGCTCGACCACGATCCCGAGCACCCGGGGCGCCTGATGATCCAGCCGCAGGCCCGCGACCACGTCCCTGACCTTGCCGATCGATTCCCCATCAGGGCCGAAAACCGGCAAACCCGCCAGTTGTGCGACAAAAACCCTGTTCACGGAGCCCATGGCGCTCAGCCTATGGGGTGGCACGCGGCGCCGCCCGACCGAGTCGAGCGGCGCCGTGGAGCCTCATCGGCTCAGATGGTGACGCAGACGTTCCGGGTCACCGGGTTGTTGTTCCCGTCGTAGAACTTCCCGCACCAGAGCTGGCCGGAACGGGCGACGTAGTTGGGGTTCGTGATGAATCCCTCGGTGTAACCCCAGGTCTTGGTCGGGCTGTTGGTGGCGTAACCGTCCGGGCCCCAGACGTAGAAATGCCCGTACATCGAGCCACCCGACATGTTCGAGGCCATGACCTGGCTCACCACACAGCTGCCCGTCACTTCCTTGAAGTAGACGAAGACGGTGATCCCGTCGTTGTTCTGGCTCTTGGTGCCGGGGCAACCCTGGACCGACTGCGGTCCGGCTGCCGCCGCTGAAGCGGGCGCGGCCAAGCCGGCGAGACCGGCGAAGGCGATGAGCGCTCCGATGATGAACTTCCGCACGATACCCCCGTGTGTTGGTCAGCTTGAGCGGCTTGAACGTAAGCGAGCTTTTCGAGCACTGGCAAGGGATTTCAGCCTGGGCTGAAAGCGTTTTCGTAGGCCCCGGTTTTACCACTGCTTCGTCACGCTGTTCTTGGTGAAAACGTCCGGCTCGAACAAAGGGAAATCCCGTACTTTCCGCGCGAGCGCGGGAAAGCGGGGAACTTCAAGCAGGGCTTAAAAGGTGACCTGACGCGGCGTAACATCAGAGCGAAGGGGGAGCGTGCACACCAGGGAGTTGCCATGGTGATCGAAATCCTCAGCGCGGCGGTGCTCGCGGGCGGCGCGTGGCTTTCCGCGAGCGTCCGGGTGGTCAAGCAGTACGAGCGCGGCATCGTGTACCGGTTCGGCCGGGTCAGGCCCGCCGTGCGCGGCGCGGGACTGACCTACCTGGTCCCGTTCGTGGACCGGCTGCAGAAGGTCAACATGCAGATCGTCACCATGCCGGTGCCCGCGCAGGACGGCATCACCCGCGACAACGTGACCGTCCGGGTCGACGCGGTCGTCTACTTCAAGGTCATCGACCCGGTGATCGCCGCGGTCAACGTGCAGGACTACCGCGCGGCCGTGGCGCAGGTCGCGCAGACCTCGCTGCGGTCGATCATCGGCAAGAGCGACCTCGACGACCTGCTCTCCAACCGGGAACGGCTCAACGAGGGCCTGGAGCTCATGATCGACAGCCCCGCGCTCGACTGGGGCATCCACATCGACCGCGTCGAGATCAAGGACGTCGCGCTGCCCGAGTCGATGAAGCGCTCGATGTCGCGCCAGGCCGAGGCCGAACGCGAACGCCGCGCGCGGGTCATCTCCGCCGACGGTGAACTCCAGGCCTCGCACAAGCTCGCGCAGGCGGCCGCGCAGATGGCCGACACGCCCGCCGCGCTGCAGCTGCGCCTGCTGGAGACCGTCGTCGAGGTCGCCGCCGAGAAGAACTCGACGCTCGTCCTCCCGTTCCCGGTGGAACTGCTCAGGTTTCTAGAAGCCTCGACGCCCAAGGCGCCGTCGGCCGAGAAGCTGCCGGAGAAACCGGTCAACGGCCAGCTGAAGGCCGCCGACTAGTCATCGATAAGCCCACCCGGTCGTGTAGGAAACGATCGCCGCCGCGAGGGCTCCCGCCCAGAGCGCGAGCATCACGTAGCCGACGATGATGGCGGCCAGCGCCATGCCCTCGCCGCCGGACTCGCCGCGCTTGGCCTGGCTGTACGCGATGTGGCCCATGATCACGCCCGCGATCGACGCCAGGCCGCAGGTGAGCAGCCCGCCGATCGAGCTGACCAGCGCGCCGATGGCGAGCCCGCTGCTGGGCTGCGGCACGACCGGCCCGCCCGTCGGCGCGTAGCCGTACGGGTGGCCGAAGGGCGGCGGCTGCGTCCCGAACGGCGCGGCGGCGGGCGACGCGAACGGGTCCGACGCCGGCGGGGCGCCGTACGGATCCGGCTCCGGCGGGGCGAACCCGGTCGACGACGGGAACCCGGACACCGGCTCCGGTGACGGCGCGGGCTCGGGAGCGGGTTCGGCCGTGGGGTCCGGCGAAGGCGACGGCGCCGCGGTGGCGTCGGATACCGGATCGGGTGACGGCGACGGCGTCGGGTCCGATGCCGGGCTGGATGGTTCGGTCATGCTCGTTGTCCCCTTGGTCCCTTACCTGAAGCGCCAGTGCGTGGCGATGCCGAACGCCACGAACACCCCGATGCCGATGATGATCAGCGCGATCGCGAAATAGCCGATGATCAGCGCCGCCAGCGCCATGCCCTCGCCGCCCGCTTCACCGCGCTTCGCCTTGGCGCGCGCGATGTGCCCGAGGATGACCCCGACGATCGACAGCGTCCCGCCACACAGGAACAGCCCGATGAGCGAGCAGACCAGTGCGCCGACGGCCATGCCGGTGTCCTGGCTGGCCGGGTTCATCCCGGGCCCGTACGGGTAGCCGGGCTGCGGGTACTGGCCGTAGGGCTGCTGCTGGTACGGCCCCGACGGCTGCTGGCCATAAGGCGCGGGCTGCTGGCCGTAGGGATCCTGCGGCGGGTAGGTCACGTTCTGTTCCCCTCGTGCTGATGTGCTCTCACCGTAGACCGGCGTGAGCGTGCTCATAGCAGGACTGGGGGATTGGGGTCATACTCACCGGTAACCCAGCGCCGGGCACGGCGTTCCGACCGCTCGAAAGGGAGCAGTGATGGCTCGCCTCGCCCAGACAGCCGGCCTGACGGACGTCCAGTCCGAGATCCTCGCGACGGTCCGCGCCTTCGTCGACAAGGAGGTCATCCCGCACGCGCAGGAACTCGAGCACTCCGACACCTACCCGGCCGAGATCGTCGAGGGCATGAAGGAGATGGGCCTGTTCGGGCTCACCATCCCCGAGGAGTTCGGCGGGCTCGGCGAGTCGCTGCTGACCTACGCGCTCGTGGTCGAGGAGATCGCGCGCGGCTGGATGAGCGTCTCCGGCGTGATCAACACGCACTTCATCGTGGCGCACATGATCTCGCGGCACGGCACCCAGGCGCAGAAGGAGCACTTCCTGCCCCGGATGGCGACCGGCGAGGTGCGCGGCTCGTTCTCCATGTCCGAGCCGGACCTCGGCTCCGACGTGGCCGCGATCAAGACCCGCGCCAAGCGCGACGGCGACGACTACGTCATCGACGGCGCCAAGATGTGGCTCACCAACGGCGGCAGCTCCAACCTGATCGCCCTGCTGGTGAAGACGGACGAGGGCGCCGAGAAGCCCCACCAGAACCTGACCACCTTCCTGGTCGAGAAGCCTTCGGGCTTCGGCGAAGTCGCTCCGGGGCTCACCATTCCCGGCAAGATCGACAAGATGGGCTACAAGGGCGTCGACACCACCGAAGCGGTGTTCGACGGCTTCCGCATCGGCGCCGACAAGGTGCTCGGCGAGGCGCCGGGCAAGGGCTTCTCGTACATGATGGACGGTGTCGAGGTCGGCCGGGTGAACGTCGCCGCCCGCGCCTGCGGCATCGCGATCCGCGCCTTCGAGCTGGCCGTCGAGTACGCCCAGCAGCGCAAGACCTTCGGCAAGGCGATCGCCGAGCATCAGGCGGTCGCGTTCAAGCTCGCCGAGATGGCCACCAAGGTCGAGGCCGCGCACCTGATGATGGTCAACGCCGCCCGCCTCAAGGACTCGGGCGAGCGCAACGACGTCGAGGCGGGCATGGCGAAGCTGATCGCCAGCGAGTACTGCGCCGAGGTCACCCAGGACTCGTTCCGCATCCACGGCGGCTACGGCTACTCGAAGGAGTACGAGATCGAGCGCCTCATGCGCGAGGCCCCGTTCCTGCTCATCGGCGAAGGCACCTCCGAGATCCAGAAGACGATCATCTCGCGCGGCCTCCTCCGCGAATACAAGTCCCGCGGATAAAGCGGGCTTTATCCCGTAAGCGCGAAGCGCGACGCGGGATAAAGCCCGCTTTATCCCGAGCCTGAGGTGTTCTACTGGTCGCATGATCACGCCGTCGCCGGGCCTGCGCGAGCACGTGGCTGCGCGCTGGGTCCGGCACGGCGCGGGACCGCTTCCGCCCTCACTGCCGGAACCCGCGGTCGACCTGCTGGTCATGCCCGGCCGCGGGCTGTGGCTGGCGGGCGCCGAGCAGGTCGCCAGGCAAGGGGAACTCCCGCCCGGCGGGAAACTGATCGGTTTCCGGCTTCGGCCGGGTGCCTGCTCGGCCTGGCTGTGGCTGGCGGCCGACGAGATCCCGCTCGGCGGCGCACCGATCGAGGATCTCATGGGCACGCGCGACGCACGCGCGCTCGAAGCCGGGCGGCTCGAGCCCCGGCGTGAGCCGGACGCGCTCATGCTGCGCGTGGTGCGGGCGATGGCCGCACGGCCCGAACTCACGGTCGCCGAGCATGCCGAACTCGCGTGTCTTTCCGAACGGCAGCTGCGACGGCGCTTCGGCCAAGCCGTCGGGCTGGGACCCAAGGCCTATCTCCGGGTGACCCGGCTCCATCGGGCCGTCGAGTCGGCGCGCGAATCGCTCAAGCTCGGCAAGCCGCCGCGGTGGGCGGACATCGCCGCACGGCACGGGTTCTATGACCAGCCGCATCTGCTCGCCGAGTTCCGCCGGGCGGCGGGCTGCCTGCCGGACGCCTTGGCGGATGGCCGATTTCTCCAAGCCACGGCCGCGCCGCCGTCGTCACGATCGGCGCATGAGCAGCACTGAAGTGATCTTCGAGTTCCACGAACGGACCGCGGCCGACGGGTTGCGCGAGCCGGTCCGGTTCACCCACGGCGCTTGGTTCGTGCACAGTCACGCCGAGGTCGACCGTGTGCTCACCGAGCACGCCACGTTCTCGTCCGACGAGCTGCGCCACAGCGCCGAGCCGGTGCCGCACGCGGACAACCCGTTGCTGCGCACCATGCTCGCGCTCGATCCGCCCGAGCATCATCGGCAGCGCAAGATCGTCAGCCGGGCGTTCACCCCGCGCGCGGTCGCCGCGCTGAAACCACGCATCGCCGCGACCGCGCGAGAGCTGCTCGACGCCACGAAGGGGTCCAGCATCGACTTCATCGACGGGTTCGCCTACCCGCTGCCGATCATCACGATCGCCGCGCTGCTCGGTGTCGATCCCGGGCGGCAGCCGGACTTCGTGCGGTGGGCGGAGGCGGTCACGTCGTTCGCCGGTTCGTTCGCGCTCGACCCTTCGCGCCGTGCCGAATTCGAGAAGGCATATGACGAACTAGCCACCTATTTTCGCGAGCTGGCCGAAGCGCGGCGGGCGGCGCCGCGCGACGACGTGATCAGCACTCTGGCCGCCGCGGACGGGCTCACTGACGAAGAGCTGGCCGACTTCTGCGCCCTGCTGCTGATCAACGGCCACGAGACCACGAAAACCTTGCTGGTCAACGCTTTGCTCTGCCTGGACCGGTATCCGTGGCTGCGTGCCGCGCCGGTCGCGGGTGTCGTCGAGGAGGTGCTCAGGTTCCTTCCGCCATCGGGTGGCACGGACCGGTTCACGACGACCGCGACCACCCTTGGCGGGCACGAGATCGGCGCGGGCGAGCGTGTCGTGGCGATGATCATCTCCGCCAACCGCGATCCGGCCGTGTTCGCCGATCCGCATCGCTTCGACACTCGGCGCGCGGCGGGCGCGCACCTGTCGTTCGGCCACGGGATCCACTTCTGCCTTGGCGCGCATCTGGCCAGATGGCAGGCCGAGATCGCGCTTTCCGTGCTGGTCGAGCGGCTGCCGGGCCGCTGGCGGCTGCCGGAGGAATCGGCCGGGATCAGGACCACGCCGGTCGGCGTCGACGTCACCGCACTGCGGCTGGACTGGGCCTGTTGACGCCTGGTTCGCACGCTCGCGCCGGACTTGAGAGGATGGGACGCACAGTCCTCACGAGTGCGTAGGTGGTCAGCTTGAGCAGTCCCTTTGGTGGCAAGCAGCCCGCTGGGCAGCCTCGGCTCCCGACCCCGCCCACCGGCTGGCCGATCGGGTCGTACGGGACCTACGGCGAGGCCCAGCGCGCCGTCGATTACCTCGCCGAGAGCGAGTTCTCGGTCGAGGACGTCACCATCGTCGGCGTCGACTTGATGCTGGTCGAACGTGTTATCGGCAGGCTCTCCTGGGGCCGGGTGCTCGGCACCGGCGCGGTGTCCGGCGCCTGGTTCGGCCTCGTGGTCGGGCTGCTGCTCGGCATGTTCAACAACCAGGGTTTCGCCTGGCAGCCGATGCTGACCGGGCTCGTCTTCGGTGTGCTGTCCGGTGTCGTCTTTGCGGCAATCGGGTACAGCATGTCCAAAGGCCGCCGCGATTTCTCCTCGGCGAGCCAGCTGGTCGCCGGCCGCTACGACGTGCTGTGCCAGCCGCGCACGGCCGAGCAGGGCCGCGATTTGCTGGCGAAACTCGCCATGCGGCCGAGTCCCTCGACCGGGTGAGTTGATCTACCCGGGTGGCGTCGGCTTTCTGAATCGTTGCGGATGACGCTTGCGGGGCGTGATCGGCCGGAATAGGTTGCTCACACCAGTCGGGCGGGACGGCCTCCACCGTTCCGCCCGAGCACTAGCACGTCGGGGTGCTGGCGCGGGTGTTGGTCAGCCTGCCGGTGTACTCCGGGCCTCGTCGTGCGCGCCGCTAGGAGGCCTGATGGGGAAAGCGATCGCGGGCAAGCAACGGGGGCGCTCGCCGGGCAGGGTCGCGGCGCTGGCGGGCGCCGGGCTCGTCGCGGCGAGCCTGCTCACCGCTTGTGGCTCGGACAGTGGGCTGAAGATCAACCTGTACCACGCGCCGGAAGACAACCTGCAGTCCGTAGTGGACAACTGCAACAAGGCGGCGGCAGGCCGCTACGAGATCGTCTACAACAAGCTCCCGCGCGGCTCGGACGGCCAGCGTGAGCAGATGGTGCGCAGGCTCGCCGCCGGCGACACCTCGCTCGACCTCCTCTACCTCGACGTCACTTGGGGCGCCGAGTTCGCGGAGGCCGGCTGGGCGGAGGAGTGGACCGGCGCCAACAAGGAGGCCGCCTCCAAGGGCGTGCTGCCCGGTCCGCAGAAAACGGCCGAGTGGAACGGAAAGCTCTACGCCGCCACCAAGAACACCAACGTCCAGCTGCTCTGGTACGACGATCGGCTCAGCCCGTCGCCGCCGAAGACGTGGGACGAGATGATCTCGCAGGCCCAGGCGCTCAATGCGCAGGGCAAGCCGGGCAACATCGTCTTCACCGGCGCGCAGTACGAAGGCCTTGTCGTCTTCTACAACACCCTTGTCGAGTCCTTCGGCGGGCACATCCTGTCCGAGGATGGCAAGTCCGTGGTGCTGGACGACGGCGCGATCAAGGCGCTGGCGCTGCTCAAGAAGATCGCCACCTCGAACGTCACCGACGCGTCGCTGACCAACTCGAAGGAGGACGACGTCCGCCAGGCCTTCCAGCGCGGCCAGGCCGGGTTCGAGCTGAACTGGCCGTTCGTCTACGCGGCGTACGCGAAGGACAAGAAGGCGGACCTGCCGCACTTCAAGTGGACGACCTATCCGGCGGCGGAGGCGGGCAAGCCGGCGAAGACCACCATCGGTGGCGCGAACCTCGCGGTCAGCACGTACTCCAAGCACAAGCCGCAGGCGTTCGAGGCGGCGCTGTGCCTGCGCAACCCGGACAACCAGAAGTTCTCCGCGCTCAAGTCCGGTGTCCCGCCGACCATCGAGTCGGTCTACACCGACACCAGGCCGCTCGACGCGGGCAAGCCCGCTGGCCCGGACAACCCGAGCATGGACACGGAATACCCGATGCGCATGACGATTCTGGAAGCGCTGAAGTCGGCGGCCGTCCGGCCACTGACCCCGGCCTACCAGAACGCTTCCACGCTCATGTCGAAGATCCTGTCCCCGCCGTCGGCCATCGATCCGCAGGCCACCGCGGACAAACTGCGTGACCAGCTCGGCGACGCGCTGAACTCGAAAGGGGTGATCCCGTGAGCCACGCGGTCAAAGAGGCTCCCGCCACGGCGGGCCACAAGAAGGCGAAACCCGCGCTCAGTGAGGGAAAGAAGGCCGAGCGCAGGCTCGGCCTGTGGCTGTGCGCGCCCGCGTTCATCGTGATGATCGCGGTGACGGGGTATCCGATCCTCTATTCGGTCTGGCTGTCCTTGCAGCGCTACGACCTGCGTTTCCCCGCACAGCAGGAGTTCATCGGCCTCGACAACTACGGCGCGGTGCTGTCGAACAGCTACTGGTGGACGGCTTTCGGGACGACGATGGGACTGACCGTCGTCTCGGTGATCATCGAGTTCGTGCTCGGTATGGCGCTCGCGCTGATCATGCACCGCACGCTCGTCGCGCGGGGTCTGATCAGGACGGTCGCGCTGATCCCGTACGGCATCGTCACGGTCGTCGCCGCGTTCTCGTGGTTCTACGCGTGGACGCCGAAGACCGGCTATCTCGCGAACATGTTGACGTTCTTCGGGTCCGACACGGCCGTGCTGACCAACAAGTGGGCCTCGCTGGCGGCCATCGTGGTCGCCGAGGTCTGGAAGACGACGCCGTTCATGGCGCTGCTGCTGATGGCAGGGCTCGCGCTGGTGCCGGACGACCTGCTCAAGGCGGCGGCGATGGACGGCGCGACCGCGTGGCAGCGGTTCACGAAGGTGATGCTGCCGGTGATGAAGCCGGCGATCCTGGTGGCGCTGCTGTTCCGCACGCTCGACGCGTTCCGGATCTTCGACAACATCTTCGTGCTCACCAACGGCGCGCAGGACACGTCGTCGGTGTCGATGCAGACCTACAACAACCTGGTGAAGGGGTTGAACCTCGGCATCGGGTCCACCATGGCCGTGCTGATCTTCCTCACGGTGGCGATCATCGCGTTCGTCTTCATCAAGGTGTTCGGCACCGCCGCACCCGGGTCCGACACAGGGGGGAAGCGCTGATGGTGATGGGTGGAGCGGTCACGACGGGCCGCAAGGCCAGGTGGGGCCTGGTCGACATCCTGGTGCTGGTGTTCGCGCTGGTGCCGGTGCTGTGGGTGATCTCGCTGTCGTTCAAGACGAAGGCGACGATCGCGGACGGGAGTTTCATCCCGAACGAATGGTCATTGCAGAACTACGCCGACATCTTCCAGACCACTGAGTTCATCAGAGCGCTGGTGAACTCGATCGGCATCGCGATCATCGCGACGGTGATCGCGGTGGTGCTGGGCACGATGGCGGCGTACGCGATCGCCAGGCTCGACTTCCCCGGCAAGCAGCTGCTGGTCGGGTTGTCGTTGCTGATCGCGATGTTCCCGCAGGTCTCGCTGGTGACGCCGTTGTTCAACATCGAGCGTGAGCTGGGTCTGTTCGACACCTGGCCGGGCCTGATCCTGCCGTACATCACGTTCGCGCTGCCGCTGTCGATCTACACGCTGTCCGCGTTCTTCCGCGAGATCCCTTGGGAGCTGGAGAAAGCGGCGAAGATGGACGGCGCGACGCCGGCACAGGCGTTCCGCAAGGTGATCGCGCCGCTCGCCGCGCCAGGCGTGTTCACCACGGCGATCCTGGTGTTCATCTTCTGCTGGAACGACTTCCTGTTCGCCATCTCGCTGACGTCGACCGAGTCGTCGCGGACGGTGCCCGCGGCGTTGTCGTTCTTCACCGGGTCCTCGCAGTTCGAAGACCCGACCGGGACGATCTCCGCGGCCGCCGTGGTGATCACCATCCCGATCATCATTTTCGTGTTGTTCTTCCAGCGCCGCATCGTCGCGGGGCTGACGTCCGGTGCGGTGAAGGGGTAAGACATGGCTGAAATCGTCCTGGACAAGGTCTCCAAGAAATACCCAGACGGCGCGCTCGCGGTGTCCGAAGTGGACATCACCATCGCCGACGGCGAGTTCATCATCCTGGTCGGCCCGTCCGGCTGCGGGAAGTCGACCACGCTGAACATGGTGGCGGGCCTGGAGGACATCTCGTCCGGCGAGCTGCGCATCGACGGGCAGCGGGTGAACGAGAAGGCGCCGAAGGACCGTGACATCGCGATGGTGTTCCAGTCCTACGCGCTGTATCCGCACCTGAGTGTGCGGGAGAACATGGCGTTCCCGTTGCGGCTGGCGAAGGTCGATGACAGCACGGTGCGCGCCAAGGTCGAGGAGGCGGCGCAGATCCTGGACCTGACCGGGCATCTGGACCGCAAACCGGCGAACCTGTCCGGCGGGCAGCGGCAGCGCGTGGCGATGGGACGGGCGATCGTCCGTAACCCCAAGGCGTTCCTGATGGACGAGCCACTGTCCAATCTGGACGCGAAGCTGCGTGGCCAGATGCGGACCTCGGTGTCGAAGATCCAGAAGCAGCTGGGCACCACCACGCTGTACGTCACGCACGACCAGACCGAGGCCATGACCCTCGGTGACCGGGTCGTGGTGCTGCGCGCCGGGTACGTGCAGCAGATCGGGTCGCCGCAGTTCCTCTACGACAACCCGGCGAACCTCTTCGTCGCGGGGTTCATCGGCTCGCCGTCGATGAACTTCGTGCCCGCGACGCTGGAGGAAGGCTCGCTGCGCAGTGCTTTCGGCACGGTGGCGCTGACCGACCGGGTGCGTCGGCTGGCCGAGGCGGCCAACGCGCCGCGTGAGGTCATCGTCGGCGTCCGCCCGGAGCACTTCGAAGACGCCGGGCTGCTCGACGACGCCCAGCGCCAAGGCGGCGCGACGTTCACCGCGACCGTCGACGTGCTCGAGTCGATGGGCTCGGAGAAGTACGCCCACTTCACGGTCGAAGGCGAATCCGCGACGTCGTCGGAACTGGCCGAGCTGGCCGCCGACAGCGGCTCGGACGACGTCCCCGGCGGCGAATCCGCGGTCGTGGCCCGCCTCTCGGCGGCCTCCTCGGCCAGCGAGGGCCAGCCCGTCGACATCTGGTTCGACGCCGACAAGGTCAAACTCTTCGACCCCGCCTCGGGCAAGAACCTGACCTACTCCGAGTAACAACCTCTAAAAAATCCCAATGCGGCATTGGTCAGTTTTCAGTACGCCAATGTGGCTTTCGTCAGGTGAAATCTGACGAAAGCCACATTGGGATTTTTTTAGGAGCCCCTTGGTCAGCCGGCGATGGCGGAGCCGGTCTCCAGCAGCGACTTGAGGTCGGCCAGTATCCAGGCCCAGCCGCCGCCCGCGTTGGTCTCGTCCTCGTCGGTGCCCGCGATCATGCGGGCCGTGGCCGGGGCGTGCGTGACGTCGTGCGTCACCGTCAGGCGGGTGCCCGCGGACTTGGTCTCGAAGATCTCGTAGGTGAGCTTGGTGAAGCCCTCGGCGGCGATCTCGGGCGACATCACGAGCCGCCAGGTCTGCACGAGCTTGCGCGGCGGGTCGGCCTCGATGACCTCGCCGTCCACGATCACCTCGGGCATGCCCATGTCGAGCCACTCCTGCGTCGACCGGGTGACGTACTTGCCGCCGGGCCGGAGTTCGTAGTCGACCAGGCCGGTGTAGCCGTACTTCGCCGTGAATTCGGGCTTCGTGATGGCGTCCCAGACCGCCTGCGGGGTGGCCTTGATGTAGATCCGGTAGACCTGCTGGGTCCGGGTCTCGGTGGCGGTTTCAGTCATGATCGGCTTCCAGTTCTCGTTTGAGGTCGGCGAG
>NZ_FNON01000008.1 GCF_900107045.1 Amycolatopsis xylanica
CTGACGTGGGCCGATCGATGATCGAGTACAAAGGGAGACCGGGCCTCTGCTGGGAATGATCGTGATGTGGTGTCAAGATCACTAGCAGAGGCCCGACCCATACCCACGGCCGGGATCACAGACAGGCTCTTAGAACCGCCCGCAACGCTCACGACCCCCTCACGCAACCCTTGCGCGATCCCGGGTTGGTGAGGGCCTCCCTCACCAACCCGGCCCGGGTGAGGGAGGCCCTCACCCAGACGCTCAGACGCGCCACGTCGGGCTCGCCGCGCGAAGAGAACCGGCCGCAACGCTCACGACCCCGGTGGTCACGCGATGAACTTGATCTCGGGGTAGCGGGGCGAGTCGCCGTCGAACAGGTGCTTGTCCCGGCCGAGCAGGTGCAGTGCGAAGAACGCGTCGAGGTAGTCGCGCTCGGCTGTCAGCGCCTTGGTCGCGTCGACCGTGCCGACGAACATCGCGCGCCGCTCGGCAGGCACCAGGTTCGCCAGCTGCGGCACGATGGCCTGCAGGTCGCTGTAGCTGTGGTGCGCGCCCTGCTTGAGCAGCAAGTCCCGCTTCCAGCCGCGCTGGTTGCCCCAGAAGTCGCCCCAGGTCTTGTCAACGGGATTCAGGTGCGTGTGCTCGACGCCGAACCCGCCGCCCATCAACAGGAACGGCCGGTCCAGACCACGCTTGACCACCTCGCCGGGCAGGTACGAACCGTCGAAGCCGTAGCCCATCGTGCCGTCGAGGTTGACGCCCGCGTCGATCCGGCGGTCGGCCACCATCGTCTCGCCCGCGGTGAAGCCGCCGTAGGAATGGCCGAACATGCCGACCTTCGACAGGTCGAGCGCGCCGGCGAGCCCGAGCGGGAGCGGGCGGTGCTCGGCGTCGGGGTTGGCGCCCTGGTTGAGCTTGGTGAGCTGGTCGAGGAGGAACCGGGTGTCCGCGACGCGGGCGTCGATCGCGGTCTTCATGGTCTTGGGGTCGTTGCCGAGCTGGAGCTGCGGTTCGACACGGCCGCCGGGGAACTCGACGGCCGCCGACTCGAAGGTGTGCGACAGCGAGACGACGATGTAGCCGCGGCTCGCCAGGTCGTCGGTGAGCACGGCGTGCAGCTCACGCGGGGAACCGAAGCCTGGCGAGAAAAGCACCACCGGGCGCTTGCCCTGCCAGCGGTCCACGGGCGTGTTCGCGTGCGCGTCGCGCTGGGCGGAACCCCAGTCGACGGAACCCGGGGGCAGGCCGAAGAAGTTCGGGTCGGCGGCGGCCGCCTCGACGACGGGCGCCATCTTCTCGCTCATCCACGGCACCCGTGGCGTGCCCGCGGTGAACCACGACGGGTAGGTGACCGTGGCCATGACCTCGCGCTTGCGATCGGGCTTCCACGGATCCTGCCGCGCCTGATCGACCAGGTGCAGCGTCGTGGTGCCGACCTGGTGATGACCGGTGAGCGCGGGCAGGGTCAGCTCGACCTTCGCCGGGGCCGCCGAAGCGGGCGCGGCGACGGCGAGTGCGGAAACAACGGCTAAGCCCGCAGCGAACAGGCCACGGCGGGAGCGCCGATGAGGCATGGTGGACACTGATTTTCCTTCCCCCAGGTGATTCGTCCTTGATTTCCACCGTGCCAGAGCCGTGCGCGGCGCCGCATCCCTCTCGAGGTTGAGTCACCCGAAAGTGCGGGGCGCGCACAATTTTGCGCGGCACGCAAAATTTTCGGGTAGAGTGGCACGCATGGAACATCCGGGGATGAGCCTGCGCGAGCAGAAGAAGCTGGCGGCCAGGGAGGCGTTGAGCTGGGCGGCGATCCGCCTGGCCACCGAGCGCGGGCTCGATCGGGTGCGCGTCGAGGAGATCGCCGCCGAGGTCGGCGTCTCCCCGCGCACCTTCAACAACTACTTCTCCAGCAAGGAGGAGGCGATCTGCGCGATCGGCGTGGACCGGCAGCGCCGGATCGGGGCGAGGCTGCTGGCCCGGCCGCCGGCGGAGCCGCTGTGGCAGGCGGTCACCGCGGCGGTGATGGAGCAGTACGACGAATACGGTGAGCCGGACCGCGAACAGGTCATGCGGGTCCGGCTGATGGTGGGCAACCCCGCGCTGCGCGGCGAGTACCTCAAGTCGCATCATGAGGTGGAGCGGGTGCTCGCCGAGGCGATCACCGAACGCACGGGGACCACCGACGAATTGCGCCCGAAATTGATGGCGGCCACCGTGTCCGCCGCGACCAGGGTGGCGCTCGACCATTGGCTGCACAGCGGAACCGAAAAAACACTCACGGAAATACTGCGTGAGGCTTTACGCGAGGTTTCTTCCGGTCTGCCCGATTTATCAATATGCGTTGCGCACCATAGGAAGATGAAGACGTGCTGATCAAGCTCATGCGCAGTTTCCTGCGCCCCTACCGTAAGGATCTGTCACTGGTCGTCGCACTGCAATTGGTGCAGACGCTGGCGATCCTCTATCTGCCCACGCTCAACGCCGACATCATCGACAACGGGGTGGTGAAGGGCGACATGGGCTACATCCTCCGCGTCGGCGGGGTGATGCTGGCCGGCACGCTGATCCAGATCCTCTGCGCGATCGGCGCGGTCTATTTCGGCGCGCGCACCGCGATGGCGTTCGGCCGCGACGTGCGGGCCGCCGTGTTCACCAGGGTGCAGGACTTCTCCGCGCGCGAGGTCGGCAAGTTCGGCACGCCCTCGCTGATCACCCGCACCACTAATGACGTCCAGCAGGTGCAGATGCTGACGCTGATGACCTTCGTGATGATGGTGTCGGCGCCGATCATGTGCGTCGGCGGCATCGTGCTCGCCGTCTCGCAGGACGTGCCGCTGTCGTCGCTCGTGCTGATCCTGGTGCCGGTGCTCGGCGTCTCGATCGGCATCCTGATCGCCAGGATGCGGCCGGCGTTCAAGCTGATGCAGGAGCGCATCGACAAGATCAACCAGGTGCTGCGCGAGCAGATCACCGGGATCAGGGTGATCCGCGCGTTCGTCCGCGACACCAAGGAGCGCGAGCGCTTCACCGAGACCAACACCGAGCTGTACGACGTCTCGCTGAAGGTCGGCAAGCTGATGGCGTACATGTTCCCGATCGTGATGCTGGTGATGAACGTGTCCAGCGTCGCGGTGCTGTGGTTCGGCGGGCATCGCATCGACAGCGGCGCCATGCAGGTGGGCGCGCTGACCGCGTTCCTGAGCTACCTCATGTACATCCTGATGTCGGTCATGATGGCCACCTTCATGTTCATGATGGTGCCGCGCGCCGAGGTCGCGGCCGAGCGCATTTCCGAGGTGCTCGACACCGAATCCAGCGTCGTGCTGCCGTCCAATCCCGTGCGGCTCACCGAATTGCACGGGCACCTCGAACTGTCCAATGTCGAATTCCGGTACCCCGGCGCGGAAAACCCGGTCGTGCAGGGAGTCGACCTGGTGGCGAGGCCCGGCGAGACCACCGCGGTCATCGGCAGCACCGGCAGCGGCAAGACCACCCTGCTCAACCTGATCCCCCGGCTGATGGACACCACCGACGGCGTCGTCAAGGTCGACGGGATCGACGTGCGCGAGCTGGGCGCGGACGCGCTCGCGAAGGCCGTCGGGCTGGTCCCGCAGAAGCCGTACCTGTTCTCCGGCACCGTCGCGAGCAACCTGCGCTACGGCAAGCCGGAAGCCACCGACGAGGAACTGTGGCACGCGCTCGAGGTCGCGCAGGCGCGTGACTTCGTCTCGGCGATGCCGGAGGGTCTCGACGCGCCGATCGCGCAGGGCGGCACGAACGTCTCCGGCGGGCAGCGGCAGCGCCTCGCCATCGCGCGGATGCTGGTGCAGCGTCCGGAGATCTACCTGTTCGACGACTCGTTCTCGGCGCTCGACTACGCCACCGACGCGGCGCTGCGTGCCGCGCTCGCCCGGGAGACCTCCGACGCGACGGTCGTCATCGTCGCCCAGCGGGTCAGCACGATCCGCTCCGCCGACCGGATCATCGTCCTCGACGACGGCCGCGTGGTCGGCACCGGCACCCACACCGAACTGATGGACGGCAACGAGACCTACCGGGAAATCGTGCTCTCCCAGCTGACCGAGCAGGAGGCGGCGTGAGCGCCACCCAGTCTTCAGAAACCACGGAGAAACCGGCGGCGTCCGGCAACGGGGAACGCGCCGTCCCCACCCGCGGCCCCGGCCCGTCGGGCGGACCGGGCCTCGGCCGCGGACCGGCCTCGTTCATGGCCGGGCAGTCCACCGAAAAGGCGCTGGACTTCAAGGGATCCGGCCGCCGGTTCCTCACGCTGCTCGCCCCGCAGCGGCTGTTCGTCATCGGCGCGCTGCTCACCGCGGCCGTCAGCGTCGGGCTGAGCGTCGTCGGGCCGAAGGTGCTCGGGAACGCGACGGACCTGATCTTCTCCGGCATCGTCAGCCACGACCTGCCCGCCGGGGTGACCAAGGAAGAGGTCATCGCCGGGCTGCGCGCGCGGGGCGACAACACCATCGCCGACATGTTCGCGGCGATGAACATCGTGCCCGGCCAGGGCATCGACTTCACCGCGGTCGGCCGGGTGCTGATGATCGTGCTCGGGCTGTACGTGCTCGCGTCGATCTTCAGCCTCATCCAGGGGCGGCTGACCGCGTCGATCGTGCAGCGCTCGGTGTTCGACCTGCGCGAGCAGGTGGAGGCGAAGTTCGCCAGGCTGCCGCTGAGCTACTTCGACCGGCAGCCGCGCGGCGAGGTGCTCAGCCGGGTCACCAACGACATCGACAACCTCGCGCAGTCGCTGCAGCAGACGCTCGGCCAGCTCATCGCGTCGCTGCTCACCATCGTCGGCGTGCTGACCATGATGTTCGTCATCTCGCCACTGCTGGCGCTGCTCGCGCTGGTGAGCGTGCCGATCTCGGTGTTCGTCGCGGCGAAGGTCGGCAAGCGGGCCCAGCCGCAGTTCATCAAGCAGTGGCGGACCACCGGCCAGCTCAACGGCCACATCGAGGAGATGTACACCGGGCACTCGCTGGTCAAGGTCTTCGGCAGGCGCGAGGAGGCGCAGAAGACCTTCGAGGAGCACAACGAGACGCTGTACAACGCGAGTTTCCGCGCGCAGTTCATCTCGGGGCTGATCCAGCCGGCGATGATGTTCATCGGCAACGTCAACTACGTGCTCATCGCCGTGGTCGGCGCGCTGCGGGTGTCGTCGGGCTCGCTCTCGCTGGGTGACGTGCAGGCGTTCATCCAGTACTCGCGGCAGTTCAGCCAGCCCATCACCCAGGTGGCGAGCATGGCGAACCTGCTGCAGTCCGGGGTCGCCTCGGCCGAGCGGGTGTTCGCGCTGCTCGACGCCGACGAGCAGGAGCCGGACCCAGCCGACCCGGTGCGCCAGCCGAAGGTGACCGGCAAGGTCGAGTTCGACCACGTGTCGTTCCGGTACAGCCCGGACACCCCGCTCATCGAGGACCTGTCGCTTTCGGTGGAGCCGGGGCAGACGGTCGCCATCGTCGGCCCGACCGGCGCGGGCAAGACCACGCTGGTCAACCTGCTGATGCGGTTCTACGAGATCGACAGCGGCCGCATCGTCCTCGACGGGGTCGACATCGCCGACATGACCCGCGAGGACCTGCGGGCCAAGACCGGCATGGTGCTGCAGGACGCGTGGCTCTTCGGCGGCACGATCGCGGAGAACATCGCCTACGGCGCCCCCGACGCGACCCCGGAGAAGATCTGCGAGGCCGCGCGGGCGACGCACGTCGACCGGTTCGTCCGGACATTGCCGGATGGCTACGAAACGATCATCGACGACGAGGGCGACAACGTCAGCGCCGGCGAGAAGCAGCTGATCACGGTGGCGCGGGCGTTCCTGGCCGAGCCCGCGATTCTCATCCTCGACGAGGCGACCAGCTCGGTCGACACCCGCACCGAGGTGCTCATCCAGCGTGCGATGAACTCGCTGCGGCAGGGCCGCACCAGCTTCGTCATCGCGCACCGGCTGTCCACCATCCGCGACGCGGACCTCATCCTGGTGATGGAGTCCGGCCGCATCGTCGAGCAGGGCACGCACACCGCGCTCCTCGACGCGGGCGGCGCGTACGCCCGGCTGTACGCGGCGCAGTTCGCCGAAGCGGTGGTCGAAGTCGACTAAGGCCGTCACGCCGCTTTCGGAACCGGCACCGGTTCCGAAAGCGGCGTTCGGGTACGTTCGTCGGCTGTGACGACGCTCGACAACCCGGCGACCACGCTCGCGGCCGAGCTCGCACGCCTGCGCCGGGAGGCGGGCGACCCGTCGTTCCGGAAGATGGCCGAACGCTCCGGCCGCATCTCCCACACCACCCTGCACGAAGCCGTCCGCGGCACCCGGTTCCCCTCCTGGGAGACCACCCGCGAGTTCGCCAAGGCCTGCGGCGCCGACGAGGAGCACTGGCGCCGACGCTGGGTCGAACTCCAGTCCGTCCCCGAGCCTCCCGAGCCGGACGCCGCCGATGAGGTCCCGGCCGCCGAACCGGACCACCACCGTCGCCGCCCGGTCGCCTGGGCCTTCGCCGCCGTGGTCGTCCTCATCCTCGCGGCCATCGCCGTCTTCGCCGTCCCGGCCAGCAGCCCACCGGTCGACACCGGCGCCCGCCTGCCCGGCGACGAAAGCGTCTTCGTCGCCGACGTCACCGTCCCCGACGGCACCGTCCTGCGCCCCGGCCAGTCCGTGCAGAAGGTGTGGGAGATCCAGAACGCGGGCACCGTCTACTGGCACAACCGCTACCTCCAGCGCATGGACCTGCCCGCCCCGCCGGAGGGCTGCCAGACCCCGGATCGGGTCCCGATCGGCGACACCGCGCCCGGCGAGCACGTGATGATCAGCGTGACGGTCCGCGCCCAGCAGGCACCCGGCCGATGCTGGATCGGCTGGAAGATGGTCGACGACAAGGGCGTCCAGTTCTTCGCCACCCGCCGCCCGGTCTTCCTGCTGGTCGAAATCGCGCCATAGGCCTGTCAGATTTTGTAAGACCTGGTCAGAGCCCTACCGAACACGCGGCCCCACCACCCAGGATGGTCCACGGCGGCGCCACCGCCTCGAGTCCATTTCCGAATGGCTGGGGGTGCGATGCGGGTTCCGCCCCCCAGCTTGTGGGAACCCGCATCGCTCAAAAAACCCATCAGCCCGACCTCCCCGTGTGGCATGCTCGACCCATGACCTGCTTCCGAAAGGGCGATGGCGCGTAGCCGCCCCGGCGCGCTCCGCGCCGCTCAAGCCCGGTTCCCCGCGAACGTTCCCGAGCGCCGGATTCCCGGACTGTCACCACGAGCACGCGAAGCGATTCGACTACTCGAGGCCCGCACCGGTGACTACAACGCCATTTATCTCGCGCTGGACGCCTACCGACAGGCTCTCCGCAAGCCAGGTCGAATCAACTCGGCCGAGCACCCGTGCCCGTGCTGCGACTCATTTGAAGCGCGAGACGTTCTCGGCCGGGCATTGGAGACACTGCCCGGCTACGCGCGGGCCGAGCTAGGCCGCCTGGTAGCGCCTCTCGATGCGATCCTCCTGCGGCGGACCGTCCCTTATCCCTGGCCGGAACGGCGTCCCTGGGCGACCGGCTGGTGGCACCTGCGCTGGCCGGAGCGGTGATCCGCTCGCGCCGCACGACGCCACCCGGGTGGAAAACCGGACACCGCCTGCGGTTGCTTCCCGTTGAGCAATGTCATAGGAAAGGCACCGCGCTGCTCGGGCAGACGTCTCCCGTAGGTACCTGTGGCCGACGAAGTCCTTACCGGGAGCGAAAAATGCGCAAGTCCATCATGGTCCTGACCGCCGCCGCGTTCTTGCCGCTGACGCTCGCCGCCTGTGGCAGCGGCGGCGGCACGACCACCGCGGCCGCGCCGTCGCCGAGTTCGAGCACCGAAACCCCGGTCGCGCCCGCCGCGGCCAAGAAGCCCGTCGAGGCCGAGAAAACCTGCACGATCAAGGCCGACCTGAACACCCAGCCCGACGGCGGCAAGGCGCTGCTCGCGCTGACCAACACCGGCACTGGCCCGTGCACGCTGCAGGGCTGGCCGACGGTCGGCTTCCTAGCCGCGAACGACAGCGCGATCAAGGTGCCGGTCAAGAAGGTCGACCAGCCGGGCGCCGGGCCGAAAATCGTCCTGGAGCCGGGCCGGTCCGCGTTCGCCGGCGTCAAGTGGACCACCTGTGACAAGGGCGAGGACACCTGCTTCGTGGCCACCACCGTGAAGGTCACCGCGCCGGGGACGACGAAGCCGGTGGTCGCGGACTTCATCGGCGCCGAGGGCGGCGGGCAGAAGGTCACCCAGCTCCCGGTCTCGTCGGTCGAGGTCGGCACGCTCCAGCCGTCGACGCAAGGCGTCGTCGCCTGGTAGCCCCGGGGTCGTGAGTGTTCCCGACGGTTCTAACCGTCGGCAACACTCACGAGCCCTTCAGTCGAGCACTTCGGTCACGACACCCGAGGCCACGGCGCGGCCGCCTTCACGGACGGCGAAGCCGAGGCCCTCGGTCATCGCGATCGGGCGGCCCAGTTCGACCGTGAACTCGGCGCGCTGGCCCGGGAGCACGACGCCATCGTCCAGCCGGATCTCCCCCACCACGTCACTGGTGCGGAAGTGGAACTGCGGCCGGTAGTGGTCGGCGAACGGCGTCCGCCTGCCACCCTCGTCCGCCGACAGCACCTGGACCCGCGCGCGGAACCGGCTGTGCGGGGTCACGCTGCCGGGCAGGCTCAGCACCTGGCCGCGGCGCACCGCGTCACGGCGGACCCCGCGCAGCAGGACGGCCGCGTTGTCGCCCGCCTCGACGCGGTCCAGCGCCTTGCCGAAGGTCTCGAGCCCGGTGCACACGCTGGTGACCGTGTCGCCGAGCCCGACCACCTCGACCGGGTCGCCGACGCGCAGCGTGCCCTGCTCCACCGCGCCCGTGACGACCGTGCCGCGGCCGCTGATGGTCAGCACGTTCTCGATCGGCATCAGGAACGGCCGGCCGAGGTCGCGGACGGGCTCCGGCACGTACTCGTCGACCGCGGTGAGCAGGTCGGCGATGCGCTGGGTCCACACCGGGTCGCCCTCGAGTGCGCGCAGGCCCGACACGCGGACCACCGGGACCGCGTCGCCGTCGAAGCCGTAGCGCGTGAGGAGCTCACGCACCTCGAGCTCGACGAGGTCCAGCAGGTCCTCGTCGTCGACCAGGTCGGCCTTGTTCAGCGCGACCACCACGTGCCGGACGCCGATGCCGCGCGCGACCACGAGGTGCTCACGCGTCTGCGGCATCGAGCCGTCCTGCGCCGAGACGACCAGGATCGCGCCGTCGAGCTGGGCGGCGCCGGTGATCATGTTCTTGACGTAGTCGGCGTGCCCCGGCATGTCGACGTGGGCGTAGTGCCGCGTCGGCGTCTCGTACTCGACGTGCGCGATGTTGATCGTGATCCCGCGCTCGATCTCCTCCGGCGCGCGGTCGATCCGCTCGAACGCGACGTAGCCGGTGCCGCCGGGCTCGGCGAGCACCTTGGTGATCGCCGCGGTCAGCGTGGTCTTGCCGTGGTCGACGTGGCCCATGGTGCCGATGTTGAGGTGCGGCTTGGTGCGCACATGCTGCTGCTTGGTCATTTTTTGTTCCCTGGAAGAAGAAAACGGACGCGCGAAACCGCGAAAAAGCCCAACCCTCCTCCACTGGTTCCGCGGGAAGGGAAAAGAGGAGGGTCAGCTTCGAGCGCCGTCGAACCGTGCCGAAACGGCGCTCGGCAGGGACAGGCCTGCGAGCGTCACGGATTCGGTCACGGGGAACATGACCACGAGGATGTCAGGCCGGATCCGGCCGTGTCACCCGATTTTCGGGCTTGGAGACACCACGATGCGATGGCGAGGGTGGCCGAGCCACGGCCAATGAGTATCGGCCACCCTCGCCACAGCTCACGCCGCCCGATCGGCGAGCGCCGCGAGCCCCGCGGGAGTCAAAGCGGCAGGGACGCGCTGGCCGATGGCGGCCAGGCGGGAGGCCGTGATCAGGCCCGCGTGCGCGAGCGCGTGCGCGGTGAACTGGTCCCCGCAGGACACGCCGTCGATGAAGAGGTCGGGTTCGCAGCTGCAGCTGACCTGCGCGCGTCCGGCGACCACCGCGCGCAGCATCGCCTGCGCCCGTCTCGTATAGGCAACCTCCGGTGTCATGGGACACCTCCTTCCCCCGTACATGGATCAGGAGGGAAGGAAAGCCCGAAGAGATACAAAAAACCTACGCGGCGACCGCCAGGCCGGGCGTGACCGCCCGTTCGAGCAACGCGCTGACCCGATCGCGCAGGATCCGGACTCCATCCGCCGTCAGCAGTGACTCGGGGTGGAACTGCAGCGAGGCGAAGTCGCGGCCACGCAGCGCGTGCACCTCGCCGGTCGCGGCGTCACGGCTGACCTCGACCCAGCCGAGGCCGGGCAGCGCGAACGCGCCAGCGTGGCTCTCTGCGGCGAAAGTGTTGTAGAAGCCGACTTTCTCGCGCTTGCCGAAGAGGTCGATCTCCTTCTGCACGCCCTGGTTGGGTTCGGCGCGGCGCGCGATCGGGAGCCCCAGCTGCAGGCTCAGCACCTGGTGGCTCAGGCACACCGCCAGGAACGGCTTGCGGTCCTGGAGCAGTGTGCGGACCGCGTCGTGGAGCCGGGTGATCTTGGGGTGGTCGGTGTGCCGGGGGTCCCCGGGGCCGGGGCCCAGCACGACCAGGTCGTAGGCGTCGAAGTCGAACTCGGTGTCGAAGCGGCGGACGTCGACGTCCAGTCCGAGCGAGCGCAGCTGCTGCTCGATCATCGACGTGAACGTGTCCTCGGCGTCGACGACCAGCACGCGCCCGGAAAGCTCGTCCGAGCTGCGCTGCTTGCCCAGCCAGAAGCCGGAGATGGACTTGTTGCGCTCGGCCAGCATCGCCCGCACGCGCGGGTCGTCGGCGTAGCGGACGGGACCCTCGGTGCGCAGCGCGGCCAGCAGACCGGCCGCCTTCGCGCGGGTTTCGGCGACCTCGGACATCGGGTCGGAGTGGCGCACCAGCGTCGCGCCGACGCTGATCTTGACCGCGCCGGTGGCGGAGATGTCGGCCGTGCGGATGACGATCGACGAGTCCAGCGCGTGGCCACCATCGGCATCACGGCCGATCAGCGCGACGACGCCGCTGTAGTACCCGCGGCCCTGCGGCTCGTAACGGTTGATAACCCGGCAGGCGCTTTCGAGCGGGCTGCCGGTGACTGTCGGCGCGAAGAGCGTCTCGCGCAGGATCTCGCGAGGGTCGCGGCTGGTCTCGCCCTCGATGAGGTACTCGGTGTGCGCGACCTTCGCCATCTCCTTCAGGAACGGCCCGAGCACCCGGCCGCCGCCGTCACAGACACGCGACATCATCTTGAGTTCCTCGTCGACGACCATGTACAGCTCGTCGGCCTCCTTGCGGTCGGCGAGGAAATCGAGCACGCCCGCGAGCGACGCGCCATTCTCGCCGTACCGGTACGTCCCGCTGACCGGGTTCATCACCGCGGTGCCGTGGTCGAGGCTGAGGTGCCGCTCGGGGCTGGCGCCGACGAACGTGCGGTCGCCCGTGTGCACCAGATACGTCCAGTACGCGCCCTGCTCCTTCTGCAGCAGGCGCTTGAAAAAGGACAGTGCACTGTGGACGGTGTAGTCGCTGATCTCGGCCAGGTACGAGCGCTTGATGACGAAGTTCGCGCCTTCGCCGGTGCCGATCTCGTCGGCGATGACCCGGCGGACGGTCTCCGCGTAGGTCTCGTCGTCGACGTCGAACCGGCCGCTCTCAAGGGAAATCGGCACGTCCGGCAGCCGCCACAACGCCTCGCCGACCGAGACCACGGCCTGCGACTCGACGCTCAGCGCGATCAACGGCTCGCCGTCGTCCGGCGCTTCGAAGCCGCGCTCGGCGAGCTGGCGATACGGCACGATCGTGAGCACCTGGTGACCACGGACGTCGGTCAGCGGCAGTTCGGCGAGCGTGTCCGGAGTGGACACCTCGCCGACGATGATCTCCAGCTTGCCGGTGCCGGTGCTCTCCGGCCGGTGCAGCAGCGCGAACGCGGGCGGGTTGTCGGCGAGGATGGTGTCGAAGAGGTTCATGCCGCGAACTCCCATTCACGCGTGACGGCCAGCCGGGACACGAGCTGCTCGGTGCTCACGACCATGCCGCAGCGCTTGGCCACGTAGTCGAGTGCGAGCCGGTGGTCGGCCTCGGAGAAATCGGCGACCGCGTCGGCGGCCAGGAACGGCTGGATGTCGTTGGTGTACGCGTCGACCGCGCTCATCATCACGCCGACGTGCGCGTAGACCCCGCAGATGACCAGCTGGTCGCGCCCCTCGGCACGCATGCGCTCCAGCAGGTCCGAGCGGAAGAACGCGCTGTAGCGCCACTTCGTGAACATCCAGTCGCCTGGCCGCGGCGCCATCTCGTCGACGACCAGCCGGTCGGCCGGGTCGACGCGCATGCCAGGTCCCCAGAAGTCCTTGAGCAGCCCGCGGTCCTCGGCCGTCATGTCACCGGGCTGCGCGGTGTACGCGACCGGCATGCCCGCCGCGTCGGCCCGCTCGCGCAGCAGCGCCGCGTTGCCCACCATCCGCTTGCGCAGCATCTCCGGCAGCGGCTTGAGGAAGTACCGCTGCAGATCGTGCACCAGCAGCACGGCGCGGGCCGGGTCGACCGCCCACTTCGCGGTGTTGGCGGGCAGCGTGTTCTCGGTGGGCATCGGGTAGGGCTGGATGCTGGGCAAGCCGGGCATGATCGTCTCCAGGGAGTTTCGGTGCGTCAGACGCCGAGCGTCGCGCCGCCGTCGACGGTGAGCTCGTGCAAGGTGATGTGGCAGGCGCGGTCGGAGAGCAGGAAGAGCACGGCGTCCGCGATGTCGGAGGGCTGGGCCAGCTTCTTGAGCGGGATACCAAGCCGGTAGGCGTCCAGGTTGCCTTCGAGCGTGGTCTGGCGGCCGGTCTCGTCGTGCCACATCGAGGTGAGCATCGGGGTGGCGGTCGAGCCGGGCTGGACGAGGTTGCAGCGGATGCCGTGCTCGGCGACCTCGAGGCCGAGCACCTTGGTGTACATGGTCGCGGCGGCCTTCGAGGCGGCGTACGCGGCCATCCCGGTGCGCGGGGTGCTCGCGGAGTTGGAGGCGACGGTGACCAGTGCGCCGCGCCGGCGCGGCACCATCCGGTTGGTGACCGCGCGGGAGACGTTGAAGACGCCGGTGACGTTGACCGCGAAGGTGTCGGCGAAGTCCGCGTCGGAGAGCTCGCGGGCGGCGCCCATGCGCAGGATGCCCGCCGCGTTGACCAGCTGGTCGATCGGGCCGAGGTCGCGCTCGACCTGGTCGACCACGGCCTCGACGTCGGCCGGGCGGGTGACGTCGAGCGGGTAGGCGCGCACCTTCAAGCCGGCCAGCTCGCACTTCTCGACGGTCTCGGCGAGCCGCTCGGTGTCGCGGTCCGCGGCGGCGACGGTCGTGCCCTGCGAGCCGAGCGCGCGGGTGACGGCTTCTCCGATGCCGCCTGCCGCGCCGGTGACGAAAGCGATCTTGTTCCCCATGACTTCAGGCCTTCCAGGTTCCGACGACGGACAGTGCTTGCGCGGCGGTGAGCCGCGGGTCGCAGAGGGTGGTGCGGCGCTCCCCCGCCAGCCCCGCCTGCGACTTGTTCTCGACACACTCGGTGACGTCGTCCGGCGTGGTCTCCAGGTGCAAGCCGCCCGCGACCCCGCCGCCCTCGCGGACCGCCGCCTGGAAGCCCTCGACCTCGCGCATGATCGTCTCGACGTACCGGGTCTTGAAGCCGCCCGGCGCGGTGACGGTGTTGGCGTGCATCGGGTCGCACTGCCAGATCACCGGGTGCCCGGCCATCCGCGCGGTCTTGACGAGCGCGGGCAGCCGCTCGGCGACGGCGTCGGCGCCCATCCGCGCGATCAGCGTCAGCCTGCCCGGCTCACCCGCCGGGTCGAGCCTGGCGAGCAGCACCATCAGCTCGGCAGGCGTCACGGCGGGGCCGATCTTGACCGAAACCGGATTGACGACGTCCGACAGCAGCGCGACGTGCGCGCCGTCGGCCTGGCGGGTGCGCTCGCCGATCCACGGCCAGTGCGTCGACGTGAGCAGGCGGCGGCCGTGCGCGTCCATGCGCAGCGACGGGGTCTCGTAGTCCAGCAGCAGCGCCTCGTGGCTGGTCCACACGCGCTCGGTCAGGTCGACGCTCAGCCGGTCCGGCGAGTTCCAGCCGAGGTGGTCCATCGCGTGGCGCGACGCGCGGTAGCCGTCGACGAGGCGGCGCGGGTTGGCCTCCCGCGCCTCCCGGTCGCGTTCGGGCGAATTGACCAGATGACCGCGGTAGACGGGCAGCTCGACGCCGTCGACTGTCTCGGTGTCGCTGGAGCGGGGCTTGGCGAACTGGCCCGCGATCCGGCCGACGCGGAGCACCGGCTTGCCGGTCACGCGGGTCAGTTCGCCGGCCAGCGAGGCGAGCAGCTCGACTTTGCCGGCGACGTGACGCTCGGTGCACTCGGCGGGGTCTTCGGCGCAGTCACCGGCCTGGACGATGAGCGCCTCGCCCGCGGCGACCCTGGCGAGCAGCATGCGGAGCAGGCGGACGTCGGTGGAGCGGACCAGGCCCGGCGCGTGGCGAAGCTCGTCACGCACGCGCTGGAGCGCCGCCTCGGATCCCCAGACGGGCTGCTGCCTGGCCTCGGGGGATCGGGGGTCGAGCCGCGTGCTGATCATCGCTTCCCACCTGGTTCGCTTGTCTGAAACTGACGTATGTCTATATCTTGCGCCGAATGATGCAAGGGAACACACGGGGTGAGACTTAGTCCGTCAGGTGCGCCCGGAATTCCGGCCCGCGTTACGAAGATCGTCCAATGTTACGAAAAATAGGGGCGTTACGAAAACCCCTACCGTTGCGAAAAGGTCCGAAAACTCACCCAATGTTTTTGCGGCACCTGGGAAAGGTCGGGTGTTCGCGGGTTTAGGGGCCTTTAGGGGTGTAGCGGCGACAGTGCGATAACTTAGCGTTAACCTCGGGAATTTCCTCCGCTTCGGCGCCGCCCTGAGGTGATTCCCCGACAGTTCGAAGCGATAACACAGTGTCGCGATTGGGACCGCCCGGCAGCTTCCCCAGCCCGCGACACCGATGAACTGGGTTCAAGGGGAGCGCAATGTTGCACACAATGGACAGAACTGAATACCGCAGCCAGGCGCCGGTGAGGACCGACGCCTACGACGTGATACTGGCCGAACTGTGTTCGGCCCTGTTCGCGTCGCTGCCACGGAGTGACCAGCGCAGAAAGGGCGTGGAATACCTGCGTGGCCTGCTGTGCGCGCCGGGCCGCAAGTCGATCCGCAACATCGCGGCACTGGTCGGCGGCCAAGCCACCGAACAGAGCCTGCACCACTTCATCAGCGACTCCACCTGGGACTGGACGCCGGTGCGCCGCGCGCTGGCCAAGTACGTGGCGCGCAACGCGCCACCCCAGGCGTGGGTGGCCAGGCCGATGGTCATCCCCAAGGCGGGACGGCACTCGGTCGGCGTCTCGCGGCGCTTCTGCCCCTCGCTGGGGCAGGCACTCAACGCCCAGCAGGCGATCGGCGTCTGGGCCGCGTCGGAGGAGCTGAGCAGCCCGGTGGGCTGGCGGCTGCACCTGTCGCAGGCCTGGCTGGACGACGGCCAGCGGCGCAGCCGCGCGTCGATCCCCGACGGCGCCGGGCTCGAGTCGCTCGGCGACTGCGCGATCGAGGCCTACCTCGAGACCGCGGCCAGGCAGGACCTCCCGGTTCTGCCGCTGGTCATGGACGCGCGGGAGATGGACGTCATCGCCGCCGTGCGCAAGCTGCGGATGGCGGGCGTCCCGCTGCTCATCAGGATCACCAGCACGCTCCGGCTCACCGCGGCCGATCCGGCGTTGCCAGGGCACAGCGCGGAAGCGCTTCCCGCCCAGCAGATCATGGGTGCGGCACGGGACTTCCGCCGCACGGTCACCTGGACCGACCACGGGTCCAGCACGGCCACCAGGATGAGCCTGGCCGCCGCCGTACGGGTGCGCATGCCGTACTGCGGGCGAGGCGAGTTCCTCCTCCTCGGCGAGGGCACCAGCGGCAGGCCGTGGCCCGCCGAGCTGTGGCTCACCGACCTGACGGGCGTCCCGCCCGCGACGCTGCTGCGGCTGAGCAAGCTGGTCAACCGCGTCGACCAGGACTTCACCGAGATCGCCGACAAGGTGGGGATCAGGGACTTCGCCGGTCGTTCCTACGACGGCTGGCACCGCCACATCACGCTGGCGTCCGCGGCACACGCGGCGGCGGCGCTGAGCGGCAGCACCGACCAGGGCATGAGCTTCGTGTCCTGACCACTCCCCCGGCCAACGCGGTTTCGGGGCTCCAGGACGGCCGCTCACCGGCCGGCGTGGAGCCCCGCTGCCGCGGGGGACGCCCGTTCCGTTGACCGGAACAGCTCTTCGGTAAGCCCCGAATTCCTTGTATGACAACGATGTCGCCATTCCCCTAGAAGAGGCCGCGCCGGATACTCCGGCGCGGCTTCGGTGTTTCCTGGCCCTCACACGATCACTCCCGCGAGCTGAGCCTCCTCGGCGATGCGGCGCTGCTCGGACGGCACGTGCGCGACCGGCGTCAGTGCGAGCACCGCACGCGCGATCGCGTCGGAGTCGCGCAAGGTCACCGAATCGACGCCAGGCCGGATGCCGGTGGCGGTCACCCAGTGCACGGATTCGGTCGGCACCCCGTACGCGAACCGGCGCGGGTGGACGCGGCCGTGCCCGTCGATCACGTGATAGGGCCGGTCGGTCACGGCGAGCCCGCCGGTCTCGTGGAACGTGCCGTCGTCGCTTTCGATGCGGTAGGGGCTGATCTGCTCGGTGGCCAGCAGCTGGCGCAGCAGCGGATCGGCCGTGCGGCGCAGGTCCGGCTCCGGCAGCCGCGCCTCGATGAGCACGGTCGCGCGGATCGGCTGGCCGGGCACCAGCTCGGATTCGGCGATGAACACCCGGTGTTTCGTGTCGAGCCGGATGACCGTGCCGGGGCCGGTGATCACCAGCACCCCGGCCTCGATCAGCGCGATCATCTCCTCGATGCGCGAGACCGGCGGGCCGACCGAGAGGAACGCGTTGAGCGGGGTGTACCAGCCTTCGAGGTCGTCGCGGTGCGAATTCCCTTCCAGGCCACCGTGATCGACCGCGAGCCGGATGTCGTTGCGCAGGTCGCGCAGCACGTCCAGCGCCGCCTTGAGCGGACCGCTGACGTTGCCCGCCCGTGCCGCGCGCACGTCGTCGTGCAGGTATTCGAGCAGCCACGCGGTGAAGTGCTCGCGGTCGGCGAATTCGCGGTCACCGTAAGGGTTCGTGAGCTTCTCCCAGTCCCAGCGATGCGCCGGGGTGATGCCGTAGGAGTCGAGCAGCCAGCCGGGATCCTCGTCCGACGGCAGCGCGAGGTACTTGCCGATGATCGCGTCCTTCTCGTCGCCGCGGCCCCAGGATTCGAGGAGCGTGCCGTAGTAGACGCTCTCGACCTCCTTCGCGATGACCGGCCACAGCTCGGAGGTGAACTGCACGCGCACGCCCTCTTCCGCGCGGCGGCGCAGCTGCGCGATGTACTCCGGCGTCAGCAGCCGCGGGTGGTAGCGCCCGGTCGCGCCCTTCTCGTTCTCGCCGCGCGCGTGGTACGGCACGCCGCGCCGCGAGCTGGCGTAGAGCTTGGGCTCGTTGCCGGACGGGCGATAGACCAGCCTGCCGTCCTCCCGCGCGAAGTAGCCGCCACGGCCCGAGGTGAACAAGGCCATGTGGTCGAAGAAGTTCAGGCCGAGCCCGCGCAGCAGCACCGGCTGTCCCGCCTCGATCTGCCCGAGGTCCAGGTCGGCGGGGTTGGCCGGGGTGATGTAGGTCAGGTAGTGGATCCGCGCGAGCTGCGCGGTGCGCTCCTCACGCGGCGAAAGGTGCGCGGGCACGTGGCCGACCGCGAGCACGATCGCGTCGAGCTGGTTGAGCCGCACACCGTTGTCGAGCCGGACGCCTTGCGGGCCACCGAACACGCCGAGTGTGTCGGCCATCGCGATCACGCGGGACTGGTGGACGACGACCTTCACGTGATCCGGCGCGCGGACGACCACGTTCTGGAAGCTGCTGTGCAGGTAGCGGCCATAGAACGCGCGGGTCGGGTAGGTGTCGGGGCCGAGGTCGCGAGCTTCGGCGAGCGTGGCGTCGTCGAGCTCGGTCGAGTCGGAGAACGTCTTGGTCCACTCGTACAGGCTCGGGCCGGGCTCGATCGGCCCGTCGATCTGGGTGCTCTCGTCGGTGTAGATGGTGATCTGCGACGCGACGGTGTTCATCAGCAGGTGCCGTGACTGGTCGGCGCGCCAGATCGTCCCCGCCCCGGGTTCCGACGGGTCGACGACGTGGATGACCAGCGCCTCACACGACGGCGACGCGCGCTCGTTGGCGAGCAGCCGTTCCAAAGTGGACAGTCCGCGCGGACCGGCGCCGACGATGCAGATCTCGACCTTGCCGCCCATGGCCGGCACTCCCGTTCCCTCTGCGAGCACATCCCCGGTCTTGGATGCTCGCAGAGCGTGGCGCCGGTGACCAGGCCGGGCGAGCCCGGTCCGTCAGGTCCGTCAGGTACGTCCAGGCCTGCCCCGGACGACATGAACGCCACTTGCGCAACGTCGGGCGTCGCAGAAGTGGCGTTCGGGCGGATGGGCAGGCGATCAGCGCGTCATCGCCCTGATCCAGTCGGCCAGGCTCGCGCCAGGCGGGTCGGGCCATTCCGGCCAGAAGAGCGGTGATTCGTTCGGTGAGTTCAGCCAGTAGCACATCGGCCAACATCCCGTCTTTGTCGTTTTCATCGGGTGGAGGAAAAGGCGAACCGGCAGCGCCGGTGGGTAAACCTCCTTCCTTTTTCAGGTCACACCGGGTCTTGGCCCGGCAGGTCTGGCAACCGGTCCAATTCGATCCCGAACGACTTGCGCACCTCGTCGAGGAACTCGTCGTCCTCCAGCACTTCGATCGTCCGCTTGCCGTTCTCGAACCGGGTCAGCACCCGGCCCTTCAGTTTGATCCGGCCCTCCGGGGTGGCGATGGACGCCCACAAAGCACTGTCCAAAGGAGAGTCCGGCGCGGTGCGCAGCCACCACAGCGGCGCCTCGAAATCGGTGAGTGAACGCTCACGGACTTCCACGCGGTACAAGGGATTCCCGTCCCGCAGCACGTCAACGTCGCCGTCCGGCGCGTCGACCACCTGGAACTCGCCCTCGAAGTCGCTTTGCGTGTGCCGCAGGTCGAGCCTGAGCGGTTTCCTTGCGGCGAACCAGTATCCGACGTCCACGAGCCAAGGTTCGTGGTGATCGACTCTGAGCACAAGATGCCCGTTCAGCGGGCCAAGGCGGCCGTCGGGGCCGACGACCCGCGCGCCGAGCAGCGAGACCTTGAACCCCAGTTCACGCAACAGTGACGCGAACAAGGAATTCAGCTCGGCTCCCGCGCCTCCCCTGCCGCGGACCACCTTGTCCAGCACGGCATCCCCGAGCACGATCGGTTCCTTGAACTGGAAGCCGAAGGTCTCGAACGGAATCGACTCCAGATGACGTTCTTGCAGGTGACGTAGCGCGTCGAAGTCGATCTCGAACGGCCTTCGCGTTCCGATCCGGTCCAGATAAGCCGCTACATCAGCTTTTTCCATTGCCGTGGCACTCCTCCGGCGCGAGAGATGAATCGGCTTCCCATCCTGAAACCGGACAAGGGAAGCCGCCATCCACGCTCACCGCACTACGTCAAGTCGCCGGCGAGCTTTTACCTGCCGGACAACACCGCGTGTCCGCGCCCACGCGCATAGTCGATGATCTGCTCACGGCGCAGCCGCCTGCCCGCCGCCAGCGCTGCTTCGGCGGCGGACGGCGCGAGCAGGCGCCGCGCGGAGGTCTCGGCCGCTTCGAGTTGTTCGCGCCAGCGTGGGCTTTCCTCGCCTTGCACCGTATTACGCATGCGTGCCGACGCACCTATCAGCCGCAGCGCGCGCTCCGCCTGCCCCTTGCGGGCGGCGACCACGGCGAGCCCGTCGATGAGGTACGCGGGCCCGCGGAAATCACCGGGCTGCAACAGCAAACCCTCGGTGAACAACGCCTCGGCCCGGTCGAGTTCTTTACGAGCCAACGCGACCACGCCCGCCGTGTGCAGGATCGCGGTCAGCTTGGCGCCGTTCGCGCGCAGCACCGGCAACGCCGCGGAAACGAGTTCGTGCGCTCGCTCGTTGTCACCGTTCTGCAGAGCCGCCCACGCGTAGTTGTGACGGCAGAACGCTATGTCGAGCGGGCTGGGTATTTCTTTGATCTCGCGAAGAATGTCGAGGCATTCCTGATAACAGACACAGGCGGGACCGTAATCACCGAGCGACACCCGGATACCGGCGAGCACGCTCAGCGCGCGGGCGACCGCGAGCGGGCTGTCGGCCGTCCGCGCGAACGCGAACGCGCGCTCGGCGAGCTGGCGCGCGACGATCTTGTTGCCGTCCATCACCTCGAGCCAGGCCAGATGCACGAGCGCGAGGCTGCGGTCGGCCGGTGAGCACGGCGTCCGCGCGAGCACCGTCGTGAGCAGCTTCCGGCCCTCGGACATGTAGCCCTGGCGCCGCCAGCACACGGTCAGCGCCGTCGCGAGCAGCAATTCGCGGTCGTCGCCGCGCTCACAGGCGGCTTCGACCGCCTTGCGCAGATTCTTGCTCTCGTCGGAAAGCCGTTCTATCAGCCCCGGCGGCGCGCTCGGGGTGAACACCGCGTCGACGAGCGGGCGGCACAGCGCGACCGCCCAGTCGATGCCCCGTGCCCGCCACGGGCCGGACTCGGCGGCCTCGTGCAGCCGCTCCTCGCCGAACCGCCGGATCGCTTCCAGCTGGTGATACCGCGTCGGCCCGCCGGGCACGGCGGTGGCGATCACCAGCGAGCGCACCGCGAGCGAGCGCACCAGTCCCTCGACGTCCTTGCCGGAGATGCCGGCGTCGGTGCACACGGCCTTGGCCATGTCCGAATCGAAGCCAGCTTCGAGCAGCGAGAGCCTGCGGAACACGCGTTTCTCCTGCGCGCCCAGCAGATCGTGGGTGACGGTGAGCGCGGCGGCCAGCCCGTACCGGCCCGCCGAGGTGAACCTCGTCGCGATCGCGCCGATCGGCAGCGTGTCGGCGAGCCGGGCGGCCAGCTCGATGGCGAGCGGGATCCCGGACAGCCGCTCGCAGATCGTCTCGACGGTCGCGGAGCCGTCTTCGTCGAGGGTGCCCGCGCGCTCGGCGAACAGGCGCGCGGACGCGGCGGCCGCCAGCGGGCCGACCGCGAAGATCATCTCGCCCGGCACGCCCAGCGGCGCGCGGCTGGTGACCAGCACGCGCAGGCCGGGACAGCGGCCGAGCAGCAGTTCCACCAGGTGGGCGCAGTCGGCGGCGACGTGCTCGGCCTGGTCGAGCACGATCAGCACCCGGCGCGAGCCGACCACCCTCGCGATCGCGGCGGCCACCGGCTCACCCGGCTGCTCGGGGATGCCCAGCAGGCCGGCGACCGTCTGCGGGACCAGCTCGCCGCCGGTCACCGCGGCCAGCTCGACCAGCAGCATGCCGTCGGGGCGCACGCCGCGGGTGCGGGTGGCCAGCTCGATCGCGAACCGGGTCTTGCCGATGCCCTCGGGGCCGGTCAGCGTCAGCAGCCTGGTGCGCTTCAGCGAGCGCGCGACCTCGGCGAGGTCGGCGTCCCGCCCGAGGAAGCTGTCGGCGGGGGCGGTCAGCTCGGCGGCGAAGGCGCGCGGGACGAGCGCGTGTTCCTCGCCGGGTTCGCTGCGGGTCCGCTGCCGGTAGGCACGCTGACGGCACGCGTTGGAGCAGTAGCGGGCTCGCCGCCCGGGGTCCTGTTCCGCTCGGACGGGCAGCGCGGCACCACACTGCTGGCAGCAGTCCGCCAGGTCGAACACCAAACCCCCTTGAAATTCCCTTTTCAACGGATCTTGATCCTCCGGCCGGAGCCGGGGGGTGCGCATCGGAAAATCGGGCAGTATCCTGCCGTCATCCTCCTGTGTACCGGTAAACGCCTGATAGACGCGCTCTGTACGTAATGAACAGGGGGCATCTGATCGATCGTGTACGAGCCTAGTACACGAATTGAGTCCAATCAGTTACGCTTTGTAGACGTGACCGGCGATGCGTCCCCCGAGGGGAGTGACCAGCCCGCTCTGGCGGACCACCTCCGCAGGCTGGAGCAGCTGATCGCCGCGTCCCTGCGCCTCGAACCGGGTATCGACCAAGCGGCCGCTTTGGCGGAGGTGCAGCGGGTAAGCGCTTCCGCGCTGCGTGCGGCGGTGGCGGGCGCGCGCGGGCAGGGTGTCACCTGGCGGGAACTCGCGAAGGGCGTCGGCATGCCCGCGATGACCCTGCACGGGCAGTTCCGGTCCGGCCGCGGGGTGATAGCAGTCGGCAATAGCACCACCGACCCGCCCAAGCCCGCCGTCCGCCAGCCCGGCGCCGCCGCGCAGAAGCGCTACGTCTGCCCGCCGCCGCGCGACCGGTTCATCGGCCGGGAACGCGAACTCACCGAGCTGCGCGGGGTGCTGGCCAAGAACCGGATGGTCACGCTGGTCGGCTGCGCCGGCGTCGGCAAGTCCCGGCTGGCGGGCGAGTTCCTGCGCGCGACCGCGGGCCGCGGCTACGGCGGTGGCGTCTGGTGGGTCGACCTGGCCCCGCTCGCCGACGGCTCGCAGGTCACCGAGGCGGTCAACTCCGCCATCCGCGACGGCCGCAACGGCTGGAAGCCCATCAACGAGGACCGGGGCAACGCGCTGCTCGTCCTCGACAGTTGCGAGCACCTCGTCGACGACTGCGCCGAGCTGCTCGAACAGCTCTCGGACAGCCATCCCCAGCTGCACGTGCTCGCCACCAGCCGCGAAGCGCTGCGCACGCTCGGCGAGGTCATCGTCAGCATCGAACCCCTGGTCGCCGCCGCGCCGTCGGCCTCGGACCCGCGCGGGGTGGACGCCGTCCGGCTCTTCGTCGACCGGGCCCGCTCGGCGGTGCCGACCTGGGAGCTGACCGACGAGCTGGTCCCCGTGGTCGCGGAACTCTGCCGCAGGCTGGACGGGCTGCCGCTGGCCGTGGAACTGGCCGCGCGCCAGATCGGCGTGCTCCCGCCCGCGTCGCTGCTGGAGCAGGCCGACCAGCGGCTCGACCTGCTCGCCGGCGGCGCGCGCACCGCGCCGGAGCGGCACCAGAGCCTGCGCGCGGCGATCGAGTGGAGCTACGACCTGCTCTGCCCGCTCGGTCAGGAGGTCTTCCGCCGGGTCGCGATCCTGCCCGGCGCGTTCGACATGCATGCCGCCACCGCGGTCTGCGCCGACCTCGGCACCGGGCCGGACGAGCTGTGGCCGGTGCTCACCGATCTCGCCGCCAAATCGCTGCTGGTGGCCAGACCCGGCACGGCGACCCGGTTCGTGCTGCTGGAGTCGCTGCGCAAGTTCGGCAGGGAACGGCTGGCCGAAGAGCACGAACTCGCCGGCGCGCACGAACGGCTGCTGGCCTGGCTCGCGGCGCTGTCCGAGGACTGGCTGTTCGACGCCGACGAGAACCCTTCGCAGATCTACGAAGAACAGCATCTGCTGCACTACGCCGTGACGGTCGCCGAGGAGTTGAAGGACGCCCGGTTCCCGTTGCTCTCGCTCGCGCTGGCTTCGTGGTGGCGGCGGCAGGGCGACTTCCGGCAGACCCGGCAGCTCATCGAGCGCATCCTGCCTTCCCTGCCCGAGGATTCCCCGATCCGCGCGCGCGGGCTGATCGAGCTCGCGCGCGGGCTCGAGATCCGGGGTGACTACGTCGAAGCCGAGTTGCACGCCAAGGAAAGCCTGACGCTGAGCTCCCGGCTCGACCAGCCGACGCTGGTGGTCCGCGCGCTGATGGCACTCAGCTCGGCCTACCGCGGACTCGAGAACGCGGCCTCGGCGCTCGAGGTCGACGTGCGCGCGGTCGAGCTGCTGCGCTCACTCGACCGGCCCGCGATGCTCGCCAGCACCCTCGCGCTGGTGGCCTGGGATCTGGTGCTGCGCCACCGCTACGCCGACGCTCAGTCCACAGTGGACGAGGTGCTCGCGTTGCTGGACAGCAACCCGGAAGAAGGGACGCTCGCGGCCGTCACGCACACCGCGGGCACCATCGCGTTGATGCGCGATCAGCTCGAAGAGGCGGCGCGGCAGTTCACCCGCTCACTGACCGCGACGATGCTCGACGCCGATAGTCCCCCGGAAGCACTAGAAGGACTGGCCGCCGTCGCAGCGCGTTCCGGTCAACCCGAACGGGCATTGCGGCTTTTCGCCGCGGCGAAGGCGACCAAACTCGCCATCAGCGCGGTCACCGAACCGTGGTCCGCGCGCCTGATGGCCGAGGAAATGGCTGCCGCGCGCGGCCAGCTTCCCGAGGCGAAGGTGATGCGCGCACAAGCGGAAGGCGCCGCGCTCACGGCCGAGCAGGCCATCGACTACGCGTTGCACGACACGCTGCCGACGGTGCCCGCGTGGGACTCTGAGCAGGTACTGACCCCGCGGGAGCATCAGGTCGCGGATCTTGTCGCGCAAGGACTGACCAACAAGCAGATCGCGCTGCGGCTCGCGATCTCGCCCCGTACGGTCGTAAGCCATCTCGAGCACATCAGGACCAAACTCGACTTGCCGACGCGTGCGCACATCACCGCCTGGGTCACCCGGATGCGCTTCGAAACGGTCCATTCTCGTCACTAGTACGTCACATGCAACTATGGCGATAAATGCCGCAGACCATCCTTCGAGTGAAGAAATCCTTTTCATATAGGGGAAACCCGGGGAAACTCCTTACCATCAGGCGACCACTCCTGCGTAAAACGAATGGGAGGATGAGTCGCCGTGACACAGTCCGTGGAAGTTCCGGTCCGGGAGTTCAGTCTGCATTGGACACTGCCGGGCAGCCGCGGTGGCAGAGTGAGCTTCGAGATCTCCGGTCAGGTCAGCCTCCTCAACAACGACCGCGCCTACAAGATCGATGGCGTCCTCTATGTTGCCGAGGGCACGACCTATTCCAAGGAGCTCGGCAACCCGAAGCTCTTCGTCCGCCGCAACGGGGTCGAGCACACCGGCAGGCAATGGGGCTGGGAAACCATCTGCGCCAAGAAATCCTGCGAACGCCTTTGCACAATGGACGCCTATTTCGTCCGTACCGGCTATTGGGCGCCCGCCGACAGGGCCATTCAGCTCAGCATCGGCGCCGAACACGGCTTCGGCGGCCGTCAGAAGACGTACAGCCCCACCGTGACGGTGAAGCTGATCGACTAAGTAAGTTCTTCGTTTGTGCGCTGTCCTTGTGGCTACGGCCTGCCTTACGACGAATGCTGCGGCCGTCTGCACGACGGCCGGGCGACCGCGTCCACCGCCGAGCAGCTGATGCGTTCCCGCTTCAGCGCGTTCGCGGTGGGCGACACCGCCTATCTCCGCAAGACCTGGCTGAAACCGCCGTCGCCGCTCGAGCTCGACCCCGGGCAGCGCTGGACCCGCCTGGAGATCCTCGGCACCACCGGCGGCGGCCCGTTCCACACCGAGGGCACGGTCGAGTTCCGCGCGCACTACATCGCGGACGGCGTCAAGGACTCGATGCACGAGAACAGCGCGTTCTCGCGAGTGGACGGCCAGTGGGTCTACGTGCGCCCGGTCGCCTGATCGGCGCAGGTCACGCACACTGGATCCGTGAAGGACTGGATCCTGCACTTCGACCTCGACCAGTTCATCGCCGCCGTCGAGGTCGCCAGGCATCCCGAGCTGCGCGGGCTGCCCGTGGTCGTCGGCGGCACCGGCGACCCGACCCAGCGCGCCGTCGTCGCGACGGCGTCGTACGAGGCCCGCGAGTTCGGCATCCACTCGGGCATGCCGTTGCGACTGGCCAAGAAACGCTGCCCTGAGGCGATCTTCCTGCCCTCGGACGCGCCCGCGTACCTCGAAGTCTCCGCGCGCGTGATGGACACCCTGCGCGAGTTCCCGATCGTGGTCGAGGTGATGGGCTGGGACGAGGCCTTCCTCGGCGCGCACACCGACGATCCCGAAGCGCTCGCCCAAGAACTCCGCCAAGCGGTGACCGACTCGACCGGTCTGGCCTCCTCGATCGGCATCGGCGACAACAAGCTGCGCGCGAAACTAGCCACCGGCTTCGCGAAACCGGCCGGGATCTACCGGCTCACCAAGGAGAACTGGGCCGAGGTGATGGGCTCACGGCCCACCGACGCGTTGTGGGGCATCGGCGCCAAGACCACCAAGAAGCTCGCCGCACTGGGCATGCACACGGTCGACGAACTCGCCGCCGCCGACCCGGCGATGCTCGCCGAGCGCTTCGGCCCGACGATGGGCCCGTGGTTTCGCGTGCTCGCGCACGGTTTCGGCGACACGGAGGTCACGGCGACCCCGTACGTCCCGCGGTCCCGTAGCCGCGAGACGACCTTTCAGCAGGACCTGACCGAGTCCGAGGACATCACGGCCCAGATCAAGGTCTTGGCCCAGCGGGTCTTCGAGGACGTCGTCGCCGAAGACAGGCCCGTCGCGCGGGTCGCGGTGAAGGTCCGGTTCAAGCCGTTCTTCACGCAGACGCGGAGCATGACGCTGCCTGGGCCGATCGCGTCCGCGGCCGACCTCGAAGCGGCGGCGCTGACCGTCCTGGCCAAGTTCGACCTCGACCGCCCCGTCCGCTTGCTCGGCGTCCGCGCCGAGTTCAAGGACTCGTGACTGGGCTCCCCGGGGGTGGGCGAACGTTGCGAAAGGGGCGCTCACAACGCCCAAGGTTGCGAAAGAGGCGCTCATTCCGTCCAGAAGCCCCCGCGAGCCCGGACCGAGGAAGTCGATCTTTGCGAAACCCGAGTTTGGGCCACTGGATGGCCCAAACTCGGGTTTCGCGTGGTCACGTCTCACATCGCTGGGCCGTCCAGGGTGCCGGAAGGGAACAAGGGTGGCCCTTGTAACGCTCAGCGTGACAAGGGCCGCCCTTGTGTCATCCGCGGGGCGCCGCGCGGGAGTCGATGAGGACGGCTAGGCCGTCGAGGATGCGGTCGAGGCCGAAGCGCCAGCCGTTGTCGAGCGGGGCGCCGTTGGCCGAGGCGGTGGCGGCGGCGAGCGCGGGGAAGGCGTAGCCGTGGCGGGCGAGCAGGTCGGTGATCACCGGGTCGAGCTCGCGGCCGCGGGTCCACGGCTGGGTTCCGGCGGTCCCGGTGGACTGGGTGTTGCGGATGTGGCCGCTGAGCAGGAAGACCGCGTCCATCCGCTCGGCGCCGTCGAGGCCGGTGTCCTCCAGCGCGGCGACCGCGGACTCGGTCCAGCCGATCTCGCGCGGGCCCTCCATCCGGTCGCCGACCGTGGCGACCGGGATCCACGGGTGGCGCTGCCAGGCCTCGCGCATGCCTTCGGCCCACGTCACCAGCCGCTCGCGCCAGTGCGGGATCGCGGTCAGGTCCGGTGGCTCGCCGACGGCCGTCTCGATCATGACCGCCACGAGTTCCGCCTTGTTCGCGACGTGGCGGTAGAGCGCCATCTTGGTGACGTCGAGCCGGGCCGCGACCTGCTGCATCGAGACCGCGGGCATGCCTTCGGAGTCGGCGAGGTCGATGGCGGCGGCGGCCACGCGTTCGAGGTTCAGTGTCGGCCTGGTCTTGGGGACGGGACGGTCGCGAAGGCCCCACAGGCGCTCGGCACTCTCCTCGGAAACGCTCTCGGCCATCCGCTCTCCGTTCACATTTTGGGACTTGCCGCAGGCACCTTGATGTGTCTACCGTACACGATGTGTCCGGCGGACACATAGGTTTCCTGGGGATACAATCACCGCACCGAGAGTGAGGCTTGCCATGGCCAAGATGATCTTCGTCAACCTGCCGGTGGACGACGTCGCCAAGTCGACCGCGTTCTTCAACAAGCTCGGCTTCGAGACCAACCCGCAGTTCTCGAACGAGTCCGGCTCCAGCCTCGTGGTCAGCGAGAACATCTTCGTGATGGTGCTCGACAAGACCAAGTTCGCCGAGTTCTCGACCAAGGAGATCGGTGACACCTCGAAGACCACCTCGGCGATCATCTGCCTGAGCGCGGACAGCCGCGAAGAGGTGGACACGCTGGTGGACAACGCATTGGCGGCTGGCGGCCAGCCCGCGCAGGAGCCGCAGGACCACGGCTTCATGTACGGCCGCAGCTTCCTCGACCTCGACGGCCACCACTGGGAGGTCGCGTACATGGACATGTCGGCCATGCCGTCCTGACGCGTTGAACCGGTTTCGCGCGCGGTCCGTGTAGCCAGGCATGAAGGCGTTGACACGGGCCGCGTGCGCGGCCGCACTGGTCGCCGTGCTCGGGGGCTGCGCACAGGCCGTTCCGGGGTCGAGCACCGCCGACCGGCAGGATCCGACCAAGGTGGCCGGGCTGGCCATCACCGACGGCCCGAGCGGGCCGAAGACCGGGGTGGCCGACGCCGGGCTCAGCGTGCTCAACGGCGACGGCGGCGCCATCGACAAGCTGGCCGCGAACGCCGTCGCGGATGTGCAGCAGTACTGGAAAGAGCAGCTGCCCGAGCACTTCGGCAGGCAGTTCAAGCCGATCACCCGGCTCGTCTCCTACGACTCCGGCGCACGCGGGCTCAACCTCTGCGGCAGCTCGACCGCCGGGCTGGTCAACGCGTTCTACTGCGCGAACGACGACACGGTCGCCTGGGATCGCGGCGAGCTGCTGCCGAGCCTCGACGAGTCGTTCGGCCCGATGTCGGTGGTCGCGGTGCTCGCGCACGAACTCGGCCACGCGATCCAGTTCCGGCTCGGGGCGGGCGACGCGCCCTCGATCGTCAAGGAGCAGCAGGCCGACTGCTACGCGGGCAACTTCTTCCGCTGGGTCGCGGAGGGCAACGCGCCGCATTTCCAGCTCTCGACCGGCCCCGGGCTGAACCAGATCATGTCCACCTTGTTCTTCATCAGGGACAACGCGGGCACCAGCGCCGCGGCCGACGGCGCGCACGGCGACGCGTTCGACCGGGTCTCGGCGTTCCAGTTCGGCTTCGGCGAGGATCCGAAGCGCTGCGCGAAGATCGACGTCGCCGAGGTCCGGCAGCGGATCAGCCAGCAGGCGTTCAGCCCGGACGAGCGGGATTCGGGACTGGGCAAGGGAAATCTCCGGGTCACCGACCCGAACGCGCTGAAGAACCTCGAGGACTCGCTGCGGATCGCGTTCCCCGGCACGCAGCCGCCGTCGTTCACCCAGCGCACGGCCAGCTGCGCGGACGCCAAGCTCACCACGCCCGCCGCCTACTGCCCGGCCACCAACGTGGTCACGCTCAACCCGGCCGAGCTGACCAAGATCGGCACCCCGCCCCGGCGCGGCAACAAGGGCGGCATCGGCGACTTCGCCGCGTTCGCCGAAATCGCGTCGCGGTACGCGCTGGCGGCGCAGAAGGCCTCAGGTGGCTCGCTCGACGGCCCGGTCGCGGGCCTGCGCACCGCGTGCCTGACCGGCACCTGGGCCAGCACCATGCGCGGCGACCAGGAGACGCCGCTGAAGCTCTCCCCCGGTGACCTGGACGAGGCCGTCGCCGAGATGCTCAAGGCGAACAGCCTGATCGCGGGTGACCTGGACGGCAAGAGCGTCGGATCCGGCTTCGCCCGGGTGGAGGCCTTCCGCGACGGGTTCGCGTCCGGGTCCGCGATCTGTACCAGCAAATACGCCTGATCGGATCTACGATCGGCGGCGTGGATCTGCCACTGATGCCGCCGGTCAAGCCGATGCTCGCCAAAGCCGTGCACGAGGTTCCGCGTGCGCCGGGGCTGGTCTACGAGCCGAAATGGGACGGGTTCCGCTGCGTCGTGTTCCGCGACGGCGACGACATCGAACTCGGGTCCCGCAATGACAGGCCGCTGACCAGGTACTTTCCCGAGGTCGCCGAGCTGCTGAAGGCCGCGTTGCCGCCGCGCTGCGTGGTCGACGGCGAGATCGTGCTCGTCACCGGCGAGGGCCTGGACTTCGAGACGTTGCAGCTGCGGCTGCATCCGGCGGCGTCGCGCGTCAAGAAGCTGGCGGAGGAGACACCCGCCAGCTTCGTCGCGTTCGACCTGCTCGCGCTCGGCGACCGCGACCTCACCGATGAGCCGTTCGCCGAGCGCCGCAAGCTGCTCGAAGGCCTGCTCGACGCGTCGGTGGAGCGCGTCCACCTCACCCCGATCACCGCCGACCCCGACGTGGCGCAGGACTGGTTCACCCGGTTCGAGGGCGCCGGGTTCGACGGCGTGATGGCCAAGCAGTCCGAGCTGCCCTACGAGCAGGACAAGCGCACGATGTTGAAGGTCAAGCACGTGCGCACGGCCGATTGCGTGGTCGCGGGCTTCCGCTGGCACAAGGACGGCGCCGGCGTCGGCTCGCTGCTGCTCGGCCTGTTCGACGACGAGGGCGTGCTGCACCACGTGGGCGTGGCGAGCAGTTTCACGGCCGCGCGGCGCAAAGAGCTGGTCACCGAGCTGGCCCCCCTGCGCGAAAACGCGCTGGAAGGCCACCCGTGGCGGTCGTGGGCGGAGGTCCAGGACACGCGGCTGCCGGGCGCGCAAAGCCGGTGGGCGCCGACCAAGGATCTGACCTGGGAGCCGCTGCGGACCGAGCTGGTGGCGGAGATCCGGTACGAGCACCTGCAGGGCAGCCGGTTGCGCCACGGCGGCAGGCTGGTGCGGTTCCGCACCGACCGCACGCCGGAGTCGTGCACCTACGCCCAGCTCGAAGAGGTCGCGCCCGCCGAGCTGGCGACGCTGTTCTCGGAGGCACGATGAGTGAGTTCCTGATGCTCGATGTGGACGGCACCGAGGTGAAGATCTCCAGCCCTGCCAAGGTGTACTTCACCGAGCGCGAGGAGACGAAGCTCGACCTCGTCCGCTACTACCAAGCCGTCGCCGAGCCACTGCTCGCGACGCTGCGCGGGCGTCCGCTCATGCTCGAGCGCTACCCGGACGGCGCGAGCGGCAAGTCCTGGTTCCAGAAGCGCGTGCCGAAGTCGGCGCCGGAGTGGCTGACCACGACCGTGGTGTCCACCCCGAACGGCACCACCAGCGACGCCTTGGTCGCGGCGGATCTCGCGCACATCCTGTGGGCGGTGAACCTCGGGTGCATCGGCTTCCACGTCTGGCCGATCCACGCGGACCAGCCCGAGATCGCCGACGAACTCCGCGTCGACCTCGATCCGTCGCCGGGCGTCGGCTTCGAGGAGATCCGCTCGGTCGCCGTGCTGACCCGGGATTTCCTGCGTGAGCACGGCATCGAGGCGAAGGTGAAGACCTCGGGCTCGCGCGGTCTGCACATCTACGTCGGGCTGGAACCTCGTTGGGACAGCTACGAAGTCCGCGCGGCGGCGGTCGCGCTGGCTCGTGCCTTGGAGCGCAAGTACCCCGACCTGATCACCGCGCAGTGGTGGAAAGAGGAACGCGGCTCCCGGGTCTTCATCGACTTCAACCAGAATGCTCCACATAAGACAGTGTTCGGCGCCTGGTGCGTGCGCCCCCGAGTGGGCGCCCAGGTCTCCACCCCGCTGTTCTGGTCCGAATTGGACAGTGTGGACCCGGCCGAGCTGACGATCGCGACCGTGCCCGCGCGAGTGGCGGAAGCGGGAGATCCTTGGCGTGACTCGGTTCCGCAGTCGCTGGAACCGTTGCTGGAGATGTCGCGGCACGACCTCTCGCACGGCTTGATGGACGCGCCGTGGCCGCCGGTGTATCCCAAGCAGCCCAACGAACCACCGCGCGTCGCGCCCAGCCGGGCGAAGCAGATGCCCGCTGATCGGGACGGGTGAACCTGGCGATCTCCGCATCCGTGCTCTCATCGAGTCCCTACTGTGAGAGGTCCGAAGATGCGCTTCAGGCACCTGTGTGTCGGTTCCGTGCTGGCCCTGACCGCTGTCTCCCCCACACCCGCGCTGGCCGACGACGGAACGCCGGAACCGGTCATCGTGCTCATGGCCGATCAACAGCCGTTGACGGCCCAAGTCCCTTTGCTGGACCGGATCAACGCGAAGGCAGTACACCGTTTCAGTGTCCTCAATGGATTCGCCGCGAAGCTGACCTCGGCCGATCAAGCGAAACTGGCGGCGGACCCGCGTGTCAAAGCCGTCGTGCCCGACCTGATCGTCAAGCGCCCCAAGCCGGTGCCCGAGGCCGAGCCGACCGGCGCGTCGGCGACGGTGAAAGCACCGCTCAGCGGCACTTGCCCGGCGGATCCGGCGAAACCCTTGCTGGAGCCGGAAGCCTTGCGGCTGACCAACGCCGAACAGCCTCAAGCCACCGGACAGGGCGTGAAGGTCGCCTTCCTCGCCGACAGTGTCGACATCCGGAATCCCGACTTCCAGCGTGCCGACGGTTCCGCGGTCTTCGCCGACTACAAGGACTTCAGCGGTGAAGGACCCGACACACCGAACAGCGCACGCGAGGCCTTCGGCGACGCGAGCGCCATCGCCGCACAGGGACGGCAGGCGTACGACCTGAGCGAATACGTGAATCCGGCTTCCCCCCTGCCCCAGGGCTGCACCATCAAGATCCGCGGTGTCGCACCGGGCGCTTCACTGGTCGGGCTCAAGACCTCGGGCGACGACGGCGCCCCCACCTCGACCATCGTCCAGGCCATCGAATACGCGGTGAAGGTCGCGAAGGTCGACGTGATCAACGAATCGCTGGGCGGCAACCCCTATCCCGACCGGCACACCGACCCGATGTCGCTGGCCAACCAGGCCGCGGTGGCCGCGGGAGTGACCGTGGTCGCCGCCAGCGGCGACGCGGGGTTCAACAACACCATCGGCAACCCGGCGGGCGACCCCGCGGTGATCAGCGTCGGCGCGTCGACCGCGTTCCGGGTGAACGCGCAGACCCAGCGCGGCATGCCGGGCCTGACCGGGTTCACCAGCGGCAACATCGCGTCGATCAGCTCGGGCGGGGTCACCGAGGGCGCGAGGACGCTCGACCTGGTCGCGCCCGGCGACCAGGGCTGGTCGGTGTGCACGCCCGACCCGGCACGCTTCACCGGCTGCAGGAACTTCCGGGGCGCGCCGTCGCCGATCTTCAACTTCGGCGGGACGAGCCAGTCCGCGCCGCTGGTCGCCGGCGCGGCCGCGCTGGTGATCGAGGCGTACGCGTCGGCGCACTACGGGGAGAAGCCCAAGCCGGCGCTGATCAAGCGGCTGCTGACGAGCACCGCGACGGACCTCGGCGATCGCGCCGAACAGCAAGGCGCCGGTCTGCTCAACGCGGGCGAAGCCGTTCTCGCGGCGAAGTCGCAGGGTGACACCCTGCGGGTCGAGCAAACCCAGCTGTCGGCGACGGCCGCGCCGGGGTCCGCGAAGGACTTCGCGCTGACGGTCACCAACACGGGCACCCGCCCGCAGACGGTTTCACCGCGTACCAGTGCGTTCACCAAGGTGCTCGCCGACACGCGCGGCTCGGTCGAGCTGGACGCCACCACAAGTCCACAGTGGACAAGCGGCTCCGGCACGACGTTCGGCTTCGTGACGAAGAAGTTCACCGTCGCGCCGGGTGCCGAACACTTGGACTTCTCGCTGGCCTTCTCACCGAGCGGCGGGAATTCGGTGAACCTGCGGCTGCTCGATCCCCAGGGCTCGTTGACCGCGGTCTACGGCTCGCAGGGCGACTCCGGCTTCGGCCACGTCGAAGTGCACGCGCCGATCGCGGGCACCTGGACGGCACTGTTCGACAGCAAGGCGGCGGGCGGCTACCGAGGTTCGATCGCGTACGGCGTCCGTGCTTCCGCCTCGGCTCCGCTGGGCACCGTCTCCCCCGCCTCGGCGACGGTGGCGCCCGGCCAGAGCCAGACCTTCCACGTGCTCGCGCGGACCCCGGACGCGCCGGGCGACGTCGTGGCCGCCGTGCGGGTCGGGCGTTCCGTGGTGCCGATGGTGTTGCGCAGCCTGGTCAAGACCACCTTCAGCGGGGTGCTGACCGGCGGCAACGGCCGTGACTTCATCGCCGCGCAGAACAGCTTCTACCAGTTCGACGTGCCGGCGGGCCGTCGTGACTTCGGCATCAACCTCAAGCTCGCCGGCGACCCGAACCAGATGATCTTCGGCTACCTGGTGAGTCCCGACGGGCAGATACTGAGCCAGCAGAACAACGTGCGGACCCTCGACGGGAACGGGAACCCCGCGACGTTCGGCGCCACACTGCAGGAGTTCCGGCGGGATCCGGCGCCGGGCCGGTGGACGTTCATCGTCGCGGTGTCCAACCCGGTCGCGGGCACCACCACCGAGCAGAAGTTCACCGGTGAGCTGAAGTTCGACACGGTCGACGTGCGGGCGATCGGCCTGCCGTCGGGCGCGGTGCTGCCCGCCGGGACGCCGGTGACGGCCCGGGTCGAGGTACGCAACACCGGCAACGCGCCGCTGTCGTACTTCGCGGACGCGCGCTCGACGGCCACCGGGAACGTGCGGCTGCTCGCGAACGGCCCGGAAAAAGGCGTTCCGCTGCCGATCGGACGGCCGCTGATCTACCTGGTTCCCCCGGCGACGACCAAGCTCACCGGGACGGCGGCCGCGAACGCGCCGGTCGACGTCAGCCTGATCGGCTTCCTCGGCGGCCCCGAGCTGCTGCGACGTTCCGGCCCCGACTACGTCGCGAACGCGGCCGTGTCTTCCCCCGCGGTCGCGCCAGGGCCGTGGCTGCTGGCCGCGAACACCGTCGGCTCGGGCGACCGCACCGCCGACTTCAAGATGGTGGCGACCACGCGGCTGTTCGACAAGACGGTGACCACGTCGACCGGCAACGCGTGGCTCGGCGCGAGCGAGCCGAACCCGCCCGCGTTCACGCCGCTGGTGCTCCAGCCGGGGCAGAGCGGCACCATCACGGTGACGCTGAACCCCGGCGCCGCGTCGGGCACCAAGGTGTCCGGGGTGCTCTACGTGGACGACTTCAGCGACTTCGCCACCACCGGCGACGAGCTGAAGGCGTTCCCGTACTCCTACACCGTGCGGTAGCCGTCGGCCTGGATGGCGAACAGCCTGGCGTACTCGCCATCCAGGCCGATCAGCTCGTCGTGCGAACCACGTTCGATGATCCGGCCGCCGCCGAGCACGACGATCCGGTCCGCCTCACGGACCGCGCCCAGCCGGTGCGAGACGAGCAGGCTGGTCCGGCCGGCGCGGTGCGTGCGCAGCCGCGCGTGGATCTCGTGTTCGGCCTGCGCGTCGAGCCCGGCGCTCGGCTCGTCGAGGATGAGCAGATCGCTTTCGTCGCGCAGCAGCGTTCTGGCCAGCGCCAGGCGCTGCCACTGGCCGCCGGAGAGCGAGACGCCCTGGTCGTCGTCCTCATCGGCGAAGATCCGGCTCAGCATGGTGTCGTAGCCGCGGGGCAACGACTCGATGGCCATGTCGATGTCGGCCCGGCTCGCGGCGGCCTCGATCTTTTGCCGGTCCCCGAGCGCTTCAAGGTCGCCGACGCCGATGTTCTCGGCGACGGTCAGGTCGTAGGACATGTAGTCCTGGAAGAGCACGCCCATCCGGCGGCGCAGCTCCTCCGGCGGCACGTCGCGGATGTCGACGCCGTCCCACAGGATCGCGCCACGGCAGGGATCGTAGAACCGGCAGAGCAGCTTGATGAGCGTGCTCTTGCCCGCGCCGTTGAGGCCGACGAGCGCCAGCGACTCGCCGTGCGCCAGCGTGAGGTCGACGCCGCGCAGCACCCATGGCTTGCTTTCGTCGTAACGGAACCACACGTCCCGCAGCTCGATGCCGGTCCTCAATGGAGGGAGGACGGCGTCTCCGTCCGATGGGAGATCGTCGGGCAAGGACGTCATTTTCGTGTGATAGGCGAACAAAAGCAGGGCCTGGTGCGCCATCGCCACACTGCCGACCAATCCGACGAGCGCGCCCTGCGCGCCGGCGACCGCGGCGACGAACGCGGTGACGTCACCGACGCTGAGCCGCCCGCTCGCGGCCGAGTACACCGCCCAGACCAGCCCGGCACCCGCGACGACCGCGGACAGCAGAGCCAGCTGCGACCGGGTGCGCGCGTCGCGGCGGTCGAGTCCGCGCTCACCGTCCTGAATGGTGTCGAGCTCGGTGAGCATCCGTCCGGTGAGGAATCCGCCGAGCCCGAACAAGCGGGTTTCCTTGGCACCACGGACATCGGTGATCAGCGACGAGTAGAAGACCCGGCGCCGCGTCGACGGTGACAGCCGGGCCATGGTGCCTACCCGGCCTTTCGTGAGCGCCAGGCTGGCGAACAGCGCGGGCACGGCGGCCGCTGTCACGAGCGCGGCCATCACGGGGCTCAGCAACGACAGCGTCGCCAGCAGGCTGACCAGCGTGATGATGGTGCGCCCGGCGTCGAACAGACCGGTGGTGACCGGCCGCATCGCGCCACCGGAAGCCTGGACGGCCATGTTCAGGTCGTTCAGGAATCCCGGGCTTTCGAAGCGCGCCAGCCCTTGGAAACCATTGATCCGGTTGTAGAGCTCGTCCTGCATCGCGCGGTCCATCCGCCGGGACAGTTCCGCTTGCAGGTAAGCGGAAAGCGGGGGCAATACCCCAGCTGCGACACCGGTCAGCAGCAGCCCGCCCGCGTCGAGCAGCGCGCGTTCCGGACGGGCGGCGACGAGATCGTCGACGACGAACTTCGTCAGCCAGGCCGTCGCGGTCGGCAGCAGCCCGCCGAGCACCGCGAGCGCCAGCTGGCCCAGTGCGAGTGACCGTCCGGCCCGCCAGCACAGCCGCCAGACCACGGCCGCTTGGCTGGCGAGTTCCCGCGTCTTGGTCACGCCGACGGCACCGGTTCGGCGAGCGCCGCCACGGAGGTCTGCGCCTGGTCGATCCGGGAGCCGCTGACCCGCAGGAAGGTCGGGAACGCCTGGATGTCCACGGCGGTCACGAGTTCCGAGGCCTCGTCACCGAGCACGAGCGACGCCACCGGCGAAAGCAGCTCGATGAGGTCGGTGACGTCCTTCGGCGCGCCGCTGATGACGGCGAGCGCGGTGTGGTGCACGGCCAGTTCGGCGAAATGCGGCGCTTCCTCATGGCAGGTCGGGCAGCCGGAGTCGAAGAAGCCGACCAGGTCGTGGCCGGTCACCGGGATTTCCTTGCCTGTCAGCACCGCGGGGTCGTACCGGTGCCCGTGCTTCGCCTTGAGGGCCGCCAGTTCCTCGCCCTGCTCGCGCAGGCGCCGCAGCACGGCGAAGGTGAGCAGCAGCTCGAACAGGCACAACGCGCCGACGAACACGACGGCCGCCACCAGGAAAGTCATCTCCAGCCTCACTTCGAATCTTGGGTGACGGCGAACAACGCCATCAGGTCGTCGGCACGCACCACGAGCAGGACCCCGACCGCGGCCGCGGCCAGCGCGAGCACCACCCCGCCCGGCTCCGTCGCGCCGGTGGAGCCCGCGAAGGCGAGCCCGCCCGCGCTCGCGGCGAGCAGGATCAGGTTCCGCACCACATGGCCGGTGCCCAGCGGAGTGACCGAGGCGCCGAAGCACCGGCAGGGCGCTTGACGGCCTTTGCCGATCGCGACCACGATCGCGCCGGTCATCCCGATCAGCAGCACCGCGGCGAGCCCGAAGCCCGCCACGACGGTGCCGGGCACGGCCAGCAGCACCACCACGGCGGCCTCGGCGGCCACCACCAGCGCCGCCAGGTGCGCCGACCATTTACGGGGCGTCAACCGCAGCCCCTGTAGAGAAAGAACGAACTCCTCGAAAGCCGCCCGTCCCCGCGCCTTTCCGAGTACGGCGAAAAGGAAGACGCCGAGCAGGAAAGCGCGGAAGAACAATTCGGCATACGACATGAGAACCTCCCGCGCTTTCCCGCCCGGATTCAGCAGCCGATGCCGCGGATCTCGCAGGGCCCACAGGAGCTGTGGCCACCGACGACGTGGCAGTACCGCTCGTACCGGTAGGTGGTGCCATCCACGGTGCCGCAGTAGCAGCGGCTCCAGAAGCTGGTGTCCGCCTTCGCGGTCGTCTTGGGGACCAGACGCTCGAGCACGCGGTCGCCGATACGGCCCAGTACAGAGTTCATCGGGTTTTTCTCCATTCCCATCACCGAAACGTGATGCCCGGACATTAGGAATGGCCCGTATATGAATCGTACAAACCGCCCTAGTGCCGGTTTATACGGCGGCTGACCACGCCAAGCACCTGATCGGCCGGATAGAACCCCCGCTGCCGCGAGTCGACACTGTCGGGGTTGTCGCCGAGCACCACGAGCATCCCCGCCGGCACGGCCTCGTGCCCGTCCGACCCCGCGATACCCGGCGGAACGGGGTCGCCCGCCAGCGCCACGGCCCGCTTGAGGTTCCAGTACCGGCCATCCGCGCCTGGCCCCGACGGAAGGTACGCCCCGCTCGGGTCGAGCGGCGGCTCGAGCACGACCACGTCACCGCGCCGCACCGGCCTGCCCTTGCGCACGAGCACCCGGTCCCCGTCGGCGAACGTGGGCCGCATGCTGACACCGTCCACAGTGACCACCAGCACCCGGCGGCGCACCCACACCACCGCCAACGCGAGCCCGGCGAGCACCCCGGCGAAGATCTTCACGCACCCCATCCTAGGGCTCGTGAGTGGTATGGCCGGTTCTAACCGGCCGCAACACTCACGACCCCCACGCGATGGACAAGCAGCCTGACTGAGGAGGGTTTGCGGCGTTGAACGCATTTCCGCCTCAGCCGACCTGCCGAAGTCAGCGTCGGGGGCAGGTGAAACCCGAGTCCGAGCGCCCCAACGGGCCCGACCCGGAGGAACGAACGGGGCTTATGTTCCGCTCAGTGTTACAAGAGTGGCGTCTGTGCGCTCCGCGCGACCCGAGTCGAGCGACCGGGCATAGCGGAGCCCGCGCGCGGTGGCGCGAGTGGTGACATTGCTGCGTCTAACGGAGCAGAGGTACCACTCGCGCAGGCTTTGCCGCTACTGAGCGAGGGGTTCCCCTGCTGCGTCAGATGCAGCAGGGGAACCCCTCGCTCACAGCCCGGCCGCGCGAGAGCGACACCTGGGGTCGTGAGTGGTATGGCCGGTTCTAACCGGCCTAAACACTCACGACCTCTTCAGGGTCAGGACGGTGATCTCGCTGGGGGCGAAGACCCGCAAGGGCGGGCCCCAGAAGCCGGTGCCGCGGGTCGTGTAGAGCTGAGTGCGGTCGCTGTGGCGGGTCAGGCCGTGGACGGTCGGCTGGTCGATCCGGACCAGGTAGTGGAACGGCCAGATCTGGCCGCCGTGGGTGTGGCCGGAGACCTGCAGGTCGACCCCGGCCGCCACGGCGTCGGAGATCTGCTTGGGCTGGTGCGCGACGAGCAGCACCGGCAACGACGGGTCGGCGCCGGACAGGGCACGCGGGAGGTCCGCGCCGTGGCCCGGCAGGCGGGAGGCGGCCGCGGTCCGGTCGTCGACACCGGCGATCACCAGCTGGGCGCCGTCGCGTTCCACGATCACGTGGCGGTTGTGGAGTGGTTCCCAGCCCAGGGTTTCCATGTGGTCGAGCCAGGACTGGGCTTCGCCGAAGTACTCATGGTTACCGGTTGCGTACACTTTGGACAGGCGAGCCCGCACGTCGGCCAGCGGAGCCGCCTGGGGCGTGCGGCGGCCGACCGAGCCGTCGGCGATGTCGCCCGCGTGGATGGCGATGTCGGGCTTGAGGTCGTTGACCACCGCGACGACCTTGGCCATCCAGCGGGCCCTGTTCAGCGGGCCGAGGTGGGTGTCCGAGATGAGGACGACCCTGGTGCCGTCGAGCCCCGCGCCGAGCCGGGAGATGGGCACGTCGACGTGCTTGACGCGTGGAACGCGCATGGCCTCGAAGTTGCCCCACAGCACCAGGATGACCGAGATCGCCAGCACGACCAAGGCCACTGTGGAGCTGTCGAAGAAGATGTGCAGCAGCTGGCCGAGCGCGCTCCACGCGAAGAGCACCCAGATCACGCCCAGCATGGTGTCACCGACGCGGGCCGCCCAGTCGAGGGCGCGGCGGCTGTGGCCGAGGTACATCATCAGCGGGAACAGCAGCAGGGCGGCCACGAACACGATCGTGCCCGGCAGCACCAGCACGCCCGGGGCGAGCACGAGCGTCCACCACGGGAGGCCGAACAGCAGAGCCAGGATGATGAGCAGTACGGGAAGCCTCACGGGTGCACCATTCGGAGAGAACGCGGCGGAACCGTTCCACCGCGCAGAGCCAACGCGTCCAGTGTGGACGGACGATACGGGAGTACGGGCAGGCGGTCGGCCACCGACACTTCTACCTGGTCACGGCGGCCGGAGAGGAAGGCCCATTCGTGTTCGTCCGAGCCGTAGTAGAGGACCGTGCCGAACACCTCGGAGAACCGGCGCCACGACGCGAGCAGCGTCTCGTTGCGCCACAAGGTCGGGCACCCGGCCTGGCAGCTCAGCACGCCGCCGTCGGTGAGGTGCGAGGCGCATTCGCGCAGGAACTCCGTGCCGTACAAGCGATTGTGCTGGGCTTCGGGGTCCGTGTTCTCGTCGGGGAGGTCGATGACGATCAGGTCGTACAAGCCGCTGTTCGCCAGGAACTTGAAGCCGTCCTCGTAGTGGACGTGGATCGGGCCTTCGCCGCGCTCGGCACGCTCCAAGGCGGAAGTCGTGTAGCCGTAAGGCAAGAAGGAAGCGCAAGCCCGCACTGCCTCGGTGTCGATGTCGACGTGGTCGACGTGCGCGGCGCCCGCTTCGACGGCCATCTCGCAGACCACGCCTTCGCTCGAGCCGATGATGAGCACCCGGTCGAGCTGGGACGCGAGCAGCATCGACGGGACCATCAAGGCCTCGTGGTAGACGAGCTGGCTGGCTTCCGTGCTTTGGCGTTCGTTGTCACAGAACAAGGTCACGCCTTGGGCGGTCTGTCCGATGAGGACTTCCTGGAACGGCGTCCGTGCCTCGAAGAGGACCTCGTCCACCTCCCAGAGCCTGGTCAGGCCGGTGCCCATGGGCTCGGCTATCCGGCGCATCAGTGTTCTCCTCGCAGCACAGTGGACAGTTCGACCGAAGTCGCGTTGAGCGCCTTCGCCAGCAGGCGGACCGCGTGTTCGGGGTCGGCGCGGTCACCACAGGTGAAGACGTCGACGAAGACCGCGCCGATCTCGGGGTACGTGTGGACCGAGGCGTGGGACTCGGCCAGCAGCGCGAGCACCGTCACGCCCTGCGGCGCGAAGCGGTGGGCCATCACCTCGCGGACGGTGGCGCCCGCCTCGGTCACCGTCGTCTCCAGCGTCGAACGCAGGAACTCCGAGTCGTCGAGCAGTGCCGGGGAAATGCCGTGGAGTTCGGCGAGCACGTGGCGGCCCGTGAACCGGCCGACGTCACGCATGGGCGAACCTTCCGACGCACCGGACGGCGAGGGGCTCGATGCCGTTGAACGCGACCGACGCGTAACTCGCCGTGTACGCGCCGGCGCCGGGGATCTCGACGAGATCGCCCGCGCGCAAGGAAAGTGGCAGCTCATAAGGCGTCCGCTGGTACAGCACGTCGTCGCCGTCGCAGGTCGGGCCCGCGAGGATCACCGGGCCGGACGGGCCGTCGCGCTCGGTCAGCAGGCGGTAGGCGATGGCTTCGTTCTCGGTCTCGGCGAGGCCGTTGTAGCGGCCGATGTCCAGATAGACCCAGCGCGGCGAGCCGGGTTTGACGAGGACCACCTCGGTCCGGATCACCCCCGCGTCCGCGACCAGCACCCGGCCGGGCTCCAGCAGCAACGGCGGGTGACCGTCCGGGAAGTACGCCGCCAGAGCCGAAGCGATCGCTGAGGCGTACTCCGCCAGCGGAGGCACGGAGTCCCGATAGGACACCGGGAAGCCGCCGCCGATGTTGACCCGCTCCAAAAAGAGCCCCTCGGCTGCGAGCTTGGCCGCGGTGGCGATCCCGATCTCCCACGCCCGCGGATCCGGCTGCTGTGAGCCGACGTGGAAGGCCAGGCCGACACGAAGTCCTAAAGCGACAGCCCGGCGCGCCAAGTCCAGCGCGGCCTCGGGCTCGCAGCCGAACTTGCGGCCGAACGGGGTCACGGAGTCGGGAGCGTCCAGGAGCAGCCGGATCGACACGAGCGACCCCGGCGCGTACTCGGCCAGGTTCTCGATGTCGCTCAAAGCGTCCGAAGTGAACTCTCGAACCCCGTGTGCGTAGGCGAAAGCGATGTCGTCGCGCTTCTTGATCGTGTTCCCGTAGGCCAGCGTCGCGGGATCGGCGCCGCGCGCGAGGCACAGCTCGATCTCCGCCCGCCCCGCGACGTCGAACCCGGCGCCCACGGACAGCACCGCGTCGAGCACAGCGGGTTCCGGGTTCGCTTTGACCGCGTAGCGGACATGCGCGCCGGGGAACAGCGAGACGAACTCGCGGGCGCGTGCCTCGACCACATCGGTGTCGACGAGCAGGTACGGGTGGTTCACAACCCGATGCTAGACGAGCCCGCTGGTGCTCTCCCTGACCTCCAGCGCGAACGGCGTCTGCACCTCGGTCGGCTCGAACTCCCCTGACTCCGCACGCCGGTGGATGAGGTCGACGGCCGCGCGGGCGATGGCGGCCTTGTCCGGCGCGATCGTGGTCAGCGACGGGAGCGAATACGCGCTCTCCTCGGTGTTGTCGAAGCCCGCGATCGCGATGTCGTCGGGCACGCGGAAGCCGCGTTCGGCCGCCGTGCGGAGCGCGCCGATGGCGAGCATGTCGTTGAAGCAGAAGACCGCGTCCGGCGGTTCGGGCAGGCTGAGCAGGTGCGCCATGGCGTTCGCGCCGTCCGCGCGGTGGTAGTTCAGCGCGGGCGAGACGTACTCGGGAATCGACGGCAGCCCGGCGGCGACCAGTGCTTCGCGGTAGCCGGTCAGCCGCAGTGCGGCCGTGCCACGGTGCGGGTTCGCGCCGATGGCGGCGATGCGGCGGCGGCCCATCGCGGCCAGGTGCGTGACGGCGGTGCGGGCGGCGAGGACGTTGTCGATGGCGACGCGGTCGATCGGCACGTCGAGCGCGTGCTCGCCGAGCATGACCAACGGGACTTTCGGCGCCAATTCGGTGAAATCGTCGACCTCGAGTGCCTCCGGGCCGATGATCGCGCCGTCGATCATGTGCGGGCCGAGTGACGCCAGCGTGGCGCGCTCGCGCTCACGGGTGCCCTGGGTCTGCTCGATGAGCACACTCCAGTCGCGGTCGTGCGCGGCCGTGATGACCAGGCCGGCGAGCTCGCCGAAGTACGGAATGCTCAGTTCCGGCACCACCAGCGCGATGAACCCGGTGCGGCCGCGGCGCAGGTTCCTGGCGCCCATGTTGGGCCGATATCCGGTCGCCGCCAGCGCTTCTTCGACGCGGCGCCGGTTCTCCGGCTTGACGAAGTCGTAGCCGTTGACGACGTTCGAAACCGTCTTCACCGATACCCCCGCCAACGTGGCGACGTCCTTGAGCGTCGGTGCCATGGGCCTCCCCTTCCGGTCTCGCTCGCCGATCCTAGCTACAACCTTTGCCGCTTTACAACGTTGTGCCAACGATGTAAAAACTGGAGGAAGCCATCCGGAGTGACGCGGGTCACCGCCGCCCCGCACGTCCGCCGACGTCTCCCCGGCATGAAGGAGCAGCACCCATGCACGTCCCCGCCAAGCGCGCCGCGGTCGCGGCCGTCTCACTCGCACTGCTCGCAAGCTGCGCCAAGACCGAGTCGCAGAACTCGGCGCCGTCCGGTCCCGGGCCCGCCGCCTCGGCCGCGCCGCAGCAGTCCTCCGGCCCCGGCTGCACGCTCGCCCAGACCGGCTACCCCAAGCTCGACCTGAAGACCACGAAGATCGGCTTCTCCCAGTCGGAGAAGGAGGCCAACCCGTTCCGGATCGCCGAGACGCAGTCGATCAAGGACGAGGCGGGCAAGCTCGGCATCCCGGCGTCGAACCTGCTGGTCACGAACGCGCAGAGCGACCTGAACAAGCAGATCGCCGACATCAAGTCGATGCTCGACCAGGGCGCGCAGGCCCTGATCGTGGCCCCGCTGAACTCCGATGGCCTGCAGCCGGCGCTCGACGCCGCGAAGGCGAAGAAGGTCCCGGTCGTCACGATCGACCGCAAGGTCACGCAGGCGCCGTGCACGGACTACCTGACCTTCATCGGCTCGGACTTCGTCGCGCAGGGCAAGCGCGCGGCCGACGAGATGATCAGGGTGACCGGCGGGACCGGCAAGGTCGCGATCCTGCTCGGCTCCTCGGGCAACAACGTGACCACTGACCGCACCAAGGGCTTCACCGACCAGCTCGCGAGCGCCACCGGACTGTCCATTGTGGCGCAACAGACCGGTGAGTTCGACCGGTCCAAGGGCCAGGCCGTGATGGAGCAGCTCATCCAGAGCCACCCCGACCTGACCGCGGTCTACGCCGAGAACGACGAGATGGGCATCGGCGCGGTCAACGCGCTCAAGGCCGCTGGCAAGAAGCCGGGCAAGGACGTCAAGATCGTGTCCATCGACGGCACCCGCAACGCGGTGCAACTGATCGTTGACGGTTCGTACAACGCGGTCATCGAATCGAACCCGCGCTTCGGCAATCTCGCCTTCTCGACACTGCAAAAGTTCGCGGAAGGCAACCCCATCGGGCCCTCCGTCGTGATCTCGGATGACCAGTACGACGAGACCAACGCGGCGCAGAAGGTCGCGAACGCTTACTGAGAGGGCACGAACGTGCTGGAAGCCGTCGAAGTCTCCAAGGAGTTCCTCGGCGTGAAGGCACTCGACCGGGTCTCGTTCACGCTGAGACCCGGTGAGGTGCACGCGCTCGTCGGGGAGAACGGCGCCGGGAAGTCCACGCTGATCAAGGTGCTGACCGGGGTCTACCAGCCGGATGGCGGGGTGCTGCGGCACCACGGCGCGCCGGTGACCTTCGCCAAGCCGATCCAGGCGCAGCAGGCCGGGATCTCCACGATCTACCAAGAGGTCAACCTCATCCCGTTGATGAGCATCGCGGCCAACGTGTTCCTCGGCCGCGAGCCACGCACCCGGGGCCTGATCGACTGGCGCAAGCTCAACGCCGACGCCACCGAACTCCTCGCGGGGTATGGCATCACGGCCGACGTCCGCAAGCCGCTCGCCAGCCTGGGTGTCGGCGCGCAGCAGATGGTGGCGCTCGCCCGCGCGGTCTCGCTCGACGCGCGGGTGGTCATCATGGACGAGCCGACGTCCTCTTTGGAGCCTCGCGAGGTCGAGACGCTGTTCACCGTCATCGAGCGGCTCCACTCCGACGGCATCGCGATCCTCTACGTGAGTCACCGGATGGACGAGCTTTACCGGATCTGTGAGCAGGTCACGGTTTTGCGCGACGGCAAGCTGGTCCACAGTGGACCTCTGGCCCACCTGCCCAGGATCGAGCTGGTGTCGATGATGCTCGGCCGGGCGGTCAGCGACATCCGTGAGCATGGCACGACGAGTTTCGGCGAAGACCACCACGCGTCGAAGGAACCGTTGCTCCGCGCGGAAAACCTGACCAGCGGCACCCGGATCAACGACGTCTCGGTGACGGTCAGGCCGGGCGAGGTCGTCGGGCTCGCCGGGTTGCTCGGCTCCGGCCGCAGCGAGACCGCGCGCGCGATCATCGGCGCGCTGCCGCTCGACAGCGGCACCGTGCTGCTCGGCGGGAAACCGGTCAAGCGCACGGTCGCCCAGGCCATGCGCGCCGGGATCAGCCTGCTCGCCGAGGACCGCAAGGCGGACGGGATCATCCCCAACCTGACCGTCCGCGAGAACATCGTGCTCGCCGCGCTCCCCCGGCTCTCCCGGTTCGGGCTGGTCAGCCGGTCCAAACAGGACAGGATCGTGGACACGTTCATGAAACGCCTGCGGATCAAGGCATCCAGCCCGGACCAGAAGGTGGCCGAGCTGTCCGGCGGCAACCAGCAGAAGGTGCTGCTCGCCCGCTGGCTTTGCACTCAGCCGAAAGTGCTCCTGCTCGACGAACCGAGCCGTGGCATCGATGTCGGCGCGAAGGCCGAGGTGCAGGCGCTGATCGACGAACTCGCCAAGGAAGGGCTCGCCGTGCTGCTCATCTCGTCCGAAATGGAGGAGCTCATCGACGGCGCGGACAGGATCGTGGTGTTGCGCGACGGCACCGTCGCTGGCGAGCTGAGCGGCGAGGACGTCACCGAGAAGAACGTGCTGGCCGCGATCGCCGGGACGCGCCCATGACGAGGACCAGATGGCTGCAGGAGTACGGCGTCTACCTGGCGGTCGCCGGGTTGTTCGCGTTCAACCTGCTGTTCACCGAGAACTTCGTGTCCGCGGCCAACTTCCGCACGCAGCTGCTGCAGGCGGCCCCGGTGTGCATCGTCGCGCTCGGGATGGCGCTGGTCATCGGCACCGAGGGCGTCGACCTGTCCGTCGGCGCGGTGATGGCGTTGTCCGCCGCGCTCATTCCGCTCTATCTCGGCTATGGGCCGCTGCTGGCCGTCCTCGTCGCGCTCGTGGTCGGGTTGGCGGCGGGCTTGTTCAACGGCTTTTTGGTGGCCCAGCTCGGAATTCAGCCGATCGTCGCCACACTCGGGCTCTTGGTCGGCGGGCGTGGGCTGGCACTCGTGATCGCGGAAGGCAAGCTCGTCGAGGTCCGGTCGCCGGAGTTCCTCTCGCTGGGTAACGGCGATGTGCTCGGCATCCCGGTGAGCGTGCTGGTCGCGGCGGTGCTGGCCGTCGGCGTCGGGCTGCTGGTGCAGCGCACGACGTTCGGCCGCCAGCTGGTGGCGATCGGCGGAAACCGGTCCGCGAGCGCACTGGCCGGGTTGCCGGTCAAGCGCGTGCTCATCGGCGTCTACGCGATCTGCGGCGTGCTCGCCGGGGTCGCGGGGGTGCTGGCGACCGCGCGGCTCGGCGCGAGCGATCCGGCGGACATCGGGCTGCTGATGGAACTTTCGGCCATCACCGCGGTGGTCGTCGGCGGCACCCCGCTGACCGGCGGGCGGGTGCGGGTGTTCGGCACGGTGATGGGCGCGGTGCTCATGCAGCTCGTCCGCGCCACGCTGATCAAGCACGACCTGCCGGATTCGGCCACCCAGATGGTGCAGGCGGCGATCATCATCGCGGCCGTCTACGTCGCACGAGAGCGGAGCACGCGATGACGGCGACGACGGTCCAGGCCAACCGCGAACGGTGGGCGAGCCTGCTGCAACGGCAGGGCGCGGCGGTCGTGCTCGTCGTGGTCATCGTCGTCGCGTGGCTCGCGTTCCCGCGCTTCGGCTCGCTCGGCAACCTGCGCGACCTGGCGCTGCAAAGCTCGTTCCTGCTGGTCATCGCGCTCGGGATGACGTTCGTGATCATCACCGGCGGCATCGACCTGTCGGTCGGCTCGGTCTACGCGCTGGGCGGGGTGCTCGCGGCGTACGGGTCGCAGTGGGGCTTCTTCGGATCGCTGCTGCTGCCACTGGCCGTGTGCGGGCTGATCGGGCTGATCAACGGGATACTGGTGGCCCGCACCGGGATGGCGCCGTTCATCGTCACGCTGGCGTCGCTGCTGTTCGCGCGCGGACTGCTGCTGGCGATCACCAGCGAGGGGTCGACGACGTTCAAGATCCCCGGTGACGCCTTCTTCCTTCAGCTGGGACAAGGCACTTTCCTCGGTATCGGCTATCCGGTCTACATCGCCGCGGCGCTGTGCCTGGCCGGTGGTGTCCTTTTGCGACGGACGCGGTTCGGGCAGTCGGTGTTCGCCACCGGCGGCTCGGAATCGTCCGCGCTCCTGATGGGTTTGCCGGTGGCCCGCACCAAGATCGCGGTGTACACGATGAGCGGGCTGCTCGCCGGGTTCGCGGGCGCGCTGACCGCGTCGTACCTGCAGTCCGGGGTCACCGTGATCGGCGTCGGCACCGAGCTCGACGCGATCGCCGTCGTGGTCATCGGCGGCACCCTGCTGACCGGCGGCGCCGGCACGATCCTCGGCACGGTGATCGGCGTCGGGCTGCGCAACGTGATCCAGAGCGTGATCAACCAGATCGGCACTCTCGACAGCAATTTCCAGTCGGTGGTGAGCGGCGGCTTCCTGCTCGTGGTCGTCGTGGTCCAGCGCTGGCTCGCCCAATCCCGTAACGCATAGAGAGGTTCGTCAATGTTCTCTCCGCGTCCGGTGCTCCTCGCCGTCGCCGCCGTCTTACTGTCCACTGTGGGCGTTGCCTCAGCCGACCCGCCAAGCTGGCAGAGAATCGAGCCGGCGCTGAAAACGCCGTGGTCCGACCAGGTCTCACCGTCCAACGCGCTGCCGGAGTACCCGCGGCCGCAGCTGACCCGCGACCGCTGGCAGAACCTCAACGGGGTCTGGCAGTTCTCGAAGGCCACCGCCGGTGAGGCGCCGCCGATCGGGAAGAACCTCGCCGAGCGGATCCTGGTGCCGTATCCGGTGGAATCCGCGCTGTCCGGGATCATGCGGCACGAGACGAACATGTGGTACCGCCGCACGTTCACCGTGCCGCGCGAGTGGCGTGACCGGGTGGTGCTGCGGTTCCAGGCGGTCGACTGGGCCACCACCGTGTGGGTCAACGGCAAGCAGGTCACCCGGCACACCGGCGGGTACGACGCGTTCTCGGTCGACGTGACCGACGCGCTGAAGTCCTCCGGGGACCAGGAGATCGTGGTCGGCGTCTCCGACCCGAACGACGCGGGTGAGCAGCCGCTGGGCAAGCAGCGCAAACCCGGCGACGGCATCTTCTACACGCCGAGTTCCGGGATCTGGCAGACCGTCTGGCTCGAACCGGTGGCCGCGACGCACATCGAGCGGCTCGACATGACGCCCGACCTGGCGAAGAGCGCGCTCGCACTGAACGTCCGCGCGACCGGCGGCGGCATCGTCGAAGCGGTCGCGTACGACGGTGACCGCATGGTCGGCCGGGTGAGCGGCATGGCCAACGCTCCCCTGTCGCTGCCGGTGCCGAAGCCACATCTGTGGACACCGGACGATCCGCACCTCTACACGCTGCGCGTCAAGCTGAACGGTGACCAGGTCGGCTCGTACTTCGGCATGCGGTCGATCAGTCTCGGCAAGACCTCCGACGGCAAGACCCGGATGCTGCTGAACGGCAAGTTCGTCATGCAGATGGGCCCGCTGGACCAGGGTTTCTGGCCGGACGGCATCCACACCGCGCCGACCGACGCGGCGCTGCGCTTCGACCTGGAGCAGGAGAAGGCGCTCGGCTTCAACATGGTCCGCAAGCACATCAAGGTCGAGCCGGACCGCTGGTACTACCACGCCGACCGGCTCGGGCTGCTGGTCTGGCAGGACATGCCGTCGATGATGACCGGGCGCGAGGCCTCGCCGACCGGGCGCGCGAACTTCGAGTCCGAGCTGCACCGGATGATCGACCAGCACAAGAGCTTCACCTCGATCGTCACCTGGGTGCCGTTCAACGAGGGCTGGGGCGACTACGAGGTCGGCCGGATCGCCGATCAGGTCAAGGCCTGGGACCCGAGCAGGCTGGTCAACGCCGAGAGCGGCGTGAACTGCTGCGACTCCGAGCCGGACAGCGGCCGCGGCGACATGTACGACAACCACCTGTACATCGGCCCTGGCGCGCCGATGCCGTCCGAGACGCGAGCCGCGGTTGACGGCGAGTACGGCGGGCTGGGGCTTAAGACGCCAGGGCACGAGTTCGACCCGGCAGGCAGCTTCGCGTACGAGATCGTGCCGAACAGCACGGTGCTGACCGATCGCTATGTCGACCTTCAGAAGCGCCTCACGCTTATTAAGCAGCGTTGCGGGGTTTCGGCGGGTGTCTACACGCAAACGACCGACGTCGAGAAGGAGATCAACGGCTTCTGGACCTACGACCGACAGGTGTCCAAAATGGACTTCGCGAAGGTCCGTGCGGCCAATGAGGCGCTGATCCGGTCGGCCGACACGGCTCCGCCCGGCGAGTTCCCGCCTGGCAAGCCCGGGATCGACGGCATCGACGCGTACGCGTTCAACGAAGGCCAGGGCACGGTGGCGCGCGACAGCGTCGGCGGGCACGACGCGACCGTGACGAACGGCGGCTGGGCGGACTCGGCGCTGACGTTGACCGGCAACGGGCAGGCCGACACCGGTGCCCCGCTGCTGGACACCTCGGGCAACTACACCGTGTCTGCCTGGGTGAAGTTCAACGAGGTGGGCGGCGCGTTCCAGACCGTGGTGAGCCAGGACGGGCCGCGCGACAGCGCGTTCTTCCTGCAGTACTCCGGCGCCGACCGCAAGCTGGCGTTCAGCTTCGTCGGCGAGCGCGCGCTCGCGCCGGTGACCCCGGTCGCCGGGCAGTGGTATCACCTCGTCGGCGTCCGCGACGCCGCGCACGGGCAGCTCAAGCTGTACGTCGACGGGCAGCCCGCCGCCGTGCGCGACGCCTGCCTGACCGACAAGACGACCGGCAACACGGTGATCGGGCGCGGCAAGTACGGCGGGAACCCCGTCGACTTCCTCAACGGCTCGGTCGACGAGGTCCGGGTGTACGACCGGGCGCTGACCGACGCCGAGGTCGCCGCCGTGCACACCCGAGGCCGGTAAGACCGGGATAAAGCGGGCTTTATCCCGGAGTGGAGTAAAGCCCGCTTTATCCCGTTCCTGACGCGTCCCCCTGTGAGACAGCACTTGGCCTACGTGATCTGACCTACAGCGAAACTAGTTGTATCTCTATAAACGTTGTAGGACTATAAGCATATGGGAGACTTGAGCCACCGCCGCAAGCTCGGCGTACTGGCGATCTGCTGCATGAGCCTGTTCATCGTCGGCCTGGACAGCACGATCGTGAACCTCGCGCTGCCGTCGATCCGGCGCGACCTGGACGCGTCGGTGTCCAGCCTGCAGTGGACGATCGACGCGTACACGCTGGTGCTGGCCAGCCTGCTGATGCTCGCGGGCTCCACGGCCGACCGGATCGGCAGGCGGCGCACCTTCCAAACCGGGCTCGTGCTGTTCAGCCTCGGCTCGCTGCTGTGCGGCATCGCGACGAACGCCGCGCTGCTCATCGTGTTCCGGATGCTGCAGGCGGTCGGCGGGTCGATGCTCAACCCGGTCGCGATGTCCATCATCACCAACACCTTCACCGAGCCGAAGGAGCGCGCCCGCGCGATCGGCGTCTGGGGCGGCGTGGTCGGGCTGAGCATGGCCGTCGGCCCGATGGTCGGCGGCCTGCTGGTCGAGTCGGTCGGCTGGCGGTCGATCTTCTGGATGAACGTGCCGGTCGGCGCGGTCGCGCTGGTGCTGACCGCGCTGTTCGTGCCCGAGTCGCGCGCCGCCCGCGCCCGCCGGATCGACCCGGTCGGGCAGCTGCTGGTCATCCTGCTGCTGGCGAGCCTGACGTTCGGGATCATCGAAAGCCCCAACCAGGGCCTGTCGTCGCCGCTGATCATCGGCGCGTTCACGCTGGCGGTGCTCTCGCTGGTGACGCTCATCTGGTACGAACAGCGACGCGAGGAACCGTTGCTGGACTTGCGTTTCTTCCGCAGCGCGCCGTTCTCGGGCGCGACGCTGACGGCGATCAGCGGGTTCGCCGCGCTGGCCGGGTTCCTGTTCCTCAACTCGCTGTACCTGCAGGAGGTGCGCGGGCTTTCCCCGCTGCACGCGGGTCTGCTGACGCTGCCGATGGCGGCGATGACCGCCGGGTTCGCGCCGGTGTCCGGCTGGATCGTGAGCACCCGTGGACCGAGGCTGCCGCTGCTGGTCGCGGGCGCCGGGCTGACGCTGTCCGCGCTGCTGCTGACCGGCATGACCGCGCAGACGCCGGTGGCGCAGCTCGTGCTGGCGTACGTCGTGTTCGGCATCGGCTTCGGCATGCTCAACGCGCCGATCACCAACGCCGCCGTCTCGGGAATGCCCAGGTCACAGGCGGGCGTCGCGGCGGCGGTCGCGTCGACCAGCCGCCAGGTCGGCGCGTCGCTCGGCGTCGCGGTCATCGGCTCGGTGGTCACCGCGCAGATCTCCGGCCCGTTCGAGACGGGGTTCGCGGCGGCCAGTCACCTGGGCTGGTGGATCATTTTCGGGTGCGGCCTCATCGTGATCGCGCTCGGAGTGCTCACCACGGGCCGCTGGGCGCGGGCGACCGCTTCGGCCGTCTCGGTGGACTTTCTGGAGGAATCGCTGGTGAAGACGGCATGAGCGACGCGGCACAGGTCTGGCAGCGCCTGCGCACCGTGGTGCTGGAGCAGCACGACCGGCGGCACGAGGTCTGCGCCGCGCTCGGGATGAGCTTCATCAAGATCAAGGCACTCGGGTACATCGCCAAGGGGCCGATGACGCTGACGGAGCTGACCGAGCGGCTGGTCACCGACCGGCCGTACACGACGCTGGTGGTCGACGACCTCGAGCGCCGGGGCCTGGCCGAGCGGACCGTCCACCCGGACGACCGCCGCCGCAAGATCGTCTCCATCACCCCCGCGGGCCTGAAGGACGCCGAACGCGCGAGGAAGATCGTCGGCGCGCCCCCCGAGCCCCTCCTCGCCCTGTCCGCCTCGGAGCTGGAGACCCTGGACCGCATACTCGGGAAGCTCGTCGACGGCCCGGGATAAAGCGGGCTTTATCCCGGGGTGGCGTAAAGCCCGCTTTATCCCGGGGTGACCGTGGTTTCGAAGAAGGCGGCCAGGTCTTCGCGGCAGGCGCCGGGGAAGCCGGGCGCCGCGTCCGCCCAGACCAGGTCGGCCAGGTCGCAGGCGCCGGGGTCGCCCTCGGTCAGGTAGGACAGCCGATCCGGCAATGTCCAGGCCGCCAGGCGCTGGCGTACCCACTCCCCCGGGTCCAACACCGCCGAACCGCCGCTCAGCATGCCGAGCACCTCGGAAACCCGGCCAGGCCAAGGGCCGATCGGATTGTCCTTGGTGCTCACCCAGTCCGCGAGCAAGGTGGTGAGCACCGCCGAAGCCGGGATGTCGAGCACGGCCGCGATCGGCGTGGCGAGGCGCCAGAGCCGGTGTTGCCCGTCGCAGCGGCCGTAGGAGGCCCAGTTGGTCACCGTGGCCGCGCTGCTGACGGCGAGGCGGTGGATGGCCGGGACACGCATGTCCTCCGGCAGGCGGGCGGCGACGGTGTCCGCGTCCGCGAGGACACAGCGGGCCAGCGCGACCGTGATCTCGTCGGCCATGCGGGAGCCCGCAGGCTCGCTCATCGCGGGCACCAGCAGCCTGGCGAGCGCTTCGACCGCTCCATAAAGGACCGAACGCGTCGAAGCGGTGGCCGTCGACTCGGGGTCGAGCACCGCGAGCGCCGGGCGGAAAGCGGGTTTGTCCAAGACCAGGCGGCGATCGCCGTCGGCCAGCACGGTGACCGGGCTGACCTCACTGGCCGTGCCGACCGTGGTCGGCACCGCGACCGTCCGCAGTGGACGGTGGCAGCCACGGAAGCCCGGGTTGGTCGCGGCGAACGCGGCCGCCTTGACGACGTCGATCACCCGGTCGTCGCCGATCGCGAGCAGGGTGTCGGCCTCCGCGAAGCGGGCGGCTTCGGTCAGGCGGAGCACTTCCGGCAGCCCGGCGCGGTCCAGCGGGAAGGGCACGGTCCGCAGGCCGGCGTCCACAAGGGACGAACACCAGCGCTGGACGAGCCCGTCCCGGCAGGCGTCGGAGCCGGACACGATGAGCACCCGTTTCGACTGACCGGCCAGCGCTCGCGCGGCGCGCCGCCGCGCCCCGATCCCGGTCAGAACTTCGGTGGGGGCCTGCCAATCCCAACGAGCCATGGTCAACTCCGGCGAGGTAGCGCGAGTGTTCGCACGCAACATCCGGCAGCGGGCACCGCACCGGCAAGATGATCATCGCGAGTACGTCAGCTGGCCGCCTGAACTCTGCACCATGCAGATCGGCTCAGGCCCGCTTGCGGCGCCAGGCGCCGATCAGCAGCCACAGCAGATAGAGCCCGCCGACGAGCCCGGTCGCGATCCCGACCGGCAGGCTCGCGGCCGGAAACAGCCGCTGGGTAAGGAAATCGCACGTCACGAGCAGCAGCGCGCCCACGAGCGCGGACGCCCCGACGCGCAGCGAGCCGACCACTCGCTTGGCCAGCTGGGGCGCGGCGAGCGCGACGAACGCGATCGGGCCGGCGATGGCGGTCGCGAAGGCGGTCAGGCCGACGCTCACCGTGAGCAGCACCAGCCGGGTGCGCTCGACGGGCACGCCGAGACCGGTCGCGGCGTCGTCCCCCATCTCCATCAACGCCATCCGCCTGCCGTGCACGAGCCCGAGCGGCAGCAGCACGGCCACCGCCGCCGCGACCGGGCCGACGTGTTCCCAGCCGAGCCCGTTCAGCCCGCCGACGAGCCAGGACTGCGCCGCGGCCGCGTCACGCAGCGAGGCCCGGGTGATCAGGTACGAGTTGACCGCGATGAGCATCGCCGACACCCCGAGCCCCACCAGCACCAGCCGGACACCCTGCACCCCGCGCCGGTAGGTGAGCAGATAGATCGCCACAGCCGTCAGGAAACCGCCCGCCAGCGCGCCCGCCGAGGTCTCGGCCGTCCCGGCGTCGGTCAGCACGATGAGCAGCAGCGCGCCGGTCGCGGCGCCCTCGGTGAACCCGATCATGTCCGGGCTGCCCAGCGGGTTCCCGGACAGGCTCTGCGTGATCGCGCCGCCCGCCGCGAGCGCGGCGCCGACCAGCAGCCCGGCCAGCAGCCTCGGCAGCCGGAACTCGGTCACGATGAACTGCGCGTCCCCGGTGCCGGTCAGCGCGCCGAAGACCTCGCCGAGCGAGAGCGGATAGTCGCCGCTGGCCAGGCTGAGCACGCTGATCGCGAGCACCGCCAGCACGAGCGCGCCCCGGCGGATCATCGGCGCACCAGCGCGATGAACACCGGCGCGCCGAGGAACGCCGTCACGATGGCCACCTGCAGTTCCTCCGGCGCGATCACCACCCTGCCGACGATGTCCGCGAGCAGCAGCAGAATCGGCGCGAGCAGCGCGGAAAGCGGGAAAACCCAGCGCTGGTCGGGCCCGACGAGCAGCCTGGCCGCACGGGGCACGGCCAGCCCGACGAACGCGATCGGCCCGGCCGCCGCCGTCGCCGCTCCACAAAGGACGGTGACGGCCACGACGCCGAGCGCCTTGGTCCTGCCGACCCGCACGCCGAGCGCACGGCCGTGCTGGTCGCCGAGCGCGAGCACGTTGAACGGCCGCGCCAGGCACAGCGCGAGCACGATGCCCGCCGCGATGAACGGCGCGAGCGCGGTGACCACGTCCATCCGGCGCCCGGACAGCGAACCGACGCTCCAGAACCGGAACTGGTTGAACGTCTCCGTGTTGAGCATCAGCAACGCCGAGACGTAGGCGATGAGCACGGCGGTGACGGCCGCGCCCGCCAGCAGGATCCGGTCCGGCGTGACCCCGCCGCCCGCCGAACCCGCGCCGTAGACGAGCATCGCCGCGAGCGCCGCGCCCGCGAAGGCGAACCAGACGTACCCCGAGACGCTCGCCACGCCCGCGAAGGCGATGCCGGAGACGACCGCGGCGGCCGCGCCCGCGTTGATGCCGAAGAGCCCCGGATCTGCGAGCGGGTTGCCGGTCATCGCCTGGAGCACGGCTCCGGCCAGGCCGAGCGCGGCGCCGACGAGGATGCCGAGCAGCGTCCTCGGCACCCGCAGGTCGTGGATGATCGCGGCCTCCGGCGACCCGTCGTGGTGCAGCAGCACCGAGAGCGTCGAGCCGAACGGGATGCTCTTCGACCCGATCCACAGGCTGAGCAAGGACACCAGAGCGAGCACCGCCAGTGCGGCCAGCAGCGCTCCGAACCGGCGGACTGAGATCACGCTCATAAGGTTAGGCTAACCTGACAAGCTGCTGATCATGGAGGTACCGATGGCTCGAAAAACAGCGCTGGCGCTGTGCGCTTTGCTGCTCACCGCCGCCTGTGGCACCCCAGCGAACCAGACCACCGCCGCGCCCGGCGCGAGTGCCGCCGAGGCGGGCGCCTTCCCGGCGACCGTCGAGCACAAGTACGGCAGCACCACCGTCAAGGCGGAGCCGCGCCGCGTGCTGACCGTCGGGCTGACCGAGCAGGACGCGCTGCTCGCGCTCGGCGTGGTCCCGATCGCCACCACCGAATGGTTCGGCGGCTACCCCGGCGCGATCGGCCCGTGGGCCAAGGACAAGCTCGGCTCCGCGCCGCTCCCCCAGGTGCTGCCCGGCGGCGAGGTCCCGGCCTACGAGAAGATCGCCGCGCTGCACCCCGATCTGATCATCGCCCAATATTCGGGCCTGACGCAGGAGCAGTACGACAAGCTGTCCAAGATGGCGCCGGTCATCGCGCAGCCGAAGGCGTACCCCGACTACGGCGTCGGCTGGCAGGAGGCGACGAAGAACGTCGGCGTCGCCGTCGGCAAGCCCGCGCAGGCACGGAAACTGGTCGACGACCTCGAAGCCAAGTTCGCCGGGATCCGCGCCCAGCATCCCGAGTTCGCCGGCGCCACCGGGCTGATGGCGACCATGTGGGAGGGATATTTCGTTTACGGGAGCCAAGATCCGCGGTCCCGCGTGCTCGCTTCGCTCGGGTTCAAGCCGCCCGCCGGTCTCGACGACGTGATGGGCGGCAAGTTCGGCGCGACGCTGAGCGCCGAGCGGACCGATCTGCTCAACGCCGACGCGCTCGTCTGGATCGTCGAGGGTCTCGAACCCGGTCGCGCGCAGCTCACGAAGGACCCGCTGTACGGCGGGCTCCGCGTGGCCAAGGAGAAGCGCGACGTCCTGGTCGACAGCCCGACCGACTACGGCCGCGCGCTGTCGTTCGTCTCCGTGCTGAGCCTGCCGTTCGTACTGGACCGCCTGGTGCCGCAGCTGAGCGCGGCCGTCGACGGCAACCCGGCCACCGAGGTCAAACCTGCTTAGCGGTGGCGATCCAGCCCTCGCGGGCGCTCGGGTATTCGGGGCGCCAGCCGGTGGCGGTCCGGAACCGGGTGTTGCGCACCCGCAGCGACCGGGTCAGCGAGGTGACCCGGTCGCCGAGCACCAGCGCGACCCGGCCGGGGCCGCGTACCCACGACCGTTTCCCGGCCGCGCGGGCGAGCGCGTCGGCGAACTCGCGTTTGGTCAGGGGTTCGTCGTCGACGACGTTGTAGATCCCGGCGGGCGCGGTCAGCGCGGCGGCGACGGCGCTGCCCGCGTCGGTCATGTGAATCGACGAGACGTAACCGCCCGGCGCGCCCATCACCAGCCCGACGCGGCGGCGCGCCTGTGCGAGGATCTGCTCGCTGTGCGCGGCGCCCGGCCCGTAGAACCAGCCGAGCCGCAGCACGATCCCGGCGCCACCGGCCCCGGTGAACCGCTTCGCGTTGGCCTCGGCGGCCAGATTTCCTTGGGTCATCGGATAATCGTCGACCGGCGCGTCCTCGTCGACCCAGCGCGGGCCGTGGTCGCGGTAGAGCATGCTGACCGATTCCTGGATCACCCGGCCAGCGCCGGCGGCGAGCGCGGCGTCGACGACCGCGGCCGAGCCGAGCGTGCGGATGCGGTCGTTGTCCTTCCACGCGCTGGCGTAGAGGAACTTCGTCATCGGCGGGATCGACGAGGCCAGGTTGACGACGGCGTCGTGCCCCGCGAACGCCTTCGTCAGCGCCTTCGTATCGAAGATGGACACCGAAACCGGCTTCGCGCCCTGCCCGGTGAGCACCGCGGCCTTCTCCGGTGAGCGGGCGAGCGCGGACACCTCATGCCCGGCCGCGATCAGCGTGGGAATGACGTGGCCGCCGATCGCGCCGGTGCCGCCCGTGACGAAAACCTTCATACCCGCAACCTTCATACCCGCCACGGTAGATCAAGGAAGGGCCCGGCACAGTGCTTCCAGCGCTGCGCCATAAGCGTGATCCGGTGGAGTCGAGTAGCCGACGACCAGTCCGTCGAACGCGGGCATGGTCGCGTCCGGATGCCGGAACGCGGCCAGCCCGTCGAGCGCGATCCCTTGCCAGGCGGCGGCTTTCACCACGGACGCCTCCGTGCCGGGCGGCAGCCGGAGCACCGCGTGCAGCCCGGCGGAGATCCCGGTGACCCCGATGTGCGGCGAAAGCGCGTCGACGAGCTGATCACGTCGGCGCCGGTAGCGCAGGCGCATCCGGCGGATGTGCCGGTCGTAGGCGCCGGAAGTGATGAAGTCCGCGAGTGTCAGCTGGTCGGGCACGCTCGCCCAGGCTTCGCGTTCCCCTTTGGCCGCAAGGACTTTCCCGACCAGATGCTCGGGCAGGACCATCCACCCGAGACGCAGCGCGGGTGACAGGCTCTTGCTCGCGGAGCCGATGTACAGCACGCGCTCGGGATCGAGGCCTTGCACCGCGCCGACCGGCTGGCGGTCGTACCGGAACTCACCGTCGTAGTCGTCTTCGATGACCAGGCCGCCCCTCGCCACGACTTCGGCGCGCCGCTCATGATGCAGTGGACCGCCGGTCGGGAACTGATGCGCGGGCGTCAGCAAGACCGTCTTCGTGGTCAGTTCCGCCACTCGCGCACCGCGTTCGTCCAGCGGCAGCGGGAAAGCACGCGGCAGCAACGACCAGTGGAACGGCAGGCCGTACGACTCGACGGACAGCGGACCGGTCAGCACGTGCGGGAACAGCAGCCTGAGCGCGTGCGCGAACCCCGAGCACACCACGATCCGGTCCGCCGACGTCCGCACCCCGCGCGCCCGCCCGAGATAGTCCGCCAGCGCGACGCGCAGTTCCACGCGACCACGCGGATCCCCCGGCCCGAACGCCTCGGACGGCGCGGCCGTCAACGCCCGGCGCGCGGACGCGAGCCAGTCTGCACGCGGGAACGAAGCCGCGTCCGGCTGGCCTTGCCGCAGGTTGTGCACGACCTTGGCCGCGGGCGGCTTCTTCGGCACCCGCACGGGTTTGACGGGCACGGCACGCTGGGCAACCCGCGTCCCGGAACCCTGGCGCGCGGTCAGCCTGCCCTCCGCGACCAGCTCCGCGTACGCGTCGGCGACCGTGTTGCGCGCGATGCCGAGATCCGTGGCCAGCGACCGGTACGGCGGCAGCCGCGTACCGGCCGGGAGCCTGCCGACGGCCTCGCGCAGCGCCCCGATGAGCGCCGCGCGCTTGCTCCCGGCCGCCGCGAGGTCGAGGTGCAGGTCGACCGAATTGACCCATGATTCTTCCATCGGAATGCACCATACATCGGGTCAAAATCGGCCGTAGATTGATCTCCATGACGCACCGAATCAACTTCGCCAAGACCGCGCCGAAGGCCTTCAAGGCCCTGATCGGCTTCGACGCCGCCGCCCGCGCCGAGCTCGACCCCGCGCTCGTCGAGCTGGTCCAGATCCGCGCCTCGCAGCTCAACGGCTGCGCCTACTGCCTGCACATGCACACCTCGGACGCCCGCAAGGCAGGCGAGAGCGAAGAGCGGCTGCACATGATCGCCGTGTGGCGCGACGCCTCGAGCTTCTTCAGCGAGAAGGAGCAGGCGGCACTCGCACTGGCGGAAGCCGTGACGCGGATTTCCGGCGGCGTGCCCGACGACGTCTACGCGACCGCCGCGCGGCACTTCGGCGAGACCGAACTCGCCCACCTGCTCGCGCTGATCTTCACCATCAACACCTGGAACCGCATCGCCATCAGCACCGCCAAGGTCCCCGGCACCGACGAGCGCGCCTAAGGGGTCGTGAGTGTTGCGGCCGGTTAGAACCGGCCGCAACACTCACGACTCAGCCGAGCAGGCCTTTCACCTGGGCGCCCGCGGCCGCCGCGGCTTCCTCCGGCGGGCGGGCGTGCGCCAGCACCTGCTGCTCCATGGTCCATACCACCTGCGAGACCTGGGGGTACTTGTCGCCGTAGATGCCGCGGGCGCGGGCGCTGAGCATCTGGTGCGCGAACACCGGGATGATCGGGCTCCACGCCCAGGCCTGGTCGGTGACCGTGTCCTTGCGGTTGGGGATGCCGGACAGGCCCTTCCCCAGCTCGGTCCGGCTGTTACCCGGGTCGGCGATCCACCTGGCCACGTCCCACGCCTCCTCGACGTGCGCGCTGCCCTTGCCGACGGCGAGCACCTCGCCGCCGAGCGGGGAGGCCGAGTTGCCGCCGGAGCCGGTCGGCCACAGCGCGACGTCCCAGCGGAACTTGACCTGCTCGACCGAGCTGAGCACCCACGGGCCGTTGATCATCATCGAGCAGCGGCCCGCGCCGAACTCGCGGCCGATCTCGGACTGGCCGGACTGCAGCATGGACTTCGGGACGCTCTTGTCCTGGTTGATCAGCTTGTCCACCAGGCTCAGCGCGGTCACGCTCGCCTTGTCGCCGAGGCCGCGCAGGTCCCCGCCCGCCTGCCACAGCAGCGGCAGGAACGTGAAAGTGCCTTCTTCGTTGGCAGCGGCCGAGAAACACAGCCCGGAGTGGTCGCCGGTGGTGAGTTTGCGGGCGTCGGCGACGAGGTCGTCCCAGGTCTTCGGCGGCTCGGGGATGCCGGCGGCGGTGAAGTGGTCCTTGTTGTACCAAAGCGCCGTGGTGTTGCTGCGGAACGGGACGCCGTAGAACTGCTTGTCCAGCTGGACGCTTTGGACGACCGGGTCGAGATACTCCTTGAGCGCGTCCCACATCTGCATGCGCGAAGTCAGATCCGTCAGCACGCCCTGTTTCGCGAACACCGGCACATCCGCGTTGTCGATCGCGGCGAGGTCGGGGAATGTGCCGTTCTTGGCGGCTTCCTGCAGTTTCGCGCGAAACTCGCCAAATCGGATGACCGTCCTGCTGATGGTCACATTCGGGTGACTTTTCTCGTACCGCGTGATCAAGCTTTTCACCGCGTTGTCGGCGCTGGGCGAATAGCCGAAATAGTCCCACCAGGTCAGTACCGTCTTGCCTGCCGAGTCGGCCTCCGAGTCACCACACGCCGAGGTCAGCGCCAGCAAACCCGTGAGTAGCAAGGAACCCAGCGCTCGGCGGGCACGGCGTCTTCCACTGGTCATCCCCGAACCCTAGCGGTACCGGCCAACGGGAATGCGCGGCTCATCACCCCTTTTGGCCATATCCGCGGAGTTTGGCCACAACACGTTCGATTTCCTCCGGCGGCAGCAACCGGGGCGTGCCTGCCGCCCGCGCGGTGAGCCAGACCTGGCATAGCCATTCGAGCTGACGGGTCCGCCCATATGCGTCGGCGAGCGACGAACCGAAGGTAATCGTCCCATGATTCGCGAGCAGGCAGCCGCGGCGTCCCGCCAATGCCCCGAGCATTGATTCGGCCAGCTCTTCGGTGCCATAGGTCGCATAAGGCGCGACCCGGACGGACGGCCCGATCAGCGCGCCCGCGTAATGCACGGCGGGCACCTCATCGACCAAAGTGGACACCGCGGTCGCGTGCAGCGCGTGCGTGTGGACCACCGCGGTGATCGGGGCGCCGTCGGGGTCGGCCGCGGTCCGGTAGAGCGCGAGGTGCATCGGCAGCTCGCTCGTCGGCTTCAGCGCCCCGTGCACGACCGTCCCGTCCAGCGAGACGACGGGGATGTCCGCCGCGCCGAGCGCCGCGTAGTCGACGCCGGTGGGCGTCACCGCCACCAGGTCGCCCCTGCGGGCCGACACGTTGCCCGAAGTCCCGACCACCAGGCCGTCGGCGGCCATCCTCCGCGCGTAGTCGGAGATTTCGGCACGCAGCTGTCCCATGAGCACCGCTAGAAAATACTGCGGCGCGCAGCGCCTCCGTTGAGGGTGGTGGTGGGCGACGGGCGGGGTTAGGGATCGGGAAGGTCCAGGAGTCCATCGACGACGTCGTCGAGACTTCCCTCGGCGGTCCAGAGCACCTGTCCGCCGGGATCGCAGCGCATGGCGGCCGCGTCGGTCGTGTAGCGCACGCGCAACGCGTCGGCCTGGCCACCCGGCCAGCTCCGCACGCCGTTGACCTGGACGAGTTCCCCGGAATCGTCGTGCGCCGGATGGAACGTCCACCCCACGTCCCGCAGTCTGGCCAGCCTTTTGAGCTCCGGATAGGCCACGAAAGCCTCATCCTCCATCATCCACCCCGGATGGTCACCGGCCCGCACGGAAGCGGCGAGGGCGTTCCGTACGGGCCGGCTTTCTCGGTGAGCGGGGATTCGCGCCACCGTTGACCACTGTGCAACGAGTTCCCACGGAGTGGAACGCCAGCGAGCGGGGGTGACGCGGGCGCGACGGGGAAACCTGGGGCAGATTCACGAGATCGTGACTCAGCGTGTCTGGTTGGTTAGACTTCACACTATTGGGAGGTCGACTATGCCGGAACCCAATCATCTACTCCGGGCGGCGCGCCACCGGCTGCCGTCCCCCGGCGCGCCCGGCGAACACGCCAGCCGCGCCGAAGTGGCTTCGGCGGTCAACCAGTGGCTTTGGCGGGAAACCGGCAAACGCTACGAGCTCGACGCGCATTACCTCGCCAAGCTCGAACGCGGCGTAGCACGCTGGCCCAACGCGGCCTACCGGTCGGGGCTCAGGCACGTGCTCGCCGCGCAGGACGACGCCGCGCTCGGTTTCCGGCCACCCCGGCGAGCGGATCGGGGGCCGACACCCGCGCCCAGCACGGTCACCAGTCCGCAATGGGACGCCGAACTGGTCGCCGAACGCGCGACGGCTGTAACGGGGGACGATTTGACGCCACCGACACGACGCACGGTCCTAGCCGGCGCGGCCACCCTCATGGGGGCCGCGCTGGCGGGCGAACTCGAACCCTTCCTACGCCCGACCGTCGTCGGGCACGGCAGGGGCACCGCGTTCACCGAGGAGGAACTCGAGTCAGCCGAGCAGCTCACCGCCACCCTGCGGGCCTGGCACACCCGCAACGGCACGCTCGCCCGCACAGCGGTGGTCGCGCAGCTCAACACGCACACGAGAAGGCTCCGCGCCGCGCCGCAGGGCACCCCGGAGACGCTGCGCGCGTTCCGGATCGGCGCCGAGCTCGCCGACGTCGCGGCCTCGATGACCTGGGACGCCGCGCTGCATTCGACCGCGCAGCGGTACTTCATCCTTTCCGCGCAGCTCGCGCACGCCGCCGGTGACGACGCGCTGGCCGCCGTCGCGCTCGCCTCGCTGGCCCGGCAGTGCTACGACCTCGGCCACCCCGACGACGGGCTCGAAATCGTCCAGCTCGCCCAGTACGGCACCCGCCGGACCGCCACGCCCAGGCTGCGCGCGGTGCTCGCGACCAGGGAGGCGTGGGCGTACGCGCTGCTCGGGGACGCGCGCGCGTTCCGCCGCACGGTCGGCCTCGCCGAGGACCACCACGCCGAGGGCGTGCGCGACATCGACGCGGTGACCCCGTCCGCGCGCAGCCTCGACGAGGCCGAGCTCGCCGGCGTGATCGGCGCCCGCTACCGCGACCTCGCCCGGTTCGACGCGAGCCACGCCCGCGATGCGCAGGAGTACATCGGGAAAGCGCTCGCCCTGCGCGATCCCGCCAGGGTGCGCAACCAGGTGTTCGACCTGATCGGGCTGGCCCGCGCGCACCTGATCACCCAGGAGCCGGACCGCGCGGCCGAACTGGTGCTGCGGGCACTGCCGCTCGCGGGCACCTGGACCGGCGGACGCGTCGGCACGAAGCTGCGGGACTTCCACCGCGAAGCCGCCCCGTTCACCACCGTTCCGGCCATGCGAGACGCCAGGGAAGCCGTTTCCACGCTCATCGCATGCTAGCGAGGAGACCTTTGCGCATCGGCATAACCGGACACACCACGCTCAGCGCTGCCAGTATCGGGCTGATCTCCGACCAGTTGCGTGCGCTGCTGGCCGATCAGCCGGACCTGGTCGGCGTGACCTGCCTGGCGCGCGGCGCGGACCAGCTGTTCGCACGGGCGGTGCTCGACCTCGGCGGCCGCATCGAGGTCGTGCTGCCCGCGGCGGACTACCGCGAGCGCAAGGTGAAACCCGGCAACCTCGCCGAGTTCGACGCGCTGCTCGGCGCGGCGGCCACCGTGCGCACCATGCCGTTCGCCGAGTCGGGCAGCGCCGCGTACATGGCGGCGAGCGAGCAGGTGCTGTCCACAGTGGACATGCTGGTCGCGGTATGGGACGGGAAGCCGGCAGGCGGCCACGGCGGAACGGCCGACGTGGTCCAAGCGGCCCGCGAACGCGCTATTCCGGTAACCGTCGTCTGGCCAATAGGCTGCGCCAGGGAATGATTTTGACCTAATTGGGGCCATAAGATTCACAACACCGTTTCGAGCAATGGTGAATCCGGGTGACGCCCGGCGTTCAAGATCTGTTCATCCTACCTATCCCCAGCTAGCGGGCCTCCACGAGACTCTTGGGGCAGCCAGCGGATTGACTCGTCCGATGTTTCGCTCGTAGTCTGGGCCGATCAGGATCAAGAACACCTTCAACTGAAATCCCCGGCTCCCCCGCATCGCCCACCGCAAGCCCGGCAGGCATCCGCCTCTGCCGCCGTGGCGTTCCGCGCCGTGCGCGTATTCACCAGGACCGGGGTTATCGGTCAGTGGAAGGCGTTTGATATAGGAGGCGCATTTCAGAATGCAACGACGTATTCGGATGCTCGCGGTGCTGGCCAGTGCCGTGACGATCATGGCGACCGCCACGGCGGCGAACGCCGCGGATCCCCTGCTGTCGCAGGGCAAACCGGTCACCGCGTCCACGCAGAGCGGCTGCTGCAGCGCCGCCGCCGCGGTCGACGGCGACTCGGCGACCCGCTGGGCCAGCACCGCCAACATCGATCCGTCCTGGATCTATGTCGACCTCGGCGCGACCGCCCATGTCAGCCGGGTCCGGCTGCAGTGGGACAAATCCTGCGCCACCGCGTACGAGATCGGTGTCTCGAACGACAAGACCACCTGGACCAAGATCTACTCGACCACCACCGGCCAGGGCGGCGTCGAGGATCTCACCACGGTCAGCGGTGACGGCCGCTACGTGCGCATGCTCGGCAGCAAGCGCTGCCGCACCGACGCCGCGTACGGCTACTCCCTGCAGGAGTTCGGCGTCTACGGCACGACCGGTGGCGGCGGCGACACCGTGCCGCCGACCCCGCCCGGCAAGCCGGAACTGGTCAGCGCCACCCCGAACAGCGCGACCATCAAGTGGGCGGCCGCGACGGACAACGTCGGCGTCACCGCCTACGACATCTTCCGCGACGGCCAGCTGTGCGCCACCACCGCGGGCAACGTGCTGCAGGGCACCTGCAACAACCTCAACCCCAACGTCACCTACGGCTTCTACGTCAACGCCCGCGACGCCGTCGGCAACATCTCGCAGGCCAGCGAGACCACGCCGGTGAAGACGCCGCCGTCGAACGACACGCAGAAGCCGACCGTGCCGACGAACGTCAAGGCCTCCAACGTCCAGAGCACCAGCGTCGGCCTGTCGTGGACCGCGTCGACCGACAACGTGGGCGTCACCGGCTACAACGTCTACAACGCCTCGGGCGGGACCAGCACCAAGGTCGGCTCGACGAACGGCACCAGCATCACCGTCGGCGGCCTGACCCCGAACACCGCGTACCACTTCCAGGTCACCGCGTTCGACGCCAACGGCAACGAAAGCGCCCCCAGCACCCCGCCGGTCGACGTCACCACCTCCGGCGGCTCGTCGTGCACCCCGTCGCAGGGCATGTGCACCGTCAAGCAGGTCGGCACCGACGACGACGTCGTGTGGGGCCTCGTCACGCTCGCGGACGGCACGATCCTCTACAACCAGCGCGACGCGCACACCATCGTGCACCTGAACCCGGCCACCGGCGCCAAGAAGACGATCGGCACCGTGCCGAACGTCCAGAGCACCAGCGGTGAAGGCGGCCTGACGGGTCTCGAGATCAACCCGAAGAGCTTCGCGAGCGACAACTGGCTCTACATCATGCACACCTCGCCGAGCGACAACCGGATCGTCCGCATCAAGTACGACCCGGCCGCCGACTCGCTGCTCACCTCCACCGAGCAGGTGCTGGTGAGCGGCATCCAGCGCAACAAGTTCCACGACGGCGGCCGCCTGCGCTTCAGCCCCGACGGCAAGTACCTGTTCGCGGGCACCGGCGACGCGCAGAACGGCGACAACGCGCAGAACAAGTCCAACCTCAACGGCAAGGTGCTGCGCATCAACCCGGACGGCACCATCCCGTCGGACAACCCGTTCGGCAACGCGATCTGGACGCTCGGCCACCGCAACATCCAGGGCCTGGCCTTCGACTCGCAGGGCAGGCTGTGGGAGCAGGAGTTCGGCAACTCGATCATGGACGAGACCAACCTGATCGAAAAGGGCGGCAACTACGGCTGGCCCAAGTGTGAAGGCACCTCGGGCAGCTGCGGCGGCTTCATCGCACCGAAGAAGACCTACCCGGTCGGCTCCGGTTCGTGCAGTGGCATCACGATCGTCCACGACGCGCTGTACGTGGCCTGCCAGAAGGGCGAGCGGATCTACCGTCACGAGATCAGCGGCAGCTCGCTGGTGAACTCGAAGCAGTTCTTCAGCGGCACCTACGGCCGTCTCCGCACGGTCGAGCCCGCGCCGAACGGCGGCATCTGGATGGCCACCTCCAACGGCGGTGACAAGGACAGCACCCCGCACAACAGCAACAACAGGATCTTCCACGTGACCGTGGCCTGATCTCCGGTTGCTCGGCGCCCCGCCCTTCACTCGAAGGGCGGGGCGTTTCACGTTTTCAGGTTTTCATCCACAGCCTCGGCTGCGGCACGGGCTTGGTGCTGACCGGTTTCAGCAGCACGAACCAGAGCAGTTCGACGAGCCAGAAGAAGAAAAGCCAGGCGATGATCAGCAATCCCGGCACGAGCACGAAAATCAGCGAAGGGATGGCGACCGCCAGCCAGAGCAACACTTCCCCGGCCCCGGCACCCGCCAGTTTCGACGCGCCGCGCACCCCCGCCCACATCATCCAGCGGCGGACGAACGCGACGCCGAGTTCCCGCATCGACCGCCGGAAAAGCCCGTCGGCGTCGGCGCGGCTGATGTCGCGCCGTCCGCACAGATAGTCATGCAGCACAGCGGATTTCGAGTAGACGCCGTACCTCGGCACCAGCCACACCAGGCAGCGCGGCACCGACGCGAAATCCGTCACGAAACCCGGATCCAGATTGAACAGCTCGCTATTTCCCTCATAAACCAGCGGCGCGACGAGCAGCCATGACGTGTCGTCGAGCTCCTGGACGATCAATTCACCTTCGAAAGGCATCGCACCCGCCTCCTCGCTTCGGCCGGCACTGTCCATGATCCATCAGCCGAAAGCGCGGAGTGACCGTTGACATCCAAATGATGACGATCCGTGATCCCAACACTCCACAAAGGACACTTGATTCACCAGGGTCAGCCGGCGCCCAGGCAGACGAACGGGCGGCGGAACGGGTCGGCGCCGATGGCGTCGGCGAGTGCGGAGGCTGGCGAGGTGGCGTTGGCGAGGCCGCGGTGATAGTCGTCCATCGCCGCGGCAGCCGCTTGGTCGCCGACGCGGCTGAGCGGGGCGATGACCGTGCGGGAGCCGCTGGCGAGCAGCGCGCTGGCGAAGCCGAGTGCCTCGTCGCCGGGGCGGATGCGGTTGAGCGCGAGTTCGCAGGCGGCGAGCACGACCTGGCGCGGCGGTTGTTTGAGACCCGCGATCTCGTGGGCGAACAAGGCGCCGTCGGCCAATTCCAGACGGGAGAACAGCGCGTTCTCGGGTTCGTGGGCGCCGTGGGCCGCGATATGCGCGAGCTTGGCGCCGTCGAGTGCCCGCAGGACGGACTTCACGGTCGCGCGGGAGCCGGACAGGAGGTTGGCGCCCTGGTGATGCGTGGCGAGCTTGTCGATCTCGCCGCGGGCGGCGGGCAGGTCGGGGCCGCGGGCGAGGACGATCTTGCGGGCGCGCGGGGTGCGGGTGTGCTCGGCGGCGAGCCAGGCCGTCGCCGACGGCGCGACCACCGCCGGGCGGGACTGCAGGCTCGGCAGCACTCCCCACGGGACGGCGTACAGCGCGCCCGTCGGCACGATCACGAGGTCACGGTGCCCGAGCATGGTGAGCGGCCGGATCAGCTGGGCGTCGAGCAGCTCGGCCTGCCTGCGCGCCGAGCCCATCACGGCCTCGACGAGCATCGGCGGCAGATGGTCGGGGGCGAGCGCGTTGAGGTCGACATTGAGCCTGCGCGCGTGCTCCCCCGCCGATTTCGCGGACCCGAGCCGCACCAGCCGGACCGCGCCGTCGGCGACCACGACCGCCACCACCGCGTCATCGGACACCGCGAAGCTCACCAGCGCGCGGTCGCCCAGCGCCTCGGCGACCTGGTTCACCGTCGCGACCGGACGCGGTTTGCCCCAGCGACCGGCGTCCCAGCCGAGCCGGTGCGACTCGCGCAGCCGTTCCGCGTACTTCGCCCGCAACGCCGACGTCGGGTGGCCGAGGTGCTGGGCTTGGTGGATCGCCTGGTCGAGGCCGCGCATTTCCGCGATCCGCTCCGCTACCTCGGGGTCGTCGGCGCCCGCGATCGGCTCATAGCGGTGTGTCTGGGCCCTGGTCCGCTCGAGCCAGTCGAAGACGCGCCTGGCCGTGCCACCGTCCAGCACCAGCTTCATGGCCAGCCCGGCGAGTTCCCGGCCGTGCAGCGCGGTGCCGGACACCAGTTCCAGCCCGCCCATCCGATCGCGGACCCGGTCCAGCTCGCCCAGCCCGGCCCGGATCTCGGTGAACGCCTTGGCTCGATCCCCTTGCCCGGCGGCGAGTTCCGCACGGCAGAGGCGGCGCAGCATCCGGTAGTCGATGGGGGTGACCTCACCGGGCCGCGGGATCCGGCGGAGGAGTTCGGCCGCGCGCCGCAGGTTGCCCCGCCGGATCTCCAGGCGGGCGGCCAGCATCCTGGCCGACGCGGCGCGATCGGCGAGCCTGGCGGGCATGGACTTCGCGATCCGCAACGCCCGCGCGGTCAGCGACGGCGACACCTCCCCCGACCGCAACGCCTCCCGCAGGTCCGCCCGCAGCCCGATGATCGCCGCGTCCGCGGCACAGGTCTGACAGCCCCAGCGCACCATGCCCTTACGTGCGGAGGCCGCCATCTGCCGGGCCAGCTCCAGCTCGTCGTTCAGCAACGCGGCCGTGGCCCGCATCAGCTCCACGAACGAAAGATCGGGGGTGAAACCGCGTTGTTCCCGCATCGCGGGCAGTACATCGTCGAAGTACGCGCCTGCCTCGTCCGCCAGCCCAGCCGTCAGCAGTGCTTCGGCTTGCCCCACGCGCAGGAAGAACGGGATCGCGACACCACGCTCGGCGTAGAACTGCTCGCTTTCGGCGTAGCACCGCAACGCCGCCGGGACATCGCCTATGCGCAGTTCCAAAGTGCCGAGCTGACGACGTGAATCGGCTGCCTGTCCCAGCGCGCCATGCTCTTCCGCGAGCGAGATGGCGTGGGTCAGGTCCTCGCGCGCCCCGCGGACATCACCCGCGCGGGTCCGCGCCACACCACGGCTGAACAGCGACTTCAAATAGCGGTCGAGCGCCACGACCGGATCGTCCGCGGTGGCCAGACCCTCCCGCTGGAGTTCGATCGACTTGTCGAGGTATCCGATGCCCTCGTCGTTGCGCCCGACCGCGAGCAGGATCAGCGCCTGGTTGTGGTGGACCGATCCGCTGAGCTCCGCGCGCAACCGCGCGTCGTCCACCTGCGCGATCAGCGGCCAGACTTTCTCGAGCTCGGCCTGCGCCGCCTCGATCCCGCTGACATCCCTGGAGAAATAGGTCAAGGAGATGAGCAGCCGGATCCGGGTGACCAGCCAGTCGCCGTCCCCAGGGGACTCGATCGAGTCCAGCATGGCCAGACCACGCCGCATCATCCGCAGACCATCGGGCAGCCGCGCCGTGCAAGCTGCATCGACCCCGGCTCGGTGTAATTCCCGAGCCTCGCGGATGAGCTTGCCTTGATCTGGTCCTGTCACAGCCACACTAGTATGACAACACAGACAGTAGTGATATTCGCCCGCCCGCCGAGCTTATTCGCCAGGCGGGCGAATACTTCCGTATGCAGGGACTTTCGAGTCAGTGCCCGCAGCCGTAGTCGACGCAGTCCGCCTTCTTGCCCGGGTCGGGCTTGGGCTGCGGTTCAGGCTGCGGTTCGGGCTTGGGGTCCGGTTCCAGGTCCGGCTCCGCCCCCAGCAGGTCATCGATGACCTGCGGATCCATGGCATTCTTGATGTCGGTAGGCGTGGACATTTCGATCTCCTCCCCTGGCGATCATTTGTTGCGCCCCATTCCGACGCAGCCCCGCGAAGTGCGGTTCCCTTAACGCTGCGTCGCCATTTGGCGGACCCTCACTCCGCCAATAGAGCAATGGTGACACAAAGCGAGCAAGATCGGGAGGAATTCCTACCGACAGTCAGCGATACGAGTGAATTCTCTCAGTTCACTCGCCCGGATGGACGCCCGCCGCCCGCCCTCCCGTCCGCCCGATCGGGCAGGGTCGTGAGTGGCGTGACCGGTTAGAACCGGCCATACCACTCACGAGCAGGTCAGCGGGTTAGTTCTCTCGGTCGGGCTCGGTGGGCGGCCTCGGTGGGCGGCGCGAAGACTTCGGTCGCACCGAGTGTGCTCACGGAGCGCCGAAACCTAACTTCGGAAACATGACCGACCTCCGTCATGGCCCGATCGCGGTGCTGACGACCGCGCACGCGATCTTCGAACGCACCAGGGTGACCGTGGCCCCGCGCCTCAGGTCCACTGTGGACAAACTACCCGGCGGCGTGCGCGACATCGCCGGCTATCACTTCGGCTGGTGCGACGAGCGCGGCGCGCCCGCGGCCGCGACGCCGGGCAAGATGTTGCGGCCCGCCTTGACCTTGCTGTGCGCGGAGGCCGTCGGCGCGCACGCCACGCAGGCGATCGAGCCCGCCGTCGCCGTCGAGCTGGTGCACAACTTCTCGCTGGTGCACGACGACGTGATGGACGGCGACGCGCTGCGCCGGTCGCGGCCGACGGTCTGGTCGGTTTTCGGCGTGCCCATGGCGATTCTGACCGGTGACGCGCTCGTGGTGCTCGCCATGGAGGTGCTCGCGGACACGCCGTCGTCCGCGACCAAGCTCGCCGTGGCGATGCGCGAGCTGATCGAAGGCCAGTTCCTCGATCTGTCGTTCGAGCGGCTCGCCACGGTCGGCCTCGACGCGTGCCTCGCGATGGCGGGCGGCAAGACCGCCGCGCTCCTGCGCTGCGCCTGCGAGCTCGGCGCCGCGCACGGCGGCGGGTCGCCGTCGGCCGTCAACGCGCTCGGCCGGTTCGGCTGGCATCTCGGGCTGGCGTTCCAGCTCGTCGACGATCTGCTCGGGATCTGGGGTGATCCGGCGGTGACCGGCAAGCCCGTGCTGGCCGATCTGGTGGCAGGCAAGAAGTCCTTGCCGGTCGCGGCCGCGCTGGCCTCGGGCGGGCGCGGCGCCGAGCAGCTCGCCGAACTCGCCGCCGCGCCGCCGGAACACCGGGACGTGCTGGCCATGGCGGCGCTCATCGAACGGCTCGGCGGCCGGTCGTGGGCGCATTCCGTCGCCGAAGCCCAGGTGCACACCGCGCTGGCGTGTCTCGACGAGGCCGGCGTGGCGCCTGCCGCCCGTGACGACCTGATCGCGCTAGCCACGCTGGTCACCGAACGGGATCGGTGACGACCATGCCACTCGAGATCCCCGACCTGGACCGCCGCTATCCGTTGCGCCGCAGTCCGCATTACGAAGCGGTCGCCGACGAGTTCCACGCCTGGTTCCTCGATCAGGGCCTGTTCACCACCGAGAAGCAACGCAAAGCCTTTGTCGCCAAGGACTATCCGTATCTCGTCTCGATCGCCTGGCCCGCCTGCGACCGGCGGACGCTCTGGGACTTCGCGACGCTGGCCGCCGCGCTTTCCGAACGGGACGACGAGGCCGACGCGGCCAGGGCCGGCGCGTCGCTCGGCAAGCTCCGTGCCAGCCTCGCGGATGTCCAAGCACACCAGTCGACCAGCTCGGAGCGCCGGTGGGGACCGCTGCTCGCGAAGGTCTGGCGGAGCATGCTGGAGTACGTCTCGCCGCAGATGATGACCAGGCTCGCTGACGCGATCTCCGGGTACCTCGAAGGCTGCATCGCTTACGACCTCAAGCAGATCGACGGCTACCGGTTCGGCTGCGTCGAGGACTATCTCGAAATCCGCCGCTTCACCATCGCGCAGCGCGTGGACCAGGTGCTGACCGAAATCAGCCTCGGGATCGACCTCGGCCAGGCACGCGACGACAAGCTGATCAAGGACCTGTGCGACCGCGATGTCGAGCGCGTGATCGTTTACCACGACCTGCTTTCGCTGCGGAAGGATCTCGCCGAGGGCGAGACCGAGAACATCGTGCTGGTGATCGCCGGCACCGAGGGCTGCGACCTGCAGGAGGCCGTGCACCGCACCTGCCGCCTGCTGGACAAGAAAATGGACCGCTACGAGGAAAGCGCCAGGAAGGTGCGGTTGTCGCCGCTCGGCTGGCGCGATGACGTCTGCCTGTTCGTGGACGGGCTCAACGACTTCACGTCCGGGCTCATCGAGTGGGCGACCTGTTCGGCGCGCTACACGATGGGCGAAACCAGCCAGTGGGCCACCAAGACGCAGATCGTGAGTGAGACGCCATGCCGATGACACGGGGACTTCCGGTGCTGGGCCACGCGCTGCGGCTGGCGCGCACGCCGTTGCGATTCGTCGAATCCGCGCGGGACAGTGGCGACGTCGTCGTCTTCCGGCTCGGGCCCAAGCGCTGTTACCTGGTCAACGATCCGGCTCTGGTGCGCGAGGTTTTGGTCACCAGGCAGAAGAACTTCGTCAAGGGCGGTCCCTTGTACGAGCAGCTGCGCAATCTGGTCGGCAAGGGGCTCGTCGCGTCGAGCGGGCAGCTGCACCGGCGGCAGCGCAAGCTGGTCCAGCCCGCGTTCCATCACCAGCGGATCGCGGGCTACGCGGAGGCCATCGCCGAAGTCGTCACCAGCACGTCCGAGAGCTGGCATGACGGGCAGGTGCTCGACGTCAATCACGAGATGCACTCGGTGAGCATCGGCATCCTGGCGAAGACGCTGTGCACCGCGCTGCCTGGTGACGAGTTCGCCGACGAGATCCGGCGGTCGCTTCCGGTGCTGCTGCAGGGAATCGCGCGTCGCGCGTACGTGCCCGCCGGGTTCTTGCACAAGCTGCCGCTGCCCGCCAACCGCCGGTTCGACGAGGCGCTGACCGGGCTGTGCGCGCTGATCGACCGGCTCGTCGCCGCCTGTCACGCGGACCCGGTGGACCGCGGCGACCTGCTGTCGCTGCTGACGTTGTCCGGGTCGATGTCGGATCAGCAGCTGCGAGACGAGGTGATGACCATGCTGCTGGCCGGGTTCGAGACGGCCGCGACGACGTTGATGTGGACCTTGCAGGTGCTGAGCACCCAGCCGGAGATCCAGCGGCGCGTGCAGGAGGAAGTGGACGGCGTCCTTTCGGGGCGGCAGGCGGGTCTCGAGGACCTGCCGAAGCTGGGCTACCTCCGCAACGTGCTGCTGGAGGCGATGCGGCGGTATCCGATCGCCTGGCTGCTGACGCGCCGCTGCGTCGACGAGACCGAGCTCGGCGGGGTACGGATCCCTGCCGACGCGGACGTCTTCTACAGCCCGTACGCGCTGCACCACCACCCGGCGTACTTCAGCGAGCCGCACACGTTCGATCCGGACCGCTGGCTGTCCGAAACCGCCAGGCCGTCCCACGCCTATCTGCCGTTCGGCGCGGGCACGCACAAATGCGTCGGCGAGTCCTTCGCGATGACCGAGATGATGCTCGCGGTCGCGGCGATCACGGCGCGCTGGCACGTGCTGCCGGTGCCGGACAGGCCGTTCGAGTGGTCGGCGACCAGCACGTACTCGCCGAAGGACTTACGGCTCGTCATCGAAGCGCGGTAGCCAGATCGGTCCGCGCGGTGATGCCGAGCTTGCGATAGACGCTGGTCAGGTGAATCTCGACGGTCCGAACGGCGACCTGGAGCCGTCCGGCGATCTGACGGTTGGTGTGGCCCTGCCGCGCGAGCAGGGCCACCCGGCGTTCGCTCGCGGTCAGCGCGCGGGCGCCGGTGAGATACCCGCCGCGCGGGCGTCCACCGGCACGGCGGAGTTCGGCGTGCCCGCGCCTGGCCAGCGGCCCGGCGCCACAGCGTTCGGCGAGCTCGGCGCCTTGGCGCAGCGCGGTCCTGGCGCGGGAAACGGCACCCGCCATGTGCTCGGCGGTGCCGAGGTCGATCAGGGCGTGCGCGAGTTCGAGGCCTTCGAGCAGGTCAACGGCCTCGCGGGCCAGCTTCAGGCCCGCCGCGCCCGGTGTGATGGCCCCCGCGACGCGCAGACTCACGCCGAGGCTGCGGCGCAGGCCGCTCGCGCGGGCGATCTCGACTTCCTCGCCTGCCAGCGCGCGGGCGCGGGCGTGGTCGCCGAGCGCGTAAACGCCAGTCGCGGCCAGGGAACGCCAGTTGCCCATGGCCGGGTTGTCCCAGCCCCACGCGACCATCCGGCGCCCGGCTTCGAGCAGCGCGGCGGTGCCTTCGGCGACGCGGCCGCCAGCGATGCGCAGTTTTCCTTGCGACAGCAGGAATCGGGCGCGGTTCCAGCCGTGGTCGCCGTCGTACATCGGATAGCGGGCCAGCGCGCGCTCAGCGCGGTCGTAGTCTCCACAAAGGACATACGCGTCGACGAGCCCGGCGATGAGCAGCGGATCATTCCTGCGCAGCAACGGCGTCGGCGCGAGTTCCAGCATCGATTCCGCCAGCGCCGCCGCCTTCGCGAGTTCACCGTGGCGGAGGTAGGCGTCGGTGAGCAGCACGACGGTGGGCAATCCGCGCGGCAGGGTTTCGAGCACGCGGATGGCTTCGGGCACGCGGTCGCAGTAGAGGAGCGCGCCCGCCGCGGCCGTCGCGGCGGGGAAGATCGTGTGGTCGCTCGCCACGCCCCGGTCGAGCGTCAGGTTCGCCAGGTGGACACCCTCGCCGATGTCACCGCGCGCGGCGCTGAGGAACGCCCGGATGGCGAGCAGCGCGCGTTCGCCGGGCGTGTCACCCATCGGGACGGTTTCCCAGTCCGCGCGGGGATTCCAGGTGGCGAGGTTGGCCGTGGAGAGCGCGAGCCGTTGCGCGGTCAACACCAGCGCGCAGTCGCGGCCCCGGACGCGGATGGCCGCGCGTTCCAGGATCTCGTGTGCCTCGACGGGACGTCCGCCATGGGAAACGGCCTGCGCCAGCACGGAATACGCCTGCGCGTACAGCTCGGGGTCCTGGTGGGGGTCGATTCCGGCGGCGACCTCGGTCAGTGTGTCGGCGACCCGGCGGGCGTCGAACCACGGGGTGGTCGCGGCGAGCATGTCGAGCAGATCGCGCGGGTCGGCCGGGTGTTCCCGGAGCGCGCGGCACACCAGCTCGCCCGCCTTGACGGCGTCTTCCCGGCTCAGCGCGGTCCGGGCGGCCTGCGCGAGCACGATCACCCGCCACACCTCGTCGCCGGGCGCGGTCTCGAGCAGGTGCTTCGCGATCTTCTCGGCCTCGGAATCCTTGTCGTACAAGTGTTTTGCCGCTTCAGCATGCGCTTTCTCGACCTCGTCGGCGGACATCCCGGCGAGGACGGTCTCGGCGGTGAACTCGTGCACGAACCGCGGCGCGGCGCCGCCGGTCGTCAGACCGGACTCGGCGAGCAGATGGGCGGCCTGGCGTGCCTCCACGCTGTCCATCTCCAGGGCATCGCTCGCGATGGCGAGCGTCCGCGCCATCTCCAGGCAGCGCGGCGGCAGCTCGGCCAGCCGATACCGGATCACTTCGGACAACGCGCGGCTCGCGTACCAGGCGACGGAGTCGGCTTCCCTGGCCCCGTGCCTGGCCAGGCTTTCCAGCAGCCGGTCCAGCATCTGCGGATTGCCGCCTGTGGCCCGGTGACATTCTTTCGCGAACGCTTCGTCCGACTCGCCCACGATGTCCCGGACAGCGGTCTCACTGAGCGGCCGGAGTGAGAGCGTCCGCGCGGCCACGAACGCCGGGTCGTCTCGGAACGCCCCGCCACGACGGCCCAGCACGACGAGCACGGCCAGCTCCCGCAGCCGCCGCGCGACGTACGCCAGCCAGCCGAGCGACGCGCGGTCCGCCCAGTCGACGTCATCGACGAGAAGCAGCACCGGCTCCCGCTCGGCCAGGTTCGCGAGCAGCCAGAACAACCCGTGCAGCGCGGCGAAGTCTCCTTCGGGCGTGACGGCCCGCGGGTCCAGCGCCCGCAGTGCCAGCTCGGCGGAGCCGGTGAGGAGTCGCGCACGCTCGCGGGTGTCCGCTGTGGCCAGCACGGGTTCCAGCAGCTGGCGGACGAGCCCGAGTCCGAACTCACGCTCGGGCAGGCTTCCCTGGGCGCGCAGCACCCGCATGCCCGTGGTCTGCGCGAGGTGGTCGAGCATCGCGGTCCGCCCGATCCCCGGCGGCCCTTCGATCACCGCCACCGCGCCCCGCCCGGCCCGCGCCCGCTCCGCGAGCGCCGACAGCTCGGCCAGCTCGGCCTCCCGTTCGAGCATCTTCCACCTCCCCTGCCTCCCTGTTCACGTACCGCGCGGCCGTGAGGTTCACGATGGACCGGCCGAACGGAGGCTGACCGCGGCGTCTCACTCTCGCTAAGTTGGTGAATGAATCACCGAGGGGAGCCCGGTATGTCTCGAGTCCTGACCGCGTTGCTCGGCTTGGCCTTGCTGCCGATCGCCGCCGCACCCGCTGCCTACGCTGCTGAGGCGCCACCGGCGGCATGCAGTGACGAACCACGGGATCTGCCGATCGACGAGTTCACCGACTATCGGGAACTGGTGGGCGAACTCGGCAGGCTGGAGCGGGCAAGCAAGGGCCGTGTCACCGTCAAGACGGCGGGCACGTCAACCCGTGGCAGGCGGATCCACCAGGTCACCGTCGGCACCGGCCCGAAGGTCTTCCTTGTCTCCAGCGAAATCCACGGCAACGAGAAGACCGGAACCGACGCGATCCTCCGGATATTGGAGTATCTCGGCACTTCGGAGTCCCGCGAGGCCCAGCGCCTGCGCCGCACGATCACCTTCGTCGCGGTCCCCAAGCTCAACCCCGACGGCGCCGAACTCGACCGCCGCGGCAACGACCTCTCCTGGGCCGAAGTCCAGCGCACCTTCCCCCAGCTCGCAGGCCGCCCGCCCGCCTGGAACTACCTCGACACCCAGCTGCAGGGCGACGATTACCGCACCCGCCCCGGCTTCGACGTCAACCGCGACTTCAACCCCGAACTCGGCTACCTCCCCCGCGCCGAGGACGTCCCCGGCGCCCCGGACCAGCCAGGCTGGTTCCTCACCCCGGAGGCCCGCGCACTGCGTTCGGTCTACGTCGGCCTGACGGCCCAGCGCGGCAAAGTGCCCGACGTGTACGTAGACCTGCACCACCAGGGAGCCTGCGTCAAACAGGCGGGCAGCAACCGTTTCCTCGACGTGGGGATCGACTATCCCCCGTTGCCGGACAAGTTCTTCGAGCCGGGCCAGAAGTACGCCAAGTACCGCGACGTGTACACAAAGGACGCCTCACGCCAGCTCGCGATCAGCGGCTTCAACGGAATCCGCGACGCCGGCTACCTCGGCGCCCGCTACCCCCACGACGCGGCCCGCGACCTGCCGGGCCAGGCTCGGTGTTCGTTCGCGCTGAACGGAACCGGGACCGTGCTGTTCGAGGTTCGCGGCCAGACACAGACTCTGGGTCAGTGGCATCGGGAGCACTTCACTCGGGCGGTCATCGCGGGGCTGACGAACATGCTGCGTGACGTCAGTAGTGGAGCGGTGACGACCATCGACCCCGAGAGCTTCGACGACCTTCCCGGGACGATCGAAACCCTTGGCAGGGCTGAGATCGTCGAGTAGGCCGGTCATGCCTTTCGAGTTCCCATCGCGTCTGCGTGTCCCTGGGTTTTGGGTCTGTTTGGGTCGGATCTAAAGACATCCCGTATGGACATTTCCGCTCCGGGGCCGGGTGGTGTTTGGGGTCGCCGCGGAAATATCCATACGGACCGAGGGCACGGTGGTCAGATTTCGTTGTGGCTCACCGGAAACCCCAGCTGGTACTTGCTGCCCGCCTGGGTGCTGGGTCGACCAGCCCGGCGTGTCTAGTGGCATATGACTCTAGATTCGCGTAGTGTGGAATGCATGATCAGCACCGAATACCCCGACGCCGCAGCACCACCGGAATGGTGGCGCTGCGACAAAGACACGCTGCTGCTCGCCTACGTCGCCCGCGAACGAGAAAAACGGCGCCTGGAGGCCGAGCAAGGACAAATCCTCGCCGAGATCGAATCCCGGGGTGTGAAGGAGGTGACCGGCTACGCCACGGTGCCGGGGATGCTGGTCGATTGGGTGCAGATCAAGCACTCCGAGGCCAAAGCCCGCGTCGACCGCGCCCGCGCCCTCAACCCCCGCCAAGACGGCGGCACCCGGATTCCCGCACTCGCACCACATGCAGCAGCCGCGGCATTGAATGGTGATCTCGGGGCGGCGCAGCTGGATCCGATCATCGCCGCCCTCGGGGCACTCCCGCCCACGGTGTCAGCGGAGGATCGGGAGACCGGCGAGGAGATCCTGGTCAACCTGGCCCGCACCGCCGGACCACGCCAGATCACCCACGCCGCCAAGAACCTGCGCGACCGGCTCGACCCGGACGGGCGCGAACCCAAAGACCCCGACCCAGCCGAACCCCGCCACGAACTCGGCTTCGTGACCCACCGCGACGGCACCCACGGCATAAAGATCAAAACCGACGCCGAAACCATCGCCCGATTGAAAGCAACCCTGGACCCACTCGCCAAACCCCGCCCCGCCACCGAAGAAGAAGGCCGCGACACCCGCTCCCAATGGCAACGCCTCGGGGACGCGTTCGCCACCTTTGTCCGCATCGGCATGGGCAACCCCGACATCCCCACCCAAGCCGGAGACAGCGTGCACGTCGTGGTCACCCTCGGCCTCGACGAACTCAAGACCGGCATCGGGCGGGCATGCCTGGATTTGGTCGGAGATATCAGCGCCAGCGACGCACGCCTGCTCGCCTGCGACTGCAAAGTCATCCCGGTCACCCTCGGCTCCCACGGCGAACCGCTCGATGTCGGCCGCGCCCAACGCCTCGCCACCCCGGCCCAGCGTCGGGCCCTCGCGATCCGCGACGGTGGCTGCGCCTTCCCCGGCTGCGACGCGCCCCCACAGCAATGCACCGCCCACCACATCGTTTTTTGGGCACACCATGGAGAAACCCGGATCGATAATCTCGTGCTGCTCTGCGGTCGGCACCACCGACTGATCCACAACAGTGACTGGGAAGTACGCATCGCCAGCGACGGACATCCCGAATTCATCCCACCGGCGTTCATCGACCCCGCACGCACACCCCGCCGCAACACCATGCACACCACACGAACCTGAACCCCACCGCAGGCGCGGGAAGCCCACCCGGCCGAGGCAGATCCTCTTTACTCGCTTCCGGCGCAGCAGCCGCGCCCTAAAGCACCAGAAGTGCCGCCGCCGCGTACTCAAGCTACGCCCCCAGGCCCACCGGCACTGGCACAGAAATCCGTCCGGTCTTGTGCAGGCTTTTCGGCCACTCAGCGGCCGAATATCCCACATAACAACCAAATACCCGGGCCGAGCGCTCAAAAGATCTCGGCCGGACCACCCACCCGATCACCCTTCCCGCCGCCATCGCACACCACGACCACGACAGCCCGAACCAACGCCCAGGCGCGCAGCAAGTACCACCTGAGGTTTCTGGCGAGCCCAAGCGGCGTTGTACCACCGTGCCCTCGGTCCGTATGGATATTTCCGCGGCGAGCACAAACACCACCCGACCCCACGAGCGGAAATTTCCATACGGGACCGCCCTAGATCCGACCCCAACAGACCCAAAACCAGAGCAAGCCGGAGACCTCCCCCGCCCACCATCCACGCGCCTAGCCCACCCGCCCCGGGCCGAACACGACCGGTGGCCTGTGCCCAGACGGACGACACGCGTGCACAGACGGACGACACGCGTACCCAGGTGGACGACACGCGTACACAGACGGACGACACGCGTACCTGGTCGGACGACACGCCAGCGTCCGACCGAGCCGGCCGGGCCGGGCCGGGCGGGGCGAGGCGAGGCGAGGCGAGGCGGGGCGGGGCGGGGGGCGGGCTTAGTCGGATTCGGGGATTACTTGGCGGGACTCGGGGAAGTGGCAGGCGGCCAGGTGGCCGGAGGTGGCCGAGGTGAGCTGGACCAGCGGTGGTTCCTCCGACGCGCAGATGTCCTGGGCCTTCCAGCAGCGGGTGCGGAAGCGGCAGCCCGACGGCGGGTTGATCGGGGACGGGACGTCGCCGGTGAGGCGGATGCGTTCGCGGTGGGCCTCGCTGTCGGGGTCGGCTTCGGGGACCGAAGACAGCAGGGCGTGGGTGTACGGGTGCTGGGGATTGCCGTAGAGGTCGGCGCGGTCGGCCACCTCCACGATCTTGCCGAGGTACATGACCGCGATGCGCTGGGAGAAGTGGCGGACCACCGCGAGGTCGTGGGCGATGAAGACGAACGCGATGCCGAGGTCCCTTTGCAGGCGCTGCAACAGGTTGACGACCTGGGCCTGGATCGAAACGTCCAATGCGGACACCGGCTCGTCCGCGACGATCAGGCGGGGTTCGAGTGCCAGTGCGCGGGCGACGCCGATGCGCTGGCGCTGGCCGCCGGAGAACTCGTGCGGGTAGCGGTTGTAGTGCTCGGGGTTGAGGCCGACCGTCTCGAGGAGCTCCTGGACGCGCTTCTTGCGGCCGCCGGGCGGGTCGATGTCGTTGACCTCCATGGGGCCCGCGACGATGGACCCGACCGTGTGGCGGGGGTTCAGCGACGAATACGGGTCCTGGAAGATCATCTGGATCTCGGACCGGATGGGGGCCAGTTCCTTGCGCGAGGAGTGCGTGATGTCGCGCCCGGCGTAGGTGATCTTGCCCGCCGTCGGTTCGAGGAGGCGGGCCAGCAGACGGCCGGTGGTCGACTTGCCGCAGCCGGATTCGCCGACCAGGCCGAAGGACTCGCCTTCGTGGACGGTCAGGTCGATGCCGTCGACGGCCTGCACCGAGCCGACACGGCGCTTGAAGATGGCGCCGCCGCGGACCGGGAAGTGCATCGTGAGGCCACGAGCTTCAAGGAGGGGCTCAGTCATCGCAGGGCCTCCTTGTCCGTAGTGGACAGATGGCAGGCCGCGGCGTGCTTGAGGTCAGGCGACAAGAGTGGACGCTCCGTGGTGCACAGGTTTCCGGGTACGCGGCCGACGTGGTCGCAGCGCGGGTTGAACGGGCAGCCGGTGGGCAGGTCGATCAGGCTCGGCGGGGTGCCGCGCACCGGGACCAGCGGGACGTCGACGTCGCCGCTGAGGTGCGGGATCGACGCGAGCAGGCCCCAGCTGTACGGGTGCGACGGCGTGTTCAGCACCTCGCGCACGGTGCCGCGCTCGACCGAGCGGCCCGCGTACATCACCAGCACGTCGTCGGCCATCTGCGCGACCACGCCCATGTCGTGCGTGATCAGGATGATCGAGGTCTCGAACTCGGCCTGCAGCTCGCGCAGCAGGTCGAGGATCTGGGCCTGCACGGTGACGTCGAGCGCGGTGGTCGGCTCGTCGGCGATGAGCAGGTCGGGGTCGCAGCACAGCGCGATCGCGATCATCGCGCGCTGGCGCATGCCGCCGGAGAACTGGTGCGGGTAGTCCGAGGCGCGCCTGGCCGGGATGCCGACCTTGCCGAGCATGTCGGCCGCGCGCTTGCGGGCGTCGCGTTTGGACGCTCCGGTGTGGCGGCGATAGGTCTCCGCGATCTGCTCGCCGATCGTGTAATACGGCGAAAGCGAGGTCAGCGGGTCCTGGAAGATCATCGAGATCCGGTTGCCGCGCAGCTTGCGCATCGACGACTCCGAGGCCGAGGTCAGGTCGATCCCGTCGAACAGGATCTCGCCGCCGATCTCGGTCTTCTCGGGGTTGTGCAGCCCGAGTATCGCCATGTTCGACACGCTCTTGCCGGAGCCGGACTCGCCGACGATGCCGAGCGTGCGGCCCTTGATCAGGTCGAACGACAACCCGTCGACGGCCTTGACCACACCGTCCTCTGTGGAGAAGTGCACTTTCAAGTCGCGCACGGAAAGCAGGCTCATCAGGCCACCTTGATTCGCGGGTCGATCACGGCGTAGACGATGTCGACGACGATGTTGGCCACCACCACCGCGGTCGCGGCGAGCAGCACCACGCCCATCATCATCGGCAGGTCCGAGGCGAACACGGAGTTCACCGCGAGCTGCCCGACACCGATCAGGCCGAACGAGGTCTCGGTGATGATCGCACCGGCGAACAGCACGGCGATGTCGAGACCGAGGATCGTCGCGATAGGACTCATCGCGCCGCGGAACGCGTGCTTGACGTACACCTCGCGGGTGCTCAAGCCCTTGGCGCGCACCGTCCTGATGTAGTCCTCGTTGAGCACGTCCACCATGGACGATCGTGTCAGCCGCGCGTAGTACGCGGTGTGGATGATCGCCAGGCAGGTCCACGGCAGGATCAGCCCGGTGACCCACTGGGCCGGACTGTCGAAAAAGGACGTGTACGTCGGCCGAGGCAGCAGGTCCGAGCTGTACACGAAGATGTAGAGGAAGAACGGCGCCATCACGTAGATCTGCATCGAGCCGCCGAGCAGCGCGAAGATCATCGAGATCTTGTCGGCGAGCTTTCCCTTGCGCAGCGCGGCGAGCATGCCCAGCCCGACGCCGAAGATCAGGAACAGCACCACCGCGCCGATGGCCAGCGAGATCGTCACCGGCAGCCGGTCGAGCACCGTGTCGAGCACCGGCTCCTTGTTGACGAAGGAGTAGCCGAGGCACGGCGCGTCGCACGGCTTGTCGCCGATGACCCGCCCGGCGAAGATCCCGCCGATGAACACCAGGTACTGCTGCCAGACCGGCTGGTCCAGCCCGAGGTCACGGCGGATCTGCTCGACCAGCACGGGTGTGCAGGACTTGCCGCAGGACAGCGCGGCGACCTCATTGCCGGGTACGGCGAAGAAGAGCAGGAACGTGATGGCGCTGATGATCAACAGGATGACCACGGCGCCCAGCACCCTGCGTGCCAGGAAAGCCAACATCGGGGGGATTCTCTCCGGAAACGCCAGCTGTCGACAGGTGGTGCCGTCTTTTCAGGCACCACCTGTCGACAGCTGGCTAAGGGGTCAGGACTTCAGGAAGAGGTTCGCGAAGTTCAGCACGCCGTGCGTGTCGACGGACGCGCCGCCGACGTTCGTGCCGGACATGATGAGCCGCCGCGTGTAGGCGTACGGGATCGCCGGGACCTTCTCCATGATCTTGGCGTCGAGCTTGGAGAACTCGTCACCCTGCTTGATCGGGTCGTCGATCGCCAGGATGCGGTCGATCTCCTTGTTGATCTCCGGGTCGTTGAAGTGCGAGTTGTTCGGGCGGCCGTCACCGATCTTGCGGCCGTCGTAGATCTCCGGGTAGACCGTCACGCCGGTCGGCCAGTCCGCCGCCCACGAGGACCAGTACAGGTCCAGGTTGTTGTTGACGGTGTCACGGGCGTCGTTGAACGTCTTCGGCTGCATCGGGATCTTCTCGACCTTGAAGCCGGCCTTCTCGAGGCCGTCCGCGATGGCGAGCGCTTCCTTCTCCCGGTTCGGCTGCTGGCTGTAGCCGAAGGAGATCGACTGGCCGAGCTTGCCGGCGTCGGTCAGCATCTTCTTGGCCTTCTCCGGGTCACCCTTGGGGTTGACGTCGGTGATGCCGGGCAGGTCGTACTTCTTCCAGCCGAGGTTGGCGGGCGAGCCGAGCGTGGTCGACAGGTCGCCGTAGAACGGGCCGCCGTTGGTCTGGCGCGCCTGCTCCTTCGGGAACGCGGTGAGCAGCGCCTTGCGCACGTTCACGTCGGTGATGCGGGTGGTGTTGATCGAGTAGACCTCGGACGCCGAGGTCGCGACGTCGAGCACCTGCGCCTTGAGCTTCGGGTCGTTCATGACCTGGTCGATGCGCTCGGCGGGCACCGAGTGGTACAGCGCGGTGGCGTTCTTGTCGTCGCCGGCGCCGGCGGTCAGCCGGTCGGTGATCTCCGGGGGCAGCGGGCCGAAGTTGATGGTGAAGCCGTCGACGAACTGGTGCCGGATCGGGTCGGTGTTCGGGTCCCAGAACTCGTTCTTGACGAGCTTCAGCGACTTGTCGACAACGTGCGACTCGATCTTGTACGGGCCGTTGGTCGGCGGGTTGGCGTCGAGGCCTTCCTTGCTGTCCTTGGCCTTCTGCACCGGCACGGTGGTGCCGAGCGCCGCGGCGAACGGGAAGTCCGGGTGCGGCTTGGGCAGCTTGAAGATGATGGTCTTGTCGTCGGGAACCTCGATCTTGTCGTTCCCGAGCTCCTTGCCGTCGTACGGGCCGTTGTAGACCTTCGAGAACTCTTCCGAGTCGGCCAGCCAGGTCTGGATGTACGGGAAGCCGCGGTTGTACTTCTCGTAGAACGAGCGCTCGACGGCCCACTTGAAGTCGGCGGCCACGATCGGCGTGCCGTCGGAGTGCTTGATGCCGTCCTTCAGCGTGTACTTCCAGGTCTTGCCGCCGTCGGTGGACTCACCGGTGTTGGTGGCCAGGTCGCCGACCAGCGTCGTCTTGTCGCCCTCGATCTTGTACATGGTCAGGCGGCGCGAGATCAGCTCGGAGATGGTCTGGTCCGGCGAGGTCTGCATCTGGCCCGGGTCGTAGTGGGTCTGGTCCTGGCGCCACAGCGCGGTGATCGTGCCACCCTTGCGCGAGCCGGGGACTTCCTTGGCCGGGCCCTTCGACTGGGACCCGTCCTTGTCGAGGGAGACCTTGCTGACCTCGTTCTTGGGCGCGTCGGTGGTCCCCGAGTTCTGGCCACCGGCGCTGCAGCCGCCGACGAGCAGCGACGCGGCCATCGCGACGCCGACGATCTTCTTCGGTTTCATCTGTCTCCCTGACTTCTTAACGGTGTGACTTCGGGTCGAGCGCGTCGCGGACGGAATCCCCGAGCAGGTTGAAGGCGAGCACGAAAATGATGAGCGCGATGCCGGGGAAGGTCAGATAGGTGATGTCGGCCTTGATGTAGTCGCCGCCGTCGTGGATCATCCGGCCCCAGTCGGGCGTCGGCTCGACCATCCCGACGCCCAGGTAGGACAGCGCGGCCTCGGTGGTCACCATCGCGGGCACGTCCAGCGTCGCGACGATCAGGATCGGCGTGATCAGGTTCGGCAGCAGCTCCTTGAAGATGATCCGCCGCGAACCGGCGCCGGACACCCGCGCGGCCTCGATGAACTCGCGCTCCCGCAGCGAGAGCACCTGGCCGCGCAGCAGCCGCGCGACCCGCGTCCAGCCGAAGACCGAGAGCACCAGCACCAGCGAGATGACCCGCAGCCAGATCGGCGCCTCCTTGCCGGGCGCGATGAACAGCGCGAGCGCGATCGGCATGAACGCCAGGTAGAACAGGGTCGACGGGATGGCCAGCAGCACGTCGATGACCCGGCCGATGAAGTAGTCGGCCTTGCCGCCCAGGTAGCCGGCGGCGATGCCGACGATGGCGCCGAACGCGGTGACGATGAAGACCACGACCAGCGCGATCAGCAGCGAGGTCCGGATGCCGTAGACCAGCTGCATCAGCACGTCACGGCCCAGTTTCGGCTCGAGGCCGAACCAGAACTCGCCGTCGATGCCGCCGTTGGGCTTCACCGGGATGCCGGTGTCGGTCAGCAGGCCGGGCCGGTCGAGGCCGTAGTGGGTGTACGGATCCTTGCCGTACAGCCAGGAGATGACCGGCGCGCCGAGCCCGATGACGAAGTAGAAGAGCACGACGCAGGCCGAGATCACGCCCGCTTTGTCGCGGCGGAACCTGCGCCAGGCGAGTTGCCCGGGCGAACGGCCTGGTGGTGGCTTTTTGACACCTGTGGTGGTCACCTCGGCGACGGCGGCAGGCGTCACCTCGGCGGAAAACAGCTCGGACACTTCTCCCCTGTCACCCGCATGCGTCAAAGAACGGGCGGAAATTTACGGTCCCGAGGATAGGGGCGTCAACCACCGATGGTTGGTTTTCCAGGTTACGAAATGGCCATGGCCGGTAATTAAGCGATTTCTTAGGGTAATTACACCCGAAAGCGTTTACCCGTTTTCGGCGGCCAGCCCGATGGCGACGTCGATGATCATGTCCTCCTGACCGCCGACCAGCCCCAGGTCACCGCACTTGCGCAGGATTTCGTGGGCGGGCACTTTGTACCGCTCCGCCGCGCGCTCGGCGTGCAGCAGGAAGCTCGAGTAGACGCCCGCCCAGCCCTGCACGATCGCGTTGCGATCCATTTTCGGCCATCGGTGCAGGTAGGGCCGCACGACTTCCTCGGCGGCGCTGGTCACGGCGAGCACGTCGAGGCCGGTTTCGATACCCATCCGGTCGAACACGGCGGCCAGCACTTCGGTAGGGGAATTACCCGACCCGGCGCCGAGCGCGCACAGCGACCCGTCGATGTAGCGGACCCCGGACTCGTACGCGAGTACCGAATTGGCTACCCCGAGTGACAGGTTCTGGTGGCCGTGATAACCGACCCAGGCCTCGTCGCCGACCTCGGCGACGAGCGCCTCGAACCGGGCCTTCGCCTCGTGCATGAGCAGCGCGCCCGCGGAGTCGGTGACGTAGGCGGCCTGACACCCGGCGTCGACCATGATCCGCGCCTGCTTCGCGAGGTTCTCCGGTGGCGTCCGGTGGGCCATCATCAGGAACCCGGCCGTCTCCATCCCCAGCTCGCGGGCGACACCGAAATGCTGGGGCGAGACGTCGGCCTCGGTGCAGTGGGTGGCGACCCTGACCATGTCGGCGCCGGCGTCGCGGGCGCGGCGAAGATCGTCGGCGGTGCCGATGCCGGGCACGAGCAGCACCGCGATCTTGGCCAGCTTCGCCTCGTCGCGGGCGGCCGCGATGAGCTTCAGCTCGTCGGTGCGGGAGAAGCCGTAGTTGAACGACGAACCGCCGAGGCCGTCACCATGGGTCACCTCGATGACGCCTGCCCCGGCCGCGTCGAGCGCGCGAACGGTGTCGCGCACTTGGGTTTCGGTGAATTGATGTGCCATCGCGTGACTGCCGTCGCGCAAGGTGGTGTCGACGATGCGGACGTCGTGATCGAATGCCGGTTTCATGCGAGCAGCTCCCCCACGCGGACCGCGGCGGCGGTCATGATGTCGAGATTTCCGGCATATTCCGGTAGATAGTCACCGTTTCCTTTGACTTCGAGAAAGAGAGCGACACGGCCGTTCCCGTCCCAGTCTTCGCGTGGATCGTCGAATTGCGGTTCGGCGCGCAAGGTGTAACCGGGAACGTAGTGCTGGACTTCGGCGACCATTTCGTGGACCGACGCGGTGATCGCGTCCCGGTCGGCTTCGGGGGAAATCGCGCAGAACACGGTGTCGCGCATGATCATCGGCGGTTCCACCGGATTCAGGATGATGATCGCCTTGCCCTTTTCCGCGCCGCCGACCTCGGCGACCGCGCGCGAGGTGACGTGGGTGAACTCGTCGATGTTCGCGCGGGTGCCCGGCCCGGCGCCGCGTGACGCGACCGAGGCGACGATCTCGGCGTACGGCACCGGTGTGATCCGGGAAACGGCGTGCACCATGGGAATCGTGGCCTGGCCGCCGCAGGTGATCATCGAGATGTTGGGCGCGTCCAGGTGCTCGCGCAGGTTGACCGGCGGGCACACCATCGGGCCGAGATACGCGGGCGTGAGGTCGATCGCGCGGACCCCGGCCTCGGCGTAGCGCGGCGCGTTGGCGAGGTGCGCCTTCGCCGAGGTCGCCTCGAACACCAAGTCCGGCAAGGGATCCTGGTTCAGCAGCCAGTCGACGCCATCCGCGGACGCCTTGATCCCCTGCTCCCTGGCACGGGCGAGACCGTCGGATTCGACCACGCCGACCACGTAGCCGACCTCGATCTCCTTGCTGCGCTTGAGTTTCGTCAGCAGATCGGTGCCGATGTTGCCGGGTCCGACGATGGCCGCGGTGATGGTCATGCCTCGACTGTCACGCCTGTGCCCGATCAGGAACAGTCTCTCGTTCCACTCAGCGGCACGGGACGTCGATGAGCAGGCAGGTGACATTGTCGAAACCGCCGGCGCCGTTGGCCAGCGCGACGAGTTCGGCGGCGGCGGTCTCCCGATCCGAATAGAGGGCGTTGTGGATCGCTTCGATCTCGACGTAATCGGTGAGGCCGTCCGAGCAGAGCAGATAGCGGTCGCCGGGCAGCGCGTCGTGCCAGCTGAGATCGGGCTCGTGCGGCTCGGTGCCGCTCTGCAGCGCGCGCATCAGCATGTTGCGGCGCGGGTGCTCCGCCGCTTCCTCGGCGGTCATCCGGCCCTCGTCGACCAGCGCCTGGACCATTGTGTGGTCGCGGGTGATCTGGCGCAGCTCGCCGTTGCGCAGGAGGTACCCGCGCGAATCGCCGATGTGGCCGAGCTGGAAGCGGCTGCCGTCCCAGCGCATCGCGGTCAGCGTGGTGCCGCAGCCGAACGGGGCCCGCTCGTCGAGCCTGCGCGCGATCTCGGCGACGACGAAGCCCAGGTCGGTGTCTTCGAACTCGCGCAGCACGTCGATGGCGATCGTGCTGGCCAGGTCGCCGTGCCCGTGCCCGCCCATGCCGTCGGCGATGGCCTGCACCTGAGGGGTCAGGTACGCCGAGTCCTCGTTGACCTGGCGGCGGAGTCCGACGTCCGTCGCCATGGTCAGCCCCAATCGTGTCATGACCCCAGTAGACCAGTTGTGAAGTCAGTACACAAGCAGTTAGTCTGTGTACATGGACGCCACCGTCAATCTCGGCGACATCGCCCGGCTCGTCGACGTCGGGCGGGCCGCGGTCAGCAACTGGCGACGGCGGCACGAGGACTTCCCGCGCCCGGTCGGCGGCACAGCGTCGAGCCCGCTGTTCTCCCTCGCCGAGGTCGAGAAGTGGTTGCGCGACAACGGGAAGTCGTTCGAGGTCTCCCCGGCCGACCGGATCTGGCAGCGGCTGCGCGCGGCGGACGACGATCTGCGGCTCGGCGAGCTGCTGGTCGAAGCGGGGCGCGAGATACAGGACGCCGCGACGTTCGAGTTCCTCTGCCAGCGGTATTTCGAGGCGCATTCACGGCGGCTGAACCTGACGCCGGTGGACGTCGCCGAGCTGATGGTCCGGCTGGTCGGCGGCGGGCCGGTGACCGATCCGGCCTGCGGCGTCGGGACACTGCTGATGGCGGCGGGGTCCGGCGCCGGGCAGGAGCTGGACCCGGTCAGTGCCCAGATCAGCGCCCTGCGCGTGCCGGGCGCTGAGGTCTTCGCCGGGGATTCCCTGCGCGCCAACGGGTTGGCGCCCGCGGACGCCGTGGTGTGCGATCCGCCGTGGCATGACCGGGCCTGGGGGTACGACGAGCTGATCGGCGACCCGCGCTGGGAGTACGGGCTGCCGCCGCGCGGCGAGCCGGAACTCGCGTGGGTGCAGCATTGCCTCTCGCTGGCCAAACCCGGCGGGCGCGTCGCGATCCTGCTTCCGCTGGCCGCCGCGAGCCGACGGCCCGGTAAGCGGATTCGCGGGAACCTGCTGCGGGCGGGCGCTTTGCTCGGCGTGATCACGCTGCCGGGCGCGACGCGGGACCTCTGGCTGCTGCGCCGCCCGGTGCCCGGCGAGCCGCCGCCGTCGAAAATCCTGTTGCTGGAGGCGGAGAATCTGGCCGAGATCGAGTCGGCGGAAGCGTCGACCCGGATCATCGACCTGCTCGACGACGACGTCGACCTGAGCCCGGCTCGCCACCGGGACGCCGATGTCGCGGCTGCCTTCGCGGACGCGCTGCAGCGGTTTCAGGCGGCCTCGCCGGTGCTCCCGTCGCTTGAGCCCGCGTCCGGCACACCGATGACCACGCTCGGCGAGCTGATCAAGGCCGCGCCCGGCGACGAGCCGGTCACGTCGCCCACCGGGGCGACGTACCTGATCGACCCCGAGCTGCTCGATCCCGGCTTCCTGGCGGGCGCTTTGCGTGCGGCGCTGGCGAAACCGGCGTCCGGGTCGAGCCGGTTGGACGTCAAGCGGACTCCGGTGCCCAGGCTCACGCTGGCGGAGCAACGTGCTTACGGTGCGGCGTTCGAGCAGCTCACCGCGTTGGAGGAAAGCCTGCGCGCGGCCACGGCGGCGGGTGACGCGCTGGTGCGGTTAGGCTTCGAGGGACTGCTGGGTGGGCGGCTCGGACCGCGTTAAGGGGACTGGAATGCTCATCGCCGACCGGTACGAGCTCGACGACCTGCCGCTCGGCCAGGGCGGGATGGGCGCCGTCCACGGTGGACACGACAAGCACCTCGACCGCCGCGTCGCGATCAAGTTCCTGCGTCTGCCCGGCGGTCCCGAGGACGAGCTGACCCGACGCTTCGTCCGCGAGGCCCGCATCCTGGCCAAACTCGAGCACCCGGGCGCGCCGATCCTCTACGACTTCGGCATGTTCGAAGGCAGGCTGTTCCAGGTCATCCAGTTCATCGACGGCATCACGGTCGCCGACCTGCTGAGCGAACACGGCCCGTTGCCGGTGCCCTGGGCTGCCTCGATCGCGGCCCAGGCGTGCACGGTGCTTTCGGCGGCGCACGCGTTGTCGATCTGCCATCGCGATCTCAAGCCCACCAACCTGATGCTCTGCCCGGATGGCGGCGTCAAGGTGCTCGACTTCGGCCTCGCGGTCCTGCGTGAGACGGACGTAGCGCAGTTCACGCGCGGCGGCCAGATCCTCGGCACCCCCGCCTACATGGCGCCCGAGCAGATCCAGCGCGGCTCGTCGGGCCCGCACAGTGACCTGTACGCGCTGGGCTGCCTGCTGCACGAAATGCTTACCGGCCAACCGCTTTTCAGCGGGCCAACGGCTTACGCGGTCTTCGAGCGACATGTGAAGGAGCGCCCGGCCCCGGTGCGCGGCCTGCCCGCCGGGCTGAACGCTTTGATCGCCGCGTTGCTGGAGAAGGACCCGTCGCGCCGCCCCGCCGGCGCGGTGGTTTACGAGGGCTTGCAGGCGTTCACAGCCGATCTGCCCCCTTTGCCCGGGTTCGTCTCGGGCGAGCCGAACCCGGGACGGATGTACGCGCGCATCGTGGGCCGGGTCAAGGACTCGTGACCTCCTGAAAAGCTCACCCGCGACGGCATTTTTACCCACGGGGAAACCCGGGATGGCCGCACGCTCATTACGCTGAATAGCCCACGTCCCCTATATGCGTTTCTCACCCCTACCGCAAAACAGGAGTGTTCAACTCGTTCGAACCGGCGTTACCGTTTCCCTTGAGATTTCTGGCCAAGAACTCGAGCCTCCCTTTCCCGCTTTCCCCTCAAGGAGAACCTATGTCCGATTTCGAACTCGACTCCCTCGACCTCGGCGAGCTGACCGTCACGTCATTGCGTGACACGGTCGCGCTGCCCGAGACCGGCGCGTCCTGGGGCTCCTGCTCCTGCCAGGGTTCGTCTTCCTGCAGCCAGCAGCCCGTAGAGCAGTAGTGCCCGAACCGACAGCGACGCGGACATCGAGTGCGTGCGGGGCGGTTCTCGCCCCGTACGCGCTCGTCCGTGGTGCCGCGGCCGCTTATCCCGGCGAGCGCGCGGCGAGCGCTGCATTCCGAGGGATACTGGCCAGGCTGACCGTGCTCGAAAGTGAGCTGGCGGCACTCGCTCCGGTGCTCTGTGACGCTTTATATGTCAGTTCCGGAACCCATTCGGCCGCATTTCATCGCGACGTGGTCCTGCCGTTGCGGCGCGCGGTGTTCAACGGCCGCGAACCGGCGCTCGACCGGCTCGGCGATCTGCCGCGCCGCGTTCCCGAGCTGGCCGCCTGGCTGGGCGCCCGTGCCGAGCACGAGGCCGCCCGCGAACAACTCGCCGGGCTCGCCGCCGAGGCGCTCGCGGCCGACCGCGAGAACCTGACCGAGCTGTGCGCCGACCCGGCTTTACGCAAAGCCATCGCGCTGACCAGTGAAGATCTGCTCCGCGCGGTCTTGCGCACGAGCGCGACGCCGGACAAGCGCGGCCGCAAGGCCGAGCCGACCGTGCTGCGCTATGCCTTGCGCGCCAGCACCAAGACCAGCCCGCTGTCGTGGTTCACCTTCGTCGGCTGGGGCAGGCTCGACGACCACCGCACGAGCGACGGCTGGCCGTCCGACGCGCATCTGGCGATCGTCACCACCGCCAACCGCGCGCTCGTCGAAACCTTCCTCGACGCCGTGCTCACCGAAGAGCGCAGCCGCACCCTGCCGCACCACCTCACCAGCGAACCCCGCATCGAAGACGGCCGCGCCACGTTCCTGCGCACCCGGCTGCAGCTCGCGGGCGGGCGCTTCCTCACCTCGGCCGAAGACGAGGTCACGGTCGCCCACAGTGGACCGCTCGGCCTCGTGCTCATGTTGGCGCGCAAGGGAATCCTGCTCGACGACCTCATCGCCGAACTCACCAACCGGCTGGGCAGACCGGCTGACAAGTACGTCGGCCAGCTCGTCAGCGCGGGCCTGCTCGTCCCGTCCGCGCCGATCGACCCTCAGTCCGCCGACGCCGTGCGCGACCTCGCGGACTGGCTCCGGCCGGGCCCGCTCGCCGAGCGGCTCGACGAGATCGCCGACGCGACCGCCGCTTTCGGCGCCACCGGACCCGAACAACGGCAGCAGGCCCTCAACGCGCTCGGCGCACGCTGGACCGCGTTGTTCGAGGCGATCGGCCGTCCTGGACCGGCCGCACCCGTGCTCACCGAAGACGTGATCATCCGCGAACCGTTGCCACTGGGCGGTTTCCTCTCCCCCGACGACCACACGGCGCTCGGCGAGATCGCCGCGGTCGCCGAACGCTTCGACCTCGGCCACACCCTGCGCGGCGCGCTGCGCGAGCGGTTCGTCGCCCGCTACGGCGCCGGCGGCGTCTGCCCGCGCCCCTGGGAATTCGCCTCCGAAGTCCGCGACACCTGGAAAACCCTCACGACCACCGAACCGGCGCCGACCAGCGACCACCCGCTCGACGAGGTCACGCTGCCCGAAGCGCTGGTCCGCGAGGCGGCCGCGACGTCACCGCACCGTCCGATGTCGTACTCGTTCTTCGTCCAGAACGACCCCGGCACCGGCCTGCTCTGCGTCAATCACCTGCACGGCGGCTGGGGCCGCTTCACCAGCCGTTTCCTGCCCTCGCTCGACCCGGCCGCCGCCGAAGCCGTGTCCCGGCAGCTCCGTGGTCACCTCGCCAGGCCGGTGCAGATCCGCCCGGTCGGCGGGTTCAACGCCAACCTGCACCCGAAGCTGGTCGCGGACGAACTCGGCGACGACCCGCGCTGGTCGTCGCTCACCGAGTCGGACCTCGAACTCTTCGACGACGGCACCGAACTGCGGCTCCGGCTGAAGACCACCGGCGAGGCGCTCGACGTGCTCTATCCCGGGTTCCTCGCGCCGGTCATGCTGCCGGACCGGCTGGCCCCGTTCCTCAACGACTTCCCGACCGGGCTGGCGACGTTCCGCTCGCTCATTCCCCAGTACAGCAAGGCAATCCCCGGCGGCGTGCTCACTACGACGCCACGGCTGCGGCACGGGAACGTCGTGCTGCGCCGTCGCCGCTGGCTGCTCGAAGCGGGCACGGTCGACAGGCTGAGCGCCGACCTGGCCGCCGAGGACGTGCCGGTCCGCGCGGCCGCGAAGTGGCGCGCGCTGCTCGGCCTGCCCGAGCAGGTCTTCCTCCACCCGGTAGCCCCCGCCGGCGGCGAGCGCTCGGCCGCCGGGCTGCTGAAGTACCTGCAGCAGCCGAAACCGCACCTGGCCGACCTCGGGTCCGCGCTGCACCTGCGCAGTCTCCGCAAGTGGCTGGCCAGGCACGAGAACGGTGTCGTGTTCGAAGAGGCACTGCCCGCGGCGGGCGGGCGCGCCCAGCCGCGCCGCGCGGTCGAGCTGGTCGTGGAGACCTACCGGAACGGAAGTCCACAATGGACGTGATCTGCCACTACCACCATCCCGTCAAGGCCCCGCTCCTGCGCGAGGCGATCCTGCCGATCGCGGAAGAGCTGGCCGGAGCCGGGCTCGGCGTCCACCTCGAGCGGCACTGGCTGCACGGCCCGCACATCCGGATCGCGCTCCGCGACGCGGAGGCCGAGTCACATGCCGCCGAGGCCGCCGTCCGGCTGCGCAAATACCTGAGTACGCGGCCGTCGACGGCGGACATCGACACGGCGACGCTGCTGGCCGAGGCCGCCGAAGCCGGACCGGTCGAGCTGCTGGAACCACCGTACGAACCGATCTGGCCGGACAACACGGTCCGCGTGGAACCGGCGAGGGTCCTGCCCACGCTCGGCCCCGACGGTGTCGGCGTCCGCACCGAACTGCTCCGGCTCGGCGTGCCCGCCGTGCGTGCGGCCTGCGAATTCCTCGGTGACCACGGGGATTCCGCCGCGTCGCGGCTGCAGATCGCCATGGTCGCGTTGACCGCGCACGCCGCGCGCTACCCGGCCGGGCTGACCGCCGGCTACCACTCGTATCTCTCGCATCTCGAGGACTTCCTCGCCAACGACGACCCGGACGGCCGCCTCGCCGCCCAGTTCGAAGCGCAGTGGAACCGTCACCGCGCCCAGGTATTGGCGTTGGTCGAACGTGTGACGGACGGCGAGGAAGCGTGGACCGCCTGGTCCGGCGCGGCTTGGCGGCACGTCGAATCCCGGCTCGAGGCGGGCGCCGACCTGAGCGGTGGCGCCGGGCGGCGGCGCGAGAGGTTCAGCGAATACCACCAGCTCATGCACCAGGCCGACCCCGAAGGCGCGATGCGCGTGCGGCCGGACATCCTGACCTATCGGTGGTGCACGAACATGCTCTATCAGCTCCTCATGCTCTGCGACCTGCGGCCGCTGGAGCGTTATCTCGCCGCCTACCTGGTCACCCGCGCGGTCCCGGTGCTCACCGGGCACGACTGGCGCGCCGAAATGGCCACCGCGATCCGGAGCCGTCGATGACCCGCCTGCGCCCGGGTGTCCGGGCCACCGCCGTCCGGGACGGGGTGCACGTCCGTGGCTGGTCAGGCAGCTTCACCGTGGCGGGCGCGAGCGCGGTTCCCCGGCTGTGGCAACGACTTGAGGACGCGTTGCGACTCGGTGACCCGGACGCCTTGCTCGCGCAAGCCGGGCCCGGCGCGCGGCGGGTGCTGACGACACTGCTCGACACGTTGGCCGAGCACGGCATGCTCGTGTCCGAAGAGGACACCGATGACTGGTTCGGCGCGATCGCGCCTCACCCCGGTGTCGCGGCGCGGACGGCACGTGGCCTGACCGTCACCGTGCGCGCACCCGAGAACGATCTGCTGGCGACAGCCGTGTGCCGGTCGCTGTCCCGCTTCGGTATCGCGACGGCCAGGGTTCCCGGTCCGCGCGGCCCGGTGCTCCTGTCCACTTCGGACCATGCCGTGGCGGTGGGCGAAGGCGGCGGCACCGCGTTCGTCAGCGAGCCGGGCCCTCCCGGCCGGGCCAGGGCCGACGGCCGCGCGTTGACCGCCAGGCTGGGCCTCAAGCGTGCCGAACCCGCCGCCGATCCGCTGATCTCGCTGGTCGCGGGCACGGCCGTGCAGCGGCTGCTGGCCGCCGCGACCGGACTGCCCGACCCGGCGAGCTACGGCGACGACCCGCGTCTGCTGCCCGGCTGCGCGGCCGTGCTGATCGCCACCGCGAACGGCGCCGAGTATCACCCGTGGCAGCCGCGTACCCAGCCGACCACGCTCACAGAAGCACTGCGGCTGGTGGAAGCCTTGGGCGACAACAAGATCGGCTGTCTTCCCGAGTCGGTGCCGGAGGCGCTCCCCCAGCTGCCCGTCGCGCTCGCGCGCTGCGGCGATGTGCTGGGGAGCGCGGTGCGCACCGATCTGGCCAGGATCGAAGCCGCCTGCGCGGCCGCCGAACATCTGCTCGGCGTCGACACCGTCGGCGTCAACCGCGAGCACGCGGAAGGCCGGGCACTGCGTAAAGCCGCCGCGAAGCTGCAAGGCGTCGTGACGATCGAAGCCACCCAGGAGGATGCGATGAGGTTCGTCTCGCTGGCGGCGACCGGCCGGGCACAGGCACGGCTCGCGGGATTCGACCCGCGCCACCTCCCGGTACCCAGCGGCGCCCTGTCCACTTTGGATGGTGTGGATGTGCCTTGGCTCAAGGAAATCGCCGACCGCGAGGCCCAGCTGCGGCACAACCTCGATCGGCTCGTCGGGCCGCAGCAGTTCCTCACGCTCGGGGACATCGCATGATCGACGCGCTCAGCGAGACCCTTCCGGTGCTGACACTCGCCGAAGCGCTCGCCATCACCGACGGCTCCGCCGTGGTCGTGCTGGCCGACTGGACCCCGCGCGAGGCCGCCGCGCTCGCCAGGCACGCGTCGCGCACGGACGTCCTGCACCTGCCGATCCGCTTCGACGGCGCGCTCGTCCTCGTCGGGCCGGTGCTGCGCCGGGGCGTCACCGGCTGCCTGCACTGCGCCGAAAAGCAGCGGCTGACGACCGCGCGCACCCCGCGTCACGACCCTGACCTGCTGCTTGGCGGATTACCGTCACCCGCGCTGCTCGACGGGATCGCCGCACTCGCCGAGTCGATCCTCCTCACACCGGAGCCCGGCGTGGTCTGGACCTTGCACGGCGGCCGGGGCACCTGGTCGAGGCACGAGATCCGGCCGGTCGGCGGCTGCGACGTCTGCGCTCCCCTGCCGGACGACGAGCCGGAGCGGTTCGCGCTCGAACCCCGGCCACTGCCCGATCCCTCGGTGCTGCGCCAGCCGAACCCGCGGACCTCACTCGAAAACCTGCGCGAAACCCTGCACGACCCGGTTTTCGGCCCGGTCCAGCACGTCTACCGCACCGAGGACTCGGTGTTCGGGCTGACCAGCGCGCTCATCGCGCGTGGCCTGCCGTTGCCGGAAGGCGGCTTCGGGCGCGGCGCCGACTTCCACGGCAGCGAGCGCGTCGCGCTGCTCGAAGCGCTCGAACGCTACGCGGGCGCGCAGCCGACCGGCCGCCGGACGGCGCTGCGCGCGTCGTTCGCGGAGCTGGGGCCGGACAAGGCGCTCGACCCGGAACGCCTCGGCCTGCCCGATCCCGCCTACCACGGGCATCCGTCCGCGCCGACCGTCCCGTATCACCCCGATCTCGAACTCGCCTGGGTGCACGGCTGGTCGCTCAGCCGCGACCGCTCGGTGGCCGTGCCCGAGCACGTCGCCTACTGGGATCCGCCCGGTTCGGCGCGCGTCGTCTACGAATGCTCCAACGGCTGCGGGCTCGGCAACAGCCCCGAGGAAGCCGCGCTGTACGGGCTGTTCGAGATCGCCGAGCGCGACGCGTTCCTGATGGCCTGGTATCAGCGCAAGCCACTGCCGCCGGTCCGGATTCCCGGCGACCTGGTCACGTCCACGCTGGTCGGCCGGGCAGCCGAGCTGGGCTATCGGGTCACGGTCGTCAACGCCACCAACGATTTCGGCATCCCCGCGATGGTCGCCATCGCCCGCTACGAGGGTGCCGACCAGGACGCTCCGCAGGCCTTCATCGCGGCGGGCGCGCACCACGATCCAGCCACGGCCGTCCGGTCGGCGATCTCCGAGCTGGTGTCGAACGTCGGTTACGTGACCAGGCGCGCCACCGCCGAGCCCGGCTGGCGTGACCTCGACCGGCTGCGGCGGATGTTCACCGAACCGGAGCTGGTGCTGACGCTCGACGACCACGTCGGCGTCAACACACTTCCGGAAGCGTTGCCGCGCATCGAAGCACTGATCGCAGACCTGCCCGAAGCCGCGCTCGCCGAGGCCCCGCCGGTGCACGACCTGACCGACCTGCTGCGCACGACCGTCGACCGGCTCGACCTCGAGGTCGTGGTGGTCCGGCTGGACGAGCCCGGCGCCCGCGACCGGCTTGGCCTGTCGTGCGTGAAGGTCATCGTGCCCGGCTCGATCCCGATGACGTTCGGGCACGTGAACCACCGCACGCGCGGGCTGCCGCGGCTCGGTGGCGACCTGTTCGTCGACCCGCACCCGTTCCCGTGAGGAGCCGCGCCGTGGAGTGGACCAGCCTGCATTGTTTCCTGCACTGCACGCCGGAGGTGGCCGACGAGTTCCTGCTCGCCGACGTCGCGCCGCTGCTGGCGGACCAAGCGTGGTTCTTCATCCGCTACGGCGAAGGCGGGCCGCATCTGCGGATCCGGGTGCGCGACGCCGATCCGGACCTCGCGGACCGGCTGCACGTGCTGGCCTCGAAGCTGCCGGAGCTGAAAGGCTCGTGGCCGTCCAAGCACGGTGAAGTGCGCGAAATCCCTTATGTGCCAGAGACTTCCCGCTACGGTGGGCCGCTGGCGCTGCCGATCGCCGAAGAGGTGTTCACCGAGTCGACCCAGGTCGCGTTGCGCGTGATCGCCGAGACGCCCGTCCGCGCGGACCGGCTGTCGGTCGCGACCACACTCGCCGTGGCGACCGGCCGCGCGCTGGGCATGGACCGGCTGGAGACCGCGCGCTGGCTGCGGCGGCATTCCCGCAGCTGGCAGCACGCGGCCGGGGTCTCGCTGCTTCCGGCGCCGGTCATCCACGCCAAGGTCAACGCCGTCTACGCGGGCCAGCGGCAGGCGCTCATCGGCCGGATCGAAGACGCCTACGCACCCGACTGGTCGGACGCGGTGAGCGCGGCGGACTCGTCGCTGGACCTGGGCGAGGCGCGGACCTGGGTATGGGCGTCACAGCTGCACATGCTGTTCAACCGCATGGGTGTGGTGCCGGACGAGGAACGCGCGGTCTGCTTGCTGACCGCACGCGCGCTGCTCGACGACGACGAGACGTTCTTCGGCGAGGACGGCCCGGACACGCAGTACCTGGAGCACAGCAAGTTCCACATCGGCGCCCGTGCCGAGTCCGCGGCGAAGACCATCCCGGTGCCGGAACGCTCGGGCGGCACACCGCTGCCGCATTCGCCGCTGCCTCCGGTGCTCCTCGGCGAGACGCTGACCAGCCGCGTCTCCACCCGAGGCGCGCTGACTGGGCCGCTCACGGCGAACGATCTGGGCACCCTGCTGTGGAACGCGCACGCGGAAACGCATCGCACGGGCGGGCACGCGCATCGGCCGTACCCGAGCGCGGGCGCGCTGTACACCGCGCGGCTGCGGCTGTTCGCCATGGCGGTCGATGGCGTCGAGCCCGGGTGCTACGAGGTCGTGCCCGAGAACCGGGCGTTGCGGCGGGTCGGCAACCTTCCGTCCACTGAGGACTTGTCGGCGTTGTCGGGATATCTCCTGCGGCCGCCGGACGACCCGTACGCGATCAACGTCGAAGCCGCGCCAGTGATGCTGGGTCTCTATGTCGACCTCGGCGTGCTGCGGCAGCGTTATGGCTTGCGGGCGTTGCGACTCGGGTTGCTGGAAGCCGGGCATCTCGCGCAGACGCTCCTGCTGGTCGCCGCGGCGCTCGGGCTCGGCGGCACGCCGATCAACGGGTTCAACGACGATCTCGCGCATGAACTGCTCGGCCTCGACGACCTGACCCAGCCACTGCAATACCTGGTCCCACTGGGCAGGCTGTGATTTGCCGTTGAGCGGGAAGGGGTGGTCTGCACCACCTCCGGCCTCCTACCGTGGTGCACGAGCCACAACGAGGAGGCACCGTGTCGAAGCTCGGCCGACTGCTGCTCGCCGGTGTCACCGGCCTGGTCACCTTCGCGTCACCGGCGTCGGCGGGCGGGCAAACCACGCTGTACGCGGCGCCGTCCGGGTCCGGCACGGCCTGCACCCAAGCCGCGCCCTGCGATCTCGAAGGCGCGCGGGCGCGGGCTTCCGCGCTGACCGACGGGCAAAGCGGCGACATCGTCGTCTACCTGCGTGGTGGGACGTATCGCCTGACGAAGCCGTTGAAGCTCGGGCCTGGCGATTCCGGGCGCAACGGATTCACCGTGGCGTACCGGGCTTTCCCTGGTGAGACACCGGTGTTGAGCGGCGCGCAGCGGGTCACCGGCTTCACGCTGCACGACGCGGCCAAGAACATCTACAAGGCGTCCGTGCCCGCGGGTACCGACACGCGGCAGCTGTTCGTCAACGGGAAGCGGGCCGAACGCGCGCGGACCGCGCTGGACGCGACGAAGTTCACCACGACCTCGACCGGGTTCACCACCACGGATCCGGCGTTCGCCAAGTTCACGAACCAGTCGGACGTGGAGATCGCGCAGGACAACAAGTGGAAGCACATGCGCTGCCCGCTCGCGTCGATCACGGCTTCGGGCGGCGGTTCGGCGTTGAAGGTGCAGCCCGCGTGCTGGGACAACAACAACACGCACGTGATCAACCGGCAGTTCCCGTTCAACGGCAACGGCTTGCCCAAGCTCGACGGCGTGACCTGGGTCGAGAACGCCTATCAGCTGCTGACGAAACCCGGTCAGTGGTACCTCGACCGCGGCGCGGCGGCGCTGTACTACATCCCGCGCGCGGGTGAGCAGATGACGACCGCCGAGGTCGAACTGCCGACGCTGGAGAACCTGCTCTCGCTGACCGGGACACCCGGCCATCTCGCGCCGGTGGACGACTCCGACGCCCGGGCCGTCTACAAAGGATCGTGGTCGGCGTCGTCCGGCCGCGCGCTCGGCGACTTCGGCGACGGCGTGCACGTCACCAAGTCGAAGGGTGCTTCGGTGACGTTCACGTTCACCGGCACCGGGCTCGACGTGCTGGCCGAGACGAACACCGACCAGGGCACGTTCGACGCCACGGTCGACGGGAAAGCTTCCAGCGGCACGGAAAAGGGCAGCACCCGGCTGGCTCAGCAAGTGGTGTTCTCGGTGAAGGGGCTCGCGAAGGGCGCGCACACGGTCACGTTGACCAGCACGAGCACGGCGAACTTCCTGGTCGACGCGTTCGTGGTGACCCCGGACGTGGTCGCGCCGGTGCACGACGTCACGGTCAGCGGTCTCACGTTCACCGGGACCACGTGGCTGCTGCCTTCGGCGGATGGCTATGTCGACAACCAGGCCGGTATCCAATGGTCGGCCAAGGCCCCGCACGATCCACTCAAGACGGCCGCCGCCGTCGAAGTCCACAGAGGACAGCGGGTTTCGTTCAGCGGCAACACGTTCACGCATCTCGGCGGCGCCGGGCTCGCGTACGCCGACGGCACGCAGAACTCGGCGATCGACCACAACACGTTCAGCGACCTCTCGGGTTCGGGTATCGCCGTCGGCGAGGTCGACGACTACTACCTCGCCGACACCGCACGGATGACGTTGTCGGACACCATTTCCGACAACATCGTCGACACACCCGGCCAGGATTACCGGGACGCGGTCGGCATCTGGGTCGGGCACAGCAAGCTGGCCACGGTGACGCACAACGAGGTCCGGCACGCGCCGTACTCCGGGATCTCGCTCGGCTGGGGCTGGGGCTACGCGTCGGCCTGCGACCTGCAAGCCAAGCAGGGGCTGCCGACGTGCCGACGCGGGACCATCTACTCAGGACAGAACAAGATCCTCGGCAACCGCGTCAACGACGTGATGCGCGTGCTGCACGACGGCGGCGCGATCTACACGCTCGGCGGGCAGACCGGCTCCGAGTTCGCGGGCAACTACCTGAGCCTGGCGCCGAATAACAACAACATGGTCTACCACGACGAGGGCAGCGCCTACTGGAACACGCACGACAACGTGATCAGCAACGGCACCGGCCGCTGGGTCGGCATGTGGACCCCGACCATCCACGACATCACGATCCACGACAACTACACCGACAACGCCGAAGTGAAGAACAAGGGCACCAAGGTGACGATCACCGCCACCACCGTGGTCACCGGCGGCAACTGGCCCGCGGCCGCGAAGGCGATCATGGCGGCCGCCGGGCCTCGGTAGCCGTTTTCCCGCACACTTGAGTCCATGGGAATCCTGGACGGCAAAGCGATCGTGGTCACCGGAGCCGGCCGAGGCCTCGGCAGGGCGTACGCCGAGCACGCCGCGGCCGCGGGCGCCGCGGTGGTGGTCAACGACGTACACGGCGCCGAAGAGGTCGCCTCGGGGATCCGCGAAACGGGCGGCCGCGCGCTCGCCAGCCCGCGCTCGGTGGCCGACCCCGGGCAGGCGGCCGCGGTCATCGACGACTGCGTCCGCGAGTTCGGCGCACTCGACGGCCTGGTCAACAACGCCGCGGTCAGCTACCACGCCGCGCCATGGGAAGACGACGACCCCGCCAGGACCCGCGCGCTGGTCGAGGTCAACATCCTCGGCACGTTCTACTGCGGCACGGCCGCCGCCAAGGTCATGCACGCGCAAGGCCGCGGCGCGATCGTCAACGCCGGGTCCGGCTCGATGCTCGGCCAGGGCCGCGCGGCGGCCTACTCGGCGTCGAAAGGCGCGGTCGCGTCGATGACCTTCTCGTGGGCGGCGGACCTGGCTCCCCACGGCGTCCGCGTCAACGGCATCTGCCCGCGCGCCTGGACCCCGATGATGGAGGCCGACCCGAACGCGGCACTGCGCAGCAACCGCGACGAGACCCCGGACCGGATGGCCCCGCTGGTGACGTACCTGCTCAGCGACCTCGCAGCGGGCGTCAACGGGCAGCTGGTCCGCTTCGCGGGCGACAAGCTCCACATCGTCCGCCACGCGGGCATCAAGGAACCCGTCCTCTCCCACGAAACCTGGACCGTCGACACCATCGCCGCCGCCTTCGACAAAGACCTGACCCCGGAGATCAGGTCCGCCAAGAACTGGGCGGTCTGAGAACGGGATAAAGCGGGCTTTATATCGGGACGCTCTTCCCCGATATAAAGCCCGCTTTATCCCGTTCTGACGTGAACCCACGTGCGTGTCCATGCGCTTACTTACCGTGGCCGTTTTCACGGCATGCAACCTGCGCCTAACCCCCTGAAGTGCTGATCTGTGCCGCTTGTCACCCGGGCGTGACTTTGGCGTTGCCGTTTCGTAATACTCGGCTCGCCCCGAGAATCCCCCGACCGAATAAGTGAGCAGAAAATGGCAGGCCGACATAGCAAGAAGCCCGCGGCATGGAAGTTGCCGACCGGACTCGCGACTTCCGTGACGGCAGGGCTCGCTCTGACGTTCTGGCTCACCAGCGGCCCAGGCGGCGAGGCCGTCGCCAACGGCGGTGCGAACATGGCGTTGCAGGCCCCGCTGCACACCACCGTTCCCACTACGTCGTCCTCGGTTCCGTCGTCGTCGGCCACCCCGACCCCGACTTCGACCCCGTCGCCGACCAGTGAGCAGCCCAAGACGAGCGCACCGGTCAAGAAGGCTCCCCCGGCCAAGGAGTGCTCGACCAGCCTGAGCGGCACGAAGCCGTACGTCGCGCAGGTCGGCAACCACGTCAAGGCCAAGTTCGGCATCGACGAGGTCGGCGGTGTCGCGAGCCGCGCCAACGCGAGCGACCACCCGGCCGGTCTCGCGCTCGACTTCATGGTCGACACCGCGACCGGCAACCAGGTGGCCGACTACGTGCTGGCGAACCAGAAGGACTTCGGCGTCAGCTACGTCATCTGGCGTCAGCGCTACAACGACGGCAGCGGCTGGGACGCCATGGAGGACCGCGGCGGCGCGACCGCCAACCACATGGACCACGTCCACGTGTCCTTCAAGTCCGGCGCCAAGGTCAACGTCACCTGCTAGAACGCGATAAAGCGGGCTTTATCCCGGTGTGGCATAAAGCCCGCTTTATCCCGGTCCTAGGACACGACCAGCGCGTAGTCGGCGTCCGTGGCCGCGGTTTCCTTGTGCGCGTCCACGTTGACCTGGGTCGCGAGGACCTCGACGGTCCACGTGCCCGGCGCCGCGCTCGCGAGCAGGACGTTCTCGACGGTGTCGACCGTGTTCGGCACACCTCCCGAAGTCGAGAAGTTGCCCGCGCGCAAGCCGTTGTTGCCGTAGTACACGGTGCCGTCCGGCGCGGTGACCTTCAGGCTCAGGTCGTTCACGCGCGCGACCGAAGCGGTCGGCGAGCCGGCCGGGTCCGTGTAGGCCAGCGTCGCCTTGAACGGCTTGGCCGCGCTGACGTTCACCGTGTACTTCTTCGACTGGCCGGTGCTCAGCAGGTCGGTCTCGTCGACCAGCACCGGCAGCTTCCAGCCGTTCGCCTTGGCCGCCTCGTGCAGCGTGCGCAGGTTCGCGGTGCCCCAGCCCTGATGCGTGCGAGTCATGTCACTTGTGGTGCCAGTGAACGGGAACTGCTCGGCGCCGTTGATGAGCAACGCTTTCGCCGTCGCCGCGTGCGGACGGCTCGCGAAGACGTCACGGGCCTTGCCGGGGCCGCCGTCGAAGACGCCGTCCGCCCACATCTGGAACAGCAGGCCCGCGTTGCCGCAGGTGATCGGCGTCGCGCCGCTCGTGCCGCCGAACGAGGTCGTGTACGAGGTGTTGCTCGACGACGAGGTCGTGTCGATGCGGTCGTAGTAGTTGGACAGCTCCGGCTTGATGCGGCCGTCGGCCGCCGGGCCGATGCTGGCGCCGCCGTTCCACTTGTCGTCGGCGCGGCTCAGCGTGTTGTAGTGGTACTGCCCGCCGACCGAGAGCACGTTCTTCGCCCACGCCTGCGGACGCGACTGCGTCGACCCGGCGTTGCTCTGCGACTGGCAGATCAGCAGGTCGTGATCGAAGACGATCCGGTCCATCTCGGCCGACACCGAGGTGTACGCCGTGGTCAGGCCGCCGCCCCAGCTGTTGCTCTGGAACACCGCGCGGTACGGACCGGCCGGGTCGACGAGCTGTTTCGTGTGGCCGTAGCGGTCGGACTTGTTGTTGGTGGCGAAGATGCCCTGGCCTTCCGGCAGCAGGCCGCGGTGCGGCGCGCTCACGCCGGACGCGAAGATCTCGCCATAGGTCGAGGTGCCGTGGCCGGTGTCGGTCGAGTTCGAGCCGTGCAGCAGCACCGGCTTGGCCTGGAACTCCTGGTGCGTCGCGCGGACGCCGCCGTCCATCACCTCGCCGCGCACACCTTGGCCGCGATAGCCGGCGATGGTCTCCAGATAGTTGGCGCCGCCCGCTTCGCGAGCGTTCGCCATGTCGGTCTCAGGATCGGACACCGCGCCGACCGCGAGAACCTCCGGCGACTGGGCGATCGTCGAAGCCTGACCGTAGCCGAGCAGCGCGACGATGTGCTGGCCGCTCTCCGAAATCGCCTCGACGTGCCCGCCGAGACGCAGGATCTGCTCGGCGATCGCGCGCTGGTCGGCCGTGTCCGTCTCGACCAGCGTGACGAGGTAACGACCGGTCGACGCCATCGACAGCTCGAGCTTGTCCGACGCCCGGTATTCGCCGATCCAACGCACGAAATCCAATTCCGAGGCGGATTTCCGCGCTTTTTCACTCATACGCACGACGTAAGCGAAATCGGGAATGTAAGAACCGATTCGCACGCCGAGTCCGCGCAATTTCTGGCGTTGTGCGTCGGTGAGGCTGTCGCGGACCTGCAGCAGGTAGGCGCCGCGCCAGCCAGCCGTGATCGCGGCCGACCGCTGCGCGAGCGGGTCGAATGTCCGCCCGGCCAAGTGAATCAACCGGGTTTCGCCGGGAGCCGCGGCCACCGCGGCCGCGGGCACTGCGCTGGTGAGCAGGATTACGCCCAGCATGGGCGCCAGTAAGCGGGCAGACCTCGGCCGTGGCATGAATTACCTCCGGGGATCAGCGGGGACGCGGATCAGACATTACCGGCGAATTGCCAGTTGATCAGCCACCGAACGGCCCAGGAGGTGATTATCCAACCGGGGGAAATGGCGTAGTAACTGTTAACGGGGACGGCAGAATTGCCGTACTGGCCACTGATCGGGACCGGAAGGATCCGTGCGATGATTCGCGTCGCCCTCGTGCTGCTGACCCTCACCGCGCTCACCGCTTGCGGTCCGGGCACCCCGCCCCCGCCTCCCGCCTACAAACTGACCGGCGACGCCTGTTCCGCGACCGACACCGCGGAACTGGCGGCCCTCACCGGCGACACCTCGGCCAAGGGCGAGGCGGAGAAGCTGAAGCCCGGCTACACCGGCGGCGCTTGCAAATGGACCTTCGATGGCGGCAAGGGTTACGTCATGCTCAACACCTTCATCGCGATCCACCCGACCGACGAAGCGTCGAAGAAGATGCACGACGATTTCCGGGTTTCCGACGCGAAAGCCGACGCGTCGAGCGACGACAAGACCGTGACCGACGTGAAGGATCTGGGCACGACCGCCTACCTGTACCGCGAGCACGACGACAAGACCCCGTGGAAACCGGCCGACCAGTGGCTGTACAAGTTCGGCGTCCAGCACGGGACGCTGACGCTGACGGTCCTCGCCAACGGCTACGCGCGCGAAGCCGATGGCTGGCCGTCGAAAGAGCAGGACCTTCAGGACAAGGTCAAGGCGATCGCATCGGGGATCATGAAGAAGCTGGCTGGCTGACCTCGGCGAGCAGCGAGTCGAACCCGCCGCGGATGCCGTCGGCGAGCAGCTGGACGTCGGGCACGCCGTCGAAGTCCGCGTTGACGCCGAAGGTGATCTGGTCGAGGTAGGAGAAAATGCCGATCGAGATCCGCAGGGTGCTGGCGATCGGCACGTACGGGTACATCTCGGTCATCGGCCTGCCGAGGAAGTAGAGCGGCACACGCGGGCCGGGCACATTCGTGGTGACGGTCTGCAGCAGCTGCTGCGGGAACCGCATCGCGGTGCGCGAACCGAGCGCCAGCAGCGTCGGCGCGGCGAAGTCACCGAGCCCGGTGATGACGTCCGCGCCGGCGGCCTGGCGGCTGCTCTTGAGGTCGTCCATCTGCGCGCGGACGGCGGCCAGGCGCTTGAGCGGGTCCGGCTCGCTGACCGGGAGGTTGACCAGCACGGCGCTCACCCGGTTGTTGAGCTTGTTGTGCTCGTCCTTCGACCGCATCGACACCGGCACCATGGTCCGCACGACCATGCCGTCGGTCAGCTCGCCGCGCTTGGCCAGCAGGTCATGGAAGCCGCCGCTGATCGCGGTGAGGATGACGTCGTTGACCGTGCCGCCGGTGACCTTGCGGATCTGCTTGATCTCGGCGAGGTCCGCCTTCGCCCACACCCAGCGCCGGTGCGGCCCGATCGGCCCGTTGAGCGAGGTCGCCGCGCGGGTGGTGAGCCGCTTGACGGTGCCGGGCAGGCTGCCGGCCAGCGCGCGGCCGACGTCGAGCAGCTCAGACGAGCTGCGCAGCCTGCGCGCGAGCCCCGGGATGGCCGACAGGTGCTTGACCGGAGTGGCCACGGCGTCCTTCAGCCCGGAGCCGACCAGGTCCAAGGTGGACGGTGCGGGTTCCGGCTTCCACTCGGCCACCTCGCCGATCTCGGTGGCGTCCGCCCGGAAGTCGAGCAGCATCTGCATCAGGTCGGTGCCCGCGACGCCGTCGATCATGCAGTGGTGGACCTTGGAGATCAGCGCCCAGCGGCCGCCCTCGAGCCCCTCGACCAGCCACATCTCCCACAGCGGCTTCGAGAAGTCGAGCCGCTGCGCGAAGACCCGACCGGCGAGGTTGCGCAGCTGGTCGTCGTTGCCGGGAGACGGGACCGCCGTGTGCCGGACGTGGTACAGGATCTGGAAGTGGTCGTCGTCCACCCAGACCGGGCGGCCGACGTGCAGCGGCAGGCTCTTCACCCGCTGCCGGTACCGGGGCACCCCGTCCAGCTTCGACATCAGCCGCCGGATGACATCGCCGTACGACGGCGCGGGGCCCTCGAACACCAGCACCGACCCGACGTGCATCGGCACGTTCTCGTCCTCGACAAAATAGAAACCCGCGTCCATCGCGCTCATTCGATCCACAGCGGTCAACTGTAAAGGTCAAGGGCAGGTCACGGCGAGGGACCAAACCGGTGAGATGTGCGCCTCACCTGCGCATATGCCGGTGACCGGGGTCACCCGTTCGCCCCCAAACAAGTCCACTGTGGACCTCGGCCCGCCCTCGCTCGGGGTCGTGAGTGGTATGGCCGGTTAGAACCGGCCGGAACACTCACGACCCCGTGTCGAGTGGTCGCATACGAGCGAAAGCCGAGTTTGGGCCATTGGACGGCCAAAACTCGGCTTTCGCTCGTATGCAATCTGGTGAGGGGCCCCTTCACCCGGCTAAGGAATGTATGAAGGCTCCCCTCATACAACGCCGACTGTATGAAGGCTCCCTTCATACGCCGAGAGCTGTATGAAGGCTCCCTTCATCTCGCTCAGCTGGATGAGGGCTCCCTTCATACAACGCGAGGTGGATGAAGGGAGCCTTCATACAGCCGCCCAGACCGGGGTCGTGAGTGGTATGGCCGGTTAGAACCGGCCGGAACACTCACGACCCAACGCGCACGAGTCCGCTAGAACAGGCGGGCCCAGTGGTACTGGAGGTAGACCTCCCAGGGCTTGGCGGCGCGGTCGAGGAACATCAGGTTGTCCATGCGGCAGTTGCACGGGTTGCCCTCGCGGGTGTTCTGCGGGAAGCTGCCGCCGATCTTGATGCCGAGCGGGTTCGTCGCCGAGGCGAGGTCCGGCTCCGGCTCGCCCGCGACGGCCCACGGGTCGCCCTTGTCGACGTAGAACCCGTCGACCGGGGAGCCGTTGCGGTACAGGGCCATCGTGCCGTTGTCGTAGTCGAACGTCGCCGCCAGGAACACCCATTCGTTGAGCGGCAACAGCTTCTGCCAGTCCTCGGTGGCGGCGAACGTCTGCGAGGCGGCGCCGTCGACCCGCCTGCCCAGCGCCACCAGGTGCAGTTTGCCGTCCACGTTGATCAACTCGAGCAGCGCGCGCACGGCGTGGCCGTCGGAGTTGCCGGACAGCAGGCCGACCAGGCCGACCGCGCCGTAGCGGGCGCCCGGGGTCGATGAGCCGGGGTTGGGGCTCGGGTTCTCGCCGGTCATCTTGACCCAGCCCATGATCGTCGCCTCTTTGGCCCCGTTGAACGCCTTGAGCGTCGGCTGGCCACCGGGCGTGTAGAGCCCGGCCTTCCAGTCGTCCGTGCCCTTCACCGTCGGGTTGACCTGCTTGACCTGCAACGAATTCCGGCTGGACACGCCGTCGCGCACGCGCATGTCCGCGCCGCCGTTGATGAGGTTGATGGTCGTGCCGGACTTCCCTTGGTCCGCCTCCTGCGCGGGCTGGCCTTTCACCGGGTGCTCGAAGTCGTAGTAGGCGACCAGATTCCTGGCCAATGTCGGGAAAACGCCGCGAGGCCAGTGCTCCACCGTCGCCCCGGCGGGGACCGCCAGCGACAAGCCGAGCACCACCGCCAGCGGCAACGCCAAAAGCCGTTTCATCATTTCTCCCTGGTGCCGGTGACGGTCAGGTCGCGCAGGCGCCCGATGTTGTCGAACGAGCCGAAGCCGACCCGGCCGGACTTGAACGTGGGGTCGATCGCGGTCATCAGCGGCGCGTCGGAACCGTCGACGTAGACCGCGATCTCGCCGGTCGCCGCGCAATGCGTCACTTCGACGTCATGCCACCGCGCGTCCTTGACCGCGGGCTGCGCGCCGACCGAGCGCGCGGCGTCCCATTGGTCGTCGATGCGGAGCCGGTCGGCGTTGTTGACCGCGAAGATCCCGTTGTGCGGATAGATCGTGTTGTCCTGCGAGAGATGCGCGTAATAGAACTGCGTGTCCGACTGGTAGCCGAACACGATGATCACGTCGCGGTTGGGGATGTCGACCGGGGTGTCCAGCCGGACCTCGGCGTCGATCCGCACCGAACCGAACGCCGGCCCCTTGGTCAGCACGGCGTATTCGAACGGCCTGCGCGGGCCCGGCCGCTGCTCCCCCGCCTGCGCGAGCACCACCTCACGGCCGGGGAACTGCCACTTCGCCGGGGTGACCGGCGCCCAGTCCTGAGCACTCATCGCGTGCGAGACCTCGGTGTGCCCGACCCGGCAGTCCGCGAACCGGCGCGTGCCGGTGATCTTCCAGATCTTGCCGTTCGCCTTGGCCGTCAGGTACAGCTCGCCGGACTGGTCCTGGCCGAACCGCAGGTCGACGCGCGGGTCGCCGGCGAGTTCCTTCATGGTGACGCGCTTGCCTGCCTCGTTGTAGAGCATCAGCTGCTGGACCTTCGCCAGCGGCGCGCCGAGCCTCATCTCACGCACGTCGCTGTAGAGCACGGTGCCGCCGACGCCCTCGGCGAAGAGGTACTTGCCGTACAGGCCATCGAGCTTGTGTCCACGGTAGACGAACCCGCCCATGAGCGCGTTCCCGCTGTCGGCACAGGGTTTCTGGCTGGCGAGCCGGTTGTGGTCGAACGCGGCGACCGGGTAGGTGTAGCCGAACTTCTTGTCGTCGGGCGGCAACGGGAAGACACCACAGCTGGGATCGCCACGCTTGTAGAGGAACGGGCCTTCCCGTTCACTCCAGCCGAGATTCGCGCCGGGCGTGATCTCGTAGACCGACTCGACGGCCTTCTCGCCGATGTGCCCGAGGAACATCGGGTGCCGCCAGCCCGCCGGGTCCCAGGTGAACCGGTACGGGTCGCGCATGCCGGACGCGTAGATCTCGCCGAGCGCGCCAGCCTTGCCCACGAATGGGTTCGCGCGCGGGACGCCGTACTTGCCGTTGGCGCCGTTCGTGCCGCGCGGATCGATGCGGAGGATCTTTCCTTGCGGCACCATAAGATCCTGCGGCACCGAGTTCTTGACGCCGACGCCACCGTCGCCGACGGCCATGTACAGCAGGCCGTAATCGGCGTCCCACCAGTGCGCGGTCGGGTTGAAGCCGATCTCCTGAATACCGTGGAGCTGGCCTTCGAACCCGAGGCGCATCACCTCGCGGTGCGTGCCGGAGAAGACGTCGGCCTTCGGGTCCGTGGCGGTCCACTCGGTGAGCACGCCCTGCGCCGTCTGCTGCTCCGGATACGCGAGGTCGGGCTTCTTGCTGGTCAGCGCGCCCCACGCCTCGGTGTGGATGGTGTAGAACCGCCCGTTCTGGGCGAAGCGCGGATGGAACGCGACGAAGCCGAACCCGCTGCCGAGCCCCTTGTGCGTGTAGAAGTCGGCGCCGGCCGCCTCCGCGCCGACGTCGAGGTAGACGTGCTGCTGGCCGTCTTTCAGGAAGTAGAGCTTGCCGTTGAGGTCGGGAACGTACAACCGGCCGGAGTGGTCCGGCAGCTCGCCGAGGTAGTTGATCCGGTTCCAGCGTTTCAACCGGCTGTCGGTCGGCGCGGGCACCGGCTCCGACTTCGGGAGCGTGGCGATCTCCTTGAGCGTGAGGCCGAGCCCGGACACGGCAGGCGTCGGCAAGGGATCGAGCACTTGCTCATCGGCGCGTGCCGACGGCGTGAGCAAGCCGGTCACCAGTACGGTGACGAGCATGGCCAGTGAGCACGGTCTGGATCTGGACATTCGCCCCACCACTCTGTGCAGTCTGAATACCTGATTCTGAAAGCGCTTTCCCACGGCGGATTTCAGACCATACAGAGGCCAAAGCGGCATAGGCAAGCGCCTAACGGACGCGAACTTCCTCAATCTCGGACGACTGCCACGAACCGCCGTGACCTTGCGAGTTCACGGTCGCGGCGAGCTTTCCGGTGACGCCGGGGGCGACACTCACGGTGAAGTCGATCGGCGGATAAGCCTTATGTGGCGCGAGAACATCGTTACGGGTGCACCTGTCACCCAAGCAGGTCCAGCCCTGCCCGGCGGCTTTCACCGGCGCCAGTCCCGCGGGCAGTTCGATGCTCACCGCCTGCACACTCCCGTCGGCGCCCTCGCGGCCACGGCTGCCGAGCGTCACCCGGAACACCCCCGTCCCGCCTGCCGGGAAAACGGCGGGGAAATGTCCCACTTCGAGACGCAACGGGCTCCTGATGAACTCATGCGGACCCGGCGCGTTTCCTGGATATACCAACGGGAGATAAGGGACCGGGTTCCCGATAAGCGGGATATCCCGAGCCGACGGCACGTAGTCATCCGGCATCACGCGACCGTCGGCGCCGACCACGCCGAAGCAATAGCCGAGCGCGCGTGCGCCGTCGATGATCTGCGGCACCGCGGCGACGGTCGCGGCGCCGGCCGGGGTGTCGATCGGGCCGTCGTGCAGTCCGATCAGCGCACCGGGCCGCAGTCCCGCGAGGATCGCGTCCCTGATCTCGGTGGCGGTCCTGGCCGGGTCCCAGTCCGTGGCGTCGATCCACTCACCGTCCTCCCGCGCGAAGATCGAGTAGCCCAGTGAGGTGAGCGTCGCCCTGGTCGGCGGGTCCGCCACGGTGTACGGCGGCCGCACCCCCTTGAAGGTCAGCGGCGCGCCGGCACTGGCCAGCGCTTCCTCGGTCCGCCGCACCTCCTTGACGACCGCGGCGGCGGGCAGTTCGGGGAGATACGGGTGCAGGTAGGTATGGCTGAGCTGGACATGGCCTTCGGCGACCTGGAACGCCGGGAGCCGCGGATTCGCGTCGACGCGCACGCCGTTGTCGAAGAAGGTCGCGTGCACCCGCTTGTCCCGCAGTACTTTCAAGGTCCGCGGCCGGTAGTACGACGGGCCGTCGTCGAAGGTGAGCGCGACGTACTGGCCGCACCCCGTCCGCGCCGGTGCGGCGACCGGCGCCGTGAGCGAGGTCAGCGCGGTGACGGCCGCGAGCGTGAGCGCAGCGAACATACCGATCCCCCAGGCAGTCGGGTAACGCGTACTCGGATGGTGCCACGGCACGGCGTGGAACGGTCCGCCGTGGCCGGAAGCTGCCGCTCGCGGAATCCGCTTGACGCGCCTTGAAAGATCAAGGCATGAGCGAGATCCGGCTACGCCCCGCCGAACCGCACGAGGCCGACGCCATCACCGCACTGGCGCGCCGGTCGAAGGCGCACTGGGGATACAGCCAGGAGTTCCTGGACCGGGTCCGCGACATCCTGGTCGTCCACCCGGAGCAGATCCACGACGACCGGGTGGTCGTGGCCGATCGCGACGGCGCGCTGCTCGGCTTCTACCGGATCGACGGCAAGCCGCCCTCGGGCGAGCTGGCGGATCTGTTCCTCGACCCCGCCTCGATCGGCACCGGGCTCGGGCGCAGGCTCTGGGAGCACGCCCTGGCGGCGGCCAAGGCGCAGGGCTTCGAGAGCCTCGACCTCGAAGCCGACCCGAACGCCGAGCCGTTCTACCTGCACATGGGCGCGGAGCGCACGGGCGAGATCGAGGTCTACCCCGGGCGGTCACTGCCGGTCATGACTGTTTCTCTCTAGCCTTCGCGCGGCGCTTGCCCTCGTGCATGGCCACCACCCTGGCGATCGGGATGGTGTGCCCCTCGGCGACGAGATCGTCCGGGAGCCGCTGCGGGGCGGGCATGGACTCCGCCCAGGGATCGCGCTCGCCCAGCAGCCCCGGCGCGGTCTTGATGGTGAAGTCGCGCGGGCTGACCTGCGCCAGGTCGTCCCAGGCGACCGGGAACGACACCGGCGCGCCGGGCCGGATGCGCGGGCTGTAGGCGGACACCACGGTCGCGCCGCCCGCGCGCGTCGAATCGAGGAACACCTTCCCGCCGCGGTCTTCCTTGATGTAGGCCGTGGTCGCGAGCCCGGGATCGATCCGCTCGGCGCGCGCGGCGAGCGCGCGCGTCGCGGCGGCGACGTCCTCGATGCCCCGCGGTTCGAGCGGGACGAAGATGTGCAGGCCCTTGGCGCCGCTGGTCTTGACGACGCCTTCGAGCCCGTCTGCGGCCAGCGCCTGGCGGACCAGGAAAGCCGCGCGGACGACCACACCGAAGTCCTCGCCCTCGGGCGGATCGAGGTCCATCACCAGGTGGCCGGGGCTGGACTCGCCGATGCGCGCCAGCGGCACGTGGTACTCGATCGAGCGCTGATTCGCCAGCCACAGCAGGGTTTTGCGGTCGTCGCAGACGACGTAGGAGACCTCGCGGTGGGACGACTCGGCCCACATCGACGCCCGGCGCACCCAGTCCGGGGTGTACTTGGCGGCGTTCTTCTGCATGAACGGCGCCTGACCGGGGCGGACGCGGAGCACCGACAGCGGCCGGTCGGCCAGGCACGGCAGGATGCGGTCGCGGACGGCGTCGAGGTAGTCGACGAGGTCGCGTTTGGTCGCGTCCGCCCCGTCGAACAGTGCCGAGCCGAGACTCGTCAGCGATACCCCGTCGCGTACCTCGTCGCTGGTCATCGCCCCACGATGCCACATCCGGACACCCCGTGCGTTTCGCTCGAAACATCAGCTCATTCGGACCCTTTATCGATTGAGTTTCGGACGTATTCCCGTCAGACATCCGATCACCTCTTGCCCAGCGTGGGCCTGCTGGCGTACATACCTCTCTGAAACCGTCGAGCACGTCTTCTCTCCGCCGCAGGGGACGTCTGTCAGGAGGCAGTTCGTGCTGGGTACGAAGAAGTACGCCTTGTTCCGCCGTGTCGGGATTCTGCTCGCCACGCTCCTGCTCGTCGCCGGGCTGGCCCCGGCGACCGCCAACGCCGAGTTGCAGCATCCACGCCAGGACTGGCTGCGCGCGTCGACCGCGGGCCTGTTCCTGCACTGGGGTATGCGCACCTCGCCCGGCTACACCAGTTGCACCGCTTGGGAATCCGCTGTCACGAACGGCGGCTGGAACGCCAAGTACTGGATCGACGAGGCCAAGAAACTGCACGCGCAGTACGTCGTGCTGGCCTCGTTCCACTCGCGGCTCGGGTACGCGCGGGCGTGGCCGTCGAACGTCCCCGGCAGCTGTTCCACCAAGCGGGACTTCCTCGGAGAGCTGATCGAGGCGGGCAAGGCGCAGAACGTCAAGGTCATCAACTACATGACCGACGACCCGCAGTGGCACAACGAGGGCGGGCACGAGTGGCTCGACTCGGCCGCCTACTCGAAGTACCACGGCAGCAACGTCGACCTGACCCAGCGGGACGGGTTCGGCCGGTTCAGCTACGACAACTTCGTCGAGGTCATGCAGCGCTACCCGGATCTCGCCGGGTTCTGGATCGACAACGACAACGCGTACTGGGAGTCGAGCGGGCTCTACGAGCGCATCCGCAAGGACCGCCCGAACTACCTGCTGAGCAACAACAACGAAGACACGCCGATCATGGACACGATCAGCAACGAGCAGAAGACCGGCATGACGCCGTCGTACGACTACCCGCAGGCCGTCTACACCGCCGCGCCGCGGCTGATCGAGGCCTGCTTCAAGCTGCCGAGCACCGGCGCGTGGTGGTACAGCGGGTCGAACTCCTCGGTCGACTACAAGCTCACGCTCGGCCGGTTCCTGACCAACAAGGGCTCGGACGTCAAGGCGCTGATGGCGGAGACCGCCATGGTGAACGGGAAGTTCCCGTCCAACCAGGAGGCGTTCAACAACTACGCGAACGGCTTCTTCGACAAGATCTGGGAGTCGATCGACGGCACCTGGGGCGGCGGCTACGACCACGCGGGCCTCAAGCCGGGCTTCTGGAACAACGGCGCGCACGGCGTGACGACCGTGAGCAAGACCAACCCGAACCTGAACTACATCCACGTCATCACGCCGCCTTCGGGCAGCACGCTTTCGGTGCGGGACAACGGGTACAAGGTCACGAAGGTGACCAACCTGCGCACCGGCGCGACGGTCGCGCACACGCAGTCCGGCGGCTCGCTCACGCTGAGCGGGGTGTCGAGCTGGGACCAGTACGACACGGTCTTCAAGGTCGAGACCAGCGGCCGCGAGGGCATCATCCCGCCGTCGACGTACACGATGAGCGCCAGCAACGCCGCCAGCGGCCACCCGGCCTCGGCCGCGGCGGACGGCAGTTACCTGACGTACTGGGACGCCTCGTCGACCCAGCCCGCTTCGCTGCGCTTCGACCTGGGCTCGGCCAAGAAGGTGCAGTACGTCGCGCTGAACCAGCGTGAGGACTCGACGACGTACCCGTCCTCGGGCTCGGCGCGGATCAAGAACTACCGCGTCTACGTCAGCAACGACGGGACCAACTGGGGCAACCCGATCAAGACGGGCGCGTTGCCCAACCACCGCGGCGTGCAGTTCATCGATCTGCCCTCGGGCACGACGGCACGGCACGTCCGCGTGGAGAAGGTGGACAGCCAGGGCAACAACCGCCTGCGCGTCGACGAGGCCTGGCTCGGCTCGGACTACGCGGCGGGCGGCGGCACGGTCCCGCCGGACCCGACGCGGATCGAGGCCGAGAACGCGACGATCAGCGCGGGCGTGGTCGAGTCCAACCACGCGGGCTTCTCGGGCACCGGGTTCGTGAACTACGACAACGCGGTGGGCAGCAGTGTCGAGTTCACGGTGAACGCCACGGCGGCGGGCCCGGCTTCGCTGAAGCTGGGGTACGCCAACGGGACCACGGTGAACCGCCCGATGGACGTCTCGGTCAACGGCACGACCGTGGCCTCCGCGGTGGCCTTCGAGGGCACCGGCGCCTGGACGACGTGGACCACGGCCACGATCCCGGTCACCCTGGTGGCCGGGGCGAACAAGGTCCGCTTCACCGCGACCACGGCCAACGGCGGCCCGAACGTCGACTACCTCCAGCTGGACTAAAAGGCTCGTGCGCGTTGCGGGCGGTTAGAACCGCCCGCAACGCGCACGACCCCAACGCCGAGGTTCCCCGAAAAAACTTTGGTGACCCGTGTCGAAACCCCGGCCTCCCGTCCGACGCGTCTGTGTGAGCCGAGACGTGAAGGGGAACACCATGGGGAACCACAGGCGCTGGACCTCCGCTCTGCTGGCCGCGGCCGCACTGGCCACGGCGACCGCCGTTCCGGCGGCGGCAGCGGACGCGGGAGCGATCGTCAGGACCGCGTCGGGGCCGGTCAGCGGGACCGTCCACGACGGGTACCGGACGTTTCAGGGCATCCCGTTCGCCGCGCCGCCGGTCGGCGAGCTGCGGTGGAAGTCGCCGCAGCCGCCGCGGAAGTGGACCGAGACGCGGGACGCGACCAAGCCGGGCGCGCGGTGCGCGCAGAGCGCGGGCGGTGGCACGCCCAGCGACGTCGAGGACTGCCTCTTCCTGAACGTCACCACGCCGGGCACCGGCAAGAACAAGCCGGTCATGGTCTGGCTGCATGGCGGTGGCAACAGCTACGGCAGCGCGGACGGGTTCGACGGGCACCGGCTCGCCGTCGGCGGCGATGTCGTCGTGGTGACCACCAACTACCGGCTCGGGGTGTTCGGGTTCGGCGGGCTGCCGGGCCTGGACGGCACCGGCGGGTTCGGTCTCGAGGACCAGCAGGCCGCGCTGCGCTGGGTGCGGGCCAACGCCGCCGCGTTCGGGGGCGACCCCGGCAACGTCACGCTGTTCGGTGAGTCCGGCGGGTCCTTCGACGTCTGCGCGCAGCTGACCTCGCCGGGCGCGCGGGGCCTGTTCCAGCGGGCCATCATGCAGAGTGGCTCTTGTTCGACCACCTGGCCGGCCAACGGGATCATTTACGGCCAGCCCGGCAAGTCGGCATGGGCGTCAACGGACGCCATCGCGGCCGACGGCGCCGCTCTCGCCGCCCGCCACGGGTGCTCCGACGTCGCCTGCCTGCGCGGCGTCCCGGCGGGCGAACTCGCCAACGACCCGCTGATCAGCCAGCCGACCGCGGCCGGTTTCGGCAACCGCGTGCTGCCCGAGCGACCGGACCGCGCGCTCGCCGCGGGCCGCTTCAACCGGGTGCCCGTCATCTCCGGCAACACCCGCGACGAGGGCAGGCTGACCTCCGCGTTCACCCCGCACCCGTTCACCGAGGACCAGTACCAGCAGCTGCTCCGCGACGGTTTCGGTGACCAGGCGGCCCGCATCGCCGCGCGGTACCCGACGAGCAAGTACGGCACGCCCGCGCTGGCTTGGGCGACCGTGCTGACCGACGGCGTCTGGGCGTGCCACCAGCTGGCCGACAACCGGGCGCTCGCCAGGAAGACCACGAACTTCGGCTTCGAGTTCGCCGACCGCTCCGCGCCGACCGGGTACTTCCCCTTCCCCGAGGACGTGCCGCCGGGCGCCTTCCACTCGTCGGACGTGGCCTATCTCTTCGACGTGGCCGGTTTCCCCGTGACGTTCACGCCGGAGCAGCAGCGTCTCGCCGACCAGATGATCGGCTACTGGGCCCGGTTCGCCGCGACCGGTGACCCGAACGGCCACGACCTGCCGCGCTGGTCCCGTTTCGACGGCGCCGTCCAGTCACTCGCACCGGGCGCGATCAAGCCGGTCGACGCCGGACGCGAGCACGGCTGCGGCTTCTGGGCCAACTGAGTCGTGAGTGGTACGGCCGGTTAGAACCGGCCGTACCACTCACGACCCTGGCTGGATGTAGATGGCGCCGAAGCCGGATTCGGTGCGCACGGGACGCCGGACGATCGCGACGCCGAAGCGCAGATCGGCCGGTTTGCCCGCACTGTCCACACAGAACACCGTCGCCAGCGTTCCGCCGAAACCGGCCGAAATCAGGTCCACGCCTCGGCAATAGCCGGGCCGCGAGCCCAGTGTCGTCACCTGCAGCACATCACCGCGCGCGACACCGCGGAAGCCGACGGCGTAGACACCGGCCGCCAGCTGCTTCGAGGTCCCGTTCTGCAGGAACGACAGGTCTCGCACCGAGCCGAGGCGCCAGTCGCTGTCGGCCGCGGCGCCGGTTTCTATTGCGTGGCAAGCGATTTCGACCGTCGAGACGACCTGGCACCGGGTGTGACCGTCGCCGTACGGGGTCACCTGCGCGTAGCCGGTCATCGGCGGCACGAGATACCGGCCCGGCCCCGCGTGGCGCACGGCCGTCGCATCGGGACGGACGTCACCAGCCGAGCCTTGCGCGAAGAAAATGTCGAACCCGACGTCCGCCGGTGCCGTTTCGGAGCGGCAGGTGACGGTGATCAGCTGGTCGTCGCCGTCCGGCGTGGTCTCGCGGACGCCACACGAGACCGCGGCGCCCGCGGCCCAGTGGTTGACGGTGACGTGCGCGACCCCGTCCTCGGCGGCGACGCCCGGCAGGCGCACGCGGTACTCACCGGCGGCGAGGTGCGTGAGCGTGACCTTGCGCCCGGCCTGGCCCGCGTCCTTCTGCCAGGTCCCCCACACGCCGTCGCCCGCCATCGGGCGCTCGGCCCCCAGCGGCTGGCCGTATTCGTTGTCGACCCGCGCGTACCCCCACTTGCGCGCGGGTGGCGGCGCCGGGGCCTCGGGTGGCGGCGCGGCGGCCGTCGGCGCGGGCGGCACGATCGGCGCGACGACGCCGCGGGGCGGATCGTCGGCCAGGTACGGCATGCCGGGAGCGGGCTCGCCGGTGGGTGCGACGGCGGCCGTCGGGACCTCCGGCAGCACGGGCTTGCCCGCGATCGGCTCGGCCGCCTCACCGGGCGGGGCGGCGAGCACGCCCTGCTCACGCCGGTCGGCGTGCGGCGCGAGCACCAGCACCGCGCCGACGACCAGCAGCCCGATCACCCCGGCGGCGGCGTTGGCGGATCGCCGGACGACGCGCGGGTTGCGGCGCGCGAACTCGGTCACGGCGCCGGCGCGCTGGATCACCCCGGCGCGCCGCTTGAGCAGCGCGAGTGCCGCCGCGCGGCGTGGTCCGTCCCGTTCGGACAGTTCGAGCAGCCCGGGTCCGAGCGCCCACCGGCCATAGCTTTCAGCGTCCTCGGCACGGGAGCCCTCGGCGATCAGCGCCCGGGTGATCGCCTCGTGCGTCGCCCGGCGCGCGCGGGCGAGCCGCCGGTCGACGTCGGCGACGGGAACGCAGACCACGGCGGCGAGCTCGGTGCCGACCACCGGGACGCCGTTCTCCACGGTGAGGCGGACGTGTTCGGCCATCAGCCGCCGGAGCCCCGGCTCGACGCGCTTGATCGCGTCCCGTATCCGCAGCACCAGCTCTTCGTCGCCGGCCATCCACCCTCCCGCAGCGATCCAGTCCTGTCCAGTCCAGTCTGTGCGGTGGCTGCGATTAATCCCCGTAAAGCGAGAATGCCTTATCCGGGCCCGCGGGAGTTGCTCCATTTCGGTGAACGGACCGGGTGGTTTCCGACACGACCGGGTGACAGGATGATCCGCTGGGCAACCGAGGCGGTGGCCGCCCAGCGGAGCCCGGCTCAGGGCGCGACGGCCCAGGAAATCTTCTCAATACCGTTGTTGATCGCACCGATTTTGGCGAACGCGGCCTTGTCCAAGTTCAGGTCGCCTTTCTTGCCGTCGGTGTTGACGTCGACGATCTGCACCTTCACCGAGCCTTTCGGACCGGTGACCAGCACGACGACGCCGCAATTGACGCTGCTGGCGTTCTGGTCGCCGTACTGCGGCAGGTTCAGCCCGGCGATGTTCTGCTTCGGCAGCTTCGGCAGGTTCTTGGACTTCGCGCAGGCGACCTGGTCGAAGTCGGGCACGTAGTCGGTGAACGTCGCCTTTCCCTTGAACGTGCCCGTGCCCAGGTTGCCCGCGTACGGCGCCGCGAAGGCGGCAGGAGCGGACAGGGTGAGCAACGCGACGGCGACACCGGCGACCGTGCAACGTGAACGCATGGAAACAACCTCTTCTCAGTGGTGGATTTCGCGGAATACGGCACCCGGGAAAAGAAGAGGCGGCGTTCGCACTCGGCGGCGGTTTCGGAATACGGAAACGGCCTTTTCTTCGCCCGGCGACACTGCCGGAAAAGACAGTAAGGCGTCACCGCGTGATTGATCAGCCACCAACCGAGCGACAGACCAAAGTCTATAATTCGAAAGTCGTAATTGTCAGCACGCTTGCCGTGGCCGTCTGCCCCACACACCGGAACGTACCGCGGCTTTGTCATACATGCCAAGAGAAGTGTGCGGCAAAGCGGTGGCGAACTCGACGAGCACGAACACGCCGCCGACCCGTTCGGCCACCCAGCGGACGAGGTCTTCCTCGGAGACCGCGGCACCCGGGTCCGGCACCACGACGGCTTTCAGCGCGTCACCCATTTCCCTGCCGGGAATACCGACCACGCAGGCCTCGCGCACGCCGTGATGCGCTGTCAAGATCGATTCGATCTCGCGCGCGGGCACGGTCGCGCCATTCGCGACGATCACCTCGCGCTCGCGCCGTGAGATGTAGACGAAACCGCGGTCGTCGGTCACCGCGCGGTCACCGGTGAGCAACCGGCCGCCGCGCAGCGCGCGCTCGGTCTCCGCGCGGCGGTTCCAGTACCGCAGCATCACGTGCGGCCCGCGCGCCTCGATCTCGCCCTCGCGCCCGGCGGGCACCTCACGGCGCTCGCCGTCGACGATGCGCAGGTTCGTGATCGCGACCGGGCGCCCGCAGGACGACAACGGCAGGTGGTCGCCGGACGCCACGGCGACGGCGTGGTCCCGCTTGGTCAGCACGGTCAGCTGATTCGGCGCCTCGGTCTGGCCGTAGAGCTGGGTGAAGATCGGCCCGCACGTCTCGATCGCGTGCAGCAGCCGCCGCCGGTCGACCGGCGCGCCACCATAGATGACGGTGCTCAGCGTCGCCGTCTCGGCGCGCGCCCGGGACATCCGGTCCACCAGCCGGTACAGCCGGTCCGGCGCCACCAGCGTCGCGGTGACGCGCTCACGCGCGATGACCTCGACCAGCGCGTCGGCGTCGAACCCGCCGACGATGACGTTGGTGCCGCCGCGCAGCCACACCGGCAGCACGAACCCGCCGCCCGCGTGGGTCAGCGGCGCGACATGCGCGAACCGGTCGCGCGCGCCGAGCCCGAGTTCGACCATCTCGCTGAACAGCACCGCGATCACCGTGCGATGGCTGTGCACGACGCCTTTGGGCTGGCCGGTGGTGCCGAGCGTGTAGTAGATCCCGTACAGGTCGTCCTGGCCGACCTCGGGTGCGCCGGGGCCGTCGGACTGGTCCGCCATCAGCCGGTCCAGCGCGTGGCCGCCGGGCAGCACCGCGCCGGGGTCGGCGCAGACCACGGCGTCGACCCCGCTCGTGCCCCTGATCCGCGCCACCCGTTCGGCGTGCGGCGCGTCGTGGACCAGCACGCTCGCCCCGGAGTCGCAGACGATGTGCTGGTGATCGGCCACGCGGAGCCGCGTGTTGAGCGGCACCACCACCAGCCCGGCCCACAGCGCGCCGTAGTAGACGTCGAGCAGCTCCGGCCGGTCCGCCATCAGGATCGCGACCCGGTCGCCCTTCTCCAGCCCGAGCCCGCGCAGCGCCCGGCCCGCCCGCCGGATCCGGCTGATGAGCTCGCGGTAGGTGATCCGCTTTTCCCCGTGCACCACCGCGATCTCGGGCCCGTAGGCCAATGCGCACCGCTCGACGAGACTGCCGATGGTGTGGTCGAACATGCACTCAACGCTAAGTCGCGGTCCGCTTCGGGCCCATGTCGGACAGGCACACCTCGCCAGCCTGGAACACTCGGTATCCCACAGTATCCAGGGCTCAGCCCGCCGCCTCCATGGACGAGTCGCCCGTGCGCTCCGGTCCGCCCAGCGCGCGCCGCAGCCGCAACGCCACCAGCAGTTCGGTGCGGCGTTCGGTGAGCGCCTCGCCCAGCAGCTCAGTGGCGCCGCGCAGCCGCATGCGCACGGTGTTCTCGTGCACCCCGAGTTCCGCGGCGGCCTTGGCCTGCGACCCCGCCGACAACGACATCAGCAGCGTTTCCCTGATCCGGTCGGCCCGTTCGGTGTCCTCAGCGAGCTCACCCAGTTCCTCGGCGATGAAGCGGTGCGCCGCGCGCTTGTCTTCGAGCAGCAGCGCTTCGAGCCGGACGTCGCGGTACCACAGGCAATCGCCGGGATAGGCGAGCGTGGTCCGCAGCGCCGCGGCGCGGGTGGCCTCCTCGTGCGAGCGGCGCAGGCCGTCGATCCCGTTCGACGGCCCGCCCATGGCCATCGGCATGCCCAGCAGTGAAACCGCCTGCTTGATCCTGGTGAGCGCCTTGGTGTCCTGCCTGCGCGCGTAGCCGAGCCAGACGGCCCAGCTCGACGCGCCGCGCTGGACCATCAGCGAGCCCCACGCCCCGGTCTGCTGGCGCAGGGTGGCGACCACGCGGACCACCTCGTGCCGGTCACCGCTCTCGAGCAGCAGCGCCACGTGACAGGCACGCAGCCGGTAGCCGAGCTCGTCGTCGAGGAACTGGCCGTACTCGAGCTTGCCGCCGTCGAGTATCTCCTCCACCAGCGCGCGGCGGCGGTCCTCGCCGGTGCTCGCCAGCTGGTCGGTCACCGTCTTGTACTGATCGCCGATCAGGTCGACGGCCTGGGTGAAGTACGCGAAGACCGCGTGCGTGGGGTTGCCGAAGACGCCGTTCATCGAGCGGTCGCCGCTGTCGCTCGCGAGGAAGGCGAGCGCGAGCCACTGCTGCCAGAACTGCTCCAGCCCGACCCAGTAGGCCCGTTCGAGCGACGAGAACGGGATGCCGAGCTCGGCGGTGAGCCCCGCGAACGTCAAGATCGGGGCGAACTCGGTGTCCTCGACCGTCTTCCGGCCGGTCGCGATGTCCACCAGCGACCCGATGTTCGTGCCGACGCACCGCCGCAGCACCTGATCGAACCCGGTCTCGGCCGCCTCCGCCGGGAACACCCGCGTCGCGATCGCGTCGTGCACCGAGGTCACGATGGCGTCGAGGTCGATCCGGTTCGCGGCCTTCGCCGTGACGGATGGCTCGCGCGGCACGGACATCGATGGACCTCCTAGAGCCGGCTCACTCCAGCATGGTCTCCCCGCACCGGCCGCACAATGGGTGACTAGCCACCCTGCGGGTTGTGGTCGCTCACCCCGCCCCAGCGGCCCGGCGGCAGGACGATCACGCGCACCTTGCCGATGATGTTGCCCACCGGCACCGCGCCCGGCAGTCCGCCACCGCCCTGGCAGCGCGAGTCGCACGAGTCGTTGCGGTTGTCGCCCATCACCCAGACCATCCCGGCCGGCACCTTGACCGGCTCGAATGCCTGCTGCGTGTTGGGCTCGCCGAGCCAGTGGATGTACGGCTCGTCGAGTGGCTTCCCGTCCACGAGCACGCGGTTCTGCGCGTCGCAGCACTGCACGGTCTGCCCGCCGACGGCGATGACCCGCTTGACGAAGTCACGCTCGTCCGGCGGCGCGAAGCCGACCAGCGAGCCGAGCCAGCGGAACGTGCTGGTGATGAAGTTGCCGGACTCCTGCGGCGCGATCTCGGCGTTGCCCCAGGATTCGGGGCCCTTGAACACGATCACGTCGCCGGGGCTCGGGTCGTTGAAGTCGTAGACCACGCGGTCGACCAGCACCCGGTCGCCGAAGCAGCCGGTGCAGCCGTGCAGTGTGGACTCCATCGACTCCGACGGGATCATGAAGACCTTGCCGAGGAACTGCTGGATCAGGATGGTCAGCACGAGCGCGACCGCGATCAGAATCGGCAATTCCTTCCAGAATGACCGTTTCTTCTTCGGTAGCTTTCCCCGCCGAGAGCGCCTCGAGGTGCCTTCGGCTTTCGCCGCACCGCCTTCGGCGTCGTCATCGTCTTCGGCGGCATTCGGGGTAACGGGTTCGGCCACGTCGCCAGGCTACCCATCAAATGCGGATGACGGTTGGGTTGCGATGCCTGCGCCACGGTCGGGTGACGGGGCAGACTGGCCGCCGGTCGAGAGAAGGGGGCACGGATGTCGAAACTACGCACTTTGGTACTGGCCACACTGTTCGCGGTGCTCTCGCTGATCGGGACATCGGCGCACGCGACGCCGGCGCCGCCGGTCGCCGCGGTCGCGCACGCGCATGCCCAGACCGCTGAGGAGACCGCCCAGCAGGATCAGAAGACGGCCAAGAGCAAGCTCGTCGCGGGCGGGGTCGCGCTCGTGCTGCTGTTGCTGGTGGTCTGGGGCCGCAGTCTGCGCAAGCCCAAGAAGAAGAAAGAGGAGCCCAAGAAGTAGGCGCTGCTCCAAGCGGGTTGCGGTCGTTGCAATAGACTAGAACATGTTCTTATCTGAGTGCCATGGCCGACAACCTCTCTCGTCGCAAGCTGTTCGTGGGCACCGGTCTCGCGGCGGCGTCCGGGCTAGTGAGCCCCGCTCCGGCGATGGCCGCCGAAGAGTTCGACGTGGTCGTGGTCGGCGCGGGAGCGGCCGGGATGACCGCGGCGCTGACCGTCGCGAAACGCGGCCTGAGCTGCGTGGTGGTCGAAAAGGCGCCGGTGTTCGGCGGCTCGGCCGCCCGTTCCGGCGCGGGCATCTGGATCCCGTGCAACCCGGTGCTGGCCGCCGCGGGCGTGCGTGACGATCCCCAGCAGGCGGCGGCGTATCTGGCAGCGGTCGTCGGCGACGCGGTGCCCGCCGCGCGGCAGAACGCGTTCTTGTCCAACGGCCCGGCGATGATCTCGTTCGTGATGGCGAACAGCCCGCTGCGGTTCCGCTGGATGGAGGGCTACAGCGACTACTACCCGGAGTTGCCCGGCGGCATGCCGAACGGCCGGTCGATCGAACCGGACATGTTCGACGGAAATCTGCTCGGCCCCGAGCTGGCGCGGCTGAATCCGCCGTATATCCCGACACCACCGGGCCTGGTCGTGTTCAGCGCCGACTACAAGTGGCTCAACCTGGCCGCGGTCAACCCGAAGGGCACCGCGGTCTCGGCCGCCTGCCTCGCGCGCGGCACCGAGGCCGCGCTGAAGGGCCAGAAGCCGCTCACCATGGGCCAATCGCTCGCGGGCGCGCTGCGTGCGGGACTGCTGGCCGCCAACGTGCCGGTCTGGCTGAACACCCCGCTGCTGGACCTGCACAGCGAGGGCGGCAAGGTCACCGGCGTCGTGGTTTCCCGTGGTGGCACCGAAACCCTGGTCCGCGCGCGGCGCGGGGTGATTGTCGGCTCCGGCGGGTTCGAGCACAACGCGAGCATGCGCGCGCAGTACCAGCAGCAGCCGATCGGCACGGAGTGGACGGTCGGCGCGAGCTCGAACACCGGCGACGGCATCCGCGCGGGCGCGCGGGCGGGCGCGGCGCTGGCGTTGATGGACGACGCGTGGTGGGGCCCGGCGATCCCGTTACCGGAGGAACCGTGGTTCTGCCTGGCCGAGCGGACGCTGCCGGGCGGGCTGATCGTCAACACGGCCGGGCAGCGCTTCGTCAACGAGGCCGCGCCGTACAGCGACGTCGTCCACACGATGTACCAGCGCGGGCACACGGCGGCCTGGCTCGTGGTCGATCAGCACTACCGCAACAAGTACCTGTTCAAGGACGTGCTGCCGACGCTGCCGTTCCCGGACGCGTGGTACTCCTCGGGCGCGGTGGTGAAGTCGTGGACAGTGGACGGTCTGGCGACCGCGATGGGCGTGCCGCAGAACGCCTTGCGTGCCACCGTTTCCCGCTTCAACGGCTTCGCTCGCTCGGGTGACGACGCCGACTTCCGGCGCGGCGAGAGCGTCTACGACCATTACTACACCGACCCCGGCGTGTACCCGGACTCGTGCCTGGCGCCGCTGTGGCTCGCGCCGTACTACGCGTTCAAGATCGTGCCGGGCGACCTCGGCACCAAGGGCGGGCTGGTCACCGACGCCCGCGCGCGGGTGCTGCGCCAGGACGGTTCGGCCATCCCCGGCCTGTACGCGGCGGGCAACGCGAGCGCCGCGGTGATGGGCCGCAGCTACGCGGGCGCCGGTTCGACCATCGGCCCCGCGATGACGTTCGGCTACATCGCGGGCAAGGACGTCTAGCGGGGCACCCAGAGCGTCACGCGAGTGCCCCGGCCAGGCCTCGAATCGATCGTGCCCCGGCCACCGACCTCGGCGAGCCTCGCGATGATCGACTGGCTGATGCCGAAGCCGGGCGGCTGTTCCCGCATGCTGAAGCCGTCGCCGTGATCGCGCGCGACCACGGCGATGCCGCCTTCGCGTTCCTCGATCCGCAGCACGACCTGGTTGGTGCCCGCGTGCTTGATGGTGTTGCGCATGGCCTCGCGCACCGCGTCGCACATGGCGTCACGCCGGGCCTGCGAGAGCTTGAGTTCCTGGTCCGACTCGGCGGCCACGAGCTGGGTGCGCAACCCGTCGCGCGCCATCTCGGTGGCGACCTCGGCCAGCTCGGCCGCCAGCCCGCGGTCGACCTCCGGTGGCTCGACCCCGACCAGCTCACGCCGGATCTCGGCGGCCTGCGCCCGCGCGGCCGCGCGGAGTTCGTCGAGGCGGTCCGCGGCCTGTGTGCGGTCACTCGGCGTCGCCATGGACATCGCCTCGAGCGTCTGCAGCACGCCGTCGTGCATGACCCGCTGATACCGCAACCGCTCGGCCTGACGTCCTTCGCGCATCCCGATCCCCAGCGCGAACCGCGTCCCGACCCCGAGCACGACCAGGATCCCCGCCGCGACGAACATCGCCACGACCAGCGCGAAAAAGCAGCCGACCGACCGGTTCAGCGCGAGCGGATCGGTGAGCGGCAGCCCGCCTGCCAAGGTCAGCCCCGCCCGCACCGGAACCGACGCGGCGAGCATCGCCAGCGACGCCCCGATGCCGAAGAACGAGGCCCACAGCACGATCGAGCCGACCATCCAGGTCCACGTCACGTCCACCGCGAACGGCTGGATCCGCGCGGGCACGCTCACCGCGACCGCCAGGTTCAGCAGGACACCGAACCCGAGATCGACGGCCATCATCCGGCCGACGACCTTCGCGCGGATCCCGGGCCCGCGCAGCACCCAGATCACCGCGGCCACGTTCACCGCGACCGCGACCACCGTCGCGCTGAGCACCGGAGCCAGCCCGAGTGTCCCGTTGTTCGACACATAACCGATGAAAACCTTGGGAAATCCGGCGACCCGGTACAGCAGGCCGCCCAGCACGGCATAGCGGCTGGCCCGCATGAGGATCGAGTCACCGTCTTCTTCGACCGCGACGACCGTGCGCCAGTCGGGCATGCTGTCGAGGTCCGGCTGCGGCGAACGGGCCAGCACCGAGGAACCCTTACGGAGCAACGCCTTGACGAAACTGGCGGACGGTGCCGTCGGGCTCGCCTCTGGCATCGGCGTCCTTCCCGTGCGGCGTCGGGCATTGAGCCTGTCAGCGCGGGCGGGTTGCCGTCAAGAACGGTTATTTGGTGGCCATGAGCAGGTACTCGTGCGCCTTGTTGGACACCATCGGGTCATCGCCACTGATCTTGCGCTCGTAGAGATGGATGCGTTCGTCGCCGAGCGTCAGGTGACGGCCGAGCACGGCGGAGGCGTCCCACGCGAGCGGGACGAATTTGCCGGCCAGGCGGCGGTTCTGGACCGCGATGACCGCGTGCGCGCCGGGGCGCATGGTGCGGGCGATGGCGGCGAAGGCCTCGTCGAGCGCGTCGAGATAGTCGCCGTACTCGCGCAGTGCGTACATCTGACCGTCCGTTGTGGACTCTTGGTCGAGATTCGTGCCGAAGTACGGGAGATCGCAGAGCACGAGGTCGACGCAGCCGTCGGGCAGCGGCGGCTTGCGGGCGTCACCGCAGAGCATGATCTGCCCGGGGTACTTGCCCTCGATGCGGTGCCCGGCTTCCGCGGCGCGTGATTCGGTGATCTCCATGCCGATGCCGCGGCGGCCCTCGACCGAGGCCGCGACCAGCGTGGTTCCCCAGCCCGCGAACGGGTCGAAGACGAGGTCACCCGGCTTGCTCAGCTCGAGGATCAGCGGGCGGAGCTGACTGACGAGCCCGGCCTGGCCCGCCGCGGCGGCCAGTTCGTGCTCGCCGTCTTCGGCCTCGAGCACCAGCCAACTCTGCACGCCCACGCAGCTCACCCCAAGTTTCCGCCCTCGACGACGCCGGTGAGCATAGCCGCGCGCGTGACCACGAGGAAGACGGTGAAAATACCGTCGCCCACCCTATTGGAATGAAGCATTCCGTTCTGCTATCGTTGCGGAACCAAGCATTCCGTTCCAACTCTGGGAGACACCGTGACCGCCATCCTCGAAGCCCCGGCCGCAGCGCCGATACAGCAGCCGGTGCGCGCCGATCGCCGCTGGCTGGGCCTGTTCGCGATCCTCGCCGCCGACCTGCTGAACCTGCTCGACTCGACGGTCGGCACGATCGCCGCGCCCGCGATCCGCGCCGACCTGGGCGGCTCGACCTCGACGCTGCAGTGGATCGCCGCGGGCTACACCCTCGCGATGGCGGTCGGCCTGCTGGTCGGCGGCAGGCTCGGCGACATGTACGGCCGCAAGCGGATGATGATGATCGGCGTCGTCGGCTTCCTCGCCGCGTCTTTCCTGTGCGGCGTCAGCTTTTCCCCGGAGATGCTGCTGGCGGCGCGGGTGCTGCAGGGCGCGTTCGGCGCGGTGATGGTGCCGCAGTCGTTCGGCCTGATGCGTGAGCTGTTCGGCGCCGACGTCGGCAAGGCGTTCGCGCTGCTCGGGCCGGTGATCGGGCTCGCCACCGTGCTCGGCCCCGTGGTCGCGGGACTGCTCGTCGACGCGGACCTGTTCGGCACCGGCTGGCGGATGATCTTCCTGATCAACGTCCCGCTCGGCGCGTTCGCACTGGCCGTCGGCAGCCGGGTCCTGCCCTCCTCCGAGCCCGCCGCCCGCGGTCAGCGGCTCGACGTCCGCGGCGCCGTGCTGGCGGCGGCCGGGATGTTCCTGCTGGTCTTCCCGCTGACGCAGGGCCACGAACTCGGCTGGCCCGCCTGGACGCTCGTGCTGCTCGCCGCTTCGGTTCCCACGCTGGGCGTCTTCGCCTGGACGCAGCACCGGCAGGCGCAGATCGGCGCGGCCGTGCTGATCCGGCTCACCGTGTTCGCGAAGCGCTCGTACAGCTCCGGCGTCGGCTTCGTGCTCGCGTTCTTCGGCGTGATCACCGGGTTCTCGCTGGCCGTCGGCCTGTTCCTGCAGCTCGGCCTCGGCTATTCCCCGCTGCGCGCCAGCCTCACGATGGCGCCGTGGGCGGTCGGCGCGTTCGTCGGGTCCGCGCTGAGCAGCATGCTGATGACCAAGCTCGGCCGCCACATCCTGCACATCGGCCTCGGCTTCATGGCGCTCGGCCTGACCGGGCTGTTCTTCACCTTCGACGGCAGCCTGCTCGCCCCGCTGGCGGTGTTCGGGTTCGGCATGGGCATGATCTTCGTGCCCCTGTTCGACATCATCGTCGGCGATCTCGGCGACGACGAGGTCGGCTCGGCGTCCGGCGTGCTCACCTCGGTCCAGCAGCTCGGCGCGTCGCTCGGCATCGCGGTGCTGGGCACGGTCTTCTTCAGCGAAGCCGGTCCTGCGGCAGGGGTTCCGGAGTTCGTCGGAGCGGCCCGGGTGGTCGCGCTGATCGCGCTCGCGCTCACGGCGGTGACGTTCGCGCTCGGCTTCCTGCTCCCCAAGAAGGCCCGTCAGTAGGCTGCTAGGCCAAGGAGGGATTCCCGTGGCGCTCAACGGCAGGAAGGCGCAGGCCGCCCGCAACGACGAGATCATCGTGGCGGCCGCGCGCGAGGTGTTCATCGCCGACCCCTCGGCACCCATCGCCGCCGTCGCGGACCACGCGGGCGTCGGGATCAGCGCGCTCTACCGGCGTTACCCCAGCAAGGACGACCTGCTGCGCAAGCTCTGCTTCGACGGTCTCATGACCCACATCGAGACCCTCGAAGCGGCGCTCGCCGACGACGGCGACGCCTGGACGGTCTTCGAGACGTTCATGCGCCGCGTCGTCGAGAAGGACACCCACTCGATCACCATCGCGCTGGCCGGCAAGTTCACCCCGTCCGAGGAGCTCTACGACGCGGCGGCCCGGGCAGGCCGTCTCGGCACCGAGCTGATGGACCGGACCAGGAAGGCGGGCGCCATCCGCGCAGACTTCTCGGACGCGGACCTCGGCGCGGTCTTCGAGCAGCTGGCGGCCATCCACATCGGCGACGAGGAACGGACTTCGGCCTTGCGCCAGCGCTACCTCACGCTCGTGCTCGACGGCCTGCGCACGGCGACGACCCCGCTCCCCGGCACCCCGCCCACCCTCGAGGAACGCGCCCAGCGCTGGGCCGTGCCGTAAGTGTCACTCGGGGGTCGTGAGTGGTATGGCCGGTTCTAACCGGCCGCAACACTCACGACCCCGGTGCGGCATCATGATCGCCATGACCGCTCCGGCCCCCGCCCGCCGCAAGTACGAGCTGACCACGGTCCGCCGCAGCGACCTGCGGAACCCGGCCGTGGTCACCGGTCCGCTGCCCGCCACCCACGGCGCCGACAACGACCCGCGCTACCCGTCGCCCAAGACGCTGCGGAACGTGGTCGCGATCATCATCGACCTCGTGGTCCATCTCGGGGTCGGTGTGGCGGTCGGGCTGGTGGCGAAGCAGCGGCTGCCCGGGTCGCCTTGGGTGCTCTACGCGCTGCTCGCGTTCATCGCGGCGTCGATCGTGCACCGGATCTTCCTGCACCGGGTCTTCGGGGCGACCCTGGGTAAGGCGTTGACGGGCGTGCGGCTCATCCGCGACGACAACGGCGGGCGGCCGGGTCTTTGGGCGCTCACGCGGTTCTGGCTAGTCAGCCTGCTCACCTGCATTTCCGCCTTCAACATCTAGCTCGGCCCACAAATACGAGACGTAGTCACGTTCCGAGGGGCCCAGTGACTCGAAGTCGAGTTCGCGAATGGGCGCGACGACCTCCGCGTCCAAGAAGGTGGTATCCGCAAGCTCGTAGACGGCGTGGAGCTGGCATTCCCGGCACGACGCGGTGGTTTCGACAGTCGCGGCGGTCAGCATCACCGTGGTCAGCAGGCGCACTTCGGCCCGGCTGAAGGAGCTGACCCAGTCGGTGACCCCGCCGCAAGCCTCCTCGCGCACCGCGGGATCGTCATCGGTCAGCGAGTGCACCAGCTTGATCATGTTCGACGCACCAACGCTCATATCGCACCCCCAGCGCCAGGGTAGTGGGTCGTCCCTCGTGCACGCGAGAACGCCTGCGCGAGTGACAACTCCGCTGCATCTAGCGGAGCAGAGGTACCACTCGCGCCCGGACACCCGCGCACACCGGCCATCCCGAGCAGCCGGGGTCGTGAGTGTTGCGGCCGGTTAGAACCGGCCGCAACACTCACGACCCATTTACAGGGTTTTTTCGATGAAAGCGCGGAAGCGGGCGAAGGCGTCTTCGAGGGACGCGGGGTCGCAGGCCGCGCCGAACTTGCGGCCGTCGCACCAGGACCAGATCCAGCGGGCGGGGCCGGGCTCGGTGAGCGCTTTGGTCAGCCTGCGGCCGTCGGCGCTCGTGTGCGCGATGTCGATCTCGAAGATCCAGCCGGGATTGTCGAGCGTCTTGATCGTCATGCCGAACTCGTGCTCCCATTCTCCGTCGCACTGGGCCGCGTACCAGTCCTGCACAAAGCGGAAAGCGCTCACAGCGCGAGCCTAGGACACCGGCTTTTCCCGCACCAGACTCAAAGCACCGACAGATCCACCGCCGAGCCCATGACCTTGTAGCCCGCGTTGTTGGGGTGCAAATGGTCACCCGAGTCGTATTCGGGGCGGAGTGTGAGCGGGTCCGCCGGATCGCGCAAGGCGGCGTCGAAGTCGACCACCGCGTCGAACACCTTGCTGTCGCGGATGAACTTGTTCACCGCCACGCGATTCCGTTCGTAGGCCTCGGTGTACGAATGCCAGCCTTTGAACGGGCCGAGCGTGCCGATCACCACGCGGATACCGCGGGCGTGGGCTTGGGCGGCGATCTGCTGCAGCGCCGAGGAAATCAGGGCCGGGGTGGCCGCGTCGGTCTTCGCGTCGTTGATGCCGAGCGCGATGATCACCGTGCGGATGCCGGACTTCGCGAAGACGTCGCGGTCGAGGCGGGCGAGCGCGTTGACGCCGCCGGTGGCCGGCGAATCGGTGAGCAAGGCGTTGCCGGGGATGCCCGCGTTGACCACCGACAGCCGGCGCGACGCGGGCTGGGTGAGCAGGCGGTCGGCGAGGATGTCCGGCCAGCGCTGGTTCGTGCCCGAGGTCGATCCCGAGCCGCTGGTGATCGAGTCGCCGAACGCCACGACCGTGCCCCGCGCCGAGTTCGTCCGCACCTCGACGTCCGCCAGGTAGTGCGTGAAACCCGTGGTTTCCGTATAGGCGCCAGGCGCTTCTTCGGCGGCGTGGTCGCCGCCCGTGCGGGCGATGAACGAGGTCTGCAACGCGCTGCGGTGATAAGTGATCGGGCCCGACGGGGTCGGGGTGAACGTCGTGACCAGCAGGTTGCCGTCCGCCGGGACGGCGAGCGCGACCGGGTCGCTCAGCACTTCGGAGCCCGGCGAGAGGGTGATCGCCGCGGCGCCGCCGAAGGTCAGCGAACGCAGTGAGCCCTGGACGGCTTCGGGGGTCTTGGCGCCCGCGGCGACCGCGACGGTCACGTGGGACATCGTGACCGGCTTTGGACTGAACACATTAGACAGTCGCACTCGGACAGAACTGCCACCCGCGCTCGTGTGCACGAGGTTGCGAATGGAGCAGCCCGCGCAATCGTCGGGCAACGCGCCATTGTTGGCGGTGCCCCAGGTGGCCACCCAGGTATCGGGCGGCGGGGCGTCCGGGGACGCGGTGGCCGCCACCCCCGCCGAGATCAGCACGGCTGCCGCGACCGAGGACACTACCCAACGCTGAGTACGAGACATAGGGCAATCATCAGATCTATGACACCGGACGTCTACCTCCATCCGCGCTAAATCCCGTTTTTCGCTCCCGCTGAGCGATACCCATCCGATGTATGAACCCAACGCAGGACGCTGCGAAAGCGGCCGGATACGGGCGGTTGACACAGAAGGTCTAGACCTCTTACGTTCGCATTCTCGCGCGAGTCACCTGCCCCGTCGTCCCCACAATGGCTGTGAGGTTCGCATGACACGACTGCGCCGCTTCCTTCTCGTGTCCATTTTTGTCATTTCCGGTTTTCTCGGCGCCGCGCCGTTCGCGACCGCCGATGAAGTGACCACCCAGGCCTGCGAACAGAAGAGCACACTCGCCGGCACACACCTGACCGACAAGCAGATCGCCCAATACGCGCGCAACGCCGGTCTGCGCGGCAACGGGCTCGTCATCTCGATCGCCGTCGCGCTCGCCGAGAGCCAGGGCTGGACCCGCGCGGTGCTGATCAACACCGACTGCAGCCGCGACCGCGGCGTCTGGCAGATCAACTCCTACTGGCACTCCGAGGTCTCCGACACCCAGGCCTTCAACCCGGCCTCGGCGGCGACCGCGACGTACACCATCTCCTCGGGCGGCAGTAACTGGACGCCCTGGGTGACCTACAACAACGGCGCGTACCAGCAGTACCTGGCCCGCGCCCGCACCGCCGCGGCCGCCGTCGGCGGCTGACCCGGCAGCACCGTCGCCGGCACCGCGGCCGCGCGGTGTCGGCGACACCACTTTTGAACGCGTTCAAAACGCGCGTACAGTCGGTGCCATGAAGATCGTGATACCCGGTGGCACCGGGCAGGTCGGGACCATCCTCAGCCGCGCGCTCACCGGGGACGGGCACGAGGTCGTCGTGCTCAGCCGCAGGCCGGGGCCGCACCACTGGGACGGGCGCACCCTCGGCCCATGGGCGGCCGAGCTCGACGGCTGCGACGCGGTGATCAACCTCGCGGGCCGCAGCGTGAGCTGCCGCTACACCGAGGCGAACCTCAAGGAGATGATGGACTCCCGCGTCGACTCGGCGCGGGTCGTCGGCGAGGCCATCGCGCTCGCGAAGCGCCCGCCGAAGGTCTGGCTGCAGATGAGCACGGCGACCGTCTACGCCCACCGCTTCGACGCGGCCAACGACGAGGCCACCGGGATCATCGGCGGCGCCGAGCCGGGCGTCCCCGGCTACTGGGGTTTCAGCGTCGACATCGCCAAAGCCTGGGAAGAAGCCCAGGACCAGGCCGAAACGCCGGACACGCGCAAGGTCGCGCTCCGGGCCGCGATGGTGATGAGCCCGGACCGCGGCGGCGTGTTCAGCGTGCTGCGCGCGATGGCGCGCCTCAGGCTCGGCGGCCCGGTCGGCGGCGGCCGTCAGTACGTCTCGTGGATCCACGAGACCGACTTCGTCAACGCGGTCCGGTTCCTCATCGAGAGCGAGCTGAGCGGACCAGTGAACCTCGCCGCGCCCGCTCCCCTGCCGCAGCGCGACTTCATGCGGGCGCTGCGCCGGGCGTGCGGGGTCAGGCTCGGGCTGCCCGCGACCAAGTGGATGGCCGAGATCGGTGCTCTCGTACTGCGGTCCGACACCGAGCTGCTGCTCAAGAGCCGCCGTGTCGTCCCGGAGCGGCTGCTCGGCGCGGGGTTCGCCTTCGAGTATCCGGAATGGCCGGACGCGGCGCTCGATCTGGCGCGGAAGGCCCGTTCGTCGGGACACACCGACCACTCGCGGACCGTTCGTCGCGACGGCTGAGCCGGTTCGGCGCCGCGTCCGTGTCTCAGAATGCGCCGGGCGTCCCGGCCGCGAAGAGACCTGGAGTGAGGACATGGGAATCACCGTGGGCATCGTCGACGACGAGGTCCTGTTCCGCACGGGCGTTCGTGACGCGCTGGAACGGGCCGGGGAGTTCGACGTCATCGGAGAGGCGCGCGACGGCGTCGCGGCCGTCGAACTCGCCAGAAGGCATGTGCCGCAGGTGCTGGTGATGAACCTCGACGGGCTCGCGTCCGTCGAGCGGATCAGGGCGCACACCCCGGACACCCGGATCGTGGTGCTGGCCGCGCCGCACGCGCACGAGCAGGTGGTGCCCGCGCTGCGCGCCGGCGCGATGGGTTTCCTGTGCAAGAACGGGAAAGCCGCCGAGCTCGTGAACGCCGTGCGGGTGGTCGCGGCCGGGGACGCCATCCTCAGCCCCGCCGTCACGCGGAGCTTGGTCGAGCACCTCGCCACCAGCTCGTCGGAAAACCGCGAGCACGCCCGCAAGCAGATCGCCCAGCTCAGCCAGCGGGAGCGATCCGTGCTGGCGCACATCGCCAAGGGACTTGGCAACGTGCAGATCGCCCGCGCACTGTCGCTTTCGGAGGGTTCCATCAAGGCACATGTCAGCCGGGTGCTCGGCAAACTCGGCTGTGACAACCGGGTCCAGGCCGCGATGCTCGCGCGCGACGCGGAGCTGTGCGGCTGAACCACGTGCGGCTGAAAGAATGGTGACGTTCACCCGCCCGCGCCTGCGGGTGAACGCCACCGGGCATCATCCGACGCGTTCGATGCGAGCGCGCCGGATGAGGAACTTGCCGGGCTCGCGGACCTGTTCGAAGGCCGCGTTGTTGAGCAGCGCGCAGCTGCCGGACGGTCCGCTCACCGCGACCGTGGTGGACTTGTCATTGTCCAAATTGGTCACTTTGAGCCGGGTGCCGACCGGGAACTGGTTGCTCGTGACCGCCGGGGCGCCCGCCTCACCCGAGAGTGTCACCGTCGAACCCTTGCATACTTGTTGCGCGGCAATGGGTTCTTCGGCTGGATCGGGCTCAGCGGCCGGCTGTTCCGGCTCGGCGACCGGCGGCTGTTCCGGCTGCGGCAAGGGAATCGGAGCCGCGACCGCGCCGGTGCAGCCAGCAGCCTTCCGCCGCTGCTGGATGAGGTCGACGACGGCCTGCCGGTTCGCGATGCGTGCCCCGGAAAGCTGGTCAGGGTTGGCCTTCTGGTCTGCGATGAACTTCAAGTTGTTCCCCAAAGCGGTATCGAGTCCTTGGCAGCTCTCGGCCGCCTCACTGGAAGGCGTCGTCGACGTGAAGATGGCGGTGGCGATGCCCGCCACTCCCAGCACGGACGCGATGCCGATCGTGGCGCGCTTACGATGCTTACCAACGCTTCTCAGGTAACCCATTCGTCTTCCTCCGGCGGTTTCTGGTTGCGCCCACGGGAGGAGATACGGCCGCATAACGAAACTGGTTCAGTTCTATTTCGGGCTAGCTCCCGTCAAAGCGGGAACTCGCCTGGTGGCACGGCGGAGCCGATGAACGATCCGGTCCCGCCGTCCGCGCCGGCGGCGAGCCACCAGGCGGCCTGGGCCGCGGTCGAGATCCCGTCGACGACCACGCGGGCGTCGACCTCGCCGACCAGCGCGGCGACGTACGAAGCCTGATGGTCTGCCAGGCGCGCGGCGATGCGGACGAAGTGGACGCCGTGGGTGTGGACCGCGGCGAGATCGTCCGGCGCCAGGCCGAAGTCGACGAGAACCGTGCGCACACCGAGTTCGGCGAGGTTCGCCAGATTGGTGGCCGCGCCGGGGATCGTCAGCGCGCCGACCGGCATGCCGATCATCAGCTGCCGGGGCGGCAGGCGGGTGTCGTCGAGGATCTGGAGCACCCTGGCGACCAGGTGGGCGTCGGCGGCCTGGTGGGCGGTGAGGCCGACCGCGAGCGGGCGGGTGAAGCCGCGCCGCTGGCGCCACCAGTGTGCTTGACCGGCCGCCGTGCGCAGCAGCCAGTCGCCGAGCGGGAGGATCAGGCCGGTGCGCTCCGCCAGTTCCGTGCAGCGCGCGTGGCCGAGCGGGCCCTCCTCGGGATGCTCCCAGTGCAGCACGGCCTCGACGCCGGCGAGCCTGCCGTCGGCGAGCCGGGTCACCGGGCGGTAGCGGACGGTGATCTGGCCGTTTTCCCAGGCGCCGGGCATGCTCACGGCGAGGCCGTGCGCGTACCTGTCTTCAGCGTCGGCGGCGGGATCGAACAGTTCCCACTGGCCTCGGCGGCCCGTCTTGGCGCGGCGCAGCGTCTGGTCGGCGGCGCGCAGCAGCTCGGCCGGGTCGATGTCGGGCGACGGGCGGTGCACGATGCCCGCGCTCACCGAGGCCGCGAGGCCGTGACCGTCCACATAGAACGGTTCGGCGAGTTCGGCGTTGATCTCGGCCATGATGGTGGCGACCGGCGGGGTGCCTGCCGTGTTCTCCACCAGTATGCCGAACTCGTCGCCGTCGAAGCGCGCGATGATCGTCTTTTCCTTGGCCAGCACGGCTCTCAGCCGCTGCGCGACGTGCACCAGCAGCCGCTCACCCGCCCGTCTGCCCAGGCTGTTGCACAGCAGGCCGAACGCGTCGAGGTCCAGGTGGAAGAGGGTGACGCCGTGCGCGGAGCCCGCCGCACCCAGCGCGGCCTCCAGCCTGGTGCCGAAGAACTGGCGGTTCGGCAGGCCGGTGAGCATGTCGTGCAGCGACTGGCGGCTCAATTCGCTTTGCAGCAACATCAATTCGGTGCCGTCCTCGATGACGGCGACGTAGTGGCTCGGCTGGTCGTCGGCGCCGCGCAGCAGTGACACGGTCAGCGCGACCCTGGCGACGTCGCCGTCCTTGCGTAGCAGGCGCTGGGTCTGGCGCAGGCGGTCCTTGGTGCCGTCCAGCAGGGCACGCAGGCCGTCGCGCAGCATCCGCTCGGCTTCCGGGTGCACGAGCTCGGCCAGCTCGACGCCGGTCAGCTCGGACTGCGTGAGCCCGAGTATCACGCCGGCCGCGGCGTTGGCCCGCTGCACCCGGCCGTCGAGGCCGACGATCAGCACGCCGCTCGACGAAGACGTGATGACCTCGTCGAACCGCGCTTCGCTCTCCTTGAGGTTCCATTTGGCGTCACGGACGGCTTTGAGCAGCGAGAGGTGCATGCTTTCCTGCTGGTCGAACACCGCGCGCTGGGCCGCGGCCAGGAATCCGCACGCCAACGCGCTCTGCGCGAGCAGAATCCGCTCCGCGAACCGTTCCATCGGCTGGAATTCGGGGAGCGCCAGCATTCCTTTGCCGAGCACGTCGAGTGTGCAGCGCATTCCCGCTTCGCCTACATAGCCGAGCGCGACCAGCCGTTCGCCGACCTGACGGATCGGCTTGATGTCCTCGTCGCGCACCGCGTCGCACAGGATGTCGAGCTGGACGCACAATTCCCGGCCCAGCTCTTCGGAATCCAGCGGCACGACGACGACACCGCTGAGCAGATACGTCCATTTACGCGCGAGCGCCGCCCGCGAGCGGCCGCGGTCCGGCTGGGCGGGCAGGGGTTCAGATCGGCTTGGGTTCGGCATTTCCCTCGCCTTGGTGAGAGTGCACAGTGCGCGGCAGTTTACCCACCACGCGTCTGCCCGCGCTCGGCCGAAAGCATGAAAGGACGTCACACAATCGGAAGAGAATTCGTTGATCCGCGTCACGCTCGGTCGAGCGCTTTCTTGTGGCCTACGCCAGCATAAACCAGCATGTTCATTCCGGGTTCGTCGGCGATGTCGGCGGGGCCGTGCGGCCGCCATTCCCCACATCCGACAAGACCGGGTTCGACCAGCTCGAAACCGTCGAACAACGCGGTGATCTGCGCGTGTGTGCGCAGATTGACCTGATCGGGACTCTTGCTGCGCTTGATCGCGTCGGTCGCCTCGGCCAGCTCCGCGCCTTGATGATCTCCGGAAACATGACTGATCGCCAAATAGCTTCCGGGAACGAGCACGGAACTGTATCGAGCCAGCAGACCGGCCGGATCCGAGTCGTCGGGAACCCAATGCAACATCAACAACATCAATAACCCGACCGGTTCGTCAAAATCGAGCAGACGCCGCGCTTCGGGACTCGCGAGAATGGCCTCGGGGTCGCGCATATCGGCGTGCACGACGGCCGCGCGATCATTACCGGTGAGCATGAGTTCGCTGTGCGCGACCGCGACCGGATCACGATCGACATAAACGACACGGCAGTCCGCTTTCTCCGCCTGCGCCACCTCGTGCACGTTGGCCACGGTCGGGATTCCCGAGCCGACGTCGAGGAACTGCCGGATTCCCCGCCCCACCATGAATCGCACGACCCGGCCGAGGAACTGGCGGTTCACCCTGGCCGCGGTGCGCAGGCCCGGCATGGCCCGCTCGATCTGGTCGCCGACCGCGCGGTCGGCCGCGAAGTTGTGCCCGCCGCCCAGCATGAAGTCGTACGTGCGGGCCATGCTCGGCACGGACACGTCCACACTCGGCGGAACCCATTCCTGTTGCCGCGTCACATGATCACCTTCTTGTGAGGAGAAGCGGAAGAGCCTAGCCGGTCACGCTGTCACCAGTCGCTGCGCCATCGGCGTGAGGCCGGACCACCCGATCGGGCACTGTCTGCCTCCCCCGGACGGGCCTATGGTGAACGCTTCCCAACGACTCGGCGAGGAGTCTTTGATGGCCGTCCCGGTGGCGCCCGGGCGGTGGCCTTTTCTCGGGCACACCCCCGCGATGCTGCGACAACGTTTCGCCTTCACCGCCGGGTTGCGCGCGCACGGGGAAATCGTGAAGGTCTTTCTCGGGCCACTGCCCGCGTATTTCGTCACCAGCCCGGAACTCGCTCATCGCGTGCTGGTCACCGAGGGCGCGAGTTTCCGCAAAGGCGCCATGTTCGACAAATTCCGACCGTACGTCGGCAACGGCCTGTTGCTCTCGAACGGCGCTTTCCACTTGCGGCAGCGGCGGTTGATCCAGCCCGCGTTCCACCACGAGCGCATCGCGCGCTACGCCGAAACCATGGTCAAAGCCGCACGAGAACTCACTTCGGCGTGGCGGCCCGGCGAGGTCCGCGAGATCGACGAGGACATGCAGGCACTGGCCGTCACCATTGTCGGCGAGACGTTGTTCTCCACCGAAATCGGGCAGCGCGCGATCAGCGAAGTGCGCCGGTCGATCTTCATCGTGATCAAACAAGGCATGATCCGCGCGCTTTCCCCCGCTTTCATGGAAAAGCTGCCCTTGCAGGGAAATCGCGAGTTCGACGCGGCCATCGAGCGTATGCGTGCCATCGTGCTCGAGGTCATCGCGAGCCGGCGTGCCGAAGAAACCGATCACGGTGATGTGTTGTCGATGCTGCTGCTGGCGCGAGACGACAGTGGTGTTGAAATGACCGATCAGCAGGTCTACGACGAGGTCATCACGTTGCTGACGGCGGGCATCGAAACCACCGCGCTCGCGCTTTCCTGGATATTCCACGAGATCGCGCGGCATCACGACGTCGAACAGCGGCTGCACGCCGAGGTCGACGCGGTGCTCGGCGGCCGTCCGGTGTGCTTCGCCGACGTGCCGCGCCTGAAGTTCACCGCGATGGTGGTCAACGAGGTGCTGCGGATGTATCCCGTGTGGATACTCATGCGGCGGGCCATCGCGGCGGTCGAGCTCGCCGGAGCCCGCATCCAGCCGGGCGACGAGGTCATCGTCAGCCCGCACGCGCTCCACTTCGACCCGGATTCCTTCCCTGACCCGGAAAAGTTCGACCCCGATCGCTGGTCGGGCGCCGCACCGCCGCGGGGCGCGTTCATCCCGTTCGGCGCGGGCAACCGCCAGTGCGTCGGGAATGTCTTCGCCCAGACGGAAATCATCCTGACCGTGGCCACGGTGGCCGCGCGCTGGCGGCTGGCACCCGTGCCGGACCGGCCGGTGCGCGTGCGGTTCACCTCGGCCGCCTATCCCAGCACCATGCCCATGACGACCACTCGGAGGTAGTCCCCTCTTGCGTTTTTCAAGGCTCTGCGTCGTGACCCTGCTCGCCGCCGCAGCACTGCTCGTGCCCAGCTCCGCCCGCGCCACGCAAGTGACCTGTGAGGACGTGCGGGTGCCGGTGACGGCCGGGCTGCTGCCCGCGACCATGTACGGCAGGCTCTGCACACCCCACGGCGCCGGCACCGTGCAGGTGCTCATTCCCGGCGGCACCTACAACGGGTCCTATTGGGACATCGCGTACACGCCGGAGACGCGCTCGTTCCGGCTCGCGATGAACGACGCGGGTTATGCCACGCTCGCCATCGACCGGCTCGGCACCGGGCAGAGCTCGAAGCCGCTGAGCGCGCTCCTGACCGCGACCGTCCAGGCCAACGCCGTGCACCAGGTCATCCAGACGCTGCGGCCCCGGTTCTCGAAGGTGATCGTCGGCGGGCACTCCATCGGCGCCGCGATGGCGATGATCGAGGCGGGCTTCCACCACGACGTCGACGGCGTGCTGGTCACCGACATGACGCACCGGATGAACTACATCACCGTCGTCCCGGTGCTGGCGCAGATGATCCCGGCACCACTCGACCCGCAGCTCGGCGGGCGCGGCCTCGACGCCGGCTATCTGACCACCGCGCCCGGCACCCGGTACACCTCGTTCCACGCGCCCGGTCCTGACGTGCCGGGCGCGATCGCGTTCGACGAGTCCACAAAGGACGTGTTCGCCACGACGGAGGCGATCGACACGATCGCGCTCACCACCGTGGTCATCCCGGCGTCGGCGCAGATCAACGTCCCGGTGCTGCTGGTCGTCGGCAGCGGTGACTCGCACTTCTGCGGCCTGCCGCTCGGCAGCGACTGCTCGTCGGCGGAGGCCTTGCGGCAATCGGAATCGCCGTACTTCGCGCCCGCCGCGCAGCTGCGGACGTACCTGCTCGACGGGTATGGGCACTCGATCAACTACGCGCCCAACGCGCCGGACTTCCACCAGGCCGTCAAGGACTGGCTTCAGACCCTCGGTTAGACACTGGAAATCGCGGGCGCGGGCGTCGCGGCGAGCACATCGGCGACGACGTCCGCGGCGCCGCGCCGGTCGAGTTCGGCTTCCGCGGTGAGGACGAGGCGATGCGCCAGCACCGGCGCGGCGACGTCCTTGATGTCGTCGGGCGTGACGAACCGCCGTCCGTCGGTCGCGGCGAGCGCCTGCCCGGCGCGCACCAGCGCGATGCTGCCGCGCGGGCTGGCGCCGAAGCGCACGGCCGCGTGCTCGCGCGTCGCCGCGGCCAGCCTAGCGGCGTATTCGACGACCGCTCTGTCCAAATGCGACGATCGAACCTCCGCGATCGCGTCGCGCAGCGTCGCCACGTCGACCACGGCGGGCAGGTCGTCGGGGCTGACGCCGGCGCAGTCGCTCATGATAACGAACACCTCGGACTCGAGGTCCGGATAGCCGACGCTCAGCCGCATCAGGAACCGGTCGAGCTGCGCCTCCGGCAGCCGGTAGGTGCCTTCCAGCTCGATCGGGTTCTGGGTGGCGATCACCAGGAACGGCCTCGGCACCTCGTGGCCTGCCGCGTCCACCGTCACCCGCCGCTCGGCCATGACCTCCAGCAGCGCGGACTGCGTCTTCGGCGTGCCGCGGTTGATCTCGTCGGCCACCACGACGTTCGCGAAGATCCCGCCGGGGTGGAACGCGAACCGCTCGTCCTTCTGGTGGTAGACGGTGACGCCGGTGATGTCGCCCGGCAGCAGGTCGGGGGTGAACTGGATGCGGTTCCAGCTGCCGCCGATACTGCGCGCGAGGCACCGGGCGAGCGTCGTCTTGCCCAGCCCCGGCACGTCCTCGACGAGCAGGTGCCCCTCCGCGAGCAGCGCGGCGATCGCCAGGCGCACCACCTCCGGCTTCCCCCGGATCACGCCCTGGACGTTGCGTGCGATCAGCTCGTAGACCTCGCCTGCCGTAGACCTGCCCACCAGTCCCCCTTTCGCGTCCTCGCAGGCTAACGGCGCCGGTACAGAAATCCCCCTGTTCCGGTACAGCGGTCAGGAATGCTTGCGGTCATAGAGCTCTTCGGCCAGCGAACTGCCCATCAGCCCGCCGAAGATCCCCGCGGCGATCCCGGCGACCATGCCCACCGGCGACGCGATCACCGCCCCGGTCGCGATCCCGAAGGCCAGCGAACCCGAAGCTCCCCCGAGCCCGGTGCAGGCCGCCAGGCTCAGCGGCTTGCGTGCCTGCTCGAGGTAGTAGAAGTCCTCCTCGTAGACCTCGGGTTCCTCCGGCGGATCCGGCAGCTCCGGCGTCTGGTTCAGCCAGACGTCCTCGGGAATGACGAGGTAGTAGGTGTCGTCCTCCGGGCGTTCGTCGAGCGCGGCCGTCATGACGCGATGTCGATCGGGAGGATCTTGAAGTGGTGGTGGTGCTTGCCGTGGTGCCGTTTCACCTGCTCCAGGTCCTTTTTGGACTTCTCGAGGTGCTTGCGCGCCTTGGCGAGCCGCTCGGTGGCCTCGTCGACGGCCTTCTGCGCGTGATCGACCGCCGCGACGGCCTTCTCGACCGTGTGGTGCACGGTCCTCTTCACCACGGGCGTTGTTTCCTTCTGGACCGCGGCTCGCACGACGTACTTCGGCGCCTTTTGTGTCGACACCGGGACCGCCTTGCGCTGGGGCGCCTTCGCCGTTTTCGGTGCTACGGCCGGTTTGGGAGCGACGGCGGGTTTGGGAGCGACGGCAGGCTTGTGCACCGGCGCGGGCGCGACCTGCTTGGCCGCCGCGACGGGCTCCGGCGCCTTCGCCGGCGCCGGCGCGGGAGCGGCTGGCTCGGCCGGTTTCGCCTGCGCGGCGTCCTTGACCTCCGGCTGCCCCTCGAACAACGCGTTGGCCGTGGTCGCCCCGAGCGCGGCCGTGGCCAGCCCCGCCACCCCGTAGACGGCCGCCCGCCGCAGATTCGACTTGCTCTTCATCCCGTTCACCCCGCTCGTCTCCGGTAACGCGGGCAGCCTCCCGCGCCCCGGTTCATCCGCGGTTCATCGGCGCGTCTCAAGCCTCGAGCCGGTAGCCCCGGCCGTGCACGGTGTGAATGACCCCGGGTTCCCGCAGCTTCGCCCTGACCCGGCGCACCACGGCGTCGACCACGTTCGACATCGGATCGGCGCTGGTGTCCCAGCAATGCTCGAGCAGCTCATCGCGCCCGACGGCCTGCCCGCTCCGGATCATGAGGTACTCCAGCACCGCGAACTCCTTGTCGCTCAAGGTGAGCAGCACCCCGCCCCGCCGCACCTCCCGGCGCGCGGAGTCGAGCACGACATCGTCCACCCTGAGCACCGACGGCCTCCCGTCCGCCGAGCGGCGGCAGAGCGCCAGCACCCGCGCGGTCATCTCGGCGACCGCGAACGGCTTGACCAGGTAATCGTCCCCGCCGTGCTCGAACCCGCCGATCCGGTCGGCGAGGCTGTCGCGGGAGGTGAGGAAGAGGACCGGGACCGCCCAGCCCTCCTGACGCCGCCGGTAGACGTAGCCCGCGGAGTCACCGTCGGGGAGCATGCGGTCGAAGACCACGCAGTCGTAGGCCTTAGTAAGCGCCTTGTCGGCCTCTGCGATGTCCCTGGCCTGGGTGACGGCGAGGCTGGTCGCGGTCAGCTCGGCGGTGACGGCGGCGCGGAGCTCGTCGTCGTCCTCGACCACCAATACCTCTGCCATCGAGGACCGAGCGTAACCGTCTTGGCTGCCCCTGGGTTGGCAGGAACCGGCCAGGGGTCGTGAGTGTTCTGACCGGTTCTAACCGGCCGCAACACTCACGACCCCAACGCTCAGCCGAGTTCCAGAACCCCGGCGGCGTACGCCGTGTTCATGCGCAGGATCTCCAGCGCGAGCCCGTAGTCGATGAACTCCAGGGTGTCCCGGGCGCTGTGGATGTGGGTGTTCGCGCCGTCAGCCCCCTCGATCGTGAGCACGGCGGGCATGCCCTCGTCGATGAACGGGACGTGGTCGCTGTTGAACGGGTGCAAGCTCGTCTGCACGCCCAGCGAGGTGTACGTCGCCGCGGCCTCGGCGAGGCCGTCGATGACCGGCTGCGACACGGCCGCGCCTTCGAGCAGGACCGAGGGCGGGGGTGAGTTCAGCGTGCCGATCATGTCCATGTTGACCACCGCGCGTATCCGCATCCGCTCGCCCGCGGGCAGCTGCGCGACGTGGCGAAGGCTGCCGAAGAGTCCCTGCTCCTCGCCGCCGAACAGGATGAACCGCACGTCGTGGCGGAACTGGACGCCGGCGAGCGCGCGGGCGATCGCGAGCAGGCCCGCACTGCCCGATCCGTTGTCGTCGGCGCCCGGCGCCGGGCCGCCCGCGAGGTTGATCGAGTCGAGGTGGGCCGTGACGAGGACCAGTTCGTGCGGGCCGCGATTGGTGCCCAGGCGGTCGGCGATGACGTTGCGCGTGGTCTTGCCGCCGAGCGGGACCGATTCCGTGGTCACGGCATAGCCGGCGGCCGAGAGTTCGGCGGCGGCCCAGGTCGCCGCCGCGTCGAAGCCAGGGCTCGTGGAATGCCTGCTGGTGAACGAAACCAGCTTCGTCAGGTCGGCCTCGAACGAAGCCCGTGTCAGTTTGTCGACACAGGCCTGGATCCAGGCCACCGGGGCGCGCCCGGCCGCCGGTGCCAACCGTTCCAGCACGACGGTGTCCCAGGGGACCGGCCGGACCGAATAGCAAGGCTCGTAAGGACTTCCCGGCTGCGGGATGTCCCCGGCCGCGATGAGGTAGCGGCCGCCGTCCAGGAGGATCGGCACCTCCGGATGCTCCTCCTGGAACAACCGGCCGTTCTGGGTGACGAGCCGCAGACTCGTGACGTCCGCCCGTGGCCCGGCGGCGAGCACGGCGTCCCCCATGCGGACCCAGCGGAAGCCCGCCGGGATCGCGCCGGGGGTGGTGCGGAAGATCGTGGTCTCGTCGACGAGCAGCCCGGGCACGTCGGTAAGCTTGTCGAGGTCCCCGCCGAGCTGGACCGCGCGCATGCCGAGCGCCTTGGCCGCGCGGACGTGGTCGGCGTTCTCCGTCACGAAGAAGACGTCCGCCAGTCCGACCCCGGCTTTTCCGGCAGCAGCAAGGAAAACGCGCTTGTCGGGCTTGAACACACCCACGTCCGTGGACAGCGTGACCCGTTCCTCGAGTGGCTCGAAGAACGAGCGGATGCCGAGTTTGTCGAGGATCGCGTAGTAACGGTCGCGGATTTCCGGGATGTCCGCCGGGGTGGCGGGCATGTCGAAGTCCGACAGCAGCGCGAGCTTGGCCGCCGGTAGCTCGCTGATCGCGCGCAAGGTCTCGAGCGCGCCGGGGAGCAGGATGTCGTTCTGCTCCAACGTGTTCCCTAGATCGAACAGTACGAGTCTCATGGTACATCGAAGCTTTCGACCACGCCCGCGAGTGAGGACGACGAGGACGGCGGCGAGACCGCTGCCGTGCCCATGCCCCGCTTCGCGAAGCCTTGCCAAACCTCGGGAAGATCCGCCGCGTTCAGCGCTGCCACGGCCGAGATGATGCCGTCGCGGGCTTGGGTGTACGTGGGACGGGAGGGGGTGAGCTTGAGGCCGCCGATGACGTACTCGAGCATGCGGCGCTCGGCCTCGGCGTGCCCGTGTTTGGCCACCAGGTTGACGAAAACCTCCCACAGCGTGGCGCACCAGACCTCGCCCGCGTTGTGGACCTCGTTGTTCGGGCCGCCGCCGTTGGGGTTGCGCAGCGGGCCTGACGGCAGCACGACGTTGGCGCTGATGTGCTTGAACGTCAACGGGTTCTTGCCGAGGTCGGCCGTGTACGGGTAACGGCGGATCGAGAAGTAGTAGTTGTCACGGAAGCTCGAGGTGAGGTCGGTCCAGCCGCCGACGGCGAACGTGCCGTTCGCGAAATTGTCGGTGGCCTGTGATGTCATGCAGATGGCGAAGAAATCGCCCCAGCCCTCGCCCATCGCCCGGCCTTGCTGATTGGACAAGCCGGTGGCGTTGCCGACCAGCCGGTTGGTGACGTAATGCCCCATCTCGTGGAAGGTGATCAATGCGTCGAAATTACTCGTCCGGCTCGGCAGCGGGCTGACCCCGACGAACTCGTACATCTGCATGCGCGGGCTGGCGCCGTCCGCGGGGGTGGACATGTTCGCGTTGTCCGTGCCGCTGAAGTCGTGCCCCTCGGCCAGAATCGGGTCGCCGCCGGACCCGCCACGGCCGAAGTTGTCCTGCTGCGCGTTACCCGCCGCCTCGTCGAAGCCGGCTTCGTACCAGCGGTCGTGCAGCCAGTTCACGTGCACGAACATGCCGACCAGGCTCGACTGCAGGTTGTTCGGGTCACTCGCGGCCTTGCTGTGGTCGTAGGTGTACTCGAAGCAGCCTGGCGCGCTCGCCTTGCCGACGACGTCGCCGTCGCCGAAGCCCTGCGGCGCGGCGAGGTCCGCGTAGGCGAAGCAGTTGTTGCCCTGGGTGGTCGTCGCGCCGTCCGGCAGCCACGGGTCGCCTTTGAGGAGGCCCTCGGTGTCGATCACGCGCTCGGGAATGGTCCGCGCCTGGAACCCGTCGAGCCTGCCCGTCGGATGCGGGGTGCCCGGCGCCGGGCCGTCCTCGGGCCGGAGCACCGCGTCGCCGGTGTTGAAGACCTTGTACTTGAAGGAGGAGTCGGCACTGAGGTTCTTGCGGAACAACACGTCCGGGTCATCGACGGAGTCGATGACGTAGCTGAAAGCGGGGAAGCCCTTGATCCACAGTTCGAGGTAGTAGCCCGGTGACAACTGGCCGTCGCCGAGCGGGAAGAGCACGTCCTTGACACGCACCGGCCGTTCGAACGCGGGCCTGCTGTCGGCCTCCGGGACCGCGTAGAAGCGGTACTGGCCGTCCTCGCCTTCGAGTGGAGTGAACTCGGCGGGTTCGTAGTGCGTGCCGGTCAGGTCGTGCGCGGCGCGGGAGATCGCCTCTTCGGCGGAGGTCACCGGGCCTGCCGAGCGCTGCCCGCCCGCCTCCGTGGCGCCGGGGAAGAACTGGCCCGCGAGCGCGATCACCTGGTTGTCCCCGCCGATCGCGGCGGTGACCTCCGAGCTGAACACCTCGACGCCCTCGACCCGCTGGACGAGCTGCACCGTGGGCAGCCCGCGCCCGCTGACCGAGACCACCTCGACCCCGGCGGCGTCCGAAGGCGACAGCTCCCACAGGTCACCGCGCTCGCGCACGAAATTCGCGGCCGCTTCCTCGGGCGACGCGGCGCCGACGCTCGTCAGCCTGCCCGCCGGGCGCTCGACGGCGATGCGGTTCGGCAGGCCGGTGGCCTCGTCGTAGTCGACGAGCAGGCCGGGGATCTCGGCCGAGAGCCGGCCGTGGCCTCCGGTGCGGGAGGGCGCCGAAAGCGGCGTGCCCCGGGCAGCCCGCGCGCCCGAGTCGTACAGCGCGTTGAAATCTTCCGGGATCTGACTCTGTCCGGCCATTTCTTGCCCCTCACGCAAAGCGATTTCGCGTCCGTCTCCGAGTGTGCTTCTAAAAGAGAGGCTCAGCGCCCGGTAAATACACAGTGGAGACCAACCCGTGACTGTATGGCCGCGCCTTCGGCCAAGATGGACACATGACCGTTTCAGCGCACCCCTTCGCACCGCCCGCCCACGAAGCGCACTGGGTGGTGACCGCCAGGGAATTGGCCACCGGTTTCGCCGCGACCGCGGCGGAACTCGACGAGTCCGCCGAGATCCCGCTCGCCAACCTGCGCGCGCTGCACGCCAGCGGGCTCGACGCCGCGACCCTGCCCGAAGAGCACGGCGGGCAGAACCTGAGTTACCGCACCTTCGGCGCGGTGCTGCGTCTGCTGAGCGCGGCCTGCCCGTCCACGGCCTGTATCTGGCTCATGCACATCGGCGCGGCGGGCGGGCTCGTGCAGATGTCCGCCCCCGAGGCCGCGAGCTTTTACGCGGACGAGCTGAAAGCGGGCAAACGCTTCGCCAACGCGTTGTCCGAACCGGCATGCGGCAATCTGTTCCTGCTGCCGCAGCAGACCGCCGAACCGGCCGAAGGCGGTTTCCGGCTCACCGGCGCCAAGCGTTTCGTGAGCGGCTGCGAAATAGCCGATCATTTCCTCGTCAACGCGCTCGTCGACGGCACACCGGCATTCTTCGGCCACGCGCCGGACGACACGATGACCTACGTCCCCATCTGGGACACCATGGGCCTGCGCGCCAGCCGCAGCCAGCTCCTCACCTTCGACGGCACCCTGCTGCGCGCCGACCGCCGTTGTCTCCCGCCGTCCGGGCCGCGCCCCAACCACATCGCCGCCGGGCTCGCGTATCTCTCACTCGGCATCGCCGACGCCGCGCTCGCCGCGCTGACCGAGCACGCGCGCTCACGCACCATCCCGACCACCCGGCAGCCGCTCTCGGACATGCAGTGGCTGGAGTTCGAGGCGGCCGACGCCGCGCTCAAACTGGACGCGGCCGCGATGTACGCGGGGCACAGCATGTGGCTGGCCGACCAGAACTCACCCGGCTTCATCGGTTCGACCGTGCGCGCCAAGCCGCTCGCCAACGAGGCCGCGCGCGACATCGCCCAGCTCGGCGTGCGTGTCGGCGGCGGCTCGGGGTACCTGCGCACCTCGCCGATCCAGCGCATCTTCCGCGACGCGCAAGCGGGCGGGCTGATGGCCTACTCGGTCGAGGTCTGCAAAGCCCACCTCGGCAAGGAAACGTTGACAGCTCTGGCGAACGAGTGATCTGATCAGCACGGTTTCCGCCGCCGATGAAACGATCTCGCTGGAGGAGACTGTGCTCACTCGCCGGGCTTTGCTGACCTCGCTGGCCGCCGCGGCCGCACTCCCGCTGACCGGCGCACCCGCGCTCGCGGCGCCCACGTGGCAGCAACGCTGGAGCCCGGTCCCCGGCAAGGACGGGCTCGGCGCCTTCGAAGGCGTCGAGGACGACCGCGCGGGCTCGCACCCCGGCGTCAAGCACATCTACCCCGTCCGTGACACATTCCGCTTCGACATGCACAAACGTGACCGCGACACGGCCACGGACCGTCAGCGCAACGAGGTGCGCGGCATGCGCACGGCGGGCGAGGCGTTGTCGATGGGCAACGGTGAGACGTGGCGCATCGCCTACTCGATGTTCATCCCGTCGAGCCTCAAGGCGACGAGCAGCTTCACCCACATCATGCAGACCAAGATGCCGGGCCTCGGCTCACTGCCGATCACCACGATGTCCTTGCGCCGCACCGGAACCCTCGCGGAGATCGAGTTCAGGGTGACCGAGGGCAACGTGCTCGTCGGGCACACCCCGCTCGCCCCGCTGCAGGACAGGTGGATCGACACCGAGGTCGAGCTGGGCATCGGCGACGGCGCGGCGGGCTCCGTCGCGTGGACGATCCGCAGCGGCGGGCAGACCGTACTGGCCGAGCGGAAGTCCGGAGTGGACACTTGGCTGGGCGACCGGGTCCGCCCCAAATGGGGCATCTACCGGTCGCTCAGCGACTCCGCACAGATCCAGGACTGCTACCTGCTCCTGCGCGATCTCAAGGCCTGGCAGCGAATTTGACGAACACGTCCGGCACGTCGTTGGTGTCGCACGGCGCCAGATTCGAAGCGTAGGAACCGAAAACGACCGTCCGGCCGTCCGCGCTGAGCGACGGCGCCAGCGAGAAGCTGTCGCCGCGCACGGTCGGGCTCGTCGTCTTGCCGGTGACCAGGTTCTTCACGAAGACGTCGTCGACCTTGTTGGTGTCATGCGGAACCAGGTTCGACGAGATCGAGCTGAACGCGATCGTGCTGCCGTCCGCGCTGATCACCGGCCCCAGCGGGGACGCCTCGGCGAGCGTGCCGTCCGAGGCGGTGTTGACGCGCGAGATCGCGCCGGTGACGAGGTCCTTGACGAACACGTCCGGCGTGTCCTCGGTGTCGCCCGGCACCAGAGTGTCGCCCCAGGCGACGAAAGCGACCTTGCGGCCGTCGGCGGTGATCGACGGCATGAGCGTGTACGACTTGCCCTGCGTGCCGTCGGCCGCGGTGTTCGCCCTGACGATCCCGCCGGTGCGCCGGTCCTTGACGAACATGTCCACGCTCGCGTTGGTGTCGCCGGGCACCAGGTTGGTCGCCGCGGACGGGAACACCACGTACCGCCCGTCCGCGCTCAGTGCGATGCCGTGCGAGACCAGCTTGTCGCCCTGCGTCCCGTCCGCGGCCACACTGACCCGCTCGATCGCTTGCGTGACAAGGTCTTTCACGAACACGTCCGCGACGCCGTTCGTGTCACCGGGCACCAGGTTCGAGGCGTCCGAGCGGAACGCGACGAACCGGCCGTCGGCACTCAGCGCGGGCGATCCGTACGACGCGGCGTTGCCACCCTCGCTCACCGAGACCACGGTCCCCCGGCGTCTGTCCTTGACGAACACGTCGTCGACGCCATTGGTGTCGCCGGGCACCAGATTCGTGGCGCTGGAAAGGAAAGCGACGTACCGGCCATCGGCACTGAGCGCGGGCGGATCGTAGGACGGGCCATCGCCATCGGTGACCCGGTCGACCGAACCGGTCCAGAGATCCTTGACGAAGACGTCGGAAACCCCGTTGCGATCCCCTCTGACCAAAGTGGACGCTTCCGAAGGAAAGGCCACGTACCGGCCATCGGCACTGATCACCGGCGTCCACGACGCGCCGTCGCCATGCGTGCCCCACTGCGACCTGCTGACCAGGTCGACGCCGTGACTCGCCGAGGCGGGTGTTCCGGCGAGCGCGACAAGGCCCACCACACCGAGTACGAGGATTTTCCTGCCGACCACGAAGACTCCCAGTGCTAGTACGAGGCGGCGGAGCCGTGAGCATAGCGAACTTGCGCTGGAGCGCGCTCCAGGTCGTAGCGTCGAAGCCATGACCACCGCACAGCACAAGATCGGCTCCGGCTTCACCGACACCAGCACCGCGACCGAGGTCCTCCACGGCATCGACCTGACCGGCAAGCTCGCCCTCGTCACCGGTGGCTACTCGGGCATCGGGCTCGAGACGACCAAGGCGCTGGCCGCCGCGGGCGCGTTCGTCGTGGCGCCAGCCCGCCGCCGCGCGGTCGCCGAGGAAGCACTGGCCGGTATCGAAAACGTCGAGATCGACGAGCTCGACCTCGGCGATCCCGAGAGCATCCGGACCTTCGCGGACCGGTTCCTCGCCACCGGCAGGCGCATCGACATGATCATCACCAGCGCGGGCGTCATGGCGAGCCCCGAGTCGCGGGTCGGCCCCGGCTGGGAGGCCCAGTTCGGCATCAACCACCTCGGCCACTTCGCGCTGGTCAACCGGCTCTGGGAGGCCGTCGCGGACGGCGCGCGGATCATCTCGGTGTCCTCGCGCGGCCACCACTTCTCCCCCATCCGCTGGGACGACATCGAATTCACGGCCGGCTACGACAAGTGGCAGGCCTATGGCCAGGCCAAGACGGCCAACATCCTGTTCGCCGTGCAGCTCGACAAGTTCGGCCGTGACCGCGGGATCCGCGCGTTCTCGCTGCACCCCGGCCGGATCCGCACCAACCTCATCCGGCACCTCGAGCTGCGGGAGATGGTCGAAGCCGGGTTCATGGACACCGAAGGCAACATGGTCGGCGACGCCAAGACCCCGGAGCAGGGCGCGGCGACGCAGGTGTGGGCCGCCACCTCGCCGCTGCTCGACGGCATGGGCGGGCTCTACCTCCAGGACTGCGACGTCGCCGAGCCAGCGCCCGCCGACGGCACCATCGCCGGCGTCCGCGACTACGCGCTCGACCCCACCGAGGCCGCGCGCCTGTGGGTGCTGTCGGCCGACCGCACCGGCGTGAACGCCTTCGCCTGACGTATCCGGCGCCCCGATCCCGTGCTCCTGTCTCTGTGGACGCACGGGATCTACGGCAGGCGCTCGACGTGGTGCGCCTGCTCAACGAGGACATCACGGGCGAGCTCAGCCAGGACGCGCTGGCCCGGTTCACCTCGCTCGTCGGCTGTGACATGGCGTCCTACGCGGTCACCGACCACGGGTCGAGCGCGGTCGTCGACGCCGCCACCGACCGGCCGGAGCACAACCTGCTCGGCACGCCCGGTTTCGCCGAGGCGCTGCGCGAGCATCCCGGGTTCGGCGCCTACCGCTCGGGCAAGCTGGCCTTGGGCTCGTCGATCGCGCTGAGCGAACTCGGTGACCGGCGTTCACTCGGCAGGCTCGCGCTGTTCGCCGACCACTGGCAGCCGAGGGGCATCGTCGACCAGCTCGTCTGCGTGATCGGGCTCGACGGCCGCCACGGCACCGTGCTCACGTTCAACCGGTCCCGTCGCGGATTCTCGCGACGGGACCGTGCCGTCGTCGAACTGCTCGCGCCCCACGTCCAGCAGCGCGTCACCACCGGCAAGCGGCTGGCCGCGCTCGCCATGGCGGCCCGGATCGCCGAGCCGGTCGACCGCGCACTCGACCGGCTGTCCGCGCTGACGCCCAGGGAACGCGACGTCGCGCGGCACCTCGCGAGCGGCGCGACGGACCGGGAGATCGCGCGGGTGCTGATGATCAGCCACCGAACCGTCCACAAGCATCTTGAGCAGATCTACCGCAAGCTCGGCCTGACGAACCGGACCGGCCTGCTGGCGCTGGTCACCCGCGCTTAGACGCGGTATCCGTGGTTGCCGAACGTCAACCCGCTCCACTGGTGCGTGCCGGAGAAGACATCGCGTTCCCACGTGTGCGCCAGCAGCTGATACGGCCGCAGGTCGTTCGACGCGTACGCGATCTTGATCGGCAGGATGTGCGGATGGGCGCCGTCGACGCCGCCGCTGACCGCGAGCGTGCGGCCGTCCTGGTGCACGTAGCTGGCCTGGAACGGCGCGACGGAGGTGATCCGGAGCCTGCCGTGCCAGCCGTCGCTGTTCATGTCCCACTGGCCGATCCAGTCACCGGCCGACCAGCCCGAGGTCGGGCGGCCGGGCAGCCCGGAGCGGCTGAGCACCGTGCCGAACGGGGTGCCGTTCCACGAATGCGAACCGGCCGCGAACGCCTTTTCCCAGCTGTACAGGCAAACCCGGTGTTCCTGGCCGGTCTTGGTTCCCGGCTGGACACGGCCGGTGCCGTCGGCCACCCAGAAGTGCAGGATCTGGCCGTTCTGCTCGGTGTAGCCGTTGACGTCGTGACGCTGGCCGTCGCGGTAGTAGTTGCCCAGCTTGGTCGGCTGCCCGGCGCCGGACCGGAAGTCGGTGGTGCGCCGGATGACCAGCTCGCCGCGCCAGCCGTCGTGGTCCATCTGCCAGCGGCCCAGCCAGGCCGCGTCCCATTGCGGCGACGCGTTGACGTCCGCGACGTCCTGGACGAAGCGGCCGCCGAGGATCGGCCAGGTCTGGTCGTTGTACGGGACGGTGATGAACTTGTTCTCGCCCCAAGAGTTCTTGACCAGCCACTCCCGTTTGATCCGGTCGAAGCCGACGATCAGGATGCAGTGTTTCGGCACGTCGGCCACCAGCTCGTAGCCGCCCGCGATCACGGCTTCGATGTCGGCGGGCGTCGGGTTCCACGGCACCGCGCCGAACCGGGTGACGCGGTACTTGGCGTTCTCCCGCGCGGCGGTGGGGATGTTGGCCGTCAGGAACTCGAACGCGTCGAGCTGCTCCTGGCTGGAGTTCCAGTCGAGGTTCCCGCACGCCGGGGTGGCCGTCTTGAGCTGGTCCATCCGCCCCCCGTCGAGGTACGGCGCGTACGACTCGGCCGGGATCGCAGCCCGCGCGATGTGGTCGATGATGTCCGAACTGCCCTGGAAGCCCCAATACGAGCTGTTGTTCTCGTGCGGGGTCGTCGAGCTCGCGTAGTCGCCGTAAAGCTCGAAGACCTTGTTCATGTGGAACGCGTAGTGCTCGGAAAGGTCCAGCTCGACGCCGTATTTGCGCTTGTAGGCCGCTTCGACGGCCGCGACGCCCGCGAACGCGTAGCAGGTGCCGCGGGAACCCTGGTTCTTGAAGCCGGTCTGGTACTGCGCGAGCGAGACGACGTCGCCGGCGAGCTTGCGCTCCGGCGTGACCACGAGCCCGTTGCGCGCGGCGTTCTCGCTGGCGAGCTTGACGGCGCGCCGGTGCGCGGCGAGGTCGGTGTTCGCGAGCGCCATGCCGGGATCGATCAGCCCGGTCACCGCCGCTCCGGCGAACACCGCGCCCCCGACACCCAGCCGCAGCGCGCTCCGCCGGTTCACAGATTTTTCGGTCACCGCTCAGTCCTCCCCTGATCGCGATCAGCTCGCCTCAGGCTGGCGGGCGGGCGCACCCAGGCGACAGGGAGGACGGCCGGGCAAAGCCGGGAAACCGTCCCGGGGTCAGCTGCGGAAGGTGCGGCGATAGGTGTCCGGCGGCACGCCGACCGTGCGGTGGAAGTGCCGCCGCAACGTGGTGGCGGTGCCCATGCCCGCCGCCTCCGCGATGGCGTCGACGCTCTCGTCGGTGGTCTCCAGCAGCTCCTGGGCCCGGCGGATCCGCTGGGTGAGCAGCCATTGGAGCGGGGTGGTGCCGGTCGCCGAGCGGAAGTGACGGCCGAGGTTGCGTGAGCTCATGTTCGCCTGGCGGGCCAGATCCTCGACGGTGAGCGGCTGGTCGAGCCGCTGCGCCACCCACGGGAAGAGGGCGGCGAGCGGCCGGTCGTCCTGAGGCGGCACCGGCGTGGTGACGAACTGGGCCTGCCCACCCGCGCGGTGCGGCGGCACGACCAGCCGCCGGGCGACCGCGTTGGCGATCGCCGAGCCGTGGTCGGTGCGGACGAGATGCAGGCAGAGGTCCAGTGCGGCGGCCTTGCCAGCGGCGGTGAGGACGGTGCCGTTGTCGACGTAGAGGACATCCGGGTCGACCTCGACCCGCGGATACCGCTCGGCGAGCGCGTCGGTGTGCGCCCAGTGCGTGGTCGCGCGCAGCCCGTCGAGCAGTCCGGCGGCGGCCAGCACGAACGCGCCCGTGCAGAGCGACACGATCCGCGCGCCCGCTTCGTGGGCCGCGCGGACGGCGTCGACGAGGTCGGCAGGCGGGTCGGTATCGGCGTCGACCAGCGCGGGCACGATGACCGTCCCGGCCGCGGGCAGGTGGTCGAGACCGTGATCGGGTTCCAGCAGGAACCGGCCGACCCGCACGGCTTTCGCGCCGCAGACGGTGAAGTCGTACCAGGGATCGGTGATGTGGGTCAGATCGGACCCGAACACCTCAGAGGCGACGGCCAGCTCGAAATGCAGCATGCCCTCGGTGGCGGCGAGCGCGACGGTCCTCATGTCCGAAATTGTACGGGAGATGGCATTCCGGACACTGGTCGGCGGGCGCCCATGCGGACAGGATCGTCCTCAGCAGATGGATCCAGCCGGGGAGTGAAGATGGAATCGGGTCAGCGGGTCACGGTGTTCGGCGCGTACGGGCACACCGGGCGGTTCGTGGTCGCGGAGCTGGTCGAACGCGGGTTCGTGCCGGTGCTTTCGGGTCGTGACGCGAGCAAGCTGGCGTCGCTTCCGGCAGGCGAGATACGGCAGGCGTCGATCGACGATCCGGCCTCGCTCGACCGCGCATTGGCCGGCGTGGCGGCCGTGATCAACACCGCCGGGCCGTTCGCCGACACGGCCGCGCCGGTGATCGAAGCGGCGCTGCGCGCGGGTATCCCGTACGTCGACGTGGCGGCCGAGATCGAGGCGAACGCGGACACGTTCGCCCGGTTCACGGGCGCGAACACCGTCGTGCTCCCAGCGATGGCGTTCTACGGCGGGCTCGGCGACCTGCTCGCGACCGCCGCACTGGGCGACTGGACCTCGGCCGACGAAGTGCACGTCGCGTACGGCCTGAGCAGCTGGCACCCGACGGCGGGCACGCTCGCCGCCGGCAAGGTGTCCCGGGACCGGCGCGGCGGCAAGCACGTCCGGTTCGCCGGCGGCCGGCTGGAGTACACCGACGACGGCGGCTCGGCGATGAAGTGGGAATTCCCGGCGCCGCTGGGCGAACGCGACGTCATCGGCGAGTTCACGATGGCCGATGTCGTCACGATTCCCAGCCATGTGAAGGTTTCCGAGGTACGCACCTACATGGCGGCCGAGGCGGCGAAGGATCTGCTGGCCCCGGACAGCACGGCGCCGGTCGCGGTCGACGACCTCGGCCGGTCTTCGCAGACCTTCCTGGTCGACGTGATCGTGCGCTCGGGCGGCGAAGAACGCCGGATCGTCGCGCGCGGCCAGGACATTTACGCGGTCACCGCCCCACTCGCGGTCGAGGCGGTGCGGCGGATTCTCGCCGGGCAGAACCGGGTGAGCGGCGTCGCTTCGGCCGGGGAGTTGTTCGACGCGCCCGATTTCCTGCGCGCGCTGGCTCCCCACATCACGGTCGACACCGTGCTGTGACAGGCTCCCGGTCCAGGGCTCGAACCTGGACGAGCGGATCCAAAATCCGCCGTGCTGCCTATTACACCAACCGGGAATGGTGCGGTTCCGGGGACTCGAACCCCGACTGGACCGGCCCTCGACCGGACGCCTCTGCCAATTGGGCTAGAACCGCTCGCCGACGCACCAAAAAAGCCGCCTGACCGGTTTTCCGGCGGGCGGCTCTTGGGCTTGACGAGGAATCACGTCACAGCAAGAGCCTGCCTCGAAGCAGGTGACCAAGCTGCTGCTGTTGTGCCCACATGACCTGCTCCTCGCTCGACGTTGTGCGCCCATCATCGCCAGCCCCGCTCCGAACCGTCAATTCCTTTTCAGGGGTCGTGAGTGTTTAGGCCGGTTAGAACCGGCCGGAACACTCACGACCCCTTAGTGTGCGAGCGGGATCGCAGGTCGCGAGAAGCGCGGGTAACCACGGGGCGTTACCGGATAATTCCCGTTCCAACCGTCCGGTTTGTCACCGTCCTTTGTCGACAGTCGGGATGTCGATCAAGCAAACCGGGCACCACCAGCGATTACGCCGCGTCGCAAGTCGTTTGGGACCAAAGCTGTTTCTCGGTACGGGCGAGGCAGTTGACAGACAACGGTGGCGGAAAGTCACGATTTTACGAATTCGGTACTACCGTCGGACTTTGTGTTGATAGTCCGCGCTCGACTGTCGCTCCCCCAGCAAAGGAACCGGTGAATCATCATGTCGAAACCTGCGATCGTGCTGCTCAGCGGCGGCCTCGACTCGACCACCACCTTGGCCATCGCGAAGGACCAGGGCTTCGCGCCGTACGTGTTGAGTTTTCGTTACGGGCAAAGGCATTCCGTTGAGCTGACCGCCGCGCAGCGGGTAGCCGAGCATCAGGGCGTGGAACGGCACATCATCGCCGACATCGATCTGCGGGTGTTCGGCGGCTCCGCGCTGACCGATGATATCGAGGTGCTCAAGGGCCGGACGGAAGCGGAAATGAACGAGGGAATCCCGAGTTCGTACGTTCCGGCACGCAATACGATCTTCCTTTCCTTCGCGCTCGCGTATGCCGAGGTCACGGGCGCGCGGGACATCTTCACCGGGGTCACGGCCGTGGACTACAGCGGCTATCCCGACTGCCGTCCCGAGTATCTCGCCGCTTACGAGACGATGGCCAATCTCGCGACCAAGTCCGCGGTCGAGGGCGAGAGCCCGATCAAGGTGCACGCGCCACTGCTGCGACTGTCCAAAGCGGACATCATCCGTACCGGGACCCGGCTCGGCGTCGACTATTCGCTGACTTCGAGCTGCTACGACCCCGACGACGAGGGGCGCGCCTGCGGCCAGTGTGACACCTGTGTGCTGCGGCTCAAAGGTTTCACCGAAGCCGGTGTGCCCGATCCGGTGCGCTATCAGGGTGTGTCGGCATGACCTATCACATCAAGGAGATCTTTTATACGCTGCAAGGAGAAGGCAGGCACGCGGGACGGCCCGCGGTGTTCTGCCGGTTCTCACGCTGCAACCTGTGGACCGGCCTCGAAAAGGACCGGCATCGCGCGATCTGCCAGTTCTGCGATACCGACTTCGTCGGCACGGACGGCGAGAACGGCGGTAAATTCCGCACTCCGGAAGCGCTCGCCGAAGCCGTCGAGAGCCTGTGGCCATCCGAGTCCCACGAGCAGCGGTTCGTCGTCTGCACTGGGGGTGAGCCGCTGCTGCAGCTCGACACCGCGGCCATCGACGCCTTGCACGCCAAGGGTTTCGAGATCTCCGTCGAGACCAACGGCACGCAGGCTCCGCCGGACGGCATCGACTGGCTGTGCGTCAGCCCGAAGCTGGGTTCGCGGCTGCTGGTCGAACGCGGCGACGAGCTGAAACTCGTCTACCCGCAGGAAAACGGTGAACCCGAGCAGTTCGAGCACCTGAAGTTCGACTCGTTCCGGCTCCAGCCGATGGACGGGCCCGACGCCGAGGCCAACACGCGCGCCGCGGTCCGCTACTGCCTGGAGCATCCGCTGTGGCATCTCTCGCTGCAGACGCACAAGTATCTCGGGATCGCGTGATGGGCACGCACACCGTGCTGGTCCGGCACAATTTCGAGACCGCGCACCGGCTGCCGCACCTGGCGGGCAAGTGTCTCAACCTGCACGGGCATTCGTGGTGGATGGAAGCGACGGTGTCCGCGCCGTCGCTGACCGCCGGGACGGTGGTCGAGTTCGGTGATCTCAAGCGCCGGGTGCGCGACTGGATCGACACCCATCTCGACCACGGCGCCATGCTCGGCGCGGCCGATCCGCTCGCCTGCCTGCTCCTGGAGCACAAGAGCAAGGTGTTCCGCTTCGGCGCCGGGGATCCCGACCCCGCCGAACGGTTCGCCGAAGACCTCGCCTACCCGACGGTCGAGGCCGTCGCCGAGCTGCTGGCCAGGGTCGTCGGCGACGCGCTGGGCAGCCTCGACCACGCGCCCGGCGCGTTCGTCTCGCGGGTCTCCGTGAGCGAGACCCATGTCAACGCCGCCGAGTTCAAGGAGTCCCGATGACACTGACCATGCCGAACACCGCGCTCGAAGATCCGTGGCACGAGAACGCGCTGGCCGAGGCGGCCGGGCACGCGCGCGCCATGTTCGAGGCGCTGGGCATCGACTGCGAGACCACGTCGACCGCGCGGACCCCGCACCGGTTCGTCAAGGCGCTCGCGGAGCTGACCAGCGGGCTGCGGCAGGATCCGGCCCGGCATCTGCGGGTGCAGTTCCCCGCGGAGTCGGCAAGCCAGGGCATCATCGCCGCGGTCGACGTGCCGTTCGTGGCCGTGTGCGAGCACCACGTGCTGCCGTTCCTCGGCCGGGCGACGGTCGCGTACCGGCCCTCGCCGGGCGGGCGCATCGTCGGGCTGTCCAAGCTCGCGCGCGTGCTGCAGGGGTACGCGGCGCGGCCGCAAGTGCAGGAGCGGCTCGGCGAGCAGGTGGTCGAGGCGCTCACCACCGAGCTCTCCTCGGATGCCGCGGCCTGCCTGATCCGCTCCGAGCACGCCTGCCTGACGCTGCGCGGCGCCGAGGCGCACGGCGCGGTCATGGTCACCACGCACCTGACCGGCGAGTTCACCACCGACCCGTGCCTGCGCGCCCAGGTGCTCGCGCTCGCCCCCGCCCACGCCCGCCGCTGAGAGGAACCGTCATGACCTTGTCCACCGTCTCCGGCCTCGACGCCGCCGCGGTGCGCGCGCATCCGCTGTGCGGACCCGCCGAATTCATGCCCGCCCGCTACCGGGGCCCGCACCGGCTCGGCCATCTCGGCTGGCTCGACTTCACCAGCAGGCTCGAACGCGGCGAGGAGACCTCACTGGTCTGCTCGGCGACCGCGGCCAACGAGCGGGTGCTCGACGTCGGCGGCGGCACCGGCGAGCTCACCCGCGCCGTCGCCGTCCAATTAGGACACTGCACGACCGTCGAGCCGCACTCCGAACGCGTCGCCGCGCTCAACGAGTACGCCGAGGCAGGCGGCACCGGCACGATCGAGATCCTGCCGGGCCGCGCGGAATCGCTCCCGTTCACCGACGGGACGTTCGACGCGGTGATCGCGACCTGGATCCTGCCGTATGTCGACGATCTGGAGCGCGCGGTCCGCGAGATGGCGCGGGTGTGCGACCCGCGCCATCCGGCCGCGAAAATCGTGCTGATCGGCGGGGCCCCGGACAACGAGCTGGTGAGCATCCTGAACCAGGCCTGCGTGCCGCTCGCGGGCGAGCCGCACGACCACCAGGGTCACCTGCTCGCGGTCGCGGCTGGCATCCTCGCCGGGGAGGGCTTCGGCGACTTCACGCTGTACCGGACGGAGGCGTCGCTGCGCTTCCCCGAGCCGGACCCCGAAGCACGCGTCCACGCGGCGGCGGAGACGCTGGTCAACTTCTGGTTCGAGGGTCACCCCGCGGGCGCGGAGCTGCGGCGCGCGGTCAAGCCGGTGATCCGGCGGCACTTCGAGCGGCGCCCGCACGCCATCGGCGACCAGGGCACGGTCCTGGTCGCCCGCCCGCGCAAGCGGTGACGCCCGGGGTCGCGCGGTAACCCGCGGGATAAAGCCTGCTTTTCTCCGCGGGATAAAGCGGGCTTTATCCCGGGGTCGCGCGAGCCTGGGTCCGGCCGGGGTCTGGGCTCGCCCGAGAGCTGGGTCCGCCCGAGCCTTGGGTTCGCCCGGCGTCTGGGGTCGCCCGAGCCTTGGGGTCAGTGAGGGCCTCCCTCACCACGGATAGCTTGGTGAAGGAGGCCCTCACCAAACCGCAATTGGTGAGGGAGGCCCTCACTCGGCCGCCCTGGGTGAGGGAGGCCCTCACTCAGGTCTGCTGGATGAAGGCTCCCTTCATCCAGGTCCGACTGTATGAAGGCTCCCTTCATCACGCCTGGCTAGATGAAGGCGCCCCTCATCCAAGCCCAGCCGGATGAAGGCTCCCCTCATCCCGCCTGGCTAGATGAAGGCGCCCCTCATCCAAGCCCAGCCGGATGAAGGCTCCCCTCATCCCGCATAGCTGGATGAAGGCTCCCTTCATACAAGTCCAGCTGTATGAAGGGAGCCTTCATCCGGCCCAGCGCACCCGTCCTCCCCCAGCCCAGGGGGTCGTGAGTGTTCCGGCCGGTTAGAACCGGCCGCACCACTCACGACCACTACGAGGCGAGGGCGCGCTTAGCTCGGTGACGACGGACCGCGTCGCGGTTCGCGCAGGTGGGCGAGCAGTAGCGCTGCTGCCCGCCCCGGCTGAAGTCGGCGAAGGGGTTGCGGCACTCGGTCAGCTCGCAGCGGCTGAGCCGGTGCATGCCGCGGCCGGTCAGGTGCAACGCGGTCCCGACGCTGATCAGCGCGCGGAGCAGGCGCGCGACCGGGAGGCCGTAGTCGCGGTAGTGGATGTGCCAGCCGTCGCCCGCGTGGTCGGTCAAGCGAGGGTACGCCGACGACTCGGCCAGCAGCTCGTTGAGCAGCGCGGCCCTGGCCTGCGGGTTCGAGGCCTCGACGACCCGCAGCCAGCGGCCGAGGAAGACGTTCACCTCCGCGAGGTCGTCGGCGGTCGCCGCCTGCTCCAGCACCACGCCCGCCCCGACGCAGCGGGCGGTCAGTTCTTCGGCGGTCAGCGGCGGCGACGTTGTGAGGCTCGTCGCAAGCCGGACCGGATCTTCTCCGTAAGGGTTCAGCCGCATAGGACCATTACAGCATCCTGAGACCATGGCTGCTTCACATACATGGGTCACCACCTCGAGCCATTTGACCAGCGAAGGCTGGGTCGTCTACCAGCGTTGTCTCTGCGGGGAAACGCGCATCGTGCTGAACAAGGAGGCCGTGCACCGGTCTTCGTAGCCGGTCGCGGCAGCAGGGCACCCCCAGTTCGGCCTTGCTGCCGCGACCGGCTCTCCCTCCGGCTCACTACGGGCGGGCCGGGTGTTCTCGCTGGCGCACGTTCAGCATGCCCCGATGGGCTGCCCTTGTGGACGGGTTGCCCGTCGCCTCGGGCGACAGGAGCCGGGCGACGGGGCGACCGGATGGCGCAACGCCCTCAAACTCAGTTGCATGCAGCCGCGCACGCACCCCGGTCCCGATCCCTAGGTGCCCGGCACCGTGATCGGTAACCTGGCGGAGGTGGAGACGTCGCCATGGTCACGTGCGGCTGATGCCGAAGACCCCGGACGCGACGCTCCCAGCGCAAGTGATCCGGTCGAGGCACGGAGTGCACATGACTGAACAGCCCGCCACTTTCGGCGTTGAGCTGCGGCGTCGGCGGACGGACGCGGGGTTCTCCCTGGCGACCTTCGCCCAGCGAGTGCACTACAGCAAGGGCTATCTCGGCCGGATCGAGACCGGGGAGAAGCCGGCGACGCTCGACCTCGCCCGACGCTGCGACGCGGCGTTGGAGGCGGGCGGAGCGCTCGTCGCGCTGGTACCCAAGGAAGCCACCCCGTCCGATCCACCCGCGATGGCCACCTCTGAGCCTGACAGTGAGCCTGACAACGAGGTGTGGGTGATGACCATGGAACCGGACGGGTCGAGCAGGCTGGTGCCGATGCGGCGCCGTGAGGCGCTGGCCGTGGGCGCGGCCTCGCTGCTCGGGCTGACGCTCGGGTCGCAGAGCAGTGCCGCCGCCGCGCGGCAGGACAGCACGATCGTCGCCTTCAAGGCGCTGTTCGAGCAGACGAGACAGCTCGGCCAGATCACCGGCCCGAGTGTGGTGCTCCCGACGGTGATCGCGCAGACGCACACCCTGCGCGGGCTGGCCACGGGCGCCGACAGCCGGTCGCGCGCGGAGCTGCTGCAGCTGGCCGCGCGCTACGCCGAGTACGCGGGCTGGATGACCCAGGAGGCTGGCGACGACCGCGGCGCGCTCTGGTGGACGCGGTCGGCGGTCGACATGGCCAACGCCGCGGGCGACACCGAGCTGAGCACGTACGCGCTGATCAGGCAGGCGCTGATCACGCTGTACCAGGACGACGCCGCGAGCACCATCGGGCTCGCGCGGCAGGCGGGCTCCGACCCGCGCACCCCCGCCCGCATCCGCGGCCTCGCCGCGCTGCGCGAGGCCCAGGGGCACGCGCTGGCCTGCGACTACGACCAGACCCAGCGCTCGCTCGACCTGGCGCAGCAGCTGCTCGCCGACTCTGCGGACAAGAGCAAGGACGGCGTGGTGACCGGCTCCGCGTCGGTGACGAGCACCCGGCTGCAGGCCATGGTCGCCGGCTGGTGCCTGCACGACCTCGGCCGCCCGCAGCAGGCCGGTGACCTGCTCGACGCGCAGCTCAACGCGATCCCCGACTCCGCGCGCCGCACGCACGCCCGGTTCGGCGCGCGCCGGGCGCTGGCGTACGCGTCGGCTGGCGAGATCGATCACGCGTGCACGCTCGCGCACCGGGTGCTCGACAGCGCGGAGGTGGTCGACTCGGCGACCATCCGCGTCGACCTGCGCCGCCTCACCCGCACGCTGGCCAGATGGCACAGCCACCAGCCGGTCCGTGATCTCTACCCGCGCCTGAACGCGGCGTTGCGGACGCCCATCGGCTGAGTTCGCCGCCTTGCTACCTTGGGACATCGCTGGCAGCCGATGCTCAGGGGGAACGCGTGGGCGGTGTGTTCGTCAACTACCGCACGGGCGACGGCGACTTCGCGGCGACGCTGATCAACCGGGTGCTCACCGCCCGGTTCGGCGCCGACCAGGTGTTCCTCGCCAGCCGGTCCATCCGCCCCGGCGAGGACTTCACCAAGAAGATCATCGAGCGGCTGCACGACTGCGACGTGCTGCTGGCGGTGATCGGCGCGCGCTGGCATTCGGTCACCGACCGGCAGCGCAAGCGTGAGCTGACCGCGCCGGACGACTGGGTGCACCGCGAGATCGCCGAGGCGTTCCGGCACGGCCTGCGGGTCATCCCGGTGTTCCTCGACCACGCGGTCGCGCTGACCGAGGCCGAGCTGCCCGACGACATCGCCGCGCTCGCACGCTGCCAGTTCCTCCGGCTGAGCCACCGCAACGACGCCCGCGACCTGTCCAGGCTGGTCGACGAGCTGTCCGATCTGGTGCCCGGCCTGGTGCTGAGCCGGGTGTTCACGGCCGCGCCGCCACCGCCGAGCCGCAACCTCGAACCCAGCGCCTGGCTGCGCGCCGAGTACCAGCTCGTGCCGTTCGCGGGCCGCGAAGGCGACCTCAAGATCCTGCGCGACTGGACCGACACGCCGAAGTCGGTGTCCGGGCACCTGGTCAGCGGACCGGCCGGGCAGGGCAAGACGCGGCTGGGGCATCAGCTGTGCCAGGACCTGGCCGGGTACGGCTGGGTCACCGGGTTCCTGCACGAGAACGCCGCCGTCGCCGACATCGAGAACCTGAGCAAGATCGACAGCCCGCTGCTGGTCGTCATCGACAACCCCGAGCCGAGGTCCGACCAGGTGCAGGCGGTGGCGACCGCGTTCATGGAGCGCCCGCCGACCGCGCCGCCCGCGCGCCTGCTGCTGCTCAGCGGCGAAGTCGGCGAGTGGCTGCGACGGCTGCGCACCCATGACGACGACCGCGTCCGGAGTGTGTTCGGCACGCTCGACGTGCAGGTGCTCGCGCCACCACCGGGCCGCCGCGCCGAGTTCCACCGCGCGGCGGCCGCCTATGCCGGCTACCTCGATGTCCCGGTCACGGACCTGCCGGTGCCCGGCGATCTGGAGCATCAGCGCTACGCGACCACCAGGGCGATCCACGCGGCCGCACTGCTCGCGCTACTCGACGAGAACCCCGGCGAGGACCTGCGGCCGGACGCGCGGCTGTACCGCGCGGCGCGCCCGGAATGCCCGTACCGCGGCCTGCAGCCGTTCCAGGAGCAGGACGCCGAGGTCTTCTGGGGCCGTGACCAGCAGATCGCCGACCTGGCCAAGGTGATCGACCGGCACCGCATGGTGATGGTGTTCGGGCCGTCGGGCTGCGGGAAGTCGTCACTGATCAGGGCGGGCATCCTGCCCCCGCTGCGCCGCGACGACGTGGCGCTGACCGTGTTCCGGCCCAGTCCCGACATCGCGCCGCTGGAGCAGCTGACCCAGGCGCTCGCACCGATCGTCGGCGCCGACCGGCTCGGCGTGAGCGGTGATCTCGGACTGCTGGCCGACGCCGTGGTCGAGACCGTGGGACGGCTCGTCCTGTTCGTCGACCAGTTCGAGGAACTCGTCGCGGTCAAGCCCGAAGCGGCCAGGGAAATGCTCGAACTCGTCGCCGACCTGGTGCGCGCGGCGCCGCTGCGGCCTGCCGGCCCGCCCGCCATCCGGGCGGTGTTCACCGGGCGCTCCGCCGACCTCGACGAGGTGCTGACCACCGACCTGGCCGCGATCCTGCACACCGTCCCGCTCCCCCGGATGGGCCAGGAAGGCTTGCGCACGGCCATCACCGGCCCCGCCGACCTCCCGCTGGTCTCGTTCGAACCGGGACTGGTCGACCGGATCATCGCCGACGCCGCCGACTCACCGGGCAAGCTCCCGCTGGTCGAGTTCGCCCTGACGAGGCTGTGGGAATCGCAGCAGGGCGGCACGCTGACCCACCGCGGCTACGACGAGCAGGGCGGCGTCACCGGCGCGCTGGCTTCGTACGCGCAGGAGGTCAGCACCGAGCTGCTGCTGCCGAGCGAGCAGAAACTCGCCGAGCAGCTGCTCGTCCAGCTGGCCAGGCCCAACGACGACGGCGGCTTCACCCTCACGCCCGCCCGGTTCGACCAGCTCGACCCCGAGTCGCGCGAGCTCGCGAGGACGCTTTCGAAGCACCGGCTCGTGGTCGTCCGGCACGACCCCGGTCAGCCGGAGATCGTCGCGCTCGCGCACGAGGCGCTCGTCCAGCAGTGGCCGCAGCTGCGCGAATGGCTGGCCGCCGCCCACGATTTCCGTGCCTGGCAAGAACAATTGCGCATCGCGCTCGGCCAGTGGCAGCTCGGCGGCCGTGACCCGAGCACGCTGCTGCGCGGCAACCCGCTGACCACCGCCGAGGACTGGCTGGCCAAGCAGCCGATCGGCCTCACCGCCGAGGAACGCGACTTCATCACCGCCAGCCGGAGCCACCAGCGCCGGGGTGTCCGCCGCTGGCGCCTGGTGACCGCGCTGATCGGGGTGCTGGCACTGGTCGCGACCACTTCGGCGGCGCTGGCGTTCAGCCAGAACAGCGAGCTCAGCGGCCAGCTGCGGACGGCGGCGGCGGTCGCGCTCGCCCAGGAGTCCCAGCGCCGCGACGACTCGAACCCGTTGACAGCACTGCAACTCGCCGAAGCTGCGTGGCGCCACGGCCCGAACCGGCCCGAGGCCTACTCGGCGCTTTTGCAGCAATATCTCAAGTTCTCGTCGGTCGACGAGATCAAGTCCGGACTGTGGACCGGCGCCCTGGCCGACGCCACCACGACTCCGGACGGGAAGACCGCCGTCACCGCCGAGGAAGACGGCAAGATCACCGCGTGGACGGACCTGCTCGGCCGGTCCCCGCAGCGCTGGTTCGTCGCGACGGTGCCCACGGTGCAGACGATCCTGGTGAGCCCGGACGGCCGCTGGCTCGCCGCGTCGGACAACCGTGACGGCATCACGCTCTGGGACCTCGTCCAGCACCGAGGGCCGCTCCCGCTGCGCACGCCCACCGCGAAAGCCGACGAACGCGGCAAGCTGGTCAGCGCGACCTTCTCGGCGGACGGCGGCAAGCTGATCACGACGGTGCTGCGCAGCGGCACGCAGCCCGCCGTCGAGGTGTGGGACGTGCAGCAACGCCAACCCGCGGCACCGGGTTTCAACGCCCCGGCACCAGCGGAAACCAGCACAGCGCTCTACGTGGCGCCGGACGGCACGAGCGCTTGGTTCGCCGAGCAGCAACCGGGCGGTTCCGCGCGGACGGTGCTGCGCGACCTGGCGACGGGCGCCGAGATCCGGTCCACACCCGCGGACACCGTCACCCCGGGTGGGTTTTTCCTGCGATGCCAGGACGGCCGTTTGTCCATTTTGGACCCGACGAGCGGCGCGGTCCGGTTCACCAGGACGGTCCCCGCGTGCCCCACCGGGCTGACCGACCTGAGCGGGCGGTTCGCGGTGTTCGACGACAGCTCGGCGAAGGACGCGTTCGGCGTGCTCGGGCTGATCGACCTCGGCACCGGCCAGGCGTTCACCCTGCCGCGCCCGCGCACCGTGCGACCGCGTCAGGCCAACGACCTGACCAAGTTCAACACCGAGCCCGTCTTGGTATTGCCCGGCCCCGGCGGGCCTTCGGTCTTCCAGCTGAGCACCGACGCGCTGCTGCGGTTCCGCGTCCCCGACGCCACCGACGACCTCGCCGGTCCCGCCCCGTCGACCCCGCCGGGCACGACGGCGCTGAGCTGGGACGGACGGCTCCTGGCGACACTGACGCAGGACGGGGCACTGCAGGCGTACGACCTGGGCAGCCGCACGCGGATCGCGTTCAAGACGAGCGGGGTGAAGCTGGCCGCCAACCCCCAGCTCACATTCAGTGCCGACGGCATGTGGCTGACCGCGATCAGCACGGACGGCGACGTGCTGGTGTTGTCCACCACCACCTTCACGCTCGCCAGGACCATCAAGGTCCTGCCGATGTATTCCAAAGACGTGGCGCCACCACACCTCTCGGTCGTGCCTGTGTGGGCCGACCAGGTGCTGATCCTGCACGGTGGTGAGCTCGGCACCTGGAACCTGAGCACCGGTGGGGCGATCCGGAATCCGCTGCAGATCCGCGAAGGCTACGCACAAGCACAGGAGTTCGCCCGTGACTCGGTGGCACTGCCATGGCAGGAGGCCAGGGTGGAGGTGCTGATCGCGTCGATCGACGGGGTGGAGCTCTGGGACACGAGCTCGGGCCAGCTCAAACGCTCGGTGCAGCCACGGCCGGGCAGTCCCACCCCGGAGATCATCACCGACGCCGCGGGCACCCGGGTCGCGATCCACTACAAGGCGGCCAACCAGCTGACGATCTGGGCCCCTGAACAGGAGGATGTCCGGCAGCGTCCGGTGCCGCTGCCCGGCGACCTCTCACTCGTCGCGTTCACCGCGGACAACAAGTTGATCTCCAGCTCGGCCGATGGCGGGGTGCAGGTCTGGGACCTCGGCTCGGGCAGCGGCATCGCGAACTTCCGCGTGCCCGGCGCGTCGGGCGGCTGGTCACTCTTCGGCGACGTGCTGACCACCGCCACCCGAAGCGGCCCGCTGTCGATCGACATGACCCCGGCCAAGTGGATCGATCACCTGTGCCGTGTCAACGATCGCGACTACACCGCCGAGGAGCGCGCGCTGCTCCCCGGCGGAACGGACCCAGGCCCGCCCTGCGGCAAGTGAGCTAACCTCGGCCGCAGACGACCCCCCGGCAGCCTTGCGGATCGCCGGAGGTGGTGTTGCCGCCGCCGTCGACGACGGCCGTGCCCGGGTTGACGTTGATGCCGAACCGGGCGTTGTTCTTGGTGTGGTTGCCCTTCACCACGACGATGACCTGATTGTCCTTGATGTCAACGACCGTCAGCCCGTCGTGCCCGTATGTCTCGTCTCCGGTCCCGAAGCCGTTCCCGGCGAACTCGTTGTCTGAGATCTCGACAGTGGTGCCCGGCGCGCCCACCCAGCCGAAATTGACAATGACACCGGACGCCTTCGCCCCGAGGAAATGGTTCCCGGAGAGCTTTCCCCATGCGGAATCCGTGATCTCCAAAGCTCGGTTGTCCGCGTCACGGAAGACGTTTCCAGAGATCGTGAAGTGCTTCCAGGACATCATCAACACCCTGGAGCCGTCGAAGGTGTTGTTGGTGAGCACGTTGTCGTCGGCGCTGGATTCGCCGAGCGCCAGCGTGCTGTTCGTCACCGTCGCGATCTTGCAGCCAGGCGCGAATATGTCGATGGCCACCGTCATCCGGTCCGCCGTCACCGATGATCCCTGCTGATCACAGGTAAAGTTCTTGACCTTCAGCAGACCGTCCTGGAAGACGCAGGAGCTGTTGTCGCCGCAGTGAGAGATGGCGTGGTAGGAATCGCTGCCGGTGAGGTTCGACCCGACGGCCGTCACCGAGCTTCCATGGTCGAACCTGAACGGGCTGAACGCGTCCATCGTCGAATTGCGGATCTGCAGATTGCGCGTCCGCTCCGCGGTGATCGCGAAATGATCGAAGTTGTCCTGGGCCAAGCCCCTGGCGGTCACGTGGTCGATGGTGACGTCGGCGGCGTCGGCAACCACGATCCCGTCCGCGAACTGCCGGACCGTGCCGTTGCGGATGGTGACCTTCGAGCCACCGGTGACCACGATGCCCTTGCGCGCGGCCGAGGTGCTGTCCGTGGACAGGGTGTGGCCGTTGAGATCGAGCGTCACATCGCTCGCCGCGATCGTGACGCCGACACCGGTCGAGCAGATCAGGTCGGCGGTCAGCACGGCGTTCGTGGTGACCTTGTCGCCGCAGCGCACCTCGTGGGGCGCGGGCGCCACCGTCACCTCCCGGGACTGCTCGACCGTCGTGGCGCCGCCGGTGACCGCGAGCTTCACGGTGTAGGTGCCCTCGGCGGCGAAGACGTGCTGGAACTCGGGCGCGGTCGAAGTCACGACCTCACCGCCGGCGCCGGTGACCGACCAGGCCAGGCCCGAGTAGCGGCCGCCGGTGAGTTCGGCGCTGATGGTGGCCGCCCTGCCCACCTGCGGCACCTCCGGCGTCACCACCAGCTTGACGATGCGGGGCGGCGCGTCCGCCGAGTCGATCACTACCTGGGCTGCCGCACGGCCCGTCTGCCCGGTGCTCAGCTGGGCCGAGACGTTCACGGTGAATGTGCCTGCCTGAGACCACCGGTGCTTGACGCCCGTGCCGGTGGCCGTAGCGCCGTCACCGAAGGTCCATTGGGCGCCGGACACCCCCACCGCGCCGGTGCCGCGCGCGGTGAGCTGGAACTCGTCACCGACCATGCCGTGGTCACGCGGGCTGATCTCGATGGACACCGCGGTGGCCGTGTCGGGCCCCGGCTGGGGCCCGGTCGGCGGGACCGGACCGGTGCCGGGATCGCCGCCGGTGGTGGGAAGCGGACCGGGATCGCCGATGCCGGGAACCGGGGTCGTGCCCTCTTCCGGCTTGGCCGGGTTGTACTTCGAGATCGGGCGGACGCCGCCCTCGCCGCTGAGGATGCCTGCCTGATCACTCAGCGGGTCGTTGTAGAAGACCATGCCGTCGCGGCTCAGCAGCTCGAAGCGGACCGGGCGGTTGAACAGCTGGCGCTCGGCGAGCAGGCGCCGCTGCGCGAGGTCGACGATGAACGCCTTGCCGGTCGCGTAGTCCGGCACCACCACGCGGTTGCCGATCTCGACAGCGCGGCCGAGGTCGCCGGGGCCGGACAGCGGGATGGGCGCGCAGGAGCCCGCGTCGAACCCGCAGACCAGGAGCTGGCCGCGGGCGCTGTCCGAGATCAGCAGCCTGGCTTCGCCGGACGAGCCGCTCACCGCGACCGTCTCGCCGGGCGCCAGGTCGACCGGGAGGGACTTGGTGACCTTGCCGTCGGTGTCGAGCAGCTCGGCCGTGCGGCGCGCGGTGTCGACGATCGCGGGGTGCCCGCCGGTCAGCGTGAGGTGCGCGCTGCCGGGCGTGTGCGCCTGCGCGCGCGAGTGCCGGTTGCCGCCGTAGTGCCAGACCAGGTCGCCGGTCTGCTCGTCGAGCACCCAGAGCCTGTTGTCGGCGTCCATCACGGGCTCGTCGGGGACCGCGCGGACGTTCAGCGGAACCCCGCCCAGCGGCTGCAGGGTCTTGGCGTCGGACTTCGTGAACATGCCGCTCTGCGTGTCGAGCGTGTAGACGGCGTCGGCGGTGGGGAACACCGAGAGTGAGGCGCCCGCACCGGCGGTCACCGGGGCCGGCTGCGTGCGCTCGCGCGTCGCGCCGTCGACCCTGACCAGCGAGTCGCGGGTGCGGTTGAGCACGTAGCCGGTCAGCCCGTCCTGCACCGCGGTGAGGACGCTGCCCGGCTGGTCGACCTGGACCTGCGCGGCCACCTCGGCCGACGTGCCGTCCAGCAGCGTCAGCTGCCCGACGGAGCCGGAGGCCACCCACGCGGCCCCGGAGTGCAGGCGGACCTGGGGAGCGACGTCGCGGGTGTCGGCTCCGGCGACCAGCCCGGCCACCAGTGTGACGGCGCCCATGATCCCGGCGGCCGTTCTGAGCCCGCGCGGCAGCGGAAGCTTCACGTGATCACCTGATTCCCCATCATTTCAGCGAGCCCCGTCGCTGCCTGTTCCCCCGAAGGAGCGGCCGGGGATCGAGCCTCGCCCGCATCCATAGTAGGGACTGACTCCGCGGATACAGCTGGGTTCGCAACTGTGATTCCAGTTGCCATGCCTCGGCGACGGCGGCCTCGTCCGGCTCGCGGGGCGCGTAGACGGCGGCCGTGGCCAGCGGCGCCAGCCCGACCACCGCGCCGGCGGCGACCCCGAGCACGGCCACCGCGCGGTCGGCCGTCTCCTTCGCGGTCAGCGACGCCGACACCGGCACGCCCCGCTCGATCAGCCGGTCGACGGCCTCCTGCCAGGCGCCGAGCACCTTCCCGGCGTTGGTCGGGGCGGCGCGGCGACGCCAGCGCCGCCGCGCCTTCTCGGCGAGGATCAACACCACCCCGAGCAGCAGCAGCGCCGCCAGGACGGCGGCGACGAGCCCGGCGCCGCGCGCGACGGCGTTGCCCGCGCCGGCCGGTGACGCGGCGATGTCCGGCGACGGCGCGACGACCGGCGGCTTGCCCAGCGGCGGGTTCGGCGGCTGCTGGCCCGCCACCGGCAGTTCCGGGCGCTGCTTGCCGTCACCGGCGCTGCCGCTGAGGTCGGTCGGCTCGAACGGGACCCAGCCGTAGCCGTCGAAGTGCACCTCGGCCCAGGCGTGCACGTCGTGGCTGGTCACGGTGTATCCGGCGGTCGACGGCCCGTCGAGGCGGTACCCCGCGGCGACCCGTGCGGGGAAGCCGGCGGCGCGGGCGAGCACGGCGAAGGCGGACGCGCGCTGCTCGGCGAAACCACCGCTGGACGGCCCGCCGGTGAGCAGCTTGAGCAGCGCGCCGTACGAGTGGCCCGGCTGGGCGTCGACGTCGTAGCGCAGGTCGCGCAGGTAGTTCTCGATCTCGGCGAGCTTCCCGTACGAGGTCGGCTGGGTCGCCGTGAGCTGGCTCGCGAGCGCGGGGAACAGCGGCGGCAGGTCACCGGGCAGTGCGAGGTAGCGCTGGTATTCGGGTCCCTTGCTGGGCGACGCGGTCACCAGGCCGTCGTCGCGGACGGGGAGCTTGCCGGTGACGTCGTAGGAGGCGCCGCGCAGGGGCATCGCCGTCGCCAGCACCCCCGAGGCGGTCGAGAAACCGATCGGGTTCCGGGTGTCCTGCGCCAGGCCGAGCCTGGTCGGCCAGCCGGGCTCCGGCAGGAACGGCCCGGGCAGCGCATCGATCGTGATGTGTGCGCTGACCTCCTCCGACCTGGTCTGCGCCGGGTCGGCGGCGAGCTGCTTGCCCGCGACCAGGAAGCGGTCGCTGGACGTCCAGAGCACGCCGTCGAAGGTGTCGAGCGCGGCGACCCTGATCCGGTCGAGGCGCGGGCCCGCCGTCTGCCGCACGGTGAACAGCTTGCGCGGGGGTTCTTCGCGGAGCTGGCCCTTGAGCTTGGCCAGCGGGGTGATGGAGTCGGCGATCCGGACCGGGGCCTGGCGCAGGTCGCGCGGGTCGAAGCGGTCCGCGCCGGTGGCCAGCGGCGACGACTGTCCACTGAGGACGGCCAGGGCCGCGATCGCCGCGATGGCCGGCAAGCCGAAGGCGAGCCTGCTCGTCATGGCCTGCTTGTGGCCGGACGTGTCGACGCCGGTCCAGTCGGCGCGCAGCAGCGTCAGCAGGAGCACGGCCGCCAGCAGCAACACCGTGGGCAGCAGCTGGAAACCGGGCTGTTTACCCGCGAGGACGAGCGCGGCGGCGAAGGCGACGACCGGCGGCGCGCCCGGCGCGAGCACCACGCGGGTGCGCAGCGCGAGCGAGGTCGCGAGGAACGCGGCGAGCCAGGTGAGCAGTACCGGCGTGCCGAGCAGGTCGCCGCGGACGTCGGCGGGCGGCGCGACGGTGAGCAGCCTGGCCCAGCCGCCGAAGACGCCTTGCAGCACGGCGGTCGCGGTGCCGCGGGTCGGGAGTCCACTTTGGAGTGTGCTGCCGAAAACACCGTAGACGGCCAGCAGCACGAAACTGCCCGCCGCGGCCACCACGGTCCAGCCAGCGCGCCAGTGCAGCAGCGCGGCGGTCGCGGCGACCACCACGCCGACCACGGTCGCCGCGCCGAGCGGGGCCAGGTAGCCCGCGGTGGCGAAGAGCCCGCCGTAGACCAGGCCGCTCGCGATCACGGCGGCGGCGCACAGGAACGCCTCGATGAGCCGCCGGTTCATAGCGGGATCAGCTGGTTCCACTTGGCCGCGAAATCGGCGCTGGTGCGCGCGTCGATCGCGAGCACGCCGTGCGCGGCGGCCAGCTCGCCCGGCTGGCCGAGCTGGATGAGGTTGACGGTCAAGAACCACCGCCGCAGCGCGGTGAGCGCGTCCAGATGCGTCGCGTCGGCGCGGCCGGTGACCACGCTGAGCGCCACCCCTTCGTCGGCGCTGACCAGGTCGGTCACCAGATCGGTGAGCGCGAGCAGGCCGCGGTCCCCGTCGCCCCGCTCGATCCCGGCGAGCCGGTCGAGCGCGCCGGTCACCCCGTCGTCCAGCCCCTCGGTGATCGGGTGCCCGGTGGTGCGCAGATCGAGCGTGTACCCGGCCTCGCCCGCCGCCTCGCACAGCGACGCGGCCACCCGGACGGCGTCCTCGAACGACTCGTCGGTGTAGGGCCCCTCGCTGGTGTCGAGCACGACCAGGTGGCGCGGCTCGTCGGGAATCACGTTGCGCCGCACCATGAGCGTGCCGGTGCGCGCCGAGGACGCCCAGTGGATGGCGCGCCAGTCGTCGTCGGGCTGGTAGTCGCGCAGGCTGTGGAACGAGACGCCGCCCTGCGGGGAGTTGCTCGACGTCGGGCCTTCGACGTCACGCGGGCCGCCCAGCGGCAGCGGGGCGATGACATGGGACCTCGGGTGCACGACGAGCGCCGTCGCCGGGCCCCGGCCGCGGCTGAGATGCAGCAGCCGCAACGGGTCCGCGTGCCCGACGCGCAGCGGCGGGATCTCGTGACGGCCGCGGCGCGCGGTCGGCACCGGGTACCTGGTCTCGAAGAACGCACCGGCCGCCAGGCTCGGCAGCGGCACCGAAACCCGGCTGCCCGCGATGTTCTCCGTGACCAGCAAGGGAAGGCTGCGGCGATGGGCGACGTTGGTCACCCGCAGCACGGCGACCGCCGGGTCACCCTCCCGCACCCGCGCGGGGCTGATCTGGCGCGTGGCGTCGAGCCGCGGCCTGGCCAGCATCCACAGCGCGGCGAGCAGCAGCGCCGCGAACCCGGCGGCGCCGAGCACCACCAGCTCCGGATAGTCGGCGGCCGTGCCCGCCGCCGTCAGCACCACGGCCGCACCGGCGACCGCGCCCCCCGTCCTCGTGATCACCCCGGGTCACCGAGGTTCCGGGGCACGGGGAACCGGCGTGCCGTCGAGAATCTCCTCCACGATGGACTTCGCGGTCCGCTTGGCGATCCGCGCCTCGGAGGTCAGCAGCAGCCGGTGGGTCAGCACCGGCACCGCGACGGCCTTGACGTCGTCGTCGGTGACGAACTCGCGGCCCATCGACGCGGCGTAGGACTGCGCGGCCGTGGCCAGCGCGATGCTGCCGCGCGGGCTGGCGCCGAGCTGGACGTCCGGGTGCTCGCGGGTGGCACGGGCGATCAGCGCGATGTAGTCCTGCAGCTGGGCGGAGACGTGCAGCTGCCGGACGGTCTTGATCATCGTGCGCAGGTCGTCCAGGTCCAGCACCGGGTCCAGCTGCTCCGGGCGCCGCCTGGCGATGCCGTCGGCGATGATGCTGACCTCCTCGGCCACCTCGTCCGGGTAGCCGATGGCGATGCGCATCAGGAACCGGTCGAGCTGGGCCTCGGGCAGCACGTAGGTGCCCTGGTGCTCGACCGGGTTCTGGGTCGCGATGCAGAGGAACGGCTCCGGCACCGGGCGCGGCTCGCCGTCGACCGTGACCTGGTGCTCGGCCATCACCTCGAGCAGCGCCGACTGCGTCTTCGGCGAGGCGCGGTTGATCTCGTCGCCGAGCAGGATGTTCGCGAAGACCGGGCCCTGGCGGAACTCGAACCCGCCCCTGGCCTGGTCGTAGATCTGCACCCCGGTCACGTCGGCCGGGAGCAGGTCGGGGGTGAACTGGACCCGTTTGACCGTCGCACCGGCGATGGACCGCGCGATCGCCTTCGCCAGGGAGGTCTTGGCCACCCCTGGCACGTCTTCGATCAGCAAGTGGCCCTCGGCGAAGAGACAGACGAGAGCGAGCCGGACCACGTCCGACTTGCCACGGATGAAGGTTTCGACGTTCGCGGCCAGTGCGTGGAAGTGTTTTTGGAACATGGCCGTGTCGGGCGCTGAGTCGGGCAAGTGCGTCCCTCCAGAACTCCGCCGCCGCTGCGTGGTGCAGACCGGCCGGCGCCAAGGATTCTGGATCGTAGCCTCTCACTCACTGCGACAGCGGCCGGTGAGGTCAGGGGCATGATCCCCAGTCTCGTCCCGCCATCGGGTGCGCACCAGGCGTCGCCCGTCTCCCCTGGCCTCGGGCGACGGGAGACGCGCGCCACAGCGAAGGAAAACCCCGTCACGGACATTCTTCGGCGCCGAATGCCCATATTACCGCCGGGGCGGGCCGGGGATCTGGGGTCCACCGGCCCGCCTTGGGGTTTTCCGTTCGTATAGGGCCTCCAGTGAAAAGGGCTTACATTCCCCAGGCGGCAGGCTGGGGGCTTGCCGCTGTCCCCTTTTGTAGCCTTCGCCCGTTGTCCGATGTCGCTCACTGGACAGCGGACATCAACTTCCGGACAATCGGGCGCCCTGGGGAAGGGGAATCGTGCCGAGGACGGAACAGCCACTGGTGCCCGATGGCACCAAACTCACCGAATTCGCCGCTGACCTGCGGAAACTGCGCGAGCAGGCGGGCCGCCCACCGTATCGGGAGCTGGCCAGGCTGGCGCATTACTCGTCGACGACGTTGTCCGACGCGGCCGCCGGGCGGAAACTGCCAAGCCTCGACGTGACGCTGGCCTTCGTGCGCGCGTGCGAAGGGGACGAGGAGGAATGGACCGAACGGTGGAATGCGGTCACCGCCGAGATGAACGCCCGTTCCGAGCCCGCGCGGATCGAAACGGGGCAACCGCCCTATGCCGGTTTGGCGCCATTCGGGCCGGATGATTCCGGCCGGTTCTTCGGCCGCGAACGCGTGATCGACCAGGTGTTGTCCCGGCTCGCGGAAAAACGTTTCATCGGCGTTTTCGGCGCGTCCGGCGCCGGGAAGTCGTCGGTGCTGCGCGCCGGGGTGGTGCCGAGGCTCGGGCAGGGCCCGGTGCTCGTGGTGACCCCCGGTTCGCTCCCGGCGGGCGGGCTCACCGAGCTCGTCGAGCGGGACCGGGCCGAGGTCGTCGTGGTCGACCAGTTCGAGGAGATCTTCACCGTCCGGCAGGACGAGCACGCGTTCATCGCGGAGCTGATCGGCCTCTCGCGGGACCGCTGCCGGATCGTCGCCGGGGTGCGCGCCGACTTCTTCGCGCACTGCAGCGCGCACGCCGACCTGGTCGAGGCGTGGCGCGACGCCCAGATCACCGTCGGCCCGATGACCGCGGCCGAGCTGCGCGCGGCCATCACCCGCCCGGCGATCGACGCGGGCTGCGTCGTCGAGGGCGCGCTGGTGACCCACCTGGTGATGAACGCGCACGGCCGCGCCGGCGTGCTGCCGCTGCTCTCGCACGTGCTGCTCGAAACCTGGCGCCGCCGTCACGGCAAGACGCTGACGCTGGCCGCCTTCCACGCGGCGGGCGGCATCGACGGCGCGCTCGCCAAGACGGCCGAGTCGCTGTTCACCACCTTCGACTCCCGCCAGCGCGAAGCCACGAAACAGCTGTTCCGCCGCCTGATAGCACCGGGTGAGGGCACCGAAGACACCAAACGCCGCGTCCCGCGCCACGAGTTGCCGCCCAGCATGGACGTGCTCGGCCCGCTCGCCGAAGCCAGGCTTGTCACGGTCGACGGCGACGGCGTCGAAATCACCCACGAAGCCCTCATCCGGGCGTGGCCGCGCCTGCGCGACTGGCTCGCCGAGGACCGCGACGGCCTGCGCCTGCACCGCAGGCTCAGCCTCGCCGCCGCGGACTGGGAGTCGCTCGACCGCGACCCCGGCGCCCTCTACCGGGGCGCGGGCCTCGAACTGGCCCGCGGCCTCTCCACGGCCACCCTGGCGCCACGCGAACGCGAGTTCCTCGACGCCAGCCTGGCCGCGGAGGCGGTCGAACGCGCGGCGGCGGAACGCGGCGCCCGCCGTCGCCGCCAGCTCATCGCGGTGCTCACCGTCCTTTTGGTACTGACCGCGGGCACGACCTTCTACGCGGTGCGCGCGGAGAACGAGATCAGCGGCCAGCGCAACGTCGCGCTCGCGGAGAAGGTCGCCGCCAACGCCGTAGCGCTCCGCCAGACGAACCCCGCGCTGGCCGCCCAGCTCAGCGTCGCGGCCTACCGCCTTTCACCGACCCGCGAGACCCGCGACGGACTCCTCGCCACGATGGCCGTCCCGCTGGAAGGCCATACCCAGGTCGTCGGGTCGGTCGCGTTCAGCCCGGACGGGCGCGTGCTCGCGACGGGCAGTTTCGACCACACGGCGGCGTTGTGGGACATCTCCGACAGCGCGCACCCACGCAAGCTCTCGGACCTCACCGGCCACGCGGACCTCGTCACGACGGTCGCCTTCAGCGCGGACGGGCGGTCGGTGGCGACCTCGGGCCGCGACAACACCATCCGGCTCTGGGATGTGAGCGACCCGCGGAAGCCCGCGCTGCTGAACGTCTTCAAAGGACACACCGACACCGTCTACATGGTGAAATTCAGCCCTGACGGCCGTTTCCTCGCGACCGGCAGCTACGACAAGACCGCGCGCCTGTGGGACGTCAAGGATCCGGCTCGCTCGACGGTCCTCACCGGACACACGCTGAGCGTCAAACCGGTCGCCTTCAGCCCGGACGGCCACGTGCTGGCGACCGGCAGCGACGACCGCACGATCCGACTGTGGGACGTGAGCGATCCGCTCCGGCCATCCTCGCTCACCGTCCTCAAAGGGCATACGGACTTGGTGGCATCGCTCGTCTTCAGCCCAGACGGCCGCACGCTCGCCACCGGCGCGAACGACCACACGGCGCGGCTGTGGGACGTGCGCGATCCCCGGCAGCCGCTGGAGCTGGCGACGCTGAGCGGGCACTCCGACATCGTGTCGTCGGTGGCGTTCAGCAACGACGGGCGACGGCTGTCGACGGCGAGTTTCGACCACACGGCGCGGATCTGGGACGTGAGCGACCTTCGCCACCCGGTCGACCTGACGACGCTGACCGGGCACGCGGGCGCGGTCAACTCGACGGCGTTCAGCCCGGACGGGCGGCTGGTCGCGACCGCCAGTGACGACCACACGGCGCAGCTGTGGGACACCGACCTGGCGCGGGTCGAAGCGAAGGCCTGCGCGACGCCGCCGATCAGCCGGGCGGACTGGGACCACCACCTGCCCGGCCTCACCTACAACCCACCCTGCGACTAGGGGGGTCACGCTGGCCCCGGTGACAAGGGCGGCCCTTGTCACCCAGAGCGTTGCAAGGGCGGCCCTTGTCACGTGCCCAGGGTGGATGAGTCCGAGCGAGTGGAAGGATTTCTGCACCCAACGGAGCAAACCTTCCACTCGCGCCGAGACTCGGGCGGTAGGTAGCCAGGTACCGGTCCGTTAGAACCGGCCGCAACACTCACGACCCCATTAGGCCAGGTACTCCGCGGCCGCGCGCAGGCTCACGTGGGAGCCGCTGAAGGTGTCGATGCGGGCGCCCGGGGTCGCCGGGCCGGGCACGCCGGTTTCGACGTGGATCAGGCCGGGCACGGAGGTGCGGAACACCTCGAGCATCGAGCGCACCGCGGGGTGCCGGTGCGCTTCGCGGGTCACCACGACCACGCTGGAAAACCCAGCCGCGGCGGCGAGCACCGAGTCGACGTCCCCGGGTGACACGGTCAGCGCCCGCGTCCCCGGCACCAGCGAGGTCAGCAAAGCGCCGAGCCCCCAAGGCATCGGCCCGGCGGCGATGTTCGGCTCCGTCTGGACGTCCACGACCAGCGGCGCACCATCCAGCCGGGGTGAGCCTTGGACTCGCAACGCCTTGCGCGCCGCCTCCAGGCCCAGCCGGTAGTCGACCGGGGTGATCTCCGCGGGAGAAGGCGCCGAGGACAACGCCGCCGTCCGCGCGGAAGCCTCCTCGAGTCGCTCCAAGGGAAGCACGCCCGAGGACACCGCGGCCACGATCGTCGCCGTGATCCGGTCCAGCACCTCGGCGTCGAAGGCCGCGCCGCCGATGCACAGCGCGTCGGCGCCCGCGGCCAGTGAGCGCACCGCGGCCTGGCCGAGGCCGTCCTGCCGCCCGTACTCCCCCGACACCGCGCCCATCTCCAGCGCGTCCGTGATGACCGCGCCGGTGAAGCCCAGCTCCTCCTTCAGCACCGAGGTCAGCGCGCGGGGGTTCAGGGTCGCCGGGAGGTCGCCCCACGCGGGGACGACCAGGTGGCCGGTCATGATCGACCGGACCCCGGCCCGGATGGCCGCGCGGAACGGGACCAGCTCGATCTCGCGCAATTCCTCCTCGGCGCGCGGGAGCACCGGCAGCGCCACGTGAGAGTCCTCGGTGGCCGCGCCGTGGCCGGGGAAGTGCTTGGCGCAGGCCGCGACGCCGTACTTCTGCAGCCCGGTCACGTACGCCGCGACGTGCACCGAGGCGCGTACCGGGTCCGAGCCGAAGGCGCGGACGCCGATGACCGGGTCCTCGGCCGCGAGGGTCAGGTCCGCGCAGGGCGCGAGGTTGACCGTCACGCCGCACGCGGCCAGGCGCTCGCCGAGCGCGGCCGCTACCGAGGTGGTCAGCTCGGGGTCGTCCGCGGCGCCGAGCGCGAGCGGGCCCGGCACGAACGAGCCGGTGGCGACGTCGAGCCTGGTGACGTCGCCGCCCTCCTCGTCGATGCCGATGACCACGTCGGGGCGCTCCGAGCGCAGGCCCGCGGTGAGCGCGGCGACCTGCTCGTCGTCGACCACGTTGCGGCCGAACAGGATCACCCCGCCGAGTCCCTCGCCGAGGCGGCGGCGGAGCCAGTCCGGGGCCGTGGTGCCCGCGAAACCGGGCAGCAGAACGGATTCAGCGAGCTTCTCTGGTGACGACAACCGCTATCCCTTCACCGCGCCGGCGGTCATGCCGGACACCAGCTTGCGTTGCACGATCAGGAAGAAGATCAGCGCGGGCACCGCGTAGATGGCCGACGCGGCCATGATGCCGCCCCAGTCAACGGAGAACGCGGTCTTGAACGACGAGAGCCACACCGGCAGCGTCTGCTTGTTCTTGTCCCGCATGAACACCAGCGCGAACAGGAACTCGTTCCACGCGGTGATGAAGCTGAACACCGACGTCGTGACGAGCCCGGGCCCGAGCAGCGGCAGCGTGACCCGGCGGAACGCGCCCGCCTGGCTGCAGCCGTCGATCATCGCGGCCTCTTCGAGGTCGTACGGGATGCCGTTGACGAAGCCGTACAGCATCCAGATGGTGAACGGCAGCGTGGTCACGAAGTAGATCAGCAGCAGCGACGGCAGCGTGTTGAGCAGCCCGGCGTCCCGCATCAGCAGGTACATCGGGATGAACAGCGCCTCGACCGGCGCCAGCTGCGCGACCAGCACCAGCAGCAGGAAACCCTTGCGGCCGCGGAACCGGAACCGCGACAGCGGCACCGCGGCGAGCACACCGGCGACCAGCGCGCAGAGCACCGCGCCGACCGTGACGATCAGGCTGTTGGTCAGGTACGTCAGGAAACCCGGCTTGGTCAGCGCCGACGTGAAGTTCTCGAGCGTCGCGGAAAACGGGATCAGGTCGTACTTCGGCGACAGGACCTCGCCGGGCGTCTTCAGCGACGTGGTGAACATCCAGTACGTCGGGAAGAAGAACAACAAAGCCACGAGCAGGCCTACGACGGACAGCCCGATCCGGGCCGGGAGTGACTTTTTCACGAGATGTCGCCCTCCTTCGTGCGCACCAGCAGCTGGATGTACCGGGCGGTCAGCGCGACCAGCACCAGCAGCATCAGCACGGCGATCGCCGCGGCGGCGCCGAAGTGGCTGCCCGCGACGCCCTTGAGGTACAGGTAGACCGGCAGCGTGGTGCTCCCGCCGTCGGGGCCGCCCTGGCGGATGGCCCACACCTGGGCGAACACCTTGAAGTCCCAGAGGACCGAGAGGAAGGTGACCATGGTCAGGATCGGCCGGATCGCGGGCCAGGTGACCGCCCAGAAGGCCTGCCACGGGCTCGCGCCGTCCATCGACGCCGCCTCGTACTGCTCCTGCGGCACCCCGATCAGGCCCGCGTAGAGCGTGAACGCCACGAACGGCACCGCCTGCCAGAGGATCAGCAGGCCGATCACCGTCAGCGTGCTCGGCCCGGTCGAGAACCACGAGTAGCCGATGAAGTCGTGGAACCCGAGCTTGTCGAGCGTCTTGTTGAGAATCCCGTACTGCTGGTCGAAGATCCACTGGAAGACCGTGGTCGTCGCGATCACCGGCACCGCCCAGGCGAGCACGAGCGTCACCTGCAGGATGATCCGCACGACCGGCCCGAGGTGACGCATCAGCAGCGCCACGAACAAGGCGGCCAGGATGGTGGCGATCACCAGCGCGGCGGTGAACACCAGCGTCCGGACGGTGACCTCCCAGAACTCGGGGTCGGCCAGCGTGGTGGCGAAGTTCTCGAAGCCGATCCAGATCATCTGGCCGCGGACCAGCTCGCCCAGGTCGAGCTTGCGCAGGCTGATGGCGAACAGCTGGATCGTCGGCCAGCCCAGCAGCACCACGATGGCGATCAGCGCGGGCAGGATCAGCAGGTACGGCACGGTCTTCGGCGCGAAACGACCCTTGCGCGACGACACCGGGCGCTCGGCACGCGCCGGTGCCGGCGGGGTCGCCCCCGCCGGCACCGGCACTTCCTTGGTCGAGGTCATCCGCCGATGATCTTGTCGAGTGCGGCGTTCGCGTCAGCGGTGGCCTGGTCCAGCGTCTTCTTGCCGGTCAGGTACGCGGTCAGCATGTCCTTCAGCGGGTTCTGGCCGGACTCGACCTCGCCCCACTTCGGGCTGGCGGGCACGGCGCGGCCGTTCTTCGAGGCCTTGGCCATCACGGCGGCCAGCGGGTCGGAGTCGAGGCCGCTGGTGTCGGTGGAGGCGCCGGGCACGTAACCGGCCTTGACGAGCTCACCCTGGTACTTCGCGGAGCACATGAGCTTGATGTAGTCCTTGGCCAGCTGCTGGTTCTTGCTGTTCAGCGGGATCATCAGGTTCGAGCCACCGAGGAACACCGGCGCGGTCTGGCCCGCGGTCTTGCTCGGGATCGGGAACGCGCCCGACTTCTCCTTCAGGCTCGGGTCGGTCTTGGCGGCCGTGGCGACCTCGTAGGGCGCGCCGATGAACATCGCGACCTTGCCCGCGCCGTAAATGGTGGCCTGCTGCGGGGTGGCCTCGTCGTTGTCCTTGGGCGCCTTGGTGCCGGAGGCCTCGACGAGCTGCTTGTAGAACTCGATGCCCGCCTTGGAGCCGGCGCTGTCCAGCGTCGACTTGAACTTCTTGCCGTCGGCCTTGGCGACGTCACCGCCGTCGTCCCACAGGAACGAGAGCAGCGCGTACCAGTACTGGCCGGGCAGGTACAGCGGCTGGAAGTCGGGGTCGCTGCCGAACTTGGCCTTGAGCTTGGTGATGGCGTCGAGCCACTCCGCGCGCGAGGCCGGCGGCGTGGTGATGCCCGCCTGCTCGAACAGGTCCTTGCGGTAGATCACCTCACGGTTGGCGGCGTAGAACGGCACACCGTAGGTCTTGCCGTCGTACTCGCCGGAGGCCTTGAGGCCCGCGAGCCACTGGGCGCCGTTGAAGTCCGCGACGGAGCCGGAGAGATCCGCCGCCACGCCCTGCGCGGCGAAGAACGGCGTCTGGGTGTTGCCGACCTCGATCACGTCGGGCGGGCTGTCACTGGCCAGCGCGGCGGTGAGCTTCTCCTGGATGCCCTTCCACTGCTGGATCTCGTACTTGACCTTGACCCCGGGGTGCGCGTCTTCGAAATCCTTGTGCAGTGCGGCGCTCATGGAATCGGGCGCGGTGCCGGTCATCAGCCAGACCGTGATCGTCCCGTCCTTGGGCGGCGCGCTCGACTGATTGCCCGCGTCACTGCCGCCTGATCCGGCACAGCCCGCGGCCGCGAGCGTGGTGGCGGCGATACCCGCCGCAAGCTTGAGCCAGCGCTTCACTCGTTGCCGTCCTTTCGATGCCCGGCTACCGGCCGGGCGGCCAAAAATGGTGTAGACCAATGCGGCGAGAGTGGTACGTACCACAGCAACTGTCAAGGCTGTTGCCCGTACGTTGCAAAGACGACAACTTTTCTCACTGTGCGCCACCGCGCGCTCACGGTGTGGCCACAAGATCGGGAGAGACCGACGAAGTGCCGCGAGATACCGGTCAGCGGCAACATGATTGGGGCAAAGTCCCTTAACCAAAGAGGGTCGTGAGTGGCGTGGCCGGTTCTAACCGGCCACGCCACTCACGACCCTTGACGTGCTCGGCTCAGCCTTCGAATGCCCGGAAGGCCGCCTCCTGTGCCCATTCGGCCGCGGCCTTGGGACTGTCATGGAGCAGCTGCTTGCAGCGCTGGCTCGGGTTCGCGCCACCGAGCACCGAACCCGCGCAGGCCGCGACCGGGCGGAAGTCGTCCGGTCCGCGCCACAGGCTGGCGCCCTGGATGAAGCCGTGGTCGAGCGAGGCCCGCGAGATCTGCTTGAGCTGCCGGTAGGTCTGGTGCTGCTCGGTCACCGCGCGCACGTAGTCGGCGGTGATGTCGCTGCGCGAGACGCCCGGGTCGTCCGTGGCCAGCCCGATCGGGACGCCGAACCGCTGATACCAGCGCATCGGGTGCTCGGGGCCGGACACCTCGAGGATCTGGGCGTTGCTGGTCAACGGCGTCTCGACGAGCACGTGACGGTCCGCCATCTCGCGTGCCAGCTGGGCGGCGTTCGTCTCGTGCCGCACGTCGACACCGTGGCCGATGCGTTCGGCGCCCGCGATCTCGACGGCCTCCCTGATGTGGAACAGGATGTCGGCGGGCGGGACCAGGTCCGGGGTCAGCTCGCCCGCGTGCAGGGTGATGCGGGTCTTCGGGTAAAGCTGGTGCAGGAAGCCGACCATGGTCATGTGCAGGTGGTAGTCACGCAACGCGATCGGGTCGTCCTCCGGCTGCACCAGGTTGACGCCGACGTAGCGGCCGTCGACCTGGCCGAGTTCGAAGCCGAGCAGCAGATTGGCGAACACGATCTCGGGGTTGGTCGCGCGCCCGACCTGGTAGTCGTAGCGGATCGGGAAGACGCAGGCCCGCGAAGCCGACGGGGTGCCACACTTCAGCGCCGCGTTGAACTGGGCGTAGTCGGCGTCGGTGTCCGCCTTCGAGGCGGCGACGACCTTGGCCATCGCGCCGCCGTCCAGCATTTTCTGCCGCATGACGGCGAAATCGGCGTTGAAGCCGACGCTCGCGGCGAGCGCGCGCACCGCGGCGCCCTGACGCGAGATCAGCGTCTCCAGGTAGAACTGGTTCTGCCGCTGCGCGATTTCGGCGACCTCGGCGAGCATGTCACCCTTGTGGCGGTCGGTGGCCGCGCCGAACTTGCCGAAAGTCGCGAAGAAATGATCGTGCCCGGATTCCGGGCCGTGCAGATCGAAGCCTTCCATCGACCAGGCACGCAGCACGGCCGAATAAAATCCCTTGTCCGTATTCGTGTCCGCGGCGGGCCGTTGCGTGGCCGTGCACGGCGGATAAGACGCGGCCAGGGTCGTTTTGTCGATACAGAGACCGTCCGAGACGGCGTAGCGGATCAGCGATTCGGTCGATACCGCGCCGGACAGGTGATTGTGCAGGTCACCGCCCTTCGGGAAAGCACGCAGGAACCGGGCGAGGCCGTCGGGGCTCTGCCGCAGCGTGTCGAGCCTGGCGGAAATCCGGTCTTCGGAAGACAACGGCGACGCGGTCGCCGGAACCGCCATGACCAGGCTCGCCACCACCGTCGCCGCGGCCAGCATCGCTCTTCGGGTCAGCACATTTCCTCCCCTGATAACTGGAAAAGCCACGGCTTTCCTTCCTAGCGGCTCACGCTTTCCCTGTGATCCGCCGAAAGAGCGGCGCCCGTAAGGTCGGCGGCAGGCCGATAGCAGCACCGCATCCCGGTGTGGACCGCGTCGCGCACCAGCGTGCCGAGCGCCGGGTTCACCGCGGCGACCCGGTCCAGCGCCCGGCGGATCGCCTTGCCGACCGCGATCCTGGCCCGCTCGGGCTCACCGGCGAACCGCCGCGCCCGGCCCGCGAGCCCGGTCGACGCCCGCAGCTCGTTCGCCAGCCACTCCAGCTCGGCACGCGACCGCGAGGCCCGTTCGAAATCGCCAGCCGAGTCCGCTTCCTCGATGTCGCCGCGCAGCTCCTCCAGCCGCCGCCGGTACTGGCGCAGCGCGACCTCGTCCAGTACCTCCTGCCCCGCCGCGTGATCCGGCCGCCCGGCCAGTTCCACCGCCGCGATCTCGACGTCCGGGTTGGCGATCAGCGTTGCCAGATAACGGATCCCGACCGAATCGTCCACTTCGGCCGACTGGCCTGCCAGCTCGACGCGCCAGCTCCGTCCACTTCGGACACACGTGGCCCGCGCGGCGGGCTCGCCGGGCAGCACCATCCCGAACGCCTCCGCCTCATGGGCGGCGACGGCCAGCTCGGTCCGCGCCTCGGCCACCTCACCCTTGGCCATCAGCGCCCGGCCGAGCCGGAACCGGGACAGGACCGAGGCCGGCCAATGCCCGAGCGCGGCGTTCTGGTCGAGCGCGGCCCGGAAATGCCCGATGGCACGGCCGGTGTCGCCGAACGTCACCGCCGCGACCCCGAGCGCTTGGTGCGCCGAGCCGACGCACACGATCGCGCGCCCGCCCATGACCGGCAACCAGGCGTAGGGCGCCAGCAGCTCGTACACCCGCGCGGCGATCTCGGAGTCCCCCAGCAGGAACGCGGCTTCGGCCACCCCGTTCATCCCGATCAGCCACGAGCTCGACCGCGGCTGGGCCGCGAAGTCGTCGCCGCGGAACCTCGCCAGCGCCCCGCGTGCCGTCCGCAGGTCACCCGCGGTCGCCGCCGCGACGGCCAACGTGGGCAGGAAACCGTTGTCGGTCTCGCTCAGCTTGGGCGAGTTCGCGAGCTCCGTGAGCGGGCCTGCCAGCTCGGCGATCCGGCCCTGATACCACCGGATCGCCGCCAGCTGGGCGCCCAGCCAGCCGACCTCGTCGGCGTTGCCCGCGGCCTTGCCGTACTCGGCGCATTCGTAGGCGAGCCGCTCCGCCTCGTCCAGCCGTCCCGTCCGGATGCCGAGCATCACCCGCATCCCCGCGACGGCGAACCAGACGGCCGTGTTGCGCCGCGCGGCCGTCGAGCCGGAAACCTCCGAGAACGACCGCTCCGCGTGCGGATCGCCGAGCAGGAACAGGTCGATGGTCCGCCAGAGCAGGCCCATCAGCGCGTCGCTCGGCCGGTCGGTGCGCGCACCCGCCCGCATCAGCTCTTCGGCGAGCCCCAGCCGCGCCCGCGCCTGGTCGGGGCCGAGCAGGCAGTTGTGCGCCAGGCTCAGCGCCTCCGCGTACGCGACCGGGTCTGGCCCGTGCCTGGCCTGCTCGAGCAGCGGCAGGATCGTCCTATGCCGCCCGGCCCGGTAGTCGGATTCGGCCGCCAGCCGGATCCGCAGCCGCAGCGCCTCCGGCCGGTGCCCCGCCACCGCCAGCGCGGCCCGCTGGCACGACTCGACCTTGGCCGCGGCTTCGACCGGCCGGTGCTCGTGCACCCACAGCCCGCCCAGCCCCAGCGCGGCCGCCGCCATCAGCCGCCCGTCACCCGCCTCGTCCGCGAGCGCGTACGCCCGCGAGAACCAGGACCTCGCGGCCGTCAGATCACCTTCGACGTGCAGTGCGTATTCACCGGCATCGAGCAAAGGACGAGCCTCCACACCGTCCACCTCCCCACGAGACTGACGTGTGTTGTGCACTCACTCGTCAGGAGCGGGGAAGGTTCAGCAGCGGCTCGCTTCTCACTCGAATGGACTAGCGGAAATCGTTTCCCGGCCCCGCCGGAGCGAGGCCGGGAAACGAGCCGGCGCTAGTGGATTTGCCGCAGCGCGGCCACTCCGATCGGGTAGCTGGTGCCTGCGGCCGCGGCGTTGATCGCGTCGGTGAAGTCGATCGGCGGCGACGGCTTCCTCCGGTTCACGATGACCGAATCGAAGCCCTGGTGCCCGTTGTAGGCCGTGCAGATCAGCTCCACCTCGACGAACTGCGGGGTGGCGTCCGGCCACAGCCAGTGCGCGATACAGGAGGGCTTCAGCCTCGCGACGAGGTTGGTGTTGGCATTGCGCAGCGTCGCGGTCAGCTCGGGGTTGGTCAGCCCCGAGTAGGCCCGCGCGATCAGCGCGATCGGGCCGACGGTGTTCAGCGCGAAGCCGATCTCGTCGACCGCGGCCTCGCCCAGCAGCGGGATCCGGTTGTCGGCCTTGGACACGCACGCCGAGGCCTCACGGGCGAAGGCCTGCTTCTGGTCCAGTGTCAGCCTGGTGATGTCGGCGAAGTCGCCCACCGCCGGCCGCGCGCAGTCCTTCACCTCCGCGGCCGCGAGCGCGTCGATGTGCGCGAGGATCTGGCTCTTGGCCGCGTTGATCGCGTCGATGATCTGGGCGGTCGCCTGCTCCAGCGTCAGCTGGTTGGCGAAGAACTTGTTGTACAGGTCGTAGGCCGTCTGCAGGGCGTCCTTCACGTCGCCGGGGGTCACCGCGTTCGCGGGCTGCGCGCCGGGCACGAGTACCGCCACCGCGGTCACGCACACCGCCGCCGCGGTTCTCAGCCGCGTGCCGAACGAGAGGTCCCGGTCGCGTCCGAACAGCTTCATGTCCGTTCCTCCTTGGTTTCGCCTCACCTCACTGGGGCGTTCCATCGGCGTTCCACGGGCGTTCCAGTGCGGATTGCGGCAGGCTGGTGGCGATGTGGGATGCTCCCCATGCTTGAGGGCAGGCCATACGAGAGGTGACGGGTGTGACCAGCTGGACCGACGTGATCAACTTTGTCCGTACGCGGTACGAGGTGCTGGAGGAGACCGGCGACTGGCTGCGGTTCCGGCTCGACACCGAGGAAAGCCGCACCCAGCAGGTGTCCGTGCACCACGTGACCGGGGACGGCGCGGCGTGGCTGGAGATCTCCTCCCCGGTCGGCTACGCGGACAAGATCGACGCACGCCGCCTGCTCGAGCTGGCAGGCAAGTCGCTCGTCGGCGGCGCGGGTGTCGTCGACGGGGTCGCGCTGCTCAAGCACACGGTCCCGCTGGCCGACCTGAGCGTGCGCGACGAGTTCGAGCGGCCGCTGCACCTCGTGGTCAACCAGGCCGACGCGTTCGAGCGGGAGCTGACGGACTCGGACGAGTTCTAGCCGTTGCGCTGAGCGGAACGGTTTTCTAGGCGCGCCGTCGCGCCGTCATTAGCCTCCACCACATGATTGCCACAGTCGTGTGGGGCACCGGCAATGTCGGCAGGGCCGCCATTCGCGCGGTCGACGCGAACCCGGCGTTGAAACTGGTGGCCGTGCTCGTGCACGACCCCGCGAAAGTAGGCCGCGACGCGGGCGAGCTGGCGGGTCTCGAGCACGAACTCGGCGTCGACGCGACCGACGACGCCGAGACCGTGCTCGCCGCGAGTCCCGGCGCCGTCGTCTACGCGGCGTCCGGCGACATCCGCCCGATGGAAGCGCTCGCCGACATCACGGCCGCGATCAAGGCGGGCGCGGTCGTCGTCACGCCTTCGCTGTACCCGCTCTACGACCAGCGCAACGCGCCCGCCGAACTCCGTGAGCCGGTGCTCGCCGCGATCGAGGCGGGCGGCGGCTCGCTGTTCGTGTCCGGCGTGGATCCCGGCTGGGGCAACGATGTGCTGCCGCTGCTCGTCAGCGGGCTGGGCACGACCGTCGACGCCATCCGCTGCCAGGAGATCTTCGACTACTCCACGTACGAGCAGCCGGATTCCGTCCGGTACCTGGTCGGCATGGGCCAGCCGATGGACTACGCGCCGCCGATGCTCGCGCCGATGGTGCCGACCATGGTGTGGGGCGGGCAGATCCGCCTGCTGGCCCGCGCGCTCGGCGCCGAGCTCGACGAGATCATCGAGACCGTCGACCGCCGCCCGCTCGAAACCACGGTCGGCACCAGGACCATGGGCGAGTTCGAGGCGGGCACCCAGGGCGCGGTCCGCTTCGAGGTGATCGGCATCGTCGGCGGCGAACCGCGCATCGTCATCGAACACGTCACGCGCATCCACCCGTCGTGCGCGCCGGACTGGCCGATGCCGCCGAACTCCTCGGGCGCGCACCGCGTGATCATCGAAGGCCGCCCCCGCATCGAGGTCACCATCGAAGCGACCGACGAGGGCGAAAACCGCTCCGCCGGCGGCAACGCGACCGCGGTCGGCAGGCTCGTCAACGCCATCGACTGGCTGGTGGCGGCGGAACCCGGACTCTACGACGCACTCGACGTCCCACTGCGGCCCGCGATCGGCAAACTCGGAAAGGTGGCCCGATGAACATCGACATCCCCGAAGGCAAGGACCCGATCGCCTACGTCTGGGGCGAGATGGTCCCCGGCATCGGCGTCGCCGCGTCCAACTTCTCGCTGGCGGTGTACTCGCACACGACACTCGGCCTGCGCGAGTTCGAAGCGGCCCGGCTGCGCATCGCCCAGATCAACGGCTGCGTGTTCTGCCTGGACTGGCGCACGGAACGCGACGGCGTCAAGGTCGAGGACGAGTTCCCGTCGGCGGTTTTGGAGTGGCGCACGACCGACGCTTTCGACGACCGGACCCGCCTGGCGGCGGAGTACGCCGAGCGGTACGCGCTGGATCACCACGGGCTCGACGAGGAGTTCTGGGGCCGGATGACCGCGCACTACAGCCAGCTGGAGATCGTCGAGCTGAGCATGAGCATCGGGTCGTGGCTCGCCTTCGGCCGCCTCAACCACGTGCTCGGCTTGGACACCGTCTGCGTGATCCCCAAGATCTAAGGGATCGTACGCGCTGCGGGCCCTGGGTGCGCTGTGAAGTGAGGGTGCCGCTCGGTGCTTGGTAAGCACTCGGGGGCACCCGCGCTGCGCGGTCAAGGCCCCCCGCCCACGGCCCTGGGAGACCTGGGTCGTGAACGAGGGGTTCCCCTGCTGCACCCAACGGAGCAGGGGCTCCCCTCGCTCCACCCTGACAAGGCTCGCGCGAGTGGTAACGCTGCTCCGTTAGACGCAGCAGAGTTACCACTCGCGCCGACACCCACCCTGATCCGAGCTTGATCGCGCAGCGAGGGGACCCCCGAGTGCTTACCAAGCACTCAAGGGCCCCCTTGCTTCACTGCGCAACCACCTCGAACTCGGCCAAGGAAATCCATGCCCGCCCGGACCTGGAGACCCGGGGGTCGTGCGCGTTGGGGGCGGTTAGAACCGCCCGCAACGCGCACGACACACCCCACGCAGGCCCCTTGCGCGAGCCCGTTTAGTGAGGGCCTCCCTCACTCAAGCAGCTTGGCGAGGGAGGCCCTGACCCGCATATCTGGGTGAGGGAGGCCCTGACCTCGTATAGCTTGGTGAGGCAGGCCCTCACCAAGCCGAGCCGGGTGAGGGAGGCCCTCACCCAAGCCGCCCAGACGCGCCACATTGGGCTCGCCGCCAAAGGACCGGCCGCGGCGCGCACGAGGCCTAGAGGTCGGTGGCGATGATCTTCTCGATGTTGCGCTCGGCCAGTGCGGTGATGGTGACGAACGGGTTGACGCTCGTGTTGCCAGGGATGAGCGAGCCGTCGATCGCGTACAGGCCCGGGTAGCCGTGCAGGCGGCCGTAGTTGTCGGTGGCCTTGCCGAGCACCGCGCCGCCGAGTGGGTGGTACGTCAGGTGGTCGCCCCAGATCTTGTACACCCCGAACAGATCGGTGCGGTAGATCGTGCCCTCCTTGGCGTTGATCTTGTCGAAGATCGACTTGGCCATGTCGATCGACGGCTGCTTCCACGCGGTCTGCCAGTTGAGGTCGACTTTCCCCGCCGCGCCGTTCCACGTGAACTCCGCGCGGTTCGGGTTCTTCGTGATCGAGAGGTAGAACGAAGCGTAGGTCTCGATGCCCGTCGGCAAGGGAGCCACCTCGGCGAAGGCGCCGCCCGCCGCCCAGTTGTCGATGCCACCGCAGGGAATCGACGCCTGGAGCGCGCCGGTCGCGTCCCACAAATGGTTGGCGCGGCCGCACATGACGTTGCCGTTGTCGCCCCAGCCTTTGCCGACCTCGTTGCTGAGGTTGGGCAGCGCGCCGGTCGCCTTGAGCTTGACCAGGAGCTTGCTGGTGCCGACACTGCCCGCCGCGAAGAACACCTTGTCGGCGGTCACGGTCTTGGTGGCGATGGTGTCGCCCGCGGTGCTGAGCTGGTCCATGGTGACCGTGTAGCCGCCGCCGGACGCCGGCGCCACGGAGGTGACCTTGTGCAGCGGCGTGATGGTGACGCGGCCGGTCGCCTTGATCTGCGCGAGGTAGGTCTTCTGCAGGGATTTCTTGCCGTAGTTGTTGCCGTACAGGATTTCCCCGGCCAATGCGGACTTCGGGACGGTGCCAGCGGCCTCCTTCTTCATGTAGTCCCAGTCGTACACGTCGGGCACGAAGACGAACGGGAAACCGGATCGCTGCGCGTGTTTGCGGCCGACGCGCGCGTACTGGTAGCAGTCGGTGGTGTCGAACCAGGCGGGGTCGATGGTGGCGACGCCGAGACCGGCGTTGGCGCGCGGGTAGTAGGTGTTGTACATCTCGTCGGCGTTGACCGTCGGGAGCACGGCGCCGAAGTTCTCCCGTTTCGGCGTGACGGCCATACCGCCGTTCACGAGCGAACCGCCGCCGACGCCACGGCCCTGGTACACGATGATGCCGCCGAACTCTTCGGCGTCGAGGATGCCGGTGTAGCGCGGGATGTCCTTGTCGATCGGGAAGCCGAGGAAGTTGCTCAGCGGTTGCTTGGTCCGGGTCCGCAGCCAGAAGGACCGCTGGTCCGGCGTGGTCGTATTGGCGAAGATCTTGCCGTCGGGGCCGGGGGTGTCCCAGGCCATCCCCATCTCGACCATCTGCACGTCGACCCCGGCCTGCGCGAGGCGCAGCGCGGCCACCGAGCCGCCGTAGCCGGTGCCGATCACCAGCGCCGGGACCCGGGCTCCTGGGGTGAGTGGCGGGGCCGCGGCAGCACGGCCACCGGCGATCGCGGCGCCCAATATAGAACTTGTTCCTACGATGAACGTGCGGCGCGAGACGTCTCCGAAACCCTTATAACTCCTGCTCTTGTCGCCCATGTGACGTTCCTCACTGTTGGCAGATAAGAACAAGTTATACTTGCAGGAGTAAGTCAAGTCACTACGTACTTGTGAGTAACTTTCAGGTTGATCGCAAGCGCTAGATTTCTCCGAAAAGTGCTCAATTGGTGAGCACTTTGGGCGGCAAGGTGGTCCTCAACAGACACCGATCGAAAGGACGCCCCCGATGTTGCGAGGACTCACCACATTCACCGTTTTCGCCGACGACGTGACGGCCGCCGCGGCCTGGTACACGGAGTTCTTCGGCGTCGAGCCGTACTTCGTCCGCCCGCTCGACGGCCCGCCCGCGTACGTCGAGTTCCGCATCGGCGACTACCAGGCCGAGTTCGGCATCGTCGACAGCCGCTTTTCCCCGCACGGCAAGGCGGATCGCCCCGGCGGCGCGGTGACCTACTGGGCCGTCGACGACATCCAGGCCACTTTGGACCGTCTACTCGAACTCGGCGCCACGGTGCACGACAAGATCGTCGAACGGGGTCCCGGCTTCGTGACCGCGTCGGTCGTCGACCCGTTCGGCAACATACTGGGGATCATGGTCAACCAGCACTACCTGGACATCCTCGCCACCACAGCAAAAAGGTCGTGAGTGTTCCGGCCGGTTAGAACCGGCCGGAACACTCACGACCCAGGAAAACTCAGCCCGCTGAAGAGGTCTTCCGTGCCGGAAGCTTCCAGTCCGGGCGGATGAAGTGGCAGGTGTACCCGTTCGGGTAGCGCTCCAGGTAGTCCTGGTGCTCCGGCTCGGCCTCCCAGAACGGCCCGGCGGGCTCGACCTCGGTGACGGCCTTGCCAGGCCAGAGCCCGGACGCGTCGACGTCGGCGATGGTGTCCTCGGCGACGCGCTTCTGCTCTTCGCTGGTGTAGTAGATGGCCGACCGGTAGCTCAGGCCGAGATCGTTGCCCTGACGGTTCTTGGTCGTCGGGTCATGGATCTGGAAGAAGAACTCCAGCAGCGCGCGGTAGGTGATGCGCTCGGGGTCGAACAGGATCTCGATGGCCTCGGCGTGCGTGCCGTGGTTGCGGTACGTGGCGTTGGGCACGTCACCGCCGGTGTAGCCCACCCGGGTGGCGAGCACGCCGTCGTACTTGCGGATCAGGTCCTGCATGCCCCAAAAACAGCCGCCCGCGAGCACGGCCTTCTCGCTGGTCACAGTCATGTCCTCACTCTCCTCGCAGAGGTTCAACGTCCATCTGTCTCCGGCGATTCCCGGCGGCTCTACGCCACCTTACGTACCGCGAAGAGACGACACCGGGCGGACGCCGCGCCCCCGGCCGCGCGGACATGCTGAGCGCCTACCCGATCGAAGGAGAAATCATGAACGCTCGAGTGCTCACCATGATCGGCCTGCTGACCGGCGCCGTCGGCATCGCGATGCTGTGGGCGTCGGGGGTCGTCTTCCCGTTCTACCCGCCGCCGGGGATCCTGATCCTGAGCGCGGGCACGATCTTCATCGCGCTCGTCAAGTGGCGCTGGGCGCCGCTCATCGGCACCGCGCTCGGGTTGTTCATCATCATCGGCTTCCTGCTCAGCCCGACCGGGATCCCCAACCTGACCGGCGACTACGGCATCGCCACCTCGATCGGCACCGTCATCCAGCTCGCCGGCGTGCTGGTCGCGACCATCGCGGGCGTGGCCGCGGTCGCTCCCGCGCGCCGGGTCACGGGCTGACGACCGCCGCGAAGGCCGCCCTGATGTCGGCGTCGGCCGGGGTCACGTACATCTCCGACGGCGGCCCGATGTCGACGGACAGCCCGTAGCGCGAGTAGTGGATGGTCTGGGGACAGCTCGTGCCGCCGATCTCCGGGCGGGTGTCGGCCACGAGCTTGCCGGTCCGCAGCTCATAGGCGCGGATCGGGATCACGATCTTCTTGAACGTCACGTTCGTGGGAAAACCGCGGATACTCCCCTGGCTCGTGTACGGGCAGGTCCGGACCGGCGTGCCGTACTCGGCCTTGCCGACGCACACGATCAGCGCCGCGTCTTCGGGCCCCGACGCCCGCCACTCGGCGGGCAGGTTGCCCGTGTACGCGGTGTCGCCGTACATGAGCGTGCGATTCGGTCCCTTCGCGTACGACGGCGCACCGCTGTATTGCGCGGGTTTCTTGCAGTAGCTGGGTTCTGAAGTGCCATACGCACCGGCCAGCAGGTCACGGACATTCGCGAGTTCGATCGCCAGGGTGGCTTTCCGGGCGCCTTCTTCGGCCTTGGCCGTGAGGTCGCGGTCCCGGCCGCGGTAGTGGTCGAGGTACTGCTGATACCGCGCCCGCGCGGGTTCCAGTGAGCCGGCGGCCACGAGCTGGTCCCCGCAGCCGACGAGCGTGACGGGCTCGGTCCGGCCGATCGCCTCGACGGACCGGTCCAGGTCGTTGTTGGAGAACGGGCGGGCGCGAAGCCAGTCGGTGACTTTGGCGCTCTCGCAAGGATTCTTGGCAGGCAAGCCCGCGAGGAAGCCGTCGAGTGTCTTGCCGACCATCTTTTCGTGCCCTGGCAGGTCTTTGAGCACAGCGCTCAACGACTCGAATCCGGCCTGCAGGGCGACAGGTTCGCCGCTCAGTCCGGTCGCGAGCAGCCCGGCGGCGTTCGACAGCCGGTGGCACGCTTCGGCGGTGCGCTCGCCGCGCAGCGTGAGCGGGCCGTCGGCGATGCGGTGGCCGAGCCACAGCCGGTCGATCGCGGCCAGCGCGGGTGCGCAGTCGCCGCTTTCGCGGGCCTCGGTGACCGTGTCCTCGATCGTCGCGGCGCCGAACCTGAGCAGTCCCGCGGCCAGGAGAACCGGGACCGTGACGAGCAACGCGACCCTGCGCTGCCATCCCACCCGCGAGCCGTGCTTGGTCGCCAGCGACCAGCCGTGCACGATCGAAAGAAGCCACCAAACGAGAGCGGTGATCTCCACCCAGACCTCGCGAACCGAGGCGAGCATGATCACGAGCGTGAGCGTGATCAGCCAAGTGAGAACAGCGAGTCCACGCCGTTTGAGAAGCAGATAGCCGACGCCGAGCAGTGAAGCGTTGCCGATAGCGACGGCCAGCGGATCGCGAGGCGCGGGCTCCGGTTCAGCCAGGAAGCCCGGCCGGTACTCGGGTGCGAGGTCCATGCCTGCCAATTGTCAGTACCGCGGCCGGGACCCCTCCCCGATCGTCAAGCCGGGTGAGTGCGGCTCAGGTGATCCTGGAGCCGCGCGTGGCGGAACTGGTAGACGGCGCCCGCCTGCCGCAGGACCCCGCGCTGGTAGGCGTCTTCGAGGAACGCGAGCATCGCCCACGGCAGCTTGCCGGTCAGCGGCAGCCAGACCCGCGCCAGTATCACCCACTGTCCCCACGCGGTGAACGCGAACGCGTACGCGAAGCCCGCCCCGAGCCCGCCGACCGCGCCGGTGAGCAGGCCGCCGCTGAGCGTCCAGACCAGTTCACCCAGCACCCCCTGCAGCAGGCCGACCACGACCCAGCCCATCACCATGATCGCGACGATGAGCAGCGGCACGAGCAGCAGCACCTGACGGAGGACGGTCGTGCGGTTCGCCGCGACGAGGCCGGCCGGGCTGGTGACCGCGTTCAGGTCGAGCGGCGCCTCGAGGACGGTCGCGAGCCCGAAGACCGGGCCGGCCGCCAGCCCGAAGATGAGGCCGGTGGTGATCATGTTGATGCCCGCCGCCTCCACCACCCAGCCGAGTTCTTCCGGGAAGCCGAACATGAGCAGGCGCGCCAGCATGGTCACCGGGCCGTATCCCAGGCCGACCACGAAACCACCCAGGATCCCGGCACCCATCCGGACAACGAATCTCCTGGCCAGCCCGCCACCCCGATCGCCTCGGCCGAACAGCCGCACGCGCATCCGGGACGGCTCGAACACCGTCCCGCCGACGACCACCATCAGCCCGTAGACCAGGCCGAAGCCGAGGCCGACCACCGGGCCGACCAGCAGGCCGTCGATGAGGCCCGCGCGCAGCCCGAGCCCGGCGCCGAAGTTGATCACGTCGAACGGGAGGAAGAACAGCCAGTCGAACACCGCCGTCGTGATCGAGGCGACCAGCACCACGATGAGGATGCGCGACGAGCGGCTCAGCGCGGTGCCGAGCTGCCACCACGCCAGGTCACGCGTCTCGAGTTTGTCGAGGTGCCGCGCGAGATACCCCAGCCAGCGCTGCGCGCGGTCCGCTTCCCAGCCCTGGCGCGGCTGCGCGGCGCCGGGCTGCTGCCGGTAGACGGTCGGCACGAAGCTGCCGAGCAGATGGTCTTCGAGCGACTCGCGATCGGGGAACCGGGTCGTGTCCAGCAGCACGGCCGGGTCCTGGCCGGGCGTGTCGCTGTAGACGGTCCTGGCCAGCACCACCATCAGCGGAGTGGTCAGCACGGCCGCGAGGTCGGCGGCGCGGCCGTCACGGAGCTCGGCGAGCACGGGATCCCAGACCGTTCCGCCCTCGGCGTTGCGGCGGGTGGTGCGGGGCAGGTAGTTGGCCAGGTCGTCGGGGGTCAGGTCGATCAGCTCGATGCCGGCGGCGCCGGTCAGCACGTCGGTGGCCGCGATCGCGCCCGTGTACTCGCCAGGCCTGCTGGTCAGCAGCAGCGGCAGCGTCGTCGCGTTGAGCGCCTCCAGCGCGGGGCCGTGCAGACCGGCGGCGAGCTCGTCGAAACCGTCCAGCACCGGGAGGATGTGGCCAGCCTCGACGAGCGCGGCGGCCAGCGACGGATGACCGGGAGCGCTCTTGGTGAGGCCCGGGTAGTCGCGGAGCAGCTGGGCGGTCAGCCAGTCGCGCAAGGTGCCTGCCGTCGGATCCCAGGAGCCGAGGCTGAAGATCACCGGGACCGGCTCGCCTGCCACGCGCGTGCGCAGGTAGTCGAGCACGAACCGCAGCGTCAGCACGGTCTTGCCCGAGCCGGCCCGGCCGAGCACCACCAGCCGCCGCGACGGGATCCGCCGGTAGGTGCCGTCGATGTCGTCCAGCGAGCCGGTCAGGTTCAGCGGGACGGCCGCGGCACCCGCCGGGGCACGGCCGATGTTGTCGTCGTGATCGGTGAGCAGCGCGGACACCGGCTGCCATCGCACCGGCAGCGGGAACGGGTCGTGGATGCGGCGCTGCTCCTCCTCGCGCTGCCAGCGGCCACCGACCACCCTGGCGAGTTCGTCGGCCGCGTCGGTCAGCGCGTCGCGCGGCCGTGGCTCCGGCGCGGGCTCTTCCGGTTCCTCTTCACCGGCTTCGGAGAGCAGCTTGCGGCGTTCGGCCGGAGAGATGTCGAGTGCTTCGGCGAGCAGCTTCACGGTGCCCAGCCGGGGGTCGGTCGGGTCGCCGGTCTCGAGCCTGCGGATGGTCCGCACGCCGACGGTGGACCGTTCGGACAGCTGCTCCTGCGTCATCCCCGCCTGCCGCCGCAACCGCCGCAGCAGCGTGCCGAACTCGCTCGCCAAATGCCCTCGCCCCTCGCCATCGGCGTGATTTTCTACCGTGATCGACCATAGCGGGGATACCGGCCGTAAATGGCCGGTTCCCGACCTGGTCTCCTGACCAGTGCGAACGCCAGCATCAACGGCGTCAACCTTGTGACCTACCTGCGAAAAGAGTGGGAATTCGATGAAGACGCGTTTCCGGGGCTCAAGCGCCGCGGCCGCCGTGGTGGCCGGTCTGGCCCTCGCTTCGGCCGTGACCGCGCCCGCCGCCGTCGCCGATCCGGCGGCCCCGCCGCACTTCGAGAACGGCTTCGGGCTGACCGTGGTCCAGCAGCCTGCCTGGGTGGAGGAGAGCGAGGGCCGCCGCACGTTCACCTTCAGCGTGAGCTCCGATCAGGTGCCGACGCCCACCCTGCTGCCCGGCCAGATCGCCGGCCAGCACCTGATCATGGTCACCCTGCCCGATGGCTACGACAACGCGGCCGCGACCCGGTACCCCGTGCTGCTGAACCTGCACGGCAACCCCGACCGGCCGAACACGGTGCCGAACCTGCAGATCACCGAGCGCTCGACCAAGAACACCCCGCTGATCACGGTCGCGCCCAACGGCGTCCGCAGCTGGTACTCGAACTGGGTCAACCCCGGCGCCGTCGGGCCGCAGAACTGGGAGAACTTCCACCTCGGCCAGGTCATCCCGCTGATCGACGCCAACCTCAAGACGATCGGCACCAAAGAGGGCCGGGCGGTCGTCGGGCACTCGATGGGCGGCTTCGGCGCGTTCCACTACGCCGAGCACCGGCCGGACCTGTTCAGCTACGTCGGCGCGCTGTCCGGCGGTCTCGACCTGCTGAGCCAGGAGGTGCGCGCCGCGGTGATCGGCACCTCGGTCGACTCGAGCGCCGGCGTCCCGACCGTCGGAGCCGACGCGATCTTCGGCCCGCCGATCTGGCCGTTCGACGGGATCTGGAACGCGCAGAGCCCGGCCCAGCACGTGGCGTCGCTGCGTGGCATGGGCGTCGCGATGTACACGGGCAACGGCGGCAACCTGCTGGACAACCCGATCCAGGCCGTCTTCGAGAACCGGGCCAGGGAGACCAACCTGGTGACAGCGGCCAACCTCAACGCCGCGGGCATCCCGTACTACTTCGCCGACTACGGCGACGGCAGCACCTGGGCGCCCGGCTGCAACGGCAAGCACGCGCAGCAGCCGTGCCTGCAGGCCGACATGGACCACTTCGTCCCGCTCATCCTGCAGCGGCTCCAGCACCCGTGACCGTGCGCCTGCCGGGCGGTGAGGGGGCCGCCCGGCAGGCCCGAAAGGAAAACCATGGCCGAGTACCGGTCACACCCGAAGTCCGGCGGTGGTGGCGGTGGCTGCCTGGTGATCGTGGGGATCCTGTTCGTGCTCCTGCTGCTCGTGTCGACCTGCCGCGAGCTGCCGAGAACCGAACAGCTGCCAGGCCAGGAAGGCCAGGACGAGAATCAGGTACACGTTGCCGATCACGTGCTGCCAAGCCGACCAGGCGAGTTCACGATCGCCGCCGCCCGGCAGCATCATGAACGGCCCGGCGACGAACACCACGGCGACCGTGACCGTCAGCCACCGTGGCGCGGACTTCGCGAACACCAGCAGCGCGGGCGCGATCCACACCCAGTGGTGTGACCAGGAGATCGGCGAGATCACCAGCGCGGCGGCCGCGGTGACCATGACCGCCATCGGCGGCTCGGCGCGGCGGATGACGAGCACGGCGGCGATGATCACGAGCCCCGCGAGCACCCACCACAGCAGCCCGTCCGGCGGCAGGTGCAGCCTGCGCAGCGCCGCCGCGATCGTCTGATTGGTGTGCAGTGGTGAAGCGGCGAGCCCACCGGCGCCGGTCAGCTGACCGCTGAACCAGTACTTCAGCGAAGCGCCGGGCGCCATGACGAAGGCGAACGCGCTGGCGGCGGCGCCGGTGGCGACGACCGTCATCGCGGCCCGGAAATCCTTGCGCAGCAAGAAGAACAGCAGGAACGCGGCGGGCGTGACCTTGATGGCCGCGGCTATCCCGACCAGCATCCCCCGCGGCCATGGCGGCTTCTCGGCGAGACAGTCGACGACCACCAGCGCCATCACCAGCATGTTGATCTGCCCGAACGACAAGGTGCTCCGGACCGGCTCCAGCGCGAGTGACGGCGCGGTCAAGACCAGTGCGGCCAGCGAGGCCCTCCGGGGTGCGACCGTCCACAAGCGACGGATGACCACGCGCAGCGCCGCCCAGAGCGACGCCATGGTCAGCACGGTCAGCAGCACCGAGGCCACCGCCAGCGGCGGGATCGCCAGCGGCAGCAGCACCAGCGCGCCGAACGGCGGATAGATGAACGGCAAGGAGACCCCGGCACGGGTGGCGGGCAGCGGTCCGTACAGGTCGTGGCCCGCGACCAGCGCCTGCGAGCCGAACCGGTAGACCTCCAGGTCGATCGGCCCGAAACTGCAGACAGCGGCCAGTACCGCGATCCCGGCCACGACCGCACTCACGATCAGCAGCAGCTCGCCTCGCCGCCGCGCGAAGATCATCGATGTCATGCGGCGCAGCTTCAGCCAGTGACGCTGAAGCCTCGCTTAAGGAAGCTGAAGCCGTCTTCAGCTTTCCGCGCGCGGCAGCCGGACGGTCACCACGGACCCCGCGATGGACACGGTGCCCTCGTGCGCGTGCGCGATCTCGGCCACGATGGCGAGCCCGAGCCCGGAGCCGCCTTCGTCGCGGTCGCGGCCGTCGTCGAGCCGCACGAACCGGTCGAAGACGCGCTCGGCGTCGGCCTCGGGAATTCCCGCGCCGTCGTCGGCCACGGTCAGCACGCACTCGTCATCCACAATGGACACGGCGACGCGCACACTCGACTTCGCATGGCGTTCCGCGTTGTCGACGAGGTTGCGCAGCAGCCGCGTGAGCCGGACCCGGTTGCCCGGAACCACCGCCGCACTGTCCACTTCGGACGTGATGGTGACGCCGTCCCTCGGCTCACGGCCGGTGAGGCAGGCTTCGACCACCTCGGCCAGCGGCACCGGGGCGAACTTGCCGGTTTCGGCGCCTTCGAGCTTGCTGAGCAGCAGCAGGTCGGCGACCAGCTCTTCCATCCTGGTGACGTCGAGCAGCACGTTCTCGCAGGATCGCCGCCATTCGATCTGCTCGGGATAGGTGAGCAGCACTTCGAGCTGGTTGCGCATGGTGGTGAGCGGGGTGCGCAGTTCGTGGGAGGCGTCGGCGGTGAACTGGACCTGCCTGGTCACCGCGGTGTCCAGCCTGGCCAGCATGGTGTTCATGGTGGCGGCCAGCCGCGGGATCTCGTCGCGGCCAGGGGGCTCGGCCACCCGGCGGCCGAGGTCGTGCGCGCTGATCTCGGCGACCTCCGCGCGCAGCGCCTCGACCGGCCGCAGCGATCTGCGCACGGCGAACCAGGCGATGACGCCGATCAGCAGTGACACCAGTGGAACCGCGATCAGCAGCCAGGTCTTGGTGGTCTCGGCCCCCCACTGCGCGGCCGGGTCGGGCGTGGCCGCCGCATACACCATGTAGCGTTGGTCCTCGGAGCGGCCGGTGGCGGTGTACAGCGGAATCGGCTGCGACTCGTCCACCCGATCCGGGTGGTCTCGCATGACATACGCGTACAGCTCGGGCAGGCAATTCATCACCTGATCCCGCACGTTGCCGTCGATCAGGTACAGCTCGAAGGTGACGAAGTGGACTCCGCCATACTTCCCGCCCGCGAGCAGCGGCTGCCCTTCCCAGGGCACCGGGCAGCTCGCCAGTCGCTTTCCCTCACGATCGACGATCTCGTAGATCATGTCGGAGATCCTGCTGTTGATCTTGTCCACCGGGGTGCCCGAGTTCAGCAGCTCCTGGATCCGGTAGACCCGCTGCTTGGCCGTCTGGATGGCGTTCGTTTCGAGCCGATCCTGCGCCTGCAGTACGAAGAAGACCCCAGTCGCGCCGAGCGCGATCATCGACGACAACGCGGCCGCCGCCGCGACCCGGAACCGCGTCGACCGCCACAGGTCACGCAGCATGCGGCACCACCAGATAGCCGGCGCCGCGCACGGTCCTGATGGTCTCGGTGCCGAACGGGGTGTCGATCTTCCGCCGCAGCGCGCTCATGTGCACCTCCACCACATTGGCCGTCGCGGTCGACGCGAAGTCCCACAGGTTCTCGAGCAGCTCGCCCTTCGTCACCACTTCGCCAGGCCGCTTCAGCAGATAGGCGAGCAGCGCGAACTCCTTGGCGGTCAACGGGATCTCGGTCTCGCCGCGACGGCACCGGTGGGTGCCGGGGTCGAGTTCGAGATCGCCCAGCCGCAGCGGACCGGCCTGGGTGGACCCGCCGCGCCGGATCAGCGCCCGCAGCCGGGAAAGCAGCACCGGGTAGGAGAACGGCTTGGGCAGGAAGTCGTCGGCGCCGGTGTCGAGCGCCTCGATCTCGTCGTGCTCGCCGTCCTTGGCGGTGAGCATCAGGATCGGCGTGGTGTCCCCGGTGGCGCGCAGGCGCTGGCAGACGCGGTAGCCGTTGAGCCCTGGCAGCATGATGTCGAGGATCATCGCGGAGTACGGATGCTCCCCGGCGAGCCACAGCGCGTCGCGGCCGTTGTTCGCGACGTCGACGGCGTACCCCTCCGCCGTGAGGCCCGCCCGCAAGGACTCGGCGAGCCGCCGTTCATCCTCAACCACCAGTACGCGCATCCGGGTACGGTCTCACATCATGACCGCGCCGAACTGGATCACCACGCCCCTCATCGCGGCGATCCCGCGAACTCGGTGACCGCGCGGCGCAGGGTCGCGCGGACCGTCTCGGCGTCGTCGAGGTCGCCGCCGCTGAGCGCGCCGTCGCGCAGGAGGACCAGCACGCGGGCGGCGTGCTGGGGATCGGGGTGGCCGAGCGTGGCCGACAGGTCGCGGAGCACGCCGGAGAACCAGGCGCGGTGCTCGTCGATGACCTGGCGGACCCGGTGCGCCGGGTCCGGATACTCGGCGGCGGCGTTGAGGAACTGGCAGCCGCGGAAATCTTCGCCAGTGGTCGCGTCGCCGACGACGGCCATGGTGTCGACGAGCGCCTCCAGCGCGGGTTTGTGCTGCCGCGCGGCGGCGACGGCCGTGCGGATGTGCTCGCTCGTGAGCGTCAGGTAGGCGGCGACGAGATCGTCCTTGCTCGGGTAGTGCCGGTAGAAGGTCGCCCTGGTCACGGCCGCTTCCGAGGTCAGGCGGTCGACGCCGACAGCGTGGATGCCCTCCGTGTAGAACAGGCGCGCCGCGGTTTCGAGCAGGCGCTCCCTGGGGTGAACCTCGGTCCTCATGTCCGCACCTTAGAGAAAGAACGTTCGTTCCACAAGGTCTTGCTCATCACGTTGCCACAAGCCTCCCCGCACCCCAGGATAGTTACCAGAAAGACCGTTCGTTCTCCCGCAAGACCCAAGGAGTCACCATGACCGCCACCAAGCCCACCATCGTCCTGGTCCACGGCGCGTTCGCCGACTCGTCCAGCTGGACCGGCGTGGTCGCCAAGCTGCGCGAGCAGGGCTACCCGGTGATCGCCGCCGCCAACCCGCTGCGAGGTGTCGAGTCCGACGCGGCCTACGTCGCGGACGTCGTCAACGGCGTGGACGGCCCGGTCGTGCTGGCAGGCCACTCCTACGGCGGCGCGCTGATCAGCCGCGCGGCCGCCGAGACGCCGAACGTGCGGGCGCTGGTCTACATCGCGGCGTTCCAGCCGGACAACGGCGAGAGCGTGTTCGAGCTGTCCGGCCGGTTCCCCGGCGGCAAGCTCGGGCCGGACACCACGAATGTCCTTGTCACACAGGGCAAGCCCGAGCTGTCGATCAAGCCGGAGAACTTCGCGGAGGTGTTCGCCGCCGACGTGCCCGCCGAGACGGCCGCGATCATGGCGGTCACCCAGCGGCCCGTCGCCGAGCAGGCGCTGGGCGCGGCGTTCGACGGCGTCCCAGCGTGGACGAAGCTGCCGTCCTGGGCGCTGATCGCCAACCACGACAACGCGATTCCCGCCGCGGCGCAGGAATTCATGGCCAAGCGCGCCTCGTCGCAGATCACCAGGATCGACGCCTCGCACGCCGTCTCGGTGTCACAGCCGGGCGCCGTCGCCGACGTGATCATCGCCGCCGCCACGCAGACCGCCTAGCTTTCGCACAGAAAAGATGCCCTCGAGAAGGCCGAGGGCATCTTTTTCGTGCCTACCAGGGCTGCCAGGCGCCGTTGTACCACTGCTCGTGAGCGCTGTCGTTGTGGTGATCGACGTTGAAGTCGTTGGGATAGTTGTTGACGTGGTTGTGCGGGTAGGTCCAAATGCCCGCGGACTCGTCGCAGACGTAGTCCCAGTGGCAGATCGACTTCACCGGCACATTGCCGAAGAACCGGTCGGCACCGGCGAGCGGAGCGCCGACGACCCCGCCGAAGGGCACGCTGCCGCCGTTGGCGCCGGGCGGGGCCTGGCGCTTGGGGTCGGAGACGAGGATGGCGTTGACGTTGTCGAACGTCTGCCAGTTCTCGGTGACCCAGATGTGCACGACCGCGGCGCCGAGCGAGTAGCCAGCCACCTTCGCGTGCTGCCACGGGCAGGCGGCGCGCTGGTCGCGGAGCAGCCGGTTCAGCTCGTTGACGCCAGCGCGGGCGCTGGCGCCGTTGGGGATGGCCGTCGGGTAGCCGACGTGCTGCTGGATGTTGCCGGTGAACCCGTCGTTGTTCCACGAGCTGCCGGTGCCGCCGACGACGATCGTGTAGGTGCCGTCGCACGAAGCCGCCTGCGCCGCCGGCGCCTGCGCGAGCGAGATCCCCGCCGCCATCAGCAGCCCGGCCAGCAGTACTGAAGTCCGTTTCTTCTTCATGGCGGCGACGCTATTGAGTGCCGATGAAATCCCGATGACACCGGCGGTCAGCCGCGCTCCCCCGCGCTGCGCTCGACGCAGAACTCGTTGCCCTCCGGGTCGAGCAGGGTGACCCAGCCGCGCCCGTCGGGCTTGCGGTGGTCCTCGTGCAGCGTGGCGCCCAGCCCGAGCACGCGCTCGACTTCGGCGTCGCGCGTGCGCTCGGTCGGCATCCAGTCGAAGTGGACGCGGTTCTTCACCGTCTTGCCCTCCGGCACGCGGATGAACAGGAAGCCGGGCGCCGGCGCGGGAGCCTCGATGAGGACCTCCGGATCGCCGGGAACGTCCTCATCGGACATCGGCCAGCCGGTCACCGCGCTCCAGAAGCCCGCGAGCTCGTACGGATCGGCGCAGTCGATGGTCACGTGGCGAAGGATCATGATCCGCAGCCTAAAGCGGCCGGAGGGTGAAGAGGTTGTCGGCCGGGTCGACGGTGGCCTTCAGCCGGACGCCGGCCCGGAACTCGGGCTGGTTCGCGGCCCGGCACCACGCGTCGAACGACGGCACCTCCGGACCGGCGATCCGCAGCCTCAGCACCGCCATTTCCGTTGAGTCGTCAAGGGAATCTTCCACCTCGACCTCGAGGATCTCGGCGACGGCCTGGCGTCCCGCCGCGAGCAACCGCGCGGTGTCGTCCCTCTCTTCGTCCGCGTCCCACCAGCTCGAGAAGCCGAGGAACACCGAGAAGAGCACACCCCCGATCACGAGCGCCGCCTGCCACCACGTCAGGTCGAGCTCACCGAAGACGAACAGCGCGGGCACGATCAGCACGGGCAGCCAGAAGCACACGGCCAGCACGCGATGCATGAACCGCGAGCCGCGGCCACCGATCGACGCCTGCCTGCTCATGCGGTGATGATGACCGGCGGCGCGGTGCCGCGGCGAGGGCAATATTGCCGCTCCGCCACCGAAACCCGATCCGTAACGTCACGGCTGATAAGGCTCGCGCGAGTGGTACCTCTGCTCCGTTAGACGCAGCAGAGGTACCACTCGCGCCGACACCCACCCTGATCCGAGCTTGATCGCGCAGCGAGGGGGACCCCGGAGTGCTTACCACGCACTCAAAAGGCCCCTCGCTTCACAGCGCAACCACATCGAACCCGGCCAAGGAAATCCACCACCGGCCAGCCCCGGAACACGCCCTATTCGACCTGCCCCTCAATAAAGCAGAGGGAGCGGCTCGAAGCTGTGGTCCTGCCACAGCAGCCGGGACGTCTCTTCCGGGTAGGTGGCGATGGTCGACGGTGTGTCGAAGATCCGCGTAAGCCGTTTCTCGGGTTCGTAAGCGGGCCAACCGGGATCGCCGTGCGTAGCGAACGCGATCCACGCCGCACGCATGTCCGCGGACACCGCTTCGGCGGCGGCCACGTCCTCGATCAGCATGGCGGGCTGCCCGCTTCGCAGGTTTCCGAAGACGAGCGGGACGTCTAAGCCATGACAAGCGCCGAGAAGCCCAGACCACGTCAGCTCGTACAGGTAGGTGCGTCCCGTGTTGGCGAGGTGGAGCGTCGGCATGCGGAACAACCAGTCCGAGTTGACCAGCTCTCGCAACTCTTCCGGGCCCGCTCCAGGGAAACTCTCGCGGTACCTCCGTGGGTCCGGCGCCAGGAACTCCAGCTCGGCCGACCCGTCCTCGATCACGCTGAAGAGCCGCTGCTCATCGCGCGTATGCCCGGCGATGATCTCGACATCCCGAGTCTTTCGCCACGGCGTGGTCGGCAGGACGTCCCCGTCGACAACGGGCGCGAACGGGATCGACCGATGCGCGGCCTGCCCCCAGCTCCCCGCCCACTGCTTGATCTTGGCGGTCACCGCGTCCCCGGCGGACGGCAGCGTTTTGGGGTCCACAGTGGACAAATCGTCGACCGTAGGCCGCAGCCCGAGTTCGCCCGCAAACGCCCCGGCGATGTCGGCGGCCAGCTCAGGCGCGAAGAACGTCCCCGGCACACTCTGCGCGATCGCCCGCCGGAACAGCCCCTCCGCCCGCGGCATCACCAGCAGCGAGGCGACCGACCCACCACCCGCCGACTGCCCGAACACCGTCACCCGGTCCGGATCACCCCCGAAGGCCCGGATGTTGTCACGCACCCATTCCAGGGCGGCCACCTGATCCAGCAGCCCCCGGTTGGCAGGCGCCCCTTCGAGCTGAGCGAACCCCTCGATCCCGACGCGGTAGTTGAACGTCACCACGACGACGCCGTCGCTCGCCAGCCTGACGCCGTCGTATTCGGGGAGGCCGGACGTGCCGATCCCGTAGGCGCCGCCCTGGATCCAGACCATGACCGGCAGCCTGGCGTCCGGCCCCGGTTCGGGAGACCAGACGTTGACGGTCAGCCAGTCATCCCCCGCTTCGGCCAGCGCGTCCATGCCGAACGCCCCGGCCTGCGGTGGCGGCGCGCCGAACTCGGCGGCCTCCCGCACGCCGTCCCAGGGTTTGGCCTTCTCGGGTGGCCCGAAGCGGAGTTCGCCGACCGGCGGCTCGGCGAACGGGATGCCACGGAAGACCGCGACACCCGACTCGCGGGTGCCACGCAGTTTCCCGGCCACGACACGGACTTCGGGTCTGTCGCTCACCGCGCGAATCATCCTCGCCCGATCCCGTGGCACGCCACCGAATTATCGGGGTCGTGAGTGTTTAGGCCGGTTAGAACCGGCCGTACCACTCACGACCCCTGCGCGTGCGTCGGTAAAAGTCACGACCCTGGTGGCGTGGTGGGTCGTTACGGTCGCCGGATGGAAGGCGAGATCACGACCAGGGTCGGCCAGCACCTGTACACCTTCGACGGCCGCGTGTTCGAGATCTTCGGCACCACCCCGGTCCGCTTCCACGTGGAGCACATGTACCTCCAGGTCACCGACCCCGACCGCAAGGGCAGGCGGACCGTCACGTTCCACCACGGCACGCCGGAAGCGCCGGGGTCGTCGCATTCCTGGACGTACTCGGCCGCCGAGCTGGCCGGTCTGCCGGAGTTGCTTCCGTTCCTGGAGGCCGTGCGGGCCGCGATCCGGCGCTGACGAACACGGGACTCGCCGGGTTCGGCGCGCCCGGCGAGCCCCGTTCGCCGGTCAGTCGTGGGGGTTGGTGATGGTGATGTCGTAGCCCGCGCCGATGGTCAGCGGCGCGCGCAGGTCCTGCTTGCCGGTGTCGGACAGCTTTTGGAGCGCCTCGGAGCGGTCGACCGCCTGCGGCCAGTCGTTCTCACGGCCGGGGGTGCAGGGCTTCTTCATGTGCTTGACGCGGATCTCGTTGTAGGTCTTGAGCCACGCCTTTTCGTTCTTGCCGGACGCGGGGGTGCCGCCTGCGGCCGCCGTGGTCTCCTTGACGATCTTGGGCATGCCGTCGCAGTCGCCAGCGCCGGGACCCATCATCAGTGCGGTGTCGAAGAGGTTCTCGATGCCCAGGTTGGTCTTGATGCCGATCTTGCTCGCCATGGTCAGCGCCGGGGTCAGGTACATGTCATGGCCGACCTTGATCTGCAACTGCTGGAACGACTTGTCCTTGGCCGCGGTCTTCCAGTCGCCAGGGAACTTGCTGCCCAGCTCCTTGACGCTGTCGCTGCCGGAGTCGGCGAGCTTGCGCAGCGTCGGGGTGTACTTCTCGAGCACGTTGCCCGGCTTGGCCTTGTTGTACTTCTCGACCAGCTCCAGCATGTCGCCGGTGGCGGTACAGAACCCGATCCAGCCCGCGGTCCAGCCGCAGCCGTCCTTGTCGTTCTCGATGTTGCCGTACTGCGGCGCGTTGGCGCCCTGCTCGAACACCGCGGTGATGTCGTCCATCATGAAGACGGTGGTCTTGTCGGGCGCGGCCGAAGCCGCTCCGGTCAGCACGAGTCCAGCCGCCAAAGCCAGTGAGACGGGCGCCAGGTATCGCTTCATTGCTACCTCCGGGAATTCTAAAGTGCCGAGGGGGATTCCGCCTCGGGGATGAGCAGGCGCGGTGCGCCGGTTCCGTCCGACGGCACGGACCAGACATCGGAATGGCCGCCGCCGCGCGGGATCGCGTAGCCGATGGTCGCCGCGTCGAGCCAGGCGGGCTGGTCGTCGACGCTGCGGGTTTCGGCGAGTGGGGTGATGGTGCCGGACGCGAGGTCGAGCACGGAGATCCGCCACCCCTTGGCAGGATCGCCGTCGACGGCCGCCTTGTAGGCGACGCGCTTTCCGTCCGGGGAAAGGGAAGGGCATTCGACGTTGTCGCGGAGCGTGCGGATCGTGCGCGTCGCGAGGTCGCCTTCGACCAGGTACCGGTGGGTGCCGGTGGACATGGTCGCGTAGAACCGGTTCTGCTCCGAGGTGAAGGTGACACCCCAGAAATTGAGGTCGGCCGCCTGGTACGGCTTGCCGTCCACCGTCACGGCGAAGTCTTCGAGGGTGCCTTCGAGCAGATCGGACGTGTTGTCCAGGATCCCGGCGCGGGTGGAGAACCGGCCGCCGTTGTACGAGTCGCCGGTGACGAAGACGGTCCAGCCGAACCGTTTCCCGTCGGCGGACACCCTGGCCCGGTTGGGCAGCCCCACCAGCGGGATCTCCTTGGTGACCGCGAGTTGCTTGTCGAGCACGACGAGCTGGTACGTGCTCAGTCCGCCCTCCTCGCGCAGGCAGATCCCGGTCCCGCTCGAGGCGTACACCCTGGCGCAGGTCAACGCCGACACCGACCGCGCGCCGCCGGGATCGTTCGTGGCGACGGTGGCGACGCGCCCGGCTTCGCCGTCGGCCGTGCTGCGGAACACCAGGCGCCCGCCGTCGAGCGTCACCACGCCGGTGGCGGCGGTGGCCTGGCCGCGCGAGCCGCTCAGTCCGATGTAGACGATGGCGGTCACGGCGAGCGCGAGTACGCCCGCGACGGCGATCCAGATCCGGGTGCGCGTGGTCATGCCGTCACCTCCTTGCGTCGCGGGGCGAGCAGCAGGAAGGTGATCACGATCGCGGCGCCCACGGTGCACGCGGCGACGGTGATCGCGGTGCCCGCTCCCCACACCTGCCACGCCAGTCCGAAAAGGACGGACGAGACGAAGTAAGAAAGCGCTTGCCCGGACTGCACGATCGAAATCCCCGTGGTGCGCAAGGCTTCCGGCAGCAGCGGCCCGGCCAGCGCCATCAGGATGCCGTCGGTCGCCGCGTAGAACGCGCCGTAACAGCCGAGCGTGAACACGAAGAGCGGCCAGCCCGAGATCGGGCTGAGCAGCAGCACGTACACGGTGGCGAGCAGGCCGTACCCGCAGAGCATCACCGGCAGGCGGCCCACCCGGTCGGCCAGCGCGCCGAGCGGCGCGGCGAGCAGCAGATAGGCCAGGTTGGTGCCCACCGCGAGCAGCGGGAACCAGCCGGTGGCGATGTCTTCCTTACGCTGCAACAACAGGTAGACGAAGCCGTCGCCGATGGTCGTCATGCCGAGCACGCAAGCGGCCAGCAGCAGGCGCCGTACCCCGGGACCACGCAGCAACGCCACCACCGCGCGGGGCGAGACCGTGCCGGCGGGCGGACGCGGGCCCCGGCGGTCACGCACGAACAGGCACAGCAGCAGCACGCCGATCGCGGCGATGCAGAAACTCGTGACGAAGATGGCGTCGAAGCCGCCCACGCCGGTGGACGAGCCGACCGCGGCGAGCACACCCACCGCGACCAGCGGCCCGGCGAACGCGCCGACGCTGTCCATCGCGCGATGGACCCCGAAGGCGCGCCCGAGCATGTCCTCCGGCGCGGACAGCGTGATCAGCGCGTCGCGCGGCGCGGTGCGCAGGCCCTTGCCGGTGCGGTCGGCCGTCAGCACCACGCCGATCGCCGCGGCGGACGAGCCCGCGGCCAGCAGGCCGAGCTTGGCCACCGCGGAGAGCCCGTAGCCGAACCCGGCGACCGCCTTGCGCCGTCTGACCCGGTCCGCGACGTACCCGCCGATCAAGCGCAGGAACGCCGTGGCACCGGTGTAGAGCCCGTCGACCAGACCGTAGGCGGCGGGGCTGAGGTGCAGGCCCAGCACGAGATACACGGGCAGGATGGCGGTCACCATCTCCGACGAGATGTCGGTGACGAGACTGACCGTCCCCAGCGCCAGCACGTTCCCGCTCATGGCGCCGAGCGAGCGCCGCGAAAGCCCGCCGGGGTTGTCCTTGCGGCCTATGGTCGACAGGTACATGGGCTACTGCCAGACGCTCAGGATCGGCGACTTGCCGGCCGCGTTCCCGATGCCGGGCAGGCCGAACGAGGCTTCGATCGTGCGCAGCACCGAGTAGTGGTTGATGGTGTCGCCGTAGCTGCCCGGCTTGACGTGCGCGCCGGTGAACGTGGTGAAGATCTGGTTCACCGAGGTGTTGCTGTCCTCGTCGAAGGTGACGATCAGCAGGCTGTTGTGCGTCTTCGCCCACTGCGCGTACGCGTCGAGCTTGTTCTTCAGCCAGCTGTCGCCGGTGTCGATCCCGCAGTCGTGCATGTCGTTGCACATGTCCGGGGTCACGAAGGCGACGTGCGGCAGCTTCGTGAAGTCGCTCGGGAACGACGAGAAGCGCTTGTTGCTCGACGACGGCACGTTGCTGAAGTCGACCCAGCTGTTGTGCTTGCGCTTGTAGGTGCCGCTGCTGCAGCCGGTGTACCCGTCGGACGGCATCGCCTCGGAGTAGCCGGTGAACTTCTTGCCGGCGGCGATCAGCTGCGCGCCGAGGTTGGGCTTGCTGCCGAGGTTGGCCGGGCAGCTGTCGCTGTCGACGCCCTGGGTCGAGCCGGAGAACAACGCGATGTAGTTCGGCTGGCTCGGGTGCGTGATCGCGAACGAATTGGTGAACTTCGCGCTCTGCGAGGCGAGTTTGTTGAAGTACGGCGCGCTGGAACTGCCATTGATGGACGAGTACTTCTTGTTCTCGAACATCACCAGCACGATGTGGTCGAACGCGGGAACCGTCGAGGCGACGGCCTCGATCGCGGGACCGGTCGTGTCCTCATGCGACACCACGACGGCGGTGGCCACACTGGCCGCGACCACCGACGCGGCCGCGATCCGCTTCCAGAACATGGAACCTCCAGGGCTGTGCCGAGACATCGGATGTCTCGGGGGCATTTAATCCCCAACAGTGGCATTTAATACACCAAGATCCACCGAACGGCGTAATTCGGCCCCTACGAAAGTAGGTGAGACCGGCGTTTTTGGGAATCGCTTGCATAGATCCGTGCATACGTTCGAACTGGTGCATACTTGAATTACCACGGCCGACCGGCAGTTCCCTCCACCTGCGGTTCTGCCGGTGGTTCTGCCTGGTGTCCCGATCAGCGCCATGTTTCCATCGAGCGCGGTCAAGGGAGATATCACATGGTATCGGCGAACGGCTATACGATCGAAGAACTGTCCTCGGCCATTGGCATGTCGGTACGCAATATTCGCGCGCATCAGACACGAGGACTACTGCCCGCGCCCGCGAAAAGCGGCAGGTTCGCGCTTTACGGACCCGTGCACATGCGACGGCTCGAGCAGATCGCGTCGCTGCAGAAGCAGGGCTTCAACCTGGTTTCCATCGCCGCGATGCTCGGCGCGGGCCAGGAGTCCCCGGAGTCCGGCGCGGCATCGCCCGAGGTGATGCGCGCGGCGATCGACATGGCGGCGGCGGGCATCCCGCTACCCACCGCGCTGCGTTTTTTGGCGCAGGCCATGGACAGCGTCACCCCCGTGGCACAGGCCATGGCCGACGCGCACGCCGAACGGGTCCCCGTCCCGTACGCAGAGGAAGACTTCGCGGAGCTTCTTGTAAGCGCTTTCAGGGTCGCGATCGCGAACCGCGCCGAGCACCGGACCAGGCCGCGAGCGGCCGCGGGCTGACGTCCGGGGATGTCTCCGCGGCGGCCCTGCCGTCGCGGAGACATCGGATCACCCTGACGGTCAGTTCAGCCAGTCGGCCAGCCGGACCTGCCCGATCAGCGCACCCGTGCCGGGCAGCAGCGTCCGCTCACCCAGCTTCTCGCCGAAGTAGCGGGCCTCCCGGTCGGTCACGACCTCACGCGCGTCGTTCTTCGCCGCGAGCACGGTGCGGATCCAGCCGTCGAGGCCGAACACCTCGGGCCCGGCGATCTCGACGACCCCGTCGAGCGGGTCCCCGACCGCGGTCCGCCCGACGACCGCGGCGACGTCGGCGGCCGCGACCGGCTGCACCCCGCCGTCCGGCAGCCGCACGACGCCGCCGGCGGTCGCGCTGTCCGCGATCCCGGCGGCGAACTCGAAGAACTGCGTGGCGTGCACCAGCGAGTAGCGCAGCCCCGACTCCCGGATCAGCTTCTCCTGCGCCACCTTGGCCCGCATGTATCCCGAGTCAGCCGCCCGCTCGGCCCCGACGACCGACAGCGCGACGTAGTGCCCGACGCCGGCGGCGTCGGCGGCCGCGGTCAGGTTGCCGGTGGAGGTCGTGAAGAAGGCCAGCACGTCGTCATCGGCGAACGACGGCGAGTTCGACACGTCGACCAGCACGTCCGCGCCCTGCAGCACCTCCTTGAGCCCCTGCCCGGTGATCGTGTCGACGCCGGTCGAGGGGGCGGCGGGCACCGCGTCGTGCCCGTGTTCGGTGAGCCGGGCGACGACAGTCGACCCGATCAGCCCGGTCCCGCCGATCACGACGACCTTCATGAGTGGCTCCTTACGTCCTGCGTCCGGCCGCTCCGGAACGCCTGCGAACAGCTAGGACAAGGCACCGCCCTGATCTGTGACACGCCCCGGGGGTCGTGAGTGTTCAGACCGGTTAGAACCGGCCGCATCACTCACGACCCCCAGGGGCGCGTTAGGCCGATCGAGTGAAGCGCGAGATTTCCGGCGGCGGGTGTCGATCGGGGGCGGTGGCCGTTCGACGCAGGGGTAAGAAGCCGAACTGAAGGAGAAACCAATGACTGCCACCATCGCCGCCCCCACCCAGGTCAAGACCTCCACCCAGGTCAAGACCCCCGTCCGCGTGGTCACGGCCACCGTCCGGAGCCTCGTCGGGCTGCTGTTCACCGTGACCGGCGCGAACGGGTTCCTGAACTTCATGCCCGGTGACGCGAGCGGGCTGCCCGAGGGCGCGCTGAAGTTCACCGTCGCCCTGTTCGAGACCGGGTACATGCTGCCGCTGGTCGCCGGGGTCCAGCTCGTGGCCGGGATCCTGTTCCTGCTGAACCGGTTCGTGCCGCTGGCGCTGGCGGTGCTGGCGCCGATCGTGGTGGGGATCTTCGCGTTCCACGTCTTCCTGGAGCCGTCGGGGCTGGTGCTCGCCGGGGCGATCGCGGCGGCCGAGGTCTACCTGGCGTGGGCTCACCGGGACGCGTTCCGGGGGATGCTGCGGGCGAAATAGCGGCTGAGGCATCGACGCAGGGGCACTGGCCGCGTACTTTCTGCTTGTATGTGGCACTACGCGCTGTGGGGGCTGGCCGGGGCGGCGGTCGGCGCGGCCGTGCCGATCGTCGTGGTGAAGCGCCGTCGGGAGCCGGAACCCGACAAGACCGGTCCCGACAAGACCCAGGTGTCGCAGGCGCTGCTGACGTTCTCGACCGAGATGTCGCAGCGGATCGGGCCGCTGATCGACCGGCAGCTGGCGATCATCGACCGGCTGGAACAGACCGAAGAGGACCCTGACCGGCTGGCCAAGCTGTTCGAATTGGACCAGATGGCGACCCTGATGCGGCGGAACCAGGAGCGCCTGCTGCTGCTCGCGGGCGCTCCTTATCCGCGGCAGGTCGATCGGCCGGCCCCGCTCGAGGACGTGCTGGGTGCGGCCGTGTCGGCCGTCGAGGAGTACACCCGGGTGGAGGTGCACCAGGTGATCGGGTTCGCCGTGGTGGGCGACGCCGTGTTCGACCTGGTCCACCTGATCACCGAGCTGCTCGCCAACGCGACCTCGTTCTCGCCGCCGGACACGAAGGTCATCCTGCGGGTGAAGGCCACCGACGAGGGCGATCTGAAGGTCGAGATCGCCGACGCCGGGCTCGGGCTGGACGAGCCGGAGCTCGGCAAGGCCAACAGCAGGCTGGTGACCCCGCACGAGATCGACCTCGGGGCGGGCACCCATCTCGGGCTGGACGTGGTGGCGCTGGTGAGCAGGCGGCAGGGCATCACCGTCAGCCTGCGCGGCAACGACGATGACGGCCTGACCGCCGAGTTCACCGTTCCGGCCGCGCTGCTCAAGGATGAGCGGGCGGAGGGGTGACCGCGGCCGCCGCGATCTGCTGGACGATCCGCGGCTGGCCGTCGGGTGACTTGACGGTGGCGTTGACCGAGTAGGCCACCTTCCGCCTCAGGTCCCGGGTCGCGAAGACGCCGCTCGAGTAGCCGTAGCGGCTGCCGGTCTTGCCCCAGACCGTGAGGTCCTTGGTCAGCTTGAGGCTCATCAGGCCCTGGCTGTAGGTCGCCATCCCCTTGCCGTCGAACATGGGCACCTGGGGCACGGTGAACAGCCTCGGCATCATCTCCGCGCCGAGCAGGCGGCCGTCGAACAACCCGGTGATGAACGCGTCCAGGTCGGCCGCGGTGGAGATGATGGCGCCGGCGGCGCCGGGGATCGACTGGTTCATCTCGGTCACGTCGGCGAACTTCGACCCGTCCCGTGTGACGATGTCCGTGTGGATGCCGGTGAGGTCGACCCCGTCGACGTTGAGGTAGCCGCGAGCCGCAGGGTTCGGCAGGCGGGGATCGTCGTTCGGGTAGTAGGTGTGGCACAGGCCCAGCGGCTCGGTGATCCGCTCACGCAGATTCCGGGCGTAGGACCGGCCGGTGACCTTCTCGACGAGCATCCCGGCGGTGACGTACGCGGTGTTGGTGTACTTCTGCGCGGTGCCCGGCTGGAAGTCGATCGGGTGCCTCAACGCCGTTTCCACCACCTGGCGCGGACTCCAGTGGTCGTACCGGTGCCGGAGAATCCACTGTGGATCGTAAAGCTCCGGGATGTCCACCGAAGGCAGGCCGGAGGTGTGGTCGAGCAAGGTGTACACCGGGATCCGTGGGTAGTCCGCCGGGAGCAGTCCGGGCAGGTAGCGCTGCACGGGCTCGTCGAGGTCGATCCGGTGCTCCTGCGCGAGCTGCAACACCATCACGGCGGTGTAGACCTTGGTGGTGCTGCCTATGCGGAAGTAGCCGTCCGGCCGGACCGGAGCGTCGCTGCGGAGATCTGAGACACCGGAGGTGCCGGACCACTGTCCCTTCTCCCCGGTGATCCGGACCAGCGCGCCGGTCGTGTCGATGTCGGGCAGGCCGGCGATCGCGGCGCGCAGCGCGGTTTCGTTGATGGGCGGGATCTCGGGGACGTCATCCGCGAGCGCGGGCAGTGCGGTGAGCGTGAGCGCGGCGGCGGTGGCCAGTGCGGTGAGTGCTGTTCTCATGTCACGAGGATGTCCACTCGCGACAGCACGGACATCAGGGATCGGCCCGGTGTCGAAAGATCAGGGACGTCAGGGAATTGGCGGATCCGCCAGCTTGACGCTCGGTCGGCCGACCGGTAAGCGACCAACCGTCTACGAGGCCGGGCCTGGCTGGACAATACGTTTCGCGATTCGCAACGAGCGGCTTTGCCTGTCGCCCGTATGGCGGCTTATAACACTGTTGTTGTGAAGGTTATTCTTCTTTTCGGCGACCTCGAGGGCGGCCGGGCGGTATGCCCTGCCGCGGCCATCGCCACCATTTCGGTATTCCCCTTTTCCATTCCCTTTGAAAGGTTTCTTCAATGCGCGTCAGTTACGCGATCTTCGCCGTGTCCGCGGCCATGCTCGCACTCGCCCCGTCGGCCATGGCGGCGCCCTACTCCGGCAACCTGGGCACGGCGACCTACCAGGGCGTCGCCAAGTACACCAGCGACTACTCGGCCAGCTGGGACGACGTGGCCTGCGAAAAGTCGGCCAACCTACCGAGCCTGCCCAAGGGGAACATCGCCGCGCTGAACCTGGCCCAGTACGGCAGCGAGCACTCGAGCAGCGTCAACTGCGGCGTCGTCGTGCAGGTGACCGGCCCCAAGGGAACGGTCAAGGTGCAGATCGTCGACGCGGTCGGCGGGCAGAGAAAAGGCGACCTGGTACTGAGCAAGGACGCTTTCGCCAAGATCGGAACGCTCGGCAACGGTATTGAAAAGATCACCTGGAGCGTCGCGCCCTGACTTTGAGAGGGTGATTCCGGCCAGTCCGCCGCCCGGGCCGGAATCACCCCCGGAATTCAGGTAAAGCTCCTAACCAAATCGAATATCGCGGACGGCGGCGATGACCACTTCGCCCGCCACCGTGAAAGCCCCGGCGAAACCGGTGATCCCGCGAGGACCAGGCACCAGCAGCCGGGCCGTGAACGTGCGCTCGGCCGGGTCGATGGTCACGTCGGCCTCGTGGAAGTCCAGCCACTGACCGGTGAGCGGAAACCATGCTTTGTAGACGGCCTCCTTCACGCAGAAGACGAGCCGGTCCCAGTGCATGCCGTCCGGCAGCCGGGCGAGCCGGTCGCGCTCGGCTCGGGTCGCGATCATCGGGAGCAGTCCTTCGGTCAGCGGCCGGTGCGGCTCGGCGTCGATGCCGAGCGCGGGCACGGTCCCGGCACGCGCGACGACCGCCGCGCTGTAGCCGTCGCAGTGGGTGATGCTGCCGATGATCCCGTTCGGCCACAACGGTTCGCCGGACGGGCCACGCAGGATCGGGGCGGGCGGATGCCCCAGCGCGGCCAAGGCGCGGCGGGCGCAGGTGCGTGCCGTAGTGAAGGTGCGCAGCCTGCGGGCGCCGACGTCTTGGACGAGGACACGTTCCGCCGGGTGCAGCGCGATGCCGGGATCCTCACCCCAGATCTCCGCCGCCGAAGCCGCGGCGGGAATGAGCCGCCCGATGGCCGGGGATTCGGAGAGCATTTCCGAATGCTACCCGAAATACCACCGCGTCTGGCAGACTGGAATCATGCCTCGGAAAATCGCGATCTTGTTCCCCGGCCAGGGCGCTCAGCATCACTCGATGGGCACCGGACTGTACGGCACTGAGCCCGTTTTCACGGCGGCCATGGACGCATTTTTCGACGCACCAGGCCATGCCGGTGCCACGCTGCGTGAAGAATGGCTGGCGCCGGAACAAAGCGCGCTCTTCGACGATGTCTCACGGGCCCAGCCGCTGCTGTTCGCGCTCGGGTGCGCGCTCGCCGCGATGGTCCGCGCGCACGGCGTCGAGCCGGACGCACTGCTCGGGCACAGCGTCGGCGAACTGTCCGCGGCGTGCACGGCGGACGTGTTTTCCCTTGCGGATTCGGGGAAAGTCATGCGAGCGCGGATCGACGCCGTCGCCAAGACCGTGCCGGGTGGCATGCTCGCGGTCGCCACTGATCCGGAGCGGATCGCGCCCTACCTGACGCCGGCCGTCGTCATCGGCGCGGTGAACACTCCTCGCCAGCTCCTGCTTTCCGGACCGGCCGCCGAACTCGCCGAAGTGGCGGCACGCCTTTCCGAAAATGGTTTCGCCTGTCAGCCAGCGCGGTCGGAACAGGCGTTTCACAGCCCGGCATGCGCATTGGCCGCGAAAGAATTCGCCGAAGGTTTCCGGGATGTCACTCTTTCCGCGCCGAAAGTCCGGATCCAGTCGACCGGGACCGGTTCACCGGTGACCGATCAGGAAGCGCTGGACCCGGATTTCTGGGCACGGCAATTGGCCCATCCGGTGCTGTTCTGGTCGGCTTTGGACAACCTGCTGACCGAGGGTGACGACTACCTGCTGCTGGAGGCGGGACCCGGCGGAAGCTGCAGCGCGATGGCCCGGCGTCACCCGGCGCTGAAGTCCAAGCGGAGCACGCTGCTGCCGCTGCTTCCCAACGCCGGTGGCGATCCGGCCGCCGCGCTCGATCTCGTGCGGGCGGCCATCACCGTCGCGCACGCTTAGGGACGGGCGAACCAGCTTTCGAACTTGGTCGCGGCCATCATCTCGCCGGACACCTTGATCTTGCGGGTGAGGAACGCGCGCACCGGCGCCATGGTGCCCACCAGCACCTGCAGGAACACCGCGAGATCCATGGTCATCACGACCGTGGGCGACTCGGTGTCCCCCTTGCCAGCCTCACACCGGCCGTCGGCCACCACGGCGAAGTACCGGCGCTCGATCCCGTCACCGGCGGACAGGATGTACTGGAAGCTCACGCGCTGGTCGCCGGCGCGTTCGGGGAGGAAAGCGCCGGGCAGGTTGGCGAACACGAGGTCGAGCAGCCCGTCGACCCCGTCCTCGCGCGCCGCCGCGTAGCTGTGGATCGACTCGGCCGTCTGCCCTTCGATGGCCGCCCGGATCTCGTGGAACGCCACCGCGCTCGCCTGGTTCACTGGTTTTCCCTTCCACCGCTGGTCAACTCCGGCAACAGGGCATGGGCCCGTGCCTGTTCCTCCTCGCTGCCGATCACGAGGGCATTGAGGTCGGTGACGCCGATCTCGGCGAGCCGCTTCACGGCGCCCGCGATCTCGTCCTCGGTGCCGACGAGCGAGATGTCCCCGCCGTGGTCGGCGTCCTCCCGGTCGAGCATCGCCTTGTAGTTGGGGAGCGACCGGTAGATGAGGAACATCCGTGCCGCCAGCTCCCTGGCCGTCTCGGCGTCTTCGGTCACGCAGACCGGCAGGCTCGCCACCACGCGGGGGCGGGTGCGCCCGGCACGCTCGGCGGCCGCGGTCAGCCGGGGCACGGTGTGCTCGTCCAGCGTGCGCGGTCCGGTCATCCAGGTGATCACTCCATCGGTCAGCTCACCCGCGACGTCGAGCATCTTCGGCCCCAAAGCGGCGACGAGGATCGGGATCTTGCGCTCCGCAATGGACAGTGAGCCGCGCGCGGTCACCGTCTCTCCTTCGAAATGCACTTCGCCGGTTTCGAAGATCGAGTTCAGCACGGTTACATATTCGGCCATCCGCTTGGCCGTGCGATCGTAGGAATATCCCCATTGGTCTTCCACGACATGCCGGTGTGAGACGCCGATGCCAAGCGTGACCGTGCCGCCGTAACCCGCCTGGCAGGTGAGCGCCTGCTCGGCCATCACCATGGGGTGGCGTGAATACGTTGGCAGCACGCAGGTTCCGAGCTCGATACCGTCCACTTGGGTGCCCGCGACGGCGAGCGCCGTCAGGCTGTCGTAGCCGAACAGCTTGTGCCTGCGGTCCCGGCCGCTGCGCTTGCGCGGGCCGCCGCCGGGGCTTTGCGGGAGCCACGCGGCGGAATAGCCGGACCGGCTCGCGTGCCCGATCTTCGCGAGCAGTTCGGCGTAGTCACGACCGCCGTCGATATTGAGTCCGATTCGCACCAGCAGAACATAGACGGGGCAGCGGAAATTGCCGAGCGGCAAGTGCGGAGTTGGCCGCCGGTCTCGATATCTGCGGTTGTAGCACCGGTTACCGGCAAGTGCGGAACTGGGTTTGAGCCACCGCGCTCACTCGGCCGACAATGCGCGAAAGCCGATAGGCCAAACGCACACAGGAGCGCCAAGTGGGAGAAGCGGTATGGGTGACCGGCCTGGGCGCGGTCACGCCCGCCGGCTGGACGGCGGCGGAGAGCTGGGCGACCGTCGCGGCCGGGAAGAGCTGCGTGCGGGAGGTGAAGCGGTTCACCACCTTCGAGTCGTCGAGCCGGATTGCCGGCATGGTGCCGGGTAGCGAGGCGACGCTGCCGGAGCACTCGCTTTCCCTGGAATACGGGCTGAACGCGGCGAAGCAGGCGATCGCCGATTCCGGGCTGGAGTCCCGTGTGGACACGGTGATCGTGGCCAACCACGGTGAACGCAGACTGCCCAGCGAAGCGGGCTCCGGACGGGTCATCGGTGTGCGCGACATCGCCGCCGGGATCGCGGAAGCCGCGCGCACCAACGACTACAGCTCCCCTTATGGCGCCTGCGCGGGCAGTGCGCAGGCCATCGGCAGCGCCGCGAAGCTCATCCGCGCCGGGCGCGCGCGTACCGTGCTGGCGGGCGGCTGCGACGCGCTGGTCACGCCATTCGACTTCTTCTCGTTCTCCAGCCTGTACGTGATGTCCTCGCGCGACTGCCCGCCGGAAGAAGCGTCGTGCCCGTTCGACATCCGGCGCGACGGCTTCGTATTGGCGGAAGGCGCCGGGTTCCTCATGCTCGAAGCCGAGTCGCACGCGCGGGCGCGCGGCGCCGAGCCGATCGCCGTGCTCGAAGGATTCGGCTTGCGGCAGAACGCTTATCACATGTTCGCGCCGCCACCGGACGGTCTCGGCCCGGAGCAGGCCATGCGTGAGGCGCTGCGCGACGCGAAGCTGAACGCCGAGGACATCAGCTACCTCAACGCGCACGGCACCAGCACCAAGGACAACGACTCGTCCGAGTCGATGGCGATCCGCGCGGTGTTCGGGCCGCACGCCGACCGGCTGCCGGTGAGTTCGAACAAGAGCCAGATCGGTCACACGATGGGCGCCTGCGGCGCGATCGAGGCGGTGCTGAGCATCGAATCGCTGCGCGCGGGTGTCATCCCGCCGACGTCGAACTTGCGTGAGCCGGATCCGGCATGTGATCTCGACTACGTGCCGCTGACCGCGCGGGAGCGCAAGCTCGATCACGTGCTCAGCAACAGTTTCGGCTTCGGCGGGCACAGCGCGTCGCTGATCTTCGGGCGGGCGGCATGACCATCCAGCTGATCGCGAGCCGGTCGACGGACTCCGGCGAACTCCGCGACGAGGTCAAGAAACTGGCTTCCCGCAAGGTGCTCCGGTTCCTGGACGCCGCGTCGTACTCGCCGTACCTGGCCGCCGCGCGCGTCTACCTGGAGAACCCGGTGTGCGCGCCCGAGCACGTGGCGCTGTACACCGTGAGCGGCTGGGACGGTGACATGCCGGATCAGCCGTTCGTTCCCGATGGGACGGCCGAGGACGACGCGCGGCTGTCCAAGCACATCCTCGAGGACGCGAACCCGGTCGTCTGGCTGCGGATGCTGTCCAACAACGCGCTGTGCCAGGTGTCGATCGCGGAAGGCTTCCGCGGTCCGAACGCGCACTTCGTCGGTGACGCGCACGCGCTCGGCCACGCTTTCGCGGTCGCGGCAGAGGATCTGCGCTCAGGCGCCGCGAAGCTCGCGCTGGTGGTCGCGTTCGACACCGCGGACGAAGACAGCGAGAAGCCGTCCGGGAGGGCGCCGACGCAAGCGGCGGCGGTGTCGCTGGCGGCGGGCGGAACGGACGTGCTGCCCGCGCTGTTCGCACGGAGCGACGTCGCGGCGGCACGTAACGAGAGTGCGTTGTCGGCCATGCTCTCGTGCCTGGAAGCAGGTGCCCGATGAGGCGTCGCCAAGAAGCCCCGCCGCTGGTGCTGAGCCGCGACACGGTCATGGCCGGGATCGCCGAGTACTGCGCGAATTTCGCGGAGCTGCTGCGGTCGCTGGACGACAAGGCGTGGACCACGCCCAGCCGCTGCGAAGGCTGGGAGGTCCGCGACGTCGCGGGCCATGTGACCGGGCTGTTCACCGACGTCGCGCTCGGGCGGATGGCGGGCCAGGGCCTGCCGGAGGTGACCGCGCGGCAGGCGGCCGAGCGGCGCGACAAGACCCCGGCCGCGCTCGCGAAGGAGCTGGAGCGCGCGGGCAGGCTGTGCGGCCAGGTGATCGGCGGCTTCGACGACGCCGCGTGGCTGGCCCGCGCGCCCGGCGGCTTCCCCGGCCCGCTGCGGCGCGCGGTGCTGGTCCTCTGGTACGAGCTCTACGTGCACGGCGACGACATCCGGCACGCGGCCGGGCTGCCGTCCGACCGCGGCACCGGACTGCGCGCGAGCGTCGTCCACGTCGCCGAGACACTCGGGCTGTGGGGCTGGGGCCCGGCGACGCTGCGCCTCGGTGACCTCGAAGAACTGCCCGTCCGAGGTGGCGGCGACGAGGTGTCCGGTGATCCGCTGGAGTTCCTGCTCGCGGCGACCGGTCGGGTCGACCCGAGGCCGCTGGGGCTCGACGAGAACGTCAACATCTACCGCCAGGTGAGCGCATGAACGAGCAAGTGTCCACGGTCGTGATCGGCGGCGGCGTCGCCGGGCTCGCGCTCACCCGCTGCCTGGTCGGCCGTGGTGTCGAAGTGCTGACGCTGGACGAGAACGAGCAGATCGGCCACTCGTGGCGTACCCGCTACGACAGCCTCAAGCTCAACTCGGTGCGCTGGCTCTCGCACATGCCCGGGCTTTCGCTGCCCAAACGATACGGCCGGTGGGTGCGGCGCGACGACCTCGTCGAGTACGTGGAGGCCTACGCGAAGCCGTTGAAACCGTTGCTGCGCAACGGGGTTCGCGTGCTGAAGGTCGAGCGCGGGTCACGCTGGCTGGTCACGACGAGCGAGGGGGCCATCGAGGCCCGGCACGTCGTGTTCGCGACCGGGCTGTATCGGGAGCCTGCCATTCCGTCGTGGCCGGGCGAGTTCCACGGGCGGCTGATCCACGCGGCGCACTACACGCGTCCCGCCGACTTCGAGGGTGAGCGGGTGGTCGTGGTCGGGCCGGGAGTGTCCGGTGTGGACATCGGCTCGGACCTGCTGCAGCGCACCCGCGGTTCGCTGACGGTCGCGATGCGGTCGGCGCCGAACTTCCTCCCGCGCGAGCTGTGGAACATCCCGTTGCAGGGCCTTTCGGTGACCAACCGCTACGCGCCGATCGCGGTGCAGGACCTGGGCGGGAAGCTCATCCAGCGGGTGGCCTCCGGTGACCTGGCCGACACCCCGTTCGGCAGGCCGACCGAGGGCATGTTCAGCAGGCTGCGCCGCACGGGCGTCAACCCGGCCGTCGACGACGGCGTCTTCGTGCCCGCCGTCCGCGCCGGGCTGATCGAGGTGATCGACGAGGTGGTCGCGCTCGACTCCGACGGCGTGGTCACGAAGTCCGGCAAGCACGTGCCCGCCGACACGGTCATCGCGGCCACCGGGTACCGCACGGGGCTGGCGGAGATCATCGGCGAGCCGGGCGTGCTCGACGCCCGCGACATCCCGCCGCAGTACGGCGCCGCGAACAAGCGGTGGGCCGCGGCGGGGCTGCACTTCGTCGGCTTCGCGTCGCCGCTGACCGGGCACCTGCGCGAAATCGGCCTGCGCGCCAAGCACACGGCCAAGGCCATCGCCGCCAACCCGTAGAAGGGGGTCGTGAGTGTTTTGGCCGGTTCTTGGGGGAAGGCCACTATGGCGTGTTCCGGGGACTTGCCGGTGTGGATTTCCTTGGTGGAGTTCGAGGTGACTGCGCAGTGAAGCGAGAGGGCCCTTGAGTGCGTAGTAAGCACTCGGGGGCACCCTCGCTGCGTGATCAAGCTCGGATCAGGGGACTGTGCCAGCGCGAGTGGTACCTCTGCTGCGTCTAACGGAGCAGAGGTACCACTCGCTCACGCCTTCAGACTGGAGTGAGGGGATCCCCCGCTGCATTGAACGCAACAGGGGATCCCCTCACTCACAACCCCGGCCTGCGCGCCAGGCACACGGCCAAGGGGTCGTGAGTGTTTTGGCCGGTTAGAACCGGCCGGAACACTCACGACCCCTTTGGTGTCAGTCTGTTTCGAGGCGCTCACGGTCCAGGAGCAGGAGCAGGTCCTCGTGGAGTTCGAGCCAGATGTCGTGGTAGGACTCGGCCATCGGGCGCAGCAGGGCGTCCTTGTCACCGGCGAGGACGCGGTCGTAGGCCGCGGTGAAGCGAGGGCCGTAGGTCGCGAGCCGGGGAATCGACGACGCGAGGGCCGTGAGCAACTCCAGGTTCGAGTGGTGCACCGCGTCCAAAGTGGCGCGGAAGCCGTCGAGGGCGCCGAGCTGCCAGTCGGTGCAGAGCTGCTTGAAACGGTCGTTGAGCACCAGGAACTCGGTGTCGTAGCGCTCGGCCGCGGCTGAGGCGTCCACAGTGGACTTCTCGGCGAGCAGCGCGGCCTCGGCCTGCGAGCGGCCCTCCGGGGTGAGCATCCAGCCGCTGATCCGGCCGGTGCGCTGGAGTACCAGGCCGAGGCCCGCGTTCTTCTCCAGCAGTGACTGGACGGTTTCCTCGTCGAGGCCGGTCGCCGAGGCGAGGCCGGGCGGGGTGGCCCTGCCTTTGAGACGCAGGCTGTGCAGCACCACGCTGTCGAGTTGTTCGGTCGTCGTCATGGGATCCCTCGGTTTCTAGGAGGCCGCGACGGCTTCGGAGCGCCACCGCAGCAGGCATTCGATTTGCGTGGAGTGCCGGCTTTCGCCCGCCACGGCCGCCTCGCCCTCGTGGACGGTGCCCCGGGTGCCGTCGACCGTGACCAGCTTGCCGACCAGGTTCTCGATCACGCCGTCACCGCAGCCGACGACGCAGGGCAGGCCGATCTGCCTGCCGACCACCGCCGCGTGCGAGGTGCTGCCGCCGCGCTCGGTGATGACCGCGGCCGCGACCAGGAAGCCGTGGATGTCGTGCGGACTGGTGGTCGGCCTGGCGAGCACGACCGGCTTGCCCGCTTCGGCGAGGTCGGCGGCTTCGTCGGCGCTGTCGACGACGTAGCCGGTCGCGATTCCCTGGGACACGCCCAAACCGCGCGCGACCTCGCCGCCGAGGCCCGAGCCGCCCGACACCGCGGGCTCCCAGTCGGCGGGCACCCGGGACAACGCCTCCTGGATGTCGATCAGTCCTTCGTGGACAAGGTCGACCGCCCAATGCGCGGCCGCGAGGCCGGACGCCGACGAATCGCGGACCTGCAACAGGTACAGCACACCGGATTCCACCGTGAACTCGATCTCCAGCACGCTGCGGCGCGATCGTTCCAGGCGCTTGCCGATGGTGACGAGCTGGCGGTAGACCTCGGGCTGCTGGTCGTTCAACGCGGTCAGCGGCTCCGGCGTGCGCTTGCCGGACACGAGTTCCTCGCCCTGCGCGCGGGCCAGCCATTCGCCGAACGGCACCGGCTCGCCGGTGATCGGGTTGCGGGTCATGTACACGCCGGTGCCCGACCGCGCATCGCGGTTGCCGAACACCATCGCCTGCACGGTGACGCCGGTGCCGAGGCCGTCCGGGATGCCGTTGGCCTCACGGTAGACCTGCGCGCGGTCGCTGTGCCACGACTCGAACACCCGGCTGACGGCGACCTTGAGCTGCGCCAACGCTTCCTCGCGGTCGGCGGGCAGTTCTTCTTGTGAATCAACGAGTTCGGTGAGCAGTGACTCCTCGGCGCCGGACGTGCGCAGCCAGTCGACCGCCGCCGGGGTGAGGCCGACGTTGAGCAGCGTGTCCATCATGCCGGGCATGCTGACCGGCGCGCCGGAGCGGACCGAAACGAGCAGCGGCGGGGTCGCGCCGAAGCGGGCGCCGGTGCGGCGTTCGAGTGCCTCGAGATGTTCGAGCACCTCGGCCCACAGCGCGTCGGAGACCTGGTTGCCCGACGCGTAGAACTGGTGGCAGGCCGCGGTGGTGAGGGTGAACGCCGGCGGCACGGGGATGCCGAGCTCGCCCATCTGCTGCAGGCCCCAGCCCTTGCCGCCGAGCAGGCCGCGGTCGGCGGCGACCGACCCGTCCAGCATCACGACCAGCGGCGAGCCGTCCTGCGTGTTGTCCGACATGCGGCGTGCGCTCCAAAGCTCGGGGAAGAACCAGTTTTCGAGTGTCTTCTTCAGGTAGGTGAAGCCGCTGCTGCCGCCGGTGCCCGGGGAGAAGCCGATCGCGCGCATCACCATCAGGCAGTGCCGGTATCGCCACTGGCTGAACAGCAGGTCGTATTCGACGAGGTCGTCGGCGAGCGCGCGCAGCTCCGTGGGCGGACCGCCCGCTTCGTACAGTCCGCGCACGGTCTGCCCGGCACGCTCGACGAGTTCCAGGAACGCCTCGCGCAGAGAGACCCTGGTGGTGCGTTCGGTGATCCGCGCGTCGGCCGAGCCGACGGCGTGTGCGATCCGCATGACGCCGTCCGTGGTCGCGCCGGAAGCCAGTTCCAGCTCACGGAATTGGCCGGACTGCATGCCGCTCGCGCCGCCGAGGTCACCCCGGAAGGCGGCGAACTCCGTGGACGGCATGGTGTCGAGCACGTCCATGTGCGCCATCCACAGCGCGACGATGCGGTGCAGCCTGAGCAGGCCGTTCCTGGCCGCGGTCACCCTGTCCTCGGCGAGATGCCCGGTGATCTGGTCGATCTCGTGCAGTGCCTCGGCGAACCACAGCTCCAGCGCCTGATGCGTGACGATGAACAGGTACTCGTCCGGGACCGAGGTGCGTGGCTTGACGTGCTCCAGCAGGCTGTCGACGTCGAGATAGCTGCCGTACTCGGTCGCCATGTCAGTCGTTGCCCGTCATACGGAACCAGGTGCTCTTCAGCACCGCGCGGCCGTCCAGCTTGGCGCCGACCAGATACGTTCCGCTCGCGCCGCCTTGGTGCGCGGTGAATTCGACGGCGTCGCCGGGCAGCACGGGCCGGGTGAACCTCGCGCGCAGATACGAAAGCCTGCCTTCGGGGCGCGTGCGCAGTTTGTTCGCGAGCGCACTGATCCCGGTCGCGAGTGTGCACATCCCGTGCACGATCCTGCGCGGATGACCCGCCTGCCGTGCCAGATCGTCATCGAGGTGCAACGGATTGTGGTCATCCGCCGCGTCCGCATAGCGCTGAGGCAGTTCTTCGCCGAAATGCTTTTCAAGCCGGACGACCAGGTCCTTTTTGGTCGGCTGGGTATAGCGCCTGCGGTCGGGCGCGAGGCCGCTGGCGCCTTGGACGGCGAGCGTGCTCTCCATGACCACGATGTCACGCCCGTCCTGATCGGACAGTGCACACCGGATGATCGCGGCGTCACCGAATCCGAAGCCGACGACGTCGCGGACGACGGCGTGGCCGGTCAGCTCCTCGCCGATCCGCATCGGACGGTGGAACAACATCCGTTGCTCCGCATGCAAAACCAGCTGATCGGCCGTGCCGAGCTCGGGCGCCTGGTAGATCCGGCGCCACAGCCCGGCCACGAGCTTCACCGCGAAGAACGGCGGCGCGACACCCTCGGGTGACTCGTCGCCGACGCAGCTCGCGTACGCCGCGCTCTCCGCCGCGTCGACGATCAGTCCCGGCTGGTGGTACTTCCTGCCGACGAGTGCTTGACGGTTCACCTGTTGTCCTCCCAAGACAATGCCTGCCCGGTGCGCCAGGTTACCCACTCGGCTTTACAACGGAAGGCGCAAGTGCGGAACTGGCCATCACCGATTTCCGCTATCTGCGGTTGTAGTGCCGACTGCGCCCAAGTGCGGAGGTAGGAGTTGAGAACCCGCTGGCCCACAGTGTTTAGTAGCCACCGCGTGCCCCTCGTTCGCACCGCATGTCTGTCTTGAAACAAGCAGAGCTGAAAACTGAGGAGAATCACGATGTCCTTGAACCGCGAAGAGATTTTCGAGCGCCTGCGCATTCAAATGTCGAAGCACCTCGAAATCGACGTGGAAACGATCGAAATGGAATCGCGGCTCGTCGACGACCTGGACGCGGACTCGCTCGACCTGCTCGAGCTGATCCTCGCGCTCAAGGGCGAGTTCGGCATCGGTGTCAACGACGGCGAGGTCAAGCAGCTGCTCACCGAGCTGGCCCGATTCCTGCCGGACGCCAAGGCTTCCGGTCAGCTGACCGACCAGGAGCTCGCCGAGGTCTCGCGCCGCCTGGCCGTGACCAACATCGTCGACTTCATCGCCGACCGCATCAGCGCGACCGTCTGAGACCGGCGGCAGCACGCGAGCCACGGGAGTGACCAGTGGGTGAACAGGTATGGATCACCGGTATCGGCGCAGTGACGCCAGCCGGGTGGACGGCGGCGGAGACCTGGTCGGCGGTGGCCGCCGGTAAACGGTTCGGCCAGGCGCTGCGGCGGTTCCCGCTGTTCGACGCGGCCACCAAGGTCGGCGCCCCGGTGCCGGGCCGCGAACTGGTCGCGTCCGAGGGCTCGCACGCCATCGAGTTCGGCATCGCCGCGGCCGGCGAGGCGCTGACCAGCGCCGGGCTGGCCGAGGACGAGGCCATCGACGTGGCGATCGTCGCGACCCACGGCGAGCGGCAGCTGCCGGGGCCCGGCCGCCCGGCGCAGCTCGGCAAGGTCGCGGACATCGTCGCGGCGGTGCAGGGCAGGGCGAACGCCGCCCGCCGGACCGCGCTGTACGGCGCGTGCGCGGGCGGCGGGCTCGCGGTCGGCTCCGCGGCCAAGCTCATCCGCTCCGGGCAGGCGGACATCGTGCTCGCGGGCGGTACGGACAACCTGTTGCGGGAGATCGACTTCTTCTCCTTTTGCAGCCTGTACGCGATGACCTCGCGCGACTGCCCGCCGGAAGAGGCGTCGGCCCCGTTCGACGCGCGGCGTGACGGCTTCCTGCTCGCCGAAGGCTCCGGGTTCGTTGTGCTGGAGTCTGAGCGGCACGCGCGGGCGCGCGGCGCCGAGCGACTGGCCACTGTGGACGGTTTCGGCTTCTCGCAGAACGCGTACCACATGGTCGCGTCGCCACCGGACGCGCTCGGCCCGCAGTACGCGATGCAGCGTGCGCTCGACGACGCCCAGCTCAACCCGGCGGACATCGACTACATCAACGCGCACGGCACCAGCACCCGTGACAACGACTGGTGCGAGACGCTCGCCATCCGGCAGGCGTTCGGCGCCGAGGCCGACGGCATCCCGGTGAGCTCGGTCAAGGGCGTGCTCGGCCACAGCATGGCTTCGGCGGGCGCGATCGAGACGGTCCTTTGTGTCCAGGCGCTGCGTGACCAGATCGCGCCGCCGACGGCCAACATCACCGTGCCGGACCCGAAGTGCGACCTCGACTACATCCCGAACGGCGCCCGTGAGATGAAACTGGACAAGATCGTGAACAACAGCTTCGGCTTCGGCGGCCACAACGCTTCGCTGATCCTGGGCAAGGGGTGACCCATGCGGGAAATCGGTTCGTTCGACCAGTTCTCCGTCATCGCGTCACTCGGCTCCGACGAGCTGCCGGAGGATCTACGCGAGTATTCCAAGAAAGCCTCGCAGCGCAAGGTGAGCAGGCTGCTCGACCGGGTCTTCTACGCGCCGTACGTCGCGGCCGTCGAGCTGCACAAGCAGCACGGGTTCGGTGAGCTGGACCGGATCGCGCTGTACACCGTGAGCGGCTGGGACCCGTCGATCCCGGTGCCGGACTACGCGTTCGAGGACGCGCCGGACCGCGTCGAGAAGCTCAGTCATTTCTACACCCACCCGGCCAATCCGACCGACTGGCTGCGCCGGATGCCGAACAACCCGATCTGCAACATCGCGATCACCACGCTGTTCCGCGGGCCGTGCATGCACTACATCGGGGACGCCGAGTCGCTGTCGATGCTGACCTCGATCGCGATCAGCACGGTCGCCGACGGGTCCGCGGACGCGGCGATCGTCGTCGCCTTCGACCTTCCCGAGGGCGAGCAACATTTGCTCGCGCACGAGGGTGACTCCAGCGCGGCGGCTGTCCTTATCGGACCCGGCGGCCAGGGTCCTTCGGCGGGCGGACTGGTCGAAGCGGGCAAGCCCGGCACGTCCGCGCTCGCGGCCATGCAGGAGTTCATCGTGGGCACGAGGGCGGGTGCGCGATGAAGACCGCCTTGGTCACCGGCGCCTCGGGCGCGCTCGGCGCGGCGATCGCGAAAGTGCTGGACGGCAAGGGTTACCGGCTCGCGCTGCACTACTCGGCCAACGAGGAGAGCGCGCGCAAGCTCCAGGCCGAGCTGACCAACGAGTCCATTGTGGTCCAGGCGGACGTCGCGGACTGGGAGTCCGTCAAGGCGATGGACGAGACCGTCCACGGTGAACTCGGCGTGGTCTCGGTGCTCGTCAACTCGGGCGCCATCCGCAAGGACGGCCTGATGGCCACGCAGTCGGTCGCCGACTGGCACGAGACCATCCAGACCAATCTGATCGGCACCTTCCACACCTGCCGGGCCGTGCTGCCCGGGATGCTGCGGCAGCGCTGGGGACGGATCATCAACGTCGTCTCCCCCGCCGGGCTCATCGGCAGCCGCGGCCAGACCGCGTACTCCGCCTCGAAGGCGGGCGTGATCGGGATGACCCGGTCGCTCGCGCTGGAATGCGGCAAGCGCAAGGTCACGGTGAACGCGCTGTCGCCGGGTTTCATGGAGACCAAGCTGACCGACGAGGTCCCCGAAGAGGTGCGCAAGGCGTTCTACGACCGCACCGCGATCCGGCGCTTCGGCACCCCGGACGAGGTCGCGGCCGGCGTCGGCCTCCTGGTCGACGCCGAGTACATGACCGGGCAGGTGCTGTCCATCGACGGCGGGATCTCGATCTCATGACCGATCACATCCTGCCTGGCGTCGCTTTTCCCGGCCAGGGCAACAAGCCCGACGCGACCGTCGCCGCGCTGCGTGAGCATCGTGGACACTTCCTCGTCGCGGAGTTCCTGCTCCGCAACGGCACGGTCGATCCGTCCACAGTGGATCTCGGCGACACTTCGGTGTCGCAGCCCGCGACCTACGCGGCGGGCATCGCCTCGGCCGAGTGGATGCTCGGCAAGGCCGCCCCGGTTCCGCTCGTGCTCGGGCACAGCCTCGGCGAACTCACCGCCGCCGCGTACGCCGGGATGATCGACCCGGCCGACGGTTTCCACCTGGCCGTGCGGCGCGGTGAGATCTGCAAGGCACAGCAAGGCATCCGCGCCGGGGCGATGCTCGCCGTGATGGGCACCGACATCACCGGCGTGGAATGGCTGCGGCGCCAGGCGATCTGGCGCTCCGGCGCGATACTGGAGGTCGCCGGGCTCAACGGCCGCAGGCAGACCGTGCTCTCCGGTGACGTCGCGGCCATCGAAGCGGGGATCGCGATCGCCGCCGAAATGGGCGTGCTGGCCGAGATCATCCCGGTCGGCGGCTCGTTCCACAGCCCGCTCATGCTCGACGCGGTCGCCGAGTGGCGCGAGACGGTCGACTCGGTCGAGTTCACCACCGGCCACACCCCGCTGATCTCCACTGTGGACGGCCGGGTGCACACCGATCCGGCCGAGGTCAAGGAACTGCTCGTCCGCGCGCTGCTGCTGCCGGTCCGCTGGCTGGACGCGCTGCGCGCGGCCCGCGACTTCGGCGTCACCACGCTGTGGGACGCCGGTCCCGGCCGCACGCTGGAAAAGCTCGGCCGCCGCGAGGGCGTCGTCGAATTCGCCAGGCTGACCCAGCCACTGGCCGCTTTGGAGGCAGCCGAATGACGCTGTTGGTATCCGGTGGGACGGGGTTCCTCGGATTGGCACTGCTGCGGCAAGTCCGCGAGCCCGTGGTCGCGGTCATCCGCGGCAACGACTTCGAGCACCGCGCCCGCTCGCTCGCCCGCAAGAGCGGCGCCGAGATCGAGGGTGTGCGGGGCGATCTGTCCCTGCCGAACTGGGGGCTCACCGACGAGAAGATCGCCGAACTGCGCGGCCGGATCCGCGCGGTCGTCAACGTCGCCGGTGACGTCGCCTGGTCCGCGCCCTGGTCACGGCTCGCGCAGATCAACATCGACGGCGCCGCGCACGGCGCCGAGCTGGCCCACCGCCTGAACGCGAAGCTACTGCACGCGGGCTCCCTCTATGTCGGGTACGAGTCCGGCGACGAGGTCGGCGAGGTGCTGCTCGAGGAGAAGGAAGGCCTCACCAAGTACGAGCGCAGCAAGCTGCGAGGCGAGTGGGCGGTCGCGCGCGCTGCGAAGAAGTACGAGGTGCCGACCGTGCTCGCGCGCATTCCCGCGCTGTCGGGCGACCTCGACCCGGTCGAGGGCGACAACGGCGCGAAGAAGGTCCCGCTGGCCAGGCTGATCACCAGCGGCTGGTGGCGGGTGCTGCCGTACGCCACCGGCGCGCGGCTCGACGTCTGCCCGCGTGACCTGGTGGCCGCCAAGCTCGTCGAGCTGCTCGGCGAGGACCACTCCGAGCTGGTCGACGTGCGCAATATCGGCCAGGCCGCGGCGGCGCCGTTCGTCGAGTCGTTCATCCGGGAGGCCGCGGTCGCCAGCGAGCGCGAGCCGCGGTCGTTCCCGCGCCCGGTGCGGATGCCGGCGACCTGGCTGAAGGCCGTGTCCAAGCAGGCAGACCGGCTCGACGAGCATCCGAAGAACGCGGCGGCCATCGGCCTGCGGTACTTCGCGTCGCGGACCGTCTACACCGGATCCGGGCTGGGCCGCGAGGTCTCGGTGCGCAGCCTCGTCAAGACGCTCGGCATGCCGCTGCACGACGATCCTCCGAAAATCAACGGTTTCTACGCGGGGTGGCCGACATGAGCGTCCTGATCATCGGTGCCGGCGGGCAGCTCGGCTCGGCGCTGGCCGAGTCGGCCGCCAAGCAGGACCTCGAGGTCGACGGCCTGGTCCGCCGCCCGGCGCCGCGCATCGAGAGCTTCGGCAAGGTGCATGTCGGCGACGCCAGGCGCGCCGGGCTGGGCCTGGCCGAGGACGAAGCGGCCGAGCTGGCGGGCAAGGTCGAGAGCATCGTCGTCACGGTCGGCTCGTTCGACCTGTCGATCTCGCTGGCCCGCGCGCAGGCCGAGCACGTCGTGCCGCTGCGCGGGGTGCTCGACTTCGCGAAGGGCTGCGGCAAGCTGCGCAACGTCGTGCTCGTGTCGAGCCTGCTCGCGCTCGGCGACGTCGACCAGCGGCTGCGCAGTGACTTCATGCCGCCGGGCATGCGGCACCGCAACTTCTACGAATGGGCCAAGCTGCACGGCGAGAAGCTCGCGCAGGCCTCCGGGCTGCCGGTGGACATCGTCCGCGCCGGGCACATCGTCGGCACCGGCGACGCTCCCCCGCAGGCGCTGTTCGAGCTGCTCAGGATGCTCGCGGCGGGCTGGCCGCTGCCGGTGGTCGGGTCCAACCGCTACTGGGCGTGCCCGCCGGACTTCGCCACCGACGTGATCATGGACAAGGTCCGCCACGGCACCGGTGGCTCTTCGATCTGGGCCGTCGACCCGGCCTCGCCGACGTACGCGGAGATCTTCGACCTGATCAACGCGCGGTTCGGCGTGCGCACCAAGCGGGTGCGCAGCGCGAAGCTGGCCCGCGCGCTCGGCGCGGTGGTCAAGCCTTCGTGGCTCGACCTGCCGATGTCGCGTGAGGTGTTCGACTACTGCACCGCGCGCTGGGATCTGGAACTGCGGTGCCTCACCGCGCTGCTCGACACCGGCCGGGTGACCGCGCCGTCCGACCGCGGCTACCTCGTCCGCGCGCTCGACCACGAATTCGCCCGACTGCGGGAGCTGCTGCCGTGACCACACTTCCGGGTTTCTCACTCGACACCCCGCCGACCGACCGCCACACCATCCACAGTGGACACAACTTCCGCGAGGTCGCGCCCGAGCTGATCTCCCCGCTCGCCTGGTCGATCATCGGCGCCGGGATGGAGCAGGGTTTCCGGGGCGCGGCGCAGAAGTTCGGCAGGGAGCGCCCGCGTGGCGCGCGGCCGTACTACGTCAGCTACTTCGGGTTCCGGCCGTTCTTCAACATGACCACCATCGAGCGGCTCGCCGACGAGCTGCCGCTGGTCGACCCCGAGGACATCTGGGAGCTGCTGCTCGGCGGGCCGGCGCCGGACGTCAAGCGCGAGAAGCGGCCGAGCCAGCTGCACCGCTGGAGCAGGCTGCGCGGCGGGCTGTCGTTCCTCGGCTCGAACGCCGACGCGTTCGGGAAGGCACAGGCCGACCTCGCCGCGGCGGAGAACGCGACGCTCGACGCGATCGACTCCGGCAGCGCCTGGCAGAACGGCGTGGCCTGCGAGAAGGCGATCCAGGCCGGGCGCTCGGCGTGGGCGTTGCACATCCGCACCACCTGCGTCGCGTATGTCGCGGCTTCGGCGGCCAAGCGGATCCTGCGGCTGCAGTACGACGAGGACACCGCGCTCGAACTACTGCGTGCGAGCGCGCACCGCGACGACGACGGCCAGGGCGCGAGCGCCAGGGCCGGGCTGCTGACGGTGGACCTCGACCGGCTGAACAACTACGAGGTCGCGGACGGCACGTCGGCGTTCGGGCGGTTCACCTCGGCGAGCCTGTCCTCGGCGGCTTCGCTGCTGCGTGCTTCGCCCGCGCCGGCCCGGAGCGCCGTCGTGCCCGATCATGTGGGTGTTCCGCTGGGTACCGCGCTCGGGCCGCTGTACGAACGCGTCATCAAGTTCATGGGGCTCGCGCTGGGTGAGCGTGAACGGTCCAAAGAGGTCGGTCTGCGGGCGCTGCACTGCACGCGCGTGCTGCTCGACCACGGCGCGTTCGGCACGGACCTCGAAGAGGCTTCGCTGCTCGGCGTCGACGAGCTGCGGTCGGCGACCGCGGTGGAGCGCAAGCGTCTCGCGGCCATGCGGTCCGAGGAGCTGGAGGCCGCGGCGGCGCTGGACTACCCCGTCGACCTGCAGCATCAGCCGCGCGGGCTCACCGAGGCCCGGCGGACCAAACGGCATGGCGGCGGTTCGGGCAACGCGCTCGCGCCCGGCTGGGCCGAGGGCACGCTCGTCCGCGAGAGCGACGGCGAGGAAGGCCGGATCGTGGTCGGCGACCGCGTCGACGGCAACTACGTGCTCGCGGTGCTGCCCGACGGCGTGGTGAGCAAGTACGGCAGTGTGCTCTCGCATGTGGCGATCGTCTGCCGCGAACTCGGGATCCCTTTCGTGGCAGGGGTTTCCGTGCCGCCGGAGGACCTGGGCAGTCATGCCATCGTGGACGGCTGGACCGGCGCCGTCACCGTCACCCCGAAGACGGTGGCGAGCTGACCATGATCCAGCCGATACGGCGCTCAGCGGGCGGGTGGCACAGCCCGCCCGCTGAGCGCGCGGTGCGCGGCGCCGGTCACCAGCACATACGTGGCATGCTTCACGAAGTCGACGGCCAGCTCCCGCTTGCCGATCCTGGTGTTCTTGGCCTTGCTGGCCGCGAGCAGCAGCCGCCACGGCAGCCAGATCACGGCGAGATGCGCGACTTCGGCCTTGGCGCCGGTGAGCTTCTTCGCGACGAGAGCCCTGGCGATGCCGCCCCAGGCACCGTAACCCCAGTGCAGGGACGCGTTGACCATTGTGGACTTCGCGCTCTCCGGCTCACGCGCGGTGAGCGCGGTCAGCGGCTGAACCGACTCCTGGCGCACGGCCCGCTTCTTCAGCCGGGAACTCAGGACGGTGTAGGCGGCGGTACCCGCGAGCCCCGCGACAACTCCGGCCGCGAGGTCGTTCTTCTTCGTACTCATAGGAAAAACCCTATGTCACCCCCAACTTCGAGCGCCCCCGCAAGTGCGGGACTAGAGCCCGAAAGTGGCTTTCGTCAGGTCCTATCTGACAAAAGTGGCTTTCGGGCTATCACATCTGACGAAAGTCACTTTCGGGCTCAAGGGGGCGAGCGATGACGGTGGTCGGTGAGGCGCCGGCGATCTCGGCCGGGCAAAGGGTTCAGGCGTTCGCCAGGCTGGGCAAGGTCAAGCTGTTCGAGATCTGGCTCGGGCCGGTGCTGGCGTGGTCGCTGGTGATCGGGGCCGGGCTGGTCGACGTGAAGTCCGGGGTGCTGTGCGCGTTGTTCTTCGGCGCGCTCGCGACCGGGATGTGGGCGACGCACGCGTTCGACGACATCACCGGGTTCAAGGACGGCAGCGACGTCAGGACCTACGCGCCCGAGCGGAAGCGCAGCCAGGTGAAACCGTTGGTGCACGGGCATCTTTCGGTCAAGCAGGCGCAGGTCTTCGCGTACACGACCGCCGCGGTCGCCATCGGGTGCGTGGTCGCGTTCTGCGCGGTCACGGCGTTCCGGCCGTGGTGGCTGTTCGTCGGCGGGCTGGCCGTGATCGTGTTCGGCGCGCAGTATTCGGCGGGCATCAACTTCAGCTACCGGTTCATCGCGGGCGGGGAGACGCTGACCGGCGTCACGCTCGCGGCCAGCGTCATCCTGCCGTACGCGGCCGCGTTGCAGCGGGTCGACTGGGTCGCCGTCGTGCAGGGCGTGCTCTTCGGGACCTGGCTGGTGCAGGTGCTGATCTGCTCCAACAGCGCCGACGCCGAGGACGACCGCCAGGTCGGCAGGCGGACCGTCGCGGCGCGGACGTCCGTGCAAGGCAACAAGATCTTCGTCGCGTCGGTGTTCGGGTTCACCTGGGCGCTGGCCATCGTGGCCGTCGCGACCGGGGTGATGACGTTCTGGGCGATCCCGGCGCTGCTGCCCGCCTGGGCACTGCAGGCGTACGTGCTGCGCAACGGGATGCGCGGCCAGTGGCGTAACCGCCGCAACTACGGCTTCCAGGCGTTGCGGCTCGCTATCGCAGGATTGGTGATCGTCAATGTCCTCACCTAAGAAGTCCTCACCCAAGACAACCGATGTCGTCGTGGTAGGCGCCCGGATCGCGGGCGCCTCACTGGCGATCCACCTGGCCAGGGCCGGGTTCTCGGTCACACTGGTCGACCGCGCCAAGTTCCCCAGCGACACGCTGTCCACCCACCTGATCCAGGTCAGCGGCGTGCGCTGCATGCAGCAGCTCGGCGTGCTGGACGAGCTGGTCAACACCGGCGCCCCGTTCCTCACCGCGATGCGGCCGATCTACGACGGCATCAGCCTCGACTCCGTCGTCCAGGCGCACGAGGACTGGCCGCCGGGCGGGGTCAGCATCAACCGCAACCTCCTCGACAAGATCCTCATCGACGTCGCCGAGAAGGAAGGCGTCGAAGTCCGCCTGCGCACCACGGTCACCGGGGTGCGCAAGGACATCACCGGCCGGGTCACCGGTGTCGAGCTGCGCGGCGGCGAGACGCTCGGCGCGCGGCTGGTGATCGGCGCGGACGGCCGGAACTCCAAGGTCAGCGAGCTGGTCGGCGCGCGGACCTACAATGTCACCGCGAACCAGCGGTTCGTGTACTGGGCGGACTACGAGGGCGCCGTCGAGCCGGGCCCGGCCGCCGTGCACCACTACCGGTCCGGGCCGGACCTGACGCTCGGTTTCCGCTCCGACAGCGGCCGCTTCACCGTCATGGTCTCCCCCGGCCTCGACGAGTTCGCGGCGTTCAAGTCCAACCTGCCGGAGAGCTTCGACAACGCCGTCGCCGCCTGCGAGCCGCTGAAGCCGTTCATCGCCGACGCCACCCGGGTCGGCGGGCTCACCGGAACCGCTTACGTGCCAGGGTACTTCCGCGACTCGGCCGGTCCGGGCTGGGCGCTGGTCGGAGACTCCGGGCACTTCAAGGACCCCACGGTCGGACAGGGCATCTCGGATGCCTTGCGCCAGGCCGAAAAGCTGGCCGGGTTCATCGCGGGCGCCAACCTGCACGACCGCGCGGCCACCGACCGCGCGCTCCAGCGCTGGTGGCGCTGGCGTGACCGTGACGCGACCCCGATGTACTGGCTCGCCTGGGACCTCGCCAAAGCCGGTCCGATGGCGCCGCTCGAACGCGAACTCCTGCGCTGCATCTCCGCGAATCCCGTGCTGCGGCATCGATTCGTCGACGAAGTGCTGTCGCACCGGGCTTCCCCCTACGCGGTGCTCACCCCCGCACTGATGCTCAAGGCCGCGGCCGGGTTGCTGCGCCGCGGCGAGCTGAACGCCAGGCAGACGGCCGCGCTCATCGGCGAGCGCGTCAAGCTCGAAATCCAGCGGCAGTGGCTGCTGCGCAGACCGAAGTACGCCCCGCTGCCCAAACCACCCGGCAAGGCGGCCCGCGACGGTGACGCGTGGGCGGGCGACATCCGGCACGACGATCTTGTGGAGCGACGATGACGACAGTGGAGACCGTGGACTTCGCGCTGGACGACCCGGCGTTCCGCGCCGACCCGAACGGCATGTGGCGGCGGCTGCGCGAGCAGCACCGCATCTTCTGGCACGAGGGGTTCAACGCGTACGTCGTGCCGAGGTACGACGACGTCGCCGAGGTGCTCAAGAGCAGCCGCTGGCACGTGCGCCCCGGCGCCGACTTCATCGAGCGGCAGAAGGCCGCCAACGAGACGGTCGACCAGCTCATGCAGGGCTTCTACTACTTCCTCGACGAGCCTGCCCACCGGCGGCTGCGCAGTGTCGTCTCGACGACGTTCACCCCGCGCATCGTGACCGGTTTCCGGCCCCGTATCAAGGAAATCGCCGACGAGCTGCTCGACAAGTCACTCGGCGAACGCGGCGAGATGGAGTTCATGGCCGATCTCGCCTATCCGATGACCATCCGCGTGGTCACCGAGATCCTCGGCGCCACCAGCCCCGAGGACCAGGCGTTCTTCTACGAGAAGGGCGCCGCGCTCGCGGGCCTGCTCGAGTGGGACGCGCCCGCCGAGCGCGTCGAGGCGGGCGGCCAGTCGATGCTGGAGATCAGCGAGCGCTTCGTCGACATCCTCGAAGCCCGCCGCGACAAGCCGGCGAACGACCTGGTCAGCAGCCTGATCGCGGCGCACGCCGAGGGCCGCGCCTCGGACAGCTTCGAGATCATCTTCATGTGCGTCCTGCTGGTCACGGTCGGCTATGAGACGACCATGAACCACCTCGGCAACGGCGTGCACTCGCTGCTCACGAACCGCGACCAGTTCGAGCGGATCCAGCGCGAGCCCGGCCTGGTCGTCCCCGGCGTCGACGAGCTGCTGCGCCACGAGGCGCCGGTGCAGGTCACCGCGCGCAAGGCCATGGAGGACATCCAGGTCGCGGGCACCACGATCCGCGAGGGCGAGATGGTGGTCGTGCTGCTCGGCGGCGCCAACCGCGACCCGAGTGTCTTCCCCGAGCCCGACCGCCTGGACCTGACCAGGGAGAACGCCAACCGGCACATGACGTTCGCGCACGGCCCGCACTTCTGCCTCGGCGCCGCGCTCGCCAAGGCGGAGGCCGAGATCGTCTTCGGCGCGCTCGCCGAGCGGTACCCGGGCGTCCGCATCACCGGCGCGCCCCAGTGGCGTGAAACCTCGATCCTCCGCTCGCTCGACAAGCTCCCCCTCGGTCTGGAGAAGTAGACATGACAAGGCTCAACGACCCGCGTGTGCTGCGGCTGGGCGGCTGGCTCGCGATCGCGGGCACGATCCTCTCGGTCGTGGTCAACGCGCTGCATCCGCACCAGGACATCGGCACCGACCCGTTCATGGTCGAGGTGCACGAGGCGGGCGGGATGTGGATCCCGCTGCACTACGGCATCTCCGTCGCGGTGGTGCTCGACCTGTTCGCCATGCTCGCGATCGGCAAGACACTGCGCGGCATCGACCGGCCCGACATCGTCCGTTACGCGAACGGGACCGCGGTGGTCTCGGCGGCGGTGATGCTCGTGCTGATGGGCATCGACGGCTTCTCCACCAAGCACATCGCGGACTTCTACGTCGCCGCCCAGGGCGCGGAGAAGACCGCCGCGTATCCGGTGGCGTACCTGATCTTGTTGCTGCTGCTGGCTTTGCTGGGTCTTTGGTACGCGTTGTTCTTCGGCGTGGCGATGCCGCTGTACTCGATCGCGATGCTGCGCAGCACCTTCTACCCGCGGTGGCTCGGCCTGCTCGGGCTGACCGCGGGCATCGGCGGCCTGATCACCGGTTCGCTCACGTATCTGCTCGGCTCGTCGTTCCTGGTCACCACGCTGATGTTCCTGCTGTTCTCCTCACTCGGTTTCCTGTGGCTGCTGCTGGCCGGTGTCCGCCAGCTCAAGGTCGCTTCCGAAGAGGCCAAGGTTCCCGAGACCGCCGAAGGAGCCTTGCGATGACGACCGTGACCGATCCAGCGGTGGCGGTCGTCCAGCGGCTTTACGACGCCTACAACAAGCAGGATCTCGACGGCGTGATGGCTTGCTGGCACCCTGACGGCACGGAATTCCTGCCGCTGGTCGGCGAGATGGCCCCGGACCGGCTTTGCGAGCACCTCAAAGGCTTCTACGCCGCGTTCCCCGACGCGCGCACCGAGGTCGTGAGCATCTTCTCCGACGGAGAGGGCCACGTCTGCGCGCAGGTCCAGCTGTCCGGCACGTTCACCGGCGGGAAGTTCGACGGCCTGATCGCCAACGGCGCGCACTGGTCGGCGCGGATGGCGGAGGTGTTCACCGTCACCGGCGGGCTGATCCTGCGGATGGACGCCTACATGGACAGCATGGACCTCGCGCGCCAGCTGAACCTGCTGCCGCCCACCGGCAGTCCCGCCGAACGGTTCATGCGCGGCGCGTTCAACCTCAAGACCCGCCTCGGCAGGCTCTTCCACTGATCAAGGGGTCGTGAGTGGTATGGCCGGTTCTAACCGGCCATACCACTCACGACTCTTTGCTATGTGCGTAGTTGGCCGTGGCTTGCCGCCGCGCGATTGCCGCGTCCGACGCGCCGACCCTATGCTCGGATTCGGTTGGGTGGGCCTTTCTCATAGGGTGGTCGTCTTCAGGTGAAAGAATTCACGAAGCGGAAATCGAAAAACGTTCTGTACGCCGCGATCGCCATCTTGTTCGTGACGCTCGGCGTCGGAATCGGAGTCGTTCCCCACCTTTCCGGCGGCGGTTTCGACGCCAGTGACACCGAATCCGCGCGGACCACCGAGAAGCTCGAAAAGGAATTCAAGGTCGGCGAGTCCGACGCGGTGTTCCTGCTGACGGCGAAGACCGGCACGGTCGACGGCCCGGAGGCCGCGGCCGACGGTTCTTCGATCGCGGGCGACCTCAAGCGCGAGCCGATGGTCAAGTCGGTCGTCTCCTACTGGGAGGCCAAGCAGCTCGGCGGGCTGCGCAGCAACGACGGCGCCTCGGCGATCGTGATCGTCCAGCTCGACGGCAGCCAGAACGACAAGAGCGAGTGGCTGCGCTCGATGCACGAGCGCTACGACGCCCACCAGGGCGCGGTCGGCGTGCGCATCGGCGGCAACGCCGAGGTGTTCCGCGCCATCCAGGACCAGATCATGGCCGACCTGCTGCTCGCCGAGGCCATCGCGGTCCCGATCAGCATGCTCCTGCTGCTGTTCGTGTTCCGCAGCGTGATGGCCGCGCTGCTGCCCATCGCGATGGGCGCGCTGTCGGCGTGCGTGACGCTCGCCGTGCTCCGCCTGCTGACCACGTTCACCGAGGTCTCGATCTTCTCGCTCAACCTCACCAGCGCGCTGGCGCTGGGCCTCGGCATCGACTACGCGCTGCTGATCGTCACCAGGTACCGCGAAGAGCTCGCACTCGGCCGGACCGTGGACGACGCGGTCAAGCGGACCATGAAGACCGCCGGGCGGACCGTGCTGTTCAGCGGCATGACGGTCGCGCTCTCGCTCGGCACGCTCCTGCTGTTCCCGCTGCCGTTCCTGCGCTCCTTCGGCTTCGCCGCCGTGCCGGTGGTCTTCGTCGCGATGCTCGGCGCGCTGCTGGTGCTGCCCGCGATGCTGAAACTGCTGGGCCACAAGGTCGAAAAGGGCTCACTGCACCGGCTGCCGAGCATCAACCCGAGCGAGCGCAGCTGGGAACGGCTGTCGCAGTGGACGATCCGGCACAAGGCTCCGGTCGCGCTGGCCGGGGTGATCGGCTTGGCGCTGCTGGCGATCCCGTTCTTCCACGTCAGCATCGGCAAGTCCGACGACCGGGTGCTGCCGCAGGACGCGTCCGTGCGCGCGGTCGGGCAGGAGATCCGCGGCAACTTTCCCGGCAACACCGCGTTCCCCGTGAACGTCTACCTGCCGGAACTCGGCAAGGCGCCGGCCGATCAGCAGGCGCTCAACGAGCTCTCGGTGAAGATCTCCGGGCTGCCCGAGATCGGCCTGGTCCGCGGCGGCGAGGGCATCTACGAAAAGGGCAAGCTGGTCCAGCCGATGCCGGGCGTGGCCGCGGTCATGTCGACCGAGCACAGCTCGTTCCTGTCCGTGCTGCTCCGGCCCGACATCGAGGTCTACTCGACCGAGGCGGCCGACGCGATCACGAAGATCCGAGAGCTGGGCGGCGCCCAGCACGCCATGGTCGGCGGCGAGTCGGCGCGGCTGGTCGACAACAAGGACGTCATCGGGCAGCGGCTGCCGATCGCCATCGGGCTGATCATCCTGTTCACGCTGATACTGGTCTTCCTGCTCACCGGCAGCGTGGTCGTGCCGATCAAGGCGCTGGTGCTGAACCTGCTCAGCCTGACCGCCACCTTCGGCGTGATGGTGTGGGGCTTCCAGGACGGCAACCTGGCCGGGCTGCTCGGGTTCACCTCGTCCGGGTATCTCGACAACGCCATGCCGGTGCTGATGTTCTGCGCCGCGTTCGGGCTGTCGATGGACTACGAGCTGTTCCTGGTCGCGCGGATCCGCGAGGAGTACCTCAAGTCCGGCGACAACAACACCGCGGTCGTCGAGGGGATCAAGAAGACCGGCGCAGTGTTCACCTCCGCTGCGCTGCTGCTGGCCGTGGTGTTCGCGGGCCTGATCGCGTCGAAGGTGTCGATCATCCAGATGGCCGGGCTGGGCATCGTGCTGGCGATCCTGCTGGACGCGACCCTCATCCGCTCGATACTCGTGCCGTCGCTGATGAGCCTGATGGGCAAGGCGAACTGGTGGGCGCCCGGCTTCCTGCGCAAGGTCCACAACCGGTTCCAGCTCTCGGAAGGCCCGGCAGCCGGCGAGCCCGACCAGGCGCCGAAGGTGCGCGATGCCGTCAACCACTGACACCTGGCTGGTCTCGACCGCGACGTGCCTGCCCCCGCCGGTCAGCGCGGAAGACGCGGTGGCGCGCGGGATCTTCAACCGCAAGAGCTTCCGCCGGTGTGAGATCGAGGCCGTCCGCGTGGCGGGCGAGGAGTCCGCGCCCGAGATGGCCGCCACCGCGGCGGCGGAGGCGTTGACCGGCATCGATCCCGGGCGGATCGAGCTGCTCCTGCACGCGAACATGTACTACCAGGGCCGCGAGATGTGGCCGGCGGCGTCGTACGTGCAGCGGGTGGCCGTCGGCAACCGCTGCGCGGCCATCGACGTGCGGCAGATGTCCAACGGGGGCATGGCCGCGCTGCATCTCGCCAAGTCCTTTGTGGACGGCCGGTCCGACGAGACGCTCGCGCTGGTCACCACCGGCGACAAGTTCTGCGAGCCGGGCTTCGACCGCTGGAACACCGACCCCGGCACGGTCTACGCCGACGGTGGCACGGCGGCCGTGGTGTCCAACCGGCCCGGGTTCGCCAAGATCCTTTCGCTGGCCATGGTTTCGGACTCGTCGCTGGAGCAGATGCACCGCGGCACCGACCCGTTCGAGACCGCGGCCTCGGTCTCACCGCAGCCGATCAGCCTGGAGCTGCGCAAGGACCAGTTCGTCGACACGGTCGGCATGCAGTTCGCGATCGACCGGGTCGACCGCGGCCAGGACGAGGTCATCGACCAGGCGTTGAGCGAGGCCGGGATCAAGCTGAGCGAGATCGACTGGTTCGTGCTGCCCGCGTTCGGCAGGCGGCGGCTCGACCTCGGGCTGTTCCGCAAGCTCGGCGTCGATCCCGGGCGCACCACGTGGCCGTGGGCGCGCCAGGTCGGCCATCTCGGCGCGGGCGACCAGATCGCCGGGCTGCACCACCTCGTCACCTCCGGTCAGGCCGTGCCCGGCCAGACCTGCCTGCTGATCGGCACCGGCGCCGGCTTCTCGTGGTCGTGCGCCGCCGTCGAGATCCACCGTCCTTGAGCCACGCCTGGGAGAGAAATGCCTGCACTGAGCCGACCGGCCGCCTTCATCGTGGTCGGCGTGCGGATCGCGGTGAGCCTCGCGTTCGCGGCGCTGCCCGACCGGACGATGACCGGGCTGTTCGGTGTCCCGGCGAAGGGCAAGGCCGCCAAGGCGGTGGCCGTGCACTACGTGCTGCGTGACCTGGCGCTGGGCGCGGGCCTGTGGCGTGCGCTGCTGCGGCGGCGCGGTGAGCGGGCGTGGATGGTCGCGGGCACGGTCGCCGACATCGTCGACTACGCCGCGATCGTCGCGACGGCCAGCCGCAAGAAGCCCACTGAGCAGAAGTTCCTGATCGCGCAGATGAGCACCGTGGTGATACTGGACTGCGCCATCGCCGCGACGGTGGGCCGTGCTCCGGTCAACGACTGAGCGGTCTCCGGGCGTTCTCGCGCCCGCAGCCGTCGCGGCCGGCGGGGCGCTCGCCGCGGTACTGCTCGGGACGGCTTTCGTCACGGTCACCCCGATTCCCGGCCTGCTCTCGCCGGGCGACGGCGTCCGCTTCGGGCTGCCGGTCGCGAAGGCCACGCTGAACCTGGCCGGGGTGGCGACGATCGCGTTCCTGCTCACGCCGCTGCTCGGCGGCCCTGACCGCTGGCGTCGCTGCGCGGTGCTGAGCAGCGCGCTGTGGTTCGTGGCGGCGCTCGTCGCGTTGTGCTTGCACACGGCCGAATTGCGGCCGGGGCGGACGCTCGACCTGTCGGCGGTGGCCACGTTCGCGACCACCGTGACCACCGGGCAGGCGCTGCTCGGGGTGCTGGCCTGCCTGGTGCTGCTGCTCGCCTGCACGGTGCTCGGCGTCCGCAAGCCCGGCGCGGTTCCCGCCGAACTCCGGCTGATACTGGCGTTCGCCACGCTCGTGCCGTTGCCGGTGACCGGGCATTCCGAAGCGTCGGCCGCGCACGGTGTCACCACGCCGATGCTGCTGGTGCACGTGGTCGCCGCGGCGGGCTGGCTCGGCGGCCTGTTCGCCGTCCTTTTGGGACTCTCGGCCGACCGGAAGTCGATCGAGACCACGCTGCCCAAGTTCTCGATGATCGCCACCGGCGCGCTCGCCGCCAGCGCGGTGACCGGTGTGGTGCTCGCCCTGATCCAGCTGCTGAACAGCCGCTTCGGGCTCGCCGGTCTGGTCACCACGCAGTACGGGCAGCTGTGCCTGGCGAAGGCGGCGTGTCTGGGCGCGGCCGCGTGCCTCGGCGCGCACATCCGGTTCCGGCTGCTCCCCGCGATTTCGGCGGGCGTCGGCTCCGCCGTCGCGCGCTGGGCGACGGCGGAGCTGGGCCTGCTCGGGTTCGCCTTCGGGCTCGGCACCGCGCTGGCGAGGACCCCGGTCGGCGGGTGAGCTCAGGACTCCAGATGGGCCTTGAGCCTGGCGAGCTCCGCGGGCACGTCCTTGGCCAGCCACCGGTTCAGCAGCGGGTCCATCAGCCACGAAAACGGCTTGGCGAACGTGAATTCCAGCCGCCTGCGCACCCGTGTTCCGGAGCCATCGGCGGTGCATTCGAGCAGCCCCGCGAACCCGGCGACCCGGTCCATCGCGCTCGGCACCGGGGTGATGTTCACCCGCTCCCCCGGCGTCAGCGCCACCCGCTGCGTGGTCATCGGGCCGGGCAGTCCCATCAGCTTGGGCCGGAACCGGAACGTCGTGATGCCCGGCTCCCGCTTCACCCACTTGATCGTCTTCAGCCGCGGGTCGACCGCGCGATAGGCCTCGACATCCATGATGAAGTCGAGGATCTCCGCCGCGGGCCTGGCCACCACCGTGGTGGCTTCACCGACTGCCATCCGTCCCCCTTACACGCGTTAGCTTGACAGCTGTCAGGTAGCACTCGTAGGCTACCTGACAAATGTCAGGCAAACCAGTGCGTCCACCACGGGAGCGGCTCTCGTCGAGCGAGCGGCGTGCAGTGATCCTCGCCGCCAGCACGCAGGTCATCGCCGCGCAGGGCTACGACAAGGCGTCCATGCGCGACATCGCCAAAGCCGCGAACGTCACCACCCCGGTGCTCTACGACCATTTCTCCTCGAAGACGGACATCTACCTGGAGGTCGTGCAGCACCACGCGAGCAACCTGATCGCGAGCTGGAGCGAGACGAAGGAGGCAGGCAGCGCCGAGGAGTTCTTCGTGCAGGCCACCACCACGTTCTTCACCTGGATCAAGGAGAACGAGCTCAGCTGGCGGATCCTGTTCCTGGATCAGCCACGAGCACCCGAGGCGATCGAGATCAACCGGCAGGTCCGCAGGCTCGCGGACGAGGCGATGGCCGCGATGATCACCCGCTTGCCGCCGCTCGACCTGCCGGAGTCACTCGACATCGAGGTCGCGACGAGGGCGATCTCCGCGCAGGTGACCGGGGCGGGTAACGCTTTGGCGACCTGGTGGTGGGAAAACCGTCATATTCCGGTCAAGACTGTTGTAGAACTGAACCACGGACTGGTCTGGTCCGGTTTGGAACGTCTCATCAAATGAGACGGCAGTACCAGCTGTAGAGGGATTCTTGCCGCCGGGGGGCATAGCGGAGTCGAGGGGCACAAGCAAGAAACACTCACTGATTGTTTCTTCTTTTCGGCTGAATGAACTTTATGGGGGGCTTTACCAATGGGGAACGTCAACAAGACTCAGTACGAACAATGGTTGAAAGTGGTATATGACCGAATAGCACCGAACTTCACCCGCGCGGAACCCCGCCGCCGGGCCTGGACTTATCTGCTGGACCTGCCGAGCGCCTATTCGGCAGGCCTGCGTGGCGGCGACAACGTCGGCCACTACGAAGGCGAACGCCGCGCCGACGGCGCCCAGCGGCTGCTGACCTCGGCGCAGTGGGACGAATCTGTCGTCCGCGACGAGCTGCGCACGATCGCCGTCCAGCACGGCGGCCACACCGGCGGCAGCTTTTACGTCACCGAGGTCGCGTTCCCGAAGAAGGGCCGCAGCGCCGTCGCCGTCGAACGCCAGTACAGCAACGACACCAAGAAGGCCGAGAACTGCCAGATCGGGCTCGTCCTGTTCTACGTCACCATGGACGGTCTCGCCTTCCTCATCGACCGCGAGCTCTACCTCCCGAAGAGCTGGGCCGACGACGCGTCCCGCCGCCGCCGCGCCCGCATCCCCGCCCACGTCACGTATCGCAGCAAGTCCACCATCGCCGCCACCATGATCAACCGCGCCCTCAAGGTCAACATCCGCCCGGAGTGGGTCGCGATCTCGTTGGTGTGCACCGAAAAAGCCCAGCTGCACCACCTGCTCCGGCAGAAGCAGCTCCAGCACATCATCACCAGCACCGCCGGCGAGCTGCACACGGGTTCGTTCGGCACCCCGTTCACCACCCCGCACACGACCTTGCGCCTGAAGGCCTCCCCGCCTGGCCACGAGGTCTACACGTACCACCGCGACGCACTCCACCGCTTCGCGGCCGAACCCGCCGAAGCCACCAAGTTCGACACCGCGTTCCTCGTCACGGCGACCGCGGGCCACTACGCCAAGCCCCGCTCGTACTTCCTGGCCCACACCCGCCGTCACACCAGCCTGGCCGACGTGGCCCCGATCGTCTTCCTGATGGAGTCGGCAGGCGCGTACTGCCGACTGGCCAAAGAGGACATCGGACTCGGGCATTACGAGGTCCGCAGCTGGCGAGGCTGGTACCGCCACATCACCCTGGCCGCGGCGGCCCACACCGCACTCGAGCTAGCCAAGTCCCACAGCCGCCGCGCCGCCCTGGCCGGCTGACCCGCCCAACACCCGGGGGTCGTGAGTGGTACGACCGGTTCTAACCGGCCTAAACACTCACGACACCCGGGTCACCAGCGAGAGTTCGCGGCCGCCTGAACCGACGGCGTGGCTTGCGTTGTCAATCGACGCGTGAGCACGCGAAACCCGAGTCTGGGCCATCCACTGGCCCAAACTCGGGTTTCGCGAAGGCCGGGCCACCGTCAGCGGGGAGGGTGGACGTAATGAGCGGGGCGTATGCGTCGCTCAGCGTTGTGAACGCCCCGTTCACAACGTTCGACTGGCCCTGCGGCACCCGCCGAACAGCGGGTCACTGGACGTCGGGGCCGGTCGTGCCGCCGTAGGTCGCGATCTTGTACTCGGTCGCGGTGAGCGACAGCGTCAGCTCACGAATCCGCCGCCGGATGGTGTCCCGGTGCTCGATCAGCATGTCCAGCCGCTCGGGCACCGTCTCCGCGCCGGCGTCCACCAGCGACACGTAGTGCTGCAGGTCCCGCATCGGCATCCCCGACAGCCGCATCCGCGTGAGGAAGACCAGCCGCCGCACCGCTTCCTTGTCGTAGAGCCGGTACCCGTTGGCGTCGCGCGCCACCTCGACCAGCCCGGCCCGCTCGTAGTAGCGCAGGGTGTGCGGCGTGAGGTCGAGCAGCTCGGCGACCTCGGCGATCGCCAGCGGCGCGGGTATGTCGGCCAGGTCGGTGAGGAGGTGGATCACCTCGACCGAGGCCTCGTCGTCGCCGAGCGAGTCGAGTGCGCGGGTCATCAAGTCGTCGGTGGCCATGATCAGCAGCCTAGACCGGCCGGACCGACGCCGGGACGCCCTCGAAGTCGGCGCTGCGCGCGGTCTCCGCCCAGCGCTCGACCTCGGCGAGCCCCCGCCGGTAGGCGCCCGAGATCCGTTCGACGGCCTCGCGGCCCAGCGCGAGCCGCAGCGGCACGTCGTCGCCGTGGGCCAGCTCGACGATGATCTCGGCGGCCTTGACCGGGTCGCCCTCCTGCTTGCCGTCGACCCCGGCCAGGTCCCCGCGCACGGCGGCGAGGATGTCGCGGTAGGTGTCGGTCGCCTCGGCGAACTCGAGGACGTCGGAGGCGTTGAAGTCGGTGCGGAACCGGCTGGGCTCGACGAGCATCACCCGGATCCCGAACGGCGCGACCTCCCCGGCCAGCGCCTCGGACCACCCCTCGAGCGCGAACTTCGACGCGCAGTAGGCGGAGACGCCGGGGTACGCCATGCGCCCACCCTGGCTGCTCATCTGGACGATCGTGCCGCTCTTCCGCTCGCGCATGCCGGGCAGCGCGGCCCGGACGAGCGCGGCGGGGCCGAACAGGTGCAGGTCCATCAGGTCTTTCAACGGCGCGTCCCCGACTTCTTCGGCGGCACCGACGATGGCCCGGCCCGCGTTGTTGACCAGGACGTCGAGGCGGCCGAAACGGTCGACGGTGGCCTGGACGAGGCCGTCGGCCGCGGCGGTGTCGCGGACGTCGAAGGCCTTGACCAGGCAGGTGCCCGGGTAGGCGGCTTCGAGGTCGGCGACGCTTTCGGGGCGGCGGACGGCGGCCACGACGTTGTCGCCGCCTTTGAGCGCCGCCTCGGCCAGTGCACGGCCGAAGCCTCGGGAAGCGCCGGTGATGATCCAGGTCTGTGTTGTCATGAGAAGGACGCTATGGCTTTGAGCGCGCTCAAACGCAAGCCTCGAATTCGCCTTGCCCCGGACTCTCCTCGACGGAGTCCGGAGCCGGGCCCTCGGCCTCCACCGGGGCCTCGCCGCGCTCCTCGGCGAGAGCGGCGAGCATCCCCGGCAGGTGATAGAGGCACATCAGGACGCGGCCGCGAGGGAAGCGGCCTCCCACGCGAACCCGTCCGGGTCCGTGAACGGCCCGGCGCCGCCGATCGCGATGCGGTGCGAACCAGCGCCCTCCGGGGCCACGCCCGCGTCCTTCGCCAGCGCCTTGTGCCGGTAAAGGGCCAGCTTGACCGGGCTCGAGCCGCTCTCGAACTCCACGTACATCCGGCCGAAGCTCTTGCCGACCGTGAAGCCCTGCTCGGTGTAGAAACGCTTGCTGGCGGCCACGTCCGCGACGCCGAGCAGCAGGACCATGTCGTCGAACGTCTTGGACGCCGGGGCGGTGTCCTTCTTGGCGGAGGTGGCGATCTTCCAGATCGTGCCGTCAGGGGCTTGGACGGTGCCGCCGTAGCCCCACATCGACTTCGTGGCGGGCTTGAGGGTGGTGGCGCCCGCGGCGAGTGCGGCGTCGATGAGGGCGTTGACGTTGGCGGGCTGGGACACGGTGAGTGACAGGGTGAAGCCGCGGAAGCCAGTGGTGGGCTCCTGCGACGGGCGGACGCGGAGGCGGGAGCCGAGGCCGAAGGCCGTGTTGTAGAAGCGCTCGGCGGCGGGGGCGTCGGCCGCCTCGATGGTGATCGCGGTGATTGAGGTCATGCCGGTAACGCTAGGCGCGGGGCGGTGACCTGTGCTTCTTGATTCCTGATCGGTCTCAGCAGGGCTTGACGGCGAACTCGTACTTCGCCCGGAGCGCGCCCCGAGAGGCGTCCGCGACGAGGAAGCTGCGCTTCGACGGGTCCGTGGTGCGGACTCGTAACTCCGCGTTGATGTTGAGGTTGCGGTCGTCTCCGCACGGGGAGTAGACGATCTCGGCGGGGCGGTAGTCCGAGCGCCACTCGCCGGTCAGCGGGCCGGTGAACGGGTGGTCCACCGCCACGGTCGGCGAGGTGCCCTGGAAGTAGAAGCTGACGCGGTGCAGGGCGGACGCGCCCTCTTCCACGTGCGCGAACCCGGTGTACGAGGTGGCCGCGAGGCCGTAGGTGTAGCCGGGCGGGAGACTCACACGCAGGCTCAGCTGGCAGTTCCTGCGGGAGTCGGCCGGGTTCGCTCCCCCGCCCGCCTGCGCGAAGAACGCGCGGTAGGACACGCTGAACGTGTTACCGCTGGCCGACGTGTCCGCGGTGCCCGCGGGGCAGCCCGAGCCGTTGACCGAGGCGACCTCGACGCTCGCCGGGACCTCGTCCGTTCCGGTGGCCGGGACGACCGCTGAGGAGACAGCCAGAAGTGTTGCCGCAGCCGTGGTCAGCATGAGGAGCCTCTCTGGATCCGTGCGCGGTGACGGCGGTAGCACCGAAAACGGTATCGGAAGCCGCGGCGGCGGAACTCCGCCAGAAGACGGATCCGCCGCCGCGCCGCTCAGCCGAGTACGGCGCCGCCGAGGATGACCGTGCGGACGGTCCTGGTGTTGGCGATGTCGTCGAGCGGGTTCGCCTGGAGCAGCACCAGATCCGCGGTCATGCCGGGCGCGATGGCGCCGAACCTGTTGCCCGCGCCGAGAAACCGCGCGGGCGCGACGGTCGCGGTGCGCAGCGCCTCCAGCGGGGTCAGCCCGGCGCGGACGAGCAGGCCCAGCTCGTCGTGCAGGCTGTGGCCGGGCACGAACGTGTCGGTGCCCGCGAGCAACGGGACACCGGCCCGGTGCAGCTCGCGCACCAGATGCAGGCTGTGCTCGAACACCTCCCGCTCGCCCGTCCCCGCCGACCACGAACCGACGCGGGACCATGCGGGCCGCAGCGCCGGTTCGATGTCCGGAAGGTATGGGGTGAGCGGAAAATCCGGGGTGCCGACCGTGGACTTGGCGTGCAGCACCGCCAGCGTCGGCACATGCCAGGTGCCGCGTTCAAGGAACACGTGGCACAACGCGGCCAGCCGAGCGGGATCGTGTGTGGTGGCGGCCAAGTGATTGAGCCTGCCGAACTCGGCGAACATCGCCGCAGGATCACTCGGATCCAAAGTGGACAGACCACGCCGGATTTCGGCTTCACGAGAAGAAGTGCCCAGTGCCAAGCCATCCAGGTGTTCCACACTGTGCTGCCCGGACAACGCGGCCGTCTCGATCGGCACCTCGAACGGCACGTGACCGGCGAAGGGAACGCCCGAGGCGGCGATGGCGGCGTAGGCCTCGGCGGGCAACCCCGAGTAGACCTTGAGGAACTCGGCGCCGTCCGCGACGCTGCGGGCCACGGCAGCCTTGGCGTCTTCGGCCGTCGTCACCGCGATCGAGCCGGGGCGGGTCGGCCTCGGTCCGTCCAGGATCGGGCTCGCGAACACCATCCGGGGTGCTTGCCAGTCACCACCGTGCAGCTTGGCCTGCCATTGGGCGTGCACGGGCGCGGCGCCCATGTGCCGGATGCCGGTGACGCCGCGGGCGAGGAACTTCGGAAGGGTGGCCTCGTCGAAGGTGTGGACGTGCATGTCCCAGAATCCGGGCAGCGCGACCAGGCCCGCGCCGGGCAGCACTTCCGCTTCGGGATCTCTCAGCGCGGCGCCTACTCGCACCACGCGACCTTCGGCCATGAGGATGTCTTGACCGGTGCTCACCGAGCCGGACGCGGGGTCGACCACATCGACCTCGGTGACCAACAACGGCTTACGAGCGCGGAAACCGGCCAGTTCGGGAATCGCACGAAACTCTGTCATGCCCTCCCAGAATAACATCTCGCTCTACAGTCGGCGGCATGGATGAACCTGTCACCCCGTGCGTGTTCTGTGAGATCGCGGCGGGCCGCGAGGGCGCCGGGCGGGTGCTGTTCGAGGACGAGCACACGATCGCGTTCCTCGACCACACCGCCGTCATGCCGGGTCACACCCTTGTCGTGCCCCGGATCCACGCCGCGGACCTCTGGGAGATCTCGGCAGGCGACGCGGCCGCCGTGATGCGCACCGTCCACTTGATGGCCGCGCGGATCCGGGACGTGCTGCGGCCAGATGGCCTAACTTTGTTCCAGGCCAACCGATCCGCGGGCTGGCAGGATGTTTTCCATCTGCATGTCCATCTCGTGCCGCGATCGGCGGATGATCACCTGGCCAGACCCTGGGTCGCCGCCCCGAAAAGTGACGCGGAGTTGGCGGCCGTGCGCGCCCTGCTCGTGAACGGCCACCGAACTCCACCCGAACCGTGAGATCTCTCTTGACAGCAAGGCAACCCGGTTGCAGAATTAAATAGGAAAGTTTCTTTACTATTTACCGCCGCATCGTCGCGGATCCGGAACTGGGGGACAGTTCACGGCATTCGTCCATAGTGGACAGCTGATGGCGCCCCCTTCATCCCGCACTCCACCAAAGAAGGAAGTCCATCGCCGTGACGCGTCCTGAGCCTGCCGTCCTTCGCGCCAGAATGGCCGTGGTGGCCGTTTTCTGGCTCTGCGGGCTGATCTGCGCCATCTGGAGCGCGTCGCTGCCCGCGATCAACGCCCGGCTGCACCTCGGCGAGGGCCGGATCGGACTGGTGCTGCTGCTCACCGCGCTCGGTTCGATGGCGTGCATGCCGGTCGCCGGGCGGCTGGCCGACGCCTGGTCGAGCCGCGCGGTGCTGCGCGTGATCGCCCCCGTCGCGGCGCTCGCGCTGCTCGGGCCCGCGCTGGCGCCGAACTTCCCGATCCTGCTGGTGGCCGCGTTCGCGCTCGGCGGCACGCTCGGCTCGCTCGACGTCGCGATGAACGCGCAGGCCGTCGAGGTGGAAACTCGGTACGGGCGCTCGATCATGTCGACGTTCCACGGCGTGTGGAGCTTGGGCGGGGTCGTCGGCGGGCTCACGATCACCGTCGGCTTGCACCTCCACACGAGCGGCACCGCGCTGATGATCGGCGCCGGTGTGGTCGCCGCCGTGCTGTTCCTCTTACCCGGCAAGCACTTGCTGACAGGCAAAGCCCCACGTGAGGACGGCGAGCCGGTCGTGTCGTCCGGCGGCCTGCCCACCCTCACCATCCTGCTGCTCGGGGTGGTCGCGCTGGCCGGGTTCGTCAGCGAAGGCGCTGGCTACAGCTGGGCTTCGCTGCACGCCGAAGAAATGCTCAACGCGGATCCGGCGACGGCTTCGTTCGCCTACACGGTGTTCGCGGCCGCGCTGACCGTCACCCGCCTTACCGCCGATCGGCTTAGGTCGAAAGTGGACCCGGCGAACTGGATGCGGCTCGCGGGTTCGGTCGCGGTGCTGGGTTACGCGCTCGTGCTCGTCGCGCCTTTGCTCCCCGGTGGACGGCTGGCTTTCGGCCTGGCCGGCTGGGTGGTCGTCGCGGCCGGGCTGGCGACCGTCGTCCCGGCGATCTTCAGCGCGGTCGGCGCCGGTGGCGCGAACGTCGGGAAAGCGCTTTCTTGGGTGACCACCATGGCCTACGCGGGACAGCTGGGCGGCCCCGCGGTCATCGGCCCGCTCGCCGACGTCACGTCGCTGGGCGTCGCCATGCTGGTGCCCGGCCTGCTCGCGGCGGTGATCGCCGTCGCCGGGCCGCTCGCCGTCCGGCGCACGGCCGCCAAGGAACTCGCCACCGTCTAGCCCGTTCGAACGCACACTGGGGGTAAATCGATGCTGTATGCCGGAATCGGCTGGACCGCGGCGGGTTTCGAGGTCGCGGTCGTGGACGGGAACGGGCGCGGTGACCGGCCCGCCGTGCGGTTCGCCGCCGACCGCAGCAAGGAGATCGCGTCCTATCTGAAAGGCCTCGGCGGGCCGGTGACCACGGTCGTCGACAGCACCAACGGCATGCTGGACGGCGGTTTCATGGCCGCCGGGCTGGACATGTACCGCGCCGACCCGGCGATCCTGCCGCGCCGCCCGGATTTCGGCTCGGTACCGGCGGCCGAGCTGGCGCGAGCGGCGTGGCGTGATCCCGCTTCCGTCGTGCGCCTGGTGATCGAGTCGGGCTCGCTGACCGGCAGGCTCGACGAACACCGCGCTGCGATGGCGTCCAGCGACGAGGCGCTCGCCGCGATGACGGCGGCTGGGCGCTCAGTGGCGCACGGCGACCGAAGCCGCCAGCAGATCGCGCTCACCTTCGACGACGGCCCGCATCCTCCTTACACCGGAAGGATTCTCGACGTCCTGGAGTCGTACGGGGTGTGCGCGACCTTCTTCTGTGTCGGCCTCAACGCGGGCGCGCGCGGCGAAGACGTCCAGCGCATGGTGGAGCAGGGCCACGGCCTCGGCAACCACACGTGGTCCCATCCGTACCTGCCCGACCTGTCCACGACCGAGCTGGCCGATCAGCTCACCCGCACCGGCGACGTGATCGAGGCGGCGGCGGGCACCGCGCCTGCCTTCTTCCGCCCGCCCTATGGATCGCGGACGCCCGCGGTGCTCCGCTCGCTGGCGAACCTCGGCACGCGGATCGCGCTGTGGGACGTCGACACCGAGGACTGGGCGATGCCCGGACCGGACGTGATCGCGCACACCGTGCTGAGTCAGGCACGGCCCGGCTCGATCGTGCTGATGCACGACGGCGGCGGCGACCGGTCCCAGACCGTCGCCGCGCTGCCCGCCGTGATCGAAGGACTGCTTGCCCGCGGACTCGAGTTCGTCCGCGTCGAAGACCTGGCCACCCTCGCGACAGAAACGAGATAGCGATGCATCCCATCGAGCTTGCCGAGACCCACGTCGGCCCGAGCATGCTGCGCAGGCTGGCGGCGGCCTGGCCCAAGCGCGCGACCATCCGCACGGACATGGCCGGGGTCGTCAACCCCGGCGAGTACGACCCCGGCCTGCTGGACTACCCACTGCACCTGATGCCGTTCTCCCGGCACCCGCGCTTCCTCGAAGCGTCGGAAGAGCAGCGGTTGCTCGTGAACACGCTGGCGTGGATCGCTTACAACGAGCGTGTCATCGCCGCCGAGGAGCACGTGGCGAACCCGACGTTCGAGAAGCTCGCGCACGGCGTGTTCCCCGGCGTCGACCGGTACGAGGTCAAGGAAGTCGTGCAGCAGTCCCACATCGACGAGGTGTGGCACACCTACATGCACATGATGGCAATGCAGCGCACCCGCGAGGCACGCGAGATCACCCTTGAGGATTCCTTTGTGGAGCCCGTGACCAACCGCAGGCTCTACGCGCTGGCGGGCAGCATGGACGAGCAGTGGCAGAAGGACCTGCTCTATCTGATGTGGACGGTCGTCGGCGAGGTCAGCATCAACGCCTTCCTCGACCTGCTGGCAGGCGACAAGTCCATCCAGCCGATGCACGCGCTCATCGCCAGGCTGCACGCCCGCGACGAAGCGGCGCACGGTCCCGTGCTGGCCGAGCTGATGAAGGAGATCTACCCGAAGCTGGAGCCGGAGCAGCAGGAGTTCTTCATCCAGTACCTGCCCGACGCGATCACCGCGTTCGGCGCGGAGGACTACGAACTCTGGCCGCAGGTACTGCGGTTCGCGGGGATCGAGCACGTCGACGAGATCATCGCGGACTGCCGCGCGCAGGAGGACGGCGAGATCATGATGAACGACTTCGCGACCGTCCGAAGGCTGCTACGCGACCTCGAGATCGAAGACAAGGTGAAGTACGACTTCGTGACGGCCAAGGGCGGCGTCAAATGATACTGACCGGGCCGGAGATCACCGAGTCGGTGACCGACGGACGGATCGCGATCTCGCCGTTCAGCCCCGACCAGGTCAACCCGAACAGCTACAACGTCAGGCTCGGCGGCACGCTGCTGTCCTATCGGGACAAGATCGTCGACGCGTATCACCCGAACCCGACCAAGACGATCCAGCTGCCCGAAGACGGGTACGTGCTCCAGCCCGATCAGCTGTATCTCGGGCACACCGAGGAGCGCATCGGCTCGGACATCTACGTCCCGCTGCTGTTCGGCCGGTCCTCGGTCGGCAGGCTCGGACTGTTCGTCGAGATCACCGCGCCGATCGGGGACATCGGCTTCCACGGCCAGTGGACGCTCATGCTCTCCCCCGTGCAGCCGCTGCGCGTCTACCCCGGGATGAAGATCGGCCAGATCATGTTCTTCGTGTCGTCCGGCGAGATCGATCTGTACGCGGGCAAATACCAGGCCGCGGTCGGCCCGCAGGAATCGCGCTACTGGCGTGACCGGGTGGCGGTCGCCTCGTGATCCTCACCCGCAAGGCGATCGAGAAGGCGCTGGAGAGCGGGGACATCGTGATCGATCCGTTCGAGCCGGATCGGTTGTCCCCCAACGCCTACGACTGGCGGCTCGGCGAGAAGATGCGCGTGTTCGACTCGGAGCTGGACGCGGCCAGGTCGACGCCGTTCACGGAGCTGGTGATCCCGCCGGAGGGCCTGGTGCTCGAACCGGGGCGGCTGTATCTGGGCGTCACGCATGAGCGGACGCACTCCGAGCGATACGCGCAGATGATCAACGGTGATCACACGATCGGCGGGCTCGGGATCTGGGTGCACGTGTCGGCGCCGCTCGGGCATGTCGGGCACGCGATCAACTGGACGCTGGAGATCCGGGTCGCCAGGCCGGTCCGGGTCTATCCGCTGATGACCTTCGGCAAGATCATCTTCCTGGTCGCGCACGGATCGCTGGCGAGTTATCAGAACGTCGGCGTGAAGTACACGAGCACGGCCGGTATCGACATTTCGCGGCTGTACGAGGAACTCTCGTGAAGACACTGACGGGAATCGACCTCCCGCTGGGCAGCCCCGGCGGGAGCGTCGAGCTGCTCAAGGATCTGTATCTCGGACCGGAGGCGCCGATCAACGCCGGTGTCTTCATGCTCGGCTCGGGCACGGCCGAGCCGGAGCTGCTGGATGTCCCGGGGAAGCAACTCGACGGGCCAGGCTTTTGGTCCTATGTAGACGCTCTGGCTTCGGCGATACGGTCGCGGTTCGATCCGGCCGACTTCGGCGCGGTGCACTGGCAGCACTTGAGTTTCGGCGCCACGCCCGCCTTGCTCCGTGCGTTTCCAGACCATCCGCGGGTCGCGCTGGTGCACGGCACCGATCTGCTGTTCGCGGCCGATCATCCGACGCAACGCGATGTGCTGCGTGAGGCGGGCGCGGCGGCCGACGCGGTCGTCGTGCCGACTTCGGCGATGGCTGATCTACTGCGTGCGGTCACGCCGGTCGAACCTCGGCGAATCGTCCACGTGCCTTGGGGAATCCCGGACCGGCTGCTGCACTCGCCGCCGCCACGGCCTGAGGCGCGGGAAGGGTTCCGCGTGCTCTACGCGGGACGGCTGACCGCGGAGAAGGGTGCGGCTGAGCTGATCGCGGACCTGACCGGGCTGCCCGGCGTGACCCTGTGCGTCGCGGCGCCCGAGCACGAGTTCGCCGCGCTCACTGTGGACACCACTGAGGTCGAGTACCTCGGCTGGCTCGACCGGCCGGCGTTGTGGGCGGCGTTCGCGCGGCATGACCTGCTCGTGGTGCCGTCGACGACGTTGGAGGCGTTCGGGCTGGTCGCGGTCGAGGCGCAGGCGTGCGGGCTGCCGGTGGCGTATCAGCCGGTGCCGGGACTGACCGAGGTGCTGGGCGACTCGGCGCTCCGGGTCGCGCGGGCCACGCTCGCGGAGACCGTCCGGCTGCTCGCCAAGGACAACGGCGCGCTGACGGACCTGCGTGCGGCCGGTCTGCACAACGCGGCCCGGTTCCCGCTGTCCCGGACCGCGGCCGAGCTGACCGCGCTGACCGCCGAGGTGCGCCGGTGATCGCGCAACGCGGCCTGTTCGCCGGGCCGGATCCGGTGATCAGCAAGGATCTCTACGCGCAGGTCATCTCGGGCGGCGCGAGCCGTGAGCGGTCCACGCTCACGGTCGAGCCCGCGTCGAAGGTCTCCGGCAACACGTACTTCGGGCGGTTTCCGGCGAGCTACTGGCAGCGCTGGACCGCGGTCGAAGCCGTCGAAGTCTCGCTGGAGGTCAGTGGTTCCGGCGTGGTCTCGTTGCTGGCCTCGGATTTCGAAGGCGAGCCACGAGTCGTGGCGGCGCGAGTCGTCGACGACGAGGCCGTCTCGCTGACGGCTCCGCTCGACCGGTTCGTCGACGGCGGCGCGTTGTGGCTGGAATGGGAAACCGAGCCAGGACAACGGCTTTCCGTCCGCGACGTGCGCTGGACGGTCCCGGAGGCGGAACGGTCACGGCCGACGTCGGTGACCATCTGCACGATGAACCGCCCAGCCGACTGCCTCGCCACGCTGACCGCCATCGCGATGGACAGCCTGGCGTCGGCGTCACTGCATTCGGTGTACGTGGTCGATCAGGGGACCGATCACGTGCGGGCCGACGGTGTGCTGCCGGGGAAGCTGCGGTACCTGCGGCAGCCGAACCTCGGTGGCGCGGGCGGGTTCACGCGTGGCCTGCATGAGGTCGCGGACGAGAACGTGAACGTGCTGTTCATGGACGACGACATCGTGCTGGAGCCCGATCTGATCGTCCGGATGACCGCGTTCTCGGCGTCCACTGTGGAGCCGCTGATCCTCGGCGGGCAGATGCTGAACCTGTTGCATCCCACCCGGTTGCACGCGGCGGCCGAGTACACGGACCTGGACGGCATCCGGCCGGGCATGCCGATCCGCCGCAGCCTGCACGCGGTCGACCTGCTGGCCACGGATCCGGCGACCGGCAGGCCATACCGGCAGGAGTTCCGCGTCGATGCCGGGTACAACGGCTGGTGGGCCTGCCTGATCCCGTACGAGGTGGTCAAGGAGATAGGTTTTCCGCTCCCCCTGTTCTTCCAGGGTGACGACGCCGAGTACTCGTATCGGGCGCGGGAGCACGGGTTCCCGACGGTGACGCTGCCGGGCGCGGGCCTGTGGCACACGGACTTCCCGTGGAAGGACGCCGACGAGCTGAACCGGTACTTCATCCTGCGCAACTACACGATCATTTCGGCGCTGCACGGGGACTTCCCGGTGCTGAAGATCGCCGGAACGCTGCTCGCCGAGCTGATCCCGTACTTGCTCGGGATGCAGTACGGCGCCGCCGCGACATTGATCCAGGCAGTCTCCGATTTCCTGGATGGACCGTCCATTCTGGACGATGGCGGCGCGTCCGCGCTGACGCGGGTCCGTGAGCTGCGCGCCCGGTATCCGGAAACGGTCGCGCATCCGCCGACGGCCGCGCCGGGGCTCGCGTCGAACGACATCGTGATCAGCGAACCGAGCGTCTTCGACCGGCTGGCGCTCGGGCCGTTGCTCGGCGTGCACCGGCTGGCGGTGGGGTCGGTGCCGGTCACGGAAGCCGACTGGTGGCGGGTCGGCGCCCTGCGCACGGCTGTCGTGACCGACGCGTCCCAACGCGGCGTCCGGGTCCGGACATATGACCGCTCGCACCTGGTTCGCCTGGCAGCTCAGGGCGCGCGGGTGCTCACCCGGTTCCTCCGTGACGGCCCAGCCGTCCGCGAGCAGTACCGCGCGGCGCTGCCGCGGCTGACCAGCCGGGCCGCGTGGTCCGGATTGTTCTCGACCGAAGGACTGATTCCATGACGCCCTTGCTGGTGGCGACGGACCTCGACGGCACGGTGGTGCGCCCGGACGGCACGATCTCCGAGCGGACGGTGGCGGCGTTCGCGCTGGTCGAAGCGTCGGGCGCCGAGTTCGTGGTCGCCACGGGGCGGCCACCCCGGCTGGTGGACGAGATCGCCGAGAAGTTCGGCGGCCGGGGCCTCGCGATCTGTTCCAACGGCGCCTACCTGTACGACATGCGCGCCAGGAAGGTCGTCGAGGAATACGCCATCACGACGCCGGACCTGGCCGAGGCCGTCGCCCGGCTGCGCGCGGCGATCCCCGGCATCGGCATCGCGGTGGAGCACGCCGACCGGCTGGTCGCGGACTCGCTCTACGAGCCGTGGGACTGGGACCGCGGCGCGAAGCTCGAACGCGCCGATGACGCGACGCTGCTCAGCCTGCCCGCGCCGAAGCTGCTCGGCCGTCACCCGTCGCTGTCGGCCGACGAACTCCTCGCGCTGGCCAAGCCCGCGCTGGACGGGCTCGTCGCCGCGTATCACTCCAACGGCTCGCGCCTGGTGGAGGCGATCGCGATCGGCGTGAACAAGGCGGCCGCTTTGGCCCGGCTGGCGGAGCGCAGCGGAGTGGCGGCGCAGGACGTGATCGCGTTCGGCGACATGCCCAACGACCTGCAGATGCTGTCGTGGGCTGGCACGTCGTACGGCGTCGCGAACGCGCATCCCGACGTGCTGGCGCTGGTGGATCACGTGATCGGCGGCAACAGCGAAGACGGCGTCGCCGTCGTACTCGAACAGCTCTACGCGAAGGAGAACTCCGTTGTCGGTGACTGAACTCGACCGGCTCGTCAACGCTTGCCTGCTGGGCGGCTACACCGGCGCCGAACCGCCGTCGTGGGTGCACTCGGCGCTCGAGCACGGGCTCGCGGGCGTCACCCTGTTCCCGTCCAATCTGGACGGTGGCAGGCAAGCGGTCGTCCGGCACACCCGCGCGCTGCGGCGTACCGCGCCCGACGCGCTGATCGCGCTGGACGAGGAAGGCGGTGACGTCACCCGCCTCGACTACGAGTCCGGCAGCGCCTACCCGGGCAACCTGGCGCTCGGCGAGATCGACGACCTGGCGCTGACCGCCGAAGTCGCCGCGGCCATCGCGGCGGAGCTGAAGGCGTGCGGGGTCAACCTCAACCTGGCCCCGTCGATCGACGTCAACAGCGACCCCGACAACCCGATCATCGGCGTCCGGTCCTTCGGCGCGCGGCCGGACCTGGTCGCCGCGCACGGCGCCGCGTTCATCGAGTCCATGCAGGACGGTGGCGTGTCCGTCTGCGCCAAGCACTTCCCCGGCCACGGCGCCACGGTGACCGACCCGCATCATGCACTGCCCATTGTGGACGTTTCGGCCGAGACGTTCCGGGCGCGTGAGCTGGCGCCGTTCGTGTCGGCGATCAAGGCGGGCGTCCACGCGATGATGACCGCCCACGTCGTCTACCCGGCGCTGGACCCCGACAACCCGGCGACGCTGAGCCGCCGTCTGCTGCACGACCTGGTCCGCGAGGAGCTGGGCTACAACGGCGTGCTGCTGTCCAGCGCGATCGCCATCGAGGCCGGTCAGGGCAACCCGGACATCGGCGCGGTGGCCGTCCGGGCGTTCCAGGCGGGCTCGGACCTGCTGCTGCTCGGCCCTGACGGCCCGGACCTCACGGCCACCATCCGCGCCTCGGTCACCGAAGCCGTCCGGGCAGGCACCCTTTCGCTGGAGACGCTGGAAACCGCGGCGGCGCGAGTGTCCACTTTGCGCACACTGGCCGCTCCGCGCGCACTCGGGCTCGAAGCCGCCCGGCGGGCTCTGCGCGTCGACGGGCCGGTCGAGCTGACCGCTCCCGCCACCGTGGTCGAACTGCGTGCGGGTGGGAACGCGCTGGGTGAGGCGCACTGGAGCCTCGCCGACCGGTTGACGGCTCTGGGCGCGGCCTCGTCGACGCTGCTCGTCGGCGAAGGCGACCCGGTGGCCCTGCCGTCGAGCGGTCCGGTGGTGCTGGTGGTCAGGGACGCTTACCGGACCCCTTGGCAGGCGGACTGGGTCGCCGCGGCGCTGGCGGCCCGGCCTGACACGATCGTGGTGGCCGTCGGCCTGCCCGACGACGTGACTCCGCAGGTCAAGGCCAGTATCCGGACTTACGGAGCCGGCGCGGTCAACCTCGAGGCGGCGGCGGAACGGCTCTCTGGGCGCGATCTGGGCGGCGAGTCCTGATACTGGGGCCTTATGACGAAAGCAAAGGTCGCAGGGGTACTGGCAGGCGCGTTCATGCTGATGGGCTTCGGCGCCGAAATGGCTTCGGCGGCCCCCGTCGAGACCGCGGCGCCCACGGTCCGCATCATGACGGACGGCTGCACCAACGTCCCGGACTCCTTCTTCGGCGCGAACTTCAAGCCGGCGTGCGACACGCACGACCGGTGCTACAGCCGCAGCAGCACCACCAGCAGGCTCAACTGCGACAAGCGCCTCTTCACCGACCTCAAGAAGGCGTGCACCTCGAAGTTCGGCAAGTTCAACCCGCTCCGCTACGAGTGCGTCAGGATGGCGGGCGTCTACTACGTCGGCGTCCGCGAACTCGGCCGCTCCCACTACCACGGCAAGGGCGACCCCTCGTAAGCACTCGGGGATCCCCGTTTCACGGCGTGGCCGCGGACACTGGGGGTCGTGAGTGTTGCGGCCGGTTCTAACCGGCCGCAACACTCACGAGCCATTAGCAGGGGTCGGCTTCGGCCGTGGTCTTGAGGGCGCCGAGCCAAGCGTCGAGGCCCATCTTGAGGAACTCGTTGGCCAGGCCCACCTCGGTCTCGATCTGCTTGCCCGCGTGGGTCTCCTCGGTCCGCACGAGCACGCCGCCCGGCACCTCGACGAAGTTCCAGACGTGGACGCCACGGTCGATGCGCAGGCCGTCGCCGATGGCGGGGCCGGTCCAGCGGAGGCACTTGCCGGGCTGGAGCTGCTCCACCGTCGAGGTGATGACCAGGGTGGTGGCCGGGCTGACCGGGGTCGGCGGCACCGGGGTGGTCCACCGGAACCGCGAGCGCGGCCGCAGCGGCCCGTGGTCGAGCCGCTTCGCACTCGTGACCGGCTCCTGCCAGGACGGCCACCGCGCCACGTCGGTCTGGAGCCGCCAGATGGTGCTCAAAGGCGCCTTGACCAGCGTTTCGGCGCGGTAGCGGATCTTGGCGTCCGGGTCGACGCCCTGGCCGCGGCAGGTCAGCGAAGCGGAGCCTGGAGCAGGGGCCGGGGTGGCCGCTTGGGCCGGGGTGGCGCCGAAGATGGCGGCGGCGACCAGCGGGATGGCGAGCAGGGTGCGCATGAGGTGCTCCTCGGTTTCGGCTTCGTTCGGTGTCGAAGCCGACCTTGCCGCCACCGCCCGGGCTCCCGCGTCGGTAAGACCTACCTAGATCGGCCCCTTAGGCAATCCGCCGAGACCGGGCCCATCGTGCGCCCCCTCGACGCACGATGAGCCAGCCTCAGATGTTCTAACAAGCACCGCTGACATCCCGATGACTTCTCGTTGACTCCGCCGGAGCCGTCGCTCCCACTGACCTACGATGAGTAGTGATGCGAGGACAAGTAGTTCGTTGACCGCCGACTTCCACCTTCTGGGGCCTTTGACAGCCGCTGTAGACGAAACGCCCGTTCCGCTCCCGTCGGCCAAGGTCCGCATCGTGCTGGCCAGTCTTCTTCTCAGGTCGAACCGGTTGATCTCGGTCGACGAACTCATCGCCCGGCTCTGGGACGAAGATCCGCCGAAGGGCGCACGCAACGCGACACAGACCTACGTCATGCGCCTGCGCAACGCGCTGGGCAGCGCCGGGAACCTCGTGCGCACGCAGCCGAACGGCTACGTGCTCGATGTCGCACCCGCCGCGCTCGACCTCGATCGGTTCCACGACCGAGTCGCCGCGGCCGATCTGGCCCGGTCGACCCAGGACATGGCCGCGGAAGCGTGGGAACTACGCGACGCGATGGCGTTGTGGCGCGGCGACCCGCTTTCCGATGTCCCGTCGGAGTTCTTGCGTGCCCAGGAGGGGCCACGGCTGATAGAAGAGCGCCTGCGAACGCGGGAACGGCTCACCGACGTCGAACTGGCGTTGGGCAGGCACACTGAGCTGATCGGCGAGCTTTACGTGCTCACCGAGGAAAATCCCCTCCGCGAACGTTTCTGGGGACAGCTGATGCTCGCACTGCACCGCTCGGACAGGCAGTCGGACGCGCTGGCCGCCTATCAGAAGATCACCGCGGTGCTGCGTGACGAGCTCGGCGTGGATCCAAGCGGCTCGCTGCGGGAACTACACCAGCGGATACTCGCCGACGACTGCTCCGATCCACCGCGGAGCCTGCCACGGGCCGCGACCTTCCAGGTGCCCGCGGACATCCCCGATTTCGTCGGCCGCGCCGACCTGCTGGACAGGCTGCTGGACCTGACGACCAGCCCCGCCTCGAACCGGCTCGCGGTTCCCATCGGGATCCTGTCCGGCCCACCGGGGGTGGGGAAGACCGCGCTGGCTGTCCATGTCGCTCACCGGCTGCGCCCCCACTTCCCCGATGGCCAGCTCTACGCCGACCTGCGCGGCTTTTCCACCAGCCCACCGCTCGGCCCCGACGACGCGCTGACCCGGTTCCTGCGCGCGCTCGGCGTGCCCGGCGACCGGATTCCCGGAGACACCGACGAACAGGGTGCGCTGCTGCGGTCCCGGCTGAGCGGACGCAAGGTGCTCATGATCCTCGACAACGCGGCGAGCCCGGACCAGGTGCGACCGCTGCTCCCCGCCGACGCCGGCTGTGCGGTGCTCATCACCAGCCGCAACGACCTGCGGGGCTTGGCCGCGCTCAACGGCGCCCGGCCGTTCCCGGTCGGCATGGTCTCGGCGCAGGAAGCCAAGACGATACTGGCCAATGTCATCGGCGCCGAGCAGGTCGCGGCGGAACCGGAGGCCGCGGACGCGTTCGTCGCCGCCTGCGGGCTGCTGCCGCTGGGCCTGCGGCTCGCCTCGAGCAACCTGGCGAGTTCGGCCAGCCCGAGTATCGCGGACTACCTCCGTAAACTGCGGCCCGGCGGCAGGCTCGACGCGATGCAGATCGAAGGCGACTCCCAGGCCGCCGTCCGGGTCACCTTCGATTTGTCGTACAGCGCGCTGGAGCCATCGCTGTCCCGCTTCTTCAAGAAGCTGAGCCTGATTCCCGGCCCCGATTTCGACGCGGGCGCCGCGGCGGCGGTGAGCGGGCTGGATCCATCCGGGGCCTTACGCATGCTCGACAGGCTGACCGCGTCGAACCTCCTCGGCAGGCACACCCGCGAGCGATTCCATTTCCACGACCTGATCAGGGAATTCGCCGCCGAGCGAGCCGGCGAAGAAGACAGCGCGGACGAACGCGGACAAGCCTTGGGCGAGCTGTTCGCGTTTTATCTGCGCTGGGCACGTCCGGCGTGCCTCCTGCTCTACCCGGACGCGCACACCTTGGCGGCACCGGATTCGGCCGGACAGCCATGGGAGGACCCGGCCGCCGCCATGGACTGGCTGGACACCGAAGCCGAGAACCTCGTGGCCATGGTCGGCGCGCCGTCCGCGACCGGCCTGCCGGTCTGGTCGCTCGCCGACGCCATGCAGACCTATTTGCAGCGTCAGCGCCATGATTCGAGCTGGCTCGCCGTCTTCAGCACGGCTCTCGCCGCCGCCGAACGCTCCGGCGATCCGCTCGCCCAGGCGGGCATGCATCGCGGACTGGGGCAACTGCATCTCCACCACACGCGGTACGCCGAAGCACGAGCGCACATGGCCGAAGCAGCCCGGCTGTTCCACGCGGCGGGCGACGCGGTCGGGGAAGCGAGGGCGCACACCGGTATTGGCGCCATCTCCTTCGAGACCGGCTACTACGACAAGGCGATCGAGCACTACGAAGTCTCACTCCTGCTCGAAGTCGGCGACGCCGACCCGGCAGGGCTGAGCATCACGCTGTTCGACCTCGGCCTGGCCCTGGTCCACATGGGTCACCGGAACCGCGGCGAGACGCGCCTGAGACAAGCCCAGCGGCTGGCGGCCGAGCTACGCTTGCCCAACACGCAGATGCGCTGCGAACTCATCCTCGCGATGAGCGATCTGTACTGCGGTGAACTGGGCTCCGCGCTTCAGGGATTCACCAGGGCCCTCGACGGTTGGCAAGGCCTGAAGGACCAAATGGGCATGATCGAGGCGGTCACCTACCTCGCCGAGACCAGTTTGGCCGCCCAGCGGCCCGATCTGGCATTGACGCTGGCTCAGCGGACGCTGACGCGCGCGCGGCGGTTCAACTCGCCATGGCTCCAGATCAGCTCACTCGTGGTGCTCGGGCGCTCGGCACTGGCGACAGACGATGTCGAGGCTGCCGGCCGACACCTCAAAGAGGCTCGGAATCTCGCACAGGACAACGACGACCTGACCTATTGGAACCCGGCGATCGCGCAGAGCCTGGCCGCCTACCATCGGCGATCAGGCTGCCTCGCCGAGGCGGCGAACCTGGCGTCGGCGGGCACGACGGAGCCTCGACCGCGCGAACGGGCACGCGCGTACCTCGAACTCGCCGCCATCCGGCTGGCTGACGACGATCCCGCCGACGCGATCCGGCACGCACGCCAAGCGTGCGCGATCACGGCCGAACACGGCTACCGCCTCGACGAGGCCCGCGCCCTGCAGACGTTGGCCATGGCCGAAACCATCGACGGTGATCCGGTTTCGGCTCAGCGGGCAACGGATCGAGCTGCGGCGATTTTCAAGCCGGTCAAGGAAGACACCGAGCAAGCGCTGACCGACGTCATGGCGCGCCTTCACGGCTGGGTCTAGCTAAAGATCCGGGATGCCCAGGTCCAGGTTCGGGCCTTCGATGCCGCCGTCGACCTGCAGCACCTTGCCGGTGAGGTACGAGCCAGCCGCCGACGACAGGTACAGGACGGCGGCCGCGACGTCTTCGGCCTCGCCGAGCTTCCGCAAAGGGGTCGCCTGCTCCATGGGTTCGCGGACCGCGTCGTTCGCCAAGATGTCGCGCAACCCCGAGGTCGCCACCGACCCGACCGCGACGGCGTTCACCCGGATCCTCGGTGCGAGGTCAGCCGCCGCGAGTCGCGTGTACTGCAGGCACGCGCCCGAAGCCGCGCCGTAGGCGAGAAAACCGCGGCCCGGCGCCCTGCCGAGGACGGCCGAGATGTTCACCACCGAACCGCCACCGCCGCCGAGCATCGCCGGGATGGCCGCGCTCGTCAGCGCGTGCGCGACGGAAACGTTGAAACTGAAGGCTTCTTCGAGATGCTCGACCGTGGTGGACAGGATATGTCTCGGCAACGCGCCGCCGACATGGTTCACCACGATGTCCAGCCTGCCGAAAGTGTTCACGGCCTCTTCCGCGAGCGCGGCGGCGGCCTCGGGCTCACGCAGATCCGCGACGACGACATGGGCTTTGCGTCCGGCCGATTCCACTCGCGACGCCACTTCGGTGAGGTCTTCCACGGTGCGGGAAGCGATTACCACGTCGGCGCCCGCCTCGGCGAGCGCGATCGCCGTGGCGGCCCCGATTCCCCGGCCCGCACCGGTGATGACCGCGACTTTGTCCGTGACGAGAAACCGTTCGAGGATCATGCTTCGCACGCTAGCGACGGCATCCGGCGCCCACTAGGCGGTAAGTGACCGACTAATCATAAAACGGCGGATCATCGGCCCTTATGACCCCGGGATAAAGCCCGCTTTATCCCGGGGTCCACAGTGGACTCAAGCGAGCTCGCGGACCGGGGTCGTGAGTGTTGCGGCCGGTTCTAACCGGTCGGAACACTCACGACCCCGGCGCGACGTCACGGGGCCCAGTAGTTCCCGGACATCACGAGGTAGACGAGCATCTTGATGGTCTCGCCGTAGTAGCCCTCCCCGTACGGGTTGGTCGCGAGGTAGTTCCAGTGCGCGTCGGTCCACGCCTGGTCGCCCGCGGCCATCGCGGCCACGCCGACCGGGTTGGTGGCGCACTCGCACGTGTCGCTCGTGTCGTACGGGGTGCCGTCGAGCTTGGTGTGCGGGTAGATCTTCGCCGGGTTGCCGCCCGAGCGGCTCTTGTAGCTGGCGGATTCCTTCTTCGCGATGTTCAGCGCCACCGAACCGCCGTACACCAGCGCGTCGGTGCCCATGTGCCACGGGACGCGGACGGAGTTGTAGCCGACGATGTTGTCCGGCTGCTCTTCCTGATAGTCCGCGGGCGCGGGCTTCGGGCTGCTGCCGTCGGCGCCGATGACGAAGTCGGAGAGCAGGCCGGCGGTCGGCGAGTACTTGTTGGTGAACGCGGTGATGATCGCCTCGGTGCGGGTGACGACCTTGTCCCAGTCGTGCGCGGTGTCGTACTTGGCGAACGCGCGCAGGTGGTCGAGCATGAAGTCGGACGGCCGCGTGTCGTTGCTCGGCCCGTCGTCGGCGGTCCTCAGGTGACCGTCCGAGGTGACGTCGGCCTTGTAGAGCTTGTCCAGCCAGTCCTTGGCCGCGGTGGTGTAACCGCCCCACTGCTTGTCGGCCAGTATCAGGCCGTAGCCGACGTCGAGGTCGCCGTCGGTGGCGGAGTCAGGGGTGCCGCCGTCGGCGTACTTGCAGGACTTGCCGTCGATCTTCCACTGCATCATGCCCTTGCCGGTGCGGTGGCTCTGCACGACCTTCCACAGGCCGTCGAACTCGGCCTTGGCGTTCGTGTCGTAGCCGGCCATCAGCGGCACGATGTTCATGCCGTAGCCCTGCGCCTCGGACACGGTGCCCTGGTTGGGCGCGGTGCCGGAGTCGACGGCGACCAGGTAGCCGCCGCAGGCGGAGCGCAGGTACTTCGACTTCCAGGAGTCGTACTGCTTCTTGACCGCGGCGTCGCGCGACGACTGGCTCGCCGACGGCAGGACACCGGTCTGGTAGGTGACGTGGGCGGGGAATGGGTGGTTCTCCGCCGCGGCGGACGCGGACGTCCCAGCGGAGAGAGCCATCGGCACCATCAGGAAGGCGGCCGCGGCACAGGCGGCTCTCCGAAGTGAAGGCATAGCAGGACTCCTTGTTAGTAAAGGTTCCTAACGAGGCGGCGGGTTGAAAGAACTTTCGGTCTCCGTCAACGGAATGTCAAGCAACCTGCGAACAGGACGAAGACGACTTACCGGACTACACATCGCCGACGGGAAGTGCCGGTCGATCAGCGCGTTGACCAGGCAAAGTGCCTGCGTATAGCCCTGCGGACGGCCGGAGACGACGTTTCTGTACGCCACGGCGACGTGCGGTGTAGAGCAGCCCGTGCCATTTCGGGCAGCACGCTTGCACTGAACTCGGCATTCGTCATTACCGAGAATTCACAAGTGCTTTAGCGCCACGACGGCAGCCACAACTCCGCCTGCCAGCGCTCGCCGGTGATGGCGTCGGCGTTCAGGATCGGCCACAGCCACACGAAGTTCGCGACCACGAGGCCGACGTAGAGCGCCACGACGAGCAGACCGGTGCCCCGTCTTTCGAAGCCGCGCCGCGCGCTGCCGAGGATCTGGCCGAGTATCAGCGTCAGCCCGAGGATGAGGAACGGCGCCATCGGTGTGGCGTAGAAGAAGTACATCTGGCGGTCGAGGTTGAGGAACCAGGGCAGCAGGCCCGCGAGGTAGCCGACCAGCACGGCGGCATACCGCCAGTCCATTGTGAACAGTGAGCGCCACAGGCCCCAGCCGAGCATCGGCAGCGCGAGCCACCACAGCGCTGGCGTGCCGATCAGCATGGTCGCGCGCACGCAGTCCCGGTCGCCGCAGCCGGTGACCGTGTCCCCGGATTCGTAGTGGTACAGCATCGGCCGCAGGCCCATCGGCCACGTCCACGGCTTCGACTCGTACGCGTGCGGGCTGTCCTTGGGCGTCAGCAAATGCGCGTGGAAGTCCAGCACGCTGACGGTGTACGCGCCGAGCGAGCGCAAGGCCGCCGGTACCCAGGCCCAGAAGCCGGGATCGAGGTTCTTCGTCTCGGCGAGATTGCGGTCGGTCGCCGTTTCGCTGGCGAACCAGGCCGCGTAGTCGCCGAGGTAGACCAGGACCGGGATCGCGACGATCGCCCACAGCGCGGGCGCGACATCCCGCACGACCGTGCCGAGCCACGGGCGCTCGACCCCGGCGGCGCGGCGGGCCGCGACGTCGAAGAACACACAGAGCAGGCCGAACGCGAGCATGTAGTACAGCCCGGACCACTTCACGGCGAACGCCAGCCCGAGCATCAGCCCGGCCCCGAAGCGCCACCAGCGGAATCCGAGCCGGGGCCCGAACTTCGACTCGTCGGCCCAGCCTTCGCCGACCGCAACGGCCAGCCGCTCGCGAACCTGGTCGCGATCGCACAGCAGACAGCCGAAAGCCGCGAGCACGAACAACGCGATGAAGATGTCCAGCATCCCCATCCTGGACTGCAAATGCAGCACACCGTCACAGATGACGAGCACGCCCGCGATCGCGCCGAGCAGGGTCGAACGCGTCAGACGCCGCGCGATCCGCACGGTCAGGAAGACGATCAGCACACCGGCCAGCGCGGCGGAAAGCCGCCAGCCCCAACTGTTGTAGCCGACCAGCCACTCCCCTGCCGCGATCAACTGTTTCGCCAGCGGCGGATGGACGACGAGTTCGTAGCCGTAGTTGTCCTCGTACCCGCCATTGCGCAGCATTTGCCACGCCTGGGGCACGTAATGCTTCTCGTCGAAGACCGGAGTGCCTTGATTGGTGGGGAATCCCAGGTTCTGCAGGCGCAGGTAGCCGCCGACGAGCGTGATGATCCCGGTGATCACCCAGCCGCGCACCCGGTCGTCCGGCATGGGTTTACCCAGCAGCGCAGCTTCGCGATCGGACGGCGGCTTCGTCGGCGATACCTGAATGAGCTGATCCTGTCGTCGGAATTGTTGATCTTCCGGCTTCGACCTTACAACCTCTTGCCGTCTCGGACGTCCTTCAGTGCATGACGTGGAAGAAGTCAGTCGCGCTGCTGTCCATGATCATCGCCACCTCGGTTTCGGTGGCGGTGCCCGCGTCCGCCGCGAGCGCGGGCCAGGTCGTCACGAGATTCAGCGAGGCCGACCGCGCCGCGGCACTGGCCTACTGGACGCCGGAGCGCATGAAGCGGCTCGGCGAGCAGGAATGGCTGCCACCGGCGGAAACCGTGGGCAAGCTGTGGGACGGCGCGCTGCCCGCGGGCGTCGGCAGGCTGTTCTTCCACGCCGAGCCGGGTGGCTACGACGAGTCGTGCTCGGCGACCGTGGTGCCCAGTGCCACCAAGGACGTGGTGCTCACCGCGGGCCATTGCCTCAACGGCGGCTTCGACCGGTGGGACAACGTGATCAAGCACGTCGACATGGTGTTCGTCCCCGGCTACGGCGCGGGCCGGCACAAGGTGTTCGCGGCCCGCGCGTTCGCCTGGTCTGACACATACAAGGGCCCGACCAGCGCGGCCGACGACGACGGCGTCATCGCGCTCGACCCGCTCGGCGGCGAGCACGTCGCCGACGTGGCCGGTGTCCAGCAGGTCTCGTTCGAGCGGCCGCCGTCGCCGGTGGCCACGACCATGCTCGGCTATCCGGTATCCCAGCTGGCGCGCGGCGAAAAGCTGGTCTCGTGTGAGCGACCGGCCACGTTGAACACCGACAGTGTGTCCACGGTCTGGGAGACGAACTGCGACCTCGCAGGCGGCTCCAGCGGCGGGCCGTGGCTGCGTGACTTCGATCCGGCGACGGGCAAGGGCACGATCTATGGCGTGACGAGTCGCGGCACCATGGACGAGAACGGCGTGACCACGGATCTCAGCGCGGCCCTGTTCTCCGACGCCGTGCGTGACCTCTACGCGAGCGCCGACTCGCTCTGACCCTCAGGGGTCGTGAGTGTTCCGGCCGGTTCTAACCGGTCAAAACACTCACGACCCGAGGGGGACGCAGAGCAGGGCGTCGGGGGTGCTGCGCGAGCCGACGCGGCCGGTGTACGCCACCCCGGCGACGTATTCGTCCACAGTGCACTGTCCCTTGTAGTTTCCGTAGGCGAACTCGCCGCCGGGCGAGCCTGCGGGCCGGTTGTCGCCGCGGTCGAACCAGACCGTGCGGCCGCCGCGTCCCAGCGGCGTCGCCGACTTTCCGCACAGTGCGGCCGAAAACGCCACGCCCTTGACGCTGTACCCGGCCAGGAAGTGACCGGGTGGGCACTGCACCTTCGTGTAGCCGCTCGCCCAGTCCCGATCCACAAAGGACTCGTCGCGAACGGTCGCGTACGCCGTCGGCGCGGCCGAGACGCTCGTGCACAGCCCGCGATTGCCGGTGTGGCTCAACCCGATGACACGCTGCCCGTCCGGGCAAGCTCCCTTGCGGGCGCCCGAATCCCAGTCCGGCAGTGCGCGAATTGCGCGCGAGGCCTGGAAGTCCCCGTAGTCCAGATTCAGCATCGACCAGCGGCTCGTGACCGGGATCTGCCCGGTCCGCGCCGGGGCGTTGACCAGGCGCCGCCAGGCCGGGGCACGCCAGTCCCCCGCGTCGTACACGCTGATCCGGCGGCCCGCCGCATCCCAAGCCAGCAGGGACCAGCCGTCGCCGGAACCGTTGGTGTGGAAGCCGACCATCGGCCAGTACGCGAAGTCGGCGTCGGTCTCCACGAGATAGTCCACGAACCGCTCGAACCAGTCGCGGGCCTTCGCGTCGGAGCTCCGCCCGGCACCGAACTCGCTGATCCACAGTGGCGCCGTGAAGTGCGCGCCGGTCTCGGCCGAGACGAAGAAAGCCTGCCGGTACAACACATCCCGCAATTCCTGCGGGCTCAGGTCTTGGTAACGCGGGTCGCTCGTCTCGCCGACACCGGTCGCGCCCGAGTGGTTCGGGCCGGTGTAGCCGTAGAAGTGCGCGGCGTAGACGAGCTTGCCGGAGTCGATGAGCGTGTGGGACAGGGTGCGCGCCGGTTCGAGGGTGGGCCTGCCGTGCGGGAAGCCGTCGACCGGGATGCCGGTCCAGTTGATGCCCTCGACGATGATCAGGAGGTCGCGGTTGGCTTCGGCGAGGATCCGGTCGCCCGCCTGCTGGCTGGCGCGCTGCCAGTCGGTGTTGTTGCCCCAGCCCCAGTTCGGGTCGTCCAGGACGTTGCGGCGGACCTCGTTGTAGAGGTCGGCGCCGACCACGCGCTTGTTGGCGGCGTAGCGGCGCGCCATGAAGACCCAGTCGTCCTGCCAGGTCCGCTCGTCCTGGCTGGTGTTCCAGCGCTCGTTGCCGTCGACGCCGCAGCACCACTTCGAGGTGGTCGTGTGGTTGTTGAGGATCACCGCGAAACCACGCGCAGTCAGCCTGTCGACGACGGCGTCATAAACCTGCAGCGGGGTCTTGCCGCGCAGGCCGGGGTTGGCGGGCAGGTCGGGCACCGGCGCGGAATCGTGGATCATCTGGTTGGAGAACGGCAGGCGCACGCTGTTGAGGCCCAGCTCGGCGAAGCCGTCGATGATGGTGTCGATCGACGCGCGGTCCAGCCCGAGCGGTGTCTCGTAGGCGATCTCGCCCGCGTGGTGGTTCGCCGGGTCCGTGGCCGAGCCCGAGCCGGTCCACGTTCCGCTGGCGCCGTGCCAGTTCCCAGCCTTGAGCTTGAACCGGGCGCCGGTCGCGTCGACGATGTAGCGGCCGCGCGTGCTCAGCGGACCCGTCCACGACGCCTCGGTGCTCTGGGATACCGCCGCGGTGGCGGGCGGGGCCGTCACGCTCACGGCCGACAGTACGACGAGTGCGACAGCCGCGATCCTCATGGCCGAACGGTAACCAGCCGGGCACAGCGCGTCCAGGCTCCGTGCCCACGCGGCCACCAACCCGGCCCGGATGGCCACCGGGGTCGTGAGTGTTCCGGCCGGTTAGAACCGGCCGGAACACTCACGAGCCCTAGGAGCCGGGCTGGACCGGTGGGAACGTCCACTTCGAGGCGTCACCGGAGCAACTGGCCGCCGACAGTGTCGTGCCCGAGGCGCGGAAGCACTTCTTGCTCGTCTGGATGTCGGAGATGGTGCTGTTGCTCAGGTTGATCGACCACTGCTGTTTCGGCCCGCCGCTGCAGGTCTGCAGTTCGATCGAGCTGCCGTTCATGCCGGCGCACCGGTCGTTGATGACCAGGAAGGCGCCGTGGAACGAGAACTTCTGCGCGGCGGCCCCGCTGCACGCGGCCAGTTTCAGCTTGGTGCCGGTGGTCGACGAGTTGTTCGGGTCCTCCAGGCAGGTGCTGGTCGACTTGTTGCGGAACGGCCCGACATAGGTGTTCGGCTTCGCGCCGCCGTAGCAGGCTCCGGTGCTGGTGTTGAAGATCGGCGTCGAGTCGTACGCCTCGTTCGGCGACGGGTCGACGACGACCGGCTCCATCACCGGGGTGCCGTCGGAGTTGTAGTGCGTGAGCGCGTCTTCGCAGTCGATCGCGTTGAACGCGCTGCCACCCTTGCCGCCCAGCCACAGGTCGATGTGCCGCAGCTTCGGGCCGCCGTTCGGGCCGTGGCCGTTCCAGTCCTGCGAACACTCTTCGCAGCTGTCTTCCATGATGAAGTACTTGCGCACCCTCGGCACCCAGACCTTGGTGCCCGCCTTGAGTTCCGAGGTGCTGGTGGCGAAGGTGATCGGGTCGGCGTAGGTGCCCTTGCCGCCCGCCGTGTCGTGGATCTTGGGGTAGGAGATGTCCCCGCCGGGCGGGGTGTTGTCCCACCAGCCGTAGAAGGTCAGGAAGGTCTGCTGGGTGGTGGCGGCTTGCGCCGTGCCGCCACCGGACAGTGCCGCCGTCGCCACGAACATCAAGCTCGCGAGCGCGACCAGCGCACGCCGGATCATGGTGCCTCCGCAGGTGAAGTGTCGGCTGGGATGACGAGCGGCGGTCGCCGCCTTCAGCATCCGACTCGATCACACCCACGTCAAGACCGTTTGTAAACTTTACTAACAAACACCCCCTTATGCCTCCCCCAGTCAAGGTTGTGAACGAGGCGTTCACAACCTTGAGCGTTGTGAGCGCCTCTTTTATTACGTTCGCTTATTACGCGGGCACCGGGCGGTGTCCGGTCGCGAGGCCGCGGCCGACGAGGTAGTCGTAGCAAGACCGGAGCAAACCGTACATTTCGTAATGCGATCTATCCATCTCGACGATATTCCACCGCACGGATCGATTGGCCTTGACCACTCCGTCGACGTCGATGACGCCTTGGCCGTACGGCACCATGTAGTCGTCCATGCCCTTCGCGGGCCCGTCCTTGATGTGGATGTACTCGAGCCGTTTGCCCAGCGAAGCGGCGACGGCCTTGGGATCGACGCCGCCGGTCTGGGCCCAGTAGGTGTCCAGCTCGATGACCACGGACGGATCGAGTTCGCTCAGCAGGATCTTGTAGGCCGAGCGCCCGTTGAACTTGTTACGGAACTCGGCGAAATGATTGTGGTAGCCGATGCGCATGCCGTACGCGGCGGCGTTGGCGACGGCCTCGTTGATCCGCGCCGCGCCGCGGCGGATTCCGTCCAGTGAGGTGAATTCCTCGGGTTCCAGGCTCCAGACGAGCGTTTTCGCGCCCAGCTCGGCGTACTGGTCGAGGATCGCCTTGGCCTCGGAGCCCGAGGGGAACGGGGCGTGCGAACTGCACAGGCCGAGGCCGAGTTCGGTGAGGCGGGCCTTGACCGCCTTCGGGGAATGGCCGTACAGCTCGTAACTCTCGATGGCCACGTACCCGATCTCGGCGACGCGGGCGAGGGTGCCCATGAGATCCTGCTCGGCCTGTTCGTGGAGTGACCACATCTGCAGTGCGATCGGCGCGGGCTCGCACCGCTTCGGGCTCGCCTGGGCCGTTCCGGGGAGCACGGCCAATGCCGCGGCCGACATCAGCATGGATCGGCGACTGAACTGCCGGACCGCCATGGGACTCCTCACGGCCGCTGGACTCGATCTTCATCGAAGCTAGCGCGGGAGGACGATCGCTGTACAGAGCGGCCCATCGATAAATGCCCACCCCCGGCTCAGGGGTCGTGAGTGTTGCGGCCGGTTCTAACCGGCCTAAACACTCACGACCCCCGGGGATCAGCCGACCACGGGTGGCGGCCAGCTGAAGAAGTTCCACTTCTGCCAGTTCACGTCGCCGCAGTCCATCTGGCGGAGATCAGCCGGTGCGACGCGGTTGTTGCCCTCGATGCTCAGGCATTTGCCGCTGTGCTGGGGATGCAGCTCGGGGCTTTGGAAGGCCCCTCGGTAGACGGGCTGCCAGCGCTGGTTCGGCGCTCCCGCGCAGGGTTGCTGCACGATGTCCTCATTGGACAGTGTGCCGCCGCCGAGCACGGTCAGGCACAGGTCGGACCCGACGGACTGGTACGAATACCAGCTGCCGCCGTGGTCGATGGTGCGCCAGGCCTGGCCGCGGGTGTTGTCGCAGACCTCGTAGCCGACGTAGGCGCCCGCGTCCTTGCTGCCCCACAACGGCACCAGGCAGCCCTTGCCGATCGTGATCACCTGCAGGTATTCGTCCGCCGCGTGGGCCGGGGTGACGGCGGCCGCCGTGAGCAGGCCGGCCGCGAGCACGGCTTGGATGAGTCTCTTCATTGCCTTACCCCTGGAGTGTCTTGAGTTTTTGCTTGGCGGTGGCGAGCGGACCGGCATAGGTGGCCGGGTCGCTTTCGGCGAGACGGGTGTAGATGTCCACCGCTTCCTTGGCCATGGCGATCGCGTCGTCGTGCTTGCCGCTCGCCTCGGCGTAGTCGACGGCCGGGGACAGCAGCCAGGCTCCGAGGTGGGCGCTGAACACCGGGCCGGACGGGGCCAGCTGGCGTGCCAGCTTGATTCCGTCGAGCACCCTGGTCAGGCCGAGCGGGTGGTCACCCTTGTTCCACGTGCGGATGCCTTGCCAGATGGTCGCGTCGGCCAGGTTGACCTTGTGCTGGAGGTTGCCGGGATCCTGCTGGATCAGCTTCTGGTAGGCCGTCATCGCCTCACCGAGCAGCGCGATGGCTTCGTCGTGCCGTCCGGTGTCCGCGAGGAAACCGCTGACCGGCGAGCGCGCCCACTGGGCGAACGCGGCGGCCGGGCCGGGGCCCGTGCTGATCAGGGGACGGGCGAGGTTGATGCCTTCGACCGAGCGGTCGCGGCCCTTGTCCTTGTCCCCCTTGTTCCAGATGCGGACGCCCTGCCAGATCGTGGCATCGGCCTGGTTGAGCTTGTACTGGACGTTCGCGGGCTCCTGCCGGATCAGGTTCTGGTACGTGGTGATGGCCTCACCGAGCACCGCGATGGCCTGGTCGTGCTGCCCCGTGTCCGCGAGGAAACCGCTGACCGGCCAGCGCGCCCACTGCGCGAACACCGCCGCCGGGCCGGGTCCCTTCGGCACCAGGGTGCGGGCGAGGTTCAGGCCCTCGACCGAACGGTCCCTGCCCTTTTCCTTGTCGCCCTTGTTCCACACCCGGACGCCCTGCCAGACCGTGGAATCGGCCTCGTTGACCTTGAACTGGACGTTCTGCGGGTCGCGCTCGGCCAGCCGCCGGTAGAGCGTGATGGACTCGTCCAGCAGCGCGATCGACTCGTCGTGGCGGCCCGCGTCGGCGAGGTAGCCACTGATCGGCGAGCGGATCCAGTCGGCGACGACCGCTTCGTAAGCGGGACTTTCGGCTGCCAGCCGGCGTGCGATCGCGAGTGCTTCCATGGCCTTCGCTATGGCCCCTTCACGGTTCGAAGCGTTCCAGAGCTTTCCGGCCTCGGTGAGCAGCGCTTCACCGGCCCGTTGCCGCGCGTCCGGCGAAAGCTGGTTGATCGGCGCCGGCGCGGTCCAGGTGATGCCGTCGGCACTGGTGGAGACGTTGACGCGCTTGCCGTCGACGCCGTCGCGCCAGATCGCCGCCAGCTGCCCGCCCACCACACCGAGCGACGGTGCGCCGATGGCGTGCGCGTCAGCGTGCAGTGCGCGCGGTGACGCCCAGGCGGCCCCGTCCGCGGTGTCGCTGACGGAAAGCCCGTCGTTCACCCCGTTGCGCCAGACGGCGAACACCTTGCCGTTGAAGACGACCGGGCTCGGCCCGCCGTCCCCGGTGGCGTTGGCGAGCACCGCCTGGTCGGTCCAGTCCAGGCCGTTGACGCTGGTCGCGGAGAACATCCGCTGGTCGGTGCCGTAGCCCTTCCACAGCTGGACCAGCTTGCCGCCCAGCGCGGTGACGCCGGGCGCGGCGCTCGTGCCGCCGTTGTTGACCGCGGGCAGCGGCCGCTTCCAGTTCTTGGCGTCATAGCTGGACGTGACGTACTTCCCGCCGTCCGTACCGGCGCCGCGGAAGACGAGCTGCAGCTTGTCACCCAGCACGGTCAGGCTGATGCCCGCCGAACCGACGGTCACCGGGACCAGCCGCGACGGCGGAGTCCACGTCTTGCCGTCCGTGCTCGTGGAGATCGCCAGTGTGCGGTCATTGTTGCCGTCGGACCACGAGAACGGCCCGCTGCGCCAGACCGCCACCAGCTTGTCCTTGAACACCACGATCGCGGGCGCGTCGCTGGAGGCGTGCGGCCCGGCGATCGTCACCGGCGGCCACCACTGCTTACCGTCCACACTGGACGCGACCAGCACCTCGTCCTGCTTTCCTTGCCAGGCGAAGAAATGCGTCTGCCCCAGCGTCGCACGCGACGAGCCGCCGACCGCGCCGACCGTCTCACCCAGCGACCCAGGCGGGACGGGAGCGGGACCGCCCGGCGACTCGACCGGGAAGTCCGGGTGCGTCGCCTTGGCTTCGATCCGCAGCGCCCGCATGAGCGCGGTGGTCGTCTGCGGGTCCTGCGCGGCGGGATTGTGCGTCAAGTCGGTCGAGTAGAATTCGATGCGCTCGCCGAACGCGGCGCGGCGCAGCCCCGCGACGGTCGCGAGGCACCTCGCCACCGGGTCCGCCGTCTTGACCTCGGCAGGCGCCGCCGTGCAGCCGGGCGCCTCGGCCTTGCTGAACACGACCTGGTCGGCCATGGCGTCCTTCTGGGCGTCCAGGTTCTGCGCCGCCTTGGCGAACAGCACGGTCAACGGGCTCGCGTCGCCGAGGATCTTGCTGGTGTTCAGCGAGGACGGGAGCGACCTGGTGCCGTACAACAGCTCCCGCAGCCGCGCGTCGGTCTGCAACGCTGTCGGGAACGCGATCTCCGAGAAGGCACGCACCAGGCGCATGTTGGTGTCGATGGCCTTCGCGGACGCGAGCTTGCCGTCGTTGAGCTGGCCCGCGACGAGCCGGTAGTACCTGGCGCGGCGCTCGATCAGCTGACGGTCGAGGAAGGGGTTGAGCCAGTCGTCGCCCCAAGAGGCCATCGGGGCGACAGGCTCGTAGCCGACCTTCGCCACCCGCTTCGCGAGTTCGTCCGGATGCAGGCTGCACCCGATCCAGCTGTCGTCGGCCCAGGACGGTTTCGCCCACGGCTCATCGTCGGGAGGAGTGCCGGGGTAGTGGCAGATCTCAACCTCGGCCTTGCCGACGACCGAGGCGACATAGGTCCGGTTCTGGCCTGGAAGCTGCGTCCAGATCTGGAATTCGACACCGAGTTCCGACATTTTGTGCGACTCGTCGGTCGTGGTCTTGTTGCAGCCCGGCGGCGGGTCGGTGCTGAACTTGCACGGGATCGTGATCGGCGTTTCGCGCCTCGTCTGGTAGGTCCAGTCCCTGCGGCTGCGCACGTCCGACCAGCAGGTGGTCAGCTTGATTTCGGGATTGAGCTGTTTCAGCAACCGCACGGTGGCAGGCAGCTTGTCGCTGGTCACGAACCCCGGCATCGGGTTGATGATCTGGTCCGGCTTAGCCTGGACACAGTTCCCGACCCCGGCGATGTCGTCCTTCATGTCTCCGTCGACGTGCTGATTGCGATCGCCCCAGAGGTTGAACCTCCGGTCCGCCGCCATCACCGTGCTGTCGCTCTCGAGCCGGATCAGTTCGTTGGCGAAGTCGGCGACCTTGGCCGCGTTGTCCGCCTGCAGGCCGCTGAACAGCGAGTTCGTCGCGACCCATTCGCCGGTCGCCGGGCGGGTGCGCGGCTGGTTGAACCGCCGCGCCGCGCCGACGAGGTCACCGCCCGCCTTGAGCATGTCGTTGACCCGCGCGACCGTCTTCTTCTCGTCGATGGTGACGAGCGGTTCCTGCGCCGCGAGCGGCCCGTTCTGGTCCATCAGGAGCGCGTAGGCACGTGCCGCGGCGGCGAACATCTCGGCGTTCGGCATGCCTTCGGCGGGATAGTCCTGCAGGTACTGCGTCCCGTAGCGGGTCGCGGCGTACTTGGCCAGGTAGTTCACCGAGGAGGCCGCGCTGTTGGTCGTCAGGATGTCGTCCGGCGCGGCGTCGGTCGCCTGGCGCATGAACACCTTGCTCCTGGCGAGCGTGTCACCGGAGGAGGAGAACTTCTCCGCGGCGTCCTTGTAGTTGTCGCCGGGCGGGCCGTACGACGGGATCGGGTGGTTCTCGCGCGTGGCGTAGTCGATGTACTTCTTGACGAACTCCTTGAACGGCAACGCCGAGGCGTCCTCGAGCGAGTCGAGGATCTGCCGGTGGTTGCTCTGCATGGTCGCGGCCAGGCCGAGGATCTCACCGTGCAGCGTCTGGATCTCCTGCGTCAGCTCGAAGTTCGACTGTCCGATCGCGACCAGCACCTGGTTGAACTTCACCATCATGTCGCCGTAGATCTTGTTCAGCGCGGCGTCGATCTGGTCGAAGCGGACGTTGACCTGCTTCTGGAACTGGGTCAGGAAATCCTTGAGCTGCGTGAAGCTTTCCCGCATCTCCTTGTGCATCGCCTGGATGGCCTGCAGCTCCGGGCTCGGCCCGCCGCCACCGCTGCCGAGCAGCGCGACCAGGGTGACGACCAGGCCGACGACCGCGCCGATGACCGTGCCGATCACCGGCACCACCGAGCCGATCGTGGCGCCCGCGCCGATGGCGGTCAGCGCGCTGATCGCGGTGATCAGCGGGACCACGTTCTTGCCGATCGCGTACAGCGTCTCGGCGAACTTCACGATGTCCTTGGAGTACCGCGAATTCAGGATCTTCGCGATGGTCGCGATGGCCATCAGGCCACCCTTGAGCTTGTCGAGGTAGCCGTCGAACTCCTTGGCACGCTCCAGGAACTCCTTCTGGGCCTGCTCGTCCGACTTGATGATCTCGCCGGTGACCGGGTCGACGTACTTCTTGACCCACTCCATCGCCTGGCCCAGCGGGGTGTTCGGCGAATTGGGGTCGCCCAGCACCTTCAGCAGCGGCTTGATCTGCTTGGTCAGCGCGTCGAGACCCTGTTTGGTGCCCTGCTTGAAGGCATCCTGGATCGCGTCGACGTCGATGACCTTCCTGATCTGCGGGAGTTTCTTGAGATCGTCGACCGGCGCGACCGGGTCGACCGCCGCGGCGTCGGCCGTCGTGGCCGTGCCCATCCGGGTCTTCCAGGTACTGTTCAGCGTGCCGTCGCGGCCCGCGGCTTCGCGCAACGCGGCCCAGACGCGGGAACCGATCTCGGAGGTCGTCGCGCTGAACTGCTGCAGCACCCCGCGCAGCGTGTCCGGGTCGCCGGAGGACTTGAGGTCGCGCGCGGTCAGCGCGCCGACCAGCCCCTTGAGCTGGGCGCCGCCCTTGTCGACCTCGGGGATGGAATACAGCGCCTCCACGGAACGGCCGAACACGTCGGGCACCGGGTCACGGTCACTGGCCGGCGCGATCGCCGTGCCGACCACCTTCTCGACGGCGGCCGCGTGCTTGTCGAGCGAGTCGGCGGAAGCGGCCGGGTTCTTGGCGCGCCAGTCCAGCAGTTCGGCGCTGAGGATCAGGTTGCGCTCGTAGACCCTGCCCGGGTCCTTCAGCTGGATCGCGGCGCTGAACAGCGCGTTCGACAGCTGCTCCGGCGGGATGCCGGGGTCGGCGGCCACCGCGGCGGGAGGCACGGCGACGAGGCCTGCCAGCACGGCCGCCGCCACGAACGGCGCGACCACGCGTCTGGCGAATCCGTTCCCCCTCATGAGCGTTCCTCGTGTCCGGTCGCACGTTCCATCACAAAAGCCCCTTGCTCGGATTTAGGCGGGTGAAGATCAAACCCGGAGCGGGAGTCTTCACAGCGGCCTCACCTCGCGCCAGGGCCATTAGTGGCGCCGATATCGGAGGATTTCGCCTGTGACCAGCGGGAAAGCGCGTAGGCGTCCGTGCGAGTGTGCCCGCAGGACCGCCCTATCGGGCACCCGATTCCCGCCGCCCGTGCACCCTGGTGATCTTGCCGACCGATAGGGCCCGGCCGGTGCCCGGATCCCCGCCCTTTCGGCCTCGCCGCGGCGGGCGCCCGTCACGCAGGCTCGGCATGATCACGTTCATCGAGCAGAAGGATGCGTTCATGCGCAGCGTCAAAGGAATCGCTCTCGCCGCCACACTCGCCGCGGGGCTGATGGCCGTGCCCGGCGCCGAGGCGATCGCCGCGGAGCCCGCCATCAAGGCGAGCGACATCAGGTTCCACACCAACGACGACGACAAGGACTACGACACCAACGTCCGCGTCGACGTCATCGACCGCTACGGCACCGTCGCCGCGCACCTCGAGGGCGTGCTCGGGTTGTTCAAGGACAACACCGACAACGGCCCGTTCTCGCTGACCGTGCAGAACCCCTCGGCGACCAAGGACACCGTCCGCGGCGGCACGCTCAAGATCCACCTGGACACCGTCGGCCGCGACGAGTGGCGGTTCAACCTGAACCTGATCGTCCGGTTCGAGGACAACTCGACGCTGGGCACCAGGGTGAACGGTATCCGGATGAGCCACAAGATCCCGGACGGCACCTGGGGCATCGGCTAAGAGCGGTGAGCGGTGTCCCGGCCCGGCCGGGACACCGGTCACTGGTGGCCGGGATACCGCTCTCGTGACACTCCGCGTGGCCCGCGCGAGGCGGGAAGAACAATCGAGGGGAACGCACGTGCGCTGGAGACATGGCCTGATCGCGGCCACCGGACAGGTTCTGGTCGCGGGACTACTGCTGAGCGGGATGGTGGCCCCGCCGGTCGCCGTCGCCGATCCCGGCGCGACGCTGGTGAGCGCCGAGGTCTTCTTCCACACCGACGACAACGACAAGGACGGCGACACCCATGTCACGGTGACCGTCCGCGACCAGGAGAACGTCGAAGCCGCGTCCGTCTCCAGTGACTTCGAACGCTTCCCCGACAACACCGACCACGGCCCCTATCCGCTGGCCGTCAAGCACGCCAGCAGCTGGGACTCGCTGCGGTTCGGTTCGACGAGCATCGTGATCGACCCGAACGGCGACGACACCTGGAAGTTCTATTTCCGGGTCACCCTCGTGTTCTCCGACGGCACGCATCTGGCGACCGAGGCGGGCGGCATCGAGATGAGCGATGAGCGCACCGAGAAGACGTGGAACATCCTGCCCCCGCTCGACGGCGAGTACGGGCGGATGGACTACAGCTGGGTCCCGCAGCCGCGCACCGTCGCCGAGTCGGCTCAGTACCTGCAGGCACGCCGGATTCCCGCGCTGCTCTGGCAGGCCTGTGCCTCGGCGGAGAACAGCGGCCGCGGCGAGGACTACATGTCCCACGTGCTCGCCGAAGCGAGCCTGCTGCGGCTGATCGAAGACCGGGCGGGCCGCGCCCAGCTGACCACGGCGATGACCGGGGCGCGGCCGATCCGTGACACCAAGAACATCTACCGGGATTGCCTCGACCACCTCGCGCCCGGCTGGCGGATGCCGGGCGCCGGCGCGAAGGACGACCTGTCGACCGGGCCCGGCTGGCAGAAGGTCATCGCCGACATGCTGAAGGTGCCCGCGTTCACGGGCAAGCCGGGCACCGACTCGGCGCCCAGCTGCCGGACCGCGGGCGGGCCGACCGATGAGTGGGACTTCACCATGTCCCTGCTGCTGCGGGTGTGGGGCTTCGTGCGCCAGGTGCCGCCGAAGGTGCTGTTCGGCACCGACGACCCGGCGAGGCTGACCCAGCTCAAGAAGGACATCTCCGAGCGGGTCTGGCTGCAGGGCGGCAAGGCGGACGTCGACGCCACCATCTGCGTCCGGCTCGGCATCGCCGTCCCGGAGACCGAGAACCACGAGTGGCTGATCAGGACCACCCGGTTCCTGCACAACGAGATGCTGGACATCCTGCCGGTGCCGGCCTCGGAACCCAAGTACGTCAAGGAATACAACGTCGACCCGAATCCCGACAACAACACCAACGGGATCTCCGGGTACATCCACGGGTTCACCGCGGACCTGCTGAAGAAGGACTGGCTCGAGTACAACTCGCGGCCGTACTCGCGGTATCAGCTGATCGGGCTGCTCAATCTGTACGAGTTCAGCGCCGATCCGAGCATCAAGCAGGACGCGATCAACCTGCTGAACTACATGTCGGTCAAGCACGCGTCGGAGTCGATGGACAACAAGCGTGACGTGCCGTTCCGGCGCAAGAAGGACAAGTCGACCGACAAGTTCTTCCAGGAGGACCCGACCGCGGCCTTCTATCAGGGCTGGGTCGGCGGCATCCCCGACGTCCCGTTCATGCCGCTCAACGTCTCCGAGGAGATGACCATCGCGGCGAGCTCGGAGTACCAGCCGCCGACCTGGGTGAGCGACCAGATGCTGAACCGCGAGCATCGCGATTTCCTGCAGTACTTCAACGGCCAGAAGCAGAAGGAGGCCGCGTACGGCGGCAAGGATTTCGTGATCTCCGGCGGCGGCGCCGACACCGACTGCCCGTATCCGGGCGGCGTCGTCAACGCCTGCGTGGGCGCGGGCAACGACCACGGCACGGTCGAGCCGATCGTCCTGCTGCCGCACCGCGTCAAGGACCAGACCGACGCGGGGCTGGTCAACGCGTGGTATCCCAGCTACAAAGACGAGATCCGGATCCCCGGCTCGGAGGTGAACACCTGCATCGCCCGGAACTTCGCCTGCGGCAAGGAACTGTCCATTCCGGACGCACTGAAGAACGGCTGCACGGTCACGACGGACATCCCCGCCGGGCCCGACCCCGCGGGTGACCCGCGCCATGCAATCGCCTTCAAAGAGATCGCGATGCGGTTCGACGCGCGGTGCGCCGGGCCGCAGTACGCGCAGGGCTGCTTCTTCGCATACACGGCCGACACCGGCCCGATGAAGTACTTCGTGACGCACACGTGTAATCCCGCCGCGCCGGTGGGGGAGACCGACACGGCGTTCAAGGCGTTCATCGAATACATGCGCACCGTCGGGCGGCCGCTGTACCGCAACTTCGCTTGCGGGACTTCAGGTAGTTACATAGAGATGATGGACGTCGTCGTGCCGCCGACGGACGTCATCGATCTGTCGGCGAAACCGCAGGGGCAACCGGCCAACGCGGTCTACAACCCGCGCTGCGGGCTGGAAACCCCGTCCTGGGACGTCGGCGGGCACGACGGCTCGGTCATGCACGGCGACCTGACGCTGTCCGGCGGCCGATACGCGATCACGACGACGACGCTGGCCACCACCGCCGATCACCGGAGCACCGCCGGTCAGCCGATCTCGCTCACCGCGGCCGTCAGCGCGCCGGGCCGCTCCGGTTTCACCGGGACGGTCACCTTCCTCGAAGGCGGGACCGTGCTCGGCACGGCGCCGGTCTCGGGTGGCCAGGCGAAACTGACGCTGGACTCACTGCCTCTCGGCACCCACCGGCTTTCGGCGGTCTACAGCGGCGACACCGTATTCGTCGCCAGCGTCGGCAAGGCCGAGCACACGGTGTCCGGCACGCTGGAGACGGCACAGGCCCTGATCGCGGAGGCGAACAGGCTGTGGGGCCAGGGCGCCCGGCCCCAGGCGACGGCCCGCGCCACGATGGCGGTCGCGATCGTCCGTGAGCTCCCGGCCTACCGCCGCCTGCAGGCGGAATGGTCGATCTACCCCGCCGCCGCGTACCTGGCGGGCACCGGCCGCTTCGACGAGGCGACCGTGCTGGGCGAGGAAGGGATCGCGCTCTATCGCCAGCTGGCCAAGGAAAACCCGGCGGACGACGAACTCGCCTACCGCGTCGGCTGGGCGTATGCGGCACTGGCCGGATCGCTCTGGAACAAGCCGGAGCTGCGGCCCAAGTCGGCCGACCTCGCGGCGGCGGGCGCCGCGGACATCCGGGCACTCGCCGCCAGGAACCCCGCGTACCGCCGTCAGCTCGCGGACGTGACCGGCTACCCGGCCAGCCCGTTCGCGGGCGCCGTCGGCCGGTTCGACGTGGCGACCACGCTGGGCGAAGAGTCGATCGCCCTGTATCGCCAGCTGGCCAAGGAAAAGCCCGCCGACGACGAACTCGCCTACCGCGTCGGCTGGGCGTCGATCACCTTGGCCGGAACCCTGTGGAACAAGCCGGAGCTGCGGCAGAAGGCGGCAGGCCTGGCCGCGGACGCCGTCGCCACCATCCGGCCGGTCGCCGCGCGGAACCCGGCGTACCGCCGCTCGCTGGCGGAGTGGGCCGCGTACCCGGCCAGCCCGTTCCTCGCCGCCGTCGGCCGCTTCGACGAAGCGACCACCTTGGGCGAGGAGGCGATCACGCTCTTCAAGCAGCTCGCCAAGGAAAGCCCCGCCGACGACGAGTTGGCCTACCGCGTCGGCTGGGCGTCGGTGACACTGGCGGGAACCTTGTGGAACAAGCCGGAGGCACGCCCGAAGGCCGCCGACCTCGCGGCCGCCGGTGTCGAGGCGGTCCGTCCGGTCGCGGCCCGCAACCCGGCGTACCGGCGCTCACTGGCGGATTGGTCGGCCTACCCGGCCAGCCCGTTCGCGGGTGCGGTCGGCCGGTTCGACAAGGCGACGGCCATGGGCGAAGAAGCGATCGCGCTGTACGAGAAGCTGGCCAAGGAGAACCCGGCCGACGACGAGGTCGCGTATCGGATCGGCTGGGCGTCGACCACGCTGGCGAACACCTTGTGGGCCAGGCCGGAGTCGCGGTCGAAGGCCGCCGACCTCGGGCTCAAGGCCGTGACCAGCCTGCGCCCGATCGCGACCAGGAACCCGGCCTACCGGGCGCAGCTCGGTGACTGGATTCTCGCGCCCGCGATCCCGTACCTGGCAGGCGTCGGCCGCAAACCCGAGGCGATCCCGCTCGCCCAGGAAGCGGTCGACCTCTTCACCGCGCTGAACCAGGCGGACCCGGCCACCTATGGGCCGAAGCTGGTCCAGGCCAAGCAAAAGCTGGCCGAGCTTCAGCAGTAAGGGCTCGTGAGTGTTGCGGCCGGTTCTAACCGGCCGCAACACTCACGACCCCATCACACGTAGCCGGAGCGCTCTGGTCCGGCGGGCAGCGCCAGGCGCTGGACGATCGGGTTCCGCTTGCCGGTGTCCGTCAACACGAATCCCCCGGCGGCCCGCACTCGCAGCTGGAAACCCTCGCGTGGCTGGAAGGCGGCACGCAGGCGCGTGTTCAGGTCGGTCAGCACCTCGGCCGGTCGGGGTCCTGCCGAGGGGACCACCAAGTCCAGCCAGCCGGCTTCCTCTTGGACCAGCTGGAAATCGGGCAGCCCGGCGGCCGACAGCGCGGCGAGCAGTGCCCACGGCGCGTAGATCTCGCCGGCCAGGCCGACAAAACCCGTCTTGGCGCGGCCCAGCAGGCTCTCGACCGCGGTTCCCGGCAGGCCGCAGCCGCAGGACACGACCGGTCCGGCGCGATCCCCGGTGACGTAGCGGAGGATCGGCATGGGCGTCGACGTCAGCGAGCTGAGCGCGATGTCGCTGACCCCGGCTTCCTCGTTCAGGAACTCCGGCAGCACGAAGTCGTCCTGGAAGTGCATCCTGCGCTCGGGGCACTCCCAGGCCGAATAACCCGTCTCGGACGTCATGTACAGCATGGTCACCCGGCAGCCGAAGGTGCTCTCCACCACTTGCCTGCCGCTGTCGGGCATGTGCTCGTAGCTGGCGACCACGCCATGCGGCCGCAGCCGGATGCCACGCTCGGCGCAATACCGGGCCAAGGCGATGACCCGGCTGGAGGATCCGGTGATCTTGTCCACCGGGAAGCGCCCGACCACGGCCTCGTAGTCGGCGACGACCGACGGCGAAGTGGGATCGAAGCCGCGAAGGTTGCATTTGACGTACGGGCGCGGCAACGGCACGGCTTCGAACAGCGGCGTGTCCGGGTACAGCAGGCCCAGGTTGAGGACCGTCCCGCTTTCGGGGAAACCGAGCTGGCGGTTGAGCCGTTCGTGCAGGGCCGCGTTCGCCATGCCGCCCGTGCTCGTGGTGGTCAGCGACCGCACGGGCTGCCCGGTGCTGCCGCTGGTCTGGTTGAGGAAGAACCTGCCGTTGCCGATCTCCCCTGTCGGATCACGGCTGATCAGGTCGGCGAAGTGGGCACGCAGCTCGGTCTTGCCCATGACCGGGAAATCGGCGAACCCGGCGCCGGCGAACGCCCGGTAGTAGGGCACCCGCTCGACCGCGGTCCGCAGCAGCTCGGCGAGACGCTGCCTGCCCTGCTCGGTATCGAACGGGACCATGCGGTCGATCCTCGCCCGCTTGCGCTGCACGCGCGGCACGGCGGAGAGCTGCGCCAGTTCGGTCCGGCGGTCTTCGAGCGCCTGAGCCGGTTCGACGGTCATTCCCATGGCCGCCAAGCTAATACGGCCGGGTACCGAAAGCGTTCGACGACATCGATCGATGCCATCCGGCTCCACGGCGGCTCATTGATCCGAGCAACGTCCACAGTGGAGCGAGCGGCCGTCCGGCGGCTACGGTTTACCCGTGCTGACCATCTGGGCCGAGCCGGTCGGCGACGGGGTTCCGTACGCCACCGAAGGGCCGACCAACGGCGGCGGTCTCCTTCACCCATGGCAGACCGACGACTATTCCCGGTGGGTGACGCGTGCGCAGATGCGCGAGGCCGTCGAACGCTGCGACCCCGGCAATATGTGGTACTACAGCGGCATTTTCCGGGGAAAGCCCGTGGAGAACTCGGCGAAGGCCACGGCGGCCAGGCATGGCGGGCGGACGATGATGAGCATGATCGAGGAGTTCGGCCTGCCCACCCCGTACTACACGGACTACACCGAACTGGCCGCGGCGTTCTGGCGGCGGGCTTCCGCGGGGTTCTCCGAGGCCGTACGAGGCGAAGTGAAGATCATTTTCGGCGACACGGTCCGGCGCAGGAGCACCTGGGAGCGGGTGGAATATCCGAGCCTGGTGGCGAACCCGCACGTCACCGCCATCTTCTGGGCACTGCCGGGCACGCCGTTCCGGCCACTGTGGACACGAGGCCAGCCCGCGCTGCCCGACGGACTGCCCGGCGAGATCACGCGGCAGGCGTGACAAAGGCCGCCCTTGCGGACAAGGGCGGCCTTCGGATCACGGCTTACGAGGTCCGGATGGGGAACTCGGGGTCGGCGCAGTCGTCCGGCGGGAACGACACGCCACCGGCGAGGCCTTCCAGCTCCTGGTCGGTCAGCTCGGTGTCGACAGCGGGGTTCTTGTCGGTCATCGCTTCTTCTCCTTGGTCAGGCGGCACGCAGCCGCGTCCTGCCGATCTTCTCGATCGCGCCGCGCACGACCGAAGTCAGTTCACTGTGGACGGTCAGCTCCGGCCTCGCGTACTTCAGCTGGGCGACGACATCCTGGCGCCGGAGGTAGCCCGGGCCGGTGCCCACCACGACCGGTCTGCCCGACGCCGCCGCGGCGCCCAGTTCGTACAGGGCGATGGGCTGGTGGGCGTCGCCGTCGGGGAACCAGAACAGGATCAGGTCCGCCAGCCGCAGATGCCGGTGCTCCCAGGCGACCATGTTCTCGTCGAACGCGGGCGCGGAACTCTTGCGCGGGCAGAACACGGCGAGCTCACCCACCGCCGGCTGGAGACGCTCGATCATGCCGATGGCTTCGGAACGCCAGTCCGGGCAGCCGTGCATGCCGCCCGCGAGAAAGATCGCGGGCCTGGCATCGGCTCCGGTGTAGTCGGCCAGCGACTCGACGACTTCGATCCGCACCGGTACCTCCGAGGGGTTCATGACTTCAGGTATCCCGTCCGCTCCGGCACCGACGGGAGGTCGAGCAGCTGGACCACCGGGTTGCGCTTGCCGGATTCCGTGAGCACGAAGGCGCCGGACGGCCGGGCGCGAAGGCGGAAACCCTCTCGCGGCCGGAAAGAAAGCGCGAGACGGGCGTTGATGTCCCGCACGGTCTCGTCGGCGCCGGACCAGGACGGCGGCACGATCAGGTCGAGCAGCCCCGGTGCCTCCTGCACGATCTGGTAATCAGGCAAGCCGGCCGCCACCAGCGCGGCCATCAGCGCGAACGGCGAGTACAGCTCGTGACCGGCGCCGACCAGGCTGGTCCTGGCCCGGCCGAGCAACTGTTCGATCGCCGTTCCCGGCAGGCCGCAGTCACACGGGACCGGCGCGGCCGCCCGGTCGCCGGTGACGTAGCGGATGATCGGCATCGGCGTCGACAGCAGATGCGTCAGCACGATCCCGCCGCCGCCGGCGCCGTCGTCCGGCACGATTTCGGGGCGTACCAGGTCATCCTGGAAATGCAACCGGCCCCGCGAGCACTCCCAGGCCGAATAGCCGGTCTCGGAGGTCGCGTACAGCATCGTCACCTTGCGGCCGAAGGTCTCCTCGACGAGCGCGCGGCCACTGTCCGGCATGTGCTCGTAGGTCGCGATGATCGCTTTCGGCCGGAGCGTGATCCCGCGCTCGGCGCAGTACCGCGCCAGCGCGATGACCCGGCTCGACGAACCGGTGATCTTCTCGACCGGGAAGCGCCCGACGGTGGCGGCGTAGTCCGCGACGATGCCGGGCGAGCCGGGGTCGAACCCGCGCAGGTTGCACTTCACCGTCGGGCTGGGCAGCGCCACTGGCTCGAACATCGGTGTCCGCTCGTACAGCAGGCCGACGTTGAGGGTGATGCCACCGTCCTCGACACCGAGATGACGGTTGATCCGTTCCAGTATCACGGCGTTCGCCATGCCACCGGTCTCGACGGTGGCCAGTATGCGCACCGGCTCACCGGTGCTGCCGCTGGTCTGGTTGAGGAAATACGTCCCCGGTTCCATCCGGCCATCCGGCCCGCGGCTGAGGAAGTCGAAGAATCGGTCCCGCAAATCGGCTTTGCCGACGAGCGGGAAATCACTGAAGGCGGATGGACCGTCCCGGTAAAAGGGAACCCGCGCGACGGCGTGCCGCAGCAGCCGGTTCAACCTTTCTTCGCCCGCTTCGCGATCGAAACCGAGCATTCTTTCGATTTTTTCCCGCTTGGCCGCCACTCGTTCGCTGGCGACCGAGGCGGCGAGTTCCGCATTGGCCCGCGCGAACGCGCTGGCCTGCTCACCGGTGAGTTCCATCGCGGTCCAATCCGGACGGCGGCGGGCCGTGGACGGGCAGCTCGCGTGCCCGCTCACGGCCCAGCCTGGTTCGTCAGATACGTTCCAAGCCGCCGGCCAGGCCGTCCAGGTCGGCGTCCTCGATCTCGGTGTTCGCGGCGGTCTCCGGGTTGACCTTTTCCTCAGCCATGGTTTCTCCCTTTGTCAAAGTGTGCCCCGCCCGTTTCGGGCGACTGAGATCACGTTATTCGAGCTTTTCGGCGCTGGGCAATGAATTCCGGCGCGTGCCATCAAAGCGTGTAATACCTTGCCGGAAAGGAACATCGATCCGCCGAGTACCCTGGGGACCGTGACTGAGACTCTCGTGGTGGGATCCCGGACCGGTTACGACCCGGCGCCTGACGAGAAGTCGCTCTTCCTGGCGGGCGGCATGCGGCATTGCCCGGTCTGGCGGCCCGCCGCGCTGGCCGTCATCGCCGCCTGCGCCTTACCCGGCAGGCTACTCCAAGCCTCGTGAGTGTTCCGGCCGGTTATTGAGGGGAAAACCGAACATGGCGTGTCGCGGGGCAGCTGGGTGAGGGCCTTCCTCACCCAATGCGGGCTACGCGGGTAGTCGGGCGGGCCTGCCGAGTGGGGAGTCGTGAGTGTTTTCGCCGGTTAGAACCGGCCGGAACACTCACGACCCCAGGTGGCCGCGGAGGGTGGTGGCCGAGTACTCGGGGCGGAGGGCGCCGCGGTCGCGGAGCTCGGGCACGACCTTGGCCACGAATTCGTCGAGGCCGCGCGGGGCGGACCGGGGTACCAGGATGAAGCCGTCCGAGCCGCCGCCGCGGACGTAGTCGTCCATCGCCGCGGCCACTTGGCGCGGTGTGCCCGTGAACGGCTTCGGGTCGGTCAGCTTGAGTACCAGCTCGCGGATGCTGAGCCGTTGCTCCGCGGCGAGTGCGCGCCATTTCTCGATGCGGGTGGCGCGGGCGACGGGGTCGGGGGCGGTGGTGAGGTCCGGGTCCAGATCGGGCAGTGGGCCGTCCGGGTCGCATGTGGACAGATCGCGGCCCCAGAAGCGTTCGAGATACCACAACGCTCGGCGTGGGCAGACCTCCTGCAACCGCGCGGCGCGGGCGTTCTCGCGGGCCTCTTCCGGACTGTCGCCGAGTACGAACGACACGCCCGGCATGACCTTCGGGGTGCGGCCGTGGCGGGCGAAGCGGGGACGCAGGTCGCGGTAGAACGCGCGGCCCGCCTCTCCCTTGCAGCCGCTGTAGACGACGTCCGCGTAGGCGGCGCCGAATTCGCGGCCCTGCTCGGACATGCCCGCCTGCAGCATGAGCGGGGTTCCCTGCGGGGACGGCGGGGCGGCGAACTCGCCGCTGACCGAGAACTGCGGGCCATGGTGTTCGAACCGGCCGCCCGCCCAGATTTTCCTGGTCACGTCGACGAACTCGGCGGCTCGCCGGTAGCGGTCGGCGTGGGGCAGGTAGCCGCCCCTGCGGAAGTTCGCGCCGGTCGCCGCGTCCGAGGTGGTGACCACGTTCCAGCCGGCGCGGCCACCCGACAGCCGGTCGAGCGTGCTCAGGCGCCGTGCGATGTCGAACGGTTCGTTGAAGGTGGCGTTGACCGTGGCGACCAGGCCGAGGTGACTGGTCGACGCGGCGACCGCGCTCAGCAGGGTGATCTGGTCGGGCTCGCCCGCGACGCCGAGTTCGAAGAATTCGCCGAGGTGCTCGGCCTGGCGGGGATGGTCGGCGAGGATCAGGAAATCGAAGCAACCACGTTCTGCGGTCCGTGCGAGGTGGGTGAACGACTCGAGCGCGATGTGGCTGCCCACCGGGGAATCGGCCCAGACGGTCAGCTGACTGGACGGGAACAGCACACCCAGATGCATCAGGCCGCCTCCGAGCGAACCAGGCGGTCACGGAAGTGGGTCCCGCGATACTCGGTGCGAAAAGCCCCGCGAGCCATGAGTATCGGCACGACTTCGCCGGCGAACCAATCGAGCGTGTCCGGCAACGTCGCCGGCAAGAGGTGGAACCCGTCGACGAGGCCATGCCAGCGGATCAGATCGTCGGCAAGCTGCCTTGCCGAGTCCTCAAAGGACACAGGGACTTCGAGGATCGTCCTGCCGCCAACCGAACCGAAGTCCTTGACGAACACCATGTCGGCGCCTGGACCATCCACGATGACCGGACGCCCCTGCGGCGGCCGCGGGATCACCGCGGGGCCGCGGACGCTGAAGTACCGCCCTTCGTGGTCCAGCCGGTGCAGTTTCGCGCGGTCGAGGAAACGCCCGGTGCCCCGGTCGCGGATCTCGGCGCCGTCCTCCCAGCTGTCCCACAGCCGGGTCACCACCTCGACGAACTCGGCAGCCTCGGCAAGAGGATCCGCCGCGGGGACCCGGCCGTAGCGCGCCACCTCATCGGCGGACACCCGCACGCGCCAGCCCGCTCGGCCATGGCTGACATGATCGAGCGTCGCGATCGATTTCGAGACGGTGTAAGGCTCGGTGAACGTCGTGCCCACCGTCGCCAGCAGGCCGATCGCGGACGTCAGTGGCGCGATCCCGGCGAGCACGGTCACCGGGTCGGCCACCCCCGAGTCGCCCAGCGAAACGAAATCCAGCTTCGCGTTCTCGGCACGCCTGGCCAGGTTCGCGTACTCCGCCAGTGAAAACTCGCCGTCGATGGCGATGCCCAGGTGCATGGGAAGCCTCTCGATGCACGGGCGTGGTGGGCCCCCGGAGGAACCCACCACGCCTGCTCAGACTGAGCAGCAGGGTGAGCAGCAGGCGCAGGACGAGTCGAGCCCGGCGACCAGTGAGTCCAGCTCCTCTTCGGCCAGCTCACGCGTTCCGGCGAAGTCCGCCGTGGGGATGTAGAGCGTGAGCACGCCGAGTTCGGCGGCGTTCTGCCACGCGTCGACCTGCGTCTGCAGGCCACCGCCCACGTCGGAGCCGTCGCGCTCGATCGAGAGCATGACGCCTTCGGGCACCTCGATGCCGAACTCGGCGACGAGCTTCTCCGGGTTCTGGACCAGCGCCTCCTCCTTGTTGGGGTCGGACCAGACGGCCGCGACCAGGGTGCTGTAGTTCGCGACGAACGCCGCGCGCTGTGCGGGATCCATGGGTTTGTCTCCTTCTTCTGCCGATCAGGCCGGAACGGCCCGGCCTGGTTCTGTTTCCCCAGCGGAGGCCTCCCACAGCTGCCGTTTCGCCAGCTGGTGGAAGAGGCCTCCGGTGTCGGAGAACAAGTCGCGGTAAGTGCCCTGCTGCACGATCCGGCCGCGGTCGAGCACGACGATGACGTCGGCGTTCGCCACGGTGGACAGCCGGTGCGCGATGACGAACCTGGTCGCGGCCAGCTGCTGGGTGCTCGCGGTGACGATCTCCTGCGTGCGGTTGTCCAGCGCGCTGGTCGCCTCGTCGAAGTACAGGACGCGGGGTTTCGACACCAGCGACCTGGCGATCAGCACCCGCTGGCGCTGGCCGACCGACAGTGTCCCGCCGCCGAACGAGACGAGGCTGTTCATCCCCATCGGCATCCGGCCGATGTCCTCGTCGAGGCCCGCCATCTTCGCCGCTTCCCAGACCTGGTCCAGCGGAAGGGGATTCGCGCCGCAGATGTTCTCCCGGATGGTGCCGCCGAACAGCTGCCCGTCCTGCAGCACGACCCCGCACTGCCTGCGGACCGCCTGCACGTCGAGCTCCGCGAGATCCTGCCCGTCGTAGAGCACCGCGCCCGAGCGCGGCGCTTCGAACCCGAGCAGCAGCCGCAGCAGCGTCGACTTGCCGGAACCGCTCGGCCCGACCACCGCGACGAACTGGCCGGGCCGCACCCGCAGCGAGACGTCGTCGAGCACCGGCGTGTCCTCGCCGGGGTAGGCGAACGTCAGGTTCATGACCTCGATCTCGCCACCCAGCTCGGCCGTGGAGAACCGGCTCGGCTCGTACTCGGGGCGCGCGGACAGCACGTCGGACAGTCCTTCGATCCGCGGCAGCACCGCGACGAGGTCCACGGTCGCGGTCAGCAGGGTCAGCATCGACTGCAGCAGCAAGGCGAAACCCGCGTTCAGCGCGAAGAACCGGTCGACCGGCACCTTCCCGCTCAGCGGACCGGCCATCACCGCGAACATCACCAGCTGACCGGCGATCGGCAGGGTCACGGCGAGCGCGGCCATCAGCGACTGGACGTGGCGGACCTTCTGCTGGGCCGACCGCGCGCCCACCGTCGCCTCCGCCCAGCGGCTGAACGCCCGGTGCTCGGCCGCGGCGAGCTTGATCTTGGTGATGCCGGTGAAGATCTCGTTGGTGGTCGCGGCCGCCTGATGCTCCAGCGGCAGCGCGGCCCGCTGCCTGCGTGCCACCGACCTGCCGAGCACGACGCTCAGCACCACCACGCCGAGCACCAGCCCGGCGCCGATCCACGCGAAGAACGCGTCGACCGCGAACACGAACACCAGCCCGGCGCCCGCGGTCAGCAGCGCGAGCAGCGAACGCGTCACCAGGCCGTTCAACGCCTGGCGGGCGTAGGCGAGGCCGAGCACCTTGTTGGCCAGCGCGCCGCTCGTCGTCTTGGTGAAGAACCGCACCGGCAGCCGGATCAGCCGGTCCCACAGCGCGAGCTGCACGCCGGATTCGAACCGGTCCTCGAAGCGGAGGGTGCGCAGGTTCAGCACGACGCCGAGCGCCGCCGCGACGATCGCGCTCGCCGCGTAGAGCACGGTGTTCCATGGCAGTTCGCGCAGGTCACCGCGCACCAGGTGGCTCAGCACGGTGCCGATCAGCACCGGCGTCGCCAGCCCGAGCGCCGCGACCAGCGTGCCGGTCACGAGCATCGAACGGATTTCCCGGGTGTTGCCGAGCAAGCCCCAGCGCAGCAGGTGTTTCAACGTCGCGGCCGCCGGCAGCGGCAGCTGCGGCAGCGTCGCGCTCTCGTCGAACGCCCCGGCCGCGGCGGCGTCCACCGCCGTGCGGGCCCTGGTCTGCGGATCGACCGTCCAATAGCGACCGCGGGAGAACAGCAGCGGGACGGCGACCAGGTCGTCGCCTGCCCGGCGCCACCCGATGAACGGCCCGCCGTCCTCACGCCACCAGCCGGTCCGCAGCCGGACCTGACGCAGCTGGATGCCGGAATTCCTTGCCACGGCGCGAAGTTCTTCGCGGCTGTCGGTGGTGTCCTTGCCACGGTCAGCCGGTTCGACGACGGTCACACTCGCGTGTTCGGTGACCACCCGCAGCACTTCGGCCGCCCAGGCACCTCCGCGCTGGGCGGCGGGTGAGCCGTCGCCGTCGACCGAGGCCTTGCTGCCGAGCGCACCCAGCGCACGCCGTGCGGTCACCGCCACCGCGACCCGGTCGGCGTGCTTGCGTTCTTCGAGTGTGCGCAGGAAGTCCGTGTCGTCACCGGCGGCGCGCTCGCGGACGGTGGCCATCAGCCTGGCCGTGCCGTGGCTGATCGCCTGCGAGAAATCACCTGCCAGCAACAGGTCGTAAGTACTGAGCAGCTCGACCACGGAGTCCTCGGTGGCGAGCACCCAGTCGTTGCGGCCGAGGAACACCGCTTCCTGCCCCGCGGTCACCGTGTAGCGCGGCTCGCCGTTCTTCCGGACGACGCCGTCGGCCAGCCGGAGCCAGCAGGGGCGGCCGCCGACGACGGAGCGTTCCGCTTGCACCGAAACGATTTCCCGGGGCCGGAGCACGGCGGCGTCCCGGGGCGCCACGGCGAGCCGCAGCGCGTCGGTGAGCGCCTGCAGGCCGCGGTCGACCGCGCGGATCAGCACGACCGCGATGAGATCGCCGTGCGCGCACCAGGACTCGCCGGACGGTTGCCCGCCCGTGCCGCGGACCAGGTCCTCGAGCTTGGCCAGACGGCCGAGATCGAGTTCACGCAGCCGGGTTCCGGGCAGTGGCACCAGTTTCAGCTGCCACTCCCCCTCGACACCCGCCGAAGGGAACACGCTGGCGGCCGGGAACCGGGCGACGAAGTGCTGGCGCGAGACCGTTCCGTCCGGCGCGGTGCGCACCGCGAAGAGGTCGGCGGCGCCGTCCTCGACCAGGTGGACGGTCCGGTCGCTGCCGAGCAGCCGCGGTTCGGTGAACGGCGCGTGCGCCAGTTCGGTCAGCAGGGACCAGTCGGTGGTGGTCATACCGCACCTTCCTGAGCCGAGTGCCTGATGAGGCCCGCGTAGGCGCCGTCGAGGCTGACCAGCTCGTCGTGGGTGCCTCGCTCGGCTTCCGTGCCGTGGTCGAGCACGATGATCTGGTCGCAGTCGCGGACGGTGGAGAGCCGGTGGGCGATGATCAGGCAGGTCGCGCCGCGCCGCCTGAGGTTCGCGTCGATGATCCGCTCGGTCTCGGTGTCGAGCGCGCTGGTCGCCTCGTCGAGGATGAGCAGCCGGGGCCGCCGGACCAGCGCCCGCGCGATCTCCAGGCGCTGCCGCTGGCCGCCGGAGAAGTTGCGGCCGCCTTCGTGCACGGCACCGGCCAGGCCGCCCGGCCGCCCCGCGACCTCGCGGTGGATGCACGCGTCCTGCAAGGCGGCGACGATCTCGTCGTCACCGATGGTCGGGTCCCACAGGGTGATGTTGTCGCGCACGGAGCCCTCGAACATCACCTTGTCCTGGTCGACCATGGCCATGGTCGCCGCCCAGAGGTCATGGTCGAGTTCGCCGGGTTCACGGCCGTCGATCGTGATCCGCCCCGACCACGGCTGATACAGCCCGGCGAGCAGCCTGCCGACCGTCGACTTGCCGCTGCCCGAGCCGCCGACCAGCGCGACCCGCGAACCCGGTGGCAGATCGAGCGAGAAGTCCTTGAGCAGCGGCGGAAGCAGCGGGTTGTAGCCGAAGGTGACCTTGTCGAGCACGACATGCCCTTCGAGCGGGGCCAGGACGGCCGCCGAGCGCGGCCTGGTCTCGGCCGGGTAGTGCTCGACGTCCTCCAGGCGCTTGAGGTCGACGCCGATCTCCTGGACCTGCGCGCTGATCGCGCTCAGGTTCGAGATCGGCCGGTTCATCGCGGTCACCAGGCCCTGCATGGCGACCAGCAGGCCGACGGTCAGCGCGCCGGTCACGACGAGACCGCTGCCCAGCACCAGCAGCACCGCGGTGTTCACCGCCGCGAGCAGCGCGGGCACCACGGCGAACACCGCCGACGGGATGCCCGCCTTCTGCTGGCCGGTGGTCACCGCGGCCTGGCGGGCGGCGAACTGCTGGAAGCTCAGGTCCTCCTGCCCGCTCGCCTTCATCGTCTCGATCATCGAAATCGTGGTGTAGACGGTGGAGAACAGCCTGCCGCGCTCGGCTTGCAGCCCGGCGACGGCCGCGGTCCGCATCGACGACAGGAATCGCAGCACCGCCACGTTGAGCCCGGAGAACACCATGGCGCACAAGCCGAGCACGAGGTCGTAGCCGCACAGCAGCACGCCATAAGCCAGCACGAGCGCCAAGTCGACGGCGGTCGCCGCGAGCCGCCGGGTGAAGATGTCGGCGACCTGGTCGTTGGTCCGCACCCGGCGGGCCAGGTCCGCGGAAAGCCGCTGGTTGAAGAAACCCAGTGGCAGCTTGAGCATGTGCCGGAACAGCCGTGACGCGCTCCCCAGCGCCACAGCGGTCTCGGCCCGGGTCAGCAACCGCTGCTGGAGCAGGCTCGCCACAAAGGTCATCACCGTGGCGACCACCAGCGCCGACACCAGCCCCGCCGACGCGCCCGCGTCACCGCCGAGCAGCACCCGGTCGACGAAAACCCTGGCCAGCGCGGGCAAAGCGATGCCGACCAGTGCGATCAGCAGGCCCAGCAGGATGGTCTGCGGGATGACCGAGCCGAGGTTGCGCCAGCGTCGTCCCATCGCGGCGAGCAGGCTGAACGCCCGGCCTTCGCGGCGGAACTCCGGGCCGGGCGCGGGTTCGATCGCGATGCCGGTGTAGGACCGCTCGAACTCCTCCCACGGCACCGCGCGCTGCCCTAGCGCGGGATCGTTGAGCCAAACCTTCTTACGGCTCAGGCCTTCCAACACGAGGAAGTGCTCGAACCGCCAGTAGAGGATCGAAGGCAACTGCAGTTCGGCCAAGCCCGCGATGTCGCACTGACGGCCCTTCGCGGTGAGCCCGTACTTGCGCGCGGCCTTGACGACGCTCGACGCGCTGGAGCCGTCCCGGCTGACCCCGCAGGTCTGCCTCAGCTCCTCAAGCGGGACATGCCGCCCATAGTGGCTGAGCACGATGCCGAGCGAAGCGGCGCCGCATTCGGTCGCCTCCATCTGGATCAGCGTCGGCGTGCGGACGCGCTTGGTCCTCGGCCGGGTCTCGGCGGCGGTCATCGGCCGACCAGCCACGAGATCGGGTGCTCGTCGGCGACCGTGAAGGCCGCCGACACCTCGCTCTGCGAGTTCAGCGCGAACGGCGGGGCGGTGCGCGACCACTTGAGCCCGGTCGCGGTGTCCGGCACCGAGACGAGGTCGACCGTGACCGCGACGACCGGGCCGGAGCCGAGGAACGGCCGGACATCGCGGGCGTCGCCGAGGAACGCGTGCAGCGAGGCGTCGGTCTCGGGGAACGAGCCGACCGAGGACACCGTCCCGGCGAACGAGCCGTAGACGTTGACCGGCGCGGCCGAGGTGGTCAGCTCGACGTGCATGCCGGGATAGAGCAGCGGCGCGGAGCCCGCCGGGACGTAGACGAGGGCACGCAGCCGGTCGCCTGGGGTGTCGAGGCGTTCGAGGTCGGCGACCTTCTTGCCGGGCTCCAGCCACTGGCCCGGTGAGATGACCAGGCTGATGACATGGGCGGTCCACGGCGACACGACGGTCTTGGTCGTGCCGTCGCGGCCGAGCACGCTGTAGAGCGGCTGGCCCTTTTCGACGCGCTGGTTCGGCGCCGTCCACACGGCACCGACCTGCCCCTGTTCAGTGGCGTCCAAAGCGGACACACCGGCGAAGTGGGTCAGGACCCCTTGCGCGGACACGGTTCTCGGCACGGTGCCGAAAGCGGCCCACGCGCCGGTCACCAGCACGACGACGGCCATCACCAGGGTGGTCAGCCACGCGGGAACCGGGGCGAGCCGGGAGACCTCGTCCAGCTGTTCGGGTGATTCGAGCGTGCGTAAGGCTTCGCGGCGGAACTTCATCAGTCCTCCTCGGTCGCGGGTGGCAGAGAGCCGAGGGTGAACTCGGCGATGCTGGGTTCGCGGAGCGGGTCGAGCCCGGACAGCGCGGTGAAGGTGGCGGAGTCGCCCGCGCCGAGCGCGCAGGGCGCGAGGCCCATCGCGGTGGCCACCAGGTACATCCAGCCGGTGAGCACGCCCGCGTCCTTGAGCGCGAGCGCGTACGGGATGCCCTCGTACTTCCACATCAGCCGCTGGACCCGCGCCGTGATCACGAACAGCACCTGGGGCGGCGAAGGCATCACCGAAGCCGCGGTGGCGAAGGACGCCAGCTTGGCCGTCTCGGCGTTGTGCGCCGACACGAGTTCGAGCGCGTGCCGCACGGAGTCGTAGTGATAGAGCCCGGGCTCGAGGCCGTCGCAACGGGAGATCAACGGGTAGATCTCCAGCTCGGCGATGGACCCGGCGCCGGGGTACGGGCGTTTCCCGGTCTCCATCTCGCCGGCTTGCTCACCGGCGGGCTCGAGATGCTGGACGCGGTACAGGAATTCGGCCAGTTCAGCGGCGGTGATCGGGTTCGCGTCGTCGTGCCGCCGGACGCTCTTGCGCCGGGAAGCCAATTCCTGCAAGGAATCCTGGCCGTGCTGGGGTTCCGGCAGCGCGATCGGCGCGCCGGCGCGCGGCAACCGGTACGCGAGCGGCTCGGGCTCGATGACGCCGCGGAACCGGTAGGTACCGCCGATCGGGTCGGCGTGGTTCATCGGCCGGGTGCGGTCGTGCAGCCAGAGTTCTTCCGGCGACCACAGCGCCATGGGCGCCGCGGTCGTCTCGGCCTCGCTTTCGTCATGGGACACGAGCACCCCGGCGGTGAGCAGCTCGTCGAGCAGCAGCCCGGCGGTCAGCAGATCCGTGTCCGCGCGCTTGGCGATGTCGGCGACCGTGCAGCCGCCGGTCGCTGCCAGCACCAGCAGCGCGCCCAATTCCGCCTGTACACAGGAAATCTGGATGTTGCTCAGTGGCGAATGGACGATCATCCGGCCGCCTTCCCCGCGCATGACGGCGAATCGCGAGAGCCGGTACGGCGTCGCCGCGACATGCGCGCGGCGGGTGCGCGTCCCGCCCGCCCCGACCCCGCGCGGGCTGATGTCGATCAGCGGGCGGCCACCGAAGGAGATCCGCCGCTGCAGCCACGAATGCGACATGAGCCGCCGGATCAGCAGCTGGGCGGGCAGGATCTTGCTCTCGCCGTCGAACCCGGTGATGAGCCTCGCGACGTCGAGGTCGCTCACCCAGGTTTCGGACAGCCTGAGCAGCAGCGCGCGCCTGCTCACGTCCAGCCCGCCCGGCCGGAGGCGGAACCGGGACTGTTCGAGCACCACCTGGCCGTCGGGCGTGGTGGTGAGGGTCGCGTCGGAGCGGAGGCGATAGCTCTCGGTGTTTCGGATCATCTGTTCGCCAGTCTCGTCAGAAGAACACACTGAGTGGGTTGCACTGCGACTCATCGGGCACCGGCGCGGCGGGCACGTCCCAGAGCCGTCCGGGGCCGAGCCTGCGCCAGAAATGGCGCAGCCCCGGCGCGACCACCTTGGCCACCTTGAGGTCGATCTCGGGCCTGGACTGGTCCAGCACCAGCACCTCCAGCCCGGCGTCCGCCGCGCGGCGCACGCACAGGCGCACGTCATCGGCCAGGTCACCGGAAGCCAGCGAGGACCGGCTTTCCGCGGTCACGAACGGCCGATCCGGGTCCGGCAGCAGCCATGGCTGATCGGCGACCTCGACGGTGTTCAGCCACCGCGCGGTCTCCTCGTCCTCGGAGCCGCCGCCCCGCGCGATCCGCTCGGCCATCGGCAGGAACTGGCTCACCTCGGTCAGTGCCCTGGTGAGCGCCACGCGCGGGTCGAGATGCGCGCCGAAGCCAAGCAGCACCCGCTCCGGCCCGTCGGTGCGCCGCGACACCGCGGCGAACGCCGGGATGCCGAGGTCGGCGGTGAGGTCCAGCGCCCACAGCTCGCGGCCGAGCCGGTCGCGGAAGTCGCGGAACAGCAGCTCGATCCACGGATCGTCGAACGAGCGGAGGTCGACGCCGGGGCGGGAAGCGCTGTGGTACCACCACAACGCGACGCTGTCGCGCTCGGCCAGTTCGCAGAACCCTTGCAGGATGGCCTCTTCGAGGACATTGCCTGCGGCGCAGCCGTTCGAGTCGGCGGCGCTGATGCCGGTGGCGCTGTCCGGGTGGCCGTACCAGCAGTAGACCGAAGGCAGGTAACGGGTTTCGCCGCCGGTCAGCGACCACGCGGCCGACCAGTCGATCCGCTGGTCGTCGGGGCACCGGCGGGGAATCTGGTGGAAGCGGCCGAGACCGGGGTTGAGTTCGGCGCGCCGGTCGTACTGCCGGTCCGAGAAAAGCAGCAGTTCGCGCAGTGGCACCGCGGATCCAGGTGCCAGGTCCGCGTAAGCCGAGCGGAGGACCTGGCGGTCGTCACGCCAGACCCCGCTGTACCGCTCGATCGCCTCGCCGAGCGCGCTGGCCTTCGCCTGGGCTTCGGTCCGGCCCTTGCCGCCGCTGAGCCCGCGCAGATTTCGCTTGAGCAGCACCGGGTTCGTCGCGACGGCGAAGTTGTGGCCAGCTCCGAAGGTGAAGACCGGCCCGTCCTGATCCCCCAGCGGTTCGAGCGCGGTGACGGCGCCGACGTAGCGGCTCACGTGCCGGGTCAACCGGCGGCAGGTCGATTCGGCGCTCTCGGTGCGCGCGCCCGCGTCGGCGGCTCGGCTGGTCAGGTCGACGCGGACGGGGTTGCCGATCACGCCGCCACTGCCACAGGCCTGGCAGTGCGGCAGCCGGATCAGCTCGTGCGAGGTGGTGGTCAGGTCGCGGGTGTCCAGCGCGGTGAACCGCCCGCTCAGCCGGGGTGACCAGCCCGCGGCGGCGATCACCGGCAGTTCGGCGGCCAGCAGCCCGGCCAGCGCGGTGGCCGTCGACGGCAGCGCGGCGGTGGTGGCGGCCGGGTTGCCCGGCGCCGCGTCCCGCAGGAAGTTCCCGACCTGCTCGTTGTCGTGCCAGCGGCGGCGCAGGCAGTCCCAGCAGGCGGTCTTGCCCGGCACGAAGTGCGGGCCGAGCAGCAGCACGTTGCCGACCGGCCGGACCAGCAGCCACTCCCGGCCGGTTTCCAGGCAGTGGTCGTTGACGGCGGCCAGCCGCGGATCGGTGTACCGCGCGGCCGAAACCACCACGAGCGAGCCCAGGGGCGCCGACACGGCGTCACCGTCCAGCGCCGGGACGCCGATGGCGCGCAGCCGCTCGGCCAGCCCGCCGTCCGCGCCGAGGTCGGCGACGGTCACCGCGCCGGTCGCGTGCCACGACTCCGCGGCGTCCGGGGCGATCTCCCGTGCGTCCCAGGCCGCCGCGCGCCGCTCGTCGACTCCGGCGGGCCCGTCGGCGAGCACGCCCAGCCTGCCGAGCCGTCCCAGCGCCCGCGCGACGTGGTCGATCGGATGGCTTTCGGCGGTCAGCCGGATGAGTTCCGACAACGGCCGGGTGCCGTCGAGCAGGCCGCTGAGTTCGGCGGCCACCGCGTCCTCGATCACGAACTCGCGGGTCTCACCGGCCACGACGAGATAGGCCCCGTCTTCGCCGGTCAGCCTGACCGCTTGGTAATCGGCTCGCAGCCTGGGTCGCCGCATCGGTTTTCTCCCGTGCCTCAGTGGCCGGTGACGGCGGTGGCCGTGTCGCTCAGCCCGAGCACGGCGGCGGGGCCGCCTGCCGGGATGAGCAACAAGAACGATTCGGCGCGGGAGATCTCGACCGAAGTGCCGCGAACGGCCTCGGCATGCCCGGTCGCCACCAGGTCGGGGGTCCCCGCCGCCAGCTCGACCGGCGCGCCGCCGGTCGACTCGAGTACGTCCGTGACGCGCACGGTCACGAAGACGACGGTCCCGCCGCCGACCGGCGCGCCGCACGCGGACCACACCGCGCCGTCGAGCCGCCGCTTCACTTTCCGCTGCTGGCCGGCGAGCGTCTGCTCATAGGTCTTCCACCCGGCGGCGAACTGGTTGTCCAGCACGGGACTCGGCGCGACGGTGCCGCCGCCGGGGGTCCCGGTGCCGGTCGTGCGGGCGAACAGCTCGTCACGCAGCTTCGCCTTGACGTCGTCGGCGGGGAACCCGCTGACCGCGCCGCCCTGCCCGAAGCCGGCGACCGAGGTCGCGGCGCCCTGGGTGAGGTTGATGCTGTTGTCCATTTTCCACGCGCCGGAGGCGTCCTTGGCGAAATGGCTGACGGACTGCTTGCTGAGTTCCTCACCGAGCAGGCTGACCTTGCCGGAAACGAGCAGGCAGTCCGCGGCGCGCCCCGGTAGTGCGAAAAGCGGGTCGCGATGGGTGAATCCGGGCTGGGGCCGATTCTCTTGTTTCGCGCGCCTCGACGCCGCGATCGACGCGGAAAGCAGGGGTTCGGCTTCGTGCTTCGCGAGCGCGGCGGGATCACCACTGGTGGTGGCGGCGGAATCACCCTCGTCGAATTCCCGCAGAATCGTCTGAGCCTGGTCTTTGGTCAGCCCGGACTCGGCCGCCGAGGGCGCCGACTCCGCGGCGCCGCACCCCGAAACGGCCACGATCGCCGTCAGTGCGAGGACCGCTCCACTTGTTCTGCGCATTTGTCCAACCCCTCGGGCCGCAAACTCTTTCTCGTCGGCAGAAGCTAACCCACTGAACACCGCGTTCCGGCTGATGACTTGGTTCCGTGCCGCCGGGCCGGATCGCCGTGACACCGATCCGTGTCATCCGTTCTCATGTCACCCGTTCTCATGGACGATGGCGTCCTCGACCCACGGATCGGCATCGCCCGTTTTCCACATCGCGCCTTCGACGACGGCCTGGCTGCGATGCTCCACGGCGGCGCGGAAAGCGCCGACCAGCAGCTCGACCAGCCCCTGCCCGAAAGTGGCGACCATGCCGTCGAGATCGGACTCGGCGACGGCGGGCTGCGACCGCATTCCGGCCAGCCGATCGGCGGAGGAGTCGACGAGCGTGCCCGCGACCGAGCCGACCTTGTCCATCACCTCGCCGAGGAACCGCAGCGTCGCCAGCGGCGGCACCCCGGCCTTCGCCATGTCGACGGCCGCGCGCAGCACACCCGGCCGCGCGATCCTGACCTCGCCGGACTCGTCCCAGCCGAGCATCCCGTGCCGGTTGAGCGAGTAGAAGATGCCGGGGTGGTCACGGGCGATGTCGCCCATGGCCGAGGTGAGCCGCTCGAGGTCGCGGTCGGCCGTGCCGGTGCCCAGCACCGCGGCGATGGAGACCAGGTTGAACCCCTGTTTCTGCAGGGACATGATGTGCTGGAGCCGCCGCGCGTGCGCCAGTCCATAGAAGACGGTCCTGCCGTCCCTGATCGGCGCGGGCAGCAGTCCGCGCGTCTGATGCGCCCGGATGTTGCGGGTCGACATGCCGATGGCGGTCGAGAGCTCTTCGATCGTGTAGCGGATCGCGGTCGACGTCATGCGTTCTCCCTCGTGCGAAACCCCGGTCCGCGCGGGCGATGCCGGCGGTCACAGGCAAGGAAACGCCTGTGACGGCAAAGCCGGGAGGTGTCACGAACCAGTTTCGAATCAATGTTTTGGATGCTTTATGAATAATGTTCACAGATCGTTCATAAGCCGCACATAAACGACCTTGGATTGATCCCGGAACCATAGCGGGAAACCGCTTTCTCGTAAATCCTCCACCGAGGGTAGCTCACCCGGCCCATCCGTGGCACCTACCACGAATTCACACAGGCCAGCGCGTGTCGAGCGGCTTTTCCCGAAGATCAAATCAAGGTTATGGGGCCGCCCGGCAGAACGACCGGCAGATTTCCTGGTGAATGTTCTGCCGGTCGTTCTGCATGGCGACCGGGAATTTCCGCCGGTAAGTATTCCAGGCAAGAAAGTCGAGGTGATCCGCACACACGACCAGGCCGAATAGTTGGGTGAAAATTCAAAGACGACGTGCCTTCCCCACCCCGGCCGGGCCGGGGGGTCGTGAGTGACGCGGCCGGTTCTAAGCCAATGCTGGGCAGTTAAGGCTTGGCTTGCGTTGTCAAGCGACGCGTGAGCACGCGAAACCCGAGTTTTGGCCATCTACTGGCCCAAACTCGGGTTTCGCGAAGACCCGGCCACAGTCAGCGGCCCGATCCTTAACTGCCCGGCATTGGGTTCTAACCGGTCTGAACACTCACGAGGCCCAGCTCGGCCGCCAGCCTGGAGGCGGCGACCCTGACGCCGGGCGCGTCGTATCGGGCGCATTCGGCCAGTGCGCGCACCCGGTATTCCCTGGCGCGCGCGGGTTCGCCGGTCTTGCCCGCCAGGTCGGCGAGCAGCACGAGTATCTCGATCCGGATCTCCGGCCAGCGCGCTTGCTCCAATGTCGACACCAGCTGCGCGCCTGCCGCAGCGAGGTCGCCCGCGGCGATGAGCGCTTTGCCCCTGGTGAACCGCACCCGCGCCAGGCCGGCGTCCACCCCGTACTTGGCGAACAGCTCTTCGGCCTCGTCCAGCAGGTCCAGCGCGGCGGGCACGTCCCCGACGGCGGCCGAGGTGTCCGCGCAGCGGATCAGCACCAGGCCGAGGCCGAGTAGCTCGTCTTCGCCCAGCTTCCCTTCGGCCGCCCGGAAATAGGACAGGCTCGCCTGGTTCACGGTGACCGCCTCGGCGAACTCGCCCGCCGCGTGCAGCAGCACGCCCAACATCGACATGGCGAGATGACTGCCCACCTGGTAGCCCGCGCTCTCGAACAGGCCGACCGACCGCCGCGCGATGGCGATCGCCTCGGCGGGCGAACCCAGCCGCAGCTCGATGCTCGCGCGGCAGTACCAGGACCACGCCTCGGAAACGAGGTCGCCCGCTTCGACCGCGGCGCGCACCGCGAGTTCGTTGACCTCCAGCGCCTCGCGCGGCTGCTCGCACAGCGCGTACCGCACCCAGGCCAGGCAGTTCAGCTGCTCGGCGGTCGCCGTGGCGTCGCCCAGCGCCCGCGCGGCCGCCACCCCGGCCTCGAACACGCCCTGCCACAGCTCGCCGACCCCGTTCAGGTACGAGTACCAGTACATCCCGGTGGCCAGGTCGAGCACCTTGCGATGCTCGCCGCGCTCGACGGCCGCGCTGAGCGCGCCGTGCCAGTTGGCCTGCTCGGCCACCAGCCACCGCTTCGCGGCCGCCCGGTCGGGCACCGGGTCCGGGCCGTCGATCGGGGCAGCCGTGCCCGCGCGGTCGGGGTCGAAGAACAGCCCGGCCTTGGTCGCGACCGCGACCAGCCAACCCCGGATCCGCTCACCCGCCGCCTCGGCGGCCTCGGGCGGCTCGTCGAGTTCCAGCCGTTCCCTGGCGAACACGCGCAGCAGGTCATGGCAGGTGTAGCGGCCCGCCGCGCCGGGGTCGCTGAGCAGGCTCGCGTCGACGAGTTCCTCGAGCGCCGCCTCCACCCGCGCGGCCGGCTCCCCGGCTAGCACCATGGCGGCCTCGACCGTCGTCTCCGGACCGGGCATCAGTGCCACCAGCCGGAACATCCGCGCCGCCTCGGGCGACAGCTGGTGGTAGGAGATCTCGAACGCCGCCCGCACCTGAAGGTCGCCGGCGGCGAGCACGGTCAGCCGGCGCCGCTCGTCCGCGAGCTGCGCCGCCAGGCTTTCGATCGTCCACTGTGGCCTGCTGGCCAGCCGGTTGCCCGCGATGAGCAGCGCCAGCGGCACCCCGTCGCACAGCCGCGCGATCCGCCGCGCCGCGTCCGGCTCCGCGCTCACCCGCGCGGCGCCCGCGACGACGGCGAGCAGCCGGACGGCCTGGTCCTCGCCGAGCAGCCCGAGCTCCAGCCGGTGGTGCGCGCTCAACCCCGCGAGCGTCTTGCGGCTGGTCACCAGCACCACCGTGCCGGGACTGGCCGTCAGCAGCGGCCTGACCTGCGCCTCGCTCGCGACATTCTCGAGGATCAGCAGGACTTCGCGGTCCAGGAGCAGCGACCGGTAAAGGGCGAACCGGTCATCGGGGTCGACAGGGATCGAGCGGTCCTGGACGCCGAACCCACGCAGCAGCCGGTGCACGGCCTGCTCCGGCGTCAACGGGACGGGGTCCATGCCGCGCATGTCGACGAAGAGACAGCCGTCGGCGAACCGCTCGGCCAGCCGGTTCCCCGCCTCGACGGCGAGCGCCGACTTGCCGACGCCGGGCAGCCCGTGGATCACCACGAGCTGCGCGCCCGGTGACGACGCGGCGTCGGCCGCGAAGCCGGTCAGCAGCCGCAGCTCGTCCTCCCGGCCGGTGAGCTCGGTGAGCACGGGCGGCAGTCCGCGCGCGACGCTCAACTCCAGCGCCCGCTCGCGGCCGGGCTTCTCGACGGCGGTGGCCGCCACGCGGCCGACGCGGGCCTGCGCGGCGAACTCGGCCGCCTCCGGCTCGGCCAGCTCGAGCCCGGTGACGAGCAGATCGACCGTGCGCCGGTGCGGGCTGCGGGCCCGGCCGCGCTCCATGTCGCTGAGCGCCCGCACGCTGAGGCCGGTCCGCTCCGCCAGCTCTTCCTGGGTCAGCGCGAGGCGCAGCCGGTAGAACCGGAGGAAGTCACCGAACACGGTCGCTGTCACGCCGACCCGGCCCCTTTCCGCCGATCGTTGGTCGAAAAGAGTCTGGCACAGAACCGGACATGCGACCCGAGACACTCCGGCACGGATCGGCGACGGCCGCACTCCGCCGATTTCACGAAAGACCGGCATTTACGCGCGGACAGCACCGCGTCGCCTACCTTCGACGCATCGACCTGAGAAAAGTACTCCACCAGTTCGGCGTCGCCGGTATTCGCCGGACACGCCATATCACGACGGGCCTGATGAACCGGTGCTGGGAAGTCGTCGCGCACGACGGGCGACGACTTTTCGTCAAACAGGTTCTCGAACTTTCGGTGACGCAGACCGAATTGCACCACTACGCGACCCGCGCGCTCAATGAACTCGGATTACCCGTCCCGGCCCCGATGCTCACTCGTGCCGGAAACACCCTCGCCGAAACCGGCGAGGGATGGTTCGCCGTTTATCCATGGTCGGCGGGAATTCACCGCCCGGGACCACAGCTGACCATTCGGCAGGCCGCGGACCTCGGCACGTTGTTCGCGAAAATCCAAAGTGGACTGCGCGAGGTCATGCCCGCGGCCGAACCACTGCGGGCGCCACCGCCCTTCGATCCGGCCGAGACACTGCGCGAAGTGGAGCACTTCCGGCTCGTGATCTCCCGGCTGCCCGGCCTGAGCACCTTCGACCGCTTCGTGCTGGCGGATCTTCGCGACCGTGAGGCGATGCTGGCCGCGGCGCCCTCGCCGGGCCCACTGAGCGGGCCAGGCGGCTGGACGCACGGTGACTTCCATGGCCTCAACGTGCTCTGGCGGTCCGGCGAGGTGTCCGCCGTGGTCGACTTCGACCGGCTGAGCTGCCTGCCGTATGCCAGCGAACTGGTGCGTTCGGTCATGATTCTGTTCACTTATGGCGACCGGCGTGGTATGGCGGTCGAACAGGTGGCAGCCTTCATCAACGCCTATCGGGCGGTGTCACCACTCACCGGAGAAGAACTGCGCACCGCGGCGAATCACTATTGGCGAGAACGCCTCGGTAACCTTACTCAGCTTGAAAGGCATTACCACCACGACGAAAAGGCACGTGACCATATCTTCGTGCGATCCGGTATATTGCTCAGCTGGTGGTGGCGGCATCCGGAGCAAGTCGGCTTCCTGTTCTCCAACACCGATCCGCGCAGTGGAGAATCACCGGCGGGCATGGTGTGACGCAATCGCGGAACAGCAATTGCCCGGCGCGCAATTCGCTGGCTACGGTGAGCGCAGTGAACCGCACGAACGACTGAGGAGAGTCACATGAGCGAGGACAAGAACGTCACTCCGGAGAACGCCGACGAGAACGTCGCCACCCCCGCCGTCGAGCTGACCGACGACGAGCTGCAGGGTCTTTCCGGCGGCCTCGAGCGCATCTGACGCCACGCGCCACGCCCCTGCCTGAGAGGGATGCGGAATGAACCTCCCCAGCCAGCGAAGGACCGAGCGCGTGCTGCACCTGATCTCCTTCGGGTACCTCCATCTCGACGACGGCCGTCCCCCGCACGCCGACCGGGTCGAGGACGTCCGCGAGCGGCTCCGTGACCCGGCGGCCGCCCGCGACGTCCTCGATCTGGACGGGCGCGATCCGCGGGTGCAGGACATCGTCGCGCGTACCCCTGGTGCGCGGGAGCTGCTCGCCAACCTGATCGACTACGCCGAGCTGCCGTGCGGCCCCCGGCGCATCGCCATCGGCTGCGCGGGTGGCAGGCACCGGTCCGGCAGCCTCGTCGAGCTGCTGGCCGCCACCTTGCGCGCCCGCGGCCACCAGGTCGAAGTCGAGCACCAGCACATCCATCTCCCCCGCGTGCTGCGGCCCTGACTCTTCACAAGGGCGCCCCTTGTCACGTACAGCGTGACAAGGGGCGCCCTTGTCACGCCGGCTCGACGAGCCCGAGCAGGCTGCCGGGGCGCTGCGGCGGGTGAGGGTCGGACATCATCTCCCGGCGCGCGGTGCCGACCAGCTGCTCGGCGGTGAGCGCGGCCAGCCGCTCGCGCATGACCTGGATCAGCTGGTCCGCGGCCGCGGTGACGCCGGCGTCACCGAGCGGCAGCGCCGGGACGTCGAGCCGGTCGAAGAGCGCCTTCTCGGCTTCGCGACGCAGCTCGCTCAGCCCGATCTCGCGGATCGTGAGCGACAGATGCAGCGAGAAGCCGCCATCGCCGACGGCTTCGTGGCCGAACGAGCGCGGGATGTAGAGGATGTCGCCAGGCTCGGCGGTCACGTCGAGCAGCACCGGGCCCGGTTCGTCGATCCAGCCGAGCTTCCAGTCGCCGCCGGGCGCGCCCCCGTAGATGGTCCAGCGCTTCCTGCCCGCCAGCTGCAGGCAGAGCACATCCGCGTCGTCACGATGGGCGGGCAGCCCCTGCGCGCCCGCGGGCGTCAGGAAGACGAACGCCTCGGTCTTGCGGTACAGCTCGTCGGCGAGCCGGTTCGTCAGGTCCGCGATCTCGGCGTGCCAGTGGTGCGCGCAGCGGAAGAGGAGCGTGGCCCGATCCCGCAGCGCCGCGTGGACCTTGGCGGTGTCCGCGTATCCGCCGATCTGCTTCTCGTAGACATTCCGCGTCACGGTGTAATCCGCGAGGGAAATGCGCTGTTCCGATTTCACCATTTCCACATAGGGCGCGCGAAGAAGGCCACCGGCCAGCAACTCGTCGATATCGCCCAAGGTCAGTATCGACTCCGGCGGCATCGACATCCGCGCCAGGGCAGGCCGGGTTCCCTCACCTTCGGCCAAGAAGGCGGCCAGGTCGGCGACCTGGGACTTCATCGAGTTCTCACGCACCTGTGCTCCTGACATGCTCGGCCCCAGAAACTGTTGTGGCCGAAGATACCCAGGAATCGGGACACCCTGGGGTATGCCATCAATCGATGTAGCGCCCCGGCCGCGCCGGGCACGGCTCCGTGCAAAAGCTCGGATTCCCCTGTCCGGTAGCTACTGTCGAGCTCAGCTTGACCGGCAATTCCACCGTTCGAAAGGAAATCCCCATGAGCGAGCAGGAAATCAAGAACGAGGCCGCCGAGACCCCGGAAGAGGTCACCATCGAGGAGCTCGACCAGCTGGCCGGCGGCGGTGGCGAAACCATCTGAGCAGACTCCCGTATGGCCGAGGCTTCGCATGACCTGAAGCCTCGGCCATACCTGTCCCGAGGACGACTCACATGACTCCGTACATCAGCGCCGAGGAAGAAACCTCCCGAGCCGAAGAGCGGCGGCTGTCGTCCTTGCTGCCGAGGATCTTCGACCTTTTCGATCTCTACCGCCGAGTGGGCACGGACGCGCAGGCGGTCCAGGCCATGCGAACCGAACGCCTGGCGCGCATGCTCCGGCACGCACTGAGCGAAGTGCCTTTTTATAGGCGTTTCGCGGACCTGGCGACCACTGTGGACGACGATCCCCATCTCGCGCTGCGTGCACTGCCCACCCGCACCAAACGGGAACTGGCGGCCGGCCTGCGCTCACACTGCGCGGACAAACTGTCCAAAGAGACCGACTTCGCCGTGCGAACTTCCGGGACGACCGGCATCCCGTTCCGCTTCGTCATCGACGCCGAGCACCTGGCCCACACGATCGCCCAGGGACTGGCCCATCAGGAGCCCGCCGTCCGCGGCGGCGCGTTCCACCTGCGCAAGCTCGAACTCTACGACCGGCGCCACGACGGCTGGTTCGAGTACACCTCGGCCGCGAAGGGACTCGCGCGCGTCGCGAGCCTCAGCCTGCGCGGTCTCGCCTCGGACCGCGAACACCGCGCCGCGGGCTTCGTGTGGCGGTTCGCCCCTGACATGATCTTCTGCCATCCCTCGCAAGCCTGCGAGCTGATCGGCCATTGCACCGAGCACGGCCTGCCGCTGCCCGCACCGTCGGTCGTCTACACCAGCGGCGAGCAGCTGGACGCCCGCGACCGGGCCAGGATCGAGTCGGCGTTCGGCGCGCCGGTGCGCGACACCTACGGCATGCGTGAGGTCGGCGCCATCGCGCACGAGTGCCCGTCCGGGCGCTATCACGTGATGGACGAGCGCCTGTGCGTCGAGATCCTGGATCCCGGCGGCGACGAGCCGGTGCCGGACGGGACTGCGGGCGAAATCGTCGTCACGCACCTGATCAACCGGGCGATGCCGTTCCTGCGCTACCGGACCGGCGACCTCGGCATGATCACCGCCGCCGACCGGCTGCCGTGTGACTGCGGGCGGGCGTCGAGCACGCTCACGCTGACCGAGGGCCGCAAGAACTGGGCCATCACGTTCCCCGGCGGCGAGAGCGTCTCGGTGCTCACCGCGAGCCGCGCCGTCCGCGGCTTCCCGGTCGAGCGGTTCCAGATCCTGCAGCAGGCGGCCGACATCGAAGTGCTGGTCAAATGGCTGCCCGAGGCCACCGGCGCCGACACCGCCGCCCTGCGTTCGTCGCTCACGGAGCTCTTCGGTGACACCGGAGCCCGGGTGCGCTGCACGACGGCGGCCGACCAGGATTTCGTGCGCTCCCCCAGCGGAAAGCAGTCCGAGTTCCTGGCCGGGGTGAGCCGATGAGCACCGCCGTCCAGGCGCCCCGCCTGCACTTGTTCCCGCCGTTCAGCGGCGCGTCCCGCCACCAGGTCCCGATCGCCGAAACGTTCCAGTCGGTCTGGTCGCGGACCCAGCGCGAGCTGCCGCCAGGTCATCCCGACCGGGCTCGGCCGGTCAAACTGCATTATCGGGATGATCCGGCGTGGCAAGGCTGGCAGACTCCGCGTCCACTGTGGACGATGGTCGACCTGGCCGAGCTCGACCACGCCCGGCTGCCCGAGCCCGCGCGCCGCGCGAACCTCGAAACGGCCGCGTTCGTCGACGGCTGGCTGACCGACCACGGGCGCAAGCCGGATCCGGCCGCGGAACACCGGCTCGTGCTGCTGTTGTTCGTCTTCTGGTCGACGATCCGCCTGAACCGCGACGGCCACAAGCGCGACGGCTCGATCGCCGACCTGCCGCCCGCCGCCATCGCGGCGATCTCGTCCTGGCGAACGCTTTCCCTGACCGGCCAGCCGGCCGCCGTCTTCGAGCGCCTGGTCGCCACCCGCTTCCGGCGCACGCCCTATCAGGCGGCCTTGGACCGGCGCATGATCGCGGCCGCGATCGACGTCCGGCTGAACGGAAAGGAAGTCCGATGACCTCGATCAAGGACAACTTCGGCGCCGGTCACGGAGTGCTCGCCCCGTGGCCGGACGACTCGGCCGGCGGCGCCATGACCCGGCTCGAACAACTGCTCGCCACCCACCCGCCCGAGCAGACCTTCCCCGGCATCGACGGCCTGCGCGCCGACCGCCAGAGCTTCTGGCTCGCGTCGGAGTACCTCGCGCCCGAGTTCAGCCGCGACACCGAGTTCCTGACCACATTGGACGGTGACCTCGCGGGAGGCCAAGAAGGCCAACGCTTCCTCGAGCGTTTCCCGTCGGCCGAGGCGCATCTGCTGACGCTCAAGCGGTTGCTGGACAACGCGCTCGCGCAGGCGGTGGCCGAGGTCGGCCTCCCGAGCGCCGGGCTCACGGTCCGGTACCGGGTGATCCGCTACGCCCCGGTCGAGCAGAGCTCGGCGGGCATCGGCCTGCACCCGGACGGCAACGTGATCTCCGCGCTCGTCACCAACGCACCGGGCCTGACCGTCTGGTCGGAGCGGACCGGGTTCACCGCACCCGGCCGGGACGGCACGCTGCTGTTACCCGGCTCGATCCTCTACCGCTGGTCGAAAGGCTGCTACGAGCCCGCTTTCCACCGCGTCGCCGTGGAAAGCCGTGACCACGCCAAGTTCTCGATGGTCGGCTTCCTGAACTTCCCTGATCTCCAGACGGTTCCCGGCTTCGGCGGCGGCACGTACTTCAACGACGTGCGGACCTGCAAGGAAGACGACATGGACCGCGACGGCGACCTGGCCGCACTCTGGAAACGCCTCGACGCCGGGGTCGTGAGTGTTCCGGCCGGTTAGAACCGGCCGCAACACTCACGACCCCACTCGTCAGCCGACCTTCTGCTTCTTGCCGACCACTCGCCAGCCGATCGCCAGCACCACGGCCAGCACCGGGATCGAGTAGAACGCGATCTTCTCCGCACCGTCGGAGAACGCCATCAGCACCACGACGAGGACCAGGAAGCCCAGGGTGGCCCAACCGCTGTAGGGCGCGAGCGGCATCCGGTACGACGGCCGTTCCACCTCACCGCGCAGCGCGGCCTGGCGCAGGCGCAGCTGGCAGAAGATCAGGGTCGCCCAGGTGGTGATCACACCCAGCGAGGCGATGGCGATCGCGATGTCGAACGCGTCCTTCGGGACCAGGTAGTTGAGCACCACGCCGAGCACGTAGGCGGCCGACGTGAACAGGATGCCGCCGTAGGGCACGTGACGGCTGCTCATCCGGCCGACGAACTTGGGCGCCTCGCCCTTGTCGGCCAGCGCGCGCAGGATGCGGCCGGTCGAGTAGAGGCCCGAGTTGCAGCTCGAGAGCGCCGCGGTGAGGACGACCGCGTTCATCACGTCACCGATGCCGGGGATGCCGAGCCTGCTGAACACCGTGACGAACGGGCTCTCGTCGCCGTTGTAGAACGGCCAGGGCAGCAGCATCGCCAGCATCAGCACGGAACCGACGTAGAACACGCCGATCCGCCAGACGACGCTGTTGATCGCCTTCGGCAGCACCTTGCGGGCGTCCTTGGTCTCACCGGCCGCGATACCGACGACCTCGATCGCGGAGTAGGCGAAAATGACCGCCTGCAACGTCATCAGCGCCATGCCGACGCCGGCCGGGAAGAATCCACTGTGGCCGGTCAGGTTGTGCACACCCGCGGTGGTGCCGCCGATGTCCGCGCTGGTGAGCACCAGGCCGGCCGCGGTGACCAGGAAGACGACGATGGCCAGCACCTTGACCACCGAGAACCAGAATTCCAGCTCGCCGAACAGTTTCACCGAAAGTAGGTTCACCGCCAGCAGCACCCCGAGCGCGACCAGCGCGGTGATCCACTGTGGCACGTCCGGCAGCCACTTGTGGACGTAGATCGCCACCGCGGTGATCTCCGCGATGCCGGTCATCGCCCAGTTCACCCAGTACATCCAGCCGGAGGCGAACCCGGCCCACGGCCCGATGAACTTGCGGGCATAGGTGACGAAACTCCCCGAGCTCGGCTCGTGCAGCACGAGCTCGCCGAGCGCGCGCATCACGAAATACGCGGCCACACCGCAGATCGCGTAGGAGAAGACCAGCGACGGGCCGATCTGGTGGAGCTTGCCACCGGCGCCGAGGAAGAGCCCGACGCCGATCGCGCCGCCGATGGCGATCATCTGCACTTGGCGGTTGCCCAGTGCTTTTGAATAGCTTTCACCTTTTTCGGTGAGCAGCGAGGAATCCATGGTTGACAGACGCTAGGGCTTTGTGTGGCAGGTCACCAAGCCCGCTAAGGAAGACTTAAGGTGTGCCACAGATCACGTCAGTGGTTTCGCTAGGCTGCGGCCGTGGATCTCGCGGCGCTGCTGGACCGGATAGCCGACGACGTCACGCCCGAAATCGGCCGTGGCGCCGTCGCGGATTACATTCCCGCGCTGGCACAAGCCGATCCACATCGGTTCGGCATGGCGGTGGCCGAAGTGGATGGTTCACTGCATGGTGTCGGCGACTGGCGGCAGCCGTTCTCGATCCAGAGCATGTCGAAGGTGTTCACGCTCGCGCTAACGCTCGCGCACGGCGACGACGTATGGACGCGAGTGGGCCGCGAACCGTCGGGCAATCCGTTCAATTCCTTGGTGCAGCTGGAAAACGAGGACGGCATTCCGCGCAACCCGTTCATCAACGCCGGCGCGCTGGTGGTGACCGACGAATTGGCCAGCCACGGCGACGCCGCCGGCGCGTTGCTCACCTTCCTGCGCGAGGAAAGCGGCAACCCCGGAATCGGCGTCGACGCCGAAGTGGCCACCTCCGAAGCTGGGCACGCCGACCGCAACCGGGCATTGGCGTACTTCATGGCCTCCTACGGCAACATACGCAACCCGGTGCCCGACGTGCTCGCCCAGTACGTCCGCCAGTGCTCGATCGCGATGAGCTGCGCCGACGTCGCCCGTTCCGCGGTGTTCCTGGCCCGGCACGGCCTCCGCAACGACGGCACCCGGCTGCTCGGCCTCAGCGCGGCCAAGCGGATCAACGCGGTGATGCTGACCTGCGGCACCTACGACGCCGCCGGCGAGTTCGCCTACCGTGTCGGCCTGCCGGGCAAGAGCGGTGTCGGCGGCGGGATCGTGGCGATCGTGCCGGGGCGCTGCGCGGTCTGCGTGTGGAGCCCCGGCCTGGACGCGCGCGGCAACTCGGTCGCCGGGGTCGCGGCGCTCGACCGCTTCACCACCCTCACCGGCTGGTCGATCTTCTGACCCGCCCGGCGTGTCGTCCGTCCAGGTACGCGTGTCGTCCATCCATGCACGGATGCCGTCCATCCGCGTACGCCGCCGCCCCATACGCGGATGGACGACACGCGTACACAGCCGGACGACACGCGTACCTGGACGGACGACACGATTTCCCATCAAATGGCGACATGACCATATGTCGCGATAACGCATATTGAGAAAGCGCTTACAGCGGTACCTTAAACAACTGGAACAAGCTGGTCAAGACCGGTATTGCCGGACCATTACACAACTACGTGCAATCGAATGGATTGCATGCCATCGGACATTGCCCGGCTTCACGGAGATCGTCTAGCATCGGCGGCAATCGGTTACTCGCATAAGAGACATTTCCGTCGTATTTGCGATCCCCCGCCCCCGTGTGCCCGAGGAGGCGCATCAGTGAAGTCCAGGCAAAAGAGTCCACGCACCGCGGTCCGGTTACTGACGACCACCGCGCTGGTCGGCGCCGTCTGCGGCGCTGCCGTGCTACCCCAGGCCAATGGCGCACCCACCGCGCCCACCGCTTCCAAGGCGGCGACCTCGCTCACCGTGCCCGCAGCCGCGGGCGCCGAGGCGGCGCTTCCCGGCTACCGCATCCAGTCCTCGGCCAAGGTGAGCGACGACGCGGCGGTGAGCAAGCCGGACTTCCCGGCCGACGGCTGGTACCCGGTCTCCGCCCGGTCCACGGTCTTCGCGGGCCTGCTGGAGAACGGCAAGTACCCCGACCCGTTCTATTCGACCAACCTGAAGTCGGCCGACCCGGCGGACTTCACCGTGCCGTGGTGGTACCGCACGCAGCTGAACGTCGACTCGACCGCGCAGCGCACCTACCTCGACTTCTCGGGCGTGCTCTCCCGTGCGGACGTGTGGGTCAACGGCACGAAGGTCGCCGACAGCAAGCAGGTCGTCGGCTCCTACACCCACCACGACCTGGACATCACCTCCGTGGTGAAGCCGGGCGCGAACGCGGTCGCGCTGAAGATCTACCCGAACGACCCGAACCGCGACCTGACCATGGGCTGGATCGACTGGGCCCAGACCCCGCCCGACAAGAACATGGGCATCGTGCGTGACGTGCTGGTCCGCCGCAGCGGCCCGGTCGCGCTGCGGGGCGCGCACGTCAACACGAAGCTGGCGGCCGACCTCAAGCACGCGGACCTCACCGCCGAGGTGGACGTCCGCAACGACTCGGACGCGCCGGTCACCACGACCGTCTCCGGGACCGTCGCGGGCGTCGCGATCAGCCAGAACGTCTCGCTGGCCGCCAAGGAGAAGAAGAACGTCTCCTTCCCCGTGGTCGGCCTCGACAACCCGGACGTCTGGTGGCCGGCGGGCATGGGCGGCCAGCACCGCTACGACCTGAAGCTGGCGGCCACCGTCAACGGCGCCGCGTCCGACGACGCGGCCCAGAAGTTCGGCGTCCGCGAGGTCAAGGCCCCGATCAGGGGCGAGGGCCGCCAGTACTCGATCAACGGCAAGCAGCTGCTGATCCTCGGCGGCGGTTACTCGCCCGACCTGTTCATGCGCTGGGACGCGGCGCAGGCCAGGACCCGCCTGAACTACGTGCTCAACATGGGACTGAACACGGTCCGCCTGGAAGGCCACATCGAAGGGGACGACTTCTTCGACATGGCCGACGAGATGGGCGTGCTGACCATGCCCGGCTGGGAATGCTGTGACAAGTGGGAAGGCGAGGGCAACGACGGCGGCGAGGGCGGCCAGAAGTGGACGCCCGAGGACTACGTCACCGCCAAGCTGTCGATGACCGGTGAGGCCGAGCGCCTGCGCAATCACCCGAGCGTGATCTCGTTCCACATCGGCAGTGACATGGCGCCGAACGCCACCCAGGAGAAGAACTACCTGGACGCGGTCAAGGCCGCGGACTTCGACGTCCCGATCATGAACGCCGCCAAGACGCAGACCACGCCGATCATCGGCAAGTCCGGCATGAAGATGAACGGCCCGTACGAGTGGATCCCGCCGAACTACTGGTACGACAAGGCCCACAAGAAGGCCGGTGGCGCCTGGGGCTTCAACTCGGAGACCAGTGCCGGCGTCAACATCCCGACGCTCGACACCCTCAAGCGGATGCTGTCGGCCGGTGAGCTCGAAGCGCTCTGGAAGAACCCCAAGGCGGTGCAGTACCACCGCTCCCAGTCCACCCAGTTCAACACCATCGAGCGGTTCGCCAACGCGCTGAACAACCGCTACGGCAAATCGTCCAGCCTCGAGGAGTGGGTCAAGAAGTCCCAGCTCGCGCAGTACGAGAACGTCCGCGCCGAGTTCGAGTCGCACGCACGGAACTACACCGACTCGTCGAACCCCTCGACCGGGCTCATCTACTGGATGCTCAACAGCCCCTGGACCTCGCTGCACTGGCAGCTGTTCGACCGCTACATGGACCAGGGCGGCGCCTACTTCGGCGTCAAGAAGGCGAACGAGCCGCTGCACATCCAGTACTCGTACGACAACAACTCGGTCGTGGTGATCAACAAGAACCAGAGCGCCGCGAGCGGCCTGAAGGCCACGACCAAGGTGTACAACCTGGACGGCACCGAGAAGTACAGCAAGACCGCCACCGTCTCGGTCCCGGCGAACGGCGGCAAGGCCACCGCGACGACCATCCCATCGATCAGCGGCCTGTCCGCGACCTACCTGGTCAAGCTGACGCTGACCGACTCGTCCGGCAAGGAGGTCAGCCGCAACGTGTACTGGCTGTCGTCCGGCTCCAAGGACGAGACGAACTGGAGCAAGACGACCTGGTGGGGCTCGGAGATCAAGTCGTACGCGGACCTTTCGGCGCTGAGCAAGCTGGCGTCGACCTCGGTCTCGGCGACCGCGACGTCGAGCACCTCCGGTGACCGGACCACGACCACGGTCACGCTCAAGAACACCGGCACCGGCAAGATCCCGGCGTTCTATCTGGACGCGAAGGTCGTCTCGGGCGGGACCCCGGTCCTGCCGGTCGAGTGGACGGACAACGCGGTCAGCCTGTGGCCCGGCGAGCAGGTCACGCTCACCGCGACCTACCGCACGGCCGACCTGAAGGGCGGCGCGCCGTCCGTGCGGGTCACCGGGCAGAACACCGGCACCCAAACGGTGCCGGCCAAGTAAGTCGCTCGCGCGAAGGCCCCCTCCGAACTTCGGAGGGGGCCTTCGTCTTTGGGGGGTCGTGAGTGTTCCGGCCGGTTCTAACCGGCCTAAACACTCACGACGGGCGCGGGCTCTCTTCTGGACTGCTCGGTTGTTTCCGAGGCCGGGGTTTCACGCCGAACTGGCTGTAGCTTGTCTGCAGTGCCCCGAAAACGTCGCGCTCTGGGGAGGGCGGAGGCGAACGAAACGCGGGAGGCACCCCAGTACGAACCAGCCAAGAAGGGGGACGGGTCATGCCCGCTACTTCGAATCTCGACCAGGTCATCGAGAAGTACGCCACGGGGAGCTTCACCGACGAAACGCCGTTGCTGGCGGCGGGTATCGAATCGCTGGCGCTGCTGCGGCTGGCCGTCGACGTGGTCGATGACGAGGACGCCGAAATCGATCTCACCAGTCTCGTCGACGTGAAGACCATCGGTGACCTCAAGGTCTGGCTGACGGAGCTGGCGGCCGGCGCATGACGAGCCAGGCCTTCTCCATAACCGGGTCCCAGCAAGGACTTCTCGTCGTACACACCCGGGCAGCCGGGCAACCTGTGTACAACATGCTGGTCCGGTTCGACCTCGATCCGCGCCTGGACGCCGCGCGGGTGGAAGCCGCGATCGCCGCCATGGTCGCCATGCAGCCCGCGCTGCGGCAGACCTTCGGTGTGCTGCCCGAGATGCACGCGCGGCTCACGCCCGCGACGCCCACTGTCCCTTGTGAACGGGTGATCGTGGCGGCCGCCGAGTTCGAGGAGGCGGTCGCGACCACCGCGCAGCGGATCGGCAGGCCCGAGTTCGACTTGGAGAACGGCCCGGCGTACCGGTTCGCGACCGTGCGCGCGAGTGATGACAGCGCGTCGGTGATCCTGCTGGCCGATCATCACATCGTCCTGGATGGACTGTCCGTCGGGCCGATGGTCGGTGACCTGGAACGGATGCTGACCGAACCGCTCACGCGAGCCGAGATCGACGCCAAGGTGGAGCTGCGAGAACGCGCCTACCTCAAGGAAATGGCGGCCCAGCTGCGCTCGAGCACCTCCGAAGCCGCGCTCGAGCGGTCCGCGGCCTGGGCGGAGCGGCTGCGCGCGGTTCCGCCGCTGGAGCTGGCTCCCCGGCCGGGCCGTCCCACTCAGACCTCGTTCAGCGGCGCCCGTGTGCGGTGGCGGCTCGACGACGCGGAAGCCACCGCGCTCGCCGCCACCTGCCAGGACCTCAACGTCTCCCCCTTCGTGCTGTTCACCGGGATCTACGGCGCGGTGCTGGCCCGGCACGGCAATGTGCCGGAAGTGCTGGTCGGCAGCCCGTTCCTGGCCAGGCGGACGGTCGGCGCCTTCGATCTGTGCGGGTTCTTCGTCAACACGCTGCCGGTGACCGTAGGGGTCGACTGGACGCGCCCTGTCGCCGACCATCTGTCCACAGTGGTCACCGAGGCGATCGACTTCTGCCGCTCCAACACCGACATCAGCTTCACGCAGCTCGTCGCGGACGTGCGACCCGACCGGACGACGAACCGGAACCCGCTGTTCTCCGCCATGGTGGCGATGCAGGACACGTTCACCGCGGGCCCCGGCGGGCCCGTCCGCCGGGTCACCGAACCCGGCAACGACACCGCCAAGTTCGACCTGTGGCTCGGCCTGACCCCGGTCGACGGCACCTGGCTGCTGGAGCTGGAGTACGACCAGGAGCTCATCGCGCCTGCCGTGGCCGACGATCTGCTCACCTCGCTGCGCACCGCGCTGCGTCGGACGATCGCGGACAGTTCCCTTTCGCTGGCCGAGCTTTTCTCCGACGCTTCGGCGGCGGCCAGCACCCGGTCCGACGGCTGGCGCGCCGAGCCGCAGTACCCCACGCTGGTCGAGGGCGTCGAAGCGACGGCGCGCCGCACCCCGGACGCGATCGCCATCGACGAGCCCGGGCACCAGGTGACCTACGCGGAACTCGTCGCCGCCGTGGAGCGGGCTTCCGGCGGGCTCGCCGAGCGCGGCATCGGCCGCGGTGACCTGGTCGGGCTGGCCGCCGACAACCTCGTCGACACGGTCACGGCCGTGCTGGCGATTCTCCGCCGTGGCGCGGCTTTCCTGCCACTGGACGAAAGCCTGCCCAAGGAACGCCTGACCTACATGGCCGGTAAGGCGGAATGCCGTCTCGTCGCCGGGAACGAAGTCGTGCCCGGTGTGTCCACAGTGGCCATCAAGGAACTGGCGGAGGCCGAACCCGGCGAGGCGACGGGTGACCCGGACGCGCCGGTCTACGTGATGTTCACCTCCGGCTCGACCGGCACGCCCAAGGGTGTCCAAATGGGACAGCGCTGGCTGACCCGGCTCGCCGCCTGGCAGATCGACGCGTTGCGCATGGACCACGACACCCGGTTCCTCCAGTACGCGCCGCTCGGCTTCGACGTCTGCTTCCAGGAGATCCTGCCGACGCTGCTCAGCGGCGGCACGGTGATCTCGCGCGGCGCGGCCGACCGGCGTGACTTCGCCGCGGTGCTGAAGCGGATCGCCGAATCCGAGGCCACGCACGTGTACCTGCCGGTGGCCGCGCTGCGCCCGCTGGTGCTGCACGCGCTCGACCGGGGCACGCGGCTGCCCGCGCTGCGCAAGCTCTGCGTCTCGGGTGAGCAGTTGCTCGTGGACGAGCAGTTGCGCGAGTTCTTCGTCCAGCACCCGCATTGCGAGCTGGTCAACCACTACGGCCCCACCGAGACCCAGGCCGTCACGACGCGGCGGCTGTCCGCCGAGGACGGGACGTGGCCGGTGCACGTGCCGATCGGGACGCCGCTGCCCGGCGTCGCCGCGTACGTGGTCGACGCGACCGGGCACCTGGCGCCGACCGGTGTTCCCGGCGAGCTTTTCCTTGGCGGGCACTGTCTTTCCGACGGCTACCGCAACGACCCCGTGCTGACCGGGGAACGGTTCGTGCCGGACACCTTCGCCGGCTCCGGCCTGATGTACCGCACCGGCGACCTGGTGGTCCGCGATCACCGCGGCGAGCTGATCTTCCTCGGCAGGCTGGACACCCAGGTGAAGATCCGGGGCAACCGGGTCGAGCTGTCCGAGATCGAGGCGGTGGCGACCCGGGTGCTCGGCGTGCGCCAGGCCGTCGCGGTGGTGCACGGCGAAGGCGCGGCCAAGGAGATCGCGCTGCTGCTGGTCCCGCACCCCGGCGCGACGCCGGAGCCGGACCGGGTGCGCACCCACATCGCGGCCACCCTGCCCGAGTACATGCGTCCACTGTGGATCTTCACGGTGGACGCGATCCCGGCGACGCCGACCGGGAAGACCGACCGCAGGGCGCTCGGCCGGATACTCGACGAGCAGCTCGCCGCCCAGCGCGAGGTCGAGGCACCCGTGGCGGAGTACGAGAGCGACCTCGAACGCGAGCTCGCCGCGCTGTGGGCACGGGTGCTCAAGACCGACGGCATCCTCCGCGACCGGCCGGTGCTGGAGTACGGCGCGCATTCGCTGAACATCTTCACCACCTTCGCGGAGATCCAGCAGACGTACGGGGTCACGCTGACGATGGGCGAGTTCTTCGCGTCGCCCACGATCGCCACGCTGGCCTCGCTGATCCACTCGGCTCAGGAGGACGAATGACGACCACGACGGCTTCGAGCAGGCTGGTCCCGCTGGTGCGCAAGGGATCCCGGCCCTCGGCGGTGCTGCTGCCCGGCGCGGGCGGCGGCCTGGGTTACTACCTCAAGCTGGCCGGGTTCCTAGGGAAGACCAGGAACGTCTACGGAATCCGGGCATCGGGGCTGGTGGCCGGTGAAGGCACCGAGAACCGCGTCCCCGACATGGTGGATTCGGTGGTCCAGGTGCTCGACAACGCGGGCGTCGAGCCGGATCTGGTACTCGGCTGGTCGATGGGTGGCGTGATCGGCTGGGAGACGAGCCGCAGGCTGGCCGAGCGTGGCGTCGAGCCGTCGCTGGTCATGCTGGACACCTCGCCGTTCTCCTTCGCGGCGGGCGACGGGTTCGCGGACTGGCTGCTGGACAAGATCGGCGGCATGCTCGGCCCCCGCCCCGACGAGGAGGCCGCGGCCCGGGTGAAGCGGGTGCTGGAGGGCCAGCTGACCGCGCTGTCGGACAACAAGGTCGAACGTGAGTACGCGGGCCGGGTGCTGTACTTCGCCTGCGCCGAGCCGGAAGACGTGCGAGAGCAGAACCTGGCCGCGTGGCGGCAGCTGGCGCCGGACTTCAGCGCGCACCAGGTCGACGTCGATCACTACTCGATCGCCAAGCCGGAGAACTTCCCGGCGCTGCGGGAACCGCTGGCCGCCTTCCTCACCACCTGACATTTGGAGTCTGCCGTCATGACCACTCGTTCACTCTTCGACTGGTTCCACGCTTCCGCGCGGGCGTACCCGGACAACGTGGCGCTGGAGGTCGGCGCCGAGATCTACACCTACCGTGAGCTACTCGGCGCGGTGGAACAGGTCTCGGGCGCGATGCTGGCCGCGCACGACGGCACGCTCAAGCGGATCGGGCTGCTGACCGCGCGCAGCACGCCGGGCTACATCTCCTACCTGGCGGCGCTGCGGCTCGGCGCGACCGTGGTGCCGATGAATCCGGCCAACCCGGCCAGCCGCAACCTGGGCATCACCGCCGAGGCCGGGCTCGACCTGACGATGGTCGACGACAGCGCGGGCGACGGCGCCGCGGAGTACCGGGCGAACGCTGGCGTCGACATCCTCGACCTGACCGGAGACGGCTGGAAGCGTTACCTGACAACGGATCCCGATCTCGTGGTCCCGGAGATCGTCGAACCGCACCCCGACGACCCCGCCTACCTGATCTGCACCAGCGGCACCACCGGCCGCCCCAAGGGCGTGCCGATCACGAACGGCAACGTCCACGGATTCCTGTCCGAGGTGGCGAAGCGCTACCGGTTCGGGCCGACCTCCCGTGGCGCGCAGACGTTCGAGCTGAGCTTCGACGGGCACGCGCTGGCCATGTTCGGGACCTGGGGCGGCGGTGGCGCGGTAGTCGTCGCCCAGCGCCACGACGTGCTCGCGCCGGTGAAGTTCATCAACAAGAAGAGATTGACGCACTGGATGTCCGTGCCGTCGCTGATCTGGTTCGCCAAGCGCCTGCGCGCGCTGGGCCCGGGCAGCATGCCGACACTCGAGCTGAGCTCGTTCGGCGGCGAGGCGCTGACCGTCGAGCACGTCAAGGCCTGGACGACGGCCGCGACGAACACCGCGGTCATCAACTGCTACGGCCCCAGCGAGTGCGCCTGCATCGTCACCGCGTACGAGGTGCCCGCCGATCCGGCGGACCGGGTCGAGACCTCGAACGGCTCGCTGCCGATCGGGGATGTCTTCCCCCGCCTCGAATACGCGCTGCTCGACGAGGACCTCCGGCCCTCCGACGACGGCGAGCTCTGCATCCGCGGCGACCAGCGGTTCCCCGGGTACCTCGACCCCGCCGACAACATCGGCCGCTTCGTGTCCATTGAGGACGGTCAGGTGACGGTCTACGACGGGAGTGTCCCGCTCACCGCCCGGCACTGGTACCGCACCGGCGACCGGATCCGGCGTGAGAACGGCGAACTCGTGCACCAGGGCCGCGTCGACCACCAGGTGAAGGTGCTCGGCAACCGGGTGGAGCTCGGCGAGATCGAGAGCTCGCTGCGCAGGCACGCCGGCATCTCCGAGGCCGTGGTCGTCACGGTCCCCGCTTCCGACGGCGAGGTCGACCTGCACGCCTTCTACCTCGGCGAGGAGCTTTCCGAGGACGAGCTGGTCGCGCTGGTCTCCGATCTGCCGAAGTACATGCGGCCGCGTGGCTTCCACCACCGCGACGGGTTCCCGGTGACCGACAACGGCAAGGTCGATCGCCGCAAGCTCGTCGACGCCTTCCTCGGGCGCTGAGAAGGGAGTCGTCGTGCACATGGGGGTGGAACACGGGACGACCACCGCGACGCCGTCGCAGGCGGCGATGTGGTGGTTGCACCAGCGTGCCAAGGACAAGTCGGTCTACCACATCACCTGGCGGCTGGTGGCCGAGCGCGCGATCGACCAGGCCGCGCTGGCGGCCGCCTGGCAGTGGGTGGTCGACCGGCACGAGGTGCTGCGGACCTCGGTGGTCCGCGAGGACGAGGACGTGCGGCTGCGGGTCCGTCCCCAGCTGCGCGCCTTCGTGCGCCAAGTGGACACGGACGAGACCGCGTCGGAGGAGCTGCTCAGCCTGCTCGCCGAGGAGGCCCAGCAGCAGCCGATGTCGCTCGAGGAAGCGCCGCTCGCCAGGCTCGCGTCCGTGCGGGCGGGCGACCGGCACGAACTCCTGCTGACCGTCCACCACCTGCTGCTCGACGGCTGGGGCCTGCAGCTGCTGGTCGAGGACCTGTCGACCGCCTATGCCGCCGCGGTCGCGGGCACCGAGCCCCGGTTCGACTTCGAACCGGAGCCGTTCAGCCAGTACGCCGTCCGTCAGCAGGCGGGCGCGCCGTGGACGGCCGACGTCGAGTACTGGCGCGAGCGGCTGGACGGCGCGTCCGCCACGACGATCGCCGCGAGCACCGACGCCGAGTTCGTGCCGGGCGCTCCCGGCGTGGTGTTCCGCCACACCTTCGGCGAAGCGGCCACGGCCGGGATCGCGGCGCTGGCCAAGCGCGCGTTCGCCACGCCGTTCGCCGTGTTCCAGGCGGCCATGCACATCGTGCTCGCGCGGGGCGGCGCCGGGCCGGACGTCACGATCGGCACCGAGCTGGCCAACCGGATGACGCCGCAGGAGCAGGGTGTCGTGGGCTATCTCGCCAACCTGTGCCTGTCGCGGGGGCACGTGGCCGACACCGACAGCGTGGCCGACGTGGTGACCGCCGCCCGCGACGACGCCTGGGCGACGATCGCGCACCAGGCCGCGCCGTATCCGGTCGTTTTCGGTGCCCTACCCGAGGAAACCCGGCATCGGCTGACCGACGACTGCCCGGTCGGGCTGAGTCACCTCGGGCCGATCGGCACCGGGCTCGTGCTCGGCGACGTCGGGCTTTCCCTCCAGCCAAGCCCGAACCGGGCCGCTCGAGCCGACTTTTCCATCTCCACTTGGGAAGCCGACGGCCAGTACCACGCGGAGATCGAATACAACACCGGCCGTTACGACCGAGCGACCGCCGAAGCACTGCTCGCCGACCTGGAGACCGTGCTGGCGGCCGACCCGGATCAGCTGGTCGGCGGCATCGAGGTGACCACGAGGTCCACCCCGGCGCGGACCGAACGCGCCGTCGCCGCCGCCCCGGCGGGTCACGGCGGCTCGGACACCTGGCGGCACGTCGACGCGGTGTGGGCGGACCTGCTCGGCAAGCCGCCGGAGGGTCCCGACGTCGACTTCTTCAACGCGGGCGGCAATTCCCTGCTCCTGCTGCGGCTCACCGCCGCGCTGGAGGACGCGACCGGGGTGTTCATCGACGCGGTGGAGTGGCTCGCGGAGCCGACCCCGCGCGCGCTGGTGACCCTGTTGTCGGGCACCGAAGACGGGCCCGGCGAAGCGTCGACGACGGTTTCACTGCGCGAGGGCACCGGCCCGCACCTGCACCTGGTGCCCGGCGCGGGTGGCAGCCCCGGCGACTTCCGGGCGATCGTCGACGCGCTCCCGGCGAACTGGCGTGTGACGGCCTCGCGCGAGCAGGAACCCGCGACGAGCGTCAAGGAGCTGGCGCGGCGGTTCGCGGCCGACCTGGCCGCCGAAGGGCTCGAGCCGGACCTGCTCGGCGGCTGGTCGATGGGCGGGCTGGTGGCCTATGAGATGTCGTCGGAGTCCGCGAAACCGTTGGTGCTGATCGATTCCCCGCCGCCGGTGGGAAGCACGCCCGAGCCGGAGGGCGAGCTGTTCGCTGCCTTCGCGTCGGCGTTCACCACGGGCCTGCCCGCGGTCAACGGCGAATCCGCGTTCCGGGTCCGGGTGCTAGCCACCTGGCTGGCCGCGAGCGGTCAGCCGATCCCGGCCGAGACGCTGGACGAGCGCTGGCACGCCTACGCCAGGCACGCCAGGCTCGGCGAGGCCTACGTCGGCCCGGCGGAACTGCCGGTCACCGCGCTGATCGTCGGCGCGGACCTGGACTCGGCCGGGTGTGAAGACTGGGCGGCCCGGTTCCGCGAGCCGACGGTGCTGCGGACCGGCGCCGACCACCACGGAGTGCTGAGGGACGACGTCGCGCGGCAGGTCGCCGCCGCGATCGCCGAATTCGACCAAGGGCGCCGGGGGTGAACACCGGCAAGCGGGTCGTGCTGAAGATCGGCACCAGCTCCCTGATCAGTGACGGCCGCGTCGACCCCGACCGACTTGACCGGCTTTGCGAGGCGATCCACCGGGGGATCGCCTCAGGCTTGGCGCCGGTGCTGGTGGCGTCCGGCGCCATCGCCGCGGGCCGGACCGCGTACCCGGAGATCGCGCGGTCCGGCGGGGACGCCGCCCAGCAGGTGGCGGCCGCGCTCGGGCAAGGCTTGCTCTATCCGGCGCTGCGGGAGCGTTTCGCCGGCTACGGCCTGGTGACCGGGCAGGTGCTGCTCACCCCGCACGACCTGATCGAGCCCGCTTCCGGGGTCCGGGTGCGTGCCCTGTTCGACGAGATGCACAAACACGGTTACCTGCCGATCGTCAACGAGAACGACGCGCTCGGCGTCCGCAACAACGACGTGCTCGCCGCGTTGCTCTCGGGGTTCCTCGAAGCGGAACTTCTCTTGCTGCTGACCAATGTTCCTGGTCTCTACGACGGCAACCCGATGCTGGGCGGGTCCGCGCGCCGCATCGGCCACGTGCCGTCGCTGAACGCGGAATTCGAGGCCATGGCGGGTGATTCGACCGGTGACGGCGGCACCGGCGGCATGCGGATGAAGCTGGCCGCCTGCTGGATCGCCACCTATTCCGGCGTGCGCACGGTCATCGCCGACACCGCCGACCCCGCGGTGCTCATCGACGCCTACCGCGGCGTCGACGTGGGCACCGACTTCGCGCCACGCCCGGTCACCGGCAAGCCGCCGTCGGCAGGCCGGTTGTGGCGGGCCTTCCGCACCCCGCCCCGGGGCGCGATCACGCTGGCACCGGCCGGGCGGCTGGCCATCGAACACCGGCAGCCGCTGCGCCGGGTGCAGATCACCACGGCGCGCGGGCGGTTCCGCGCGGGGGACGTGGTGGACCTGACCGGGCCCGAGGGGCGGCTGCTCGCCCGCGGCGGCATCCGGTTCGGCGCGCGGAGCGTCGAATTCGGCTGCGCGCCGGACACCGCGCTGCTCGCCGGTTCGGACTACGTACGCATCGGAGAGGACTGATCATCATGACCGTGCTGGACCAGTGCCAGGACGCGGTCGCGGCCTCGGCCGTGATCAAGCAGCTGACCACCGAGAAGAAGAACGCCGTGCTGCGGGACATGGTCGAGGCCATCGAAACGCACTTGGACTCGATCATTGCCGCCAACGCCGAAGACGTCGCCGCCGCGCGCGAGGCGGGCACGTCCGCGACGCTCGTCGACCGGCTGACCCTGACCGAGCGCCGCGCGGCCGGGCTGACCGCCGCGATCAGGACGATCATCGACCTGCCCGATCCTGGCGGGCGGGTGGTCGAGGGCTGGACCCGGCCGAACGGCCTGCGCATCGAACGGGTGCTGGAGCCGCTGGGTGTCATCGCGGTGATCTACGAGGCCCGCCCGAACGTCACGGCCGAGGTCGCCGCGCTGTGCCTGAAGTCGGGGAACTGCGCCATCTTGCGTGGTTCGTCGACGGCCATGCGCACCAACCGCGCCATCATGGCCGCGCTCGACGCCGCGCTCGCGCGACACCCCGGTGTGCCCGCCGCGGCCGTCCAGCTGGTCGACGACCCGTCGCGGGAAGCCGCGCTGGAACTCATGCGGGCCAAAGGTTTCGTCGATCTGCTGGTGCCTCGTGGCGGTCCCGAGCTGATCGCCTCGGTCGAGCGGAACGCGACCGTGCCGACCGTGATCGACGGCGCGGGCAACTGCCACCTCTACATCGACGCCACCGCGCGGCCGGAGATGGCGACCGAGGTGGTCGTCAACGCGAAGACGTCCCGGCCGAGCGTGTGCAACGCGATCGAAACCCTGCTGGTGCACCAGGACCTGGTGACCGACTGGCTGCCGCAGGCCTTGGACGAACTGGCCGCGGCGGGCGTCGAGATCAGAGGCTGCGCTCAGGTGCGCGACGCGTGGCCGAAGGCCGTCGAGGCCACTGTGGACGATTGGGCGACGGAGTACCTGGACCTGGTGCTCGCGGTCCGCGTCGTGTCCGATGTGGACGAAGCGATCGCGCATATCCGGGAGTGGGGCACGGGGAACGCCGAGGGCATCGTGGTCCAGGACATCGCGGTGGCGAACCGGTTCGCCCGCGAGGTCGACTCCGGCAGTGTGTTCGTCAACGCCTCGCCGCGGTATTCCGACGGCGGCGAGTTCGGCTACGGCGTCGAAATCGGGGTGTCCACGCAGAAACTGCACGCCCGCGGCCCGATGGGCCTGGCCTCGCTGATGACCGCGAAGAACGTCGTCTGGGGCAGCGGGCAGACCAGGACGGTGGCCTGATGGCGAACCCGCTACGGCCGAGTTCGCTACTCGAGTCCGTCGATCAGGCGCTCTCCATCAAGTACAACAACCTGGTCTACGACCTCAAGTCGACCGGCCACGACATCATCACCCTGTCGCTCGGCGAGTCGTTCTTCGACGTGCCCGCCCCGGATTTCGACGGCATCGAGCCGGACGAACTGCATCACTACTCCCATTCCCGGGGTTTGCCGGAGCTGCGCAGGCAGCTGGCCAAGTACTACGGGAACCAGTTCGGCCTGTCCGTCGACCCCGACCACGAAATCCTGATCACCGCCGGGTCCAAAGTGGCGATCTACCTGGCGCTGCTGGCGACCGTCGAGCCCGGCGACGAGGTGCTCGTGCTCGAGCCGTTCTGGCTGAGCTACCCGACGCAGGTCAGACTGTGTGGCGGGGTGCCGGTCAGCGTGCCGCACGATGTCAGCGTTTTCGGGCTGGGCGCGTACATCACGGGCCGCACCAGGGCGATCATCGTCAACAACCCGAACAACCCGAGCGGTCACGTCTACACGGCCGCCGAGCTGGACCACCTGCACGAGCTGGCCGACGAGCACGGCCTGCTGCTGATGGTGGACGAGGCGTACAACGAGTTCGTCGCGCCGGGCACCGGGTTCATCACCTGCGGCGCCGCCGATCCCGAGCTGCGGCACACGGTGACGCTCAACTCGATGTCCAAGAACTACGGCATCTCCGGGTGGCGCGTCGGCTACGTCATCGCCCACCGCACGCTGATCGACCAGATCCTCAAGGTCAACCAGCACCTGATCACCTGCGCGCCGACGCCGTTGATGCGCTACCTCGCCGATCACTTCGACACGCTCATCGAACACACCAGACCCCAGATCCAGCAGGTGGTCGCGCGGCGCAACGAGGTCGCGGACTGGCTGGCCGAGCGCGGCATCGAGGTGCTGCCCGGCGAGTCGACGTTCTATCTGTTCGCGTCGCTGGGCCGCTCGAAACTCGGGTCGGACGCGTTCGCCGACCGGCTGCTGCGGGAATCCGGGGTCTGCGTGGTGCCCGGGATCGCGTACGGCGAGTCCTGCGATCACCACATCCGCGTCTCGGTCGGCACCGAGTCGCCCGAGCGGATCCGGCGCGGCCTCGACGCGATCGCGCGGCTCATCGAAAGCACCGGGTAATGCACGTCGACCTGGTCGCGGACCTCGGCGAGGGCTTCGGCGCCTACCGGATGGGCGACGACGCGACCCTGCTCGACGTCGTGTCCTCGGCCAACGTCGCCTGCGGTTTCCACGCGGGCGATCCCCGGCTGATGGAGGAGACGGTGGCCGCGTGCGCCGCGCGCGGGATCGGGGTCGGCGCGCATCCGGGCTTCCCCGATCTCGTGGGGTTCGGCAGGCGTGCCATGGATCTCACGGCCCGCGAGGTGCGGACCGACGTGCTCTATCAGCTCGGCGCGCTCGGGGCGTTCACCACGGCGTGCGGGACCCGGATGCGGCACGTGACCCCGCACGGCAGGCTCGGCAACCTCGCGATGAGTGAGCGTCCGTACGCGGAAGCCGTGGTCGGCGCGGTGGCCGCGTACGACCCGTCGCTGATCATGGTCACCCAGGACGGCGTGCTCGCCGAGACCGCGCGGAAGGCAGGGCTGCCGGTCGCGATCCTCATGCTGGCCGACCGCGGTTACCGCGACGACGGCACGCTGGTGCCGCGCCGGGAGCCGGGCGCGGTCATCACCGATCCCGGGGCGGTGGCCGCCAGGGTGGTGCGGGCGGTCACCGGCGGGGTGGTCCGGACCATCGGCGGCCGTGAACTCCCGATCGCGTGCGACACCGTGCTCGTGCACGGCGACACCCCGGGCGCGGTCGGCCTCGCGCGCGGAATCCGTGACGCACTGCGGGAAGCCGGTGTGGACATCGCGCCGCTCGTGGGTGCGCCGTGAAGATCGAGCCGTACGGCGACTCCGCGCTCTTGGTCCGTCCTGGCGGGGAATCGGCGTGGCAGATCGTGCAGCGGCTCGCGGACGCGCTCGACGTGCCCGGGGTAACCGATCTGGTGGCGACGTACGACAGCCTGCTGGTCGCGTTCGACTGCGTGCGCGTCGGACACGACGAGCTGGCCGCCCGGATTCGTCGACTCAGGCTGGAAAACCTCGACGCGCCAACGGTTTCCCGCCGCTTCGAGATCCCGGTCGTCTATGACGGTCCCGATCTGGCGGACGTCGCCGCGGAACTCGGCTTGAGTGAGGACGAGGTCGTGCGGCTGCACTCCGGGACCGACTGGGTGGTGCGGTTCCTCGGCGCCCCGGCGGGCGCGCCGATGCTCGACGGCTCCCCGTTCCCGGCCCGCGTGAGCCGCCGTCCGCGTCCGCGCACGTCGGTGCCCGCCGGTTCGGTGGCCGTCTCCGGCACCCAAGCGGTGATCTACCCCGTGGTTTCGCCGGGCGGCTGGCGGCTGATCGGCCGGACGCCGCTGCGGCTGGTCGACACCTCGCGTGACCCGATGGTCCCGTACCGGCCGGGTGACCGGTTCCGGTTCGTGCCGGTCTCCGGAGCGCGGCCGTGATCCGGGTGCGGCGGGCCGGGCTCGCCGCCGTCACCGATCTGGGCAGGCCAGGTTTCGCCAGGCAGGGCCTGCCCGCGGGCGGCGCCGCCGACCAGTACTCGGCCGCGGTGGCCAACATCCTGGTGGGCAATCCCGAAGGTGCCCCGCTGATCGAGGTGACGGCGTCGGATTTCGCCTTCACCACGGACCGGCCCGCGTTCCTCGCGGTCACGGGAGCGACCGTGACCGTGAACGGATCCGTCCGCCGGGCCTGGGAACCCTTGTGTGTCAACGCCGATGATCTCGTGGAACTCACCGGTCTGACCGGCTTGCGTGCCTATGTCGCGGTCAACGGCTATTGGCACGTCGCCCGGACACTCGGCAGCTGCGCGGCCGCCCCGGAACTCGGCGTGCGCCCCTGGCTGCGCGCGGGCGACACCATCGACGTGCGTGACGGCCACCGTCCCGTCGACCACCCCGTCTTCGTGCTCGGCGCCCGCCCACCTCGGCTCCCCGACCCGCTGACCATCGACATCACCGCGGGCCCCGACGCGGACGAAGCGGTGGCGGCGGCGCTGACCACCGCCACGTACACGGTCAAGCCCGCGAGCGACGACATCGGCGTCCGCCTGGACGGCCCGGTGCCGTCCGGGGTCGCCAAGACCGACCTGCTGTCGAAAGGCGTGCCGCCCGGCGCGGTCGAGCTGCCGCCCGGTGACGAGCTGCTGGTGCTGCGCAGGTCTCACCCGATCACCGCTGGCTACGCGGTGATCGCGGTCGTGACCCGCGTCGGGCTGTCCACGCTGGGTCAGGCCCGCCCAGGTCAGCGGCTGAGATTCCGGCTCCGCACGATCGAGGATGCGGTCGGCGATCAACGACGGCAACGTCGAGTACTGGACGCACTGACTCGCCGGGCACACACCGCGTTCACCAGCGCGGGCGTCCCATCAGCCGGAAGGACGGCGTCATGACCGAAACGCTCGAACCGCGAGCGCCGGAAGCGGCGGACCACAGCGCGCGTAACACCGCCGTGCTGGTGGCCTTCACCGCGGCCACCAACCTCGCCGACGGCGTGCTCAAGGTGGCGCTGCCGCTCATCGCGACCACCCTGACCAACTCGCCTGCCCTGGTCTCCGGCGTGCTGACCACGCTGATGCTGCCGTGGCTGTTCACCGCGCTGCACGTCGGCGTGCTGGTCGACCGCGGTGACCGCCGGAAACTGCTGTGGCTGGCCAACTTCGTCCGGGTGGTGATGGTCGGCGGGCTGCTCGCCGCGGTGCTGACGGGCACGCTGACGTTGCCGATGATCTACGCGAGCGGGATCATCCTCGGCGTCGCCGAGGTGATCGCGCTGACCGCCGCCGCCGCTTTGCTGCCCTCGGTGGTCGCCGGCCCGAAACGCGAGCGCGCGAATTCCTGGCTGACCGGCGCGGAAACGGTCTGCAACGAGTTCATCGGCCCGTTCCTGGGCGGCCTGCTGGTGGCGGCCGGTGCGGGCATCGTGCTGGGCACGACCGCGATCACCTACGCGATCACCGCGGCCACGCTGGTCTTCCTGATCGGCCGCTTCCGGGTGCCCCCGGCCACGGTCGCCAGGCCCGCCGTCCACGCGCAGATCGCCGAGGGCCTGCGGTACCTGTGGGACCAGCGCGTGCTGCGCGTGATGACCGTGCTGGTGACCGCGTTGAACTCGCTGTGGGGCGCCTGGCTGGCGCTGATGCCGCTGTTCGCCACCACGGCCATGGGCGTGGACAAGGCCGTCTACGGCCTGCTGGTGGGCGCGCTCGGCGCGGGCGGGACGATCGGCGCGCTGCTGGTGGCCACTTGTAATCGGCTCTTCGGCCGCCGCCAGGTCATGCTGGGCAACATCTTCCTGACCGGCACCATGGTCGCCACCCCCGCGTTCAGCACGAACCCCTGGGTGGTCGCGGCCGGCGCGTTCCTCGGCGGCCTCGGCAGCGGCCTGTGGGTGGTCAATTCCCGCACGGTCAGCCAGACGCTGGTCAGCCAGTCGATGATGGGCCGCTACAGCGCCACCGCCCGCCTGTTCGGCTGGGGCGCGGTGCCGCTCGGCGCGTTCCTGTCCGGCCTGCTCGCGGAGTGGGCGGGCACCCAGGTCGCGTTCGCGGTGTTCACCGTGATCGCGCTGACGGTCGTCGTCCCCTTCCTCCGGGTGTACTCGCGCCCGGTCGCCGCCGACATGGAGCGGCGGATCAGCTCAGGCGCGGAACCGGAGGCACAATGACGTTCGTGGCGACGATGCTCGAGTTACTGGACGCTTTCGACGACTTCCCCCAAGCCCGGGTGTTGCGTGAGCGCACCTACGAAGGCCTCACCGGCACGGTCGTCGACGTCGGCTGCGGCAGCGGCCTGGCGGTCGGCGAGCTGGCCGCGCTCGGCGCGACGGCCATCGGCGTCGACCTCGACACGGACATGATCGAGATCGCCGCCGAGCGCTGGCCGGACTGCGAGTTCCACATCGCCGACGTCACCGACCTGCCCTTCGAGGACGGCTCGATCACCGGCTACCGCGCGGACAAGGTCCTGCACGACCTGCCTGACCCCGAGGCGGCCGTCGTCGAGGCGCACCGCGTGCTCGCTGAAGGCGGCCGCGCGATGCTGGTGGCTCAGGACTGGGACGCGTACATGATCGACTCCGACGACCCCGAGCTCACCCGCGACCTGGTCCGCGACCGCGCGGACGGCGTCCAGCACCCATGGGTCGCCCGCCAGTACCGGAACCTCTTGCTGGACAACGGTTTCACCGACGTCACCGCCGAGGTCCACACCATCGTCTGGACCGACGAGGCCGCGCTCCCCATGCTCGCCAACATCGGCGGCCGGGGCCCCTGGCTCGACGAGCAAGCCGCCCGCGCCCGCGAAGACCGCCTCTTCGTCGCGGTCCCCTTCATCCTCACCACCGGCATCAAAGGCTCGTGAGTGTTCTGACCGGTTAGAACCGGCCGTACCACTCACGACCCCCTCTGCCTCGCGATCGCATACACGCGAAACCCGAGTTGGCCACACGCGTGGCAGGGTTGTGCGCGTTGCGGGCGGTTCTAACCGCCCGCAACGCGCACGACCCTCGCTCGTCCGGGGAGCCGCGCCACGCCTGATGCGAGCGAGGCCGCCCAGCCCGGGTCGTGAGTGTTCCGGCCGGTTAGAACCGGCCGCGCCACTCACGACCGCCCCTTCGCTCGTCGTTGCGAGGGACGCAGCATCCGGCACGCCGGTTCAGCGGCGGTTCATTCGCGGATCCGCCGAAGGATCGGCGTACATCGGCGGCGGCCCGTGCTCGATCGCCTCGGGCCGCAGTTCGAAGTGCCAGGGTTCGTTCCGGTAGATCTGGCACAAGCCGTACGCGGCGCCATGCTCGAACAACCACGCCGCGGCGGCGGGTGGCCCGATGTCGACCGCCTGCCCCGACACGTGCGCCGACGTGTCCGGGGTCGCCACCCAGCGAGCGGCCTCCTCCTCCGAGCCGTACCTCGCGACCGCCTCGCGGCGCAGATGTTCCTGGTAGCGCCGGGACCGCCAGCCGCCGTTGACGCGGAACTCGATCCCGAAGTCCGCGGCGACCGTCGCCGCCGCGCGCAGGGCCGCGAGCAGCGCGGGGTCGAGGTTGGCCACGGCCGGGATGGAGTCGAAGACGGTCACGCCGGGCGGGACGGCGCCGAGCGCCGGTTCGGTGTAGGTCATGGCCGTCAGTCAAGGCAACCGGGCATTACCAGGGCGTATCCGGTTTTCGATATGCCGGCGATAGGGCGGGCCCCGTACCGTCCACGGTGTGCGTGTCTTGATCGTCGAGGACGAACCCTATCTCGCGGAAGCGGTTCGCGATGGCCTGCGCCTTGAGGCGATCGCGTCCGACATCGCCGGTGACGGCGACACCGCGCTCGAGCTGCTGAGCGTCAACGCCTACGACATCGCCGTGCTCGACCGCGACATCCCCGGCCCCTCCGGTGACGAGGTGGCCAAGCGGATCATCGCCTCCGGCAGCGGCATGCCGATCCTGATGCTCACCGCCGCCGACCGGCTCGACGACAAGGCGTCCGGGTTCGAGCTCGGCGCCGACGACTACCTCACCAAGCCCTTCGAGCTGCGTGAGCTCGTGCTCAGGCTCAGGGCGCTCGACCGCAGGCGCGCCCACAACCGGCCGCCCGTGCGCGAGATCGCGGGCCTGCGGCTGGACCCGTTCCGCCGCGAGGTCTACCGCGACGGCCGCTACGTCGCGCTGACCAGGAAGCAGTTCGCCGTGCTCGAGGTGCTCGTCGCGGCCGAGGGCGGGGTCGTCAGCGCCGAGGAGCTGCTGGAACGGGCGTGGGACGAGAACGCCGACCCGTTCACCAACGCCGTGCGCATCACGGTCTCGGCGCTGCGCAAACGGCTCGGCGAGCCCTGGCTGATCGCCACGGTGCCCGGCGTCGGCTACCGCATAGACGAGGGCGAACCCGGTGTCTAGGGCACGCGGGCTGAGCGTCCGCCTCAAGCTCACCCTCAGCTACGCCGGGTTCCTCATGGTCGCCGGTCTCCTGCTGCTCGCGGGTGTGCTGGTCTTCTACCTGTACTTCCTGCCCGACGGCTGGATCACCACCGACGCCACCAACTTCTGGATCAACCGCTCGCTCCTCACCCGGGCGTTCCTGCCGTTCATGGGCCTCGTCTTGGTCTTCCTGCTGGTCTTCGGGGTGCTCGGCGGCTGGCTGCTGGCCGGCCGGATGCTCGCGCCGCTGACCCGCATCACCGAGGCCACCCGCACGGTCGCGCGAGGCCGGTTCTCGCACCGGATCCGGCTGCCGGGCCGCAACGACGAGTTCCGCGAACTCGCCGACGCCTTCGACGCGATGCTCGGAAAGCTCGAAGCGCACGTCGCCGAGCAACGCCGATTCGCCGCCAACGCGTCGCACGAGCTGCGCACCCCGCTGACGGTCTCGCGGACGCTGCTCGAGGTGGCCCGCGCCGAGCGCGAGCCGGACGAACTCCTCGACCGCCTGCAGATCGTCAACACGAGGGCGATCGACCTCACCGAGGCACTGCTCCTGCTCAGCCGCGCCGACCAGCGCGCCTTCACCAGCGAGCCCGTCGACCTGTCCCTCAAGGCGGAAGAAGCCGCCGAGACGCTGCTGGCGCTCGCGGAAGAACGCGGCGTCACCATCGAGACCACCGGCGACCAGGCGCCGACCGCCGGCTCGCCGTCGCTTCTGCTGCAGCTGACCACGAACCTCCTGCACAACGCGATCGTCCACAACCTGCCCGAGCACGGCACCGTCCACGTCACGACCCACGCCCACCCCGAAACGGTGGAACTCACGGTCGAGAACACCGGCAAGCGGATCTCGCTGGACCTGGCCTCCACGCTGACCGAGCCGTTCCAGCGCGGCACCGAACGCGTCCGCAGCGATCACGTGGGCGTCGGCCTGGGGCTGGCGATCGTCGCCAGCATCACCCGCGCGCACGACGGCACCCTCACCGTGACCCCGAGGGCCGCGGGCGGGCTCACAGTCACCGTGCGACTGCCCGTCGCTCGGTGATCGCGGCGAGCACGTGCCCGGCCAGCACGACGTCCGCGTCGGACGCGCCCGCCGCCGACGCGCGCGCCGCCATCGCCCCGAGCCGCTCGGGATCGGTGAGCAGCGGGATCAAGGTGGCCTCGATCCAGGCCGAATCGAGCGCGGCGTTGTCGACGAGCAGCGCCCCGCCCGCCGCGACGGCGGACATGGCGTTCAGCCGCTGCTCGCCACCACGCAACGGCAGCGGGACGTACGCGGCGGGCAGCCCGACGGCGGCCAGTTCGGCGCACGTCATCGCCCCGGACCGGCAGACCACGAAATCCGCCGCCGCGTAGGCGTACCGCATCTCGTCGACGTACGGGACGACGACGTACGGCGGCTCACCGTCCGGCACCTCCACGGCGTGCCGGGGCCCGGTGATGTGCAGCACCTGCACACCCGCGGCCCGTAACGCCGACGCGGCGCCGGACACCGCGTCGTTGATCGCCTGAGCCCCCTGCGAACCGCCGGTGACCAGCAGCACCGGTCCCTCGGGACACAAACCGAACCGCCGACGGGCCGCGTCACGCGACGCGGCCCGGTCGAGCCCGGTGATCGCCTGCCGCAGCGGGATCCCGATGGCGGTCGCGTGCGCCAGCCGGACGGCGGGCGAGGCGGTGAACACGTGCGTCGTCATCCGCGCCGCCAGCCGGTTGGCGATGCCGGGCCGGGCGTTCGCCTCATGGACGACGATCGGCAGGCCCCGCCGCCGCGCGGCGAGATAAGCCGACATGGCCACATAACCACCGAAGCCGACCACGACCTCGGCACGCACCCGGTCGAGCACCGCCGCGGCGGCCCGCGCCGACCCGGCCAGCCTGCCCGGTGTCCGCAGCAGCGCCGGGTTCAGCTCGCGGGGCAGCGGCACCGGCGGGATGAGTTCGAGCGGGTAGCCACGGGCCGGGATGAGCGTGGTGTCCAGCCCCCGCACGGTGCCGAGAGCGGTGATCTCCGCCGCGGGCTCCAGCCGCCGCAGCGCGTCGGCGAAGTTCATCATCGGCTCGATATGCCCCGCCGAATGACCACCCGCGACCACGACTCGCGGAGCCGTCACGCCGCGGACCCGACGGGAAAGTCGAAGTACGAGTCCGGATACGGCTCGTCCAGCAGCGTGTAGTGCCACCATTCGCGGTCGTAGCGCCGGAACCCGCAAGCCTCCATGATCTCGCAGAGGTGCCGCCGGTTCACGGCCTCGGTCTCCGTGATCCCGCTCGCGCCGTGATGCGAGATCTCATCCATCAGGTCGTGGTCGCCACCCATGGCGGCGAGTTCGCCGGTGTCCAGATGATAGAGCGTCAAGTCGACGGTGCTGCCCCGGCTGTGCCCCGATTTCGCGGCCACATAACCCTTTTCGAACATCTCGGTCTTGTCGATGTTCGGATAGTGCCGCGCCTTCGTCCGGCCGTCCTCCGGCCGGAGCGACCATCGCAGGAAGTTGTCCACGGCGCGCTGCGGCCGGTAGCCGTCCCACAGCAGCAGCCCGAAGCCGAGCGACTCGGCCTTCTCCTGCGCGTCCTCCAGCGCCGCGCACAATGCCTTGGTGCCGACCACGCGATTCGCCAGATAGCCGTCCACCGGCTTGCCGGTGAAGTTGTCCCAGGTGGCGTACTTGGCGTCCCACCGGATCCCGGGCGCGGCCTCGTCGACGAAGACGAAATCCTTGTTCACTGCTGTTTTCCCGTCAACGCCAGCGAAATCATCCGGTCGATCACCTCGCCGAGCGGCAGTCCCGCGGCGGCCATCATCCTCGGGTACCGGCTGTACGAGGTCAGCCCCGGCATGGTGTTGACCTCGTTGAGCGCCACGGTCCCGTCCTCGGTCAGGAACATGTCCACCCGCGCCAGCCCCCGGCACCCCAGCGCGCGGTAGATGGTCTTCGCCGTCTCCTGCACGAGCGTGCGTGCCTCGGCCGAGATGTCCGCCGGAACGATGAACGTCGAGTTCTCCGAACCACTTTCGGGGTTGCTTTCCTGATGGATCTTGAAGAACCCGTGCGAGAGCGCGACCCGGTCCAGCTCCCCCACGATCAGCTCTTGCTCGTTCCCCAGAATGGAACAGCCGATTTCGCTGCCCGCGACAGCTTCCTCGATCAGCACCTTCGAGTCGTACTGCCGCGCGACCTCCACCGCGCCCGCCAGTTCTTCCGCACTCGAAACCTTGCTGACCCCGAAAGAAGACCCCGAACGCGCGGGCTTCACGAAGACGGGATAGAGGAACTGCCCGGGGTCCGCGCTCTCTCCCGGCATGAGCGTCCAGAAGCTCGGCGTCGCGATCCCCGCGCTCTCGACGACCAGATAGGTGAGCGACTTGTCCATGCACAGAGCGGAACTCTGGACATCACAGCCGGCGTACGGAACGCCGGCGAGTTCCAGTAAACCCTGCACCGCACCATCCTCGCCGAGCCTGCCGTGCAGCACCGGCAGCACGACATCGAGCCTGATCGTCTTGTACTGGCCGTCTTCCAGCACCAGCAGCCCGTGGACGGTGCTGTCCGGCGACAGCACGACCGGACGGCTCTCGGTTTCCCAGTCCGCGACGGGACCGTCACAAAGCCGCCAGGCGCCGGTCTTCGTGATCCCGATCCACACCGGCTCGTACTTGTCGAAATCGAGGTGCTTCGCGACCTCTTGCGCGGACTTGACCGAGACGGGATGTTCTTCGGTCGCACCCCCGAAAATGATTCCGACCTTCACCCTATCCATGCTGTTTCCCACTTTCGAAAGTCAGGCAATTGATGAGACTGTTCTCGACGGTGTCGCTCAGCGCGTGATCCGTGTAGTAGGCGGTGTGCGGGGTGATCAGCACATTCGGCATCTCCTGCAGCCGCGCCAGCACGTCGCTTTCCAGCGGCCTGTCACGCCAGTCGGCGTAGAAGATCCCTTCCTCGCCTTCGATGACGTCCAAAGCCGCGCCGCCCAGCTTGCCGCTTTCCAACGCTTCAAGAAGAGCTTCGGCGTCGACAAGCGGCCCACGCCCGGTATTGACCACGAACGCACCGTTTCGCATCTGCGCGATGCGCCGGTGATCGAGCAAGTGATACGTATCCGCGGTGAGCGGAGTATGCAGCGTGACAATGTCGCTCAACTGCAGAAGCTCGTCGAGCGGAACATAATCGGCGGAATTCTGAGGAAGGCAGTCATAGGCCAAAACCCGGCTTCCGAAGCCCCGCAACCGATCCATGACCGCGACCCCGATCCGCCCGGTCCCCACCACCCCGACCGTGAGATCACGCAGCTCTTTCCCGCGCACCTCATGCAGCCGGTAGTCATGGACATCCGCACGCCTGATCGTGGACTTCGCGTTCCTGATGGCCATCAGCATCAACATCACCGTGTAGTCGGCGACACTGTCCGGCGAATAAGCGATGTTCCCCACCGAAATCCCGACGCTCTCCGCGTACTCGACGTCGATGTGGTTGAACCCGATACTCCTCGTGGAGACATACGCGACGCCGACGCGGCTGAGCGCCCGCAGCGTGGCGTTCGTGATCCGGGCCTTGTGCCCGACGCTGACACACCGGTTCCCGGCCGCCAGCCCGGCATTGGCCTCGGTCACCGCGTCCCCGGTGATGGTCGGCAGCACACCACAGCGCGGCGCCAGCTCCCGGAACAGGGCGGCCTCGTCCGGCCCGCACCCATAGATCGTGATGCCCATCGCCGTACCGGCCGCGGACACCGGCGACCGCGTGCGCAGCCCCGTCGACCGCCCCAGTTCGCTGTAGCTCATGCCGCCCAGCCAACCCGGCACGACGTTGCCACCACGTATCCGCTTTTCGATACGCCCGCAATATGCTACCGCCGAGTAACCTCGACCCTAGCCCCGAATGGACACTCGGCCGTCGAAGCCGAGCGGCACCGGCACGGGGCCGATCGCCATCGCAGGCTCGGCCGTCTCCAGCAGGTCGATCCGATAGGTCGTGACCAGCAAACGGCACAGCAGCACGAGCTGGCACAGGCCGAGCCCGGCGCCCACGCACGCGGTCGGCGCCCAGCCGAACGGCACATAATGCTGTCCGCCCGCCGGGCCGTGCGGCGCCCCGGGCAGCCAGCGGTCGGGGTCGAACACTTCCGGGTCCCGCCAATGCCTCGGGTCCTGGTGCACCATCGCGGGGCTGAGCACGAAGTGCTGGCCGACCGCGAGATCGTGCCCCGCCACCCGCATCGGGGTGCGCACGCTGCGGGTCAGCATCGTCGGCGAGGTCCAGCGGCGCAGCACCTCCTTCACGAACCGGTGCGCCACCGGCGCGGACCGGGTGCCGGAGCGATACAGCTCGGCAAGGCTCACGGCCGCGAACTCGGCGGCGAGCCGGTCCGCCCAGTCCGGGCGGCCGACCAGCTCGTACATCACGCAGCCGGCGGCCGCGCCCGGCGGGCCCGCGATCGCGGTGAGCACGGCGGTGACGGCGTCGACAGCCCGGTCCATGCCGAGCTCATCGAGCAGGCAGGCGATCGGCTGCGTGAGATCCGCCCGCGCCGCACCGGCGTCGCGAGCCCGGCGGCGCAGTGCGCGGCGGACCACCAGCCCGGCCTTGACCTGGATCGACACGGGCCGCCATGACCGCCACCACGGCGGATCCTCCGCGTCCTCGCCCAGCAGCCTGGCGAGTTTCGCGATCGCGTCTTCACTGATCTTCGCGCTGTCCGATGTGGAGAGTCCGTCGAGCACGATCGGTAGCAGGGAACGGAAACTGACCTCGTGCGCGAGCCACGGCAGGTTCACCGGCGCGCCCGTCCGCGCGCGCAGCAGCGAGTCCATCCGGGCGTCCAGCGCCGCCAAGCCCTGTTCGCCGCCGAGGGTGCGCAGCTGGGTCATCCACGCCGACCGCACGCGTTTCCACGAGACCGGCGTACTCGGCCGGCGAAGCAGCAGGTCGCGCAGGCGGTCGGGCAGGGTGAGATCGGCGAAGTTGTCGGTGTTGGCCTGGGCGGCGGCATCGGCGTCGAACACCATCAGCTGCCGCTCGGTCTGCCAGAACACGCCGCCCGCGGCCGCGCTCGGCCCGCGCAGGTCGCGCAGCACATCGGTGTCCATCGGTACTCCGGTCGCCGGGGGCGGGGAGCGGACCGTGCGGCCGCTCCCCGCCGGTCGGTCAGATGTGGTGGTAGTAGTACCAGCGGTAATGCCGGTCGGACTTGCGGATGTTCAGCGCGGACAGCGTGGCGCGGAAGATCTTCGACAAGGTGCTCACCTCCCCTCGGGCAGGGAAACCAGGACCAGGGTGAACTTCGGTGGCGCGAGCGCCGCCGAGACCTGGGGCCGCGGCGACGCGGCGGCGACCTCGAGCCGGTAGGCCGAGGTGATCAGCCCGACGAGAGCCTCGACCACCTGCGTCGCGACGCCGGCGCCGGTGCAGGCGTGCGGTCCCCAGCCGAACGGGATGAACGCCTCCTGCCCCGCGCCCGAGGCCCACCGGTCCGGCCGGAACTCGTCCGGTTCGCTCCAGTGCGCGGGATCCCGGTGCACGAGGTAACTGCACACGACGACCTCGTCGGCGGGCTTCGCGGTGTGCGAGGCGAGCTGATGCTCCCGGGTGGGGACACGGCCGAACTGCCACGCCACCGGCCACAGCCGCAGCGCCTCGCGCACCACCCAGGCGGGGTGCGCGGGCTCGGACGCCGCCGTGCCCACGAGGTAGAGCGACCAGCCGAGCAGGAACCCGACCGAACCGGCGACCGCGAACAGGCAGGACAGGAAGACCTCGGCGAGGTCGGCGTCCCGCGTGCGCGCGGTCGCCGCGTCCGCGACGACGTCCAGCAGATCGGCGGGCTCGGCAGGGCGCCGAGCCCGCCGGGCGGCGAGCTCGGCGCCCAGAACCCGGGTCACGCGGGCGCGGAACCGGTGACGGGCGAGCCGGGAATACCGCTCGCGCGCCCCGGCCAGCACCGCCCGTTCGACGACCTGGTCCACCGTCTCCCGCAAGGCGGCCGAAGGCGTGTCCCCGATCAGCGCCGGGCGGAAATGCTCGTACACCAACCGGTTTCCCGCGTCCGGCCAGTCACCGCCGGGCGCCAGCCGGGAGACGAGCGCGGGCAGTTCGCCCGCGTGGGCGGCGGCGTACCGCCGCAGCAGCACCCGCGCCGCCCGTCCGATTTCGACCTGCGCCGACCGCGGGGCGAACATTCCCGTCCTGATCCGGAAGAAATCGGAATGCTCCCGGAAAAGACCGTCGTTGTTCGCCAATATCTCTTTCGCGAGCACCGGATCGGAAACGTAGATCTCACCCCGGCGCCGGGTGAACACCGAGCCGCGATCGTGCCGGAGTTTCCGGAGCACGTCCAGCGGATCAGCCGTCATGCGCACTCCTCGGAGAAACCCGGCAGGCAAAGGAAAACTGCCGCTCAGCTAACCTCCGCCGCCAAGAGGCTGTCAATACCCCTTCACACTGGCGGCCGAATGGGCTCCGAGCGCTTTCCTGCGTTCAGTTGCGGTTATTCTCGGCCAAATGGCGTCACCCGGAATTGCTTGGTGTCCGACCACTCGCTCTGCGTATCCGAACCCATTTCCGGATACGATGAATAGCATTCCCGCGACGGTATTTTTCCCGTCCGCTACCACGGGTAGCTCTTCTGGAGTGCCGCCGAGATCGGCCCGAGGTCGGCCGCGAGCTGCTCGATCTCAGCAGGGCTCAGAGCGTTGTACGGGGCCTCCGCGAGCCGATCGGTCAGCGCCTCGACCCGCTCCTTGGTGGCCCGGCCCTCGGCGGTGAGCCACCCGTCGGCCCCGATGAGCCCGCGGGCGCGCATACCGTCGATGACCGCGTCCAGCTGCGCGGCGGGCAGGTGATGGACCCGGCCGAACTTGTGCGCCGGCATGTCCATGGACAGCGCGAAGAGCACGTGGGCCTCGGTCCCGCCGATACCCTCGGTCAGCAAAGCGGCGTTGTGACCGTCACCGCGGTGCTCACGCACCAGGTTGGCCGCGTGCCACAGCCGGGCCACGGGCTCCTCCGGCACCGGCAGCGCGCGCACGGCCGCGTAGAGGGCACGCCCCTCCACCGGCGCGCTGGTCGCCGCCCGCGTCAGCAGCTCGGCGGCCCGCGCGACACTCGGGTCGTCGGCGAGGTCCCCGAGGATCCGCCGGATCGCCGAGGCACAGCCCCGCTCGCGCGCCTCCAACGCCGCCTCGGGCGTGGTCAGGTCCCACACCTTCGGCAGGTGGCGCGCCACCTCCCCCGGCGCGAAGTTGTAGAAGATCGCGTGAATCACCTCGGCGGGCGCCGCCGGACCGAACGGCGCGGCCCGCCCGGCGAAGTAGGCGTCCCACTGATTGCGCAGGCCCAGCGCCATCAGGGCGTCGTCGGCCCCATCGGCGAGGTAGGGCACGAGGCCAATGGGCTCGACCAGGTCGAACATGCGGCGGGCGACGGGCTCCGGGTGCGACATCTCATCCCCTGTGGTGGGTCGTGGCGGCGCTCTCGTGGCGGCCGCTCACCTACTCCACGATCGGCATACGCGGCATTCGACATCCGGTCCGAGAAATTTTCTCCGAGGTCACCCAGGTAATAATTTCACCCACGACCGAGGGGAGCTGACACCAGTGCCACGTCTTCACGTCGGCTGCGCGATGTGGACTCACAAGGCATGGCCGGGACGCTTCCTGCCGCAGTCACTGCCCGCCAAGGAGCGCCTGCGGGCCTACGCGGGCTGGTGCAACGCGGTCGAAGGCAACACCACCTTCTACGCGACCCCCACCCGCGACACGGTCACGACCTGGGCCCAGCAGACCGGCCCCGACTTCCGGTTCGTCCTGAAAATCCCCAAGGTCGTCACCCACGAGCGCCGCTTCACCGCGGTCGAGACCGAGATGCGCGCCTTCCTGGACGCGATCGAGCCCGTCGCCGACCGAGCGGTCCTCTGGACCCAGTTACCCAGCTCGTTCGGCCCATCGGACGTCGAAGCCCTCACCCGCTTCCTCCGCCGCCTCCCCGCCAACCGCCACCGCGCGGTCGAGGTCCGCCACCCGGCATTCTTCACGGACGCCAACGCGACCTCACTGCTGGAAGATGCACTCGCCGTAGCACAGGCCGAGTGGGTCCCCTTCGACACCACAGTCTTCTTCCAAAGCCCGCCGACCAGCGAAGCCGAGCAGGACGCCTGGGCCAAGAAACCCCGCCTCCCCCGGCGCACGCTGGCGCTGACCGGCCAGCCGATCGTCCGCTACCTGGGCCGCGACTCCGTCGAGGAGACGGTCAAGGGCTGGCAGCCCTGGTCCGAGCTGGTCGCCGGCTGGCTGAGCGAGGGCCGGTCGCCGACGGTGTTCCTCCACACCCCCGACAACAACGAGGCCCCCGCCTTGGCCCGCCGGTTCCACGACGACGTGCGAGCGCTGGTCCCCGATCTCGAGCCATTGCCCGAGCCGGAGCCGATCGAGCCCGCGACGCTGTTCTGAGCGTTTCGCTCAAGGGGCGAGCAATCCCAGAATGACCAGGTCGATGAATTCCCCGTTCACCCAGGCGGCGCCGCGCAAGGTTCCTTCGAGCGCGAACCCCGTCTGCTCGGCCGCCCGGATCATCCCGGCATTGTGGGCCAGCGTCTCGATCTGTAACCGGTGCAGGCCGCGCACCGCGAAGCCGTAGTGGCACAGCACCCGCACCACGTCGGTGCTCAGCCCACGACCACGGAAGGCCGGACGCAGCGAGAGTCCGAGGTGGGCTGTCCTGTTGTGCACATCGATGCCCCACAACAGCGCCTCACCCACCAGTTCGTCATCGGCGAGCTGCACGACTGAGAAGGCGACCACCTCGTCGGAGGGATCGGCGACGGCATAGGGCGACACAGCGGAACCCGGTGCGATGGGGCGCCACGGGCGTGAGCTGGCCAGTGCCTGCGTCGCGACATCGTCATAAAGCTCGGCGTGCAGAACAGGAACGTCGGTCTCGTGCCGGGCCCGCAACCCGACCTTGTCACCACGGAGCATCCCGTGTTCTTACCCGACGTGATCGAGCAGGACCAACCCGTTTTAATCGAACGCCATCACGAGGCTTTCAGGTGAGGACGTAGCGGTCGAAACCCAGCGCCACCAATCGCTCGTACGCGGCCCAGACAGCGGCCGGAATTTCCATCGGGGCCTGAAAACCGCGTTCGGCGTAGACCTTGATGCGCTGGAGGTCGCCGACCAGCAGCTCGATCGTGCGCGACTCCGAAACGTCGCCTTCGGTATAACCGGGCAGCGTGACGTCGGCCGTGCTGACCAGCCAGTCCACCTCGGGCCACTGCTTGCGTGCGGTCGCGACCGCACGCCTGGCCATGTACGGCTTGGCCACCAGTATCGCCCGCCGGACCTCGACGCCACGCGCTTCGAGCAGCGACCGGGTGCGGGTGATGTTCTCGCCGGTGTTGGTCGCCTCCTCCTCCAGCACCATCGCGGAACGGGGAACGCCAAGGCGTTCGGCGACGCCCGCGAACACCGAGGCTTCGGTCTCCGCCCAGGTTTCGGTGACCTTGCCCCTGCCACCCGAGAGCGCGACGAGCGGCGCCCAGCCGTCATGCCACACCCGGGCGGCGTGCTCGGCGACGCGGACGTCGTGACTGCCGAGCACCAGGATGACGTCGCTCTTCTCCAGCTCGGGCGCGAGCCGGTGGTACTCCCAGAGCACACCGGCGAGCGCGCGGACCTCAGCGGTGATGGTCATGCGTCCAGCCAGATGTAGGCGGCGAACCGGCCGGTTCGCCGGTCGCGCCGATACGAATAGAGCTCCGCGGATTCGATCGTGCACCGATCGTCGTGCCGGACGTCGCCGACGCCCGCCGACGCGAGCTGCGCGACGATACCGGCCCGGATGTCCAGCGACGGCTTACCTTCGCGCGTGGCCGACCACGCTTCCGGCAGCACGGCGGTGAATTCCGCGCGCACCTCATCGGAAAGCTCGTAGCAGCCACCACACGCCGACGGCCCCACGAGCGCGACCATCCCGGCGGGATCGGCGCCCCGCGCAGCCATGGCCCGGACCAGCGCGGGGACAACGCCTGCCGCCGTGCCTGCCCGGCCGGAGTGCGCCGCGCCGACCAGGCCGCCGCCCGCGATCAGCACCGGCGCGCAGTCGGCGACCAGCACGCCCAGCGCCAGGCCCGGCTGATCGGTGAAGATCGCGTCCAGCTCCGGCGCGTCCGCGCCGTACGGCCCGGTCACATACCCGACGTCCGCGCTGTGCACCTGCCGCATGAACACCACCCGCGCGGGGTCGATGCCCAGTTCCACCGCGGTCTTCGCCCGGTTGGCCAGCACGGTCCGCGCGTCATCACCGACCGCGCCGCCGAGATTGCGGCTGCCGAACGGCGCGGTGCTCCCGCCGCCATGCCGATCGGTGATCGCGACCTGGACTCGGTCAGTCAGCAGCAACCGCGGTTCCTTTCACTCGGCACCGAGGCTATCAAGCAGCTCTTCGAGCCGTTTCGTCGTACGCGCGCCCAGATCCGCGCTCAACGCCCTCGCCCGTTCCGCGTACGCGCGAGCGTCCTGGTGCTCCCCCACGGCGAGCAGGCACCCCGCGATCTCCGTCAACGCGCCGGCCTCCCCGCCTCGGCTATGCACATCGGAGCGGTAGGTCTCCAGCGATTCACGAGCCAGCTCAAGCGCTTCGCCAGGTCTGCCCGATTCACGGAGCACGGTGGCGAGCTGCCTCAGCGCGCCCGCCGTACCGAACCACGCCCGCGTCGACCGGTAGATGCCGAGTGCCTCGCGCAGCTGTGCCTCGGCATCGGCGAGCTTGCCGAGATCGGCGTTCAGCCCGGCCGCGACCCGGAGCACATCGGCCACGCCACCCGGGTTCCGGATCGTGGAGAAAATGGCCGCCGCCTCTTCCAGCAACGGCATCGCGTCATCCGGACGACCGGCCTGCACCAGTGCGGAGGCCATGTTGTTGAGCGTGTTGGCGATCCCGCGTTGATCACCGGCGTCCTGATAGACCTCCAACGCGCGCGGATAGCACTCCAGCGCCGCGTCGTAGTCTTCCCGCATCCGGTGGATCACCCCGATGTTGGCGAGGCTGCGTGCCTCCCCCAACGCGTAATTCAGGCTTCGGTACCGCTCGATGGCCTGCCGGTGGTGGTCGAGTGCCACCGGGTACTCGCCGACGACCCGGTGCACCATCGCGATCAGGTAATGCGACTCCGCCTGACCGTAGACGTCGCCGAGCTCGGTGTGCTCGGCCAGCGCGCGCCGGTGCTCCTCGAGCGCGCGGCCGTTCTGCCCGTTCATGCGGTGGCCGACGCCCGCGCGGTTGAGCATGTCCGCGGCTGCGACCAGATCGCCGAGCCGGAGGTAATGTTCCCGCGCGCCAAGGAATCCGTCGATCGCGGCGGCGTGGTTGCCGTGCGCGTTGTTGATGTCGCCGATGCGCGCGGTCATGTCGGCGACGGCCTGCGGGTCGTTGCCGATGCTGGCCACGCTCAGCCCGAGCCCGTACTGGTTGCCCGCGTCGGCGAGGTTGGCGCGCAGCCCGAGATAGTGCGCGATGGCGCGGGGAATCCGCCAGAAATACGGCTGCAGGTCGAACTCCGCCGCCATGCTCCGGCAGCGCAACAGGTTGTCCAGCTCCAGGTCGCACCAGCTGATCGCGGCCTGCTCGGAGTCGAACGACCTGGCCAGCGCGGGCACCTCGGTAACCTCGTCCTTGACCGGCCGGTGCGGCACCAGCGTGGCGTGCGCGGTCAGCGCGGTGTGCAGATAGCAGTCCAGCGCGCGGGCGGTGGCACGCTTGCGGTCCGGCCGTGGATCGGTCTCGCTCGCGCATTCCCTGGCGAACTGGCGCAGCAGGTCGTGCAGCCGGTACCGGTGCCGCGCGGGCTCACGCACCAGGCTGTACTCGACGAGCCGGTCCATCGCGTCCCGCCCGGCCGCCGGGCCGACCCCGCCGAGCGCCACCGCGACCGGCAGCCCGAGTTCACCGGGAACGTGCAGGCCGAGGCGCCGGAACACGATCTGCTCCGCCTCGGTCAGCCGCCGGTACGACAGCTCGAACGCCGCGCGGACCGACTTGTTCTCCGCACGCATCGCGCGCAGCCTGGTCTGCTCGTCCCTGAGTTCGTCGGCCATGTCGGCGACCGTCCAGCCGGGGCGCGCGGCCAGCCCGGCGGCCACCACCCGGATGGCGAGCGGCAGCCCGCCGCAGAGCCGGACGATCTCGTCGATGATCGCCGGATCGTCGCCGGGGCGCCGCGCGACGCCGGTGAACAACGCGACGGCGGGCTCGTGCGGCAGCACGTCGAGGCTGTAGCTCGCGGCGCCGCGGATGCGCAGACCGTCGAGACGGCGGCGGCTGGTCACCAGCACGAGTGAGCCGGTCGAGCCGGGAAGCAGCTGTTCCACCTGCTCGGTGGACGATGCGTTGTCGAGCACCACCAGCAGCCGTTTGCCGACCAGCGCGGCCCGCCAGACCTCGCCCCACTCGGCGTCACCCGACGGCTGGCTGGCCGGGCTCTTCTTGAGCATGGAAAGCAGGCGCGCCAACGCCTGCGACGGCTCGAGCTCCTCGTCGGTGTTGGCCTGCAGGTCGATGAACAACTGCCCATCCGGGTAGCGCCCCGCGAGCCGCCGAGCCAGTTCGACGGCCAGCGTCGTCTTGCCGATGCCCGCCATCCCGTCGATCGCGAGCACCGTCTTCGCGGTGACGAGCGCTTCCAGCTCGTCGAGCTCGTCCTGCCGTCCGGTGAAGTCCGGATCGGCGCCGATCAGCGTGTTCACCCCCTGCGCCTGCTTTTTCCGGCGGGCGCCGGAAACGCGGAACCAGGCGTTCGCCCATTCGCGCTGTTCTTCGCCGGTGGCGCCGAGCGCGATCACCATCGCGTCGAGCGTTTCCGACGGCACCAGCGTTTTCCCGCTGACATAGCTGTGCACAGTGGATTTACTCGACGGCGGCAGGCCGAGGCGTTTGGCCAATTCGGCCAGGCTGACCTTGGGTTTCCCGCTGCCCCGCGCGGCGCGCGCGGACAGCAGTGCGAGTTCGCGGACCAGGTCGTCCAGCTTTTCGACGCGCCGTGGATCGGGCCCATCGGTGTCTGCTGGACCGCTGCTCACATCACCCTCCCCGCTGGAGATCATACGTCCGGAATCGTCCGGGAACGTCCCGGATCGGCCGTCCCGGACGCCGATCGCGCGCCTACTGACGCCATGAACTCAACCGATTTCCCCAGCGCTCGATGGTTCAAGAGCAGCCGCTGCCTCGGTGCGACCGACTGTGTCGAGGTCGCTTTCCTGCCCGGTGGTGTCGCGGTGCGCGATTCCAAGGATCCCGGACCGGCCTTCGGTCTCAGCACCAGGCAATGGGCGGCGTTCACCGATGCGTGCCTGCGATCTCCGCGATGAACTCCGCCGATTCGGCCGGGCCGAGCGCGAGCGCGCCGACCCGGTCGAAGGTCGAGACGTAGCGGGCGACGCGGTCGGGATCGTGGATCAACTGCGCCTCGGTGAGATTGTTGGTATAGGCCACTTCCGGGTCCTCCGGGTCGGCGAAGCCGAGCACGATGAAGCCACCCGACTGCGCCGGATGCATCCCGGCGGCCAGTGGCAGCACGCGGACCGTCACGTCCGGCGCCGCCGCCCGCGCGATGAGCGATTCCAGCTGCGGACCCATGATCCCGGGCGCCGGTCTGCGCAACGCGGTCTCGTCGATGACGACCGAAAGCCGAGGCGGGTTCGCCCGGCGGAGGATCGCCTGCCGGGCGTGCCGCAGCTCGGCGAGCCGTTCGGCTTCGTCCTCGGTCGACCCGTACGCCAGCGCCAGCGCGTGTGCGTACTCGCGCGTCTGCAGCAGACCGGGGATCCACGAAGGCTGGTACTCGCGGATCTCGGTGGCCTCCTCCTCGTAGCCGACGTAGTGGTCGTAGCCGTCGAAGATGATGTCGGCGTAGGTGCGCCACCAGTCACGCTGACGCTGCCCGCGCGCCACCGAGAGCAGGGCCGTCTGCCGCGCGCCGAGCACGCGGTAGCAGTCGAGCATCTCGCGCAGATCGGGCGGGCGGACCGCGACTTGCCCGGTCTCGATGCGGCTCAGCTTGGCGGCCGAACAGTCCAGCCGTGCCGCCACCTCGTCCAGCGTCTTGCCCGCCTGTTCGCGCAGCCTGCGCAGTTCTTTACCCAGCCGGGCGCGGCTGGTCACCTGATCGGCCGAACCAGTCATGACGCTGAGTGCAAAACCCGGAAAAATGCAAACCTTGCAGGTTTCCGGCCTCGGCGATACCTTGATTTCATCGTGCAAGTCTTGCATAAAGAGGGGTTTTGATGAGCGAGGGCCTGCGCAAGCTGATCGAGGACCGCCTACCCGGGCTGATCGAGGACCACACGTCCTACCGAGTGCTGCAGTGGGTGTTCTGGCCGGTCACGGCGCTGTTGACGCTGGCGTTCGTCGCGACCGACCCGGTGTCCGGGTCGCTGATCATGGGCGCGCCGCTCCTGCTGATCGCACTCACTCGCCGGCAGGGGCTGGGCAAGGTACCCAAGCTGATCCTGATGGCCACCGCGGTGCTGTCGATCGTCCCCGCCGCGTTCCTCGGCCGGTACGAAGCGTCCGAGGAGCTGTCGACCGGCCTGATCTTCTTCGGCTTCGTGGTGTTCCTGGTCTGGGTGGCGGCGTTCCCGACAATGCTCGACAAAATCGACGACCTCCACCATTCCGTACGGAAGCCGGGTACGGACGAGTGGTACCGCGACGATCGCGCCGTCCACCGTGTGCTGCTGATCAGGCTGTGGATGGCGACGATCATCATGGTGATCGTCGGCGGGTTCGTCGCACCCGTCCTGTGCTTCGCCGCGCTGGTGTTCCGGCGCCGCTGGACCGCCGCCGTCGCCGGGATCGCCTGCGTGGTGGATGCCCTTGTCTCCTATCGATACGGCGCTTTCGAGTTCACCTCCGAGCCGATCGAGATCGTCGCGGGGCTGCTTGCCGGGCAACAGTGGAAGCAGGCGTTCTCGCACCCGCTCTGGGACCCGCGCGACCAGGTCGTCTACCTGTGACCGGCGCCGAATGGGTCCGCTCCGCGCTGGCTTCGATGCCGATGCCCCAAGCGCCGTCGGCCGGGCCATGGGATTGCTCGGCCGCGGCGTTGATCGCGCCCCGCCTGCCCGCGGGCGTCCGGCGGGTGGCCGGTTCGCTGGACCGCTTCGGCGCGGTACGGCTGAGCCCATGGCACATCGGGATCGACACCACGCGGGCGGTGCCGTGGCAGGCTGTGCTCGAGGTCAGGACCCGGCCGCTGCTCGACGTCATCGCGACCACGATCGGCGAGCAGGCCGCCAAGTTCGCTCCGCCGGTGCCCGGGATGCGGTACGCCGCGAACAAGGTGCTGCCCTATGTCGCCAACACGATCGCGTCGACTCTGCTCGTCTCGCTGCTCGACCGGCACGACGGGGCCGCCGTCGCCCAAGTTCCTTACGCGATAACGGTTCGCGGCAGGCGGAAACCGGAGACCACCACCGCGGGTCCGGTGTCCGCCGCCATCCTCTGCCTGCCGCAGGTGTCGGCCTGCCTGATCACCACGGCCGGGTGCTACGGGATCCCGATCGTCGGCGCGCAGGCGACCCTGCCGCCAGGCAGCGTCCACAGATTCGCCGAAAAACTACGCGACCGCGCGACCCAAGGAGGATCAGACGACCACACGGCCATCCCCGCCCAGGCTCCCGGACATCGACGAGGTGGGCCGGCTTTCCGATCCCGGCCAGGCCTGCACCGCTGACGTCCGCGGTGTTCGCATCGCGTCACTGGGCGTCCCGGTCGAGGTTGCCGTGGGCCGCCACCGAAAGGTACTGCCCGTCGGCCCAGGTCTTGAGGCGGTCGGCGTAGACCTGCTGGATCATGGGGTAGAAACCCTGTCCGAAAAGGACTCGAAGCGGCGGGTTGTCCATGTCGGCGATCTTGAGGAGCGTCTGGGCCGCGGCGGCCGGGTCGCCGGAGGGCTGTTTGTTCGTGAAGCCGGCCAGGCGCTGGCGGACGTCGTCGTAGGCCGGGTTCAGCTGGGCCAGGTGACCATTGTCCAGCGGGTTCGGGTTCTTGCCGTCCCTCGTGGCGAAACCGCCGGGCTCGATGATGGTCACCTTGATGCCGAAACCGGCGATCTCACCGGCGAGGGCCTCGTTCATGGCTTCCACAGCCCACTTGGAGACGTGGTAAGCGCCACCCAGCGGCACCGCGATGAGCCCGGCGGCCGAGGACAGCTGGATGATGTGCCCCGCGCCCTGCTCACGCAGGTAGGGCAGCGCGGCCTGGATGACCCACAGCGCACCGAACAGGTTGGTCTCCAGCTGATCTCGCATTTCCTGCTCGGTCAGCTCCTCGATCGCACCGACCTGGGCGTAACCGGCGTTGTTCACGACCACGTCCAACTGGCCGAAGTGTTCCTTGGCCCGCCGCACGCTCTCGAAGACCGCGGCTTTGTCGATCACGTCCATCTCGAGCGGGAGCACCGCGTCGCCGTACTCGGCGACCAGGTCGTCCAGGCTGCCGGCCTTCCGGGCGGTCGCGGCCACCTTGTCACCGCGGGCCAGTGCGGCCTCGACGAACTCGCGACCGAGACCGCGGGAAGAACCGGTGACGAACCAAACCTTGCTGTTCATGTCTTTCCCTTTCAGTGGAAGTGGTTACCAGGCCACGGGGCCGAGGCGGTCGATGAAGATCCCGGTCGGTCCGTCGGCGCCGAGCGTCGCGAGCTCGATGAACGGGTCGGTGCCCTCGGTGACCGTCAGCTGGCCTGTGTGGTTGTTCATGTCGGTGGCGGTGAACTTGCGGTTCGCGATCTCGCCGGGCGTGAGGGCGTTGAACTTGATGTCCGGGAACGCCTGGGCGTACCGGACGGTGATCATGTTCAGTGCCGCCTTGGACGAGCTGTAAGCGAGCTCGTGCATCTTCGAGACGGCCTGGTCCGGATCGGTGACGACCGCGAAGGAACCGCCACCGCTGGACACCATCACCACCCGCGGCTGGTCGGCTGCCTGCAGCAGGGGCAGGAACGCGTGCGTGACCCGAACCGGCCCGTACACGTTGGTGTCGTAGACGGAGTGGATCTCGTCGGCCGTCGCCTCCGCGGGGTGAACGACCCCGCCCGGCGCGCCTGCGTTGTTGATCAGCACGTCCAGCCGGTCGGTGTGCTCGCGAACCAGCCGTACGGCGTCGGCCACCGATTCGTCCGAGGTCACGTCCAGCGGGACCAAGACCACCCGCGCGCCGCCCGCGGCCAGCTGGTCGGCCGCCGCCTGTCCGCGACCTTCGTCGCGCGAGCCGAGAAAGATCGTCCAGCCCAGCTCGCCGAGCCTGCGGGCCGCCTCGAGACCGAGTCCCTTGTTGCCTCCGGTGATCAACACCGTGGTCTCTTCCGCGTTCGTCATGCCCACCAGACCCCGCCCCCCGCTCGGCTGTGACCAGTTGTGAACCACTTCACAGCCGGACACCTCTCGACCACATCGGCACGGCACGTGCCGTGCCGTTTGCACGATCCCGCGGTCGCCGCCGCCCTCAAGGAGCGCTTCATCCGCCCGCAAACGGAACGGACCGCCGCCCGGCTCAGGGGGGCGCAGGAGCAGGGGCAGGTCTCGCCCGAGACCGACCCTGGGGGCTCATTTTCCTGGCCGCATTGGTCATCCCCATTTCCTCGACCGCGCCGATACTGGCGGCGGTCCCCGCTGATGTCCTTCGCGGGCACGCGGTTGCGGACGCGCGCACCGAAACTGAAGCGGACCCGGCGCCGCCGGAAGCCGCAGATCACGCGCTGGTGGATGCGCACCGCGACGAAGGCACCTCTGGTCACCGTCGTGGTCGTGGTCGCCGGGCTGGCGATCTGCGCGATTCCGGCGCTCAGCCGCAGACCCAGCAATTTTGCCTCGAAGCCCCACGTCTGCGCCGCGCCAGAACAGGAGCCACAGCCTCACTTCTTTGATCGGCAGCAGGCCAGAGGTGCCGTGCGACCACTTTCAGTCACTGAGTCGAGACCAAAGTTCACCTTTACTGTCTAACTGACAATATGTAGGGTCGACGCCATGCCCGACGACGACTGGACCCCTCCGCCGGTACTGCTGGCCGTCGACCTGGTGATCTTCACCCTGATCGATTCGACGCTCCATGTGCTGCTCGTAGAACGGGGCATCGAACCGTTCCAGGGCGACTGGGCGTTGCCAGGAGGCTTCCTTGAGGACGAGCGAGAGGCTGTCCTCGCGGCCGCCCACCGCGAACTGATGGAAGAAGCGAATCTCGACGCAACCCAACTCCACCTCGAACAGCTAGGCGCCTACGGCGAGCCTGATCGCGATCCAAGGGGCCGTGTCGTCTCGGTGGCCTACCTGGCCATCGCGCCGGGGCTGCCGGAGCCACGGGCGGGCACCGACGCCGCTCATGCGAGGTGGGTACCGGTTCCCGATGTTCTAGGAGGCAGCATCAAACTGGCCTTCGACCACGAAACCATCCTCCACGAGGGTCTCGAACGGGCCCGCGCCCAACTCGAACACACCGCCATCGCCACGGCGTTCTGCGACGAGACCTTCACCATCAATGAGTTGCAACGGGTCTATGAAGCCGTGTGGGGTGTAGCACTCGACCTGCGGAACTTCTACCGGAAGATCCAGGCCGTCGACGACTTCATCGTGCCCGTAGGCGCTGAACGACGCACGGGCAAGGGCCGACCGGCCCGGCTGTTCAAGGCCGGGAGCCGGACCACGCTCTACCCACCTCTGGTACGCCCCAGCCCGGCCACCGCAAGTGAAGGGAACGGATGAACGACGACCTGGTGGTGATCCTCACCGCCTTCAACGAGGAGTACAAAGCCGTCCTGGACCGACTCGACAACGTGGAACAACACGTGCACGATCGCGGCACGCGCTTCGACATCGGCACCGTTCGCGGAACGACCTGCCACGTCGCGGTCAGCCTGGCGGGCAAGGGGAATCAACCAGCCGCGGTCATGGCCGAAAGGGCGATCGCGCACTTCTCACCGACCGCGCTGATGTTCGTCGGTGTCGCCGGCGCGTTGTGGGACACGCCGCTCGGCGACGTCGTGGTCGCTACACACGTCTACGGCTACCACGGCGGCACCAGCGAGGACGACGGGCTCAAGTCCAGGCCCAGGAGCTGGGAACTCGCACATGAGATAAGTCAGCTCGCCCAGCACATCGCGCGTACAGGAAATTGGAAGGACACCGCACCCGACGGCGCGGAAGTGCGTTTCGGTCCCATCGCCGCAGGCGAGATCGTGCAGAACTCTCGCTCTTCCAGGGAAGCGCGGTGGATCCGCGAGCACTACAACGACGCGCTGGCCGTGGAGATGGAAGGTGCCGGTGTCGCGCAAGCGGGACACCTCAACGGTGCCCCTGTGGTCATCGTGCGCGGCGTCAGCGACAAAGCGGACGGCTCGAAGACCTCCGAAGCGGACCAGAACTGGCAGCCGCGAGCCGCAGCCAACGCAGCAGAGTTCGCTACCTATCTCGCCACTGAACTGATCAAGGAAGGGAAACACGGCGCCATGAACACCAGAGCCACTCCTCCTCGCGAGCACGTCAGCGTCCACGGCACCGGTAGCACAATCGGCATGGTGGCGGGCAGTATCAGCAACAGCACAGTCTTTCAGAATGTATCCGGCCAGCCCGGCACCACCTCTGACCTCACCGCGGAACTCTCTTTGCTGCGCAAGGACTTCGAGGCAGAACACGCACGCGGGCAACTCGACGACGAAACGTACGAGATCGCATGCGGCCACCTCGACGCCGCAGGCAAAGCCCTCGCGTCCACTTCCCCGGAAAGCAAGAAGAAATTCGTGCTGGCTCTCAAGCAGTTCAGCGGACTGGTCGCGGAACTCACTGGACTAGTCGCGAAGGTCACCATGCTCGTCGCCGCCGCGAAAGGCATCTCATGACGCCACCCACAAGCCCCCTGCCGAACGTGAACGCGACCGACTCACACATCGGAATGATCGCAAGCGAAATCCACGACTCGACCGTCTACTTCGTACTTCCGGACGCTCCGCCCGAGAAGAAATACCGTGTCGGCGTCGCATACCTGCGCGACGGTGTCCCTTCGCGGGCGCGAGAGCTAATCGACCAAGCGCGCGCACTGGGACACGACAGCGCCGAAGTACGGTTCCACTGGATGCTGGCCATGCTCAGCAAGCGTTCATATCGCGACCTCACCGTCGACGAGCGGGAACTGCTGATCTCCACGTCGCGTGCCAGCGAGGCGTTCGCAGCCGACGACTGGACGAGGTCCCTGGGCACGGTGCACGACTTGCTCAGCTGCCTGGGCGACACGGGCAGCGACCCCGAGGACGCGCTACGGCAGCTGGCCGAGCTACCTCAACCGCAACGCGACCAGATAGTGCGGCACCTGGACCTCGTACTCACGGGCAGTCTCAAGGACCGGTTCTGGGCCGGAATCCGGCGCAACGCGGCCGAAACCCGCTCAAGCATGAACCGCGAGAATCGGGTTTGGGCCTACTTCGAAGTGCCACCAAGCAAACCCCGGACCCGTAAACCAGAACCGTCGCAGGTCACCCGGCGTGACCGCGTCCGCGCCCTGCTCGGCGAACTGGTCGCCGCGCTCGGCGCCGGCTATCTCGCCAAGACACTCCTCGTGGCCGCTCGGCCTCTGCCGATAGCCGCTTACCTGCTCGCGGCAATAGCCGCCTACTACGCCATCCAGAGCGGATTCCACTGGCGCTACCAAGTGCAGCGTCTCGCGGTCAAAGAGCGTCAATTCCGGAAAAGAGTCGAAAGCGGCTCACCTGGCGGGTTCGCCAGGAACGTGAGCGACTCATTCGACCACTACTTCCACCGCTACGCGCCCGACAAGGTTCACCGTGGGACCTGGCTAGCCGAGACAGCCGGCGTCCGCGCAGCACTCCGCAACGAGATCGTTGACGTCTACCGGGACCAGCGGGTCACCGTCGACAACGTCAAGTGGCTCATCCGGTACTGCATACGGGACGTGCGCGCCAAATGGCGCAATGACACGCTGTTCGAGCATCGAAAGCGCTATCGGGCTTCAGCCAAGACCAAGACCATCTGTGTGCTGTCTACGACCACGTTCGCGGGCATGGCCACCTATGTCGCCGCAGCGGCGTTGGATAGCGACCTGCTATTCACGCTGGTCGCTGCTCTGCTCTTCATGGTCGGCACGGCGACCAGCGTGCCCGCCTGGTCGTTCATCGTCAGTGAGCGTCGACGCGAGATCGAGGACACCGGCGACTACTGGGACGTACAGAACGCACGACAGCAGGAGTATGAACGCTGGAGCCGCAAGTTGGCGGACACCATGCCATCGGAAGCCGAGATGGAGAACTGGCTTAACGCCGACAAGACCATCGTGCTCGACGAGGCACTGAAGCACTACCGGCTGGCCTGGCGCGACGTGCTCACTCACGCGTTCCTGCAAACACCCGCCGAGAACTCCAGGCGAGCCCGGGTCACCGGCGGTCCGTACCGCTACTCGAACTACGACATCCGTCTGTTCCTGATCACCCTCGACGGCGTGCGTGAGGTGACCACCGGGCTCGATTTCGAGCACATCAAACTGGTCTACCTTGAGCGCACCAACTTCCGCTTCGATGCCGTCTCCTCAGTCCACGTCGTGACCCCGACAGAGCTCAGCTGCAACCTCGCGCTCACACTCATGAACGGCGAGCCGCGCGACATCCACGTCAGCAGTTACGTCCCTGCCGACAACCTAGCCAACGGGGTTGAGGGCTCGGTGGTAGAGATGAGTCTCGATGCCGCAGGGTTCGCTCACACTCTTCACATCCTCGAAGGCATCGCCGCGGAAGGAAAACACTGGATCGAACGCGACCCCTACCTCACGAAGCCCACGAACAGCCTGCACGAAGAGCTCAGCAGTACCAGCTGATCAGGTCTCGACCGCTACGCTCGTCGATGCCCAGCGCGGGCCGAGCCAGGCTCGTCCGTTCGACGGATGATCTTAAATCTATGAAACATTTCGCTCCTTTTGGCGATATCTACGCGAGCGGGTTGGCCGAAGTCGGAGGGGAAGTCTATGGGGCGTCGTCGGGGGTTTTTCGCCGAGATGCAGTATCAAGCGGCGAAAGCGCAACAAGAGCGAGCGCGGCAAGCCGCCGCGGCGGAACGTCAGCGGGTGCGGCTCGAACGTGAAATGCACCGCGCTCAAGTAGCCGCCGCTCAAGCCCACGAGCGTATGGTGCGGGCAAACGCGCAGGCCGCCGCGCAGGCAGAACGCGAAGCCAAACGTCTCCACATCGAAGCTCAGCAATCCAAGGCCGAGTCGCTCAACGCGAACCTCGTCGAAGAGCTCTCTGCCATCGATGGAATTCTCGAGTCGACGCTGGCTGTCGACGATTACGTCGATTTGGAAAAGCTTCGACGGATCGCCGAACACCCGCCTTTCCGGTCAGCCAATTCCGCGGCGATACCCCCGCCTGCTCCGGCCGCTGCGCCGCCGGAGCCGTACTTCCAGCCTCCGCCGGCACCGACTGGTCTTTCGGCGGTCTTCGCCAAGAAGAAGCACGCCACCGCAACCGCAGAGGCCCAGGCCCGGTTCGAGCAGGCACACGCGGCCTGGCGGGGCGTGGTGGCGGAGATCCCTCGTCGGCAGCTGGTCGCGTTGGAGCAGCACCAGGCGGCGGAAGCCGAGCGGTTGCGGCGGCTGGCCCGAGACCAGCAGCAGTACGAAACCGAGTGCGACGAGCGTCGTCGGGTTGTCGACGAGGAAAACGCCCGCCTCGAGGACTTGATCGCCCGGCTGGCGAGGAACGAACCGGCGGCCGTCGACGAATACATCGGTATCGTGTTCAGCAACTCCATCTACCCCGATGCGATCAGCGCCAACAGCGACGTCGACTTCTCCTACAGCTCTGACCTGCGGGAACTATCCATCACACTGGTATTCCCGCCACCCGAGGCGATCCCGGCGACCAAGTCGTTCCGGTACGTGCGGGCCAGTGACGAACTGGCGGAAACCAGGCTGACGCAGAAGGACCTCACAACCAGGTACGCGAATCTGATTGACAACATGACGTTGCGCACCCTGCACGAGATCTGGGAGTCCGACCGCGCGCGCCGGATCGACAGCATCTCGCTAGTCGGCGGTGTCAACCACGTTGACGCTGCGACCGGCCAGGATGTGTTCGTCAGACTCATCGCACTCGCGGTGGCCCGCGAAGACTTCGCGCGGATCGACCTCGCGCGGATCACCCCGTCCGAAACGATGAAGCACCTTCGCGCGGTCGTTTCGAAGGCCCCGTTCCGTCTGACTCCGATCGACGACCGCAAGGGTGTCCGCGGATGAGCCACGCAGCCGGGTTCCGGTTTGTCACGCCGCCGGGCTGGCCGGAGCCGGAGCCCGGCTGGGTGCCGCCGACCGGTTGGCGACCGCCGGCGTCGTGGCCACCCGCGCCGCCCGGGTGGGAGTTCTGGGTCGCAGACGCCCCAGTCGAGGAAAGGGTGGCAAGCGGTCAACTGCCGCAGGAAGACCCCCCGGATCCGCTCGTTGACATCGTCGGTACACCCGCACCGAGGCAAGCGGAACTCGAGGATGTTCGTGAGCAGATCGAGCAAGCCCGCCGCGAGCTCGTCGAGCTGAACGACGCGATCCTTCTCCAGCAGGTCGGGATCTACGAGTATCACCATCCGCTCGAGAACGCCGAGCAGTACAAAGAGACGCTGGCCGCACTCCGTCAAGAGGTGAAGGACTTCGTCAAGCAGGGCAACGCGATCCTGGCCGCTGACAGATTCGCCTACAACAACTCGTTGGCACAAGGCCGCAAGATGATTGCCGACTTCTCCAAGCTGATGTTGCGCGCTTACAACGCCGAAGCCGACAACTGTGTCCGCTCGGTTCGTGCGGGCACGGTCGCCTCCGCGAAGCAACGCCTCGAGCGTTCGGTCGAGTCGATCGCCAAACTGGGCAAAATGATGGAGATGCGGGTCGCACCCGAATACCACCAGGCCCGGTTGCGGGAGATCGAACTGACCGGGGACTACCAGATCAAGGTCCAGGAGGAGCGTGAAGCGGCAAGAGAGGAACGTGAGCGTCTACGCGAAGAGAAGCGCGCGGAGGCGGAATTGCAAGCCGAACGCGAGCGGCTGGAAAAGGAACGCGACCACTATGCCAACGCCCTGGCGCAGCTCGAGGCGCAAGGCAAGCCTGAACAGGCGGACGCCCTGCGCGAGCGGTTGTCCGCGATCGCGGAAGCGATCGCGCAGAACGACTATCGGATCGCGAACATCCGAGCTGGCTACGTCTACGTCATCAGCAACATCGGCGCCTTCGGCGAGAACGTCGTCAAGATCGGGATGACCAGGCGGATCGAACCGAAGGTCCGTATCGTCGAGCTGGGTGACGCGTCGGTTCCGTTTCCCTTCGACACTCACTTACTACATTTCTCTGAAGACGCGATCACGCTCGAGAACGAGCTGCACAAGATGTTCGCAGATCGCCGGCTGAACCACGTGAACTCCCGACGGGAGTTCTTCTTCATCACCCCACAGGAGATCCGGACAGCCTTGGCGGAAAAGCTCGGAAATATCCTTGAGTTCACCGAGGCGCCCGAGGCAACGCAGTACTTCCAGAGCCGCTCCTCCTGGCCGGAAAACGCCCGCAGTCGGACTGACAGCGCGACGACCTCCCGATAGCATCCCTCAAGGCTGGTCGGCGATGCGCCGCCTTCCCCCGCCTGCGAATCGCAGTGTTGCGGGTCCAAGCCCTCCCCGGGACCAGCACCGAAAAGCCACCGCCGAGCAGCGTTCCACCTGCTCCACGCTGCTCCAGAAACGCTCCAGCAGGGGCACGCCAGAAACACGAGAAACGATCGCGCAAGATGGGGAGCGAAATGTAGAAAACCCCTCCGACCAGCCGAAACGGCTCAATCGAAGGGGTTCTTCACGATGTGGAGCTAAGGGGACTCGAACCCCTGACCCCCTCACTGCCAGTGAGGTGCGCTACCAGCTGCGCCATAGCCCCGGAGCGGGTTTCCCCCGCATCTCGTAGGTACAGACTTTACAACACCCACCTGAGGGCTCTGCGACGGGGGTACCTACCGGTCTGACCTCAGCGAAGCTGGACCGCGTGACTCCCAGTAGTTGTCGGTGGCGGGGATGGGCGCGGCGGGGAACGCTCCCCCCGAAGAGCACCCTGGGTACGGACCGAGCCACTGTCCGTACCCAGGGTGGGCGAAACAAGGGTTACTGGCCGAGCCAGCCGGGCTTGACGTCGACGACCTTGCCGTCGCGTACGACGGTGGGGGTCTGGAAGCCCTGGGCTCCGGGGTGCCAGAGCTGCTGGTTGTCGGCGGTCTTGTCGAACTCGCTGGTGATCTGGGCGGAGTAGGTGCCCACGGTCACCGCGTTGCCGAATTCCGGGCCGGTGATGCCCAGGTCCTGACCTAGTTTGATGAGCTGCGCCTTGTCGTAGCCGCGCTTGCCCTCTTCGGGCTGGGCGCGGAAGAGGGCGTCGTGGAAGAGGGAGAACTTGCCGGCGTCGGCGGCCGCGAGGGCGGCGTTCGCTGATTCGACCGAGTAGCCCGGGGGGCTGGATGCGCGGTTCAGCATGGGCAACATGTGGTACTTGACCTGGAGTTTCCCGTCGTTGACCTGCTGATGGATCTGCTCGCCGTACAGCTTCTCGAAGTTGCCGCAGGCCGGGCACAGGAAGTCGGCGTAGATGTCGATGGTCTTCGTGGCGCCGGGCTTGCCGACGGTGACGACGACGCCGTCGCGCTTCTCGACCACGCCGGGGCCTGGTGCGGTGAGTCCCGCGGTCGGGATGTCCTGGCCTTCGGTCTTGTTCTTGGACGCGTTGGTCCAGAGCACGCCACCGATCACCAGTGCGGCGAGTACCACCACGCCGGCCACGATCGCGATGATCTTCTTGGTATCGCCGCCGCCCCTGGCCTGCGTTATCGCCCGTGCCGCTTGCTGCTGCTGGCGCTTTTTCCGAGCGTTGCGCTCAGCTCCACCCACTGCTCATGTCCTTTCCGAACTTGCCGTTTCACCGGACGAGTCGTCCGGGACGGCCTTCGAGTTCCAGCCGAGCCAGCCGTCGACCGACGCCAGGGTCGACGGGCGCAGCGTCAGCCACACCGCGAGCAGGAGGAATCCGGTGTCTCGTGCTATCTCCTGCGGATACTGCGTCTGCCCGGCCGCGACCTGGCCGCCGCCGCCGAAGCAGCCGCAGTCGATGGTCAGCCCGCGTGCCCAAGACTGGGCGATCACCGCGATCAGCAGGAGCAGCAGCACGATCGAGCCGATGCCCGCGAGCCTGGTGCCGAACCCCGCCAGCAGCATGATGCCGAGCACCAGCTCGAGCAGGGGCAGCATGGTCGCGACCGGGCTGATGAGCCCGTCCGGGAGTAGCTCGTAGGCCTTGACGGCGATGAACGTCTGGCCAGCGTCGCTGATCTTCAGCCAGCCGGAAACCAGCCACACGGCGGCGAGCCCGATCCTGACCAGAGTGCCGATCAGGTCGAGCACGCGTGGAGACGGTTTGGGCACGCACTTAGGCTAACGACCGCACCTGAGAAAAACGTGAGGTCGGCCGATCGGTGGAAGGAGGTCAGCTGTGCGGGTGAAATCGCTCACCACGCTGGGCGTCGTGCTCGTGCTGCTCGCCTCCTGCGGATCGGGTGGCTCCGCCTTGGACTCGCTCGTGAAGCGCGCGAGTGACCGGAACCACCTCACCATTGGCACGCGCTTCGATCAGCCGGGGCTGTCCGAGCGGACGCTCGATGGCCGGGTCGTCGGGTTCGACATCGACGTCGCGAAGTACGTCGCGAACGAGCTCGGGGTCTCCCCCGACGAGATCACCTGGCGTGAGACCGAGCCGAAGTCCCGCGAGCCCGACATCAGCTCGGGCGCGGTGGACATGGTGGTCGCCACCTACTCGATCACCCCCGCTCGCAAGCAGGTCGTCTCGTTCGCGGGCCCGTACTTCGTCACCGGGCAGGACCTGCTTATCCGGCTGAACACCCCCGACATCACCGGTCCCGAGAGCCTCAACGGCAAGAAGCTGTGCTCGGTGCCGGGCACGACCTCGGCCGACGAGGTGAAGCGCCGGTACGCGCGTGCCGTCGAGCTGAGTGAGTACCCGCGTTATCCGGCCTGCGTGACAGCGCTGCTGGCCGGTCAGGTCGACGCGGTGACCACGGACGCGCCGATCCTGGCGGGCTATGTGACGCAGAACCCTGAGCTGCTGAAGGTCGTCGGGCAGTCGTTCACCGTCGAGAAATACGGCATCGGCCTGCGCAAAGGCGATGTGGAGGGGCAGAACGCGGTCAACGCGGCGATCCGCAAGATGATCACCAGCGGCGAGTGGATCAAGTCGCTCAACGCCAACATCGGCCCGTCGGGGTACAAGCTGCCCGCGCCGCCGGAGGTCACCGAAACCCAGTGAAGCTCCCCGACCTGCCCATTCGCGCGGTGCTCGGCGAACTGGGCGACCTGCTCGACGCGCACGGCACCGCGGTGCTGGTCGCGCCGCCGGGCACCGGCAAGACCACGCTCGTGCCGCTCGCGCTGGTGGAGCGGGCGCCGGGGAAGATCGTGGTCGCGGAGCCTCGCCGGATCGCCGCGCGGGCCGCGGCCGCGCGGATGGCCGCGCTGCTGGGTGAACGGGTCGGCGAGACGGTCGGCTATTCGGTGCGCGGCGACCGGAAGGTGTCCGCGGCGACGCGCATCGAGGTCGTGACGTCCGGGCTGCTGGTGCGCCGCGTGCAGGGCGACCCGGAACTGCCCGGCGTGTCCACGATCCTGCTCGACGAATGTCATGAGCGGCATCTCGACGCTGACCTGCTGCTCGCGCTGCTGCTCGACGTGCGCGCGGGCCTGCGTGACGACCTGCGGCTGCTCGCGACGTCGGCGACGGTCGCGTCCGGCAGGCTGGCCACGCTGCTCGGCGACGCCCCCGTGCTCACCGCGGACGCCAGGACGTTCCCCGTCGAGGTCTCGTACCACCCCGGCGCGCGGGGTGAGCGGATCGAAGCGACGGTCGCGAGGACCATTCGCACCGCGCTGTCCGAAGTGGACGGTGATGTGCTCGCGTTCCTGCCCGGCGTCGGCGAAATCGCGCGGGTGTCGGCGATGCTGTCCGGTGTCGACGTGTTCCCGCTGCACGGCAGGCTGACCGCGGCGCAACAGGATCTGGCGCTGCGCAAGGGCGAGCGGCAGCGGGTGGTGCTGGCGACAGCCGTCGCGGAGTCGAGCCTGACCGTGCCCGGGGTGCGCGCGGTCGTCGACTCCGGGCTGGCCAGGGTGCCGCGCGTCGATCACCGGCGCGGGCTGCCCGGCCTGGCGACGGTCCGGGTCTCCAACGCCGTGTCCGAGCAGCGCGCCGGCCGGGCGGGCCGCGAAGCACCCGGGCGTGCCTTCCGCTGCTGGGCGGCACACGAGCAGGCGAGCCTGCCCGCGTATCCCGAGCCCGAGATTCGCACCGCCGAGCTGGCCAGGTTCGCACTCGAGCTGGCCTGCTGGTCCACCCCGGACGGCAGCGGCCTGACGTGGTGGGACCCACCCGGCGAAGGCGCGCTCGCCGCGGGCCGGGCGCTGCTGGTGACGCTCGGCGCGACCGACGCCGACGGCACGGTCACCGCGCGCGGGCGCAAGATGGCCGGGCTCGGCCTGCATCCCCGCCTGGCCAGGGCGCTGCTCGACGGGGCCGCCGCGGTCGGCGCCACCTCGGCGGCCGAGGTCGTCGCGCTGCTCGACACCGGTGGCACGCTGACCGACGTCGAAGCCGAGATCCGCCGCCTCCGGTCGGCGTCGGAACGCTGGAAGGCGGAGGTCAAACGGCTGGCGAAGCTGGTGCCCGGCGGACCGGAGAACCCTGATCCGGCGCTGGTCGTCGCGCTCGCACACCCCGAACGGCTCGCCCGGCGCCGTGGTCCCGGTTCGCCGGTCTATCTGATGGCGGGTGGCACCGCGGCGGAACTCCCGGCGGGCAGCGGCCTCGGCGACACCGAGTGGCTCGCGGTGGCCGAAGCGACCAGGGATCCCGGCCGTGTCAACGGCATCGTCCGGCTCGCTGCTCGTGCCGACGAGCGGCTGGCCGTGCGCGCGGCCCCGGCGTTGCTGTCCGAAGTGGACGAAGTGACCTGGGCGGGTGACGTGGTCGCCAGGTCCGTGCGCAAGCTCGGCGCGATCGTGCTTTCGGAGCGCCCGCTCCGCGATTTCGACGCACGGGAGGCACTGCTCGCCGGTCTGCGTGCCGAAGGGCTCGGGTTGCTCAGGTGGTCCGAGGACGCGAAGCGGCTGCGCGAGCGGATGGCGTTCTTGCATCGGGTGCTCGGCGCACCTTGGCCGTCGCCGGACGACGAGGCGATCTTGTCCACTGTGGACTTGAGCAGTGCGCGGCGCAAGTCCGACCTGGCCAAGATCGACGCCGGGCAGGCGTTGAAGCAGCTGCTGCCCTGGCCTGCCGCGTCCCGCTTCGACGAGCTCGTGCCGGATCGGCTCGAGGTGCCGACCGGTTCGCGGATCCGGGTGGACTACACCGCTGACGAGCCGGTGCTCGCGGTCAAGCTGCAGGAGACCTTCGGCTGGACGGCCACCCCGCGCGTCGCGGACGGCCGGGTGCCTGTCGTGCTGCACCTCCTCTCACCGGCCGGTCGCCCGGCGGCGGTCACGGCGGACCTGGAATCGTTCTGGCGTAACGGTTATCTGGCCGTGCGCGCCGACCTGCGCGGGCGGTATCCCAAGCATTCCTGGCCGGAGGACCCGCTGACCGCGGCACCGACACGACGGACCAAGAAGAGCGGGTCGTGAGTGGTATGGCCGGTTCTAACCGGCCGTACCACTCACGACCCCTTAGGCCGAGCCTTTTAGCTCTTGGTGCCTCGGACCGCGAAGCGCTGGATGTCCATGAAGACGCAGCCTGCTGAGGTGGGCTGCGGTGTGCAGGAGACCTGCGGGTAGAAGGACAGCTGGTTCGACAGCACGGTCAGCCGGAGGAAGCGCACGCCGGCCGTGGTGCCGGGGGCGAGCGTGAGCGGGTGGAGGGCGTTCAGGTCGGCGGGCTTGAAGTCGGCGCTGCCCGCCTTCACCCAGGTCGTGCCGTCCACCGAGGTCTCGACGGTCACCTCCTTGGCCGCGGCGGGCGGGTCGTCGCCGCAGTTGTTGGAGGGGTCGATTTCGATGGCGCTGACGTTGACCGGCCCGCCGAGCTTGACCGTGACGAAGCGCGACTGGATCGTGCCGTCGGGGTTGACCTTCTTGTCGGTCGACCAGCCCGCGCCGCCGAGTGGTGAGGACCGCAGCAGGTCGCCAGGGCCGCAGCCGAACGGGGTCCAGTCGTCGCCGTTGAAGGCCGCCACCGTGGCGCCCGCCGTGTCGGACGCCCAGTTCTGGCGCAGCTTCCAGTCCACCGTCGTGGTGCCCGACCGGACGGAGACCGCGCGGATCTCGCTGTCCGCGCCACCTCCGAAGGCGTAGACCTTCGGGTACGTGCCCGGCAGCACTCCGGTGATCTTGTAGGTGCCGTCTGCTCCGGTCACCGCGGCGAAGGAGCCGCCGAATCCGGAATCGTGGCCACCGAAGCGGACCGCGACACCGGTCAGTGGGGCGGCCGAGTCGGCGTTGACGACCTTGCCCGTGACGGTCGCGGTCGGCGTGCCGGCGGGCGGGGGCGTCGAGAAGTCCTCGGCGGGCGCGGTGTCGTCACCGGTGACCGAACCGGCGAAGAAGCCCATGCCCCTGGCGGCGAACGTCTTCCAGATCTTGGCGGCGGCCTGGCCACCGTTGATCACGACATCGGCCTGCAGGATCGAGTTGCGCATGTCCAGGAAGGACGGGGACGCGGGCGAGAGCTCCATCGCCCTGGTCACCAGCGCCCGGGTGAGCGTCACGCCGAGCGCCGAGCGCAGGTCCCACAGCGTGCCGGCCCAGATCTCACCGTCGGCGTGCACCTCGGGGAACGGCAGGATGTGGCCGAGGTCGCCGTACGTGTAGCCACCAGGACCGGCACCCGGCGTACCCGGGCACTTGGCCGAAGCGACACCGACCGCGCAGTCCAGCGGCTGCGACCGGGCCAGGCTCTCGCCGTTGCCCACGTAGTCGCCGACGATGATCTCGCCCGGCGCCGCGGTGTCCTTGACCAGACCCTTGCCGACCAGGTAGTCGAAGGCGTACCAGTCGCTCCAGGCCTCACCCATCGCGCCGGACTGGAACGCGTTCAGCGTGGAGTTGCCCAGCGCGTCGACGACCAGCCGGTTGGACAGGCCGTGCGTGTACTCGTGCTCGATGATGCTCGCGTCGTCGGCGGAGTTCGACGCGAGGAACGGGTCGGTCGGGTCCTTGGGGTTGTGGAACAGGAACATGCCCATGAACGGGGCCTGCCCGTCCGGCGGGGTCCCCATGAACGCGTTGTCGTACGAGCCGGGGTTGCCCGCGGCGTTGAGCAGGGTGTGCACCTCGACCGCGTCGCCGTCGACCTTCTCGAAGTTGCCCGCGGCGCGGGTGAACCCGATCGGGAAGGAGGCCAGGTGGTCGTGGAAGGTGCCGACGTAGGCCAGCGCCTGCACGGCGTTCTGCTCGCGGTTCTTCGCCCAGGAGCCTGGTGTCTTCGGGTCCCACGAGCACTGCCTCGCCGCCGAGCACGGCGCGCCGACGACGGCGTTGAAGTCACTGAACTTGTAGCGGAAGCTGCCGTCGGCGTTCGGCCCGATCTCTTCTTCCGGCTGGAACTTCTGGTCGCCGTTGACGTCGGCTCCGACGTGCGCGACATTGCCGTCCAGCGTCTTGGCGTCCGCGGGCAGCCAGCCCTTCTGGGTCAGGTTGACCTGCTCCTGCTTGCCGCCTGCCGCGGCCCCGGGACTGACCTGCCAGGCGAGGCCCTTGGCGCCGTCGGCGTCCTCGTGCCGGTTCACCAGGTTCTTGCGGTAGAGCAGAGCGCCGGTCTGGGCGTCGGTCACCTGCTGGAACAGCTTGTCCGCACTCGGCCTGTCCAAAGTGGACCAAGCAGGGCGCACACCGTCGGCCGTGAGGAAGCCGACCCGCTGCGACTCCTTGCCGGGAGCGGCCAGAGTGGACGCGCCGAGCGAGGCAGGCAAGCCGCGCACGGGCGAGCCGTCCAGCTGGATCAGCCTGCCGTCCTTGGCGACGTGCGCCTTCAACCCGTTGCCGAACAACGGGATCCCGTCGACGACCTGGGTGAACGAGAGGTGGTGGATGCCCTCGACGTCGACATAGTCCTTGCGCAGGTTCAGTTTCGTTCTGTCACTCGCGGATAGCCCGACCAGTCCTTCGTGTTCGGTCAAATAGCGCAACACGATGTCGCGCGGCGCCTCACGGCTCGGCCCGGTCAGGAAACCGTCCGTACGAGCGAGAACCCTGGGCGTGCCGGTCAGTGCGTCGATGTCGATGCGTGCCTGCTGCCCGAGTTCGGCACGGGCTTGCGCGGTCACACCTGCTTGAGACGCCGAGAACAGCGCCTGCGCGTTCAGCGCGCGTGGGCTGGATCTGGCGGTGTCGCGCACGTCGAAGTCCTGATCGGACCTGCTCGGCACGGCCTTGTCCGATGTCGACGGCGGAGCGGCGTTCGCGACCGGCACGGTGGCCAGCCCGAAGATCATCACTGCGGTCGCGGCGTACACCGAGGCACGCGGACGCGACGACTTGAACGTCACGAAGACCCCTCTCTCAGTGGTGACGTAGACCTTTCCTTCGTACCGACACAGTCCCGGCGCACATCAGCGCCGATCGGGTACGGGTGTGGTGCCTGACCGTGATCAGGGCACTTTCACCTGCGAGAACACGCAGGAATCAGCGGACGGGCACGCCTGCCCGACCTGACATACTCTCCGCACCATGATCCGGTGATCGGTACATGACGCGGGGCGGCGACCGCCCCGCGACCCGTTTTCGGGGCCGCGCAAAGGGGGTGACGACCCCTCTCTCGATTTCGTTGACGGTTAAGCGAAGTGTGCCCGGTGATGCCGGGGAAGAATTTGTGAACATGCTCCGAGATTACGAACTCGGTCGCTTCGCCACACTGAGGAAAACCGCAATCCTGGACTGTGGCTTACCTCAGTCTCGGACGCTGTTTCGCCCTAATCCTTTGCTATGAAGCCAAAACGCGGCTTGGCGTGCTCGGCCGAGCTTCGGGAGAAAAACTTCGCCCAGGGCGCTGAGGATTGGTTGCGACCGGCGACGGAGGGTGGGTGCCGTACACGGATGGACGGCACCCGTGCACAGCTGGACGACACGCGTGCACGAATGGACGACGCGCGTACATGGATGGACGACACGCCGATCAGCGCGGGGCGGGAGCGCGAGGTTAGGGGGTGAGGTACTGGGGGCGGGTGGGGAGGGCGGCGGCGCGGTCGGGGTCTTCGGTTTCGTTGAGGCCTAGCTGGACGGCGAGGCGGATCTGCTCGCGGTTCTCACGCACGACGTGCGCGAAGAAGTCGTCGATGCGGGGGTCGGTGAGGACCTCGAGGGTGACGCGCATGACCGTGTCGATCACCGAGCCGACGATCTCGTCGTGGAAGGGCAGTTTGGCCAACCGCCCCGCCTGCCGGTCGTTCTTCAGCTTCTCCGCGACGATCGTGCGCAGCAGCGCGTGGTTGTCGCCGAGCGACCTGGCCAGGTTCTGCGGGTAGTTGCCGGTTTCGACGACCTTGACGACCTCGTCGAGCACCGCGATGGTGATCGGCTTCTTGATCGCGAGCACGATCGGCCTGGACAGCCGCTCCACGAGCCGCTGGGTGAACAGCTCGCCGAACGCGCGGTCGGCCGTGCGCGCGAGCCGCACCAGCACCACGATGATCCGCAGCAGCCGGAAGCCGCGCAGCGCCGGGTGCGCGATCGGGATCATGCCGAGTACCTCGTACCAGTTGCGCAGCGGGAAGCCCTTTTCCCAGCCCCGCTCGCGCCAGCGCCACAGGAATTCGAGCGCGAAGATCCCGCACACCGACGTGTCGATGACGAAGATGGTGTGCGCGGTCCGGTCCGTATGCGGGAAGAACGTCACGTACACGAGCAGGCCGACCGAGAAGACGGCCAGTATGAGCATCGCCAGGTCGACCGGGCTCACCCGGCGCTCGGTGGTCATGACGCAGGGTAACCCTGACGAAAGTAAGGGTCCGCACCTGCCCGAAGTCCGCTGCCCCGTGACCCGCCTCCGAAGAACACTGAGCCGCATGATCACAGTGAGCGGCTTGACGAAACGTTATGGGGAGAAGACCGTCGTCGACGGCTTGGGTTTCCTGGTGGAGCCCGGAAAGGTCACCGGCTTCCTCGGGCCGAACGGCGCCGGCAAGTCGACGACCATGCGGATGGTGGTCGGGCTGGACGAGCCGACCGCGGGGCACGCGCTCGTCGGCGGCAAGCGGTACGCCGAGCTCGCGTATCCGCTGCGTGAGGTCGGCGCGCTGCTCGACGCCAAGGCACTGCACCCGGGCCGCAGCGCGGGCAAGCACCTGCTGGCGATGGCGCGCAGCAACGGGATCCCGGCGAGCCGGGTCGAGGAAGTGCTGGCGACCGTCGGGCTGAGCGACGTCGCGGGCAAGCGGGCCGGGCAGTTCTCACTCGGGATGGGCCAGCGCCTGGGAGTCGCCGGCGCGTTGCTGGGTGATCCGCAGGTGCTGATGTTCGACGAGCCGGTGAACGGGCTCGACCCGGACGGGGTGCGCTGGATGCGCCAGCTGATGCGATCACTGGCCGCGGAGGGGCGGACGGTGTTCGTGTCGAGCCACCTGATGAGCGAAATGCAGCTCACCGCCGATCGGCTCGTCGTGATCGGCAAGGGGAAGCTCCTGTCCGACGCGCCGATCGACGAGTTCATCGCGGCCAACTCGCGCAGCGTCGTCTCGGTGCGGCTGACGCGGCGCGACGACGTGGACACGCTGGCCGGGCGCCTGCGCGCCGACCGGATCCGCTTCGAACCGGGCAGTGAGAACGAGCTGCTGGCGCACGAGACCTCCGTCAAATACCTGGGGGATCTGGCGTACGACCTCGGCCTGCGGCTGCACGGGCTCGCCGAGCGCACGGCCTCGCTGGAGCAGGCCTACATGGAATTGACCGCGAGTTCGGTGGAGTACGGAGCGGCGGCATGAAGATCTTCGCGCTCGTCGCCGCTTTGCTGCTGACGCTGGCCGCACCGGCCTCGGCGGCCCCGCTTTCGCTGCTGAAGCCGGCCGGGCATTACCCGATCGGGCTGCGGACCATGGCGCTGACGGATCCCGCCCGCGCCGATCACTGGCATCCCGAAGAGCGGCGCACGCTCATGGTTTCCCTGTGGTACCCGGCGATCCCGGTCGGCGAACCCGGCCGCTACATGACGCTCGCCGAGTCCGCGGCGACCGTCAAGCCATACGGGCTGCCGGACGACACGCTGTACCGCCTGCGCACGCATTCACGGGCGGACGCGCCCGCGCTGCCGTCCGCCAAAGGCAAGGGCTGGCCGTTGGTCGTGCTCTCGCCGGGCGCTGGCAACAGCCGGACCACGCTGACCACTCTCGCCGAGCAGCTGGCTTCACAAGGCTTCGTAGTCGCGGCGATCGACCACGCTTACGAAGCGTTCAACGTCGAGTTCCCGGGTGGACGGATGCTGACCTGCGTCCCCTGCACAGCAGAGGGAACGCCGTGGCCTGCCGGGATCGAAAGCCGGGCGGGTGACGTGTCGTTCGTGCTGGATTCCTTGCTGGGGCAACGTTCCCCGCGCCTCGACGGCTCTCGGATCGGCATGGCGGGACACTCCGCGGGCGGCGCGGCGGCGGCACTCGCGATGGCGGCGGACCGGCGGATCAAAGCCGTCGCCGACCTCGACGGGCCGTTCTACCGCCCGACCGCGCTCGACCGGCCGTTCGCGTTGTTCACCAGCCCGGTCGGTGAGCAGGAGTTCGGCGCGGGCTGGGACGAGAACTGGCCACGGCTCACCGGCTGGAAGGACCGCCGGTTCCTGCCGGAGACCGGGCACTCGTCGTCGACGGACACCGGCTACCTGATCGCCGCGACCGGGCTGAAGGACAAGGTGCCCGCGACCACGTGGAGCAGGCTGTACGGCTCGATCGACCCGGCCGCGGGGCTGAAGTTCTTCCGCGCCGAACTGACCGATTTCTTCGAAGACAAGGTGGGGGCATGACCAAGCCGGGTGACGCGATCGCGTCGGAATGGACGAAGTTCTGGTCGGTGCGGGCGACCTGGTGGTCGCTGGCAGCGGCGGCGGTACTGATGGCCGCGTACAGCGTGATGGGCGGCTGGGCCATCGCGCGGGCCGGTGAGACGGGCTCGGTGCGTTCGATCGCGATCAACGGGGCGTTCTACATGGCGCAGTTCCCGGTGATCGCGGTCGCGACCCTGTTCGTGACCAGCGAGTACGCCAGCGGCAGCATCCGGTCTTCGCTGTTGTGGGTACCGGTACGCAATCGTTTGCTTCTCGCCAAGTCCGCCGTGCTGCTGCCGGTGCTGTCCGTGCTGGGCGCGGCGCTCGCCGGGCTGGCCATGGTCGTCGGCGGCTTCGTGGCGGGCGACCACGCGAGCAGGATTCCGGCGGGCGAGGTGGTGCTGACGATCGCCGGGATGGCGGCGTACTTCGCGCTGCTCGGGCTGCTGTGCCTGGGTATCGGCACGGCGTTGCGGTCCACGGCAGGCGCGATCGTCTCCGTGATCGTGCTCCTGCTGATGGTGCCGATGCTCGTCGGGGCGCTGGGCGCGGACGCGCTGATCGACTACTTCCCCGGCTTCGCGGGAATCAACGGGATGCTGCCCAAGGGTGAGCTGAACCCGGTCTTCCACACGCCGACGGTCTACGCGCCTTGGATCGGCATGCTGTCTTGCGCGGCCTGGAGCGTGGGTGCGCTTGCGGCGGGCAGTGTGCTTCTTCGTAAGCGCGACGCTTAACCGACCAGACCTGCTTCATAAGCCACGATGGCCGCCTGGACCCGATTCTTCGCGTCCAGGCGGCCTAAAATACTGCTTACGTAAGCCTTGACAGTGCCTTCGACAACGAAGAGCTTGGCCGCGATGTCCGCATTGGACAGTCCGGAGCCCAGCAACGCCAGCACTTCCTGCTCGCGCGGCGTCAGCGAAGCGACCTGCGCACGGGCCGCGGCTCCCCGGCTCAAGCGTCCGCCCGACAGCTGCGCGATGACCCGTTGCGCGATCTTCGGCGAGAGGAAGGCCGCACCGTCGGCCACCGCGCGGATACCCGCGAGCAGCTCGCGCGGATCACCGGACTTGAGCAGAAACCCTGACGCGCCAACCGAAAGCGCGCGCTCGATGTAGGCGTCCTCGCCGAACGTGGTCAGCATGATCACCCCCGTCCCGGGACGGACCCGGCGGATCTCCTCGGCCGCGGCCAAGCCGTCCAGCTTGGGCATCTGGATGTCGAGCAGCGCGACGTCGGGCCGGGTGCGCAGCACCTCGTCGACGGCCGCGCGCCCGTCCGAGACCTCCGCGACCACTTCGACCCGCTCGTCACTCCCCAAGATGGCCGCGACGCCCGCTCGGATCAACGGTTCGTCGTCAGCCAGGACCAAGCGAATCACTGCGCTCCTTCAGTACGTCTTTGGACACGAGCTTGCCACCGGTGAAACACAGCCGATACGCCTCGTACGTCGCGGTGAACAGGCTGCGGCCGTTGCCGTAGTACACGCACTCCGCGCCCGCCGGAACCGGCGGCTGGCCGCTGTACGGCCGCGCCAAGCGTTGCCTGCCGGGGAACAACGGGTCGATCTCCGCGCGTGGCTGGCCGATCCGGAACGAGTCGTAGGCCGTCGGTTCCAGTTCCGAGCCATACCAGCCGTACAGGAACGCGATCCCGCTGACCGCGCCGACGCCCAGGAACAGCGACGCGGGCACCAGTACCGCCTGCAGCAGGCTGCGCCGCACCTCACGGCGAGCGCGTTCGAGGCCGAGCACGGCATCGGAAACCTCGACCGGGCCCGGCGAACCGGCATGCGGCAACGTCGCTTCGACCACGAAACCGCCGTTCGTGGGCTCGGCACGGAAGGTGCCACCGACGACGCGCACACGCTCTCGCAGCCCGACCAGCCCGTGACGGCCCGAGGCCGCGCCCGGCAGCGGCCCGGCGGGCGCTGGCGCGTTGACCACCGACACCGTCGTCTCATTCGGCCCGCCAACCACCGTGACCACGGCAGCAGCACCGGGCGCGTGCTTCGCGACGTTGGTCAGCGCCTCCTGCACCACGCGATACGCCGCACGCTCGACCATCGCGGGCGCGCCGCTCAGATCGTCCACAGTGGACGTGATGGCCAAGCCGGACGCCACCGAACGCTCGACCAGCTCGGGGATGCTCTCGTGCGCGGCGGGCACCTCACTCTCCCGCAGCACCCCGATGATCTGGCCCAGCTTGTCCATCGCGGTCGCCGCGCTCTCGCGCAGCTCACCCGCCGCCCGGCTCTGCGCCTCCCCCAGCCCGCCCGCGACCTCGAGCGCGGCGGCACGCACGGCGATCAGCGAAAGCTCGTGCCCCAGCGAATCGTGCATGTCACCGGCGATCCGCGCCCGCTCACGCAGCCTGGCCTGGTCCGCGACCAGGCGCTGACGGCTCTCGATCTCCTCCGCGCGCTCCCACCCGCTGCGCGCCATCTCGTCGCGCAGCCGCACATAACGGCCCAGCTGCCAGGGGAACAGCGCCGCGAACCCGATGACGCTCAGCATCATCGCCCAGCCGTCGAGCCCCCGCGTACCGGCCGCGTACGCGACCGGTACACAAAGGACGCACACGACCACGAAGATCACCAGCGCCGGTTTCGCCGTGCGCATCCGCCGCCCGGCGAAGTAGGCCATCGCGACCATGACGAACACCGGCCAGATCGGCACCCGGCCGCCGTGGTCGACCACCATCGCGACCCCGGACGAGGTGGCCGCCGCCAGCGAGACCACCGGATATCGCCTGGTCGTGGCCACCGCGGTGGTGATCGTCACGATGCCGAAGACGAACTCCCACGGCGAGGTGCCGTGCACGCTGTCGACGAAGAGCAGCCAGCTCAGCGCGAGCCAGAGCAGCGCGTCGAGCACCAGCCCGCCCCGTCGTTTCCACCAGTCACGCACGGTCCCGACGCTACAAGCTCAGGTCTCGCGCCGCCCTGGACGAAAGTAAGGACTTCACGTCGTGGCCTTGACGAACGCCAGCACCTGCGGCCACGAGACCGCGTACGCCGCCGCGTTGACGGGATTCGCGTGCCTGCTGCGGTTGCTGAACCCGTGCTCGGCGTCCGGATAGACCTGCGCGATGGTCGCGCCTGTCGCACGGGACTCCAAGGCGTCGCGGAGCCGGACGTAGACGGACCGCGGCACCAGCTCGTCGGCCGTCGGGTACAGCACCATCGCGGGCGCGGCGATCGACGGAACCTCGGCGACGGTGTCGAGCACGTGGTGCGGCGGAAGTTCCGGGTAGACGGTCGGGTGGTACGCGACGACGTTCGACACCCGCTCATCGCGAGCGCCGAGCAGCAGCGCGAACCGGCCGCCGAGGCACCAGCCGATCACCCCGGCGCGAGTGCAGCCCAGCTCGCCGAAGAGATGGTCGAGCAGGGCACGCTGCTCACTCAGGCACTGCTCGTCGTCCTGCGTGCCGAGCAGGTCGAACAGCTCGGGCATGGGCGTGTCGTCAGCGCTCTTGCCGTGCCAGGTGTCCCACACCAGCGCGGTCACGCCTTGCTCGGCCAGTTCGTCCGCCCAGTCACGCAGCTGCTGCCCGATACCCGTGATCATCGGCAGCAGAAGCATCCCCGAGGCCGACCCACCGGCCGGCCTGGCGAGATAAGCGCTGAGGTCTCCGACACGGACAGTAGCCTTCTCAACGGCCTTATCAACGGTCATGTCGCCGAACTTAAGGCATGATGATCGACCATGGCGGCACGTCCTCTGGCCGAGCAACTCGGCGGCGCGGTACCCGCGGGCATCGAAGCACTCGAGCCCGCCGAACGCGACGATCTCGCCCAAGCACTGCACGACGCCAGGAAACGGCAGTCCAGAGCACTCGCGAAGGCGGGCGAAGAGGGCCTCAAGTACGTGCCGGCGCTGCTGCGCGGCGCGGTGCGCAAAGTGGTCGGGCTATGAGCGAGGCCGAGGTCCTCAAGCTCGCCAGGCTGCTCGGCGACGCACCGGGCCGGTTCGCGTACCTCAACGACGTCAACCCCGATGACCTGCGGAAATTCCGCGAGCAGGTCACCGATGTGCTGTTCGACGCCGACCTGCACGTCCTCCAGCGCATGGCGATGGCCACCCGGGTCATCCCGGCGCCGGTGCTCGCGAAGATCGGCGAGAAGGTGTTCGGCCCGCTGCTCTGCGCGCGGATCGCGGGGCTGGTCGACGTCTCGCGCGGTGTCGACGTCGCGAAGCGGCTGACGCCGAAGTTCCTCGCGGACGTCGCCGTCGAGCTGGACCCGCGGCGGGCCAGCCGGATCATCGCCGACATCCCGCCCGCGACCGTGGCCAAGGTCGCGGCCGAACTCGTCGGGCGCGAGGACTGGATCACGGTCGGCCGGTTCGTCGGACATCTGCCCGATGGCACTGTCAAGGCTTGCCTAGCCGTCATAGACGACCCAGCGCTCCTGGAGATCGCCTACGTCATCGACGACAAGAGCCGTATCGACCACGTCGTCGGTCTCTTGCCGCCCGCGCGGCTGGAAGGCCTCGCCGAGAACGCCGACGAGGCTCTGCTTGAGAACCTCGTAGAGCACCTCAGCGAGGCCAACCTGGCCAAGCTCACACGACGATGAGATAGATCCCGTAGAGCACGATCGCCGCGCAGACGGCGAAACACGCCACCGAGGCGGTCAGCGCGACCGTCCCGGAGCCGCCCTCGGCTCGCGCGTCCGCGTGGCTCGAAAGCCCGCGGACGCCGAACGAGAACAGCGTGGTCACCACCAGCACGGTGCCCAGCGCGATCGCGAAGACCTCGAACAGCCCGGCCCAGTTGATCGTCATGCCACACCTGCCGGGATCGGCTCGGGCTGCTGCTCACCGACGCTCGCCGGGTCGACCGGGTTGCGCTTGGACGCCAGGTAGATGCCGATCGCGATGGCCACGCCCGCGAGACCGACCAGCAGCGTTCCCCAGTCGCCCTTGGTGGCGACGGAGGCCGCGATCGCGCCGACGATCGCCGCGGCGGGGAGCGTCAGCAGCCAGGCCAGCACCATCCGCCCGGCCACGCCCCAGCGGACCTCGGCGAGCCTGCGCCCGACGCCCGAGCCGATGATGCTGCCCGAGCAGACGTGCGTGGTCGACAGCGCGAAGCCGAAATGCGAGGACGCGAGGATCACCGCGGCGGCACTCGCATCCGAAGCGAACCCCTGCGGTGTATGGATTTCGGTCAGTTTGCGGCCCATTGTCTGGATGATCCGCCAGCCACCGAAGTAGGTGCCGAGCGCGATGGCGACACCGGCGCTGAGGATCACCCACAGCGGCGGGCCCGACCCCGCGGCCAGCGAGCCGGACGAGATCAGTGTCAGCGTGATGATGCCCATCGTCTTCTGCGCGTCGTTCGTGCCGTGCGCGAGCGAGACCAGCGAGGCCGACATGACCTGGCCGCCCTTGAACGTCTTGCCGACGACGTCCTTCCTGGCGCGCTGCGTGATCCGGTAGACCACGAACGTCCCCACGGTCGCGATCACCCCGGCGACGATCGGCGAGGCGACCGCCGGGATCAGCACCTTCTCGACGACCTTGGCGAAGTGCACGGCGTCGGCGCCGGAGGCGATGAAGGTCGCGCCGATGAGCCCGCCGAACAGCGCGTGCGACGAACTCGAGGGCAGGCCGACCAGCCAGGTCAGCAGGTTCCAGATGATGGCGCCCACCAGTCCCGCGAAGATCACCGCGGGAGTGATCTTCGCTTCGTCGACTATCCCGCCGGAGATCGTCTTCGCGACCTCCACCGAAAGGAAGGCGCCGACGAGGTTGAGGACCGCGCACAGCGCGACCGCGACCTTGGGTCTGAGAGCCCCGGTGGCGATGGAGGTGGCCATCGCGTTCGCCGTGTCGTGGAAGCCGTTGGTGAAGTCGAATGCCAATGCCGTGGCGATGACCACGATGACGATCAGCGAATAGTCCACAGTGTTCCAGGCTACCGATCGGGTGACCTTGGCCCGATAGCGTCAGGGTGTCGGCTTGCTGAACACGAGATGAATTCGCTTACGGCTCAACGAATCCGTTGCCCGAGCCGCCAGACATTCTTTGTCAAAGGTACCCCCGGGCGGTAAGCCAGATGAGTGACCGAAGGCGCTTCCAAAACCTGGAAGTCGGCACGCGCGCCGACGCTGAGCACGCCGACGTCCTCGCGGCGCAAGGCTTCCGCGCCGCCCGCGGTGGCTGACCATACGGCCTCGTCGATGGTCATGCGCATCTGCAAAACGGCCGTAGCCACACAAAACGCCATCGAGGTCGTGTACGAACTGCCCGGGTTCGCGTTGCTAGCCAACGCCACGGTCGCCCCGGCGTCGAGCAGCCTGCGTGCGGGAGCAAGCGGTTGCCTGGTCGACAAATCACAGGCGGGCAACAAGGTCGCGACTGTTTCCGAAGCCGCCAAGGCTTCGACATCGTTATCTGTCAAATAAGTGCAATGGTCGACACTGGCCGCGCCGAATTCGACGGCGAGCCGGACACCGGGACCCTCGCCGAGCTGATTCCCATGCACTCGCAAACCGAGCCCGCGTTCCTGAGCGGCCTTGAGCACCCGCGCGGTCTGCGCTTCGTCGAACGCGCCGGTCTCGCAGAACACGTCCGCCCAGCGGACCTGGCCGGCGACCGCGTCGAGCATGTCGCCGCAGACGAGATCCACATAGGATTCCGCGTCCGCGCCGGGCGGCACCAGGTGCGCGCCGAGGAAGGTCACCTCGTCGGCGACCTCGGCGGCGATCCGCGCCGAGCGGGCCTCGTCTTCGACGTTCAGGCCGTACCCGGTCTTGGTCTCCAGACACGTGGTGCCTTGATAAGCGGCCTCGTCGACATGACGGCGCAGATTCGCGGCCAGTTCCTCGTCGGACGCGGCGCGCGTGGCGCCGACGGTGACGGCGATCCCGCCCGCCGTGTACGGCTTCCCGGCCATCCTGGCCTCGAACTCGGCGGTGCGGTCACCGGCGAAGACGAGGTGCGTGTGGCTGTCGACCCATCCGGGCAGCACCGCGCGGCCTTCGACGTCGACGCGCTCGTCGGCCGCGGGCGCGTCGGCGGCCGCTCCCGCCCAGACGACCCGGTCACCCGAAAACACCAATGCGGCATTCGTCAGTTTCCCCAGCTCGGGGTCATTGGTGGTGAGCTCGCCGATCCCGGTTACGAGTGTTGCCACAGTGCGTCGATCTCCTTCGCCAGCACGGATTCCGGTGCTTCGACCGTGAGGTGCACGCGGTCGCGGACGACCCAGCGGCCTCGGGCGAGCACGTCGCGCACATCCGCCCCAGACGCCGCGTAGACCGTACCCGAAGGTTCGGTGCCCACGGTCCTGATCGAGTCGAGATCGATATTGACCAGATCGGCGCCGTGGCCCGCGGCGAGCGCGCCGACCTCGTCCCAGCCGATGGCCGCGTGGTCGGTCGCGGCCGCCATCAGCTCGTCGACGCTGAACCGTCCGCGTGACTCACTGGCCAGGCGTTCGTTCAGCTCCAGCGCCCTTGTCTCCTCGAAAGCGTCGACGACGGCGTTGCTGTCGCTGCCCAGGCAGAGCCCGACCCCGGCGTCGAGCAGCGCACGCGCCGGGCCGATGCCGTCGCCGAGATCCCGCTCGGTCGTCGGGCAGAAACACGCGCGGGCCCGCGCGGCGCCGAGCTGGCGGATGTCGCTTTCGGTGAGGTGCGTGGCGTGCACGGCGGTGAGCCGTTCGCCGAGCGCGCCGTGCTCCGCGAGCAGGCCGGTCGGGGTGAGGCCGTACGCCGCGAGGCACTGCTCGTTCTCGGCGCGCTGCTCGGACAGGTGCACGTGAAGTGGCCTGTCCTGCTTGCGTACCAAGGAGATCTGGTCGGCGGGGACCGCGCGGACCGAGTGAATGGCCGCGCCGACACGGAAGCCGTCGGTCTCCTCGAGCGCGCCGGCCCGCTCGGCCCAGCGCTCGGCGGAGCCGTCAGAGAAGCGCCGCTGGACCTCATCGGGGGCGACGCCGATGCCGCCCGCGAGGTAACAGGTGTCGAGCAGGGTCAACCGGATCCCGGCGTCGGCGGCGGCGCGTTCGAGCGCGGCGCCCATCGCGTTCGGGTTGGCGTACGGTGTGCCGCCTGGCGCGTGGTGCAGGTAGTGGAACTCGCCGACGCTGGTGTACCCGGCGAGCACCATCTCCGCGTAGACGCCGCGCGCGAGCCGGTAGTACGCGTCGGGGTCGAGCCTGGCGGCGAGCGAATACATCCGCTCGCGCCACGTCCAGAACGTCCCGCGCTCGTGGTGCGTGCGGCCGCGCAGCGCCCGGTGGAAGGCATGGGAATGGCCGTTCGCCATGCCCGGCACGGTCAGCCCGGTGAGGATGTGACCCTCGCGCGGCTGGCCGGGCAGCACGGAGTCGAACCGGTCGCCCTCGACCTTGATCAGGACCTCACTCGCGACCCCGTCCGGGAGCCACGCGTACTCACACCACAGTGTCGTCATGTCGACATGTGCTCCAAAACGGTCGCCAGCGCCCGCGCGCCGTGGTCGACGTCTTCGGCTTCGGCGAACTCCTCGGGCGCGTGGCTCACGCCGGTCGGGTTGCGCACGTACAGCATTCCGGCGGGCACGAACCCGGCGAGGATCCCGGCGTCGTGCCCGGCGCCGGTGGGCAGCTCCGGCGCGCCGCCGAGCCACTTCCCGAGGTCGTCGCGCAGCTTCGCGTCGAAGGTCACCGTGTCCGAATAGGACTCTTCGGCGATCTCGACCAGGCAGCCCTCCTCGGCGGCGGCTTCCTTCGCCAGCGCGCTGAGTTCGGCCACCAGCGCACGCGTCCGGTCACCGCCGGGCACCCGCGCGTCGAGCCAGAGGTCCACAGTGGACGCGATGACGTTCGTGCCGCCGGGTGTCGGCACGAGACGGCCGACCGTGGCGCGCCCGTCGCCGGTCGCCTTCGCGACGCGGCGGGCCGCGCCGACCACGGCGGCGGCGGGCAGCATCGGATCGTGGCGGTCGCCGATCAGCGTCGCACCCGCGTGGTTTCCCTGTCCGGAGAAGGAAAACCGCCAGCGGCCGTGCGCGATGACCGTGTCGCCGACGGCCACCGGCGAGCCGAGGTCGATGAGACCGCGACCCTGTTCGACATGCAGTTCGAGGAACCGGCCGATGCGGCCGAGCGCCTCGGGGTCGGCGCCGAACCGCTCGGGATCGTGTCCGGCCTTGGCCGAAGCCTCGGCGAACGTGATGCCGTCGGGATCCTTCAGCGCCCGCGCCTTGTCGGCGTCGATCGTCCCGGTGAGCAGGCGCGAACCGAGACACGGGACGCCGAAACGTCCGCCCTCTTCTTCGGCGAACACGACGACCGCGAACGGCTTGCCCGGCCGGAAACCCTTGGCCTGCAAGATCTCCACCGCGTCGAGCGCGCTGACCACGCCGAGCGGGCCGTCGAAGGCGCCGCCGCCGGGTACCGAGTCGAGATGGCTGCCGGTGACGACCGCGTCCGGGCCCGGGGTGCCCCACCAGGCCCATATATTGCCGTTGCGGTCGGTCTCGACGTCGAGCGAAAGGCGCTGCGCACGCTCGACGAACCAGGTGCGCAGCTCTCCCTCGGCCTGATCGAAAGCGTGGCGGGAGTACCCGCCGCGCTTGCGATCGCGGCCGACGTCGGCGATTTCGCCCAGCAGCGAAGTCGCGGTCACTCGGTGCCCTTCATCGGGATCTTCACGCCGCGCTCGTCGGCGACATCGGAAGCCCGGTCGTAGCCCGCGTCCACGTGGCGGATGACGCCCATGCCCGGGTCGTTGGTGAGCACGCGCTCCAGTTTCTGCGCGGCGAGCGCGGTGCCGTCGGCGACACTGACCTGGCCCGCGTGGATGGAGCGGCCCATGCCGACCCCGCCGCCGTGGTGGATGGACACCCAGCTGGCGCCGGAGGAGGTGTTGACCAGCGCGTTCAGCAGCGGCCAGTCGGCGATGGCGTCGGAGCCGTCGGCCATGCCCTCGGTCTCGCGGTACGGCGACGCGACGCTGCCGGAGTCGAGGTGGTCGCGGCCGATGACGACCGGGGCCTTGAGCTCGCCGCTGGCGACCATCTCGTTGAACCGCAGGCCCGCGAGGTGACGCTCGCCGTAGCCGAGCCAGCAGATGCGCGACGGAAGTCCTTGGAAGGCAACGCGTTCCCCGGCTAGGCGGATCCAGCGGGCGAGGGATTCGTTCTCGGGGAACAGTTCCAGCATCGCGCGGTCGGTGGCCGCGATGTCCTCGGGGTCACCGGACAGCGCCGCCCAGCGGAACGGGCCGTTGCCCTCGCAGAACAGCGGGCGGATGTAGGCGGGCACGAAGCCGGGGAAGTCGAACGCGCGCTCACAGCCGCCGAGCTTCGCCTCGCCGCGGATCGAGTTGCCGTAGTCGAAGACCTCGGCGCCCTTGTCGAGGAAGCCGAGCATGGCGTCGACGTGGTCGGCCATCGACTCGCGCGAGCGGTCGGTGAACTCGTCGGGCTTCTTGGCGGCGTAGTCGTGCCAGTCGTCGACGCTGATGCCCTTGGGGAGATAGGAAAGCGGGTCGTGCGCGGAGGTCTGGTCGGTGACGATGTCGACCTCGACACCCCGGCGCAGCAGCTCCGGCAGGATCTCGGCGGCGTTGCCGACGACACCGACGGACAGAGCGCGCTTTTCCTTCTTGGCCGACTCGACGCGGCGGATCGCGTCGTCCAAGTCGTCGGCCACCTCGTCGAGGTACCGGGTCTCGACGCGGCGGTGCGCGCGATGCGGGTCGACCTCGATGCAGAGCGCGACACCGTCATTCATGGTGACGGCGAGCGGCTGGGCGCCGCCCATACCGCCGAGGCCGGCGGTGACGGTCAGGGTGCCTTTGAGGCTGCCGCCGAAGCGCTTCTTCGCGACAGCGGCGAAAGTCTCGTACGTACCCTGCAGAATGCCTTGCGTGCCAATGTAAATCCAGGAGCCCGCGGTCATCTGGCCGTACATGGTCAGGCCCTGCTGCTCCAGCCTGCGGAACTCGGGCCAGGTGGCCCAGTCGCCGACGAGGTTGGAGTTCGCGATGAGCACACGGGGCGCCCACTCGTGCGTGCGGAACACGCCGACCGGCTTGCCGGACTGGACCAGCAGCGTCTCGTCGGCTTCCAGCGAGGTCAGCTCGCGGGTGATGGCGTCGAAGCTGGCCCAGTTGCGGGCGGCCTTGCCGGTGCCGCCGTAGACGACCAGGTCGTCGGGGCGCTCGGCGACCTCGGGGTCGAGGTTGTTGTGGAACATCCGCAGCGCGGCTTCGGTCTGCCAGTTCTTGGCGGTCAGCTGCGTGCCTCGGGCGGCGCGGACCGGGCGGGCGGTGCTGGTCATGTTTCCTCCAGATGAGCGGGATTTAGCGGGCTTTATCCCGGCGCTTTTCCGGGATAAAGCCCGCTAAATCCCAGCGGCGTCGAGCACGGCGCCGGAACGGACGAGTTCTTCGGCGGCGGCGATCTCCGGCGCCAGGTGACGGTCGGGCCCGGGGCCTTCGACCTTGGTACGCAGCAGATCCCGGACCCGGCCGGTGACCGGCGACGGCTCCAGCGGCGCGCGCAGGTCGAGCGCGCGGGCGGCGGTGAGCAGCTCGATGGCGAGCACGGTGGTCAGCCCGTCGACGGCCTTGCGCAGCTTGCGCGCGCTCGACCAGCCCATCGAGACGTGGTCCTCCTGCATGGCGCTGCTCGGGATCGAGTCGACCGACGCGGGCACCGCGAGCCGCTTGAGCTCGCTGACCACGGCGGCCTGGGTGTACTGCGCGATCATGTGCCCCGAGTCGACGCCGGGGTCGGCCGCGAGGAACGGCGGCAGGCCGTGCGAGCGCGTCTTGTCGAGCATCCGGTCGGTGCGGCGCTCGGCGATGCTGGCGACGTCCGCGAGCGGGATCGCCAGGAAGTCGAGCACGTAGGCGACCGGCGCGCCGTGGAAGTTGCCGTTCGACTCGACCCGGCCGTCTTCCAGCACGACCGGATTGTCCACAGCGGACGCCAGCTCGCGGCTCGCGACGAGCTCGGCGTGCGTGAGGCTGTCGCGGGCGCCGCCGTGGACCTGGGGGCTGCACCGCAGCGAGTAGGCGTCCTGGACGCGGTTGCAGTCGGGGCCGCGGTGGCTCTCGACGATCTTGGAACCCTGGAGCGCCGCGAACATCCGCGCGGCGCTCTCGGCCTGCCCGGGGTGCGGGCGCAGCGCCTGCAGGTCGGCGGCGAACGCGCGGTCCGTGCCGAGCAGCGCCTCGACGCTCATGGCGGCGGTGATGTCGGCGATGTCGAGGAGCTTGCGCAGATCGGCGGCGGCGAGCAGCAGCATGCCGAGCATGCCGTCGGTGCCGTTGGTGAGCGCGAGGCCCTCCTTCTCGGCGAGCACGACCGGCTCGATGTCCGCGTGCTCGAGCGCGTCGGCGGCGTTGACGATGTCGCCGTTGTACTCGACCTCGCCCTCCCCCATCAGCGCGAGCGCGACGGCGGCGAGCGGCGCGAGGTCACCGGAGCAGCCGAGCGAGCCGTACTCGTGCACGATCGGGGTGATCCCGGCGTTGAGCAGCGCGGCGAGCGTGTTCGCGGTACCCGGCCGCACGCCGGTGAACCCGCTGGCGAGCGTGCGGAGCCTGAGCAGCATGAGGGCGCGGACGACCTCGGTCTCGACGGGCGCGCCCGCACCGGCGGCGTGCGAGCGGATGAGGCTGCGCTGCAGCGCCGTCCGGCTCTCGCGGGGGATGTGCCGGGTGGCGAGCGCGCCGAACCCGGTGCTGACGCCGTACGTGGGCGTGACGGCATGCGCGAGGTCTTCGATGTGCTGGCGTTTCTCGGCGAGCCTGGCTTCGGCGGCCCCGGTCAGCCCGACCGGCGCGTACTCCCGCGCGACCGCGACCACCTGCTCGGCGCTGAGCGGCTCCGACCCCAGTAACACTTTTTCCGGCATGCCCCTATTGGACAACCCCGCCCACCCGGGTGAACATCACCCGAAGGCGTCTTCCGTCTGGTATCCCAGACGAAGGCTCGCGATACCCCGAAAGTGGCTTTCGTCAGGTGCGATCTGACAAAAGTGGCTTTCGGGGTATGGCATCTGACGAAAGTGGCTTTCGGGCTAACGGGAGGTGAGCGCGTGGGCAGGAGCAGCGATGTGCCCGCACTGAGGCATGGGCTGGCGATACTCCGGGTGCTCGCCAGCAGGCCCGGGCCGGTGAGCGCGGCGACCATCGCCAGGGAGCTGGAACTCCCGCGCTCCACGACCTATCACCTGCTCGCCGAACTCACCGAAGCCGGGTTCGTGGCGCACCTGCCCGCGGAACGCCGGTACGGCCTCGGCATCGCGTCGTTCGAACTCGGCTCGGCCTACCTCAGGCATGATCCGCTCGAACGGCTCGCCGGGCCGTTGCTGCGCAAGCTGGTCGACAAGGTCGGGCACACCGCGCACCTGGGTGTGTTGCACGGCAACGAATCCCTGTACCTCATCAAGGAACGGCCCGTGAAACCCGAGACGCTGGTGACCGAGGTCGGCGTGCGGCTGCCCGCGCAGCTGACCGCGTCCGGCCGCGCGATACTCAGGCATCTCGAAGCGCCGCACGTGCGCGCGCTTTTCCCATCCGCAAGCGCTTTCGTGTTGCGGACCCAAAGAGGCCCCAAGAGTCTCGCCGAACTCCGCCGGACGCTGACCGCCGAGCGCAGGCTCGGCTGGGCGGTGGAGGACGGCAATGTCACCGAGGGGTTCGCTTCGGTGGCCTGCCCCGTTTTCGATCACGGCGGACGGCCGCTGGCGGCCATCAGCGTCACCCTCCGGCATCACTGTGCTACCGAAGGGTGCGCTGAAACGTGGCCTGATCTCGCGGGGGAGGTCGGGAAGACGGCGCAGGAGCTGACGCGCCGGATCGGGGGTCAGCCGGCGTGAGCCGCGCGGCGGCCCTCTGCGGCCTCGAGGCCCAGCATGGCGAGCAATTCCGCGCACTCGATCGCATCCGAGGCGTGTCCTGCCACGGTGCGGGCCGCGCGGCCGTTCTGCACTGACATGTGTGCGTGTTCTTCGGCGCGGATTCCCGCGAGAAGACCCTGCTCTTCCGTCGGGGAGGAATGCCTAGCCCAGGTCATCTAGCACCTTCTTCCGGCCCGCGACACTGATCGCGGCGGGCCATGGTCGGGACCTCAGCATGACACTCGACCACCCGAATGTCCTAACGTCGTGCCAAAGCGAGATCAAACGATTAGCCCAACTCAGCGAGCAGGACGGACTTTCCCAGCCATCTGCAGGCGCTCAGCGCGACCTCGACGTTGAGCCGGTCGTCGCGGATCGACCAGCCGAGGACCTCTTCGGCCTTGCGTAGCCGGTACTGCACGGAATTCTTGTGAATTCCCAGCTGGACGGCCGCAGCGGCGTAGCTCCCGCCACACGATAGGAAGGCGTGCACGGTCTCTCGGAGGCGCGCGTGCGGCTCGTCGTCGAGCGCCAGATCACCGAGCACGTCCTGGACCCAGTGACGGGTCGCTTCCAGGTCTGAACACATCAGCGCGACCGGCCCGACGTCACCGAAAGCGGTGAACGACGGCGCGGGTGCGCGGCCCGCGACGGCTACTGCCTGTGCCTGAATGGCTTGCTGGTGTGACCGCCGGAACCCGCGTACCCCGCCGCCGGGCGCGCCGACGGCGACCCGCACCGGGGTCTCGCCGAGGTCGGCCGCCGCGGCCATCGTGTCGGTGTCCCAGCCCGCGCGCTGGCCGAGTGGCAGCCAGACCCACGCGCTCAGTTCGTCCCAGGGCACGAACAGCGGGCGGATGAGGCAGCCGAGCCGCTCGCCGAGCGTGCGCACCACGCGTTCCAGTGTCGGCAAAAGACTTTCGCCCGCGGTGTCGCGGTCGCCCCACAGGACCAGCCCGAGATGCTGCTGCCGGAGCCGGTAGCCGAGCACGTTCTCGGTCGCGTCCAGATCGAGGTTGCGGCCCTCGACCAGATCCCGCACCCTGGCCGCGCGGACCGCGCCCTGGTTCAGCGCCCAGCGGTCGCGCTCGTCCTCGTATTCCGCGACGACCCGCTGCGTCGCGCGGTCGATGTACGCGGACGTGACGCCCACAAGTTCTTGCGCCGCAGCGGAAACAACCGTTCCCTCGCCGCTCTGGTGCTTGAGTTCCTCGAGGCACCAGCGCAGGAAACTGTCCTGTCCCAGGCGATAGCACCGCACGAGCGCGTCGACCGGGATGCCGCGCTGGGCCAATCGCCGCGCGTAGTCGACGGCCGCTGCGGGGGTCTCCGCGCGCGTGACATCGGTGCGATGTCCCAGCACGTAAAGCAAAGTGGCCACGTTGGCCTCGACGCTCGCGGACAGCGCCTGCAGCAATCGCTCATCGCCGCCGAGGTACTCGATCTCGGCGGACAGCCTGCCGCGCAGATCCTCGGCGATGGATGGCAGGTTCGCGCTCATCGCGGAGGCGATCGCGGTCACCGTCTCCGCAACCTCCGCCGATTCGTCGGCGGCTTCGTTGCGAATAACGCGCACAGGCTCACCGTACGCCGCTCCGCCGCACCAAGTAAGGTTCGTCACGCTCACCGCGGCCCCCGCTTCACCTGCACCAACGACACGGATAATCACACCGCGTCGCCAATCACACTCCCACTGTGACAGTCGGGTTCCACTGTGCGCACAGCACGGCTTTGCCGAAAATCTTGGTCCCCGCGACCAAAAACCGGGTTTGCGCAGACCAGGATCGGATTCCGGGCACCGGGCGACCGGCTCCGGTGCCGAAGACGATCACCCGCAGTCCCGGCCCGGCTTTTCCCTGTTTCACCCCAATAGCCGAGTCATCGGCCCGGCCCGAGGCACCCGGTTGGCCTATCGGAAGCCGATCATCGCTCCGATGTGGACGCTCGCATCCCGTCGAGGATGAGCGCCAGCCCGTGCTCGAAGCGCCGGTCGTGGTCACTCGCGGCGAGCACCGCCGCGTGCGCCGCCGGGAACCTCGCCGGATCCGGCGCCGCGGGCACCTCCGCGCGGTTGGCCGCCTGCTGCTCTTCGAGCGTCGTGCCGAGCACAAAGTCGGTCAGCACGCCGATCCCGCGCAACGCGGCGTCCGGTGTGAAGCCCGCTTTGCCGAGCATCTCGAGGACGCTTTCGACGTGCTCCCAGCGTTCCCCGATCGGCCGGGCCGCGCTCGCGAGCAGCGCGCCGTCGCGATGGGCGAGCATGCCGCGGCGGATCCGCCGGGCCATCCAGGCGAGCCAGGCATCCCACTCGGCTCCGGGCCCCGGCGCGCCGTCGAGGCCGTCCATGGCGGCCATGGCCGCGGCGTGCATCTCGTCGAGCAGATCCTGCTTGTTCTTGAAGTGCCAGTAGAGCGTCGGCGCCTGGATGCCGAGTTCCCTGGCGAGCTTGCGCAGCGACAGGTTCTCCAGCCCGACCTCGTCGAGCAACCGCAAGGCCGTCTTGACGACCTCTTCGCGCACCAGGGCCATAACACTCCTTCCATAACCCGAAACATTAATCTAACAGTGTTCGAGAAGGATCGCCGACCGGGTTCGACCGTCTATTCCGGACCACGCCGGGTAATGGTCCGCGAAATTGCGCGACAGGTTTCTCACCTAGCGATAATCCGCACCGGTGCGCTCTCCGCAACGACCCGGCAAGAGCATGTCCAGTGGGCTGGAACGGTTCAGCGACTTTGGTCGGATGACAGCACGTGATTCCTTGACCAAACGGACATTCGGACTTATGGTCTAGACCACATTCACGTGAGCCGCTCCCCTATTCGCCGAACACCGTTGTTCCGCCGTTTGGAGCCTGCAATGAACCTGAAGCGCAAACTCGCCGTCGCCGCTGGGGCATTACTAGCCCCGATCGTCGTGATCACCGTTCCGGTGGGAACGGCCAGCGCGCACGGCTACGTTTCGTCACCGCCGAGCCGCCAGGCCTTCTGCGCACAAGGCAAGGTCTCGAACTGTGGCCCGATCATTTACGAACCGCAGAGCGTGGAAGGCCCCAAGGGGCTGACCAGCTGCAATGGCGGACTTTCGCAATTCGCGCAGCTCGCGGACGAAAGCAGGAACTGGCCGACCACCTCGGTCAGCGGAACCGTCAACTTCACCTGGACGCTGACCGCGCGTCACGCGACCAGCACCTGGGAATACTTCATCGGCGGCACCAAGGTCGCCTCGTTCAACGACGGCGGCGCGCAACCGGGGGCCACCAAGACCCACGCGGTCAATCTGAGCGGTTTCTCCGGCCGCCAGAAACTGCTGGCCCGGTGGAACATCGCCGACACCGCCAACGCGTTCTATTCGTGTGTCGATTTGCAGATCGGTGGCGGAAACCCGACAACCCCCACGACACCGCCGACCTCCACGAGCACTCCCACCACTCCGCCGACCACTCCGACGACGTCTCAACCGCCCGCCGGTGGCACGTGGCAGGTGAATACGCCTTACTCGGTCGGCCAGACGGTCACTTACGGTGGCGCGACTTACAAGTGCATTACCGCGCACACTTCGCTGCAGGGCTGGGAACCGCCCAACGTCCCCGCACTGTGGCAGAAGCAGTGAAGTTCCGCATCGCGCTGGCCGCCGGTCTCCTCACCCTCGCCGGGTGCGGGTCCGGCGGCCCCGCCGCGCCCGCCACCGAGTTCAACCAGACCGACGTGATGTTCCTGCAGATGATGATCCCGCATCACCAGCAGGGCATCGATATCGCGCGGCTGGCCAAGGAACACAAGCTGCGCCCCGAGATCCAGGTGCTCGCGAACGCCATCGACGTGACCCAGGTCAACGAGGTCGCGGACATGAAGGCCTGGCTCGAAGGCTGGGCACAGCCGCAGACCGCGGGCGCGGCGCCGGAAATCCACGCACACCACGGCGGCACGCGCCTGACCCCGCCGGACGAGGTGGCCGAACTGAAGGCGGCCAAGCCGGAGGAGTTCGAGAAGCTGTTCGTCAACATCCTCACGGCGCACCAGCACAACGCGGTCGAACTCGCGCAGACCGAGGTGGCGGGCGGCGCGGCCTTCAAGACGAAGGACCTGGCGAACCGGATCGTCCAGTCGCGCACCGGGGAGATCAAGCAGCTACTGGGTTTTCTCGGCTGAGGGCACCAGGAACTGGCCGACCAGCGGCAGCAGTTCGCCTGCGACGTGGAGCGCTTCGGAGGTTTCCACGTCGGGCACCGAGTAGTGCTGGTGCCCGGCCGCCGTTGTGGCGGTCAGCGTCGCCAGCCCGGCGCGGCGCTGGAAGAACGACCGGCGCACGTTCCAGCCGACGATCCCCTCGCGGGTGAGCACCACACGCCGCCGCACGAGTGAGCCGTGCCCGCTGACCAAAGCCGAGCCGACGACCGCGTGCCCGAGGTTGCGGTAGCGGTCGAACGCCAGCGCGGCCGCGATCGGCACCACGATCAGGGAACTCAGCGCGACACCGATCGTCACGAGATCGATGGCCCACAAGAGGAAAGCCAGCCCGATCAGCACCGCGGCGCCGGCGAAGGCCCTGGTGTACCGGCGACGGCGGGCCTGCGGGCCGTGCTCGACGAGGTCCGCGCTGAGCGGCTCCGGCGCGCCGACGATTGCCGCCACGCGAACGGCTTCCTCACGGGGCGCGGGTGGCAACAGCACCGTGCCGCCCCGCTCGGTGCCGCGGCCGACGCGCAACCCGGTGGTGATCGCCAGCAGCTTCGCGCCGCGCACCAGCCGCAGCAGCAGCGGTTCGCTGACCTCGACGCCGCGCAGCCGCCGCTCCTCGATGGTCGTGGACCGCTTGTTGATCAGCCCGCGCGAGATGTGCAGCGTGCCGCTCTGATGCCTGCTGAGCCGGAAGTTCCAGTACGCCAGCACATAGCCCGCCGTCGACGCGACGATCACCACCACGGCGAGCACCCCGACGATCTCGGCGATGTCCTGCGCGAGCGGCGCGTTCTCCAGGTGCCGGAAGAGCACCCGCAGCGGGCCGAAGCGGTCGAGGTCGCCCTCCGCCTCGGACAGCACCCGCGACAGCGCGGCGCCGAGGACACCGACCGTGACCAGCCCGGACAGCGTGAACGGCCCGAACCGGATCCATTTCGGATCAAGCTCGGCGAGCGTGGTCTCCGGCGGCTTGAGGTCGGCGACGTCGGTCTCAGCCGTGACAGGACTCCGATGCAGCAACTCATCGCGCAGCCGCTGGGCCTCGTCGGCGGTCAGCGCGTCGAGCTTGATGCCCTCGTTCCCCTTGTCGGACCGCCCGGTGCCGACGGTGACCGCGGCCAGCCCGAGCACCCGGTGCAACGCCTGCGCGTCGATGTCGACGGTGCGCACCCTGTCGGTCGACACGGTCAGCACTTGCTTGCGCAGCAAGCCTTTCCGGATCTGCACCTGCCGCGGCGTGACGCGGTACGTGGTCGTGAACCAGCGCAGCACGCCGAGCACCACCAGCACCCCGACGCCGAACAACGTCCACCACGGGCCACGTCCGGTCGACGCGCCGACCACCAGGATCGCGAGCAGGCCTGGCAGCGCGCGCACGACCTCGTTGAGCGGGTGCACCAGCAGCATCTTCGGGCTGAGCTTGCGCCAGTCCGTCTCGGTCTCGGCCGACGCTTCCGGCGGCGCCCACGGCGACGTCACGTCGCGTCCCCTTCGGTGGCGACGGTGTTGCCGGTGAGCTCCTCCGCCGCACGCCGCGCGGTCTCCTGGTCAAGGCCGTGGATCTTGATCGGGCCCGCCGACGAGGCGGTGGTGACCGTCAGGTTCGCCAGCCCGAACATCCGCTCCAGCACACCGCGTTCGCTGTCGACGGTCTGGATGCGCGAGACCGGCGCGATCCGCCATTCCTGGTCCAGCCAGCCGGACCGGGTGTAGACGGCGTCCGGGGTGATTTCCCAGCGGTGCACGGCGAACCGCCACCGCGGCATGACGAGGATGTGCGCGAGCGCGACCACCGCCGAGACGAGGAAGACGACCAGATGCGGGGTGGCGCCGGTCTCGTCGTCGACCAGCAGCCACACCACCTGCGCACCGAAAAAGAAGACCCAGCTGAACGCGGCACGGCACGCCCAATACAGCTTCGCCTTCGGACTGACACGGTTGCGGGGCTCCCGTAGCTCGACCGCGCCCCCTGACTCGCTCATGGCGTCACCCTAACACTGTTCGGGACGCCGGTGGTGAAGATCAGCGATCACCCCCGCGAACAGGTCGTTCTCGGGCACGGTCGTCTCGACCAGGGACCGGGCGAGGTGGTAGTCCTCGGTCGGCCACGCCCGCTGCTCGATCTCCAGCGGGCACGACCGTTCCGGCCCGTCCGGGTTCACCTGGGTCTCGTGCGCGAGCAGCGCGCGCAACCGCGTCGGATACCACTCGGCACACGAGACCTGGGACGTGATGTCCCAGGTGCGCATGGAGTCGTCCCAGCCCGCGAGCACTTCGGCATGCGGCGAGTACAGCCCGGCGGCCGTCATGCCGTCGTAGAGCGCCTGGAAGTACGCCTTGCTGAACGCGCAGATGTAATACAGCTTCAGCGGCTTCCACGCCTCGCCGGTTCCCGGGTAGCGCTCCGCGTCGCCCGCCGCGTCGAACGCCGCCATCGTGACCTGATGGGTCTTGATGTGGTCGGGATGCGGATAGCCGCCGTTCTCGTCGTAGGTCATCACGACATGCGGCCGGAACTCGCGGATCGCCCGCACGAGCGGCGTCGCGGCGGTCTCGACGTCTTCCAGCGCGAAACTGCCGTCGGGCACCGGCTCACCGTTCTTGGGCAGGCCGGAGTCCATGAACCCGAGGAAACGCTGCTCGACTCCGAGGATCTCGCGGGCCCGTTCCATCTCGGCGCGGCGCAGCCTGGGCAAGTCGGCCCAGACCTCGGGCCGGTCCATGGCCGGGTTGAGCACGTCGCCGCGCTCGCCGCCGGTCATGGTGCAGACCAGCACCTCGGCGCCCTCGGCCGCGTACTTGGCGAGCGTCGCGGCGCCCTTGCTGGACTCGTCGTCGGGGTGGGCGTGCACGGCCATCAGCCGGAGGCCGGCACGCGGCCGGGAAGTGGATTCGGTCATCGGCCCTCCTAGGTCGAGCCCGAAAGCTAGCCCGATCCAAAAGTTATGTCAAACCTAACTATTGGCGCGGCCTAAAGTTGCGCGTATCCTCTGATGCCATGGAGACACACGCCGCGGTCGGGTTGCGCGATCGCAAGAAGCAGGAGACCCGCGACCGCCTGGCCCACGTCGCGACGCTGCTCTTCATCGAGCGCGGCTTCGAGAACGTGACGATCGCCGAGATCGCCGCGGCGGCCGACGTGTCCAAGATGACCGTCACGAACTACTTCCCGCGCAAGGAAGATCTCGTCTTCGACGCCCACGAAAACGTGGTGGACAGCCTCGCCAAGACGCTGCGCGATCGGCGTCCCGGCGAGTCCGCGCTGCGGGCGCTGCACCGGGAGTTCGTCGGCTCACTCGACGCGAACCGGCCGTTGAACGGCCTTTGCACCACCGGCTTCGCCCAGCTCGTCCACGACAGCGAGCGCCTGCGCGCCCGCGAACGCGAACTCGACGAAAAGCGCGAAGCCGCACTGGCGGACGCGCTCGCCGCGGAAGCGGGCGCCACCGACCCGGCGCCCGTGCTGGTGGCCGCCCAGCTCGCGGCCGCCCACCGCGTCCTGGTCCACCGCGGGCGCGCGCTCATCCGCGAGCGCACCGGACGCCAAGCCGTGCGCGCCGAACTGACGGAACTGGCCGAGTCGGCGTTCACACTGCTCGAACCCGCACTCGGCGGCTGCTACGAGCGCTGACCGTGGAAGGCCTCGATCACTTCCTGAACCCGCAACCCGCTCGCGAAGTCCGCCAGCGCACGCGGATGCTTGCCCCGGATCGCCTCGGCGAACAGCGAAAGCCTTTCCGCGTCGGATCCCCGTGGCCCGCTCAGCGTCACCGGCGTCCACTCCCCGCCGTCCGACACGAACAGCTGCGCCCAGTTCCGCAGCAGATAGGACCGCCGCGTCCCCCACAGCACCCACTCGTACAGCTCAGGCGCCGCGATCCCGGCGAACCCTGAAACGTGCACCGGCACGTCCCCGGCCCGCAGCAGGCCACGTGCCGCGACCTCGCCCTCCTCAGGCGCGTCAAGACCGACGTCGACCGCCTCAAGCGGCCCGAGCAGCCGATCCGTCAGGTAGACGAAGTGCGAAAGCACCTCGCGCACGAACCCGCCTTGTTCTTTGCCTGCCACCCAGGTCGCCGTCGCCTGGAAGTCCCTCGGCCAGCGCGGGAAGTGCAGCCGCACATCGACGCCCCGCACCTCGCCGACCTCCCCGTCGGCGAGCGCGCGCTCGACCTCGAGCACGGCGTCCCGGTTCGACAGCGCGAAGTTCACCGCGGCCGCCACGCCCTGCTCACCGGCGGCCTCGACCATGCGCCGCCCGTCCTCCAGGCTGACGGCCAGCGGCTTCTCGCAGAACACGGCCTTACCGGACCTGATGGCCGCGATCACCGGCTCGGCATGGAACTTCGGCGGCGTCGCGAAGTAGACCGCGTCGACGTCACCCGCCTCCACGATCTCCCGCACATCCGCGGCGAACGGCACGTCGACCCGTCCCGCGGCCTCCGGGTTCACATCGAAGACCCGCACGACCTCGAACTCGTCCAACGACCGGGCCGCGGCGACCATCTCCGTGCCCATCACCCCGAGCCCGACCACACCGAGCCGGACCGGCTCACCCCGAATTCCCATGCGCGGAGTCTCTGCGAAACCCCGCCCGACTTCAAGATCCTTACGATGTGGGCTTGCACTTAGGCGCACTAGCCGCCGCGGCCATCAGCTCAGGCGACCCTGCGATGGGCGACACCGGATCGACGGCCTCCATCACCGCGTTCTGCGCGGCGTTCATGGCCTCGATGGCAGCATCGAGCGCCTTCGAGTCCCCCGCCTTCGCCGCCTCCAGCTTCGCCTTCCCGTTGGCAGCGGCATCACGAGCGGCCGTGAACTTGTCCACAAAGGACTTCCTGGCACTTTCCCCCACCGGCACAGCCGAAGCCCCGATGGCGTTCAGCTCCTCAACGGCCTTCCCCGCCAGCTCGGCATACCGCCCCAGACTCTCCCCAATCGTCTTGGCGGTAGCCACCTCGGACTTCGGCCGCTTCTTCGCATCCTCATTGACGGCCAGCCGATACCCATGAACAGCCCCGCAAAGCCCATCCATCCAGGCAACAGCCTTCGCATCAGCCCCCGGAGCCGAAGTAACCGTCGACGTGGCCACAGTCACACTCGTAACCGGCGCGGGAGCCCCACCCCCAGAGCACCCACCAACGACCGCCCCTAGGAGCCCAGCCACCCCAGCAACCCCCACCCAGCGCAAACCCATCCCAAGTCTCCCCTTCAAGAGCTCAACCTGAGACCAACACGCACCCCACGACCCCCAGGTTGCCCCCAACCCGAAAAACCTCCCCCGACCGCCATCCACCCACCCGAAGGAGGTCGTGAGTGTTTAGACCGGTTAGAACCGGCCGGAACACTCACGACCCCAAACCCCGGCTGACCGAGTTGAGGATCTCGCAAGGTGGGCCGGTGAATCTCGCGGTGGGAAGGGTCACCCTTGCCGGTCAGCGACATATGCGACGACCGGGGCCGTCATCTCACTCGGTTCTTCGCGATGTTTCGTATCTTCTTGGTCCTGCCGGACTCGGCGAGCAGGCCGAGTACCGGAGCCGACGTCGATTCTTCGGCAAGGAGGCGCTGCATCCAGTCCGTGACCTCCGCCAATTCCTCCGGGGTCGGCACTTGACCGTCCTCGACGGAGAGGTAGAACAGCCAGTCGCGAATGCGCTGGCGGATGAACTCGCGGTGTCCCTCCGCTTCGAGCCGATCCAGTTCCGGCAGGACGGCAGCGGCCCACCGCTGGAAAGAGACGGGATCGGTTGCCTTCCTTGCGATCTCGTCCACGAGCGCCACGATCGCGGTCTTGGCGGTCAGCTCTTCAGGGTCACGCAGAATCGTGGCCACGATCGCGCGGTCACCCGCGCGGTCTTGCGAGTCGGCCACCGCCGAAACCACGCGCTGATAAGCAGCGGATCGTACATGCTCGTCCGCGACGGCCTCGTCAATGTCCACATCGGCGATCCCGGCGCCCGCGAGCAATGCGGTCAGATCCGCGCGTAGTGTCATTCCCTCATCACCCATCGCAAGGCTTATTGGCGGCGGCTTTCCTTGCCTCTTCCTCCCGCTGTGCCGCCTGGTTCCGCTTGCCCAGTTTCCTGACGGCCTTCCTGATCTCCTTTTTGTAGTGTTCCACGATTTGCCTCTGCTGACTTGAGAGGTCTGGCTGGTTGTGGAGCGGGTAACCGTTCGGGCCGATCCTGACTTCCCGCCCCCGGCCGGTGACATGGGCGTGCGCCGGCTTGTCGGCGTCGTATTCGTGAACGACGATGTGCACCCCGTTCTTGATGACATCGAGAAGGGACAACCCGAGCGGGTCGAGCCACGTAAGCGGGTTGGGCACATAGCTGTGCGGCGCGTAGCCACCGGCGAGGCCGAGCGGATCAGGACTGAAGTACCGTGCGGTTTCCGGGTCGTAGTACCGGAAGTAGTTGTAGTTGAGCCCGGACTCCGGATCGGCGTACTGGCCGGGGAACCGCAGCGGCGTCGCCGCGGTGCCACCGCGGGCGATCGGCAGCCCCCACGCCGTGGTCTGCCCGAACCACGCCAGGTTCCCGTACTCGTCCACCAGCTCGGTCGGTGTGCCGACCAGGTCGGTGACGATCGCGTAGAACCTCTCGTCGGTGCTCCCCGAACGCTCCACCTGGACGAGTGGCCTGTGCGATTACGGGTCATAGTCCCAGGTCACCGATTGTTCGTCCGTGATCTGTTCGGCGAGCGTCGTCCCGTCCCAGACGAAGTCGATTCGCTCGGCGATCTGACCACCGGCGTGCCGCTCCTTGGCGACCCGCCTGCCCAGCGCGTCATAACGGTATCGCCAGTCGGCGTTGTCGGGGGTGACCAAGCCGATCAGCTGGTCGTCGGCATTCCACGTGTACTGCCACACATCGGCGCCACGCTGCTTGCGCGTGACCCTGCCTTGCTGGTCGTACTCATAGCGCAACGCACCCGCTTCATGGAGCAGGGTTCCCGTGTAACGCCACTGTCCGGACGGAGCCTCGCCATGCCTGGCCACGGTGGTCAGGTTTCCCGCCACGTCGTACCGGTAATGCTCAGACCACCGTTGGCCGTGCACCTGCTCGACCCTGCCGAACCGGTCGAGATCGAATCGGCGCGATCCGTTGATCTGATCGGCGACAGCGGTGACGTTGCCGTCCAGACGGTACTGGAAAACGCGATGTTGCACCGGTTTGTTCGAGCCGGCCAGCATGGTCTGGCTGACCAGCTGGTCGTTCACGTCCCACGACTGCGCGAAGCGCAGACCCGCCGGGCTTGTTCTGGTGGTTTCGCGGCCCGCGGCGTCGTAGGCGAACGCCAGCGTGCGGCCGCCATTGCGCAGCGCGACCGGTGAGCCGGCGTCGTTGAACTCCCACGTTGACACCGTGCCGCTCGGCGTCTGCCTGCGGACACAACGGCCAAGCGCGTCGAATTCCGATGTGACGGTTCGGCCGTTCACCGTCTCGGTCAGCACTCGCCCGAGCGCGTCCCTGGTCAGCACGATGTCCGAGTCGCGGCTCGACGCCGACACGAGCCGCCCGGCCGGGTCGTAGGCGAAGTTCATCGTGTCCGTCGGGGACCGCGTCGTCACGACGTTGCCGCGAAGGTCGCGGTGGTAGGTGGTGGTCTGCCCGGCTCCGTTGGTCGTGCCGGTGAGCTGGCCTGCCGCGTCCCGCTCATAGGTGGTCACGCGGCCGTTGAAGTCGGTTTCGCGCACCAGGAAACCGGCCTGGTCGTACTCGTACCGCCACACCGAGCCCTGCGCGTTGGTGACCGTGGTCAGGTTCAGTTCGGTGTCGTAGCCGAATTCGATGCGGCTGCCGTCCGCGTTGACCTGCGCGACCGGCAGGTCGAAATGGGTCGTGGCGACCGACAACAGCGGACCATCACCCACGGAGTACTCGGCGAAGTTGCCCTCTGGGTCATGTCGCCACCGTTCCACCGTCCCGTCTGGCCGCGTCCTGGTGAGCGGCTTGCCCTCCACGGTCCAGGTCGTCCTGGTCGAGGCGCCCAGCGGGTCGACCGTCGTGGTGATCCGGCCGAGTACGTCCCGGCTGATCCGGGTCGTGTGGCCGAGCGGATCGATGACCGCGACGGGCAGGCCACGGGCATCGGTTTCGATCCGGTGCACGCGGCCCAGCGCATCGGTTTCGGTCCGGCGATGCCCGAGTTCGCTGTAGCCGTATCGGGTGACCGCGCCGGTCGGATCCGTTTCCTCGATGAGGTTGCCGCGGTCGTCGCGCCGGTAACGCCAGTGCGCGCCGTCGGTGTCGGTGATCACGACGGGCAGGCCATGCTCGTCCTCGACGGAGGTGGTGCCGCTGCCGTCCGGATAGACGATACGAGTGGGCTCCTCGCTCCGGCCGTACTCGTATCGGGTCGTGCGGCCCAGCGGATCCGTTTCCGCGGTGACCCGGCCGTACTCGTCGTGCTCGAACCGCCTCGTCGCACCGAGCGGGCCGACCTCGCGGATCAGCTGCCAGTTGTCGTTGAAGTGGTAGGCGCTGACCGCGCCGAGCGAGTTCCGATAGGTGGTAACCCTGGTGGCCTGGTCATACTCGATCGAGCAAGCGAGCGCGCCACCACTTCCCTCGGTACTGACGACCTGGCCGGCGTGGTTGTAGTGGTAGGAGTACCAGTGGCGGTTGCGGTCGATCCATTTGGTAACCCGGCCGTCGCCGTCGTACTCGAACCGCATGGCCCGGCCGGATGAGTTGCGCACGGCGGACAGGCGGCCTCCGGCGTCGTACTCGTAGGTGGCCAAGGAAATGTCGGTGCTGGCCGCGTGCGTCATGCGTAGACCGGTGATCCGGCCATTCACCGTATCGACGGCGACGCGGTAGCCTCCGGAATGTTCGATCGCCGTCGGCGTGCCCGCGGCATCCCGGACGATGGTGACGCGGTTGCCGTTGCGGTCGGTGATCGCGGACAACGGCGCGTGCGTGGTCTCTCCGGTTCCGGCCGCGGCCCGGAAATGGCGGATCTGCCCGTCCACTGGGCTGGTGACGGTGAACTCGCCTGCGGAGATGAGGCGCAACGGCCAGCGGGCGCCGTGCGACGGCAGCACCGAAGTGCCGTCCGCCGGCGGCGTCGGATAGGTCAGCGTGACCCCGTCCGCGCCGACGTAGCAGACACCGGCCGCGTCCGACTCGACCCGCTGGTCCACTGTGGACGCCCAAGAAGGGCCGAACGACCGGCCGAGACGATAGGTCGAGATGTGCGTCCGGCGCAGCACCAGTGGAAGCACGCCAGCAAGCTCGACATCGGTCTGGGACATCAGCATTTCACCGGTGGCCAGGTCGACCGGGTCGCCACCCGTGCACTTCCCCTTGTTGGAGCGGCCGTCCTTCGCCGGGTCGGTGTTGCCGCGCGCGCTGGTGTCGTTCGGCTTCGTTGACGCGTTCTGTGGCTTCGTCGGCGAGTGGCCGCCGGGCGTCGAATCCGGGCTCGAAGGCGTGCTCGGCGAGCCATCCGGCGCGGAGCTCGAGGACGGTGTGTGGGCGCTCGGCGACGTCGAGGAACTCGGTGTGGTGCCCTCGCCTTTCGGCGCTTGGACATCCGGGCCGTCTGCCCTCTTCGCGGCTTTGGCCGCGGACGGGCTCGTGCCGCCGCCTTTGCCGAGCTTCTTGCCGAGCTTGGACAGTTTCTCGATGATCTCCCCGAGCTTGTCCACGATCTTGCGGATCTTCGGCGCGACATTGCCGATCGTCTTGACCAGCTTGCGGATCAGATCGGAGACCTTGCTGATCGCCTTCGTGATCGCGGTCGTCGCCTGCGCGGCGACCAGCGGTGTCGCGAACCCCAGCGTGCACGCCTCTTCCAGCGCCCAGGAGATCAGCTTCCCGACCAGCTCGGCCACCAGATCACGCACAGTCTCACGGACCATGGCCACGACCTGGCCCATCACCATCACGCCCGTGGAGATCCCATCGGCGAGCGTCGCCGCACCCGCGAACGCGTCCGCCTGCTCCGCGACCTCACCGCGATAGGCATCACCTGCGGCGCCGGTCCAGCCCGCGGTCCCGTTCTTGGCCTCGTTCGAGAAGTCACTCGCGATCGCGGTGACCTCTTTGGCCACATTCGCCCACGTGTCGGAATACGACTGAATCACCGGCGGATCACCCGCCAGCCAATCGAGTGCCTCCTTCAACGGCTGCACATGCTCGATCAGCCACGAAACGCCGTACTGCGCCAGCGTCCCGATCGGATCGAGTGCCAGCGACAGGACTTCGAGCCCGACCCCGAGCGCGCCCAGGCCACCTTCGACCCAGGAGCCGTCCTTGACCCCGTTCGCCAGATCGACCGCGGACTCCGCGATCCCGATCCCCGTCACCCCGGTCGTCTGCGACTGAGCCTGCGCGACCAGCGGATTCCCCTCAGGCACCAGCGACCTCCCCGTTCAGCCAGCCCTACGACGAACCTAGCCCATCAGCCGGGGATAGAACCTCGCCTCAACGCCAACGGGGCCTCTACCAGGGGTAAGTCCCTGGTAGAGGCCCCGAAGGGTGGAGTTCGTGCAATGACTGTCGTGGTGGAGGTGCCGGGAATTGAACCCGGGTCCTCTGGCGGATCATCAGGGCTTCTCCGTGCGCAGTCCGCTGTGTCTCTACTTGACCCCATCGATCTCGCGAACAAGCCGATGTGACGGGCCCAGCCACTGTTTGTTTCCTAACCGGGCCCCGTGGCCGGGACCGGCAGTACTCCTCCTAGCTGATGCCGGGATCCGGGACGGAGGAACTCCCGGGCCGACAGACTCGCACTACTGCTTAGGCAGCGAGGGCGAAGTCGCGCTGATTGGAATCGGCGCTTATTGGTTTGCCATGACGCTCAACAGTGGTCTCTGGCCTGCACTGGCACGCTTCACCTGAATCAACGTCCAAAGTCGAAACCGTTCACCCCCTGGGTGCTGTCAGTGGTACACAACCTGTCCATCATAACTCCTGGTGTCCACCCGTTATTCCGGCTGGTGGGGTTAGCCCCACCTCCTGGATGCCCGTGCGCACCATGGCCGCTGGTGGCACCGGCCGCGCATGCTGGGTTCCTGCTGAGAGAGGAGCCGGTCATGGAGCGCAGAGGTGCGTCCTTCAGCGGGTCGCTGGTGTACCTGCTGATGAACTTCCCGCTGGGGGTCACCGCGTTCGTGGTGCTCATGGCGCTGGTGCCCGCCGGGGTCGGCACCGCGGTCGTGTGGGTCGGGCTGCCGGTGCTGATGCTGGTGTTCCTGCTGCTCAAGGGCGCCGCGCGGGTGGAGAGGGCGCGGACGTACGCGCTGACGGACACTTTTGTGGCGATGCCGTATCTGCCGTTGCCGGAAGGCGGGCACTGGCCGCGCTGGAAGGCGCGGCTGCGTGACGCGCAGACGTGGCGTGACCTGGCGTACTTCCTGCTGCTGTTCCCGGTCGGGGTCGCCGAGTTCTGCCTGCTGGTGGGGTTCTGGGCGACCAGTCTCGGCCTGGTGGGGCTGCCGATCTACTTCCGGTACCTGCCCGATGGCGCCTGGTACTTCCCGCGCTGGGACGACCTGCGCTGGATCACCGTCGACTCGACCGTGGAGGCGCTACCGTGGGCGGCACTGGGGGTGTTGTGCGTCGCGCTGTCGGTCGCGCTGACCAAGGCGATGGCCGCGCTGCACACCCGGTTCGCGGCGGCACTGCTCGGCCCGACGGCCCGGCGGCGTGAGCTGCTCGAAGACGAACTGGTGGAGCGGGAACTGAGTGTGACGAGCCGATGACGACCGAACTGGACCAGCCGCGTCCGCATCCCGCGAAGGCGATCGGCTACATGATCGTCTCCTTCCCGTGGCGGCTGCTGCAGTTCGTGCTGATCGTGGTCCTGATGGCGGTCGGGATCAGCACGGTGGTGATCTGGGTGGGCATCCCGATCCTGATCGCCACGACCTCGCTGACCCGGTGGTTCGGCGACGTGGAGCGCCGCTGGGTGCGGTCGGCGCTGGCGGCTCCGCTGCCGGGGATCGAGCGGAGCCCGACCGAGGGCCTGAGCATGCTGCGCCGCTGGCAGGTCCGGCTGACGGATCCGACGACGTGGCGGGACATGGCGTATCTGCTGCTCGCGTTCCCGATCGCCTGCGCGGAGTTCGCGCTCGGCCTGGCGTCGATCGTCCTGGTGCCGATGGCGATCTGGGTGGTGCCGTGGATCGCCTGGGCGCACGGCAGGCTGGCGATGTGGCTGCTCGGCCCGAACAAGACCGCGCGGCTGGAGGTCAAGGCGGAGCGGCTGCAGGCCTCGCGGGCTCGCGGTGTCGACGCGGCCGAAGCCGAGCGCCGCCGCATCGAGCGCGACCTGCACGACGGCGCCCAGCAGCGGCTGGTGGCGGTGGCGATGAGCCTCGGCCGCGCGAAGGCGAAGTTCGAGCGTGACCCGGAAGCGGTGCGCGCGCTGCTCGACGAGGCGCACGTGGACGCCAAGCTCGCCGTCTCGGAGCTGCGCGACCTGGCCAGGGGCATCTACCCGGCGGTGCTGGGCGACCGCGGTCTCGACGCGGCGCTGTCGGCGCAGGCGGCGAAGTCGCCGATCCCGGTCGACGTTTCCGTCGACGTCGAACCGCGCCCGCCGGCGGCCGTCGAGAGCACGGCGTACTTCATCGTCGGCGAGTGCCTGACGAACATCGCGAAGTACGCGGAAGCCTCCGAAGCCCGCGTCAAGCTGTGGCGCACCGACGACACGGTGGTCGTCGAGGTCACCGACAACGGCAAGGGCGGCGCCGAGATCCGCCCCGGCGGCGGACTGGCCGGTCTCGCGGACCGCGCGGCCACGATCGACGGCGTCATCACCGTGGTGAGCCCCGTCGGCGGCCCGACGGTCATCCGCGCGGATCTCCCCTGCACCTGGTGAAGCCCGGCCCTGGATAGGGTGTGAGCCTCGGGAAAAGCCGAGTCACACATCTTGGGGGCCCGCATGCGGGTAGTGATCGCCGAAGACGCAGTGCTGCTTCGCGCGGGCGTAACGAGGCTGCTGGAAGACGAGGGCATCGAGACGGTCGCGGCCGTCGACAACGGCGACGACCTGCTCGGCGCGGTCAAGGAACACCGCCCCGACCTGGCCATCGTCGACGTCCGCATGCCGCCGACGTTCACCGACGAGGGCCTGCGCGCGGCTATCGGCGCCCGTAAGGAGATCCCGGGCCTGCCGGTGCTGGTGCTGTCCCAGTACGTCGAGGAGAGCTACGCCGTCGAACTGCTTTCGGGCGGCGCGGGCGGCGTCGGCTACCTGCTCAAGGAACGTGTCGCCGATGTCGCGGACTTCCTCGACGCGGTCCGCCGCGTCGCGGGTGGTGGCACCGCTATCGACCCGGACGTCATCGCCCAGCTCATGGCCCGCGGCCGCAAGAACCCGCTCGACGCGCTCACCAACCGCGAGTCCGAGGTGCTCGGCCTGATGGCGCAGGGCCTGTCGAACACGGCGATCGCGAACTCGCTGGTCGTCTCGCACGGCGCGGTCGAGAAGCACATCGGCAACATCTTCGCCAAGCTCGGCCTCGAAGCCAGCTCGGAGGAGCACCGCCGCGTCCGCGCGGTGCTCACTTACCTCGGCCGCAGCTGAACGCTCGTGAGCGTTGCGGGCGGTTCTAACCGCCCGCAACGCTCACGACCCCCGCGCAGCACCACACGGGACCAGGGCCGGTGTAGTCGTGAGTGGTACGGCCGGTTCTAACCGGCCGGAACACTCACGACTCCCGTTTACTGGGCCCACGGCGGCGCGATGACCATGCCGTTGAGCTTGCCCTCGATGCCACGCGACGTGCAGACGGTGAGCACCGCGGGCTCGTCGCCCGGGTTACTCAGCAGCAGCGGCGTTTCCGGCGGCAGGATGACCGCGTCGCCGACGGCGGGCGAGTGCGCCTCGTCGCCGACCTCGATCGAGATCGACCCCGCGCGCAGCAGGAACACCTCTTCCTTGCTGACCGTGTGCCGCTCGCTCTTCGCTCCCGGCGCCACCTCCAGCTGCCAGATCGCCAGTTCGGTCGAGCCGCGGCTCGGCACCGCGAGCGGCCGGAAGACGAAACCGTTGTTGTTGTCGATGGCCGGAGCTTCGGACAGCGTGACCAGACTCATGTACCCCTCCAGATGGTCAACTTGCTTGACTTCCAATACAGTAAAGCAGATTGACCAAACTAGTCAAGCAGCTTGTCCAAATTAGTCAGGCAGCCTGCTCAGAGCGGTCAAGTAGCCTGCCCAAATTGGTCAAGCGGCCTGCCCAAAACAGGCAAGCAGACTGACCAAAACGGTCAAGTCGCTTGCCCAACGCAGTCAAGTCGCTTGCCCAACGCAGTCAAGTCGCTTGCCCAACGCAGTCAAGTCGCTTGTCCAAAACGGTCAAGTTGCTTGCCCGAGGCAGTCAAGTAGCCTGACCAAGACGTCAAGCGGCTTGTCCGAAGAAGGGAAAACCCGTGCTCCAAGGCGACCTCCCCGCCCTGCTGGCGATGAGCTTCCGCGCCGTCATGGACCAGATCCACGCCCAGCTCGACGCCGACGGCTTCGCCGACGCCCGCCCCGCGCACGGGTTCGTCTTCCACTTCCTCTCCCACCAAGGCAGCGCCACCGCCGTCGAGATCGGCGACCACCTCGGCATCACCAAGCAGGCCGCCGTCCAGCTCGTCGACGAACTCGAGAAGCGCGATTACGTCCTGCGCACCCCGCACCCGACGGACCGCCGCAGCCGCTCGATCTCCCTTTCCCCACGCGGCTGGCTGTGCATCGAGCGCGTCGTGGCGCTGTCCAGGCAGGCCGAGGAACGCTGGGCGAACCTGGTCGGCCACGAGCGTTTGGACCAGCTCAGGACCGACCTGCTCGCCTTCGTCCAAGACGCGGCAAGGGAACGCCCGGTGACGCTGCGTCCGGTGTGGTGACTCTCTTCACCCGAATCGACGGCGGCACAACGCAGTTCGCTCACCTACCATGGTCGGAACTCGCCAGAGCGAAGGAGTTCCCGATGTCAGCGTCCGAGCGTCAAGCCCGCTTCTTCGGCGGGCCGCTCGACGGCCGCGTCCAGGAACTCGGTGAGACCGAACCGGTGAGCGGAACCGTCGTCCGGCACGTGCACCTCCACGAAGGCCCGAAGATCGAAACGCACTACGCGTTGGGCCACAGCGAAGTCTCGGGCTGGGAATACCGCCTCTGCCCGATCGTCGAGCCGCACGAGGACTGCGAGCCGAGGTAGGGAAAGCCCCACCAAGAACCCAGGGAAACCCGAACTCCGATACGGCGGCTCGCACCGCTGTGCGCGAAGCCCGATCGGGCGAGGCTCTTTCCCATGCACAGGGACAAATTCCTCGACGTCGTCAGGGCGGGCGCCATCCTCGCCGTGGTGGGCCAGCACTGGGCGATGCCCGTCCTCTCCTACGCCGACGGCCATCTCTCCACCGGCAACGCCCTCGCGACGCCGGGCTGGTGGGTGGTCACCTGGCTGTCCCAGGTCATGCCGCTGGTCTTCTTCGCGGGCGGCGCGGCCAACCTGATGTCCTTGCGCCGAGCCGCTTCCTCCCGAGACTGGCTGGCGAACCGCGTCCGCCGTCTCGTGCTGCCCGTGCTTCCGCTGATGGCGCTCTGGCTCGTCATCCCGGATGTGTTGCTGGAGTGGGGAATCCCGAAGCAACCGGTCGAGGTCGCCGGCGCCATCGCGGCGCAACTGCTCTGGTTCCTCGCCGTCTACCTGCTCACCGTGCTGATCACGCCGCTGATGGCCGCGGCCCACCGCCGCTTCGGCCTCGCCGTCCCCGCCGTCATGGCGGTCGCGGCGATCGGCGTCGACATCGCCCGCTTCGCCGACTTCGGGCTCGTCGGCTTCGCCAACGCCGTGTTCGTCTGGCTCGCCGTGCACCAGCTCGGTTTCTTCTACGCCGAGGGCGGACTCGGCGCGCTCACTCCCCGCAAGGCGCTCGCGCTGTCCGGCGCGGGCTTCGGCATCACCGCGCTCATGGTCGCTTTCGGACCGTACCCGGCGAGCATGATCGGGATGCCCGGCGCACCGGTGTCCAACATGAGCCCGCCGACCGTCCTCCTGTTCTTCCTCGCCGTCGGCCAGATCGGGCTGCTGCTGGCGCTCAAGCCGAAACTGCTCGCCTTCGCCGCCAACCCGGCCATCGGCCGCGCGCTCGACTGGCTGGGCGCCCGTTTCATGTCCATCTACCTCTGGCACATGCCCGCGCTGATCGTCGTCGCCGGGATCACCGTCTACGGCCTCGGTTACGCCACTCCGGAGCCCGGAACCGTGCTCTGGCTGGCCATGACGCCGCCGTGGCTCGCCGGGATCGGGATCGTGCTCGCCTTGCTGCTCAAGGTTTTCAGCCGCTTCGAAGCGATGGGTAGGAAGACCGCGACCGCGGGCACGCCTCAGCTCGTTTTCGCCGCCCTGCTCGCCGCGGCCGGACTGCTCGGCTTGGCCGCCCATGGCTTCACCACGGCGAGCACGCCATTCAGCGGGCCGCTCCCCTGGGTCGCGCTCACCGTCGCCGGGTACGCCCTCTCCGGCCGCCGGATCCACGCGGCGCGGATCACCACCCGCTTCCTCGGCCACGCCGTCGCGATGACCGAATCGGCGAAGCTCACGCGCTGAGCAGGCGCAGCGGGGTGTCGTGCAGCACCCCGCGCAGGAACTCGGCGCCCAGGCGATCGTCGGCAGCCCAGCCGTCGATCGCCTGGAGCTGTGTCGCGTAGGAGTACGGGATGTTCGGGAAATCGGTGCCGAGCACGATCCGGTCGGCGAACTCGACGAGCCGATCGGCCCAGTCGGCCGGCAGCGGCGCCGTCGCCTCGGCGAACGGCACCCCGACCATCGTGGTGTCCAGATGCACCCGCGGATACCGCCGCATCAGCTCGAAAGCCGCGTCGTACTCGGGCATCGCGGCGTGCGCGAGCACCGCGGTCAGCCGCGGATGCCGCGCGAGCACTTCGCCGAACACCGACAGTCCGGTGTAGTCGCCCTTCAACGGTCCGTGTCCACAGTGGACAACAGCGGGGACCCCGGCGTCGGCCAGCGCGCCCCAAACCCCGTCCAGCAGCGGATCACGCGGGTCGTAGGCGCCGACCTGGACGTGCGCCTTGAAGCACCGCGCGCCCGCGCGCAGCGCCGAGTCCACAACGGACTCCGCGCCCGCTTCGGGGTAGAACGTGCCCGTCGGCACCGCGTCCGGCACCCGCGCGGCGAAGTCCAGCGCCCATTCGGTCAGCCACGCCGCCATCCCCGGCTTGTGCGGGTACACGAGCGGCGCGAACCGCTTGACGCCCAGTTCGCGCAACGTCGCCAGCCGGTCGGCCTCCGGCGTCCGGTAGTGGATCGGCCAAGCCGTCCCGTAGTGCTCCGAGGCGTGGTCGAAATAGCCCCAGACCTTGTCCATCACGGACTTCGGCAGGAAGTGGACGTGCAGGTCGACGAGCCCGTCCAGCCCGAGCGAACGCAGCCACCCCGGCACCTGCTCGTCGAGCATCAGTCGAACTTGCCCTTGAGCGCGCGGCCCATCGCCTTGCGGATGTCGCGGTCGGCGTCCCGCTTGGCCAGCGTCTGCCGCTTGTCGTAGGCCTTCTTGCCCTTCGCCAGCGCGATCTCGACCTTGACCTTGCCGTCCTTGAAGTACATCGACAGCGGGACGAGCGAGAGCCCGCCCTCCTTGGTCTTGCCGATCAGCTTCTCGATCTCACGGCGGTGCAGCAGCAGCTTCCGGGTGCGGCGCGGGGTGTGGTTGGTCCACGTGCCCTGCGTGTACTCCGGGATGTGCACGTTGCGCAGCCACACCTCGCCGTCGTCGACGGTCGCGAACGCGTCCGCCAGCGACGCCTTGCCCTCGCGCAGGCTCTTCACCTCGGTGCCGACGAGCACGAGACCGCACTCGTAGGTGTCGAGGATCGCGTAATCGTGGCGAGCCTTGCGGTTCGACACGATTACTTTCTGACCACGTTCCTTGGGCATGACGCGACTCTACGTGATTCCTTCTCGGCGGGCAGGCGGTTAAATCAGTGGCGGACGTACAGGCGCAGCGTGACGTAGCCGGTGACCGCCGAGATGAGCGCGGACACCAGGATCAGGATCGGCGTGACCGGGAACAGCACGTCCAGCAGCGAGATCTGCGGGAACACCTGGCCGTCGAACAGCGCGTCCAGGAAGCCGTACTTCAGCCCGACCAGCAGGCCGATCGACAGCAGCGAGCCGACCAGGCCTGCGACCATGGCCTCCAGGAGGAACGGCAGCTGCGTGTACCACCGGGTCGCGCCGACCAGCCGCATGATGCCGACCTCGGTGCGCCGGGTGAACGCGGAGAGCTGGATGGTGTTCGCGATCAGCATGAGCGCCGCGGCCGCGGTGACCACGGCCATGACGAACGCCAGGTCCCGCACCTTGTTGAGCTTGTTGAGGAACACGTCGAGGAACTTGTTCTGGTCGTCGACCTTGTCGATGCCGGGCTTGCCGGTGAACTCCGCGACGACGCCGGCACTGCGGTCCGGGTCCTTCAGCTTGACGTGGAACGAAGCGGGCAGCGCGTCGGGACGCGCCAGCGCGACCAGTTCCGGCTGGCTCTCGAAGATCTTCTTGAAGCGCTCGTAAGCCGCCTCGCGGTTTTCGAAGATGACCGACTCGACCGCGGTGTTGCTCTGCAGCTGGTCGCGCAGGCCGGAGCAGACCGACTGCGTGCAGTTCTTGTCACCCGCGCTGATGTCCTCGGTCAGGTGCACGGTGACCTCGACGTCGGCGAGGAAGTTCGTCCTCATCTTGTCGATGGTCCGCATGACCAGCAGACCGCTGCCGAGCATGGCGAGTGAGATCGCGGTGGTGAGGATCATCGCGATGGTCATCGTGAGATTCCGGCGGAGGCCGGTCACTACCTCGCTGAAGACGAAACTGGCGCGCATCGGGGTTCAGGTGTCCCTTGAGTTCGGCGGACTGCTGGCTAGGGCTGGGCTTTAACGGCCGACGCCGTAAACACCCCGGTCGTCATCCCTGACGACCCGGCCGAGCTGCAGCTCGACTACGCGGCGGCGCATGGAGTCGACGATCGAGTGATCGTGCGTCGCCATCAGCACCGTGGTGCCGGTGCGGTTGATCCGCTCCAGCAGCAGCATGATGTCCTGGCTGGTGTCGGGGTCCAGGTTTCCCGTCGGCTCGTCGGCGAGCAGCATCAGCGGGCGGTTCACGAACGCGCGGGCGATCGCGACGCGCTGCTGCTCACCACCGGAGAGCTCGTTGGGCAGCCGGTCGGCCTTGCTCTCCAGGCCGACCAGTTCCAGCACCTCGGGCACGACCTTCTTGATGGTCAGCTTCGGCTTGCCGATGACCTCGAGCGCGAACGCGACGTTCTCGGCGACGGTCTTGCTCGGCAGCAGCCGGAAGTCCTGGAACACACAGCCGATGGTCTGGCGCAGGCGCGGCACCCGGCGGCGGGCCAGCTTCGCGACGTCGAAGTTGGACACCATCACCCGGCCCTTGGTCGGCACCTCTTCGCGCAGCAGGAGCCGGAGGAACGTCGACTTGCCGGAGCCCGAAGGGCCGATCAGGAAGACGAACTCACCCTTGTCCACCTCCACGTTCACCCGCTCCAGAGCGGGGCGCGTGGACGTCTTGTAGACCTTGGAAACCTCTTCGAGCCGGATCACGGTTCGGCATACTACCCATGCCGCCGGTTAAGCCCTGGTTGCGTGTGCCGGAAATGGATTACGCGGCACCCGACTGCTTGCGCCAGCGGATGCCGGCCTCGAGGAATCCGTCGATCTCGCCGTCGAGCACCGCCGACGGGTTGCCGACCTCGAACTCGGTGCGCAAATCCTTGACCATCTGGTACGGGTGCAGCACGTAGGAGCGCATCTGGTTGCCCCAGCTGGATCCGCCGTCGCGCAGCGCGTCCATCTCGGCGCGCTCTTCTTCCTTCTTGCGCTGCAGCAGCCTGGCCTGGAGCACCTTCATCGCGGCCACCTTGTTCTGCAGCTGCGACTTCTCGTTCTGGCAGGAGACCACCACGCCGGTGGGGATGTGCGTGAGCCGGACCGCGGAGTCGGTGGTGTTGACGCTCTGGCCGCCGGGGCCGGACGAGCGGTAGACGTCGACGCGGATGTCCTTCTCGGGGATGTCGACGTGGTCGACCTCCTCGACCTCCGGCAGCACCTCGACGTGCGCGAAGGAGGTCTGGCGGCGGCTCTGGTTGTCGAACGGCGAGATGCGCACCAGCCGGTGCGTGCCGGACTCGACCGAGAGGGTGCCGTAGACGTAGGGCGCGGTGACCTTGAAGGTGGCCGACTTGATGCCAGCCTCTTCGGCGTAGGAGATGTCGTAGACGTCCGTGGGGTAGCCGTGGCGCTCGGACCAGCGCAGGTACATGCGCAGGAGCATCTCGGCCCAGTCGGCGGCGTCGACGCCACCGGCCTCGGAGCGGATGGTGACCACGGCGTTGCGCGCGTCGTACTCGCCGGAGAGCAGCGTGAGCACCTCGAGCGCGTCGACGTCCTTGGCCAGGTTGGCGAGCTCGGCCTCGGCCTCGGCCAGGCTGGCGGTGTCGCCCTCGGCCTCGGCGAGTTCGTAGAGCACGCCCAGGTCGTCGAACCGGCTGCGGAGCTCGGTGACGCGGCGCAGCTCGCTCTGCTTGTGCGAGAGCTGGCTGGTGACCTTCTGGGCGGCCTCGGGGTTGTCCCACAGGTCGGGTTTGGACGCGTCCGCCTCCAGCGAGGCGACCTGCGCACGCAGGGCGTCCAGGTCGATCACCGTCTCGACCTGCGTCAGCTTGCCGGACAGTTCCTTGAGACTTGTTTCAAACTCGAAGCTCACGTCGCTCAACATTACGGCAAAAGCCGCGGCCGGTTACGACGGGAACCGGCCGCGCCTGTCACCGAGCTGTCAGCTGGAGTGCTGGGTCAGGTTTTCTCAGGACTGCGGGATGGATTCGAGCAGCTTGAGCGCGGCCTTGGCGTGCGCCTGGGCGAACTCGGCCACGGCCTTGGCGTACGGGCCGTCAGCGGTCTTGGTGGCCGCCTTGGCCGCGTCGAGCTCGCTGTTGTACGAGGCACGCGCGGTGTCGACCAGCGTGGTCCGCTGCTTGGCGGTGAGCGCGTTGGCGTGCACGAGCCGCAGGATCAGCGGGCTGCGGAGGTGGTCGGGTCCCGGGTCGGTGGAAAGCCAGTTCTTGAAGGCCTTCTTGCCGGCGGCGGTGATGACGTATTGCTGGCTTGAGCGCGGCCCCTGCTTGCCGAGTCGCACGAGGCCTTCCTTGGACAGCGCGGGGAGCTCCCGGTAGACCTGGCTCCGCGTCACGCTGAAGAAGGCACCGAAGCGCTCACCCGCTCCAGCGACTAGCTGACCGCCCGTGGCGGGGCCGTCGTGGAGCAGACCAAGCAGAGCTGCGGCAGTTGCATTCAATTCGGACACCGTTACAGGTTCCCACCGAATCCCGCCTGTGTCCACAGTGGCCTCCTCATCTGTCCATTGTGGCTAGTTAAATGCCCCCTTTCGGCCCAACAAATCTCAAAGTCCACAAAGGACTGGCAACGCTGAGCGACCGCCACGGCCCCCGGGTTCCCCCAACCAGGCCAACCGAAATCCCACGCATCTTCACGTGCACAACCCCTGCCAACAGCAAAGACCCGGTTCGCACGCTGTGCGAACCGGGTCTTTGGTCTACCTGGTAGCGGGGACAGGATTTGAACCTGCGACCTCTGGGTTATGAGCCCAGCGAGCTACCGAGCTGCTCCACCCCGCGTCGTTGTCTTACCTGGAGAACACTACACGCCCCCACCACCCCCATTTCACCACCCCCCACAAACACCCCCTGACCAGCCAAAACACCCCCACCCCACCGCCCGGGCACCCCCACCCGCCCGAAAAAAATCCCCACCCCAAATCCGCATTTCCCCACCCAAGATCCCAAACCTTGTGCGGATTTTGTGCGTCTTTTGGCCCCATACCACCACCCCATATCGCAAACGCGACCAGAAAACTCAGGGGGTCCAGGGGGACGGAGTCCCCCTGGCGGGGGCGCGGGGGCTCGGCCCCCGCAGTAAATGCGAAAGAGGCCCTGTGCGAAGCGCGTAAGCGCGAGCACAGGGCCCCTAGCCTCTGTAGCGGGGACAGGATTTGAACCTGCGACCTCTGGGTTATGAGCCCAGCGAGCTACCGAGCTGCTCCACCCCGCGTCGGTGATACCTACTTTACGCCCCGGTTTCGGAGGGGCGCAAAGCAGGTGCCACTTTGGTGCTTGAGGTCACCCTCCGGCGGGCTGGCTGGTCGGTGTCGGGGACGGCGAAGTGCCTCCCGTGGCCGGTGGGGTGCCGTTCTTGGCCGTGAGGTAGGCCTTCACGGCGGCGTCGACGGCGGCCAGCGCGGCGCCTTGAGCCGCGAAGTCGCCGCTGCTCTGCGCTTGCCGGTACTTGTCGAACGCCGCTGAGAGGTCGGTGGCGGCCTTGTCGAGTGCCGGGTTGCCGGTGGGCGGGGCGGGTGTCGACGGTGGCGCCGGGGTGGGTGTCGGCCCGCTGGGCTGGACGGGCCCGGTGGTGACGTCCCCGGCTCCTGGCCCGAAGACCTGGACGAGCGCTTCCTTGAGTGTCGACGCGAACCCGATCTTCGGTCCGTATGCGACGAGGACCCTGGCCAGCTGGGGGTAGCTGTTCTGGTTGCGTTGCCTGATGTAGACGGGTTCGACGTAGAGGAATCCGTTGGCGACGGGCAGGGTGATCAGGTTGCCGAAGATGACCGAGACGCTCTGGTTGGTGAAGAGGGTTCTTTCCTGGGCGAACTTGGGGTCGCTCTGGAATCGGTTCTGGACCTGGACGGGACCGTCCACCTGGGTCGCGCCCGCCGCGGCGGTCGGTAGCTTGAGGACGCTGATCTTCCCGTAGTCCTCGGGGTCGGAGGACACCGAGACCCAGGACGCCAGGTACTGCCGTTGCAGACCGGTGAGCGGGCTGGTCAGCTGGAAGCTGGACTTCTTGCTGGTGGCGCCCGGTGTTTCGGCGAGCACGTAGTAGCCGGGCTGGTTGGCGATCCCGGACGCGGTGGCGTTGGTGCCGCCTTCCTGCGTCGGGTCCTGCGGGACGCTCCAGAACGCCTGCTGCGCGTAGAATTCCTGCGGGTCGTTGACGTGGTACTTGGCGAGCAGTTCGCGCTGGACCTTGAACAAGTCCTCCGGGTAGCGGAAGTGCGAGCGCAGTTCGGGTGAGATGTCGGAGCTGGGCTTCACCAGGCCGGGGAAGACGTTCTTCCAGGCGTTGAGCACGGGCTCCTTGTCGTCGATCGAGTACAGCGTGACCGTGCCGTTGAAGGCGTCCACGGTGGCCTTGACCGAGTTGCGGATGTAGTTGATCTGGTTGTTGGCCTGCTTGGTGATGCCGCCGGTGAGCGAGTCCGCGGTGGCCTCGCCCAGCGAGGTCTGCTGGGCGTACGGGTAGTTGTTGAGCGTGGTGTAGCCGTCGACGATCCACTGGATCTTGCCGTCGACCACGGCCGGGTACGGGTCGCCGTCGACGGTGAGCCACGGCGCGACCATGCTGACCCGCTCGCGCGGGTCGCGGTGGTACATGATCTTGGACTCGTCGCCGATGGCCTCGGAGAACAGGATGTTGGTGTTGGCGCCCCAGCCGTTGTAGGCGGCGAAGACGAGCCGGTTGAACAGGTTGTCGATCGAGACGCCGCCGGTGCCGGTGTAGCGGTACGAGCGGTCGGTGGCGGTGTCGTACTCGCCCTGGGTCTCGCTCTTGGCGCCGCCGACGATCGCGTAGGTGTTGGCGAGCTCGCCGTAGTAGATCCGCGGTTCCTTGACCGGGATCTTGGAGCCCTTCAGGTCGTTGGTGTCACTGGTGCCGGCGATCGGGTATCCGCCGTCGGAGTTCTGCCCGACCACCGCGCGGTCGATGGTGTTCGCCGGAGCGGCGACGAAGCCGTTTCCGTGCGTGTAGACCATGTGCTTGTTGATCCAGTTGGTCTGGTTGCCGGTGAGGCCGTCGGACTTGATCTCCTTGGCGGCGACGATGTAGTCCTGGGTGCGGCCGTCGACGGTGTAGCGGTCGATGTCGAGCTTCTGCGGGAAGCCGTAGAAGTTCTCGCGGCCGACGCGCTGGGTGAAGGTGTCGCTCAGCACGTTCGGGTCGAGCAGCCGGATGTTGGACACGGTGCCCGCCGCGGCCTGCACGTCCGCCGGGGTGGCTTCGGAATTCCCCTTGTAGTCCGTGTATTTCACGTCGGTGAGCCCGAACGCCTTGCGCGTGGCCTCCATGTTGCGGCTGATCGACGCCGCTTCCTTCTCGTTCGCGTTGGGGCGCACGGAAAACTGCTCCAGCACGGCGGGCCAGGCGGCGCCGACGAGCACGCTGGACAGGATCAGCAGCACCAGCGCGATCGCGGGAAGCTGGATGTTGCGCAGGAACGCGCCGACGAAGAACGCGATCGCGCAGATCACCGAAATGCACAGCAGGATCAGTTTCGCGGGGAGCACCGCGTTGAGGTCGGTGTAGGTGGCGCCGTTGAACAGCGGGTTCCGATCGGACAGCAGCAGGTTGTACCGGTCGAAGAAGTACTCGACCGCCTTCAGCAGCACGAAGATCCCGACGGTGACCGCGAGCTGGACTCGGGTCGGGCCCGCGAGCTGGCCGCCCTTACCGGCGAGGCGGATGCCGCCGAAGATGTAGTGCGCGATGAGCGCGCCGATGAACGAGATCACCACGGACAGGAACAGCCAGCCCAGCAGCCAGTTGAAGAACGGCAGCCCGAACGCGTAGAAGCCGATGTCCTTGCCGAACTGGGCGTCCTTCTCACCGAAGTCGGTGCCGTTGAAGAACAGCTGCACGACCTGCCAGTCGCTCTGCGCGCTCGCGCCCGCGATCAGGCCGGTGAGCAGCGGGATGCCGATGCCGAAGAGCCGGATCCGGCCGACGATGGCCGAGCGGTACCTGGCCAGCGGGTCGTCCGCGCCCGAGATGGGCACGAAGACCGGGCGGGTCCGGTAGGCGATGGTGAGGCTCAGCGCGAGCGAGCCGCCGACCAGCAGCCCCACCCCGAAGAACAGCAGCACCCTCGTCCACAGCACGGTCGTGAACACCGAGCGCGCGCCGACCTCGCCGAACCACAGCCAGTCGACGTAGGTGTCGAGAAGTCTGGCGCCGAGCAGCAGCACCAGGATGACGACCGCTGCGATGATCAGCAGGATCCGGCTGCGGCGGGACAGCTTCGGCAGGCTCACAGGGGGCCGAGTGGCCACTGGACACGCTCCTGATGTCGTTAGCTCATTGCGCGGGGGCACCGAGCGAGCCGACACCCCTGATGACCTAACTCTACGGAGGGTGCTTCAAGTTCCCGTGACCCGGCCAAATCGGGCGTGGCACGCCTGCGACGATGTGCGCATGGCATCGAGTGAGCGCCCCGGTGGCGTGGCAGGCCTCGCCCGTGAGGTCGAGGAGTTCGTGGCGTCCGGCGGCTGGGACCAGCGCCCGCAGCTGTTCGCCCTGGTCCCGACCAGGGCGTTGCTGGACGAGCAGCCCGAACTCAAGGGCCAGCTCGACCTGTCGAGCCCGCTCACCCCGGTCGCCCAGGAGGCACTGCCCGACGGCGACCTCGGCGAGGCGCTCGCCCGCATCGAGTGGCCCGACCTGGTGCTCGGCTGCGCGCTCGCGCAGGAGATCATCATCCTCCCGCCCGGCGCCGAAGACGCGCTGTCCGAGGCGGGCGACAGCGACGCCGACCGCCTCCGCCGCGCGGCCGCCGACCACCCCCAGCGCACCGAGGCCCGGCTCGTCGCCGCCGTGCTCCGCGAAGGCGGCGCGGCCTGCGTCATGCGCATCCGCGGCGAGGGCCGTCCCGGCGACGACACCCCGCCCGAAGCGACCCCGCTCGACGAGATCATCGAAAACCCCGAGCTGGCCCCGAACCTCATCGAAGCCCTCCGCGCCACCCTCCTCCCCTAGCCCGAAAGCCACTTACGCCAGGTCCGATAGCCCGAAAGCCAGGTGGTTTCAACTGGTTGTTGCAAGTAGTGCTTTGTCTAGTGCTTGTGCTGGTGTGAGCAGGCCGAGTGTAGGGCGTGGTCGGGTGTTGAGGCGGAGGGCGACGGTGTCGCAGTGGGTTTGGGTGAGGTGGCGCAGGTCTGAGCTTTTGGGCCAGTACTGGCGTAGCAGGCCGTTGGTGTTTTCGTTGCTGCCGCGTTCCCAGGGGCTGTGTGGGTTGCAGAAGTAGACCTGCAGGCCGGTGTCGAGGGTGAACTGGGCGTGCTGGGCCATCTCGTTGCCTTGGTCCCAGGTCAGTGATCGTTTCAGTGCGGCGGGCAGGGTGG
>NZ_FNON01000003.1 GCF_900107045.1 Amycolatopsis xylanica
CCTCGACAGATCAGTACGCTATCAACCACTGACCAGCCAGAAACTGTCCGGAAAGTCCTGACACACATCTGTCTGCGAGGTCCTGAAACAGGACAGCCGGTTCTAACCGGCCGGAACACTCACGACTACTCAGGCGTCCATCATCATCTCGGCGGTGATGGTGCCGCAGAGGTCGGCGCAGCGCATCATCATCGAGGCCGCTTCGTGCATCTCGTGGTCATCGGTCTTCATGCACTCGTCGGCGCACATCCGCATCATCTGCGCGGCGAGGCCGCACATCTTGGCGCACATGCGCATCATCTCGAGGTCGGCCTTCATGGACGAGCAGCGCATCATCATGTCCGCGCACATGCGGGACATGTCGGCGCACGAGACCATCATCATGCCCATCCTGGCCATGCCCATTTCCATGCAGCTGGACATCATCTGCTCGCACATCTCATGGCACTGGTTGCACATATCGATGCATTCCTGCATGGCCGAGCTCATCTGACGGGTCACCGCGAAACCTCCTGGTCATCGGGGCCGGGGCGGCCGCCGCAGACCAAGATCTACCGTCAAGTGACCCACGCCACAATCCCAGCCACTGGGACGAGTGAATTCAGCCTTGACCGCGGAAGGCCGCCCGGTACGCGTGCGGGCTGGTGCCGACGACGCTGCGGAAGCGCTCGCGGAACGCGGTCGGCGAGCCGAAGCCGACGCGGACGGCGATGCGGTCGACCGCCTGGTCCGTGGATTCCAGCAGGAACTGCGCCTGCCGGACCCTGGCGCGGTGCAGCCAGCGCAGCGGCGTGGTCCCGGTCTGCTCGCGGAACCGCCGGTTGAGCGACCGCGTGCTCATGCCCGCGTGCGCGGCGATCTCGTCGAGGGTGAGCTCGCGCGCGAGGTTGTCCTCCATCCAGCGCAGGGTCGGCTCGAAGGCCGAGCCACGCGGCGACGGCGGCAGGTCGTGGACGATGAACTGGGCCTGACCGCCGTCGCGCTCGAGTGGCACGACGGACAGCCGCGCGGCGTCCGCGGCGACCGCGGACCCGTGGTCGCGCCGGATCAGATGCAGGCACATGTCCAGCCCGGCCGCCGCGCCGGCCGAGGTGATGAACTGTCCATTGTCGACATAGAGGACGTCCGGATCCACCGTGATCTCCGGATGGCGCTCGGCGAGCGCGGCGGCGGCCGCCCAGTGCGTCGTCGCGCGCAGTCCGTCGAGCAGCCCGGTCGCGGCGAAAACGAAGGCGCCCGAACAGATCGACGCGACGCGCGTGCCGTTCGCGGCCGCCGCGCGCAGTGCGCCGATGACCTCGCCGGGCACCGGCCCGGCCGGATCGGTGCCCGGCAGGATGATCGTGTCCGCCTCGGCCAGCGCCTCCAGTCCCCACTGGGGCCGGAGTTCGAAACCGGCACTCGCGACGGTCCCGCCGCCGCAGACACGCACCCGGTACGCCGGACGCTCCCCGGGCAGCCGGGTGCGCCCGAACACCTCGATCGGGGTGGCCAGATCGAAGGCCACCACGTTGTCCAGCGCGAGCACCGCCACGGTGTGCATGAGCAGGAAGCTACCCGATTCGAGGCGTTGGCGAGAATCCGTCGCAGGCTGGCAATCCAGCCACTGCCCGAGCGTCGATCAGCTGGCTAGCGTCGGTGTCACCGACGGAAAGGACCCCAGATGCTCGCCCAGTTCGTCTTGTTCAACGGCTTCGACCCGCTCGACGTCATCGCGCCGTACGAAGTGCTCTACGCCGGCGGCATGGAGGCTGAATTCGTCTCCGCCGAAGGAGCCCGCGAAGTACCCAGCGCGTTCGGCGCCCTCTCGCTCACCGCCGTCGGCCGGATCGACCCGCGGCGCGCGGACATCGTCGTGGTGCCCGGGGCGGCGGGGGAACTCTCCGGCGAGAACAGCATCCCGGTCATCCTCGGCCGCGCGGTGGACACCGAACTTCCCTTGCTGCTCAAGGAATCCCTCGATCAGCCGGACACACTCGTGGCCACGGTCTGCGGCGGCTCGATGATCCTCGCGATGGCGGGTCTCCTCGGCGGACGCCCCGCGACGACCAACCACCTGGGCTTGGACACGCTCGCGTCGGCCGGTGTCCGCGCGATCGACGCGCGCGTGGTCGACGACGGCGACCTCGTCACGGCCGCGGGCGTCACCTCCGGCCTCGATCTAGGCCTTTACCTGCTGGAACGCGAACTCGGCGCCCAAGTGGCGCTGGCTGTCGAGAAGCTGTTCTCGCACGAGCGTCGCGGCACTGTCTGGCGCGAGGAGGTCATGCCCCGAAGCTGACGGTGCTCGCCAGCGCGGGCGGCCGCTGTACCCGCCCCGACGGGAGCACCAGCTGCCGCAGCGGCCCGCCCAACGGCACTGGCGGCAGGCCGGAAGCGAGCAGCAGATGCTCGACGATCTGCTCGGACAGCCACGCGACCGTGTCGTTGATCTTGTGGCGGTTCACCGTGTCCCCGTCGACGACGTCCGCGTCGTCGATGCGGACGTCGATGCGGGACGGCAGCCCGGCGACGATGCGTTCGCGGATCTCGTCGTTCTCGCGGATGGCGATGTCCGAGTCCGGCAGGAGCACGTCGCGGTAGACGCGCACCGCGTGCTCGCGCATCCGGGGGCCGTAGGTCACACAGATCGGCAGATAGCCCTCGGTATGCACCCGCAGGCCTTGGCGGAACATGGTCGGTGGCACGGCTTTGACGAACCGCGGCGAGACGTCGGCCAGCTCGCGTCCCACCCACTCCAGGCGTTCCTCCAGCGAATCCGGCATGCCGAAGTAGCGGAAGTCGACGTTGCCGAAGCCGAGCGCGTCCGCGATCAGCGAGCCCATCAGGTAGCCGTAACCCCACACCGGGGCGAAGACGATCATCGGCGGCGCGTCGACCACCGGCAGCGAGGTCGACGGCGGGTGCGTCGATTCCTGTTCCGCCACCTGGATGATCAGCCGCGGCGGGTCCGCCCAGTCGTGCACCATCAGCCGCCGCCAGTACAACCCGAGCGGGCGCCACAGGTGACCGAGCACGTCGCGCTCGATCAGGTCGCGCGCCTCCTCGCCGGACAGCGGGAGGTCCGGTGGCGGCACCACGCCGACATAGTGGTGCAGGGTGAGCGGGACGTCCTCGCCGCGGTTCGCCGTGCGCATGCGCAGTTCCCAGTCGATGCGCGACGCCGACAGCTCGTTGATCACCTGGCTCATCGAGCTCGACGAGACCAGCGAATCGGCCCGGCGCAGGAAGCGTCCGGCCTCCTCGATCCCGTCACGCAACGACTTCGTCGCCTGCGCGAGGTGAATGCTCGAAGTCAGCGAGTCGGGCAGCACACCTGCCGCCTGCAACAGCTCGGCCTCGCCGAGACCGGTGACCTTCGCCAGCGCGGTCCAGTGGTCGAAAATCGTCACCTTGGGCGCGTGGCGGTGCTCGATCCAGCTGCGCAGCGTGGACGTCGGCACGCCGACCTGCCGCGCGGCCTCGTCGAGAGAAAGGCCGCGCGCCTTGAGCCCGGCGCGCACCGTTTCGGCCCAGCGCGCCGCCTGCCACTGGGTCATATGCAGGAAACTAACGAAAACCGCTAGCTTCCGGCAGGCCCAACACGCTGAACCAGGGCCGAACCTGGTCCCATGACCATCACGACGCCCCTTTTGCTGCTCGTCGGCACCCTCGGGTTCGCCGCGGGCGCGCTCATCAGCGCCCAGATCGCCACCTGGTCGCTGAAGGCACGCGAAGCCAAGCTCACGGCCGACCGAAAGCGCCTCAACGCGCTACGTCACGCCGGCAATCTCGCACCCCCGAGACTGCAATAAAGCGGGCTTTATCCCGGCCCGGGATAAAGCCCGCTTTATCCCGCTCAGTCGATGGGCGTGACGTACGCGCCCGCGATGCCGCCGTCGACCAGGAACTGCGACGCCGTGATGAACGAGGCGTCGTCGCTGGCCAGGAACGCGACGGCAGCCGCGATCTCCGACGGCTCGGCGAACCGGCCGAGCGGCACGTGCACCAGGCGGCGGGCCGCGCGCTCCGGGTCCTTCGCGAAAAGCTCCTGCAGCAGCGGGGTGTTCACCGGTCCCGGGCACAGCGCGTTGACGCGGATGCCCTTGCGCGCGAACTCGACGCCCAGCTCACGGCTCATGGCGAGCACGCCGCCCTTGGACGCGCTGTACGAGATCTGCGACGTGGCCGCGCCCATCACCGCGACGAACGAGGCCGTGTTGATGATCGAGCCCTTGCCCTGCTCCAGCATGTGCGGCAGGACGTACTTGCAGCACAGGTACACCGAGGTCAGGTTGACCTGCTGGACCCGCTGCCAGGCCTCGATGCCGGTGGTGAGGATCGAGTCGTCGTCGGGCGGCGAGATGCCGGCGTTGTTGAACGCGACGTCGACCGAGCCGTAGGTGTCGACCGTGGTCTGGAACAGGGCCTTGACCTGCTCCTCGTCGGTCACGTCCACCTGCACGAACAGGCCGCCGACCTCGTCGGCCGCCGCCTTGCCCGCGTCGGCCGACACGTCCGCGATGACGACCTTCGCGCCCTCGGAAGCGAGCCTGCGGGCGGACGCGAGCCCGATCCCGCTGCCGCCGCCGGTGATCACCGCGACCCGGCCTTCGAAACGCTGCACCATTGTTCTCAGTCCTCCGTGCTCAGGAATACGTTCTTGGTCTCGGTGAAGGCGTCGACGGCGTCCGGGCCGAGCTCGCGGCCGAGCCCGGACTGCTTGAATCCGCCGAACGGGGTCCAGTAGCGCACCGAAGAGTGCGAGTTGACCGACAGGTTGCCGGACTCGACGCCCCGCGCCACGCGCAGCGCCCGGCCGACGTCCCGGGTCCAGATCGACCCGGACAGGCCGTAATCGGTGTGGTTGGCCATGGTCACCGCGTCGGTCTCGTCACCGAACGGGACGACCGCGACCACTGGCCCGAAGATCTCGTCGGCCGCCAGCGGATCCTGCAGGGTGCCCGGTGTCACGACGGTCGGCGGGAACCAGTAGCCGGGGCCTTCCGGCGCGCTGCCGCGGAACGCGACCGGCGACGCGTCGGTGATGTAGGACGACACCTTCGCCTTGTGCGCGGCCGAAATCAGCGGGCCCATCTCGGTCTTCTCGGAACCAGGGTCACCGACGACCACGCCACGCACGGCCGGTTCGAGCAGTTCCATGAAGCGGTCGTACACGCTGGCCTGCACCAGGATCAGCGAGCGCGCGCAGCAGTCCTGGCCGGCGTTGTCGAACACTCCGTACGGCGCGGTCGCGGCGGCCTTCTCCAGGTCGGAGTCGGCGAAGATGATGTTGGCGTTCTTGCCGCCCAGTTCCAGCGTCACGCGCTTCACCTGCGCGGCGCAGCCCGCCATGATCTGCTTGCCGACCTCGGTCGAGCCGGTGAACACCACCTTGCGCACCGCCGGGTGCTCCACGAAGCGTTGCCCCACCACGGATCCCTTGCCGGGCAGCACCTGGAAGACGTCCTCGGGGATGCCGGCCTCGCGGGCCAGCTCCGCCAGCCGGAGCGCGGTCAGCGGCGTGACCTCGGCCGGCTTGAGCACCACGGTGTTGCCCGCGGCAAGCGCGGGCGCGAAGCCCCAGCCCGCGATCGGCATCGGGAAGTTCCACGGCACGATCACGCCGACCACGCCCAGCGGCTCCTGGAACGTGATGTTCACCCCGCCTGGCACCGGGATCTGCTTGCCGTTCAAGCGTTCCGGCGCGGCCGAGTAGTAGTTCAGCACGTCGCGGACGTTCCCGGCCTCCCAGCGCGCATTGCCGATGGTGTGCCCGGAGTTGGTGACTTCGAGCTGAGCCAGGTTCTCGATATCGGCGTCGACGGCGTCGGCGAACCGGCGCAGCAGCCGCGCGCGGTCACCGGGTGAGACGGCCTTCCACGCCGGATAAGCGGCCTGCGCGCGGGCGATGGCCGCGTCGGTCTCTTCGAGCGTGGTCAGCGCGACCGACCGCACCACCTGCTCGGTGGCTGGGTTGATCACGTCGAACGTGGTCATGCTTTCTCCTTCGCCGCGGCCACGAGAGCCTCGAAAAGCCTTACGTCGTCGATGTTCTGCTCGGGATGCCATTGGACGCCGAGCACGAAGTCCTCGCCGGGCAGCTCGGCCGCCTCGACCGTGCCATCTTCGGCCCAGCCGACGGGCACGAGGCCGTCGCCGAGCCGGTCGATCGCCTGATGGTGGTAGCAGTGGACCTTGGTGTCGGCGCCGAGGATGACCGCCGCGCGGCTGCCGTCCTTGAGCCTGATCTTGCTGTCCCCGAATGTGCCGGGCGCGGGCTGGTGCTCGGTGCTGCCGGTCGCGTCCGGGATGTGCTGGGTGAGCGTGCCACCCAGCGCGACGCTCAAAACCTGCAGGCCCCGGCACACACCCAGCACCGGGAGCTTGCGCTTCAAGGCCTCGTCGAGCAGCCCGAACTCGAACGCGTCCCGGTTCGGCCTCGTGTAGGTCGTCGCGTGCGGCTCCTGGTCGTACCGCTCCGGCCCGACGTCCGCGCCGCCGACGAGCACCAGACCGTCCACAGCGGACACCAGCGACCCGTACTCGTCGCTGACCGGCGGCAGCAGCACGGGCACTCCCCCGGCCGCGACCACGCAGTCCACGTAAACCCGGTGCAGCAGCGCGGCCTCGGTCTCCCACACCAGGAAGCGGGCGGGCTCGATATAGGTGGTGAGCCCGATCAGCGGCTTAGAGCCGTTCGAAGCCACGGATCCGCTCCCAATCGGTGACGGCCGCGTCGAAGGCGGCGAGTTCGACGCGCGCGGCGTTCAGGTAGTGGTCGACCACGTGGTCGCCGAAAGCCGTCCTGGCCAGCTTGCTCTCGCCGAACAGCGCCGCCGCCTCGCGCAGTGTCGACGGCACGGTCGGCTTGTCCGAGGCGTAGGCGTTGCCGGTGAACTCCGGCTCCAGCGGCAGCTCGTTCTCGATGCCGTGCAGCCCGGACGCGATCAGCGCGGCCACGGCCAGGTACGGGTTGACGTCGCCGCCCGGCACCCGGTTCTCGGTGCGCAGCGACTCGCCGTGGCCGACCACGCGCAGCGCGCAGGTGCGGTTGTCGGTGCCCCACGCGACCGCGGTCGGCGCGAAGCTGCCCGGCACGAACCGCTTGTAGGAGTTGATGTTCGGCGCGAGGAAGTAGGTCAGCTCACGCAGCCCGGCGAGCTGACCGGCGAGGAAGTGCTCCATCAGCTTGGAGAACCCGCCCGGCCCGTCGCCGGCGAGCACGGCCTCGCCCTCGGTCGAGCGCAGGCTGATGTGGATGTGGCACGAGTTGCCCTCGCGCTCGTTGTACTTCGCCATGAAGGTGAGCGCCTTGCCCTCCTGCGCGGCGATCTCCTTGGCGCCGTTCTTGTAGATGCCGTGGTTGTCGCAGGTGGCGAGCGCGTCGGTGTAGCGGAAGGCGATCTCGTGCTGGCCGGGGTTGCACTCGCCCTTGGCCGACTCGACGTACAGCCCGGCGCCGGTCATCTCGTTGCGGATGCGGCGCAGCAGCGGCTCGATCCGCGCGGTGCCGAGCATCGAGTAGTCCACGTTGTACTGATTGGACGGTCGCAGGTCGTGATAGCGCTTGTCCCACGCGGATTCGTAGGTGTCGTCGAAGACGATGAACTCCAGCTCGGTGCCGACGTACGCGCCCAGCCCGCGCTCGGCGAGCCTATCGAGCTGCTTGCGCAGGATCTGCCGCGGCGAGGCGGGGACGTCGCCGCCCTGCACCCATTCGAGATCGGCAAGCACCATCGCGGTGCCTTCTTGCCACGGCACCAGGCGCAAGGTGTTGAAGTCGGGGCGCATGACGAAGTCGCCGTAGCCGGTCTCCCACGACGACATCGCGTAGCCGCCGACGGTGTTCATGTCCACGTCGACGGCCAGCAGGTAGTTGCAGGCCTCGGTGGCATGCGAAACGACCTCGTTGAGGAAGTACTCGGCGGAGCAGCGTTTCCCCTGGAGCCTCCCCTGCATGTCGGTGATCGCGATGAGCACGGTGTCGACCGTCCCGTCGCCGACCAGCTCACGCAGCCGGTCCAAGCTGAGCATGCCCTTGCCAGCCATCCGAGCCTCCTTCTAAAGGATCGAACCAGATCCTTTGCCGGTACTTCCTACCTGACGGCCCGGGTCAGGGTCAACCACTCAATGGTCTTTTTATAGACCTTTTGGATGCGCGGCCGCCGGGCAGAGTCTAGGGTCGTCGCTGTGACTGCGGGCATTGTCGACGCGTGGATGCAGCACCCGAACGAGCGGTTCATGGCCGCGCCATGGCTGGAGTCGATCCTGCGCTGGACCGGCAGGCCGCGCGAGGTCCCCCAGGTCGCCGCGACCCTCGCCGCGATGGACGAGGCGCACGTCGGTTTCGGCCTGCTCTCGGCCTGGCACGGGCCGTCCGGCTCGCTGATCTCCAACGACGAGGTCGCCAGGCTGGTCGAGGCCCATCCCGACCGGTTCGCCGGCGTCGCGACCGTCGACCTGAACGACCCGATGGGCGCGGTCCGCGAGATCCGCCGCTGCGTGCGCAACCTGGGTTTCGTCGCGGTGCGCGTGGTCCCGTGGCTGTGGAACCTGCCGCCGGACGACCGGCGCTACTACCCGGTCTACGTCGCCTGCGTCGAGCAGGAGATCCCGTTCTGCACGCAGATCGGGCACACCGGCCCACTGCTGCCCTCGGAGCCCGGCCGTCCGATCCCGTACCTCGAGCGGGTGCTGCTCGACTTCCCCGAGCTGGTGGTCGTCGGCGGGCACGTCGGCTTCCCGTGGATGTCCGAAGTCCTTTCGCTGGCGATGAAGTTCCCGAACTTCCACATCGACACCTCGGCGTACGCGGTGCACCGGCTGCCCGCCGAACTGGTCGCCTACATGCGCGGCCACGGCCGCACGCGGGTGCTGTTCGGCAGCAACTACCCGATGCTCAGCCCGGCACGCTGCCTCAAGAACCTCGCCGACCTCCAGCTCGACGTGGAGGCCTCGGAGCTGTACCTCGGCGGCAACGCCCAGCGGATCTTCCGCGTTGGCTGAGAATTGCCTGTGGATCTCCGCGGCCAGGCACAAACCGGACCGGTGCCGCGTTGGACAGGGTAAGAGAGGTGAGATGAAATGACTTCCGCATTCACGCAGACCGCTTTCACGCAGCCGCAAGCGAACTCGCAGGCCCCGGCGATGCCGTCCGGGTGGCCGATCGCGTCCTACGACTCGTACGAAGCCGCCCAGCGTGCCGTCGACCATCTCGCGAGCGCCGACTTCCCGGTCACCGACGTGACCATCGTCGGAGTGCAGCCGCTGCTGGTCGAGCGGATCGCCGGCAAGCTGACCCTGAGCAAGGTGCTGAGCAGCGCCGCGATGTCCGGCGCGATCTTCGGCCTGTTCCTCGGCCTGATGCTGAGCCTGCTCAACCCCGGCGTCGGCCTGGTGTCGATCGGTATCGGCCTGGTCGCGGGTGTCGGCTTCAACCTGCTGTTCGGCGCGCTCGGGTACGCCGCCAACAAGAACAAGCGCGGCTACATCTCCCAGAGCCAGCTCGTGGCTCAACGCTATGACGTCCTTTCCCAGCCGCGCAGCGCGGAAAAGGGCCGAGACCTGCTGGCGAACATGGCGGCTCGCGCCGCGTTGTAAGCCCGGCTTGCCCGGAGGGCCTCGCCAGGATTGATCCTGGCGAGGCTTTTCGTTTGCCGCGGTAACGGAACACCCCGTCAGGCGATGGATAGGGCAATACGACATCTGGGGGAAACATGACGAATCCGACACCTGACGCTCCGGAGTTCCCGGCCGCGGAAGGCTACGTGTACGAGCAGCCCGCGGCGCCTATGGCCGCGCCACCCAAGCCGAAGAAGACCGGCCTGATCGTGCTGTCGGTGCTCGCCGTGCTGCTGCTCGGCGGCGCGGCGACGTTCGGCGTCCTCTACTTCAAGGAAAAGGACCACGCCAAGTCCCTTTCCCTGGAGCTGGACAGCACCAAGAAGGACCTCACCGCCTCGGCGTTGCGGGAGAACGCGGCGAAAGCGGACCTCTCCAAGGAGCAGGACCTGCGCAACAAGGCCGAAGAAGCGCAGAAGAAGGCGGAAAGCGCGAGCGTGTCGAACAAGGCGTGCCACGACGCCGCGAACAACCTGCGCGCCGCGGCCATCTCCCAGGATCAGAAGAAGGTCGAAGCCGCGCTCGAGAGCGTCTTCCTCAACTGCTAGGTGCCGCTGGAGACCATCGACTCGTCGATGAGCTCATGGGGTCTGCTGCCGGAGCGCAGCAGACCCCGCCAGCGGCTCGCGTCGTACCGCGCGGGCCTGGTCTCGGTGAGGAACTCGCGCAAGATCGCCAGGAAGCGCCGTGGATCGGCGCGGTGCGGGAAGTGGCCCGCGCCTTCGAAGATCTCCAGCCTGCTGCTCGGCATCGCCTGATGCGCGAGCACCGCGTGCGCGCTCGGCACGACGTGGTCCGTGGTGCCCCAGACGAGCATCGTGGGGATTCCCTCGGTGAGATAGCAGCGGTCGAGCATGTTCACCACCTGCCCGCGCCAGTCCACAACGGACCGCAGCGTCCGCAGGAACGCTTGCCGTGACGTGGATTCGACCAGGCGCATGTACTTCGCGAGCACATACTCGAGGTCGCTGCCGAGCCCGAAGTTCCGCAGGAGCCCACCGGCCCCGCGCAGCGCGGCACGCACCGGCGGAATACCGACCAGTGGAAGCAGGAGGCCGGCGCCGGGCGCCGCGGCGAGGCGCAGCAGCGGGTGGACGCCGGGGCCGATGCCGCCCGAACCGACCAGCACCAGCCGTTCCACCATTTCCGGGAACTGATAGGCGAACTGCATCGCGACACCGCCGCCGAGCGAATGCCCGACCACGGTCACCCGGTCGATGTCCAGCGTGGCCAGCAGGTCGCGCATGCCGCAGGCGTACGCGGCGACGGAATAGTCCGCGCGCGGCTTGGCCGAACCGCCGTGGCCGAGCAGATCCGGCGCGATCACGGTGAAGTCGCCGCTCAGCGCGGCCAGCATGTCCAGCCAGGTCGACGAGTCGTCGCCGATGCCGTGGATGAACAGGACGGCGGGCCCGCGACCGGCCAGCCGATACGCGCGCAGGTAGCCGTGCACCAGGCGGGTCCGCGGTTCGAAGCCGTCGACTGAGTGCACGAACCCAGCAGAGCAGGCTCAGGTTTCCTCGTTGTTTCGTCAGCCGAAAATGACCTGGGTGGGTGAGCCCCGACCGCTCACCCACCCAGGAGTCCGTCATTTCGTCGGCGTCGGGCTGGCAGGCGTCGGGATCGCGCTGGAACTCGGGCTCGGCGATGGCGTCGGCGTCGCGCTGGTGGTCGCGGGCGCCTTCGGGATCGCGACCGAGAACGGCACGCCGTAGACCTCACGGCACGCGTTCTTGTATCCGTTGTAGCCGTTGAAGTTCCCGTTGTTGTCGGTGATGCCCTGCTCGATCTTCGGGCGCGGGAACCGGTTGTCGGCGCCGATCTTCATCGGGTAGTTCGCCGACTTGTCGCAGCCCTGGCGCGAGAGCGTGATCGGCCTGCCGTCCTCGTCGTAGAGGTAGATCTCGTTGAGCGGCTTGCCCTCGGCGTCGAAGGCGTAGATGTTCTCGATCGACTGGTTGCCGTAATAGAGGCTGTCGGAGCCGTCGGAATTCCGGCTGCTGGCCGGGTACGTGTTGTAGCTCTGGTAGCGGTGGTCGACGGAGTCGAAGACGTAGCCGACGAACCCGAACGCGCCGCCGACCACGAACAGCGAGACCGGCAGCGTCAGCCACAGCCAGCGCTTGTCGGCCGTGACCTTCCGGCCACCCCACACGATCGCGACCGCGGCGACCACCAGCAGCGGCAGCGCGGCGATCCCGTCGTTGCCCCGCCGGACCAGCATCAGCCCGAACAGGATCAGCGCGGCCGCGCACACCAGCCACCAGGCGGGCGAGAGATTCCTGAAGTAGTTCAACACCTTCGGCAGGCCTTCCGGGTCCTGCTTCTTGAGGCTCGCGCGCAGCGAACGCACCTCGGGCAGTTCCGCGATCCCGGCGGTCCCCTTGGTCGTCAGGTACCAGACACCGAAGCCGAGCACCGGCAGGATGAGCACCAGCGAGACCAGCGCCTCGGCACGCAGGTTGTTCGCGACGGTGATGCCGACCAGCCCCAGCCCGGCGGACGCGGCGATCAGCCCCCACAGCGCGAGCCGCGGCATGATCCGCTTCGCCTGCTCCTTGATGACCACGGTCTTCGGCGCCTCGGTGGACGCGGCGGGCGGATAGTCACCGGCCACGCGCAGCTCGGCCGCGTAGTTCTCCGGCGTCCCGAGCCGCTCGATCATCTGCTCGACCCGCGCGCCCTGCCCGAGTTCGGCCTCGATCTCGAGCAGATGGGGCCGGACGTCCTCGAGGATCTCTTCGACTTCGGCGGAGGGCAGATCCGCCAGCGCGGTCCGCACCCGCGCCAGGTAGACCCGCACCGCGGTCGAATTCTGCGTGCTCATGCTGCCGCTCCCAACAGGCTGTTCATCGTCGACGCGAAGCTCTCCCACGTCTTGGCCGACTCGGTCAGTTTCAGCCGGCCTGGTTCGTTCAAGCTGTAGTACTTCCGGTGCGGCCCTTCCTCACTCGGCACGACATACGACGTGAGCAGGCCGGCCTTGTAGAGCCGTCTCAACGTTCCGTACACGGACGCGTCGCCCACTTCCTCCAGACCGCCGACCCGCAGCCGGCGGAGCACGTCGTAGCCATAACCGTCTTCCTCGCGAAGCACCGCGAGCACCGCGAGGTCGAGGACACCTTTGAGTAGCTGACTGATCTCCACCTGTCCTCCGTCCTACGCTTCAGACGGTACCACGCAATGCGCAGTACCGCGCACACCACTACGCCAAAGGCCCACGTGGGGTCGTGAGCGTTCCGGGCGGTTAGAACCGCCCGGAACGCTCACGAGCCGCTGGCCGTGCGTCGGTCCCGGCATCCCGGGGGCCGGTCCGCATGAGCGCCACTTTCGCAACGTTGAGCGTTGTGAAAGTGGCGCTCACAACGCGCGAACCGTTATCCCCGCGGGCGGGGTTGGCAGCGGGGGCAGGAGAAGGAGGAGCGGTTCATGAACGGGTCGCGCCGGATCGCGGTGCCGCAGCGACGGCACGGCAGGCCTTCTTGGCCGTAGGCGTCGAGTGAGCGGTCGAAGTAGCCGGACTGGCCATTCACGTTGACGTACAAGGCATCGAACGAAGTCCCGCCCTGCGCGAGCGCCTCGTTCATCACCTCGGTGGCGGCTTCGAGCAGCACTCGCGTCTTGGGCGCGGTGAGCTTGTCGGTCGGCCGGGCCCAGTGCAGCTTCGACCGCCACAACGCCTCGTCGGCGTAGATGTTGCCGACGCCGGACACGAGCGTCTGGTCGAGCAGCGCGCGCTTGACCTCGGTCCGCCGCGAACGCAAAGCGCGCACCGCGGCGTCGAGGCTGAACGCCGGGTCCATCGGATCACGCGCGATGTGCGCGATCGTGCTGGGCAGCGTGGCCCCGTCGACCTCGACGAGGTCCGCGAGCGCCAAGCCGCCGAACGTCCGCTGGTCGACGAAGCGCAGCTCGGGGCCGTCGTCGTCGAAGCGCAGCCGGACGCGCAGGTGCTTTTCGTCGGGGGTGCCTTCCTCCTGGACGAGCATCTGGCCGCTCATCCCGAGGTGCGCGAGCATGGCCTGCTCGTCGGACAGCTCCAGCCAGAGGTACTTGCCTCGCCTGCGGGCGGCGTCGATGCGGACCCCGGCGAGCCTGCCGGTGAAGTCCTCGGCTCCCTGCACGTGGCGCCGGATGGCGCGGGCGTGGAGCACTTCGACCTTGCTGATGGTCCGGCCGGTCACGTGGGCTTCGAGACCGGCGCGGACCACCTCTACCTCTGGAAGTTCAGGCACTCCTTGATTATCGGCCTAGGGAGCCAGCGGGCCGACGTCGGCCGTCGTCAGTGCCTTGCGGGCGCCGCCTGGCAGGAACTCGTCGGCGCCGATGTCGTACTTGCCCGCGCGGGCCTGGAGGTCGAAGTCCGTGGCCGCGTAGGGATAGCTGCCGACGCCCGCGTCGATCGCCGGGCTTCCCGGCGACAGGCGCCACAGGCCGTTGGCGTCCTTGACCAGCTTCGGATCCACGGACTTGTAGCCGTCGGACGGCATGCCCGCGGCGCCGCCCCAGGCGATGTTGCCCTCGTACTTCACGACTGAGCCGCTGGGCATCGAGACGAGGTTGCCGGAGGTACCGATCAGGATGTTGTTGGCCAGCACGCAGTCCTTGGGCTTGAAGGTGCCGCCGTCGCCGTGGATGACGTCCTTCTGGCCGATCACCGTGTTGTAGGCGACGACGTCGCGGTCGGGGCGGTCGTGTTCCTTGCTGGTGGGGCCGCTGTCGGCCTCGCTGCCGGAACCGAAGATGATCCCGCGGCCACCCGTGGTGTCGACGTAGTTGTTGATGATCTTGTGGTCGTTGCCGTGGAAGCGGATGCCGGAGTTGTCGAAGAGCATGTTGCCCTCGACGACGCTGCGGTCACCATGGCGGAGCACGATGAAGCCGCGGCTGTTGCGGATCGTGTTGTAGCGGATGATGTTGTCCGAGGACTTGACCGAGATCGCCTCGGAGTCGCCGTCCGCCTTCTCGAAGAGGTTGTATTCGAGGACCGCGTTGGCCGAGTACTTCTGGTAGCTGCTCAGGCCGAGGCGGATGGACTCGCCGCCGTTCGAGCCGCTGAACTGGTGATTGTAGAAGTAGTTGTGGTGCACGTGGACGCGCTTCGACATCGCGCCGGATGGCCCGAGGATCTGCAGGAACAACCCGGCCGCCGTGCGGTTCTGGAAGACGTTGTGGTCGATCTCGGTGTCGTCGGCGTTGGCCGTCAGCCAGTTGCCGTCCCCGCCGAGCTGGATGTCCAGCCGGGTCAGCCGGTTGTGCGTGGCGCCGGCCGGCACGCTGAAGTTGGCCTTGTGGCGGAGTTTGAAGCCCTGCAGCACCACCCAGGACGTGCCGCCGGAGAACGAGAACCCTGACGAGCCTTTGATTTCGGCCTTGCCGGTGTGCTGGGCCGCGATGGTGATCGGCGCGGCCGCCGTGCCGGACCGCTTGATCGTCAGCGGTGAGCTGGTGGTGTAGCTGCCGTCGGCCAGCAGTATCCGGTCACCGGGATTGGCTTTGTCCATGGCCGTTTGCAGCGCGCTGAGCGAGGAAACGACCTGATCCGCTTGCGCGGAAACGGACACCGAGACGGAAACCGTGAGAAGTAGTCCGGAAAGGACGGACACGAAGGACCATTTGTGCATCGCCGTTGAACCTCACCTTTGAGGGGAATGACGGCGGCAGCTCGTACGGTACTTATTCACGCACCGGACGGTCAACTGGTCTCTTCGTCGGCCTTCTTCTGCTCTTCGACCTCGGCGTGCAGCGTGCGCCAGGCCGTCTCGGCGGCCTTCTGCTCTGCTTCCTTCTTGGTCGTGCCCTCACCGCGGCCGTACTCACGCCCCGCGACGAACACGGTGGCGGTGAACTCCTTGCGGTGATCGGGGCCGGTGTCCTCGACCTTGTACTCGGGCACGCCGAGTCCGGCCTGCGCGGTGAGCTCCTGCAGGCTGGTCTTCCAGTCGAGACCGGCGCCACGCAGCGGGGCCTCGGCCAGCAGGCCGTCGAACAGGTGGTGCACCAGCTTGCGGGCGGCGTCGATGCCGTGCTGCAGGTACGCGGCGCCGATGACGGCTTCGAGACCGTCGGCGAGGATGCTCGCCTTGTCCCGGCCACCGGTGAGCTCTTCGCCCTTGCCGAGCAGGAGATGCGCACCCAGGCCGCCTTCACCGAGGCCGCGTGCGACGCCGGCGAGGGCGTGCATGTTCACGACGCTGGCACGCAGCTTCGCGAGCTGGCCTTCCGGCAGCTCGGGATGGGTGTTGTAGAGATGGTCGGTCACGACCAGGCCCAGTACAGCGTCACCCAGGAACTCGAGGCGCTCGTTCGGCGGAAGCCCACCGTTCTCATAGGCATAAGAACGGTGGGTCAACGCCAAACCGAGCAACTCGGCATCAAAGGTGATGTCGAGGGCTTCGAGCAACGGAGCGGGATCCGAGGCCGGCTTGACCGGCGGTTTTCCCCCCATGATCGACTCAGCCTCAGGCGGGCTCGACGACCTGGCGACCGTTGTGCTGACCGCACGCCGGGCAAGCGATGTGCTGCAGCTTCGGCTGCTTGCAGGCGCGGTTGGAGCAAGGCACCAGCTGAACCGGGGCAGCCTTCCACTGGCTGCGGCGCGAGCGCGTGTTCGATCGCGACATCTTCCGCTTGGGGACGGCCACGAGTAGATCTCCTTATGACGGTCTGCCCGCACCTCGCGAGCGAACTTTGCTTCTCCGGATCGAGCTGGACGCTCGTCAGGCTTGCTTGCCGGGGGCGTCATCACCGTCGAAGCGCTCGACAAGTGCGGCCCACCGAGGATCTATCTTCTCATGCCCGTGTCCGGGCTCGAGATCGGCCCACTTGACACCGCAGCCGGAGCAGAGACCCTGGCAGTTTTCCTCGCACAGGGGCACCAGCGGCAGCGCCAGCACGAGCGCGTCGCACACCAGCGGCTCGAGCTCGATCCGGTCGTCGACCAGGCGATAGATCTCGTCCTCTTCCGTGGTCTCCTCGGTGGTGGAGCCCGGATAGGCGAAGAGTTCGGTGAGCTCGACCTCGACGTCCTCGGTGATCGGGTCGAGGCAGCGCGAGCAGCTGCCGGTGGCGGTGACCGAGGCGGTGCCGGTGACCAGCACGCCCTCGACCACGGACTCGAGCAGCAGGTCGAGGTCGATCTCGGTGCCCTGGGGCACGACGATGACGTCCTTCACGCCCAAGGTCTCCTCGAGCGGGACCTTGCGCTGGACGGGACGGCTCAGCCCGGCGTGGCGGGCGAGTTCACGGGTGTCGACGACCCACGGGCTGCGCAGATCGACGCGCGCGGGGCGCGCGGGCGGGAGCTTGTCTTCAGGCATGAGGGTTCTAGTTTACGCGAGCCTTCACGGCTGGAAGTCGTACAGGGTGCTGCTGCGGCCGACGCCGCCCGCGAGGCCCGTCGGGGCGCGCAGGTGGTTGCGCCCGGAGTCGACGGTGCGCAGCGTGGTGGCCAGCAGCTCGGAGAACTCGGCGAGCTTGCCGTCGACGTAGGCGTCGCAGTCGGCGCGCTGCTTGTCGGCCTCCGCGTGCGCCTCGTCGACGATGCGGGCCGACTCGGCGTGCGCGGCCTGGACGACCTCGGTCTGCGAGACCAGGCGGGCCTGCTCGCCCCGGCCCTCGTCGATGGCGCGGTCGTACGCGTCACGCCCGGCCTGGATCATCCGCTCGGACTCGGCGCGCGAGCGGTCGGTGAGGTTCTGGAACTCGGCCTGCCCGGCGGCGACCATGCGCTCGGCCTCGGCGTGCGCGTCGGCCATCATCTGCTCGGCACGGGCCTGCGCCTCGGCGAGGATGCGCTCGGCGTGCGCCTGCGCCTCCCCGACCGTGCGATCGGCCTCGGCGTTGGCCTCGGTGACCGTCTTGTCGGCTTCGGAGCGCGCGGTGTGGATCAGCTGATCCCGCTTGTCGAGCACGTCCTGCGCGTCGTCGACCTCCGCCGGCAGCGCGTCGCGGACGTCGTCGAGCAGTTCGAGCACGTCACCGCGCGGCACCACGCAGCTGGAGGTCATCGGCACCCCGCGCGCCTCTTCGACGATCGTGACCAACTCGTCGAGCGCCTCGAAAACCCGGTACACGGCAACTCCCTCTGCAGCAATCCCCGATATCGCTGCACCCAGTCTGCCGCTTAACACGCCCGAACCGGTGAAAGCGCGCCGGGCCGGGCGTGTCCGAGCGGCTACTAGTAGTCGAAGGACGGATCGGTGGCGATCCTGATCACCTGCTCGTAGGTCATCGGGACCCCCTCACCCGCTGGCGGGAGGAAGGCGACGGAGATCTCGACCTGTGTGCCGTCGAGCCGGTAGTGGCGGGCTTCGAGCGTGCTCGGCTTGACCGCGCCGGTCGCTCCGTCGACGAACCGGCCCGACTGGCTGATGTGCACCTCGGACCCGTCCGGTTGCGGGAAGTTGGTGCAGCCGGCCGGGCAAGGCACCGGCTCACGGCCACCCGGCAGGATCGGACGGCCGACGTTCCCCTCGATGCGCGCGGGGCGGCCATTCAGGTCGTAGCGGAACCTCAGCATGGCGATCGCCATTTCCGGCGTGGTGACCTCGACGATGTTCTTCGCGTCCGGCTGCACTGCCTTCAGCAATGCGGGCAGGTGCTCGCGGAGCAACGTCAAGGGCATCTCCACGGGCGGCACCGAGACCGTGGTCACCGGGTCCGCGGCGGGCTGGACGACGCCACTCGGCACGACTGTCGTGGCCACGATCGCGACGACCGCCGCGAGGGTTCCCAAGCCGGAAGCAGCGACGAGCCGTTTGCGTTGCCGTGCGGCGGCTTTCGTGGCCACCGCCTCGGTGTCGAAGCCCAGTGGGGGCTCGGTGAAGGACAGGGCCCGCAGGTCCTGTTCGAGCTGTTCGGTCATTTGCTTCCCTCCGCGGCGGGTTCACGCCGTTCGACGGCCGCGCGGAGGATTTCGAGCCCCCGCGCGGTCTGGCTCTTGACCGTCCCTTCCGAACAACGCAGCGTCGCGGCGACGTCGGCTATCGACAGGTCGGCGCAGTACCGCAGCACGATGGCGGCGCGTTGTTTCGGCGGAACCTCGGCGAGGGCGTGCAGTAACAGGTCGGAGATCCCGAGACGGGTGGGATCGGCGTGCGCGTCGGGCCGGTCGGGCACGTGCCCGCTCCGGTTCTCCTTGCGCCGCCACGGCCGTCGCTGCTCGTCGAGCCAGCAGCGCAGCAGTACCTGCCTGGCGTAGTTGTCGGCGGGCCCTGTCCGGGAGACCTTCGGCCAGACCCGGTAGAGCTTCATGAGGGCGCTTTGGACCAGATCCTCGGCGAGATGCCAGTCACCGCAGAACAGGTAGGCGGTCCGTCTCAGCGTGAGCGCCTTCCGCGCGGCGAACTCCCGGAAGCTCGCGTCGTCCCCAGGTTTCATCCGTGTGCCCTCCTCGGCCGTGTTCCAGCATTACTCACGGACGAGGAGGGCCACGGGGTTGCGTCAGACGGTGATGACCTTGAACGAGGCGTAGTGGTCGCCGGTGTAGAAGTACTCGCCGCCGTCGCCGGTGATGATGCGGCGGGCGCCGCGGGTCGACGAGCCGGGCGTGATGACCGTGTACTCGTGGTAGTAGCTCGACGCGCAGGCCGGGAGGATCTTCTCGCGGTTCTGGAAGACCACGCCGTCGTTCTTCGGGTACGGGAACGGGCCGTTGGTCTGGATCAGCTTGTAGGTGTCGGTCGCCTCCTTGGGAAGGCTCGACAGTGCGGCACGGGTGAAGCCCGCGAGGTCGCCGCAGGCGTTCTGCTCGATGCTGACGGGCTCGATGCTGACGGGCTCGTTGCTGATGGGCGAGGCCTCGGCCGTGGCGGTGACGACGCCGAAGAAGGCGACGAAGGCCAGCAGGAAGGCGGCGAAACGCGATCGGTGGTTGGTCATTTTCGGACCGTAACCCGATCGGGTGATCAGGGCTGGTCGAGCAGGTTAACTCCGCGAACCCTGTCGGAAATCCCTACGACCGTCGCACGCCGTTCGGCGCAGAACTGGGAAAATTCCCACTTACCCCCGCGGGGGTCGTGAGTGTTCCGACCGGTTAGAACCGGCCGTACCACTCACGAGTCTTTTTCGCGCAGGCGCTTGGTGAGGCGCTCGAACACGACCGGGGGCACCAGGTGCTCGATGTCGCCGCCGTACGTCGCGACCTCTTTCACGAGCGAGCTGGAGACGAAGCCGTACGCGGGGTTGTTCGGCATGAGCAGCGTCTCGACCTTGGACAGCTCGTGGTTCATCTGGGCCATCTGGAGCTCGTAGTCGAAGTCGCTGACCGAGCGCAGGCCCTTGGTGATGGCCACGATGTCGTTGGCGCGGCAGTAGTCGACGGTCAGGCCCTGCCACGAGTCGACGCGCACGTTGGGCAGGCCCGCCGTGGTCTCGCGGAGCATGTCCAGCCGTTCTTCGACGGTGAACAGGCCCTTCTTGTTCTTGTTGATCCCGACCAGCACGACGATCTCGTCGAAGAGCTTGGCGGACCGCTCGATGATGTCGAGGTGCCCGTTCGTGGCCGGGTCGTAGCTGCCCGGGCAGACTGCGCGACGCATGGCGCGACGCTACCGTGAAGCGGTGGCCGTCGCCCTCTCGTGACGAGAGCGTCACACAGCTTTCGTCACGTATTCGGCCCAGTGCAACGCGGTGTCGCCGTAGCGCTTGACCCGCATGGGCTCGAACGACAGCGGCCAGTCGGGGTCACCGTCACGAGTGGCACGTTCGATGATCACCAGCGCGCCGTCGGTGACCCAGCCGCCGCCCGCCAGCGCCGACAGCACGGCGCCGAGCTGGGCCGCGTCGACCGCGTACGGGGGGTCGGCGATGACGACGTCGAACGCCATCGGGGCGGGCCCGGCGACCACGGCCTCGACCTGTCCAATGCGGACCGTTCCACCGAGATTTAGCTCACCGACATTCCCGCGAAGAACTTCGCCGGCCTTGCGGTCCGCCTCGACGAACCAGGCGTCGGCGGCGCCGCGTGAGAGTGCCTCCAGGCCGAGCGCGCCGGAGCCCGCGTAGAGGTCGAGCACGCGGGATCCGTCCAGCTCACCTGCGACTTCGAGTGCGTTGAACAACGCCTCACGCACGCGCTCCGACGTCGGCCTGGTCCCCTTCGGGGGGACTTTGAGCCGCCTGCCGCCCGCCTTCCCGGCCACGATCCTGGTCACCCCGTCATACTCGCAAACCGCGTCCGCCATGTGGTGTTCGACAGGACTTGCTGACCCTCCGGCGCGCAACGCGTAGTGTTGTTCTTCGCCCTCGAAGGCGATAGCAGCGGTATTAGGAGCAATGCGTGTCCGAACCTCGGGTCAGACGGGCCGAGATCGCCATCGAGCAATCCCACGTGGACCGGGTCTACACCCGGCTCGCGGAGCTGCGCGAGCAGGCGGAAGCCATGCGCAACAAGGGATACGAGATAGGCCATGGCGCTCAGCGCGAGGCCGTGTTCGAGCAGGCGTCGATGCTCTTCGAGCGCGACATGATGGTCTTCCACGCCAACCAGACCCTGCAGACGCTCGACGCCGAGTACGAGGGCCTGGTCTTCGGCAGGCTCGACCATCTGGCGTCCGAGACGATCTACGTCGGCCGTCTCGGGATCAGGGACGCCGACTTCGACAACCTCGTCACCGACTGGCGCGCGCCCGCGGCCGCCGCGTTCTACCAGGCGACCGCCGAGGAGCCGATGGACGTCGTGCGGCGCCGGGTGATCCGGTGCTCCGGGCAGAACGTGCTCGACGTGGACGACGACGTGCTGATCGCCGACGCGGTGCCGGACGACATGCAGATCGTCGGCGAGGGCGCGCTGATGGCCGCGCTCGGCCGCTCGCGCGGCGAGAAGATGCGCGACATCGTCGCCACCATCCAGCGCGAGCAGGACGAGGTCATCCGCGCGCCGTGGCGCGGGGTCACCGAGATCACCGGCGGGCCGGGCACCGGCAAGACCGCGGTCGCGCTGCACCGCGCCGCCTACCTGCTCTACCGCCACCGCCGCCAGCTCGGCGGGGCGGGCGTGCTGGTTGTCGGGCCGTCCGGGGTGTTCACCAGCTACATCTCGCGCGTGCTCCCCTCGATGGGTGAAACGAACGTCGAGCTGCGCGCACTCGGCGAGGTGCTCGACGGGCTCGAAGCCGTCCGCCAGGACCCGGCGCCGCTCGCGGCTGTCAAGGGCTCGCTGCGGATGCGCAAGGTGCTGCTGCGCGCGCTGCGCGACACCCCGCCGGACGCGCCGAGGGAGATGCGGATCGTCTACCGCGGCGAGGTGCTCAAGCTCGACGCCAAGGAGCTGGAGAAGGTGCGCCGGAAGGTGCACACCGCGGGCGGGCCGCCGAACCGGTCACGCGTGCGCGCGGCCGAGATGCTGCTCGACGCGCTCGCCGCGAAGGCCGAGGAGCACGCGAAGGCCGACGGCAGGCAGCTCGACAAGGCCGAGCTGATCCACGACCTGGGTGAGCGGATCGAGTTCCACCGGTTCCTGGTCGTCTGGTGGCCGATCCTCTACCCGGCGCAGGTCCTCAAGTGGCTCGCGGACGAGAAGCGGCTGGCCTCGGCCGCGAAGGGCGTGCTGAACCGCGAGGAGATCACCATGCTCGCGACCTCGATGGCCGACCGCTCGCGCGGCTGGACCGTCGCGGACGTGGCGATGCTCGACGAGCTGCGCGTGCTCATCGGCCCGGAGCCCAAGCGCAAGCGCAGGCACCACGACCCGGTCGAGTTCACCCCGGAGCGGTCCGGCGCGACCACCCACCGCCCCGAGCACTACGACGAGTACTCCCACGTCGTCGTCGACGAGTCGCAGGACCTGTCGCCGATGCAGTGGCGCATGATCGGCCGCCGCGGCAAGTACGCGAGCTGGACGGTCGTCGGCGACCCGGTGCAGAGTTCGTGGCCGGACCCCGAAGAGGCCGCGCAGGCCCGTGACCAGGCGTTCGGCGTGCGCACCACCCGCCGCCGCTTCACGCTGCGCACCAACTACCGCAACTCGGCCGAGATCTTCGACCTCGCGGCGAAGGTCGTGCGCGGCCACGCCCAGGAGGACGAGCTGCCGATCGCGGTGCGGACCACCGGCCTGCTCCCGGACGTCCGCGCGGTCGAAGCGGCGAACCTGGAGACCGCCACGCAGTCGGCCACCAAGGAGCTGCTGGACTCGGTCGAGGGCACGGTAGGCGTGATCACCGCGATGGACCGCGTGCCCGAGGTCGAGGGCTGGTTCGCCGGCCAGACCGACGAGCGGCTCAAGGTCGTCGGCTCGCTCGACTCGAAGGGCCTCGAGTACGACGCGGTGGTCTTGGTCGAGCCGACCGAGTTGATCACGGAGTCGACCACCGGCCGCCGTGTCCTGTACGTGGCGCTGACCCGGGCGACCCAGCAACTCACGGTGCTGGCCTCGAACCCGGACTGGCTGCCCGCCTGACCCTGGCCCAAGACACCAGGCCCAAGACAAAAGCCACCCAGAACCTTCTGGGTGGCTTTTGTCGTCTGGCCGTCTTCGCCCCCAGCGAAGGCGGCGAGACCTTACGCGGCCGCGGTGCCGGTCGCCGCGTGGTAGCCGTACAGGTTGATCTTGAACACGTTCTCTCCTCCTCGTTCGACCTGGTCACCGGCACCCCCCAGCGGGAACCGTGAGACCGGTCAACCCCAGGTATAACCAAAAAGTATTGTTCGGCGTCAGGTTTGATCAACCGAACAACGAAGTCCGAACAACGGGGGTGGGCCAGTGCCTCGTCCTGAGCGGCCGCTCGAGGACGGCGACGACGCCGTCGTCCAGTTCGCCACGGAGCTCCGCCTGCTGCGTGAGAAGGCGGGCTCCCCCACTTACCGTGAGCTGGCGCGGCAGACGAACTACTCCGCGGGCACGTTGTCCGACGCCGCCGGCGGGCGGAAGCTGCCGACGCTGGCGGTCACTCTCGCGTACGTGAAGGCGTGCGCGGGTGACGAGGAGGAGTGGGCGGCGCGCTGGCGCGCACTCTCCGAAGGCGCGCTCGAACCCGAACCGGAAGCCGAGCCTCCGTATGTCGGACTGACCGCGTTCGGGCCCGAAGACGCCGAGCGGTTCTTCGGGCGGAAGCGGGTCGTCGAGAAGGTACTGGAGCGGCTCGCGACGCACCGGTTCATCGCGGTGCTCGGCGCGTCCGGGTCCGGGAAGTCGTCGGTGCTGCGGGCGGGGGTGATCCCCGCGCTCGAAGCGGCCGGGACGACCAAGCTGATCACCCCGGGCGCCCGCCCGATGGCCGAGCTGGCCAAGGCCGGGCCGGTCGACGTGCTGGTGGTCGACCAGTTCGAGGAGGTCTTCACCCTCTGCCAGAACCCGGCCGAACGCGCCGAGTTCATCGCCGCGCTCGTCAAGCTCAAGAAGGTCGTGCTCGGCGCGCGGATCGACTTCCACGCGCGCTTCGCCCAGTACCCCGAGCTGACCGACGCGCTGGAAGACGGCCAGATCCTGCTCGGCCCGATGACCACGGAAGAGCTGCGGCTGGCGATCACCCAGCCCGCCGTCCGGGTCGGGCTGCGGGTCGAGACCGCGCTCGTCTCGCGCCTGATCGCCGACGCGACCGGGCAGCCGGGCATGCTGCCGCTGCTCTCGCACGCGCTGCTGGAGACGTGGAAACGCCGTCGCGGCAACGCGCTCATCCTGTCCGGCTACGAGTCGACCGGCGGCATCGAACGGGCGGTCGCGCAGACCTCCGAGCACGTGTTCACCACGCTCAGCCCGGCTCAGCAGCAGGTCACCCGGCAGATCTTCCTCCGGCTGACCGCGCTCGGCGAAGGCACGGAGGACACCAAGCGCAGGCTCAGCCGCGACGAGCTCGACGACGACCCGGACATCGACGTCGCGCTCGGCAAGCTCGCCGACGCCCGGCTGATCACCCTCGACGAGCACGGCATCGACATCGCGCACGAGGCGCTCATCCGCAGCTGGCCCCGGCTGCGCGAGTGGCTGACCGAGGACCGCGAGGCGCTGCGCGTGCACCGCCGGATCACCGAGGCGGCCGAGGCGTGGGAGTCGCTCGACCACGACTCGGGCTCGCTCTACCGGGGCGCGCGGCTCGCGATCGCCCAGGACTGGGTCACCACGCACGAAGAGGCGCTGAGCAAGAAGGAACGCCAGTTCCTCGATGACAGCTCGGCCGCCGAGGCCGCTGAGCGCGCCGCGACTCGTAAACGGACGCGCAGGCTGCGTCAGCTGGTCGCGTTGATGGCCGTCCTGCTGCTGGTCGCGGTGGGCGCGACCGTTTTCGCGGTGAACGCCTCCCGGACGGCGACCGACGAACGGAACACCGCGCTTTCCCAGAACGTCTCGCACGAGGCGACGTCCCTGCGCCCGACCAAACCGGCGCTGGCGGCCCAGCTCTCGCTCGCCGCGTACCGCCTGGCGCCGACCATGGAAGCCCGCGGCAGCCTGCTCAGCACCTTCTCGACGCCGTACTCCAGTCTCCTGCTCGGGCACACGAACAACGTCAACACCGCCGCGTTCAGCCCGGACGGCAAGCTGCTCGCGACCGGGGCATGGGACAAGACCGTCCGGCTGTGGAACGTCACCGACCCCCATCACCCGATCGAGCTGCCGACGCTGAACGGCCATGACGACAACGTGCTCGCCGTCGCGTTCAGCCCGGATGGCAAGACGCTCGCCACCGCGAGCTGGGACAAGACGGCGAAGCTCTGGGACGTCACCGATCCGCGCCAGGTCAAGCCGATCGCGACGCTGACCGGACACACCGACAAGGTGCTCGCACTGACGTTCAGCCGAGACGGGAAGACGCTGGCCACGGGCAGCGCTGACGACACGGCCCGCGTCTGGAACCTCGCCGACCGCACCGGCAAGGTGCTCACCGGGCACACCGAGGATGTGGTCGCGGTCGGCTTCAGCCCCGACGGCACGACGCTCGCCACCGGCTCCAACGACAAGACGCTGCGGCTCTGGACCGCGGGCGGCGCCGAACTCAAGTCGATCTCGACCGCACCCGCGCTGATCCGCGCGCTCGCCTTCAGCCCGGCCGGGCACACCCTCGCGGGTGGCGAGGACGGCGGCGAGAACCGGGTCCGGCTCTGGGACGTCGCCGACCCCGCCGCGCCGAAAGACCTCTCGGCCATGGCCGGGCACACGATGGCCGTGCGCGCGCTCGCGTTCAACGCCGACGGCACCCGGCTGCTCAGCTCGTCCGAAGACCGGACCGCCAAGGTGTGGAACGTCGCCGAGCCGGCGCAGCCGAGAGCGGTGCTCACACTGACCGGGCACACCGACATCGTCGCGGGCGCCACCTTCAGCCCCGACGGCCGCACGGTCGCGACCACCTCCGACGACTACACCGTCCGGCTGTGGGACATCCCCGGTCCGGTGGTCGCGAGCGGGGAAAGCGACATCTGCCGGGTGACGCTGACCCCGGACGGCCGCACGCTGATCACCGGCGGCCGCGACGGCAAGGTCCGGGTCGTCGATCCGGCGGCGCCCCGCGAAGTCACCACGCTGACCGATCACACGAAGGGCGTCTGTGGTGCGGCGATCAGCCCCGACGGGAGCACGCTCTACACGGGCAGCTGGGACCACACCGTCAAACGCCGTGACCTGGCGGCCCCGGCGAAACCGGTCGTGATCGCCACCCGCGAGGACGACATCGACGCCGTCGCGCTGAGCCCGGACGGGAAACGGCTGGCCATCGCCGGTGACAAGCACACCGTGCGGCTGCTCGACAGCTCCACCGGCCAGGAGCTGGCCGTGCTCACCGGGCACGCCGACGACGTGCACGCGCTCGCGTTCAGCCCGGACGGCCGGATCCTCGCCTCGACGAGCTGGGACTTCACCGTCCGGCTCTGGGACATGACCGCCAACGGCGCGCTGCTCGGCGTCCTGCGTGGCCACACCAAGGCCGTGACCTCGCTGGCGTACAGCCCGGACGGCAAGACGATCGTGACCGCGGGCCGCGACCGCACCGCACGGCTGTGGGACGTCCGCGATCCCCACGCTCCCCGCGAGATCTCGCAGCTGTCCGGGCATACGGACGCGGTGCGGGAGATGGTGTTCAGCTCGGACGGGCACACACTGGCCACCTCGTCACATGACCGGACCGTGCGGCTGTGGGACACCCTCGACCCGGCCGTCCCGAGGCAGGTGGCGGTGCTCACCGGGCACACCGACCGGGTGCTCGGGCTCGTGTTCGCCCCCGACGGCCACACGCTGCTGAGCAGCGGCAGCGACGACGTCGTCCTGCGCTGGGAAACCGAACCGGAGCTCGTCGCGAAGCGGGTCTGTGAGACCGCTTCCCCTCGGATCACCGAGGCCGAGTGGGACCGCTACTTCCCCGGTGTCGCCTTCCAGCCACCGTGCCCGTAGCCACACTCGGGAAGAGATCCACGGGCGATCGTGTTGCCGCTTTACGTGAGCTCTCTGTCTGACGTGCCGCTTTCCGTGCTGGACCTCGCCCCGATCGTGAACGGGTCCGACGCGGGCGCCGCACTGCGCAACACCATCGCACTGTCGAAGCACGTGGAAGCCCTCGGCTACCACCGGTACTGGCTCGCCGAGCACCACAACATGCCCGGCATCGCCTCGTCGGCGACGTCGGTGCTGATCGGCCAGGTCGCGGCGGCGACGTCGACCATGCGGGTCGGCTCCGGCGGCGTGATGCTGCCGAACCACGCCTCGCTGGTGATCGCCGAGCAGTTCGGCACGCTGGAGGCACTGCACCCCGGCCGGATCGACCTCGGCATCGGGCGCGCGCCGGGCAGTGACCAGCGCACGGCGGTGGCGCTGCGCGGACCGGGCGGGCTGTCGGCGGAGAACTTCCCGCAGCAGCTCACGGAGCTCGTCGAGTACTTCGAGGTCTCGGAGAAGCCGGTGCGCGCGGCCGTCGCCGAGGGCAACAAGCCGCCGATCTGGCTGCTCGGCTCGTCCGGCTTCAGCGCGCGGCTCGCCGGTCAGCTCGGCCTGCCGTTCTCGTTCGCGCACCACTTCGCGCCGGACAACACGCTCGCGGCCGTCCGGCTCTACCGCGACTCGTTCCGTCCGTCCGAGGTGCTCGACGCGCCGTACGTGATGCTCGGCGCTTCGGTGATCGCGGCCGACACCGACGAGCACGCCCGGTTCCTGGCCGGACCGAGCGGGCTGACCTTCCTCAGCCTGCGGCGTGGCCGCCCGATCCCGCTGCCCACGCCCGAGGAGGCGGCGGCGTACCCGTACACCGACATGGACCGGCTGTTCGTCGAGGACCGGTTCGCGAGCAGCATCATCGGCTCGCCCGAAACCGTCCACAAAGGACTGGAGACGCTGCTGGCCGACACCGACGCCGACGAGCTGATGATCACCACGATGGTCCACGCGCACGCCGACCGGGTGCACTCGTACGACCTGGTCGCCAGACTGCGCTGACCTGGCCCATTCGGCCATTTGCCCGAGCGCATTTCGCGTGTTCAGACAAAGATGACGGACGTCTTTATCAGGAATGCGCAAAAAATGCCGTGCTTCTTGTCACGGTCACCGGCACCTGGATAGCTTACTCACCAGTAAGAAAGCCGCAGTGGAGCGGCCTTTCCTGGGGAGGGCCAGTGGCGAGCAGAACAGGCATCCCCGGCGCCGCCGCGCTGCGGGAAACCGGGCGGTTGTACGCGCTCGGCCTCGACGTGGTGCGCTGCCTGTTCAAACGGCCTTTCCAAGCACGGGAACTGATCCAGCAGTTCTGGTTCATCGCGAGCGTGTCGATTCTGCCGACCGCGCTGGTGTCCATCCCGTTCGGCGCGGTCATCGCGCTGCACGTCGGCTCGCTGACCACGCAGATCGGCGCGCAGTCGTTCACCGGCGCGGCCAGCGTGCTCGCGATCATCCAGCAGGCCAGCCCGATCGTCACCGCGCTGCTCATCGCGGGCGCGGGCGGATCGGCCATGTGCGCCGATCTCGGCTCACGCACCATTCGCGAAGAAATCGACGCGATGGAAGTGCTGGGCGTTTCACCCATTCAGCGCTTGATCGTGCCGCGGGTACTCGCCGCGATGGGGGTCGCCGCGTTCCTGAACGGCATGGTGAGTGTCGTCGGCGTGGTCGGCGGCTATTTCTTCAACGTCGTCATGCAGGACGGCACCCCCGGCGCCTACCTGGCCAGTTTCTCGGCATTAGCCCAATTGCCGGATCTCTGGATCAGTGAGATCAAAGCCATCATCTTCGGTTTCGTCGCGGCGGTCGTCGCTTCGTATCGCGGGCTCAATCCCAAAGGCGGCCCGAAAGGTGTCGGCGACGCGGTCAACCAGTCGGTCGTCATCACCTTCCTGCTGCTGTTCCTGCTGAATCTGGTGCTCAGCACGCTGTATCTGCAGCTCGTGCCGCCGAAAGGGATGTGAGACGTGAACCTCGGCGTGCTCGACCGGCTGGGTGACCAGATCCTGTTCTACCTCCGCGCGCTCGCGTGGGCGCCACGGGCGCTGCGGCGCTACACCCGCGAGATCACCCGCCTGCTCGCGGAAGTCAGCTTCGGCACCGGCGCGCTGGCCGTCATCGGCGGCACGATCGGCGTGATGATCGGGATGACCGTGTTCACCGGCACGGTCGTCGGCCTGCAGGGTTACTCCGCTTTGAACCAGGTCGGCACGTCCGCGTTCGCCGGTTTCGTCTCGGCTTACTTCAACACGCGAGAAATCGCCCCGCTGGTCGCAGGGCTCGCGCTCTCGGCCACGGTCGGCTGCGGGTTCACCGCGCAGCTCGGCGCCATGCGGATCTCGGAGGAGATCGACGCGCTCGAAGTCATGGGCATTCCGAGCGTGCCGTACCTGGTCACCACCCGGATCATCGCCGGTTTCGTCGCGGTCGTCCCGTTGTACGCGATCGGGCTGCTGACCTCGTATCTCGCTTCGCGGCAGGTCACCATCTGGTTCTTCGGCCAGTCCGCGGGCACCTACGACCATTACTTCCTGCTGTTCTTGCCACCCGGCGACGTGCTGTGGTCGTTCGGGAAGGTGCTCGTGTTCAGCGTGGTCGTCGTGCTCGCGCATTGTTATTACGGCTTCCGCGCGAGCGGCGGGCCTGCGGGCGTCGGCGTGGCCGTCGGCCGCGGGGTGCGCACCGCGATCGTGGCGATCAGCGTGCTCGACTTCTTCCTCAGCCTGGCGATCTGGGGCGCGACGACCACCGTGAAGGTCGCCGGATGAAACTCAAGCTCGCCGGGATCCTGTTCCTGGTCATCATGTCGGCGTTCGTGGTGGGCACGGTCGCCGTCTACGACAAGGCGTTCGTCGACTCCGTGCCGGTGACGCTCAAGGCCGACCGTGTCGGCAACCAGCTGCGGCCCGGCGGCGAGGTCAAGGCGCGCGGCGTGGTGGTCGGCGAGATCCGCGCGGTGCACAGCTCGGGTTCCGGCGCGTCGATCGACCTCGCGCTGGAGCCCGGCAAAGTCGACATGTTGCCACGGGACGTGTCCGCGCTGCTGATCCCCAAGACACTCTTCGGCGAGCGCTACGTCCAGCTGTCCATTCCGGACGGTTCGACCGCGGCACACTTGCGCTCCGGCGACGTCATCGGCCAGGACCGCAGCGCCAACGCGATCGAGCTGGAGAAGGTGTTCGACAACCTGCTGCCGGTGCTGCAGGCCGTCCAGCCACAGAAGCTCGCCACCACGCTGAACACGGTCGCGACGGCGTTGCAGGGCCGCGGCGAGCAGCTCGGCCAGACCATCGCGTCGGCTTCGGCGTACCTCAAGGACTTCAACCCCAGCCTGCCGAAGCTCGAAGACGACCTGCGTGACCTCGCCAAGGTCAGCCACCTTTACGGCGACATCGCGCCCGATCTGCTCGACGCGCTCACCGACTCCGCGAAGACGCTGGGCACCGTCCACGAGAAGCGCGACGCGCTCGCCGGGCTGTACCCGGTCGTCACGACCTCGGCGCAGGACCTCACGACCTTCCTGCGCAACAACAAGGACAACCTGATCGGCCTCGCCGCGACCAGCCGCACGCCGCTGGAGATCGCGGCCGAATACTCGCCCAGTTTCCCCTGCACGCTCAAGGCGCTGACCGACCTCAAACCGTTGATGGACAAGGCGCTCGGCAAAGATTCCGACGAACCCGGACTGCACGTGGACATCACCGTCACCGAATCGCGCGGCAAGTACGTGCCCGGCAAGGACGACCCGGTGTACACCGCGTCCGGCGGGCCGCGCTGCTACCCCAGCGGTGTCGTGCCCAGCCAGGGCACCGCCGCCGCGCCGCCGGGCTCCGAGGCCCATCCGCTGATGCCAGGCCAGGACGACCTCGGCGTGCCGAACTCCCCGCAGGAACGCGAACTCCTCGCCTCGCTGGTCGCGCCGCAGCTCGGTGTTCCCACCGGGCAGGTCCCCGACTGGAGCAGCGTCCTCGTCGGCCCGCTCTACCGCGGCACGGAGGTGAACCTGAAATGAGGAACTTCGCCTCTCCCCTGATCAAGAGCCTGATCTTCATACTGGTCACCACGGTCGCCACCACGCTGCTCGCGTTGTCGATCACCAACACCGGGCTCGGTGATTCCGATGTGTACAGCGCCAAGTTCACCGACGCGACCTCGCTGAACGTCGGCGACGACGTCCGCATCTCCGGGGTCAGGGTCGGGCAGATCGAGTCGCTCGGCATCGCCGACCAGAGCCTCGCCCAGGTCAAGTTCTCCGTCGAAAAGGGACGCAGGCTGCCCGCCGACGTGACCGCGGTCATCAAGTACCGCAACATGGTCGGCCAGCGCTACATCGCGCTGATCCGCGGCAAGGGCACCACCGGCACGCTTGAACCCGGCGCGGAGATCCCGCTCGAACGCACCACCCCGGCGCTCGATCTCACGGATCTCTTCAACGGGTTCAAGCCCCTTTTCCAGGCGCTGTCGCCGAACGACGTCAACCAGCTCTCCGGCGAGATCGTCCAGGTGCTGCAAGGCGAAGGCGGCACCGTCGAGAGCCTGCTCAGCCACACCGGCTCGCTGACCTCGACGCTGGCCAGCCGGGACCAGGTGATCGGCCAGGTCATCAAGAACCTGAACTCGGTGCTGCAGAACATCAACGACAAGGGTGACGCACTGTCCACTTTGCTCTCCACACTGCGGCAGCTGGTGTCGGGGCTGGCCGGTGACCGGGCGGCCATCGGTGACGCGATCACCGGCATCGGCGACCTGTCGAAGGCCACCGCCGGGCTGCTCGAAGTCGCCAGGCCGCCGCTCAAGGACAGCGTGAACCGGCTCGGCCAGCTGTCGGAGAACCTGGCGAACGGCTCGGACGAGATCAACCAGTTCCTCGACAATTTGCCGACGAAGTTCAACGAGGTCGGCAGGCTCGGCACCTATGGCTCGTGGATGAACTTCTACCTCTGCAGCGCGAAACTCGAGACCGACCCGCCGCGCGGGATCGCGCCGACCGAGGCGAGGTGCCGGCCGTGAAATCGTTCAAGGAGCGCAATCCGCTGGTCATCGGCGTCATCGGCAGCACGGTGATCGCCGGGCTGCTGGCCGTCACGTTCAACTACGAGAACCTGCCGATCGTCGGCGGCGGCACCACGTACCAGGCGGAGTTCACCGAAGCGGCCGGCCTGCAGAGCGACGACGAGGTGCGCATCGCGGGCATCAAGGTCGGCGAGGTCACCAGGGTGGCGCTGGCCGACGACCACGTGCTGGTCAATTTCCGTGTGAAGGACGCCTGGATCGGCGACCGGACCTCGGCCGAGATCAAGATCAAAACCCTGCTGGGCCGCAAATTCCTCTCGCTGCGGCCGACCGGTTCGGCCGTGCAGGACCCGAAGCACGCCATCCCGCGCGAACGGACGGTCACCCCGTACGACGTCACCGACGCGTTCAACGGCCTGTCGAAGACCGTCGGCGCGATCGACACCAACCAGCTCGCGGCGAGCTTCCAGACGATCAGCGACACGTTCAAGAACTCGCCGGAGCATGTGCGCAGCGCGCTCGACGGCCTTTCCGCGCTGTCGAAGACGATCTCCAGCCGTGACGAGGAGCTGGCCAAGCTGCTCGGCAACGCGCGCAAGGTGACCGGCACGCTCGCCGCGTCCAATGAGGACTTCGACAAGCTGCTCGACGACGGGAACCTCTTGCTGGGCGAGCTGAACAACCGCCGCGACGCCATCCACGAACTGCTTGTCGGCGCGGAGAACCTAGCCACGCAGCTGTCCGGGCTGGTCGCGGACAACCAGAAGCGGCTGGGCGAGGCGCTGACCCAGCTCCAGACGGTGACCGAGCTGCTGAAGAAGCAGAACGCGAACATCGACGAGGCGCTGCGGCTGGCCGGGCCGTACTTCCGGGTGATCACCAACACCGTCGGCAACGGCCGGTGGGTCGACAGCTATGTGTGCGGCCTGCTCCCGGAGAACCGGAAACCGTGCACCCCGCCCCGGGGCGGTGGCAAGTGAACGCGACCCGCAACCAGGTCCGGCTCAGCCGGTTCCTCACGATGGCGCTGGTGCTCGCCGTGGTCACCGGCGGAATACTGTGGTGGATCTTCGACGGCCACGGCGACAAGCGGATCACCGCGTACTTCACCCGCGCGGTCGGCGTCTACACCGGCTCGGACGTGCGGCTGCTCGGCGTGCGGATCGGCGAAGTGGAGACCGTCACCCCGGACGGCGAACGCGTCGAGGTGACCATGCGGATCGACGGGGGCGTCGGCGTCGCCGAGGACGCGAACGTGCTGGTCATCGCGCCGAGCGTGGTCTCGGACCGGTACGTGCAGTTCTCGAAGCCGTCGCGTGGCGGGCCCCGGCTGGGCAACGGCGCCGTGATCGGCGTCGAGCGCACCGGCACCCCGGTCGAGCTCGACGAGCTCTACGCGAGCCTGAACACGCTGGCCACCGCGCTCGGCCCGAACGGGGCCAACGCCAACGGCGCGCTGTCCGACCTGCTCAACACCGGCGCGGCCAACCTGCGCGGCAACGGGCGGCCGTTCAACGACAGCGTCCGCGAGTTCGCCGACCTGGCCAGGACCCTTGCGGGTAACAAGGACGACCTGTTCGGCACGGTCGACGAGCTGCAGCGGTTCACGAGCATGCTGGCGGGCAACGACAACCAGGTGTCGAACATCAACTCGCGGCTCGCCACCGTCACGCAAACGCTTGCGTCGAACAAGACCGAGCTGACGGGCGCGCTGGACGGGCTCGGACGGGCGCTCGCGGACGTGCAGGGCTTCCTCAAGGACAACCGCGCGCTCATCAAGTCCAATGTGGACAACCTGGCGGTGACCACGCAGACCTTGGTGGACAAGCGGGCCGCGCTGGCGGAGACGCTCGACGACATCCCGCTCGCGGTGACCGACGTGCTGAACGCGTTCGACCCGAAGTCCGGCACCCTGCAGGGCCGCACGGTGCTCGACTACTACCTGCTGCCGCTGCCGGTCACCGGGCCGTTGTACCAGGGAGCGCCGTACCAGGGAGCGCCGAAATGAAGCGCCTCGCGGTGATCGCCGCCTGCTGCCTGCTGGTCTCGTGCTCGTCCTCGGCCGAGTTCAAGGGCGTTTACGACCTGCCGCTGCCCGGCGGCGCCGACCTCGGCGACCATCCGTACCGCGTGACCGTGCAGTTCGCGGACACGCTCGACCTGGTGCCGCAGGCCGCGGTGAAGGTCGACGACGTGCCGGTCGGCCGGGTCGAGACCATCAAGCTCGGCAAGGACGGCTGGACGGCCGAGGCCACGGTCGCGGTCAACGGGGACGTGGTGCTGCCGTCCAACGCGGTCGCGCGGCTGCGGCAGTCCAGCCTGCTCGGCGAGAAGTTCGTGGAGCTAGCGAAGAGCGAGACACCCGCGCCGGACCGGCTGAAGGACGGCGCGGTCATCACGCCGGACCGGACCAACCGCAACCCGGAGTTCGAGGAGATCTTCGGCGCGCTGTCGCTGCTGCTCAACGGCGGCGGGATCGGGCAGCTGCAGACGATCAACCAGGAACTGTCCAAGGTGATGACCGGTAACGAGCAGGAGATCCGGTCATTCCTGTCCGGAGTGGACACGCTGGTCACGGACCTCGACGCGCACCGGGGCGACATCACGTCGGCGCTCGACGGCCTGAACCGGCTCTCGGCCACTTTGGACCGTCGCCGCACGCAGGTGTCCGGGGCGCTGACCGACCTCACGCCGGGCCTGAAGACGTTGACCGATCAGCGTTCCCAGCTGGTGAGCATGCTGTCCGCGCTCGACGATCTGTCCAAAGTGGCCGTCGACACGATCGACCGCAGCCGCGAGGACCTGGTCACCGACCTGCACTCACTCGCGCCGATCCTGAAGCGGCTCGCCGACGCGGGTTCGGACCTGCCGAACGCACTGGAGATCCTGCCGACCTTCCCGTTCACCGACGAGGTCCTGCGCGGCCTGCGCGGCGACTACCTGAACATCTTCGCGACGATCGCGCCGGCGCCGGGGATGGTCATCCCGCCGCCCGGTGAGGGCGAGCCGCCGCTGCCGCTGCCGGTCGCCGGCGAGATGAGAGGCCGCTGATGCTGACCGCGAAGGTTCGGATCCAGGTTCTCGTGTTCGTGGTGCTCGCGCTGGCCGTGAGCGCGTTCGTCGGCGCCAAGTACGCCGGGCTCGGCAGGCTGCTGGGGAGTGGGTCGTACCTGGTCAAGATCGAGCTCGCCGACGGCGGCGGGCTGTTCACCAACGGCGAGGTCACCTATCGCGGGGTCGCCGTCGGCCGGGTCGGCGAGCTGCGGCTGACCCGCACCGGCATGGAGGCCGACCTGCTCATCGACGACTCCGCGCCGCGGATCCCGGTGAACTCGATGGCCATCGTGACCAACCGGTCCGCGGTCGGCGAGCAGTACGTCGACCTGCAGCCGCGCACGGACGGCGGGCCGTTCCTCGGCGACGGCGCGGTCATCCCGCGCGAGTCGACGCGGATCCCGTTGCCGGTACAGGACCTGCTCGGCAACCTCAGCGCGCTGAGCGCCTCGGTGCCGACCGAATCGCTGCGCACGGTCATCGACGAGTTCGACGACGCGCTGCGTAACTCGGGGCCGAACCTGCAGGTGCTGATCGACTCGGCAAACTCGTTCACGCAGAGCGCGGCCGCGCACCTGCCGCAGACCCAGACGCTGATCGGCGACGGTGCGACCGTGTTGCGCACCCAGGTCGACTCGACGGCGGCGTGGCGCACGTTCACCGGCAGCGCCAAGCAGTTCGCGGCCGCACTGTCCAGTTCGGACGGTGACCTGCGCAAGCTGATCGAGACGGCGCCGCAGGCGTCGACGCAGGTCACGTCGCTGCTGCGAGAGAACAGCCCCGGGCTGCCGGTGCTCGTCGCGAACCTGCTGACACTGTCCAAAGTGTTCTCCTCGCGCTCGAACGGACTGGAGCAGCTGCTGGTCAACACGCCGCGCGCGGTCGCGACCACCTCGTCGGCGATCACGCCGGACACCGCGCACCTGTCGCTGGCGCTGACGTTCAACGACCCGCCGCCGTGCCTGAAGGGCTATGAGAGCACGACCGTCCGGTCCAGTGACGTCGTGACGCCGCTGCCGCTCAACACGACCGCGGCGTGCACGCTGCCCTACGGCGACCCGAGTTCGGTGCGCGGCTCGCAGAACGCGCCGCATCCGCCCGTGCCGGACGCGGCCAAGCCCGGCGGCGTCGGCCCGGTCACCCTGCCCGGCCTGCAGGTTTCCACGGACCTGAAGGAGCTGCTGTGGCTTGGCAAATGAAGACGGGCCTGGCGGCCGTCACCGTCGCCACGGTGTTCGCGGGCTGGTCCGGCTGGTCGTGGCTCTCGGCTTCGCAGGACGAATCGCTGACCTACGCCCAGTTGCGCGATGAGGCGTTGCAGGCGGGCCGCGAGCAGATCGCGCAGCTCAGCACGCTCGACTATCACGACGCGCACGCCGGGGTCGCGCGCTGGCTCGACGTGTCCACCGGGGCGCTGCGTGACCAGCTCGAGCACACCGATGAGAACGCGCTGGCCGCGACGGCGACCGTGTCGACCGGCAAGGTGCTCGACGCCGCCGTGAGCGACCTGAACGCGCACGCCGGCACCGCGAAACTGCTGGCGTCGGTGGAGATCACGGTCGCGAAGAACGGCGTCGCGCCCGGCACCAAGCGCAACCGGTTCACCGCGCAGCTGACCAAGACCGACGGCGGCTGGAAGCTCAGCGCGCTCGACCAGATCCCGGTGGGTGCGCGATGACCGCCGTGACGCTCGACCGGACGTTCCTGCCCGCGATGCCGCCGGTCCAGCGCTCGCCGCTGGTGCTGATGGTGGTCGCGGTGCTGCTCTGCGGGCTGGGCGCGTGGTTCACCGTCGAGGCGGGTGACCTGCGCTCCTCGCCTGCCGCCTCGAACCGGGCGCTGGTCGACGTCGGCGCGACGGCCGAGGTCAACTCGGCGGTCACGCTGGCCGTCAACCGGATCTTCTCGTACTCCTACGACAAGACCGACGTCACCGAGAAGGCCGCGTCCGCCGTGCTGCGCGGCAAGGCGCAGGAGACCTACCACCAGCTGTTCGCGCAGGTGCGGCAGCTGGCTCCGCAACAGAAGCTGGTGCTGACCACCCGGGTCGTCAGCTCGGCCGTGCAGTCACTCGACGGCACGCACGCCAGGTTGCTCGTGTTCCTCGACCAGTCCGCTCAGCGTGGCGGGACGGAAAGCGTTGCCGCGTCACAGCTTTCGGTCACCGCCGAGCGGCAGGACGGCACCTGGGTCATCACCGATCTCACGCCAAGGTAAATCACCGAGAGAAGGAGAAATACCGATGCGCTCTCGTTTAGTTGTCATGCTCGCGTCCGCTTTCATCGGCGCGGGAGTGGTCACCGCGACACCCGCTCTGGCCGACGATCCCCTCGAAATCCCGGTCTCCTACACGGTCGCGGGCTCGTCGATCGTCAAGAAGACCGGCAGCGCGCTGCAACTCGGCCCCGGCCAGCTCAACGGCGCCATCGTCATCGACGGCGACAACGTCGGCATCAAGGGCGACCTGTCACTGCCGCCGTCCAAGGCCAACATCTCGCTGCTGTCCGGCATCTTCCGGATCAAGGCGACGGTCAAGGTGATCCCGCTCGGCCAGGTCCAGGGGTCCATCAAGGACGGTGACCTCAAGACGCACGCCTTGGCCAACATGGAGATCAGCGACATCTGGGCGGGCCCGATCATCCCGGTCTTCCCGCTCCCGACGGTCCCGAAGAGCTGCAAGACCGTCTCCCCGATCAGCCTCGACCTGATCACCAAGGACGTCGACCTCTTCGCCCCCTCCATCACCTCGACCGGCGAGTTCACCATCCCGTCCTTCAAGGACTGCTTCATCGCCGACATCGCCTTGGGCGCCCTCGTCTCCGGCCCAGGCAACACCATCTCCCTCACCCTCACCTCCAACCAGCGCTAAAAAAATCCCAATGTGGCTTTCGTCAGGTTCCGTCTGACGAAAGCCACATTGGCGGCCTGAAAACTGACCAATGCCACATTGGGATTTTTTTGGCTTGCGTGGGGGTCAGGGGCAGGGTTGACCTGGGGTTATGAGGGCGAGGCTGAGGCGTTCGCCCGCGGCGAGGGCGAGGATGGGGGCGCAGACGCCGTCGGCGGGGTCGCGCTCGTTGGACTCGTTGGAGCCCCAGCTGACCATGGAGCCGTCGGACTTGAGGACGAGGTTGTAGTTCCAGCCCGCGTCGATGGCGACGACGTCGGACTTGGCTTCGTCGGGGACGTCGCGCTGACCGTACTTGTTGTCACCCCACGCGATGACGCCGCCGTTCTTCAAGGCGAGGCTGTGTTTGTAGCCGGCGGAAATGGCGGTCACGCCGGAAAGGGCGTCGGCCGGGACGTTCGTTTGGCCGCTCGCGTTCGTGCCCCACGCGAGAACGGTTCCGCCTTTCAACGCCAAACTGTGATCGCCGCCCGCGGAAACGGTCGAAACGCCGGAAAGGGCGGCCGCCGGAACGTCGGTGCGAGAGCCCCAGCTGAGCACCCGGCCGCCTTTCACGGCCAAATTGTGGAAAACGCTCGTCGAAATCGACGTTACGCCTGAAGTGGCCGCCGATGGCACGTTCGACTGGCCGTACCAGTTGTTGCCCCAGGCAAGCACGGCGCCATTCTTCAGTGCGAGTTCGTGCCCCCATCCGGCGGCTATCGCCGTTACTCCGGATGCCGCGGCCGCGGGCACCGCGAGCTGGCCGTAGTTGTTGTCGCCCCAGGCGATGACCCCGCCGTTCTTGAGCGCGAGGCCGTTCAAACTCCCTGCCGACATCGCTGTCACTCCGTCCGCGACCGACGGTGGAACCGTTGTCTGGCCGTAACTTCCCCAACCCCATGGGATCACTCCCCCTGGTTCGACGGCGAGCGCTGGCGCGCTTGAGACGAGCATGAGCGCGGCGACGGCCGCGGCTCGGACGACGACGGACATCGATGCCTCATTTCCGTTTCTTTGTCACCGGCGCACAAAATTCATAATCGCAATCGGCGGTCCGTGACAAGAAAACCAGTCAGCTGACAGGTACTGCCGCTATGTCGACAAAGGAGCCTTGTTCCTTACCTAACTCGCGAGTAGCCTCCTTTTCGGCAGGTGAGCCCAGTGGTACTCCAAACCACCCGGAACGGCAATCAAGGAAAGATCACAAGATTGCCGAATGGCGCACGCAGCCAGCCATCGAGACGTAAACTGGATCAAAGGAGATGACAGGTATGTCCCGTAGACTGGGCACATTATCCGCAGGCGCGGCGATCATCGGCGCCGTCGCCATGCTGACCGCCGGAACCGCCGTCGCCGTCACCAACTACCACACCGGAACAGTGGCGTTCACGTGCAACTTCCCGTCGATCGGCTCACAGCAGCTCGACGTCACCGCGCAGTTCAACGGGCCGGACTCGGTCCCGTCGGGCGGCACGGCCACCCCGACCGGCCTCGCGGGCACCGCGACCATCTCCAGCCAGATCCACGCGCTGCTCAACGCCGCGAACTACGACGGCGTGCGCGGTAAGGCCAACGTCCCGGTGGTGGCCACCAACGCGACCCCGGTCAACTCCACGGTGACCAACGTGAACGTGCCGGAGCAGATCTTCCCGTACGTGCCGGGCCCGCTGACCATCCAGATCGTGCAGGACGCGGGCACCGGCATCCCGACGCTGACCGCGGGCTCGCCCGGTGTCGCGTCGCTTTCGCTCAACACCACGCTGAACGCGCAGCTCGAGTTCCACAAGAAGAGCGGCACCTGGTCGGCGTGGACGTTCAACTGCAACGTCAAGGCCGGGCAGAACCGCGCCTTCAGCCCTGACATGCCTGTCACGTAAGGAAAGGACTCACATGCCGCACCCGATCAGGACGAAGGTCTTCGTCGTGCTGGCCACGGCCTGCCTGATCGGGGCGGTGAGTTCCACCGGCTCGGCGTCCGAGCCCGCACCGCAGACCATCACCAAGTCGCTCAAGCACACCTGCCTCTTCGGCGAGGTGCCCCGCCCGGTCGCCTTCGAGGTGACCGCGACGCTCCCGACGGCCGTCCCCAAGGGACAGCCGGTGCCGATCGAGAACTTCTCGCTCAAGTTCGCGCTGCCCAAAGAGGCGCTGCCGCCGGAGACCACCTCGGTCGAAGGCGGCGTCTCACTGGACCTGACGGGCAAGCGCAAAGCCATCCACAGCAAGGAAACCAAGCTTCCGGTCGTGCTCGACATCGCGGCGACCCCGGTCACCTCGGAAGAGCTCACGCTGACCGCCACCGGCAAGCCAGGAGCGCTGGCGATGACCACCAGCGGCAGGCTGATCATCTCCTTCGGCGCCCCCGAACTCGCGCTGAACACCAAAGACGCCAAGGACACCAAGGCGCGCGTGAAGTGCACGCTGGACGCCGATCAGGACGCCGCGCTCGGCAGCGTCGCGGTGATCCCGCCGAAGTCCGAAGAGGACACCCCGGCCACCACACCGGACGGTGACGAGGAAACCCAGGCGCCGAAAGCGAAAGCCGACGAGCCCGACCCGAACGTCATCGTCGTCCCGCTCGACCCGCTGACCGTCAACGGCACGTCGACCATCGTCAAGCTCGGCGCGAAGGCCCCGATCGGCCCGTCGGTCGTGATCGCCGGGCACGTGCTGCTCGACGCGGTCGATCCCACCGCCCCGCTGATCTCCGAGGGCGAGGCGGTGCTCCCGCCGGTGCAGGTCGCGTTCCTGGGCTTCGGCTTCATGCCGGTCAACGCCACGGCCGAATTCCTGCCGGTGGACTACCAGATCAACAACCTGGTCCCGGTCAAGGCGGTCGTCACGGCCGAGCCGGACGGGCTGACCTACGGCCGCTCGCATATCGAGGTCTACGCGCGGCTGAGCAACGTCAAGGTCAACGGCGCCCCGCTCGACGTCGGCACCAAGTGCATGTCGTCGACGCCGATCTCGATCGACCTCTACGGCCCCTACGACGCGTTCAGCGGCGGCGTGCTCAAGACGGACCCGAACTCCCCCGACCCGGCGCTGCGCGGGTTCACCATCCCGAGCTTCGCGGGCTGCGGCGCGGCCGAGCCGCTGAGCCCGCTCTTCACCGGCATGTCATCGGGCCCGATGAACCAAGCCGAGGTGACGGTGGCGTTGCTGTTCCCCAAGCCCGAGTAGCCGCCCGGAGCACGATCTCCAGCTCGAACCGCACGTCCGAGTCGTTCAGCCGGTCGCCGAACACGGCCTGCAGCTGGCGCATGCGGTAGCGCACGGTCTGCGGGTGCACGGCGAGCGCCTCGGCGATGTCCGGCACGTTCCCCTGCGCGTCCAGCCACGCGCGCAACGTCTCCAGCAGGCGCTCGCGCTGCTTGTCGGTCATGGTGCCCAGCGGCTCGAACAGCCTGTCCTCGAGGCGGGCCACGAGATTCGTGTCGGAGTGCAGCAGCAGCGCGGGCAGGTGCTCCTCGGCCCACACCACGCGCCTGGCGGGAATCAGCCCGCGCTCGGCGAGCACCAGCGCCCGGCGTGCCCATCTCAGCGAGTCCGCGACGACCTCCAGGCGCACGGTCGGCCCGATGGCGAGCCTGCACTCCGGCATCGCGGCCTGCAACGTCGTGAGCCGGGCTCCGCCGACTTGGCCGGGGATCACCAGCCGGGGTTCCATGCCGTCGAGCTCGGCGAGCACGTCGGCGTCCAGCGGCGCATGCCGCCTCGGTCTGCCGGTGTCGGCGTGCACCGCGACCGGCGTGACCTCGTCCGGAACGGCCCAGCCGATGAGCTGCGCGAGCTCGGCGATGGCCTTCGGCGGCGCGGGCGGGAATTCGAGGATGAGCTGCAGCAGCTTGCGGCGCCAGGTGTCGAGCGCGCCCGCGGTGGACGCCTTGGCCTCCAGGTATCCGTCCAGCGCGACGGACGCGAGCTCGTCCATGAACGCGAGCATCGCGTCGGCGAGCTGCGACATCACGGCCGAGGAAAGCCCGGCGCGGCGCCCGACGCGCATGATCCGGCGCCACGAGACCCGCGCGCCCACCCGGTAGGCCGACTGCAGGGTGTCGAGGCTGCGGCCTTCGCGCATTTCGTTCTGGCCGAGCCGGTGATGCACCTCGTGCGACTGTTCCTTGGACACCGACGGGTCCGCGATCTGCGCGACGAACAGCGTGATCGCGTATTCGACACCGGCCGTGATCGATTTCCCGTACGGCCCGTCGAGCGGGCGCGCGTACGCGGGGATGGTCGCCCTGATCTCGTCGGTGATCTCCGTGGCGAGGCTGGACAACTCGGGCCTGAGCAGGTCTGCGAGCTTGCGTGGCAGCACCGCCGGGTGGGAAACCGGGTCCGGCCCGCGCTCCAGCGTCATCGCAGCTCCTTTGCTCCGCCCAGAGTTCGCCCCGCCCCCGAATTTCCGTCAGGTCGTGACACCCGACACATCGCGAAACTAGCCTCCAGCGTGTCACAAACCCCAGAAGAAACCGGTTTCTTGTCACCTTCGTGACAATTTCACGGGGTGTGGCTGTGCCGTGGTGACACTTGACCCACCGACTGCATCATCAACTTCGTACAAATGGACGAATTGGCTAGCGCAGCAGTTCGCCGACGGCCGTGATGATCGGTTCGAGCACCCGCGGATCGGTGCCCACACACTCAGTGATGCCCGCGCCGATCACCTCGTACGCGCTCAGCGCGCGGAGTTCGTCGACCAGCCGGGTGATCTTGAAACCCTCGGGTTCGGGGTAGTTGAGCCCGTCGAACTCGGCCGGATCGAGCACGTCGAGATCGAGGTGCACATAGAGCGGGCCGTCGAGCCGGGTGCCGAGCCGGGCGGCCGCTTCACGCTCGGCGTCGTCGAACACCCGCGTGCCCTTGAGCACGACCCTGGCCGGGTCCAGCGCCGGGCTCGCGGCGAAATCGGGGTCACCGTCGCCGAGCAGCGATCGCAGGACCATGCCGTGGAACGCCCCGGACGGCGACGACTCGGCGGTGTTGAGATCGGGGTGCGCGTCGAACCAGGCGACGCTCAGCTCAGTGCCGTGGCGATACCGCGCGACGCCGATCGGAACCAGCTCGACGCCGCAGTCCCCGCCGATGGTCAGTACTTTGGTCCCGGGCGCCTCCAGCGCGTTGAGCTGCGCCGTCCTGTTGGCCAGCAACACTTCCCGGTTCGCGATGCCGTCGATGGTGGCAGAGACGCCGAGCTGCTGCGGCACCTCGTTCACCGGTTCGCCGAGCACCCGCCCGGCGAACGCCGCGAGCGCCAGGCACCCGCCCGGGAGTTCTCCCGAGCGGGCACTGGTCGCGCCCTGACGCTGCGGCACCGCGTTGATGAGCATGCTTCTACTCAAGCACGAGCAGAAGATCCCCGCCTTCGACCTGCTGGACCGAGTTGATGGCCTTGCGCGAGACCTTGCCGCCGACCGAGGCGGTAATCGAGGCCTCCATCTTCATCGCCTCGATGGTCGCGACCGTGGCGCCTGCCTCGACCTGGTCGCCCTCGGAGACCTGCAGCGTGACGACACCGGCGAACGGCGCCGCGACCTGCTTCGGGTTCGACTTGTCCGCCTTCTCCGTCGCCGGGATGTCCGAGGCGATCGCCCGGTCCCGGATCTGGATCGGCCGCAGCTGGCCGTTCAGCGTCGACATGACCGTGCGCACGCCGCGCTCGTCTGCCTCGCCGATGGCCTCCAGCTCGATGAGGAGCCGGACACCCTGCTCCAGGTCGACCTGGTACTCCTCGCCGGGGCGCAGCCCGTAGAAGAAGTCCTTGGACGGCAACACGCTCGTGTCACCGTAGGCCTCGCGGTGCGCCTCGAACTCCTTCGTCGGGCCGGGGAACAGCAGCCGGTTCAGCGTCCGGCGCGGCTGCGACGCCAGCGCGTCACGGTCCTCAGTGGACAGTTCGGCCACCGGCTTGGCCGCCGCGCGGCCTTCCAGCGCCTTGGTGCGGAACGGCTCCGGCCAGCCACCCGGCGGGTCGCCGAGCTCGCCGCGCAGGAAGCCGATCACCGAGTCGGGGATGTCGAACTTGTTCGGCTCCGCCTCGAAGTCGGCGGGCGCGACACCGGCGCCGACCAGGTGCAGCGCCAGGTCACCGACCACCTTCGACGACGGCGTGACCTTGACCAGGTGACCGAGGATCCGGTCGGCCGCGGCGTACATCGCCTCGATCTCCTCGAACCGGTCGCCGAGGCCGAGCGCGATGGCCTGGGTGCGCAGGTTCGACAGCTGCCCGCCGGGGATCTCGTGGTGGTACACGCGCCCGGTCGGCGACGCGAGCCCGGCCTCGAACGGCTTGTAGATCTTCCGCACGATCTCCCAGTACGGCTCCAGGTCCCCGATGGCCTGCAGGTCGAGCCCGGTCGGCCGGTCGGAGTGGTCGGTGGCCGCGACCAGCGCGGACAGCGACGGCTGGGAGGTGGTGCCCGCCATCGACGCCACCGCGCCGTCGACCGCGTCCGCGCCGGCGCCGATGGCGGCGAGGTAGGTGGCGAGCTGGCCACCGGCGGTGTCGTGCGTGTGGATGTGCACCGGGAGGTCGAATTCCTTGCGCAGCGCGGAAACCAGGCGCGCCGCGGCGGGCGCGCGCAGGAGCCCGGCCATGTCCTTGATCGCCAGCACGTGTGCGCCGGCGCCGACGATCTGCTCGGCCAGCTTGAGGTAGTAGTCGAGCGTGTACAGCTTCTCAGACGGGTCCGACAGGTCCGAGGTGTAGCAGAGCGCCACCTCGGCCACGGCCGAGCCCGTCTCGCGTACCGCCTCGATCGCCGGGCGCATCTGCTCGACGTCGTTGAGCGCGTCGAAGATGCGGAAGATGTCGATGCCGGTGGCGGTGGCCTCCTCGACGAAGGCGTTGGTCACCTCGGTCGGATAAGGCGTGTAACCCACCGTGTTCCGGCCGCGCAGCAGCATCTGCAGCGCGATGTTCGGCACGGCCTCGCGCAGCTTCGCGAGCCGCTCCCACGGGTCCTCGGCGAGGAACCGCAGCGCGACGTCGTAGGTCGCGCCGCCCCAGCACTCGAGCGAGAGCAGCTGCGGCACCGTGCGCGCGACCACCGGCGCGACGGCCAGCAGGTCCTTGGTGCGCACCCGGGTGGCCAGCAGCGACTGGTGCGCGTCGCGGAAGGTCGTGTCGGTGACGCCGATGGTCGGCGACTCGCGCAGCCAGCGCGCGAACCCCTCCGGCCCGAGCTCGTCGAGCTTCTGCTTGGACCCGGCAGGCGGTTCGGTGTTGCGGTCCCACTTGGGCAGTTTGAGGTGCGGCTCGATGGTGCGCGGCCGCTCGCCGTGCGGCTTGTTGACCGTCTTGTCGGCGAGGTAGGTCAGCAGCCGGGTGCCGCGGTCGGCGGAGTGCCGCGCGGTCAGCAGGTGCGGGCGCTCCTCGATGAACGAGGTGGTGACGCGGCCTTCGCGGAAGTCCGGGTCGTCGAGCACGGCCTGCAGGAACGGGATGTTCGTGGCCACACCGCGGATCCGGAACTCGGCGACCGCGCGGCGCGCACGGCCGACGGCCGTCGTGAAGTCACGGCCGCGGCAGGTCAGCTTGACCAGCAGCGAGTCGAAGTGCGCGGAGATCTCCGTGCCCGCGAACGCGGTGCCGCCGTCGAGCCGGATGCCCGAGCCGCCCGGCGAGCGGTACGCGCTGATCATGCCGGTGTCGGGACGGAAGCCGTTGGCGGGATCCTCGGTGGTGATCCGGCACTGCAGCGCGGCGCCGCGCAGGTACACCTTGTCCTGGGACAGCCCGAGGTCGTCGAGCGTCTGCCCGGACGCGATGCGCAGCTGGGACTGGACGAGGTCGACGTCGGTGACCTCTTCGGTGACCGTGTGCTCGACCTGGATCCGCGGGTTCATCTCGATGAACACGTGGTTGCCATCCCGGTCGAGCAGGAACTCGACGGTGCCCGCGTTGCGGTAGCCGATCTGGCGGGCGAACTTCACCGCGTCCGCGCAGATCCGGTCACGCAGCTCCGGATCGAGGTTCGGCGCCGGCGCGAGCTCGACGACCTTCTGGTGCCGCCGCTGGACCGAGCAGTCACGCTCGAAGAGGTGGATGACGTTGCCCGCGCCGTCGGCGAGGATCTGCACCTCGATGTGGCGCGGCTCGACGACTGCCTTCTCGATGAACACCGTCGGGTCGCCGAACGCAGACTCGGCCTCACGCGCGGCCGCCTCGATGGACTCGCGCAGCACCTTCGGGTCCTCGACGCGGCGCATCCCGCGGCCGCCACCACCGGCGACCGCCTTGACGAACACCGGGAAGCCGAGCTGTTCGGCGGCTTCGACCAGTGCGTCCACATCGGACGAAGGCTCGGACGAGCCGAGCACGGGCACCCCGGCCTCCCGCGCCGCCTTGACCGCACGCGCCTTGTTACCGGTGAGTTCAAGGATTTCGGCGCTCGGCCCGACGAACGTGATCCCCGCTTCCTCGCACGCGAGCGCGAGGTCGGGGTTCTCGGACAGGAAGCCGTAGCCGGGGTAGATCGCGTCCGCCCCCGCCTTCTTCGCCGCCTGCACGATCTCCTCGACCGAGAGGTACGCGCGAACCGGATGCCCCGGCTCGCCGATCTCGTAGGCCTCGTCGGCTTTCAGCCGGTGCAACGAGTTGCGGTCCTCGTGCGGGAACACAGCCACCGTGCCCGCGCCCAGCTCAAAGGATGCGCGGAACGCACGGATGGCGATCTCGCCGCGGTTGGCGACCAGCACCTTGCGGAACATGCCCGGTCCTTCCCATCTCATCGGATCGGTAGGAGGCGCACGTTACCCGGTCGGTCCCGCTCTGCGGGAGTTCAGTACCAGGTGATGGACATCATCACAACCTCAGTACGGAGTGATGCTCCAGGCTCCCGCGGCGCTCACCTGGATGATCGACGGGCCTTTGAGCCTGCCGTGTTCGACGCGGGTGCCGGAGAAGTTCGCGGCGTCGAGCCCGCTGACACCGGTCAGCCTGACGGAGTCCTTGGTCCCCTCGTAGAGGAAGACGGAGTCGCCGGCGCCCACCGGATCCTGCCCGCCCTGGTAGAACTTCGGCAACCGGTCGTAGTCGGCCACCGTCAGCGTCCACGCCGAGGTCGCCTTCACCTGGTAATAGTCGACCGGGTCCTCGTCGTCCATGTTGATCCAGCGCGTGCCCTTGTACGGCCCGGTCGCCCGGAAGAGGACGTCACCCCGCGACGTGGTCACGGTCGTCTCGCCTTCGCAGCGCGCGCAGTCGAACGTGACGAACCCCGGCTTGGCGGGCCATGACGTGAAAACCTGCCCGACGCCCTCGTTGGTGTGCACCTCGGGCTGCCGGAACACCGACGGCGGCAGGTACGGGTGGGTGGGCCTGATCCGTCCGCTGTGGACGTGCAGGACCGCCTCATCGCCTTGGACCACGACCTGGTCGACGATCCAGTCGGCGCCGTTGCTCTCGTCGGCGACCCCGCCGTGCCGGTAGACGAGCCCGGTCAGCCCGGCCACCCGCGCCTGCTCGACCACGTCCTGCACGGAGACGTTGGACATCCGCGCCAGCGCCCGCCGCGCTTGGTCCTTCTCGCCGTCCGACGAAGCGGCGAGCCACATGAGGAGGGCGGCGACCAGCAGAACGGCCAGCACCACCCACAGCATGGCCCGCTTGCCGTGTGCGTCCTCGGCCCGCTCGACCTCGCTGACGGACGGCGGCTCCACCCCGATTCCGCGCGGCTGGTGTTCGGTCAGCCGCGCGGGCGGGGCGAACGGATTGTGCTGCAGCCGTTGCGCGCGGAGCTGCACGGTGTCCAGCTCACTGCGGTTCAGGAACGGGTCGACCAGCCGAGGGTCTTCGGGTACGTACACGTGATCCTCCCCAAGGTCGCGCATGTCCCCTCGTACACGCGCGGTTCCCCGCGAAGGTTGCCCAGGTCACCCGATGCGGCGCAGGAGGGCCGTCCAGGCCGCCGAGCTCACCGTGAGCGCGCCCGACGCGCGGTCCTTGGTGTCACGCACGCCAATCGCGTCCGGCGCCAGTCGGATCTCGACACAGTCGTCACTCCCGGAGCCGCTATAGCTGCTCTTGCACCAGCCCGCGTCCGACTTCAACTACAACTCCCTAAGCCTCTTTTCCAGTACAGCCTTCGTCTCCGCCGGCGAAAGGGCGAGTTCACGCAGCTTGTTGAACGCTCGCATGATCCGCTCGGTGTCCTCCGTCTCATCAAAGTAGACAGACGGTCCGTAGGCGACAGGCACGAACCCTACCGGCCTCAGCACGGCGCCGAACCTGAGCATGATGAGTCCGCCCGACTGCGCGGGATTGCCGCTCGCGGCGTTGGGAACCATGCGCACGGTCAGCGTGGGATGACGCTCGATCATCGCCAGCACGTGCTCCAGCTGGCCGCGCATGATGGCCGGGCTGCCGACCATGGCCGACAGCGTGTCGTCGGTGAACATCATGTCCATCCGCTTGGGCTCATCGGCTTCGAGCACGCGGCGCTGACGTTCGAGCCGGAACGCCACCAGGTCGGCGCGAGCGCTTCCCGACTGCTCCCACCAGATCCCTTCACCGGTGCGCATGACGGCGTCCAGGTAGTCGGGCGACTGGATCATCGAAGGGAAGATCCCCTTCTGGTAGTTCCAGATGTCCTTCGATATCGCTTCCAGCCAGGCGAGCCGCCGGTAGGAGTCGGGCGCGAGGTCCATGTACGGGCTGCCGCTGGCCCGCTTGCGCGCCTGGATGCCCAGTTCCAGTATCTCCGCGCGCAGGGGGTCCTGGGCGCCGAAGCAGTCGACCAGCGCGGCGAGTTCTTCCGTTGAGAGCGTCGCTTTGCCGTCCAGGACCTTGATCAGCCGCGGCCGGTCCTTGCCGATCACCTTCGCCGCCGCGTCGAGGGTCACCCCGGCCTCGGCACGCAATTGCTTCAACGCCTCGCCGAGCAGGACTCTCGGGATCGTCTGCACACCAACAGCCATTCGGCACCACCCAGTTGGACGCATCCGCCGGACACAGGTGTCCCTACTATAGAAGGACACAGTGTCTACGCAACACTAGTGTCCCTTCCCCGGAGGCTCGCGATGAACGAGGTAGTGGTGTCCGCCTGGGCGCAGATATCGGGCGAATGCGAAATCAAGTACCACGTCGCCCCGGAGGAAGCCGAAATCCAGGTCGGCGGGCGGTCCGGGTTCATCATCTTCGCATCGGAAGCGGGCTTGGCGCACCTCATCGAGCAGAGCACGAAGGCGCTGGGCGCGCTCCGCGCCCTGCGGGACACGCCCTAGCGGGTGGGCGGCGGCTCCGGGCCGGGGTCCGGCGCCGGAACCGGGGTAAGTGTGTAGAGCAGGCGGTTCGCGGTGCCTTCGGGGACACCGGTGAGCGCGTTCTTCGTGGCGTTGTCGACGAGGCCCTGCGCCACCTCGGCAGGCTTCTTCTCCGGGTTGAGCGAGCGGTACAGCGCGGCCGCGCCCGCGACGTGCGCTGCGGCGATCGACGTGCCGGTGATCGAACCCGCGGCCTGACCGCCCTTGCGCGGCGCGAAGATGTCGACGCCGGGTGCGTAGAGATCAAGCCCCGGACCGAAATCGGAGGTCTTGGAGACCTGGTCCTGCTTGTCGCTGGCACCGACGGTCAGCACCTCGGGCACCCTGGCGGGCGAGAGGCCCGCGACGTCGGCGGAATCGCCGCCTGCCGGGACCACGACCGGCATGACCTCGGCCAGCCGTTTCACGGCCGCGTCCAGCGCGTCGTTCGGGACACCCGCGATGCCGAGCAGCGCGACCGCGGGCTGCTTCGCGTTCTTGGCGGTCCAGTCGATACCGGCCAGCAGGTTCTCGGTCAGGCCGGTGCCGTCGGCCCCGATCACCCGCACCGGCACGATCGCGGCGCCCTTGGCCACGCCGTACGACTTCCCGCCGACGACGCCGGCCAGCTGGGTGCCGTGGCCGTTGCCGTCGGACGTGTCGGCGCCGTCCTTCTTGAGGAAGTCCTTGCCCTGCTCGACACGGCCGCCGAAGTCGGCGTTCGTGCTGTCGACGCCGCTGTCGATGATGTAGACGGTGACGTTCTCGGCCCGCGTTTCGTAGTGATACGTAGAGTCGACACCCTTGGCCTGATCGATGCGGTCAAGCCCCCAGGCGGGTGGATTCGCCTGCTCCTTGACATCGGCTTGGGCAGGCGCGACCGCGGCGAGGGTCATCGCCGCCGTCAACGCCATCGCGAACAGGCCACGCGCGAGTCGAATACTCATGCCATGCGTCTACTCGCGACCGTCACGCACGGCAACCGGAGACTCGTCGCCTGATCGGGTTTTTCTGCTTGGTTTCATGTGAAACCGCAGGTAGCCGAGGTACGCGAAGGCCACGACAATGAGCCCGTCGACGAGATGCGCGGCCCATGCCACCCTCGGCACACGGGAAAGCGGGAACAGCACGCCGGCCGCGCAGACCACAATGGACGTCCACAAAGGAGCCATACGCGACCGGATCAGCCCGATGCCGATCGCCAGCAGGCTCAACGGAAAGAGCGGCCCCGGCCAGTAGAAGACGAGGTCCGCCCTGACGCCGAACGTGGTCAAGGCTTGCACGGATTGTTCCCGCGAAAAGGAAAACAACTCGTCATAGAAGCCGCGCACCCCGAAGGCGGCACCACCGATCGCCCCGTAGACGAGCGCGAGCTGCACGACACCCGCGTACACCGGCAGGCGCGCACGCAGGGTTTCGAGCACACCGATCAGCCCGTAAGTCCAGAAGACCAAAGCCAGCACGAGCAAAGTCCCGGTCGCGGCACTGTACGTGCCGTTGGGACGCCAGAAGAACGTCGACGCCGCGAAGAGCGCTGGCCCGATGACCAGGCAGCCGCCCTGCAGCCGGTAAAGGAACTTTTCGCTGTTCATAACGGCAAGTCTTCGCGAAACGGGCACCGATCTCGTCAGCCCGAGTCGCGTCTTCGGCTACTACGAAGTTGCAGACCCCGGCCGCACGAGCCCCGACTCGTAGGCACGGACGACCAGCTGCGCCCGATCCCTCGTATCCATTTTGGACAAAATCCTGGACACGTGCGTCTTCGCGGTGGCGAGGCTGATCACCAGCCGCGCGGCGATCTCGTCGTTCGCCAGACCGGCCACGACCAAGCCCAGCACCTCCCGTTCCCGCTCGGTCAGCCGCTCCACCGGCAGCGGTGGCGCGAGCACCGCGGGCGCCGCGGCGAACTCGGCGATCAGCCGCCGCGTGACCCCGGGCGCCAGCATTCCGTCACCCTCGGCGACCGCCCGCACCCCGCGCACCAGCTCCGCGGGCTCGATGTCCTTGAGCACGAACCCGCTCGCACCCGCCTTGAGCGCGCGGTAGACGTACTCGTCGCGGTCGTAGCTGGTCAGGATCAGCACCTTGGCCTCGGGCAGCTCGGCCATGATCACGGTCGCGGCCTCGATACCGTCCATCCGGGGCATCTGCACGTCGGCCAGTACGACATCCGGGCGAAGTTCCCGCGCGAGCCGGACCGCCTCCCGCCCATCGGCCGCCTCCGCGACCACCTCGATGTCCGGCTCGCCCAGCATCGTGCGCAACCCGGCACGGACGAGCGCCTGATCGTCCGCGATCAGCACCCGGATCACCGCGGCAGCTCCACCCGCACCGCGAAACCGTCCTCGCTCGGCCCGGCCACGCAGGTCCCACCGGCTGACTCGGCACGTTTCCGCATGCCGCGCAGGCCATGCCCGCTGTCGACGGCGATCGCCACCTTGCCTTCCCGTCGCTCGACGCGGACGTCCACCTCGGCACCCGGCGCGTGCCGGACGGCGTTGGTCAGCGCCTCCTGGACGATCCGATACCCCGCCCAGCCGACCTCCGGCACATCGTCGTCCAGGTCGGCATCCAGGTCGCCGTTCCGGTTGTCGTTCAGCCGGACATCCACGCCGGCCGCCCGCACGTTCGCCACCAGTGCGCCGATCCTCGGCGCGCACTCGGGATCTCGCAGCGCTCCCAACGCTTCGCGCAGCTCTCGCGACGCGGTCTTGCTTGCCTCCTTGATAGCCGTGAGCGCGACTTCCGGTCGGATGTCGCGGCCGAGCAGCGCCGCGTTGGCCTGCACGCTGATGACCGCCAGGTGATGCGTCACCGAGTCGTGCAACTCCCGCGCGATCCGCGACCGCTCTTCATAGGCGGCCTTCTCCCGCACCCGGGCACGCCGCACCCGGGTCAACTCGCCCAGCAGGACGACCACGGCCAGCGCACCGGCCACGGCAGCCACTTCGGACCACACGATCCGCTCACCCAGCAGCACCACGACGCCTTGCGTCAGCACGACACAGGCGGCCGCGCCGGCCATCGCGACCCGCCTGAGTCCCGCCGCCGCCGCGAAGTACAGCGCCAGCACGAACGGTATGGGCTCAGGCCCACCGGGAAGCCCGAGCGAGTAGTAGGTCGCCATACAGCCCAAGGTCACCGCGAAAACCAAGGCGTAGGCCCGTTCACCTCTTCCTTGCACTCTCCGAGCGTACGGCGGCGGGGAGGGTCAAACACTGTGGTTAACCCCAGGAACGCATGCGGAAACCCGCAGGTTTCCAAGGTGGATCGCCGCGTCGAACGCCCGCGAGACCTCGACCTCCGACCACAGGTGCGCATGCCGGATCTTGGTCGCCTTGCTCGTCGCGAGGTCGGTGACGGTGTCCGCGTCACCGAGTTCCGCCTCGAGACTGCCTTCGACGGGCTCCCCGAGCGCCTGCTCGTACATCCGGAATCCCAGCCGAGCGGACTCGTCGTTCGCCAGCCCGGTCGTCGTGCCGGAAGCCCCGGTCAGCGCGAGCGCGAAGTACTCGTCGCCATACCGTTCGGCCAGGTAGGTGCCCGCAGATGGAGTGCTGTGACCAGGCATGATCTGGAACGGGACCCGCTGCAGGTGTCCATTGTGGACCATGACGACGATCTTCTGCCCCTGGTCGAGATACTGGACGCTCTCGGCCATGTACCGATCACGCGAGGCACCGGCGATGGGCTTCCCGGCCATCATGGCGGCGATCTCTTTGAGATAGGCGTCCAGCCGAAGCGCACCCGTCGCGAGGTGGATCTCGCGAGGGTCGTCCAGGCTGTCACGCAACTTGGTCAGCGCCACGGTCGCGGTTTCGCTGAGCTTGTCATAAGGCACAAGCGCACTGTTCAACGCCGAGTACGGCGCGGTCGCTTCGATCGCTTGCCGGGCCAGCGGCGAATCAATGGCCGCGAGCGCGTTGACAGGCGATCCGCCCGACCCCGGAACGTCCAGCCCCGAGTAGCGGATGTCCTGCGTGCGCAGCCAAGTCAGCATCTCGTGCATCTCGGGCGAATCACCCAGCCCGAAGGTGAACCCGTCGCGCCCGATCTCGGCGACGTCACCGGCGCCGCCTCGCAGCCACGCGTCGACCTTCGCCCCCTCGGCGAACCCCGACTCGAAGCCCAGGGTGCGGAACCCCTTCGCCTTCAGTCTCCGCAGCAGTTGATGCCGGATGACCCCGAATTCATGAATGTGATGGTTGTTCTCCCCGATCGCGACGATCCGCGCGTCCCCGACCAGATCCATGACGCCATCGAGCTCACTGTCGTGCATACTGGGCACACTAACGCAACAGGAGTAGCAATTGGCAACCGAGTTACCGGGCACCACCCGCCCCGGCGGCCGCACCGAGCGCACCCGCCAAGCCGTACTCCACGCGACCCTCGCCGAGCTGGCCGCCCACGGCTACGCGGCCCTCACGGTCGACGCGGTCGCCGAGCGCTCCGGCATCCACAAGACGACGATCTACCGCCGCTGGGGCTCGGCCGAGGGCCTCGTCGCCGCCGCGCTCGGCCTCGGCAGCGAAGACGAATGGGAAGCCCCCGACACGGGCTCACTCCGCGGCGACCTGGCCGCGCTGCTCGGGGAACTGGTGGACTACTTCACCGACCCCGCGTTGCTGGCCTTGCCCACCGCCTCGGTGACGGCGGCTTTTCTTTCGGAACGCGCCGCCGACGCCTTGCGTGACTTCTACCGAGACCGCCATGCGCGGTCCGCCGTGGTGGTCAGCCGCGCCATCGCCCGAGGGGAAGCACCGGCGCGGACCGATGCTGTCGAGGTCATCCGGGCGGCTTGCGGGCCGCTGTTCTATCGGCTCTTCATCTCGCGCGAGGTGGTGGACCGGTCGGTTTCCGAGGAGATCGCGCGGTCGGTGGCGATCGCGACCGGCGCGGGGGCTTACGTTCCGGCGTCGTGAGTGAGGGGATTCCCTGCTGCGTTCAATGCAGCAGGGGATCCCCTCGCTCCAGCGCGACGAGGCTCGCGCGAGTGGTACCTCTGCTCCGTTAGACGCAGCGGAATTACCACTCGCGCCGACACAACTCTGATCCGAGCTTGGTCACCTCACTTCACAGGGCAACCACTCGGCCAAGGAACTCCACACCGGCCAGCCCCGGAACACGCCTCGATAACCGCCCGCAACGCGCACGACCCCAGGCGAGGATCAGGTTTTTTCGAGGTACTCGGCGCGGTCGGCGTCGACGACGTCGCTGACCATGTGGGCCAGCCCGGAGTACTTGTCCAGCGCGGGGTCCTCCGACACGATCGACTGGGCCCGTTCACGGGCCTCGGCGATGACGTCCTCGTCCTGCAGGAGCGAGAGCAGTTTCAAGCCCGAGCGCTTACCTGACTGGGCGGCGCCGAGGATGTCGCCTTCGCGGCGGATCTCGAGGTCGAGGCGGGAGAGCTCGAAGCCGTCCGTGGTGGACTCGACGGCGTTGAGGCGCTCGCGGGTGGTGGTGCCGTCGAGGGCTTCGGTGACCAGCAGGCAGAGGCCGGGGACGCTGCCCCGGCCAACGCGGCCGCGGAGCTGGTGGAGCTGGCTGACGCCGAACCGGTCGGCGTCCATGATGACCATCGCCGTGGCGTTGGGGACGTTGACGCCGACCTCGATGACCGTGGTCGCCACCAGCACGTCGAGCTTGCCCGCCGAGAACTCGCGCATGACCTGGTCTTTGTCGTCGGTGGGCATGCGGCCGTGGAGAACGCCGATCTTCAGGCCCTTGAGCGGGCCGTTGGCGAGGTCCGGGGCGATGTCCAGTACCGCCAGCGGCGGGCGCTTGTCGCCCTTGTCGGAAGCGGGTTCGTCGCCGATGCGGGGGCAGACCACGTAGGCCTGGTGGCCCTTGCCGACCTCTTCGGACACGCGCTGCCAGACGCGGTCGAGCCAGGCGGGCTTTTCGGCGACCGGGACGACGTTGGTCTTGATCGGGGAACGGCCGACCGGCATTTCGCGCAGCGCCGAGGTTTCCAGGTCGCCGTAGACGGTCATGGCGACCGTGCGGGGGATCGGGGTGGCCGTCATGACGAGGACGTGGGGGCTGGTGGAGTCGGCGCCGCGAGACCGGAGTGCGTCGCGCTGCTCGACGCCGAAGCGGTGCTGCTCGTCGACGACGACGAAACCCAGCTCGGCGAACGAAACCGTGTCCTGGATGAGGGCGTGGGTGCCGACGACGATGCCCGCCGCGCCGCTGGCGGCGTCGAGGAGGGCCTGCTTGCGTTCCTTGGCGCCCATCGAGCCGGTGAGGAGGGTGACGCGGGTGGCGTTCTCGGCCGCTCCGAGTTCGCCCGCCATGCCGATGTCGCCGAGCATCTCGCGCAGCGAACGGGCGTGCTGGGAGGCGAGGACCTCGGTGGGGGCGAGCATGGCGGCTTGGCGGCCGGAGTCGACGGCCTGCAGCATCGCGCGCAGTGCCACGACGGTCTTGCCGCTGCCGACCTCGCCTTGGAGCAGGCGGTTCATCGGGTGATCGGTGGCGAGCTCGGCCGCGATGACGTCGCCGATCTCGCGCTGACCGGCCGTCAGGTCGAACGGGAGACGCTTGTCGAAGGCGTCGAGGAGGCCACCTTCGACGTGCGGGCACGGCAAGGCGGGACGGGAGACCGTGGAATAGCGGCGCTGCGCGAAGATCAGCTGGACGGCCATCGCCTCGTCCCACTTGAGACGGCGGCGGGCGGCCTCGCGGTCGGGCCAGTTCGGGGGCCGGTGGATGTGCCGCAACGCCTTTTCGAGGTCCACCAGGCCGTATTCGGCGAGGAGCTCCGGGGGCATCGGGTCCTCGTCGAGTTCGAACTGGTCGAGGATCTGGCGGACGCACTTGCCGATCACCCAGGTCGGGATGCCTTGCGCGGCCGGGTAGACCGGGATGATCTCGCCGAGGAACTCGTCCATTGTGGACGCGTCGGCCTCGTCATCGAGCAGCTCGTACTCGGGGTTGGTCAGCTGGAGCTGGTCGCGGAACGCGGTGACCTTGCCGGCGAACAAGCCCATCGCGCCGAGCTTGAGCTCCTTTTCGCGCCAGGCCTGGTTGAAGAACGCGCACGACAGCCTGCGACGGCCGTCGGTGATCGTCATCTCGATGATCGTGCCGTACTTGGCCTTCATCGTGCGCTTGTTGACCCGCTCGATCCGGGCCATGACCGTGACGTGCTCGCCCAGCTCGAGTCCGGCGATGTCGGTCAGCTTGCCGCGCTCGGCGTAGTCGCGCGGATAGTGCCGCAGCAGGTCGGAGACCGTGTGGATGTCCAGCGACCCGCCGAGCGCCTTCGCGGTCTTGGCACCCAGCAACGGGGTCAGCTTGTCGCGCAGCCCGGCCACTTACTCGACTCCAATCAGCAGCACGGCGTCCGCCAGGCCGCTCGAATAGCTCGTCATCTCCACTTCAGGATGTTCCAGGCGCAGCTGCTCGGCGAGTTCGGCGTCCACCCCGGTGGGCGCGTCGACCCCGAACAGCACGGTGACCATCTCGCCGCCCGCCGCGAGCATCCGGTTCAGCACGCTCATCGCGGCGGCGACGAGGTTCGTCTCGGAGGCGGGCGCGGGCTCGATGAGCACCACCTCGCCGTCGACGAAGCCGATGACGTCGCCAGCCTGCGCGCGGCCGACCCAGGTCAGCGACTCCTCGTGCGCGATCACGAGCTCGCCGCGCCGGGTCGCGGCCGCCGCCTCTGCCATGGCCACCACGTCGTCGTTCGTGCGGCGCGACGGGTCGTGCACCGCCAGCGCGGCCAGCACCTGCACCGGCGACGAGCACGGGATGACCACCACGTCCCGCTCCCCCGCCATGGCGTGGCCCGCCGCCGCGTCGGCGGCGCCGGTGAGCGCGACACCGCCGGGCAGCACGGTCACATGCCGTCCGGCCGCCTCGTTGATGAGCCCGAGCATTTCCTCCACACTCGGAATAGTGCCGCTCGGCACCGACAAAACCGCGATCCCCTCGGCGCGCAGCAGCTCGGCGATCGCCCAGCCGTGCACGACCGCGACCACCGTGCGGTCGACGCCGCTGCCCGGTTCGAGCGGGGTCGGCGTGATGAGCGGCTCGACCCGGATCCTGCGCGGGCGGCCCGCTTCGATGCCCGCCTCGATCGCGCCGCCGATGTCGGCGCAGTGGACGTGCACCGCGTGGGAGCCGGAGCCGTCGGCGGCGACGGTGACGCTGTCGCCGAGCCCGGTCAGCGCCTTGCGCAACGCGGGCAGCGCGGTCTCCTCGACGCCGTCGAGCAGGTACATGACCTCCCAGGCGTGCGGCGCGGGCAGGCCGTGGTCGTGGGTGTGGGCCTCGAGCGAGTGCGGGGGCACGCTGTTGGTGCCGGTGATCACGCCGACCAGCGCGTCGAGCACGGCGACCAGCCCGCGGCCGCCCGCGTCGACCACACCAGCCTTGGCCAGCACCGGCAGCTGGTTGGGGGTCTCGTCGAGCGCCGCCGCCGCGGCCGCCGCGGCGCGCGTGGCCACGTCGGTGAGCGAGCGGGTGTCGTCCTTGACCGCGGCCGCGACCGCGTGCAGGACGCTGAGGATCGTGCCGGCGACCGGCCTGGTCACGGCGCCGGTCGCGACGATGTCGGCGTGCACGAGCGCGGCGGCCAGCCCTGGCCCGTCGATGTCGCCCGTCACCTTGGCCGATTCGGCGAAACCCCTGATGACCTGGGACATGATGATCCCGGAGTTACCGCGCGCGGTCGCGACGGCACCCTTCGCGAACAGGCTGAGCGCCTCGATCGCGTCCTTCGGGTCGGCGCCCGCCAGTTCCGCGTTGGCGCCGGTCATCGTGTGCAGCAGGTTGGAGCCGGTGTCGGAGTCCGCGACCGGGTACACGTTGATGCCGTTGATCGCCGGTCGCAGCTGGTCAAGGGTGTGCACGCAGGCCGAGGCCCAAGCCGAAACCGCACCCGCGTCCAGCACTCGCACGCTGTAACCTCCTACTGGTCTTGGGCAGGGTATCGACCCCCTTGCCATCAGCGGGGGACCCACTAGTTACTATGGTCGAGTTGCCCAGTCGACCTGGGCCGTGATTTGTCTTCCCATATTCAAAGGAGTTCGACGTGGCTGCCGTGTGCGACGTCTGTGCCAAGGGACCTGGCTTCGGTAAGTCGGTTTCGCACTCCCACCGGCGTACCAACCGCCGCTGGAACCCGAACATCCAGACCGTTCACGCGAAGATCGGCCTGTCCCAGCGCAAGCGCATGAACGTGTGCACCTCGTGCATCAAGGCCGGCAAGGTCACGCGCGGCTGAGCTTGGGGTTCGGACAGCGGCCCGGGAGACTCTCTGAGTCCCCGGGCCTTTTGTCGTGCCCGGGATAAAGCGGGCTTTATCCCGGGCTTCCTTGCGGGCTAGGGGAGCTTCCAGTCGACGGGGGCGGCGCCTTGCTTGACGAGGAGTTCGTTGGCGCGGCTGAAGGGGCGGGAGCCGAAGAAGCCGTTGTGGGCCGAGAGTGGGCTCGGGTGGGCCGACTCGATGCACGGGATCTCGCCGAGCATCGGGCGCAGGTTGCGGGCGTTGCGGCCCCACAGGATCGCGACCATCGGCTCCGAGCGGGCGGCGAGTGCCTTGATGGCCTGGGCGGTGACGTCTTCCCAGCCCTTGCCCTGGTGGGCGTTGGACTTGCCGGGCTGGACGGTCAGCGCCCTGTTGAGCAGCAGGACACCCTGCTCGGCCCAGGGGGTCAGGTCGCCGTTGGACGGGAGCGGGTGGCCGAGGTCCTCGGCGTACTCCTTGTAAATGTTGACCAGGCTCTTCGGGATCGGGCGCACTTCGGGCGCCACCGAGAAGCTCAGGCCGACCGCGTGGCCGGGCGTCGGGTACGGGTCTTGGCCGACGATCAGCACGCGCACGTCGTGGAACGGCTGCTGGAAGGCGCGCAGCACGTGCGGGCCCGCCGGTAGGTACGTGCGGCCCGCGGCGATCTCCGCGCGGAGGAACTCCCCCATCGCGGCGATCTTGTCCGCCACCGGTGCGAGGGCTTCCGCCCAGCCTGCTTCGACGATTTCGTTCAACGGGCGCGCTGTCACGGCGAGCGAGCCTACTGCTACAGGTCGAGCCGCCGAAGTTCGGTACGGAAACGTTGGCCACGCGCTACATAACTGTCGACGACCATGGCGATGTTGTCCGGTCCGAACGACTTGTTCTCGCGGATCTTCGCGGGCACGCCGAGCGCGATGTGGCCGCTCGGGACATGCCCGTTGTACGACAGGACCGCGCCCGCGCCGACCATGCCGCCGTCCTCGACGACGGTGCCGTTGAGCACCACCGAGCCCGACGCGATCAGGCAACCGGTGCCGATCGTCGCGCTTTCGATGTGCACCGCGTGGCCGACCGCCGACGACGGGCCGAGCAGCGTCGGCTGGGCGCGCGTGCAATGGATGACGCAGCCGTCCTGGACGTTGGAGCGCTCGCCGATCTCGATGTAGCCGTGGTCGCCGCGCAGCACCGTTTGCGGCCACACCGAAGCGAAAGCGCCGATGCGGACGTCGCCGATCACCGTCGCGTCGGGGTGGACGTACGCGTCGGGGTGGATCTTCGGTTCGAGGTCACCGAGTGCGTAGATCGCCATTGAGCTCCTTCGCGAAACACATGCTTTCCGGGGTGTGGCGGTAGATCCCGAACTTCGGAATCCCGGTATAGCCCGAAGATCGGTACAACGCGATCGCCTCCGGCTGCAGCGTGCCCGTCTCCAGCACGGCACGCGTGCGGCCCGCCGCGAAAGCGGTGCGCTCGAGCTCGGCGAGCAGATCGCGCGAGAAACCCTTGCCACGCGCGGAAGGCGTGACGTACATGCGCTTCAGCTCGGCGTCGCCGGAGCGCAGTCCTTCGGCCGTCGCGACCCGCCACGACCCGCAGGCGATCGGCACGTCGTCCAGGTAGCCCACGAGGAACAGCCCGTTCGGCGGCACGAAGTCGGCGGGGTCGACGGGCGTGGCGTCGGGCCCGCCGTACCGCTCGACGTACTCCTGCTGCACCTCGGCGATCAGCTTCACCGCGTCCGGGTGGACGTAATCGACCGTGCGGATGTCCATGACCAGCACACTAGGCGACGGGTACGACACTTTTCCTCGCACTTTTCATCGCCAGTGTTCCCAGCCGGGCGGTGCTTCGTAGGGCTTCCCGTCGACGGTCACGCCGGTGCCCGGCATGGTCACCGAGCCGATGCGCCGCCAGCCTTCCGGCAGCGGCGGGCCCGGCGCGAAGGTCGCCGCCAGCGCGTGGTCCTCGCCGCCGGTCAGCACCCAGGTCAACGGGTCCGCGCCGAGCGCGGAGCCGACTTCGAGCAGCCGGGTGGCGATCTCCAGGCGTTCGGTCTGGACGTCGATGCCGACCTCGGAGGCGGCCGCGATGTGGCCAAGGTCGGCCAGCAGGCCGTCGGAGATGTCGATCATCGAGGTCGCGCCCGCCTCGGCGGCCTGCGGGCCGGCGTCGTAGGGCGGCTCGGGGCAGCGCTGGGCGTTGACGACGCCGACCGGCGAGCGGAAACCACGGCCCAGCACGGCGAGACCGGCCGCCGCCCAGCCGAGCCTGCCGCGGACGGCGAGCACGTCGCCGGGGCGGGCGCCGGAGCGGGTGATCATCGCGCGGCCGCCGAGGTCGCCGAGCGCCGTGACACTGATCACCAGCTGGTCCGCGCGGACCATGTCGCCGCCCACGATGCCGACGCCGACCGCCGAGGCCTCGACCCACATGCCGTCGACGAGCTCGGTGATCACCGCCGTGGGGGTGTCCGGCGGGCAGGCGAGGCCGATGAGCACCGAGGTGGGCGTCGCGCCCATCGCGGCGATGTCGGCGAGGTTGACCGCGACCGCCTTGCGCCCGACGTAGCCGGGGCTGGACCAGTCGAAGCGGAAGTGCACGCCCTGGACCAGCACGTCCGTGCTCGCGACCACCCTGCCGTCCGGCGTGGCGACCACGGCGGCGTCGTCACCGGGGCCGAGCAGGGTCGGCGCGGGCTGCTTCCGCCCTTTCGTCACGGCGCGGATCAGGCCGAACTCGCCCGTCTCACCCACCGTGACCTGAGAATTCTGTGGTGACACCTGTCACCTCCGTTCGTTCTTGAACAACGAATGCTGATCACCGATAGTCGGATGCCCTATGTTTCTTGTACGTTGCTGGCGACACCCACAACGTTCCTACCTTGAGCCGATCGATCCAGACGAAGGGGCGCGCCGTGGTTCACGCATACATCCTCATCCAGACCGAGGTCGGCAAGGCGGCGGCCGTGGCCGCTGAGATCTCCGGCATCCCTGGCGTGACGAGCTCCGAGGATGTCACCGGGCCGTACGACGTGATCGTCCGCGCCGCCGCGGACAGCGTCGACCAGTTGGGCCAGCTCGTCGTCGCGAAGGTGCAGAACGTGGACGGGATCACTCGGACGCTGACCTGCCCCGTGGTGCACCTGTAACCCATGCTGTAGTTAGCGGGTGGCTGAAACGGACAACGGCGCGCCGCCGCGTGCACTGCTCATCGTCGCGGCGGTGCTCGCCGTGGTTTTCGCTGGTGGGGTCGCCTACTTCGGACTGAGGGGCAGCACGGCCGAGCCCGAGGGCGACACCGCCCCGCTGCCGCTGGTCTCGGTCCCCGCGCCGCAGGCAGGCTCGGCCGACTGCGCCAAGCTCGTCGGCGGACTGCCCGCCGACCTGACATCCAACGGCAAGAAATTGTCCCGTCGTGAGCTCGCCGAGCCGGCGCCCGCCGCGACCGTCGCCTGGGGCACTGAAGCAGTCGTGCTGCGCTGCGGGCTTGATAAGCCTTCTGAGCTGACGCAGACCGCGCAGCTGCGCACGATCAACGGCGCCCAGTGGCTGCCGATCGAGTCCGATGGCGTCTCGACCTGGTACCTGGTGGATCGCTCGGTGTACGTCGCGCTCACCATCCCGCGTTCGGCGGGCACCGGCCCGCTGCAGAGCATTTCCGACGCCGTCGTCGCGGCGCTCCCGCCGCAGCCGCTCAAGTTTTAGCGTTTCGCGGGCGGCGCCGAACACAGCGGGTTAGCATCCGGGCGTGCAGAGGAAACTTGCCTGGATCGGCGCCGCGCTGCTGGCGCTGGCGCTCACCGCCTGTGACGACAAGACCGAATCGGCTCCCCCGCCGTCCCCGGTGCCGTCGAGCAGCGCGCCCGCGCCCACGACGGCCCCGTCGTCCAGCTCGGCATCCCCGACTCCGACCAGCGAGAAGGCCGAAGGCTCCGACTCGTCCGTCGAAGGCGGGATCGCGCGCTACACGAAGTTCCTGCGCGCACTCGGCAACCAGGACCTCGACGTGCTGTGTGACATCGGGGCCCCCGCGGCCAAGAAGGCCGAAAAAGACGGCTTCGGCCCGTGCAAGCAGACCATGACCATCATGTTCGGCATGATCTCGGCGAAGCAGAAGGAAGCGCTGCGCAGCGCGACGATCGACGCCGCCGCGGTGAAGAAGGTCAGCGCCACTCAGATCCAGATTCCGGCCAAAGCCATCAAGGCGAGCGTGAAGTTCGCGGAGAACGAGCTCGGCACCCAGACCCTCAAGTTCGAGGGCGGCGACTGGTTCGTCTACGACAGCTAGCGCAGGCCGGTGCCCCGCGCGATCGCGGTCTCGACGAGGGTCGTCAGCAGTGTCGGGTAGTCGACGCCGGTGACGGCCCACATCTTCGGGTAGGCCGAGGTGGTGGTGAACCCGGGCATGGTGTTGACCTCGTTGATGGTCAGCTCGCCGTCCGCGCCGACGAAGAAGTCGACCCGGGCCAGGCCCTGGCAGTCGAGCGCCTCGAAGGCACGCAGCGCCGTGGCACGCACCCGCTCGATGATCTCGTCGTCGAGCTTGGCGGGGATGTCGAGTTCGGCGTCCTCGCCGACGTACTTGGTCTCGAAGTCGTACCAGGCCTCGGCTTCCTCGCTGAGCACCCGGATCTCCGCTGGCAGCGACGCCTCGACACGGCCGTCGGGGAACTCCAGGACCCCGCATTCGACCTCGCGGCCGACGACCGCGGCTTCGACGAGCACCTTGGGGTCGGTCTGACGCGCCAGCTCGATCGCGGCGTCGAGCTGCGACCAGTCGGTGACCTTGCTGATGCCGATCGACGAGCCCGCACGCGACGGCTTCACGAACACCGGCAGGCCGAGCTTGTCGCGCTGCTCTTCGGTCAGCGTCGTCGCGCGGCGCGACAGCTCGACGTACGTGCCGACCGGAAGTCCTTCCGCGGCAAGGAGTTTCTTCGCCGTGGCCTTGTCCATCGCCGACGCGCTGGCGAGCACGCCGGGGCCGACGTACGGGATGTCCGCGAGTTCGAGCAGGCCCTGGATGGTGCCGTCCTCACCGAACGCGCCGTGCAGCACGGGGAACACGACGTCCACCGACGACAGCACACCGACCTCGGCGCCGCGCTCCAGCGAGACGACGTTGCGGCCGCTCAGCACGAGTGACTTGCCGTCGGTGACCGAGGGGAACTCGGTGCCCCGGATCGCCAGCTGCGAGGCGTCGGAAGTGCCGAGCACCCAGCCACCCTCGCGGGTGATGCCGATGGGGACGATCTCGAACCGCTCCGCGTCCAGGTTCGCCAGGATGCTGCCGGCGGATACGCAGGACACCGGGTGTTCGCTGCTCCTGCCACCGAACACGACCGCGACTCGAGTCTTACTCATGGCAGGTCACCCTACCGGGCGCTTGCCAAGCAACCCGACGAGCGTGGGCAGGGCCGAGGCCAGCGCCTCACGCGAACACCCCGCGTAACCGATCGCCACGCCGTGCACGGTCGGCGTGCCCGCGAAGTGCCTGGCGAGCCCGTCGAGGCGGATGCCGGCGCGTTCGGCTTCGGCGAGCCGGGCGCGTTCGGTCTCGGCGGAGTCGAACGGGACGACCAGGTGCGCGCCGGCGTCGTCGCCGAGCAGCGGGATGCCCGCCGCGGACAGTGCCGCCGAGAGCATCGTGCGGCGCTCGGACAGCTCACGGCGGAGTTTGCGCAGGTGACGGCCGAGGTCGCCGTGCCTGGCGAGTTCGACGACGATGCGCTGGCCCGCGGGCGACGGCCGGGTGCCGGTGCGTTCGCGGTACTCGAGCACGGCCGCGGCGACGGGTGGCGGCGCCACCATCCATCCGGCGCCGAGTGTCGGCGTGAGGATCTTGCTCGTGGTGCCCAGATGCGCGACGACGTCCGGAGCGAGCGCCGCCAGCAACGGCAACGGCGCCACGTCGAAGCGCAGCTCGCCGTCGTAGTCGTCTTCGATCAGCAGGATGCCGTCGGTGCGCGCGCGGTCGACCAGCTCGACCCGGCGCGACGCGCTCATCCGGCTGCCCATCGGATATTGGTGCGCCGGAGAGCAGTAGACCGCGCGCACGCCCTGCGGGATCGCGTCCGGGCGCAGGCCTTCGCCGTCGACGGGCACGCCGACCACGCGCAGCCCGGCGCGGCGGAACGTCTGGACGGCACGCTGGTAGCCGGGTTCTTCGATCGCCACGACGTCGTCACGGCTGAGCACCGCGCCCGCGAGTTCGAAGACGGCGGCCGTGGTCCCGCCGGTCGACAGCACCGCGTGCGTCGCGAGACCGCGGTGGCGCAAAAGATGTTCGGTGACCGCCGCGCGGTAGTCCGGCAGTCCCGCGCGATGCTCGCGGTAGGCGGGCATCGGGTCGCCCGCGGCACGCCAGGCCCGGCGCCACGCGGCGCGATCGAGCCCGTCGGCCCAGGGCACGCCCGGGGTGAGGTCGAGCAGATCGGTGCGATCCCTGACCTCGCCGGGCACGGCGCCGCTGACCGAACGCGAGCCGGGCGGCGAAGTCGTCACATACGTGCCTGAACCGTGGCGGCCGGCGATCCAGCCTTCGGCATGCAGTTGTTCATAGGCGGCGGAGGTGACCGTGCGGCTCACGCCGAGGCGTTCGGCGAGCGCGCGGGTGGACGGCAGCCGGTCGCCGCCGCGCAGGTGCCCGGTGGCGGCCGCGTCGCGCAGCGCGTCGGCGAGCTGCACCGCCAACGGCAGCTCCGACTTGCGGTCGAGCCGCACGGGCAACGCGGTTTCGGACACCGGGCCTCCTCGAAGTGGACTGCTCAATCATACACAAATTGGCCATTCCGTAATGCCACTGACCCCGGCGAGACTGGGGGCATGACCGAGCTGCCACCCCTTTCCCCGACCGGACGGACCACACTCGGCCGGAAGAAGATCCGCGCGGTGACCGACCGGGCGACGCTCTACTCCGTGCTCGACGAGGCGCTGATCTGCCACCTCGGCGTCGTGCGTGACGGCGTCCCGATGGTGGTCCCGACCGGCTACGGCCGCGACGGTGACACGCTCTACCTGCACGGCTCGACCGGCGCGGCCAGCATGCGGAAGGCGGCGACCGGCATCGAGGTCTGCGTGACCGTGACGCTGCTCGACGGCATCGTCTACGCGCGCTCGGTCAACAACCATTCGATGAACTACCGCAGCGCGATGGTCTACGGCGAGGCGAAGCCGGTGACCGAGCCCGAGGCGAAGATGCACGCGCTGCACGTGATCAGCGATCACCTCGCGCCCGGTTCATGGGAGCACGCGCGCGACGTCAACGCCAAGGAGTTCGCCGCGGTGTCCGTGCTGGCGCTGGACCTGGCCGAGGCGTCGGTGAAGATGCGCGCCGAGGGACCCGGCGACGAGCCGGAAGACCTGGAGGCGAACAGCGCGTGGGCGGGTGTGCTGCCGGTCTACACGGTCTTCGGCGAGCCGGAGTCCGACAAGGAGGTGCCGCCGGTCGTGCCGGTGCCCGCGCACGTCAGCGGCCGAGGGGCAGCCGGACGGTGAACGTGGTCCGGCCCGGCCTGCTGGCCACCTCGACCGAGCCGCCATGCGCGGCGACGAGCGAGTTGACCACGGCCAGGCCGAGCCCGGTGCCGCCGTTGCCGCGCGTGCGTGAGTGGTCGACGCGGTAGAAGCGGTCGAAGATCCGGGGCAGGTTCTCCGGCGCGATCCCCGGTCCCTCGTCGGAGATCCGCAGCACGATGCCGTCTTCGAGACCGACGGTCACGGTCACCGGGGTGCCGGGCGGGGTGTGCACGGCCGCGTTGGTCAGCAGATTGTCGAGCACCTGCCGCAGCCGCACCGGATCCGCGCGCAGCCGGGCGGATTCGGCGAGATCGAGTGTCAGCGGCCGGTCGGGATGACCGGCGCGGAAGGCGTCGGCCGCGGCGGTGACGAGCTCGACGAGGTCGGTGTCCGCGAGCCGCAGCGGCGCGTCGGCTTCGACGGAATCCAAGCGCGCCAACAACAACAGGTCGTCGACGAGCACGCTCATCCGCGCCGTCTCCGCCCGGATCTTGGCCAGGTGCGCGTCGCGCTCGGCCGGTTCGTTGGCCGCCGCGTACTGGAAAAGCTCGGCGTAGCCCCGGATCGACGTCAACGGCGTCCGGAGTTCGTGGGACGCGTCGGCGATGAACCGGCGTAGCTTCTCGTTCGCGGCCGTGCGCGCGGCGAGCGAGCTCTCGATGTGCTCCAGCATCACGTTGAACGCGGTCCGCAGCTCCTCGACTTCGGCGCCGCCGCCGGAACCCGACGCGCGCACCGGCAGTTCCGGGCTCCCGGTGAGGTCGTGCGAGGCGATGTCGTGCGCGGTGCCCGCCATGTCGCCGAGTGGTTTGAGCCCGCGCCGCAACACGATCCGGCCGAAGAGGACCAGAACGCCCAAGGCGACGGCGAACGCGCCGACCTCGATCCAGATCAGCCTGCTGACCGTGGACTCGAGTTCGCTCTGCGGCGCGGCGCTGACGAGGACGATGTTGTTCGCCCTGTCGACCGGGCAGGCGCGGACGCGGTAGAAGCCTTCCTTCACGTACACCGTGCGCAGGACCTCGGTGTTCGTCGCGGCCTCCGCCACTTCGGCCAGTGGCTTCGAATCCGGCGGCAGGGTCCCGTCTTTCGCCTTCGCGACGCCGTCGCGCACCTCGAACAACGCCGAGTACCACCCGTAGGACTGCAACGGGCTGCCGTGGCTGTTCTTGAGCGGATCGACCTGTCCCTGCTGGGTCTTGGTGAGCTGCTCGTCGAGCCGGTTGGCGAGGAACTCCCGGATGAAGATGGTGCTGAACACACCGACCACCGCGAACACCACGAGCGAAAGCGCGGCCAGCCCGAGCGCCAGCCGCGTGCCGAGGCGCGACGCCCGCCACTGTCTCATCAGGTTCACTGCTTCACCTGGCGCACCACGTACCCCACGCCGCGCACGGTGTGGATCAGCGGCTCGTGTCCCGAGTCGAGCTTGCGGCGCAGATGCGAGACGACGAGTTCGACCACATTGGAGCGGCCGCCGAAGTCGTACTCCCAGACGTGATCGAGGATCTGGGCCTTGGTCAGCACCGCGGGCGAGCGGCGCATGAGGTAGCGCAGCAGCTCGTACTCGGTCGGGGTGACCGTCACCAGCGCGCCGGCGCGGCGCACCTCGCGGGTGTCCTCGTTGAGCACGAGGTCGGCGACCTCGAGCACGGACGGCTTCCACGCGGGACCGTTGCTGCGGCGCAGCACCGCGCGCAGCCTGGCCATCAGCTCCTCGACGGAGAACGGCTTGACGAGGTAGTCGTCGCCGCCCCTGGTCAGCCCGGCGATGCGGTCGGCGGTGGCGTCCTTGGCGGTGAGGAAGACGACCGGCACGGCCGTGCCGTTGTCGCGCAGCCGGTCCAGCACGGTGAAGCCGTCGAAGTCGGGCAGCATCAGGTCGAGCACGACGATGTCCGGCGCGAAACCCGCGGCTTGACGCAGCGCGTCCTGGCCGGTGCCCGCGGTGACCGCTTCCCAGCCCTCATACCTCGCGACCGTCGCGACCAGATCGGCGATATGCGGCTCGTCGTCGACGACCAGCAGCCGCACCTTCTCATTGCTCACGAGGTCCATCCTGCGGTAGTTCGGGCGCGCGGGCGAGGCGGGAGCTCACACGACAGGAAGTCGACAGGTTATCCCCAGACCTGACACAGGTTCGCCGACGAAAGTCTTCGGCAGTGAACCGACTCGAGAGGGCATCCGTGTGACCACCATGTCTGAAGCACCAGTACTTCGACCCCGTGTCGCAGCCAGGACCGGCCTCTACGTCTTCCTCGGCGCCAACGTGGCCGTCGTCACCGCGCTGTTCGCCGCCGCGGGGCCGTCGGGCAACGCGCTGATCACCATCGGCAGGCTGGCCGGGCTGTACGGCGCGCTGGTCATGGCGTTCCAGCTGCTGCTGGTCGCGCGGATCCCGTGGCTGGACCGGCGGCTCGGGATGGACCGGCTGACCAGCTGGCACCGCTGGACCGGATTCGGTCTCTTGTGGACACTGCTGGGGCACCTGGTCTTCATCGTCTTCGGCTACGCGCAGGTCGAGAACAACGGGCCGGTCGACGAGCTGGTCGAGATGGCCAACACGCTCGACGGGATCCTCCGCGCGATCGTCGCGTTCGCGCTGATCCTGGTGATCGGCGGCACTTCCGCGCGGTTCGCGCGCAAGCGGATGGCGTACGAGACGTGGCATTTCATCCACCTCTACACCTATGCGGCGGTGGTGCTGGCGTTCAGTCACCAGATCGCGCTGGGGCAGTCGTTCACCAGCTCGCCGTTCGCGCAGGCTTATTGGTGGACGCTCTGGGGTGTCGCGCTGGGCGCGGTGCTGCTGGGCCGGGTCGTGCTGCCACTGTGGCGGAATCTGCGCCATCAGCTGCGCGTGGTCGCGGTCGTGCCGGAGTCGCCGGACGTGGTTTCGGTCTACATGAGCGGGAAGCGGCTGAACGAGCTGCCCGCGCGCGCCGGTCAGTTCTTCCTGTGGCGGTTCCTGACGCGGGAGCGCTGGTTCCAGGCGAACCCGTTCTCACTTTCGGCCGCGCCGGACGGCAAGACGTTGCGGCTCACCGCGAAAGCACTCGGCGAGGGCAGCGCGAGCCTGCGGAACCTGAAGGTCGGCACGCGGGTGTTCGCGGAAGGACCGTACGGCGCCTTCACGACTTTGCAGCAGACGCGGTCGAACGCGCTGCTCGTCGCGGGCGGTGTCGGCGTGACCCCGATCCGTGCGCTGCTCGAAGAGATCAAGGGACACGTCGTGGTGATCTACCGCGTCGGTTCCAGCCGCGACGCCGTGCTGCTGCACGAGTTGCACGGGCTGGCCCGCGCCCGTGGCGCCCGGGTACACGTGCTGACCGGGCCGTCACAGGTTTCGGGGCCGTACGGTCCGCTGCTCGGACCGGCGAGCCTGCTGAAGCTCGCGCCCGACCTCAACGACCGCGACGTGTTCGTCTGCGGGCCGCCGGGGATGACCAACGCGGTGCTGGCGAGCCTGCGTGAGCTTTCCGTGCCACGCCAGCAGGTGCACGCCGAACGTTTCAGCCTTGCCGGATAAGGAGATCTGCCGCCGTGAAGAAGACCATTCTCGTCCTGCTGCTGTCCGCGGGTGGTTTCGCCGCCGTGTGGAACTTCGAGCCGACACCGATGGGCAGCACGACCGTCGCGCAGACGACCGCGCCGACCACCCAGGCACCGTCCACATCGGAAGGCACCAACGCGGAGGGCACCACCACGGTCGCCGGCACCGCCGAGAGCAGTGACTACGGAACCGTCCAGGTCCAGGTCACGTTCTCCGGCACCAAGATCGAAGACATCCAGCTGCTGAAGCAGCCGCGCAGCGGCCGGGCCGTCGACGCGCTGCCCCGGCTGCGGGAGGAGGCGCTGGCCGCGCAGAGCGCGGACATCGACACCGTGTCCGGCGCGACCTCCACGAGTGAGTCCTACGTCAAGTCGCTGCAAGCCGCCATCGACGCCAAGGGATCCTGAAATGCGAGCGAAAGCCATGAACCGGGTCGAGCACATCATGGGCCTGCCGATCTCGATGAGCGTCGACGGTTTCGACGACGCGCAGGACGACGCCTTCGCGTGGCTGCGCGAAGTCGACGAGCGCTTCAGCCCGTTCAAGCCCGGCAGCGAGGTGAGCCGGTACGACCGCGGCGAACTCGCGCTGGAGGAGATGAGCGACGAGCTGCACTTGATACTGGCGCTTTGTGCGTACTACGAACAACTTTCCGGCGGTGCGTTCAGCGCGCGGCCACCCGGCCGCGGTTTCGACCCGTGCGGGGTCGTGAAGGGCTGGGCCGTGCAGCGCGCGGCCGACATCCTGCGCGCGGCAGGCGCTTCGCGGTTCTGCCTCAACGCGGGCGGCGACGTGGTCACCGCGGGCGAAGCCGCGCCGGGGCGGCCGTGGCGGGTCGGCGTGCGCCATCCCGACGAACCGGATGTCCTGTGCTGCGTGCTGGCGAGCCGGGACGGGGCGGTGGCGACTTCGGCGGCGTACGAACGGGGTTCGCACATCGTGGACGGCCGGACCGGCGCGGCGGCCTCGGGTCTGGTGAGCGTGACGGTCGCGGCGCCGGACCTCACGTCGGCGGATGCGTTGGCCACGGCCATCTTCGCGATGGGGCGGGACGGGATCGCCTGGGCGGCCGAGCAGGACTGCGAGGTCTTCATCGTCGACGCGGACCGGAAGGTGCACCGGTCCGCGGGTCTGCGACTCGCGTGAAACGGGATAAAGCCCGCTATATCCCGGCCTCGCGGGCGTAATCTGCCGCGCATGAGTTCTTTCGTACAGAACATCGCGTTCGACTGCGCGGACCCCTACAAACTGGCTTCCTTCTGGAGCAAGGTCGTCGACCGCCCGCAGGCCGAGGAGGATTTCCCCGGTGACCCCGAAGCCATCGTCGAGCTGGTGGCCGGCGGGCTGACGCTGTTCTTCCAGCGGGTGCCCGAGGAGAAGTCGGTGAAGAACCGGGTGCATGTCTGCTTACGCCCGAGTGACCGCACGCGGGACGAAGAAGTGGGCCGCCTGCTGGAAATCGGCGCGGGCTTCGTGTCCGACCAGCGTGAGCCGGACGGCACCGGCTGGGTCGTGCTGGCCGACCCCGAAGGCAACGAGTTCTGCGTGCTCCGCAGTCCCGGCGAACTCGCCTACTGAGCTCGACGTGCTACCCAGGGGTTGCACATCGCGGGGAGATAGTGCAACCTATGGGTAGCACGTCAACTCAGGAGGCAGTCATGGACAGCATCACCCGCGAGGTGGAAATCAACGCCCCGATCGACCGGGTTTGGGGCCTGGTAACGGAACCAGGCTGGTGGATCGGCGAAGGCGGCGCCGACGAGCGGCAGCTCCGCCAGGAGGGCGAGCTGCACATCGTGGAGCACGCCAAGTACGGGACCTTCGCGCTGAAGATCGAGAAGACCGACCCGCGCAAGTACATCTCGTACCGGTGGATCGGTGGCTACCCCGACCCGGACGGCGACTCGACGCTGGTCGAATTCTCCTTGCAGGAGCGGGAAGGCGGCACGCTGCTGCAGGTCGTCGAGAGCGGTTTCGAGTCGCTGAAGAAGACGGCCGAGGAGCGTAAGAAGGCCTACGACGGCAACAATGAAGGCTGGAAGTTCCAGCTGAACGTCGTGAAGGAATGGGCGGAACAAGGGTGACCGAAATCGGCGAGGTGCTCGCCGCGCTGGCCGATCCGACGCGGCGGCAGCTGCTCGACGTGCTCGCCGACGCGGGCCAGGCCAGCGCGACCACACTCGCCGGGCAGCTGCCGGTGAGCAGGCAGGCGGTCGTCAAACATTTGAACGTGCTCGAAAGCGCCGGTCTGGTCAGCGGCGGGCGATCGGGGCGCGAAGTGCTTTACCGGGTTCGCCCGGAAGCGATCGAAACGTCGGCACAATGGCTCACCGAACTCGCGGCGAGCTGGGATCGGCGGTTGAGCAAGCTCAAGCGGATCGCGGAGCAATTCCCGGCTCAATAAAGTCCGTGTCATGAAAAGCAGGCCTTTGATCGCCGTCGCCGCGCTCGGCGGAACCATTTCCATGGCACCGGCGGAACGCGGGGTCGTGCCGACGCTGACCGCCGCCGAACTGCTCGACGGGGTCGAACTCGACGTCGACGTGCGGGCGGCGACGCTATCGACCATTCCCGGCACTTCGCTCACTTTCGCGGGGCTGACCAGCTGTTATGAGTGGGCGGCCGCGCAGGAGGCCGACGGGATCGTCGTGGTGCAGGGCACGGACACGCTCGAAGAGACGGCCTACTTCTTCGAATGCATTTGGCCTGGTGAGCGGCCGGTCGTGCTCACCGGCGCGATGCGGCATCCGAGCCTGCTCAGCCCGGACGGACCCGCCAACCTGGCGAACGCGCTGACCGTGGCGGCGGCGCCGTCGAGCCGGGGCCGTGGCGCGCTGCTGGCGTTCAACGACGACATCCACCAGGCGCGCTGGGCCCGGAAGGCGCATTCGAGCCACCTGGAGGCGTTCTCGTCGGCGCCCGCCGGGCCGGTGGGCATGGTCGCGGAGGGCGCCGTGCACTACTTCCACCCCGCAGGCCCGCGCCTGCCCGCGCTCCCCGCGCCGCGCTCGGACCTGCTGATCCCGCTGCTGGAAAGCGGGCTCGACGATTCGGGCGCGGTGCTCGACGCGGTCGTCGAGGCGGGCGCGGCTGGGGTGGTGCTGGCCGCGAGCGGGGTCGGGCACGTCTCGGACCGGATGGCCGACGCGATCGAGCGGGCGCTCACCCGTATCCCGGTGGTCGTCGCTTCGCGGACGGGCGCTGGCACGACGTTCCGCGGCACGTACGGCTACCGCGGCGCGGAGGCGGACCTCATCGGCATGGGCGTGACCATGGCGGGCTGGCTGGACCCGCGCAAGGCCCGCGTCCTGCTGTACCTGACGCTGGCGGCGGGCCTGAGCGTCCCGGCCGAGTTCCGCCTCCGCGGCGCTTCGGGGTCGTGAGTGTTTTGACCGGTTAGAACCGGCCGTACCACTCACGACCCTTGGGGCTAGAGCTGGACGGGGCCGAAGCGGGGGTCCAGGTGGAACGGCCGCATGTCGCGGCCGCCGTCGCGGTAGACGTGGATGCTGATCGCCGGGTCCGGGCCGTCGTTGACGACCTGGTGGACGTAGCCGGGCCCGAAGACGCGGGACTGGCCGGTCACCAGGGCGTGTGACTCGGTGATCGCGCGGCCGCCGGGGGCGCGGCGGGCGACCGTCTCGGTCAGCGCGCCGTCGACCACGGTGAACGCGCCCGAGCTGAAGGCGTGGTCGTGCAGGTCGGTCTGCTGGCCTGGCAGCCAGGACATGAGCCAGATCTCCTCGCGCTCGTCGGCCGAGATGAGCGCGTGGAAGCGCTCGTCGGGGTCGTAGCGCAGGAGGTGGCCCCAGCGCCCGCGGTCGGCCGCGAACTCGAGCGCGACGCGGACCGGGTGACGCAGTGCGGGGTTCTCGGGAACGAGCAGGGTGTTGTCAGGTACGGCGAACATGAGGGGTCCTCGAAAGCGGAAGGTGTCGAACAGGGCCGGGGCTGGGTTCACCGACAACAACGACACAGCGCACACGAAACCGGGCTGGGGTGCTGGGCACCGCGCCTCTCGGTCATTCGTGTCGCGAACATGCCATCAATGGAACCAGCCCCGGCTACTCTCGGTCAACCCATCTCGCAGTTTGGGAGAACCTGGGCTCTTTCGAAGAAACCTACGACCACTCGTGCTTCTGCGAGCGGCCCAGCAGCTCGGCGCCCGCCTTGCGGGGGTCGACGCCCTCGTGGCAGACCCGGTGCATGGCGTCGGTGATCGGCATGTCGACGCCGAGGCTCATCGCCAGCTCCCGGATCGAGGTGCACGACTTCACCCCCTCCGCGACCTGGCCGCCTGCCGCGAGCTGAGCCTGCTCGAGGGTCTCGCCGCGGCCGAGGCGCTCGCCGAAGGTCCGGTTGCGCGACAGCGGCGACGAGCAGGTCGCCACCAGGTCGCCGACGCCGGCGAGCCCGGCGAAGGTGAGCGGGTCCGCCCCGAGCTTCGTGCCGAGGCGGGCCATCTCGGCGAGGCCACGGGTGATCAATGTCGCCATCGTGTTGGTGCCGAGGCCGAGCCCGGCCGCCATCCCGCAGCTGAGCGCGATGACGTTCTTGCAGGCGCCGCCCAGCTCGCAGCCGACCACGTCGGTGTTGGTGTACGGCCGGAAGTACGAGTTGAACGAGGCACGCTGCACCGCGACCGCGCGTTCGTGATCACTGCACGCGACCACCGCGGCCGACGGCTGGCCCTGGGCGATCTCGCGGGCCAGGTTCGGGCCGGAGACCACCACGATCTGCCCGTCGGGGACCTCGGCGATCTCGGCGATGACCTGGCTCATCCGCTTCAGCGTGCCGAGCTCGACGCCCTTCGCGAGGCTCACCAGCACCGAATCGGGCGAGAGCAGGCCCTTCCACGCCGAGAGGTTCGCGCGCAGGCTCTGCGACGGGACCGCCAGCACCACGGCCTGGGCGCCGTCCAGCGCCGCGGCGGGGTCCGCGGTCGCCGTGATCCGCGAAGGCAGCTTCACGTCCGGCAGGTACGAGCCGTTGGTGTGCTCCTGCGCGATCTCCGCGGCCACCGACTCGCGGCGCGCCCAGATGGTGACGTCGCGGCCCGCGTCGCCGAGGACCTTCGCGAAGGCCGTGCCCCACGAGCCCGCCCCGAGCACCGTGATCCGCTGCAAGTCCTTGGCGAACATTCTCAGTCCTCGTCCTTCGCGGGCGGCTGCTCCTGGCGGATCTCGGCCAAGAGCTTGGTGATGTCGTCCATGATCAGTCCGGTGACCTCGCGCAACAGCGTCGCGCTGCGGGTGCGGCCGCCGCGGTAGGCCGACAGGTCGATCGGGTCGCCGACCAGGTGCGTGATGGTCTTGCGCGGGAACGGGGTGAACTTCTTCGTGTACCCGTTGAACACGTGGTTGGTGCCCCACCGCGCGACCGGGATGACCGGGATGTCGTTCTCGAGCGCCATCCTGGCCGCGCCGGTGAACGGCTTGTCGAGCCAGCCGTCTTCGCGCTTGGTGATCGTGCCCTCCGGGTAGACCACCACCAGCTTGCCGTCACGCAGCGCCTGGTGGGCGGCCTTGAGGCTGTCGCCGGCCGCCGCCGAGCCGCGGGAGACAGGGATCTGGCCGGAGCCGGTGAAGATCTTGCCGAAGATCGGCATCCGGGTGAGGCTCTCCTTGCCGAGGAACCGCGGCACCCGCTTGCAGCGGTGCACGAACACCGCGTCGACGACCGGGTCCAGGTGCGAGACGTGGTTCATCACCAGCAGCGCCGGTCCCTCGCGCGGGATCTTCGCCGCGTCGAGGTAGACCCGCTTCGCCACCAAAGCGGTCGCCGGATAGAACAGTGCGGCGGCCAGCCCCACCCAGAAGCCGCCCTTCTCACGCCGAGCCAAGGCTCCTCCTCCTAGATCCATGTGCGAGCAGATTCATGCGAGCACTGGAGAGGATCCTGCACCACGCGCTCTGTATTCGGTAAAGATGGTGGGGTGGCACCTACGGTGGACCTGGTCGTCCCGTTGAAACCGCCCCGCGACGGCAAGTCGCGGCTGCGCGGCGCGCTGACGTCGCCAGGCGACGACGTCCACCACGCGGAACTGGTGCTGGCGCTGGCGCTCGACACGCTCACGGCGGCCACCGCGGCGCCAGGGGTCCGGCGGGTGCTGGTGGTCGCGGCGGATCCGGAAGCGATCGAATCGGTCAAATCACTCAGCGTGGAAATTGTGGCGGAACCGGGCGCGGGTGGTCTCAACGCCGCTTATCAATATGGCGAATCAGTACTGCGCGCCGGTGACCCGAATGTGATCGTCGGCGCACTGCAGGCGGACCTGCCCGCATTGCGGGCGGTCGATCTCGGCGCCGCCATCGCGCTGGCCGGGGGCAGGCGTGCCTTCTCCCCCGACCGCCAGGGCACCGGGACGACGTTCCTCATTTCCGCTCCCGGCCTGCCGCTCGACCCGCTGTTCGGGGTCGGATCCGCAGGCAGGCACGCGAATTCGGGGGCGCTCACGCTCGACGCCCGCCTGTCGCTGCGCAGTGATGTGGACACCGCGGACGATCTTCTCGAAGCGCGCCTGCTGGGTGTCGGGGAACACACGAAGGCGATCTTGGATCGGCACTGTTCACCTTTGTGACACATGTGATTCAGGTGTTCACCCGAGCGTCCAAGACGGTATGCGCATTCGGGCGCGAAGTGGTGAAGAATGGGCCACGTGAGCAACGACGACGGATCGACACCGGTGACCCGCCGTAAGGCCAAACCCCCCGCGGCGAAGCCCGCGACGACCAAGCGCCAGCCGACCGCGAAACCCCGCGCGACCCGCGGAGGCGCGGCCAGCAGGCCGCAGCAGTTCCACGCGGTCCCGTCGGCTCCCCCCGCGGTGACGCCGACCGCGGGCGCGACCGTGGAGACACTGCCCGATGACCGGTACTTCAACCGGGAGCTCTCGTGGCAGGACTTCAACGCGCGCGTGCTGGCGCTGGCCGAGGACGAGTCGCAGGCGCTGCTGGAGCGGGCCAAGTTCCTGGCCATCTTCGCGTCCAATTTGGACGAGTTCTACATGGTGCGGGTGGCCGGGCTGAAACGCCGTGACGAAACCGGCCTCTCGGTGCGCAGCGCGGACGGGCTCACCCCGCGCGAGCAGCTGGCCTACATCGCCAAGCGCAACCAGGACCTGGTGGAGCGGCAGGCCGGCGCCTTCGAACGGCACCTGCGCCCCCAGCTGGCGGAACAGGACATCCGCATCGTCGGATGGTCCGATTTGGACGGTGCCGACCAGCTCCGGCTGTCGAACCTGTTCAGTGAGCAGATCTTCCCGGTGCTCACCCCGCTGGCGGTGGACCCGGCGCACCCGTTCCCCTATATCTCCGGCCTCTCGCTCAACCTCGCGGTCACCGTGCGCGACCCCGAGGGCGGCACCGAGCGGTTCGCCCGCGTCAAGGTGCCGAACAACGTGCCCCGGCTGGTCCGCATCGAGCAGCAGCGCGAGAACCGCACGGCCACCTTCCTCCCGCTCGAAGAGCTGATCGCCGCGCACCTCGGCGAGCTGTTCACCGGCATGGAGGTGACCGAGCACCACGTGTTCCGGGTCACCCGCAACGCCGACTTCGAGGTCGAGGAGGACCGCGACGAGGACCTGCTGCAGGCGCTCGAGCGCGAGCTGGCGCAGCGCCGGTTCGGCCCGCCGGTCCGGCTGGAAGTCGCCTCGGACATGAGCGAGCACATGCTCGAGCTGCTGCTGCGCGAACTCGAGGTCGACCCGCGCGACGTGGTCGAGGTGCCCGGCCTGATCGACCTGACCTGCCTGTTCCAACTGTCCGGAGTGGACCGCAAGGAGCTCAAGGACCCGCCGTTCGTGCCCGCGACGCATCCCGCGTTCGGCGAGCGCGAGACGCCGAAGAGCGTCTTCGCCACGCTGCGCGAGGGCGACGTGCTGGTGCATCACCCGTACGACTCCTTCTCCACCAGCGTGCAGCGCTTCATCGAGCAGGCCGCGGCCGACCCCAAGGTCCTCGCGATCAAGCAGACGCTCTACCGGACCTCGGGTGACTCCCCGATCGTCGACGCGCTGATCGACGCCGCCGAGGCGGGCAAGCAGGTCGTCGCGCTGGTCGAGATCAAGGCCCGCTTCGACGAGCAGGCCAACATCACCTGGGCGCGCACGCTGGAACGCGCGGGCGTGCACGTGGTATACGGCCTCGTCGGGCTGAAGACGCACTGCAAGGTGTCGATGGTCATCCGCCAGGAGGGCTCGACCCTGCGCCGCTACTGCCACATCGGCACCGGCAACTACAACCCGAAGACCGCGCGCCTGTACGAGGACCTGGGCCTGCTGACCGCGGACCCGACCATCGGCGCCGACCTGACCGACCTGTTCAACGTGCTCACCGGCTATTCGCGCCAGGACACCTACCGCAACATCCTCACCTCGCCGCACGGCATCCGCCGCGGCATCGTCCGCAGCATCGGCGAGGAGATCGAGCTCGCCCGCGCCGGGCAGCAGGCCGGTATCCGGCTCAAGTGCAACTCACTCGTCGACGAGCAGGTGATCGACGCGCTGTACCACGCCTCGCAGGCCGGTGTGCCCGTCGACGTGGTGGTGCGCGGGATCTGCGCGCTGAAGCCGGGTGTCGAGGGGCTCAGCGAGAACATCAGGGTGCGCTCGATCCTCGGCCGCTTCCTCGAGCACTCGCGGGTGTTCCACTTCCGCGCCGGTGGCACGCACTGGATCGGCAGCGCGGACATGATGCACCGCAACCTCGACCGCCGGATCGAAGCGCTGGTGCGGGTCAAGGATCCCAAGCTCACCGGGCAGCTGGACGACATGTTCGAGTCCGCGCTCGCGCCGTCGACCCGCTGCTGGGTGCTCGGCGCCACCGGCGAATGGACGCCGTTCCCGACCGACGTGGCGCAGGTCAGGGATCATCAGACGGAACTCGCGAAGAAGCATGGTGCGGCTGGATGAGCTCCCTGATCAGAGCCGCCGGTGCCGTGCTGTGGCGCGACATCGGCGGTGAACTGTCGCTCGCCGTCGTGCACCGGCCCCGCTACGACGACTGGTCGCTGCCGAAGGGCAAGCTCGACTCCGGCGAGACGATCGCCGAAGCCGCGGTCCGCGAGATCGACGAGGAGACCGGGTTCCGCGCGGTGCTCGGCCGGTATCTCGGGCAGATCCGCTATCCGGTGCTCGTCAAGGGCAAGCCGGTGCCGAAGACGGTCGACTACTTCGCGGCCGAGGCCGTCGAAGGCGGGTTCGAGCCCAACGAAGAGGTCGACGAGCTGCGCTGGCTCAGCCTGGCCGACGCGGAGGACATCCTCACCAGGCCTGCCGACGTCGACATCCTCAAGGCGTTCGCCTCCGCGCCCGCCCGGCTGACCACCATGCTGTTCGTGCGGCACGCGAAAGCGGGCAAGCGCAGCGAATGGCGCGGCGACGACGACCTGCGCCCGCTGGCCGACGCCGGGTTCCGGCAGGCCGAAGGGCTGCGCAAGCTCGCGCCGCTGTTCGGCGTCGACCGCGTGCTGGCCGCGCCGAGGCTGCGGTGTGTACAGACTGTCCAGGGTGTCGCCGACGACTTGGCAGTCGACATCCGCCACGAGGTGCTGCTCTCGGAAGAGGGCTACTGGCCCGATCCCGTGCTCGGCGTCGCGCGGCTGCTCGCGATCGCGGGTGATGGCGGGACACCGCTGGTGTCGAGCCAGGGCGGGGTGATCCCGGACGTGGTCAGCACGCTGGCCGATCGCGACGGCGTCGAGCTGACAGCCGCACGGGGCGGTGTCGTGCCGAGCAAAAAGGGCTCGCTGTGGATCTTGTCGTTCAGCGCGCCTTCGGGCAGCAATGGCCCTAAGCTCGTTTCGGCCGACTATTTCCCCAGTCCGCTGCCGACTCCGGACCCCTCGAGGGCCGAAAAACCTTAAGTCGGGATCAAGAACCTTAAAACCAGCTCAAGTGTCAGGCCGCTGACAGCGCACTGACAGCGATCGCTGCTGTACTAGACCGGTCAACGCGTAGAGGTGAGATGCGCCGGTCTAGGGGTGCGGCGCATCTCCCTCCGCGGTCACACCGCTGGTGGCAACGAGGCCAGCAGCGTCAGCAGATCTTCCGTCCGGGGGTCGCCGAGGCGCTGGCACACCGCCAGCGCCTCGGCCCATTTCTCCGCGCCTGCCGTGCGCTCACCGGTCTGGACCAGCACCCGGCCGAGCGTGATCAGAATGTCGATCGTGCCGTAGTCGGCGCCGCCGCCACCCGCGTCGAGTTCCCGTAAGAGTGACAGCGCGCGCTCACATGTCTCGATCGCTTCGTCGTATTTACCGGCGCCCGCCAGTGCTTCGCCGACATTTCCGAGCGAAAGGGCGGCGTGATAGCGGTCGCTGAGCGAGTCGAACGCCTCGGAAGCGCCACGGGCGTGTTCGGCCGCCTCTTCGAACCTTTCCAGCCCGATGCAGTTGGCGCTGATGTTGAGCAGCGCGTGCGCGACGTAGGTCTTCTGCCCGCGTTCGCGCGCGATCAGCACCGATTCGGTGCCGTACCGATACGCCTTCTCGTATTCCTTGCGCTGGTAGTAGGCGCCGGCGAGGTTGCTCAGGATCGCCGCGGTGACCACGCTTCCGCCGCTGTCGGCCGCCGCCTTCCTGCCCTCCTCCAGCGCCTCCAGCGCGCTGTCGGTGCGCGCGGCGCGCAGATACGCGGAGCCGAGGTTGTTGGCCGCGTACTGCAGCCCCAGCAGGTCGCCGGCCTCGCGGACGGACCGGACCGCGACCTCGGCGGAGCCGATCCAGTCATCGATGTCATGACGCTCGGCGAAAAGCCCGCGCAGCAGCCAGGCGAGCTTCCACGACGACGCCGACCAGCCGCGTTGCGCGGCCTCGGAAACCAGCGCGACCAGTGTCGCCCGCTCGGTCACGTACCAGCCGATGGTCTCGGCATGATCGGAGAAACTCATCTTCGGCCCGCTCGAGACCGGCAGCACGACGCCGTCGGCGACCAGGTCGGGGCGCACCAGCTGGTTCGCCTCGGCGAGCGCGCAGAGATACCAGTCGAGCAGCCGCCGCATCGCGACCTCGGACTCGCTCGCGTCGTCCTCCTGCTCGGACAGTTCCGCCGCGTAGACCCGGAGCAGATCGTGGAACTGGTACCGATCGGTGCGCGGCTGGTTGATCAGGTGCGCCGACGCGAGCTGGTCGAGCAGCTCCCGCGCCTCGCGCACGGAACTGCCCGCCAGCACCGCCGCGGCCGGCAAGCCGATGTCCATCGCGGGATGCAGTCCCAGGAGGCGGAACATCCGCGCGGCCGCCGGGCGCAAAGCGTTGTAGGACCATGAGAAGGCCGCACGCAGGTCGGTGCCCGCGTCCTGCGGGTCGCGCAGGGTGTCGAGCCGGACCCGCTGATCCCTGAGCTCGTCGACGATCCCGGCGATCGAAAGCTCCGAGAACCGCGACGCCCGCTCGCCAGCCAGCGCGAGCGCGAGCGGCAGCCGCCCGCACAGTTCCGCGAGCTCCGCGACGGCGTCCGGCTCGGCCTGCAGCCGCTCGTACCCGACGCTGCCCGCGAGCAGCGCGGTCGCGTCGGCCGTGTCGAAGGAGCGCAGCGGCAGGCGGTGCGCGCCCTCGCGCGCGACCAGGCCCCGCAACTGGTTCCGGCTGGTCACGACCACCAGGTTGCCGGATCCGGGCAGCAGCGGGCGAACCTGGTTGGCGTCGTGGGCGTTGTCCAGCAGCATCAGCATCCTGGCTTCGGCCAGCCGGCTGCGGAGCATGGCCGAGCGTTCCTCCACTGTGGAGGGAATGGTCTCGGCGGCCACCCCGACCGCGCGCAGGATCCGCGCGAGCGCGGCGTCCGGGGTCATCGGGGTCGCCGCGGAATGCCCGCGCAGGTCCAGGAACAGCTGCCCGTCCGGGAACTGGTCGCGCACCAGATGCGCCCAGTGCACGGCGAGCGAGGTCTTGCCGACCCCGGCGGTGCCCTCGATCACCGCGATCGCGGTCGAGCGGCCACGCCGGTCGGCCAGGAACCGGTCGAGCTGGGCGAGTTCGGCGTCGCGCCCGGTGAAACTCGCGACGTCGAAGGGAAGCTGGCGCGGCACCTCGGCGACCTGGGGCGCCGGCGCGGGTTCGGAGTCGGTGCTGAGCAGTTCGGCGTGCAGCCGCCGCAGGCGCGCGCCCGGCTCGACGCCGAGTTCGTCGGCGAGCAGCTCGCGCAGCTTCGCGTACCGGGCCAACGCCTCGGCGCGGCGGCCGGAGCGGGCGAGCACCCGGACCAGCCGTTCCCACAACGACTCCCGCAGCGGATGCTGCGCGACCAGATCGGTCAGCTCGGCGGCGAGGTCGGAATCCGGTGCCACGTCGGCGTCGAGGTCGATCCGGCGTTCGACCGCGAACAGGTACCGCTCAGTGAGCAACGGCGCCCAGTCCTCGACGATCACCGCGGATCCGACGCCCTCCAAGGGACTGCCTGCCCACAGCTCGAGCGCCTCGCCCAGCAGCGCGCGCTCCTTGCCCGTGTCCCCCTGCTCGGCGGCGGAGTCCAGCAGCCGGAGGAAGCGCAGCGCGTCCACGACGGACGGATCGATGGCGAGCCGGTAGCCGTCCTGCTCGGTGACGACCGCCTCGTCGCCCAGATGCTTGCGCAGCCGCATCACATAGGTCTGCAGGCTGCCGCGAATCCGTTCGGGTGGCTCCTCACCCCAGACCGCCCGCGCGAGCGCGTCGATCGAAACCAGGCGCCCCGCGGAAAGTGCCAGCGTGGCCAGCAGCGCACGCTGCCTGCTGCTCGTGAGCGGGAGTGACTTGCCGCCGACGCTCACGGTGAACGGGCCTAGAAGCCGGATGTCGATGGCGCTCGCTCCTCCCCTCACTCAGGATCTGCTCCACCATAGTCGGGTCGGGGCTCCCCAAACGAACGGTAGGGCACTCCTGCCCGATGGCGGACAAACCTTGTCAGCGCGGTCGTTGGGTCGACGTCCCCATGCCGGCCGCGGTAACCCCTTTAGGCCTTTGAGAGCTTTCGCGCGGGTGGGCCTTGGGCTTCCGGGAGCCTGTATGAAGGCTCCCTTCATACAGAGCGCGTCGTATGAGGGCTCCCCTCATCCGGCCCTGCTGGATGAAGGCTCCCTCCATACAGCCCAGGTAGATGAAGGCTCCCTTCATACGCCCCAGGTAGATGAAGGCTCCCCCCATACAGCCCCCTCGTATGAGGGCTCCCTTCATCACGCTCTGCTGGATGAAGGCTCCCTTCATACGGCCCGGGTTGGATGAAGGCTCCCCTCATCAAGCTCCCGCTGTATGAAGGCTCCCTTCATCCACACCAACGCGAGGCGGAGCCAAGGGCTGGAGCGAAGGCCGGGCGCGGAGGCCGGGCAAGGGCGCGAGTGCCCCGAAACGAACGGTAGGGCCCCACGTGGCGTGGGGCCCTACCGAAGAAGTTCGCCCTGATTAGTTGCAGAGCCTTACTTCTTTGTCGTTACTTCTTCTTGGCCGCGGCGGTGGTCTTCTTCGCCGGGGCCTTGCGGGCCGTGGTCGCCTTCGGAGCGGCCTTGGTGGCGGCCGGCTTCTTCGCGGCGGTGGCCTTGGCGGCCGGCTTCGCGGCGGCCTTCGGTGCTGCCTTGGCGGCGGTGGCCTTGGCGGCGGGCTTCGCGGCAGCCGTCTTCGTGGCGGTGGCGCGAGTGCGCGTGGTGGCAGCCTTGGGGGCGGCCGCGGCGGCGCGGGTGGTGCGAGTGGTGGTGCTGCGGGTCGCGGTCGGGCGGCTGGCGGTCGCCTTGGCAGCGGTGGTCCGCGTGGTCGCGGCGGCGCGCGTCGTGGTGGACGCGGTGGCGCGCTTGACGACCGTGGCCTTCGGCAGCTTCTTGGTGCCGCTCACCACGTCCTTGAAGGTCGTGCCGGCGCGGAAGGCGGGCACGTTGGTCTTCTTCACGCGGACGGTCTCACCGGTACGCGGGTTCCGGGCGGTACGGGCAGCGCGGGCACGCTTCTCGAACACACCGAAGCCGGTGATGTTCACCTTCTCGCCCTTGTTGACCGTGCGGATGATGATGTCGACAAGACCGTCGACAGCCTCAGAAGCAACCTTCTTGTCGCCCAGACGCTCCGAAAGCGCCTCGATCAGCTGGGCCTTGTTGGCCATTCCAGTCCTCCAAGCGGAACTACTTCTCACGGCCCCGATGGCCGACTTAGCGCACACGGTATTACCAATGCAGCACAAATTCCAAACGGCACGCGGAAATTTTCCCTTATTTGGGGTGGGTTCCGCCTCTTGAGGGACCCTCGCGGGGGCCTCAGGAGTGCCGTTTGGCGGGTTTTCGGGGGTGCTGAGCAGGTCCTCAGGGGACCTGAGATGGGGGCGGGATTCCCTTGCTGAGCAGGGAATCCCTGCCCCGTCAGGCCTCGATTGCCGTGGTCAGAGGCTTCCAGGAGGGCCGAGCGGCCTCAAATTTGTCGATCTCCGCGGCGTGTCGGAGTGTCAGGGCGATGTCGTCGAGCCCTTCGAGGAGCCGCCAGCGGGTGTAGTCGTCGATCTGGAGGGGCGCGGTGAAGTCCTTGGCCCGCACGGTCTTCGCCTGGAGGTCCACCGAGACCTCCGTGCCGGGCTCGTTCTCGAGGATCTTCCACAGCAGCTCGACGTCCTGCTGCGCCACTTCGGCGGCCAGCAGGCCCTGCTTGCCCGAGTTCCCACGGAAGATGTCCGCGAACCGTGAGGAGATCACGACCCGGAAGCCGTAGTTCATGAGCGCCCAGACGGCGTGCTCACGCGAGGATCCGGTGCCGAAGTCCGGTCCGGCGACCAGCACGCTGCCCGCCTTGAAGGGCTCCTGGTTGAGGATGAAGTCCTCGTCAGAGCGCCAAGCGGCGAACAGGCCGTCCTCGAAACCCGTGCGGCTGACGCGCTTGAGGTAGACGGCCGGGATGATCTGGTCAGTGTCCACGTTGGACCGGCGCAGCGGGACACCGACGCCCGTGTGGGTGGTGAACGGTTCCATGGATCGATGGCTCCTTACAGGTCGTCGGGCGAGGACAGGGTGCCGCGGATGGCCGTCGCGGCCGCCACGAGCGGCGAGACGAGGTGAGTCCGGCCACCCTTGCCCTGCCTGCCCTCGAAGTTGCGGTTGGAGGTCGAGGCGCTGCGCTCGCCCGGCTTGAGCTGATCGGGGTTCATCCCGAGGCACATCGAGCAGCCCGCCTGCCGCCACTCGGCGCCAGCGTCGGTGAAGACCTTGTTGAGCCCCTCGGCTTCCGCCGCCTGGCGGACCCGCATCGAGCCGGGCACCACCAGCATCCGCACCGAGGAGGCCACCTTGTGGCCCTGCAGGACGCTCGCGGCGGCACGCAGGTCCTCGATCCGGCCGTTGGTGCACGAGCCGAGGAAGACCGTGTCCACGGCGATCTCACGCAGCGGCGTGCCCGCCTTCAGGTCCATATAGGACAGCGCCTTCTCCGCGGCGATCCGCTCGTTCTCGTCGGCGATCTGCTCGGGGTCGGGAACGCTGGCCGAGAGCGGAAGTCCCTGGCCAGGGTTGGTCCCCCAGGTGACGAACGGGGTCAGCTCGCTCGCGTCGAGATCGACTTCGACGTCGAAAACGGCGTCGTCGTCGGTGCGCAGCCCGCGCCAGTTCTCGACCGCCGCGTCCCAGTCCGCGCCCTTCGGCGCGTGCGGCCGATCCTTGAGGTACTCGAAGGTAACGTCGTCCGGCGCGATCAGCCCGGCGCGCGCGCCCGCCTCGATCGACATGTTGCAGACGGTCATCCGGGCTTCCATCGACAGGTTCTCGATGGCCTCGCCGCGGTACTCCAGCACGTAACCCTGCCCGCCGCCGGTGCCGATCTTGGCGATGACCGCCAGGATGATGTCCTTCGCCGTCACGCCGGGGCGCAGCGTGCCCTCGACGTTGATCGCCATCGTCTTGAATGGACGGAGCGGCAGCGTCTGGGTGGCCATCACGTGCTCGACCTCGGAGGTGCCGATGCCGAAGGCCATCGCGCCGAACGCGCCGTGCGTGGAGGTGTGGGAGTCGCCGCACACCACGGTCATCCCCGGCTGGGTCAGGCCGAGCTGCGGGCCGATGACGTGCACGATGCCCTGCTCGAGGTCGCCCATCGGGTGCAGCCGGACGCCGAACTCCTTGCAGTTGCGGCGAAGGGTGTCGACCTGGGTGCGCGAAACCGGGTCGGCGATGGGAAGTTCGATGTCGATCGTCGGGACGTTGTGGTCCTCGGTGGCGATCGTGAGGTCCGGCCGCCGCAGCCGCCGCCCGGCCAGGCGCAGTCCGTCGAACGCCTGCGGGCTGGTGACTTCGTGCAGCAGGTGCAGATCGATGTAGATCAGGTCCGGTTCGGCACCTTCGCCTTTGCGCACGAGGTGCGAATCCCACACTTTTTCCGCCAACGTGCGGCCCTGTGTGGTGGTGGACTCGGTCATCAGGGCTCCTCCCAATGAGGGTGGGCCGGGTGGAACTCGGGGGCTTTGTCTTCGTGGCTCAGCCGCGCGGGAGTCCGTTTGTCCCAGCATCTGGACTTCCCAAACTTCGGGAAGATAGTATCGCGTCGTGGGACAGCATAGCGGTATCGGAGTACTGGACAAGGCAGTGGCCGTTCTCCAGGCGGTGGCCGAAGATCCATGCGGACTGGCCGAACTGTGCACGCGGACGGGCCTGCCCCGTGCCACGGCGCACCGGCTCGCGGTGGGCCTGGAGGTGCACCGATTACTGCGCCGAGGGCCCGACGGGCGCTGGCGCCCGGGCACCGCGCTGGCCGAGCTGGCCGGCGGATCGACCGATCCGCTGCTCGACGCGGCGGGCTCGGTGCTGCCCAAACTCCGGGACATCACCGGCGAAAGCGTCCAGCTGTACCGCCGCGACGGCGTGCAGCGCGTCTGCGTCTCGACGGCCGAGCCGCCGAGTGGTCTTCGCGACACCGTGCCGATCGGCTCGCGGCTCCCGATGACAGCTGGCTCCGGCGCGAAGGTGCTCGCCGCATGGTCGGATCCGCACACCCAGCGCACGATCCTCAACGACGCCGTCTACGGCGAGCGCACGCTGCTCGAGGTCCGGCGCCGCGGCTGGGCGCAGAGCGTCGCCGAGCGCGAGCCGGGTGTGGCGTCCGTCTCAGCGCCGGTAAGGGATTCCTCGGGCACCGTGGTGGCGGCGGTCTCGGTTTCCGGCCCCATCGAACGGATCGGCCGCAAACCGGGCGCGCGCTGGGCGGCGGACCTGCTCGCCGCCGCCGACGCGCTCCAAGAACGCCTCTAGGACTCGCGATTTAGCGGGCTTTATCCCGGGCGCTTTCCCGGGATAAAGCCCGCTAAATCCCCCAGGACCCGGTCATGAGTCTCCCTGGACCGCGAGGCGCTCGTCGATGTCGGGGATCCAGAAGCACAGCTCCAGTGTCTTGATCGACGCCCAGTGGCCCATCTTCCGGCCCTGCGCCACGAGTGAGACCGATCCCACAGCGAGCAGCAGCAGCGAAACCACGGCCAGCACCGGTTTCGACCCGGTGAAGATCTCCACGAACGCGACGAGCGCGCCCAGCAGCAGCGGCGGCGCCGAGTTCCGCAGCATCAGGCCGGAGGCACGCAACCGGGTCACTTCGACCGCGACGTCCTTGTCGTGCAGCTGGATCACCGAGAGCAGCAGATGCGGGTCGGCCTCGACGTAGGCGCGGTCGCGGGCTTCGGGGTTCCGGCGCAGGAACTCCTGGCGGGGACGGCGGTCGCGGCGGCGGGTGACCAGGCGGTTGATCGCCGCGCCCAGCGGATAACCCAGGTACCCCAGCAGATGGGTGACCAGCACGAGCGCGATCACCAGCAGCACAACGGGTGCCCGCCCGGCCGCCGCCGGGTCGATCCAGTCGAACCTGGCGCCGACGTAGCCGAACAGGCCGAGGTACAGCGCGCCGGGGATGGTGTAGGTAAACAGGTCGAAGACACCGATGGCGAAGTTCACCCGCCCATCCAAGGGGTCCACGGGCCCGCGGGGCAACCATCGGTCGCGTTCCGCTCACCGAGGCATGACTGTCCACTGTGGAGTATTCTTCGACATACATCCCATCTATCAGGACATCAGGCAGGCATTTTCCGGTATTTTCCGTCTTTTGGAGGTGTTTACATCCGATGTCTGCTGCCTACCGTGGCAGCATGCTGCGGACCATCGTGATCGCTGTCATCTCGGCACTCCTCTCCCCCGCGCCGGTGGCGGCGGCGCCGGGGCCCGGCACGAACTACGCCGTCGACGACGCGTTCACCTCGCCGCGCACGGCCTGGTGGCGCGACGCGAAGTTCGGCATGTTCGTCCACTTCGGCGACTACTCCGGCTGGGGCGGCGAATACCGGCGCCCGGACGGCACGATCTGCCGGGACGCCGAGTGGATCCGGCTGCGCTGCGAGATCCCGTGGCCCGAGTACGAGGCGGCGGCGAAGAAGTTCAACCCGGCCAAGTTCGACGCGGGCGCCATCGTGAAGCTGGCCAAGGACGCCGGGCAGAAGTACCTGGTGGTCACGTCGAAGCACCACGACGGCTACGCGATGTGGCCCACCAAGGTCAACAAGTGGAACCTGCGCGACACCTCGGCCTTCGACCCGAACCGCGACATCCTCGCCGAACTCAAGCAGGCGGCGGACGCGGCCGGGCTCAAGTTCGGGCTGTACTACTCGATCAACGACTGGCACACCACCGGCACCGCCGACAACTACGCGCAATACAAGAAGGACATGCATGCCCAGCTCAAGGAGCTGATGACCGCCTACCACCCGGATCTGATGTGGTTCGACGGCCAGGGCCAGCCGTGGTGGTCGCTCGCCGACGGCGAGGAACTCCAGTCCTACCTGCACGGGCTGAACCCGAACCTGATCATCAACGACCGGGTCACCAAGAGCAGGGGCATCGTCGACGGCGACTACGAAACCCCCGAGCGCCAGGCGAACATCCCGGCCGCGCCGATCGCGGCCGTGCCCTGGGAATCCTGTGTCACCACCAGCGACCGCTGGGGCTGGGCCCGGTACGACACGAACTTCAAGTCCTCCAGCGTGCTGACGCGGTATCTGCTCGACATCGTCGGGCGGGACGGCGATTTCCTGCTCAACGTCGGCCCCGACGACACCGGTGTCATCCCGAAGGGCGCGCAGGACAGCCTGCGCGGTGTCGGCCAGTGGCTGCGCGCCAATGAGAATTCCCAGGCGGTGTACGGCGCCACTTACACCGGGCTGGTGGCCGACCCGGCTTGGGGCGCGGTGAGCCGCAAGGGTGACAAGCTGTACCTGTCGGTCTACGACTGGCCCGACGTCGGCAAGCTGCATCTGTCCACTCTGGACAAGTTCGGCATCACCGGCGCCCGGGTGCTCGGCAGCGACCAGGCCGTCGGCTGGGCCGCGGCGGGCGACGGCTTCGACCTCACCCCGTCGGGCGCGGCGACCGGCCCGATCGCGACGGTCATCGAACTGACGATCACCACCCCGGCGGCCGTACCGGGCTCCGGCACCGGGTTGAAGGCCCAGTATTGGAAGAACACGACCTTCAGCGGCACGCCGGAGGTGACCCGGGTCGAGCCGGCGCTGAACTTCGCCTGGCGCACCAAGGGTTCACCGGCGCCGTCCATCCCCGCCGACGGTTTCTCCGCCCGCTACACCGGCTTCGTGCAGCCGCAGTTCACCGGCGAGCACACTTTTCTGACCGTGTCCGACGAGACCGTGCGGGTGTGGGTCGACGGCAAGCTCGTCATCGACAACGCCACCCCGCACGGCCCGGCGGTGAACAAGGCCGCGGTCACCTTGCAGGCCGGGAAGAAGTACTCGATCAGGGTCGACTACACCGAGAGCACCGGCGAGGCCTATCTGAAGCTCTTGTGGGCCAACCCCAACCGCAAGCAGCGCGTCATCCCGGCCGCGCAGCTCTACCCGGCCTAGCGGGATAAAGCGGGCTTTATCCCGGGTGCTTTCCCCGGGATAAAGCCCGCTTTATCCCGGTCCGCCTAGCGCGGAGCGGCGATGCGCCACAACGAGGTGGCCGACTCGCCGGGTTCCTTGGTCGACTCGAAGGCGATCCACTGACCGTCCGGTGACCAGCTCGGTGCGCCGTTGTACCAACTGCCCGCGTTGGTGACGCGCACCGGCTGGCCGCCGCTCGCGGCGATCACGAAGATCTGCGAGCGCGCGGTGCCAGCGCGGTCCGACGAGAACACCACGCGGCTGCCGTCGGGCGACCAGCTGGCGTCCGTGTCTTCACCGACCGGCTGGGTCAAATCCGCGACCGCGCCCGCGGGCGTGACGGTCTTGAGGCTCCAGTTGCCGGTGCCTTCTTTCCGCGACTGGAACACGATCTTGTCGCCGCGCGGCGACCAGTTGGGCTCACGATTGTCGGTGTGGGTGTTCGGCCCGTCGACGAGGCGAGTGAGACCCGTGCCGTTGGTGCGGACCTTCCAGATGCTGCCGAGCGCGCCGGGGCCGCTCTGGTTCAGGTTCTCCTGGAAGACGATCCACGCACCGTCCGGCGAGAAGCTCGGCTCGGTGAAGCCGCGCGGGCCCTGGTGATCGGTGACCTGACTCGGCTTGCCGCCCGGCGCCATCACCCAGATCTCGTCGAGGTCGGTCTCGTCGTAGGAGAAGGTGATGAGGTTCGCCGGGCCGTTCCAGGCGGCGCCGGGGAGGTTGACCGCGCTCTGGTCACCCTTCTGGAAGAGCTTGGTCGCCTGGCCCGCGGTGAGCGTGTAGAGGCCGGCGGGGCCGTCGTTGTAGCCACGCGGGAACTGGGTGAACAACACCGTTTTGCCGTCGGGCGAGTAGGCCGCGTTCTGCCCGCTGGCCGGGGCGACCGGCCGGAAGAGGAGTTCGGCGCCATCGGCGCGGGTCTCGGCGGCGGCCGTGCCCGGCACGGCCAGTAGCAGCGCGGCGATCGGCAGCAAAGTCTTCAGCATGCCGCCATCGTGTGCCCGGCGCCGTCCCGGCGGCCCGGGAAATGTGCCCGGGCGGGCCGGGATTGTCACCCGGGTGACTCAGGAGGCGAAGCGGAAACGGACTTCGGCGCCGTACCAAGCGCCTTCGTCACCCGATCGGGCCTGCTGATAGTGCCACGTCGGGTGATTGGAGCTGGCGAGCGCGGGGCGGCACCGACAGGGGGTGGCGCACCACCAGCCGGGATGGATCACGCGGATCCGCACCAGGCCGGGCTGGCGGTCGTGGATCGCGGCCGCCGCCCTGGTCACGATCTCTTCGAGGCTGGCGCCGTGCACCAGCAGCTGACCGTGCGCCTCCAGGTGATGGGAGACCCATTCCACGAGTTCGAGAGTGGCGGCCGATTCCTTCATGCCGTGAAGACGTGGCGGCCGTACTGGCGTGACGCGGATCACCTCAAGAATCCACTGTGGATTCTCCGGGTCCTCAGACCAGCTTGCTCAGCTCCAGGTCGAAGTCGAAGCAGGCCTGCTCCTCGCCGGGCGCGACGACCTCGTACGTGCGGTTGACGAACGCCGCCAGCTGATCGGCGGGTGCTTCCAGCACCGCCGAGCCGCCCGGGGTGTTCAGCTCGACCAGCACGAGCGCGGGATGCGTCGCGGGCCGGACGATCACGTCACCCTCGCCGGCGGGCGCGAGCAGGCCGTCGGCGAGCAGGTCACGCCCGAACATCCAGCGCACGGTGCCGCGCCCGGTATGAAAGCCGATGAAGACCGCGTACGGATCCGCCGGGTCGTACCTGAGGTCGGCCTGGACCGGCCGCGGCCGGGCGCCGAACGTCCGGAACCCGAAGGTGATCGTCGCTTCGACCACGTCGCGCATGTTCTCCATATCCATCCCCCAGCTAGGTAAGTCGGTGAGATCCCCCTCTCGATTTATAACACGCGGTGACCGCCGTCGAATCTTCAGAAAACGTCATTCACACGAAGGGCTGAGCGCTGCGGTGTCATAGGGCACAAAACGTGAGAAATTAAGCTGGATCAAGATCAAGAACGTGAACGCGCTGGCCAGAGATTCACGTCCCGCGCAACGACTCCGGGAGGCTTCACCCGAATGCGACTCGATCTCAGCGGAAAGACGGCATTGGTCACCGGCTCGACCCAAGGAATCGGAACAGCGATCGCGAAAGGCCTCGCCGCCGCCGGAGCGAAAGTGGCGATCAACGGCCGCCGCGCCGCAGGTGTCGACGACGCGATCACCCGTTTGCGCGCCGAACTCCCCGAAGCCACACTCATCGCGGCCCCCGGCGACGTCTCCACCGACGAAGGCACCGCCCAAGTCCTCGAAGCGGTCCCCGACGCCGACATCCTGATCAACAACCTCGGCATCTTCGGCGCGAAGGACCCACTCGAGATCACCGACGACGAATGGCGCCGCTACTTCGAGGTCAACGTGCTCGCCGCCGTCCGCCTCACCCGCGCGTACCTGCCGGGCATGACCGCACGCGGCTGGGGCCGCGTCCAGTACATCGCCAGCGACTCCGCGGTCGTCATCCCGGCCGAGATGATCCACTACGGCGTGTCCAAGACGGCGGTGCTCGGCGTCTCACGCGGCTTCGCCAAGGCCGCCACGGGCACGGGCGTGACGGTCAACGCGGTTATCGCGGGCCCGACGCACACCGGCGGCGTCGAGGACTTCGTCTACGAGCTGGTCGACAAGGACCTGCCGTGGGACGAGGCGCAGCGCGAGTTCATGCGCCTGCACCGGCCGCAGTCGTTGCTGCAGCGCCTGATCGAGCCGGAGGAGATCGCGAACATGGTCGTCTACCTCAGCTCACCCCAGGCCTCCGCGACCACGGGCGGCGCGCTGCGGGTCGACGGCGGCTACGTCGACGCGATCCTTCCCTAGCCTTCGATGATGTAGCCGCCCGCGGGCGCCGTGCCGATGATGATCGGCGGGCCGAGCTTGCGGCGCAGCTGCGCGATCACGGCGTCGACCTCCGCGGACTCCGAGAGTTCATCCCAGCAGCACTCGACGAACTCGGCGTGCGACACCGCCTGCCCGGCCCGCACGACGAGCAGCTCCAGCACGGCGAACTCGGCCGCGGCCAGGTACAGCATGACCCCGCCTCGGCGCACGCGCTTGCGTGCGGTGTCCAGATCGAGGTCACCGATGCGCACCAGCATGATCCCGACTCTAGGGGTCGTGAGTGTTTTGGCCGGTTAGAACCGGCCGGAACACTCACGACCCCAGGGTTGGACTCGGCTTTGAGCTGGCGTGCGCGGGCTTGGCCGAGTTCGATGGGGTCCCAGGCCTTGGGCGCCCCCGCACTGGGAACTCGGGTCGTGCGCGTTGCGGGCGGTTAGAACCGCCCGCAACGCTCACGACCCACCTCACGCAGGCCCCTTACGCGAGCCCGATTTGGTGAGGGCCTCCCTCACCCAAGCAGCTGGGTGAGAGAGGCCCTGACCCGCATATCTGGGTGAGGGAGGCCCTCACCAACCCGAACCGGGCGAGGGAGGCCCTCGCCCAGCAGCAGCCGCGTTCCTGGCCACCCTGGGGTCGTGAGTGTTTTGGCCGGTTAGAACCGGCCGGAACACTCACGACCCCAGGGCAAGCTCAAGAGTCGAGCAGGCGCAGGAGGAGGGCGTCGAACTCGGCCAGTTCCTGCTTGCTCAAGGCGCTGAAGGACTGCGCGAGCACGCGGTCCACGATCACGCTCCCGGCCTCGCGTAGTTCCCGGCCGCGGTCGGTGAGCCGGTGCCGCAAGGCCCGTCCAGGGCCGGGCACGCGTTCGAGCAGCCCGCGCTCGATCATCCGGCCGGCGAGCGCGCCGAAGGACTGGTCGGTCTGGAACGTCAGCTGCGCGAGGTCGTGCAGTGAGGCCTCGGGGTTCTGGTCGACGTGCCGGAGCGCGTCCCATTGGACCAGGCTGATGTCCAATGCGGCCAGTTCGGCGTTGACCGTGCGGTGGTGGCGGGCCTGGAGTCGCTTCACCGACAGCCCGATGTCCTGCAGTCTCCTCGTCACGGTCCACAGCGTATCAGCTTGCTTATATCAGCATGCTTATATAAGCTCCCTTACATCAACCAAGGGAGAAACGCATGAACCTCACCATCGACGAACAAGGCGACGGGAAGCCCACGCTGCTGCTGCACGGCGGTGCGGGGCCGCAGTCGGTGGCCGGGTTCGCCCGGCTACTCGCCGGACGGGCCCGGGTCATCACGCCGACGCATCCCGGGTTCGGTGGCACCGAGCGGCCGGACTGGCTGACCACGGTCGCCGGGCTCGCCGACGTCTACGCGCGGCTGCTGGACGAACGAGACCTGCGGGAGGTCGCCGTGATCGGCAACTCGATCGGGGGCTGGATCGCGGCCGAACTCGCGTTGCGGTCGCCGCGGGTCGGGAACCTCGTGCTGGTCAACGCCGTCGGGATCGTCGTCGACGGGGAACCGATCGCGGACGTGTCGCAGCTGTCCATGGACGAGCTGGCCAAGCTGAGCTACCACGACCCGGAGAAGTTCCGGGTCGATCCGGAAAGCCTTTCGCCCGAACAGAAACTGGGCATGGCGGCGAACCGGGCCGCGCTCGCGGTGTACGGGAACGGCACGGCCATGACGGACCCGACGCTGAAAGAACGGCTCGCCGGGATCACCCAGCCGACGCTGGTCGTCTGGGGTGAGAGCGACGGGATCGTCACGCCCGGCTATGGGCGTGCGCTGGCCGCGGCCATCCCCGGTGCGCGTTTCCAGCTGCTCACCGGGGCGGGCCACGTGCCGCAGATCGAAGCTCCCGAACGGCTTCTCGAAGCGATCGCTACGTGAGGCTCATCGGGGATCCCGGTGGGCTCGGGAGGTCGGTCATCTCGCCGGTCAGCGTGTCCATCTTCTGACCGTTGGGCGGGAACTCGTGCAGGTAGCCGGGCCCGTAGCGGAAGTCGAGGTACTTCTGGACGTCGGGGGTGACGCCCTCGTAGCCGGCCTTCAGCTCCAGGTGGTCGCGGATGGACCGCTCGAACTCGTTGGGCGAGTTGGGGAACTTGAGCCCGCCGGAGCCGGTGCTCGCGTCCACCGAGTAGTTCAGCTTCAGGTCCTTGAGGTCATTGCGGACCTTGTCGTACTGGGACGGGTCGATACCGGGGATCTGCGCCAGCTTGTTGTCGTTGGGCACCTCGGACTTGATCAGCCTGAGGTGGTCGTTGCTCTCCTTGACATAGCGTTCGAAGCCCTGAGACATGTTCTTGTTGGCGGTCTGGGTCAACGGCGTCATGTTGTCCTTGGTGCCGGGACCGTCGAGATTGTCGTTCTGCAGATGCCCCTTGACCCATTGGGCCGTACCGGTGGGCGGGTTGCTCGGCTTGTAGCCGTTGACCTTGTCGAGCGCGTTCTGCAGCTCGGGGCTGTAGTCCTTGTGTTTGGTCTTGAGCAGGTCTTCGACGTCGGTGAGGTGACCGGGCTTCGGCGACCAGTCGGCGTTGCGGCCGATCGGCGACCCATCGAGGGTCTGCTTGCCGGAGCTCGTCGCCCCGCCCTGCGACTCCCAGCGGCCGCTGTCCGGGTCCTTCGGGCCCTTGGGGACCTTCGGACCGGACGACGAGGTGCCGCCGGAGCCCTTCTTCGGGGCGGTCTGCGGGTACGGCTGGAAGTGGTTGCCGGAGTTCGAGGGCTTCTTCTTGCACTTGCCGGTGGCCGACTGGGCCGCGGCGACGGCGGTCGGGTTGGGCCCGGCCGCCGCGGCCGCTGCCGCCTGCGCCGCCTGCTTCGCGGCGTCGGCTTGCTGCTGCACGTACTTCGCGGCGAGCCGGGCGGAGCCGGAACCGCCGCCGCCCCAGGTGAGGCCCAGCGGGTCGCAGGCGAGCAGCGGGTCGGCGACGTAGGTGAGCGGGTTCGGCGCCGGGTCCAGCCCGAGCGGGTCCGCCGAGAGGTACCTGGCGTTGCGCGGGTCGTAGTACCGGAACACGTTGTAGTGCAGGCCGGTCTCGGCGTCGAAGTACTGGCCGGGGAACCGGAGCGGGGTCACCGCGCCGTCACCGGTCAGCCCCCACAGGCTGGTGCGCACCGGGCTGACCGCGCCGGCGTCCGCGGCGATCAGCTCGACCGGCGTGCCGACGTCGTCGGTGACCACCACGGAAACCCGGGCGGTGCCGTCCGGCGAGGTGACCACCTGCGCGACCGGCTTGCCGTCGTCGGGGTGGTACACCCAGGTGAACGTGTGGCCCGCGGAGTGCGACGCCTCGATCAGCGTGTTGCCGTCCCAGGCGAAGTCGACCTGTTCGGCGATCCCGCCCGCCGCGTCCAGCCGCTGCTTGGCGACACGGCGGTCGAGCGCGTCGTAGCGATAGCGCCACTGCGCGCCATCGGGGGTGCGCACGCCGGTGAGGTGATCCTGCGCGTCCCAGCCGAACGTCCACACCAGATCGCCGACGGTCCGCTGGACCAGCCTGCCCTGCGCGTCGGTCACGTAGTGCGCCAGTCCCGGCGAGGCCGCGATCAGGTTGCCGGTGACGTCGTAGGCGTAGCGCTCGGTGCCGCCGTGCGTGTGCACCGCGGTGATCCGGCCGACCGGGTCGAACTCGTACCTGGCGCCACCGCCCGGGTCCTCACGGCTCATGACGCTGCCGTCGGGACGGCGGTGATAACGCCGCGGCCCGGCGGGCGTGCGCTGCGCGGCAAGCCTGCCCGCGGCGTCGAATTCCTGCTGTACCAACGGGTTCGCGCCGACCGTGACCGCGACCTGACGGCCCGCGGCATCGCGGTGCAAGGTGAGCTCGGTGCCCGCGACCGTCAGGGTGTCGACGTCGCCGGTCCGTCCCCAGTGGACGTCCACACCGGACGGTGAGCGGCGGTCCGTGTCGGTGTCGCCCGTGTAGCCGAACGTCGTGGTGCGGCCGGAAATGGTGCTGCGCACCACGCGGCCGTCGAGGTCGTGCTCCAGCGCGAGTTCCGTGTCGGGGCTCGTCGCGCGCACGAGCTTGCCGACCGGATCGTGCTGGTACGTCTCGGCTCCCGCCGCGCTGATCCGCTCACGGATGTTGCCCAGCTGGTCATAGCTGAACTCGACCCGCTCGCCCGCCGCGTTGATCAGGTGGACCAGCTGCCCGGCCGCGTCGTAGGCGCAGCGGGTGATCCGGCCGTCGAAATCGGACTGGCTGAGCAGCCTGCCCTCGGCGTCGTAGCCGAATTCCCAGGTCCGCCCGGCCGGGTTGGTCACGGCGAGCAGCCGCAACTCGGTGTCGAAGCGCCGCGTGGTGCGGGCGCCGACGGGGTCGGTCGTCGCGGTGAGCACGCCGAACGGGCCGTGCTCGGCGACCGCGACCCGGTTCAGCGCGTCGGTGTGCGAGACCTCGCCGCCCTCACCGTCGTAGGTCCACTGCTGACGAGCGCCGTCCGCGCCGACCGTGGTGCGCAGCTTGCCTTCCACGGTCCAGGCCAGCGTGACCTGACCGCTGGGCTTGCGCAGGACACGCGGCCGTCCGAAGAGGTCGACGTCCACATCGGCGGACTCGCCGTCCGGCGCGGGCACCTCGTCGATGTCCTGGAACACACCGAGCGGCTGGGTGTACGGATCGAAGGAACCCGGGTAGGACCGCGTGTAGACGCGTTCGCCGTCGGTCACCTCGATCTCGAGCCCGGCCTCCGTCCACGCGGTGATCACCACCCGGCTGCCGTCCGGGCGGATCACCGCGACCAGGGTCCCGGCCGCGTCGTGCTCGAACTCCGTGCGCCTGCCCAGCTGGTCGGTGCGGGCCAGCAAGAGATCGTGCGGGCCCCACTCGCTGCGGGTGACGCCGCCGAGCTTGTCCGTTTCGGACACCACGTTGCCCGCGGCGTCGAACTCGAAGATCTTCTGGTGGCCCAGCGAGTCCGTGGTCACGGTGCGGCCGTCGGCGTAGCTCAGCGAGCCGTCGAGGTAACCGCCGTCGCCGACGGTGCGCACGCAGCGCCCGGACTCGTCGTAGACATAGCGGTACCAGGTGCCGTTGTGGTCGGTCCAGCCGCGGACCCGGCCCTCGGCGTCGTGGTCGTAGCGCGCGGGCCGCGGCGTCGAGTTGGCGCGCAGGGACAGATGCCCGTTCTGGTCGTACTCGTAGCGGGCGACCGGCACATCGCCACCCGGAGCCAGCGCGCGGACGCTCCGCACCCGCCCGGCGGCTGTCTCGAAGGCGATCCGGGCGCCACCGGAGTGCGAAAGCACGGTCGGGGCGCCATCGGGGGCGCGGTCGAGGATGACCAACTCGTCGTTGTCGGCGTGGACCTCGCGCAGCAGGAACTCGTCCTGGCCCGCACGGGTGAACCGGCGGAGCAGACCACGTCCCGGGTCGGTGATCAGGTAACCGTCGCCGTCCGCCTCCAGCGTGCGCGGCGGGCCGTACACAGCCGTGGACGCCTTGCCCGGCAACGGAATCGGGAACGTCAGCACCATCGCGTCGGCCGAGTAGTAGCGCACCACTCCGGCGTCGAAGATCAGCCGTTCGTCCACAAGGGACGTCCACGAAGGACCGAACCAGCGGCCGTCCCGGTAGGACGAGACGTGCTCACGGGCGATCAGCCCGCCCAGCACGCCGGGCACCACCAGGTCGACCTCGGACAGCAGCACGTCGCCGGTCGCGACGTCGATCGGGTCGAACTCGCAGGGCTTGTTGTCCGGGTCCTTGGTCTTGGCCGGATCGTTCTTGCCGCCCGACGGCGTGGTCGACTCGTTGCCGCCGCGGTTCAGCGGCGGCGGATCGGGCTGCTTGACCGGCGGAGGCGGCGGTGGCGGCGGATCGCTCTTGGTGGCCGGCGGCGGAGGCGGCGGGTCGTTCTTGACCGGGGGCGGCGGTGGCGGATCCTTCGGCGCGCCCGACGGGCTGGTGGACTCGCCGCCGCCCCTGGTGGTGTTCGGCGGCGGATCCTTGGGAGCGCTTTGGGGACCGGTCGATCCGTCACCGCCCCTGGGCGGCGGCGGTTGCTTCGGCGGCGGCGGGAGATCACCCGGCTTGCCGGACGGGCCCGGCTTGCCGCCCTTGATCCCCTTGAGCTGCTTGGCGACATCGTCGAACAGGCCGGTCGCCTTCTTCAGCAGCGGCGCGAGCGCCTTGAGCGCGTGCACCAGCCGCTTGGTCAGGTTCGCGATCTTCGCGGCGGTCTTCGCCACCTCGGTGACCACCTGCGGCACCACCCAGGCCAGCCCGATGCCGAGGGTGAACAGCACCTGCAGCGCCCAGCTGATCATGTGCCCGACGACCTCGGCGATGATGTCGCGCACCAGCATCCGGACCGCGGCGACCACCTCGCCCGCCGTCTTCACGCCGCTGGAAGCGCCCTCGGCCGCCTCCTTGGTGGTCTTCAGCAACGCCTCGACGTCGGCGGCCTGCTTGCGGTAGGCGTCGGCCGCCTCGCCTTTCCAGGCCGTGGTGTCGGCGGCGACCATCGCCTTGAGGTCGTCGCTGATGGAGCCGAGTTCGGTGGCGACGTTCTTCCAGGTCTCCGAATGCGCCTTGACCGCGTCGGGGCTGCCGGCAAGCGCGTCGAGCGCCTCCTTCAGCGGGCCGACGTGCTCCAGCAGCCAGCCGACGCCCGCCGCGAGGATCGTGCCGAACGGGTCGAGCACGGCGCCCAGCGCGTCGAGTGCCGCGCCGACCGCGCCGAGCGCGACACCCGCCCAGTCGCCGCTTTCGATGGCCTGCTTGAGATCGAACGCCGATTCGAGCAGCACGACGCCGGAGTACGCCTTCGTGCTGTCCGTCGGGGCGGCGACCAGTGGGTTGCTCACAGCTGCTTCATCCCTGCTTCGGTCACCACGGGTTGTTGTCGTCCTCGATCGGATCCGTCGTGCGGCGCGGCGGCGGACCGGCCGCCGGGCCCGCCGACGGCAGGGCGGGCGGCGCGGACGGCGGTGCCGGTGGCGCGGACGGCGGGATCTCGGGTTCCTGCTCGGGGAACCGGCTGCGCAGGTTGTCCAGCATCAGCGCCCTGGTCTGCTGGTCCTCGTCACCGAGCTGCTCGGTCATCACCTCGGCGACCCGGTTCGCGATGTCGCCCTGCGCGCGGCGCATGGTGGTGAGGATCTGCCGCGACAGCTCTTCGAGCGCGTACGACTTCGCCTTGTGGGTGAACTGCAGGTCACGCACCGCGCCGTCGGCGCCGACCGTCACCCGCACCGCGCCGTCGGAATTGACCGCGGTGAGCCGGATCTGCTCGGTGCGCTCCTGCGCCGCGCGGTACCGCTCGGCCTTGTCCGCGAAGCCCTGCGCCCACTCGTCCATCTTGCGCTGCGCCTCGTCCGGGTCGCGCATGAACTCGCCAAGACCGTTCGTCATGGGTTTTCCTTATCGCCGCTTGATGATCGGGGAGGCGTCGGCCAAGAACTTCGTGAAGGGGGCCGACTGGGTGTCGTCGCCGTCGCCGTACGCCTTCGCGGCGGCGCGGATGTTGTCCCCGATGGTGTGCACGCCCTCGACCGACGCGGAGAGCGCCTCGTGTGCCTTGTCCTCCATCGGGTTCACGATCAGCGGCATGAACGCGCAGAGCAGGCCGAACGCGCCGTCGTCCATCGACGCGGTGGTGGCCGCCGAGACGACCGTCTTCAGCCGGTCACTCAGCCCGTCGAGATGGCTGGCATGCGCGACGAGGTCGTCAGCGACTACTTCGAACCCCATGGGGTCACCGCCAATCCGTGTTGTTCCAGTCGCCGATGACCGGCGGTGCCACGATCTCTTCCGACGAGAACAGCTCCTTGTCGCCCTCGATGTACTCGGCGACGCCGTGTTCCTTGTCCTCTTCGCCCTTCTTGCCCGCGCCGGCGCCGCCCATGCCGCCCGCGCCCGCTGGCATCGGCCGGTTGGCCTGGGGCCCGGCGCCGCGTGCGGCCGACTCGGCTTCGAAGCCGCGGCCGACCGGTCCGGCCGCCGTGCCTTTTCCGCCGGTCAGCGCGGATTCGCCGGCCGCCGATCCGCCTGGCCCGAAGCTGCCCATCGAGCCGCCGCGCGTCGAACCGCCGCCACCGCCGAGCTTCGGCGCGCCGCCCCGGCTGCCGCCGGTCTCGTCCGGGCCGCCGCCGAGCCTGCTGGCGATGCTGTCGCCGTTGATCCCGCCGGTCCGCCCGATGGTCGGGATCTTGCGGGGATCCACCGGCGGTGCGCCGACCGGCCCGCCGGTGTTGGTGGGCCGCGTGCCGGTCGGGCCGGTGCCGGTGGGGATAGGCGGCGGCATGGGGTTGACCGGATAGGGCGTGTTGCGCGGTGTGCTGTGCTCCGGGATCGGCGGCATGCCACCGGGAGTCGGGCCACCGCTCAGTGGCGGCGGGTCCGGAGTGAAGCCCGTGGTCCGGGTCCGCTCGTCGAGCGGGGGTGCGTCGCCGCTGACGGGGAACGCGGTATGGCTCGGGATGTTGGACCCGGTGTCCCCGAGTGGAGGCGCGCTCGGCGGGACCTGCTGCGCGGGCTGGCCGTCCTTCGACCCGGTCTGGAACGGCTCGAGCGGCGCGGTGCGCGATGCGGGGAAGGAGTCGGCGGTCACGTCCGTCGGGTCCCGCCGATCCCGCAGCTGCTGTGCGGGCTGGGTGGCGCCGCCGCCCGCGCTGGAACCGGAGCCGGAGCCGGGCAGCTTGGGCGGTGGCGGGAACGCGGGCGTGATGGTGGCGGAGCCGACCGTCTCGTCGAACTGCGTCATGATGCGCGCCGCCTGCTCGCGCCCGGCCTGTTGTGCCTGGTAGACCTTCAAATCCTCGTTCGAGCGCAGTGCGTACTCGACGGGATCGGTGATCTGCACGAGCCGCGCGTTCGCCTCCTGCGGCGAGAACGCGACCGGCGGGTTGGCGGCCATCCGCTTCTGCGTCTCGTTGAGCGTCTGCGAGTGGATCTGCTGCTGCCTGCCGGTCAGCGCCGCGCCCTGCGAGGTGACGCCCAGCCATTTGCCGACACCGGCCAGATGTTCGCGCACCGCGTCACCACCCGCGCCGCGCCAGTCGGCCGTGCTGTCGGCGATCGCGTCGGCGAGCACGCGCTGATGGTGGGCGAGCTCGTTGCCGACGCGGACCCATTCCTCGGAGGACTCGGCGATGGTGGCCGAGTCCGCGCTGGTGAAGATCGCGTCGTTCATCTGCTCGTGGGAAGCGTTTTCCCAGGCCGTGCGCGGGATCGTGGCGGCGGGGCGCAGCTCCAGCCCGGCGTCGAGGCCGCGGCGGGCCTCCTCGAGCCGCTGCTCGTAGAGCCGCTGGATCCGGGCGTCGCGGACCGCGGGGTCGATGACCTGGTGCGTCCAGTGCTCTTCGTCGGCGATCTGCCTGTCGACGTCGGCGGTCGCCTGCTCGCGGATCTCGCCGCCGGACTCGACGCCGTCGGCGAGCGGGCCGACGTAGTACTTCGACGAGGAATCGGCCGTCACGTCGTAGTACGGGCTGTTCGGGTCGTACTCGGGCGAAGCCGGGTCGGACACCGCGGCCGTCCGGTCGTCCACGTGGTGCTCTCCGCTCACTCTGTCCGCCCCGTGCGCTTGATGAGGTCGTGGGTTTCCTGCTCACGCTGCTTGTAGTTGCGCTTGGCGATCCGGATCGCCTCGACGTACGCGGGGAATTCGGCCTTCGCGTGCTGAAGCTGCGTGAGCAGGCCGCGCTCGTCGACCGCGGTGCCGACCATGTGCGAGGACACCCATTGCGCGGTGGCCGTGGTGCTCAGCCTCGGCGTGTCCTGCAGCCGCTGGATGGCGGCCCAGCGGGCGGTGAGCGTGTCGATGACGCCTTCGAGCGCTTCGATCATGCGGTTCCCGGTGTTCTCGTCCACCGCGAAGCTGCCGCTGGCGGCCATCTTCCGCAGCCTGACGCCACTGAACATCATCGGCCTCAGCTCGGCTTTTTCTTCGCTCATCGGCTGCTCCCTTTCAGTAGACGCCGGCGATGCGCCGCCGGATCGCGGCGACGAGATCGGCGAAGCCCGCCGGGCTGTAGTGCGCGATGAACGTCCCGGCGTCTTCCTCGACGTCGATGAGGAAACGGCCGTGTTCGGTGTCGAGCCAGGTCAACGGAGAAGCCGCGCCCCGCGCGCCGGTCACCACGATGCGGCCGCCGCCGAGCCGCGCGCCCGCCATGAGTTCGGTCAGCGTTTCCTCGTCCGAGCGAGGGGCGCGGGGTTCGCCGACACCCGAGCGGACGGCGCCGGTGAAGCGCACCGAGCCGAAGGCCTCGTCTTCGTCCTCTTCGAGTTCGCGAGCGGCCCGGCGCCGGGCGGTCATCGCGGAAACACGCTGCTCGGCCTGGCGGCGCACGGTGTACGAGCCGGTCGCCGCGGCGGGCATCCTTGGCAGCACCCCGGCGATCACCTCGGCGAATTGCTCGTCGGTGAACAGCGCGAAGTCCAGCGTGTCCCCGTGCGCGGCCTGCGTGACCCCGAGCGCGCGGGCGCCATCGGTGAACGCGAGTACCGCGATGTCGTCGCCGAGACCGTCGATGCCGCTGACCGAAACCGAGACGTGCGGACGGCTCCACAGCTCGAACGCGGTGATCACGGCCGGATCGAGCTTGCCGCCCGCGGCGAGCCCGTCAGCCGTGAGAACCTCGTCCACCTGCCGCGCGAGCCTGGCGAAACGCTCGGGCTCCGCGGTGGTATTACGAATTCTCAAGGGAAAGCTTCGGACGTCAACGCCGAATGCCCTGCCGACCACGGTCGCTTCGACGGTGCCCATGCAAAAGTCGAGTTTGCGCGCCATTCCTCTTCCTCAAAGACCTCCACCCGACGGCCAGCATACACACGAGCGGAACCACTCCCCCGGTTGCCGAATAGCGGAACCACGAACGTATGGGCATTAACACAAGCCTTGACAAAAGGGTCACCCACCCCTAGGGCCACCCACTGACAACCAAGTCCGCGACCCCGTTTTCACGGAGCGAGAAACCTGGGCCCGGCACCCGCTGCCCGTTCGCACGCGGGCGATGTCCGTTCGCGCACAGCTGCCCTCGGGCACGGGCACTGCGGGATAAAGCCTGCTATATCCCGGCCTCGAGCAGGACGAACAGCGCAAGCCGGGCGTGCGCGCGACGCCCCGATACCATCTGACCATGGATTCCTTCGCGCAGGGGCTGGCTCTCATCCAGCGATTGGGCGGCGCCGAGCGGCCCGCGGTGCTCGACCTTTTCGAAAGCCTCGGCGAGGCCGAATTCGGCGAAGCCTGCATTGGCTTCATTTACGGCGACGTTTATCACCGCCCCGGTCTCGAATTGCCGCAACGTCAGCTCGCCACAATAGGCGCATTGACCGCACTCGGATATGCCTCGGCGCAATTACAATTCCACGCACAGGCGGCACTGAATATCGGCTGCGGCCGACGGCAAATAGCCGAAGCTATCGAAATCGCCGATTCGATCGCGGGGACGGTCACCCCGACGGAATTCGCCGGAGCGGCGGACGGAGACGGCCTGACCACGAAGGAACGCGAGATCATGGCGATCGCGGCCTGCGTGGCGATTGGCACAATGATCCCACGTTTACGCGATCACCTCCGCGCCCTGCTCGCCGCGGGCGGCACCCGTAAGGAAGCCGTCGAGACCCTGCTCCATCTCGCTTTCTACACGGGCTTCCCCGCCGCGTTGAACGCGATGATCGCCGCCCGCGACGTTTTGACAGAAAAGGGGTCGTGACCGCCCCCCGCTTGTTGTACGCGAAGTCAATGGTGGCGCGCTCTGGTTTGTCAGGTATGCGGGACGGCGTGTCGTCCATCTGTGTACGCGTGTCGTCCATCTATGCACGATTGGCGTCCGTCTGTGTACGGGCGCCGTCCATTCACGTACCTACGCCCGGTACCTGGATGGACGACACGCGTGCACAGTTGGACGACACGCGTACATGGATGGACGACACGGCCGCTTAAGCGCGTTTGCGGGTTAGGCGTTGTCCGAGTGCGCGGACGATGGGGCGCGGCAGGAGGTCGAGGGCGAGGACGAAGGCTTTGTAGCGCCGGCCAGGAACCGAGAGGACCTTGCCGCGGCGCAGGTCGGCGAGCGCGTCGCGGACGACGCGTTCGGGGGTGAGCCAAAGGAAGCCCGGGCCCGGTCGGCGCACGCCCGCGCGCTCGTGGAACTCGGTGCGGGTGAAGCCAGGGCACAGCGCCATCACGAGGACGCCGTCCGCGCGGACCTCGGCCGCGACGCCTTCCGAGAACGAGGTCACCCAGTTCTTCCCGGCGGAATAGGTGGCCTCGTAGCCGGACAGGAAGCCCGCGACGCTCGACACGTTGATGATCGCGCCCTCGCCGCGGGCGACCATCCCGGCCACCGCGACCCGCGTCAGCCGGAGCACGGCGGTCACGTTCACGTCGAGCTGGCGCTGCACGAGGTCGAGCGGTGCCTCGTGGAAGCGGTCAGCGATGCCGAAACCGGCGTTGTTGACCAGGATCCCGGCCTGCGACGCGGCCAGCTCGGCCTCGACCAGCGCGCATCCGTCGGCGGTGGACAGGTCGGCAGGCAGCGCGCGAGCCGCAGGGCCCAGCTCCGCCGCGAAAGCCTTGAGACGCGCGCCATCGCGGGCGATCAGCACGACCTCGTGGCCCTCGGCCGCGAGCGCGCGGGCGAAGCAGGCGCCGATGCCGGAGGTGGCGCCCGTGACGAACGCGGTCACCATGTGACGGGGATGGTCTTCGCGCCGGAACCGAGCAGCCGGTACGTCCAGCTCACCTCCTCGGAGGCCACCGCGAGCGCCAGATCGGGGAAACGGTCCAGCAGCGCGGTGAAGCCGCAGGACATCTGCAGCCGCGCGAACGACGCGCCGATGCAGAACGACGGGCCGTGCCCGAAGGCGAGATGCCGGGTTGGGGTCTTGCGCCGGATGTCGAACGTGTGCGGCTCGTCGATCCACCGCTCGTCGTGCTGCGCCGAATCCCGTGCCACCAGCACGGTCGCGTTGCACGGGATGACCTTTTCGCCGAGCTGGACCTCCTCGGTCGCGAACCGGGGCAGCGCGGTGTAGACCGGCGTCGAGCGCAGGATCTCTTCGATCGCACCGGGCAGCAGCGAGCGGTCGGCGCGCAGCTCGGCGAGCTGATCGGGGTGGTTGAGCAGGAGGAACATGCCCTGCCCGAGCTGGCGGGCGGTGTTCTCGTTGTTGCCGACGATCAACGCGATGATCGTCATGACCAGCTCGTCCTCGCTGAGCTTGCCGTCCTCGTCGTCGTGCACCGCGATGAGCCGGTCGATCAGATGCTCGCCCGGATGCGCACGCTTGTCCGCGATGAGCCCGAGCGAGTACTGCCACATGGCCATCCCGGCCTCGGCCCGCTCGGCGAGGTCGGCTTCGCGGCTGGTGGCGAGCGCGTCGACCCAGCCACGCACCTGCCGCTGCTCGAGCACCGGAATGCCGAGCAGCTCGCTGATCCCGCGCGCGGGCAGCTGGAAGGCGAAGGCCTGCAACAGATCCACCGGGCGCTCCCGCCCGGCCAGCTCCTCGGCGAGCTCGTGCGCGATCGCCTGGACCGACTCGCGCATGGTCTCCACCTGCTGCGGGGTGAACGCGCGGGTGAGCAGCTTGCGCCAGCGCAGATGCCAGGCGCGGTCGGCGATGTAGGGGTTGGTGAAGTTGCCGTCCGACCCCTCACGCAGCCGCGCGGCCTCCGGGCGCCCGATGTCGGAGCTGAACCGCCGGTCGCCGAGCACGGCCTGCGCGTCGGCGTACCGGGTGATCAGGTACGCCGTGTCGCCGCTGGGCAGGGTGACCTCGGGGACCGGATCGTGCTCGCGCAGCTCGCCATAGGTCCGCGCGAGTGCGCCGAGATCGTCGGCGTCGAACGGGAAGGGGCACTTCTTCTTCGTGGTGACCGGCTCGTCCATGGTCACCACTCCACCGGCAGCTCGACCGGGCCGCGCACCACGCCGGTCCGCCAGGTCAGTTCGGACTCCGGCACCGCGAGCCGCAGCTTCGGGAAGCGCCCGAGCAGTGCTTCGAGGCCCACCCGCAGTTCCATCCTGGCGAGCTGGGACCCGATGCAGTGGTGCGGGCCGTGCCCGAAACCGAGGTGGGCGCCTGCTTCCTTCCTGGTGAAGTCGGCGCGATCGGGGGCGGGGAAGACGGCCGGGTCGAAGTTGGCGCCCTGCACGTCGGTCACCACCGCCTCGCCGGCGCGGACCAGCGTCCCGCCGACTTCGACGTCCTCCTTGGCGACCCTGGCGAACATCGAACCGGCCACCCCGATCGGCACGAACCGGATGAGTTCCTCGACCGCGTTGGGGATGAGCTCCGGTGATTCAACAAGCTCATTGAGCAGTCGCGGCTCGGTAAGCAACAGGTAACTGGCATTGACCAGCTGACTGGAAACGGTTTCCACGCCCGCTGTCAACAACGTGGTCCCCAGTTTGACCAGCTCGATCTCGCTGAGCCGTTCTTCTTCGTCCTTCGCCTGCACCATCGCGCTCAGCAAATCGTCGGCTGGCTCTTTCCGGCGCTGCGCGACGAGTGAGGCGAGATATTTGCCCAAGCGCATCCGCGCTTCCATCGCCTGCTCGGCGGGCAGGTCCGCGGCGGTGGACAACAAGGAGACCGACCAGCCCCAGAAGTCCGCCTGGTCCGCCTTCGGGACACCCAGCAGTTCGCACAGCACGGTGATCGGCAACGGCTCGGCGAAAGCGCTCACCAGATCGACCGGCGCGCCCCGGGTTTCCATCTCGTCGAGCAGCCTGCCCGCGACGGACTCGGCGTCCGCCTGCAAGGTCCTGATCCGGCGCTCGGTGAACGCGTGCATCACTACCCGGCGCAGGCGGGTGTGCTCCGGGGCGTCCATGGTCGACATCGACACCGAGGTGTTCGACCTGGCGTAGACGCGGGGTTCGTCGTCACCGATCGCCATCGCCCGGCTGAACCTGTTGTCCCCCAGCACCGCGCGGACATCGGCGTAACGCGTGACGAGCCAAGCCGGTCGCCCGTATGGCATTTGCACCCGGACCAGGCCGGATTCCTCGCGGCAGCCACGCAATCCGGGGTCCGGCTCTAGCCGCTCAGCCGGGGTGAACGGGTAGGTCCTCGGTGCTTCGACGCCTGTCATGCACAACCTCGTTTCTCCAGCGATTTCGATCACCGAGTAGGCGGAGTCAATTCAATTAGGGGCTGCTAGGGGTTTTCGGTAATTAGGGGTCCGTAGGGGCCGTCGTCATTGCCGCGCAACGGCAGCGTACGTTAATTGCCGAACATGAGTTGACATACCCGCGCGGACTTTTCGGGCAAAGATCCCGAGATCGGCGCACCGTCTTAGAAGGTTGATAAGCCAAACTCACGAACTTCCGCCGAATAGGCTGAATGCATCAACGTCGATTCAACGCCGCTTCTGATGAATACGACACGAAACCTCGATTATGGAGAGGCTGGACGACACGGTGATCAGCGCGCTCACAGTCAATTCCCCGCACGTCCCATCATCCGCGAAGGCCGCCGCGGCGGACCACATAACCGAACTGGTCCGCCCCATCCAGGACGAGCTGGAGGACCGCTGGCTGGAGGAGACCGATCGGCTGGACGCCATTTGCCGGTACGCGCTGCTCCCCGCCGGCAAGCTGTTCCGCCCAGCGCTGCTGGTCGAGTCCGCGCTGGCCGTCGGCGGCGTGCTGGAGCAGGTGCTGCCCGCCGCGATCGGCACCGAGTACGGCCACACCGCCAGCCTGGTGCACGACGACATCATCGACGGCGATTCGATGCGCCGCGGGCGCCCGTCGACGTACCACAAGTTCGGTACGGACAACGCGATCGTCGCCGCCGACGCCCTGATCTTCCATCTCTTCCGCTGCCTGGCCGAATGCCGCGACAAGGGTGTCCCGGCCGAGCGCGTGGTCACCGCGCTGGAGATCGCTTCGGCGTCGGGCATCGCGCTGTGCAAGGGCCAGAGCCTCGAAGCCGAGATCACCGAGAACTCGATCCGCGACGTGGCCACCTACCTGCGCATGATCGACGGGAAGACCGCCGCGTTGTTCCGCAGCTCCTGCCAGTGCGGCTCGGTGCTCGGCGGTGGCTCGGACGAGCAGGTGGACGCGCTGGGGCGCTACGGCACGCATCTCGGGCTCGCGTTCCAGATCATCGACGACCTGTTCGCGTTCACCGGCGACAGCGAGACGATCGGCAAGCAGACCACCAGCGACATCCGCAACCGCAGGCTCACCCTGCCGATCCTGCTGGCCTACCAAAGCGGCGACGCTCAAGACGTGCGTGAGCTGGACATGGTGTTCGAGGGCGGCTTGGTCCCCGAGAAGGCGCTTGCGATGGTCAGCGACGTACTGGTGAGCACCGGCGCGCTCACGGCGGCACGCAAGATGGCCTGGGAGCACGCGACCTCCGCGCAGGACGCGCTGACCACGTTGCCCGCCACGGCCCACCGTGAGCGGCTGCACTGGTTCGCGGCGCACGCGGTCGAGCGGGTGTCCTGAGTGGACAGACTCAAGGCGCACTTCGAAACCTGGCGGCCGTACACGACCACCTACGTCGGCCTCGTCGGCTTGGCGGGCGCGACGCTCGCCAGCCCCGATCCGTCCGGCTGGCGCCTGCTGGGCGCGTGGGCGGTCCCGACGCTCGGCTGGCTCGCCGGGCTCTACGGCGGTGACTATTTCGACCGCGAACTCGACGCCATCGCGAAGCCGCATCGCCCGATCCCGTCCGGGCGGATGACCGCCCGCGGCGCACTGGTCGCGATGGCGCTGTGTGTCTCGATCGGCGCGGCGGCGGCGCTGGCGCTGAACTGGCGGACGGTGTTCCTGGTGGTGGCCGCGCTGGTCGCCGGGGTCTCGTACAGCACGTTCTTCAAGGCACGCGGGCTGTCCGGCAACCTGGTCCGCGGCGGGCTGACGGCTTTCGCGTTCCTGTTCGGCACCATGATGACCGCGACGTACCCGCCGGTGGGACTGCTCGGGATCGCGGGGTTGTTCTGGCTGCACGACGCCGGGACGAACCTGGTCGGCGCCTTGCGCGACCTGGACGGCGATGCCGAGGGTGGCTATCAGACGCTGCCGGTGCGCCGTGGTGTCTCGGTCGCGCTGGCCTGCGCCACGGGTCTGTACGCGCTGTGGCTGCTGATCGCGCTCACACTCCCCCTGAGTCCCGGCTACGTGGTGTTGCTCGGCATCGCCGCCGTGCTGGGCGCGTCCGCGCTCGTCGTCGTGCTGCGCGCGCCACGGCCGTTGCCGCGCAAACCCGCGCTTCGGGCGCACGAAATCCTGGTGCTGGAACGGATCGTGCTCGCCTGCGCGCTCCTGTGTTCAGGCGCGGGGCCGGGGTTCGCCGTGCCGCTGGCCGTCGTCGCGGTGTCGGTGACCTGGCTGGCGCAGCACTACATGAGGCATCGCTACGAGTTCGCACCGACGTTGGGGATGGTGGCCGGGCCATGACGGAACTCGCACTCGACACCAGCCTCGCCCGCGCGGTGGACGCGCTGTTCGCGCTCCGGCGCGAGGACGGGTCGTGGCAGGACACGCTGCCGTCGGCCGCCGTCTCGACCGCGTCCGCCATGGTGGCGCTGCATTTCGCGGACCCGGACCGGTCCGCGGGCTTGATCTCGGCCGGCGCGCGGTGGCTGCGGGAGACCCAGAACCCCGACGGCGGCTGGGGTGACGCGGCAGGCGCACCGTCCACATTGAACGTGACCCCCTACGCGGTGGGCGCGCTGCAATTCCTTGCGCCCGAGGCGTCCGCCGAAAACGTGCGACGCGGCCTGGAACGGATCGAGCGGTTCGGCGGCATGGCGGCCGTCGGAGACCGCCAGCAGTGCAAGCTTTTCGTGATGTGCGAACAGTTCCTGGCATGGGCCGGGTTGCACGACGAGAACAAGATCATGCGGCTGCCGATGCAGGTCATCCTGATGCCGCGCTGGCTGCGGCAGAAGGTCTCGTTCACGGTCCCGTTCATCCTGTCCTGGGGCCTGATGCAGGCGAACACTCGCCCGGCGGGGCGGATCCGGCGGGCGATCAACCGGCTCTGCGAACCCCGCATCCTGTCCTATTTGGACGATCTGCACGAGTTCGAAGGGCCCGGCGGCGGCTATCAGGAGTCCCCGTTCATGGTGGCGCTGGTGTGCATCGGGCTCGCCCGCGCCGATGTCCGGCCGGACATCGTGCGCCGGTGCGTCGACTACCTGCGCGCGACAGTCCGGCCCGACGGGGCGTGGCCGGTCAACCGGGATCTGGAGCTGTCCGCGACCACCTTCGTCACGCACGGCATGCAGGACGCGGGCGAAGGTGATCGCCTGGCGCCGACACTGGACTGGATCCGCCGTTGCCAGCGCGACGTCGCGTTCCCGGCGACCGGCTGCCCTCCCGGCGGCTGGGGCTGGTCGCTGCGCTGCGGCTGGCCGGACACCGACGACACGGCCGACGCGCTCATCGCGCTCGCGCGTGCCGGTCACGACCGCACCGACGGCCAGGTCCGGCGCGGGCTCGACTGGTTGCGCGCCATGCAGAACCGCAACGGCTCGTGGAGCTGTTTCACCACCGACAACCCCATCGACCTGGACGCGGCCTGCTCGGTGATGAGCGCGCACGCGGTGACGGCGTTGCGCGAGGCCGGCGGCCTGACCGTCACCGACGAGCCGATCGCCAAGGCATTGCGCTGGTTCGCCAGGACGCAGCGCCCGGACGGCGCGTTCACCTGCCCCTGGTACCGCGGCCTGACGGCGGGCACGGGCGCGGTGCTGGACGCGCTCGGCGGGCTCGGCCTGGCGGACAGCGCCGTCGCGCACCGCTGCTCGGAATGGCTGCTGGCCAACCAGAACGCCGACGGCGGCTGGGGTCCCGGCTCGACCGCGGAGGACACGGCGTGGGCGTTGATCGGCCTGCTCGGCGCGGGCGCACACGGTCATCCGGCGGTCTCGCGCGGTGTCGAGTGGCTGACCAGGAACCAGCGGCCGGACGGCTTGTGGGAGCCGGATCTGCTCGGCGTGTACTTCCTCGACCTCATGTATTCGTGCGACCTGCTCGCGACCGGTTACGCGGTCCAGGCACTCGCCAGGTTCGGAGCGGGCCATGAGTGACTTCGACGTGCTGATCTGCGGCGCGGGCGCGGGCGGTCTCACGCTGGCGCACTTCCTCGGCACCCAGGGCCGCAGGGTTCTGCTGGTGGACAAGCAGTCGCGCCCCCGCAACGTCCACAAAGGCGAGTTGCTCCAGCCCAGGACGGTCCAGATACTCGAAGCCGCGGGCTTGGTCGAGCCGCTCGCCGACCGGGGCGCTCGTATCGTGCGGCGGCTGACGTGCAGCACCGCGCGCGACGCCGAGCTGATCAATCTGGACTTCGGCCTGCTGGACGCGCCGTACGATTATGGGCTGCTGCACTTCTACAAGGACTTCCGCGAGGTGGTCGGCGCGCAGCTTCCGTCCACTGTGGAGTACTGGCAGGGCACCCGGGTCGAGGAACTCCGGCGTGCCGACGGCCGGGTCCGCGGGGCTCGGCTGCTGCGCGGCTCCTCGCGGATCGACATCGAGGCCGGCCTGACGGTGGCCTGCGACGGCCAGGTCTCGCGCCTGCGCGACGACGCGGGGATCGCGGTGCACCGGCGGCTGTACGACCACCAGCTCGTGGCCTTCGAACTCGAGGACGCGCCGGAACTCGGCCAGAACATGACCATGTACCTGACCCCGGACGGCCTGCGCGTGCTCTTCCAGATGCCCGGCGGGCGCGCGCGGCTGTACGCGCAGATCCCGTCGCAGAGCTTCCGCGGCGTGGGCAAGGCGGGTCTCGCGTCGTGGACTTCGGACCTGGTGCGCACTGTGCCCGCCCTGGAGAAGGTGGCCGGACCGTTGCAGGCCGCCGCCCCGGGGATCCAGGTGCTCTCGGCGGCCCGGTTCCACACGCCGGCGTGGCAGGTGCCGGGGCTGGTGCTGCTGGGCGACACCGCGCACGCCGTGCATCCCATGGTCGGCCAGGGCATGAACGCCGCGATCGGCGACGCGTGGTGCCTGGCAGCACAGTTATCCACAGTGGACGCCCTGACCCCGCTCGCGGTCGACGCGGTGGGCGCGCGCTACGAGGCCGAACGGCGTCCGGTGCTGGACTACGTGTCGCGCCTGAGCCATGTGCTCGCGCTGCTGTTCACGAGCACTTCACGCGGCGCGCGGCTCGTCCGGCCGCGGCTGCTCCGGGCGAACCGGGACAACGACGAGCTGCGGCGGCGCATCGTCTACAACATGGCGGGGTTCGGGTCGGACACCTTCACCGGCTGGGCCCTGCGCTCCGCCCTCGGCCTGACCCGCGCGAGGTCATGAGTGTTGCGGCCGGTTCTAACCGGCCTAAACACTCACGACCCCCGGCGTTGGGTGAGGGAGGCCCTCACCCAGCTGCCAGGCCACCCGTAGGGCTTTCCACCCGCGGCACGCGCGACCCCGTCAAAGCAGGCCGGGATAAAGCAGGCTTTATCCCGCCGGTGAGCCGTCTGGGGTCGTGAGTGTTGCGGCCGGTTCTAACCGGCCGGAACACTCACGACCTCCTTGAAGCGGCGGGCGAGGAGGACGGCGGTCGCCCCGAAGCCCAGGCACAGGCCCACCCAGACGCCCTGTCCGCCCCAGCCGAAAACGTAAGCGCAGGCCAGCATCGCCGGGACACCCACGCCCCAGTAGCCGATGAGCGTGCAGCGCAAGCCGGAGGCGGTGTCACCGAGCCCGCGCAACAGGCCGACCAGAATGTTCTGGGTCCCCTTCGAGAACTGCTGCACGACCGCGAACAGCAGCAGCGTCGACGCCATGCCCAGCACGACCGCGTCCGCATCCCCACCCAGGAACGGCCACAACATCACCCCAGGCACCACCACGTAGCCCAAGCTCACGACCGCCGTCAAGGACCATGACAGCGTGAAAGCGTGCCGGGCGATCACCGGCGCGAGGTGCCGTTCGCCGCGGCCCGAAGCGCGGCTGACCAGAATGGACGAACCCTGGGACAGGCCGATGTTGCATTGGTAGACGATGTACGCCAGCTGGTTCGCCACGTTCGACGCGGCCAGCGCCGCCGGGCCGAAGGCACCCATCAAGACCGTCGCGATCGAGGTGATCGCGGCCTCCGAGCCGTAGGTGAAACAGATCGGTGTCCCGTGGCGGACGATGTGCTTGACCACGGCCGGGTCCGCACGCCAGGCCGCGAGTGACACCATCGGGCGCAGTTCCGGGTCGCGGCGGACCGTGGACGCGAACGCCGCCAGCGTGAAGACCTGGACCACCGTCGTCGCCAGGCCGACGCCCGCCACGCCCAGCCGCGGCAACCCGGCCCAGCCGTAGATGAACGCCGCGTTGGCCACCGCGTTGACCGCGATCGACACCAGCGTCACCGCGAGCAGCGAGCCGGGGCGGCGCAGGCCGACCGCGAACTGGCGCAACACGTTCAGCCACATCATCGGGAACAGGCCGCCCGCCAGCGCGAACATCATCGCCCGCGCGAGCGACACGATCTCCGGGCGCTGGCCGAGCAGCGGCAGGGCCAGCGCGAGTCCACAAAGGACCGAGGCGCCCACCAAAGCCGCCAAGGTCGCCACCAGCAGGGCCGACCGGAGCAACGAACGGATCTCGTCGCGGGCGCGGTCGTCGAGGCCGCCCGCGCGGAGTTCGGCCTCGCCCGCCGCGGTGGCCACCAGGTTGCCCACGCCGGTGACCATGCCGACGCACATGGTCCGGATCTGGTTGTACAGCAGGATCGCCAGCCCGCCCGCCGCCACCGCGGACACGCCCAGCAACCCCAGCATCGCCAGGTCGACGCTGGTCAGTGCGACCTGCGCGAGCTGGATGCCCGCGATCGGGGCGGCGAGCGTGGCGAGCGCGCGGTAGCCGGTCGGCTGAAGCGTCATCGTCATGCGCTGACCGCCAAGGCCGGGGCGAACGCGTCGCGCTCGGCCACGCGAACCGACACCGCGTAGGTGGTGAACCACCGCTCGACCCGGCGGTGGGCCAGCTCGTCGAGCACCCCTCGGGCACGCAGCCAATCGTCGTCGTAGACCGAGTCGAGGTACTTCTCCCCCGTGTCGTTGCACAGCACCACGACCGTGCTGCCCGCCGGATACGCGTACAGCCGCCGCAGCGCGACGTGGATCGCGCCGCCGGTGGTGCCGCCCACCAGCAGGCCGGTCCGGCGGGCCACCACGCGGGCGCCGGCGAACGCGTCGCGGTCGGACACGCGGTGCGCGTCGTCGACCAGCGAGTAGTCGACGTTGGTGCCGATCGGGAAACCGGCCGGGCTGCCCGCTCCGGTCTGGTGATAGACGCCGGGAGGGCCGCCGAAGATGATCGAGCCGACCGGTTCGACCGCCACCGACCGCGTGCGCGCCCCGGCCGCGCGCAGGCCGCGGACCGTGCCGCACAGCGAACCGCCGGTGCCGATGGCCGCGACGAGCACGTCGACCGAGCCGAGCTGGCGGCGCAGTTCGGCGGCCAGTCCGTGGTAGCCGTTGGAGTTGCCGTCGTTGTTGTGCTGATCGGGGTGGAACGCGCCGAGCTCACGCGCGAGCCGGGCCGCGATCTCCCTGCGCTGCACCGAACTCGGGCCGCCGTCGGCCGAGCACTCGGCGAACACCAGCTCCGCGCCCATCGCCGAAAGCATGCGCAGCTTCTCGCGGGCCGCGTGCTGGTCGACCACCGCGGTGAACCGGTAGCCGCGTTCCAGCGCGAACAGCGCCAGGCCGCAGCCGGTGTTCCCGGACGTCGGCTCGACGATGTGCCCGCCGGGGCGCAGCCTGCCGTCACGTTCGGCCTCGATGATCATCTGCCGGGCCATCCGGACCTTGCACGAGCCGGTCGGGTTGAGCTGGTCGAGCTTGAGCAGCAGGCGCGTCCCGGTGCCGGTGCGCGCCAGCTCCAGCAGCGGGGTGTCCCCGATCAGGTCGGACGCGCGCTGGACGATGGTCATCGGATCTCCTGGATCGGGTACTCGGTGTCGAGCTGCCAGCCGTCGTCGCCCGCCACCACCTTGGGCGGCAGTGGCAGCTGGTGGAAGCCGCTCTCGTTCTTGTCCATCTGGTAGCCGGCGGTGTTCGGGTAGACGAGCAGATCGCCGAACCGTGGCGCGCCGGGCAGTTCCACGGTCCGCCAGGTGAGCACGTCGTATTCCATGCAGCTCGACCCCGCGACGGCCGTCCGCACCGGCCCGCCTTCGCGCGGCGACGCGCTGACCAGGATCGGGTCCGGCAGGAATTCGCTGCCCTTCCACTGCTCGGACAGGCTCATGCTCAGGCCCGCGACCGTGGTGATGAGGTGCTCGCCGCTCGGTTTCGCGCCCAGCACCGGGAACACCGAGAACCCGGCGCCGTCGACCAGCGCGCGCCCCGGTTCGAGCAGCAGCTCGACTCCGGCCTCGCGCAGCCGGGAGGCCAGCGCGTCGTGTCGCAGGATCGCGGTGACCATGGCCGCGCCGGTCGGCGCCTGGTGATACGGATACGTCCGCGCCGGATTCCGCCCGCCGTGGAACCAGCCTTCACCGCGACCGGCCTCGAACCGCGCCCAGTCGTCGGCGTCCACATAGGACACCGCGATGCCGCCGCCGATGCTGATCTTCGTAGCCGGATGCCCCAGTGCCCGCGCGTCTTGGCACAACTCGATCAGCCGAACGGCGAGTTCGGCACGCGGAACGGGGTCGTAGCCGTCGAGGTGGAACGAGAACCCTCGCACCTTGATGCCCAGCTCAACGCACCGGCGCACCGCGGCCGCAAGCGCTTCCTCGGCGAACCCGAAACGGCTCGCCGGAGCCATCGGCGGCCGCACCCGCAGCAGGACTTCGGCCGTCTCGCCGAGGTGGGCGAGGCGTTCCAGCTCGTCGGCCGCGTCGACCGCGATCAGGCAGCCGTGCCGCAGCGCGAGCCACAGCAGGCCTTCGGGCTTGGCCGCGCCGGTCACCCCGATCGACTCGCCCCGCACGCCGTTCCCCAGCGCGTGCACCAGTTCCGGCACGCTCGCGACGTCGACTCCGGCACCCGGCCTGACGCATTCCCGCAGCCAGGCCGAAGCCTTGTTGGCCTTCTTTCCGTAGTAGACGGTGCCCGCCACGCCCTCGGCGGCGAGCGCGTCGACCATCGCGCCCAGGTTCTCCGCGAACGTCTCCGGGTGGACGACGTGGAACGGCCCGCCCCCGACCGCGCGAGCGATGTCCCACAGCATCGGCGAATCACGCAGCTTCGGCGCCCACGGCCTTTCCCGCGCAGGCAAAGGCGGTGACATCACGACCACAACGCCACCTCGAGCCCGCGACCCGCCGCGATGGCACGGGCGGCGAGCGCGTGCGCCACCGGGATGTCCGTGATGATCATGCCGCTGCTGAACGCGAACACCCGGTCCTCGTCGCTACGGCGGCCCGGCACCCGGCCCGCCAGTATCTCGGGAAGCTCGGCGTCGACGCGGAACACGCCGTCCGGGCCCGCCATCCGCCGCCCGGTCACCTCGACCTGCGCGGAACTCGTGGCCACCGTGTAGTCGGCCTCGGCGAGCGTGCCCTCCTGAACTCCCTTGCTGGCCACCGAAATCAGCAACCCGCCCGGCGGCAGCCAGCCCAGCTGGATCTTCGGATGCGCCGCCCGGCCGGACGCCGCGATCACGATGTCGGACTCGCGGGCCGCCGCTTCGACGTCCTCGACCAGCTCGACCTCGCGGTCCGGGAACTGGCTCGTCAACGCGGACACACTGTCCCGGATGCCGTCGGGATGGGTGCCGAACAACCGCAGCCGCTCCAGCTTCGGCAACGCGGTGAGCAGGTATGGCAGCGTCCGGATCCCTTGTGCCCCAGTGCCGACCATGAGCGCCGAGCGCGCGCCCGCCGTGGCGCATTCCCGCGCGAGCAGGGCGGTGCTGGCGGGCGTGCGCGTCGCGCCGACGCGGTGACAGTCCAGCAACGCGAACGGCGTGCCAGTGGTGTCGTCGTACAGCGTGATGGTCGTGTAGTACTTCTCGGCCGACGTGCTGCCCTGGCGGTAACTCGTCTTGAACGCCGCCTGTTCGAGCGAGCCGTCGTAGCCGAGCATCGAGTACGTGACCGCGTCGCGCTCCGGGTCGGGGATCGGCACCATCAGCTTGGCCGGGTTCCGCGACTTCCCGGACGCGAAGGCGAGATAACCGTCTTCGACCATCGTGATCGCCTCGTGCGGGGTGAGCTCCAGGTTGTGGAGATCGCCGCGGGTGAGGACGTGCAGGGTGGGCGGTTTCATGGGGTGAGCACCTTTCTCGTGGAAGCGATGGCGTCGACCAAGTGCAGGTCGTGACTGATGAAGAGCACGCCGGCGCCGTCGTCGGCGGCGCGGCGCAGTGTCGCGGCCACCGCGGCGGTGGTGGCCGGGTCGAGCGACGCGGTCATCTCGTCGCACAGCAGGTACCGGGGCTCGCCGACGAGCGCGCGGGCGATCGCGGCGCGCTGCAGCTGACCGTCGGACACCTGCCGGGGAAAGCGGTCGAGCAGGCTGATCGGCAGGTCCGCGCGAGCACACAGGCTTTCCCAGCCGACCTCGCCGTCCGCGCAGACTTCGATGGATCGCCGCAACGTGAGCCGAGGGTCCATCGCCCGCCGAGCCGACTGGAACAGCATGGTCACCGGGCCGTCTCGCAGCACCTGGCCGCTCAGCGGCTCGGCCAGCCCGGCGAGCACCCGGGCCAGCGAGGTCTTGCCGCAGCCGGAAGGACCGACCAAGCCGACGATCTCGCCGGGCCGGACGTCGAGATCGAAGCCGGTGAACAGGACCGTGCGGCCGTGGCCGACGGTGACGGAACGCGCGGAGAGCATGGTTCAGCTTCCGTATCGGTAGTCGCCGGGGAGGTCGACGAGATCGGGGGTGGGGAACGGCAGCGGGTGCAACCCGTTCTCGGGCAACGCGGCCAGCAGGTCGCGCGTGTACGGATTTCGAGGCGCCGCAAGGACTTCGGCGGCCGGACCGGTCTCGACGATCCGCGACGCGAACATCACCGACAGGTCCGCCTCGCCGGGCACCGCCTCGATGTCGTGGGTCGCCGCCAGCACGACACGACTCGCCGCCAGCTCGGTCAGCAGCGAGACGACGGCGTGCGCACGCTCGCGATCCAGCGCCGAGGTCGGCTCGTCCGCGACGACGACCGCCGGGTCACCCGCGAGCGCGGCGGCGATGGCCGCGCGTTGCAGCATCCCGCCGGACAGCTCGTGCGGATACTTCCCGAGCGCGTCGGCCTCCAGCCCGACCAGGTCGAGCAGCTCACGCGGCCCACGCTCGCCGCGCAGGCAGCGCACCGTCTCGGCCAGCTGTTTCCCGAGCCTGCGCACCGGGGTGAAGCAGGTCATCGCCGACTGCGGCACGACACCGATGGCCCCGGACACCTTCACGCACCCGGTGACCCGCGCCGACGCGGGCAGCATGCCCGTAATCGCCGCGCACAAGGTCGACTTCCCCGAGCCGGAGCCGCCGATCACGAAATGCGGCCTGCCGGGCACGGCGATGAGGTCGGCTTCGGTGACCGCGTGCACCTCGCCGCGCTCGACGGGAATGCGAACGCTGAGCCTTTCGAGCAGCAACGTCATGCCGTCACCGCCGCTCGCGAGGCCGAGAAAGACCGTCCTATCAACGAAAGCGCCAGCGTGACGGCCACGATCGCGCCCGCCGGGAACGCCAGCCGCCACCAATGCCCGAGCAACAGCGCGTCGCCCGCGTCGGCGAGCAACGTGCCCAGAGAGGCTTGGTGCGGCGGCAATCCCACACCGAGGAACGACAGCGTCGACTCGTGCCACACGGCGTGCGCGACGAGCAGCACGACAGCCACCCCGGCCTGCCCCAGCGCGACCGGCAGGAAGTGAACGCGCGCGATCTTCCACGACGGCACCCCGCGCAGCTTCGCCACCTCGACGTACTCGGCGTGCCGCACGGACAGCAGTTCCGCCCGCACGACACGGGCGATCGATGTCCAGTGCGTGAGCACCAGCGAGACCACGATCGCCACGAGCGAGCCACGGAACATCGACACGATCAGCAGCGACAGCAGCAGGCTCGGGATCGCGGTCATCGCGTCGGCCACCCGCATCCCGATCCGGTCCCACCAGCCGCCGAACGCGCCCGCCGCGATGCCGACCGCGAGCCCGGCGATCGCCGACACCACCGCGGTGACCGCCGAGATCCCCAGCGACACCCGCATTCCCTTGGCCACCAACGTGAACAGGTCCCGGCCGGACGAGTCCGTGCCGAACCAATGCGCCAAGCCCGGCCCCTGATCGGCGGCCGCGAAGTCGGTGATGGCCTCGTCGACCGGAAACACGATGGGCACGAAGATCGCGTAGAGCGCCAATGCCGTGATGATCACGGCGCCACACCAGGCGGCCCGGTTCCGCTCAGCCATCGGCTTCGATCCTCGGGTCGACGGCGATCGCGGCCGCGTCGGCCGCCAGGTTGCCGAGCAGCACCAGCCCGACGGTGAGCACCGTGACGATCGCCAGCAGCGGGAAGTCCATCGCCCGCGCGGAATCCACGGTCGCGTCACCCAGCCCAGGCCAGGCGAACACCGTCTCGACGACGGTCGCGCCGATCAGCAGTTCCGGCAGCCTGCCGCCGATGAGCGCGAAGAACGGGGCCGCCGCCATCGGCAGGATGTGCCCGCGTTCGACGACGCCACGCGGCAGTCCGCGAGCCCGCGCGCCCCGCACCGGGTCGCTGGTCGCCACGGCGACGATCGCCTCGCGCAGGCCCAAGATCAGCCACGGCACCTGGGAAATCCCGAGCACCAGCGCGGGAAGCACCAGATGCCGCACGGCCGACGCGGCCGTCACCGCGGCGCCCGGATCCGTGAGCCCCGAGCTGGGGAACAGCCGGAACGTCACGGCCAGCACGAGCACGGCGCCCAGCGCGACGATGAACGGCGGCACGGCCTGCAGCAGCACGGCCAGCGCGCTGATCCCCCGGTCGACGAGCCCGCCCGCGCGGAGCCCGGCGATCGCGCCGAGTGTTAAGGCGAACGTCACCGCGACCACCGAACCGGCCAGTCCCAGCAACGCCGTCCAGCCGAGCCGGTCGGCGAGCACCTGCGCGACCGGCTCGTGGTAGGCCCGCGAGTAGCCGAGATCGCCGGTCAGCGCGCCGGTCAGCCAGTGCCACCAGGCCGCGATCCAGCTCTGGTCCAGCCCGAGCGTGTGGCGCAGTGCCTCGCGTTCGACTTCGGTGAGGCCGTCCCCGACGCCACGCAGATACGCCTCGAGCGGGTCGAACGGGCTCGCCGCGGCGAGCGCGAACGTGGCGAGCGAAACCCCCAGCACGAGCGGAACCCCGAAGAGCAGGCGGCGGACGGCCAGCCGGCCGATGCGGCGCGACCGCGTCACGAGCGGGTCCAGCGGGCCAGCGAATACCAGGGACCCCAGGCCACACCGTGGGTGTGCGGTTCCAGCGCGGTCGGGCCGAACTTCCAGCCGTTGTCGCGCACCACGTACACGTGGTTCTCGGAAACGAGCGCCAGCATCGCGGGCGCCGCGTGATAAGCGGCCTGGAAGTCGCGGTACAGCTGCGCGCGCTTGGCCGGGTCACGCTCGACACGGGCCGCGTCGAGCACGCGGTCGACTTCGGGGTTCACGTAGTCCGAGGCGTTGTCCCACTTCGACCCGGTGCCCGGCTTGGCGTAGCGGGAGTGGAACTTCGGGTAGAGCTGAGTGTCCACTGTGTACGGCTGGCCACCGCCGCCGAGCAGGAACGCGGTCGCGGCCAGGTACTGCGGCGTCATGGTCGACTTCTCGACGGCGACCGGGTTCAGCTCCAGCCCGATCTTCTTGGCGTCGGACACGGTCGCCATCGTGAGATCGCGGCGCAGGTTCTCGGTCGGGTAGTACGCGACGTCGAACCGCGCACGGCGGCCGTCGCGTTCCCGGATGCCGTCGGCGCCCGCCCGCCATCCGGCTTCGTCGAGCACCTTGCGCGCGCGATCCGCGTCGAAGGTGAAGTCCTGGGCGGGATCGTATGCGACCCCGAACAGCGGCGTGACCAGCGTCGACACGGCCGTGCCCTCGCCGCGCAGGATGTCGCGGACCATCGCAGCGCGGTCCACGCCGAGGTTCAGCGCGAGCCGGACGGCCGGATCGCCCGCCACCGGATTGCCGGTGGGCAAGGTGATTCCCAGCCAGTCGTTGGCCTTCGCGGAGATCACGCGGTAGCCGTCCTTCGCGGCCGCATGGGCCAGCGCGGGCGGCAGCCGGGTGCCGTCGGCGTTGCCCGCGAGCTGGGCAGCGCGGGCCTTGTCGTCGTCCGTGCGCCGCACGACGAAGGTCTTCACCGGCGGCTTGGGGCCCCAGTAGCCGTCGCGCGCGGTGAACACGGCCTGGTCGGGCCGCAGCTCGGTCAGCGTGTACGGGCCGGTGCCGACGGGGTGGTCACCGAGGGCGAGCTTGTCGGCGGGGCCGGGCTTCGCGAGTGCCTCCGACGGCGCGATAGCCAAGAACAGCCGGTGCGGCACGTCGGCGTAGGCCCCAGCGAGTGTGAAGTCGACGGTGTCCGGCCCGCTCGCCTTGGCGGACTTGAGGAAGTCGAAGTTCGCGGCGATCGGCGAGGCGAACGCGGGGTCGATGACCGCGTTGTAGGTCGCGGCGACGTCCTCGGGACCGAAGGCCGACCCGTCGGAGAAGGTGACCCCGCTCCGGGTCCGCACGCGCCAGTGCGTCAGGTCGCCGTCGACGGGCTCGGGCGGTCCCGCCGCGAGCACGGGCACCGCGTCGGGAATGCGATCGTCCTGGCCCTCCGCGACGCGATACAGGCTTTCGTAAACCTTCGATTCGCCGTTGCTCCCGTGTCCGGTGAGCGGGTTGAAGTGCCCCAGTTCCTCGGCGTCGATGACGACGAAGCGGTCGGTGGCACCGGAAGCCGTCGGCGTGCCGCAGGCGGTGAGGACGAGCAAGAGCGCGAGCGCCAACGGGCGCGGACGAAGGCGGGAGGTAAGCACGTCCGCCACCCTAACCATAATGATAATCGTTTTCGATTAGACTGTGTGCCACGTCACGTCATGGCCTGGTCAAGAGGCACCCGGTCCGTGGAACACGGTTGACCGCACTCGTTTCGTAAAACGCAAAAGCGTTCGTAAACGCAAAAAGACCGGACTTCCCACGCAAGATCACCGCGCCTAACGTTTTCCTTGTCACTCCCCGTCCCCACTTACCGAGGAGAATCCGTCATGCGCAAATCATTGAGAATCGCCGGTATCGCACTGGCCGGAGCGGTCGCCGCCGCCACCGCGGTGGCCGGTCCGGCCGCGGCCGCCGAGGGCGCGATCGTCGGCGCCGGAGACGCGAATTCCCTGCCCGGCAGCTACATCATCGTGCTGAAGGACGACGCGAAGGAGACCCCGGCCGCGCTCGCGGGCAAGTACAGCGGCTCGGTCGAGCAGGTCTACACCCGCTCGCTTTCCGGATTCTCCGCGAAAATCGACGAAAAGCACGCGAAGCGGCTCGCCGCGGACAAGTCCGTCGCCTTCGTCGAGCAGAACAAGAAGGTGCACGCCGAGGCCGTTCAGCAGAATCCGCCGTCCTGGGGACTCGACCGGGTCGACCAGCGGAACCTGCCGCTCGACAACGCCTACCACTACTCGACGACCGCCTCGAACGTGAACGTCTACGTGCTCGACACCGGCATCCGCGCCACGCACCAGACCTTCGGTGGCCGGGTCCACCAGGGCTACGACTTCGTCGACAACGACACCAACGCCGACGACGGCTACGGGCACGGCACCCACGTCGCCGCCACCATCGCCGGGTCGCAGTACGGCGTCGCGAAGGGCGCGCAGCTCTACCCGGTCCGCGTGCTCGGCTCGGACGGCAGCGGCACGACGGCCGGCGTGATCGCGGGCGTCAACTGGATCACCGCGAACGCCAAGAAGCCCGCGGTCGCCAACGCCAGCCTCGGCGGTGGTGTGTCGACCGCGCTCGACTCGGCGGTCCGCAAGTCGATCACCTCCGGCGTGACCTGGACGGTCGCCGCCGGTAATTCCAACCAGAACGCGTCGACCTCCTCGCCAGCCCGTGTGGCCGAGGCACTGACCGTCGCCGCCGCCGACAAGACCGACACGCGCGCCTCCTTCTCGAACTACGGCGCCGGCGTCGACCTGTTCGCACCGGGCGTCGGCATCACCTCGGCGTGGAACACCAACGACACGGCCACCTACACCGGCAACGGCACCTCGTTCGCCGCACCGCACGTGGCGGGCGCCGCGGCGATCTACCTGGCCACCCACCCCACGGCCACGGCCGCCCAGGTGTCCAAGGCGATCGTCGACGCGGCCACCCCCGGCCTCGTCAAGAACCCGGGCTCCGGCACGCCGAACCGCACCCTCTACATCGCAGGCTGACCAGGTAAGGACTCGTGAGCGTTGCGGGCGGTTCTAACCGCCCGCAACGCTCACGACCTATATCTCCCAGCGGATCCCGATCCGGCCGGACACGTCGGCCTCAGCCAGGTGCACCGACCCGCTCGGCCCCGGCACGAGCGGCCGGAACCGCGCGGCCGGCGCTTCCACGGGCTGATGCAACCGGACGCACCGCGCGGGCAACGTCTCGAACCCGGCCTCCAGCACGTAGTCGCGTGTCGGCCGGTCAAGCAAACGGACGAACTGACCGCGTCCCGCCGTTTTCCCTGACACCGCAAGGTATTCGAGGGTCAGTGACTCACCGTCGGCGAGCGGGGCGTCCAAGACGAGTTCGGCCGTGAGACTGCGCCGGTCGAGATCGTGGTCGATGCGGCTGACCCGGCAATGCCGCTGCGCGACGACCTCGGGCGCCTGCCCGTCCGGCAGCTCCCAGGACACCGTCCAGCGATCCGCTCCCGCACCCGACGCCAGCAGCACGGTTCGGCTGTGGACGGTGCTGATCCGCCCGCCGGCGTCGACCGCGACCAGGTCGTGCTGGCTCACGGCCAGCACCCCGTCGGCCCGCCGCCCGCGCGGCTTGGACGGCCCGAGCAACGCGGCGAGCGCACCGGGGCGCACCCCGAGCACCTGCTCGAGATGCCCCAGCGCCCGCAACGATTCCGCGCGCGCCGGACGGCGGCGGCCGGACTGCCACAGGCTCAGCGTCGGCACGCTCACGGCGGCGCCGCGCAGCGCGAGGTGATGGCGGATCCGGTCGAGCGGCAGCCCGCTGGCGACGATCGCCGCCCGCAGCGCGACCGGGAACGGGCCGTGTTCGAGCAGCCGGTCGAGGTCGGCCTGGTGGTCCACGTCGACACTCATGCGGGAACCCTGGCGGCCATGCACCGAACGTAAGCAGCCGTGTTCCCCACGTCAACGTCGTCCGGATGGTGAACGAGTACCGTGGCCTTCGTGGACGACAGGCCGATCACCATGGCACAGCGCACCTTCCGGCAGCACGCCGAGCAGCTGGCCGGAATGACCCATCGCGACCGCTTCGACTACATCTTCCGCGCCAACATGTGGGCGGCGGACTCGGTGTCGGGCCCGGGCTCCGAACTGGAGCAGACCAGGGCGCTGCGCGAGGGCCTGCCGCCGCTGCTGGCCCGGTTCGGCGTGCGGTCCGTGCTCGACCTGCCCTGCGGCGACTTCGGCTGGCTGAGCACAGTGGACCTCGGCGTCGAGAGCTACCTCGGCGCGGACATCGTCGCCGAACTGGTGGCACGCAACAGCGCGCGCTACGGCCAGTCGTTCCAGGTGCTCGACCTGATCACGGACGACCTGCCGCGCGCGGACCTCGTGCTGTGCCGGGATTGCCTGGTGCACCTGAGTTTCCACGACATCGGCCGCGCGATCGCGAACCTGCGCCGCAGCGGCTCCCGCTATCTGCTCACCACGACCTTCACCGAGCTGAACACCAACGCCGACATCGTCACCGGCGACTGGCGCGCGCTGAATTTCCGCCGCGCGCCGTTCGATTTCCCGGAGCCACTGGCGGTTCTGTACGAGGAGTGCACCGAGGAAGACGGCGCCTTCGCCGACAAGGCGCTGGCCCTGTGGGACATCGCGACGCTGAACGACTCGTGGATGCTCCGGCCGTGACCAAGACGAGCTTCATGGCCTTGCTCAAGCGCTACCGTCTCCGCGCCAATCTGACCCAGGAGGAGCTCGCCGAAGAGTCCGGAGTCAGCATCCGCGCGATCAGGGACATCGAGCGCGGGATCGCCAGGAGTCCCCAGCGGCGCACGATCGAGTCGCTCGCCGCCCCGCTGGCGCTGAGCGGCGACGAGCTGACCCAGCTGCGCGACGCCGCGAAGTCGAACCGCGCCCAGCAGACCGCCACCGGCGTCTACGCCACGTCGGTGCTCGGCATGCTGCCGCCCGATCTCGACGATCTCACCGGCCGTGAGCGCGACCTCGGCACGCTGCTCGCGCTCGCCGACGAGCTGTCAGGCCCCCGCTGGTCAGGGCACACGGCGGTGCTGACCGGGCCGCCCGGCGCAGGCAAGACGAGTCTCGCGGTGCGGACGGCGCACGAGCTCACCGACGCCTTCCCCGACGGCAGGCTGTTCTTGAAGCTTCGCGGGATGTCGTCCCAGCCGAGTGATCCGGCCGACGTGCTGCACCTGGTGCTGCGCTCGCTGGGCGTCGACGCCGTCACCATCCCGGCCGAGCTGGAACAGCGGGCGAGCCTCTGCCGGTCCCTGCTGAAGGACCGCGCCGCCATCCTCGTGCTCGACGACGCGGCGGGTGAGGCGCAGGTGCGCCCGCTCCTGGTCGGCGGCCCGCGCTGTCTCACCCTGATCACCAGCCGCCAGCTGCTGGTCGGGCTCGAAGGCGTCAGCAGGCTCAACCTCACGGTCCTCGACTCCGGCGACGCCATCGCCTTGCTGACGGCGATCGTCGGCCGCGCCCGCGTCGCGGCCGAGCCCGAGGCGGCACGCGAGCTGGCCGAGCTGTGCGGCAGGCTCCCGCTCGCGCTCCGCATCGTGGGCAACCGGCTCGCGAGCCGTCCCGGCTGGCCGCTGGCCGGTCTCGTCGACCAGCTCCGCGACACCGGCACCCGCCTGAAGACGCTCACCGCGGGCGATCTCGACGTCCGCAGCGTCTTCGAGCTGTCCTACCGCCAGCTCACCCCGGCCGCGGCCACGGTGTTCCGCAGACTTTCCCTGGTGCCTGCCGCCGAATTCTCGGCGGGCGCCGCGATGGCACTCGCCGACACCCGCGACGCGGCCCCGATCCTCGAGGAACTCGCCGACGCGAGCCTGCTGCAGACGTCCCATGTGGACGGTCGCTACCAGTTCCACGACCTGCTCCGGGTGTTCGCGGCGGAACTGCTCGCCCAGGAAGACACTCCCGAAGCCATCGAGGCGGCGGACCACCGTCTCACCGGCTGGCTGGTGCGCACGGCCACGCAGGCAGGCCGCTACTTCCTGCCGTCCGGCGACAGCGAGCCGCCGGCGCCGACACCGTGGTTCAGCGAGCCGGACGGCGCGCGGCGCTGGCTCGAAGTCGAGGTCAAGAACTGGCTGCCCGCCATGAAAAGCACCGCCGCACGCGGCGAGCACCGGCCGGTGCTCGACCTCGCCGAGGCCATGCACTGGTATCTCGACATCGACGGGACCGCCACCACCTGGCACGAGGTCTACGAACTCGCGGTGCGCTCGGCGGTCGCGCTCGGCAGCAAGCGCGACGAAGCCGTCCACCGCAACAATCTCTCCTGGATCGTATGCACACTGGGCGACGGAGACGGCGCCGCCCAGCTGGCTCTGCAGGCTCTCGACGCCGCGGTGGCGGCGGGAGACCTGCGCGAGCAAGCCTGGTCGAAGCTCTATCTCCGGCGCGCGCAGGCGGACGACTCCGGCGAGCTGCTCGACGAAGCGGTGCGGCTGTTCGAAGAGGCCGATTACCCGATCGGCCTGCAGTGGGCGCGGGCGGAGCGGGCCACGTACTGGCATGAACAGGGTGACCACGCGGCCGCGGCGGCGGAGTTCGAGCGCTGCCTCGATCATCTCAAGCAGCGGACCGGCACGCCGATGGACGACTACAGCTACGCCTACGTCCTGCTGGATTCGGCCACGTGCCTGCTCGCGCTCGGCTCCCACGACACGGCCTTCACCCGCTGCGAACAGGCACTCGGACTCTTCCGCCGCCACGGCGTGACGCTGGGCCAAGCCCGGACGCTCCAGGCCATCGCCGAGATCCTCCGCCATCGCGGCGACCACGCGAACGCGGCCGCCGCGCAAGCCGAGGCGCACACCCTGTTCGAGCGAACCGGCGCAGCCCGTAGGTCGTGAGTGTTCCGGCCGGTTAGAACCGGCCGGAACACTCACGACTCCTAGCCCTTGGCCGTGAGTTCCAGGAGCCGCCCGGTGAGGTCGAGGTGCTCGTCCACGCTGCTGGTCAGGTAGGTGAGGTCGATGAAGGTGTGATCGGGTTCGAGCACCGAGAGGATCTTCACCACCGACTCGGCGATGAGTTCCGGCTTCGTGTCCGGCGCGGCGTTCACCCGCAGCGCCACCCCCAGCGCGCCCGGATCCCGCCCGGCCCGCTCGGCGTCCGCGCGGAGCTTCGCCAGGGTCGTGGTCAGCATTTCCGCCGGGAACTGCTCGGGCACCGTCCACACCGGCAGCCAGCCGTCGGCCCGCTCGGCGACGCGGCGCAGCGCCTTCTCGCCGAACCCCGCGAGGTGCACGGGCGGCTTGCGCACCGGCTTGAGCCCGACGTGGCTTTCCGCGATCTTGTAGCCGACGCCCTCGTGCGTGACGAGTTCCTTGCTCCACCAGGTGTCCAGCAGATCGAGCAGGTCGTCGAGCCGCTTTCCGCGCTCCGACATGGGAATGCCGACGGCGTCGTACTCGTCGGGCGACCAGCCGATGCCCAGCCCCGGCAGCAACCGGCCATTGCTGGCCACGTCGATGCTGGTCAGCTGGCGCGCGAAGTTGGCGGGCTGGTACTGCGTGGCGTTGATCGTGCTGGAGCCGAGAATCGCGGTCTCGGTCACGGCGGCGGCGACGGCCAGCGCGGTGAACGGGTCGTACGCGGTCCAGAACTCCTCGGGCATGGTGTCGTATCCCGGGTAGGACACCACGGGCGCGACCGGCGACAGCAACCGGTCACCCACCCACAGTCCCGCGGCCCCGGCCCGTTCGGCCTCGCGCGCGTACCGCGCGACCCCGCCCGGCGTGGCCGCGGCCTTGCCGAACACCGGAAGACTGAAACCAATGCGCATGGGTAAACCCCCTGAAGCGGCAACGGACCCGTATCGGTCCTGACACCACTACTACTCGCATATGGTTGCGCGTTCAAGCACTTCCGGGGACCGGTTTCAGGCTGCGGTGAAACGTATTGCGGCCCACCGGCCGGATCCAGCATGCTCCGGTCGGGGTCTGGGGGATGGGGTGTCCATCGTATTCGTCGTCCTTCGGGCGGTATTCGCTTTTTCTGATCGGAGTGGGCGTGGCACAGGTAGACGAGCATCTTGATCGGCTGAAGGAACTCATCTCGTCGGAGGACAGCCGGGACGGCAACTTCGAGGAAATGGTCCTGACCTTCTACGACCTCGTTTCCGACAAGTACCGCAGCGACTGGGGTCAGTCGAACCATCTGGCGCCCATCAAGGACGGCCAGACCATCGACGAGGCCATGCTGGAGCTGGAACTGGCACTGGCCAAGCGCGGCGGATTCACGGCGGGCCAGTCGCTGCTGGAGCTCGGCAGCGGAATCGGCGGACCGGCCATGAACATCGCCGAGCACATCGGCGCGAACGTGACCGGCTTGGACTTCAGCCCCAAGCGCGTGGAAGGTGCCCGGCAGCACGCCGAGCGGCGCGGCCTCTCCGACCGCGTGAAGTTCGTCCAGGGTGACGCGCAGAAGATCCCGTTCGACGACAACAGTTTCGACGGCGCCTACACCAGCGAGGCCATTTGCCACGTCCCGGACAAGACCGCCGTGCACCGCGAGGTCGCCAGGGTCCTGCGCCCCGGCGGCCGCTGGGTGGGCCACGACTGGCTGGCCGCGGACGGGCTGACCGCCGAGCAGCGCGAGGAGCTCATCGAGCCGGTCGCCCGCACGCAGAGCCTCCACCACATGTCCACGCCCAGTGAGCTCAAGGCGGACCTGGAGGCGGCCGGGTTCACCGACATCGTCGTGGGCAACCTCCCCGACGAGCAGGACTGGACGGGGCAGTGGGACTTCCTCGAGGCGAAGTCCCGTGAGGTTCAGGGCTTCGACGACCCGGTGTTCCACTTCCTCGGCGAAGGCGGGTTCGCCGTGTCACGGGCCGCTCGCGAAGGAGCCTTCCTGGTGGTCTACTTCGAAGCCACCCTGCCGTCCTGAGCCACACGGCCTTGACCGCGCTTTTCCGGAGAGCAGGCGAGCGACCTCACCCACTGGTCGAGGTGCTCGGCCTGCTGCTCTGGCTTCTGCTCTTCACCCGTCTTCATGCCGCCATGGGCACCGACGTCACGGCCGCCACCGACAACGCGCTGGCGCTCCAGTCCGCGGAAAAAGCCGCGCACCTCGACATCGAGCTGCACGCGAACGCCTGCCTGGCCGCGCATCCGGTCCTCAGCCACCTGGCGGTGTACCTGTACCGCCTGTACTACGTGGCGATCATCGGCGTGCTGCTGTGGGTGTTCCTCCGCCACGCCGAGGTTTACCGCCAAGTCCGCCGGACACTGGTCGCGATGACGGTCCTCGTCCTGCCGGTCTACTGGGCGGTGCCGATGTCCCCGCCGCGCTTCGCGCTGACGGGAACAGTCGACATCGTCGCCCTGTACGACATCTTCGGAAACACCTCCCGAGACATCGGGAACGGCCAGAACCACTTCTCGGCGATGCCCAGCCTGCACGTCGGCTGGGCACTGTGGTGCGCGTACGCCGGGTGGTCCGCGCTCCGTGCCACCCATCCACGATGGGCGCTGCTGCCCTGGATTTTCCCGGTGCTCATGACCGCGGACGTGCTCGCGACGGGAAACCATTACGTCCTCGACGTCGCGGGCAGCGTCGTGCTGGTGGCGGTGTCGATCGCCGTCGCCTCGCTGTGGCGGCGAAAGGATCAGGGACAGGTCAGCTGAGCCGGAATCGCCAGTTCCACCAGGTAGTTCTCGACCGCGGCCCGGACGCACTCGGTCCGAGGGTAAGCCGTATGGCCGATGAGGTCGGCCCGCAGGAGCACCGTCCGGTTCGCGGTCTGCCGGTGCAAGCCCTCGGCCCACGCGTACCCGGTCGCCGGGTCGTGCGCGGGGTTGACGAGCAGGATGGCCGGACCCGATCCGAACCTGACCGGCGCGGGCGGGTTGTTCGCCTTACGCGGCCAGCCGACGCAAGACAACGCCGCCTCCCGCGCCTCGGACGAATACCGCAGATGCGGGGCCGCCCCTCGTTCACCGCGCACGATCCGCTGCCAGTCCGCGTAGTCGGTGATCCTCGGTGTCCAGTCCTGACAGAAGATCGCGGCCCGCGGATTCGCCGTCACGGTGGAACTCGCTTGGCGTGCCGCGAAACCCGGGTGCAGAGTGCTGATCCAGTTGGCCAAGCCGGGCATGTCCCCCGCCACCAACCGGCTGTAGACGGCCTGGATCACGTAGAACGTGGAGGCAGCTCCTCCCCCGTCTTCGACGAGACCACCTTGATCGGCGAGATCGAGCAGTTTGGAGAAATGCTCGAGCACGGGCTTGCCGTGCAGCGCGCAGGCCGATTCCGCCTCACACCAGCTCGCGAACGCCCTGAACGCGTCCTCGCCGGCGGCGGCCGCCGTGGGGAGGAACCGGTCCAGGCTCAGGCTGTGGTCCATGTTGCCGTCCAGCACCATGGCGCGCACCCGGTCACCGAACAGCTGGGCGTATTGCTGGCCGATCTGCGTGCCGTAGGAGAAGCCGAGGAAGTTGACCTTTTCCTCGCCCAGTGCCGCCTGCAGCGCGTCCATGTCACGGACGACCGAGAGCGTGTCTGCGTGGTCGAAGATCGGCCCGGACTGCCGACGGCAATCGGCGCGGAGCTTCTGGTTGTAGGCGGCCAGCGCGGTGAATCCCGTCTGGTCATGGGGTTCGCCCGGATTCTGGCCGAGCAGCGAGTTGGAGCACCGGATCGGAGCGCTGCCCGCCACGCCTCGCGGATCGAACGCGATCACGTCGAACCGCGCTCGTACTTCCGCGCCGAGCAGCTGGTCGGATTTCAGGGCCAGGTTGACGCCCGAAGCGCCGGGCCCGCCGGGATTCAGCATCAGCACACCGGTTCGCTTCGCGGGATCGGTGGCCTTGCGCCTGGCCACCGCGAGCGGGAAGGTGCCCAGCTTCGGGTCCGCGTAGTCGATCGGCAAGAGCAGCGTCGCGCAGTCGGCGGTGGCGTCCTGCGGGCAAGGCCGCCACTGCACCCTGCCCGGCGGGGCGGCCGCTTCGGCGGGCGCGACACCGGCCACGAGCACCACGAGCGCGACCACCATCCGTCGCAAGATCATCATGTACGGCCAGACGCGTAGCCCGTGCCCTGGTTGCGTTCGTGCACCAGGGACGGCAAGCGAGGCAACCTGATCAACGGCTCACACGTGCAAGGGGGCAGCGAGGGGACGCTGAAAGGGGATTTCCATGTCTTTACTCGTAAGACGAGGCTTGGCCGCGATGGGAGCCGCTGCGCTGGTGGCGGGGATCGGCACCACGCCGGCGCAGGCCGACGAAGTGCTCTGGGGGATCGGGCCGTCGCCGGTTCAGCCTGGCGGCCAGATACACGTCAGCATGAGGGCTTGGGCGGGCGGCTGCGCCCCGGGCACCCCGGTGACGTCACCGGGACTGGTCGCGCCGATCAAGTGGCAGGGTGAGGCCGGCAACTTCCCCTCCTACACCGGAACCGGCACCGTGGTGAAGAAGCCGGGCAAGTACGTGGCGACGTTCACCTGCCAGAGCGGCAAGAAAGCATCGGCGACGTTCGTGGTGGCAGGCACCCCGGCGCCCGATCCGACGCCCACCCCTGCCAAACCCAAGCCGACGGCCAAGCCCAAGCCGCAGGTTGCTGTGAAGCCGAAAGGCGCACCACAGACCGGTGGCGGCGAGCAGTAGCCGACCGAAAACACTGATGCCACCGACCGAAATGGCCGGTGGCATCAGTGTGGATCTTGCGCGTACCCCCGATGGGATTCGAACCCACGCTACCGGCGTGAGAGGCCGGCGTCCTAGGCCGCTAGACGACGGGGGCCAGGATCTTCTTTGGTGCGGGAGAAACTTAGCAGAGCAGCTCGCGGATCAGTTCGGCGACCTCCGCCGGGCGCTCGACGTGCGGTGAATGGCCCGCGTCTTCGAGGATCGCGACCCGGGCGCCCGCCGCGCGGTAGCGGGCGGCCGTCGGGGCGCAGGGGTACATCCGATCGCGGCCGCCGAGGATCGCCAGCGTGGGTATGCCGAGGTCACGGAGTTGCGCGTCGAGTGGCCGGGCGGCCAGGCGGGCGCGGCGGTCGGCGAGCACCACGCGGTACATGCCGGGGTGCATCGTGGACAGTGCGGTCCGCCAGGGGCTGAGGCGGTGCAGGAAGGCGAGTGTCGCCGCCGTCGTGGGCAGGAACGCGCCCGGCGGGAACCTGGCGTAGCTGTAGTCGGGGGCCTGGCCGAGGATGACGAGGCCGGTGACGCCCGGCCACAGCCGCGCCACGGCCAGTGCCACGTCCGCGCCGAAGGAATGGCCGGCCACACACGCTTCGGTGATGTCCAAAGTGGCCAGTGCGTCCACCACGGCACGGGCCTGGGACTCGGCGTCGAGGCCTTGGGCGCCGCCGCCGGTGCGGCCGTGGCCGAGCAGGTCGAGGCGGATGACACGGTGGTCGGCCGCGAGCTCGGACGCGACGTCACCGAACCAGCGCATCGACGACCCGAAACCGTGCAGCAGCACCACGGTCGGACCGGCGGCGAGACCGTCTTGGCGGACGTGCATTCCCGCTCAGTCGAACAGATCGGGGTCGGACAGCGTGATCTGGTCCCACAGCGGCCGCGCCTGGAACCAGCCCGCCAGCGGGCTGCCGAGCTGGGCGCGGCTCTGGAGCGCCACGTCGCGATCGATGAGCTTGGGCGTGCCCGCCGCCATGGCCAGCAGCTGCGCCTGGCAGGACCGCTCCATGGTGATGAACCACCACACCGCTTCCGCGACCGACTGGCCGACGGTGAGCAGGCCGTGGTTCTGCAGGATGACCGCCTTGTGCGGGCCGAGCGCCTCGCCGATGCGCTTGCCTTCCTCGACATCGCTGACGATGCCGCGGTAATCCGTGTAGAGGCCCTGATCCTCGAAGAACGCGCACGCGTCCTGGGTGATCGGGGCGAGCGGGATTCCCAAGCTGGAGAAGGCTTTTCCGTACAGCGAGTGCGAATGGGCGGCGGCCAGCGCGTCGGGGCGGGCCTGGTGGACCTGGGCGTGGATCACGAACGCGGCGCGGTTCACCGGGCGGTTGCCGTGTTTCACGGTGCCATCGTGGTCGACCAGGATCAGGTCCGAGGCCTTGATCTGGGTGAAGCTCATGCCGAACGGGTTGACCCAGAACCAGTCCGGGCGTTCCGGGTCGCGCACCGTGATGTGCCCGGCGACGCCTTCCGAGAAGCCGAAACGGCCGAACAGCCGGAAGCCCGCGGCCAGCTGCTCCTTGCGGTACTGGCGCTCCTCTTCGACCGAGTCGAAGGTCGGCGGCACCGGGAGCTGGGCGTTCTCGGGCATGGGGCCGATCGCGGCCGCCAGCGCGGCGACCATCTCGGCGGGCAGGGTGGACATCTCGGTCGTCGTCATCGCGCGAACCCCATTTACGATTGGTCGGCCAATCCGATTGGTGGTTGTATCCTGTGCCGGGCCGGGAGCGCATGTCAAGGCCGAGAAGGAGACGCCATGCCGAGGGGAACCACCAAGCGGCGCCCGGAAACGCTGGCCCGCCTGCTGGACGCGGCCTTCGAGGCCTTCGCCGAGCTGGGCTTCCACGCCGCGACGATCCCCGAGATCTGCCGCCGCGCCGGCTACACCCACGGCGCCTTCTACTCGAACTTCACCAGCAAGGACGAGCTGTTCTTCGCGTTGTTCGACCGGCACGCGGCGGCCACGCTCGACCGGATCGCCGCCCTCACCGGCGAGCACCTGACGGTCGCCGAGTTCGTCGACCGCGTCTCGCGGATCGACGACGACGAACGCGCCTGGTACCTGGTCACCACCGAGTTCACCCTCTACGCGATCCGCGACGCCGCCGCGGCGAAACGCCTGGCCGAGCACGACGGCAAGCTCCGCGCCGAACTCGTCCAGGTGCTCGAGACGACACTCGGGCCGAGCAGCACGGTCGACCTCGATCAGCTCGCCCGCCTGCTGATCGCGATCCGCGAAGGCGCACTCGCCCAGTCCTATGTAGAGCCCGCCGAACTCCCGCCCGGCACGCTCGAACGGACCTTCCTGCCGACCATCCTGAAGGCGCTCTTCGCTCAGTGAAGCGTGCCCTCGGCGACGGCGCGGAGCTTGTCCGGGTTGGCGACGTTGTGGATCGCGACGATGCGGCCCTCGGCGTCGAAGTCGAACGTGACGGTGGCGATCACCCGGTCCGGCGCACTGAACACGATGCCGGGCCCGCCGTTGATCTCGGCGAGCGCGGCCCTCATGTCGCCCGGTTCGACGCCCTGGTAAGTGACGCTGCCCATGGCCGCGAACCAAGAGGCCACAGTGGACGCTCCGACGACCGGCCGCAGTGCCTGGCGCACCTTGCCGCCGCCGTCCGTCCACAGTGTCACGTCCGGTGACAGCAGCTCCATCAACGCGTTGACGTCACCGCCGGTCGCCGCGTCGAAGAACCGCCGGGTCGCTTGCTCGCGGCTCGACCGGTCGGCGGTGAACCGCGGCCGCTGCGCCCGCACGTGCTCGCGGGCACGGTGCCCGACCTGGCGCACCGCGGCTTCCGACCGGTCCACCGCCTCGCCGATCTCCGCGTAGCTGAAGCCGAAGACCTCCTTGAGCACGAACACCGCGCGTTCGAGCGGGCTGAGCGTCTCCAGCACCACCAGCATGGCCATCGACACCGACTCGGCGTCCATGGCGGCGTCGGACGCGTCCCCGCCGGTGAGGATGGGCTCCGGCAGCCACGGCCCCACGTAGGTCTCGCGCTGGTGCCGGGTGGACCGCAGCCGTTCCAGCGCGAGATTGGACACGATCCGCGTCAGGTACGCCTTGGGATCGAGCACCTGCGACCGCTCGGCCGCCGACCACTTGAGCCACGAGTCCTGCACCACGTCCTCGGCATCGGCGGCGGTGCCGAGAACGCGATAGGCCACCGCGAACAGCAGCCGCCGGTGCTCGTGGAAGACCTGCTCGTCCGCGTTCACCGGCCCGCCCGGGTGAACCGGCCGCCCCGCGGCCAGATCGCGCCCGAAGCGGGCATCTTCTTCATGCGGCCGAAGGTCGGCCAGGGTGCGGCGGTCACCGTCTCCTTGTACCTGACGGCCAGGCGCCCGGTCAGGTAAATCCGCCGCGCGCTGTCGTCGGGATGGGTGAACTGCACCACAGCGTCACCCCGGCCCAGGCTCACCGGCGTGTGGTAGTACCCGAACCGGAAGTCCTTGGCCCGCTTGCCTTTCAGCACCCGCTCGATCGACAGCGCCGCGTGCACCCCGGTCGGCATCCCACTCTGGCAGGTCCCGTGCATGACCCCATAGCCCTGCGTGATCGCGGCGGCGTCCCCGACCGCGTACACCTCAGGATGCGAAACCGACCGCAACGTGCCATCGGTGACCACGCGCCCACGCTCATCGACGGTCAGCCCGGCGGCAGCCGCCAGCGGCGACACCCGCGTCCCGCTCGTCCACAGCACCGCGTCGGCGGCGACGACTTCCCCACCGGCCAGTTCCACGGCGTCCGGCAACACCTTCACCACCTCGACACCGGCACGCACCTGAACTCCCAGCCGCTCAAGCGCGCTTCGCAAGTACGCCTTGGCCTTGGCATTCATGGCCGCGCCCGGCTCCTGCCTGCCCATCAGCACGACCTCCAGCGCGGGATACCGCTCGGCGATCTCGGCGGCCGACTCGATCCCGGTGAGCCCACTCCCCGCGACCACGACCGTCCCGCTTTCGAGCCGCTTCAGCCTGCCCGCCAGCGATTCCGCGTCCTGTGCGCCGCTGAGGCTGTACGCGTGCTCGTCGGCGCCGGGCACCGCCGACGTGTCCGCCGCGCTCCCCAGCCCGTACACGAGCATGTCGTACGGCAGGACCCGGTCGTCGTCGACGCGCACGGTCTTGGCATCCGCGTCCACGGCGGTCACCCAGCCACGCACGAACTCGACGCCCGTGCCCGCCAGCAGCTCGGGAATGTCCAGCTCGGCGACCTCCTGCCCGGTCGCCGTCATGGGCAGCCGCAGCCGCTCGGTGAACCGCTCCTGGGCGTTGACCAGCGTCACCCGCACGTCGCCGCGCCGCTTGGTCCGCACCCCCAGCTGAATGGCCGCACCCAGTCCCGCGTACCCCGCACCGAGAACCACAACGTGAGTCATCATTTCGCCTTCCTCGTCGGCTGTTCGATGACCACCAGATGGAAGCTGCGCCCCCGTTCGTGACATGCCCTCACTGTGTCCCCCGCCACAGCGGTCGTGCGGCAGCCGCGCCCCGGACCACCCCGGGGTCGTGAGTGTTCTGACCGGTTAGAACCGGCCGCATCACTCACGACCCCAGCTTCGCCGGATCAAAGGTGGGCGGCGGGTGCCTCGGCTGGCTTTGTATGAAGGCTCCCCTCATCCAACTTGAGCTGTATGAAGGCTCCCCTCATACAAGTTGGGCTGTATGAAGGCTCCCTTCATGCGGCTATGCGCGATGAAGGCTCCCTTCATCCAGGCTGGGTTGTATGAAGGGAGCCTTCATACAACCCAGCCTGCGAAGGCCTCGGTATGCGTGGGGTCGTGCGCGTTGCGGGCGGTTAGAACCGCCCGCAACGCGCACGACCCACCTCGCGCAGGCCCCTTGCGCGAGCCCGATTGGGTGAGGGAGGCCCTCACCCAAACCACCCGAACGCGCCACGTTTGGCTTTCCGCCCGATAACCCAACGCGGGCCAGTCAAGGCTTGCTTGCGTTGTCAATCGACGCGTGGGCCTTCGCGAAACCCGAGTTTGGGCCATCCACTGGCCCAAACTCGGGTTTCGCGAGGCCGCGCCACCGTCAGCGGGGAGGGTGGACGTAATGAGCGGGGCGTATGCGTCGCTCAGCGTTGTGAACGCCCCGTTCACAACGTTCAACCAACCCCTGCGGCACCCGCCACAGCGGTCGTGAGTGTTGCGGCCGATTAGAACCGGCCGGAACACTCACGACCCCCATCACGGCGCGGTGGTTCAGATATCCGTGATCTGCTTGATCCAGTCGCGGTACCGGGTCAGGTCCGCGTAGGCCGGGGAAGGGACGCAGTCGCCCGACAGGCCGATCAGGTACCACCGCCCGTCCGGCCCGGGAGCGAACAGCGGCCTGCCGAAGTCGTCCTCGCTCGCGCAGCCCTCGTCCCGGTCCACGCAGATGGTCGCGCCGCTCCCGCAGCTTTCCGCGGTCACCAGCGTGCTGGACGCGGCCTGCAGGTCGGCCTTGCACTCCGCTTCGTCGCCCTCGCAGGACATGGACCAGCCGTACGTCCGCACCCGGCCACCCGCCAGCGGGCGCTCGGCGCCGAGCGGGGCGTACGGGCCCGCGACGTCCTGGTCGAGGCGGACCAGCGCGAGGTCGGCGCTGGGGTGCTCGCGCACGCTCGCGACGGTGGCTTGGTCTTCGCTGTCGAAGACGACGTCGATCTCCGCGCCGGGATGGCGGACGCAGCGGGCGGCGGTGATCATCCAGCGCGGGCCGATGATCGTCGCGCCGCAAGTGTCTTCGCCGTCGACGAGCAGGCGGGCGTCCCACGGCCCCGAGGTCGTGAAGTCGGCGTCGACGGGACGGGAGGCGGACCCTATTTCGCCTTCGCTTTGCCTGCCGGCCAAGCCCACCGCGACCGCGGCGGCGACGGTCACCACGGTCAGCGCGGCGCCGTGCAGGATCGCCTTCTTCGCGAACTCGGGCATCGGCCACACCTCTCACAACCTGTCGGCGATCAGGTTGATCGCTCACCATTGCGGACCGGGGACGAACGGACCACCTACTTTCGTCAGCTATCGCGTGGGAAATTCACAGCGGCCCGGCTGTTACACAACCGGTGGGTCGTCTGCGGCTTCCCGTTACGCCGTCGCGGGATTTCCGCGACGCGCACCCCTTAGCGTCGCTCGCGAATCCACTCCTGCGACCGGATCGGGGACTTCAGGTTGTTCAGCACACCGCCACTCGCGGCTCGCCGCGCACTGGTGCCGACAGTGATCAAGGTGGTGGCCATCGCTGCAGGAGCCGCGATACTGCTGCTGGCCGCGCTGCTCTCGCCGAGCCGGAACGTCACCGGGGCCAACGTGGTCGGCGATCAGGAGATGGTCCAGCTCGCGGGCCCGGCAGGCACCACGATCCAGGTCAAGGCGATCATCGACACCGGCGCGTCGGCGTCCGCGATGGACACCAGGCTGGCGCGCTCGCTCGGCTTCGACCTGGACGCGGCGCCCCGGATCACCGTCGGTTCCTCGCTGGGCAAGCAGCAGCGGCCGGTGGTGGACACCACGATCAAGCTGGCGGGCACCGAGCGGACGGCCAAGATCAGTGTCACCGACCGGTCGCGCCGCGACGCCCCGGTGCTGATCGGCCGGTCCGAGATGGCGGGACTCCAGGTCCACGTCGGCAAGCAGATGCTGACCACGCCGGAGGGCAGCGCGGCGCCGAGTTCCGTTGCGGTGCTGCTCACGCCGTCGCCGAGCATCGACGTCGAGTCGCTGCTGGCGCTTCTGCCGCTCGCCGCGCTGCTGGTGGTGATCGCGCGGGTGTGGATCGGGTTGAACACCCTCGGCACGTTCAGCCCGGTACTGCTCGCACTGGGCTACACCCAGACCGGCGTGATCGCGGGCCTGATCACCACGACCGCGATGGTGACCGTCGGCCTCGCCGCGCAGGCGGTGCTGCAGCGCACCCAGCTGCCGCGGGTGGCCAGGCTCGCGGTGCTGGTCGGCGTGGTGGTGCTGGTGCTGCTGGGCATCCGGCAGGCGATCGGCGGCGCGCACGCCGCGGTGCTGGTCGGCGCGTCGCTGCCGGTGGTGGTCACCGCGGTGATCATCGAACGGCTGTGGGAGCAGTGGGACACCGACGGCTGGCGGCCCGCCGCGACCAGCGGGCTGCTGACCATCGCGTTCGGTCTCGTCGCCGCGATGCTGATGGTCACGCCGGGAGTGCGCTGGCTCGGCGAGAACGTGCCGATGGCCTTCGCCGCGGCCTGCTGTGTCTGGGCGTTCGTCGCGGGCACCTACCGCGGGCTGCGGCTGACCGAACTGCTGCGGTTCACCCCGGCCGCCCGGGCCGGATGAACCGGGTGCGCGGCTGGGACCCGTTGATGGGCATGAACGCCCGGAACCAGCTGATCGCCCAGGTCAACGCCGCGGACGCGATCCGGCTGGTGAACAACAAGTACGAGACGAAACTGGCGCTCACCGAGGTCGGCGCGCCCACCTCGCCGACCGTGCTGGTCGTGCGCTCACGGCGGGAGATCGCGCGGATCGACTGGGACGCGATGCCCGCCGACTGGGCGCTCAAGCCGAACCAGAGCCTGGGCGGGTCAGGCATCCTGCTCGCCGATCAGCGGATCGACGGAACATGGCGTTCGCCGTCCGGAAAACCGTTGCCGCTGCCCACAATCGTCAACCACGTCCGGCGGATATTGGACGGCGACTTCTCGCCGCGGATCACCGACTGGGCGCTGTTCGAGCCGTTGATCCGCACGCACCCGGCGATGGCCGCGCTGTCGTTCCAAGGCCTGCCCGACATCCGGGTGATCTGCGTCGGCGACCAGCCGCGGCTGGCGATGCTGCGGCTGCCGACCAAGCACAGCGGCGGCCGCGCCAACCTGCATCAGAAGGCCGTCGGCGCCGCCGTCGATCTCGCCAGCGGCACGGTGACCCGCGCGGTCGTCGGCAAGCGGGAGATCGCCGACCATCCCGACACCGGGCACCGGCTGATCGGCGCCGCCATCCCGCGGTGGCCCTCGGTGCTGGCCGCGGCCGCCCGCTGCGCCGCGGCCACCGGCCTGCGTTACCTGGGTGCGGACATCGTCATCGACGCCGACCGCGGCCCGCTGATCCTCGAGGTCAACGCCAGGCCCGGCCTGCAGATCCAGAACATCACCGGCCGCGGTCTCGGCTCCGCCGTCCGGCTCTGAAAGGGAAACCGTGAACTCGACGAAAACTCCCCGCCGTCTACTGTGGACGGCCGCGCGCGTTCTGCTGGTGCTCGGCGCGGCAGCCGGGCTGGCGTTCGCGGTGAGCGTGGCCGAACCGGCGCCACACGGCGTGCTGAACACCGTCCCGGAGCCCAGCGCCTCAGCTCAGCGGAACATGCGGTAGCTCGAGCACGGCCAGCGCTCCCCCGTCCGGCGCGTTGGACAAGGTGAGCGAGGCGCCGAGCACCTTGGCCTGCCCCATCGCGACGGTCAGGCCGAGCCCGTGCCCGCCACCACGGGACCGGGACTCGGTGTGAAAACGCCGCGGCCCGTTCTCCATGAGGTCACGGGGAAAGCCCCGCCCGTGGTCCCGCACCTCGATCCGCCGCCCGTCGACGACGACCTCGACCGGCGGGCCGCCGTGCCTGGCCACTTCGAGCACGTCTTCGACCAGCGTCTTGAGCACCTCGACGCGATCGCGGACCAGCTCGGTCGCCTGGGACGGCGGCAGGAGCTCGGCCGCGGTGACCAACCCGGTGACCGGGGTGCGCAACTCGTGCGCGATGTCGGCGGTCACCTGGCGCTCGGTCTCGATCCTGGCGGTCAGCGCGTCGGCCATCCGGTCGACCGCGGCGCCGAGTGCGGCGACTTCGTCCCGCCCGCGCCCGCTGATCGTCGAGCTCACCCTCGCCTCGAGATCACCGGCGGCGACCGTGCGGGCGACCCGGGCCGCGACGCGCAGCCGCCTGCTCAGCCCGAACGCGATCAGCACGCCGAGCACGGTGGACAGTGCCGCGGTGGCGACGCCCGCGACCAGCAGCGTGCGATCGAGCTGGGCGATCGCCTGCCGGTCGGCGGCGAAGGAGGTGTGCACGGACAGCACCCGGCCGTCGACCTTCATGGCCGCCCACAGGTTCTCGCCACCCGGCTGGAGATACGTGGCACGCCGGTCGCGCAGCGCGGCCTCACGCAGTGGCGCGGGCACCGCGGGGTCGTCCAATACCGCGCCGAAGGTGACCACCCCGCTGTCCTCGAACGCCTGCGCCGCCGCGCGGACTCTGCTGTCCAGCAGCGAACGCGCCTGATCGACGCGCGCGTCCTCGGTGATCAGGTGCACCGACACACCGAGCGCACCCGCGCCCACGATTGCGACACCCGCGATGGCGGCGGCGAGCTTGACCGGCAGCAGCATCCTCAGCGCCGCAGCTTGTAACCGAAACCGCGCACGGTCTCCAAGCGGTCCTTGCCGATCTTGTTGCGCAGGCGCTGCACATGCACGTCGACGACCCGGGTGTCGCCGCCGTACTGGTAGTCCCACACCCGGTCGAGCAGCGTGTCCCGGCTGAGCACGACGCCCGGTTCGGCGGCGAACTCCAGCAGCAGCCGCAGCTCGGTCGGGGTCAGCTCGAGCCTGCGTCCGTCCCGGCGGACCTCGAGCGCGGCGGGGTCGACGGTGAGATCGCCGAACACCCGCACCGGATCGGCTTCCGGGGCGGGCGCCGCGCGGCGCATCACCGCGCGGATGCGGGCGACCAGCACGGTGGTCTCGAACGGCTTGATCACGTAGTCGTCGGCGCCTGCCTCGAGCGCGTTGACCACGTCGACCGCGTCACCGCGCGCGGAGATCATCAGCACCGGGACCTGGCCCGCCTCCCGGATGCGGCGGCACAGGCTGACTCCGTCGAGTTCGGGCAGCATCACGTCCAGCAGCGCGACATCCGGCCGCTCTTCGTGGAACGCGGCCAGCCCGGCGAGCCCGTCGGCCGCGACCCGGACGTCCAGCCCGTGCCGCCGCAACGCGAGCTGGGTGGCCACCCTGATCACGTCGTCGTCCTCGACCAGCAGCACCCGCGGCGATCGCTCGCTCAAAGACCCCTCCCCGCTCACCACGTGTTCGGCACCAGTCCTGGCTGGGCGCCGGTCAGGCTCACCTCGACGAACCGGCCCCGCTCCCAGTGCAGGCCGATGATCTCCTCGGCCACCGGCGGCTCGTCGAAGTCGCCGGGCCTGAACAGTTCCCGGTTCAGCACGAGCTGACCATTCTCCACGGTGACCGAAAAATCGGCGCCGTGATAAGCCCACAGCTGCCGGACCGCTCCACTTTGGACGCCGTAAACGTAGGCGGCCATCGTTCCCCTGCCGGTGCCGCTGTCGATCGACACCCGCAGCTCCTCCACGTCGTCGCCGGTGAGGTCGGCGTACACCGTCTGATCGAGGCCGCAACCCCTTGCGCAGTCCCGGATCGCGGTCTTCACCTCGGCGCGCACCAGCGGGTCGGCCAGCAGCAGCTCGCGCACGTTGAGCCTGCGCAGGTCCGGGCCGCGCGAGAGCCCGGAGTGCGACGCGGTCGGCGCCGGTCCCTCATCGCGCAGCGGCTCCCTGGCGCACCCGGCCAGCAGGCACAGCGCGGTCAAGGCCGCCACGCCACCCCATGCGGGCATCCGGCCTCCTGAAATCGTGTCGCGCACCGAAATCGACCTTAGCCGCACGCACAAATGAGTGGGGCGGCACAAGGCCGCCCCACTCACCGGCGAAGCTCGGTCAGCGGCGCTGGCCTTCGGAGCCGTCGCCGAGCTGCTTCTTGATGTCCTCGAGGTAGGTGGACACGCGCGAGTACACGCCGTACTTACCAGGCTGGGCGCAACCCTCGCCCCACGAGACGATGCCGATCAGCTTGCCGCCGGAGCCGACCAGCGGTCCGCCGGAGTCGCCCTGGCAGGTGTCCTTGCCACCTTCCTGGACACCGGCGCAGACGTGCGCCTCCGCCACGTAGCCATCGGGGTAAGCCGTCTTGCAGGCTTCGTCGGAAGTGACCGGCAGCGTGACCTTCTTCAAGGTGTCCGAGGGCTCTCCGTTGTCGGAAGTCAGGCCCCAGCCCAAAGCGACGGCCTCGGCGCCGGGCGTGTAGCCCTCGTCCGAGGTGTCGGCCAGCTCCATCGGCTTCGCGTCGCTGTCACCCTCGAGGGTCAGCACCGACACGTCGGCCGTGGTCTTGTCGGCGTCGTACTGCTCGTGCACCCAGATGGCCTTGACCTTGAGTACCTGACCCTCCTCAGTGGACAGTTTGGTGCGGCCGATCGCGACCTGGACCTGATCCGGCCGGTCCTTGATGTCCACGGTGCAGTGTGCGGCCGTGACGACCTTGTTCTTGGCGGCCAGTGTGCCACCGCAGAACTGGCCGCGGGTGTCCTGCAGCCGCTGCCCGTCAGCGCTCAGCAACGCCACCACGAAAGGATTTTCCTGCGTGGTGGTGTCCTCGCCGCCGACCACGAACGGGGTGACCGGCGGCGGCGCGGCGGCGGCCGTGGCCGCCGTGGTGGCGACCGAGGCCGCCGCCACCGCGACGACACCGGCCAGCAGCGCGAAACGGCGCGAACCCTTCGACATGTCGAACTCCTTCTCGTCGTTGCCCGCGAGCGGAAGGCTCTGGGGCCACGTCGAGAAGTACTGGTGGCACCGAGGCCGCAACCAGCAGCTTTCGGAGGAGCCGGTTCATCCGGAGGGATGACGAAGCCACGACGGGCCGCGATGTCATCCCATTGATTGACCGGCGCCCTACCCCGGTGGGTGTCACTCAGAGGTCAGACATTCCTACCTTCCGTGATGTCCCACTCGGGGGCCTGGAAGGAGCACACAATGAAGGCACGTCTCGTGGCCGCCGGTCTGGCCGCGCTCGCCGCCTGCGGCATCGCCGTGGCAGGCACCGTCCCGGCGGGCGCCGACCCGATCACCAACATCGTCGGCGGCCAGCCGGCGGACCAGGTCTACTCGTTCATGGTTTCCCTGCAGTCCAACGGCAGTCACTTCTGCGGGGGATCACTCATCAGCGAGGAGTGGGTGCTCACCGCCGCGCACTGCGTGGTGGACACCGAGCCGGACGCGGTGAAGCTGCGCATCGGCACCAAAACCTGGGCCAGTGGCGGCGAAGAGGCCGAGGCCGAGTCGATCAAGGTGCACCCTGACTACGACGGCCAGAAGCCCGGCGCGGACATCGCGCTGATCAAGCTCAAAGCGAAGGCCACCTCGACGCCGATCAAGATCGCCGACAAGGCCGGGCCCGGCACCGAGTCACGGATCATCGGCTGGGGCCAGACCTGCCCGACCCCGAGCTGCGGCGACGTCCCCGACGAGCTGCAGCAGCTCGACACCAAGGTGATCGAGCCAGGCCAGTGCACCGACATCGATGGCGCCGTCGAATTGTGCACGGACAACCCGAACCGGAATTCGGGCGCCTGCTACGGCGATTCCGGCGGTCCGCAGATCGTCAAGAACGGGGACGAGTGGCTGCTCATCGGTGACACCAGCCGCACCGGCAACAACGACCCCACCTGTGCGACCGGACCGTCCATCTACACCTCGGTGGTGGCTTACCAGAGCTGGATAGGCCAGACTACCGGAGGCGAAAGCGAAAGCCGCTGACGTGATCGGTTCCGCTCGCCGCGCCGACACGGTCCACAAAGGACTGTGTCGGCGCGGCGCGCAAGCACGCCGGGCGCTTCACCGCAAGGGCAGAAGGTATGAACATGGGTGCGATGCCGTTCCCGGCGGGCAAGTTCGGCAGGCTGCGCCGGTTCCGGGTGCCCGCCGAAGTGCTGGCCGTGCTCACGCTGATCGTGCTGGGCATGATCGGCGTCCGGTCCGGGTTCGACGAATACGGCTACCCGGAACCGGTCGCGGTGGCGGTGTGGCTGGCCGGTCCGCTGTCGCTGCTGCTGCGCCGGGGCGCGCCGTTCGCGGTCTTGATCGTCGCGCTCATCTTCCCCAAGGCGGCCGAGCTGATCGATCCGGCGCTGCAGAACGGAAACGTGACCGGGACGCTGACCGCGTTCGTCGCCGTGGGATCGGCGGGCTATTACGCGCGCTGGCCGTTCCTGGCCTTGGTGCTCGCCTTACTGATGACCTGGATTCCCATGCTGGTCGCGCATCTGGAGATGCTGCCGCCGATCGGCGATTTCGTGTATCACGGCACGCTGATGGTGCTGGCCTGGCTGGTGGGGCACAGCGTCAAGATCGGCGCGTTACGGGCGCAATTGTCACAACAGCGGGCGGCGGCGTCGATGGCGGAAGAACGGGTGCGGATCGCGCGCGAGCTGCACGACGTGGTGGCGCACAGCATCAGCGTGATGACCTTGCACGCCGGTGGCGCCCGCCGCCTGCTGCGGTCCGACCAGCGGGCCGAGCACGACGCTCTCGAGGTGGTCGAACAGACCGGAAGGCAAGCGCAGGAAGAAATGCAGCGAGTGCTGCAGCTGCTGCGCACCCCGCTGGACGAGCCGCCGGTCGACGTGCCCCGGCTCACGGACGCGGCGGAACTGCTGCGCCCCGCGTGCGCCGCCGGGCTGACCGCGCGGCTGCACGTGATCGGCGAACCCCGCGCACTGGAGCCGGGCGTGGACCTTTCGTGCTACCGGATTCTTCAGGAGGCTTTGACCAACGTGCTCAAACACGCCAAGGCGACCAGGGTCGACGCGACGATTCACTATGAACCGCGCGCGATGCGCCTGGAGATCACCGACGACGGATCCGCGGCGAGCGGCAAGCCGTGCGGCACCGGGCACGGCCTGATCGGCATGCGTGAGAGAGCCGCGCTCTACGGCGGAACACTCGAGGCCGGTCCCTTGCCCGAGCGCGGTTTCCGCATCACCGCCACCATTCCGACGGCGGGTCCGGCGCGGTGACCATCCGGATACTGCTCGCCGACGATCAGCCGCTGATCCGCGCCGGATTCCGGCTGATCCTCGCGGGCGAACCCGATATCGAGGTGGTCGGCGAGGCCACCACCGGCGTCGAAGCGGTCGAGCAGGCGCAACTGACCCAGCCGGACGTGACGCTGATGGACGTGCGGATGCCGGAGCTCGACGGCATCGAGGCGACCCGGCAGCTGTGCGCGCTGCGGCCGGAGCCGACCAGGGTGATCGTGCTGACCACCTTCGACGTGGACGCGTACGTGTACGAGGCGCTGCGCGCGGGTGCGAGCGGTTTCCTGTTGAAGAAGGCGCCACCGGAGGAATTGGTGCGCGCCATCCGCCTGGTGGCCGGTGGCCGGGCGTTGCTGGATCCGGCGGTGACTCTGCGGGTGATCGAAGAGTTCGCCAAGACGCCCAGCGCGACACCGGAGCCACCCGCCGAACTGGCCACGCTGACCGAGCGCGAGCACGAGGTGCTGGTGCTGCTCGCCGATGGGTTGTCCAACGCGGAACTGGCGTCGCGGCTGTTCCTGTCCGAGGCGACCGTCAAGACGCACCTGTCCCGGATGCTGGCCAAACTCGGGCTGAGAGACAGGGTCCAGGCGGCCATCTACGCCTACGAGCACGCGGGCGGGCGCCCGAGCCGGTGAGTCCACTGTGGACATTCCACAGTGGATTGTCAGTGGCCGCCGAGTTCGACGGCGATCGCGCCGCGGAGCAGGTCCTGCGCCCGCTCGATGGTCATCGAGCCGCTGAGCCAGCGTTCGCTGAGACCCTCGACCAGTGCGGTGAGCCGCTCGGCGGCATCGGCGGGAGCGCAGTCGAGCTTGGCCAGCCCGGCCGCCTCGGCCCGCTCGATGATCTCCGCGACCTCGGTGACCCAGGTGCGGGTCGATTCCCCGAGCGGGACGCGCAGCGATTCGTCGAACACCGCGCTCGCCCGCAGTTCACCCCAGGCCACGCTGTTCTCGCGCGTCGCCTGGTCATCCTGGATCTCGTGCAGCAGCACCAGTTCCAGTTCCTCGCGCGGGTTGGCGGCTTCGGCCGCCGCCCGCGTGGTGTAGCCGCCCGCCAGCTCGTTGACGTGCTCCAGGGTCTGGCGTAGCAGCCCGGCGCGATCCTGGAAGTGGTAGTAGATCAAGGCCGTCGAAACCCCGGCCTCGGTCGCGAGCTCCTCGACCCGCAACCCCCGCACGCCGGTCCGGGCGATCACCCGCACGGCCGCCGCCAAGATCAACCTTTGCCGCTCAGACACGAGACTCACAGTAGTCCAGCGGCCCCGAACAGCCCGCTAAAGGATGACAACGCCCGGTTCGCGAGCGGCCCGCCAGTGCCGCAGTATGGCGGTAAGCACGCCATCTGGAGGTCCACATTGTCCGCCTACAGGTCCTCCCCGATGTCCCGCCGGACCGCGCTGCGCTCCGCCGCCGGGGTCGCCGCTCTGGCCACCGGCGCCGCGGCCTGTTCGAGCCCGCCGGAAGAACCGACGGCGCCGAGCGGTTCACCCGCGGCCCCGGCGGCGGCCGAACGCAGGTTCGGCGCGGAGTGGGAACCGCAGGCACGCACCTTCATGTCCTGGCCGACCTCCGCGATCTGGCAGGAGCAGATCGGCGCGGTCCAGCGTGACATCGCCGGGCTCGCACGGGCGATCCGGGCTCATCAGCCGGTGGTGATGTTCGCCCAGCCGGAGCTGGCCGACGAGGCGCGCAACGCCTGCGGCGGCGAGGTCGAGATCGTGCCGATCCCGGTGGACGACCTGTGGGCCCGCGACACCTTGCCCGTCTTCGTCGAGGAGGCGGGCAAGCTCAGGGGCGTCAACTTCAACTTCAGCGGCTGGGGCGGCAAGCAGACCCCGCGCGACAAGGACTCCACCGCGGCGGCGGCACTGCTGGAGAAGTACGGCATCCCCGCCGTGCGGACCTGGCTCGTCGCCGAGGGCGGCTCGTTCGAGACCGACGGCAAGGGCACGCTGCTGGTCACCGAAAGCTCGGTCGTGAACGACAACCGCAACCCCGGCAAGACCCGCGACCAGATCGAGGCCGAGCTCAAGACCGCACTCGGGGTCCGCAAGGTCATCTGGTTCGAAGGTGTCCGTGGCAAGGACATCACCGACGCCCACGTCGACTGCCTGGTGCGCTTCGCCGCCCCCGGCGTGGTCCTGCTCGACCGCGCGTTCCCCGGCGGCGAACCCGATCACTGGTCGCGCTCGGCCGATCAGGCCAAGCAGGTGCTGGACGGCGGCACCGACGCGCAGGGAAACCCGTTCAAGGTCATCGACCTCGTGCAGCCCGACCCGGACAAGATCACCGGCCGCGGCGACGCGTTCGTCTCCACGTACCTCAACTTCTACGTCACCAACAAGGCCGTGTTCCTCCCGAAGTTCGGCGACGCCGCCGCCGATGAGAAGGCGGCCCAGGTCATGCGGGACACCTTCCCCGGCCGGGAGATCGTCGCGGTCTCGATCGACGGCATCGCGGCGGGCGGCGGCGGCATCCACTGCGCCACCCACGACCAGCCCGACCTACCCGCTCAGTAGGTCGTGAGTGTTCCGGCCGGTTCTAACCGGCCGGAACACTCACGACCCCAGCGCTCGCCAGGAGCGCGGCTGCCGCTGGCAGCGCGGCCTGGGCGCGGCCGCCGCTGGGTGAGGGCCTCCCTCACCCAGCTCGGGTTGGTGAGGGCCTCCCTCACCCAGCTCGGGTTAGTGAGGGCCTCCCTCACCCGGCTCAGGTTGGTGAGGGCCTCCCTCACCCGGTTCGGGTTGGTGAGGGCCTCCCTCACCCAGATATGCGGGTCAGGGCCTCCCTCACCCGGTTCGAGTTAGTGAGGGCCTCCCCCACCCAGATATGCGGGTCAGGGCCTCCCTCACCCAGCTGCTTGGGTGAGGGAGGCCCTCACCAAATCGGGCTCGCGCAAGGGGCCTGCGTGAGGTGGGGTCGTGCGCGTTGCGGGCGGTTAGAACCGCCCGCAACGCGCACGACCCCACGCATACCGAGGCCTTTCACAAGCTGGGTTGTATGAAGGCTCCCTTCATACAACCCAGCCTGGATGAAGGGAGCCTTCATCGCGTATAGCCGCATGAAGGGAGCCTTCATACAACCCAAGCTGGATCAAGGGAGCCTTCATACAAAGCCAGCCGAGGCACCCACCGCCCACCCCTGATCCGGCAATGCTGAGGTCGTGAGTGCCGCGGCCGGTTCTAACCGGCCAAAACACTCACGACCCCAGCGTGGTCAGGGGCGCGGCTGCTGTTGCGTGACGCAGTGGATGCCACCGCCGCCCTCGGCGAGCGAGTCGATGTTGAGCTGCTCTATGACGCGCCCCGGGTAGAGGCGGGCGAGCGTGGTCTTGCACGCCGTGTCGGCCGCGGTGTCGCCGAACTGCGCGGCGATCACCGCGCCGTTGCACACGTAGTAGTTCGCGTAGGAGGAGACGAAGTCCGGGTTCGTGGACCGGATACGCCGGTAGTCGGGGCCTTGGATCCGGGTGACGGCGATGGCGTGCCCGTGCGTGTCGGCCGACTGGGACAGGATCTGGTACTGCCCGCGCGCGTCCTTGGCCCAGATGTCGGTGTCGCTGTCGAGCGGGTACTGGACCGCGGCGCCGGCGTGCCCGGTGAACCGGGACGTCGCGTCCACGTGGTCGTCGGTGATGTCCTGGCCCTTGATGCCGGGGAACCAGATCACCTTGGACGCGCCGTAGGCCGCGCACATCGCGGCTTCGATCGCGGACTGGGACATGCCGGAGTTGCGGTTGGCGTTGATCAGGCTGCTCTTGGTCGCCATCAGCGTGCCCGCGCCGTCCGTCTCGACCGCGCCCGGCTCGCCGACGAAACCCGCCGCGGTGAAGCCCACCCCGGCGTACGCGGCGACGCCGGCCGCGACCCGCGCGTCGTAGTAGTGGCTCTGCTGGTTGCCCCAGCCGTTGAAGTTCAGCCCCACCGCGTCGAGCCCGCCCGCGCCGTCGACGCGGAAGACCGGTCCGGTGTCGCGCATCCAGCAGTCGTCGACGGGGATCGAGCTGATCACCTGCACGGTCGAACCACAAGCACTGCGGGCCTTCGCGGCGCTGCGTGAGTTCGCGAGGAGGTACACCGGCTCGTACTTCGCGATGGTGCGGGCGATCAGCGCGATGTTGGCCTGCACACCGGGAAGCAGCCTGCTGCCCCAGATCGAGGTGCGGTCCGGCCAGGCCATCCAGGTGCGGGTGTGGGCCACGGACTCCTCAGGCGCCCAGAAGCCGGCCGCGCGCCGGGGCGCGGCGACGGCGGGGAAGGCACCCAGCGCCACGCCCGCGCCGGCCAGCCCCACCGCGCTGAGGAAACTCCTGCGGCCCAAGGGTTTCGGTGCTGCCGCGCTGGGCAGTTCGTCCCGCTCACTCATGGTGTCTCCTAGCTGGAAGGGGTGTGGTCTGCGCCACAGCGAACCGTAAAATTAATTGGGCGCCCTGTCAAGAATCTGCGGTGCCGAACCCCACCGACTAAAGTGGGGTCGTGGCGGCAGGAACGGACATCAAACCGAAGACCTCGGCGAAGGGTGAGCAGACGCGGGCCCGGCTGCTCGCGGCGGCGCGCACGCTGCTCGCCCAGCACGACGCCGGCGAGCTGACCACTCGCAACGTCGCCTCGTTGTGCGGGCTCTCCCGCAGCCTGACCCACTATTACTTCCGCGACCGGACCGACCTGATCCTCGCGGTCATCGAGGACATCCGGGCCGACTGGATCCTCCCGTTCGAACAGGCCGTCGCGAGCACGGGCACCTTCGAGGAGCGGGCGGACCGGGTCGTCGCACTGCTCACCACCCCGGAATCCCCCGACCTCGGGCGAGTTCATTCGGCGCTGCACTGGTTCGCGCTCAACGACGAGCGGATCAAGGACAGCCTCGAAGCCGAATACCAGCGGTGGCGGCGCTGTTTCGTCGATCTGTTCCAGGTATTGGCCGACGAACGCGGCGACGGCCTCGACCCGCGCCCGCGCGGTGAGGCGCTGGCCGCCGCCGCGGACGGACTGGCCGCCGTGCAGTCGCTCGGCTCGGTGGTCGACGCCGAGACGATGTTCCGCACGCTCGTCCGGTCCTTGGCCCGCTGACGGTCAGAAGAAGTACAACCGGCCGAGGCTGATGCTTTCGGCGGGCTGCGAACCGATCCGCTCACCGTCCACGCTCACCTGACCGGTGCCCGGCTGGACGCGTACGGCGGCGGTCCGGTTGTTGTGGATCATCGCCGACGGCCCGATCCCCCGGGTTCCGTGCACGCCCACGCGCCTGCGGCGGGTCGTCATGTGGTCGTTGCCCGCCTGAGCCGCGGCCTGGCTGACGAACGCCACCGACAGATCGGCCGCCGTGGCGCCATGGGCGCCGAAGAGCGGACCGAGCACCAGCGGCTCACAGGTTCCGGTGGCCGCGTTGGGATCGCCGGTGACGCCATAGGCCGGAAAGCCCGCCTTGAGCACCATTTCCGGCTTGGCGCCGAAGAATTCCGGCCGCCACAGCACGATGTCGGCGAGCTTGCCGACTTCGAGGGAACCGACCTCATGGCGCAGGCCGTGTGCGATGGCCGGATTGATGGTGAGTTTGGCGATATAGCGCAGAACGCGCGCGTTGTCGTGACGCGGATGCTCGGCGCCGAATTGTGCTTTCATCTTGCCCGCCATGGCGAAAGTGCGGCGCACAGTCTCCCCCGCCCGGCCCATGCCCTGCGCGTCGGAGGACGTGATCGGAATGATCCCGAGGTCGTGCAGCCGCTCCTCCGCGCCCATCGTGCCGCTGCGGATCCGGTCGCGGGCAAGGGCTTCGTCGCCGGGCAGATGGGTTTTGAGCCCGTGCACCGAGACGATCATGCCGTAGTGCTCGGCGATGGCGTCGCGGCCGAACGGGATGGTCGGGTTGGTGGAGGACCCGATGACGTTGGCCTCGCCCGCCAGCCGCAGCACGTTCGGCACGTGCCCACCGCCACAGCCCTCGATGTGGAAGGCGTGGATGGTCCTGCCTTCCAGCACGGCCAGGGTGTCGTCCACCGAAAGGCATTCGTTGAGCCCGTCGGTGTGCAGCGCGACCTGCACGTCATACCGCTCCGCGACGTTCAGCGCGGTATCGAGCGCCCTGGTGTGCGCACCCATGTCCTCGTGGACCTTGAACCCGCTGGCTCCGCCTTCCTCGAGCGCCTCGAGCAGCGGCGCCTCCCGCGACGAGGAGCCTCGTGCCAGGAATCCGACGTTCACCGGCCAGGCGTCGAAAGCGTTGAACGCGTGGCGAAGCGCCCAAGGTGAGTTCACGCCAACGCCCCACACCGGCCCGAATTCCTGCCCGATGATGGTGGTGACCCCGGCGGCGAGACTGGCCTCCATGATGCGCGGCGACATCAGGTGGACATGGGTGTCGATGGCGCCCGCGGTGGCGATCAGCCCCTCACCCGACACGATCGACGTGCCGGTCCCCACGACCACGTCGACCCCGTCGAGGGTGTCGGGATTACCCGCCCTGCCGATCGCGTGGATGCGCCCTTCCCTGATCCCGATCGAGACCTTGCGGATGCCCAGCAACGCGTCCACCACGACCACGTTGCTGATCACCAGATCGCAGGTGTCGCGCACGGCGGCCGCCTTGAGATGCATGCCGTCGCGCGCGGTCTTGCCGAAGCCGACCAGGAATTCCTGCCCCGGCTGCTGGGCGTCGTGCTCGACCTCGATGACCAGCCCGGAGTCGCCGAGCCGGATGCGGTCACCCGCGCGCGGACCGTAGGTACGCGGATAGTCGTCGTGCGCGAAGCTCATGCGGGTCCTTCCAGATAGCCGAGACGCTCGGCGGTGCGCATCGCCTCGGCACGCACGCGGGGATCGTCCAATGGCCCGTCGACGAGGCCCGCGAAGCCGATGGCGATCCGGTCGCCGCCGATCGGGATGAGGTCGACGCTGCGGGACCCGCCGGGGTCGAAGCGGATCGTGTCGCCCGCGGGGATCGCCGCGCGGCGGCCGTACGCGGCGCGCCGGTCGAACCACAGCCGCCGGTTGACCTCGAAGAAGTGAAAGTGGGACGTGACGCTGATGGGCACGTCGGCGCTGTTCGTGACCGTCAAGGTGATCACGTCCGGATCCGCCTCGACCAGCGCGGCCGTTGGCAGGAACGCGCCGGGCGCGTCGTCCCCGGAACCGCCGCCTGCCAAGGGATCCGTCACCACGGCCAGCCTGCTTCCGTCCTCGAAGACGGCTTCGACCTGGATCTCGGTCACGATGTCGGCGACCCCGGGCAGCACCTGCTCCGGCCGCAGCACCGCGCGCCCGGCGGCGACCGCGTCCGCGAGACGCTTGCCGTCCCTGGCCGCCTCGCACACCGCGTCGGCGATGAGCGCGGTCGCCTCGGGCACGTTGAGCCGCAGTCCGCGGCCGAGCCTGGCTCTCGCCAGTTCCGCCGCGGTGAACAGCAGCAGCCGGTCCTGTTCAGTCGGTGTCAGGCGCATCGCGATCACTCCGTTCCTTGCGGCTGGGTTTCCAGCCAGGGCGGGGAACGCTGGCAAGCAGCGCTTGGGTGTAGGGGTGAGCCGGTGTGCGAAGCAGGGTCTCGGTGTCCCCGCGCTCGACGACGACGCCGGTCCGCATGACGATGCTGTACTCGGTGACCTGCCGGATGACCGCGAGGTCGTGGCTGATGAACAGATACGAGATCCCGGTCCGGTCGCGGATGTCGGCCAGCAGGTTGAGGATCTGGGCCTGGATCGACACGTCCAGCGCGGCCACGGATTCGTCGAGCACGAGCACGCGAGGACCGGCCGCGAGTGCCCTCGCGATCGCGACGCGTTGCCGCTGCCCGCCGGACAGATGCTTGGGCACCGAGGCCAGCTGCCGTTCGTCGATGGCGACGAGGTCGGCGAGTTCACGCACCCGCGCTTCGCTGTCGCGCCGGTCCGCGATGTGCAGGCTCGCGGCTTCGGTGAGCGCCTGCCGCACTGTCTGATGTGGATCGAGACTGGCGTACGGGTCCTGGAAGACGATCTGGGTTTCCCTGGCCCTGGCCCGCCTTGCCCGCGTCGACCGGGCGGGCGCGGACCGATCGTTGCCACAGCAGCTGATCGAGCCGGTGGTCGGCGTTTCCAGCCCGATGATCATCCTGGCCAATGTGGTCTTGCCGGAACCGGACTCGCCGACGATGCCGACCGACGCGCCCGCCGCGATCTCGAACGACACGTCGTCGACCGCGGTAAAGGCCCCGAACCGCTTGGTCAGGTTGGTCACGGCCAGCACCGGTGTCATCGGGTCACCGCCTTGGTCAGGCTCAGCTCGCCCGCGCGCAGGCAGCGAACCCCGCCCTCCAGCGGCACCGGACCAGACGTGGTGCAGCGGGCGACGCGGTGCGCGCACCGGTCGGCGAACGCGCAGGTCGTCGCGGCTTCCCAGGCCGCGACCGGGCGTCCCGGTATCGCGGCGAGCCGATGCGCGGGCGAGTCCAGGTCCGGCCTGGCCGCCGCGAGCGCGGCGGCGTACGGGTGCAGCGGGTCGGTGTGCAGCCGCCCGGACGGCTGGGTTTCGATGATCTGGCCCGCGTACATCACCGCGGTCCGGTCGCAGACGGCCGCCGCGAGATCGAGGTCGTGGGTGATGAACAGCAGGGCGACACCGGCGTCCCGGCGCAGTTCGTCCAAGATCGCCATCACCTCGGACTGGGTGGTGACGTCCAGCGCGGTGGTCGGTTCGTCGGCCAGGATCAGCTTGGGCTCTCCCAGCAGCGCCGCGGCGATCATGACCCGCTGCAGCATGCCGCCGGACAGATCGGACGGATAGTGGCGCAGGCACCGAGCGGTGTCGGTGATCCCCACCTCGGTGAGCATCCGCTGGGCCCGGCGCGTGGCCTCCCGGCGATCGAGCCCGCCCACGACGCTCGACTGCTCGGTCAGGAAGTCGCCGATGCGGCGAACCGGGTTGATGTGCGCACGCGGGTCCTGGAACACCACCGCCATCTCGCGGCGGATCCGCCGCAACGCCTCGCCGCGTGCGCCGAGCAGCTCCTGGCCGCCGAACCGGATCGACCCGGTGGCCACGGCGTTGGCGGGCAACAGCGCGGCGACGGCCCGTGCGGTCATCGACTTGCCGGCACCCGACTCGCCGACGAGCCCGAGCGCTTCCCCGCGCTCCAGCGTCAGCGACACGTCCCGCAGGACGGGCTTGTCCCTGTCCAGTGTCACGCCGAGCCCTTCGACCGTGAGGAGCGGCCGGTTCACGTGCCCACCTCGGCGAGGCGCTCGCCCAGCAGGTTGAACGCGACCACGACGAGCACCAGCGCGGTGCCCGCGACCAGTGATTCGGCCGGAAAGCCTTGCAGGACACCGGTTTTGCCTTCGGACACCATGACACCCCAATCCGCCTGGGGTGGCTGGACCCCAAGCCCGAGGAACGAGATCGCGGCCAGGTCGAGCGTCGCCCAGCCGAACAGGATGGTCGCCTCGGCGACCAGCACCGGCGCGATGTTGACCACGATGTGACGCAGGCAGATCACCCAGGCCGAGGAGCCTTGCACCTCAAGAGCCTCCACATAGGACAGTGACCGTTCGCGCAACGCGGCCGCCCTGACCAGGCGCGCCACATAGGGCGTGTAGGCGACGGCCAGCGACAACGCGGCGGAGAGCTGGCTCGGCCCGAAGACGGCTGCGGTCAGCACGGCCAGCAGCAGCCCGGGAAACGCGAAGACGATGTCGCCGATCCCGGAGATGACGCTGTCGAGCCAGCCGCGCCGCCACGCGGCGACCACGGCCAGCACGCTTCCGGCGGTCATGGCCAGCGCCACCACCAGCAGCGGGCCGAGCATCGAGGACCGGGCCCCGACCAGCAGCCGCGAGAACAGATCGCGGCCCTGCGAGTCGAATCCGAGCCAGTGCGTGCCGTCCGCGGTCACATAGGCGTTGCCGAGATCGGCTTGATCGGGCGGAAACGGCGCCAGCGAAGAGCCGAACACGGCGAGGAACGCGGCGAGCAAGATAATCGCCAGGCTGAGCTGCCCGAGCCGTCCCACACCGGCCAGGCCGCGAAAATCCTTGCGGGAGAAGGTGATCGCCATCAGGTCGCCGCCGTTCCGAGGCTGACGCGCGGGTCGAGCAACGCGTACAGCAGGTCCACCACCGTGTTGATCAGGACGAAGGCCGCGACCATGATCAGCGCGAGCGCCTGCACCACCGCGAAGTCCTTGTTCTGGGCCGCGGTGACGAGCGCGGCGCCGAGCCCGTTGAGGCCGAAGACCTGTTCGACGATCGCCACCAGCACGATGAGGGACGCGATGCTCAGCCCGGTGACCGTGGCGATCGGGATCGCCGCGTTGCGCAGGACATGGCGGCGGAACACCACGCCGCTCGGCAGTCCCCTGCTGATGGCGGCCTGCACGTGCTCGCGGGGCAGCTCGGCACGCACGGAGGCCCGGGTGATCCTGGCGACCAGCGCGAGCGACGAACTGGCCAGCGCGAGGCTGGGCAATGTCAGATGCCAGAGCTGATCAAGGAAACCTTGCCCCTCACCGAGCGCGGGGAACCAGCCGAGCGTCACGGCGAACAGGCTGACCAGCACCAGCGCGGCGACGAACGAGGGCACCGCGGCCAGCACCGTCGTCACCGTGAGCGCCAGCGTGTCGACGAATCCCGGCTTGAGCGCGCTGAGCACCCCGATCGACACCCCGGCCACGATGACGATCACCGAAGTGAGCGCCAGCAACGCGAGCGTGGTCCCCGCCCGGTCGGCGATCAGGGTGGACACGTCCTGCCGGTTGGCGATCGAGTACCCCAGGTCGCCGCGCACGGCCGAGGTCAGCCAATGCCAGTAGCGCACCGGCAACGGCTCGTCGAGGTGGTAGCGCGCCTCGAGCTGCGCCCTGGCTTCCGCCGTGATCTGCCTGCCCCCGGTGAGCGTCGCGATCGGGTCGCCTGGCGCGAGATAGAGCGCGCCGTAGATGGCCATGCTGGCCACCACCAGCGCCCCGAGCAGGAGCGCGCCGCGCCTGATGAGGAAGCGTCCCATGGTCAGCCCGCCGCCGCGCCGAGCTTGGCCAGCCACGGGGCCTGCATGTACACGAACGACGTCGGCACTCCGGTGAGCTTGCGGTTGAGTGCCAGCACCGACGGCGGATGCGCGAGCGGGATCCAGGGCAGGTCCCGCATGATCAGCTTGTCGGCGTCGATGTCGAGCTGGGCACGCCGCGCCGGATCCGCCTCGGCCCGTGCGTTCTCCAGGATCGTCAGGATCGCGTGGTTCTGGTAGCCGGAGTAGTTCTGGCTGCCGTTGGGCGCGATGAACGTGTTCGCCAGCGCGGCGGGATCGGCGTAGTCGCCGTAGGTGGTGGTGCTGAAGGCGTCGACGGCGGCCCGCGCGCCGGGGTCGGTGAAGAAGTTGATGTAGTTCTCCGGCGAGACGTTGTGCAGGCTCGCCTTCAGCCCGATGGCGTTCGCCGCCTGCAGCCACGCGTTGGCCTGGGTGGCGACCGTGGCCAGCCCGGTGGAGGTGCCGATGACCAACGGCTTGCCCGTCGCACCGGCTTCGGAGATCAGCTTCTTGGCCTGCTCCAGATCCTGGCTGAGTTCCGGCGCGGCGTCCCAGGCCGCGCGGAAAGCGGGCTTGGCGAACCCCCAGGTGCCCGGATTGGTGGCCATCCGGGGCACGAAGGCGTCACCGCCGTACGTGGCGCTGATGTAGGTGCGCCGGTCGAACGCGAGCGACAGCGCGCGGCGCACCCGGACGTCGCCGAGCACCCCCGTGAGGTTGGCCGGGATGAAGTACTGCGTCTCCATCGACGGTCCCAAGTGGACGTTGATACTCGGATTCCGCCGCAGCTGAGCCAAGTTCGACGTGTCGGTGATCCAGGAGCCGTCGATCTCGCCGGTCGTCAAGCCGGTCGTCAACGTCGCCGCGTCCGAGACACCGCGGAAGGCGATCTCCTGCGCCAGCGGCCGAAGCGCGGCGTCCCAGTAGTCCGGGCGAGCTGCTACCCGCACCGCCGCGCCCGGCTCCCAGCCCGCGAGCTTGTACGGCCCGGAGCACATGGTGCCGCCCGCCGCCGTGCCGAAGTCGCGCCCCTTGGCCCGCGCGTAGCGCTCCTGGACCACGACGCCCGGCATCGCCGACAGCTCGCCGGCGAGCCAGTAGTCGGGCTTGCTCAGGCTGATGGTCACGGTGTCACCGGACGCGCTGATCCCGGAAATCCGCTCCAGGTTGGCGCCGTAGAAGCTGCCCGTCTCAGGATCGAGGTGCCGGTTGAGGCTGAAGACCACGTCGGCGGCGGTCACCGGGCTGCCGTCCCAGAAGCGGGCGTCGGGACGCAGCGTGAGCTGCAGCGCGGTCGGCGTGGGGTAGCTGTAAGCCGAAGCGAGCCCGGGCGCGAGGGAGCCGTCCGGTTGCTGGCGCAGCAGCGAGTCGCACAGGGTGGCGATGACGGTGTTCTCCGGATAGTCGAACGCCGTGGCCGGGTCGAGCGACTTCACCTGGCGGTAGAGCGCCCAGGTCACCTTCGGCACCGGCCCGGCGGCCGCCGCGGTCGTGTCCGGCAGCCCGAACGGGTCACTGGGCGGTTTGGTGGTCGAATCCGCCGCCTGCCTGCCGCCGCAGGCGGACAGCAGCAAAGCGGCGGCGAAAGCGGCAAGTCGGGTGGCCACGGCCGGCCCCTTCCTCGTGGCGGCGGTCCGGGTCATGACGCGGGGATCTGCTGGGTGATGCAGTGCACGCCGCCACCGCCGTAGGCGACGACATTGCCCGGCACGCCGACGACCTCCCGCTCGGGGAACGCCTCGCCGATCGTGCGCAGCGCCTGCTCGTCCAGGTCCGCGCGCCCGGAGACGGGGACGATCACCGCGCCGTTGGCGACATAGAAGTTGGCGTAGGCGACCATCGCCGAAGTCCCGTCCGGCAGCACCTGGACCGGATACTGGGGCAGCTCCAGTATTTTCAGCGGTCGGCCCAAAGCGTCGTGCTTCGCCTTGAGCACGTCGAGGTTACGCGCCATTCGCTCGAAATCGGGCAATGCGGGATCGATGCAGGTCTGCGCGAGCACGACGCCGGGACGCACATAGGTGCACACGCCGTCGACGTGCCCGTCGGTGTGGGCGTCGTCGAAGTGGCCATAGGGCAGCCAGAGCACCTCGCGCACGCCGAGCTTCGCCTTGAGCTCGGCCTCGATCCCCGCGCGGCTCATCGACGGGTTCCGGTTCGGGTGCAGCAGGCATTGCTCGGTGGTGATCAGCGTGCCCTCACCGTCCACGGTGATCGACCCGCCTTCGAGCACCATGTCCGAGCCGATCCGCTCGATGCCCAGCACGTCCAGCACCCGGGCGCTGATCGTCGCGTCCTGGTCGTAGGGCAGGAACTTCTCGCCCCACGAGTTGAACGCGAAGTCCACCGCCGCGCGGCGGCCGGTCCCGTCGAGCACGATCTGCGGACCCGAGTCCCGGATCCACGAGTCGTCGATGGCCAGCTCGGCCACCTCGACGGCGCCACCGCACCTCCGGCGGACCTCGTCGGCCTGCCCCGGATTGGTGATCATCAGGACCGGCTCGAACTCGCCGATCGCGTTCGCGGTGGCCGCGTATTCGGCCTTCGCCTCGTCGAAATACGGGTCCCACAAGGATTCCCGGGTCGGCCAGGCCATCAGGCAGCGCTCGTGGGGCGCCCACTCGGCGGGCATCCGCCAGCCGGTCACCGGTTCGGAGGGGGGTGTCATGGCAGGGAACCATGCTCCTGACTGAAAAATTAGTCAAGGTTTTCGGGTCGATTGACCCCCACCCGTTTCTCACGGCGAGCGTCAGTCGATCACCGGCACGCCAGTTCCCTGTCCATGGCGTGAGCCAGGTATGCGCGGACCTCGCCGGTGGTCATCAGGCGGGCCAGCCAGCGGTTGCTCAGACCCTCCACCAGCGCACTCAGGCGGATCGCGACCGCGGCAGGGTCGACAGCCCGGTCGACACTGCCGTCCCGCCTGCCCCGCTCGATGAGCTCCGCCAGATCGGCGATCCACCGCTCGGTGGCGGCCGAGACGACCGGGCGCAAGCCCTCGTCGAAGACGGCGGCGCCCCGGAGCTCACCCCAGACCGCGGAGTTCTCGCGGACCGCGTCGTCGTCCTGGAACTCACCCAGCATCTGGAGGGTGAACTGCTCCCGCCCGGTTTCGCCCGCTTCGGCGTCCGCGTAGGTCTCCGCGCGGCTGTTCACATGCTGCATGGCCTGGGCGAGCAGGCCGGCCCGGTCGGTGAAGTAGTAGTAGATCAGCGAAGTGGAGACGCCCGCCTCCGCCGCGACGTTCTCGACGCGAAGCCCACGGATCCCGTCACTGGCGATCACCCGGCAGGTCGCGTCCAGCAGCCGTTGTCTGCGATCGTTCACCTGCCGAACACTATCGGCGCGACGACGCCGGGTGGGGTATTCTCGCGAACTGACTGAATTTTCAGTAAGCAGGAAAGGGCTGGACATGAGCCTTCACGGGCAAGGGTGGCGCATGCCCGACGAGGCGCACCCGCACGACCTCACCTACATGGCCTGGCCTGCCCGCAAGGTGTGGAAGTCGGACATCTACGGCGTGCAGGACGACATCGCCGGCATCGCGCGGGCGATCGCGGAGTTCGAGCCGGTGGCCCTGCTGGCCGACGAGCGGGACGTGCGCGCCGCCCAGAAGGCCTGCGGCTCCGGCGTCGAGGTCGTCCCGATCCCGGTCGACGACCTGTGGATGCGCGACACCGGGCCGACCTTCGTGGTCGGGCCGCACGGCATCGCCGGGGTCGACCTCAACTTCAACGGCTGGGGCGGCAAGCAGCGCCACGAGAACGACCGCCTGGTCGCGCGCGAGATCCTCGCCGATGAGCGGATCACCCGGATCCAGGCGCCGATCATCGGCGAAGGCGGCTCGATCGAGGTCGACGGCGCCGGCACGCTCCTGGCGACCGAAAGCTCACTGGTCAACCCCAACCGCAACCCCGGGCGATCCCGCGACGACATCGAACGGGCACTGAAGGAACTTTTCGGTGTCACCACGGTGATCTGGGTGGACGGCGTGGCAGGCCAGGACATCACGGACTACCACATCGACGCGCTGGCCCGGTTCGCCGCGCCCGGAGTCGTGGTCATGAGCAGGCCGGATCCCGCGGCCCCGCAGGACGATTTCACGCGCGCCTACCACCAGGCGCGCGCCGTGCTCCGCGAGGCCGTGGACGCCCAGGGCAGGCGACTGGAGATCGTCGACCTGCCCGAACCCGTCGACATCGGCCGTCGCGGGCGCGACTTCCTGGCCTGCTACGTGAACTACTACGTGGTCAACGGCGGCGTGATCATGCCTCGCTTCCGTGACCAGCGCGCCGACGACCATGCCGCGGCCGTCCTGCGCGAGCTGTACCCCGGGCGCGAGATCGTGCGGGTACCCGTCGACACCCTGGGCGAAGGCGGGGGCGGTATCCACTGCTCGACACAGCAGGTTCCCAAGGGGTCGTGAGTGGTACGGCCGGTTCTAACCGACCCGTATTTGGTCACCCACGGCGGAATTCGCGGCGCTGCTTGGTGCGAGGGGAAGGTTTGCTGCGTTAGATGCAGCAAACCTTCCCCTCGCACACCCGATCACACCTCACAAGCCGAAATACGTCCCGCTATGTACCTTTTGCCGGTCTCGCTGGCGAAACAAGGGTGGCCCTTGTCACGCTGGAGGTAACAAGGGCCACCCTTGTCACCTCCAGCACAAACTCCGACAGCCCAGCCCTCGCCGTGCATGTTACGAACGGGACTTTTGTCACCGTGAGCGCGACAAAAGCCCCGTTCGTGCGGATCCCGACGAGCACGACCCGCGTAGATCACCAAATATGGCCGGTTTTAACCGGCGAAAACACTCACGACCCCGCGCGTCACCAGCCCAGCGGGGTGATCTCGGCGGCCGAGGTCCACGGGCCGCGCCCGCCCGCCTCGGTCAGCGCGCGAAGCCGGACGTAGCGCGCCTGCGCGGGCCAGAACCGGACCGTCTTGAGCGTGGCGTCGTCGGCGAACGTGCCGGTGGCGACAGCGGTGCCCCACGTACTGCCGTCACCGCTGAGATAGACCTCGTACTGCCCGACACGGCCGTTGGCGCCGCCGTCCTGACGAGGCAGGTAGGTCAGGCCGGTGACCGTGCGGGTGACGCCGAGGTCGAACTGGATCTCGTGCGGCAGCGGGTCGGATCCGCCGAGCCACTTGGTGTGCCACAGGGTCGTGGGCTTGCCGTCGACGGCGTTGAGCGCGGCGCCGTTCTCACCGGAGGTCTCCTGGCTGTCGTAGTACTTCACGACGCGCGGCAGCGGCGACGAACCCATGACCGGGTCGCTGGTGCTCTCCGCGCCGGTTTCGACGTGCCCGGCGAAGCGGCGGGCGAACGCGTCGGTGGTGTCCGCGGTGGCGGTCAGGTCGTACCAGCCGTTCATGCCTGAGCCGACGGAGAACCAATCCTCTTTGGTCGCGCCGGGGGCCACCGGGTAGGTCCACGGCCCGCCACCCCGGTTGCCCGAGCGCACGGTGATAGTGCACGCCTTGCCGCCGGTGTTGGTCATGGTCAGGTAGACCTTGCCCTCGGTGGGCGCGTAGCGCAGTTTCACCTCCGGGTTGGCGTTGCCGGAGGTCGTCGCGGTGGCGTAGTTCCCGGCGAGGCGCCGGAGGAAGCCGTTGGGACCGACCACGGTCAGGTCGTACGCGCCCGCCGGGACGCCCGCCTGCCAGTAGTCGGCCACCGTGGCGCCGGCGCCGACCGTGTACCGCCACGGCCCGTCGGCGCGGAAAGCGTTGGCGTACACGTAGAAGTGCGCGCCCGCAGCGCCGGTGTTGGCGAAGTCGATCCACAGCTTCGACGACTCCACCCGCCCCGAGGCGTGCAGTTCGTAGGGCAGCGGCCGGGCGGTGCGGACGCCGGGCTCCTGCGTCGGCATCACCTGCGTCGCGGGCGGCGACGGGTTGGTCGGCCTCGGCCCGCTGGTGGGCACCGGGCTGGGCAGGCTCGGATAGCCGGGCGTGCCGACCGTGGTGTCCAGAGTGGACGTCAGGTCCCCGCAGACCGCCCGGCGCCACGGCGAGATGTTCGGCTCGGCGATGCCCGTCCACTTCTCGAGGAACCGCAGCACCGAGGTGTGGTCGAACACCTGCGAGTTGACCTTGCCACCCCGGCTCCACGGCGAGACCACCAGCAGCGGCACCCGGTTGCCGAGGCCGATCGCCGTGCCGAGGTAGAGCTCATCGGTGGTGGCCACTGTGGACTGCCCGTCGGACGCGCTCACCGGCGGCGCAGGCGGCGGCATGTGGTCGAAGAACCCGTCGTTCTCGTCGTAGTTGAGCAGGAACAGCGTCTTGTTCCACACGCTGATGTCGGACGCGATCGCGTCGAGCACCTTCTTCACCAGATCGGCGCCGGTGTTGGGTCCCCAGTCGGGATGTTCGCTCTGGTCCTCGGGCGCCACGATCCACGAGACCGCGGGCAACCGTCCATTCGCGACATCGGCACGGAAGGTGTCCGCCAGTGCGCCGGGCCGCCGCCGGGCCAGGCCGCGGTCGTACATGCTGCGGTCGGCGGCGCTCAGCGCGGCCACGCCCTGGGCGAGCTGGTCGAGCAGCACCGCCTGCTGCGCGGGCGCGGCCTTGGCCACGTCGTAGTAGAAGTACTCGAGCTTGCCGTAGGGCTTGCCGCTCGGATCCTTGGTCTTGGCCAGCGCCTTACGCCCCACGGCGAGGAAACTGGCGAAGTAGTCCAGCGAGTTGTCGCCGTAGTTGTCCCACTCCTGGTAGACCTTCCAGCTCCGGCCCGCCGCCTCCAGGCGCTCGGCGTAGCTGGTCCAGGTGTAGCCGGTGTGGCCGGGGTTCTGCCACGAGTCGTTGCCGATCGCGCGGTTGGTGGTGCCCGGCTCGTAGCCGATCGTGCCGGAGAACAGGTAGAAGCGGTTCGGGTTGGTCGGGCCCATTTCCGAGCAGTGGTAGGCGTCGCAGATGGTGAACGCGTCCGCGAGCGCGTGGTAGAACGGCAGCCCCTGCCGGTCCAGGTACATCATCGTGCGCGTGGTCTTCTGCGCGATCCACTGGTCGTAGCGGCCGTTGTTCCACGCCGCGTGCCCGTCGGACCAGCCGTGCGGGGTACCCGACATGAACTGGTCGCCCACCCGGTACGGCAGCAGGGAGCCGGTGCCGTTGGGCTGCTGGTAGACCGGTTTGCCGTTCGGCAGCCTGATCGCGGCCGGGTCGTTGAACCCGCGGACACCACGCAGCGTGCCGTAGTAGTGATCGAACGACCTGTTCTCCTGCATGAAGATCACCACGTGCTCGATGGTCTCCAGGCCACCGGTCGGCGCCTCCGCGGCGAGTGCCTTGACCAGGCTGGCGGGCAACAGGGCCAAGCCCGATGTCGCCGCCGCGGCACGAAGCAGATCACGACGCTTCATTACGTCTCCTCGTTCAGAGCAAGCAGGGGGTAATGCTCGAACTCGCCAGGTTCTGCAATCTGGTGCGCGAATGAAAGCATTATCGAGCATGTTCACGCAACATCCGGAAGTCGGGCGCGTGGACCGCTCGCGCGACCTCGACGCCGCCGAGCACGACGACGACCGTCGCACACGAGGCGGTCGAGCAGCTGAAGAGAACCCGGGATCCGGGTTACTCGTGGGTTACCCGGCGGTGCCGCCACGGTCCCGGACGCGGGATCACCCCATGACCCCCGACTCTCCGGCCACACCCACCCGGAAGCCGCTGCGCGCCCCTTTCATTGAGGAGAAAGCCGAACGCGGCATGTCTCGCCGCGCGATAGGGGGTCGTGAGTGGCGCGGCCGGTTCTATTTGAGGGGAAGGTCAAATATGGCGCGTTCCCGGGGCTGGCCGGTGGGGATTTCCTTGGTCGAATTCGAGGTGGGTGCGCTATGAAGCGCGACCAAGCTCAGATCAGAGTTGTGTCGGCGCGAGTGGTACCTCTGCTGCGTCCAACGGAGCAGAGGTACCACTCGCGCAAGCCTTGTCAGGCTGGAGCGAGGGGGTCCCCCGCTGCGTTCGATGCAGCAGGGGATCCCCTCGCTCACGACCTCACGTTCGGGTTTCCGGCTGATAAAGGCCGCCATTCATTCGCGATTGATCATTGGCCGACGGCCACAGTCCACAAAGGACCTGATCTTGCAACAGGCCCAGCAATGCAAAAAGCGCCGACCACGTGGTCGGCGCTTGATCGCTGGTGCGAGTACCCCCGATGGGATTCGAACCCACGCTACCGGCGTGAGAGGCCGGCGTCCTAGGCCGCTAGACGACGGGGGCTAGGAACTTCTTTTTGTTGCGAGAGAGAACTTACCAGGCTTGGTTTTTCGCTCTGCAGCTGGGGTACCAGGACTCGAACCTAGAATAACTGGACCAGAACCAGTCGTGTTGCCAATTACACCATACCCCATCGGAGTGACTCGCCGATCTTGCTGGCGTGTGCTCCAACGAGAAGAAATACTAGAGCACCGCCTTCCCGAGTCTGACGGCGGGGGTGCCAAGTGCGCGCTGAGCAGGCACTCCGACGCTGGCGAACTCCGAAACGAGCAGCTCAGGGAGCTCGTCGAGGCCGCGGATGGCGTGCACGCCGTCGGGCACCGTGTGGCCGGTGGCGTCGCGGTCGAGCCAGACGGCGCCGAGGCCCGCGTTGTGCGCGCCGATCGCGTCCGTGTCGAGCTTGTCGCCGACGTGGACGGCGTCGGCGGGCGCGCAGCCCGCCGCGTGGCAGACCGAGTGGAACATCACCGGGTGCGGTTTGGCGACGCCGAGCTCACCGGCGATGGCGACGTGATCGAAGTAGGACGCGAGGCCGAGGTCGGCGATCTTGCGGCGCTGGTGCACGCCGGAGGCGTTGGTGACCGCGGCGATGAGGACGCCGGCGGCGCGTAGCCAGTCGAGGCACGGCAGGACGTCCTCGAACAGGCGGAAGGAGCGGGCCAGCAGCTCCCGACGGCGTCGCTCGAAGTCAGCGACGTCCTCGGCGGCCGCCAGCACGCCCATCTCCGCGAGAAAGCATTCGGTGCGGCGGTGGTGCATGGTGGCGTAGTCGAGTTCGCCTGCCACCACCATCGCCACATGCTCTTCGGTGATCAAGTCCCACAACGGCCACATGTCCGGCCGTCCGGTCAACGCGTCCAGCGTGCACCGGATCGCCGCCGTGCAGTCGATCAACGTGTCGTCAATGTCCAAACAGACCAGACGTAACTCTGGCGGCGACCACGGAGCGGGGGCGATTTGCGGTGTCGTCGGGGAGGCAAGCGCAAAATCCACTTAGCGAGGCTAGGCCAAGTCCGGCCGCTCCGACTCGGCCAAGGAGGTGATTAGCGGTGGTCTGTTTCGACGAACCGGTGCTACTCCCAGTTGGTGAGACGCGATCTTTCAGTTACCGGGCAGCGCTCGGCGCAACCGTCCCAGTGAGACGTCACGGCCCAGCAGCTCCATCGACTCGTACAGCGGCGGGGAAACCGTACGTCCGGTGATCGCCACCCGGACCGGACCGAAAGCCTTGCGCGGCTTGAGACCCAGACCGTCCACAAGGGCCGATTTGAGCGCCTCCTCGATTGCTGAAGTCTCCCAAGCAGGCAACGCCTCCAGCGCCGAAATCGCCGCCTGGAGCACGGGTTCCGCGTCGGCGCCGAGGTTCTTCGACGCCGCATCGGGCTCCGGTGCGAAGTTTTCGTCGTCGGCGAAAAGGAAGCCGAGCATCGGCGCCGCTTCCGAGAGCACGGTCACACGTTCCTGCACCAGCGGCGCGATCGCACGGAGTTTGGTGAGCAGTTCGTCACTTGACTCCGCGGGCAGCACGCCCGCGGTCACGAGGTAAGGCACCACACGGGTGACGAAGTCCTCCGGCGCCAATGCACGCACGTGCGTCCCATTGATCGACTCGGCCTTCTTGAGGTCGAACCGCGCCGGATTCGCGCTCACCTTCGAGATGTCGAAGGCGGCGACCAGCTCGTCGACGCTGAAGATGTCGCGGTCGTCGGCGATGGACCAGCCGAGCAGCGACAGGTAGTTCAGCAGGCCTTCCTTGATGAAGCCCCGGTCGCGGTAGTTGAAAAGGTTCGACGAAGGGTCCCTTTTGGACAGTTTCTTGTTGCCGTCGCCCAGCACGGAGGGCAGGTGGCCGAACTCCGGCGTGAAATCGGTTACGCCGATGCGGCGCAGCGCCGCGTACAGCGCGATCTGGCGCGGCGTCGACGGCAGCAGGTCCTCGCCGCGCAGCACGTGCGTGATGCGCATCAGCGCGTCGTCGACCGGGTTGGTCAGCGTGTACAGCGGCTCGCCGTTGTTGCGCACCAGCACCGGGTCCGGGATCGTGCCGGCCGGGAACGAGATGTCGCCGCGCACGAGGTCGGTCCAGCCGAGGTCCTCGTCCGGCATCCGCAGCCGCAGCACCGGCTTGCGACCTTCGGCGCGGAACGCCTCACGCTGCTCCTCGGTCAGGTCACGGTCGAAGTTGTCGTACCCGAGCTTCGGGTCCTGACCTGCCGCCTTGCGCCGCGCCTCGACCTCTTCGTTGGTCGAGAAGGCTTCGTAAAGCTCGCCCGCCGCAAGGAGCTTCGCGGCGACGTCGGCGTAGATGTCACGCCGCTCGCTCTGGCGGTACGGGCCGTATTCGCCGCCTGCCTCGGGGCCCTCGTCCCAGTCAAGGCCCAGCCAGCGCAGCCCGTCGAGCAGCTGCTCGTACGACTCCTGCGAGTCGCGCGCGGCGTCGGTGTCCTCGATGCGGAACACCAGGGTGCCGCCGTGGTGACGGGCGAAGGCCCAGTTGAACAGCGCCGTGCGGATCAACCCGACGTGCGGGGTTCCGGTCGGCGACGGGCAGAAGCGGGCGCGAACAGGCGTGGTCTCAGTCATAGCCCGATCAGCGTATCTGCCCATTAGGTCCTTGACGCACGGAAGGTCCCCGGTGCATCCTCGATTTATTCAACAAGTGATGAATAAGGGGATGATGGAGATGACCGAGCGCACGGACTGCGTGGTCGTCGGCGGCGGACCTGCCGGGATGGTGCTGGGATTGCTGCTGGCCAGGGCCGGTGTGCGGGTGACCGTCATGGAGAAGCACGCCGACTTCCTGCGTGACTTCCGCGGCGACACCGTGCACCCGTCGACGCTGACGCTGCTCGACGAACTGGGGCTGGGCGAGAAGTTCCACGCGCTGCCGCACAGCGAGATCCAGCGGATCGGCTTCCCGAAGGACGACGGCGGGCTGCTGATCTTCGGCGACCTGAGCAGGCTGAAGGTGCCGCACCCGTACGTCGCGATGGTCCCGCAGTGGGACTTCCTCGACCTGATGGCTGAAGCAGGCAAGGCCGAGAAGACGTTCGACCTGCGGATGAGCACCGAGATGACCGGCCTGATCCGTGAGCACGGCAAGGTCACCGGCGTCCGGTACCGCACCGAGGGCGGCGAGGAGCGCGAGTTGCGCAGCAACCTGGTCGTGGCGGCCGATGGGCGCTGGTCGCTCGCGCGGCGCGAGTCGGGACTGCGGCCGAACGACTACGGCGTGCCGTTCGACGCGTGGTGGTTCCGCCTGTCACGCCCGGCCGAGCAGGGCCTGAGCGGCGCGCAGATCATGCCGGAGATGAAGAACCGCCGCTTCGGCGTGCCGTTGCCGCGGGTCGGCTACTACCAGATCGCCTACCTCGCGCCGAAGGGCGAAGACCTGCGCAGGCAAGGGATCGAGAAGTTCCGCGAGACCGTCACCGCGCTGTTCCCGGCGTTCGCGGACCGCGTCGGCGAGCTCGAGTCGATGGACGACGTCAAACTGCTCGACGTCAAGCTGAACCGGCTGCACCGCTGGCACGTCGACGGCCTGCTCTGCATCGGCGACGCGGCGCACGCGATGTCACCCGTCGGTGGCGTCGGCATCAACCTGGCGGTGCAGGACGCCGTCGCGACCGCGACCCTGCTGGCCAAGCCGCTGCTGTCCGGCACGATCGGCGCCAAGGACCTGGCGAAGGTCCGCGCGCGCCGCTGGCTGCCGACCGTGCTGGTGCAGGCACTGCAGCGGGTGATGCACAAGGCCGTCATGCGCCCGGTGATGGAGGGCAGGCGCAATGGCCCGCCCCCGCTGATGATCAAGCTGATGGAGCGCTTCCCGCGCACCTCGATCGTGCCCGCCTACCTGCTCGGCGTCGGGTTCCGCCCCGAGCACGCGCCGGACTTCGCGCGGCGCGCTACAGAGCCTGCACGGGGTTAGTCAGCGTCCCGATGCCCTCGATGGTGATCGAAACCTGCTGCCCGTCGACGATCGGGCCGACCCCCTCCGGGGTGCCGGTCAGGATCACGTCGCCGGGCAGCAGCGTCATGACACCGGAGACGAACTCGACCAGCTCGGGGATCTTGTGCACCAGGTCGGAGGTGCGCCCGTCCTGCTTGAGCTCACCGTCCACTTCGGTCCGCAGCGCCAGGTCGGACGCGTCGATCGAGGTCTCGATCCACGGGCCCAGCGGGCAGAACGTGTCGTAGCCCTTGGCGCGGCCCCACTGCCCGTCGGACTTCTGCAGGTCACGCGCGGAAACGTCGTTGGCGACGGTGTAGCCGAGAATCACGCTCGACGCGCGCGCGGCGCTGACGTTCTTGATCGGCTGGCCGATGACGATGGCCAGCTCACCCTCGAAGTCGATCCGGCCGACGTCGCCGGGCCGCTTGATGGCCGCGTTGGGGCCGATCACCGTGGTCGACGGCTTGATGAAGGTCATCGGTGAGGCAGGCACCTCGTTGCCGAACTCGGCCGCGTGCTTCGCGTAGTTGCGCCCGACGGCGATGATCTTCGACGGCAGGATCGGCGCCAGCAGGCGGACATCCGCCAGCGGCCACCGTTTCCCGGTGAAGTTCGGGGTGCCGAAGGGGTGCTCGGCGATCTCCAGCACCTGGGCGTCGTCACCGTCCCCCTCGACCGAAGCGAAGGCGACACCACCGGGATGAGCAATACGGGCTAAGCGCACGCTGCCGAGCTTACTAGGTCAACTTGAGCGTGCTCTTGGCCAGCTCGTAGGCCTTGACGTTGGTGTCGAAGGTCTCCTGGTCGAGCCCGCCGACCTCGAGCAGGATCACCGAGTTCGCGGCGGACACGGCCAGCACCCGCTTCGGCATCTCGATGTCGTCCTGCTTGATGACGTAACTCACTTCCTTGCCCGCGATGCCGCCCGCGGTGACGTCGGAGTACGCGAACCCCTCGGCGCCCTTGGACTTGGTGGCGAAGGTCTTCAGCCCGGACTCGAGGTCGGTGGCGGTGGTCTTGTAGACGCGCAGGAAACCGAGGCTGCCCGCCGGCTTCGAGTCGATCTCGCACAGGATCTCGCTGCCCGCGTCGACCGTGCCCGCCTTCCACTTCTCGGCGATCTTGAAGGTGACCGGCATCGGGCAGGGCGAGCCCGCCGGGCCGACTTCGGCGGCCGCGGCCGCGGGCTTCGGGTCGCCGTCGGAGCCGCATCCGGCGGCCAGCAGCAGAGCGACGAGCGGTACAAGCTTTTTCATGTTCTTCCCCCAGGCGAGTCAGGCAGGATCACCTTAGTCCCGCGGCCATGTCACGTCTGCCGGGTTTCACACGTCGAGGGGACATGATGAACGACTTCTCCCTGGCGGAGCGCTTCGAGGAAAACCGCTCCCAGCTGCGCTCGGTCGCGTACCGGATGCTCGGCTCGACCAGTGAGGCCGACGACGCCGTCCAGGAGGCCTGGCTGCGGCTGAGCCGGTCGGACACCAGCGAGGTCGAGAACCTGGCAGCCTGGCTGACCACGGTCGTCGGGCGGGTCTGCCTGGACATGCTGCGCTCGCGCAAGTCGCGCGGCGAGGAGCCGCTCGGCGTGCACGTGCCCGACCCGATCGTGAGCCTGGACCCCGAGCAGGAAACGCTGATGGCCGACTCGGTCGGCCTCGCGCTGCTCGTCGTGCTGGAGACCCTCTCCCCCGCCGAGCGCCTGTCGTTCGTGCTGCACGACATGTTCGGCGTGCCTTTCGACGACATCGCGACCATCGCGGGCCGTACGCCCGCCGCGACGCGGCAGCTCGCGAGCCGGGCACGGCGGCGGGTGCAGGGGGTTCCGGCGCCTGAGACGGATCTCACGCGCCAGCGGACGGTCGTCGAGGCGTTCATCGCGGCTTCGCGCGGCGGGGACTTCGACGCGCTCGTGGCGGTGCTCGATCCCGATGTCGTGCTGCACGTCGACGGTGGGACTTTCTCGAAGGTCGTGCGCGGCGCGGCCGAGGTGGCCGGGCAGGCGCTCATGTTCTCGCGGCTCGCGCCGTACTCGCGCCCTGCGCTCATCAATGGCGCTTGGGGGATTTTGACCGCGCCGGAAGGGAAACCGGCTTCGGTGATGGCGTTCACCGTGCGCGACGGGCTGGTGGCCGAGCTGCACATCTTGGCCGACCCCGAGCGGCTCGGGCGGCTGGAGGTTAAGGACTCGTGAGTGGCGTTGCCGGTTAGAACCGGCAACGCCACTCACGACCTACTTGGTCACCAGGGATTCGCGGACCGTGGCGGCCTTGTGGACGAGCGCGTCGCAGAGCGCGAGCCAGCTCGCCTCGACGATGTTGCCGTGCACGCCGACGGTGGTCCACTCCGTGTGGCCGTCGGTGGTTTCGACCAGTACTCGCGTAACGGCGTCAGTACCGGGATGCCCGGGGAGAATGCGCACCTTGTAGTCGGCCAGCTCCACGGTGTCCAGCCACGGCAGGTGCGGGGTCAGCGCCTCGCGCAGCGCAGCGTCCAGCGCGTGGACCGGCCCGGTGCCCTCGGCGGTCGCGATGACGCGCTGGTCGCCGACGTGCACGCGGACCGTCGCCTCGGAGACCACCTCGCCGTCGGCGCGGTGGTCCATCACCACCCGGTAGGACTCGAGCACGAACGGCGGCTCGTCGAGAAAATCGCTGCCGATTTCGCGGTGCAGCAACAGTTCCAGTGAGGCGTCGGCGGCTTCGAACGACCAGCCCTCCGATTCCAGCAGCTTCACCTTGCGCACCGAGCGCGTCAAGGCTTCGGGCTGACCGGCAAGGTCAACCCCGAGCTCACGTCCCTTGAGTTCGAGGCTGGCCCTGCCGGCCATCTCGGTGACCAGAACCCGCATGTCATTGCCGACGGAAGCTGGATCGATGTGGTTGTACAGCAACGGATCCACCTTGATCGCGCTCGCGTGCAGGCCCGCCTTGTGGGCGAACGCTGACGAACCGACATACGCCTGGTGGGTGTCGGGTGCGAGATTCGCGATTTCGGCAAGGGCATGGGAGACCCGGGTGAGCTCGGCGGCGCGTCCGGTCGGGAGCACCTCCATGCCGAGCTTGGCCACCAAGTTTCCCGTGACGGCGAACAGATCGGCGTTGCCCGCCCGTTCGCCGTACCCATTGGCGGTGCACTGGACGTGCGTCGCGCCGGCCTGCACCGCGGCGATGGAGTTCGCCACCGCGCAGGAAGTATCGTCCTGGCAATGGATCCCGAGCCGGAATCCGGTCTTGTCCTTGATCGTCCGCACGGTCTCCGCGAGCCCCAGCGGCAACTGCCCGCCATTCGTGTCACACAGGACCATGACGTCCGCCCCGCCACTCGCGGCCGCGTCGAGCACCCGGTACGACGTCTCCGGCGAGAACTCATACCCGTCGAAGAAGTGTTCCAGGTCAACGAAAACCCGGCGCCCCTCAGCCACCAGGAAGCTCACGGTGTCCCGCACCATCTCGCACGCCTCGTCGACATCGACGCGCAGCGCCCGCTCGATGTGCCGCAGATCGGACTTCGCGACCAGCGTGATCACCGGCGCCTGCGAGTCCAGCAGTGCCCTGACCTGCTTGTCCTGGTCGGCTGTGGTGTTCGCCTTCCGTGTCGACCCGAACGCGACCAGCGCCGCGTGCTTCAGCTGGAGCTCGCCCGCCGCGGCCTTCGCGAAGAACTCGGTGTCCTTCGGCAGCGCGCCCGGCCAGCCGCCCTCGATGAAACCCACACCCAGCTCGTCGAGCAGCCTGGCGACGGCCAGCTTGTCCGCGACGGAATAGGTGATGCCTTCACGCTGCGCACCGTCGCGCAGGGTGGTGTCGTAAAGGTGGAAATCGTCGCCGAGCGGCGTATCGGCGGGCTCCTGGCGGGTCACTGCGGTCATCTCCTCTTGAGGCAGGGCAACAAAAAAACCTCCCGCTGGGGTGCGAGAGGTTTGCGCGCCTGGTGTGCTCTTGTGGAGCACCTACCCGGCGCGCTGCGCAATAATGATGGAGAAGGAAGCCATACCGGGATCATGCCATACCGCGTCAAGCTTTCCAACCCTCGGTCCCATTTCCCACTCCTTGGACGCTGGTCCAGTCCACTTTTCGCTGGGATAAAGCGGGCTTTATCCCGGGTTCGGCGTGGGGACTGGGGCTTCGGTGTCCGGAGTCTTCCGCAGGGCTGGGCGGGTGGGATGAATGGGGCTGCTGCGTCGCTCAGCGTTGTGAACGTGGCTTTCATGCGTTCGGCCGAGCCGGGATGGCCTTGCCGGAGCCCGGAGGCTTCGTTCGAGTGAGGGCCTCCCTCACCCAGGTCGGGCCAGTGAGGGCCTCCCTCACCCAAGTGGAGCCAGTCAGGGCCTCCCTCACCAAGCTATACGAGGTGAGGGCCTCCCTCACCAAGCCAAGGTTGGTGAGGGAGGCCCTCACTAGGCCGCCGTTGTATGAAGGCTCCCCTCATACACCCCTGCCCGTATGAAGGCTCCCTTCATCACGCATAGCTGGATGAAGGCTCCCCTCATCCAACGCGGGCTGTATGAAGGCTCCCTTCATACAGCTAGGCCGGATGAAGGCTCCCCTCATACAACCCAGCCGGATGAAGGGAGCCTTCATACAAACCCCCGCCTACCCCCGCAGATAAGCCGCGAAAGCCTTGATCGCACCCGCATTCCGCGGCCCCTCCACCAGAGCGGCATACGGCAGCGCGAAGAAGCGGGAGTTCTTCACCGCCGGAACGTCCCGCAGCCCGGGATGCGACCGCAGGAATTTCTCCTTGTCGGCGACCGTCCCCACCTCGCCGCCGTAGTCGTTGATCAGGATCACGTCCGGCGCGCGCTGCACGACGGCCTCCCAGCTCACCGTGGTCCAGCTGTCGTCGACGTCGTCGAAGATGTTGCGCCCGCCCGCCTTGGCGATGATCTGATTCGGGCCCGCGTTGCGCGCCGCGGTGAACGGCTGGTCCTTGCCATCGTCGTAAAGGAAGACTTTGGGCGTCCGACCATCCGGCGCGACCGAAGCGATGGCCTCCGTGTACTCGCGCACCAGCTTCTCCGCCCGATCACTGACCCCGAACAGCGTGCCCAGATTCCGCAGATCCGTGTACAGGGCGTCGAGCGGCGGCATGATCCCGCGCTGCTTGCCGACGCCGTTCCGGCAGGCCTCCGTCAGCTGGTAGGTCGCGATGCCGAGCGCGCCCAAGGAGTCCGGCGTGAATCCCTCGGACTCGCTGAAGCCGTAACTCCAGCCCGCGAACACGAGATCGGCGGCCGCTGCCTGCACGACCTCCTTGTTGATCTTCTCGGCGAGTTTCGGGACGCGCTGGAAGTCGGCCTTCCACGGCGACGACTCGACGCCGGCCGTCTGGCCGGAGTCGATGACGTAGCCGGCCATCCGGTCGCCGAGGCCGAGCGCGAACATCAGCTCGGTGATGCCGATGTCGTTGGTCACCGCCCGCGCGGGCGGCCGCGAGAGGGTCAGCGGCTTGCCGCAGTTGGTCACGGTGACCGGCTGCGCGGCGACCGGCTCTTGCGCCACGGTCGCGCCGCAGCCGGAGACGAGCAGCGCCACCAACGACAGAGCCTTACGCATCGGTGGTCCCTTCGAAGAGCAATTGCGGCGAGCCGGTCACGGGATGGGGCACGACATGGGCGATGACCCCGAACACCGAGGCCACCAAGGCGGGCGTCAACACCAGATCGGGCGGGCCGCCCGCGACCACGCGGCCGCCGTCGACGACGTAAACCTCGTCGCAGTAGGCCGCGGCGAGGTTCAGGTCGTGCAGCGCGGCGAGCACGGTGACGCCGAGCTTGCGCACCAGTGCGAGCGCATCGAGCTGATGGCGGATGTCGAGATGATTGGTCGGCTCGTCGAGCACCAGCACACGCGGGCGTTGCGCCAGCGCACGCGCGAGCAGGACGCGCTGGCGCTCGCCACCGGACAGCGTCAGCACCGAACGCGCGGCCAGCGCGCTCAGCCCGACCTGCCGCAACGCCTCCGCGCAGATGTCGCGGTCGTCATCGTGGGATCCCTCGTGCGGCAACCGTCCCATCGCGACTACTTCGGCGACCGTGAAGTCGAACTCCGTGTGCGACTCCTGCGTCAACGCCGCCATCCGACGCGCGCTGTCGCGCAGCGCGTACTCGTCGAGTGGGCGGCCGTCGAGCCGCACTACGCCGTGAGAAGGCTTAAGAGCGCGATAGACGCAGCGCAACGTCGTCGACTTGCCGCTGCCGTTCGGCCCGAGCAGCCCGACGACCGTCCCGGACGGAACGGTCAGGGTCAGCGAGTCGACGAGCTTGCGGCCCGCGACGGTGACGGTGACCTCGTCCAGCCCGACTTCCATCAAGCACCTCCGAACACATAGGCGCGGCGGCGCATCAGCACCAGGAAAACCGGCACACCGATCGCCGCGGTGAGCACGCCGATCGGCAGTTCCTGCGGTGCCGCGAGCACGCGCGCGGCGACGTCGACCCACACGAGAAAGCACGCGCCGGCGAGCGGCACGACCAGTAACACGCGCCGGTGGTCGGCGCCGACCAGCATCCGGACCAGATGCGGCAGCATCAGCCCGACGAACCCGATCGCCCCGCTCACCGCGACCAGCACCCCGGTCATGGCCGCGCACAGCGCGAACAACCCGGCACGCAGCCTGGGCACGTGCACGCCCAAAGTGGTCGCCGCTTCGTCCCCCATGGACAGTGCGTCGAGTCGCCCCGACCGCGCGAGCAGCCACGCGGTCCCGGCGAGCACGGTCACCGCGGCGATCGGCAGCGACGCCCAGTTCGCCCCGGCGAGACTGCCCATCAGCCAGAACAACGCCGACCGCGCCGCCTCGCCGTGCGGCGCGTTGAACACGATCACCGTGGTGACGGCGAAAAACCCGTACGACAGCGCGGTTCCGGTCAGCACCAGCCGCAACGGTGTCAGCCCGCTCCGGCTCCGCGCGACCAGGTAGACCACCAGCATCGACCCCAGCGCGGCGACGAAAGCACCGGCCGACAACGCGTAGATCCCGAAACCGGAGAACAGGCCCAGCACCGAAACCGAGGTCGCGCCCACCGAAGCACCGGACGAGATACCGAGCACGAACGGGTCGGCGAGCGCGTTGCGGACCATCGCCTGGATGGCGACGCCGACCGTGGCGAGCCCGGCGCCGACGACCGCGGCGAGCAGCACGCGGGGAAACCGGATGTCGAAGATGATCCGGTACTGCCCGGCGTCGGCGGCGGAGATCGTGCCGCCGAAAAGCCCGGCGCGCAGGAACGTCCAGGTCCGGCCGATCGGCACGGACACCGTTCCGATGCCGATGGACAACAGGATCGAAACGAGCAAGAAGACGGCGAGGAGCGGGACGAGCAGACGTCTGTCCACTGTGCACCTTTCTCGTAGACCACGACGAGATACAAGGGCGAAGCAGTGTCCAGGCGGTAATCGGGCTCGCCCACGGGGAACGTGGGCCTACCGTTGCGGGTCAGCGCCGGATTTCGACCGGCTTCCCCGCCTGGCACAAGAAACCCCGAAAGCCACTTTCGTCAGATCGGATCTGACGAAAGTGGCTTTCGGGCTTTTAAACGGTCGGGCGGGTGTTCGACGAGACGAGGGCGGCCAGCCGGTCGCCGATGGAGTGCGTCGGGCCGGGGTTGGCCTGGTCGCGGGTCGCGAGGTCGAAGGCGACCGAGGCCTCGATGCGGCGCGCGGCCTCCTTCTGGCCCAGGTGGTCGAGCAGCAGCGCGACCGAGAGGACCGCGGCGGTCGGGTCGGCGAGACCCTGGCCCGCGATGTCCGGGGCGGAACCGTGCACCGGCTCGAACATCGACGGGTTGCGGCGGGTGATGTCCAGGTTGCCGCTGGCCGCCAGGCCGATGCCACCGGTGACGGCGGCCGCGAGGTCGGTGATGATGTCGCCGAACAGGTTGTCGGTGACGATCACGTCGAACCGGGACGGGTCGGTGACCATGTGGATGGTCGCGGCGTCCACATGGGAGTAGGCGACCGTGACGTCCGGGTGCTCCAGCGAGACCTCTTCGACGATCCGGGACCACAGGCCACCGGCGTACTCGAGGACGTTGGTCTTGTGCACCAGCGTGAGGTGCTTGCGCGGGCGGGCCTCGGCGCGGTTGAACGCGTCGGCGACCACGCGGCGGATGCCGAACGCGGTGTTGACGCTGACCTCGGTCGCGATCTCGTGCTCGGTGTCCTTGCGCAGCAGTCCGCCGGTGCCCGCGTACGGGCCCTCGGTGCCCTCGCGCACGACGACCATGTCGATCTCGCCGTTGTCGGCGAGCGGGCCGCGCACACCCGGGTACAGCCGGGCCGGGCGCAGGTTCACGTGGTGGTCCATCTCGAACCGCAGGCGCAGCAGCAGCCCGCGCTCGAGGATGCCACTGGGGACGCTCGGGTCGCCGACGGCGCCGAGCAGGATCGCGTCGTGCTGGCGGAGCTCGCCCAGCACGGACTCGGGAAGCAGCTCACCGGTGGAATGCCAGCGCGCCGCCCCGAGGTCGTAGTTGGTGATCTCAGCCGTAGGCACGACTTCACCGAGCACCTTGAGCGCCTCGGCGACCACCTCGGGTCCGATCCCGTCACCTGGGATCACTGCGAGCCGCATCCACACACCTCCGTCGACGAGGCCCCGGAATTCCCGGATGGCCCATCCTCGAGAAAACGCCAGCGACCGAAGGTTACCGGCCGTAGACAACGCGATGTAGCGGCACCACCCTTATGTCTGATCATCCCGGGATCTGGAACACCCAGACGGGTAAAAAAGAAGGGGGTTCCCCCTGCACGGAGTGCAGAAAGAACCCCCTTCACACCCGGATGATCAACCGGCCCCGATGGGCTGACGACCGCCCTGGCGGCCCGGTCCGGAGACCGGCAGAGGCTCTTCCGAAGCACTCTGACCAGTGTTGATCTTGATGATGTTCACCCGATCGCCTGAAGCGTTGTGGTGTTCCAGCGCCAGCAGGCCGAGCACGGTGTCGGTCGTGGCCGCGTTCCGGTTGACCACGAGCGCGGTGCCCGGCTTGGCCGTGTACCCGAGCGCCGCGTCGCCGCCGCCCTGCACCGAGTAGCCCGGCGCGAGTACGTCGAACGAGAGCGGACCGGCGACGTAGTCGATCAGCCCGTTGGTCGTGCCCGGCGCGACGTACGGCCCTGCCGTGCCGACCGAGTAGGCGATCTTGTGCGAAGCGCCGTTCACGTCGATACCCAAAGCTGCGACACTGACCGGAAGGGTGACCACGTTGGTGTCGAACACGTTGGTGTCCACGTCACCCAGCTGGCCGTTGACCGCCTGCACGTCGACCACCGAACCGTCCGCGAGCGCGACCGTCTCGGCGAGCAGCACGTCCGTCGAGGGCGCCTTCGTCACAAAGGTCTCAAAATCCGGACGCCCGTCGCCGTTGGTGTCGATGTCGACGAACGGGACGGTGTTGCTGCCGAGGTTGGCCCAGTCGCTCCAGGTGGTGAGCCCGAACGCGAGCAGCGCGTTCTCCGGCTCGCCCTGCTGCTTGGCCAGCGGCGCCGTCGACGCGGCGCCGACATAGCGCAGGTCGGCGCCCTTGGCGGTGTTGTTGATCGTGCAGTCGGTGGTCGTCGAGTGGTCGCACTCGGCCAGCTGCGGTGATTCCGCCTGCAGTTCGAGCACGCTGATCAGCGAGCGGTAGCGCTGCGCGCCGCTGCCCTGGTCGACGCCCTTGCCGGACAGGTTGACCACGGCCTGCGCGCTGCCGTGGAAGTTCGCCTCGGCACTGGTCGCGATCGCCGAAACCGGCTTCGGAGCCGAGTAGACGGCCACCCGCAGCGGAACGGTCGCGCCACCGCGCGGGGTGAACGCGACCCGGCCGGAAGCGTCGGCGAGGAACTGGCGTGCCAGCCCGGCCTGCTCGGTGGCCATGGTCGGGTCGATGACCTTGCGCAGCGCCTTCGGGTCGGTGATCTTCAGCGTCACCTTGACCGTCGTGATCCCGCGCGGGCTCAGCTTCACGGTGTCCTTGTCCAGCTGGAATTCGACACCGGGGAGCGTGTTCACGCCCTGGTAAGCGACGCCGTACTCGACCGGCTTGACGCCCTTGTTGACGACCTTGATCGTCTTGGTCAGGCTCACCGGCCCACCGGCTTCGACAGTGCCGAAGTTGACGCTGACGGCGCCCGGGTTGTCGACGACGTAAGCGAGGACCTGGTTGTCCAGCGCGGCCTTCGCGTCGATCCGGCCGGTGCCGACGCGCTGCGGCGCGTAGGTGTGGCCCGCGGTGTCCTTGAGGTCGTGCCCGGCGGTGTCGATGACCGCGGCCTTGACCTCCTCGACCGTCCAGTCGGGGTGCGCCTCGCGGACCAGCGCGGTGATGCCGGCCGTGTGCGGCGCGGCCATCGAGGTGCCCGAGAGCACGGTCCGGTCGCTGCCGCTGCCGCGGAAGGCCGACGCGATCGTGTCACCGGGCGCGGTGATGTCCGGCTTCGACGCCGGGCCGCGGACACCGCGCGAGCTGAACGAGCTCGGGCTGTCCACAATGGAGTTGTCATAGGTCTGCAGGTTGGCGCGGCCCTTGCCGCTCAGGTGGACCTGCAGCGTGCCCGCGTTCAGCCCTGGCCGCACCGCGTTGGTGGCCGAGGCGGTGAACTGGAACATCGGGTTGGTCGCGTTGCCCGCGATACCGGCCGAGAAATGCTCCACAGTGGACGAAAGCAGCGTGCCGGCGGCACCGGCGGCCTGCGCGTTGTTCGCGCGGACGGCGGAGCCGCACAGGCGCGTCGCGTCGTTGCTGTCCCACTCCAGCCAGGCGAACTTGCCCGCGACCGCGGCCTTGTCGGCGTCCGAGTACGGCTTGCAGCCGTCGGCGTTGGCCGCCGAAAGCTTGGCGACCGGCTTGGTCTCCTCGAGCGTGTCGAAGCCGGTGAAGTTCTGGCTGAACTGGCCGCCCTTGGCGCCGGTGATCGGCGCGACGATGTCGGCCGCGTCCCGCAGTACCGAGCGGTCCCGGCTGCTGGCGACGGTCAGCGCCTCCGGGGTGTTGCCCGGCGCGCCCGCGACGTCGTAGAGGTCGCCGCCGTTGCCCGCGGAGAAGACCGGGAGCACGTTGTTCGCGGCGATCTTGCGCACGAACAGCGAGTCGGGGTCGTCGGGGGCGTTGAAGTCGCCGCCGAGACTCAAGTTGACGATGTCGAGGTGATCGGTGAAGTCACCGTCGCCGTCCGGGTCGAGCGACCAGTCGAGCGCCTGCGAGACGACGTTGGTCGAGCCCTCGCAGCCGAAGACCTTGACGGCGTAGAGCAATGCCTTCGGCGCGGTGCCGGGGCCGACCTTCAGCGCCTCGATCTTCTTGGCGTTGAGCTTCGAGTAGTCGCCCTTGAACGTGGTGCCGTCGGCGTTGACGCCGAAACCGGCGACCGTGCCTGCCACGTGCGTGCCGTGCTCACCGCAGGCGAGCGGGTTCGGGTCGGGCACGGGGGTGTCGCCGCGGTTGGCGTCGTAGTCGTCGCCGACCAGGTCCGTGCCGCCGACGACCTTGGCGGTCGGGAAGTACGCGGCGTCGGCCTTGGTGCGGTCGATCGCCTTGTACGCCTCCGGCGTGCCGGGGCCACCGAAGTCGGCGTGGGTGTAGTCGATGCCGTCGTCGATCACGCCGACGCGCACCCCGTCGCCGAGGCGCCCGGTCTGCTGCCAGCTCGCGAGCGTGTTGGTGAGCTGCACGGCGCTGGAGTTGGTGCGGGACTTGGGAACGACGGTCCGCACGGCCACCACGTCCGGGCGCTTCGCGAGCTCACGCAGCTTCGCGGCGTCGGCGGTCACGACGGCGCCGGAGACGGCGTTGGCGGTCTGGGTGATGACCTTGGCGCCGCGGTCGCTCGCCTTGAGCTGACCGACGACGGCGTCGACCGCGGCTGCCGTTTCGGCCTTCGCGGCCTTGGCGGCCTGCTTGGCCTTTTCCTTGCCCTTGTGCTGTTCCGCGTTGAAGGCGTCGACCGCGGGCTTCTTGGCCAGCTCGACGAACGCGGTGATCTTGCCCTGCGCGGCGCTCACGCGCGGCGAAAGCTTCCCCTTGATCCCCGCGGCGTTGACCTTCGCCGCGCCGACCCCATCGGCGAGCGGCACGTCCTGGGCCGAGGCGGGCGGGGCGGCGATGACCGCCGCTGCCAGCACCGCGGCGGCGTAGACCGGTATGCGTCTTCTCATAGGCGGCTACCTAACCGGAAGATCAGCCGCCGCAACAGGGTATTTGGGATTTAGCGGGCTTTATCCCGGGAAATGCGCCCGGGATAAAGCCCGCTAAATCACGACTGCCTAGCCCAGGTGGATGCCGCGGATGGTGTGGGTGCCCACGCCCGCGCCGATCGGCTCCAGGAGGTGGGCGCCGACCTCGCGGTCCACGCGCAGCAGCATGACCGAGTCCGAGCCGTCGGTGGTCTGGCTGATCTGCGCGGCCTCGATGTTCACGCCGGCCTCGCCGAGCAGGGTGCCGACGCGGCCCATGATGCCGGGACGGTCGGGGTACTCGAGCAGCAGCACGTCGCCCTCGGCACGCAGGTCGAAGTGGCGGCCGTTGACCTCGACGATCTTCTCGACCTCCTCCTTCCCGGTGACCGAGCCGGAGACGGTGAGCGTCTGGCCGTCGGCGGTGACCACGCGGATGGTGACCGCGCTGCGGAACTTCGGGCTCTCGGTCTCGGTGACCAGCTCGACCTGCACGCCACGGTCCGACGCGAGGCGCGGCGCGTTGACGAAGGTGACCTGCTCGTCGACGACGCCGGTGAAGACACCGCGCAGCGCGGCCAGCTGCAGGACGCTGACGTCCTCGCCGGCGAGCTCGCCCTTGACCACGACGGTGACCGAGGCCGGGGCCTTCGGGTTGAGCGCGGACAGCACGGTGCCGAGCTTCTGGGTGAGCGAGAGGTACGGGCGGACGTGCTCGCCGACCGTGCCGCCGCCGGTGACGTTGACCGCGTCGGGCACGAAGTCGCCGCGCAGCGCCAGCAGCGTCGAGCGCGCGACGTCGGTGCCCGCGCGGTCCTGCGCCTCGGCGGTCGACGCGCCCAGGTGCGGGGTGACGACCACGTTCGGCAGGTCGAACAGCGGGCTCTCGGTGGTGGGCTCGGTGACGAAGACGTCGATGCCCGCGCCGCCGACGTGGCCGGAGCGGATGGCGTCGGCGAGGTCCTCTTCGACGATCAGGCCACCGCGCGCGGCGTTGACGATGATGACGCCCTGTTTGGTCTTCTTGAGCGCTTCGGCGTCGATGAGGCCCTTGGTCTCGGGCGTCTTCGGCAGGTGGATCGAGATGAAGTCGGCGCGCTCCAGCAGCTCGTCCAGCGTGACGAGCTCGATGCCGAGCTGCGCGGCGCGGGCGGCGCTGACGTAGGGGTCGTACGCGATGAGCTTGGTGCCGAACGCGGCGAGGCGCTGCGCGAAGAGCTGGCCGATCTTGCCGAGGCCGACCACGCCGACGGTCTTGCCCTGCACCTCGACGCCCGAGTAGGAGCTGCGCTTCCACGCGCCGCCACGCAGGCTCTCGCTGGCGGCCGGGACGCGGCGGGCGACCGCGAGCAGCAGCGCGACCGCGTGCTCGGCGGCGCTGACGATGTTGGAGGTGGGGGCGTTGACGACCAGCACGCCGCGCTCGGTGGCGGCGGGCACCTCGACGTTGTCCAGCCCGACGCCCGCGCGGGCGACGACCTTCAGGCGGGTGGTCGCGGCGAGCACCTCGGCGTCGACCTGGGTCGCGGACCGCACGAGCAGCGCGTCGGCGCCCTTCACGGCCTCGAGCAGCGCGGCGCGGTCGGTGCCGTCCACATGCTGGACGTCCACCTCGTCACCGAACACGCTGAGGACGGAGGGCGCTAGCTTTTCCGCGATGAGGACGACGGGCTTGCTGGCATTGGTCACGACGCTGCTCCCACTATTTGGTCACTAAATCGAGGACGCTCTCAACGGCGCACGACGTTGTGCCCGGATGGGCCGCAGTTTAGCTCTGCGCACCCCTACCTTGCCGAGTGCATTGTTAACTTGCCCGCAACCCGGTGACAACAAGGGCGAAAAGCCGATCCATCCCATCATCGGACGGATGATGTTCACTCGCCCAAACGACGGCGTGGGTAAGGAGAAGCAGCTCGCGCGTGGTCGCGCCCTCCCGCAGTTCGCCCGCCTCGTGCGCCCGGTCCACCAGCTGAGACACCGCGTCCTGCATCTCATGACATGAGACGTAGAGCGGCGAGCCGGGCTGGTTGATGGCGGCCGCCATCGCCTCCGGCAGGCCTTTGTACTCCCCCGACGTCCTGCCGAGCCCGAGCAGCCAGGCCGTGAGCGCCTCGAACGGCGACGGGTGGTCGAGCAGCTCGCGCGCGGCGGCGGCCTGGGTGTCGAACCGGTCCCTGAGCAAGGTCTCGATGAGCGCCTCGCGGGTGGGGAAATGCCGGTAGAGCGTGCCGATCCCGACTCCCGCGTTGCGCGCGATGTCCTCCAGCGACGCCTCGACGCCGTGGCTGCGGAACGCGAGTTTCGCCTCGCTGAGCAGGCGTTCGTAGTTGCGGAGGGCGTCGGCGCGCATGAGCCAGACAATAGTGGGTGACAAATCGGAGGCAACCTCCGTATATTAACCGGAGGCAGCCTCACCTTCTGGAGGGAATCGTGATCGAGGAAACGCGCGCCCGCTTGGGCCCGGTGGGGGTCTGGCTCCCGTCGGCGCCACTCGGCCCGCCGCTCGAAGCCGAGCGAAGAGCGAACCAGCGCATCGAGGAGCTGGGCTACGGCTCGGCGTGGAGCGGCGAAGGCGTCGCCGCCCGCGATCTGTTCGACGTCACCGAAGACCTGCTCGGCGCCACGTCACGGCTGACGATCGGCACCGGCATCGCGAACATCTGGGCCCGCGACGCGCGGACCGCCCAAGCCCGCGCGAGTGCGCTCGCGGCGGCTCATCCCGGCCGTTTCGTGCTCGGTGTCGGCATCGGCCACGCGTTCCAGACGGAGTCGGCCTACCAGCCGCTGGCGCAAACCCGAGCGTATTTGTCCACAATGGACTACTCGGCGTCACCGCTGGTGCTGGCCGCCGTCGGCCCCCGGATGCTCGAACTGGCCGGGGAGCTGACCGATGGCGCGCACCCGTTCGCCCAGCCTTTCGAGCACACGCCGTACGCCCGCGAGATCCTCGGCCCGGACAAGCTGCTGATCCCGCATCAGGCCGTCCTGCTGGGCACGCGGGACGAGGCGCGCGCCGCGCTCACGCGAACGGTCGAGCAGATGACCAAGTTCGAGATCCCGCACTACATGAACAGCTGGAAACGGCTCGGCTTCACCGACTTGAGCGACCGCCTCGTCGACAGCCTCTATGCCTGGGGTGACGAGGAGTCGATCGCCGGACGCGTCCGGCTGCTGCTCGACAGCGGCGCCGACCACGTGCTCGTCTCCCCCGTCGGAGCCACCCTCGAATCCATTGTGGACCAGCTCGCCCGGCTCGCGCCCGCGTTGAAGGAGATCACCCGATGAGCGTCGGAATCTGGACTTTCGCCTTGGAGGGCAAGAAACCCGCCGAGATCCGCGATGCCGCGCTGGAGGTCGAAGACCTCGGCTTCGACACGCTCTGGTTCGGCGAGGCCTACGGTCGCGAAGCCTTCACGCAGGCCGCCGTCCTGCTGGCCGCGACCACCCGGTTGCGCGTCGCCACCGGCATCGCCCAGACCTCCTGGCGCGAACCGGCCGCGGCGGCGGGCGCCGAACGCCTGCTCGACCAGGCCTACCCCGGCCGCTTCGTGCACGGCCTCGGCGGCCACCGCGTCGGCAAGCGCCCGGTCGCCGCGATCCGCGACTACCTGACCGCCCTCGACGAGGCCTTGGACGAGCCCGCGCCGACCCGGGTCATCGCCGCGCTCGGCCCCCGCATGCTGGAGGTCGCCCGCGACCACGCCGACGGCGCGCATCCGTACTTCGTCCCGGTCTCCCACACGGCCTTCGCCCGAAGCGTGCTGGGGCCCGGCAAGTTCCTCGCGGTCGAGCAGGCGGTCACCTTCGACCCGGCGCTGGCGCGCGAACACGTCGGCCTCTACGTGAAGTACGCCCCGCACCACCAGGCGAACCTGCGCCGCCTGGGCTTCACCGACGACGAGCAGGCCGCCGCCGCGCCCCGCTTGGTCGACGCGATCGTCGCGGTCGGCGAAGACGCCATCGCCGCCCGAGTCCAAGCGCAGCTCGACGCGGGCGCCGACCACGTCTGCCTCCAAGTGCTCACCGGCAACGACGACCTCCCGCTCGCCGAGTGGCGTGCGCTGAAAGGGGTCGTGAGTGGTATTGCCGGTTAGAATCGGCCGCATCACTCACGACCCCGGTTAGGCTTGGCGAATGCAGGCTTACCAGCCCGATCCCGAGTACTACGCCGAGCGGGCGCTCGGGCTGCTCGAGTCCGCCGAGGACGGCACGCCGGGAGCGGTCGAAGCGTTCGGGGAGCTGCCGCGCGACGAGGAGGGGGCGCGGACCGCGCTCGCGCGGGCGCATGGGTTCGCGACGTGGCGCGACCTGCTCAAGCATGTCGCGCAGGTGGGCGACGAGCCGTTCGCGCGGGCTTACCGGGCCATCGAGGAACGCGATCTCGAAAGGCTCGCGCTGATCGTCGACGAGCATCCCGAAGTCGTGGATGTCCGTGGTACCAACGGAAACGACCTCCTCGGCATGGCGGGCGCGACCTGCGACGAGCGGCTCAGCAAGGTCCTGCTCGACCGGGGCGCCGACCCGGCGCGCGGCAACGTCCACGGCTGGACCCCGCTGCACCAGGCCGCGTACAGCAACCTCCCGCTCCTGATCGACCTGCTCCTCGACGCGGGCGCGCCGACGGACGTCTCAGCACGCGGCGACGGCGGCACGCCGCTCGTCGTGGCGTTGTTCTGGGGTCATCGCGAAGCGGCGGAGAAGCTCGCCGCACGGAGTCTCGCGCCAGGCAATCTCCGGGTCGCGGCGGGGCTCGGGCGGCTCGATCTGCTCGACGCCGGTGGTGAGCATCGGCAGTTTTACCGGCCGCACAGCGGTTTCCCGCGCTGGAAGCCGACGGACGACCCCAGCGAAGTCCTCAACGAGGCCCTCACCTGGGCGGCCCGCAACGACCGACCGGAAGCGCTGGAGGCGCTCGTCGCCCGAGGCGCCGATCTCGAAGCCGACGTCTATCGCGGCACGCCGCTGCTCTGGGCCGCCGCGCAGGGCAAGACCGCCGCGGTCCGCGCGCTGCTCGAACTCGGCGCGAATGTCAACGCCCAGGCCACTTTCGGCGGCCCCGGGCATGGCAAGGACGTCACCGCGCTGCACCTGGCCGCGCAGAACAACGCGCTCGACGTCCTCGACGTACTGCTCGACGCCGGGGCGGACCCGACGATCCGTGACGGCCTTTTCGACAGCACGCCCGCGGGCTGGGCCGAGCACTGCGGCAGCCCCGAAGCGCTGGAAAAGCTCGTGAGTGTTGCGGCCGGTTAGAACCGGCCGGTTTTTGGCGATCTACGCCTGGCCTGGGCTTGGCTGGTCGGTATGAACGGGGCTTGTGTCACGCTCAGCGGAACGACAGTGACTTATGTGTGGTGGTGCGTGGGAAACGAGGCGTTCAACGCTTCGTTTCCCACACCCCGGGCCCCGGTCTGGGTGACACGGGCGGCCCTTGTCACCCAGAGTGTTGCAAGGGCGGCCCTTGTCACGTGTCCAGGGTGGACGAGTCCGAGCGAGTGGAAGAATTTCTGCATCTAACGGAGCAAACCTTCCACTCGCGCCGAGACTCGCGTGGTAAGTAGCCGGGTACCGGTCCGCTAGAACCGGCCGCAACACTCACGACCCCGATCTCGCATGGCCGGACCGTGGGCGAGGTCTCGCGCAAAGGCTCGCCCGAGTCTGATCACGCGGCGTGCCTCAAGGTCGCCATCTCATCGAACCCTGCCCAAGGAACTAGACAAGCGGAGTCGTGAGTCCGTATCGTCGGGGATACGGACTACGGACTCCGTTTACTGGGAGGATTCATGCCAACACCACGCGAAGTGTTCGACAAGCTGTCCGAGGGCGTCACGAGCGGCGACTGGAGCGAACTTTCCGCGCTCTACGCCGAGGACACGGTCGTCGAACACCCGCAGCGCCCGCCCGCGCCGACCAGGGTCGTCGGCAGGGCGACCGTGCACGAGCAGTTCACGAGGGGGCTCGTGTCGCAGCTCCGGTTGCGGCGCAAGAACGTGCTGATCCACGAGACCACCGATCCCGAGCTGATCGTGGCCGAGTACGACTACTCCGGCGAGGCGCTGGCCACCGGGAAGACCTTTGAGGCAGCCAATATCCAGGTGCTGCGCGTCCGCGACGGGCTCATCCAGTGGTCGCGGGACTACCACGACTACCTGCGTATCGCCGCCGCCCGCGACGGGCTCGAAGAACTCGCGGACGGGGCCGAAAAGGCCGAGATCACCGTCGAGCCGCTGCCGGAACGCCCGGTCAGCACGGCCGATCCGAAGAGCCCGCGCGGTGTGTTCGAGCGGCTCGTCTACGGCGTCTCAGACGGGAAATGGGATGAGCTGGCGGATCTCTACGCCGAGGAAACCCACGTCACGCACCCGTTCTTGCCTGGCGCTCCGGCGCTGAAGTCGCGGCAGGATCTGCGCGAGCACTTCGCTCAGGTTTCCCGGAGCGCGACCAAGATTCAGGCACGTGACCTGGTCATCTACCAGTCGACGGATCCGGAGGTGGTCATCGGCGAGTTCGTCTACCAGGGTGAATCGGTGCGGCCGTACCGGGTTTCGAACATCTTCGTCATGCGCGTGCGCGACGGGCTGATCGTCGAATCCCGTGACTATGGGGATTACGTGGCGCTCGCCGCGGCGGGCGGCTGGCTGCGTGACCTGATCAAGCGGCTCTAGCCGGGAAGGTCGAACTCGCCGTCGCGGACACCCGCGACGAACGCGTCCCATTCGGACTGCGTGAACACCAGGGTGGTGCCGCCGTGGCGCATCGCCCAGTAGGTGTGGCCGTCGGTGTGCGGGACGGACGCGTACTCGATGCAGTCCTCCGGGGCGAGGCCGTCGGCCTGCGCCCTGATCCACTCCGCGCCGGTCAGATCCAGTTCGTGGCGGATGTGGGCCTTGTCGTCGACGGACTCGCTCATGGTGCTCAGCTTATCCCGACGGGATTTAGCGGGCTTTATCCCGGGAAAACACCCGGGATAAAGCCCGCTAAATCACTTAGGCCGTCTCGGTGATGGGGCGGTCCACCCACGACATGAGGCCGCGCAGCTTCGCGCCGGTCTCCTCGATCGGGTGCTCGGCGCCCTTCTTCTCGAGCGCGTGGAAGTTCTCGCGGCCGTTCTCGTCCTCGGCCACCCACTCGCGGGCGAAGGTGCCGTCCTGGATCTCGCCCAGAATCTTCTTCATCTCTTCCTTGACCGCCGGCGAGATGACGCGCGGGCCGCGGGTCAGGTCGCCGTACTCGGCGGTGTCGGAGACCGAGTAACGCTGGCGGGCGATGCCGCCCTCGTACATCAGGTCGACGATCAGCTTGAGCTCGTGCAGCACCTCGAAGTACGCGATCTCCGGGGCGTAGCCGGCCTCGGTCAGCACCTCGAACCCGGTCTGCACCAGCGCGGAGGCGCCACCGCAGAGCACGGCCTGCTCACCGAAGAGGTCGGTCTCGGTCTCCTCGGTGAAGGTCGTCTTGATGACACCGGCTCGCGCGCCACCGATGGCGGCCGCGTACGACAGCGCCAGCGCCTGCGCGCCGCCGGTCGCGTCCTGCTCGACCGCGATGAGCGCCGGGACGCCCTTGCCGTCGACGAACTGGCGGCGGACCAGGTGACCAGGGCCCTTCGGGGCGACCATCGCGACATCCACATTGGACGGCGGCTTGATCAGGTCGTAGCGGATGTTGAAGCCGTGACCGAAGAAGATCGCGTCGCCGTCCTTGAGGTTCGGCTCGATGTCGTCGGTGTAGATGAAGCGCTGCTTGGTGTCCGGAGCCAGGATCATGATCAGATCGGCTTCCTTGGACGCCTCGGCGGGCGTCAGGACACGCAGGCCCTGCTCCTCGGCCTTGGCGCGGGACTTGGACCCCTCGGGCAGGCCGATGCGGACGTCGACGCCCGAATCGCGCAGGCTCAGCGCGTGGGCGTGGCCCTGGCTGCCATAGCCGATGACGGCGACCTTGCGGCCCTGGATGATGGACAGATCGGCATCGTCGTCGTAGAAGATTTCGACGGACATGAGAGGGGGTTTTCCTTTCCTGACAACAACTACAAGAGAATCAGCGGGGCGAGGTGGCGGTGATCGAGCGGGCGCCCCTGCCCACCGCGACCATGCCGGACTGCACGAGCTCACGGATCCCATAGGGCTCCAGCATCCGGAGCAGGGCGCCGATCTTGTCCGACGTGCCGGTGGCCTCCACGGTGAGGGCCTCCGGCGACACGTCGACCACCTTGGCACGGAACAGCTGCACGGTTTCGAGCACCTGGCTGCGGACGGTGGCGTCCGCGCGGACCTTCACCAGCAGCAGTTCACGCTGCACGGCGGAGGCCTTTTCGAGTTCCACGATCTTGATGACGTTGACCAGCTTGTTGAGCTGCTTCGTCACCTGTTCGAGCGGTAGCTCTTCGACCGCGACCACGATCGTCATCCTGGACACCTCGGGGTTCTCCGTGGGTCCGACGGCGAGTGACTCGATGTTGAAACCGCGACGGGAGAACAGGCCGGCGACGCGGGCCAGCACACCGGGCTTGTTCTCGACCAAAACACTCAGTGTGTGGGTGCTCATTCGCTGACCTCGTCATCGTCAAACAGCGGGCGGATGCCGCGCACGGCCATGATCTCGTCGTTGCCGGTCCCGGCGGCGACCATCGGCCACACCTGGGCGTCCTTGCCGACCACGAAGTCGATCACCACGGGGCGGTCGTTGATCTCCATCGCGCGCTTGATGACCTCGTCGACCTCTTCCTTCGTCTCGCAGCGTAGCCCGGCGCAACCCAGCGCCTCGGCCAGCAGCGTGAAGTCGGGAATGCGGTGCTTGTGAGTACCGAGATCGGTGTTGGAGTACCGCTCCGAGTAGAAGAGGTTCTGCCACTGGCGCACCATGCCCAGGTTGCCGTTGTTGATCACGGCGACCTTGATCGGGGCGCCCTCGATGGCGCAGGTGGCCAGCTCCTGGTTGGTCATCTGGAAGCAGCCGTCGCCGTCGATGGCCCAGACCTGCTTGTCCGGCATGCCGAACTTGGCGCCCATGGCCGCCGGGACGGCGTAGCCCATGGTGCCGAGGCCGCCGGAGTTGATCCAGGTGCGCGGGTTCTCGTACTTGATGAACTGGGCGGCCCACATCTGGTGCTGGCCGACGCCTGCCGCGTAGATGGCGTCCGGGCCGACGAGCTGGCCGATGCGCTCGATGACGTACTGCGGGGAGAGCGTGCCGTCCTCGGGCCACTCGTAGCCCGCCGGGTAGCCCTCGCGCAGGCCGTTGAGCTGGGTCCACCACGCCTCGATGTCGGGGCGGCCGCTGTGGTCGAACTCGGTGCGCACGGCGGCGGTCAGCTCGGTGATGATCTCCGCGCAGTCGCCGACGATCGGCACATCCGCCTTGCGGTTCTTGGAGATCTCGGCCGGGTCGATGTCGGCGTGCACGATGGCCGCGTCCGGCGCGAACGAGTCGAGACGGCCGGTGACCCGGTCGTCGAACCGCGCGCCGAGGGTGATCAGCAGGTCGGAGCGCTGCATCGCGGCGACCGCGGCGACCGTGCCGTGCATGCCCGGCATGCCCAGGTGCTGCCGGTGCGAGTCGGGGAACCCGCCGCGCGCCATCAGCGTGGTGACCACCGGGATCCCGGTGTACTCGGCCAGCTCCAGCAGCTGCTTCGACGCCTGCGCCTTGATGACGCCGCCGCCGACGTAGAGCACCGGCCGTTTCGCACCCTGGATCAGGCGGGCGGCCTCGCGGACCTGCTTGCCGTGCGGACGCAGCGTCGGGCGGTATCCCGGCAGGCGCATCTCCGGCGGCCAGCTGAAGGAGGTCATCTCCTGCAGGACGTCCTTGGGGATGTCGACCAGGACCGGGCCCGGGCGGCCAGTCGACGCCAGGTGGAACGCCTCGGCGATGGTGCGCGGGATCTCGGCCGGGTCGGTCACCAGGAAGTTGTGCTTGGTGATCGGCATGGTGATGCCGCAGATGTCGGCTTCCTGGAACGCGTCGGTGCCGATCAGCGGGCGGCTCTGCTGCCCGGTGATCGCGACCACCGGCACCGAGTCCATGTTCGCGTCGGCCAGCGGGGTGACCAGGTTGGTGGCGCCGGGACCCGAGGTCGCCATGCAGACGCCGACCTTGCCGGTGGCCTGCGCGTAGCCGGTCGCGGCGTGGCCGGCGCCCTGCTCGTGGCGGACCAGGACGTGGCGGACCTTGGTCGAGTCGAGCAGCGGGTCGTAGGCGGGGAGGATCGTGCCACCCGGAATGCCGAAGACCACCTCGGCGCCGACGGCTTCAAGCGAGCGCACAAGCGACTGCGCGCCGGTTACCCGGATGGGCGTTCCGGCGGGCGGGGTCGGCTTCGGGCGAGCTGAGCTTGGCGACGGCGGTGAAGCTTCCGATCGCGATGTGGCGCTTGTCATCGGTTCTGCCCCGGGGGTCTAGGTGTCACTCTTTCGGGTACTTCTCTTGCGTAGGCAACAAAAAACCCTCGCCGACCGTAAGGTCGCACGAGGGTCGCGCATCGACGCAGCGGAAATGCTTCCTAAGCGTCGATGCGCTGAGGAAGTACGAGGCCGGTCTGCGGTGTCACGGACGGAACGTTAATCGGTCGCCGTCAATAGTGTCAACTCTGCGGGATGGCGATTCCGCATGCTGGACATCCCGACCCGCTTTCCGAACGTCTCACGGACCGGTGCACCATCTTCGCGTGGCCGAAAAAGACCAGGCAGAGCCCAAAGCCGTGTTCCGGATCCCAGGTATCGCGTACCTGGCGATCGCCCTTCTAGTGGTGTGCGTCATACCGCTCGCCTTCGGCGGGATTCCGGGACTGCAAGCGCTGATGCTCGTGCCGGTCGCGCTGATCGTGTTCGTGGCGAGGACCAGGACGACCGCGCACGCGGGCGGGCTGACCGTGCGCACCGTGTTCGGGCAGCGCGAACTTCCTTGGGAAGCGCTCAAAGGATTGGCGATTTCGAAAAGCGCGCGCGTGAGCGCGGTTCTTTCCGATGACAGCAAAGTCGGACTTCCGACAGTCCGGACCAGGCATCTTCCGGTGATCGCCGTGGTCAGCGGCGGACGCATGAAAGACCCCTCCGGGCTCACGGATACTCCGAACGAGGAGTAAATTGGTAGGACCAGTCCGTCGGACCTTGGAGTAGCTGTGCCTCAGCTCCGTTCCCGAACCACCACTCACGGCCGCAACGCCGCGGGCGCGCGCTCGCTCTGGCGTGCGACCGGCATGACCGACAGCGACTTCGGCAAGCCGATCGTGGCCATCGCCAACTCGTACACCCAGTTCGTGCCGGGGCACGTGCACCTCAAGGACCTCGGCGAGATCGTGGCCGAGGGCGTGAAGGCCGCGGGCGGCGTCGCGCGCGAGTTCCACACGATCGCCGTCGACGACGGCATCGCCATGGGTCACTCCGGGATGCTGTACTCGCTCCCGTCGCGCGAGATCATCGCCGACTCGGTCGAGTACATGGTCAACGCGCACCAGGCCGACGCGCTCGTCTGCATCTCCAACTGCGACAAGATCACCCCCGGCATGCTCAACGCCGCGCTGCGGCTGAACATCCCGGTCGTGTTCGTCTCCGGCGGCCCGATGGAAGCGGGCAAGGCGGTCGTGGTCGGCGGGGTCGCGCAGGCGCCGACCGACCTCATCACCGCGATCGCGGCCTCGGCCAGCAGCGAGGTCGACGAGGACGGGCTGTCCATTGTGGAGCGCTCGGCCTGTCCGACCTGTGGCTCCTGCTCGGGCATGTTCACCGCGAACTCGATGAACTGCCTCACCGAGGCGCTCGGCCTTTCGTTGCCGGGCAACGGTTCCACGCTGGCGACGCACGCGCTGCGGCGCACGCTGTTCGAAGACGCCGGCCGCACGGTCGTCGAACTGTGCAAGCGCTGGTACGGCGAGGACGACGAATCCGTGCTGCCGCGCTCGATCGCGAACAAGAAGGCGTTCGAGAACGCGATGGCGCTGGACATGGCCATGGGCGGCTCGACCAACACGGTCCTGCACATCCTCGCGGCCGCGCAGGAGGGCGAGATCGACTTCACGATCTCCGACATCGACGCGATCGGCCGCCGCGTGCCGTGCCTGTCCAAGGTCGCGCCGAACTCCGACTATCACATGGAAGACGTCCACCGGGCCGGCGGCATCCCGGCCATCCTGGGTGAGCTGCACCGCGGCGGGCTGCTGAACACCGACGTCCACTCGGTGCACTCGCCGGACCTCGAGTCCTGGCTGAACGAGTGGGACGTGCGCGGCGGCAAGGCGTCTTCTCGTGCTTTGGAACTCTTCCACGCTGCGCCCGGTGGCGTGCGCACCACGCAGGCCTTCTCCACCGACGCGCGCTGGTCCTCTTTGGACACCGACGCCACCGATGGCTGCATCCACGACGTCGAGCACGCGTACACCGCCGACGGCGGCCTCGCGATCCTGCGCGGCAACCTGGCCGAGAACGGCGCGGTCATCAAGTCCGCCGGTATCGACGAGGACCTGTGGCACTTCCAGGGCCCGGCACGGGTGCTGGAAAGCCAGGAGGAAGCCGTCTCCGCGATCCTCAAGAAGGAGATCCAGCCCGGTGAGGTGCTGGTGATCCGCTACGAGGGTCCGGCGGGTGGGCCCGGCATGCAGGAGATGCTGCACCCGACCGCGTTCCTCAAGGGCTCCGGCCTCGGCAAGAAGTGCGCCCTGATCACGGACGGCCGCTTCTCCGGCGGCTCGTCGGGCATCTCGGTCGGCCACATCTCCCCCGAGGCGGCCGCCGGCGGTCTCATCGGCCTGGTGGAGAACGGCGACCAGATCCTCCTCGACGTCCACGAGCGCCGCCTCGAGCTGCTGGTCGAGCCCGAGATCCTGGCCGAGCGCCGCTCGAAGATGGAGGCCTCGGAGCGCCCATGGCAGCCGGTCGACCGGGTCCGCCCGATCACCGCGGCCCTGCGCGCCTACGCCCGCATGGCCACCTCGGCCGACACCGGCGCCGTCCGCGACCCCAGCAAGTAAAAAAATCCCAATGTGGCTTTCGTCAGCTTTCGTCTGACGAAAGCCACATTGGCGGCCTGAAAACTGACCAATGCCGCATTGGGATTTTTTCCCCGGGTCAGCGGCAGAGGACCAGGACTACGACTGAGGCGGCGACCGAGAGGAGCAGGGCGAGCAGGCCGATCGGCATCGGACGCTTGCGCCAGGGGGTGTTGCGGTCGAGCGAGATGCGGCCCGCGCCCATGCACAGGATCGACAGCGCGACGCCGGCCAGGAGCAGCTCGAACTCGAAGCCCTTGCCCGAGCCCTCGAAGAAGCCGCCACGGAACTTCACGTAGACGATGTTGATCGCGACGCCGAGCAGCGCGGCCGAGGCGACCGGGGTGAACAGGCCGACGATCAGCAGCAGGCTGCCGCCGAGCTCGGTCACGCCGGTGATCCACGACAGCAGCGTCGTCTGGGTCGTGTAGCCGAAGCCGGTGAGCACCTTCGCGAAGCCGTCGATGCCGGGCCCGCCGAACAGGCCGAACAGGTGCTGCAGGCCGTGCGCGCCCATGATGACGCCGAGCAGCAGCCGCAGGACCAGCAGGCCGACGTCCAGCCCGCCGTGCCAGCGGTCGGGCTCGCGCGCCGGCGCGTCCTCGACCGGGTTGAGCATGCCGCCGGACTCATACGGTTCAGTCGTCACGGATCGCAGGGTAGAGGATTCGCCCAGGTCCGGCCGGGACAACGCGCGGGCTCACGGCCGGTAGGTCGACACCAGCTCCGGCCGGTAGTCACCGCTCCGCCGCGGGTAACGCCGGTGCACGATGTGCCCGGCCGGGCAGGCGTCGTCGGACCGGTCACGCGAGAATTCGGTCCACACCAGCTCGACGTACACGCATCGGGAGTCCCGGTCGAGGTCGGCGACCCAGATCTCCACCGCGTCGAGGCATTCGCGCAGCCGGACCGAGCCCGCCGCCTGATGGTTCCCGTTGTCGACCAGCGTGGTCCGCTCGGCGCAGTGATCGGGATTGCGGTCGACCTCGGCGGCCACCGGCCGGGAGGCGAGCACGCGGTAATCGGGATTGTCGTCGGTCGGGGACCACGGCCACGGCAGCACCCCGCCCATGAAGGCCGCCGCGAGCAGCACCGAGATCGCCGCCGTGACCGCGGCGGCGATCAGCCAGGGTCTGCGCCGGTCGCGACGCGACCGCGGCGAGGCGGCACGAAGCTCGAGGACGCCGGAGTCACGGGGTTCGGGCACCACGCGACCGTCGAGGATCGCGCGGCGGCCGCGCACGATCACCTGCGCGTCGCCCGCCCGCCGGTCGGCGGCCTCCGCTTCGGCGACCAGCACCTGAATGCGTTGACTGGCCGCCAACAATGGCACGGTCGCGTCCAGCGTCAATTCCTCGCCGAGGATCTCATGGCACGCGCGGGCCACCGCGACCACGAGCGGCGTATTGGTGAGACATTCGGTTTTACCGGTGAAAACGCCGCCGATCAGGTCTTTGTCGATCCCGTAATACCACCCGTTGGCGCGGATGACCTCGTCGATATGCCGCAGCGAACCCGGCTGCCGCCGTTTGACCGCCGATCCGCGCACCGGCGTATAAGTGCCTTCCTGACGCACCCGCGTCGCGATGGTGCCCAGATAGGACGACATCAGCTTCGCCGCTTTGTCGACCTCCGCCCACCACGGTTCCCTGTACCCGGCCACGGCTTCCTCCCCGAAGTCACTGGTAGAGCTGTCTTTCATAGTGCTGCGCCGCGCCCGGACTGTCCCCGAAAGACACCCTGAAGTGGATCAGGGACACCCAGATGTCGCAGAGCTGCCGCGCATTGTGCGAAGTTCGGTCCAGCCGGAAATCACCGGCGAAGAAATGAGGGAGGAGAATTCCCCATGGTTTCCCTGAAACGATTGCTGACGGCGGTCGCCACCGCGACCGTTCTCTGTGGAATGGGCGCTCAGGCGGAGGCGGCGCCCGCGAAACCGGCCGAGGTCCAAATCCTCGCGAGCCACACTTTCAGCAGAGGCGTCACCGAGGACATCTATCACGCGGCCACGCAAGCGGGGACGGGAGCGCTGAACGCGCTCTGCGGCAAGGTCGCACCCGGCTGGCTGCGGCCGCTGTGCGGACCGTTCGTCGCGCTGGTCAAGCAGAAGATCCCCAAGGACCCGCCGAAGGGCCGCTGCCTCAAGGTGTGGAGCAAGTGGGACGTGCCGCCGGTCGGCATCGGCTACGTGAAGTGCTAAAGGACTCGTGAGTGTTCCGGCCGGTTAGAACCGGCCGGAACACTCACGAGCCCTAGTACTCGCCGTGCACCAGGTTGTGCGGCAGTTCCCCGCCCGCGTACCGGGCGATCTCCGCCGCCACCACCGCGTACGACCGCTTGCGCGTGCCGTGCACCGCTCCCCCGATGTGCGGGTAGACGATCGCGCCGGGCGAGGTCCACAGCGGGTGCCCCTCGGGCAGCGGCTCGGGGTCGGTCACGTCGAGGACCGCCCTGATCCGCTCCAGCTTCAGCTCCTCGACCAGCGCGTCGGTGTTCACCACCGCCCCCCGCGCCGCGTTGACCAGGATGGCGCCGTCCTGCATCGCCGCGAAGAAACCCGCGTCGGCCATGCCGCGGGTGCGTGAGGTCAGCGGCACCATCAGCACGACGACGTCATGCGAGCCCAGCAGCCCGCGCAGCTCGCTGACGGCGTGCACGCCGTCACGGGCCGACAGCCCGACCATGGACACCTTCGTGTCGAATGGCTCGATCCGCCGGCGCAGCTGCTGGCCCAGGTCGCCGGCGCCGACGATCAGGATCCGCTTGCCCTGCAGGGTGTCCGACGTCCGCCGCTGCCAGCGCCCCACGGCCTGGTCCGCGGTGTAGAGAGGCAGCTCACGGTAGAGCGAGAGCAGCGCCGCGATGACCCATTCGGCCGTGCTGCCGCCGTGCGCGCCGCGGCAGGTGGACAGCAGCACGCCGTCGGGGACCGTGCCGATCCAGTCTTCGGCGCCCGCGGACAGGAGCTGGATGAGCCGGAGGTTCGGTAGCTGGTCGAACAGTTCGTCGGTCGCCCGGTGCGCGCCGGGGATGAGCACCTCGGCCTGGACGGCCTCGCGCGGGAGCGGCTGGCCCCACTTGTAGCGGACCGCGTGCACGCCGGGCAGCTCGGACAAGGCGGTGAGACCGTCGTCGTCGGGGACGAGAACCGTGACCGTCATGATCACCACGGTAGACCCATTACCTGGCGTTCACGTGAACGCGCCTACCCTCGTGATCGTGCGTATGAGGACCGTCCGGCCGCTGGCCCTGCTCGCGGGCACCGGCCTGCTGCTGTCGGGATGCGCGACCTTCGACGACACCGCGGCCCACCAGACGTACAGCGCGGCGCCGTCGATCACGCCCGAGCACGCGCCGGATCCGGGCGGTCCCAGCGGCAGCGACGCGGGACCGGCCAAGCCCGGCTCCACCTCGCGCACGCCCATCCCGCCGCCACAGGGCTGCAAGGACTTCGACGAGGCCGTCATCGCGACCTGCCTCGACCCGGTGTCGGCCGTCGCGGGCATCCCTAGCGACGGCACGAGCGCCAGCGCGCTCGCCGGTGAGCGCAAGACCGGCCGGATCCTGCTGGTCGCGACCGGCAAGGACCCCGTGGTGATGGCCACGGTGCCGGTCGACGCGTCCGGTGACGGCGGCCTGACCGGGCTCGCGCTGTCCCCCGCGTACGGCGAGGACCAGCTGTTCTTCGCCTACATCACCACGCCGAGCGACAACCGTGTGGTCCGCCTCGCCAAGGGCCAGGCTCCGAAACCCGTGCTGACCGGGATCCCCAAGGGCGCCACCGGCAACCACGGCGCCCTGATGCGCGACGCCAAGGGCGGCCTGCTGGTCGCGACCGGCGACGCGGGCAACCCCGCCGCGGCCGCCGACCCTAACTCGCTCGCGGGCAAGATCCTGCGCATCGACGTCGCGGGCCAGCCGTTCGCGGGCAACCCGACCGCGGGCTCCCCGGTGTTCGCCGCCGGGCTGCACGCGCCGGGCGGGCTCTGCGCGTCGGACGACGGCGCGCGCCTGTGGGTCACCGACCGCCAGTCCGACAAGGACGTCGTCTACCGCGTCGAGGCGGGCAAGCCGTTCACCTCGCCCGCGTGGAGCTGGCCGGAGAAGCCGGGCGTCTACGGCTGCGACGACTCGGGCCGCACGCTCGGCGTCGCCGCCACCTCGGCCGCGAACATGCAGATACTCCCGCTGTCCCCGGAGGGCGCGGTCACCAGCGCCCCGTTCCCCACCTTCGACGGCAAGAAGGGCCCCACCTACGGCAGGCTCGGCCCGGTCAGCCCGATCAACGCCGACTTCGCCGTGATGGGCACGCTCAACAAGGACGGCGGCACGCCGGTGTCCAGCGACGACCGGGTCGTGATCATCAGCCGCAAGGCGCTCTCGTCCGCCGTGCCCGGCAAGGACTAGAGCAGCATCGGCCGGGGCACGTCGACGGTGACCATCAGGTTGCCGCGGCCGTCGCCGCTCACCTCGGGGAACCCGAGCCCGGCGACCCGGACCGTCTTGCCCGACTTGATCCCGCCGGGGATCCGGATCTTCCGCACCCCGTCGAACGTGGCGAGATCGACGATCCCGCCGGTGCGCGCGAGTTCGGGCTCGACCTTGATCGTGCAGTACAGGTCACGCCCGCGCCGCTCGAACGCGGTGTCGGGCAGTTCGACGACCTCGAGATAGACGTCGGCCGCCGGGCCGCCGCCCGGCCCGACCTCGCCTTGCTCGGAGAACCGGACCCGCATGCCGTTGGTGACACCCCTCGGCAGGCGGTAGGTCATGGACCGCGTGTTCAGCACCCGGCCGTCACCGGCGCAGACGGCGCACGGGTTCCGGATCAGCGTCCCGAACCCGGTGCACCGCTCGCAGTCCGTCTCGCCGTCGACGCCGTACCCGGAGCAGGACGTGCACCGCTCCACGACGGAATCCGCCGCGGTGCCGAGGCCTTGACAGGATCCGCACGCGATCGCGCTCTGGATCTTGAGCGTGTCCACCTTGCCCAGCGCCAGATCCTTCAGCGAGACGTCGAGCCGGATCAGCGCGTCCTGCCCGCGCCTGGCCCGGCGCTGCGGCCAGGCCGTCTTGGCCTGGACCTTCACCGGCTGGTCCGGCTGCACCGGGATCGCCGTGTTCGCCAGGAAGACGCGGTACTCCAGATCGGCCCAGTAGCGCGGGGTCTGCTTGGCGCCGGACTCGCGCAGCCGCTCGAAGACGTGGTCGTAGAGCTCGTCGACGGCCACCCGGCCGTCCCCGTCGCGGTCGGCCTCCCCGGTGCGCAGCCCGTGGATGATCGCTTCGGTGAACCGGGACGGCGCCGGTTCCAGCTCGAGGAACCGGTTGCCCTCCCAGGCGTATTCGGTGCGATTGGTGGCCGTCAGTATCGCCCGGCCGGAACCCGCCAGCTGCTCTTTGGCGTCCACGGTGGCGGGCGCCTTGATCCCCGGCAGTGCCGCGCCGCTGAAGCAGCAGTCCAGCAACAGGATGATCGACTTGGCCCGGCACCGGCTCATCTGCTCGTGCAGGAACGCCGCCGGGATGGCCGTCGACCCGAGCAGGTCGAGTTCGGTGTCCGCCGCCGCGAGGAACAGCTCGCCGTCGTCGTTCTTCACGCCGTGACACGAAAGGTGCAGCACGAGCAGGTCATCGGTGCTGCGGTCGCGGAAGAACTTCTCGATCGCACGGGTCGCCTTGTAGGCGGGCGCGTCGACCAGCGTCTTCGTCTCGAACCAGCCGATCGCCGGATCGGCCAGCACGTCCGCCAGCTCGGCGACGTCCGCGCCGGGTGAGCGCAGCTCGGTGAGCCGTCCGCTGTCGTACTTGCCGGTCGCGATCAGGAGCGCGTCGCGGATCCCACTCACGCGTCAGCCGTTCTTCCGCTCCACCGACTTCAGGAAGGCTTTGACTTTCGCGTCGTGCTCCTCGGGTTTCCCGCCCGTGAGCGTCAGTTTGTACTCGCCCATCTCGATCACGACGGTCCGCTTCTCGTACCGGGTCACCCACGTCCGCACGACCTGGCTGATGCCCGTGACCAGCGCGGTCAGCACCGCGGAACCGCCGAGGCTGACGATCATCGACCCGATGTCGGTGCCCGCCCCCTTCGCACCGTCGGGCGCGTCGGCGGCGGGCAGGCGCACGGCCTCGACGTCGAGTTCCAGCAACGCTTTCCGGAGTCGCCTGGTCTCGGTGTCCAGGTCCTCGTCACCGTCGATCCGGATGTTCAGCGTCGTCATGCGCCCCCCTCGTTCGAGTGAGGCGCAATCGTACTAGCCGAGCGGGGTCATCTCCACGCGTCGGCCTTCCGCCGAAGAGGCGAGTCCGGCTTCGGCGAGCTGGATTCCGCGTGCCGCCGCGTAGAAGTCGTAGGCGTGCGGACGCCCGGCGACCACGTCCCGGACGAAAACCTCCCACTGCGCCTTGAACCCGTTGTCGAACTCCGCGTTGTCGGGCACCTCCGCCCATTGGTCGCGGAACCGCTCGGTGGCCGGCAGATCCGGGTTCCACACCGGCTTCGGCGTGACCGACCGATGCTGCACGCGGCAGTTGCGCAGCCCGGCGACCGCGCTGCCCTCGGTGCCGTCCACCTGGAACTCGACCAGCTCGTCGCGGTTGACGCGCACCGCCCACGACGAGTTGATCTGCGCGATGATCCCGTTCTCCAGCTCGAAGATCCCGTACGCCGCGTCGTCGGCCGTCGCCGGATATTCGAGTCCCTGCTCGTCGACGCGGGTCGGGATGTGCGTGACCGCGCGCGCGGTCACCGCCTCGACCCGGCCGAAGAGGTTCTCCAGCACGTAGTTCCAGTGGCAGAACATGTCGAGCACGATGCCGCCGCCGTCCTCGGACCGGTAGTTCCAGCTCGGCCGCTGCGCGGTCTGCCAGTCGCCCTCGAACACCCAATAGCCGAATTCCCCGCGCACGGAAAGGATCCGGCCGAAGAACCCGCCATCGACGAGCCGCCGCAGCTTGAGCAGCCCCGGCAGGAACAGCTTGTCGTGCACGACACCGTGCACCACACCCGCGTCGTCGGCGAGACGGGCGAGCGCGAGCGCGTCGGCGACCGACTCGGCGACCGGCTTCTCGGAGTAGATGTGCTTGCCCGCCGCGATGGCCGCGCGCACGGCCTTCTCGCGCGCGGACGTGATCTGCGCGTCGAAGTACACGGTCGCCGTGTCGTCGGACAGCGCGTTGTCGAGGTCGGTCGTCCAGCGTTCCAGTCCGTGCCGCTGGGCCATTTCCTTCAGTTTCGCCTCGTTGCGGCCGACTAGGATCGGGTCGAGCTGGACGCGACGCCCGTCGGGGAGCTCGACACCGCCCTGCTCGCGGATCGCGAGCACCGAGCGGACCAGATGCTGGCGATAGCCCATCCGGCCGGTGGCGCCATTGAGGATGACCCCCAAAGTGGGCTGAGTCATGCCGGTCACCTTTCCTGTCCGCTAGCGGGGATCTCGTATTCCGCGCGATGGCCGCACATGCCGAAGCCGTCGCGCTTGGCCGGTTCGGCGACGCGCACGCCCGCGTGCGCGAGATGGCTCGCGTCGCCGCTCGCCAAGGCCTTGAGGTGCTCGCCGGTCAGTTCGGCCGCGGCGAGCGCGCCCGCACGCCAGCGCGGGAACCACTGCTCGACCTTCGGCTGCGCCAACGCGACCGCCGCCGTTTGGAACGCCGTGAATGGGCCACTGTCGCCGTCCCGCAACGCGTCCCTGATCGGGAGATAGCCGCTGACCGCGAGGTCGCGACGTTTGCGCGCCTGGTCTTCGTCTTGGGGCGGCGCGGCCGCTTTGGCGTACTCAGCGGGATCGGCGAGCACTTCCGGCGGGAACGTGAACACCGCGTCGCCCGCCTCCGGCAGGCCGCTGTTCTGCATGAGCACGGTGATCCGCAGGTCCTCGCGCTGGACCATGCGATGCACGGTGCCCGGCGAGAACCACGCGATCACGCCAGCCTCGAGTTCGGTTTCGCGGTACCCGTCGGCGCCGAGCGTCTGCACCGCGCCGCGGCCGCCGGTGACCACGTACGCCTCGGTGCACGCGAGATGCAGATGCGGGCTGCCGCCGCAGACGCCGTCCGCCGCCTCCCACGGATACGCACGCAGATGGGAAAGCCCGATCGCGCCCGGCAAAGGAAAAGTCATCAGTCCCACCCGTGCGACTTGAGGTAGACCTCGACGCGACCGGAGTCCCAGCCGCCGTCCGCGACGATCACGCGGTAGCGATACGAGAAGCTCTCGCCAGGTGGCAGTCCGAACTCCTCGAAGAACGCCCACGAGATCGCGACCATCGGCGTGACGTCGGAGCGCACGAACCAGTGCGACTCGTGGATGGCGTTCGCGTTTTCCGGCGCGTGCGCGAAAACGAGGGTCGACTTGGCGTCCAGAGCGTCGTGCTCGCCGACGAACGCGAGCCAGGGCGCCTGCTTGCCCATCATCTCCTCGGCGCCGTCCGGGCCGAACACCTCGCCGCCGCCGAAGTCACGCGGGCCGCGCCAGTGCAGGCCGGTGTAGCCCGCCAGCTCGCGACCGGCGGTGGTCGGGCTGCCGAACCTGAGCGGCTCGTCGCGGAGGTTGGTGAGCCTGATCGACCAGTCGAGCGCCCAGGAGCCCTCCTCCGGCTCGACCGAGTGCACGACGATGTCGCGCTGCTCGCTCGCCCAGTGCTCACCGCCGTTCTCGATCCAGGTGAGCCGCTCGCGGATGGTCAGTTTCTCGTCCTCGACGGTGAAATCCTCGAACCCGTCGTGCCGCATCCGGCCGATCTTGTCCGGCAGATCCTGGTACCAATCGCCGGGCACGTACGTCCAGCCACCCCAGAAGTTCTGGCCGGACAAATGACTCGACGTCATCTGGATGCCCTTGTGCCACCGGTGATCGGACGGCCGGTAGCCGGACACGGGGCTGCCCTGCAAGGTCCGGATCGGGTGGGCGTAAGGCTTCTGCGACTCGTAGGCGACGGGATCCGGTTTGTACACATAGGACAGCAGCTCGACGCCGAGCGCTTCGACGGTGATCTTCTCGCCATGGCGGTGGGTGACGGTGATCTTCTCGGTCACGAGGCCGCGCCTTCCCTGATCCGGCCGTCCATCGAGTGGTGGAACGGGCCTCCGGCGGTGATCTCGCCGTGGCGCACCGTCCGCCCGGTGGCCGCGGACTTGTACAGCGCGGCGATGAGTTCGAGCGTCTTGCGGCCGTCCGCACCGCTGGCGCGTGGCCGTTTCCCGGCTTTGATCGCTTCGATCAGCTGCGGCAGCTGTGCGCTGTGCGAACTCGGGATGTCGGCTTCCGGTTTCGGGAAGTCCTTGCTGTAGAACCAGTCCGCGTTGCGGTAGCCGTAGAGATGGGTGAGTTCGACCGTGGCTTCGGTGCAGTCGACGCGGATCCGGCTGACCTCCTGTGGCGAGAGGACGCTGTTCACGACCGTGGCCAGCGCGCCATTCGCGAAGCGGATCAACGCGGTCGACACGTCCTCGGTCTCCACGTCGTGCACCAGGCGAGCGGTCATCGCGCTGACTTCGGTCCACTCACCGAGCAGATCGAGCAGCAGGTCCATCTGGTGGATCCCGTGGCCCATCGCGGGTCCGCCGCCCTCGGTCTCCCATTTCCCGCGCCACGGCACCGAGTAGTAGGCCGTGTCGCGGTACCAGGTCGTCTGGCAATGCGCGACGAGCGGACGCCCCAGCTCCCCTGCGGCGAGCAGCTCGCGGAAGTGCGCGGCACCCGAGCCGAATCGGTGCTGGAAAACAAAAGACGCGTACGGGCCACCTTCCGTTTCCGCGGCGGTGATCGCGTCGTAACCCGCCAGCGACAGGCACGGCGGCTTCTCGCACCAGACCCAGGCGCCGGATTCGAGCGCCTCGACGGTCTGGCCGGTGTGCAGTGACGGCGGGGTGCAGATGGAAACCAGGTCCGGCCGTTGCTCGGCGAGCATCCGGGAGACGTCGGTGTACGGCGTGACTCCGGCCTTCTCGGCGAACGCACGCGCGCGGCCTTCGTCGATGTCGACGGCCGCGATGAGCTCTATGTCCGTTTCGCAGGCCTGAAAAGCGATCAAATGAGCATCGGCGATCGCGCCGGTGCCGATGAGCGCGGCGCGTAAGCGCTTTCTCGCAGTCACCCGGGCACCTCCGGTCGATCGGGATGCCCCGACGGTAACCAGAAAGCGCTTTCACACGCAAGAGAGCCCAGGATAAAGCGGGCTAAACTCCGCACTGGAGTAAAGCCCGCTTTATCCCGTCAGGAGTCCTTGAGGGGGACCTTCTTCTTGGGCGCGCGGTACTCCTCGCGCGCCGCCCGCGCGTCCAAGATCGCCGCGGCCAGGCTGACGATCGTGCACACCAGTGCGAGGTAGCGCCCGTACGACGGCGCGACCGCGATCCCGCCCGCCTCGAACAGCGCGCGCTCTTCACTGCCGAACTGCCAGCCGATGGCGTACCACCCGGCGACCATCAGCAGCAGGTTCCCGGCCGCCGCCACCAGCCACAGCGCGGGCAGGCCGCTCACCCTGGCCTTGCGGACCTGGCCGAAGAGCACGACCACCAGCCCGGTCAGCAGCAGCAGGATCGGCGGGCACCAGGCGAAGAAGTCCGACTTCCACGCGTCGCGCACGACGTCGTCCGCGGGCAGCGAGCGCAGCGCCGACTCGATCTCGGTCGACGCCGCGCTCAGCGTGGTCCATGGCAGGAAGAGCGTCCCCGCCGCGAGCAGGCCGGCGCCGAAGCCGACCCACTCGCGCCAGGAGACGTTTCCGACCTTGAACGACAACTCAGGAACCGACCCGCTCGATGATCAGCTCACGCACGCGCTTGGCATCGGCCTGGCCCTTGGTGGCCTTCATGACCGAGCCGACGATCGCACCGGCGGCCGCCACCTTGCCGTCGCGGATCTTGCCCGCGATGTCCGGCTGCGCGGCCAGCGCCTCGTCGATGGCGGCGAGCAGCGCGGAGTCGTCGTTGACGACCTTGAACCCGCGCTTCTCGACGACCTCGCGCGGCGAGCCCTCGCCGTCGAGCACGCCGGTCGCGACCTGCTTGGCCAGCTTGTTGGTGAGCTCACCGGAGTTGACCAGCGCGATGATCTCGGCGACCTGCGCCGGGGTGATCGGCAGCGCGTCGAGCTCGACCTCGCGGGTGTTGGCCTCCTGCGCCAGCGTGGCGACCCACCAGGCCCGCGCCTCGGCGGGCGTGGCGCCCGCGTCGACCGTGGCGGCGATCAGGTCGACCGCGCCGAGGTTGAGCAGGTCGCGCAGCTCGGCGTCGGACAGCTGCCACTCCTGCTGGATCCGCTTGCGGCGCACCGCGGGCATCTCCGGCAGGGTGCCGCGCAGCTCCTCGACCCATTCGCGGCTCGGCGCGATCGGGACCAGGTCGGGCTCCGGGAAGTACCGGTAGTCCTCGGCGGTCTCCTTGGTGCGGCCGGACGCGGTCGAGCCGTCGGCCTCCTGGAAGTGCCGGGTCTCCTGCTTGATGCTGCCGCCGCCGGCGAGGATCGCCGCCTGCCGCGTCATCTCGTAGCGCACCGCGCGCTCGACCGAGCGCAGCGAGTTCACGTTCTTGGTCTCGGTGCGCGTGCCGAACTCGGTCGCGCCCTTGGCCATCAGCGACACGTTCGCGTCGCAGCGCAGCGAGCCCTGGTCCATCCGGACGTCGGACACGTCGAGCGCCTTGAGCAGGTCACGCAGCGCGGAGACGTACGCGCGGGCCACCTCGGGCGCGCGCTCGCCGGTGCCCTCGATCGTCTTGGTGACGATCTCGATCAGCGGCACGCCAGCGCGGTTGTAGTCGAGCAGCGAGTGCTCCGCGCCGTGGATCCGCCCGGTCGCGCCGCCGACGTGCAGCGACTTGCCGGTGTCCTCCTCCATGTGCGCGCGCTCGATCTCGACGCGCACGATCTCGCCGTCGTCGAGCGTGACGTCGAGGTAGCCGTTGAACGCGATCGGCTCGTCGTACTGCGAGGTCTGGAAGTTCTTCGGCATGTCCGGGTAGAAGTAGTTCTTCCTGGCGAACCGGCACCACTCGGCGATCTCGCAGTTCAGCGCGAGGCCGATGCGGATGGCGCTCTCCACCGCCTTGCCGTTGACCACCGGCAGCGAGCCGGGCAGGCCGAGGCAGGTCGGGCAGGTGTGCGTGTTCGGCTCGCCGCCGAAGACGTTCTCGCAGCCGCAGAACATCTTGGTGTTCGTGGACAGCTCCACGTGCACCTCGAGCCCGAGCACCGGGTCGAAACGCTCGACCACCTCGGCGTAGTCCATCAGTTCGGCCACGGCGGTCATGCCTTTCCTCCCAGCTCCGGAACCTGGTGGATGAGTGCTCCACCGGCGGCGTCGTTGCGCGCGACCTCGTACGCGGCGCCGACGCGGTACAGCCTGTCGTCGGCGAGCGACGGGGCCATGATCTGCAGGCCGACCGGCAGTCCGTCCTCATCGGACAGTCCACTCGGGACACTCATGGCGGCGTTGCCCGACAGGTTCGACGGGATGGTGCACAGGTCGGCCAGGTACATGGCCATCGGGTCGTCGACCCGCTCGCCGATCTTGAACGCGGTGGTCGGCGTCGTCGGCGACACCAGCACGTCCACCTTCTCGAACGCGGCGTCGAAGTCGCGTGAAATCAGCGTCCGCACCTTCTGCGCGGAGCCGTAGTACGCGTCGTAGTAACCGGACGAGAGCGCGTAGGTGCCGAGCATGATCCGGCGCTTGACCTCGGGGCCGAAGCCCTTTTCCCTGGTCAGCGACATGACCTCTTCGGCGCTGTGCGTGCCGTCGTCCGACACGCGCAGGCCGTAGCGCATGGCGTCGAACCTGGCGAGGTTCGACGAGCACTCGCTCGGCGCGATCAGGTAGTACGCGGGCAGCGCGAGGGTGAACGCCGGGCAGGACACCTCGACGACCTCGGCGCCGAGCGCGCGCAGCTGCTCGACCGCGGCTTCGAAGGACCGCGTGACGCCTGCCTGGTAGCCGTCGCCCGCGAACTCCTTGACCACGCCGACGCGCACGCCCTTGAGGTCGCCCTTCATGCCCTCGCGGGCCGCGGCGACGACCGGCGGGACCGGCGCGTTGATCGACGTCGAGTCCATCGGGTCGTACCCGCCGATGACCTCGTGCAGCAACGCGGCGTCGAGCACCGTGCGGGCGCAGGGACCGGCCTGGTCGAGCGAGGACGAGAAGGCGATGAGGCCATAGCGCGACACGCCGCCGTAGGTCGGCTTCACGCCGACGGTGCCGGTGACGGCGCCGGGCTGGCGGATCGAGCCGCCGGTGTCGGTGCCGATGGCCAGCGGGGCCTCGAACGCCGCGAGCGACGCCGACGAGCCACCGCCCGAGCCGCCGGGGATGCGCGAGTGGTCCCACGGGTTGTGCGTCGGGCCGTACGCCGAGTTCTCGGTGGAGGAGCCCATCGCGAACTCGTCCATGTTGGTCTTGCCGAGGATGACGACACCGGCCTCGCGCAGCTTGCGCGTGACGGTGGCGTCGTACGGCGGGACCCAGCCTTCGAGCGTGCGCGAACCGGCCGTGGTCGGCATGTCCGTGGTGGTCAGCACGTCCTTGAGCGCGAGCGGCACCCCGGCCAGCGGCGACGCCGGCGTCTCGGCCTCGTCGACCGCGCGGGCCGCGGCGAGCGCGCCCTCGGCGTCGACGTGCAGGAAGGCGTGCACGTGCTCGTCGATCTTGGCGATCCGGTCCAGGTGCGCCTGCGCGACCTCGACGGCCGACACCTCGCGCTTCTGGACCTTTTCGGCCAGCTCGGCGGCGGTGAGCTTGATGAGATCGGTCACTGTTCCTCCCCCAGAATGCGCGGCACGCGGAACCTGCCCTCTTCCTCGGCGGGCGCCCCGGAGAGCGCCTGCTGCTGCGACAGGCTCGGCTTCACGACATCCTCACGGAACACGTTCGTCAGCGGGACGGCGTGGGAGGTCGGCGGGATGTCCTGGTCGGCGACCTGGCCGACCTGGGCGACCGCGTCGAGGATCTGGTCGAGCTGACCTGCGAAAACGTCCAGTTCCTCGTCGGTGACGGCCAGCCTGGCCAGCTTGGCGAGATGCGCGACTTCGTCGCGGGAGATCGTGGGCACGCGGATAACCTCGGGTGTGCGCTGTTCTCGGGCTTATCGGAAGCCACGAGTCTATGGGTCGAGCTCAAACCGTTAGTTCCCGGTGTACGGACTGAGAGCCCGTTCATAACCCTGGTCTGCCACAATCGTCGCCCGGCGAGCGCGTTCCGAGCACCAGGCCGGACCGCCGAATAAAGTGAGAGGGGCTCGTGTTGTCGTTCCTCATCCGGGTGCAGCTGCCGGACAGCCCGGGAACACTGGGCGCGGTGGCCACCGCACTCGGCACGATCGGCGCGGACATACTGAGCGTCGACGTGGTCGAGCGCGGCAGCGGCATAGCCATCGACGACCTCGTGGTCGAGCTCCCCTCCGGCAGGCTCCCCGACGCGCTGATCACGGCCGCCGAGAGCGTCGACGGCGTCGAGGTCGACGCGGTCCGCCCATACGCAGGCGTGCTGGACACCCACCGCGAGCTCGAGCTCGTCGAGGAGATCGCGGCCCAGCCCAAGTCCGGCCTGCACATCCTGGCCGAGGGCGTCCCGCGCATCATCCGCGCGGGCTGGTCACTGGTGGTCGAACACGGCGAAGGCGGCATCCACCGACTCGCGGCCTCGTCGGCCGCGCCCGAGGTCCCGATCACGCACCTGCCGTGGCTCCCCCTCGAGCGCGCGACGGTCTTGGACGGCGAGGAGTCCTGGGTCCCGGAGACCTGGCAGGAGCTGGGCACGGAACTCGCGGCCACCCCGCTCGGCAAGCCCGGCAAGGCCCTGCTGGTCGGCCGCCCCGGCGGCCCCCTCTTCCGCGCGGCCGAAGTGGCCAGGCTCGCCCACTTCGCGGGCATCGTCTCGGTGGTTTTGGACTCCTGAAACGGGATAAAGCGGGCTTTATCCCGGGCGCTTTCCCCGGGATAAAGCCCGCTTTATCCCGTTTCGCCCGCGTTGCAGGCAGCTGGCACAGCAACGCTCACGAGTACTTCTACTCATCCGCGAGACTTCGTCACCCGCAAGACTGAACGCATGCCCGAACAAAAGTCCCCGGCCGCTACGGTGACACTCGGCCTGATCGGCCTGCTGTGGCTGGTCGGCACGCCCTACCTCGTGTTCAGCGCCGGGATGGCCTCCTGGGCGCAGGCCGGTGCGGGTGACCGCACGCTGATGTGGGCGACGATCTGGGGGTATCGGGCTTCCCTTCGCCGGCTTCCTCATCGCGATGCTGGCGCGCTTGCGGGTGGCGACGGGGATCTTCGCGATCTGCTTCATGGTGAGCCTGGGGATCGCCGGTTACGAGTACCTGCAAGCACAACGGCACCACGGGACGACCACTCGGTCACCGGCGCCGACGCACTGCGTCGAGCGCAGCGGCGGCGACAACGAATGCCCCGGCAACTAAGGGTCGTGAGTGTTCCGGCCGGTTCTAACCGGCCAAAACACTCACGAGCCCTTTAACACCAAACGCGAGCCTTGATGATCTTGGCGGGCAGAACCGGCGCCCCGTCCACCGGCGGCGTCCCCGGCGACGACGGGTCAGGCTGGATCCCGCCCGCCGCGATCTTGTCGAGCGTCTGCAGGCCTTCGGTGTCGACGGTGCCGAAGATCGTGTAGTTCGGCCGGAGCGCCGAGTCGCCGTAGACCACGAAGAACTGGCTGCCGTTGGTGGCCGGGCCCGCGTTGGCCATCGCGAGCACGCCGCGGGCGTAGACACGGCGGGCGCCGGTCGGGTCGGTGGGCGCGGGCGGCAGGTCCGTCGGGAGCTCGTCCTTGTACTTGTAGCCGGGGCCGCCCTCGCCGGTGCCCGACGGGTCGCCGCACTGCAGCACCTTCAACGTCGGGTACGCCGTCAGGCGGTGGCAGGACGTCATGTCGTAGAACCGGTGCTTGGTCAGGTGCAGGAAGCTCTGCACCGTGCACGGTGCCTGCTTGCGGTTCAGCTTCAGGCCGATGTCGCCCTGGTTGCCCTTCAGCTTCACCTCGACCGTGCCCCACGACGGCGTGTGGCGGGGGTCCGGCGGCAGCGGGACCGGGCGCGACGCGGGCTCGTCAGGTGTCTCGGTGTACTGGCACGGGCCCTTGGTGACCTTGGGCGGCGGGGCGTCGGCCGAGGCCACCCCCGTCAAGGTCAGGGTGGCGAGCACGGAGACAGCGGCAACAGCGACCGTACGGAGCACGGACGTCCCTCCCAGCTTCGGCGACGAAACTCGGGAAGTATAGGGCGGTTTTTCCCCGCCAAAAGTCGTTATCCGTGCAAATCCGCGACGAGCCGGTCGGCGGCCGCGTACGGGTCCAGCGTGCGCTCGACGACCGCGGACGCCAGCTCGGCCAGCCGGTCGCCGCGCACGTCGACCAGCTCGGCGCGCAGTATCCGCAACGCGATCGCCTCGACCTCGGAGCGGGCGCGCGCGGCGCGGCGCTGGGCGAGCTCGCCGTGCGACGAGAGCCAGGCGTGGTGTTCTTCCAAGGCCTTCACGACGTCGTCGACGCCTTCGCCGCGTGAGGCGACCGTCGGCAGGATCGGCTGGCGCCAGCTCGGGCCGCGGATCTCCCTGCGGGACAAGGAGATCATCTGCTTGAGGTCGTGGATGGTCGCGTCGGCGCCCTCGCGGTCGGCCTTGTTGACCACGAACAGGTCGGCGATCTCCAGCACCCCGGCCTTCGCCGCCTGGATCCCGTCGCCCATGCCCGGCGCGAGCAGCACGACCGTGGTGTCGGCGAGCTTCACGACGTCCACTTCGGACTGACCGACGCCGACCGTCTCGATCAGCACCACGTCGAACCCCGCCGCGTCGAGCACGCGCACGGCCTGCGGGGTCGCCCACGCGAGCCCGCCGAGATGTCCTCGGGTGGCCATCGACCGGATGAACACGCCGGGGTCGACCGCGTGCTCGGTCATCCGGATCCGGTCGCCGAGCAGCGCGCCGCCGGAGAACGGCGACGACGGGTCGATCGCCAGCACGCCGACCCGCTTGCCCTGCTTGCGCAGCGCCGTGAGCAGCGCGGACGTGGATGTCGACTTGCCGACACCCGGCGGCCCGGTGAGCCCGACGATCTGGGCGCGCCCGGTGAACGGGGTCAGCGCCGCGGCCACCTCGCGCAGCCGCGGATGCGCGTCCTCGACCAGCGAGATCAGCCGCGCGATCGCGCGGGCCTGGCCGTCACGCGCACGTGCGACCAGGTCCGCGACATCAAGCGTCATCTAGGGAACGCGGATCAGCAGCGCGTCGCCCTGGCCGCCGCCACCGCACAGCGCGGCCGCGCCGAGCCCGCCACCGCGGCGGCGCAGCTCGTGCACCAGGTGCACGGCGAGCCGGGCGCCGGAGGCGCCGATCGGGTGGCCGAGCGCGATGGCGCCGCCGTTGACGTTGACCTTCTCCGGGTCCAGGCCGAGCTTGTCCGACGAGACCAGGCCGACGGCCGCGAACGCCTCGTTGATCTCCACCAGGTCGAGCGCGTCGGCGGTCAGGCCCGCCTTCGCCAGCGCCGCGAGGATGGCGTTCGACGGCTGCTCGTGCAGGCTCGCGTCCGGCCCGGCGACCACACCGTGCGCGCCGATCTCGGCGAGCGGGGTGATGCCGAGCTTCTCGGCCATGGCCGGGCTGGCGACCACGACGGCGGCGGCGCCGTCGGAGATCTGCGACGCCGAGCCCGCGGTGATCGTGCCGTCGGAGGCGAACGCGGGGCGCAGCTTCGCGAGGCTCGCGGCGGTCGTGTCGGCGCGGACGCCTTCGTCGGTGTCGAAGACGACCGGGTCGCCCTTGCGCTGCGGAATCGAAACCGGCGCGATCTCGGCGGTGAACCGGCCTTCGGCGATCGCGGCGGCGGCGCGCTGGTGCGAGCGCGCGGAGAACTCGTCCTGCTGCTCGCGGGTGATGCCGTAGCGGGTGTTGTACTTCTCGGTCGACGAGCCCATCGCGACCTGGTCGAACGCGCAGAACAGGCCGTCGTAGGCCATGTGGTCGACGAGCGTGGTGTCGCCGTACTTGAACCCGGAGCGCGACTTCGGCAGCAGGTGCGGCGACTGGGTCATCGACTCCTGGCCACCGGCGACGATCAGCTCGAACTCACCGGCGCGGATCAGCTGGTCCGCGAGCGCGATGGCGTCGAGCCCGGACAGGCACACCTTGTTGATGGTCAGCGCGGGCACGCTCATCGGGATGCCCGCGGCGACCGCGGCCTGGCGCGCCGGGATCTGGCCAGCGCCGGCGGTGAGCACCTGGCCCATGATCGTGTACTGCACGGCGTCCGGCGAGACACCGGCCTGCTCCAGCGCGGCCTTGATGGCCACGCCGCCGAGCTGGGCTCCGGTGAAGTCCTTCAAAGATCCGAGCAGACGTCCGATCGGGGTGCGGGCGGCACCCAGGATCACGGAACCGGACACGACTTCCTCCAAGCATCGGCGCACGGCGGTCTCCAGGGACCATACCTGGGGTTCACCCTTCTGAATTGACTTAGTGTGAGGCGTCGCACGCCGTCACGGCTTGCGCGCCCTCTTAGGGTTTGTCGCATGAACGACGCGCTGAAGCCTTACGTGACGGCCATCGACCATGTCGGCATCGCCGTGCCCGACCTGGACGCCGCGATCGCCTTCCACACCGAGCACTTCGGGCTGGAGGTCGGCCACCAGGAGGTCAACGAGGAGCAGGGCGTCCGCGAGGCCATGCTCTACGCGCCCGGTGGCGGCGGCACCGCCATCCAGCTGCTCGCGCCGCTGCGCGAGGACTCCGCGATCGGCAAGTTCATCGCGAAGAGCGGGCCCGGCCTGCAGCAGCTGGCCTACCGGGTGTCCGATGTGGACGCCGCGGCCGAGGCACTGCGCGCGAAGGGCCTGCGCCTGCTCTACGACGCGGCCAAGCGCGGCACGTCGGACAGCCGGGTCAACTTCGTGCACCCCAAGGACGCGGGCGGCGTGCTCGTGGAACTCGTGGAGCCCGCCGCCGGTCACTGAGCCCCTGCCGTTAGCCCGAAGGCCACTTTCGTCAGATGCGATCTGACGAAAGCCACTTTCGGGCTGCGAACAGCGAGGTCACTGAGCCTTGGCGGTGAGGGCGTCGGCGATGAACGCCAGCTCCTGCTCGAGTTCGCCGGGGATGTCGTCGTCGCTGTGCCGCGCGACGGAGTGCCGGTAGCTGACCGCGCGGGCGAGCAGGCCGGACGCGCTGTCGATGTCGGCTCGTTCGAGGCGGCAGCCCGCCGCGGCGACGATCACCGCGCGCACCTGGCGGACCAGCGCCTGGAACCGCTCGTGCAGCGCGTCGCGGACCGCGAGATGCGTGTCCGCTTCACGCCACAGCAGGTGGGACAGCACCCGCGAACCACTCAGCCTGCGGTCGAGTTCGGCGACGAGTTTGTGCAGGCTGCTCGCGATGTCGCCGGGCACGACCACGTGCTCCGGCTCGACGCGCTCGTCGGGCAGCCGCTCGACGAGCGCGGTGAGCAGATCGGGCTTGCGGCGGAAGTAATAGTGGACGAGGCCTTTCGGCACGCCGGCGCGCTCGGCGATGCGTGAGGTCGGGGTGGCGTCGAAACCGGACTCGGCGAAAAGCTCTTCCGCAGCGAGCAGGATGCGCTCTTTCGCCGAGTCGTCGTTCATCGGATCAGTCTTTCAGTTTTCAGTGCGAACCGGCCATCTTGTGCGCCGCGTTGGCGACGGGCACAGCCGCCGCACCGACGACGATGGTCAGCGCGCCGACGATCCACGCGGTCCAGGCGGCACCGTTGAACGCGGTGTAGCCCAGCACCCACGGGGACAGGAAGAGCAGGGCGCCGAGCACGACCTGCGCGCCTTCGCCGTAGACCATCCCCGGCCGCGCCAGTGAGGCCAGGCCGTCGAGTGCGATGAGCGCGCCGAGCACGATCATCGTCCACATCGCGGTGTTGTCCGTGTCCATCCAGAGTGGTGACAGCACGGCGACCACGCCGAGTACCACCTCCGCCCAGTCATGCGGGCGCATCCACGGACGGGTCGAAGTTTCGGTCATCTTCAGTTCACCTCCGGCTTCGATGGTCCGCTTGATTGGCCGCCCGGTCAAATAACACTTCGGCACGACAGAGTGCTTCACGTCTCGTAGTGTTGTGATCGCGAGTTACCGACCAGTAATTTTGTTCGCCAACGCCGCAACCACTCCCCGTGGAGGTTCCGATGACGCAGCTCGGCGAGATTCAGCAGGCCATCTTGACCGGCGAACTCGACGCGGTCGGCTCGCTGGCCGTGCCGGAGAGCTACCGGGGCGTCACCGTGCACGCCGACGAGGCCGACATGTTCGAGGGCCTCGACTCGCGCGACAAGGACCCGCGCAAGTCGCTGCACGTCGACGACGTCCCCGTGCCCGAGCTCGGCCCCGGCGAGGCGCTCGTCGCGGTGATGGCCAGCGCCATCAACTACAACACCGTGTGGACGTCGATCTTCGAGCCGGTCTCGACCTTCAAGTTCCTCAAGCGCTACGGCAAGCTCTCCCCGCTCTCGAAGCGCCACGACCTGCCGTATCACGTGGTCGGCTCCGACCTGTCCGGCGTCGTGCTGCGCACCGGCGTCGGCGTGCACAACTGGAAGCCGGGCGACGAGGTCGTCGCGCACTGCCTCAACGTGGAGCTCGAGGGCCCGGACGGGCACAACGACACGATGCTGGACACCGAGCAGCGCATCTGGGGCTTCGAGACGAACTTCGGCGGGCTCGCCGAGATCGCGCTCGTCAAGGCCAACCAGCTGATGCCGAAGCCGGATCACCTCACCTGGGAAGAGGCCGCCTCCCCCGGGCTGGTCAACTCGACCGCGTACCGCCAGCTGGTCTCGCGCAACGGCGCCGACATGAAGCAGGGCGACGTCGTGCTCATCTGGGGCGCGTCCGGCGGATTGGGCTCCTACGCCACGCAATACGCGCTCAACGGCGGCGCGATCCCGGTTTGCGTCGTCTCCAGCCCGGAAAAGGCGGAGATCTGCCGGAAGCTCGGCGCGGAGCTGGTGATCGACCGCGGCGCCGAGGGCTACAAGTTCTGGAAGAACGAGCACGAGCAGGATCCCAAGGAATGGCAGCGGTTCGGCGCGAAGATCCGCGAACTGACCGGCGGCGAGGACCCGGACATCGTCTTCGAGCACCCCGGCCGGGAAACGTTCGGCGCGTCCGTTTACGCCGCGCGCAAGGGCGGCACGATCGTCACCTGCGCGTCGACGTCCGGGTACATGCACCAGTTCGACAACCGGTACCTGTGGATGAATCTCAAGCGGATCATCGGCTCCCATTTCGCGAACTACCGCGAGTCCTGGGAGGCGAACAGGTTGATCGCCAAGGGTTTGATCCATCCCACACTGTCCAAGACCTACACCTTGGAAGAGACCGGCCAGGCCGCGCTCGACGTGCACCGCAATGCCCACCAGGGCAAGGTCGGCGTGCTCGCGCTGGCGCCGGAAGAAGGCCTCGGTGTGCGTGATCACGCATTGCGGGAAAAGCACCTGACGAAGATCAACGCGTTCCGCGGTGAGTGAATTCTCGCCAGGGTGCTCACCCGGTCGTGACCGGGTTCCGGCTACGGTAGGGGAATGAGCCTTGGCGATGAACGGGAGCTTGTGCCGCTGGGCGCCGGTTTCGACCTGGCGAAGCGTGGCTACCACCGTGCACAGGTCGACGAGCACCTCGAACGGCTCGACGCCGATCTGAAGATGCTCGCGGCGGATCGCGACGCGGCCATCTCGCAGTCCGGTGATCTGGCGCGCCAGCTCGAAGTGGCGCGCGGCGAGATCAGGGATCTGCGCGGCCAGGTCGAGCGCCTCGCGCAGCCGCCGACGAGCATCGAGGGGCTTTCCGAGCGCCTGCAACGGATGTTGCGGCTGGCGCAGGACGAGGCCGCCGACACGAAGGCGCGCGCGGAGGCCGAGGCCGGGCACATCAGGGCCAAGGCCGAGACCGACGCGAGCGCCATGCGTGCCCGGTACGAGCAGCTGCTGAACGAGCTCGACGCGCGCCGCAAGGAGATGGAGGCCGAGCACCGCGGCGTCCTCGAGAAGGCGCGCGCCGAGGTCGAGCGGCTCGACGCGGAGGCCGAGGCCCGGCGTAACCAGATCGAAGAGGACTTCGAGATCGCCATGGCCTCGCGCCGCACCGAGGCGATGCGCGTGCTGGCCGAGCAGGAAGCGGCCAGCAAGGCCGAGGCCGCGCGCCGTGTCCGCGAGGCGACCGACGACGCGGCCAGGATCCGCGCCGAGGTGCTCGAAGAGGAGACCAAGGCGAAGGCCGAGATCGAGAAGCGGCGCCGCGAGTCGGTCGAGGACGCCAACAAGCGCAAGCAGGACTCGATCACCGAGGCCAACGCCCGGCTCGCCGAGGCGGCCGACGAGAGCCACCGCCGGGTCCGCGAGGCCACGGAGGAGTCCAACCGCCGCATCAACCAGGCAGCGGAGCGCGTCGAGGTGCTGCGCAAGGTCCGCGCGAGCCTCGCCGAGCAGGTGCGCGCGGCGCGTGTGTCACTGAGCGAAGCCAGCACGGTACTGGGCGAAGCGGGCCCGATCTCGGAGAAGGCCGCCGAGATCATGAGCCCCGACTCGCAGGCCACCGTGCGCATCTCGAAAGCGTCCGTACCCGCGGCGAAGCCCGCACCCAAGCCAGCGGGAGCGGCGAAACCAACTGGCGAGTAACCTCCATCCCGACTAGAGGGATACGGCTCGCCCAGGAGGACTCAATGCCCGCCTATCAGACCGTGGTCGTCGGCACCGACGGCTCCGAGACCTCGTTCGCCGCGGTGGACCGCGCCGCGGGCGTCGCCGCCGACGCGGGCGCGACGCTCGTGATCGCGTGCGCGTACCACCCGGCCAGCCGTGGCGACGTGGAGAAGGCACAGGACGTGCTCCGCGAGGAGGCGTACCAGGTGGTGGGCTCCGCGCCCGCCGAGGACACACTGCTCTCCGCGCGCGACCGCGCCGCGAAGGCGGGCGCGTCGAAGATCGAGACCGTGGCCGTCGAAGGCGACCCGGTCGTCTCGCTGCGCCAGGTGGTGGCCGACCACAAGGCCGACCTGCTGGTGGTGGGCAACCGGGGGCTGAACAGCCTCGCCGGCCGCATCCTCGGCTCGGTGCCGTCCGAGGTGGCCCGCAAGTCCGGCGTCGACGTGCTCATCGTGCACACGACGTGAGCGAGCCCGATCCCGACGAACTCCAGCAGCGGCTGGAAAAGGTCCTGCTCGGCGGGCGCCGCAGATACACCCGCCTCGAAGTCGCCGCGAAGACCGGCGTGCCCGAGGAGCGTGCGCGCAGGCTGTGGCGCGCGCTGGGCTTCGCGACGGTCAACGACGACGAGGTCGTGTTCACCGACGCCGACATCGACGTGCTCAAGACGGCCGACCAGCTGGTCAACTCCGGCCTGGTCGACCCCGGCATGGAGGTCGCGGTGACCCGCGCGCTCGGCCAGCACCTGTCGCGGCTCGCGGAGTGGCAGGTGCACATGCTTCGCCAGCTGATCACCGAGAACCCCGAGCTCGCCAAGAGCGAGCGCCAGATCGCCCGCCTGGTCGAGCGGCTGCTGCCCGAGCTGGAGCGCGTCCAGAGCTTCGTCTGGCGGCGGCACCTGGCCGCCTACGCGGGGCGCGCGCTCGTCGCGACCGACGAGGAGGTCGAAGCCGGCGTCCAGGTGGTCGGTTTCGTCGACATGGTCGGCTACACGAGGCTGACCAGGCAGGTCGACGAGGCCGAGCTCAGCGCGGTGCTCGACGCGTTCGAGATGGTCACCACGGAGGTCATCGCCGAGCACCACGGGCGCGTCGTCAAGATGATCGGCGACGAGGTCCTCTTCGTCTGCGACTCCCCCACCGACGCCGCCGAGATCGCGCTCACGCTGTCCGAGCGCACCGCCGAGGACGAGGAGCTGCCCGCGGTCCGCGCGGGCTTGGCCTCGGGCCGCGTCCTGTCCCGCTTCGGCGACGTCTACGGGTCGGTCGTCAACCTCGCGGCCCGCCTGACGTCAATAGCCCGACCCGGCACGATCCTGATCGACAAGGAACTGGCCGGTCTGCTCGCGAACGAGCCCGCCTACGAGGTCCGCTCCCGCCGCCCGGTCTCGGTACGCGGCTACAGCCGCATGCGCCCATCCTCGCTGCGCCGCGCCCCGGAGCAGCCCACCGGCAAGTTCGCCGAGTCCCAGGAGATCGCCGCCGAGATGCTCGGCATCGACCCGCCCTCGGCACGGCGCGGCCGTCGTCGCTGAGCGCGACCAAGCACCGCTCGACCAGGTGAATCCGCCTGCCAAGGGGCGCATTTCCGGGTCCGCTCGGCAAAACTCGGCACCGTGAACGAAGCCGACACGGCTCAGCGCGCCGGCGCGCTGACCCCCGAAACCCAGGCACGGATCGCGAAACTGGTCGAGGACTCGCCTCCGCTGAGCGCCGACCTGCGCGAGCGCCTCACCCAGCTGCTGAAGTCACGCCGTCCCCAAGCAGGCTGAGGGTTCGACCTCGGCGGCGACTTCGGGCGGCGACGTGACAAGGGCCGCCCTTGCAACGCCTAGCCTCACAAAGGCGCCCCTTGTGCCGTGGCATGCCGCTGGCCGACCCGGGCGCCGTGAGCACGGACGACCCGGTCTTCGAAACGGCCGTACCACTCACGAGCCTCTTAGGCGGGGAGGACGGCGTACTGGCGGATGTAGAGGTCGGTGTAGGTGACCGGGCCGCGGGGGCCGGGGACGTTGTCGAGGTTGATGCCGGTCTCGGGGACGGCGAGGAGCTTGAAGCCGTCGAGGAGGCGGGTGGGGGCGTTCCAGAAGACGCCGGTGCCGGTGTAGCCGTCGAAGAAGGCTTCGGCGGCGGCCCGGTCTTCGGTGGCGATGCCCGCGGCGAGGCCCGAGGTGCGGTCGTTGGCGATCGAGACGGCCTCGGTGAGGGAGGCGACCTGGGCGACCGTGACGGTGGCCTCGTTGTCCGAGTCGAGTGCCCACTCGTAGCCGATGGGGTGCTCGTGGGGGGCGAGCGACGGGGTGACGCCGCGCTCGGCCAGCGCCTCGGTGACCGAAGGCCAGAGCGCGTCGTGGGCGTCGGCGTGGATGAGGAGCAGGTTCAGGCGGTTGCAGACGCCGAGGCGGTCGAGGCTGGCCGCGACCAGGTCGCGGACCTTGGCCGCGTCGGCGGCCGAGTCGAGGTAGAGGACGCCGCCGCCGTCCGCGTGGGCGAGGGTGCCGACGCCGTGGAGCGCGGCCTCGGTGGCGAGTTTGCGGGTGCTCTCACCGCTGCCGCGGAGGATGACCAGCGGGACGAGGCCGGGCAGGCTGACGAGCGCCGCGGCCGCTTCGCGCTCGACGCGGGGCACGAGCTGGATGACGTCGGAGTCGATGCCGGCGTCGGCGAGCGCCGGGGCGATGACGACGTCGAGCAGGCGCTGGGCGGAGCCGAGCGCGGCCGAGCCGGTGCGCAGGACGCCGCCATTGCGGGACTTCACGAGCTGCGAGGCCACGTCGACCGTGACGTTCGGGCGGGCCTCGTAGTTCGCGCCGATGACGCCGACCGGGCGGCGGCGCTCGACCAGGCGCAGCCCTCCGTCCAATGTGGACAGCTCGATCGCGCGCTCCTGATGCGGGGCGCCCGCGAGCAGCCGGAGTTGCTCGGCCATGCCGGTGAGGCGCTCGTCGGTGATCGTGAGCCGGTCGAGCAGACCGGCGCTCATGCCCTCCTCGGTCGCCTTGGCGACGTCGGCACGGTTGGCTTCGAGCACCTCGTCGCGGTGCGCCAGCAGCCTTTCGGCCATGGCGGTGAGCGCGGCGTCGATGGCCTGGTCCGTCGCGGTGGCCAGCGACGGGGCCGCCTGCTTGGCCGCCCGCGCGCATTCCTCGACAGCCTTGGCCACGTCACTCACGGCGATCACTCCAACCATCGACCAGCAATTTGCAGGTCATCAGTGTGCCGCACGCCCGCACGGCTACTTCAGCGTGGGTTGCAGCAGGAAGGCGCCGCCCATGATCACGCAGCTGACCGAGATCATGGCGAGCACCAGCACCCACAGCGCCGCGGGCACCTCGGTGAGCCGGGCGAGCTGGTCCGCGTCGGAGTCGCGGGCCTGGCCCTGGCGCCGTTTCAGCTGCAGCTCGATCACCGGCCGCACGCCGCCGAACAGCAGGAACCACGTCATGAGGTACACGAACGCCGCCTGCACGCTCGACGGCGCCACCAGCGACGCGAGCGCCAGCACCCCGGCCGTCACCACGACGACCAGCACGCCATAGGCGTTGCGCACCATCACCAGCACGGCCAGCAGCAGCACTGCGGCCAGCACGAGCAGCGCCGTGACGCGGCTCGCCGCGAGCAGACCAGCGAAGACCAGCCCGAGCACCGAGGGCGCCGGGTACCCGCCGAGCGCGGTCAGCACCATGCCAGGGCCTTCCGGCTTGCCGCGCGAGACGGTCACACCCGAGGTGTCCGAGTGCAGCCGGATGCCCTGCAGCCTGCGGCCGACGAGCACCGCGAGCAGCGCGTGCCCGGCCTCGTGCACGATCGTGATCGCCGTGCGCGCCCAGCGCCACGGTGTCCCGGACAGCACGACGAGCAACGCCACGCCGCCGGTGATCAAAGCCAGCCAGCTACCAGGGTCGGGCTGCGCGTCCAGCACGCCAGCCACCGCGGAGGGATCCGGTTCTCGCACCCGGACACCTCAGCACACGCCAGGTCGGCTACCCGTTAGGTGGGTGATCATCGCCGTGGGTGATCACGATCGGCGCCCTCCGATCTCACCGGTGCGGATCTCCCGCTCGGTGCGGAACAACAGCGCGACCCAGCTGCGATACGGCCGCCAGGCATCGGCGATGCGCTCCAGCTTGGCGGCGGAGACGGCTCCGCCCTGCCCGTACACCCGCGCCATTTCGTCCTGGAGGCGGCGTTCGTCGCGCGGGAAGACATCCGGGTGCCCGGCGCCCCTGATCAGGATCAGCTGCGACGAGAACGGCCCGATGCCCGGCAGTTTGAGCAGCCTGGTCAGCGCCTCGGCGGAATCCTTGGCACGCAACGTTTCCGCGTCGAGCAGGCCATCTCGCGCGGCCCTGGCCATCGCGTGCAGCCGCTCGACCTTGGCGGGCGGCAGGCTCGGATGACTGTCCATCTCGAGCAGTTCTTCCGGCGTGGGAAAGGAGATCAGCGGAACTCCGCCGACATCGACCTCACGGCCGAAGCGCTCGGCGACCCGCCGCTTGATGCCCGCCGCCTGCACGATCCGGATGCCGTGCCCGATCACCGCCCAGCACGCCGCCTCGTACGGCGAGTGGAACAGCACCGGCCGCAGTCCCGGATTGCGTTCCTGCAGCCCGGCGACCACCTTGTCCGCCGCGCCGACGCGCGCGAACCCCTCGCCGTCGACGTCCAGCGACAGCATCCGCCGCACCTGCGTGACCGCGAACGGCACCACGTCCGGTTCGGCGAACACCTCGACCTCGACCCGGTCGGGCGCCCGCTGCCGCACCACCACTCCCGCGTGCGACCAGGTTCTCTCCACCGGGAACGCCATGCGGAGCACTCCTGGCTCGGCGGCGGCATCCGGCCTGGCCGCCGGCGTGAACCCCTCCAGGAACCTCGTGGACGCGTCCAGGTCGAACGGGCCCGTGAACGAAACCTCCGCGACCTGCGAAGACACCGTGCTGATCATGACCATCTCCTCTGCTGATGACGACCCCTACGACGGTAGGCCGGGGGTACGACAGTTTCTGGGGTGTCAGTGCCGGCCGGGTGCGGCATACTGCCGGTATCTGAAAGCAGAGGAGCTGTCAGTGCCGACGACCCACTCGAACGCCCAAGCCCGCGCGCTCAAACTGCTCAAGGCGGGTGACGAGGCCAAGCCCACCCACGGCTTCCTCGACCTGCTCGGCGACGAGGAGCAGGCCGGTCCGCCGACCGGGCTCGCCCAGCGGCTGATGCGCACCTCGATCGTCCCGAGCATCTACGAGCAGTACTGGCGCCCCGCGCTCGGCCGCGTCGCGAAAGGACTGCGCGGCCCCACGATGGCGGGCGAGGTCGCCATCGCGACCAACCTGCTCGGCCTGCGCCCCGGCCTCACCGCGCTCGACGTCGCGTGCGGGACCGGCCGGTTCACCCGCGCGTTCGGCAAGGCGGTCGGCCCGGACGGGCTCGCCATCGGGCTCGACGGTTCCCGCACCATGCTCGACCGCGCGCTCGACAACGCGAGCCCAGCCGACCCGGTCGCCTACCTGCGCGCCGACGCGGTCGACCTGCCGCTGCGACCGGCCACAGTGGACGCCGTGTGCTGCTTCGCCGCGCTGCACATGTTCGCCGACCCCGACGCCGCGCTCGCCTCGTTCGCGCGCGTGCTGAAGCCGGGCGGACGCGTCGCGCTGCTCACCAGCGCCCGCCGCACCTGGCAACCGGCCCGGCTGGCCGACACGGCGCTGGGCGCGGCGAGCGGGCAGAAGATGTTCGACCGCGGCGAAATCGCGGGCAAGCTACGGGACCTCGGGTTCAAGAGCGTGAGCGAACGCTTCGCGGGCGTCACGCAGATCGTCGCCGGAACACGCTGATTCTCAGCTGGTTCTTATCAGGAAATCCCAAGGCTAATCCACAGGTTGTTCACAACCGGCGGCGCGAACCTGAGCACATGACCGAATTCCAGCCGCACCCCGCGTACCAGCCGTACTACGGCAACCCGCTCTTCACCCAGGCGCCGCCACCCCCGCCGAAGAAGAAGAGCAACAAGCTCGCGCTGCTGGTCGGCGCGACGGCGCTCGGCGCCGCGCTGCTCGGCGGCACCGGCGGCGCGCTCATCGTCGGGCTCGACAGCCCGGCACCGCCCGCGACGAGCTCGTCCACCGGCACCACCGGGCAGCAGATCTCCAACTCCACCAACGACGTCAGCAAGATCGCCGCCAAGGTGACGCCGAGCGTCGTGCAGGTCAACGTCCAGACCGCGCAGGGCGGCCAGGGCATCGGCTCCGGCGTGATCCTCAGCCAGGACGGCAAGATCCTGACCAACGCGCACGTCGTCAACGGCGCGACCAGCGTGCAGATCGTCACCTCCGACGGCAAGAAGTACCAGGCCAGTGTGGTCGGCTCGGACACGAAGGCCGATATCGCCGTGGTGCAGGCGCGCGGCGCGAGCGGGCTCACCCCGGCGACGCTCGGCGACTCCAGCAAGCTCGCGGTCGGCCAGCAGGTCGTCGCGATCGGCTCGCCGGGCGGCCTGCAGAACACGGTGACCTCCGGCATCATCAGCGCGCTGAACCGCCAGCTGTCGGACATCGGGAAGAAGCAGCAGCAGTCGCCGTACGACCAGACCGCCAACGGCGGCTCGGACAGCCCGAGCTACACCGCGATCCAGACCGACGCCTCGATCAACCAGGGCAACTCGGGCGGCGCGCTGGTCGACGCCGGCGGCAACGTCATCGGCATCAACTCCGCGCTCTACAACCCGAGCGGCTCGGCGGGCAGCATCGGCATCGGCTTCTCGATCCCGATCAACGACGCCAAGAAGATCGTCGATCAGATCACGGCAGCGAACAACTGAGCTTGAAGGTGTGATTACCCGCCGCATCCTGCTCGATGGCCGCGGTACCGGTGATTCCGGTCAGATCACCGGTACCCGACCCGGGCAGGATCGTCAGCGTGTACCCGGCTTCGCCCGCGCTGTGGTGCAGCACGAACGTGCCCTTCCGGCCGCCGACGGTCACCGCAAAGCGCTCGAAGGCGACGTAGGCCCGCCCGGTCTCGGTCACGGCCGTGAGCATCTCGACGGTGCTCGTGCCCTCGACCTCGCCGGTGAACGTCTTCGCGATCGCCACTCGCGCGAACTCGGTGCCGTCAGCCTTTTCTTCGGACTGCGGCTCCCACTTGTCGAGGGTGAAAGCGGCGGTGGCGGTCTGCATGGCGGGTCCCTTCAGGTCGGTATGGCGGACAGCCTGCCCGCCATACCTGCCATCTACTGTCAGGTTTACCGGCGCCGGTTCCCGAACAGCCCGCGCGTGATCTCGCGGCCGAGCGCACTCGCCGCCGAGCGCAGGAACGACTTCACCGCCGGGTTCGCCATGGCCTTCTCGACCATCCCCGGCTCTTCCCTCTGTGGCGCTGGCGCTTCCGGAACGGCTTCAGGCGCGGGTGCCTCCGGGGCAGGCGGAGCGATCTTCGCCGCCAGCTTCTCGTAGGCCGACTCGCGGTCGATCGTCTCCGCGTACTTGCCGTGCAGGTCGGAGGCGGTCGTGGCGGCCGAGATGGCCTCCTCGCCGATCGACCCCATCTTCGACCGGGGCGCGCGCAGCCGCGTCCACGCGACCGGCGTCGGCGCACCGCGTTCGGACAGCACCGTGACGATCGCCTCACCGATGCCGAGCGAGGTCAGCGCCTTGTCCAGCTCGTAGTACTCGGTCGTCGGATACGTCTTGACCGTCTTGGTCAGCGCCTTCTGGTCCTCCGGGGTGAACGCGCGCAGCGCGTGCTGGATCCGCGCGCCGAGCTGCGAGAGGACGTTGTTCGGGATGTCCGTGGGCAGCTGGGTGCAGAAGAACACGCCGACGCCCTTCGACCGGATGAGCTTCACGGTCTGCTCGATACGCTCCAGGAACGCCTTCGACGCGTCGTTGAACAGCAGGTGCGCCTCGTCGAAGAAGAAGACGAGCTTCGGCTTGTCGAGGTCGCCCTCCTCGGGCAGCTCCTCGAAGAGCTCGGCCAGCAGCCACATCAGGAACGTCGAGAACAACGCGGGCTTGGACTGCAGGTTGTCCAGCTCCAGCAGGGTGACCACGCCCTTGCCGTCGGCCTGGCGCATGAGGTCGTGGACGTCCAGTTCGGGCTCGCCGAAGAAGTCCTCGCCGCCTTGAGCCTCCAAATTGGACAGCGAGCGCAGGATGACGCCCGCGGTCGCGGCGGACACCCCGCCGATGCCCTTGAGGTCCTCCTTGCCCTCGTCGCTGGTCAGGTGCGTGATGACCGAGCGGAGGTCCTTGGTGTCCAGCAGCGCGAGGCCGCGCTGGTCGGCCCAGTGGAAGATCAGCCCGAGCGTCGACTCCTGTGTCTCGTTGAGACCGAGCACTTTGGACAGCAGCACCGGGCCGAAGCTGGTGATGGTCGCGCGGATCGGCGAACCCTTGCCGCCGGTGCCGATCGAGAGGAACTGCACGGGGAACGCGGCGGGCTGCCAGTCGTCGCCCAGCTCGCCCGCACGCTTGGTCAGCTTGTCGTTGGCCTCACCCTGCGCCGCCAGGCCGGACAAATCACCCTTCACGTCGGCCAGCACCACCGGCACACCCGCGGCCGACAGCTGCTCGGAGACCAGTTGCAGCGTCTTCGTCTTGCCCGTCCCGGTCGCGCCCGCGACAAGGCCGTGCCTGTTCAGGGTGGCCATCGGCAACCGGACGGCGGCGGCCGCCTCGGCCTGCCCGTCGATCACCACGGCGCCCAGCTCGACGGCGGGCCCCTCACTCACATAACCGCTCGCGATCACACCCGCCGGACTGGTCACAGGTCACTCCCTCGGAACGACTTCGCTGCCGAGCTGAGCGTAACGCGCCGAACACGCACGTCGCGCGGCTTGGAACCCCCCTGTCGGGTTAGGGTTCCGGGGTGACTGACCGCCTAGTCTGGATCGACTGCGAGATGACGGGGCTCGACCTCGCCAAGGACGCGCTGATCGAAATAGCCGCACTGGTGACCGACGCCGAGCTGAACGTGCTCGGGGAAGGCGTCGACATCGTGATCCACGCCGACGACGAGGCGCTAGCCGGGATGCCCGACATCGTGCGCGACATGCACGCCAAGTCCGGGCTCACCGAAGAGGTCCGCGCGTCGGCCGTGACGCTGGCCGAGGCCGAGCGCCGCGTGCTCGAGTACATCAAGGAGCACGTGCCCGACCCCAACAGCGCCCCGCTGGCTGGCAACTCGATCGCCACCGACCGCGGCTTCATCACTCGCGACATGCCCGAGCTCGACGCGCACCTGCACTACCGCATGGTCGACGTCTCGTCGATCAAGGAACTCGTGCGCCGCTGGTACCCGCGCATCTACTACGCCAAGCCGGAAAAGGGCCTCGCGCACCGCGCGCTCGCGGACATCAAGGAGTCCATCGGCGAGCTCGACTACTACCGCGAGATCGCCTTCGTCCCGCAGCCGGGACCGACCAGCGAACAGGCCAAGGTCGCGGCCGCTGAAGTGCTCAAACGGCATCGCGGGTAACCCAGTCGCGGAGGCGTTTCGAGGTCCGATACGATATGCGGGACGCGGTGATCGCGGTACCGATCGCCTCGGCATGGTGGATATAGCTCAGCTGGTAGAGCACCTGGTTGTGGTCCCGGAGGTCGCGGGTTCGAGCCCCGTTATCCACCCGCATGAAAGCCCCGCCTCGAGTTTTCGAGGCGGGGCTTTTTTTCGTGGGTGTCGTGAGTGTTCCGGCCGGTTCTAACCGGCCGGAACACTCACGACCACATCAGGACTTCCACTGATCCCAGGGAAGCTGCCAGACACTCCAGCCATCGGTCGGCTCAAGAGGCTTGCCTCCACTGCCCGTGACCGTGACGATGTCGCCCCGCTTCGTGAGGTCCATCAGCCATTTCGCGTTGGCAGGCGAGAGGTTCAGGCAGCCGTGGCTCACGTTGCGCTTCCCCTGCTGCCCCACCGACCACGGCGCCGAGTGGTAGAAGATGCCGCTGTTGGACAGCCGCACCGCGGTCTGCACGAACGTCCGGTAGCCGCCGGGGCTGTCCTCGGGAACGCCGTAAGTGCCGGAGTCCATGGTGTACCCGTTGTGCTCGCTCATCACCGTGTAGGTGCCGAGCGGCGTGTTGTGGCCCGGCTTGCCCATCGAGATCGGCACGGTCTTCACTTCGGCGTCGTTGACCGAGACCTTCATCTGGAAGGTCGAGCCGTCCGCCTCCGCGATCAGCTTGTCACCGATGGTGATGTGCGAGGTCCGGTCTTCCTTGCCATAGGTGCCATTGCCGAGATGCCTGCCGTAGACGGCCGCGTCGACCGTGACCTTCGTCCCGCTCTTCCAGTACTCCTTCGGACGCCAGATCACCGTCTGGTCCCCGAACCACTTGAACGCGCCCTCGGTCGCCGGCTCCGCTGTGACCTTCAACGCCTTTTCCGCGAGTGCCTTGTCCGGCACCTTCCCGCCGAAGGTGAAGATCAGCGGCATCCCGACGCCGACGGTCTCCCCGTCGGTCGCGTTGATCGAGACGGTCATCTGCCGCGCGGCCTTCGCCGTGGTGAACGTCGACGTCGCCGTCTGCGGCTTCCCGTCGGTGCCGGTCGCGGTCGCGTTGACCGTGTAGCTCTTGCCATAACCCAGCGGCTCAGCCGATTCCCAGCCGCTACCGTCCTCTTTGGCCTTGCCCTGGACCTGCTTGCCATCGGCGCCCGTCAGCGTGACCTCGCCGACCTTCCCGTCCTTCACCGCGACGGAAACCGGCAGCCCCGGCTCGACATCGGCGGCCCCCGCGGCCGGCACCAGCGCCAGCGAAGCCGGCTTCACCTCAACGGATGAAGTACCGCCGCCGGGCGACGGCGCCTTGGGCGTTTCCGCCCCCGGCGCGCTCGTACACCCCGCGACCAGCCCCACGGCCAGTATCAGCCCCGCCACACCCCAGACCCTCATGGAAACCGTCCGTTCGTACTCACACCGACGCCCTGTTGCCGCCCAGTGTGCCTGACCGGCGCAAACACCCGTGCGGGGAGTGCCCATGCCGTTATGAGGGGGGTGCCTGCAGAGCCCCTCCGGAGGGGGTGCTAATGTTTTCCACGTCGCCGAGGGAAACCGAAGCGGAGAAGACGCGCCATTAGCTCAATTGGCAGAGCAGCTGGCTCTTAACCAGCGGGTTCGGGGTTCGAGTCCCTGATGGCGCACCAAAACACGTGCTGTGTCCCGTGTTATGCAGGCACTTTAACACCCATTACGGATCAAGTATTCGTAGTGGGTTTTGCCATGTCCATCGCTTTGATCACCGCCTTATCGATGGGCGGTGGCGACGATGAACGAGCGCCTTGTATCCCCGCTGGTCCCATCCGCCGCCCGTCTCCAGGACCGATCGCGAGGCCATTCGGGCCCGGACAGTCCCTCCGCGCCGCTGCCGCTCGCCGAGGTGCCGGTGTTCCGCGATGGTGCGCCGGTCGGCTACGCGATGGCCACAGTGGACGGTTCAGGCCGGGTGTCGGATCAAAGGATCCTGCGGTCGTTGGGCTGGCAGCCGGGCGATCCGCTGACGATCACCGCACAGGACGGCGCCGTGATCCTGCGCCGCGACCCGCGTGGCGTGTTCGCCCTTGCCCCCAGCACGGAGTTGTTGTCCGAACTCGGTCGCGCTCATCTCCAGGCACGCGGACAGGAGCGCGAGCAGATCACGCAAATGCTCACGATGGCCTACCGGGCCGCAGACGGTGTCGCGTTCAAGTTCGGATACGCGGACCTGTCCGCACGCATCATCGATCTCATGCGCCTGGCCACGGCCGAGTCCCAGGATCGGCTGCTGGCGGCTTCCGTTTCCTATGTCCGCACGGAAACCTTCTTCGCCACCGGCAATCTGAACGCAGGCGGACGCGCGCTCACGAAGGCCATCGACGCCATGCCAAGCTCGTCGCTGGCCGCCGCCACCGCGACCCGCGGTTCGCTGCACATGCGCGCGGCGGTCGTCGCCGCGCGCGCAGGCAAAGCCGACGAAGCCCACGATCACCTCGACGAAGCTCGCACCGCGGCGGCGGACGTCAGCGAAGGCGTTTACTACGGCACCGCCTTCGGACCGGCATCGGTCAAGATCCACGACGTCGCCGTGGCCGTCGAACTCGGCGACAGCCCGACAGCGGTCCAGCGCGGCGGCGACTGGCAGCCACCTCGCCGGCTCCCCGCCGAACGGCGATCCCACTACTACATCGATCTCGCGGGCGCCCAGCTCGAGGTCGGTCGCGCCGACGACGCCTACGCCTCACTGCAGCTTGCTCGCCAGATCGCACCTCAGCACACCCGTGAGCATCCTCGCGTCAGGCTCGCACTGTCGGCCCTTCTGCGCAGCCGTCCTACGGCGAATGCGGATCTGAAGGACTTCGTGACCTGGGCAGGAGCGCACTGATCGAGTTCAGCGCTCGGCAGTGAGCAGGACGGGCAGCTCGGCCAACGAGTCGATCACCCAGTCCGCGTGCTGCTCGACCAGCGGATCGTTCGCCCAGAGGTACCCCCAGGGGCCTCGCCGCACGAGGGCAGTCCGCAGGCCGGCGTTCTTGCCCGCGACGATGTCGTTGTCCCGGTGATCACCCACGTAGACGATCTCACCCGCAGGCCGGCCAGCCATCTCGACCACACGGTCGAAGAACTCCTTCTTCGGCTTCGCCACGCCCCACTCAGCGGACGTGGCGAGCGCATCGACGGGCAGGTCAAGCGCACGCAACAACCGGGCGGCCTTCGCGGTCTGGTTCCCGACGACGCCGATCCAGAGCCCGCGCTCCCGGAGTTGGGTCAGGCTGGGTAGCACGTCGGGATACAGGTCGGCGCTGCCGATCTGCTCGCCGAGCCCAGCGTCCTCTCGCAGCTGCCGCTCACGCACAAGGTCAAAGCCCGGCCGGAAGTACTGGAACGTCTCTGCGTTGTCTCTGCCCGCCGCGGTCACCGCGCCGAGGACAGCCGAAAAGGTGTGCCTGCGGACCTTGAGCCAGTCCGCCCACGCGTTCCACTCCCGCGTGTCATCCAGCAACGTCTCGCCGACGTCAAACACCACCGCACTCACCACACCACCTTCCTACGCCGTGGCGATCCAGGGCGGCGACCTGGGCCCCCATGGCTCGGCTAGCACCAACGGACCAGGAGCGGCGCCCTCGTGCGCAGCAGCCTGCGCCACCATCTACCAGGTCTCGGATGTGCGCCAAGCAAGCACGGCAGGCCCGCTGGCCCCCGTTTGCTCGGAACGAGTGATCGCTGAGTGAACGAGGTCAAAAGACGGCCTCGCAGCGGAAAACTCGGATCCGCTGTCGAGGTCCTGGCACAACTCCGCGCCGTTAGCGGCAGGGAGCCCCCCTATCGTGACCCAGGGGCCTTCGTAGTCGAGTTCGTCACCGGGTCCGTAGTAGGCAAGGCCAGCGCATCGTCACCGAAACTCCGTCTGGGCCGAGACAGGAAGATGCCTAAGCCCCAGACGGGGCTCGCCGCCACGGTCAAGGCAGGCGGCCGATCATGCCCTCCGACGACGTGGACGACCGTCACGATCCTGGCACCATGATCTGCCGAGCCAGCCTCAGCGCCCATTCCATGAATTCGACAGAGATTCCGTCGACTTTAGGACTGATGCTCACCTTCGCGTTCGACCACTCTTCAGAGGTGTTGTAAACGGCGAGGATCGCGCCTGCTTCCTCGGTATTGGAGTCAATGAACTCCAATACCCGTTCACCACTCACATCGTCGACGTCGATGATCCACACTCGGCGTCCGTTGAATTCCTCATATCGCACCAGTAAGCCCCAGGCAGGGAATCCCAGCAGGGATACTTTGCAAAATGTTTCGGCCAAGTACCCCGCACCAGAAACCACCGCAGGGTACTTGTCCGAACCTAGTTGGCCAGGTACTTGATGTCGGAGACGACGAACTCGCCATAGCCGAACTGCTCACCCAACCTGACATAGCGCTCATATTGAGCGGCCGACAGTTTGTATCCACGTTCACCGATCACGCGAAGCAAGAACCGAAAAGCGAGGTTCGGCGAGCATTGCCGCACACATCGGATCAGCGCGGCACGGACGTCATCTGCGGGCAAGACCTCGGTCGCTTCAACTTCTACGGCGGAGGCGAACTGGCGCCCTGGTCCAGGAATCTCAACTTCCGGCGCATCGTGGCCAGCGAGCCGCCGGTCACAACGCTCGGCGATAAGTTCCATCCAGCGAGTCCCAGTCGGAACCGGGGCGGCAGGGTCGCCGAGTTTGAACCCGTAGCAGCTCGCGTTCCACAGGTTCTCGATCTCAGCCGAGCTGAGTCTGTCGCGCAGGAGAACCGCATCGTCACGCAATGCGAACACTCCCGACCTATCGCCATCGGGATGCATACCAACCTCGACCACGTCCATCGGCCCGCCAACGTGGCCCCAATCCTGATGGAACTGCGACGCTAGCCCTGTGATACCGAAATCGAAGTCAGTGAACTCCGCTGGCTGGCGTTCTCGCACGAGCTGCGCTACAGCGGCTACGACCGATTCACCGAAGCCGAGATCCCGACCCAGCAATACATAGCGGTCGTACTGGACACCGGACACAACGGACCATCCGGTGCTGAGCATCCTGAGCATGAACCGGAAAGCCAAACTTGGCGAGCACTCCTGGGCGCACTTGACCAATAAGGATTCCTCATCGTCCCCAGCCATCGCCTCGGCAATTTCCCCCAGGACCGCGGGCAGCAAATGGGTTCCAGGACCGGGAGGTTCGGCTCCGGGAGCGCTGTGATCGGTGAGCCACCGGTCACAGCGCTCCGCGATGAGTTCCATCCACCGCTTCCCAGGCAGAACGTCTCGTCCCTCGACGCGGAGGAAATTCGCCGTCGTGCTGGTGACCCACAGGGTTTCGATCTCGGCTGAGCTGAGACCGTCGTGCAGCAGTTTCGCGTCTTGCCGCAATGCCAGTACTTCTGTCGGATCATCAGGCATGCCCAGCAAGTCGAGCGCGTCCAACGGACCACTATGGCGGAACCAATCCGCGGGGAGCCTCGACGACAACCCGGTCAGGCCGAAGTCAACGTCTGTGAATGGCATTCATAACTCCTAGAGTGGATACCCGGTCAGCACGAAGTAGCCTCCTGGTTTGTGGCTCTTGTCACGCTTCAAAACGATAAAGTACCTATTGGTGGAGTTGACGATAGCCCCATCCGCCTTGGCGACCCATCCGAGCGGGTTGTCAGCCCCGAACGCTCCCGTGAGCTCCAGGTTGCGAGGTGAGGCTTCACTGCCGGTCTTACGGAGCCAGTTGCTGATCTTCGTTGCGTTGGAGGCCAGTGCGTAGTCGACGACCTGCTGAGCGATCTGCTGATCGAGGAACACGCCGTTGGTGCCACTCGTCGATTTCGCCTTGGCCAGGTCTATTGCCTGCTGCGGAGTGACGTTGACGTGCTCGTCCAAGATGTGAGCGTCACGGAACTTGGCCGCGTCCGCCGTCAAGTTGCCGCAGTTGTGGACCAGCGCCGGAGTGTTTCCGGCAACGACGTAAAACGTGTGCACCGCATCGACGCTCAGGTTGTACGTGCGCATCGTGCTGGAGTAGGCACGCGTTGCTCTGACCTCGGCGTCGGCGCCGGGCGTGGCCACTCGGTCACCTGCACGCAGGTCGCCGGCGTCAACCCAGCCGTGTTTGGCCGGATTCCAGAACCAGTGGTGCGCGGTTGTCGTGATGGTCGATGCGCCGACCGCAAGATCCACGAACTCGCGATCACTGTCGGTGACATTCACCGCCAGAACCTTGCGCTTCTCGACGACGCCGCTGTCGGGAACGCTGTTCGCCACCTCATCTCCGACCGCTATCTGGGAGATCTGTTTGGTGCGACCGTCCGCCATGAGAACCTGAGTGCTCGCCGCGAAGCTGTTGCATCCAGGGCCGAAGGGGTCCGGTTTGATCGGTGAGGTGGGTTCGAGTCCTGGATGGACCGGCTCCACCTTGAGCGTTCCGCCTTCGAACTTGGCGACGTCGCCCTCGAGACGGATCGTCCCGCCCTCGATACGGCCTGCCATCCCCTCCAGCTTGGCAAGATCGCCTTCGGCCTTGATCGCGCCGATCTCCAGGCGATATGGCACGCCATCGATCTTCACGATCCCGTTCGTGACCTTGGGAAGCCCGTTCTCGATCTTGAGGGTGAGGCCCAGGACTTCGGCCACTTTGTTGGCGAAGTTGGCCAATGGGACAGCGAAGTGATCGATCTTGATCACGTTGTTCAGGAATTTGGCGACCGCTCGTCCCACTGCGCTGCCGACTGCGTCCAGTGCCTTGATCAGGGCACCAGCGGGGTTCGGGATGGCGAAGGTGGTGAGATCGAACAGGGACAGCCCGAGCGCCTTGCCGGGGTTGCGGTCCCACTCGCTGAGGTGGAACAGTTCGAGTGGGTGATCAAGGATCTGCTTGAAGCTATCGGCGATCCGGCCACACGCGGCATAGCCACTGGGGACAGCAGGACCTGCTAGTCCGCAGTGGCCGAGCTCCAGCAGCCCCTTGCCGAAGTTGACCGCGCCTTCCTTGAATCCGTCGATCGCTTGCGTCACGAAGTATTCGATCTTGGCGTTGGCTTCGCGGAGCTTGACGCAGGCCTGCTCGTCATTGCCGTAAGTGCAGCTAAGCAGGACGACGTAGTAGTCGCTGATTGCGTCTTTCGCCTTACCTGCCAGTTCGTCGATCTTCGACTTGACCTCGCCGCAGGCCGCAGGGTTGCTGTACTTCAGGCATTTGATGACGTTGGTCGCACCGAGCAGGAAGTTGGCTTCAAGCTCGCGTTGGTGCCGTTCGGCCTCTTCGCGCTTCAGCCGGGCTTCTTCCTCGGCTTGCTTCTTAAGGTCGTAGAACTGCGTGAGTGACGCTTGGACGTTGGTGGCGAACTGGTGAATGTTGCCGGTCGTCTCGACTGCCCAGGCATACAGCGCCTCGGTTTCACCGGCGGCCTTGCCGGCCACCTCGGCAGCCGACGAAGCGATCGCCGCCGCGTTGCTGGCCTGCACGGCCTCGGAGCGAGCCATCGAAGAAGCTTGTGAAGCGTCGTTGGATGCTCGGTGCGCGTTCTGCGCGGACTGCGCCGCTGCGTTGGCCGCGTTGTTCGCGGCCTCGGCGGATTGCGCTGCCGCCGCGGCGGACTCGGCCGCGCGCTCGACTGCCTCGAACGCGGGTTTGACCTCGTCGATGGCCGCTTCTGCCGCACCACGGGCGCGCTGAGCGGCCTCGTCAGCCTCCCGCGCCTTGGCCTGTGCGGCCGCGGCCTGCTCAGCACCGATTGCCAGCGCATCGGCAGCCGCTTCCAAGGCGAACCGTGCGTCTGCGTTGACCTCCGAGCTCGGTGTGCCCAGATCGATCGCGGTGTGTGCCGGATCGATGATCTGCGCGGACGAGGCTCTCGCAGCGTACGCAGCCCGGCCCGCGACGGCAGACTGATAGGTGGCTTGAGCCGCTTCGTCCACCGCGGCATAAGCCTCGCTCTGCGTGTTCTCCGCAGCGGACTTCGCCGCGTTGACGGCAACAACCGCCTCAATGGTCAGCCGGTTGGCTTCGTCAGCGGCCCGACGTGCAGTCACGGCTTCCTGATCGGCCTGAGCTGCGGCCTGCTTGGCTCGCTGGGCTTCCGCCCGCGCGGCGTCGGCTTCCGCTTTGGCCCGATTGGCGAACGCACGAGCACGGTCGGCGTATCCAGCCGAAGCGTTGGCGTCCGCACGAGCCCGCGTAGCCATCTCACCCATAACCTTGGTGGCCTCATCGGCGTCCTTGCCAGCCGCGATCGCCTCGTCCCGGGCTCGCTTGAGACCTTGTTCGACCTGGTCGGCGTAGCTCTGCTTGATACCGCATGAGTGCACGGCGAACCACAGATCCGAGGAAGCCTGCTGGGTTCGCTTGAACGCGGCGTCCTCGGCGACCTTCGCCTTGACAGCGACATTGTGCGCGAGGACCGCCTTGTTGCTTCGATCGATCGCGTTCGACGCCGCCGCCTGGGCGTTGACGCGTGCCGTGCGCGCGTTCGCCGCGTGCGCACGCGCCTTACGTGCGGCATCTTCGGCAGCCAGTTGCTGGGCCTTGGCTCGCTCCGCGGCCTTGACTGCGATCTGCTCCTGCACCTTCGCGGCGGCGGCCAGATCAGCTGCGGCCTGTGCCTGCCGTTCCGCTTCCTCTCGCCATTTCCGCGCGTTGTCCGCGTGCTCCTGCGCGTTCGCGTCGGCGTCAAGCGCACGGCTGTCGGCCAGCGTCGCCTCGGCCGCATGCTGCGCGGTTTCTGTTGCCTTCGCGGCCGCCTTGGTAGCGGCGCCCACGGCGATGGTGACCTTGGCCCAGTCGAGCCCGTTGGTCATCCCGGCCTGTTCGAGCTTCGTTGCTGCGTTTTGCGCCTGCGCGCTAGTGCTCCCAGTCAGTTCTGCGGTCTCGGCGGCCTGCCTGGCGTTCTGGGCGGCTTCTGCTCTGAACGCGTCGATCTCAGGGTTGCGACCTCGTTGACCGTTCGCGCGAAGCGGCTTGTCTTCTTGGAAGATGCGATCGGCGTTGCGTGCGGCCGCAGTGCCCAGCTGCATGAACCGGACGCCGTCTTCCAGAAACTTGAGCGCCTCCATGTTGGCGCGGATGATCTCGGCACGAGCGGTCGCCGCGTCCGCGGAGCGCTTGGCCAGGTCGGTAAGGGCGGCGACGGCCTTGTTGCGGTCGTCGAGCGCCTTTTCGATTTGGGCTTGGTAGTCGTGGTCGCGCTTGTTGGCCTCGGCGTAGCCGGTCTTGTAGAACTCGGCGATCTGCTCGTAGTCACCGATGGCGAGGATGGCTTCGCCTTCCACCTTCACCTGCGGGCCACCATGGGCCACCATGTCACGGACGCGGCCGATGATCCGCTCCTGCTCGGCCTTGGTATCCACCGCGGCCTGTGCGTCTTGCTTCTCGGCGATTTCCTTGCCATAGGCCACGAAGTCGCCGATCCGGACATCGTCACCGCTGTCCCAGGCCGCTTTCGCACCTGCCCGGACATTGGGGCCACCGGTCTCGGCCCAAAGCTTCACTTTCTCGCGGTTTTCGAGGATCACGAGCTTCTTGCGGTCCGCCGCTCGCTTCTTGGCAGCGGGTTCGCCGTAGTCGAGGAACTCGAGGATCTTGGCCGGATCGTTGGTGTCCAGAGCCGCTTGAGCAGCCTCTCGCACCTCGATGTCGGCCGCGCCCTTGGCGATGTCCTCCACGAGTTGCCTGTTGAATGCGTCCTCGTCGTCATCGGTGACGGCGGCGGGCACGATGGTGCTCGCCGAAGCAGTCGGCGCAGCGAAGGCAGCCACCTGAACAGTGCCGCCGAGCATGGCGCTGATCACCATCAGGACAACTGCCACGGTGAGTTTTCGCCGCCACCAGGCGGCCCTTGGGACTCCGTGTCTCGCGTTCACTGGTTCCCCCCGTTGCGGATGATGGCCGCCTCCGCGCTCGCGCGGGCTTGGTCCGCGATACCGGTCCACTTCGCGGCTTGAGTAATAGCCCATTCGGCTTCGTCGGCCCAAGACTTCTGGTTGGCGCCGGCGCGGGCGAGCACGCTCGCCCAGTCCTGGCCGGTGGTCGCGGCGCGGGCGTAGTCGGCGACCGCTGCCCAGGAAGCGACCTGGGCCAATGCCTTGTCCCGCTCAGCGCCCCAGTTGACCGATGACACGTCGGCTTGGTCTCCGATCGAGCGCCACGCGGCGATCGCGTCGGCACGTGCCTTGTCGGCGAGCGCCCCGGACGATTCGCGTTCGGCCTGCTCAGCGGCCAGCGCCGCTTCCTGCAGTCGGCGCACGGTGTTGTGCCAGATCACGTCCTGGTCGGCAGTGAACATCCGGAAGGCTTCGTCGTCCAGCTTCGTCGCGCTGGGCCAGTAGTAGGTGAAGAAGTCCGCGATGTCGGCGTCGTCGCCGGTGCGTAGCGCACGTGCCGCCGCTGCCCGCACCTGCGGCCCGGGATCATCGACTGACAAGTGAGTGACGTAGTCACGGTCCGCCTGAGCCTGCTTGGCGACGTGCTCCTGGTACTTGTTGTCGTTGAGTCGATCCGCTTCCTGAGCCTTGGCAAAACCGGTGCGGACGTATTCGTCTCTCTCGGCGTCGGTGCCGCGCAGTGCGCGTTCGGCGGTGACACGCACGTTGCTGCCTGGCAGCGATGTGGTGATGGTGCGCTGGATGATGTCGGTATTGCGCCGTGCGTTGTCGATCGCACGTGCCCTGGCCTTGTCCAGGCCGGTGGCCAGGAATTCGGCGATCGCCTCATCTCCCCGGCTGCTCAGCAGCGCGGTCCACGCGGAGGTCTGGACCTCCGGCCGCGGGTCCCGCTTGGCGATCCGCTTCACCCGCGCACGATCTGCCGCTGCCTGCTGAGCAGGGTCGACAGCGGCTATCACAGTGTCCGCGATTGCCGTGGTGGGTGTGATCGCCCCAGTTGTTCCTATGACTATCGCGGTGACCATGACCGCGCGCATGAGCGTATGACGCCCCATGCCGTTCCCCCCTGCAAATGTGAAATTAGAATTTGCCCGACCTTTTTTTAGCACGCGCCAGACCAGACGAAGGCCGGGGGTTCGGTGATGTGGATCACCAAAGTTGCATGTAACGCGAACCGCGTGCGAAAGTCCGATCGGCATTCGACTGCGGGGAGTCGGACTACTCTTTTCGAGTGATGCCGCACAGTTAATTGAATGAGGGGGGAAGTTTCTGATGTTCACCAGAACATCGTTTGTCACCTATGGCGTGCGGGGGATCGCCGCGCTCGTCGTCGCGACGTCGGTCGCGGCCGGGATGACCGCCGCGCCCGCGCTTGCCGCACCTGTGGCAGCATCCGCGCTGGCCACAGTGCCAGAGTCGTCGGAAGAGGCGAAGATCGCCGCCGCCCGAGTGCTGGGTATCCAAGCCCGCGAAGATCTGCTGGTGCTCAGCGACAAGAACTTCGTCATCGCCCTGTGGCAGAAGGCTAAAGAAGGCACCGAGATCAAGGCCGCCGCACTGCGAGCCTTCACCGACAACGTCGATGAACTGGCCTGCAAGAAGTACATCGAGACCGGCATCTACGAAGCCGACCGGCTCGACCAGATCGCCAAAGCCGTAAAAGCGCAGCGTGACACAGAGCGACGCTCCGCCGCGCAGGAACTCGGCATTGTAGCCACCGATGAAATGCTTGATGCGACCAGCGAGAATTTCATTTTCCGCTTGTGGGAGCGCGCCGAGGCGGGCAGCGACGTGAAGAAGGCCGCGGCTGCCGTCCTCAAGCAGGGGACCACCGAGGAGCAGCGCCAGGCGTTCATCGTCAAGGGCATCCACGACGCGGCCGCCATCGATCGCCAGCGCAAGATCGACGAGGCCGACCGGCTCGAGCGGGAAGCCGCCGAGCGCAAGGCGAACCAGGAAGCCAAGGCTGCGGCGTTCTCCGCAGCCTTGGGCGCCGTCGCCTCCGAGGCCGACAAGAACCTGCCTGACCACGAGTTCATCTACGAGATCATCCGCCGCACCACCGGAGCCCAGGTCAAGGCTGCTGCACAGGCCGCCTATGACAACCGGGACCCGGCCGCGTGGAAGGCCTTCATCTACACCGGCGTGCACGCCGCACACAAAGCCGACCTCGACGAGCGCGACCGCCTCGCCGCCATCGAAGCCGAACGTCAGGTGCGGGTGATCCTCGACGCGGCCGAACGCGATGGCTTCCAGCCCAACCTCGTCGCCGCCGCACGCGCCGCCCTGGCCGGAACCGTCGCGGACCGTAACAACTTCCTCAACACGGGTCGGCACGCCGCCGCCAAGGCAGACCTGATCAAGCCGAAGAACAACCGCGTCATCGAACTGCAGGGCACCCAGTCCGGACGTTGCCTGCAGGTCTCCGGCCTCTGGGACCAGCCCGACGAAGGCGCCAACGCCGACGGCGCCACCACCGAACTGTGGGACTGCCAGCGCGGACCCAAGCAGGTCTGGGAACTGCTGGCCAAGGACAACGGCCAGTACACGCTGCAGAACCTCGCCTCCAAGCACTGCCTCGACCTCGACGGGGACAACGTCGTCCAGCACGCCTGCGACGACGCGAAGGCCACTCAGCGCTGGGAATTCCTGGAAGACGTCAACGGCACCTTCCAGCTGCGCAATGTCGCCACCGGCAAGTTCGCCACCGCGCTGGACTCTGGAACAGGCAACGCGACCCTCGTCGTGCAGTACACCAACACCAACTCGATCGACCAGAAATGGCGCATCATCGACCCGACCCACGTCTCATGGACCGTCTCGATGACCCCCGGCACCATCGAGCTCAAGAGCGTCGACTCCGGCCGGTGCCTGCAGGTCGCCGGCCGCACGGACCGACCCGACGCCGGCGCCAACGCTGACTCGGCACGTACCGAGATCTGGGACTGCACCCAGGGAGTCAAGCAGGTGTGGGAACTGATCTCGCTGGGCGAAAAGAAGTACGGGCTCAAGAACAAGAACTCCGGCAAATGCCTGGACATGCTCAACAGCGATCCTGCCAACGGTGCGCCGCTGATTCAATACGGCTGCCACTTCGCCGGCTCACAGCAGTGGGTGTTCACCCAGGGCGACAACGGCAGCCTCGGCCTGGCTAGCGCCTACACCGGCAAATTCGCCGATGTCGAGAACGCTTACACCGCCAACGGCTCGGCCGTCATCCAGTACGACGGCACCGGGGAACTCAACCAGCGGTGGACAGTGCACCAGCTCACCACCGCGTAGCCAAACAAGCTGCGGACGTCTAGCAAACCCTCCATGCACCAGCCCATCGGCAAATCCCGAGATCTCGGGATTTGCCGATGGGCTTCGTGCTCTCCCCGCCTTGCCGAATCGGCGATTGCCCCCAAGCCGCGAGTGAAACTCACGATCTAGACATCAAGTCGTGTCCTCGACGGCGTCGCCGCCCTCCTCAAGAGCTTCGACGACCATGTCCACGAGCTCGTGGGCGTCAGCATCGTCGATGTCGTAGCGCTGTGCGTGTGACTGTGAGCTCTGTCTGTCACTGGGTGAACCACCTCACCTCGGGCTTGGGCCGAGATGTGAGCACAGGTTGCCGCCAGATGTAGGCTCTAACCGTCACTTGGCATATTGTCAGCGGCCAGTCGGGATTCCCCGTGGACGGCCACCACTCCCCAAGCCAACATCATTGTTGGCTTGGGGAGTTTTGTTTTCCGCCGGCTGAATGTCCTTTGTGGCCTCAGCCGGGCAGGACGAGTGGTTCGAGCCCACGCCCAGGCTCGCGACGAGGTGAGACCTTCCGGCGCCTGATACGCCAGCCCTGGCCGGTGCGCACAAGCTGATCTTCGTAAGTGAAGCCGGCGACGGCACCGTCCTGGTTCACGGTCAGGCCCTTGGACCACGCCCTGGCGCCGTCGCCGTCCTCGCGGACGATGATGTTGGTGACCAGCATGGCGAGCGTGCTGCCAGGCCCCCGGTTCCGCGCGACGGCGATATACGCGTCGAGGCGCGACCGGGAGGGATCGCCCGCGGGTACGGGCCGGAGGCCGAGATCGCTGACGTCGACCTCGAGATCGGGCGTGAACACCTCGTCGAAGCGTTCGTAGGCGCTGGCGTCACACAGGTGGCCATGGAGTGCGATCACCTCGTGGATCAGCAGGCGGTCGTCGGCGGTCAAGCTCATTGGAAACCCCCAGGAACATCGATCGGAATATCACCGCCGACGTTAGCACCGTGATCCACTTCCCTGCCGGGAAACGAATGGGATGAATCAACAAGTGGCCGGCACACAAAAGGGGGATCGCCCGGCACAGCCGGGGGACTTCGGCCGTCTCCGCCTGTCGATGATGGTCTACTGCGGTGATGACCACGCCATCATTGTTCCGTGCCGGCCGTGCGTTGTCGGCCGTCGTACTCAGCTGTCTCGTGGCCGGACTGGCCACTCCGGCCTCGGCCGACGCCATCGCCCCCACGATGTCGGCAACCGCCCATGCCTCGAACAAACACAAACTGAAAATCGAAGCAGGGGTTTCGAAGTCCAGAATCAAGCTCGGCGAGACGACCAAGGTCACTGGCTCGCTCAAAGAGACGGGTGGCCTCGAATCAGCTGCCATCGAAGGCGGTGAGCCGATCGTCGTGCAGCGGCTCGCGGGAAACGTGTGGGTGGATGTCGCGAGCGGCACCTGCAGGCCGAACGGGAACTTCAGCCTCAGCGTCTCCTTCAGCCTCCGGGCCAGCCTCACGCTGCGGGTGTATCACCCCGAGACAGATCTCTACTGGTCTGCCTCTTCCAGCACGTTCGCGCTCCTCGTCATCTAGTCACTGGTCGACGACGAACACGCTCGCTCGGCCCGTCTTCGCGGCCTGTTCGTAGAACTCGGTGATCTTCCGCAGGTAGCGGGTCAGGTACGCCAGGCCATCCTGGTCGACCGGGGCGCCGTAGTCGTCCGGGTCGAGTTTCCAGTACCTGTCGGCGAAGGACGTGAGGTCGAGGCCGGCGAGCGCGGCGGCGACCTCACGGACCTCCGCCGGGGTGTTGTAGCTGACGACGTAGTCCTCGCCCTGATGCAGTGGCAGGCCGCCGAGTACCACCGCGTTGAGGGGATACGTGCCGTCCTCGCCGCCGAGCGCGCCCTCGGTGAGGCAGCGGTGGATGCCGTCCCAGGCCTTGTCCACCTCGCATTCGTCCGGCACGTCGTCGGTCATGTCGAGGTCCCTGATGAACTCGATGAGGCGCTCGTCGTCGCCGTCGTGGACCAGCAAACGCGCCGCGAGGGGTTCGTCGAGGGCGAGGAAGTATCCGCGGCAGGCCATGGGCGAGACGGTAGCGCGGCGATCGGCTCGGCCACTGAGGTTCCACAACATTCTCACAAGCGGGCGTACCTAGCTTCGCGATCACGTCGCAACCCTTCATGGAGGAGACATGATCGCGATACGCAGCAGGCGCCGGATACTCGCCGGGGTGGCCATCGCCGCACTGGCCGGGCTTCTGGCACCGGGCACGGCCGCCGCCGACGCGGAGCCGCTCGGCCCGGACGTCACCTTCAACAGCACTCCGGTGATCGACCCATCGGGGCTGTTCATGGTTTCCCGCGGGCTGGACGGGTCCATCCTGTACAGCCGGGGCACGCCCAGCACCAACGGCTACGAGGACTTCCGTTCGCTCGGCCAGCAGATCGTCGGTGACCCGACCGGTGTCACCGCGCCCGATGGCGCGCAGATCTTCGCGCGCGGCACCGACAATCAGGCGATCACCAGCCTGATCGTCTCGTACAACTTCCCGACTCCCTTCCAGGTCATTCCCGGGCTGCGGATCTCGAGCGAGGTGACCGCGGTCAAGATCCCGCCTCGGGGCTCCCAGCCGCCGATGATCCGGATCTTCGCGCGGGACATGGACACCGGCTCCGTCTTCACCAACCTGCTCGTCCAAGGCGCGCCGCAGGGCTGGGTCAACCTGGGCCTCTTCGCCACCAGTGAGCTCTCGGCGTCGGTCATCGATTCGCCGGGACTCGACGTCAACATCCGGCTCGTGGTGCGGGGCGTGGTCAACCGGCTCTACTCCACGGTCATCAACAACAGCACCGGGGTGATCACCGGGTGGTCGCAGCTCGGCGACCTGTTCACGACCGGAAACCCGACGCTGGTCAACGCGGGCGCCTCGTTCACGCCGCGGGGCAACGAGGTGTTCGCCCGGCAATCGGGCAGCCAGGCCATCTTCCTCTGGAACTTCGACAACCCCGGCTGGGTCAACCTGGGCGGTGTCGCCACCAGTGACATCGCCGCGTCCATCGCCTCGGACAACGGGTTGCAGTTCTACCACCGGGGCACCAACCTCCGGATCTACCTGAACCGGCGGCCGCCGGGGTCGACACGCTTCGGCGGCTATGTCGATCTGCGCGGCACCTCGTTCGGCAATCCGGCGGCGAGTGGCGGAGCGCCGGCGGGCACGAGGACGGTGGCCGACCAGTTCATCGTGCGAGGCACCGACAACCGGCTGTACAGCAGGATCCAGACCAATTTCGTGGGTGGCTTCACGGCGTACTTCGCGTTCGGCGGGCCGCTGCACGGCTGAACCGGGACGGTCCCCCAAATCGGCTTTGGGGGACCGTCGCCCGTGTCGAACGATAAGGCCCGCCCCTGTCCAGCGAAGGCTGCCTGGGGGAACAGCCTGCGAGCAGAGGCGGGAGTTCAAGGCCGGTACGGGGGTCGCCTCTCGGCGAGTGGCTCGACACGGCTCCGGCCTGACCGGTATTCCGTGAAGGCAAGGGGTGAGGCCCGGGGACTCCTCCGTACCGACACCCTGTACAACGCTTCGGGGCCGCTGGTGTTCCCGGGCGTCCGGGTGACCTGCGTCGCTACCCCGAAGCGCGCAGGCTGAGTGCCAGCTCCACGTGGCCGTTGTCGAGCAGATAACCGAGGAACAGCGCACGCAGCGCGGAGCGCAGCGCGTCCGGGGCGACCTGGCCGGGGACCGCGAGCTGGTGCATGACGAAACCGTGCGCCAAGGCGGCCAGCGCGGGCGCCATGAGGTCCGGGTCGGGCGCGCCTGCGGCACGGGCCGCGGCCGAGGCGACTTGGCGGGACGCGGCCAGTGCTTCCGAGACGGGGGCGTGGAGTTCCGGGCCTCGGGCGGCGTGGAGGTAGGCCTCGAACATCGCCAGCGCTGCCGAGCGATCGGGAGCGGACTCGGCGGCGAAGGCCGCGGCGATCTCGTCCGGGGAGCGCCGCTCGGCGCCGAGCGCGTTCGCGAGTTCGATGAGGCGGGCTCGTTCGGAGGCGGTGAACGTTCGCAAGGCTTCTTCGACGAGCTGGGTGATCGAGTCGAAGAAGTAGCTCACCGTCGCCAGCGGGACGCCTGCCTTCTCGGTGACGGCCCGGTGTGTGATGCCCGCGGTCCCCTGCTCGGCCGCCACTTCGACGGTGGCGCGCAGCAGGGCGTCCCGGCGGGCCTTCCCACGCTCGCGGTGGTGGCGCTTGGGAGTGGTCACGGCGGACACGGTACGCAAAGTCTGGAAGTTCTTCCAGACTTCGGTCATGATGGAGGCCACTGGACCTGAAGGAGTTTCACGATGGCGGACCGGGTGCACGCGTTCACCGACGACGCGCTGGCTGATCACGACGCGGTGGGGCTGGCGTCCTTGGTCCGGCGCGGTGAGGTCAGTCCCGCCGAGCTGGCACAGGCGGCGATCGCGCGAGCGGAACGCGTCACCTCGCTCAACGCCGTCGTCCACTCCGTTTACGAAAGCCCTCGGCACGGGCAGGACCCCGAGGCGGCTCTGTTCGGCGTCCCGACGTTTGTCAAGGACAACACCGACCTGCGCGGCATGCCGACCAACCACGGCACTGAGGCCTACGTGGCAGCGCCCGCGAAGGCGGACGGCCGCTACGCAAGCCAGTTCGTCTCTACCGGCTTAACAGTGCTTGGTAAGAGCCGGATGCCGGAGTACGGCTTCAACGCGACGACCGAATACATGAACGCCGACCCGGTGCGTAATCCCTGGAACCCCGAGTACTCGGTCGGCGCTTCCTCCGGCGGGTCGGCCGCGCTGGTGGCCGCCGGCGTCGTGCCGCTCGCGCACGCGAACGACGGTGGCGGGTCGATCCGGATCCCGGCCGCCTGCGCCGGGCTGATCGGGCTGAAACCCAGCCGTGGCAGGCACTTGGACGGCGAAGAGGCCGCCAGGCTGCCCATCAAGATCATCTCGGAGGGCGTGGTCACCCGGTCCGTCCGCGACACCGCCGCGTTCATCGCCGCGCAGGAAGACCACTGGCGCAACCCCGCGCTGCCCCCGATCGGGCTGGTGCACGGCCCCGCGCGGCGGCGCCTGCGGATCGGCCTGATCACCGAGAGCGTCACCGGCGCGGTGCTCGACGCACCGACCCGGGCGGCCGTCGAACGGACCGCGACACTGCTCGAGAAGCAAGGACACGTCGTCACGCCGGTGACACTGCCGGTGGACGAGACGTTCGCGAGCGACTTCACGCTCTACTGGGGCATGCTGGCCACACTCGCGGCTGGCACCGGCAAACTGCTGGTGGACCGGCGCTACGACCGGACCAAATTGGACGGTCTCACCCTCGGCCTGCGTGCGCACTATCTGCGCAACCTGCGGCACACCCCGGCCGCGCTGCGCAGGCTCTCCCGCGTCAAGCACGCGCACGCGAAGTTGTTCCAGCGCCACGAACTCCTGCTGTCGCCGGTCCTCGCGCACAGCGTGCCGAAGCTCGGCCACATCAGCCCGGCGGTCCCCTTCGACACGCTGATCGAGCGGCTGCTGCACTACGTCGCGTTCACGCCGATGGACAACGTCTCGGGCAATCCGGCGATCTCGCTGCCGATGGGACAGACCGACGACGGGCTGCCGGTCGGCGTGCAGCTGTCGGCGGCGCACGGCGACGAGCGCAGCCTGATCGAGACCGCGTTCGAGCTGGAGCAGCAGCAGGCCTGGCGGCGCATCCAGGATTAGGCGGTCATCGGGCGCGTGGACAGGTGCTTGCGCAGGAGCTCCTGGCTCAGCATCGTGCGTGAAGGCAGCCCGAGCTTGTGCAGTGCCCGGCCGAGATGGACTTCGACGGTACGCGCGGACAGGAACAGGCGCGCGGCGATCTCGCGGTTGGTGAGGCTTTGCGCGGCCAGTTCCACGACCTCGATCTCGCGCGGGGACAGCTCGCTGCCGTAACCCCGGCGGCCGCGGCGTGGGGTGGTGGGGTCGTAGCGGACCAAGGTGCGGCGGCAGCGCTGGGCGTCGGCGGCCGCCGCCAGTGCGCGGTAGCCCGACTCGGCCGCGGTGAGTGCCGCGCGGGCTCGCTGGTGGTCGCCGAGTGCGGCGAAGCATTCGCCCGCGAGTTCGTCCGCGTTGGCAGCTGCGGAGGGGCGCGGGAGTTCGCGATACGCACGGCTCGCGCGGCTGAGGAGACCGGCCGCGGTGGCAAGATCGGCGGCGGCGTGCGCGAGCAGGCCCTCAGCGAACAGGGCCGCGGCATGGGCGAGCGGGGCGTCGCGGTCGTCGACGCCGTGGCGGTATTCGGCCAGCAGCGCGGTGGCGTCGGCGGTGCGCTCCTGGGCGAGCAGGACCCGGATCGCGAGCGGGACCAGTTCGGCGGCCCATACCCAGTTGTTCTTGCGGCGGACGCTGGCGATGCCCTGGTCGGCGAGTCGGCAGGCGACCGCGAGGTCCTTGCCCGCGAGATGGACCGCGACGCGGCCCGCGAACGCGGAGGCCTGGATCGGAGCGCTGCCCGCGGCGAGTGCGCAGGCGGCGTCGAAGTTGCGCAGGGCCGGGGCGCGGCGGCCTTGGCCGAAATCGTGCCACCCGAGCACCAGCAACGGTTCGGCGGCGAGTGAGCTGGTCGCGCCGACCTGCTCGACCAGGCGGCGGGCCTGACCGTCCACTTCGGACCACGCGCCGGTCTCGACGTCGACGCGCAGCTCGGTGCCGGTCGCCAATGCCTCGAGGTACGGCTGGTTCTCGTCGCTGATCAGGCGTTTCGCGGTGGCGAGGTAGGCGCGCGCGACCGGGTAGTGGCCGTTCCAGGCGGCCGCGTCCGCGAGGTTGATGTACGTGCGGCTGAGCTGCCAGCGCACCTCGGCGGACTGGGGCGCGCGCGGGAGCGTGCCGATGGCGTCCCAGGCGCCGGGGTCGGCCACCTGCATCCGGCTCGACACGCGGTTCGCGGAGACCGCGAGGAGCACTTCGACGTCCTGAACGCGCTTACTGACCTGCTCGGCCTGGTCCAGCCAGCGCAGGTTCTGCTCGACCGGGACGGCACCGACGTGGGGCAGCGCGAGTGTCGCCAGGCCGCGGGCGAGCAGCGCCGGGCGGTGCGCGAGATCGGCGGCGGCGAGCTCGATCTCGTCGCGGCCCGCGTCGACCTGACCGGTCTGGTTGACCAGCACGCGGCCGAGGTTGATCCGGATCTCACCGCGCGCCGACCTGGTCAGCGGGCAGTCGCGGATCGTGCGGCGCAGCAGCCGCACCGTGCGCTCGTGCGCCAGGCCGAGTGCCAGCTCGCGGCTGAGCCGGACCGCGAAGACCTCGCAAGCCGCGCGCGGCAGCTCCGGGTCTTCCAGCGCCGCTTCGAGCAGGCGCATGGTCTCGTCCGGCCTGCCGTCGTCGGCGGCGCGGTCGACCGCGTCGGAGGTCCAGCGGACCCAGTCGTCGAGCGCGCCCGCCTGCCGGAAATGGTGGGCGACGCGGTCAGCGGCCGGCTCGGTGGCCGCGGCCAGGAAGTCCGCGGCCCTGGTGTGCAGCACACAGCGTCGTGGCCCGGAAATGGCTTCGTACAAGGCATCCGACACCAGCGGGCTGCGCGAGACGTAGCGGCCGCGGCCGTGGTCGAGCAGGAGTCCGGCGGCCAATGCCGCCGTGATGGCCTGCTCGGTCGCGGCGACACCCGACACCGCGGCGAGCGCGGCGGCGCACGCGGGACCGCCCAGCACGGCGGCCGCCTCGGCGATCGGCGCGCCCTCGGTGCCTTCCATCCGCGCCGTCAGCGCGTCGCACCAGGCGGTGGGCAAATCGTCGCCCGTCTTCAGCATCGCCATCACGGCGCCGGCGACTCCCCCGGTCCGCTCCCGGATGTGCTTGGCCACCTCGCGGGAGCCGGTGAGCGCCGCGATTTCGTCTATCCCCCAAGGACTCAGCACCACCCGGGCGGTCGCGCCGGAGTGCGGAAGCCGTGAAACCGAACTGACGACGACGGTCAGGCGCGGTGACATGCCGCCTGCCAGGAAACGCAGGAAATCCTGGGTTTCCTCATCGGCTTCGTGCACGTCGTCGAGCACCAGCAGCGTGCGGTCGTGCAGGGTCAGCAATTCCCGCAGCGCGCGGAAAATCTGATGGCGCGTAGGGGTTTCCCCGTTCCACGAGGGCAGTATCCCCGCCAATTCGGGCAGCGATGGCCGGAGCGCGCCCGTCAACGGGGACAGCTTGGCGGACACCGGATTCCAGTTGCCACCGAACGCGATCACCGCCTCGAGCAACGGTCCTAACGGGACCGGACGGCGCAGGCGGGTGCAGCGCGCCGAAAGCACGACGTGCTCACGACCGGCCCGGCCTGCGAAATCGGCGAGCAAGGCAGACCGGCCCGCGCCTGGTTCACCTTCGACGACGACGAAGGCGGCGGGCCGCGCGGCTTCCGGCAAGGCCGCACTCGACACCATGTCAGGACTTTAGTCACTGTGCACCCCTCCCAAAGGAGGGAATTCGCTCTCCGGGGTGAGGAATTACCAATACGGGTCCTCACTTATTGACCAGAGGGTTGTCAGCCTCACCACTTACGGGTGAATCTTCTGGCGTCACGTTACACACAATTCCCTGATGCGCACTTAGCGTAAGGAGTGCCCGTGAAACGCTCACTCGCGCGCGGACTGGCGGCGGCCTGCGCCGCCGTCTCGGTCTTCGCACTGCAGGCGCCCGCGACGGCGACCGCAGTCCAGCTCAAGGGTCAGGTCGGCATCCAGATGCAAGCGCAGGAGAAGAGCAACTGGTGCTGGGACGCCAGTGGCAACACGATCGCCGCCTACTTCGGACACACGTTGTCGCAGACCAAGTTCTGCCAGGTCGCGCACAACGAGTCGGGGACCACCTGCGCGAACAACCAGGGCTATCTGAGTGATCAGCAGCGGGTGTTCCGCTGGCTCGGCTTCAGCAACGCGGGCACCTACAACTCGAACGGCCAGACGCTCAGCTTCGCCTCGATCAAGAGCCAGATCGACGCCGGGCGGCCCATCGGCACCAGGATCGGCTGGAGCAACGGCGGCGGGCACATGCACGTGCTCTACGGCTACGACAACTCCACGAGTACCTCGAAAGTGGACTTCGGCGATCCCTGGGGCAGCAACCCGCGCTACAACCACATGAACTACACGTCGTACCTGCGCAACAGCCAGTTCACCTGGACCCACACCGTGTACGGAATCGAGGACTGACCATGACCAGGCCCCTTCTCGGCGCCGGACTGCTGATCGCGCTCGGTCTCATGCTCGGCGCAGGCCAGGCCTCCGCCGCAGGCCAGCCGGCGGGCACCCCCGACGCCCGCGACCTGTCCGCCGTCGCCGCGCTCGCCACCAGCCCGTCGACGGTCGACCAGCTCGCCAAGGTCACCTTCCCCGACAGCCCCAAGACCGCGGCCAGGATGGCCAACGCGGCCAAGGCCGAACCCGCCGCGTCGATCGCGGTCTACCAGCCGACGGCGGCCTTCGTCGCCGGAACCTCGTCGGTGCCCGCCGACCTCGCCTACGTCGCCGTGCCCGCCACCCTCGGCACCGGTGAGGTGGCGACCGTCTGGGCGCAGCGCGAAGGCCAGGACTGGACGGTGGTGAACATCGCGTCCGGTGACGTGGAAAAGCGCCTCGCCACCAAGGCCGGCAAGGGCTATCTCCTGCACGAGCCGCAGATCAACGCCTGGTACGCGGTCGACGGCGACGCGGTCACCGTGCTCGACGGCTCGACCACCGGCGTGGCGGCGGGCACCCGGATGACCGTCGCCCAGTACCAGTCCGCGGTGCACGCCCGCTACGGCGACAAGCTGCCCGGCTCGGCCTACGACCGGTCCGGCGCGGCGGGTGGCTTCGGCCCGGCGGCGCCCGCATCGGGCGACGCCGGCGTCCCCGACTGGGCGATCGCGGGCGGGGCGGGCGCGCTCGTCTTGGCCGCGGGCGTCGCCCTCCGCCTGCGCAGGCGCAGCGAGGGTTAAAGGCTCGTGCGCGTTGCGGGCGGTTAGAACCGCCCACCCGTCTCCCGCCACCACCCTCAACGGAGGCGCGGCGCGCCACAGCGCCGTCCGCAACGCGCACGACCCCGCGTGACCTGCGTCGCCCAGCATGCGGCCACCCCCGGCTCACTCCACACTGGAGGCGATGGGGGCTTAGGCCGAATGGGTTAGACAAGGGTGGAAGGAGATCGCGCCGGGTGACGGCGCGAGCTGAACCATGAGTTCGCAGGACGGCAAACCAGTGGTGGAACACACCGCCACGCAGGGACTGGCCAACGCACCGGACACCGCGGGTCCGGGCCACCCACCCGACGAGCACGTCCCGCTCGAACTCGCCGCCGACCGGCCTGCCGAGACCGACCGCACGGTGTTCTGGATCGCCGCCGGGCTCGCGCTCGCGATCATCGCGTGGGGCGTGTTCTCGCCGTCGAGCCTCGCGAATCTCGCCAAGACCGTGCTGAACGACGCGGTGATCCCCTACGGCGGCTGGGCCTTCGTGCTCACCGCGAGCGGGTTCGTCGTGTTCGCCGTCTGCCTGGCGATCAGCCGGTACGGGCGGATCCCGCTCGGCCAGGACAAGGAACTGCCCGAATTCCGGACCTCGTCGTGGATCGCGATGATGTTCAGCGCCGGGATGGGCATCGGGCTGATGTTCTTCGGCGTGTACGAGCCGGTTTCGCACCTGGCCAGCCCGCCGCCCGGCACCGCGGCCGCTGGCTCGGACGACGCCGTGCACACCGCGATGGCGACCACGCTGTTCCACTGGACGGTGCATCCGTGGGCGATCTACGCGGTGGTCGGGCTCGCGATCGCGTACAGCACCTTCCGCAAGGGCCGCAGCCAGCTGATCAGCTCGGTGTTCGTCCCGCTGATCGGGCAGCGGCGCTCGGCGGGCCCGCTGGGCAAGGCGATCGACATCATGGCGATCTTCGCGACGCTGTTCGGCTCGGCCGCCTCGCTGGGGCTGGGCGCGCTGCAGGTCGGCGGCGGGATGGCGGCGGTCGGCTGGATCGACAACCCCGGCAAGGGCCTGCTGGTCGCGATCATCGTGGTGCTGACCATCGCGTTCATCGCCTCGGCCGTGTCCGGGGTGGCCAAGGGCATCCAGTGGCTGTCGAACATCAACATGGTGCTCGCCGCCGTGCTCGCGGTGTTCGTGCTGGTGGTCGGGCCGACCGTGCTGATCCTCAACATCGTGCCCGGCGCGATCGGCGACTACTTCCGCGAGCTGGCCGAGATGTCGGGCCGGACCGGGATGACCGGCGGCGAGAAGATGCAGACCTGGCTCAGCGGCTGGACCGTCTTCTACTGGGCGTGGTGGATCTCCTGGACGCCGTTCGTCGGCATGTTCATCGCGCGGATCTCGCGCGGGCGCACGATCCGGCAGTTCATCTTCGGCGTCATCGCGGTGCCGAGCATCGTGAGCCTGATCTGGTTCGCGGTCTTCGGCGGCGCGGCGATCAGCAGGCAGCGCTCCGGCGCGGACATCGCGGGCGCGGGCAGTGCCGAGTCGGCGACGTTCAAGCTGCTCGAGACGCTGCCGTGGTTCGTGCCGATCGCGATCCTCGTGATGCTGCTGGTGTCGATCTTCTTCGTCTCCGGCGCGGACGCCGCGTCGATCGTGATGGGCACGTTGTCGCAGAAGGGATCCGTGCATCCGGCGAAGTCCGTGGTGATCTTCTGGGGCGTGCTGATGGGCGGGGTCGCCGCGGTCATGCTGCTGGTCGGCGGCGACGAGGCGCTCACCGGGCTGCAGAACCTGACGATCCTGATCGCGGTGCCGTTCCTGTTCGTCATGATCGGGCTCTGCGTCGCCGTCTGGCGCGATCTGCGGCATGACCCGCTGATGCAGCAGGAGGACGCGATGATGCGCTCGCTCAAGGAGTTGCACGAAGAGCGGACCAACGGTCACCGGAAACGGCGCCTGCGCAAGGCTTAGCCAGGTCCCGAAAGCCCGAAAGCCACTTTCGTCAGATCGCATCTGACGAAAGTGGCTTTCGGGCTTTCACGAGCTCTTCAACCCTACCTCGGCGCCGACCTGGCGCCACCAGGCCGCGTCTTCGGGGGTGTTGACGCCCTCGGCGATCACGGTCGCCCCGGCCAGGTGGGCGAACTCGGCGAGGCCGGTGACCAAAGCGCCGAGATGGTCGGTGACACGACCGGTGAAACGGACCGCGTCGACCGGAAGCTCGGTCAGGTCCACCGCGGTGGCCTCGGAGAAATCGCGGATCTCCGCGCGCACGCCGATCTCGGCCAGCACCTTCAGGTTGTCGGTGGCGTCGCCATGCGAAGCCAGCGCCGAAGCCGGGAAACCGCAACGCAAACGCGAAGGGTCCACTCCGGTTTCGGAAAGGATCTCGCGGATGGCGCCGACCAAATCCGCGTCGGCGGCTTGGCGCGCGGTCAGTCCGATGGAAATCGGCAGTTCGGGCACGGTCTCGCAAGCCTTGCGAAGCAGCCAGCCGCCCAAGGGATGGATCAGGCCGGTCCGGTCGGCGAGCGACACGCACTCGCGATGCGGCAGCTTGCCGTCTTCGGGGTGGTTCCACTGCAAGAGCGCCTCGACGCCGACGATCTTGTCGTCGGAGAGCCGGACCAGCGGTTCGTAGACGACGGCGAGTTCGCCGGTCTCCCAAGCGCCCGGCATCGACGCGGCCAGCCGGAACTGCTTGCGGTCTTCGGTGTCGCGCTCCGAGTCGACCAGTTCCCACTGCCGGTGGCCCTTGGCCTGCGCGCGGCGCAACGTCATGTCGACCGCGCGCAGCAACTCCGCCGGCTCGACGTCGCGGGCCGGGCGGTGCGCGACGCCCATGGTCGCCGAGATCGCCACGCCGTGGCCGCTTTCGAGGTACTCGGGCTCGGACAGTTCCGCGTTGATCATCCTGATCATCGTCGGCACGTCCGGGGTGTCCGGCGTGTTCTCGATCAGGATGCCGAACTCGTCGCCGCCGAGCCTGGCGATGAACGCGGTCTCGTCCGCGAGCACGGTCTTCAGCTTCGCGGTGACGCTCCTGAGCAGCCGGTCGCCGGTCGCGTGGCCGAAGCCGCCGGTGATCAGCCGGAAGCCGTCGAGATCGAGGTGGTAGACGGTGATCCCGGTCGCCGGATCCGCTTGGCGCAGCGCCTTTTCCAGGCGGGTGCTGAAGAACTGGCGGTTCGGCAGGCCGGTGAGCGCGTCGTGCAGTGTCTGGTGCGTCATCCGGCGCTGCAGCAGCGACGCGTCGGTCTCGTCTTCGATGATCGTCACGAACTGGCGTGCGCCGCCACCGCCGTCGCGGACCGCCGAGGCCACGAGGTTCACCCAGATCGGCTCGCCGCCGCCGACCAGGAACCGGCGCGCGATCCGCACCTTCGGCGACTTCGGGTCGAGCAGCTCGCGGTACCCCTCGCGCAGCGCTTCGACGTCCTCTTCGTGGACGAAGTCGAACAGCTCGCGCCCGACGAGCTGGGCTGGCGAGTGCTGCAGCGACTCGGCCAGCGCGTCGTTGACCCGCAGGAACCGGCCGTCCAGATCGGTGAGCGCGACGCCGCTGGCCGTGCTGGTGAACAGCTGCTCGAACTGCGCCTGCGCGATCAGCGTGGTCCGGCGTGCCTCCTGCTCGACCTTGAACAGCGCGCGGTTGAGGTCTTCCTGGCGTGCCTGGATGTTCTCGCGCAGTGCCTCGCTGTAACCGGAGGTCATCGCGCCGAGCGCGAGGACGACACGCTCGGTGAGCCGATCGAGGCGCCGCAGCTCGGGCGCCTGCGGCAGCGCCTTGCCGAGCACCTCCATGCTCACGCGCAGGCTTTCCGGCCCGACACACCGCAGGTCGACGAGCTTGCCGCCGGCCTCGATCGCGAGCTGCTGGCCCTCGGTGTCACGGCGGACGGCGTCGATCAGCAGGTCGACCAGCGCGCGCAGATGCTGCTCGAGCTCCTGGTGCGGGTACGGGAGATACGCCGTCATGCTGATGAGGTAGGCCCATTTGCGCGCGACGGACGCGCGTGACCGGTCGGCGGGCTGCGCCGTCGGCCACGCGTCGTCTTCCGGATGCGGGACTGTCACGTCTGTGGTGTCCAGGGGTCGGGTGCGCCGGTCGGGCACAGGCATGCCGGGCACACGTCTGCGCGGATTCTCCAGTGCTACGGAGGGTTTATGAATTACCTGATCGGGTGGTAACGCTATGCAACCACTCCGAGCCGGTCCCGCAGCCAGTCGCGCGTCGCGTCGCGGTAGGCGCCCGCGTTCTCGTGCAGGCCGAGCGAATGCCCGGCTCCCGGCAGGACGAACGTCGAAAGCTGGGCCGACGGCGAGTAGTACGGCGCCTCCTGGGCACGCAGGTTCTGCGCGTTCGAGCAGTCCCGCAGCGCGAGCACCCCGCAGAACAGCACGTCCTTCTCTCCCACTGCCTGGAACACGGGGACGTTGATGCCGAGCGTGGCCGGGAGCACGATCCCGAACACGGCGACGGTGCCCATGCCCGGCACGGAGACCTGGTCCTTGGTGGCTTCGTCCGCCGCGATCACCCCGGGGTCGGCGTCGGGTTCGTTGTAGAACAGCCACGAGCGGGCGCCCGGCCTGGTCGTGAAGTACAGCGGGTCGCTGCCGAGCGCGGTCAGCGCCGGGTCGGTGAACGCGGGCGTCAAGCCGAAGACGACACCCAGCAGCAGCACCGGGATCGCCGGGATGTGCGTCATCCCGCTCAGCACCACGCCGTCGACGTCGTGGTACGTGGACGCCTCCGCCGCCACGATGCCGGAGCCGACCGAGTGCCCGACGATGACGACCTTGGAGAACGCGATACCACCGACGTGCCCGGCACGCAGGTGACCCACCACCTGGTGCATGGACTCGGCCTCGGCGGAGAGCGTCATCCACGGGCTGGCCGGTTTGCTGCTCTGGCCGGTGCCGAGCCGGTCGGGCGCGAACGTGGCGAGGCCGTGCGCGGCCATGTCGCGCTGGTACGAGTACTGCCCGGATCCGTAGGGCAGGTCCCAATAAGCGCTGTTGTACGTGCCGCCGTGCACCAGCAGCTGGACCGCTTCGGGTGCGGGGCCGTTGGGCAGGCACAGCCTGCCGTGCATGGTGGCCGGCGCCGGCGGCAGCAGCACCGGCAGGCCGGGGCCGGACACCGGGAGGTCCACATCGGAGCAGGTGAACGCCGACGCCCCGGCGCCGGGAGCGGTCACGGTGGCGGTCAAGAGCAGGCAGCACGCGGACAGCGCGACGACCAGTTTCCGTGGCACACGCATGACCGACCTCCGGATGGGCTTGAGAAAGGGACACAGGAGAGTACTACCGGTAGCCGGACGGTCACCGGCGCGGTACCGCTGTCATCGGGAGCTGGTTCGGCTGCATCGTGGCTTTGATCTTGGGGTAGACCGTTTTCCCCGGCACCGGCACCAAACGCCAGCGCGCGCCGATGGTCGCCGCGACGATGGCGATCTCGGCGGGCGCGAACTGGTGGCCGGGGCACAGCCGCGCGCCCGCGCCGAACGGGATGAACGCGCCCTTGGGCAGTTTCTCGGCCTCGCCGTCGGCCCAGCGGTCCGGATCGAACCTGCCGGGATCGCTGAACCAGCGCGGATCCTGGTGCAGCGTGTGCTGACTGACCGCGACCTCGGTGCCCGCCGGGATGCGCACACCGCCGATCTCGACGTCCTCGCGGGCGCGGCGCATCAGGATCAGCGGCGGTGTCCGGCGGACGACCTCGTTGATGATCTGCTGTGTGTAGCGGAGTTTCGGCAGGTCCTCGAACCGGGCGGGCCGCCCGTCGAGCACGGCGTCCACTTCGGCGTGGAACTCGGCCTCGATCTTCGGATCCGCGCCGATCTCGTGGAAGAACCAGGCCAGCGCCACGGCCGTGGTCTCGGCGCCGGTGGTCAGGATGGTGATGACCTCGTCGCGGATCTGCTCGTCGCTCATCCGCTCGCCGGTCTCCTCGTCGCGCGCCATGAGCAGCATCGAGAGCAGATCGCCCTGGTCGCCGCCCTCGGCCCTGGCCGAGACGATGGCTTCGCCGATGACCCGGCGCAGCCTGGCCGCGGCCGCGTCGAACCGCCGGTTCGCCGGGATCGGCAGTTTTTCCACCGGCTTCGGGGAAAACGCCCTTACCAGCACGTACTTGAGCATGATCGGGATCGACCGCTGGATCTCGGCGAGCACGTCCGCGCCGAGCTCGGTGGAGAACAGCGTCCGGCCCGCGATGCCCAGCGCGATGTCCTGCATGCGCTGGTCCACCTCGATGACCTGGCCCGATCGCCAGGAATCCGCGAGTTCCGCGGCCATCGTGGTCATCGTGGACTCGGCGTACGCCGCGATCCGCCCGCGCGCGAACGCGGGCAGCACCATCCGCCGCTGACGGCGGTTGAACTCGCCGTTCGAGGTGGCGAGCCCGTCGCCGAAGAGCGGGCGCATCTTGTCGAAGACGATGCCCTTGTCGAACTTGTCCGCTTCGAGCGCCAGCACCCGCCAGGCGAGTTCCGGGGTGGTGACCAGGTAAACCGGGAGCGGGCCGAGATAAAGCCGCACCACGTCGCCGTATTCGCGTAATGAGGTGAAGAGTTTCAGCGGATCCCGCAACATCGGTATGGTATGGCCCAACAACGGCCATCGACCGGGAAGAACCGCGACTTTTTCGGGCACCGCACTCGCCTCCTCCCCGAACGGCCGGACAGGAAACAATAGAATCGGTCAAGCCCGCAAAGCGAGACCGGGCGCGGACGTCTACACGAATGGAGGAAGACCGGTGACCGGGGAGCTGAGCTGGGTACCGCCGGAAGTCGACACCACGGTGCCGAATCCGGCCAGGGTATACGATTATTGGCTCGACGGTGATCACAATTTCCAGGTGGACCGCGAGCTGGGTGAGAAAATACTCCACATCATGCCGGGAGTCCGCGACGCGGCCCGGCTCAATCGCGCGTTCCTCCGCCGCGCCGCGCTTTTCATGGCCGAATCCGGTATCAAGCAATTTCTCGACGTCGGCTCCGGAATTCCGACCGTCGGAAACCTGCACGAAATCGTGCAGGGCGTCGATCCCGATTCCCGGGTCGTCTATGTCGACCGCGAATCGGTGGCGGTCGCGCACAGCCAGCTTCTATTGGCAGGCAACAAGAACTGCGCGGCCATCCAGGCAGATCTGCGTGACGTCAACGACATCGTCAACCACGAGCGGACCCGCGAGCTGCTGGACTTCAGCCAGCCGGTCGGCGTGTTCATGTTGCTGCTGCTGCATTTCGTGCCGGACTCGTGGGACCCCGCCGGTATCGTGTCGAGGTACCGGGAGCGGCTCGCGCCCGGCAGTTTCCTCGCCATCTCGCACGTCGCGGCCGACTCGAACGCGCCGAAGCTGGACGAGGCGGTCGAGGCGTACAAGAGCACCCAGAATCTGCCGCAGCCGCGGACGCACGAGGAGATCGTGCGTTTCTTCGACGGCTTCGACCTCGTCGACCCGGGGGTCGTCGGCTGTGCGATGTGGAACCCGCAAGGCGCGGGCGACATGTCCGACGACCCCGAGATCAACGCGCTCCCCTATGCCGGGGTCGGCCGCAAACCCTGAGTACGGGTGAAGACGCGGAGGTCCTCGGCGAGCAGCTCGGGGACCTCCATCGCGGCGAAGTGCCCGCCGCGGTCGAACTCCGACCAGTGCTTGATCTTGCCCTTCGGGTCCATGAGGCTCTGGATCGTGGTGTCACCGGCGAAGACGGCGACACCGGTCGGCGGGCCCTCCTGCTCCCAGTCGCTGGATTCCTGTTGCGAGGCAAAGGCTTTCCAAGCCTTCATGCCGTCGTACACGGCGTGCGCGGTCGACGCGCCGGATTCGGTGAACCAGTACAGCGTGACGTTCGTGAGCAGCTGGTCGAGGTCGACGGACTCGGGCAGCGTCTCGGCCGGGTCCGTCCACTCGTAGAACTTCTCGACGATCCAGGCGAGCTGCCCGATCGGCGAGTCGTTGAGGCCGTACGCGAGCGTCTGCGGGCGCGTCGACTGCATGACCAGGTAGCCGAGCCCTTCCTCGCGGAAGAAGTTGAACTTCTCGGCGCGCGCCCGGTCGGCGCCGGTGAACGCGTCGGCGTCGAGCGCCGGGCCGAACGGCGTCGAAGCCGAGGTCCCGCTGAGGTGGACGCCCGCCACCCCTTGCGGGTCGACGATCGGCAGCATGCCCGCGACGCCGGCGCCGACATCCGTGCCCTGCACGACATAGCGCTGGTAACCGAGGCGCCCCATGAGCGTTGCCCATGCCTGCGCGACGCCGAAAAGGTTGAACCCTGGCTCGGCGAGCGGCGTCGAGAAGCCGTAGCCCGGCAGCGACGGGATCACCACGTGGAACGCGTCGGCGGGGTCGCCCCCGTACTTGGCGGGGTCGGTCAGCGGCTCGATCAGGCGCAGGAATTCGACCGGTGAACTCGGCCAGCCGTGCGTCAGGATCAGCGGCATCGCGCCCGGTTCCGGTGAGCGCTGGTGGAAGAAGTGGATGCGCTGGCCGTTGATCTCGGTCGTGAACTGCGGGATCTCGTTGAGCGCTTCTTCCTGCCGTCGCCAGTCGAAGCCGTTGGCCCAGTAGTCGGCGAGCTGCTTGAGGTAGCGGGGCGGGACGCCGCGGCTCCAGTCCTCGGCGGGCGAGGCGGGCCAGCGGGCGCCGGCCAGACGTTTGCGCAGGTCATCGACGTCGGCCTGAGGGATCTCGATGCGGAAGGGAAGGATTTCGTTCGTCATGAGGGCAACGCTAGAAGGCAATGCGGAAAGCTACGTTCCGCATTGAATGCCAGACTTGAGGAATGTTGGAAACCTCGGCCAGGCTGCTGCGGCTGCTCTCCTTGCTGGAGACACGCCGCGACTGGACCGGCCCGCAGCTGGCGGACCGGCTCGAAGTCACCACGCGCACGATCCGCAACGACGTCGAACGCCTGCGCAGCCTCGGCTACCCGGTCGAAGCCGCGCCCGGCGCCACCGGCGGCTATCGCCTCGGCGCCGGCGCGTCGCTGCCCCCGCTGCTCCTCGACGACGAGGAAGCCGTCGCGGTCGCCATCGGGCTGCGCACGGCCGCGGGCGGAACCGTCGCCGGGATCGAGGAAACCTCGGTCCGCGCGCTCGCCAAGCTCGAGCGGCTGCTGCCGTCCCGGCTGCGGCGCCGGGTCGGCGTGCTGACGAGCACCGTGGTCACGCTGCCCCGGCGGGGCCCGGAGGTCGATCCGTCCATTCTGGTCGCGATCGCGGCGGCCTGCCGTGACCATGAGCGGCTGCGGTTCGACTACCGCACGCACGATCGCGCGGACAGCCGCCGCGTCACCGAGCCGCACCGGCTGGTGCACAACGCGGGGCGCTGGTATCTGCTCGCGTGGGATCTGACCAGGGAGGACTGGCGGACCTTCCGCGTCGACCGGATCACGCCGAAACTCCCGGCGGGGCCCCGTTTCACGCCGCGCACGATGCCGGACGAGGAGGTGAGCGAGCGGGTTTCGTCGGGGCTCGCCGTGGCGACTTGGCGGTACCAGGCGCGCGTGCGGGTGGACGCGCCCGCGTCGCATGTGTCGGCCCGGCTGCCGGTGGCGACCGTGGAGCCGCTCGACGCGCGGACCTGCGTGCTCACGGCAGGCTCGGACACGCCGGAGATGCTGGCGTTCTACTTGGGACTGCTCGATGCGGACTTCCACATCGAGCCGGCCGAGGCCCCGGAACTCGCCGCCTACCTCTCAAAACTCGCGCTCAGATACGCCGCCGCCACCAAGGGCTCGTGAGTGTTCCGGCCGGTTAGAACCGGCCAAACCACTCACGACCCTCCCCTGCCCACCCGGGATAAAGCAGGCTTTATCCCGGCCGCCCCCGCGAGTGGTCGACACGCGGTACCCAACTGGTCGACACGAGGTGTCGGAGCGTGCGACACGAGGTGCCCGAGTGTGGGACACGCGGTGCGCGAGTGTGGGACACGGACATGCGTCATGTCGACCAGTCCGGCACGTCGTGTCGCACGGTGCGGTAGGGCGTGTTGACCAGTGCGGTATCTCGTGTTGGACGTTGGGGTGGCCCGGGATAAAGCGGGCTTTATCCCGGGCTCGGATGGCCTAGACGTTGGGGTCGTGAGTGTTTTGGCCGGTTAGAACCGGCCGCAACACTCACGAGTCCTTAGTAGGGGGCGGGGGTGGTGTTCAGGGCCGCCACGACCGTGCGTTCCTCGTAGTCGAAGTGGGCTTCGAGTTTGGTGGCGAGTTCGCGCAGGTTGGTGCGGAGGTCGCGGGGGTCGGTCGCGCCGGGGACGTAGGAGTCGACGAGACGCTGGATCTCCTTCTGCAAGGCGGAGACGGCCGCGTGTTCCTCGCCGAGTTTGTGCAAGGCCGGTGCCATTTCCGGGAATTGGCGGGCGAGCATGGGAAAGGCGCCCATGTCCTCGCCGGTGTGGTGTTTGGTCAAGGCGCCGCAGAAGGACAGGCAATGCGCGCGCAGGTCGGCGGAGAGCGAAAGCGTTGCCTCGGCTCGGCCGTCGGCGACGGCGTCGACCTGGGTGAGCAGGCCGTCGAGTTCCCCGCGGAGCCAGGTGTGGACCTCCACCAGGAAGTCGCCCATGCCGCGGACTCGGTCGGTTCGGGTCATGCGTTTCCTTTCGTCGGAAGAAAGGAGGACGGCGACCACCGCAAGACAGCACAAAAGAACCCCGTATGCCTGATACGCACGAGAGAACAAGGCTGTTCTCAGTGGTGGCTTGAGAAGCCGCTACCTCCATGCGATAGGCCCATACGGGGCGCACCAGAACGATAGCACGGCACGGCATTGACCCGAGCGGATGCCACTCGTAGGATTGTCGACAATCCGCGTGGGGCGGAGGCCGAGTGTGGACGTTGGAGGTGTGTCATGGCCAGGAGGATGTCCATTTCGCTGGAAAAGCGCGGCGTCACCTGTGTGGCCGAGCTGCTCGACAAAGACGCGCCGCTGACCTGCGACGCGGTCTGGGAGCACCTGCCTCAGCGCGGCGACGCGTACCACGCGAAGTACGCGCGCAACGAGGTCTACGCGATGGTCGAGCGGTTCGCCGAGATCCCGCAGGAGAACCCGACGGTCACGCCGATCCCCGGTGACGTCGTGCTGTTCTCGTTCTCCTCGGGCATGCTCGACCGGAAGTTCAAGGAAGAGAAGGGCATCGACGCGCTGCCGGGCGTGATCGACCTCGCGATCTTCTACGGGCGCAACAACCTGCTGCTCAACGGGGACGTCGGCTGGGTGCCCGGCAATGTCTACGGGACCATCGTCGAGGGACTCGGCGAGATGGCCGAGGCGTGCAACGACGTCTGGCGGTCGGGCGGGGTCGGCGAGCGGCTGGTGTACCGCCGGATCACGGAGTGACACCCGAGTACCCCACCGGCCCCGAACTGCTGCCCCAGCACGGGGTCGGGGTGATCGCGCCGTTCGATTTCGCGCTCGACCGGGAACTCTGGCGCTGGGCGCCGCCGGACGTCTCGCTGTACCTGACGCGGCTGCCGTTCACGCCGGCGCCGGTGACCGTCGAACTCGCCGAAGCGCTGAGCGATTTGGACAGTATCCGCCGCGCGACGCGGGACGTGCTCGCGCCGGAGCCGCTCAGCGTGGTGTACGCCTGCACGTCCGGCAGCTTCGTCGGCGGCGCGGCCGGGGAACGCGCGCTCGTCCAGAGCATGCTCGAAGCGGGCGCGCCGCGGGCGTCGAGCACGTCCGGCGGGCTGATCGAAGCGCTCGGGCTGCTCGGGATGACCAAGATCGCCGTGGTCACGCCGTACATCGACAGCGTGACCCAGCGCCTGCTGGACTTCCTTGCCGAGCATGGCGTCGAGGTCGTGTCGAGTGTCGGGCTGGGACTGCTCAGCCACATCTGGAAGGTCGGCTACGCGGAGGTCATCCGCGCGGTGGCGGATGTGGACGACGCCGGCGCGCAGGGCCTGTTCATCAGCTGCACCAACGTTCCCACCTACGACATCATCGCCCCGCTCGAACGGCTGCTCGGCAAACCGGTGCTCACCGCCAACCAGGTGACCATGTGGTCCGCGCTGCGGTCCATGGGTTTCCGCGCGTCCGCCGAGGAGCAGCTGCTCGTGCGGGCGACCCAGCCGCACGCCGCCTGAGGAGGCCCCATGTCCCGCGTCGGATTCCTGTACCCAGGCTTCAGCGCCGAAGACGAGTACCCGGCCATGGCGCGCCGCCTCGGCGTCGAACTTCCGTTGGCGCACACGGAGATGCGGGTCGACGCGCATCGGGTGGACGCGCTGCTCGACATCGGCGGCGACGAGGTGCTCGCCGAGGGCGCCAAGCGGCTCGAAGGCGTCTCGGCGATCGTGTGGGCCTGCACGAGCGGGAGTTTCGTGTTCGGCTGGGACGGTGCGCTGCGGCAGGTCGCCGAGCTCAGCGCGGCGGCGGGCGTGCCCGCGTCGAGCACCTCTTTCGCGTTCGTCAACGCGGTGCGGCATCTCGGGCTGCGCCGGGTGGCGGTCGCGGCGACGTATCCGGAGGACGTCGCACGTCGCTTTGTCGATTTTCTGGCGACCGCCGGGATCGAGGTGGTCTCACTGGCGTGCCGGGGCGTGATCACCGCGGCCGAGGTCGGCACGCTCGGGCGCGAGGACGTGCTGGAGTTCGTCGCCGCCAACGACCATCCCGACGCCGAGGCGGTACTGGTGCCCGACACCGCGCTGCACACGGTCGCCTGGCTGGACGAGCTCGCGGCGCGGATCGGCAAGCCCGTGCTGACCGCGAACCAGGTCAGCGTATGGGAGGGTCTTCGGCTCATCGGGTCCTGTGATCGAATGGCGCTGTAATTCTTGGTCACGAACACGCATAGGCAATCGATCTTGCGTAACATTACCCGGGAGTAGTCGTTCCATAGAGTGAAGTAAATCGCGAGAAATTGCCCAGATCCAGTTCACCCGGTAGGCAGACGGGGATCTGGGGAACATGCTTGCGGTGACTGTGCGTGGCAGCAGCGGGCGAAGATTTCTCTCGAAGGAGTTGCGCAACTCCCCGGGTAGGTCTTGTCCGCGATAATTGGCGAGGGGCCAAATGGAAGACATCACCAGGTTCGCCACCGAGGTGAAGCGGCTTCGGCGGCGGTTGGGGGTGTCGCTGACCGCGCTGGCCCAGCAGACGAGCTTCAGCGAAAGCTACATCTCGAAGATGCTCCGCGGTGATCGGCCGCTGAGCCCCCGGGTCGTGAAAGAGCTGGACAACGCGCTGAAGGCCGAAGGCGCGCTCGAACGCATGGCCGAGCAGCAAGAAGAAGAGGCGAACCTCGAATGGCTGCGCCCCGCGCAGCTGCCGCCCGCTGTCGACAATTTCGTCGGCCGTGAGGCCTACGTCCGCAAGCTCGACGCCGCGGTCGCCATCCCGCCGGCGCCGGGCGCCGCGCGCACGATCGTGATCGAGGGCGCGCCGGGCGTCGGCAAGACCGCGTTGCTGCTGCACTGGGCCGCGACCATCGCCAAGCGTTTCCCCGGCGGCGTGCTGTTCGCCGACCTGCACGGCTTCGCGCCCGGCGAGTCCGCCGACCCCGGCGACGTGCTCAACGAGTTCCTGCGCGCACTGGGCGCGCCCGCCGAAACCGCCATGACCAGCCTGGAGTCGCGCACCGCGCGGTTCCGATCGATGCTCGCGGCGAAGCCGACGCTGGTCGTGCTGGACAACGTCGGCACCTATCAGCAGATCAAACCGCTGCTGCCCGGCCAGGGCAGCGTCGTGCTGGCCACCACCCGGGTGCACCTGTTCGGGCTCGCGGTGAACAGCGGCGCGACGCGGGTCTCGCTCGACCGGCTGCCGGTCGAGGAGGCGCTCGATCTGCTGGGCCGTCTCGCCGGTCCGACCCGGGTCGACGCCGAACGCAAGGCGGCCGAGGTCGTGGTGCACCGCTGCGGCAGGCTGCCGCTCGCGGTCCGGATCGCCGCCGAACACCTCGCCACGCACCCGCACCTGACCCTGCGTGCGATGGCCGACTCGCTGGCGCCGGAAGGACACCGGCTCGACATGCTGGCCACGGCCGACGAGTCGGTCGACATCCGCAGTGTCTTCGAGCTGTCCTACCGCGCGCTGAAACCCAGCGCCGCGCACATGTTCCGACTGCTGGGCATCTTCCCCGGCAAGACGATCGACGCGCCGGCGGCCGCCGCGCTCACCGGCGAACCGCTCAGCGCCGCCCGCAACAGCCTCGACGCGCTCGTCGCCGCCAACCTCGCCGAGACCACCATCGGCGACCGGGTGCACCTCCACGACCTGCTGCGGCTGTACGCGGCCGAGCGCGCCGAGAAGGAGGAAACCCCGGCCACGCTGGCGGAAACCCGCGACCGCGTGCTGCGCTGGTACTTCCTGACCGGGCTCAACGCGGGCAACGCGCTCGCGCAGGGCTGGGCGGGCCCCGCGCTCACGGTCGACGAAACCGGGCTCACGGCCCTCACCTTCACCGACGACTACGACGGCGCCGTCTCCTGGTACGAGAACGAGGGCGACACCGTGCTCGCGCTGGCGCGCAACGCCCACGAGCACGGCATGTCCCGGCTCGCGTGGCTGCTGCCGTGCACCCTCATGCCGTATTGGTACCTGGTCAAGAACATGGGCGCCTGGCTCGCGGGCGCGTCCGCGGGCCTCGCCGCCGCGCGCGAGGGCGGCGACGAGCTCGGCATGGCGCGCTCGCAGCACAGCCTCGGCGCGGCCAAGCACGAGCTGCACCGCGACGACGAGGCGTTGCCCCATATGGAGGAGGCGATGCGGCTGCACGCCCACCTCGAGGACGACCGGGGGCACGCGTATGCCGCGTACGGCCTCGGCACCGTCTACACCGGACTGGGCAGGCACCACGACGCGCAGGCCATGTACAACATCGCCGTCGAACTGTTCGCCGCCAGCGATTTCGACCTCGGCATCGCGATCGTGCATCACCAGCTCTCGACCGCGTACGGCTCGATGAACCAGCTCGACGACGCGACGCAGACCGCGCACCAGGCGCTGGAGATCGGCCACCGGCTCGGCAACACGCCCGTCGAAGGCTGGGCCCGCCACCGCCTCGGCGTGCTGTACCAACGGCAGAACCAGTACCCGACGGCGCTCATCCAGTTCGACAGGGCGCTCGCGCTGCGCCGCGCCAGCCGCGAGCGCTGGGGCGAGGCCGAGACCCAGCTGGCGCGTGGCGAAACGCTGTTAGCACTCGACCGGTTACCGGACGCACACGCCGCTTTCGAGGACGCGGCGGCCATTTTCGACGATCTCCACGACCCCCGTGCCCTGGACGCTCATGCGCAGCTAGCAGCGCTGGCCAACCGCCAATAGAACACCCCCGGATCCGCACATTTTGTGCGGTTTTTGTGCGGGGTTTGTCCGTTGCGCTGCACGTGCTTGTCACAGAGAGTTGACGCATGCGAATCAGCACTCCGAGGAGCGCGACGCCGGCAGCGATCGAGGGGTCGAGGGTCGTCGTTGCGGCGTAATTCGCATTCGACGGGTGATGGCCCTGCCATCGGCCATCACCCGTCGACAGCACATCCAGGCAGGAGGCACCCGATGTCACTTCACTACGTTCTCGAATGCGGGCATCAGCAGGCTCTGCCGACCATCCGCCAGATGCTCGCCGACCTGTCCTCGCTGCCCTGCTCCGCCTGGTGCGAGTGCTGCGACACCCGGCGTGTCGTCATCGAACTCGCCGACCCGCTCGACGAGACCACGACCATCCCGCGGCAACGGGTCGGCTAGCCCACCCCGTTGCGCCGCGAAGGCCGCCCACCCGAGACGTCGGACGCGGCCTTCGCGGCCTAAAACCTCCTTCAGGCGGGAGGAACCGTAGGGGCACCTTTCCCGGGGAAGCGGGAAGGGTGCCCCTCACGAGTTTCCAGGCGTCAGGGGCGCAGGATGAGGGAGACGTCGAAGAGCTCGGCGCGCAGTGCGCCGTCTTCGTCGAAGAAGGCGATGTCGCACTCGGCCTCGACGTCGTGGATCTGCCTGGCCCACACCACGCAGGAGACCGGCCCCGGCGCGAGGCCGGCGCGGTGCACCCGGCAGGCGCCGACGGCCATCGGGAGTGAGGCGCCGCCCAGCTCGAGCTCCGCCCAGAGGACCGCGATCTGCAGGCCGCCGTCCAGCATGGCCGGGTCGGTGTGCCAGTCGGCGTCGCCCCAGCCCGCTGACCGTGAGCCGACCAGCGTGCCCGCCGCGCCGGAGGACGAGAAGCCGGTGAGGGACCGGAGGACCTGGAAGCTGCTGCCGTGGAAGAGGGTGCGGCCGTCGTAGACCTCGTCGTCGATCCACGGCACGAGGTCGCGGGGCTGCTCGCGGCCCGCCAGGCTGCCGTTGCGGGTGTGGCCGAGCACGCCGTGCGCGCGGTAGTGCGGGGGCCTGCCGGGCGCGGTGAAGAGATCGAGGGTCAGCATCTGGTCGCTGAGGGCGCAGGCGACGCGGACCGTGGTGCCCGCGCCGCCGAAGTCCTCGATCACCAGCTTGCGGTAGACCTTCACGGCACGGATCTCGAGCACGTCGGCGTCCGGGGTGAACTCGCGGGCCGCGTGCGTGAACCATTCGAGCGCCATCACGACCGGGAGCACGAGTGCCCCACCCACCTCGTGGTCGGCGAGATAGGGATGAGATCGTGCGGTCAGCGTGTACTCGGCATTGAAGTATTTCACTGCCGGAAACCGTAAGACGGCAATTTGCCGTCGGCCGGGCGATCTTCCGGCGAAGGTAGGAGCCGGGAAGGAAGTGGGTAGCCGATGTTCGAATTCCGGCTACTGGGGCAGTTCGAGGTATGGTCCGGTGAGGAGCGCCGCATTGTCGGCGGGGGCGGGCAGCAGGCGCTGCTCGCCGCGCTCGTGCTGGACATCGGGCAGACCGTGTCCGTCGAACGGCTGGCAAGTGTGCTGTGGGACGGAAAGCCGCCGCCCACCTATCGGCAGCAGGTGTACAAACGGGTGCACGCGCTGCGGTCGGTTCTGGACGCTTCGGCGGTCGTGACCGAGGAGGCCGGTTATCGGCTCGATCTGCCCGCGCACTGTTCGGATCTCGCGCGATTCACCGAACTGGTCGCTTCGGCGCGGGCGAGCCAATCGGTTCGCATATTCCGGAAAGCGCTGTCACTGTGGCGTAAACCGGCGCTCGAGGGGATCGAAAGCACGGTATTGCGGAAAGCGGGCGCCGAGCTGGACGAAGAACGGCGGCGGGTGTTCCGGGAATGCGCGGAACTCGAACAGCGGCTCGCCGAAGAGCGTCCTGGCGCGCCCGCCTGCCTGCCGATGGACTTGCCGAGTTTCACCGGACGGGCGGCCGAACTCGCCGAGCTGGACCGGATTCACGGCGGCGCGCAGGGCACCGCGGTGGTGATCACCTCGATCGCGGGCACCGCCGGGGTCGGCAAGACCGCGCTCGCCGTGCACTGGGCGCATCGCACACGGCACCTGTTCCCCGATGGCCAGCTGTACGTGAACCTGCGCGGGTTCGACCGGGCCGGGCCGATGGCCACCGAGGTGGCGCTGACCCTGCTGCTGCGCGAACTCGGCATGGCAGGCGCGCACATCCCGGTCGAGCCGGAGGCGCTCGCGCTGCTCTATCGCTCCACTGTGGACGGTAAACGGCTGCTCATCGTGCTCGACAACGCCGCGGACGCGGGCCAGGTCCGGCCGCTGCTGCCCGGCTCCGCGGGCTGTTTCGTGGTCGTCACCAGCCGCAACGCGCTGACCGGGTTGTCGGCGTTGCACGACGCGAAGAGGATCACCCTGGACCCGATGTCGGCGGCCGAGTCCTCGGCGCTGCTGGCGCGGATATTGGGCGGCGACACGGTCGCGGCGGATCCGGCGGCCGCGGCCAGGCTGGCCGAGCTGTGCGGGCATTTGCCGCTGGCGCTGCGCGTCGCGGCCGCGAACCTGACCAGGCACGGGAGTGTCGCGGGGCTGGCTGGCAGGCTCGCCGAGGGCGACCGGCTCACCCAGCTCCGCATCGACGGCGACCCGGACGCGAGCGTCGCGGTCGCGTTCGACCTGTCGTACGGCGCCGTCCGGCCCGCCGCCCAGGACCTGCTGCGGCTGCTCAGCGTCGCGCCGGGGCCGGACCTCGCGCTCGACGCGGTCACCGCGCTGAACGGCGGTGACGCGGCCGGGCTGCTCGACGAGCTGGAGACGACGCATCTGGTCGAGCAGCACCTGCCCGGCCGCTACCGCCTGCACGACCTGATCAAGCTGTACGCGCGGAGCCGGGGCGCCGACGACGCGGCGGTCACCCGGTTGCTGGGCTTCTACCTGGCGAGCGTCGGCAACGCGACCGCCGTGCTGAGCCCGCTCGCGAACTCCCCCGCCGGCGAGGCGGGCCGGGCGTTCACCGACGGGCCGGACGCGATGGGCTGGCTCGAAGCGGAGGGCCAGAACCTCGTCGCCGCCACGGAATGGGCCCACGAGCTGGGCGCCGATCTGCTGTGCACGCGGCTGGTGGACGCGTTGCGCGGGGTGTTCTGGCTGAACCGGCAGATCGGCGACTGGCTGGCGACCGGCGAACTCGGCCTCGCCTCCGCGCGACGGCTGGGTGACGCCGCGCTCGAGGCCGCGATGCACCGGACGCTCGGGCTGGCGCATTACGTCGCCAGGGACATGGACAGCGCGCTGGATCACTCGTTCCAGGCGATCGCGTTGTGGCTCGAGCTCGGCGATTGGGAAGGCGCCGCGGGGATGCGGCTCAACCTGGCCATCGCGTACCTGTTCCACGGCAGGCACGACATCGCGCTGAGGCACGCGCGCAAGGCGTTGAGCCTGGGCGACGAGCACGGGCTGGAGCGAGTGCGGACCACCGCGCTGAGTGCGGAGATCGAGTGCGAGATGGCGCTCGGCGACGCCGAAGGGACCGAGCGGGCGGCCGATCGCCTGCGGCGGATGGCGGAGGCTTCGGGTGACAAAGCGTTGCAGGCCAACGCTCTCGCCGCGCGTGGGTGGGCTCTGCACCAGCTCGGCCGGACCGCCGAGGCCGACGCGGACTTCGCGGCCTCGGCCGCGCTCGGCGTGAAGGCCAGGCACGCTTACACGTTGGAGCAGCTCGGCGGCGTCTTCCTTTCGCTGGGCTACGACGCCACGGCTGAGCTGCTGATCAAGCAGTCACGGGTCAAGCTGCACGAACTCGCCGAGCCACGGTGGAAGAGCGAGTCGCTGCACGGGCTCGCGCAGGTCCAGCATCACCTCGGGCGCCTGGACGAGGCGCTGAGGCTGGAACTCGACGCACTGCGGATCGCCGACGACGTCGGGCACACCCCGGTCCGGATCGAAGGCCTGCTGGGGCTGACGGATCTGATGCTCGCGCGCGGGGAGCCGTTGCTCGCGCAGGAGCACGCCGTGGAGGCTTTACGGCTCTGCGAGGAGCACGGGTGGGCGCTGTTCCTTGGCAGGGCAAGACATGCGCTGGCTGCGGTGAATCTCGCGCTCGGACGGCCTGAGGACGCGCGCAAGCACGCCGAGCTGGCGCTCGAGCTGCATCGGTCGTCCGGGCAGCGCCTGCGTGAAGCGGAGACCTTGGCCTTGCTCGCGCGTTTGCCCTAGGCCCGGGATAAAGCGGGCTTTATCCCGCTCCGGCATAAAGCCCGCTTTATCCCGTTCTCAGGCGAGGTGCTCGGCGAGGCCCGCGTAGCCGATGTCGTGGAGGCGCTTGCCCGAGGTGGCCGCGTAGCCGGGGCCTGCTTCGATGCCGAGGCCCTCGACCATGCGGTTCATGAAGTTGAACAGCGCGCAGACGACGACCGCGTCGTGCAGGGCGCGGTCGTCCCAGCCTGCCGCGAAGACCGCTTCGGCGTCCTCGGCGGTGATCTTGGCCGGCGTGCGGGTGAGCTTGCCGACGTAGCGGAGCACCGGCTTGAGCTTGTCGTCGATCGGGGCGGAGTCGAGGTCCGTCAACGCCGCGGTGAGCAGCCCTTCCGGCACGCCGAACGCCTCCGCGGTCACCGTGTGGATGCCGTGGCAGTAGTCGCAGCTGTTGACGCCCGAGACGTACGCGGCCAGCAGCTCGCGCTCGCCGGGGGTGAACACCGACGGGCCGCGCAGGACGACCTCGTGGAGGTCGAGCAGCGGGCGCGCGGTGTCCGGGTTGGCCTGGAACACCTGCAGGAGATGGGAATCCGCGGGCAGGGACTTCAGGAACATCCGTTCTCCCTCATCACACTTCGGCACCGATGTGCAGGATATCGAATGTCTCCTTGTCGTGAATCCCGATCTTCACCCGGAGATCTTCCTTGACCTGGAAGATGAACCGTTTCGCCGTCCCTTCCGGGAACACGTCGTAGATCAGGAACGCCGTGCCATCCCCCACGGAGAACAGGGCTTTGTACATGGCGTTCTTGTCAGCCTGGCTGGCCGACGCGGCCCACCGTTCGAGCACAGGCAACCCCTCGGTGAGCCGGAGGCGCATAGCCATGCGGTGGCCTCCTCGCCAAAAAGAGCGGACTCCGGCAGCACAACCCAGTGTGCCGGTGGCACGCCTCGCCGGTCTTCTTCGATCTTGCCCAGGACCGGCGCAATGGAAAAGTTGTCGGTTACTGCCCCGAAGCGGTGTCCTTGCTATAGCAGAAAACACACTGCATGGGGAGTGAAAAATGACTGAATACCTTGACCCTTATGAACTCTTCGCGGATGACGAATACGAAGCCGTCGCCGAAGACAGCTCGGAAGAAGTGGACAAAGCCGCATGAGCGTGGTGAAGCGCCAGCGGACCTGCGCGGTCTGCGGCGCGCCCTTCGCCGACGGCGAGCAGGCCGAGCTGGAGCCGCTGATCGACGGCGTCATCCGCTACCTGGCGGTGCACCCTGGGCACAGCACGTGGCGCAGGTCTTACGAGGAAGAGTTACCGAAGGCGAGTTGAGTCCAGAGTGGACTCTCGCCAGGCGGGCCCGCGCCACCGGGAAACCGGGGCATGCCTCACCGGCCGCGGCTGGGCGGCCAGTGAGGCGAGCACCGCGATCAGCGCGGCGAGCTCTTCGGCGTCCGGGACGCCACGCTCGATCCTGATCTCGGTCATACCGGCGGATTCCCGTGCTTGCGCTGGGGCAGTGCCTTGCGCTTGTCGCGCACCATGGCCAGGCCTCTGGCGATCGCCGAGCGGGTGTCGACCGGGTCGATCACGTCGTCGACGAGTCCGCGCTCGGCCGCGTAGCCGGCGTGCATGAACTCCTCGGTGTACTCCGCGACGAGCTTGCTGCGAAGCCGCGCGGGGTCCTTCGCGTTCGCCAGCTCCTTGCGGTGCAGCACGTTGACCGCGCCCTCCGCGCCCATCACGGCGATCTGGTTCGTCGGCCAGGCCAGCGACAGGTCGGTGCCGATCGCGCGGGAGTCCATCACGATGTACGCGCCGCCGTACGCCTTGCGCAGGATGACCTGCACGCGCGGGACCGAGGCCTCGCAGTAGGCGGACAGCAGCGTCGCGCCGTGCCGGATGATGCCGGAATGCTCCTGCTCGACCCCCGGCAGGAAGCCAGGCACGTCGACCAGCGTCACCAGCGGGATGCCGAACGCGTCGCAGAACCGCACGAACCGCGCCGCCTTCTGCGACGCCGGGCCGTCCAGCACGCCCGCGAACACCAGCGGCTGGTTGCCGACAATGCCGACCACGTGCCCGTCGATCCTGGCGAAGGCACAAAGGACGTTGCCCGCCCACAGCTCGTGGATCTCGAAGAACTCACCGTCGTCGGCGATCTCGGCGATGACCTCGCGCATGTCGTAGGGCTGGTTCGGCTCGACGGGGACGATCTCGGCGAGCCTTGGCCGCTCGTCGTTTTCGGCGTCCGAAGAACCGGTGTGCGGCGCCTGCTCCAGATAATTCCTGGGCAGCATGGAGATCAGATAGCGCACGTCCTCGAGGCAGCTCTCCTCGTCGTCGTGCACGACGGTGGCCACACCGGACAGTGAGCCGTGCACGTCCGCGCCGCCGAGCTCGTCGTGCGACACGCGGTGCCCGGTGACGGCTTCGACCACGTCGGGGCCGGTCAGGTACATCCTGGCCGTGTCGCGGACCATGAACGTGAAGTCCGCCAGCGCCGGCGAGTACGCCGCACCGCCCGCGCACGGGCCGAGCACGACGCTGATCTGCGGGATCACCCCGGACGCCTCGACCTGACGGCGGAAGATGCCGCCGTAGCCGTGCAGCGCGAGCACGCCCTCCTGGATGCGCGCGCCGCCGCTGTCGTTGAGCCCGATCAGCGGTGAGCCGGTGGCGACCGCGAGGTCCATCACCTTCTGGATCTTCGCCGCGTGCGCCTCGCCGAGCGAGCCGCCGAACAGCGTGAAGTCCTGCGCGTAGACGTAGACGCGGCGCCCGTCGATGGTGCCGGAGCCGACCACCACGCCGTCGGTGTGCGGGCCGCCGGAGCGGCGCCGGGTCAGCTGCTGGACCTCGGTGAACGACCCCTCGTCGAGCAGCAGGTCGAGCCGCTCCCGTGCGGTGCGCTTGCCGAGCGCGTGCTGGCGCTCGACCGCGGCCGGGTTGCCGTCGAAGATCAGCGCCCGCTGCTCCGCCCGGTGCGCGCGCAGCAGCTCCATCGATTTCGCTTGCTGTATAAGCGAAATCACCCTGCCGTCGGAGGACCGGCTCAGCTGACGCCAAGACCGGTCCTCCGGCGGCGGGGCGTACGCGAACCCGGCCCCTTCGCTCACGCCGCCCGCCCCAGGCGGTCCTTGTCGCGCTCGATCTCGGCCACGACGTCGCTCCAGCGCAGCCCGCGGGCGAGCTGCGGGGTGCGCACCGGCGCGGGCTGGAACATCAGCAGGGAGATCTCTTCGGTCTCGGTGGTTTCCGCGGATGCCTCGTTCGTGGTCATGCCATCGCCTTTCGGATTTGGGTGTGCGCGGCGGTGCCCGCCTGCCTGGCGGTCAGCCGCCCTGTCCGGTGCAGCCAGCGGACGCTGTCCGTCACCGTGTCCGTGAACTCACGCGGGGCGATGCCCGCGGTCGGCGCGCCGTCGTCGGCAGGGACCGCGACGGCGCAGGTGTAGAGCGCCCCGTACTCGGCGGGGATATGCCAGGGCCAGCCGCGCTGGACGAAATCGGCGGTCTTGCCGATCGGGAACATCGCCTTGGCTGGCAAGAAAAGCGTGGGCAGTGCGCGGCCGGTGACCGCGCGGACGGTCTCGAGATAGGCACGGGTCGTCAAGAAGTGCGACGGCCCGAAAACACGGCTGCCGCCGGGTGCGGTGACCGCTTCGGCGTGCATCAGCGCGGTGTCCCTGACGTCGCCGAGCGGGAGTCCGCCCGACGGCCAGAACGGCATCAGGCCGCGCAGGACGTCACGCAGCCGCGCGTTCTGGTCGCCCAGGTGCGGGTCGTGCGGGCCGAGCAGCGCGGGCGGATACGTGATGACCACGGGCGCGCCCTCGTCCTGGTGCCTGCGCGCGACCTCGTCCGCGGCGGCCTTGGTCGCCAGGTACGTCTCCTTCGGCTTGCCGATCGGCGACCAAGGGCCGATCGTCGCCGAAAGCGACGGGAAGAGCGCGCCGACACTCGACACGTGCGTGACCGGGGTGCCCCGTTTCCGCGCCGCTTCGAGCACGACCTCGGTGCCGCGGACGTTGGTGCGCGCCATGGCCTCGCGGTCGCGGCTGTCGAACGAGTACACCGACGCCGCGTGCAGCACGGCGTCGGCAGGCTTGACGAACGCCGCGACCACCTTCTCGTCGGTGACGTCGCCGACGACGACGTCGACCGCCTTGGCGTCGACCTGGAGCGGTCCGAGTGCCTTGGCGACCCTGGACTCCTCCCTGGCCAGCAGCCGGACCTTGTGTCCACTTCGGACGATCGCGGCCACCGAGTGGGCGCCCACGAACCCGGTACCCCCGGTCACCCCCACCAGCATCCGACCCACCCCTCTCGGTGTTCGTTTTAGCCCGAAAGCCACTTTCGTCAGGTCCTACCTGCCAAAAGCGACTTTCGGGCTATCCCATCTGACGAAAGCCACTTTCGGGTTTAAGCGGATTGGCGGGCTCGGGGCTCGATGTCGTGGTAGCCGCCGCCGTAGAAGACGAGGGCGTCCTGGGCGGTTCCGCGGCTGGCGGACAGGACCTCGCCTACGAAGATGGTGTGGTCGCCGCCTTCGTAGGCGTGGGCGAGCCGGCATTCGAGCCAGGCGAGCGCGCCGTTGAGCAGTGGCGCGCCCGTGTGCTTGCCGAACGTGCAGTCCACGTCGTCGAACTGGGCGAGCCCGCCGGGACGCCGCCAGTCGGCGAAGTACTTGGACAGTTCCCGTTGCCCCGAGCCGAGGATCGTGACGCCGAACGAGCCCGCCGCCTCGATCGCCGAGTGCATCCTGGCGGCGCGGGAAACGCAGCACAGGACCATCGGCGGTTCGAGCGAGACCGAGCTGAACGCGTTGGCCGTCATGCCGTGGCCCGATTCGCCGCCGGCCGTGAGCACCGTGATGCCGGTGGCGAACTTGGCCATCACCTCACGCAGGCCCGTCTGCGAGGAGAGCCGCCGAGGTGGCAGCAGCCCCTTCAATACCGGCTCGACCACTTCATACCCCAGCCGTGAGGGTGTACGGGGCCAGCGCCTCGCGCAGCGCCTCCGGCACCCGCGAGGGCACCGTGGCCGTGTTCGGGCCGCGCATGCAGGCGATCCGCTGGCGCCCGCGCGCCACCAGCCGCTCGCCGTCCGGGTGCAGGTGCACGTAGTCGAAGGCGAACTGGACCTGGGTCGAGGTCTGCTCCTCCAAGCGCATCCGGATGGACAGCTCGTCGAAGGCGGTGATCTCGGCGAAGAACTCGCACTCGACCTTGAGGGTGAACAGCTTCAGGTCGTCGCGGACCTCTTCCAGCACCGTCGGCGCCTTCTCCTTGAGGAACATCTCGCGGCAGCGGCCCTGCCAGCGCAGGTAGTTCACGTAGTAGACGTTGCCGACGAGGTTGGTCTCTTCGAAGCCGACCGTGTGGCGGATCTCGTAGTACCCGGACATGCTCAGTCCTCTCCCTGAAGAACAGCGAATACGATCGGATCCGGCTTGCCGTTGACCGTGGTCGCCCAGGTCGCGATCCGGGCCGAACCGCTCGACAGCAGCGCCCAGCCGTCCTTGTCCACCCGCCCGACCGTGAGCGCCTGCGTCATCGCGCCGGTCTTGCGCACGCATTCCAGCGCCGACCAGACCCTGGTGTTGGCGATGTCCGCGGACTCCCCCGTCTCCGAGGCCAGCAGCGAACCGACGGCCAGCAGGTCCTCGCCGAGCAGGCCTGCCCAGTCCTCTTCGGTGCGGGCGACGGCGGTTTCCATGTCACAGGTCAGCGAACCGCTGCCCGCGACCACCAGCGTCAGCTCCGAGGTGTGCGAAGCCGACACCTCGACGTCGCCGGCCTCCGGCTTGCCGTCGGGCCGGTAGTGGATCGTGAGCGGCCGGTCGACCGCGCGGCTCGCGGCCAGTTCCGTCTGCGCACGGCGCTCGGCCGTCTCCCTGGCGGGAGCCCCGGCCGGGTCCGGCTCGACCACGACCGCACGCTGCCCGCCGAGCACCCGCTCGCACGCCCTTTCCAGGTACGAGCCCAGCATCGTCGGCACCCACGGACCCGCGCCGTCCCGCTTGCGGACCGCGCGCAGGCTCAGCCCTTCCCACCGCTCGACCAGCTCACCCGAAGGCGACGTGATGTCGAGGTCGTAGACGTAGGTGTCACCGTCCTGCGAGCGTTCGCGGGCGTCGAGCACCACGAGGTCACTGTCCTGATCGGACGGCTGGGCCAGGTACAGCTTCTCGATCCCTTGCGGCAGCAGCGTCGCGTCGGGGATGCAGCACTGGATCGCGTGCATCATCGCGTCGCGGGTGCCGGGGTCGGCCAGCAGCTGCTCCTGCGGCAGGAACGGGGCGAACCACGACACCGACTCCGAGGTCGAGATCTCGGCCACCGCGTGCCGGGCGCTCGCCCTGCGGTATCCGGTGACGCGCTGGAAACGCTTGCCCTGGAACAGAACCTCGCCGTACAGCTCGCTGATCGGGTCGACCGCGACGAGCGGGATCTCCGTGCTCCGCGCGGGGGCGCCCGACTCGGGCAGCTCGGGACGGGGCAGCCGCACCCTGGCCCGGAAGTGATCCGCGCTGAACCCGGTGTCCGCGCTGCGGAGCACGATGTCGACGTGCTCCTCGTCGCGGGCGAGCGCGGCCAGGCGGATCGTGTTCGAGCCGTCCGGCGGCACCACGATGGGCCGCAGGAACTCCACATCGGTCAGCAGCGGCACGCCGGGCCGTCCGAGCACGGCCGCGCTGACCTGCGTCATCGCCTCCATGCCGATGACCGCGGGGAACAGCAGCGCGCCGTCGAGCAGGTGGTCGGCCAGGTACGGGTCGCTGCCCGCCGACAGGTCGGCCTCGGTGATCAGCTCGATGCCCGGGTAGTGCACCAGCACGCGGTCGACGAACCGGGCCAGCGGCACCTCGGCCGTCTCGACCGGCAGCGTCGGCAGCCCGGCGGTGCGGCCGCAGACGACCACGACGTTCGGGCCCTCGGGGTCGGCCAGCACCTGCCGCAGCACGTCGATGCCGACCTCGGTGGGGATCGGCGTGATGCCGTCACGCAGCAGCGCGCCGACCACACCCAGCTTCTCGCCCATGCCAGCGCCGGACCAGACCGACCACTCCAGCGCGACGGCGCGCGCCTGCGGGTACTCCTGGCCGAAGCGCAGCGTCAGCTCGGTCATCCAGTCGTTGGCGGTGGCGTAGTGCGCCTCACCGCGCAGACCGGCCCGGCCGATGATGCTGCCGAAGGTGACCAGCAGCTTCACCCGGTTCGGGTCGACGGAGTCGAGCACCGCCTTGAGGCCGCCGATCTTCGGCGCGACCGTCTGCTTGAACGTCTGCTCGTTCAAGGCGAACAACGCGGCGGGCTCGTTGCGCCCGGCGCCGTGCATGATCGCGGTGACCGGGCCGAGCGCGGCCTCGGCGCGGGCGACCGCGGCGCGGACCTGCTCGGCGTTGGTGACGTCGGCGCGCTCGTAGACGACCGTGAGCCCCGCGGCCTCCATCCTGGCCAGGTTCTCGGTGAGCTCGGCGTCGCCCGCCGGGTCGCTCCGGCCGAGCAGCGCGAGCTTGGCGCCCGAGTCCTTGGCCAGCGCGAGTGCGCTTTCCGCGGTGATGCCCTTGCCGCCACCGGTGACCAGCAGCACGTCCGTCTCGTCGAGCGGGACCGAGCCGGTGGGCGAAGGCGCGGAGACGCTCAGGCTCGGGATGAGCCTGGTGCCGTCCAGCTCGTAGCGTGCCTCGGTGAAGTCGTTGGTCGCCGCGACCTCCGAGACCACGATGGACACCGCCTCGGAGATGCCCAGCGCGTCACGGGGCTCCACCTCGGCGAGGTCGACGATCGTCGTCTTCGCCGACGGGTCCTCCAGCCGCAGCGTCTTGGCGAGGCCCGAGGCGCCGAGTCCGTGCTGCACCACCACGAACCGCGTGCCGTTCGGCGCGGCCATCGTCGCGCGGCCCGCGTCGAGGAACAGGCGGATGTGCTGGTCGTCGCAGTCCTCCGGGAGGCACAGCAGCACGCCGTCGCCGAGACCGGCATGCGCCAGCGCGTCGCGCAGCGGTTCCGCGAGCGGATGCCCGTCGGTGGAGTAGACGGACCACTCGGCCGTCGAGACCCCGGCGGAGCCGAGCGCGGCGGGCGGGCGCGGCGCCGGCACGTAGTCGACCGCGAACGGCCGGACCCAAGTGTCCACACCGGACACTTCGCCGCCACCGGCGTTGTCCTCCGGCTTGGCGGTCGAGGCCAGCTCATCGATCATCTCGGCGAGCTCGCCCAGGCACACGGTGGCGAAGTTCGGCATGCCCTCCAGCGCCGGACGGCCCAGCGCCCTGGTCACGTCGTTGACCAGCTGGCCGACCGTGATCGAGCTCAGGTGCAGGTCGTCGAGCGGGTGCGTGTCGGCGGTGACCGTCTCCAGCGGCAGCTCGACGCGTTCGGCCGCCAGCTTGCGCAGCAGCTCCAGCGTCGCGTTGCCGCCACCCTCCACAGTGGACGCCGCGGCGACGTCGCGCTCGGGGCGCTTGGCGTCGACCGTCAGCCCGGCGCCGATGGCGGGCGCGGACTCGCACGGGCTGGCGAGGAACGTCATCGCGCCGTCGAGCGGCAGCGGCCGCACGACCCGGCCGTCGAACAGCGCGCCGGTGTCGACGCGGACGCCGAGCGCGAACGCGGCGGCCGCGATCCGCAGCACCGAGGTCAGCGAGGCGCTGTCGGTGTCGATGGCCAGCACCGGGGTGCTGGGCGCGATCTCCGCCATCAGCCCGGTCAGCACCCGGCCGGGGCCGACCTCGATCACCAGGTCGCTGCGCTCGGCGACCTTCGCGGCCGCCTCACGGAAGCGGACCGGCAGCACGACCTGGTCGCGCAGCAGCTCGCGCAGCTCCTCGGACGCGTGCAGCACGTCACCGGACACAGTGGACACGACGGGCCGTTCGAGCCTGGCGAAGTCGAATCCGGCGAGGTGCTCGGTGAAGGCGACGGCCGCGGGCTCCACCGCGGGCGAGTGGAAGGCGTGCGAGACGTTGATCCGCGTGGCGGTCACGTTCTCGGCACGGGCACGGGCGCAGACGCGTTCGACCGCGGCTTCCGGGCCGGAGACCACGGTCTGGCCCGGCGCGTTGTACCCGGCGATGACGACGTCCTCGCCGCGGATGAACTCCTCGGTGCGGTTCGCCGAGGCGGCGATGCCCGCCATCGCGCCGCCGCCGTCGCTGGCCTTGGCCATGACCTTGCCGCGGACCTGCGCCAGCCGGACGACCTCACGCTCGTTGAGCGCGCCGCCCCAGTACAGCGCGGTCAGCTCGCCCAGGCTGTGCCCGGCGGCGATACCGGCCTCGATGCCGAGGTGGTGCAGCACGCGCAGCCCGGCGAGCGAGCCGGTGACGATGCGCGGCTGCGCGACCTCGGTGGCCACCTGGTCGCCGTTCGCGGGCAGCCCGGCGACCGAGAAGATCTCGTCGGCGGCGGGGAACCGGCGCCGGATCGCGCCGACCGCGCCCTTGCCGGATCCCTGGCCGGGGAACAAGAAACCAACCTTCGGCGCCGTCTGCCGTTCGGAGACGAACAGGCCTTCCTTGTCGGAGAAGATCTCCGTGCCGCGCTCGTCGAGCAGCGCCAGCAGGCGGGTGAGCTTGTGCTCGGCGTCGTCCGGGGTGGTCACCACGACCGCCGCGCGGACGGGCTTGCCGCCGAGTTCCTTGACCAGCGCGCCGGCGAGGTCGGTGACCTCGGCCATGGACAGCTTGGCGACGACCGGGATCAGGTCGGTGACGCGCTCGCGCAGCTGGTCCGCGTCGCTCGCGTCGAGCAGCAGCAGCTCGGCGTCCTGGCGGCTCGCCACGAGCTGACGGGTCTCGCTGTCGAGGTCGCGGCGGCGGGACGCGGCCGGGCCCTCGCAGACGGCGACGTGCGAGTTGATCCCGCCGAAGCCCATCGCGGAGACGCCGGCGCGAATCGCCCGGTCCGAAGGCCACAGCTCCGCGGTCGAGGGCACGTACATCCGCGCGGAGTCGCCGGTGAGCTTCTCGTGCGGCTCGAAGTGCGCGGTGCCCGGCGGGATGACCTGGTGGTGCACGGCCAAGGTCGCCTTGATCAACCCGGCGACCCCGGCCGCTGCCTTGGTGTGCCCGATGTTGCCCTTGATCGTGCTCAACGCGGCGGGCGCGGCGAGCGGGTCGGCCTGACGCCGGGCGCCGGACAGCGCCTCGATCTCCGTGGCGTCACCCAGCGCGGTGCCAGTGCCGTGGCCTTCGAAGTACGAGACCGTCTCGACGCCGTAGCCCGCGCGCTCGTAAGCGCGGCTCAGCGCGAGCTGGTGACCGGCGGCCTCGGGCCGTGTGATGCCGCCCTTGCCGTCGGAAGAAACACCCCAGCCGGAGATCGACGCGTAGATCCGCAGGTTCTGCTCGACGGCGTCGGCCTCGCGCATCAGCACGAGCATGCCGGAGCCCTCGCCGGGCCAGAAGCCGTTGGAGCCCTTGTCGTAGACCTTCATCTCGCCCTTGGCGAGCGCGCCGGTCTTGGCGAAGCCGATCACCTCGAACGGGTCGATCGAGAGGTCCACACCACCGACGATCGCGACGTCGAGGTCGCGGTTCACGAGCGCGTTCGCCCCGGTGACCACGGCGAGCAGGCTCGACGAACAAGCGCCGTCGACGGTGAACCCGCCGCCCGCGAAGTCGAAGTGGTTGCAGACGCGGCCCGCGATGGTGTTCGCCAGCCCGCCCGCGAGGGTGTCCTCGTCGATCTCGGGGAACGGCGACTTGTACTGGAGTTCCAGGTCCTGCAGGAAGCCCGCGGTGTCGTCCTCGTCCCAGCCGCGGTCCTTCAGCGCGGCGGCGACCGTGCGGCGCACGTACGGCCAGCGCAGCCGCATGATGTTCGCGCGGGAGAACTCGCCGGTGAGGCTGTTGCCGATGACGACGCCGGTGCCCGCCTTCGGCAGGCCCTCGCCCTCGGGGAAGCCCGCGTCGGCCAGCGCCTGCGCGGCGACGTCCAGCGCCAGCCAGTGCGTGGTGTCGGTCGACCGGAAGGTGCTGCCCGCGATCTTGTGCTTCACGCGGTCGAACTCGTAGTCGCGCAGCACGGCGGCCTTCTGGGCGTAGAACCGGTCCGGCGCTTTCGGATCCGAGGAGAAGTAGTCCTCGCGGTTCATCCGCTCATCGGGGAGCCGCCGGAACGCCCGGCGCCCGGCCAGCACGTTCTCCCAGAGTTCGGCCGCCGACGTGGCGTCCGGGTACCGGAGGCCGATACCCACGATCGAGATCCGCTCACTACCCATGCCACCGCACTCCAATTAGCCGTCTGTGTTACGAATCCGGGTTCCACGATGCTCTTGGTTCGGCGCGGCGTCTTCTCTTGGGATGCCCGCCACCGCACTACGGGCATGCTCGGAGAATTTCTCTGTCCTTTGAGGACAGTGAATGGTCACGGAACGGAACGGCGTACCGATCCGACCGCGAACACCGCCGACTTGGCCCGGCTGTCGACGGGCGTGACCCAGGTGGCGGCATAGCCGTCCCCCGCGCGCCACAGCGCCCAGCCGTCCGGGTGCACTTCCACGATTTCCGGTTTTCCGGTCATACCGAGGTCTGCCAGGCATTTCACCGCCGCGGCGAGCTGCGTGTCCCAGCCGGTCACGCCGGGATCGGCGGGCTCCAGCGCGCAGGCGACGGGCTCGTCCGCGACCACGGCCAGCGTCAGTCCCATCGCCCTGGCCGTCGCCACCTCCGCACTGGGGAGCCTCGGCCTGCCGTCCTCGCCGTACCGCACGTCGGCGGGGGTGCCGAGCGCCCTGCCGATGGCCAGCCGCGCCTGGACGCGTTCGTCCACCACGGCCAGGCCGTCGAAAATGGCCGGATCGGGCTCGACCGCGACCGCGCGGCTTCCGCTCAGCAGGCGTTCGAGCGCACGTTCAAGGTAGGCGCCGAGCAGCGGCGGCGCCCATAATCCGGCGTGCCCCTCGCGGAGCACGCGCAGCTTCAGGCCTTCCCAGTACTCGACGAGCTTCCCGCTCAGCGTGCGCACGGAGACGTCGAAGATGTGTTTCTTGTAGAGCTGGCCGCGTTCCTTCGCGTCCACCACGACCGGGAGGCGGCGGCTGATCGGCGGCGGCACGAGCAGCCGGTCGACGCCCTCGGCGAACAAGGTCATGTCGGGCAGGCAGCAGCGCGCGGCGTGCAGCACGGCGTCGCGCAGCTCGGCGTAGGGCCCGACCACGATCACCGCGCGCCTGGCGCTCACATGCCGGTAGTCGACGGTGCGCCGGAGCCGGTCGTTCTCGAACGACGCGGGCTCGAGCGGGACGCTGGGCAGCAGCGGGGCTTCGAACTCGGGAACCGCGAGCGGATCGGTCGCCACACCCCCACCTCCAGCCTCGACGAATGCCTCTCCCCACTGTCTCCCGCCCACCGCCCAGCGGTCTTCTCCTCCCGCGCCAGGTCCGCGGGTCGCCCCGGCCCGGCCGCGTGAGCGCCACGTTCGCAACCTTGAGCGTTGTGAGCGCCTCGTTCCCAACGTTGGGACGCCCGGGAACCTGGACGACACAAGGGTGGCCCTTGTCACGCCGAGCGTTACAAGGGTGGCCCTTGTTCCTTCGGCAAGCTCCCACGCCAGGCGCGGGATAAAGCGGGCTTTATCCCGCCTGGCCTTGCCTGGACAATCCCCGCGCCGCCTACCCGACCTTGGGGTCGTGGGCGCTTGTATGAAGGCTCCCCTCATACAGCCGCGTTGTATGAAGGCTCCCTTCATCAGACCAGGCTGGATGAAGGCTCCCTTCATCCAGCTATACGGGATGAAGGGAGCCTTCATACAAACGGCGGCCGCAGGGAGGGGTCGTGAGTGGTATGGCCGGTTAGAACCGGCCGTACCACTCACGAGTCCTTGATGGCCTCGAGGGAGGTGGCGATCTCGGCCGGGGAGGGCTGGGCCGCGACTGCGGCTGCCGCGCTCGCCGCGCCTTCGCCGAAGCTGACGTTCTCGAGCAGGCGCAGGCAGCCCTTGGCCAAGGTCTCGGGTGAGATCTCCTCGGGGCGCAGGCGGATGCCCGCGCCCGAGCGCACGATGGCCGCCGCGTTCTCGAACTGGTCGGCGAACTGGGGCAGCACCAGCTGCGGGAGCCCGGCCGCCAGCGCGGTCAGCGAAGTTCCTTGTCCCCCATGGTGGATCACCGCGTCGCTGGCGCGCAGGACTTCCGAAAGCGGCATCCGGCCGACGTGTTCCGCCACCGAGGGCAGCGGCTCCCAGGCCGCGACCGCCTTCTCGTCGGCGACCAGCACCGGGTCGAAACCCAGGTCCGCCAGGTTCTCCAGGGTCTCGGAGATCAGGGGCGCGAGGCCGCGGACGTCGATGTGGGGCACCAGGGTGCCCATGGTGAGGCAGATACGCGGCTTCGCGCGGGGCGCGAGCATCCAGCCGGGCACGGGGGCGTCGCCGTTGTACGGCACGTGGCGGATGCCGTGATGCGGCAACGCGTGCGGCAGGCGCAGGACGCGGGGCCACGGGTCGAGCACCCAGGTCGGATCCGGGAGGCGCTCGCCGAGTACCGCTTCGGCGCCGAGGCGGTACTCGGGGAGTTCGGCCACGCCCCAGTGCAGTTGCACGATCGGGATGTCGTGACGGGCGCCCGCGACCGGGCCCGCGAACTCGGCGCGGTCGCTGACGATGATGTCCGGGTACCACTGGCCGATCAGCTCGGTCATGCCAGGGAGCCCGCTCGCGGCCATCTCGCCGAAGACCATGCCGTGGCCGTAGCGGAGCCGCCGTTCGACCTCGCGCACGTCCGCGCCCGGCACGCCCAGTTCCGGCGTGGTCTCCGCCGCCAGCTCGACGAAGTCGGCGGGCGGCGCGGTCGCGGCGGCGGGGAGTCCGGCGCGCACCACGGACGGGACGTAGCTGGCGGCCGTGGCGACCAGGACCTCGTGGCCCGCGGCCCGGCACGCCCACGCGAGCGGGACCAGCGGGAAGAAGTGGCCCGACAGCGGCGCGGTGGTGAAGAGGACACGCATGGCTTTTCCCTGGGTAGAGAGGGTTGTGCGCGTTCCGGGCGGTTAGAACCGCCCGGAACGCGCACGAGTCCTACTTGCGGAACTGGCCGGGCTTGCGGCCTTCGCCAGCGGGGCCGCGGTAGGCCTGCGCGATGTCCAGCCAGTGGTCCGCGTGCTCGCCGACGGCCGTCAGCGCCAGGTCGTCGCGGTGACGGCGGCGCGTGACCAGCAGGCAGAAGTCGACCGCGTCGCCGGTGATCCGCTGGTCCGAGTCCTCCGGGCCGAACGTCCACACCGCGCCGGACGGCCCGGTCAGCTCGAAGCGGAACTCGACGTCCGGCGGGGTCAGTCCCCTTGCCTGGTAACCGAAGTCCCAGACCCGCACGGCGAACCCGGCGAGGAACTGGACGCGGTCGGTGCGCGGCCGCTCGACGCCGAGCGCGTCCGCGATGTCCTGGCCGTGCGCGAAGAGCTCCATCATGCCGGCGCAGGCCAGCACGAACGGCGGCAGCGGGTTGACCAGCCACGGCACCAGCTGGTCGGCCGGGACCGCCGCCAGCGCCTTGATCCCGGTGTCCCGGATGGCGCGCCAGCGGCCCAGCAGCGCTTCGGGCGGGTCGTTGACGAACGCCTGCAGTGCGGCGTTCACCGCGCCGTCGAAGTCCTTCGCGGCGCCCGCGGTCATCGCGGTGAAGCCCTCGGGGTCGGACGCGGCGAGGCCCGCGATCTGGAACACGAACGCGAGATGGCCGACCTGGTGGGCGACCGTCCAGCCCGGCGCCGGGGTCGGCGTTGCCCAGCGGTCCGCTTCGAGCTCGGCGAACAGCGCGTCGAACTCGGCGGCTTCGGCGGTCAGCGCGGCGATCACGTCTGTCACTTTTCCGTCCTCTCACTCGATTTCACGTCATGCAGCAGCCGTTTCCCGAGCGAACGGGCGGCGGAAAGACTCGCCCAGGCGACCAGTTCGACCAGCGCGCCGTCCGACGGCTGATACCGCCGGAACGTGCCGACCACCGACTCGTCGACCTGGTACGAAGCGATCGCGGTGAGCAGCGCGAGCCGCGCGGCCGCCCGTTCGCTCAGCGGCAGTCCCGCGATCGCGGGCTCGACCCAGGACGCGCTCAGCGCGGCCGAGGTGCCCGGCCAGAACGCGAGTTCGCGTTGCACGACCTCACGCACCCGGGCGGGCACGGACTCGCGCGCGGCCGCGTCGACCGCGGCGGTCGCGCGGGTGAACGCGGCCTCGATGGTCTCGTTTCCCTTGGCCCAGTCCAGATCTCCCGGCGGGGGCGCGTCGGGCAGCAGCACCAGTGATGCACCGGGAGAGGCGTCACTGGGCTTCAAGAATTGACCGAGCACGGCTCGGGCCACCCGGCGCGCCGACGCCGGCACCGCTGCTGGAAGCGGCGACGGACCAAGGAAGACGTTGACCATCCGGTTCAGGTAATGGAACGTGACCGCCACGCCGATGAGCTCGGGCAGCAGCTCGGGCGCCACCGACCCGTCTCCCCCGCGCGCCCATTCGGCCAGCGCCCGCGTCGACGGGTCCCCGATCTCCTGGTCGCCGGAGATCGCGGCGGCGTCCTCGGCCCTGCCGAGCGAGCCGAGCGCCATGCCGTGCACCTCGACGCAGTACGGGCAGGTGTTCGCCCGCGACACCGCCGAGGCCACGACCTCTTTGTCGGCACGGGAAGCCAGCCCGCCCGCGACCAGCGACTCGCGCAGGATGGTCCAGCTCGCGGCCAGCACCTCCGGCGCTGGCGAGTGCAGCGCGATCGGCGGGGCGAGCATGCCGAAGTCGCGCTCGACCTGCCGATAGACCTCGCCGACCAGGCCAGCCGCGCGACGCGGCGGGACGGCCGTGACGTACCGGACCTCACGCAGCGCGCCACGCAGCGCGAGCCGGATCGGGGTGGGCGCCATGATCAGCTCCCGGCGACCGTGACGGGCAGGCGGATGACGCCGTCGCGGCCGGCCGTCTCGCCCAGTGGCGAAGGCGCCCCGTACTTGACGTCCACGCCCCGCTCCTGCGCCGCGCGCACGATGCCCGGCACCGACCGCTCGGCGAGCGCCGCGATGGTCATCGCCGGGTTCACGGTCAGCGCGCCCGGCACCGACGAGCTGTCGGTGACGAAGATGCCGGGGTGGTCGCGCAGCTCGTGGTTGGGGTGCAGCGCCGAGGTGGCCGCGTCGTCCCCGATCCGGCAGGACGCCAGCGGGTGCACGGTGTACGCGCCCACCACGTCGTTGGTCCACGGCGCGACCGTGGCCAGCCCGTCCTTTTCGAGGATCTCCTTGCACTCCGCGTCGGCGAGCGCCCAGCCGCGGCGGGTGTTCTCCGTCGGGTCGTAGCGCAGCGGGCCGCGGCCGAGCATCTGCTGGGAGATGCGGTACGCGTTCCCGGTCGGCGGCGGGGTGCCGAAGACGCCCTCGTTGTCGTCCTCGGTCATCTGGAAGATCGTGAGCCACGAGGCCCACTTCTTGATCATTTCCTTCTTCTCCGGGCCGAACCAGGCAGGCGAGTCCAAACCGGGAACCTGCGCCAGGATCGTCCCGAGGCCGGGCGGGAAGTACAGCTGCTCCAAGGAGAACCGCTCGTATTCCGGCAGCGAGCCGTCGAGCTTGTCCCAGTTGGCGACCGTCGGGCCCTTGCCGATCTGGTTGGCGGCATAGGCTTTGCCGTCCTCACGGGACAGTCCGAGCACCTCACGCACCCGGTCCTCGTTGAGCACCGCGGTGTTGAGCCGCTCGCCGTTGCCGGAGAAGTACCGCCCGACGCCGTGCGGCATCTTGCCGAGCGCCGCCTCGGACCGCTGCAAGATGACCGGGGTGGCGCCCGCGCCGGCGGCGAGGATGACGATCTTCGCGTCGATCGTGCCGCTCTCGTGGTGCAGGCGGTAGTCCTCGTCGTCGATGATGTTGTAGTGCACGCGGTAGCCGCCGTCTTCGTTGCGCGTCAGCTTCTGCACCTCGTGCAGCGGGCGGATCTCGGCGCCGTGCGCGATGGCCGCTGGCAGGTAGTTCGTCAGCATCGAGCGCTTCGCGTCGAACCGGCAGCCCGCCATCATCCAGTTGCAGTTGGTGCACTTGGTGTTGTCCACCGCGACCGGCGCCGGGTTCGCGGTCCGGCCGGAGTGATTGCACAGCGCGCCCCAGAGCCCGCCCGCGTACGAGACGTCGCTCCAGTCCTGTTTGTACACCGGCAGCGACTCGGAAACCCGGTCATACCAAGGATCCAGTGAGTCACGGGTGATTTCGGACGGCCACATGCGGCGGCCGATACTGCCGTGGCGCTCAAAGACGAACTTCGGCGCGCGCGGCATCGCGGCGAAGTACACCACGCTGCCGCCGCCCACGCAGTTGCCGCCGAGCAGGCTCATCCCGTCGCCGACGACGAAGTCGAAGATCCGGGTGTACGACGACCCGAGCAGGAAGTCGTGCTCGAACTCCTCGGTCTTCACCCAGGGTCCGCGCTCCAGCACGGTGACCTTCGCGCCGCCCGCGGCCAGGTGATAGGCGGTGATCGAGCCGCCGAAGCCACTGCCGACGATGAGGACGTCTGTCTTGTCGGTCATGCCGGGCTCCCCGAGGGTGTCGTGTCGGGGTGGAGTTCCGCGAGTTTGCGGCCGTAGCCGTACTTCGGGAACTGCCAGAGCCCGTCCTTGGTGTCCGAAAGCGTCCAGCCCATCGCCGTCAGGCCGGGGTGGCCCTGCGCCAGCGCGTCCGCGGTCTTGAGGTGCGGCGCGCTGTCGAAGGACATGTTGCAGAACAACGCGAGCGCGACCCAGCCGTCCTTCTCCGGGTGGCCGGGCGCGGTGAGCTTGGTGACCAGCTTGCGCCGGTACTCGTACGGCAGCGCGACGAACGCGGGCACGTCGGTCTCGAGCTCGATCTCCGACTCCGCGGCGAACGTCTTGGCGTGGTTGTCCAGCGACAGCACGAGGTATTCGAGCCCGCCGGTGACGCCCGTGGCGGGCTCCTGCAGGAGGGTGAGCGCGCCTGCCTCCACCGCGCCGGGGCCGATCCCGACACCCGCGATCGCGCGGTCGTCCGGTGAGCGCTTCTCACCGGGCAGCACCGTGTCCGCGAACGCCTCCAGCGTCAAGGTCTCTTCTTCGGTCACCGCTCAGCTCCTCTCCTGCTTGTGCACGGTCATCGGCAGCCCGCCGCGGACCCGCAGCGACAACATCGCCTCCGGCACCACCTCGTAGCCGGGCACCTTCGCGAGTTTCAGGTCGCGGGCGACCACGGCGAGCACGAAGGCGGCCTCCATCAGCCCGAGGCTGTTGCCGACGCAGAACCGCGGCCCGGCGCCGAACGGGATGTAGGCGTAGCGCGGCGGCCGCGGCACACCCGGAGCGAACCGGCCGGGGTCGAACTTCTCCGGGTCCGTCCAGAACCCGGGGTGCCGGTGCATCGCGTACGGCACCACGACGACGTCCGACCCCGCCGGGATGCGGTAGCCGTCGATGACGTCTTCCTCCTGCGCGATCCGCGGCAGCAGCCACACCGGCGGGTACAGGCGCATGACCTCTTCGATCACCGAGACGGTGAACGTCAGGCTCTTCAAGTCCTCATAGGACGGTGGACGGTCACCGAGCACCTCGACGGCCTCGGCGTGCAGCCGCTCGCCGACCTCCGGGTGCTCGTCGATCAGGTGGAACGCCCAGCCGAGCGTGCTCGCGGTGGTCTCGTGCCCGGCGAGCAGCAGCGTGATCAGCTCGTCGCGCATCCGCTCGCGGTCGTCGGACCCCGAGGTGATCAGCCGGGAGATGACGTCGTCGCGCCCGGCCAGCTCCTCGGCGAACCGCCGCTCGACCAGCTCATCGGCGATCCGTCGCAGGTCGTGGCGCGATTCCCGGAACTTGAGCTGCTTCTTGAGCGGCAGCCACGCCGGGACCATGCCGAGCGTCACCGCTTCGAACATCGCCTGGTCCTGCACGCCCTCGAACGAATGCCCGAGCGACTCGTAGCCGCCGAGCTCCGCGTCGAGCAGCGTCCTGCCGAGCACACCGAGCGTCAGCCCGGTCATCTCGTGCAGTATCTCGATCGGCTCACCGTCCACTTTGGAACGCAGCCGGTCGGCCAGCGCGCCGACCTCGGCGGCGACGATCTCCGCCTGCCGCGCGATCCGCTTGGGCTGGAACACCGGCTGCAGGGTCCGGCGCTGCCGCTTCCAGGTCTCGCCGTCACTGGTGAGCAGCCCGTCGCCGAGCGCGGCCCGCGCCTCACGCAGGCCGATGCCCTTGTGGTAGTTGGCCGCGTTGTCGGCGAGGACGTGCTTGGCCTGGTCGGGGTGGTTGACCAGGTACAGCGACTTCGGCCCGATGGCGATCCGGACCACGTCGCCGTACGCCGCCGACTCGGTCATCAGCGCGAGCCGGTCGGTGAACAGCTTCTTGAGCAGCCCGAAGGTCTGACGGCGCGGCGGGCCGGGCGGCACGGCACGTGCCGCCCGGCTGCCGCTGGCAGTGGTCATGCCGCGGCCGCGTCTTCGCCGGCCTCGGCCTTCCTGGCCGCGATGGCCGAGACCGGTGCGGTCGCGATCTGCGTGCGCTTCTGCTCGGCCTCCCACGCCAGCCTGGACTTGGTGTGGAAGTGCAGGCCCCACAGGAACAGGCCGCGGATGAGACAGACGGTCGCGGTCGCCAGGAACAGCCCGTACGCCACGTGCACGGCGATGAAGAAGCCGTACGCGACCGCGATGCTCGCGCCGAAGAGGAACTGCGCCGCGGGCTTCGACGGGGTCGTGCCGGGGTCGGTGACCATGTAGTTCGTGTAGAGCACGAACGCGATGCCGGTGCCCATGGCCAGCGCGCCGGGGATGGCGGTGTCGAAGATCAGCCCGCGCACCACGGCCTGCACCACGAAGAAGCTCAGCCAGCCGAAGATGAGCCACATGCGCTGGGTCAGCATCGCGTTCAGCACGGTGCCCGAGATCAGGATGATGGCCACGATCAGCCAGCCGCCCCAGGTCGGGATGTGCTCGGAGAAGTGATACGGCGGCGCGATGGACGCCCACGGGAACACCAGCAGGATGATGGTGATGCCGAAGTTGGACGGGTTCATGTAGTGCCGCATCCGGCCACGCAGCGGGGCACGGAAGATCCACTTCGCGCCGACGGCCACCACGACCCCGAACATCATCACCCAGACCCGGTCGTTGACGTAGGTCAGCATGTTGAGCGCGAGGCTGGTGATGTGCGCGGGCAGCAGGAACTCGAGGAAGCCCTTGACCCCGCCGCCGCGGAACCGGACTTCCCGCTCCTCCGAGCGGGCGCCGATGATCTCCAGCACGATTTCGGTGGTGTAGCCGGTGGCCAGCGCGATGAGCGGCCAGGCCCACGGCTGCTCGAAGCCGAGGAACAGGTAACCGATGATGTTGAAGACGCTGATCGAGATGGCGAACCGGCGCAGTGCGATGGTGACCTTCGGATCATGCCCCTTCACGGGTGTCTGCGTTGCCATGCCGATCACTTCTCCTTGGCGACGGAGCCGAGCTGGACGCTGTGCCAGCCGGGGGTCAGTTGCAGGTCTTGCTGGTGCAGAGCGCCGGCGCGGTCACGCCACTGCAGGTGCACCTGCTGCGGCCCGCTGACGTCCCCGAGTCCGATGTGGACCTGGTTGGTGCGGCGGCCGGAGTGGCCGCTGCTGCCGTCGACGCGGTCGATGTACTTGCGGCCGTCGGCCAGCGTGACCGTGACCTCGGCGCCGACCGCGGGCGAGCCGTTCTCGTTCGTCAGGTTGAGCCCGATGTAGCTGCCCTGCGACTTGCCGTTGTTGTGGTAGAAGACCGGCTGCTCGAACTGGCGCGAGACCGCGAAGTCCAGCAGGCCGTCGTCGTCGGTGTCACCGGTGGCGATGCCGCGGGTGGGGACCGGGACGGCGAGGCCGAGCTTCTTGGCGATGTCGACGTACCGGCCGTTCTGCGCCTTCGCGAAGAAGTGCAGCGTCTGGTCACCGCCGATGTCGTCGCCGAGGCGCGCGTTCGGCCACCAGAACGGGTTGGACAGCACGCCGTCGTTCGCGGTCGCCAGCTCCTGCAGCTGCGGCCAGCGGTTGACCTGGCCCTTGACGAAACCGGTGGCCTGGGTGATCACGGACTCGCCGGAGTTGTTGTAGTCGGCGATCTTGACGTCCCAGCCCCAGCCGGACCACGCGCTGCCGGAATGGCCGCTGGCGTCGGAGAACGGCGCCACGCCCTTCTGGAAGTCCTTGGTCAGCTCGGTGTTGTCCTTCGCGTTGTTCATCCACTGGAAGTTGGACTCCTGGATGCCCCACGAGGTGGTGATGTTGCTGACGAACGCGTCGAACATGCCGTCGTGGTTCAGGTCGCCGAAGTCGACGCCCATGCCCTTGAAGGAGTCGTTGCCGATCACCTTCGACTTCGGGTCGCCGGGGCCCTTGACGCCGTTGACGTTGACGAAGTCGATGCGGCCCGGCTTGGAGATGTTGTACAGCAGCCGGTCGGCGCCGAAGTCGTTGGCGATGTAGAGCTCGGGCAGGCCGTCGCCGTTGAGGTCGGTGGCGCTGGACGCGAGCGTCCAGCCGTGGCGGCTGTCGCCAGCCGGGATGGCCTCTTCGGTGCAGTCGAACTTCGCCGTCGGGGTGTCGCCCGCGGTGGCGCCGACGAAGCGGAAGATGAACTTGCCGCCACCGTTGAAGGCGTGGGACATCGACTGGTTCATCGTGATGCCGCCGCTGACCCGGTCGTCGAGCACCCGGCTGCCCTCGGGGAAGTAGTTCCCGATGAAGATGTCGAGGTGGCCGTCGCCGTCGAAGTCGCCGATGGTGGCCGAGTTGGTGTTCCAGATGTCGCCGTCGTAGAGCCCGTTGGTGATCTTCGGGTTCGGCACCAGCTCGACCGGCTGGAACGCCTTCGCGTCCAAGGTGGTCGCGTTCGCCTTCTTCAGGAACAGCACCGGGGTGCGGCCCCAGTAGTAGGCGAGGATGTCGATCTTGCCGTCCTCGTTGAAGTCACCCGGCACGCAGCCCATCGGGGCGATGTACGGGTTGGTCGACGGCGCCTCCAGCTCGAACGGCGCGTAGCGCTTGTCGCCCGCGCCGGGGGTCGGGGTGACGACCACCTGGTCGGTGCGGGTGTCGACGAGGCACAGGTCGTTGTTCTTGCCGTCGTTGTCGAGATCGTTCATCGCGATCGCGGAACCGACCGAGGAGATCCACGCCTCGATGTGCGCGTACTCCTTGTTCACCGTGCGGACCGCCTGGTTCTTCTTGGCGGCGGGCAGCGCGATGGTCAGCGGCGTGAACGAGTACTCCGAAGCGACCTTGTCCTGGTCGGCGGCCGAGACCTCCGGCAGCTTCCCGATCAGGAACATGGTGGCGATCAGCGCGAGCGCCACGATTCCGGCCAGCTGCTTGTGAAGCCAGCGAAATGTCGCGGTCATTTTCCAACACCTCCCAGTGAAAGCACTTCGTCGGCGATTTGCCGTCGCCAGTATTCGAAAGCGGGCAGCTCGCCGTCGACCGGATCGTCGGGGCGGACGTCTTGGGTGATCTTCGCCGCGAGCGCCGATTCGAGTCCACAAAGGATGTTCGTGGCGAGCTCGGTGTGCGGCACGTGCAGCCCGGCGGCGATCCTGGCCTCGGCTGCGAACGCGCTGCCCTGCGCCAGCTGTCCACGATGGACACCGGAGCGGTCGGCGAGCAGTTCCAGCTCGGCCTTTTCGACACCGCCCGCGTAGGTGGCGGCGAGTCCGACACCGGCGTAGAGATCACCGTGGCGGCTCGGGTCGAACCGGTGGAGCATGCTGGTGACCAGCTCTGCGTCGGTGCCGCCGATGAACCACAGCGCCCGGCCGATGCCCTGGTCGATCGCCCGGTTCGCGTACGCCGAGTACTCACGGCTCGGCCAGCTGAAAGCCGGGTCCTGGTACTGCTGGTCGATGTACTTGGCCGTCTTGAAGTAGGCCTGGTGGAAGCCGTAACCGTCGAGCAGCAGCCAGCGCAGCAACGGGTCGAACTCCGTCGGCGACGGCCAGCGGAAGCGCGGCAGCCGCGCCATCGCCCAGCCGACCCCGACGTAGATCAGGTAGTTGTGCGGCGCGCCCGGTCCATCGAGGATCTCCGTGACCCGCTTACGGCCGCCACCGGGCAGCCCGTCGAGCATGCCGAAGCCCATTCCGGCGCCTTCCCAGGCGAACCCGCGGAACCGGGGCGGGATCTCGTCGATACGGGCCGCGGCGTCCGCCGGAATGCGCGCTTCGACCGCGTGCCCGTATCCGTCGAGGAAAATCTTCCCCACCGTCTCCAGCAATTCCTGAGCGGCCGGGCTCTTCTTGTGGAAACCGCGTTTGTCGAGAGAGGTTTCCGATACGTCCGGAGTAAGGATACGGCGCCGTAAAGCGCGCCAGCCTGTGCCCAACGCACTCGCCCCCTTTTTCGGGTTCGGATGATTTCTGCTTAAATGCTCACATGCGCTGGGAGGCGGTAGCGTCTTCACTCTTGCGGGCGGATTTCTCCTGAATTGCGAATTCAGCCGGCGAGCCGCTGCTCGCCGATCGCGAAGTGATCACGGATCCGTTGCCGCCAGAGCTCATAAGCGGGCTCTGGCCCCTCGTGGGCCGTGACCTCGGTACTGTCGGCGATCTCGCGCGCGCGATCGACGGTCAGCCCGGCCAGCACCCGCGCGGCGAGTTCGCTGTGCTCGGGCACGAACCCGGCGAACGTGCGCGCCTTGATCGCGAAGACGACGCCGAGGCCCAGCTCATCGTGGTGCGCGCCGGACGATTCCCGCAGCCTCGCGAGGCCGAGCTCGTCGCTGCCGCCCGCGAAGGTCGCGGCCAGTCCGACCCCGGCCCACAGGTCGGGCCTGCGCTCGGCCGGGAACCGGTCCACCGCGGCGGCGACGGCACGGTCATCGGCGCCGTTGATGAACCAGAGTGCCCGCCCAATCCCCTGGTCGACGGCGCGCTGGAAGTACTCGGGCGCGCCCGCCCACGGGTACGGCGCCGAGACGTGCTGCTCGTCGACCCAGCGCTTCGTGTCGAAGTACGCCCGGTCGAAGCCGTAGCCGTCGACCGCGAGCCAGCTCATCGTCGGGTGATACGGCACGTCGGTCAGCTCGGGCAGCACCTTCTTCCAGAGCACCCTCGGCAGCCTGGCCATCGCGAACCCGATCCCGATGTAGGCCAGGAACACGTGCTGGCGGCCCGGCCCTTCGAGCAGCTTGGCCGTGCGGTCACGCTTGCGGCCCGGCATGACGTCGAGCAGCGTGGCCGCCATCGTGGCGCCCTCGTAGGCGAAGCCGCGCAGCAGCGGCTCCACCATGTCGAGGCGCCGTTCGATCTCCCAGAGCTCCGGGCCCTCGATCCCCCATTCGAACCCCGTGACGACCGACTGCGGGATCGTCTCGAGCCTGGCGGTCGCCTCGGTGGGCGTGACCGCGAAGCCCCGGCCGGCGAAGCCGACCGAGGCCAGTGACGGGGCGAAGATCCGCTTGCGCAGTACGCCCAGCAAACTCGGCATGTTGATCTCGTTCCTTCGGTTCAGGCGACCGCGCGCAGGCCACCAGGGCGCGGGACAGCCAGGCGGTTGCCGTACGGGGACGACGGGGAGGCGAGCGTGATGGCGATCGGCGGGTCGGTCGCCAGCGGCGCCCGCATCGCGATCTTGAGGTGCTCCGCGCGGCCGTCGCGCACGCGGACCGAGTAGGGCTGCATCGCGGTCGAGAAGCGCGACTGCGACGGGCCGGTCGAGTGCTCGCCGACCGCCATGACGACCCAGTCGCCGTCGGGCACGCCCTGTATCTCGAAATCGGTCGAGCGGACGCTGACCTTCCCGGTGAACGCGACAGGGCCACGTTGCGGAATGGCCTCGGCGAACACCCCGATGAGCACGTCGGCGGGCGGCGCGCCCTCCGGCATCACGATGCGACCCGTGATGACCCCGTCACCGACGGTCGACGAGGCGCAGTTGCGGCCGAGGTTGCGCAGGGTCGACAGCGAGGGCAGCCTGCGGAAGTTCGGGGCCAGCGCCAGCAGCAGCTGGCCGACCTCGGGCTCCCGGTACTGCGTCGGCGTCATGCCGACCGCGCGGGTGAACCTGCTGGTGAACGTGCCGACACTGGAGTATCCGACGCTGCAGACGATGTCCGAGACCGTCAGCGCGGTGGTCAGCAGCAGGCGCTTGGCCTCGAAGAGCCGGATCGCCGTGAGGTACCGGCCCGGCGTCACACCGGTCGCCTTCGCGAAGACGCGCGAGAAGTGGAACGGGCTGACGAACACCTCCGAGGCGAGCTCGGTGAGCGTGATCGGATCGAAATAACGCGCGTGCATCGACGCGATCACCTGCCGCACGGCCACCTGCAGCGAGGTGGGCGCGGAACGAATTCTGGGATCTTCCGGTCGTTGCTCCATATTTATCAAACCTCGTCAAACCTCGAATTCACGGGTCACTTCTGCCGGACTCCAGATAACCTGCCGCCGATTTCGAGGCACTTGACGAGCAGTTGAGTTTTGCTCCGCAGGGAGCAAGCCTTGCGGGCGGTCGGCACGAATGGAGAACGGACCGATGACGGACAGTGAGTTTTTCTTTACCCTCCGCTGATTATGCTTTTTGTGAATTCCACAGGTTCGCGCAATCCCGTACACTGGCGGCGCGGTGTGGAACGGAGGCTGGGGAGTGATCCGAATACTGCTTGCCGAGGATATGCATATGGTGCGCGGGGCACTCGTCGCACTGATCAATTTGGAATCGGACCTGAGGGTGGTCGCGGAGGTCGCCTCGGGCGACCAGATCCTGCGCGCGGCCAAGGAATGCAACCCGGACGTGGCGATCATCGACATCGACCTGCCCGGCAAGGACGGCCTCACCGCGGCGGTCGAACTGTACGAGCACCTGCCCAGCTGCCAGACGCTCATCCTCACCTCACTGGGCAGGCCGGGAACCGTGCGGCGCGCGCTCGACGCCAAGGTCAAGGGCTTTCTGCTCAAGGACGCGCCGTCGAACAAACTCGCCAACGCCGTGCGCTCCGTCGCGATGGGCCAGCGCGTGATCGACAGCGATCTCGCGCTCGCCGCGTGGGAAGCCGACGACTGCCCGCTGACACCACGGGAAATCGAGATACTGCGGCTGGCCGCGCGCGGGCGCACCGTCTCCGACATCGCGGCCGAGCTGTTCCTGTCGTCGGGAACCGTGCGCAACTACCTCGCCACGGTCGTCACGAAGCTCAACGCGCGCAACCGGGTCGACGCCATCCGCATCGCGACCGAAGCAGAATGGCTCTAATACAGTGTTTTCGCGAACCGCACTCCCCCATAGCAGACCGCCGCGACTCACATGACGGCAAAAATCACGCCGCGAGCACACATTCCCCGCGCACCGCACGGCTTCCGGCCATCGTGTCGTCCATTTGTGCACGCGTGTCGTCCGTCTGCGTACGCGCGTCGTCCATCTGTGCACGCGTGCCGTCCGGGCCGGCGTACGCAGATGGACGACACCCGTACATGGATGGACGACACGCGTGCCTAGACGGACGACACGCGTGCGTGGATGGACGACGCGAGTTAGGTGACGGCAAAAATCACGCCGAAAGCACGCATTCGCCGAGCGCGACCTCCGCGGGCCAAGTAAGTTCCAACGCACGGTCGACGCGGTCACCGGCGTCGAGCGGCACGGCGTGCGCCGCCATGCCCATGGCCTTCGCGGTCAGATACAAGGTCTGTTGCAGCGCACCGAAATGCAGGAGCGCGGTCGAGTAAGCGGCCCCGCCGAGTGCCCAGGAGGTGCGTTCCAGCCTGGCGGTCACGGTGACGAGCGCCGCCGGGCGGCGATGGCCTGCTCCCGCCACCATCGCCATGTCCAGCACGGCGGCGAGGTCGGCTGGCGCGTCATTGATCAACGTGACCGAATGCCCGAGTGGATCATAATGAAAGATCCCCTGCGGCAGCCCCTGGCACCGGTCGATGGTCAAATACAATTCGAGCTCGTACAGGCAGGCCACCGAAAAATACGGCCGCTGCGAGGCCTCGTGGCTTTCCTGCGCGGGCAGATGGGCCGGTCCCACTGAGCGGACCCGCGCTGCCCGGAAGAGCAGTTCACCCAGCTGCGCCACGGTGATCGGCCGGTCGGGGAATCGCGGGCAGACGTGGTCGGTCTCCAGCAGCTCGGTCAGCGGCGCGTCCTCGACCGCGGCCAAGTCGGGCTGTGGCAACGAGAACCGCCTGCCGCCGGGCACCGGCTTGACGACCGGCGGCGCGCTCGCGCGTGGCCCGCGCACGGATTCCGGGCGGCCACAGGCGAGTCTCGTCCGGCTGCGCGCGTGGAACATCAGCTCGTGGTGACACCAGTGCCGCAGATCTTCGTCGTCGTCTTCGGCGAAGTCCGCGTCGGCGCCGTCGAGCAGCACGACGCCCGCGGCGACGAGGTAGCGCACCGCGTCGGCGACCAGCTGCTCGGCCAGCCCGGTGCCGGCGACGATGTCGTGGATCGTGCACGACTCGGCGAAGGCCGTGGCGATGTGCACCGCCCACGGCCGCGACAGCAGCACCAGGAACGGCGCGTCGGGGCTTTCCAGCAGCATCCCGCCCTCGCCGGTGCGCAGCACGGCGAACCGCGAGAGCCGGATCGCGCGGTCGGCCGCCACCGGCTCCGGCCGGAAGACCGGGCCCGGCCCGACCGGGATCACCGACAGCAACGGCCGTTTGCCGTCCGGCAGCCCGAGCGAGTGCACGACCGAACCGCTGAGCTGGCGCAACACCCGGCGCAGCGCCACGAATCCCGGCGCGAACTCGCCGAGCCACTGGGCGCCCGCGGTGACGTTGCGCAGGCTCACCGGGCCGAGCGCCATCCGCCGCAACGATTCCACCGCCAGCACGCCGGCGTCCTCGACGCCGAACTCGCCCCACCGCGTCATCACCACGAGCGAGCCGTTCTCCCCGATCTCCACCAGAGTGTCCTCGGTGAGCGACCACAGTGGAATGGTCGCGGGCGGCTCCGGTGAATCCATTTACGAACCTCTACGCTCTTTCACAGAAACAGGGGGAAGGGGTTGAGCTCCGAGTAGGCGGTCGGCTCGGCCGAACGGCCCAGCCGGACGGGCACGTCGAACAGCCTGCCAGGTGCGAACCTCGCCCAGAACGTCCGCATGCCCGGCACGATCACCTTGACGACGGGCAGGCCGACGTCCGGCCTGGTCTGGTCCAATACCAGTGTTTCCAGATCCCGCTCGCCGAGCTTGCGCACGAGCGCCTCCACGTCGTCGCGGATATCGGCACGATGTGCGAACCGGAAATCAGCGGGCTTGCGCGCGGGCACGCCACCCATGGGCAGCAGGTACGGCTGGTTCTCCACGGTCGCGCCGCGCAGCCAGCGACGGGCGTCCGGGTCGTCGAACTCGCAGTCGCCGTCGGCGAGCACGGCCAGCATCTGGTTCAGCTCGCTCACCGCGCGCCGCAGCGCCGTGCGCGGATCGAGGTGCGCGCCGAAGCCGAGCATGATGTTCTCGCTCGGCTTGCCCAGCTCGCGCGAGACCGCGACCATCACCGGCACGCCCACATCGGACGTGACGTCCAGCGCCCACAGCTCGCGCCCGATCTCGGCGTAGCGCTGGGTCATCTCCTCCAGCCACGGGTCACCGAACCCGCCGAGGTCGACGCCGGGCATCGGCGTCCGGTTGTACCACCACAACGCGACCGCGTCGCGCTCGATCACTTCCAGGGTTCCCTGCAGGATGGCGTCTTCCACACTGCTGCCCGCGGCGCAGCCGTTGGAATCCGCGCGCAGCGACCGGAGCCCGCGCTCGTCCGGCGCGCCGTAGTACAGCATTTCGGTGGGCAGCAAGCGATGCGTCTGGGCGCTCAGCGACCACACCGGGGTCCAGGCGAGCACCTTGTCCTCGTCGAACGGCTCGCCCACCCGCTGCATGACGCCGTGTTCGCGGTTCCAGGCCACCCGGTCGCGATACTGCTGTTCGGAGTAGAGCATGCAGTCGTTCGGGTGGATCGCGTGGGACCCGAACGACCTCAATGAACCGAAGACGCGGAACTCGTCGCCCTGATAACTGCCCGAAAAGCGTTCCACGGCCTCACAAAGCGCGCCGACCTCGGCGTCGAGCGCGGTCGCGCCCTTGCCGCCGTTCTCCCCGCGCAGGTTCGCGCGCAGGCTCGCCATCCCGGTCATCGAGCGCACGACGTTGACACCGGAGCGGTAGGCGTTGACGAAGGACGGGCTCGACTCGTCGCGGGTGACCTCACGCACGATGCCGGTGACCGGGCTGACCAGGTGCCGGTACTTCTCCAGCATCTGCACGGCGGTGAGCGTGCGGTGCCCGCCGCCGCCACAGCTGGCCTTCTTCGATTCGGCCAGCACCACCGGTTTCATCGCGTGCTGGGCCACCAGGTCGCGGTCGCCGCACTGCGGGCACTGCGGCCGCCGCTGCAGCTGGTGCAGGCGGCCGCGCAGGTCGAGCGAGTCGAGCACCCACACGCAGTGCTGGCCGGGATAACGATATCCCGCAAGCCATTTTGTCACTTCGAGCGAGATCAGGTGCGCCGCGGCGGAGGTCAGCGGCGGCACCGCCGAAGCGGGCCGGGCCGCCGGGCCCTCGTGCCCGAGTGCCGCCTGCACACAGGCTTCCGCGTGCCGCTGCCCCCACAGCCGGTTCGCCAGGCAGTGCCAGCACGCCGATTCCCCTGGCTGGAAAACGGGACCGAGCCACACCTGCGCGCCGACCGGCTTCGCGAGCAGCCACGGCCGTCCGGTCATCCGATGCGTCCGGTCGATCTCGGCGAGGCGCGGATCGAGGTAATCGTCGCACAACACCACGGAAACATCCGCGTCACCACCGGACACGCACAGCCCGCCGTCACGCAGCGCACGGTCCACAAGGGCCGCGTCGGTGCTGTCGCCGAGCGCGAGCACCTCGACGCGCGCGGACTTTTCCCGCTGCTCGGCGGCGACCGGGTCGACGCCGCAGGCATCCCAGTAGGCCAGCGTGCGCGCGTCGATGCCGGGATCGGCGGGCGAGCGCAGGGTGACGAGATCGGCTTCGACGAGCTGGGCCAGCAGGGCCGCGACCTGCTCGGTCTCCATGCCGGCGGGCTTGGCGCGCAGCAGTCCTTCGAAGTCGCGCGTGCCGTCCAGCAGTGACGCCAGCGCCGCGATCTGCGTGCCGCGCATGGCGATCACGCCTGTTTCGGAGAAGAGGTAGGCGCCGTCGCCCTCGCTGATCTCCGCGCGGAGGTGCCGCTTGAAGTCAAGGAACCTTGCCAGGATGCGCTTCCCCATGAGGTCATGGTGGTCGAGCCGCGACGCCCGGGCCAGCGAAACATTCATGTCCCGCCTATGGATTTCGCATACGGCGACCGGGGAAACGCACGAGTACCGCGATGGCACGGTCACTGGTACCCGGTTGGCCACTCTGTCACTGTCGGAAAGCACAGACAGCGGGGGTTCCGGCGATGGATGCATCTGGGGAGGCGCGGCGATGGACGGATACGCACCACTGCTGACCGAGCGCGACGAGTCGACACAGCCGGCGGTGCGGTTCAATGTGCTCGGGCCACTCGAGGTGCTCAAGGACGGCGTCGACTACGCGCCGACCACGCCGAAAGTACTGCGGCTGCTGGCGATGCTGGTGACCAGGCCGGGAAAGATCGTGCACGTCGATTCGATCATGCACGAGCTATGGGCCAATGATCCGCCGCGCACCGTGCGGACCACCATGCACACCTACGTGCACCACCTGCGCCGCTGCATCGAACAGAACGGCCTCGCCGACGACGCGGAGTCGCTGCTCGTCACCAAGCCGCCCGGCTACCTCATGCGCATCGACCCCGAGCAGGTGGACGTCTTCGGCTTCCAGCGGCTGCACCTGCGCGGCCGCGAACTGCTGCGCCGCCGCGAATACGCGGGCGCCGCCACCGCTTTCCGCTCGGCGCTCGACCTGTGGTCCGGACCGCCGCTGTCGAACGTGCACTGCGGACCCGTGCTTTCCGGCTATGTGGTGGAACTGCTCGAACAACGGCGCAGCGCGCTCAGCCTGCGCATCGAAGCCGAGATCCGCGGCGGCATGCACCTCGAGCTCATCGGCGAGCTGCGCACGCTGGTCGCGGGAAACCCGCTGGACGAAAGCCTGCACGGGCAGCTGATGCGGGTGCTCGGGCGCAGCGGCCGCCGCTCCGACGCGATGGCCTTCTACCGCCAGCTCCGCGCCCGCCTGAACGACGAGCTGGGGGTGGAGCCCTGCGACGAACTGCAGCTGCTGCACCACGAACTGCTGGCCGAGGGTGAACATGGCCGCTGAGATCCCTGACAGTCACAGGAAAGAGTGAGGACCCAAGTATGAATGCTCGTAGCTACGGCCAGTTCTGTGGCCTCGCCCGTGCTATCGAGATGATCGGCGAACGCTGGTCGATGCTCGTCGTCCGAGACCTGGTGCTAGGCCCCAAGCGGTTCACCGAGTTGCAGGCAGGCCTGCCGAAGATCCCGGCCAGCATCCTCTCGACCCGGCTCAACGAACTCGAGCACTGGGGCGTCATCCGGCGCAGGGTCACCCCGCAGCTGGACGCCTCCGTGGTCTACGAACTGACCGAATACGGCGGCGAGCTCGACCAGATCGTGCTGCAGCTCGGCATGTGGGGCGCCCGTTCGCTGACCGAGCCGTGCCCCGACGAGGTGATCACCACCGACGCGGCGATCTTGGCTCTCTACGGCGCTTTCCGCCCGGAATCCGCGCTGGACAAGCGAATCACCTTCGAGCTCAGGCTCGGCACACTCACCCTGACCGCGGTCGTCGCCGACGGTTCGGTCAAGGTCGCGGAAGGCTGCGGTGCCGAGACGCCCGACATCAGCATCGAGCCGAAGACCCCGGCCGTGCTCAACCAGTTGCTCAAGGGCGAGGTCAACGCGTCCGCTGCCATCGCGGACGGACGCGTGATCGTCAAAGGCGCACAGGAGTACCTGGAGACCTTTTCGGAGATCTTCCACGTCGACGCGACGCCAGCGCCCTCCGAGGGCCTGGTCGTCCACTGAGTATCCAGCCGGTCCCGTGCGGCCTCTTCCATATGACAAAACGCTAGAAATGCGCGCGGGACCGGCTAGGTGACTTCCCAGTGAGCCGCAGTCGGTTAAAATCCCCTGTGCCGCTCGCCCGGCACGACCTTTTGGGGGTTACGAGCGAGCTGGTGACTGGGGTGCCTATGCCGGACGAAGATCAGATCACGATCACCGCGCAGTCGCGGGGAGCCGCCGGGCCTGACCGGCGGCCTCGCCAAGCAGTGCACCTCGCCAACGCGATCGTCACCGTGGTGTTCGCCGGGTACTTCGCCGTCCAGTTGTTCAGCGCGGCCAAATCCGGGGCCAAGGGCAGCACGCTCATCGCACTGGCGGTGGTGACCGGCACCCTGGTGGCGATCCAGCTGTTCTACTTCGGCCGCCCGACGACCCAGCTGCGCTCTTCGCTGAGCCGTGGCGTGCTGGTGCTCCAGGCGTTGCTCGGCTACCTGCCGATCCTGTTGTTCGGCGGGGACCTGGACGACATGCCCAGCTTCCTCGCGGGCAGCGTCCTGCTGGTACTGAGGCCACTACCCGGCTGGATCACGTTCAGCGCGATCGTGCTGAGCATGATCCCGATCGAGATCTCGCTGGAGACGGGCACACTCGACCGGCTCTACGACGTCTTGGTCGTGCTGGTCACCGGCCTCTACGTGTATCTGCTGACTCAGCTCTCCCGGCTGGTGACCGGCCTGAACGACGCGCGCGCCGAACTCGCCGAGGGCGCGGTCGCCGAGGAGCGCCTGCGCTTCGCCAGCGACCTGCACGACCTGCTCGGCATGGGACTCTCCGCGATCGCGCTCAAGGGTGAGCTGACCCACCGGCTGCTGCGCCGGGCCCCCGAGCGGGCGAGAGCGGTGCTCTCGGACATGACCGACATCGCCAGGCGCACCCTGTCCGACGTGCGCTCGGTCGCGAGCGGCTACCGCGAGCTGTCGCTGGAGGGCGAGGCCAGGATCGCCAAGTCGCTGCTGGCCGCCTCCGACGTCGAGGCCGAACTCGACCTCGACCAGAGCGACCTGCCCGTCCAGTTCCGCACGGTGCTGACGACCGTGCTGCGCGAGGGCGTGACCAATGTGCTCCGCTACAGCGAGGTCAGCACCTGCCGGATCACCGTCCGGCAGACGGACGAGATGGTGTCACTCGACATCACCAGCGACGGCGACGCGCCGGCGGAGTCCGACGACGACTGGATCCCCAAGCTGACCGAGCGGGTCGAGGCGCTGGGCGGCACGGTCACCGTCGACCAGCGCGCGGACGGCACCCGGCTGCACACCCGGCTGCCGCTGCCCGACGAGCACGGGGCGAGCGGGCGGCAGGGGCGGTCCGGGCTTTCGGCGCAGGATCCGGATTCGCATCCGGGCACGAGGCAGACGCGCACCGCGGTCGCCATCGTGTTCTCCGGGATGTGCGTCGCCGCACTCGTCCATTTGCTGTACCTCACCAGCTCGCCATGGCAGATCGCGCTCACCGCGGGCTACCTGGCGGCGCTGCTGGTGCTGCAGCTGTCCTTCTTCACCCGCCCGACAGCCCGTCTGCAGTCCCGGCAGGGCTACGGGCTGCTGTTCGTCCAGGCCTGCCTGATCTTCCTCCCGCTGATCCAGCTGAAGGCCAATTGGGTGAGCCTGCCTGGCTGGCTGGCCGGCACCGCGCTGCTGGTACTCCGGCCGGTCGCGGGCTGGACGGTGTTCGCGGCCGTGGTCGCCGGTGTCGTCTGGGTGCGGGGCGGGTTCGCCGCGGACCCGCAGGGCATCGTCTTCAACGCCGTGGCCACGGTGAACACCGGCCTGATCGTGTTCGCGCTGAGCTGGATGACCAGGCTGGCCGCCGAGCTGGCGGCCACCCGCAGGCGGCTGGCCGAGGTCGCCGTCGCGGAGGAACGGCTCCGGTTCGCCCGTGACCTGCACGATCTGCTCGGGCTCAGCCTGTCGGCGATCGCCCTGAAGACCGAGCTCACCGACCGCATGCTGCCCGTCGACCCCGGTCGGGCGACGGTCGAGCTGGAGGACGTGCTCAACCTGTCCCGCGAGGCGCTGGCGGACGTGCGCTCGGTCGCCACCGGGTACCGCGACCTGTCGCTGGATCAGGAGTCCCGCTCGGCGCAGGCTGTGCTGGCGGCGGCCGAGGTGGAGGTCAAGATGGACCTCCAGCTGGGGGAGCTGCCCAAGCCGGTGACCACCGTGCTCGCCGTCGTGCTGCGGGAAGGGGTCACGAACGTGCTGCGGCACAGCAAGGTCGAGCAGTGCGACATCGCGGTGCGTCAGCTCGGTGACGAGGTCAGGCTCGACATCGTGAACGACGGGGTGGGCCAGGCCGCGCCGCAGCCGGGCACCGAGGTCAGCGGCAACGGGATCCGGAACCTGTCCGACCGGGTGAGCGCGCTGGGCGGGGAACTCACCGCCGCGGTGGCCGAAGACGGCCGGTTCCGGCTGCGCGCCGTGGTGCCGGTGTAGCCGTCTCAGATCCAGTCGGCGTCGCGGGCGATGCGGATGGCGTCGAAGCGGTTCTTGGCGCCGACCTTGGACACGATCGTGGTGAGGTAGTTGCGCACGGTGCCCGCGGACAGGAAGAGCTGGCCCGCGATCTCGACGGGATCGGCGCCGGCGGCCGTCAGCCGGAGCACCTCGATCTCACGCGGGGTCAGCGGGCAGTCCTCGGAGTCCCAGGCGGCGATCGCCAGCTCCCCGTCGACCACGCGGCGGCCCGCGGCGACCCCGCGGATGGCGTTGGCCAGCTTGTCGGCGGGCGCGTCCTTGAGCAGGAAACCGCCGACCTTGGCGGCGAGCGCGCGGCGCAGCGTGCCGGGGCTGCCGAGGCTGGTGAGGATCAAGGTGCGGCATTCGGGCAGGAACTCGTGCAGTTCGGCCGCCGCGCTCAAACCGTCCTTGCCGGGCATGTCGATGTCGATGACGGCGACGTTCGGTCTCGCCGCTCTGGCGGCGGGCAGCACTTCGTCACCGGTGGCCGCTTCGGCGACCACCTCGATATCCGCCTCGAGGCCGAGCAGCGCGACCAGGGCGCCACGCACGATATGCATATCCTCGGCCACCAGGACCCTGATCATAGAAAGCCCCCTCCGCTGAGAACAACATATCTAACACTGTTCCCGATGGGCGGGCATTCCCGGCATGGAACCGGCCGCCGACCGCCCTGGAGCACGGTCGACGGCCGGGGCCTTGGGGTTTCCGCTCAAGCCGCTTCGGCCATCGGCGGAACAAAACAGATGCAGTCGGTGACCGTGTTTCCCGGCATGCGCCAGTTGGTCCACTGGTCGAACCGGTCGATCTCGAGCTTGATGCCGGCGTCCCGGACATCACCGCTGTAGCCGATCTCCGAAAAGAAGACGTTCACTCGCTCAGACTTGACAATGTTCATCGGGAACTCCCCCGCCACTTCGTGAAACATTTGATTGACACGTTGAAGTGTGCTCGGCGTCACCCGCTCCCATCCAGTGGACGCCGCACCACCCGTTCGTGCCTTTCGCATGCTCCAAAAGGCCGCACCGTCAACCCCTAACGTGGTCACCTTTTCGATCATGTATTTCTCATACGGGGAGGCTCAAAATTACATGCCGGACGGTGATCGGGTAACTACAGCGCGAGCGGCGCGAACACTAATCTCCAGTTGACCTGGAACGAATCGGGTCAATGAGGGGAGGCCATGATGGATGAAACCGTCCGATGCGCTGTGGAGCGTGCCATCGGGACCATGCGCGAACACCTCGGCGAGCAGGTGACCATCGACGACATGGCCCGCTCCGCGATGTTCAGCAAATTCTATTTCTCGCGGATGTTCCACCAGGCCACCGGCGTGTCCCCTGGCCGTTTCCTCGCCGCGATGCGCCTGGCCGAGGCCAAGCGCCTGCTGCTGTCCACCTCGATCACCGTCGCGGACATCAGCAACCGGGTCGGCTACGCGAGCGTCGGCACGTTCAGCTCGCGATTCAGCAGCCGCGTCGGCGTCTCACCGACCGCGTACCGCAAGTTCGGCGGCGTCGTGCCGAACGGGGGCGCGCCCCAGCGGACGGCGGCCGGCGGTTCGGTGGTGCGCGGCACGCTCACCATTCCCGCTGGCGTCCCGCCGATGGCCGTCTTCGTCGGCCTGTTCCCCCGGCGGCTCACCGAGGGCAACCCGGTCCGCTGCGCCATCGTCGACGCGCCGGGCACCTTCGAGCTCGACGGCGTCCCCGACGGCTTCTGGCACGTCGTCGCCCACTGCGTCACCGAACCGGCGTGGGCCAACGCGCCCTACGTCGGCTATCAGGGCCCCGTCCAGACCAAGGCCGGTGTCGAAACACCACCCGCCGACCTGAAGCTCAGGGCGAAGCGCTCCTTCGACCCACCCGTCCTGCTGGCCCTGCCCGCCCTCCGCAGGCACCCCCACCCCGCCAAAATCGCCGTTTAAAACCCGGCCTTCGAAAGCCCGAAAGTGGCTTTCGTCAGGTCTCATCTGACGAAAGCCACTTTCGGGCTTTTCTGACCCAGGTCAGGGGGCGGCCAGGGCGTCGACCTCGTCCCGGCGGAACCAGCAGGCCGTGAGGTAGGCCGCCGAGCCGGGGCCCAGGCCGGGGTGGACGCCGGTCACCACGCGCAGGGTGTGTTCCCACGAGCGGCGCAGTGAGCCGTTCGTGGTCGACGGGATGCCGGTCTCGGCCAGCGCGGGACGCAAAGCCAGCCAGCGCGCGGCGCCCGTCTCGACCAGGCCGGCCGCGGTGAACTGGGTCATCGCGCCGTGACGAACCCGGTCGACGGCCAGCGTGACCAGCGCCGGGTCGTCGGCGAGCATCGCCAGGCCGAGCCCGGCCAGCAGGCGTTCGGCGTCCAGGCCCATCAGGATCACGCCAGCCTCGGTCGACGGCGGGTCGTCGACGCCGGGCAGCGAGAACCGGGTGTCGTGGTCAGCCACGCGAGACCGCCAGATCCGGCACCAGCGGCCGGTCGAGCAGGCCTGCCGCCACGGCCGCGGCCACCCGTGCGGTGGCGACGCGGTGGCCGTCGATGTTGCGGGCGGCCGGGCCGAGCACCATGCCCGCCGTGGCGCCGACCGCGTGCACGCGGGGCGCGAGCCGGTACGCGAGCGTGCGCTCGTCGAGGTCGGCCCAGCCGTCGCGGGCGTTGATCACCTCGTCCGGCAGCACCTCCGAGCCGGTCGACGGCGTCGTGCCGAGCGCGAGCAGCGCGAGATCGCCGCCGACCCGGGTGCCGTCCTCGAGTTCGACGGACACCCCTGAGGACACCGCCTTGACGGCCCGGCCGCGGTGCACGATCAGCCTGCCCTCGGCCTCGGCACGCTGAAACCCGGGCCGGAACTCGAACATGATCGAAGCGCGGCGGAACCGGCCCATCAGGGTCAGCCGGTCTTCCCAGCTCACGCCGTCGAACCGGGCACGGCCCTCCGGCCGGAAGAACTTCGAGTTGACGTCCGCGCACTGGTAGCGCTCTTCGGTCTCGCGGATCACCCAGTGCACCTCGGCGCCGTCGGCGAGCGCGTTCGACACCAGATGCGCGGCCGTGAGCCCGGCGCCGATGACGATGACCCGCCCCGCGCCCGGCGGCATCGGCTGGTCCCAGTACCGCACGCCGTCACCGGTCCACCAGCCGTCCGGCGCCTCGCGGCGGGACTCGCCCATGCACAGCACGGCGAACCGCGCGGTGACGGTCGTGGTGTCCGTGCGCACGGACACGGAATCCGCCGACGGCAGCACGTCTCGCACGTTCTGCCGCCAGGTCCGCTCACCGATGTGGTGGCTGGCGACGAGATGCTCGCAGTAGGCCTCGAACACGTCGATCGGGACCACCGACCGGTGCCCGGCCTGCGCCATCCTGATCTCGTTGCGCTCCACCGGGGAGAGCAGGGACCAGTGCATCCGCGCGAAATCGAGCAGCTCGCAGTCGCGAAAGCCTTCCACGCCGGGATGATGCTCGTACGGGGAACGCAGCACCCGTTGCCGCAGCAGGTCTATCCGGCCGAAGAACCGGCCGCACGGGCGGTCGCGGTCGAGCAGCACGACATCGCGGATCCCGTGATGCCACAACGCGGAGGCGACCGCGAGCCCGGCTGGCCCGGCGCCCGCGATCACCACGTCGGCCGAGCGCGGTGGCACGGCCGAGTCGGCGAAAGCGGGCGAGGGCAGCAATCCGGGCCAGTCACGGCCCCGTACGGAGCCGAGCAGATGCGGTTCGGGGACGAAGGAGATCACGTCAGCCGATGATGGTCACCGGGACGATCACTTCGACGACCGGCCGTTCGCCCATCCCGTCGGTGATCAGGCCCTGCAGTGTCTGCTCGGACTGCTCGGCGGTGTCGGTCGAAATCGGGCTGTAGCGGGAGTACGAGTACGTGGGACGGCGGCTGCCCGTCTCCAGCGTGTACACCTTCAGCACCGCTTCGCCGGGGCGCACTTCACCGTCGTAGAAGGTGAGACGCCGCTGGTCCGGTGTCATGAAGGACTTCGAGAACTGCCGCGAGAGCACCAGGGTGTCCTCGTCGTTGACGAAGGTCGACTCCTCATCGGTGACCACCTGCATGGCGACCCAGGTCTGTTCGGTCAGGTTGGTCTCGGACTTGATGATCTGCCAGCGCCCCGGCTCCGGGAGGTTGACGCACACGGACACGTCGTGCCCGGTGGTGTCGATCGCGCCGGAGATCATCAGTACCCGGCGGCGCACATCGGCGACGCCCGCGAGCTGGATGTCCCTCGCTCGCACTCGGGTCGTTACGTCCAGTCCAGGCAACTCGGGTGATGACATAATGCCAATGCCTCCCAGTCAGTAACTGGAGAATTCCACAGGCCAGACTCGCGTGTCAAGATTGTCGTCAAGCGCTGCGACGTGCGGAAACCTGTTGCACCGCAAGCTTTCTCAACGTCGACAACAGAGCGTCACTCAAAACGGTGTCCGGCGCCGAATGTTCGAGCGAGACGTCGATTTCGGCTACGCGCCGCATCGCCGCGGCGTAGTCGTCGAGCACGGCCAGCACGTCTTCCCTGCCGAGCTCACGCAGCCTCGCGAGGATCGCGGCCAACGCCAGTTCCGGCGCCGAACCGGGTTTCGCCGGAAAGACATGCCTTTCCGCCAAATCCTCAACGGTCCGTTCGGCCCATGGCGTTGCGCTGGATACCACCTCCTTGACCGCCGCCAGTGGTAATCCGCCGATCTCGAGCAGTGCCCTGATCACTTTGAGCCGCCGGACATGCTGCTCGCCGTAACGGGCCTGATTGGGCTTGACCCGTTCGCCGGGCGGCAGGATGCCTTCGCGCACATAGAATTTGATCGTCGCGATCGGAACTTCCGCTATCCTGCTCAACTCGGCCATCCGCACAGCGAATCCTTCCCTCCGCTCGTTCTCCCAAGTTACCGTCGGCACACCGCGAAATAGGGCACCTACAAGCGGTTACGGCACTTATGGAGAAACCGCACTATCACCCACCGTCACTAACTGGAGCCGGGATGACGACCTTGGAAGCGGCCACGTCCTCGAAGTGGATCACCGCGCTGAACACCAAGTACCACAAGGTGGCCTTGACCCTCTTCGCGATCGTGGTGCTCGCGCACTGGGCGGAGCACATCGCGCAGGCCGTCCAGATCTACGCGCTGGGCTGGAAACTGCCCGACGCGCGCGGCGTGCTCGGGCTGCCGTTCCCCTGGCTGATCAAGTCCGAGTGGATGCACTACGGCTACGCGATCATCATGCTCGTTCTACTGTGGATGCTGCGCAGCGGCTTCGACGGCCGGTCGCGCCAGTGGTGGAACCTGGCGCTGGGCATCCAGTTCTGGCACCACATCGAGCACCTGCTGCTGCTGATCCAGGCGCAGACCGGCTGGCGCCTCGGCGGCGGCGCGGCGCCGTCGAGCATCATCCAGCTGTTCGTGCCCAGGGTCGAGCTGCACCTGTTCTACAACACGATCGTCACCATCCCGATGATCATCGCGATGGTCGTGCACCGGCGCGCGGCGGCCGACGAGTCGCTGTGCACCTGCTCGGTCCCGCGCGTGCCCGTCGCCGCCTGATGATCGCCAGGCTGCTCGGAGTCATCGGCCTGCTGTTCACGCTCGTCGTGTTCGGCGCGCCGCCGGCTTCGGCACACGTCGAGATCATTTCGACGACGCCGTCGGAGGGCACGCGCCTGCAGGCCGTGCCTCCGCTGATCTCCTTGCGGCTGACGGAGAACATCGGTATCCAGCAGGACTCACTGCATGTCGTCGACGAGCGTGGCACGCGCGTCGACGACGGCCCGGTGTTCCAGCCGGGCGAAGAGTCCGAAGTGGTCGGTATCCGGCTGAAGCCCGGCCTGTCCTCGGGCAGCTACCTGGTGACGTACGGCTTCATCTCGGCGGACTCGCATCCGGTGCGCGGGTCGTTCGCGTTCGTGGTCGGTGACGGGCCACTGCTCACGGCGAGTGGTTCGGTGTCCGCCGCGAACGGCACCAACACCACGGTCGACGTCGTCCACACGGCGCTGCGCTGGGTTTCCTTCTGTGGCTTGGCTTTACTCGGCGGCCTGCTGTTCGTCCTGCTCTGCCGTCCCGGCGGCCGCGACGACCGCCTCGTCCGCCGCGTGATCCTCGGCGGCTGCGCGGCGACCGCCGTCGCCTCGCTCGTCGTGCTCCTGCTGCAGGGTCCCTATGTCGCGGGCCAGGATCTGACGGCGGTGACCGACTTCGGCCTGCTCGGCGCGACGCTCAAACTGTCCTACGGCAAGCTGATGCTGCTTCGTGTGGGCATTTTGGCCGTGGTGGGCTGGCTGGCGAATCGGCTATTGGGGCCGGACACGCCTTTGCGGCCGCGCTATGAAAACCTGACGATGGTCGCGGGTTTCGTTGTGCTGCTGACGTTCTCGGCGACCGGTCACGCCATCGCGGACCCGGTCCCGTTCTTCTCGCTCGCCGCGGACATGGCCCATCTCGGCGGGATCGTGCTCTGGATCGGCGGCCTCGTCCAAATCGCGCTCTGCCTGTGGCGTCCCGCGAGCGGCGAAGATCTCGCGCAGGTGCTGTCGCGTTTCTCGATGGTCGCCTTCGTGTCGGTCGCGACGATCGTGGCGAGCGGCGCCTACCTGAGCTGGCGTTCAGTCGCCTCGTTCTCCGCGCTCTTCACGACCACGTACGGCGTGCTCCTGCTGATCAAGCTCGCGGGCTTCGCGCTGCTGCTGGCCGCCGCCAATGCGAGCCGCAACGCCGTCCGCCGCCGCGCCATCGCCGTCGACTCGGGCGGCTCGGTCGCCACCGACCTGCGCACCCTCCGCCTCGCGGTCACCGCCGAGGTCGCGATCGCCTCGGTCGTCCTGGTCCTCGCGGCGATCCTCTCCTCCACCGCCCCGGCCCGTTGAAAGCCCGAAAGCCACTTTCGTCAGGTCCTATCTGACGAAAGTGGCTTTCGGGCTTTCGACCACTGGGGTCAGGTGAGGGATTCGGCGGCGAGGCGGGTGCCGTCGACTCGGGCCTGGATCTTGGCGAAGGCTATGTCGCGGGAGGTAGAGGTGTCGTCGGCGAAGGGTGAGAAGCCGCAGTCGTCGCAGGTGCCCAGGCGGTCGGGGCTGATGTACTCGGCGGCCTGGAGCACGCGGTCGCGGACTTCTTCGGCGGTCTCGACGCGCGGGTCGATCGGGTTGGTGACGCCGACGAAGATGCGCTGCTCCGGCTGGGAGTACTCGGCGATCGTGGCGAGCACCTTCCGAGGGTCGTCCTCGCCCGCCAAAGCGATGTAGAAGTTGCCGGCGTGGAGCTGGAAGAGCGCGGGCAGCAGCCCGGAGTAGTCGACGTCGAGGCTGTGCACCGAGTCCTGGTCGCCGCCGGGGCAGGTGTGCACGCCGATCTTTTTGCGTTCCTCGGCCGAGAACCGGTCGAGCACCGCGTTGTTCAGGTCCACAAAGGATTGCAGGAGCCCGCCGGACGGGTCGAGCTTCAGCGAGAGCCTGCCCTCGGTGAAGTCGATCTGGACGCTGTCCGCGCCGCCGTCGAGCGCTCGGCGGATGTCGGCGGCGGTGCCGTCGACCAGGTCGGCGACGAACTGCTCGCGCGAATAGCCGTCGATACCGTCCGCCGGATAGATCAAGCTCAGTGCCGAGGCCGCGATAACGGCCTGCTTGACCGGCTTCGAAGCGTGCACGAGCGCTTTCGCCAAATACGTGTCGGCATAAATACCGTACCGGAACGGCCCAGCGGTCAATCGCGGTAGCTGACGGGTGTGACCGTCCGCGAACGGGATGACCGCGCCGTCGGGCGCCAGGTCCAGCCCCGCCAGTGGATAGGTCGCGAAGCTGGGTTTTCCTTGCTCACCATCGGTGATGACCGGTGAACCGGTTGCTTCGAACCGGGTGATCGTGTCGACGAGTGCGGACTCTTCGAGTTTCGCAAGTGCTTCCGCGGTAATTTTTCCGGCCGCGAAGTCACCAAGTCCCTCCAGCAGGAAAGCGGGACGCGGGATACTGCCGATGGGCTCTGTGGGAATGTGCATGGCGAGAATGTTTTCTCGATCTTCGATCACCGCGGTACCGCCGAATGCGCTACACGTCCTTTCTTACTTCCTGCGCACAATGACCTACCGCCTTGCCGCCCGCGAGCCGCGCTGTCACCGTGGACCGCGTGGAACCGTCGATCACCCGCAGCATCCACATCGCCGCCGACCCGCTCACCGTCTGGTCGCTGCTGAGCGATCTCCCCCGCATGGGCCGGTTCAGCCCCGAGAACGTCGGCGGCCACTGGGTCGACGCCGACGGGCCCGCCGTCGGCGCCCGGTTCCGCGGCACCAACCGCAACGGCAAGAAGCAGTGGCACACCAGGGTCAAGATCGTCCACTGCAGACCGGGCCTGCGGTTCACCTTCGACGTCCGCTCCCCGTTCGGCGTCCGCGTCTCGCGCTGGGAGTACGTGGTCACCGCGACCGCCACCGGCTGCGAGCTCACCGAGAACTGGTACCGCGTCGGCAGTGTCTTCGTGCGCCGCTTCCTCGGCCCGAAGGTCACCGGCCGCGCCGATCGTCCCGGGTTCAACACCTTCTCCATCGAGTACACGCTCGCCGCGCTCAAGGCCGAGGCGGAGATCCAGTGGGCAAGAAGGAAGACGTCCGCGGCTTAGCGCCTGTCGGACGATGCTCTGGGAACGCCGGGCACCACCTGGCCGAACTGGAGGAGAATCTTCATGAGCGTGGACGAGACCGCCCTACGAGAACTGGTCGAGACCGTCGGCAAGGCATGGGCCGCCAACGACGGCGACGCCTTCGCGGACGCCTACACCGAGGACGCCACCCTGACGCTCTCCGGTGACCGTTTCTTCGCGGGGCGCGAGGTCATCCGCGCGGTCTTGACGCAGCAGTTCGCCACCGCGCACAAAGGCACGACGCTGCTGCAGAACATCACCAAGGTGCGCCCGCTGGGCCGCGACGCCGCGTTCGTGATCACCGAGGGCGGGGTGCTGGCACCGGGCGAGACCGTGCCGGCGCCCGAGCGCGCCTTCCGCGCGATCTGGGTGATGGTCAAGGAAGAGAACACCTGGCTCATCGCGGCGTACCAGAACACCCGCACCGCGGACACCACTCTCCCGGGGGCGTGAGTCATGGCGCTCAAGTACAGCATCTTCCTGCCGCAGGGTTTCGTGCACGAGCTGGGCGCGTTCTGCGACCCGATCGAGGCGTACGAGACGCTGACCGCCGTCGCGCAGACCGTGGAGGCGTGCGGGTTCGACACCGTCTGGGTGGCCGATCACCTGCACACCGCGACCTCCGAGCAGCATCACCTGTTCGAGTCGTGGACCACGGTCGCGGCGCTGCTGCGGGACACCAGCCGCATCCGCATCGGCCAGATGGTCACCTGCAACGACTACCGCAACCCCGCGCTGCAGGCCAAGATGGCGTCCACTGTGGACGTTCTCGGCCACGGCCGGTACACCTTCGGGATCGGCGCGGGCTGGCACCAGCCGGACTACGACGCGTACGGCTACGAGTTCCGTGCGGCCCCGGAGCGCCTCAAGCGCCTGCGCGAGGCCGTGCAGATCATCCTGTCACTGTGGACGGAGCTGGAGACCACTTTCGACGGTGAGTACTACCAGGTCAAGAAGGCGATCAACCAGCCGAAGGGCATCCAGCAGCCGCACATCCCGCTGATGATCGCGGGTGAGGGCGAGCAGGTCACGCTCAAGCTGGTGGCGCAGTACGCCGACATGTGCAACATCACGCAGGACCCGATCGGGATGCGGCACAAGTTCGAGGTGCTCAAGAAGCACTGCGAGGCCGTCGGCCGGAACTACGACGAGATCCACCGCACGGTGCAGACCCACTGCGTGTTCGCGGACTCCGACGAGGAGGCCCAGACGCTGGTCGCGCCGTGGACGCCCGCGGTCTTCCCCGGCGACGTCCGCGACTACGGGCTGGTCGGCAACGCCAAGACCATCCGTGACCGTCTCAAGGCCTACGAGGACGCCGGCGCGCAGGAGCTGGCGATCAGCTTCGCCTTCCCGGAGAACCCCGACACGTACCTGCGGTTCGCCGAAGAATTCATGGGCGGGTGAGCCATGGAGATCGGGATCGCTCTGCCCGTCAGGGAAATCGCGATCAAGGGCGCCACCGACGCCGCGCCGCTGCTCAAGATGGCGCGCCAGATCGAGGACTTCGGCTTCGATTCGCTCTGGACGGGTGACTCGTTCGTCGCGCGGCATCGGCTGGAACCCTTGACACTGCTGGCCGCGCTCGCCTCGGTGACCGAGCACGTCACCGTCGGCACCGCGGCGCTGACCGCCGTGTTGCGGGACCCGATCCTGCTCGCGCACACGATCGTCACACTCGACCAGTGCAGTGGCGGCAGGCTGAAGCTCGCGATCGGCACCGGGAACCCGTTGCCGGTCAAGGCGGAACGCGACGCGGTCACCATGCGGTACGACGAGCGGGCCGCCCGCGTCGACGAGATGATCAGGTTCTTCAAGCGCGCATGGCGTGGCGAAGACGGCGACTACGTCGGCGAGTACCACGACTACCAAGCTTTAAGAGACCAGTCGCCACCTTTGCAACAGGGCGGACCGTCGATCTGGCTTGGCAGCAATGGAAAGCCGAAGGCCGTCGCCAGGACCGGCAAGCTTTACGACGGCTGGATGCCCGTGCTGAGCACCCCGGCCAAGTACGCCGAGTCTCTCAAGGCCATCCGCGACACCGCGTGCATCACCGGGCGTGACCCGGCGGCGATCAGCACGTCGGTGTACGTCACGGTGAACCTGAGCAACAGCAAGCAGGACGCGATGGCGGGCCTGGAAGATTTCACGCGCCGCTACAACAACCTGCCGCTCGCGCCGATGTCCGCGTACCAGCTGTACTTCGGCGGTTCGGCGCCGGCGTTCATCCGCTGGATCAGCGACTACGCCGACGCGGGCGCGCGCCACATCGTCATCAGGGTCGGCTCGTTCGACCACTACGACCGGCAGGTCAGGACGCTGGCCGACGAGGTCGTCCCCGCGGTGAAGGGGGCCTGACCATGCGGTTCGACGGCAAGGTCGCGCTGGTCACCGGCGGCGGCACCGGCATCGGCAGGGCGGCGGCGCACGCGTTCGCCGCCGAGGGCGCGACCGTGGTGGTCGCGGGCATCGACGAGGAGCCGGTCAAGCAGACGGCCAAGGAGATCGACGCGACCTACGTGGTCGCCGATCTCACCCAGGAGGCCGACGCCGCCGCGATGGTCGCGGCCACGGTCGACCGGCACGGCGCGCTGGACATCGCGTTCAACAACGCGGGCCTGATGGTCGGCGGCCCGCTCGCCGATCTCGACCTCGACTCCTGGTCGCGCGCGCTTTCGGTGGCCACCTGCACATGGCTGTCGATGAAGCACGAGATCCGCCACATGCGCTCACACGGCGGCGGGGTGATCGTCAACATGTCCTCGATCATCGGCTCGCGCAAGGGGATTCCCGGCACCGGCGCGTACGGCGCGGCCAAGGCGGCGATCACCGCGATGACCAGGACCGCCGCGCTCGAGAACATCGGCGCGGGCATCCGGATCAACTCGGTCAGCCCCGGCCCGATCGCCACGCCGTTCTCGCTGATCCGCGGCGAGAACGTGGACCAGCAGACCGAACGGCTCAAGACCGCCGTCCCGATCGGCCGGGTCGGCAGCCTGGCCGAGGTGGTCGGCACCGTGCTGTGGCTCGCTTCGCCGGACGCGGGCTACGCGGTCGGCTCGGACATCGTGATCGACGGAGGGAGCACGGCATGATCCTGGTGATCGGCGCGACCGGCGTGGTCGGGCGGCACGTGACGGCCCAGCTGCTCGAAGCGGGCGAGGACGTGCGGGCGCTGGTACGCGATCGCGAGGCCGCGCTCAGCCCGCAGGTCAAGGTGGTCCAGGGCGACCTCGGTGACCGGGAGTCGCTGGCGGCGGCGCTGTCCGGGGTCGAGAAGGTGTTCCTGCTGACCACCGGCGGCCCGGAAACCCCGCTGCACGACGCGAATCTCGCGACCACGGCGGCCGACGCGGGCGTCAAGCACATCGTGAAGCTGTCGATCATCGGCGCCGAGTACGGGTTCAGCGACCTCGTCAGCACCTGGCATCTCGCGGGCGAGCGGACGCTGCGCCAGGTCGCCGCCCGGCCGGGCGGTCCGGCGTGGACGTTCCTGCGGCCCGGCGAGTTCATGTCGAACGTGCGGCTGTGGGCCAATCAGATCAAGACGCAGGGCAAGGTGTTCTGGGCCAGCACCGAACCCGCGGTCGCGGTCGTGGATCCGCGCGACGTCGCCGCGATGGCGGTCACCGTGCTGACCACGCCGGGCCACGAGGGCAAGACCTACCGCTTCGGCGGGCCGGAGGCGCTGACGGTCGCCGAGCGGGTCGGCAAGATCGCCGCCGCGCTCGGCCGGGACATCGAGCTGGTCGAGGTGCCGATCCCGGCGCTGCTCGGCGCGGTCAAGAAGGCGGGCCGCCAGCCGCTCGTGGTCGAGACCACGCTCGGCAACCTGGGCCGCGAGGAGTTCCGGATCCAGGCCAAGAAGGTGCTGCCGGTGTTCGCCGAGGTCGTCGGCAGGCCGCCGCACACCTTCGACGAGTGGTTAGCCGCGCATCTCGACATATTCCGGTGACTTGAGCCCGGCGTAGGCGATGGCGCGTTCGCTGCGGCAGCCGGTCTCGATCGCGATGGCCAGTGCCTCGCGGTAGTGACCGGCCGCTTCGGCGGGCTCGCCGCGCGCCTGCGCGAGCGCGCCGAAACTGTTGAGCACCCGGGTTTCCACGCCGCGGTCCCCGGTTTCCTTGGTGATCGCGAGCGCGTCTTCGAGGTGTTCGAGCGCCTCGTCGAACCGGCCCTGGTCGCGGTACACGTCGCCGATGTTCTTCAGCGCGACGCTTTCGTTGACCCGCCCGCCGGTTTCCCGCGCGATCTTCAGCGCCTCGTCCAGCTGCGTCAACGCCGTGTCGTAGTGCCCGAGCGCGCGATAGATGTCGCCGAGCATGCCGCGCGCGTAGCCGACGCTCGTGTGCGTGCCGGTCTCACGGAAGTGCTCGATGCCCTCCTCCAGCAGCTGGATCGCCTCCTCGCGCCTGCCGAGCGCGCCGAGCACGTCGCCGAGGTTGACACGCGCGTAGCCCTCGCTGGTCTTGTCCCCCATTTCCAGCGCGAGCTGGAGCGCGCGCTCCAGATGCGTGACAGCCTCGTCGAAAAGGCCCATCCCCCGGCAGCCGCAGCCGAGCACGACCAGCACGAGTCCCTCGCTGGTGCGGTCGCCGGATTCCCGCGCGAGTTCCAGCGCGCGCCGCAGGTAGAGCAGCGCGTCGCCGAACCGGCCCAGCCCACGGCACACGAGGCCGAGTGTGTTGAGCACGTAGCTTTCCCGGTGCACGTTCCCGGTTTCGCGGGCGATGGCCAGCGCCTGCTCCAGATGGCGCAACGCTTCCCGGCACCGGCCGACGCGCCAATAGCCGAGCCCGAGCAACGTCAGCGAGTCCACTTCGCTCGCGCGATCGCCGGTCTCCTGCGCGATCGCGGAGGCGTGCGTGTGCAGTTCGAGCGCGTCCTCGTGATAGCCGCCGACGTCGAGGTAGTGCCACAGGATCCCGGACAGCTGCCTGAGGTAGCCGGTGCCGGTCCCGGCGACCGCCAGCAGGTTCGCCCGCTCGGCCTCCAGCCAGGCGTGCGCGGTCGCGCGGTCGGGCCAGTCGACGATCTTGTTCTCCGGCAAGGGAATGTTTGGCCGCAGATGCTTCTCCTGTGGCACGACCACGTCGACCGCCCGTGACGCGGCGTAGACGTAGTAGTCGCACAGCCTGCTCAACGCCTCGCGCCCGTCGACGGCCCACTCCGCCGCCAGCTCGCCAGCGTAGACCCGGAGCAGGTCGTGCAGCTGGAACCGGCCGGGCACGGTCTGCTGCACGAGATGGGTCCTGACCAGCAGATCCGTCAACCGGCTCGCCTCGTCGACGGCCACACCGGCCAGCGCCGCGGTCGCCGGCGTGCTGAAATCCCGCCCGGGATGCAGGCCCCAGAGCCGGAACACGCGTGCCGCGTCCGCCGGAAGATGCCGGTACGACCAGGAGAACACCGCCCGCACGGCGGTCTGCGGATCACCGCCCCCGTCGAGCAGATCGAGCCGCCGCCGCTCGTCGGCGAGTTCGGCGGCGAGTGCTTCGAGCCGCGCGCCCGGCCTGCTGATCGCCAGCTCCGCGACCAGCCGCACCGCCAGCGGCAGCCGGACGCAGTAGTCGACCAGCTCGCGGGCGGCGCGCGGTTCGGCGTCGACCCGGTCGTCCACCAAGGTCTTCAGCAGGCCTAAGCCCTCATCGGGTTCGAGCAGGTCGACGCCCACCCGTCGCGCGCCGTGCCTGGCGACCAGGCCCGGCAGCGTGTCGCGGCTGGTGACCACCACCGAGCACGTCGGCGTGCCCGGCAGCAACGGCCTGATCTGGTGCACGGACCCGGCGTTGTCCAGCACGAGCAGCACCTTGAGTCCATTCAGGACGGTCCGGAACTTCGCGGCCCGCTCGTCCGGCTCCGCCGGGATGTCCGCGCCGTCGACGCCCAGCGCGCGCAGGAACCCGGACAGCGCGTCACCCGGCTCGACCGGCCGTTCGGGGCCGTATCCGCGCAGGTCGAGGTAGAGCTGCCCGTCGGGGAACCGTTCGCGGACGCGGTGCGCCCAGTGCACGGCGAGCGCCGTCTTGCCGACCCCTGCCGTCCCCGAGACGACGGCGATCCGCACGGCCTGCCCGTCGTCGACGAGCAGCCGGTCCAGCTCGGCCACATGCTCGGCCCTGCCGGTGAACCCCGCGACGTCGCCCGGCAGCTGCGCGGGCCGTTTCGGTCCACTTCGGACACTGCGGCGCAGCACCCGCAGCTGGGCTTCCTGCAGCTCAGTACCAGGCTCGATCCCGAGTTCCGTGGCGAGCCCGCGCCGCATGTCGTCGAACAACCGCAGCGCCGCCACCTGCTGCCCGGCGCCCGCGAGCGCGAGCATCAGCCGCGCGTGCGCACCCTCGTGTAGCGGCTCCTCGGCGGTGATCGCCCGCAGCTGCTCCGCGGCCTCTTCATACTTTCCCAAGCTCAGCGCGATGTCCGCGTACGCGAGCACCGCCGCGAGCCGCCGCCCGGCGACCGCCCGGCACACCGGATGCTGCCGGAACCGGTCCTCCCCGGCCAGCACCGGACCACGCCACACTTCGAGCGCGGCGCGGTAATGCCGCTCGGCCGCGACCGGATCCTCGGCGGCCTCACCGCGCGCCACCTCCGCGTCGAACCGCAGCAGATCCAGCTGATCCTCGTCGGCTTCGAGCCGGTACCCGCCGCCGGTGGTCACGATCTCCTGCCGCCCCAGCGCCTTGCGCACCCGCGCGACATAGGTGTGGACCAGGTTCGGCCAGGTCGCGGGCGGATCGTCGCCCCAGATCAGCTCGACGATCTCGGCCCGCCGCACCACCTGGTTCGGCTGCAGCGCCAGCAAACCCAGCAGCCAGCGCTGTTTCGCCGCGCCGAGTTCCACCGGCGTGTCCCCGCTGCGCAGGGTCAGCGGCCCCAGCACACCGATCCGCACGGCCTCGTCCTCGCCGAGCACCGCCAGCAGCCTGCGCGTGGTCTCCGACCGCGAGCGCACCACGCTGCCCAGCTCGGCGTTGCGCAGCGCGCGCAGGCTCACGCCGGCCCGCTCGGCCAGCTGCGACTGGGTCAGCCCCGCGCCGATCCGGCGCTCCCGCAGCCAGTTGTCCGCCATGTGCTTCCCATCGTGTGCCGCGACCCTGCCGCTGCAGCATCACCGAAGATGCCGGTCCCGCGCCACCGCCAATCGAGTCCTGTGCCTATTTCCGCAGATCAGGCCCAGCTGTGTGGCGAGGTGACGACGTCCAGCGCCGGTACAGGGTCGCCTCCATCCCGGTTGCTTAACCTCAAGGGGCGCTTGGGACGGGAGACCCGAGGGCGGAGCGCGACACCGAGGGCCAGCCGTGGCGTGGGGTACGACGGGTGCACCTCACTACGGGCGTCACGGCTCGAGACGGAACCCGTCGGCCACCCAGCCAGGTCGACGGGCTCTGTTTTATGCGCGGAGAAAGGCATCGACCAGCTTCGCGGTGGCCTCGGCCGGGATTTCGTGGCCCGCGCCGCCGGGCACCTCGACATGCTGAGCCCGCGCGAGGTGCGCGGGGAGCGCCTTCGTCGCGGTGCGCACCCCTTCCCAGGACTCGGCGCCGCTGAGCACGAGCGTCGGAAGATCCAGCTGAGCCATTTGAGGTGTCGGCAGGTTCGGCGCGCGGGTGATGGTCGCGTCGTAGACCACGGTCTGTGCCAGTGCTTCGAGCCGGGGCCACAGCGGCGAACGCCGGATCTGCTCCACCAGCTCCGGCGGCAGGCCGACGCCCTCGATCTGCATGGTGGCCACCGCGTCACCGGGCCGTCCGTCCGCGATGAGGGCGGCCAACCGGCCGGGGAGGCCGTCCCGCGCCGAACCGGCGAGCCCGCCGAGCGCGAACGGTGGTTCGTACAAAGCCAGCTTGGTGATCGGCGCCCCGGCGGCCGCGGCCATGAGCGCCAGGATCGCGCCGGACGAGAAGCCGAACACCGCGGCGTCGCCACCCTCGGCCGCGATGACCGCCTCCAGGTCCTCGATCTCCCGCTGGACGTCGTAGGACGCGGCGTCCGACGGCGCGATGACGTCCCCGCTGTCGCCGCGGCCACGCCGGTCGGGGCACACGACGGTGTAGCGATCGCGCAGGTGCTCCGCGAGCGCCGCGCACGTGGTGCGGTCGTTGAACACGCCGGGAACGAACACGATCAGCGGTCCGTCGCCGGCCCGGTCATAGGCGATCTCGGTGCCATCGGCGGAGGTCACGGTAGGCATGAGCGGGTCTCCCTTGATCGATTGTTCTATCGTCTCGCCACGACGACGAACCACCAGGACCGGGATGGACACCTCAGCCGAAACTTTTCGCGAAAAGGAGGACGACGGTGCGCTACCTGCTGATGATCAGCGCGGATGAGACCGAGGTCGGGGACGAGGTGAGCGAGGAGGGCATGCGGGCCTTCGGCGCGTGGATGGACGACCTCGTCGAGCGGGGCGTGATCCGCGCGCACGAAGGGCTGCGGCCCAGCCGGACCGCGACGACCGTGCGCGTGCGCGGCGACGAGGTGCTGCTGACGGACGGTCCCTATATCGAGGCCAAGGAGCAGATCGGCGGGTTCGCGCTGATCGAGGTCGACAACCTCGACGAGGCGATCGAGATCGCCGCCGCGCACCCGGCGTGCTCGGTCGGGCAGGTCGAGATCCGGCCCGTGCGCGAGCCATGACGGCTGTCTCCGACGCGCTCACCTCGGCGTTCCAGGAGGAGTGGGGTCAGCTGGTCGCCACCCTCATCGGCTGGGCGGGCGATTGGGACCTCGCCGAGGAGTGCGCCCAGGAGGCGTTCGCCCGCGCCTTGCGCACCTGGCCGCGCGACGGCGTCCCCGATCGTCCCGGCGCGTGGCTGCTCACGACGGCCCGCAGGCTCGCGATCGACCGGCTGCGCCGTGCCACGCTCGGTGAGGCGAAACTCCGGCAGCTCGCCGTGACCGAGGAGCCGTTCGCCGCCGATCAGGACGAGAGCGGGATCGGCGACGAACGGCTGCGGCTGATCTTCACCTGCTGCCACCCCGCGCTCGCGTTCGAAGCGCGGGTGTCGCTCGCGTTGCGGACGCTCACCGGCCTGTCCACGGCCGAGGTCGCCCGCGCGTTCGGCGTGCCGGAGGCGACCATGGCCAAGCGCCTGGCCCGCGCGAAGCAGAAGATCCGCGACGCCGGGATCCCTTACCGGATACCGCCCGCGCACCTGTTGCCGCACCGCACCCACGCCGTGCTCGCCGTGATCTATCTGGTGTTCAACGAGGGTTACGTCGCCACCTCCGGCGCGGACCTGCTCCGGCCGGACCTGGCACACGAGGCGATCCGCCTGGCGGCACTGGTCGCCGAGCTGGTGCCGGACGACCCGGAAGCCCGCGGCCTGCACGCGCTCACGCTGCTCCAGCACGCGCGGGCGGCGACGCGCGTGTCGCCCGACGGCGCGCTGGTCCCGTTGGAGGAGCAGGACCGCGCCCAGTGGGACCAGTCCATGATCGCCGCCGGGCTGACCGAGCTGCGCCACGCCGCGCGGCACGAAAACGTTGGGCCGTATCAGCTTCAGGCGATGATCGCGGCCTGCCACGCCATCGCGCCGACCGCCGCCGACACCGACTGGGCACGGATCACCCTGCTGTACGACGCCTTGTCGGCTCAAGTCCCGTCGCCGACGGTGGCGCTGAACCGGGCCATCGCGGTGGCGATGTCGTCGGGGCCGGACGCCGGGCTGGCGTTGCTGGACGACCTCGGCCGCCGTGATCACCTGCTGCACGCGGCCCGCGCCGATCTCCTGCGCCGCGCGGGCCGGTCGGCGCCCGCCGCCGAGGCGTACCGGACGGCGCTCGCCCATACGTCGAACGAGGCCGAGCGCGGCTATCTGCGGCGCCGTCTCGGAGAACTCGAAGCCGGTGGCTAGGATTGCCTTTCGCTGAGCGAGAGGACGCTTTTTCGTGGCTACTTGGGGAGATCTGGCTACGTTCATCCGGCAGAGCTACCGGGTGGTGCGGGATTCGCCCGATGAGATCCGGATCCGGATCTCGTTCGGGCCCGACGAGGACACCGAAGAGCGGGCGCAGGTGATGATCATCGCGCGCGAGATCCTGGACCAGAAGGAAGACTGGGTCCAGATCGCCACGCCGTTCGCCACGGTCGACCAGGTGGACCTGCTGAGCGTGCTCGAGGAGATCGGCAACACGATCGTCGTCGGCGGCGCGGCCGTGATGGGCCAGCACGTCGTGCTCCGGCACTCGCTGCCGTTGATCAACCTGGACATCAACGAGTTCCTTGATCCGCTCGAGCTGGTCGCCGGCGCGGCCGAGATCCTGGAGCAGACGTTCACCGGGCGTGACGACTACTGAGTGATGTGATGTCTGGCCGTCATTCGCACAATATGGACGGCGATATCACCCGATTCTCCAGGGCTTTCGCGTAGATACATCGGATGGATACTCTGTCGGCCGTGGCTCGGCCAACGGAGGAGAGCGTCATGGACGGTGTTCGGCGCACGATCAGAAGGCGACGCTCACGGGGTGTCCGCCGGGCCATGGCGACCGTGGCGCTGCTCGCCGGCGTCGCCGCCGCAGGCACCGGAGTTCCCTCCGCCGCAGCTCAGAGCCCCGGCGACACGATTCGCTGGTCCGTGGAGAAGGCACCGTTCCGTCTCTCGTTCACCTCGCACGGCCGTCCGCTGATCGCGCAGAGCGCCGGTGACACGGCCGGGCCCGGCGGCCGGATGGCCTATCAGACATCCGACGGCACGCCCCATCGGCTGACGAACCTGCTGCGCCGCGACGGTGCGACGTACACCGTCGCCACGGACGAGCCGAGCCGCACCGCGCGCGTCTCGGTCAAGTCGACCCCGCGCGGCGTGCGGGTGGAATGGCGTTTCGAGCCGTCCGCCGGGGTGACGCAGGTGTACGAGTCGCTCACCGGGAACGACGCCGAGCACTTCCTCGGCGGCGGCGCCAACGCGCTGTACACGGATCTGCGCCACAAGGTCCTGATGAACAAGGCGCTATTCACCAGCGCGGGCACGCTCAACCGCTGCAACCGCAGCGGCATGCCCAGCCCGTTCTTCCTGAGCAACCAAGGTTATGGCGTCTTCCCCGAGACCGACGCGATCGGCCGCATCGCCATGCCGAACGCGGTCGACGACCCACCGCACTGCAACACCAGCCCGCCGCCGTGCCCGGTGCTGCTCGGCCAGCCCGACCGCACCCAGCTGTGCTTCAAGACCGACCGGCTCGACTACGAGCTTTACGCGGGCAGCGTGTCCGACGTCGTCCGCGCGTACACCGCCAAGGCCGGTCACCCGACCATGCCGCCGGTGCGCCAGTTCGCACTGACGCACTGGCGTGACACGGTCGCCGACCAGGCCACCGTCGTCGACGACGTCAAGCAGATGATCAGCCGCGGCATTCCCATGTCGACCGAATGGATCGACAACCCTTGGGAGACCTCGACAAAGCTGCCCGAGGAAAGCCAGAACTCCAAGTGGGCCTGCAACGGCACGCTGACCTTCGACCCGGTCCAGTTCCCCGACCCGAAGCAAATGGTCGCCGACCTCAAGGCCATGGGTGTCCACTTGGGACTGTGGATCTCCCCGCACGTCCGCGAGGTCGCGGGCGGCCGCCCGTGCCCGCCCACCGACTACCCGCCGGGCTCGTTCATCCAGACGACTCGCACCACGGACCCGTTGCAGCTCGACCTGACCAACCCGGCCACGCTCGCGCATTTCAAGGCCAAGCTGGAAAAACTCTTCTCACTCGGCATCGACATGGTCAAGGGCGACCGCGGCGAGGAGTTCGAGCTCGAGGACGCCAAGTTCGCCGCGGGCACCGGCACCGACCTGATGAACACCAACCCGACCCGCTACGCCCAAGCCACAGTGGACGTGCTGCGCAAGCTCTACGGCGACCAGTACACGATGCTCTGGCGCGGCGGCTACACCGGTGTTCCGTCCATTGTGAACGGTGTGTGGGGCGGCGACCCGCAGGCCACCTTCGACGGCATGCGCCTGTCGGTGACCCGCGGCCTCAACATGTGGCTCACCGGCCACCCGGTCTGGGGAACCGACACCGGCGGCTTCAACGGCGGCCCCTCGGGCTACCCGAGCCCCACGCTTTTCACCCGCTGGAGCCAATTCTCGGCGGTTTCGCCGATCTTCGAGGTCGGCGGAGCGGGCCGGAACGCGACCCCGTGGAAGTACGACGACGCGACGGTCGCCCGCTTCAAGAAGAGCGTCCTGCTGCACTACGCCCTGTTCCCGTATCTCTACGGCCTCGCCCAGCAGGCATCCCGCACCGGCGAGCCGATCGCCCGTCCCCTCGCCTACAACTACCCGGCCGACGAGCAGGCCTGGACGGCCGACCAGCACATGATGGTCGGCAAGGACCTCCTCGCCGTCCCGGTTTCCGCCGACCGCAACGAAGCCGACGCGGCAGCGGGCCAGCCCACCCCGGTCGACGTGTACCTGCCCGCCGGCAACTGGATCGACCTGCACACCGGAGCGGTCGTCACGGGTGGCCAGCGCTTCGTCCGAAACTCCACTTTGGACGATTTCCCGCTCTACCTGCGCGCGGGCGCGGCCATCGGCTTCAACCAGCGCATCGACGACGTCTGGCCGCAGCCGTGGAACGTCAACGACCTCGACCGCGAGGACCGCACCGGCTGGACCTACGCGCCCGGCGAAGGCCTGACCCACGCCACCAGCCCCACCGGCGGCACGTTCCTCGGCCACACCGCGCACGGCACCACGAACCTGGTCCTGACCGGTGCTCCCCGCGAAACCCAGGTCATGGTCGCGACGCAGGCGAAGCCTCGCCTGGTCTTGATCGACGGCCGCCCGATCCCTGAAACCACGGCCTCGCTGTCGGACAAAACCGTTGGCTGGTCGATGAAACCCGGCCCGTTCGGCGGCCTCCTCCTCAAGCTCAGCCCTCACTTCGGCCTGAGCACAGTCACCCTCGTGTCGTGAGTGGTAACTCTGCTGCATCTAACGGAGCAGAGTCACCACTCGCGCAAGCTTTTCACGCTCGAACGAGGGGATCCCCCGCTGCGTTCAATGCAGCAGGGGATCCCCTCGCCCACAGCCCGGCCACGGGAGCCGGGATCGTGAGTGATGCGGCCGGTTCTAACCGGTCTAAGCACTCACGACCCCGGGGTACCCCGCCGTTCGTCGGATCTTCGCGAAACGGTCTTGCGCGGGCTGACGACGAGGCGAAAGACTGGCCGGACTTTCGCTGGAGGTGGCTCTTGTCGCGTTCTGCCCGTACCGCGTTCTTGGCCTTGCTGCTGGCCGTCACCACGGTCGCCGCCCCAGCGCAAGCGGCGCCGCCCGGGCAGCTTCCGCCCCGTGAGCCGGCCAACGGGCCTGACCGCAACGAAATCCCGGCCACCGGCACACCGTTCGGCGCGCTCGTCGCGGCGAGTGGTGAGAACAAGGCCGGGGACCGAGCGGGATATCCGCGTAAGACCCAGCTCCGGACTTATCCGGAGAACCCGGCCGACAAGTCGATCAAGCTCGGGCTCGCGCCGTATCACTCGCTCGCGCCCAAGCTGAATGCCTTGCAGGCCAAGAGCAACCGGGTCTCGGTCGAGGTCGCCGGGCAGTCGGGGCTCGGCCGCGATCTGTACCTGGTCACGCTCACCGCGCCGGAAAGCCCGGCGGAGACCTGGTTGCAGGACCGCTGGCGCGCCGAGATCGAGAACGATCCGGTGCGCGCGGCGCGTGATCCGTTCCTGAAGTTCGGGTACAAGACGCCGGTCTGGATCAACAACAACATCCACGGCAACGAATGGGAAGGCACCGACGGCGCGCTGCGCGTGATCGAGCGGCTGGCCACTTCGAACGACACGACCACGCGGGAACTGCTGCGGCGCAACCGGTTCTACTTCAACGTCACCGCGAACCCGGACGGGCGGGTCGCCGGGGTGCGGCAGAACGCGAGCGGGTTCGACCTCAACCGCGACTTCGCCACCGGGTCGCAACCCGAGTCGAGGGCGATGCGGCAGATCGTCGAAACCACGCAGCCGCTGATGATGCTCGACGAACACGGCTACGTCACCAACACGCTGATCGAGCCGACGACCCCGCCACACGGCCAGAACTACGACTTCGACCTGTACATCAAGCACAGCTACGCCAACAGTCTCGGCATGGAGCAGGCGGTCAAGGCGCTGGGGCACCCCGAAACCGCCAAGCCGGAGATCCCGTTCCGCGACTACCCGGAGGGTGTCTGGGACGGCTGGGCGCCGATCTACACCGCGCAGTACTCGATGTACCACGGCGCGATCTCGTACACGATCGAAATCCCGATGGACGTCAACAGCGACTACGAGACCACTCCGGCCGCCGAACTGCAGCGGCGCGCGCGGATCAACATCGATGTCGTCGAGGCGACGATCGGCACCACGATCGGCTATGTGCACCAGCACCGGAGCGAGCTGATCTCGAACCAGATCGAGATCTTCCGGCGTGGCGCCGCGGGTGAGCCACAGCGGGAGATCCCGGACGGCTTCGTGCCCGGCTTCGGCCCGGAAGACCGCTACCGCACCGAATTCCCGCGCGCGTACGTCATTCCGGCGGGCGCGGACCAGCGCTCGGCGACGGCCGCCGCGCGGCTCGTGGATCACCTCCTCGTCAACGATGTGCGCGTGAAACAGGCCGAGCGGCCGTTCACGCTCGCGGGCCGCCGCTATCCGGCCGGTTCGTACCTGGTCGACATGCACCAGCCCAAGCGCGGGCTGGCCAACGTCATGCTCGAAGCCGGGAGCGACATCTCAGCCAAGGTACCCGTGATGTACGACATTTCCGGGTGGAGCCACCGTTTGTTGTGGGGCGCATCGGTCGACATCGTCAAAGACGGCGGGCTGGACGTCCGCGCGCACGAGATCAACGCGGCGTCCCCCACTGGCGGGATCGACGCGGCGCCCGGCCGCGATCTGGCGCTGAATCTCAGTGACGGCAAGGAAGCCGCCGCCAACGATCTGCTGAACCGCGGGATCCAGCTCAAGCGCACGGCCGACGGCACGATCGTGGTGCCCGCGAACGCCCGCCCGGCGGCGGCCGAGGTCGCCGACCGCTACGGCGTCCGGTTCACCGAGGCCAGTGGCGCCGCGGCACCGCTGACGCGCAAGACGCTCGCGGCGGCTGTCGGGCCGGATGAGCTGAAGGTGTTGCGGGACATGGGCTTCGACGTCCGGCCGGTATCGACCGCCGTGCTCAACGCCGGGTTCGACTTCTCGCGTGTCGACCTGCTTTTCGTGTCGTCGGGCCTGCGCTACGACCAGCTGACCCCGGCGGCGAAAGAGTCGGTGAAGGCGTTCCTGGCGCGCGGTGGCGTGATCACGCGCGGTGCGACCGGCGCGAAGTTCAACACCGACGCGGGCCTGCTCGCGGCGCGGCCGGTCGCGGGCTGGGAGGACGGCAACGGCGTCGTCTCCGTGGTCAACGGCGGCGGCCCCGTCGGCACCGGCGCGCTGACCACGTCGTTCGTCTACGGGCCGTTCTGGTTCACCGACCTCGGGCCGGGCGTGCACGCCGATCAGCGCTACGCGGCGGACAAGCCGCTGGTCGCGGGGCACTGGCGACCCCGCGACAACGGCACCGGCGGCCAGCAGGAGGCCGCTGGCCAGGCGGCGGTCGTCTCGGGAACGTCGGCGCTCGGCGGCAAGGTGGTGTTGTTCGGCACCGAGCCGATGTTCCGCGACCACACCAAGGGCCTGTACGCCCAGGTCGCCCGCGCGATCTTCTGGGCAGCGGGATAAAGCGGGCTTTATCCCGGGTGCTTTTCCCGGGATAAAGCCCGCTTTATCCCGGGCCTACCCCGCCATGCGTTCCTGGGCCTCGGCGAGGTCTTCGGGCGTCGGGGCGTCGTCCTGGGTCAGCTTGAGCCGCCAGTACCCGGCGAACTCGATCGACTTCTTGTCGACGCCCCGCGCCACCAGGTCCCGCCGCAGGGTCCGCACGATCCCGGCTTCCCCTGCCAGCCAAGCGATTTCGGGCAGATCGGCGGCGCGCACGGCGTCGGCGAGCAGCGTGCTCCGCCCGGCCGGGACGTCCCCGCGGTGCAGCCAGTGGACCTCGGCGTCCAGCTTCTGCTCTTCGCGTTCGTCGGCGACCTCGATGAACACGTCGGCGTGCGCGCCGGCGGGAAGCGACTCCAGCAAGGTCCCGATGGCCGGGAGCCCGGTCTCGTCGGCGGCGAACAGGTACCGATCGGCCTTCCCGAGCGGCCTCGCGTAGATCGCCGACGGGCCGTAGCGGCCGAGGGTGTCGCCGGGCTTGGCAGACATCGCCCAGAGCGAGGCCGGGCCGGAGTCGCCGTGCAAGACGAAGTCGACGTCGATGGTCCCCGCGGCCGGATCCGAGCCGCGGACGGTGAAACTGCGCATCCACGGCCGCTCTTCCTCGGGAATGGCCGTGAACGCCTGATACCAGCGCATCACGTCGGCGGCGTCCTCGGCCGGGAGCGTCGGCTTGGACTGGCCAGGCCGGGGAAAGCAGAGCTTGAGCTGCTGATCCGGCCAGGTCGGGAAGTCGCGCAGGCCGTCGCCGGTGAACGTCACCCTGGTCATCCGGGGCGTCAGCCGCCGGACCTCGACGACGTCCAGCAGACCGGCCAATGATTCCGCCATGAGCTCTCCCCTGATACTTTATGCCGTAAAGAGTTAGCCAAGGCAGGTTACTTTACGGCGTAAGGAGATGCAATCTTGGTCGTCTTCGCGGGTCAGGGCGATGCCGGTCACTCGATGGCCTTGCTGTGGCGCACCACCGAACCGGCCAGCCGTCCCGGCCCGAAACCAGGACTCAGCGTCGAGGCGATCGTCGAGGCCGGAATCGCCGTGGCCGACGCCGAAGGCATGACCGGCCTGTCGATGCGCGCGGTCGGCGACCGGCTCGGCCGGACTGCCATGGCGCTCTACACCTACGTGCCGAACAAGGGCGAGCTCGTAGACCTCATGTACGACGCCGCGCTGGCCGAACTCCCCACGCACTACGACGGCGACTGGCGGACGGCGGTGACCGCGTGGGCCGACGACCACTGGGCGTTCTACCTGCGGCATCCGTGGATGCTCCAGGTCTCACAGGCCCGGCCGGTGCTGGGCCCGAACGGGTACGTCAGCCTCGAGACGCTGCTGACCATCCTTTACCGCAGCGGCCTCGGCTCCCCTGAGGTCCGGCGGCTCGCGGGCGCGCTGACCCAGCATGTGCGCGGCGGTGCGCAGTCGGTCGCGGAGGCGCGGGAGGCCGCGAAGGCCACCGGGGTGACCGACGAGGACTGGTGGATCGCGCGGTCGTCGCTGCTGCAGGAGGTCGCGCCCGACTTCGCGGACCGGTTCCCGCACGTGACCCGGCTCGAAACGGAACGCGACCCCGTGAGCCTGGAGGAGCGCGAGAGCTTCTGGGAGAAGGAATTGAGGAAAACCTTCGAATTCGGGCTCACCGCGCTCCTCGATGGGGCTGGAGGGTCAAAAAGCTCGTGAGTGTTCCGGCCGGTTCTAACCGGCCGGAACACTCACGACTCGTGTTTGGCGAACTCGGAGAGCGCGGCGCGGTCTTGCTGGTTCGACTTGGCCATGAGGCTGGCGACGTGCTTTTCGACCGTGCGCGGCGAAATGTGCAGGCGTTGCGCGATGTCCTTGTTGCCCATGCGATCCGCCAGCAGCTGCAGGACCTCGTATTCGCGGACGGTCACGCCCGCCGCGCGCAGCTTGCCCGGCACCCGCTCCAGGCCGGTCCGCCGCTGCTGGACGGGCGCGCCGATCTTCCGCAGCAGGCCGCGGCACGCGCTGCCGACCGCCGGGATCGACACCTGGTGGAAGTACTCCTCGGCCTCCTTGAGCCAGGTCACCGGGTCACCCCAGCCGTCGGCCGCCGCCGACTCGGCGACCAGCCGCAGCCCGAGATGCCGGGCCATCGGATACAGCGACGACGCCTCCATCGCGGCCGCCGCGGCCTTGTTCGCCTGCTCGACGTGCCCCTGCCGCCCGAGCAGCACCGCCTGCGCCAGCCCGACGAACTGCCGGTTCCAGCGCATCCGGCTCACCGCCGAGGTCACGAACCGATGCTCCCCGAGATCACCCGCCAGCACCTCCATCAGCACACGCAGCCCATGCTGTCCCGACAGGTGGAACCGGCTCGGGTTGGCCGCCTCCAGCTCGACGACCTGGGTCAGCTCGCGGACGGCGCGATCGGCGTTCTCCTCCAGCAGCGAGCAGAACACCCGCGCCAGCCCGATGCACAGCACCATCTCCTGCGCCGACTCACCGCCCGCGCGGTGGAAGTCCTCGAGCGCGAGTTCCATGTCGTGCCGGTTGCCCTGATGCGCCGCCGCCATCGCCCGCGTCATCTGCGCGTACTGCGACAACGCCGTGAGCTGCAGGCGCGCCAGCACGGCCATGTTCTGGTCGAGCAGCTCCAGCGCGCGCGGGAACTCGCCGCGCATGATCGTGTGCAGGATGCGCACCGAGTCGACCGCGCAGGTCAGCGGGATCGCGCCGGTCCGCTGTGCCTCCGCGCGCGCCAGGTCGAGCGTGCGCTCGTCCCCGTTGGCCAGCACCTGGTGCCCGCCGAGACGCACCAGCACCTGGGTGCGCCAGTGGTGCAGCTGGTTGTCCTCGGCGATCCGCCTGGCACGCTGGAAGTACTGCTCGGCCTCGTCGAGGTCGCGTTCGAGCGCGACCATGCCGAGTGCCTGCAACGCCTGGCACGCCACGATCGGCGAGTTCGCGCGCTCGGCGTAACTCCACGCCTGCCTGGCCAGGTTCTCGGCACGCCTGGTGTGGTCCGGGCCGGGCACGTCGAGCCAGAAGTTGGCCTCCACCGCGTCGATCGCGGCCTGCTGCGCCTCCGACATCTGCGCGCCCAGCGGGGCGCGCGCGGCCTCGATCTGGTTCATGCAGTCGTTGTGCCTGCCCGCCATGTAAGCGACCCAGGCCAGCTGGGTGTGCAGCCGCGCGGCGCGTTCGAGCATGCCGATCTCGACGAAGCTGGGCGAGAGCTGCACCGCGCGGTCGAACTGCCCGACCTGGCCGAGCGCGTGCAGCAACGACTCCAGCACGTCGGCGCGGTCGGTCGGCGGCGCGCCCGCCAGCAGCTCACGCGCCTTGGTCAGCAGCGTCACGGCTGAATCCGCCGCGCCGGTCTCCAGCGCGCGGCGCCCGGCGTCGGCGAACAGCCGCCCTGCCGCGTGCTCCTGGTGCGCGGTCAGCCGCAGCGAGGCGACCAGCACGCAGAGTTCACCGGGCAGGCCCGGATACTGGGATTCGACGGCGTCTGCCGCGCGCTGCGCCAGGTTCGCCTTGCTGGCCGGGGAAAGCCGGGCCAGCAACGCTTCCGCGGTCAGCGGATGCCGGAACGCGTACCAGCCCAAAGTGGTCTCGTCGGTGGTGACGAGCTGCGCCGCCACCCCGGCGCTCAGGTGATTGTGGAGGGTGCGATCGTCCATTCCGGTCACGGCCTGCACCACCGACAGCGGGAACCGCCCGCCGACGATCGCGGCGACCGCGAGCAGCGTCTCCCCTTCCGGGCCGAGCTGGTCCATCCGGGCGGCGATGCTGTTCACCAGCGCGGCGGGCACCCGCGCGCGCAGTTCGCCGACGACCTGCCAGCCGTCACGCCCCTCGACCAGCAGGCCGTCGTTGAGCATGCCGTGCAGCAGTTCCTCGACCACGAAAGGGATTCCGGCACTGTTGCGCCATAACAGGTCCGCCGCGGCCGCGGGCACCCGGTCGGGCTCGATCTCCAGGCAGGCGCCTGCCAATCGTCGGATGTCCCCGCGATTCAGCCTGCTGAGTTCGAGCATGGTGCAGGTTCGGCGCTGTTCGGCCGAACGGGCGAGTCTCAGCGCCTCACAGGGTTCGTTGCGCATGGTGCCGACGAGCAACGCGCCGGTGGACGCGAGATTGTCCACTAAGTACTCGAGGATGAACAGGGTCTCCGCGTCGGCGTCCTGCAGATCGTCGAGCACGATCAGGCAGCCACGCTCGCGGCCGGTGACCGACAGCAGCCGGAACACCGCTTCGGCCAGCACCACCAGCGAGGCGCCCGGCCGCTCGCCCCTGATCCAGTCGGGGACGAGCTGCGCCAGCACCGGGATGTAGGCGTCGAGTTCGGGCACGTCCGGCGGCCGTCCGCCGCGGAAGTGCGACAACAGGGCTTCGGCCAGCGGCCGGAACGGGACCATCGGGCCGATCGAGCTGGCCCGGCCGCGCAGCACCGGCATGTCGGCGGCCACGGCCCGGCTGACCGCTTCCGCGGCCAGCCGGGACTTCCCGATCCCGCCTTCGCCGACCAGGAACACCGCGCCACCCCGCGTGGCACGTGCCTCGTCGGTCGCTCGCCGGAGCTCGCCGAGTTCGCTGTCCCGGCCGATCACGCGTGGCGAACGGATGCCCATTTTTGCGACTATATGCGACGCCCAGGCAACTTTGGGACCGGTAATTGGCGGCAGGTCAGAAGATGACCGAGTTGCTGACGACAGACGGGTCGTCGATGGTGGCCACCGTGTTGGCGCTCAGCCTCGGCCGCGAGCCGGACAGCGCGTGGTTGCGGATACCGACCCGGGAGGCGGTGGGCAGCTCGACGTCGCCGACGGAGGTGGCGGCCGCGTGCAGGTCGTTCTCGAACATTGATATTTCTCCCTCTTTTGTGTTAGTGCAACGTAAGCACGGATGGGACGCGGTCGGCGAAGCCGAGCCGCAGCAGGCCGTAGCCGATGCCGGCGAGGCCGGTGAGCAGACCGGGTGAGGAGACGGCGCCGGGTGTCCCGCAGCGCGCGCCGTGCTGCTCGATGGCCGAGACAAGACGACCCGCTCTGCGGTTGACAGCGGCGGCGGCGGCCGGATGGCCACGTTCGGCGAGCACGGACAGCACGTCCACGATGCCGAATTCCCCGTGGCACAGGCTCAGGTCGCGCAACGGCGCCTGCTCCGCCAGAACCGGGACGAAGTCGCCCGAGTCCGCGAGAGCCAAGCCCGCCAAGCCCGAGCACCAGCCGTGGCCGGTGACCGAGTGGGCTCGGTCGCCCGCCACGCCCGTAGTAAAAGAGGCGCCCAGGGCCCACTGGATACCTGCCGAGCCGCGCGCGAAGCCAGTATTTTCAACGGTTTCCGCCTGCTTGAGCGCGGCGGCGTACTCGCTGGCCAAGCTTCCCGCGGCGTCGAGCCCGGCATACGAGTGCACGGCCGACATCGCCGCGATCCCGCCGGCGAGCCCGGTGGTGAACTGCGGCGGCAGGTCCGCGCGCGCGGCGGGCATGACCGCGACCGCGCGCTCGGTGAGCTTGAGCAGCGACGGGTCGTCGAGCAGTTTTGCCAGTCGTGCCAACGCGTACGCGACGCCGCCGAGTCCGAGCAGGCCACCGCAGCCCGCGGCTTCGGCGAGTTCGGGATCGGCCTCGAGCTTGTCGAGCAGCCCCGGAATCGGGCTGAGCGCACGGAAAGCGAGTTCGTGGTAGGTGCCGAGGCCGGTCAGCTCAGCGAGCTGCGCGAGGAACAGCGCGACGCCGGTGTAACCCTCGCCGAGGCTCGCGCCCATCGGCAGCACGGTCCAGTACAGCTCGTCGACGAGCTCGAGGCCGAGCCAGTTCGTGCGGTGCTCGTCGGAGAACGCGCGCGCGACGATCTGATCGGCGACCCCGCACGCGGCGGCGAGCAGCCTGCCCGGTTCCGGGGACGCGGTCAGGCCGGTCTCCGGCATGGTTTCGGTGCTGTGATGGACGATTCCGGTCGGCCGGGTCGCCAGCGCGGCCGAGATCAGCCACTCCTGATCACGCCGGTCGACGGTGTTGAGCGAAGCGAGCTTGCGGCCGACGACCGTCAGCGGAGCGTCGGCGAGCACGTCGTCAAGCCGCCGCTCGGCCGAATCCCACAGGTGCCGCGCGCCGGGCTTCGCGGTGAACATCGGGACGTCGCCGTCCCAGAGATCGGCGATCTCGCTGGGCGCCAGCCGCTTGCGCGTGGCGTCGCCGACCGAGTCGTCCCAGACCAGCGCGAACGCGCGGTCGCGGGCGGCGGCGTCGCGCAGCAGATCGGGATGCGTGGTCTCGTCGAGGAGCCTGGCGTAGAAGTTGGTGGGGCGCGCGAGGACGCGGATGACGTCGTCGGCGCACTGGTCGAGCAGCTCGCGCAGTTCGGCGGCGCCGCTTTCGATGGCGTCGTACCCGATCCGGAAGCCCGCGAGCAGCGCGGCGCCGTGCTCGCCGGGCTCGATGTCCCGGTCATCGAGAGTCGGCCGGTTGAGCGAGGCCCCGAACTCACCGGGCGCGCGGGTGATGCGCATCCGGTCGGTGCCCGCGTCGAGCCATTCGACGTGGTCGGTCGGGAACGTGCCGCCCTTGCCGCCGCCGAGGCCGGAGATGTCGACCGCGCCGTGCTCGCCGACGAACATCTGCGGCAGCAGGCAGGTGCGCAGCACCGAGCGCGACACCGCGCCCGCCGCCGGGTCGGTGGCCTCGCCGGTGACCGGCAGCGCCGGGTGGAAGAGGGTCTCGATGTCGATCAGCACCGGCTGGCTCGCGCGGGCGATCAGGTTCTCGAAGTGCACGTCGGCGCCGTCGACGGCGTAGAGCAGCGCGAGCAGGATGCCTTCGCGGCGGTAGAAGCGGTCGACCTCGGTCAGGTCGGCGCACGGCTGGTGCTCGACGAACCGCAGCCAGCCGTAGCCCGGACGGACCAGCGCGTCGACGGCTTCGAGTTCCAGCCCGGGGATGCGCTTGTTAAGCCACCTGACGACTTCGGCGAAGCGAGTGTGCAGCTCAAGCGGCCGAGGCTTGTAAATGACCTGCTGGCCGCTGGAGAACTCAAGCAGCTTCACGGTGCGGCCACGCTGGTGCGGGTCTCCGCCCCCAGAGACCTTGATAAGCGTGCCGAGTTCGTCGACGACGGTGCCTTCAAGCGCTTCACGGTCGTCCGCGAAGCGCTTGAGAAGCTCGAGGTAAGCCTCGGAAGCGTGCAGACAGGCCTGGCTTACCAGGCGTCCGAGCACCGGGTACGCGGTGAACAGCTGCGGCAGGTTCTCCCCCGCCTGGCGCACGAAGTCGCGGAAGCGGTCTTCGGCGGTCTCGCCGGTGAGCTTGCCTCTCGCGCGGGCCTTGTTGAGTTCGAACACCAGCGTCCGCGCGGCGAGCGAGCAAACCCGCAGGCTGAGCTGCTCTGCCAGGCAGCGGCTGACGGCTTCGAGGTCGACACCGGCGACGTCCGCGGCCTCGATCGGGCGGCGGGCCGCGTCGATGAGGGGACCGAACACGGACGCGAAGGCGGCACGCCAGTCGGCGGGCACGGGCCGGGGTGACACGTCGAACGGACCTTCGGCGAAGGCCGCCCAGTCGGGGCGTCGATCGGCCGGCTCGTGCGCCGCCAGGCCGTTGGCCCACCACGTTGAACTCACGCCGTAGAGACTGCCATCGGGAGACGCCGGTCACATGGGGGTGAGTCCCCCATGTTTTGCGCGCGGCGGCGCCCGGGGGTGGGTGTGGGGGCGCGGGCATGGGGGAAAGTGACCTCCGCGTGCCCGGGCGAACACGGCGTGTGCTCCGTAGTGCCCGTTTCGCCTGGTAGCAAATGTAGGGTGCGCACCCCGATGTACGGCAACTTCAAACTTGCCACTCTGTCATCAGCCGAATCCTTGGGGAGTACGAGATGACGGAAACTCGCATAGTGCTGGTCGCGGACGACTCGTTCGTCCGTGGTGGCATCGGCGCGATCCTCGGGAGCGAGCCGACGTTCCGGATCGTGGGGGAAGCGGGCACGCTGCGTGAGGCGTGCGCGCTGGGCGCGCGGCTGGCGCCGTCGCTGTTCGTGATCGACATCGGCTCTCTCAAGGACAACATCGTCGAGACCGTGAAGGAGCTGAGCGCGAGCGGCCGGTCGGGGCCCATCCCGGTGGTGCTGCTCCTCGGCGCGGACACCGCGCAGCTCGATCTCGACGTGCTGCGTCTCGGCGGCTGCGCGATCATCCGCCGCCGCACCGCCGCGGCCGAGCTGGTCGCCGCCGTCCGCATGGTCGCGGCCGGCTATCTGCCGATCGAGCGCGCGCTCGCCGAGCGCCTGGCGCTCACGCTGCCGCAGCTCGACACACACGCCCAGGCAGGCGCCCAGCTCACCAAACGCGAGCGCGAGGTGTTCCTCTTGATCGCGCGCGGCATGTCGAACGCCGAGATCGCGGCCGCGCTGACCGTCGCCAGCTCGACGGTCAAGTCGCATGTGCAGGACATCTTCAGGAAGCTCGGCCTGCGCGACCGCGTGCAGGCCGTCATCTACGCCTACGAATCGACCATGGCCTTGAGCGGGAGTGTGGGATGACCGGACGCTGGCTGCTGCGCAAACCCTCCGCCGACGCCACGGCGCGCGTCTTCTGCTTCCCGTACTCGGGAATGGGCGCGTCGATGTTCTCCCGCTGGCCACGGTCACTGGGCGACGTCGACGTCTGCCTGATCCAGCCGCCCGGCCGGGAGAACCGGTCGCGAGAGCCGCACTTCGGCGACTACGCGTCCTTCGCGTCGACAGTCGCCGAGTACTTGGAGCCGTACCTGGATGTGCCGTTCGTGTTCTTCGGGCACTGCGCTGGGGCGCTGCCCGCCTTCGAGACGGCTTACGAGCTGGCTTCGCGCGGTCTGCCGACGCCCTCGAGGCTTTTCGTGTCGGCTCAGGTCGCGCCGCATGACTGTCCGCATGACCGGTTCCTGGACCTGAGCGACGCGGAACTCAAGGCGGAGCTGGAAAACCTGGCCGTCCTGCGTGGCGGCTCGCCACATCCGGCGTTGATTGAACTCGCGCTCGAAGTGCTGCACCAGGATCTCGAGGTCAACCGGGTCTACCGGCGCTCCGAGCCGGTGTCGATCCCGAGCCCGATCACGGTCGTGCACTGGTCGGCCGACGTCGAGGTCACGGCCGCGCAGCTCGAAGGCTGGAAGGACTACTCGGCCTCGACGGACTTCGTCACGCTCGACGGCGGCCACTACGAGTTCCTCGCCGCCCCCCAGGCTTTGCTGGACCTCCTTCAGGGCTCGTGAGTGTTGCGGCCGGTTAGAACCGGCCGTACCACTCACGACCCCCATCGGCCGCCTTCCCCGAGTTCCCCTGCATGAAGGCTCCCCTCATACAGGCGCGTTGTATGAAGGCTCCCTTCATGCAGCTATACGCGATGAAGGCTCCCTTCATACGGTCCCGAGTGGATGAAGGGAGCCTTCATACGCTCAGGCTTGATGAGGGGAGCCTTCATACAGCCCAGAGGTCGCGGAAGTAGCCCGGCCTCGCACATGGCCTGCCGGGGGTCGTGAGTGTTGCGGACGGTTCTAACCGCCCGCAACACTCACGACTCCCCTAGCCTGATCGCGCAGCGAGGGGACCCCCGAGTGCGTACTACGCACCCAATGGCCCCCTCACTTCACAGCCCAACGGGGGTCGTGAGTGGTATGGCCGGTTAGAACCGGCCGCAACACTCACGACCCCATTACGCTGTGGCGGCCAGGGTTTTGGCGTCCGCGGGGGCTTGCAGGACTCCGGCGATGGCGTCGATCGTGGTCACGTCGCGGACCAGGGCGCGGTCCGCCGGAGACATCATGCCTTCCCGGACCGCGTGGTCGAGCAGGCCGAGGAGGCCGTCGAAGAAGCCGCCCGCGTTCAGCACGATGACCGGCTTGCTGTGCAGGTCGAGCTTGGCCCAGGTCGAGATCTCCATCAGCTCGTCGAGCGTGCCCATGCCGCCGGGCAGCGTGACGAAGGCGTCGGACAGGCGGTACATCAACGCCTTGCGCTCGTGCATCGAGCGGACCACGACCAGCTCGACCTGCTGCGGCTGGTCACCCTCGGCGCCGAGCAGGTGATGCGGGACGACGCCGGTCACGTACGAACCGGCGTCGCGGGCCGAGGACGCGACGGCTCCCATCAGGCCCGTGCTGCCGCCCCCGTAGACCAGGTCCATCCCGGACGCGCCCAGCCAGGTTCCGAACTCCTCGGCCAGTTCCAGGTACTGGGGTTTGCTCGGCTTGGCGCCGCAGAACACGCCGATCCGCCGATATTTCGGAAGCATCTCACCACTCCTAATGCAGGTAAACGGGTTTCGGCAGGGTCTGCTCGATCTCGACCAGTGTTTCCAGCAGTACTTGCGCGCCTTGGACGAGATACGCGTCGTCGGTGTGCTCGGCGGGCGAATGGCTGATGCCGCCGGTGCTCGGCACGAACAACATCGCCGTCGGCACCTTGGAGCTGATGACGCTCGCGTCATGCCCGGCGAAGCTCACCAGCCTCCCTGTCGGGACGCCCTGACGCGTGCACGTCTGGTGGATCAAGTCCACATAGGACTCGTCGAACCGCACCACCGGCTTGTGCGACAGGCGCGACACCTCGACCGAGCACTTCTGCTCGCGGCCGATCCGCCGCGTCAGCGCCAGAGTGCGGTCTCCTGCGGCCAGCAGCGCGAACTCCGAGGCCGCGCGGAACTCGACCGTCAGGTGCGCCTCGCCGGGCACCACGTTCGGCACGCCGGGGTGGAACTCCATCGCGCCGACGTTGACGACCATGGTCTCGTCGACCTCGTCGGCGGTCTCCCACAGGTGCGCGGCGATCTTCGACGCCGCGCGCCCCGCGTCGTGCCGGTTGATCATCGGGGTGGTGCCCGCGTGGTTGGCCTCGCCACGGATGACCAGCAGATACCGGTCGACGCCGACGATGCCGTCCACCACCGCGAGCTCCAGCCCGGCGTCCTCCATCCGAGGCCCCTGCTCGATGTGCAGCTCGACGTACCCGCTGATCTCCTTGATGTGCTCGCTGACGCTCAGCGCCGTCGACCCCACCAGGCCACCGTTGGACGTCGGCAGCACGCCTTCCTCGTCCCAGAACGCGACCGTCTGCAACGCCGCCGCCGACGGATGCCCGGCCTCGTGCAGCGTCCGCAGCACCTCGATGGCCGCGAGCGCGCCGTACGCGCCGTCGAGCCTGCCCGCGGCGGGCACGGTGTCGGTGTGCGAGCCGGTGAGCAGCCACGGGCCGCGTGAGCCGCGCTGCTTGCCGAAGACGTTGCCGATCGGGTCGGTCCACGATTCCAGGCCTGCCGCGGTGATCCGGTTGGCCAGCCAGGTCCGTGACGCCAGGTCCGCGGGCGAGCCCGCGATCCGGTCGACGCCGCCGTCGTCGCGCCCGCCGAAGGTGGCGAGCTCCGCTAGGTCGTTGAGCAGGCGCTGGGGAGAAATCCGCAATGAGCTCATGCCATCCCAATCTCAGGTAAGGACATTGCCGTTGTCTTCGCGGATGAACCGCGAGCGGCGGTGATCGACATGGACGAAAGCCCGCTGCAGCCAGCGGTCCTGCCCGTCATAGCGCGGGACGAAGGCGGTGCGCCCGTGCAGGGTGACCCGGTTGTCGACGACCGCGAGATCGCCGGCGGAGAGCACGATCTTGGTGCGGACGGCCTCGATCGCGTTGCGCAGCGCGAGGAACGCGGCCGCGGCGGCCTCGTCCCTCGGCCGCGTGTTGCAGAAGTCCACGCGGATGTCCGGGTCCTCGAAGGCGCCGTTCAGCACCGCGTGCACCGGGTTGCCGCCCGCGCCGCCGAACGACGACGGCGGCATCGACTCGAACCGGGGTTCGCCGAGTATTCGGCGCTGCACCATGGAAAGCAGGGGTAAAGCGTCCCTGATGGACGCCACCTGCAGGCCGGCCTGGTCCTCGTGGTCGTTGCGCAGGCAGAGCAGCGAGACGAAGTCGGGGCGGTGCTCGTGGTGCACGTTCTCGACGTGCATCTCCAGCATGATCGACCCGGCGTTGCTCTGGTGCGTTTCCTGGCCGGGCACCGGGACCACGTTCTGGACCAGCGCGCCTGACTTCTCGTTGCGGAACGCGATGACCTCGCCGAGCGAGAGCATGCAGAGCGTCAGCACGGCCGCGGACAGCGTCGCGGTCCGCTCGACCGAGCCGGGAACGTTCGGCGTCGGAACGTCGGGGCGGACCGGCAGGCCACGAAGGTGCAGCACGCCGTGCGGGCCGGGATCGGCACGGAACCGGCGGATCGTCTCGCGCAGCCGTCCCGGGATGTGGCACGAGTAGTCGCGGGCGGTGGCGAGCCAGTCGAGGTCGTCGACCAGGCCCGGCGTGATCGTGGTGAGCTGCTTGGCCAGCAGCTCCATTTCGGACTGTTCGCTGGCGTCGAGCACGAAGGTGCCTGCGTCCAAAGACAAAGTCATTGCTCTCACATCTTTTCCGTAGTAAGCGAGCCGCCGATGATCGCCCGCATCCAGTGCCCGGCCCCGGCCACCCAGCGCAGCTCGGGGTGGCTGCGGGCGACCGAAACGGCCACCCGGTCGATCACTTCGGCGCCGTTGTCGCCATTGGTCATCACGACCAGGCCGGTGCCGGAGGACAGGTCCGAAATGGACATCGAGCGGAAGCCACGGTTGTCACCGACATGCCCGAACAGCGGGCCGCTCTCGTCGAGCACCGTGCCGAGGCCGTAGCCGAAGCCGACCTGATCGGTCAGCATTTCCTTGAGGAGCGCGGGACCGAGCAGCGCGGGCAGTCCCATCGCGAGCCGGGCGAGGTCGCTCGGCGTCGTCCACAGCCCGGCCGCCGCGGCCTCCGGGATGACCCGCCAGTCGCCGGTCACCTCGGCCACGAACGGATGCGCCGTGTCGAAACTGCTGTGCCGCATCCCGAGCGGCTCGAACACCAATCGCTGGGCCAGCTCCGCGAACGTCTCCCCGGTCAGCTCGGTGAGCACCTGCTGCACCACCGAGAAGTGGCTGCCGGAGTACCGGAACACGCCGACCTGACTCGAGTCGACCCGAACGGCCGGAGTGTTGCCTTGTCCATTAAGGACGTCCACAAGCGACGGCCACGGACCGGAGCTGTCATACCCGTCATACCAAGCCGGGGTGAGCCCCGCGGTGTGCGTCAGCAGCTGCCGCAACGTCGCGGACGCGGGCTGGCCGTCTTCGTCGAGAAGCTGCCATTCCTTCAGCGAGACCGGCGCGTCGAGGTCCAGCCCCGCGGCCAGCGCGACCACGGTGGCGACGTGCTTGCTCACCGAGCCGCATTGGAACGCCGTCGTCGCGGTCAGGCCGTCGCCTGCCTGCCAGGCCTCGATCGAGCCCTCGGAGAACACCGCGATGCTGACACCCGGCACGTCACACTCGAGCAAATCCTTGTCGAGCCCCGACTTCTTGCTCGCGCAGTGCGAGATCAGCGTGCCGAGGTCGGCGAGGTAGTCCTCGGCGAGCTTGCGCACCGTCGACTCCTCGTGCATCCGATGCGAGTACAGCCAGCTGACCTGCAGCTTCCCGTCCTGGACGGCCGCACTGATCTCCAGCGGGTGCGACCGGGCGCACCGCCCGCTCCGCCCGATGGTCAGGTCGTCCAGCTCGCCTGCCTCGTCGGAACCGCTGAGCTGCCCGTGGTAGTTGAAGATGATCTGCGCGCCCGATTCGCCGTGCCCGAGCAGTCCGTAGCCGATACCGTTGTTCGGCGTCGACCGCGTCCATTCCTTGGCGGCGCCCATGATCTCGTCGGGGCGGCGCGACGCGGGCAGGTCGACGCTGACCGGGTGCCAGGTGGTGAACCAGCCGACCGTCCTCGACAAGTCGACTTCGGCGCCGGGCAGGTCCTCACGGCCGTGGCCTTCGAGGTCGACCAGCAGCCGGTCGCCGCCGGTCCACCGGGTCAGCGCCATGCCGAGCGCGGCGAGGAGCACCTCGTTGATCCGCGTGCCGTAGACGGCGGGAACCTTGCGCAGCAAGGATTCCGTGGCCGCCTTGTCGAGCGACACGGTGACCATGCTCGTGTCGGCGACGGTGTTCGCGGACGACTCGTGGTCGACCGGGAATACCTGACTCGGCGAGATCCCTTCCCAGTAGGACTTCTCGGCCGAGAAGTCCGCTGTGGACAGTCGGTGGGCCCACTGCGCGAACGAGGTCGTCTCCGGCAGTGAGACCGGCTGACCGGCCGCGAGCTGCTCATAGGCCGTCTCGACGTCCGAGCGAATGATCGGCCACGACACCGTGTCGACCGACCAGTGATGCACGGCCAGCAGCACCTGCTCGCCGACCACCAGCGCCCGCAGCAGCGGACCGTTCGCCAGGCTCATGCTCTCGTGCAGCGCGCGAGCATCCTCCAGCGAACCTTCCCGGACCAGCACCGAGTCTTCCCGGGACGCGACATACTGCCGCCACACACCGTCCACAAGCGACACGCGCAACCGCAGCGCGTCATGGTGGTCGACGACCGCGAGCAAGGCCCGCTCCAGCACGACCGGGCGCAAACCCTTGATGGTGAACAGATCCCACTGGTTGTAGTGGTCCAGGTCGAGGTGCCCGGCGCCGTTGACCCACCACTTCTGGATCGGGGTCAGCGGGATGTCGTCGGTGCGCACCTCGGCGACCACCTTGCGCACCGGCTTGGCGCCGTCGACGGCCGCGGCGAGTGCCGCGATCGTGTTGTGCCGCACTGCCAGACGCGGCGTCAGCGCCAGCCCGGCCTTCTTGGCGCGGGCCACGATCTGGATGGTCAGGATCGAGTCGCCGCCGAGCTGGTGGAAGTCGTCGTGCAGGCCGACCCTGCCGACCCCGAGCACGTCCGACCAGATCGCGGCCAGCGCCCGCTCGGTCGCCGTGCCCGGCGCGACGAACTCCGTGGCCAGCTCCGGCCGCAGCACCTCGGGCTCCGGCAGCCGGTCACGGTCGACCTTGCCCGCCGCCGTCAGCGGCATCTCGTCCAGCTCGACGATCACCGCGGGCACCATGTACTCGGGCAACGTCTCGGCCAAGTGTTCGCGCAGGCCGGCGGCGGTGCCGACCACGTACGCGACCAGCCGCTTGTCGCCGGGGGTGTCCTCGCGGGCCACGACCACGGCCTCGGTGACGTCCGGGTGGGTGAGCAGCACGGCCTCGATCTCGCCCAGCTCGATCCGGTAGCCCCGGATCTTGACCTGGTTGTCGATGCGGCCGAGGAAGTCCAGCTCGCCGTCCGGCCGGACCCTGGCCAGGTCACCGGTGCGGTAGAACCGGGCGCCCGGTTCCCCGTTGAACGGGTCCGGCACGAACTTCTCGGCGGTCAGGCCGGGCCGGTCCAGGTACCCGCGGGCCACACCGGCCCCGCCGATGTACAGCTCGCCGACCACGCCGACCGGAACCGGCTGCATTTGCGCGTCCAGCACGTACATCTGCATGTTGGCGATCGGCACGCCGATCGGCACCGGCACCGACTGGTCGAAGTCCTCCGGTACACAGTGGACGGAGCAGCCGACGACCGTCTCGGTCGGCCCGTACTCGTTGATGATCCGCGCGCCCGGCGCGATCCGGCGCCAGGCCGCGACCGTCTCCGGCTTGACCTCGTCCGCGCCGACCACGAAGGTCCGCACCGACGAGACCGCGCCATCGGCCCCGATCAGCGACCGCAGCACGTCCAGGTGCCCCGGCGTGATCTTCAGCAGGCTGAAGTCGCCCGGCGCGCACAGCCGGTCCGCGAGCGTCTCCATGCTGCGGTCCTCCGGCAGCAGGGTGACGCTCTTGCCGCCGATCAGCGGGAGGAAGAAGTTCGGCACCGACAGGTCGAACGCGATCGAGCCGAGCATGACCGCGCCGTCCGCGCCTTCGAGCCCGTAGCCGCCCTTGGCCCAGAGCAGGTAGTTGGTCAGGCCCTCGTGCGTGACCAGCACGCCCTTCGGCCGCCCGGTCGAACCGCTCGTGAACAGCGCGTACACCAGGTTCGACGGGTCCAAAGCGCGAGCGACCGGCCCGCGCGGAGCCTCCGCGATGCGCTCGGCGTCGTAGTCGACGCGCACGGTCAGCCCACCGAAGTCCTCGCAGAGGTTCTCCTCGGTGATGAGCACCCCGGCCTGGGTGTCCTCGAGCACGAACCGCCGCCGGTCGGCCGGATGCGCGGGGTCGAGCGGCACATACGCGCCACCGGTCTTGACCACCGCGAGCAGCGCGACCAGCTTGTCCAACCCGCCGGTCAGGCACACCCCGGTGAACGTCTCCGGCCCGACACCGTGGTCCACGAGCACATGGGCGAGCTGGTTGGCCCGCGCGTCGAGCTCGGCGTAGGACAGCCGGGAACCGTCGATGTCGATGACGGCCGTGGCCTCGGGCGTCGCCGCCACCTGCTGTTCGAACAGGTCGGGCAACGTGGTCGCGGGCATCGGCATGGCGGTCTGGTTGTTCGTGGAGAGCACGAACTCCTGCTCGCCCTCGGGCAGGTAGGTGGCGAGCGCGTCGCCGAACGGGTCGGCGGCCATCGACTCCAGCACCGCGCGGTACATCTTGCCGAGCCGCTCGCGGTTGGCGGTGGTCACGTCCTGCGGGCGGCTGATCAGCGCGAGCAGCCCGGGGTGCGTGGTGACCGACAACGGGAACTCGTTGGGGCTGTCGTCGATGCTGGTCTCGACGTCGACCAGGTCGGTGTCGAGCACGTGGAAGTCGAGGTAGTTGAAGTAGACGTCCGCGAGCCGCTTGCCACCCGCGTACTCACGCTGCATCTCGCCGAGCGGGAAGCGCCGGTGCGGCCACATCCCGATCTCGGTGTCGAAGACCTGCCGGACCAGCTCCATCCAGGTGCGGGCGCCACGCTTGAATGGGAACGGAACGGTGTTGATGAACAGGCCGAACACCTTGTCCGCGCCGGCGATCTCGGGCCGGGTGTCGCAGATCAGGCCGGACGAGAACGCCTCCTCGCCGGTCAGCATGCTCATCACCTTGAGGTGCGCGGCGTGCATGACGCTCTTGAGCGGCACGTCCGCGCGCTTGGCCAGTGCCTTAAGGCCGTCCTGCAGATCCGTGAACCACACGTAGGTCTGCTGGATCGTGTCCTTTTCGGACCCGCCCCACGCGGTCGGCAGCGTGAACTTCGGGTGGTTCGTGACCATCGAGCGCCAGTACTCGCGGTCCTCGGTGGACTCCAGCGCGGACCGCTCCAGCCGGACGAAGTCGGCGTAGCGGATCGACGGCAGCGCGGGCGGCTCGTACGGGACACCGTCGCGGAGCCCCGCGTAGCGGTCCAGCACCTCCATGATCATCGTGTTGAAGCTCCAGCCCTCGAGGATCGGGTGGAACTCGGTGAAGGTGAGCCACCAGCCGCCCTGATACGCCCTGGTGAAGAAGCGGATGAGCGGCGGCTTGGCCAGGTCGAACATGTGGTTGCGCTCGGCAGCCATCATCTCGCGCAGCGCGGTTTCCTGGTCCGCCTCGGACAGGTACGAGAAGTCGAGCGAGTCCACCTTGATCGAGGCGCTCGGGTGCACGATCTGGATCGGCTCGGAGTAGCCGGTCAGGTCCATCGAGACGCGCAGGATCTCGTGCCGCGCGACCACCAGGTCCACCGCCGCCTGGAACAACTCGGCGGAAAACGGCTTGGGGTCACGGATCCGGAACGAGGTGACGTTGTGGTAGTTGCCGTCCACTTCGGACGACTGCATCTCGAACAGCATGCCGACCTGCACCCGCGACAGCGGGTACGCGTCGACCACATCCGCGGGCAGCCGCTCCAGGTCGGCCGGGGCGAGCAGCTCGAACGGCTTGACCGGCGGCGCGTCGAGCCGGTCGGCACTGCGCTCACCGAGCACGGCCACGAAGCGGGCGACCGTGCGGTGCTCGAACACATCGCGCACCGAGACGTCGAACCCGGCCTCACGCAGCGCGCCGACGAGCGCGACCGCGCGGATCGAGTCGCCGCCCAGCTCGAAGAAGCTGTCATGCACCCCGATCACCGACGCGCCAAGGACTTTGCCCCAGATATCGGCCACATCGGACTCGACGCCCGGCTTGGGCGCGACGAACTCGGTCGTGGTCCGCGACTGGCGGCCCGGCGCGGGCAGCGCCCGGTAGTCGACCTTTCCGTTGCTGGTGACCGGAATCTGATCCAGCTCCACGAAGGCGACCGGGATCATGTACTCCGGCAACCGTGCCGACAGGAACGCCGCGAGATCGCCGACCGGACCGTCCGCGAGCACATACGCGACCAGCTCGGCGCCACCGGGTCCGTCCGTCCGGGCGTCGACGACCGCGGTCCGCACGGCCGGGTGCTCGGCGATGGCGTTCTCGACCTCACCGCGTTCGATGCGGTAGCCCCGGATCTTGACCTGGGTGTCCCGCCGCCCGACGAAGTCGAAGTCACCGCCGGGCAGCACCCGCGCGAGGTCGCCTGTGCGATAAAGCCTGCTGTTCTCAGAGAATGGGTCCGGCACGAACTTTTCGGCGGTCAGGCCGGGCCGGTTTCGGTAGCCGCGCGCGACACCGACACCGCCGACGTACACCTCACCGATCACGCCCTGCGGCACCGGGCTCATGTTCTCGTCGAGCACGTACGCGGTGGTGTTCGGGATGGGCAGGCCGAGCGAGACGAGGTCGGCCTCGACCGGGCCGTCGACCTCGTGGCACGAGTTGCCGATGGTGATCTCGGTCGGCCCGTACTCGGACGCGACCCGCGCGCCGCTCCAGCGGTTGGCCAGCGTGTTCGTGAACGCGTCACCCGCCGCGATGACCATGCCGGCCAAGGACGCGCGCTGGTCGGCGTCGAGCTGCGAGGTCAGCAGTTCCAAGTGCCCGGGCGCCATCTTGACGAAGCTCAACGGTCCCGCGGCGAGCAGCAGCGAACCCAGGTCGGCCAGGTCGAAGTCGGCGGGCAGGAGGTTGACCGGACGGCCGAGCATCAGGCTCGTGTAGAGGTTAGGCACCACCAGGTCGAACGCGACCGAGGAGAACAACGCGGTGCCGCCCTCGGCCGTGGCGTAGGTGTCGATCGTCCACAAGAGATAGTTGGACAGTCCTCTGTGGTTGATCAGCACACCCTTGGGCTTACCGGTCGTGCCCGAGGTGTAGATGATGTACGCGAGGTTGTCCGGGTCGACCCGCACGCCGAGATCGGACGAGTCGTAATACGGGACGTCCGCGAGGAATTCGCGGGTGATCACGATGTCCGCGCCCGCGTCGCCGAGGATGTACGCGAGCCGGTCCGCCGGGTGCGACGGGTCGAGCGGCACATACGCGCCACCGGTCTTGAGCACGGCGAGCAGCGCGGTCACCAGCTCCGGGCTCCGCTCCAGCTTCACGCCGACGACGGATTCCGGCCCGATGCCCAGCGACTGCAGGTGGCGGGCGAGGCGGTTGGTGTTGGCGTCGAGTTCACCGAAGGTCATCTTCGACGAGCCGGAGATGATCGCGACCGCTTCGGGATCCTTCCGGGCGCGGTCGGCGATCACCTCGTGCACCGCGGGCCAGGTCATGGGCTTGGCGGTGTCGTTCGCGGCCACGATGAGCCGGTGCAGCTCGTCGTCGGTGATGTACTCCGCCGCCGCGACCGAGATCTTCGGGTCGGTGGTGACACTGCTCAGCAAGCGCTCGAAGTGCGCGGCGGTCCGCTCCACAGTGGACGCGTCGAACAAGACGCTGGAGTACTCCAGCACCGCGTTCATCGCGCCGTCGGGCGCGTCGGTCACCTGCAGGTTGAGGTCGAACTTCGCGGTATCCCAAGCGGTTTCAACCGCTTCGGCGGTGATGCCCGGCAGCTCGAACCCGCCGGACTCGGTGTTCTGGTAACCGAACATGACCTGTACCAAGGGGGTACGAGACAGGTCACGTCCGGAGTCCAGTTTGTTGACCAGTTCCTCGAACGGCACGTCCTGGTGGTCGAAACCGTCGAGCACGGCCAGCCGGTTCTCGCCCAGCAGTGCGGCGAAAGACTGGTCGTTCGTCCACTGTGCACGGAGCACGAGCGTGTTGACGAAGAACCCGATCAGGTTCTGCACCTCGGGCAGCGCGCGGCCGCCGACCGGCACGCCGACCGCGATGTCGTCACGACCGGTGTACCGGCCGAGCAGCACCTGGAACGCGGTCAGCAGCACCACGAACGGCGTGGTCTCGTACTCAGCCGCGAGCAAGCGCACGGAGTCGGCCAGCCCGGCGGGCAGGGTGAACCGCACCGCGCCGCCGTCCGAGGTGCGGATGGCCGGGCGCGGCCGGTCCGCCGGCAGCTCCAGCGGCACGATCCCGGCGAGCCGCTTGGTCCAGTACTCGACCGAAGCCGCGGCCTCGCCGCTGTCGAACCGCGCACGCTGCCAGGCCGCGTAGTCCGCGTACTGGATCGGCAGCTCGGGCAGCGAAGCCTTCTCGCCGGTCGCTGCCTCCTCGTAAAAAGCGGCGAGTTCCTTCCAGAACACCGATTCCGACCAGCCGTCGTAGGCGATGTGGTGGAAGACGGTGACCAGCAGGTGTTCGTCGGCCGACAACGCGATGAGATGGAAGCGCGCCGGCGAGTCGAGCGCGACCGGTGTCGCCGCGAGGCGCTCGACCAGCTCGTCCGCGTCCTGCGGGCGCTCGGACAGGTCGGTGTACGCGAACGCCGCGCCGCCCTCCCCGATCACCTGCACCGGCTCGGTCCCGTCGAGCCGGTAGCCCGTGCGCAGGATCTCGTGCCGCCGCACCACCTGCTGCCACGCGCGGTGCAGCGTGCCGGGGTCGAGCGGGCCACGCAGCCGCAGCACGGTCGGCACCAGGTTGTCGGTGGCGTTCTGCTCGACGCGGTCGAGGAACCACAGCCGGCGCTGCCCGAACGAAAGCGGCAGGTCCTTGGCCCGGTCGGCACGGGGAATCTTGGTCTTCGGCGCCTCACGGCGGGCCCCGGCAAGCCGACGCTGCAACAGCTTCTGCCGGAACGCGTCCATCTCGATAGTCATGGGTGTCAGCCTTCTTCTGTGAGAGCTTGCAGCTCGGCGTCGGAGAGTTGCGCGATCTCGTCGCGGATCTTCTGCTCGATCAGCGCGGCTATTTCGGCGATCGTCGGATGCTCGAACACCGCGCGCAGCGGGATCGACAGCGCGAACCCGGATTCGATCCTGGACACCAGTTTCGCCGCGAGGATCGAGTTGCCGCCGAGGTGGAAGAAGTTCCGCTTGACGTCCACTTCGGACTCCAGTTCGAGCAGCTCGGTCCAGACACCGGCCAGGTGCTCTTCGAGCTCGTCACGCGGTCCGGTGTGGACGGTCCCGGCTTCCGGCGGCTTCGGCAGCGCGGCCCGGTCGACCTTTCCGTTGGCGTTCAACGGGATCCGCTCGATCACCACGAAGGACGCCGGCACCTGATGGCTCGGCAGCACCCGCACGCAGTGGTCGCGCAGCGCGTCCAGGTCCACGTCCGCGTCGGACGCCACGTAGGCCACCAGGCGCTTGGTGGCACCGGTGCCCTCCGCGAGCACGAGCGCGTCACGGATCTCGGGTCGCGCGGTCAGCGCGGCGACGATCTCCGCCGGTTCGATCCGATAACCCCGCAGCTTGATCTGGTCGTCGTTGCGGCCGAGGAACTCGACGTGCCCGTCCGCCCGCAGCCGCGCCCGGTCGCCGGTGCGGTAGAGCCGCGCGCCAGGGGTGATCGAGAACGGGTCCGGCACGAAGCACCGGGCGGTGAGACCGGGCTTGTTGAGGTAGCCGCGCGCGACGCCGGCGCCGCCGACGTACAGCTCACCCGGCACACCCAGCGGAGCCGGGTTGCCGTGCTCGTCGAGCACGTACATCGTGGTGTTCGGGATCGGCCGCCCGATGGGGACGACCTCGCCGCGCTCGGCGCCGGTGATCGGGTACGTCGAGTTGGCCACCGAGATCTCGGTCGGGCCGTACTCGTTCAGCATGCGCGGCCCGTGCGGACCGGCCAGGTCCAGCCACCGGTCGAGCACGGCGGCCGGGAACGAGTCCGCGCCGACCGCGAGCATGCTCGCGATGTTGGCGGCCTCGTCCGGGGAAAGCTGGTCGCACAACAGGTCCAGGTGCCCCGGCGTGAGCTTGATGAAGGTGAACGGCCCTGCCTCGGTGAGCAACCTGCCCAGCTGGGTCGGCTCGAAGTCCGGCGGCAGCAGGTGCACCGGCTGGCCCATCACCAGCGCGGTGTAGAGGTCGGGGACGACCATGTCGTACGCGGTCGACGAGAACAGCGGCGTGCCGCCGGTCCCGGTGCCCGCGTAGCCCTCGACCGTCCACATCAGATAGTTCTGCAGCCCGCGGTGGTCGACCAGCACGCCCTTGGGGCGGCCGGTGGAGCCGGAGGTGTACATGACGTACGCCAGCGTGTCCAGGTCGGTGCGGCCCCACGGCAGCGGTGGCCTGGCTTCGAGGCTCCGCCGGGTGGCGGGGTCGTCGAGGTACAGCGGCGTCGCGTCGGCGGTGGCCAGCGCGTCCGCGTGCCTTTCGTGCGTGAGCACGTACTTCGCACCGGCGTCACCGACCACATAGGACAGCCGGTCGGCCGGGAATGCCGGGTCCAGCGGGACGTACGCCGCCCCGGCCTTCCAAATGCCCAGGAACGAGACGACCAGGTCGATGCTGCGGTCGAGGCAGACGCCGACCACGGTCTCCGGTCCGGCGCCGAGCGCGACCAGTCCGGCGGCGAGCTTGTTGGCCTGCTCGTCCAGCTCCGCGTAGGTCAAGGACTGGCTGCCCGCGACGAGCGCGACCGCGTTCGGTGTCCTGGCCGCCTGCGCGGCGAACAGGTCCGGGATCGCGACCGGCGGCCGGGTGGCTGTGCGGTCGTTCCACGCGGTGAGCACGGTCGACCGCTCGCGCGGCGGCAGGATCTCCAGGTCCGAGATCCTGCCGCCGGCCTCGGCAGCGATGCTGGAGAGCAGCTTGACGTAGTGCTCGGCGAACCGGTGCACGGTGACCGGGTCGAAGAGCGCGGTCGAGTACTCCAGCACCGCGGAGCATTGCCCGCTGGGCAGGATCTCGACGGTCAGGTTCAGCTCGGCCTTCGAGCCGCGCCACGCGTCGAGCAGCATCCAGACCTCGGACGGGTCCTCGGACGCGGCCGTGACGCCCGAGTCGTGCAGGTCGAACAGCACCTGTGCCAACGGGTTCCGCGACAGATCGCGGTCCGGCAGCAGCTCGCCGACCAGCTTGTCGAACGGGACCTCCTGCGCGGCCTGCGCATCACGCGCGGTGTCGCGGACCCGGTCGACCAGGTCGAGGAAGGTCGGGTCGCCGGTGGTGTCACAGCGCAGCACGACCGTGTTGAGGAAGCAGCCGACGATCCCGGCGACCTCGTCACGCAGCCGCCCGGCGACCGGCGTGCCGACGGGGATGTCGGTCTGGCCGCTGTACCGGGAAAGCAGCGCGACGTAAGCCGCGAGCAGGGTCATGTACGGCGTCGCGCCACGCTGTTTGCCCAGGTTGAGCACGGCACGGGTGACATGCGCTGGCACGCTGAAGCTGAACGCGGCGCCGCGCGGGTCGCGCACCGGCGGGTGCGGGCGGTCGGTCGGCAGGTCGAGTCTGGGCAGGTCGGCCAGGTGCGCGCGCCAGTAGTCGAGCTGGTCGTCGAGCGCACCGCTGGCTTCGCGTTCCCGTTGCCAGGCGGCGAAATCCGCGTACTGGACGGTCATCGGCGGCAGGTTCGGCTCGCGGCCCTCGGTGTGCGCTGCCCACAGCTCGTCGAACTCGCGGCGCAGGGTGACCACCGACCAACCGTCGCACGCGATGTGGTGCACGGTGATGACCAGCAGCGGGCCCTGGCCGTCGCCCTCGGCGAGCAGCGCGCGCCAGACCGGGCCGCGCGTGAGGTCGAAGCCGCGCGCGAAATGGGCCGCGACGGCCGCGGCCTGCTCGTGCGGACGGGTCTTGACCAGCGTGAGGTCGATGTCCTGCTCGTCGTCGATCTGCTGGACCGGGCGGCCGTCGATCACCGGGTACCGCGTGCGCAGGATCTCGTGCCGCGCGGCCAGGTCGCTCAGAACCGCGTTGACCTTGCGGCGGTTCGCGCTCGCGTCCAGCCGGATCGCGATCGGCATCGTGTACTCGGGGCTCGACGGGTTGAGCTGGTCGAGGATCCAGAGTTGCTGCTGGGAAAAGGAAAGCGGCAGGTCACCGGTGCGCGCGACCGGCTTGATGGCGGTGCCGTCGTCACCGATGAGCTTCGCCTGCGCGGCCGGGGTCGACGCGGTGAACAGCTGGCGCACCGGCAGCCTCCGCCCGGACAGCGCGCGCAGCTTCGCCGCGACCCGGATGAGCAGCAGCGAGTAACCGCCGAGCTGGAAGAAGTCGTCGTCGAGGCCGATGCGCTCGATGCCGAGCACCTCGGACCAGGCCTGCACCACCAGGTGCTCGAACGGCGTGCGCGGCGCGCGGTGCGGCGGGCGGCGGACGTCGTTGGTGAGCGCCAGCGCGGCCCGGTCGACCTTGCCGTTGCTGGTGAGCGGCAGCTCGTCGAGGTGCTGGAACACCGACGGCAGGTACGACTCGGGCAGCCGGGCACGCAGGTATTTGCGCAGCGTGTCGGCGTCGGGGGTACCGACGACGCTGGCCACCAGGCGGACGTTGCCGCCGCCGTCGGCGACCGGGATGACGGCCGCGGCGCGGACGTCCGGGTGCCCGGCGAGCACGGCCTCGATCTCTTCCGGCTCCACGCGGACGCCGCTGATCTTGACCTGGTTGTCGACGCGGCCGACGAACTCGAGGCCGCCTTGGGGAAGTACCCGCGCGAGGTCGCCGGTGCGGTACCAGCGTTCGCCGTTCTCGGCCGGGATGAACTTCTCCGCGGTCAGCGCGGGCGCGCCGAGGTAGCCGCGCGCGAGACCCGGTCCGCCGAGGTGGATCTCGCCGGTGCCACCGGGTTTCACGGGCTCACCGTCTTCGAGCACGGCGAGCTTGACGTTCTCCAGCGGCGCGCCGAGCGGCACCGCGCCCGAGGTGCCTCGGACGTACTGGTGCTCGGTGGCGCCGATCGCGCATTCGGCCGGGCCGTAGACGTTCCACACCTCGGTCTGGAAGACCTCGTAGGCGCGGTCGCAGACGTCGGCGTGCAGTGCCTCGCCCGCGGAAGTCAGCCAGCGCAAGCGTTTGACGTCGGCGCTGCCCGGCTCGTCGAGCAGGACCCGCAGCATCGACGGGACCAGCTCGAGCGCGGTGATGCGCTCGTCGACGAGCAGGCGGACCAGCGCGGCCGGGTCCTGCTCGGTGCCGTCCGGCGCGATCACCACGGTACCGCCGGCGACCAGCATCACCAGGAGCTGGAAGACCGCCGGGTCGAAGCCGACCCTGGTGGCCTGCAGCAGCCGGTCGCCGGGGCCGAGGTTGTGCCCGTGCACCGCCGCGAGCAGCCGGTTCGCCAGCCCGCGGTGGGTGTTCACGACGCCTTTGGGCGTGCCGGTCGAGCCGGAGGTGTAGACGACGTAGGCCGCGTTGTCGCCGCTGAGGTCGCGGGCGGGCGGGGTGGCGGACCCGTCGGATTCGGCGGTGGTGAGGGTGATGCTCGTGTTCGCGGCCATTGCTGCGCGGCGCTCGGCCGGGTAGCGGGGGTCGATGAGCACGAACGTGCCGCCTGCCTTGAGTACCGCCAGCATGGCGATCACCAGGTCCGCCGACCGGGGCAGGCAGATCGCGACCGTCTGCTCGGTGGCCAGGGTGAGCTCGTTCGCGAGCCGGTTGGCGCGCGTGTCGAGCTCGGCGTAGGTGAGGCTGTGCCGCTGGTCGGTCACCGCGGTGGCGTGCGGCGTTCTCGCCACCTGCTCTTCGAACAGGTCCGCCACGGTCATGGCTTCACACCCTGGTCCATCCGCTTGCGCAGGCTCAGCGGCCGCATGTCGGTCCAGACGGTCTCGATGTGCGCGAGGCACTCCTCTTTGCTGCCCTCGGTCCCCTCGCCGCGCCAGCCTGCGGGGAGGTCGCGGGCGGCGGGCCAGATCGAGTACTGCTCTTCGTGGTTGAGCACGACGCGGTAAGACATTTCAAAGCTCCTTAGTTGTTTCGCCACAGAGGTCCAGGTCGAGGGTCATGCACCGGATCCCGCCGCCCGCCTTGATGAACTCGCCGACCGGGGAGATCAGCAGCTCGAAACCCCACGCTTCGAGCTGCCTGCCGACCCGGGCCGGGCAGTCGGACATCACGATGGTCTTGCCGATGACCACGGAGTTGACGCAGAACGTCATCGCCTCCTCGACGCTGACCACCAGCGGTTCCTCGATGAGGTCGTGCAGGCGCTTGCGGCTGGCCTCGTCCCAGGCGTCCGGCGAGACGATCGCGCGGCGGTCGTCGAGCGGGCAGACCGACATGTCCAGGTGGTAGAAGCGCGGGTCGACCAGCTTGACCGGCACGACCTCGCGGCCGAAAGCCTTTGCGAGGCCTTGATGTGCTTCTCGCGTGGTGCGGACGCCGTAACCGCCGAGCAGCTTGTCGCCGAACGCGAGCACGTCACCGCCTTCGAGGTACGCGCCCTCAGGCCAGTCGGTGCTGGGGATCTCGGTCCAGCCGTTGCGGGACAGCCAGTCCGCGCCGAGCCGGGCCTCGCCGTGCCGGTCCTTGGTGCTGAAGCGCGAGATGAGGAACTTGCCGCCGCTGACGATCGCGGTGTCGGTCGGGAAGACCATGTCCGGCCAGTCCGGGTCGGACGGTGCACTGTGGACGGTCCCACCCGCCTTCATCAGGTTCAGCGCGAGATCGTTCCACTCCTGCCGGGTCTTGTCCGGGTCCGGCTGGTCCTTTGTGGACATCCAGGGGTTGATCTCGAAGGCGACCTTGAAGTGCTCGGGGTCGCGGAGCAGGAACGGCCTTTGGACCGACTGCGGGATCACGCGAGCACCCGCGACTGCGAGCTGCTGCGGATCTGCCGCGACTTGCGCAGGTCCCGGGTGACCAGCACCTTCTTGAGCCAGCGGTCGGTGCCGTCGTGGCTGGCCACGAACGGGCGGCGGCCGTGCACGGCCCGGTAGTTGTCGATGAACCCGATCTCGCCGGACTCGAGGATCAGGTCGTCGAGCACCTCGTCCAGCGCGACGATCACGGTCTTGAGCGCCCGGCTGGCGTCGGAGTCCCCCTCGACGGCGTCCATGTAGTACGGGTCGATCCGGAAGTACGGCTTGTCCCGGTCCCCGAACAGCACCGGCGACGGCTTGGTGTGCTCCGCGATGTCGCTGACGCTGTTCATGCTTTTGACGCGCAGGTGCTCGTCATCGGGCCGGATCAGGAACCGCGGCTCGAACAGCACGTCCGCGACCTCCCTGGGCAGCGTGATGGCGGCGGCGCTCGCGAAGGTGGTCGGCACCTTGGTGTGATTGCGCATGGCCATCAGGCACAGGTAGTCACAACGGTAGGGGTGGAAGCCGTCCTCGGTGTGCCACTCCAGGTTCACCGTGCTGCCATGCCCGCTCTGCGCGAACTCCTCGCCCTTGACCGGCAGCACATCGTGGATCAGCCGACCCGCCTGCAACGTCGACCACCCGAACGGCTCACCCAGCAGCGACGCGCACAGCACGAAGAACGTCTCCTCGCGCACGGTGCTCTCGGGGTTTTCCTGGGAGGACCAGTGCGACGGCGTCGGCCCGATCCCCTCGTCATCGACCCGGAACCCCCTGACGACAACGCCGGCGTTCCGTTCACACAGCTGGAACTCCCGCAGGAACCCGACAAGACCGGAGGGCAGGTTCGCGGCCAAAGTGGCGGCACGGAACAGGAATTCGGGATCATCCGCGGACGGATAGGCGGCCCGCACCTCATCGACCAGCCCGTCGACCGCGACCCGCTCGTCCTCGCTCAGTTCATACACGCCGACATCGGCGGGAAATTTCTTGACTCCCATGGCAATCCGTTTCCTCCATGTCCGATCGATACGCCAAGACTCGCCCCAGGCCCGCTCGTCGCCAATCGGCCCGGCGACGGTTTTCCAGCCCCGTCTCCTCCCAGCGGCGGAGGCCCCGGTCTCGCGAGCCCGCCCTCGTGTCGTCCGTCCATGCACGCGTGTCGTCCGTCTGTGCACGCGTGTCGTCCGTCTGTGCAGGGCCGTGCGAGGCGGGACTTCCGCTCAACGGCTTACCCGGGTTTTTGGGTCTGTTTGGGTCAGATCTAGGGCGGTCCCGTATGAACATTCCGCTCGTGGGGTCGGGTGGTGTTTGGGGTTGCCGCGGAAATATCCATACGGACCGGGGCACGGTGGTCAGTTTTCGTTGTGGCTCACCAGAAACACCGGCCGGTACTTGCTGCCCGCCTGGGTGTTGGGTCGGCCAGCCCGGCGTGTCTAGTGGCATATGACTCTGAACGCGCGTAGTGTGGGATGCATGATCAGCACCGAATACCCCGACGCCGCAGCACCACCCGAGTGGTGGCGCTGCGACAAAGACACGCTGCTGCTCGCCTACGTCGCCCGCGAACGAGAAAAACGACGACTGGAGGCCGAGCAAGGACAAATCCTCGCCGAAATCGAATCCCGCGAAGTAAAAGAAGTAACCGGCTACGCAACCTTGCCGGGGATGCTGGTCGACTGGGTCCAGATCAAGCACTCCGAAGCCAAAGCCCGCGTCGACCGCGCCCGAGCGCTCAACTCCCGCCAGGACGGCGGCACCCGGATCCCCGCGCTGGCCCCGCATGCCGCCGCGGCAGCACTCGCGGGTGATCTCGGCGCGGCGCAGTTGGATCCGATCATCGCCGCCCTGGGCGCACTACCAGCCACAGTGTCTGCGGAGGATCGCGAGACCGGGGAAGAGATCCTGGTCAACCTCGCCCGCACTGCCGGACCACGCCAGATCAGCCACGCCGCCAAGAACCTGCGAGACCGGCTCGACCCGGACGGACGGGAGCCGAAAGACCCGGATCCGGCCGAGCCGCGTCATGAACTCGGGTTCGTCACCCACCGCGACGGCACCCACGGCATAAAAATCAAAACCGACGCCGACACCATCGCCCGACTCAAAGCAACCCTCGACCCACTCGCCAAACCCCGCCCCACCACCGAAGAAGAAGGCCGTGACACACGCTCCCAATGGGAACGCCTCGGCGACGCATTCGCCACCTTTGTTCGCATCGGCATGGGCAACCCCGACATCCCCACCCAAGCCGGAGACAGTGTCCATGTCGTCGTCACCCTCGGCCTCGACGAACTCAAGACCGGAATCGGGCGCGCCTGCTTGGATTTGGTCGGGGATATCAGCGCCACCGAAGCACGCCTGCTCGCCTGCGACTGCAAAGTCATCCCCGTCACCCTCGGCTCCCACGGCGAACCGCTCGATGTCGGCCGCGCTCAACGCCTCGCCACCCCAGCGCAACGCCGAGCGCTCGCGATCCGCGATGGCGGCTGCGCGTTCCCAGGATGCGATGCGCCGCCACAGCAATGCACCGCCCACCACATCGTCTTTTGGGCTCATCACGGGGAAACCCGGATCGATAATCTCGTGCTGCTCTGTGGTCGGCATCATCGGCTGATTCACAACAGCGACTGGGAAGTACGTATCGCCAGCGACGGATATCCCGAATTCATCCCACCGGCGTTCATCGACCCTGCACGGGCACCCCGCCGCAACACCATGCACACCACCCGAACCTGAGGGACTGCCCAGGGTTTGGTTGACACCTGATCTGTGAGGCTTCGGTCTTGCTTGGAAGGATGTCAGTCGTGCCTACGCCCTACCCTCGTGAGTTCCGCGACGACGTCGTGGCGGTCGCCCGGCAGCGTCAGGTCCCGTTGAAGCAGGTCGCGAAGGGCTTCGGGATCTCCGATACGTGTCTGGCGAACTGGATGCGTGACGCCGATGTCGAGGACGGTAAGCGGCCTGGTGTGACGTCGGATGAGTCCGCTGAGCTGCGGGAACTGCGCAAACGCAACCGGCTGCTGGAGCAGGAGAACGAAGTTCTGCGGAAGGCGGCCGCGTATCTGGCGCAGGGGCGGCGGGACTGGGACGACGCCCACCTGATCAACGCCGCGCTCGACATCCACGCCGACGACCCAGGCGACGGGTATCGATTCATCGCCGACGAACTCGCCCAGCGCGGGTTCATCGCCTCGGAGAACCGGGTCTGGCGGCTCTGTTCGATGCAGCAGATCTTTTCTCTGCATGCCAAGAAGAAAGGACGTACTCGCCAGGCGGGCCCGCCGGTGCATGACGATCTGGTGCGCCGGGACTTCACCGCTGCCGCGCCGAACGTGAAGTGGCTGACCGACATCACCGAACACCCCGCCGACCAGGGCAAGCTGTATCTGTGCGCGATCAAGGACTGCTACTCCAACAAGATCGTCGGCTATTCGATCGGCTCGCGCATGACGTCCTCACTCGCGGTCGCCGCACTCCGTAACGCGATCACGCTACGCGCCCCGGCCGCGGTGATCGTGCACTCGGACCGAGGCAGCCAATTCCGGTCCCAGTCCTACCGGCGTCTGCTGCGCAACAACCGGTTCACCGGGTCCATGGGCCGTCGGCGCATGCGGCGACAACGCCGCCATGGAATCGTTCTTCTCGTTGCTGCTAAGAATGTTCTCGACACCCGCCGCTGGAAAACCAGGGAAGACCTGCGCCTGGCGATCGTCACCTGGATCGAAACGAAATACCACCGCAAACGACGGCAACGGGGCCTGGGCAAGCTCACCCTGGTCGAGTTTGAGACCATCTGCACCGCTGCCACAGCGGCCTGAAACACCACACCCCCAGTGTCAATCAAACTTGGGGCAGTCCCTGACCCACCAGCAAAGCCAGACACAGCCCCGCTGGCCAGCAAGCAAGGATCACCGCCACCCGCGCCCAGCGCGATGCCCTAAGGCGTGCACAGCAAGGACCGGAAGCGACCCACCCGGCCGATGTGCAGGCATTTCGGCCACCCAGCGGCCGAAAACCCCGCACAGCCCGCCCTTTAGCCGAGGCCGGCCAGATCACGGCCGCCAGCCCCCACCATCGCGCGACCACAGCCGAGGCAGCCCGACCCGCGTACAAGCGCCAGCCGAGGGTCCGGCGAGCCGACAAGGCGCCCGCCCAGGCCGGCCTAGGCCCAGCCCAAACCGCAAGCGTCTCCTACCCGGGGAGGAGGCGGGCCCGGAAACCGTCGTGGGGCCGATTGCCGCTCCCAGGCGAGCCGGGAATCGTGGCGGTATCGAAGGTTGGAGGGCGTATGGAACTGCTGCCGTTCTGGCGGGGGCGGGGTGACCGGCCGCCGGTGTTCTGCCTGCCGCACGCGGGGGGCGGGGCGTCGGCGTACCGGAACCTCGCGAAGGATCTCAAACCCGAGGTCGACCTGCAGCCCGTGCAACTGCCCGGCCGCGAGCACCTCGCGGGCAAGAAGCTCGTCGACGATGTGCCGACGCTCGTGGAACTCATCGCGAAGAACTTGGAACCCTTGCTGGACAAGCCTTTCGCGCTCATGGGGCACAGCATGGGCGCGCTGCTCGCCGCCGAGCTGACCGCGTGGCTCGAGCGAAACCACAAACCGGGGCCCGAGCTTCTCATCGTGTCGAGCTACTTCGGTGACTTCCGGCATAACCGGGTCGCGCATCTCGAAGAGACCGATGATGAGCTGGTCGATGAGATCGTCAAGCTCGGCGGGACCGCGCCGGAAATCCTGCAGCACCCCGAGATGCGGGAGATCGTGCTGGACGTGATGCGCAACGACATGCGTCTGGTGCGGAACTACCGGCCGACCTATGACCGGCTCGCGGTCCCGATTCTCGCCGTCGGCGGTGACTCCGATCCCGAGGTGCCGCTGGATGGGCTGGCCGCTTGGCGCCTGCGCACCAGCGCGCGCTGCGAGCTGCACGTGCTGCGCGGTGGGCATTTCGCCGCGCTGGAACATCCCCGATTCGTCGCCGAGAAGGTGAGTAGCGCCTTGACTGCACCCGAAGACATTCTGCTCGACATTCTGCGCACCCGGCTGGAAGACCAGGACATCACGCTCGAGGACGACTTCTACGCCGCGGGCGGCGACTCCGTGATCGCGCTCGGTGTGATCGCCGATGCCAAGGAGCGGGGTGTCAAGCTCGGTCTGCGGGACCTGCTGACCGCCGCGACCATCGGTGAACTGGTGCCGTTGCTGGCCAAGGCCGAACCCGAGGAGGAACAGCCGGAGTTCGACGGGCTCACCGAGGCCGACCGCGCGCTGCTGCCCCAGAATATCGCCGACGCGTACCCGGCGTCGTCGCTGCAGGTCGGCCTCATCTACCTCTGTGAGCTGGCGGGCGATCCGAGCCTCTACAACGATCTCATCGGCATGCGGGTGAAGGCGCCCTTCGATGCCGCGAAGTTCCGGTCGGCTGTCGGCGCGCTCATGAAACGGCATCCGGCGCTACGCAGCTCGTTCGACCTGGCCACGTTCTCCACCGCGACCCACCTGATCTGGCAGGACGCCGAGCCGCCCGTCGAGGTGCAGATCGGTGACGAGAAGTCGGCCGACGAGCTGGTAAAAGCCTGGCGGGACAAGCATTTGGCCACCGGTATCGACTGGGACTCGGCGCCCGCGTTCCGCTGCCATGTGGTCGCGCTGCCCGACTCGTTCCGGCTGACCTTCGCGATCCATCACGCGATTATCGACGGCTGGAGCTTCGCGCGGCTGCTGGTCGAGCTGCTCACCTTCTACGACGCCGAACTCACCCACGAAAAAGCCGAACTCCCGCCCGTGCCCGCCGACGGCTACCGCAAGTTCGTCGCGCTCGAACGCCAGGCCATCGAGTCCCAGGAAGCCGCCGGCTTCTGGAAGGCCGAGGCCGACGTCCCGCCGCTGCTGCTCCCCGACCGGCCGATCGACGCGGCGCCGGACCCGACGCAAACCCGGCGCCTGCCGCTGATCAAGCTCGACCGGCTGCGTACGGCGGCCGAGGAGATCGGCGTGCCGCTCAAGAGCCTTTTCCTCGCGGTGCACGGCTTCGCGCTCGCGCAGGCGACCGGCCGTCACCACGACGTCGTGACCGGGCTGGTCGTCAACGGCAGGCCGGAGCTGCCCGGGTCGGACCACCTCGTCGGCCTGTTCCTCAACACCGTGCCGCTGCGGCTGCGCACGACCGCGGGCACCTGGGCCGACCGGGCGCACCAGGCGTGGACGGCCGAGCAGAACCTGTTGGCGCACCGGCGTTTCCCGGTGTCGGAGATCGAGCAGGCGCTCGGCCGGCCCGCGTTCGACGTGTCGTTCAACTTCACCCACTTCCACTCCTACCGCGACCTCGACGGGATCAAGCTCGAGGCCGACTCCTGGTGGGCCTACGACAAGGCCAGCTTCGCGCTCGGCGTAGACGTGATGATCGACTCGCCCGATCTCGGCACCGGCATCGTCATCGCCTACGACCCCGAGTTCATCGACGGCAAGCTGGTCGACGCCTACCTGCTCGCGCTGGAGTCGGCACTCAGGTCGGTGGTGTCGCCGTGTTAGCCATCGCGTACGAGCGCGGCGCGGCGTCCGGCGCGGAGGTCGCCACGGCGCTGGCCGCCGACACCCCGCTCGCGTTCCTGCTGCCCGCGTCCGACTACACCGAATGGGTCAAGCCGGTGCTCGAAGAGCTCGGCACCGTGGTCCCGCTGACCGGCGGCGACGAGGACATCGACCGCGTCAAAGCCCTGTCCCCCGACGGGATCATGACGTACAGCGAGTCGATGCTGCGTGACACGTCCAGGCTGACGACTGCGCTCGGCCTGCCTGGTCACCGCCTTGAGACCACGCACATGCTGACCGACAAGCTCGCCCAACGCCGCCGACTGTCCGAGGCCGGGGTCGATTCGGTACGCCAGCACGTGATCGACAAGCCGTCCGACTGGCCGGAAGCGACCAAGGCGATCGGCTTCCCCGCGATCGTGAAACCCTTGTACGGCGGGGGAAGCCGCGACACCTACCACGTGCCGGACACCGAAACCGCGCAGCGCCTGGCCAAGACACTGCCCGGCGGCATGGTGCTCGAGGAGTTCATCCAGGGCCGCCCGAGCCTGCCGTACGGCGACTACGTCTCGGTCGAAAGCCTCTGCTCCCCCGACGCCATCACGCATGTCGCCGTCACCGGCAAGTTCCCGCAGATGCCGCCGTTCCGCGAACTCGGCCACATCTGGCCCGCCGACCTTCCGTCGGACGAGACGGCCGGGGTGTGCGAACTGGTGACCAGGGCGCTGAACGCGCTCGGCGTCGACTTCGGCGTCGCGCACACCGAGGTCAAACTGACCGCGGACGGGCCGAGGATCATCGAGGTCAACGGCAGGCTCGGCGGGTACATCAACGAGCTCAGCCGCCGCGCGGCGGGCCTCGACCTGGTGCGGATCGGCGGGCTGCTGGCACTCGGCGAGCACGCCTGGTCCGAGCCGGTCGACCCGATCCGCGTGCACTTCCAGTACTGGGGCGCCGGGCCGACCGACCCGTGCGAGCTGGTCGCGACGCATGGCGTCAAGGCCGCGCGCCGCGTCAAGGGCATCACCGGCTACCGGCCGCTGATCCGCGCCGGGCAACGGCTCGACGGCGGTGTGATGACCACGCAGATGCATCTGCTGTGCGGGGACACCGAGGATCACGTGGCGATGTTCGCCGCGCTGGACGAGGCGATCGCGCACCTGACCTACGAATTCCGTTTCGACGACGGCGAGACGGCCTTGCAGGCGCCGCCGAGCACGTGGAGGACCTGATGTCTATTGTGGATCACTTCCGCGCACGGGCGGCGGAATTCCCCAGCCGCACGGCCATTCGCGACGGCGAGAGCACGCTGACCTACGCCGAGCTGGCCGAGCGGGCGAGCCGGATGGCGGCATCGCTGGCCAGCCGCGGCGTGCGACGCGGCGACATCGTCGGTGTCCACATGCGACGGTCGGCGGACACGATCGTCGCGCTGCTGGGCATCCTCCAAGCGGGCGCCGCCTACCTCGCGCTGGACACGCGCTATCCCGACGAGCGCGTCAAGTTCATGCTGAGCGACGCAGGCGCCGACGTGGTCATCACCGAGGTCGGCGACCTCCCGCCCGGCGAGACCACGGTGGCCGTCGACGCCGAAGACCTCGCGTACGTCGCCTACACCTCCGGCTCGACCGGCAAGCCCAAGGGCGTGATGGTCCCGCACCGCGGCGTCACACGCCTGGTCATCGACCCGGATTTCGTCGACATCACCCCGGACGACGTGTTCCTCCAGCTCGCGCCGATCGCGTTCGACGCGTCGACACTGGAGATCTGGGGCGCGCTGCTCAACGGCGCGCAACTCGTCATCCCGCCCGCCGGCGACCTTTCGCTCAGCTCGCTGACCACGCACATCCGCGAGGCCGGGGTCACCGTGCTCTGGCTGACCGCCGGGCTGTTCCACCAGGTCGTCGACTTCGGCCTGGACGACCTCAAGGGCCTGCGCTACCTGCTCGCGGGCGGCGACGTGCTGTCCGCGCCCCACGTCGGCAAGGCGCTCGAAGCCTTGCCGGAAACGGTGCTAGTCAACGGGTACGGCCCGACTGAGAACACGACTTTCACCTGCTGCCACCGGATCACCGCGGCCGACGGCCCGATCCCCATCGGCCAAGCGATCACCGGCACCACGGTGACCGTGCTCGACGAGGACCTCCGGCCGTCGGACACCGGCGAGCTGTTCACCTCCGGCGACGGCCTCGCGCACGGCTATCTCGGCCGTCCCGCGCTGACCGCGGAGAAGTTCCTGCCCGCGCCGGGCGGCGCGCGGATGTACCGCACCGGCGACCTCGTCAAGACCGGGCCCGCGATCGAGTTCGTCGGCCGCGCGGACCGGCAGGTCAAGATCCGCGGCTTCCGCATCGAACTTGGCGAGGTCGAGGCGGCGATCGCCGCGATACCGGAAGTGGCCCAGCACTGCCTGCTGATCAAGGACGCGCCCGGCGGCAAGAGCATCCAGGCCGCGGTCGTGCTCGCCGGTGAACTGTCCCTTTTGGACTTGCGGCGCCGCCTCGGCGAGACACTGCCGTCGTACGCGGTCCCGTCGCTGGTGACCGTGGTCGACGCGCTGCCGCTGACCGTCAACGGCAAGGTCGACACCCAGGCGCTCGAAGCCAAGATCGGCACCGGGCGGCCCGAGCTGATGTGCGACTACCGCGAGCCGTCCACGCCCGCGGAGAAGACGGTGGTCGAGCTGTGGTCGGACCACCTCGGCATCACCGGGATCGGCGCCGACGACGACTTCTTCGAGCTGGGCGGGCATTCGCTGCTCGGCGTCCGGATCATCGCCGACCTGCACCGCGAGTTCGGCGTCGAGGTCTCGCCGCGCGCCTTCTACCTCAACCCGACGCCGGCGGGCATGGCCGAGGCCGTCACCCAAGAGGAGGCGGCGGCATGAGGATCACCACCGACAGGCGAGATGTCGACTTGTCTACAGTGGACCTGTTCGACCCGATGCTGTACTCCGACGGCGATCCGCACCCGATCTGGACGGTCATGCGGGAGACTGCCCCGCTGCATCGCCAGACGCTCAAGGACGGCCGCTCGTTCGCCTCGGTCACCCGCTACGCCGACGCCTGCAAGGTGCTCGGCGACTCGAAGGCGTTCACCTCCGAGCGCGGCAGCCTGCTCGAACAACTCGGCCACGGCGACGCCGCCGCCGGGCAGATGCTCGTCTCCACGGACGCGCCCCGGCACACCGCGCTGCGGCGGCCACTGCAGAAGGCGATGACCCCGCGTGCGCTCGCCGCGTCGGCCGACCGCGTCCGCGCGGCGGCCAGGCGGGTGCTCGAGACCACGGACGGCGACCTCGCGAAGAGCGCGTTCGAGTTCCCGATGACGTTCACCGGCGCGCTGATGGGCCTGCCCGAGGCCGACTGGACCGACCTGGTGCAGTGGACCTCGATGGCCGCGGCGCCCGACGATCCGGCCTTCCGCATCGGCAGCCGCGGCGCGACGCTGGCCATCGCGCACCACGAGCTGTTCTCCTACTTCGCCACCCAGGCCAAGGAACGGCCGCTCGGCGACGACTCGCTGCTCGACATCCTGTCCACAATGGACGCCGACGGTGCGCCGCTGATCGAAGCCGAGATCGTCTACAACTGCTACAGCCTGCTCCTCGGCGCCAACGCGACGACCCCGCACGCGTTCACCGGGACCGTGCTGGCGCTGCTGGATCACCCGGACCAGCTCGAAGCCGCCCGCCGGGACCCCTCGCTGGTGAATTCGCTGGTCGAGGAGGGTCTGCGCTGGACGTCACCGGCGAACAGCTTCCTGCGGCACGCCGTCGACGACATCGAGCTGAGCGGCGGCCTGGTCAAGGCCGGTGAGCCGGTCGCGGTCTGGGTCGGTTCGGCGAACCGGGATCCCGAGGCGTTCGAGGATCCGTTCCGCTTCGACATCCGGCGCACGCCCAACCGGCACATCACGTTCGGCTTCGGCCCGCACTACTGCCTCGGCGCGCACCTCGCCCGGATGGCGCTGCGAGCACTGTTCACCGAGTTCCTGGAAACCGTCGAGCACATCGAGCTCGACGGCCCGGTCGGCCACACCCGGTCGAACTTCGTCGCCGGCATCAGCACCATGCCCGTCCGGATCAAGTCATGAGCGTCATCGAGCGGGCACCGGCCCGGCGGCACACCCTGGTCGCGATGCTCGTCGCCAACGCGATCTCGGTCGCGGGCACCCGGCTCAGCGCGATCGCGGTCCCCTGGCTGGTGCTGACCACCACCGGGTCGGCGGCGAAGACCGGGCTCGTGGTCGCGTTCGAGCTGACGCCGATGGTGCTGGCCAAGGCGCTGGGCGGGCCGATCATCGACCGCGTCGGCGCGCGCAAGGTCAGCATCCTGGCCGACATCGCCAGCGCGGGCGCGGTGCTGCTGATCCCGCTGCTGCACGGCCTCGGCCTGCTCAGTTTCCCCGTGCTGCTGGGGTTGGTCGCCATCGCGGGCGTCGCACGCGGCCCCGGCGACACGTCGAAGAGCACGCTCGCGCCGGATATCGCGGACGCCACCGGGCTGTCGCTGGAACGGGTCACCGGCCTGATCAGCACGACCGACCGCATCGCGATGATCGTCACCCCGGCGCTGGCCGGTGTGGTCATCGGCGCGATCGGCGCGCCCAACGCGCTGATACTGGACGCGGCCTCGTTCCTGATCTGCGCCGCGGGCATCGCCATCTGGGCGCCGCGCCGCTCGCTCGCCGAGTCCACAGAGGACGATGGGCCGTACCTCAAGCAGCTGCTGGCGGGCTGGCGGTTCCTGTCCAGGGAACCGTTGATGCGGGCCATGGTCGCGATGCTGAGCATCACCAACCTGATCGACACGGCGTACAGCGCGGTGCTGCTGCCGGTGTGGATCCACGACAGCGGCTACGGCCCGGCCGAGCTCGGGCTCATCGGCTCGGCGTTCGCGGTGACGGCGGCCGTCGCCGCGGCACTCGCGGCGGTCTTCGGCGAACGCCTGCCCCGCAGGCTCGTCTACCTCGCCGGGTTCGTGCTCGCCGGGGTGCCGCGGTTCGTCGTGATGGCACTGGGCGCGCCGATTTGGGTGGTGATCGGCGTCGGCGTGCTCGGCGGGTTCGGCTCGGGCTTCATCAACCCGATCCTCAACGCCATCTTCGTCGAGCGCATCCCCCGCGACCTGCTCGGCCGCGTCGGCTCACTCGCGGAGTCGTTGTCCTGGGCCGGAATGCCACTCGGCGGCGGCATCGCGGGCGTCGCCATCGCCACCTTCGGCCTGGTGCCCGCCCTCGTCACCGCGGGCGGCCTGTACCTGGTCGCCACGGTCGTCCCCGGCCTGCTCCCGCAGTGGCGCGAGATGGATCGAACGGGATAAAGCCCGCTTTATCCCGGGTGCTTTCCCCGGGATAAAGCCCGCTTTATCCCGGGCCTCACGAGTCCTTCGGCCGGGCAGCCACTGACCAGAGGTAGCTCAAGGGCTCGCCGTCGTCGGCGTCGTCGTCGGCGAACTCCGCGATCACCTCGCGGATGCGGCGATTGAGCTCGTCGACCCGCTCGGGGCGCAGCCGCAGCACGCCGCGGCTGACGCCCCGTCCGGCGTCCGGGCCCGCCGCGACCACCTCGGCGCGGTGCGCGCCCAGCATGGCCAGGTCGACCTGCTGGGACAGCCCCGGCTCGTCGGCGTCCAAAATGCTGAGTCCCCAGGTGCGCTGAGTCGCCCGATAAGGCCGCTCCAGCGCTCCGCGCTCGCCGGTGCGCACCTCTTCCGCGGCCAGGAAACCCGTCTTGACCAGCGCGCGGACATGCCGGAGCGTGGTCGCGGGCGCCAGCTCCAGCCGCGCGGAGAGCTCCTGGTTGGTCAGCGCCCGGTCCAGGCACAGGCGCAGGATCCGCCAGCGGATCGGGTGGCCGAGAGCCTTGAGTTCTTCGGTCGTCGCGATGGCCTCCACGTGCCGAACACTACCTTGCGATCATCCCACGAATTTGATTTGCTGCTATCGATTTCATTTCATGCAATCACTCGTGGAGGCCCTGGTGACCGTCGAGCAAGTCCGTGCCTGGGTCGAAGAGCATGACGAAGACCTGGTCAGCGAACTGGCCGCGTGGATCGCGCAGCCGAGCGTGAGCCGGACCGGGCTCGGCATGGCCGACGCCGCCGAACACGGCCTCGCCCTGCTGCGCACCGCCGGGCTCGAGGCACGCCAGGTCGAAACCGGCGGCCTGCCCGCGCTGGTCGGCACCGCCGAGGGCCCGCCAGGCGCGCCGCACGTGCTCATCTACGGCCACTACGACGTCCAGCCCGCCGGTCCCGAGGAGAAGTGGACGACGCCGGCGTTCGAGCCGTCGATCCGCGATGGCAGGATGTTCGGCCGCGGCACCGGCGACAACAAGGGCCAGCACCTCGCGCAGCTGCTCGGGCTCCGGGCGCTCAAGGAGCTGACCGGCGGTTTCCCTTGCCGGGTCACGGTCCTGCTCGACGGCGAGGAGGAGATCGGCAGCCCGAACCTCGCCAAGGCCGTCAGCCAGCTCGATGTGCCCGACCTCGCGATCTGGAGCGACGGCCCGGTGCATGACTCCGGCCGCGCCTGCGTGGTGCTCGGCGTGCGCGGGATCCTGACCTTCGAACTCCGCGCGTACGGCGCGAACCGGCCACTGCACTCGGGCAACTGGGGTGGTGTCGCGCCGAACCCGGCGTGGGCGTTGATCCAGCTGCTGGCCAGCATGCGCTCGGCCGACGGGACCGTGCTCATCCCTGGTTTCGCCGACTCCGTCGCCCCGCTCACCGAGGGCGAGTGGGCGGCGCTCGCGGATCTCCCGCTCGACATCCCTGGCGCGCTCGCGGGCATCGGCACCCAGCACATGGAACCACCCGCCGAACTCGGCTTCTACGAACGCCTCACCGCGCCGACGCTGACCATCAACTCGCTCAGCTGCGCCGATTCCGGCGACCACCGCACGGTGATCCCCGATGTGGCGATCGCCCGCTGCGAGACCCGGCTCGTCGGCGGCCAGACGCCCGCGCAGGTGACCGAAGCGATCCGCAAGCACGTCGAACGGCACGCGCCGGACATCGAGTTCATCACGGGCGGCTCGATGAGCCCGTCCCGCACACTGCCCGAAACCCCTTACACCGCAACGATTCTCGAAGCCACCGAGCGCGGTCTCAGCGAGAAGCCGTTGCTCGTGCCCGCGCTCGGCGGCAGCCTGCCGATCGCGGTGCTGACCGACGAACTCGGCGTGCCCTGCTACGGCATCCCGTTCGCCAACGTCGACGAGTCCAACCACGCGCCCGACGAGAACCTGGATCTCGGCTGGTTCCGCCGCGGCATCGTCGCCGCGGCCGCGATCCAGCTGGCGCTCGGGGAGCGCAGATGAACCTCCACGACTTCGACACGCTCACCGGCGCCTGGCCGCGCGAAGACGGTTTCGCCTACGTCAGCGACGCTTCCGGCAGGCCTCAGCCCTGGGTCCGGACCTGGGCGGGCGACTACCGGCTCCTCCCGATCGACGGCGCGGTGCTGCGGCTCGCCTGGCGGCCGGACGGCAGCAGGCTGCTCGTCCAGACCGACCTGACCGGCACCGAGCACTACCGCCTCGCCGAGATCGACCCGGACACCGGCGCCGTCGACTGGCTCGCGGACGCGCCGAACGTCCGCCACGAGATCGGCGTGCCGTACGGCAGCGCGAGCGAGCCGTACAGCCCGGACGGCACCCTGCTCGCCTTCTCCAGCAACGCACGCGACTCGAGCTGTTTTGACGTCTATGTGCGTGACCTCGCAACCGGCGAATCCCGGCTGGTGCTGGAGGCCGACGACCGCTACCTCCCGGTCTGCTTCTCGCCGGACTCGCGGCAGCTGCTCGTCATCAAGCTGCACCAGAACACCGAGCAGGACCTGTTCGCCTGCGACCTGACGTCCGGGGAGATCCGCCATCTCACCCCGCACGACGGACCGGCGAAGTACCTGCCGGGCGGCTGGACCGAGGACGGGATCTACCTCTGCACCACCGAAGGCCGCAGTTTCCTCGGCGCCGCGCTGCTGGTGCCGGGCAAACCGGTGCAGTGGCTCGATACGCCCGACGCCGACGTCGAGTCGATCACCGCCGGCCCGAAGATCGTCTGGGCGATCACCGAGGACCAGCGCACCATCCTGCGCATGCTGGACCCGGAAACCCACGAGGTGACCGATCTCGACGGCCTCTCACCCGGCATCTGCGCCGAGGAGTTCGGCTTCGACGGCTACGTCCCGCGCTTCGCGGGTGACCGGCTCCTGCTCCAGGTCGGCAACGCGGACCGGCCAGCCGAACTCTGGCTGGTCGACCCGTCGACGGCCGAAACCAGACGCCTCACCAACTGCGGCGACCGCCTGCCACCGGGCGCGGTCTCGCCGGAAACCGTGTGGTTCACCAGTTCCGACGGCCTGGAGGTGTCCGGCCTCCTCTACCGCCCGCTCCGCCAGACCGGCCCGGTGCCCGCGGTGCTGCACATCCACGGCGGCCCCGAAGCCCGCGCGCTGCCGGTGTACGACCCGATGATCCAGGAACTGCTGCGGCGCGGGATCGCCGTGCTGGCGCCGAACATGCGCGGTTCCAACGGCCGTGGTCTCGCCTACCAGCGCCTGATCTACCGCGACTGGGGCGGCGGCGACCTCGCCGATTTCGGCGCCGCGGCGGCGTTCCTGCGCGGTCTCGATTGGGTCGACGGCTCCCGTCTCGGCGTCTACGGCGCCTCGTACGGCGGTTTCGCCGCGCTCAGCTGCGTGAGCAGGCTGCCGCACCTGTGGCGCGCGGGTGTCGCCGTGTGCGGCCCGTCGGATCTGGTGCTGGACGTCCAGAGCATGCCGCCGACCTGGCGCCGCCGCGCCGCGGGCTGGATCGGCGACCCCGACGACCCGGCCGACGCCGCCCGCCTCGCCGCACGCAGCCCGTTGAACCACGCAGCCAACATCCGCGCGCCGTTGCTGCTGGTCCACGGCGTCGACGACACCCGCGTGAGCATCGAAGGCACCGAGCAGCTGCACGACCGGCTGCGCGACCTCGGCCGGACCGTCAAGCTGATCCGCGTCTCGGGCGGCCACTCGCCGACCGACCGCGAAAGCTGGGCGGACGCCGACGCGGACATGCTCGACTGGTTCAGCACCCACCTGTGACGAAGGCCCGGGATAAAGCGGGCTTTATCCCGGGTGCTTTCCCCGGGATAAAGCCCGCTTTATCCCGGGTGTGGCCCACGATCCGCGGGCAGGCGCACAGTAAAGGTCGAGCCCTCGCCGAGCACGCTGGTCACGGACACCGAGCCGCCGTGCGCCTCGGCCAGCTGACGCACGATCGCCAGCCCGAGCCCGCTGCCGCCGGTCTGCCGGGAACGTGACTTTTCCGCGCGCCAGAAGCGATCGAACACCTGCGGCAGGTCGGCCTGACTGATCCCGGCGCCGGTGTCGGCCACCTCGATCACGCACTCCGCGCCCGCCACGCGAGCGCGCACGGAGACGGTCCCGCCCGGGGTGTGCCGGATCGCGTTGCTCACCAGGTTGCCCATGATCTGCCGCAGCCGCACCGGATCCGCGACGATCTCGGGATCGCCCTCGGTCTCCAGGCCGAGCGCGACCTCGGCGGCGGCAGCGCGATCGCGATACGACTCGACGACCTGGTCGAGCAGGTCGCTCAGGTGCACGGGCTCCGGATGCAGCCGCAGGCTGCCCGCGTCGGCGGCGGCCAGGTCCTGCAGATCTTCGACGATGTGGTGCAGCAGCAGGGTTTCCTCGAGCAGCGACGTGGTCAGCGCGCGGTCGAGCGGGATGATCCCGTCCTCCGCCGCCTCAAGCCTGCCTTGGATGGCGGTCAACGGATTGCGCAGCTCGTGCGCGATGTCGCTGACCATGATCTTGCGCCGCTCGGACAGGTCGTTGAACGCCGTCGCGAGATAGCCGATCTCGTCGCGGGTGGTCACCGGCGCGGGCTTGCCCCGGCGGACCGCCTCGGTCAGCGTGCGCAGCGGCCGGGAAACCCTGGTCGCGAGCAGGACGGTGATCAGCACGGTCAGCCCGAGCACGCCGACGGTCACCGCGATGATCCGCGTGGTGTTGGCCTTCGACAGGTTGAACGGGTTCGCCGGCTGCCCGCTCTCGCTGGTGACGAACAGCAGCGCGGGCGGCGAGACGAAGGTGCGCAGCTGCTCGCGGCGGCTGGCCTCGACACACGCCCGCGCCGCCTGCGGATCGCTGACCACGCCGAGCGCGGTGAACGTCAGATCGAGCTTGACCGGCTGCAGGCCCTGCCGCTGCATGCAGGTGTTGACCAGGTCGTTGAGCTGGCCGAGCGCCTGTGCCTCGGTCGGCGTCAGCTCGTCGGCGATGAACAACCCGCATTTCGACGCCGCCACCAGCGGGAACCCGGTGAAGTCGATGGACGGCTTGCCGTTCGGCGCGGTCCGCGCGGTGGCGGTGATCTTGAACCCGCGCAGGCATTCGAGCTGCTTCGCGATCACCGAATCCAGCCGCGCCCGCTCCTCGGCGGTCAGCCGGAACGGCCCGACCGCGCGCGGGTCGATCCCGCTGGTGCCCGCCTCCGGCACCAGGATCGGGTCGGCGCGCAGCGGGTCGACGACCGCGGACGCCTGGGCGGGCAGCAGGATCGGGGCGCCGCCGGAGTCGGCGATCGGCGCGCGGTCCTCGCCGGTCAGGATGATCCGGCGCCCGGTCCGCGACGCGAGGTCCTGCAGCAGCGGGCCGACCCCGCCCCAGCTGGGCGCGCCAGCCGCGCGGCCGAGCAGTTCGGTGTAGACGGTCGCGTCGTCGGAGAGCGCCTGGCCTTTCTCCTGCTCGATCGCCTTCGTGGTGGTCTGCACGGCGAGCCACGCGGTCGCGGCGATCGAGCCGATGGCGATCAGCACCGACACGGCCAGCAGCCGCGTCAGCAAACGCTTGCGCCAGGGGACCTTAGCCACGGTCGGCGATCAGTTTGTAGCCGACGCCGAAGACGGTCAGCAGGTGCGCGGGCCGTCGCGGGTCGGCCTCGATCTTCTTGCGCAGGTTCATCATGTGCACGTCGATGATGCGCGTGGTGATGAACTGGTCGAACCCGCGCGTCAGGTCCAGCAGCTGCTGGCGGGTGAACACCCGGCCGGGTTGTTTCGCCAGCACTTCGAGGATCTGGAACTCGCCGGGCGTGCAGTCGACGACCCGGCCGTCGACCGACACCTCGTGCCGCACCGGGTCCACCCGCAGCGGGCCGACGCGCAGCACCTCGGCGTCCGCGTCGCCGTTCTGCCTGGTCCGCCGCAGCAGCGTGCGGACCCGCGCCATCAGCTCACGCGGGCTGTAGGGCTTGGTCATGTAGTCGTCGGCGCCCAGGTCGAGGCCGAGCAGCAGATCGTCCTCTGTGGACCGTGCGGTGAGCATCAGCACCGGCACGTCGGACTCGGCGCGCAGCGTCCGGCACACCTCGAGGCCGTCGACACCGCCCGGCATCATCACGTCGAGCACCACCAGGTCGGGCCGCTGCCGCCTGGCCTCGTCGAGCGCCGACCGGCCGTCACCGGCGACGACCACCGTGTGGCCCTCCTCCTGGAGGTAGAGCCGCACGACCTCAGCCTGCTTCTCGTCGTCTTCCGCGACGAGGATGTGAGCGCACACGAGGCGACCCTATGCTGGCCGGTTGTCCGTAGCATGGGGAGGATGGGGGGTCTACTGGAACCGGCGGCCGGATCCCTGGTCACGTATCTCTCGCCCGAGGACCGGCGCTTCCTGCTCGGGCTCGGTTCCCGGCGCCGCCATCCCCGTGGCGAACTGCTGCTGCGCCAGGGTGATCCGACCGGGCATCTGCTGCTGATCACCGAGGGCTGGGTCAAGATCTCGTCGTCGATCCCCGGCGGCCTCGAGCTGCTCACCGGGCTGCGCGGGCCCGGCCATCTCATCGGCGAGCTGGCCGCACTGTACGGCGCGCCGCGCGGCGCGGACGTGCACACGGTCGAGACGGTCGAGCTGGTGGTGATCACCCGCGAGCGGTTCCTCGCCTGCCTGCTCGACCGCCCGGCGATCACGATCGCGCTGGTCAAGCAGATGGCGGACCGGGTCAGCGAGGCCGAGAACATGCGCCGGTGGTTCGCCATGCACGACGTCACCAAGCGCATCGCGGCCTCGCTGCTCCACCTGGCCCAGCAGCACGGCGTCGAGGGCCCGGCCGGGCTGGTCATCCGGATCCCGCTCACCCAGCAGGATCTGGCGAACCACGTCGGCGCGACCCGGCGATCCGTGGCTCGGGCGATGACCGCGCTGCGCGAGCGCGGGCTGATCACCGCGGCGAACCGCCGTCATGTCGTGCCGAGTCTCGAAGAACTGCGCGCTTTTCTCGAGGAATCCCCGAATGGCGTAGCGCCTGTGTGACATCTGTCGTCGCCGCTGTCCCGCTTTGCCGTCATGCTCGGACAAGTCCGAGCAGTCCGCGAGGGAGGGGACCCCATGCGCCTACACATGCCACCGTCCTTGCTGGCGAAACTGTGCTTCGCCGCCTTCCTCGCGGGCGCGCTCGTGAGCAAGCTGCTCAGCATCGCGTACTGAAGACCGCCCCATCGGCCATGGCGGCACCCCGGCCGGTGTCCCTACTTTCGAGGAATAAGGGGAAATACGCTCGCCGGGAGGTCGCCGTGTCCGCATCCGTCTTCGCCAGGCTGAGCACCGGGGAACCACCCGCGCGGACCGAGATCGTGATGGACAAGGCCGTGGTGCTCGGGGGGAGCATCGCGGGCCTGCTGGCAGCGCGCGTGCTCGCCGATCACGCCCACACGGTGGTGATCGTCGAGCGTGACGAGCTGCCCGGGGTGCCCGGCCCTCGGCCGGGCACCCCACACGACGGGCAGGTGCACGGCCTGCTGCCCGGCGGTCTGGTCCAGCTCGACCGGTTCTTCCCCGGCTTCTCGGCGGAGGCGCTGGCCGAGGGCGCGCTCTTCTCGCCGTCCGAGCGGACCAGGCAGTACATCGACGGCTTCGCGAAGGTGCCCGACGGCCGGATGGGGATCCTGACCTGCAGCAGGCCGTTGCTCGAAGCGCTGATCCGCCGGCGCACGCTGGAGCTGCCGAACGTCAAGGTGATCACCGCGCGCGCCACCGACCTCGTGCTGTGGGGCGGCGTCGTCACCGGCGTCCGGTGCGCGGCGGGAAGCGAGGAATGGATCGAGGAAGCGGATTTCGTGGCCGACGCGATGGGCCGCGCGAGCAAGATGTCCGACTGGCTTTCCGCGCACGGCTGGGAAAGCCCGCGCCTGCGGCGCCTGCCGATCAACGTCAACTACGCCACCGGGTTCTTCCGCCGCGCCGAGGCGGAGCCCGCGATCGGCACGGCGATCGCCTACCGGAGCCCGAGCGCCGAACTGCCGAAGGTGGGGGTCGCGGCGCTGGTGGCGATCGAGGACGCCCAGTGGATGGTGCTGCTCGCCGGATTCGGCGACGAACGGCCCGGCCGGACGCTGGAAGAGATGCGCGTGCTCAGCTCCGGGGAACCGGCCGTCTTCGGCGAGGCGACGGCCGGCGAGCCCGTCGGCGACATCGTCACCTTCCGCCTGGCCGACTCCCGCCGCCGCGACTACCACGGCCTCAAGCGGTATCCGGCCAGGCTGATCAGCATCGGTGACGCGGTCGCGTCGTTCAACCCGGTGTACGGCCAGGGCATGTCCTCGGCGGCGTTGCAGGCGTCGGCGCTCTCGGAGTACCTGCGCGGCGGACCCGATCTGAACCAGCCAGCCCGTGCTTTCCTGGCCACGCAACGGGTCGTCGCCGACGCCGCCTGGAAGATGTCCACCGCGGCCGACCTGGCACGGCCGGACATCCACGGGCCGTACCCGCGCTGGTTCCGGCTCGACCAGTGGCTGACCGGGCAGGTCATCGCCGCCTCGGTGACCGACGCCGAGACCGCCGCGCGGTTCAACGCGGTGACCTACATGCTCCGGCACCCGCGCACGCTGCGGTCACCCGGAACGCTGCTGCGCGCGTTCCGGGTGAACCGCCGCCTGCGTCAGTCCCCGCAGCAGGCGTGATCCGTCCATTCGGGACGGTGCCACCACTCGTCGGCGAACTGCGCCGTCTGTCCACTCTGGACGATCTGGGCGGTGGCCGCTGCCGGGTGCTCGTACGGCGCCAGCAGCTCGTCGACCGTGTGCGCTTGCCCGCCGACCATGACGCCGCGGACCGCCGCCGCGGCGGCGATGTCGGTGAGCGGGTCACCGTCGACGATCACCAGGTCCGCCTTGGCTCGCGGCGCGATCACGCCGATCGTGCCGTCGAGCCCGAGCCAGCGCGCCGGGTTGGCGGTGGCCGCGGTCAGCGCTTCGTACGGGGTGAAGCCGTAGCGGACCATCGCGCGCAGGTTGGTGTGCAAGGAGATCGCGATGTTGTCGAGCGGGGCGTCGGTGCCCGCCAGCACGACACCGCCCGCACGCTGGATGCGCAGCATCATCTCGGCCTGGCCCTTGAGGATCGCGCGCATCGTTTCAGCGGCCGGTGTCCGCGCGTCGTCGGCCTTCTGCACCAGCCGGTCGTACTCCCATGACGGGTTCAGCACCCGGGTGCGCCGGTCGGTGACCAGCGAACGGTCGTCACCGTAGAGCACGCTGGAGTTGAACAGCGTGGTCGAGATGCCCATGCCGGACCCGGCGAACAGCGCGACGACATCGCCGTACGTGCGGCCGATCCGCGAGCCGGTGTGGGAGTAGCCGAGGCGGTTGGTGGCGCCGTAGTGCTCCATCCCGTCCATACCCAGGTGCGCGGCCGGATACAGGTAGTGCGAGGTCAGCGGCAGTCCTGCGCGGTGCGCGGCCGCGACGGCGGCCGCCTGGTACTCGTTCGGGAACCGGACGTAGGTCTTGATCAGGTCGTACCGCAGCTTCCGCGCGCGCTCGAACTCCTTGTCCAGCAACGAGATCGAGCGGTTCGGGCGCATGAAGTTGTAGTAGACGCGCGAGCCGTCGATCGCCTCGCCGGTGGCGAAGAACCGCGGCCCGGTGAGCGCGCCGGATTCGAGCGCCTCTCTGGTCTCCACCATCTGGTACGCCGGGTCGCCGGGCGACCTGGTCGAGGTGATCCCGTACGCGAGCCAGAGCCTGCCCTGCCTCGCTCCCCACTGACGGCCACGCAGGTGCCAGTGGACGTGCGCGTCGATGAGACCGGGCATGACCGTACGCGTGGACGCGTCCACCGTGGCAGGCCCGGGACCAGCCGGAACGACACCGGCGATGCGATCGCCGTCGACGATCACGTCGACATTGCGTCGCAGCTCCTTCGCCTTGCCGTCCCACAGCGCGCCCGCGCGGACGACCAGCTTCTGCCGGACGACCGGCCGCTGCCAGCGCAGGTCGACCGGAACCGTGGCGGGCGGCCCACCGGCGATCGACTGCGTGCGCAGCTCGCCGTTATTCAGGTACAGCAACGCGTCCGACCCCACCCAGGCGAGCGAGTCGGTCACCTCGTGGGTGACCTGCTTCGGCTGCCCGGTGAACGTTCCGGTGGCATCCACCGGCACGATCCACGCCGTCGACTCGACGACGAACGACAGGTACTTGCCGTCCGGCGACCAGACCGGGCCGTCGTCACCGCGCGTGGACAGCGACGCGTGCGGCATCGGCTCGCTGTACTGCAGCGTGCCCGCACGCAGGTTGACCAGCAGGATCTGGCTGGTGCCCTCGCGGTACCGCTTGGAATACGGCTTCACCGCCGCGAGCGCGAGCGTGGTGCCGTCCGGCGACCAGGTCGGCCTGCCCGGCATGAACAGCGTCGGCGCGACCTGCTTCGGCACGCCACCCGCGACGTCGACGATCCAGGTGGCGCCGTCGTGGTCCTGGTACGCGATCCGCGAGCCGTCCGGCGAGAACCGTGGTGTCAACTGCGCGCCGGGCAGGCCGGTGAGCCGCTTCGTCCCGCCGGTGGCGATGTCGAGCGACCACAGGTCGGCGTCGCCAGCCTTGTCCGAGGCGTACACCAGCGTCTTGCCGTCCGGCGAGAAGTCGGGATCTGAGTTGAAGTAGCCGTCGGCCAGCAGTTTGCGTGGCTTCCGCTCGCCGATTTTGAGCAGCCACAACGCGTTCAGCGCGCGGAAGGCGACCTGCGAGCCATCGCGTGAGACGACCGGCGACGCGATCCCCTGCGCCTGCCGCTCGCGGTGATCGTCGAGATCGCGGACCAGCTGGCGGTATTTGCGCTTGGCGACGAACGGCACGGTGGCGGTGAACCCGACATCGACCGGCGGCGTGCCCCCGAGCTTGCGCCGCCGGATCCGGCCGTCCGCGGTGTAGAGCAGCTCATCGGCCGCCAGCCAGCCCACCGGGAACGCGAACACGTCCTCGTCCCCCGTGACGACCTGGTCGCCGACGACGAGTTCCGGCTTGGCGCCGGTGAGCCGGACGTACGCGAGCTTGCCGTCCGGCGCGAACGACGGCCCGTACACCTTCGCGCCCGCCGGCGCGGTGACCGCACGGGTGACCACCCCGGATTCCAGCTCGAGGACGTCGATGGCCAGATCGTCGACCGTGTACGCGACCCGCTTGCCATCGTGCGACCAGCCGGGCGTGGCCTCCTCGGCGGCGGTGTCGGTGAGCTTGGTGATCTCGCCGGTCGCCACCGTCAACCGGTGCACGCCGTAACTGCCGCCCCGATCCGACGCGAAGACGATCGACGCGCCGTCGGGCGAGAACTTCGGCTCGCGATGATCGAACGGGCCTTGCGTGTGCTGCCGGGCGCCGGAGCCGTCGACCCCGATGCTCCACAGGTGATAGTTCCCGTCCCGGTACGACTGGAACACCAGCCGCCGCCCGTCCGGCGAGAACGCGGGCTGCGTCGCGTCGGCGAAGTCGTCGGTGAGCCTGCGCGCCTCACCACCCGCGATCGGCACCACCCAGATGTTGGTCAGCAGGTCGAACGCGACCAGCTTGCCGTCCGGCGAGACGGCCACGCTGATGTTCGTGCCCTCGCGGACCGTGGTCTTCTTCGAAGATTCTTGTGGTGTTTCCGTTGTTTCCGGATCCGCCCGCGCGGTCTCGGTGCCCACGAGACCGGCGGCGACCGCGGCCGCCCCCGTGCCTATGAGCATGTTCCTGCGCGTCAGTTCGCCGCTCATCCGTACATTCCTCCCAGTGGTTTCCCCCTGTCGGTGATTATCCGGGGAACACCGACAAGAACGGCAGTCTTGACTGTCCGACGTACGATGGGGCATGGCCATCGCCGCCAATCTGGCGTTGTACGCGGTCGTGGTCGTCACCCCGACCGCGGCCACCTGGGCCATACTCAAACTCCCTGGCCTGATCGAGAAAAAGCGCGCCAATCGGAGAATCCCGGAGCCTTCGGTCGAGCAGCTCGCCGCAGACCTGCGCCGGGTGCACCGCCTGCTCGCCGACTACGGCCCCGGAATCCCGGCGGCCCGCAGGCTCAGCGCACGTCAGGCCTACGACGCGCTGCTGGTCCAAGCGTGCGCGGCCGTGCGCGTGAAGCACCATCTCGACGATCTGCCGGAGGGGATGGAGCGCGAGATCGAGCGGCTCACCGTGGCGGAAAGTCTGCGCAAGGCCGGGCTCAGGTTGACGGACTCGTGAGTGTTGCGACCGGTTCTAACCGGCCGTACCACTCACGACCCCCTTACCTGAGTGAGGGCCTCCCTCACCCAGCCCGGGTTGGTGAGGGCCTCCGTCACCCAGATATATGGGTCAGGGCCTCCCTCACCCAACGATTCAAGTCAGGGAGGCCCTCACTGTGCGATAAGGCTCGGGACGCGAGTGGTAACTCTGCTGCATCTAACGGAGCAGAGTTACCACTCGCGCGCAGGCTTTTCACGCTCGAACGAGGGGATCCCCCGCTGCGTCCAACGCAGCAGGGGAGCCCCTCGCCCACAGCCCGGCCACGGGAGCCGGGGTCGTGAGTGATGCGGCCGGTTCTAACCGGCCGTACCACTCACGACCGCGTGGGACTTTCGCACGGCCATGAACTAGCGTGATCTTGTCACGCTAGTTCTGACTGGGGAGTTGGACCATGAAACAGCGGAGCCCGGTATTCGCCGTGTTCACACTGACCCTGGCGCTGGTGCTCGGCGCCTTCCTACTGGCGAAACCGAGCGGGAACGAAGCCCCTTCGGGCAGCGCTGGGGGCGGGAAGTACGTCATCCGCGGCGCGTCGATGGTGCTGACCATGGACCCGAAACTCGGTGAAGGCCCGCTCGGCTCGCTCGCCGACGCCGACGTGCTCATCGAGGACACGAAGATCAAGGCGGTCGGCAAGAACCTCGACGCCGGGCGCGCGCAGGTGGTCGACGGCCGGGGCAAGATCGTCATGCCCGGCTTCGTCGATCTGCACAACCACCTCTGGCAGGCGCTGATCCGCGGCTGCGCCGGCGACAAGGAACTCAACGGCTGGCTCGGCAAATGCGTGCTGCCGCTGTACAAGAACCAGCCGACCGACGCCGACGGCTACGCGGGCGCCCGGCTGGCGACGCTGGACGTGATCTCGACCGGGATCACCACGGTCACCGACTGGTCGCACGCGTTCAACGCCGACTTCGCGAAGGGCAACCTGCGCGCGCTCGGCGAGTCGAACCTGCGGTTCGTGTTCTCCTACAACGGCACGACCAACGCGGCGCTGCAGGACGAGATCCGGCGGGTCAAGCGCGAGGTCATCGACAAGAACCCGTTGGCACACCTGGAAATCGGCACGCACCCGTCGACGGGGAACTTCCCGAGCCTCGACGCTTCGGAGAAGCTCGCGCGTGAGCTCGGCGTGCCGCTGAACGTCCACCTGCTCGAATCCAAGGCGGACCCGGCGACCGGTCAGATGGAGGCGCTGCGCAAGGCGGGCGCGCTGCGCTCCGGGCTGGTGGCGAACCACGTCATCCAGGCGACCGACGCCGAGCTCGACGAGCTGGCCGCCGCCGACGTCCGCGTCGCGCACAACCCGCTGTCGAACATGCGGCTCGCGTCCGGCGTCATCCGGCTGCCGGAGATGAAGAAGCGGGGCATGAAGGTCGGCCTCGGCCTGGACGGCGGGACCAACGACACCAGCGACATGTTCAACGTGATGCGCGCGGCGGTCGGCTTGCAGCGGGCCACGGCGACCGATCCCGGCGTCTACCCGACCACGGCCGACGTGCTGCGGATGGCGACGCTCGGCGGCGCCGAAGCGCTCGGGCTCGACGGCGAGGTCGGCTCGCTGACGCCGGGCAAGAAAGCGGACCTGCAAGTGATCAACGCCCAATCGGTCAACTTCGCGCCGCGCGTGGACTGGGTGAACCAGCTGGTCTTCAACACCCAGCCGTCCAATGTGGACTGGGTGTTCGTCGACGGCCGCGCGCTCAAGCGCGACGGCAAGCTGGTCGGCGTCGACACCGGCCGAGTCGTGAAAGACGCCCAAGACGCGGCCGACCGCCTCAAGAAGTTGCTTCCGCAGTAAGGACTCGTGAGTGGTACGGCCGGTTAGAACCGGCCGTACCACTCACGACCCAGGAGTTACCCGATCGAGTAGCTGTCCCCGTAAACCTTCCACCGCAACGGGGTGTTCAGGTCCAGGTTGCCGTCGTTGAGCCAGACACGCTGCGCCGTGTCGATCCGGCTGGTGTCTTCGTGTGCTGCCTCCTTCTTCATTTCGATGACCCGCTCGTCCAAGAATGCCTGCAGGTAAGCCGTTTCGTCCCCACCCTGCGCGGGTGAAGCCGCCCGCCCGAGCGCCCGGTCCCTGATCGCCTGCAAACCTTCGTAACCGTGCACGACCGCCGCGTCGTAGTACGCGAACTGCCCCAGCGCGCGCAGCCCGTCCTGCTTCGCCCGCGACACGGACGGGTTGAAGTACACCCGGTCCCGCTCGGATTCCTGCAGGTCACGGAAGGTCTGGTCGTTCGCGGCCGCCCGCCAGTCGCCGGGATAGCCGGGGTCCAGTCCTTCGTGCGAGTCCGAGCCGTCGACCGCACGCAACGCGGGCAGGTACTTCGCGAGCACATTGCCCGGCTTGGCGTCGGCGTACCGCTCCACCAGCTCCAGCATGTCGTGCGTACCCGAGGTGAAGCCGATGATCCCGCCGGTGTAGCCGCGGCCGTCGCCGATGTCCTCGATGTACCCGAACTGCGCGCGCCAGTTCAGCGACGAGTTCTCCGCGCTCGACACGATCTGCATCGCGTGATCCTTTTTGGCCGGATCATCGAGCCCCGGGCCTGCGGCGATGGCCGCGGGGGCGGCTGAGACGAGCAAGGTGGCCAAGCCGAGAACGGCCATGAGCCGGACGGAAAATTTCACCGCAACCTCCGAGTCGGTCAGATTGCGGCACAGTTGACCCGATCACCGGGACCTTCGTCAAGACTCTTTCCTAATGTCCCGCAGGACAACCTACGTCACTCAGCGCAATGATCGACTTGACGGACCATCGCTGAGATTCGCCTCAGAAACCCCTGAACCGCGGCCATGTCAATACCCCTGCCCGCGCGAAATGCCCCCTTATTCAAGGGGTAAGGGTCGACAACAGTGTTGCGAACACGGGACCGTCGGTTTGTACCCCTTACAGGGACAGTTCGAGCCGTCACTGCCGCAACCGTGGAGGCTGGTCCGCACCCCGCCGGAACCGAAGAAACCACTGCTCAGAGTAGTTTTAAACGATCGTTCTACACAAGTGAATAGAACACATGTATAGTACGTCAGGTGAGCAAGCGCAGCCGGAGAGTGACCCGCACGAATCCGGCGTAGCGGACTAACGGGACAGCGATGCCCGGACGGATCGACCGAGCCGTACCCCGGTATGGCTACTGAGAGTGACTTACTAGGAGGAGAAAGTGAACACCACCATCCGGCTGGAGTCCGTGCGCAAGGTCTATGGCCACGACAACAACGCCGTGGTCGCGCTCGGCGGCGTCGACATCGGATTCGAGCGCGGGACCTTCTCGGCGGTGATGGGACCGTCCGGTTCCGGCAAGAGCACGCTGCTGCACTGCGCGGCCGGCCTCGACACGCCGACCTCGGGCAGTGTCCGCCTCGAGGACACCGAACTCAGCGGCCTCAACGAAACCCAGCTCACCCTGCTGCGCCGTGACCGCATCGGCTTCATCTTCCAGTCGTTCAACCTCCTCCCCGCGCTCACCGTCATGCAGAACATCCTGCTTCCCTTGCAGCTGGCCGGAAAGAAGCCGGATCAGGCGCTGGTGGACGAGGTCATCGACCGCGTCGGGCTCACCAACCGCGTCCACCACCGCCCCGCCGAGCTCTCCGGCGGCCAGGCCCAGCGCGTCGCCATCGCCCGCGCGCTCGTCACCCGCCCCGCCGTCATCTTCGGCGACGAGCCGACGGGTGCGCTCGACAGCAAGACCGCCCGCGAAGTGCTGCTGCTCCTCCAGCAGGCGGGCGCGGGCGGCCAGACGATCGTCATGGTGACCCACGACCCGATCGCCGCCTCCTACGCCGATCGCGTCGTTTTCCTTGCGGACGGCCACATCGTGACCGAGCTGCAGCACCCGACGGCCGAGGCGGTCGCGGAGCGGATGACCCACCTGTCCGAACTCGTCGAGCAGCGCAACCGCGCCGCCGCGGCCGCGGTCGGGGGCGTGTGATGTTCCTTCTCGCACTGCGCAGCCTGAAATACCGCTGGGCCGCGTTCGCCGCGACCTTCATCGGGATGTTCCTCTGTTCCGGCATCGTCATCGCCAGCGGTGGCATCCTGGAAACCGGTCTCCGCGACGAGGCGCCGGCCGAGCGGCTGCAGGCCACCCCGATCGTCATCGCGGGCGACACCGTCTACCCGCTGCCCAACAACCCGGTCGCGACGCTGCTCGAGCGCGTCCACATCGACGAAAACCTGATCGCCACCATCCAGACCGTGCCGGGCGTGCTCAAGGCGCTGCCGGACGTGTCCTTCCCCGCCGCCGTGGTGAAGGACGGCGCGACCGTCAACACCGGCGTCGAGTCCAGCGGCCACGGCTGGTCGTCGGCGGAGATGCTGCCCTACGCGCTGAGCTCCGGCGCGGCGCCGCAGGCACCCGGCGATGTGGTGCTGGACAAGCGATCCGCCGACGCGGCCGGCGCGACGGTCGGCAGCGAGGTCAAGGTCGCCGTCCGCGGAACCACGGAAACCTTCCGGGTCAGCGGCATCGCCGAGCCCGGCGCGGCGGTCAACCAGGCAGGGCTGTTCTTCTCGCCAGCCGACGTGCAGCGGCTCATCCCCGACCCCGGCAAGGTCGACAACATCGGCGTGTTCGCGACACCGGGCACCGACGTCGCGACCCTGCAGCAGCAGCTGTCCACCGCGCTGGCAGGCAAGGGCACCAAGGTGCTCACCGGCGACATCCGCGGCCACGGCGAGAAGCCGAAAACCCTTGAGGTGACCGACCTTCTCATCATCGGCGTGCTGATCGGCGGACTGTCCACATTGGCCGGTCTGATGGGGGTCGCCTCCACGCTCTCGCTGGCTTTCCAGCAGCGCCAGCGGGAAATGGCGCTGCTGCGCTCCATCGGCACCACGCCGCGCCAGCTCAAGCGGATGATCATCGGCGAGACGATCTTCGTGTCGCTGATCGCCACCGCGCTCTCGATCATCCCCGGTGTGCTGTTCGGCGAGGTGCTGTTCAACCGGATCGTCGACAGCGGACTGGTCGCCGAGGGCCTGGCGTTCCATCAGGGCCCGATCCCGACCATCGTCGCCGCGCTGATCTCGCTGATCACCTCGGTCGGCGCCGCGTCCATCGCCGGCCGACGGGTCACCAAGGCCAAGGCCATCGAGGCGCTCACCGACGCCGAGATCCAGGAGTACAAGCCCGGCAAGCTCCGCCCGATCTTCGCGATCGTCTGCTTCGTGATCAGCGGCTCGCTGATCTACGTGGTCCAGCTGGCCAACGGCCCGCTGAAGGCGAGCCCGGCGATCTTCTCCTGCATCTTCGCCGGGATCGGGCTGGCGCTGCTCGGCCCGATCGTGGCCAAGACGACCACGCGGATCCTCGGCCCGCTGGTGCGGCGGACGACCGGTATCGCGGGCTACCTCGCCTCGCTCAACGCCCAGGCCCGCGTGACGCAGGTGGCCGCCGTGATCACCCCGATCATGCTGGTCACCGGCATCGCCACGGCCAACCTCTACGCCACCACCACCGAGACCGCGGCGACCGAGACGTACACGCAGGAGCTGGCGCACAACGTCATCCTGCAGTCGGGCGAGAGCGGGTTCGCCCCCGAGGTGCTCGACGAGATCCGCAAGGTCAACGGGGTCGACGGCGCCTCGGTGTTCCTCACCAGCGCCGGCTTCATCGAGAGCCCGGCCGACCCGTGGCAGGGCCGCGACCTCGGCGGCTCGCAGATCAAGGGCTTCAACGCCGACGCGGCGGCGAAGGTCTACGGCACGTCGGTGGTCGAGGGCTCGTTCAGCGACCTCGTCGGGAACACGGTGGCGCTGACCAACACCCACGCCAAGGACATGGGCGCGAAGCTTGGCGACACGATCTCCATCCGGATGGGCGACCGGGGCAAGGTCGACCTGAAGGTGGTGGCGCTGTTCACCGCCAAGGAGAGCTTCGAATCCATCGTGATGCCCGCCGAGACGCTGGAAGCGCACACGACGCTCGGGCGCGCCAGGTTCATCCTGGTCAACCCGGCGCAGGGCGCGGACATGGGCCAGCTGAAGGCGGACCTGACCACGGCCATGGCGACGGTGCCGGGTGCCTCGATCGGCGACCGCAAGTCGCTCAACGGCGCGTTCCTGCACCACCTCGGCGCGCAGGCGCTGGTCACCCTGCTGATGATCGCCATGCTGGTCGGCTACATCGCCATCCAGGTGATCAACAACCTTTCGCTGGCCATCACCAAGCGGCGGCGTGAGTTCGGGCTCCAGCGGCTCACCGGCTCGACCAAGGACCAGGTGCTGCGGATGACGGCCATCGAGGGCGCGCAGGCAGGCATCATCGGCATCGTGCTCGGCACGCTCATCACGCCGCTCACGCTGGTGCCGTTCAGCCTGGCCCGCACCGGCTCGCCGATCCCGTCCGGCTCGCCGTGGATGTACATCGGCGTGGTGCTCTTCGCCGGTCTGCTGGCCATGGGCGGGACGCTGCTCCCGACCTGGCTGGAACTGCGCAAGAGCCCGCTCGAAGCATCAGTGGTCGCGTAACGCGCCACTGCACCAAGGGCCCCGGCGAATCCTCCTCGCCGGGGCCCTTCCCTTTCCCTGCCCCGAAAAATCAATTACCCACACAGAAAGAATGTCTTTACCACACCATTCGGGTGCGGGCATTCTCGGCCATTCGGCCGCCCTCCGGCCGTTGTTCTTTACCGGCCGGAATGCGCGGGCAATCATAAGATGTGCAAATCACGATAACGCCCCCGCTGGCGCCGGAAGACCGGCTGTTCCTGGAAGACGCGGCCGAAGGCGGCGCGCTCGCCCACCGTGCCCGCATCGTGCTGCTGGCCGCCGAAGGCATGGCGGTCAAGGACATCGTGACCACACTCGGCGTCTCGAAGCCGACGGTCATCCTGTGGCGCAAACGCTATGCCGCCGAAGGGATCGCGGGCCTCGCCGACCGGCCGAAGCCGGGCAGACCGCGGCGGGTGAGACCCGTCGTCCCTTAGCGCCACTTGTTCTCGGCGCTGACCTGCGCGCGGAGCTTGGTGAGCGCGCGGTGCTGCAGCACGCGCACGTGCCCCGAGGTCAGCCCGACCGCCTGCGCGGTCTCGCCCGCGGTCAGGCCGACCACGATGCGCAGCGTCAGGATCTCCCGCTGCAGTTCCGGCAAGGTGAGCAGCAATTCGCCCATCTGCGCGCGCAGGTCGGACGCCAGCGCCTGCGACTCGGGTTCGCCCATGTCCCCGATGGTCTCGGGGATCTCGGGCATCGGGCTCGACTTGTCGCGGGACGCGGCCCGGTACGCGTCGGCGACCTTGTTCGCGGCGATGGCGTACACCAGGTGGGTGAACGAGCCGCCCCGGTCCTGATAGCCCGGCAGCGCCTTGAGCACCGCGATGCAGACCTCCTGCGCCACGTCGGCCGCCGAGAGGTAGGAGACGTGGTGGCCGCCGATCCTGGCCCGGCAGTACTTGAGGACCATCGGCTGGATGGCGGCCAGCGTCTGGTTCCTGGCGAGCTCGTCACCGCGCGCCGCGGCGAGGACGACGCGCTCGAACTCCTCCTTGGCCGGGTCCCGGTCGGTCTGGGGGCGCGTCTGCGTCGTGCTCGTCGTCATGGGGCAAAGTCTTGCCCGCGAATGGCGTAAGCGCGCCGGTACACCGGCCTGACAAGAAGTGTCCGTAAGGCACTTGTTGTACAGCGTTCATTCTGCTAGCGCCCAGTCCTGCGCGGTCCGCCCGGCGGCGCACAGGTTGACGTCCACAATGTACGGCGCGGCCGTTCCGCACTGCACGGGGTCCACCGGCTGGCCGTGCCCCATGCCGGTGATCGAGTAGGTCTGGACTACCGCCTGACCAGCGGAATTCCTATACACCGCATGGGGAAACCCGGCCATGGTGTCGCGGGTGTCGGCGACCGCGTCGGTGCCGTGCACGTCGGTCCACTGCTCGGCGAGCTCGGTCAGGTTGGCGGAATTCACCGTGTAATCGGCGGTACCGTGCCAAATACTGACCACCGGCCAGGGTCCCGGGTAGCCGCCCGCGCGGACCTTGTCACCCCACTGACGTGGAGTCAGGTTCTTGCCGGGGTTCATGCACGAGAACGCCGTCAGCTGGCTGGTCGCACAGCCGTATGGCAAACCCGCGACGACCGCGCCCGCCTTGAACGTCGCGGGATACAGCGCGAGCATCGCCGCGGTCATGGCCCCGCCCGCGGACAGTCCGCTGATGTAGACGCGGGCCGGATCGGCACCGGCGTCGGCCACGGCGCGGTCCACCATTTGCTTGACGGACAAGGCTTCTTGGGGAGTCTTCACGCCGTCGAACCATGTGAAGCATTTACTGGCGTTGTTCGTGGTTTGCTGCTGCGGCAACACGAGCGTGAACCGCGCCTGCTGCGCGAGCTGGACCCAGCCGGTGTTCGTGCCGTAGCCCGCGGCGTCCTGCGTGCAGCCGTGCATCGCCACGACCACCGGGCGGCCCGAGGGCAGCCCATCCGGCGTGTACCGGAACATCTTGAGGTTGCCGGGATTCGACCCGAACCCGGTCACTTCCCCGACACCCGCCGCGTTCGCCGGTGGTGTCACGGCGAAAATCAGCACCAAGCCGAGCAAGAGAACGCGCAGCTTCCCGTCCATACTGGACCTCCTTGTCCTGGAACGTGGCTTCCACGTTAAGGAGCAACCAACCCGGTCACCATGTCTGCCGTCACCACAGCCCGGCGGCCCGGCGTGGTGGCCGCGACCATTACCTCGCGCGCGCCCGAGGCCTAGCTTCGGTGACCATGCGCACGCTGCTGGCCATCGCCGTCCTCGCCGCGACCGTCATCGTCCCCGCCGCACCCGCCCCAGCCGCCTCGTGCGGAACCCCGCGGGTCCCCGGCGCCGAACACCAGGAGTCCGCCCACGTCGCGGACCTGAGCACCGCGGGCGGCCACACCGACCCCGCCGACTGGGCCGGGCTCACCCCGGCGTCCCTGCCCGCGCCCGCCGCGGTGCCCGGCATCCAGATCGACGGCTACTTCCCGGACACCTCGACCGGCAACACCAACCACGGCTGGAACCACGACTCCCAGTTCGTGCTGCGCATGCCGGACCGCTGGAACGGCGGCCTGGTCGTCAGCGGCGCGCCGGGCGTCCGCGAGCAGTACGCCAACGACCGCGCCATCTCCGACTGGGTGCTGGCTAAGGGCTACGCGTTCGCGTCGACCGACAAGGGCAACACCGGCGCCACGTTCTACACCGACGGCCGCCGCCCCGGCGACGCGCTCGCCGAGTGGAACTTCCGCGTCACCCAGCTGACGCTGGCCGCCAAGGCCGCGGTCGCCCACCGGTACTGCGGCCCGGTCCGCCGCACGATCGCGACCGGCCTGTCCAACGGCGGCTACCTCGTGCGCTGGCAGCTCGAGAACCACCCCGAGCTGTTCGACGGCGGCGTCGACTGGGAAGGCACGCTGTGGACGGACCGCACCAATCTGTTGACCTTCCTCCCGCCCGCCTTGCGCGCCTATCCGGACGCCGACGCGATGCACGCCGCCGGATTCCCAGCGGGCTCGGAGTTCCTCTGGGACTATCACCACAAGTACTACTGGGATCTGACCCAGCGCATTTACCGCACCGAATTCGACCCCGCGTACACCGGAGCCGAAGCCGATTACGACTACGCTTCCCGGCCCGCTTCGGTGCACCGCGCGGTGGAGCGGATCTCGCTGACCGGCCGCATCGGCAAGCCGCTCCTGACCCTGCACGGCACGCTGGACGTCCTGCTCCCGATCAGCCTCGACTCCGACGTCTACGCCCGCATGGTCCACGACGCGGGCCGCGACCGGCTCTTCCGCTATTACCGCGTCGAAGGCGGCAACCACGTCGACGGCCTCTTCGAAGCCTTCCCGGATTCGGTGCGGCCCCTGACGCCTTGCCACCGCAGCGCCTTCACCGCCCTCGAATCCTGGCTCGGCGCCCACGTCCCGCCACCCGCCTCCCGCACCATCCCCCGCGAAGGCGACGTCCTCACCACCTGCCACCTCTAGGACCGGGATAAAGCGGGCTTTATCCCGGGTGCCTTTCCCCGGGATAAAGCCCGCTTTATCCCGGTCCTCACCCCTGTCGGCAGATGGCGTTGTCGACCAGGCGCGTCATGGCGGCCCCCTGGGCCTTGATCTCGCCGTCGTTGGACAGCGACGTGATCACGCTGGTCCGGCCGTCCTCGGTGACCGCGCCACCGGTGATGAAGCCGGGCGTGCCCCCGTTGTGGAACCAGGTGACCACACCGCAGTTCGTCACGTGCCGGATCACGCCGAGCCCGTAGGCGTCGGCAGGCCCGAGCGGGACCGTCGTCTTCATTTCGGCCAGCTGCGCGGGCGGGAGCAGCTTGCCGCCGAGCAATGCCCGCCAGAACGCGCCGAGGTCCTTGGTGGTCGACACGATCTCCGCCGCCGCGCCGCCCCAGCCGAGGCTCACCTCGGTGCTGCGGAACGCGCCGGTGCCCGTCAGGGTGTAGCCCTCGGCGTGCGGCCGCGGCAGGAAGGGGAAGTCGCCGGGCAAGGTCGTGTTCCGCAGGCCGAGCGGCACGATGATCCGGTCGCGGACCTCGGCACGCCACGAACGCCCGGTGACCTTCTCGATGATCATGCCGGCGATGATGTAGTTGACGTTCGAGTACTCCCACTTGGCGCCGGGCGCGAAAACCGGCGGATGCGCGACGCTCAGCTCCACCACTTTTTCGGGAGCCATCCGCTTGAACCGGTGCTTACGGAAACCGGCTTCGGTCGCCATTTCGAGTTCCACCGCGTGCGGGTAGTCGTAAATGCCGCTCGTATGCTGCAACAGGTTGCGGACCTTGATCAGATTGCCGTCATAACCGTTCCCTCGCACGAGACCCGGCAACCATTTCTCCACGCTGTCGTCGAGCGAAAGACGCCCCTGCGCGACGAGCTGCAGCAGCACGGTCGCGGCGAAGGTCTTGGTGTCACTGCCGATCCGGAAGTGACCGTCGACGGAAACCGGCACGTTCCGGCCGAGCACCGAAGTACCGCTGCTACCGGCGCTTTCCTTGCCAGGCGAGACCACCCGCGCCTGAACGCCCACGGCACCGGAATCGCGCACGGCGTCCAGGTCACGCTGCAGACCACTGGTCGAAGCCTGAGCCACACCGGTTGTCAAGAACATTGCCGCCACCGCGACGATCAGGGCTTTTCGCATGCGCCAAGACTATGGAATTCGGATCGCGGAGACGATCTACCGGACCCCACTATCCATGGTGGGGCAGGCCCCACCCTATTAGGAAACAGAATTACCCTTGACGCGATGCAATTCCAACGCCAGCTGGACCTCCAGCGCCCGCGCGGGCGATTGCCAATCCTCACCCAGCAACGTGGCGATCCTGTCCAAACGCTGGACGACCGTGTTGACGTGCACGTGGAGCTCATCCTTGGTCCGCGTCAGATTCGAGCCGCACGCGAAGTAAGCCCGAAGCGTCGCCACCAGCTCGGTCCCGCGCCGCGCGTCGTACTCCAGCACCGGCCCCAGAGTCGCCTTCACGTACCCGTCCAGGTCACCCCGATCCCCCAGCAGCAGCCCGACGAAACCGAGATCCGCCATGGTCGCGCCCTCACCGGCACGCCCGAGCGCCACCAGCGCCCGCAGGCACCGCACGGCCTCGTCCCAAGCCGCGGTCAACGCGGCGGGCCCCGAAACCGGCCCCGCCGCCCCGACGGTTCCCAGCGACTTCGCGACCTCGGCGACGTCCACCGCGCCCGGCAGCACCAGCACCCCGAAGCTTCCGGAAACCCCGGCCAGCCCGCCGCGGGCCCTGGCGAGCCGGGTCACCGCGGCCGAAGGACCGTCCACCGCGAGCACGGTGTGCGGCGCGTTCAGGTCGACGCCCCAGCGCCGTCCCCTGGCCAAGAGCCCTGGCGCGTCCCGCCCGGCGAGCAGGTCCGTGATCAGCTCGCCGCGCACCTTGTTCTCAGCCTCCGCGACCGACCGGCCCAGCATCAGCAGCAGCGCCGTCACCACACTCGCCCGCTCGAAGAGCCGCCGGTCCGCGCCGTCCAGCGACGGCCGTCCCGACAAGGCGATGCTCCCCAAAAGCTCAGGTCCCGCCAGCACCGCGCACACCCACACCCCGTCCCGCTGCACGGCCCGCCCGCTCGCCCGGGACGCCGCGACCGCCCGCGCGGGGATCCCGGTGGCGGTCAGCTCGACCCCCTCGGCATCGTGGACCGCGATCTCGCCACCGAGCACCTCGGCGACAGCCGAAGCCACTTCCGGGACGCTCGCGCCGCGCAGCACCAGGTCGGTCAGCCGGTCGTGAGCGTCCTCCGCGCGTTGCATGGCGGCGTTGTGGGCCTGGATGGTCTCGTGCGCACGGCGCGTCTCCTCCAGGAGGTTGGTCGTGTCGATGGCGATGGCCGCGTGGTCGGCCAGCGACGACAGCAGCGCGACCTCCTCGGGCGTGAACTCCCGCGCCGCGCGATCGGCCGCGTATAGCACGCCGATGACCCGGTTCTCCAAGGTCAGCGGCACCCCGACGATGGCGACCAGCCCCTCGTCGCGGACCGCGGCGTCGATCGGGCCGGTGTGCTTGAACCGCTTGTCGGCGAAGTAGTCGGCGGTGGCGTAGTGGCGGGCGCCGGTCGCGACCACCCCGCCGAGCCCCTCGCCCATGCCGAGGCGAAGCCGTTGAAACAGCGGGGAAATCGAGCCGTCGGTGACCCGCATGTACGTGTCACCGGCGACCGGGTCGTTGAGTGAGAGATAAGAGAGATCGGCACCGAGCAGCATGCGCGCCCGGTGCACGATCGACTTGAGCACGGCGTCGGGGTCGCGCTGCCCGGCCAGCTCACTGGCGGTGTCGAACAGCGCGACCAGCTCGGCCTCCCGCCGCCGATGCCTGGCGAGCAGCATCAGCAGTGCGGGCACGACGTCGTTCATGCCCGACATCGTGTCATCGCTTCGCGAGTTCGACCTCTTCACGCTCGTCGACCAGCGAAACCCCGCGGGTCTCCCGCGACGCCAGCACCGCGACGACCGTGATCGCGCAGGCGCCGACCAGGTACAGCGCCACCGGCGTGGTGCTGCCGAACGACTTGAGCAGCGCCGTGGCGATCAGCGGCGCGAGCCCGCCCGCCAATATCGACGCCAGCTGGTAGCCGATGGACGCGCCCGAGTACCGCACGTTGGTGCCGAACAGCTCCGAGAAGAACGCCGCCTGCGGCCCGTACATCGCGCCGTGCAGCACCAGCCCGACCGTGGTCGCGAGAATGATCAGCGGCGAGGATTTCGTTGCCAGCAAAGGGAAGAACGCGAAGCCCCAGGCGCCGACCCCGATCGCGCCGAACAGGTACACCGGGCGGCGGCCCAGCCGGTCGGACAACGCGCCCCACACCGGGATCGTCGCGAAGTGGAACGCCGAGCCGATCAGCACCGCGGTCAGCCCCACCGACTTCGGCAGGTGCAGCGGCCCGGTCAGGTACACCAGGATGAACGCGGTGATCACGTAGTACGAGACGTTCTCCGCCATCCGCGCGCCCATCGCGACCAGCACCTCACGCCAGTGCTCACGCAGCACGGTGACGATCGGCGCCTTCTCCTCGGGCTTGCGGTTCGCTTGCGCGGCAAGGAAAGCGGGCGACTCCGAGATCGCCATCCTGATCCACAGCCCGATCACCACGAGCACGCCGGAGAGCAGGAACGGGATCCGCCAGCCCCACGAGAAGAACTGCTCGTCGGTCTGCACCGCCGCCAGCAGCGCCAGCACGGCCGTCGCCAGCAGGTTCCCGCCCGGCGCGCCGCACTGCGGCCACGACGCCCAGAACCCGCGCCGCTTCGGGTCGCCATGCTCGGACACGATGAGCACCGCGCCACCCCACTCGCCACCGAGCGCGAAGCCCTGGACCAGGCGCAGCAGCGTCAGCAGGATCGGCGCGAGCGCCCCGACGGTGACGTACGTCGGCAGCAGGCCCATCGCGAACGTCGAGCCGCCCATCAGCAGCAAGCTCAGCACCAGCAGCTTCTTGCGCCCGATCTTGTCGCCGAAGTGCCCGAACACGAGCCCGCCGAGCGGCCGCGCCACGAACCCGATGGCGTAGGTGGCGAACGAGAGCAGCGTGCCGGTGAGCGGATCCGCGGTCGGGAAGAACAGCTTGTTGAACACCAGCGCGGCGGCCGAGGTGTAGAGGAAGAAGTCGTACCACTCGATCGTCGTGCCGATCAGGCTGGCACTGACGATCTTGGCGATGGGTTTGCTCATCGGCGACTCCTTTGTCGTTGCGAGCGGGTGGGTCACTGGGCGGTCCAACCCCCGTCGACCGGCAGCGACGCGCCGGTCAAGCTGTTCGCGGCCGGCAGGCAGAGCCACCGCACGAGGGCCGCGACCTCGTCCGGTTCGATGAGCCGCTTGACGGCCATGCGCCGCAGCAGCACCTGGTCGACGACCTCCGCGTCGCTGATGCCGTGCGCGCTGGCCTGCGCCGCGACCTGGCCTTCGACCAGCGGCGTGCGCACGTACCCGGGGCAGACGCAGTTGCTGGTCACCCCGTATTCGGCGCCCTCGAGCGCGGTCACCTTGCTCAGGCCTTCGAGCGCGTGCTTCGCGGTCACGTAGGCGACCTTGTACGGGCTCGCGCGCAGGCCGTGCACACTCGAAATGTTGATCACGCGGCCCCAGCGGCGCGTGTACATCTGCGGCAGGAACCGCCTGATCAGCAGGAACGGCGCGGTCACCATCACGCGCTGCATGAGGTCGAACCGCGCGGGGTCGAACTCGTGGATCGGCGCGACCTCCTGCAGGCCCGCGTTGTTGACCAGCACGTCGACCTGCGCCGGCAGCGTCTCGATGGCGTTGGCGTCCGCGAGGTCGGCCACGTGCTCGGTCCCGCCGATCTCGGCCGCCACCGCGAACGCCGTCTCCGGGTTCCGGTCGACCACGTGCACCTTGGCGCCCGCCTCGGCGAGCGCCCGCGCGCAGGCCGCGCCGATCCCGCTGCCCGCGCCGGTCACCAGCGCCGTCTTCCCGGCCAAGTCCGTCATGCCGCAGAACGTTAAGTCCGCAGGCCCAGCCCGGGTATGTGATCAACACCCACAGTTAACCAAGAACCTATGGTGTCCCCTCACACATCGGGGTCGTGAGTGTTCCGGCCGGTTCTAACCGGTCTGAACACTCACGAGCCCGTGCACGGCGCGTTCGACGTCCACGTAGCGCGTGTACAGGGGTGCGAGTCCGAACCGCAGCACGTTCGGCGGCCGGAAGTCGCCGATGATCCCCCGCCCGGCGAGCGCCTTCAGCTGCGCGGCCGTCCCCGCCACCGACACCTGATGCCCGCGCGCGGGATCGCGCGGCGTGAGCACCGACGCCGACGGCAGCAGCTCGTCCAAACACTCGAAGAAGAAGTCACCCAGCGCGAGCCCCTTGGCCCGAACGTCCTCAATGGACACCAGATCCCAGATGTCCAGCGCGGCGTCCACGGCGGACATCGCGAGAATGTCCGGCGTGCCCGCACGTGCCCGCCCGATCCCGGCACTGCCCGTGTAGTCCGAGGACATCGCGAACGGATCGCGGTGTCCCGCCCACCCGGTCAGCGGATGCTCGAACCGATCGAGCCATTTCCTTGCCACGTAAATGAAAGCAGGCGCGCCAGGCCCGCCGTTGAGGAACTTGTACGTGCACCCCACCGCGAAGTCCACACCGCAGCCGTCGAGCTGGATCGGCAGCACCCCGACGCTATGGCAGAGATCCCACACCGCCAGCGCGCCCACGGCGTGCAGGCCGTCGGTGATCGCGGGCATGTCGTGCAGCCGCCCGGTCACGTAGTCGACGTGGTTGACCACCGCCGCCGCGGTCCGTTCCGAGGCCGCCGCGGGCATGTCCACCGGATCGACCCGCCGCACCGTGTGCCCGGTGAACCCGGCCAGCCCGTCCGCGATGTACCCGTCCGACGGGAACGTCCTGGCGTCCACCAGGATCTCGTCGCGCCCCGGCTGAAGCCGGACGGCGGCCGCCAAAGCCTTGAAGAGGTTGACCGAGGTCGAATCGCACACCACCGTCTGCCCGGCGGCCGCCCCGATCAGCGGGCCGATCCGGTCACCGATCCGCTCCGGCGCGTCCCACCAGCCGTCGTCCCAGGCCTGGATCAGCCTACCCGCCCACTGCTTGCGGATGACGTCGTCCAGCCTGTCGGCGACCCGCCGTGGCGGCGCGCCCAGCGAGTTACCGTCCAGATAGGACACTGCGGGGTCGAGATCGAACTCGGCACGGATACCGGCCAGCGGGTCACGGGCATCAAGATCGGCGGCGCTCATAACCCCGCATGTTCGTCGTCCCACTCGGGCATCGTCAACGTGCCGGTCGCCCAGTCACGCCGCAGTATCGCGTAACCCACCCCGTCGTACAGGATCCCGTCGCAGCCCGGCCAGGCCTCGCGGTAGTGCGCTTCCTTGGTGTACCCGCACAGCCGGAACACCCGCCGCATCGCGTGGTTGTCCTGCCGCGTCGTGCCCTCAATGCGCGAGATGGCGGGCAAAGCCGTGAAAAGGTACTTCGTCAGCCACCGCACCGCGTGCCGCCCGACGCCGAGGCCACGGTAGGCCCGAGCGACGCGCAGGTCGAACAACGGGGTGCCGTCGTCGATGTCGAACAGGCGGATCAGCCCGGCGCGCTTGCCTTCGATCATGATCCAGAAGGTGCGGACCGAGTCGCTGTCGTAGTGCCCTTCGGCGACGTGACGGCGGACCAGCTCACGCTCGGGTGACCCGGTGCTGTGGAACGGCCATTCCTCGCCGGAGAGGAACTCGGCGAGCAGCTCTGTTTCGGCCCTCACGAAGTGGCGGTACTCGGTAAGCACGATTCATGCTAATGCTGAGCACAACCCCCGGAAGTCGGAGCACAAGATCACCCCGATGGTCGGCTGCTGACCGGCTTAAGTCCTGGTAAGTGGGTCTTTCGCAGCCATACCGACTGGCCGGGATTCTCTATCGTCGGGGAGGGAAACCACTTAAGGTGGCCGAATCCAGGCAGGATCCTCAGGAGGCCAGCGTTGACCACCGCCGCAGAAAAGACCGAAGGCCAGACCATCCCCAAGCTGTTGCAGCGCAACGCGACCCAGTTCGGTGACCTCCCGGCCGTCACCTCGCTCGACGCCGAGGGCCAGCCGACGCTCACCTGGTCCGAGTTCCGTAACCGGATCGCAGTGCTTTCGCGTGGTCTCGCGTCACTCGGGCTCAGGGCCCGCGACCGGATGCTCATCATGGCGCCGGGCAGTCCCGACCACATGGCGGTCGACCTCGCCGCCGCGCACCTGGCCGCGATCCCGTGCACCGCATACAGCACGCTCAGCCCGGAGCAGATCAGCTACGTCGCCAGGCACAGCGCCGCGCCGGTCGTGGTGATCGGCGGCGCCAACGAGCTCGACCGCTGGTCCAAGGTGCTCGAGGAACTGCCCGCGCTGCGCCACGTCGTCGTCATGGACGCCGACGCCGTGCCCGCCGACGACGATCGCTTCCTCAGCCTGGACACGCTGATCGAGCGCGGCACCGAGGCGCACGAGTCCGACCCGTACGAGTTCGAGGAGTCGTGGGCCGGCATCAAGCCGGACGACCCGCTGTCGATGATCTACACCTCGGGCACCACCGGCGACCCCAAGGGCGTGGTGCTCTCCCACCACAACGTGATCCACCAGGCGTACGCCGTGTGGGAGCTGCACGACGCGCCCATGCACACCACCAGCATCGGGTACCTGCCGCTGGCGCACATCGCCGAGCGCGAACTGTCGATCTACCTGCCGATCGTGTTCGCCGGCCACGTGCACACCCTCGCCAACCCGACCGAGATCGTCGGCGCGCTCGGCAAGGTGCACCCGCAGGGCTTCTTCGGCGTGCCCCGCGTCTGGGAAAAAATGGTCGCCGGCCTCAAGAACATGCTCGGCATGGCCCCCGAGGACCGCCGCGAGGCGCTGCTCGCCGCCAACAAGCTGTTGCAGGAAGGCTACAAACTCCGCAGCGAGGGCAAGGAGCTCCCCGCCGAGCTGGCTCAGCGGATCGCGCAGACCGACGCCGCCGCGCTCGCGCCCATCCGCGCGCTGCTCGGCCTCGACAAGATACTGGTCGCGTCCAGCGGCGCCGCCGCGCTGCCGGTCGAGGTGCTGTACTTCATCGCCGGGCTCGGCATCGAGATCTGCGAGGTGTGGGGCCTGTCCGAGACGACGGGCGCCGCCACCTCGAACACCGCGACCGCGTTCAAGGCGGGCAGCGTCGGGAAGCCGATCTCCGGGGTCGAGGTGAAGGTCGCCGACGACGGCGAGCTGCTCGTCCGCGGCCCGATCGTGTTCCTCGGCTACCTGCAGGAGGACGGCACGATCAAGCCGGACACCGACGCCGACGGCTGGCTCGCCACCGGCGACATCGGCGTGATCGACGACGACGGGTTCGTCTTCATCACCGACCGCAAGAAGGAACTGATCATCACCTCGAGCGGCAAGAACATCGCGCCGACCAAGATCGAGGGCATGCTCAAGGAGCACGCGCTGATCGGGCAGGCGGTCGCGATCGGCGACGACCGGCCGTACGTCACCGCGCTGCTGGTGCTCGACGACGAGATCGCGCCGGGCTGGGCCGCGGCCAACGGGGTCGAGGTGGCCGAGGGCGCGGCACTGGCCGAGCATCCGCGCATCGTGGAAGAACTCGACAAGGCCGTCGAGTCGGCCAACAGCAGGCTCGCCCGCATCGAGCAGATCAAGCGCTACGAGGTGATCCCGAAGTCCTGGACGCCCGAGTCCGGCGAGCTGACCCCGACGCTCAAGCTCAAGCGCCGCGTGATCAACGAGCGCTACGCCCCGAACATCGACGCGCTCTACAGCGCGGCCAAGCCCGAGTAGCACCGGGATGAAGCGGGCTTGATCCCCCTCGAATCAAGCCCGCTTCATCGCCCTTCAGGCGCTGCGCGTGGTGTCTGTCCACTTGCGCAGCAGCGGCGGGACGCGCTTTTCGAGGCCGTAGTTCTCGAGGTGCGCGTTGAAGACCTCGTCGAACGCTCGCTGCACGGTCTCGGTGTCCCAGGACTCGCGCTCCAGGATCGGCGCCTTCAGGAACGGCTGGCCCATCACGTGCAGCTGCGGGCCGTTGCAGCGGATCATCTGGCCGGTGATCCCCTCGGAGCCCGGCCCGAGCAGGAACGACACGAGCGGCGCGATCCGCGCCGGTGTCCGGTCTGGCGGGCAGGCGCGCAGCGAGCGCTCCGACTTCCACACCATCCGGGTGTGCGCGAGCGGGCAGACCGCGTTGACGCGGATACCGGCGTCCTCCAGGTCCAGCGCCCACGAGTAGGTCAGCGACGCCACCGCGCCCTTGCTCGCGGCGTAGACCCCCAGCTTGCGCTGCCCGAGCGAGGCGCCGGACGAGATGTTGACGATCGAGCCGCCACCGCCCGCCATCATCGCCTTGACCGCGGCCATCCCGGTGTACATCACCCCGAGCACGTTGACCTCGATCAGCTCACGAGCCTGGGCGGCGTCGTCCTCCCACGGCAGCGCCTCGTAGTTGAGCCCGGCGTTGTTGACCAGCCCGTCGATCGCGCCGAACTCCTTGACGCAGAGCTCGACGATCTCCTGGGCCTGCGCCGGGTCGGCCACGCTGTGCCCGCTGGCGACCGCGACCCCGCCCGCCTCCCGGATGGTCGCCGCCGCCGCGTCCGCCAGCTCCCCGTCGATGTCGTTGACGAGCACCGACCCACCCGCACGGGCGATGTGCGTGGCGAACGCTTCGCCGAGCCCGCGACCACCGCCGGTGACCACCACCGCCTTGCCGTCCAGCAGTTTGCCCATGTCCACTCCCCACCTAGCACCGCGCTGTGCTTCCAGTGTTCGGTGCTGGGAAGGCCACCGAACCCTCGTTGACGACGAACGGTGGCCTGACTGCGCCAAGCGAGTACCGCTTGATCAGTCGGGTGATACCTCCGGACAGATCAGTGGACACGATCCGTCATCGATCACCCGGCGTAGCGGCGTGCATCGATTAGTCCATTCCAGTGGAGGTCGACTGTTCGCCTGCGCGTAGTCAGCGGCATACTGAACGTTGACTGGGGGTCGTTTGCGGCGACCGCGCTACCAGGTTTCAGCCCGCAACCGACAGAATGCAGCGCGCGACACGTTCACTCGATCGGGGGGAAGTGGTTCAACGGTGAAGGCGAATGCCAAAGGGCGATTAAGTGCACCGCTGAAGAACGTCGAGTACCGCGCGCTCTGGTTCGCCGAAGCACTGTCCTCCGCAGGAGACCAGCTCGCCAAGGTCGCGCTCGCGATCCTGGTCTTCTCCCGCACCGGCTCCGCGCTCTGGGCGGCCGCGGTCTACGCGCTCACGTTCCTCCCCGCACTCGCCGGTGGCCTTGGCCTCTCCCACCTCGCGGACCGCTACCCCCGGCGGACCGTGCTGGCGGTCGCCTCGGCCATCCAGTGCGTGCTCGTCGGCCTGATGGCGCTCCCAGGGATGCCGATCGGCGCGCTGTGCGCGCTGCTCGTCGGTGTCCAGCTGGCCGGGTCACCGGCCAACGCGGCGCAGAACGCCGTCACCCGTGAGGTCTTCACCGACGACGAGCTCTATCTGCGCAGCCAGGATTTCCGCGGCATCACCAACAACACCGTCATGCTGCTCGGTCTCGCGGGCGGCGGGCTACTCGTCTCGCTGGTCGGGACGTCGTGGGCATTGGCCATCGACTCCGTCACCTTCGCCGTCGCCGGCCTGGTGGTCTGGCTATGGGTGGAGCACCGGCCGGCGGCCGGTGGCCGGCACACGACCTGGTTCGGCGCCACGAAATGGGTCTTCGCCCAGCCCCGGCTGCGCGTGCTGCTGGCGCTGTCCTGGCTGGTGGGGTTGGCCGTGGTGCCGGAGGGACTCGCCGCGCCGCTGGCGCACCAGCTGGGCGAACATCCGTCGGCCGTCGGCTGGCTGCTCGCCGCCGATCCGCTCGGCTTCGTCGTCGGGGCCTTCCTGCTGTCCCATTACGCGTCCGCGCAGACCCGGCTGCGGATGCTGGGGGTGCTCGCCGCGAGCTCGCTCGCACTGCTCGCCGTCTTCTTCGTCAAGCCCAATCTGGGCCTCGCGCTGGCACTGCTCGCGCTGGCCGGCGCGACCGGCGCCTACATCATCACCGTCACGGCCACCTTTTCGACCTGGGTGCCGAACGAGCTCCGAGGCAGCGCCGGAGGGCTCTACCGGACCGGACTCCGGGTGGTACAGGGACTGGGTGTCGCCCTGGGTGGCGCTGTCGCCCAGCTGATCGGCTCCGCCGCCAACGCGATAGCGCTGGCCGGTCTCGTCGGCATGATCGTCGCGATCCCGACCGCACTGTCCTGGGCGAAGGTCCGCCGCTCGGTCGTCGCCGAGTCCGAAGGCTGACACATGGACCACCACTTCGCCGCTCACGCTTCACGGTCACGCATTGATGCCACCTCCCGTGTAGTGCACACCTCGACTGCTTCGGTCAATCCATCTCGCGCTACTCACGCCTCACGATCCGACACGTCCGTTCACCTCCCAGTGACCGAAAACCGGCTTCCCGTCCACCAAAGTCTTCAAAGCTCACGCCTCGCGGTCCATCATCGAAACTCACCTCCCGACGGCAAAACGGCAGCGACAACGACCCATACCTATCAGGCTTCACGATCGGACACGAAACTCACCTCCTCGCGATGGGGGGTCACGAGTGGACATCTGATCAATTCTGTTCTCCCGCTGGGGGCGGCCGGCGAGAACTTGTTGGATGGGATGATACCGATGATTAATAACAGGACCACAGCGGGAACCGACACACAACCGCTGGCTTGTCAGTCGGGAGGAGGTGGGCCATGATCGGAAGTTCGCACGGCGAACAGCGGGGTACGTTCGGCGCAGCACCGTCACAGGGTGCGCCCGGCCCGGCCACCTCGGTGAATGTCCCACCAGGTTCGGCGGCTTCACCGACCGCCCGCCCGCACGGACGCCGCCACCGCATCGTCGAACAACTGCGCGGACTGAGCTGGAAAACAATCCGGAAATGGGATCTGTGGACCAAGCCGCGACCCATGATCGCATTTCTTCTGAGCTGGGAAATAATTGTCACGGGATTTCTCGCCTGGGGCACCGCCACCGCCCGTCCGATCACCGGAATAGATTGGCTTCGCGTTTCCGCATTGGCCGCCTGCGCGACTCTGCACATTCAGCTGACGCGGCGCCAGGAAGAGCGAAGGCGAAATAGGACGACGGCCGTCCACATCGATCTCGGCGGTATCTGGATACTCCCGGCGGCTTTGCTGCTGCCCATTCAGCTGACCCTGCTGCTCATTCTCATCATCCGCGTGCAGCGCTGGTTCAACTCACGGCGCCCGCCGCACAAGTTCGTCTTCACCACTTTCACGCACGCCGCCGCGGCATTGCTGGCCCAGGTCGTCTTCCGCTGGCTTTTCGACGACAACCTGGGCCGACTGGACCAGTCCAGTTCGTGGACCGCCTTCGGACTACTCCTACTGGCGGGTTTCGCTTACGCCGCCCTGCAAGCCGTCATGATCGGCGCGCTGCTGGCGGTCGACGGCACGACCGCGCCGACGCTGCGGAACATCCTTGGTAGCAAAGCCGACAATCTGCTCGACGCCTCCACCATTGGCCTGGGAACCATAACAACGGTATTGATCGTCAACATTCCGCCCGCGATCGTCATCCTCGTCCTGATCAGTGTCGTCGGTAACCGGCTCGCCGAGATCAATCAGCTGCAGTCGGAAGCACGCACGGACGCCAAAACCGGCGTATTCAACGTCCGGGGCTGGTCCGAATCGGCGGAACGCGCACTCACCCGAGCGGCCAAATCGGAAGCGAAGCTCGCGGTGCTCATGATCGATCTAGACCACTTCAAGTGGATCAACGACACTTACGGTCACCCGGCCGGTGACGATGTTCTACGGAACGTGGCACAAACACTGGGCGAAGTCACTAGGCCGAGTGATGTCGTAGGCCGGTTCGGTGGTGAGGAATTCCTTGTTCTGCTGCCTGATATCGCCGAAGAAGCGGCCAAGGCCGCCGCCGACCGCGTACTCACCGCAATCGCCGGGCTACGGGTGGTCACCACCGACAACCACGGCGGCAAGGCGACCATCACCGGCCGGACCACCTCGATCGGGGTAGCGCTCTTTCCGAAGGACGGCTCCACACTCGACGAACTCCTGCAGTCGGCCGACGGCGCCGTCTACCGCGCGAAGGAGGGCGGCCGCAATCGCGTCGAGTACGCGGAAAAAGGCCGCACCGCCCCCGTCACGCCGAAGCATCACCACTGATCCGGTCCAGCAGCGCGGTCACGTCGTCCACTTCCGGCAAGCTCAGTTTGCCGAACAGCTCGAGTGCCGACTTCCAGGCTTCCGCGGCGCCTTCCCGTTCACCGGCGGCTTCGCGGACGAGCCCGAGCACCACCAGCGCCCGCGCCTGATCCCGGTACTGGCCGCGGTTGCGCGCGAAGACCAGCGCCTCGCCCGCCCGCGCCCGCGCCTGCCCGAGCTCGCCGAGCGCCACTCGCGCGTGTGCCAGCTCGATCAGCACCTTCGCTTCCAGCAGATATGAACCCGAATGGCGCACCAGCTCCAGCACCCGTTCACCATCCCGAACGGCCGAATCCGCCCTTCCGGACTCACGGTCCACAACGGACAGTCCGATCAAGACGGACATCTCGCCGAACGAGTACCCGATCTCCTTGGCCAGCGCCAAGGCCTTCCGGTAGTAGCGGGCCGCGGCCTCGTGGTGCCCGGTGCGCAGGTAGACGGTCGCGACGACGTGCAGCCCGCCGACCTCGTCCCGCCGCTCGCCGGACGCGCGCGCCTGCGCGATCGCCATCCTCGCCCGCACCTCGGCTTCGGCGTACCGGCCGGCCTCGCAGTGCGCCTCGGCGAGGCAGACGAGCGCGGGCGCCTCGCCGTTCCGGTTTCCGATCAAGCGAACGATACGCAGGCATTCGGAAAACGAGTCGATGGCCTCGTCCAGCTCACCGCGCGCCCAATGGGTGAGCCCGAGGTTGTGCATCGAGCGCGCTTCGAGATCGGGGTCGCCGAGCTCACGGCTCAGTTCGAGCGCGGCGGTGGAGCACTCGACGGCCTTGGCGATCTGGCCGAGCGCGAGCGCGGCGACCCCGACGTGGTTGAGCGCGCTGGCCTCACCGTGGAGGTTGCCCGCCTTCCGGTTGATCTCCAGCGCTTCTTCGTAGTGCGACGACTCGTCGGCGTGATGCCCGGTCCGCGCGTACACCCGGCCGAGGTTGTGCAGCGCGGCCGCCTCGGCGAGCCGGTCGCCGACCCGCCTCGCCAGCGCGAGCGCGCTGGTGTGGCACTCGATCGCGGCCGGATGGTCGCCGAGTCCGTACCGGATCAGCCCGAGGATGCCGCGCATCGAGCACTCGGCGGCGAGATCGTCCTCCTGCCGCGCGGCGCGAAGGCCTTCCTGGCAGGCGGCGATGCCTTCCACGTTGTAGCCGCGCGTGCACAGGTATCCGCGCAACGCGTCGGTGATGCGCCAGGCGTAGGAGGGCAGGCCGTACTCGACCGCCTGCGCGACGGCCGCGAGCAGGTTCGCCCGCTCGGCGTCGAGCCAGCCGAGCGCGTCGGCCTCGTTCGCGGGCGGCGGCTCTTTTCCTTGCGGCACCGGCAGGCGCGGCACATGGGGATAGAGCAGCCGTGTCGCGCCGTCGGCGCGATGCAGATAGAACGCGAAGAGCCGTTCGGCCGCGGCGGGCGGCTCGTCACCGGACGGCAGCGAGATCGCGTACTCCCGCAGCAGGTCGTGGAGCTGGAACCGGCCCGGCACCGGCTCGTGCACCAGCCCGGCCGCGCCGAGCGCGGTGAGCAGGTCCCGCGTCCTTCCCGCGCCGTCGCCGCCGAGCGCGGCCGCGGCCTCGGCCGTGAAGTCCGGGCCCGGCACGAAACCGAGCAGCCGGAACAGCCGCCGCGCCGCCGGATCCAGCCGCCGGTAGGAACGGTCGAACGCCTCGTGCGCGGCCGAGCGGACATCGCCGCCGCCGGGGAACACCCGCTCGGCGAGATACCCGGCGACGGTCCCGTGCGGCGCCGACGCGATGCTCGCGCCCGCGACCCGCAGCGCCAGCGGCAGATACGCCGAAACCCTGGCCAGCTCGGCGACCTCGGCGGGCTCGGCGTCGCCGACCAGCTTGGTGAGCAGCAGCCGCGCGTCCTCGGGCGCGAGCACGTCGAGCGGCAGCCGATGCGTGCCTTCGGCCGCGCTCAACCCGGCCAGCGCGTCGCGGCTGGTGATGATCGTCAGGCACCCGGCGGCGCCGCACAGCAGCGGCCGCGTCTGTGCGGCGTCGACGGCGTTGTCCAGCACCACCAGCACCCGGCGGTCGGCCACCGTGGTGCGGAACAGCGCGGCGGCCTCGTCCTCACCTGCCGGGATCCGGCCCGGCGAGACGCCGAGCGCGCGCAGGAACCGGCTCAACGCCTCGATCGGCCGCATCGGCTGGCCGGACGTGTGCCCGCGCAGGTCGACGTGGAGCTGGCCGTCGGGGAACCGGGTCCGCAGCCGATGCGCCCAGTGCACGGCTAGCGCCGTCTTGCCGACGCCGGCGGCGCCGGTGATGGCCACGATCGAGGCTCCCGAGGCGGTGAGCGCGCGCACCTGCTCGCCGCGCCCGACGAACCCGGCGACCTCGGCGGGCAGCTGCGCCGGACGGCTCTCGTGCTGGACCGGCTCGCCCTCGACCACCTTGCCGTGCGCGAGCCGGATTTCCTTGCCTGGCTGGATTCCCAGCTCCTCGCCGAGCCTTCGGCGGATGTCGGCGAACACCCGCAGCGCGGCGGCCTGCTGCCCGGCGGCGGCCAGCGCGAGCATCAGCCTGCCGTGCAGGCTTTCGTGCAGTGGTTCGTGATGCGCGACCAGGCGCAGCCGGTCGATGGCGTCCTCGGCGCCGTCGACGGCGAGCGCCGTGTCGGCGTAGGCGAGCGTGGCCGTGACCCGGCGCCCGGCCAGCGCGACCGCCACCGGATGCTGCCGCACGTTCGGCGGCAGATCGGCGAGCACCGGCCCGCGCCACAGGTCGAGCGCCTGCTCGAACAGCTCCTTGCGCGCCTCGCCGTGCGGCGCGCGGCGCGCCTGCGCGACGAGCTCGTCGAACCGGGTCAGGTCGAGCTCGCCGGGGTCGGCTGTGAGCCGATATCCCCCGCTCACCAGCGAGATCACCGCGCCGGACTCCCGCGCGCGGCTCGGCTCGACCAGCTTGCGCAGCCCGGAAACGTAGGTGTGGACCAGATTCAGGCAGCTGGCGGGCGGCCTGTCCCCCCACAGCACGTCGATGATCTCCTCGCGGGAGACGACCTCGTTCGGCTGCAGTGCCAGCACCGCGAACAGGCTTCGCTGCTTGAGCGGACCGAGCGCGACCGGCTCGTCGCCTCTCGCGGCTTCGAGCGGCCCGAGCACGCCGATCCGGAGCGCGCCGCCGGATCCCGTCCACGGTGACTCGCCCCGGCTTTCCAGCGCGGCGGCGAGGCGCCGGATGGAATCCTGTCTCGGCCGCTCGACCTGTCCCTGCTCGATGTGCCGGATCGTGCGCAGGCTGACGCCCGCCTGTTCCGCCAGCTTGCGCTGGGTCAGCCCAGCCCTCAGCCTGGACGCGCGCAGCGCCTGGCCGAAGGCGATCGGGTTGTGCTCCACGGTGGCTCCCCCGCCCCGTATTCACCGCGCCGCCCTCTCAACACGGTGATGAACAGCCATCATGCCGGACGGCACCGACAAGATCTGCCGCTTTTGCCGGTTCAGGCCGGGCCCATCACCCGTTCGGCCCACCCGTTCGCGAGGGTCAAGACCATTAGGGGAACCGGGAGAACGAGCAGCCAAGCGTGGTGGACGGCCGCCCACTCCGGTTCTTCCGGCAGTGGCCAGACACGGCCCTCGTAGAAGAGCGTGCTCGCGGCCAGCGCGAGCAGGACGGCGGCGCCGACGGCGCCCGACACCCGGTCGGCGCGCCGCACCGCGACCACGGCGGTGCACGCGAGTCCCGCGCTCACACAAACCGCCGCCTCCAGCGCGTAGCCGCCGAAACCGGTGACGGTGCCAGGAGCCGCCCGCACGGCGAACACCCCGAACACCGCGCACCACGCGGCGGCGGCCGCCGCGAACGCGAGCAGTGTCCGCAGCCATTGGCGCACCCAGCGCGGCACCGGCGTGACGACCGAAAGCGGGTCCACCACGGCGAAACCGGCCGCCGTTCCCGGCAGCAACGCACCCAGCCGGACCGTCGCGGCCAGGCTGACCGGCTCGCCACCGGCCGCGAACGCCAGCCCTAGTACCGCCGGAACCGCGACGGCGAACGGTGTCCAGTCGATGGCCCGGCCGATCGGCTTGACCAAGCAGCCGCTCACGCGCGCCAAAGTCGTCACCGGCATGGCGTGCCTCGCGGGGCTTCGATCGGCTCGGCTTGGCGCAAACCCAGTAGCGGCAAGGCTTTCCCGAGCGTGGTCGACGGATCGACGAGCACTTCCCAGTTCGCCCAGATCCGCTGTTTCGCCTCGGGATCCGCGAGCAGAAGAGACGCGTAGCGGAGTTCGGTCTCGCCGTAGTCGATCGCACCCATGTCGGAGTCAGGCCTCGCGCGAACCCTTTGTGGTGCAACGGCTTTCTCCACCTGACCGGTCAGCCAGAGCGCGACGACCGTGCGCGAACGATCCCGCGCGTCGCATCCGTCCATCGACTCCAGCAGGCCGACCCGTGACTGGAACCCGGTCAGCACGCCCGCCATCTGCGCGGCGAGCGAGCGCCGTGATTCGACCTCGCCGCCGTTGCGGCCCCACGTGACCGGCGGCATGATCGCCGACGGCGCGCCCAGCCTGCCGATGGTGACGCGCTGCACGATCTCGGGCGCCCGTGCCCGCACCGAGGGCGGCGCCGCCGCGACAACGGGCTCGATCGCCTGCTGCCACAACGGAATCCACGCCGCGTACGACGGGAACGAGCAGTAGCGGATCCCGTTGTGCGCCAGGCAATGGTCGGCCCCCTCGGTCACCAGCCCGCGCGGTGCCGTGCGATCCGCGGTCGCCGACGGCGAAGCGGCCTCCGGCGAATGCAGCGTCAGCGCGCCGCCCAGCACGGCCAGCGCGGTCCCCGCGGCGACCACGAAACCCGGCCTCGGGCCGTGCCGCAGCAGCGCGGCCGCCGCGATCGCGAGGAACAGCCCCGCGACGTAGAGCAGATGCCACAGCGGCGGCCTGGCCGCGTCGATCACGATCTTGAGGTCCGGCACCACCGGCAGCAGCCAGGAACCGGGGAACTGGAACATCGCCCAGGTCAGCACGAGCGCGGCGAGCGGCGCCGCGATGAGCACCGGGACCCATCTGGCCAGCGCGACCCCGGCGGCGGTGAACAGCGCGACCATGGCGACGCCGGTGAGCAGCTCGGTCACGTCGAAGCGCCCGACCGGCACACTGCCCACCGTCAGCGACACGAAGTGCAGCCCGATGACCACCACGGCGACGAGCATCGACACCCCGGTCGCGGCGACGAGGACGGCCAGCGTGCGTGCCTTCGGCCTGCTCGGCAGGGGCGCGAGCAGTTCGGCGAACGCGCCGCGGCTGTCGCGCAAAGTCGCCAGGTTCGCGGCCAGCATCGCGCCGGCGCCCAGGATGAGGAGCGCGGTCGCGGTGTCCACGGTGGCGAGTGACCAGTTCGGCATGAGCCGCCAGCTCGCCACCGTGCGCGCGGCCAGCGTCACCGCCGCGAGCACCAGCAGGATCGGGTTCCGCAGCTGGCGCCGGGCTTCGAAGAGCACCAGCGCCCCGAAGGTCCGGCTCATGCGAGCAGCCTCAGATAGCCGTGCTCGACGGTCGGGCCGAGCCCGCCGGTGTCGCCGTCGAAGACGATTTTCCCGGCGCTGAACACGAGCACGCGCCCGCAGACCGCGGCGATGTCCTCGGTCTGATGCGTCGACAGCAGCACCACCTTGGACTCGCCGAGTGCACTCACCAGCTCACGGAACCTCATACGCTGCACGGGATCCAGCCCGACGGTCGGCTCGTCGAGTATCAGGAAATCCGGATCCCCGACGAGTGCGGCCGCGATACCGAGCCGCTGCCGCATGCCCCCGGAAAGCTTTTTGACCTTGGTCGACGCGTGCTCGGTCAAATCCACTTCGGCGAGCACCCGGCCGACTTCTTCCTCACGTTGACGGCGTCCGGTGATCTCTTTCAAGATCGCGATGTAGCCGACCATGCGCGCCACCGTGAAATGTCCGTACAACCCTGGATCCTGCGGCAAGTAACCGAGTCTGCGGCGCAGCTCCGTCCGTTGTGAACGGTCGCTCGCGTCAAGCCCGAACGCGGTGATATGACCGTGATCCGGCCTGAGCGCAGTGGCCAGGCATCGCAGCAAAGTCGTCTTTCCGGCGCCGTTCGGACCAAGCAGTCCGGTGACGCCTTTGCCCACTTCGAAATCGAGCTTGTCGAGCACTTGTTTTCGCCCGAAGCTTTTACTCAGCCCTTTAGCGGACACCGTGAAAACCATAGAGTTCTCCCCACTGAAAAATGCGGATTATTGTTATTCTTCGCGTAATGCGTCGCTGTGCGCGCTCGCGCGTACTAGCGGAATCGCCGAAACGGTCACGACCATGACCATCACCACGGCCAAAGCGCTGACGACGATCGTGAATGGCCAATCAAAGGACACCCGCGCATCGGCCATGCGCACCACGGCGGCGGCGAGTCCGGCGCCCGCGAGATCCGCCACCACAACCCCGAAACCGATCGGGATCAGGTTCTGCCAGAGCAGCGAACGCCCGATCACGCCCCACGGCACCCCGCTCGCCGCCAGCGCGGCCACCGCGCGCCTGCGCTCGCTCAGCTGCTGCACGACCAGCACGAGCAGGCTCGCACCCGCCACCAGCAGCGTGAAAACCGACATCAAAGAGACACCTTCGCCGACCAGCGGCACCGGCGGCGCGGACCGCAGCACCGTCCGCGCGCCGACCGCGGCCGCCAGCAGCACCGCCACCCCGCCCGCGACCCGGCTCGGCGTGCCACTGTCCGCCTGCAGCCGCCGCACCGCCAGCTGCCACGACGGCCGCCCGCCACGCAGCCCGCCGACCGCGCGTTCCACCAGCCACGGCAGCAGCACGGGGATCGACACCAAAACCGAAACCAGCCCAGCGGCAGCCGTCAGATCGGCGGTCTCACCGGTGCTCGCCACCCCGATCACCAGCAGCACGACACCCAGCACGATCGGCACCACCCGCCAGCGCACCCGCCGCACGGCCGTCTCACCCCGCCGCACCACCCCGAGCGGCTCGACCGCGGTGTCCCGCGTCCCGGCCAGCGCCGCACCGGCGGCCAGCACCGGCGCGACCGCCGCCACCACGACCAACGCGGGCCACGCCACCGCGCCGAACCCCCGGACCGCGAAGAACACCCCCATCCCGAGCACGAGCCCGGCCACCGCCCCGGTCAGCGACTCGGCGATCGCCACTCGCCGCACCTGCCGCGCACTCGCCCCGAGCAGCCGCAGCGTCGCGAGCCGCCGATCACGCTCCGGCCCGCCGAGCCTCGCGACACTGGCGACGAACACGAGCAGCGGCGCCAGCAGGAACCCGGCGACCGCCACCACCGCGACCAGCCTGCCGGGATGCGGCCCCAGCTCGCCCGCGGCGAACAGCAGCACCGCCACACACAACCCGACATCCCCGGCCACCAGCACGAACCGCGCGAGCGCGTGCCGCCCGACCGCCAGCCGGACCCCGATGGCCAGATCGGTCCTCATGTCACCCGCTCCGCTGCCATGATCGGACTATACACCGAGTGTCTACACCTAGTGCATACCCCCGCGGCCGGGTCCCTTCCTCCGATCGCACCCGCCCGCATGACGTGACAAGGGGCCCCCTTGGAACGCTCAAGGTGACACGGGCCGCCCTCGTCACGCTGCATTTCACGGGTCAGGCGGACACTTGGAATCCCTTGGACAAACTTGCTTCCTTCATCTCAAACCAGCCATCGGCGAACCTGACGATTCCGCCGGAAAGCACGCTAGCGAGACCTCAGTGAAGTTCCCCTGGAGTCGAACCCACCCCTCGTCCACACCCGCATACACCCACCAAAGTCCCTTGACCTGCACATACCCCACCCACGCACCACCGCCCGCGAGATCACCCCGCCCCAAGCGGCAAGTCGAGGGGAAATCTCCCACCCCGACGTCGTGAGTGTTCCGACCGGTTCTAACCGGCCTAAACACTCACGACCCCCGCACCGCTCACCCTCGAGCCCGGGATAAAGCGGGCTTTATCCCGCCCCACCCAACGGGCAACACGGGACCTCGGACCGGTCAACACGCCCCACCTGAACGTGCGACACGAGGTGCCGGACTGGTCGACACGCCCGACCTGAGCGTGCGACACGAGATGCCCGACTGGTCGACACGAGGTACCCGAGCGGCCAACACGCCACACCGCGTGTCCCACATCCGGGCACCGCGTGTCCCACGCTCCGGCACCGCGTGTCGACCACTTGGGCAGCGCGTGTCCCACATTCGGGCGCCTGGGCCAGAGGGGGGGTCGTGAGTGTTCCGACCGGTTCTAACCGGCCTAAACACTCACGACCCCCCTCGGTCAGTGCTGGAACCGCACGCCCGACCAGTACACGGCGGTGAGGCTCCTGACCTCGAACGCGTCCGGCGAGTTCCGGATCACCGCGAAGTCGCTGCGGTAGGCACGGCCGTCCGCGTTCACGCCTTCGACGTGCAGCACCCGGGTGTCCTCGCCGTCGCGCTCGCCCGCGTGCCACGTTTCGCCGACGATGCGCGGCTTCTCCGGCCCCGGTGCCCGGTGGGCGTCACGGGCGCTGGAGGCCAGGCCCTCGCAGTTCGTGACGGTGGCCGCGACGGATCGGCACAAGCCGTCGACGTCACCGGCCTGCCCGAGGCGCACGGCACGGTCGAACAAGGCCTCCGCCTCGCTCCGCGTGATCGGGGTGTGCGGCCGGGCCTTTCCCCGCTGAGCCCCCGTGACCACGAAGACCGCGACGCAAACACCCAGCAGCGCCAGCAGTGTTCCCAGCGACCATGACCAGTCGCGTGCCCGTTCCCCCATGAACCGAGCGTAACCCTGTGGCAAACCACAGTCACGGGCTGCGGAGTGCCACAGGAGACCCGGGGGTAATCCCCATGTCGGCCGCGAACCCGGGCTGGGACCCTTGTGGGGTGACTGATCCGGCCGAACACTCGCGCTTACGGCGCCCGCTGTCCACGTCGGGCTGGTTGCTGCTGGTCGTACTGGTCGTCTTCGGGTTCGGTTTCGTCGCCTCCCGCGCGCCGTCGCCCGCGGACACCGGCCCGCCACCACCTGATGTCGCGGCCGCGCGGGCCGCGATCGACGCGCTCGTGCATCCGGGGCCGCACCCGGACGCGCTGGCCAAGCTGCCCGCGGACTTCACCGCGTACACCGGGATCCGCCCCGGTGCGCTCGCCGCGCGCGACGGCACCGTGCGGGCGGTGCACGTCGACGGCGGCTGCTCGACGCCGTGGGGCGACGACAACACCAAATGGGACTACGCGGCGGCGTGCAAGGCGCACGACCTCGGCTATGACCTGCTGCGGTACTCCGCGAGCAAGGGCCACCCGCTGGCGCCGGACGCCCGCGAGGCGCTCGACGACCGGCTCTCCGCCGACATGCACGCGATGTGCCGTATCAACCCGATGAACTCGCCGGGCACCTGCCAGGTGGTCGCCTCCCTCTACTCGGCGGGCCTGGTGGTCAACTCGTGGCACCAGCGCTGGGGCCCGCCGGTCGGTGACCCGATCGGGCCGATGCTCGCCGGGGTCGCGGTGATCGGCTGCCTGCTCGTGCTGCGGCTGCGCGGCTGGCTCCACACGCGCCGCACCGGGCCCGCGCCGCTGCCTCCGCCCGAGGGCGGCGTGGACCGCTGGTCCGTGCTCGCGGTCGCGAGTATCGGCCTGATCGTGGTGGGCGAATCCGGCGTGGCACTCGCGCGGTGGGCAGGCTCCGGGAACGGGTGGCTCTGGCCGGTCACCTGGCTCGCCCAGCTCGCGCCGCTGTTCTTCTTCGCGGGCGGGCATTCCAACGCGGCGGGCTGGCGCAAGGCGAGCGGCTATCGCGAGTACCTCGCCCATCGCGCGAGCTGGCTGCTGCGGCCCGCGCTGATCTTCGTCGTGGTCACGCTGGTGCTGCCGCTCGCCATGGAACTGCTGAGCATTCCGCGCGGCACGACGTCGACGGTGCTGCGCATCGCACTGCATCCACTGTGGCTGCTCGGGGTCTACCTGCTGACCGTGATCGCGACCCCGTTCCTGCTGAAGGTGAACCAGCGCGCGGCCACGCTTTCCTTGCTGGGCTTGGTGATCTTCGGCGAGCTGGCGGCGGGCTGGCTCGGCTCGCCGCTGCCCCGGTACGCGGCCGCATTGGGCCTCGCGCTGCTCGCCCAGCAGCTCGCCTTCGCCAAGACCAGGCCGTCGCGGCCGGTGCTCGGGCTCGCCGTGGCCGCCGGGCTCGGCGGGCTGATCACCGCGAGCGTGGTGAGCGGCGGACCGCTGACGCTGCTCGGCAGTCCCGGCTCACCGCCCGCGCTCGCCGCGCCCGCGTGGGCCGTGCTGCTGCTCGGGCTCGCCCAGTTCGGCTTGCTCGGCCTGTTCGCCAGGCCGCTCGCCCGGCTCGGGCGGCGGCCGGGGATCGTGCGCGCCACGCGGCTCGCGCTGCGCGCGCCGATGAGCCTCTACCTGGTGTTCCTCGCCGCGATGCTGCTGCTGGTCGCGATCGTCTACCTGCCGGGCCGGATGGAGTGGCTGGTCAAGCCGCGCACGCTGTTCGCGCTGCTGCTGGTCGCCGGGCCCGCCGCGCTGGTGTTCTGGTGGTTCGAGCAGCACGGCCGCCGCGCGCGGGCTCCGCGCCCGACCGATCCGCCGGGCAGGCTCACCGCGCTGCTCGCCAGGTCCGCGGTCGCGGTCGGGCTGGTCTACGCCACGCTCGGCGTCTTCGGGTTCGCGCTCAGCGTGTCGGCCCAGGCCAGCCTGCTCGGATTGCGGCTCGATCCGATCCAGAGCCTCATCCACCTGCTGCTCGGGGTGTTCCTGCTGCACACGGTCCGGATCGGCACCAGCGCGGCGGCCACCACCTGGCTGATCTGCGGCCTGGCCTGCGCGCCGTCGCTGCTGGCCGCGGCCGACGGCGACGTCCACGACCCGGTCGGGCCGCTGCTGCACGGGGCCACGGCGGCCTTCGCCGTGCTGGCGATGTTCTGGGGTGTGCTGAACAGGGCAAAATACGCAACACGACCGTGATGATCGAGAAAGTGGGTGTTGCGGAACACACCTTGAGGGGGATGTGTCAACCTACGACAACCCACGCACTGCACCATGCGTCCACCAAGACCGCGACCATCACGACCAACGCACCACCCGACCGAGCGCGAAGGAGTAGCCGCCCGTGACCAACCCGCCTCGGAATGGGCAAGGGGACCGTCGTCCCTCCCGCCCGTGGCAGGAGCAATCCGGCGGTGTACCGGCGCGCAGGCCCTCGGGCGGTTCCGGCGGCACCGGTGGCTCGGCGAGCGGCAGGCCAGCGCCGGCCCGCCGTCCTGGCCCGCCGCCCCGCTCCCGCCCGCAGCCGCAGGCACGGACCTCGGCTCGACCGTCGGCAGGCGAACCCCCGGTCCGCCGCCCGGTGCGGCGCGTCGCGGACGACCCGCCCCGCAAGTCCAAGCGCGGGCCGAAGATCGCGGTCGGGGTCATCTCGCTGCTGATCATGGGCGTCACCGGATACGCGTGGGCCGCGATGCAGGGCCTGGTCAACGGCCTCACCACGCAGGACGTCATCGAGGGCGCCGAGGGTGAGAAGCCGGCCGACGGCGCGCGCGACATCCTCCTGGTCGGCCTCGACAGCCGCACCGACAACCAGGGCAACCCGCTCTCGCAGGAGGTGCTCGACGAGCTGCGCGCGGGCGAGTCCGACGGCGAGCTCAACACCGACACCCTGATCCTCGTGCACATCCCGAACGACGGCAGCAAGGCCGTCGCCATCTCGATGCCGCGTGACTCCTACGTCGACATCCCCGGCGGCTACGGCAAGCACAAGATCAACTCGGCCTATGCCCGCGCGCTGACCTCCACCCGCAAGGAACTGCAGAAGCAGGGCGTCAGCGATCCCAAGGAACTCGAGCAGAAGTCCAACCAGGCGGGCGCGAAGACGCTGATCCAGACCATCGAGAAGCTGACCGGCTCGCACATCGACAACTACGCCTCGGTCAACCTGCTCGGGTTCAGCGACATCACCAAGGCGATCGGCGGCGTCGACGTCTGCCTCAACAACGACGTCAAGGACCAGTTCTCCGGCGCCAACTTCACCAAGGGCGAGCACACGATCTCCGGCGTCGAGGCGCTCGAGTTCGTCCGGCAGCGGCACGGGCTGCCGCGCGGCGACCTCGACCGCGTGGTCCGCCAGCAGGTCTTCATGGCCTCGATGGCGAAGAAGGTCATCTCGGCGGGCACGCTGGCCGACCCCGGCAAGCTGTCCGACCTGGCCGAGGCGATCAAGAAGTCGGTCGTGCTGAACCAGGGCTGGGACATCATCGGCTTCGCGCAGCAGATGAAGAACCTCACCGGCGGGCAGCTGGAGTTCAAGACCATTCCCGTGGTCAACATGGACTTCAAGACCCCCGAGGACGGCTCCGCCATCCAGGTGGACCCGCGCGCGGTCAAGGACTTCATCCAGGGCACCACCGGCCAGGCCTCGCCGTCGGAGCAGCCGAAGCCGGACGCGAACAACAAGTCGACCACCGTCGACGTCCGCAACGGCACCGGCAAGAGCGGGCTCGCCGCGAGCGTCCTGCAGTCGCTGACCGCCGAACACGGCTTCACCGCCGGCGACGCCGCGAACTCCACCGCCCGCAAGACGACGGTGATCCGGGTCCCCAAGGGACAGAAGCCCGCCGGCGAGGTCGTCGCCGACGCGCTCGGCGGCAAGCCCGCGGTCGAAGAGGACAAGACGGTGTCGGCCGGGCACGTGCTGGTGCTGCTCGGCACTGACTACTCAGGACAGGGCGCCACGGAATCCGCTGCTCAGGGTGCCGCCCAGCCCGAGTCCCCCGCGCCTCCCGCCGATGACAAGACGATCACGGCCAACGGCGTCACCTGCGTCAACTAGGTCACACCCCGCGGCCATTCGGCCCCCTTTCGTTAGCCCATTCAGCTCAATCGCGAACTCGGTGCGAAAACTGACACCGAAATCGCGTAATGAGCGGCTGCCTGCGGACTTACATAGCTGTGAAGACGGCTCGCAGGGCAACGAGCTGGTGGCAGGGCAGGGGACGAGGTGTGCTGATCGACGCTGAGACTTACCAGCGGGTGCTCGGGGACGAGCTCCGCAAGCTCCGGCGCCAGCGCGGCTGGACGCGCAAGGAGCTGAATCAGCGTCTGCAGAGCGACATCTCCTTGCAGACACTGGCGACCTACGAATTGGGCACCCGGCAATGCTCCGTGGTGCGGCTGGTGGAGTTGTGCGTCGCGATGGACGAGCTCCCGCAGGACCTGCTGGCCAAGGTCCACCGCCGCGTGTTCACCGACGAACCCGGGCGGGTGCGCGTCGACCTGCGCAAGGTCATCGCCGACGCCCAGCCGGAGCTGGGCCCGCTGCGCCGCTGGGCCGAGGATCGCCTCGGCCACGCGGAAACGGGCCCGGCCCCGGCCGAGGTCCACTTCGACCTGGCCGCGCTCGAACGCATGGCGGAGCTGTGTGGACTGTCCACGGTCGACCTCATCAGCAGGCTGCGCCGGCTGAATTCCTGACCCTTTCCCCTCCCCAAACGGAAACCGGCCCTGCCGCGATCACCCCTCGATTTCGCGGCAGGGCCGGTTTCCGGTGCTCAGCCCAGTAGTTCGAAGTCCTCGGTCTTCACCTTGCGGGTCTCGAGCCAGTACTTCCAGGTGAAGCCCGGCCACAGTGTCCGGTTGACACCCTTCGCGTCGAGATACCAGCTCTGGCACCCGCCCTGCGTCCAGATGCCCTTCGCCAGCTTGCGCTGGATGTCGCTGTTGAACCGCTCCTGCGCGCCCGCGCGCGGGTCGATCGCCTTGGCGCCGCGGCTTTCGACCTCGCGCAGCATCTGCGCGATGTAGCGGATCTGGGACTCGATCATGAACACCACGGAGTTGTGCCCCAGCCCGGTGTTCGGGCCGAGCAGGAAGAACAGGTTCGGGAACCCGGACACGGTGATGCCCATGTGGGTCCGCATGCCCTCGGCGCCCCACTCCTTGCCCAGGTTGCGCCCGTCCCTGCCGATGATGTCCAGATCGTCGAACGCGTCGGTGACGTGGAAGCCGGTGCCGTAGATGATCGCGTCGACCTCGTGCTCCACCCCGGCACTGTCCACGACGGAATGCGCGCGGACCTCGGCGACGCCGTCGGTGACCACGTCGACGTTGTCGCGCGTCAGTGCCGGGTAGTAGTCGTTGGACACCAGGACCCGCTTGCACCCCATCGTGTAGTCCGGGGTCAGCTTCTTGCGCAGCTCGGGATCTTTGATGGCGGCGGCGATGTGCCGTTTGGCGAGCTTCTCGCCGATCTTCATCACGCCGGGGTGGCCGTTGAAGCCGACCGCGCGTGCCTCCAGCACCCAGTAGAGCGCGCTGCGGAAGGCGCGCTGCAGCAGCGGCACCGAGCCGAACGCGCGGCGGGCCCACGTGGGCATCTCGCGGTCCGGCTTCGCCATGATCCACGGCGGGGTGCGCTGGAAGAGCGTGAGCCGCTCGACGTCCGGCGCGATCTGCGGCACGAACTGGATGGCCGACGCGCCGGTGCCGATCACGGCGACCTTCTTGCCGCGCAGGTCGTAGGCATGGTTCCAGCGCGCCGAGTGGAACGACTCGCCCTCGAACCGCTCGATGCCGGGCAGCCGCGGGATCTGGGGGATGTGCAGCGCGCCGATGCCGGAGATCAGGAACCGCGCGACGAACTCGTCGCCCGCCTTGGTCACGACGTGCCAGCGCGCCTCGTCGGAGTCCCAGCGGGCGCCGGTCATCTCCTGGCCGAAGCGGGTGAAGCGGGTGAGGTCGTGCTTCTTGGTGACCTCGCGCAGGTAGTCCCAGATCTCGGGCTGCGGCGAGTACGCCCGCGACCAGCCGGGGTTCTGCTCGAACGAGAACGAGTACATGTGCGACGGGATGTCACAGGCGCACCCGGGGTAGGTGTTGTCGCGCCAGGTGCCGCCGACGTCGTCCGCCTTCTCCAGGATGACGAAGTCCTCGCGCCCCTCTTTGCGCAGCTGGATCGCCATGCCGAGGCCGGAGAACCCGGTCCCGACGATCACGACTCCCGTCTCGATCCGCTTACCCATATCGGCGTTCCTCCACGGCGGTTAGGTGTTACTCGGAGTCCACCTTACCTGGAGTAGGTTACCAACGGTAGTCTCAGTTGCGTGACCACAGCACGACGCAAGCGCATGCCACGGGCAGAGCGCGAGCGGCAGATGATCGAGACCGCCGAAGCAGTGTTCGCCGAGCGCGGGTACAGCGCCGCGTCGATGGACGACATCGCCGAACGCGTCGGCGTCTCGAAACCGATGCTCTACGAGTACTTCAACTCGAAGGAAGGCCTGCTGCTGGCGTGCATCCGCCAGTCACGCGCGGCACTACGCGAGGTCACCGCCCAGGCCACGTCCGGCGCCACCTCGCCGGAGGACGCGCTGCACCGCGGCCTGCTGGCGTTCTTCGTCTTCATCCGCGAGCGCCGCCAGGCCTGGTCACTGCTGCGCCACGAGATGGCACTGATCGGCACACCCGCCGCGGACGAGATCGAAGAGACCCGGCGGCAGCAGACCGACCTGATCGCCACCCTCATGGCTGAGCACTTCGACGCCGACTCCGGACTCCAGGCCGAGGCCTCCGCCGAGTTCGTCGTCGGCGCCTGCGAACGCCTCGCCATCTGGTGCGAACGCCACGACGACGTCACCCCCGAAGCCGCCACCCGCTACGCCATGGACATCCTCTGGGCGGGACTCGGCAACCGCGCCCGCCCGTGAAGATGCTCGTGCATTAGGCCGTTCGGTCGTCACTCGACGTGGATCACCTCAAGTTACTTGTGACACAGAGTCGCTTTGAGGTATCGATATCATGTAGAAAGTAGAACGGACCGGCGTGTCAGGGTGTCCGGCGTAGGAGGGAACGGGGTGAGACAGATGGCGGAACCGATCACGGCGGTCTACGTGCAAGAGGACGACGACTGGACGATCACGGTCAGCGGCCTCGGCAAGAAGCTCACGGCCCGGGCGCCCGGCATCATCGCGGCGCGGGATACCACCGACCAGCTGGTCGACAGGATCGCGCCGGAAGGCAGGCCGACCGTCGTCCATCTGCTGAACGGGAGCGCGCTCGCGTTCACGTCCGCGTACATGACGGCCAGGCTCACCCTCCCCGAGGCCGCGCTCGCGCCCATCGAGATCCCGCCGCCGGGCAAACCGGTCAAGGCGATCAAGGAAGCGCCCAAGACGCCGCTCGCCACCAGCAAGCAGCTATCCAAGGCCGTCGAGGAGAAGAAGCCGGTCACGGCCGCACAGGCGGCCAAAAAGAACCGGGCGGTGCCGACACCCCAGAAGGCGACGACACCGCCTGCGGCGGCTTCCAAACTCGCTTAGCGGAACAGCTTCCGCACCAGCAGCGCGACGATCAGCACACCCGCTCCGATGAGCGGGTACTTCACCTTGGGGTTCTCCAGCGTCGAGCGCACCGAGCTCTTCGCCGACTCGACGAGCACCTTCGGGTTCGCCTTCGTACCGAGCTCGTCCAGGGTCGCGGCGAGCGCGGTCCTGGCCTTCTCGATGTCGCGCTCGATCGTCTCCGGGTCGCGGGCCACGTCTCCTCCTCGCAGGCGTACCTGTGCAGGCGACCCACGGTAGATCACGCCCGAAAACCCCGCCGCATCGGCCACACCCCGACCAATCTGATCACTCCGCACGCTAGGCTGTCCGCGCAGGGCCCGTAGCCCAATTGGCAGAGGCACACGGTTTAGGTCCGTGCCAGTGAGAGTTCGAGTCTCTCCGGGCCCACTCGAGGTTCTTGGGGGCTGGTGTTCGCGCGTGACCGCGCTCCCACCAGCGACCTCTTCGTCATTTCCTGCGGGGGCCGAGCCCCCGCACCCCCGCCGGGGGCGAGCCCCCGGACCCCCATCCGTTCGGTTGCGTGGCCGTTTTCGGGGTGATCGCTACTCGCTGTAGTTGCGCCGATTGGCCGTGCCCGTTATGCGATCTTTGCGGGGGTGGGGTCGTGAGTGTTGCGGCCGGTTCTAACCGGTCAGAACACTCACGAGTGCCCTTTTGGGCGCTGTGGATGATCGGCCCGCGCTGGCAGGGTGGGGGTTGTGGCGGGGTTGATCGGGGCTCGGGTCAGTCGGCAGGAAGATGTGCGGCTGCTGACCGGGCGTGGGCGGTTCGTGGACGATGTGCGGGTGCCGGGGATGCTCGAGGCGGCCGTGCTGCGCAGCGTCGTGCCGCATGCCCGGATCCTGAGCATCGACGTGAGCGCCGCGGCGGCGCTGCCCGGGGTTTTCGCCGTGGTGACGGGCACTGAGGTCAAGGCGCTGGTGAAGACCCCTCAGCCGGTCATCTGGCGGACCATCCCGGACATGCTCATGGGGTTCGGATACCCACTGGCCGTTGAGAAGGTGCTGTATCCCGGGCAAGGCGTGGCCGCCGTCGCCGCGAAGGACCGCGCCACCGCCGAGGACGCGCTGGAGCTCATCGAGGTCGAGTACGAGGAGCTTCCGGCCGTCACGACGCTGGAGGAGGCGCTCGCCGAGGACGCGCCGCGGCTCTACGAGGACTGGCCGGGCAACGTCGCCGGGCGGACCATGGTGCCCAAGGGGGATGTGGCGGCGGCGTTCGCCGAGGCCGATGTGGTGGTGCAGGAGTCTTTCCGGTTCGCGCGGCAGATGGGGACACCGCTGGAGACACGGGGCGTGATCGCGGACTGGGACCCGTTCACCGAGCGGCTCGAGGTGTGGCTCGGGACGCAGGCGCCGAACCTCGCCCGCGAGCTGCTGGGTGAGGTGCTCGGGCTGTCCGCCGACAAGGTGCGGGTGCGGACGCCGGATGTCGGTGGCGGATTCGGGAACAAGTTCGACTTCTATGGCGACGAGGTCGTCGCTTGTGTCTTGTCCCGGCGGGCCGGGAAGCCGGTCAAGCTGATCGAGGACCGCGCCGAGAGCTTTGTCGCGACCGTCCACTCGCGCGAGCAGAAGATCGACGTCGAACTCGCCGCGAAGAGCGATGGGACGATCACCGGGCTGCGGGGCACCGTGTACGGCGTGCTCGGCGGCGTGCTGGGGACCATCGGGATCGGGCCGTGCTGGACGACCGCGGCGCTGATGACCGGTCCGTACGACATCCCGGCCGTCGAGCTGAACGTCGTCGCCGTGATGACCAACAAGTCGCCCTACGGCTCCTATCGCGGCTACGGGCTGCCGAAGGCGAACTTCGCGCAGGAGCACCTCGTCGAACAGCTGGCCAGGCGGCTCGGGATGGACGCGCATGCCGTGCGGCGCAAGAACTTCGTGCCGCCCGACGCCTTCCCGTACCAGAGCCCGGTCTTCGTCTACGACACCGGACGCTACGAGGAATGCCTGGACCTCTGCCTCACCAGCGTCCAGCGGGCCGGGTGGGCCGAGCGCGTCGCACGCGGGCGCGCGGACGGGGCCGCCATCGGGATCGGGTACTCGTTCCACACCGAGGCCAGCGCGTTCGCGCCCAGCCGGATCGTGAACCTGGCAGGGTTGCAGCACTCGGGCTTCGACACCGAGGTGGTGCGGATCGATTCGACCGGCCACGTCACCGTCTTCACCGGGCTGTCCGCGATGGGCCAGGGCATTCACACGGCGCTCGCGCAGGTGGCCGGGCAGGCGCTCGGCGTGCCGCTCGACCACGTGACGGTCCTGTCCGGCGACACCGACACCTGCCCGTACACCGGCTACGGCACCGGGGCGAGCCGCGCGGCCGCGGTCGGCGGCGCGGCCGTGCTGAACGCCGCGACCAGGCTCAGGGAGAAGGTGCTGCGGATCGCGGGACACATCCTGGAGGTGTCGCCGGAAGATCTGTCCATCGAGGACGGGGTCATCTCGGTGCGGGGCGTGCCGGGCAAATCGCTCACCATGGCCGAGATCGGCGACGCCGCGTACCGCCGCATCAACGGCAAGCTGCCGGAGACCGAGACACCGACGCTGGAAGAGCGGGAGGTCTTCGACCCAGCCAACATCGCGACCTCGTTCGGCTGCACGGCGGTGCTCGCCGAGGTCGACCGCGAGACCGGTGTGGTCACACTGCTCGGGTACCTCATCGCGCACGACTGCGGCACGGTGATCAACCCGCTGATCGTGGACGGCCAGCTGCACGGCGGCGCCGCGCAGGCCATCGGCGGCGCGCTTTACGAGGAGCTGGCGTACGACGCCGGTGGGCGGATGGCGACCTCGACGTTCGCCGACTACCTGCTGCCGACCGCGACCGAGATCCCGCCGTTCGGCATCGAGCACATGGCGACGCCGTCGGACCACATTCCCGGCGGTTTCAAGGGCATGGGCGAAGCGGGCGTCATCGGCGGCGGCGCCGCGATCGCGCACGCCGTCGAGGACGCGCTGAGCGAGTACGGCGTCGAGATCACCTCGCTGCCGATCACCCCGCCCCGGCTGCTCGCCGCCATCAAGCGGGGAGCACGCCGATGAAGGCGGCCGCGTTCGACTACCTCCGGGCGTCCTCTGTGGACGAAGCACTCGAAGCGCTGAGCACCGCCGAGAACGCCAAAGTGCTGGCAGGCGGGCAAAGCCTGGTACCGCTCCTGAACCGGCGGCTGGCCAGGCCGTCGGTGCTGGTCGACATCAACGGCCTCGACCTGTCCTCGATCCAGCGCACCAACGACCACCTCGTGCTCGGCGCCCTCACCCGCCACCGCGCGGTCGAGACCTCGCCGCTGGTGGCCCGCGATCTCCCCCTGCTCACCGAGGCCCTGCGTCACGTCGGCCATGTCGCGATCCGCAACCGCGGCACGTTCGGCGGCAGCCTCGCGCACGCCGACCCGGCGGCCGAGCTGCCCGCGGTGGCCGTCGCGCTCGACGCCGAGTTCACCGTCCGCGGCGAGCACGGCCTGCGGACGATCTCCGCGCGCGACTTCTTCACCGGCAGCGGCCAGACCGCGCTCGAAGCCGACGAGCTCCTCGTCGAAGTCCGGCTGCCCGTGCTCCCCGCGCGTACCGGGCACGCGGTCGAGGAACTCAGCCGCCGCAGCCACGACCTCGCGCTCGTCGCCGTCTTCGTGACCGTCACCCTGGACGCGGACGGCGCCTGTGAGCAGGCGCGGATCGCCATCGCGGGCGCGGGCCCGACCCCGATCCGCGCGATCGCGGCCGAGGAGTCGCTGCGCGGCTCCGTGCTGACCCCGGCCTTGATCGCAGGCGCCGCCCGCGAGGCCGCCGCGGCCACCGATCCGGCATCCGACCTCCACGCCCCCGCCGATTACCGGCGCGACATGGCCGCGGTCCTCGCGCGCCGGGCGATCACCCGAGCGAACGGCAGCGCACGATGAAGGTCACCTTGACGGTCAACGGCAGGCAGTTCACCGCGGACTGCGAGCCGCGCCGCACCCTCGCCGACCTCCTGCGCGAAGATCTCGGCTTCACCGGCGTCCACCTCGGCTGCGAGCACGGCGTCTGCGGCGCCTGCACGATCACCCTCGACGGCGCCACCGCCCGCGCCTGCTGCCTGCTCGCCGTCCAAGCCGAAGGCGCCGAGATCACCACGGTCGAAGGCATGGCCACCGACGGCGAACTGCACCCGCTCCAGCAGTCCTTTCGCGACCATCACGGCCTCCAATGCGGCTTCTGCACCCCCGGCATGCTCGCCACCGCGGCCGAGCTGCTCCGCGAGAACCCTGCCCCGACCGAGGCAGAGATCCGCGAGCGCATCTCCGGAAACCTGTGCCGCTGCACCGGTTACCAGTTCATCGTGGACTCGATCGCCGCCGCCGCTAAGAAGTCTTGCTGAGGTGATCGCGAAGGCGTGCGTGGCGGAACTGGTAGACGCCGCCGCTCTGGCGCAGCACGCCGCGCTGGTGGGCGTCTTCGAGGAAGCGGAGCACGCGCCACGGCTGACGGCCGCGGATCGCCAGCCAGACCTGGCCGACCATGAACGCGCCCCACGCACGGGACAGCACGCTGACCGCGGCGACCGAGAGGCCGAACACGGTGCCGAAGGCGAGCCCGACGCCGAGGCCGTAGACGTTCGGGTACGCCGGGCCGAAGATCAGGCCGCCCGCGACCGCGCTGGCGAAGCCGATGCCGAGCACGCCCGCCCTGCCGAACCAGACACCGCCGACGACTCCGCCGGCGAGCGCGCCGCCGAGCGCGCTGATCAGGATGTCGATCGCGCCCGCTTCGGCGGCGGCGGTGTCCAATGTGGGCACGCCGACCGCGAAACCGCTCGGCAGGGTGAGCGCGAGCGCGAAGGTCAGGCCGAGCACGAGCGCGGCCGTGCGGTCCTGCCGCAGCACGACCGGCGGGCCGGACACCTCGGCGACGTCGGCGGGTTTGGCGAGCCAGACGTGCAGGCCCGCCGCGAGCCCGAGTACGACGCCGACCCCGGCGACGACGGCGGTCGGCAGGCCCATCGTGCGGCTGAACAGGACGCCGAGTGCCAAGCCGATGGCGAAGCGGCCGAGAAAGCGTAAACCGGTGCCACGGAAGCGAAGTTCGACCCTGACCGGCTCGACGTTGACCCCGGCGGCGTAGATCAGGCCCATCGAGGAGCCGAACGCGAGCGCGTACACGGCGAAGTAGAGGAACCCGGTCCAGCGGCCGGTGCCGATGCCGCCCGCGATGCCACCCGCGAGCCCGAACGCCAGCGCGGCCACGACACCCACCATGAGTGCGCGCGCCGGGCGTGACACCGACCGGATGAGCTGCCACCAGGCGATGTCGTGGGTGTCGAGCCGGGTGAGGTGCCTGGCGAGGAACCGCAGCCACTCCTGCGCCTGCGCCGGTTCGTAGCGGGGCGGCGTCCGCGAGTCGGGTGCGGCCGGGTGTGCCAGGTAGGCGGCGGGGATGAACGCGTCGAGCAGGTGCTGTTCGATCGACTCGCGATCGGGGAAGTCGAGCAGCTCGCCGGGATCGGTCGTGGTCGCGGTGTAGACGACCCTGGCGAGCGCGACCATCAGCGGGCTGGTCAGCACCTGGTTGAGCGGGAGCGCCGGATCGGAGCGCAGCTTGTCGAGCACCGGCTCCCAGCGCCGCCGCGCGGGCGGCCCGGCGGAGAGCAGGAACGCGGTCGCGTCGGCGAGCTCGACCGGCTCGATCTCCACCACCGGCGCGCGGGTCAGGATGACGCCGCCGCGGTCGACCGCGTCCTCGTACTCGGTGGTGCGGCAGGTGAGCAGCAGCGGGTACCGGTGGTCGCGGTCGAGCGCGTCGACGGCGGCCGCGTGCACGGCCAGCGGCATCTCGTCGAGCCCGTCGAGCACGACCAGGATCCGCCCGTCGGCGACCAGCTCCGACGCGGTTTTCGCCTCGAGCGCCGGATACTCCTCGACGAGCCGTTTCGCGACCCAGCTCTGCAGATGCTCGCTCCGCGGATCCCAGCCCGAGGCGCTGAGCAGCACCGGCACCGGCTCGCCGGGCCGCAGATCTTCCAGCAGCGCCAAGGTGAAGAGCAACGCGAGCACGGTCTTCCCTGCCCCGGGTTCGCCCAGCACCACAAGCTGTTTCGACGGCAGTGAACGGAACAGCCGCACCAGCTCGGTGACATCGCCGGACGGCCGTGACGGCGCGACATCCGGGTCGGCCGCGACCGGCCGCCGGGTGTTCGACCAGCGCACGCGCAGCGGCTGCGGGCGGCGCAGCGACCGCAGCCCTGCCTCCTCCGTCCACTGACGGCGGACGGCGCCAGCCAGTTCCCGCGCCGCGCGGTCGTGGGCGGTGCCGACCCGTTCGGCGGGCGCGGTCACCTCGGCGGACAGGATCTGGCGCTGCAGGTCCTGCAGCCGCTGGCCGGGGTCGGCGCCGAGTTCGTCGATCAGCAGCCGCCGGGTCCGCTGGTAGTGCTCGAGCGCCTCGGCCTGCCGCCCGCTCCGGTAGAGCGCGAGCATCACCTGCCCGGCGAGCCGTTCGTCGAGCGGCCGCTCGGCGGCGCGCGCGAGCAGGCCGGGCAGCACCTCGGCGTGCCTGCCCGCGCCGAGCATCAGGTCGGCGTGGTCGAGTTCCGCCGCGTGCCGCTCCCGCGTCAGTCCCTCGCGGACGCCGGCGAGCCACTCCGTCTCCAGCCCGGCGAGCGCTTCGCCCCGCCACAGCCCGAGCGCCTCCTCGAACAACGCGAGCGCGTGCTCGTCATCGGCGACCCGCGCGTCGGCGACGAGCCGCCGGAACCGGTGCACGTCGACCGCCTGGTCGTCGACGGCGAGCACGTACCCGCCCGGCTTGCGCGCGATCTCGGCGTCCAGCGCCCGCCGCAACCGGGTCAGGTAACTCTGCAGGGTGCCCCGCGCCCGCACCGGCGCCTGCTCACCCCAGACGCGGTCGACGAGCTGATCGGCCGTCACCGGTTTGTTCGCCTCGAGCAGCAGCACCGCGAGCACGCACTGCTGCCGGGCATGCCCGATATCGACGGGGTGGCCTGCCACGCTGACCTCGCACCCGCCGAGCAGCCGGAAACTGATCCCGTCGACCATCCGGCCAGCCTATTCAAGCCGGATTCAAGTGCCAGTCCGGGCACACTGGTCCCATGCTCTACGACGAGATCGGCGTCGGCTACTCGCTGGGCCGCCGCACCGACCCCCGCTGGCTCACCCCGATCACGGAGGCACTCGCCCCGGCCGGATCGGTGGTCAACATCGGCGCGGGCACCGGTTCCTACGAGCCGGCCAACGTGGTGCTGGCCGTCGAACCGAGCGCCGAGATGATCCGGCAACGCCCGCGTGGCGCGGCCCCGGCCGTCCGCGGGGTCGCGGAGTCGTTGCCGGTCTCGCGTGCCGACGCGGCGCTGGCCGTGCTGACGGTCCACCACTGGACCGACTGGCGCGCGGGCCTCGCCGAGCTTCGCCGGGTCGCGCAGCTGCGAGTGGTACTGACCTATGACCCGCGGCGGCATCTGGAGTTCTGGATGGTCAGGGAGTACGTGCCCGAGATCGCGGACCTCGAGGCCGGCCGCCCCTCGTCGGAAGACATCGCGCACGAACTCGGGGCCACGTCGGTTTCGGTGTTGCCGGTGCCTTGGGACTTCACGGACGGCGTGTTCCCCGCGCATTGGCGACGTCCGGAGGCGTACCTGGACTCGCGAGTGCGGGACAACTGCTCGGCGCTCGCCCAGGCTCCCGCGCACGCCGTGGAGCGCGGGATGACCCAGCTGCGCGCGGACCTCGAGTCGGGGCGCTGGCACGACCGGCATCAGGACCTGCTCGCACTCGACGAATGGGACGCCGGGTTCCGGCTGATCGTTTCGGGGTCGTGAGCGTTGCGGGCGGTTCTAACCGCCCGCAACGCTCACGAGCCCTTACCAGCCGATGGACAGCGTCAGCGCGGTCGGCGGGTTCGCGTTGGGCAGGATCTTCACGGAACTCTGGTCGTTGATGTCGTCGTAGGCGAAGCCGTACGCGCGGTGGTCGATGCCGATGGTGTGGAAGAACTGCGCGTAGTCGTTCTTGCTGGCGCCGCTGTAGTACGCCGCCGGGTTGTACCAGTTCGCCGTGTTCGCCGCGACGCCCCGGTTGAAGGCCGCGCAGAACTCGGCGCCGAGTTCCAGCGCGGTGGTCGTCATGCCGGCGGACGCCAGCGCGCCCGAGCATTCGACGACGTCGCGGGTGGTCGGCTTGTCCAGCACGAACGGCCCGGCGCCGTCCTTGGTGAACTGGAGCCTGCCGCCCACCACACGGCCGGTGAAGGTCTGGTTCAAGCGGGTCAGCGTGAACTGGCTTGCCGTGTACTGGTTCCAGACCTGGTCGATGTACGCCTGCAGGTAGTTCTGCTGGGCCCCGCCGGGCGCGAACAGCCCGGACGACCGCGGCGCGGTGATCCGATAAGCACCTGCCAGCGGTTTGAAGGCCGCGCCGACCGAGGACTGGTACTGCGCCAGCACCTGATCACGGGTCTGGGTGATGCCGACCGTCTGGTCGTAGCCGATGGCCGACTGCTGCAGCCGCGCGGTCATCGGGAAGCCGAACATGTCGACCTGGGTGGTGTTGCCGCCGTACGGGATCACGCCATGGCTGTAGGTCAGCTCGTACCAGTCGAAGTAGACGTCCGCGTTCGGGTCGGCCGGGTTGTGCAGGTCGGGACCGCCCCAGCCGCGGTCGTCCGGCGAGATCGGGATGTACATGGGGGACCCGGCCGAGATGTAGATCCGGCCGCCTTCGAGCCTGGACGGGATCGTCACGGTGGACGCCTGCGCGAGCGTGAACTGCATGTTCGCGTAGTTGACGCCGTTCTTGGTGAGGTGACCCGGCGCCGACGCCTCGGTGTGGTTGATGTGCGCCAGCGTGCCGTTCGGCTTGAGGTAGGACCACTCGCCCGGTGTGCCCATGCCGAGCACCAGCACGTAGATCTGGGCGTTGGTCCACTTGCCTCGCGTGTTGTTCTGCAATACCAGCGGGAACGTCCCTGTGCCGCCACCGCCGGGAGTGCCGCCCCCGCCGCCATAGGTGTAGGAGAAATGGCCCGTGTCGTAGAGCGGGCCGCCTTTCTCGTAGGTGAACCAGTATTCGATGACGGTCCCGCTGGAGAGCGAGGAGACCGTCTGCTCCCAGGTGCCGGAGACGTTGGCCATCCGGAAGTTCTGCTGGCCGAGGTTCGGCACCAGATAGTGCACGTCGACCAGCGAGGACGGGGTCGTGGGTTTGAACCAGATCTTGGCCTGGCCGTTGCTCAGCGGCGTCACGCCCTGGGTGTAGTCGGCGGCCGCCGCGGGCCCCACGCTGACTTGCGTGAGACCGGCGAGCAGGAGCACCAGTACGAAGGCACGGGAAAGGCGGCGGGCAAAGGACATCTTCGTCCCTTTCGTCGAAATGGAACTAGATCAACTGCCAGAGTGAGGCCGCGTTCGGCGGCTCCCAGCTGACGATCGAGGTGTGGGCTTGCAGGCACTGGTAGTTCCGGCCCGAGTAGCTGACCCGGGTGCCCACGGCGTAGTACGTGTTCGGTGCCCACGCCGGGTATTGGCCGGGAGGCTGGCTGGTCGTCGGCCCGCTGGTCGGCGTGGTCGGGCCGGTGGTCGGCGGGGTGCTGCCGGGACACGCGCCGTAGATTTCGAACTCCCACAACGAGAATCCGTAGACCGTGGCGCGCTGCATGCCGTACATCCGCACGTATCTGGCGCTTCCGGTGACGGCGATGTCCTCGATCCCGCCGACGCCGGAATAGGTGGTGTACGCGTCCGTCCACGTGGAACCGTTGGCGGACAACTGGATCGAGTACGCCCGTCCGTACGCGGCCTCCCAGTTCAGCCGGACCCTGGTGACCGGCTTGACCGCGCCGAGGTCGACCTGGAGCCAGTTCGGCTCGTTGTGCGCGCTGGACCAGCGGGTCCCGGTGTCGCCGTCGACGGCGAACGCCGCTGCCTGGTTCCCGCTCTCGATGCTCGACGCGGTCACCAGCATGTTCCGGGAGATCAGCGGGCCGCAGGTGGACGGCGGCGTCGTCGGGCTGGTCGGCGGACTGCCCGCGCCACGGGTCCACGCGGCGACGTAGTCGACGACCATCGGGTGCCCCGGCGCGGTCGCGCCGTCGGGCCCGCCGCCGAGCGCGGCCGGGAACTCGCCGCCCATCGCGACGTTCAAGATGATGAAGAAGCCGTGGTTGGTCGCGGCCGCCCAGGTGCCCGCGTCCATCTGGTTCGCGCTCACCTGATGGAACTGCGCACCGTCCAAATAGAACCGGACCTGCTGCGGATTCGTGCTGCGGTCCCACTCCATCGCGTAGGTGTGGAAACCGGCCTGGCAACTCGTGCCGGAGCAGGCACGCTGGCCGCCGATGCCGGACTTCTCGTTGCACGGCCCGCCGGGGCTGGTGCCGCAGTGCATCGTGGCCCACTCGTTGTTGATGCCCTGGACGTTCTCCATGATGTCGATTTCGCCGACACCGGGCCAATTCCACCAATTGCCACGATAGGGCGTGCCGAGCATCCAGAACGCGGGCCAGTATCCGCGCGCGGCGGCGCCGGTGACGTTGGGCATCTGCAGCCGCGCCTCCACCCTGAGCACCCCGTTCGCCGGCGGCTGGAAGTCCTCGCGGTTGGTCTCGATGCGGCCGGACGTCCACGCCGTGCCGCTGCGCTGCGGCGTGATGCGGAGATTCCCCGCACCGTCGAGCGAGACGTTCGACGTGCTGCTGGTCATCGTTTCGATCTCACCGGTGCCGAAGTTGGCCGGTCCGCCGGGATAGCTGGTCCCGGTGGTGTAGCGCCAGGTCCCGGTGTTGACCCCGCTGCCTGCGGGGCCGGTGAAGTCGTCGGCGAAGATCTGCGTCCACCCGGCGGGCGGCGGGGGCACGGAAGCCTCGGCCGCCAGGGTGAGCGGGATCGCGATCAGCGCGGCAGCGGCGGCGGCGCCGAGCACGCCGAGCCGTCCACGAGAGGAGCTGAAGGACATGGGTGACCTCCTCGTCAACCCGGGCCGAGGTTTTGTTGCCGGTCGCAACAAAGCCTGGATGTCCCTATGAGAGCTCCGATGTCTCCGGCTTGTCTGTAGGCCGACCGGGTGAATATGTGACGGCTATCACATAGTGCGAAAAGGCAGCGGACCTACCTTTCCAGTGGTCTGGTCCACCCGGAGTCACCTCGGAAATGTGCGTTTCGCACTAGAGGAAGGTGCCCCGAGGCACTGACGCGGGCGCGCGCGGGTCCGGCATCGTGAAGGGCCAAGGTGGCGCCGTCCGTGGTCTCCCGCAGCCGGGCGGCGTCACCACCTCACCCACCGCGTTGGGACGTTTACCGGCCACGGTGACAAAAGTCATCGTGTCTGGTGCTCAGCGCACTACTGGTCATGCGGTCGTATGAGCGAAACTCCCGGGGCGTACGGCCAGTTCACGACACACCGGGAGACCGCATGAACAGCATCGCGCTACTGACGGACGACGACTTTTCGGTGACCATGCTCGACGGGGGCCTCGGGGCCGTCGCGGGCGACTCTTCGGCCGTGGTGCCCGCCGCGACCGATCTCTGCTGGTGCGCCTGCGTGGTCTGCTTCGTTCCGGACGCCGTCCCGTCGAACGAAGAGGTCGCCACGGCATAACCAGGAGGAGCACCCGGTGGACAGTCTTTCCCAGCTGCGCAAGGAGATCTCGCGCTATCTGACCGACTCCGAAGCCAGGCGCCATGACCCCGTCGGCCCGATCGACGAGCTCGTCCGAGATGCGGGACTGCTGGAAGTGAACGGGGTGTGGGTGGTGTCGAGCCACCGGCTGGTGTCGGCGCTCAGCGCCGACCGCAGACTGTCCGTGGATGCTCGGCTGGGCGGACGCGAGCCACGCTTCGCCCAGCCGCGCACGCTGGATCATGTTTTCGGGCTGATGCTCAATGTCCGCGACGGTGTGGACCACCGGCGGCTGCGCGGACTGGTTTCCGGCGTGTTCACCGCACGCCGGATCGCCGAACTCACCGAGTCGGCCGCCACGCTGGTCGAGTCCGCATTGGACACTGATGACGCGCTCGATGTCGTCTCGGATCTGGGAGTGCGCCTGCCGGTGCACATGAACTGCGAACTCGTCGGCGTACCCGCCGAAGACCACACCCAGGTGCTGCGCTGGGTGAAAGCGCTCGCCAGGCAGCTCGACCGGTTCGGCCAGACCGAAGCCGAAGTCGCGCAAGCGGAACGCACACTGGCCGAATTCACCGACTACATCCACGCGCTGCTGGCCAAGCGGCGGCTCGATCCGCGCGACGACATCATGACGCGGCTCGTACAGGCGCACGCTCAGCACATGCTCTCCACCGACGAACTGGTCGCGTTCGTGATCACGCTGTTCGTCAACGGGCTGGACACGCTGTCCGCGGCACTGGGCAACGTGCTGTGGACGATACTCGGGCAACCGGGGCTGCTGCCGAAACTCACCAACCGCGAAGACGCGCGGGTCGCTTTCGACGAGGCGGTCCGGCTTTGCTCGCCGATCCGGCTCGCCGCGCGCACGGCGCTGAGCGACGTCGAGGTCGACGGCCAGACCATTCCGGCCGAGTCGGTCGTGCTGTTCTACTGGGCGGCCGCGAACCGCGATCCCGGGTTCACCGACGCGCCAGCCGAGTTCCGGATGGACCGGGGCGCGCTCGGCACGTTCGCCTTCGGCCACGGCCCGCACCAGTGCCTCGGCGCGCAGCTGGCCAGGCTCACCGGCGCCGAGGTCATCTCCCGGCTGGCCACCCGCTTTCCCGAGTCCACTGTAGACACAGCGGCAGGCGAGGTCCGCTGGCAGGGTGAGCTCGTCTTCTGCTCTCCGGAACAGCTGCGGGTCAAGCTGGTCCCACAGGGCGCGATGGCGGTGGCCTGATGGCCGCCACCGGAAAGGACACCTCATGGGGGTACCACGGATCAAACGGCATCTGGGCGTCTCGGTCGTTCCCGGCGAAGGCGCGTACCTGTTGTGCGAGCACGGGAGCGCGGTCGTCACCGACCCGCTCGCCGAACGGCTGCTGCCGCTGCTGAACGGCAAGCACGATCTTCAATCCATTGTGGACACCTTGCGCGACGAGGTCGCGCCCGAGGTGGTCCGGCGCGCGGTCGCCCAGCTGGCGCGCGCCGGTCAGGTCGTCGAGGTCGACCCCGACGCCGATGAGCGCTCGGCCGGGTATTGGGAGTCACTGGGCCGACACGGTGACGAGGCCAACGCCGAGCTGGCGGCGGGTGTCCGGGTCACCACGTTCGGGTCGGTCGACGCCGAAGAGGCGATCGAAGCGTTGTGGGCGGCCGGAATGCGGATCGTCGAGTCCGAAGAGGACACCTCGGCGCTCGACCTCGTGCTCACCGACGACTACCTCCGCGCGGGCCTGGCGAGCTTCGATCGCCGCCAGCGCGCGACCGGCAGGCCGTGGCTGCTGGCGAAGCCGGTCGGCGTGATCGCTTATGTGGGACCGATCTTCGACCCCGCCGGAGCCTGCTATCGCTGCCTCGAAGTGCGGCTGCGCGGCCAGCGCCGCGCCGAGGACTACCTGGAGGGCAAGCTCACCGACGTCCGGATCGCACCGCCGACCGTGGACATCGCGGCGAGCCGCTCGCTCGCCTTCGGCATGGCCGCGACCGCGGCGGCGCACTGGCTCGGCGGGCACCGCCACGACGGCACGCACGCCGTGCTGAGCATCGACACGGCGACACTGCGCACCGAGACCCACGCGCTGAGCCGCCGTCCGCAGTGCTCCGCGTGCGGAAACGCCGCGCTGGTCACGAAGAACATGCGCAAGCCCGTGAAACTGGTGCCACGCGAAAAAACTTTCGCCGAGGACGGCGGGCATCGTGCCAAGAGTCCCGAAGAGATGATGCGGAACTGGGGCCATCTGGTCGATCCGATCACCGGCGTCGTGCCCAAGCTGACCCCGCTGAACACGCGATTGCCGTTCGTGCGCGCGTACGCGTCCGGCTACAACCGCGCCCTGCGGGTGAGCACGCTGCGCGCGTTGCGCGACGGGCTTCGCACGCAGAGCTGCGGCAAGGGCGTCACCGATATCCAGGCGAAGGCGAGCGCGCTCGGCGAGGCGCTCGAACGCTACAGCGCCGTCTACACCGGCGACGAGCCCCGGTTCCTGGCTTCGCTGAACACGTTGGGAGAGATGGGAATCCACCCCAACCGGTCGATGCTGTTCAGCGACCGGCAGTTCGCCGAGCGAGAGCAATGGAATGCGAAAGGGATCGCTTTCCAGACGGTCGCGGAGCAGATGTCCGCCGACGCCGAACTCGAATGGAGCCCGGTTTATTCACTCACCGAGGAACGCACCAAATACGTGCCGACTTCGTTGTTGTTCTATTCCTATCCTTATCGCGGACCGGTATACGCGATCGCCGATTCCAACGGCTGCGCGGCGGGCACCAGCTTCGAAGACGCGATGCTGCAAGGGTTCTACGAACTCGTCGAGCGCGACAGCGTGGCGATCTGGTGGTACAACCGGCTGCGCTGCCCCGGCGTCGACCTCGACGCGATGAAGGAGCCGTGGCTCGACCGGATGCAAGCCGAATACCGCGGCCTCAACCGGGAGCTCTGGGCGCTCGACATCACCGCGGACCTCGGGGTGCCTGCGGTCGTCGCGGTCAGCAGGCGGACCGACAAGCCCGCCGAGGACATCATCTTCGGGTTCGGCGCGCACCACGACGCACGCATCGCCGTGCTGCGCGCCGTCAGCGAGCTCAACCAGTTCCTGCCGGCGGTCGCGTTCAGCACCGAGGACGGCGGGGGCTACACCTTCCCCGACCCGGTGCAGAAGCACTGGTGGCAGACCGCGACCGTGGCCGATCATCCTTATCTGACACCGGATCCGCACGAACCGGCCAGCCGGGTCGTCGATCTGAGCATGCCGACCGGCGGTGACCTCGCCGAGGACGTGCGGCTGTGCCGCCGTCTCGTCGAGGACAAGGGGATGGAACTGCTCGCGCTGGACCTGACCAGGCCGGACATCGGCCTGCCTGTGGTCAAGGTGCTGGTGCCGGGTATGCGGCACTTCTGGAGCAGGTACGCGCCGGGCCGGCTCTACGACGTGCCCGTCGCGCTCGGCAGGCTGCGGTCGCCGACCGCGGAGGCCGACCTGAACCCGATTCCGATGTTCGTCTGATGCACGACTAGGGGGACAACGATGTCCAGCTCGATCCTGCCGCACCGGCAGGCCTCACCCGCCGCCATCGGCGACGCGAGGCATCTGGTGTCGTTTCGCGAGGACGTCGTCGTCGACCGCACCGGCGACGAGCTGGTCATCGCCCATCGCTGGGGCAACCACGTGCTGACCGGGGTGTCCGACGGCATCGCGGCCGCGGTGGACCGGCTCACCTTCGGCCCGGTGCTGGCCGGCAACGTGATGGACCTGGTGATCACCTCGGCCCAGGACCCGATCGCCGAGGCGACCCGGATGCACGGGCTGGTCGAACTGCTCCAGTTCCTGCTGGTGCACTCGGTCGAGCGGGACGCCGTGACGCTCGCCGACGTGGTCCCGATCTCGTCGAGCGCGCGGCTCAAGGGGTTCACCGGCCCGGTGCGGGCCGCGGGCCACGAGCGCCTCGCGCTGTCGCGCTTCGCGTATCTGCACCAGGTCGACGGGGTGCTGACGCTGGAGAATCCGCTGAGCCTCTACCGCGCGCGCCTGCACGACCCGCAGCTGGCCGCGCTGGTCACCGCCGCCTCGCGGCCCCGTACGGTGGCCGAGCTGATCAAGCTGGTGCCCGCGCTCGGCGAGCGCGCCACCAGGCCGGTGCTCGACCTGCTGCTCGCCGCCAGGCTGCTCGACCGCGCGGACGCCCCGGAGACGGACCGGCTGCGGCAGTGGGGCTTCCACGATCTGCTGTTCCACGCGCGCAGCCGCTCCGGCCGTCACGACGAGGAGTTCGGCGCGACATTCCGGTTCACCGGCGAGATCGAGCACGAGTCGCCGATCCGTGAATTGCCGGCCGGCGAGATCGTCGTATTGCCGGTGCCCGATTTCGACGAGGTGCGCGCCCGTGATCCCCGGCTGACCGAAGTGCTGGAACTGCGGCAGTCGGTGCGCACTCCGGGCGAACGGCCGCTCAAACTCCGCCAATTGGCCGAGTTGCTTTACCGCGTGCAGCGCATCCGTTCGATCTACGGGCCGGTTCCCGAACAGCAAATGCCGTATCAAGGTGTCGACCGCCCTTATCCGGCGGGCGGCGGAGCCGGTGAACTCGACCTCTGGCTGACCATCCGGCGCTGCGCCGGGCTCAAGCCGGGAATGTACTTCTACGACCCGGCGGGCCATCGGCTCGTGCTGGTCAACGACTCCACTTCGGACATCGACGCCATGCTCGGCGTCGCTTCCATTTCGGCGGGGAACGCGCTCGCGCCCGACGTGCTGGTGACCATCACCTCGCGGTTCCAGCGGCTCGGCTGGAAGTACAGCGGCATCCCGTACGCCACCACGCTCAAGCACGTCGGCGTGCTCTACCAGACGTTGTACCTGGTGAGCACCGCGATGGGGCTCGCGCCGTGCGGGCTGGGCGTCGGCGACGCGGAGCTGTCCGCGCGCTGTTTCGGCCTCGACTGGGAACGCGAGAGCAGCGTCGGCGACTTCATGATCAGCTCGGCCCCCACTGGTCTGGACCGGGCCCGTCACACCACAGAGGACCTGCCTGGCTGGCAGGCGCACAACGGTGTCGACTGGCGTGCGCGGGCGGCGGCCGAGTCCGACGAGGACTGAACATGGCCGGTCATTCCCCCACCATCGGCGCTATTAGTCGACGCCTGATATCAACGGGAAGTATTCGTTCAATTCCGTAGCGCGACAGCCGATTGCACTGCGTTCAACAACAAGGCATCACGCTGGGGAGTTATTCAACGACTGGCCGTTCGATGACGGCAAAAAGGCCCGCACCCAGATAAGTTAATTTTCGGGTTGCGCGCAGTAAAAATGCGCGAAGTCGAGACCAAACGGAGCAGCATGATGGCGCTGCTCCGATGTTAACGTTTAGCAACCGCGGCCAGGACATGAGAGGCAGCCGGAGATGACCATCACGAAGATCCTGGCTCGAGATGCCGCGCTCATCGGACCCCACACGCTCCGGACGGAGTGGCGGAGATGAAGGCCGCGGGCTCGCTACTGGGGAGAACGAGAGCCTGGCTGATCCGCAGCCTGCGTCCCGGCGCCGGCGGGACCGGGCACGTCGTCGGCGTGCTCGCGCTGCTGGGCCTGGCCACGTACATGTTCCTGATCGCGACCTTCCCGCTGAGCCTGATCGCCGAGACCCAGGGCCTGCGCCAGGTTTTCGCGATCATCGGGTTCGTGCTGTGGATCGGCACGTACATCTACTGCACCATCGCGATCCTGCGCGGCAACCGGCGCAAGCGGACCATCCAGGTGCTCGCGCTCAGCGGGCTCGGCTGGTCGCTGCTGCTGTTCGGCGTGTTCGGGATGAACTGGGCGGCGCCGCCCGCGCTGAGCTTCTCGATCATGTTGCTGTGCCTGTCCGGCAAGGCGCGCGGGTTCGCCACGCTCGCCTGTTTCGCGCTCTATATTCCGATCACCGCGAATGTGTTCCACGGGGACGATATTCGCCGGGTGCTCGAAGAGTTCGCGTTGTCCACGTTGATCTTCTATTCGATTCCGCGGCTGGTCACGTTCGCGCGGGAGCTGGAGGACACCAGGGCCGAGCTCGCCGGCGTCGCGGTCAGCGAGCAGCGGCTGCGCTGGGCCCGTGACCTGCACGACACGCTCGGCCACGGATTGTCGGTGGTGCTGCTCAAACTCGAGCTGGTCGAACGACTGTCCGAACGCGACCCGCGGCGCGCGGTCGAGGAGCTGCGCGAGGCACGCTCGCTGCTGCGTGACTCGATCGGCGAGATGCAGACGGTCGTCGCGGGCATGCGGGACACCTCGCTCGCGGGCGAGGTCGCCAGCGCGCGGACCATCCTCACTTCGGCCGGCGTGCAGACCGAGGTCAAGATCGCCGACCTCGACCTGAACAGCTCGACCTCGCAGGCGCTGGCCTGGATCGTCCGCGAGGGCGCGACGAATGTGTTGCGGCACAGCGACTCCACCCTCTGCGAGATCCGGCTCAAGGCCGAGGAGGGCAGGGCGGTGCTCGAACTGGCGAGCAACGGGCCGTCGATCATGACCAAGCGGACCCCGTCCGGCGGGCACGGGCTGCGCGGCATGCGGGAGCGGCTCGCGGACCTCAACGGCGAGCTGCAGGCGTCCGGGCAGACCGGCGGCGGTTTCCTGCTGCGCGCGCAGGTCCCGCTCTCCGGCTCCGGCAAGCCGTCCGGGATCCGGCGCATGACCGCGGCGACGTAGAAGGAAACAACGTATGAAGGCAGAACAGGTCCGCGTCTTCCTGGCCGAAGACCAGGTGATGGTGCGCTCGGCGCTGGTGTCCCTGATCGAACTCGAGCCAGACCTGTGCGTGGTCGGCGTCGCGGGCCGCGGCGACCAGGCGGTCGAGCGGATCGCCGAGCTGCGGCCCGACGTCGCGGTGCTCGACATCGACATGCCGGGTCTGGACGGTCTCTCCGCCGCCGAGGCCGTCCGGACCCGGGTGCCGGGGTGCGCCGCGCTGATCCTCACCGCGCTGAGCAAACCCGGGATGCTGCAACGGGCTTTGCAGGCGGGCGCGAAGGGATACGTCGTCAAGCACGCGCCGGCCGACGAGCTGCTGGCCGCGATCCGCGGGGTGGCCGCGGGCGAGCGCGTGTTCGACTCCGCGCTCGCCGTGGCGGCACTCGAGGAGGACGTGCCGGTGACCCAGCGGGAACTGGACGTCGTCCGGCTCGTCGCCGAGGGCGCTTCGGCCCGTGAGATCGCGGGCAGGCTGTTCCTGTCCGAGGGCACGGTCCGCAACTACACGTCGAACATGATCAACAAGTGCGGCGCGCGGAACAGGGTCGACCTGGTCCGCATCGCCTTCGACCGCGGCTGGCTGTGAGCGTCAGCGCTTGCCGTAGATGACGGCTGAGCTCGACGGGCCCTTGCAGTAGTACTCCCACGAGATGGACTCGCAGCCGTCCGGCACCTGCCACACCATGCGGGTGTCGGGGTCGATCGACGGGATCTCGATCGGCGCCTGCTTGCCGTTGAAGAACACGATCGTGTCGGTCATCGGCTGGTAGCCAGCCGAGATCGCGAACCACACGTCGCCGACGACGGCCGAGATGGACCGGGTCTCGATCGTGCGGTGGTGGTACTGCTTCTCGTCGCTGGGCGCGTATTCGTGGTCCTGAGGGCCTGCCATGTCGTCATCCTCTTCGATCGGTTCGGTGAGAAAGTGGTTGTCGCTGAAGGACTCCGTGAGATCGACGCTCTTCGCGGCGATCCCGGGCACGTGCCCGCCGTCGGTGTACTGATGCAGGTCGTACCGGCCGGCGTCGGCGTGCGGCCGGGCGCCGTAGCGCGCGATCCAGATGACCAGTCCCGGCACGCCCCACTGGTCCGGCCGCAGGTGCCTGGCCAGGTCGTCGTTGAGGTACACCCCGGGCCGGAACCCCAGTTCCCGCACCCGCTCGCAGAACCGCGTGGCGAAGGCCTTCTTCTCCGCCATCGGGATCCGCGGCACGTCCGGGTCCGGGTGGTCCTCGAGATCGAGCATCGGCGCCAGCCCGGTCGCACCGAGCCGCCGCACCTCCCCGACGAGGACCTCCGCCTGCCGCTCCGGGCCCGGCGAGGCCCGCACGAAGTGGTATCCCCCAACGGGTATCCCCGCCGATCGCGCACCGGCGACGAGCGCGTCACCAGGCCCGACCGGCGGGACGCCGCCGCCGTCGGTGAGCTTCACGTAGCACCACCCGACGCCGTGCGCCTTGACCGCCTGCCAGTCGGTGACGTCCTGGTACGCGCGGTATACGTCGATTCCCAACGCCATGATTCCTCCCGCCGACCAGCATGGTGCGCGCGGCCGTTAGCCGGAATGGTCGATGGTCCATACCTCCGTCCGCCCGATCGGGCACGGCCCGATGGTGGGCGATTCACGGGAAAGGACCGCCGACGGGTGGCGTCGCACCGCCTGGCAAGCGGCTGATCGGAGTACTCTCATTGACCCATGACGGCGAGCCCGTAGGGTACTGACGACGGATCGTGACGAGGAGGTGGACGACCGATGCGCAATCCCCTGCGCCTGCTCGTGCGCTTCGCCGACTGGTTCGAGATGCGCGGGGTCTACGTGCCCGGCGAGGAGTCACGCGCTGTAGACCCCTGGCGGGATTTCGGCTGGCTGATCGTGGCCTGGCTCTCCGGGTTGGCGATTTTCGTCCTGTTCTTCGCGTGGGCCGTCTGAGTGGACACTCAGGTGACGACTGTCACCCCGGGTGCACCGCCGATCACGGATTGGCCACGGGTCAACACCAGGTCCGCTTCGACCGGCGCGCGGCGCTCGTGGAAACGCGCCGCGGCAGTCAAAGTAGTCACGTTCGGCGGCACCCGTAGGCCGTACGGATGACATCTACCCCGCGACTGGAGTAACCGCGATGGCGCTCGCGCGCGCACCGAGGCTCTTGCCGGCAGTCTGCGCGCTACTCGCCGCAGTCGCCTGTGGTGTGCCCGTCCAGCAGCAGACCGGTTCGGCGGCCGAAGCCAGGCAAGCGGCCAGAGGCGAGGTCCGCCCGGTGAAGAAGGCGCAGGACTTCGGCAACGAGCACACCTTCGCCGACGGCCTGAGCATCCGCGTCTCGATGCCGAAGTCGTTCCAGCCCAGCAACAGCTCCTACCCCCGCTCCGGCCGCGCGGCCGCCTTCGACGTCGAACTCCGCAACGGCGGCACCGAGCCGTATCGGCTCTCCGGCCTGTCGGTCACCGCGAGCGCGTCCGGCGCACCCGCGAGCCCGCTCGTCGACGCGCTCCAGGGCTTCAACGGCATCTCCGACGCGGGCCGCGACATCGCCCCCGGCCGCGCGATCCACCTGAACATGGCCTTCGCCGTGCCCGAGAACCCGGTCGAGCTGTGGATGGTCCTGCGCCCCAGCGCGGGCAGCGCCGCCGCCGCGACGTATTGCGGATCCGCCTGACTAGTCTTTACCCCATGACTGAGCAGCGTCTTTCCCCCGGCGACCCCGCCCCGGACTTCACACTCTCGGACAGCGAAGGCACCAAGGTCTCGCTGTCGGACTTCCGCGGCCAGTCCGTCGTCGTGTACTTCTACCCGGCCGCGGGCACGCCCGGCTGCACCAAGCAGGCCTGCGACTTCCGCGACAACCTGGCGGAGCTGAACGACGCCGGCTACCAGATCCTCGGCATCTCCCCCGACAAGCCGGAGAAGCTGGCCAAGTTCGTCGCGAACGAGCAGCTGACGTTCCCGCTGCTCGCCGACCCCGACAAGACGGTCCTCACCGAGTGGGGCGCCTTCGGCGAGAAGAAGAACTACGGCCGGATCGTCCAGGGCGTCATCCGCTCGACGTTCATCGTCGACCCCGAAGGCAAGATCTCAAAGGCGCTGTACAACGTCCGCGCCACCGGCCACGTCGCCAAGCTCATCAAGGATCTCAACATCTGAGTGCTTGTCCCCGCACTCGGTTCCGCCCAGAATGGTCGGCTCGGAACCGAGTGCTGGGGAGGCACAGTGGCCGGGTTGGAAGCGTCCGCGCTGAAGCTGGGCGGCACCATCGCCTCGCACGCCTTCAAGTCCTGGCTGCGGCGTCGTAAGGACAAGGACGAGCGCACAGCCGACCTGGCCACGCTCGCGGCAGACGAGGTTTCGAGCCCGCTCGAGCGCCAGAAGCTCGAGAACCTGATCGCCACCGTCGGCACCCAGGTCGCCGAGCAGCTGACGCCGGTGCTCACCACGCGCTTCCCCGAACTCCCCCGCAACGAGATCACCGCGGCGTTCCTGGCGTTGGAAGACACGCTCGGGCAGATCGACCTGTCGGACACCGCGCTGCTGGCCGACGACGCCGACCCCGAACGCCTCGCCCGGCGCGTGCGCGAGCAGTTCCCGGGCCGCCCGGTGGGGTTGTCCGAGCGCGCTGGTTCGCTCTACGAACTGGCGCTCGACCAGTCGTGCCGCCACCTGGTCCTGGTCGTCCGGCACCTGCCGTCGTTCCAGCCGAGGGCACTCTCCGAGGTGCTGGGACGCCTGTCCCGCCAATCGGACCAGCTCGACGAAGTACTCGCCCGGCTGCCCAGCACGCCGTTCCGGGTGCTGGGCCGAGACGTCGACGCGGCGTTCCGCGAGGACTACCTGAGCTTGCTGGCCCGCAAGCTCGACCACCTCGAACTGCTCGGCTTGACCATGGACGACCAGCCGAGGCTCCCGCTGACCGTCGCCTACCTCAGCCTGACCGTCTCCGACGGCAGCGCCACCCTGCGCGCCGAAGCCGCGATCGGCGCGGCCGACCGTACCTTGATCCGTGGCGAGGCCGGTTCGGGCAAGACAACGCTGGTCGACTGGCTCTCGGTCACCGCGGCGCGCGGCGCGTTCACCGGCGAGCTGGCCGCCTGGAACGGTTTCGTCCCGTTCCCGATCCGCCTGCGCAGCTTCGCGACCGAGCCGTTGCCACGCCCCGACGACTTCCTCGCGCACATCGCACCGGGCCTGGCCGCGCAGATGCCACCGCTCTGGGCCACCCGCATGCTCCTCAAGGGCACCGCGCTGGTGCTGGTCGACGGCGTCGACGAGGTCGACGCCTCGCGCCGGTACGACGTCAAAGCCTGGCTGCGGGACCTGAACCTCACCTTCCCCCAGGCGAAGTTCGTGATCACTTCCCGCACGGCCGCGGCGGACCGGCGCTGGCTACGCAAGGAGGGCTACGCCTCGGTCGTGCTCCAGCCCATGACGATCGTGGACATCAAGCTGCTGGTCGAGCGCTGGCATCTCGCGGCCGCCGCGGGCAAGTCGCCGCGGCCGAAGGTCGACCTCGCGGCCGCGGAGCGACGTCTGCTCGGCCAGCTCGAAAGCCGCGTCCATCTTCGCTCGCTCGCCGCGAGCCCACTGCTCTGCGCGGTGCTCTGCGCGCTCAACCTCGCCCATCGCGCGGAACTGCCCAGCGACCGGATGGACCTCTACCGCAAGGCATTGTCGATGCTGCTGCATCTGCGCGACACCGAACGCCGCGTCCCGGTGCTGCTCAGCGAAGCGCAGAAGACGAGCTTGCTCGGTGATCTGGCCTGGCGGCTCACCTTGGCCAACAAGGTCGAGTTCGATGTGGACAAGGTCCGCGAGCACCTGGAACGGCGGCTGCGGAGCCTGCCGTACGTCGACAAGAGCGTCGACGAGGTGTTGAACGACCTGCTGGAACGGAGCGGGCTGTTGCGGCGCCCGGCCGCGAGCCAGGTGGATTTCGTGCACCGGACCTTCCAGGAGTTCCTGGCCGCGGGCGAAGCGACCGAGCAAAACCACATCGACACGCTCATCGGGCACGCGCATCTGGACACCTGGCGCGAGACCGTGGTGCTCGCGGGCGGCCAGGCCAAGCAGCACCAGGCCGAAGAACTGCTGAACGGCATACTCGATCGCGCGAACACCGAACCGGATTACGCCCGGTACCTCCGGCTCGTCGCCGCGAGCTGCCTGGAAACGGTCCGCGATATCGCGCCGGAGACACTGGCCAGGGTCGAGCGGACGATCACCGAACATCTGGTCCCGCCCCCGCATTTCCGTGCGGCCTCGTCGCTCGTGTCGCTGGGATCCCGGCTGCTGCGGTATCTCCCGGAGTCGGTGGAGGCACTGCCGGAGGAGTCGGCGGCGGCCACCGTCCGGGCTGCTTCTCTCACCACGAGCGACGACGCGCTGCCGCTGCTTCGCCGCTACGCGAAGGATTCGCGCGCACAGGTGCAAACCCAGCTCGAAAAGGCCTGGCAATTCTTCGATCCCGACCGGTTCGCGACCGAGGTGATGGCGGATTCCCCACTGCAGGAAGGATCGTTCATCATCACCACGAGCAGGCTGTTGCCCTATCTCAGGCACTTGCGGCACCTGACCGGATTGGGCATCACCCTTTCCGGCACCGAGCGGCATCAAGACCTCGGGGTACTGGCCGGCGCCCCCGCTCTGTTCATGACCAGGCTCAAGTTCGACGAGCGGACCGAAATCGACCTCACGCCGCTGACCGAACATCCTCGCCTCAGGATGATTTCACTGCACAACGCGGCCAGGTACACCGAGGTGGCGGCACTGACCGGCCTGGATCAGCTTTCCAATCTGAGATTGGACCGCGTGACACCTTGGACGCGTCCCGACGTGCTCGGTGATTTGACCGGCCTCAGCCGGTTGTCGCTCAACATGATCGGCAGGCTCGACTTTCTCTCACGCCTGCCGAACCTGAAGCATCTGTTCCTCAGTGAAGCCGGCCCCATGGCACTGCGGAAAAGGTCCCCGCTCGAAAACGTCGAGGAGTTCACGCTCGAGAACCCGGCGGGCCGGATGGCCGTCGCACAGGAAACCGCCGCGGCATTCCCGGCGGTGACGGACTTGCGCTTCAGAGGCGCGACTCTCGATACCTTGCGGCCGCTGGCCGGACTTCCGCTGACCAACCTCGAACTCGACTACTGCACTATCGGATCCTTGGCGCCGCTCGCCGAGATCTCCACGCTGAAGCGGGTGGTCATCCGGTTCCCGCAGGCCGAAGTCGATGTCCGGCCGCTGGCCGACCGGATACTGACTCTCCGGCTGCGCGACACGACCGCCGTGATCGGCGTCGACCGGCTCGGCGCAGGCGTGAAGCTCGAATTACTGGGTGCTCCGTCACCCACCCGGTGACGGAGCACCTCGGCCGCTAAGCGTGGCGCAGGCAGAGGCTTCCCCACTGGAAGCCCGCGCCGATCGCCGACATGACATAGGTGTCGCCCGAGCCGACCAGCCCTTGGCTGAACGACTCGTGCAAGGCCGTGAAGACACCAGCCGAGCCCGTGTTCCCGAGCTTGTCCAGCGTGATCGGAGCCCGTTCGCGCGCCACCCCGAGCTTGTCCATCGCCGCGTTCACGATGTTCACATTCGCTTGGTGCAGAAAGAAGTGCTCGACGTCGGTCACCGCGACTCCCGCCCGCCCGGTCGCGGTGAGGATGCTCTCCGGCAGACACAGGGTCGCCGTGTTCCACACCTCCCGGCCGTCCATCTTCAGGTAGTGCCGCCGCTCGGCGACCGTCTGCGGCGAGGCGGGCGTTCGCGAACCGCCCGCCTGGATCTCCACGCCGTAGGACAGCTCCGAGCCGAAGTCCCAGCCGAGCAGGCCCGCCTCGGGGTCCGGCGAACGCGTGAGCACGGCGGCCGCGGCGGCATCGCCGAAGAAAACCCGGCTCGTCCGCTCATCCGGGTCCGTCACCCGCGACGCGCAGTCGGCCGCGATGACCAGCGCGGTGCGCGCGGACGTCTGCAGCAGGTGCGCCGCGAGCAGCATCGCCTGCATGCCGTTGGCACAGGCCGCCTGCGTGATGTCGAGCGTGAGGGCACGCTCGGCGCCCAGCGCCGCCTTGACGATCAACGCGGTCGACGGGAGCGGCTGGTCCCAGGTGTACGTCGCGATGATGATCACGTCGACGTCGCACGCCCTGATCTCGGCCGCGCCGAGTGCCTGGCGAGCGGCGGCGACGCACATGTCCGAGGCGGCCAGCTCGGGTTCGAGCCAGCGGCGCTCCCGGATTCCCGTGCGGCTGACGATCCACTCGTCCGTCGTGTCGAGCAGCTCGGTGAGACGCTGGTTGGTGACCACCGGGTCGGGCAGGTGCAGTCCGGTGCCCGCCACGGCCAAAGGCAGCGTCACGCGGCACCCGCCGTGTTGCGATCCGGCGCGATGAGTTCTGCGAAATCGGTGTAGAACCGGCCGGACTCACAGGCGTCGCCGAGCAGGATGCGCCGTGCCGCCTCCGCGGTCAGCGCGCCGCCGAGGGCGACGCCAGACGCGAGCTGCGGCCAGCTGCTCAGCGTCTTGCCGAGTTCACCGAAGGACGCCTTGAGCTGCGGGCTGATCTTGTCGGCGTCGACCATCGCCAGGATCAGGTCGACCTTCTCCTGCCGCGTCAGGTCCTGTAGCTGGCTCGCCTTGACGTCGCCGATCAGGCCGTGCAGCACCGGCCGGTCGCGTTCGAGGTCGAAGCGCTCGATGTCCAGCATGCCGCGGTCGTTGCAGTCCATCACCACCGGGATGCCGAGTGTCCTGGCCTGCTCGCGCGCCGCGATCTTGACGTACGGGGTGTCGCATTCCTCGACGAGCAGGTCGATCGGGCCGTTGCCGCCGCTGAAGAACTCGGCCATGTTGGCGTCGGTGAGACCGTCGGTGAAGATCTCGATGTCGAGGTAAGGGTCGATCTCGAACATCTGCCGCGCCGAGATCACCGCCTTGTTGACGCCGAGGTGGTGCACGCCGGCACGCAGCCGGTTCAGGTTGGACAGGCTGAACTCGTCGAAGTCGGCGAGTTTGTACGCGCCGCCGATGCCTTCCAGCGCGAACGTGACGGCGGCGCTGTTGCCGACCGAAAGCCCGATGACGCCGATCCGGTTGCCGAGCAGGCGCCGCTGGTCCGGCCGCTCGATCTTGCCCCGGTTGCGGTCGGTGCGGACCAGCCGGAACTCCTCGCAGGGCAGCACATGCACCAGCCTGCCCGACCATGGGTAGAACGCCCAGGTGCCGTACGCCCACGGCTCGGCGCCGTTGAGCTGCTCGAGCTTCTTGGCGGTCAGCAGGTCCTCGTCGAAGCGGACAGCGGGCTCACGGCTGCGGATCAGCTCCTCCAGCTGAGTGTCGATCGTGTCGTGTACTTCGCGGACGACACCTGAGGCCAGCAGGTCCGAGAGCGCTTCGCCGTCGCCGGAGCGGAACAGCACCGGACGCCAGCAGTCCTTTTCGGACTGTGCGGCCTGGTCGAGACCGGCGGGTTTCACCGGCTTCGCGAAGGTCGCCGAAGCCGTGTGCGCACCGGACTCGGCGAGCGCAGGGAACTCGTCGCGCAGCCGCCGCACCAGGTCGGTGTACTGACCGGCGCCGTCTTCGGCCCGGTAGAACATGATGATGACGTCCTCGGCGTAGTGCTCGACATAGCGGCGAGTCTCCGGAATGCCGACGAAACCGAAGCGCTCATGGAACTTGTCCTGGCCGTCTTTCGTGCCGGAGGTCCCGATCATCGCCTTGGCTCCCAGTGAATGGGCCGCTGAAATCGCGATGGCGTTCAAATGAACTCCGAGACCCAGTTTCCTTGCCCGATGTTCGACCACCAGCCTGCTGTGCTCGAATGTCTCACTGAGCAGGAAACCGCGCTCCGCGATTAATTCTTCGTATTTATCCGAGCCGAGATAGGCGCGGGACTGGAAGAGATGGCCGTTGTCCGGAGTGGACAGCCGAATGTACCCGAGCGGCGGGCCGCCCGGCTCACGCCTGGCGATGAAGTGCCAGGCGCCGTAGTCGAGGACCTGGTCGTCGACGTGCGCACCGTCGGCACTACGGAAACCCGGCCGCCTGCCGTGATCGAAGAGGATGCGAGCACGCAGCTCGCGGACCTGCGCCACCAGTTCAGGGGCATCGGCGCCCGCTTGGACGGCGGTGATATGCCAGCGCATGGGGGCAGCACTCGAAGTGCGGGAAAACATTGTTTTTATTCCTCGACAATAGCCGTGAACATCACGAATGCTCACGAGAAGAAAACTGGGGGTAGACAAGAAAAATCCGGCGAGCCCGTCGACTCGCCGGATCGGAAGATAGCAGGGGCGCTACAGCGCAGGGAAGATCAACTTGACTGTGTCCATTCACACGAACCGATGAATGGGAACCTCATTTTCAGCCGGCGAAAGCGCGCAGCTTCGGCAGCAGTGCGCGCAAGGCTCGGCCACGGTGTGACAGAGCGTCCTTTTCGGACGGTTCCAGCTCGGCCGACGACCGCGTCTCACCTTCGGGCACGAAGATCGGGTCATACCCGAACCCGTTGCTCCCACGCGGAGCCCGCGCCAGCGTTCCGCGCCACTCACCGCGCACGACCGTCTCTTCGCCACCCGGCACCACGAACGCCGCCGTGCACACGAAAGCCGCGCCCCGGCGCTCGTCGGGAACGTCGTTGAGCTGACCCAGCACGAGTTCGAGATTCGCGAGGTCGTCGCCGTGCTTGCCGGACCAGCGCGCCGAAAGCACGCCAGGCATCCCGTTCAGCGCGTCGATCGCGATGCCGGAGTCGTCCGCGATGGACGGCAGGCCGGTCGCTTCGGCGGCGTCGCGGGCCTTCGCGAGCGCGTTGCCCTCGAAGTCGGGCGCGGTCTCCGGGGCTTCCGGGAACTCGGGGACGTCGGCAAGGCCGATGACCTCGACGCCTTCGATGCCTTCGGCCGCCAGGATTCGCCGGAGCTCGCCGAGCTTCTTGGCGTTGCGGGTGGCCAGCAGGAGGCGGGTCACTTCGACTTCTTCTTGTCAGGGCGCGGCTCGGGCAACTCGCCGGGGTACGGCAGCGCCAGCGCCTCGTTCTGCAGCCGGGTCAGTTCCTCGCAGCCGGCCAGCGCCATGTCGAGCATGGTGTCGAGCGTCGAGCGGGCGAAGGTCGCGCCCTCGCCGGTGCCCTGGACCTCGATCAGGGTGCCCGTGTCGGTGGCGACGACGTTCATGTCGACCTCCGCGCGCGAGTCCTCCTCGTAGGGCAGGTCGAGCCGGACGCGGCCGTCGACGACGCCGACGCTGATCGCGGCGACCGAGGACGAGAGCGGCTGCGGGTCGGCGAGGCGGTTGGCGGCGCCGAGCCAGGTGATGGCGTCGGCCAGCGCGACGTAGCCGCCGGTGACCGCGGCCGTGCGGGTGCCGCCGTCGGCCTGGATGACGTCGCAGTCGATGACGATGGTGTTCTCGCCGAGCGCGGCCAGGTCGATGCACGCGCGCAGCGAGCGGCCGATCAGCCGGGAGATCTCGTGGGTGCGGCCGCCGATGCGGCCCTTCACCGATTCACGGTCGCTGCGGGTGTTGGTCGCCGAGGGAAGCATCGCGTACTCGGCGGTCACCCAGCCCAGGCCCGAACCCGCACGCCAGCGCGGCACGCCTTCGGTGACGCTGGCCGCGCAGAGCACGCGCGTGTTGCCGAACTCGATCAGCACCGAACCGGCTGGCCACTGCTGGAAGCCGCGGGTGATCTTCACGTCGCGGAGCTGGTCGTCGTTCCTGCCGTCTTTTCTCGCCACGGGTGCACTCTATGACCCGCCGCTCAGACGTCGTAAACCGCGCCCTGCTGGACAAGTTCGGCGCGCGGGAACACCGCGTCCGCTTCGGCCAGCACGGCGGCCGAGTCGGTCCACGGCAGCACGTGTGTGAGCAGCAGCCGGTCGACGCCGCCGCGCAGCGCGATCTCGGCGGCCTGCTTGCCGGACAGGTGCATCCCGGGCGGCCGGACCGGCGAGTCCGTCCACGAGGCTTCGGCGAGCAGCACGTCGACGTCGCGCACGAGCTTGTCGAGCGCCTCACACGGCCCGGTGTCGCCGGTGTAGGCGAGCGAGCGGCCGCCGTGGCACACGCGGAACCCGAACGCGGGGGTCGGATGATCGACCGGCACCACGGTCACCTCGAACGGCCCGATCTCCACGGTCTCTTCGAGAAGACTGTGGAACTGATAGGTGTCGGAGAGATCGGTGATCGCGCGTTCGTCCTCATCGGGCGCGTACGCGTTGGCCAGCCGGTGGTGCGCACCCGTCGGCGCGTAGACGGGCAGCCTCCCGGTCGTGCGCTGCGCGGCCTCGGGGTGATAGCGGCGCAGCACGGTGAGCGCGCTGAAGTCCGCGCAATGATCAGGGTGCAAATGCGACAGCACGAGCGCGTCGAGGTCGAAGGGGTCACGCAGCGCCTGCAGGCGCGCGAGTGTCCCGTTGCCGAGTTCCAGCCCCAGCACGAAACCGTCGGCCTCGATCAGGTAACCCGAGGCCGCGGTGTCGGGGCCGGGGATGCTGCCCGCACAGCCGAGGATCGTGAGTCGCACACTTCACACCTTAAGCGCGATAGGAGTGTTTCAGGCCGTAGTCAACGCCACACCGGGAGCGAAGCCCATGAACCGTTGCGCGAGCCGGTTGAACGGGTCGGCCGAACCGGTGGCGACGAACTCGTGCTTCGGCGGCGTGGAGCGCTCGGAGAGCAGGTCACGCTCGGTCAGCACCCTGAGCACGTCCTTGGCCGTCTCCTCCGCGCTGGACACGAGGATCACGTCCTGTCCCATCACGATCTGCAGCACCCCGGTGAGCAGCGGGTAATGCGTGCAGCCCAGCACCAGCGTGTCGACCTGGGCGCTGAGCAGCGGCTCCAGGTACCCCTGCGCGAGCCCCAGCACCTGGCGGCCCGAGGTGATCCCGCGCTCCACGAAGTCGACGAACCGGGGGCACGCGACGCTCGTCACCTGCAGGTCACGCGCCGCGGCGAACGCGTCCTCGTACGCGCGGGACCGGACGGTGCCCTCGGTGCCGATCACGCCGATGCGGCCGGTGTGCGTCGCGGCGACCGCCCGGCGCACGGCGGGCAGCACGACCTCGATCACCGGGACGTCGTAGCGCTCACGCGCGTCACGCAGACAGGCGGCCGACGCGGTGTTGCAGGCGATGACCAGGGCTTTCACCCCGCCTTCGACGATCTCGTCCATGGCTGCGAGCGCGAACTCACGGGCCTTCGCGATGGGCAGCGGGCCGTACGGGTTGTGCGCCGTGTCGCCGACATACCGCAGCTGCTCATGGGGCAGCTGGTCGAGAATGGCCCTGGCGACGGTCAGCCCGCCGACCCCGGAGTCGAAAACGCCGATCGGAGCGTCCGGTGTGGTCACACCGCGAGGCTACCTGTGTCCTTCTTCCGGCTCGCCCTGGCAACGAGCCACGCGGCCAGCACCCCCGAAAGCGCCCCGAAAAGATGCCCCTGCCAGGAGATCCCCGGGTTGCCGGGCAACAGGCCCCACAGCATCCCGCTCCAGATGCCCAACAGCACCACGGCCACCACGATCTGCCCGGCGCTCCGGTTGAAAATGCCCCTGACCAGCAGGAACGCCAGCCACCCGAACGCCAGCCCCGAGGCCCCGACGGTCACCGCGCCCGACGGCCCGGTCAGCCACACCCCGAGCCCGCCGAGGATCCAGATGGTCGCGGTCACCGCGATCCACTGCCCCAGCCCGCCCGCCATCGCCAGGAACGAGAACACCAGCACGGGCACGGTGTTGGCGAACAGATGCGACCACCCGCCGTGCAGCAGCGGCGCCCAGATCACCCCGGCGAGTCCCGACAGGTCCCGCGAGTGGATGCCACCCTGGTCGAGGTCACCGGAGATGAGGACGTCGGCCAGCTCGACGAGGTAGAGCACGAGCGTGAACCCGAGCGCGATGATGGCGGCCGCCTGGGGATTGGGCGGCAGTATCCGCTTGGCCGGGTCCGTCGGCGTCGGCTGGGTCGGCAAAGTGCTCATAACCCCAGGCTACGAGCCCGAAAAACCATTCGCCTCGGGTGAATACCCTGAGATGCATGACCCGCTTCACCGACCCGCAACTGAGCATCGCGACCATGGCCTCGTGGGGGCTTGATGTCGTCTGCCCACAGTGCAAGGCGAAGGCGGCCGTCGTCGGCTGGGCGAGACTCACCTGCCCGAGCTGCTCGTACGTGAAGGCCGGCCGCGGCAACACACTCTGGGGTGGGCCGGTCGACCCGCACTTCCACCAGCCGCTGTGGTGGCAGGCCGACTTCCGGGGCCACACGCTGTGGGCATTCAACCGGCGGCATCTCACACTGTTGGAGAACTACGTCGCGGCGGATCTCCGGGAACGTGGCCCGATAGCCGGCCGCAACATGACGATGGTCGCCAAGCTCCCGGCCTGGCTGAAGTCGGCCAAGAACCGTGACGGCATCCTGCGCACCATCGCCAAGATGCGCGAAGCGGACGGTCCGACCGGCAACCCCGGCGCCTTCCGCCGCACCATGCACGTCTACGGCCGGACGGTGCCCGTATGCGACAAGGGTTGCTGCCGGTGAAGGGCTCGTGAGCGTTGCGGGCGGTTAGAACCGCCCGCAACGCTCACGACCCCTCTAAGCCCAGAGCTGCCCATCCAACCGCTCGGCCGCCTCATCCAGCGACCCGCTGTAAGCGCCGGTCGACAGGTACTTCCACCCCGCGTCCGCGACCACGAACGCGACGTCAGCGGCCTCACCCCGCGCCGCCGCCTTCTCGGCGACCGCCAGCGCGGCATGCAGCACCGCACCCGTCGAGATGCCCGCGAAGATCCCCTCGTGCTCCAGCAGCTCACGAGTACGCCGAAGCGCGTCGTAAGCGCCGACGGAGAACCGTCCGTTCAGCACCGACGGGTCGTACAGCTCGGGCACGAACCCCTCGTCGAGGTTCCGCAGCCCGTAGACCAGCTCGCCGTACCGGGGTTCCGCGGCGATGATCTGCACGTCCGGCTTCGCCTCGTGCAGGTACCGCCCGACGCCGACCAGCGTCCCGGTCGTGCCGAGACCGCCGACGAAGTGCGTCAGTGTCGGCAGGTCCTTCAGCAACTCCGGCCCGGTGCCGCGGTAATGCGCGTCGGCGTTGGCCGGGTTCCCGTACTGGTACAGCATCACCCAGTCGGGGTTCGCCTCGGACAGCTCCTTCGCCCGCCGCACGGCCTCGTTGGATCCGCCCGCGGCCGGTGAGAACACGATGCGCGCGCCGTACGCCTGCAGCAGCTGCTTGCGCTCGGTCGAGGTGTTCTCCGGCATCACGCAGACCAAGCCGTAGCCCTTGAGCTTGGCGGCCATGGCCAGCGAGATGCCGGTGTTGCCCGAGGTCGGCTCCAGGATGGTCGACCCGCGCCGCAGCCTGCCCTCCCGCTCGGCCGCCTCGATCATGGCCAGCGCGGGCCGGTCCTTGATCGAGCCGGTCGGGTTGCGGTCTTCGAGCTTCGCCCACAGGCGGACGTCGTTGGTCGGTGACAGCCGGGGCAGCCCCACCAGCGGGGTGCCGCCGAGCGCGTCGAGCAGCGACTCGAACCGGGCCACGATCAGCCGCCGGCGACGGCCGGGAGGATGGTCAGCGTGTCGCCGTCCTTGACCTCGGCGTCGAGCCCACCGGCGAAGCGGACGTCCTCGTCGTTGACGTAGACGTTGATGAACCGGTGCAGCTTCTCTTCCTTGACCAGGCGGGCCTTGAGGCCGCCGTGGCGCGACTCGACGTCGTCGATCACCTCGAGCACCGTGGCGCCCTTGGCCTCGACGGACTTCTCGCCGCCGGTGTGGGTACGCAGGATGGTCGGGATGGACACGGTCACGGCCATGATGGGTTTCCTCCGCTTGGTTGGTCTGAAGGGGCTGACGTTCGGGCGGCGATCGTTATTCCACGATCTTCACCGGCTCTTCGGTGATCACTCCGTCGACGATCCGGTACGACCGGAACTGGTGCTCGTCGGGGTCCTTGGTCGACACGAGCACGTAGTGCGCGTCCGGCTCGGAGGCGTACGAGACGTCGGTGCGCGACGGGTACGCGTCGGTCGCGGTGTGCGAGTGGTAGATCACCACCGGGACCTCGTCGTTCGCGTCCATCTCGCGGTAGAGCCGGAGCAGGTCACCGGAGTCGAACTCGTAGAACGTCGGCGAGCGCGCCGCGTTGAGCATCGGGATGAGCCGTTCGGGACGGTCGGAGCCCTCGGGACCCGCGATGACGCCGCACGCCTCGTCCGGGTGATCCCGGCGGGCGTGCGCGACTATCGCGTCCACGAACTCGCGGCGGATCTCAAGCACGCCCATATCCTATGTGCTGGACGGGGCGCGTCCATCTGTTGAGATGCTCACCTCAAAGGCCCTCGCGGCCTCCGTGCACAGCGCGTTCAGCGCGACCGCGCGCGGCATGACCTCCGACGGCAGCTCCCTCGGCCCGGTCGCCACGGCGAACACCGTCCCGCCGCGCCCCGTGGCCCTGATCAGGCCGTCCTGGGCCGACACGGTCAGCCGCTTGCACTCGGTCTTCGACAGCACAGCGTCCACAACGACCACGCCGGTCGAGCCCACCGCGAGAGCCCAGACCTCGGCCTGGACAGCCAGGTCACGCGCCGCTTCACAAGCCGCGTAACCGTCCTCGGCGGTTCCTAAAGCGCCAGAAGCGACGGTCACCGCGGGCACGATCGGCACCACCTCGTGCGCCAGCGCCCCCACCGGAAACCCGCGCCCATGCTCACTCAGCCAGCGCAAGGCCCCGTCCGCCGCGGCCAGCCCGGCCGGGCCACCCGACGAGAAGCAGAGCGCGTCGATCCGCTGGACCAGGTTCTCCGGCCCCAGCAGGTCGGTCTCCCGGGTGCCCACAGGGTCACCGCGGAAGTCCACGGCCGCGCCCGTCACCGACGAGAACAGCACGACGGTCACCCCGCCGGAGCGGCCAACGGAGACGGTCACCCGGTCAGCGCCTGGATCAGGCTCTCCTGCACCCAGGTCAGCCAGTGGTAGACGCCCAGGTGCGGCGCTCGCGGGTCGTCCTCCGGCAGCTCGTCGGGCATGTCCTCGGTGACGTCGAGCGCCGTGCCCAGCGCCAGCCGCACGTCGTTGAGCGCCTTGAGCCAGGCGTCGGCCTGCTCGAAGTCCAGCCGGACGTCGCCGCCGTCACGCGGCAGCGTCTCCAGCACCACGGCCGCGACACCGACCTTCAGGTCCAGCAGCTCTGGCTCGTGCAGTGAGCGCATCGCCGCGGCCGAGTCCAGCGACTCCTTCGACGGGTTGTCCGGGTCGAGCCGGTGGAAGTCCGGCAGCAGCCGCGACAGGACCGGGTCGTCCGGCGACTCCGTCGGGCCCGTGCGGATCCCGGTCAGCTCGGCGAGCTCGTCCTGGGGAGCCTCTTCGGCACGCGCGCGCAGCATGTCCTCGAGCTGGCTGACCAGCCCGCGCAGCACCGCGGCCTCCTGCTGCTCGAACCCGGCGAGCACGACCTCGCCCTTGCGCCGCCAGTTCTTCATCAGGGCTGCTCCATGGTCGCCCAGAGGCCGGCCGCGTGCAGGCGCGCCACGTCGGCTTCCACCTTGTCCTTGGATCCGGACGACACGATGGCCTTCCCCTTGTGGTGGACGTCGAGCATCAGCTTCGTGGCGTGGTCTCTGCTGTACCCGAACAGCTTCTGGAAGACATAGGTCACGTAGGACATCAGGTTGACCGGGTCGTTCCAGACGATGGTCTGCCAAGGTTTGTCCTCGGCGACGACCTCGCCCCCAAGCGGGTCAACCTGCGTCTGCTCGGCAACGACAGGCGTCGACATGCTGTCCATGGTGTCACGATGGCCACCGGGGATGGGCTGGCAGGGCCCGCCATGTGAGTGAATAGGCTAAGCACATGGCCTCCGAAAACGGCACCGAAGCGGTCACCAGCACCGCGTTGCTCACCGACCACTACGAGCTGACGATGCTGAGCAGCGCGCTGGCCGATGGGACGGCCGACCGGCCGTGCGTGTTCGAGGTCTTCGCGCGGCGGCTGCCGGACGGCCGCCGCTACGGCGTGGTCGCCGGCACCGCGCGCGTGCTCGACGCGATCGCCGACTTCAAGTTCACCGACGCCGAGATCGGCCAGCTCGAATCGACGGCCGTGGTCGACGCCGAGACACTCGAATGGCTGGCGAACTACTCGTTCGGCGGCGACATCGAGGGCTACCCCGAGGGTGAGCTGTACTTCCCGAACTCGCCGATCCTCACGGTGACCGGCGGGTTCGCCGAGGCGGTCGTGCTGGAGACGCTGGTCCTGTCGATCCTCAACCACGACAGCGCCATCGCGTCGGCCGCCGCCCGCATGTCGAGCGCCGCGCACGGCAGGCCGATCATCGAGATGGGCGGGCGCCGCACGCACGAGTGGGCGGCCGTCGCCGCCGCGCGCGCCTCGTACCTGGCCGGGTTCGCGACGACGTCCAACCTCGAAGCGGGCCGCCGCTACGGCATCCCGACGCGCGGCACGGTCGCGCACGCGTTCATGCTGCTGCACGCCAGCGAGGAGGAGGCCTTCCGCGCGCAGATCGCGAAGATGGGCCCCGACACCACGCTTCTGGTCGACACCTACGACATCAGCACCGGCATCGACACCGCGGTGCGCGTCGCGGGCAAGGAGCTCGGCGCGATCCGCATCGACTCCGGCGACGTCGGCGTGCTCGCCCGCCAGGCCCGCGAGCAGCTCGACTCGCTCGGCGCGCGTGACACCCGCATCGTCGTCTCCGGCGACCTCGACGAGCACGCGATCGCCGCGCTGCGCGCCGAGCCGGTCGACGCGTACGGCGTCGGCACGTCCGTGGTCACCGGATCGGGTGCGCCGACCGCGGGCATGGTCTACAAGCTGGTCGAGGTCGACGGCAGGCCGGTCGCCAAGCGCAGCGCGCAGAAGATCTCGCGCGGCGGCCGCAAGGCGGCGATCCGCAGGCACAAGAGCACCGGCACGGCCGTCGAAGAGGTCATCTACACCGTGGACGGCCCGGTGCCCGACTCGGACGAGTACGACCGCGCGCTGCAGATCCCTCTGGTGCGCGCTGGACAAACCGTGGACGATCTGCCCACGCTGGACGACGCGCGGGCCCGGCTGCGCCGCGCGCTGGTGAGCCTGCCGTGGGAGGGCCTGAAGCTCTCGCACGGTGAACCCGCAATTCCGACGCTTTTCCTCTAGGAGACGAACATGGGTACCGCGCTGATCGTGGTCGATGTGCAGAACGACTTCTGCGAAGGCGGCTCGCTCGGCCTGCCGGGTGGCGCGGCCGCCGCCGAGGCCATCTCGAAGCTGGCCAACAGCGGTGACTACTCGCACGTCGTGGCCACCCGCGACTACCACATCGACCCCGGCTCGCACTTCAGCGAGACGCCGGACTTCAAGGACTCGTGGCCGCGCCACTGCGTCGCGGGCACGCCGGGCGCCTCGTTCCACCCGGCGCTCGACGTCGCGCCGGTGAACGCGGTGTTCTCCAAGGGCGAGTACAGCGCCGCCTACTCCGGTTTCGAGGGCGCGTCGGGCGACGGCCAGTCGCTCAAGGACTGGCTGGCCGAGCACGAGGTCACCGAGGTCGACGTGGTCGGCATCGCGACGGACTTCTGCGTGCGCGCGACCGCGCTCGACGCCGCCAAAGCCGGGCTCAAGGTGCGGGTGCTGCTCGACCTGACCGTCGGCGGCTCGCAGCCGACCGTCGACGCCGCGCTGAAGGACTTCGACGAGGCGGGCGTGACCTACACCGGCACCGCCCCGGTCCCGGCCGCATGACCACCCCCTTCCTCGAGGCGCTCGCGCGGCACCGGCTCGTCGCGATCCTGCGCGCCGCGGACGCGTCGCGCTTCGCCGAGGTGGCTTCGGTGCTGCACGGCGCCGGTGTCCGCCTGCTCGAAGCGACGCTGACCACGCCGGGCGCGCCGGACGCGATCACCGCCATCCGCAAGGAACTCGACGCCGAGACGCTGGTCGGCGCGGGCAGCGTGCGCACGGTGTCCGATGTGGACATCGCGGCCGACGCGGGCGCGGACTTCCTGATCACGCCGACGGTCAGCCCGGCCGTGCTGGAGCACGCGGCGGCCCGCGAGGTCCCGGTGATCTGCGGCGCGCTCACGCCGACGGAGATCGACCAGGCCTGGCACGCGGGCGCGGCGGCCGTGAAGGTGTTCCCGGCCGCGGCGCTCGGCGGGGTCGCGTACGTGCACGCGGTGCGCGCTCCGATGCCGGACGTCCCGCTGGTGCCGACCGGCGGCGTCTACCTCACGGACGTGCCGAAGTACCTGGCGGCGGGCGCCATCGCGGTCGCCGCCGCGACGCCGCTGCTCGAAGACGCGCTGACCGGCGGTTCACTCGACGCGCTGGCCGCCCGTGCCCGCGAATTCGTGGCCGCCGCTTCGGGGTCGTGAGTGGTATGGCCGGTTCTAACCGGCCATACCACTCACGACCTCAGCCACGCCCGTACGGATCGCAGCCCGCGCTGCCCGCGTAGATGTCCCCGCTGATCGGGCCGCCTTCCGGGAACAGCTGGATGTGGATGGCGGTCGTGATCAGCGACCCGTCGGCGGGCTCCGGCACGACGACCTCGTTCAGCACGATCTTGGCCAGCGGTTTCTCCTTCTCGCCGCCCTCGATCAGCACGGTGGTGTTCGGTTCGATCTTGTCCGGCGTCGTGAAGCCTTCCACCGCGCCGAACTGGACGTAGCCGTTGCTGCCGACCGCGGTGGTGCTGCACTTGACATCGAAGGTGCGGACGGTGATCACCGGCCCGCCGAACTGTTTCAGTATCGAGGTCTCGAAGCGCGAACCCCGCGCCTGCCCGACGGCGACATAGGTCCCCTCCTGTGTCGTCCAGCCGCAGTCGGAGTCCGCGACCCCGTACTTGATCATGTCGCCGACCGAGCCGCCGTTGGACTTGGCCTTCTTCGGCCCGGCCACCGAGCACAACGCCAGTGAGTCCATGTAGAGGTGGTCGGTGCCGACCGTGACATCGACCTTGCCCGCCGACGCCCAGGCCGACGGCGGTTTGTCCTCGTCCGCGTTCGCCACGGCCGGTGCCGCCACCAGCCCGCCGCACGCCAGCGCGGCCATCGCGGCCGCACGCGTCCTCTCGCCCCACGCCATGGGCGCCTCCTTACCTCGTGTTTCCCCACTTCGACATCGGCGTGTGACGGATTCACCCTGACTATCCGGTGAAAACACCACCCGAAGGTGTAGACGTGATCCACGAGTGAGGAATGCGACTTTGCCCAGCCGTGCACGAGCGGTGGCGATTAGTCTCGCCTGGTTCCACGATGATCTCTGGAGGACACCCATGGCATCGCTGTCCGTCGACGCGCGGCGCACCGTACTCGCCGACCTCATCCCCGGCACGCTCGCGCGCGACCTCGCGCTGGTGGCGGGCGGCGCGGGGCTCACCGGCCTCGCCGCGCAGCTGTCGGTGCACATCCCCGGCACGCCCGTGCCGCTGACCGGCCAGACCTTCGCCGCGCTGCTGGTGGGCGCCGCGCTCGGCTGGCAGCGCGGCGCCGCGTCGATGCTGGTGTACCTGCTCGTCGGCGCGGCAGGCGTGCCCTGGTTCCAGAACGGCACCTCGGGCCTGACCGGCGCCAGCGCGGGCTACATCGTCGGCTTCGTCTTCGCGGGCGCGCTGGTCGGCGCGCTGGCGGGCCGCGGCGGCGACCGCACCCCGCTGCGCGCCGCGGGCACCATGGTGCTCGGCAACGTCGCGATCTACGCGTTCGGTGTGCCGTGGCTGATGGCCTCGACCGGCTTCGGGCTGGCGACCGCGCTCGACAAGGGTGTCGTCCCGTTCCTCGTCGGCGACGCGATCAAGATCGTGCTCGCCTCGGCGCTGCTGCCCGCGACCTGGGCGCTGGTCAACCGCTTCCGCCGCTGATCCGAACGGACCGTTGCCCCCGGATTTCGCGGGCAACGGTCACCGATGGCCCGGTACCGCCCGATCTTGACGGTGGTCCGGGCTATCTTCTTGGGCGTGGCCCGCTCTGAACTCCCCGGCGTACTCGAACTCCTCACCCACGCGGTCGAGGCGGTCGGCGGCGCCGAGCGCGCGGGTCAGGTCGAGATGGCGGACGCGGTCGGCCGCGCCATCCGCACCGGCGAGCACCTCGCCGTGCAGGCGGGCACCGGCACCGGGAAGTCACTGGCCTACCTCGTGCCCGCCATCCGCCACGCGGTCGAGAAGGAGGCGACCGTCGTCGTCTCGACGGCGACCATCGCGCTGCAGCGCCAGCTCGTCGACAGGGATCTGCCGCGCCTGGCGAAGGCGTTGAAGAAGGTGCTCGGCCGCGAGCCGACATTCGCCATCCTCAAGGGCCGCCGCAACTATCTCTGCCTGCACCGGCTCGACACGGGCGCCCCCGACGAGCCCGACGACCAGGCGCTGTTCGACCCGTTCGCCGTGTCGCGGCTGGGCAAGGACGTCAAACGGCTCTTCGAATGGTCATCCGACACCGAGACCGGTGACCGCGACGAGCTGGTGCCCGGCGTCGCCGACCAGGCGTGGCGCCAGGTTTCGGTCACCGCCAAGGAATGTCTCGGCGCCGCACGCTGCCCGATCGGCACGGACTGCTTCGCGGAGAAGGCGCGCGCCGAAGCCGGCCGCGCGGACATCGTGGTCACCAACCACGCGCTGCTCGCCATCGACGCGCTCCAGGGCTACCAGGTGCTTCCCGAGCACGACGTGGTGATCATCGACGAGGCGCACGAGCTGGTCGACAGGGTCACCTCGGTGGCCACCGGCGAGCTCACCGCGTCCATGGTCTCGGTCGCCGTCCGCCGCTGCGGCAAGCTCATCGACGCCGACATCGCGGACCGGCTGATGGAGTCCAGCGACGCGATGGCCCTCATCCTCGACGACCTGCCGTCCGGCCGCTTCGACACGCTGCCCAAGCCGCTGGCCGGCGTGCTCGCCGGGGTCCGCGACGCGGCGCACGCGTGCATCACCGCGATGGGCCCCGACCGCAAGGAAGAGGTCGAGGACGCGACAGCGCGCAAGCTCGCCCGCACGCTGCTCGACGAGATCCACGACAACGCCATGCGCATGCTCGAGGCCTTCGACCCGGACCAGGCGCACCAGCGCGACGTCGTCTGGATGACGGCGGACACCTTCTCGGCCAACCCGCGCCCGCCGTCACTGAAGGTCGCGCCGCTGGCGGTCGCCGGCCTGCTCCGCGAGAAGGTCTTCGGCCTCAACACGACCATCCTGACCTCTGCCACGCTGACGCTGGGCGGCAACTTCGACACCCTCGCCCGCCAGTGGGGCCTGCCCGCCAAGCAGCTCAAGGTCGTCAAGGCCGAGGGCGCCGCGACGGACAAGGAAGCCCCGTCCGACCTCGAGTCGATCAAGTGGACCGGCATCGACGTGGGTTCTCCGTTCGACCACAAGCGCAACGGCATCCTCTACATGGCCAAACACCTGCCCGCACCGGGCAGGGACGGGCTCCAGAAGTCCACATTGGACGAGATCGCCGAGCTGGTGGACGCGGCGGGCGGCCGCACGCTGGGCCTGTTTTCGTCGATGCGCGCGGCGAAGCAAGCCGCCGAGGAACTGCGGGACCGCATCAAGTACCCGATCTTGTGCCAGGGCGAGGATTCGACGTCCCTGCTGGTCCAGAAGTTCGCGGAAGACGCCCGCACCTGCCTGTTCGGCACGCTGTCGCTCTGGCAGGGCGTCGACGTGCCCGGCCCGTCGCTCCAGCTGGTGCTGGTCGACCGCATCCCGTTCCCCCGCCCGGACGACCCGGTGTCCTCGGCCCGCCAGCGCGCGGTGGAAGCCCGTGGCGGCAACGGTTTCTTGACGGTCGCCGCCACCCACGCGGCGCTCCTGCTCGCCCAGGGCACCGGCAGGCTCCACCGGTCCATCAGCGACCGCGGCGTCGTGGCCGTGCTCGACTCCCGCATCGCGACCGCACGCTACGGCGGGTTCCTCCGCGCGTCGCTGCCCCCGCTCTGGCCCACCACCGACCCCCAAGTGGTGCGCGACGCGCTGCGCAGGCTCGACGCGGCGGCCCCCGCCTGAGCTCACCCAGCGCGCCCGGCTACCGTTAAGGAATCAGAAGTTCTTAGGAGAACCGCTTGTCCCAGGACTCGGCCAACGCACAGTCCCGAACCGTCAGCGTCGACGACACCGGTGTCCGACGCCAGCTCGCCGACGGCAGCGAAGAAGCCGTCACCTGGCAGGAACTGACCGCGGTCGTGATCAGAGTGATTCCCGAGGGCCTCTCGAAGGAAGACGTGTTCTTCATGCTCGCGGGCGCCGACGGCAAGGGAACCGCCATCCCCAGCGCGGACCCGGCGGCGGACGCGCTGATCGAGCGCCTCCAGACGCTCCCCGGCTTCAACCACGAGAAGTTCGTCGAGGCCATGACCACGGACGCCGACGAGGCCTACGTGGTGTGGAGCGCCGACAAGGCCGCGAAGTGAACCTGCACTGCGGGGTCTGCGGCTCCGAGCGGCTGACCCCGCCAGGCGAGATCCAGGTGCCGGGCACGAGCGCCGTCACGTTCACGCTCAAGCCCCGCGCCGGCATGTTCAAGTCCCGTCCCAAGCTCGACATCACGAAAGCCCGTGCCTGCCGGGACTGCGGCACGATCTTCCCCGTCGTCAGCCGGACCCTCCTCGCCAGGCACCTCGACGAGGGCTCCACAGAGGACTACGGCGACTAGATCGCGGGCAGCCTGGCGGCGACCATCGCCGCGACGGCCTTCGCCACACCGCAGTGTGTCGATCCTTCGGTACCTCGTTGTTCGACATGCAGCATCACCGTCTCGACCCAGTGTTCACTCAGCGATCCGGCAGCTCCGGTGAAGGGCCGATGCGCGATTTCCGCCTTACAGCCCTCTTCCCAACCCTGGTCGCCGCCCTTCACGTACACCTCGCGCCCACCGATGGTTTCGCGTGTGCCTTCGTCGGCCTCCAACGGCGCCCACTCACGGTTGAACTCGACTGTCAGCTGACGATTCTGGCTCGTCCAGTAACAGGTCCAATTGCCGTAGCCTGCCTCCATCGTCGCTCGCCCACCAAGCTCTTTCGAGCTTTCCTCGCCACTGACCAACGCGCAAGCGTCGAGCGCTTGCAGTGATCCCTTGGCGGGCGGCTGCTGGCGTCGGGGAATCTGCCCCCGGTTGAGCACTTTCAGCGCCCCGTCGACAACCGGCTCAGCGATCCCACAAAGGTCGTGGAACCAGTTACCACTGTTGTGTTTGACGACCAACTTGACCTGGTTTCCGTCCGGCAGCCAAATGATCCTCTCGCATTTCTCGTCCTTCGCGGGCGGGCGCTCAGGTATGCCGATGTGCCCCGGTTCCGGCAGTTTCGGAGGTGGCGGCAATTCACCGGGCAGCTCGATCGCCACCCGCACGTCGACGAGGTTGCCCTTCTCAGGGCCGCGCTTGATATGCGCCTCGCAGCCGTTGAAATTCCCGTAATCGGGGTCCGGGCTCACCGGCCCGAACTTGGCGAGCACGACCGGGTCGAGCAGCGAGCACGGGTCCGCCGTGCGCTGATCCCCCACGGTCGCGGCGGTCACCGCGCCATCTCGAAACGCGAACAACAACCCGGCGACGAGCAAGGCGACCAGCGCCAGTGCGCCCCCGACGAGCACGCGGCGCGGCAACCGGCGGCGCCCCCGCCTGGGCGCACGCTGTTCGGGAACGGTGGCCCCGGCGACCTCCGCGAGCAGGCGCGCGGCCTCGTGCGCACTCGGTCTCCTGGCGGCCTGCTTGCTCATCAGTTCCGTGAGCACCGGTGTCAACGCGCCCGGCTTACGCGGCGCCTCCAGCTGAAACGCCGCGGCACGCCGCAGTTGCCGCAGCGGGGTGTCCTCGGAATCTCCCCACGGCGACCCGCCTTCGACGGCGGCGAACAAGGTCGCGCCCAGCGAGAAGACATCGGACGCCTTGGTCGCGTCGAGCCCGTCGGCGACTTCGGGCGCCAGGTAGGCAGGCGTGCCGCCGACCAGCCCGGATTCCGTCCTGGTCACTTCGGCCCATTGCGCGATCCCGAGGTCGGTCAGCTTCGCGGTGCCGTCCTCGGCCACCAAGACGTTGCTCGGCTTGATATCGCGATGCACGATCCCCTTGTCGTGCATCGCCGACAGCGCGTTCGCCAGCTGCACCCCGATCCTGGCGGCCTCTTCGTGAGACAGGACTCCGTCGGTCTCGAGGATCGTGGCCAGGCTTCGTGACGGCAGGTACTCCATGACCAGCCAGCGGTCATCCTCGTAGGTGACCGCGTCGTACACGCTGACCACGTTCGGATGCTGCAGCCCGGCGCCGATGCGTGCTTCGCGGCGGATCTGCCCGCCGTCACCCGATTGCGACTTCTTGAGCGCGACCGTCCGCCCCAGTTCCAGGTCGGTGGCACGCCAGACGATGCCCATTCCGCCGGCGCCGACCTGTTCCTCCAGCCGGTAACGCTCAGCGACCAGTCTCCCACCCATGGCGGGGATTGTAGAGGTCAAGAACGTCCGGGAGGCGAAAAGAGCGACTTATTTTTTGGGTCTCGCCGGGTATGACGGAATTGGCCGTCAAATGCCGGTCGGCAGGTTCTCGGTTACCGGAATGCCTTTCTTCAGCGTCCGGCTCACCGTGCACAGCCGCCCGATCGAGCGATCCACGGCCGCGGCCAGCGCCACCCGCTGTTCTTCGTCCAAAGACGACAGGTCGACATCGAATTCGACGTGCACGGCGTCCAGCTCGGACGCGCCTTCGCGCCGGTCCGCGGTCACCTCGACGCGGAACTTCGAGTCTTCACCGATCCGCCGGGTGATGAGGTTCTCCGCGGTCACCGCCGAACAGCCCGCGGCCGCTATCTGCAGCAGTTCAGCGGGCGAAAACGACCCCTGCTGCCCATTCCGGCCGATGCGGACCTCGGCCCCACGCTCGTTACGCCCGACGAACTCGTGCTCGCCCTCACGCTGAACTTCCAGTGCCATATCGAGGTGAACCGCCTCGGCTCAGCCGTTGTTCCATTGGCCGAGCACCGTCACAGTGCCCGGATCCACCTCGGTGAACCCGGCGTCCCGCACCGCGATCACCCGGCGCTCACGCCAGGCACCGGCCGGGTCGTCGCCGGGGTGCAGTTCTTTCCAGCGCGCGACGCTCGGTGTCCGCACCGCGCAGCGATACCCGTCGGCCGCCCAGGCGGCGACCTGCTCGGTGTCCAGGAGCGAAGCCAGGATCATCGTCGCGTGCCCGACTTGCGCCGCCGCCTTGCCGACCGTCATGGGCACCTCGGGGTTCAGCCACAGCACCGGGACCCCGTCCGGCACCGGCCCCGGCTCGTCCGCGGGCAGCTCGCTTCCGGAGATCTGCAGCCTGCTGACCTCCTTCGGCGCCTCCACGACCAATCCCGGCACCAACGCGCGCGCTTCGGCGCCGTCGACGGTCACCGTGATGCCCGGCAGCGCCTGCACGGCCTGCCAATGCGCACCCCGTGCCCGCCGCGCGACCTTGCGGATGCGCTCGTCGACCCACGCGCTGACCTCGGCGTGCCACTCGCCTTCCGGCTCGGCACGCTCGTCGAGGCAGACGGCGATCGCGGCCGCCGCGGCCGCCTCGAGCAGCGCGGTCCGCCCCGGCGGCTCTGCCCGCTCGATCCGCAGGATGATCGGCATCGCCCTGACCAGCTCGGGCACCTCGTCGGAGGTGTCGTTCGTGTCCTCGGCGGACAACCCGAGCCAGTAGGCGTAGCGCGCGCCCAGCGATTCCAGCACGCTCATGGCCGCTGCGATTCCAGCCCGTCGGCGGCGTCGGCCGCCTCGACCTCGGCACGCGTGACACCCAGGACGAACAGCACCGCGTCCAGGTACGGGTGCGAGATGGCAGTGTCCGCGACCTCGCGCAACGCGGGCTTCGCGTTGAACGCGACGCCCATACCGGCCACCGAAAGCATGTCGATGTCGTTCGCCCCGTCGCCGACCGCGACGCACTGTTCGAGCGGGATCTCGTACTCGGCCGCGAACCGCTGCAACGCCGTCGCCTTGCCCGCACGGTCGACGATCTCCCCGACGACCCGCCCGGTCAGCTTGCCGTCGACGATCTCCAGCTCGTTGGCCGCCGCGAAGTCCAGCCCCAGGTCCTCGACCAGGTTGTCGATGATCGTCAGGAACCCGCCGGAGACGACCCCGCACCGGAAGCCCATCCGCTTCAACGTCCGCACGGTTGTCCGCGCGCCCGGCGTCAGCTCGAGCGAGTCCGCGACGTCCTTGAGCACGCTGGCCGGGAGCCCTTCGAGCAGCGCGACCCGCTTGATCAGCGACTCCGAGAAGTTCAGCTCACCGCGCATGGCGGCTTCGGTGATCTCACGGATCTGCGCCTCGTTCCCGGCGTACGCGCCGAGCATCTCGATGACCTCGCCCTGGATGAGCGTCGAGTCGACATCGAACACGACCAGCCGCTTCGCCCGCCGTGCGATGCCCGCCCGCTCGACGGCCAGGTCCAGCTCGACCTTCGCCGCCAGGTCCGCCAGCTCCGATCGCAGCTGGGCATCGGCCTTCTCGGTGTCGTCGGCGACCGAGACGTACATTTCGAGACCGGTGACCGGGTAGTCGGCGACGCTGCGGATCGAGTCGATGTTCGCCCCGATCCCGGCCAGGCCCCGCGCGACCTCGGCGAACCCGCGCGCGGTCACCGGACGGCCGAGCACGACCACGACATGGGTGGAGTCGATCCGCCCCAGCGCGAACGGGTCCTCACCGATCTCCGAGCCGATCCGCACGTCGACCTGCATGCCGACCGAGGCCATCGCCTGCTCGACGGACTCCTGCAACCCTTCCGGGTCGCGGTAGACCCCGGCGAGCACTCCCAGGATGAGCTTGCCCCGGATGACGACCTGCTCGACGTCGAGCACGTCGACGTCATGCCGGGTCAGCACGGCGAACAGCGCGGAGGACACACCGGGCTTGTCGGGACCGGTGGTGGTGATGAGGACTGGGGTCTGCGTCACTGTGGTCTTCCTCTAGTCGGCGCATGAAAAACGACGCGTGCCCAAAGAGCAGGCACGCGTCGTTTTCCGGTCCATTTACTACTGCTCGCTCGCGTTGTCCTTGTCGTGGGACCCCGGCATCGCGGCTTCGGTCAGCACCTGCGAAGGAGCCTTCGCGTGTGAGTTGGGCTTCTGGTTGCCGAAGAAGCCAATCTCACCTTCGGCGTGCAGCCGCTCCACCATGTGCGGGTAGTGCATCTCGAACGCCGGGCGCTCCGAACGGATGCGCGGCAGCGAGGTGAAGTTGTGCCGCGGCGGCGGGCACGAGGTCGCCCACTCCAGCGAGTTGCCGTAGCCCCACGGGTCGTCGACCGTGACGATCTCGCCATACCGGTAGCTCTTGAAGACGTTCCAGATGAACGGCAGCGTCGAGGCACCGAGGATGTACGCGCCGATCGTGGAGATCGTGTTCAGCGTGGTGAACCCGTCGCCGGCGAGGTAGTCCGCGTATCGGCGCGGCATGCCCTCGTTGCCCAGCCAGTGCTGGACGAGGAAGGTGCCGTGGAAGCCGATGAACGTGGTCCAGAAGTGCCACTTCCCGAGCTTCTCGTCCATCATCCGGCCCGTGATCTTCGGGAACCAGAAGTAGATGCCCGCGAAGGTGGCGAACACGATCGTCCCGTAGAGCACGTAGTGGAAGTGCGCCACCACGAAGTAGCTGTCCGAGACGTGGAAGTCGATCGCCGGGGCGGCCAGCAGGATGCCGGTGAGGCCACCGAAGAGGAAGGTCACCAGGAAGCCGATCGAGAAGATCATCGGCGTCTCGAAGGAGATCTGCCCCTTCCACATGGTGCCGATCCAGTTGAAGAACTTCACCCCGGTCGGGACCGCGATCAGGAAGGTCATGAAGGAGAAGAACGGCAGCAGCACCGAACCGGTCGCGTACATGTGGTGCGCCCACACCGCGATGGACAGCGCGGCGATCGCCAGCGTCGCCCAGACCAGGCTCTTGTAGCCGAACAGCGGCTTGCGGCTGAAGACCGGGAAGATCTCCGACACGATCCCGAAGAACGGTAGCGCGACGATATAGACCTCTGGATGGCCGAAGAACCAGAACAGGTGTTGCCAGAGGATCACGCCGCCGTTCGCCGGATCGAAGACGTGGGCGCCGAGATGCCGGTCCGCCAGCAGGCCCATCAGGGCCGCGGTCAGGATCGGGAACGCCAGCAGGATCAGGATACCGGTGATCAGGATGTTCCAGGTGAAGATCGGCATCCGGTACATCGTCATGCCGGGCGCGCGCAGGCAGATCACCGTGGTGATCATGTTGACCGCGCCGAGGATGGTGCCGAGACCGGACACCACCAGGCCGGAGATCCAGAGGTCCGCGCCGACACCCGGCGAGTGGATCGCGTCGGACAGCGGCGTGTAGGCGAACCAGCCGAAGTCCGCGGCGCCACCCGGGGTGAGGAAGCCGGACATCACGATGAGGCCGCCGAACAGGTACAGCCAGTACGAGAACGCGTTCAACCGCGGGAACGCGACGTCGGGCGAGCCGATCTGCAGGGGCAGGATGAAGTTCGCGAAGCCGAAGAGGATCGGGGTCGCGTACAGCAGCAGCATCACCGTGCCGTGCATGGTGAACAGCTGGTTGTACTGCTCCTGCGAAAGGAACTGCTGCCCTGGGCGGGCCAGCTCCGTCCTGATGAGCATCGCCATCGCGCCGCCGCCCATGAAGAAGGCGAACGACGTCACGAGGTACATGATGCCGATCTGCTTGTGGTCCGTCGTGCGGAACAACCGCAGCAGGTACGAACCCTTAACCGACTCGCGCGCGGGGTATGGGCGCGTGGCGATCGGCTTGGGGGCTACGGCCGTCACTCCTGCCTCCAACACTGTGGTGGTCATCATCGGGTCGTCGAAGCGCGCTCGGGCCCACTTCGACGGCTGAGGGGATCGTAGCCCTCACTACCGACAGTCGCGCGCACCGGCTGGCAAGATCACGCGATGCGCGACGAGTACACGGTTTCAGGGGTGGCCGCTGCGGTACAAGTGGCCAAGCGTCTGGGTCTTCCGCACGAGGACCCCGAGTTGCTCCACGAGCGGTCGAACGTGCTGGTGAGACTGGGTTCGGTGGTCGCACGCGTGCCCGCGACCACCAGCCTGGTCCGGCCGGAGCCACACGATTGGCTGGCACGCGACGTCGCGGTGTCGTCGTTCCTCACCGAGCGTGGTGTGCGAGTTGTCTCACCTTTGTCAGATCCGGGGCCGGGCCCGCACTTCGCCGCAGGTCACTGGGTCACTTTGTGGCATTTCACCCCGCATGACCCCAACCACCGGTTCACCGCCTCGGAGGTCGCCACGTCCTTGCACGCGGTCCATGTCGCGCTCAGTGACTACGAGGGCCCGCTCCCCTCCGATGGGCCGCTCGCGGAGACCTACCGGGCGCTCGATCTCTGGGAGCACGTGCTCGAAGGCGCCGCCGACCGGCTGCGCGCCGAGACGGACCGGATCGCCGCGACCCTGCCTGTCGGGCCGGTGCAGGCGCTACACGGTGACGCGCACCCGGGCAACCTGATCGCCACCGCGGCCGGGCCGTGCTGGCTCGACTTCGAAGACACCTGGCGCGGACCGCTCGCCTGGGATCTCGGCGTCCTGCGCGGCAGCTTCCCCACCGCGCTCGACGCCTACCCAGCGCACGCCGATCCGGCCGCTTTGGACCCGTTCGAAAATTTGCGGAAACTTTTTGAAGTGCCTTGGCGATTCATTGTGGCACAACGGTTTCCGAATGAAATCGAGGCCGCCCGCGAGTGCCTCGCGAGGTACTTCGCGTGAAACTTGTCGGTGCGCCCCGCTAGCGTCCTGAGCGTGAAGATTGACAACCTCACACCGAGCTCGCGGCGCTCCGGCGCCGCACTGGAACCGGCGGCTCACAACTGAGCCTGCCGAGCCCGGACTGTCCGGAAAAGACGGTCTGGAGCCCCGGTATCACGTGGGCGAGGTGCGCCTTCTCCGGTATCCACTGGCTTCCCGGGAGTCAGCCGGACCGGAGAACGGACGCACCGAGCGACGCATTGAACGTGGGCTCCGGCCGCCATCGGCGAAGTGGCCAATTCGCCGGGCTGGATCGACGAGTTCCTGGAGCCGTGACAGCGCTCCGCTGACCGGAGGAACTCGTCGATGCGGTCTCCGCAGTACGGACGACGGGGGATGGTGATCGCTCAGCCCGACCGGCACGGGCTGAGCGATCACGCCCGCCCGCAGGCCATGAGCTCGGGCACCGGCTCGGACACGAAAACGGCCCCGCACAACCGGTCAGCCGCGTGGATACCACTCCAGGATCGCCCGCGAAACGAGGTCAGGGACCTCCAGCGGCGTCAGGTGGGCCGAATCGGGCAATACCTGGAGCGTCGAATTCGGCGCGGCCTCCGCGATCAGTTTCGCCTGATCGACCGGGGTGACTTTGTCGTGCTCGCCGACCAGGACGAGCGTCGGCACGTCGGTCTCGCGCAGCAGCGCGAGCGAATCCGGCCTGGCGGCCATGGCACGGGCCGCCCAGGCGATCCCGGACGCGGGCTGCGCTTCGATCAGCTCACGCGTCGAAGCGACGAGATCGGGACGCTCGGCGAGCGTGGCGTCCGCGAACATCAGCGGCATGGCGAAGTCGGCGAGCCAGCCGTCGATGCCGTCCGCCTCCGCTCGGTTCGCCTGGTCGAGCCTGGCCTGCGCGGCCTCCGGCGCGTCGGCGGTCGCCTTGGTGTCGATGAAGACGAGCCCGCCGACCCGGTCCGGCGCGGCGCGCAGCACGGCCTGCGTCAGGTAGCCACCCATCGAGCAGCCGCCGAGCACGACCTGATCCAGCTCCAGCTTGTCGAGCAGGGCGATCACGTCGCGCGCGGCGTCGTCGAGGCTGGGCTCGCGGTCCGTCTCGGGCAGCGGTGACCTGCCCAGTCCACGCTGATCCGGCGTGATCACCCGGATTTGCGCGGCGAGCGGCGCTCGGACCGCGTTCCACATGCGGGAGTCGACAGGAAAGGCGTGCAGCAGGACCAAAGGCAGTTCGACCATGACAACATTCTGTCGGACATCGCCGCTACCGTCCTCGATATGACGATCAAGTTCGGAGACCTGGCCACCGCCCGCCTGCTGCTGCGCCAGGTCCGTGAGACGGATCGCCAGGCCGTGGTCGAAATCCAGACCGACCCGGAAGCCAACCGCTTCCACCCCGAGCCGCCGGACGAGCAGGCCGCGGTCAAGGAACTGGGCAACTGGCTCGAGCACTGGACGGAGTACGGCTATGGCTACGTCGCCGTGCTCGAAGCGGGCTCCGACGAGATCATCGGCATCGGTGGCATCCGTCACCGCCGTTTTCACGGCAGACGGGTGCTGAACCTCTACTACCGGTTCCGACCCAGCGCCTGGGGCAAGGGCTACGCGCTCGAGACGGCACGCGCGATCGTCGACTGGGCCGAACGCGAGCTACCGGAATTCCCGGTGGTGATCAGCGCGGCGGAGGTGAACGAGCCGTCATGGCGGCTCGCGGAACGCCTCGGCTTCACGGACTACGTCGTCGAGCCCTATGCGGGCTTGATGACGCGGCATTACCGACGCTGAGCTTGATCACCGGGCCTTGCCGATGAGCCTGCCGCGGCGCTACCGGCGCTGACTCGGCCGCCGCCTGGCCCGTGCCTCCCAGCATGGCCGGTGCCAATGCCTGCGATCGGCGACGGACCCGGTCTCGTCGGCAGGCCAGACCACCACGTGTGGTGTGCCCGGCCGGATCTCGTGGTCACAGCCGGGGCAGCGGTACTCCTTGGTCGCCTGCGCGCCCGGCACGCTGCGCACCAGCCATTCGCCGTCCTGACCGGCCTCGGCCCGCGCCCAGCCCATCGAAGCTCCCATTTCGGGTGCGCGGCGGCCGGGATCAGGGCGATTGCGTCGAGGCACGTGCTCCACGCTAACGCCCACTTCTAGCCGGAGAAGTACTGACCCGGCGGTATCCCGACGGCCCGCCGGAAGGCCGCCACGAACGCGCTCGCCGACGAATACCCGACCCGCCTGGCCACGCCGTCGAGCGGCAAACCCTCGGCCAGCCAGGGCAGGGCCGCCCGCAGCCGGGCCTGAGTCCGCCAAGCACCGAACGTCAGATGGCACTCGGCGAGGAACAGCCTGGCGAGTGTGCGTTCCGCGGCGCCGACCACCTGCCCGAAGCCGGCGAGCCCCCGATCGTCGGCGGGATCGGCGACCAGCATCTCGGCCACCTGGCGAGCGCGAGGGTCAGTGGGCATCGGCACGGTGATCGGCACGACGTCCACCGGCTCAAGCAGGTCGAAGGCCACCGCTTCGGCCCGGCGGCGGGGCTCGTCGCCGATATCGCCGGTCAGGTACTCCAACAGCTCGCGCAGCAAGGGCCGGACGGTGAGCAGCCTCGGCTCAGGCCAGTCGACCGGGCAGCGGCCGACCTCGGCATAGATGCCGCGCAGCAGCGCGTGGTCCATCGCGCCGGTCCGGTGCACGACACCCGCCGGGATCCACAGCGCCCTGGTCGGCGGGAGCACCCACTGCGCGTCGCCGACGTTCACCGCGACCACGCCCTGCGCCGACCAGGCCAGCTGGTGCGACTCGTGGGCGTGCCACGGGAACCAGGTGCCCGCCGGCAGGTCGAGGACGCCCAGGATCATGGCCGTGGACGAGGGTGAAAGTCCGGATTGCGACATCGGTTGTCAGGCTATCGCCTTTCGGCCACTCACCTCGGTCTCTTAGCGTCGAGGTATGCCAATGAACCTCCTCCACCGCAAGCTGTGCTCGTCGGGAAAATGGGCGGACTACGTCGCCGAGGAACTGCCCCGGCGGCTCGAAGGCTTCGAGCTGGGCGACAACGTGCTGGAGCTCGGGCCCGGGTTCGGAGCGACCACCAGCGTGCTGGCCGAGCTCGCGCCGAAACTGACGTCACTCGAGATCGACGACGCCTCGGTCGCGCATCTGCGCGCGAAGTTCGGGGATCGTGTGACGGTCGTGCACGGCGATGGGGCGCGAATGCCGTTCGAGGACAACACTTTCTCCGCGGTCGTCTGCTTCACGATGCTCCACCATGTGCCGACGACCGCGCTCCAGGACGCGATCTTCGCCGAGGCACACCGGGTGTTGCGGCCAGGCGGCATCATCCGGGCGACCGACAGCCAGCTGAGCTTTTGGTTCCGGTTGCTGCACATCGGCGACACGATGAACGTCCTGGACGTGTCCACGCTGCCGGACCGGCTCGCCCGCGCGGGGTTCGCCGAGGTCGAGATCGAGCACGTCCCGAAGCAGATCGTCACGTTCTCGGCCGTTAAATCCGGCTGAGGATCTCCTTGTGTGACAAGGCTTCCCAGTCCAGACGAGCCAATGTCCGGCCGCTCGCCGCGTAGTCGGCCCTGCCGATCGCGGACTTGATGGTGATCGCCGCGTCGACCATCGGCGTCGCGACGCCCGCCCGGGCGGCGAGCGCTTGGAGCGGGACGAGCGTCGAGGAGATGTCCTCGCGCAGGAAACGGTGGTCGAGGCTCTGCGGCGCCTGGATCGCCTTGTACGGCTCGACCGAGCGGATCGCGTCGAGCAGGCTCGTGGTCGTGCAGCCGTAGTACCGGTCGAGCACTTCGGTCATCGGGAGCAGCTGGGCGCCGTAAGCGGCGGCGACCGCGCCGAACTCGCGCTCGACCTGCTCCAGCAGGACGACCGTGCGCTCGGACAGGCCTTCGACGTAGAACAGCAGGTCCTCGGCGCGGTCGATGGTGCCGAGGTTGGCCAGTGCGATCGGCACGTGGGCGACGGCGCCGAAGTCGGTCAAGCCGCGCTCGATCGGGTTGCGGGCCCGCTCCAGCATCGGGAACCACTCGATGAGCATGTCCGCGTGGCGGTCGACGGCGCCGGGGGTGGCGCCCGAGATGAGGTTCCATCCCTTCATGCCGAGCACGTCGACGCCGTCGTCGCCGTCAGGGCGAGCCGCGAACAACGCGTCGGTCTCGACCACGTCGACGCCGGTCACCCCGGCTTGGCGCAGGAGGCACGAGAACTCGACGCTGCCGCACAGCTTGCTCGAGAACAGCACCACCACGTGCTCCGGCGTCAAGTGCGGCGCGAGCTTGGCGGCGACCTCGGGGTAAGCGGTGGTCACGGTCGCGACGAAGACCACCCGGCAGGCGGCCAGCAGTTCCGCGGGGTCGTCGGTGACCAGGCTGAGCGGGAACGCGCCCTTGAGCCGGCCTCGTGCGTTGAGCGTGCCGCCCACCCGGGTGTCCCGGGTGCACAGGTGCACGGGCAGTCCTCGCGACGCCAGGTAGGCGGCGAGAGCCCGCCCTTCACCACCGGCTCCGACGACCCCGATTCCGTTCAGCGTCACGTTTCCTCCTCGCGCTCGGCCTCTGCGCAGGAGTGGTCGGGCGAATCAGGGGGAAAGTTCCTCTCTCATCGGACGGGATTCACGAAAACGCGAGCGCGAGAGGAACGTGCTGCTCCGCCGTGGTCAGCGAACCGTGCTGACCGATCAGCGACGACTCGACCGCCTCGGCCATCTCCAGCTTCATGCCGAAGCGGTCGCGTGCGGCCGCCACGACATCGCCGATGCGGGGGCGGACCCAGTCGTTGACCCGCGGGCCGAACCAGCCCGCCGCGATCGCCTCGTCGCGGGAGAGGATCCAGGCACGCTCGCCGATCACCGCGCGCCAGGCGGCGAGCACGTCGGCTTGGGCGCCGTCTTCGGTGTAGACGTGGCGTGCGCGTACCTCACCGCCGATCGCGCGGACGCCTTCCAGCAACTCAGGAGTCGCTTCCACGTCGAGGGCGTCCTCGACGGTCACCATGCCGTGGTCGGCGACGACGGCGAGCATCGCGCCGGGAGGCAGGTTCTCGACGATCGACTCGACGAGCCGGTCTACCTGGCGCAACTGCATCCGCCACGCGGTCGAACCGGGACCGTAGACATGGCCGAGCATGTCGAGTTCGCTGTGATAGGCGTAGCAGAAGCTCGGCTTGGCCTCCAGCACGCGCAAGGTCTGCGCGGCGAGGTCGCCGAACGCGCGGACACCCACATACTGCCCGCCGCGCTGCACCGCCCTGGTCAGGCCGGAGCGTTTGAACTGCGCGTAGTTGACGACGCTCGTGGTGACCCCGGCTTTGGCCGCGCGCTCGAAGGTGGTCGCCAGCGGCTGCGCCTCCTCGGGCACGAGCACGCCCAGCAGGTTCGACCCGTCGACGTGGCTGGTCCAGCGCAGTGCGTTGAGCACGCCGGCGCCCGGCACCTCGAAGGTGTAACCGGCCATCCCGTGTTCGCCCGAAGCGACGCCGGTGCCGATCGCGGCCACTCCGGCGGCGGTGGTGGACGGGAAGCCCACCCGCAACGGGCGTTTCACCAGTTCGGTCAGCACGGGCGCGCAGTCGGCGTGTTCCGCGAGCAGTTCCCAGCCGAGGCCGTCGACGAGCAGCACGCAGGCGCGGGCGACGGTCGGTAAGCCGAGGGTGTTGGCGAAGCCGTCGACGCCGAGCGCGGCGAGCATCGACGGGACGACCTGGCTCAGATGCGGGCGGTCGTCGGGTAGCGGCAGGTGCACCGGGCCAGCTTCCCACCCGGGGCCCGGTGCGGCGATAATCCGGGTATGCCGACTTACGCCTATCGCTGCCGTGAATGTGGCGGCACCTTCGACCTGATGCGCCCGATGAGCGAGTCCGGCACCCCGGCCACCTGCCCGGACGGACACCAGGACACCGTCAAGCTGCTCACCACCGTCGCGCTCACCGGCTCGGGTTCCGGCTCCGGCGCGAGCGCCCCCGCGCCCTCGGGTGGGGGCGGGGGCTGCTGCGGCGGCGGGTGTTGCGGCTAAAAAAGGGCGCGTTACCGGGAAACTCGCCTAGCTCGCCTTCAGCGCCTGGTCGAGGTCGTGCCAAAGGTCCTCGACGTCTTCGAGGCCGACCGACATCCGAAGCAGGTTGTCGGTCACGCCCGCGCCATGGCGATCGCCCTCTTCGACGATGCGGTGGCTGATCGAAGCCGGGTGCTGGATCAGCGTGTCGACACTGCCCAGGCTGACCGCGGGCGTGATCAGCCGGACCGCGGCGATGACCGCGTGCGGGTCGCCTTCGACCTCGAACGCGACCAGCGGCCCGCCGATACCCGGGTAGTGCACGGCACGGACACCCGGGTGCTCGCGCAACCGCTCGACCAGCACGGCCGCGGTCGCCGAAGCGGCCGTCACGCGTAGCGGCAGCGTGGAAAGCCCGCGCAGCAACAGGTACGCGGCAAGCGGGTGCAGGATTCCGCCGGTGGCAAAGCGAATCTGACGCAAACGCGCGGCTTCCTCGGCGCCACAGGCGACAACGCCGCCCATGACGTCTCCGTGCCCGCCGAGGAACTTGGTCGCGCTGTGCAGCACCAGGCTCGCGCCGAGCCTGCCAGGACGCTGCAGCACCGGCGTCGCGAAGGTGTTGTCGACCAGCAACGGCACGTCACCGCACACGGCGACGAGCGCGGCGATGTCGACCTCGCTCAACGTCGGGTTCGCCGGTGTCTCAACGAAAACGAGGCCGGTGTCGGGACGCAGCTCGCTCGCGAGCGTCTCCGGCGAGGCCCAGGTGACCTCGGTGCCGAGCAGCCCCGACGTCAGGATGTGGTCCGTGCAGCCATAAACCGGGCGGACCGCGACCACGTGCCGCTTGCCCTGCGCGACCGCCGCCAGCAGGCTCGCCGAGACCGCGGCCATCCCGCTCGCGAAGGCGACCGCGTGCTCGAAGCCTTCGAGTTCCGCGATGGCCCGCTCGAACCGCTCGACGGTGGGGTTGGAGATCCGGCCGTAGACCGGGGTGCCCGGATCGAGCGCACCGGTCGCGAACACGTCCAGCCTGCGCGCCTCGTCGGCGCTGTCGCGGGACGGGTAGGTGGTGGACAGGTCGAGAGGGGCAGCGTGCAGGCCGAGGTCGGTGAGATCGTCACGCCCGGCATGCACGGCTCGGGTCCGCATCGCTGAGGTCATGCGGGAAGGGTCGCCCGTTCACCGGAACATCCGCAATGGACTCGGATATAATTCGCGGATGTCCGGATCCGTCGAACTGAGTACGGTTGATCTTGAAATCCTGCGCATCCTGCAGAACGATTCGCGGGTCACGAACAAGGAGCTCGCGGCCGCGGTCGGCATCGCGCCGTCGACCTGTCTCGACCGCGTCAACCGCTTGCGCGCCACCGGCGTGATCACCGGCCAGCGCGCCACAGTGGACGCCGCGAAACTCGGCCGTCCGCTGGAGGCGTTCCTGTTCGTCCAGGTCCGCCCGCACCGCCGTCCGCTGGTCGACCCGTTCATCGAACACCTGCTGGCCCAGCCCGAAGTCCGCGCCGTCTACCACCTCACCGGTCCCGACGACTTCCTCGCGCACGTCGCCACCACCTCGGCCGGTGACCTCCAGCGCCTCGTCCTCGACGAACTCACCGCGCGCGACGAGGTCGCCCGCGTCCACACCAACCTCGTCTTCCAGCACTGGGCAGGCGGGCCACTGCTCCCGCCCACGGCGGGAGCGGAGTAAAGCGGGCTTTGTCCCGTACCGGCGCGACCGGCTTACCGCGCGGTGTAGTCCTTGAAGCCCTTGCCGGTCTTGCGGCCGAGCCGCCCGGCGGTCACCAGGTGCTCCAGCAGTGGCGCCGGCGCGAAACCTTCTTCGCGGAACTCGTTGAACAGGGTGCGCTGGATCGCCAGCGACACGTCGAGGCCGACGACGTCCAGCAGCTCGAACGGCCCCATCGGCAGGCCGCAGCCGACCTTCATGGCCGTGTCGATGTCCTCGGCCTCCGCGTAGTGCGCTTCCAGCATCTTCACCGCGTCGTTCAAATACGGGAACAGCAGCGCGTTGACGATGAAGCCCGCCCGGTCGCCGCAGCGCACCGGGTGCTTGCCGAGCGCGCCGCACAATGCCCGCACGGTCGCGAGCACGTCGGGCGCGGTCGAAATCGTCGACACGATCTCGACCAGCTTCATCACCGGGGCCGGGTTGAAGAAGTGCAGGCCGACCACATCGGACGGCCGGGAGGTCGCGGCCGCGCATTCGATGACCGGCAAGGAGGACGTGGTGGTCGCCAAGATCGCGCCCGGCTTCACGACGTCGTCGAGCGCGGCGAACACGGCCTGCTTGATCGCGAGTTCCTCGGCCACGGCCTCGACCACCAGGTCGACGTCGGCCAGTTCCTCGAACTCGACCGCGGGCGTGATGCGGGACAGCGCCGCCGCAGCGTCCTCTTCGGACAGTTTGCCCTTCACCACGGCCTTGTCCAGCGACTTCTTCACCCGCGCGACGGAAGCCGCCGCCTTGTCCGCGCTGCGTGCCCGCAGGATGACGTCGTAACCGCGCTTGGCGAAGACCTCGACGATGCCGGTGGCCATCGTGCCCGTGCCGACCACGCCGACCTTGCGCACCGGGCGCACCGCCGCCGAGTCCACAGTGGCCGAAGGCGTCTCACCGTCGGTGACCACGTTGGGCGAGTCGACACCGTCGTAGCTGTAGAAACCACGGCCGGACTTACGGCCGAGCAGGCCCGCGGTGATCATCTGCTTCAGCAGCGGAGCCGGTGCGTGCAAACGATTGCGCGACTGGTGATACATCGTGTCGAGGATCTCGTACGCGGTGTCCAGGCCGATCAAGTCCAGCAGCGCCAGCGGCCCCATGGGGTAGCCGCAGCCGAACCGCATCGCGGCGTCGAGGTCCTCGCGGGTGGCGTAGCGCTGCTCGTACATCCGCACCGCGTGGTTGAGATAGCCGAACAGCAACGCGTTGGCGATGAAACCCGCCCGGTCACCGATCACCACCGGTGTCTTGCCCAGCTTCTCGGCGAACGCGACCACGTCGGCGACCACGTCCGGCTCGGTGACCACGCTGCGGACGACCTCGACCAGCTTCAGCACGGGAGCGGGGTTGAAGAAGTGCATCCCGACGACCTTGCCGGGGCGCGAAGTGTGCACACCGATCTCGGTGATCGACAGCGAAGACGTGTTGGACACGAAGATCGTTTCGGGGCCGGTGATCTTGTCCAGCTGGATGAACAAATCGGCCTTGGCGTCGAAGCTCTCCGGGATGGCCTCGATCACCAGGTCCACATCGGACAGATCCGAGAGCGAGGTCGTGTAGCGCACCCGATCGAGCAGTTCCACACGCGACGCCTGATCCAGCTTGCCACCGCTCAGCGCTCGCTCGGTGGAGTGCTCGAGGTGCCCACGCCCCCGCTTGACGCCCTCGTCGTCGATCTCGACGGCGACTACCGGCACGCCACTCCTGGCCAGGACCTCGGTGATCCCCGCACCCATGGTGCCGAGACCGATCACTCCCACACTCGCGATTTCCCGTGCCACAACCGGCCTCCGGTGGTTACTCGCTGGTAGTTTCTCCTGATAGTGCCATGCGAGACCGCCCGAAGCCTGTCGGAATCGAGTCAGAACGACCTAACTCACGCCGCGGGCAGCTTCGGCCAGGCCACGCTCGCGAGTGCGCGGCCGACCTCGCACGGCTCCTTGTCGGTCGTCGAGTTGACCGTCAGCGAAGCGAACTCGACCTCGCCGACCTTCGCGCCGGGTGCGGGTCCGAGCACCTTCTGGACCTTGCAGAGCTTCGGCGGATACGGGGTGACCTCCGACGCGCCCGGCGGGAGGACGTCGTTGACGAAATTGAGCAACACCGACGAGCCGCCGTGCGCCACCCACTCACAGCGATGCTTCGACGGGATGACCGACTTCGACACGGTCGCGCCGAGCTCCGCGCTCACCCGCGCGTCGTCGAGCAGCGCGCAGGCGTCGGCCGTGCCGAGCGACCCCGCCCTGAACAACTGATGGCGGACCTGGTTCGCCGAGACTGACGCGATGATCCCGTCCAGCACGTCGGCGCTGATGTCACACAACGCCGACTTCGGCACTCCGTCGTTCGGGTACCGGCTCGCGGTCGCCCGGACGGTGACCTGGTCGACGAACCGGAGGTAGTACGCGCAGTCCCCCTCGCCGGACGACGTGCCGCGCTCGGCGACCAGACCGTGCGGGAGTTTCTTGCTTTCGTCGGGCACGCGGTCGCCTGCCCGGCGGGATTCCTTGGTGCCGAGATAGCCGACCTCGACGGTGACCTCTTTGCCGCCGACCTTGACCAGCAGCGAGCAGTAGTCGAACGACGAAAGCCCCTTGGTCGGCTCAGTGCCACCGTGCTTGGTCGCCGCGGCCGGGTCGAGCAGGCTGCAGTAGTCGACGGTGTTGAAGTCGCCGAAGACGGCACGCCCGGCCAGCTGCAGGTAGTCCGGGGTTCTCTCGGGCCCTTCGGGGACCGTCGCGGTGCACCCCGCCAGCGCCAGCACGGCGGCGAGCACCGCGAACAGTCTCATTCCCCGAAGTTTCCTTCCACCAGGCTCTTGACCTTCGCGACGGCGTCGGCCGCCTGGGCGCCACGCGCGCGCACCACGATCCGGTCGTCTTGGCGCGCGCCGAGCGACATGAGCGCGAGCACGCTGTGTGCGTCGGCCTCCTGCTCGCCGAGCCGGACGCTGACTTCCGCGTCGAGGTCCGCGATGCTGCGCGCGAGCAGCGCCGCCGGCCTGGCATGCAGGCCGACGTCGTTGCGCAGCCGCAGTTCGACGACGAGGTCGCCTTCGACCTCCGCCAGCTCGTCGAAATCGGGCGGAGCGCCTGCCGCCGCCGCGGCACCGGCGACATCCGAGACCGAAGCCCCGCCTTGCGCGGCGACGGCGGCCGCGACGGCGCCTTCGACGAGCGGGGCGTCCGCGACGAGCGCGGTCGACGGGTTGGGCAGCGACTCGACGGCCAGCTCGGCCGTCATCTGGGCGCTGCCGAGGTCGTAGAGCAGCACCACGCCGTCGCCGGAGTCGGCGCGCTGCGCGGCGGCGACCACTTCGTCGTAGTCGGTGCCGATGCTGCCGTCCTCAAGGCCACCGGCCGGGATGATGACCACGTCGGGCGCCATCTGCGCGGCCAGTTCGGCCAGGCCTTCGGCGAGTTTCGCGCTGTGTGAAACGAGAACCAGGCCGACGGTCACCGTGCCGCCTCCGCGAAGGCGCGCAGGATCAACGCGGTCGAGCGCGCGCCGGGATCCATGTGCCCGACCGCCCGCTCACCCAGATACGACGCCCTGCCCTTGCGCGGCACGAGGTCCACTGTGGACTCCGCGCCCTGGTCGGCCGCGTCGGCCGCCGCGCTCAGCACGGCCGCGATGTCCGCGCCCGCCACGGCCGCGGCCGCTTCGGCGGCGGCGACGGCCGGGGTCAGTGCGTCGATCATCGTCGCGTCGCCGACCTCGGCCTTGCCGCGCGCCCGCACGCCGTCCAGCGCCGCGCGCAGCAGCTCGACGACGGCCTGAGCGTCTACTTCGGACTGATCGGCCGCCTTGGTCGCGGCGCGCAGGAAAGCCGTGCCGTACAGGGGCCCGGCCGCACCGCCGACCTTCGAGATCAGCGTCTTGGCCGCGATCTTCAGCACCTCACCCGGGGTTTCCGGGGTGGCGTCCGCGAGCGCGGCCACGACCACGGTGAACCCGCGGTTCATGTTCTCGCCGTGGTCGGCGTCGCCGATCGCCCGGTCGAGCTCGATCAGTTCGGTCCGGTGCTCGGCGACCACCCCCGCGGCCGCGAGCACCGCCTTCGTCACCCCTTCGGCTCCACAACCCATGGTCAGATCCCCCAGCGCAACGCCGGTGTGTTGACCGGTGCGTCCCAGAGCGCGGTGAGTTCGGCGTCGAGCTTCAACAGTGTCAAGCTGATCCCCTGCATTTCGAGGCTGGTGATGTACGGTCCCACCAGTCTGCGGGTGACGGTGATCCCGCGCTCCGCGAGCAGCTTTTCGGCGATGCCGTGCGCCAGGTAGAGCTCGACCAGCGGGGTGGCGCCCATCGAGTTGGTGAACAGCAGCACCTCGTCGCCCGAAGCGAACGGCAGGTCCTCGACGATGGCCGTGACCAGCCGTGCGACGAGCGCGTCGGCGGATTCGAGCGGTATCCGCTCGCGGCCGGGTTCGCCGTGGATGCCGATGCCGAACTCGATCTCGTCGTCGGCGAGGTCGAAGCTGGGCGTGCCCGCGTGCGGCACGGTCGGCGCGGTGAGCGCGACGCCGATCGAGCGGACCTGGCCGATCACCTTGCGCGCCAGCGTTTCCACGTCGTCAAGCGAATCACCGCGCTCGGCGGCCGCGCCAGTGATCTTCTCCAGTAGCACGGTCCCGCCGACGCCGCGGCGGCCCGCGGTGTACGTCGAGTCCTTGACCGCGACGTCGTCGTCGATCACCACGCTGCGCACCGGGGTGCCTTCGGCCTCGGCGAGCTCGGCCGCGGTCTCGAAGTTCAGCACGTCACCGGTGTAGTTCTTGACGATCAGCAGCGCACCCGCCGGGCCGGCGGTGGCCGCGACGGCGGCTTCGACCGCGTCCGGCGTCGGCGAGGTGAACACCGCGCCGGGCACGGCGGCGTGCAGCATCCCGGTGCCGACGAAGCCGCCGTGCAGCGGCTCGTGGCCGGAGCCACCGCCGGAGATCACCGCGACCTTGCCCTCGACCGGCGCGTCGGCGCGGATGACCAGCGCCGGATCCTCCTGGACACGCAGCACGTCGCCGTGGGCGAGCGCGAGCCCGCGCAGTGACTCCGCGACCACGTCCGCCGGATCGTTGATGATCTTCTTCACGACTTGCCTCCGTGCATCTTCGGACAGGGCAAAGCCTGTCTACCGCGCAGCGGAGCTGACGACAACCCGCTACGGCTTCGGCAGTTTCGGCACGACGGTCTTCGCCGCCTTGACCGCCTTGGCGCAGGAGCCGTCCGCGACCGGGTCCTTGCTGTGGTCGTTCTGGAAGCCCACGGTGACGAGCTCGACGCGGTCGCCTTCGAGCGGCAGGTGCGTCCACCTGACGCTGCATTTCGCCATGCCGGTCTCCGGCTTCTGGAACGCGGTCACCCCTGGCACGTCGGCCTTGACGTAGCCGCGGCCCTCGGAGGGCGCGATACCGTCGTTGTCGTACTCGATCGTCAGCCGCTGACCGCTGCCGCTCCAGGTGCAGTGATGCAGGTCGACGATCACCTTGTTGGCCGCGGGCGCGAGTTCCTTGATCACCGCGTCGTCCACGCTCACGCACGGGTCCGCCGCGACCAGCGAGCCCTTCGCCAACGCGTACTTGGGCGGGTTCGCGTCACGCAGCCGCTTGACCACCTTCTCCATCAGCGCGGTCGCGGTCTTGCACGCGTCGCCGCCCGGGTAGGTCACGTTGACCGTGATGCCGATCCCGAGCTGCTTGGACGTCACCGCGCCGAGCGCGCACTCCGGGGCACCGTCCTTACCCGGCCTGAGCACCTGCGGAAGCCCCGCGACCACGCCCTGCGGGTTGGACGCCTGGAGAATGGCGGTGCCCAGCTCGAGCGAGATGTCGATCTTCTTGCCACCGACGTCCTTGACGTCGTTGCGGCAGTTCGAGGGATCGGACATCCTCGGCTCGGAGGCCGTGCCCAGGTCCGCGAGCGCCGTCTTGTCGATCAGCTTGCACGTGTCGATCGCGCGCAGCGCGTCGGCGGACACCGCCTTGTCGGTGATCTCACCGGTCGGCACGCCGTCGCCGCTCGCCGCGGGGATCGTGGTGCGCGCGAAGTTCTCCTTGCCCAGGTCGGCGCCGCAGCCGGCCACGAGCAGGAGGGCTCCGAGCAAAACCGTGCCGGACAAGGGCGTGAGACGGTATCGAGGTAGCACGCGGAGCACGGTAGCGGGCTGATCGACGGTGTGCTGGGACAACCCGGTTATTCGCCCTGTTCTTCCGGCGGCGTCACCACGATCGGCCTGACCTTCGCCCACACCACGAAGAGCAGGGTGAACACCAGCATGCCGATCCCGGCCCACAGGTTGATGTTCACGCCAGCCGCCTTCGCCAGGTCGGCGTCGGTGGTGAAACCGATCCCCATGATGGTGAGCACCAGCCCGTACACGCCGGTGAGCATCGCGATGATCAGGCGGATGTCGAAGGCACCGGCCTTCTGTGTCTTCTTCGGATCAGCCATGGTTACCTCCTAGAAGGCGATGTTGAGGGCGATGGTGATGACCAGCACGATGCCGGCGAGCAGCGCGGGCTTGCGATACCACCCGGAGTTCTCCCCGGTGTCGTCGTGCTTGAGCGAGTCCTTCGGAGTCAACGAGTAGACGAGCCCGACGAGCTCGCTGTCCGGCTTCGGCTTGGTGGCCAGCGAAACGACCACGCTCACCAGGATGTCGACGGCGAACGCGACACCCGCGGCGACGAAGCTGGTGCCCTGGCCCTTCAGCCCGATCACCTCGGCCTGCGACAGCGCCCAGATGGTGATGGCCGAACCCGTGCCCGCGACGAGGCCGATCCAGCCGGCGGCGGGCGTCATCCGCTTCCAGAACATGCCGAGGATGAAGGTCGCGAACAGCGGCGCGTTGAAGAAGGAGAACAGGTCCTGCAGGTAGTTCAGGATGTTCGCGGAGTTCGACGCGATGAACGCGGTGCCGATCGCCAGCACGGTGGCGGCGGCGGTGACGATCCGGCCGAGGTTGAGGTAGTAGCCGTCCGGCTTGTCCTTCTTGACGTAGGTCTGCCAGATGTCATAGGTGAACACCGTGTTGAAGGCGGACAGGTTCGCCGCCATGCCCGCCATGAACGACGCCAGCAGACCGGCGATCGCGACACCGAGCATGCCGTTCGGCAGCAGGTCGCGCATGAGCAGCAGCAGCGCGTTGTTGAAGGTGACGCCGCTTTCGGCCTTGCCGCCGTCGAGCAGCACCTGCTTGTCCTTGACGTACTCGGACACGCTGACCGCGGCGATCATGCCGGGGATGATCACGATGAACGGGATGAACATCTTCGGGAAGGCGCCGATGATCGGCGTCCGGCGGGCCGCCGACATGCTCTTCGACGCCATCGCGCGCTGGACCTCGACGAAGTTCGTCGTCCAGTAGCCGAACGAGAGCACGAACCCCAGTCCGAAGACCAGGCCGAGGATGGAGAGGAAGTTGTTGCCGAAGCCGGTGAGGTTGTCACCGGGCCACGAGTGCAGCTGCTCGGCGCCGCCCGGCGAGTTGGTGACCTTGTCGACCAGGCCCTGCCAGCCGCCGACCTTGACCAGGCCGACGATCGTCAGCGGCAGCAGCGCGGCGACGATCACGAAGAACTGCAGCACCTCGTTGTAGATGGCGGCCGACAGCCCGCCCAGCGCGGTGTAGGAGAGCACGATGAACGCGGCGGCGACGATCGACACCCACAGCGGCCAGCCGAGCAGCAGGTTCACCACGCTGGCCAGCAGGAACAGGTTCGCGCCCGCGATGAGCACCTGCGCCGCGGCGAAGCTGATGCCGTTGACCAGGTGCGCGGGCTTGCCGAACCGGCGGCGCATGAACTCGGGAACGCTGCGCACCTTCGAGCCGTAGTAGAACGGCATCATCACGATGCCGAGGAACAGCATCGCCGGGACCGCGCCGATCCAGAAGTAGTGGAACGTCGGCATCCCGTACTGGGCGCCGTTGGCGGACATGCCCATGACCTCGACCGCGCCGAGGTTCGCCGAGATGAACGCGAGACCGGTGACCCAGGCGGGCAGCGAACGACCGGAGAGGAAGAAGTCGAGGCTGCTCGACACCTGCCTCCTGGCCAGCGCGCCGATGCCCAGCACGAGAACGAAGTAGAACGCCAGCAGCACGTAGTCGATCGCGCTGGCGTCCAGCCGCAGATTCGCCTCCGCAAGGACGTGCACCGAGCCACCTCCAGTTGTCCACCAAAAACGCTGGTATCGCGTTAATCGCGGACCCTACTGCATGGATTCAGGCGCGGCAGCCCGGCCGGGTGACAGTCCGTCGGTTGTCCTGCTTTTTTGTCCGCACCAGTAAGAACCCGGCGGCCGCGCCGGCCAGTATCGCGGGCCCGTGGATGTCGGTGCTCACGCTCAGCACGGCCGCGCCGGCGAGCACGATCCCGGCCGCGACGACCTGGCGCCGCCGGCTGAGCGAGTACACGGCCAACGCGCCGAGCGGACCGCAGAACGCCACGGACACACCACCGGAAAACGGTTGCCACAGCTCGCCCACGCCATGGCCGGCGAGCGCCCCGGCCGTCAGCAGCACGACGAGGCGACCGGTTCCCAGCGTCCGCTCGGCGATGGTCCCGACCACAGCTGCCAGCACGGCCAGCCCGAGTACGGACGGCAGCGGGTCCGGCTGGACCAGGACGGGTGAGATCAGCCGCCACACCTGCCCGGCCGCCAGCGCGTCCGGATCCCGTCGCACCGCCAAGAACAATCCGACGGCCCCGAGGTGGTACAGCGCCGTGCCCGTCGCCCAGCAGGCGAGAACCACGATCGTGCCCACCGGGACACGGGTCCGCACATCGGGCAGCGGCGGAAGCGGGGTGGCGTTTTCGGTCATGCGGCGAGCTTAAGAAGCCCACGCCTTCGAAACGCCCGTCGTCTGTCACGGCTCTCCCATGACAAATGGCACGGCCGTCGTGACGGGCTCGAAAACGCCGGGCAGGGCGGGGCCTGCCCGGCGCATCGGGGTTCAGCGGTCGGTCGGGACGGCGATCTCGCCTTCCTCCTCGAGCAGGCGGGCGAGCACGTCGTCGGGCATGTAGGTGCGGTGCGGATAGCCCATGCCCCACGAGTTGAGGAAGGGCACCGCGCCGAGCTTGTCGGCGCGCTCGTTGCCGAGTACGGCGTGGACGTCCTCGACGTTCTTGGCCCAGCGGAAGACCTTGAGTCCCTTGTTGACGTCCGGTGTGTACTTCTCGCGCTTGTGCCAGTCGTCGTCGACGTACATGTCGCTCCAGGTCACGTGCCCGAGTTCGACGAGTGCCTCGGCGGCCGCGCGGACCGAGGTGCCGTTGTCGTCGCCGGGGTTCGTCTCTGGCCACTGGTCACGCTTCTTGGCCGTGTCCCACAGCCAGCGCGCGGCGTAGAGGTCCGAGTTGAAGATCGACATCGCTCGCGACCAGCCGAAGCCGACACAGGCGCCTTCACGGCCCTGGTCGTAGAACTTCTGCCGCCCGTCGGTGTCCGGGTCGCCGCCGGGCTCGAGGCAGACGCAGTGCCCGCCGCGGATGCGGGTGAGCGACTTCGCGCCCTTCTTGGCGACGAAGAACTCGCCGGAAACGGCGTCTTTCTCCGGCTTGTCGAATTCGGTGTACCAGTTGACTCCGATGACGACGGGGACGCGCGTGGGCAGTTCGTCGGCGGCGAGCGCGGTGAGCGGATAACGCTCAACGTGGCGCCAGTCATCCGGAATGAAACGGCCGAGTCTGGGGTCGGCCGGATCGGTGTCCATCGGGCGATAACGCATGGGATTCCTCCTGTCCCGTTACAGCGGGCGAGCATGGAGGCGGACGAAAAACCATTGGTACGACGGCAAGTCGTGCGACCAGGCGGCCACCCCTCCAGCCACGACGGGCGTCCGTCATGGCTCCTCGAATTCGAGTGTGACACAGCACACAACGGCCAGGTGGGGATCTCACCTGAATGGCGCAGGGATTTCCGGAAAAGTAATGATCGTGCACCATTCAACTAAGCTAATCCGTTACTTTCTCGCGCCCCGTGAGAGGCGCGGGACACGCAATAAATACGCGAACAAGAGAACGGTTTGGTCTCGGATCCACAGAGGAACGCAGCGAGGCCATACCGGACAAAGGGCGTTTACGACGCTACCGAAGGCTTACTTTCGATGCGTACTCGTCGCAGTGGGCCACTTCGAGTGACTCCGGGATATGCACCCAGCCGCGATGCTGGATCCCCGCGAGCTGCAACGTGACGAGCGGGGCGAACCGGCCGACGTCGATGCCCTCATAACCGTGCTTCACCACGCAGCGGTAAATGTCATCGGAAACCACCAAAGCGACCGGCTCGTCCGTCTGCTCCAATGCCGCTTTGACCGCGGGCGCGTCCAGCAACCGGAAGGCGACGTCGAGCGCTTCGCCGAAGTTGCCGTGGCCGTCGTGGTGGACCTCGCCGGCGTGGACCACCGCGCGCAGGCGGAAGCGGTGGTCGGGGTGGAGTGAGTCGTGGGCGGCCAGCAGCTTGCTCAGCGTCGGGATGACCGGGTTGAGCAAGGCCGTCTTCGGGACCTCGTCGACGGGGCGGATCAGGGCGAGCACGCCGTCGCCGCGGTCGACCAGCGCGTCGCGGTGGGCCTCGGAAATACCGCCGGCGAGCAGGGCCTCGTCGAGCAGTTCGTACATGACGCGGCGCAGTTCGGCCTTGGCGGGGTTCGTTCTGGCGGTCGAGCCTTCGATGTCCAGCGCCAGCATGACTCGGTAGCGCGGCAGGTCCGGAGGCTCAGCAGTCATGTCGAAATCTCCCCTCGCCCTGGGCTCGACCGTGCAAATGCATGTGCCAGATGCACGTGCACCAACGGTACCGCGTTCGGCGGTTGCTTGGGGAATTTCAGCCGGGACAGGCGGGGAAATTCTTGCCGGTGGCCTGAGCCACAAACCCTTTAGAACAGGCGGAATTCGTCGCTTTCGATGCCGCGCAGCGCGTCGTAGTCCAGGGTCAGGCAGCGGATGCCGCGGTCCTCGGCGAGGGTGCGGGCCTGCGGCTTGATGATCTGGGCCGCGAAGACGCCCTGCACGGGGGCGAGGAGCGGGTCGCGGTTGAGGAGCTCGAGATAACGGGTGAGCTGCTCGACGCCGTCGATCTCGCCGCGGCGCTTGATCTCGACGGCGACACTGCGGCCGTCGGCGTCGCGGGCCATGATGTCGACCGGGCCGATGGCCGTCGGGAACTCGCGGCGGACCAGGGTGTGGCCCTCGCCGAGGGTGGTGATGTGCTCGGCGAGCAGTTCCTGCAGGTGCGCCTCGACGCCGTCCTTCTGCAGGCCGGGCTCGGCGCCGAGTTCGCGCGTGTGCTCGTGGAAGATCTCTTCGATCGTGATGACGAGCTTCTCGCCCGCCTTGTTCTCGACGATCCACGTCTTGCCGTCCTCGATGAGCCAGCACGGCGGCGTCATCCAGTTCAGCGGCTTGTAGGCGCGGTCGTCGGAATGCACGGACACGGAGTTGTCCGACTTGACCAACAGCAGCCTGTTCGCCATGGGCAGGTGGGCGGTCAGACGGCCGGCGTAGTCGACCTGGCAGCGAGCGAGAACGAGGCGCACCCGCCGAGGGTAGGACAACACCGGAGATACTGATCGGGTGGACCCCATTGAGAGCGTGAGCTCACGCGAGGTGTATCGCAACGCCTGGATGACCGTGCGCGAGGACGAGATCCGGCGCCCCGATGGCTCCGCCGGGATCTACGGCGTGGTCGACAAACCGGCCTACGCGCTGGTCATCCCGTTCGACGGCGACCGGTTCCGGCTGGTCGAGCAGTTCCGGTATCCGCTGGGGCTACGGCGCTGGGAATTCCCGCAGGGCACCGCTCCCGACCTCGCCGACGTCGAACCGGGTGAGCTCGCCGCGCGTGAGCTGCGCGAGGAAACGGGGCTGCGGGCCGGTTCCCTGGTCGAGCTCGGGCTGATCGACTGCGCGCCGGGGTTCGTCAGCCAGCGTGGACGCGTCTTCCTCGCGCTCGACCTCACCGAAGGCGAGCCCGAGCGCGAGACCGAGGAGCAGGACATGCGCAGTGCGTGGTTCAGCCGCGCGGAGCTCGAAAAGATGATCTCCACCGGAATGATCACCGACTCGCAGTCGATCGCCGCGTACGCGCATCTCCTGCTCTACGAACGGGATAAAGCCCGCTAAATCTCGCGGAGTTCAGCGGGCTTTATCCCGGTCAGTCGGTCCATTCGGGGGCGCGCTTTTCGAGGAAGGCGGCCATGCCCTCACGGGCGCCGGGCAGCTGGGACGCCGCGGCCATCACTTCGAGCGCGAGCGCGTAGGCGTCCTTCTCCGGGCGGTCGAGCTGGGCGTAGAGCGTCTGCTTGCCCAGCGCCTTGCTCGCGCGGCTGCCCCTGGTGGCGCGGGCGAGCAGGTCGGCGACCGCCGTGTCGAGCTCGGCGTCGGGGACCACGCGGTTGACCATGCCCCAGTCGAGCGCGGTCGCGGCGTCGATGACGTCGCCGGTCAGCGCGAGCTCCATCAGGCGCTTGCGGCCGACCGCGCGGGCGACGGGCACCGCGGGCGTGTGGCAGAACCAGCCGCCTTTGCCGCCGGGCAGGGCGAAACCGGCCGACTCGGCGGCCACCGCGAGGTCGCACGAGGCGACCAGCTGACAACCCGCCGCAGTGGCGAGGCCGTGCACCCTGGCGATGACGACCTGCGGGATGGACTGCATGGTCGCCATCAGCTCGGTGCACAGCTGCAGGAGCTCGCGCACGCCCATCAGGTCACGCGAGGAGACGTCGGCGAAGTCGTGCCCGGCGGAGAAGACCGGCCCGGCACCGGCGAGCACGACGCCGGTCGCGTCCGAGTCCCCGGCCTCCAGGAACGCGACGAGCAGCTCGGCCAGGTGCTGGTCGGACAGCGAATTGCGGCGCGCGGCCCGGTTCATCGTGATGGTGATGGTGTCTTCCTCGCGCTTGACGAGGATGTGCTCGTACTCAGCCATGGTCAGGGACGTTACGCGCTTTGCCGGAAGGTGCGCCGGTAGGAATCGGGGCCGACGCCGAGTTCGGCGTGCATCCGGCGGCGCAGGTTCGCCGCGGTGCCGAGTCCCGAACGCCGCGCGATCCGCTCGACCGGCAGGTCGGTGGCTTCGAGCAGGCGCTGCGCATGCCGGACGCGCTGCACCCGCAGCCACCGGCCGGGGGTGGCGCCCGCGGCGGCGGTGAACTCCCGGTGGAACGTCCGCGCGCTCATGCCCGCGTGCGCCACCAGGTCCTCGACGCCAATCTCGCTGCCGAGCCTGGTCATCGCCCAGTCCATTGTGGACGCGATGCCGGGGCGCGACGGCCGTGGCGGCACCGGCAGGTCGACGTACTGCCGTTGCCCGCCTTCCCTGGCGGGCGGCATGACCAGCCGCCTGGCGAGCGCGGCGGCGACGTCCGCGCCGTGGTCCTTGCGCACCAGGTGCAGGCAGAGGTCGAGGCCGCCGACGACGCCCGCCGAGGTGAGCACGTCGCCGTCGTCGGTGTACAGCACGTCGCGCTGGACGTCCGCGGCGGGCGCGACGCGTTCGAGGTCGTCGAGCAGGCGCCAGTGCGTGGTGGCGGCGCGGCCGTCGAGCAGCCCGGCGGCCGCGAGGGTGAACGCGCCGGAGCACAACGCGGCGACCCGGTCCGCGCTCCGCAGTGCGCGGACGGCCGAATCGGGGACGGCCGCGAGCGGGTCGACGCGGCCGCTCGCGAGCACGAGATCGCAGTCCTTGAGCCCGGAAAGCCCATGCGTGGCAACGACTTTGCCAACCGGACGCAGGTCGACCGGCGCGCGGCCGGCACTGCACAACCGCAGCTCGAACGGGCCGATGCCGTCGTCGGTGCGGTCGACACCCCAGACCTCCCCGATCACGGCGAGGTCGAACGACCGGCTGCCCGGCAGCAGGAGGACACCCACGGTACGCATGGCAGAAAAGTACCGCATCGCGCGTTCTTCGCCACTCCCGTCCGGCAGGGCGACGCGCGCAGACTGGCCGTATGACGACCGCATTGATCGTGATCGACGTGCAAAAAGGCTTCGACGACCCGTACTGGGGCAAGCGCGACAACCCTGACGCCGAGGCGAACATCAAGGCGCTGCTCGACGCGTGGCAGGAGCGGAGGCAGCCGATCGTGCTGGTGCACCACGACTCCACCAAACCGGACTCGCCCCTGCGGCCCGGTCAGGAAGGCAACGACTTCCAGTCCATTCTGGACGGTGTGCGCGCGGATCTGGTGTTCGGCAAGAAGGTGAACTCGGCGTTCCACGGCGACGTCGACCTCGACGGCTGGCTGAAGACGCGGGGCATCACGAGCATCGTGATCGCGGGCATCCAGACGAACATGTGCTGCGAGACCACGAGCCGCGTCGGCGGAAACCTGGGCTACGACGTCACTTTCGCACTCGACGCCACGTACACCTTCGACCTGGAAGGCCTCACGGCCGGCCAGCTCAGCGAAGCCACCGCCACCAACCTGCGGGGCGGCGGCTTCGCGAAAGTCGTGACCACCAAAGAACTTCTGTAGTCGTGAGTGGTACGGCCGGTTCTAACCGGCCGTACCACTCACGACTCCTTCAACCCATGCCTTTCCCGGACCAGGCTCACGATGCCGTCCATGATGTCGGTCAGCTCGTAGTCCTTGGGCGTGAACACCCGCGCGATCCCGCGATCGGTCAGCAGCTTCGCGTCGTCGGGCGGGATGATGCCGCCGACGATCACCGGCACGTCACCCGCGCCCGCGGCGCGCAGGCCGTCGACCACCTGCGGCACGACCTCCAAATGCGAGCCGGACAGCACCGAAAGCCCGACGACGTGCACGCCTTCCTGCACGGCGGCCGCGACGATCTGCTCCGGAGTCAGCCGGATGCCCTGGTAGACGACCTCGAACCCGACGTCACGCGCGCGCACGGCGACCTGCTCGGCGCCGTTGGAGTGACCGTCGAGCCCGGGCTTGCCGACCAGGATCCGCAGCCGTTCGCCTATTTCCTCGCCGGTCGCCTTGACCCGGTCACGCACGCGCAGCAGCTCGGCGTTGCCACTGCCGGTCATGGCCGAGGCCGAAACCCCGGTCGGCGCGCGGTATTCGCCGAACACCTCGCGCAGCGCGCCCGCCCATTCGCCGGTGGTGACCCCGGCACGCGCGCACGCCAGCGTCGCCTCGAAGAGGTTGTCGGTCGTCTTGGCGGTGAGCTTCAGCTTCTCCAGCGAACGCTCGACGAGGTCGTTGTCGCGCTGGTTGCGCCATTCTTCGAGCGCCGCGACGGCTTCCTTCTCCACCGCGGGGTCGATCGTTTCGATGGCCTTGGCGCCTTCGGCCTGCAACGGGCTCGGCTCGGTCGTGTCGAACTTGTTGACACCGACCAGGATCCGCTCGCCGTTCTCCACCCCGCGCCGGTATTCGGCGAGCGAGGTCACGAGCTGCGACTTCATGTAGCCGCTTTCGACGGCGGCGACCGCGCCGCCGAGATCCTGCACGCGCGCGATCTCCTCGCGAGCGCCGGTCATGATCTCGTCGACCTTGGCCTGGATGACGTGCGAGCCGTCGAAAATGTCTTCGTACTCAAGGAGATCGGTCTCGAACGCGAGCACCTGCTGCATCCGCAGCGCCCACTGCTGATCCCACGGCCTCGGCAGGCCGAGCGCCTCGTTCCACGCGGGCAACTGGATCGCGCGCGCCCGCGCGCCGCGCGAGAGCGAGACCGCGAGCATTTCCAGGACGATGCGCTGGACGTTGTTCTCCGGCTGCGCCTCGGTCAGCCCGAGCGAGTTGACCTGCACGCCATAGCGCAGGCGGCGGGCCTTCGCGTCGGTCACGCCGTAGCGTTCGCGCGTGATCTCGTCCCAGAGCGCGGTGAACGCGCGCATCTTGGACATCTCCTCGACGAACCGCACGCCCGCGTTGACGAAGAAGGAGATGCGGGCGACCACCTTCGCCATGTCGCCGGGCTCGACCTGACCGGAGTCACGGACGGCGTCGAGCACGGCGATGGCGGTGCACAGCGCGTACGCGACCTCCTGTGTCGGCGTCGCGCCCGCTTCCTGCAGGTGGTAGCTGCAGATGTTGATCGGGTTCCACTTGGGCACGTGGTGCACGGTCCAGGCGATCATGTCGGTGATCAGCCGCAGGCTCGGCCCCGGCGGGAAGATGTAGGTCCCCCTGGACAGGTATTCCTTGATGATGTCGTTCTGGGTGGTCCCGGTGAGCTTCGCGAGCACCTCGTCGACGGGCCTGCCCTCGGCGTTGGCCTGATCCTCGGCGACGCTCACGTACAGCGCGAGCAGCCACATCGCGGGCGCGTTGATGGTCATCGAGGTGTTGGCCTCGGCCAGCGGGATGCCGTCGAACAGCCGCGCCATGTCACCGATGTGCGCGATCGGCACGCCGACCTTGCCGACCTCGCCCTTGGACAGCTGGTGGTCGGCGTCGTAGCCGGTCTGCGTCGGCAGGTCGAACGCGACCGAAAGCCCGGTCTGGCCCTTGGCGAGGTTGCGGCGATACAGCTCGTTCGACGCCTTCGCCGACGAATGGCCCGCGTAGGTGCGCATGACCCACGGCCGGTCCCGTTCGCGATCCGTTGGATAGGGCACGTGAACCTCCCGGCTCGGACACAGCACGATTCATCGACTATACCCGCCGGTAACATGCCCGACCCAGTGGAATCAGACACGTCTGGGGTGTCCCCCGACCCCTAAAGAGGCCGGGGGACACGAGGTCACCGGCGGCCGTAGGTCAGCCGCCGCAGCACGAACTCCGCGGGACCGGGCCGCGACCCGAGCCTGCCCGCCGCGAACACGCTGACCAGCCACACCACGACCGCGAGCAGGATCGCCGTGACCGTCGGGCTGCCGAAGCGGGTGCCCAGCGCGAGCGTGAACGGCGCCAGCGCCAGCAGCCACACGACCGACTGGAGCAGGTACCCCGACAGCGAGCGCTGCCCCAGCGCGGCGATCGATCCCACGAACGGGCCCGGCTTGGCCAGCCGCAGCGCGAGCAGGCCGAACAGCGCGACATAACCGGGACCGGCGAACATGCCGCTCACGCCGTGCAGCATCAGCATCGCCGACGCGGACGACTCGTCGACCGAAAGCAGCCCGGCGCTGACCAGAGCGATCGGCAGACCACCGACGACAGCGACGCTCAGACCGCCGACCGCGACGCGGCGCAGGAGGACGCGGTTGGCCGCCGGGTCTTCCAGCAAACGCTTGCGTGCCGCCCACATGCCGAGCCAGACGATGAGGATGAAGCCCAGCACGGTCGCGGTGTGCGCCGGCCATTCGCCGAGCCGGTCGAGCACCGAGGTCGCGTAGTCCGGCGCGACCAGGGAACCGACCTGCTCGACCGGGACGCTCGCGGTGCCCGTGGTGACCCCGGTCAGCGTGATCACGAACAACACGAGCGCGTACACCAGCTCGGCGCCCCAGATCCACGGCACGAAGCGGTAGACGCGATCGCTCCGGCGCAGCAGCAAGAGTGTCGCGACAATGCCGACCAGGCCGTACGCGCCGAGGAAGTCACCGAAGTAGAGCAAAACCCCGTGCACCAGGCCGAAACCGACCAGCCAGGCGTTGCGCCGGAGCAGGACCGAGCGCACTTGGCCCGGCTCGGCGCCCGACCGCTCCTGCCGCCGGGCGAGCTGCACGAGGCCATAGCCGAACATCACCGCGAACACCGGGTACGCGCGGCTGTGCACGAACGTGAACATGAAGAAGTCGAGCCCGCGGTCGAGACCGGACGCCGTCGGGACGAAGCCGGGCATGCCGCCCGCCACGCAGCCGAGCGCGTTCGCCACCGCGATGAACAGCAGCATTCCCCCACGCGCCAGGTCGGGCGCCAAGGCCCGCTCGGTGCGCTGTACCGGGCCACGAGTGGCCGTGTGAACCGTCATGAGTTCCCCCGAACTTTCCATACGTCATAAACTATATAAGTTATACTATATAGGTGCGACATACTGCAACCAGCTTCGAGAGGGGATGCCATGACCGACGACCTGCCGGACCAGCTGCGCAGGCTTTGGGGAGTTCCGGCGGAGTCCCGGCTGGGGCGCCCGGCCGAACTCGATGTCGCACGCGTGGTCGGCGCCGCCGTCGACCTGGCGGACCGTGATGGGCTGCCCGGCGTGACGCTGCCCAAGGTGGCGAAGGAACTCGGCGTCACGCCGATGTCGCTCTATCGCTACGTGGGCTCCAAGGACGAGCTGCTGGAGCTCATGCGCGACTTCGCCATCGGACCCGCGCCCGAGCTCTCCCCTGACGCGGGCTGGCGCGAGGGCCTGACGCTGTGGGCGTACGCGGAACTCGAGGTCTACCAGCGGCGGCCGTGGCTGCCCCAGGTGCCGATCAGCGGCCCGCCGTCCGGCCCGAACCAGATCGCCTGGATGGAAAGCGCGCTGCGCGTGCTGCGTGACACCGGGCTGGCCTGGCCCGCGAAGGTCGGCACGCTGATGCTGTTCAGCGGCTACAACCGCAACCACGCGCTGCTCTTCCAGGAACTGGGCGAGGACCGGCTCGAAGAGGAGCAGCGCTACGGCATGGCGCTGATGAAGCTCATCGATCCCGAACGTTTTCCCGAGACCGCGAAACTGTTCGCCTCGCCCACGTTCCAGACGCCGGGCGACGACTACGCGTTCGGCCTCGCGCGGCTGCTCGACGGTACGGCGGCCGCCATCGCGCAGGCACTGTGACGGAAATCCGCGAGCTTTCACCCGGCCCGGCCGTCTACTGTCGACAGCTGTGACGTGGAGTGTTTACGGCAGCTATCTGCTGATCGTCGTACTGATCGTGCTGGCGCCCGGCCCGGACACCATGGTCGTGCTGAAGAACTCGCTCGCGGGCGGCTGGCGCGGCGGGCTGCTGGCCAGTTTCGGCATCTTCGTGGGCAACGCCGTGCAGGGCAGCGCCGCGGCGCTCGGCCTCGGCGTCGTCATCGCCCGGTCGCAACCCGTCTTCGTCACGCTCAAGTGGGTCGGCGCCGCGTACCTGGCGTACCTGGGTTTCCAGGCGCTGCGCGGAGCCTGGCGCGGTGACTACACCGGCCTCGAGGACTCCGGGCGCTCGCGCGCCAAGGGGTTCCGCCGCTTCCGCGAGGGCTTCCTGTCGAACATCACCAACCCGAAGGTGCTGGTGCTGTACCTGTCGGTGCTGCCGCAGTTCCTCGACCCGGCGACGACCTCGACGTGGGACGCGCTGCTGCTCGCCTACACCGTGGCCGTCCTCGGCATGGCGTGGCTGCTGGTGCTCATGCTCTTCATCCACCGCGTGCGCGCGTGGCTCGGCAAGCGCAAGGTCCGCCGCACGCTCGACGGCGTCACCGGCACCGCTCTCGTGGGATTCGGTGCGGCGCTCGCGCTCGAAGGCTAGCGTGGCCTCATGACCTGGGGTTTGTACGGCAGTTACGTGCTTTTCGTGCTTCTGGTGCTCGCGGTGCCCGGTCCGGACACCGCCGTGGTGCTCAAGAGTTCACTGGCGGGCGGCACTCGCGGCGGGGTGCTGGCGAGCGTCGGCATCGGCGCCGGGAACCTGACGCAGGGCGTCGCGGCAGCGCTCGGGCTGAGCGCGCTGATCACCCGCTCCGAGCCGGTGTTCCTCACGCTGCGCTGGGCAGGCGCGGCGTACCTCTGCTATCTGGGCGTCCGCGCGCTGATCGGCGCGTGGCGTGGCGACTACCGCGCGCTCGAACCCGCGCAGGCGAGCGGCGGACGTTATTGGCGCCAAGGGTTGCTGTGCAACCTGACCAACCCGAAGGTGCTCGTGTTCTACGTGTCGATGCTGCCGCAGTTCCTCTCGCCCTCGTTCAGCGTCGGCGAGGCGTTGCTGCTGGCGGGCACCGTCGCGACAATGGCGACGCTGTGGCAGCTCGTGCTCGTGTTCTTCGTGCACCGGGTGCGCGCGTGGCTCGGCAAGCGCAAGGTCCGCCGCGCGCTCGACGGCGTCACCGGCACCGCGCTCGTCGGCTTCGGCGCGGCCTTGGCCTTCGATAACTGAGTGTAACGCCAGTCACAGTTCGGCCGATCTTGCCTGGGGGCCGAGCTTGGAGGCGTCATGAAGTCCAAGACCATGGTGGGCGCATCGGCGGCGCTGTTGACCATGCTGCTGCTCACCAGTCCCGCCTGGGCGGACCAGGGCGGAAATCCGAACGCCAACGCGCAGGACCACGCCAAGCACTCGAAGTCCACACCGGACACGAACAGCCCGCAACCACCGTCCGGCGCCGACTTTTCCGGCCACGGCGCGAACACGCACGGACCGTACGACTCCACCCGTGACGGCTCGGCCTCCGCCAATGGCAACGGCGGCGGCCAGGCCAACGGCAAGCCGTGCGCGGGCTGTGTCGGCAAGGCGGACAACAAGAATCCGCACGGCCAGCTACCCGGCGGCTCCGACGCCAACGCGGGCTACGAATGCGACACCAACCACGGCGTCGGCCGTGGCAACCCGGCACACACCGGGTGCACGCCCGGCGAGACCCCGCCGGGCAAGACGCCGCCCGGCGACACGCCTCCCGGTGGGCGGCCGCCCGCCGGTCCCGAGACCCCGGCGATGGTGGTCGCGGCCGTGGCGCCTGCCGACGTCGCGACCGAGCGCGCGCAATCGCTGGCGCACACCGGGTTCGACCTCGAACTGCCGCTGCTGACCGGGCTCGGCCTGCTCGGCGCCGGTGGCGCGGCGCTGGTCGCGGTCCGCCGACGCCGCCAGGGGTCGTGAGTGTTTTGGCCGGTTAGAACCGGCCAAAACGCTCACGAGCCCTTAGGTGCGGTCGGGGTCGCCCGCGACGCGCTGGATCCGCGCGCCGAGGCGGTTCAGGTTCTCGACGAAGTGCGGGTAGCCGCGGTCGATGTGGAAGACGTCCCAGACCTCGGTGACGCTGTCCGCGCACAGCCCGGCCAGCACCAGGCCGGCGCCCGCGCGGATGTCCGACGCCCACACCGGCGCGCTCGACAGCTTCTCGACGCCGCGGACGACGGCGTGGTGGCCGTCGGTGCGCGCGTCGGCCGACAGGCGCATCATCTCCTCGATGAAACGGAACCGGGCCTCGTAGAGGTTCTCCGTGATCATCGCGGTGCCCTCGGAGACCGCGGAGAGCGCGACCGCGAACGGCTGCAGGTCCGTCGCGAAGCCCGGGTAGGGCAGGGTGACGAAGTCGACCGACTTCGGCCGGTCGTGCTGGACGACCCGGAAGCCCTTCTCGTCGAACGTGGTGATCTCGGCGCCCGCGTGCCGCAGCTTCTCGAGCACGAGGTCGAGATGATGCGGGTTGACGCCGGTGACCGTCAGGTCGCCGCGGGTCATGACCGCGGCGAACGCCCACGTCGCGCCGACGATCCGGTCGCCGATCACGCGGTGCTCGGTCGGGTGCAGCGTCTCGACGCCGTGCACGGTCAGCGTCGAGGTGCCCGCGCCTTCGATCTTGGCGCCCATCTCGGTGAGCATCGTGCAGATGTCGACGATCTCGGGCTCGCGCGCGGCGTTGTCGATGACCGTGGTGCCCTCGGCGAGCACGGCGGCCATCAGGATGTTCTCGGTGGCGCCGACGCTCGGGAAGTCCAGCCAGACCTGCGCGCCCTGCAGCGTCTCCGCGTCCGCGACGACACAGCCGTGCTCGATGGTGGTGGTGGCGCCCAGCTTGCGCAGGCCGCTCTGGTGCATGTCCAGCGGGCGCTGGCCGATCGCGTCACCGCCCGGCAGCGCGACGATGGCCTTCTTCAGCCGCCCGACCAGCGGGCCCAGCACGCAGACGGACGCGCGCAGCTTGCCCATCGCTGGCGAGTCGGCGCGGTGCGACAGCTCAGCCGGGGTGGTGATGGTGGCCGTGCCACCGTCGATGACGACCTCACAGCCGACACTGCGCAGTACGTCCGCCATCAGGGGGACGTCGAGGATCTGGGGACAGTTGGTGATGGTCGTGGTGCCCTCGGCCAGCAGTGCCGCGGCCATCAGTTTGAGCACGCTGTTCTTGGCGCCGACGACCTCTACCTCGCCGACCAACCGGGCCCCGCCATGGACGTCGAAGTGCTCGCTCATGGGGGCCAATCATGCCTTCCCGCCTGGTTTTGCCTTCCGGCAGGGCGGTGGTCCCGGCGGCGCCGAAGCGCGCTAGGCGGACTGCCGCCGCCGGGAGATGGCGACACCGAGCAGGCACAGCGCTCCGCCGAGCAGCCCCAGCGCCGCCGGGATCTCGGCGAGCAGCAGCCAGGACAGCAGCACCGACACGGCGGGCACCGCGTAGGTCACCGCCGACAACCTGCTCGCGTCCGAGCGGCGCAACGCGTACGCCCAGGCGACGAACCCGATCGCCGTCGGGAACACCCCGAGGTAAGCGGCGCTGAGCATGGCCCCGGCGGGCGCCGTGCTCAGCTCACCCAGCAGCTGCGGCAGCCACGGAAGCAAGACCACGGTGGCCACGACGCTCCCGAGCCAGATCACGGTGAGCCCGTCGGCGTGGCGCAGCGCCACCTTCTGGATCATCACCCCGGCGGCGTAGAGCACGGCGGCCAGCAGGCACAGCAGCACACCGCCCCACTCGCGCTGCGCGGACGCGCCCGTCGCGATGAGCGTGGCGCCGGCGAGCGCGACCACCGAGCCGATGATGAGCCAGCGCGAGACGCCTTCGCCGAGGAACTTCCCGGCGGTCACGGCGACCAGCAGCGGCGCGAGGTTCACCAGCAACGCCGCGGTGCCGGCGTCGACGTGCCGCTCGGCCGCGTTGAGCGCGACGGTGTAGCCGGCGAGCCACAACACCGCGTAGGCCGCGATCAGCAGGAAGGCCTTGCGGGACAACCGCACCCGGAGGCCACGCTTGACTCCGACGAACACGGTGAGCGTGACGGCCGCGACGCCGAGCCGGAACAACGCCAGCGGCGCCGGTGACAACGCGTGCCCGATCCCGCGGATCGCGACGAACGACGAGGCCCACAGCAGCACCGCCAGCCCTGCCGCGGCGGAGGTCTTTCCCCAGGCCGTCTTCGCGGCTTCCTGCCGGGTGAATTCCAGAGTTGTGGTCACCCAGCCATCGTCATGGCGTCATCCGTACAGCACAAGCGATGATTTCTACCCTATTGTTAAGTGATGCCGTACAGTTGACGGATGCTGGACATCCCCCGGCTCCGCGTGCTGCGGGCCGTGATCGCGACCGGTTCGATCCGCGCGAGCGCCTCCGCGCTCGGCTACACCCCCTCAGCGGTGAGTCAGCAGCTCACCACGCTGCAACGGGAAACCGGCCTGCGGCTGTTCGAGCGGTCCGGCCGCGGCATCGAGGCCACCGCCGCCGCGCGCACGCTCGCGGAGGAGGCCGACGCGGTGTTCGCGGCGTTCGGCCGGGTCGAGCAGATCGTCGGCGATCTGCGTGCCGGGCGAGTGGGCAGCCTCTCGATCGGCTACTTCGGTTCGGCTGGCGCGGCCTGGCTGGCGCCGACCGTCGCGACCTTGCGTGCCGAATTCCCCGAGCTGCGGCTGGATCTGCGGCTGTCGGAGTTCACGCCCGGCGACCCGGACCTCGACATCTTCGTCGAGGAGACCGGTGCCGAGCACTCCGCGGCCGTCGACGTCCGGCGGCTCGCCGAGGACCCGTACCTCGCCGTCGTCCGCGCCGACGATCCGCTGGCCGGAGCAGGCGAGGTGCCGCTCGCGGAGCTCGCCACGCGGCACTGGGTGGACAACGACCACCGCGCGGGTCCGTGCCGCCAGGTGCTGCTGAACGCCTGCGCGCAGGCCGGGTTCTCCCCCGGCTTCGTGGTGGAGACCCACGACTACCGGACGGCGATGGCCTTCGTGGCGACGGGGATCGGGCTGACCGTGGTGCCGTCGCTCGGCATCGGCGAGCTGCCGGAGACGCTGGCGACCGTGGCCGTGGTGTCGCCGACCCCGGTGCGGACCATCAGCGTCGCGGTGAAGAAGTCGGCGGCCGAGCACCCGGCCGCCCGGCGCGCCGTGGAGGTGCTCGAAGAGCTCGTGCGGTCGTGAGTGTTCCCGGCGGTTCTGTTTGGGCGGAAGGTCAAAGGTGGCGCGTTTCGTTTGCTCGGCCGCGGCCGAGGTGCCTGTGGTGGAAATGCGTCGTTGAACGCCGCAAAACCCGCACAGCCAAGCCACTTGACCAGGTACGGGGGCGTTCGGGATGAGGTGAGTGCGGTTTGCGGCGTTGAACGACGCAAACGGCACTCAGCCAGGTACGGAGCCCAGGTATGAGGGGAGCCCTCATCCACGCTCGGCGTGAGTGAGGGCCTCCCTCACCCGGGTCGAGCGAGTCAGGGCCTCCCTCACCCGCATATACGGTCGAACTAGGACCCCACCCCACGGATCCGAGCGGAGTAGGCCCTCACCCGCACTCGACCACGCCACCGACACGGGCGAAGCAGCCGAAAAGGGGTCGTGAGTGTTTTCGCCGGTTAGAACCGGCCGTACCACTCACGACCGGCCTGAGGTGCCAAGCTGGGGGCATGCATGCCGATGAGGTCAGGCTGGGCGAGACGTACCGCGTCCGCGTCACGCACGAGGACAACCCGGCGCAGTACGCGACGGGAAACGTCGAGTTCATGACGATCTTCGCGTTCTCGATGGAATCGGCGATCGAGTTCGACTTCACGGTGACCGCGACCGGCGAGACGCTCAGCGGCGAGCCCGCGGTCACCGGGATCCGGGTGTCCGAAAGCTCGCGGGTCAGCACACCGCTGCCACCGGAGATCGCGGAACGGCTCGCGTTGCCGCCCGACGGCGATTACGTCGTGGAAGGCGTGCTCAAAGATGCCAAGACGGGCCAGATCGTCACGCTGCCGACCGATCACACACTGACGATCCCGGCGGCGTGGCTCAGCTAGCGCGGCGGATGCGGTGCCCGGGCGGCGCCGATTCGAGCCAGGACAGGAAGCCGGTCAGCGCGCCGGGGCCCATCGCGATCTCGATCGCCTCCTGGGTGTCGGACTCGCACCGCAGCACGGTCGAACCGGCGGGGACGGCGTACGCCTCGGAGCCGGACGGGTCACGGCGATCGGCGATTTCCAGCGCATCGCGTTCGAAGACGCGATCTGGGCCGGTACGCAGGCTCCAGACCCGGTACCAGGCGAAAGACTCACCTTCGTAGCGGCCGAGCCCCAGATGCCAGCCCGCGCGAGCCGAATCGGGGCTCCAGCGCAGCGCGACACTGACGCCGCCGCCACGGCGCATGCGCACCCACCGCAGCGAGTACCACAGCGCCACTACGACGAGCACGAGCAGGAGCCCTAGGACAACCAGTGTGATCGCCACGTCCGGCCCCTGCCCGTCGCTCGCTCTAGACCGACTGGCCGGCGGCGCGAAGCCTCGCGGCGGCCCTGGCTCGTTCGGCCTCGTCCTCGGCCGACAGCGCGGCCTTGGCCTCCGCCACGTCGATCTCGTCCGACAGCTCGGCGCTTTCCGCCAGGATGCTGACCCCGGTGGCCGTCACCGACAGGAAACCGCCGTGCACCGCGGCGCACACCGTCTCACCATCCGTGGTGGTCACCTTCACCACGCCACCCTCGACGAGCTGGCCCAGCACGGGCTCGTGACCGGGCAGAATGCCGATCTCACCCTCGGTGGTCTGGGCCACCACGAACGAGGCCGTGCCCGACCACAGACGGCGTTCGACGGCCACCAGCTCGACAGCGATCTCAGCCACGTCGCACTCCTTCAACTCGGGCGCTACAACCGAGTGTAATAGTTCCAAGTCCAGTTACGAGAACGACGGGGCCCGGGTCCACAAAGGACACCCCGGACCCCGCCGCCACCGAAATCACTTCTTGGTGATTTCCTTGTACTTCTTCTCGAGGTCTTCGAGGCCACCGATACCCAGGAACGCCTGCTCCGGGTAGTGGTCGAAGTCACCCTTGGCGATGCGGTCGAACGACTCGATCGTCTCGGCCAGCGGCACGGTCGAGCCCGGGATCTGCGTGAACGCCTCCGCGACCAGCATGTTCTGGGAGAGGAAACGCTCGATCCGGCGGGCGCGCTGGACGGTCAGCTTGTCCTCTTCGGACAGCTCGTCCATACCGAGGATCGCGATGATGTCCTGGAGCTCCTTGTACTTCTGGAGGATCCGGATGACCTCGGACGCGACGCGGTAGTGCTCCTCACCGACGATGGCCGGGTCGAGGATGGTGGAGGTCGACGCCAGCGGGTCGACCGCCGGGAAGATGCCCTTCTGGAACACCGACCGGGAAAGCTCGGTGGTGGCGTCCAGGTGGGCGAAGGTCGTCGCCGGTGCCGGGTCGGTGTAGTCGTCCGCGGGCACGTAGATCGCCTGCATCGAGGTGATCGAACGACCCTTGGTCGAGGTGATCCGCTCCTGGAGCTGACCCATCTCGTCGGCCAGCGTCGGCTGGTAACCCACCGCGGAAGGCATGCGGCCCAGCAGGGTCGACACCTCGGAACCCGCCTGGGTGAACCGGAAGATGTTGTCGATGAACAGCAGCACGTCCTGGTTCTGCACATCGCGGAAGTACTCCGCCATGGTCAGCGCGGACAGTGCGACGCGCATACGCGTGCCCGGCGGCTCGTCCATCTGGCCGAACACGAGCGCGGTGTCGTTGATGACGCCGTCCTCGCTCATCTCCAGGAAGAGGTCGTTGCCCTCACGGGTGCGCTCGCCGACACCGGCGAACACCGAGGTGCCACCGAAGTTACGGGCGACACGGGTGATCATCTCCTTGATGAGCACCGTCTTGCCGACGCCGGCACCGCCGAACAGGCCGATCTTGCCACCCTGCACGTACGGGGTCAGCAGGTCGACGACCTTGAGGCCGGTCTCCAGCATCTGGGTCTTGCCCTCGAGCTGGTCGAACGACGGCGGGTTGCGGTGGATGCCCCACCGCTCCAGGTCGTCGCCGTAGCCGGGGGTGTCGAGGCACTCGCCGAGCGCGTTGTAGACGTGACCCTTGACCTTGTCACCCACGGGCACGGTGATCGGGCCGCCGGTGTCGGTGACCTCGGCGCCACGCACCAGGCCGTCCTGCGGCTGGAGCGAGATGGTGCGCACGAGGTTGTCGCCGAGGTGGCTGGCGACCTCGAGGGTCACGGTCTTGCGGAGCTGCTCGAACTCGATCTCGACCTTGAGCGCGTTGAACTGGTCGGGAACGGAACCGCGCGGGAATTCGACGTCGACGACCGGGCCGGTCACCGAGACGATGCGCCCCTTGGCACGGGCTTCAGTACTGGTCATCAGTCATCACTTCCTGCTGCGGTGAGCGCGTTCGCGCCACCGACGATTTCGGAGATCTCCTGGGTGATCTGCGCCTGGCGGGCCTGGTTGGCCTCCCGGGTCAGCGTGTTCACCAGTTCGTTGGCGTTGTCCGAGGCCGCCTTCATGGCGGTACGGCGCGCGGCGAGCTCGGACGCGGCCGATTCCAGCAACGCCGCGTAGATCCGCGTGTTGATGTACTTCGGCAGGAGCGCGCCGAGCAGCGTCTCGGCACTGGGCTCGAACTCGTAGGTGGACTGCAGGCCGTCCGGGGCCTGGTCCGCCTCCTCGGTGTACTCGACCTCGAGCGGGGCGACCCGCTTGGCGATCGGGCGCTGGGTCAGCATCGAGACGAACTCGGTGTAGACCACGTGGATCTCGTCGACGCCCTCGGTCTCGGCGAGGAACGACTCGACGAGCGCCTCGCCCGCCGCGACCGCGTTGACGTAGCCGGGCTGGTCGGAGAAACCGGTCCAGCTTTCGACGACGGGACGGCCGCGGAACCGGTAGTAGCTCAGCCCCTTGTTGCCGACGATGTAGACCTGCGGCTCCTTGCCCTCTTCGCGCAGCAGGGCGAGCAGCTCTTCGGTCTGCCGCAGCACGTTGGAGTTGTAACCACCGCACTGCCCCTTGTCACTGGTCACGACCAGCACGGCGGCCCGCGTGGGGTTCGGCCGCTCGGTCAGCAGCGGGTGGTCCAACGAGGACGCGCCGCTCGCCAGCGCCGAGAGCACGTTGGTGATCTCGTCGCTGTACGGGCGGGAAGCGGCCACCTTGGCACGCGCCTTGGTGATGCGCGAGGTGGCGATGAGCTCCATCGCCTTGGTGATCTTGCCGATCGACTTCGTCGCCTTGATCCGCGACCGGAGTTCTCGGAGTTGTGCGGCCATGAGCTACCAGCTCACTTCTTCGGCGCGGGCTTGTTGACCTTGACGGTCTCGTGCCCGACCTGGTCGGCGTCCATCGCCTCGGCACCGGCCTCGATCAGGGGCTTGCCCTCGGAGGTGGTGAACTCCTTCTTGTACTCCTCGGCCGCGTCGACGATCGCCTTGGCGGTCTCGTCCGAGAACTTGCCGCTGTCCCGGATGTCGGCCAGCAGGTCCGCGTGACGGCGGCGCAGCGCGTCGGCCAGCTCGTGGTTGAAGCGGCGCACGTCCTCGGTCGGGACCGAGTCGAAGTGACCGTTCGTGCCCAGGTACACCGTGACGACCTGCTCCTCGACCGGGATCGGGGAGTACTGCGGCTGCTTGAGCACCTCGTACAGGCGGGCACCACGCTCGAGCTGCGCCTTGGAGGCGTCGTCGAGGTCCGAGGCGAAGGCGGCGAACGCCTCCAGCTCGCGGTACTGCGACAGGTCGATACGGAGCGAGCCCGCGACCGACTTCATCGCCTTGACCTGCGCGGCGCCACCGACTCGGGAAACCGAGATACCCACGTCGATGGCCGGGCGCTGACCGGCGTTGAACAGGTCCGACTGGAAGAAGCACTGGCCGTCGGTGATCGAAATGACGTTCGTCGGGATGTAGGCCGACACGTCGTTGGCCTTCGTCTCGATGATCGGCAGACCGGTCAGCGAGCCCGCGCCCAGCTCGTCGGAGAGCTTCGCGCACCGCTCGAGGAGACGCGAGTGCAAGTAGAAGACGTCGCCGGGGAACGCCTCGCGGCCCGGCGGGCGGCGCAGCAGCAGCGAGATCGCGCGGTAGGCGTCGGCCTGCTTGGTCAGGTCGTCGAACACGATCAGGACGTGCTTACCCTCGTACATCCAGTGCTGGCCGATGGCCGAGCCGGTGTAGGGGGCGATCCACTTGAAGCCGGCGGAGTCGGAAGCCGGGGCGGCGACGATGGTGGTGTACTCCATCGCGCCCGCGTCCTCGAGCGACTTCTTGACCGAGGCGATCGTGGAGCCCTTCTGGCCGACCGCGACGTAGATGCAGCGGACCTGCTTCTGCGGGTCGCCGGTCTCCCAGTTGGCCTTCTGGTTGATGATCGTGTCGACCGCGACCGCCGTCTTGCCGGTCTTGCGGTCACCGATGATCAGCTGGCGCTGGCCGCGGCCGATCGGGGTCATCGCGTCGATCGCGGTGATACCGGTCTGCAGCGGCTCCGACACCGGCTGGCGCTCGACCACCGAAGCGGCCTTGACCTCCAGCGGGCGGCGGTCGGTGGTCTCGATCTCGCCGAGGCCGTCGATCGGCGCGCCGAGCGGGTTGACCACGCGGCCGAGGTAGCCGTCGCCGACCGGGACCGAGAGGACCTGGCCGGTCCGCTTGACCTGCTGGCCCTCTTCGACCGTCTCGAAGTCACCCAGGATCGCGGCACCGATGGAGCGCTGCTCCAGGTTCAGCGCGACGCCGAGCACCCCGCCGGGGAACTCGAGCAGCTCGTTGGCCATGGCCGAGGGCAGGCCCCCGACGTGGGCGATGCCGTCACCGGCGTCCAGGACGACGCCGACCTCTTCCCGGCTTACATCCGGGGCGTAACTCGAGACGTAGTTCTCGATCGCACTGCGGATCTCATCCGAGGAGATCGTCAGCTCCGCCATTTCGTTCCCGCTCTCGCTTCGTTCTTACCAGTGTCAAAAGTCTGTGGTTGCCGGCGCCGGGTCAGCCGGCCAGCCGCTTGCGCAGCGCTTCGAGCTGACCCGCGACGCTGCCGTCGATGACCTCTTCGCCCACCCGGACGACGAGACCTCCGCCGAGCTTCTCGTCGACCTCGACGTGCAGCGCGATGGCCCGCCCGTAGATGCGCGTGAGCTTCTCGGACAGCTGGGCCTTCTGCTCGTCGGACAGCGCGCTCGCGCTCGTCACGTGGGCGACCGAGCGGTCACGCCGCTCCGCGGCCAGCTCGACCAGTTCGTCGAGGCCCTTGCCACGCAGGACGGTCGCCTCGACCAGTGTCTTGGTGACCAGGTCCACCTTGTCGGCGAACAGGCCTCGCACCAGGTTCCGCTTGGCTTCGGCTGGCGCCGTCTGGTCGGACAGTGCCCGCTCGAGCTCCGGCTCACCCTCAACGATACGGGCGACCTGGAACAGCTGTGCCTCGACGGCGTCGAGCGTTCCGCTCTTCTCCGAGCTGGTCAGCAGTGCCGAGCGCCCGAGGGACTCCACACCGTCGACCAGTTCGCGGGGGCTGGACCACCGGCTGCCTGCCACGGTGTCGAGCACCTGCAGCGTCGGCTCGGAGATCTTGCCCGCCAGTACGGACCTGATCAGCGCCTTCCGCGACTCTTCAGAGGCGGAGGCGTCACTGACGGCCCGGCGCAGGGTGATCTCCCTGCCGAGCAGGTCGACGACCGAGAGCAGCTCGTCGCCGACGGTGGCGGGGTCGGTGCCCGCGTCCGCCAGAACCTCGCTGAGACGGGTCTCAGCGAGGCCGAGCGCTTCGCGGCTCGCAGCATGCAGCGTCATCTGGTTCTACTTCCCCGCTCCGGTAGCAGCGGCACTGGTTTCGAGCTCGGCGAGGAACCGGTCGACCGTGCCCCGGCGGCGCACCTCATCCTCGAGCGACTCGCCGACGATGCGGCTGGCCAGCTCGACGGCGTTGCGGCCGAGTTCGGCACGCAGTTCGGCGACGATCTGCTGCTTCTGCGCCTGCAGCTGGGCGTGGCCCTGAGCGACGATCCGCTCGGACTCCGCCTGTGCCTCGGCACGCAGCTCCACCTTGATCTGCTCGGCTTCCTGCCGGGCGTCATCGCGGATCTTCGCGGCCTCGGTCCGCGCCTCGGCCAGCTGCGCGTTGTACTTCTCCAGCGCGGCCTCAGCCTTGGCCTGAGCCTGCTCGGCCTTTTCGATCCCGCCCTCGATCTTCGCGGTCCGCTCGGCGTACATGGTCTCGAAACGAGGAACCACGAACTTCTTGAGCAGGAAGAGGAGGATCAGGAACGAGATGAAACCGAGAATGAGCTCAGGAACGTGCGGCTGAATCGGATTCACGGCCTCTTCGGCCAGAATCAACTCCGTGTTCATCACGACGTCTCCCTAAGAACGGTGAAAGGTCGATCAGCCGGCGGCGATGAAGTAAAGAACGAAGCCCAGCAGCGCGAGCACCTCGACGAGGATGAAGGTGGTGAAGGCGATGCCCTGCAGCTTGCTCTGGGCCTCCGGCTGGCGGGCGGTGCCGTTGATGACGGCGGCGAAGATCAGACCCACACCGATGCCGGGGCCGATGGCGCCCAGGCCGAAGCCCATGGCGGCCAGACCCTTGTTGAGGTTGACCGTCTCAGCGGCTGCCTGCGCAAGAACGATGTTGCTCACTTGCATTTCCCTTCGAACTCGGTCCGCAACTCGCGGATCGGGGGCTTGTGTTGGTTTATCTCTTTAGTGGTCGCTCGCCAGCGCCGCACCGATGTAGCCGGCGGCGAGGATCGCGAAGATGTAGGCCTGCAGCACCTGGATGAAGGCTTCCAGCAAGGTCATCGCGATACCGAACGCGAACGAGACCAGCGAGACACCCTTGAGTGCGAAGTTCTGCTCCAGCAGGAAAGCGCCGCCCAGCGTGAACACCCCGATGATGAGGTGACCGGCGAACATCGCGGCGAAAACACGAATCGCCAGCGTGAGCGGGTTCATGATGAACTTCTGGAAGAACTCGATCGGCGTCAGCAGCACATACACGAACTTCGGAATGCCCGGCGGGAACAGCTGGTTCTTGATGTACCCGGCGAAACCGTGGCGCTTGATACCGACGTAGTGGTAGACCGGATAGACCACACCGACCGACAGAGCCAACGCGAACCCGATGTGCGACAGCGACGGGAACTGGATGAACGGAATGATCCCGAAGATGTTGTTCACCAGCACGAAGGTGAACAGGCTGAGGATCAGCGGGATGAAGGGCTGGAAGTCCTTCGCGCCGATCTGCTCACGGGCGATGTTGTTACGGCTGAAGTCGTAGATCGACTCGGCAATGAACTGGCCCTTGCCGGGGATCAGCTTCATCTTCCGCGTGGAGATGAGAAAGAAACCGGCCACGATGATGACCGAGAGCACCACGAGGATCATCGGCTTGGTGACTTCGCCGAAGATCGGGGGCAGCTCGAAATCCTTGGGGCCGGGGGCGACGAACTCGCCACCCTCGGCTCGTACCAGCGCGCCCAACTGGGCTCCTTCCGGTTCTCCCGGCCGGCGTTCACTCCGCCGGGGGAATCGTCACGATCTGGACTTAACGTACCCGATGGGCATCGGGCACCCGGAGGCGGCTACCACTGGTCGCATGGTGCGGAACGTCGGGACGTCCGGTCACACAGCGTGGCCACTGCCGGGCCCTCCCGGGAGCGAGATCCAGGTCCAGCACGCGGGGAAGAACGACACGATGCCACGGTGCTGGTCGCTGGTCACGAACCGGGAGAACGGCTGAGCCCGCCTCCACGACGCGGACGATACCAGCCGGTGAAACACCACCGTACAGGCGTACTCCTTAACAGCGCGGAGTCTGTCAGGAAGCCGGGATGATGGTGGGAATCTTGGTGGTCTTGAAAGCCCGCACCTCGGCGGCGGCGGCCACGACGACGACCGCGAGCATGGAGAACGCGAAGGCGTTGGCGCTCAGCCCGTCGATCCCGCGCAGCGCGAACGACACTCCGAAAAGGACCATCAGTTTCAGCACGTAACCACCGAGCGCGACCACCATGACGAACATCGGCGGCAGGTTCGCGCTGAACCGCATCATCCCCAGCGTCGTCATCGACGAGGCGAAGCCGAGCACCACCCCGATGCCCGAGCCGATCAGCCCGGGCTGATCGGCCACCAGCAGCGACACCACGACCGCGATCACCGCGACGGGCGGCACCACGATCAGCGTCGCCTTCAGCATCGCCGACGCCAGCTTCAGCATGGCTTCGGCGTGCGGGTTCGGCTGCTCTGTTTCGGCGCTCTCGCTCACACTGACTCCCTATCGATCGGACTCCAGTGTAGAGAGCCCGCCGACCGGTCGGCGGGCCCCCTGCCTGCCCGTTCAGACGCTGACCGCGCCCGGCGCCGCTGGTTCGCTGCGGACATGAAGAGAAAACTGTACGGCGCGGTGCTCGCGGGTATGGCTCTCACGGCCATCTCCGGCTTCACGGCCGGCGCGTCCGCCGATGTGGAATATCCGTTCTCATTGTCGTTCGAAACGGCTTCCGTTTCCGGTAAGGCCGTTCCCCACACGCAACTGCGGGGAGAACTGTCCAACACCGATGCGGGATGCTATTCGCTGTGGATCGGGGAGCCGGGCGGGATCATCCCCGGTCAGCCCGGTTTCCTGAGGTACCACAAGGAAACCACCGTCTGTGGTGTGGCTTCGGCCAAAGTGGACTACCTCGCCGCGGCCTGGTATCCCGAGGTCCGCGCGAAGCTCTGCCGCGACGAGACCGAACTCGTCTGCGGTAAGTCCATTCCGCTTTAAACGCCCTGGTTCCGCGATTTCAATCTCGGGATGACCGAGACGAGAACCGCGATCACCAGTCCGCAGCCGAACACCCAGAACACGGCGGGATTGTCGAACAGCGTCACCGAAACGGCGCCGAACGCGAGCAAGCCCGCCCAGAAGTAGATGAGCAGTACGGCGCGGCGCTGGGAGTGGCCGATCTCCAGCAGGCGGTGGTGCAGGTGCATCTTGTCCGCCGCGAACGGGCTCTCCCCGCGCCGCGTGCGCCGGATGACGGCCATGATCAGGTCCAGCAGCGGGACGAACAGCACGGCGGCGACCACGACCAGCGGCGAGAGCAGCGCGAGCGCGTCCGAGGCGCCGAACTGGGTGTAGCTGACCCGGCCGGACGCCGAGGTGGTGGCGGCCGCGAGCATCAGGCCGATCATCATCGAGCCGGAGTCGCCCATGAAGATCTTGGCCGGCTGGAAGTTGTACGGCAGGAAGCCCAGGCAGGCGCCCGCGAGCGTGGCGGCGATCAGCGCGGGCGGGTAGGCCTCGACCGCGTTGCCGGAGCTGCCGAGCAGGCCGAGCGAGAACGCGCAGGTCGCGGCGGCCGCGATGAAGCCGAGACCGCCGGCGAGTCCGTCAAGTCCGTCGACGAAGTTCATCGCGTTGACCATGACGACCACCATGATCACGGTCAGCAGCGCGCCCTGGGTCTGGTTGAGGACGATCACCGAGCCGAGCGAGTCGGCGCCGCCGCCCCACGGGACCCAGAACTGCACCCACTGCAGGCCGAAGATGACCAGGATGCCCGCGCACATGACCTGACCGGCGAGCTTGGTCCAGGCGTCGAGCTCGAACCGGTCGTCGAGCGCGCCGATCAGCACGATCACGCCCGCGGCGAGCAGCACGCCGACGGAGTCGTACGAGAACTCGAAGCCGCGGCGCAGCACCGGCAGCTGGTGCGCGAGCGCCATCCCGCCGAGCACGCCGAGGTAGATGCCGACGCCACCCATCCGCGGGATCGGCGTGACGTGCACGTCGCGGGCACGCGGGTTGGCGATGGCGCCGACCTTGATGGCCAGCCGGCGCACCACGCCGGTCAGCAGGAACGTCACCACCGTGGCGGTGAGCGCGACCAGCAGGTACTCCCTGATGGGGAGGCCTTCGTTCATGCCAGTGATTCCGCCGGGATCCCGAGCACCTCGGCGACGGCGGCCCTGCTGACCGCTCCTTCGCGCAGCACGACAGGGTCACCGCCGGTCAGGTCGACCATGGTCGACGGCACCGGCTCACCGGACGAGCCCCCGTCGAGGTACACCGAGACGGAGTCGCCGAGCTGCTCCTGCGCCTCCTCGACGGTGGAGGCGGGCGGCTGGCCGGAGACGTTGGCGCTGGACACGGCCATCGGGCCGACGTCGCGCAGCAGTTCGAGGGCGACCGGGTGCAGCGGCATGCGCAGCATCACCGTGCCGCGCGACTGGCCGAGGTCCCACTGCAGGCTGGGCGCGTGCGGCAGCACGATCGACAGGTCACCGGGCCAGAACGCCTCGATCAGCGCGCGGGCCTGCGGCGGCACGCCGAGCACCAGACCGTCTATTGTGGACCAGGAGCCGACCAGCACGCCGACCGGCATGTCGGGGCCGCGATTCTTGGCGCGCAGCAGTGACTGCACCGCGCCGCCGTCGAAGGCGTCCGCACCGATCCCGTACACCGTGTCGGTCGGCAGGACGACCAGGCGGCTGGACCGCACCGCGCCCGCCGCCGCCGCCAAGCCGTCGGCCCGTGATTCCCGGCGGCTGCAGTCGTAAACCGAGCTCATGCCCGGAGCCTATCCCCCGGGATAAAGCGGGCTTTAGTCCAGCCCGGGATAAAGCCCGCTTTATCCCCTTAGCCGATCGACGACGCCGTGTCCAGGCCCACCGGGAAATCTGGGGATGGCTGAACCACTTGTGCACAACTCGGGCCTGAGCGGCTGTTTTCGCCACGTGGGCTCCGGGGTGCGGGTGACGATGGCGACGTGGACCGACTAGAACTGGGCAGCGGACTGTTCCGCGGCTCCGAAGCGATCGGCGAGGGCGCGCTGACCTCTCGCCAGCTCTCCTGTGGACCTTTCCGGCGAGTGCTGCGCAACGTGTACATGCCCGCGAACGAACCACTCGACTACCTCACCAAGTGCCGCGCCGCCGCTCTCATAGCGCCAAGCAACGCGGTGCTGACCGGCCGGTCGGCCGCCGCAGTCCGCGGACTCGACCTGGCGGTCACCACGGATCCCGTGGAGTTCGTGGTACGCGAGCGGGACCGGTTCGGACCCGTACGCGAGCTGCGTATCCGGCGCACGACCCTCAACCCCGGCGACTACGAACCGTGGCAGGGGATCCAGCTGGCGACGCCCGGCCGTATGGCGCTCGACGTGCTGCTGCGGCATACCCCTCGAACGCAAGCGAAGCGCCGATGTCTCAGGACCGCGGTCGCGGATCTCGACTGTCTGCTGCGAGCAGGCCTTGTCCGCGAGGAGGTGGTGGCCGCGACGCTGCGCGGTCGCCGCGACCGCGGCATCGGGCTCGCGCGCGAGGCCTTCGAACTGGCCGACGCGAGAGCGGAATCCCGGCCGGAGTCCGAGTACCGGGTGATATTGACCTTGGCCGGCTACCCGCCAGAGCCGCAGGTGGTCGTCAGCTGCCCGGATGGCTTCGAAGCAAGACTGGACCTGGCGTACCGGGATCACCGCATCGCCGTCGAATACGACGGCGAATGGCATGAGAACGACGATCAACCGGCACGTGACCAAGCGCGTCGAGCCCGCCTCGCAGCGCTGGGCTGGCGCATCCTGGTCTACCGGGCGCGCGACCTCCGGGACACACCCGACCAGGTGATCGAGGATGTCCGCGACCTCATGAACCAACCGGGATAAAGCGGGCTTTATCCCGGTCCGGAGTAAAGCCCGCTTTATCCCGGTTGGCTGTCACTCACGCGTCTTGCACTCGCCTCGCGGTTACGAAGCGGGGGCGGCCGGTGAGGTCGAGGTGACCCTCGACGTCGGTGAGCACCCTGCGTGCCCGCACGAGCGCCGGCACGGCCGTGCCGTGGGTGTCGTCGTGTTCGATGGCGAGGCCGCCGCCAGGACGCAGCAGGCGGGCCGAAACGGCCAGCGCGTGGCGGATGGCGGCCAGGCCGCTCTCGGCGGCGAACACGGCGCGTGCCGGGTCGTAGTCGGCGACCTCCGGCGGGACCGGGGTGCCCTCGGGAACGTACGGCGGGTTGCACAGCACGAGGTCGACGAGTCCGTCGAGTTCGGCGAACAGGGTGCTGTCGGCGATGTCGCCGGAGTACAGGCGGATCGGGGTGTCCCCCTCGGCCGCGCGCGCGTCCGCGTTGTGGCGTGCCCAGGCGAGCGCCTGTGCGTCGATGTCCACGGCGTAGACGACCGCGTCGGGCACCGCGTGCGCGACCGCGAGCGCCAGCGCGCCCGATCCGGTGCACAGGTCGACCACGACCGGGAATTCCCTGCCGCGCAACAGTTTCAGGCCCCATTCGAGCAGCAGCTCGGTCTCGGGCCTGGGAATGAACACCCCGGACCCGACATCGACGGTGATGTGCCCGAGCGCGGCCCAGCCGGTCAGGTGCTGCAACGGCACCCGCTTGGCGCGCTGCGCGACGAGCTGGCCGATCGCGTCGACGACCGGCGGGTCGACCAGCGGGATCATCGGCAGGCGGCTGCGCTCCACGCCGAGCACGTGCGCGGCGAGCAGTTCGGCGTCGAAACGGGGGGACGACACACCGGCTTCCTCCAGGATCCTGGTCGCCTCGATGATCGCCAGGCGCAAGGGCTGCCGCTTCACTGTCCGCCTCTCCACTGCTCGTCGTCAGTCACCAGAGTATCGATCGCGGCGGCCGACCTGCGGTTCAACCCGCTGAAGACGCCGCCGTGCCCGTTTCAAGATCAACCACCCGATCAGCCTATTCCACGCTTCGCCCGGCATGGCTACGTTGAAGAACAGCCAGCTGCTGGTTTCTCTCGGCCGGCCAGGACACATCTGGGGAGTCTTGGCGACCGGCCGTTCCTTCATTCGACGAGTTCTCATCGCGCGCTTTGTGCGTCGTTTCGGCCGATCGACGTCGTCCGCGCGCCCATCCGACTCCGTCGATCATGACAATTTTGGGGATGAAATGCGACGTTCACTTGTTGTTTTCGCGACCGCGTTGACCTGCATGGCGGGAATGGCGGGCACTTCCAACGCCACCGAAGCCCAGAGTGCCTGGAGCTGTGACGGGGACGCGTGCATTCGCGTGGTCCCCGATGGCGGCGCGACGACCTTCGACATGCACGGCTGCAACCACAAGGTCTGCGTCAACGTCACCGGGAACTCTTCCAGCTACAAGACAAGCGGCTACTACAGCGGTTCCAACCGCTTTTACGGCCACGTCAATGTCTGGGGACCCGGCGGTATGTGGGTTGAAGGCAAGGACAGCGCTTATCCCGGCGTGGCGGGAGTCGGCCGGGGCTCCGGCCAGACCTGCGCCGAAGGCTGGGAATGGACGGGATCGGGTTACGTTTCCGTCGGGCTGCCCTGCCAAAACCTCTGATTAAAAGCTCGTGAGTGGTATTGCCGGTTCTAACCGGCAATACCACTCACGATCAGCCGGAGTGCGAGGCGAGGCGCTCTTCGCGGTCCGCCGTCACGAGCGCGTCGAGCACGCCGTCGAGGTCGCCGTCGAGCACCTGGTCGAGGTTGTAGGCCTTGTAGTTGACCCGGTGGTCGGCGATGCGGTTCTCGGCGAAGTTGTAGGTGCGGATGCGCTCCGAGCGGTCGACCGTGCGGACCTGCGAACGGCGGGCGTCCGAGGCCTTCGCGGCGGCCTCCTCCTCGGCGATGGCCTGCAGGCGGGCCTGCAGCACCAGCAGGGCGCGGGCGCGGTTCTGGATCTGCGACTTCTCGTTCTGGCAGGAGACGACGATGCCGGTCGGGAGGTGGGTGATCCGGACCGCGGAGTCGGTCGTGTTGACGCTCTGGCCGCCGGGGCCGGACGAGCGGAACACGTCGATGCGCAGGTCGTTGGGGTCGATCTCGACCTCGACGTCCTCGGGCTCCGGGTAGATCAGCACGCCGGACGCGGAGGTGTGGATGCGGCCCTGCGACTCGGTCGCGGGCACGCGCTGGACGCGGTGCACGCCGCCCTCGAACTTCAGGCGGGACCAGACGCCGTCGACGGCCGCGGCCTTGCTCTTGATCGAGACCGTGACGTCCTTGAAGCCGCCCAGGTCGGAGTCGGTCGAGTCGAGCACCTCGGCCTTCCAGCCGTGCCGCTCGGCGTAGCGCAGGTACATGCGCAGCAGGTCGCCCGCGAACAGCGCCGACTCCTCGCCGCCTTCACCGGACTTGATCTCCATGACGACGTCGGAGCCGTCGTACGGGTCGCGGGGCAGCAGGAGCTCAGTGAGCTTGGTCTCCAGCGCGGGGATGCGCGCGGCGATCTCCTCGGCCTCGGCGGCGAAGGTGGCGTCCTCCGCGGCGAACTCCTTGGCCGCGGCGAGGTCCTCGCGCGCCGTCTCGAGCTCGCCGACCGCCTTGACGATCGGGCTCAGCTCGGCGTAGCGGCGGCCCAGTTTGCGCGCGCGGCCCTGGTCGGCGTGCACACCCGGGTCGGCGAGCTGTTTCTCCAGGTCAGCGTGCTCTTCGAGCAGACCCTTGAGCGAAGTCGAATCCACCCTTTGTCACCTTTCTTCCTGACCACCGACACAAGCAAAACGGCGCCTACCCAGGAGTGGGTAGGCGCCGTCGAGCAAGCTACTTGGCTTCGTCGGCCTTCTTCGTCCGCTTGCCGTAGCGAGCCTCGAAGCGCGCGACCCGGCCACCGGTGTCCAGAATCTTCTGCTTGCCGGTGTAGAACGGGTGGCAGTTCGAGCAGACCTCGACGTGGATTTCGCCCGACGTCTTGGTGCTACGGGTGGAGAAGGTGTAGCCGCAGCCACAGGTCACATTGGTGACCACGTACTCGGGGTGAATACCGCTCTTCATGGTGTCCTCTCTCGTTGGCCGCCGGGTCCCCACTTTCCACGGGGTGAACCGGAGCCGGACTTCAGCGGGTCATTCTGCCAGACGCGCTGGCCACGACTGGAACGCGGGCCACCCCGCCGGTATTCCGTACAACCTCCGGGCGGCCCGCATGTACGGTTTTTGTACTCCCCGCCGAGAACCTGGCGTTGTTCGAAAATCACCGACAACGCACAGGAAGAAGGCGGTTGACGTGGCCCTCACCACTCAGACCCTGCTTTCCCGCATCGTCAAGCCCGCCACGGTGGCCGCGCTCGCCGTCTCGGCACTCGCCATCGCCCCGATCGCGGGCGCCACCACCCAGGCCGCGCCCCAGGGCGCCGAGATCACCGCCGCCGACATCAACCCGGCCGCGGGCACCTTCAGCACCGACGCCGAGTTCACCGTCCAGGGCGCTGGCGACGGCACCCCCGCGGGTGCGATCCAGTGGTACAAGAACCACCTGGGCAGCACCGCCTGGCAGGGCCTCTGCGAGAAGGCCGCCGAGAACGCCTACGGCACCACCGGCGTCTGGGCCTCCGCGAACGCGCACTGGAACGGCGCCAGCCCGAAGCACACCACCGGCACCCCGCCTGCGGGCTCGTTCGTGTACTGGAACATCAGCGCGTACGGCCACGTGGGCATCGCCGACGGCAACGGCGGCATCTACGCCACCAGCATCGGCGGCAAGATCGGCCACGCGTCGAGCGTGAACTACTTCAACAACTACCGGGGCTGGACCCCGGCGGCTCGCCCCCACCAGTGACCCGGCGCCCGTGAAACCCCGAAAGTGGCTTTCGTCAGATGAGACCTGACGAAAGCCACTTTCGGGGTTTCGGCCAGGTCCGAAAAACGCCCCGCCCGGAGATTTCCGGGCGGGGCGTTTTCCAGAAGTACTGAAACTCAGTCTTCGTCGTTCGAACCGAGAGCGGTCTTCGAGACCTGCATGAGGAACTCGATGTTCGTCTTGGTCTTGCGCAGCCGCGAGATCAGCAGGTCGATGGCCTGCTGCGAGTCGAGCGCGTGCAGCACCCGGTGCAGCTTGTGGGTGACGGCCAGCTCGTCCGGCGAGAGCAGCAGGTCTTCCTTGCGGGTGCCGGACGGGTTGACGTCCACCGCGGGGAACACGCGCCGCTCGGCGATCTTGCGGTCGAGCTTGAGCTCCGCGTTACCGGTGCCCTTGAACTCCTCGAAGATGACCGTGTCACCGGTGGAGCCGGTCTCGACCATCGCGGTGGCGAAGATCGTGAGCGAGCCACCGTTCTCGATGTTGCGCGCCGCGCCGAGGAACCGCTTCGGCGGGAAGAGCGCGGTCGAGTCGACACCACCGGACAGAATCCGGCCGGACGCCGGGGCCGCCAGGTTGTAGGCGCGGCCGAGGCGGGTGATCGAGTCGAGCAGGACGACCACGTCGAGGCCCATCTCGACCAGGCGCTTGGCCCGCTCGATGGACAGCTCGGCGACCGAGGTGTGGTCTGACGGCGGGCGGTCGAAGGTGGAGGCGATGACCTCGCCCTTCACCGACCGCTGCATGTCGGTGACCTCTTCCGGACGCTCGTCGACCAGGACGACCATCAGGTGGCACTCGGGGTTGTTCGTCGCGATGGCGTTCGCGATGTCCTGCATGATCGTGGTCTTACCGGCCTTCGGCGGCGACACGATCAGCGCGCGCTGTCCCTTGCCGACCGGCATCACCAGGTCGATGACGCGGGTGGTGAGCTTGTGCGACTCGGTCTCGAGGCGCAGGCGCTCGTTCGGGTACAGCGGGGTCAGCTTGGTGAAGTCGGGGCGGTTCTTCGCCTCGGACGACTCCAGGCCGTTGATCGAGTCGACGCGCACCAGCGGGTTGAACTTCTGCCGCTGCTGCTCGCCGTCACGCGGCTGGCGGACGACGCCGGTGATGGCGTCGCCGCGGCGCAGGCCGTACTTGCGGACCAGCGACAGCGAGACGTAGACGTCGTTCGGCCCGGCCAGGTAGCCCGAGGTGCGGACGAACGCGTAGTTGTCCAGCACGTCCAGGATGCCCGCGACGGGCAGCAGGACGTCGTCCTCGCGGATCTCGGTGTCGGGCGAGCCGCCCTCGACCCGGCCGCCGCCCGCGCCGCGGCGACGGCGGTCGCGGAAGCGGCGGCCCCTGCGGTCGCCACCGTCCTCGTCGTCGTCACCGGGGCGGTTGCCGCCCTGCTGGCCGCGCTCGGCCTGGTTCTGGTTGCGGTTGCCGCCGCGGTTGTCCTGCTGGTCGCGGTTGCGGCCGTCGCGGTTGCCCTGGCGGTCGTTCCGGTCGCCACGGTCGTTGCGGTCGTTCCGCTCGTTGCGGTCGTTACGGCGCTGCTGCTGCTCGCCCGAGCCGGAGCCCTGCTGCTCGCCACCGCGCTGCTGCTGGTCACGCTGCTGCTGGCCGCCGTCAGTGCTGCCCTGCGCGCGGTTGGAGCCGCGGCGGCGACGGCTGCGGCCGCCTTCCTCCGGGGCCTGCTGCTGGCCATCGGCCTGCGGTGCGCTCTCCTGCTGGGGAGCGGGCTCCTGAACCGGGGCCGGAGCCTCGGCGACCGGCTGCTTGGCGGGCTTCTCGGCCTTCTCGACCGGCTTCTCGGCCTTCGCCACGGCGGCCGCCTTCGGGGCCTTCGCGGCGGTCTTGCCCGCGTCGATCCCCTCCAGGGGCAGCGTTTCGGCCTCGGTGCTGCCGCGGCGCTTCGACTTGCCCTGGCGCTCACGGATGGCAGCGATCAGGTCTCCCTTGCGCATGCCCGTGGTTTCGCTCAGGCCCAGCTCACCGGCGAGCTGACGCAGCTCGGCGATGACCATGCCGGAAAGTCCCCCGGTGCGGCGCTTCGGTGCCGCGCTGCCATTGGCAGCCGCTGTTTCCACGTCGCCGCTCAAAAGATCGGTGTTGCTCACACATGTCCTTCCTGACCGATCCACGCCTCCAGTGGATCAGCGGACTGCCGTTCGCTCTGTGATTGCGAAACGACATTCATATTTCCCCAACGAACAGGGACCCGATGCAGGCGATCGCAGCCTAGACGTGCGCGTCGCGGCGAAAGCGCCACCAGCACGGGGGTTTACGTGCTCCAAATGGAGCACGCGAGATTCGTCACCGACCCCAGGAGCAACACGGAATCGAACCCGGGTGCGGAAACGCACGGTGATCGAACGCCCCCGAGGGTAGACCGCCCCCGGTCCAGGTGCAACAACCACCCCCCGCGTGGCGTGCGGGGTTACTGAGCCGCAACCTGCACACCGCGCGTGTCCACCGGTAGCTCGGTGACGTCGAAACCTTCAACACCGACCGTACGGGGCATTATTCCCTCGAGTGTGAGCGCCAGCACGGTCGGGCCCGCGCCGGAGATCGACGCGGCGACCCCGGAAGCCCGCAGCTCACGGACCAGACGGGCGCTCTCCGGGTAGGCCGAGGACCGGTAATCCTGGTGCAGGCGGTCCTCCGAGCCGGGCAGCAGCAGGTCCGTCCGCTCGGTGAGCGCGAGCACCGCCAGCGCGGCGCGCCCGACGTTGAAAGCGGCGTCCACGTGCGGCACATGCCCAGGTAGCAGGCCACGCGTGGCCTCGGTGGACGAGCGGACGGCCGGCACCGCCAGCAGCGGCCTGATCGACGGGTGCGCCGTCAACCTCTCGGCGTGGAAACGTTTACCTTCCGTCCACGCGAGCACGAGACCGCCATACAGGCTGGCGGCGACATTGTCAGCGTGACCTTCGAATTCCGCCGCGAGTTGAAGCGCGTCGTCGTTTAGTGGAACTTCGGCGATCGCGTACGCGGCGGCGATGCCGGTGACGACCGCGGCGGCCGACGAGCCGAGGCCGCGGGCGTGCGGGATCGCGTTGCGGCACACCAGGCGCAGGCCGGGGGTTTTCACCCCGAGGTGCTCACAGGTTCGCCTGATCGCGCGCACGACCAGGTGCGATTCGTCGCGCGGCACATCCTCGACACCGCCGGCGCCCGCGTCGATCACGTCGATGTCGAGCCCCTGCTCGGTGACCTCGACGTCGACGACGTCGTACAGGCCCAGCGCGAGCCCGAACGCGTCGAACCCCGGTCCCAGGTTGGCGCTCGAGGCCGGGACGGTCACCCGGAAGCTCATGACGTTGCCCCAAAGTGGCTTTCGTCAGATGTGATACCCCGAAAGTGGCTTTCGTCAGATAAGACCTGACGAAAGCCACTTTCGGGCAAAAAACGGGGGGTCATCGCAGGTCCAGGGCGGCGGCGACGGCTCCGGGGTCGACGGCGAGGGGTTCGACCTCGACGTTGCCCTCCAAGGCGGTGGCGGGGTCCTTGAGGCCGTGGCCGGTGACCGTGCAGACCACCGTGGAGCCCGCCGGGATGCGGCCGTCGGCGGCCGTGCGCAGCAGGCCTGCGACGCTGGTGGCCGAGGCTGGCTCGACGAAGACGCCCTCCTTGCGTGCCAGCAACCGGTACGCCTCAAGGATCTTCTCGTCGGTGACGGCGTCGAAGAGGCCGTCGGACTCGTCGCGCGCCTTGACCGCGGCGGTCCAGGAGGCCGGGCTGCCGATGCGGATCGCGGTCGCGATCGTGTCGGGTTCGGTCACCGGTTCACCAAGTACGAGCGGCGCCGCGCCCGCCGCCTGGAAACCGAACATCCGCGGCGTGTTCTTCACCACACCGTCATTCGCGTATTCGCGGTACCCGGCCCAGTAAGCCGTGATATTGCCCGCGTTGCCGACGGGCAGGCAGTGGAACTCCGGCGCTTCGCCGAGCACGTCGCAGATCTCGAACGCGGCGGTCTTCTGGCCCGCGATGCGCACCGGGTTGACCGAGTTGACGAGGGTGACAGGGTAGTCGGCGGCGGTCTTGCGCGCGAGCTCCAGGCAGTCGTCGAAGTTGCCGTCGACCTGGAGGATCCTGGCGCCGTGCAAGACCGCCTGGGCTAGTTTGCCCATCGCGATCTTGCCCTGCGGGACCAGGACGGCGCAGGTCAGCCCGGCACGCGCGGCGTACGCGGCCGCCGAGGCCGACGTGTTGCCGGTGGACGCGCAGATGACCGCCTGCAGGCCGCTCGCCAGCGCGTGCGTGATCGCCACGGTCATCCCGCGGTCCTTGAACGAGCCCGTCGGGTTCGCGCCCTCGACCTTCAAGTACACCGAGCAGCCGGTCAGCTCGGACAGGTGCGGCGCGGGCAGCAGCGGCGTGTTGCCCTCCCCCAGCGTGACGACCTTCGCGCCGTCGGGGATCGGGATCCGTCCGGGGTAGGCCTCGATGATGCCGGGCCAAGCTTGCGTCGTCACTGGTCTTCGCCTTCCACCCGCATCACGCTGACAACCTCGTGCACCACATCGAGTTTGGCGATCTGGTCCACAGTGGACTTGAGGGCCGCGTCCGTCGCCAGGTGGGTGATCACGACCAGGCTGGCCGACCCCTTGGAATCGCTCTGCCGCACCGCGGCGATGCTGACGCCGTGGTCGGCGAACACCTGCGCCACCTGCGCGAGCACACCAGCCACGTCGGCGACGTAGAGGCTCAGGTGATACCGCGTCGGCGTCTGGCCCATCGGGCGCACCGGCAGCGCGGCGTGCGCCGACTCGCGCGGGCCACGCCCGCCGAGCACCAGATTCCTTGCCACGGCAACGAGATCGCCGAGCACCGCGCTCGCGGTCGGTGCGCCGCCTGCGCCTTGGCCGTAGAACATCAGCTCACCGGCCGCGTCGGCTTCGACGTACACCGCGTTGAACGCGCCGTTCACGCCGGAAAGCTGATGCGACAACGGGATCATCACCGGGTGCACGCGCACCGCGACCGACTCGACGCCGTCTTCGTCGGTGACGCGCTCGCAGATGCAGAGCAGCTTGACCGTCCGGCCGAGCGACCGTGCCGCCGCGATGTCCGACGCGGTGACGTCCGCGATGCCCTCGCGGTGCACGTCCGCGGCGGTGACCCGGGTGTGGAACGCGAGGGACGCGAGGATCGCGGCCTTCGAGGCGGCGTCGTAGCCGTCTACGTCCGCGGTCGGGTCCGCCTCGGCGTACCCGAGCCTGCTGGCCTCGTCGAGCGTCTCGGCGTACCCGGCGCCCGTCGCGTCCATCGCCGAGAGGATGAAGTTGGTGGTGCCGTTGACGATGCCCATCACCCGGGTGATGCGGTCACCGGCGAGCGACTCGCGCAGCGGCCGCAGCAACGGGATCGCACCGGCGACGGCGGCCTCGAAGTACAGGTCCACACCGGACGCGTCGGCGGCTTCGAACAGCTCGGCCGAGTGGTCCGCGAGCAGCGCTTTGTTCGCCGTGACAACGGATTTCCCGGCTTTGAGCGCGTCGAGCAGCCAGCCGCGCACCGGCTCGATGCCGCCGACCAGCTCGACGACCACGTCGACGTCGTCACGCGTGACGAGCCCGGTGACGTCGGCGGTGAGCAGCTCCTGCGGCAGCTCGGGGTGCTTGTCGGGGCGCCGCACGGCGATACCGGCGATCTCCAGGCGCGCGCCCGCGCGCGCGGCCAGCTCACCGGCCTGCTCGGTGAGCAGGCGGGCGACCTCACCGCCGACCGTCCCGCAGCCGAGCAGTGCGACTCTGACCGTGTCCTTGGGGTCCTTTGTGGACAAGACCTACACCTCCAGGCGCAGCATGTCGTCTGTGGTCTCACGCCGCAGCAGCAGCCGGGCGCTGCCATTGCGGACGGCGACCACGGCTGGGCGCGGCTGCCGGTTGTAGTTGCTCGCCATCGAGTAGCAGTACGCGCCGGTCGCCGCGACCGCCAGCAGGTCGCCGGGAGCCAGCGTGTCGGGCAGCCAGCAGTCTCGTACGACGATGTCGCCGGATTCACAGTGTTTTCCCACGACCCGGGAAAGCGCGGCGGTGGCGGGCGTCGTGCCGCCGTCGTCGCTCGAGCGCGAGACGAGGCGGCAGTCGTAGACGGCGTCGTAGAGCGACGTGCGGATGTTGTCGCTCATGCCGCCGTCGACGCTGACGTACCGGCGCGCCTTGTGGTCGCCGAGCGTGACGTCCTTGGTGGTGCCGACCTCGTAGAGCGTGATCGTGCCGGGACCGGCGATGGCGCGGCCGGGCTCGCCCGCGATCTTGGGCACCGGAAGTCCGGCGTACGAGCATTCCTTGCGGACGATCTCCCGGATCTGGGTGATCATCTGCGCGGGCGGCGGCGGATTGTCCTTTTCGGTGTAGGCGATACCGAAACCACCACCGAGGTCCACAATGGACATCTGCTCGAGCAGCGCGTCGCCGTGTTCCTTGGCGAGCTCGGCGAGCAGGCCGACTACGCGGCGCGCGGCCACCTCGAAGCCGTCGGCGTCGAAGATCTGCGAGCCGATGTGGCTGTGCAGGCCGATGAGCTTGAGCGAGGGCGCGTTGAGCGTGCGGCGCACGGCCTCGGCCGCGTCACCGGAAGCCAGCGAGAAGCCGAACTTCTGGTCCTCGTGCGCGGTCGCGATGAACTCGTGGGTGTGCGCCTCGACGCCGACCGTCACGCGAATGAGCACCGGCTGGACGACCTCGCGCTTGGCGGCGACCTCGGCCAGCCGCGCGATCTCGTAGTACGAGTCGAGCACGATGGTGCCGACGCCGGCGTCGACCGCCATTTCCAGCTCTTCGATCGACTTGTTGTTGCCGTGCAACGTGATCCGCTCCGGCGGGAACTCCGCGCGCTGCGCGACCGACAGCTCGCCGCCGCTGCAGACGTCGAGGCTCAGGCCCTGCGCGGCGACCCAGCGGGCGATCTCCACCGACAGGAACGCCTTGGACGCGTAGTGCACGAGCGACGGGTCGTCGAAGGCCTCGGCGTACTCGGCGCAGCGCGACTTGAAGTCGGCCTCGTCGACGACGAACAGCGGCGTGCCGTAGGTCTCGGCGAGCTCGCGGACGTCGACGCCGGCGATCCGGACGACACCGTCCGGCGCGCGATACGTGTTGCGGGGCCAGACTTTCGGGTACAGGTGGTCGAGTTCGGCGGCACTGGTCGGCGGGAACCCGGACGCGTCGGCGTGCGGGTAGACGTCGGCGTGACGCGGGCCTGCGGGGTGGGCCATTTCTTGTTACATCCGTTCCGGGGCAGAGACACCGAGCAGGGAAAGACCGTTGGCGAGCACCTGTCGGGTGGCTTCGCACAGCACGAGCCGGGCGTGGTTCTGAGGGGTCGCCTCGTCGTCGCCCTGCGGCAAGATCTTCAGTTCCCTGACCGCGAAGACCCTGTGGAAGGCTCCGGCCAGCTCTTCCAGATAGCGCGCGACCCGGTGCGGTTCACGCAGCTCGGCGGCTTTCCTGAGGATCTTCGGGAATTCTCCGATGGTGCGAATCAGCTCACCTTCGCGCTGGTGCGTGAGCAAGCCCAAGTCGGCGTTGGGGTCGAGTTTGAGGCCGAGGTCGGCCGCGTTGCGCTGCAGCGACGAGAGCCGGGCGTGCGCGTACTGCACGTAGTAGACCGGATTGTCGTTGGAGTGCTTGCGAAGCAGGTCGAGGTCGACGTCCAAGGCGGAATCGACCGAGTAGCGGATCAGCTCGTACCGCGCGGCGTCCACACCGACGGCCCCGACCAGGTCTTCCATGGTGATGACGGTGCCCGCACGCTTGCTCATCCGGACCGGCTTGCCCTCGCTGACGAGGTTCACCATCTGGCCGATGAGCACCTCGACGACGGCCGGGTCGTCGCCGAACGCGGCAGCGGCGGCCTTGAGACGCGCGATGTAGCCGTGGTGGTCGGCGCCGAGCATGTAGATGCACAGGTCGAAGCCGCGGCTGCGCTTGTCGTGGAAATAGGCGATGTCACCGGCGATGTAGGCCGGATTGCCGTCGCCCTTGATGACGACGCGGTCCTTGTCGTCGCCGTAGTCGGACGAGCGCAGCCACCAGGCGCCGTCTTCTTCGTAGAGCTTGCCGTTGTCCTTGAGCTCCGCGACGAGCCTGGCGACCTCGCCGTTCTCGTGCAGGGAGTTCTCGTGGAAGTAGACGTCGAAATCGGTGCCGAAGTCGTGCAGGCTCTGCTTGATCTCGGCGAACATCAGGTCGATGCCGATCCGGCGGAACGTCTCCTGGCACTCGGCCTCGGGCAGCGAGAGCGCGCTCGGCTCCTGGCGGATGACCTCGGCGGCGATGTCGGAGATGTAGCCGCCCGCGTAGCCGTCCTCGGGAGCGGGCTCGCCCTTGGCGGCGGCGATGAGCGAGCGGGCGAACCGGTCGATCTGCGCGCCGTGGTCGTTGAAGTAGTACTCGCGGGTCACCGCGGCGCCCTGCGCGCTCAGCATGCGGCCGAGCGCGTCGCCGACGGCGGCCCAGCGGGTGCCGCCGAGGTGGATCGGGCCGGTCGGGTTCGCCGAGACGAACTCGAGGTTGATCTTGGTGCCCGCCAGCGCGTCGCCGAGGCCGTAGCCGTCACCGGCGGAGAGGACCTGGCTGATGACCTCGCCCTGGGCGTCCGCGGCGAGGCGGAGGTTCAGGAAGCCGGGGCCCGCGACGTCGGCCGCGTCGATGCCGTCGGCGCCCGCCAGCACCGCGGCCAGCTCGACGGCGAACTCACGCGGGTTCATCCCGGCCTTCTTGCCCACCTGCATCGCCAGGTTGGTCGCGTAGTCTCCGTGCTCGGGGTTGCGCGGGCGCTCGATCGTCACCTGCTCGGGCAGGATGGCGTCATCGATGCCTCGTGCGGCGAGAACCTGCACGGCGGAACTGCGGACCAGGTCGGCGAGAGCTGCGGGAGTCACCTGCGGAATTCTATGGGTGTGGGTTGACCGGCCAAGACAAGGGTGGAGGCGGACCGGGTGCGCGTGATTCCGATCATCATCGGCGCGACGTTGCTGGTGACCGGGTGTTCGACCGCGATCGCGGGCAAGGCGCAGCCGGATCCGGCCGCGGACTTCGTGCCGAGCGCGGCGGACAGGGATCCGTCCAAGCGGATACCCGGTGTGGTGACGGAGAAGGCCGAGGGCGTGCACGTGCTGCCGGGGCAGCGGGTCGCCTACGACCACCTCCCGCCCTTCGGCGGCAAGCACGACCCCGTCTGGGCGGCGTGCAACGGCGCCGTCTACGCCAAGGCCGTGCGCACCGAGCACATGGTGCACGCGCTGGAGCACGGCGCGGTCTGGATCGCCTACAACCCCGACCAGGTCTCGGGCGGCGCGCTCGACCAGCTGAAGGCCCGCGTCGACGGCAAGCCGTACATGCTGCTTTCGCCGTACCCCGGTCTCGACAAGCCGGTCTCGCTGCAGTCGTGGGAGCACCAGCTCAAGGTCGACACGGTGGACGACCCGCGCATCGGGCAGTTCATCGTCGCGCTGCGGACGAACCCGAACACGTATTTCGAGGTGGGAGCCCCTTGTGACAGCCCCCAGTTCGACATCGACAACCCGCCGCCGTTCGACCCGGCGCCACCGGGAGCGGATGCCGTACCGCCGAAGTGATATGGGGCTTCTTCACAGGCACCTCGCAGGCCGTGCCTAAACTGGCCTGCGGCAGACACTGACCTGAAGAGAACGCGGGAGCCATGGCTAACGGGGCAACTAAGAAGAACACGCCTAAGAAGGTTGTTAAGGCGACCCGCAGTTCCGTCGTGTCCAAGAAGGGCGTGCCGTGGGGCACGATCATCGCGGTCGTCGGCGTGATCGCGCTGGCAGGCGCGGTGCTCGGCTACTACCTCGTGCAGTCCGCGCCCAAGCGTGACCAGAAGGCACGCGAGGAGGCCGCGGCGGCGTTCGCGCCGACCAAGGACAACCCCGACCCCTCCGCCAAGATCGAGGGCGTCATCAAGAAGGACTACAAGGGCACCGTGCACGTGCTGCCGACCGAGCGCGTCGCGTACGACCAGACGCCCGCCTTCGGTGGCCCGCACGACCAGTCGTGGGCCGCGTGCACCGGCGTCGTCTACCCGAAGGCCGTGCGCACCGAGAACATGGTCCACGGGCTCGAGCACGGCGCGGTCTGGATCGCGTACAACCCCGACCAGGTCTCCGGCGACGCGCTCAAGGCGCTCGAGGTCCGCGTCCAGGGCAAGCCGTTCACCATGCTTTCGCCGTACCCCGGCCTCGACAAGCCGATCTCGCTGCAGTCGTGGGGTCACCAGCTGAAGCTCGACAAGACCGACGACGCGCGCATCGACCAGTTCGTCGCCGCGCTGCGCAGCAACCCGAACACCTACCCCGAGGTCGGCGCGACCTGCGACAACCCGCAGTTCGACATCGACAACCCGCCGCCGTTCGACCCGTCGAAGCCCGGCCCCGACGCCAAGCCGATGGACTACGCGGGCTCGCAGGGCGCCCAGGGTGAGAACGGCCAGCCGCCGTCCTCGCCTGCCGCGCCGCCCGCCACGTCCTCGTCCGCTCCGGCTGGTCAGTGACCTCGCTGGAGGAGCACACCGAGGAGTCATCACCCGAGCGGCCCGCGTGGTCCCGGGTGGTGATCATCGGCGGCGCCCTGCTCGCGGTGCTGCTGGTCGGCGTCAGCATCGGTGTGTTCCTGTCCAACGTGCTCGGCGGCCCTGCCGACTCGACGCCGGACGCCGGGTCGATCGAGGTCGGCTTCGCGCAGGACATGTCGGTGCACCACCTGCAGGCGGTCACCATGGCCAACTGGGCCCGCGACAACTCGACGGACGGCGCGGTCAAGCAGCTCGCGTTCGACATCGAGACCTCGCAGACCGAGCAGGTCGGCCGCATGAAGGGCTGGCTGATGCTCTGGGACAAGCCGGAGCAGGCGACCGGCGCGTACATGACCTGGATGACCGAGCCGATGGCCGGGCACCAGCACGGCGCCCCGGTCACGGCCGGTGACGCGGTGATGCCGGGCATGGCGACGTCGGCGGAGCTGGCTCGGCTGCGGTCGTTGAAGGGCCAGGAGATGGACGTCTACTTCCTGCAGCTGATGCTCCGGCATCACCAGGGCGGCACGTCGATGGCCCAGTACGCGAAGGACCACTCGAAGAACAACGCGGTCCAGCTCCTGACGTCGAGCATCCTCAAGGCCCAGGGCGCCGAAATGACCCTGATGACCCAGATGCTGGCGGCCAAGGGCGCCCAGCCCCTCCCCGCCTCCTAACCCCGGTCAAAAAAATCCCAATGTGGCTTTCGTCAGCTTTGGTCTGACGAAAGCCACATTGGCGGCGTGGAAGCTGACCAATGCCACATTGGGATTTTTTTGGCGGTCTACCAGGGGAGCTGCTCGCAGCGCTTGGCGCATTGGGGGGCCTCGACTTGCAGGGTCGCGTGCTCGATCGAGTAGCGCGAAGACAGCAGGTTCTGCGCGGCCGTGAGGACCGTCGACTGCTCGGCCTCCGTGCTCACCGTCAGGTGCGCCGACGCGACCTCCATGCCCGACGTCAACGTCCAGACGTGCAGGTCGTGGACGTCGTCGACACCCGGCAGCGCGGCCAGCTCGGCGCTGATCTCGCCGACGTCGACGCCCTGGGGCGCGTGCTGGAACAGGATCCGCAGCGCGCGCCTGGCGAGCGCGTACGTGCGCGGCAGCACGAACAGGCCGATCGCGACACCGATGATCGGGTCCGCGTAGCGCCAGCCGGTGAGCAGCGTCAGCGCGCCGCTGATCAGCACGCCGACCGAGCCGATCAGGTCGGCCAGCACCTCGAGGTACGCACCGCGGACGTTGATGCTCTCCTCGGCGCCCGAGCGCAGCAGCGCGAACGAGACCAGATTGGCGATGAGACCGGCCGTGGCCGCGAGCAGCACCGGCAGGCCGGGCACCTCGGGCGGGTCGCTGATCCGGCCGATGGCCTCGAACAGCACGTAGCCGGCGACGCCGAACAGCAGGATCGCGTTGCCGAGCGCGGCCAGCACCTCGGCGCGGTAGAGGCCGAACGTGCGGCTGAACGTGGCCTTGGAGCGGCGCGCGACCATGATCGCGGCGAGCGCCATGCCGACGCCGAGCACGTCGGTGAACATGTGCGCGGCGTCCGAGATCAGCGCCAGCGACGAGGTCGCGAAGCCCACCACGAACTCGAGGACCATGAAGGTGGCGCCCACCAGCAGCGAGATCGTCAACGCCCTCAGGTGGCGGCCGGACGCGCTCTCCCCCGCCGCGATCGCCTGGCCATGACCGTGCCCGTGTCCCATTCCACGCCTTCCTGTGCTCACCTCGCCAGACCGAATATATAGTCGCATGCGCATATGTGCAATACAGGTGAGCCTAAGTTCTCCCCCTCATCGGAAAGGTAACGTGGAAGACGCGGACCCCGTTATCCCCCAACCGAGCCTTCTCGGACTGCGGGAAGTAATCAGCGGGCCGCCCACTCCTCGCGGGTGATCGCATACTCGACTTCGCCGTGTTCCGTGCCCGGAATCGGGTCAGGCCAGTCGAGATGAAAGTTCTTCACGAATCGGAGCCCGCATTTCTCCATCACGCGCCGCGAACCGGCGTTGATCGCCATGGTCTGCGCGTAGACGCGGCGCACGCCGAACTCGGTGAACCCCTTGTCGATGAGGGCACGCGAGCCTTCACTGCCATAACCCTTGCCCCAGGCGGACTTGCGCAGCCGGTAGCCGAGCTCGACGTCGTCCGGCGCGTCGGAAGGCTGTGGCCGGAAGTGAAACCAGCCGAGGAATTCCCCGGTCGCCTTCTCGATCGCGGCCCAGAAGCCGTAGCCGTCGAAGCGGTCGTAGTAGCTCAAAAAGGCGGGCAGATAGTCATCTCGGATTTCTTCGAGCGACGTCGGCTTGCCCCCGGTGAGGTAGCGCATGACCTCCGGGTCGCCGTCGAGTCCGACCAGGTTGTCGACGTCACCGGAGGTGAAGCGACGCAGCACAAGCCGTTCCGTCTCCAGGAAAATGTGCACCCGTCCCCCTAATCGACCATGCGCTCCAGCAAGTCGCGCAGCTTCACGCGGTCGCCGGGCGTCAGCGCGGCCAGCGGCTCCGCGGCGAAACTCAGCGACCGCCGGAAGTTCCCGGCGAGCTCACGGCCCGTCTCGGTGGCGACGATGTTCTTGATGCGGCGGTCCCGCGTGTCCGCGTGCCGCTCGACCAGCCCGCGCGCTTCCAGCCGGTCAATGATGCCGGTCACGTTCGACCGTTCGGAACCGAGTTTTTCGGCGATGCGGTGCATTGGCATCGGCTCAGCGAGCGCGGCGAGCACCTTGGCCTGCACGGTCGTGAGGTCCTGCGCACCGGCGGCGGACTCGTAGTCCTTGGTGAACCGCTCCACGATGCGCGCCAGCAGCGCGATCACCTCACCGGTGACCTTGTCCTCCGTCATGACACCGAGTGTAGGCCACTAGTTGACTACATGAACCATCCATGGTTATAGTCATTTCGTTCACTCCATGAACCATCATCGACATGAAGGACTTTTCATGACCCGCGTCGCACTGATCACCGGCACCTCTTCGGGCATCGGCCTCGCCGCCGCCGTCCAGGCCGCGAAGGCCGGTTACCGCACGGTCGCCACCATGCGCGACCTCTCCCGCGCCGGAAAGCTCCGCGCCGCGGCGGCCGAAGCGGGCGTCGAGCTCGACATCCGCGCCCTCGACGTCACCGAGGACCCGTCAGCGGTGGTCGCGGCCGTCCTCGCCGACCACGGCCGCATCGACGTGCTGGTCAACAACGCGGGCGCGGGCCACGTCGGCACGGTCGAGCAGGACAGCGTCGAGAACTTCCGCAAGACGATGGAGGTCAACTTCTTCGGCGTCGTCCAGCTGACCAAGCTCGTCATGCCCGCGCTGCGCGCCACCGGCGGCAGGCTGATCACGGTCACCAGCGTCGGCGGCATCGTCGGCCAGCCGTTCAACGAGGCCTACTGCGCCGCGAAGTTCGCCGTCGAAGGCATGATGGAAAGCCTCGCCCCGCTCGCCGAGAGCCACGGCGTCAAGGTCAGCGTGATCGAGCCGGGCGCCGTCGCCACGGAGTTCGTGAACAACGTCGGCCTGGACCTGGAAACCGCCATCGCGGCCGCCGGCCCGTACGGCGACCAGTTCCGCAACTACGTCTCGCGCACCATGCAGTCCTTCTCAGCCGCCCAGACCCCGGACGAGGTCGCCGAGGTGATCCTCAAGGCCATGACCGACGAGTCGCCCGCGTTCCGCATCCAGACCTCGCAGTGGGCCGAGGGCTTCACCGGCCTCAAACTCGCTGATCAGGACGGTTCGGCCGTGCAGAAGCTCACCGGCGGATGGGTGGCGTGACGCCTTAGGGAAACCGCCGTGCACCCCGAACGGGGCATAGGCTAGGCTTCTTCCAAGTCGCACGGCGATATGTCGCACGGCGACCGCGCCCTCGTAGCTCAGGGGATAGAGCACTGCCCTCCGGAGGCAGGTGTCGCAGGTTCGAATCCTGCCGAGGGCACAGCAACGGCCGGTACTCGAAAGCATCTTCAAGGTGCGAGTACCGGCCTTTTTGATTTCTCCCCGCCGGTCCGCCACGGCGGAAATACCGGCAGCGAGCGGCCGAAGTGCCCTCGCCGAACGGCTGGAGATTTCGGAGATTTCCCTTAGGTGGTACCGAAAAATGGGGTCGCCGATAATCTTGGAGGTGCGCTCGATCACGGGTCGATCGGGTCCATCGAGAGGGGAATTCTCATGTCACGTGTCAGCAGAGCGGGTCTGGCCATGGCCAGTGCGGTCGCCGGGCTGGCGCTGGCCACCGCGCCCGCGCAGGCCGCCACACAGAGCGTTACCCAGACGCAGATCAACCAGTGCGGCTGGCTGCCCATCCCGGCGGGCTGGATCGACACCGGCCACTTCTACAGCGGGGCGTGCGGCAGCTCGATCACGCTCAACACCTTCGTGCTCGTCCAGGGCTCCAGTGTGCCGGTCGGCTCGCAGCTCACCATGTGCGCGACGACCCAGTACCAGCCGCCCGCCGGGTGGAACATCGTCTCCGGCCTGTTCAACCAGCCGAGCTGCGCGACGTTTTCGCCCACATTGGACAAGAACGCCTACCGCGTGCAGCGCTTTTCCTGACCGGGTCATGCCGGACGGATGAGGCGGCTTTCGTAGGCGAAGATCACGGCCTGGATCCGGTCGCGGAGTTCGAGCTTGTGCAGGATCCTGCCCAGGTGGGACTTCACGGTCGCCTCCGCGAGATGCAGGGTGGCGGCGATCTCGGCGTTGGACAGGCCAGAACCCACCTGGACGAGCACCTCGCGCTCGCGGGCGCTGAGCCTGCTCAGCCGCTCATCGCGGGCGGTGGTGACGGCGTCGGGGAGGTGCGGGCGGAATCGCTCCAGCAGGCGTCGGGTGATGCGCGGGGAGACCACCGCGTTGCCCGCGGCCACGGTGCGGATCGCGGTGAGCAGCTCCTCGGGCCTGGTGTTCTTCAGCAGGAAGCCCGAGGCTCCGGCTTTCAGCCCGGCGAAGGCGTACTCGTCCAGGTCGAAGGTGGTGAGGATGAGCACTCTGGTCCGCGGGCAGGTCCGGATGATCTCCCGGGTCGCCTCGATGCCGTCGGTTCCCGGCATGCGAACGTCCATGAGGACGACATCGGGGCGCAGGTCGGTGGCGAGACGGATGGCGTCGGCGCCGTTTTCGGCCTCGCCGACCGTCGCCAGGTCCGGTTGGGCCTCCAGGACCATGCTGAACGCCATGCGCAGCAGCGCCTCGTCGTCGGCGATGAGCACGCGGATCGTCATGCCGGATCACCGAACACCAGGCGGGTGTGCACGCCCCAGCCGCCACCGGGCAGTGGTCCGGCGCGCAATTTCCCGCCGTAGACGGCTGAACGCTCACGCATGCCGGTGATGCCGTGGCCTGCGGCAGTGGCGCGGGGAGCTGGGCCGGTGTCAGTGATGTCCACGGTGACGGTCTCGGCCGTGCACTCGATCCGGACGTGCGCCCGGGTGCCGACGGGCGCGTGCTTGAGGGTGTTGGTCAGGGCTTCCTGCACCAGGCGGTAGACGGTCAGTTGCGCGATCGCGGGTATGTGCGCGTGGCCGCCGTCGATGTCGAGGCCGGTCGGCAGCCCGGCGGCGCGCATCTGGCCGGTGAGGGCCTCGAGCTGCGCGATTCCGGGCAGCGGGTGGCGTGCCGCGTCCGGTTCGTCGGTGCGCAGGACGCCGAGCGAACGCCGCATGTCGGTCAGCGCCTGCCTGCCCGTTTCGGAGACCTGGAGCATCGCGGTGGTGGCCTTGCCAGGCGACCGGTGCTGCGCGGAGACGGCGGCGTCGGTGAGCGCGACCATGACGGACAGGTTGTGGGTGACGATGTCGTGCATCTCCCTGGTGATCCGGGCCCTTTCCTCGGCTATGGCCCGTTCCCGCTGGGCGGCGAAGCAGGCGCGCGTGGTCCGGACGTTCATGCCGAGTACGGCCGCGGCGACGACCATCGCGGTGAGCGCGGCGAACAGGGTCAGGAAGGCACCGTCCGTGGTCCAGCGCAGGCAAGCCAGGACGGCCCCGAGCTCCACAATGGCGCCGGCGACCAGGGTCACGCGCCTGCCCGAGTTCGCGGCCACCGTGTAGAGGGCCACCAGCAGCGCGATGGCCGCGGGCAGCTGCACGTTCACCAGCCACTGGACGAAGGCCGCGGCCGTCACAACGGCGAACACCGTGAGCGGGGCACGGCGCCGCCACACCAGTGGCAGCGCGAGTGCGGCGGTGAGGGCTGCGGCCACCGGCAGCTCCGCGGGCGGCCACGTGATCAGGACGTGGAGCAGGAGAAGCGCGGGGAGCAGCGAGTCCCACAGCCGCTCCGTCGTCACAGGGTGATCATAAGTCGCCTGCCCGCCTCACACATGAGTCCGCCGTCTGATCACGGCGAGCCGGATTGCGACCACAGGATGAGTCCCGGTACCTCCCGCGGTCGTAATCCGGCCGCTAGTCCCGGGTGTTCGATTACCACTGGAGACGGCTTGGGGATCGCGACCGGGGAGCGATGTGGCCGCACGGGTCCGGCGCCGAACATGGCCAGGTGACCGAGATCATCACGGGACTGAACCTGTCCACGCTGGAAGTCCTGACGTCGCTCAGCGCCGTCGTGCTGGTGGTGGCGCGCTGGCTTCCCGCCGCCGCCCGCCCACACGTCACCATCGCGGCAGGAGCCGTGTTCCTGCTGTCCGCGATCACGCTCGGCGTGACAGGGATCCGCTGGCAGATGCTGCCGGTGCTGGCGGGCGCCGTCGTCGCGGCGCCGTTCGCCCTCTTCCCGCTGGTGCGAAGCCGTGCGCGGCGGGCCCGCTGGTGGCTTGCGTTGCCGGGATCGGTGGCCTGCGTCGGCCTGATCACCATGGGCCCCGTGACCGCGTGGGCGTTTCCCGTCCCCGTCTTCCCCGAGCTCACCGGCGGCCTCGCGGTCGGCACCCGCGTGCTGCAGTGGACCGACCCGGACCGGCCCGAGACCTTCACCCCCGATCCCGGAGACCGGCGCACGGTCGTGGCCCAGCTCTGGTACCCCGCACGGCCCGGCCCGGCGGACGCACCCCATGCCCAGTACCTCGGACGCACGGAGGACGAAGCACACACCGTCTCCTCGGCACTCGCCGCGGGCGTCGGCCTGCCGGGTTTCCTGTTCGACGGTGTCCCGCTCGCCCGTACCCACGCGACTCCCGACGCACCAGTGGCCGAGTCGGGAGGACGCTTCCCGATGGTGCTGTTCTCGCCGGGGTCCAGCGGCGTGCGCACCCAAAACACCGCGTGGGCGGAGGAAATCGCCAGCCACGGCTACGTGGTTGCCGCGCTCGACCACCCGTACGACTCAGCCGCGGTCGTGCTCGCCGACGGCCGGACGATCACCACCGCGACCGTCTCCAGCGGCGACCGGGACACCGACGACAGGCTGGGCGACGACTGGACGGCGATCCGCGCCGCCGACCTCGGCTTCGTGCTGACCAGGCTGGAGGGCCTCGACCGAGGCGGCGACGCGCTGACCGGGCGTCTGGACACCGGCCGGGTCGCCGTGACCGGTCACTCCATGGGTGGCGCGGCCGCGTTGCAGGCCGCCAGGCAGGACAAGCGGTTCGACGCCGTCATCGATCTGGACGGCTACCCTCGCGGTCCCCTGTCGCCTGCCCTCGACCAGCCGACGCTCGCGCTCACCCAGGCCATCACCCCGGACACCGATCCGCGCTACCTGCCTCAGCTCACCGAGGTGCTCACTCGCGGCACGGCGACGAACTACCGGCTCACCATCCCCGGCGCCGCGCACCTCACCTTCATGGACGGCCCCTTGTATCTGCCGCCGGTGCCCTCGATCGTCGGCTCACTGGGGCGCGCCGAGAGCCCGCGTGTCGTCGCCGCCACCACGCTCGCTTTCCTGGATTCCTTACTACGCAACGGATCCAGCGACTTGACCAGCGCTCTGTCGAGCTATGGCGAGCTCAGCGTGTTTCGCCATGGGAACGGCCGCTGACCAGCTCGTCGTGAGGTAGTCGCCGCAGGGCCCTGATCAGCTCATACTTACACAATACCCCTTGACTCATGGGGTATTGTGTAAGTATGAGCTGATCAGAGGGGTTACGATGGAGCGACTGCCGGGCTGGTTGTCAGTGCGAGAAGCCGCGTCCAGGCTGGAGGTCGCGCCTGAACACGTCTACGAACTCATCGCGGCGGGGCGCCTGGAGGCGGTTCAGCCAGGACGTGAGCTGCTGGTGCGTTCAGACTCGGTGTGGCACCGGACTCATGTGGTCCGGCCGCAAGCCGGACGCCCGTGGTCGCCACGGATGGCCTGGGCGGTCATGTGGCAGATGTCGGGTCTGCGGCCGACTTGGCTCTCCTCCTCCGAACAGGTACGCGCACAAAGGTACGTTCGGCGCCCGCCGGAGCAATGGCCGCGGCTGCTGTCAGCACGCGCGCAAAAACACGAGGCACTAATGCTTCCTGCCGCGCTTAAGAAGCTTCTTAACCGCAAAGCCGTCTGCGTCGGGGGTTTGGAAGCCGGAGTAGCTCATGGCGCTCAACTGGTCTCCGATGAAAATCATCGACGCGAACTGTATGTCTCACCAAAGATCTTCGACGAGCTGCGCGGCGCTCGCGGCATCCGATGGAATTCCGAAGCACCCAATGTCACTTTCCGAGTGGTGCCCGGTCCCATCGTTGATCAGGTCACGCTGCCGGACATCGCTCCTCCGGCCGTGGCGGCGGCGGACCTGCTGGACACCGGCGACGAACGCTCGACGCAAGCCGCCAAAGAACTTTTGAGGCGGGCGGCTATCCTTCGTCGATGATCGTTTCTCGCTGGCCAAAACTGCCTGTGCTCGGCACAGCCGAGTTGCCGCGGCTGGCCGGTGGAGTGGATACGTTCTTGTGGCCGGGATTGATGACATTGGCAGCACATCTTCCACCGGCACATGTCGTTATCGGTGGCGTAATGGTCCATTTGCACGGCGCGGTCGCAGGAAGCACTCCCAGGCGTGTCACCAGCGATGTCGACGTGCTGTTCGATCTGGCCATCGCTCCGGAGTGTCTGCGAGATGCCGTCAGCGTACTCAAAGGACTTGCCTACAAAGTCGATCCCGCCAGCCCGGAAGGCGCCACCCATCGATATCACGGCCCAGCAGGCGAGACCGTTGACATTCTGGCTCCGGCGGGGCTGAAACCGAAGCCAGACCTCACCACTACACCGCCTGGGCGGACGATCGAGGTTTTCGGCGGCCAGCGCGCGCTGCGTAACAGGGTGCTGGTCGAAGTCCACTACGAAGATCGCGGTGCGCTGGTTCCCATACCCGATCTTTCCCACGCAATCGGCATCAAGTGCTGTGCATTCCAGGACGAGAGCCGGCAACGCCCGGCTCGCTCCTTCACGTCACGTCATCTCCAGGACATCGCGTTTCTGACCAGCCTCCTCGAAGACCCTGACGAATTCGAAAGCCGGACCTCCGGTCAACTGGGCGATCTTCTCGAAGCGGCATCGCCTTTGGATGATCGGGAACATTCCGCATGGCGAACGGTCACCGATGCGGCAAGTGCGCACCTCATGTGGGAGACACTGCGACAACGGTGAAGCTACGCGACCTTTGACGGTGTCGAACGCATTCCGACGAAGGCGCGGGCCGCGATGAAATACGGCCGGGCTTGCTCGCGGAACTCCTCGGGTGAGCGGAAGCCGCGGTCGAGTACGTGGGTCACCAATTCCGCGGTTCCCCACAGCTCGCCGAACGTCTTGTCCAGCTCGGCCGAGGGAATGTCGCCGGGGTGGAAGTTCGGGTTGAGCTGAATCGCCTGGCTGGTCAAGCCGAGCAGCCTCGCGCTCTGGTCGGCCAATTCGGCCAGATCGGGCGGGAACTCGTCGTAGACCAGGCGGCCTGAACGGCGGCGGAAAGTGCGGACGAGGACGCGAGTGGCGAGAGCGTCCTGGTCGAGGGTCGCCAGTTCGTCGGCGGACAGGATGCCGCGGCGGACGAGTTCTTCCGGGGGAAGGGCTTCCTGCCACGCTGGGTCGCCGACCTCGGGGTACTCGGGGGTGAGGTTGGCGAGGACGTGCGCGGTGTGGCGGTCCGGGAAATCGGGAAGGAAGAGCTGGGCGAAGGCGAGGACCTGGCGCAGGGTCGGGCCTGCCGGGTCGGAGGTGGCCGGGGTGTGCTGGAGGCTCCACTCCTTGCGCCACGTCGTGAGCGGGACGTCGACGGTCGCGGGCGGAGTCACGGTCCCTGCGAGCAGGTCGTGGATCGCGGCCTCGGCGTCGAGGCGCTTGATGTCGCCGAGGCGGTCGCTGTGCAGCTCGGACAGGGCGAGGCGCATCTGGTCGGCCAGGCCTTGCTTGGCCGCGGCCGCCTGGAGTGCGCCGTTCGTGCGGGTGCTGAAATGCAGTGAGCGGGCCAGGTCGACGACGGCGTCGGCGTCGGCCTGGTCCAGCCGGCCTGCGGAGACCAGGCGGTCGGTGACGCTGATGATGCTCACCAAGGCCTGGGTGAAGGCGCGGTAGCCGACGTCGGCGTCGCCGTGGGTGAGTGCCACGTCGGCGTCCGAGATGAGCCTGCCGTCGCGGTACCAGCCGAAGACCGTGCCGACGCCGGTCATGCCGTGGCCCTGGTGCTCGGTGGCGCGCAGTGCGCCGAGGCTCGCCGTTCCGTAAATGGGGACGCCCGCCGCGTGCAGTGCGAGGATCTCCTTGTGGCGCACCGGGGCCGTGTGCTGGTAAATGCCGTCGACGATGAGGACGGAGTCGCCCTCGTTCAGCTTGAGACGGTAGAGGTCGCCGTGCGCGATCGGGGGATGGGCGCAGACGCCGTCGAGTTCCAGCACGGCGGAACCGGACAGGGAGGGTCCGGCGAAGACGTGGATCGTCTGGGTGTCAGGCATGCGCCGGCTTCCTGTCTTCCGGGTCGGGGTAGCGGGGCAGGTCCTCGCTCGCCTCGTGGAGCTTTTCGGGCAGGCCGGGCACGACCACCTTACAGACGGCGAAAGGCTCGCCGGGTGGGCTCATGTCGACGCGCAGCACCGGGCGGCCGGACATGATGCTCACCTGGGCGGCCAGCCAGGCCAGCACTTCGGCGCTGGGCACGTCCGGGCCCAGGGCGGGCGGGGAAATGGCGTCCCAGGTGTGGTTCGGCTCGACGGTCACCGGCGCCACGGGGTAGCGGACGCCGCGGTAGGCGCTGATGCCGATGTCCTCACGAGCTCCGCTGATCACCGACATGCGGCTCTGGACCGACTCGGTCAGTGCGCGCTGGACGGCGATCTCGGGCAGGAAGTGGCTCCCGGATCCGGCGTAGAGGCCGGGCATGTCGGGACTCCAGACGAAGGTCGCGAACGTCGACACACCCGGCACGGTGGAGCAGTCGACGACCTCCACCCAGAAGTCGAGATCGTGCAGATGCTCGATGAGATCACGGCTCCAGCAGGCGGGCATGGTCTCCAGATCCAGCACTTTCCGTTGCCGGATGGACGTTTTCGCCATGCCCGCGGTCGAGAACCGCTCGATGACCTCGAGCAGCGCGTGGATCGTGGCTTCCGCGAGGTTGTTGCCGCTGGCCAGCCCATTGGCCGAACAGAACTGCGTTGGCGGGCGCCACGTCCCGTCCGCGATGCCGTCCATGGCGACCGCGCGGAGCGGGACGAAGGTCGGCGACCCGTCGCCCAGAGCCACGGCGGGCACCCACTTCAGCGGGAAGCGATCGGAGATGACCGATCGGTCCGTGGGCGTGATCTCCGTTGTGGCGTAGGGGAGATCGAGATCCGCGGCCAGTGCGACGAAGGCGTCGGGAGTGGTGAAATACCGCTCACAGACGGACATCTCGATGGATTCCATGACCGCCGACAGCCGCGCCAGCAGCGGGGTGGCGCCCTTGCCCTGGCTCACCCCCACCGTGGTGGCGAGCGGCCGGACGGCCATGAACACCGGCATGCCGACGATGTCTAGCCCGGTCAGCTCGGCGACCCTGGTGATGCCATAGGCACCCAGCCGGGGCCGCACGAGCTCCCAGGTGTCCTCAGGAGAACGGTCCCGCAACGTGCCGGGGAGTACGACCGGGCCACCGCTCGGCGCGACCTGAGTAACCATCATTGTCCATTCCTGTGAGCGACGGGGGAATTCCGTGCGTCAGGCGACCGCGCCTTCGTTCTCCGCGACCGCGCTTCCCGAGTCTGCCGCTTCGGCGGGCCGGGACTTCTTCCGGAACAACACCGCGGCGAGCAGACCGGTCACGACGGCGATACCGGCGCCGATCGTCAGAGCCGTGTCCATGCCGTCGGTGAGCGAGGTGAGGGCGTCGTTCCCGCGCTCGGCCGACCGTGCGGTGGACATCGCGGCGATCGAGCTGAGCACCGCCAGGCCGATGGCGCCACCGAGCTGCTGGGTGACGTTCACCAAGCCGGAAGCCAGGCCCGCGCTGCTCGCCGGCGCTTCGGCGGTCGCGGCGATCATCAGTGCGACGACGCTGAGCACGGCGCCGATCGCGGTGACGGTCAGCGGACCGAACACGTCGGCGAAGTAATTGCCGCCCACCTCCGCCTGCGCCAGCCAGTACAGCCCGGCCGCGGCGATGATGCTGCCGACGGTCGCCGGGATGCGGAACCCGATCTTGCTGACCAGGTTGCCGACATGCGTGCCCAGCAAGGTGAAGCACAGCGCGGCGGGCATCTGGGCCAGGCCTGCCTGCAGCGGCGTGAAGCCGAGAACGTGCTGCACGTACAGAGTGAGCAGGAAGAACATCGGCATGACCGCGCCCTGGGTGAGCAAGGTGAGGCCGTTGCCATTGCGCAGTGACGCGATACGGAAGATGCCCAGCGAGATGAGCGGGTTGCTGCTGCGCGACTCGATCACCACGAACGCGGCGAGCAGGACGACGGCGCCGGCGAACAGGCCGAGCGTCTGCGCGCTGCCCCAGCCACTGGTGCCGGCATTGAACAACGCGTACACCGTCAGCGAAACACCGCCGGTGACGGTGACGGCGCCTGCGAGGTCGAACGAGGTGTGGCTCGGGTCCTTCGCCTCGGGCAGCAGGCGCGGGGCCAGCAGCACGACGACGGCGACGATCGGCAGGTTGACCCAGAACACCGACTGCCAGCCGAACCATTCGGTGAGCAGGCCACCGAAGACGTAGCCGGTCGCGGCGCCCGCGGCGGCCACGGAACCCCAGACACCGAGCGCCTTGTTGCGTTCCTTCTCCCCCGTGAACAGGGTCATGACCAACGCGAGCGCGGCGGGCGAGACCAGCGCCGCGCCGATCCCCTGGACCACGCGGGCGATGATCAGCCACAGCGGGGCGGTGGAGAGCGCGCCGGCGAGCGACCCGACCGCGAACAGCGCCAAACCGGCGATGAAGATGCGGCGGCGGCCCAGAATGTCACTGGCACGGCCGCCGAGCAGCAGCAGGCCGCCGAACGCGAGCGCGTAGGCGTTGGTGACCCAAGGCAGGCTTTCCTGGGAGAACCCGACCTTCTCCATCGAGGGGGCGGCGATGATCACGATCGCGGTATCCACGACGAGTACGAACTGGGTCATGGCCAACAGCACCAGTGCGAGCCACTGCCGGGTGGGTGCGGGTGGTGACGTCATCGTATCTCCCTGAATATAACTGTGTTACCGGAAAGTGAGGATCCAACTGGCGCTGATTGGGTACAACGTTACCGAGCTTCTTCTCGAATATTTTCTTCGCTAATGCTGAGCCGCCCAAAGCATTTTCGAAGATGCGCCGAGGTGCCCCGGTCCTATAATGGGAAAGCCGAAGACGCTGAGGAGACCACGAAATGTCGCGACCCAGCACCTTCCCTGAGGCATTCCAACTGACCGTGGCGGCACACCCTGACGCGGTGGCGCTGCGCACGCCTGGGGATACAGTTCAACTCACCTGGAAGCAGTACGGCGACGAGGTGCGCCGGATCTCGTCCGGCTTGGCGGCGCTGGGTTTGCGGCGGGGCGACACGTTCGCCGCGATGCTGACCAACCGCCCCGAGTTCAACCTGACCGAGGTCGCGGCCTCCCATCTGGGGGCCACCACCTTTTCCATTTACAACACGAGTTCACCGGAGCAGATCCAGTATCTGCTCACCCACTCCGATACGAAGATCATGGTCTGTGAACGGCAATTCGCCGACCAGATCCGGGCTTCCGGAGCCACGCTCGAGCATTTGCTGGTCGTCGAGGACGGCGACCTGGACCGCCTCGAGCCGGCCCCGGATTTCGATTTCGAGGCCACCTGGCGGGCGGTGACGCCCGACGATCTCCTGTGCCTCATCTACACCTCGGGGACGACCGGTCCGCCCAAGGGCGTCGAGCACACCCACCGCGGCTGGCTGCGGATGATCGACGCGATGGCCACCATCTGGCCGATGGAACCGGGCGACACGACGATCTCCTATCTCCCGTCCAGCCACTCGGGCGACCGGTTCTTCCGGCACTACTACCCCATCGCCAGCGGCGGCCAGGTCACCTGCCTGGCCGAGCTGGGCAAGCTGGCGGAGACGATCGCCGAGCTGCACCCGACGACTTTCGCCGCCGTGCCAAGGACTTGGGAGAAACTCAAGGCGGGCGTCGAGCGGGAACTGCTGGCAGACCCCGAATCCGCGGCCGCGTTCGAAGCGGGCGACCCGGAGTTCCTGGCGTCGATCCGCGTCAAGACCGGGTTCGACAAGCTGAAGTGGGCACTCACCGGCACGGCCGCGATCCCTGAGCATGTCTATGGCTTCTGGGAAAAGCTCGGTGCGGCGGTCAGCGTCGGCTGGGGCATGTCGGAGTGCGGTTTCGGCTCCGGCTCGTCGCCGTCGGAGTCGAAGATCGGCACTATCGGGCAGCTCGCTCCCGGCGCCGAGGCAAAGCTGGCCGAGGACGGCGAGCTACTGGTACGCATGCCGTGGATGATGCGGGGCTACCGCAAGGATCCCGAGAAGACCGCTGAGGCGCTGGACCCGAACGGCTGGCTGCGCACCGGGGATCTGGCCACGGTGGACGACGAGGGCAACTACCGGATCATCGGCCGTAAGAAGGAACTGATCGTCAACTCCGGCGGGAAGAACATGTCGCCGAGCAACATCGAGCACGCGATCTCGGCGGGCTCGCCGTTGATCGGGCCGATGATGGCCGTCGGGGACAACAGGCCGTACAACGTCGCGCTGATCACGCTGGATCCGGAGGCGGCGGCCGCGTTCGCCGCCGAAGCCGCCATCGCGGTGGACGCGGCCGTGCTGGCCAAGGACGAGCGCGTGCTGGCGGAGATCACGGCCAGTGTGCATGCCGGGAACCTGAAACTTTCACGCATCGAACAGATCAAGCGATTCGTCGTGCTACCGAGGTTCTGGGCGGCGGGCGGGGACGAGCTGACCTCCAACCTGAAACTCAAGCGCGCGGCCATCTCCGAGAAGTACGCGACCGAAATCGACGCGCTCTATGCGCCGAACGGCTGATATGCCCCACGAACGCGAGATTGCCTTCCCACGGTGTGAACGGGAAGGCAATCTTGTTGACAGACCGGGGAGCAGTACGCACCACCCGCAATCCAGGAGTGGTTTTCCCGGTTCCGCGGCTGCATTATTTATCTAGCCCCCCGGGCAATGCTCACCACATCAACCAGGAGGAATCCATGTTCGACATCACCAAGGTCTCCGACGCCGAACTGCTCGCCACCGCGGGTGCCGCCACCGTCGAGTTCGCTCTCTCGGCCGTCGCGCCGTCGGTCATGACCGGTGAGCCCTGCGACTGATCTTCAGTTCGCGCAAGACGCACTCCTGGCGGCTATCCAGGAGTGAGCCTTACCCGATCTTCTGCCGCGATACCCCCATATTCCAGGAGGACATCATGTTCGACATCACCAAGGTTTCCGACGCCGAGCTGCTCGCCACCGCGGGTGCCGAGACCGTCGAGTTCGCCCTGTCGGCCGTCGCGCCGTCGGTCATGACCGGTGAGCCCTGCGACTGATTTCGTCGCAGCAGCACAACCGTTCCCACCGCCGGCTTATTCCCTAATGGGAGCAATCCAGAAGGGGGTTTCCCGAGCCGGATGACGCATCATTGAACTTAGGCAAGCCCCAACATCAAGGAGAACATCATGTTCGACATCACCAAGGTTTCCGACGCCGAGCTGCTCGCCACCGCGGGTGCCGAGACCGTCGAGTTCGCTCTCTCGGCCGTCGCGCCGTCGGTCATGACCGGTGAGCCCTGCGACTGATCGTAGCTCTCGCACGCTAAAGCGATTGTTGGGGTGTTGCCGTTCCCGCGGCAACACCCCTTCATTCTACGAAGGAATCTTCGATGACGCAATCCACCACCGCCATCGAGCCGGCGTCCGCGGCAGGCTCGGTCTTGGGCTCCTTGCTGATCGGTGTCTGTGGCTCCAGCTGTGCGACGTCGGCTGCGCAACTGATCGAGGAAGCCTTGACCTACACACCCGACGTCACCGTCGTGGCGACGCCGACCGCGTGCAACCTGTTCCTGAGCGAACAGCTTCCGGTGAACGTGTACACCGACACGGACTGGTCCGATGTCCCCCTGCACGTGAAACTCCTGGAACGCACCGACACCTTCATCGTCGCGCCGACGACCGCGACGACCTTCGCCAAAGCCGTGTCCGGCATGGCGGACACCCTCGTGACGGCCTTGATCCTGGCACACGGACCCGGTATTTATTTCCAGCCGTGCATGAACGCGTGGATGTGGAACAGCCCCTCGATGCGCCGCACGATCGGCACATTGCGCGGTGACGGGCATTTCGTGCTCGAGCCGCCGCCCAACACTTCCCGCGCCAGCAGGGATCTCGGCTCCGGCGTCGGCGCGGTGCCCGGCACCGTGATGCCCGACGTCACGGCGCACAAGTTGGGCATTCAGCAAGCTCAGAGATGAGCCTCGGATGTCCTAGCCCCTAACGTTCTTGATATCGACCGAACGAAGGAGCTACTGCCATGCCGAAGGTTTCGTGGAACAGCGCCACGCAGGTCGAGGAACTCGGCCCCGTGAGGGACCGCTACGAGGTCCTCGAGGGTTATTCCGCCAACTTCACCATTTTCGACGAGGACATCGACGCGACCAAGCTGCTCAAGGGCTTGCCCCAGGACCAGTGTCAGTGCCCGCACTGGGGCTACGTCATCAAGGGCCGGATGACCGTGCTGACCGCCGACGGCGAAGAGGTCTACGAAGCGGGTGACGCGTTCTACACCCCCGCCGGCCACGCTCCGTCGCAGCACCAGGCAGGCACCGAGGTCATCATGTTCAGCCCCGAGGCCGAGCTGAACAAGACCAGCAAGGCCGTCGCCGCCAACGCGGAAGAAGAAGGCCTGCACGTGCTGAAGACGGAACGCCAGCCCGGCGCCGACGACTAGCCGTCCCCATTTCGAGGAGACCCCAGTGTTTGACGTGATCGTCATCGGCGGGGGGCCGGCCGGTCTCTCAGCTGCTCTCACTCTCGGCCGCGCGCTCCGGCGCGCGCTGTTGATCGACTCCGGTGAGTACCGCAACGAGCGGGCTTCCAACATGCACAACTTCGTCACGCGCGACGGCACGCCTCCCCCGGAGTTCCGTGCCATCGCCCGCGACGAGCTCAAGCAGTACCCGACCGTCGAGACCCGCAGCGTGAGCGTCGAAGACGCCAAGCAGGTCGACGGCGGGTTCGAGCTGACGCTGGGCGACGGTTCGGCCGTCCAGACACGGCGCCTGATCTTCGCGACAGGCCTGCAGGACGACCTGCCCCAGATCGAAGGTTTCGCGGACCTGTGGGGCCGCAGCATCTTCCACTGCCCGTACTGCCACGGCTACGAGGACGCCCGCGACAAGCCGATCGCGGTGCTGTTCAACGACCCGATCATGATCGAGCTCGCGCTGCACCTGCGCCGGTTCAGCACCGACGTGGTGCTGCTCGCCGACGGCCGAGGCGACGAGATCGACGAGACGGCCCGCGGCAGGCTCGCCGACGCCGACCTCCCGGTCCGCGAGGAGAAGATCGCCCGCCTCGACGCCGTCGACGAGCGGCTGGACCGGATCGTCTTCGAGTCGGGCGAACCACTCGCCCGTACCGGCATCTTCGCCGTCGGCAAGTACCTGCAGCGGTCCAAGCTGCCGGAACAGCTGGGCTGCAAGATGACCCCGGACGGCTGTGTGGAGATCGACGACTTCCAGGTGACCAGCGTCCCCGGCGTCTACGCGGCAGGCGACATGGCACACCGGCCGACGCTGCCGATGGCGATGCCGTTCGTCACCAACGCGGTGTCCAGCGGCATGATGGCGGGCATCGCGTCCGACAAGAACCTGGTCTTCACCGACACCGCTCCGCGTTCCGCGTAGCACCAGCCAGGAAACCCGGGTTGACCGTTCACTGTGGACGGTCGGCCCGGGTTCCGTCGTTTCGGAGGTTTCCATGAACTTGCCCGAGGTGGTATCCCGGGAAGAATGGCTCGACGCCAGGAGGAAGTTCCTCGAGGAGGAAAAGGCCTTCACGCGCGCCAGGGACGAGCTGAACGCCAACCGCCGCAGGCTGCCGATGGTACGCATCGAGAAGGACTACGTGTTCCACGGTCCTGACGGTGATCTGGGCCTGCCCGAGCTGTTCGACGGACGGCGCCAGCTGATCGTGTACCACTTCATGTTCCACCCGGACTGGGACGCGGGCTGCCGCGGCTGCTCGAAGGTCACCGACCACATTGGACACCTCGCGCACCTGCACGCGCGTGACACGAACCTGGTGCTGGTGTCGCGGGCGCCGTTCGCGAAACTCGCTGCTTTCAAGGAGCGGATGGGCTGGACCGTGCCGTGGTTCTCTTCGCACGGTGGTGACTTCAACTACGACTTCCATGTGACGCTGGACGAGTCCGTGAAGCCGGTCGAGTACAACTACCGGCGTTCGCCTGAGATCAGCGGGGACCGGTCTGGGCTGAGCGTGTTCCTGCGTGACGGGGAGGACGTCTTTCACACGTACTCGACTTATGCGCGTGGTACGGATTTGCTGACGAGCACGTCAAACTATCTCGATCTGACTCCGCTGGGCAGGCAAGAGCACTGGGAGCTGCCTGCTGGGCGGAGTAACTCCGGGCCTGGGGAATGGTGGCGGCTGCACGACGAGTACTAGGGTTCGCGCGCTCTTGCGGGTGGCTGTTGGTCTTGGTGCGTCCCGTCCCGGGCTGTATGAAGGCTCCCCTCATCCAGCCCGACTTGTATGAAGGCTCCCCTCATCCAGCCCGACTTGTATGAAGGCTCCCCTCATCCAGCCTGGTTGTATGAAGGCTCCCTTCATCCGCCTACACGTGATGAAGGCTCCCCTCATACGGCCGGACTTGGATGAGGGGAGCCTTCATACAGGTCGGCTTGGGTGAGGGCCTCCCTCACCCAGCCACTCGGGTCAGGGCCTCCCTCACCCAAGCCGGACCACGCCCACAGCCCCGCCGCAGCAAGTGGTCGTGAGTGTTGCGGCTGGTTATTGAGGGGCAGGCCGGATATGGCGTGTACCGAGGCTGGCCGGTGGATTTCCTTGGCCGAGTCCGAGGTGGTTGCGCAGCGAAGCGAGGGTGCCCTTGAGTGCGTAGTAAGCACTCGGGGGTCCCCTCGCTGCACGACCAAACTCGGATCAGGGCACCACCCGCGCGAGTGGTACCTCTGCTGCATCCAACGGAGCAGAAGTACCACTCGCGCAAGCCTTGTCAGGCTGGAGCCCCCGCCCCACCAGGTGGGGTCGTGAGTGTTTAGGCCGGTTAGAACCGGCCGCAACACTCACGACCCCTTAGGCCACACCGCTGTCGGGCAGGTCCAGCCACCACTGGCTCGCACGCGCCCACTCGATCGTCTTGATCAGGCCATCGCGCAAGGTCGTCTCACACGTCCAGCCGAGCACCTCGCGCGCCTTGGTCGCGTCGGGGACGCGCCGGGACAGGTCCTCGTACGCCGGGCCGACGCGGACGGCCGTGTCGACCTCGGTGCGCGGCTCCGGGGCGCCGGTGAGCTCGGCGATCAGCCGGACGACCTCGCCGACCGTCGTCTCGGTCATCGAGCCGATGTTGAACGACTCGCCCGCGGCGGCCGGGTGGGTCGCGGCGAGGATCGTGCCGTCGATCGCGTCGTCGATGTAGGTGAAGCAGCGGGTCTGGACGCCGCGGTCGTAGACGACCATCGGCTGCCGGTTGAGCGCGCGGTGCACCGAACGGCTCACGATGTACGCGGGGCGCTGGCGCGGGCCGAAGACGTTGAAATACCTGATGATCCGGGCGTCGAGCCCATGATGAGCGGCGAACGCGAACGTCAGGTGCTCGGCCAGCGCCTTCGAGGTCGAGTACGACCAGCGAGCGGCCGACGTGGCGCCCAGCACGCGGTCGCTGTCCTCGCGCCACGGCACCGCGGGGTTCTTGCCGAACACCTCGCTGGTGCTGCTGAGCACCACGCGCGCGCCCGCGCGATGCGCGAGCTCGAGCACGTTGCGGGTGCCGAGGAAGTTGACGTCGACCACGTCGAGCGGGCTCGACAGGTACTTGTCGACGCCGACCACGGCGGCCAGGTGGTAGACGACCTCGGTGCCCGTGCCGAGCGCGCCGGCGAGGTCGGGCAGGTTCCGGATGTCGCCCGTGACGTAGCGGACGCCTTCGACCGGGTGCGCTGGCGCGAGACCGTCGAACACGGTGACCTCGTCGCCGCGCGCGACCAGCCGCTCCACGAGATGGCTGCCGACGAACCCGCAGCCGCCGGTGACCACGGCGCGGCTCATCGGCCGATCCCGCGGTACGCGTAGCCCAGCGACCTCAGCTCGGCGATCTTTTCCTTGCTGTAGTAGGCACGACCGTCGAGCACGAGGCAGCCGCCGGCCACCGGCAGCGCCGCGAAGTCGATGCCTTCGAACTCCCGATGCAGCGCGAGCACGGCGATGCAGTCCACGCCGTCGACGGCCTCCTCGAGGCTCGGCGAGAGCCCGATGCCGTACATCTGCTCGACGCGCTCGGGATCGACCAGCGGGTCGTACAACCGGACCTGGGCGCCCGCCTTCGCCAGCGTCTCGGCGACGCCCTGGGTCGGGGTCGCGCGCAGGTCGCCGGTGTTGTTCTTGAAGGCCAGCCCGAGCACGGCGACCTTGGCCGACGCCGGGTCCTTGCCGAGGGTCACCAGCTCGTCGACGATCACCTGGGCGGTGTACTCCGGCATGCCCGAGTTGACCTCGCGCCCGGTCACCGCCGTCCTGATGTCCACCCCGAGCCGGTCGGCCGAGCGCCAGACCATCCACGGGTCCTTGGTCAGGCACGAGCCGCCGACGCCGACGCTCGGGAGCAGGACGTTGACGTTGCCGGCGCCCTTGGGGATCGTGTTGGTCGCGCTGATCACGTCGAGCACGTCGACGCCGTAGAGCGAGCAGAACTTGGCGAGCTCGTTGGCGAGTGCGATGTTGACGTCGATCCACCAGTTGCTCGCCAGCTTGACGATCTCCGCCGACTCCAGCGAGTCGTGCGGGATCACCTCGACGCCCAGCGCGCCGCGCCAGAACGCGGCCGCGGCCGCGGCGCTCTCCGCGCCGAGCCCGCCGACGACGATCGGGAACGTCCGCAGCTCGCGCAGCGCGGTGCCCTCGGCGAGCCGTTCCGGGGTGTACGCGAGCCCGAAGTCGACCTCGCCGATCAGCCCGCTCTCCTCCAGCAGCGGCAGCACGATTTCGCGGGTGGTGCCGGGCGGGACCGTGCTCTTGAGCACGATCAGCTGGCCCTTGCGCAGGTGACGGCTGAGCTCGGCGCACGCGGCGCGCAGCTGCTCGTCGGCGAGCGAGCCGTCTTCGAGCACCGGGGTGCCGACGCTGATCAGCACGACGTCGGCGTCCGCGAGGCCGGCCGGGTCGGTGCTCACCCGCAGCGTGCCCGCGCCGAGGCCGTCGAAGATCAGTTTCGCCAGCCCCTCCTCCTGGAACCGGCAATGCCCCCTGGCCAGCTCCTCCGGCAACCGGGGATCGGTGTCGACGGCGAGCACGTCGAAGCCGCGATCCGCCAGCGTCGCGGCGATGCACGAGCCGACATAGCCGAAGCCGATGACCGCCACCGAAAGTTTTTCGCGGCCGGACAGAAAACGCATGTGCGTCCCCAATCGATAGTGTCCGTTTCGATACTGGTGCGGTCGGCGGCGCCGCCGCTTCTTGTGCCTTGCCTGGCTCGGCGTCAGCGGCGGGTTCCGACGAAGAGCCCGCGCCCGAGCGGGCCGCCTTCGACGTATTCGGCGTCGATTCCGGCCTGTGCGAACGCCTTTTCATAGCGTGCCTGCTCGAACAGCGAGAGCAGGCCGACCTCGGTCACGTGCCGGAGCCCGCGTTCGGCGTCCGCGATGGCCATGTGGACGGTGATCTTCGTGGCGTCGCCCTCCCTGACCGAATGGGAGAGCCGGACCATCTTGCGTCCGTCTACTTCGGACACTCCACTCGCGACATAACCGTCGATGAAGTTCTCGGGGAACCACCATGGCTCCACCACCAGCGTGCCACCGGTGACGAGGTGCTCGGCGAAGCAGCGCGCGGTCGCGTCGAGGCCGTCCGGCCCGCCGACGTGGCCGATCGAGCTGAACATGCACGTGACGGCGTCGAACTTCCGGCCGAGGTGGAAGTCGCGCATATCTCCTTGGTGCAGCGTGAGTTCCGGGTAGTGCACCCGGCCGAACTTGACCATGCCCTCGGACAGTTCGACGCCCTCGCTGTGCGCGAAGAGCTGGTTGAACCGCCGCAGATGCGCGCCGGTGCCGCAGGCGACGTCGAGCAGCGAGTCGGCGCCCGGCGTCCGTTCGCGGATCAGCCGGGTGATGTCTTCAGCCTCGGCCGCGTAATCCTTGCCCTGGCCTTCGTAATAGGACACATAGACTTCGGAGAATTCGTCACCGTACATGATATCGATCGTCACATCGGCGCCCCGGCGGCACATCTCGCGGCATGCTCAGTCCGCGCAACCTCAGAGATGCGGCATGATTCGCGCGCGCGGACCATGGCAAGCGTGAAACACGACCTCGACGACCTGGCCCTGTTCGGCGGGCGGAAGGCGTTCCTGACGCCGTTGCACACCAACCGCCCCAACCTGATCGATCGAGCGCGCCTGTTCGACAGGCTGAATTGGGCGCTGGACAACCAGTGGCTGTCCAACGGCGGCCCGCTGGTGCTGGAGTTCGAGGACCGGGTCGCCGAGATCGCCGGCGTCTCGCACTGCGTCGCCACCTGCAACGCCACGGTCGCGCTGCAGCTGCTGGTGCACGCCGCCGGGCTGACCGGCGAGGTGATCATGCCGTCGCTGACCTTCGCCGCCACCGCGCACGCCGTGCGCTGGCTCGGCCTGGAGCCGGTGTTCTGCGACATCGACCCGGCGACCAGCTGCCTCGACCCGAAGCTGGTGGCCGCGGCGATCACGCCGCGCACGTCGGCGATCTTCGGCGTGCACCTCTGGGGCAGGCCGTGCGCGGTCGACGAGCTGGAGAAAGTGGCCGCGGACAACGGGATCCCGGTGTTCTTCGACGCCGCGCACGCGATCGGCTGCACCACCGAGGGCAGGCTGATCGGCGGTTTCGGCGCGGCGGAGGTGTTCAGCTTCCACGCCACGAAGGTGACGGGCGCGTTCGAGGGCGGCGCCGTCGTCACCAATGATCCCGAGCTGGCCGACCGGGTGCGCGCGCTGCACAACTTCGGCAAGGGGCTGAAGACCGTCGTCGACGCGGGCGGCACCAACGGGAAGATGAGCGAGGCCGCCGCGGCCATGGGCCTGACGTCACTCGACGCCTTTCCCGACACCGTGCGGCACAACAGGTCCAATTACGATCTTTATCTCGCCGAACTCGGCCCGATCGACGGCCTGAGCTTTTTCACTCATGACACCGAAGAAAGCAACAACTTTCAGTACGTGATCATGAACGTCGACGAACGGGTCACTGGAATTTCGCGTGATCTGCTGCTCGAATTGCTCAAGGCCGAGAACGCGATCGCGCTCACCCCGATCGGCTCGCCCGCCTGCCATCAGCTGGAGCCGTACCGCTCGCGCGGGCCGGTGCACCTGCCACACACCGAGGCGATGGTGGCCAGGGTGATCGCGCTGCCGAGCGGTTCGTCGGTGTCCCGTGAAGAGATCAGGCGCGTCTGCGCGCTCATCCGGTTCGCGGTCGCGCACGGCGCCGCAGTGACCTCCCGACGGAAGGACACCCCATGACCGCGTTCTGGACCGCTCCCGACCCGCGCGCCGCCCTGCGCGAGCTGCTGAGCACGGCCTACCCGCGCGCGGTCGCCGACGCGGACCTGCTGCTCTCGCTCACGCGCAAGTACGGCACCAGCCCGTTCACCACCCTCGAGACCGCCCGGCGCGAGCTGGCCGTCGACCGCGTGGTGTTCGAGCGCCTGCTCGACACGTTCGACCAGGTGCCGGAACTGCGCGCCGCGGTGGTCGCCGGCCCGGCCGGGAAGTATTGGTCGAACACCGTGCTCCCGCTGGAGAGCAAGGGAATCATCGACAACATCCTCGAGCGGCGGACGGTGACCCCGCACATCGTCGCTCTCTACCCCGGCCCGACGTGTATGTTCCGCTGCCACTTCTGCGTGCGCGTGACCGGCGCCCGGTACGAGAACTCCTCGCTGGAGGCCGGGAACGCGATGTTCGCCTCGGTCATCGACGAGATCCCGAACGACAATCCCTACGCCATGTACGTCTCCGGCGGTCTCGAGCCGCTGACGAACCCCGGCCTTGGCGGGCTCATCGCGCGTGCGGCCGGTCGTGGATTCAAGATGGTGTTGTACACCAACGCTTTCGCGCTGACCTCGCAGACGCTCGAGCGGCAGCCCGGGCTGTGGGACCTGCACGCGATACGCACTTCGATGTACGGTCTCAACGACGAGGAGTACGAGGAGACCACCGGCAAGCGCAAGGCTTTCGGCCGGGTGAAGGCGAATCTGCTGAACTTCCAGAAGCTGCGCGCCGCACGTGAACGTCCGGTCCGGCTGGGGTTGAGCTACATCATCCTGCCGGGACGCGCGTCGCGGCTGACGCGGCTGGCCGACTTCATCGCCGAGCTGTCCGACGCGGCGCCCGATCAGCCGATCGACTTCCTCAACCTCCGCGAGGACTACAGCGGCAGGCCCGACGGCAAGCTCCCGCCCGGCGAGCGCGCCGAGCTTCAGGACGCGCTGAACGCGTTCGCCGAGCGTGTCGCTTCGCGGATTCCGTCGCTGAACGTCGACTACGGGTACGCGCTGCACAGCATCCGCTCCGGCACCGAGGCCGAGTTGATCCGGATCAAGCCGTCGACCATGCGGCCCGGCGCGCACATCCAGGCAGGCGTGCAGGTCGACCTCTTGGGTGACGTCTACCTCTACCGCGAGGCGGGTTTCCCGGGCCTCAAGGGGGCCGAGCGGTACATCGCGGGCCGGATCGAGCCCGGCACGACACTGGCCGACGTGGTCGCGAAGTTCGTGGCCGACGACCGCAGGATCGAGCCACGCGACGGCGACGAGTACTTCCTCGACGGCTTCGACCAAGCGCTCACCGCCCGCCTCAACCAGCTCGAGACCGACATGGCCGACGGCTGGCACACCTCTCGGGGGTTCCTCCGCTGAGCCTGGGCATTGGGCTTTTGTATGAAGGCTCCCTTCATCCACGTCTGGCTGGATGAAGGGAGCCTTCATACGTCCGGCCCACGCTGAGGCCCCCGTCACCAAGGGCGGGCTTGGTGACGGGGGCCTCGACGTGGGGCCGATTGATGTGCGGAAGGCCAACTGTGGTGTCTCGCGGGATAAAGCGGGCTTTATCCCGGTCCGGAGTTAAGCCCGCTTTATCCCGGAAAGAGTGAGGGCCGCCCGGGGTCCTGGTTCCCTGGCGGCCCTCACGGTCCAAAGCACCTCAGCTGGCGCGCCCCAGAAGACCGAGCGCGTCGGTCTTGCGCGGAGTCGCCAGGTGCTGCGCGGCGATCTCGTAGTTGTCCAGGTTGTGGTAGTAGCCCGGCCTGGCGTCGAAGATGAAGCTGGTCTCTTCTTCGACGGGACCGTCGGCGAGCGTGGTCTCCCAGTTCTCCAGCGCGGCGGGCATGTCGTACGGCAGCGAGACCAGGTCGCTCTGGTACCACTCGAGGCCGTTGCGCTCCGAGAGGTACCAGCCCTTGGGGAGGTCGCCGTCCGGAATGACGTAGACCTGCCGCGACCACGACTCGAACTCGTAGAGCGCCGCGGCGAACTTGCGCCACTCGGCCGGGAACATCGGGACCGCGACCTCCTGCCACCATTCGCGGACCAGGTCCTGGAGTTCGGGTTGGCTGTGCAGCGTGCGCAGTGCCTCAGCGATCGCGGGTGATTCGGCGAGCACCGGGATCTTGCTGAGCATCGCGACCGCCAACGGGTCCGACGACTTCTCGAAGTACTCCTTGACGCTGCGGATCGCCTGCGATTGGGTGACGCCGGCGATGTCGTACAGCGGCTGCCAGACGTGGCGCAGGAACTGCTGCTCGCCGAGCACGCGGGCCCAGAAGACGAAGCGCTGCATCTCCAGGTTCTCGGCCAGTGTCGACGTCCTGTTCGCCAGCACGTACTCGAAGTCGTCGTCCTCGCCGCGGATCGTGACGAAGCCGTGCACCTCGCGATGCTCCACATAGGACGTGTTGGGCAGCAGGAGCATCGGGTACACCGCGATGCGCGAGACCTTCTTCGCGAGCCGGTCGTAGCCTGCCAGGAACGACTCCGGCGTCTCGCCCGGCGCGCCCCAGATGAGCTCGCCGTAGCATTCGAGGCCTTCCTCGGCGAGCCAGTCGACCAGGCTTTCCCACTGGTTGACCTTCATGTTCTTGCGGAGCATGTTGGTCAGCGCGGCGTCGTCGAGCGTCTGCAGCGCGAGCGTGAACAGGCTCTGCATGCCGTGCTCTTTGAGCTTGCGCACGATGTTGAAGAACCGGGCCGACTTGTTCTTGGCCCAGCTGGTGATCAGCGCCTCGGGGTAACGGTACTTCTCCTTGGTCTTGATGACCAGCTCGACGAATTCCTCGTCCGCTTCGAGCAGGCCGAAGTTCGAGTCGCAGAGCACGAGCGACGGCGCCTTGTGGTAACCGAAAAGGTCGACTTCCTCGGCGAGACGCTCGGTCGAGAACGACCGCATCTTCTGGCCGGTGGCGCCACCCCAGTAGCAGAACGAGCACTTGTACGGGCAGCCGCGGTTGGTCTCCATCAGCGCGACGTCGTAGCGGAAGTTGCCCGCGCCGTCGGACATCGGGATCGCGCCGGTCAGGAACGGCGACGGGACGACGTCGAGGTCGTTGATGCGGTCGCGGTCGGGCGCGGAATACGGGGTGCCGTCCGGGCGGCGGTAGGACAAGCCCTTGATGTCGACCGGGTCGAAGTCCTCGCCGCGGTGCTCGAGCAGGTAGTGCGTGAGCTCGTGGAAGGTGTGCTCGCCTTCGCCGTTGACGACGACGTCGATCCACGGCATCTCGCGGAAGACGCGCTCGGACTGGTACGCCACGTGGTTGCCGCCGAACACGACGAGCCCGCGCGGGTTGATCTGCTTGAAGGTTTCGGCGAGCGCGCCGAAACTGCGGTAGTTCCAGCCGAGCACCGAGAACGCGAGCACGTCGGGGATGTCACCGCCGAACAGCGCCATCGCCATCTCCTGCAGTTTCTGGCCACCCCGGAAATTGCAGATCTCCGCGACGGCCTCGCCGTCCAGGCTGCGGTCGGCGTCGATCACCGCCTTCAGATAGCCGACGGCCAGCGGCATCGAGTCGACCGGCATGTCCCAAGCACCTTGCTGAACCAGACGGATTTGCAGCATCTTCTCGGCCTCCCTGCTTGCCAACAGCGCACAACGGTAGTCATTCGAGAAGAAATCCACTTCTCCGTGGGTGCCTATTACCACTGCCCCGGGCCACAATTTCTCCGGACGTGCTTAATATGCGGACAAAAGGTAACAAAGGAGAAGAAACTCACCCGGTGGGAGCTAGCCTTGAGCCCGAGAGATCGCTGCGAAACGGAGTGTGGATATGTATGACATCGACGTCGCCGAGGTCTGGGACCCCGTTTACCGGGGACGCGGGCGGGATTACGTGGCGGAGGCGGCCGAGGTCACCGCACTGATCCGGGAACGCAAGCCCGACGCCACCAGCCTGCTCGACGTCGCGTGCGGCACCGGCGAGCACCTACGCAGCTTCCGTGACCAGTTCGACCGGGTCGCGGGTGTCGAACTGTCCGCGGACATGATCGCCGTGGGCCGGGTGCGCTCGCCGGAGCTTTCCCTTACCCAGGGCGACATGCGCACGTTCGACCTCGGCTCCCGGTTCGACGCGATCACGTGCATGTTCAGCTCGGTCGGGCATCTCGACACCCCCGCCGAGCTCGCGATCTCACTCAAGCGGTTCGCCGCGCACCTGGAGCCCGGCGGCGTGGCGATCGTCGAGCCGTGGTGGTTCCCGTCGACGTTCCTCGACGGTTACGTCACCGGCGACATCGTCGAAACCGGCGGCCGGACCATTTCCCGCGTCTCACATTCCTCGCTCGAAGGCGGCAAGAGCCGCGTCCGGATCCATTTCACTGTAGCGAGTCCCGGTGAAGGCATCCACCACTTCACCGAGAGCATCCTCATTTCACTGTTCACGCAGCAAGAGCACGAAGCCGCCTTCGAAGAGGCGGGCTTCGCTGTCGAATACGTCGAAGGCGGCCCTCAGGGTCGCGGCCTGTTCTTAGGTGTACTCAAGTAGGGAGAGCACTCTCATGTGCGGAATCGCCGGCTGGGTTTCGTTCGACCGCGATCTACGCCAGGAACAGGCGATCCTGGACGCGATGACCGACACGATGGCCGCGCGAGGTCCGGACGAACGGGGCACCTGGGCCGACGAGCACGCCGCGCTGGGCCATCGGCGCCTGGCGATCATCGACCTGCCCGGTGGCAGGCAGCCGATGAGCGCCGAGACGCCGCGCGGCAAGGTCGTGACGGTGTATTCCGGCGAGGCCTACAACTTCGTCGAACTCCGCGAGGAGCTGCGCGCACGCGGCCACCGGTTCACGACGAAGTCCGACACCGAGGTCGTGCTGCGCGGCTACCTCGAATGGGGCGAGGCCGTCGCCGACCGGCTCAACGGCATGTACGCCTTCGCCATCTGGGACGCGGCCGAGCGCAAGCTGGTGCTGATCCGCGACCGCATGGGCGTCAAGCCGCTCTACTACTACCCCACCCCGGACGGCGTGCTGTTCGGCTCCGAGCCGAAGGCGATCCTGGCCAATCCGCTCGCCAAGCACGTGGTGGGCGCCGACGGCCTGCGCGAGCTGTTCGCGTTCGTCAAGACCCCCGGCGACGCCTTCTGGCAAGGCATGCGGGAGGTCAAGACGGGCAGTGTGGTCACGGTCAGCCCCGCCGGAATTCGCGAGCACACCTACTGGCGCCTGCGCACCCAGGAGCACACCGACGACCAGGCCACCACGGTCGCGCGGGTCCGCGAGCTGCTCGAAGACATCGTGCGCCGCCAGCTCATCTCCGACGTGCCGCGGTGCACGCTGCTCTCCGGCGGACTCGACTCGTCCGCGATGACCGCGATCGCGGCCGGGCAGCTCGCCGAATCGGGCGAGGTCGTCCGCAGCTTCTCGGTCGACTTCGAGGGCCGGACAGACGGTTTCGTCGCCGACACGATCCGGCCGGACGCCGACACCCCGTTCGCGCACGAGGTGGCGCGGTGGGTCCGGTCGGATCATCAGGACATCGTGGTCGACGCCGCGCACCACGCCGATCCGGCCATCCGGGGCCACGTGCTGCGCGCCAGGGACATGCCAGCGGGCAACGGCGACATCGACACCTCGCTGTACCTGCTGTTCCGGGAGATCCGGCGGCACTCCACGGTCGCGATCTCGGGCGAGTCGGCGGACGAGGTGTTCGGCGGTTACCTGTGGTTCAGGGATCCGCTCGTGCAGCAGGCGGACATGTTCCCGTGGCTCGTGCGTTGGGCCGAGTACTTCGGCGACGACACACAGGTCCTCACCCCGGCCGCGCGGAAGGCCCTCGATCTCGAAGCCTATCTCCGCGACAACTACGCGGGCGCGGTCGCCGGGATCGAGCGGCTCGGCGGGGAGAGCGACTTCGAGTGGCGGCAACGCAAGATCAGCCATCTGCACCTGACGCGCTGGGTGCGCGTGCTGCTCGACCGCAAGGACCGCACCAGCATGGCCACCGGCCTCGAGGTGCGGGTGCCGTTCTGCGATCACCGGCTGGTCGAGTACGTCTACAACACGCCGTGGTCGTTGAAGACCTTTGACGGCAGGGAAAAGAGCCTGCTGCGTGCCGCGACGGCCGACCTGCTCCCGCGGTCGGTGCTGCAGCGCAAGAAGGCGCCGTATCCGTCCACACAGGACCCGACCTATGCACAGGCACTGCGGGAAGAAGCCCGCGCCCTGCTGGCCAACCCGGGCCATCGGGTTTTCGATCTGCTCAGCTACAGCTGGCTGAAGAACTGCGTGTCCGAGCAGGCGCCCCTGGCGACCTTGGCGTCCCGCGCCGCGCTGGAGCGGGCACTCGATCTCGCGCTGTGGTGGGACATGTATTCGCCGGAGGTGGCGTTGTGAGCACGGACCCTCGCAGATGGAAGGCGCTCGCGGTGTTGTGCGTCGCCAGCCTGTTCATCACGCTGGACTCGCAGATCGTGACGCTGGCGCTGCCGTCGATGAAGGACGACCTCGGGCTTTCCAGCGACAGCATGCAATGGGTGCTCAGCGGTTACCTGCTGAGCTTCGGCGGCCTGCTGCTGCTCGGCGGCCGGTCGGCGGATCTGCTCGGCGCGCGCCGGGTGTTCATGATCGGCACGTTCCTGTTCCTGGTGAGCTCGCTGCTGTGCGGGCTGGCCTGGAGTGCCGGCATCCTGCTCGGCGCTCGCGTCGTGCAGGGCATGTCCGCGGCGCTGATGGCGCCGAGCGCGTTGTCGATCCTGATGACCACGTTCACCGAGCCCGCCGAGCGCAACAAGGCACTCGCGTTCTGGTCGGGCACCATGGGCTTCGGCGCGACCGCCGCGCTGCTGGCCGGCGGCCCGATCACCGAGTTCCTGGGCTGGCCGTGGATCTTCCTCATCAACATCCCGGTCGCCGCGGCGCTGCTGGCGCTGAGCCCGCGCATCCTGCGGGAAAGCAAGCCGAGTGAGGGCAAGCGGTCCTTCGACCCGGTCGGCGCGCTGACGATCACCGTGGCGCTGGTCGCGGCCGTCTTCGCGATCGCCGAGGCACCGCGACGCGGCTGGGCCGATCCGGTCACGATCGGCATGCTGCTCGGCGCCCTGGCCCTGGTCGGCATCTTCGTGCTGGTCGAGCGGCGATCCGACGCGCCGCTCGTGCCGTTGCGGATCTTCCGCTCCCGCAGCCTGGTCGGCGGGAACCTGGTGATGCTGCTGCTCGGCGCGTCCGCGTTCGGCATGGCGCTCGGCGCTTCCCTGTACGGCCAGCAGGTTCTCGGCTACTCGGCCGTGGTGTTCGGCCTGGGCTTCCTCCCGATGACCGTGGTCAACATCGGCGGCTCGGCGCTCGCGCAGTCCATGGTCGCCAAGTTCGGCGTCCGCGCGGTCGCCGCGGCGGGCCTGCTCCTGATCGGCGGCGGCTGCCTGCTGCTGACCACGATCGCGGCGGACGGCGGCTACTGGAGCGACCTGTTCGTCGCGCTGGTGATCTTCGGGCCCGGCCTGGGCGCCTGCTTCGTCGCGGCGTCGATCGCGGCGCTCAGCGCGGTCGCGCCGCAGGAGTCGGGACTCGCCTCCGGCATCAACACCGCCGCCTTCCAGATCGGCGGCGCCATCGGCGTCGCGATCGTCACCTCGGTCAGCACGTCGTTCGCGACTTCCCCGGAACCCAAGGTCGCACTCACCGAAGGATTGCGCGCGGGATTCGGCGTCGTGGTCCTGTTCGCCCTTCTCGGTGTCGTCGTCACTTTCACCCTGCTTTCCCGCCCGCGTCCTGCCAAGATAATTCCTTTGGAGCCAACGCGAAGTGGAGAGAGATGAATTCGCCGAAGGTCGTATCCCGGGAAGAATTTACTGTCGCCCGAAAGAAACTGCTCGAGAGCGAAAAAGAACTGAGCCACGTCCGCGATCGGGTCAACGCCGAGCGCCGCGCGCTGCCGATGGTCGAGATCGACAAGGACTACGTCTTCGACGGTCCTGACGGCCCGCTCTCGCTCCTCGGCCTGTTCGAGGGACGCAAACAGCTGATCGTCTATCACTTCATGATGCCGCCCGGCTCGGATCATCTATGTCCCGGCTGCACGATGCTGTCCGACAATGTCGGCCACCTCGCCCATCTGCATGATCGCGACACCACCTTCGTCGCGGTCGCCCGCGCGCCACTGGCCGAGATCACGCCGGTCAAGGAACGCATGGGCTGGGTTTTCCCGTGGTATTCCTCGGAAGGCAGCGACTTCAACTACGACTTCCACGTGAGCCTGGACGCCGACGTCGCCCCGATCGAGTACAACTATCGCACCGCCGAAGAACTCGAAGCGGCCGGCCTCGACTGGATGCTGACCGGGCCCGGCGATTGGCACGGGCTCAGCGTGTTCCTCCGGCGCGGCAAGCGCGTCTACCACACGTATTCCACCTATGCCCGTGGCACGGATCTGCTGAACGGCACGTTCAACTACCTCGATCTGACCCCGCTCGGCCGCCAGGGCGACGGATTCTATTCGCCGTCCCGCACCGGAAAGGAGTGATCGACGTGGAAGGCCGCTACGCCGAGGGCACCATCGAAATAGTCACCTACGACGACCACGAGCTGGGTCCGCAGGACCCCGGCGGCACCCGGCTGCTGTACACGATCACCGAGTACCACTACACCGGCGAGATGAACGGCAACGGCCACCACGCCTACCTCCAGCGCATCAGCCCCTCGGGCACCGGCCCGTTCCTGGTGATGGCGCGCATCGTCGGCAGCCTCGGCGGCAAGCAGGGCTCCTTCATGACGGAGGGCTCCGGCACCCGCGGCCCGCGCGGGCCGATCGACGTCGACTGGCACATCGTCCCCGGCACCGGCACCGGCGAGCTGGCCGGCGCGACCGGGTCCGGCAAGGTCACCACCACCGGTGACGGCGTCGTCCGCTACACCCTCACCTACCACGTCCCCGGCCTGTGACATGGCCCAGCGGGATAAAGCGGGCTTTATCCCGGGTGCTTTTCCCGGGATAAAGCCCGCTTTATCCCGGTCCGTGACGCGAGCTCCAGCTCACGAGCCCAGGGCGTCGATCACGTGGTGGACTTGGTCGTCGGTGAGGTGGGGGCCGATGGGCAGGCTGAGCACTTCGTCGGCCAGCCGCGACGAGAGCGGGAACGGGCCCAGGCCGAGCGGAGCGTAGGCGGGCGAGGCGTGCACGGCGACCGGGTAGTGCACGAGCGTGCCCACGCCCGCCGCCTCCAGCCGCGCCGCCACCGCGGCCCGGTCCGAAGTACGCACCACGAACAGATGCCAAGCGTGCTCGGCCCACGAGGCGACGCGAGGCAGTTCGAGGTCCGACCCCTTGAGCCCGGCCAAGTACCGCTCCGCGACCCGAGCCCGCCGCGCGTTCCACTCGTCGAGCAACGGCAGCTTGACGCGCAGTACCGCGGCCTGGATCTCGTCGGTCCGCGAGTTCGTGCCGAGCACCTCGTGCTGGTACTTCACCCGCGAGCCGTAGTTGCGCAGCAGCCGGACCTTCTCCGCGAGCCCGCGATCCGACGTCACGACCGCGCCACTGTCACCCAACGCGCCCAAGTTCTTGCCCGGGTAGAAGCTAAAGGCCACAGTGGACGGTGAAGCGCCGATGCGCTGTCCATTGTAGACAGCATCAGGAGCCTGGGCCGCGTCTTCGACCACGGCCAGCCCGTGACGGTCCGCGACGGCGCGCACGGCGTCGAGGTCCGCGGGGTGCCCGTACAGATGCACCGGCAGGATCGCGCGTGTGCGGGGCGTGATCGCGGTTTCGATACGCGCGGGATCCATCGTGAACGTCACCGGGTCCGGCTCGACCGGGACCGGCGTGGCGCCCGTGTCCGACACGGCCAGCCAGGTCGCGATGAACGTATGGGCCGGAACGATCACCTCGTCGCCGGCGCCGATCCCCAGTGCGCGCAAGATCAGCGAGAGCGCGTCGCCGCCGCTGTTGACCGCCACGCAGTGGTCCGCGCCGCAGTAGGCCGCGAACTCGGCTTCGAACGCCTCGACCTCCGGTCCCAGCAGGTACCAGCCGGAGCGGAGCACCCGGGAAACCGCGTCGTCGATCTCCGCGCGCAGTTCGAGATAGGGCGCGCGGAGATCGAGGAACGGAACGTTCATGCCAGAAGGATGTCCCCGCCGTCTATGGGCGGACATCTTCGAAAATGCGGAGCTCATGCGAGAAAGGATGTTTCTGGGACGAAGTACGCCAAATGCGCGCTATGGTGAAATCGTCACGTTGAGTAACCAACTGTAAGGAAACGCAGAGACGATGACCACATATGTGTTGATCCATGGCGCCGGTGATGTCGGCTGGGCCTGGCACCTGCTGGAAGCGGAGCTGCGCGGGAACGGGCACGACACGGTGGCACCCGACCTTCCCATCGAGGACGACTCCGCGGGCCTCGCCGATTACGTCGACTCCGTCGTCGAAGCGGTCGGTGACCGCGACGGCGACGTCGTGGTGGTCGGGCACTCCTTCGGCGGCATCGTCGCGCCGCTGGTGGCAGAGCGGCTGTCCGCCAAGGTGATCGTGCTGCTCGCCGGCATGATCCCGGCACCCGGCGAGACCACGAACGACTGGTGGGGCAACACCGGCTACAGCGCGGCGTCGGCGAAGGCGGCCAAGCAGGACGGCGGCCTCACCGGCAATCCCGACCCGTTCGTCAGCTTCTACAACGGCGTTCCCCGCGAACTCGCCGAGCAGGCGATGAGCAAGGAGCGCGGGCAGTCCGAGTCGGCGATGAACGACCCGTGGCCGCTGAAGAAGTGGCCGGACATCACGACGAAGTTCATCCTGGCGACCGAAGACCGGTTCTTCCCGCCGGCGTTCTTCCAGAAGCTGGTGAAGGAACGCCTGAACATCACCCCGGACGAGGTCGCGGCCTGCCACTGCGCGGCGCTGTCCAAGCCGAAGGAAATCGCGGCACTGCTGGAGTCGTACACCGACTGAGCAGCTGGAGAGATGCAGGCCGCGCGAATGGGCTGAAACCCTGACAGATGCACCAAAAGCATCCTTGGGAGGACCTTCATGCGCGTCCTGTTCACCACCTGTCTCAACAAGTCGCAGGTCTACATCCTGGCGCCACTGGCGTGGGCGATGCGCACGGCCGGACATGACGTGCGCGTCGCCATCCCGCCGGACCTGGCCGAGGACGTCGCCGCGATCGGGCTGGCGGCCGCGCCGATCGGCGAGCTGATGCCGCACCTCAAAGAGGACCTGGCCGAGGCCGAGCCCGAGCAGAAGACCGCGTCGGACGCCGACCCTCTCAACCGCGTCAAGCCGCACCAGTCGAACTACGGCTGGGAGGACCCGCCCGCCGAGTTCGTCCATCTCGCCGAGGACTTCTTCCCCATGCTCACCCCGGACGGGATGTGGGAGGGGCTGATCGACTACGCCAAAGCCTGGAAGCCGGACCTGATCATCTGGAACACACTCGCCTTCGCGGGCCCGATCGCGGCACGCGTCACCGGCGCCGCGCACGCCCGCCTGCTGTGGGGTGTGGACGCGATGGCCCAGGTGCACGCCAAGTTCGTCGAGAAGCGGGACGCCGAAGGCATCGAAGACCCGATGAAGACCTGGCTGGGCCCGAAACTCGAGCGCCACGGCCACACCTACGACGACGAGATCGCGCTCGGCCAGTGGACGATCGACCCCGCGCCGCAGTCGCTGTTCCACCCCAAGAACACCGGCGTGCACTACGTGCCGGTGCGCCAGGTGGTGTTCAACGGCCCGGCGATCGTGCCCGACTGGGTCAACGAACCCCTTGAGCGCAAACGGGTTTGCCTCACACTCGGCTTCTCGCACCGCGAGTCGCACGGCATCGAGGCCTCCACCGCCGATCTGCTGGAAGCGGTGTCGGACCTCGACGTCGAGGTGGTCGCGACGTTCAGCGCCAAGCAGCTCGCGTCGCTGGATCGCTTGCCGGACAACGTGCGCCCGGTCGAGTTCGTGCCGCTCGGCGCGCTGCTGCCGACCTGCTCGGCGATCGTGCACCACGGCGGCACCGGGACGTTCGGCACCGCGATCGAGCACGGCGTGCCACAGCTCATCGTGCCCGGCACGTACTGGCACGAGAAGTGGTGGGCGCCGGTTTCGCAGGCGAACCTGCTCGAGGAGCGCGGCGCGGGCATCTACGTCGGCGATTCCGACCAGCTGACCCCGGAAAAGCTCCGCTCGGACCTCGCCAAGGTGCTGGACGACCCGTCCTACAAGCGCGCCGCCGAGCGTTTGCGCATCGACCAGCTGAGCGTGCCGAGCCCCAACGAGATCGTTCCGCAATTGGAGCGGCTCACCGCGGAGCATCGCAAGAACGGATAGGAACGCTCCAACAGAAAGGAACCCGTGATGAGTTCGGACCCCGCGGCGACGACCGCAGGCCGGCGAGAATGGCTGGGGCTGGCGGTGCTCGCACTGCCGACACTGCTGCTCGCGATCGACCTCGGCGTGCTCTATCTCGCGCTGCCGAAGCTGAGCGAGGACTTACACCCCAGTAGCACCCAGATCCTGTGGATCATGGACATCTACGCCTTCATGACCGCGGGGTTCCTGGTCACCATGGGCACATTGGGCGACCGGATAGGCAGGCGGCGGCTGCTGATGATCGGCGCCACCGCGTTCGGCATCGCCTCCGTGCTCGCCGCTTTCTCGTCCTCGGCCGAGATGCTGATCGTCACCCGCGCGCTGCTCGGCATCGCGGGCGCGACGCTGGCACCGTCCACTTTGGCCTTGATCAGCACCATGTTCACCGACGAGGGTGAGCGCGGCAAGGCCATCGGCGTGTGGATGAGCTGCTTCATGGCGGGCACCGCGCTCGGCCCGGTGGTCGGCGGCGTGCTGCTGCAGTGGTTCTGGTGGGGCTCGGTGTTCCTGCTGGGTGTCCCGGTGATGATCGTGCTGGTGATCGCCGCGCCCAAGCTGCTGCCCGAGTACCGCGATCCCAACGGTGGCAAGCTCGATCTGCTGAGCGTGGCGCTCTCACTGGCCACGATCCTGCCGGTCATCTACGGCATCAAGGAGATCGCGCACGACGGCGCCGGCCTCTCGCAGCTCTCGATCGTCGCCGCCGGGCTCGTGGTCGGCGTGATCTTCGTGCTGCGCCAGCGCAAACTCGCCAACCCGCACGTCGACGTCGGGCTGTTCAAGTTCCCCGCGTTTTCCGGCGCGCTCGGCATGCTGCTGCTCGGCCCGGCCGTGATGGGCGGGGTGGGGCTGTTCGCGAACCAGTTCCTGCAAATGGTCGAGAACCTTTCGCCGCTGCAGGCCGGGCTCTGGGCCGTGCCGTCGGCACTGGCCACTGTGGCCAGTGCGATGTACGCACCCGCGCTGGCCCAACGGATCCGCCCCGGTTACATCGTCAGCGCGGGCGCGGTGATACTGGCGATCGGCGCGCTGGTGCTGACCCAGGTGACCGCGGAATCCGGGCTGGCGACGCTGGTGATCGGGATGACGCTGGTGTTCTTCGGGTTCGGGCCGATGGCCTCGCTCGGCACCGAGCTGATCATCGGCGCGGCACCGGAGGAGAAGGCCGGTTCGGCGGCCTCGATGTCGGAGACCTCCAGCGAACTCGGTGTGGCGCTGGGCGTCGGCATCCTTGGTGCGGTCGGCACGGCCGTCTACCGCAGTGAGATCGCGGACACCCTGCCCGCGGGCGCTCCCGACGCCGCCAAGGACACTCTGGCCGGCGCGATCTCGGCTGTCACCGACGGCGGAAGCGCCGTGCTCACCGCGGCGCGGACCGCGTTCACCAGCGGCCTGACCACGGTCGCGCTGGTGTGCGCCGGGATCGGCGTCGTGCTGGCGGCACTCGCCGCGTCCCTGCTGCGGCGGGTCGGCGCGCCGGAGCCGTCGGCGGAGACCGAGACGGAAGCCGTCGAAGTCGCCTGACCCGCAACCGGAAAAGGGCTCCCACGCGCCGTGGGAGCCCTTTTTCGGGCTAGGGAAGCTCGGTCGTGTGCAGGTTCGCGCTGATGGTGATCAGGACACGCCAGCGGCCCCAGCGGTCGCGGGTGTAGGTCTGTGAGCTGATGAAGGTCTCCTGGAAGTGGTCGTCGGGGAACGTCAGCGTCGCGTTCGTGAGCACCAGTGCGGTGTTGCAGTCGACGACCTCCTTCAGTACCGGGAACGACGACGTGAAGTTCATCGAGAACAGGCCGGCGAACAGCTCCTTGATCGCGGCCTTGCCGTACTGGATGGTGCCGTCGGGGTCGACCTTGGTGGCGTCCTCACGGAAGAACTCGGCGAAGCGGTTGACGTCACGAGCGTCGAAGGCGTCGTTGTAGGCCTGCTTCACCTGGTCGAACTGGGTACGGCAGGCGGCGACCGGGTCGTAGGACTGATGCTGGGCTCCGGCCCGCGCGGGCGCGGTCAGCAGGCTGGTCGCGCCGAGCAGCACGGCCGCTATGGCGGTTTTCCGGAATTTCCTCATGGAGTTCTCCTGAATACGGTTGGGGGTTGACCGTTTTCCTTTTCTTTCCGCCACAAAGCGCCGCCGGAGGATGATTCCTCCGTCGGCGCCAGGTGGTGACTCTGGGTGCTCTTCAGCCGGGGAGCACCGCCTTTTTCGCCGACCGGCGCAGCCACCAGGCGACCAGTGCGATATTGACCAGCCAGTTCAGCCAGAAACCCGCGAACTGGGCGATGGCGAGCACGGCCATTTCGTCTTCCGGGAACACCGGAGCGACGGCATACCAGGCGCCCGTGAAGAACAACCGACCGGTGAGAATGCTCGTCGCGAGCGCGAAACTGTAGAGCATGTACTTGCGGTGCCGGTCCCATTGCCGCCGCCTGGCGGTGACGTAGCCCGCGGCGGTGACCCCCAGTGTCAGCACCGCCCACAGCGCGGACCCGATGGCGCTCAGCCCGGTCAGGATGCCGAACGGCACGATCACCAGCGAGAGCACCGCTGACGGGCCGATACCGGCGAAAACGTAGAGCCTGCCGCTGATCCGGTGCGCGCGCGGATGCCGCTCGCGCAGCCACGCCCACACCTGCAGGCAGACGGTCAAGATCGCGATCGTGCCGGTGGCGATGTGACCGATCAGCAACGGATAGTGCAAACGGAAGCGCTCATTGATCGGAATGAGCGACTGCGCCGGGTCACCCGTCAGGTACCGTGGCAGATACATCAACATGAAGGCCGCGACCAGCAGCCCCAGGGGGATCATCCACGGCCGGAAGAAGCGCGCTCGCGCCTTTTCCGCCACCCGCGGTATCGGCCGTATCTGTTCCGGCGTCTGCGTCATGATCACTCCCCAGCTTCAAATCCAGGCGAATCCCTCGTTGCAGACACGCTATGTGCCGCGATGCCCGAATTCCTCTTTCATCGTGCGCAAACAGTGCACTACAGGAGTGGGAGGGAATTGACGTGCGCTCATATTCTGGCTACTGCCAAGCGCATCCAAGGAGGAGCAGATGTACGACTACGTGATCGTCGGAGCGGGATCGGCGGGCTGCGCGCTCGCCGCCAGACTGAGTGAGGACCCGGACGTGAAGGTCTGCCTCATCGAGGCCGGTCCGGCGGACACCTCGCCGAACATCCACGTGCCCGCGGCGTTCTCGAAACTGTTCCGTACCAACGTCGATTGGGACTACGACACCCACGACGAGCCGTTCCTCGACCGCCGCCGGATCTACCTGCCGCGTGGCCGCGTGCTGGGCGGGACGAGCTCGATCAACACCCAGATCTACATCCGCGGCAACCGGCTCGACTACGACGCGTGGGACCAGCCGGGTTGGTCCTTCGACGAGCTGCTCCCCTACTTCAAGCGCTCCGAGGACAACGAACGCGGCGAGTCCGAGTTCCACGGTGCCGGCGGCCCCCTCTCGGTCTCGGAGAACCGTTCGCAGAACCCGATGTCCACCGCGTTCGTCGAGGCGGGCGTGCAGGCGGGCTACGGCGCGAACGACGACTTCAACGGCGCTTCGCAGGACGGCTTCGGCTACTTCCAGCTGACCCAGAAGGACGGGCGCCGCGCGAGCACCTCCACCGCGTTCCTGCACCCCGCGCTGGGCCGCCCGAACCTCACGGTCGAGACCAACGTCCACGTGCACCGCGTGCTGATCGAGAACGAGTTCGCCGTCGGCGTCGTCGGCCAGCGCCTCGACGAGGAGATCACCATCCGCGCCGAGCGCGAGGTCATCCTCGCCGCCGGCGCCTACAACTCGCCGCAGCTGCTGATGCACTCGGGCATCGGCCCGGCCGCGCTGCTCGGCCCGCTGGGCGTGCCGGTGGTCGTCGACCAGCCGTTGGTCGGCCAGAACCTGCAGGACCACGCGCTGATCCCGCTGGTGTTCACGCACGAGCACCCGATCAGCATGATCGCCGCGGGCGCGCCGGAGAACTTCCAGCAGTTCATGGAGCAGGGCCGCGGCCCGCTGACCTGCAACGGCCCCGAGACCGGCGGTTTCGTCCGCACCAGGGCGGACCTGCCCGCCCCGGACGTCGAGTACCTGTCCGCGCCGGTCATGTTCATCGACAGCGGCCTCGCCATGCCGACCGGGCACGCGCTCACCTTCGGCCCGTCGATGCTCACCCCGCGCAGCCGCGGCGCCGTCACCATCGCCTCGGACGACCCGACGACCAAGCCCCGCATCCAGCACAACTTCTTCGTCGAGCCCGAAGACCTCACCGACGCGATCGCCGCGTTGCGCATCGGCCTCGAGATCTCGCGCCAGGAAGCGCTGCGCGAGTACACCTCGAACCCGTACCGCCCGCCGGCCTCGGAGTCCGACGCGGACCTGACCGACTACATCCGCAAGTTCACCCACTCCATCTACCACCCGGTCGGCACCTGCGCGATCGGTTCGGTGGTCGACACGGAGCTGCGCGTCGGCGGTGTCGGCGGCCTGCGCGTCGCGGACGCGTCGGTGATGCCCGTGATCCCGCGCGGCAACACCAACGCCCCGACCATCGCGGTCGCCGAGAAGGCCGCGGACCTGATCCGCAAGGCCACCGCCTAGGTCGCCGCTGCCACTAGCCCGAAAGCCACTTTCGCCAGGTCCAACCTGACGAAAGTGGCTTTCGGGCTTTTCTGGGCCGGTCTGAGCATGCGAAGGCCCCCTTCACCGCCGGCGGGGTGGTGAAGGGGGCCTCAGCGTGGGGGTCGTGAGTGGTATGCCCGGTTAGAACCGGCCGTACCACTCACGACCGCTTACAGGTAGTGCGTGTTCGGACCCAGGCCGCACGCGATGCGGCCGTAGAGCTCGAGGTTGGTGTTCGGATGCATCACCGCGTGCAGGTTCACCACGCGGATGTCGCGCTCGATGCGCTGCATCGGCACCGAGCTGTACGCCGACGAGCCGCCGCTGGCGGTGGCCAGGATGTCGACGGCCTCCTTGGCGCGCTGGCAGGTGGCGCCGAGGTCGAGGCGGACGCGGGCGCGCTCCTCCAGCGTCCACTCCTCGCCGGACGCGGTCTTGGCGTCGACCAGGTCCGCCGCGCGGAGTGCGTGGAAGCTCGACTCGTCGACCTTGATCGTGGCCTCGGCGACCTGGAGGTGGGTCAGCGGCGCCTCGGACTGGTTGGTGTAGTCCGTGTACGTGATCTTGCGTCCGGGGAGCCGCTCGAAGAAGTTCTCCTTGGCCGCCTTCGCCAGCCCGACCGCGATGGCGCTCACCGTGGCGCAGGCGGTCGGCAGCAGCGGGGCCTGGAAGATCGGGGAATCGGCGTTCTTGACCGACGAGTACTTCTGGTGCAGCACCGGGCCCATCTTCAGCACGCGCTCGGCCGGGACGAACACGTCCTGCGCGACCGTGCTGACACTGCCGGTGCCGCGCAGGCCCGAGGTGTGCCAGTCGTCGATGATCTCCAGGTCCTTCAACGGGATCGCCGTCATGATCGGCTCGGGGCCGTCGGCGTCGGGGTCGAGCAGGATCGCGGAGTTGGTGTTCCAGTGGCTCTGCTGGGCGCCGGAGTTGAACGTCCACTTGCCGTTCACGATGTAGCCGCCCGCGGTCGGCGTCGCGGTCGCGGTGGGGCTGAGGATGCCGCAGACGCGGACGTCGGGGGTCGAGAAGATCTCGTCCTGCACCTCGTCGGGGAACAGGCAGGCGATCCAGGTGCTGATCGTCCAGACGCTCGCGGTCCACGCGGTCGAGCCGTCGCCGCGCGCGAGTTCGGTGACGGTCTCGGACAGGGTACGCAGGCCGACCTCGTGGCCGCCGTAGCGCTTCGGGATGCGCATCCGGAAGAAGCCCGCGTCGGTCAGCGCTTCGAGTGACTCGGGGTGCAGTTTCCGGTTTTCCTCTGTCCAGGCCGCGTTCGCCTTCAGCAACGGCACCAGGTTCGAGGCGCGGCTCACGAATTCCTGCTCCGACGGTGTTTCCACAATGTACTCCTCGGACCGGTCGTCAAAGTACTTCGAGGTTCTCAGCAAGCGAGCGCCGCGGGCTCCTCTTCCCTTGCTGAATCGTCCAGCAGCGCGAGCAGCGCGGGCGGGTCCGCGATCCGCCTGGCGCGCAGCCGGATTTCGGGAACGCGGAGATCACTTTCGGGGCCGATCTGCACCTGCCCGGTGCCGCCGAGCAGATTTCCCCGCATGGAATGCGCCAGCACGTACCAGCTCCCCGCGGGAACACCGTCCAGCACATATTCCCCCGGCCGTTCCATGATGACGTGCCGGGCGGGAACCCCCTCGAAAACGCGGCCGGAGAACAGGCCGACGAAAGCCGGGAATGCCCCGTTCCACGCCAGGCTGCCGCGGACGACACCGCAGCCGCCGCCGCACCCGCCGACGAACGGCGGTGGGTCCATCCGGCGGTACCGTGACGGCGTGACCCCTACGCTGTAACGGAATCTGGTGCTGAACGAACCGACCCCGCTGAAGCCGACCTGGTTGGTCACGTCCGCTACACTCAGCGTGGTGGAGACCAGCAGCCGTTTCGCCTGCTCGATCCGGACCGCCGACAAATAGCGGCCGGGCGATATTCCAGTGACCCGCTGGAACATCCTCGAGAAATGAAACTTGCTGTACATCGCGCAGCGGGCAAGATCGTCGACGGTCAGCGGCGTCGAGTATTCTTCCCGCATCGTTCCGATAGCCCGCTCAACGGCGGTGACAGCCGAGAGATTCATGCCTTCGAGTATCGCCAGGTGCTGTCGGCCTCTTCCAGCGTGCGCTTCATGAAAACGCATATGCGTTTCGCATGCGCCGAGGGTGAGCACGCTCGGAGACGCGGGGCGCGGCGGCGCCGTCAAGACTTGCGCCATGCCTACACTTCCCGAGTTCCGGCTGGAGTCGTATTTCTCCACGTGGGAGTTCGTCGCGCGGTACCACCTCACCGCCTCGGACGCGCAGACGGTGACGAAGGCCGAACTGCTCGCGATGGCGAGTGACGAGGACCGCGCGCGCTGGGAGAACATGGACCTGGGCTACGGCGAGACCTACGGCCTGCCCGAGCTCCGCGCCGCGATCGCGGGCACGTACGACCACCTCGAAGCCGAGGACGTCATCTGCTTCGCCGGCGCCGAGGAAGCGCTCAACCTCGCGATGCACGTCCTGCTCGACGCGAGCGACCACGCGATCGTCATCACCCCGAACTACCAGGCGGCCGAAACGATCCCGCTGTCGATCTGCGAGGTCACCGGGATCGCGCTCGACCCGGACGGCGACTGGCGCCTCGACGTCGACGCCCTCGAGGCCGCGATCCGGCCCAACACCAAGGTCATCTCGGTCAACTTCCCCAACAACCCCACCGGCACCATTCCCGGCAAGGCCACCTGGGACCGGCTGGTGCGCCTGGCCGCCGACCGCGGGATCCGGCTGTTCAGCGACGAGGTCTACCGCGGCGTCGAGCTCGACCGCGAAGCCACGCTGACGCAGGCCGCCGACCTCTCGGACACCGCGCTGTCGCTCAACGTGCTTTCCAAGGCTTACGGGCTCGGCGGCCTGCGCATCGGCTGGATCGCGTGCCGTGACCGCGCGCTGCTTCAACGCCTCGAACGCGCCAAGCACTACGCGTCGATCTGCAACTCCACGCTGAGCGAAGTGCTCGGCCTGATCGCGCTGAACGCCAAAGAGCGGCTGTTGGAACGCAACCGCGAGATCATCGCCGAGAACGTGCCGCAGTTCGACGCCTTCTTCGCGAGCTACCCGGACCTGTTCGAGTGGCAGCCCCCGAAGGGCGGCTGTGTCACTTTCCCGCGCTATCTCGGCGAAGACGGCGTCGAAGCCATGTGCGCCGGCCTCGTCGCCGAGGCCGGCGTCCTGCTGCTGCCCGCCAGCCTGTACGTCTCAGAGCTGACCCCCGTGCCCACCGACCGCTTCCGGGTCGGCGTCGGGCGCAGTGACCCGAAAGCGGCTTTGGGGGCATGGGCGGACTGGATCGAACAGCGTCAATAACAGCGTCAACAACAGCACTGAATGGCGGCGTTCTTTCGGAAGACCATCGCCAAAGCCAGCAGCATCAGCACTCCCGCGTAGATCAGGCTGGTGCCGAAGAACGGCAGCATCGCCGCCGCGCCGATGGCGACGCCGATGTTGCACAGCCGGGCGGCGCGCCCGGTCAGCAGCCGGTGCGCGGCCACGAAGGTGACCAGGAAGATCAGCAAGAACGCCGCGGAGGTCGCGGTGATGAGCCGCTCCTCGCTGCTGCCGGTCAGCACGAGCAGGCCGACCGGCACGCCGTACCCGGCGATCAGCGAAAGCAGCGCGACGTAAGGGACGTTGCGGCGCGCGGACACCTTCGTCAGCGCCGCCGGGAGCAGGCCGCTCCTGGCCGACGAATAGACCATCCGCGAGGTGCCGAGCACCCAGGCGTTCGTCGCGAGCAGCAACAGCACCACCGCGACGATGCCGCCGACCCGCGCCAGCGTCTCCCCGCTCACGATCCGCAGCAGCGTCGTGAACGCGGTGATCTGACTGCCTTCCGCGGCGCCAGGCGGGACCACCAGCACGATCGTCGCGGCCATCGTCAGGTACAGGAACCCGATCACGAACACCGCCAGCGCGATGGCCTTCCGGAACGTCCGGCGCGGGTCCACCACCTCTTCGGCCACGGGCGCGGCGTTCTCCCAGCCGATGAACCCGAAGAAGCACACGATCAGCGCCGCGCCGACGCTCGACCAGCCATGTGGCGCGAACGGCGTCAGGTTCGCGCTGTCCGCGCTCGGCATGGCGATCGCCATCACCACGACCAGGAACGTGACGAGCGCGATCAGCACGGCGCCCTGCACGAAACTGCTCGTCTTGACCCCGAACAGGTTGAACAGGACCGAGCCGACCATGATCGCGAAGCCCAGCACGACCACCTTCAGGTCACTGGGATTGGGATCCCACATGTTCAGCAGATACCGCGACGCGGCCAGCCCGAGCACGGGGTTCGCGATGAGCAGCGACAGCACCAGGAACGCCCCGACCCAGCGGCCCGCCCGCGGCGCGATGCCGGTGCTGACGAAACAGGCGATACCGCTGGCGCTCGGATACTGGGCGGACAGCCGCGCGAAGGTGAGCGCGAGCGGGTACGAGTAGAGGATCAGCAGCGCCCACGCGAGCAACGACAGCGGCCCCGCCTCGGCGGCCGCGTGCCCCGGCAGGATGAGGATGCCCACCCCCACCACCGAGGTCACGTAGTGGATGACGAGCCCGGACACGCCCATCGACCGTTCCAGGGTGGTGGTCATCAGAGAATCCTCTCGATCTCGTGCAGGAGCGTTTCGATCAGCTTGCGGTTCGCGGAGGTGCCGACCAGCCCGACGCGGAAGGTCTCACCCGCGAACGGCTCGAGGCCGCCCGCGATCATCACGCCGGCGTCCAGCAGCCGGTCGCACAGCTCGTTCGCGCGCGGGTGCCGGGCGACGACCACCAGGTTCGCCGCGTGCTCGTCGGCGGCGACCACGTCGAAACCCAGGCGCCGCAAGCCATCGCGGCATTCCGTGCGCAGCTGCGCGCGCTGGGCGACCCAGTTCTCCCTGCCGACCGTGTGAATCCGGCGGAGGCTGCTCGCCAGCACCTGGATCAGGCTGGTCGGCATGGTGACCGGGGTGGGTTCCCAGTCGTCCTCGGTCGCCGCGTGCTCCCATCTCGCGAGATCGAGGTACCAGGTGGGCGGGCGCACCGACCGCGCGTCGACCCGCTGCTTGCCCGCGTCGGACAGCGCCACCACGGCGAGACCAGGCGCGGCGCCGAGTCCCTTCTGCGACGCGGAAACGAGCGCGTCGACCCCCATCGCGCGCATGTCGATGTGCTCACCGCCGGCGGCCGCGATGGCGTCGACGAGCAGCACCGCGCCGGACGCGTGCGCGAGCTTCGCCAGCTCCTCGATCGGATGCCGGACCGCGGTCGCCGTCTCCACGTGGGTGACCACCAGGCCGTCGCAGCCGCCGAGATCGATCCGCGCCGGGTCGACGGGCTCGCCCGGCACACACTCGACGACACGCACGTCGAGCCCGTGCGCCCGCGCGATGTCGACGAGCCTGCTGCCGAAGTAGCCCGAGTTCACCACGGCCACGCGCTGGCCGGGCTCGAACAGGTTGAACATCGCGGCGTCCAGCCCGGCCGAGCCGGACCCGGGCAGCAGATACGTGCGGTCCGCGCCCAGCAGCAGCGCGAGATCTTCGTGCACGGCGGCGAAATCGGCCATCCAGGCAGGGCCGTAATGCGGCTCGATCTGCCTGCCGAGCACCGCGAGTTCGCGCGGATGCAACCGGCAGGGGCCGGGGATCATCAAATGCCGGATCCCGCCGTGGCCGCCTTCGACCGCTGCCAGCGCGTTACTCATTTCGGCCTCTCAGGTCAGGCCGCCCTCGGCATCGCGAACCTGCGGGCGGCGATTTCGCGTAGTGCGCGCCACAGCCGTTCGACGTCGGCGCGCGTGGTGTGGATGTTGCCGATCGACACCCGGATCACGTATCCGTCGTCGATGACCGTGTGGGAGATGAAGGCCTCGCCCGAAGCGTTGACCTCTTCGACGATTTCGGCGTTGAGCCAGTCGTTGACCTCCCGGTCGCCGCTGGGCTCGAAACGCAGGCACACCAGCGGATAGATCGAGTCGACCGGCACGCGCCACAGCGGCTCCTCGGCGACCGCCTCGCGCAGCCAATTCGCCAGCTGGACGCTGTGCTCCAGCCGCTCCGCCAGCCCCGCCCTGCCGAACGTCCTGATCACCCACCACAGCTTCAGCGCGCGGAAACTCCGCCCCAGCTGCGGGGTCAGGTTCATGTAGTCGACGGTGTGCTCGTCCTGCGCGGACTTCAGGTACTCCGCGACCAGGCGGAACGTGTCCGCGAGCGCGCCGCGGTGCCTGCAGTACAGCGCCGACGCCTCCATCGGGATGTAGAGCGTCTTGTGCGGGTTGACCACCAGCGAGTCCGCCAGGCTCAGGTCCTCGACCTGATCGGCGAGCGACGGCGCCAGCCGCCAGAACCCGCCGAACGCGGCGTCCACGTGCAGCCAGACGCCGTTGCGCTCGCAGACGTCGGCGATCGCCGTGACCGGGTCGGCCGCGCCGACCGAGGTGGTGCCGACCGAGGCGACCACCGCCACCGGCTTGAACCCGTTGGCCAGATCCGCCGAGATCGCCGCTTCCAGCGCGTCGGGCCGCATCCGGTACTGGTCGTCCGACGGGATCTTGACCAGATTCGCCGTGCCGAAGCCCAGCGTGATCGCGGCCTTGTCGACCGAGCTGTGCGCCTGGTCGGAGGTGTAGAGCCGCAGCACCGGGAGATCGCGCCCGGCCAGGCCCTCGACCCGCACGCTCGGCCCGAGCGCGGCGTCCCGCGCGGCCGCGAGCGCGTACAGCGTGGCCAGCGAGGCGCCGTTGACCAGCACCGAGTCGGAGTCTTCGGGATACCCGACCATTTCCGAGATCCAGCCGAGCACGACGCGTTCCAGCGCCGACGCCGCGGGACCGCTCTTCCACAGCATGGCGTTGACGTTCAGCGCCGCGGTCATCGTCTCCGCGAGGACACCGGGAAAGCTCGCGCTGTTGGAGAAATACCCGTGGAACGACGGGTGATTCCAGTGCACGAGGTACGGCAGGACCAGCTCACGGGTGTCGGTCAGCACCCGCTCGAAGTCCACGCCCTGCTCGGGCAGCTCGGACAGCAGCGAAGCCGACAGGTCACCGGTGTCACTCGGGACGGTCACCGGGACCTGCCGGATCGACTCGAAATGCTCCCGGAGCACGGCAAGGAGTTCCCTGCCGTGCTCCTCGAACTGGGCCGGGGCCCAGTCGCCGGGTTCCTCAGACATTGGCTGCCTCTGCGAAGAGTTCGGTCACGTCCGCGTCGTGGTCGACCGGGCGGTCACCCCAGTCCCAGCCACCCGACACCGAAAGCGTCGCGCCGGAGATGTACCCGGCCCGGTCGGACACCAGGAACGCCACCGCGTCGGCGATGTCGCCGGAGGTGCCCAGCCGCCCGGCCGGCACCCGCTTCGCCATCCAGCCCGCCTGCTCCGGCGGGAGATGACCGTTGTCGATCAGGCCGGGCGCGACACAGTTCACCGTGATGCCGTGCCTGGCCTCCTCGGTGGCCAACGACCGGGTCAGCACCGCGATCCCGGTCTTTGCCACCGTGTACGCCGCGAGGTTCGGCGCGCCCCGCACGTCCAGCGCCGGCGCGAGCCCGATGGTGATCACCCTGCCGAAACCACGCGAGCGCATGCCGGGCAGCGCCGCCTTGGTCGCGTAGAACGCCGAGTTCAGGTTGCTGTCGATGATCGCCTTCCAGCGCAGCGCCGAGGTCTCCGCGACCGCGCCGAGCACGAACTCACCGACGTTGTTGACCAGGATCGAGACCTCGGAGCCGAACGCCTCGGCGGTCTGGCGCACGGCGCGCTCGGCCTGCTCCGGCTCGCACAGGTCGGCCTTGACCATGACCGCGCGCGCCCCTGACGCCCGCAACCGGTCCACGAGCGCCTGCGCGCTCGCGGCGTCGCTGCGGTAGTTGACCGCGACCATCGCGCCCTCTTCGGCGAGACGCTCGCACAGCGCGCTGCCGATCCCGCGCGCGCCGCCGGTGACCAGCGCGACCTGGTCGGTGCCAGCCAGCCGTGTCTCCATCAGTGGTCGTGGTCGTCGTCGTGGTCGTGCTCGTGCGGGACCTCGTTGAGGTAGCTGATCTCGCGCGGGCCGGTGCAGTAGGTGGCCTCGAAGTCGCCGAGCAGCGGGTGCTCGCCGCCGATCAGGTCCTCGGCTTCCTCACGGCTGCGCCACGGGTACATCACCCACACCTTGGTGGGCTGCGCCTCGTGCTGGTAGAAGGTGGCGTGGCCGAGGAAGGCCGGGTGCTCGTGCGCGCGCGGGCCGACCAGGTCGTCCATCTTCTGCATCAGCTCGGGCACGCGGTCGGCGAAGTCGTCCTTGATTTCCCAGGTTTCCAGAACGTGGATCATGACTCTGTCTCCTCATGCATCGTGGTTTGGCGGAAGTGCTCGGACAGCAGGGATTTCCCTTCCGGCACGAACTTTTCGCAGACGAAGATGTGGTGGCGCCGGTTGCGCGACTGCGCGGACCAGAGCTTGGTGGCGGCGGAGCGCACGCCCGGAGGCACGCGCCCGGCGCGATCCGCTGCCTTGAACCCCCGGCGCAGCGTGGTGAGCCTGGACAGCATCTGCTCGTGTTCGATGTTCAGCGTGCCGGAGAAACCCGGTGTCATGAACGGCGGCGCCATCGACGGGCGGATGACCCGCTCGTAGGTGTCCGCGCCGAAGTCCGCCGCGTAGCGCATGGTCGCGGTGGCGGCGTCGTAGAGGATGGTGAGCTTCCGGAAGGCCGCTTCCAGCTCCTGCCAGCGAGACCTGTCCAGCGCGGTGCTCGCTTGCACCAGCAGGCCGTTCATCGCCGCCAGGTTCAGGTGGAAGAGCTGGTGCCCCAGCTTCCACCTGAGCACGGCCTGCCCGGTGTCACTCACGCCGCTGCCTCCCCGAAATCGTCGTGCGCGTGCGCCACCCATTCGGCCAGCGTGCTGTGCAGCGTGACCACGCAGCCGGCCAGTATCGCGACTTTGTCCTCATCGGACAGTGAGCTGCGCTCGAGGTCGACCAGCACGTCACGCTGGACGTCCAAACAGGACTGTGTCCAGGTCGCCAGATCCGGCCGCTGCCGCACCAGCCGGAAGTAGGCGTCGTAATGCTCCTGACCCGCGATACTGGTGAGCGCGCCGGGAATCTTCCCGTCGCTCGGCAGCGAGATCGACTGGATCAGTCCTAGGTCGACTTCGTATTCGCCCTCACCGGCCATTTCGCCGCTCCATGAAGTACCGGCGCACGGTCTCGCTCGCGTTCTTGCCGGGAATGCCGAACACGCCACCGCCGGGCCGGGTTCCCGAACCGCAGAGGAAGAAGCCGGGCACCGGGGTCTGGTAGTCGGGGTAACCGGCCACCGGGCGTCCGGCGAACAGGTCCAGCGGAGACATCGCGCCGTGGTAAAGGTTTCCGCCGGGCAGGCCGATCTCGCGCTCGATGTCCGGCGGGGCGAACAGCTTGCGGTGCGTCACCGCGGCGGTGAGCCCCGGCAGGTACGGCTCGACGTAGGCCAGCAGGTTGTCCAAGAAGGACTCCCTGATCTCGTCCCAGGTCGTGCCGGCCGGCTGGTAGGGCAGGTACTGCAGGTACATGCTCATGACGTGCTTGCCGGGCGGCGCGACGTCGGGGTCGAGGATGCTCGGGATCGAGCACTCGACGTGCGGCTGCGTCGGCGGGATACCGGCCCGCATCTCGGCGTGCACGCGGTCGAGGTGATCCATGTCCGGCAGGATCTGCAGCGTCCCGTTGAAATGCTCGCCGTACCCCTCGAAACCGCGCACCTCGGGAAGCCGGTCGAGCGCGAGGTGGACCTTGCCCGCGACGCCCGCGTGCGGGCGGTTCGCCAGCGCGGCGCGATAGCTCGGCGGCACGATGTCGGCGTCGATCATCTTGTTGAAGGTGGTCGACGGGTCGGCGGCCGAGACGACGGCCTTCGCGGAGATGTGAGTGCCGTCCTCGAGTTCGACACCGCGGCAGGCGATGGCGCGCGGGCAGCTGCCGAGCAGGATCTGCTTGACCGCCCTGCCGGTGTAGATGTCCACTCCGAACTCTTCACAGGCGGCGGACAGCGCACGCGTGATGCTCCCCATCCCGCACTTGACCTGGCCCCACGACGGGCGCGCGTCCTCGGTCGTGCCCATCTGGTGGTAGAGCATCAGATACGCGGTGCCCGGCGTGGAGGGTCCGCCGTCGACGCCGACGGTGCCGTCGGTGGCCAGCGTGACCTTGAGCGGCTCGGACTCGAACCACTCGTCGAGCACCTCACGCGCGCTGCCGAACAGCGTGCCGACCAGCAGCCGCAGGTCCTTGTCGTCGAGCTCGGACGTCGCGCGCAGAATGGACTTCAGCGCCGGGATGTCCTCGAACAGCGGCGCCCTCGACGCGCCGGTCACGTACGGCTCGGCGAAGCGGGCGACCCGGCGCATCGCGGCGCCGTATTCGAAATACGCGTCCGCGTCACGCGGGGAGAACTTGCTGATCTCCGCGTGCATTTTCGCGGGATCGGTCCGGAAGCTGAGATGACGCCCGTCCGCGAGAAGCGCGGTGACCGACGGATCGCGCTCCATGACCCGCAGGCCATGCTTGGCGAGCTTGAGATCCTCGATGATCTCCTTTCGGAACAAGGTGGTCACCAGGCTGGCGGTACTGAACCGGTGCCCGGGGAATACCTCTTCGGTGATGCAGGCGCCACCCACGAAGTCGCGCCGTTCGACCACCGCGACGCGGTAGCCCGCCTGTCCCAGATAAGCCGCGCAGACCAGGCCGTTGTGCCCGGCCCCGACCACGATCACGTCATATGTGTCACTCACGGATTCATCGTGCGACGCCGCGACGCCCGCGTCATCTCTGAGGATGCTCTGCGATGGAGCACGTCCAGAGTTGCGGCGATTCCCGTGCCTTGGACATGCTCATTCAGGAAAACTTCACCAGGAGGCCGACCGTGTCATCTCATCTGATGGACTCGGCGTTACCCGCGGTGGCAGGCACGGATGTCCGGGTGCCGCTGGCTGACGGATCGTCGGTGCCCTATGCGAATTTCGACTACGCGGCGAGCGCGCCTTGCCTGCTCGCGGTCAAGGAAGCCTTGGATTTGGCGGTTCCCTTGTACGCCAGTGTGCATCGAGGCGCGGGCCGTCTTTCTCAGTTGACTACACGTGCTTACGAAGACGCCAGGCAGACGGTACGCCGGTTCGCGGGCGCACGGCGCGACGACGCGGTGATCTTCACCCGCAACACGACCGACTCGATGAACCTGCTCGCCTCCTGCGTGCCCCTCGACACCACGGTCGTGGTCTTCGAGTCTGAGCACCACGCCAACCTGCTTTCCTGGCTGCACCGGCATTTCGTGGTGCGGCTGCCGATGCCCGCGTCCGCGGAGGAAGCCGTCTCCGCGGCAGCGAGCGCGCTCTCCCCCGGTTCGCTGCTCGTGGTGACCGCGGCTTCGAACGTGACCGGCGAGCTGTGGCCCGTCGAGGAACTGGCCGCGGCCGCGCACGCGCGTGGCGCGCGCATCGCGGTGGACGCCGCGCAGCTCGCCCCGCACCGGCCGATGAAAATGTCCACTGTGGACTACGTGGCCTTCTCTGGGCACAAGCTCTACGCGCCGTTCGGCGCGGGCGTGCTGATCGGGCGCGGCGACTGGCTCGCCGCCGCGGACCCGTACCTGCGTGGCGGTGGCGCCAGCAAGCTGGTTGGCCCGGACACGGTCGTCTGGGCGGACGATCCCCAGGAGCGGCACGAAGCCGGCAGCCCGAATGTCCTTGGCGCGCTGGCGATTTCCGCCGCCTGCTCGGCGCTGGAGGCCGCGGGCTGGCCATCCCTCGTGGCGGCGGAAGAACGACTGCTCGCCCGGTTGCGTCTCGGCCTGTCCATGGTTCCCGGCCTGCGCGAGCTTTCCTTGTGGGGCCCGGAATCGCCGAGGGTGGGCATCGTCTCGTTCGTCGTCGACGGCTGGGAGGCGCGCGCGCTCGCCCAGACCTTGTCGGACCATTACGGCGTCGGCGTCCGCGACGGCAAGATGTGCGCCCACAATCTCGTACGCCATCTGCACGGCGGCTCCGACGGTTCGATCGTCCGCGCCAGCATCGGCCTCGGCACCACCCGCGCGCACGTCGACCGCCTGGTCACCGCGCTCGCCGACCTCACGGCCGCCCGCGCCGCCGCCTGAACCGGGCGCAGGAAATAGGAAGTGACGCCGTCTCCCGCACGGACAATGAATCGGGGACGACCATAGGTATGCGATCGCTTCGATGAGGAGACTTTTATGTCGGTCAGTGCCGAAGATAGGTTGACGGCTTACTACGGGCAGTTCACTTCCGAGCGTGAGAAGGAAGTGCTGAGTGTCCCGCTCCGCTTGGTGGGGGCGTGGGCGGAGAACAGCGCCGATGGCGTGGCCGAGGTGTTCACCGAGGACGGGATCCTGATCCTGCCGGGTGACGTGTACAAGGTCGGCCGTGAAGAGATCAGGGCGTTCATGAAGGCCGCCTACGCCGGCCCGTTCAAGGGCAGCGGCGTGACCGGCCAGCCGGTGGACCTGCGGTTCGCTTCGGACACGGTCGCACTGATCCGCACCCACGGCGGCATCCTGGCGCCGGGCGAGACGGAGATCGACCCCGAGCTGGCCGTGCGCTCGACGTGGATCACCGTGAAGAAGGACGACGGTCAGTGGTACCTGGCCGGCTACCAGAACAGCCCGCGTGGCGCCGGCGCCACCCTCCGCTGGTAACCCACTGACCCCAAGGAGAAAACCCATGCCAGGCAAGGCATCCGAACTGGTCGCAGGCGCCAAGAAGTGGGCGGCCAACTACGGCGACTTCCCCAACGGCGAAGAGGGCGCGGTGCTCACCGTGCCGCTGCGCATCCGCGGCGCGTGGGAACGCAACGACGCCGAGCTGTTCGCCGAGGTCTTCGCGGACAACGGCAGCATGCTCGTCGGCGACAAGCAGCTCCAGAGCCGCGAAGAAGTGCTCGAGTACATGAAGGAAGCCTTCAAGGGCACCTACAAGGGCGCCCGGCTCGAGGAGACCCCGGTGGTCATCCGCAAGCTGTCGGACACGGTCGCCTTCGCGGTCACCAAGGGCGGCATCCTGCTCGACGGCGAGACCGAGGTCGCCCCGGAGCGTGAAGTCCGCGCGACCTGGGTGATCGTCAAGGAAGACGGCGACTGGAAGCTGCTGAACCACCAGACCAGCCCCATTTCGGGCTGAGCAACCCCGTCCCCGCCGACAAAGCCCGCTTTACTCCCCGGAGCGAAGCGGGCTTTATCGCGTGAACCAAAGCCCGCTTTATCCCCGGGATAAAGCGGGCTTTATCCCGGTCCGCGCTGGTGCGGGCATGGCCGAGCCCCCGCGCGAGGGGCGGCGCGCGGGGGCTCGGCGGTGACGCGGATCAGCCGCGCAGTGCGGCGACCGCCTTTTTCCAGTTGGCCTGATCGCGGGCTTCGCGCGGCGAGACGATCTCGGCGAACCGCACGATTCCCTGAGTGTCGATGAGGAAGGTGCCTCGGTTGGCCATACCGCCGATGTCGTTGAAGACGCCGTAGGTCTTCGCGACCTCACCGTGCGGCCAGAAGTCCGACAGCAGCGGGAAAGTGAAGCCCTGCTGCTCCGCCCAGGCCTTGAGCGCGAACGGGGTGTCGACGGAAACACCGACCACCTGGACGTTCTCGTCGCTGTAGCCGGCGAGCTCGTCGCGGACCTGGCAGATCTCGCCTTGGCAGATCTGGCTGAACGCGAACGGATAGAACACGAGGAGCACGTTCTTCTCACGCCACAACGAGCTCAGCGTGACCTGCTCCCGGTTGAGGTCGCCGAGGGTGAAGTCCGGGGCCGCCGAACCTGTTTCCACCGCCATGAGCCGATTCCCTTTCCGTCATCCCCTGATGGGGCTGGTCTGGTGGGACAGCAGCTTCAGCGAGCCGCCGTCCTTGACGATCACCCAGGTGACCCGGACCTGCCGCTCCGGCGCGGTCTCCGTCTCGCCTTCCAGCAGGATCCCGCCCTGGCTGATCACCATCGCCGTGTCATCGCTGAGGAACTTGACCGCCAACGGGTAGCCACGCACCCGCGCGCCCTTGAAGAAGCCCTCGAAGCCCGCCTTCATGTACTCGCGGATCTGCTCGCGGCTGGTGAGCTGGTCGTCCTTCATCAGGAGGCTGCCGTTTTCGGCGAAGGTCTCGGCGAAGAAGTCGGCGTCGTTGCGCTCCCAGCCTTCCTGGATGCGCATCGCGACCGTGAGCACGGCCTTCTCGTCCTCGCCGGTGAACTCGCGGTAGTACGAAGTGTCCTCTTCGATGCCCGCGGCGGCGAGGATGGCCGACGCGTCACCCCACGGCGTGGTCGTTGCAGCCATGCTGTTTTCTCCCTGGTTATGGTCGCGCGCCGATCGGTCACGACAACCATCCCGCACAGGGCTGCTCCGGAAAGTCCTCTCCTTTGCGCAAAGAGAAAAGCTCGTGAGTGTTCCCGACGGTTAGAACCGTCGGGAACACTCACGACTCTTGAAGTGGGTTCAGGCCGTGGGGCCCGCGTAGTGGAGGATTTCCCGCACTTCGATGCCCAGCCCGCCGAATTCGACCTCCGGCATCATGGCGGCGATCTCTAACGCGCGGTCCCTGCTGTCGGCCTCGATCACGTAGTAGCCCGCCAGGAACTCCTTGGCCTCCAGGTACGGGCCGTCGGTGACCGTCCGCTTGCCACCACGCTGGCTGACCACCGCGCTCGCGCCGGGGTCGGCCAGCGCCCAGGTGCCCTCCATCTCCCCGGTCGCCCTGATCTTCGCCTGGAAGGCGTCATGGCCGTTCATGACCTTCTCCTGGGTCTCCGTGTCCAAACCGGCCCAGGTGTCGGGGTTCATGTGGATGATCAGCATGAACTTCACGGGTCCACACTCCTTTAGCTCGTCACGGCGCCCTGTTCGGCGCCTCTCGCGGGTTGGTCGGAGCGGATGGGCCGTTCTCTACATCGGTCGCACATCTTTTTCCGGCACCGGGCACCATAGTGCCGTGCAGACTGTCGATGAGCTGGTCAAAGACCTCGTGCCGCGCGTGCTCGGCACGCTGATGCGCAAGTACGGGCAGTTCGACCTCTGCGAAGACGCCGTGCAGGACGCGCTGCTCGAAGCGACCGTGAGCTGGCGCGAATCGGGCCTTCCCGACAATCCGGCGGCCTGGCTGGTGACGGCCGCGTCCCGGCGCCTGATCGACCGCGTGCGCAGCGAATCGGCACGTCGCCGTCGCGAGGAGACCGTGCACGCGCTGGAAGAGCCCACCGTCAGGGACGAGCCGCTGACGGACCGGGACGACTCGCTGATCCTGCTCTTCCTGTGCTGTCACCCCAGCCTGTCCGACGAATCCCAGCTCGCGCTGACGCTGCGCGCGGTCGGCGGCCTGACGACCGCGCAGATCGCCAAGGCGTTCCTGGTGCCCGAAGCCACCATGGGCCAGCGCATCAGCCGGGCCAAGCAGCGCATCAAGACCTCGGGCGGGCGGTTCGAGATGCCACCGGAGAGCGAGCGGGCCAAGCGCCTCGACGTCGTGCTCCACGTGCTGTACCTGATCTTCAACGAGGGCTACACCAGCACGTCCGGCCCCGAACTGCACCAGGTCGAGCTGACCGGTGAGGCCATCAGGCTCACCCGCGCGCTGCGCCGGATGCTGCCGGAGGACACCGAGATCGCCGGTCTGCTCGCGCTCATGCTGCTCACCGACGCGCGCAGTGCCGTCCGTACCGGCCCCGACGGCAGCCTGACGCCGCTCGCCGAGCAGGACCGCGGCCGCTGGGACGCCGAAGCGATCGCCGAGGGCATCGCGCTCACCACCGAAGCGCTGGCCAGCGGCCCGCTGGGCCCGTACCAGCTGCAGGCCGCGATCGCGGCCGTCCACGCGGAGGCCCCGAGCACCGAGGCGACCGACTGGGCGCAGATCGTGCTCCTGTACGAGCTGCTCGAACGCCTCGCGCCCAACCCGATGGTCACCCTCAACCACGCCATCGCCGCCGCCATGGCCGACGGCCCGCAGACCGGCCTCGACCTGCTCAAACCCCTCGACGACGACCCCCGCGTCGCTAAGGGCCACCGGCTGCCCGCCGTCCGCGCCCACCTGCTCGAAATGACCGGCGACCGGCCAGCGGCCCGCGCCTCCTACGAACTCGCCGCCTCCCGAACCGAAAGCATCCCCGAGCGGAACTACCTGCTCGCCAAGGCCGAGGCCCTCCCGGAACCGGGATAAAGCCCGCTTTACTCCGCGACGGGATAAAGCGGGCTTTATGTCGGAGCGGGATAAAGCCCGCTTTATCCCGGTTCGGTGGATCAGTGACCGTTAGTATTCCGGCGTGCGCCCACCGGTACCCGGAGTTCCCCTGCTCGAGCGCGAAGACGAGCGCGGGCGGATCGAGGCAGCACTCGACTCGGCCACACGCGGCGAAGGCCGCGTGGTGGTCATCGAAGGCCGCGCTGGCATCGGCAAGACCCGGCTCGTCCAGGACACCCGCGCGCTCGCGAAGGAGCGTGGCTTCGGCCGGCTGCAGGCGGTGGGCGACGCGCTCGAAGGCGCGATGGCGTGGGGTGTCGTCCGGCAGATGGTCGAGCGGTCCGTTTCGCGCTACAGCGGCGAGATCCGCGAGAAGATACTGGCCGGGCCGTCCGGCGCGGCACTGACCGCGCTCGACACCGCGGCCGCCGACCCGTCCGAGGCCGAACTGGGCCGCACGCTGCACGCGCTGTGGTGGGTGGCGGTCGACCTGTCGTCGACGCGCCCGCTGCTGATCACGGTCGACGACGCGCACTGGGCCGATCTGTCGTCGCTGCAGTTCCTCGTCTATCTGTCACGCCGCATCGCCGACCTGCCGATCGCGCTGGTCGTGGCCACCCGGCCGCCCGCGGAGAGCACCGGCCCGCTGGCCCAGCTCAGCGTCTCGCGCCAAGCCGAGCGAATGCTGCCGCGGCCCCTGACGCCCGACGCGCTGGGCGAGCTCATCGGGCCAGCCGACGAGACGGTGGTGACCGCCGTGCACGCGGCCAGTGGCGGAAACCCTTTTCTGGCAAGGGTTCTCGTCGACGAGCTCGCCGCGCTCGGGCTACCGCTGGACGCCGCCTCGACCGCCGACCGCGTCGGCAAGCTCGGGCCGAGCACCATCTTCCGCGCCGCGATGGGACGGCTGCCCGGCGAGGCCATCCACCTGGCACGCGCCGCCGCCGTGCTCGGCACCGGATGTGACCCGTGGCTCGCCGCCGCCATCGTCGGGCTGAACCCCGGCGGCCTCTCGGTCGCAGTGGAAGCGCTGGTGGCCGCGAACGTGCTGGCCGACGACGGCGATCACCTCGTCTTCATCCATCCCGTCGTCCGCGAGGCCGTGCTCGCCGAACTCGGTCCGGTCGGCCGGTCCACCCTGCACGCCCGCGCCGCGACCAGGCTCTGGACCGCGAAGGCGGCCGCCGACCGCGTCGCCGCGCACCTCGCGCAGGCGCCGCGCGGCACCCTGCCGAACGCGGCCGACGTGCTGCGCAAGGCCGCCGCGTCCCTGCTCGCCTCGGGCGACGCCCGCACCGCCGTCGCCCACCTGACCAGGGCCGTCGACGAGCGTCCCGACGACGCGGGCCTGCGCGCCGAGCTCGGCCGGGCGCTGCTGCGCGCCGGTGACGCCACCGAGGCCAGACGTCATCTCCGGGTCGCCGCCGCCGGGCTGCCCAACGCCGAACTCGTCGCGGCCGCCGCCTCGGCGACCGCCGTCGTCGACGGCCCGGCCGCGGCGATCGCCGAGCTCAACGCCGCCATCGGCGACTGGACGATCGGCGTCCGCGACAACGGCAGGCTGCACCTGGAGGCCAGGCTCGCGGTGATCCGGTCGTTCCTGGCCGATCAGCGCCATGCCGCGTCCGAGCACCTCAATCTGTTCGCCGACCTGCGCGGCCGCACCCCCGACGAGCGCACGCTGCTCGGCCTGCTCGCCCAGATGGGCCGGTACGAGGTCCGGCCGTCGAGCGAAGTGGCGGAGACGGCGTTGCGCGCGCTGTCCAACGGCGCCTACTTCGACGACGCGACCGGCAGCACCGACGCGATGGTCGCCTGGGTGGTCGCGCTGCTCGCGCTGATCTCCTCGGACGGCGTCGACGACGCCAGGCGGGAGATCGACCGGGCCAGGTCCCGTGTGCGGGCGCACGGTTCGCCGGTCGAGTTCGCGATGGTGGCCAACGCGGCGCTGTTCCTCAACTGGCGGCTCGGGAACGTCCGGTTCATGGAGGCCGAGTCCGAGGGCACGCTGGCCGCGATCCAGCATGAGGACCCGGTGCCTCAGGTCGTCGCGTTGCGGGCGACTTCGACGCATTTCGCGGCCTACGCGGCCATGGAACGCGGCGACTTCGAGTGCATGGCCGCGGTGCTCGCCAAGTTCGACGCCGAGCACGCCGACGCACCGCGCATGATGCCGATGATGTGGCTGCACGAGCCGCGCGCGCTGCTGGCACTCGCCACCGGCGACCCGATCAAGGCCAGGACCGAGGCGTTCCAGCAGCGTGACGCGATGCTCGCGGTCGGCGTCGACCCGCCGTCCATCCCCTGGCGGCTGCCCGCCGTGCGCGCGGCAATGCTGCTCGGCGACGAGGCCGAAGCGCTCACCCTCGCGGAAGAACAGCTCGCCATCGCCCGCAAATGGGGAGCCGCGACCGAGGTCGGCGCCGCGTTGCGCCTGCTCGCGCACGCGGACGCGGCGCGAAGACTCGACTTGCTCACCGAGTCCGTCGCCGTGCTGGAGACCTCTCCCGCGCGCCTGCAGCTCGCGCGCTCGCTGGTCGACCTCGGCGAGGCACTGCGCGTCGCACGCCGCCGCACCGACGCCCGCACGCCGCTGCACCGCGGCATCGACCTGGCGACCGAATGCGGCTCCGACGTGCTGCGCACCCGTGGCGTCGAGGCGCTCGAAGCGCTGGGCGACCGTCCGCGCAAGCCGATGTTCGCTGGCCGCGAGGCCCTGACGGCCAGCGAACGCCGCGTCGCCGACCTCGCCGCGCTCGGCCGAGCGAACCGCGAGATCGCCCAGGAACTGTTCGTCACCCCCAAGACGGTCGAGAACCACCTGGGCCGGATCTACACGAAGCTCGGCATCAACGGGCGCCGTGAGCTGGCGAAAGTCCTCACCTAGGTACCCCCAGGGACGAGTTGAGGGATCGTCCCTCATGCGTTTGGGGGATCCCGGCGAACAAGCTTCACCTACCGACAGGCACACACCGGAGGTAGGAAGCCATGATCCGCAAGACCGTCCTCGCCGCAGTCACCACCACCGCCCTCGCCGGCGCCGTCTACCCGGCGACCGCCTCGGCCGACCTCGGCACGCCGCCGCCTTGCGTGAAGGTCACCGACCTGACGGCACCCACCTTCGAGGTCAGGCAGTGCGGCGTGAGCGACGTCGACCAGTTCCGCGCCGGGCTGGAGAACAACGGGAACGCGTACTGCGGCCCCACCTCGCTCTACAACGTCATGCACTACTGGTCGCACGTCCAGAAGGCGCCGATCGGCTGGGTGACCACCCGCGTCGGGAACCTGGACCCGCAGCAGCAGTCCGACTACAACGTCATCACCAACTCACTCGGCCGGATCGGCGTCGACGCCAAGTACGACGGCGGCACCAAGATGGGCAACCTGCGGACAGCCTGGAACATCGCCACCAAGCCCGCCCGCGACGCGGGCTGGTCGACCGCCGACGGCAACCTCAGCACCACCCAGACCTCCGACTTCGCAGGCGACCTGGCGAAGCGGCTCGCCCAGGGCCCGCTCCAGCTCGTCTACGGCCGCTACAAGGACGGCCCGCAGGCCGGTTCGCTGCAGCGCAACGGCGGCCACATCGTCACCGTGGTCTCGGCGAAGGGCGCGTTCAACGACACCACCGTGGTGCTCAAGCTGGCCGACCCCGGCCGCGCGGGTGACCACGGCCAGGACGGCTACCTGACCACGCAGTCCGCCTACGAGTCGCTGGAGGTCTACCTGGCACGCAAGATCATCTGGGAGTACGTCCCGGTCGCCGACGACGAGAACACTCCCGAGGACGAGAGCGCGCAGCCCGGCACCTACCGCTACGTCGAGCGCTGGGAGCTCACTGGTCCGCGTTACACCGGCACCACCCGCCAATTCGTCGAGTCGTTCAACTGGTTCGCCATGGCCAAGCCGGTCGGCTGACCCCTGCTCGAGAGCCCCGCCGCCTCTGGTGGCGGGGCTTTCGAGTTTTTCCGAGAATGATGTCCGGAGTGGTCCGGCGGTTCCGACGTCCCTGACGGAAGACCCACCACGAGCAGGGAGAAGACCATGAAATACCTCATCATGATGTTCGGCTCGCAGCAGGACTACGACATGCTCGCCGGCGGCCCGGCCAAGGGCCCTGCCTGGACTCCGGAGGACTTCGCCCGGCTGGGCGAGTTCATGGAGAAGTGGAACGGCGCGCTCGTCGAATCCGGCGAGTTCGTCGACGCCCAGGGCATGACCGCGCCCGTCCACGCCCGCCGCGTCTCCTTGCGCGACGGCGTGCCGGTCGTCACGGACGGCCCGTACGCCGAAACCCAGGAAGTGCTCGCGGGCTACACCCTCGTCGAGTGCGCGAGCTTCGACCGCGCGACCGAGATAGCCGCCCAGCTCGCCGACACCCCGCATCCGGCGGGCACGGACCTCGGCCGCGACTGGTACGTCGACGTCCGCCCGATCGCGGATTCCCGGGATCATCTGGATGACTGAGGGCCTGGAGGACCTGCGGGCGCTCGCCCCGCGGGTCCTCGGCGCCCTCGTCCGCCGTTACGGCCACTTCGACCTCGCCGAAGACGCGGTCCAAGAAGCCCTGCTGGCGGCCGCCACCCAGTGGCCCGCCCAAGGTCACCCCGAAAAGCCACTCGCCTGGCTCATCACGGTGGCCTCGCGGCGCCTGACCGATCTCTTGCGCGGCGAACAGTCCCGCCACCGCCGCGAAAACGACGCCCGCCCGCTGCAGGCAGGCCCTGTCCCTGATTCCGACGACACATTGATCCTCCTCTTGATGTGCTGTCATCCCTCACTCTCGACAGCGTCTCAGATAGCACTGACACTTCGGGCCGTCGGCGGCCTCACCACGGCCGAGATCGCCCGCGCTTTCCTTGTGCCAGAAGGAACAATGACCCGGAGGATCACCCGATCGAAGGAAAGTATCAAGGCCAGCGGAATCCCCTTCGCCCTCCCGTCGGACCACGCGGATCGCCTGGCCGCGGTGCTCCATGTCCTCTACCTGATCTTCACCGAAGGCTATGCGTCGTTGCACCGCAACGACTTGTCCCAGGAAGCGATCCGCCTCACCCGCATGCTGGTCCGCCTGCTGCCCGATGACGGTGAAGCCGCGGGCCTGCTCGCCCTGGAATTGCTGACGGACGCCCGCCGCCCGGCCCGCCTGTCCCCCGACGGCTCACTCGTCCCCATGGAATCCCAAGACCGCGCGCTGTGGGACAAGGCGCTCATCGCCGAGGGCACGGCGCTCCTCACCAAGGTCCTTCCCCGGCGGAACCCCGGCCCCTACCAAATCCAGGCCGCCATCGCCGCGCTCCACGACGAGGCCCCTTCGGCCGCCGAAACGGACTGGCCGCAAATCCTGGCCCTGTACGAAATCCTGCTGCGTCTCTCCGACAACCCTGTTGTCGCGCTGAACCACGCGGTCGCCGTCACCATGGTCCGGGGGCCCGCCGACGGCCTGAAGTTGTTGCAGACATTGGAAAACGACTCGCGCCTCACGTCGGACCACCGCCTGCACGCGACCCGAGCTCACCTGCTCGAGATGTCAGGCGACACCGCGTCCGCCCGCGCCTGCTACGAAACGGCCGCGACCCTCTCAGCCAACCTCGCGCAGCAACGCTACCTCCGCATCCGAGCCGCCCGCCTTCCCTAGCTCAAGGGTCGTGAGTGTTGCGGCCGGTTCTGGCCGACCCGTATTTGGTCACCTACGGCGGAATTCGCGGCGCTGTGCCTGGAGCGAGGGGAAGGTTTGCTGCGTTAGATGCAGCAAACCTTCCCCTCGCACACCCGATCACACCTCACAAGCCGAAATACGCCCCACTATGTACCTTTTGCCGGTCTCGCTGGCGAAACAAGGGTCGCCCTTGTCACACTGGAGGTAACAAGGGCCGCCCTTGACACCTCCAGCACAAACTCCGGCAGCCCGGCCCTCGCCGTGCATGGTACGAACGGGGCTTTTGTCACCGTGAGCGCTACAAAAGCCCCGTTCGTGCGGATCCCGACGAGCACAACCCGCGTAGATCACCAAATATGGCCGGTTCTAACCGGCCGGAACACTCACGACCCCCGCTCTCGGCAAGCCCGCCCAACCACGCGCGCGACCCGGCTTGTGTGAGGGCCTCCCTCACCCACACCGCTAAGTGAGGGCCTCCTTCACCCAGATATCCGGGTGAAGGAGGCCCTGACCAACTTGGGTTGAGTGTTGAGTGAGGGAGGCCCTCACTCAGCTGCCCTAGGGCACGCCGGATTTGGCTTTCCCCTCAATAGAACCGGCCGCGACACTCACGAGGCTTAGGGGGCGATGTTGAGCTGGGTGGCCTTGACCGCGTTGGCGACCTGGGTGCAGTCGGCGGTGGTCGTGCCCGCGACCCCGGTCTTGGCGTTGGTGGTGCACGCCGAGTTCAGCGCGATGCCGAGGTCCTTGAAGGTGGAGTTCGGGCGGAGCAGGTTCTCCACCTTCCACCACAGCGCGATCGACTTGTTCTCACCGATGCCGCGGATGGTCTGACCGTTGAAGGTGGCGCCGTCGGTGATCAGGAAGTCGGCCTTGCCGACGACACCGGCGTTGGTGTGCGGGTCACCGTTCGGGCCGGTCCAGTACGCGCCGTTGACGCGGTCGGGGCCGGGGCCCTCGCCGGAGTTCGCCGGGGTCTTCATGTCCCGCACCTGGCCGAGCGAGGAGCCGACGCCGAGCAGCCAGCGGTTCGCGCCGGTGGCGTTGGGGTCGTTGGCCTTGATCGCGATGAACTTGCCGAACACGTCGGAGAGGCCCTCGTTGAGCTGGGCGGCGTAGCCACCGTCCAGGCCCGAGGTGTGCTGGGTGACGCCGTGGGTGAGCTCGTGGCCGGTGATGTCCATTGTGGTCACACCCTCGCCGAACGCCATCTGCTCACCGTCCCAGAAGGCGTTGGCCCATGGGCACTGCGTGTGGCGGAGGCCGTCGCTTTCGGTGCTGATCTCGCACATGCGCACGGTGCCGCGCAGTGCCTTGCCTCGGCCGTCACCGAAGTCGGCGCCGATCTTGGCGGTCAGGTCGTAGCCGGTGTACTGGCTGTAGAAGTCCTGCGCCGCACCGAAGTAGTCGTAGACCTTGTTGACGTCCTGCGTCGCGACGGCCGCCTGGCCTTCCTTGCGGGTGACGCCGAACGCGAGGCCGGTGCCGCAGCGGATGTCCGCCTCGGTCGCGACGTCGAGGTCGACGATCTTGCGCTTCGCGTCGCACACCACGCGGTTGGCCGCGTGCTTGGCCTCGCCCCAGACGGTCTGCACCTGGCCCGATTCCGCGCGGACCACGACCGTCCACTTGTCCTCGGGGTCGGCGCCGCGCACGGGCACGAAGTACGCCGGGACGGCGGCCGCGTCCTGCGCCTCACCGCCGAGACTCGCGTCGTACCAATAGGTCTGCGCCGCGCCGGCGCGCAAACCCTTTGCGGTGCTGTCCCGGTTGGCGACGGCGTCGAGCGCGGCCTTGCCCGCGAGTGCCTGGGCCGCGGCGGCGTCGGCGGGGAAGGCGCCGGTGGTGCGCTGGCTGGTCTTGCCGACCGCGGCGAGCAGCGCGCCGTTGCCGTCGAGGTCCTGCACGATCTGCGCACCGTAGACGGGAACGCCGTTGATCTTCTGCTGGAGCCTGGCGACGCTGCCGCCGGGCAACGAGGTCACGTCGCTCAGCGCCAATTCGCCTACGGTGACACGGAATTGCTTCGCCAGCTTCGGCGCGTGAGAGCGGGCGGCGGCCGACGAGTCCGTCGTGGCCCCGGTGGGAGCGGCGGCCGGAGCGGCCGGCTCGATCGCGATCACGTGCCCGGCGGCGTCGGTGCTCACCTGGTCGGTCTGGGCCGTCGCCGCCGCGCCGCCGACCACGAAGGAAGACGTCGCGAATGCGGCCGTGAAAACGGCCAAAATCTTCGAAGACATTTGAGAAAACCTTCCGCGCCAGGGCCAGCCGATGTGACCCGTGCGGAAAGTGTGGGGAAACTCAGGAAAACGCCAAAGAGCCGAAAGTAGGGAGTGATCTACTTACCCGCCGTTGGGCGGTATTCGGACTAATCGAATACGCGCTGCGAGGCCGTGCCCGCGTAATGGCAAGCCCCATAACCATCGGCTCGCTCGACGATCCGCCCAGTGGCGACCCGGACGGCGGTCTCCGTGGCATCGCTGATCGCCGGGACCCCGGCAGCGGCGGCGACGGCTCCGGTCTCATCGCAGATCACCCGCAGCCGAGGCCAAGCCGAGTGCGGGAAAGCCTGCCGCAGGCACGCGCGCAGGTCCGCGATCACGAGGCGCGCCAACGGCATCAGCTCACCCGGATCACCCGTCACGAGGACGGCCGTGATCTCCGTGTCCGGCGCCGCCGCGCGTACCGCCTCCTCGATCGCGGACACCCGATGCAGCCCGAGTAACGCCACGATTCCGTCTCCGGCAAGGGAAACCGGCTCCTCGCGAAGCGCGTCGACCGCTCCAGGCGGGTCCCACGGGACGTCGAGTGATCGAGTCTGGGGGATCATGCGCGACGGGAGCCACTCGTCGCCGAGGTCGACGTCCGCGAGGCGGGCACAGGTGCTCACCACGTTGAACGGCTCGGTGAAGCCGGGCGCGGCGGCCGCCAGCTGGCTCGCGCCGTGCAGGACCGTCAACGCCGACTCGGCGACACGGACCAGCCTGCCGGAACGCGGGCTCAGCCGTTCCAGCGAGAGGCCGAGCAGGAGCGCGTTGAGCTTCGTCAGCTGCGTGAAGGGAACCCAGATCCGCTCGTCCGCGATGATCTCGGGAAGCAGGTCCATCGCGAGGCGGGCCGAGGCGTGGCGTCCGTCGGTGACGAGCGGGAGCCTGCCGACCCAGGCGCGGGCGAAGACGCCGAGCGCCTCGGCGACCGTCAGGCCGGGCTCCAGCGCGGGCGGGCGGGGAGCGTATTCGGCCAGTACCGCGAAGTAGAGAGCGCGCTTGCCTGGGAAGTTGGAGTAGACCGCGCCGCGGGTGAGTTCGGCACGCTCGGCGATCGAGTCGATCTTGGCCTCACGAAAGCCGCGCTCGGTGAACTCGTCCTTGGCGGCGGCCAGGACCTTGGCGCGGTTGCGCTCCTGCGTCTCCGCCCTCGTGAGCCGGGCCATCGTTCTCCTTGCCTTGACGTCCAGGATCAAGATACCGTCACCATTGAGATGATGAGAACATCTGCTCTGAACATTTGGAGTTCCCCGTGGTCCCCGAGATCGATCTGACCGACATGCAGGTCCTGCGTGATCCCTTCACCGCGTACGGCCGTGCCCGCGAGCAGGCGCCACTGGCGCGGGTCGGGGCGCCGGGCTTCGGGCCGATGTGGGCCGTGACCAGGTACGACGACGCCAAGCGGCTGCTGGTCGACCCGCGCTTCGAGATCAACACCGACAGCTTCATGCGCCCCGACGTGGCCGCCGAATACCTGCCCTACCTGCGGACCATGAGCGAGATGGCGCCGAGCGAGCACCTTCGCCAGCGGCGGCTCGTGGCGCCCGCGTTCACGCCGCGGCGTGCCGCCGAGTTCCGGCCGAGGATCGAGCCGATCGTCGAGAGGCTGCTCGACGAGCTCACCGACGGGGATCTGCTGACCGGGCTGGCGCGGCGGCTGCCCATGGAGGTGATCTGCGAACTCGTCGGGATCGCCGAGCCGGACCGGCCACGGTGGCGGGAGTACGGCGCGGCCGTCGCGATGGGCGCCGGGCCGAAGTTCGCCGAAGCGATCCCCGGCATCCTCGACGGGGCCAAGGAGGCGGTCGCGCGGAAACGGGCCGAACCGGGCGACGACGTGATCTCGGACCTCATCCGCGCCCAGGACGAGGACGGCGACCGCCTCAGCGACGGCGAACTCGTCACGCTCGTCTGGCATCTGGTGCTCGCCGGGCAGACGCCGACGAACCTCATCGCCAACGCGGCCGAAGTCCTGCTGACCAGCCAGGGTGACCTCGCCGCGTTCCACGAAAACCCGGCGGGAGCCGTCGACGAGCTGATCCGGCTGCACGGGCCAGGGCTGCTGACGATTCCGCGCTACGCCAGGGAAGACGTCGAGCTGCACGGCACCAAGATCGCCCAGGGCGAGCCGGTGCTGACCGTGATCGCAGCCGCCAACCGCGATCCGCGGGCGTTCACCGATCCGGACCGGCTCGACGCCGGCCGGACAGCGGGCCACCTGGGGTTCGCGCACGGGCCGCACTTCTGCCTCGGCGCGTCGCTGGCGCGGGTCGAAACCGAGGTCGCGCTCACCGCTTTGCTGCGGCGGTTCCCCGATCTCGCGATCAAGGAGGCCGAGCGCGCGCCGGACCCGGGCACCTGGCGGCTGTCGTCGCTGGTCGTCAGCCGCTGACGTCGCCGAGCGACTCCAGCAGCTTGCGCAGCGTCCCGACCAGTTCGCCGAACTCGGCTTCGGTCAGCGCCGAGAGCAGGCGCGTCTCGGTCGCGAGGTGATCAGGCAGGGCCCGGTCGATCAGCGCCAGGCCTTCGGCGGTCAGCTCGACCTGCACGCCGCGGCCGTCCGACGCGCGCTCGGCGCGGCGGACGAGGCCGCGCGCCTCCAGCTTGTCGAGGCGCTGGGTGACCGCGCCCGAGGTGACCATCGACGCCTTCATCAGCTCGGTCGGGCTCAGCGGGGCTCCGCCACGGCGGAGCGTCGCGAGCACGTCGAACGAGGCGGAGTCGAGGTCGTGCTCCTTGAAGGTCTGGCGCAGTTCGGCGTCGACCAGCTGCCAGAGCCGCTTCAGCCGCCCGATCACGGCCATCGGCGAAACGTCCACGTCAGGACGCTGCGCTGCCCACTGCTGCACGATGAAGTCGACGTGGTCTGCCATGCGGATATCTTAGCGGTGAGGCAAATCACTGGCAGATAGCTTAGCGGTGAGATAGTTTGTCTTAGTGCTAAGCAACCGGATCGCCCTCATCGCCGTCACCGCGCTGGCGCCCGCCATCTGGGGCACCACCTACCTGGTCACCACCGAATTCCTGCCGCCGGACCGGCCGCTGTTCGCGGCGCTCGTCCGGGCACTGCCCGCCGGCCTCCTGCTGGTCGCGCTCACCCGCAGGCTGCCGCGCGGGCAGTGGTGGTGGCGTTCGCTGGTGCTGGGCACGCTCAACATCGGCGTGTTCCTGGCACTGCTGTTCGTCGCCGCCTACCGGCTGCCCGGCGGGGTCGCCGCGACCGTCGGCGCCATCCAGCCGCTGATCGTGGCGGTGCTCGCGAGCGGCCTGCTCGGTGAACGGCTCACGCCGCGCACCGCGATCGCGGGCATCGCGGGGGTGGCCGGTGTCAGCCTGCTGGTGCTGCGCGCCGGCGCCAAGCTGGACGTGCTCGGCGTCGCGGCGGCGCTCGGCGGCGCGGTCGTCATGGCCACCGGGGTCGTGCTCAGCAAGCGCTGGACCTCACCCGCGCCGCTGCTCGCGACCACCGGCTGGCAGCTCGTCGCGGGCGGCCTGGTGCTGCTGCCGGTCGCGCTGCTCGTCGAAGGACCGCCGCCGAGCGGGCTGACCGCCGGGAACATCCTCGGCTACGCCTACCTCGCGATTCCCGGCGCCGCCGTGGCGTACGCGTTGTGGTTCCGCGGGATTCGCGGCCTGTCGGCCACCAGCGTCACCTTCCTCAGCCTGCTCAGCCCGCTGGTCGCGACCACGGTCGGCTGGCTGGTGCTCGGCCAGCACCTGACGACCGCCCAGCTGCTGGGCGCCGTCATCGTCCTCGCCGCGCTCGTCGCGGCCCAAATTCCTCTCAAGAAGAAGGAGAACCATGCGGATCACAGTGTTCGGAGCGGCGGGCGGCGTCGGGAGCCGAGTGGTGACCGAAGCGCGATCGCGCGGCCATGAGGTCACACCCGTCGGACGACGGCCGAGCCCGGGGATGCGCACCGGCGACGCCACGAACGTCGAGGACGTGGCCGCGCTCAGCGCGGGCCAGGACGTGCTGATCAGCGCGACCCGCCCGGCTCCCGGCAGCGGACCCGAACTCGTCGCGGCCGCCAAAGCGTTGCTGGAGGGCGCGAAGTGCCGCCTCCTGCTCGTCGGCGGGGCCGCGAGCCTGCGGGTGCCGGGCGGCGGCATCTTGTCCGACACCCCGGACTTCCCCGCCGAGATCCGCGAGATCGCGTTGGCCTGCAACGAACAGCTCGCCGCCTGCCGGTCCGCGTCCGAAGTGGACTGGACGTACCTGAGCCCGCCCGCCTCGCTGGAACCCGGTGTCCGCACCGGAAACTACCGCGTCGGCGCGGACGACCTGCTCATCGACGCGAACGGTCTTTCGTCCATCTCCATGGAGGACTTCGCGGTCGCGCTCGTCGACGAGGTCGAGCGGCCCCGCCATCGCCGGACCCGGTTCACGGTCGGCTACTGACCCGCGCGTGTCCGTTTCGTTCAAGCCGTGAGGCCACGATCCGGGTCACGATGGCCGCATGAAAATCGATCTGGACCGAGCATCCGCGTTCATGGCCGGGCACGCCCGCCTGCTGGACCGCCGCCGTTTCGACCTGGTCACCGGTCAGGGCGACGCAAGCGGCGTGCTCGCCGCGGTCAGTGCGTACCGGAACACCGACGGCGGCTTCGGCTGGGGGCTGGAGCCCGACCTGCGTTCTCCCGAAAGCCAGATCGCGGGCGCGTTGCACGCGTTCGAGGTCTTCGAGGAGACCCAGGAGCCGGCGCCCGAGCTGTGCGACTGGCTCGACACCGTGACACTGCCGGACGGCGGCCTGCCGTTCGCGCTGCCGCTCACCCAGCCCGCCGGTTCGTCGCCGTGGTGGGCGGGCGCGGACTCGACGCGGTCGTCGTTGCAGCTGACGGCCGCGGTCGCGGGCGCCGCCCATCGGGCCGGGATGAGCGAACATCCCTGGCTGCGCAAGGCGACCGAGTACTGCCTCGCCCGGATCGCCGAACGCACCGGCACGGGCTTCGCCATCGAATTCCGCTTCGTGCTGTGGTTCCTCGACGCGATCGGCGCCGAAGCCGAACTCGAGCGCATGGTCGGCTTCCTGCCGGACGACTGGGTCGTCCCGGTCGAAGGCGGCGTCGACGGCGAAGCCCAGCGTCCGCTGGACTTCTCGCCATGGCACGAAGGACCGTTGCGTGCCCTCATGCCACGCGAGGTCCTCGAAGCCGATCTCGAGCGGCTGGCCTCGTTGCAGCAGGACGACGGCGGCTGGGTCGTCGACTTCGTCTCAGCCTCCCCCGCGGCGTCACTGGAATGGCGCGGTTACGCGACCGTCGACGCGGTGAAGATCCTCCTTCCCTATCTGTGAGTGGTGGCAGGGGACGCGAATCCCCTGCCACCACAACGTTTTACGGGGTCTGCCAGAGCTTCGTCACCAAAGCCGCGGCCTTGTTGTAGATCGCGACACCGGCGTCCCGGCCCATCCGGGTCTGGCAGCCGAGCGTCGACTCCCACACCCCGGCGTCCCACAACGCCTGCGGCATGAAGTAACCGAGGTAGTCGTTGGCGTAGCCGACCGGCGTGATCGTGCGGTTGTTGTTCGACAAGGCCTTGAGCTGCAAGCCGAACTCGACGAACGGCTCACCCGGCATGCCCATGAACGCGACGTTGCCGAACCGCAGGCCCTGCACCTCGGCGTCGATCGTCGCGGTGCCGCGGTCGATCGCCGCCAGGAGCTCCTCGTACTCCTGGGCGGCGTTGCGCAGCGAGACGATCTCCTCCTCGCTCGCGCCGTTGTTGATCGCGTCCTGCACCGCCTGGGTCCGCGCGTCGAACTCCGCCTGGTACGGAGCACGGTCCGGCAGCGGGCGCGACGCGACGTTGATCTTCTCGGAGTACGCCTTGACCGGGCCGGTGACGGCCTTGCCGGGCAGCCCGTTGGACAGATCGGCGACGGTCATCCCGAGCGCCAGCCCGATCCGCTCGTTGTGCGCGAACGAATCCCGGATGACGGCTAAATTCGGCATGTTCCGCTCGTCGAAGGCGGAGCGCTGGTCGTCCCACAGCGGGTCGTCGTCCGGGTTGATGTTGCCCGCCGCGCCCTGCAGGAACAGGCAGACGTCCAACCCGGGCACGTTACGCTCGACCCACGCCGAGGCGGCGCCCGGATAGTCGGCGGAGACGTACGGGTTGACCTGCATGATCACCGGGTGGCAGGCGAAGTTGACGACCACCGTCCGCCAGGTGCCCGCCGCGTTCTCCAGCGTGAGCACACCGATCTCCGTGTCGATCGGCGCGGCGCCCGGATAGAAGGAGGCGTCGCGGTTCTTGACGAAGCTGCCGGGCTCGATCTCGCCGCGCACGTGCTTGGCGGTGACGGTCTGCCGCGACGCGTACGCGCTCGCCGCGACCTGGGCGAGCTTGTCGCGCAGGCCTTCCAGCCAGGTGAGCTTGGCCGGGTCGGTGTAGAGATGGCGGACGTCGCCGGTCTCCGGAGTGGAGTGCGCGTGCGAGCTGGCCAGCATGATGTTGGCGGCGGGCACCCCCGTCGCCGTGGTGACCTGTGCGCGGACCTCCGCGGTGAAATCCCTTGTCGGGCCGAGGATGTCGTTGTTCAGGCCGAGCGCGTCCACCGTGATGATGATGATCGTCTTGTTCGGCGTGACGTCGGTGATCGCGACCGCGCGGGCGTACAGCTCGTCGTGCACTCCCTCGAACAGCGAGTGCCTCGGCAGCCCGCCGACGTACGGAATCGTCAGCGGCGGCGTGATATCGATTTTCGCGGAACCAGCGGAATAAGCCATTTTGTTTCCCCTCAGTCGTACTTGCGCCTGTATGACGTTCACCGGCCACGCCAGGTTGCCTTGTCCGCCACAGGTTCGAATCCGGCGAACCTGGGCAGGAGAAGGCCTTCCCCGCGCGTGAGCGAAGGCAGCCGCCGCTCGAACGCGACCACTCCGCTCGACGGGATCACCCCTTCGACAGTCGCATATTCCTCCTTGACGGTTACTTCACGAGCCTGCCCGCCGGCGTCGGACAGGCAAACCAGGACAGCACTGACGTTATCGGAGGGCACCGACAATTCGAAGGCGTCGATCGGCTCGTACACCCGCGTCCCCGCGTCTTCCAGCGCGAGTCCCAGCACGATCGGGGTGAGCGCGCGGAAGTCGCCCGCGGTCGTGATCGGACTGAAATAGCCGGTATGCGTCAACGTGACCACGCAGTCGAGCACCTCCCAGCCGTACAGTCCGCGCCGCAGGCTCGAGTGGACCGTCTCCTCGATCGCGGTGTGGAACGCGCGCGGCAGCGACCCGAGCTCGACCTCCAGCCGGTACCGCACGCCGGAGCCCGGCGCGCCGGGCTCGACGCGCAGACCTACTGTCGCGTAAGGATCGTCGCGCTCACGCAGCTCGATGAACCGGACCGCGGCGCCGGTCCCCTCGAGCCGTTCGACTCGCAGCGTCCGAGTCTCCTCGAAGACCACTGGCAGGCCGAACTCCTCGGCCAGCTGGAACTGCAGCACCTCTTTCTGCACCTCGCCGTACAGCCGGACGGAGATCTGCTCATCGTCACGGCGTGCCTGGATGAACGGGTCCTGTTCGGCCAGTGACGTCAGCGCCGCGTACAACGCGCCCGGATTTTCCGCGCGTACCACGGTTTCCAGCGTCGGCGGCCGGAACTGGGGCCGTTCTCCCACCGGCTCCGCGCTGCCCAGGCTGTCACCGATCCGGACGTCTTTGAGTCCCCACAGCTTGGCGATGTCCCCGGCGACGACCCGGCTTGGCTCGCTCGCGGTGACCTTCGCGGTGCCCACGCCGAGCCCGCCGCGATACGCCGTGACGTGGTCGCGCACCGAGATCGAGCCGCCGTACAGCCGCGCGTACGCGATCTTCTCGCCCGAGGTCCCGCGTTCGATCTTGAAGACGGTCGCGCGCAGGACGTCCTCTTCGGACCCGCTCGCGGCGGGCAGCAGCGTCCGGACGCCTTCGAGCAGCTCGGGAATCCCCTCGCCGGTCATGGCCGAGCCGAAGTAGACCGGATGCACCAGCGCCCGCCCGGTCTGCGCGGCGAGTTCAGCCAGCGTCTCCGCTCGGCCCACCCGGTCCTCCACATAGGACTCCAGGAAGGCGTCGTCGTTGCCCGCGAGCACTTCGGCCGCGCGCCCGAGATCCGGCCGGACCTGGGCGTCACGCGTGCCGATCCCGCTGACCGTGGCCATCGGGATCGCGGCGGGCGTGAGCTTGCGCGCGATCGTCGCGAGCAGGCTGTCGTACGCGGCGCCCATCCGGTCGATCTTGTTGACGAACAGCAGCGTCGGGATCTTCAGCCTGGCCAGCGTGCGCATGAGCACGCGGGTCTGCGTCTGGACGCCTTCGACGGCCGAGATCACCAGCACGACGCCGTCGAGCACGCGCAGGGACCGTTCCACCTCCGCGATGAAGTCGGAGTGGCCCGGCGTGTCGATCAGGTTGACCTTGAGGTCGCCGACGGTGAAGGAGACGACCGCGGCGCGGATGGTGATGCCGCGCCTGCGTTCCAGGTCGAGCGTGTCGGTCTGGGTGCTGCCACCGTCCACACTGCCCAGTTCGCGGATGACGCCTACATGGAAGAGGAGGCGTTCGGTGAGGCTGGTCTTCCCGGCGTCAACATGCGCGAGAATCCCGATGTTCGAGGTCTTCATGGAGTGCCCTTGCGAAGGTCGCGGAATAGGAGATGGGGCATTCCGTTCCCTGGCGCATTCGACACTCCTGTCCTCGGGTGACCAACCGGCCGAGGCTAACAACGCACCTGTCGAAGGGCATCCGATTTTCCCGGCGTACCCTTTCTTCGGTGTCGATGACCACCGCTGACGACGTCGAAAAGGCCGGAGCCCTGCTCGACGGCGTCGTGCTGCGCACCCCGCTCGAACGCAACGAACGGCTTTCCGCCCGCACCGGCGGCGAGGTCTGGATCAAGCGCGAGGACCTGCAGGCCGTCCGGTCGTACAAGCTGCGCGGCGCCTACAACCTGATGGCCCAGCTGGGCGTCTCCGCAGGCGGCGTCGTGTGCGCCAGCGCGGGCAACCACGCGCAGGGCGTCGCGTACGCGTGCTCGGCGCTGCGGATCCACGGCCGGGTATACCTGCCGCGCACGACGCCGAGGCAGAAGCGCGAGCGGATCGCGGCCATCGGCGGCAGCTGGGTCGAGGTGGTCGTCGAGGGCGACGCGTACGACGACGCGCAGGCCGCGGCGCTGGAGTTCGCGGCGAAGACCGGCGCCGAGGTGGTGCCGGCTTTCGACGACCCGCGCACGGTCGCCGGTCAGGGCACGGTGGCCTGCGAGATCATCGACCAGCTCGGCCGCGTGCCGGACCGCGTCGTGGTGCCGGTCGGCGGCGGCGGGCTGCTCGCCGGGATGGCGGCCTGGCTCGGTTCGCGCCACCCGGAGGTCTCGCTGGTCGGCGTCGAGCCGTCCGGCGCGGCGAGCATGACGGCGGCGCTGGCGGCCGGTGAGCCGGTCGCGCTGACCGAGCTGGATCCGTTCGTGGACGGAGCCGCGGTCCGCCAGGTCGGGTCAGTGACGTTCCCGCTGGTCCGTGACAGCGGCGCGCGGATCGTCACCGTCGAGGCCGGCGCGGTGTGCGTCGAGATGCTGGACCTGTACCAGCGCGACGGGATCATCGCGGAGCCCGCCGGCGCGCTGGCGACCACGGCCGTGCGGGAGCTGCCGTCGGACGCGCTGACCGTGTGCGTGCTGTCCGGCGGCAACAACGACGTCAGCCGCTACAGCGAGATCCTCGAACGATCCTTGGTCCACGAAGGACTGAAGCACTACTTCCTGGTCGACTTCCCGCAGGAACCGGGGATGCTGCGGCGGTTCCTCGACTACGTGCTCGGGCCCGACGACGACATCACGCTTTTCGAGTACGTGAAGCGCAACAACCGCGAGACCGGCCCCGCGCTGGTCGGCGTCGAGATCGGCGCCAGGGCCGACCTGGACGGCCTGCTCACGCGGATGGCGGCGAGCCCGTTGCACATCGAGACGGTCGATCCGGCGAGCGCGCTCTTCCGGTTCCTTCTTTAGGCGCCGGGGCGGTTGAGGTAGATCGACGCGAGCGCGAGTACGCAGCCGAGCCCCAGGAACAAGGTCACCAGGAACGGCCCGCCGATGATCAGGTTCCAGACCGCGATCCCGGCCGCGACCAGTGCCACGGCGGCGTTGCGAACCTGCAGCGTCGAGGGTTTAGCCATGGCCTGAGCTTCTCATACGCCCATTTTCGTCGGTCCCCTCGGTTATCCTCCGGAAGTGGACATCATCGGGGAAGGACCAGGCACGGCCGAGGAGATGATCGCGGAGGCCAAGAAGGCGCTCTGGATCATGGTCGGCTTCCTGGCGATCATCTGGACCGTGCAGATCTTCAACGCGCTGAACGGTTACGACCTCACGCGCGAGTACGGCATCGAGGCGCGTGAGCCGGGCTCGCTGCCGGAGATCTTCACCGCGCCGTTCATCCACGGCAGCTGGGCGCACATCGAGGGCAACTCGGGCCCGCTGTTCATCTTCGGCTTCCTCGCCGCGTACCGCGGGGTGAAGAAGTTCATCGCGGTGACCGTGCTGATCGCCATCGCGAGCGGCCTCGGCGTCTGGTTCTTCTCGCCGTCGATGACCGTCACGGCGGGCGCGAGCGGCATGGTGTTCGGCTACTTCGGGTACATCATCGTGCGCGGCCTGTTCGACCGGCACCGCATCGACATCGTCATCGGGCTGGTGATGGCGCTGTGCTTCGCCTACCAGTTCAGCTCGCTGCTGCCGGGCGAGGCCCAGGTCAGCTGGCAGGGCCACAGCTTCGGGTTCGTCGGCGGCATCATCGGCGGCTGGCTCTTCCGCGACCGCCGCCGCAAGCCCGCGGCCCCCGAGCCGGAGACCCCGACCTTCACCGACCCCACGACCACCCTCTTCCCCAAGGACGCCTAGGTCGTGAGTGTTTTGACCGGTTAGAACCGGCCATACCACTCACGACGCTCAGCGCTCGGGTGAGTCGCCGGGGCCTTGCTGCTCGGCGAGGAACCGCTCGAACTGGTTCCCCAGCTCCTCGGCGGTCGGCATGTGCTCGACGCTCTCCGCCAGCAGGCTGTTGCGGCTGGAGGCCTCGACGAAGGTGTCGTATTGGCGTTCCAGCGCGCGCACCACGTCGGCGACCTCGTCGGACTCGGCGACCTGGCGGTTGATCTCGGCGTCCGCGGTCGCGGCGGCCTCGCGCAGCGGCTCGCCGGGCAGGTTCAGCCCGGTGGCCTTGACCAGCGAGTCGAGCACGAGCACGGCGGCGGCCGGGTACGTGGCCTGCGCCAGGTAGTGCGGCACGTGCGCGGCGAAGCCCATCGCGTCGTGACCGGCCTCGCCGAGGCGGAACTCGATCAGCGCGGCCACGCTGCCGGGCACCTGCATCCGGTTCGGCAGCGGCTGGTGGTCGCCGACCAGGTCGACCCTGGTGGCGTGCGAGGTCACGCCGAGCGGGCGGGTGTGCGGCGCGCCCATCGGGATGCCGTGGAACCCGACGGTCAGCCGGACGCCCCAGCGCTCGATCAGCGACTGGATCGCCTTGGTGAAGCGCTCCCACTCGTGATCCGGCTCCGGGCCGGTGAGCAGCAGGAACGGCACCCCGTCCTCGTCGTGCAGCAGGTGGACGACCAGCTCGGGCGCGTCGTAGCTCTCCCAGTGGTCGATCGCGTACGTCATCGGCGGACGGCGTGACCGGTAGTCGATCAGGCTGTCGACGGCGAACCGCGCGATCACCCGGTGTTCCAGCTCGCTGAGCAGGTGCTCGGCAACCAGAGCACCGGCCGAACCCGCGTCCATGAAGCCGTCGAAGTGGTGGAGGAGCACGACGCCGTCCAGGTCGGGGACGTCGGAGTCCACCTCGTACAGCTCCTCTGGATCCAGCGCCACTACGTTCTCCTGCTCTTCCTCGATCACACTCGTACTAACGGGTCAACGTCGCGAAGGCCAGAATCAATCCCGGTAGTACGACATCACCGCGGGCTGCCCCGTGTAGTTCGGGCCGGCTTCGGCGTCGGCTCCCAGGTAAGTGTAGGGCGATCGGACCTGCTTGCGGCCGCTAAGCCCGACCCGGCGCCGCCGCCCGTCATACCCGAACCCCTCCGCCCGCAGCGCCGCGACCAGCCGCCGCCCGGCCGGACTCCCGTCCGCCCGCCGGATGGACGCGAGATCGAGATCGGCGGCGAACCGGCCGTCTTCGGTGAGCCAGGACGCGACCTTCGCCAAGACCCCCAGCTTGTCGCCGACGTAATGCAGCCCGTGCACGCACGTGATCAGGTCGAACGCATACGGTGGTTCCCACTCGGTCACCGAAGCCTCGACGAACTCCACGCCGTGGTGCGGCGGCGGCGTGAAGTAGCCGACCAAGTCGACTCCGATGATCCTCACGCCCGGCAGCAACCCCGCCGCCTGCAGCAACGCGTTGCCACTGCCGCAGCAGAGATCCAGCCAAGCCGCGCTCGGCCTTCCGGCGAGAAAGTCGACCGGGTTGAAGCCGAGCTCGCGCGTGTAACTGTTGGCGCCCGCGAGGCCGCGGAGGCGGTTCATCGCGTTGTTGGCGACCACAGAGGACAGTGCGAGCTCCGCGTCGGCGAGCAGCCGTTTTTCCTTCACTCGTCCAGTTTCCCAGCCCACGCGCGCAAAGTCTCGAAGTCCGCCGCACGTAATCCGAGCCGGGGATCGACCCAGTGCAGCAACGCTTCGCCGTGCTGGCGCATGACCCAGACGCGGTCGGTTTCGGTGAGTTCGTCGTCCACCCAGGCAAAAGGCCGCCCGGCCGCAAACTCAACGATCGCGCGTGTCTTCCAGTGCAAGCCGTCCGCACCCTGCCGTTGCTCGGGCCACGCGATCACGGGCAGAGCGGGCAGTCCGAGTTCGGGCCCGATTTTCTGGTTCGCCTCGTGTGTCCACGTCGTCGCCCAAACAAGCTCGTAGGGCAGCGCGAGAAGGTCCTCGCCATGCGATGGCTTCAGCCAGACCCGTAGCGGCTTTCGGCGGCCGGGCATCGGCGCAGGCGTGACCGAAGTCCATATGCGGTAAGTGAGATATCCGTCCGGCCGCTTGCTCGGCTTGGCCTGGAACGGGTTGAGCGGTCCATCGACGTCGAGGAACAGAAGCGGGCGCATCGCGTCTCCTTCCCCGAGCCCCGGCCCAGCCTGGCACGTGTATCCCCGGCGGCAGAAACGAATTACTCCACAGTGGAGGGTTCGGTCAGCGGGACACCGGGCGGCATCCGGGCTAGCGGGGTTGACGGGTAACGGCGCTCACTCGTAGCGTGACATTCGCCGTCCGACCGTAAACGTTCACGTCCGGTTACGAAGAAGTGAAAGGACGGCATCCATGCTTCGCCGCTCACTCTTGGCGCTGGTCGCGGGGGTCGCTTTGGCGACGGCCGTGGTCACGTCGCCGATGGCAGCAGCAGCCGGGTTGAACCCGAAGGGCGACCCGAATCCGTACGGTGACCCGAACCTCGTCTCGATGTTCGACGGCAAGACGCTCGACGGCTGGACCTCGTCGAAGGACGGCCTGTGGTCGGCCAAGGACGGCGTGATCCACGGCAACGGGACCGCGCGCGGCTGGCTGTACTACAACAAGAAGCAGGTCGACACCTTCCGCTGGATCTTCACGCTCAAGCAGGTCAAGGGCGACCACAAGCCGACCGTGCTGATCTGGGGCAAGACCACCCCGGTGCTGAACGGTCTCGACTCCATCCAGTTCCAGCCGCCGAACGGCGGGCACTGGGACTACCGGACCGGGCACAACAACGGCGGCGGGAAGCTGTTCACGCAGTATCCGCACACCTCGATCGACATCAAGAAATGGGCGCAGTGCGAGCTGATCGGCAACGCGAAGACCGGCATCGCGCGGATGGCCTGCTGCCCGCTGAAGGAACCGGCGGCCACCTGTAAGGGTGTCGAAGTGCTCAAGTTCGAGGACAAGACGGCGGGCCGGGTAGGACCACTGGCCATTCAGGTCCACAACTCCGGTATCCAGGACGAATACAAGAACCTGTTCTTCGAATCACCCGTGGTGCAGAGTCCGGACAAGTTCATCACGACCTGATCCGTGAATTCGGCGCTGGATTCCACCTGGTGGAATCCAGCGCCGAATTTGTCTCGGGGACAATCGACTTCGGTATTGACCAGCAGTTCGCACACTGTGCTAACTTATTTCTCTGTTGTGCTGGTAACCGTAGTTGCGCCGTTTCCCCGAGAGGTTAACAAATGACGCCAGCGGCACGCCCACCCCACGCCTCAGCGCCACCACGCAGAACGCCCGGCGCGAGCAGCTCCCGCAAGGTCTTGCAGCTGCTGCTGGCGTTCTCCGAGCGCAGGCCCGAAGCCAGTGTCGCGGAACTCGCCGCGACCATCGGCACCCCGGTCGCGACGACTTATCGTTATGTGGCGCTACTGAAGGAACTTCAGTTACTCGAAGAAGGCAAAGCCGGGCGTTATCACGTGACCTGCCAGGTGATGCCGCTGGCCCGCGCCGCGCAACTGTCGAATGACCTCGCGCGGCTCGCCAAGCCGACGATGGAAGAAGCTGCGCGCGAACTCGGCGAAACAGTGTTGCTATTCCAGCATTTCGGGGACACGGCGGTCTGTGCCGACCGGGTCGAATGTGATCGGGCGATGCGGTTCACCTTCCAGCCGGGCCATTCCGTTCCGCTGGGGGAAGGCGCGTCCGGCAAGATGATGCTCGCGCTGCTGCCCGAGGCCGACCGGGAACGGCGGCTGCCCGCGGTGATGCAGCGGCGGGGGCACGGCATCCGTGACGAGCTCAAGCGCGCGGTGCTCAACCGGTACGCGGTCAGCTGGGGCGAGCTCGAAGAAGGCGTGTGGGCGTGCTCGGTGCCGGTGCACGTGCCGGGACATCGGCCCGCCGTGCTCACCATGGCCGGTCCGGCCGCGCGGATCAGCGACGAGGCGAAGCGCGCGGCGATCACTTCGCTGCAGGCGTACGCGAACCGGATCCAGCGGGCGGTGTCGTCCTACTCCCTGTAGCCCCCGGAATTGTCGGTGCCCCTGGTTATGGTGCTGGCATGACCTACGAATTCCAGATCGTCGTCGATTCGGCGGATCCGCACACGCTCGCCGACTGGTGGGCGGACATGCTCGGCTGGGACGTCGAGCCCAGTAAGGAGGACTTCATCAGGGAGATGATCGCGGCGGGCCACGCCACGGATGCGGACACCAAGACGCACAAGGGCGTGCTCGTCTGGCGCGAAGGGCAGGCGATCCTGCATCCGGACGGCTCGGGCAGGCGGATCCTGTTCATGCTGGTGCCGGAGGAAAAGACCGTGAAGAACCGCGTCCATCTCGATCTGCGGATCGGTGAGGACAAGCGGGAGGCCGAGCTCGAGCGCCTGACGGCACTCGGCGCGAAAGAACTGCACCGAGGCCGCCAGGGCCCGCACTGGTGGATCACGATCGCGGATCCGGAGGGCAATGAACTCTGTCTCAGCTGAGCTCGAGCCGGTCCAGCGCGCGCGGGAAGGCGTTCCCGAGCAGGTCCAGCTCCGGTTCGTCGGCGATCAGCGGTGGTGAGATCGCGAACCCCTTGGCGAGCGGGCGCACGAGCACGCCCTCCTCGCGGCAGGCACGCTGCAACTTGCCCGAAGCACCCGGATCGGCTTCGAGCACGTCGTCGGTGAGGTCGACCGCGGCCAGGAAGCCGAGCCCGGCACGGACTTCGGCGACCAGCGGGTGCGAGATCAGCCCCGACAGCACGTCGGCGAGCGGCTTCTCCAGCTCACGTCCGCGCGCGATCAGGCCTTCACGCTCATAGATGTCGAGCGTGACGTTCGCGGCCGCGCAGGCGACGGGATGCCCGGCGTACGTCGGGCCGTGCCGCAGGATCGGGGCGCCCGGCTTGCCGGTGAAGAACGGCTCGGCCACGCGTGGCGCGGCGATCAGCGCGCCCAGCGGGATCGTGCCGCCGGTGATGCCCTTGGCCACGGTGATCATGTCCGGCTGGACCGGCCAGCGGTCGATGCCGAACCAGGTGCCGAGCCGCCCGAACCCGGCGATCACGCAGTCGGCGACGAACAGCACGTCATGCCGCTTGCAGATCTCGGCGACGGCCTCGATGTACCCGGGCGGCGGCAGCTGCACACCGCCGGCGCCGATCACCGGCTCGCAGAAGAACGCGGCCACGCGTTCGGCGCCGACTCGCTGGATCTCCGCTTCCAGTGCGGCGGCGTCGTCGAACGGGACGTGCGAAACGGGCTCCTGCAAGGGTTCGAAGCCGACCCGGTTGGGGGCGAGCCCGCCGATCGCCGTGCCGAAGCCGTGCGTGCCGTGATACCCGAGCCGCCTGCCGATGAAGTGCGTCTTCTCCGGGCGGCCGGTGTGGAAGAAGTGCGCGCGGGCGACCTTCGCCGCGGTGTCGACCACGTCGCCGCCGCCGGAGGCGAGGAACACCTTCGAGCCGGGTGTCGGCGCGAGCGCGGAAACGCGCTCGGCCAGCTTCAGCGCGGGCTCGTTGGCGTAGTAACCGAAGAGGTTGTACGAGTCGAGCTTGCGCAGCTGCGCGGCGACGGCATCGGCGATCTCTTCACGGCCATGCCCGAAATTGGCATACCAGAGCGAGGCGGTCGCGTCGAAATACCGCCGGTCCTGATCGTCCCAGACGTACGAGCCCGCGCCTCTGGTGATGATCATCCGGTCGCCGTCGACCGCGCCCATGTCCGCGAACGGATGCCAGAGCGGGTTGGTCGGTTGCATCGTCACTCCTCACCTCTTTGGGGCAGGAACTCCTGGATCTCCTCGGCCGTGTAGCCGAGCTCGGCCAGCACGTCCGCGGTGTGCTGCCCGAGTGCCGGCGGCGGTGAGACCGGCCTGGCAGGCGTGCCGGACGCCTTCACCGGGAATCCCGTGCCCGTGTACGAACCCATGCGTACCACCTGATCCCGCTCAGCGGTCCACGGGTCGGCGTAGATGTCGTCGATCGTGTTGATCGGGCCCGCCGGGATGCTCGCCTCCTCGAAGCGCTTGAGCCAGTCGTCGGCGGGGCGCGTGAGCAGGACTTCGCCGAGCAGGTCGTTGAGTTCTTCGCGGTGCGCGGCGCGGGCCGCGTTCGACACGAACCGGGGATCCTCGGCTATGTCCAGGCCGAGCACCGAGCAGAACACGCGCCAGAGCTTCTCGGAGCCGACCGCGATGACGATCCAGCTGTCGGCCACCTGATACGCCTGGTACGGGACGATACTCGGGTGCGCCGAGCCCATCCGGCGCGGCCGCTTGGCGTCGTAGAAGGTGGCTCCGGCGGCGTAGACGTGCCAGGCCAGCTGGGTGTCCAAAAGCGACACATCGAGGTACTGACCCCGGCCGGTCGTGTGCCTGGCGTGCAACGCCATCAGCACCGCGATGATGCCCCAGGTGCCCGCGTTGAGGTCGGCGACGGGGAGGCCGACCTTCGCGGGCGGGCCCTCGGCCTCGCCGGTGAGGTCCATGATCCCGCCCATCGCCTGCGCGACCAGGTCGTAGCCGGGCTTGTCGCGGTACGGGCCGGTCTGGCCGAAGCCGGTGATCGACAGGTGGATCAGGCGGGGGTTCAGCTCGGCCAGCGCGGCGTAGCCGAGGCCCCAGCGCTCCAGCGTGCCCGGGCGGAAGTTCTCGACCAGCACGTCGGCGTCCGCGACGAGCCTGCGGACGGCGTCCTGGCCGCGTTCGCTCTTGAGATCGAGCACGATCCCACGTTTGTTCCTGTTGGCCGCGAGGTAGTAGACCGCGTCGTCGCCGACGAACGGCGGGCCCCACATGCGGGTGTCGTCGCCATGGCCAGGCGGCTCGACCTTGATCACGTCGGCACCCATCTCACCGAGGTACTGCGTGCAGTAAGGCCCGGCCAGGATGCGCGACAGGTCGACGACCTTGATGCCGTCCAGTGGTCTGGTCAAGTTGTCACCCTTATTGATTTCTGCTCGCGGATATAGACGAACGGCCCATTGACGGCACCCCACTGGTGATGTTGATTGTTGGGTGAGTTTGTGCAGAGTTGCGCACTCCTGGAGGAACCATGCGTCGTCTTGTCGTGTTCGTCGCCGCCCTGGGGGCCGCGACGACCGTGGTGGCCGCACCCGCGGTCGCCGCCGAAACCCCGGAAAGACCCGCGGAAGCGCCCGCCGCCGCTCCGCCGATGGGCTGGAACAGCTGGAACAAGTTCGCCTGCAACATCAACGAGCAACTGATCCGCGAGACCGCGGACGCGCTCGTCTCGTCCGGCATGAAGGACGCCGGCTACCAGTACGTCAACATCGACGACTGCTGGGCCGAGCTGAACCGCAACGCCGAAGGCAAGCTCGAAAACCACAAGACCCGCTTCCCGAGCGGGATCAAGGCGCTCGCCGACTACATCCACGGCAAGGGCCTCAAGCTCGGCATCTACACCAGCGCGGGCACACTGACCTGCGCCAAGACCATGCCGGGCGCGCTCGACCACGAGGACGTCGACGCGCAAACGTTTGCGGACTGGGGCGTCGACTACCTCAAGTACGACAACTGCAACAACCAGGGCAGGCCCGCGCTGGAGCGCTACACGAAGATGGGCGAGGCGCTGAAGAAGACCGGCCGCCCGATCGTCTACGCGCTGTGCGAGTGGGGCCAGAACAAGCCGTGGACCTGGGGCAAGGACGCCGGGGCGCAGCTGTGGCGCACCACCGGCGACATCAAGGACAACTGGGGCAGCTGGACCGGCATCCTCGACAAGCAGGTCGGCCTGGAGGCTTACTCCGGCCCCGGCGCCTGGAACGACCCCGACATGCTCGAGGTCGGCAACGGCGGCATGACCAACGACGAGTACCAGGCGCACTTCGCGCTCTGGTCGCTGATGAACGCGCCGCTGCTCGCAGGCAACGACCTGCGCTCGCAGTCCGAGGCGACGAAGAAGATCCTGCAGAACAAGGACCTCATCGCGATCAACCAGGACTGGGGTGGCAAGCAGGGCCACAAGGTCCGCGATGACGGCGACAACGAGGTCTGGGCGAAGCCGATGTCCGACGGCTCGACGGCCGTCGTGCTGTTCAACCGCGGCACCAAGTCCTCGTCGATCTCGACGCTGCCCGCGGAGATCGGCGCGGCGACGGCGTCCGGCTACCGTGTCCGTGACCTGTGGACCGGCGCCGAGACCGAGACCACGGGCACGCTGCGCGCCGCGGTGCCGAGCCACGGCGCGGCCGCGTTCCGGATCTGGCCGTCGAAGTTCCCGAGTGCCGCGCCGCGCACCACGCTTTCGGTGCAGGCGGCCGACTTCACGCCCCGCGACAAGCCGTTCACCACGTCGGTCGAACTCACCAACGACGGCTCGACGCCCGCGTTCCTGGGCAAGGTCTCGCTGACCGCGCCGACCGGCTGGAAGGTCGACGGCCGCGCCGACGAGTTCGTTCTCGTTGTCCTGCCAGGGAAATCGTGGAAGCACACCTGGACGGTCAGCCCGGTCGCCCCGGCCGGTGACAAGGTTTCGGTGACCTCGCATACCGAATACTGGACGCTCTGGGGAAAGCAGGCACTCGACACCGACGGCACGACACCACTGGTGACCGCGCCCGCGGCGGGCACGACCGCGTTGTCCCAGGCCGCGTGGATCTCGGCGGAGAACGGCTTCGGCCCGGTCGAACGCGGCAAGAGCAACGGCGAGTCCAAGGCGGGCGACGGCAAGCCGATCACCATCGGCGGCGTCGTCTACCCCAACGGCCTCGGCGTGCACGCGCCCTCGAAGGTGCGCTTCTACCTGGGCGGCGGCTGCAAGTCGTTCAGCTCGATCGTCGGCCTCGACGACGAGAAGAAGATCGGCACGGTCGCCTTCGCGGTGCTCGGCGACGGCAAGACACTCGCGTCGACCGAGGTGCTGAAGACCGGCCAGTCCCAGCCCATCGACGTCACCCTCACCGGCGTCCAGGTCCTCGACCTGGTGGTCACCGACGGCGGCGACGGCAACAACTCCGACCACGCTGACTGGGCCAACGCCTCGATCACCTGCTGACCCACCCGGCGAAAAAAATCCCAATGTGGCTTTCGTCAGCTTCGAGCTGACGAAAGCCACATTGGCGGCCGGAAAACTGACCAATGCCACATTGGGATTTTTTTCCGCGGCGGGGGTCATGGGTCGGTGCGGGCGTGGGCGGCCAGGAGCTGGGTCTCGGCGTCGCGGAGGTAGGTGTCGAGGGCTTCGGCGGCGTCGGTGAAGCGGGCGCGCTCGAGTTGCTTGAGGATGCGGGCGTGGCGGTTGAGGTAGGGCTCGAAGAAGGCCCTGGTGTTCTCCGTGAAGACGAAGACCAGGCGGGTTTCGGCGAGGACCTGGCGCATGGTCTCGGTGACGCGGTGGCTGCCCGCGAGGTCGGCGAGCGCCTGGTGGAAGTGGATGCTCGCCGTGCCGACGGCTCGCCAGTCCGAGGTGGCCGCGGCGGACTGGCCGTCCGAAAGCGCCTGAGAGACCGGGGAAAGGTCCAGCGAGGGGCGTTCGGCCGCGCGACGCAGCGCGCCGCATTCGACGATGCGGCGGACCGCGTAGAGGTCGGCGATGTCCTCGGCCGTCAGCTCGCGGACGAACACGCCGCGGTTGAGCTGGTGCACCGCGAGACGTTCGTGCGCGAGCAGCTGGAACGACTCGCGCAGCGTGTTGCGGGAGACGCCGAGCGCGGCGCTGATGGCGGGCTCGGAGAGCCGGGTGCCCGGCGGGAAGTCGCCCTCGGTGATGCGCTGGCGCAGGATGGCCGCGACCCGCTCGGCCGTGCCGCTGCGCTCGAGCAGCTCACGGTCTTCCTGCAGCCTGGCAGCATCGAGGGAGCCCACTACTTCACCCCGAGATCGAAGTCCAGGCTGTAGCGGTTGTTCGGCATCGCGCCGGCGGCCTTGGCACCGTCGATCGGGAGCAGCACGCCGTTGATGAAACGCGATTCGTCCGACGCGAGGAACACCACGGCCTTCGCGACCTCCCACGCCTCGCCGATCCGCGCGGCCGGGGTGCTCGCGACGAGCGCGTGCTGCTTGGCCTCGAACTCCTCGGGCGAGGCGAGCGTGCCGCGCAGCATGTCGGTGTCGATCGCGCCGGGGTTGACCGTGTTGGCGCGGATGCCCTGATGCGCGTGCGCGACGGCGATCGACTTGGTCAGCCCGACCAGCGCGTGCTTGGTGGCGTTGTAGACCGGGTCGCCGGGACGGCCCATCACGCCGCCGTTGGACGAGGTCGTGATGATGCTGCCCGATTTGCGCTCGATCATGCCCGGCAGCACGGCCCGCGTGCCGAGGAACGCGGCGCGCACGTTCAGCGCGAAGATGGTGTTGAACTCGTCCAAAGTGGTCTCGGCAAGAGGCTTGCCCAGGTGGATGCCGACGTTGTTGAACAACACGTCGATACGGCCCGCGCGGGTCAGCACGTCCTGGACGAAGGTGTCGACGTCGTTCTCGTCCGTCGCGTCCACAATGGAGTGTGAGTAGTTCTCGTGGTCCAGCTTCTCCGCTGGCTCGCGGATGTCGCTGGCGTACACGGTGGCACCCTCGGCGAGGAACTCCTTCACCGTGGCGAGGCCGATGCCCCGCGCACCGCCGAAGACCACCGCGACCTTGTCGGCCAACCGGCCCATGTTCATCTCCTTAACCGCGAGGTCGATTCCTCGTCGACGACATAGTCTTCCGGCAACCGGACCAGCGCGTCCGGCTCGCCGATGTAGCGCACTTCGACGCCATAGTCCGCACGCGCCGATTCGATCGACACGTACCCGTCCACGACATCGGCGAGCACCGCGAGCGGGTCTCGCTCGAACGGCGCTCCGTAACCGCCGCCACCGGGCAGCACCACCGAGACGACCGCGTCCGGCGCCAGCGCGACCCGGCTCTTGCTCGGCAGATCCTCACCGGACACGAGCCCGAACACACCCGGAGCCCCGGCTCCGCCACCGTCCACACCGGACGCGGGACGCAGCGTCCGGTCGACGTTTCCGTTGACACTCCACGAGATCTCGCCGCGCGCGGCCATCGACGTGCTTTGCCCGAGCCCGCCGCGCTGACGGCCGACACCGCCGGAGTCCTGCCGCAGCACTCGCTCCAGCTGCACCAGCGGCGCCATCGTCTCGATGACCTCGGTCGGCGTCGAGCGCAGTCCACTCGGGAATCCCGTGGTGCTCAGGCCGTCCTTGCCAGCCCGCGCGCCGATGCCGCCGGTCTGGAACACGTTGAGCATGAACTCGCCATCCGCGCCGACGCCACGCCAGATCGTCATCCACAACGCGTCCGCGCTGTGCGCCAAAGCGTTGCCAGGCAACGCTTTGTGCAGCGCACTGATGAGCAGCGACGGCAGAAAATGCCCGATAAGATGCCGGGACGCGACCGGTGCCGGGCTCACGCAGTTGAGCACGGAACCCTCGGGCGCGGTCACGTGCACCGGCCGGAACGAGCCCGCGTTGTGCGGCACCTCGGGTGAGATCGCGGCTTTCACCGCGAACGACGCGTACGCGCGGGTGTAGTTGAGCACCACGTTGATCCCGCGTTTGCTCTGCGGCGACGACCCGGCGAAGTCGAGATGGATGTCCTCGCCCGCGATGGTCACGGTCGTCTTGAGCGTGATGTCTTCGTCGTCGAACCCGTCCGTGCGCATCTCGCTGGTGTAGACGCCGTCCGGCATCTTCGCGAGCGCGTCGCGCAGCGCCCGCTCGGAGCGGTTCATGATCTCGGCCGCGACCTCGTCGATCGACTCCAGGCCGAACTCGTCGAGCAGCCGGACCAGGCTCGCCGCCCCGACCTCGTTGCCGGTGACCTGCGCGTACAGGTCCCCGATGGTCTCCTCGGGCGTGCGGACGTTGACGCGGATCAGCAGTTCCAGGTCGGCGTTGACCACCCCGGCGCGCAGGAATTTCATGATCGGCAGCCGCAGGCCCTCTTCGAAGACCTCGTTGGCCTCGGCCGAGACGAGCCTGCCACCGATGTCCGGCGCGTGGCAGCACGACGCGAACCACGCGACCAGCCGCCCGCGCAGGAACACCGGCGTGGCCACGGTGATGTCGTTGATCTGCCCCGCGGTCTGCCAGGGGTCGTTGGTGAGCAGCACGTCGCCGGGTTCGAGCGTCTCCGGCGGGTACGCGGCGACGAAGTGGTGCATCCCGGTCGCCATCGCGTTGATGTGACCGGGGGTGCCGCCGACGGACTGGCCGATCATCTCGCCGCGTGAGTCGAACACCGCGCACGCGAGGTCGAGCGACTCGCGGACCACCGCCGAAAAAGCGGTGTTGACCAGCGCGTTCTGCTGCTCGGCGAGAATCGAGTGGAGCCGGTTGCCGATCACGCCCACCAGGATCGGGTCGACGCTCATACGGTCACCACCAGGCTCGCGTCCTCGCGGACCGCGCAGGTCGCGCCGGGTGGAACGACCACTGTGGACTCACGCTCCTCCACGATCGCCGGGCCTTCGACCTCGTCGCCAGGCACCAGACGGTACCGATCGAACACCGCCGTATCGACAAATCCACCCGCTTGGGGGAAATATGCGGGCCGCGAGCCCTTACGCGCGTCTCCGCTGCCCACACCCGTCCGAAGCCGCAGTGTCACGTCCGGCGCTGGTCCACTTGAGACGACCCGCCAGTTGAGCACCTCGACCGAGACGTCCGGGCCGGTGCGCTGATAGAGGTTCCGGTACGTGGACACGAACTCGTCGATCAGCTCGCCCGGCCAGTTCGACCCGTCGCCGGTCACCGGCACGCGGATCTCGTAGCCCTGCCCGGCGTAGCGCATCTCGGCGATCCGCGAGTGCGTCACGCCGGATTCGCCGAGCAACGCCGCGCCCTCGGCTTCCATCTCGGCGAACAGCGCGTCGACCTGTTCCCAGGTCAGCTCGTGCACGCCCGCGCGTGAGGACCGCACGAAGTCGAAGGCCAGCGGCGCGGTCAAGAACCCGACCGCGCTCATCACGCCCGCCGCCGGTGGCGCGACCACCTGCGGCGCGCCGAGCGCCCGCGCGACGCCGACGCCGTGCACCGGCCCGGCGCCCCCGAAGGTGAACATCGGCAGTTTCGCCGGGTCCTTGCCCCGCTCGACGGCGTGCACGCGCGCGGCGTTGGCCATGTCCTCGTTGACGCTCGAATGGATGCCGTACGCGGCCTCTTCGACGCTGACGCCGAGCGGCTCGGCGATGCGCTTCCGGATCGCCTCGCGCGCCCCGGATGCGTCCAAAGTCATTCCCCCGCCAAGGAAATAGCCAGGGTCGAGATAGCCGAGCACGAGGTCCGCGTCGGTCACGGTCGGCTCGGTGCCGCCCCGGCCGTAGCAGACCGGGCCCGGCTCGGAACCCGCCGAATCGGGGCCGACGGTCAGCAGCCCGAGCGCGTCGATCCGGGCGATCGACCCGCCGCCGACGCCGATCTCGATCATGTCGGTGACCGGCACCTTCACCGGCAGCCCCGACCCCGGCAGCAGCCGGTACTTACGGTCCACTTCGAACTCGTGCGTGACCAGCGGCGTGCCGCCGGAGATCATGCACAGCTTCGCCGTGGTGCCGCCCATGTCGAACGCCAGCAGGTCCGTCTCCCCCGCCGCCGCGCCGAAAGCGGACGCCGCGAGCGCGCCGCCCGCCGGCCCCGACTCGAGGATGCGGATGGGATACCGGGCGGCCGTGTCGACGGTCGCGATGCCGCCGTTGGACAGCATGATGTGCGGCGACGGCCCGACACCGGCCGCGTGCAGGCGGCGTTCGAGGTCACGCAGATACCGCTCGGTCAGGTCCTGGACGTAGACGTTCGCGACCGTGGTCGACGCCCGCTCGAACTCCCGGATCTCCGGCACGACCTCGGACGACAGCGCGACCCGCAGCCCCGGCGCGACCTCGCGCAGTATCTCGGCGGCCCGCTGCTCGTGCGCGGGATTGGTGAACGCGTGCAGGAAGCAGATCGCGACGGCGTCGATCCCGCGCGCGGCGAGTTCCTTGCCCAGCCGGGAAACGTAGTCCTCGTCAAGTCCCTTGTGGACGGACCCGTCGGCGAGGATCCGCTCCGGGACGTCGAAGCGAAGATGCCGGGGAACCAGCGGCGTCGGCAGCTCGATGAGCAGGTCGTACAGCTCGTACCGATGCTCGCGCCGCATCTCCAGTACGTCCGAAAACCCTGCCGTGGCAAGCAAAGCGGTCCGCGAGCCCTTGCGCTCGATCAGCGCGTTGGTCACCAGCGTCGTGCCGTGCACGAACTGCTCGACATCGGAAGCGAGTAGCCCGGCCTTGGCGAGCGTCTCCGCGAGACCGGCTTCGACGGCACGCGCGGGCTCGTCGTGCGTGGTCAGCACCTTGCCGACGGCCACGATCCCGGTCTCGTCGAGCACGCAGAGATCGGTGAACGTGCCGCCGATGTCGACACCCACGCGCAGCTTCATCGGCGATACCACCGGGGCGAGGTGTTCAGCGGCGGCCGGAGCCGGGCGCGCACGACCAGCACGTTCGGCTCGTCGGCCTCCACCATCTCCGACAGCAGGCGCCGGAACGCCCGCCCGAAGCCGGAAACGCGCTCGGCGTGCACCCCGAACGACCTGGCCAGGCCCACGAAATCGGGGCTGTCCCAGTTGACCCCGCGCTGCGGCAGTCCTTCGCGCTCCTGGTCGAACCGCAGCATGCCGTAGCCGCCGTCGTCGACGATGATGATCGTGGCGGGCATCCGCTCCTCGGCCAGCGTCGCAAGCTCGCCACACGCGAACAGGAACCCGCCGTCCCCGCTGACGCAGATGGCCCGCCCGGTGCCCGCCGCCGCGGCGCCGAGCGAGGCCGGGAACCCGAAGCCGAGCGTTCCCCAGCCCATCGGATACGCGAACTTGCGCGGCGCGGGGATGCGGTGGAAGCCGCCCGCCCAGTACCCGGCGACGCACATGTCGGCGACGAGCACGGCGTCCCGCGGCAGCACTTCTTCCAGCGTGGCAAGGAAATCCGCGGCCTGCGGCTCCTCTTCGCGAATACGGTGGCGCACCTTCGCCGCGATCCGCTTGAGCCCGACGGTCAGCTCGGTCAGGCCGGACCGCTGCGGCACGTCGAGCGCTTCGGTGATCGCGCGCGCGTCGCCGGTGAGCATGACGTCGACCGGGTAGTTCTTGCCCGCGTCCTCGGGGTCGACGTTGATCGCGATCAGCTTCGGTGGCCGGGGCATGGCCCAGTTCTGGGTCATCAGGCCGTCGAAGTCGGTGCCGATGGCGAGCACCACGTCGGCCTCGTCCCACAGCGCGCCGACCTCGGGCGCGTGCACGGGGTTCGGCGCGAGGCACGGGTGGTCGAGCGGCAGCAGGCCGCGCGCGGCGAACGTGGTGATCACCGGCGCGGCGATCCGCTCGGCGAGCGCGCCGATGGCGGGCCCGGCACCGGAGCGCAGCGCGCCGCCGCCTGCCCAGATCAGCGGCTTCTTGGCCTTGCCGAGCAGCCGCTCCGCCTTGCCGAGGTCGGGCGTGCTCAGTGCCGCGAACACCTCGGTCGGCGGGTCGAAGTCGCGGGCCACGTTCTTGAGGAAGTCGGTCGGGATGCCCAGGTAGACCGGCCCGCTCTGCGGTTCGAGCGCCTTGCGCGCCGACTGGTGCACGGCGGAGGCGATCTCGTCCGCGCTGCTCACCGTGTACGTCGCCTTGGTCACCGGCGCGAACATCGCGGCCTGGTCCGAGGTCTCGTGCAGCACGCCGCGGGTGACGCCGGGGCGGCGCAGCGTCGACGGGATGTCGGTGGCGATGACCAGCACGGGCGAGGCGGACGCGTGCGCCTCGCCGACCGCGCCGAGCGTGTTCGCCGCGCCGGGCCCGGTGGTCACGATGGCGACGCCGAGCTTGCCGGTGGCGCGGGCGTACCCGTCGGCCGCGTAGCCGGCGGTCTGCTCGTGGCGGACGCCGATCAGCTTGATCTCGGTGTGGGCCAGCGCTTCCCAGATCGGCAGGTTGTGCACTCCGGGAAGGCCGAAAACTACTTCGACGTCGAGAGCCGTCAAGGCTTCTGCCAGGCGCCTGGCGCCGGTGATCGTCGTGGGCACGGCGGCCATGGTGCCAGATCGTTCAACGATCCGGCAATGGCTCGACGTCATTTCGATCGTCGCCGCCTCGGGCCGCGGCTTCCTAAGGTGTGAGCCATGGCCGGCTCCCCGAACCCGATCGCGCTCTCCGAACGCGGATGGCGGATCACGGCCGCGTTGTTCTGCGTCTTCCTGCTGCCCGTGCTGGTGGAGATGTATCAGCAGCGGCAGTGGATCGCCCCGCTGTTCGGGGCCGCGCTGCTCTACTCGGTCAGCTACGTGTTCGGCCTCTGGCCGGTGCGGCGCCGGTCGCTGCCGTGGCGGCTGGGTTTCCTGCTCTGGATGTTCGGGCTCTACCTGGCGATCGAGAGCGGCACGCACGGCAGCCAGTACCCCATGCTCTCGTTCGTGCTGGTCACGATCATGGGCGTGCTCCGGCCGCCCGCCGCGATACCCGGCGGGCTGGCGCTGGTGGTCGGCGTCGGCCTCTTCGTCGAGGTGCACGTGGTCGACATCGTCGTGCTGGTCGCCAGCACGGTCGCCATGCTGGGCATGTTCACGCTGGTCGTGACCAATCAGAAGCTCAGCGAGGCACGCAACGAGGTCGCCAACGCGGCGGTCGAACGCGAGCGCGCGCGGTTCGCGCGGGATCTGCACGACGTGCTCGGGCACAGCCTGACCACGATCACCGTCAAGCTCTCGCTGATGCGGCGGCTGCTCGAAGACGGTGACCCCGAAGCGGCGTTGCGCGAGGTCGCGGACCTGGAGGAGCTGAGCAGGCAGGCGCTGGCCGATATCCGGTCGACGGTCGCGTCACGGCGGCAGGTGTCGCTGGCGACCGAGCTGGCGAGCGTGCGCGAGCTGCTGCGGTCGGCCTCGATCAAGGCGACGCTGCCGTCGGCGGTCGACGACGTGCCCCCGGCGCTGCGTGAGCCGTTCGGGCATGTGCTCAGGGAAGGCATCACCAACGTGGTGCGGCACAGCGGGGCGACCCGATGCGAGGTGACGCTGACGGCGAACTCGCTGGAGATCATCGACGACGGCACCGGGAAGGCGGTGCTGATGGGGAACGGGCTGAGCGGGCTGACCGAGCGGATGGCCGCGCTCGGCGGCGCGCTCGAGGCCGGGCCGGTGCCCGGGGGCGGCTTCCGGCTCCGGGTGTTCGTGCCGGGGCCGCGATGATCAGGGTGCTGCTGGCCGACGACCAGGCCGTGCTGCGCGGAGCGCTGGCGCGGATGCTGGACATGGAGTCCGACATCGAGGTGGTCGCGCAGGTCGGCCGCGGCGACGAGGTGGTGGCCGCCGCCCGGCTGGCGATCCCGGACGTCGCGCTGCTCGACGTGCAGATGCCCGGCCTGGACGGGGTGGCCGCCGCGTCCGCGCTGACCGCGGCGCTGCCTGGGTGCAAGATCGTGCTGCTGACCACCTTCGGCCTACCCGGGTACCTGAGCCGGGGCATCGCGGCGGGCGCCGTCGGTTTCGTGGTCAAGGACGCGCCGCCGGAACGGCTGGCCGAGTCCGTGCGGCAGGTGCATTCGGGGCTGCGCGTGATCGACCCCGACCTGGACTGGCTTTAACCGTAGAGCTTCTCGGCGTACCCGGGGCCGTAGTACGCCTCCAGCTCTTCGAGCGAATCTTCTTTGCGCTCATAGGTTTTCGCGATGTGTGCCCGGCTCGGGAGGTCTTCGGGGCGCCAGGTTTCCGGCTTCCACAGCTGGGACCGGAGGAACGCCTTCGAGCAGTGATAGAAGACTTCTTCGATCTCGACGAGCAGCGCGAGCATCGGGCGGTTGCCCTTGACGATCATCTCGTCGAAGAACGGCGCGTCCTTGAGCACCTTGGCGCGGCCGTTGATGCGCAAGGTGTCGCCGCGCCCGCCGAGCAGGTAGATCAGCCCGACATGCGGGTTGGAGAGCACGTTGAGGAAGCCGTCGACGCGGCGATTGCCCGGCCGCTCGGGGACCACGATCGTGGTGTCGTCGAGCACGTGGGTGAAACCGGCCGGGTCGCCTTTGGGGGAAACGTCGCACCTGCCGTCGGCGTCCGATGTCCCGACCAGACAGAAAGCCGAGGAGGCCAGCCACTGCCGGTCGAGTTCGCCCAGCCTCGGCCTGACCTTGGTCGCGGTGCGCCACAACGGGTCGCCGACGTACTCGCGCAACTCGGCCTGCGAAGTGATCTCCGATATTTCCCCAGCGTCCGTCATATGGACAGCCTAGTTTCGCTTTTTGACCCGCCGCCAGTGTGCGTACACTCGGGCGTCCGCGCGGAAGGTGGTTCGTCTATGCCGTTGATGCCCGTGACCGACTCGATGTTCCTGCTGGTGGAGTCCAGGGAACACCCCATGCACGTCGGCGGGCTCCAGCTGTTCCAGAAACCCGAGGGCGCCGGCCCCGACTATCTGCACGAACTCCGGCGGGATCTCCTCGCGGATTCGAACATCCGCAACCTGTTTCGGCGGCGGCCCGCGCGCCCGGTCAACCCGCTCGGGCACATCGCCTGGTCGACGGACACCGACCTCGAGCTGGACTACCACTTCCGGCATTCCGCGCTGCCGCAACCTGGCCGCGTCAGGGAACTGCTGGAACTGACGTCACGCTGGCACAGCACACTGCTCGACCGGCATCGCCCGCTGTGGGAGATCCACCTTGTCGAGGGCCTGCACGATGGCCGTTTCGCGATCTACAGCAAGATCCACCACGCGATGATGGACGGCGTCTCCGCGCTCCGGCATCTGCAGGGCACCCTGTCGGACAGCCCGGATGACCGGGATTGCCCGCCGCCGTGGGGTTCGCGCAAGCCCCAGCCGACGGTCCGGCGCAACCGCCAGCTCGCGGGCTCGATCTTCGAAGGCGCGGGCAAGACGCTGGCGCAGCTGCGCGGCATGGCGCCCGCCGCGTTCAAGGTGGCCAACGAGGCGTTCCGCGAGCGGACGCTGACGTTGCCGATGCAGGCGCCGAAGACCATGTTCAACGTGCCGATCGGCGGCGCGCGGCGGTTCGCGGCGCAGTCCTGGTCGCTCGACCGGGTGCGCGGGGTCGCCACGGCGGCCGGGGTGTCCCGCAACGACGTGGTGCTCGCGATGTGCTCGGGCGCGCTGCGCGATTACCTGATCGAGCAGAGCGCGCTGCCGGACGCGCCGATGATCGCGATGGTGCCGGTCTCGTTGCGGCGCCGGAACGATCCGGGTGAGGCGTCGGGCAACCACATCGGCGCGATGCTCTGCAATCTCGCGACCGACCAGAAGGATCCGGCGGTCCGGCTCGCGACGATCCACCAGTCGATGCGCAACGGGAAACGGCTCTTCTCGGAGCTGACGCCGTTGCAGACGCTGCTGCTGTCGGCGATCAACGTGGCGCCGCTGGGGATTTCGCCGGTGCCGGGGTTCGTGAACAACACGCCGCCCGCGTTCAACCTGATCATCTCGAACGTGCCGGGGCCGCGGAAGCAGATGTACTGGAACGGGGCGAAACTCGACGGCATCTACCCGGCGTCGGCGCTGCTCGACGGGCAGGCGCTGAACATCACGCTGACGAGCAACGCGGACCGGCTCGACTTCGGGATCACCGGATGCCGCCGCAGTGTCCCGCACCTGCAACGGATCCTGACCCACCTCGACACCGCGCTGGCGGAACTCGAGGCGGCCACGGCTTAAGGACTCGTGAGTGTTCCCGACGGTTCTAACCGTCGGGAACACTCACGACCATTTCAGCTGCCGTCGGCGTTGTAGATGCCGCCCGGGGTGACGACCCAGAGCTGGCCGTCGGGGCCGGCGACCTCGTCACGGGTGCGGCCGAGGTTGGTGTAGATCTTGCCGCCCGCGCCACTGGTGTTCAGCTTGTAGGTGCCGCCCTTGAGCGCGGACATGTACAGGCTGCCCTTGTAGAACGCGATGCCGCTGGGCGTGGCCGAGGAGGTCGGCCAGGTCTTGACCGGGTTGGTCATGCCCGCCTGGTTGCAGCTGCCCTCGCACTTGGGCCAGCCGTAGTTCTTGCCCGGCTCGATCTTGTTCAGCTCGTCGACCGTGCTCTCGCCGATCTCGGAGCTGTACAGGGTGCCGCCCGCCCAGGTCAGGCCCTGGACGTTGCGGTGGCCGTAGGAGTAGACGGGGCTGTTGAAGGGGTTGCCCGGCGCGGCCTTGCCGTCGGTGGTGATGCGCAGGATCTTCCCGCCGAGCGAGTCCTTGTTCTGCGCGTTGTTGCCGTTCTTGGCGTCACCGGTGCCCGCGTAGAGGAAGCCGTCGGGGCCGAACTTGATCCGGCCGCCCTGGTGGAACTGGGCGCCACGCGGGATCCCGGTCAGGATCGGGGTCGGCGCCTTGGTCTCGCCCAGCTTGAACTTGGCGATCCGGTTGTCGGAGCCGGTGGTGAAGTAGATGAACACGGTCTTGTCGACCGCGAACTTCGGGGAGACGGCGAGGCCGAGCAGGCCTGCTTCCTTGGTCACGCTGACGCCGGGGACGTCGAGGACCTTGGTGACCTTGCCCGACTTGTCGAGCGTGCTGACGGTCTTGGCGTCCTTCTGCGTGAAGATCGCCGTGCCGTCGGGCAGGAAGTCCACCGCCCAGGCCTCGTCGAGACCCTTCGCGACCTGCTTGATCGACTGGATTGAGACATCGGCGGGCACTGCCATGGCGGTGCCCGCCATGACGAGGGCCGCTGTGGCGGACGCGATCGCGGCGGTGAGATAGCGACGCTTGGACAAGGTAACGCCTCCTTGGGGTACTTCGGACGGCGGAACCGGACGTTCGGAACATCCAGCGATGTTGGATATAAACACACCGACTAGCCGAAGGGAACCACCAGACGAAGGTGCGAAAGCGCTTACATCCGATGTTAGGGAGCACGCTACGTGATCTTCCCTGGGTAACGATACGACATAGGTAGGAAGCTTTACGAATACTCCGCCTAGTTTGGCTCAATGTCTTCCATTCGGCGCCCTGACGCTTCTAGGGTGGCCGTGCTCGGTCCGAGCTCTCCACTGATCGTCCAACGCCGGGCGACTAGAGATCCGAGGAGTCAACAATGATCGAAACCACTGAGGTTTGGACGACGCCCGACTTCGTCGAGTACGAGACCCCGATGGAGGTCACCGCGTACGCGGCCCGCATGGAGGACTGATCTCCCTGTGAACGGCGGGGCCGGGTTCACCCGGTCCCGCCCCCGCCGTCGCGCGGAAGTGTCCCACTGACCGGTCGATCGGGAGGCCGTAGATGTCCACCGAACCCTTGAGCTCTGCCGACTTCGTGACCGCGTTGCGTGACCTTTCGCATCGCTACTGGGGCACACATCCGTTCCATCACCGCATGCACGCGGGCGAGCTGAGCGAGCACGAGCTGCGCGTGTGGGCCGCGAACCGCTGGTACTACCAGTGCATGCTGCCGCAGAAGGACGCGGCGATCATCAGCAACTGCCCGCTGCCGGAGATCCGGCGCGAGTGGCTCGACCGCATCGTCTACCACGACGGCGCGCGGGCGGGCGACGGCGGGATCGAGCGGTGGCTGCGGCTGTGCACCGCGGTCGGCCTCGACCGCGAAGAGGTGATCGACCAGCGCCACGTCGTGCCGGGCGTGCGGTTCGCGGTCGACGCCTACGTGACGTTCGCGCGGACCAAGCCGTGGGTGGAGGCGATCGCGTCCGGGCTGACCGAGATGTTCGCCGGGCACCTCATGCAGCGCCGGGTCGCCGACATGCTCGCCAACTACTCGTGGATCGCACGCGAGGACCTCGCCTACTTCACGAACCGAATCGACAAGGTTTCCGGTGAAGGCAAGGGAACGCTGGACATCGTCGTGCGCCACGCGGTCACGCGCGAGCAGCAGGAGCGCTCCATCGAGGCGCTCAAGTTCAAGACCGACGTGCTGTGGTCGATGCTCGACGCCATCGAGCGCGCGGGGGCGAAACAATGACCACCATCGGCGCGGATTCGGTGCCTCGGCTTCGCCGGGGTGTCCGGCTCACCTATGACAAGGTGCGCTCGACGCACGTTCTGCTGTTCCCCGAAGGCGTGCTGGTGCCCAATCCGACGGCCGCCGCCGTGCTCGAACTCTGTGACGGCGAAGCCACTATTTCGGTCATTACCCAGCGACTGGGTAAAAAGTATTCCGGTGTCCGGGAATCCGACGTGCTCGACGTGCTCGCCAGGCTCGGAGACAGGAGGGTCGTCGAATGGACGTGATCCCGGTTGCCGCGGAGCCACCACTCGGCATGCTCGCCGAGCTGACGCACCGCTGCCCGCTGCATTGCTCGTACTGCTCGAACCCGATCGAGCTGATCGCCCGCGAAGGCGAAATGAGCACCGAGCAGTGGAAGTCCGTCATCACCCAGGCCCGCGAGCTGGGCGTGCTGCAGGTGCACATGTCCGGCGGCGAGCCGCTGGCGAGGCCCGATCTGCCCGAGCTGGTCCAGCACGCGAGCGAACTCGGGTGCTACGTCAACCTCGTGACCTCCGGGCTCGGCCTCACCGCCGAGCGGCTCGATGACCTGATCGAGCGCGGTATGGCGCATGTCCAGCTGTCCGTGCAGGCGGCGGACGCGCAGCGCTCGGACCTGCTGGCGGGCGCGAAGGCGTTCGACCGCAAGATCGTCGCGGCGGAGCTGATCAAGAAGTCCGGGCTGCCGCTTTCGGTGAATGTGGTGCTGCACCGGCAGAACCACGATCAGCTGGCCGGCATCATCAAGCTCGCCGAGCGGATGGGCGCGGACCGCCTCGAGCTGGCCAACACCCAGTACTACGGCTGGGCGCTGAAGAACCGCGACGCGCTGATGCCGACCCCGGAGCAGCTCGCCGAGGCCGAACCGCTGGTCCGCGCGGAGACCAAGCGTCTCGCGGGCACGATGCAGATCATCTACGTGGTGGCCGACTACTACGAGCCGTACCCGAAGCCGTGCATGTACGGCTGGGGCGCGCGCCAGCTGACCGTCGCGCCCAACGGAAACGTGCTGCCGTGCCCGGCGGCGACGGCGATCGAGACGCTCGAACTGTCCAATGTGCTGCACACCTCGCTGGCCGACATCTGGTACAAATCCAGCTCCTTCAACGCTTATCGCGGCGAAGACTGGATGAGCGACACCTGCCGTAGCTGTGACCGGCGAGGCCAAGACTACGGCGGTTGCCGTTGCCAGGCGTTCCTGCTCACCGGTGACGCGGCCGCGACGGACCCCGTGTGCAGCAAGTCCCCCCAGCGCGACATCGTCGATCTGATTTTGGCGGCGCCACGCACCTCACCGGCCCTCGTGATGCGGAAGCCGACGGTGACACGGTGAGGGTGCTCCTGCTCGGCACGGCGGCGGGCGGCGGTTTCCCGCAATGGAACTGCGCCTGCGCGCTCTGCAAGTCCGGCGCGACGCCGCGGACCCAGGACTGTGTCGCGGTCAGCGCGGACGGCGTCGGCTGGTACCTCATCAACGCCTCCCCGGACATCCGCGCCCAGATCCTTGCCAACCCGGCCTTGCACGCCGGGCCGGGCCCGCGCGAGATCCCGATCCGCGGCGTCCTGCTCACCGACGCGGAACTGGACCACTCACTGGGACTGCTGATGCTGCGCGAAGCGGGCGGTCTGCCCGTGTGGGCGCCACCCGCTGTCCTGCACGCGCTGCGCGACTGTTTCCCGGTGCGCGACGTGATCGACGGCTACGGCGGCTGGGAATGGCTGCCCGCCGGTTCGTCACTGGGCAGTTTGCGGGTCAGCGTGCTCCCGGTGAGCGACAAGCGCCCCAAGTACGCGCGGTCGTCCACAGTGGAGGGACCGTGGGTGGTGGCGTACCGGATCGAGGACCCGGCGACCGGCGGCGTCTTCGTCTACGCGCCCTGCCTGAAGACCTGGCCGGACGGCTTCGACGAGTTCGTCGCCGACGCGGGCCTGGTCCTGCTCGACGGCACCTTCTACTCGCCGGGCGAGATGTCCGGCGCGACCGCGTCCGGGGTGAGCGACGACGCCCAGCACGTGATGGGCCACATCCCGATCGCGGGCGAGCACGGCAGCCTGCGCCGCATCGCCGCACACCGCGAGGCCGGCTCCACGACGCATTGGGCGTACACGCACCTCAACAACACCAACCCGGTGCTGGACCCGGGCGCCCCTGAACACTCGGCCGTCCGCCTGGCCGGCGCCGAACTCCCCCTGGACGGCACCGAATACAAGCTCTGAGGCCCTATAAAAAGCCCCCACCCTCCCGGGGGCTCCCCTGCAGCCATCATATCGCGGCCAGGTGGGGAAACCGGGGCTCAAGATCAACTTCGGGTGAGTTGTCCACATCGGGCAAGCCCTGTGGATAAGTCGACTTGAGTTGCTTCTTAAGGCTTGTTAAGCGGCGAAGACGACTACCCGCCACGCGGGGACCTCGGTCGGCCGCGCGAAACCCGAGTTTGAGCCACTCAATGGCCCAAACTCGGGTTTCGCGAAGATCAACTCCGCACTCCGACCTCCGAAGCGTCTACAAAGGACGCAGGGGGCGAGCCCGATACTCGGTTGACGGCCACGGACGACCCCGCACAGACTCAGCCGTATGCCTGGGGATGGCGCGCTGACCGCGCCGCTGCGTCATCGTGACTTCCGCCTGCTGACCACGGGGCGCACGTTCGCCGAGTTCGGGAACGCCGTCGCGCCGGTCGCGCTGGCGTTCGCCGTGCTCGACCTGACCGGGTCAGCGGTGCAGCTAGGGCTGGTCGTTGGGGCTCGGTCGCTGGCCAACGTCGTGCTCGTGCTCTTCGGCGGTGTGCTCGCCGACCGGCTACCGAGGTCGGTGATCCTGCAAGGCACCGAGACGGCCGCAGCGGTCACCCAGGCCGCCATCGCGGTGAGCGTGCTCGGCGGGTTCGCCTCGGTTCCGCTGCTGATCGGGCTCAGCGTCGCGAACGGCGCGGTGAGCGCGGTCGCGCTGCCCGCGTCTTCGTCGATCCTGCCGCAGACCGTGCCGTCGGCCTTGCTGACCCAGGCCAACGCGCTGGGGCGGATGCTCGCCAACATGGGGCGGTTCGGCGGCGCCGCGGCGGGCGGGGTGCTGGCTGCCGCGCTCGGGTCGGGCTGGGCCATCGCCGCGAACGCCGTGTTGTTCCTGGTCGCCGCGGTCGCGTATCGGGGGCTGCGGCTGGCGCGGTTCGAGCGCACCGGCCCGGCCAGGCCGCTCGCCGACCTCGCCGAGGGATGGCGTGAGTTCCGGTCGCGCGCGTGGGTGTGGATCGTCGTGCTGCAGTTCATGATCGTCAACGCCGTCGCGGCCGGCGGGCTGCTGGTGCTCGGACCGGCCATCGCCGACGACACCTTCGGGCGCGCGGGCTGGGGTTTCGTGCTCGCCGCGCAGACCGCCGGGTTCGTGCTCGGCGGGCTGGTGGTCGCGCACTGGCGGCCGCGCAGGCTGCTGGCGATCGGGGTGGCGGCGGTCCTCGTCGACGCGCTGCCGCTGACGATGCTCGCGCGGGCGCCGGGCCTGATGACCATGATCGCGGCCATGGTGGTCGCGGGCGCGGCCATCGAACTGTTCGCGGTCGCCTGGGACGTGTCACTGCAGGAGAACGTGCCGCAGGACAGGCTCGCCAGGGTGTACGCCTACGACGTGCTCGGCTCGATCATCGCGATGCCGGTCGGTGAGGTGATCGCCGGTCCGCTCGCCGAGCACTTCGGCCGCGAGCGGACCCTGCTCTGGGGTGCGGTGCTGGTCGTCGTCGCGACCCTGCTCGCGTTGTGCAGCAAGCAGGTCCGCGGGCTGCGACGGCTCACGCCAGCGCCGACTCCAGTGTCCTAGCGACGGCGAGCACGACGTCGTCCGCGTGCCGGGGGCCGACGATCTGCAGGCCGACCGGCAGCCCGGCCCCGGTGACGCCGACCGGGATGCTGATCGCGGGCTGCTGGGTCATGTTGAACGGGTAGGTGAACGGGGTCCACTGCGGCCACCCGGTGAGCGCGCTGCCCGGCGGGATGTCGTGGCCCGCCTCGAAGGCCGGGATCGGCACGGTCGGCGTGACCAGCACGTCGAAGCGGCTGTGGAACTCGCCCATCAGGATGCCGAGCGCAGCGCGGATCGCGGTCGCCTCCAGGTAGTCGGCGGCGGAATGGGTCAGGCCCTTGCGCCACATGCCGAGCAGTCCCGGGTCGACGAGCACGTCCGAACCGGCGGGGAACGTCTCGAGCCATTGCGCCGCCCCCGTCGACCACAGCACCTCGAACGCGTCGAGCGGGTCGGTGAAGCCGGGATCGGATCGGGTGACGTTAAGCCCGAGCTTTTCCAGCACCGCCACGGCCTCCGCGACGATCGCGGCGACCTCGGGGTCGACGTTGACGTACCCGAGATCCGGTGAGAACGCGACGCGCAAGCCGGTCACGTCGCGCTCCGAGGCGTCGAGGTAAATGCCTTGGTACGGCGGGAGCGCGGCCGGGTCGCGGTGGTCCGGGCGCGAGAGGATGTCGAGCATCAGCGCGGTGTCGGCGACCGAGAGCGTCATCGGGCCGGCGTGCGAGAGCGGGCCGAACGGGCTCGCCGGGAAGAGCGGGATCCGCCCGTGCGTCGGCTTGAAGCCGACGATTCCGCAGAACGAGGCCGGGATCCGCACCGAGCCGCCGCCATCGGTGCCGACCGAGAGCACCCCCATGCCCGCCGCCACCGCGGCCGCGCTGCCCCCGCTCGAACCGCCGGTGGTCTTCGACGGGTCCACCGGGTTGCGGGTGATGCCGGTCAACGGGCTGTCCGTGACGGCCTTCCACGCCAGCTCCGGCGTGGTCGTCTTGCCGAGCAGCACCGCGCCGCTTTCGCGCAGGCGCGCGGTGACCGGGCTGTCGACGTCCCACGGCAGGTTCGGGTCGATGCATTTCGAACCACGCAGCGTCGGCCAGCCCTCGGTGAGGAACATGTCCTTGATCGAGGTGGGCACCCCGTCGAGCGGGCTGAGCGGACCACCTTCACGCCAGCGGGTTTCGGACGCTTTCGCCTGCCGCAGCGCCGATTCCGCGTCGACGAGGCAGTAGGCGTTGAGCTCGCCGTCCTTGGCCTTGATCGCGTCGAGCGCGTCCTGGGTGGCCTCCACAGGCGAGGACTCGCCGCTCGCGTAGGCCTTGATCAGCTCTGTCGCGGTGGTGCTCATACGGCTCCCGGTACGTAGCCCAGCTTCTTGTCGACGACGTTCAGCAGCGGTTCCCCGGCCAGCCAGCGCCGGAAGTTCTCGGCGAACACCTCGCCCAGCGTGTCCCGCCAGCCGAGGTAGTCACCGGACATGTGCGGGGACACCAGCACGTTCTCCATGGTCCACAACGGATTCTCGGGCGGCAGCGGCTCGGTCTCGAACACGTCGAGCGCGGCGCCCGCGATCCGCTCGGTCTTCAGCGCGGTGATCAGGTCGGCGGTGACCACCAGCTCGCCGCGGCCGACGTTGATGAACCGCGCCGACGGCTTCATCGCGGCGAACGCCCGCGCGTCGAACAGCCCCTTGGTCTTCTCGGTCAGCGGCGCGACCGCCACGACGTAGTCCGCCCACGGCAAATGCCGCGGCAGCTCGCCGGAGGCGTGCACGGTGCCGAAATCCGGGTCGCCGGTCCTCGCCCGGCGCCCCGCGCCCGTCACCCGCATCCCCGCCGCGCGCAGCAGGCGCGCGATGGCCCGCCCGATCGGCCCGGTGCCGACGACCAGCACGTCCTTGCCCGCGATCCGCTCGCTTTCCCTGTGTTGCCAACGGGATTCCCGCTGCAGGTCGAGCGAGCGCGCGAAGTCCTTGGCGAAGGTGAGCACCACACCCAGCACGTACTCGGCGATCGCATCGTCGAACACGCCCCGCGAGTTGGTGAGCACGACGTCGCTTTCGCGCAACGCCGGGAAGAGCACCGGGTCGACCCCGGCGCTGGCGATGTGCAGCCAGCGCACCCGGTCGGCCGCGTGCCAGGCACCCGGCACAGCGGTGGACAGGAAGTCGTAGACGAACAACGCGTCCGCGCCCCGCAAGGCCTCGGCCAGGCCCGCCTCGCCGGTATACCGCACCTCGGCGGCCGCCTCGACGTCCCGCATCCCGGGCGGCTTGAGATCACCACACAGTACGGTCAGGGTCGTCACGGGCCCCACGGTAGGAGTGGGCTCGTATGATTGTCAACAATCCTCCCGCGACCCGCGCGAGTCGTCTTGACGGGTCCGCCTAGGATTGTCGACAATCTGCGGTCGCTGGAACACGGAGGTCAGGTAGTGCCCACGATCGGCTTCATCCACCCCGGCACGCTGGCCGAGGAGGACTACCTGCTCGCCGAGCAGCTGCTCGGCGACGACGTCAAGCTGTCGCCCGAGCGGTTCTCCGGCACCGACCCGCACACCGCGCCCGACCTCTTCGCAGGCTCGTCGCCGGACGCCGTGGTCTGGGCGTGCACCCGGAGCAGTTTCGCGGGCGGCTGGGAAACCGCCCAGGACCGGCTGGCGAAACTCACCGCCTCGGTGGGTGTCCCCGTTTCGAGTACCTCCTTCGCATTCACCGACGCCGCACGCGTGCTCGGCCTGCGCCGGGTCGCGGTGGCGTCGCGGTATCCGGCCGAGGTCGCGGCGGAGTTCGCCGCGTTTCTCGGCATGGCGGGCCTGGACGTCATCGGCGCGCCCGGCGCGGGCACCACCGACGACGCCGTCGCGCTCGCGCTCGGCGCCGACCACCCGGCCGCGCAGGCCGTGCTGGTGCCCGACACCACGCTGCGCACGCTGGCCGCGGTCAACGAGATCGAGGAGCGCACCGGGAAGCCGGTGCTCACCGCGAACCAGGTGACCATCTGGGCCGGGCTCCGTCTCATCGGCGAGCGGCGGCTCGCCCGCTCGCTCGGCGCGCTGTTCCGTCAGAGAGGAGCCTGAGCCGATGGCGTTGACCAATATCGAGCCGGTCAGCCGCGAGTCGACCGCGGGCATCATCGCCCGCCAGCTGCGCGCCGCGATCATGAGCGGCGCGCTGGCGCCGGGCACCCAGCTCGGTGAGAGCGAGCTCGCCGCCCGGTTCCAGGTGTCACGCGGCCCGCTGCGCGAAGCCATGCAGCGCCTCGTTTCCGAAGGGCTGCTGCGCAGCGAACGCCACCGCGGGCTGTTCGTGATCGACCTCGAACCCAGCGACGTGCTCGACATCTACACCGCGCGCACCGCCATCGAACGCGCCGCCGTGCTTCTCATCCTGCGCGGCGACATCGCGGCGGCCGCCGACCGTCTCGACGCGACCGTGCGCGAGATGGCCAGCGCCGCGCACGACGACGACCCGGCCGCGCTGTCCACGGCGGACCTGCGGTTCCACGAGGCGCTGATCGAGGCCTCCGGCAGCAAACGCCTGGTGCGCATGGCCAGCACGCTGCTCATCGAGACCCGGATGTGCCTCACCGCGCTGCAGGACACCTACAACGACGTCGAAGAACGCGTCGGCGAGCACACCCAGATCATCGAAGCGCTGCGTGCCGGCGACGAGCGTGCCGTGCTGGCGCTGCTCGACGCCCACATGGAGGACGCCGTGCGGCGCCTGGCACCCGGCTCCAGCCTGCACCACTGAGGCACCGTCAAGCACCACCGAGGCAGCTCTGAGGAAGCACTGAGGCGCGCTAGTCAGCTCGCATGCCCAGCACCGGCTGCCCTCCTCTCCCACCGCGGAACGCGGGGTTCCACGGCCAGCGCCCGCGCTCGTCGGCGTGCACGATCTGCAGCGCGCGCAGCTCGTGCTCGTAGAACTCCCACGCCTTGAACAGATGCGCCGACGGCTGCTCCAGCTCGACGAACTCGATCAGCGGCCCGTCACGCAGCCGCACTTGCTCTCCCGGTCTCGACGGCTCCGCGTGCACGAAATGCGCGGCGACCGAGTTGAGCAGCAGGACCGACTGCGGCGCGTCCATCCCGGTGACGACCAGCTCGGGCCGCCCCAGCTCGGTGAGCCCGACGGTGTAGGCCCACGGCGGGTAGAGGCGGTCGCCGTCGATACCGACCACGACCCAGCCGTTGTCCTTGATCTGTTCGCGCAGGAACCGTTCGTGGTCCTCGCGGGCGTCCGGATGATCGCAATGGCGGCACATGATGTCTCCCTCCGATGGAGCGGCTTAGTACACTGACCACTATGCACCGGAGCACCGACAAAACTGGATCGTCGCAGTTCAGAGGCTCTGTCAGGCGGCTAGACAGGCTGATGCCGCGCAGGCGGGCAGGGGCGATCGAGCGCCTAGGGGCGTCAACGCGCGCCAGCCGGGCGAAGGGCTCGTGGGCGCTTGCGAGAGTGGCCGAGACGCTCCACCCGGCCTGTATGAAGGCAAGCCTCCGGGGCACGCGGCGACCTGGGGTCGTGAGTGTTTTGGCCGGTTAGAACCGGCGATACCACTCACGACCCCCAGGTCTTGGTCGCGGGATAAAGCCCGCTTTATCCCGGGCTCGAGGGTGAGCGGGCGGGGGTCGTGAGCGTTGCGGGCGGTTCTAACCGTCCGCAACGCTCACGACCCCAGCCACGGAGTGCCTCGCCGCGTGGACTCCCGCCGCGCGTGTGTGGGACACGGGGTATCTGAGCGTTCGACACGAGGTGCGCGAGTGCGGGTCGCGGGGTGCGCGGGTGTGGGACACGGGGTGCGCGAGGGGTGCCGCGCTTGGGGGTGTCGCGGGGCGGGGTGGGGGTCGTGAGTGTTTTGGCCGGTTAGAACCGGCCGGAACACTCACGACCCCGGCGTCTAGGTGAGGCAGTCGGCGATGGCCGAGCCCAGCTCGGAGGTCGTCGCGGTCCCGCCGAGGTCGGGCGTGAGCACGGCGCCGTCGGACAGCACCTTCTCGACCGCCGCCTCGACCGAGGCCGCGGCGGCCGTTTCGCCCAGGTGTGACAGGAGCATCGCGCCCGCGAGGATCTGGGCGACCGGGTTCGCGATGCCCTGGCCCGCGATGTCCGGGGCCGATCCGTGCACCGCCTCGAACATCGACGGGTGCGAGCCGGACGGGTTGATGTTGCCAGAGGGGGCCATCCCGAGCCCGCCGGTGACGGCGGCCGCGAGGTCGCTCAGTATGTCGCCGAACAGGTTCGACGCCACGATCACGTCGAGCCGGTCCGGCGCCTGGACCATCCTGGCGGCGAGCGCGTCGATATGGCATTGCTCCGCGACGACGTCCGGGTACTCGACGGCGATGGCCGCGAAGATCTCGTCCCAGAACGGCATCGAGTGGATCAGCCCGTTCGACTTCGTCGCCGAACACAGCCTGCCCGCGCGCGTGCGGGCCAGCTCGAACGCGTACCGGATGATCCGCTCGACACCGACGCGCGTGAACACCGACTCCTGCAGCACGAATTCGCCCGGCTCGCCAGCCCCGTGCCGCCCGCCGAGCGTCGAATACTCGCCCTCGGAGTTCTCGCGGACGATGACCATCTCCAGCTCCGGCGCCGACCGCCCGGCCAGCACCGAAGACGTCCCCGGCAGCAGCCGCACCGGGCGCAGGTTGACGTACTGCGAGAACGCGCGCCGGACCGGGATCAGCAAGCCCCACAACGAAATGTGGTCGGGGACGCCAGGGAAACCCACCGCTCCCAGCAGGATGCCGTCGAACGAGGACAACGCCGCGAGCCCGTCGTCCGGCATCATCGAGCCGGTCGACAGGTAGCGCTCGCAGCTCCAGTCGAACTCCGTCCACTCCAGACCGAACCCCGACGCCGCGCGGTCCAGCACCTTGCGGGCCTCGAGCGTCACGTCGACGCCGATGCCGTCGCCGGGGATGCTCGCGATCCGGTAAACCTTCATAGGCTCACCGCGATGTACTTGATCTCCAGGAACTCTTCGATCCCCACGGAACCGCCTTCGCGGCCGAGACCGGACGCCTTGATCCCGCCGAACGGGGCCGCCGGGTTCGACACGATGCCCTGGTTGAGCCCGATCATGCCGGCCTCGAGCCGTTCCGCGACACGCAGAGCGCGCTTCACGTCGCTCGTGTACAGGTACGAGACGAGCCCGAACTCGGTGTCGTTGGCCGCGGCGACGACCTCGTCCTCGGTGTCGAACGTCAGGATCGGCGCGACCGGGCCGAAGATCTCCTCGCGCGTCAACCTGGCGTCGACGGGGACATCGGTGAGCACGGTCGGCTGGTAGAAGTTGCCCGGTCCGTCCACTGTGGAGCCTCCGGTGCGCACGCGCGCGCCGCGGGAGACCGCGTCCTGCACCAGCTCGGTCACCTTCGAGACGGCGGCCTCGTCGATGAGCGGCCCGACCACCACGCCGTCCTCGGTGCCGCGGCCGATCGGCAGCGCGGCCATGCGCTCGGTAAGCCGCTGAGAGAACTCCTCCACCAGCCCACGCTGCACGTAGATGCGGTTGGCGGCCGTGCACGCCTCGCCGATGTTGCGCATCTTGGCCTGCATCGCGCCTTCGATGGCCGCGTCGAGGTCGGCGTCCTCGAAGACCACGAACGGCGCGTTGCCGCCGAGCTCCATCGAGGTGCGCAACACCTTGTCGGCGCACTGTTCCAGCAGCTTGCGGCCGACCGCGGTCGAGCCGGTGAACGACAGCTTGCGGGCACGCCCGTCACGGATCAGCGGCTCCATCACGCCGCCGGAGTCCGAGGTGGTGAGCACGTTGAGCACGCCTTCCGGCAACCCTGCCTCGGCCATGATCCCGGCCAGCGCCAGCATCGACAGCGGGGTCTGCGCGGCGGGCTTGATCACCATCGTGCAGCCTGCCGCAACGGCGGGCCCGATCTTGCGGGTGCCCATGGCCATCGGGAAGTTCCACGGCGTGATCAGCAGCGCGGGCCCGACCGGCTGGCGGGTGACCAGGAACCGGCCGGTCCCGTTCGGCGCGACCGCGTAGTCGCCGTGCACGCGCACGGCCTCTTCGGCGAACCAGCGGAAGAACTCGGCGGCGTAGGTGATCTCGCCGCGTGACTCGGCGAGCGGCTTGCCCATCTCCAGCGTCATGAGCAGCGCGAGTTCCTCGTTGCGCTCGGTCAGCAGCTGATACGCCCGCCGCAGGATCTCCCCGCGCTCGCGCGGCGCGACGGCCGCCCAGCTCGCCTGCGCGGCGACGGCGGCGTCCAGCGCGGCGACGCCGTCCGCCGGGGAGGCGTCCGCGACTTCGCAGAGCACGTCGCCGGTCGACGGATCGTGGACGGGCAGCGTCCTGCCGCCCGAAGCCGGAACCCATTTCCCGCCGATGAACAGGTCCTTCTCGACGGCGTTGACTACGCCGGATTCGCTGACCATCTCAGATCGCTCCTCTTTTGCCGTGGGCCACCAGCCATGCTATGGATATTGTCAACAATCGACAACCCGCAAGCGGACCTAAGGAGCCACGCTGCCATGGCCCAGCTATCCCCGCTTCTCAAGCAGGCCACGCCCGTCGTCGTCGACCACGGTGAAGGCGTGTACCTCTACGACGTCGACGGTAAACGCCACCTCGACTTCACCGCCGGGATCGGCGTGACCAGCACCGGCCACTGCCATCCCCGTGTCGTCGAAGCGGCCCGCGAGCAGGTCGGGAAGCTCATCCACGGCCAGTACACGACCGTCATGCACAAGCCGCTGCTCGAACTCACCGAGAAGCTCGGCGACGTGCTCCCGCCCGGGCTCGACTCCCTGTTCTTCTCGAACTCGGGCAGCGAGGCGGTCGAAGCCGCGCTGCGGCTGAGCAGGCAGGCGACCGGCAGGCCGAACATCATCGTGTTCCAGGGCGGATTCCACGGCCGCACGGTCGCGGCGGCGACGATGACCACCTCCGGCACCCGGTTCAGCGCGGGCTTCTCGCCGCTGATGGCCGGCGTGCACGTCGCGCCGTTCCCCTACGCCTTCCACTACGGCTGGGACGAGGAGACGGCGACGAAGTTCGCGCTCAGGGAGCTGGACTATCTCTTCGCGACGGTCAGCTCGCCCGCCGAGACCGCGGCCTTCTTCGTCGAGCCGATCCTCGGCGAGGGCGGCTACGTCCCGGCGAACACCGCCTTCCTGCGAGGACTTCGCGAGCGCGCGGACCGCCACGGGATCGTGCTGGTGCTCGACGAGGTCCAGGCCGGATTCGGCCGCACCGGCAAGTTCTGGGGTCACGACCACTTCGACGTCCGGCCCGACGTCGTGCTCATCGCGAAGGGCCTCGCGAGCGGCTTCCCACTCTCGGGCATCGCGGCTTCTCAAGAACTCATGTCCAAAGCATGGCCCGGCTCGCAGGGCGGAACCTACGGCGGCAACGCGGTTTCCTGCGCCGCCGCGATCGCCACGCTCGACGTGATCCGTGACGAGGGCCTGGTCGAGAACGCCGCCGAACGCGGCCGCCAGCTGCTCGAAGGCGCGCGCCTGATCGCGGGCAAGACGACCGGCATCGGCGATGTGCGCGGACTCGGCCTGCTGGTCGGCTCGGAATTCGTGACCGCCGACGGCGAGCCGGACACCGCGGCGGCCGCCGCCGCGCAGAAGGCGGCCGGTGAGCGCGGCTTGTTGCTGCTGACGTGCGGCGCGTACTCGAACGTGGTGCGCATGATCCCGCCGCTCATCGTCACGGCCGAGCAGATCGACGAAGCACTCAAGATTTGGGCCGACGCCGTGTGACCAAAACGTGAAACTTATTCCGAAACCCGCACTCGCCCGGCCCGGCCGCACCCGATAACGTCCGGTGTCATCCACCAGGTTGGGAGAGTGCGCATGGACGCGGACGTGATCGTGGTAGGTGCCGGACTGGCCGGATTGGTCGCGGCGACCACATTGGCCGACGCGGGCAAGCGCGTGATCGTCGTGGAACAGGAGCCCGCCGCCTCGCTCGGCGGGCAGTCGTTCTGGTCGCTCGGCGGGCTCTTCCTGGTCGACAGCCCCGAGCAGCGCAGGCTGGGCGTCAAGGACTCCTTCGACCTGGCCTGGGAGGACTGGCAGGACGCCGCCGGTTTCGACCGCGAAGAGGACAACTGGCCTCGTAAGTGGGCTCGCGCTTACGTCGAGTTCGCGGCCGGAGAGAAGCGCTCCTGGCTTTACGAAAAAGGCGTGCGGTTCTTCCCGTTCATCGGCTGGGCCGAGCGCGGATTCAACTCCGTGCCCCGCTTCCACATCACCTGGGGCACCGGCCCCGGCGTGCTGGAACCGTTCGCCGACAAGGCCAAGGCGTCGAGCAACATCGACCTGCGCTTCCGCCACCGAGTCGACGAGCTGACTGTCACCGATGGCGCGGTCGACGGCATCCGCGGCGCCGTGCTGGAGCCGAGCCAGGTCGGTCGCGGCGAGGAGAGCACGCGCGTGGTGACCGGCGAGTTCGAGCTCAAGGCGCGGGCCGTGATCGTCGCATCCGGCGGCATCGGCGCGAACCACGAGCTGATCCGCAAGAACTGGCCGGAGCGGCTCGGTTCGGCGCCGAAGAAGATGCTCACCGGCGTGCCCGCGCACGTCGACGGCCGGATGCTCGCGATCAGCGAGACGGCGGGCGCGAACCTGATCAACCGCGACCGGATGTGGCACTACGTCGAGGGCGTCGCCAACCACGACCCGATCTGGCCAGGCCATGGCATCCGCATCCTGCCCGGCCCGTCCTCGCTGTGGCTGGACGCGCTCGGCAACCGCCTGCCGACCCCGCTCTACCCCGGGTTCGACACCATGGGCACGCTCGAGCATCTGCGCAAGACCGGCCACGACCACTCGTGGTTCATCCTCACGCAGAAGATCATCGAGAAGGAGTTCGCGCTCTCCGGTTCCGAGCAGAACCCGGACTTCACCGGCAAGGACGTCAAGCTGACGCTCAAGCGCGCGCTGCCGGGCCCGACCGCGCCGGTCGCCGCGTTCATGGAGCGCGGCGAGGACTTCGTGGTCTCGCGCGACCTCGACGAGCTCATCGCCGGGATGAACCGGCTCACCGACGAGCCGCTGCTCGACCCGGCGAAGATCCGCGAGCAGGTGATCTCCCGTGACCGCCAGCTGGCCAACGAGTTCGGCAAGGACCTGCAGCTCACCGCTATCCGCGGCGCGCGGAAGTTCTTGGGCGACAAGCTGATCCGCGTGGCGCCGCCACACCGGCTGCTCGACCCGAAGGCCGGTCCGCTCATCGCCGTGCGGCTCAACGTGATCAGCCGCAAGACGCTCGGCGGGCTGGAGACGAACCTGTCCAGCCAGGTGCTGCGCGCGGACGGCGAGCCGTTGCCCGGCCTCTACGCGGTCGGCGAGGCGGCGGGCTTCGGCGGCGGTGGCGTGCACGGGTACCGCGCGCTCGAAGGCACCTTCCTCGGCGGCTGCCTGTTCTCGGGCAAGCAGGCCGGCGAAGCGCTCGCGAAGTCGCTGTGACCCCGTTCCGCTTCGCGACACAGGCCAGGACGGCGGCGGACGCCAGGCAGTGGCGTGAGAAAGCGCGCAAAGCGGAGGACCTGGGCTACTCGTCGCTCCTGGTCCCCGACCATTTGAACGACCACTGGGCGCCGCTGGTCTCGCTGACGATCGCCGCGGAGGCGACCAGCACGCTCAAGGTCGGCTCGCTGATGTTCAACAACGACTACCGGCACCCGCTGCAGCTCGCGCGGGAGATCGCGGTGCTGGAGAACGCCTCCGGGGGCCGCGTCGAGTTCGGCATCGGCGCGGGCTGGAAGGACGAGGACTTCACCCACCTCGGGCTGCCGTTCGACGCGCCGGGCGTCCGGATCGGGCGGCTGGCCGAAAGCGTCCGGATCCTCAAGCAGTTCTGGGCGGACGGCGAGGTCGACTTCGCCGGGGAGCACTACACCGTGCGTGCCGCGCCGGGGCGGCCGTACGCGAAGGTCCCGCTGATGCTCGGCGGCGGTGGCCGCCGGATGCTGACGCTCGCGGCCCGCGAGGCGGACATCGTCGGCTTCAACGCGACCGCCGCGTCCGGCACGGTCGACGCGGACATGATCCGCTCGATGACGGCCGCGGCCTATGCCGAGCGTGTCGGCTGGGTCCGTGAAGCCGCAGGTGAGCGGTTCGCGGAGCTGGAACTGCAGTGCCTCACGCCGATCTGCCAGCTGGTGCCCGACCGGGCGGAGACCATCGAGAACATCGCGAAGTACTCGGCGCTCACGCCGGACGAGATCGCGGAGTCGCCCGCGTTCCTGATCGGCTCGGCCGAGGAAATTGGCGCGGATCTGGAAGAACGAAGGGAGAAGTTCGGTTTCTCCTACTGGGTGCTGCCCGAAGCGGAGATGGAGCGGTTCGCGCCGATCGTCGAACGGCTCACAGGGCGCTGAGCAAACCGGCGGGCCGGATCCCCGAGAGGATCCGGCACCCCGGCTTACCCCCAGTAGAGGCGATGGACTGTCAGTCCAGTACCCCTGGAACGAGACACTATGGCAGTTCCCCGCCGCCGTCACGAGTGCGCGAAAGATCCACCCGATCGGCCCAATGGTCATCGCCGGGACGGGCCCCGGATCCGGGCCCGCCTTCTATACTCGGCTCATGCATGGGGGCACCGACGATGGTGACGTCGCGACCGACGCCATCCTCGCGCTGGCGGGCAAACCTCCCGAAGAACTCACCTTCGGCGAGCGGCTCAACCTGCTCTGGGCCGCCGTGAGACCCCGCCGCGACGAAGACCCGCAGGCCTGGAACAAGGTCGAGGTCGCGAAGAAGAACGGCAAATCGGCCGACGTCGACGCGCAGGGCCGCCCGCAATACACGAACACCTGGGTCGCGCAACAGCTGGCCGAGCAGTTCGGCGTCAGCATCACGCCCAGCTACCTCGGCAAGCTCCGGCACTCGGACAAGATCAACCCCGGCCTGCCGGTGCTGACCGCGCTGGCCCAGTTCTTCAACGTCGACACCAGCTTCCTGCTGCCGGTCACCACCAAGTCCGACCTGGCGAAGGTCGCCGGGGTCAAGGAGAACCTGCTCACCTGGATCACCAGCGCCCGCCCGGTCGGCGCGGGCGGCCAGGGCGGCATCGCCATCGAGCTGCGCATTCCCGGCGCCACCACGCCGGACGAGGCCCAGCGCCAGGTCGCACTCGCGCTCGCCCAGTGGCTGGAAGACCAGCGGAACGACCGGTCATGAAGCGGCGACGGTGGCTGCCACTCGGTCAACGCCGTCACGCCGAATCCGTGGCTGACCGGTTGGCCGACAGAATGGTCATCCCGCAGCCGTTCAGCCATGAGGCCTACCAAGAGGTGCTGAGCGAGGCGATCGGCATCCCGATCCGGCTGGTGCCGCTGTCGGGCGCGGTCCCGGACGCCAGCTCCGTGCTGACCGGCATGACCGTGCGGCTGTTCGGGATCTCGTACCTGTTCTATCCGGCCGACACCAGCCCGGTGCACCAGCTGCACGTGATCCACCACGAGCTGTTCCACGTGATCGACGAGCACGCCGGCATCGAGCTGGAGGACCCGATGATCAAGAGCGCGCTGGTCAGCCTGCTGCGCCCGGAGCTGCCGCACCTGTCCGGCGACCTGATCGACCGGCTGGTCGGCCGCAACTGCCCGACCGGGCACGCCGAGGACAAGCAGGAGCGCGACGCGGAGAAGTTCGCGATGACCATGGCGCGCCGGATGGGCGTGACGTCGCCGTCCGCGGGCCCCAGCTCCGATGAGCCGGAAGCCGACCAGCTCGACCGGTGGCTTTCGGACGGGCGCTCATGAGCTGGGTCTGGGTACTGGTCGTCGTGGTCGGCATGGCCGCCGCGGTGGTCTTCTGGCGGCGGCTGCTGTGGTCGCGGCGGGCCAACCCGTCGGCGATCCTCTGGCTCGCGCTCGTCTCGCTGCTGCTGGCCGTCTGCTTGCAGGTGCCGGCCGTGTACCGGGTGTTCGCGCACGAACTCGGCTTCAACCTGTTCTGGCCCTTGCAATGGGCGCTCGCGATGGCGTGCAACGTGCTGCTGCACGTGTTCTCGAACCGGGTGTCCACCGCCACCAAGCTGGAGCTGGAACGCCCGGCCCGGCGCCGGGTGACTGTGCTGGCGGCAATCAACGCGCTCGCCTTCGTGACGGCGACGGCGTTGTTCACGACCAACCCGAACGACCCGGATTTCTTCCTGGGCCCGGAAAGCAGGCTCGAGGTGCCCGGCCGCGTCGACTTCGCCGTCGGCCTCGCGTGGATCATCATCATGTGCACGATCGCGGTGTCGCTGGTCGGCCACGTGATGGGCGCGCACCGCTGGGCGAACAAGGCCAAGAACGCCGGCCGCAGCTGGCTGCGCGCCGGCATGCGGGTGTTCACGCTCGGGCTGTTCCTGTGCATGGCCTACTGCGCGCACAGCGCGCTGTACCAGGCGGCGGAGATCATCGGCTGGATCCCGGGCTGGCGGCAGGCGGCCGTGACGGATCCGCTGATCAGCGTCGGCCCGGCGCTGGTGTTCATCGGCATGGTGCTGCCCGCGGTCGGTTCGTGGAAACGGGAGCACGACAACGGGTCCGCGCTGTTGCGGCGGCTCGCGCCGGTGCAGCGGCTCCTGGCCAGGCGTTCCGGGCCGGTCAAGCCGACGCTGCGCACGACGTGGCTTCGCTTGTGGCGGCCGACCGAGCTCGTCTACCAGGCGATCATCGACCTCGAGGACACGTACCTGCGGATCAGGGGCCACCTGCCGACCGGCCCCGAACGCTTCGACGGCGAAACCCAGCGCGCGGTCGTGCTCGCCGCGGGCCTGGCCACCCTCGCGCGCGGCATCGAGCCGCCGGGCAAGGAGTTCGCCGAGGAGACCGAGCGGACCATGAACACGCTCGCCGACCTCGTCGCCGAGCACCACCCGCTGCCGGAAAGCGTGCGGCACACCAAGGTCTACCTGAACACCGACATCGACCGCTGGCTGCGTGCCGCGGCCATCATCGAGGGGTACCCCGGGATCGTGAGTGTTCCCAGCGGCTCACGACCCTTGAGCGACCAGAAAGCCGAGCATCCCGCGTAGGACCGTCGCGGGCCGCCGGACGGGGGCGCCTTCCTTGCGCAGGCCGGGGAATCGCTTGACGAGCGTGGCGAGCGCGACCTCGCCTTCGAGGCGCGCGAGCGGCGCGCCGACGCAGTAGTGGTGCCCGCCCGCGAAGCCGAGATGCTCACCCGCGTCGGGACGGTGGATGTCGAACCGGCCGGGGTTCGCGAAGACCCCGGGGTCGCGGCTGGCACCGGCCAGCCCGACGATCAGCTGCTCCCCCGGCGCCAGCACCTGGCCGGCCAGCTGGATCGGCTCGCGCGCGATGCGCTGGGTGACCTGGACCGGCGGATCGAACCGCAGCGTCTCCTCGACGACCGCGCACGCCAGTCCCGGGTCTTCGGCGAGCGCTGCCCACTGCTCAGGGTGGTCGAGGAGCGCGGCGACGGCGTTCGCGATGAGGTTGGTCGTGGTCTCGAACCCCGCGATGAGCAGCTGCAGGCACAGCGCCACGATCTCCTGCCCGGTCAGCTCCGAGTCGACGAGCTCGCTGATCAGGTCCTCGCGCGGCGCCCGCTCACGCCGCTCGACCAGATCGGCGAGCAACGCCTTCAGCTCGTCGACGGCCGCGCGGATCTCGGCGGCCTGCCGCAGCGAGCGGACGCCGTCGAGCATGCCCGCCAGCGCCTGGCCGTAGCCCGCGAACCGCGCCGCGTCGGCGTCCGGGATGCCGAGCAGCTCGGAGATGATCGCGACCGGCAGCGGTGTCGCGTACGCGCGCACCAGGTCGAAGCGGTCGCCGGCGCCGTCGAGCAGCTCACCGGCGATCTTCTCGACCACCGGGCGCCAGCGCTCGATCTTCGCCCGGCCGAAGGCGGGCGCGACCAGGCGCCGCAGCCTCGTGTGGTCGGGCGGTTCGAAGTCGACCAGGCTGTCGTCGAGCCCGGGGCTCAGCGCGGCGAGGCCGTCGCCGAGCCGGTCGGAGTTGTTGCGCACCCGCATCCGCCGGTCGCGCACGGCCACTGTGGCCAGCTCGTGCGAGCAGGTCACCCACAAACCGGTGCGGCTGCGGGAAAGCGGGCCCAGCCGCCGGATCCGCTCGTAGACGGGATACGGATCGAGCTGCCCGCGCCGCTGGGTGAGCGCGGCCAGCGGGTCGCCGAGCGTCGCGAGCGCCCACGCCCCGGCACGCTGCGCACGCAGCCGCCCGGCGAGACGGAGCGTGGTCAGCGAACTCTCCCCAGTGAAGTCCATCGCCCATTCTCTTCACAGAGCGAGCCCGAACGCTAGGTTGAGCCGATGAACGGCGCGCAGTCACTGCTCCGCACCCTCGTCGACGCGGGCGTCGAGGTGTGCTTTTCCAATCCGGGCACCTCGGAGATGCACTTCGTCGCGGCGCTGGACAGCGTGCCGGAGATGCGGGGCGTGCTGGCCCTGTTCGAGGGCGCGGTGACCGGCGCGGCGGACGGGTACGCCCGGATCGCGGGCAAACCGGCGGCGACGCTGCTGCACCTCGGCCCCGGCCTCGCCAACGGCATGGCGAACCTGCACAACGCGCGCCGCGCGCACACCCCGGTGGTCAACGTCGTCGGCGACCACGCGACGTATCACAAGCAGTACGACGCCCCGCTCGAATCGGACATCGAAGGTCTCGCCAGGACACTCAACGGCTGGTACCGCGAATCGGCGAAGACCGCGGAGGTCGGCGCGGACGCCGCGGACGCTGTCGCGGCGTCGCAGGACGCGCCCGGCCGGATCGCGACCTTGGTGCTGCCCGCGGACGTGTCGTGGGGCGAAGGCGGCGTCGCGGCCGCTCCCGTCGCGCCGCGGGCGCCGAAAACCGTTGCGGCGTCGACGATCGACGCCATCGCCGAGGTGGTGCGGTCCGGTGAGCCCGTCGCTTTCCTGATCGGCGGCAAGGGCTGTCATGAAGCGGGATTGCTTGCCGTGAGCCGGATTTCGGCGGCCACGGGCGCGAAGGCGTTCATCGAGACGTTCCCGGCACGCTTGGAGCGCGGCGCCGGGCTGCCGTCGATCGATCGACTCGGCTACCTCGCCGAGCAGGCCATGTACCAGCTCGACGGCATCAAACATTTGGTCCTCGCGGGCGCGAAGCCGCCGGTGTCCTTCTTCGCCTACCCCGGAAAGCCGAGCGAGCTCACCCCGGCCGACGCGAAGGTCCACGTGCTCGCCGCCATCGACGAAGACATCCCCGCCGCGCTCGAAGCGCTGGCCTCGGCGGTCGCCGCGGACACGGAACCCGTTCTCCAGCAAGCGAACCGCCCGGCTTTGCCGAGCGGTCCGCTCACCCCCCAGAACTGGGTCGAGGTGATCGGCGCGCTCCTCCCCGAGCACGCGATCATCGCCGACGAATCCAACACCTCCGGCCTGCTCCTGCCCGCCGCGACCGCGGGCGCGCCCCGCCACGACCACCTGACGCTGACCGGCGGCGCGATCGGCTACGGCATCCCGGTGGCCACCGGCGCGGCCGTAGCGGCGCCCGGCCGTCCGGTGATCAGCCTGCAGGCCGACGGGAGCGCGCTGTACACGATCTCCGCGTTGTGGACGCAGGCAAGGGAAAACCTCGACGTCACCACGGTCATCCTGAACAACCGCGCGTACGCGATCCTCAAGATGGAGCTGCAGCGGGTCGGCGCGGAGGGCGCGGGACCCAGGGCGCTCGAACTGCTCGACCTGTCCCGTCCGGACCTGGACTTCGTGAAGATCGCGGAAGGCATGGGTGTCCCCGCCACCCGTGCCACCACCGCAGAAGAACTGGCCGAACAGTTCGAGCGCGCGCTGCGTGAACCAGGCCCCCACCTGATCGACGCCTGGGTCCCGCCGCTGTTCTAGCCGTCTTTAGCTGTCGCCGAAGAGGGTGCAGTCGAACGTCTCACCCGAGCTGACCTCGACGCCGAGCTGCGTGACCTTGGCGTCGTCGCGGTAGGTGCCGTCCTCGTTGAAGCTGTCCTCGATCCAGATTTCGTACTGCCGGTCGCCGTAGCCCGGCACCGGCGCGATCAGTCCGCGGCGGTACTCCCAGACGCCGTCGTAGGTCTCCTTGACCTCGGCGACCGTCGACCCCACGCCGATGCCCTCGTACGTGCGGACGTTCTCGGGAACGCGGACGCGGACGACCCCGTTCGCGTGCGAAATCGCGACGCGCCACTCGTCGTCGGGCCGGTCGACGGTCGCGTAGCGGTTGCACGCGCCGTCGTCCCAGCCGTCGCCCGAAAGGTAGCCGGAACGCAAGGCCTTCGCCTCCGACTGGCCGAGCTTCACGCGGTGGTACCCCTCGGGCGTGAGCACGTCACCGGACGCCGAAGCGGGCGTCAGGCCGCCGATGAGCAGCGCGGTGCCGACGACGATTCCCATTGCGGCAAAAGACTTCTTGAACATTTTCGATCCCCAGATTCCCCAGAAGCGACCCCCTGCCGCTTTCACACTGGAGAAGACGCCAAGGCGGGCACGGGGTTGCTCGGGGTTCGATCTTTTCTCGGAATGATCGCGGTGAGCACCAGCCCGGCCACCGCGGCGGCCGCGCCGACGAGGAAGGTCGCGCGGAACCCGGCGAGCGAAGGCACGGTCAGCGCGCCGACGGTGATCGTCATATGCGCGAGCATCGTCGCCATCACCGCGCTCGACGCCGAGGTGCCGAACGCGCGCATGAGCGAGTTGACGCCGTTGGCGGAAGCGGTCTCGGAGATGGGCACCGCGCCCATGATCAACGCGGGCATCGCCGAATACGCGATCCCGACGCCCGCCCCGATGATCACGGTCGCCGCGACGATCTCGACGACGTTGTCCATCAGCACGGTCGCGAAGAGATAGCCGGCCGCGATCACGACCGCCCCGGCCATGAGCGTCAGCCGCGCGCCGAACCGCCGGGCCAGCCGGGCCGACACGGGCGAGAGCACCATCATCACCAGCCCGTTCGGCGCGAGCAGCAGCCCGGTCTGGACCATGCTCTGCCCGAGCCCGTACCCGGTCGACGACGGCGCCTGCAGCAGCTGCGGGAACGACAGCGCCGACGCGTACATCGCGAACCCGACCAGCACGGACGCGAGGTTGGTGAACAGCACCGGCCGCCGTGCGGACACCCGCAGGTCGACCAGCGGGTCCCGCGTGCGCAGCTGGTAGAGGCCCCAGCCGAGGAAGATCAGTACGGACGCGCCGCCGAGCCCCAGCGTCAGCGGGCTGGTCCAGCCCCACTCGGTCCCTTTGACGATCGGCAGCAGCAAACACAGCAACCCGGCGGAAAGCCCGACGGTCCCGAGGTAGTCGAACGGCGCGGGCGTGCGGACCGGCGATTCCGGCACGAGCTTGAGAATGAGCAGCCCGCAGAGTGCGGCCAGCGCGGCCGCGCCCCAGAACAGGACATGCCAGTCGGCGTTCTCCGCGACCACGGCCGCCACCGGCAGCCCGATCGCCCCGCCGACCCCGAGCGTCGCGCTCATCAACGCGATCGCGGCGCCGATCCGTTCGGGCGGCAGCTCGTCGCGCATGATGCTGATGCCCAGCGGGATGACGCCCATGGCGCATCCCTGCAGCCCGCGCCCGGCGATCATCAGGCCGAGTTGGCTGGTCAGCGCGGACAGGACGGACCCGGCGATCAGCAAGCCCAGGCTCACCAGCAGGATCCGCCGCTTGCCGTAGAGGTCACCCAGCCGCCCGCTGACGGGCGTCACCACGGCCGCCGCCAGCAGCGTCACGGTGACCACCCAGGACGCGTCGGTCGCCGAAGCGTTCAGCAGCCGGGGAAACGCCGGGATCAGCGGCACGACCAGCGTCTGCATGAACGACGCCACCAGCCCGCACGACGCCAGCACGACCACGATCAACCTCGGCGAAGCACCCTTCGCACCCTCGCCAGCCATAGTTAGCAATGCTACCTAATTGCCGGTCGTGAGTGTTTAGGCCGGTTAGAACCGGCCGGAACACTCACGACCCCGAGCCGGGTTAGAGCCAGGTCGCGACGCCGCCATGCCCCGAGCAGGTGCCCCGGCGGTTCTGGCTGTAGGAGTAAGTGCCGTCCTTGCATTTGGCCGTAGCGCCGGACGGACTGCTACCGGGGCGGTGGACGCAGTTCCCGTCGACGTTGCGGTAGTAGTCGGCGCCGCATTCGGCGGCGACCGTTTTCTTGGTCGTCGTCGTTTTCGGTGTGGGCACGGCCGGGACGAACGGCTGCACGGCCGTCGTGCTCGCGGCGGTGGACGTGGGCGTTGCCGCCGACGTGCTGGTGGGCAGCGCCTGCAGCGGGTAGGTCGTCGACGGAGGCGTCGTCGTGGTGAGCACGGTGCCCGGTGTCGCGACAGCGCCGCAGCCGGTCAGCACGGCGAAACCGAGCGCCACTCCAGTGGCGGCCTTCAAGAATGCGTGCCGCACGGGAACCTCCCTCATGTTCAGGTTCCCGGCAAGTCGCGTCGAGCCGATCTCCTGTTACAGAAGGAATTTCGTCATCTTTTGACGGTGGGTGGCGTTACGCTGGCGAGGTGACGATCCGGTATCCGGCCGAAATCGCGGTCACCGTCGCGGTGCTCGCCGGTTCCGTGATGGCGGTGGTCAACGATCCCGAAACACCCAGGCTCGCCGCGCTCGGCTGGGTGCTGACCGTGGCCGCGTGCGCCGCGCTGTTCGCCAGGCACCGGTTCCCCGTCGCGGTCACCGCGTTCACGCTCGCCTGCTGCGCCGTGTACTACCCGCTCACCGACCCCGACGGCATCGTCATCCTGACGTTCGCGTTCGCGCTGTACAGCTCGGCCGCCGCCGGGCGCGTCGCGGCTGCCGCCGGGCTGGCGGCCGCCTCGATGCTCGGGGTGACCGCGGGCGAGCTCACCTCGACGAGCGGTCGACATGTCGACAACTTCGCGTTCTTCCTGATGACCGGGTGGTTCATCGCCGTCGTCGCGGTCGGCGCCGTGACGCACTACCGGCGCGAGGCCGAACGGTCCAAAGAGGACGAAGCGAGGCGCAGGGCGACCGAGGAACGCCTGCGCATCGCGCGCGAGCTGCACGACGTGCTCGGGCACCACCTCGCGCTCATCAACGTCCAAGCGGGCGCGGCGTTGCACAGCAAGGACCCCGATCAGGCGCAGGACGCGCTCGGCACGATCAAGCGCACCAGCAAGGAAGCGCTCCAAGAACTCCGCGCGACGCTCGGCATGCTGCGCCAGGCCGACGCCCCGAGCGTGTCGCGGATCAGCGAACTCGCCGAGGCCGTGCGCGCGAGCGGGCTCACCGTGCGGACGGAAATCGACGTGACCACGCTGCCGCCCGAAGTCGACCTGGCCGCGTTCCGGATCGTGCAGGAGGCGCTCACCAACGTCACCCGCCACGCCGCGGCCAGCACCGTCACCATCCGGATCCGGGAGACCGGCCATGATGTGTCCGTGCAGATCGAAGACGACGGCCGCGGCGGGACGGCGAATCCCGGCAACGGGATCCGCGGCATGACCGAGCGGGCCGAGGCGCTCGGCGGTGAGCTCACGGCTTCCGCGTCGGAGACCGGGTTCCGGGTGCTGGCGAGGCTGCCTCGATGATCCGCGTGCTGCTGGTCGACGACCAGAACCTCGTGCGCGCCGGGTTCAAGTCCATATTGGACGGTGAAGCCGACATCCAGGTGGTCGCCGAGGCGGCCGACGGCAAGCAGGCGCTCGCGCAGGCACACGAGCACCAGCCGGACGTCGTGCTGATGGACATCCGGATGCCGGGCATGGACGGGCTCACCGCCACCCGCCATCTGCTCGCCGACCCCAAGCTGACCGGCACCAAGGTCGTCATCCTCACCACCTTCGACCTCGACGACGAGGTCTACGGCGCGCTGCGGGCCGGCGCGAGCGGTTTCCTCGTCAAGGACACCGAGCCGATGGAACTGATCCACGGCGTCCGCGTGGTCGCAAGGGGCGACGCGCTGCTCGCGCCGTCGATCACGCGGCGGCTGATCTCCGAGTTCGCGGGCCGCTCCGCGCGACCGGCGCCGTCGCCGCGGCTGGCCGCGCTGACCGAACGCGAGCGCGAGGTCATGACGCTGGTCGCGACCGGACTGTCCAATGACGAGATCGCCGCCGAGCTCGTGCTCAGCCCGGCCACGGCGAAGACCCATGTCAGCCGCATCATGACCAAGCTCGGCGTCCGCGATCGTGCGCAAGTGGTCGTGCTGGCCTACGAATCGGCCATGATCACCCCGAAATGGCTTTCCGCCGATTGACCGATCCCGGGCGACGGCAAGGACCTCGAGATCATGATGCGCGAGACCCAGCGGGCGAGCTGTGGCTTCGGCGGGCTGCCCGCCGACGAAATCGGTTAGCGCGCGCCCGATAGAATCGGCCGCGTAAGCAGCACAAACCCGTCCCGAAGGACCGAGCACGTGAAGATCGACAACAGTCCCGCCCGTGGCACCCGCGACCTGCTACCAGGGGTTGTCGCGCATCGGGACCACGTGCTCGCCACGATCTCCGAGGTCTACCGGCGCTACGGCTACGAGCGCATCGAGACCCCGGCGCTGGAGGCCATCACCCGGCTCACCGGCGGTGAGGGCGGCGAGAACGCCAAGCTCGTCTACCAGGTGCTCAAGCGCGGCCTGCCCGAGCAGGTCGAGGCCGAGACGCCGCTGAACGACCTGATCGACCTGGGCCTGCGGTTCGACCTCACGGTCCCGCTCACCCGGTTCTACGGCAACAACCAGGCGAACCTGCCGCTGCCGTTCCGGTCGTTCCAGGTCGGCCCGGTCTGGCGCGCCGAGCGGCCGCAGAAGGGCCGCTACCGGCAGTTCTACCAGTGCGACATCGACCTGATCGGCGAGGAGTCCGTGCTCGCCGAGGCCGAGCTGATCGAGGCCACCACCGAGGCGCTCGCCGCGGTCGGCCTCACCGACAGCACGGTCCGGCTCTCCGACCGGCGGTTCCTCTCGGCGCTCGCGCAGCACGCCGGGTTCGCCGAAGAGGACTGGATGCCGTTCTTCATCACGCTCGACAAGCTCGACAAGATCGGCTGGGACGGCGTGCGCGCCGAGCTGATCGAGAAGCGCGGGCTGCCGGAGAGCGCGGTCAAGACGGCGCTGGACGGCATCGAGCGGCTGCGTGACCTGCCCGCGTCGAAGGTGGCCGAAAGCCTCACCGACGTCGTGCCGAACCTCGACGAGCAGGTCGTCAGCGACCTGGCGACGACGGCCGCGAGCCTGGAGCGGCTCGACGGCATCGAGTGGGCGTTCGACCCGACGCTCGTGCGCGGCATGGGCTACTACACCGGCCAGATCTTCGAGGTCAGCCACCCGTCGACGACGTCGTCACTGGCGGGTGGCGGCCGCTACGACAAGCTCGTCGGCCGTTCGCTGGGCAAGGACGTGCCCGCCTGCGGTTTCTCGATCGGCTTCGAGCGGATCGTGGACCTGCTGGAGCAGAAGCTCGACCGGCCGAAGACCGCGGTGCTCTACGAAAGCGACGTCCCGGTGCCGGACGCGCTCGCGGCGGCGCGGCGGCTGCGCGCGGAGCACGGCGAGGTGTCGGCGATCAAACGCAGCGGCAAGTTCCCGGCCCAGCTGAAGCGGCTCGAGGAGTGGGGCTTCACCGCGTTCGCGCACTTGCGCGCCGACGGTGAGTCCGAGGTGCGCCAACTCCGGTAGTACGGGGAAGTCCCTAAGGGACGACCGCGGGAGTACGCGAAGTGCCCGCTGGAGTACGACGCTTCAGCGGGCACTTCTGCCGGAGTCTTTCCGGCATGGAAACCATGACTCACACCGAAGGCCGGCTGGGGCGGCTCGCCGGGTGGTCGCAACGGAATCGCTGGCTCGCCGTCGTGCTCTGGGTGCTCACCCTCGCGGCCATTACCGTCGCGTCCAACTCGGCTGGCAGCTCGTACCACAACGACACCTCCTTGCCCGGCACCGAATCCCAGCAGGTCCGCGACAAGTTCCCCGAGAACGGCGCGACCATCCAGATCGTCTTCCCCGGCACCGCTTCCGTGGACGCGATGCTCGCCGAAGTCCGCACGCTCCCGCATGTCAAAGCGGTCGCCAAACCGGTGCTGTCCGCGAACGGCAAAACCGGCTACGCGACCGTCGCGCTCGACGGCGGCACGTCCGGCGACGACGTCCGCAAGATCATCGACACGGCGACCAAAGTGGACGGTGTCGCGCTCGGCGGCGACGCCGTCAGGGCCGCGCAGAAGAGCGGCGGCGGGGCGTCGGAAGGCATCGGGCTGCTCGCCGCGCTGGTGATCCTCGTCTTCCTGTTCCGCTCGCTGCTCGCGGCCGGTCTGCCGGTGATCACCGCGGTGTTCGCGGTCGGCAGCACGCTCGGCGTGATCGTGCTGGTCAGCCACCTCGTCGACATCGCGAACTACACCGCGCCGCTGATGATGCTGGTCGGGCTGGGCGTCGGCGTCGACTACGCGCTGCTGATCTTTTCCCGCTACCGCAACGAAATCCTCGACGGCCACGATCGCGAGACGGCGGCACGGCGCGCGCTCGACACCGCGGGCCGATCGGTGCTCTTCGCGGGCTGCACGGTGATGATCGCGCTGCTGGGCCTGCTCGCGCTCGGCCTCGGCTCGCTGCGCGGGGTGGCGCTGGCGGTCGCGTTGACCGTGCTGGTCACCATGATCGCCTCGATCACGCTGCTGCCCGCCTTGCTGTCGCTGTTCGGCAAGCGCATCGAGAAGAACATCCAGCGCCGGAAAGTCAAGCACGGCAACGCTTGGCGCAAGCTGGGCGAGGCGGTGCAGCGCCGTCCGTGGGCGCCGCTCGCGGTCGGGCTCGTCGCGTTGATCGGGCTTTCCCTGCCCGCGCTGGGGATGCGGCTCGGGTTCGCCGACCCGGGCACGGACCCGGCGGAGTCGACCACGCGCCAGGCCTACGACATGCTCGCCGACGGTTTCGGCCCCGGCTTCAACGGGCCGCTGATCGTCGTCGCCGAGAACGCGGATCCCGTTGCGGTGCAGCGGAAACTGACCGCTACGCCGGGCGTCGACCACATCCGGCCGCAGGGTCCGATCGTGCTCGTCTACCCGTCCACGGCTCCGCAGGACGCGGCGACCGCCGATCTGGTCAAGAAGCTGAGGACCGAGGTTTTGCCTTCACTACAAGGGAAATTCCTCGTCGGCGGCTCAGTGGCGGCCGCCGCGGACTTCGCCTCGGCCGTGACCGACCGGTTGCCGCTGTTCATCCTGGTCGTCGTCGGGCTGTCCGCGCTGCTGCTGATGGTGGTGTTCCGGTCGATCCTGATCCCGGTCAAGGCCGCGCTGCTCAACCTGCTGAGCATCGGCGCCTCGCTGGGCGTGATCACCCTGGTGTTCTCGCCGACCGGGCCGATCGAGGCGTTCGTGCCGGTGATGATCTTCGCGATCGTCTTCGGGCTTTCGATGGACTACGAGGTGTTCCTCGTCTCGCGCATGCACGAGGAGTACAAGCGCACCGGCGACGCGCGGCACGCCGTCACCGAGGGGCTCGCGGCGACCGGCGGGGTCATCACGGCGGCCGCGGCGATCATGATCGTGGTGTTCGGCGCGTTCCTGCTGGACCCGTCGCGCATGCTCCAGCAGTTCGGCATGGGGCTCGCGGTCGCCGTCCTGCTGGACGCGCTGGTCATCCGCTGCCTGATCGTGCCCGCCGTCATGCGCCTGCTGGGCGACCGCGCGTGGTGGCTGCCCAAAAGCATGCGCAGGCTGCCTACGGTGGCCCTGGAGCCCTAAAAGCCTCGTGAGTGTTGCGGCCGGTTAGAACCGGCCGCAACACTCACGACCCCTAGTCAGCAGTTCGTCACGGTGTCACCTGGGTCGAAGCTGCAGATGTTGCCGGTCAGCACGCCGTCGATGACGTCGTTGCCGCCGATGCCGTCGGCGCCGACGATGAAGTCGGCGCTCTGGCCGCCGCGCAGGTTGTTCGCGAGCGCGTTGCCCACGATGAAGTTCCGGCCGACGCCGCCCTTGACGTTCTCCACGTCGCCGCCGAGCGTGTCGCCTTCACCTGGCTCGCCGTCGTTGCCGAAGACGCCGTCCAGGCTCAGGCTGAGGATCGTGCCGGTCGCGAGGTTGTTCCGCGCGCTGTAGTCCGCGGTGTCGACGCCGGCGCCACCGAAGAAGCCGTCCGCGCCGTCCCGCTTGATCGTGGCGATGAAGATGTCGTCACCGTCGCCGCCGGAGATGTCGTCGTCGCCGAGCCCGCCCGCGATCTGGTCGTTGCCCGCTTCCCCGAAAATGGAGTCGGCGCCGGTCCCGCCGATGAGCACATCGTCACCGTTGCCACCGAAGATCACGTCACCGCCATTGCCGCCGATGATCGTGTCGTCGCCGTTGTCGCCGGTGAGGTTCGACCGGAGCCCGCCGTTCGTGATCCGGTCGTTCCCGTCATTGCCCTTCGCGAGCGCGCTGCCGGAGCCGGCGGGAATGGTGAGCGTGTCGTCGCCGGGGCCGCCGAAGAGGCTGAAGTGGCCGGTGATCTTGTCATTGCCCGGGCCACCGCTGAGCGCGTGCTGGCCGACGGGCGAGTCGGTGAGCGTGTCATTGCCCGACCCGCCGATGACGGCGTTGACGTCGCTGATGTTGTCGCCCTCGCCGGGCGTGCCGTCGTTCGCCACCCCGTCAGGGCTGAGCGTGACCGCGGTGGTGCGAGCGGCGTAGGTGACGGTGTCCTCGAAGCTGTCCGTCCTGGCGACGATCGTGTCGCGCCCGTCCGGCCTGGCCTCGGCGACGAAGGTGTCGCGGCCGGGTCCGCTGTCGAACCGGTCGTCGCCGGTGCCGCCGCACACCGTGTCGTCACCCTCGAGCCCGAAGATCACGTCGTTGCCCGCGCCAGCGGCGATGACGTCGTTGCCCGCGGTGCCCACGATCGTGTCGTTGCCGCTGGTGCCGGTGATCGTGACCGGCAGCCCGTTACAGGTCCCGGCCGCCAGCGCGGGCACCGGAACGGCCAGCGCCGCCACGGTCGCGCAGGCGGCCAGCGCCGTCATCCATCGTCTTCGCATGCTCGTCCCCTTGTGGTTTCGGAAAGTCCTCCACCACTAGAGGCGTTCCATCGGCGTTCCATCGCTGTTCCACGCCAGACGGGATTTAGCGGGCTTTATCCCGGGAAAAGCACCCGGGATAAAGCCCGCTAAATCGCACTATTCGTAGATCTCGCCCTTTTCGGCCTTCTCGACCAGCGAAGCGGGCGGCAGGAAGTGGTCGCCGTAGCGCTCGGCCAGCTCACGCGAGCGGGCGACGAACCCGGCCAGGCCACCCTCGTACTGGTTGATGTACTGGATGACACCACCCGTCCACGCCGGGAACCCGATGCCGAAGATCGAGCCGATGTTGGCGTCGGCGACCGACGTGAGCACGCCCTCGTCGAAGCACTTCACCGTCTCCAGCGCCTCGGCGAAGAGCATGCGCTCCTTGAGGTCCTCGAACGGCACGTCCGCGCTGCCCGAGTTGAACGCCTCACGCAGGCCGGGCCAGAGGCCGGTCCGCTTGCCGGACTCGTCGTAGTCGTAGAAGCCGGCGCCGGTGGAGCGGCCCTTGCGGTCGAACTCCTCCACCATGCGGTCGATGACGCCCTCGGACGCGTGCGCGTTCCAGGTGCCGCCGGCGGCCTCGATCGCCTCGCGGGTCTCCTTGCGGATCTTGCGGGGCAGCGTCAGCGTCAGCTCGTCCATCAGCTGCAGCGGCGGCGCGGGGTAGCCCGCCTGCGCACCGGCCTGCTCGATCGACGACGGCGAGACGCCCTCGCCCAGCGCGGCCACGGCCTCGTTGAGGAAGGTGCCGATGACGCGCGAGGTGAAGAAGCCACGGCTGTCGTTGACGACGATCGGGGTCTTCTTGATCTGCAGGGTGTAGTCGAAGACCTTGGCCAGCGTGGCCGGGGAGGTCTTCTCCCCGCAGATGATCTCGACCAGCGGCATCTTGTCGACCGGCGAGAAGAAGTGGATCCCGATGAAGTCCTCGGTCCGCTGCACGCCCTCGGCGAGCGTGGTGATCGGCAGGGTCGAGGTGTTGGAGCCCAGCACCGCGTCGGGGTTGACGATGCCCTCGATCTCGGCGAAGACCTTGTGCTTGAGCTCGACGCTCTCGAACACGGCCTCGATCACGAAGTCGACGCCCGCGAAGTCGGCCGCGTCCGCGGTCGGCTTGATCTTGGCCAGCAGCGCGTCGGACTTCTCCTGCGTGGTCTTGCCGCGTGAGAGCGCCTTCTCCTCGAGCTTGACCGCGTAGCCCTTGCCCTTTTCGGCGCCTTCGAGCGTGACGTCCTTGAGCACGACGTCGATGCCGGCCTTGGCGGAGACGTACGCGATGGCCGCGCCCATCATCCCGGCGCCGACCACACCGACCTTCTTGGCCTGGAACTTCTCGAAGCCGTCCGGCCGCGAACCACCGGAGTTGATGGTCTGCAGGTCGAAGAAGAACGCCTTGGTCATGTTCTTCGAGACCTGGCCGGTCGCGAGGCTCACGAAGTAGCGGGTCTCGATCTTGATGGCGGTGTCGAAGTCGACCTGCGCGCCCTCGATCGCCGCGGCGAGGATCGCGCGCGGGGCGGGCATGTTCGCGCCCTTGATCTGCTTGCGCAGGTTCGCCGGGAACGCGGGCAGGTTCGCCGCGAAGCTCGGATTGGACGGGGTGCCGCCGGGGATCTTGTAGCCCTTGACGTCCCACGGCTGGACCGAGGCCTCGGGGTTGGCCTTGATCCACGCCTTGGCGGCGGGCACGAGTTCTTCAACGCTGCCAACGAGTTCGTCGACGAGACCGAGTTCCAGCGCCTTGCTCGCGCGGTGACGCTGGCCCTGCAGCAGCACGTTCAGCAGCGCGCTCTGGATGCCGAGCTTGCGCACGGTGCGGACCACGCCACCGCCGCCGGGCAGCAGGCCGAGGGTGACCTCGGGCAGGCCGATCTGCACGCCCTTGACGTCGGCCACGATGCGGTGGTGCGTCGCGAGCGCGAGCTCCAGGCCGCCGCCGAGCGCGGCGCCGTTGATGGCGGCGACGACCGGCTTGCCCAGCTGCTCCAGGCGGCGCATCTGGCCCTTCATCTCCGCGCCGCCCGCGGTGATCTCGGCGGCCTGCTCCGGCTGCGCCTGGATCAGGTCGTTGAGGTCGCCACCGGCGAAGAAGGTCTTCTTCGCCGAGGTCAGCACGACACCGGTGATGGAGTCCTTCTCGGCCTCGAGCCGGTCCACGACCACGCCCAGCGACTCGCGGAAGTCGGCGTTCATCGTGTTGGCGGACTGCTTGGGGTCGTCCAGGGTCAGCACGACGATGCCGTCGGCATCCTGCTCCCAGCGGATGGTCTTCGCTTCAGTCATTGTCTCTTCCTCAGACCCGCTCGATGATGGTCGCGACGCCCATGCCGCCGCCGATGCAGAGGGTGACCAGCGCGCGGCGCGCCTGGCGGCGTTCCAGCTCGTCGACCACGGTGCCGACCAGCATCGCGCCGGTGGCGCCGAGCGGGTGACCCATGGCGATCGCGCCGCCGTTGACGTTGACCTTCTCGGGGTCGAGCTTCAGGTCCTTGATCCACTTGAGCACGACGGACGCGAACGCCTCGTTGAGCTCCCACAGGTCGATGTCGTCCGGGGTGAGCCCGGCGGTGGCGAGCACCTTCTCGGTGGCCGGGGTCGGGCCGGTGAGCATGATGGTCGGTTCGGAGCCGGTGACCGCGGTGGCCACGATGCGGGCGCGCGGGGTCAGGCCGAAGTCCTTGCCGACCTGCTCGCCGCCGAGCAGCACGATGGCCGCGCCGTCGACGATGCCCGAGGAGTTGCCGCCGGTGTGCACGTGGTCGATGCGCTCGACCGAGTGGTACTTCTGCAGCGCGACGGCGTCGAAGCCGCCCATCTCGCCGATGCCCGCGAAGGCCGGCTTGAGCTTGCCGAGGCCCTCGGCGGTGGTGCCGGGGCGGCGGTGCTCGTCGTGGTCGAGGATCGTCACGCCGTTGATGTCCTTGACCGGCACCACGGACTTGGCGAAGTAGCCGCCGGACCAGGCCGCTTCGGCCTTCTCCTGCGAGCGGACGGCGAACTCGTCGACGTCGTCGCGGGTGAAGCCCTCGATCGTCGCGATCAGGTCGGCGCCGATGCCCTGCGGCACGATGTAGTTGTCGTAGTTCGTGGTCGGGTCGAGGAACAGCGCGCCGCCGTCGGAGCCCATGGGCACGCGCGACATCGACTCGACACCGCCGCCGATGACCAGGCGGTCCCAGCCGGAGCGGACCTTCTGCGCGCTCAGGTTGACGGCCTCGAGGCCGGAGGCGCAGAAGCGGTTGAGCTGCACACCGGCGACGTTCTGCGGCAGGCCCGCGACCAGCGCGGCGGTGCGGGCGATGTCACCGCCCTGCTCGCCGACCGGGGATACCACGCCGAGCACGATGTCGTCGATCACGGCCGGGTCGAGGTTCGGGTGCCGGACCTGGAGTTCGTTGATCAGGCCCGCGACCAGGTCGACGGGCTTGGTGCCGTGGAGCGCACCACCCTTGTTCTTGCCGCGAGGCGTACGGAGCGCCTCGTAGATGTACGCCTCACTGCTCACTGAAACTCCCTCGTGCACGACGTCTTCGGGTGCTAATCGCCATTAACATATGCCTACAGAACCCCATGGTGTCAATGGGTTGCGACCGAGTCAACTCGGCTACAGTATGTTCACCTATGGATCACCCACCCGCGCGCCGCCCGCGCGACCGCAAGGCCACGCTGGCCGCGGTCGCCGCGGAGTTGTTCCGCGCCCGCGGCTACCACGGCGTCGGCATCAACGACATCGCCGCGGCTGGCGGCGTCACCGGCCCGGCGCTCTACCGGCACTTCGCGGACAAGCAGGCGATCCTCGCGTACGTGGTGCTCTCCGGCATCGACGACATGGAGTCGGCCACCGCCGAGACACTGACGGACGGCAGCCCGGAGCAGATCTCGACCTTGCTCACCACACTCGCAGGCCAGGCCGTCGAGCGTCGCGAGGTCGCCGCGCTCTGGCGCTGGGAGGGCAAGCACCTGCCGCGTGAGGACCAGCGCGAGATCCGCCGCCGGTCGGCCGCGGTCCTCTCCGCCTGGACGAAGGCGCTGCTCATCCACCGTCCGGAGTTGACTCCTGACGATGCGGAGTTGCTGTGCTGGGCAGGACTGAGCGTGTTCGGGAGCGTCTCCGTGCACCACACGACCATCGCAAAGAAGCGCTTCTCCCAGCTACTGGTCGACCTCGCACACCGTGTCCTGCACGCGATGATTCCGGCCCAGTCCGTCAAGTCCACTGTTATCGAACCGCTCACCGTCGGCACCCCGGCCCGCCGCGAGCAGCTCTTGGCGGCGGCGACCGCGCTCTTCGGCGAGCGCGGCTTCCACGCGGTCAGCATGGAGGACATCGGCGCGGCCGCGGGCATCACCGGCCCGAGCGTCTACCGCCATTTCCCGTCGAAGGCCTCACTCATGGTCGCCATCGGCCACCGCGCGGCCGACCGCCTGGCCGTCGGCGCCGACCAGGCGATGCGCTGCGCGGACGAGAGCGAGGCGCTGCGCAGGCTCGCGGCGTCCTATGTGGACACCTTGCGCAACACGCCGGAGCTGTCGGTCTCCTTCTCGGGCGATCCGGTCATGCTGCCGGAGCGGGACAAAGCGGACCTGCGCCGCGTGCAAAAGGACTACGTCGCCCGCTGGACGGCCCTGCTGTCGACGATCCGTCCGGAGCTCAACGAGCGCGAGTCGAAGATCATCGTCCACGCGGCACTGACCATCGCGAACGACCTGACCCGGACGCGCCGGGTGAACACCCGCCCCAACCTGGAAGCGGAACTCGTCGCACTGATGACCGCGGTGCTCGGCCTGGCCTGAAAAGCCCGAAAGCCACTTTCGTCAGATGCGACCTGACAAAAGTGGCTTTCGGGCTTTCGCGAGCCCCTACTTGGCGCAGAGCGCGGCGTCGAGCGTGGCCTGCATGTTCGCGTGGATCTCCGGGGTCACCGGGTCGCGGTTGGCTTCGACCGTGACCGCCCGGCCGTCCGGGGCCGCCAGCGCGAGCGTCGCGAACCCGGGGATGTCACCGCCGTGGCCCCAGAAGTCCTTGCCACAGGACATGGTCAGCCGTCCCAGCCCGAGTCCGTACTCCGCTCCCTCCCAGGACGGCACCGTGCGCTTCATCTCGGCCAGCTCCGCGGGCCGCAGCAACCGACCGGCGAGCAGCGCGGTGAAGAACCGGTTGAGATCCTCTCCCGAGGTCACCAGCCCGCCGGCGGCCCAGGCGATCGTGGCGTCGAACTCGGTGAAGTCCACCAGCGAGCCCTTCGCGGGCAGGTAGCCGCGCGGATGCGGCGCGGGCAGCCGCTCATCACCACGCACCGGCAGGTACGTGTCGCGCAGGCCGAGCGGCCGGAGGATGCGAGCGGACATCTCGGCCTGGACCTTCCGGCCGGTCACCCGCTCGATCAGCATTCCGGCGAGTACGTAGTTGGTGTTGGAGTACGACCACTTCGCGCCCGGCGGGAACAGCGGCGGGTGCTTCATCGCGAGCGCCAGCAGCTCGGCGGGCTCGGCGCCGCGATGACGGACCGTCTCCAGGTCGACGTCGCGGAACTCGTCGAGGTAATCGGGCAGCCCGCTGGTGTGCTGCAGGATCTGGCGGACGGTGACCGCGCCGGTGTTCGCCTCCGGCAGGTAGCGGGTGACCGGCGCGTCCAGCGCGACCTTGCTTTCACCGACCAGTTGCAGCACCAGAACCGCGACGAACGGCTTGGTGACACTGCCCGCGCGGAAGTGGCTGTGCCACGGCATCGGCGCGCCGGTGTTCACATCACCGACGCCACTGCGCAGCGAGTAGCCGCGTGTGGTGACCTGTGCGCCGGGCGTGCCGGCGGCGACGACCGAGTCGAGCGCGCGCTGGACCGGCCGGTGCCCGGTGGCGGCCGCCGGACCGGCCATGGTCGCCGCGAGCAGCGCGACGATGCCTGCCGACGCGGCGATTCGCTTGCAGGGCAAGGACATTCGCATGAGACCCCCTCGTTGTCGATTAACCGGAAACGAGCCTAGGAGGCCAAGCGGCCGCCAACGATCCCGCGAACCCGAGTATCGGCACGGGGGTCAGCCCCACCATGTTCGCCATCGGGCGAAACCACGCGCTTCGGCGCGCGTTCGCGGTCATACTGTCGCGCGTGCCCACGACTAGCCGCCTGCACCTCGTCACGGCAGACGAGGATCACCGCGTCTCCACCCTCGAGTTGTTCTTCGACCTCGTCTTCGTCTACGCGATCACGCAGACCACCCAGCTGATGGCCGATCACCTGTCGCCGCTCGGCATCGGCCAGGGCATGGCGATGCTCACCGTGCTGTGGTGGTGCTGGAGCGGATACGTGTGGCTCGGCAACACCATCCACGTCGACCAGGGGATCGCCAGGCTCGCGCTGTTCGGCGCGATGGCCGTGTCGTTCCTGGTCTCGCTGACGATCCCGGAGGCGTTCACCGACCTGCCCGGCGGGCTGGACGCGCCACTGCTGTTCGTCGGCTGCTATCTCGCCGTGCGGCTGCTGCATCTCGTCGCGTACCTCGGCGCCGCGCGGCACGATCCGGGCCTGCGCAAGGTGCTGCTGCGGATGTTCCCCGGCGTGCTGCCGAGCGTCGCGCTCCTCACCGTCGCGACGTTCTTCAGCGGCTGGCCCCAGTTCGGGCTGTGGGCGGTCGCGATGCTGTGGGATTACGGGAACGTCTTCTTCACCAGGGCCTCGGAGTGGCGGGTGAACCAGCCTGGGCATTTCGCGGAACGGTATGGGCTGATCGTGATCATCGCGCTCGGCGAATCCATCGTGGCCATCGGCATCGGCATCTCGGCGCTGCCGATGTCGTGGCTCGTGGTCGGCGCGGCGACCGGCGGGCTCGCGCTGGCGGCCGGCATGTGGTGGACGTACTTCGACGTGGTCGCGCACGTGTCCGAGCACAAGCTGACGAAGGCGGAAGGCGCCGAGCGCGTCAAGATCGCCACGGATTCGTACACGTTCATGCACCTGCCCCTGATCGCCGGGATCGTGCTGGTCGCCCTCGGGCTTAAGAAGGCTCTGCTCTACGTCGCCGACACTGAGCACCACAGCGCCTCAGAAGCACTGCACGGTGTCCCGATCTGGGCGTTGACCGGCGGCCTGGCGCTCTACCTGTTCACTCTCTCCGCACTGCGCAGGCGCAACCTCGGCTCGTGGAACCACCAGCGCCTGATCCTCGCCGTCCTCCTGCTGGCGGCGACCCCACTCCTGGAGCACGTACCCGCCGCGGCGCTGGTCGCGATCGTCTCGGTGACGGTGTTGGCCCTTATAGCGTTCGAACGAAACCGCAGGTCAAAGGTCATGAGTGGGATCGCCGGTTAGAACCGGCCGCATCACTCACGACCCCAGAGCTGGCGAAACCGTCGAACCCCAGCTAACCTACTCGTGAGTAGGTAACGCGAGGGAGAGGCGACCCATGGCTGCCCCGAAGAAACGAGACGCGATGGGCATCGGCCTGTCCGCGCTCACCCGGCTGGCCGGGAGCAAGGCGATCGACAAGGCGGGGCTGCGCAAACCGCTGCAGGGCCTGGTCACCGCTGGCACCCGCAACGGCTTCCGGGTCGCGGGCGCGGCAGGCCGGACGTTCAAGGCGGTCCAGAAGCGCAACGCGCCGGAACGGCTGGCACCCGCCGCCGATACCGGCCTGTTCGACCTCACGCCGAGCGAGGATCAGCAGCTCATCGTCGAGACGGTCACCGAGTTCGCGGCCGAGCAGCTGCGGCCCGCGGCGGCCGACGCCGACGCGAAGCTCGAAGCGCCGGAAGGCCTGCTGAGCCGCGCCGCCGAGCTGGGCATCACGCTCGTCGGCATCCCCGAGGAGCTCGGCGGGGTCGGCGCGGAACGCTCGGTCGTCACCGGCGCGCTGGTGGCCGAGGCGCTCGCGCACGGCGACCTCGGGCTCGCGCTCGCGGTGCTCGCGCCGTCCGCGGTCAGCACGGCGCTGGTGCTGTGGGGCGACGAGCAGCAGCAGGCCGACTACCTGCCCGCGTTCGTCGGCGAGAACGTCCCCGCCGCCGCGTTCGCGCTGCAGGAGCGCACGCCGCTGTTCGACCCGTTCAAGCCGTCGGTCAAGGCCAAGCGCACGCCGAAGGGCTACCAGCTCAACGGCGTGAAGTCGCTGGTCCCGCGTGCCGCGCAGGCTGAACTTTTCGTTGTCTCCGCCGATCTCGAAGGACGCGGACCGGCGCTGTTCATCATCGAGTCGTCGACCGCGGGCGTGTCGATCGAGTCCGAGCCCGCGATGGGCTTGCGCGGCGCGGCGACCGGAAAGCTCCACCTGGACAAGGTTTCCCTGCCTGCGGGCGCGTTGCTCGGTGGCGGCAAGCCCGAGGTGTTCACGGAGGCCGTCCGCCTTTCGCGGCTCGGCTGGGCCGCGCTCGCGGCGGGCACCGCCAAGGCCGTCCTCGACTACGTGGTGCCGTACGTCAACGAGCGGCAGGCGTTCGGCGAGCCGGTCAGCCACCGTCAGGCGGTCGCGTTCTCGATCGCCGACATCGCGATCGAACTCGAAGGCCTGCGCCTGGTCACCCTGCGCGCGGCGGCCCGCGCGGAGCAGGGCAAGCCGTACGCCCGCGAGGTCGCGCTGGCCCGCAAGCTGGCCACGGACAAGGGAATGCAGATCGGGAACGCCGGCGTGCAGCTGCTCGGCGGGCACGGCTTCATCAAGGAGCACCCGGTCGAGCGCTGGTACCGCGATCTGCGTGCCATCGGTGTCATGGAAGGCGGAATTCTGCTGTGATCAACCTCGAAGCCCCCAGGAAGGCCGGCGCGCTGATCAACCAGGCGTACCAGGCCGCGGCCGAGGTCTTCCGGCCGATCTCCCGCAAGTACGACCGCGCCGAGCACACCTACCCGGCCGAGCTGGACATGTTCGCCGCGCTGCTGGACGGCCTCAACTCCTCCGGCGAGGGCGGCGCGGGCGCGGCGGGCGTCCGCCGCAACGAGAAGGAAGCCGAGAAGGGCAACCGCAACGGCGCCAACCTCAACGTCGTGCTCGGCACGATCGAGATGTGCTGGGGCGACGTCGGTCTCTTGCTGACGATGCCGCGCCAGGGCCTCGGCAACGCGGCCATCGCGTCGGTCGCGAACGAGGAGCAGCTCAAGCGCTTCTCCGGCATCTGGGCCGCGATGGCCATCACCGAGCCCGGCTGCGGCTCGGACTCGGCCGCGATCACCGCGACCGCCCGCCTCGACGGCGACGAGTACGTCCTCAACGGCGAGAAGATCTTCGTCACCTCCGGCGAGCGCGCCGACGCCGTGGTCGTCTGGGCGACGCTCGACAAGACCAAGGGCCGCGCGGCCATCAAGTCCTTCGTGGTCGAAAAGGGCACCCCCGGCTTCGAGGTCGTCCGCGTCGAGCACAAACTCGGCATCCGGGCGTCCGACACGGCCGTCCTCCGCTTCGAGAACTGCCGCGTCCCCAAGGACAATCTCCTCGGCACCCCCGAGATCGACACCAAAAAGGGCTTCGCGGGGGTCATGCAGACCTTCGACAACACCCGCCCACTGGTCGCCGCCATGGGCGTCGGCGTCGCCCGCGCGGCCTTGGAGGAGACCGCCCGCATCCTCGCCGACGCGGGCGTGGTCGTCGACTACGACAAGCCCGCCAACACCCAGCACGCGGCCGCGGCGGCCTACCTCCAGCTCGAGGCGGACTACGAGTCGGCCTACCTGCTGACGCTCGAGTCCGCGTGGATGGCCGACAACCGCAAGCCGAACTCACTCCAGGCCTCGATGGCCAAGGCGAAGGCAGGCCGCTCGGTCGTCGACATCACGCTCAAGTGTGTCGAACTGGCCGGAATCGTGGGCTACACCGAGGAATCCTTGCTGGAGAAGTGGGCGCGCGACGCGAAGATCCTGGACATCTTCGAAGGCACCCAGCAGATCCAGCAGCTGATCGTGGCTCGCCGGATCCTCGGCAAGACCTCGACCGAGCTCAAGTAGGAGCCGAAGCCCGAAAGTGACTTTCGTCAGATCGCATCTGACGAAAGTGGCTTTCGGGCTATCGCATCTGACGAGAGTCACTTTCGGGGTGTGCGACGCCCCGAAGTGACTCTCGGGCGCTGGGCCCAAGCCGGGGTAGGCTTTCGGATCCATGGTGCGCGATCCGGAGCGGTCTATGAGCCGAACAGGCCCCCAGTTCGGCCGCACAACGCCGTGGGCTGTCTTGGTCTTGGCCGTCGCGGCGGCCTACCTCATCGGCGCCAGGGTCGGCTTCCAGCTCGCCATGATCGACTTGAAGATCACCCCGCTCTGGCCGCCGACCGGCATCGCGCTCGCGGCGCTGCTGCTGTTCGGCCCGCGGGTCTGGCCGGGGATCAGCCTCGGCGCGCTGGCGGCGAACGCGATCGTCGGGGGCGAGCCCATCGTGGCGTTCCTCGGGATCACCATCGGCAACACGCTGGCGCCGCTGACCGCCTATTACCTGCTGAAACGGCTCGGGTTCCGGCGCGAGCTCGACCGGCTCAAAGACGCGCTGCTCCTGGTGTTCGCCGGTGCGCTGGGTGCGATGCTCGTCAGCGCGACCATCGGCTCGGCGGTGCTGGCCGCGTCCGGCACGGTCAGCTACTTCTGGACTGGGTGGACCGTGTGGTGGACCGGTGACGCGATGGGCGTGCTCACGGTCGCGCCGCTGCTGCTCATCGCGCCCCGCTTCCGGTGGCCGCGCGAGGTCCCGCTCGGCCGCTGGGTCGAGGCGATCGCGCTCGCCACGGGCATGATCGGCACGGCGGTCGTCGCGACGACCACGCCTGCGACCTTGCTGTTCACCGTGTTCCCGTGGCTGATCTGGGCCGCGCTCCGCTTCGAGCAGGCCGGCGCGCTGTGCGGCGCGCTCGCCGTCTGCACGATCGCGATACTGGCCGCCGCGCATGGCTGGGGGCCGTTCTCCTTGATGACACTGCCGCTGCGCATGATCACGCTGCAGGCGCTGGACGGCTCGGTCGCGCTGACCGCGCTACTGCTCGCGACCGTCACCGTGCAGCGCAACCGCGCGGAAGCCGAGGTCGCCATGGCCTGCGTCCAGCTCAACGAGATGGTCGCGCGCATCGCGCCGGCTCAGTCACTGCGCGGGGCGGTTCTCGACATCATCCAGAACATCTCGAACCGCCCGCCCCGCGATCCCTAGACCACCTGTTCGGCCAGGAACTCGTCCAGGTAGCGCCACGTCGAGTTACGCGCCTTGCGGCCGGTGAGCACGCCGAGGTGACCACCCGGCGCCGTCTCGAACCGCACCGACGGCGCGTTCTCCAGCAGCCCGACCACCCGCTCGACCGAGGGCCGCGGCGCGATCGTGTCGTTCTCGCCCGCGACGATCAGGGTCGGCACCTTCACGTCCGCCAGCGAGATGACGCGGCCGTTCAGGTCGACCGTCCCTTCGGCCAGGTCATTCGTCCTGAACAGCCGGTGGTACAGCTGGCCGAACGTCCGGCCCGGGTACGCGATCATGTTGTCCATGAAGTGGTCGACGGCCTCGATCTGCGCGAGGTAGTCCCGGTCGTCGAGATTCTTCAAGATCGCGATCGGCTTGGTGATCTCCTTGCTGATGCCGGTCGCGCGGAAGACCTTGCTGACCAAATAGGACGGTGCGCCGCCGAACGCGCGGTAGATCGGGGTGAGCAGGTGCCCGTTGGTCAGGTCCACCAGCGGGCGGAACGGCGCCATGATCGGGATCGCGGTGAAGTCGACCGGCGAGCCGATCGCGGTGATCGACTCGATCGGCAGCTCGGGCTGGTCGGCCGAGACGAGCATCGAGAAGATGCCGCCGAGCGACCACGAGACCAGGTGCACGCCCTGACCGCCCGCGTCGGCGGAGACCTTGCGGATCGCGCGCGGGAGCACCTCGTCGATCCAGTGCTCGATGCCGAGACGGCGGTCGGAGAACGCGACGTTGCCGTAGTCGACCAGGTAGGTGCTGCGGCCGTCTTCGACGAGGTGCTCGATGAGGCTGCAGCCGCGGCGCAGGTCGAAGCAGAGCGCCGGCGCGGCCAGCGGGGGCACGAGCAGGATCGGCGGGCCGGACGCGGGCGCGGCGCCGGTGGTCATCCGGTAGACCGAGCGGTTCGGGCCCTGGTCGATCAGCACCCTCGGCATCGGGCGCAGATCCGCGACGCCGCCATGCAGCACCTTCCCGACCACGTTCGACGCGGCGGCGGCCAAGCGGGCCGGTGCGGAAACCATTCATGCCTCCAAGAAGGTTCGAGGAAGCAATCTTGCCGGGTAACCGGGGCACGACTCAACCACCACTCTGACGGCCATCCCACCCAGCGGTCCACTTCGGACGGTGCGGTTAGTCCGTCCGAGTTAAGAATCGCCGTCCGCGCCGACCGAAGGCGCGCTTTCGGCGGCCCGCGCTTCATAGCCCGAACGCGCGCTGGAATGGGCCGCTGAAGCCAAAAGCTGGTCTCCACCGAGCGCACGCGCGATCCATTCACCGGCCGCCCTCGGCAGCAGCCGTGTGATTCTTCCCATCGCGTCCAATGATTTCGGGACGAAGACGTCGAAATGTGGCCTGCGTAACGCGTCGACGATCGCGTCGGCCACGTCTTCCGGCCGCAATGACTTGAAGAACTTCGCCTCGCCGAGCCCGCTCGCCAGCTCCGTGCGGACGATCGCCGGCATCACGCACGACACCTCGACGCCGCTGCCGCGCAGTTCGAGCCGGACGGCTTCGGACAAACCGACCACCGCGTGCTTCGTCGCGCAGTAGGTCGCCGCGCCGGGGAAACCGGCCTTGCCCGCCATCGACGCGACGTTCACGATGTGGCCCGACGCCCGCGGCCGCATCCGCAGCATCGCCTCGCGCGTGCCGTGGATGACCGCGTGCAGGTTGATCTCCAGCTGCCGCCGGGTCGACGCGTCGTCCTCCTCGTCTAGCGGCGACAGCGGCATGATCCCGGCGTTGTTGATCAACACGTCGATCGGCCCGAGCCGCCGCTCGACCTCGTCGAGGAACGCGGTGAACCCGCGGATGTCGGTGACGTCGAGCGACAATCCGAGCGCGTCCAGCTCCGCCGCGGTCTTCTCGACTTCGACCTGATCGAGGTCGCCGAGCGCCAGTTTCGCGCCCTGATCACGCAGCGCGGCGGCCGTTTTCGCGCCGATGCCCCGCGCGCCCCCGGTGATGACGATGACCTTGCCCCGCAAAGAACGTCGCTTGCCCATTTCGCCTCCTTATTGGCAGCATGCCAATCCGGTGCGGCTAGGGCAACCGCCGGTCGAATACCTGACCGATCCAGCCCTGGTGGTCGAACTGGAACGTCGGCGTGAAGCCCTGCCCCTCGTAGTAGCGCACGAGATCGCCGTCGCCGCCCGCCCAGCAGTCCACCCGGAGCAGGCCGACGCCGAGCCGCTCGGCCTCGGCGAGCGAATGCCGGATCAGGTGCCCGCCGACGTCGTTGCCGGTGTGCTTACGCGACGTGATCAGCAGCCGGATGTAGAGCTCCGGCTCGTCGACGGGAGTCACCATGTCCGGGCACTGCTGGGAGACGATGAGCGCCCCGGCGGGCTCACCGTCGATTTCGGCGATGAACACGCCAGGGCCCGCGACCATCTCGCGCAGCCACTCGACGCGCTTGGGGATGCCCGACCAAGGCTTGGAGCCCCATTGGCCTTCGCTGCCGCGCTCGGTCAGCCAGACAACGGCGTCGTCGAAGAACTGGATCACGGCCTGGAAGTCGTCAGGACCGCCTTTCCGAATAGTTACCATGCCTAAGTTCTACTCGACGGTGAGCACCCAGGGGCCGTTTTCCGTGACCGCGACGGTGTGTTCGACATGCGCGGCGCGACTGCCGTCCAGGGTGTGCAGCGTCCAGCCGTCCGCCGCGTGCCGGTAGCCGTCGGAGCCACCTCGGATGAACATCGGCTCGATCGCGAACGCCATGCCCGCCTTGAGTTTCAGCCCCCGGCCGGGCCGCGCCTCGTTCGGCACGCTCGGGTCCTCGTGCATCGCCCGGCCGATGCCGTGGCCGCCGTGATCGTCGAGCAGCCCGTACCCGGCAGGCCTGCCGACACCCGCGACGGCATGCCCGACGTCACCCAGCCTGTTGCCCACCACCAGCGCGTCGATCCCTGCCTGGAGTGCGCGCTCGGTGGTCGCGATGAGCTCCAGGTCGGCCGGATCCGCGGCGCCGACCACGAAGCTGATCGCGGCGTCACCGTGCCAGCCGTCGATGTACGCGCCGCCGTCGATGCTGACCAGGTCGCCGTCGCGGAGCCGGTAGTCCGACGGGATCCCGTGCACGACCGCGTCGTTGACGCTCGCGCAGATCACGGCCGGGAACGGCGTCGGCGCCGACCTGGGCTGATAGTGCAGGAACGACGGCTTGGCCCCGTTTTCCGCGATGACCTGCGCCGCGACCTCGTCCAGCTCGCGCAGGCTCACCCCGATCGCCGACGCCTCCTTGACCGCGCGCAGCGTCCGCGCGACGACCCGCCCGGCCTCGCGCATGACGTCCAGCTCACCCTGAGTCTTGATCTCAACCATGCCGATAACTATACCGGTATAGTTATCGCTCGTCGAGCAGGCCGCCCCATCGCGCAGACCTGTTCCGGCACGCACAACCCCCACCGGCCGGTGGCGTCTCCCTGGACGACCAACCACTCCACGGACCATTGGGGATTCACGGATGTCTTCAACCACAACAGGAATAGTCGCGGGCTGCCTGCTGCTCATCGGCGGCCTCACCCCGGCCGCGGCGGCGGACGAGGTGCTCACGCCCCAGGGCTGTCACCGGCTCAAGCTCGGCCATTCACCGTTGCAGGCACTGGCCACCGGCTACCTGGTGGGCCCGCCATGGGACGACGGTTTCTGCAACCGCTACGCCACGGTCGACCGTCGCCGACGTCAAAGCGACCTACGGCGACGCGTTCGAGTACCGCCGCGGCTTCACCGCGATGGCACCGGGCTACGACGACCGCGGCTACGAGATGTGGATCGAGGACCACTACGACGAGAACGGCCACTACACCGAAGACGCGAAGGTGACGCAGATCGGGATCGAGTGGATCCCGGGCTTCGACTGCTTGTCCTTCGGCGACGGCTGAACGCTCGCGAGTGGTATCGCCGGTTCTATTGAGCGGAAGGTCGAAGGTGGCGCGTCTCGCTTGCTCGGTCACGACCGGGGTGGCTGTGGTGGAAATGCGTCGTTGAACGCCTCGAAACCCACACAGTCAACCTGATTGACCAGTGGCTGAGGTCCGTTTGGGGCGAGGTGAGTGCGGTTTGCGGCGTTGAACGACGCAAACGGCACTCACCCAGGCACTAGGCCCTGGTATGACAGGCACTAGGCCCAGGTATGAGAGGCCTTCATCCACGCTCGGCGTGAGTGAGGGCCTCCCTCACCCGAACCGAGCGAGTCAGGGCCTCCCTCACCCGCATATACGGTCGAACTAGGCCCTCACCCCACGGATCCGAGCGAAGTAGGCCCTCACCCACGCCCGACCACACCCTCGGACACGGGCGAGGCAGCCGAGAAGGGGTCGTGAGTGTTTTCGCCGGTTAGAACCGGCGAAAACACTCACGACCCCCCGAGGGCTAGGCGACGCCGAGGTGGCGGGCGATGAGCATGCGCTGGACCTCGGAGGTGCCTTCGCCGATCTCGAGGATCTTGGCGTCGCGGTAGAAACGGCCGACCGGGAACTCGTTCATGAAGCCGTAGCCGCCGAAGATCTGGGTCGCGTCGCGGGAGTTGTCCATCGCGGCATTGGAGGCGACGAGCTTGGCGATCGCGGCCTCCTTCTTGAACGGCTCGCCGCGCAGCATCTTCGACGCGGCCTGGTAGTACGCGAGCCGCGCGGTGTGCGCGCGGATCTCCATGTCGGCGATCTTGAACTGGATCGCCTGGTATTCGCCGATCTTCTTGCCGAACGCCTCGCGCTCCTTGACGTACTTCAGGCACTCGTCGACACAGCCCTGCGAAAGACCGACCGACAGCGCCGCGATCGCGATGCGGCCTTCGTCCAAAATGGACAGGAACTGGGCGTAGCCGCGGCCGCGGTCGCCGACCAGGTTCTCCGCCGGGACACGGCAGTCCTCGAAGGCGAGTTCGTGCGTGTCCGAGCAGTTCCAGCCGACCTTGGAGTACTTCGGCGCGACCGTGAAACCGGGCGTGTCCGACGGCAGGATGATCGCGGAGATCTCCTTACGGCCGTTCTCCTTGACGTCGGTGACCGCGGTGACCGTGACCAGCTTGGTGATGTCGGTGCCCGAGTTCGTGATGAACGACTTGCTGCCGTTGATCACCCAGCTGTCGCCGTCGAGCTTGGCCCGCGTGCGTGTCGCGCCCGCGTCCGAACCGCCGCCGGGTTCGGTCAACCCGAACGCACCGAGCGCCTCACCCGAGGTCAGCTGCGGAAGCCAGGTCTCCTTCTGCTCCTGGGTGCCGAACCGGTAAATCGGCATCGCGCCCAGCGAAACCCCGGCTTCCAGGGTGATCGCGACCGACGAGTCGACGCGCGCGAGTTCCTCGAGCGTCAGGCACAGCGCGAAGTAGTCGCCGCCCATGCCGCCGAACTCCTCGGGGAACGGCAGGCCGAACAGGCCCATCTCCCCCATTTTCGCGACGATCTCGTAAGGGAATTCCTCGCGCTCGTAAAGCCCGCCGATCACGGGAGCTACCTCGGACCGCGCGAAATCCTCGACGGTCTTGCGCAGCGCCTCGTACTCTTCGTCCAACCGGAAGTCGATCACGCCGTCTCCTCTTGTGGGGTCACCACAGCTAGGGCCTCGTCCAGCGCGACCTGTTGGCCTGCCTGGACATGCAGTTCGGTGACCACGCCGTCGACCGGCGCGGTGATCGTGTGTTCCATCTTCATCGCCTCGACGACCATCAGCGGCGTTCCCGCGCTGACCGCGTCACCCTTGCCGACCTTGACCACCAGCACGGTGCCGGGCATCGGACTCTTGACCGGCCCGCCGCCTGCGGATTCCCCTTGCCCGGCAAGGATGTCCGCGCGCTCTTCGACCGCGACGCAGTGCCCGTCACGGGCCAGCCAAACGCTGCGGCCCTTACCGGCGACGTGCCGGTAGCGGCGGAATCCGCCAGGGTGGCGAACCTCCAGGACACCGTTGTCCCAGCGCGCCGAGATGCGCTCCGGCTCGAGATCGTCGACGGTGACGAGCGCGTTCGCGGGCGTGCCCTCGATGCGCACCGAGGCTTCGGCGTCGCCGATCCGCAGGCCGAAGTTCATCCCGCCGGCGCCGCCGAGACGCCAGCCGTCCGGGATGTCCCACGGGTCCACAATGGAACCCGACGGCTGTAAGGCCAGCAGCTTGTCCATCGCCGCCGCCACGAAGAAGTCACGCGGAACCTCCGAGGTGACCACAGTGGACAGACGGCGCTCGACGAGTTCGGTGTCCAGCCGCCCGGCCCTGACCTCCTCGTCGTTCAGGAGTCCGCGCAGGAAGGCGATGTTGGTGCCGACGCCCAGCAGCGCCGTGTCCGCCAACGCCAGATCCAGCCGGTGCAGCGCGGCCGCGCGGTCGGGGCCCCAGGCGATGACCTTGGCCAGCATCGGGTCGTAGTTCGAGCCGATGACCGTGCCCTCGGTCATCCAGGAGTCCACCCGCACACCGTCGCCGGACGGCTCGTGCACGGCGAGCACCGTGCCACCGGTCGGGATGAACCCGCGCGCGGGATCCTCGGCGTAGACACGGGCTTCCACCGCGTGTCCATTGAGGACGACGTCGGACTGCGCGACCGAAAGCACCTCACCCGCAGCGACGCGGACCTGCCACTCGACCAGGTCCAGTCCGGTCACCAGCTCGGTCACCGGGTGCTCGACCTGAAGCCGCGTGTTCATCTCCATGAAGAAGTACTCGTCGGGCGTCTTGGCCGACATGATGAACTCGACCGTGCCCGCGCCGACATAGCCGACGGACCGCGCGGCCTCGACGGCCGAAGCACCCATCTTGGCGCGGGTTTCCTCATCCAGCAGCACCGAAGGCGCCTCTTCGATGATCTTCTGGTGCCGCCGCTGGAGGCTGCACTCACGCTCACCGAGGTGGATCACGTTGCCGTGCGTGTCCGCGAGCACCTGGATCTCGATGTGCCGCGGCGTGGTGACGAACCGTTCCATCAGCAGCGTGTCGTCGCCGAACGAGCCCTTCGCCTCGCGGCGCGCGGACTCGACGGCCGCGTCCAGCTCGCCGGGAGCCGTGACCAGCCGCATGCCCTTGCCGCCGCCACCGGCGGAAGGCTTGAGCAGCAACGGGAACCCGACCTTGGCGGCCGCTTCCGCGAAGCCGCCCTCCGGGATGTCCACATCGGACGCTCCGGGCACGACAGGGACACCGGCCGACGAAACCGTCGCCTTGGCCCGGATCTTGTCTCCCATGGCGTCGATCGCGCTCACCGGCGGCCCGATGAACACGAGCCCGGCGGCCTCGCAAGCCCGCGCGAACTCCGCGTTCTCCGCCAGGAAGCCATAACCGGGGTGCACCGCCTGCGCGCCCGAGTCGACCGCCGCCTGAACGATGGCCGGAATCGAAAGGTAGCTCTTGGCTGCCTCCGCCGGTCCTATTCGGACAGCGGTGTGCGCCTCGCGCACGTGCTTGGCGTCGGCGTCCGCGTCGCTGTACACCGCGACCGAACGAATGCCCATGTCCCGCAGGGTCCGGATGACCCGAACGGCGATCTCGCCACGATTGGCGACCAGAACCGCGTCGAACACTGCCGTCACATCCTGAATACGCCGTAGTTGACCGGTTCCAGCGGCGCGTTCGCCGCAGCGCCCAGCGCGAGCCCGACCACCGTGCGGGTGTCCGCCGGGTCGATCACGCCGTCGTCCCACAGCCGCGCCGTCGAGTAGTACGGGCTGCCCTGGGCTTCGTACTGCTGGCGGATCGGGTCCTTGAAGGTCTCTTCGTCCTCAGTGGACCATTCACCGCCACGCGCCTCGATGGCGTCGCGGCGCACCGTCGACAGCACCGAAGCGGCCTGCTCGCCACCCATCACGGAAATCCGCGCGTTGGGCCACATCCACAGGAAGCGCGGCGAATACGCCCGCCCGCACATGGAGTAGTTGCCCGCGCCGAACGACCCGCCGATGATCACGGTCAGCTTCGGCACCCGCGCGCACGCGACCGCGGTGACCATCTTCGCGCCGTGCTTGGCGATGCCGCCCGCCTCGTACGCGCGCCCGACCATGAACCCGGTGATGTTCTGCAGGAACAGCAAGGGAATCGAGCGCTTGTCGCACAGCTCGATGAAGTGCGCGCCCTTCATCGCGGACTCGGCGAACAGCACGCCGTTGTTCGCGATGATGCCGACCGGGTGCCCGTGGATGTGCGCGAACCCGGTGACCAGCGTCGAGCCGTATTCCTTCTTGAATTCGGCGAACCGGCTGCCATCGACGATCCGCGCGATCACCTCGCGCACGTCGTACGGGGTACGCGGGTCGGTAGGGACCACACCGTAGAGATCGGGGTCGACGGCCGGTTCCTCGGTCGGCAGCACGTCCCACGGCCGCGGCGTGCGCGGGCCGAGCGTCGAGACGATCGAGCGGACCATCTTCAGCGCGTGCGCGTCGTTCTCGGCCAGGTGATCGGTCACGCCGGACTGCCGGGCGTGTACGTCGCCGCCGCCGAGCTCCTCGGCCGTGACGACCTCGCCGGTCGCGGCCTTCACCAGCGGCGGGCCGCCGAGGAAGATCGTGCCCTGGTTCCGCACGATGACCGCTTCGTCGCTCATCGCGGGCACGTAGGCGCCACCGGCGGTGCACGAGCCGAGCACGGCCGCCACCTGCGGGATCCCGCGCGCGGACATGGTCGCCTGGTTGTAGAAGATGCGCCCGAAGTGCTCACGGTCGGGGAAGACGTCGTCCTGCTTGGGCAGGAACGCGCCGCCGGAGTCGACCAGGTAGACGCACGGAAGATTGTTGTGCAGCGCGACTTCCTGCGCGCGCAGGTGCTTCTTGACGGTCATCGGGTAGTAGGTGCCACCCTTGACCGTGGCGTCGTTCGCGACGATCACGCACTCGCGGCCGGACACCCGGCCGATGCCGGTGATGATGCCGGCGGCGGGCGCCTCGTCGTCGTAGAGCCCGGTCGCCGCGAGCGGCGAGAGCTCCAGGAACGGCGAACCGGGGTCGAGCAGGGTGTCGACGCGGTCGCGCGGGAGCAGCTTGCCGCGCTCCACATGCCGCGCGCGCGACTTCTCGGGACCGCCGAGGCGGGCCACGGACAGCCGCTTGCGCAGGTCCTCGACCAGTTCGGCGTGAGCGGTGACGTTGCGCGAATACTCGTCGCTCCGCGGATCCGCGGAACTGGTCAGCACGGGCCTGTCCATGGCTCCTCGATGTTAGCCGTCGTTAACACCGCGATGTTAACAACCGCTAACCAAGGTGTCCAGGCGAGGTGACGGACTACCCGTCGGTAACCATGGCGAGTGCCCTGAAGTAGCCGAACTGCCCCGCTTTCGTGGGATGGAACGACTCCTCCAGTGGCGAAGCGATGCCGTGCAGATACTGAGAGCCAGCGGCGCAGACGTTGTGCCCGGTGAACGCGGCGCGTACGTCCACGAAGGTCACTCCGGCCGCCGACGCCCGCTCCGCCTCGACGGCCGCCATCGTGTCGGCGCCCGCGTTGATCGCCTTGCGCATCCCGATGCTGAAGCCGCACGAGCCGTCGTCGGCGAACAGGTGCGGGTAGCCCAGCAGGAAGACCCGGGCGTTCGGAGCCGCGGCCTTGATCTTCGCGAGCACCGCGTCGAGGCGGCCCGGGAGCGTTTCGGTGATGAACTTCCGCGCGACGTCGACGCGTTTCGCGCACGCCTGCTCGGAGTTGAGCACGCAGGTGACCATGACGTCGGAGAAACCGGCGTCGGTGCCGCCGACGGACAGCGTGACCAGGGTGGCGTCCGGGGTGATCGACCCGGCTTGGGTCAGCACGTCGGCCGTGGTCGCGCCCGAGCAGGCGAGGAAGGTGAGCTTGGTCCCGGCGTGCTCGTTCACCCAGAGCTGCGGGTACGCGTTGACGCTGCGCTTGCACTTGCCGGAAGTGCCGTACTTCCCGGCGCCGAGGCCGGACGAATACGAGTCACCGAGCGCGAAGTAGGCGTCGGCGGCGGCCGCGGGCGCCGCGAGCCCGATGATCAGCAAGAACGCCGCGATGAGGGTACGGATGGCCACAGGTCACTCCTTCGAGTCAGGGGGACCGAGGCCGCATCCCAGTTTACGGGGGTCGTGAGTGGCGTGACCGGTTAGAACCGGCCGTACCACTCACGACCCCGAGGAGCGGGCCTAGCCGGTGACGGCGGCCAGCGGCGGGTAGTAGCCCTTGGCCTGGCCCGCGACGGTCGGGTGATACGACTCGTCGACCGGGAACGTCAGGCTGTTCAGGTACGACTCGCCAGAGGCGCAGATGTTGTGCCCGGTGAACGACCCGCGCACGTCCACGAAGGTCGCGCCCGCGGCCTGCGCGCGCTGCGACAGCACGCCGGTCGCCACGTCGATACCCCCGTTGATCGCGGACCGCTTGGCGTCGCTCAGCCCGGTGCCACAGGACCCTGGCACCGCGTAGAACCGCGGATACCCGACCACGATCAGCCGCGCGTTCGGCGCTTTCGACTTGATCTTGTTGTACACAGTGGTCAGCAGGCCGGGAAGGGTGTTCGTGGCGTAGTCCTTGGCGGTGTTCACCCGGTTGACGCAGTCCTGGTCCGAGCCGAGTGTGCACTTGGTGATCACGTCGACGAACCCGGCGTCGTTGCCGCCGACCGAAACGGTGACCAGCGTGGCCGCCGAGGTGATCGAGTTCGCCTGGTTCAGCACGTCACCCGTGCGCGCGCCTGAACACGCGAGAAAAGTGAAGTTCGTGCCGGCGTGCTTGTTCGCCCATAGCTGCGGATAAGCGTTGGCGCTGCGTTTGCAGCTTCCGGAATTGCCGTAACTCCCGGCGCCCACGCCGGACGAGTAGGAATCGCCGAGCGCGAAGTAGGTGGCCGCCTTGACGGCGAGCGCCGGTGTCGCGAGACCCAGTAACGCGAGCACGGTGAGCGCGCTCAGCCAGCGGAAGCTTCTGACGACGGTGTCAGGCACAGGTCGGCTCCTTCGGGAATGGGGTGACGGGGTGCGAAAACGAATACCATCCCAAAACCGGTAAACGTGATTAAGCAACCCGTTCAGCTCAGCGCGACCTGGAGAAGTAGCGCCGAGCTGACAATTCATGAATCGGAATGATCGATGAATAGGAAAAGCCGGGCCGTCGCGGAGACGGCCCGGCTTCATCTTCGAACCAGTGTCACCCGGTGACCGAGGCCAGCGGCGGGTAGTAGCCGTTGGACTGCCCGAGCGCGGTCGGGTGGTAGGACTCGTCCACCGGCCAGGTCAGGCTGTTCAGGTAGGAGGTGCCGCCCGAGCAGATGTTGTGTCCCGTGAACGAGCCTCGCACGTCCACGAAGGTCGCGCCCGCGGCGGAAGCCCGGCCCGAGGTCACCGACGCGATGGTGTCCGCGCCCGAGTTGATCGCGGACCGCTTGGTGTCACTCAGCCCGACGCTGCACGACCCGGGCACCGTGTAGAAGCGCGGGTAGCCGAGCACGATCAGGCGTGCGTTGGGCGCCTTCGACTTGATCTTGTTGTAGACGCCGTCCAGCAACCCCGGGAGCGTGCCGGTGGCGTACGCCTTGGCGGTGTTCACCCGGTTGACGCAGTCCTGGTCGGAACCCAGGGTGCACTTGGTGATCACGTCGGTGAATCCGGCGTCGTTGCCGCCGATCGAGATGGTCACCAGCGTGGCGGCCGAGGTGATCGAGTCGGCCTGGTTGAGCGCGTCGCCGGTGCGCGCGCCCGAGCAGGCGACGAAGGTGAACGTGGTGCCGGCGTGCTTGTTCGCCCACAGCTGCGGGTAGGAGTTGGCGCTGCGCTTGCAGCCACCGGAACTGCCGTAACTCCCGGCGCCCACGCCGGAAGAGTAGGAGTCGCCGAGCGCGACGTAGTTGGTCGCCTGGATGGCGTTGGCGGGGCTCACGACACCGAGCATCGCGAGCGCTGCGACCCCCAGGGCCGCGCTCATCCGAATCAGTGAGAGTTTTCGGGCAGGGACGGCCATGGGTCACTCCTTTGTGACGTAGCAACGTGACAGATCAATACCAGGTGTCTCATCGACATGAGAAGAGGTGTTTCCCCAGGTAACCCGCTTGGCCCAAGCAGGAAGTAGTACTGCCTACTGTGTTAGCGCCCGCTAACACAGCGACTTAAGATAAGGCCATGCCGGCCAACACCACCCCACTCGTGAACGGCGAGAAGGCGAACAGGCGCGAACAGATCATGACCGCCGCGGCCGAGCTCTTCGCCCACCACGGCTTCCACGGCGTCGGCATCGACGACATCGGCGCGGCCGTCGGCATCTCCGGGCCCGCGCTGTACCGGCACTTCCGCAGCAAGGACGCCATCCTCGGCGAGATGCTCAACTCGATCAGCCAGTTCCTGCTCGACGGCGGCACCGCGCGGGTGGCGCACGACGGCGGCCCCGACGAGGTGCTCGCCGCGCTCGTGGCGTTCCACGTCGACTTCGCGCTCGCGCATCCGGCGCTGATCACCGTGCAGGAGCGCAACCTCGGCAATCTCACCGACCACGACCGCAAGCAGGTGCGCGGGCTGCAACGCCGCTACGTCGAGGTCTGGGTGCGCGCGATTTCCGAGGCCGTGCCCGGCGTCGGCGAGCGCCAGGCGCGCTCGGCGGCACACGCGGTGTTCGGGCTGATCAATTCGACCCCGTACAACCGCCATCTCGGTGACGAAGAGCTGGCTGAGCTGCTGGGCAGGCTCGCGCTGGGAGCACTGCACGCCGCGAGGTGATCACCCCTCGCTCGCACGGACTACCCCAAACCTTGGCAAGCTGGTGTTTGATGGGACACGTGCAGCCGGACAGGAGCGAGGACGAGCAGCGGCTCGTCGAAAAGGCGCAACGCGCCCTCGTCGCGATCAGCCTGGGTGAGGACGCCGAGGCACTCGACGAGGTGGCGCCGTCAGCGGCCGAGCCCGAGGCGCAGTCGGCCGAGACCAGGGCATTGATGATGCTGCTCTTCGGTGAGTGCAGCGCGATGGTGTCCACGCTGGGCGACGGTGGCAGTGCGCCGGTCAAGGTGCAGGTGTTCGACGAGGACGGCGAAGAGGTCTCGATCGACCAGGCCGACCCGCCCGTGCGTACGGCCGTGCGCACGTTGCTGGCGGAGGTGCACGGCAACACCGAGGCCGCCGAGGAGCAGGTCGAGATCGCGCTGGCCAACGCGGCGCCCGACGAGGTCGACAGCCTCGTCCTGCAGGCGCTGCGCTGGACGATCCGGCTCTCGGCCGAATGCCTGGAGCGCGACCTGCCCGTCGCCACCTGGATCGCGGACGCGGTGACGGGATAAAGCGGGCTTTATGCCGGCCCGGGATAAAGCCCGCTTTATCCCGGGCCTCAACCCAGAAGTGCCTTGACCAGCGCGGCGATCTGATCGGTCTCGATCAGGAACGAGTCGTGCCCGTAAGGCGAGGTCACCACGGCCACTTCGCCGCCGAGCCCCTCGGCGAGCGCGCGGGACTGCGCGAGCGGGTACAGCCGGTCGCTGTCGACGCCCGCGACGATCGTGCGCGCGGTGACCCGGCTCAGCGCGGCCGCGACCCCGCCGCGGTCACGGCCGACGTCATGGGCGTTCATCGACTCGGTGAGCACCACGTAGCTGCCCGCGTCGAAGCGCCGCACCAGCTTGTCGGCGTGATGGTCCAAATAGGACTCCACGGCGAATCGGCCGTCGGCTTGGCTCTGCCGCCCGAAGCGCTCGGCCAGCTCAGGTTCGCTGCGGTAGGTCACATGCGCGATCCGCCGCGCGATCCCGAGCCCGCGATGCGGCCCTTCCCGCGCGTCGTAGAAATCGCCACCGTGCCAGCCGGGGTCCGAACGGATGGCGTGCAGCTGCGGGGACGCCCAGGCGATCTGTTCGGCCGACGCCTGCGCGGTCGACGCGAGCACGAGCAGCGCGCCGACCCGCGGCGGCCAGGTCACCGCCCATTCCAGCGCCCGCATGCCGCCCATCGAGCCGCCGAGCACCGCGGCCCAGCGCTCGATCCCGAGCGTGTCGGCGAGCAGCGTCTCGGCGGTGACCAGGTCGCGTGTGGTCAGCGAGGGAAACCTGCTGCCCCAAGGCCTTCCGTCCGCGTCGGGTGAAGACGGGCCGGTCGAGCCCTGGCAGCCGCCGAGCACGTTCGGCACCACGACGAAGTACTCGCCGGTGTCCAGCGCCTTGCCGGGCCCGATCAGGCCGTCCCACCAGCCGGGCGTGACATGGCCGGGCCCGGCCGGCCCGGCCGCGTGGCTGTCGCCGGTCAAGGCGTGCTCGACCAGCACGGCGTTCGAGGCGTCGGAGTTCAGCGTGCCCCACGTCTCGTACGCGAGGGAGAAGGCGGGCAGCACGCCGCCCGCCTCCGTCCGTATCGGCCCGCCCGTGACCCATTGCCTGCGGCCAGGGTGATCCGAGGTCCGCCACGCGCCCGTGACGGGCACGGTCACAGCGCCGCCTTGGCCGCCCGGAATCCCGCCTCCAGGTCGGCCTTGAGGTCCTCGATGCCTTCCAGCCCGACGGCGAGGCGCACCAGGCCCGGCGTGACGCCGCTGGCGAGCTGCTCCTCCGGCGAAAGCTGGCTGTGCGTGGTCGAAGCCGGGTGCACGATCAGGCTGCGCACGTCGCCGATGTTGACCAGCTGGCTGTGCAGCTCGGTGCCGTCGACGAACGCGCGGCCCGCCTCGACGCCGCCACGCAGGTCGAACGAGAGCACCGCTCCCGCGCCGCCCGGCAGGTACTTCTGAGCCGCGTTGTAATACGGGCTCGACGGCAGGCTGGCGTAGTAGACCTTCTCGACTTCGTCGCGCTGCTCAAGCCATTCGGCGAGCGCCTTGGCGTTGGACACGTGCCGCTCGATGCGCAGCGACAGCGTCTCGATGCCTTGCAGGATAAGGAAACTGTTGAACGGCGCGATGGCGGCGCCGGTGTCACGCAGCAGCTGCACGCGCGCCTTGGCCGCGAACGCGCCGTGGCCGAGCGCCTCCCAGTACTTCAGGCCGTGGTAGCTGGGGTCGGGCTCGTTGAAGCCGGGGAACTTCTCCGGGTTCGCGCCGAAGTCGAAGGTGCCGCCGTCGACGAGCAGACCGGCGACCGTGGTGCCGTGCCCGCCGAGGTACTTGGTGGCGGAGTGGATCACGATGTCGGCGCCGTGCTCGATCGGGCGCAGCAGCACCGGCGTCGGGACGGTGTTGTCGACCACCAGCGGCACCCCTGCCTCGTGCGCGACGTCGGCGACCGCGCGGATGTCGAGCACGTTGCTGCCGGGGTTGGCGAGCGTCTCGCCGAAGAAGAGCTTGGTGTTCGGGCGGACCGCGGCGCGCCACTGCTCCAGGTCGTCCTGGTCGTCGATGAAGGTGACCTCGATGCCCAGTTTCGGGAGTGTGTAATGGAAAAGGTTGTACGTGCCGCCGTAGAGCGAGGGGCTGGAGACGAAGTGGTCGCCCGCGTTGGCCAGGTTGAGGATCGCCGCCGTGGTCGCCGCCGAGCCGGACGCGAACGCGAGCGCCGCGACGCCGCCTTCGAGCGCGGCCACCCGCTGCTCGAGCACGTCCTGCGTCGGGTTGTTGATGCGGGTGTAGATGTGGCCCGGCTCGGCGAGGCTGAACAGATCGGCGCCGTGCTGGCTGTCGCGGAAGACGTAGGACGTGGTCTGGTAGATCGGCGTCGCGCGGGCGCCGGTCGCCGGGTCCGGAGCGGCGCCCGCGTGGATCTGCTTCGTCTCGAATGACCAGGCGCTCATGAATACTCCTTGTGGCTCAACGGCTTTGCGCCGACGCTAACGCCGCGCACGCGGGCGGCCAATGTCTCTCACGACGTGGGAGCGCCACGTACTCTTTCGGGCGTACGAGGAACTGACGTCCGGTGCCGGACGACGCGACACGGGCCGCGCCGCGATCCTCTTCGGCATGGACTGGAGAATGCGGCCCGCCACCCGCAAGTGGTGGCTCTACGTTCACATCGTCGCGTCGGTCGCCTGGATCGGCGTCGAGGTGTGCATCCTCGCGCTGGGCGTGATGGGTGATCAGAGCGCGCACATCGTCGCGGGCAGGCTCGGCGACATCTTCTACTTCCCGGCGAGCGTGCTGACCTTCGTCAGCGGCGTCGTGCTGTCGCTGGGCACCAAGTGGGGGCTGATCAAGCACTACTGGGTGATCCTCAAGCTGGCGGCCAACATCGCGCTGCTGCTGGGCGGGAACCTCGGGGTCGTCCCGGCGTTCTCGCGGGCGTCCGAGCTCGCGGCGCGCGGTGAGCCGATCGGGAAGACGGCGATCATGCTGGTCACCGCGATGTCGGCCGGGCTGATGCTGCTGCTGTTCGCGACGCAGGTCTCGGTGTTCAAGCCCTGGAAGAAGACGCGCTGGGCGTTGACTCCTCTTAGTTCGTGAGATATCTTCGTTGCTAAGATATTTGGCAACGGAGGGGAATCATGGTTGACGTACTGGTCGTGGGGGCGGGCTACGGGGGCCTCTCGGCGACGATGTTCTTGGCACAGCACGGGGTGGACGTGCTCACGGTCGACCGGCACGCGAGCACGTCGATCCATCCGCGCGCGGCCGGGCAGAGCTGGCGCACGATGGAGCTGTTCCGCTTCGCCGGCATCGACGAAGAGGTGCTCGACGCGAGCCCGCGCGCACGGGGCGGTTTGCGGATCACCGTCGCCGCGAGCCTGGGCGGGCAGGTGTTCCACCGGCTCTATGACGACGTCGGCGCGGTCGACGTCAGCGCGGCGACCGCGATGCCGCACGGCATGGCCGGTCAGGACCTGGTCGAGCCGATCATGCTGCGGCGCGCGGAGAAGTTCGGCGCGACCGTGCGTTTCAACACCGAGCTCGTCTCGTTCACGCAGGACGAGGACGGGGTCACCGCGGTGCTGCGCTCGTCCGGCGAAGAGACCACGGTCCGGGCGCGCTACCTGATCGCGGCCGACGGTGGCCGCAGCCGGATCCGCTCGGCGCTGGGCATCGAGACCGACGGGCCCGGCTCGCTCTCCCACTGCCTCGGCGTGCTCTTCGAGGCGAACCTCGGCGACCGGGTCCGCACCGACGTCACCGATCTGTTCTACCTGCAGAACCCGCATTTCACGGCCGGGTTCTGCAGCACCGACACCCCGGACCACTACGGGTTCGCGCCGGACTACCACCCGTCGAAAGGCGAGTCGCCGGAGGACTTCACGCCGGAGCGGCTGGTCGAGATGATCCGGATCGCGACGGACGAGCCGGACCTCGAACCGGTACTCCACTGGACCGCGCCCTGGGAGATCGCGGCCCGCCTCGCGCGGCGGTTCCGGTCCGGCCGGGTGTTCCTGGTCGGCGACGCGGCGAAGGTGACCCCGCCGACCGGCGGCATGGGCGGCAACACGGCCATCGGCGACGGCCACGACCTCGCCTGGAAACTGGCGGCGGTCCTGCGCGGGGAGGCGTCCGACGCGCTGCTCGACACCTACGAGGCCGAGCGCAGGCCGTACGCGCGGATGGTCATCGACACCTCGCTGCACAACATGAAGCAGCGCATGCACCCCGACCTGGACGTCACCGGCCTGACCCCGGCGGAGGAGCCGATGGCACTCTGCCTCGGTTTCCGCTACCGCTCCACGGCCGTCCTCGCCGAGGATGACGACCCCGCCCGCACCGAGAACCCCTTCGAACCGACCGGCCGCCCGGGCTTCCGCGCCCCCAACGTGGCGCTGGGGACCGGCCAGTCCACAGTGGACGTACTCGGCCTGGGCTGGGCCCTGTTCTCGGACGGCACCTGGGCACCCGCCGCCTCGGCCGTCTCCGCCGAGACCGGCCTCCGCATCGACCACCACGTGACCCCGCCGGGCACCTTCGGCCTCACCCCCGGCGGCGCCTCCCTGGTCCGCCCCGACGGCATGGTCGCCTGGCGCTCACCCGCCACCCCCAACCCCCCAGCCGCCCTGTCCACCGCGCTCACCCAGCTCCTCGGCCGGTAAAAAAATCCCAATGTGGCTTTCGTCAGCTTTGGTCTGACGAAAGCCACATTGGCGGCCTGAAACCTGACCAATGCCACATTGGGATTTTTTTCGCTAGTCCCGGGGCTGGAGGGCGAAGCGGTTGCCCTCGCTGTCGGCGAACATGGACCACCAGCCCCAGGGTTGTTTTTCGGGCGGGGCCGGGAAGTCGACGCCTCGGGCGGTCAGCTCGGCGTAGGTCTTCTCGAGGTCGTCGGCGTAGAAGAAGAAGTTCGACGTCGGCAGCTCGTCGCGCACGGCGGGGCGGGCGTCGACGGGGTCGGCGCTGAGTATCAACGCGACCGCGCCGTCGGCCGAGGTCACCTCGATCCACCGGTTGCCCTTGTCGTCGTACGGGACGTCCGTGGTGACCGTGAACCCGATGGTCTCGGTCCAGAACCGGACCGCCCGCGCCTGGTCGGTCACCGGGACGACGATCTTGTGCACTCCGCGAATCATGCGAGCTCCCCACTATATCCACCATGGATACAACGAGCGTGGAGTGTATGCTCCGGGCATGGCCGAAAGCAACCCGCTTACCCCGGCAGGGTTCCAAGTCCTGCTCGCGCTCGCGGGCGGCAAGGCGCATGGTTACGGGATCATGGGTTTCATCAGCGAGGTCACCGGCGGGTCCGTCCAATTGGGACCGGGCACGCTCTACCGCACGCTGGCCAGGCTCGCCGCGGACGGCCTGCTCGAAGAGGTCCCCGACGCCCGCGAGGACGAGCCACACGACGCGCGCCGCCGCTACTACCGGCTCACCCCGCAAGGCCGCGAACGAGCCGCGCAGGAAGCCGCGCTGCTCAGCAGGCTGGTCGCGGCCGCCGGCCAGGCCGGGTTGCTCGACCAGACGGGCGCCGCATGAACCACGCACGCGCGCTCGGCCTCGTCCCGCACCTGTTCGTCAAGGACGTGCAAGCCGCGCTTTCCTTCTACCGCAAGGCATTCGGCGCGGTCGAGCTGTTCCGCAACGTGCTGCCCGACGGCACCGTCCTCTTCCTCGAACTCGCGATCGGTGACGCCAGGCTCCTGCTCAGCGAGGAAATCCCGCAGCTCGACGCGCTCGCGCCCGGCACGATCGGCGGCACCCCGATGCTGCTCACGCTCGAGACCACCGACCCCGACGACCTCGCCCGGCGCGCGGTGTTCGCGGGCGCGAGCATCGAGGCGCCGATCCAGGAGATGTTCTTCGGCGAGCGTTACGGCCGCATCGTCGACCCCGACGGCCACCGCTGGGCGCTCACCACGAAACGCGAGCAGTTCACCCCGGCCGACATCGACGACCGCACCCCACCGGAGGTCTGAGCCGTGATCTCCGTGCGCACGGTCGTCGACCGGGTCGGCCCGACCCTGATGCATGCCTTGCTGCTGCCCGAAAACGGCCCGACGGTCGCCGACGTGGTGATCGCCGAGCCCGGCGGCCACGCGACCACCGGCGGGCCGGGCGACCTCGTGCTCGCGGTGTCCACACAGGACGCGGCGGACGCGGTCGCGCTCGTGCGCACCTGCGGCGCGAACGGCGCCGCCGCCGTGGTGTTCAAGCCGCCGCTGGCCGGCAAGGCCGCGGTCAAGCGCGCCGCCAAGACCGCGGGCATCGCGTTGATCGAGGTCCGCGCGGCGACCTCGTGGGCCCAGCTCGTCTGGCTGCTCAGGACCGTGCTCGACGCGATCGCCGACGAGGCCGAGCTGGAAAGCCCCGGCTCCGCCGATCTCTTCCGGCTCGCCGACGCCGTCGCGTCCGTTGTGGACGCTCCGGTGACCATTGAGGACACCAACTCCCGCGTGCTCGCCTACTCGGCGCGCCAGGACCTCACCGACTCCGCGCGCGTTTCCACGATCATGGGCCGCCGCATCCCCGACGACGTGCTCGCGAAGTTCCGCTCACGCGGCGTCTTCCGCGAACTTTCCCGCGGCCGCCAGACGATCTTCGTGCCCGCACAGCGCGACGGCACGCTGCCGCGCCTGATCGTCCCGATCCGCATGGGCGGCGAGCTGCTCGGCTCGATGTGGGCGGTCGTCGCGGGCCCGGTCTCCGACGAGCGCGCCGCCGCGTTCGCCGACGCCGCACCGGTCGTCGCGCTGCATCTGCTGCGCCGCCGCGCGCACGCCGACGCCCAGCGCCGCGCCTCGGCCGAACTGCTGCGCGCGGTGCTCGAAGGCAAGGTCGGGCCCCGGCGCGTCATCGCCGACCTCGATCTCGCCGACGCGCCGCACCGCGTGGTCGTCATCGAGATACCCGGCGACCACAGCCCGGACGCCGAGGGCCGCAGGCTCGCGCTGCTGGAGCAGATCTCCCGCGGCATCGGCCGCCGCCCGGCCGCGACCGAACTCGACGGCCTGCTCTACGCGGTCGTGCCCGACGAGGACGGCTGGTCCGACGTGCTCGCCGACGCACCCGGTCGCATCGCGGCCGGAAGTGCTTGCGAGATCAGCGAATTGGCTGTTTCACGCACCCAGGCCGACGAGGCGCTCGGACTGCTGCGCGCGGGACTGGTGCCCGGCCGGTTCGTCACCTTCGACGAGGCGTGGACCGCGCTCGTCCTGCACCGCGGCGCGACCGCGGCCGGCGGCGCGCGCGTCGCCGAGCTCGGCCCGCTCGGCCTGCTGCGCGCCCACGACGACGCCAACGAAAGCGGCTACGTCGACACGCTGTACGAGTGGCTGCGGCATCCCGGCGACCCGCGCGCGGCCGCGCGCGAACTCCGGATCCACCCGAACACCTTGCGCTATCGGATGCGCCGCCTGCTGGAGCTCGTGCCGCTCGACCTGGAGGACCCGGACGTCCGGCTCGCGCTGCTCACCCAGCTCGTCACGTTACGGTGGAGTTAACCCATACGGCCGAATGGCCTATGCGTTAGCCCGCATGGATCGCGCCGAACGACCCGTTCACCGAAAACTGTCGAAAAAGGACACTTAAGTAGGTGAATTCCTCGCTTACTTTCCCCTCGCCCACTCAGGGTCATTGAGCGTAACCGAGGAGTTGCCCATGAGGTCTCATCTCGTCAAGCTGACCGCGCTGTCCGCGCTGACGCTGGCCTGCCTCGCCGTGCCGAGCACCGCGACCGGCGCGAGCACGGTCGCCGCGGCGCCCGGCCAGGAGTGCTACACGCCCGAGCACTCGGCCGCCCGGTCCAAAGACGGTGACGTCCACTCGCTCACGCCAGGCCAGGCCGCGTCGATCGAGAGCAAGATGGCGTCGAAGCTCGCCTCGAAGCGGCAGCTGAGCACCAACTCGCTGGCCGCGGTCAGCATCCCGACCTACGTGCACGTGATCCACTCGGGCAGCACCGGCAAGCTGAGCTCGTCGACGATCTCCAAGCAGATCTCGGTTCTCAACAGCGCGTACTCCAAGGCGGGCTACAGCTTCTCGCTGCAGAGCACGGACTACACCGACAAGGCCGCTTGGTACAACGGCATCACCGACGGCTCGTCCGCCGAGTCGCAGATGAAGAACGCGCTGCACAAGGGCGGCTCCAACGCGCTCAACATCTACACCGCGTCACTCGGCGACGACCTGCTCGGCTGGGCGACCTGGCCGTGGGACTACAGCGGCTCGCCCGCGATGGACGGTGTGGTCATCCTCGACACCTCGTTCCCTGGCGGCTCGGCCACCAACTACAACGAGGGTGACACCGCCACCCACGAGGTCGGCCACTGGATGGGGCTCTACCACACCTTCCAGGGCGGCTGCTCCGGTTCGGGCGACTACGTCTCCGACACCCCGGCCGAGGCGAGCCCCGCCTCCGGCTGCCCGACCGGCCGCAACACCTGCAGCTCCACCGGTGTCGACCCGATCCACAACTTCATGGACTACTCGTACGACAGCTGCATGTACGAGTTCACCACCGGCCAGAACACCCGCATGACCAGCGCCTGGAACGCCTACCGCGGCTAGCCGAGATAAAGCGGGCTTTATCCCACTCCGGGATAAAGCCCGCTTTATCCCGTTCTCAGGGCACCAGCAGGGTCTTGCCGACCGTGCCGCGTGACTCGATCGCCGCGTGCGCGTCGGCGGCCTTCTCCAGCGGGAAACGTTGCCCGATCACCGGCCGCAGCACCCCACTGGCCACAGTGGACAGCGCACTGCCGATCAGCTCGCGCAGTTCCGCCGCGCCAGGCCTCCCCATCGTCACGACCTTCACACCCCGCGCTTCCGCGTCGGACGTGTCGGTCCAGCTGCCACTGGCGAGCCCGAAGCTGACCATCCGGCCGCCCTTCCCCAGCAGCTCGAACGCCTGCCGCCCGATCGTCCCGCCGACCCCGTCGAAGACGGCGTCCACCCGGAACGTGGCGTCGTAGACCCGATCCGGCCAGTCGTCGAGCCGGTAGTCGATCGCGAAATGCGCGCCAAGGCCCCGCGCCAGCTCGACCTTCTCCGGCCCGCCCGCCAGCGCGATGACGGTCGCGCCTTCGGCCAGCGCCAGCTGGACCAGCGCGCCGCCGACCCCGCCGGCCGCGGCCTCGACCAGCACGGTGTCCCACCGCCGCAGCCCGGCCGCGCGGATCAGCATGGTCGCCGTGCGCCCGTCGGCCAGCACCGCGACGGCGTCGGCCATCGCCACCCCATCGGGTACTTCCACCAGGTTCGGAACCGGCGCGACCGCCAGCTCCGCGTACCCGCCCGAGCCGCGCAGCGACGAGACCACGCGCCTGCCGACCCACTCCGGCGGTCCCTCGCGGACCACCCCGCCGACCCCGTTGCCAGGGATCATCGGCAGCTCGACCGGGAACGGCCCGGTCCCGGCCCGCACCTGCGTCTCGACGAACGTCGTGTTGACGTACTCGACCGCGATCAGCGCCTCGCCGGGACCCGCCACCGGATCGGGTGCCTCGCCCGCGACCAGCACCCCGGGTCCGCCGAACTCCTTCAACCACACGGCTCTCATGCCTCCAGAGCCTGGTACCTCCACTTATCTGGAGGTCAACGGCTTGTCGCCGCGCGACCATGAAAGTGCGGCAATACTGTTCCGGTGGCACGATGACACCGCCGTCCGGGTGGCTCACCGTGGTCGGTAACACCCCACCCCGGATTCCGCCGCCAGGAGGCAGAAAGTGCGTATCGCCGTCCCCCGTGAGATCAAGAAGCACGAATACCGGGTCGCGCTGACCCCGGCGGGCGTGCACGAACTGGTCGGGCGCGGTCACGACGTCTTCGTGGAAACGGACGCCGGGCTGGGTTCCGCGATCACCGACGAGGAGTACATCGCCGCCGGCGCGAAGATCCTCGCGACCGCCGAGGAGACCTGGGCCGAGGGCGAGCTCGTGCTCAAGGTCAAGGAGCCGATCGCCGAGGAGTACCCGCGCCTGCGCAAGGACCAGGTGCTGTTCACCTACCTGCACATCGCCGCCGACCGCCCGCTGACCGACGCGCTGCTCGCGTCCGGCACCACCGCGATCGCCTACGAGACCGTGCAGACGCCCAACGGCGCGCTCCCGCTGCTCGCCCCGATGTCCGAAGTGGCCGGTCGCCTCGCCCCGCAGGTCGGCGCCTTCTCCCTGATGAAGCCGAGCGGCGGCCGCGGCGTGCTGCCCGGCGGCATCCCCGGCGTGCACCCGGCCCGCGTGGTCGTCATCGGCGGCGGTGTCGCGGGCATCAACGCCGCCAGGGTCGCGCTCGGCCTCGGCTCGGACGTCGAGATCCTCGACACCAACGTCGACCGCCTCCGCCAGATCGACAACGACTTCGGTCCGCGCATCCGCACGATCACGTCCAACCGGCTCAGCGTCGAAGAGGCCGTGCTCGAGGCCGACCTGGTCATCGGCGCCGTGCTGGTGCCCGGTGCGAAGGCGCCCAAGCTGGTCTCGAACGAGCTGGTCTCGCGCATGAAGGCGGGCAGCGTGCTCGTCGACATCGCGATCGACCAGGGCGGCTGCTTCGCCGACTCGCGCCCGACCACGCACGACGAGCCGACCTACACGGTGCACAACTCGGTCTTCTACTGCGTGGCGAACATGCCGGGCGCGGTGCCGAGGACGTCCACCTACGGCCTCACCAACGTCACGCTGCCCTACGCGGTGCAGCTGGCCGACCACGGCTGGAAGGCGGCGCTGTCGGCCAACGGCAGCCTCGCCAAGGGCCTCAACACCCACGACGGCAAGCTCACCAACGAGCCGGTCGCCGTCGCGCACGGCCTGCCCTACAGCTCGGTGGCATCCGCACTGGTCTGATCCGGGTAACGAAGAAGCCCCCGCCGGTCGAACCGGCGGGGGCTTCTGTCTTACGTAAGGGGCGACCCGCTCAACCAGCCTGGGGGTCACTGGGAGCGGGCCGCCACCTCCTAGCTTAGGCAACTTCTCCTGACTTCGCTGCACGGGGTCTCGAAGTTGCCCTAAATACTTGTTAACGGAGAACCCGCGCAGCTGGTTACCTGGTCGAATACGGCCGCGAAACCGGACATCCGACGGGCAATCGCCCCCGTTCGCGTCAGGTCCCGGTGAAGTGCGCGCCGAACCGATCGTGACGAAGCTCGCTTTGGCTCCCGCTCGGCGGTTCCGCACGCGCGGCGTGTCCGACTTTGACAGGATGGCGCCGGATCAACGTCGGGGAACAACAAGGAGCGGTATGCACGACGGCAGCGGCCGCATCGCGGTGCAGGACCTGACCAAGGATTTCGGGCCGGTCAGAGCGGTACAGAACCTCAGCTTCACCGTGGAACCCGGCTCGGTGACCGGCTTCCTCGGCCCGAACGGCGCCGGGAAGACCACCACGTTGCGCATGCTGCTCGGCCTGGTGACGCCCACCTCGGGCTCGGCGACCATCAACGGCCGCCCGCACGACCAGCTCGTCCACCCGGCCCGCGTGGTCGGCTCGGTGCTGGAGAACGAGGGCTTCCACCCCAAGCGGACCGCGCGCAACCACCTGCTCGTCTACGCCGCCGCGATCGGCATGCCGGACCAGCGCGCCGACGAGGTGCTCGGCCTCGTCGGGCTGAGCACCGCCGCGGACCGCAAGGCGGGCGGGTTCTCGCTCGGCATGCGGCAGCGGCTCGCGCTCGCGACGGCGCTGCTGGGCAACCCGCAGGTGCTGGTGCTCGACGAGCCCGCGAACGGCCTCGACCCCGAAGGCATCCTGTGGCTGCGGAACTTCCTGCGCTCCTACGCGCGTGAGGGCCGCACCGTGCTGGTGTCGAGCCACCTGCTGAACGAGGTCGAGCAGACGATCGACAACGTGGTCATCATCAGCCAGGGCGTGACCCGCTACTACGGCTCGCTCGAGCAGCTCCGCAAGAGCCAGCGCTCGCGTGTGCTCGTGCAGCCCGCGGACGCGCCCGCGCTCGTGAAGGCGTTGCAGGAAGGCGGTCTCACCGAGCTGGCGCCGAACCCGGACGGCCGCGTGGCCGTCTCCGGCGCGACCGTGCAGCAGATCGGTGACCTCGCCGCGAAGGCGGGCGTCGCGATCTACGGCATGCAGGAGGACCACGCGGACCTGGAGAAGCTGTTCTTCCAGCTCACCCAGCCGCAGTTCGCCGCGGCGCCGCCCGGCTATCCGCAGCAGGGCCCGCCGCAAGGGCCTCCGCCCGGCGGCTTCCCGCCGCCACCGCAGTATCAGCAGCAGTACCAACAACAACAGACCCCGCCACCTGGTTTCCAGCAGCAGGGACCGCACCAGGGCTGGGGAGGCCAGGGCTGATGGGCAACCTGATCAAAGCCGAGTTCCGCAAGACGCTCACCCTCAACACCTGGTGGGTGCTGCTGATCCCGCTGGTCATCACCGCGTTCGGGTTCTCCTGGGTGGTCGGCCGGACGGCGAACGACGTCGTGAAGTTCCTCGGCAGCGGCGATGCCGCCCTCATCGCCTCCGCCATCGGCGTGGAACCGGACGCGCTGCCGGTCGGTCTGCTGTCGATGGCGCACGGCGTCAACATCGCGCAGATCATCCCGGCGCTGTTCGGCGTGTTCGCGCTGGCCGGCGAGTACCGCAGCAAGACGATCACCACGACCTTTCTCACCGCGCCGAACCGGATTTCCGCACTCAGCGCCAAGATGATCACCTACGTGGTCTGGGGCGTCCTCTATGGACTTGTCGCGTTCGGCGTCTCGGCGTTGGGCACGCTGCTCAGCGTCGATTCCGTGCGCATGCCGAGCGGAGGGCAGTGGCTCGCGGCGCTCGGCGCGACCGTGCTGTCGTTCGTGCTGGTGACGCTGTTCGGCATCGGGCTCGGCGCGGTGCTGAACAAAGTCACACTCGCGGTCGTGCTCCTGCTCGTGTGGTTCCTGGTGCTGGAGTTCGTGATCGTGCTGGCCACGTGGAACTGGACCACTCTGCTGGGCACCATCCTGCCGAACGGCGCCGCGAACGGGATCGTCGGCGGCATCGCGTCAGAGGCCTTCAAGATCAATTCGCTCGACTTCGGGGTGGACGACGACCGGTGGGGCCAGTGGTTCCTGCAGTTGAGCGCAGGCTCGCCAGGGGTGATCTCGTGGTGGGCGTCCGCGCTCATCTTCGCGGGCTGGACCGCACTGTTCTTCGGATTCGGCTGGGCGTCGAACCAGAAGCGGGACATCACCTAGATAGCCCACGGCGGGAAAGCCGCATTTCTCCCTAAGCTGGACATGAATTGATCATGAACAGAGGGGGGACCTGTGCGCGGACGTGCCGTCTCGCTGACGCTGGCCGGACTGCTCTTCACCGGAGTGCCCGCGCTGGCGGCGCCGCCGGGCGCGGTCCTGTTGGCCGACACGAACAGAAACGGTTCGGTCGACGGGGCCGACCTGGCGGGCAAGGGCCGGTGGACGCCCCAGCGCGGGGCGATCTTCCTGCCGAACCTCGACGATGACGCGAAACGCTGCAAGGTCACCGAAGACGACCTCAAGGACTATTCGATCGAGGTCGACCTCCGCCTCGCGGCGTGCAACGACGCGCAGGACGACGTCGTCAACGGGCCGCTGGACCTGGCGGACCTCGCGCCGTTGCGGACGTTGCCGCGCAAGGCGAGCCAGGACGGCACGGTGTCGCTCGGTGCGGGTGAGGGCAGGTACGCCCGCCTCTGGATCGAGCGCGGCGGCTCGTGGACGTCGCTCGGCGAAGGCGGGACGCTCACCGCCAAGGAGCTGACCGACGGCGCCAAGCTCGCACTCGAAGGCCGCGATGTCATCCGGGACAAGAGTGCCTGGAACGGCGTGGTCACCGTGACGCTCAAGGTCTCTGGCAGCGCGGACTCGGTCCAGCTGCGGGTGGCGCCGTTGATCATGCAGAGCGATTTGAAGGCGCCGCGCACGGTGGTGACCTCGAAGCCGCCGGTCGAGACCGAGCGCGGGTATCCCGAATTCCTCGGTGACCTCAAGAAGGCAATGACGGCGGCGAAGCTGCCGGAGTCCGCGCTGACCAGGGTCACCGACTACGACGAGTGGTTCCAGGACATCTTCGAACCCACCACGGCGAGCATGCCGGGCCCCGGTGGGCAGCCTCAGGTGCTGCACGTCCTGCTGCGCAGCGCGAACCTGCGCACCTCCGATTTCTCCAGCGGTGGCGGCGGTTCCTCACTGCGCGCGGCCGGGCGACTGGTGTTCACCACGTTGCGCGGGCCGGGCGTCGGTGTCGTCCAGCAGTTCACCGGCGAGCGCGACGAGACGGTCGACGACAGTCTCAACTCGACCGGCAACTACGAGAGCCTGCCGCCCTATCGCGGCCATCCGCTGGGAAGGCCGCTCTACGGCAGCGTCGCGAGCCGCAAGCCGGATCCCTCGTTCACCAGGCTGATCGACTCGCAGTACGCGGACCCGGTCGTGATCGACACCTCGTGGCTCATCGTCGGTCACTCCGACGAGACCACGCACGTGATCCCGGCGCGCACCGCGCGCGGCTGGACGCTGATGATCGCCGACCCGCGGCTCGCCATCGAGGTCATGCGCAAGGCCACAAAGGACGGACACGGCGACGCGGTGCTGTTCGACGGCACCAGTGAGAAGAAGAAGCCGACGATCGACGAGGCGCTCGCCGATCCGGTGTTCCTGGAGCAGAACGAGACCGCGGCCCAGCACATCGACACCCAGATCGCCGTGCTGACCAGGGAAACCGGGCTCACCGAGCGCGAGCTGGTCCGGGTGCCGGTGCTGTTCGAGGAGGTCCACCTGGCCCAGATCGACGAACTCGTCGCGTCGGGCCGGATTCCCCCGCAGACGAAGGCGGGCCTGCAAAAGCGCACCGTGCCTGAGCGGGTCTTCGGCGCGCACACCGCGGGCATCCCGAACGGCATCTCGCTCGGCGGCGGCGTGTTCGGCGCACCCGATCCGCACGGCCCGCGTGTCGGCGGCGTCGACCTGTTCAAACGCGAGACCGAGCGGGCGCTCACGGGCATTCCGCTGAAGGTGTCGTGGGTCGAAGACTGGGATTTCGCTCACAAGTGGCTGGGCGAGGTCCACTGCATCACCAACGCGTTGCGCGAGCCCACCAAGGCCGATTGGTGGCGTGCGTGATCGAACTTGTCGGTGGGCACGCTTAGTCTGGCGGAGTGACAACAGCACCGACGCGTTCCCGTCAAGGGCTCCCGGATAGCGAGACAGCGCCCGCCGTCAAGAACGGCTGGATCCGCCGTCTCGCCGCCGCCTGCTGGCGCCACCCCAGGCTCGTGGTGCTCGCGCTGCTCGCGGCCATGTTCGGGGTGGGGCTGCAGGCGGCGAGCCCGCTGCTGGTCAGGACCGCGGTCGACGACGCGGTCGCGGGCCACACCGGGCAGCTCACCTGGCTCGCGGTGGCGCTGATCGGGTTGCAGGTGCTGGCCTTCGGCACCGCGTTCGTCCGCCGGTACGTCGGCGGCAGGCTGGCGCTGGACGTCCAGCACGACCTGCGGCAGCGGGTGTTCTCCGCGGTCTCGCGGCTGGACGGCGGCAAGCAGGACTCGATGAAGACCGGCCAGGTCGCGTCGCGCGCGATCACCGACCTGCAGCTGGTCACCACGGTCGTCATGCAGGTCCCGCTGTCGGCGGGCTCGGTGATCTTCGCGGTGCTGTCACTCGGCGCGATGGTCTGGATGTCGCCCGCGCTCACGCTGATCGCGCTCGTCGTCACGCCGGGGGTGGCGATCATCCTGGCCAAGAGCCGCAAGCGGCTGTTCCCGGCCACCTGGTCCGCGCAGCAGCGGGCCGCGGACGTCGCGCAGCATGTCGAGGAGACCGTCACCGGCGTGCGCGTGGTGAAGGGCTTCGGGCAGGAGGCGCGCGAGGTCGCGAAGCTGGAGCGCACGGCGAAGACGTTGTACGCGGAGCGCCTGCGCGCGGCCAGGCTGTCCGCGCTGCCGACGGCGACCACGGCGGCGCTGCCCGCCGCGGGGCAGGTCGCGGTGCTCGGCGTCGGCGGCGTGATGGCGTTGCACGGCACCGTCAGCCTGGGCACCTTCCTGGCGTTCGCGACGTACGTGTCCGCGCTGATCGGGCCCGCCAGGATGCTGTCGGCGCTGATCGTGCAGGCCCAGCTGACCAGGGCGGGCGCCGAGCGTGTCAACGAACTGATCGACGCGCAGCCCGAGGTGGTCGAGCGGCCGGACCCGGTCCCGCTGCCCGAAGGCCCGCTGGAGATCCGCCTCGACGACGTCAGTTTCGGGTACACCCGAACGGATCCGGTGCTCAACGGGCTTTCGCTGCAGGCACGCCCCGGCGAGACGCTGGCGCTGGTCGGCACCGCCGGCTCGGGCAAGTCCACGATTTCCTTGCTGCTGCCCAGGTTCTACGACGTGCACACCGGATCGGTGTCGCTCGGCGGCGTCGACATCAGGGATCTCAAGCTCTCCGAGCTGCGCCAGGCGATCGGCGTGGTCTTCGAAGAGGCGTTCCTGTTCTCGTCCTCGATCAAGGAGAACATCGCGTACGGGCGCCCGGACGCGAGTGACGAGGAGATCTTCGCGGCGGCCCGCGCGGCCGAGGCCGACGAGTTCATCCGCAGGCTTCCGAACGGCTACGAGACGCTGGTCGGCGAGCGCGGGCTGACTCTGTCCGGCGGCCAGCGGCAGCGTCTCGGCCTCGCCAGGGCCCTGATCACCGACCCGCGCGTGCTGCTGCTCGACGACGCGACCTCGGCCGTCGACACCGTCACCGAGGCCGCCATCCACGACACGCTGCGCTCGGTCACCGCCTCCCGCACCACGCTGCTGATCGCGCACCGCCGGTCCACCTTGTCACTGGCCGACCGCATCGCCGTGCTCGACGCCGGGCGCGTCGTCGACGTCGGCACCGCGGCCGAGCTGCAGGAGCGGTGCGCGTTGTTCCGCGAGCTGCTCGGCGGCGAAGGCGAAGGCGTCGAGGAGGTCCATCGCTGCGACGGCCTCGAATGCGGCCCGGCGGGCATCACCCCAAGCCTGTGGCCGGACACCGGCGAGCACGACGCGGCCGACGAACTCGCGGACGCGGCCAAGCAGCGCACCACGTCGTCGCCGGCCGGTGGCCCGCCCGGATCGGCGGCCTTGGAACTGCCACCGACCGAAGAGCTGATCGAAGGCGTGCGCCGCCTGCCGCCCGCCACCGACGTCCCGCGCCTGACCGGCGTCGACGTCACCGCGCCCGACCCCGAGTTCCGCCTGCGCGGCCTGCTGCGCCCGGTGCGCTGGCTCCTGGCGGCGGCGATCGGCCTGGTCGCGGCGGACGCTCTCGCCGCGATCGCGCTGCCCGCGCTCTATCAGCACGGCGTCGACCAGGGTGTCCGCGCCGGTCTCGAGTCGGGCATCTGGACGGCGGCCGCGATCGGCGCGGTGATCATCGTCGCCGACTGGTTCGTGATCAAGGCCCGCACCAAGCTCACCGCCCGCGTCGGCGAGACCGTGCTGTACGCGCTGCGCGTCCGCAGTTACGCGCACCTGCAGCGGCTCGGCCTCGACTACTTCGAGCGCGAGCTGTCCGGCAAGATCATGACCAGGATGACCACGGACGTCGACGCGCTGTCGACCTTCCTCCAGACCGGTCTGTCCACCGCCGTGGTCAGCGCGCTGACCCTGCTCGGCATCTCGGCGGCCCTGCTGCTCACCGACGTCTCGCTGGCGCTGTACGCGCTGGCCGTGCTCCCGATACTCGGCGTGGCGACCGTCATCTTCCGCCGCTCGGCCTCGGCCGCGTACACCGAGGCCCGCGAGCGCGTCAGTGTGGTCAACGCGGACATGCAGGAGAACGTCTCCGGCGTCCGCGTCGCCCAGGCGTACAGCCGCGAGGAGCGTTCGGCCGAGGACTTCGCCTCCCGCAGCGACGCCTACCGCAGGTCCCGCCTGCGCGCCCAGCGCTACATCGCGACCTACTTCCCTTTCGTCTCAATGCTTTCCGGAGTCGCCGAAGCCGTCGTACTGGTCGCGGGCGCCCACCGCGTCGCCGCGGGCAGCCTGTCGGCCGGCGTCCTGCTCGCGTTCCTGCTCTACCTGAAGCTCTACTTCACCCCGATCGAGGAGCTCTCCTCGGTCTTCGACGGCTACCAGCAAGCCCGCGTCGGCCTCTCCCGCATCGGCGACCTCCTCCGCACCCCCACCTCGGTCCCGCCCGCCGCCGACCCGGTCCCGGTCCCCGCCAAGCTCCACGGCGAAGTCGCGCTGGAATCCGTCAATTTCTCCTACGCCGGAACCGAAACCCTCGCTTTGGCCGACATCACCATGCACGTGTCCCCCGGCGAGACCGTGGCATTGGTAGGCGCCACCGGCGCGGGCAAGTCGACCGCAGTCAAACTGGTCGCCCGCTTCTACGACGCCACCTCGGGCACGGTCCGCATCGACGGCGTCGACATCCGCGACTACGACCTCACCGCGTTGCGCGGCCGCCTCGGCGTAGTCCCCCAAGAAGCCCACCTCTTCTCGGGCACGGTCGCCGACAACGTCCGCTACGGCAAACCCTCCGCCACAGACGCCGAAGTCGAAGCGGCCGTCCGCGCGGTAGGCGCCCTCGACGGCGTCGCCTCCCTCCCCGCGGGCTTCCACCAGCCCGTAGGCGAACGCGGCCGCTCCCTCTCAGCAGGCCAACGCCAGCTCATCGCCTTGGCCCGCGCCGAACTCGTCGACCCCGACATCCTCCTGCTCGACGAAGCCACCGCCGCCCTGGACCCCGCAACCGAGGCAGCGGTCCTCCGCGCCACCGAACACCTCACCCGCCGCCGCACCACCTTCGTGGTCGCCCACCGCCTGGCCACGGCCGCCAAAGCCGACCGCATCTTCGTCCTCGCCAACGGCCGCATAGCCGAGTCCGGCCCCCACCCCACCCTCCTGGCCGCCAACGGCCCCTACGCCCACCTCTGGTCCCTAGACACCCACGCCTAACCCCCCACCCCAAGCCCGCCCGCCAACTCCCCAAGCCCGCGCGTCATCCATCCAGGTACGCGTGCCGACTCCCCGTGCTCGCCCGCCAACTCCCAAGGCACGCGTCCCGCCTCTTCGCGCCCGCGTGTCGTCCATCTGTGCACGCGCGTCGTCCATCTGTGCACGCGCGTCGTCCGCCTGTGCACGCGCGTCGTCCGCCTGTGCACGCGCGTCGTCCATCCGCGTACGCATGCCGTCCATCCAGGTACGCGCGTCGTCCATCCGCGTACGCGTGTCGTCCATCTGTGCACGCGCGTCGTCCGTCCAGGCACGCGCACTGAGTCTTTGCTGCTCCCGCACGCGACTTTGCCTGTCGTGCACGCGACTTTGCCTGTCCGGTACGCGAGTTTGCCCCTCCCAGGCAACGAGCCACTGCCGCCGCCGGCGGGCGCATTGTCATACCGACCGGTTGGTACTACGTTGGCCGAATGATCGAGACGGCACGCAAGACCTGGCGAATCATCGAGCCATACCACGGCATGATCTACTTCGCCCCCGAAGCAACGGCCGCCTACAAGGAACTCGGCCTAGCCTCCCGCGCGGGCTACTTCGCCTCCAGGTCAGCCGCACTCGGCCCAGTCCCGCCGTCCGTCGTCGTCGCGACCTTCTACAACTTCAACCCCGCCACGGTCCACGCCTCCCTCGCCGACGCCTGGACCATCACCACCCCGGCCGCGGTACTCGAAGCCCGCCACACCGCGGCCGACCAAGTCCTCCGCCGCATCCTCGGCGACACGGTCACTTCCCCCGAAATGATCCGCGCGGCCCAGCTCATCCACGCGGCTGCCGAAACCATCACCGCCGACGTGACCGGCCGCCCCCTCTTCGCCGCGCACGCCGCCCTGCCCTGGCCATCCGAACCCCACATGATCCTCTGGCACGCCCAGACCCTGCTCCGCGAATACCGCGGCGACGCCCACATCGCGGCCCTGCTCACGGCAGGCCTCAGCGGCATCGAAGCCCTCATCACCCACGCCGCGGCCGGCGACGTCCCCGCCGAAACCCTCCGCAACTCCCGCACCTGGGCCATCGAAGACTGGCAAGCCGCGATCGCCGCCCTCCGCAAACGCGACTGGCTCACCGACGACGAAGCCCCCACCTTCACCCCCACCGGCGCCGCCCGCCGAGCCGAGATCGAGCGCGCCACCGACGAGAACAGCGTCACCCCCTACGCCCACCTCGGCGAAGAAGCCTGCGCCGAACTCCAAACCCTCGTAAAACCCTTCAGCCGGGCACTCGCCGCGGAACTCATGCCCTGGTTCCTCCCCAAGCAGGCGTAGATTTGACCGTCCCAGGCCGTGGCTATCCGACCTCAGCGGCGTGCGCGCCGGCGATAAGGCCGTCGGCCAAGGACGACATCTGTTCCTTGAAGGCACCCGTCCGAATGTGAAACGCCTCCTCGGAAGCCACAATCCGCGGCGCCAGCACCAGCGCGGCATGCACGACGTGAAGTTCCACATCGGACAGTGCGATCGTCATCCGGCGAGCCCGCGGCGCCTCGTCATACTCACGCACCGCCTGCCGCAGCCGTCCCCACAACCCACGGACAACAGCGACCTCGACACCGACCCGCACTATCGAAACCAGCGGAACATCCGTTTCCACAAGCGCCAGCGCTTCGACAGCCAACCTGACCTGTCGCCGCGTGAGTTCGACGGAATTCGGCTCCCCGCGCTCCACCGTGACCAGGTCGGTCATGTCCTGTCCGCACCTTTCCGCTATCCAGCTCGAGGACGACGTGCACTTAGCCCACTCGCCGATCGTCGAGCAACGTCAAACGGTCCGCACCGTCAAACTCGGCCAGATGCGTGATCGCGGGAATGAGCTCACCGGCGACCTTGTCAGCGCCAATGAGGTAGCCAGGACCACCGAGGAGCTCATCGTAGTTTTCGACAGCATCGTCCAACGACGCCAGGATTGGAGCCTTTCGAGCACTCACAAGAGCGATCACCCACTCATGCCGTCCGAGCGGGGCCGACCGGATCGCGGCCTCGACCTCTTCTTCGGATCGCGTCGCCAAGTCAACGGTTACGTGATCGAGCTGAGCCCAGTCGAGCTCCGTGCGCGAAGCTGCCCACTGCAGCTTCACCGGTTAACAGCTCGGGATCGTGCCGATTACCCACCACGGCGAGCCAGATCCGTGACATACGCGTCGAAGTCAGCGACCGACGGCACAAGGTCTTCCTTGGCCGCATCATCCGGTGGCAGCTTCGAAAGCTCCTTGTCCACAAAAGCATGCGTTGCCCTGGACAAGGCTCGGAGCGACTCCAGCTTGGGCGAACTGTCGATCCGACGTCCTTCCGACTCGATCACAATCGAGTCGTTCTCCTCACGGAAGTCGAGAATGAAAGATGAATCCGCTCCGACGAACTCATACGGATGGCCGGGCTTCAGCTTCCGCCGCAGCCCGTCGAGCAACTCGACCAACGCTACGAAGATCATCATGCCCTGATCGGGAGCGCGGCCTCGCGAGGAGACTGATCCCACGTTGCCGACAATCTCCATGTCACCGAGGTCAAAGCCACTCGGCGGCTCGATGTGATCGAGGTCCTCACGTCGACTGAACTCGAACCTGACCATGTCACACACTCTTTCCCACCGGGTGGAAGGTGATGACCCGGTTTCCATCATGGGAATCTACCGTCACCCTGAACCTGGCGTGCATACCGTTCACGGTTCCACGACGTTCATACACTTGGATTCTCTTGCTGGGATCGGATATCCGTTCCCCTCGGCGAACCAGATCCGTCGCCGCCCGGTGAACCTGCTCTCGCGTGGTTCCAGGTGGCATGAGATCGCCATGACCGCTGGGATGATTCCCTGAAATATGGCGTGCATCGATGTGCTGCCAACCTTCTTTGAGGTTACCGTCCTCGATGCGCGGACGTTGCCTGCAGGGCGCGAGACCGAACGGGTCGATCCAGTGCATCGGGTTGTCCACATAGGATCGCGGGTTCGGCCCCGCCGCGAGTCCCAGTGGATCGGTGCTGATGTAGCGGCCCGTCTCGGGATCATAGTGACGGAAGTAGTTGTAGCAGAGGCCGCTTTCCTCGTCGTAATACTGGCCGGGGAACCTCAGTGCGGTCGTCGGGCCTGCCGCCAGGCCGGCGACCATCTGGCCCCATAGCGTGGTGTGCGCTTCCCAGACCAGGTTGCCGGACACGTCGACCATCTCGGCCGGGCTTCCGATCAGATCGGTGATGATCGAGTAGAACCGGCGATCCGCCTCATCCTGAGTCAGTTCGATCTGAGCGAGCGGTCGCAAACCATCCGTACCCCATTCCCAGGCGGTCGTTCGACCGGCAGAGTCGATTTGTTCCGCGAGAACCCCGCCATCCCAGACGAAATCGACCCGCCCGGCGACCACGTCGTCCTCGCCGAGCAAGAGTTTGGCCATACGCCGTCCGAGCGGATCGTAGACATATTTCCATCGCGCTCCGTCAGGAGTCACCACACCGACCAACCGGTCTTCGGAATCCCAATCATAATGCCAGGTTGCGGGCTTGGCAGAGAGCCGCTTCTTGCTACGTTGAACCAATCGCCCTTGAGCGTCATGCCGAAGTAGCGTGGCACCCGCACGCTCCAGCAAATTCCCTCGATACTCACGAGGACCTTGCGCCGCGGTGTCGTGCCCCGGCCACGAACCCCCGGTGACGTTGCCCATCGCGTCATACGCGTACTGCTCAGCCCAGTCTGCTCCCCGAACCGCGGTGACCCTGCCGATCAGGTCCAGCGAATAATCCCGCCTGCCACGGTTCTGGTCGTCGACGCTTCGGACGAAACCATCCTGCCGATAGTGGTAGCGGCGGCTTTGCAAGACTTTCGCGCGGGCACCGGATTCAGGGAACTGACCACGCACCGTTGACACGGTTTGCGATACGAGCCGATGGTTACTATCCCAGCCTTGCGCGACAATCGTTCCGGTGTCAAGAAGACGCTCAGTCTCCCTGCCTGCGAGGTCGTAGCCGAACGTAAAGGTTCGCCCCGCGGTACGCAAAGCGGACGGGCGCAATTGTCCTTCGTAGACCCATTCGGCGTCGACTCCGGACGGAGTGCGCCTGTGCGTGCGCCTACCCAGCAGGTCGTAGGCCGACTCCAACCGCCTGCCATTGACCACCTCGGCACGAATCCGCCCCAGCGCGTCCCGCTCGAACTCGACCACGGCGTCGGCGTTCGACGCCCCCACCATGCGGCCGGCCCTGTCGAACACGAAGGTGGACACGCCTTCCCGTGAGCGGCGGGCGATCAGGTTACCCATGCCGTCGTAGTCGAATTCGGCCACATCACCGGCGCCGTTGACCACCTCGATCAGCTGCCCGGCCGCGTCATGGGCATAGGTCGTTCGGCGGCCGTCAAAGTCGATCTCTTCAACCCGACGACCCGTCGCGTCGTAGCGGTAGCGCCAGACCTGCCCGGCGGCATTCGTCACCGCGGTCAGGTTCAAGTTCGCGTCGTACTCGAAGTCAAGACGAGAACCGTCCGCACGTGTCTCAGCGCGCACCAGATCGAAGAAGGTGAATTCGCTGACCGTGCGGTTGCCCAGCGCATCGATGTGCTCTGTCCGATTCCCTTCACCGTCATACCGCCAATGCTCGACCTCACCGCCCGGCAGTACCCTTGAGGCGAGATTTCCCTCAACCGTCCACACGAACCTCGTTTCACCGCCGACCGCGTCGACGATCAAAGTCGGCCTGCCGAACTGGTCACGGTGGTACCGCGTGATGGCGCCATGCGCATCGGTCACAGAGCTGGTCAGTCCCAACGAGTCCGCCTCGAGCACGAGCACGTGCCCGAGCGCGTCGATGATCTCCACGACCCCACCGTGGTCGTCATACCGGTAGCGAGTGGTCGCTCCCAGGGGATCCTCTACCAAGACCAGGTTGCCACGTTCGTCATACTCCTGGCGCCAAGTCGCACCATCGGGATCGATCACAGTAACGGGGAGGCCTAAGTCTCCGTACGAAATACTCTTCGAGGATCCGTCGGGGTGAATCAACTCGACCACGCGACCATCGTCGTCATACCGGAATCGGGTGGTGCGGCCTAGTTCGTCCGTACGCGAGAGCAATCTGTCATAACGATCCCACTCGCGCAGAACAATTTCACCGTCCGGCGCGATCTCTTTGACTATCTGATTGCGCTCGTTGCAGTGAAATGTGCTCCGGTTCCCCAGCGAGTCGACGAATCCGGTAACGCGACTTCGTTGATCGTAGGTGAAGGTCCCACTCAGGAAACCACCTTCACCTTCATTGGCCACACAACGCCCTTCACCGTCATACAGATACCGGTACCACCGACCATTGCGGTCAACCCAGCGAACGATCCGCCCCGCGTCGTCATAGTCGAATTCGATCGGCAAACCAGAAGAATTCCGCACCGCGACCAGGCGATTCTTGGCATTGTACCGGTAGCCGGCCAGTGGAATCTCGGTGTCGCCATCCGATTTGAGCACGAGCTCCACGACCAACCCGGCCCGGGTTCCGACATGTATGCGGTAACCTCCGGAGTGACGGACTCCCGTAATGGTGTCACCGACGTAGTCGAACCGTATCGAATTGCCGTTTCGATCGATGATCGCGGCCATCTTGGCGACTCCGGCACCAGCGGTCGCGAAGTGCAGAGTGCGCCCGAGCTCGGGTTGCTCGATTCGATACTCGCCGTCGGATGCCCGCACAAGCGGCCAACGCTTACCCTCGGCCGCCAGCACCGGCCGTTCATCGGCGACCGGGTGCGGATAAACCAGGATCACCCCGTCGGGTGCGACATAGCAAACGCCCAATTCGTCGATCTCCAGCCGTTGATCCAGCGTGGAGGCCCAAGACGGACCGAACAACCGCCCGGCTCGATACGACGAAACGTGCGTCCGCTCCAGCACGAGCGGCAGCAATCCCGGCAGGTCCACATCAGTCTGCCCGAGCACCATCTCGCCGGTAGCGACGTCGATCGGATCGTTCTTGCAGAAGCGCCCATCGAGCGGCGTCGCGGTATCCCGCGGGTTCGCGGCCTGGTCCCGCGCCGAGCCCGGTCGAGCCGACCGATCGGGCGTGCCGAAACCATCGCCACGAGAAGCCTGCGTCCCACCGGCCGGATCATCCGTTTTGGACGAAGATGGCGTTGTGTCGGCGGTGTCGTGCGTCTTGGCCGACGAAGGCGATGTGCCGTCGGTGTCGTGCGTGCTCGACGGGCTCGTGGGCTCCTTCGGAGCGTCCACATCGGTCTTGCCTGCCTTGCGTGCGGCAGAGGGCGAAGTCGCGCCATCCGCCTTGCGCCCAAGCTTCTTCGCCAGCTTCGAGAGCTTCTCGATGATCTCGCCGAGCTTGTCGACGATCTTGCGAACCTTGGGCCCCACGTTGCTGATCGTCTTGACCAGCTTCCGAATCACCTGCGAGACCTTCGAGATGGTCGACGTGATCGCCGCCGTCGCCTGCGCTGCCACCAGCGGCGTCGCGAACCCGAGCGTGCACGCCTCCTCCAGCGCCCAGGTGATCAGCTTGCCCACCAGCTCGGCGATCAGGTCGCGGACGGTCTCGCGGACCGCCGCCACGACCTGGCCCATGACCATCACGCCGGTCGAGATGCCGTCGCACAGCGACGCCGCGCCCGCGACCGCGTCGACCTGCTCGGCGACCTCGCCACGGTAGGCGTCACCGGCCGCGCCGGACCAGCCGGCGGTCCCGCCCTTGGCCTCATTGGACAGATCACCCGCGATCGCGGTGACTTCGCGAGCCACGTTCGCCCAGGTGTCCGAAAAGGACTGGATCACCGGCGGATTCCCCGCCAGCCAATCCAGACAGTCCTTGAGCGGCTTGACGTGCTCGATCAGCCACGAGACCCCGTACTGCGCGAGTGTCCCGATCGGATCGATGGCCAGCGACAGCACCTCGAGGCCGACGCCGACCGCGCCGAGGCCGCCTTCGACCCACGAACCGTCCTTCACGCCCGAAGCCAGGTCGTTGGCCGACTCCAGGATCCCGATCCCCGTCACTCCGGTCGTCTGCGACTGCGCCTGCGCGACGAGCGGATTCCCCTCCGGCATTCAAAGCCCCCTCAGTACACCGGCCCGGCCTTCTTGATCGCGTCGGCCGTGGCGTCTTCCTGCTTCTCGTACGCGGACACGGCGTCGCGGACCTTGGCCGCGGTGCCGTTGATCGACTCGGACGCGGTCTGGAGCGCGCGCACGCCCATTTGCTCGAACGGGTCGAGCATCATGGCGAACGGCTGGCAGATGACGCCGTACGCGCTGTTGTCCATCGTGACCTGCTGGGCGGCCTCGACCGCCGTCTTCATGCGGTCGGCCAGGCCGTCGACCTTGCCCGCGTGTCCGCCGAGCTCGTCGCCGAGTACGCGGTATCCACCGTCTGGCATGTTCAATCCCTTCGCAGGAACGACTGGTCGCCGAAGTCGTCGTCATCCGGCGGCGCGGGGCGGGTCGGGCGCGGGGGCGCGGGCGGCGCCTTGGGAGCGGGTGGCTCCTCCTCCGCGGCCTCGAAGAGCTGGCGGCGCGGCGGCTCGGGCGTAGACGGCTCATCCTCGGGCGGGGCGGGCGGGAAGTTGTCGACCGCCGTGGCCACGATGTGGCGGGACGTGTCGTCTTCCCCGACCGTCTCCGCGACGATCTGGGCCATGCGTTCCGGATACTTGGACTGGGCCTTCTGGATCGCCTTCATGACGTTGGCGGCGATCTCGTCGGGCGCCATGGCGCGGACGCCTTCGGTCATCTTGATCGCGGTCGGCAACCCGTTGTGACCCACCGTCACGGCCACCGCGCCGTTCGCCACTGATTCGGTGATCGAGATCTGCTGGACCTGCGCCTGCATCGCCTCGTACCGCTGTGACTTCGCGACCGCGTCGCGCTCCCAGTCGTCGACCATGCGCTCGACGTCAGACAAGTCGGACACCACTCCCCCTCTCGGCCGGAACCTGGGACGTACCTGGTGATCCGGCGGTTCCCTTGCAGGCTGCATCATCACGCGATGTGACGTCCATCCCCCATCTGGATCGACCCAGTGACTCAGGTCTTAGTGCGCCACGCCTCACACATGCCAGTTCCGTAACACGCTCGTAGCGGAGGGGGTTAGCCTGGTAGGCGCATCAACGGACTTCAAGATCGAGACGGATAGAGGCGAGCCCAAGCCGTGTCCAGCAGCAGCCCTGCGTCACAGTTCGGCCCCAATGAGTGGCTGGTCGAGGAAATGTACGACCAGTTCCTGGCCGACCCCTCCTCAGTAGATGCCGCGTGGCATGACTTCTTCGCGGATTTCACGCCGACGCAGGCAGCGGGCACGGGGAACGGCCAGGCCGCCGCGCCCGCCGCACCAGCGGCGGAGAAGCCGGCGGCCAAGCCCGCCACCCCGGCGCCCGCCAAGGCCGCCGCCCCGGCACCCGCGCCCGCCAAGGCCGCGGCACCCGCCAAGGCACCGGCGCCCGCGCCTGCCCAGGCGCCCGCGCCCAAGGCCGAGCCGAAGCCGGCGGCCGCGAAGGCCGCCCCCGCGGCCAAGGAAGAGCCGGAGTCGAAGCAGCTCCGCGGCGCCGCCGCCGCGATCGCGAAGAACATGGACGCCTCGCTGTCCGTGCCCACCGCGACCAGCGTGCGGGCGGTCCCGGCCAAGCTGATGGCCGACAACCGCATCGTCATCAACAACCACCTCAAGCGCACCCGCGGCGGGAAGATCTCCTTCACGCACCTCATCGGGTACGCGATGGTGCGCGCGCTGCGTGACTTCCCGAACATGAACCGGCACTACCAGGTGATCGACGGCAAGCCGTTCGCCATCACGCCGGAGCACGTGAACTTCGGTCTCGCGATCGACATGAAGGGCAAGGAAGGCGCCCGCACGCTCGTCGTGGCCTCGATCAAGGCCACCGAGAACATGAGCTTCATGCAGTTCTGGCAGGCCTACGAGGACATCGTCAAGAAGGCCCGCAACAACAAGCTCACCGCGGACGACTTCTCGGGCACCACGATCTCGCTGACCAACCCCGGGGGCATCGGCACCAACCACTCCGTGCCGCGCCTGCAGGCGGGCCAGGGCGCGATCATCGGCGTCGGCGCCATGCAGTACCCGGCCGCGTTCGAGGGCACCAGCGAGAAGACGCTGGTCGACCTCGCTGTGAGCAAGATCATGACGCTCACCTCGACCTACGACCACCGCATCATCCAGGGCGCGGAGTCCGGCGAGTTCCTCAAGCGCATCCACCAGCTGCTGCTCGGCGAGGACGGCTTCTACGACGACGTCTTCACCTCGCTGCGCCTGCCGTACGAGCCGATCCGCTGGGTCGCCGACCTGCCGGACGGCCCGGTCGACAAGACCGCCCGCGTGATCGAGCTGATCGACGCGTTCCGGATGCGCGGTCACCTGATGGCCGACACCGACCCGCTGAACTACCGCCAGCGCAGCCACGCCGACCTCGACGTGCTCAGCCACGGCCTCACCCTGTGGGACCTCGACCGCGAGTTCCCGGTCGGCGGCTTCGCAGGCCAGGAGCGCATGAAGCTGCGCGACATCCTCGGCGTGCTGCGCAACTCGTACTGCCGCACGGTCGGCATCGAGTACACGCACATCCTCGACCCCGAGGAGCGGCGCTGGATCCAGAACCGCGTCGAAGTGCCGCACGAGAAGCCGGACCCCGCCGTCCAGAAGTACGTGCTGTCGAAGCTCAACGCCGCCGAGGCGTTCGAGACCTTCCTGCAGACCAAGTACGTCGGCCAGAAGCGGTTCTCGCTCGAAGGCGGCGAGACGGCGATCCCGCTGCTCGACACCATCCTCGACAAGGCCGCCGAGCACGAGCTCGACGAGGTCGTCATCGGCATGCCGCACCGCGGCCGCCTGAACGTGCTGGCCAACATCGTCGGCAAGCCGATCGCGCAGATCTTCCAGGAGTTCGAGGGCAACCTCGACCCTGGCCAGGCGCACGGCTCCGGCGACGTGAAGTACCACCTCGGCGCCGAGGGCAAGTACTTCCGGATGTTCGGCGACGGCGAGACCAAGGTGTCGCTGACCGCGAACCCGTCGCACCTCGAGACGGTCGACCCGGTGCTCGAGGGCATCGTCCGCGCCAAGCAGGACCTGCTGGACAAGGGTGGCTCCGGCTTCACCGTGCTGCCGGTCCTGATGCACGGCGACGCGGCCTTCGCGGGCCAGGGCGTCGTCGCCGAGACGCTGAACCTCGCGCTCCTGCGCGGGTACCGCACCGGCGGCACCGTGCACGTGATCGTCAACAACCAGGTCGGCTTCACCACCGCCCCGGAGCACTCCCGGTCGAGCCAGTACGCGACCGACGTGGCGAAGATGATCGGCTCGCCGATCTTCCACGTCAACGGCGACGACCCCGAGGCCGCGCATTGGGTGGCCAAGCTGGCCGTCGACTACCGCCAGGCGTTCCACAAGGACGTCGTGATCGACATGATCTGCTACCGCCGCCGCGGCCACAACGAGGGCGACGACCCCTCGATGACCCAGCCGGCGATGTACGACATCATCGACACGAAGCGCTCGGTGCGGAAGACCTACACCGAGTCGCTGATCGGCCGCGGCGACATCTCCGTCGAGGAGGCCGAGGCCGCGCTGCGTGACTTCTCCAGCCAGCTGGAGCACGTGTTCAACGAGGTCCGCGAGCTCGAGAAGCACCCGGCCAAGGCGAGCCCGTCGGTCGAGGAGGAGCAGCAGGTCCCCGCGAAGGTGCCGACGGCGATCACCAACGAGACCGTCGAGCGCATCGGCGACGCGTTCGTCAACGTGCCGGACGGCTTCACCCCGCACCCGCGCGTCAAGCCGGTCATGGAGCGCCGCCACAAGATGTCCCGCGAAGGCGGCATCGACTGGGCGTTCGGCGAGCTGCTGGCGTTCGGCTCGCTGGCGATGGAGAACCGCCTGGTGCGGCTGTCCGGCCAGGACTCGCGCCGTGGCACGTTCACCCAGCGCCACTCGGTGCTCATCGACCGCAAGACCGGCCAGGAGTACTCGCCGCTGCAGAACCTGGCCGACGGCCAGGGCCGCGTGATGATCTACGACTCGGCGCTGTCCGAGTACGCGGCGGTCGGCTTCGAGTACGGCTACTCGGTGGCCAACTCCGAGGCGCTGGTCATGTGGGAAGCGCAGTTCGGTGACTTCGTCAACGGCGCGCAGACCGTGATCGACGAGTACATCTCGTCCGGCGAGGCCAAGTGGGGCCAGCGCTCCGACGTCGTGCTGCTGCTGCCGCACGGCCACGAGGGCCAGGGCCCCGACCACACCTCCGGCCGCATCGAGCGCTTCCTCCAGCTGTGCGCGGAGGGCTCGATGACGGTGGCGGTCCCGTCGACCCCGGCGAACTACTTCCACCTCCTGCGCCGCCACGCGCTGGACGGCGTGAACCGGCCGCTGGTGGTCTTCACCCCCAAGTCGATGCTGCGCAACAAGGCCGCCACCTCGGCGGTCGACGACTTCACCGGCGCGACGAAGTTCATGTCGGTCATCGACGACGTGGAGGTCGCACCGGAGAAGGCCCGCAAGGTGCTCCTGACCTCGGGCAAGCTCTACTGGGAGCTCGTCGCCGAGCGCGCCAGGCGTGAGGCGGACGACGTCGCGATCGTGCGCATCGAGCAGTACTACCCGCTGCCCAAGAAGAAGCTGCTGGCCGCGCTCGAGCGCTACACCGGCGCGACCGAGATCGCCTGGGTCCAGGAGGAGCCGGAGAACCAGGGCGCGTGGCCGTTCTTCGGCCTCAACCTGCCCCGCAAGTTCCCGGAGGTCCTCTCGGGCCTGCAGGTCATCTCGCGCCGTCCGATGGCGGCGCCGTCGGCCGGGTCGTCGAAGGTGCACGAGGTCGAGCAGAAGGCCATCCTCGCGAAGGCCTTCGAGTAACCAGTCACCTCACAGAAAACGCCCCGGCCGGGTTTTCCCGGCCGGGGCGTTTTTTCACGCGATGGCCTAGCCCAGCGCCTCCGATGTCGCGACGGCCAGTGCCTTGACCTGCTCCCGGCATTTCTCCTGATCGGCCGAGTCGGGCCCCTTGGGCAGCGTGACGATGGCCTGAGCGCTGGCATTGCCTTGGTAGAAGCGGATAGCGCAGCGCGAAATGTAGTGCGGGTCGCTGACCCAGGCGGCCTTGGTGGCTCCAGCGAGCGCGTCGATCGCGACCGCGTTCTCCTTGGTGTTGACCTCGAACGCGCCCTTCGCCGAGGCTTCGCCGCGTCCGCTGCCCGGCACGTTCGACCTGGTCAGGTAGAGCGTGACCGAACTCGAAGCCACGCCGGTGGCCGACCAGGCACACGAGACCACGGTCGTCGTGCTCTCCGGATCGGCCGTGCCCGACGGCCGGTCCGAGCTTTCGGTCAGCTTCGGCAAGGCGGTCCGCTTCGCGATGTCCGGGCACAGCGGCAGTGCCGGATACCGGTCGGGCACCACCGCCTGCGTGGCCACGGTGTCACCTTGGGCGGGCTCGTCCACGAACAGCAGGTAACCACCGACGCCGAGCCCCGCCAGTACCACGAGCGCGCCGCTCACTGTCGCTACTTTGCCGATCCCCCAGTGCATGCGAACACTGTATGTCCGTTGAGGACGCCGGCCCAACCGAATTGGCCTAGCCCAGGACCTCGCTGGTCGCCTCGGCCAGCTTCTTGGCGTTGGCGCGGCACTTGCCCACGTCGATGGGGTTGCCGTCCGCGCTGCTGACCATCACGCTGCCGGACACGTTGCCCTGGTAGAACCGGATCGAGCACGCTCCCGGATAGTTGGGATGGCTCACGTAGGCGGCCTTGGCACCCGTCGAGAGGGTGGGAACCAGCTCGGAGTTCTCCTGCGTGTAGTGCTCGAACTCGGCCTTCGCCGACTCCTCGCCGTCACCGGAACCGTTGCGCTTGGACGTCGCCATGTAGAGGGAGAGCGACCCCGACGACTTGCCGGGCTCGCGCCACTCACAGGCGAGCGACATCAACGAGATGTCCGTGTCCGAGGTGCCCGCCGGCTTCAGCTCTTGCACGTCCAGTTTGGGCATGCCGGACATCTTGGCCTCGATCGACGTGCAGGGCGGCAGCGTCGTGTACTTGTCGGGCGGCCCGGTCTTCACGGTCGACGTCGGGCTCGCCGAGCTGCTGGACGACTTGCCGTCGATCAGGAAGAACGCGCCGACACCCAGACCGGACACCACGATCAGCGCGCCGACGATGATCAGCGCGATCGTCACGCCGCTCATCCCCTTCTTGGGCGGCGGGTAACCCGGGTAGCCGGGCTGCGGATAACCCTGCTGCGGGTAACCGGGCTGGCCCCCATAAGGGTTCTGCTGATACGGCGGTCCTGGCTGCATGCACAGCACCTTAAGTCCTTTGAGGACTCCACGTGCGCCGAACGGCCTAGTTCAATGCCTCAGTGACCGCCACGGCGAGCTTCTTGACGGCCGCCCGGCAGGTCGCCTTGTCCGGGTCACCGTTCACGTACAGCTGCGCGTAGACATTGCCTTGATAGAGCTTGATCCAGCACTGCTCGGGATAGCCCTGCTCGTCGTAGAAGGCCGCGGCCGTGGCAAGGCCGGGAATCGGCTCGACGTTCTCGCCCGGGGCCAGCGCGAAATTGGTCTTGGCCGTGCTCTCGCCCGCGCCGCTTCCCGGAACGAGCGAATTCGACAGGTAGAGGTAGACCGTGTTGGCTGGCTTGCCGTACTCGTACCAAGAGCACGAAGTGACCACTCGCGTGCTGGCCGGATCAGGCGCCTGCGCGACCGCCTCCGCGCGCGTGATCAGCGGAGGCAGCGCGGGCATCCTCGCCGCGATCGACGCGCACGTGGGCGATTCCGCGTACCGATCCGGCGGCCAAGTCGGCGGTGGTGACTCGGGGCTGGGCCGATCGCCCATGCTGTACAGGCCGAAAGCGCTCAAGCCCAGGAAGGCCACCACGGCCAGCACCGCGATGCCCACCGCGCCGATTGCCTCTCCCGCTTCCCGCCGCATGCCGTGAGTGTTGCCGACGGGGAGAACCGTCGGCAACACTCACGAGCCTTTTAGACGGTGATCGACCAGGTGTCGATCTTGCCGACGTCCACGCGGTAGACGTCCTGGACCTTCAGCGTCCACACCCCGTTGGCGGCCTTCGCGGAGGCGTTCACGTTGTACGAGGCGTTGAGGTTGTCGCTCGAGTCGTTGCTCGAGTTCTTCAGGCGGTAGGCCGTGCCGTCCGGCGCGATCAGGTCGATGACCAGGTCACCGATGTAGGTGTGCGGGATGGTCACGTCGACCTTGGTGGTCGCCGAGGCGTTGCGCGCGCAGCCGGAGACGGTGATCGCGCTGGTCACGGCCGCGCCGGCGTCCGGGATGGCGACGTCGGTGTCGTTGGTGACCTTGGCGCACGGGGTCGGCTCGGGGCCACCGCCACCGGTGCCGGTGTAGAGCAGCACGTTCGGCGAACCCGCGCCGGGGTCGGTGACCTTGCCGGGCGTGCCGCCGTTGACCAGCGCGTCACGCACGGCCTGCGGGGTCGCGGTCGGGTGGTCGGCGAGGTACAGCGCCGCCGCGCCGACGACGTGCGGGGTCGCCATCGAGGTGCCGCTGATGGTGTTGGTGCCGTTGTTCAGCCACGCCGAGGTGATGTTGCTGCCGGGCGCCCAGATGTCGAGGCAGGTGCCGATGTTGGAGAAGTTGGACCGCGCGTCGGTGTTCGTGGTCGACCCGACGGTGATCGCCTCCGGGGTGCGGGCCGGCGAGGTGTTGCAGGCGTTGCCGCCGTAGTCGTTGCCGGCGGCGAGGCCGTAGACGACACCCGAGGCGATCGAGCGCTGCACCGCGGCGTCCACAGTGGCCGATGCGCCGCCGCCGAGGCTCATGTTGGCGACCGCGGGCTTCACGGCGTTGGCGGTCACCCAGTCGATGCCGGCGATGACCTGTTCGTAGGTGCCGGAGCCGGAGCAGTTGAGCACCCGGACGCCGACGAGCTTGACGCCCTTGGCGAGGCCGTAGGTGCTGCCGCCGACCGTGCCGGACACGTGCGTGCCGTGGCCCTGGCAGTCGGTCGCGTCGTTGTCGTTGTCGATGAAGTCGCGCCCGGACACCGCACGGCCGCCGAAGTCGGGGTGGCCCAGCGTGATGCCGGTGTCGATGATGTACGCGGTCACGTTCGACGCGGTCGTCGAGTACGAGTACTTCTGGTTCAGCGGAAGGTCACGCTGGTCGACGCGGTCGAGTCCCCAGGACGGCGGGTTCAGCTGGTCGGTGCTGATGTGCACGGTCCGGTTCTGCTCGACCGAGGCCACGGCCGGGTCCGCGGCGATGCGCTTCGCCTGCTTTTCGCTCAGCTGACCGGCGAACCCGTGCAGGGCCGAGTTGTAGGTGCGGCTCACCGTGCCGCCGTGGCGCGCGGTCACGTCCTGGGCCGTGCCGCTCTTGAGCGTCACGATGTAGCTGCCCTGGACGGCGTCCGCCGCGCCCGCGTTGAGAATCGCGCCTTCTTGCGCGACGGCCGGTGCGGTCAGGCTCAGCGACGTGAGCGCGGCGACGGCGGTGGCCACACCGAAACCGGCGAGGGATCTCTTGTTTCCCAAGGATTTTCGCAAGATTCAATCCTCCTAGGCAGGGTCGACCGGGGACCGGTCGCTAGGGGTTGGCACGTTCACCTCGAACGTTGGGCTGAGAGTAGGGCCGAGTTTCCGGCGAAGGAAGATCTTGTCTTTACAGCGTTCACACAGTAGGGATTGTCATTTCCCAACAGGTCAGGGCCGTTCAGTCCCGTCCATAAGTCGACCGTTGCGCCGGACGGCCGATCAGGGACCGGGGTTTTCGCACGCATGGTGACCGGTTTGGCCTGGCAGGACCGGATTGTCACCGGCCAAGAACACCCGAACGGACCGCTACGAAAGTAGGGCGCGGAAAACGATTTCCGTGAACCGTTCACCGTGCGGAATGATTGCACGATGTTCCTCCGCCGTGAAACGACCGCCGACGCCCCGGCACTGCACGCTGTCCACAGTGCCGCGTTCAACGGGACTGTCGAACCGAACCTCGTCGACGAGCTGCGTGCCGAAGGTGATCTGCTGAACCCGCTTTCACTGGTCGCGGTGATCGACGGTGAGATCGTCGGCCACGTCGCGGGCAGCAGGGCGACTCTCAACGGGGACAAGGGAATCGCGGTCGGCGTCGGCCCGCTCGGCGTGCTGCCCTCGGCACAGCGCGAGGGCGTCGGCTCGGCGCTGATGCACGCGTTCAACGCCGCCGCCGACGCGCTGGGGTACGGCGTCGCCGTGCTGCTCGGTGACCCGAAGTACTACTCGCGCTTCGGGTACGTACTGAGTTCCGTCCACGGAATCGTCCCACCACAGGCCGAATGGGCACAGCACTTCCAGGTGCGCACGCTGGCCGGGTACAACTCGGACATGCGCGGGAACTTTCGCTACGCACCCGCGTTCGAGCGGCTCTAGGACTTCAGACCGCTTTCACGGAGGAACTCGTCGGCGATGTCGATCGCGTTCCGCTTTTCCTCGGTGTACTGGACGTTGAGCTTGACGAGCTTCTCGGTCGTCAAAGCGGCCGACGCCCGGTTCAGCGCCCGCACCTCGGCATCGGACAACGTGCCTTTCGCGACCAGCGGAACGATGTTCTGCGCCGGGAACATGTTCTTGTCATCTTGCAATGCGACGAAGCCGTTGGCCTCGATGGTCGACGAGGTGCTGAACAGGTCGACCACCTGCACGTCACCGGACTTCAGCGCGGCCACGGTCACCGGGCCGCCCGTGTCGGTCGTGCGGATCTCCTTGAACTCGCAGCCATAGAGCGACTTGATCTTTTCCTTCCAGCGGGTGCTCCACTGGCCTGGCCCGCCGAACACGAGATCCTTGCAGCGCGGGCCGAGTTCGGAGAACGTCTTGATCCCGAGTTCCGGGCGCACGACGAGCAGGTCCTTGTCCTCGGCCGGCGCCTGCTCCAGCACCTCGAACCGGGCCGGGATCTTCTGCTTCAGCTCGGCGTAGACCGCTTGCGGCGTGGTCGCCTGGGTGTTCTTGTCGAAGTACCGCAACAGGTTTCCGCTGTAGTCCGGGACCACCGAGAGCGATTTGTCTTGCAGCGCCTTGACGACGACCTCGCGGCTGCCGACCGGCGGCCGCACCTTCACGTTCTCGGCACCCGCGTTGCGCAGCGCCCCCGCGTAGATTTGGGCCAGCAGAAGGCTTTCACCGACATCGGACGCGCCGATGATGATGTCACCGGTCGCCCCGCCCTCGGCGCCGCCTTCGAACGGGTTGCCACAGGACGTCGCCAGCAAGGCGAGAGCGGCGATCAGCACGCGCGCTTTCATACGGTCACCTTCTTGCCGGTCGCGGCGGCCGCCGCGAGCCGGACTCCCTTGGGCACCAGTGCGCGTTGCACCGCCGACAGCACGAGGTCGAGCGCGACCGCGAGCAGCGTGGTCAGCACCGCGCCCCCGATCACCTGCGGGTAGTCGAACACGGCCAGGCCGTCGAGCAGGAACCGGCCGAGCCCGCCGAGCCCGACGTACGAGGCGACGGCCGCGGTCGCGACCAGCTGCAGCACGGCGTTGCGGATTCCGCCCAGCACCAGTGGAAGCGAGATCGGGACCTCGACCTGCCACAGCCGTTGCCAGCCGGTCATGCCGACGCCCTGCGCCGCGTCGACCACGCCCTTGTCGGTCGCCTGCAGGCCCGCGTAGGTGCCCGCGAGGATCGGCGGGATCGCGAGCACGACGAGCCCGATGATCGTCGCCGTCTCGCTTTCGGTGAACAGCAAGAAAAGAAACGTCACCAGGCCGAGCGTCGGCAGTGCGCGGATGGCGTTGCCGACACTGACCAGCACGACACCGCCACGTCCGGTGTGCCCGACGAACAAGCCCAGCGGCACGGCGACGGCCAGTGCGATCACCAGCGAAAGCCCGACGTAGCCAAGGTGTTGCCCGAGCCGCACCGGAATGCCTTCGGGGCCTTGCCAATGCGCGGAATCGGTGAACCAGTCCCAGATCATTCGGCCGCCACCTTCTTCGCGCGGTCCCAGGGCGCCAGCACGTTGCGCAGCAGCACCAGCAGGAGGTCGACGATCAATGCCAGCAGCATGGTCAACACGATGCCGACCACGATCGGCGAGAAGTACTCACGCTGGAACCCGTCGGTGAACAGCACGCCGAGCCCGCCGGTGCCGATCAGCGCGCCGACGCTCACCAGGCTGATGTTGCTCACGCTCGCCACCCGGACCCCGGCGGCGAGCACCGGCACGGACAACGGCAGTTCGACGCCGAAGAAGCGGCGCACCGGCTTGTAGCCGACGGCGGTCGCCGCGGCGATGATGTGCTGCGGCACCGCGCCGAGCGCGTCGAGCACCGGGTGCACCAGCAGCGCGGCGGTGTAGATGGTCAGCGCGACGATCACGTTGACGCTGTCGAGGATCTTCGACCCGATGAGACCGGGGATCACCACGAACAGCGCGAGCGAAGGGATCGTGTACAGCAGGTTCGACGCGACCAGCACCACACTGCGCGCGGCCTTGTAGCGCATGCCCAGCCAGCCGGCGGCGATCGCGATCACCAGTCCCAGCACCAAAGGCAGCAGTGCCAGGTAAATGTGCTCCAGCAGGTCGCCCAGAATCTCCGCGCGATTGTTGGCGCTGCTGAGGTACCGCCCCAGCTCGTCGAAGAACATCAGGAATCCACGCTCTGCGGGGTTCCCTCGATCACGTCCAGAACTTGTCTCGCGGTGACGACACCGATCACCTTGTGGTCGTCGTCGACCACCACACCGAGGCTGGCGGGCGACGACAGCGCCGCGTCGAGCGCGCCGCGGATCGGCGTCCCCTGCACGTAAAGCGAACCACCCGCGACGAGATCGGACTCGGCCAGCTCACCGTCCACAGTGGAGTTCGGCGGCAGCCAGCCACGCGGCTGCCCGTCAGCGTTGACCGCGATACGCCAGATCTCGGAACCGGCCACAGTGGACCCGATCTCGATCTTGGCCACGTCCTTGACTTCCACACCGTTCGCGGACAAAAAGGACAGTCCGCGGTAGCCGCGGTCCTTGCCGACGAAGGACGCCACGAAGTCGTCCACCGGGTGCCGCAGCACGTCCGACGGGGTGCCGTACTGCGCGAGCTTGCCGCCGACGCGCATCACCGCGACCTTGTCGCCGAGCCGCACGGCCTCGTCGATGTCGTGGGTGACGAACACGATCGTCTTGCCGAGCTGGGTCTGCAGCCGCAGCAGCTCGTCCTGCAGTTCCTCGCGCACGATCGGGTCGACCGCGGAGAATGGCTCGTCCATCAGCAGCACGGGCGAATCGGCCGCGAGCGCACGCGCGACGCCGACGCGCTGCTGCTGGCCGCCGGACAACTGCGCGGGGTACCGCTTGCCCATCGACGCGGGCAGCCCGACCGTCTCCAGCAGCTCGGCAGCGCGCTTGCGGGCCTTGGCCTTGTCCCAGCCGGTCAGCAGCGGCACGGTGGCGACGTTGTCGAGCACCGTGCGGTGCGGGAACAGGCCAGCGTGCTGGATGACGTAGCCGATGCCGCGGCGCAGCAGCGCCGGGTCGGAGTCACAGACGTCCTTGCCGTCGAGCAGCACCTTGCCGCCGGTCGGCTCGACCATCCGGTTGATCATCCGCAGCGAGGTGGTCTTCCCGCAGCCCGACGGCCCGACGAACACGGTGATCGTGCCGTCCTCGACCGTGAGACTGAGGTCGTCGACGGCGACCGTCCCATCGGGATACCTCTTGGTCACGCCCTGGAACTCGATTGCCACGCGTCACTCCCCATGTAGGTGGCGAAAACCGTAGCGGAGATCCCCGGGATCGGCACGGCGTTCCAAGTTCTAGGCTCTTACCGTGCCTTCACTCGAAGACCTATTGGTTGCCCATGGCAGGCCGCTCCACCAGGCGATTGTCTTGCTCCGAGAAGGCTGGCAGGAATTCGACGACTTGATCAGGGTCACCGCCGCGCCACGCCGGAGCATCGAGGAACTCCAGGCCGTGCTCGGCGACGACCTCGAACGCGACGGCAAGCTCTCGCGCATCAAGCCAGGCGCCGACTACACCGGCTACGGGCTGCCCGAGTTCACCGAGCCGGGTGGCGACGCGCTGGTCAAGCTGGAAAAGCTCATCAAGGACGTCCCACCGCCGCTCGCGGCGCTCGACCACGTCCAGGCGACCCCGGAAACCGTCCTGAAGCGCGCGCTGTGGCTGCGTTCGCGCTACGACCTCGGCAAGGCCCGGCTGCTCTGCCTGGGCGACCACGACCTGACATCGCTCGCCGTGCACCTGACGGATCCGGACGCGGATATCACCGTCGTCGACCTCGACGAGCGCGTCCTCGACTACATCGACACGGCCAGCGGCGGCCGCGTGCGCACCCTGCACGCGGATCTGCGCTTCGGCCTGCCGCCCGCGGTGAGCGGCGCGATGGACCTCGTCTTCAGCGACCCGCCGTACACCCCGGAGGGCATCGGCCTGTTCGCCGCACGCGGCGTCCAGGCGCTGCGCGAGCCCAGCGACGGCCGCCTGCTGCTGGCGTACGGCTACAGCCCGCGCCATCCCGCGCTCGGCGCGCAGGTGCAGCGTGAGCTGGCGATCCTCGGCCTGACGTTCGAGGCGATCCTCCCGGACTTCAACCGCTACTTCGGCGCACAGGCGATCGGCAGCGCGGCGGACCTCTACGTCTGCCAGCCGACCGCCAAGGCCAAGAAGGCACGCGCGGGCAAGGGAAAAGCGGCGATCTACACGCACGGGCCGCAGTCCGTCGAAGCCGGGACGACCAAGCCCGCGCTGCTGGACCGGCTGCTGGAGATCGCGGGCGAAACCGGGCTCTCGATCGAGTCACGCCGGGTCGATTGGTCGGTCTCCGGTCCCGAGGGCGACGCCGTCGCCATGGATCTCTCCGCCGACCCGGGCCCGTGGCTGCTGCGCACGCTGCTCGGGACGAACGCTCAGCGGCTCGCGCTGCTGCTCCCGAATTCGCACCCCGACCTGGGCGATGCGGCCTCTCAGGCCGCGCTGTCGTCTTTGGTCGCGGGGAAGTACACGCTGCGGCTGCTGCGCAGCACGCCTGACAACAAGCACGCGGTGGTCGTCGCGGACGCAGTGTCAGGCCAGAACGAGCTGCTCAGCCGCGCGCACGCGCGCCTCGCGAACGTGCCCCAGGACATCCCGGCCGAGCTGCACGCGTACCGGCTTATCGACCTGCCGCGCCACCGCATCGCGGCGCTACTGGCCACGTGAAAGGGCTCGTGCGCGTTGCGGGCGGTTAGAACCGCCCGCAACGCGCACGAGCCCTTGTCAGCAGGGTCTTAGCCGCAGACGCCGTCGGCCACGGCGGCCTTCGCCACGGCGTCGGCCACGGCGGGCGCGACGCGCGGGTCCAGCGCGCTGGGAACGATGCGGTCGGCCGCGAGGTCGTCCGAGGCCACGGCCACGATCGCGTCGGCGGCCGCCAGCTTCATGTTCTCGGTGATCGACCGCGCGCCCGCGTCCAGCGCGCCGCGGAAGACGCCGGGGAACGCCAGCACGTTGTTGATCTGGTTGGGGAAGTCGGAACGACCGGTCGCGACGATCGAGGCGTACCGCGCCGCCACCTCCGGGTGAACCTCCGGATCCGGGTTCGACAGCGCGAACACGATCGAGTCATCCGCCATCCCGGCGAGCAGCGACTCGTCGATCAGCGCGCCGGAAAGCCCGAGGAACACGTCCGCGCCTTCGAGCGCCTCGCGCAGGCCACCCTGCAGCCCGGCCTTGTTCGTCGTGAGCGCCAGCTGCTCCTTGATCGGGTTCAGCCCGGCGCGGCCCTGCGAGACGATGCCCTTGGAGTCCAGCACGGTCACGTCCCCGACACCGGCCGCCTGCAGGATCTTCGCGCACGCCACCCCGGCGGCGCCCGCGCCAGAGACCACCACGCGCTCGGCGGCGATGTCGCGCCCGAGCACCAGGTTCGCCCCGCGCAGCGCGGCCAGCGCCACGATCGCGGTGCCGTGCTGGTCGTCGTGCATGACCGGGCAGTCGAGCGCTTCCTTGAGCTTGTCCTCGATCTCGAAGCAGCGCGGCGCCGAGATGTCCTCGAGGTTCACCGCGCCGTACGACGGCCGGAGCCGGATGAGTGTCTCGACGATCTCGTCGACGTCCGTGGTGTCGAGCACCAGCGGGATCGAGTCGAGGCCGCCGAAGGTCTTGAACAGGACCGACTTGCCCTCCATGACCGGCAGCGAGGCGCTCGCGCCGATGTCACCGAGGCCCAGCACCGCGGTCCCGTCACTCACCACGACGACGAGCCGGTCCGCCCAGGTGTACTGCTTCGCCTTGGCGGCGTCCTGTGCGATCGCCCTGCTGACCTTGGCCACACCCGGGGTGTACGCGACGGAAAGGTCGCGCGCGTCCGAAATCGGGCGGGTGGCCGCGACCGAGAGCTTGCCGCCCTCGTGGCCACGGAAGATCTCCGCGTCGGTCACCGGGGCGGTGTCCTCGCGGATCTGGTCGTTCATCGTGATTCCTGTCATTGTCAAAACTTCTCCTGGGACTGCAGGCAGGGAAATGTGCGACGGTCTCCTGCACGGCAGCCCAGCGCGGTAGCGCCGGCCTGTCGGCTAGTGCGCCGGACCGGGCATCGGTGCCGGGGTGAGGCGATGCCCGCCGACGCGGCGGTAAGACCCATTGTGGCAGGCGCGAAACCGGATGTGACCCCGCGGTGCGGTTCATGTCACAGGAGTTAGGGGTGCAGGGGTTCTATAGCAAGACGTCTGTCCGGCTTATTTATCCCTCGATAGGGTAAGCGCCATGCAGGCGCGCGAATTGACCGTGCGGGACGCCTTCGAGTTCACCCCGCGAACCTTTCCCGACAACCGGGGCCTTTTCGTGGCCCCATTTCAGGAACCGGCGTTCCTCGAAGCGGTCGGCCATCCGCTTCGGCTGGCACAGACCAACCACAGCATTTCCCGGCGCGGCACCATCCGCGGAATCCACTTCTCCGATACCCCGCCCGGCCAGGCGAAGTACGTCTATTGCCCGCGGGGCGCGCTGCTCGACGTGGTCGTCGACCTCCGCGTCGGCTCGCCGACGTTCGGCCAGTGGGACGCGGTGCGGCTCGACACGGTCGATTTCCGCGCGGTGTACGTCGCGGAAGGCATCGGCCACGGCTTCGTCGCGCTGGAGGAGGACACCGCGATGAGCTACCTGTGCTCCGAGGGGTACCGGCCGGGCGCCGAGCACGGGATCACCCCATTGGACGAGACTCTCGGGCTTCCGTGGCCCTCGGACATCGAGCCGATCCTGTCCGAGAAGGACCGCACGGCTCCGACCCTCGCGCAGGCCCTGGACCAGGGCATCTTGCCGAACTACGAAGACTGCGTCACCCACTACAAGAGCCTGCGAGGTTAGGCGATCCGGTCCTCGGCGATCACCCGCTCGATGTTCCGTTCAGCGAGCGCGGTGATCGTCACGAACGGGTTCACCCCGGTGCTGCCGGGGATCAGCGAGCCGTCGGTGACGTAGAGGTTTTCATAGCCGCGCACGCGGCCGTACGCGTCGGTGGCCTTGCCCAGCACCAGTCCCCCGAGCGGGTGATAGGTGAACCGGTTTTCGAACGCGCGCGTGTCGCCGAACAGATCGTGCCGGTAGACCGTCAGATTCGCGCGGTTGATCCGGTCGAAAAGCGACTTCGCGACGTCGATCGAACGCTGCCCTTGCGCGCCCGACCAGTGCAGTTTCGCGGAGTCGGTCGCCGCGTCGTAGCTGAAATGGCCGCGTTCCGGGTTCTTCGTGATGGCCAAATACAGGCTCGCCCAGGTTTCGATCCCGGCGGGCACCGGCGCGATTTCCGCGAAGACCGGGTTTTCTGGATCGCTCCAGTTGTCGATCCCCAGTACTGGCATCGCCGACTGAAGCGATCCAGTCGGGTCCCAGAGGTGATTCGCCCTGCCGAGCATCACATTGCCATTCGTGCCCCAGCCGCGGCCGACTTCGTCGTTCAACCCGGGCAGCCTGCCGGTCTCCCGCGCGCGCACGAGCAATTCGGTCGAGCCGATACTGCCCGCGCCCAGGAACAGGTACCGGGTGCTGACGTGTTTCGTCCCGAGCACCGTGCCGAGTTCGTCGATCTCGCGCACCACCAGCGTGTAGAGGCCATCCGGCTGCCGGATGATCTCGCGCACCTCGTGCAGCGTCTGGATGGTGACGTTGCCGGTGCCGAGCGCGGCGGCGAGATACGTCTTGTCCAGCGTGCGCTTGCCGTGATTGTTGCCGTAGATGACCTCGGAGCCCAGCGCCGAGCGCGCGGCCGTGCCCTCTTCTTCCCGCTTGAGGTACTCGAAGTCGTAGACGCTCGGGATGAACGTGGTGCCCAGTCCCACCTTTGCCGCCGCTTTGCGCGAAACCCGCGCGTACGCGTAGGACTTGCAGGTCTCGAACCACTGGCGGTCGACGTGGTTGACGCCCAGCGCCGCGTTGGCGCGCGGGAAGTACTTGCCGTACATCTCGTCGGCGTCGACCGCGGGCAGGATCTCTTCGAAGTAGTCGCGGCGCGGTGTCACCGCCATCGCGCCGTTGACCAGCGAGCCGCCGCCGACCCCGCGTCCCAGGTAGACGGACATGTCTCCGAAGTGGACACGATCGAGCACGCCGGCGTAGCGCGGGATGTCGCGGTTCGCGATGTCGAGCCACAGGAACGAGGCGAGCGGCGCCTCGGTGCGCTCCTTGAACCACATCGACCGGCGGTCGGGCGCGAGCATGCCGCTGAAGACCTTGCCGTCGGCGGCGGGCTCGTTCCAGAGACGGCCCATCTCCAGCATCAGCGTGGACACGCCGGCTTCACCCAGCCGCAATGCGGTCGCCGCCGCGCCGTACCCGGTGCCGATCACCACGGCGGGCACGAAATCCGGCAGCGCCGCGCCCGCCCGCCTCGCCGAGATCGTGGTCAGCCCGAACGCGGCCGCCGTGCCGAGCGCGGCGGTGCCGAGGAACCGCCTGCGGGTCAGTGAGTTAACACCGTTTATCCGAGCCACCCGCAGACTGTATCCAGGGTCCCCCTTGGGGACCTTCCCTGATGTGGCGCACGTCACCGGCGGGCCAGGCTGTCGGCATGAAACTCGCCGCGCTCGCCGCCGCCACCCTGTCCGCGCTCGCGCTCGCCACCGGAACCGCCGCCGCCGACCCGTTGCCGACCTTCGACTTCTCCGATTGCCCGGCGCTGCCATCCGGGGCGAACCCGGCCGAGTGGCGCTGTGAAACCTTTATCTCCCAAGGAACTTTGTCTTTCGGGAAGGTGAACAGACTCTCGCTCGGAGAGATCCGGATGACCTTCGCCGAAGGCAAGCTCGACGGGAAGTTCGCCCAGGTCTTCAGCACACTCAAGCACGCGCCCGCACCCGTGCCCCAGCTGCCAGGGACCACGATCCAGCTGCACTACGGCGGCTACTCCGACTTCGAGTCCACTGAGGAACGCAAAGGCGAGCTGGACCTGTACGCGACGCTGCGCGGACCGCTCGTGCCGGGCGGCGCGACCGTGGGCAGCCTCGAGCACCCGATCCACTCGGTCGTCCAGCAGGTCGGGAAAACCGAAGTGCTGTCGGCGAATCCGCTCGTGGTGAAGTTCAGCGTCATCGACGAGACGATGGCGTTGCCCGCCGCACGCGGCCCGTTCCCGTGGCTGGCGAACCACGCGCTCGGCCTGCCGTCGAAGGCCGTGTTCGAGCAGACCAGCTACGTGGGATTCAAGCCTTACGCGTGACCCAGATGGTGATCGTGGCGGTGACGACGGGCTTGCCCGCGGTGTCGGTGATGGTGACGGGAACGGGAAGCTCGAAGCCCTCGTCACCGAAGTCCGGAATGGACGGAAGCTCAGCCACCGCGCGCAGGCTCGTCTCCGCCTTCGCCACGTAGTTGACGGTCATTCCCTTGGGCAGCCAGCGATGCGTCGGCGGCAGCGTGGCCTCGGCGAGCATGCCCATCGCGATCTCGGCCAGATTGCAGGCGGCGATCGCGTGATAAGTGCCGATGTGGTTGTAGACACCCCACCACTTGGGTGAAGTGACCTCACAGCGGCCTGGCTTGATCTCCTTGACCGAGGGCACGATCGTCCGGAAATAGGGCACTCGCAGGCACATCGCGGCCGAGAACAGCTGCTTGCCGCCCGGCTTGGCCGCGAGCTTGGTCCACAACGCGTAGGTCGAAGTCATCGCGCCTCCCTTGTTACTCACGAGTAGCTAAGCAGACGGGCGGCTATATTCGCAAACGTGGGTCATCGACTTTTCCTTCTCAGGCACGGCCAGACCGAGTGGTCGGCCACGGGCAGGCACACCGGCCGCACCGACATCCCGCTCACCCAGGCGGGCGAAGACCAGGCACGCGCCGTCCGGCTCACCGAAAAGCCGCCGCTCGTCTGGTCGAGCCCGCGCCGCCGCGCGCTGCGCACGGCCGAGCTCGCCGGTCTCACGGTGACCGAAACCACCGAGGACCTCGCCGAGTGGGACTACGGCGACTACGAGGGCGTCACCACCGACGAGATCCGCGAAACCGTCCCCGGCTGGACCGTGTGGACCCACCCGATCCCCGGCGGCGAGTCGGCCACCGACGTCGCCGCCCGCGCCGACGCGGTGATCGCCCGCTTCCGCGCCGCCGGCAGCGACGTGATCGCGGTCGGCCACGGCCACTTCAGCCGCGTCCTCGTGACACGCTGGATCGGGCTCCCCGCCGTGTCCGGCGTCCATTTCGCGGTGGACCCGGCCTCGATCACCATCCTCGGCGACGAGCGCGGCGTGCCCCAGATCGACCACCTCAACCTCCCGCCCAGCTAGGAGTTCTCTTTGCCCGACAACAGGATCCGCCGCATCCAAGAGTCCGATGTGGACGCGGTGGTACGGCTCTGCCACGAGCTCGCCGACTACGAGAAGGCCCCGCAGGACTGCCACCTCACGCCGGCCCAGCTCCACCAGGCCCTCTTCGCCGACGCACCCGCGCTCTTCGGCCACGTCGCCGAACTCGACGGCGAGGTCGTCGGCTGCGCGCTCTGGTTCCTCAACTTCTCGACCTGGCGCGGCGTCCACGGCATCTACCTCGAAGACCTCTACGTCAGCGAGTCCCACCGCGGCTCCGGCCTCGGCAAGGCCCTCCTCGCGGCGCTGGCCGAGGAATGCGTCGCCCGCGGCCTCGAGCGCCTCGAATGGTCGGTCCTCGACTGGAACCCCGCCACGGAGTTCTACAAAGCACTCGGCGCGACCCCGATGGACGAGTGGACCGTCTACCGCCTAGCCGACGCCCCTCTCCAAGCCCTAGCCCACCCCTGACCCACCCCGGGCCCCAAAGTCACTTCCGGGGCATCCCAAGCCCCGAAAGTGACTTTCGGGCCATGCCAAACCCCGAAAGCCACTTTCGTCAGGTCTCAAAGCCCGAAAGCCACTTTCGTCAGATGAGACCTGACGAAAGCCACTTTCGGGCTTCAGTCGTCGTCGCGGTCGCGGCGGGCGGCGCGGCCGGCGGCACCGTCGCGTTCGGCCGCCTCTTCCTCGGTCTCGCCCTCGCGCAGGCCGAGCACCCAGGCCCGCGAAGGCCGGCGGAACAGCAGCACCAGCACGGCCACGCCGAGCAGGCCGACCGGGACGCCGGGCGCGGGCTGGCCGGACGGGCCCGCGAGGTACCAGCCGACGCCGATCATGATCAGCGCGACGACCACCGACGGAGAGCGCGCCCAGGTCCGGCCGAGCAGCAGGCCGACGCCGCAGGCGACCGTGCCGGCGCCGAGCACCGCGTAGTAGCCGACCTCGGCCAGCAGGTTGTTTCCCACGCTCTCGCCGGACTTGACCAGCAGAAGCACCGCCAGCACGACCATCGCGAGGCCGGGCAGCGCGGTGATCACGCCCGCGATGCGGACCTCGCGCGGCGCCGGGGAGAACTTGTCCGTAAACGGCACGGGTGCGTCGCCTTCCCAACTGCTTACCTTGCGCACGGGGGCCTCACCTGGGCGGGTGACCGTGCGTGAGCGCAACTGATCGTAAGCCACCCGGTCGGCCGTTTTCGCGCGGCTGTTCGCGAGTCAGTATTCAGGGTGTCGTCTGATGAGCGGGCGGTCGGCCCGGGTGCACTTGTCACGACAGCGGATGTCACCGACAGATGGAGGACTGCCCGCCACAGGGTCGTTATCGCGCATCCAGTGTGACTTGAGGACTTCGTCACCATGGGCGTCGGACAGTCCCCCGCTCGTGGCCGCGTCACTTACTCTCGGGTAGTGCGCGCAGTCCTCATCGTCAATCCCCAGGCCACCTCGACCACCGCCGGTGGCCGTGACGTGCTTGCCCATGCGCTCGCGAGCCAGGTCAAGCTCGAGGTCGTGGAGACGGCTTATCGCGGCCACGGGATGGCGGTGGCCAGGTCCGCGGCTCGTGACGGCCTCGATCTGGTGGTGGCCCACGGTGGCGACGGCACGGTCAACGAGGTCGTCAACGGCCTGCTCGCCGACGCGGACGGCGACCCCGCCGAGATAGGCCACCTGCCGATGCTCGGCGTCGTGCCGGGCGGTTCGGCCAACGTGTTCGCCCGCGCGCTCGGTATCTCCCCCGACCCCGTCGAAGCCACCCACCAGCTGCTGCGCGCCATCGAGGACGACACCAGCCGCCAGGTCGGGCTCGGGCTGGCCGACGGGCACTGGTTCACCTTCAACGCGGGCATGGGCTGGGACGCCGACGTCGTCGCCCGCGTCGCGAAGAAGCGCGGCAAGCAGACCACCTCGGGGCTGTACATGCGCGCCGCCATCGCCTCCCACTTCCGGCCGCCGCTGGGCAGGCCGAAGCTGACCGTGCGCGTACCAGGTGAAGACCCGCAAGAGGTGGTCACCGCGTTCGTGTCGAACACCGATCCGTGGAGTTACCTCGGTGAGCGTCCGGTGCACCTGAACAAGGAGTGCTCGTTCGACGGCGGGCTCGGCCTGTTCGCGTTGAACGGTCTCGGTGTGCCCACCGTGTTCAAGGCCTTACGGCGTGCGCTCAGCGCCAAGGGGAACCAGAAAGGCAAGCGCGTCGTGCGTCACGATGACCTGCCGATCATCCGCATAGACGCAGCTGAACCGGTAAACTTCCAAGTAGACGGGGACCTGGTGGGCCAGCGGACCCGGGTGGAGTTCATCAGCGTGCCGAACGCCGTGACAGTCAGGGTCTGACGGTCACTCGGGACGGCCGGTCGCTGATCGTCTGCGGCAAAGTGTTACAGCCGCTCGTCGACACAAAAGCTCCGTTCACCGCATCGGCCTTCCCCTCTGAACGCAGTTTCAGGACGAAACCGCAGGTCAGAGAGGTAACTCGGCCGGGTGAGCTGACTCACCGATCTCCAGAAAACCCTTGTCGAAAGCGGTGTCTCGTGAAAGCATTCACAAGCACCCCAAAAAACGACCGCCATGACGATCTATGGCGCGGCCTCTCCCGCGCTGTTGTTAGGAGCTCAGAAACATGGACTGGCGCCACGACGCGGCCTGCCGAGACGAGGACCCCGAGCTGTTCTTCCCCGTGGGGACCAGTGGGCCCGCTCTGTCGCAGGTAGCTCAGGCGAAGACCGTGTGCCACCGCTGCACCGTCGCCTCCGACTGTCTCTCCTGGGCATTGGCCAGTGGACAGGACGCCGGCGTGTGGGGCGGGATGAGCGAAGACGAGCGACGCGCTCTCAAGCGCCGCCGTACGCACATCGGCACCCGTAGCATCGCCTGACTCGCACTCGCACCACCCAAGCCGAAGTTGGTCAATTCGGTGGAGTGACCTTGCGCTCACCCCACCTGAGCTGATACCTACCCGGCTTGAGCTTAACAAGAGGCTCACAACCGCCTGATAGCGGCCCAGTGAAGCCACCCGGGACTTGCCAAAGTCCTCCCGCGGAACCGTTCTCTAGGCCCGGCACCTCTTCTCTTCGGTGCCGGGCCTTAAACGTGCGATAAAGCGGGCTTTACTCCGTGAGCGCGCCAGCGCGATCCGGAGTAAAGCCCGCTTTATCCCGGTCTGGACCCCAAACCCCGCTCGACCAGCCTAAACGCGGCGCGACAGCGGGATCCGCAGCGCCGCCTCGGTACCCCCGGAACGCGGGCCGCGCAGCGACAGCGAGCCCCGCAGCTCCGACTCGACCAGCGTCCGGACGATCTGCAGACCTAGGCCGTCGCTTCGTTCGAGTGAAAAACCCGAGGGAAGCCCGCGGCCGTTGTCGCGGATGATCACGTCGAGCCAGCGCGCCGAGCGTTCGACGACCAAGTCGACCTTGCCGGGCCGCCCGTCCGGGAACGCGTGGCCGATCGCGTTCTGCACCAGCTCGGCCAGCACCATCACCAGCGGCGTCGCGATCTCGGCGACGACCACGCCGAACGAGCCCGTACGTGACAGACTCACCCGCGATTCGGCGGTCGCCACCTCGCCGACCATCGGCAGCACGTTGTCGAGCAGCGAATCGAGGTCGACCCGCTCGTCGACGGAGATCGACAGCGCCTCGTGCACCATCGCGATCGACGTCACCCGGCGCACCGACTCCGCCAGCGCGAGCCGCGCCTCCTCGCTGGACGTCCGGCGCGACTGCAGGCGCAGCAGCGCCGCCACCGTCTGCAAGTTGTTCTTCACCCGGTGGTGGATTTCGCGGATCGTGGCGTCCTTGGACAGCAACGCGCGGTCACGGCGCTTGACTTCGGTGACGTCACGCACGAGCACCAGCGCGCCCGCGGGCTGGCCGGACGGACGCAGTGGCAGCGCGCGGAACAGGACCACGGCGCCGCGCCGCGAGTCGGCCTCCGTGCGACTGCTCGGCTTGCCGTCGAGTGCCTCGATGATGCGGTGGGACACCTCGGTCGCGTCGAACGGGTCGCGGATCAGCGAGCGCGTCAGCGGCGCCAGCCGCGTGCCCACGAGGTCGCTCTCGTGCCCCATCCGGTGATACGCCGACAGCCCGTTCGGGCTGGCGAACACGACCGTGCCCGCCGCGTCGAGCCTGATCAGGCCGTCGCCGACGCGCGGGCTGGTGTGCGTGTCCGTCTGGTTGTCGCGGCTCGGGAACGTCCCGTCGACGATCATCTGGCACAGGTCACCGGCGCTGCCCAGGTACGCGATCTCGAGCGGCGACGGCACCCGTGGCTGCGCGAGGTTCGTCTCGCGGCTGAGCACGGCGATCACCTTGCCGCCGAACGTCACCGGCACGGCTTCGCGGCGCATCGGCAGGTCGCGGTACCAGTGCGGGTCCTCTTCGCGGCAGATCCGGCCCTCGCGCATGGCCTTGGCCAGCTGCGGGTGTTCCTCGACGGTGAACCGGGTGCCGACGACGTCCTCGGGATGCGCGGTCGGCGCGGTCGTCGGGCGCGCGTGCGAGACGCACACGAAGTCGCCGCCCCCGGCGTGCAGCTCCTCGGTGACGGACACCCAGAGCAGGAAGTCCGCGAACGAGAGGTCCGCGAGCAGCTGCCACTCGGCGACCACCGTCTGCAGGTGGTCGGCGGCCTCGCCGGACAGTCGCGTGTTCTCCGCCAGCAGCTCGGCCAGTGTGGACATACGGTTATTCGACCTCGATCTTGGCTAGAACGGCACCTTCTTGGACGTGGTCGCCCGCGCCGACGCTCAGTTCGACCACCGTGCCCGCGTACTCGGTGAGCACCGGGATCTCCATCTTCATCGACTCGAGGATCACCACCATCGCGCCCTCGGCGAGCACGTCACCCGGCTTCGCCACGACCTTGATCACGGTGCCGACCATCTCGGCGGGGATGTCCCTGAGCATCACCCGATCCAACCACCCGAAAGGCACCTGTCACACTGGTGGGGTTGACCAGAGCACCAAGGAGTGAGCATGTCGAAGCGTGCCCGCAAGCGTCGCGACCGTAAGAAGAACGGCGCGAACCACGGCAAGAAGCCCAACGCCTGAGTCCCGGCGTTGCGAAAAGGCCCCCACACCATCGCTGGTGAGGGGGCCTTTTCAAGTTCCGGCGGTTACTCGCGTTCGATGCTGATCTCGGTGCGCTCGATGGTCAGCCCGCCGCGCGATTCGACCGTCTTGCGGATCGACGCCCTGAGCCGCTCCTTGAGGTCCTCCGGCGCGTGCTCGCCGCCGCACTTGCGGTGCAGCAACTGCTTGAGCTGCTCGTCGATGCCGTACTCCTCGAGGCAGGGCGGGCACCGGTCGAGGTGCTTGCGCAGCTCCGCCTCGTGAGCGGCGGAGCACTCCTTGTCGAGCAGCAGGTAGATCTCCGCGAGCGCCTCGTCGCAGTTGACCTTGTCCTCAGGGTCGTTGGAGCCGCAGACGTCGGTCATCGCCCGGCCACCTCCTCGTGCTTGCCCGAACGGATGAAACCACGTTCGCGGGCCACGTCGGCGAGCAGCTCGCGCAGCTGCGCCCGACCGCGGTGGAGGCGGGACATCACGGTCCCGATGGGGGTGTCCATGATCTCGGCGATTTCCTTGTAGGCGAAGCCCTCGACGTCGGCGAGGTACACGGCGAGCCGGAACTCCTCCGGCAGCTTCTGCAGCGCGGCCTTGACATCGGCGTCCGGCAGGTTGTCCATGGCCTCGACCTCGGCCGAGCGGAGCCCGCTCGACGTGTGGCTCTCGGCCTTGGCGATCTGCCAGTCGGTGATCTCCTCGGTCGGCTGCTGGATCGGCTGCCGCTGACGTTTGCGGTAGCCGTTGATGTAGGTGTTCGTGAGGATGCGGTACATCCACGCCTTGAGGTTGGTGCCCTCCTTGAAGGACGCGAAAGCCGCGTACGCCTTCAAGTAGGTTTCCTGGACCAGGTCCTCGGCGTCGGCCGGGTTGCGGGTCATCCGCATGGCCGCCGAATAGAGCTGGTCGAGCAGCGGCATCGCGTCCCTTTCGAAACGCTCGGCGCGCTGCTTGTCCCCCGAATCGGGCACCGCGGGGTCCTGCGTGCTCGGCAAAACTTTCCCTTCCCAAGGCGCGTCGATGCGCGGACGCGCATGCGACTGCGTCGAGGATACGCGGTACGACTTCACGCGGCTTGGCTTAGCGAGGGTTGTCTGCACGGTCGGTTCAACATCCGTGCCCTCCGAGGCATTCCCGGCCGAAAGTAAGCTTCCGCACATGGCTGGCAAGGGCACCCCCGCGACCGCGTTGCTGACGAAGCAGAAGGTCGCACACACCCTGCACGCGTACGACCACGATCCCCGCCACGAGTCGTACGGCACGGAGGCGGCCGAGGTGCTCGGCATCGACGCGGCGAGGGTCTACAAGACACTGGTCGCCGAGGTCGACGGCAAGCTCACCGTGGGTGTCGTCCCGGTCACCGGTCAGCTCGACCTGAAGGCGCTCGCGGCGGCCGCCGGCGGCAAGAAGGCCAAAATGGCCGATCCGGCCGCGGCCCAGCGCGCGACCGGCTACGTGCTCGGCGGCATCTCGCCGCTCGGGCACCGCAGCAGGCTGGCCGTGGTGATCGACGCGTCCGCCGAGGCGCACGCCACTGTGTACTGCTCGGCGGGGCGCCGCGGCCTGGAGGTCGAACTCGCGCCCGCCGATCTCGTGCGGCTGACCAACGCCGTCGTCGCGCCCATCGCCGGGTGACTCACTCCCCGGGGTGAGCCGATCGGTCCTCCAGCGGGAGGATCGCGCGCTTCGCGTGCGGAATTCTCTTTTCCATGAAGCAAGTACCACGCTGGGCCACCTGGTGCGCGCACGCCACGTTGCTGACGACACTGCCTTCGGGGCTTTGGCGGATCGCCATGGGCCTGCAGATCCCGGTGGGGTTCACCGAAAAAGGACTCGCCGAGTTCGCGATTCCCGGCTGGGGAACGGCTTATGTGTTCGGGCTGAGCGTTTTCGCCGAAACACTCGCTTTCCTGACACTCGGACTGGTGCGGCCATGGGGCGAGGTCTGGCCGCGCTGGATCCCTTTCCTTGGGGGTAAAGGGATCCATCCGGTCACCGCGATCGTGCCTGCGGCCTCGGGCGCGATCGCGGTGACCGTGCTCACGACCTGGTCGGCGTTCCGCTGGGACCAGGCGGGGGTGACGATGGCCGAGGGCAGCTTCGAGTCCGGTGGCGGCTACGACGTGGTGATGGCGTGCTGTTACGCGCCTTTGCTGCTCTGGGGACCGCTGCTTGCCGTCGTGACGGCCCAGTACGCCTGGCGCAGGCTAGGCCAGCGGTCGCAGGACGCGCTCCAGCCACTCGGCGGCGGCGCGTGAGACGCCTTCGAGGTCGGCCTTGAGGTTGTGGTCGCCCGCGAGCACGACGAGCTCGTGGTGCGGCCGCGGCTTTGGCCTGCCGAACGGGTCGTTTTCGCCTTGCACCACCAGCACCGGCACCTCGACGCCGTCGAGCTCGTCCTGGCGGCTCTTCTCCGGCTTGCCGGGCGGGTGCTCGGGGAACGCGAGGCACAGCACGGCCACCGCCTGCCCCTCCGTAGCCGTCCGGCACGCCACGCGCGCGCCGGAGGAGCGGCCGCCGAACACCAGCGGCAGCCCGTCGAAGCGGGTGGTGATCTCGTCGACGACGGTCAGCCAGGACTCGTCCAGCTGCCGGGCCGGCGCGGGGGCGCGGCGCCCGGCGACGCGGTACGGCTGTTCCACCAGCACCACGTGGACGCCGACGGTCTGCGCCGCCCTGGTCACCGCCACCAGGTCCGGCGCCGACGGGCCACCGCCCGCGCCGTGGCCGAGCATCAGCACCGCGATGCCCTCCTCGGCGCAGTGCAGCTCGGCCCGCGCGGGGCCGAACGAGGTCTCGATCTCGATGCGGGTCATTTCGGCTGCTCGAACAGCGCGCCCTGGTCGAGCGGCTGCGGATTTTCGACCCGCTCGATGAGTTCCGGGCCGTTGTTGCGGACGCTGTTCACCCGGTTGGAGACGGGCCGCAGCTCCAGCGTGTCGACGAACGACAGCGGGGTCGGGCTGAGCAGCTCGGCGACGTCCGCGCGGTCCGGGTCGAGCCACGCGCCCCAGTTCTCGGCGGGCATCAGCAGCGGCATCCGGTGGTGCACGTCGGTGAGCTGCCCGACCGAGTCCGTGGTCAGCACCGAGAAGGTGATGAGCGGCGGGTCGTCGGTGCCCGGCTTGCGCCAGCTCTCCCAGATCCCGGCGAACGCGAGCGACGCGTCACCGGGCCCGGTCATGTAGAAGGCTTCCTTCTCCTTGCCGTCGCGCTTCCACTCGTACCAGCCGTCGGCGGGCACCAGGCAGCGCCTGCTCGACAGCGCTTTGCGGAACGCGGGCTTCTCGGTGGCCGTCTCGGCGCGGGTGTTGATCATCTTGTTGCCGACGGCCGGGTCCTTGGCCCAGAACGGCACCAGTCCCCAGCGCATCAACCGCAGCTGGCGCACGGCGGGCTCGTCTTCGAGCACCTGGCCGTCGGCGTCGCGTGGGTGGCGTTGCACCACCGTGGGGACGGTTTTTGTGGGCGCGACGTTGTAATCAGCGGACGGCCCTTCGCCGCCCGTCAGGTCCGCTGCCTCGAATTCCGCGGTCAATGTCGCCGGGTCCTTCGAGGCCGCATAGCGGCCACACATCGCCTGAACCTCCTCGTCGCACCGCCCTCTGGTGCGTCATCGTTACACGGTTCGCGCGGCGATGGCGAGCGCCGTGGGATCATCTGGGGAGGTGAACGCGGAAAGGGCGTGCTTGGTTTGGGTGGCAGTGACTGGCGCAGGCTGGACGAGAGCGACGTCCGGGTGCGTCCCGGGAAGAGCACCCGTCCGCGCAGCAAGCGCCGCCCGGAGCACGCCGACGCCTCCACCGCGCTGGTGGTCACCAAGGACCGCGGCCGCTGGACCTGCGCGCTCGACGGTGACCCCGATCGGGTGGTCACCGCGATGCGCGCGCGGGAGCTCGGGCGTACCCCGATCGTGGTCGGCGACTCGGTGGGCATCGTCGGCGACGTCAGCGGCAAGCCGGACACGCTGGCCAGGATCATCCGGGTGGACGAGCGCACGAGCGTGCTGCGGCGCACGGCCGACGACACCGACCCGTTCGAGCGGGTGGTCGTCGCGAACGCCGAGCAGCTGCTGATCGTCACCGCGCTCGCCGATCCACCGCCGCGCCCCGGTTTCATCGACCGCTGCCTGGTCGCCTGTTACGCGGGCGGGCTGGAACCGGTGCTGTGCCTGACCAAGTCCGACCTGGCCAGCCCCGACGAGCTGCTCGCCGGTTACGCGGGCCTGGACCTCCAGGTGATAGTCAGCAGGCACGACAGGCACCCTGAAGACCTCGACGAGCGTTTGAAGGACAAGGTGACGGCGCTGGTGGGGCATTCCGGCGTCGGTAAGTCCACTTTGGTCAATCGGCTGGTGCCGGACGCCTCGCTGCCCATCGGGGTGGTCAGCGCGGTCGGGAAGGGTAAACACACTTCTGTGACGGCGGTCGCGCTACCACTGCCCGGGGGCGGGTGGGTGATCGACACGCCGGGCGTACGATCTTTCGGGTTGGCGCATGTCACCGGTGACGACATCGTCAACGCGTTCGAAGAGTTCGCGGCGGCGGCTGAGGAATGCCCGTCCGGCTGCGGACACCTGGGGTCGCCCGAAGACCCGGATTGTGCTCTCGACGACGTGGTCGGCGAGAATCCGGCACGAGCGGACAGGCTGGCGTCGTTGCGACGGCTGCTGGCTTCTCGGGCTGGGATGGAAACTTGACGATGAGGGGTTTGTGAATGCGTAAGGCAGCATTGGTGGCTGGGGGCGCCGCCCTCGTTCTGGCGCTGACCGCCTGTGGCGGAAAGACCGACGGCAACGGGTCCGCGGCTCCCGCGCCCGGCGGAGAGCAGAAGGACGCCATCAGCGCCCTGTTCAGCGACCCGATCCAGCTCGCCGACGCGGCGAAGGCCGGTACCGAGAAGTCGAAGTCGGCGAAGTTCACCATGGAGACCGCTGTCGGCGGGATGACCATGAAGGGCAGCGGCCAGGCCTCGTACGAAAACGGCGACCCGAAGATGTCCATGACCATGGACATGATGGGCGCGCAGGTCGAAATGCGTGTCGTCGACAAGATCATCTACATGAAGCTGCCGGAAAGCCTGCGCGCCAAGCAGGGCATCACCACGGAGTGGACCAAGGTCTCGGTCGCCGATGCCGCCAAGACCAAGGCGTTCGGCGGGACCGACCCCAACGAGCTGCTGAAGCAGAACGACCCGTCGAAGTTCATCGAGCAGCTCAAGACCGCGGGCACGATCAAGAAGTCAGAGAAGACCACGCTCGACGGCCAGCCCGCCAACCACTACTCGGTGGACCTCGACTTCGCGAAGATGAAGGACCTCATGCCTTCCGGCATCCCGGCCGAGGCGACGGAGCAGCTCAACGGCAAGAACTTCATCCTCCCGATGGAGCTGTTCGTCAACTCCGACAACCTGCCCATCAAGATCGAGATGGACATGGGCCCGATGATGAAGGAGCTCCTGGCAGGCTCTCCGCAGGCCCAGCAGATGGGCGAGATGAAGATGATCGCGAAGTACACCGACTGGGGCGCCCCGGTCGACGTGCAGGCGCCTCCCGCTGACAAGGTCAGCGAAATGCCGAAGAAGTAGTTTCGCTCTTTCTGATGGCACCCCTCGGATTTCCCCGAGGGGCGCCATCGTGTTTTCCGGGGGTCGTGCGACGCTGTGGTGATGCGCAGAACGGCCTTGCTGGCGATGGCTTTCCTGCTGGTGGCGTGTGACAGCGAGCCGGAGCGGCCCGCGCTGTTCGGCGACGCGGCGCAGCTGACGCAGGCGGTCTCGGCTGCTCTCACGCAGGGTAAGACGGCCAAGTTCGACACCGACCTCGCGATCGGCGGCGTACGGACGACCGGGCGCGGGCAGTTGCGGTTCGACGCCGCGGGCACCGCGCTCGCGATGTCGATGGACCTGTCCGGCGAGCCGCTGGAACTGCGCCTGGTCGACAAGCTGTTGTACGTCAAGGTGCCGGGCGCCGACGCGGCCAAGCCGTGGGCGAAGCTGAGCGCGGACGGCCAGGACCCGTTCTCGCAGGCGATGGGCGCGAGCCTGGACCAGGTGGCCAAGCAGAGCGACCCGGCCCGCACGGTCTCGCAGCTGCGCCGCGCGGGCACGCTGGTGCGCGGCGAGCACGGCGACGGCGTCGACCACTACTGGTTCGACGTCGACCTCGCCCGGCTGGGCCCGGACCTGCCTGCCGGGCTCTCGCCGGAGGCGGTCAAGGAGATCCAGGGCAAGGCCGACCGGTTCCCGGTGGAGCTGTGGGTGGACGCGCAGCGGCGGCCGGTCGAGGTGTCGATGGACCTGTCGGCGCTGCTGAAGGCCGCCGGCGCGCCGGACGGCTCCCCAGCGAAGATCACCGCAAAGTACAGCGAGTGGGGTGCCCAGGCGGACGTGCAAGCTCCGCCCGCGGACCAGATCCGCCCCTTGCCAGGCTCGTGAGTGCTGCGGGCACGTGACAAGGGCCGCCCTTGCAACGCTCTGGGTGACAAGGGCCGCCCGTGTCACCCAGGCCGCGGCCTCCCGGGCCAAACCTTTGGGCGAGGGGTTCCCCCGCTGCGCCCAACGCAGCGGGGCAGCCCCTCACCCAAGCGCGAGTGGTAACGCTGCTCCGTTAGATGCAGCGGAGGTACCACTCGCGCACCCGCCCGAGCCTGGTCGCCCACATCGACCCACCTTTGGCTCCTCACTAATCGCCCGCAACGCTCACGAGCGATGTCACGTTCGGGCGGGCTGTCTCGTCTAGGTGGGGACGAAAGGGGACGCGTGATGAAGGTGCTGGTCATCGGGGCGACCGGAATGCTCGGCAGGCCCGCGGTCCACCGGCTGCTGGCCGACGGGCACGAAGTGAGCGGGTTCGCCCGCGCGGGCAGGGAGAGCGCGGTCCGCGCGACGGGCGCGTCGCCGGTCACCGGGGACCTGTTCGATGTCGAGTCGCTGGCTTCGGCACTGCGCGGGCACGAGGCCGTGCTCAACCTGGCGACCCGGATTCCTCAGGCCTCGGCGGCGGTTCGCCGCTCTGGCTGGGTCGAGAACGACCGACTCCGGCTCGACGGAACCCGGACGCTGGCCGCCGCTGTGTCCCTTGTGGACTCGGTGAAAACCGTTGTCCAGGAAGGCATTTCGTTCGTCTACGCGGACGGCGGTGACACTCCGCTCGACGAAGACGCCCCGCTGGAGCCAGTGGGTGTCACCGCCTCGTCACCGCGGGGGCACGAGAACATCGCCGCACTGGAGTCGACCGGCCGGACGGCGATCCGCCTGCGCATCGGCGTGCTCGTCGGTGACGACGCGATGACCAAGACCCAGCTCGCCGCGGCCCGCTATGGCTCGCTGCTGATCATCGGGCGCCGGGACGACTGGACCTGCGCGATCCACCCGTCCGACGCGGCGGCGGCCGCGGTCGCCGCGCTGCGCGCGCCCAGCGGGGTCTACAACGTGGGCGCCGCGCCGGTGCGCAAGCAGGTGCTGGGTGAGGCGATGGCGGCGGCCGCGGGCGTCCGGAAACCGCATGCGCTGCCCCGCTGGCTCGCCGAGCGGATCCCGATGATGGCGGTGCTGGCGCGTTCACACCGCGTCGTCTCGGACCGCCTGATGGACGCCACGGGCTGGAAACCCGAGCTCCCCACCCCCGGCCCCGCCTGGTTCGAACCCGCGCACCCGTAAGCAACCATCCCCCGCCACTCCCTGGGGGGCCGCCCCACGTCCAGCTTACCGGGCACCCCGGCCGGCCACGGCGGGAAAGGCGGGTTGTCCACAGGGAGCAGAGATTGTGGACAACCCGGGAAAGCCCAGGTCAGGGCCTAGAAAATCAGAGCAGTTCCAGCAGGAAGGGCAGCTCCTGTGCGGCGTACCAAGCAAGCTCGTGGTCCTCGGCCTCGCCCAGGATGAACTCGGCGTCGGGGTCGCCGAGGTCGGCGGCGTCGATCGCGCGGGCCGCGTCGAGTACCGCGGGCTCGGCCTCGGAGGCGTCGACGTGGATTGCCGCGATCTGGGCCAGCGAAACGGGGCCGTTCAGGCGGACGACCGCGTAGTCGAGGTCGGGGCGCAGGGTGGCGTCGTCGACGTCGGCGGAGATGACCACGCGGCGCGGCGGGAGGTCCTCGGGCTTCTCGGTGGCGCTGATCAGGCGCAGCGAGGCGCGGGCGGCGTCGAGCAGCGCCGCGTATTCGAGCTCCTCGTCGGAGCCGCTCGCGTAGGACTCGCGTAGCGCGGGCGTCAGCGCGAAGCCGGTGCCGCTGCGCGCGCGGAACTCGCCGGAGGTGTTCAGGTCGCGGAGCATGTCGATCGTCGCGGGCAGGTAGACCCTCACCAGTGCGCTCCTTTTAACTCTTCCAAGGATTCCTCGATCATCCCGGCGAGAATGTCCACATCGGACACTGCCTTGCGGTCGCCGTTCAGTCCGAAGTAGACACCGCCGTGGTACGACGTGACGCCGATGGCGAGTGCCTGGTTGCGGACGAGCGGCATGACCGGGAACATCTCGACCATTCTCGCCTGCCCCGCGTACAGCGGCACCTGCGGGCCCGGCGAGTTGGTGATCATCAGGTTGAAGATGCGGCTCGAGAACGTCCCGGCGGCCCGCGCGCCGAGCGAATGCAGGGTCGCGGGCGCGAAGCCGCCGACGGTCAGCAGCGCCCGCGCGGCGACCGAGCGGCCCGAGTTCAGGTGATCGGCCATCGCGTGGCCGATGTGCTGCAGCCGCAGCACCGGATTGGGCTCGCCGACCGGCAGGTCGACCAAATAGGCCGCCACCTGGTTGCCGACGAGGCCGGGCGTCGAGTACTCGGCGGTCTCCGCGTCCCGCACGGCGAGCGGCACCAGGGCGCGGATGGTGGTCGACGAGGTCAGCGCTGACCCGCGGGAGAGCAGCCACTCGCGCAGCGCGCCGGTGATGCACGCGAGCACGACATCGTTGACCGTGCCGCCCTGTTCGGCGCGGATCTTGCGGAAGTCCTCCAGCCGCGTCCGCACCACGGCGAACATCCGCCCGCCGGAAACACGCACGTTCAGCGGCCCGGCGGGCGCGGGGCGCACCACCGTCCGCACGGCCGACGCGACCCCGCCCAGCGCCTCCACGACCTTCTCGGCGGTCGCGGCGGCGTCGTTGGCGGCGGAGCGGACGTTCTCGACCAGCTCACCCGGCCGCTGCACGGTCTCGCTGATCGCGTCGAGCACCAGCTGCGTGCGGTTCGGCTGGCGGCGCGGGGTCCAGGTGTCGTCGAGCGGCTCGGGGTCCTGCGGGGTGGCGTCGAGGATCAGCTGCCCGAGCTCGATCGTGCCGACCCCGTCGACCACCGACTGGTGCGTCTTGGTCACCAGCGCGACCTTGTCGCCCGCCAGCCCCTCGACGAAATATGCCTCCCACAACGGCCGCTCAGGGTCGAGGCGCCGCGACATCAGCCGCGCGACCAGGTCGAACAGCTGCTCGTCCGTGCCTGGCTCGGGCAGCGCGGAGCGCCGCACGTGGTAGTTGAGGTCGAAGTCGACGTCGTCGACCCAGACCGGCCTCGCCAGATGCCCCGGCACCTCCAGCACGCGCTGCCGGTAGCGCGGCAGGTACGCCAGCCGCTGGCCGATCAGCGTGAGCAGCTGTTCGTAGTCGAAGCCGCTGCTCGGCCGTTCGAAAACCGCGACCCCGCCGACGTGCATGGGGGTCGCGTGGTCCTCCACGTACAGGAAGGAGGCGTCCAGCGCGGAAAGGCGGTCGGGCATGACGTGATCCTGACACAGTGCGACACTGCGCGGCGTGGGTGTTGAGCATGAGATATCGCCGAAAGACCGGTTCTTGACCGTGTATGGCAGAAAGCCGGTTCTCGAGGCGCTCGGCGACGCGTCGCTCGTGGTGGACAAGGTGATCCTCGCCGACACCGCGCGCGGCCAGGCGGCCGCCGAGATCCTGCAGGCCGCCAAGGCCGCGGGCGTCGCGGTCCAGCGCGCGAGCGCGCACCGCGTGAAGGTGCTCGCCGGCAACGGCAAGCAGGACCAGGGCGTGCTCGCGGACGTCGTCGCGCCCCGCATGTCGACGCTGGCCGCCGCGCTCGCCGGCAAGCGCCCGCCGTCACGCGTGCTGCTGCTCGACGGCATCACCACCCCGGCCAACGTCGGCATGATCCTGCGGACGGCCACCGCGGCGGGCCTCGACGGCGTCATCGTGCCGAGGCGCGGGGTCGCCGCGCTGGACCCGATGGTCGTCAAGGCTTCGGCGGGCGTCGCGTTCCGAGCGCCGGTGCTGCGCTGCGGAACCGCGCGGGAAGCCGCCGAGATGCTGGTCGAGGCGGGCTATGGGCTGTTCGCGCTGGGCGCGTCGGCGCGAAGCTCGGTGTTCGACATCGAGCTGCCACAGCGTGCCGCGTTCGTGCTCGGCGCCGAAACAGCCGGTGTCGGCGACGAGGTCGGCGAGCTGGTCACCGAGTGGGTGTCCATCCCCATGCCCGGCGACGTCGAGTCGCTCAACGTCTCCGCGGCGGCCGCGGTGCTTTCGTTCGAGCTGGTCAGGCGGGGAACAGCGCGCTGAGCTCGGTGAGCGTGCCCGCCACCGACGTGTGGTGCACGCCTGCCATGCCCGCGGCGACGGCGCCGTGCACGTTGCGCGCGGAGTCGTCGACGAAGACGCACTGCTCGGCGGGCAGGCTGAGCAGACCGGCCGTGAGCAGGTAGACCTCGCGCGACGGCTTCGCGACGCCCACCTCACCGGAGAACACGAGCGCGTCGAAGAACGGGTCCAGCGAGCGCTTGGCCGACGGCGACGCGCCCGGCGCGTTGGACAGCAGCGCGGTGCGGATTCCCCGTTCCCGCAACGCTTTCAGCTCCACGTAGAGCTCCTCCGCGTCCGGATCGGTGAGCACACCCGCGTAATCGACGACCAAACCGCGCATGACCCCACCCTAGTTGGCCACACGTTCGGGTGAGGTGTGCATGGATTCCGGGGCTCGCCCGCACTAACAGGGTGGAGGCGGCCGGCCGGGCCGCCGAAGAGGGGGGACCTGAAGATGACCGCCGTGTGGTTGAGACCGCTCGCGCCCTTCGAACCGACCGGCCGCGCCGCGGCCAAGCCGCCTCGCGTCCGGCACCGGTTCGAGGATCCGGACGGCCAGCTCTCGCTCGACCTGGAGCTTTCGAGCGGGCGCAGGCGCCGGACGCTGACCAGCGCGCACGAACTGCCGCCCGACAACCAGAAGCTCGGCCGGATGATCCGCATGATCCTGGAGACCTGCGACGGCAGGCGCCCGCCCGGCCAGGTGCGGCCGCTGGTCAGCCTGGCGCTGTACGAGCGCCTCGTCGACCGCAGGCGCGCGCTGGGCGCCAGCTACACGATGCGGACGATCCACACCTGCTACCCGGCGGACGGCGCGATCGAGGCCTGCGCGACCGTCGAGGCCGGGCCACGGGTGTTCGCCGCCGCCGCGCGCTTCGAACGCAACGCGGCGGGCTGGCGCTGCTGCCGCTTCGAGGTGCTCGAGACCAAGGAACGCGGCCAGCGGAAATCTGCGTAAAAGCTTGTTCCGACAGGATTTAGCGGGCTTTATCCCGGGAAAAGCACCCGGGATAAAGCCCGCTAAATCTCACGAGCCGTCAGCGGCGGGGGCCGCGCTTGCCCTTCTTGGCCTGCTCGCGCTGGGCGGCACGGCGCTCGCGGCGGGTGCCGCTCGCGTCGGAGTCGCCAGCCGAGTCGGCGTGCGACTCGACTTCACCGTCTTCGGCGGGGCCGGAGAAGGTCAGGCCGGACTGCGGGTTGCCGTTCTCGAGGCCCTTGCCACGCAGTGCCGACGGGACGGACTTGGTGTCCGTGGTCGGCGGCTGCGGCGGCGCGGGACGCGAGTGGCGGCCTTCGGGCGCGTGCCCGTTGCCGTTGGGCGAAAGGCCGGCGGGCAGCGCGGTGGCGTCCTCGGCGGCGGGCTCCGGCTCGGCGACCTCGACCTGGAGGTTGAACAGGAAGCCGACGGCCTCCTCCTTCAGTGACTCCAGCATCGCGTTGAACATGTCGTAGCCTTCGCGCTGGTACTCGATCAGCGGATCCCGCTGCGCGAGCGCGCGCATGCCGATGCCCTCCTTGAGATAGTCCATCTCGTAAAGGTGCTCACGCCACTTGCGGTCCAGCACGGACAGCATCACGCGGCGCTCCAGCTCCCGCATGGTGCCTTCGCCCGCCTTGGCCTCGATGTCGTGCTCGCGGGCCGTGTAGGCGTCGAGGATGTCGGAACGCAGCGCCTCACGCAGGCGCTCGGCGTCCAGATCCTCGTCCTCGACCAGCTCGTCCCAGGTCACCTTGACCGGGTAGAGGGCCTTCAGCGCGGTCCACAGCTTCTCGTGGTCCCAGTCCTCCGCGTAGCCGTCGGCCGTCGCGGCGGTGACGTACTCGTCGACGACACCGGTGAGCATGTGCACGACCTGCTCGGACAGGTCCTCGCCCTCCAGTACCCGCAGGCGCTCCTTGTAGATCACCTTGCGCTGGAGGTTCATGACCTCGTCGTACTTCAGGACGTTCTTGCGGATCTCGCCGTTCTGCTGCTCGACCTGCGTCTGCGCGCTCTTGATGGCCTTGGAGACCATCTTGTGCTCGATCGGCATGTCGTCCGGCAGGCGCATGGTGGTCATGACGCGCTCGACCATCGAGGCGTTGAAGCGCTTCATCAGGTCATCGCCGAGCGACAGGTAGAACCGGGACTCGCCCGGGTCACCCTGACGGCCGGACCGGCCGCGGAGCTGGTTGTCGATGCGGCGCGAGTCGTGGCGCTCGGTGCCGAGCACGTAGAGGCCACCGGCCTCCTTGACCTCGGCGGCCTCGGCCTCGGCCTGCTCCTTGACCTCCTCGAGCACCTTCGGCCACTCGGCCTCGTACTCCTCGGAGTGCTCGATCGGGTCGAGGCCGCGCTCACGCAGCACCTCGTCGGCGATGATGTCGGGGTTGCCGCCGAGCACGATGTCGGTACCACGGCCGGCCATGTTCGTGGCGACCGTGACCGCGCCCTTGCGCCCGGCGCGCGCGACGATCAGCGCTTCCCGGTCGTGGTGCTTCGCGTTCAGCACCTCGTGCGGGACGCCCATCTTGAGCAGCAGCTTCGACAGGTGCTCGGACTTCTCGACGCTCGTGGTGCCGACGAGGACCGGCTGGCCCTTCTCGTGCCGCTCGGCGATGTCCTCGGCGACCGCCTCGAACTTGGCCTGCTCGGTCTTGTAGATCAGGTCCGGCTGGTCCTGGCGGATCATCGGCTTGTTCGTCGGGATCGGCACCACACCCAGCTTGTAGGTCTGGTGGAACTCGGCGGCCTCGGTCTCGGCCGTACCGGTCATGCCGGCCAGCTTGTCGTAGAGGCGGAAGTAGTTCTGCAGCGTGATCGTGGCGAGCGTCTGGTTCTCGGCCTTGATCTCGACGCCTTCCTTGGCCTCGATCGCCTGGTGCATGCCCTCGTTGTAGCGGCGGCCCGCCAGGATGCGGCCGGTGAACTCGTCGACGATCAGGACCTCGCCGTTGCGGACGATGTAGTCCTTGTCGCGCTTGTAGAGCTCCTTGACCTTCAGCGCGTTGTTCAGGTACCCGACGAGCGGGGTGTTCGCCGCCTCGTACAGGTTGTCGATGCCGAGCTGGTCCTCGACGAACGCGACACCCTTCTCGGTGACACCGACCGTGCGCTTGCGGATGTCCACCTCGTAGTGGATCTCCGGCTTCATCAGCGGGGTCAGCCTGGCGAACTCGGTGTACCAGCGCGAGGACTGGTCGGCGGGGCCCGAGATGATCAGCGGGGTGCGCGCCTCGTCGATGAGGATCGAGTCGACCTCGTCGACGATGGCGAAGTTGTGGCCGCGCTGCACGCAGTCGGCGAGGTCCCACGCCATGTTGTCGCGCAGGTAGTCGAAGCCGAACTCGTTGTTCGTGCCGTGCGTGATGTCGGCGGCGTACTGCTGGCGGCGGACCTCGGGGCTCTGCTCGGCCAGGATCACGCCGACCTCGAGGCCGAGGAAGCGGTGGATGCGGCCCATCCACTCCGCGTCACGCTTGGCCAGGTAGTCGTTGACCGTGATGACGTGCACGCCCTTGCCGGAGATGGCGTTGAGGTACGCGGGCGCCACCTCGGTGAGGGTCTTGCCTTCACCGGTCTTCATTTCGGAGACCTGGCCGAGGTGCAGCGCCGCGCCGCCCATCAGCTGGACGTCGTAGGGCCGCTGGCCGAGCACGCGCCACGCGGCCTCGCGGACGACGGCGAAGGCGTCGGGCAGGATGTCGTCGAGATCCTCGCCCTCGGCGTAGCGCTGCTTGAACTCGTCGGTCTTGGCCCGCAGCTCGGCGTCCGTCAGGTCCTTGACGTCGTCTTCGAGGGTGTTGATGTGGTCGGCGATGTGGCGCAGCCGCTTGACCATCTTGCCCTCGCCCACGCGGAGCAGGCGATTCAGAACCATCCCGGTCGACCTCACTAGCCAGTAGATTTGCTCGGACCCGGGCCGCCCCCGGGCACTATGACCTGCGCATCCGGGTCGGGCCCGCACGCGCAGTTGACCCCCATCGTAGGGAACGTTACTGCCAACGTGCAGTCGCGTGCGCAAGTTCCATGCGAAGGGCCCGCACGCGCGTCGCGTGCGGGCCCTTCGTGGACGTTTTCGGGCGGCTTACTTGGCCAGCCGGATCACGCCGTAATCGAAGCCTCGCCTTCGGTAAACGACACTCGGGCAGCCAGCCGCGGAGTCGTTGAACAGATAGAAGTCGTGTCCGACCAGTTCCATCTCGTAGAGAGCCTGGTCGACGGTCATGGGTTCGGCCGTGTGTTCTTTTTCGCGGACGATCCGGCCGGGTTCGTGCTCGGCCACTCCGTCGTCCCAGCGCTGCTCGGGGAGGTCTACTTCCTCCGGGCTCATGGCCCCGAATCCGGCAGCGGCAGCGGCGGGCGCCTCAAGCACCGCCGTGCTCGTCATGGGTTGTGCACTGTCCATCGGGGCGGAATCGCCACCGGCAATCATCGAGGTCGCCGCGGAGACTGACTCCGGCACTCGGCGCCCGTAGTGCACCCTTCGTCGATCGTGCGACTTGCGCAGTCGGTTTTCGAGTTTTGTCACCGCCAGGTCGAGAGCGGCATAGAAATCCCCGGCACAGGCTTCCGCGCGGACCGCGGGCCCCTTGCCCTTTCCGGTGATTTCGACACGCTGGCAGTTCTTCGACTGCCTGCGGTTGGGCTCGTGGAAGAGCTCCACGTCGTAACGGATGACCTTCTTGTCATAGCGCTCTAGACGGGTCAGCTTTTCGCCGACGAGTGCCCGATAGTGCTCAGGCACCTCTACGTTACGACCCTTCACGACGATGTCCATACACGACCTCCCTCGCTGAATTGACTGCGAGCCTTTTGTGTTCACTAGGGCGCCGGTAAAGCGGGGACGTATGCCCTCAAAGGGCGGTGAGAGAACTCAGTGACGGTTCACGACGTCTCGTGCCGTACCACCGAGCGCGGACTCAGCGCACCAGCGGCGCCAGGGACATGGGCTGCTCACCTCCCTGTCTGGCCGGGATAGCTGATAGCGGAGCACGTTAGCTTCATCAAGCGCGTTACAACAGCCCCCGAGCCGGGGGATGTCATCTTGTGAGAACTCGTCACTGCGCGCAGCGAAACACTGGTGAAACGCTGGGTTACCCGGCCCGTTCGACGTATGGGATGAGTGGGATTTTCACACTGACGGCGCAACCGAAATGTGCCGCCTGTCCCGAGGGTGATCGTCTTCCAGGTTTCAGCCGCCACCGGAGTGGAGTCACCCGGCGCCGGTGTGTATCTGGCGATCATCCTCATATCCCGACAACGGCTGCCCGCCCGCTCGCGTTCCCGGCCCAGATCACTCATGTAGGTGATAAGCCGTTCACCCGGCTGCGGTGAGTGTCAACACGGCCGCAACATGCATTCCGCCTAATGCGAGCGCACGGACACAAGCGGCCGCCGTCGCACCACTCGTGATGACGTCATCCAGCAAAATCACCCCGCTACCCGGCGGCGCCTGGCCTCGTTCCCGCAGCCGCACTTTCCCCGCCAAATTGGCCGCCCGCTCCCGGCCCCCGAGGCCCACGGCATCCCGCACTCTGGGATCGAGCCGCAGCGCGGGCGCGACGGCGGCCCGCCACCCGCGCTCCCCGAGCTCCCGCGCGCACCACCGCGCCAGCCGTCCCATGTGGGCCCCGCCCCGCATCCGCGAAACGGACGCCTTGGACGGAACCGGCACCAGCCAGGCGGCCCCGTCGGAGGTCCCGGGCAGCGACGGCACCGCCCGGGCGAGCGCGGCTCCCAACGCGGGCGCCAGGTCTCGCCTGCCCCGCTCCTTGTAGGCGAGCACCAGCCGCCGGGCGACCCCGCGATAGGCGGCGAGCGCGTACACCGGCGCCAACCCGGTGGTCGGCCCGCGTGCGACTTCGGTGAGCGAATCCCACACCGCGGCACACTCGGCGCAACAAGGCTCGCCCACGACGCCGCAACCAGCGCATCGAGTGGGAACCAGCAGGTCAAAAGCTCTCGTCTTCATGCCCCAGAGTGTCCACCCGACCACCGACAGTTCTGGCCGCCGAGGCGCCGCCCCACATTTTTGGCCCACCCAAGCGCCGGGGTCGTGAGTGTTTAGGCCGGTTAGAACCGGCCATATTTGGTGATCTACGCGGGTCGTGCTCGTCGGGATCCGCACGAACGGGGCTTTTGTCGCGCTCACGGTGACAAAAGCCCCGTTCGTACCATGCACGGCGAGGACCGGGCTGCCGGAGTTTGCGCTGGAGGTGACAAGGGCGGCCCTTGTCACCTCCAGCGTGACAAGGGCCACCCTTGTCACGCCAGCGCACCAGGCAGCGCCGCGGATTCCGCCGTAGGTGACCAAATACGGGCCGGTTAGAACCGGCCGCAACACTCACGACCCCGGCCCGGCGGAAGGCGTGAACGCCACGTTCACAACCTTGAGCGTTGTGAACGCCTCGTTCACAACGTTCGCGAAGCCCAGGCGAAGCCCAGGCGACCCCCGTGGCGCGGGGTCAGCCGGGGTAGAAGGGGCGGGCGTCCTTGGCCGTGCGGGCGTGTGGCCGCCACACCTCGCCCAGTTCGCTCGCCACCCAGAGCCCGTTGGAGTCGGCCACGATCGTCGGCTTGTTCGGCGACGCGGTCACCCCGCGCACGGGCGCGGTCAGGTTGGAGCTGTTGAAGCCGTCGATCCGCCGCCCGTCCACCGGCACCTTCACCACCGGCTGCGAGGTCGAGCTGGTCACCGCGACCAGCGTGTCCTGGCTCGCCCAGTCCACGTCGGTCACGTTCGTCAGATCGGCGTTGCGCAAACTCCGGGGCGCGGTCAACCGCACTCCCTCGGGGGTTCGCACGACCGCGGCGACCATCAGCTTGTCCGCCACCACCGCGGCGACCCTGGCGCCGTCGCGGGACAGCCTGAGCGCGGTGATCTTGCCCAGGTCCACCAGGTCGGTGGCGTTGACGCCCTGCGCCTTCCACTTGCCGTCGCCGGTCAGGACCGCGCGCAGGACCGTGGTGCCGTCGACCGCCGTCCACACCTCGGCGCCGCCGGTGGCGGCCCGCCAGGTCGGTCTCGTCAGGAACTCGCCTTGCGGCGCTGAGACGACTTCCTCCTGGTGGTCGAGGCCGCCGATGCGCAGGACCATGCGGTCCCCGGAGAGCTTCTCGACCGTGGCCAGGCGCTTGCCGTCCAGGGACTGGGCGGCGCTGACCACGTCGTGGTAGGCGTTGCCCTGCAGCGGCCTGCCGTCGAACAGCGAGAAGATCCCGCCGTCGGCCGTGTACATCCCGTTGAGCTCCGGCGGGGCGCCGACCGGGTAGCTCGCCAGGTCGTTGACGCGCCAGGCGTCCTTGTCCGGCAGGATCGGCTTGCCGTCGGAGAGCACCTTGATGCGGCTGGTCGTGACGTTCTGCAGTGACAACACGATCTGCGCCACTATCAGGCGTCTCTTCTCGATCGGTGGATCGCCGAGTCCCGTCAGCGGGACCACGAGCGAGCCGTCGTCGACGCCCTTCACGTTCTGTTCGAGCCGGGCGTCCGGGCCGAGCAGGTTGATGACGGCGCCCTTGAGCGCCTCGGACGGGCCGTCGACCACGAGGTCCATCACGCGGTTGGGCAGGCCCGACTGGGGCTTCGCGAAGACATAGCGCAGGTCGGGCACGAAAACGCCGGAGTCCTGCGAGAAGAAGTTGACCGCGACCTTGAAGTAGTTGGCCGAGAAGTCGCGCTCGGTGATCACCAGGTTGTTCGACAGCGGCCCGGTGATCCGCCACTGGTTGTCGGCCTGCAGCCGCACGTGGACCGGCAGGATGTAGTCGCCGCTGGCGGGCACGGCCGGGATGAACGCGCTGTCCTGGCCGAGCGTGCCGACCATGAACCCGCGGACCAGCACGACCTTCTCGTTCGGGTCCGCGGTCTGCTCCGGCTCAGGCGCGTAGACCGTGCCGAAGGTGTCTTCGATGACTGTGAGGCCCTTGACCGGCGCCCAAGACTTACGAGTCTCTTCGTCGAGGTAGACGCTGGCTGTCGGCGAGGCGTTTCCGCTCGCTGTCAGCGCGCTGGCCTTGATGAAGTCTCGGACGACCGTAAGCGCGTCCAAGCCCTTCTCAGGCTCTTGCGGCGTCTGGACGGCCTGAGCCGGCCGCTCGCCCGAGAGCACCACGGGCTGCATCTCGGCCGGGATGTTGGCGCAGCCGCTCGCCAGCAGCATGACCGCGAGCGCGATGAGCTTGACCGCGGTCTTCACCGGCCTACCTCCTCATGGTCGGCCAGGATGGCTTCCTGCGCCGGTTGGACCTCGAGCAGCCCGACGTGGCCGTTCAGCGGCTCGACCGGGGTGAAGTCCTCCGGCGGCAACGGCAGCGGGCTGCTGGTGAACGGGGTGTCCTGGCGCAGCGGCAGGGTCAGCCGGAAGCAGGCGCCCGCGCCGGGTTCGCCCCACGCGTCGAGCTCGCCGCCGTGCAGCCGGGCGTCCTCCTGGCTGATCGCCAGGCCCAGCCCGGTGCCGCCGGTGCGGCGGTTGCGGGACGGGTCCGCGCGCCAGAAGCGGTTGAACACCAGGTCGGCCTCGCCCGCCCGCAGGCCGACGCCGTGGTCGCGCACCGCTATGGCGACCGCGTCCTCGCCCGCGACGACGCGCATCTTCACCGGGCGGCCCTCGCTGTGGTCGACCGCGTTGGCCAGCAGGTTCCGCAGGATGCGCTCGACCCGGCGCGCGTCGATCTCGACCGGCGTCTCGTCGTCGGGCAGCTCCATCTCGATGACGCTGCCCGCGTTGCTGGCGATGCCGCGCACCTGCTCGGCGGCGCGGCGCGCGATCGGGCGGATGTCGATGACCTCGGCGGCCAGCTCCTCCACGCCCGCGTCGAGACGGCTGATCTCCAGCAGGTCGCCGAGCAGCGCCTCGAACCGGTCGAGCTCGTCGACCAGCAGCTCGGTGGACCGCGCGAGACCGGCCGGGAACTGCTCGCGCGAAGCGTGCAGCACGTCGGCGGCCATCCGGACGGTGGTCAGCGGGGTGCGCAGCTCGTGCGAGACGTCCGAGGTGAACCGGCGCTGCAAGCCGCCGAAGTCCTCGAGCTGGCGGATCTGGCGCTGGATGCTCGCGGCCATCTCGTTGTAGGAGACAGCGAGTTTCGAGAGGTCGTCCTCGCCGACGACGGCGAGGCGTTGTTCCAGGTCACCGCCCGCGAACTGCTCCGCGGCGGCCGCCGCCTGGCGGACCGGCCTGACCACCTGGCGGGTGACGAGGTTGGTGATCGCGGCGAGCAGGAGCAGCAGCACGAGCCCGCCGACGAACAACGTGTTCTGCACGGTCGAGACGGTGTTCTGCTCGGCGGTGAGCGGGAAGAGGAGATACAGCTGCAACGGCGTCAGCCCGCTGGTCACGGGCGCGCCGACGATCATGTACGTGGTGCGGGTGCCGTCGTTCTCGACGGTGTGGATCTGCAGGCTGAGCTGGTTGGACTCGACGAACTGCCGCAGCCGGACCGGCACCTTGTCGTAGTTGCCCGCGAACACGGCGTCGGCCGCCGCGTTGCGCCCGCCGGTGGCGAGCACCGGCTCGAAGGTGCCCGCGGCCGAAACCGGGCCGTCCTTCGCTCCCGCCGAGCTGCTGGCCAGGCCTTTCAGCGCGTTGGACAGCCGCTCGCGCATCGTGTCGGCGGGCTCGGCGCCGATCCCGACCAGCTCGGTCGCGGCCGCCTCGGCCACCGCCTGCGTCTGCGCCACCGCGGCGTTCTGCTTGGTGGTGATCAGCCGCTCGGTGATCTGGTTCTGCAGGACCATGCCCAGCACGAAGACCACCGCTGACGACAAGGCCAGGGTGGACACGGTGACGCGGAACTGCAGCGAATGGCGCCACAACTCGCCGAACGCGACCGAACGGCGGCGGCCGAAGACCGACACCCGTCGGATCAGCTGAGCCGCCGCGGCCGCGAACGCACGGAACCGCTGTCTCATTCCCCGATTATGGCGGGCCCGCCTTGTACCCGACCCCGCGGACCGTCAAGACGACCTCGGGATGTTCCGGATCCTTCTCCACCTTGGACCGCAAGCGCTGCACGTGGACGTTGACGAGCCGGGTGTCCGCGGCGTGGCGGTAGCCCCACACCTGCTCCAGCAGCACCTCGCGGGTGAACACCTGCCTCGGCTTGCGGGCGAGCGCGACCAGCAGGTCGAACTCGAGCGGCGTCAGCGGGATCGCCTTGCCCTCGCGGGTCACCTCATGGCCGGGCACGTCGATCGCGAGATCGCCGATGGTGAGCGATTCCGCGGGCTCGGCCTCGGTCCGGCGCATCCGCGCTCGCACGCGGGCGACGAGTTCCTTGGGCTTGAACGGTTTGACGACATAGTCGTCGGCGCCGGATTCGAGGCCCAGCACGATGTCCACGGTGTCGCTCTTGGCCGTGAGCATCACGATCGGCACCCCGGACTCGGCGCGGATCGCCTTGCAGACGTCGATGCCGTTCATGCCGGGGAGCATGAGGTCGAGCAGCACCAGGTCGGGTTTCAGCTCACGCAGCGCGGGCAGCGCTCGCGAGCCGTCCGCGACGACGGCGGTGTCGAACCCCTCCCCTCGCAGCACGATCGTGAGCATCTCCGCGAGTGCCGGGTCGTCGTCGACCACCAGTACACGTGCCTTCATGAGGACATATTCGCACTGAAGTGTCTCAACGCGTGCACGACCCGGCGCTTGACCACCAGAAAGATCAAGATTCCCTGTTCGTGCTGCTCCGAACGGGTGCCTCAGGCAAGCAGAAGGCAAGACGTTTTTGTCGACATATGAAGAAACACCGTGTCGGATCATCCACGGGTGGGATGTCAGGCGGCCACTCAGGCGACGCCGGTCTGCACCCCAGTGTCCACATAGATCACTCCGTCGGACACCACGACCGGGTAGGTGCGGACGGGATCGTTCGCGGGCAGGCAGAGCGCCTTGCCGCTGCGCAGGTCGAAGGTCGCCGCGTGCAGCGGGCACTCGACGACGCAGCCCTCGACCCAGCCGTCGGCGAGCGACGCGTCCTGATGGGTGCAGGTGTCGTCGATGGCGAAGAACTCACCTTCGCTGTGGAACACGGAGATGGGGACGTGCGCGACAATACGAATCGCCTCACCGTCCGGGAGGTCGGAGACGTCGCACGCTCTGATCATCAGGGCCTCCCACAATGTTGCGCAGGACGAGACGCGTTCTGTCTTCCGCAACGATCGGCCCGCACCCCCGGCCACGTCAAGGGTGTCCCCCGGTCAGATCAGCGGAGTTTCGCAAAACGCCATACTGTTGCGCTATGCGGAACTCCGAGGGTCCCTCTCAGGTGCAATCGGTCGACCGGGCGATCAGCGTGCTCGAAATACTCGCGCGCGAGGGCGAAGCGGGCATCACCGAGATCTCGGTCGAGCTGGGCGTGCACAAGTCGACCGTCTCGCGGCTGGTGAGCGTGCTCGAGGCACGCGGGCTGGTCGAGCAGCTCGGCGAGCGCGGCAAATACGCCATCGGCTTCGGCATGGTGCGCCTCGCCGGCGCCGCCACCGGGCGGATGGACCTGGCGAAACTCGGCAGGCACAGCTGCCAGGCGCTGGCCGAGTCGCTCGGCGAGACGGTCAACATCGCGGTCGCCGACGACGGGGTCGCGATCAACATCAGCCAGGCGCGCGGCACCGCCGCGATCAGCACGCAGAACTGGACCGGCCAGCGCACGCCGCTGCACGCCACCTCCAGCGGCAAGGTGCTGCTGGCGAACATGGACGAGGCCGAACGGCGCAAGCTGCTGCGCCGCAAGCTCGAGCAGTACACGCCGCGCACCACGGTCGAGCCAGCCGAGCTGACGCTGGAGCTGGACCGGGTGCTCGAAGAGGGCTACGCCGCCTGCTTCGAGGAGCTGGAACTCGGGCTGCACGCGGTGGCCGTGCCGATACTCGGGCCGGGCGGCGAGGTGATCGCCGCGATGAGCGCGTCGGGGCCTTCGTACCGGCTGTCGAAACAGCGCGTACGGCAAATCGTGCGGCCCATGACCCAAGCGGCGGAAGAACTTTCGTCCCAGCTGGGGTACTTCAAGAGCTGACAGTCGCGAGCCCTCTTGGCCTATTGACAGCAGCGTCTCGCATAACGCACCTTGTTGCAGAAGACGGAACACCTCCGCCTGCATCTTGGTCCTTTGTGGACGACTGACCAGGAGGTTCTCGCATGGCCGTCACCCCTCGCGTCGTGCTGATCGGGGCAGGCATCGTCGGCTGCGCGCTCGCCGACGAGCTGACCGCACGGGGCTGGACCGACGTCACCGTCCTGGAGCAGGGCGACCTGTTCACCACCGGCGGTTCCAGCTCGCACGCGCCCGGCCTGGTCTTCCAGACCAACGGCTGCCGGACCATGACCGAGTTCGCGAAGTACACCGTCACGAAGTACTCGGAGCTCACCCTCGACGGCGGGTGGTGCTTCCGGCAGGTCGGCGGCCTCGAGGTCGCGACCACGCCCGAACGGCTGCACGATCTCAAGCGAAGACATGGCTGGGCGACCGCGTCCGGCGTCGAAAGCGCACTGGTCGGGCCCGAGGAATGCGCCACGCTGCACCCGCTGGTCGACCCGGCGAAGGTGCTCGGCGGGTTCCACGTCCCGTCCGACGGGCTCGCCAAGCCGCTGCGCGCCGCCGAGGCACAGGCCCAGCTCGCGATCGGGCGTGGCGCCCGCTTCCTCGCGCGGCAGAAGGTGACCGCGATCGAGCGGTCCGCGGGCCGCGTCACCGGAGTCACCACCGAGACCGGCACCTTCCGCGCGGACATCGTCGTCTCGTGCGCGGGCATGTGGGGCCCGCTGATCGGGGGGCTCGTCGACCTCACCGTCCCGCTGGTGCCGATGGCGCACCAGTACGCGCGCACCACCGCGTTGCCGCAGCTCGCGGGGCACAACACCGAGCTGGGCGAGGCGAGCAAGCCGATCCTGCGGCACCAGGACGCCGACCTCTACTTCCGCGAGCATGTCGACCGGATCGGCGTCGGCGCGTACGGGCACCGGCCGATGCCGCTCGACGCGGCCGAGATCGCCGATCCGCGCACATCAGCGGGTATGCCGTCCGAGCTGGCCTTCACCCCTGCCGACTTCGACGAGTCGTGGGCCGCCGCGGTCGACCTGCTGCCCTCGCTGGGCGACGCCAAGGTCGAGGAGGGCATCAACGGCCTGTTCTCGTTCACCCCCGACGGCATGCCGCTGCTCGGCGAGCACCCGGAGCTGGACGGCTTCTGGCTGGCCGAAGCCGTCTGGATCACGCATTCCGCCGGCGTCGCGCGCTCGATGGCCGAATGGCTCATCGACGGGCAGCCGCGCCTCGATCTGCACTCGTGCGATCTCGCGCGGTTCGAAAAGGTCCACCTGGCGCCGGATTACGTGCGTGCGCGCAGCTGCCAGAGCTTCGTCGAGGTGTACGACGTGCTGCATCCCTTGCAGCCCATGGAAGACCCGCGGCCGTTGCGGACCAGCCCGTTCTATGAGCGGCAGGCCGAACTCGGGGCGTACTTCCTCGAAGCGAACGGCTGGGAGCGCCCGCACTGGTACGAGGCGAACGCGAACCTGCCCGAGGTGGAGCGAGTCCCGGCGCGCAACGACTGGGCCGCGCGCTACTGGTCGCCGATCGCGGGCGCCGAGGCGCTGGTGGCTCGCGAACGCGTGGCCATGTTCGACATGACCGCGTTGAAACGGCTGGAGATCAGCGGTCCCGGCGCGTTGCCGTTCCTGCAGACGCTGACCACGAACCAGCTCGACAAGAAGCCGGGCGCGGTGACGTACACCCTGCTGCTCGGCGAGGACGGTGGCGTGCGCAGCGACCTGACCGTCGCGCGGCTGGGCGACCGGCGGTTCCAGGTCGGCGTGAACGGGAACCTCGATGTCGACTGGTTCTCGCGGCATCTGCCCGGCGACGGCACCGTCCAGATCCAGGAGACGACACCCGGCACCTGCTGCATCGGGCTGTGGGGACCGCGTGCGCGCGACCTCTTGCAGCCACTGTCCACAACGGACTTCTCGCACAAGGCGCTCGGGTATTTCAAGGCCTGCCAGGCTTATATCCGCGAAGTGCCGGTGACTGCGATGCGACTGTCCTATGTGGGCGAACTCGGCTGGGAGTTGTACACCACGGCCGACATGGGCCGGAAGCTGTGGGACATCCTCTGGGAGGCCGGGCAGGAGCACGGCGTCATCGCGGCGGGGCGCGACGCGTTCAACTCGATGCGGCTGGAGAAGGGCTACCGGTCGTGGGGCACCGACATGACCACCGAGCACGACCCGTACGAGGCCGGGATCGGCTTCGCCGTGCGGATGGACAAGGGCTACTTCATCGGCCGTGACGCCATCGAGGGCCGGTCCGAGGCGACCGTCTCACGCAAGCTGACCTGCCTGACCTGGGAAGACGCGTATTCGGTCGTGCTGGGCAAGGAGCCGGTGTTCGTGGACGGGCGGCCGAGCGGCTACGTCACGAGCGCGGCGTACGGATACACGATCGGCAAGAACATCGCGTACGCCTGGCTGCCCTCGTCCATCGACGGGCCGGTGGAGATCGAGTACTTCGGGACGCGCATCCCGGTGCGGGTCGCGGAAGAACCACTGTTCGACCCCAAGATGACCCGGCTGAGGAGCTGACCTTGGACACGATCGTCATCGGCCTGGGCGGGATGGGCAGCGCGGCCGCGTACCGGCTCGCGCAGCGCGGCCACAGCGTGCTCGGTATCGAGCAGTTCTCCCCCGTGCACAACCTCGGATCCAGCCACGGCGGCTCGCGGATCACGCGGCAGGCGTACTTCGAAGACCCGGCCTACGTGCCGTTGCTGCTGCACGCGCACGAGCTGTGGGAGGGCATCGAGCGGGACTCCGGGATCGACGTGTTCCACCGCTGCGGCGGGATCATGATCGGCGAGCCGGACTCGCGCACGGTCGCGGGAAGCCTGCTCAGCGCCCAGAAATGGGACCTGCCGCACGAGCTGCTCGACGCGGCCGAGATCCGCGCCCGCTTCCCGACCATGCGCCCGGCCGACGGTGACATCGGCCTGTACGAGGCGGGCGCCGGCTTCGTCGTGCCCGAGTCGAGCGTCGCCGCGCACCTGAAACTGGCCGAGCGCGCGGGCGCCGAGCTGCACTTCGAAGAGAAGGTGCTGCGCTGGTCGACGTCCTCGTCCGGCGTGCGCGTCGAGACGTCTCACGGGACGTACGAGGCCGCGCAGCTGGTGATCTGCCCGGGGGCGTGGGCGCCCGAACTGCTGGCCGAGCTGGGCATCGAGTTCACCATCGAGCGGCAGGTGCAGTACTGGTTCGCGCCGTCGGACGTGAGCGCGTTCCAGCGACATCCGATCTATATCTGGGAAGGCGACGCCGGCAGGCAGTTCTACGGCTTCCCCGCGGTCGACGGGAGCGTGAAGGTCGCGTTCTTCCGCGGCGGCCAGACCTGCACGCCCGAGACGATCGACCGCACGGTGCACGCCGAGGAGATCGCCGCGATGACCGAGTTCGTGCGGGCGCGGATGCCTTCGCTGCCAGTGGAATTCCAGCGCGCGGCAACGTGCATGTACACCAACACGGCGGACGAGCATTTCGTCATCGCGCGGCATCCGTCGCGGGACCGCGTGGTCGTCGCCTGTGGTTTTTCGGGACATGGCTTCAAGTTCGTGCCCGTGGTGGGTGAGATCCTGGCCGACCTCGTCGAAGGCGGCACCGCACACCCGATCGCCCTGTTCGACCCCGCTCGTTTGACAGGAGCAAGATGACGGCGCTCCCGCCCAGCCTGCTGGCCACGCTGCCCGGCCGTTACTACACCTCGCCGGAGATCTTCACCGAAGAGCAGGCCTCGATCTTCGAGAACATGTGGTTCTGCGCGGTCCGCGGCGCGGATCTTCCCGGGGCGGGCGACTTCCGCACCATCCAAGTAGGACGCGAAAGCATCCTGGTCAGCCGAGGACGTGACGGCGCGCTGCGCGCGTTCCTGAACGTCTGCCGCCATCGCGGCGCGCGGGTGTGCACGGAGGAGTCCGGGACGGTACGCCGTGCGTTCCAATGTCCTTACCACGCCTGGACTTACGGCCTCGACGGCAAGCTGATCGCGGCGCCGAACCTGGCCAGCACCCCGGACATCGACCGTGTCCACTATGGACTCGCCGGGGTTCACCTGCGTGAATGGCTCGGCTACGCGTGGGTGTGCCTGGCGCCGGATCCGCCCTCGTTCGAGGACGACGTGATCGGCGCGGCCACCACGCGCCTCGGCGACGCAGACGCGATCAAGCACTACGAGATCGACGAGCTGGAGGTCGGCCGCCGCATCACCTACGACGTGCGCGCCAACTGGAAACTGATCATCGAGAACTTCATGGAGTGCTACCACTGCGCGACGATCCACCCCGAGCTGACCGAGGTGCTGCCCGAGTTCGCGGGCGGCTACGCGGCGCAGTACTACGTCGGGCACGGCGCGGAGTTCGGCGCCGGGATCGACGGCTTCACGATCGACGGCTCACCCGGCTTCGGCAAGCTCGCGGGGGTGGTCCCGGAGCAGGACCGGCGCTACTACGCGATCACCGTGCGGCCGCAGGTGTTCATCAACCTGGTGCCGGACCATGTGATCTTCCACCGGATGTATCCGCTGGCGGCCGACCGGACGGTGGTCGAGTGCGACTGGCTGTATTCGAAAGACGTTGTGGCTTCAGGCAAAGACGTGTCGCGGTCGGTGGAGTTGTTCGACCGGGTGAACGTCCAGGACTTCGACGCTTGTGAACGGTGCCAGCCCGCGATGTCTTCACGGGCTTACGCGGAAGGCGGGGTCCTGATGCCTTCCGAGCACCACATCGCCGAGTTCCACGACTGGGTGCGGGACCGGGTGAAGCGGTAGTCGGTCAGGCGAGCAGGGTCGCGGCCAGTGCGGCGGGGTCCGCGCCCGCGACGTCGTGCCAGGGCGCCAGCCAGTCCCGGGCGGCCAGCTCGTCGTACACGCCCGCGCACCGCTGCTGCAAGGCGTCATCCGACTCGAAGGCGTCCTTCGGGCGGTCCGCCTCCGTGCGGGCCCGGTGTTCCGCGCGCGCGGCCGCGACCTCGGGCGAGACCCGCAGCAGCAGGTGCGCGTCGGGCACCGGCAGGCCGAAACGGTCGACCTCCAGCTCGCGCACCCAAGCGACGAACGGGCCCGAAGCGTCCTGGTGCAGGCGAGCCGCGCCGTACGCGGCGTTCGAGGCCACGTAGCGGTCGAGTAGCACCACGTCGTGGCTGGCGCGCAGGACGCGGATCTCGTCGGCGGCGCCCGAGCGGTCGAGCGCGTAGAGCATGGCCATGCCGTAGACGGAGTCGGCGAGGTCGCCGTGGCCGCGGTGGAGTGCCTCCTTGACCAGGTCGGCGTGCACGCTCTTGCCGTAGCGGGGGAAGGCGAGCGCGGCGACACTGGCGCCCGCTGCGGTCAGCGCCTCCGTCAACCCGTTCGCGAGGGTGCGCTTGCCCGCGCCGTCCAGTCCTTCGATGACTACCAATCGGCCCACGGGGCAACCCTACGAGGTGGTTGACCGGCAGGCTCGGCGGGTGCAGGGGGTCCTCGCCGAACCTGCCGGTACGGCTAGGCGGGCCGCCGCCGCGCGTAAAGGCAGTAGCCGGCGCCGACCAGGAGGGCGATGCCGCCGAAGACGCCGAACGGCGCCCAGTCGAATTCGCGCTCCGACGGGGGCGGGCCGGTCTCCCCGCGTGGCATGACCTGGAGTGCGATGCTGTCGTGGTGGGTGGGCACCGTGGTCGTGGCTCCGGCGGAAACTCCGGTCACCAGCAATCCGGTGATGATCAGCAAGGCAAGCGTGAGCGCCTTCATTTCGCGATCCCGGTGAGTGTGTGGGTCCAGGAGAAGCTGCGATTGCTCGAGTAGTACGCGTAGGTCGAGAGGTTGTAGCGGCTGTTCGTCGGCCACGGATCGCCCCAGTAGACGCGCTGCTGGACGCTGTCGTAGCCGTAGACGACGTGGATGTGGCCACCGCCCGCGGTCCAGCCGATCCGGGTCTGGATGGGCCTGCCCGCTTCGATCTGGGCCTTGATGTCGTCGTAGCCGACGCGGTCGGCGAGGTAGGTCCCCGGCGAGGAGAAGCCGAGTGAGGCGAACGCGTGCTGGGCGTCGCCGAGCGTGCCCGCCTTGTTCGCGCAGGCGTCACCTGACTCACCGTGCGCGAGCTGACAGAAGCGGGTCTGGGTGATCGTGGCGCCGTGAAAGGCGGCGATACTGTTGCCGGAGCCCGCCCAGCACCACTGGGTCTGCTCCTGGGCCTGCATGACGAGGTCGAGTGCGCGGGTGGCGGCCTGGGCGTGGACAGGCGTGACGAGCCAGAGCGTCAAGCACGCGGCTCCGATGACGCGTGCCTTCGAGTAGACCGGCACCCATGGCCTCCCGTCCGAACCCCCGCCGAACTTCGGTTCGTGACAAATCTGGTCCGCGACAATCACCCTGAGCAAGAAGGTCACCCATCCGAACGGATCGTTCCGCGTCAACCCCGGAACGCGGAACGGTCACCCTGGCGTGGCCAACACCCCTAAAGAGCGGTCGGAAATGACGGTCGGCGCTGCTACCGTGAACGTTCCGCGGTGTTCACGCCCAGCGCACACTCGTTAGTGAAGGGGCAGTTGGTGACACGAGAGGGTGACGCCCACACTGTCGTCGAGAACGGCCGACGCCCCGCAGAGCCGTTGCCGCGCGAGCTGGCCGACGCGCTGCGTTCCGGCGAGTTCCACCACGCGCTGCGGTTGGCGATCGCCCACCGCGGCCTGTCCTTGGCCCGGCTGCGCGCGCATCTCGGCCGCCGGGGTGTCCACGTTGGACAGTCGACGCTGAGTTACTGGCAGCGCGGGCTCCGTCAGCCGGAAGTACCCAAGGCGCTGCCGGCCGTGCGCGCTCTGGAGTCGGTGCTGCAGCTGCCGCCGGACGCGCTCGTCGTGCTGATCGGCCCGCGCACCTCGCGCGCCAAGGCGCACCAGCTCGCGGTTTCGTTCTCCGACCTGCGTTCCGGCGACATGGGCTCGATCGTCGACCAGCTGCTCACCGAGCTCGGCGCGTACCCGTCGTCGCGGTACAACGCCGACCTGGAACTGCTCTGGGTGCACGACACCATCACCTTCGACGCCGAGCACCGCCAGCGCAGCCTGCACACCCGGCTCGTCGCCCGCGCCCGCCGCCAGGGCCCGGACCGCTACATCACCGTCTACAACGGCGACGAGGGCTGCGACATCGAAGGCGTCGAGCTGGTGACCGCCGAGGGCTGCCGGATCGGCCGCATGCGCAGGCATCCCGGCAGCGACACGCTCGCCACCGAGCTGCTCTTCGACCGCAAGCTCGCCGAGGGCGAGATCCACGTCTTCTGCTTCGAGGTCCGCGACGACTCCGGCTCCGCCTCACCCGGCTACTACCGGATGCTGCGCGACCAATGCGCCAGCTACCTGGTGCAGCTGCGCTTCAACCGGCGCGCGCTGCCCGCCCGCTGTGTCCGGCAGGTCCGCACCCGCGACGACGCGATCCCGGTCGAGTCCGAAGAGCTGCCCTGCGTGATGGGCGGGGTGACCAGCGCGTACTTCCGCGACGCCGGACCGGGGTTGGCCGGCGTCGCGGTCGAGTGGTCGTAGCGCCACCTGTCGGCAGATGGCGCCATTAACGCCCGCGATGCTTGGCACGCGCCTTGTCGCGGGCGAGCGCGCGGCGGCGGGCGCCTTCTTCGGCTTCGCGGCGTTTGCGGGCGGCCTTGTTCTCGCCGACGCGCTCGGCGACGGACTCACGCAGCGCACGCTGCGCGGCCGTGCCGACTCCTGCTGATTCCTGCGCTTTCTTCGCCTGTTTCGCGAGCCTTTTCGCAGAAACGCGCGTGCTTTTCTTGATCTCCATCGGCACGGCGGGCGCGCGCTCGGCTTCGCGGGCCAAGGCCGTGAAACCCGGGCCAGCCGCGAAGTGCAGCAGCTCGGCGTTGGTCGGCTCGGCGCCGAAGATATGGCGGGCCGCTCGGACCAGCCCGTCCTCGCGGAACTCGTAGACGCCGATCCAGAACCGGCCGTCGTGGAACACGGTGAACTCACCGTTCATCGGTCAACCTCCAGGCATGACGAATCAGCCTGGCCGTACTGGTTTCCCGAAACGAGGGACAACGAACGCCGAAGCGCCGCCCGGACTACCTACCGGGCCGTGAGTTTCGTCCAGCCAAGAACCCCACCAGGATAGCTCGTGAGTGTTCCCGCCGGTTAGAACCGGCGGGAACACTCACGACCTGATCAGTAGCGGTAGTGCTCCGGCTTGAACGGGCCTTCGACGTCCACGTCGATGTACTCGGCCTGCTCCTTGGTGAGCTTGGTCAGCTCGCCGCCGAGCGCGTCGAGGTGGATCTTCGCGACCTTCTCGTCCAGCTTCTTCGGCAGGCGGAAGACCTCGTTGTCGTACTCCTCGTGCTTGGTGAACAGCTCGACCTGGGCGATGACCTGGTTCGAGAAGCTGTTCGACATCACGAACGACGGGTGCCCGGTCGCGTTGCCGAGGTTGAGCAGACGGCCCTCGGACAGGACGATGATCGTCTTGCCGTTCGGGAAGACCCACTCGTCGACCTGCGGCTTGATGTTGATCCGGCGGATGCCCGGGTACCGCTGCAGGCCGGCCATGTCGAGCTCGTTGTCGAAGTGGCCGATGTTGCCCAGGATGGCCTGGTGCTTCATCTGCGCCATGTGCTCGGCGAGCACCACGTCCTTGTTGCCGGTCGTGGTGATGATGATGTCGGCCTCGGGCAGCACGGACTCGAGCTTGCGGACCGCGTAGCCGTCCATCGCCGCCTGCAGCGCGCAGATCGGGTCGATCTCGGTGACGATCACGCGGGCGCCCTGGCCGCGCAGTGACTCGGCCGCGCCCTTACCGACGTCGCCGTAGCCGCAGACGACCGCGACCTTGCCGCCGATGAGCACGTCGGTGCCGCGGTTGATGCCGTCGATCAGGGAGTGGCGGATGCCGTAGCGGTTGTCGAACTTCGACTTGGTGACCGCGTCGTTGACGTTGATCGCCGGGAACAGCAGCTCACCGGCCGCCGCCAGCTGGTACAGCCGCAGCACGCCGGTGGTGGTCTCCTCGGTGACGCCGCGGACGCCCTCGCCGATCGCGGTCCACTTGCCGGGCGACGCGGCCAGCGACGCGCGCAGCAGGTCCAGGAACACGGCGAACTCTTCCGAGTCGTTCTCGTCGGTCGGCGGGACGACGCCCGCCTTCTCGAAGGTGGTGCCCTTGTGGACGAGCATGGTGGCGTCGCCACCGTCGTCGAGGATCATGTTGGGACCCTCGCCGTCCCAGGTGAGCATCCGCTCGGTGCACCACCAGTACTCCTCCAGCGACTCACCCTTCCAGGCGAACACCGGGACGCCCTTCGGCTCCTCGACGGTGCCGTGCGGGCCGACGACGACCGCGGCGGCCGCGTGGTCCTGGGTGGAGAAGATGTTGCACGACGCCCAGCGCACCTCGGCGCCCAGCGAAACCAGCGTCTCGATCAGCACCGCCGTCTGGACGGTCATGTGCAGCGAGCCGGAGATCCGCGCGCCACGCAGCGGGTAGACCTCCGCGTATTCGCGACGCAAAGCCATCAGACCGGGCATCTCGTGCTCGGCGAGGCGGATCTCCTTGCGGCCGAACTCGGCGGCCTCGAGATCGGCGACGGCGAACTCGATGCCGTTGCGGTTGTCGTGCCGCTTGGCAACGCTTTCGGGGGTCATAGCTCGTTTCCTCCAAGGGTGGATTACAACAGAACAGTACCGTTGTCCGCTCAACGATCACTGGGCTATCAGGAGGCTCTCACCTTGTCTTTCCCCGGACCCGACACCCGGGTCGTCGAACTGCGGGTGCCAGGCCTCATCGGCACGAGCGGGGAGGCGCTGCTCGACGCGGTTTCCACGGTCGACGTGGCGGGTGACGGGTTCGGCAGAGTGATCCGCCCCTCAGACCGGCTGCGGCGGCCGGCGCCGGGCCCCATGCTGCGCGCGCTCGGCCGGGCCGTGCCGCGCACGCTCGAGGGCTACCTCTGGAGCCGGATGACCTCCGGCGGCGCGTCGAAGGCCACCTGGGCGCTGCTCTTCCCGTTCTCGCTGGCGAACGTCGCGTACTGGATGCTGCCGCCGGTCCCCCAGGACAAACGCGGCGCACGGATGCTCGGCGCGCTGTGCCGGGGCCTGCTGCGGGTCGCGGCCGTGCTGCTGACCATGCTGCTGGTGAGCCAGGTGGCGGTGATCAGCCTCGACCTGCTCGCCACGCAATGCCTCGGCACCGGCTGCGTGAAGTGGGCGCCGTCGTGGCTGCGGACGTCGACCCAGCTCAGGGCGGTCGTCGGGATCGCGCCGCTGCTGGTGATGATCTACATCCTGCACCGGATCTCGTCGACGAACTGGCGCGTGCACGCCGAGGACACCGGCGGCGACGGCGCGTTCCCCGGCACGGTGCTGCGCGCCGACCCGGACACCCCCGGCCTGCTCTGCCTGCACACGGTCGTCGCGCTGGCGTGCGTCGCGCTGCTGCCGCTCGGCGGGCCGTTCCACCTTCCCGATGACGTGGCGGGCATCGTGCTGTGGCTGCTGTCGATCGCGTTGATCTTCGCGAGCCTCATCGCGTCGGCGATGGGCCGGGGCGCCGGACGGCCGGGCCGCTGGGCGCGGCGCACGCTGTACGCGTTCGGCACCGTGCTGGTGCTGGTGGCCGGGCTGCGAAGCCCGGCGTTGCGCGGCACCGGGCTGGCGGGCGCCGACGGCATGGTCGAGGGCATCGGCGCGGCGCTGGTCGTGATCTCGGTGCTGTTCGCCGTGCTGCTGTGGCCCGCGGCGAGGTACGCGAAGCCCGCGTGGCGTGAACTGCCGATGCGGCTGCGGCCGTGGGCGGGCGGCTGGGCGGCCGCGCCGGTGCTCATCCTCGCCGGGCTGCTCGGCGGCGGGTTCGGCGCCGGGATGACGTTGTCCGTGCGCAAGATCCTCGGCGCGGAGCTGCGCCTGCCGGACACGTACCTGCTGATCACCGTGCTGTGGGGCGCCGGGCTCACGGTCGGTGTGCTGCTGGCGGCGATCGGGCTGGCGATCGCGGTGCCGTTGCGCAGGCGGCGGCGCGGGATCCCGGAGATCGTCAAGCTGATGGAAATCGGGGCCAAGCAAGAGAAAGAGGCCGCCGCCGCGTGGGCACGCTCGGCTTGGGAACGACGGCATCTGCACCATCTGGCGCTGTCGGTCTCGCTGCTCATGGCGGCGGGCGCGGTCGCGTTGCTGATCGTCCGATTCGGGCTGCACGCGGTGCCCTCGTGGTTCGAACCGGTTGCGGGCATCGGCGTCTTCGCGCTCGGCGCGCTGGCCGCCGGTCTGCTGCGCGTCGTCTACACGGCTGCGAAAAGCCCGCTGCGCAGCCGTCACCTCGGCGCGCTCGCCGACCTCGTCTGCTTCTGGCCGCGCGCCGCGCATCCGACCGTTCCCCCTTGCTACGCCTTGAAAGTCATCCCCGAGCTGGCGGGCCGCGCGAAGGAACACCTCGCCGAACCGAACACGCGGGTCGTGCTGTCCGGCTACAACCTCGGCAGTCTCTTGACGATCATGACCGCCGCCCGCCTCGCGGCCGAGCTGACGCCGGAGGAGTTCGAACGCGTCGGCGTGCTGACCGTCGGCTCGCCGCTGCAATGGGGTTATCAGCGCGCGTTCCCCGGCGTCCTGCCGCACGCCTCGCTGTGCAAGCTGTACACGAAGCTCGACGGCCGCTGGCGTGCGCTGTGCCGGGGCACGGACATCTTCGGCGGTGGCGTCACGACGTGGCGGCACCAGGTCGTCGACGGCGCGCTGCTCGGCGACGGCTATCTGACCACCGGCGGGGTCGGGCCGCTCAGCTCGGTCGCCGAGCCCGAGTCGGGCGTGCTCATCATCGGCGGCGACCACTGGCTGCCCGACCCGATGCGCAACCCGACCGGCCGCCACCGCTGGTCGCCCGGCGTCCTCAAACACGCCGACTACCTGGCGGACGCCGAGTGGGACAACGCCGTCGCCAGGGCCGCCGGCCTGCGATAAAGCGGGCTTTATGCCACTCCGGGATAAAGCGGGCTTTATCCCGTTGCGGAGTAAAGCCCGCTTTATCCCGTTCTTGGCTTAGCCCTTGCGGCGGACCTTGGTGGCGGTGACCAGGCCGACGCCGCCGAGCAGGAGCGCGCCGCCGACCCAGAGCAGCCAGCCCTTGTCGAAGCCGGTGTCGGCGAGACCGCCGTTGTTGCCGCCCGAGCTGCCGCCGACCGGGGGCGCCGGCGTGCTGCTGGTGGTCTCCGGCGTCGAGGTCTTGGTCGACGTCGGCGGCTTGCTCGTGGCCGTCGTGGTCTTGGTCGGCTCGCTCGGCTTCGTGGTCGTCTTCGTCGGCTCACTCGGCTTGGTGGTCGGGGTCTTCACCGAACCGCAAAGGAACCAGTGGCTGATCGTGGCCTGCTGACCACCGCCGTTGAGCGGCGAGCGCAGCTTCTCCCACGGCGGGTTCTCGGGCAGGCCGCGCTTGCCCGGCTCGTAGGTGTTGTAGCCGTCGCCGCCCTTGACCACGATCGCGGTGACGGTGACGCCCTCACCCAGCGCCGTGATGTTCAGGTACTTGTCCTGCTGGGTGCCGCCGGTGAAGGTGATGTCCGACGGCTTGAGGTCGGTGCCGGGCAGCTTGGCCTTGGCACAGGTGGTCACGTTGCCCTCGGTGGGGACCGCGCGGTTGTCGTCCGTGTGGCAGGCGAGCGCGACACCGGCCGTGCCGAGCAGCAGGCCGGCGGTCGCGAACGTCAAAAGGGCAGCACGAACTGGACGTTGGAACGTCGATTTCATTCGGAGAGCTCCTGGATAACGCGGGGAAACCCACCCGCCATTCGGGGGAACCAGTGGCTGGGAACCTACCCGAAAGGGCGAATTAAGCCACCCTGCGCATCCAACCGAGACCTTCCGGAAACACTCCAGAGACCATTCGTGCGTAGTGACTACTCGTCTGGGGTATTTCCGGTCGGATCGGCGCCCGCGACCGGCAGCGGCGACGCGCTCGCGCCGCGCTTGCCGAGCAGCGAATGACGGCGGCTGTAGGCGAAGTAGATCACCACGCCGACGACCATCCAGACGAAGAACCGCAGCCAGGTCAGCACGCTCAGGTTCAGCATCAGCCACAGGCAGGCGAGGATCGCCAGTATCGGGATCACCGGCACACCCGGCACCTTGAACGCGCGCGGCAGGTCAGGGCGGGTCTTGCGCAGCACCAGCACACCGGCCGAGACGAGCACGAACGCGAACAGCGTGCCGACGTTGACCATCTCCTCCAGCTTGTCGGCCGGGAAGAAGGTCGCCGCGACGGCCACCATGCCGCTGACGATGATGGTCGCGGTCTTCGGCGTGCCGTGCGAGCCGGTCTTCGCGAGCTTGCGCGGCAGCAGGCCGTCACGCGACATGGCGTAGATGACCCGGACCTGGCCGAGCAGCAGCACCATGACCACGGTCGTCAGGCCGGCGAGCGCGCCGACCGAGATGATGCCGGCGGCCCAGTCGACCCCGTTCTGCGCGAACGCGGTCGCGAGCGTCTTCTTGCCGCCGTCGCCAGCGGAGGTGGCGAGGTCCTTGTACGAGACCATGCCGACCACGACCAGCGAGACGGCCACGTACAGCACGGTCACGATGGCCAGCGAGCCGAAGATGCCGCGCGGCACGGACTTCTGCGGGTTGCGGGTCTCCTCGGCCGTGGTGGCGACGATGTCGAACCCGATGAACGCGAAGAACACCAGCGACGCGCCGGCCAGCAGGCCGAAGACGCCGAACGAGCTACCCTGCCCGCCGGCGATGAGCGAGAACACCGACTGCTCGACACCGCTGTGGCTCGACCCACCGGGCTGGGCAGGCGGCACGAACGGCGTGTAGTTCTCGGCCTTGATGTAGAAGAAGCCGAGCACGATCACGAACAGCACGACCGCGACCTTGATCCCGGTGATCACCATCGAGAACCGCGACGAGAGCTTGGTGCCGATCGTCAGCAGCGTCGCGAGCAGCGCGACCAGGAACAGCGCGCCCCAGTCGAAGGCGAGTCCCCCGCCGATGTCGAAGCTGGTCTTGGTGCCCTTGCCGAGGATGTAGTCGAGCACCGTCTGCAGGTACGCCGACCAGCCCTTGGCGACGGCGGCCGCGCCGACCGCCAGCTCCAGCACCAGGTCCCAGCCGATGATCCACGCGATGAACTCGCCGAAGGTGGCGTACGAGAACGTGTACGCGCTGCCCGCGACCGGGACGGTCGAGGCGAATTCGGCGTAGCAGAGCGCGGCCAGCGCACAGGCGATCGCGGCGAACACGAACGCGAGCGAGGTCGACGGGCCCGCGAAGTCACCGGCCGTGCGCGCGGTCAGCGTGAAGATGCCCGCGCCGATCACGACGGCGACGCCGAAGACGGTGAGGTCCCACGCGCTCAGATTCCGCCTGAGCTTGGTATCCGGCTCATCGGTGTCGGCGATCGACTGCTCGATCGATTTCGTCCGCCATAGACCCGTCCCGGGCACCATTGACCTCCTGGGTGACTTGATCGTGAATCGTCACCCTAACGCGTGAGGTCCATGGTCACTACTTCGCTGACCGGTCCAGGTCAGGTTCGAGGTAGATGAGCGAAGAGACGGGCATCTTCGCGCGCACACGCGCCTCGGCGTCGTCGATCGCGGTGGCCACCTGACCGGTGTCGAGGCCCGGCACGAGCGCCAGTTTCGCGGCGATCAGCAGCTCGTCGGGACCCAGGTACTGGGTGCGGATGTGGATCACCCGCTCGACCTTGCCCGCGGCCAGCTCGTCGGTGATGGTGGCCAGCAGCTTGTCGCTGACGCCCTCGCCGATCAGCAGGCTCTTCATCTCGATGATCAGGATGATCGCGATGGCGCCCAGCAGCAGCCCGATCAGCGCGGTGCCGATGCCGTCCCAGACCGGGTTCCCGGTGATGGTCGACAGCCCGACACCGAGCAGCGCGAGCACGAGGCCGATCAGCGCGCCCGCGTCCTCCAGCAGCACGACCGGGAGTTCGGGCTCCTTGGACTGGCGGATGAACTGCCACCAGGTGACCTTGCCCTTGATCTTCTTGGACTCGGTGATCGCGGTGAAGAAGCTGTAGCCCTCGAGTCCGATGGCGATCACCAGGATGATCACCGCGACGATCGGCGAGTCCAGCTCCGACGGCTCCAGGATCTTGTGGATGCCTTCGTAAAGCGCGAAGACCGAGCCGAGTGTGAAAAGCATCAGCGCGACGACGAACGAATAGAAGTACCGCTCGCGCCCGTAGCCGAACGGGTGGATCTTGGTCGCTTCGCGCTGGGACTTCTTCTGCCCGAGCAGCAGCAGGCCCTGGTTCGACGTGTCCGCCAGCGAGTGCACCGACTCGGCGAGCATCGACGACGACCCGGTGACGAGGAAGCCCGCGAACTTGGCGACCGCGATGCCCGCGTTCGCCGCGAGCGCGGCGATGATCGCCTTGGTTCCGCCGCCTGCTGACACCTGTACCCCCTGAAGCCGGTGGAAATGTCCGGCTGCAGCCTAAAGGGACCGGTATGGCCACCGGCAGCGGGCCGACCCGTTCCGGCCAGCGGTCACCCCTCGGCCCTAATCACGTAAACGGCCACGAACTGTCGTACCTCGTGGCTAGGGTGGCCGGTCTCATGGCGAACTTCGGCGTCCTCGGACCGCTGACCGTCCAGCGCGCGACCGGCGAGTGGGTCACCCTGCGGGGTGACCGGCAGCGGTCGCTGCTGGCCGTTCTGCTGTTCCACGCGAACCAGCACGTGCCGGTGGGCAGGCTGGTGGAGGCGCTGTGGCCCGACCTTCCACCAAAGTCGTACCTCTCTAATCTGCAGACGTATGTCTCGCGGCTGCGCGAGCGCCTCGGCGACGTGACGATCGAGCACGCCGCGCACGGATACCGGCTGCTCGTCGGCTCCGAGGAGCTAGACCTGCTCGCGTTCCGAGAGACGGCCGCGGCGGGCAGGCGGGCGACCGATCCCGCCGAGCGGGCCACGTGGCTGCGGCAGGCGCTCGGGTGGTGGCGCGATCACGCGCTCGCCGAGCTGGACGTCCCGGTGCTCGACGCCGAGCTGGCCAAGCTGGCTGCCGAGCGGCTCGCCGTGTTCGGCGACTGCGTGGACGCCGAGCTCGCGATCGGACGGCACAGCGAGCTGATCGGCGAACTCACGGCGACACTCGCCGAGCATCCGCTGGCCGAGCGCACGGCCGCGCAGCTCATGCTCGCGCTGCGGCTGGCCGGGCGGCAGACCGACGCGCTGGAGGTCTACCAGCGCGTGCGCACGACACTGGTCGGCGAACTCGGCATCGAGCCCGGCGCCGAGCTGAGGCAGGCGCACGCGGCGATCCTGCAAGGCGACGGCGACTGGCCGCTCTGCCAGCTCCCGCCGGACCTGCCCGATTTCGCGGGCCGTGACGCCGAGGTCACCGAGCTGACCACGGTGCTCGGCAAGTCCCATGACACCGTGCCGGTGGTCGTGGTCAGCGGCGAGCCCGGCGTCGGCAAGAGCGCGCTCGCCGTCCGCGCCGCGCACCGGCTGCGCGACGCCTACCCCGATGGCCAGCTGTACGTCTCGCTGTCGGGCGCGCGGGACATCGCCGAAGTGCTCGCCGACCTGCTGCGCGGCATCGGGGTGACCGGCCCGGCCATCCCCGACGATCCGGCGGCGCGCGCGGCCGCGTTCCGGGGCAGGCTCACCGGGCGGCGGGTGCTGGTCGTGCTCGACGACGCCACCGAGCCGACCCAGGTGCGGGCGCTGATCCCGGGCACGCCGGGGTGCGCGGTGCTGGTCACCAGCAGGCGCAGGCTGAGCGGGCTCGCGGGCGCGCGCCGGGTCGCGCTCGGCCCGTTCGACGGCGTGGAAGCCCGAGAGCTGCTGGGACGGCTGGCAGGCAGCCGGGTGCACGACGAAAGCCCTGCCGCCGCGCGGATCGCGGACGCCTGCGGGAACCTGCCACTCGCGCTGCGGATCGCGGGCACCCGGCTGGCGCTGCGCCCGCATCTGCGGCTGAGCGCGCTGGCCGAGCGGCTGGAGGACGAGGTGCGGCGGCTGGACGAGCTGGCCGTCAGCGATCTGCAGGTGCGCGGCAGCATCGCGCTCAGCTTCGAAGCGCTGCGGCCGGTCACGCGTGCCGCGTTCTGCGCGATCGGTCAGGTCCGCGACCGGGACCTGCCCGGCTGGGCGCTCGGCATCCTCATCGACGATCCGGACGCCGACGCGGTGCTCGAAGAACTCGTCGAGGCCAGTCTGCTGGAGCCGGTCGGCGCCGACCGGACCGGCGAGCCGCGCTACCGCATGCACGACCTGATCCGGGTTTTCGCCGCCGAGCACGCGACCGGCCGGTCCTCCGCGCTGTCGATCGTCCACGCGACGATCGCGCTGGCGGACACGGCCGCGCGGCGGTTGCCCCGCAGTGTGCCGATGCCGTTGCCGGACAAGGAAATCCCGCCGCAGCCACTCGGCGCGGAGGTCGTCGCCCGGCTGACCGCCGACCCGCGCGCGTGGTTCGAAGCCGCCAGGCCGAACATCGTGCACTCGGTGCGGGCGCTGTGCGAACACGGCTGGCGCTCGGAAGCGTTGGCGTTGCTGGGAAGGCTCAGCATTCATCTGTGGCCGCACGGGTACTACGCGGACATGCGCACCGGGTACGAGGCGCTGCGCGAGTCGGCGCTGGCCGACGGTGACAAGCGGGTGCTGGCGCTCGCCGACGCGAACCTGGCGCTGCTTTCCCACGCGCGCGGACGTTACGAAGAGGCGGCAATGGAATACCGTCGCTGCGCGGCGGAATTGGCCAGGCTGGGCGATGTGGCCGCGCAGTCCTGGACGCTGATCAATCTGGCCGATTGCCTGATCGGGCTCGGCGCGCCCGCGGAATCACTGGCACTCATCGACGAGGCCACCGAGCTGGGGATCACCGATCCCTACGCGGAATTCGTCGCACTGCGCACGAAATCGAGTGCGCTCGCCCGGCTGGGGCGGCCGTACGAATCGGCCGCGCTGGACGCCGATTCCGTCGCACGGGCAAGGGAAACCGGTGAACCGCGTCAGCTCGCGCTGGCGTTGCAGGGTTTCTCGTGGTCGCTGGCGCTCGACGGGAAACTCGACCGGGCTCGCGAGCTGAGCGAAGAGTCGGTTCTCCTGCTCCGCGAAGGAGAAGGTGGTTCGGCGCTGGCCAAGTCGTTGCGCACGCTGGGCGCGATCCACGCGGGACTCGGCCAGCGACGCCAGTCCGTCGCCGCCTACGAAGAGGCACGGAACCTGGCCCGCGAACTGAACGAACGGCCACGCGAGCTTTCCTGCGCTCGCGCGATCGCCGCGAGCTGGATCGGCGAAGGCCGCACGGCCGAGGCGATTCCCTTGCTGCGCGGCTGTTTACGGGAATTCCAGGAGATGCGCAGCCTGCCGTCGGCCGCGATCACCTCGCGCATACTGGCGAAAGCCTATGAGAAAACCGGAAACGCCGCCGACGCCCGCGTCGCTCGAGACGACGCTGATCGGCTCGGACACCCCCTCGACGCGAACGCGGCGACGTTGACCGGCTTGCTGCTGAAACTGACCGACCAGGCCTAGGCCTTGGCCGCCTTGGCATAGCGGTGATTCGCGGGCAGCCAGGTGAGCACGAGCGTGACTGCCGAGACCACGATCGCGGCCCACGCCAGCCCGATCATCGCGCCGGAGCCGACATCGGTCGCCACCCGCAGCGCGACGAGCGCGTTGACCAGCGCGAACAGCGTGACGAGAATGCGCGCCCACAGCGCCGCTTTCCGCATGAGCGCACCGAAAAGCAGCAGCAGCGCGCCGACGGCGATCACCATGATCGCGCGGGCCTGCAAGGTCTTCGTGGCCTCCTCGACCGCGATCTCGAGCAGCGAACCGGCGCTCTGCTTGACCACGTCGGCGGATTCGCCGGTCACGTCGGCGACCGCCTGCGCGGCCAGGTCGAGCGCCAGGTCCCGGCCACCGGCCAGGATGATCGCGCCGTCGATGACGGCGGCGAGCCCGGCCACGATCGCGGCGATGACCGCCGCGAGCACGGTGCCGGGACGGGAAACCGGCGCCGCCGGGGCCTGGCCGGGCTGAGCTCCGTAAGCGGCCTGCTGTCCGTAAGCGGGCTGGGCATCGGGGTAGGAAGTCACTGTGGGTCTATCTCCTTGACTGTGGGCAGAACGGATGGCAACACCAAAGCCACCCATTCGGGAGATAGTGCCGAACCCCGCCACACGGAACGCACACAAAAGCAGGGGTCGTGAGTGTTCCGGCCGGTTCTAACCGGCCGGAACACTCACGACCCCTTTAGCTGCAAGTTCCCGCGGTCGCGCGGAAGACCTGGATCGGGGTGTCGCCGAGCGGCTTCAGCCGGACGGCCGGGTCGGAGGCGGGCAGCCACACCGACTGGCCGCGGCCGAGCTCGACCTGCTCGCCGTCGTCCGCGATCACCCGCAGCGCGCCCGCCGTGCAGAGCAGGATCTGCGGACCGGTGCAGTGCACCAGCAGCTCGTCGCGCTCGTCGGCGGCCCACTCGATGCGTGAGAGCTCGAACTCGGGCGCGTCCGTGTGGTAGACCGCCAGCCTGCCGTCGGGCGTGCCGTCCTGGACGGGCATCTCGCCGCAGCCGAAGTCGACGACGCGCAGCAGCTCCGGCACGTCCACGTGCTTGGGCGTGAGGCCGCAGCGCAGGATGTTGTCGGAGTTCGCGAGAATCTCGACGGCCGTGCCGTGCAGGTACAGGTGCAGGTTGCCGGCGGGCAGGTAGATCGCCTCGCCCGCACGCAGGGTCAGGCGGTTGAGCAGCAGCGCGCAGAGCACGCCCGCGTCACGCGGGTGTGCCTCGCCGAGCTCGAGGATCGTGCGGCATTCGGCCGCGAACTCGCCGTGGTCGCGCACGTGCTGGACGCAGGCCTCCAGCACCTCGGGCAGCAGCTCGTCGAGCGAAGCCTGCGGCAGCGTGATCCAGGTGGTGAAGAGCGCGCGCAGGCCGTCGGAGTCCGGCTGCTCTTCCAGCAGCACGGTGAACCGGGCGAGCCCGGGTGTCTCGATGGCCTTGAGCAGCGCGACCGTGCGGTTCGGCTCGCGGAAACCGGCGAGCGCGTGGAACTCGGTGAGCGCGCAGACCAGCTCGGGCTTGGCCGTCGGGTCCGGGTAGTTGCGGTTCGGCGCGTCACGCGGGATGCCTGCCTGCTCCTCGCGGGCGTGGCCCTCGGCGGCCTGCTCGGCCGACGGGTGCGCCTGCATGGACAGCGGCTCTTCGGCGGCGAGGATCTTGAGCAGGAACGGCAGCCTGCCGCCCCAGCGCTCGGCGCACTGCTCGCCGAGCTGACCGACCGGGTCGGCTTCGACGAGGTCGAGCAGGCTCCGTTCGATCCCGTCGGGGCCCTCGATCCGGGACGGGTCGCCAGGGTGCGCGCCCATCCACAGCTCGGCCTCCGGGTGCGGCGCCGGTACCGGACGTCCCAGCAGCTCGGGGATCGTCGTACGCGATCCCCACGCATAGGGCCGCACGGCATTGCGCAGCAGCTCCACTGTCACCTCAACTCCTCGCCGGGCACCTTCTGCCAGGCCCCATGTCCTCGAAAAGCAGTCTCAGGCCGAAACCGGCGAAAACTGCCCGGCACCGCCGATACTGCCCGCCGCCAGCCCGAGGTAAACGGCGGCCAGCTCGAACCGGAGCGCGAGCACTCCAGCCCGAATCGGTTCGTCCGCTTCGATCTCCTCCGCGGGCGCGATCCGGTCGACCCCGGGGAGCATCTCCTCGGCCTGATAACGAGCGGCCTCCGCCGCGGCTCCGGTGCGGATCGCGAGCAGCACGACCCTCGGGCGCAGGCCTGAGGGCTCGTCGTCCGGGTCCGCGAACAGGTCACGCTCACTGTTGCCCATGAGCGCGGCCCGGCGCAGCGCCGGCCTGGCCAGCGCTTGACGATAGTCCTCGACGTCGCAGACGGTCGCGGCGTGTGCGGCGAAGGCGTGTGCCGCGTGCTCACCGACAGCGACGGCGACGGGGTCCAAACCCCACAGCAGCGGCAGCCGATCGGCCACCCGCAAGGCCAGCGCCTTGGCGGGGTTCGCGAACGAATCCCGAGCTAGATAGTCCTTTTCGGCCTCGGCGTCCAGCTGGTCCGCCAGCTTCTCCACATCGCAGACGAGCAGGCCGAGCGCGTTCGCGGTGAGTAACCCCGCGGCGAGGCCACGGGGGAACGCCATCTCCGGCGGAACCGGCACACGTGGCGCGATTAACAATCCTTTACCCGCGACGGAGGCCGCGACCGGCCCGTCGGTCGGCGCGGAGAGCACCACGGTCGCGCCGAACCGGGCGGCGCGTTCCAGCGAGGCGGCGAGCTCACGGTCGCCGGGGTCGTCGGTGTGCGCGAACACCACGTCGAGCGCGCCGATCCAGCTCGGCACCACCTCGGCGATAACGACCGGCACCGGGCACTGCGGGGTGAGCAGCGCCGCGAGCATGCGGGTCAGCGAGCGGCTCACACCGGGCCGGTCGATCAGCACGAGCGCGCGCGGGCGCCCGAGGTCGAGCCGGTCGCTCAGCCCGACCTCGGCCGCCGCTTCGGCGGTCGCCCGCACCTGGGCGCCCGCCATCGCGGCGGCACGCAGGAGCCCCGCGCTGTCGGCCGCTGCCAACCGCGCGGGATCGTCGAGCAGGGAGTCGTCAAGCACCGTCGGCACTGGACGTTTCCGAAGCATCGGGAGTGGTGGCCTCGTCGAGCAGCAGCACCGGGATGCCGTCGCGGACCGGGTACACCCGCCCGCACTCGGTGCAGGTGAGCGCGTCGGCCTCGGGATCGCCCGGCGAACCGGCCCGCAGCGGGGCGTGATCCGGCGACGGGCAGGCGAGGATCTCGAGCAGCTGTGCGTCAAGCGTGACGGCCATGTTTCCTCCATACCACGTAGCGAGCATGAGTGTGCGTTCCGTGGCACTCATGAAACTCAAGTGACAGGTCGGCTGTGTTACGCACGAACGATCGCCAGTACTTCGTCGGTCAGAGCGCGCACGGCGTTAACGTCGGCGGCTTCCACGTTCAGGCGAAGCAGCGGCTCGGTGTTGGACGGGCGCAGGTTGAACCAGCCGCCGTCAGGCAGCTGCACGGTGAGACCGTCGAGCTCGTCGACCGTGACGCCGTCGCGGCCCGCGTAGGCGTCCTTGACCGCGAGCAGGCGCGCGACCTGGTCGGTCACCGTCGAGTTGATCTCACCGGAAGCGGCGTAGCGCGAGTAGTCCGCGGTGAGCGCGGACAGCGTCCCGTCCTGCTCGCCGAGCGCGGCGAGCACGTGCATCGCGGCCAGCATGCCGGTGTCGGCGCGCCAGAAGTCGCGGAAGTAGTAGTGCGCCGAGTGCTCGCCGCCGAAGATGGCGCCGGTCCTGGCCATCTCGGCCTTGATGAACGAGTGCCCGACACGGGTGCGCACCGGCTTGCCGCCGTGCTCGGCGACGATCTCGGGCACGCCCTTCGAGGTGATCAGGTTGTGGATGATCGTGCCGCCGGGGTCCTTGGCCAGCTCGCGCACGGCCACCAGCGCGGTGATCGCGCTCGGCGAGACCGGCTCGCCGCGCTCGTCGACGACGAAGCAGCGGTCGGCGTCGCCGTCGAAGGCGAGCCCCGCGTCGGCGCCGACCTCGCGGACCTTGGCCTGCAGGTCGACGATGTTCTTCGGGTCGAGCGGGTTGGCCTCGTGGTTCGGGAAGTTGCCGTCGAGCTCGAAGTACATCGGGACGATGTCCAGCGGAAGCCCCTCGAAGACCGTGGGGACGGTGTGCCCGCCCATGCCGTTGCCTGCGTCGACGACGATCTTCAGCGGGCGGCTGCCGCTCAGGTCGACCAGTTTGCGCAGGTAGGCGGCATAGTCGGCGAGCACGTCCTGGTGGGTGACGGTCCCGGGCTGGCCCTCGAACGCGGGCACGCCCTGCTCGACCGTGTCGCGGATCTCGGCGAGCCCGGTGTCCTGCCCGACCGGGGCGGCGCCCGCGCGGCAGAGCTTGATCCCGTTGTATTGCGCCGGGTTGTGGCTCGCGGTGAACATCGCGCCCGGCAGGTTGAGCGAGCCGGACGCGAAGTACAGCTGGTCGGTGCTGGCGAGGCCGATCGACACCACGTCGAGGCCCTGCGAGGTCACGCCGTCGGCGAACGCCTCGGCCAGGCCCGGCGAGGAGTCGCGCATGTCGTGACCGATCACGACGGTGGGCGACTCGGGCTTGATGAGCAGGGCGAAGGCGGCGCCGAACTCCCGGATCAGGGCGGCGTCGAGCTGCTCACCGACCACGCCCCGGATGTCGTAGGCCTTCACGATGCCGGAAAGATCTGCCACGCCGTCCACTCCCGAAGTCCGCTTGCCGTTCGCCGCCGGAAGCCTACCGGGCGGCGGTGAACGCTAGGCGCGACCGGGCAGCACCCTCAGATGACCTCGACGCCCGGACGGACCCTCGTCGTCGGGGTTGGCGGCGGGCTTGTCCGACCGGCCAGCCTCGCGCACGGCCTCGGCCAGCGCGGTCAGCTCGTCGTTGGACGGGTCGGGGTGGGCGAACTCACCCTCGTGCCGGACGACCTCCCACCCCTTGGGGACCGTGAGGCGCAGCGCGTGGGCTTCGCACAGGTCATAGGAGTGGGGTTCCGAGGCCGTGGCCAACGGGCCGACGACGGCGGTCGAGTCACTGTAGGCGTAGGTCAGCGTCGCCACAGCCGGCTCTAGACAGCCTGTCCGCGAACACTTTCGTACGCTCCGCACAGTCGTAAACGATAGCGCGTCCGAGCGACGTCTTACCGGCGACACGCGCTGTGTCGTCCCCAGCGCGTACCCTTCTTGCGTGGCAACCGCGCGTGACTACCGACTGCAGCAGCGTTTGCGCCGGGACAGGCACGGGCGCGGGCTCCGCGGCGCGCTCTACCCGGCGACCCTCCCGGCCGCCTCGAGCCGCGCCGAGAAGTTCGACGCGCTGGTGCTCGACGCGCTCGAGCCCATCGAGGCCCGCTGGCGCCACGAGCTGACGAAACTCGACGTCGCCGTCGACGACGTCCCCGAAGTCCACCGCGACGGCGACCCGGTCGCCGCCGAGGGCGTGCTCCACGACGGCGCCGTCCCGCTGTCCCGCCTGGTCCCCGCGGGCGTCGACCGCTCCGGCCTGCCGACGCGCGCGCGGATCGTGCTGTACCGGCGTCCCCTCGAAGCTCGCGCCAAGGACCCGAGCGAGCTGGCCGAGCTGGTCCACGACGTACTGGTCGAGCAGGTCGCGGGCTACCTGGGCCTGGAGCCCGACGTCATCGAAGGCGAGTAGCCGTAGCCCGAAAGCCACTTCCGTCAGGTGTGAAAGCCCGAAAGCCACTTCCGTCAGGTGTGAAAGCCCGAAAGCCACTTTCGTCAGATCGCATCTGACGAAAGTCACTTTCGGGCTTTTACGAGGTCCTCCGGCGGCTGGGGATGGCCGTGAGCAGGGCGAACAGGACCGCCGCGATCTGGGCCAGCAGCAGGAGGTTGCGCACGCCCGCCGAGTGGTCGACCACGACCTCCGAGGACTTCGCGGGCACCGAGACCGCCACCTGGTGACCCCACGCGGGGACGATCGGCACCGCCTTGCCGTTCACGGTCGCGTGCCAGCCCGCTTCGACCTCGGCCGCGAGCACGAGCAGCCGGCCTTCGGGGCCGTCGGAGACGCGGACGTGCACGTCCGGCAGCGTCGCCTGCACCGGCGCGACGCCGGGGGAAGCGCCAGGCGCGCCCTGGCCGGTCACGGCCTTCTTCGCCAGCTCGGGCGAGATCAGCGCGACCTGGCCGCCCGGCGGCAGGAGCCGCAGTACCGGCCTTCCGTCGGAGGTCGGGGCCGCGCCGCCCACCAGGTCCTTGCCGATCGAGATGAAGGCGTCGCGGTTCGCGCCGGCGGGGAGCACGACGTAGAGGACGCCGGACGCCTCGGCCGCCGCGAGTGCCTGCTTGACGTCTTCGGGTGAGCCTTGGGCGAGTGCCTGCCGCCAGGAGGCGAGCCGCTCGGGACTGCCCGGGGCCGGGGCGAGGTCGTCGTCGCCGTAGTGGGCGAGCCTGCCGCCGATCTGGCGGGCGGGCTCGCCACTGGAGACGACGAGCACCGAACGGCCGGTCGCGGCCAGCTCGGCGGCCACCGGGGCCGCGAGTTCCATGCCGCGGCCCGCGCGCAGCGGGCCTTCGCGGCCCGCGATGACCGCTCCGGTCACGAGGATGAGCAGCACGACCACACCGCACGCGGCCGCCAGCTTCGGCAGCCAGGTGACGTCGCGCTCCGGAACGATCTCGCGGCGGCAGGCGATGAGCACGATCCACAGCAGGGCGATGCCGATCACCAGCAGCGGCACACCCGCGAAACCGGGCGCGGCCGGACCGCCGCGCAACGGGGTCACCGGCACCATCCGGACGAGCGCCAGTCCCGCGCCGCCGAGCACGAGCAGCGCGAACGGACCGGCCATCCGCTTGGACGGCCGCGCGACGAGCGCGACCACGGCGGCCACCACGACCGCGAACCCGGTCGGCCAGGCGCCCGCGTCGCCGGGGTCGAGGCCGGCGAGTTCGGTCGCGGCGGTGAGCCGCCCCGGCCCGCCGAGCCCGTGCACGAGCAGTTCCGGATGCTTCAGCAGCACGGTCGGCCACGGCAGCAGCAAGGCCAGCGGCAGCACGACCACGATGCCGACGGCCGCGATCCGCCGGGCGAGCCCGGTCGGTGACGGCAGCACGACGAACGCGCCGACCAGCCCGACGACGGCCAGCGCGTGCGCGAGCGGTGAGAAGGCGCCGAGCAGCGCGACGCCGAGCGCGCTCAGCACCGAGACGTGCAGCCAGCGCGCGTCGGCGCGCACCAGCAGCCCGGTGATGCCCGCGACCACCAGCGGCGCCACGATGTGCACGACGACGACGTCGAGCCTGCCCTGCGCGACCGCGGCGGTCGCGACGGGAAGTACCGCGTAGGCAACGGAAATCGCGGCGCGGACCCAGCGGCGCACCCGAATCCGCCGGGTGGCCGCGTAGGCGGTGAGCGCCGCCAGCGGCGCGTCACCGATCAGCAGGATCGCGACGATCGCGCTCGGCCCGCCCAGCACGCCGAAAACACCGAGCGCGGGAAGCGACGCGGGCGCCGCGCTCGCGGTGCCACCCGAGACGGGGTGCCACGAAGCCAGGTACGTCGACCACACCTCGCCAAGCGAACCGACCGGCAGCAGATGCCCGCCGGAGAGGTCGAAGCCGAGCCGGCCGCTGTTGATCACCAAGCCGAGCGCGGTCAGCACCACCAGCATCACCACCGGCGGCGCGAACACGGTCGCCGCCAGCACGCGGCGCCGGTTCACCTCCACGAAGACGATTTCGGGCTCCGGCTCGGCGTCCCGGCGGAACGGCGACGGCTTCGGCCCGGCGGGCTTTTCTTCCTGCTCCGGCAACGCGACCGCGACCACCGCGGCGGGCCGCCGCAAGCCGGAGCCCCGCGAACCGGTGCCGCGCAAGGCGCCGGCGGGCAACGCGTCCGGCCCGACCGGCCGCTGCGCCTTGGCCCGCATCGCCTCGGGCGTGATCCACGCCGTCTCCTCGGAAACCTGCTCGGGCACCCGCCCCAGCGCGGCTTCGCTCGCGACCCGGCGGCGCACCAGGTCGACGACGCCGGCGCGCACGGCGTTGCGCAACCGCGTGAAGCGGCCCATCACGAGCCCGCGCGCCGAGCCGCCGCCGCGCTTGGCCCGCGCGGCGCGCAACCCCGCGCGCCCGCCGAGCAGATAACCGATCGCGGCGAACTCCGCGCGCGCCTCGGTGGTCCGGCGCAACAGCAGGAACGCGAGCGCGCGCAGACTCAGCAAGACCGGCAGGCGCACCAAGCCGAACAGGAACGAAAGCGGTGAGGTGTTCACGAGGAACGCGCGCAGGCCGTGCGCGCGGTTCGCGGCGGCCACCGTGGAACCGAGCGCGTCCGCCCGGCGCTGCCCGGTGGTCACCGCCCGCGCGTGCCGCAATCGGGCCAGTGGCACGGAAAGCACGAGCCCGCCCGCCGCGTTGGCGCGCCAGCCGAAGTCGACATCCTCGCGCAGCAACGGGAATCCGGTGTCGAACCCGCCGAGCTCGTCCCACAGCCCGCGGTCGATCAGCGAGCCCGCGCTGGGCACCGCGAGGACTTCCGTGCTTTGTTCACCCGATGCGGTGACCTGTTGCCGGTGCCCCGACGCGTCGGTGGACAGCCCGGCTTCGACGATCAGCCGGGGATCCGACCATTCGAGCGCCAGCGGGCCGAGCACCTTCGCCGACGGCGACGCCTCCGCGGCGCGCAGCAAGGTGTCCAGGCAGTCGGGCTCCGGCGCGCAATCGTCGTGCAGCAGCCAAATCCACGCGCCGGGATCACCCCAGCGCTCGACCGCGTTCGCCACGGCCTCGTTGACGGCGGCGGCGAAACCGGTTTCATTCGAAAGAGTGATGATGCCGTCGAGCACGGGCTGCGCGTCGAACCCGGCCGGATCCGCCGCCTCCGCGAGCAGCTGAGGCGTGCGGTCCGTCGAACCGGTGTCGATCGCGAGCACGTGCCTCGGCCGGATCGAACTGCGCCGCAGCGCGGAAAGCGCCAGCGGCAACCAGCTTTCCCCGTTGTGGCAGACCAGAATCGCCAAGACGGGGGCGGTGCGAAGCATCGGTGGCGCGGGGCGCAAGAGTCACTCCGGTACGGGCGGGCGGCGGGTCGACCGCCACCCTAAACGCACACGCACTCACCGACAGCCGCGACTCCCACGCTGTGAGAGCGTCAAACCGCGCGTTTCTTCAGCTTCCGCCGCTCGCGCTCGGACAACCCGCCCCAGATGCCGAAGCGCTCGTCGTGCGCCAAGGCGTATTCGAGACAGTCGTCCTTGACCTCGCAGCCCAAGCAGATCCGCTTGGCCTCACGGGTCGAGCCGCCCTTCTCGGGGAAGAACGCCTCCGGATCCGTTTGCGCGCAAAGGGCGCGCTCCTGCCACTCCTGCTCTTCGGTGGCATCGTCGAACAGCTCGGTCAGATCACCCAGAGACTGCTCCGGGAACTCTGCCCAACCCACGACGTGCCCCCATTCCCTTCCTTCGGCGTCCACCTTCACGTCCGCCTCCTCGCTTCCACGCACTCCCCAGGCTGGCGGTTGAAATCCCACCCGTGGCTCCCCCTGGAGCCGCGAATGACATCAATGTGATTACACCCGTGTAATGCGGTCAGGTCAAGCGGAGTAGCGAGTTTGGGGGACACCTGAGACGTAACGCGCAAGGGGACACGCCGTGAAACTTCACACGAGGCATACGGAAGACTGGAGGGGTGCAGAGATCAGCAGTGCGACCGAGCCCCGTGTTCCTCGGCATACTCGCCGTCACCATCGCGGCCGGAATCCTTGCCGCAGTAAGGGATCCCTTCGACGCGGAGAACGTGCGAGACCCGATCGGCACCATCGGCGTCTTCGTGCTCGTGATCGGCGGGTGGATCCTCTCGCTCACCTTGCACGAGTTCGGGCACGCGCTCGTGGCGTTCAAGGGCGGTGATTACAGCATCGCCCACAAGGGTTACCTGACGATGGACGTCCGCAAGTACACCGACCCCGTCCTTTCGATCATCCTGCCGCTGATTTTCCTTGCGATCGGCGGCATCCCGCTGCCCGGTGGCGCGGTCTGGATCAACCACGCCGCGCTGCGCAACCGGGCGACCGCGTCCTGGGTGTCGCTGGCCGGCCCGCTGAGCAACCTGGTGATCGGCGTGGTGCTGTGCCTGGTCGTCGCGTTGGTGCCGACGCTGCCGGTCGGCCTGCTGGTGGGCTTGTCGTACCTGGCGCTGCTCCAGATCGTGACCTTCGTGCTCAACATCCTGCCGGTGCCAGGGCTCGACGGGTACGGCGCGATCGAGCCCTATCTCCCGCCGAACGCGCGTGAGATGGGCGCGAAGGCGCGGCCGTGGGCGCCGCTCGTCCTCTTCGCCCTGCTTTTCGCGGTGCCGCAGGTGAACAACCTGCTCTGGAAGGCGTCCTTCGCGCTGTTCGACGGGGTCGGCGGGAGCAGCCTCGCGGCGTTGACAGGCCTGCAGACGTTCATGTTCTGGAAGTACAACTAGCGTTTGCCCGCGAACCAGGCGTCGGCTCTCTTGGCGACGCGCTTCAACCCGGAGCGCTCGCCGAGATAGTCGCCCGCCATGCCCACGACGGGCAACATGCCGATCGCACGATGATAGAAGCGGCCCCGCGGCCGCTTTTCGAGTTCTTCGACAATGCCCAACAGGGAACGTCCGAGACGCCATAAGGTTCCCAATGACGCCTTGATCGTGACCTTTCCGTGTTTTTTCTTGGACTCGTCGAGTTCCTCGGTCAGCTGCTCGGTCGAAGCGTCCTCTTCGGACACATCGTGCCCCGCGTGCTTGCCGGCCGCGACGACCGGATCGACGTCCCGGTCGAACAGCACCCAGGCGATCAGCCGGACGCGGTCGCCGACGTCGAGCACCCCGTGCTCGCCCGCGATCGCGCACAGCAGCAGTCCCTGTGCGGCCGCGCCGAGCGTGTCCTGGATCGGCAGCCGGTCCGCGAGCGCGCCGCCGAGACCCGGCACGGAGGTCACCAGCGCGGTGAACCGGCCGACGCGGTGGATCCACCAGTGCGTGCGCTCCTCGACGGTCATCGAGGCCCACGCGGCGGTGCCGGGCACCTTGACCGAGGTGAGGCCGTCGAGCAGCTTGTCGCGCAGCGACGGCTCGACGTCGTCCAGTTCGCTCTTGCCGCGCTCGCGCAGCCCGAACGGGTCCGACTCGCGCAGCGCGTCGAGCATCGGGCCGCAGCCGCGGACGAACGGCCGCAGCACCGCCACCACCTGGCGGTCCGAAATGGCCTCAGCCACGCTTGCCTCCCAGTTTCCCGCCCAGCACGAAAGCGCCGGGCAGCGCGCCCGCCGCGACGAGGACAAGGGCACGCCAATCCTGGATCAGCACGAAATCGCCGCCAGGACCGGCCAGTCCCACGAACAACGTCACGACTACCCAGACGAGCAGCGGCACAAACGACAACGACGGCTTCGCGAGCTTCGCGGCGGCGATCACCAGCAGCGGGGTGGTGACCGCGGCGACCACGGCCGAGACCGGGAACGGGATGTCCCCCAGTCTCGGCAGTATCACCCCGTCGAGGCGCAGCGGGAGGAAGAACAGCTCCAGCACGGCGAGCAGCGCCGCGTCCACGCCCAGCAGCACGAGCGGCCAGGCGCTCCGGGTGGTCACGGCGTCAGTCCCCCGAACAGGTCCGACTCGGCGCCCTCCGGCTGGCCGGACGCGAGCACGAAGTACTCGTGCGGCGGGATCGGCTGCGCGATGTCGTTGGACAGCGCGAAGCAGCCGTCGTGCACGACCGTGAGCTGGGTCTCATGCGCGCGCAGCGCGGCGCGCTTGGCGGGCAGGTACTTCTCGACGTCCAGCTCGGTGGTGATGCGCTCGTCCGAGACGGTCGGCAGCTCCCCGTCGGCGGGCACGCGGAACGGGGCGACACCGTCCTCGCGCAAGGCGGCGAGGCCCTCGGCGGTCGCCTGTTGTGAAGACACCGTATGGAAAACGCGTTGTACCGAAGGAGCGTTCTCACAAGCCGCCATGGTGATTTCATGCGCCCTGATGTGGTCGGGGTGCCCATACCCGCCGAAAGCGTCATAAGTGACGACGACCTGGGGCCGCACTTCTTCGAGGATTTCCATCAGCTGGGCGGCCTGTTCCGCGGCCGATCCGCCGGTGAACGCGCGGCGGTGCGCGGCGGAGGCGGTGCCCGCCATCCCGGAATCGCGCCAGCGGCCCAGCCCGCCCAGATAACGATGCGATCCCAGTCCCAGCTCCGCGCAGGCGCGGTCCAGCTCGCCGGACCGGTAGCCGCCCAGCTGGTCGGCGGCCCACGAGCCGAGCTGGGCCAGCTCGATGGGGACGATCTCGCCTTCTTCCCCCAGCGTGCAGGTCACGAGGGTCACCTCAGTACCCTCGGCGCAGTAGCGTGCGATGGTGCCACCGGTGGTGATGCTCTCGTCGTCGGGATGTGCGTGGACGAGGAGCAGCTTGCGCGGCGAAGCAGAGGTCACGGGTTCAGATTAATTCTCGTGCTCCGACCTTCGTCGGGCACACCTCGGTTATCCTCGCGCGGGTCATTCCTTAACGGCGGATGACTATCTGTACCCCCACGAAGGGCGTCTAGTGAGCACAGAAGCAACATCGGCGAACCCCGGCATGTCCGGAGCCGTCCTGTCCATCTCGGATCTGACGATCTCCTTCCCGACCGAGGACGGCGTCGTCGACGCGGTCAAGGGCATCGGGTTCGACGTGAAGCCGGGCGAGATCGTCGCGGTCGTCGGCGAGTCGGGTTCCGGCAAGTCGGTCACCTCGATGTCGGTGCTGGGTCTGCTGCCCAAGACCAGCCGGATCAACGGCGCGCGCAAGCTCGGTGAGCAGGACCTCTCCAATCTGAAGGAGAAGGAGATCCGGAAGGTCCGCGGCAACGAGATCGCGATGATCTTCCAGGAGCCGATGACCGCGCTGAACCCGGTCTACACGGTCGGCTGGCAGATCCGCGAGGCGCTGCGCTCGCACCAGGACATCGCGAAGGACGCCGCCGACAAGCGTGCCATCGAGCTGCTCGAGATGGTCGGCATCCCGAACCCGCCCGAGCGTTTCAAGCAGTACCCGCACCAGCTCTCCGGCGGCCTGCGCCAGCGCGTCGTGATCGCGATGGCCATCGCGTGCGACCCGAAGGTGATCATCGCCGACGAGCCGACCACGGCGCTCGACGTGACCGTGCAGGCGGAGATCCTCGGCCTGCTGCGCAAGCTGCGTGACACCCTGAACACCGCGATCGTGCTGATCACCCACGACATGGGTGTCGTCGCCGACCTCGCGGACCGCGTGGTCGTGATGTACCAGGGCGAGATCGTCGAAGAGGCGCCGGTGCGCGAGCTCTTCGCCTCGCCCAAGGAGGAGTACACCCGCAAGCTGCTCGCCGCCGTGCCGGTGCTCGGCCAGCGCCCCGAGGGCCGCAGGCTGTTCGAGTCGGTCATCACCGACGAGTCCGACGCCGCCGCGATCGCCGAGGACATCCGCCTCGAGGACAGCGAGCTCGCGGCCGTGATCGAGGAGGCCGCGCCCGCGCTGGAGATCAAGGATCTCGTGCTCGAGTTCCCCGGCCGCCGCGGCCAGGCGAAGAACCGCGCGGTGGACGGCGTCTCGCTGCACATCAACAAGGGCGAGATCCTCGGCCTGGTCGGCGAGTCCGGCTCGGGCAAGTCGACCGTCGGCCGCTGCGCGATCCGGCTGCTGAACCCGACCTCGGGCTCGGTGTCCATCGCCGGTCAGGACATCACCACGATGTCCAACAAGGAACTGCGCCCGCTGCGCCGGTTCTTCTCGATCGTCTTCCAGGACCCGGCGTCCACTTTGGACCCGAAGATGACGATCGGCGAGTCCGTCGGCGAGCCGCTCGTGCTGCACAAGGTGCTGGCGGGCAAGGAGCTCAACAAGCGCGTCGCGACGCTGCTCGACAAGGTCGAGCTGGGCGGGCACTACCTCAACCGGTACCCGCACGAGCTCTCCGGCGGCCAGCGCCAGCGTGTCGCCATCGCGCGTGCGCTCGCGCTCGACCCGCAGCTGCTGATCGCCGACGAGCCGACCTCCGCGCTCGACGTCTCGGTGCAGGCCCGTGTCCTGGACCTGTTCCTCGACCTGCAGAAGTCGCTGCAGTTCGCGTGCCTGTTCATCTCGCACGACCTGGCGGTCGTCGACCTGCTGGCCGACCGCGTCGCGGTGATGCAGCGCGGCAAGCTGATCGAGGTCGGCACCCGTGACCAGGTGCTGCACTCGCCGCAGCAGGACTACACCCGCCGTCTGCTCTCGGCGGCCCCGGTGGCCGACCCGATCCTGCAGGCCGAGCGGCGCGCGGCCTGGGAAGCGGGCAAGCTCGCCCCCGTGGCCGACTGACCCTCCGGCTCGTAAAACCCCGAAAGTGGCTTTCGTCAGATAACACCTGACGAAAGCCACTTTCGCGTAATGGGACCTGACGAAAGCCACTTTCGGGGTATGCCATGCCCCCAAAGTCACTTTCGGGGCAAAAAGTCGCTTGAACCTGGCGGGTGGGTGGCTGGGTAGTACCGGGCGTGAGCATCACTCTGGGGCGGCCGGTCGGGATCGAGGACCGGCCTAGGTCCGGCGGGCGCCGGGCGGTGTGGCTGGCGGCGGGCGTCGTCGTTTTCTGCGTTGTGCTGGTGGGGCGGGTCGGGCGGTTCGGGTTCAACCCGACCGACCAGGGGTTCGTGCTGGCGCAGAGCTGGCGGCTGCTGCACGGGGAACTGCCGCACGCCGATTTCACGTCGCCGAGGCCGCTGGGGTCGGCCGTGCTGCACCTGGTCGATTTCGCCGTGCCCGCCCCGCTTTTCGTCAGCTCGAGCTTCGTGATGATGGTCGAGCTGACGGTCGCGACCATCGCGATGGCGGCGCTGCTCACCAGGACCGGCCCGGCGGCGTGGGGGCCGTCGCGGCTGGGGCTGGTGGCCGCCGCAGCCATGGTCAACCTGCACACCTATCCGCTGATGGCCTGGCACACGGTCGACGGGGTCTTCCTGGTCGCGACCGGGTTGTGGGCCGTCGACTCCGGCAAGCGCCGCACCGGGTTCTTCCTGCTCGGGTTCGCGGTGATCGTCAAGCAGAGCTTCGCGCCGGCGCTCGTGCTCGGCCTGCTGCTGGTCGTCCTGCACCCGGCGAGACGGCAGTGGCAGCGGATCGGCGTCGACCTGCTGTTCCTCGTCGCGGCGCCGCTGAGCTACTACGTGCTCATCGGGGGCGGCTTCCCGGCGGCGAAGGAGCAGCTCACCGCCGCGACCGGCACCTGGGGTGAACGGCTGCTCGAGATCGCCGACACGACGGCGATCGTGCAGGCCGGGGTCGTGCTGGCGGTGCTCGCCGTCGTCTGGCTCGCCCGCGAGCGGCTCGGCACACCGGGCCAGTGGCTGCGGATCGCCTTGGGCGTGGCGGTCGCGGCGATCACGGTGTCGGTGGTGGTGCGCGGGCAGCTGGCGCACGCGGGCGACTGGTCGATCACGCTGCTGTGGATCTTCATGGCCGCGGCGGCTGCCGACGCGGTGATCCAGCGGCGCTTCCCCTGGCAATACCTCAGCGTGGCCGGGCTGGCCTGGATGTCGAGCCTGTCCTGGGGTTACCCGTATCCAGGCCTGGTCGCGGGCAGCATGGCGCTCGGCACGCTGGAGGTGCTCGCCCGCACGATCGACCTCAGGGCCCGCTGGGCGGAGGCGCTGGGCGGAGGCGCTGGGCCCGATCGCGGCCGTGCTGGTCGCGCTGCAGCTGGTCAACGCCCACGACGCCGCGCCGTACGCGGACCGCCCGCAGGCCAGGCTCACCCACGACCTCGGCGACATCGCGCCGTCGCTGCTCTGGGTCCGCACCAACCCGAGCGTGCACGCCTACCTCGCCCAGCTGCGCGACTGCGTCGCCCAGTACCCGGCAGCCAAGGTCGCGATCATGCCGGACAACGCGTTCGCCTATCCGGCGCTGGACCTGCGCAACCCGTTCCCGATGGACTGGGTGCTGCCGCTGGAGGTCGTCGGCGACACCGAGCAGCGCATGCTCGACACCATCGGCGAGCTCAACCGCGACGGCGACTACCTGGTGCTGTTCCAGACCGTCACCGCACTGGCGCTGGCCGCGGGTGAACCGGTGCCCGCGAGTGTGCCGCCCGAGACCCGACCTGCGTATCACACGGGATTGGAGGAACGGATACTCGACCGCCTGACCGGCCGGCGGATCACCTGCGGGAACTTCGTCGGTGTCTATTCGGCGAAGAGTTGAACCTCCTGACCCATCCGGTGAGTAGAAAGGGCACTGGGGTGGATTCTGGGGGTGACCGGGGTGACCGAGCAGGAAGATTTTTCTGCTTACTTCACGATGCGGGTCCAGCGGTTCAGACGGCTGGCGTACGCGATGTGCGGGGACTGGCATGGCGCCGAGGACCTGGTGCAGGCCATGTTCGTGCGGCTGTACCGCAACTGGCGGAAGGTGCGGCCCGCCACGGTCGACGCCTACGCCCGCAAGATCCTGCTCAACGTGTATCTCAGCGGCAAGCACCGAGCCGACCGCGAAATCGTCGTGGATCCGCCCGACCACCCGGCACCGGAAGGCCGCGACAGTGACGCGCGGCTCGACCTCGAGCGGATGCTGACCGGGCTAACGCCCCGGCAGCGCGCGATGGTCGTGCTCCGGTTCCTCGAAGACCTCCCGGTCGCCGAGGTCGCCGACCTGCTGGGCGTCGCGCACGGCACCGTCAAGAGCCAGACCGCACGCGCCGTCGAGGCGCTGCGGGTGGTACTCCCCCAGGCGAGCATGGAGTGAACGCGATGGAAGAGAACGACCTCCGCGCCGCGCTGCGGGCCTACGTGACCACGGACGAGCCGCCGATCGGACTGGCCGAGAGCACCGTGGTGCGAGCCGGGAAACGCGCCAAGCGGCGGCATGCTTTCGCGGCCATCGGCAGCGCCGTGGTGCTGATCGTGGCGATGGTGACCGGGGGTGCCATCGTGCTGCCCAAGCTGCATTCGACGGTGCCGGTGGCGGAGCATCCCATCGAGCTGGCGACGAAGGCGCCCTGCCCCGAGAACCGCGCGGACGAAACGGATGAGGAAGGCCGTGTCCGGTTGACCTGCGTGCTGAGTTTCCTGCTGCGCCAATTCTTTCCCAGCAACGTCCGGCTCGAACGGGAATGGGAAGGCCAGACCTGGCCGCCCGGCGACGATCCACTGGCGTTGAACGTCGGGAACCTCGGCTTCGGCGCGTCCTACGCGCTGCACCTGAACATCATCGACGAGCAGGGGCTGGCCTCGATCATCGTTGAGATCAGGCAAGGCAATCCGCACCGAGGGGGCCTGCCTGGATGGTGCTCCTTGGGCCAGGGCATCGATCCCGAGTGCGAAGAACGTGTGGGGCCGAGAAACGGCAATCTGGTGTTCACCAGGTCGAGGTCTGGGCAGGACGCCTTGTACCTTCGCGCGACCTTCGAGACCGACGACACCTACGTCTCCATGACCAGCGGCAACGCCAAGGAATCCAACTTCCTGCACTCCAACCTGCCACCGAGCCGAGTCATGCCGTACTTCGACCACCGGCAGATGGAGGCCATCATCACCGCCCCCGACCTCGTCTACTGAAACCGGGAACCCATGAAAGGCAAAGACGACTTCTCCGAGTTCTTCGCCGCGCGTGCGCAGCGCTACCGCAGGCTCGCCTACGCCCTGACCGGCGACTGGCCCGCCGCCGACACGCTCGTCGAGACCATGTTCGTCCGCCTGCACAGCCGGTGGCGCAAGGTCCGCCCGGCCACCGCCGACGAGCACGCCCGCAAGCTGCTGCTCGACGCCTACTTCTCGAAGCGGCACCAGGCGAAGCCGCCGGACCAGGCCGCGCCCGGCATGGACCGGGTGCTCGCCGGACTCGCGCCCCGGCAGCGGGCCATGGTCGTACTCCACTTCCTGGAGGACCTGCCCGTACCCGAGGTGGCCGCGCTCGCGGGTGTGCCCGTGCGCACGGCCGAGACCCAGATCGCGGACGCCGTCGCGGCGCTGCGTGATTCCGTTCAGCCGAGCAAGGAGTGATCCCGTTGAAGGACATCGATTTCCGGAGCGCGTTGCAGGATTACGTCGTCCACGACGAACCCCCGCTCACGCTGGCCGAGCACACCGTCGTGTCGGCTTCGAAGCACGAGCGGCGCCTGCGCACGTATGCCACCCTCGGCACCGTGACGGCGGTCGTCGCGGCGGTGACCACCGGGATAAGCCTGCTGCCCGACCGGAACGCGCCGCCCCAGCTCGACAAGGCCGCGCCGGTCTCCTGTCCGGCGAAGGTGCCGTCCGAGACCGACGCTCAGCTCAAGGCGCGCCTGGAATGCGTGCTGGGCAACGCCATCCGGGCGGAGCTGGAACCGGGTGCCCGGATCGAAACCCAGCTGTTCCACAACGGCAGCCTCGCCGCAGCACGGTCAACGGGCGATACGTTGGCGCTCGTCGGCGGGCGGGACATAGGCAGGTTCACCCTGAGTTTCAAGGTGATCGACAGCCAGGGCACCGGTTCCGCGCAAATCGAGCTGGTCCTCTATGACAAGAGCCGCGACCCCAAGGGCGCGCTCGGCGACTGCGCCCGGTACCTGCGGGAAACGAACTCCATCGCCTGCCGGGACGAACCGGGACCCCGCGATGGAGTGCTGACCCTGCGGACCGAGGGCGTGAACGGCGCCGAGGACAACAGCGCCGAGTTCAACACCCCCGACTCACGCATCACCGTCGAAGGCTTCAACTACGTGAAGATCGGTCCGCCGCAGGTCCTCGTCGAAGCTCCTACCGCGAGCCGCACCCGGCCGCTCTTCGACTGGGCCCAGCTGGCGAAGATCGCGACCGACCCGGGGTTGGCCACGTAAGGGGTCGTGAGTGTTGCGGCCGGTTCTAACCGGCCGCAACACTCACGACTAGCCGACGCGGATACGGGGATCGAGCACGCCGTAGACCAGGTCGGCCAATAGGTTCGCCACGACGACGCTGATCGCGATCACGACGAGCCAGCCCATCAGGACGTTGGGGTCGTTGTGGTCGACCGCGTCGACCAGCAGGGTGCCCATGCCGTTCCAGTTGAACACGCGCTCGGTGATGATCGCGCCGGTCAGCACCGCGCCGAAGTTCACCGAGAACAGCGTGGTGACCGGGATCAGCGCGTTGCGGAACGCGTGCCGCCAGATCACCCGTGAGGACGTGAGGCCCTTCGCGCGGGCGGTGCGGACGTAGTCGGCGTTCAGTTCGTCCAACATGGACGCTCGCTGGAACCGGCTGTACGCCGCGAAACTGATGGCCATGATCGACAGTGTCGGCAGCAGATACGCGCCGACCACCTTGACCAGGAAGTCGCCGAAACCGTCCGACTGCAGGTTTTCCGGGCTCGAAGTCTTGAGCCACGGGTTGCCGAGCCATTCGGTCAGCCCGAGGTCGCGGACCCAGCCGTTGACCTCGATGGCGTACTGCTTCAGCACGATCGCGATGCAGAAGATCGGCATCGAGAAGAGGATGAACGCGAGCGTCGTCGCGATGTAGTCGACGATCGAGTACTGGCGCACGGCCGCGATCACGCCGACCAGCACGCCGAGGACGAGCGCGAACACCGAGGCGCCGAGCACCAGGTTGATGGTCACGCCGAGCGCGCTCATCACCTTGGGGTACACGGGTTCCTGCGCCGCGCCCTGCGCGACGGAGACGCCCCAGTCGCCGGTGACGAAGTTGCCGAGCCAGCTGAAGTACCGGACGATCAGCGGCTTGTCGAGTCCCAGCCGCTCGCCGAGGCGGTTGATGGCCTCGATGTTGGCGCCGGGACGGCCACGGGCCTCGGCCAGCGGGTCGCCGGCGCCCGCCACCATGACGAAGCACAGGAAGGTGCCGACGAGCAGCACCGGGATGGAGATCGCCACCCGGCGGAGCACGTACCACAGCAGATTCATCGAACGTCTCCTCGAAAGAGCCCGACATAAATGCGGCGGTGCGTGCTCCCGCCGGTGTGAAGCGGTGTTACGCCTTCATGCGGCGCTGGCGGGGGTCGAACGCGTCCCGCAGCCCGTCACCGATGAAGTTGATCGACAGCGAGATCAGCACCAGCACGACGAACGGCCCGAAGAACAGCATGGGGTTCACCGAAAGCTGGGTGTAGTTCTCGAAGATGATCCGGCCGAGCGAGGTGTCCGGCAGCTGCACACCGAGGCCGATGAACGACAGCGCGGCCTCCGCGAGCACGGCCTGCGCGACGGCGAGCGTCGCGTTGACCGTGATGCTGCCGACCATGTTCGGCACCAGGTGCTTGAAGATGATCCGGCCGGTGCCCGCGCCCGAAGCACGCGCGGACTCCACGAACTCGCGCTGGGACAACGACATCGCCTCGGCGCGGGTGATACGGGCGACCTGCATCCAGCCGAACGCCGCGAGCACCAGTGCCACGATGTACCAGGAGCCGCCGCCGAAGACCTTGGCGAGGATCGCCGCGGCCGCGACCTGCGGCACGATCAGGAACAGGTCGGTGACCCGCGAGATCGCCGAGTCGGAGAACCCGCGCAGGTAGCCGGCCACCGCGCCGAAGATGACCCCGATCGCGGTCGACAGGATCGACACGGTCAGCGCGATCAGCAGCGAGTACTGGGTACCGCGCAGCACCTGCGAGACCATGTCCTTGCCGACCTGCGTCGTGCCCAGCGGGAACTCGCCGCTCGGCTTCGCGAAGGACGGGAAGCTCGAGTCCTCGTAGCTGTGCGGCCAGAACAGCGGCATGATGATCGCGAACAGCACGATCAGCAGCAGCAGGCCGGTGCTGAACATCGCGAGCTTGTGCCGCAGGAACTTCCGCAGCACCAGCTTGCCCTGGCTGCGCGGCTCGGGCAGTGCCTCCGGCGGCAAGGTGCCGTCGGCGGTGGTGGCCGCTTCGTTGGACGCCAGCAGTGAATTGAGGTCAGCCAACGCGAATCCTCGGGTCCAGGATGCCGTACACCAGGTCGGCGATCAGATTGGCCACCACGACGGTCGTGGCGATGACGACGAGCCAGCCCATCAGCACGTTCGGGTCGTTGCGGTCGACCGCGTCGACCAGCACCGTGCCCATGCCGTTCCAAGCGAACACGCGCTCGGTGATGATCGCGCCGGTGAGCACCTGCGCGAAGTTGACCGAGAACAGCGTGGTCACCGGGATCAGCGCGTTGCGGAAGGCGTGCTTGAAGATGACCCGCGAGCCGGGGATGCCCTTGGCGCGCGCGGTGCGCACGTAGTCGGCGTTCAGCGTCTCCAGCATCGAAGCGCGCTGGAACCGGCTGTACGCGGCGAAGCTGATCGCCATGATCGACAGCGTCGGCAGCAGGTAGGCGCCGACGTATCTCACCAGGAAATCACCGAAGCCGTCGGCTTGGAGATTCTCCGGGCTGGTCGTGCGGATCCACGGATTGCCGAGCCATTCGCTCAGCCCGAGGTCCTTGACCACGATGTTGAAGTCGATCGCGTACTGCTTCAGCACGATCGCGATGCAGAAGATCGGCATCGAGAACAGCAGGAAGGCCAGCGTGGTCGCGATGTAGTCGACGATCGAGTACTGCTTGACCGCGGCGATGACGCCGACGCTGACACCCACGATCAACGCGAGGATCTCGGCGCCGACCACCAGGCTGAACGTGACGCCGAAGGCGTTCATGATCTTCGGGAAGACGAGCTCCTGAGCCGCGCCCTGCGCGACAGAGCGGCCCCAGTCTCCCTGGACGAAGTGGATCAGCCAGTCCCAGTACCTGGCGATAATTGGCTTGTCGAGTCCGAGCTCGGCCGCGATACTGGCGATCGACTCGGGGCTGATGCCGGGTCTGCCGCGGAGTTCCGCGAGCGGGTCACCCGTGGCGGCGACCATCACGAAACACAGAAAGGTCCCGACCAGCAGGATCGGGATCGAAATCGCCAAACGGCGAAGTACGTAGATAACCAGGTTCAACGAAAGTGCTCCTCGTCCGGGCCCGCCTGGCGAAGTATGCAGCCATGCCCGGTTGTCACCGTAGTGGGGGTCGTCCCACGGTCAACAGCTACTTCCGGAGGGGCCCGGGGGCAGGCTCGTGACCTGCCCCCGGACCCGCCAGATAGCCGGTCGATCGGGATGAATCAGCGCGGAACTACTTGTTCTTCGCCCATTCGCCGACGTTCCACATCGCACCGAAGTACGACTGCATCCAGACCCGGTCGATACCGCGGAAGGCCCACATCGACGGCACCGCGAACAGCGGCAGCGACGCGTGCTGGTCGGCGATCGCCTTGTCCGCGTCCTGGTACGCCTTGGTCGCGGCCGACTCCTCGGTCGCCGAGACGGCGCGCTGCAGCGCCTCGTCGATCTTCGGGTCGCTCAGGCCCTGCCAGTTCTGCTCGCCACCCTTGTCGGCGGTGATGTAGATGGTCGAGGCCTCGGCCTTGAACGGAGCGGCCGACCACGCGAACAGCGCGACGTCGTAACCACCGTCGGAGACACGGCCCTTGAGGAACGCGGGGTCGGTCTCGTCCTTGACCTCGATACCCGCGGCCTTGGCCTGGCTCTGGATGATCTCGACGGTCTGGCTGCGGCGGGCGTTGGTGTTGTGCGTGATCGTCACCGAGAAGCGCTTGCCGTCCTTGGCGAAGATGCCGTCGGCGCCCTTGGCCCAACCGGCGGCGGTCAGGATCTGGGCGGCCTTGTCGGCGCCGAGACCCGCCTTGTCGCTGTACAGGTCGACGTAGCCGGCCTCGTTCGGGTAGAACTGCAGGCTGTTCAGCGGCTTCGCGTCGGCCTGGACCGGCTTGACGAGCTTCTCCACGATCGCGTTGCGGTCGATGGCGGCCATGAACGCCTTGCGCGCCGACTCGTCGGCGAAGATGCGCTTGTAGTTCAGGTCGAGGTGCTCGAACGACAGCTGCGAGGCCGAGCCGTAGACGACACCCTGCGAGGCGAGGCCCTTGAGGGTGTTGGCGGCGGTGGCGTCCGGCTGGGTCGACGCCGCGACGTCGATCTCACCGTTCTGCAGCGCGGCGGCCATCGCGTTGCGGTCCTTGATCGCACGCACGAGGATCTTCTTCGGGCCACCCTTGGCACCGGCCCAGGAGGGGTTCTTCTCCAGGGTGACGGTTTCCTTGGACTTGTCGACCGCGGTGATCTTGTACGGGCCCGAAGCAGGCGAGATCTCCGGCTTGAAGTCCGAAGCCCAGCCCTTGTTCCAGAACTCGGCGACCTTGGTGACGTCCGCGACGTCGGTCGGCTTGATCTTGCTGATGTCCGCGACGCCGGTCTGCTTCTCGACGATGTGGCCCGGCATCATCCACGCGGTGGTGAACAGGCCCTTGTAGTCGAGGTACGGCTTCTCGAACGTGGCCACGAAGGTGGTCTCGTCCTTGCAGGTCGCGTCCGTGATCAGGCTGTAGCCCGAGGTGGAGGCGGGGTCGAAGACGGGCTTGCCGTCGGCGCCCTTCGGCTTGCCGCTCTGGGCCAGCCAAGCGAGGTAGAAGTCCTTGCAGCCCCAGGTCGCGCCGTCCGACCACTTGATGTTCGGCTTGACCTTCCAGGTCACCACCTGCGGGTTCTGGGTGACGGTGACCGAGTCCATCACGTCCTGGTTCAGCAGGACCTTGTTGTCACCGTCGAGCACGTACGGCGTCGCCAGCGTCGTGATCAGCACGTAGCTGTTGTACGACGTGTTCGCGTCGGGCGTGTTCTGGTTGTACGCCGTGAACGAGTCATCGATGCCGACCGTGACCTGGTCGCTTTCCGGAGCGTTGGCCAACTTGTAGTTGTCGCCGCTCTCGGCCTTGCCGGTTTTCATGGTGTTGACGTCGGTGCTGTTGTTCTGGCCGTTCGCACCGCTATCGCCGCTTCCACCACCGCTGCAGGCGCTCAGAACGAGCGCGGCTGCCGCCACCATGGACCAGGCGGAGACTGCTTTTCTCCTCATGAAGTGTGCCCTCCTAGCACTGGGCCCTCGTAGGGGAACTGGGGCCCACACCGCTCCGGATAGATGGCCGGAGCCTATGACACGCCAAGCGACACTCAATTGGCGCACTGCGGGTGCACGCTAGAAAGGAAATGTACGAACAGTCACCAGTTCCGGGGCGATCGTGACCAAAGGGTGACTTGTAGTTGACCGCCAGAAATATGGCGGTTACCTGCTGGAATCGACTGACCACCCGAACGTACGGTCAGGTCACACGGACGCGCCGGAAGTATTGGTCCACCTGGCCCAACGGTTACTTGGTGCCGCGCGTCCAGTTCACCGCCGAACCGAATGGCCCGACCATCGGAGGACCAGGCGTAACACCCGAAATACCAGCGCCGATAGCTAACGTGTCAGCGAGCTGGAACAACGGGATCACAACATTTTTACGCCACAATTCGGGCTCGATCTGCGAAAGCGCGTCGTCGATCGGCTTGGTGCCCTGCAGCGCGGCGTCGATCGTCGGCTGAAGGGACGGGTCGCACAGCCCGGCGGCGTTCGCGGGCACGGCGGGCTTGCTCTTGTCCGCCTCCGCCTGACCAGGCCTGCACCCGAAAGTGGAGGCGAGCACGGTCGCCACGTCACCGTCGACCGGCTGCGGCACGACGGCGATGTCCACGCCGACGGCGCCCGCCGCGTCCGGGGTGGCCTGCTGTTGGCCATTCACCACCGGCATCGCCAGCTGGAGCGAGAAAAGCTCCCTCGGCGGCGGCGCGACGGCGTTGACCTCGATCCCGGCCGCGACGAGCTGGTCCTTGAGACTCTTGGCGATCAGCGCGTACGGATCCTGCTTGCCTGGCGAGGCGACGACCACGGAAAGAGCTTTGCCCGACTTGCGCCAGATTCCGGCTTCCTTGGCGTATCCGGCGGACTTGAGCAGTTCCTCGGCGTGCGCGGCGTCGGGTGTCGCGGGCGGGCCGGGCTGCAGCGTGGCCGCGTAGCCCGGCACCGAGGGCGCGCGCACCTGGGCGTCGGCCTGCTTGGCGGGACCGCCCGCGACGCCGGCGGAGATCAGCTTGTTGCGGTCGAGCAGCGCGGCGACGCCGGCGCGGACCTTGTCGTCGGAGAGCACGCCGACCGGCCGCAGCAGCACGTCGGCGACGAGCGGCCTGGGCAGCGTGGTCAGCTGCACGGCGGGGCCGAGCGAGCTGAGCCTGCCGACCCCGGTCGAGTCAGCCATGGTGAGGGCGAACTGGTCGTTGCCGCTGGCCAGCGCGTTCGCGAGGCCCTGCTGATCGGCGCGGCGCAGCACCAGCCTGTCGATGGCGGCGGGCTTCTCCCAGTAGCGGTCGTTGCGCTCCAGGATGATCTCGCCGCGCGCGATGTCGATGCCCTTGAGCGAGAACGGGCCGCCGTACGCGGGGAAACTGCTCGCGAGCGCGCCCTTCCAGCTGCCGGGCGCGTCCTTGAGCAGATGCGCGGGCAGCAGGTCGCCGAACAGCGTCTGCCAGCCGGGGTACGGCTTCGTGAAGGTGACTTCGACGCGCTTGCCGCCCTCGCGCGACTGGACGTCCTGGATGAGCCGGTAGCCGGCGGGCGCGATCACGCCGGGCTCGTCCCTCATCGCGTCACGGAGGAACGCGAAGTCCTCGGCGGCGATGGGGGCCCCGTCGGACCAGGACGCGTCCGGACGGATCTCGTAGGCCACCGTGAACGGCGCCTCCGAGATGACCTGGGCCGACTTCATGAGGTTCGTGTCGAGCGTGCGGGTGCCGTCGTCCTTGGTACGGAACACCGAAGGCAGCAGCAGCTGCGCGAGCGCGGTGGTGACCGTGGAGACGTCGGCGAGGTTGTGCGGGTTGTACCCGCCGACCACGTCGTCGACGCCGATGACGATCTGCGACGGGGTCTTGGTCTGCGCGACCGTCGACGGGTTCGCGGTGGACGAGACGACCGGCGGCGGAGGCGTCGACGAGCACGCGCTCAGCATCAGCGCAACGAGTCCCAGTCCCGCTGCCCTGCTCATCCGCACGCCGCTTACCTCCTGCAAATCGCGAATCGGGTTTGAGCCGCCATGCTGTCACGGCCGGGCTCCGCGTACACCCGAGATTCCCACATTGCCGGTGAACACCTGTTAAGGCATATGGGAAAGGGCTCGTGAGTGGTATGGCCGGTTAGAACCGGCTTTCCCACTCACGAGCCCTGACCTGGGGTTTTATCAGTCCTTGTCGCGGTTCTTGTTGCGGTTGCGCTCCTTGGCGCGCTGGTTGACGTCCAGCGTGACCTTGCGGATGCGGACCACATCCGGCGCGACCTCGACGCATTCGTCGACCGAGCAGAACTCCAGCGCCTCTTCGAGGCCCATCTTGCGCGGGCGGGCCAGCGTCTCCATCACGTCGGCGGAGGACTGACGCATGTTCGTCAGCTTCTTCTCCTTGGTGATGTTGATGTCGAGGTCCTCGGCGCGCGGGTTCTCGCCCACGACCATGCCTTCGTAGACCTCGGCGCCCGGCTCGACGAAGAAGGTGCCGCGGTCGGCGAGCTGGATCATCGCGTACGAGGTGATCGGGCCCGAGCGGTCGGCGACCAAGGAGCCGCTGTGGCGGGTGCGGATCTCGCCTGCCCACGGGAAGTAGCCCTCGAACACGTGGTTCGCGATGCCGGTGCCGCGGGTCTCGGTGAGGAAGTCGGTGCGGAAGCCGATCAGGCCACGCGCCGGGAGCACGTAGTCGAGCTTGATGCGGCCGGTGCCGTGCCCGCCCATGTGCTCCATGCGGCCCTTGCGCGCCGCCAGCAGCTGGGTGATGCCGCCGAGGTGCTCCTCGGGGGCGTCGATCGACAGGCGCTCGAACGGCTCGTGGACCTTGCCGTCGACGATGCGGGTGACCACCTGCGGCTTGCCGACGGTCAGCTCGAAGCCCTCGCGGCGCATCTGCTCGACGAGGATCGCCAGCGCCAGCTCGCCACGGCCCTGGACCTCCCAGGTGTCGGGGCGCTCGGTCGGCAGCACCTTGATGCTGACGTTACCGATGAGCTCCTGGTCGAGGCGGGCTTTCACCAGGCGCGCGGTGACCTTGTCGCCGCCGGAGCGGCCTGCCAGCGGCGAGGTGTTGACGCCGATGGTCATCGAGATGGCGGGCTCGTCGACGGTGATCCGGGGCAGCGCCTCGGGGTTCTCGACGTCGGCGAGGGTGTCGCCGATGGTGATGTCGGGGATGCCCGCGATCGCGACGAGCTCACCGGCGCTGGCCTCGGTCGCCGGGACGCGGGTGAGCGCCTCGGTGACCAGCAGCTCGGAGATGCGGACCTTCTGGGTGGTGCCGTCCTCGCGCATCCAGGCCACGTCCTGGCCCTTGCGGAGGTTGCCGGAGAAGATGCGGATCAGCGCGATGCGGCCGAGGAAGTTGGACGCGTCGAGGTTGGTGACCAGCGCGCGCAGCGGGCCTTCCTTGTCCGCGAAGGGCTCGGGCACGTGGCGCAGGATGACGTCGAAGAGCACGTCGAGGTTCTCGGCGTCGGGGACGTCACCGTCGGCGGGCTGCTCCATGCTCGCCTTGCCCGCGCGGGCGGAGGCGTAGACGACCGGCAGGTCGAGGATCGCGTCGTGGTCGGCGTTCTCGATGTCGCTGGCCAGGTCGAGCAGCAGGTCGTGGGTCTCCTCGACGACCTCGGAGATCCGGGCGTCGGGGCGGTCGGTCTTGTTGACCAGCAGGATGACCGGCAGGCCCGCCTCGAGGGTCTTGCGCAGCACGAAGCGCGTCTGCGGGAGGGGGCCCTCGCTGGCGTCGACCAGCAGGACGACACCGTCGACCATGGCGAGACCGCGCTCGACCTCGCCGCCGAAGTCGGCGTGACCGGGGGTGTCGATGACGTTGATGGTCACCGTGCCGTTCTCGGTCTCGCGGTGGATCGAGGTGTTCTTCGCGAGGATGGTGATGCCTTTTTCGCGCTCCAGTTCCCCGGAGTCCATCACGCGGTCGACGACCTCGGCCCGCTCGGCGAAGGCGCCGGACTGGCGGAGCATGGCGTCGACCAGAGTGGTCTTGCCGTGGTCGACGTGTGCGACGATGGCGACGTTGCGCAGGTCGGGCCGGGTCTTACCGGACGTCGACTTGCCGGTTTCGACCGCGAAGGCGCTGGCTGCGGGCACGCGTGGGCTCCTGAGACTCTTTTGAAGTGCGGGTGTGTTTGGCCGCGCAGCCCGGAGGCGGGCATACCGCGGCCGACTTTGGCCACACGCGGACTACACAAGGATACCTGTTGCCCGATTGTGAGCAGGCCCACGCCCCAAGATCGGTAAGCCTCACCTAACCTGGGTCGACTGCTCAGAGAGGCGACACGTGGGTAAGAAGACCCCGCAGGACATCGTGCGGAAGTGGATGAAGGCCGGCAAGGTCAAGAAGAAGTGCTGCCGGTCGAAGTCGCGGTGCAAGAAATGCCCGGTGCTCGCGCTGAAGAAGGCCAAGACGAAGCTGGCCGCGGCTGCTTGACGTTTTCGTTTCTGGCCGCGGGGCCGCCAAGTGTCCCCGCGGCTCTCCCCTAGCTGGCCAGCGCCTCGTTGATGATCCGCAGTTCCGGTGCGGTCTTCGTCGGTGAGAATTCGATCACTTCGTATTTCGCCAGGTGCTGGACGGAGAACGGATCCGTCGCCAGCAGGGCGTCCAGCTTTCCTCGCAGCATCGGCCTGGTGATGATCACCCCGCCGATCCGGGGGTTCCGCCTGCCGGAGGCGAGGAAATGGCCGTGCTCATACTGTTTGGCCAGCCATTCGACATGGTCTGGGAGCACGTAGTCGATCTCTTCGATGGGGGCTGTGTAGTTGAGCAATACGACGAACATCCCCCGACGGTAACCCCGATTTACGCCTTCGGCACACGGTCACCGGCGTGTCGATACGGTTTATTGACGCCTGGTGCCCGGAATGAGTGAAGTGATCGATTTTCCGTTGCGGCGCTTGACTTTTCCATTACTGACACGCCGGGGTCTTGCCAGTGCCGCTATGCTGGCGATCATGCGCACCGCAGGTACCCAGTGGTGGCCGTCACCAGGCGGCCCTTCGACTGTGCGCTGAACCAGACCACAGGCCGCCCGATCGGGCGGCCTTTTTCGTGTCCCCGCTCGGGCAACACCGAGAGGAACGACCATGACCCGACTGTCCGGTGTCACCCCGTCAGGCCACATCACCCTGGGCAACTACCTGGGCGCCATCCAGCGCTGGGCCGCCGAGGGCACCGAGCACGACCTGTACTTCATGTCGGATCTCCATGCGATGACGACGAGCCATAACCCAGGACGGCTCCGATCACTGGCGACCGAGGGACTCGCCGTGCTCATCTCGGCCGGGATCTCGCCGGAGCGGCTGTTCGTGCAGTCCGACATCGCCCGCGAGCTGGGCGCGCTGACCTGGATCCTCGAGTGCACCTGCAGCTACGGCGAGGCCGCGCGGATGATCCAGTTCAAGGAGAAGGCGAAGGGCCAAGCCGGCGTGCGGCTCAGCCTGCTGACCTACCCGACGCTGATGGCGGCGGACATCCTGCTCCAGGGCGCCTCGGAGGTCCCGGTCGGCGAGGACCAGCGTCAGCACGTCGAGCTCGCGCGGACGTTGGCCCGGCGGTTCAACACCACCTACGGCGAGGTCTTCACCATGCCGCAGGCGGTGCTGCCCCCGGCGGCCGCGCGCGTGCGCGACCTGAGCGACCCGACGCGCAAGATGTCGAAGTCCGCCCAGGACACGGCGGGCGTGGTGTCGGTGCTCGACGAGCCGGACCTGATCGGCCGCAAGATCCGCCGCGCGGTCACCGACGGCGGCTCCGAGGTCGTCTACTCCCCCGAAGACCGCCCGGGCCTGGCGAACCTCCTGGAGATACTGGCGGGCTGCACGGGCGGTTCCCCCGCGGACCTCGCGGCGGAGCACACCACCTACGGCTCGCTCAAGAACGCCACGGCCGAAGCGGTCATCGAAACCCTGCGCCCCCTGCGCGAGGCCACGAACGCCCTGCTCCAAGACCCGGCCGAGCTCGACCGCGTCCGCAAGGCGGGCGCGGCCAGGGCCTCGGAGCGCGGCGACCACCGCCTGACCAGCGCCCTCCGCCTGGTCGGCGCCGGCTGACCCCAGCTAAAAAAATCCCAATGCGGCATTGGTCAGTTTTCAACCCGCCAATGTGGCTTTCGTCAGCTCAAACCTGACGAAAGCCACATTGGGATTTTTTTAGCCGGGCGGGGTGAGGAGGAGGCGCAGGTCGGGGAGGAGTTCGCGGTCGGCGGGGAGCCAGTCGACGTCGGCCAGGTCGTCGGGGGTGAGCCAGCGTAAGGCTTTGTGCTCGACTGGGCGGGGCTCGCCGCTCAAGAGCGAGGCCGCGTAGATCCGCAGGACCTTGCCGCCCGGCAGCGCGATGTCCTGGCCGACGCGGGCGCCGACGAGGATGTCGACGTCCAGCTCCTCCTGGCATTCGCGGTAGAGGGCGACGCCTTCGGTTTCGCCGGGCTCGACTCGGCCGCCTGGGAGTTCCCATTGGCCCGCGTGGTCCGCGGGCCAGGCGCGTTGCTGGGCCAGCAGGGCGCCATCACGGACAACGGCGGCGCCGACGATCACAGTCACCCCGGAAAAGTACAGCCCTCCGACCAGGGCGGCGGCCGCGCCTAACGACCCGCCCGCCAGGTCACCTGGAAGCGGGCACCGCCTTCGGGTGACTCCCCGGCTTGGACCTGGCCGCCGCGGCGGCGCACGGCCTCGGCGACCATCGCGAGACCGAGGCCGGTGCCGCCGGACGCGCGCGCCCGGTCGCCCGAGACCCGGTAGAAGCGGTCGAAGACGCGTTCGCGGTGCTCGGGCGGGATGCCGGGACCGTCGTCGTCGACCACCAGGCGGACCATCGACGGCCGGGCCAGCACCGACACCACGATCTGGCCTTCGGCGTACCGGCACGCGTTGCGCAGCAGATTGCTGAGCACCAGCTCGACCTCGGCGTGCGTCGCCCAGGCCCACACCTGGCCGGTGACGCCGCTCAGGCGCGCGTCCGGCGAGCCCGCGGGCAGGCGGTCCAGCGCGGCGCGGGCTTCGGACACCAGCTCGACCGGCTCGGCTGGCGGCAGCTCGCCCGCGTCGGACCTGGCCAGCGAGAGCAGGCCGTCGAGCAGCGCGGACAGCCGCTCGGCCTCGGTGAGGATGTCGACCAGCGTCTCCTGCGAAAGCTCGGGATCCGGATTGGCGACGGCCACCTCGGCCTGCACCCGGATCGACGCGACCGGCGAGCGCAGCTCGTGCGCGGCGTCCCCGGTGAACCGCCGCAGCCGGTCGTTGGCCTCCTCCTGGCGTGACAGCAGCGCGTTGAACTCGGTCGCCAGCGCGCGCAGCTCGTCGTGCGCCTCCGGCAGCGGCAGCCGCTCACCGGAGGGCAGCGTGTGCAGTGTCCGGCCCATCCGCGCGACCGGGCGCAGCGCCGACCGGACGACCAGCCAGGTCGTCAGCGTCGCCACGAGCGCGCCCAGCAGTGCCGTCATGAGCAGCCAGAACGTGCCGCTGCGCACGGCGGACGCGAATCCGACCCGCCCCGCGTACGCGGCCACCAGCCGCTGCGAACCGTCCGGCGCGCTCACCACCGTGCCACGCCAGCGTGAGCCGTCGGTCTCGACCCGATCGCCCGCCTTCAGGTCGTGCACGACCCGCGAGGACAGCCCCGGCGCGGACTGGCCGTCGACCGGGTCACCCGCCGTGTCGAGCACGCGCACGGTCACCCCGGGCGGCGCCTGCGGCCGTTGCCCGGCGCTCACCGAGGCAGACGCCGAAGCGACCGCGGCCGCCAGCTCGTTGTCGACCGACCCCGTCAGCAGCGGCCCGAGTCCCTTGCCCGCGAGCAGGGACAGGCCCAGCAGGCAGGCGAACGTGATGGCCGCAGCCATCGACGCGATCCGGAACCGCAGCGACCTCCGCCACCACCACGTACGGATCAACCCGGGCTCATCACTTCGTCCAATTGCGCATCGGAAGCAAGATAGCCGTGACCCCGGACGGTCCGCAGCAGGGAACCGGCGCCCACCGCGTCCAGCTTGCGCCGCACATACCCGACATAGACCTCGACCACGTTGCGCGTCGCCGCCTGCTCGTCACCCCACACCGCGCGCAGCAGCTCGTCCTTGGTCACCACGGTCCCCGCGCGCCCGACGAGCACCTCCAGCAGCGCGAACTCACGCGGGCTCAGCGCGACCGGCTCGTCGTTCCACCGCACCTCGCGGGTGGCCCTGTCGACGACCAGCGCGCCGATGCGCAGCGGCCCGCGCGCGCCGTCGGAGCTCGCCCGGCGCAGCACCGCGCGGATCTGCGCGACCAGCACGACGAACGAGAACGGCTTCACCACGTACCCGTCCGCGCCGAGGTCGAGCCCGTCGGCCTGGTCGATCTCGCCGTCCTTCGCCGACACCAGCAGCACCGGCGTCCGCACCCCGCCCGCGCGCAGATGCTGCAGGATCCGGTACCCGGACAGGCCGGGCAGCATGATGTCGAGCAGCAGCACGTCGAACGAGCCGGTCTGGGCGAGCCGCAGCCCGCTCGGCCCGTCCGCGGCGGTGACCACGTCCATGCCCTCCGCGCGCAGCCCGCGCTGCAGCGCCTTGCGCACGCCCAACTCGTCGTCGACGACCAGCACCCGAGGTTTCACGTTTCTCAGCATGCCCGGTTCGCGCTGCTCACGCGCGCCCTCTCAGCGCCATCTCAGTTCGAGGCGCTGAGACTGAGCGGTATCTCAGCCTCGGGAGGGAAGCGTCGTGGCTGGGAGGCGAGCACACTGGAGCTCGTCGGACACAGGGAGAAACGATGAAACCGAAGACGAAGGCACTCACGGCCGCGGTCGTGGGCACCGCACTGGGGGCCGCGGGACTGGCCTTCATCGCGATGCCCGCCAGCGCGGGGGACGCGCCCACCCTTCCGGCGGTCAGCGCCGACGAACTCGTGCAGTCCGTGCTGACGGCGAAGCAGCCCGCGTTCGACGGCACCGTCAAGGTCTCGGACAACCTCGGCCTGCCGATGCTGGCCGCCGTGCCCGGCGCCGGCTCGCTCAAGTTCGACGAGGCGCGGCTGTTCAACAGCGGCACCGGCAGCACGAAGCTGTCGGTCAAGCAGGGGAACACCGAGGACACCACGGTCAACGACGGCAAGACCGTCTGGCACTACAGCTCGAAGACCAACACCGCCAGCAAGATGGTGTTCCCTGCCGAGCCGGGCAAGGTCACCGACAAGGCGGCCACCGACCCGACGGCCGCGACCGCCGACCTGCTCGGCAAGGTCAGGGAGAGCAGCACGGTCGCCGTCGACGGCACCGCCAGGGTCGCCGGCCGCGCGGCGTACGAGCTGGTGCTGACCCCGAAGCCGACGGAAAAGACGCTGCTGCGCGAAATCCGCGTCGCCGTCGACTCCGAGACACGGCTCCCGCTGCGGGTTTCGGTGCTCACCAACGGTTCGAGCGAGCCCGCGCTGCAGATCGCGTTCAGCGACATCGAGTTCACCGCGCAGCCAGCGGAGCTGTTCCAGTTCACCCCACCGAAGGACGCGAAGGTGACCGAGCAGCAGCCGAAGATCGACGACAACACCTTGGCGCAGGCCGAAAAGGCACGCCAGGACTTCAAGGTCGTCGGCGACGGCTGGGACACGGCGATCACCGGCAAGTTCTCGCCCGACCTGCTCAAGCCGCAGCAGCTGAAGTCGAAGGACGGCAAGACCGCCGACCCGAAGGCGCTGCTGTCGAAGATCGGCAAGCCGGTCAGCGGCGCCTGGGGTTCCGGGGTGCTGATCACCACCAAGGTCGGCACCGCGCTGGTGACCGACGACGGCCGCTTCGCCGCGGGCGCGGTGCCGGAGCAGGTCCTCTACGAGGCTCTGGCCGCCAAGTGACCACTGGCACGACGATGAGCGGCGCGGGCGTCTCGCAGGGGGCGCCCGCCCCGTCGGTCCCGCTGGCCGCGCGGACCAGGGGGTTGCGCAAGGTCTACCGGGGCACGGTCGCGGTGGACCAGGTCGATCTGGAGGTGCCGGAGGGCGCCGTGCTCGGCATGCTCGGGCCCAACGGCTCGGGCAAGACGACCACCATCCGGATGCTGCTGGGCCTGGTCCGCCCGACCGAGGGCGAGGTCGAACTGCTCGGCCACGCCATGCCGGACGGCGCCGCGCACGCGCTGCCGGACGTCGGCGCGCTGGTCGAAGGACCGGGTTTCCACCCGTTCTTGTCCGGGCGCGAGAACCTGCTGCGGATGGCGGCCGCGGAACCCCGGCTGACTTCGGCGGGGATACCCGGCGCGGTCGAGCACGCGATCGAGCGCGTCGGCCTCGCGGGCGCCGCGCATCGCCGGTATCGCGGTTACTCGCTCGGCATGAAGCAGCGTCTCGGGCTCGCGAGCGCGCTCCTGGTGCCCCGCAAGATGATCGTGCTCGACGAGCCGACCAACGGCCTGGATCCCGCCGGCACCAGGGAGATCCGGCGGATCATCGGCGAGCTGCACGCCGAGGGCGTGACCGTGCTGGTCTCGTCGCACCTGCTCGCCGAGGTCGAGGCGACCTGCACGCACGTCGCGGTGCTGCACGACGGCACCGTGGTCGCCCAAGGCGAGCTCTCGGAGCTGCTGGAGTCCGGCAGCCCGGCGCTGCTGGTGTCCACTCCGGACACCGACAAGGCCGTGGAAGCGTTGCGGGAGCACAGGATCACCACCAAGCTCAGCCCGGATGGCGTCCGCGTCGACCTGTCGTCGGCGACCGCGCCCGAGGTGCTCGCGATGCTGATCCGCGCGGAAGTCCAGGTGTACGAGGCGAAACGCGCGCGCACCGGCCTCGAGGACCTCTTCGCCAGGCTCACCCAGCACGATCCAGCCACCCCCGACGGGCTGCCCGTCATCGACGAAGGAGTGACGTCATGACGTCCGCCGTCGCTCCCGCGCGCACGGGACATGACACGGTCGGCCTGGTCCGGCTGCTGCGCGCCGAACTTCGCTGGATCTTCCGGCGCCCGCGCACGTTGATCGTGCTCGGGCTGCTGGCGGCGATCCCGGTGGTGATGGGGGTCGCGCTCACGCTGGTCGACCCGGCCGCCGCGGGCGGCGGCCCGGACAACAGCTCGGGCCCGCTGCTCTCGGCCGCGGTCGGCAACGCCTACGTGCTCCCGATCGCCGCGCTGACCATGACGCTGGCACTGCTGCTGCCGCTGGCGTCGGCGATGGCGGGCGCCGACGCGATCGCGGGCGAGGCCGCGCACGGCACCCTGCGCGGCTGGCTGCTCGCGCCGGTCAGCCGGGGACGGCTGCTGGGCGTCAAGGCCTTCGGCGTCGCGACGGTCTCGCTGGTCGCGACCCTCTCGATGGCCGCGACGGCCACGATCACCGGCCTGATCATCAACGGCTCCGACGCGCTGTTCACCCTCTCCGGCACCACGCTCTCCCTGTCGGAGGCGCTGGGCCGGGTGCTGATCGCGGTCGCCTGGGTGACCTTGCAGCTGTGGGCGGTCGGCGCGGTGGCGCTGGCGATCTCGGCGTGGACCGAACACCCGATGCTGGTGGTCGTCGCCGTGCTCGCCGGTGACGTGGTGTTCACCATCCTGACCTTCCTGTCGGCCGTGAAGTGGCTGCACCCGTTCCTGCTCACGCAGAACTGGTCCAGCGCGCTCACCGAGACACTGCAGGACCCGATGCCGAGCGGCCAGCTGGCCGAGGGCGCGCTGCGCGCGGCGTGCTACATCGTCATCGCGCTTTCACTGGCCTACTCGCGGCTCACCACCAGGGACGGCTGAACCGCCACTAGATCACCAAGGGTCGTGCGCCGTAAGGTCGGCGCACGGCCTTTTGTTCGTTTTGCCCGCGAATACGACAGTGGCGTGACAGCGGAGAGCGCTAACTTCCGAAATGGGGGTATTACCGAATACTGGGAGGAAACGCATGTCCATCATGGCGAAAGCACTCATCGGCGCCACCGGCCTCGGTCTGCTCATCACACCCTTGGCTTCCGCGGGCGTCGAAGCCAAAGGCACGTTCGTGTACGGCGAGACCGTGTATTCCGACCCGGCCAACGGGACGTGCCTCGGCCTGTTCAGCAGCAGCTCCACCCTGGTGAACAACGGCACGGACGCCACCGCGCGCGTGTTCACCGGCAGCGGCTGCACCGGAGCCTTCGCTTCGGTCCCCGCACACAGCCTCGGCGATTTCCCGCGCCAGAAGCTGTTGTCGGTTTATTTCACCTTCTGACGACCCAGTCTCAACAGGCCTTTTAAATCCAGCCTGAAATGAATACGGGGAGGAAATCACCTATGTCCTTGCGCAGGTTCATCCCAGTGCTCGCCGGCGCCGCCGGTCTCGGCCTGCTCATCGCGCCGCTGGCGAACGCGAGCACCGACGCGACCGGAACCTTCCGGTACGACGGGCAGACGATCACCAATCCGGTCGACGGCCACTGCTACCAGCTGACGTCGGGGACCGCGGGCGCCCACCGGATCGCCAACGCCACCAACAAGGTGGCGACGCTGTCCTCCGGGGCGAGCTGCCTCGGCCCGCGCATCACCAGGGTGGCTCCGGGCACGGGGGAGATCGCCACTCAGGAGGCGTACGGCTCGGTCATCTTCCGCTAGCTCGAACCGGTCTCCCTGGCCCGATCACCGCGATCCCATCCGGGTCGAGGGCCAGGGAGACCCGGTCGCCCACCTTGACGTCCGCGGTCACCGGCGCGACCGCGTCGACGGTGGCCTCACCGGTCACCACCACCAGCCGCACATGCTCGCGCCGGTGCACGACGGCGGTCACGTCACCCTGGATCCCCTTGTCGGCCAAGCGAAGCGCGTTCGGCCGCAGGCCGAGCTCCACCTCGCCGTCCCGCACACCGGGAAGGGTCGTTTCACCGAACGCGCACCGGACGACGCCGTCGGCCGCGGTGCCGCCTGCGATCGTCGTGACGCCGAGGAACCGCGCGACCGTCTCGTCGGCCGGGCGGCTCCAGACATGGCGGACCGCGCCCTCCTGCCGGATCTCGCCGCGGTCGAGCACCGCGACCCGGTCGGCGAGCGTGAACGCCTCCTCCTGGTCGTGCGTCACCAGCAGCGCGGTGATCTTGGTGCGGCGCAGCAGATCCGCGACATCGATGGCCAGCTGCTCGCGCAGCCCGGCGTCCAGCCCGGAGAGCGGCTCGTCCAGCATCAGCAGCCGGGGCTCCGGCGCGAGCGCGCGGGCGAGCGCGACCCGTTGCGCCTCACCACCGGACAGCTCGGTGACCCGGCGCCGCTCGTAGCCTTCGAGACCGACCAGCTTGAGCAGCTTCGCGATCCTGGCCGCGTGCTCGGCCTTGGGCACCTGATGCATCCGCAGCCCGAACGCGAGGTTCCCGGCGACGTCGCGATGCGGGAACAGCTGCCCGTCCTGGAACACCAGCCCGAAGCCGCGCCGGTGCACCGGCACCCCGCCGAGGTCCTCGCCGTCCCAGCGCACACTGCCCTCGACCTGCGGTTCCAGCCCGGTGATCGCACGCAGCAGCGTCGACTTCCCCGAGCCGGACGGGCCCAGCAGCGCGAGCACCTCGCCGTCGGCGATCTCCAGCTTGGCGTCGCGCACGGCCGTGAATGTTCCATAGTGGACGGTCAGGCCCTCGACCTCAAGCGCCATCAGAACTCCCCTACGGCCGTGTGCCCGCGCACGGCGCCGAGCCGGTCGATCGCCGCCACCGCCAAGGCTGTCACGATCATGAGCAGCGCGCACGCGGCGTAGGCCATCTGGTTGTTGAGCACGCCGGGCCTGCCGATCAGCGTGGCCACCGCGACCGGCAGCGTCGGCGACTCCGGCCGCGCCAGGAAGCTGGTCGCGCCGAACTCGCCGAGCGCGACGACGTACCCGAATCCGGCGGCCGCGACCAGTGACCGCAAGGTCAGCGGGAGGTCGACCTCACGCCACACCCGCGACGGGCTGGCGCCGAGCGTCGCGGCGGCCTGGCGCAGCCGCTCGTCGACCGAGCGGAGCACCGGCAGCACCATCCGCACGATCAGCGGGATGATCACCAGCGCCTGCGCGAGCGGTACCAGCAGCGGCGACGTCCGCAGGTCGCCGGGCAGCGCGTCCAGCGTCACCAGGTAGCCGAAGCCGACCGTCACCGCCGAAACCCCGAGCGGGAGCATCAGTGCGGCGTCCATCGCCTCGCCCATCCCGCGCGCGACCCGGCCGGGCGTGCGGCGCAGCGAAACGAGCACGACCGAGGCGAGCACGCCGATGATCATGGCGAGCATGGTCGCGTCCGAGGCCGTGCGCAGCGAGTTCGACGCCGCCTGCCAGCCGGTGACCTGCAGCGCGCCTTGCGCGCCGCGCCCGGCCAGCCCGGTGTACCCGGCGAAGCTCCAGCCGTCCACAGTGGACACCGAACGGACGAGCAGCGCGATGATCGGCGCGAGCAGGAAGCCGACCACGGCCAGCGCGGCCGCGACCACCCACCACTCACCGCCGACCGGCCGCCGCGCGGTGTCCTTGCCGGAGCGGAGCTTGAGCGCGGTCTCGCGGCGTTTGCGCGCCAGCGCGCCGACGAGCAGCGCCGCGAGCACGGCCGCGAACTGCACCAGCGAAAGCGCGGCGGCGCCCGAGAGGTCGAGCAGATTGACCGTGCGGAGGTAGATCTCGGTTTCCAGCGTCCGGTACTTCGCGCCGCCGAGGATCAGCACCACGCCGAAACTGGTGGCACAGAACAAGAACACCACAGCCGCGGCGGACGCGATCGCGGGCGCGAGCGTCGGCAGGGTCACCGAGCGGAACGCGCGCCACGGCGAAGCGCCCAGTGCGCGGCCGGCGTCGGCGGCGCGGGAGTCGAGATGCGACCAGAGCCCGGCGACCGTCCTGGCGACCACGGCGACGTTGAAGAAGGCGTTGGCCAGCACGATCGACGCGAGCCCGCCGTCCGGCCACAACGCCTTGAAGGCGAGCCCGACGACGACCGTCGGCAGCACGAACGGCACCAGCACCAGCACCCGGACCAGCGCCAGCCCCGGCAGCCGGACCCGGGAGAGCAGAAACGCGACGGGCAGGCCCGCGGCCACGGCGAGCACCGTGGACGCGGCCGCCTGCGCGAGGGTGAAACCGGCCAGTTTCCAGGTCTCCCCGGACGCGATGGCCGTCGCGACCCCGCCGCTCGTGAAGCCGCGGCCGATGATCGCGAGGACGGGCCACGCGAAGAACACCACCAGGAAACCGACCGGTACCAGCGCGAGCAGCGCCAGCCCGGTCGTCTGGCGGGTCAGCCCTCGAGTAGCGAGCGCCACTGGCCGATCCACTTTTCGCGGCCCGCCTGCACCTGGTCGGGCGTCAGCGACGCCGCCTTGTCGGGCAGCGGCGCGACCTGTGCCCAGCCGGGCGGCAGCTCGACGCCCTGCCGCGAGGGGTAGACGTACATCTTCTGCGCGACGGTGACCTGGAACTGCTGCGAGAGCAGGAAGTCGATGACCTTGCGCGCCTTGTCGGCCTGCTTGCCGCCCGCGAGCACGCCCGCGTACTCGACCTGGCGGTAGCAGGTGTCGAGCAGCGCCTTGCTGCGCGACTTGCCGTCCTGGCCGATCTCGGCGGCGGGCGACGACGCGTAGGAGACGACGATCGGCCGCGGCCCCTTGCCGGAGGAGCCGGAGAACTGCTGGGTGTACGCCTCTTCCCAGCCGCTGACCGACTTCACGCCGTTTTCCTTCAGCCTGGTCCAGTAGTCCGGCCACGCCGTCTCGCCGTACTTCGCGATCGTGGCGAACAGGAACGCCAGGCCCGGCGAAGAGGTGGCCGGGTTCTCGACGACGAGCAGGTCCTTGTACTTCGGGTCGGCCAAGTCCTCAAAGGACGCGGGCGGGGTGAGCCCCTTGCCGGCAAAGTAGCCGGTGTCGATGTTCACGCAGACGTCACCGAGGTCCACAGCGGACAGCCGATGCTCCTGGTCGACGGCGTAGCGCTGCGGCCCGCGGTCGGCCTCGGGGCTGGTGTAGGGCTCGAAGACGCCTTCGCCGAGCGCGCGCGACGCGAACGTCGAGTCGACGCCGTAAGCGACGTCGCCGATCGGGTTCGCCTTGGTCAGCACGAGCTTGTTGGTCAGCGCGCCGGCGTCGCCCGACTTCTGGACCACGATCTTGATCCCAGACTGCTTCTCGAAGGCGTCGAGCACCTCCTGCGGCGCGTCGAACGAGTCGTGGGTGACCAGGGTGACCGTGACCGGGCCCTGTGCGTTGTCCGACGAGCCGCCGACCAGCGTGCATCCACCGAGGGCACCCGCCAGGCAGACGACCGCCGCGGCACGCGCGGCACTGCTTTTCATTTCCCCTCCAGCGAATTCCTGTGGCAGGGGTGCAGCGTAGCCGTCGCTGTCCCACCATGGAGTCATGGCGGAACTATTGAGTGACTCAGAGGTCGACCAGGCACTCGCGCGGTTGCCCGAATGGCGGCGTGACGGCGACTCGATCGGGCGAAAAGCACAGCTGGCCAGCTTTCCGAAGGCGATCGAGGTGGTCGACCGGGTGGCCGACCTCGCCGAGGCGGCCGACCATCATCCGGACATCGACATCCGCTGGCGGACGTTGATCTTCCGGCTCAGCACCCATTCGGCGGGCGGCCTGACCGAGAAGGACTTCCAGCTCGCGGGCCAGATCGAGGAGCTGCTCGCGGCACACGGGTGATTTAGCGCACAGGCGCTAACGAAAGCGGTGATCAAGGCGCTGTGTACTGCGGAAACTCCCCCGTGGTTAAGGATCTGTCATGCACGCGCTCTCCCCCGCCCAGCGCACCTGGGTCACCTTCATCGCGACCGCGATCACCCTGCTCGCGCTCGTCGCGCTGGGCTTCGCCGCCTGAGCTACTCGGCCGTCTCGAAGGCGGCCCGGGCGGCCATGATCTCGGGCAGGTACTTGGCCGCCCACTCCCGGCAGGCCGCGATCGGCTCGAAGAGCGTCCGCCCGAGCGGCGTGAGCTCGTACTCGACCCGAGGCGGGATCTCCGGGTACGCGGTGCGCGTGATCATGCCATCGCGCTCCAGCGCCCGCAGCGTCTGCGTGAGCACCTTGGGCGTGACGCCCTTGATCGGCCCCTGCAGCTCCGAGAACCGCCGCGGCCCGTCCTCCAGGCAGATGATGATCATCCCCGACCACTTGTCGCCGATCCGGAACGGCGTGACGCTCGACGGGCAGGCCGGGTCGAACATGTCGGGATCGAGTGGCTCCAGCACTCTCCCGAGCGTAGTCAAGTATCGTTGAAGTAACCAGTATCCCGTGGATAGCGTCATGCTCAGAAGCAATTTTTCGAGCAGATGGGGTGTCCACACATGAGCAAGATCGCGATACTCGGAGCGGGCGGCAGGGCGGGCCGCCGCCTGGTCGCCGAAGCGGCCAACCGCGGCCACGACGTCACGGCCTTCGTCCGCGACCCGTCCCGGCATTCGTTCGACGTCCCGGTCCACGCGGCCGACGTGACCCAGCCACTCGACCTCTCCGCCTACGACGTCGCGATCAGCACGGTCGGCGACCTGAAGGCCGACGCGACCGAGTTCTACACGGCCGCGTCGCGCACCCTGCTGGGATCGGGGGTCGACCGCATCGTGGTCATCGGCATTTCGGTGCTCCTCAACGACACGGTCCACTCACCCGAGTTCCCGGCCGAGTACAAGCCGTTCTGCCTCGGCCACCTGGCAGGCTTGGACGTGCTGCGCGCGTCGACCGGCCCCGACTGGGTCTGGCTGGCACCGGTCGGCGACTTCGACCACGACGGCACGCCGCGCGGCGGCTACCGCTTCGGCGGCCTCCAGTACGTGCCGGACGAGCGGATCACGTACGAGGACTTCGCGCTGGCGGTGCTCGACGAGATCGAGACGCCCAAGCATCACCGCCAGATCGCCTCGGTGCTTTCCACTTAAGCGGAGCCCCACCAGCGACTTTTCGGTGTAATCATGTAATCATGAAGACTCTGTACGAGTGGGCGGGCGGCGCCGAAGCGCTGGACCGCCTCACCGAGGTGTTCTACCGCCACGTCCACCAGGACCCCGTGCTGGCGCCGGTGTTCGCGAACATGAGCCCCGACCACCCGCATCACGTGGCGCTCTGGCTGGGCGAGGTCTTCGGCGGCCCCGCCACCTACACGGCTTCGCATGGTGGTTACTCGGCCATGCTCGGCCACCATCTCGGCCTCTCGATCACCCCGGAGCAGCGAGCCCGCTGGGTCGGCCTGATCTCGGAGGCCGCGGACGAGGCCGGCTTGCCTTCGGACCCCGAATTCCGCTCGGCCTTCGTGGCCTACGTGGAATGGGGCTCCCGCATCGGAATGGAGAACTCCCAACCCGGCGCCACACCACCGCCGCACGCTCCGGTTCCGCGCTGGGGCTGGGGCGAAGCCCCGCCCTACGAGGGCTAGCTCGGAGCTTCGGCGAACCAGGGTCGTGAGCGTTGCGGGCGGTTCTAACCGCCCGCAACGCTCACGACCCCTTCCCTCGCCCGCCCGGGATAAAGCAGGCTTTATCCCGCCCCCCCCGGACGCCCGAGTGCGGAACACGCGGTGCCCGAGCGCGGGACACGGCATGTCTGAGTGCGGGACACGCGGTGCCGGGGTGTGGGGCACGGCCAGGCGCCGTGTCGACCTCTCGGGCACCTCGTGTCCCACGCTCGGGTACCCCGTGTTCCACGCTGGGGTACCTCGTGTTCCACGCTGGGGTACCTCGTGTTCCACGCTGGGGTACCTCGTGTTCCACGGTGCGGTGGGCCCGGGATAAAGCGGGCTTTATCCCGGGCGCGGGGTTGCCTCGACGTTGAGGTCGTGAGTGTTGCGGGCGTTTCTAGCCGACCGGCACTCGACAACCTCCCGCTCGCTCACAGAAGCGAAGTGAGGGGACCCCCGGGTGCGAACCACACACTCAAGGGCCCCCTCACTTCGTTGAGCCGAGCCCACGACGACGCAGGTCACCACATGCGCTCAGCCATGCAGCCAACCAAGAACATCGTCCAGCGCAAAGCAAAGCGCCGAACTCAAGTCGTCGGCGACATCCCCGACCACACCGTGCACGCCGAGCGAACTCCCGAGCTGGCAATAATTACTATGCTCACACCCTCTTGGCTCAGCCTGCGCGCTCGCACCGCCCACGAAGGCGAGCCCGGCGGCGAGTGCGGCGACGGTCAGCATCCTGCGGATCATGATCTCTCCCTGTGACGGCGGCGGACGATCTGCCCGGCGGCTCATCGATCATGACCGTGAAAACGGTATTCATCGCCGAGTTGCCCCGGATCGGTGGTCACCCTCAGGAGCACCAACCGGCCAGCAGGCCGGCCGCGTCTTCGTAGCTCATCGAACCGGTGGCCATCGCAATCACGAAGTCGTACGCGTCGTCCTCGGGCGCGTCCACGTCGAGGCCGTTCAAGCCGTAGAAAACGAACATCGCCATCCACGACAGCCGCTTGTTGCCATCGATCAGCGGATGGTTACGCACGATCGATTCGAGCAGCACCGCGGCTTTCTCATGAATGGCCGGATAAGCGTCCTGTCCCATCAGCGACGATTGCGGCCGATGCGCCGCCGCGTCGAGCAACCCCAGATCACGAACCTTGGACACGCCGAGATCGGACGCGAGCGTCAGCAGATCATCCAGCGTGAGGTACTCGATCGTCACTGCGCCAGGCGATCAAGCAAGGAGGCGTAGCGAGTGCGCCCATCCTGCGACAACGCCCGTACCCGTTCATCGCGCACGGAACGCGCGGCCGCCTCGGAAATCGCCCGGACGATGGCCTCATGCTTGCTCACGCCCTGCGCCTCGGCGAGCATCGCGAGCGCGCGCTCCTGCTCGTCGTTCAGCCTCAAGGTCATAGCCATGCGGTCGACGGTACCACTCTGGTATCAAGATCAACCCGCTCCTCCGGCTGGCCACACTTAGAGTCGGGGCATGCCGAGCAAGGCCTTGATCGCGTGGCTCCGCGACTCAGACCCAGCCCTACGCTGGCAAGTCGAGCGCGATCTCCTCCACGAACCGGCTTGGCAAGCCACCCGAGCCCGCGTTGCCACAGAAGGTTTCGGCGCACGTCTCCTCGCGCTCCAGGACCCCGATGGCCGGTGGGCGGGCGGCGCGTTCTTCCCGGCGGACTTCGACTGTTCCGAACCGGGCCAGCCCTGGACTGCGACCACCTGGTCCCTCAACGCGCTACGCGAGTGGGGCCTCGATCCCGCGGTCCTGCACGGGACAGCCGAACGACTCGCCGCGAACTGCCGCTGGGAGTACGAAAACCTGCCGTACTGGGGCGGCGAGGTCGACTGCTGCATCAACGCCTGGACCGTCGCGAACGACCTGTGGCTCGGCGCCGACATCACCGGCATCGTCGACTGGTTCCTCGAGCACCGGCTCCCCGACGGCGGCTGGAATTGCGAGTGGATCGAGGGGTCGGCGCGTTCGTCCTTCCACTCGACCCTCAACTCGCTCAAGGCTTTGCTCGCCTACGAAGCCGCGACCGGAGACTCGGACACGGCCCGCGCCGCCCGGCGATCAGGCGAGGAATACCTCCTGCGCCGCAACCTTGTCCGCCGCCTCTCCACGGGCAAGGCACCCGGGCCATGGGTGAACAACTTCGCGTACCCGTTTCGTTGGGCTTACAGCGCGCTCAACGCGGCCGAGTACTTCCGCCGGGCTTCGCTGCTCGACGGCACGCCACGCGACCCGCGCATGGCCGATGCGATCGAGCTGATCCGGGCGGCACGACAGCCGGACGGGACCTGGCTTCAAGGCGATCCGCACCCCGGGCGGGTGTGGTTCGAGGTCGATGTCCCGCCCGGCGAACCGTCGAAGTGGCTGACGCTCTTCGGAACCCGGGTACTCGCTTGGTGGGACCAGGGGTCGTGAGCGGTATCGCCGGTTCTAACCGGCCGCGCCACTCACGACCAGCCTAGTAACGCGGCATGTTCGGGATGGCTTTCTCCGCGACTCCGATGACTGCCTCCACTTTGGACAGATCGGTTGCCACATCCTCCGCCGTCATGGCAGGCGCTTCGGACGACCGGTAAGCGACTTCGTTGCGCCGGGAGCGCATCCGGTTGAACGGCCGCAAAATCGTGCCCAGCGGCGGATCGAGTTGCGCGAGAACTGCTTCATAGATGGCGATGTGGCCGCCACGGCTCGTCGCACGCAGTCCCTGATTCTGCAGAATCGCCGCCAACGCACGACGTGCGCCGTCATAGGCGAGCGTGTAAGCGCCTTCCGGATCCATTTCCAGCACTTGCCGTGCCGAAGCGACATGGGTGCGAGCCCTGGCGAGTTCAGCCTCGGCAGCCTCTTGGGAAGCCGGAACGTGTTCGATGGCGCCGCGCGCGATAAGAGCGTCAATCGTGGCGCGCCCTTGGTTCCACGAAGTCATCGGGTCTCCTGATCAAGATTCAACTGGACCAGCGGACGCTCACGAACGCTGGTCAGGAACGGATCCGTCGTGCTTGCCGCCCATGACTCCGGAGAGATCCGATGGACGTTCACCTCACGACTCAACCGGCGGCCGACCTGTTCGGCGAGATCGAAAAGCGCGTCCGCGTCGGGCGAGCCGACGACCAGGACGTCGATATCGCCCGGCGGCGGTCCCGGCTCGCCGTTGTAGCGTGCTGCCCAGGATCCGTAGATATAAGCCTGGTTGACTCCTGCGAGCTGGGACAAAGCATCGGCCAGCAGTGGCATCGGCCCGAACGTGACCGCGATGAGATCGCTCAACGGCCGATAGACGGGAGTGTTCGTACGGGCTTTGACGAGCCGGTTCCGCCCCATCCGCCGATCGTCGAGAATACCGCCGACGACCAGGCGATCGACCTCGCGCACGATGGCCGTGTGCGTGACGCCGCAGGCTTCGGCGAGCTCGGTGATGCTGTACTCGCGCTCAGGGTGAAGCAAAAGGAGCGCGAGCAGCTCACCCTGCGTACGTGAACGCAGCAGCGGCAGCATACTCGGCGTTACTTTCATTGGACGCACTATATCGTGCGCCCAATGAAAGTAACAACCAGTTACAAGCGATCACTTAACAGGACAATGGCCTGTTCGAGCTAACCGGCCAGGGACAGGTCCAGCAGCATCACGTGCAGGCCGACCAGGCCGTGGTCTGGATGGTCGAACCCCTCGGGAACCGTCCCGATGACGCGAAAGCCGAGCGACCGCCACAGGGCGACGGCAGCCAGGTTCGTCTCGACGACGGCGTTGAACTGAATGCTGCGATAGCCCGCGGAACGAGCCCAGTCGACGACATGGGCGCCGAGCGCACGCCCGATCCCGCGTCCCCGGTGCCGTGGATCGACCATGAAACTGGCGGTCGCGACGTGAGCGCCCCGCCCAGGACGGTTGAGGCCCATCTTGGCGCTGCCCAGCACGACCGGGCCGTCGGCGGCGACGACCGTGCGTCCCGGCGGCGACTCCATCCACCAGCCACGAGCCTGCTCCTGGCTCAGGCCGTCGGGATACGCGTACGTCTTGCCCTCGGCGACGATCGCCGAAAAGAAGGGATAGATCAGCGGCCAGTCATCGTCCGTGGCGTCTCGGATCAACACCGGGCACGGCTCAGACGTTGAACCGGAACTCGACCACGTCGCCGTCGGCCATGACGTAGTCCTTGCCTTCCATCCGGACCTTGCCTGCCGACCGCGCCGCGGCCATGGAGCCGGCCGCCGTCAGGTCGGCGAACGACACGACCTCGGCCTTGATGAAGCCGCGCTCGAAGTCGGTGTGGATCACGCCCGCGGCCTGCGGGGCGGTCGCGCCCTGCGGGATCGTCCAGGCGCGGGACTCCTTGGGACCGGCCGTGAGGTAGGTCTGCAGGCCCAGGGTGTGGAAGCCGGCGCGGGCGAGGGAGTACAGGCCCGGCTCCTCCTGGCCGACCGACTCGAGCAGCTCGCGGACGGACTCCTCGTCGTCGAGCTCCAGCAGCTCGGCCTCGACCTTGGCGTCCAGGAACACCGCGTCGGCCGGGGCGACGAGCTTGGTCAGCTCTTCGCGGCGGGCGGTGTCGGTCAGGACGGCCTCGTCGGCGTTGAAGACGTAGAGGAACGGCTTCGTGGTCAGGAGCGAGAGCTCGCGCAACGCCTCGAAGTCGACCTCTTTCTGGGCCTGGAACAGGGTGCGGCCCGCGTCGAGGATCTCCTTGGCCTTGACCGCGTTGTCGAGCGCGGGCTTGGCCTCCTTCTTGGTCCTGGCCTCCTTCTCGAGGCGGTGGAGCGCCTTTTCGAGGGTCTGGAGGTCGGCGAGGATGAGCTCGGTGTTGATGGTCTCGATGTCGCTGGCGGGGTCGATGCGGCCGTCGACGTGGATGACGTCCTCGTCGTCGAACACCCGGATGACCTGGCAGATGGCGTTCGCTTCGCGGATGTTGGCGAGGAACTTGTTGCCGAGGCCAGCGCCCTCCGACGCGCCCTTGACGATGCCCGCGATGTCCACAAAGGACACCACAGCCGGCACCGTCTTCTCCGAGCTGAAGACCTTGGCGAGCTCGTCCAGCCGGGGGTCCGGGAGCGGCACGACGCCGACGTTGGGCTCGATGGTGGCGAACGGGTAGTTGGCCGCGAGCACGTTGTTGCGGGTCAGCGCGTTGAACAGGGTGGACTTGCCGACGTTGGGCAGGCCGACGATACCGAGGGTCAGACTCACGGCCGCAAAGTCTACGGGCCTGTGTGAATCACCCGGCAGTGAGCCTGGAACGCCGTGGCGGATTTCCGCCAGTCAAGGCCTGGACCTGCTGGCATAGTGAATCGCATGACCGAACTGACACTGTGGCGCGACACCGAGCGCTGCTACCGCGCCGTCGCCTCGCGCGACTCGCGGTTCGACGGGCAGTTCATCATGGCCGTGCGCACCACCGGCATCTACTGCCGTCCGTCCTGCCCGGCCCAGACGCCCAAATCCAAGAACGTCAGCTTCTTCCCGACCTCGGCCGCGGCGCAGGCGGGCGGGTACCGCGCGTGCCGCCGGTGCCTGCCGGACGCCGTGCCGGGGTCGCCCGAGTGGAACGTGCGCGCCGACCTGGCCGCGCGGGCCATGCGGCTGATCTCCGACGGGCTGATCGAGCGGGAGGGGGTGCCGGGGCTGGCCAAGCGGCTCGGCTACTCCGAACGCCAGCTCGGCCGGGTGCTCACCGCCGAGCTCGGCGCCGGTCCGCTCGCGCTGGCCAGGGCACATCGGGCGCATGCCGCGCGGCTGCTGATCGAGATGTCCGAACTGCCGCTGACCGATGTCGCGTTCGCCGCGGGCTTCGCCAGCGTGCGGCAGTTCAACGACACCATCCGCGAGGTCTTCGCGACCACGCCGTCCCAGCTGCGGACCGGCAGGCGGGGTTACGTCGAGGGCGGCACCAAGCTCACGCTGCGGCTGCCCTACCGCGAGCCGTTCGACGACGGCGTCTTCGGCTTCCTCGCCGAGCACGCGGCGCCCTGCATCGAGAGCGGCGCGTACGGCCGCACGCTGCGGCTCGCGCACGGGACCGGCACGGTCCGCGTGGCGCCCGCCGACGGGCACGTGCGCTGTGAGCTGCGGCTTTCCGATCTGCGAGACCTCAGCAGCGCCGTCTCGCGGGTGCGCAGGCTGCTCGATCTCGACGCCGACCCCGAAGCCGTGCGGCGCGTGCTGCGCGCCGACCCGGCGCTCGCGCCGATGGTCGAGGCGGCGCCGGGGATCCGGGTGCCCGGCGCGGTCGACGGCGAGGAACTGCTGCTCCGCACCATGATCGGCCAGCAGGTCTCCGTCGCGGCCGCCCGCACCACGACCGCCCAGCTCGCCGAGGCGCTCGGTGAGCGGCTCGCCGAGCCCGACGACGAGCTGACCACGCTCTTCCCCACCTCCGCGAAGATCGCCGAGAACAGCACGGTCCTGCATGGCCCCCAGCGCCGCGTCGACGCCATCCGCGCGGTGGCGGAAAAGCTGGCAGGCAAGGAAATCGAGGTCCACATCGGACGCGACCCGGACGAGCTACGCGAGGAACTGCTCGCTTTGCCCGGCGTCGGCCCCTGGACCGCGGACTACGTCCTGATGCGCCTGCTCGGCGTCCCGGACGTCCTGCTCACCGGCGATCTGGCGTTGCGCAAGGGCGCCGAAAACCTCGGCATCACCGACCTCGGCGAGCGAGCGCAGGCCTGGCGGCCGTGGCGCTCGTACGCCGGAATGTACTTGTGGCGCAAGGCCACCGAGAAAGGAACGGCATGACAGCGCACTGGTCCACAGTGGACACCCCGATCGGCCCGTTCACGGCCGTCGTCGCCGACGACGGGGCCGTGCTGGCCTCGGGCTGGACGGGCGACGCCGGGGAGCTGACCTCCCTCATCTCCCCGGCGCTCCTCCCCGCCTCGGTCACCGAAAAACAAGACCTCGGTGAAGTCACCCGTGCGATCGTCCGCTACTACGACGGCGAACTCGACGCCGTCAGCGAGATCCCGGTCCGCCAAAAATCCGGAGAGTTCCGCGAACGCGCCTGGGACGTCCTGCGCACCGTGAAAGCAGGCCACCCCGTCTCCTATGCCGACTACGCGACCCTCGCGGGCAACCCCGCAGCGGTTCGTGCTGCGGCATCAGCCTGCGCCCGCAACGCGGCGGCGTTGTTCGTGCCGTGTCACCGGGTGGTCAAGTCGGGCGGCGGGCTCGGCGGCTTCCGCTGGGGCGTCGACGCCAAGCGCTGGCTGCTCAATCACGAGTCCAGCTGACCGTCAGGCCGACCTCGAGCAGGTCGCCGATCACCGGGCGGCCGTTCGGCACGCCGAGCGCGGACCGGCTGACCTGGCCGTGCGCCCGCACATCCACCCTGGGTCCCTTCGTCCGCACCTCGTCGACGATCAGCTCGATCTCGGCCGAGTCGCGGAACGAGAGCACGCCGGACACCATGTCCCCCGTGACCGTGCCTTCGAAGATGATCTTCGGGTGGCGCGCCGAGTCGAGAAAGCTCCGGCCGCGGACCTGCTTGTCCCGGTGCTTGTTGCCGGTCACGAAGCTCGCGGCGTCGATCTCGGCGAAGACGGTGACGCCTTCTTCGCCGACCACGCCACGGCCGGAGCGGACCTCGAAACCGCCGTGAATGGTGAAGATCCCGAGCTTCTTGATCGCGAACGTGATCGAGGACAGGCTGGGGACCAGCTGATAGGTGCCCACCTGGGGCAGCGTCGCGGCGGTCATGACTCGACCCGGTACAGCTCGACGTGGTCGGGGCCGGGCAGCAGCGCGGGGTCCTCGCCGGGCAGCAGCGGCAGCTCGGCGATCCGCTTGCCGCCCTCTTCGAGCGACTCGAGGGACGTGGTCAGCACGACCACCAGCTGCCGGCGGGCGCGCGGGTCCCACAGGCCCAGCACCCGGACGGTGCCGGGGAAATCCGCCATCGCGGGCGCCACCCGCTCCCGGTGCGCCCGGTCCCCGGCCTGCTTGACCGCGTCGCTCGCCGGACCGGCGAAGGTCAGGACACTGGCGAACGACGGCCGCTCGCCCGCGTCGCGCATCGGGGTGTCGTCGTCCACCCGGTAGCCGCCGCCCTCGGGCTCGTTTTCCCACAGCCGCAGCGTTTTCTCGCCCGGTCCGGCCACCTGCCGCAGCCGGATCTCCTCGGCGGCGCCGCCACCGGATTCCTTGCCGAATGTCGCGTACATGGTCCTCCTCCTTCGACGAGGACCACGATCTCCGTTCCCGCGCGCGGGCGGATCCGGGTAAGTACGGAGGCGGCTACGTAAGTCCGTGCGTGGCCGCCCACGCGGCCGCCTGCGTGCGGTTGGCGAGGCCGAGTTTGCCCAGCACGTTGGCCACATGCGTCTCGACGGTGCGCTCGGACAGCACGAGCTCGCCCGCCATCTCCCGGTTCGAGCGGCCGTCGGCGAGCAGTGCCAGCACCTCGCGTTCGCGCGGCGTGAGCTTGATCGAGTGGTCCTTGCGCAGCTCGGCGAGCAGCTCCTTCGCCTGGCGCGCGGCCGGGCGCATGCCAATGCGCTCCGCGGTGGCCAGCGCGCGTTCGGCGTACCCGGTCGCGCGGGTCAGGTCGCCGCGCGCTCCGCGTTCGCGCAACACGTTCGCCAGCCCGATCTCGGACAGCGTCCGGTACGGCAGCGCGCCGACGCGGTCTTCGAGCGCCACTGCGTCGGTGAAATGCCGGTCCGCCTCGTCGAGACACCCGAGCGCGGCCGAGAGCAGGCCGACGACACGGGACACCGAGCCAATGCACAGCACCGCCCCCGAGCCGCCCGCGATGCAGAGTCCGGTGTGCGGCAGCAGGAGTTCGAGGCAGAGTTCCATCGCGTCACGCTCGCCGAGCGAGGCGGCGAGGTCCGCGGAGTACGCGACCGTCGCCAGCCAACGGCCGTCGCGATCCAGTGAGCCCAGCACCGGGCGCAGGTCTTCGAAGTTCTCCCGAGCGGCCACCAGGTCACCCATGTCCGCGAAAAAGCGGCCGACCGAAGACCAGAAGATCGGCAGCCGGACGACCGGGCGCGCCGCCCTGACCGCGTCCACGATCTCGTCGTGGCGGCCTTGCAACAGCAGCATCTCCACACGGAACGCGGTGTCGACGCCGATCGCGCTCCAGTCCTCGGTGCGCTTGGCCCAGTCGAGCGCCTGGTCCGCGGCGGCGGCCGCGTCGGCGAACCGGCCGGCCACCAGCGCGCGCATCGCGCTCAGCCGGTGGAGGTGCCAATGCGCGAGCGGCCAGCGGATCCGCTCGGCCAGCACCTTGAGCGCGGCCAGTTCGACGTCGACCACCGCGAACGTCCCGAGCTCGCAGGAAGCGTCGATGCGCCACAGCCGTCCCCACAGCTCGGCGTCCTCCGGCTCGGGCAGCGCGATCATCCGGCGCGCCAGGTCGAGCCGTTCGCGGAGGCCTTCGGTGCCGCTGATCGCGTGCTGCCGCGCGCGGAACGCGTCGGCCAGCGCCAGCGCGTCGCCACTCGACTCGGCGAGCCGCAACGCCTCTTCGCTGCCTTCGATCACCTCGGCGAAACTCAGCGCCTCCGAGGCCGCGAGCGCGCGCTGCGCGACCACCCGTGCCCGGCAGGCCACCGCGTCTTCCGGCAGCATCGCGAGCGCGCGGTCGCAGAGCCCGAGCAGGTCGAGGTTCGCCGGGCCGCCGACCCCGTGCACGATGAGCGCCGCGCGGACCCACTGGTCGGGCCGCGTCGCGAGGTCCATCGCGGCGCCGCACCTGGCCAGCGCCGCGTCGATCCGGCCGCCGCCGTACTCGGCTTCGGCGGTGGAAAGCAGCAGCTCGCAGCGCTCCTCGTCGGCGATCCCCGGCAACGCGAGCGCGGCTTCGAGGATCGTCACGGCCCGGTCAGGGGCGAGCCTGACGGCATCGGCGGCGGCGCGGCGGCAGGCGGCGACGGCGAGTGCCCGGCTCGCGTCGTCGGTGGCCGACCGCAGCCGGTGCGCCGCGGATTCGCCCGCCAAACCGTTGGCCTCCATGGCTTCGGCCGCACGCCGATGCCACGCCAGGCGTTGCTGGACGGGCAGGTGCGTGTAGACGGCTTCGCGCAGCAGCGCGTGAGTGAAGCCGAACTTGGCGGGCATGTCGTCGACCAGGGTCAGCAGACCGGCGGCAGTGGCTTCTTCGAGTGCCGCGAGCGCCGTTTCCGGGTCCTCGCCGAGCGCCGCGATCTCGGCGTGCCCGCAATCGGTCCCCAAGACGCCCGCGATGGCCACCGCGCGCTGCGCCGCCGGGGACAGCTCCGCGACCCTGGCGCTGGTGATCGCGGCGAGGGTTTCGGGGATGCCGAAGGGCCAGCTGCCTTCTTCCGGCGCCGCTTTTCCCGCGATACCAGCGTGTTCGAGCGCGGTCAGCAGCTCGACCACGAAGAGCGGGTTGCCGCCGCTGGCTCGCAACAGCATCGGATGCCAAGTCGGATGCGCGGAGGCGGCGGCTTCGGCGACCTCCCCGGCTTGCCAGGCACGAGGGCTGATCCGGGTGACCGCGCCGGTCCTGTCCAAAGTGGTCAGAGTTTCGCGAAGTGCCGGGGCCGGCCGGTGAGTACCTACCAAGAGCAGGCCCGGTTTTCCGGCTCCCTGGCAGAAAAGCGTCAGCGTCGCCTCGTCGGCCCATTGAAGGTCTTCGAGGATCACGACAAGGCCTTGAGCCGCGGACGCGCTCAACGAGGCGAGTACCGAAGCGAACGCGAGCATGCGCTGGACACGGTCCTCGCCGACTTCGCGGAGGAGATCCAGCTCGGGGCGGCCTGCCAGCGCCTCCCACCACGGCCAGAGCGCCGGAGCGGTCTCTTCCTGCAACGTGCGGCCGAGCAGGACCGGGACATCCCGCGCCGCGGCGAGCTTGGTCAGCTCGGTGACCAGGCGTGTCTTGCCGATGCCCGGCTCGCCACCGACCATGACCACGCGGCCTTCACCACCGCGCGCCGCGTCGAGCGCTGCGCTCAACGCGGCCAGCTCGGGGTCTCTGCCGACCAACATGGGGTCAGTATTGTCTAGTCGTGAGTCTTGTTGCCGGTTCTGGCCACCCGGCAACCCGTTGCCTTCGGCGAGGACTGGCGGATGTGGACAAACCGAGCAGCCCGCGTCCCATTTTGGCGGATGCCACTGACCTGGGACAGCCTTTCGTGATCTCCGCTGGCAGGTCGTGAATCAAGAGGCTGACGCACCCCTTCAAGCGACTCAGCGGTGGCTGATTGCGCGTTGCCATGGCTGCTGCCTGCCGCGAGAGGTGCACTGCTCTGAACGCCAGGCCAGTCTCCTCCGCCTGTCCACTCGCCGATAGCTAACCAAATCTCGTAGTAGTAGAGCCACTCGATCGCCCATGGCAGGACCGTGCTGGCAAGAAGCATGTTGGACTTCCACTCACCAGGTTCATACAGGCACAGGCGGTTGCCAGGGTAGACATGCGGCAGCCCTTTTGCGTCGCGATGGAGACGCAGGATCGGTGCCAGGACCTCGACGTCTGGATCGAAAGGCGGCTGGTGAGCGATCTTGACGGTGTAGTGGCGAGACACGGGTGTCGGCTGAAGTTCCACTACACATGTCAATACACCGCGACGGATGCGGCATCGGCAGTCCGCTATGGCCCTGCGGAGCCCCAGAGCCTGTTGTGCTGCCGTGAGAACCGCCCTACCGCTGCGTCTGACCATGGAACGTATGGAAAGGGACGGGAGAGGTTGAGCGGCTGGCAACGGTGAGTGCTCCGGCGTTGCGGGTCATCCCAAGTTTGCCCGCGTCGCGGAGTTGCTTGGTCTCCAGTCCCATGCGTCGAGCGGACTTGCGGAGCAGCCCGAGGTCGAAGGCTTCACCGAGGCGGTTAACGAGGTAGTCGAGGCCCCTGCCTGCGGAATCGCCAGCGCTGTCGAGAACAGTCGCGAGGGTGTCGAGCCACGAGAGGAACTTTTCGTGGCGCTCAGGGTATTCGTGCCACTTGTCAGCGAAGTTCTCCAACTCGTGAGCAGGGTTGCGCACCCACAACTTGTCACTTTCCTCAGTGATGTGCTTCGGCATGTTCCCAACGGCGTTAATGGTCGCGGTGAACAGGTCGTTCTCGCCAGAGTACGCGTGCGCGGCGAGCGTGGTGATGATGATCGACGGCGGCCGATCGTCGAGGTCGTCGGCAAAATGGAGTGCGCAATGCCACTTCATCACCTGCACCATGCGCTGGAGCGTGCTGCGCACCGTCCAGTTCGGGACGATAGGAACCCCGATCTCCTCAGCCTTGGCCTCCAGGGCGCGGAGCATTTCCGGAGACCGGTCTCGGAACCAGTCCGCGTAGCCCTTCGGGTTGCTGTGGTGCCACGGGCGCAACTTCAAGTCGGTGACCAGAATGCTGGTGGGCGGATACTCCTCGTCGGACACGCACGGCACCACGTCAAGGTGGAAGTTGTCGTAACTCAGGGTCCAGCAGCGCCGACTCTCGTTGATGGACAGGATAGGGCTTTCATCGGTGTCGTCGTCGGCCTTCTCCTTCTCGTAGGCCTCGAGCATGTCGCCAACTTCGTTCTTGAGCTTCTCCTGGGTGGTGCTGGTCTTCTTGACTGCCTTGTGGCAGACGATGTCGATGTCGTACTCGCCATCCTCGTTCGGAGGCCGAGTGACCGTACCGAGGGTGAACGACCCCTGCGGGTAGACCGACCAAAGATCGCCGCCCTGTTCGAGCAGCGACTCACCCACGTCTCCGTAACAGCTGACAGTCTTGTCACGCAAGCTCTCGGGAATGTCGAGGTGCTCAACGGCTCCGGTGAGCAACGTGGAGACAATGTCCTCCGTGGAGTCGGTCATGGACGTAGCGCTCCCTCGTAAAAGGTCAAGCTTCGGTGCTGGCGGTGAAGAAGTAGCCGGGCGAACTGGGCGCGCGGTCGTAGATGTGCAGCGGAGGGTGCGCGGCACGCAGGAGGTGACGGCCGATGGAGATGGCCGCGGCAGGTGGCACCGCAGGGAAGATCGGGATAGCCGACACACCGGGGTGATCTACCTCGATGGTGGACAGCAGGATGCGCCAGGCCTGGGAGAACTGATCCAACGCTGCCTTAGTGCTGATCAGTTCTGGGGTAGGCAGCATCGTGTTGGGGCGCAGTTCGTAGATCGTGTGGGAGTCGAGCACTTCGGGCGGGAGCCGGTTGATGTCGATGCTCCCTGAGATCGAGCACAGGATCGCGACTCGCGTGGGGTCTTTTCCGACGCGGAGTATTTCCGAACCGAAGCGGACCGTTGCGCCGAAGTCGTCAAAACCCCAGACCTTCTTGCCCTCGCGGCGTTTTGGATAGATGTCAACTTGAAGCATCTTGTCGAGATAGGTCCCCAACAGGACCAAGACCGGGATGCGCGCGAGCGCGAACACCGAAACATGGTTGACCGCTTCCTTGCGCACCTGCGTACACAAATGCCTCAAACCATCTTCCAAATGATTGCGAGCGGCCGCCCAGTAAGCCAGGCTGCTGATAGGTTCGCCGGGAATCGCACGAAGATCGATCTCGAACTCGTCGGCGCCCCGTAGAATCGAGTCCGGAAACCGGTTATTAGCCAGCAGCGCGGTCGTCACACTGGCGGAGGTGAGCTCGACCGGCCTACCATGGATATGCCCAACCACCCGTAAAACAGTAGTTCGGCTTTCGTGCCCGAGGCCCGTCAGCTTGCGGATGCGTTCCTCGTGCCTGCGCTTCATCGCAAGCAGCGTGTCCACATCAAATACCTCCCACAAACTCTTGTGGTCAATGACGCGGTGCTGGTCGTGGCACAGCAGCATTAGGTTCTCTGCTGAATTGCGTTGCTCAACAGGGAAATCGTGATCACCACGTGGTGAACCAGGGGCAGTGGACCAGCCCACGATGTGAGCCAGCTGTCCAATTGGGACCTCTTGGCCGGTGACGTTGTCCGCCAGCAGGTACCGGTTGCATATGGTGCATCGCCCTCCGGCTGCAACCCAAACCTGTCGCGCTACGGTGTCGGGAACCGTGCGAGTCTCGCCCTTCGGGCCAAACGCCCTCGTCGTGGCACCGCCGGGCATGGATCTTACCTCTTGATCGATCTGTTCTTGGTCTACGGCGTCGCGCGAAAGCGACTCTCAGCGGCCCCAGTGCAGGTAATACCGAGGCCGCACAGGTTCATTTGCGGTCGCGCGGCGGATTCGGGTCGTTGCCGGGAGCGATAGTGTCGGAGTCGCGGAGGCGGCCGTCACGGCCATGAATCCGCAGTTCACCGCCACCTGCATTGCCGACGATCTCCCTGCCGCGCGTAATGGCGTCGGCTTGCCGCTCGTGGTGGCTGCTCGCCCGCGAGGCTCCTGGGGCGACTACGTCCCAGCCGCCCCGTTCCTTGTTCGGCACGACGTGCCGTTCGTTGTCGTTGGCCACGTCAGTGACCTCCTAACCTAGGTATGGGCGTTCAGCTCGCGCCTTGAGCCCAGCCTATCAGCAACCGAGAAGTTTTATGAACCTGCCAGGTACATGAGACTGACCATCAAGCAAGATGGTTAACATGGGGCCTACTGGTTTACGAAATGCCGGGAGGCCGAGGTGCCGGTTGAAGATCTTTTTCATCAGCCCTGAGCTCGCGCGTGTCTGCAACGACGACCGGGAGCGCGTGCAAATTTACGGCGAGCCACTCGCCTCTAGGCTGCGTCAGCGCCTCGGGGAAATCTCCGCCGCTCCTCGCCTGGCCGATCTGCGTCGGCTCCCGGCGGCACGGTTGAGGCACGACTCGACGAGCCTTGACGGATCGATGCTCATCGCAGTCGGGCGCCTAGCCGACCTGCGCGTGCGACCTCGGTATGATCCACTTCCGATCTTGCCCGACGGCCGACTGGACGAAGTCGAGGTGCGAGAACTCGTGGTGGCCGCTGTCGCGATTGCGTCATGACGATGCAAGCACGTCTCTGCCTGGAAGGTATCCGATGACACTCGGCGCCGAATCGCTCGAGTACTCCCCGCATACGTCGGCCCCACCGGGGGAAACTCTGAAGGAGACACTTGAGGCCCTGGGAATCACTCAAGTTGACCTGGCCCGACGCACAGGATTCTCGACCAAGCATGTCAACCAGATAATCCAAGGCTCCGCTGTTCTGACGCCTGAGACCGCGGAAGTCCTGGAGCGAGTAACGGGCGTGCCCGCAGCACTGTGGAACACACTTGAAGCAGCGTGGCGAACTCAAGCCGTACGAGAAGAGGAAAACAAAAAACTCAGAATACACCTTGACTGGCTAGACAAGTTCCCACTCGCCGAACTGGTCACCCGAAAAATCCTGCCCGATAGAAGTAAGTCCGTCGAGAACCTGCGCCTTCTACTCAATTTTTTTGGCGTCGCGAACCCTGAAGTTGCGGAAGAGCTGTGGGCGGGTTATCGAATCGCCTTCCGTCGATCTGGAAATATCGAGCCGAACGACTACTCGGTGTCCGTCTGGCTCCGCCAGTCGGTGCGCGCCGCCCGAAAAATCGAATGTCAACCGTACCGGCGACATGAATTGATTCGCCTCCTGCCCGAGCTGCGAGCCCTCTGTAGGCGCAACCCGGAGACTTGGCTCACTGAACTGCCACTACTGTGTGCTCGTGCGGGCGTTGCAGTCGTCTTTCTACCTGCCTTAAAAGGCACTCACATCTCCGGGGCGACTAGATGGCTCACCACGGAAAAGGTCCTGGTCGCACTGACCGACAGACACAAAAAGGACGACCGATTTTGGTTCTCATTCTTCCATGAAATCGCGCATGTTCTTCTCCACGGAAAGCGGCTCACGTTCCTTGATGACGATCCGATGAAATATGATGAAGATCCCGCAGAGGACGAAGCTAACCGCTTTGCCGCCGAGATGCTAATACCGTCGAAGTACTCGTACGACTACGAGCGGCTGAGAATTAGACCAAAGCCTTTCGTGAAGATCGAGGAATTTGCTGCGATGGTCGGAATTTCGCCAGGGGTCGTTGTTGGGAGACTCCAGCACGACGGGGCGCTACCTTGGTCGGAGGGAAACGGCCTCAAACAAGGTTTTAAGCTGACTCTCGACGAACTTCGTTGAGGCGCCTGGGGAGAGCCAAAGCGTACTTGAGAAGTCACGACTCCATGGGGTTCAGGCGGTCTGGATTTCCAAGGTGGAGCCGGTCCGGGCCTTGCGGACGCGCAGGCGCGTGGGGATCCGGTGCCGGAGTTCCTCCACGTGGGACACGAGGCCGACGACCCGGCCACCCGCCCGCAGCTCGTCGAGCACGTTCATGACGATGTCGAGTGTTTCGGCGTCCAGGGTGCCGAAACCTTCGTCGACGAACAGGGTGTCGAGAAGCGCTCCGCCCGTCTCGGCGGCCACGACGTCCGCGAGGCCGAGTGCCAGCGCGAGCGAGGCCAGGAAGGACTCGCCGCCCGACAAGGTCTTGGCGGGGCGGACGGTGCCCGAGTAGTCGTCGAGCACGTCGAGACCCAGTCCTCCACGGGTGCCACGCGACCCCGCGGCGTCCGAGTGCACGAACGAGTAGCGGCCCTGGCTCATCGTGCTCAGGCGGAAGGTGGCCGCGAGCGCGACCTCCTCCAGGCGCGCGGCGAGCACGTACGAGCGCAGCGACATCTTGCGCGCGTTCTGACCGCGGCCGTTGACCACCTCGGTCAGGGCCTTGAGCTCTGCGAACTCCTCCTCCACCGGTGCCAGCTCCGTCATCGCCTCACTCATCTTGCCCGCGAGGTCCGACAATTCCCGCGACCGCAGCTCGGCGGCCTGGAGCGTGGAGACGGCGATCTCGGCTTCGGCCCGTGCGCGGCGGGCGGCGTCCATCGCGGATTCCAGGTCGACCACGGCGTCGGGCTCGACGCCGGCCAGCTCGGGTTCGGCGAGCACGGACCGCACGTGCGCCTCTTCGGTCTGCGCGGCGGTGAGCCGGGCTTCGAGGTCCGCGACGACCTGGGCGGGCTTGGCCGCGGCCTGTGCCTCTTCGAGCGTGGCGAACTCGGCCTGGCGCAACGCGGCGTCGACGGCCTCGCGCTGTTCCTCGCACTCACGCTCGGCGGTCGCGACGGCCGTCCTGGCCTCGGCCAGCGCGTCCAGCGCGCTGACCACGGCCAGGAGGTGCGCACGCCGGGCGCCGACGTCCGCGTGCTCGCCGCGGGCCACCTCCAGCCGCCGGTCGCGCTCGGCGATCTGCTCGGCCAGCGAGTTCTGGCCGGTTTCGGCCTTCACCAGGTCTTGCTCGGCCTGGTTCAGCTGATCGGCGAGCTGCCCTGACTCGGCCTCGGCCTGCCGCGTTTCGCGTTCCCATCGCGCGCGCTGCGCCGCCAGCTCGGACACCGAAGTCAGCTCGGCGCGGGCGGCCGCGACCTCGGCCGCGAGGTCTTCGCGGGTGCGGCCACGTAAGCGTTCTTCAAGCGCCGCAACGAGTTTCTCCGCGTCAAGCTTCGCGAGCTGCGCTCGCTCGCGAGCGGCTTCAGCACGCTTCTCGGCGTCTTCGGCGGCCTTCTCCTGCTTCTCTTCGACCAAGGCCAGCATCGGCATCGCAGGCGCGGGGTGCTCGGCGGACCCGCACACCGCGCAGGCCTGGCCCGGCACCAGATCGGCGGCGAGTTCGGCCGCCATGCCGTCGAGCCGCCGCTCGCGCAGATTCTGCCGGTGCTCGCGGGCGTGCTGGTGTGCGTCGACAGCTTCACGCAAGGCGGATTCGGCTGCGGCCAAGGACTTCTGCGCACCCGGAAGCTCTTCCGCGTCCCGCAACGCCTTGGCGAGTTCTTCGGCGGTCAGGCGCAATCCGTCGAGCTTCGCTTCGGCCGCGAGAGCGTCGTTCGCCTTGCCACGCAAGCGTTCCAGCCGCGCGGGAAGCTCCTCGATCTTGCCGGTGAGCTCCTCCACGCGCTTGCCCGCGTACCGCGCGGCGTCCGCGAGTTCGCTGACACGCACGCGATCCTGGCGCTGCTGCTCGGCTTCCGCGACGAGACCGGCGAGCGTGCCCGCCTCCTCGCGCAGCGCGCCCGCGGTGGCGCGGAGTTCGACCGCGGTCCCGGTCGCGGCCTGGCGCAGCGTCGCGAGCGCGCGCTCCTGGACCTGCTCGAGACGACGGGACTGAGTCAGCTGATCGACGCGCTTGCGCAGCTGGATGGCGGCATCCGCGACCCCGGCGGCCCGTTTCGCCGCCGCGACCTCGGCGCGCCACAACTCCCGCTGGCCCGCACCGGCGGCCAGCTCGGCCAGCTTGGCGTGCGCGGACTTGACCCGGCGGACGCGTTCGGCCATCGCCTTGCGCTCGTCGAGGACGGCCTCCGCCTTCTCACGGACCCCGCGCACCTGGTACTCGGCCAGCTTGGCGGCTTCGACCTGCGAGACGGCGTCGAGGCAGATGCCCGCGACCCAGTCGATCTGCTCGTCTTCCGGCGCCTCGGCCTTGGCGACCTGGGCGAACCGGGTCACCCAGTTCTGTGTGGCCTGCCGTTGTTTCTGCAGCTCCTGGAACCGCTCGGTGCGCAGGTTCACGAACCAGCGCTCGATGTCGCCGAAGCGCTCGGTGCTGAAAAGCCGTTCCAGCAGGTCCTCGCGCTCGGCGGTGTCGGCGCGCAGGAACCGGGCGAACTCGCCCTGCGGCAGCAGTACCACCTGGAAGAACTGCTTGTGGTTCATGCCGAGCAGCCGCTCGACGGTCCTGGCGACCTCGTCGTTGCGGGTGACGCCGTCCGCCGCGTAGCCGCTCGGCGCGGCGCCGACCCAGGTCAGCGACACCTTGGCCTGCTGCTTGGTGAAACCGTCGCCCCGGCGCTTCGGGCGGAGGTACTCGGGGTTGCGGACGATGCGCAGGCGCTGGCCCTGGACGGTCAGCTCCAGCGCCACCTCGGTGACCTGGTCGGGGTCCGCGAGATCGCAGCGCAGCCGCTTGGTCTCGCCGCGCGCGCCGGGCACGGAGTTGAACAGCGCGAAGGCGACCGCGTCGAGCAAGGTGGTCTTGCCCGCGCCGGTGTCGCCGTGCAGCAGGAAGAGGCCATCGGCGCCGAGCACGTCGAAGTCGACTACCTCGCGCCCGGCATACGGGCCGAAGGCGGTGACCTCCAGCCGGTGCAGCCTCATTACGACTCTCCTCTGCCCGAAGCGTCCATGGCCATCCGTAACAGGCCTTGCTCCCTCTCGTTGGGAGGCGCGCCACGGCAGTCGTCGAGGAAATTCCGGGCGATCTCCTCATCCGTCCGGTTTTTGACGGCTTCGGCGTACTTCAGCACCGAGCCGATGCCGCCGCCCTCTGGCTGCCAGTCGAGGTGGACCGCGTGCGGGAAACGCTCTTTGAGCTTGCGCATGGCGTCGATCGGGCGGACGCGGTCGGTCAGCGTGACCGACAGGTAGCACTCGACGAGATCCTCGAGCTCGGGGTTCACCAGCAAGTCCGCGAGCTCCCCGGTGGTGGTGGCGAGCTTGCGCGGGACGGGCAGCTCGTGCCGCCGGACCTCGCGCAGACCATCGGCGTTGAAGTCGATCAGCCAGACGGATTTGCGGTGCCGCGCTTCGGAAAACGAGTACGCCAGCGGGCTGCCGGAATACCGCAGGTGCTCGGCGAGCACCTGCGGGCCGTGCAGGTGTCCCAGCGCGACGTAGTCGATGCCGTCGAAGATCGCGCCGGGCACGTGCTCGACCGTGCCGACGGAGATGGGGCGCTCGGAATCACTGCACTCGCCGCCGATGACGAACGCGTGCGCGAGCACGACGGATCGGGTGTTTTCCCTTGCCTGAAGGTCTTCTTTGATGCGGCGCATGGCTTCGGAGAGCACGGCGACGTGTCCCTTGGCCTCGATGCCGAGCGCGTTGCGCGCCGGATCCGGCTCCAGGTAAGGGATTCCGTACAGCGCGACCGGGCCGTGCTCGTCTTCGAGCAGCACCGGCTCGTGCAGCCCGGCGATGGTGCTGCACAGGTGCAGCCCGCCCGCCCTGGCGAACTCGGCGAACGCGCCGAGCCGCGCGGCGGAGTCGTGGTTCCCTGGCGTGAGAACGATCTGCGCCCCGGCCTCGTGCAGCCTCGCGAGCGCCTGCGCCGCGACACGGACCGCTTCCGCCGACGGGACAGCGCGGTCGTAGACGTCACCCGCGACGAGCACGACGTCGACCCGCTCGTCGGCGACGACCTCCGCGAGATGCTCGAGGACGGCCTGCTGCTCGGCGAGCAGATCGGCGCCGTGGAAGGTGCGGCCGATGTGCCAGTCGGAGGTGTGCAGCAATCTCACGGGCATCACGGTAAGCGGCCGGAGCGACAACATGTGGGAGGCGGGCACCCGCGTGTCCCCCACATCATGTGCTACGCCGGAGTGTCGGCCAGGTTTTGTCGGTGGGCTGCGCCATGATGCGTAGGCGGTCGGACACGGATGGGAGTTGTTTTCGGGTGACGGTGTTTACCACGGCCGCGGTCGTGGTCGCGGTGCTGCTGGCGGTGGCGGTCGCGTTGCTGTGGCGGCTCTACAACGACGGCATGCGGCGGGCGGACGCGGCGGCCAAGCAGGTCGAGGCCGAGCGCGCCCGCGCGAACGAGCAGCAGCTGTCACTGCGCCGGTACGAGGTGGCGTTCGCGTCGATCAGCGGGCGCGGCGAGCTGGGCGAGCAGGTGCTGCTGGAGACGGCGCGTGCGCTCGGCCTGCGCGAGGAGCTGCACTTCACGCTGCAGACGGACCTGGCGGGCGGCGGCTCGGTCAAGCCGGACATGGTGCTGCACGTCGGCGGCGGCCGGAGCGTGCCGGTCGACGCCAAGGCCTCGATGGCCTGCTGGGCCGAGGCGGTCGAGACCGACAACCCGGACGAGCGGCTCGACGCGCTGCGGGTGCACGTCCGGCACCTGCGCTCGCGCGCCGCCGAGCTGGCCGGCAAGGGCTATCAGCGCTGGGCGGACGCCATCTACGGCACGATCATGTTCGTGCCGTCGGACGCGGCCGTGGTCGCCGCGCTCGACACCGACCCCGAGCTGCTGCGCTGGATGCTCGACCGCCGCGTCTTCGTCTGCGGCCCGACCGGCTTCGCCGTGCTGGCCTCGGCGGCCCTGTTCGCGGCCAGCGACCGCGCGCTGCTCGAGGACGTCGAGCAGGTCCGCGCGGGCGCCGCCGCCGCGCACCGCGCCGCCGGCAACGCGGTGGACGCCGTCAACCTGTCCAGCACCCACCTCCAGCGTTTCCTCTCGGCCCGCCGCCGCGAACTCGACGCCCTCGAGACCTTCCGCTCCACGGTCGGCCCGCTCACCGACGCGGCGGCGGCCCCAGCCCCGGTCACCCAGATCCGGCGTCCCGACGAACTCACCGGCTGACCGCTGGTCAGCCTCACCAAGGAGTGAATCCGGCAGGGGTGTTACCCAACCAGGAAGGAGTGCTAGCAGGATCTTCACAACCAGGGGATACGGTGTGGACTTGTGACCGCGATACGCGATCGCCAGAGCGATCCTGATGCCGACGACATCCCCGTTCCGTGGGACGAGCGTCCCATCATCAGCGACCGGCGCGGTCTGCCCTGGTGGGGGGCGGTGCTGGTCGGTTTCGGCATGGCCGTCCTCGGCGCCTTCATCGACCAGAAGCTGCAAGGGCACCTGACCCTGCTGTTCCAGGCTTGCTACTGCCTAGGCGCCGTCGCCGCCGTGTGCGCCGTGCAGCGCCGCGGGCTGTTCGGGCCGATGGTGCAGCCGCCGCTGGTGCTGGCCGTGACCGTGCCGGGTGTGGTGCTGCTGGCCGCCGACCTGTCCCAGGACACCGACATGCTGTCGAAGGCGCTCAAGATCGGCCGCCCGCTGATCGACGGGTTCCCCACGATGGCCATCACCACCGGCGTGACGCTGGCGATCGGGATCTTCCGGATCTTCCGCGAGCGCGACCCGGACGCCGGAGTCAAGGTCAAGAAGGGCACCAAGCCCGCCAAGCGCGACGACGACGAGGAGCGCCCCGCGCGCAACACCGCCGCCTCCCGCGTCCCGGCGGGCGCCGCGAAGACGCCGGAACGCCGCCCGCGCCGCCCGGCTTCGGAGACCGGCTCCGCGCCCGTGCGCCGCCCGCGCCCGGCCGACGACGCCGCGCCTCGACGCCGCACGCCCCGCGAAGAACCCCGCCAGCGTCCGCGCGCGCCCCGTGACGGCGACGAGCCGCCCCGCCGTCGCGAGCCTCGCGGCGACACCCCGCCACCCCGGCGCCGCACCCCGCGCGCCGAACCACCCCGGGGCGACAACCCGCCGCGTCGCGCGCCCCGGCGCGAGCCGCCGCAGCGCCGCCCCTGGGACGAGGACTAGGACCACACAAAGGGCCCCCTTGGAACGTTGAGCGTTCCAAGGGGGCCCTTTGTGTGGTGCTTACTTGGCCTTTTCGGCGCGCCGGATCTCCGGGGGCAGCGCGAAGGCGATCTTCTCGTTGGCCGTGGTGACCTCGTCGACGTCGGAGTACCCGTGCTTGTCGAGCCACGCGAGCAGGTCCATCACCAGCACCTCGGGCACCGAGGCGCCGCTGGTGACGCCGACCGTGGTGACACCCTCGAGCCACGCCTCGTCGACCTCGTGCGAGAAGTCGACCAGGTGCGAGGCGCGGGCCCCGGCCTTGAGCGCGACCTCGACCAGGCGCTTCGAGTTGGACGAGTTCTGCGAGCCGACCACGATCACCAGGTCGCACTCGGCCGCCATCGCCTTGACCGCGACCTGGCGGTTGGTCGTGGCGTAGCAGATGTCGTCGCTCGGCGGGTCGGCCAAGCCGGGGAACCGGTCGCGGAGCTGGTCGACCCGCTCCATGGTCTCGTCGACCGAAAGCGTGGTCTGGGACAGCCAGATGACCTTCGACGGGTCGCGCACGGTGACCTTGTCGACGTCCTCGGCGGTGTCCACCAGCTGCACGTGCTCGGGCGCCTCGCCCGCCGTGCCCTCGACCTCTTCGTGGCCCTCGTGGCCGATCAGCAGGATGTCGTAGTCGTCCTTGGCGAACCGGTTGACTTCCTTGTGCACCTTGGTGACCAGCGGGCAGGTGGCGTCGATCGTCTTCAGGTTCCGCTCGGCGGCCTCGGCGTGCACCATCGGCGAGACGCCGTGCGCGGAGAACACGACCAGCGCGCCCTCGGGCACCTCGGTGGTCTCGTCGACGAAGATCGCGCCGCGCTCGCGCAGCGTCTCGACCACGTGCCGGTTGTGCACGATCTCCTTGCGCACGTAGACCGGCGGTCCGTACAGCTCGAGTGCCTTCTCGACCGCGATCACCGCGCGGTCGACGCCGGCGCAGTAGCCGCGCGGCTTGGCCAGGAGCACCCTTTTGCGCCCGTCGGCGCGCGGGACGTCGACGGTGCCTGCGGGCTCGATTCCGGGGCTTGAGGAGCTCATGACCTCTAGGGTACGGGCTCACTTCGTGTGCGCGGAGTCACGTCCGTGCCCCCGACACACCCATTCGGTTGGGCAGGATGGCGTAGATGCGGCAGGCTAGGGGGATGAAGCCACTCCCGCTCCCCCTCCGGGTCGCCGCGGGCCTCGCCGTCACCACCGCCGAGCGGGTTCGTGAACTTCCCAAGCAGCTGCTGGGCCTGCCGGTCACGGCCGTGAGCCAGGTGCTGCAGTTCTCCATGCGCGTCCAGCAGCACGTCACCGAGCTGGCGATCAAGGGCGACGACGCGCTGTCCGCGCTGCGCCCGGTCGAAGACACCCCGAGCTGGGCGACCTTCGACGAGGACGTCGACGTCCCGGCGCCGCGCCCGGAGACCAACGGTCACGCTCAGCCACTACCCGAGTTCGACGAGTCACCTGATCCGTGGGCCGAGGAGGAGCGCGCGCTCGCCGAGGACCACCGCGACGGTGAGAACGACAGCGCCGAGGGGCCCGCGGGCATCGCCGGCTACGACGAGCTCACCCTGCCGCAATTGCGCGCCCGCCTGCGTCAGCTGTCGCTGGAGCAGCTGGAAGAGATCCTCGCGTACGAGCACACCCACGAGGCGCGCGCGTCGTTCATCGGCATGCTCGCGCGCCGCATCGGCAACGTCCACAAGACCGGCGACGAAGAAGGCCAGTGAGCGAAACCACCGCGGAAAACCCCTGGCCGGTCCGCACGGTCGCGCGCAAGATCGGCGATTGGGTGCACCGCCTCGGCGCGGTGTGGGTCGAAGGACAGGTCACCCAGATCTCGGCACGGCCGGGCACCTCGACGGCGTTCCTGACGCTGCGCGACCCGTCGGCGGACGTGTCGATGACGGTCACCTGTCCGACCGGGCTGCTGCGCACGGTCGAGCCGCCGCTGCGTGAAGGCGCGAGCGTGGTCGTCTTCGCGAAACCGGCGTTCTTCCTCGGCCGGGGCACGATCAGCCTGCGTGCCACCGAAATCCGCGCCGTCGGCATCGGCGAGCTGCTCGCCCGCATCGAACGGCTGCGCAAGCTGCTCGCCGCCGAGGGCCTGTTCTCCGCGCAGCGCAAGCGCAAACTTCCCTTTCTCCCCAAGGGGATCGGGCTCATCACCGGCCGCGCCTCCGCGGCGGAGCACGACGTGCTGGTCAACGCGCAGGCCCGGTGGCCGCATGTCGCGTTCAAGGTCGTCAACACGGCCGTGCAGGGCCCGACCGCGGTGCCGCAGATCATCAAGGCTTTGTCCACATTGGACAAAGACCCCGATGTCGAGGTGATCGTGATCGCGCGTGGCGGCGGCAGCGTCGAGGACCTGCTGCCGTTCTCCGACGAGGCGTTGTGCCGCGCGGTCTCCGCCGCGGGCACGCCGGTGGTCAGCGCGATCGGCCACGAGCCGGACACCCCGCTGCTCGACCATGTCGCCGACCTGCGCGCGTCGACGCCGACCGACGCGGCCAAGCGGATCGTGCCCGACGTCCGTGAGGAAACGCAGCGAGTCCGGCAGATGCGGGACCGGGGACGCCGCGCGCTGCACGGCTGGGTCGACACCCAGGCCCGCCTGCTGAACCAGCTGCGCAGCCGCCCGGTGCTCGCCGACCCGCTCGGCCCGATCGACCGGCGCGCCGATGACGTCGAGATGCATCGGGAACGTGGCCGACGCGCCGTGCTCACCACACTTTCGAGGGAACAGGCGGCACTGGCGAGTGCCCGGGCGCGACTCACCGCGCTCGGCCCGGCCGCCACGATGGCCCGTGGTTACGCGGTCGTGCAGTTTTACGACGAAGCAGGCAACCCGCACGTGCTCCGATCGGTCTCTGAAATCAAAGACGGCGCGAAACTTCGCATCCGCGTCGCCGACGGCGCGGCCAAGGCGGCCGTCCAGGGTGATCCGGAAAGCGAGTAAGGGTGCGGGAAACCACGTTCCTCCCGCTCACGGTCGACGCGGCCATCACCGCGCAGGCGGCCGCGGTGCTGCGCAAGGCGCTGGAGACCAACAACGCCGCGCTCGACTGCTGGACCTCACTGCTGGCGGGCTGCACGCAGGGCCGCGACCTCGGTCCGCGGCTGCGGCAGCTGTCGGCGGCGACCTCGGAGCACGTCGGTGCCCGCTGGTGGGCGGCGGAAGGTTCCGCCTATCGGCGCAAGGTCGCCCGCGCGCAGTCCGAGATCGAGGACGCGATCGCGGACGGTGACGGCAGCGAGTTCGCGCGTGCCTTCGTCGGCTACGACCACGCGATGGCCAGCGCGGTAGTCTGCGCGAACACCGCGAAGCACAGGAGCCCGAACGCGTGAGCAATGCAGAACTCGGCTACGAGCAAGCCCGCGACCAGCTGGTCGAGGTGGTCCGCGAGCTGGAAGCAGGCGGCAAGTCGCTCGAGGAATCCCTTGCGCTGTGGGAAAAGGGCGAACGGCTTGCGAAGATCTGCGAACACCACCTCGAAGGCGCGCGCGAGCGGATCGAGACCGCGCTGGCGTCGGTCGAGGAAGGTGACGACGACTCCGAGTGACCTTCGCCATGCGGGGATCCGGCCGGTATCTGAGAGACTGGGATCCCCCCGAGCACGGTGAACCCGGAGGCAAGGCATGTCCAGCGGCAACGAAGCCAGCACGACCAAGGAACTCCCCGACCGCAACCTCGCGATGGAGCTGGTGCGGGTCACGGAGGCCGCGGCGATGGCCGCGGGCAGGTGGGTCGGCAAGGGCGACAAGCTCGGCGGCGACGGCGCGGCCGTCGACGCCATGCGCCAGCTGATCAGCACGGTCTCGATGAACGGCGTCGTGGTGATCGGCGAGGGCGAGAAGGACGAAGCGCCCATGCTGTACAACGGCGAAGAGGTCGGCAACGGCGACGGGCCCGCGTGCGACGTGGCGGTCGACCCGATCGACGGCACCACGCTGATGGCCAAGGGCATGCCGAACGCGCTGGCGGTGCTCGCGGTCGCCGAGCGCGGCGCGATGTTCGACCCGTCCGCGGTGTTCTACATGGAAAAGCTCGCCGTCGGCCCCGAGGCAGCCGGGCTGGTGGACCTGTCGGCGCCGATCGCAGAGAACATCCGCCGGGTCGCCAAGGCCAAGCACAGCGGCGTGTCCGACGTCACCGTCTGCATCCTCGACCGGCCGCGGCACGAGCAGATCGTCAAGGAGGTCCGCGACGCGGGCGCCAGGATCCGCTTCATCTCCGACGGCGACGTCGCGGGCGCGATCGCGGCCGCGCGGCCGACCACCGGCGTCGACATGCTGATCGGCATCGGCGGCACGCCGGAGGGCATCATCGCGGCCGCCGCGATGAAGTGCCTCGGCGGCGAGCTGCAGGGCCGCCTGTGGCCGAAGGACGAGGCCGAGCGGCAGAAGGCGCTGGACGCCGGCCACGATCTCGACCGGATCCTGTTCACCGACGACCTCGTGACCGGCGAAAACGTTTTCTTCTGCGCCACCGGCGTCACCGACGGCGACCTGCTGCGCGGCGTGCACTACCGCTCCGGCGGCGCGACGACCCAGTCGATCGTGATGCGCTCGAAGTCCGGAACCGTGCGGTTGATCGACGGTTATCACCGCTTGAACAAGCTGCGCGCGTACGCTTCCATCGACTTCGACGGCCACCTCGACGCGGTGCCGGGCGATGAGGCCATCGTCCCGCCACTGCCTTAGGAGACCCTGTTTCATGAAGAAGCGTGCGCTGGCACTCCTTCTCGCTCTCGTCGCAGCAGTCGGCCTGGTGCAGCCCGCCTCGGCGGCGCAGCCGGACATCGTCGGCGGTGGTGAGGCCGACCAGGCCTATCCGTTCGCCGTGGCGTTGCTGCGGGCCTCTGGCAAGCTGTTCTGCTCGGGTTCGCTGGTCGCGCCGACCTGGGTGCTGACCGCCGCGCACTGCGTGGACGGCAAGAACCCCGAGGTGCTCAGCGCCCGCGTCGGCAGCCTCGACGCGACGCAGGGCGGCGAGATCGCGCAGCCGGTCGAGTTCGTCATCCACCCCGATTACAACGCGGTCGCAGGCGGCGACGTGGCGCTGGTCCGCCTCGACAAGCCGGTGCTCGCCGCGCCGGTCACGCTCGGCGCGGTCACCGTGCCCGGCACGCCGACCCGCCTGCTCGGCTGGGGCCAGACCTGCCCGACGCTGAGCTGCGCGCCGACACCGGCGAAGCTGCAGCAGCTGGACGCCACGATCGTCGAGGCAACGTCCTGCACGGCCGCCTTCGACCTCGACCACGAGCTGTGCGTCGAGAATCCCGGCGGCGACAAGGGCACCTGCTACGGCGACTCCGGCGGCTCGCAGGTCGCGAACGTCGACGGCGCCTGGGTGCTACTGGGCGTCATCAGCCGCCCCGGCAACGGGGACCCGATCTGCGCGACGGCCCCGTCGATCACGTCCTCGGCGGTCGCCTACGCGGACTGGATCAAGCAGAAGATCACCCCGCCCGCCCCGTAAAGACTCGTGAGTGTTTTGGCCGGTTAGAACCGGCCGCAACACTCACGACCCCCACCGCCGAGGCACCCCCGCGCCCGGCATAAAGCCCGCTTTATCCCCACCCCACCCCGCCCGGCAACACGGGATACCGGAGTGGTCACCACACCCCACCGGACCGTGGGACACGACCTACCCCAGCGTGGGACACGAGGTGCCCGAGAGGTCGACACGCCGCCTGGCCGTGTCCCACACCCCGGCACCGCGTGTCCCGCACTCCGGCATCGCGTGTCCCGCGCTCAGGCACGCCGTGTCCCGCGCTCGGGTACCTCGTGTCCCGCACTCGGGCGTCCGGGGGCGGGATAAAGCCCGCTTTATCCCGGGCGGGCGAGGGAGGGTCGTGAGTGTTTAGACCGGTTCTAACCGGCCGCAACACTCACGAGTCCTTACTCGGCGTTGGACGAGTGCCCCGGGAAGAGGTGGGCTTCGGGGTCGAGCTTGACCGCGATGTTGTTGACCGCCGTCGCCGCCTCGCCGAAGCCGGTCGCGATCAGCTTCACCTTGCCCGGGTAGGACGCGACGTCGCCAGCCGCGTAGACGCGATCCCGCGCCGTCGCCATGGTCGAGTCCACCGCGACCGCGCGGTGGTCGATCTCCAGGCCCCAGCTTTCGATCGGCCCGAGGTCCGCCGTGAAGCCCAGCGCCGCGACCACCGACTGCGCGGGCAGCACGACCGGCTCGGCGCCCTTGACCGCGATCTCCACCGAGTCGAGCGCTCCGTCGACGTCGATGAACTTGGTGACCTCGGCGTCGGTGATGATCCGGACGCCCAGCGCCTGCGCCTCGCGCACGATCGACTCGGCCGCGCGGAACTTGGCGCGCCGATGGACCAGTGTCACGCTCGCCGCCACCGGGTGCAGCGCGAGCACCCAGTCGAACGCCGAGTCGCCGCCGCCGACCACGACCACGTGCTGCCCGGCGTGCGCCTGCAGCGAGGGCACGAAGTGCACCATGCCGCGGCCGAGCCAGCCGTCACCCGCCGGGAGCGGGCGCGGGGTGAACTCGCCGATGCCCGCGCTGATCAGGATCGACCTGGCCTTCACGATCTCGCCGCCGTCGAGCACGACGTCGAAGCCGTCGCCGTTCTCGGTGACCGTCTCGGCCTTGCGCCCGAGCAGGTACGTCGGCTTCCACGGCGCCGCCTGGTCGACTAGGCCCTGCACGAGGTCACGGCCGCGGACCGCGGGGAAGCCGCCGACGTCGTAGATCATCTTCTCCGGGTACATCGCGGTGACCTGCCCGCCCGCCTCCGGCAGCGAGTCCACGATCGCCGTGGACAGTCCGCGGAACCCCGCGTAGTAGGCGGCGAACAGCCCGGTCGGCCCGGCGCCGACGATCAGGATGTCGAAAGGATCCCCCGTGGGCATGGGTGTGCCCCTCTCAGCCAGTGGTGGTCGGCGCTGTGATCGAGAACACGGCAATCCTATAGTGGCTAGGGGTGCTCAAGGCCACCACGCACCGCCCCCTAACTTGCGCGAAACTTGTGTCATGGCTGAACAGGACTACCGGATCGAGCACGACACGATGGGCGAGGTGCGGGTGCCCGCCGACGCCCTCTACCGGGCACAGACGCAGCGCGCCGTCGAGAACTTCCCCATCTCCGGCCGGGGCCTGGAGCGCGCCCAGATCCGCGCGCTCGGCCTGCTCAAGGCGGCCGCCGCGCGGGTCAACGCGAAGCTCGGCGTGCTCGACGCCGACGTCGCCGAGGCGATCGCCGCCGCCGCGGACGAGGTCGCCGAAGGCCGCCACGACGCGCATTTCCCGATCGACGTGTTCCAGACCGGGTCCGGCACCTCGTCGAACATGAACGCCAACGAGGTCATCGCGACGCTCGCGTCCCGCGCGCTGGGCCGCGACGTGCACCCGAACGACCACGTCAACGCCTCCCAGTCGTCGAACGACACCTTCCCGACGACCATCCACGTCGCCGCGACCGAGGCCGTGCTGAGCGACGTCATCCCGGCGCTCGAGCACCTCGCGTCGACGATCGAAGCGCGGGCCACGGAGTGGGCCGATGTCGTGAAGTCCGGCCGCACGCACCTGATGGACGCCGTGCCGATCACCCTCGGCCAGGAGGCGGGCGCCTGGGCCTCGCAGGTCCGCTTCGGCATCGAGCGGCTGCGCTCCGGCCTGCCCAGGCTGGGCGAGCTGCCGATCGGCGGCACCGCGGTCGGCTCCGGCCTCAACGCGCCCGACGGCTTCGGCACCGCGGTCGCGCTGGAACTGGCTTCGGTCACCGGGTTGCCGCTGACCGAGGCACGCGACCACTTCGAGGCGCAGGCGACGCAGGACAGCGTGGTCGAGACCTCCGGGCACCTGCGCACGGTCGCGGTGTCGCTGAACAAGATCGCGAACGACCTGCGCTGGCTGGGTTCCGGCCCGCGCACCGGCCTCGCCGAGATCGCGCTGCCCGACCTGCAGCCGGGTTCGTCGATCATGCCCGGCAAGGTCAACCCGGTCATCCCGGAGGCCACGCTGCAGGTCGTCGCCCAGGTCATCGGCAACGACGCGGCCGTCGCGTTCGCGGGCGCGGCGGGCAACTTCCAGCTCAACGTGAACCTGCCGGTGATCGCGCGCAACGTGCTCGAGTCGGCGCGGCTGCTCTCGGCCGTCTCGCGCCTGCTGGCGGACAAGGTGTTCGCGGGCATCACCGTCAACACCGACCGCACGCGCACGTACGCCGAGGGCTCGCCGTCGATCGTCACGCCGCTCAACAAGTACATCGGCTACGAAGAGGCCGCCGCCGTCGCGAAGCAGGCGCTCAAGGAACTCAAGACGATCCGCGAGGTCGTGCTGGAACGCGGCCACGTCGCCAGCGGCAAGCTCACCGAAGCTCAGCTGGACGAGGCACTCGACGTGCTCCGGATGGCACGCGGCGGCAACTGAGGTCGTGAGTGGTATGGCCGGTTAGAACCGGCCATACCACTCACGACCCCGAGCGAGACCAGCGCGACGCCGACCAGCTGGGCCGGCCGGAACCCTTGTGTGCCAAGGATGAGCGCGACCGCCAGGCCCGACGCGGGCATCAGCCCGATCAGCAGGCCCGCGCGATCCGCGCCCAGCTGCGACACCGCGAAGTACCAGAGACAGAACGCCAGCGCGGTGACGATCACGGCGAGCACCAGCAGCGCGGCGAGTTCGCGGCCGTCCGGCACCCGCCAGCCACCGATGAAGGTGCCCAGCACCGCGGCGCCGAGCGCGGCGGTCAGGCAGCTGCACGCGGCCGTGCCGAGCGGCCCCATCCGCCGCACCAGCACGGCCGCGAGCAGCGTGAACGACGCCTCGCACAGCATCGCGAGCACCGCCAGCGCCAGGCCGGGACCGTGGCTGGCGCCGCCACCGGCGAGCACCACGATCCCGGCGGCGGCGAGCACGGCGCCCGCCACGGGCGCCGCGGCCGGACGCCTGCGTTCGAGCACCGGCGTCACGAGCGCCAGCACCAGCGGGCTGCCGCCGAGCAGCGCCGCGACCAGCCCCGGTTCCGCGTACCGCTGCGCGAGCAGCAGGCAGGCCTGGAACCCGACCATCCCGGTCACCCCCAGTGCGACCAAGATCGGCAGATCCTTGAGGCCGGGCAGCGGCAGCCGGATGCCCCTGAGCCACGCGTACCCGAGCAGCAGCACCCCGCCGAGCGCGTAGCGCAGCGCTTGGCCGGTGAGCAGCGGATACGCGTCGAGCAGGCCGGTCACGGGCACCGATCCCCCGACGATCACCGCGGCGGAGATCCCGGCGAGCAGTCCTCGTGCGGCAGGCGTCATGCGACCAGCCTGGCCTGTCGAGTGGTCGAGGTGTCAGTGCCAGTTGGCGTGCCGGAAAATGGACCACTTAGCGGCGGCGCAACGCCTTGTCCGCCAGCGCCGGCGGTGTGTAGTCGGCGTCGAGACGGTTGAGGTCGGTGCCGGGCGGCACGATCTCGTCGATCCGGTCGAGCACGTCGCCGCCGAGTTCCAGATCAGCGCCTTCGAGCAGGTCGGCGAGCTGCTCCTGGGTGCGCGGGCCGATGATCGCGGACGTCACGCCGGGGTGCGCGCGCACGAACGCGAGCGCGAGATGGGTCAGCGGGCGCCCGAGGTCGCTCGCCAGCTTCTTCAGCTCGGCGACCACCTCCAGCTTGATCGCGTTCTCCGGCAGCGACGGGTCGAACTTGTGCTGCTGCAACGCCTTCCGGCCCTCATTAATGTCCACATCGGACGCTTTGTCGTACCGGCCGGAGAGCCAGCCACTGGCCAGCGGGCTCCAGGTGAGCACGCCCATCCCGTACTTCTGGGCCGTCGGCAGCACGGCGGATTCGATGGCACGGTTGAAGATCGAGTACGGCGGCTGCTCGGTGCGGAACCGCACGAGCCCGCGCTTCTCCGAAACCCATTGCGCTTCAACGATCTGCTCGGCCGGGAACACCGAAGAGCCGACCGCGCGCACCTTGCCCGCCCGCACGAAGTCGGTCAGCACGGACAGCGTCTCCTCGATGTCGGTCGTCGCGTCCGGCCGGTGGATCTGGTACAGGTCAACGTAATCCGTGTCGAGCCTGCGCAGACTGTCGTCGAGCGCACGGGTCAGCCAGCGCCGCGAGTTGCCGCCGTGGTTGGCGTCCGGGCCCATCTGGAAGTGCCCCTTGGTCGCGAGCACCACGTCGTCGCGGCGGCCCTTGAGCGCCTTGCCGACGATGCGCTCGTTCTCGCCGTCGGAGTACATGTCCGCGGTGTCGATGAAGTTGATGCCGCCGTCGATCGCGGCGTGCAGCATGTGGACGCCGTCCTCATGATCCGGATTGCCCCATTTGCCCAGCATCATCGCGCCGAACGCGTACTCACTGACGGAGATGCCGGTACCACCGAGAATTCGTCGTTTCATGCCACCGACTTTGGGCCGCGCGGCGGACCCGGACCAGGTCACAGTCAACCTGGGTCTGTCAGTACCAGGCAGGCGGCCGTCGTTTCCTGAATACTCGGAGCCATGAAAGAACTGGGTGATTTCCTCAAGGCACGCCGCGCGGCGCTCGACCCCGCCGAGCTGGGCCTGCCCCAAGGCGTCACCCAGCGTCGCGTGGCCGGGCTGCGCCGCGAGGAGCTGGCCCAGCTGGCGGGCATCAGCGTCGACTACTACACGCGGCTCGAACAGGGCCGCGCCCGCAACGTGTCCCCCGCCGTGCTCGAGTCGCTCGCCCGCGCGCTGCGCCTGCACGCGGATGAGGAGAGGTACCTCACCAACCTCGCGACCCCGAAACGCGGGCGCGCCACCAAGCCCAAGCCGCAACGCGTCCGCCCCGAGCTGCAGCTGCTGCTCGACACGATCCAGGCGCCGGCGTTCATCTTCGGCCGCTATATGGACGTGCTCGCCTGGAACGCGCTCGGCGCCGCGATCGGCTTCGACTTCGCTTCGGGCGAGCGCAACATCCCCAAGGCGTTCTTCTTCGACGAGGCCGCCCGCGACCTGCACCCCGAATGGGAAGCGGTCGCCAAGGAGGTCGTCGCGAACCTGCGCTCGGAGGTCGGCAAGTACCCGGACGACCCGCGCCTGGCCCAGCTGGTCGGCGAACTTTCCATGCACAGCGCGGATTTCCGCAAGCTGTGGGCCGGGCAGTCGGTGCGCGAGAAGGCCAGCGGCGTCAAGGTGATCAACAACCCCGTCGTCGGTGAGCTCCGGCTGAACTACGAGACGATGCGGCTGCAGGGCGACCTCGACCAGGGCATCGTGATCTACACGGCCGACCCCGGTTCCGAGTCCGAGAACGGCCTGCGCCTGCTCGCCAGCTGGATCGCTTCCGAGGACGCACCCAGCCCGTCGGCCCGCGAGACCGCCCGCTGACTTGCGCCCGCTCCTCCTGCTCGACATCGACGGCCCGCTGAACCCGTTCGCGGCGCCACCCGGCGCGCGCCCGGCGGGGTTCACCGAGCACCGGTTCCGCCTGTCCGGGTGGAGCAGGCGCACACCGTTGCGCATGTGGCTGAACCCCGATCATGGCCCTGATCTGCTCGCACTCGCCGAGCGCACGGGTCTCGAAATGGCTTGGGCGACCACCTGGGAGCACCGGGCGAACACCATGATCGGCCCCGCGATCGGGCTGCCCTCGCTGCCGGTGATCACCTTCGCGGGCGCGTCCTCGTCGTGGAAGTACCCAGCCGTCGCGCGCTATGCGTACGAGCGCCCGCTCGTCTGGCTGGACGACGATTTCGATCTCTATCCGGCGCCGCGGGACGCCTTCCTGGCCAAACGCGCGCCTCTCCCGACCGAGCTGATCCCGGTGAATCCCCGCGAAGGCATGTCCGCCGCACACCTGGCCGCCGTCGAAACCTGGGCCCGGACTTTGCCAGGGTCGTGAGTGCTGCGGCCGGTTCTAACCGGTCTAAACACTCACGACCCCAGGTGGTCCAAGAGTAGGGTCAGCATTGATGGGTACTGAGTGGACCACTTTGCGTGAGCTTCTGCTCCCGGCCGCGACGGGCGGCAGGCGGGGCAAGGCGGTCGAGTCCGCGCTCCGGGAAGCCGTGCGCTCCGGCGTGCTCGCCGCGGGGACGCGGCTGCCGTCGAGCCGCGATCTCGCCGGGCAGCTCGGACTGTCCAGGGGCACCATCACCGCGCTGTACGAGCAGCTCGTCGCCGAGGGGTACCTGCTCAGCAAGCACGGCTCAGGCACGACCGTGGCCACGCTAGACCAGCCAGAACCCAGTGGTCAGGCCGCCGAAGAACCGGCGCCCACCTGGGAGTTCGACCTCAGGCCCGGGCTGCCCGCGCTGTCCGCGTTCCCCCGCGCCGAGTGGCTGTCCTACGAACGGGAGGTGCTCGCCGCGGAGCCGGACCGGGCGCTCGGCTACCCCGATCCTGCCGGGCATCCCGGGCTCCGCGCCGAACTCGCGAGCTACCTCGGCCGGGTGCGGGCGCTCCCCGCGACGGCTGGCGACATCGTGATCACCAACGGCGCCGCGGAGGCGTTGAGCCTGCTCGCCAAGACACTGCACGCCCGCGGCCAGCGCCGGATCGCCGTCGAGGACCCCAGCCATCGCGGGCAAGCGGAACTCCTTGCCGCGCAAGGACTCCGGCCGATCGGGATCCCGGTGGACGACCACGGCATCCAGCCGGACCTGCTGTCCACATCGGACTGCGCCACGGTGATGACGACCGCGGCGCACCAGTTCCCGCTGGGCGTGCCGCTCGACCCGGAACGCCGACGCGCGCTGCTCGCGTGGGCGCGGGAGACCGATGGGCTCATCGTCGAGGACGACTACGACGCCGAGCACCGCTACGACCGGCCCGCGCTGGGCGCCGTCCGTGCGCTCGATCCCGACCGGGTCGTGTACCTCGGAAGCGTCAGCAAGGTGCTCGCGCCCGCGCTGCGGATCGGGTGGCTGGTGCTCCCGCCGGACCTGCGGCAGGAGATCGTCGCGGCGAAGTACACCCACGACCTCGGCTGCGCACCGCTGCCGCAGGCCGCGCTCGCCAGGATGCTGCGCTCGGGTGGCTACGACCGCCATCTCCGGCGGACACGGCGGCTCTACCGGCAGCGCCGCGACGCGCTGCTCGACGCGCTGAGCAGCCGGTTTCCCGGGTGGCGGCCGATCGGCATCGCCGCAGGACTGCACGTCGTCGTCCGGCTCCCTGACGGCACCAACGACGTGCAGCTCAGCCGCGAGCTGGCCGGACGCGGCATCAACGCTCCGAGCCTGGCGAGCTACGCGACCGGCAGGCTCTTCCCCGGCCTCGTGCTCGGGTACGCCGCCCTGACCCCGGACCGGCTGCGCGCCGCCGTCGACGCGATGGCTTAACAAGCGTCTTCGATGAGCACCTTGGCGACCGTTTTGGCGTGTGCCACCGCGCCGGGCACGACGCCGAGCGAAGCGGTCACCGTGGCGCCCTCCATCAAGATGAGCAGCGAATACGCCAGCCGCCGCGGGTCGCGGGCACCGGCTTCGCCCGCCAACGAGCGCAGGCAGGTGAGCATCCAGATCTTGTTCGCGCCGATGACATGCCGCCCCGGGTGCGCGCCGTCGGGCAGCTCGGCATGAGCGTTGACGAAGCCGCAGCCACGGTGGTTCTCGAGCGCCATCCAAGCGTCGAGCGCGTCGAACACGCGCAGCAAGCGGCGGATGGGCGGATCGCGCGGGTTGCGGTCGAGTGTCTTCGCGACGTGCTCGCGCCAGCGCTCGTCGCGGCGGGCGAGGCACTGCTCGACCAGTTTGTCCTTGGAGCCGAAGCGCGCGTACAGGGTCTTCTTCGTGACCCCGGCGCGCTGGGCGATCAACTGCACCCCGACCGCATGGATCCCGTTCTCGTAGAAGAGCCGTCCAGCGACGTCGAGCACCTTTTCCGCCGCCGGAGTGAGAGCCGAGCGCTTCATGGCGCACCTCCGGTCCCCTGAAATTGTCGGTCCCGAGGCGCATGATGTCGAACATGCTGCTCACCGACGTCGTCTCCGCGTCAGCCGCGATCGCCGCCACCCGCTCGCGCAAGACCAAGGTCGAGGTCATCGCCGGGGTGCTGCGGGCCGCCGATGCCGCCGAGCTGCCCGCGGTCACGGCGATCCTCACCGGCCAGATCCGCCAGGGCCGGATCGGCACCGGCTGGCGCACGCTCGCCGAGCTGGGAGTGACGCCTGCCCAAGAGGCGTCGCTGACCATCGGCGAGGTCGACGCCGCGCTGGCGGAGCTGTCCGTCACGGCGGGCGCTGGCTCGGCGAAGCGGCGCGCCGAGGTGCTCGGGGAGCTGTTCGGGCGGGCCACGTCCGAGGAGCAGGACTTCCTGTTCCGGCTGATCACCGGGGAGCTGAGGCAGGGTGCGCTGGAAGGCGTGATGGTCGACGCGGTGGCCGCCGCGGCCGGCGTCGCGGTGGACGTGGTGCGCCGGGCGTTCATGCTCTCGGGTGAGCTGCCGGTGACCGCCGAGGCCGCGATCAACGGCGGTGAGGCGGAGCTGGCGGAGTTCCGGCTTCGGCTCGGCAGGCCGATCCGGCCGATGCTCGCGTCACCGGCCGAGTCGATGGACGAGGCCGTCGCCGAGCACGAGGGCAAGATCGTCGAGTACAAAATGGACGGTGCGCGGATCCAGGTGCACCGCGACGGCGACGAGATCCACATCTACACCAGGACCTTGCGCGAGATCACCGGCAGCGTCGCCGAGCTGGTCGAGCTGGTGCGCGCGCTGCCGTGCGAGTCGGTCGTGCTCGACGGCGAGACGCTCGCGCTCACCGACGACGGCAGGCCGAGGCCCTTCCAGGAAACGCAAAGCCGCTTCGGCAGCACCCGCGAGGAGCAGGTCCGCGCGCTCCTGCTCCGGCCGTACTTCTTCGACTGCCTGCACCTCGACGGCGTCGACCTGCTCGACGCGCCGCTGGCCGAGCGCAACGTCGCGCTGCGCAAGGTCGCGGGCGAGCACGTCATCCCCGGCGAGATCAACCCGCCCGACCCGCAACGCGTCCTCGACGACGCGATGACCGCGGGCCACGAGGGTGTGATGGTCAAGGCACTCGACTCGCCGTACGCGGCCGGGCGCCGAGGCCGCGCCTGGCTCAAGGTGAAGCCGGTGCACACCATCGACCTGGTGGTGCTCGGCGCCGAGTGGGGTCACGGCAGGCGCACCGGCACCCTGTCCAACCTCCATCTCGGCGCCCGCGACCCCGACGGCGGCCCGCCGATCATGGTCGGCAAGACGTTCAAGGGCATGACCGACGAGCTGCTCGCCTGGCAGACCACCCGCTTCCAGGAGATCGAAACCAGCCGCACCGACTGGGTGGTCCACGTCCGTCCCGAGCTGGTCGTCGAGATCGAGCTCGACGGCGCCCAGGCCAGCACCCGCTACCCGGGCGGCGTCGCGCTCCGCTTCGCTCGCGTCGTCCGCTACCGCCCCGACAAGGACCCCGCCGACGCCGACACGATCGACACCGTCCGCTCCCTCCTCAAAGGCACCTAGTCTCCGGCGTGTCGTCCATCTGTGCACGCGTGTCGTCCAGCGGCGTACGCGTGCCGTCCATCTGTGCACGGCTGCCGTCCATCCGCGTCCGCGAAATCCGCGGCATCGGGCCGTACGGGAACGGACGGCACGCGTACACAGACGGACGACACGCGTACCTGGATGGACGACACGCGGGGGCGGGGTCAGCCGAAGAGGCGGTGGATGTGGTCGGAGATCTTGGCGATCAGGTCGGTGAACTCCGTGAGACCGCCCAGCAGGCCCTTCACCTTGGTCCAGCGGCTTTGGACGACCGCGGGGATGGCGACCTCGGGGGCTTGGGCGTCGGCGATGAGGTCGTCCAGGTTGTCCTCGACGACCGAGGCCTTGTCCAGCTGGGCCTGCGCGGCTTGGGAGCGCAAGGCGATCAGCAGCGCGGCCAGGTCTTGCGCGGCGACCGTGGCCTGGGGGCTGCCGACGATCAGGGTTCCGCTGTTGTGGCCGGTCTGCACGATCGGCCCGTCCGAGCTGCCGCTGATGGTGACGCGGTTGTTGATGCGGTCGCCCACTGGCGTTCTCCTCAGTCCTTGGCCCGCGCGGGCGGGGCCATCTTGGTGGTGATCGAGCCCGAGTTGGGGCCGGTCTGGGTGATCGGCGCGTTGTTGATGCCGATGACGTTCACGTTGTTGGTGGTGACGACCGCGGCCTGCTGCTCGAAGCGCGCCTCGGAGTACCCGGACTCGCGCAGGATCCGGGCGATGGCGGGCAGCAGCCTGCTCTCGATGATCTTGTCGTAGCGCTCCACGTCGAGCAGCTGGAAGTAGTTGCTGACGTTGGCCGAAGCCGCCAGCTCACGCAGGCTCAGGAGCGAGCCGTAGCGATCCGGGTCGAGCACACCCGCTTCCCGCTTGGGCTGGCGGACCCTGCTGAACAGGTTGACCAGCCTGCCGGGCACCGTGATCGGCAGCTTCAGCCACTCGAGGAGGCCGTCGAACAGCGGTCTCGGCGAGTTCGGGCGCATCTTGTCGACCACCTGGTACTGGGACCGGATCGGCGGCAGCACGCAGGGCGTCCATTCGAGATACAGCGTCGACTCGGTGACCGCCACGTGCAGATAGGTGGACACCACCAGCTCGCGGTTCCAGGTCTCGACCTGGAAGCAGAGGTAGTAGCGCGCCCATTCCTTCGGCTGCAGCCGGACGCGCTCGGCCTCGTCGTGGGCGAGGTGGCCGTACGGCGGGCGGTCGGCCGCCGGCAGGTACGCCAGCGCGTCCGGGGTGTGGAAGTGGTGGATCAGCTCGGTCGCCGGGGTGTACACGGCGCCGTCGACCTTCAGCTCACCCAGCCTGCCGTCGGGCGAGAGCACGCCGTCGCGGCGCAGATCCTCGACGGCGGCACGGATTCCGGCGTACATCGAGGCCGTGGTCAACGGCTTGTCGCCGGTGCGCTGGTCCTCCGGCAGCCGTTCCAGCGGGATGGCCATCGACCACGACTGGCGGCGGACGCCGGAGCCGACGAACGGGTTGTAGCCCCGGTGCACGATCAGCGGGGTGTCGCCGGCCGCCTGCCTGCTCACCTGCTGGTGCCGCTGCAGCTCGGCGCGGAAGTCCTCGGCGAACATGCTCGGCGCGAGGTCGTGGTCGGCAGGCCGCGGCGCGGCGCCCCGGCTGAACCGGCTGGTGAGCAGCTGCCAGGTGCTGAACCGCTCGCCGACCAGCACCGCCAGCACGATGAACACGAGGATCCAGGCGAACACCGACCGGACGGTCTCGCCGGTGGTCGAGCTGTACTCCGCCGCCGTGCGGTAGTAGCCGGAACTGCCGCCGCCGAACAACTCGCTGCCATACTGGGAAATCAGCCACAGCACCAGGCCGACGACCACCGCGGCGCCGATGATCTTCACCGTGCGGGAGCCGGAGTTGGCGCTCGAGCCCATCTTCGTGACGAAGTCCGCGCCACCGACGAAAAGGCCGAACGCGATCCAGCCGTAGAGCAGCGGGTTGTCCCACGACAGGATCACGAAGACCGCCATCAGGAAGAGCAGCGTCGCGTCCAAGACCTTCCGCCGGACCCGCGCGCGCACCGCTTCGGCGAGCACCCGCACCGAATCCAGCCCCGGTGACGGCGGGATCGGCCGGGTCGGTTCGACCAGGAACTCCTTGAGCGCGCTGGTCGCGTACGACGGGTCCAAATAGGACGCCGCGCACAGGTAACGCGTGGTGTCGTCGGGTCTTCCCGGTCTTCTGACGGGGATTTCGGTCATCTCGGATGGCCCCCTCAGGGCGTCGAACCACTGACCATCGCGGCGGCGATGGCGGCTGTCTCTGACCAGGTCGCGAGCGGGCCGTGCGCGTAGACGTAGTACTCGATCCCGCCTGCCCGCCAGTAGACGGACCGGACATGGCGGCGGCCTTCCGGGGCATTCCATTCGAATTCCCAGTCGACCGCCTCGTGCCCGCGCACGGAGGTGGGCCGCAGCCCGAGCAGCACATATCCGGATCGCTGCGCGACCTGGCGCTCATAGCGTTGATGGAACGTTTGGATATCGGCCGGATCCGCGGGCTCGGCGCCGCCGAATTTGAGAATCCGCTTCGGGTCACCCGGATCGGTCGCCTGCATGCTGCCGGGTTCCGGGACCGTTTTCGTCGGCCAGCCACGCGGAATGATCATGTCCAGCCCGGCGGGCGCGGAAATCCTTTCCCACTCCGGCGGTAACGTTTCCGTGCTCCGCACCGTCACAGTAGGCGGATAACTCGGCAAGGTGGTCACCGTCGTGATCGGTGGCGCGAAAGTCGTTGCGGGGGAAGGGGTTGACGGCGACACGAGCGACAAACCCTCCGGCGACGCCGAGGGTGAGTCGGGCTCATTCCCGGTTTTCCCGATCAGCACCCACGCCAGCCCGAGCAGCGTGCACAGCATCAGGTTCGCGATGACGGCGATGATCGCGAACCGGCTCGAACTGAGCTGGGCTGAACCCGACATGACGACCCCTGCGATTTTCTTCGACCAGGATTCCCCTTATGCAATTTGCAGACCGTATCATGCAGAACCGACCGGCCGAAGTAACGGTTGAAGGAGGTTTCGGGTGCCCGAATACGATTCGCAAACGATTCACGAATTAGAACGGTTATTAACCGTCAGCCCTTTTGATCAACAACTTCGGCTGCGGCTGGCGACCGCGCTCTACGCGCAGGCCTGCGCCGCCTGCAGTGTCACCAGGGACGGAAAGCTGGTGATGACCACACAGGCCCAGCGCGACACCTGCGGGCGCGCCGCGTGGCGGGTGCTCGAACTCCAGGTCGCCGATCCCGCGCTGGTCCAGGCCGCGACCGAGTTACAACGCGAGGTCCGCGAGGGTGATGACTGGATCTGGCATCCACGCGGCACCGGCACCCTGCTCACCGCCGTCGTGGTGCTCGCCGGGCTGGCACTGGTTTCGATCATGGTGCGGGCCGACGACTTCGTGCTGGCCGGGGTCGCCGCGGCGCTGAGCAGCGCGCTGCTGGCCTTCGTCGTACTGCGTTTCCGGCGGCAGAGCTGGCGGATCCGCGCGGAGCAGGCCCAGACCTCGATCTGGGAACACGGGATCTAGGCGCGTACCCGCCGAAAGGCATTCAACGGATCGCTGACGCCCGCGGTGATCAGCGACCGCCAGGCGCCGCGCCGCTTGTCGACCGGCTTCCCGGCGGCGACGCGGTGCATTTGCTGGGTGTGCCACTGGATTTCCAGCAGGCTGTCGGCGAGGCGGATGCCAGTCTTGGGGCACAGACGTTCGGCGCGGACGTCCGCACCGGCGAGCAGCCGCCGGGGCAGCTCCGGGTCGACGATCATCGGCCTGCCGAGCCCGATGACGTCGAGCGCGCCGGACCGCAACGCCTCGTTCATGCCGTCCACCGTGGCGAACCCGCCGGTCACCATCAGCGCGACATCGGAAACCTTGCGCGCTTTCGCGGCGTAGTCGAGGAAATAGGCCTCGCGGCGCACCGAGCTCGCGCGCGTCACCCCCATCATCGCGGCCTTCTCGTACGTGCCACCGGAAATCTCGAGCAGATCGAGCCCGGCCTCGCCGAGCTCGCGCACGACCTCCAGCGACTCCTCCTCGGTGAACCCGCCACGCTGGAAGTCGGCGCTGTTCAGCTTCACCGAAAGCGGGACACGCGCGGGCAGTTCGGCCCGGATCCGGCGGACCAGCTCCAGCAGGAATCGGCGCCGTCGGACGGCGTCGCCGCCCCACTCGTCGGTGCGCTGGTTCGTCAGCGGCGAAAGGAACTGCGAGATCAGGTACCCGTGCGCGCCGTGCAGCTGGATGCCCGCGAACCCGGCGTCCGCGAAGGTCGACGCGGCCAGCACGAACCGCTCGACCAGCGCCTCGACCTCCGCCGAGGTCAGCGCGCGCGGCGTCGCGAACACCGAGCGGATGCCGCGGTCGGCGAACGGGACGGCGGACGGCGCGACCGGCTGCCGAGACAGGAATCGAGGGCTCTGCCTGCCGGGGTGGTTCAGCTGCGCCCAGAGCTGCGCACCGGTGCTCGCGACCGACTCGGCCCACGGCTTGTAGTCGACCGGATCGGGCACGACCGGGATCGCGACGTTGCGCGGCTCGCCGAGCGCGGTCGGATCGACCATCACGTTTCCGCTGATCAGCGCGCCGGCGCCGCCTCGCGCCCAAGTACGGTAAAGGGAGATGAGGTCCACGCTCGGCCGGTTGTGGCGGTCGCCGAGCTGCTCGCTCAGCGCCGACTTCACGATCCGGTGCGGGAGCACGGCGCCACAGCGCAGCTCGAACGGCTCGGCCAGCATCACGACCCCTTTCTTACCGTCAGTAAGTCTACTCTCCAGTACGTACCGACGGTATGTCAAACGGTCGCTAAAGTCATATTTATGGCGGCAGTGGTACAGAACGTGGTCACTTCGGGCACCTTCGAGCTCGACGGCGGCAGCTGGGCGGTCGACAACAACGTCTGGCTGATCGGGGACGACACCGAGGTGCTGGTGATCGACGCGGCGCACGACGCCGAGGCCATCGCCGACGTCGTCGGCGACCGCAAGCTGGTCGCGATCGTCAGCACGCACGCGCACAACGACCACGTCAACGCCGCGCCCGCGCTCGCCGAGCGCACCGGCGCGCCGATCCTGCTGCACCGCGAGGACCGGGTGCTCTGGGACCTCACGCATCCCGGCCGCGCGCCGGACGGCGAGCTCACCGACGGCCAGACGCTGACCGTCGCGGGCACCGAGCTCCGGGTGCTGCACACCCCGGGCCACGCGCCGGGCGCGGTCTGCCTCTACGCGCCGGAACTCGGCGTGCTCTTCACCGGCGACACGCTGTTCCACGGCGGCCCCGGAGCCACCGGACGGTCCTATTCGGACTATCCGACCATCGTGAAGTCCATCCACGACAAGCTTTTCGCACTACCCGACGGCACCGAGGTCCGCACCGGCCACGGGGAGAGCACGACGATCGGCGCCGAGAAGGCCGCCTCGACCGGGTGGGACTGAGCGTTTGTCCCCGGACCTGGCCGAACTGCTCCGCGCCGCTCGACGCACGGCCGGCTTGACGCAGGAAGAGCTCGCGGAGCGCTCGGGCATCAGCGTGCGCGCGATCAGCGACCTCGAACGAGGCCGCGCCCGCGCGCCGCAGCGGCGCACCGTCGAAGCGCTCGTGACGGCCGCCGGGCTCGGGTCCAGCGAACGCCTGCTCATCCACCGCATCGCGAAGACCGCCAGGACCGGCCAGGAGAACGCGCTTCCCGGCTTCACCAAGGCCTTGTGCGAACCGCCGTGCGCGATCGGCGACTTCGCCGGGCGCGACGCCGAGCTCGACTGGCTGGTCGAGCTCGGCAAGGATCAGACGACGTCGACGGCCGTGCTCACCGGCCCGCCCGGCATCGGCAAGACCAGCCTCGCGATCCGCGCGGGCGCCACGCTCGCGCCGATCTTCCCCGGCGGCTTCCTGTTCCTCGAACTGGACGGGCTCGCCGAACGGCCACCGGCGCCGCCCCAGCTGCTGCGACGGCTGCTCGGCGCGCTGGGCGTCGAAGAGGACCAGTTGCCTCAGCAGCTCGACGACCTCGTGCCGCTTTACCGTGCGCTGCAACGGGAACGGCCGGTGCTGGTGCTGCTCGACAACGCCGCGGACGAGGCGCAGGCCCGGCCGCTGGCGGCCACCATGCCCGGTTCGTTCACCATCATCACCAGCAGGCGCGGGCTGACCGGGCTGGAGTCCGCGGCCTGGCAGACCCTCGACGGCCTGGACAGCGCCGAAGCGCTCGACCTGCTGGCGAGCATCGCCGGACAGGCGCGGATCGACCAAGAGCCGCTGGCCGCCGCGCAGGTCGCCGAGCTGTGCGGCCGGTTGCCGCTGGCGCTGCGCATCGCGGGCAACCAGCTGGCGAGCAGGCCGCGCTGGTCGATCCGCCAGCTCGCCGACCGGCTCGGCGAGAGCCGTTTTCCCGCATTGGAAGCCGGTGACCTGCGGGTTCGCGCGGCGTTCGACGTGTCCTACCGGCAGCTCAGCGAACAGGCCGCCACCGTGTTCCGCAGGCTCGCGCTGGTCGACGGCGAGCTGTCGGCCGAGGTGGCCGCCGTCGTCGCGGACTTGCCCGAATGCGTTGCCGCGGACGCGATCGAGGAGCTCGCCGACGCCAGCCTGCTCACCCCGATGGCGTCCGACCAGCACTACGAGTTCCACGACCTGCTCCACGCCTTCGCGCGTGCGCTGCTCGCCGACGATCCGCACGAAGACGCCCAGCGCCGCTTCACCGACTGGCTGCTCACCAGCGCCACCAAGGCAGGACTGCACTTCCTGCCGCCGACCATCCGTCCACATCGGACTGTCCGATCAGCACCGGTAGCGGCTATCGGAACCCGGCAGGAAGCCTTCGCCTGGCTGCAAAGCAGGCAGCGCGACTGGATCGCCGCGTTGCGCGTCGCCGCGAGTGAGGGCCGTCACGACGACGTGCTCGCGCTGACCGAGGCGATGCACTGGTACTCCGACCTCGGCGTCGCGCCCGAAATCTGGCCGGAGGTCTTCGAACTCGGCGTCGCCGCCGCGCGCGCGATCGGCAGCACGCGCGACGAGGCGGTGCAGCTCAACCTGCTCGGCTGGGCGGTCGGCGTGCTGCTCGAACGACGCGAGGAAGGCGTGCGGCTGTGCCGCCTGGCGCTCGCCGCGAGCGACAAGGCCGGTGAGCACGCCGAAGCGGGCTGGTCGCTGTTCTACCTGGCCTCGCTCGACCGGTCCATCGGTGACCTGGCCGCCGCGTCGGCGACCATCGACCAGGCCATCGACCGGTTCCTCGCCGGAGCCGACCCGCTCGGCGAGCACATCGCCAGGTCGGCGCGGGCCACCCTGCTGCTCGCCGAGGGCAGGCCGGACGAGGCCATCGACACGCACCGGCGCGCGGTCGCCTTCTTCCGCCGCCCCGAGCATCACCCCGAGACCGGCGGCGGCGCCATCCTGCTCGCCCACCGGCTGCTCCCGCTCGCCAACGCGCTGAGCGCGCGGCAGGAGTGGGAGCAGGCGCTGGCGGTGTTCACCGAGGCCGTCGGCCTGTTCCGCGAGGCGGGCATGCGCAGCGGCGAGGCACGCGCCCGCCACGGCCTCGGCTCGGCGCTCCGGGGCGTCGGCGACCTCGAAGCCGCCCGCGACGAGCTGGCCGCCGCGGTCAAACTGCTGCGCGAGACGGGCGCGGGCCACACGCGCGTGCGCGCGCAGCGCGACCTGGCCGCGGTGCTCGACGACCTCGGCGAGACCACGCAGGCCCGCGAAACCCGGGCGAACGCGCTCGAGTTCTGCCTGGCCTGGGGCACCCCGGAAACGCGCGCGCTGGCCGAGGAGCTGCGCGCCGAGACCGGCAGTTTTTGACCGGCGGATCTTGCCGGTCGTTCCACGTGGGCATCCGGTCGCTTTCACGGTGGACTCGGTGACGTGCCGCTCCCGATCGGGAGCGGTATCCGTGCACTGAGGAGAAACTCGACGTGAAATACGTCAGACCGGTACTGATCGCGCTGGCCGTCCTCATGGCCAGCACCGGCTTCAGCACGTCCGCACAGGCGGCGTCGCCCGGCTCGCACTGCGTCGCCGACACCGGCACCCAGTCGGTGCGGTGCTTCGAAACGGAACAGCGCGCGCTGAGCGCGGCCGCGGGCGTCACCGTCGCGACCTTCTACGAACACGGCAACTTCGGCGGCGCCAGCCTCACCGTCACCGGTGACACCTGCCGTGACGGCCAAACCCAGAACCTGAACTTCTGGCAGGGCTGGTGGAACGACAAGGTCTCGTCGTTCAGGACCTACGCCGACTGCTACGTCACCTTCTACGAACACGGCGACCTCCAGGGTGCGACCCAGGAGTGGTACGCCAACGACGAGGCCAACTTCGGCAGCGACTTCAACGACAAGGCCAGCTCCGCGTCCTTCAGCCGGGGCCCGTCCCGCGCGGAGCTGCTCAAGGACTGCGACCGCGCGACCAAGTCCTGTGACGCCAAGGTCGGCTGGAAGGGCAACGACTTCTGGGGTGACTGGCGCCGCGTCGACACCGCCTACAACTGCAGCTCCAGCGAGTCGACCCAGGTCGTCGGCAGCCGCGACACCCGTACCGGCAAGAACTCCGTCTCGCACGAGATCGGCGTGACCGCCGGCTTCCAGTTCCTGGTCGACTGGTCGGTCTCCTACAAGGCGACCTTCGGCAGCGAATGGGGCTGGGAGACCAGCGACATGGTCGAAACGCGCACCACGATCAAACCGGGTCACTGGGCCGGGCTGGACCGTTCGCCGGTCATGCGGGTCTCCGGTGGCGAATACGAACTTTGGTACGGCTCACGCAAGTGGGGCCACTACAACTGGTTCGTCCGCAACTTCAGCGGTGAAGGCCCCGCGCCCGGCGTGGTCGGCCAGACGAAGATCGTCGGCGCGAAGATGACCGCCGCCGAGAAGAAGAAGGTCTGCGGCAAGTCCGCGAACGAGGTCGTCCGGTCCGCCGCGGCGCCGGTCGCTCCCGCCGCTGCTCCCGCACCGGTCGCCACGGCCGCGGGCGCGCTGCACAGCTGAGCCGGGAGCGGGGCTGGACCGCCTCCCAGCCTCGCTCCCCTCCCCAGAGCGGAACTGTTCCCCCCAACAGTGCCGCTCTCCCCCGCTGAAGCGGTGGGCTCCACTGACCCCGGAGCTCACCGCTTCAGTTTCGGCGGCACCGGTGCCGGCCTGGCCTTGACCTTGGCTTCCTCGATCAGCGCGGCCGCCCACCCCGTCAGCCCGGCGATGTCGACGCCGTGCGGCGGCTCGGCGGCGAACGGCTCCAGATTCTCCGAGCCACGCCGCAGCAGCGCGGCCCCGCCGACGGCGTTGCCGCGCGCGATATGGGTCAGCCCGACCGCCAGCTGGGCGAGCGCGCGCCAGAGCTCGCGCTCGGGGCCGTCGGTCGACTTCCAGGAGTCCTCGAACACCTCGTGCGCGTGGAACGGTTTGCCGTCGTCGAGCAGCCGCTGAGCCTCGGCGAGCGCCTGGTCCGGGGTCCGCTCGATGCCCTCCGGCTGGCGTTCGACCCCCTCGGCGTCGTACGGGAGCGGCCTGCCGAGACCGTCCCGTGGCCTGGCGTTACGAGCCCGTCCCACTTCGTCACGATCGCGGTCGGCCATGCTTCGAGTCTGCCATGCGGTTACAGTGGTGACTCGTGCGCTTTCTTGATGGACATACCCCAGCTCACGACCTGACCTACGACGACGTGTTCCTGGTGCCGGGCCGCTCGGACGTGGAGTCCCGGTTCGACGTCGACCTGTCCACTGTGGACGGGACGGGCGCGACCATTCCCCTCGTGGTGGCCAACATGACCGCCGTCGCAGGCCGCCGGATGGCCGAGACGGTGGCCCGCCGCGGCGGCCTGGTCGTGCTGCCGCAGGACGTCGACCCGGCGGCCGTGCACGACATCGTCGCCTGGGTGAAGAGCCGCCACACCGTGTGGGACACCCCCGTCGTGCTGACCGGCGGTGACGCCGTCGCCGACGCGCTCAACCTGGTCAGCAAGCGGGCGCACGGCGCGGTCGTGGTCGTCGACGAAAACGGCAGGCCGGTCGGCATCGTCGACGAGAGCGCCTGCGCCGGTGTCGACCGCTTCGCGCGGCTAGCCGAGGTGGCCGAGCCCGCCGCCGTGACGCTCCCGCTGGACACCGCGCCGCGCGAGGTGTTCGAGCGGCTGCACGACCACGGCGCCAAGCTGGCGCTCGGCGTCGACGCCGACGGAAGGCTCGCCGGCGTCCTGACCAGCGTCGGCGCGCTGCGCGCGGAGATGTACACGCCCGCGGTCGACGCGGGCGGCAGGCTGCGCGTCGCCGCGGCCGTCGGCGTCAACGGCGATGTCGCCGCGAAGGCCGAGGCGGTGCTCGCGTCCGGCGTCGACGTGCTCGTGGTCGACACGGCGCACGGGCACCAGGAGAAGATGATCGCCGCGCTGAAGGCGGTCCGGTCGGTCTCGCCGAAGGTACCGGTGGTGGCGGGCAACGTCGTCACGGCCGAGGGCACGCGCGACCTGATCCACGCGGGCGCCGACGTGGTCAAGGTCGGTGTCGGGCCGGGCGCGATGTGCACCACGCGGATGATGACCGGCGTCGGGCGGCCGCAGTTCTCGGCCGTGGCCGAATGCGCCGCCGCCGCCCGCGAGCTGGGCAAGCACGTCTGGGCCGACGGCGGTGTGCGGCATCCGCGCGACGTCGCGCTGGCGCTGGCCGCGGGCGCGTCGGCCGCGATGGTGGGCTCATGGTTCGCCGGCACCCATGAATCGCCGGGCGACCTGCGCTACGACGAGCAGGGGCGGCCGTACAAGGAGTCGTTCGGGATGGCGTCGAAGCGGGCGGTCGGCGCGCGGACGCGGACCGACAACGTCTTCGACCGGGCGCGCAAGGCGCTGTTCGAGGAGGGCATCTCCGCGTCGCGGATGGCGCTCGACCCGCAGCGTCCCGGCGTCGAGGACCTGCTCGACTCGATCTGCGCCGGCGTGCGGTCGTCGTGCACCTACGCGGGCGCGCGCTCGCTCGAGGAGTTCCACTCGAAGGCCGTGCTGGGCGTGCAGAGCGCGGCGGGCTTCGCCGAAGGCCGCCCGCTGCCCGCGGGCTGGTGACATAAAGCGGGCTTTATCCCGAAACGGGATAAAGCCCGCTTTATCCCGTTTCTATGCGCCGTGGTCCTCCAGCATCTCGGTCACCAGCGCCGCGATGGGCGAGCGCTCGGAGCGGGTGAGGGTGACGTGCGCGAAGAGCGGGTGGCCCTTCAGCTTCTCGATGACCGCCGAGACGCCGTCATGCCTGCCGACCCGCAGGTTGTCGCGCTGGGCGACGTCGTGCGTCAAGACCACCCGCGACGCGGTGCCGAGTCGCGAGAGGACGGTCAGCAGGACGTTGCGCTCCAAGGACTGCGCCTCGTCCACGATGACGAACGTGTCGTGCAGCGAGCGGCCCCTGATGTGCGTGAGCGGCAGCACCTCGAGCATCCCGCGGTCGAAGACCTCGTCCAGCACGTCCTGGCTGACCAGCGCGCCGAGGGTGTCGAACACCGCCTGCGCCCACGGCGACATCTTCTCGCTCTCGGAGCCGGGAAGATAGCCGAGGTCCTGCCCGCCGACCGCGTAGACCGGCCGGAACACGACGACCTTGCGGTGCGCGCGCCGTTCCATGACCGATTCGAGGCCCGCGCACAGCGCCAGCGCCGACTTGCCGGTGCCCGCGCGCCCGCCGAGCGACACGATGCCGACGTCGGAGTCGAGCAGCAGGTCCAGCGCCACGCGCTGTTCCGCCGACCGGCCGTGCAGCCCGAACGCCTCCTTCTCACCGCGCACCAGCCGGATCCGCTTGTCGGCCGTGACCCGCCCCAGCGCGCTGGAGCTGCCCGCGAGCAGCCGCAGCCCGGTGTGACAGGGCATCTCGGCGACCTCGTCGAGCCCGAACTCGACCGGGTCGACCGAGCTGGTGTGGAACAGCGCGTCGAGCAGCGTCTGCGGCGCGTCGACATCGGCCATCCCGGTCCAGCCGGACGGCGTGACCTCCTGGGCGCGGTACTCGTCCGCGTCCAGGCCGACCGCGCCCGCCTTGACCCGCAGTGGGACGTCCTTGGTCACCAGGGTGACCCCGGGACGCTCCACGGCCAGGTTCAGCGCGCAGGCGAGGATGCGGTGGTCGTTCGAGTCAGTGCGGAAGCCGACCGGCAGCACCGACGGGTCGGTGTGGTTCAGCTCGACCTGGATGGTGCCGCCCTCCTCCCCGATCGGGAGCGGCGCGTCGAGCCTGCCGTACTGACGGCGCAGGTCGTCGAGCATGCGCAGGGCTTCACGGGCGAACCAGCCCAGTTCGGGGTGGTGGCGTTTCGCCTCCAGTTCACTGATCACGACGAGCGGAAGCACCACACAGTGCTCGGCGAATCGGGTCACTGCCCACGGGTCTGAAAGCAGTACCGACGTGTCGAGCACATAGGTGTGCGGCTGGGACTCGGATGAGGCTTTCTCAGTGCCAGAGGCACCGGTCGAAGAACGGCCAGAGGCCTTGCGGGGTAAACGCTGCGCAGTCACGACGGCATCTCCCTCGTGGGCGTGGGCACCACGCCCGCCACTCGCTGGGCCGGGCACTTCCCTGGCTGTCCGTTCTCCCTGACGGTTTGTCAGGTCGTACGGCCACGAGGGCCGGGTGCCGGCCCCCTCGCGCGCTTCATGAGTGGCTTCGCCACCCGATCTGCCACAGCCACGACCAGGGCCTCCCGCGAGGATCCGCATGGGACGCGAACCCTCACTGCGAAAGTTACCTGCGTTCCGGATTTCGTGCAGGCAGCCACACAGGTGATTCGCCGAACTGTCATCTCACTGTTGGTCGCGGGACATCAACCCGGGGTGGAAGTTACTCTGCGTGATGGACCACCCGTATCGGGAACACTCGTTCGAATGGATCATGGGACACTTGTGTAAACAATTGCGGTAAACAGGCGTTAGCACGCGACGATCATGACCGCATTCTTACGCGCCGAAAATGAACCCGAGCGAGTGAAGGACGCCATTCCAGCCTCACACAATGGTGTCATCGGAGCAGCATGACGGGGGAATCACTAGTAATTTTCGTGTTGCGGGACACACCACCGGACCTCCGGTGCCCCGGACCCCGATTCTCAATCTAGGAGTGTGTGCATAGTGAAGAAGGTTGCTGGCATCGTTGCCGCTACTGCAATTGGCCTGTCGGTGTTCGGCGGGACGGCGCTGGCCGCTCCGGCCGGCGAGCCCGCCGCCGCGACCCACAGCGACGACTGGCCGTCGTTCGGCGACGCCGCCTCCTGGTTCATGGATGGCGGTGGCGCGCTGGGCTACGGCGCGGCCGCCGTGGTCGCGGGTGCCTACACCGGCATCGCCACCACCCCGGCGCTGATCCTCCACTCGCTGAGCAAGCACTGAGCGCTTAGCTGAAAGCAGGGCCCTGGGCACCAGCCCGGGGCCCTGCTTTTTGGTTTCCTTCACGTTGATCGATAACAGCGTTACCGGAAACCGTTTCGCGATTAGCGGCGCCGCGCCGAATCAGTTGCCGAACCGGCGGTGTCGCCAAGCGTAATCACGCATCGCACGCAAGAAGTCGACACGGCGGAATGCGGGCCAGTAGGCCTCCGTGAACCAGAATTCGGAGTGCGCCGACTGCCAGAGCAGGAATCCGGAAAGCCGCTGCTCCCCCGAGGTCCTGATGATGAGGTCCGGGTCCGGCTGACCCGAGGTGTAGAGATGCTCCGAGATGTGGTCGACGTCCAGTATCTTCGCGAGCTCCCTGATCGACGTGCCCTCGTCGGCATGCTGGAGCAGCAGCTTCTTGACCGCGTCGGCGATCTCCTGCCGCCCGCCGTACCCGACGGCGACGTTGACCTCCATGCCCTTGCGGCCCTCGGTCTGCTCCGCCGCGGTGATCAGCCGCTTCGCGATGTCGTCCGGCAGCAGGTCGAGCGCCCCGACGATCCGCAGCTGCCAGGGGTTTTCCGGCTTGGCCAGCTCCTCTGTGACGTCGGCGATGATCTGCAGCAGCGGCCCGACCTCTTCGGCGGGGCGGTTGAGGTTGTCGGTGGACAGCAGCCACATGGTGACCACCTCTACCTCGGCCTCGTTGCACCAGAGCAAGAAGTCGGAGATCTTCTGCGCGCCGGCCCGATGCCCGTCCGCGACATCGGTGAAGCCTGCTTCCCGCGCCCATCTGCGGTTGCCGTCGAGCATGATGGCGATATGCCGGGGATGCCTGCCGGCGGCCTGCTGGATCAGCCGCCGCCCGTAGGCGCTGTAGACGATGCTGGACATGAAGGACCGGAGACTCACGCCAGAGGAGCCTACGCAAGTTAGTCCGTCGAGTGTGACTCGCCACGAGTACTGCCATTGAACCTACGGTCCCGTAACCTGGTCGGGTGACCTCAGTGACAGAGACCGATCCCGTAGTAGACACGCGTCCGCGCCTGCGCGGACACCTCCACTTCTGGTCGTTCTTCATCTCCGTCGCCGGTGCCGCCACGCTGATCTCGCTGGCCGCGTCCACTGTGTCCGCGCGAGCGGCGCTGGCCACCTCGATCTACGGCCTGACGGTGCTCGGCCTCTTCGGCGTGAGCGCGCTGTACCACCGTCGCATTTGGAGCCCCCGGGCGTACAAGTGGATGAAGCGCGCCGACCACTCGATGATCTTCCTCTTCATCGCGGGCACGTACACGCCGTTCGGCCTGCTGGCCATGTCACAACCGGCTGGCTACATCGTCCTCGCGGTCGTCTGGGGCGGCGCCATCGCCGGCGTCGCGCTGAAGATGCTCTGGCCGCACGCGCCGCGCTGGCTCGGCGTCCCGATCTACATCGCGCTCGGCTGGGTCGCGGTCTTCGTGCTGCCGGAATTGGCCGAGCATGCCGGGATCGCCGCTTTGGTCCTGCTCTGCGTGGGCGGGCTGTTCTACACGGTCGGCGCGATCTTCTACGCCTCGCGCTGGCCGAACCACTGGCCGGACACCTTCGGGTACCACGAGTACTTCCACGCCTGCACGGTGCTGGCGGCGACCTCCCACTACATCGCCATCTGGCTGGCCATGTACTCCTAGCCCGCGCTCGGGGGTCGTGAGTGTTGCGGCCGGTTCTAACCGGCCAAATCACTCACGACCCCTTTTTCATGCCGCCACTGTCCACCTCGGACGTAACGGATGCGTGCCTGCTCGCGTTTTCACACCAACGAGGAGGAGTGGGCCGATGTGGGAAAAGCGCATGGAGTGGCCACTCAACCTCGCCGCGCTACTTTTCCTCGTCGCCTACGCCTGGCCGATCCTCGACCCCACGCTGAGCGACACCGCGCGGCTCTGGTTCGAGATCATCACCTGGGGCTCGTGGGCGCTCTTCGCCTTCGACTACGTCGTCCGTCTCTCCCTCGCCGACGACAAGCGGACGTTCCTCAAGACCCACATCCTCGACCTGCTGATCATCGTGCTCCCGCTCATCCGCCAGCTCCGGCTGCTGCGCCTGGTCGCGGTGCTCAGCATCCTCAACCGCAGCGCCGCGCTCTCGCTGCGGGGCCGGGTCGTCGTCTACACCGTCGGGTCGACCGCGATGATCGTGTTCTGTGCGGCGCTGGCCGTGCTCGAAGCCGAGCGCGCCGCGGAGAGCCCGACGATCAAGGACTTCCCCGACGCCGTGTGGTGGGCGATCACCACGGTGACCACCGTCGGCTACGGGGACCGCTATCCGGTCACACACACCGGGCGGATCGTCGCGGTCGGGCTGATGATGGCCGGGATCGCGTTGCTGGGTGTAGTGACCGCGACGCTGGCGTCGTGGCTGATCCGCCGGGTCGCGGAGGCCGAGGAGACCGCGCAGGCGGTCACCCGTGAGCACCTCGACGAGCTGGGCAGGCAGATCGCGGAGCTACGCGAGCTCATCGAGCATGGGCGCGGCCAGGAACTGCTCGGGAACGGCGAAGGCGTCCACCAGCCGCCTGGCGTCCGGGCGGAGTTCCGCGCATAGCTTGTTGACGGCCGCGGTCACCGCCTTCGAGCCGGACGGTGTCAGGCGGCCATGTTCCATGAACCAGGCTCGATCGGCCTCGATGCTTGACAAGGCGTAGAGATCGCACACCTTGGACAGCAACGGGTCGTCGGCGCGCGCCGCGAAAGACTCCAGCACCAGGCGCTCGACGTGGGCGCGGCCCGCGCGCAGGACGTGGTCCTGCGCCGCGTTGAACGTGTCGAACGGGGCTTCACCCGCTTTCCGCAGGCGGCGGGCGAGGCTGTCGATGACGTGCTCCTCCCGCTCTTCGAACATCTTGCGCTGCCAGTCACAGTCGAGGAGCGCGTCGGCGTCGGCACCCCGGAGCATCGGGGCCTTCTCCCTGACCGAGTCGACGAACTGCTCGACGACGAACCGCGCGACCGCGACCGGGCTCAGCTCCTCGAAATACTCCTTGTAGCTGGTCAGCAGGCCTTTCGCGACCAACTGCAGCAGCACCGTGTTGTCGCCCTCGAAGGTCGTGAACACGTCCGTGTCCGCCTTCAGGTCGGCCAGCAGGTTCTCCGCGAGGTAGCCCGCGCCGCCGCACGCCTCGCGCGCGGTCTGGATCGTCGACGTCGCGTGCCACGTCGCCACCGCCTTGAGACCGGCGGCGCGTGCTTCCAGCTCACGCTGCTCTTCCTCGGGCGCGTCGGAGCCGAGGTCGTTCAGCTTGCCGACGAGATCCTCTTGCGCGAAGTGCAGCCCGTACGACTTCGCCAGTGCGGGCAGCAGTTTCCGTTGGTGCGCAAGGTAATCCAGCAGGACGACCTCGTCGCCGCCCGGCTTGAAGAACTGGCGGCGGCCCTCCGCGTAGCGCACGGCGAGGGTCAGCGCCCGTTCCGTCGCGGCCCCGGCACTCCCCGCGACGCTCACCCTGCCGCGGATCAGCGTGCCGAGCATGGTGAAGAACCGCCGGTTGTCGCTCTCGATCGGGCTCGAATACGTGCCGTCCCCGGCGACGTCGCCGAACCGGTTCAGCAGCGCTTCCCTCGGCACGCGGACGTGGTCGAACGACAGCCGTCCGTTGTCGACGCCGTTCAGTCCCGCCTTGCGCCCGCAGTCCTCGATCGTCACGCCGGGCACCCGGATCGGCACCACGAACGCGTGCACGCCACGGGATTCCCCGCCCGTGATCAGCTGTGCGAACACCACGGCCATTTCGCCGTCGCGCGCCGCGTTGCCGATGTACTCCTTTTTGGCGGACGCGTCCGGGGTGTTGATGACGAACGAGCCATCCTCGTAGGTCGCCGTCGTCCGCAGATGCTGGACGTCGGAGCCGTGCCCGTGCTCGGTCATGGCGAAGCAGCCCAGCAGGTCGAGGCTCATGATCTGGCGCAGGTACCGCTCGTGGTGCCGCGCGGTGCCCAGCAGCTGCACGGCGCCGCCGAACAGTCCCCATTGGACACCGGCCTTGACCATCAGCGACAGGTCACCGAACCCGAGCATCCCGAACGCGGTCACCGCGCCGCCGACGTCCGCCTTGCCGCCGTACTGGGCGTCGAAGCCCAGCGCGGGCAGGTCCGTCTTCGCCAGCGACTGAAGCTGCTCGAGCACCTGGGCGCGGTGCGCCTCGATCCCGAGGTCACCGGGGGCACGCACATCCGCGAAGTCGGCGACGTGCGCTCGCGCGGCCTGGCGGATCTCGGCCCAGCGGCCATCGAGGACGGTCGTCAGCGGATCGGTCTGGGGTTCGGACACGGCGCCTCCAAGGTCGTGCGGCAGAGTTACCCTGCCGCACGACCGGGAAAACCGCAGTGTGACCTAGATCGGCTTTCCGTTGATGGTCACGTTCGTGAACTTCAGGTTGTCGATGTACTTCAACGTGTTCGTCGTGTTCGAGACACCGGTGAACTTGCAGTTCGTCGCGGTGAACCCGTGCACGTGCGAGTTGGACAGGCCGCTGACGTTGAACGCCATCTGCCCGCACTTCGTCGCCGACGAGTTGGTGATCGTGAACGGCCCGAACGACGGGATGTGGTTACCCGTCTGGCTGTTGTAGGTCGGCAGTACGTACGCGATCGAGCGAGCGAAGGTCCCGGAAATGCTGTCCAGGTTGATGTTCTCCGAGAAACCGCCACGCTTCGTGTTCGACTTCACGTACAGCGCGAACTTCGTTTCACCCTTCACGGTGAGCTTGTACGCGTAGACGTTGCGGATGCCGCCCGTCTGCTCGCTGCCGCAGGTGATCGCGCCCCAGTTGCCGTTCATGACGCAGTTCGCGACCACCAGGTTCTGGCACGGCACGTTGACCCGGCGGCCGTCGTCGTCACGGCCCGACTTGATCGCGATGTTGTCGTCGTGCGCGCCCAGGTTCGAGTTCACGATGACCACGTGGTCGCACGACTCGGGGTCGCACGCGTCGGTGTTGGAGTGCGCGGTGCTCGCGTCGGTGGTGACGCCGTCGACCGTGACGTTCTTGCACAGCGTCGGGTGCAGCTGCCAGAACATCGAGTTCTTGATCGTGATGCCCTGGATCAGCACGGTCTCGCACGAGTACGGCTCGACGAACGCCGAGCGCATGGTGTGGCCGGAGCCGGGCACGATCCGCTTCTCCGGCGGGGTTCCCTTGGCCACCAAGGATTCCAGGTACGCGCGGTCGGTGCCCTTGTTCCACGAGGAGGTGCTGTTGGCGTCGAGCGTGCCGGTGCCGGTGAGCGCGATGTTCTTCTCTTTGAACGCGTAGATCATCGGCGAGCGGTTCATGCATTCGATGCCCTCGTACCGGGTCAGCACGGTCGGGAACTTCGACGAGTCGCCGCTGAACTTCAGCACCGAACCGGTTTCCAGGTGCAAGTCGACATTGCTCTTGATGTACACCGCGCCGGTGAGGAAGGTGCCCTTCGGCACGATCACGTGCCCGCCGCCCGCGGCGTTGCAGGCGTCGATCGCCTTCTTGATCGCGGCCGTGTTGTCGGTGCTGCCGTCGCCCTTCGCGCCGTACGCGGTGATGTCGAACTTCGCGTCGGGGAAGGTGGGAAGCGTGGTCTCCGCGACGATCTGGTTCGCCGCGGGCCAAGGCAGGTCGGGGACGTTGACGGTGTACTGGGCGGGTGCCGCCGCGGCCGAGCGGGCCAGCAGCGGGGCGGCGGCCGCCGCGCCCGCCACCGCGAGCCCGCCCTTGATCAGCTGCCGACGGGTGATCCTGCCGTCCATGAACGCCTTCTTTCGCATGCGAAGAAACGTGTTGTCATGACGGCGGAGTCACTACCGAAAGCACTGTATGCGGTGAGCCGACCGGTGGTCCATACCTCAGCCGAGGTCCGGTCCCTTCGCGCGCAGGTCGTCGACCTTTGACATGGCTTCCCGCAGCTCACCGAGCCAGCTGTCGGCGTGCTGGCCCACGAGCCGGACGGCCCACGCGAGCGCCTCGGACCGCGAGCGCGCGACGCCCGAGTCGACGAGCGTGTCCAGCACCAGGCGCTCCGGCTGCCGCAACCGGGTCATCACGGGCGCCGAAAGCGTCGTGAACAGCTCGGTCGTGCCGCCGATCTTGGCGCCCCAGGCGACCTTGCGCTGGTAGCGGTGCTCGGCCTGCCTGGCGATCTCGATGCGCGCGTCGCGGGTCTCCTCGCGGAACCGGCTGATCCGGCCCGACTCGGCGGCCGCACGCGCGGCGTCGTCCTCGTACTCGTCCGTCAGCGCGGGCAGCTCGCCGACGACGACGATCTCCTCGCGGTCGACCGTGACCTGGGCGGCGCCGGTGAACCAGCCGTCGGGCAGGCGCCCGCCGAACCAGCCCGCCGCGTCGTCCGCCGAGGGCACCTCACCCTGCTGCCAGCCGCCTCGGCCTTTCCAACCTCGTCCCATGGGGTCCTCCTGTAGCGATTACATGATTACATCGCTACTCACGCTACGCCGGAATCACCCGTTCAGGGGGTGCGTTCACCGTCGGCGGACAGCCTCGGCCAGCTCCTCGACGCTGGTGACCGGGCGGTCGCAGACGTACCCGCGGCAAACGTATGCAGCTGCGGCTCCGTCGATGAGAGGGCGGTCGTGCAGCAACGGGACACAGCCCGGTTCACCGCCCAGGACGATGCCGCCGCCATGGATGCCGCGGGCGGCCGTGGTGACCAGCGCCTCGCGCTCGGGACCGACGACGGCGACCTGGACGGGCCCGGACTGCATGGCCTCGGCGACGGTCAGCCAGTGGCCCGCGAACCTCGGCACCTTCGCCGCCAGCTCGCCGACGCGGCTCAACGCCTGCTCAGCGGCTTCGCGGTACCGTGCCGCATGCTCCGGGCCGGTCAGCGCCGAGGCCGTCAGCAGCGCCTCGGCCAGCGCCGACGCGCCGGCCGGGCTGGCGTTGTCCGTCGGGTCGGCAGGCCGCTGGACCAGCGCCTCGGCGTCGTCGGCGGTGTCGTGGAACGCACCCGGCTCGCCTTCGACGGCGAACCTGGCGAGCGCGACGTCGAGCAGCTTCGTCGCCTGGGTCAGCCAGCGCGGCTCGGCCGTCGCCTGGTGCAGCGAGAGGAAGCCCTGCGCGACGCAGGCGTAGTCCTCGAGCACGCCCTGCGCGTCGCCGACGACGCCATCGCGCGAGCTGCGGCGCAGGCGGCCGTCGACGAGGTGCACGCCGACCAGCAGCTCGGCGGCCCGGTATGCGGCGCCGATCCAATGCTCGTTCTCCAGCGCGACACCCGCCTCGGCCAGCGCGGTGATGGCGAGGCCGTTCCAGGAGGCGATGACCTTGCTGTCCTTACCCGGCTGCGGGCGGCCCGCGCGCACGGCGAGCAGGGTGGACCGGACCCGCTCGAAGCGCTCGTCGTCATCGGGGTCGCTGAGCAGGCGCAACGTGGACGCGCCCTCCTCGAAGGTCCCCTCCGCGGTGACGCCGAACAGCTCGGCCGCCCAGGCGCCGTCCTCGTCGCCGAGGTGTTCCCGCAGCTGAGCGGGGGTCCACACGTAGGTGAGGCCTTCGACGCCGTCCGTGTCGGCGTCCAGCGACGCCGCGAAGCCGCCCTCAGGGGTCACGAGGTCGCCGAGCAGGAAGGCGCCGGTGCCCTTGGCGACGCGCAGCGCATTCGTGTCGCCGGTCCGGCGTGCGAGGTGGGCGTAAAGCCTGAGCAGCAAAGCGTTGTCGTACAACATCTTCTCGAAGTGCGGCACGACCCAGCCCGCGTCGACCGAGTACCGGGCGAACCCGCCGGCGAGCTGGTCGTAGATGCCGCCACGGGACATCGCGCTCGCGGAATCCTCCACAATGGACAGAGCGTCGACCGAGCCGGTGCGCTCGTAGTGCCTGAGCAGGAATTCGAGGACCATGGACGGCGGGAACTTCGGCGCGCCGCCGAAGCCGCCGTGCACCTGGTCGACGTCCGCCGCCAGTTTCTCCGCCGCCGCCTTCAGGGTTTCGGCGTCCACAGTGGACGCGGGCAGCGGGCCGGTCCGCTCGGCGAGGTGCGCGATGATCTGCCCGGCGCCCTCGCGCAGCTCATCGGGGCGGTCCTTCCAGGCTTCGGCGACCGCGACCAGCAGCTGCGAGAACGACGGCATGCCCTGGCGCGGCGACGGCGGGTAGTAGGTGCCGCAGTGGAACGGTTTCCCGTCCGGGGTGAGGAAACAGGTCATCGGCCAGCCGCCCTGGCCGGTCATCGCCTGGGTCGCCGCCATGTACACGGCGTCGATGTCGGGGCGCTCCTCGCGGTCGACCTTGATGTTGACGAAGTTCGCGTTCATCAGTGCGGCCGTGCCCTCGTCCTCGAACGACTCGTGCGCCATCACGTGGCACCAGTGGCAGGCCGCGTAGCCGACCGAGAGCAGGATCGGCACGTCGCGCCGCTCGGCCTCCGCGAGTGCTTCGGGACCCCACTGCCACCAGTCGACCGGGTTGTCGACGTGCTGCAGGAGGTAGGGGCTCGTGGCGCTCGCGAGGCGGTTCGGCATGGGCCCAGGGTCCCACGGATCGCGTCGCCCAAAACTGTCGTACCCCTCTGAGAGACTTGTCTTGAGTGAAGGGGGAACCATGATGAATCCGTCGGAAACCGCCCTGACCAGCAAGAACGATCGCGATCTTCTCGCGGCGCTCACCTCTACGCACGGCCGCACCGTCCGGGAGGCGGCGGCCGTGCTCGGCGAGCCGGGCCGCCCGCTGGACGTGGCGGCGTTCCTGTCCACCGTGCCCGCCGCGTTGCTCCATCCGGAGAAGATCACGGCGCGGGCGGTGCTCACCCTGCTCGAAAAGGTCGGCGAGGAGGAGCCGATCGGCGCCGCGGTGGCCGCCGCGCGCGCGTTTTCCCATCCCCACGAACAAGTTCAGCGGCACGCGGTCGGCCTCGTACGGCGGCTGGCTGGCGAAACGTGGCCGCCTGAAGTCCGAGCCCAGGTCGGCGCGCTGTCCACGCCGGTGCGCCGCGAACTGGGCCTGGCGCCTGCCGAACGTGACGTCCCGATGGCCTTCCCGCCACCGCCCGCGCCGCGGTCACTGCCGCCGATTCCCCGTACCGCAAGGGAAATCGCCGACGCGGTGACCGAGATCCTCAGTCACACAGCGGATCCGCTGCTGCTGGAGGTCACCGTCACCGGCCTGCTCGGCGCCCGTGACGCCGATCTGGCCGAGCTGCGGCGGCTGCTCGAGCCGTCGTCGCGGGCGCGCCGGGACCACGATCCGGGCTGGAGCTGCCCGGTCGAGCCGTTCATGGATCTGGTGCGGGCGGTGGTCGACGGCGTCGCCCCACCAGCGCCACCGTCGTCGGCCATTCGCGGGGCCCGCTGGTGGCACAGCACGGTCTTCCTGCCACCGAACCCGTTGTCGATCGTGCTGCTGCGTTTGCACGAGCTGGCGAAGATCGTGGCCGAAGGAGGGCGGCCGCTGGTGACGGCGCAGCCGTCTTCGCCGGACGGCAGCGTCGAACCGGGAAGGCGGCTGCCCGGCGCCGAGCAGCCGCTCGAACGGCTGCTGACGTTGCTGCGGACGCCGCCGGAGCATCGCGCCGAGTCGCCGCTGCCTCGCTACGGGATCCAAGTGGTGTGCGGCGAGGTCGCCACGCATCGGTACGCGTCGTCGACCGGCCTGCCCGAGCGCATGGCGGTCGCGCGGCTGACGGCCGGGCTGGGTTCACCGACGCCGTCGGACCCGCGGACATTGCTGGTCGAGTCCGACGATCCGTTGCAGGAGGCCGAACTGCGGCTGTCGCCGAACCGATCGGCGCTGCTGCCGTCGGCGCTGGCGTACTGGCCGCTGGTGCTGCCGTTCGAGCCGGATCTGCTGGCGGCCCATTGGCTGCCGCACGTGTCGTCGGCGGCAGGCGACCGGGACGGTTACGGCGCGGCGACCGCGCTGAACTGGCTCGCCACGGCTCCGGTCGAGCTGGGACCGGCCGGCCCCGCCGCCTTCGCGGTCTCCTTGGGCGCCAAGGAGGTCGCGGCCAGGGTGGCCGCGGCGGAGGCCATCGCCGCACGCTCCGCCGTGTCCACAGTGGACGATATCGGCCTCTCGCTCGCCGAGCTGGTCGGCCGGGGCGTGATCAAGCCGAGCCGGGCGGGCCGGGCGCTCGGCGAGGTGGTCGAGATCGCGCCGAAGGCGGCGTGGCAGATCGCGGCGACGGCGCTGCCGCAGCTGCTGGCGGCGAACACCAGGGACACGCATTTCCTGCTCGCGGCGGCGACCGAGGCCGCGGCGAAGCTGGGCAGCGTAGCCGTGACCAGCGGCGAGCTGGAGGACCTCCTCCTGCGGACCGCGCAGTTCCCCACCCAGCGCGGCCAGGCCGCGCGCAACCTGATCGCCGAGGTGAGCGCATGAGTTTCGACCACACCCACCGCTACCAGGGCGCTTCATCGATCAACGACGACAAGCTGCTGCTGTCGACGGCGGAGCGGGGAGGCGGCCATCCCGAGTTCTTCTCGGGCAGGCTCACCAGCCCGGCCGAGTCGGCGACGGCGCTGCTCGCCGTCGCCGAGGTCGCGGGCAAGCGGTACTACACGCCACCCGCGATGCTCGCCGCGCTCCGGCGGCCCGCCGACCCCGTGGTCACCAGCGACGGGGAACGGCTGCGGTTCGAGTCGTTTTCCGCCTGCTGCGGGGTTTACGCCCGCTACGACCTGCTGGCGGACGGGCTCGACGGCGAGGTGCACGGCACCGGGACCACGAACGTCGACGTCAACGAGCCGCTGCGGAAGGCGCTGACCAGGGTCGGCGCGGCAGGCGAGCTGCGGCTGCACGTCGGGCCGGATCGCATGGTCGCGGTGACCGGTGAGGAGGCGCTGATCGAGAAGCGGGTCCCGCTCCCGCAACGCTGGCTGCGTGGCTTCGCCGAAGTCCAGGCCGCGTCCGCGCGCACCTCGCCGCGGATCGAGGTCAGCTCGGCCGAGGCGGTGCGGTTCCTGCGGGGCCTGCCCCGGCATTCGGGCCGGGCGCCGCTGTGGGCGGTGCAGGCCGGAAGCGGGCTGCGGCTGACCTCCAGGCCGTCACCACGCGCGGTCTGCCTCGCGGGCACCGAACGGCTGCGGGGGCTGCTCCCACTGCTGCGGTTCGTGCGCGGCCTGGTCGTGCACGGGCCGGAGGTCGACGCGAACAGCCAGCCGGCGCCGAGCGTGTGGGAATGGCGGCTCAGCACCGGCCGGGTCGTGCTGGCGCTGAGTCCGGAGCTCTCGCGCGGGTTCTCCGGTGAGGGCGGCGTGCTGTCGTCGTTGAGCGCGGAGGGGCTGACCGACGACGCGGAGCTGATCGCGGCGCTGCGGATCGGCTATGACGTGGCGGAGTCGGCGTACTTCCCGCGTGAGCTGCCGTTCGACCCGGCGAAGATCGAGTCGAAGCATCCTCGGCTCAAGCACGCGCGGCAGCTGGTCGCTGGCGGCCTCGTCCGGTCCGAAGTGGACGGAACGGCGTACGTCCGCAGCGGCGAGCTCGAACACCGGGTGACCGGCACCCGGTGCACGTGCCAGTGGTGGACGCATCACCAAGGCTCGCGCGGCCCGTGCAAGCACGTCCTGGCGGCGAAGATCTACCTCCGTGGAGGACCGATGCAACAAACCGCATGACGGGCGGGTGGTGATCAGTCAGGATCACTGGGTGCTTCTGACGATCACCACCACCCACGGGCCCGCGACGGACCTGGGTTTCCTCCTGCACAAACACCCGGAGAAGGCCCAGTCGTTCACGATCGCGGCCGGCACCGCGCACGTCTTCTACCCGCGGGCGACCGCCGAGCTCTGCACGGCGGCCCTGCTGGTGGAGGTCGACCCGATCGAACTCGTGCGCGGTGGCGCGACCACGCTCACCCAGTACGTGAACGACCGGCCCTACGCCAGCGGCTCGCATCTGGCGGTGGCGCTGCGCGCGGTCTTCGCCACGGCGATGTCGGGCCGCTGCGATTTGCGGCCCGGCCTCGCCGGGCAGGCGATCCCGCTGACGATCCGCGTGCCTTCGCTGACCGCCCGAGGCGGCGCCGAGCTGGTGCACCGGTTGTTCGAGCCGCTGGGCTGGACGGTCGAGACGAAGCCGGTCGTGCTGGACCCGTCGTTCCCGGAGTGGGGCGACTCGCGCTATGTCGACATGTCGATCATGGGCACGGTCCGGCTGGCCGACGCGCTGAAGCACCTCTATGTGCTGATGCCGGCGCTCGATGGCGACAAGCACTACTTCGTCGGGCAGGACGAGGCGGACAAGCTGCTGAAGGTGGGCGAGGGCTGGCTCGGTGAGCACCCGGAACGCGAGCTGATCACCAACCGGTACCTGGAGCGCCGCCGTACCTACGTCCGGTACGCCCTGGAGCAGCTCGCCGAGGCCGACGACATCCCGGCCGAAGCCGAGCCGAAGGTGACCGAGGCCCCCGAGCAGCGCCAGCCGCTCGCGGTGCAGCGCCAGGGCAGCGTCCTCGCGGCACTGCGGGCGGCGGGCGCGCACCGGGTGCTCGACCTCGGGTGCGGTGGCGGCGCGCTGCTGCGCGTGCTGATGGACGACCCGTCGTTCACCGAGATCGTCGGGCTGGACGTCTCGTCGGGCGCGCTCGATTCGGCGGAGCGGCGGCTGAAGCTGGACCGGCTCCCCGAGTTCCAGCGTGCGCGGATCACGCTGCGGCAGTCGGCGCTGACCTATGCCGACCCCTCGCTCGCCGGGTACGACGCGGCGGTGCTGATGGAGGTCATCGAGCACGTCGACGAGGAGCGGCTGCCCGCGCTGGAGCACGCCGTCTTCGCGGTCGCGCGGCCGCGCACGGTCATCGTCACCACCCCGAACTCCGAGTACAACAAGCACTTCGAGTTCTTGCCGGAGCATAGTTTCCGGCACGACGACCACCGGTTCGAATGGACGCGCGCGCAGTTCCGCGAGTGGGCCGAAGGCGTCGCCGCGCGGTGTGGCTACGACGTCCGGTTCCTGCCGGTGGGACAGGAAGACCAAGTTTCAGGACCGCCGACCCAAATGGCGGTCTTCACCGTTCGAGAGGAGGTGGCGGCGTGAAGCTGACCATTCCCGACATGTCCCTCATCGTGCTCGTCGGCGCCTCCGGCTCCGGCAAGTCGACGTTCGCGCGCACCCATTTCAAGCCGACGCAGGTGCTCTCGAGCGACACTTTCCGCGGCCTGGTCTCCGATGACGAGAACGACCAGTCCGCGACGGGCGACGCGTTCGACGCGCTGCACTACGTCGCGGCGAAGCGGCTCGCGGCGGGTCGTGTGACGGTCATCGACGCGACCAACGTGCAGAAGCCGTCGCGGGCGAGCCTGGTCAAGCTGGCCAAGGAACACGACGTGCTCCCGACCGCGATCGTGCTGGACCTGCCCGAGCGGGTTTGCCTGGCGCGCAACGAAGAACGAGCCGACCGGGCCTTCGGCGAGCACGTGATCCGGCGGCAGCGCAACGACCTGCGCCGCTCGCTGAAGTTCCTGCAGAAGGAGGGCTTCCGGCGCGTCCACGTGCTGCGCTCCGAAGAAGAGGTGGCCGAGGCGGAGATCGTCATCGAGCCGCTGCTGAACGACCGGCGTGAGGTCACCGGGCCGTTCGACGTGATCGGTGACGTGCACGGCTGCCGCGAGGAACTCGAAGAGTTGCTGGCGGTGCTCGGCTATGTCCAGGGAGCGGATGGCCTGGCGCACCCCGAGGGCCGCGTCGCGTTGTTCGTCGGCGACCTGGTCGACCGCGGCCCGGACACGCCCGGTGTGCTGCGCCTGGTGATGGACATGGCCGCGAACGGCAGCGCCATGGTCGTCTGCGGCAACCACGAACAGAAGCTCGTCCGCGCGCTGCAAGGCAAGAAGGTGACCGTGCGGCACGGGCTCGCCGAGTCACTGGAGCAACTCGCCGAGCAGGACGAGGAGTTCCGCGCGAAGGCGACCGCGTTCTGCGACGGCCTGGTGGCGCACTACGTCCTCGACGGCGGCAAGCTCGTCGTGGCGCACGCTGGCCTGCCCGAGCGGTTCCACGGCCGCGCTTCGGGGCGGGTGCGCAGCACCGCGCTCTACGGCGACACGACCGGCGAGACCGACGAATACGGCCTGCCGGTCCGGCTGCCGTGGGCGCGTGACTACCGGGGCGCCGCGACCGTCCTCTATGGACACACGCCGACGCTGGACGCCGAGTGGGTCAACAACACCATGTGCCTGGACACCGGGTGCGTGTTCGGCGGCAAGCTGACCGCGCTGCGCTACCCCGAGCGGGAAGTCGTCTCGGTCAAGGCCAAGAAGGTCTGGTACGAGCCGGTGCGGCCGCTCGGCCCCGGCACTCCGACCCGTCCGCACGCCGTGCTGGAGCTGGGCGACGTCACGGGCAAGCGGATCGTGGAGACCCGGCACCACGGCCGGGTGGGAGTGTCGGCCGAGCAGTCGGCGGCGGCGCTCGAGGTGATGAGCCGGTTCGCGCTCGACCCGCGCTGGCTGCTCTACCTGCCCCCGACCATGGCGCCGAGTGCGACGTCCGAGCAGGACGGCTACCTCGAGCACCCGGAGGAGGCGTTCGCCGAGTTCCGCGCGGCCGGCGTGCAGTCGGTGGTGTGCGAAGAAAAGCACATGGGCTCGCGTGCCGTCGTGCTGGTGTGCCGTGACGAGACGGTCGCGCCCGCGCGCTTCGGCATCGAGGGCGGCGGCGCCGTCTACACGCGCACCGGCCGTCCGTTCTTCGCGCCGGACCAGAACGCCCAGCTGCTCGACCGCGTCCGCGCGGCCGTCGGCGCGGCCGGTCTCTGGGAGGAGCTCGAGTCGGACTGGCTGCTGTTCGACGCCGAGCTGCTGCCATGGAGCGTCAAGGCGGGCTCGCTGATCGCCGACCAGTACGCGTCGGTCGGCGCGGCCGCCCAGGCCGTGCTGCCCGCCGCCGTCAGCGAATTGGCCGCGGCGGCCGAGCGTGGCGTCGACGTCACCGCACTGCTCGACCGCACCCGCCTGCGTTCGTCGGACGCGGACGCCTACCGCGACGCTTATCGCCGCTACTGCTGGCCGACGAACGGTCTCGACGGTGTCCAGCTGGCCCCGTTCCAGCTACTCGCCTCGGAAAAGGCCGCGCACCAAGAGCGTCCGCACGCCTGGCACCTCGCACTGGCGACCCGGCTGGCGGAAGCGGACGGCGACCTGTTCAAGCTGACCGGCACCCGCCTGGTCGACACCACCGACACCGCCTCCGTCGCCGAAGGCACCCGCTGGTGGCTGGACCTGACCGAAGCCGGCGGCGAAGGCATGGTCGTGAAGCCCGCGGCCAACCTGACTCGCGGCACCCGCGGCCTGGTGCAGCCGGGCGTGAAGGTCCGCGGCCGCGAATACCTGCGCATCATCTACGGCCCCGACTACACCCTCGAGGAGAACCTGACCCGCCTCCGCAAACGCGGCCTCAACCGCAAGCGTTCCCTCGCCCTGCGCGAATACGCCCTCGGCCTCGAAGCCCTGGACCGCGCCGCCCGAGGCGAGCCACTGTGGCGCGTCCACGAGTGCGTCTTCGCGGTGCTGGCGATGGAGTCGGACCCGGTCGACCCCCGCCTCTAAACCCCCGTCTACCAGCCAAAACCGCCCAACCCCAGCCCCCACCCTCCCGGGGGCTCCCCTGCAACCATCGTATCGCGCCGGGGAGCGGGAGTCGGGTTTCAAGATCAACATTGGGCCGGTTGTCCACAGTCGGCGAGTCTTGTGGACAACCGGCATAAGTTGATCTTGGATGGCCGGAACTGTCGGAGGTGCGAGATAGCGTGGATCTCGGGGGACCTTCAGCGAGGAGGTCGGCCAGTTCTGGCCGGAACGAGCGGGGCTTATGTCACGCTCAGCGTCACATGAGTGGCGTTTGTGTGGTCAGCGAAGGCGTGAATGGAGGAATCTGGTCGCCCAGCGGCCAGATTCCTCCACTCACGACCCACCGCTAGGGCGAGCAGCGGAGCGAGGCTGCGCCCCAGTCCGCGTGGTCCCAGGCGTTTCCGTCGCCGCCGTCGGTCACGCGCAGGCGCAGGGTGCGGACGCCGGTGACGTCGACGGAGACCGGGAGCGCCGCCGCGCCGCCCGCGATCGGGTCGGAGGCGAAGCGGCGCTGGTCGTCGCCGTAGACCTCGAAGGTGACCCGTCCTTGGCCGCTGGTCTCGTCGTCGATACCCGCCGAGGCCGTGAAGGACGTGCAGCGGCCGCCCAGGTAGACGTCCACAATGGACTCCGCGTGGACGCCGACACCGGTCGGGTAGGCGACGCCCGCGATGCGCATCGGGGCGCCGTCGCCGCCGGAGTTCTCGCCGTTGCTCTGGTCGCGTTCGACCGGGCCCCAGCCGTTCTGGGCCGTCAAGAACTCCAGCTTGGAGACGGCGACGTCACCACGCGGCGCCGGTGGCATGCCGGTGAGCTGCAACTCCGCGTTGGCCGTCACCTTTCGGCCGGAGACCGAGCCGGTCACTTCGGCGGTGACCGGACGGCGGCCGCCCGGTGAGTCGGGGCCGCGCGTGACGGTGACCGGCACCGAAGCCGAAGCGCCCGGCGCGATGCGGCCGAGCGTGCCCGACGACGACGCGGTCCAGCCCTGCGGCGCCTGCACCCGCGCGGCCGCGTTGTCGAGCGGGACCGGGCAGGGATTGGTGACGGTCAGCGTGGCCGTCGCCGTGCCGCCCGCTTCGATCGTGTCGGACGAACCTGCGAGCCGGGCGTCGGGTACGCAGACGAACGGGCCGGACGGTGTGCCGTCGCGGACCTCGGCGCGGGACAGGGGCCGCAGGGTCACCGAGTAGGCGTACTCGCCGTCGGGGCGGGTGCGGTACTCCGGCAGCGGCGGGTGGAACGTCTCGCTGACACCGCTGACCTCGTGGCTCACGTGCAGCGTGGTCCACCCGGGATTGCGCCGCAGCGCGAACGGGTACGCGGCGCGTTCGAGATCGTCGTACGGGCTGACCGCGACCTGCAGATCACCCGCGACCATCAGGCCGCCGGTGCGGCCGTCGGTGAGGGTGGCCCAGCGGACGTCGCCGTGGTTGCCGTAGTCCTGCGGGCGGTAGTAGTCGACGTACTGTTCGTCCACTGTGGACGAGTAGACGCCGATCGGGCTGCCTTCGGCGCGGTCGTTGTAGTTCTCGGCCGGCCCGCGGCCGTAGTAGCCGAACCGCTGGAACTCCGCCGGAATCCGCAGCGAGAAGCCGACACGCGGCAGATACGGCACCCCGCGCACGTCGCCCTGCGGGTCGACGCGGTGCTGGATGCGCACCTCACCGGTGCCGGAGACGCGATAGGTCATCGTCTGCGCCACCGAGGCGCCGGGCACCGCGGACGCGGACGACTTCACCGTCACCGAGACCTCGTCGCGGCCAGGCTCCACCTTGACGTCCGAGACGCTGGTCGTCAGCCGGTCGAGACCGGCCTTCCGCCACGACGCGTCTTCCGAATACATCTCGTTCGCGACCGGCGCGCGCCACACGTCCAGCGCGGGCCCGCCCTTGAGCAGTTCCGTGCCACGGACCCGCATCGACGTCAGCGAGCCCTTCTCGAAGCGGTACTGGAAGTCCTTTCCGGACACCACCGCCGTGTCGCCGGTCTGCTTGACGTCCACCGCGCCGCCCGGCTCCGGCGACGCGACGCCGGTGATCTGCTTGCCGTTGACGAACTGTCCGAACGCGACGATCGATCCGGCGGAAGACCAAGCGGTGGCTGACTTCTGCACCGCTTGAACGGTGACCGTGCGCTCGATGTTGTCCGGGTTCGGCGGCAGCGCGGGCCGGCGCACGACGGCGGTTTCCCCGGCGGCGAGACGCAAGGGCAGCGTTCCGCTCGCGATCACGCGGCCCGCTTCCTCCGCCTTCCAGGCGAACCGCAGATCGTCGGTGCCCGCGAACGCGCGCTCGTTGGTCACCTTGATGCCGTCCGGGGTTTCGGCGAACCGGATCGGCGCGTGCACCCACGCCAGCTGCGCGGTCTCCGGCTGCAGCGACCGCTCCGGCCCGACGACACCGTCGACACCGCCCATCCCGGCGCCGTAGGACAAATACGTCCCGCGGTCGTCAACACGGTCGAAGTCCAGTGCCAGCAACGCATTTGACTTTGGATCCGCAGCGAGCTCGGCCGGGGTCAACACCTTGTGGTAGACGCGGACCTCGTCGATCACGCCGTGTGCCATGCGCGTGGTCGACCATTCCTGCATGGAGTCGGCGTTGCGGCCGACGTTGACCGCGTGCGGGTCGCGGCCGATCGTGCCGGTCCAGTCGGCCGACGCGACCTCGGCGCCGTCGAGCAGGAGCCGCACGGTCTTGCCGTCGAAGGTGCCCGAGACGCGGTGCCAGTTGTCGTACCAGTTCGCGGGCACGGTCACGCGCGCGGCATGCCCGGCGACCGTGAATTCCAGTGTCTTCGCGTCGGCCATGCGCAGCGAGTACTGATTTCCCTTTGCCAGCACCGTGAAATCGCCGGACCAGGCGACGGGCTTCACCCAGGCGTCCGCGGTCAGCGCGTCCGACACCTCGTCCAGCCGCCGGTCGCGGTAGACCTCCACGAAGTCGTCGAGACCGGACAACGACAGCGCCTTGCCACGATGACCGTCCACTTGCGACGGCATGCCGGTCAGCCAGGAGAGGATCCCGCTCGGCGACGAATCCGGAGTGGTGCGCAGCGGCAGGCGGATGTTCTGCTCGGCCCAATCCCAGATGAACCCGCCCTGCGCGGACGGATTGCGCCGGATGACATCCCAGAACTCACGGAAACCACCGAGACTGTTGCCCTGCGCGTGCTCGTACTCGCCCATGATGATCGGCTTGGTGGTCGTCTTCACCGCTTCTTCGAGACCGGGACGCCCCTCGCCCGTCTTGAACGGCGTCGAGTACCGCGGCCCCGCGATGTCGGCGAACGGCGCGTCGCCATCCGGCCAGTTCGACTGGTGATACAGCGGGCGGCTCGGCTCGTTCTTGCGGGTCCAGTCGGCCATCGCGAAGTGCGCCTTGCCGAGCCCTGCCTCGTTTCCGGTGTCCCACATGAAAACGCTCGGGTGGTTCTTGTCGCGCTCGACCATCGCGACGTAGCGATCCATGAACGCCGTCTGCCACTCGGGGCGCTCGGCCAGGCAGTCGTTGGGGCAGCTGTCGTGATGATGCGTCTCGATGTCGACCTCGTCGTCGATCCACATCCCGTGCCGGTCGGCCATGTCGTACAGCGACGGGTCGCTCGGGTAGTGCGAGGTGCGGATGGCGTTGACGTTGAGCTGCTTCATCAGCTTGACGTCTTGCCAGGTCTCCTCGCGTGTCACGTGCCTGCCGCCGCGCGCGCTCGTCTCGGCGCGGTTGACGCCCTTGACGAGGATGCGCTTGCCGTTGACCAGCATCTGCTTGTCGCGGATCTCGATCTTGCGGAATCCGGCGGGCTGACTGGTCACCTGCGTGACCTGGCCGTTCGGATCGAGCAGTTCGACGACCACGGTGTAGAGGTCGGGTGTCTCGTCGGACCACTTGGCCGGGTTGGCCACGGGCGCGCTCAGCTTCGCCGTCTCACCCGCTGCGTCCGCGGTCGTGCTCACCACGGGTTTGCCCGCGGCGTCGTGCAAGGTCGCCCGCACGCGATAGGTACCCGTGTCTTTACGGCGCAGTTCGACGTCGACGCCGAGCGTGCCGCCGCGGTACTGCGCGTCCAGCTCCGCGCGGACGCCGATGTCCTGCACGAAGGTCTGCGGCGTCGAGTAGACGTTCACCGAGCGGAAGATGCCCGCGAAGCGCCACTGGTCGTAGTCCTCGAGGTGCGCGCCGGAGCCCCAGCGGTGCACCTGCACGGCGATCGTGTTGCGCCCCGGGTGCAGCTTGTCGGTGATCTCGAACTCGGCAGGCGAATAGCCGCCCTGGTCGTAGCCGGCGTACTTGCCGTTGACCCAGACGAAGTAGCCGCTGGTCACGCCCTCGAACCGGAGGAACTCGCGGCGGCCCCGCCAGTCGGCGGGCAGGTCGAAGCCACGCACGTAGGCGCCGGTCGGGTTGACGTCGTGCGGCACGGCCGGCGGCTTGTCCGGCCACATCTCGGTGGGGATGTTGCGGAAGATCGGGTGGTCGAGGCCGTCGGTCTGCCAGGTGTGCGGCACCGACACCGTGCGCCAGCCGGAGGTGTCGTAACCCTCCGCGTAGAACCCCGCGGGCACCTGCTCCGGCCGGTCGGACATGTGGATGCGCCACGCGCCGTCCAGCGACCGGGACCAGCGGCCCGCGCTGACATCGTTGTCGGCGGCCATGGCTTGCCGGGTGTCGTCGTATTGACGAAGCCCCGCGTGGTGCGGCTCTTGACCCTCGCCGACCATTTGCGGGTTTTCGAGGTAGTCGTAGACATTGCCCGGCGGGCCGGCGGCGGCGACCGACGGCAGCACGGGCGCGGCGGCGATCAGGATCGCGGAAAGTACGGGCAGGGACCATCGGCGGCGCATGGACGAACCTCGATTCCCACAGTGTCACCAGATTCGCACGCTCAGTAAGCGCACAAAAAGCGACATTAGGGAACCGAACTGATCAGAATCAATGATCAGTCCGCGTTCTGTCCGTTTTCTGACAGTCCTTATGACCCCGATGGCCGGTCAGGACTTGTGGTCGGTCTTCTCCGAAGGCTCAGCAGAGTCAGCGGGCTCGGCCTGCTCCTCCGGCTTGTCGAAGCTCTCCGGCACGCGCTTGAGGTGCTTGGTCATCGACCGCACCAGGAACGCGACCGCGATGAGGAACAGGATCAGCACCAGCAGCCCGACCGGTGACGACTTCCCGAAGTCCTCGCCCTGCCCGCCCTTGTCGCCGCCGCCCGGCTGCTGCTGGGTGAACACCAGCGCGGCCGAGGTCAGCGGCAGGACGGCGAAGGACGGCAACGCGGCACTCATGTGCCCACCTTCTCCCTGATTCCGGCGAACAGATCATCCTCCGGCAGTGTGCTGTCCACCAGTGAGCGGACCAGCTCGTACTCCTCGGTCGGCCAGGTCGCGCGCTGGATGTCACGCGGGACGGCGAACCAGCGGCTCTCCGGGTCGATCTGGGTGGCGTGCGCCTTGAGCGCCTCGTCACGCGCCTCGAAGAAGTCCCCGCATTCGACGCGGGTGGTCACGCGCTCCATGACGTCGGCCTTGTCCGGGTCCCACTTCTCCAGCCACTCCGCGTACGGCGACTCGATGCCCGCCTCGGTCAGCGCCTCGTGGAAGGCGACCATCCTGGCCCGCGAGAAGCCGTGGATGTAGTAGAGCTTCAGCGGCTGCCACGGGTCACCGGCGCCGGGGAACCGGTCCGGCTCGGCGGCGGCGTCGAACGCGGCCATCGAGATCTCGTGGGTGCGGATGTGATCCGGATGCGGATAGCCGCCGTTCTCGTCGTAAGTGAGGATGACGTGCGGGCGGAATTCGCGGATCGCGCGGACGAGCGCCTCGGTGGACTCCTCGAGCGGGACCACCGCGAACGAGCCCTCGGGGACCGGGGGCAGCGGGTCGCCCTCCGGCAGGCCGGAGTCGACGAAGCCGAGCCACTTGTGCTGCACGCCGAGGATCTTGGCGGCGCGCGCCATCTCCTCGCGGCGGATCTCGGTCATGTTGGCGAGCACTTCCGGCCGGTCCATCGCCGGGTTGAGCACGCTGCCCGCCTCGCCGCCGGTGCAGGTGACGACCAGCACCTCGTGTCCCTCGGCGGCGTACTTCGCCATGGTGGCGGCGCCCTTGCTCGACTCGTCGTCCGGGTGTGCGTGCACGGCCATCAGGCGCAACTTCTGGTCAGTTCCCACCACGACGCCAACGACCCCTTCTCTTCAGGTATTCCGGCACCCCCATGGGCACCCGCCCGCCCCCGCGCGGATACTCGGGGCAGACGTTTCAGCTCCATTGTCCTCATCAGTACGACAACTTCGATCGGAGGCCCTGGTTGGGCGCCGAAACCGCCGTCCCGGCCCGGCCGGAAGGCCGCTACGGACCCACGCGCGGCGCGAAACCGCGCCCGTGGGGACGACGGCTGTTCGGGATCATCGCGGTGGCGGTCAGCCTGGGTGTGGCCTATGTCGCTTACGCCAACCTCGGCACGGCGCCGATCGAGGCCCAGCGGGTCGGCTTCTCGGTCAAACCGGACAACGCGATTGAAATCGTCATGGATGTCACACGGGACGAGCCCGGCAGGCCGGGGGTGTGCATCGTGCGCGCCCGCGACCTGAGCGGGGCGGAGAGCGGACGGCGGGAGGTCCTCGTCCCGGCGGGCGGCGGGACCACGCGCCTCACCGCGGTCATCCGCAGTGTCGGCGAGCCGGTCACGGCGGATATTTTCGGCTGCTCATACGACGTACCACGCTACCTGTCAACCTCATAGCGGCCAACGGGGTGAAACGCGCGCTCAACGCCTGAGAACAGGCCAATGGAGCGGCGTCGGACAGTCGCGTCGTGTTATCCTGATCTACCGGCACGGCCCACGACGGGCCGTGTTTTTCCTTTATCTCAGCCACGCGTGCAAGCCATGCGCGCGTGGAGGCCGGCTTGTATACCCAAGCCTGGCAGGCCCAACGAGGAGATGGTGACCGTGAGCGACACCAAGGTGACCTGGCTGACTCAGGATGCCTACAACAGGCTCAAGCACGAGCTCGACGAGCTCATCGAGCAACGTCCGGTCATCGCAGCGAAGATCAATGACAGCCGGGAAGAGGGCGACCTCAAGGAGAACGGTGGCTACCACGCCGCCCGCGAGGAGCAGGGCCAGCACGAGGCCCGGATCCGCCACCTCCAGGAACTCCTGCGCGCGGCCAAGGTGGGCGAAGCGCCCGCCAACGACGGCATCGCCGAGCCCGGCAAGATCCTGACCGTCCGCTACGAAGGTGACGACGAAGACGAGCAGTTCCTGCTCGCCACCCGCGAAGAGGGAGCTCAGGGCGAGCTGGACGTCTACTCGCCCGAGTCGCCGCTCGGCAAGGCGCTGCACGGCGCCAAAGAGGGTGAGACCCGCGAATACGCACTGCCCAACGGCAGCCTCCAGAAGGTGACGCTGGTCAAGGCGGTGCCCTACACCGGTAACTGATCCGGTAACCCACACCTGCGATGCCCGGCCATGGTCTGACCATGGCCGGGCTTGCATGTGCACCTGGGTTTGGCCCAGGCCGAAAGCAAAGCCAAGCGTGCATGTGTATGGCTAATCTTTCGCTGTGAACCTTCCGATCTGCGCTACCTGCGGGATGCAGTACGCCGCGCCGCGGGCCGACTGCCCCATCTGTGAAGACGACCGCCAATGGGTGCCCGAGTCCGGGCAGCAGTGGACCGACCTCGAGACGCTCCGCGCCGGCGAGTACCGGGTCCGTGCCGAAGAAGAGGGCGAAGGCGTGATCGGCCTCGGCGCCGAGCCGCGGTTCGCGATCGGCGAGCGCGCGCTGCTGGTCAAGGCCGAGGGCGGCAACTTCCTCTGGGACTGCTTCGCCTACCTCGACGAGGACGTCGTCGCCAAGGTGGCCGAACTCGGTGGCATCACCGGGATCGCGGTCAGCCACCCGCACTACTACACGACCATGGTCGAGTGGGCGCACACCTTCGACGTGCCCGTCTACCTGCACGAGAACGACCGGCAGTGGATCGGCAGGCCCGATCCGTCGCTCGAGCTGTGGAGCGGCAGCAAGCTCGACGTCGCGCCCGGGCTGACGCTGCTCAACCTCGGCGTGCACTTCGCGGGCGGCACGGTCATGCACTGGGACCGCGGCGCGCTGTTCAGCGGCGACATCGTGCAGGTCATCCCCGACCGGTCGCACGTCGGGTTCATGTACAGCTACCCGAACTACATCCCGGAGCGGCCGGAGATCGTCCGGCACGCGGCCGAGCTGCTGGAACCGTACGAGTACGAGCAGATCTACGGCGCCTGGTGGGGCGCGGTCGTGCGCTCGGACGGAGCCGCGATCGTGCAGAAGTCCGCGCAGCGCTACCTCAAGCACGTCCTCTGACGACCGGGGGTCGTGAGTGTTGCGGCCGGTTAGAACCGGCCGGAACACTCACGACTCGCGCGCGGTGCGTTCGAGGAGGGGGCGGACGCGGGGCGGGACCGGGGTCGACAGCGCGATCGAGGTCGAGGTGCGCAGCACGTCGGGGACGCTGACCACCTCGTCGATCACGCGCTGGAGGTCGTCGTGGGTGCGGGCGACCATGCGGACGAAGAGGTCGCCCTGGCCGGTGGTCGCGTGGACCTCGCAGACCTCGTTGATCGCGGACAGCGCGGCGGACACCTCCGAGCGGCGGCCCTGGGCGATTTCGAGTACCGCGAACGCGGTGAGGCCGTAGCCCATCGCGGCGAGGTCGAGGTCCGGCGGGAAGCCCTTGAGGATGCCGCGGGCGGTCAGCCGGTCGAGGCGGGCTTGGATGGTTCCGCGCGCCACCCCGAGCCTGCGCGCACATTCGAGCACGCCCAAGCGGGGTGAGTCGGTGAGCAGCAGCAGGAGGCGCGCGTCGAGCGCGTCCAGTTCGGGCATACGCAGATTGTCCACTATGACAGCGTTTCCCCCAACCAGACTGGGCAGATTGCCCAGTGAAATCGACAGCCATTGCCCATCCTGACCGGTGGTCTCATCCTTCGGGTATGACGCACACACTCGATCCCGCCAGCGAAAGCGCCGCCGTTCTCGACGACGTCAGCTACGACCAGCTGCGTCAGCTCGTCGGACTCGTCGATCACGACGAGTCGCGTGACCCGTTCCCCGTCAAGGCGATGGACGCCGTCGTGTTCGTCGCGGGCAACGCGACCCAGACCGCGTGGTTCTACCAGGTCGCGTTCGGCATGCGGCTGATCGCGTACTCCGGCCCCGAGACCGGCCACTACGACCGCAAGTCGTACGTGCTGAAGTCCGGCTCCGCGCGCTTCGTGATCAGCGGCGGCGTGCGCCCCGACTCCGCGCTGCTCGACCACCACCGCCGTCACGGCGACGGCGTCACCGACCTGGCGCTCGAGGTGGCCGACGTCGACAAGTGCGTCGAGCACGCCCGCTCGCAGGGCGCGACCATCCTCGAGGAGCCGCACGACGTCTCCGACGAGCACGGCACCGTCCGCATGGCCGCGATCGCCACCTACGGCGAGACGCGCCACTCGCTGATCGACCGGTCGCGCTACACCGGCATCTACCTGCCCGGCTACGAGCCCCGCGAGAGCGCGGTCAAACGCCCCGAGGGCGCGCCGAAGCGGCTGTTCCAGGCCATCGACCACTGCGTCGGCAACGTCGAGCTCGGCAAGATGGACTACTGGGTCGACTGGTACCACCGCGTCATGGGCTTCGTGAACATGGCGGAGTTCGTCGGCGACGACATCGCCACCGACTACTCGGCGCTGATGAGCAAGGTCGTCTCGAACGGCAACCACCGCGTCAAGTTCCCGCTCAACGAGCCGGCGATCGCGAAGAAGAAGTCGCAAATCGACGAGTACCTCGAGTTCTACGGCGGCGCGGGCTGCCAGCACATCGCGCTCGCGACGAACGACATCATCGCGACCGTGAACGCCATGCGCGCGGCGGGCATCGAGTTCCTGGAGACGCCCGACTCCTACTACGACGACCCCGAGCTCCGCGCCCGCATCGGCGAGGTCCGCGTCCCGATCGAGGTGCTCAAGGAGCACCGCATCCTGGTCGACCGGGACGAGGACGGCTACCTGCTGCAGATCTTCACCAAGCCGATCGGCGACCGCCCGACCGTGTTCTACGAGATGATCGAGCGCCACGGCTCGCTCGGCTTCGGCAAGGGCAACTTCAAGGCCCTCTTCCAGGCGATCGAGCGCGAGCAGGAGCGTCGCGGGAACCTCTAAACCACCGTGTACCCCGCGGCCTGGAGCGCACGCGCGACTTCTTCGCAGTGCTCCGGGCCGCGGGTTTCCAGCGCGAGCGAGATGTCGACCTCGCCGATCGCGAGCGCGCCCGAAATCCGGGAATGCTCGACGTCGATCACGTTGACGCCCATGGAACTCACCCGCGACAGCACCGCGACCAGTGAGCCCGGCCGGTCCGGGACCCGCAGGCGGAGCTTGAGATAACGCCCGCCGTCGGTCATGCCGCGCTGGATGATCTGCAGCAACAGCAACGGATCGACGTTCCCGCCCGACAGGATGGCCACGATCGGCGGCGTGAACGCGCCGGGGTGCTGCATCAGGGCGGCGACGACGGCCGCGCCAGCCGGTTCGACGACCAGCTTGCGGCGCTCCAGGCACAACAGCACCGCGCGGGACAAGGATTCCTCGGTCACCGTCACGACTTCGTCGACCAGATCGGCGACGTGTGCGTAGCTGACCTTGCCTGGCTCACCGACCGCGATGCCGTCGGCCATGGTGTGCATTTCCTTGAGTCGTATCGGTTTTCCGGCCGCCAGCGACGCCGGATAAGCCGCGGCGTCCTGCGCCTGGACGCCGACCACACGCACTCCGGGCCGTGTCGCCTTGACGGCCGCTGCGACGCCGCCGACCAGGCCACCACCGCCCGTCGCGACCAGGATGGTCTCGACGTCGGGGACCTGCTCGAGGATCTCCAGTCCGACCGTGCCCTGCCCGGCGATGATGTCCTCGTGGTCGAAGGGGTGGATGAAGACCGCGCCCGTGCGCTCCCCGAACGCGATGGCCTCGGCGAGCGTCTCCTCCAGCACCGCGCCGTGCAGGTGGACGTCGGCGCCGTAGCCCTTGGTCGCGGCCAGTTTCGGCAGCGGCGCGCGCTCCGGCATGAAGACCGTCGACTTGGCTCCCAGCAAGGAAGAAGCCAGCGCGACACCCTGCGCGTGATTGCCAGCGCTCGCCGCGACGACGCCGCGCGCACGCTCCTCTTCGGACAGTCCGTGGATGCGGGTGTACGCGCCCCTGATCTTGAACGAGCCGGTGCGCTGGAGGTTCTCGCACTTCAGGTACACCGGGCCACCATGCAGGCTCCGCAGGTCGCTGGCGTGTTCCATCGGCGTTTTACGGGTCACTCCCTCGAGCAGCTTCCTGGCTTGAAGGATCTGCTCGATGCTCACCAGTCGCATGGGGCGGATCATGCCATTTCACAGGCTCCTCACATAACAAGGAAGTGAGGTCCGGGTATCCTTGGCTACGGCAACGATCGGTGATCCGGGAGTGACAATGGCACGGGGGAACGAAACGGGCGTACCGCGCCGGCTGCGCACGACCCGTTCGGCCGGTGTCGTTCCCCTGGTCGCGGCGGTCGCTTCGGCACTCGCGCTGACCGGGGCCGCCGTGTACACCGTCGACCACGCGACCTGCGGGGTTCCGGCCCAGTACATCCGCCACGACAACCACGTCGAGCTGGTCGGCGGCTGCGTCGACGGCTCCGAGGTCGACGCGCCCGCGCACCCCGCGCCCGCCGAGAACGCGTCCGGCGACTACAGCCGCTAGACACCACGAAGGCCCCCTTTCGCCTGGCGAAAAGGGGCCTTCGTCTGTCAGGTCTGGTTGAGGGAAAACCCATATGTGGCGTGCTCGTGGACTCGGCCTGGGTGAGGCCCTGGGGTCGTGAGTGTTGCGGGCGGTTCTAGCGGACCGGCGCTTGGCTACCTACCGCCCAAGTCTCAGTGCGAGTGGAAGGTTTGCTGCGTTGGATGCAGAAAATCTTCCACTCGCTCGGGCTCGTCCGCCGTGGCACGTGACAACCCACGCACCCAACAGGTCGTGAGTGTTTTGACCGGTTCTAACCGGCCGTACCACTCACGACCCCCATGGCCCTTGCCCTCAAGAGCCCAGCGCGGCGCGCAGGTCCGCGACGAGGTCGCGGCCGTCTTCGATGCCGACCGAGAGGCGCAGCAGGTTCGACGGGACCTCCAGCGTGGAGCCCTCGGTGCTGGCGTGGGTCATCTTGCCGGGGTGCTCGATCAGCGACTCGATGCCGCCGAGCGACTCGGCGAGGATGAACAGCTTCGTCCGCGCGGCGACGTCCAGCGCGGCCTGCTCACCGTCGACGTGGGTGAACGAGACCATGCCGCCGAACCGGCGCATCTGCTTGGCGGCGATCTCGTGCCCGGCGTGGTCGGTCAGGCCCGGGTAGTAGACCGTCGACACCTTCGGGTGCGCGGCCAGCATCTCGACGATCCGCTCGGCGTTGTCGCTGTGCCGGTCCATGCGCAGCGCCAGCGTCTTCATGCCGCGCAGGGTGAGCCACGCGTCGAACGGGCCGGGCACGGCGCCTGCGGCGTTGCGGATGAAGAACAGCTCCTCGCGCAGCTCGTCCTCGTTGATCACCACGGCGCCGCCGACGACGTCGGAGTGCCCGCCGATGTACTTGGTGGTCGAGTGCAGCACGATGTCCGCGCCCAGCGCGAGCGGGTTCTGCAGGTACGGCGTGGCGAAGGTGTTGTCGATGACCAGCCGCGCGCCGGCACTGTGCGCGACACCGCCGAGCGCGGCGATGTCGGCGATGCCGAGCATCGGGTTGCTGGGCGTCTCGCACCAGATGAGCTTGGTCTCGGGCCGGATAGCGGCCCTGACCTCGTCGATCTTGGACAGGTCGGCGACCGTGTGCTCGATGCCCCAGAGGCTCAGCACCTTGTCGATCAGCCGGAACGTGCCGCCGTACGCGTCGTTGCCGAGCACCAGGTGGTCGCCGGGGCGCAGCACGGTGCGCAGCACGGCGTCGGTCGCGGCCATGCCGGAGGCGAACGCGAGCGCGTGGCGTGCGCCTTCGAGCGCGGCCAGTGCCTCTTCGAGCGCGCTGCGGGTCGGGTTCGCGGTGCGCGAGTACTCGAAGCCGCCCTCACGGAGACCGCCGACGCCGTCCTGGGCGTACGTCGAAGTCTGGTAAATCGGCACGATCACCGCGCCCGTCCTCGGATCGGGCGCCTGACCGGCGTGGATGGCGCGCGTTTCGAAACCGAGCGCCGAGAAGTCATCGACCATACGGACCAGCGTACGGCCCGTGACCCGTCATCCCGACAGGTGGGATGACTACCAGGGCCGCGGGTTCTCGGGGTAGTGGGGCGGCTGCTGGAGCTGATAGCCGGGAACGCCGTAGGGCGGTGGCGGGCCCACCGGCCGTGGAGCCAGCCAGCGCGCGGTCGCGTTCAGCGAGGCGAGCACGACCGTGGCGACCGCGGGCAGCGCGGCGAGGAGCATGACGAACGCGGCGGGCATGATCCCGTGCGCGTAGACGCCGACCGCGCCGAATCCGATCGCGGTCGCGTACACCACGATCGCCAGCGCGGCGCCGATGATCACGTTGATCCGCCCGGCCGGTTTGCGCAGGAAGATCATGATCCCGCCGCCGATCAGCAGCCCGGCGAGTATCGGGTTCACGCCGACCGAGATGATGATCGACATCACGTTGGCGAAGGCACCGAGGTTGACCGCGCCCGCGATGGCGCCGACCAGGTGCACGAGGCCGCCGAGGATGGCGAGGACGGCCGCGGTGATCGCGGTGCCGCCACTCGGGGCGGACGGCGGCGGCTGCTGACCCGGGTACTGCTGGCCTGGGTACTGCTGCCCGGGATATTGCGGTCCCGGGTACGGCTGCCCCGGGTATTGCTGATAGGTCATGTCCCGGTCACCACTGTCCCGGCGGCGGATAACCGCCCTGCTGCGGCGGCGGTCCCTGCTGCGGGTAACCCTGCTGCGGATAACCGGGCTGCTGGGGATAACCCGGCTGCGGCGGGTAGCCCGGCTGCTGCGGGTAACCGGGCGGCTGGCCGTAGCCCATGGGGCGGCGCTTCATCGCGTACATGGCCTTGGCGTAGGCCGCCGAGCCCGGCAGCACCGCGAAGATCGCCGCCACGACGCCGACGATCAGGCCGAACCCGTAACAGGCATTCCACGGGCCCCTGCCGCTGAAGATCCCCTCCAGGTAGATGCCGTACGGGAAGTCATAGATCGCGGGCTTGAGCAGCACCACGATCTCCCAGACCGCCGCGCCGCCCATGATCAGGAACGCGCCAGCCGCCCGATAGGTGAGCAGCATGATCGCCCCGGCCAGTGCCGCGCCGGTGCAGATCAGCTCGACGAACCAGAGCGCGATGCCACTGCCCGGCATCACCGGCAGATCGGCGATCGCGGAGACCACCCCACCAGCCGCCAGCAGCACGAAGGCCACCGCCGCGATTCCTGCCACCGTGTGCGTCGCCGCGCCGGGCGGCCTGCCCTGCGGCGGCCCGTACTGCTGCGGCGGATACGGATATCCCATGTCTCCCCCTCCGGTTGATCACCAGCCCTGGGGATTGTATGCCGGTGGCTGTCCGTACACCTGAGGCGCGGAGGGGCGGAAGCGCAGGTACTTGAACGTCGGCGGCAGCACGGCGAGCAGGAGCACGAGCGGCGCGCCGATCACGGCCGCGGCGCGCACGATGTCCTCGGTCAGGCTGAAGCTGAACACGGCGGAGAAGTACTCGCCGAAACTGAGGTACAGCGTGGCTTCCAGCAGGATCGCGGCGATGGCCAGCAGCGAGCCGACGATGAGGACGATGGCACCGGCGAATGCGCGGAAGAACGTCATCAGCGAGCCGAGCAGCAGGCAGAACGCCGCGGTGAGCGCGACGCCGATGTAGATGAGCGCGCGGGTGTCCAGGTCACCGATGCTGAAGCCGGACGGCAGTGAGATGAAGACCCGGATCGGCAGGTAGGCGATGGCGCCGGCGACGAGAAGGCCCAGCAGTCCCGCCAGTATGGCCGTCGCCCCGCTCGGGCGGCGTTGCGGCGCGGGCGGGCCCTGCTGCTGCGCGTAACCATAGGGACCTGACACAACTCCCCCAACTGGCGGCAAGAAGACGGTGAGCGCCCACCCTAACGCTCACAACGCCCCTGCGGAGTAGGGAAAACCTCATCACAGCGAAAAAGTGATGCCCCGGTCGCGAGGCGACCGGGGCATCACTTTCGGTGATCAACTCACCACTGCTGCGGGGGCTGCTGCCCCGGCTGGCCGAACTGGCCAGGCTGCTGCGGCGGCTGCCCGAACTGACCGGGCTGACCCGGCTGCCCGAACTGGCCCGGCTGCGGCTGGCCGTACGGCTGCTGCGGCGGCTGGCCAGGCTGCCCGAACTGACCGGGCTGGCCCGGCTGCTGCTGGGGCTGCCCGTACTGCGGCTGCTGGAAGCCACCGCTGGCCGGGTTCGGGCCGCCAGGCTGGCCGAAGCCACCGCTGGGCGGGTTGAACCCACCCGGCTGGCCGAACTGCTGCTGGCCGGGCTGGCCGAACTGGCCCGGCTGGCCGAAGCCGCCGCTCGGCGGGCCGCCGAAGCCACCGGGGGCGCCACCGAGCGCCGAGCCGGAGCCGATGCCGACGAACTGCTGGGTGGCCGGGATGAGCCCGAGCGCGCCGACCGCACCGATCAGCAGGCCGAAGATCAGGGTCATCACGGCCCTGGTCAGGTTGCCGAGGTCGATGAGCAGGATGAGCGAGAAGAGCAGCAGCACGGCGCCCGCGCCGACGATCACCCAGGTGGCGAGCTTGTTCTTGAGGAACAGCAGCACGCCACCGCCGATCCCGGCGATGCTGCCGAGCAGCAGCATGATGATGTAGAAGTAGGCACGGCCGGGCACGCCGCTGCCCGCTTCGCTGGCCCGCTCGGCCGCGGCCTCACAGGTCGACCTGGGTACGCCGTTGGCGACGCACTGGTCGACCAGGCTGCTGGTGCTGCCGCCGCCCAGGTCGCCGAGGACCGTGATCATCAGGATCGCGCCGATCAGGCCGAGCAGCGCCACGACGCCGGCGGCGATCATGCCGAACAGCGCGTTCTGGCCGCCCGCGGCGCCGCCGGGAGGCGGGCCGAAACCGGGAGGCGGGCCACCGAAGCCCTGCTGCGGCTGGCCGAAACCACCCTGGCCCTGCGACGGGTCGAAGCCCTGCTGCGGGGGCGGGAAGCCCTGCTGCTGGCCACCGAAGGCGCCCGGGTTCTGGCCGTAGCCGCCGTAGCCACCGGCCGACGGGTTGTCCGCCGCGCTCGGCGGCGGGGCGTACGGGATCGCGGCAGGCGGCTGCGAGCCCGGCGGGACCAGCTGGGTCGACTCGCCGGGAGCCTCACCGCCGCCACCGACCGGGTTCACCATCTGCGTCGCGTTGGGGTCGCCGACCGGGGGCACCACCTGGGTGGCGCCGGCGTCGGCCGGACGCTGCGGCTGGACCACCTGGGTCGGCTCCGGGCTGTCGCCGAACGTGCCGCCTCCCTGTGGCTGGCCCGGCTGCACGACCTGGGTCGGCTCCGGCGAACCGAAGGGATTGTCTTGCTGCGGCTGGGGACCACTCGGCGGGCCCTGCTGTGGCTGGCCGCCACCCCAAGGCTGGTTCGGTGGCTGCGGAGCACTCATGTGGGACTTCCCCCTTGACGAGGACCTGAAAGTTCTGCTCGCCGGACACGCTAGTGCATGCCGAGGTAGGGCGCTGGTAACGCCCCACCCCGGTCCCGCGATCTGATCTGGTTACCGTCCTGCCAGAAAGCCCAGCAGGTCGTGCCTGGTGACCACCCCGGCGGGCTTGCCGTCGATGAGCACGAGCGCGCCGTCCGCGCCCGAGAGCGCCTTCATCGCGGAGCTCACCTGCTCACCGGCCCCGATGGTGGGCAGTGGCGGCGACATGTGCTTGTCCAGGCGATCCGCGAGCTGCGCCTTGCCGGTGAACAGCGCGTCGAGCAGGTCGCGCTCGTTGACCGCGCCGACCACCTCGGCCGCCATGACCGGCGGTTCCGCGCTGACGACGGGCATCTGGCTGACGCCGAACTCCGAGAGGATGGCGACGGCCTCGGCGACGGTCTCGTTCGGGTGACTGTGCACGAGGCTGGGCAGGCTGCCGCTCTTCTTGGTCAGCACGTCGCCGACCGTGGCGCCGGAGGACTCCGGCGGGAGGAAGCCGTAGGACGACATCCAGTCGTCGTTGAACACCTTGGTGAGGTAGCCGCGGCCGCCGTCGGGCAGCAGCACGACGATGACGTCTTCGGGGCCGCAGCGCTCGGCGAGCTTCAGCGCGGCGGCGACGGCCATCCCGCACGAGCCGCCGACCAGCAGGCCCTCTTCGAGCGCGAGGCGGCGGGTGATGTCGAACGAGTCGGCGTCGGAGACGGCGATGATCTCGTCGGCGACGCCGCGGTCGTAGGTCTCCGGCCAGAAGTCCTCGCCGACGCCCTCGACCAGGTACGGGCGGCCGGTGCCACCCGAGTAGACCGAGCCCTCGGGGTCGGCGCCGATGACCTTGACGCGGCCTTCGCTGGCCTCTTTGAGGTAGCGGCCGGTGCCGGAGATGGTGCCGCCGGTGCCCACGCCCGCGACGAAGTGCGTGATCTTGCCTTCGGTCTGCGTCCAGAGCTCGGGCCCGGTCGAGTGGTAGTGGCTCGCCGGGTTCTCCGGGTTGGCGTACTGGTTCGGCTTCCACGCGCCCTCGATCTCGCGCACGAGCCGGTCGGACACGTTGTAGTACGAGTCGGGGTGCTCCGGCGCGACCGCGGTCGGGCAGACGACCACGCGGGCGCCGTAGGCCTTGAGCACGTTGCGCTTGTCCTCGCTGACCTTGTCAGGGCAGACGAACACGCACTTGTAGCCCTTGCGCTGGGCGACCATGGCCAGCCCGACGCCGGTGTTGCCCGAGGTCGGCTCGACGATCGTGCCGCCGGGCTTCAGCTCGCCGGAGCGCTCGGCCGCCTCGATCATGCGCAGCGCGATGCGGTCCTTGACGCTGCCGCCAGGGTTGACGTACTCGACCTTCGCGAGCACCAGGGGTTGTAGCCCCTCGGTGAGCGCGTTCAGCTTGACCAGCGGGGTGTTGCCCACGAGATCGACAATATGCTCGACGTAATCCACGCCGACAGCCTAATCCGAGCGCGAGTGCGCTGGGGGTCTCCAGGTGCGCGTCGGGACGGCGGGCGGCGTGGCGCGAGGTCCGGCGGGACCCCGCGTGAGGAGTTATGCGACAGCCAAGCCGCTGTTCACGCCGAGTGCCCGCTGAAGGGCCGCAGCCACGCCGAAACGCCGTCCCGCCCTGGAAACTTGACCCAGCGCGAGGTCGCGCTTGATGAGGTTCAAGCAACCGGTGACCATTGTGGTCCCTTTCGGGGTTCGGTGTTTCACGGACTGGATTCAAGGCGCAGTCTATCGGGTAATTCGGTTGCGCTGGAAGGGTTCAGCACCAACTCGGCGTACCCGGGACGGTCCGGGATCGGACGTTCCGAATAACCCTGCGGCCATTTCCGGCGATGGCCGTGATCTGTCCGGGTAATGACGCCGACGAGCTTCGCTTGTGTTTTCTCGCCGAAGTCGACTTCGTTTTCAAAAGTCGCCCCGGTGAAGGTTTCTCCCATTCCCGAGAAGGTGACCGAGCGGAAGTCGGTCCCCCCGGTGAACTTCGCGCCCTTGAAGTCGGCCTTGCTGGTGAACTCGGTGCCGCGGAACAGGGTGTCGCCGATGAAGGTCGCCTCGTGGAACACCGCCGAGCGGATCCGGCAGTGCGTGAGCTTGAACTTCGTCAGCGTCGCGCTGACCAGGTCGAGGTCGATGTCCGGCCAGAAGAAGGCGTTGTCGTCGTCCTTGCCCGGCTGCAGGTGCAGGTGCAGCAGGCGCTCCGCGGTCTGCCTGACCTGGAGTTCCTGCCGGGCTTCGTCGTTCTTGTCGTCCGGGGTGAACGGCATGCGCAGGTACGCGCAGATGACGTTGACGATGGTCTGGCGCTGCGGCTGGTAGTCCTGCGCCAGCCGTTCGAGCGAGTAGAGCCCGGCGAGCCGCACCGGCGCCTTGTCGCTGCCGAGCTGGTCGGCGGCCTTGCCGTAGATCTCCGTGATGCGTTTCTCGGTGGCGTCGTGGTCCTTCTGCGCCAGGTCGAGCTCGGCCGACCGCTGCCGCCGCGCGGACAGCAGCAGGGCCGCCGCGCCGCCGGTGCCGACGACGATGGTCGCCGCGGTGCGCAGCGCGTCGAGGCGCGCGACGTCCTCCGGCCTGCCGCCGCCGAGCCGCCAGAGCAGCAGCATCGCGGCGAGGCCCGCTATTACCAGCAGCCCGGCGCTCCAGAGCACGATCGCGCGAATGGTCAGCACACGGTGCGAGTGACTCCCCACAGCCGGTGATTCTGCCACCGGGGAAGGTGGTGTGAGGTGTCTTCCTTTGACCCGCGCGACGTGGTGGACAAGTATGAGGTGAGCAACCGCTTAGCACGAAGGAGTGTTTCGCCATGCCCGAAGCCGTCATCGTCGCCACCGCGCGGTCCCCGATCGGGCGCGCCGGTAAGGGCTCACTGGTCGGCATGCGACCGGACGACCTCACGGTGCAGATGGTGCGGGCAGCGCTGGCCAAGGTGCCGCAGCTGGACCCGACCGCGATCGAAGACCTCATGCTCGGCTGTGGCCTGCCCGGCGGTGAGTCCGGGTTCAACATGGGCCGCGCGGTCGCCGTCGAGCTCGGCTACGACCACCTGCCCGGCTGCACCGTCACCCGCTACTGCTCGTCGAGCCTGCAGACCACCCGGATGGCCCTGCACGCGATCAAGGCGGGCGAGGGCGACGTCTTCATCTCCGCGGGCGTCGAGACCGTCTCGCGGTTCGCCAAGGGCAGCTCGGACTCGTGGCCGGACACGCACAACCCGCTGTTCGCCGACGCCGAGGCCCGTACCAAGGCGACCGCCGAGTCCGGCGCCGACAGCTGGACCGACCCGCGCGAGAACGGGCAGCTGCCCGACGTCTACATCGCGATGGGCCAGACCGCGGAGAACCTGGCGCGGCTGAAGAACGTCTCGCGCGAGGAGATGGACGAGTTCGGTGTCCGGTCGCAGAACCTGGCCGAGAAGGCCATCGCGGACGGTTTCTGGGCCAAGGACATCACGCCGGTGACGCTGCCGGACGGCACGGTGCTGTCGAAGGACGACGGGCCGCGCGCGGGCGTCACGCTCGAAGGCGTTTCCGGGCTGAAGCCGGTGTTCCGCCCCGACGGCCGCATCACCGCGGGCAACTGCTGCGCGCTGAACGACGGCGCGGCGGCGCTGGTCGTCATGTCGGACGTGAAGGCGCGCGAGCTCGGCATCACGCCGCTGGCCCGCGTCGTCTCCACCGGTGTTTCCGGGCTGTCGCCGGAGATCATGGGCTACGGGCCGGTCGAGGCGTCCAAGCGCGCGCTGGCCCGCGCGGGCCTGGGCATCGGCGACATCGACCTGGTCGAGATCAACGAGGCGTTCGCGGCGCAGGTCATCCCGTCGTACAAGGACCTCGGGATCGACATCGACCGGCTGAACGTCAACGGCGGCGCGATCGCGGTCGGCCACCCGTTCGGCATGACCGGCGCGCGGATCACCTCCACGCTGATCAACTCGCTGCAGCACCACGACAAGCAGTTCGGCCTGGAGACCATGTGCGTCGGCGGCGGCCAGGGCATGGCCATGGTCATCGAGCGCCTCAGCTAGCCAAAACCTGGTCGTAAAAGCCCGAAAGCCACTTTCGTCAGATCGGATCTGACGAAAGTGGCTTTCGGGCTTTCAACGGGTCAGTGCATGACCACGGGCTGGGGCGCCTCGTGGCCCTCGGGCAGCGAGGGACGCTTGGCCGGGAGCAGCAGCGCGGGCACCGCGCAGAGCGCGAGCAGCACGAGCGACCACAGGAACGTGGTGCCGAACGCGTCCGCGGCCAGTCCCGTCGCGACCGCGTGGGTCTGCGGGTTCATGATCGCGGCGGTCGCGGCCAGCTGGCCCTGGCTGGTGGGCACCTCGAACTTCCCGGCGAGCAGCGCCGCCAGGATGATCGACATGACCGCCGAGCCGATGGCACCCGCCGTCTGCTGGACGATGTTCGTCGCGGTCGACGCCCGCGCCATGTCGGCCGGGGTGAGCGTCTGCAGCGCAGCCGTGGTGATCGGCATCATCGTGCAGCCCATGCCGAGGCCCATGACGAACAGCGCGGCCATCAGCTGCCAGTACGGCGTGGTCGCGCTGACCTGGGTGAAGGCGATCAGGCCCGCGAGCATCAGCACGATGCCCGGCAACACGATCTTGCGGACGCCGATCCGGTCGGCGAGCTGGCCGCCGACCGGCATGGTCAGCATCGCGCCGATGCCCTGCGGGGCGAGCAGGAGCCCGGCCGTGAGCGCCGATTCGCCGCGCACCAGCAGGAAGTACGTCGGCAGCAGCAGCATCGCGCCGAAGAAGGCGACGCAGAACAGCGACATGGTCGCCATCGAGACCGCGAACGTCCGGTTGGTGAACAGCTTCAGGTCCATCAGCGGGTTCGGCACCTTCAGCGTGCGGAGCACGAAGGCGACCAGCAACACGATGCCCGCGAGCCCGGGCAGCCAGACGTCGACGGAGCCGACGCCACCCGCCGCGGGGACGTTCGAGACGCCATAGAGCAGCGCCGCGAGACCCGGCGAGACCATCAACATGCCCCAGAAGTCGAAGCGCTCAGCGGGCTCCGGGGCGTCCTTCGGCAGCAACCGCCACGCCAGCAGGATGGTGATGATGCCGATCGGGACGTTGATGTAAAAGATCCAGCGCCAGCTCACCGCGTCGACGAGGTAACCGCCGAGGATCGGGCCGCCGATCGGGCCGAGCAGCATCGGCACGCCGAGCACGGCCATCACGCGGCCGACCCGCTGCGGTCCGGCCGCCCTGGTCATGATCGTCATGCCCGCCGGCATCAGCATGCCGCCGCCGAAGCCTTGCAGCACACGGAAGATGATCAACGACTCGACGTTCCAGGACAGCCCCGCGAGCATCGAGCCGACGAGGAACAACGCGATCGCGATCATGTAAAGGCGTTTGGTGCCGAAGCGGTCGGACGCCCAGCCGGTGACCGGGATGACCGTGGCGAGCGCGAGCATGTAGCCCGTCGCGACCCACTGGATGGTGTCGAACGAGGTCTGGAACTCCAGGGTCAGCTTCTGTAGTGCGACGTTCACCACAGTCGTGTCCAGAATGGCCATGATGGCCCCTAGGACCACGACGCCGGCGACCTTGAGCACGCCCGCGTCGAGTTTGTCGTTATCCGGCCATTCGGAAGACATGCACGTCCAATCCTGCGGGCGCGGCGGACCGCACCACGAATTACTGAGAGCCCCCATGAAGGATGTGCACCCACAGTAACCAGAAACTGCTTGCAGACGCCAACGAATTCTCGGAGAACGAACGCGGGCCGGCACTTTCGGGCAAGCCCGCGTTCGCAGCGTGACTCAGCAGATGCTGTCCGTGGGCGCCGGGTTGCCCAAGCCGAACAGTGGCCGCAGCTTCAGCCCGATCCAGGTGCCGCCGAGCGCGAAGATCCCCCACAACCAGCCGTGCAGGCTGCCGACGGAGATCCCGCCGAGGTACGCGCCGATGTTGCAGCCGCCCGCCAGCCGCGCGCCGACGCCCATCAGGATCCCGCCGAGCACGGCGGCCAGCGCGGTGCGCCACGGAATCGAACTGTGGATCTTCCACGCGCCCGCCGCCGCGGCCGCCGCTCCCGCGCCGAGCACGATGCCGATGTCGGTGAGGCTGTTCTTGTCCTTCCAGATGGTGGTGGACAGCGACGCGGCGTTGGCCTTGATCCGCCAGAACTCCCAGGTCTCGGGATGCAGCCCGAACAGCTGCAGGATCTTCGCGCCCCACAAGGAGAACGCGCTGGTGATGCCCCAGATCCCGCCGGAGACCAGGTAGACCGCGCCAGCCAGCACGCCGAGCACCACGGCGCCGACGAGGATCGGCCACGAGCCGCGAATGATCCGCGCGGCGCCCTTGGCGGTCGGCACGACGTCGGTCGGCGGCGGCACGCGGCGCTTCTGCACGGCCTTGGTGACGAACACGATCCCGACCAGCACGGCGATGGTGATCGCCCACGAGCCGAACCAGCCGACGTGGTCGGCCAGCAGCACGCCCTTGACCTGCGGCCAGTTCTTGAGCAGCGGGTACGCGTAGGTGTAGAGCACCGAGCCGGTGATGAACCCGCCCAATGTCAGCACGATCGTCGACTGCCCCGAGCCGACCGCGAAGAGCGTCCCCGACGCGCACGCCCCGCCGAGCTGCATGCCGATCGCGAACAGCAGTGCCCCGACGAACAGCGCGAGCCCGATCGGGCCGACGTTCGTCACCGGTGTCGGCTTGCTGCCGAACAACCCGGCGCCGGTGCCCGCGATCAGCGCGATCAGCGTCGCGGCCGTGCCGAGCAGCAGGGTGTGCGCCCGCAGGCCCTGCCCGTTGCCGACCGCGATCAGCTGCCGCCACGCGGAAGTGAAGCCGAACCGGGAGTGGAACAACGCGAGCCCGAGGCCCAGCCCGAGCAGGAGCAGCACCCCGAATTTGGGTCCGTAACTCGCCCAGACGAACCAGTCCAAGCCGATGGAGACCACGACGGCGACGGCCAAAGGCACGACTTTGACGGGGTCCTCCGGCTTGGGCACCGGAGCGGCGCACGAGGTCGGGAAATCTAGTAGTTTTGTGTTCTCTGAGGGGATTTCGGTCGTCGCGGCCACCAGGACTCCAGGTCTTGATCGGCGAAGTGGGACGATCAAGGTTAGGGTCGCGAATCCCCTGGTCGCAGCTCGTCTCAAGGAGTGCGACGGCTCCCGTGGAATGGGACGTCTCGCGGGCACGAAAAAGCGGGCGCCCGCTTTTTCTGGACGCCCGCTTTCCGGTGGTTCTACTTGCTCGCCGCTTTCCAGCACAGCGAAGTCGGCGGAGTCGGGTAGGTGACGTACTTGTCGCCTTCCGTGCCCTCGCAGACGTTCTCGTTGACGGCGGACTCGACCTTCACGAACTCCACCTCGGCGGTGGGGTCGGTGCAGGCGACCTTCTTGTAGCCCTTGTCGCCGGTGCCGAAGTTCGCGACGCAGTCACCGGTCTTGACGTTGATGATCATGCACAGCTTGGCCGACGGCTTGAGCAGCGTCAGCTCCTCGTAGCCCTGCCCGGGGCACTGCGCGGTGCTGCTGTCGAGGCGGACGGCCACCTTGACGTTGGCCGTCGGGTCGTCGCAGCCGATCTGCTTCGGCATGTTGCTGGCGTCGATCTGCTTGAACTCCGTGATGTTCATGCAGTCACCGGCCTGCGCCGTGAACGGCGAGTCCTTGAGCGCCTGGAAGATGACGACACCGACGCCGATCGCGCCGAGCACGACGACGATCAGGATCGGCAGGCCGATCTTCAGGAAGAGGCGGCGCTTCTTGGGCGGCTGCCCTGCCGGGCCCGCGCCGAACGGGGCGGGCGCGCCCACCGGTGGCGGACCGTACGGACCCGGCTGTCCGACCGGCTGCTGACCCGGAGCCGGCGGAGGAGGAACGCTCACTATGACCTCACGAAGTTAAAGAAGTGTTTGTCGAGCGACATTGAACACGGCGGAGCGCGTCTCCCCTTCGCGGGCCACTCGTTGAGGCGAAACACCTACGGGCGACACACGCCCGGTCACGGACCGTCCACAAAGGCTCAAGCCCGCCTTCAACCCTGAGGGGGTCGTGAGTGGCGTTGCCGGTTCTAACCGGCCGGAACACTCACGACCCCCGGATGCGGAAAGCCCCCGCCGGGCGGACCCGGCGGGGGCTTTCGGAGCGCTGGAGATCAGTCGCTGTTGAGGTAGGACAGCAGACGCAGGATCTCGAGGTACAGCCAGACCAGGGTGGTCATGAGCCCGAAGGCGGCATACCAGGCCCACTTGGCCGGAAGACCCTCGCGGATCATCTTGTCGGCCATGTCGAAGTCGAGCAGGAAGCAGAACGCGGCGATGCCGATGACGACCAGGCTGAAGACGATCGACAGCGTGCCACCGGAGCGGATGCCCATGTCGACGCCGAAGGCCCAGAGGACCAGGTTCAGCAGCGAAAGGATCAGCACACCGACGACCGCGCCGATGATCCACTTGGTCAGCTTCGGGGTCACCTTGACCGCGCCGGTCTTGTAGACCACCAGCATCGCGACGAAGACACCCGCCGTACCGAGGATGGCCTGCAGCGCGATTCCGGGCAGGAAGTACTCGAGCACACCCGTGAGCGCGCCGAGGAACACACCTTCCGCGGCGGAGTACGCCAGCGTGAGCGGGCCGCTCGCCTTCTGGCCGAACGAGATGATCAGCGACAGCACCAGGCCGACGATCAGCCCGGCGATCCCGACGCCGATCAGCGCGCCGGTGAAGCCGGTCACCTTGCCGAAGGCGTTGGTGATCAGCTGGGTCTGCGCCCAGATCGCGGTGATGACGCCCGCGACCAGCGCAACGCCGAGGCTGATGCCGGTCTTGACGACGACGTCGTCGACGGTCATCGGCCGGTCGTCACCGCGGTCGGTCGGGGCCGGGGCATAGCCGGGGAAGCCGCCCTCTGGCTGGTTGAAGCCCGTGTTGGGCCCGTATTGGCCGTACCCCACATTGCCTCGCGGCAAGTTGCGGAACGCCGGATTGCTTGTGGAACGCACCTGATCCTCCTGGATCTCCTGGCACCTGCATCGGGACAACGAAGGGGAGGGCCCCGCAGTTCCCGTCGAGTAAAGCCGACTTTACTCATATCGGACACCGCCCGTCCCGCACATACCGTATGTCGCGTGGCGGCGGCGCCGATCATCCCCCTATTAGTAAACCCGTGAGTAACTTAACCCCGTAGCGGTGTGGTCACGCTAGGCCTTATGCAGCAGAATGCCCTAGGGACCTGGGCAGTGCGGCGGAAGGCGAGCGACATGGCGACTTATCTGGTGACCGGCGCGACCGGACTGATCGGGCGCCACTTCACCCAGCTGCTGCTCGCCAGGGAAGACGTCGACAAGGTCTCGCTCGTCGTCAGGGCGTCCTCCCAGGACAAGCTGGCGAAGCTGACGAACCAGTGGCCGCACCCCGAGCGCGTCCAGCTCGTCATCGGCGACCTCAACGAGCCGCTGCTCGGCGTGAGCGAAGACGCCCGCGAAGACCTGCGCGGGAACGTCGACCACATCGTGCACCTCGCCGCCCTCTACGACATCGAGGCCGACGACGAGACCAGCATCAAGGCCAATGTCGAGGGCACCCAGCACGTCATCGACCTCGCCGCCGACCTGCGCGCGGGCGTGCTGCACCACATCTCGTCGGTCGCCGTCGCCGGTGACCACGAGGGCATGTACTCCGAGGACGCCTTCGACGTCGGCCAGCGCCTGGTCACCCCGTATCACCGCACCAAGTTCGAGGCCGAGAAGCTCGTCCGCGAGCAGCACGAGGTGCCATGGCGGGTCTACCGCCCGGCGATCGTGCTCGGGAACTCGCAGTCCGGCGAGATGGACAAGATCGACGGCCCCTACTACCTCTTCCCCGCGATCAGCAGGCTCGCGGCGCTGCCGAACGTGCCGCTCGTCGGGCCCGACCTCGGCGACACGAACGTCGTCCCGGTCGACTACGTGGCCAAGGCGCTGCTCGCGCTGGTGAACAAGGACGGTCTCGACGGCCGCACGTTCCATCTGGTCAACCCGGAGCCGCAGCCGGTCGTGTCGGTGTACAACGCCTTCGCGAAGGCCGCGGGCGCACCGACGATCAGCGGCCAGCTCAACGAAGGCGTGTCCAAGGGCATCGTCTCGCTGGTGAAGCTGAGCGAGCACATCCCCGGCTTCACCATCGCGCGCGACGCCGTGCTCGAACGGCTCGGCATCCCGCCGGTGCTGCTGGAGACCATGTCGTTCCCCTCGGTGTTCTCGTCGAGCGCGACGCGCAAGGCGCTGGCGGGCACGGACGTCGAGGTCCCGCGCATCGAGGACTACGCCGCGACGCTCTGGCGCTACTGGCGTGAGCACCTCGACCCGTTCCGCGCGCGCAAGCACGGCCCGCGCGGTGAGCTCGACGGCCGCCGCGTGATCATCACCGGCGCTTCGTCCGGCATCGGCCGCGCGACCGCGCTGAAGGTCGCCGCGGAGGGCGGGATCCCGCTGCTCGTCGCCCGCCGCCAGCACGAGCTGGAGGAGGTGCGCGACGAGATCATCGCCGCGGGCGGGCACGCGTCGGTCTACCCGGCCGACCTGACCGACGAGGAGTCGGTGCACAAGGCGGTCGACGCCATGCTCGCCGAGCACGGCCGGATCGACATGCTGGTGAACAACGCGGGCCGCTCGATCCGCCGGTCGATCAAGCTTTCGTACGACCGTTTCCACGACTACGAGCGCGCGATGGCCATCAACTACTTCGGCGCGGTGCGGCTCATTCTGGCGGTGCTGCCGCATATGTCCGAGCGCAAGTTCGGGCACATCGTGAACGTCTCGTCGATCGGCGTGCAGGGCATCGCGCCGCGCTTTTCCGCTTACGCCGCTTCGAAAGCCGCGCTCGACTACTTCTCGCGGATCGCGGCGACCGAAACGCATGGCGACGGCATCACGTTCACCACGATCCACATGCCACTGGTGCGCACGCCGATGATCCGCCCGACGAAGATCTACGACGCGTTCCCGACGAAGTCGCCGGACCAGGCGGCGGACATGGTGCTCAAGGCGCTCAAGGACCGGCCCAAGCACATCGGCACGCCGGCGGGCCAGGCCATCGGTCTCGCGTACACGCTGACGCCGGGTCTCACGGATGCGGTGGCATATCAGGGTTTCCGCATCTTCCCCGACTCCGCGGCGGCGGGTGGCAGCGGCGGGCTGAAGATCGGGCGTGGCGAAATGCATCTGTCGAAGGCGGCGCAGGCGCTCGCCAGGCTGAGCCGCGGCTTCCACTGGTGATCTAAGTAACACAGAGCGATGAAGATGCGGCCGAACAGGCGACGGCTTACTGGAGCGGGTGAAAACCGGGTCCTATTTACCCATACCTGTGGCCGATAACAGCGGGTGCGCAGGTACCGTCGTCGCCATGGTTTCCGAGCGCGACAACGGCCTGCTTCCGCTACGCCGCGAATACGCACACGCGTGGCAAGGATTCGACCGGAACGAGGTCCGTCAGTACCTGGATCATCTCGAAGCGCATCTGCGGCGGATCGTCACCGATCGGGATGCCGCGATGGCGCAGGCGAGCACTTTGTCGCGCGAGCTGGAAAACGCCAGACGTGAATTGGCCAAGGCGACTTCCCGCATCGACGAGCTCATGAAGCCGCCGGAGCGGCTCGAAGATCTCGACGAGCGCATGCAGCGCACCGTGCAGCTCGCGCAGGCGCGCGCCGAGGAGATCACCAACCGCGCGCAGGCCGCGGCGGAGAAGACCTGGGCCGAGTCGACGCAGGCCTCGACCAAGCTCCGCGACCGCTACACCAAGCTGGTCGAGGCGCTCGAGGTGCACGCGGACGCGTTGCACGGCGAGCACGAGGCGGCGCTGGCCAGCACCCGCGCCGAGGTCAAGAAGCTCACCCTCGAGGCGGCGGAGCGCCGTGAGGAGCTGGACAAGGCCGCCGAGGCGAAGCGCCGCAAGATCGAGGCCGAGTTCGAGGCCTCGATGGCCGCGCAGCGCGCTGCGCTCGAAAAGCACATCGCCGATCAGAGCACGGCGAGCAAGAACCAGGCCGAGCGCCGCATCGCGGAGGCCACGGCCGAAGCGAAGCGCCGCGTCGACGAGGCCACCGCGGAAGCCAAGCGCCGCATCGACGAGGCGACCACCTCGGCCGCGCAGACGACCAACGCCGCCGCACGCAAGGTCGAGCGCCTGGCCGAGCTCCGCGAAAAGGCGCGCGCGAGCCTGCGCGAAGCCGACGAGGTGCTCAAGCAGAGCGAAGCGGCGCTGCAGCCGTTGAAGGAAGAGTCGTCCATCGCGGCCGCCTCGAAGCTCGTCGGCGCCGAGCCGGTCAAGCAGGCCGCCGCCGCTCCCGCCGCCACTGACAAGTCGAAGCCGTCCCCGGAACCCAAGGCGAACGGGCACAAGCCCGCTCCCGAGCCCGCCAAGGCGTAGCTCTTTCGCGAAAAGCCGTTTTCTGGAGTTGATGCGTCCGGGAAACGGCTTTCGCATGCCCGGGCCTCGCGCTTGGCGTGCGCGTTTTGAGCCGCTGGGCGGCCCGAAACGCACACGCCACCCGCGCAGTCACGGCTCACTCGGTCGCGAGGGGAAACCCTGCTCCGTCAGATGCAGCAGGGTTTCCCCTCGCCCAGCGATCAAGTCGGTCGCACCCCCACCGCGTAACCCCAAGCCCACCCTCAAGCCCCCATCGAGGCACGCCCGAAACTGTCGGACCCCAGCCGTACCTTTGATTTGGGGGGGTCCCCAGGGACCCCAAGGGGGACGAAGGTCCCCTGGATCAACGTTACCCAGGGGCACCGACAGTTTCGGGGTGCTGACGGGTGGTTATCGCCGCAGGTAGCCGAATGCGGCGCTGCGGCTCCCCTGGCAAACCCGCGAACTCGGAGCGAGTGGAGGAATCTGGCCGCTCAACGTCCAGATTCCTCCACTCGCTCCGAGTTCGGGACGGGCCTCGCTAGGAGTCTTGGGTGCGGGGCCAGGGTTTGCGTGACTCGATCTGCGCGGCGACGCCGAGCAGGCGGGCTTCGCCGCCGGGGGCGGCCACGAGTTGCACGCCCAGTGGCAAGCCCGAGGAGTGGCGGCCCGCCGGGATGGACATCGCCGGGTAGCCTGCCAGGTTCCACAGGCCCGCGAAGGGGGCCAGGCGCATCGCCGGGATCGCGTTGGCGAGCCAGGTCTGCTCGTGCCAGCGGCGGGCGCGGGGCGGGAGGGTCGCGAGCGTCGGGGTGACGAGGATGTCGTGGGCGGCGAAGAACTCCTCCGCGCGGGTGAGCCAGTTGAACTTGGTGTCGTCGCGGATGCGGCCCGCGCGGACCAGCGCGCGGCCGAGGCGCAGGTGGGTGCGGGTGCGGGGCTGGAGCTTGGCCGGGTCGAAGTCGTGGGCTTGCAGATGCGGGCCTGCGAACCAGCGTGCGAGGATGCCGCCGACCGCCGCGGCGCCGTAGCGCGGGGTCGCGTGTTCGACAGTGTGGCCCGCGGCGGAAAGCAGCGTGCCGATCTCGTCTACCGGGGCCGTGAGCTGGCGCGGGACCGGGGCACGGGTCAGTGGAACGCGCGTCGACAAAGCGATCCGGAGGTCGCGGGGTGGCTTGACCTCGGCCAGCAGCGGGTCGTCGGCGAGCACCGAGAGCAGCAGGGCCGCGTCGGCGACCGTGGTGGCGAGCGGGCCGTGGGTGGACATGCCGAACCAGCCCGCGTCGCCGGGTGTGGAGATCACGCCGTAGCCGGGTTTGACGCCGACGAGGCCGCACATCGCTGCGGGCAGGCGGATCGAGCCGAGGCCGTCGCTGCCGTGCGCGATCGGGACCAGGCCGGCCGCCACCGCGGCCGCGCTGCCGCCGGACGAGCCGCCGGAGGTGCGCGAGGGGTCCCATGGGTTGCGGGCGACACCGTCCGCGGTGTCGCTGAACGGCCAGATGCACAGCTCGGGCACGCGCGTGATGCCGACGATCACCGCACCGGCACGACGGAGGCGGCGGACGATCACGTCGTCGGCAGGCGCGGGTTCGCGGCCACCGGCCGCCGAGCCCCATTCGACGTATTCGCCGCCTATTTCGGAAACGTCCTTGACCGCGACCGGCACACCGGCCAGCGGTAAATCACCCAAATCGTCCCGCTGAGCGAGCAAGGCGGCCTCGGCGAGCGCCTCTTCGGCGCGCACTTTGCGGAACGCGCCGACCAGTCCGTCCGCCGCCGCTATCCGCGCCAGTGTCTCCTTGGTGACCTCGACCGGGTCGTTTTCCTTCGCACGCACCGCTTCCGCGAGCTCCACTGCCGTCAACGCCATGATCGCAGCTAACTACGAAACCGCCGCGCGGGGAAGACAAGTCACCCGTGTCCTGAATTGTCCTCCGAAATCCGTTTCCACAAAGGATCATCGGTGCGGTATTGACGCACAGCGTGACCCGAACCTACCGTTTTGGTTCGTTAGTAAAGTTTCCTAACCGACGGAGGCTGATATGCGCAGATTCCGGGTCGCCGCCATGGCGATCGCGATTGCCGGCAGCTATCTCGTACTACCGTCCGCACCCGCGATCGCGGCGACGACCACCTACCAGGCCGAGAACGCCACCATCGCCAACGGTGTCGTCGAGGCCAACCACGCCGGCTTCACCGGCACCGGCTTCGTCAACTACGACAACGCGGTCGGCTCCGCGGTCCAGTGGTCGATCACCGTCGCCGCGGGCAGCACCTCACTGGTGTTCCGGTACGCGAACGGCACCACGACCAGCCGTCCGATGACGATCGCGATCGACGGCGCCACCGCCGCGACCCCGTCCTTCGCGGGCACCGGCGCCTGGACGACCTGGACCACCGCCTCCGTCACCGCCACGCTGACCGCGGGCACGCACACCGTGCGCGCCACCGCCACCACGGCCAACGGCGGCCCGAACGTCGACGAGCTCACCGTCACCGACGCGGGCGATCCCGGCCCGCCGGGCACGGGCGCGCCGACCGCGGCCGAGCTGCTCGCGAAAGTCACCTCCTGCAGCCAGATCTCCAACGGCCTGTACAAAACGGACAGCGAGACCGGCAGGACGATCCCGGTGTGCGGGAAGAACGGCGCCGTGTTCTACAAGGCCGACATGGACATCGACTGCGACGGCCAGCGCACCACGCAGTGCAACGAGAACACCGACTGCTGCTTCCAGCCGGACACCGCGTTCCACCAGTCCGACGGCAAGCCGCTCAACGCGGCGACGCTGCCGTACGTGGTCGTGCCCAGCTCCAGCAGCACCTGGGACTACACGAAGTTCGGCATCCAGGGCGGCGGCGTGGTCGCGGTGATCTACAACAACCAAGTGCTCTACGCGGTCGTCGGCGACACCGGGCCGAGTTCGATCATCGGCGAGGCCTCGTACGCCACGGCCAAGGCGCTCGGCATCAACCCCGACCCCAGCAACGGCGGCACCGACTCCGGTGTCACCTACATCTACTTCAAGAACTCCAAGATCTCCCCCATCGAGGACCACGCCAAGGCGACCACGACCGGCGAACAGCTGGCCCGCACCTTCATCAACAACAACTGACCGACGGGATAAAGCGGGCTTTACTCCGCGGCGGAGTAAAGCCCGCTTTATCCCGGGGTCCTTTCGACCCATCACATCGTTCGATCTCCCCCGTTGGCATGACATCGTTGTCCGAAAGCCGACAGGCTTACCCGGAGCACCTTGACTCCCTTGTGCCACAGGGATTCCCCTGGTTGACCCCACCCAGGTGAAGGGCGAACGAAATGGCCTCATCCCTGTCGCGCACACTCGCCGTGGCGGTACTCGCCCTCGGCGTGCTCACCCCCGCCACGGCGAGCGCCGCCGCCGTCGCCGATCCGGCGTCCGTGGTGAATCCCTTCATCGGCACCACGAACCTCGCCGACGACTTCCCCGGCGCCGACGCGCCGTTCGGCATGGTCCAGTGGAGCCCGGACACCCCGAGCCGTCCCGACGGCGGCGGGTACGACTACAAGGATTCGAGCATCACCGGGTTCAGTTTGACCCATATGTCCGGCCCCGGCTGCGGCGCGAACGGGGACGTCCCGATCATGCCGACCACCGGCTCGATCAACACCGGCGCGACCGCCGGGTTCGCGCACAGCGGCGAATCCGCCGACGCCGGGTACTACTCGGTCGGCCTGAACTCCGGCATCAAGACCGAGCTGACGGCGACGACCCGGTCGGGCATGGGCCGGTTCACCTTCCCCGCCACCACGAACGCCAACCTGATCTTCAAGCTCAACGGCAGCCAGAACGGCACGTTCGGCACCAGCTGGCAGGTCGTGAGCACCACCGAGGTGTCCGGTTCGGTCACTTCGGGGCATTTCTGCGGCGCGGGCAACACCTACACCGTCTACTTCGACATGGTCTTCGACCAGCCGTTCGTGTCCAGCGGCAGCACCGCGGGCCCGAACGCCGGGTACGTCACCTTCAACACCACGGCCAACCAGGTCGTGCAGGCGAAGGTCGGCATTTCCTATGTCTCCAAGGCCAACGCGGTCGCGAACCGTGTCGCCGAGAACCCGAACTGGAACTTCGCCGCGACCCGGCAGGCCACCCACACCGCGTGGAACGCGCTGCTCGGCCGGATCCAGATCACCGGGGGAACCGCCGCCCAGCAACGCGTCTTCTACACCGCGCTGTATCACGCGTTGCTGCACCCCAACGTCTTCTCCGACACCAATGGCCAGTACATCGGCTTCGACAAACAGATCCACACCGTCCCCAGTGGACACGCGCAGTACGCGAACTTCTCCGGCTGGGACACCTATCGGACGCAAGCGCAACTATCCGCGCTCGTCGCGCCGCACGAGTCCAGTGACGCCGCGCAGTCCATGGTCAACGACTACGCGCACAGCGGCATGCTCCCGAAATGGGCGCAGAACAACGGCGAGAGCTACGTGATGGTCGGCGATCCGGGCACCGCGATCATCGCGAGCTATCACGCGTTCGGCGCGCGTGACTTCGACACCACCGCCGCGCTCGCCGCGATGGTCAAGGAAGCCAGCACCACCAACAACATCCGGCCGGGGCTGAACTACCTGACGAGCCACGGTTACCTGCCCAGCAACGGTTCCTACGGGTGCTGCAACTTCTACGGACCCGTCGCCACGCAACTCGAATACGACAGCGCGGACTTCGCTTTGTCCGCGTTCGCGGGCGCGCTCGGCGACACGGCGAACCAGAACAAGTTCGCCACCAAGGCCCAGAACTGGCGCAACACGTTCAACCCGGCCAGCGGGTTCATGCAGCCCAGGCTGCTCAACGGGGCATGGGCGGCCGGCTTCAATCCCAGCAGCGGCAGCAACTTCGTGGAAGGCTCGTCCTGGCAGTACACCGGGATGGTCCCGTTCAACGTCGCGGGCCTGGCGGCGGCCAAGGGCGGCACCGCGGCGATGATCTCCTATTTGGACAGTGTGCTGACCTCGTTCGACGGCGCGGGCGGCAGCCGGTCCGACATGGGCAACGAGCCGAGCCTGTACTTGCCGTGGGAGTACGACTACGTCGGCCAGCCGTACAAGACACAGCAGGTGGTACGGAAGATCCAGAACCAGATCTGGACCGACACACCGGGCGGGCTCGCCGGGAACGACGACCTCGGCGAGATGAGCGCCTGGTACGTGTTCTCCGCTCTCGGCATGTACCCGGAGACGCCGGGCACCGCGGACCTCGCGCTGGGCAGCCCGCTGTTCACCCAGGCGGTCATCACCCTGCCGACCGGCAACACGCTGACGATCAACGCGCCCTCGGCCGCCACCAACGCGCCGTACGTGCAGAGCGCGAGCTGGAACGGCGCCGCGTGGAACAACGCCTATCTCCCCAAGGCGGCGATCACCGGCGGCGGCACGATGACGTTCAACCTGGGCACGACCGCCAACACGTCCTGGGCGAGCGCGCCGTCGGCGGCTCCGCCTTCGTACGGCGGCAGCGCCAATGTCGTGACCGTGACGAGCCCGGGTGACCAGGCGTCGGATGTCGGCGCGGCGGTCAACCTCCAGATCGCCGCGAAGGACTCGGCACCCGGCCAGACGCTGACCTTCAGCGCGACCGGGCTCCCCGCCGGGCTGTCGATCAGCTCGTCCGGCCTGATTTCGGGGACCACGTCGGCCGCGGGCCGGTTCAGCGTGGTGGTCTCGGCGTCGGACGGGACGGGCGCGTCGGGCTTCACGTCGTTCGGCTGGCGGGTCGGGACGAGCGCGGGGGTCGGGCCGATCGTGTCCGGGGTGTCGCCCGATCTGTGCGTCGACGACAACAACTCGGGCACCGCCAACGGGACCAAGATCCAGATCTGGGCCTGCAACGGCACGAACGCTCAACAGTGGACGATCGCGGGCAGCACGCTGCAGGTGCTCGGCAAGTGCATGGACGTCTCGAACTCCGGCACCGCCAACGGCACCAAGGTGCAGCTGTGGGACTGCAACGGCACCGGGGCGCAGGTCTGGGAGAGCGACGGCGGCGCGCTGCGCAACCCGCAATCCGGGCGCTGCCTGGACGATCCGGGGTCGAGCACCACGCAGGGCACGCAGCTGCAGATCTACGACTGCAACGGCACCAACGCCCAGAACTGGACCCTGCCCTAGGTGGTCGTGAGTGTTCCGGCCGGTTCTAACCGGCCGGAACACTCACGACCTATCCTGGCGCCATGCGGATGATCGGGTTGCTGGGCGGGATGAGCTGGGAGAGCAGCGCGGAGTACTACCGGCTGCTCAACGAGCTCGTCCGCGACCGGCTCGGCGGGCTGCACTCCGCGAGGTGCGTGCTGACCTCGCTCGACTTCGCGGAGGTCGAGCGGCTGCAGGCCGAGGCGCGCTGGGACGAGGCTGGCGAGCTGCTCGCCGAAGCCGCGCGAGGGTTGCAGAAGGCGGGCGCCGACGTGGTTCTGTTGTGCACCAACACCATGCACAAGGTGGCCGCCGCCGTCGAAGCCGCGATCGATGTCCCGCTGCTGCATCTCGCCGACGCGACGGCGCGCGCGGTGACCACGGCGAACCTGCGGACCGTGGGACTGCTCGGCACCGCGTTCACCATGGAGCAGGATTTCTACCGCGATCGCCTCGCGCGGCACGGGTTGACCGTGCTCGTCCCGGACGAGCACGACCGCGCCGTCGTCCATCGCGTCATCTATGAGGAACTCTGCCTCGGGATAGTCCGCGAAGAGTCGCGCGAGCACTATCGGAAGATCATCGGAAAGCTGGTCGCGGACGGCGCGGAGGGCGTTATCCTCGGCTGTACCGAGATCGAACTGCTGATCTCCGCCGAAGACAGCCCGGTTCCGGTCTTCCCGACCACCCGGCTGCACGCCGAAGCCGCGGTCGCCTTCGCGCTCGAGACAGGAAACGCATGACACTCACCGGCGCGATCGCGCTCCCGGACGGCACCCTGATCCGCGGCCGGGGGCGGCGCGAGAAGTTCCCCGAGGGCCCGCTGCCCGACTATGGCCTGTACTTGGGTCGCGACCCGGACGCGCCCCAGCGGTTCAGCCTGCGGCGCCGTCCGGCCTGGCGTCCTGAGTGGCCGTCCACTTGGCTCGACTGGCCCGATTTCCGGGTGCCACGGGACAACGCCACGGCCGTCGCCGCGATCAAGCGCGCCTACGCGCTCGCGCGTTCCGGTGAGCAGGTCGAAGTCGCGTGCGTGGGCGGCACCGGGCGGACGGGGACGGTCATCGCCTGCATGGCCGTGCTCGCGGGATGTCCGGGCGACGAGGCGCTGGCGTGGACGCGGGAGCACTACCGGCCGCGCGCGGTCGAAACCCCGGGGCAGCGCCGCTGGATCACCTGGTTCGCGGCCCAGCTCGATGACGGCGGGGTGATCGAGCCGGGCCACACATCCGATGTTTAGTCGGCCAATTGGTGTCCCGTCAACAACGAATACCTGATCAGCGCATTCGGAAAACCTGTACTCGGTCAGCAAACATCTGATATATGACACACCGCTGGCCGGGACATCGACGTTTTGGCGGTGCCGCCGGCGGCCGGTGCCGACCTAGATTCGAGCGGTGAAATTAGACATCTTCACCGAAATCCAGGACCCCGGACCGAGACAGGCCGAGCGCGAGCACGCGCGCTTCACGCAGGCCATCGAACAGGCGAAGCTGGCCGACGAACTCGGCTATGACTGCTGGTGGCAGGTCGAGCACCACGGCGCGGACGAGTTCAGCCTGTCGTCGGCGCCCGAGCTGCTGCTCACCGCCATCTCCCAGCAGACGAACCGGCTCAGGCTCGGCCATTCGGCCGTGCTCGCCCCGGCCAAGTTCAACCATCCGATCAGGATCGCCGAGCGCGCGGCCACCCTCGACCAGCTGAGCAATGGCAGGCTCGAGATGGGTCTCACCCGCTCGACCATCCCGGAGTGGCGGCTGTTCGGCATCGACCCTGCCGACGCGCGCACGCAGACGCAGCAGGCGTTCGAGATGGTGCCGCGCATGTGGACCGAGGAGCTTTTCTCGTACCAGAGCGAGTTCTTCGACATCCGCGACGTGCCCGTGCGTCCCAAGCCCGTCCAAACGCCACACCCGCCGCTCTGGCAGGCCGCCGCCAGCCCGCCCGCGTTCGAGGAGGCGGGCAAGCGCGGCGTCGGCGTGCTCGGGACCACGCTGTGGGAGCCGATCGAGCGGGTCCGCCGCCTGATCGGCCTCTACCGTGACGCCTCCGCCGCGTGCCGGAACCCGGTGGGCGCCTTCCAGAACGAGCAGGTCGCGTTCTTCACGTTCGTCCACTGTGCCGACACCGACGAGGAGGCGATGCGGCACGGCGCGGCGACGGCGGCCGCCTGGTACACGGTGAAGGCGTTGACCTTCTTCGACGCCAAGACGATGTTCCTGGAGGCGATGGCGCGCGGCGAGGAGGCGATGAAGGACCCGGCGAACCTCACCGGCCAATTCGTCCGCGACGACCTCACCGCGGCGCCGACCGAGGCGCAGCTCGTCATCGGCAGGCTGCTCGAAGGCGAGCAGGTGCCCGACGACGAGATCTTCGAGGCGCTGAACCAGCAGGACTCGCTCATCGTCGGCAGCCCCGACACCTGCCGCAAGAAGCTGCGCGCGTACGCGGATCTCGGCGTCGACCGGCTGATGTGCTTCCACCAGGTCGGCTCGCTGCCGCATGATCAGGTCATGAAGAGCATGCGCCTGATCGGCGAGCTGATCCCGGAGTTCGCGTCATGACCGGCGTCGCGCTGGTGCGCCGGCCCAGTCCCCGGCTCGCCGAGGGGCTGGTCACGCACATCGACCGCGCGCCGGTCGACTTCGACCTGGCGGTCAAGCAGCACGACGCCTACCGCGCCACGCTGGCCGCGGCGGGCTGGGACGTCCGCGACGTCGAAGCCGCCGAGGAGCATCCCGACTCGGTCTTCATCGAGGACGCCCTGATCGTCTGCGAGGACCTGGCGATCCTGCCTCGGTCCGGCGCGCCTGAGCGCCGGGGCGAGCGGGCAGGCGCCGAACGCGCGGCGCGCGAGCTCGGGCTGCGGATCGCGTCCATAGACGGGTCCGCCACCCTCGACGGCGGCGACGTGCTCCAGGTCGGCGCCACGATCTACGTCGGACGCGGCGGGCGCACCAACGCCGACGCGATCCGGCAGCTGCGCGCGCTCGTGGCGCCGCTCGGCCGCACGGTGGTCCCGGTCGCGTTGCGCGGCGTGCTGCATTTGAAGTCGGCCGTCACGGCATTGCCGGACGGCACTTTCGTCGCCTTGCCCGAGCACCTCGAACCCGGCGTGTTTCCGTCATTCCGGCCGGTGACCGAGGAAGGCGGTTGCCATGTCGTGGTGCTCGGCGAGGAAACGGTACTGATCAGCGCGAGCGCGCCACGCACCGCCGATCATCTGACCGATCTCGGATTCGACGTGCACACGGTCGATATCAGCGAATTCGAGAAACTCGAAGGCTGTGTGACCTGTCTCAGCGTGCTCGTCTGAGCAAACGCCGACGTGCCGGGGATGGCTCCCCACCACCCCCGGCTCGTTCGCAACGGTTGGAACACTCACGACTGCGACGCTGCGTGATACCGGGCTAGAGTCAGCGGATGGGCACCGAAGCTCCCGCCACTCCCGCTCCGCAGGAGCAGCGTGAGCTCATGCAGGCGATGCTCACGAGACTCCCGGAGTTCGCCGACCGGCTGGCGAAGCTGCTCAGTGAGAAAGACGAGTTCTACCACCAGGTCGACGCCGTCGCGCCCGAGGAGCTGCGGCAGGTCTGCCGGGCGAACCTCAAGCGGGCGCTGACCTCGTTCGCGGACGGGCGGGAGCTCTCGCTCGACGCGGCGCGCAAGACCGGGCTCGCCCAGGCTCGGCAAGGGATCCCGCTGCCCGCCGTGCTCCGGGCGTTCCGGATTGGTGGGATGTTCGTCTACGAGGCGCTGCTCGGGCTGGCGGGGCCCGGGTTCATCAGCTCGGCGCAAACGGCCGCGATGAGTTCGACCGTTTGGCGCACCATCGACCTCTACTCGGACGCACTCGCCACCGCATATGACGAAGTGGCGGCCGAGCCGTCGCCGGAGCGGCGCGAACTGCTCGAAGACCTGCTGCAGGGCAGGCTGGACGACCCGCTGGAGCTGGAGGAGACCGCCGCGAAACTCGGGCTGCCGCCCGCGGGCATGTTCGTCGCGGTCGTCAGTGAAACCGTCGAGCCCGACTGGCACAACGCCGTCGAACTGCTGCTGCGCGCGCGGCGGTGGCGGTCGGTGTGGCGCCACGGCGCCGAAGCCGGGCTGGTGGCCATCGACCGGCTCGAAGACGTGCGGCGGGTGCGGGACGTGCTGGGCTCGATGCCGCTGGCCGTCGGGATGAGCAAGCCGTTCACCGGGCTGGCCGAGATCCCGGACGCGCTGAGCCGCGCGCGCGTCGCCCGGCTTTCGCTGCCGGCCGGCACGCCGGGGGTCGCCGTCTTCGGTGATTCGCCGGTGACGACGCTGGTCGCGGGCGCGCCCGCGATGACGCGCGAAGTCGTGCGGTCGAGCCTGTCCGGGGTGCTCGTTTTGCCTGCGACGGAACGGAAAGTGCTGCTCGACACGCTCGCCGCGTGGTTCGCCGGGCATGGCTCGGCGAAGCAGGCGGCCGACCGGTTGTTCGTGCATCCGAACACCGTCCGCTACCGGCTGCGGCGCGTGCAGGAACTCACCAAACGCGATCTGACGGACCCGGTCGACATCGGGGAGCTTTACGTGGCACTGGAATCCGTGCGGCTGGAGGCCGAGCCGGACTGATCGGCGTCGATGATCACGGCCAGCCGCAACAACTCGCGGCCGAAGCCGGGACGCGCGGTGAGCCGGACCGCGAGCGTGCGGCCGCGCCGGGTGGTGCCGACCGGCAGCGTCACCTCGGCGCCCGGCGTGCGCGTCCACAGTGGACGATGACCTGGCACGGACACGACGATGTCCGGTCTCGGCGCGCGGCCGGCACGGCGCCAGCGTGACTTTCTCGCGTCGAGGTCACGGATGACGTTGCCGTGCAACGAAAGCAGGGCGGCGACGTCCGCGACCGCGTCGCGGAGCTCGGTGTCGGCGATCGAATCGGAGTAAGCGCCGATGTCCATGGGCAGATGGTCGCCGCACCGGCGTTGTCCCTGGGAACAAACATTTTTGGCCGCTTGACCCGAACGGTGGTTCGCGTACGACCTTACGGGCGAATCGGATACCTGCGACGCAGGGTCACAATTTGACCCCGGCTGACAAGAAGGGACACTATCTTGCAGCCGGTTACCGTCGGGTAGTTACGGTGTTCGCAGCCTCACCGAGGAGGACCGTTGCGACGTGTTTTCAGCCTGATCTTGCTGGGACTGGGCGTATTCGCGATCGCGATCGCGGTACTGCTGCCCACCTTCGTCTATGCCAAGCTGGCGAAGGTGCCGCTCGATCAGAGTTCGACGTCCGTGCTCGAGGGCTCGAACATCCAGGTACTGGCGGTGACCAGCAAGGGCGTCGAGCTGCGCAAGGGCGCGACGCTGGCCGCCACCGCCAAGGTGCAGGCCAACTTCGAGCCCGCCGAGATGAAGGCGGGCACCGACGTGGCCGTCTGGCTGCTGGCCGTGCAGGTGGTCGACACCAAGGACAACACCATCGTCAGCGCGAGCAAGCGGCAGGTGTGCTTCGACCGCCGCACCGCGGAGGGTTACGTGCCGAAGAACGGCGAAGAGCCCAAGTGCCAGGCCAAGAGCTCCTTCGTCACCAAGCTCGACGAAACGGCGAAGGTTCCCGCGAACTCCAAGCCGCCGGAGAAGAACATCGAGCGCACCCAGCCGGGCCTGCAGTTCAAGTTCCCGTTCGGCACCGAGCAGAAGACCTACCCGGTCTACGACGACAACACCGGCACCGCGGTGCCCGCCGAGTTCAAGGGCACCGACACGATCAACGGTGTCGAGGTCTACAAGTTCGTCCAGAACATCGGTGACACGCAGATCGCGACGAAGACGGTCCCGGGTTCGCTCATCGGATCGTCGGAGGATTCGGTGAAGGACGTGCCGCTGTTCTACCAGGGCACGATCACCATGTGGGTCGAGCCGGTCACCGGCGTGCAGGTGAAGCAATCGCAGCAGCAGCACCAGGAACTGCGGCCGCCGGTCGGTTCCGGCGAGACGACCGTGGTCTTCGACGGGACGCTCACGTTCAACCAGAAGACCATCAACGGGCTGGTCGACCAGGTCAACGCGAACAAGGGCAAGCTGGACTTCATCACCACCATCGGCCCGATCGCGTTCGGCATCGGCGGTGGCGTGATGCTGCTGGCCGGGCTGTTCCTGCTGCTGCGCGGCCGCAAAGCCGAAGCCGAGCCGGGTGACCGCGCGGCCCCCCAGCACGCACTCAGCAGATAGTCAGTTCTTCTCCAGCACCAGCACGAGGTTCCAGGACGCGATTTCACGAAGTCCTGGAACCCGCGCGATCCACATCGCCCAGCTCGGGTGATAACGCGGATAAGCCCGGCGCAAGCGCGCGAGCGGTGTGGTTTTCGCCCAGCGGATGGCCGCGCCGACCGACAGCGGGAACAGGGATTCACCGAATTTGTTCTTCGGTTCCTTGCCCATGGTCCGCAGATAACGCTGTCGCGCGTAATGGCCGCCGAAGAAATGCCAAGGCGCGGTCTCGTGACCGCCCCACGGCGAATACCACGGCGTGAAGGAGAGGAAAACGGTGCCGCCTGGCTTGGTGACCCGGCACATCTCGTCGAGCATCACCCAGGGCTCGCCGACATGCTCCAGCACGTTGGACGAGTAGCAGATGTCCACGGATCCGGTGCGTACCGGCAGTTTCGTGCCACTGGCGCGCACCATGTTCTCGCCGGGCGCGCCCCGCGCGGACAGCTCGCCGACGTCCGGATCGACACCGAGGTAATACGCGCCCGCCGCACGGAAAGCGTCGGAGAAATAACCGGGCCCGCCACCGACATCGACGATCGTCCGGCCGTTCAGCGGCGTGTGAGCGGCCAATTGCCGGACGGAATCCTCGGCGAGCGTCCGGTAAAAACCGTCCGGGTCAGTCTGTTCGGTGAGAAATGATCGGAACAACGTCACGGAACGACGCAGGGTGGCCCGATGATGACCCGGTGCTGAAATGATACCTACCATCGAACCATCGCTTTCTGAGAATGATTCGCCTACTGTGTACGCACCGGTAACGTAGCACCGCCGCCCGAGGTTTGGAGAACATCGATGTGCCGACCCCGTGTGCTCCTGGTCAACTGGCGTGACACGGGTCATCCGGAAGGCGGCGGCTCGGAGCGCTACGTCGAGCGGATGGCCGAAGGGCTGGCCAAGTCCGGGTACCGCGTCGAGATCCAGTGCGCCGAATACCCGTCGGCCGGTGCCGGTGAGTGGCGTGACGGCGTCCGCTATCGCAGGCGTGGCAACAAGTTCGGCGTGTACCCGCACGCGCTGCGCGCCATCCGCAAGGCCCGCGCCGACCTGGTGGTCGACGTGCAGAACGGGATGCCGTTCTTCGCCAAGCTGGTCGCGGGCTGCCCGGTGCTCGTGCTCGTCCACCATGTGCACCACGAACAGTGGATCAGCGCGCTCGGGGAGACACTCGGCCGGATCGGCTGGTGGATCGAGTCCACACTGGCGCCATGGCTGTTCCGGAAGTGCCGCTACGTCACGGTTTCCGACGTCACCAAGGACGAGCTGGTGACGCTCGGCGTCGACCGCTCGCGGATCGCCGTGGTGCCCAACGGGATGGACGCCCCGCCCCGCCGCGGGGTGACCCGCAGCAAGGAACCTACGCTGGTCGCGGTCAGCAGGCTGGTGCCGCACAAGCGGATCGAACACGCCATCGACGTCGTCGCGAAGCTCGCGCCCCGCTGGCCGACGCTGCGGCTCGAGGTCGTCGGGCAGGGCCCGTGGCACGAGGTGCTGCGCGAGCACGCCGTCAAGCGCGGCGTCGCCGACCGCGTCCGGCTGCACGGCTGGGTCGACGAGCAGGGCAAGCACGAAGTACTGGCGCGCTCCTGGGTGCATCTGTGCCCGTCGGTCAAGGAAGGCTGGGGAATCGTGAACATGGAGGCCGCCGCGCACGGCGTGCCTTCGGTCGCGTACCGGTCGGCCGGTGGTGTCACCGAGTCCATTGTGGAAGGTGAGACCGGGCTGCTGGCCGACGATTTCGACGATTTCGCGGCCCAGGTGGACAGTCTGCTCCGGGACCGGGGCCGCCGCGCCGCCATGGGCACGGCCGGGGTGGCCTGGGCGGACAAGTTCAGCTGGGAGCGCAGCGCCGATCAGTTCGAGTCACTGGTGCGCGACGTCGCCGGGCTGCCCGCTCCGCGCCCGCGCACCCTGGCGGCGCAAGGCGTCGACCACGCCGTCGGCCAGCCTGCCCGCGGCCGCGCCGTCGAAGTCCTTGCGGCGGGCGCGCACGGTCACCGTGCTGGTGCCGCCGACGGTCGCCGCGCCGAACGCCACGCCTGAGCGTCCGCTGGCGGCCGGGTAGAACGCGATCGACCGCACGCACTCGGCTTCGATGACGCCGAGGTTCGAAACGAGGAAGGTCGACCCGAGCCTGCTCGCGAGCAGGCGGGTGCCGAGCCGGGCGATCGTGCTGCTGCGCGCGGGAAAATCCGGCTCCGGCGCTTGGGCGGCCAGTGATGTCCCGACTTCGCTCGCGACCGGTGCACTGCTCACCCGCAGCCGGAAGAACGCGCTGTCGCGGTCCGGCTCGGGTGCGGCGCCCGCCCGGCACGAGGCGCCGATCGCGGCCACCACGCGCGCGGCGGACCTGCCGTGCTCGCCGTTCCAGCGCTCGGTCGCGTGCGCGGCCGCCGCGACGAGTTCCGCCGTGCCGCACCGCATCCGGGGTTCGTTCCTGGCGCTGAAGACGTCTCCAGGCGACGGCGAGCCGCCGCCCGGCGTGATCCTGGCCGGTGGCGCGAAAAGGGCCTCAGCGAGCCGCTTGGCCGCCGAGGCGAGAAAGGACGTGCCCGCGGACCGGGCGCCGATTCCCTTGGCGCCGGAGGAAAGGGGACTGTCCACAACGATCCCGAGCACGGCCAGCAGGCCGAGCCCGTCGAGCGCGCCGTGATGCGCGGCGACGAGCACCACCGGCTCGTCCGTGCACACGGCGACGCGGATCAGTGGCGCACCGCGGTCATAGGGCCGCTCCGCGAAACGCGCGCGGGCCTGAGGAATCTCGGCGGCGCGGATCGGCTCGACCGCCGGTGGCGCACCGAGATGGGGATACCGGACCGTCGCGTCACGAAGCCGTTCGCGCACCGCTTCGGCAGGCAGCACCGAAAACAGGCATGCCTCTATCAGGATGCTCCAGGAAACGGTGGGGTCACCGTAGAGCCCGACGACGCTGTGCGCCTGGTCGGAAGCTGACTGGGACATCGGCCGAAGGCGTCAGCGATTGCCGTAGATGGTCGGCAGGTTGTCGAGCGGGTTGTACTTGTCCTGGAACCTGGCCTCCACCGTGGTGGTGGTGTCCGGGTCCGAGGTGCTGACCAGTGCGAGGCTGCCACCCGCCGCGAGCCCGAGCCCGGCGAGGATGGCGGCGACGGCGCCTACCAGGGTTGCCAAGGGTTACTCCTTCTGCGGCAGGGAAATCCGGCCGGGGCTCAATCTACGCATCGGTAACATGCTGCACAACAGTGCGGCCATGATCGTTGTCAGCGCTACTCCATTCGCCAGCAGCACCCCGGTCCACGACACCTCGCGCACGGCGGGCGCGACCGGCGTCCGGTACAGCGTGAGCCACGGCCCCGACCACACTGGCACCGCGCCCTCGAGCAACGCCGGATCGACGCGTCCGGGTGTTCCATGCTCGACGAGAATCCAGCCGATGCCTTCCAAGGCCAGCTCGCGCGCGGATTTCGCCTGGCGGATCCGCGCGAGCCGAGTGTCCTCACCAGAGATGACCTGGTCGCCGACGCGAAGCGTGTCGTCGATCAGCACGGTCTTCGGCAACGCACGCGGCGCCGGGTCGAACTGTGTCCGGAAATCATTCCACCGGAAGACGCGGAATGTCGAAAACGGCACTGCCAGCACATCGCCTGGCCGGTCATCGGCGGCGAGCAGGTCGTGCACGGCCCGCCAATCATCCGGGTACTGCACGGTTTCCAGCCTGCCCCAGCCCGCGAACGCGAGATCCGGCATGACGATCAGCGGGAACACGGCCGCCACCACGACGACACCCTTGGCGCGCCGCGCGGCCGTCTCGACGGCGAGCGCGAACCCCAGCGCGAGCGGCAACGCCAGCCAAGCCACCCACTTCTGCGCGTCCCGCAGCAATCCGGCGCCGGGAACGTGCGACACCGCCCAGGTGAGCACGGGCTCGCCCAGCGGCAAAGTCGCGAGCGAAGCGAGCAGCACCCCGCAAACCCCGAGCAGCACCAACGATCTCGCCGGCGCCACACCCCAGCGCCGGGCCAGCGTCTTCACTCCGAACGCCGCGATGCCCAAGGTGATCAGGATCAGGACCGGCGCGATCGGCCCGCTCCGGCTCTCCGGCACGACATCGCCGTTCCAGATCCCGCCCAGCCCGAGAACGCTCAGTATCGCCGGGCCCCAGCTTTCCGGCCGCGCGCTGAAAGCGGCGACCCCGGCGGGATCGGACAGTGAACTACCCGGGCGCGTCAGCGTCGGCACCAGCCAAGGCAGGTTGAGGAGGACAGCGACACTCAGCGTCTGCCAAGCCTTACGAGGCCCAGCGGCGACGACAGCAGTGGCTGCGGCCAGCACGCCGCCCGGCGGGGTAAGCATCGCGGGCGCGCATGCGAGCACAAGGTGTGCGAGCGCTTTGGGCTGTTCTCTGAGCTTAAGACCCGCTTGGACGATCCAGGGCAGGCACGCGTATGTGATCAGCAACGGCCAGTGCCCGATGAACAGCCGTTCCGCGAAGTACGCGGTCCACGCGTAACCGGTCGCGGCGACGACCCGGATCCCCAGGCTTTCGGTCGGCACCAGCCTGCCCGCTCCGTAAGCGGCGAAGAAGACCGACAGCACCAGCACGAGCTTCTGCACGACGTCGCCGGGCAGCACGGCCGTCGCGAGCGCGGCGACAGCGTCGGCTGGAACGGACCGAGCCAGCGACGACCCGAGCCCGAAAGCATCCGGCACCAGCGCTTGCCGCGGCGCGAACACCATGTCGTAGCTCAGCACGAACCCGCGTCCGAGCAAGGGCGCCAGCATCAGCAGTGCGAGCCCGGCCGACACCGCGGGCAGGGCAAGTCGCCTGGTTACTCCCAACGGCCCTCCCTTTCCGCTTCCGGCCGGGCTATGGTCGCTCGATTACTCGCCGGTAATAAAGGAGCGGGTCTTTGACCGTAGCCGAAGCACGGACGGACGAGCGCGTCTCGGCGATCCTCGTCTCGCTCGCTTTGGCATGCAACAACGCGGGCAGCTACGCCTTGAGCCTCGTCGCGGCCCGCCTCCTCGCCCCCAGCGCGTTCGGCGAGCTCAGCTCACTGCTCGCGGTGCTGGTCATCGGCGTCGTCCCCGCGATGGGCCTGCAAACGGTCACCGCGCTCCGCGTCGCCCGCAAGTCCGACACGTCCCTGATGGCACTCGGCCTGACCACGGCGGCCATCGTCGCCGGACTGGGCCTCCTGCTGGTGCCGGTCCTGGTCCTCGTGCTGCACCTGGGCTCCTTCGTGCCCGCGCTGCTGCTCGCGGCCACTCTCGGCCCTCTGACGCTCCTAGGATTGTTTCACGGCCTCTTACAGGGCAGCAGACGTTTCTCGGTACTGGCAGGCCTTATCGCGCTCGAAGGCGTCGGCAAGGTGGGAGGCTCGCTCGTCGGCCTGCTCATCGCGGGAAACGCGACCGGCGCGCTGGCAGGCACGGCACTGGGCTCGCTCCTGGTCGTGACGGTCAGCTGGGTCGTCTGCGGCAAACCCCGCCCGATCCGCGGCGCCCGCGTCGGCGAGGTGCTGCACACCGCGCAGGCGATGCTGGCGTTGGTCCTGCTGGTCAACCTCGACCTGGTGCTGGCCAGGCACACCCTGCCCGCGGCGGTCGCCGGCGAGTACGCGCTGGGCTCGATCGTCACGAAGATCGCGTACTGGCTCCCCCAGGCGGTCGGCGTCCTGGTCCTCCCCCGCTTCGCGCACGGCGGCTCCCGGCGACGGGTGCTGCCGATCGCGTTGCTGGTGTGCGCGGGGCTGGATGCGGTGGTCCTGGCGGTGGCGCTGGTTCTCGGTCCTGGGTTGCTGACGATCATCGGCGGCACCGGCTACTCGGGCAGCACGATGGCGGTGTGGCCGTTCGCGCTCACCGGCTCGATGCTCGCTCTGGTCCAGATCCTGCTCTACGCCCGGCTCGCCGACGGTGACCGCCGGGTGACGGCCTTGCTGTGGGCGGCCGTGGTGGTGGAGGTCGTCGTGGTGACGGCGTGGCTGCACGGGTCGGCCGCGCAGGTGGTTGGGGTTTCGGCCTGCTGCGTCGGCGGGCTTGCTCTGGCTGGGGCCTACGTCGAGATTCGGGCTTCGGGGCGGGGACGGGCCTGAGCGGTCCGGTAGGCCGCGCGGAGTTCGGCTCGCACCTTGTCTGGCTCGGTGCGCAGTCTCGCGGGCGCGGTCTGGAGTAGGACTATCCCGGCTTGCGTGTAGCGGGTGTTTCTCGCGAGCGTTTCGAGGTAGTCGTCGCCTTGGCCGTGGTGCTTGCGGGAGTCGATCTCCCAGGCGAGGGCGACTTCGTCGGCCCAGGCGTCGGGTGTGGCGATGTGGTGACCTTGTCCGTCCACGATCTTCACGTTCCAGTGGCAGGGCGGGAGGCCTGCGCGTTGCCAGAGGCGCCATGCGTCGGCTTCGGCCACTGAACGGGCTCCGCCGAGCAGTGGGATGAGGGCGCGCCTGGGTTTCGCCGCACCCCGCGAGCAGCCTTGGTCGAGTTCGCGGGCGAGCATGTCGACTGTGCATCGGCCGCGCTGAACCGCCTCGGCCATGATCGCGAGGATCGTGTCGTCGCCCTTGAGCCGCCGGACGGCATCGAGTACCGCCCGGTGCACAGGAGCACAGGGAATTCCCTGGCGTGTTCGCGGGCTCGGCAAGCGAGTGGTCGTTTCGACGTGGACGAACCTCGCACTGCTGATCTTGCGATCGGGTGGGAGGAGGATATGCACGTCCTTCGGGGCGGGGAGATTCTCGAGGCCGTACCTGCGGAGTGCCCAGATGCCGGTCAGCATCGCTTCTTCGCGGCCATGCAGGATCGCCGCTTGGACGAGGTGTTCGTCGGTCGGTTCGCCGTTGCTGAGGAGAAGAATCCCACGCAACAGCATTTGCCACACCCCGCGCTCACACCGGTGGTTTATCGTCCGCCGGGGTACGCCCAGGCTTTCAAGCGTTTCCGCCCGAATCACGATCGGCTTGCCCAGCAGGGGGTTCTCGGCCCAGCTCCCTCTTCGCACCGCACCAGCCTGGGCCCGCCCGCTCACGTTGCCTAATCGCTGGCGAACCGGGTGGACCATTCGCGCGCGAAACCCTAGTTTTGGCCATTCAATGGCCAAAACTAGGGTTTCGCTCACCTCCGGCTCGACCCGAACCACTCCACGCAACACGCGACCACCGCGGCGGCCGCCAGCAGGAGCGCGCCTTGGGTGACCAGGCCGTAAGCCCAGTCCTGCCCATGCCCCAGCAAGCGCCCGGTCACCGCGACCCCGGTCCCCACGGCCATCCCCCCGAAAGCCAGCACCCTGGGCACCCGTTCACTGAACTGCCGCCCCAGCAGGCACACGATCAGCAACACCACCGGCAGCATCCCGCCCAGCACCACCAGTACCGCGATCATCCCCACCGCGGCCACACTCGCCCCGCCGGGCTCGACCGTGATGCGGCGCCGCCGCGCGGGCAAGAACGCGCCCAGCAGGAACAGCGCGACCGCGATGGCCCCGGCCAGGAGCGCCGTCCGATACGTCGTGTCCGGCGTGAACGCGAGCGACACCACCCCGCCCGCCCCCGCGGGCACGATCCAGGCCTGCTGCCATCCGTCCACCCGGGTCTTCGCCAGCGGGCGACCGTCCAAAGTGGCCACCCACCCGGCGTTGGCGTTCTCCGGAACCGAGAGCACCGCTTCCGCACCAGGGGCGACCGTCACCTCCCGCGCCGTCGCGTCCCATTTGGACACTTGGACCGCGCGATGCTCGACAGGCCGGGCCACGGCGTCGGCCGGGCGGAACCACAAGTCCTGCACCACGAACGCGTCCGACCGGTCGGTGCGCACCTCGTGCCCGCCCGGCGCGAGTTCGACGCCGCCCTCGGAGTCGGGACACGTGCGCAGCGCGAGCGGCCGGTGCGCCGTCAAATCGGCCAAAGTCCCCTGCACGGAGGTGTGATAGTCCAGCCCGTCCAAGTGGACGTTCGGCCCGGCCCCGCACGGCACGGTGAACGAGGGCTCCGCGGCAGGCAGCCCGTCGAACGACAACGTCCCGATCCCGAAAGCGATCCGCCGGTCGTCGTCCGAGGCGATGATGCTGACCTTGAGCTGCTTTGTCTCAAGTGGACTGAACGTCGCCACCCCGTCGACCAGCTCGACGACCTGGGTCCCCGAATCGGACGCCAGCTCCAGCCGGGGCGGCGCCTTGGCCGTCCCCTGGGGATCGACGGCGACCCGGAGCGACGAGATCCGTTGCTCTTCCTGCCACTCGAAGGTCAGGGTCGGCCGAAGATCGGTCAGATCGGGGATCCACGCCGTCGCGGGATCACCGTCGACCGCCGCGAAGCCCGAGGCCGCGATGTCACCGCCGAGCTGCGAGGTCGCCGAAACCTTGACCCCCGGCAAGGTCAATGGGCTCCGCGCGTCGAAGGCCGGGACCACCGTCCCACCGAACACAAAGGACGTTCGCGCCGAGGTGCCGAACAACCGGTGCACACCACCGGGTTCCTCGCCCTGGCGTGCCAAAGCCGGGTCGCAGCGGACATGGCCGTCGTCGGTCACGCAGGCGTAGCGCGGCTGCGCGCCTCGCGTGAACGCGAAACCGGGGACGTCGCCAGGAGGCAGGTCGGACGGCACTTCGAGGGCGCGCTGCGGGTCTGTGCCGGGGATCTTCAACTCGGCGATGCCGACGTTGCCGTCCTGCCTGCCGACCACCAGCGACAGCAGCGTGATGCGGACCTTGCGGGTCAGGCCGGGCGACGTCGGGTAACTGTGCGGGCCCGCGCCGCGCGCGACCTGCTGCTCGACCGAGCCGGTGTCGGTCGTGATGCGGATGCGGGTGGCTGGCCAGCCGACGCGGATGTCCTCCACCATTTCGAGGTCGATCGCGTTGACCAGCCTCGGGGTGTCGAGTTCGACCTCGAGCCATTGGCCGATCGGGCCGGTGAACGACGACGAATGCCAGGCCGTGCGCGAGTCGCCGTCGATCGCCGCGAACGGCTGATGACTGGGGTCCGCGCCGCCGAACGCGTCGGCGAACGAGGCCGCCGTCGACGCGGTGACCGAGCGGATCCCGCGATACGCCGCGACGGTCTGGTGTTGCCGCCCCGGGAACGGCAGCACGTCGCTGGCCGCGCGATCCAGTCGCGGCGGTTCGGACGCGGTCAGCGTCTGGCTGAGATTGTCGCGCACACCGGCGACATTTCGCTCAGCTCGGCGCAGTCCGTCGGTGACATACCGAGGACCGCCGGGTGAGCCGCCGTCTCCGGTGAGCACGGTCGGCACCGACGGATCGAGCTGACCCGAATTCAGCAGTGGCAGCAACGACTCCGGCCCGCCGCTGACCGTCGGAACGTCCTTTGTGGACGTCGCGGTGACCGTCGGGACCTCGCGCCGCACCTCGTAGATCTCCAGCGGCCCGAACGTCGCCGCCTTGCCGATGCCGGGCGAGCCCGCGAGCCCGGACCGCAGTGTCGACACCGCGGGCGCGTCGAGCTTGCGGCGATCAATGTCGTTACGCAGCAACAAGAACCGATACCCGGATCGCGCGAGCAGCGGCGCCAGGCCCGGGTCTCCCCTGCCGTCGGCGAGCGCGGCGTCGACGGTGTCCATCAGCCGCGTGTTGCCCTCGGAGCCGAGCGGGACCTGGTTGCGCACGGCCCACGGGCTCGACGCGAGCGCCTGCGCGGGCTCGTCCACCGTGCGGCCCCAGTCGTACTCGCCGAAGCCGGTCGCGGGCAGCATCAGCGTGCGGGCGCGCGCGTCGGCCTTGGCGACGTACGCGAGCGCGTCGTGCCAGTAACCGGGTACCGCGTCCCAGCCGGGGCCGGGGCGCAGCGTCAGCATGAACGCGGGCGCCGCCATCCCCAGCACCAGCAGCAGGCCGAGCGCCGGTCGGACCCAGCGGCGGGCCGCGTGCACGGGACCCGAAATGCCGTAGACGAACGCCAGCATGAGCGGCAGGCGCAGCACCGGCTCGAACTTGTGCACGTTGCGCAGCGGCGCGAGCGGCCCGTCGAGCAGGTGCCGCACCGGTTCCGCGAGCGGGCTGTCGAGCGTGCCGACGTACCCGACGGTGAGCAGCGTGAGGCCGACGAGCACACCCAGCACGAGGAACCGGCGTTCCGGCAGCGCCGCGCGGGTGAGCCCGAACAGCCCGACCGCGGCGACGAGCCCGGTCACGGCCATCAGCACCGGATTGTCGATCAGCGTCCACCCGGCTGGCCACCACGGCGTTCCCTGCACGACGTAGGCGACCCATTGGTTCGTCCCGCGCAGCACCTCGAACAGCGACATCGGCGCGGTCGTGTTGGTCGCGGACTCGATGTAGTTCAGGAACGGCAGGCTGTATTCGCCGAGCAGCAGCAGCGGCAGGATCCACCAAAGCGTCGCACCGGCGACGAACACGATCCACCACAGCACCAGCTTCAGGTGATCCGTCGTCCAGAACCGGGTCAGCAGCCACAAACCGGGCAGCACCAGCGCCATGACCACCATGGCGCCGTTGACCCCGCCCATGCACAGCACGGCGAACGCGGACAGCCCGGCGGCGCGGCGCGGCGATCCGATACGCCCGGCGCGCACCAGCGGCAGCATCACCCACGGCAACAGCACCGCGGGCAGCATTTCCGCCGACAGCGGGCCGATTTCGGTGAGCATGCGCGGCGCCAGCGCGTATCCGAGCGCGCCGACCAACCGCGCCCGCTCGGTGCCGATGCCCATCGCCCGCGCGAGCAGCAGCGCGCCGCCGAACGCGACCGAGAGCAGGATCGCGCACCACAGCCGTTGCGAGATCCACACCGGCAGGCCGACCGCGCGGCACAGCGCGAAGTACGGGCCCATCGGGAACAGGTAGCCGTACGCCTGGTTCTGCAGTTCCCCGCTGGTCGCCTGCGGGTTCCACAGGTGCAGCGCGCGCACCAGGAAATTCAGCGGATCAACCGACAAGTCGAGCTTCGTGTCGAAAGTCGTCTTGCCCGGCCGTTGCACGAACGACAACACGGTCAGCCCGAGCACGATCCAGGTACTCGGGCCGCGCAGGAACCGGCGCGGCGCCGAGCCTTCGCGCTCGACGCTGTCCTCGGTCCGCTCGGCCGTTGTTACCATCCGGTAGATCCTAAGCGGAAACGTGGCTACGATGGGCCGACGATTTTTTCCCAGCGGCCTAGGCAGGTGCGCTATTTCTTCTGAGCGAACACAGACAGCGGACGAATTCGGCCACGCGTGGGCGCTCGCGGAACCGGTCAAGGGCTGGATGACCAGGGACCAAGGGCTCGCGCTGTGGAACGCCGCACGCCGGCTCGGCAAGGGCGACGTGATCGTGGAGATCGGCAGCCACCAGGGCCGGTCCACGGTCGTGCTCGGCTCCGCGGCGCGCACCGTCGGCGCGAAGGTGATCGCGGTCGACCCGTTCGTCGACGGCAAGCTGTTCGGCGGATCCCCGACACGCCAACGGTTCGAGGCGAACATCACGGCCGCCGGGCTGGACGACGTCGTCGAACTCGTCAGCGGGTACAGCACCAAGCTGCGGCCGGACTGGGACCGCCCAATCCAGCTGCTCTACATCGACGGCAAGCACGACTACTGGACCTACACCGACGATCTGCTGTGGTCGGAGTATCTTCCGCCGGGCGGAGAAATCCTGGTCCACGACTGTTTTTCGTCGATCGGTGTCACGCTCGGCACCATCGCGAAGGTCCTTTTCGGACGGCGATACGCCTATGTGGACCGCGCGACTTCGCTCGCCCGCTTCCAATTGCGCAAGCCGACTTCGGCCGATCGGCTGCGCACATTAGCCCAATTGCCATGGTTCTTCCGCAACGTCTGCATCAAGGTGCTGCTACGCCTGCGGTTGCGTGCCGTGGCCAGGCTGGTCGGCCACGACAGCCCGTACGACCCTTACTGAGTGATCGGCTTCCCGATCTCGAGCTTCGCGGCGCAGATCGGCGCGCCCTTGCCCGAAAGCTGCAGGCCGACCTTGTCGTAAAGCCCTTCGATGGGCACGTATACCGCGTGCACGCCCGGCGGGAACCACACCGGCGTGCGGACGCCGTCGTGGTCGACGAAGCCTTCGCCGCCGTCGGAGGTGAAGTACTCGATCTTGAGCAGGTTGCGGCCCAGCACCGGCTTGTCCAGCGGGATCCGGACGAGGTCCTCGCCGACGACCGTGCCGCAATCCGGCACCGGGCCGGGCAGGCCGCGGGCGACCGGGTCGACGCCGATGATCCGTTTCGGCCTGCCCAGGTCGTCGAGCAGGTGCATCTTCACGGTGGCCTGATCGAACCGGGTGCCGGGAATCAGGCCGACCACCCGCGAGGCGCGTGAATTGTCGGCGAACCATTCGTGCATCACGTCACGTGGCACGAAAGTGTCGTACAGCACCAGTTCCGCGTCGTTCGCGACGGCGGCGCGGACGTTCGCGATGTACTGGCGCGACTGATCGAACCGCAATGCCGGCGCGAGCCGTGGGAAAGTCACGGCCGAACTCGCCAGCAGCAGTACACAAAGGACGATCGCGACCGGCCGTTCCCGCGCGCCACCGGTCTCGCCGGGTGTCAGCAACGCGAACGAGCCGCACAGCGCCGCGATCAGCGTCAGCTCGGCGACGTACCGCGGATCGTTGCCGAGCCCCGGTCCGACATCGGTGAGCCGCGTCGCCGCCACCAGGCCGACGTCCACCGCGAAGGTGAACCCCAGCAAGGCCCAAGCCTGCCAAGCCCGCCGCCCGGTGCGGCGCCCGGTCGCGATCACGAGCACCAGCAACCCGATCAGCAACCCGACGCTCACCAGGATCGGCGAAGGCGCCCACGTCGCGCCGGGCCCCGGCCCGGACCATGGCCCGCCGAGCAGTCCCGGCAGGACCGTGTCCGCGAGCATCCGCCCGGTCAGATCGGCCACCGTGCCGGCGGACACCGTCCCGGTGCCGTGCGCGACCTGGCTGGACGTCAACGACAGCAACAAGATCACATAGCCCGCGAGCACCAAGCCCAGGCAGGCCCACAACTTGAGGTACTTGCGCAGCGGTTCACCGAGCAGCACGGTGACGCCGACGACGAGCACCGGGATGAAAACGGCCTTCTCGTAGAAGGCGAGCCCGAACACGGTCCACGCGATCGTGCCGATCGCCCAGCGCCCGCCCTCGCGCAGATACCGCACATGCGCGTGAAGCGCGCCGACCATGCCGAGCAGCACGGGAAGCACCTGCACGCCGTACGCCCACCACACGGTCGGGACGAGCAGCAAATTCGACGCGGTGACCACGGTGAACGGCACCAGGATCGCCCACCGCCGACCGAAACACCGCACCAGCAGCGCCCAGAACAACGCCGACGCGGCCGCCTGCATGAGCAGCAGCGGAATCGTCAAGACCGCGAAGTTCAACGGTGCCAAGGCGGTCAAGAACCAGGTGAGCAGAAAACATCCCGGCGCGAGATGCCCTTGGTAATCCTGGAAAAGATAGCCAAGATCGAACGGACTGGCATGCCCCGCCCGATAGGTGATCAAGAAGTCGTCCTGGCCGAGACTGCCATGCAACGCCGCCCAGGCGTGAAAAGCGAACGGCACCGCGGCCGCGACGAAGGCCGCGACGGTGAGCGGCGACAGGACCTTGACCGCGGGTCTTTCACGCACCAGCACGGCGCCTCACTTCTTACAGGCGGGAGGTTGACACATGATCTTGCTCAACGCCTGATAGAAGACGTCGGAGATCTTCCGAGGATCGGCCGTGGTGAACGACTCCCCGCCGGTGGCGGCCGAAACGGCCTGCAACTCGGTCGCGTCGATGTCCGGCCCGATACCGATTCCGATGAACGGCAAGGGTTTACGCGGATCCTGCAGCCTGCCGAGCTCACTCTTGAGCTGATCGAGACTGATCCCGTCCCGGTCCTCGTTCCGCCCGTCGGTGAGCACGACGACCAGGTTGATCCGGCCAGGCCGCCAATTCTGGCGCGCGCTCTGATAAGCGGCGAGTATCGAGTCGTACAGTCCCGTCGCGCCACCGGCTTTGGGCCGCACCGCCTTGAGCTTGTCGACACCGCCCGCCGCTAGCTGCTCGGCGATCGTGCGCATCGGCAGGAGTTCCTGGTAGTCCTTGTCACCGTCGAGCTTGGTGGAGAACAACCACAATCCGAGCTCGGTCGTCAGCTTGAACAGCCTAAGCCCTTGCGTCGCCGCCTCGAGCGTGAGATCCATCCTCGATCGCCCGGTGCCGGGCACGACCGCGGCCATCGAACCGGAGACGTCGAGCAGAACCTGAATGCGCGCACTGAGATTCACCCCGGCCCAGGCCTGCAGCACGGCGTACATGGCATCGGGGGGCAGCGGCGGAGCCGCGCCCTTGAACCCGGCGTCGGCGATCGCCTTGACCGCGGGCGGCGCGAGCAAGGTCCGCAGAAACCGCTCGGCGCCGGACCTTCCGGCCTCGGAAGCCTTGGGCAGCACCACATACGGGTAGTCGAGGCTCGGCGTGTTCGCGTAGACCGGAACCCGCTTGCGCCCCAGCGTGACCTGCTCGGACGCGGGCAGCACCTTGGGATCCGGTGCGGCCAGTTTCCGCATGGCGGCGATGAAGGAGGCGTCGTCCTTATTGAGCTCTTTGACCCCGAGCAACGCCGAGATGCTAACTGGATCACGGTTCGGATCGGGCAGCCCGACCGCCTCCCCGTCGAGGATTTCCTGCCACCCAGGCGCTTTTTCGGGCCAGCCGTACTTACGCGCGGTCTCGTCATCGAGCGACAGGACGACGGGCGAACTCGCCACCGATTGACCGGATTCGGGCAGATTCCAGGCCCCGGCATCCCTGGCCTGCAACAGCCAAGTGCTCGACTCAGGCACCCAGACATCAAGCCCGCTCGACCCGCCCGCGAGCGCCTCCGCGGTTTCGGCGGACCCGGCCGACGCGACGTCGACCTGGAAACAGTCCTGCTCAGGCAGCGTACGGGCCAATTCCGTGAGCACCGGCGCGATGTCCGGCGCCGCGGCGATCCTGACCTGCGAGGTGCTCTCACACCCGCCGTTCGCCAGCCGCGCCCGCAGATATTCGACGCCGACCCACCCGAGCAGCGCGATCACCAGCAGCGCGCTCAAGATGACGACCGGCGAACCGAACCGCCTCGCGTCTGCCCGCATGCACCTGCCTCCGTGTCACCGAAGGCGTCATTACTTCACAGTAGCGCCGGTTTGGCAACGACGAGCCATTCGTCGTAACCGGCTCCGCCATGTGCGCGACTTGGCTTATGTGCCGGCCACGCGCATCCTGCTCGCAGCGGCCGCCGTAGCGCTTTCGCGTGCACGGCCCCGCACTCTCCGCCTGCCCCGACAACGGCGCCGATCCCGGCGCCGGCCCCGGTTTCGTCATCAGCGGTTCCGCCGCCACCTGCTCCCCTGACCGCGACGCTCAAAGCTTCCGCGAAGAGAACGGTTTCGGCGTCCGGCCCGGGGTGCGGCCTGCGGGCGGTCACGGCGGGCAAGTTCAACCCCGCTTGCCCCGAATATCAGGGTTACCTGGATCCCGGCGGCCCCGGCCGCGGTCCCACCTCCGGCGAGCTGCAGCACCGATACGGCTGCGAGCAGGGCTACATCCCCAAGTCCGAATGCTGAAAGAGCGGGGAAGCGCCGAGCGCTCCCCCGCTCGCCCTGTCAGCGGGTGCAGCTGATCACCGCGGTCCCGTAGTAGTAGCCCGGCCCCCACCGGCTGGAGTCGGTGAACGTCGTCACGCACTGCGCGGGCGGGATGTAGCCCGCGACCGCCGCCTGCCGCTGCGCGTCCTTGACGGCCTTGTTCTTGGCCTCGTTCGGGCTGTTCCCGAAGTCCCAGCCGCTGAAGGTCCGCGTCTCCTGGATGACGGCCGCGTTCGCGGTGGCCACTCCCACCTGGATCGCCGGAACCACGGCGCCGGCGCCGACGAACGCCGCCACGACCAACCCGCGCTTGATGAGCTTGTGCATCAGTCACACACCCGGAGGTTGAACGACCGACCCATGTACGAGCCGTAGTAAGCGTTGCCGATCGACGAGCTGTACTGGTAGACGATCACGCCGCCCACGTTGCTGTAGCCCTCGTAGCTGTAGCGCACATATCCGCAGCCCGCGGCGTCGGCCTGCGCCAGCGGGACCATCGTCGCGGCGCCTGCCAGCGTCAGCGCGACCGCGGCACGCTTCAAGACGTTCTTCATTCTTTCTCCTGTCCGAAAATCGCTACTTGACGCAGAAGACGGAAGCCGACCCCTGCCACCACGGCGAGGTGGCCGGATAGGCCGAGTACGAGCTCGGGCTGCACTGGTAGCGCGCGTACCCACCGGTGATGGCGTTCCGGTAAGCCGCGTCCAGCGCCCTGGCGATGGCGTCATCCCGGCCGAAACCCAGGCTGCTGCCATAGAAAAACGAACTCGACGGCACGGCGGCCGTCGCGATCGGCGCCGCGGCGACCAGGCCCGTCACCGCCAAAGCGGCAGCGCCCATCAACTTCTTCATCTGCTTCTCCCCTCACAGTTACCAGCCAGTGTGAGCCCGGAACTCACGTTCATTCATTTCAGCTGATGCGGTCATCATGGCCGATCCCACGTCGTCGTGTCAACTGAGATGAATGAGCGAGGGGTTACATCCACGCGGGCTTACGTCGCCAGCAGGCTGAACACGTAGGTCTCATCACCGGGCGCCCGGTCAAGCACCCGGACGGTCCCGAGCACACCCTGGTAAGCCTCGGTGCCACCGAGCACAACCGCCGGGTAGTCATGCTGCGAGGTCATGAAGACGGCATGCCCGTCGATGGCACCGTCGAGCAGCTCGAAGTGAGCCCGGCAGTCCAGCACAAGATCAGCGGTGGTGAACGCCACGACCACGCAGTCGATGGCAGCCAAACCCGCGGGCCCGCCATCGAGATCTCTAAGGTTTTCCCTAATGGTGAGCGGCTGCCCCGGAAGCGGCGGCGTGGTGATCCCGCCGAAGTCGACCACGGCCGTCCCGGGATCACTGGCCACCGTGAACCGCTTGACCGACAAGGCATCGGCGGCTCCAGGCAGTATCGCCATCAGCAACGCCGAGCAGAGAATCGCTTTTGAATACCGGTTTTTCACGATAAACCTCTCCATCAGGCGACTGGTTCGCTGTTAGTCGCGCAGGAGAGGAAAAGTGTTGCGATAAAAAGGAAGGTGCCCATCCCTTCCCGGGACGGACACCTGCCGATCAGGCGTCGCAGCCGATGAAATCCGCGCTCGGCCCCAGGTAGACGTTGCTCCAGCCCCAGATGCCACCCGGGCTCACGTAGATGTACCAGGTCCGGCCGGCCCTGAACTCTTCATGGTCGAACGTGTAGCGAATGTGCCCGCAGGCACTGGCCTGCGCCGTCGCGGTCGCCACGACCGCCGGAACCGATCCGAGCGCTCCGACCAGCAGCACCGCGGCCGCCGTGCGTTTGATGATGTTCCCCAAGATGAACCTCCCCTATCTCGGTTTATTTGCTGATATGAACATCACTGCAACATGCGTTCATATCAGCTGACACTCAGAGCATCTCGAACGTAGGCACATCTTGTCAACTGAGATGAACGAGAGGCCAGGCAGCCTTCACGACCGCAGGTGACGGCTCACATCGCCCACGTGCGAGATGCGCACCTGACGTTCCACGAACCGCCATCGCCCGCCGTGCCGCTCGAATCGATCCCGATACCGGCCCGCGGCGATAGCCTGCAGCGGAAAGCCAGGCAGCGCCTGGAAAACGGTCACATACGAACGCGCGGCCGCCGTTCCGCCCTCCTCGTCGACCTCGACCACGAGATTGCTCGTCGCGTGATGGGTCCGCGGCGTGCCGTCCGCATAGGTGATCAGCGTCGCGCGAAGCATCTCCTCGATGGCTTCCGCACCGCTCACGCCCGCGCCGCTGCCGATGAACGTCGCGTCGGCGAGCAACGCCCCGACGCCCGCGAAGTCCCCGTCGTCGACGAGTTCGGCGTAAGCGGCTATCAAATTCGCAATCGCCGAGCTGCTCGACACACGATTCCTCTCCGGCCGAGCCATATCTGGTGCCCCCGACGGGTCTCGAACCCGCACTGGGTCGATTTTAAGTCGACTGCCTCTGCCAATTGGGCTACGGGGGCACCGACCACCCTAAGCGATGCGGGACTAGGACGCCCCGTCTGCCTGGCGGTATTGGATCCAGCGGGTGCCGACCTGGTCCCAGATCGCCTGGTACTCATCGAACTTGGCCCGCAGGACCGCCACGTCGATCTCGTCGGCCGGCGTGGTCGCGACGTAGAAGGCGACGTCGTCGCGCAGGCGGTAGAAGCGGTGCTGGATCTCCTCCATCAGCACCCAGAGCGAGCGCCACGCGAAGAACGGCTCGAGTGCGCCGATCACCGTCACCACCGCCACCAAGGCGAACGCGGTGCCGGTCCAGCCGTCGAGGTTCTGCAGGCCCAGGATGATCGTCGAGGTTGCCGACAAGGTCAGCGCGAGCAGTTTGACCACCACCGAGCGGCGGCGGAAGCGGGTCTTGCGGCCGCGGGCGTACTCGTTGCCCTTCTCGATGCGGGACAAGAGGTCCTGGGCCAATTCCACGGGTGTGAGACCGGGCTTGGGCAAGTCGGACTGGATCGGCTGCTTCGTCACCTGAAGACCCTAAACGCGACGAAGGCCCCCTTCGCAAGCAAAAGGGGCCTTCGATCGAAGCGTCAGGACTTCGAGACGCGTGCGAACTCTTCCTTCGGGTTGTTGATCTGCCCGAGCGAGATGACCTCGCGGCGGAAGAGGCCACCGAGCATCCAGTCGAAGAGGATGCGGATCTTGCGGTTCCAGGTCGGCATCGCCTTGAGGTGATACGCGCGGTGGAACAGCCAGGCCGGGAAGCCCTTGATCTTCAGGTTCAGCGCGTCGGCGACGCCCTTGTGAAGGCCGAGGCTGGCCACCGCGCCGAGGTTCTTGTGGTAGTAGTCCTTGGGCTTGCCGCCGCGGATCACCTTGATGATGTTCTTCGCGAGGTGGCGCGCCTGGCGCACCGCGTGCTGCGCGTTCGGCGGGCAGGTCGCGGTCGGGTCGGCCTCGGTGCGCGAAAGGTCGGGCACGGCGGCGTTGTCGCCTGCGGTCCAGACGTCCGGGTGGCCGACGACCTGCAGCGCCGCCGTCGCCTCGACGCGGCCGCGCTTGTCGATCGGCAGGTCCGAGTTCGCCAGCACCGGGTTCGCCTTGACGCCAGCGGTCCAGATGATGGTGTCCGAGTCGAACTCGGTGCCGTCCGAGAGCACGACGTGGCCGTTCTCGAACGACTTGGCGGCCGTCGAGAGGTAGACCTCGATACCGCGCTTCTCAAGCTGCTCGACCGTGTAGACACCGAGCGTCTCGCGGACCTCGGGGAGGATGCGGCCCGCGGCCTCGACGAGAACCCAGCGGATGTCCTCCGGCTTGATGTTCTCGTAGTACCGGGTGGCGAAGCGGGTCATGTCCTCGAGCTCGGCGAGCGCCTCGATGCCCGCGAAGCCGCCGCCGACCACCGTGAAGGTCAGCAAACGCTTGCGCAGCTCGGGGTCCAGCGTGCTGGCGGCCTCGTCGAGCTTGGTCATGACGTGGTTACGCAGGTAGATCGCCTCGCCGATGGTCTTAAAGGCGATGCCCTCTTCGACCAGGCCGGGGATCGGGAGCACGCGGGCGACGGCGCCGAGCGCGACCACGAGGATGTCGTAGTTCAGCGCCTCGACGTGCCCGTCCGCCGCTTCGACGGTGACGGACTTGCGCTCGTGCTCGATCTTGGTGACACGGGCCGTGAGCACGTGGCACCGCTTCAGCACGCGACGCAGGGGGACGACCACGTGCCGCGGCTCGATCGCGCCCGCCGCCGCCTCGGGCAGGAAGGGCGCGTAAGTCATGTGCGGCTGAGGGTCAACGACGGTCACGGAGGCCTCGTTGGCGCGCAGCATCTTCTGAAGGCCGAACGCCGTGTACAGACCGACGTAGCCACCACCGAGAACCAGGATCCGAGTCGGTTCCGACTTCCTTGCAGCCATGCGTCCATACTCGCACCCCCCTGCGGAAATCGCGCGTGGACCCCATCCGGCTGTGACCAGCGTCGCTGCCCCTTCGGCACCGATTCAGTAGAGCCCCGCCGTGTCACCCGCCCGAGTGAGAACGGAGCGCAGCATCGCGGGCGTCAGCCTGCCGGTTTGGACGTTGCGCTGCGACACGTGATAGCTGCCGAGAACGCGCAGCTCAGACCGGCCGGACAGGACCAATTCGGCGCCATGGCCGAACACCGGGCGCGGCGAGGGCACCACCCAGCCGATCCGGCCGAGCACCGGCAGTAGCGCCTGCCAGCCGAAGGCGCCGAGCACGACGACGGTCCGCAACGTGGGGGCCAGTAAGTCAAGTTCGGCCTCGAGCCAGGTGCGGCAAGTGTCCCGTTCGGACGGTGTGGGCTTGTTCTGTGGCGGAGCACACCGCACCGGCGCGGTCATCCGGGTGCCGCGCAGCTCCAAGCCGTCACCTGGATGAGTGGACGTCGGCTGGGACGCGAGGCCGACGTCATAAAGCGCCTTGACAAGGAAGTCGCCGGACGGATCGCCGGTGAACATTCGCCCGGTCCGGTTGGCTCCGTGCGCGGCGGGCGCGAGGCCGACGATGCCGAGCGCGGCGTCGGCGGGGCCGAAACCGGGGACCGGACGGCCCCAGTACGTCCAGTCGCGGAAGGCCGCGCGCTTGGTGGCCGCGACCTCCTCGCGCCAGGCGACCAGGCGCGGGCAGGCGCGGCAGCTCGTGACGGCCGCGTCGAGGTCCGGAAGCGTGTCAAATTGGCCCACGCCTCATTCTTACCTCGGCTAAGTTGTTTTGTATGCCGGACAACACCGCCGACGAGACCCCCGCACCCGAGGTGAAGGCCGCCGAACCCGCCGACACCCTGGTCTCCAGTCAGCACACGATCACCGTCAAACGCCGCAAGCTCGCCTATACCGCGCAAACCGGGCGCGTCGTCCTGCGCCAGGAGGTCACGACCGACGGCAAGTCGGAGGGCCACGTGGCCAAGGCCGAGGTGTTCCTGACGACCTACACCCTCGACGACGCCGATCCCGCCACCCGGCCGGTGACCTTCGCCTTCAACGGCGGCCCCGGCTCGTCGAGCATCTGGCTGCACCTGGGCCTGCTCGGCCCGCGGCGCGTCGTGTCCGGCGACGTCGACGACCCGGCGCCGCCGCCGTACGACGTCGTCGACAACCCCGAGACCCTGCTCGCGCACAGCGACCTCGTGTTCATCGACCCGGTGTCGACCGGCTTCTCCCGGCCGCGCCCCGGTGAGAAGGCCAAGGAGTTCCACGGCTTCACCCCCGACATCGAGTCCGTCGGCGAGATCATCCGGCTGTGGACCTCCCGCAACCAGCGCTGGCTCTCCCCGAAGTTCGTGGCCGGTGAGTCGTACGGCACGCTGCGCGCGGCCGCGCTGGCGGCGCACCTGCAGGAGCGGCACGGGCTGTACCTGAACGGCCTGATGCTGATCTCGTCGGTGCTCGATCTGGCCACTTTGGACTTCACCGAGGGCAACGACCAGCCGTACAGCCTCTTCGTCCCCACTTACGCGGCCATCGCCCACTACCACGGCTTCCACGGTGACCGCCCGCTCGACGACGTACTCGCCGACGCCGAGGACTTCGCCGCCCGCGACCTCCCCTGGGCACTGCAGCGCGGCGCCCGCCTGTCCTCCGCCGAACGCGCCGAGGCCGTCGCGACGCTCGCATCGCTGACCGGGCTTTCCGAGTCCTATGTGGACCGTGTCGACCTGCGCATCGAGCACGTCCGCTTCTTCACGGAGCTGTTGCGCGACAAGGGAAAGGTCACCGGCCGCATGGACGGCCGCTTCACCACCTGGGAGCCCGACGGCGGCCGCGAGCACATGAGCGACGACCCGTCCATTTCCCGCATCATCGGCGCCTACTCGGCAGGCTTCAACCACTACGTGCGCGCCGAGCTCGGCTACGAAAGCGACCTCCCGTACGAAATCCTGTCCATGGACGTCAACAAGGCCTGGTCCTATTCGGACTTCGAGGGCCGCGCGGTGTCCGCTGTGGACGCTCTGAGCAACGCGATGCGCGCCAACCCCCACCTCAAGATCCACGTCGCCTTCGGCCACTACGACGGCGCCACCGCCTACTTCGCGGCCGAGCACGTCCTCGCCCACCTCAAGATCCCCGAGGAGCTCCGCGACAACATCGAGTCGGCCTACTACCCGGCCGGCCACATGATGTACGTCCACGAACCCTCCCGCATCCAGCAATCCAAAGACCTAGCCGCCTTCATCCGCTCCTCCTCCAACCGCTGACGGCAGCCCGAAAGTGGCTTTCGTCAGATAGGACCTGCCGAAAGCCACTTTCGGGCTACTCATGACGACTCAGCGGGTGCGGATGTCCGACCGGGGACGACGGCAGGCCGCCGCATAGCTCGCTTTGAGCTGGGCGATCACCTTGTCCGGGTTCGTGCGCAGATCCGACGGAAGCGTCTGGAGGAACACAATTCCAGCAGCCGCGTACCGAGCATTACGAGCCAACGTCTCCTTGTACCGATCACCTTCGGCGTGGTAACCGCGCGAGTCGATTTCCCAGGCGAAAGCGACCTTTTCAACCCAGACGTCGGGCATCGCGATGTAGTTGCCGTCGGCGTCGAAGATCTTCACATTGCGTTGGCACTCAGGCAAACCCGCACGTTCCCAAACCAGCCGCGCATCGGCTTCCGCCACCGAATACGCGCCGTCCAGCAGGCCTTCGAGCGCGATCCGAGGCAGTGCCCTGCCGCGTGGACTGCCCGCCGAGAGTTCCCGGGCGAGATCCTCCACAGTGCACTTACCACGCTGAACCACCTCAGCCAGCATCGTCTGGATCATGTCGGGATCCGACAGCCGCCGGACGGCGTCAAGCACCGCACGCCCTACTGGTGCGATCGGCGTTTCGCCTCGGTGCTCCGCGTCCGGTAATCGGATGGTCCTTTCGACCAACAGGAACCCCACCGATGAGACTTTGCGGTCGTCCGTCAGCAGAATATGCACATCACCCGGCTCCGGCATACTCCGAAGACCATGAAACCGTAAGGCCCAGAGCCCGGTCAGCATCGAACGAGGCCCGGCTCGGAGCAGCGCGGCTCGGATACGTATTTCCGGCACCGGTTTGGCACGGCTCAGATAGATGACGCCGGGCAGCAGTTTGCGCCATGGCCCTTCTGGCCGGCACCTCCGATAGATGGTCTCCCGGCTGAGGCCGAGATCTTCGAGCTCCGCCGTCCGAACGACGACGTCCGCTCCTCGCATAGCGCCAATTATCAGGGGGTGGCGAACCCATGCTCCTTTTTCCACGTCGCCAGGCTGGCGACGCGCACCGACAAACTTGTGAGGCGGAGCCCCGAAAATCGAGCGACTGGACCGTTCACGCCGAAAATCGCACCTACCCGTCCACTTGCTCGCAAAAGCCCGAAAGCCACTTTCGTCAGGTGGCATCTGACGAAAGTGGCTTTCGGGCTATCAAACGTGGGTTAGGGGAGGTAGGGCTTGCCGTGGGTTACGGCTGACCAGGCGTCGACCGCTCCGTGGCCGTAGAAGCCGTTGAAGTCGGGGGTGCCGACGCAGGTGGCGGTGAAGTCGGCGTCGCGGCCTTCCTTGAGGTAGTCGACCGTGGCCGGGACCGGGCAGGCGATGTGCGCGGCCGTGCCTTCGAGGACGCGCTGGACCTTGTCGGGGTCGAGGCCGAAGCCGGCGCCGGATCCCTTGCCGTACTGGGAAACGATGAGCGCGGCGACACCGGCCGCGTGCGGGGTGGCCATCGAGGTGCCCTGCAGGAACTGGTAGTAGCCGACGCGGCCGTCGGCGGCGACGGCCTTCTGGATGCCCGCGGCCACGCCGTCGGGGGTGAGGTTGCCCGCCGCGTCGATGTTGCCTTCGGCGACGCCGACGTTGCGGGGGTAGGCCGAGAGGATCTCGTTCTGGAGAGTGCGGAACCAGTCGGTGCCGTAGCCGTCACGGAAGTAGCCGCCCGGCGCGGAGACCGAGATCTGCTCGGTGCCGTAGTTGGAGTAGTCCGCCTTGGCCTGAGACGGGCCGAACGACGAGACGCCGATCGTGTAGTCGCCCTCGACCGGCAGCGAGAGGCACGACGCGTTGTCGACCTGACGCGGGTGCGTCGCGTTGGCCGGGTAGTCCGGGCTGGTGGCGTCCGGCTTCGGCGCGCCGAGGTCGCTGTGCTGGTTGCCCAGCGCCACGACCTGGGTGACGCCCTTGCGGTGCGCGTACCGCAGCGCGCGCTGCGTGGCCTCGATGATGGTGCGCTGCTGGGCCTGCTCGGCCGCGGAGTCGGCCGGGTTCGCCGTGCAGTTGTACAGCCACGGGTCCGTGTAGAACGACATGTTCACCACGTCGATGCCCGCGTCACCCGCGTAGGTCAGCGCGTCGACGGTCGGCTGCAGGAAGAAGAAACCGGAGTCCTGGCCGGCGCGGACGTTCACCAGCGTGACGTTCGGCGCGACACCGGAGATGCCGAAACCGTTGGCGGCGGCGCCGATCGTGCCCGCGACGTGCGTGCCGTGGCCGTTGTCGTCGTGATCGGCCGGGTCGACACAGCCGCGGTACTCACACGGGCCATCGACGACCGCGCCGGTCTCGTCGTTGGGGATGTCGCGGACGAAGTTGCGGGACGCGGCCTTGTCGAAGTTCGGCGCGATGTCGGGGTGCGAGCCGTCGACACCGGTGTCGATGATGCCGACCTTGACGCGCTTGTCGCCGGGCTGCACGGTGCGCGCGAGGTCGGAGCGCACGGAGGACAGGCCCCAGAGCTGGTCGTCCAGCGGGTCCATGCCGACCGGCTTCTTCGCGGCCGGGCTCGCCGTGGAAGCCGTGCCACCACGGGCTTCCTTCTCGACGGCGTTCGGCTTGGCGGCGTCGCTCTTGGGCGCGCGGCCGATCGGCTTGGCCTTGGCGGCGCCGAAGATCGAGCGATTACGCGTGACGCGCTCGGTGAACCCGTTCGCCGGGGCCGTCGCCGTGACCAGGCCGACCGCGGCGTTGCTGGCGACGACCGTGCCACCGGCCGCGCGGACCGCCTGCTCGGCGGCGGCGACACTTTGCCCTTCCGCGGCCAAAACGGTGAATTCGGTCGACGGGCCCGCGAGTTGTGGTTGCGCGGAAGCGACCGGACCCGCGACGACTCCGCCGATCAGCGGTACCGCGAGCACCGCGAGCACCGCGACGACCATTCTGGATCTCTTCACAGATTCCTCCTCCGAAAACCGGTGAATGCAACCTACGAGGAGGACATCGCGTTTACAAGGAAAACACTACTTAAGTCAGGGGACCACAGAACGCTGTTCAGCGAAGTGGCACGCGCTCAGATGTCCGCCGTCACGCATGAAAAGGCCCGGTTCCTCGGTCGCGCAGATGTCCTGCGCTTTCCAGCACCGTGTGCGGAACCGGCAGCCCGACGGCGGATCGATGGGGCTCGGGACGTCGCCTTCCAGGCGGATGACCTGGCGTTGCCCGCGAACCGACGGGTCGGCGACGGGCACGGCCGACAGCAGCGCCTGCGTGTACGGATGCGCCGGGCGGTTATAAATTTGATCTTCGGTGCCGATTTCGACGATCTTGCCGAGATACATCACCGCGACCCTGGTTGACAAATGTCGTACCACGGACAAATCGTGTGCGATGAACACATACGAAAGCCCGAATTCCTTCTGCAGTTCATCGAGCAGGTTCATCACCTGTGCCTGAATCGACACGTCGAGTGCCGAAACCGGCTCGTCGCAAATGATCACCTTCGGCTTCAGCGCGAGTGCGCGCGCGATGCCGATGCGCTGCCGCTGCCCGCCGGAGAACTGGTGCGGATACCGGTTGATGTGCTCAGGGTTCAGCCCGACCACGTCGAGCAGCTCGCGCACCTTGGTGGCACGCGAACCCTTCGGCGCCACCTCGGGGTGGATCTCGAACGGCTCGCCGATGATGTCGCCGACGGTCATTCGGGGATTCAGCGAGGTGTACGGGTCCTGCAGCACGATCTGGATGTTGCGCCGCAGCCGCCGCAATTCCGCGCCACGCAAGGTGAAGATGTCACGGTCCTCGAACACGGCCGCGCCCGCTGTCGGCTCCTCGAGCCGCATCAGCACCTGCGCGAGCGTCGACTTGCCGCAGCCCGACTCGCCGACCACGCCGAGCGTCTCGCCCTTCATGAGGTCGAACGAGACGCCGTCGACCGCCTTGACGTGGCCGATCGTGCGCTTGAACAGGATCCCGCTGCGTACCGGGAAATGCTTGACGAGGCCGTTCACCGCCAGTATCGGCTCAGGCACGGCTCACCACCTCTTCCGCGAAATGGCAGGCACTGACCCGCCCGAAGCCCAGCCCGAGCGGCTCGGGGCGTTCTGTCCGGCATTTGTCCTGAACCCGTTCGCAGCGCGGGTGGAACGGGCACCCGGGCGGGATGTCGAGCAGGCTAGGCGGCAGTCCCTTGATGGTCTGCAGCGTCTGTCCTTTGAGGTCCAATCGAGGTAAGGACCGCATCAGCGCCTCCGTGTACGGATGGCCCGGCGCGCGGAACAGCTCGGCCACGTCCGCCTGTTCGACGATGCGCCCCGCGTACATCACCGCGATCCGGTCGGCGACCTCCGCGACCACCGCGAGGTCGTGCGTGATGAGGATGAGCCCCATGTTCCGCTCGGCCTGGATCTCCGCGAGCAGGTCCATGATCTGCGCCTGCACGGTGACGTCCAGCGCGGTGGTCGGCTCGTCGGCGATCAGCAGCTCCGGGTCGAGCGCCAGCGACATCGCGATCATCGCGCGCTGGCGCATCCCGCCGGAGAACTGGTGCGGATACTCGCGAACCCGTTGCTTGGCACCCGGAATCTTCACCAGCTCCAGGAGTTCGATGGCACGCTGGCGCGCCTCGCGCCGGTTCATCCCGCGCCGCACGCGCAGCTGTTCCTCGATCTGGAACCCGACGGTGAACACCGGATTCAGCGCGGACAGCGCGTCCTGGAAGATCATCGCCATGCTCTCGCCGCGGATCTCCGCGCGCCGCGCGGGCGTGGCACTGAGCAGCTCTTCACCGTGGAACCGCACGGAACCTTCGGTGACCACCGCGGGCGGCATGTCGAGGATGCCCATGATGGTCTGCGCGGTCACACTCTTGCCGGAGCCGGATTCTCCCAGTACGGCAACGGTTTCCCCGGCACGAACGTGGTATCCGACTCCATTGAGGACATTCGCCACCCCGTCCTCGGTGCGGAATTCGACATGGAGGTCCTCGACCTCCAGCAGCAGCTCGCCGTCCACAATGGTCACCGGCCCTTCGGGTCGAGCGCGTCGCGCACCGCGTCACCCAGCATGACGAAGGCGAGCACGGTGACGGTCACGAACGCCGCCGGGAACAGCAGGATGTGCGGTGTGTTGCGGAAATAGTCCCGCGCGTCGCTGATCATCACACCCCACGAGATGACCGGCGCCCGCACGCCGATGCCCAGGTACGCCAGCGTCGCCTCGGCGCCGATGGCCGCGCCCAGCGCGATGGTGGCGTAGACGAGCACGGGCGCGAGCGTGTTCGGCAGCAGGTGCCGGAAGATGACGCGTGGCGTGCTCGCGCCCAGTCCCCGCGCGGCTTTCACGTAGTCCAGCTGCTTCGCGACCAGCGTCGCGCCACGCATGATGCGCATGGCCACCGGCCACGTCAGCACCGCGATCGACAGCACCACCTGCGAGATGATCGTGAACCCGCCGGGACTGCTGCCCGGCACGTTGAACGTGGTGAGGATGACGATCGCGCCGAGCAGGAACGGCAGCCCGGCGAACACGTCCCCGAGCCTGGACAGCAGCGTGTCCACGAACTGCCCGTAGTACCCGGCGAGGATGCCGATGAACGAGCCGATCAGCACGGTCAGCAACGTCGCGAAGACCCCCACGAGCAGCGACGCGCGCGTGCCGTAGATCGCCCTCGCGTAGACGTCCTGGCCCTGGTTGTCGTAGCCGAACCACGCGTCGGCCGACGGCCCCTGGTTGGCCAGCGTCAGGTCGCTGAAGCCGGCGTCACGGGAGCTGAACAGGCCGGGCGCGATGGCGATCAGCACGATCACCACGATGATCACCGCCGAGGCGATCACCGTCGGCCGCGTGCGCAGCCGCCGCCACGCGTCGCCCCACAGGCTGCGCGAGCGCTGCGGCCCCGCGTCCAGTTGCAGGCTCGCGGCGCTGGGGTCAGTCATAGCGAATCCTCGGATCGAGAACGGCGTACAGCAGGTCGACGACCAGGCTCATGAACAGGTAGACCAGCACGAGCAGCACGACGATGCCGGTGACCGTGGCGCTCTCCTGGTTCTGGATGCCCTGGAAGATCAGCCCGCCGATGCCGTTGATGTTGAACACGCCCTCGGTGACGATCGCGCCGCCCATCAGCGCGCCGAGGTCGATGCCGATGAAGGTGATCACCGGGATGACCGAGTTGCGCAGCAGGTGCACCCACACCACGCGCCGGTGCGGCTGCCCCTTGGCGATCGCGGTGCGGACGAAGTCGGCGCGCCGGTTCTCCGCGATGCTCGTTCTCGTCAGCCGCGCGATATAGGCCATCGAGAGACTGCCCAGCGCGAATCCCGGCACGATCAGTTCGCCGATCGTGGCGTCGGCCGAGACGCTGGGGGTGATGATCCCCCACTCCGTGCCGAGCACGATTTGCAGCACGATGCCGGTGACGAACACCGGCAGCGAGATCAGGAACAGGGTCGACATCAGCACGAGGTTGTCGAGGAAACCCTTGCCCCGCAAGCCGGTCAGCACGCCGGCGCCGACACCGATGAGCGCCTCGATGCAGATCGCGACGAGCGCGAGCCGCAGCGTCACCGGATACGCGTCGCCGATCAGGTCACCGACCGGGATCTCGTTGAACGTCTCGCCGAAATCGCCGGTCAGCAGCTTGCCGATGTACTTGAAGTACTGCTCGAACAGCGAATCGTTGAGGTGGTAGCGCTCGGTCATCTTGTCGACGAACGTCTGCGGGCACTTGACCTGCCCGCATTTCCCGGCGAACGGGTCGCCGGGAATCGACCACACCAGCGTGTAGATCAGGAAGGTCGTCCCGAAGAAAACGGGAATGAGCTGGAGAAGCCGCCGAAGTACATAGCGGATCATGGTTCTCGAGTCCCTTTTACGACGGCTTCTCCGGCTTCACTCAGCGGGCGACTTCGATGGACGAGTAGTCGGCGTACCGGCCGAAGTCGAGCTTCGCGCTCTTCAACCGGCTCGACTTCGCGCCGACACCCTTCTCGTCCCACACCGGGATCTGCGGCAGGTCCTTCGCGATCATGTCCTCGACCTGCTGGTACAGCTTGATCGCCTCGGCCTTGTCGGCGGTCGAGTCGGCCTTCTTGAGCGCCTCGTCCACCGCGGGGTTGGAGTAGCCGGAGTCGTTGGAACCGGCGCCGGTGCGGTAGATCGGGTTGAGGAAGTCCTCAATGGACGGATAGTCCGCTGCCCAGTCCGAGCGGCTCATGCCGGTCAGCTTCTTGCCGGTGACGATCTGGCGGTGCTGGTTGAACCCGGCGGCAGGCACGAAGTCGCACTCGACGCCGAGCGCGTTCTTGATGCTGTTGCAGGCCGCGACCAGCGGCTCCTTGCGCCCACCGTCCGCATTGGACTGAATGGTCAGCTTGCCCTTGAAGCCGGACTTCGCCAGGTACTCCTTGGCCTTGGCCGCGTCGTACTTGCAGAACTCGCCACAGGTGCCGGGGCGGTAGCCCTCGATGCCGGCGGAAACCCAGCTGTCGGCCGGAGCGTAGGTGTCGTTCATGACGGTCTTGGTGATCTGCTCGCGGTTGATGGCCAGCGAGATCGCCTTGCGCAGGTCGAGGTTGTTGTACTCGGGCACGTAGTACGGCACGCCGAGCGTGCTGATGCCGAGCAGGTGCCCCTCGACCACGCGGTCCTTGAGGTCGGTCTTGTACTTGCCGCCCGCGGTGGCCGACGGCGGCAGCGTCTCCATGAAGTCGAGCTTGTTGCTCAGCAGGTCCTGGTACGCCGTCTCCAGGCTCGAGTAGATGCGGACCTCGAGGTCCTTGAAGTGGACCTTGTCCTCACCCTGGTAGTCGTCGTTCCTGGTCAGCTTGACGTTGACCTTCGGCTGGCGCGACACGAACTTCATCGGCCCGTTGCCGATCGGATGCTCGGCGAAAGCCTTGGGGTCCTTGAAGAACACGTCCGGCAGCGGCGCGAACGCGAGGTACCCGATCTTCGACAGGAACACCGAGAACGGCGCCGACAGCGTCACCTGGAACTCGTAGTCGCCGAGCACCTTGAGGCCGCTCATCTTGTCGGTCGTCGGCTGCTTGTCCTTGCCGGGGTTGACGGCCTCGTAGCCCTCGATCTGCGCGAAGAAGTCGCCGCTCAGCTGGCCGTTGGGGCCGTAAGCGCCGTAGTTCCAGGCATCGACGAAGTTGTGCGCCTTGACTTCGGTGCCGTCGTGGAACTTCCAGCCCTTCTTGAGCTTGATGTCGTAGACCTTGGCGTCATTGGTGGTGATCGATTCGGCGACCAGGTTGAACGGCGCGCCGGTGTCCGAGCGGTACTCGATCAGCTGGGAGAAGACGGGGTTCAGCACCTTCGAGCCACCGAGTTCGGTGGTGTTCGAAGGGATGAAGGTGTTCTGGGGCTCGGTGCCGTAGACGGACACCGCGCCATCCGGATTGGTTTCGCCGCCTGCCTGCTGGCCCTTGTCCTCGGTTTTGCCGCCGCCACCGCCACAAGCGGCTAGCACCAGCACCAAGGATGTCACCGCCGCGGCAACACCGGAAATTCTGCGCGATCGCCCCATCTTTCCGCCTCCACCTCTCCCCTCCGGGGCCTCCCGGAAGTGAGACGACCGTAGCGGTATCAGTGAGTGCGGTCACATAGCCAAACGGATGACAATGAGGGCAGAAATCAAGTTGGGACACGACTTTCGTAGGTATTGGGACTCCGGCGAACGGCCTATTCCATACCTGAAGTCATCGCGCGCTCACCAGGGGTTAAACGAGTGAAAGCGCGATACCGTCGAGAATGTCGTGCTCGCTCACGACCAATTCGGACGGTCCGCCTCGCGCCGCGAGCTGCTCCGCGAGCGCGCGCACGATCACCGCGCCGCCACCGATCACGTCGACCCGGCCGGGGTGGATGACCGGGTTCGCGGCGCGCGTCTCGTGGTCCGACGTGAGCAGGCCGTCGGCGAGCCGGTCGATGTCCGCGCGCGAAAGCTTGGACAGGTGCACGGCCTCGCTGTCGTACTCCGGCAGTTCCTGCGCGATCGCGGACAGCGTGGTGACCGTGCCCGCGACACCGATCCAGGTCTTGGCCTTGGACACGTCCACGGCTTCGAAGGCGGCGGTGAGGACCCCGGTGGCGAGCCCGTCGGCGGCCGCGATCTCGTCGGCGGTCGGCGGGTCGGACTTCAGCGCGCGCTCGGTGATCCGGACACAGCCGATGTCGACGGACTTGGCGGCCAGCACCTCGGCCCGCTTGCCGTCCCAGGTGCCGAGCACGAGCTCGGTGGAGCCGCCGCCGACATCGACGACGACGAACGGGCCGTCGTCCGGGTCCTGCTCGCCGACGGCGCCGGTGAACGACAGCCTGGCTTCCTCGTCGCCGGAGATGACTTCGGCCTCGACACCGAGCACCTCACGCGTCATCGCGAAGAACTCGTCGCGGTTGCTGGCGTCGCGAGTGGCCGACGTGGCGACCATGCGCACCTTCTCGGCGCCCTTGCGGCGCGCGGCGATCGTGTAGTCGGCGAGTGCCGCGCGGGTGCGCTCCAGCGCCTCCGGCGCGAGCCGCCCGGACGCGTCGACACCCTGGCCGAGCCGCACGATCCGCATCTCACGGTGCAGATCACGCAGGTCGTAGGTGCCGTCGTGGCGTTCGGTCAGCTCGGCGACGAGCAGGCGGATGGAGTTGGTCCCACAGTCGATCGCGGCAACACGAGGCATGCCGCCCAGCCTAACGAACAGCCGCGGGACGACTACTTGGTAGTAGTGGTCCCGCTGCCACCGCTCGGCGGCGTGGGCGAGATCGAACCCTGGCACGGCGGCAACGTCGTCGTCGGGGTCGTCGTGGTCGGGGTCGTCGTGGACGTGGAACAGGTCGGCGTCGTGGTCGGCGGTGTCGGAGTCGTCGGCTTCGTCGTGGGGCTGCCCGACGACGACGTAGTGGGCGAACTCGGCTTCGAGCTGCTGTTGGTGCCCGTGCCCGGCGGGATGGTCGCCGTCGCGGTCGGCGACGGGGTGGTCGTCGGCACGGTCGGGGTCGGGACCTCGCCCGGGCCCGGCGTCGCGCCCGCGTCCGGCGCGCCGACCGGGACCTTGCTGTCCGGCGTCGGGGTGACGCCCCTGCGGTACGCCTCCGCCCACATGATCACGGTGTTCACGTAGTAGTCGGAGTGGTTGTACCGGTAGATCGCCGCGCGCAGCTGGCCAGGGTCGGACAGGTTGAGGCCGCCGGAGCACAGGTACTTACCGGTGGCGAGCGCGGCGTCGAAGATGTTGTTGGGGTTGGACTGGCCGTCGTCGTTGCCGTCGGAGGCGTAGCCCCACCAGGTCGACGGGATGAACTGCATCGGGCCGACGGCGCGGTCCCAGACCTTGTCGCCGTCGAACTTGCCCTGGTCGGTGTCGGGGATGGCGGCGAACGGGCCCTTGCCGTTCAGCACCGGACCGAGGATGGGCTCGAGGGTGTCGCCGTTGGCCGCGACATAGCCACCGCGCGCGTGGTTGGACTCGATGCGGCCGATGCTGGCGATGAGCGCCCAGTCGATGTGACAGCCGGGCTGCTGCTCGGTGAGCTTGTCGGCGGCGGCGCGATAGGCCCTGAAGACGGTCTCGGGGACACCGAGCGGGCCGTTGGGCAGCTGGTCGCTGGGCAGCGGGACGGGCACGGGGGCCTGCGGGAGCGAGCCGTCGACGGCGATCTGCTCGATCTCGGGGTTGTAGCCGCCTTGCAGTGGCGTGTCGTACGTGTGAATGGAGCTGGCCAGGTTCACCCATCCGGCGGCGGTGTCACTCACGGCGAAGGCGGGGAGAACCGCGAGCGCGCCCCCGGCCACGGCCACGAAAGTCCGGTGACGCAGGCTCAATCTTCGAGCCGCTCCGCCGATTGCGCCTGGCAGTCGCAGTACGCGCACGCCTCAAGCCTCCCCGTCGAACCACCCGTGTGGCCCGATACTCGTCCACCGCGTGTGAAGATTCCGTGTCCCAGGCTGTCAAACCTCGCGTGAGGTGCCCACCCCCAATGGGACCAAATCGTCGAAAACAGCCGAATTACTTTGCGTATCCGGTTTCGGCGCTTGATCGTTACTGGCGGTGACCCCCGTCACGTGACGGCATCCACGATACGCGAGGCCGTCCGGATCTTCACGATGTCCTAATTGGACACTGCGGCGCAGTCGCCGGAGGGCCAGCCTTCCGACTTGAGGATCGCGAGCGTCTCGTCACCGAACGGATTCACCCCGGCACCGCGCGCGAGCGTGTCGGCGAGGTGAACGTGCAGGCACTTGACGCGGCCCGGCATCCCGCCCGCGGTCACCTGGGTGCCGAGCGACTCGATCGCGTCACGCTCCGCGAGATACGTCTCGTGCGTGCGCAGGTAATGCGCGGCGAGTTCTTCATCCGTCGTGAGGCGCTCGGTCATCTCTTTCATGATCCCGGACGCTTCGATCGTGCCGACGAGCGAGTTCAGCCGCGGGCACGTCAAGTAGTACAGCGTCGGGAACGGGGTGCCGTTCTCCAGCCGGGGGCTGGTCTGCACGACGGACGGGTGCCCGCTCGGGCAGCGGGCCGCGATGGCCCGCAGCGCGCGGGGCGGCCTGCCCAGCTGCTCCGCGATGATCGCGCGATCGGCCTCGGTGACCGGCTCGAAGTTACTCACGGCGAGCAGCCTAACGACCACCCCGAAAGCCACTTTGGTCAGGTAAGAAAGCCCGAAAGCCACTTTCGTCAGATGAGACCTGACGAAAGTGGCTTTCGGGCTTTTACGAGCTCAGCCGCCGACCTGGGACCAAAGCCTTTCGTACCAAGAACCTTGGGGTCCCGCGTCCGGCGCCGGGGCGGGCGCCGCGTCGGGCGCCTTGTCCTCGGGGAGCTGGACCATGTACGGGGTCTCGCCCGGCATCACGTAGCGCAGCCGCCGCCGGGCCTCGGCCTCGATCTGCGCCGGGTCGGACAGCTCGGCCTTGCGGGCCTGCAGGTCCGCGACGTCCTTCAGCAGATCGGCGCGCCGCTTCTCCTGCACCGCGATCTCCGACCGCTGGCTCAGATAGGTGCGCAGCGGCACCGCGATCGTGAAAGCCAAGGCGCACACCACGATCGCGACCACCGCCGCGCGCCGGGTGTTCGACATGCCGAGCACTTTCGCCGCGCCTGAAGCGCGTTTCGCGTTCAGGCCGCGGCGGAAGCTGCGTGCCTTGCTCGGCGACTCGCGGCGCGCGCGTTCAGGGCGGCGGGCACGAGAAGATCCCGTGCCCTCCACCCGTCCGCCTCGTCGGCTACGCGCGCGCCCCCGGTCGGCCATGCTTTGTCAGGCGTCCTGCGAGAAGCGCGGGAACGCGAGGTCGCCCGCGTAGCGAGCCGCGTCGGCGAGGGTCTCCTCGATGCGCAGCAGCTGGTTGTACTTGGCGATGCGCTCGCCGCGCGCCGGGGCGCCGGTCTTGATCTGGCCGACACCGGTGGCGACCGCGAGGTCGGCGATGAAGGTGTCCTCGGTCTCGCCGGACCGGTGGCTCATCATCGACTTGTAGCCGAACGAGGTCGCCAGCGAAACCGCGTCGAGGGTCTCCGAGAGCGTGCCGATCTGGTTGACCTTCACCAGCAGCGCGTTGGCGGCGCGGCGGGAGATGCCCTCTTCGAGGCGGTCGGGGTTGGTGACGAACAGGTCGTCGCCGACGAGCTGGACCTTCTCGCCGAGCTCGGCGGTGAGCCGGACCCAGCCGTCCCAGTCGTCCTCGCTCAGCGGGTCCTCGATGGAGACCATCGGGTAGTCGCGGACGAGCTCGGCGTAGTAGCCGGCCATCTGCTCGGCGCTCTTCTTGGTGCCCTCGAAGTTGTACGCGCCGTCGGTGTAGAACTCGGTCGCGGCGACGTCCAGCGCCAGCGCGACGTCGCGACCCGCGGTGTAACCGGCCTTCTCGATCGCGACCAGGATCAGGTCGAGCGCCTCGCGGTTGCTCTTGAGGCTCGGCGCGAAGCCGCCCTCGTCGCCGAGGCCGGTCGAGAAGCCGCGGCTCTTCAGCACGCCCTTGAGCGCGTGGTAGACCTCGGTGCCCCAGCGCAGCGCCTCGCGGAACGACTCGGCGCCGATCGGCGCGATCATGAACTCCTGGATGTCCACGTCGGTGTCGGCGTGCGCGCCACCGTTGAGGATGTTCAGCATCGGCACGGGCAGCACGTGCGCGTTCGGCCCGCCGAGGTAGCGGAACAGGTCCAGCTCGGCCGACTCGGCCGCGGCCTTCGCGACGGCCAGCGAGACGCCGAGGATGGCGTTCGCGCCGAGGCGGGACTTGGCCGGGGTGCCGTCGAGGTCGACCAGCTTCTGGTCGACGATGCGCTGGTCGACCGCGTCGATGCCGACCAGGTCGGGGCCGATCTCGTCGAGCACGGCGGCGACCGCGCGCTCGACGCCCTTGCCGTTGTACCGGCCGGTGTCGCCGTCACGCAGCTCGACGGCCTCGTGCTCACCGGTCGAGGCTCCCGACGGCACGGCGGCCCGCGCCAGTGTCCCGTCGTCGAGTGCCACCTCCACTTCGACCGTCGGGTTGCCGCGCGAGTCAAGAATCTCGCGCGCGCCTACCTGCTCGATGACCGCCACGCCATGCTCCTCATCACCGGTTGTGCCTGCGTCGACGGCCCCAGACTAGCCGTTTGGCCGGTTCACCCGTTGGAGGCACGCGCTTAGCTACTAGATCGATCCCGAGGCTTTGACGCATTGCCAGCCGGGCGGCAGTTCGACCTCGTCGGTCACCTGCTGCCAGAACGTCCAGGTGTTGCCGCCGGGATCGGGCACGGTGAACACCCGCGCGCCGTACGGCTGGTCCTGCGGCAGCGACGCCTCGGCGCCCAGCGCGGCCGAGATCCGGGCGTGCAGCGCGTCCACGTCGTCGACGTAGACGATGGTCAGCTGCCCGACCGGGCCGTCGACACCCTTGGCTTCCCAGTACTCGTCACCGACGCCGGCGATCTGCACCTCGCAGGAGCCGACCCCGAGCACGGCCTGGAACACCTCGCCAGCGGAATCGACGTACCGCACCTTCTCGGTGAAGCCGAAGACGCGGGTGAGCCATTCGAGTGCCTCGGTGGCGTTCGCGTAGTACAGGTACGGGGCAAGCCCCAGGTACGGCTGGTCACTCATGACAGGAGAGTGCATCATGTCGATTTCAAGCAGCGGGAAACACCCCGAGTACCGGGTAAAGTCGGGGGGACCATGATTGACGAGACGGCGGGACCGGAGCAGGCCGGGGAAGCCCGGTTTCTAGCCTTTCGGCGGGCGGAGGCCCTGGTCGAAAGGCGGCGTCCGCTCGACGCCTTGAAGGCGCTCGAACCGCTGCTCGACGAAGAGCCCGACAAACCGAGCGTGCAGCTGCTGGCCGCCCGCGCGTACTTCCACTCCGCGCAGCTGGGCCGCGCCGAGCGCGCGTTCACCAAGGTCCTGGAGCTGGACCCGACCGATCACTACGCGCGGTTCGTGCTCGGCAGGACGCTGCAGCGGATGGCGCGGTATCCCGAGGCACTCACCCAGATGCGGATGGCGGCGGCGATGCACCCCATCCCCGAGTACCTCGAGGCGATCGCCGAGGTCAACGCGAGGATTGCCCTCGGCGGGCCCTAGCCTTCAGGTGGGCTTTCTCACCCTGCTTGCCGAACAGCACCAGCACCTCGGCGGGCCCGCCGTCGGCGCCGAACCAGTGCGGGAAGTGCGTGTCGAACTCCGCCGCCTCGCCGGGGCCCATGGTGAAGTCCTGATCGCCGAGTAGCGCCCGCACCCGGCCGCTGAGCACGTACAGCCACTCGTACCCCTCGTGCGTGCGCTGCACGGGCGGGTCGTTTTCGGGGTGCATCAACAGTTTCAGCGCCTGCGGCTGGCCCGGCTGCGCGGTCAGCCGCCACGCGGTGAACCGGCCGAACTTCGTCGCCTTGATCTGCACCCGGGGGTCGTCGGGCGGAGGCGCGCCGACCAGGTCGTCGAGCGGGACTTGATAAGCCCTGGCAAGCGTCAGCAGCAGCTCGAGCGTCGCGCGGCGCTGCCCGGACTCGAGCCGCGACAACGTGCTCGACGAGATGCCCGTCTGCTCGGCGAGCGCCGCCAGCGTGGTGCCGCGCTCCCGGCGGAGCCGCTTCAGGCGCGGGCCGACCTCGTCGAGCACCTCTTCGATGTTCATGTTGCCAAAATAGCAAGTATCTTTGCCAGTTTCGGGCGTTCGTGCGGAACCTGGGGTCATGACTTATGACGTGGTGATCATCGGTGGCGGCCCGGCGGGCCTGAACGCGGCGTTGATGCTGGCCAGGGCCCGGCGGCGGATCGTGGTGGTCGACGGTGGCAGCCCGCGCAACGCCCCTGCGACCCATCTGCACGGCTATCTGACCCGCGACGGCCTCGCGCCATCGGAATTCCTGCGCCTCGGCCGGGAGGAGGTCGCGGGCTACGGCGGCGAATTCATCGACGACGTCGCGATCCGCCTGCGGCACGACCGCGCGGTCGAACTCGCGGGCGGCCGAGTGCTCCAGGCGCGGCGGGTACTGGTGACGACAGGCCTGATCGACGAGCTGCCGGACATCCCCGGCGTGCGCGAGGGCTGGGGTTCGACGGTGTTGCACTGCCCTTACTGCCACGGCTGGGAAGTGCGCGACCGCCCGCTCGGGGTGCTCGGCGGGCACGAGCGTTCCGCGCACCAGGCCTTGCTGGTCCGGCAGTGGTCGGCGGATCTGGTGTTCTTCCCGCATACCGGCTCGTACGAGCTGGAACCCTTGGAGCGCAACGGAATCCGGGTCGTCCCGGGCAAGGTGGAGCGCATCGCCGACGACGGCGTGCACCTGGCGAGCGGCGACTTCGTGCCGCGCGAAGCCGTCTACGTGGCTCCGGAGTTCCGGCCCCGTGACCGGCTGCTCGACCAGGTCGGCTGCGCACGCGGCGCCGACGGCCTGGTGACGGTCGACGCCAACGGCAGGACCAGCGTCGGCTGGGTCTGGTCGGCTGGCAACACGGTCGACGCCTTCCTCCAGGTCATCGGCGCGGCCGCCGCAGGCGCCCAAGCCGGCGCCTACCTCAACGCCGACCTGCTCACCACCACCTGACCCCCTGCTCGGCCTGGGAAAAAAATCCCAATGTGGCTTTCGTCAGCTTCCGTCTGACGAAAGCCACATTGGCACGCTGAGACCTGACCAACGCCACATTGGGATTTTTTTCCCGAGGCCGGGGCGGGTCCGAGAGCCCGAAAGCCACTTTCGTCAGGTGAGATCTGACGAAAGTCACTTTCGGGCTTGGGCGGGTCAGGGTGGGCTGGCGGCGGCGAAGGCGTCGGCCGCGATGAAGACGTCCTGGCCGTAGGCGGTGGCCCCGTTGTAGGCGAAAAGTGCCTTCCACCAGCCGGCCGGGGTGGCGAGGTCGTCGCCGGAGCCGCACAGGATGCGGGCGGCCGTGAAGGCGGAGTCGTCGATGTTCTGCGGGTCGGGCCTGGCGCCGTCGCCGTCGGCGCGGGCGGCCCAGCGTTCCCAGGTGGACGGGAGGATCTGGAGCGGGCCGACGGCGCGGTCCCAGTGCGGGTCGCCGTCGAGCCTGCCGCCGTCGGAGTCGGGCACCGACGGGACGCCGGGCGAACCGTCGAGTACCGGGCCGGTGATCGGCAGCGCCGCGCGGCCGTCCGCGCCGATCACCACGGCGGTGAAGTTGCCGCGCTGCGCCTCGACCCGGCCGATGCCTGCCAGCGTCGGCCAGGTCAGGTGGCACCCGGACTTCTGCGAGCGCATCCACATCTCCGCGCGGCCGTACGCGGCGAGCACACGCGCGGGCACCTGGCTCTGCGCCGCCACCTTCGCCGCCCAGGCCTCGAGTTCGACCTGGTCGGAGATCTTCGGCCGGTCCTCCGGGGCGGCGAGCGCGGCGTGCGGGACGGCGGCGCCCGGCTGCGGCCTCGGATCCGGCGGCGGCAGCGGCGCGGGCGTCGGCGCCGCGGTCTGTTCACCGCCCGGCCGGGTGACGCCGACGGTCAGGATGAGGATGAGCGCGGTGAGGATCAGCCCCACGGTGAGCGCGATCCGGCCGAGTAGTCGCCGGGCAGGCGGCTGTGACGACGGAGGCAGAACGTCAACCGGGGGCTCGACCACCCGAACAGGTTACTTCCACCGTCACACGTAAGAGTGATCACCGCAGGTCATGGCCAACGGAAGGTAAAAATGCCAGGTCCGCCACACCGTCCGCCGAATTCGTTATGGAAGCCACAAAGTGGCCGCTGACCTGCGGTTACCCTAACCTAACTCGGCAAAACCGCCTGATATGCGCGTTTTGTCCCATCGCCGCGACTGGACTTACAGGCAAGCCTTACCTAAAAACATCTGGACATGTGTTGGCGGTGAGGAGGAACGACCGTGGTGTTCTCGAGCGCGCTCATCGGGCTCCGCGAGGGTCTGGAAGCGGCTCTCGTCGTCAGCATCCTGGTCGCCTTCCTGGTCAAGACCGACCGCAAGCACGCGCTGCGCTGGGTCTGGCCCGGCGTCGGGACCGCGGTGCTGCTCTCGGTCGCGGTCGGCGCGATCCTCACCTACACGACCGCGCAGCTGGGCTTCGAGCAGCAGGAACTGCTCGGCGGCGCGCTGTCGATCGTCGCCGTCATCTTCGTCACCGCGATGATCTTCTGGATGCGCAAGGCGTCGCGCAGCATCGCCGCCGAACTGCGCGGCAAGATGGACGAGGCGCTCAACGTCGGCCCGCTCGCGGTGCTGCTGCTCTCGTTCCTCGCGGTCGGCCGCGAAGGCCTCGAGACCGCCGTCTTCTTCTACTCGGCCGTGCAGACCGCGCAGTCCGGCACCGCGCAGCCGCTGATCGGCTTCTCGATCGGCATCCTCGTCGCGGTCGTGCTCGCCTACCTGCTCTACCGCGGCGCCGTCCGCTTCAACCTGGGCGTGTTCTTCACGGTCACCGGCGTGCTGCTGGTGTTCGTGGCCGCCGGCGTGCTCGGCTACGGCCTGCACGACCTGCAGGAGGCGCGTTTCCTGCCCGGCATCGATTCCCTCCTCTTCGACGCGTCGGCAAGGCTGCCGGAGACCTCCTGGTACGGCGCGCTGCTCAAGGGGATCTTCAACTACTCGCAGCAGACCACCAAGCTGCAGGCGATCGCGTGGCTGGCCTACGTCGTGATCGTCCTCCCGCTGTTCCTCAGGCCGACGACGAAAACCGTGCAACCCCCCGCGAACGCGGGCGTGAAGGAGTGACCGTGTTCAAGAAGACTCTCGCCGTCGTAGCCGGTGTCGGCGCCATGACCGCGCTGACCGCTTGCGGCGGCAAGGAGGACACGGGGGCCGCCGCGGGCGGCCCGGTCAAGGTCGACGCCTCGGACACGGCGTGCGCGGTCTCGGCCAACACGGCCGCCGCGGGCAACGTGACGTTCGAGATCACCAACAAGGGCGCCAAGGTCACCGAGTTCTACCTCTACGGCGAGGGCGACCGGATCATGGGCGAGGTCGAGAACATCGCCCCGGGCCTGAGCCGCAGGCTGATCGTCGAGGTCACCGAAGCGGGCAAGTACCAGGCGACCTGCAAGCCGGGCATGGCCGGTTCGGGCATCCGCAGCGACTTCACGATCACCGGCGGCGCGGCCAAGCAGAACGACACCAACGCGCAGAAGTCCGCGGCGACCAAGAGCTACGCGGCCTACATCGCCAACAACGTCACCGCGCTCGAAGAGGAGACGGCCAAGTTCGTCGCCGCGGTCAAGGCGGGCAAGGCCGACGAGGCCAAGACGGCGTACGCGCGCACCCGGACCTACTACGAGCGCATCGAGCCGGTCGCCGAGAAGTTCGGCGACCTCGACCCCGCGATCGACATCCGCGAGGCCGACGTCGAAGCCGGGCAGAAGTTCACCGGTTTCCACCGCCTGGAGAAGGACCTGTGGACCACCGGGCTGCAGCCGGACAGCGGCGAGATCGCCGACAAGCTGCTCGCCGACGTCAAGGAGCTCGGCACGAAGGCGAAGGCGCTCGAGCTGACCGCGCTCGACCTCGCCAACGGCGCGAAGGGCCTGCTCGACGAGGTCGCCACCGGCAAGATCACCGGTGAGGAGGAGACCTTCTCGCACACCGACCTGTGGGACTTCCAGGCCAACCTCGACGGTTCGAAGGGCGCGATCAACGCGCTGCGCCCGCTGCTGCAGGACAAGGACGCCGCGCTCGTGTCCACTTTGGACAAGGAGTTCAACAACGTGCAGGCGCTGCTCGACAAGCAACGCGCCGGCGACGGTTTCAAGCTCTACACCGAGCTTTCGAAGGACCAGATCAAGGAATTCGCGTCGGCCGTCGACGCGCTGTCCGAGCCGCTGAGCAAGGTCGCGGAGGTAGTGGCGAAATGAGTGAGGTTTCCCGTCGCAAACTGTTCGGCATGGCAGGCGCCGGCGCCGCCCTCGTGGGCACGGGCGCCGCGGTCGGCTTCGGCATCGACCGGCTGAACGGCGGGAACCCGGCGCAGGCCGCGGTGACCACGGTCCCGTTCCACGGCGAGCACCAGGCGGGCATCGTCACGCCCGCGCAGCCGAACCTGCATTTCGCCGCGCTGGACGTGAAGACCAAGGACCGCGAGAAGCTCGTCAAGCTGCTGCGCACCTGGACCGAAGCGGCCAAGCGGATGACCGCGGGCGCCGAAGTCGTGCCGGGCGGCGCGTACGGCGGCGCCAAGGAGGCGCCTCCCGGCGACACCGGCGAGGCGCTCGACCTCCCGGCCTCGTCGCTGACGCTGACCATCGGCTTCGGCCCGTCGCTGTTCGACGACCGCTTCGGCCTCGCGGCCAAGCGCCCGGCAGGCCTGATCGACCTGCCGCTGTTCCCGAAGGACAAGCTCGACCCGGCGCGCGGCGGCGGCGACCTCTGCATCCAGGCCTGCGCCGACGACCCGCAGGTCGCCGTGCACGCGATCCGCAACCTGGTGCGGCTGGGCTTCGGCGTGACCGAGGTCCGCTGGTCCCAGCTCGGCTTCGGCCGCAGCTCGTCCACCTCGGTCACGCAGACGACCCCGCGTAACCTGTTCGGCTTCAAGGACGGCACGCGCAACATCAAGGCCGAGGACACCGACGCGCTGCGCGACCAGGTGTGGCTCACCGCGGAAGACGGCCAGCCGTGGATGGCGGGCGGGTCGCTGCTGGTGGTCCGCCGCATCCGGATGCACATCGAGACCTGGGACCGCGAGCCACTGGCCGGCCAGGAGGCGATCATCGGCCGCACCAAGGGTTCCGGCGCCCCGCTCGGCCAGACCAACGAGTTCGACGAGGTCGACCTCCACGTCGGCGGCAAGGACGGCGAGAAGCTCGTCGCCGAGGACGCGCACGTCCGCCTCGCCTCGCACGAGACGCTCAACGGCGCGAAGATCCTGCGCCGCGGCTACAACTTCGTCGACGGCTCCGACGGCGTCGGGCACCTCGAGGCCGGGCTGTTCTTCCTGGCCTTCAACCGGGACACGCGCAAGCAGTATGTCCCGATGCAGCAGGCGCTGTCGGCCAAGGACGCGATGATGGAGTACGTCCAGCACACCGGCTCGGCGCACTTCGCGATCCCGCCGGGCGTGCGCGAAGGCGGTTTCTGGGGCGAAGGCCTCTTCTGATGGCTCGGCCTGGCCCGGGAATCCCCGGACTCCCAAGCCAGGCCGAACCTGCCCCACTCTGCCCCGCGTCGTTTCGCAATCAAGCCCCGCGCGAGGACGAACTTCAATTCCGACGCGGAGCCGCCGCTACCGGGAACATCGAAGTTCATTCCGAACTCACATCCGGGCTGTGGACACCCGTGGCATCGACCTCGGGTCTGCTTCGGGGGAATCAAGCTGTCAAAACTGCTTCAGAAGCGGGTTGCCGCACGTCGGCTCATCAGTGAAACTCGCAGAAAGAGCAGCCACCGACAGAAAGTTGACTCCCATGAACATCCAACTCTGGCTCGACGCGAGATGTATCACGATTCCGCCCCTTCCGACACTGAAGCGGCTTGTACTACTCATTGTCATCATCTGGGTTTTGGTCGGAAACATCGAGATGGCATTGTTTCAGGCCATCGTGAACCAATCGCACTGACCTCACCGCTTCAAGACACACCGATAGTCGGAGAATTCAGGGTCGGGCGCGTTGAGTACAGCCACTCCCTTCACCTCAGCCCAAGCGTGAAATCGGTATGGGTCATCGGCCACCCCGATGACCCAGTCAACTCGTCGCCGCGCGAAACAGGCTGCGACCACGGCCGCGAGCGAAAGCTCCAGACAGGCAGCCCTGCCCGGGTACCGCCGTGCGGCTCGCTCGGTGGCGACGACGGCACGGGCAAGGTCGGCTTCGGTCGCATCCGCTCGACACCACCGGCGTTTGCCTGTGTCCACGAACCACAGTGCCCACCGAAACGGCAGCATTGTCAGCACCAACGCGACGACGAACGCCGTCCGAGCGCCGCGGTGCCGGGCCCGCCCCGCGAGATCCTCCGCGCTCACCGATCTCGGGGTCGGCTGTGACGATCCAGTCGGATTGGGTCGCACTTTGCTGGTTTTGACAACCAGTCCCCGATCGAGCAAATCGGCCAGCAGCCCATGGGCGTCGTCTTTGATCCGCTGGCGCAAGTCCGTGGAACATCCTTCTTGCATACCGCGGACAGCCAGGTCGAAATCACCGGTCCGGCACAGTTCCTCCCACAGCGTCTGTGCGGCGTCGTTGAAGGAGTACCAGCATCCAGAACGGATATCGAGCACGACGGTCCCGCCATTCGCGGTGTGCCCGCTACGAACATGACTCGGCACGCACAACAGATCCACGTACTGTCTCCTCGTCACGGTGGGAGGTCTGTAACCACAGGTCGACACCAAGCAGCCGGTTGAGCGCCGGAACAGGGGCCCGCACACGGGCCACGATCGCGTCGAGCGAGCCACGGACCGCGACTGGATCGATCACTCGTTGTTCGGCCAGCTTCAACGTGGCCACCCTGCGCCGCAGGCTCGCGGCAGCCCGCTTGGCACCCCGGTAGTCCTCGATCGTGTAGCTGCCCTTGGTGGTACGAGAGAAAATCTCACCGGGTACCAAGCCCGACAACGCCTGTCGCAGCAGAGGTTTGAAAGCTCCCTTGCGGGCCCGCTCGTGCGCGGGCACCAGCAGACAGGCTCGAATGACGTTGTTGTCGAGAAACGGCGCATGCGGCCAGACTCCGAACTCCCTGGCGTTCTCTCCGAGCTGGCGATGAAACGCGCCAGCTGCCCGCAGCTCCCCCAACGCGGCGAAGTCACCGGCGGCCAAGCCTTCGTACGGTTCCACGTTCGCCGTGGCCGCTCTCACGAGTTCGGCGAGTTCTATTCGAGCCTGCTCGGTGAGCCAAGCGAGTTCCGCACCTGGTTCCGGCCACCAGCCAATCGCGTCCGACCATTGGGTGTTGCGATCCAGCGGTCGCTCGATCCTGAGGGCGAGCCGACGCAGCGCTCGTTCCAAAGAGGTCAAAGACAACCGCACCGACCTCGCCATGACATCCGCCCGCGAAAGCCTTCTTGCCTTGGCCTGCAGCCTGCATTCATCCACCAGGCGTCCGAAGGCACCAACTTGGGCCAGTCCAGCCAAATACGCGGGCGGTGGCACCAGGAGAGCGTCGCCGCCATCGCCATCGAGGTGAATACCACGCCCGGTCTCGGCTACTCGGGCAAGCCTCGTTCTGGTGCGTGCGCTGGCCGCTACGGCAAAGTCCGGCAGATCACCGTGGGCCGCGGACAGCGACTGATAGCTCAGCGTGTCCTCGGAGCCGTGGACGACCACATGCCTGAGCCGCTCGTCCAGCGACACATATCGTTCGGCATGGACAAGGTCATCCGCAGGAGAGTCAGGATTGTGGTAGGTGAACACGTCGAGTGGCCTGTTCAGACGACCTGAGGCCAGAAACGCCACCGATGATGAGTCCAGGCCTCCGCTGAAGTCTGCTGTGAGATGCCCTCCGCTGTCGACCCTGGCATTGACAGCCTCCGACAACGCGGCACGCAGGGCTGTCGCCGCATCATCAAAATGAGCGTCAGGGTGCGGCACGAGCCGGTCATAAGTCCACACAGAACAGCTACCCGTGGCCGATACTCTGAGGGCCTGCCCTCCACCCAGTCGTGAAACGCCCGAGTAGACCGACCGCGGTTCTGTAAGTGGTGGGACAGCCGGGCAGAAGACCTGAGCAAGCAAGGTCAACACATCCGGTTGCGGCCGCATCTTCGCGACTTCGGCCACACCACGAGGCCGCGTGCCTATGACCGTCTCGCCCTTGCCCTCGCAGTAGTACAGCGGGTACTGACCAGCCAGGTCGACTAGCGCGGTAAGACTGTCCTCGCGTACTAAAATGGCCAGGTAGGAGCCTGGCCAGCAAGTCAGCGAGGTGAGGTCGCCCGACCTCAAGACCTTGTCCAGGTCAGCTCTCATCCGAGCCGATGTCGCGAGGCATTGTCCGGCAACGATCAGCAGGCCGTCATCGCGAGAAACCACGCGAAGCTCACCTGGGCGCCAGCTACCGCTCACCCACTGAGAGACGAGGTCGCCCCATGACGGCCGACACCGGGCGTCGGGTCGGGGCATGGAGCCCGCAGCGAACGGGAACGCACCGAGAATTCCAGGCAACGGCGCGCGCACTAGCCCTACCAGTAATACTGCGAGTTCGAATCCGCGTTCCCACTGGACGAACTGCCGAGGGTCACCTTGCGGACACTGCCGAGCGTGAACAGCCGCGGCGGCTCGTACTCACAGAGTCGATCTGTTGTACGCGTGGCCGAGCGGGACAGGCGAACCTGCCACAGTCGTGCGCTGATCAGCTTCACGGCTTGAATCCCTGTAGGTCCCTATAAAAACGGTATCCCCCCGGGCCAACGAGACCAGGAGGGAACAGTCCGGTGGTGCACCCGGCTGCGTTCTGCAGCATAAACCTGCGACTGTTGGCTGCGTCACTCGGGCTGGGCAGAGCTCCGTCAGCGCGAGGCGGCAAGACTCCGGTCAGTGCGACGGCAGAGCGCCGGCTGGGTGCGACTGCCGCCAGCGTAATCCCAGTATCAAGGCACCATAGGCCTCAGCGAGCGCGTCCAGCCGGCTCCGACGCAACGTGAAACCCTCGGCGCCGCTGACCGCCGCAGCGAGACCGTACCGACGCAACTCGTGTTCGCAAGGAGTGAGTACGAGCTCGTCCGCCGAAGAGAGTTCGCCGCCAAGGACGATAAGCCGAGGATTTATCAGGTTCACCAGCTGAGCCAGCGCGAAACCCAGCGCACGACCGGCGTCGGCAAGCACTCGCGCGCACACCGCGTCACCCTCCCGCGCGCGCTCGATCACCGAGGTCAGCGAACGGGGCACATCGTCACTGCCATGGCGAAATGCTCGACGAACCTGAGACAGCAAGGCTTCCGCACCGGCGGTCGCGTCCAAACAACCCCGGCCGCCGCACAAGCAGATCGCTCCGTCACGGTCTACCGTCAAATGGCCGATTTCGCCGGCAACACCGCGGTCACCACGATGGAGTTTGTCACCGATCACGATTCCCGCACCGATTCCCGTCGATGCCTTCACGTAGACCACGGTCTCGATCGGCTCCTCGAGCCCGTAAATCTGCTCCGCGAGAGCGCCGAGGTTGGCATCGTTGTCGAGAGCGACGTGCAGGCCGAGTAAGTCACTCAAGCCTGCCGCGGGACGATCGTCGAGGCTCCAAGGCGGGAGGACCGGTGTCGTGAGCCAGCCGGTCCGCGGATCGATCATCCTCGGCACCGCCATCCCCGCTGACACGACATCATCTACACGGAGCGAGGTTTCCGTGGCCGCCTCATTGATCATCTCCCAGATGATCGGGACGATACGGCCCAAACCTTGTTCCGCGCCGTCCGCTCTGCGCCGCACCACGATCTCATCAGGCCTGGCGTCGACCCGTCTGATGATGACCGTGGTCCGCCGAAACCCGACGTCGATTCCGACAGCCAAACCTCGGACAGGCCGCAGACGCACTTTGCCGCGCCCTTTACCTCGCTCGGCTTCACCTCGTTCACCGTCGACGATGCCGGCCTCGACAAGTTCCTGGACCGCAGTCGAAACCGATGCAGCGGACACGCCCATCCGATAGGCGATCCGAGACTGTATGTCGGCCTTGATCATGATTTCGATGATCAATTTCCGGCGGTTGATTTCCCGCGTTCCGGCAACTGCACCGAGGAGTTCATGAGCTTCGAGCATCTCCCCCTCTTCCCAGCAGTCGCCGTCACCGTCAACCTGAAAATGAAGACATTAATCCTATCATGCAAAAGTTCAATTCGAACTCAGCGACCGCCAGTCGTTAGCCTGGTACAACGAATACCGAAGAGGAGGTCACACGAATTGTGGCGATCGGCAGTCAGCAACCATCCATCTGCGTGAACAGCCTTACCCGAAGAGAGCAAGCCTGAGCCTACGAACGGACCACAGTGTGGACATCGTTGACCTTGACGGCGGGCAGTCGGCAAGGTCAACGGCCATGCGGCCGAAATTCGGGGTCTGGGCACTGGTTTACGGCTCGTGGGGCCCGTTCGATCATCCCGAGGATCCCGTCGACGCGTCGTGGGAGCGCAATCGCGATCTGATCGTCGAGGCGGACAAGCTCGGCTTCGACTCGACGCTGATCGCGCAGCATGTCGTGAACCCGTTCGGCGATGAGCTCGACCAGCTCGAGACTTGGACGGCCGCGGCCGCGCTCGCCGCGCTGACCGAACGCATCGAGATCATCGCGGCGATCAAGCCGTATCTCGTGCACCCGGTCGTGCTCGCCAAGCAGGCGTCGCAGATCGGGCAGATCAGTGGCGGGCGGTTCGGGTTGAACCTGGTCAACGCCTGGTTCAAGCCCGAACTGGAGCGGGCGGGCATCGCGTTCGCCGAGCACGACGAGCGGTACGCGTACGGGCGTGAGTGGATCACCGTCGTGCGGGAGCTGCTCGAAGGCAAGCGGACTTCCTTTGACGGCAAGTACTTCCAGGTCGAGGACTACCAGCTGCGGCCGGTCGCCGACCCGCGTCCGACGATCTACGTCGGCGGTGAGTCGGACCCCGCGAGGGCGCTTGTCGCGGACAAGGCCGATCTCTGGTTCATAAACGGCCAGCCGCGCGAAGAGGTCGCAAGGCTTATCAAGGACGTCGCCGCGCGACCGCGTGACGGCGATCCTGTGCGCTTCGGGCTCTCAGGGTTTGTCATAGCGCGAGAGACCGACGAAGAGGCCGAAGCCGAACTCGCCTCGCTGTGGGAGCTCGCCGAGGCGGGCAAGGCACGCTGGGAATCGTTGGTGGCCAACGCGGATCCGAAGGCCGTCATGTTCCAGACGTTCGCGAAGTACCCGCACATCGGCACGAACGGCGGCACCGCGGCGGGCCTCGTCGGCAGTTACGAGACCGTCGAGCGGCGCATCCGTGAGTGGGTGGAGCTGGGCATCGAGACGTTCCTGCTCCAGTTCCAGCCCTTCGAACACGAGATGCGCCGCTTCGCCGAACACATCTTTCCGCGCTTTCGCTGACCGCGGCAGCCAGTCACGACCCCGGGGCCGGCCAGAAGCGGCGCCACCCGTCGGCTTCCAGTGCACTGGGTTCGACGCCGGCGGCACGAGCCGCGTCTTCGGCGGCGCGCAGGTCCGCGACGAAGGCCTTGGCCACCGCGCGCAGCTCGCCCTCGGGGTCGACGCCGGCGCGGCGAGCTGTGGCCGCCACCCGGAAAAGCTGCTCAGCGGCCGAAGTACCACCGGGGAAGAGGTCGAGCGGGACGCCCGCCCGGCCCGAGCGCTGGCCGAGCTTGCCTGCCAGCGCGACCGCCGGCTGGCCGAGCGCCACGCCGTCCACAATGGACTGGCGGCGTTTCTCGGCCTGCTTGAGCTCTTCCCACTTGAGTTCCTGGTGCTCGGCCGTGTGCACGCGATCCGCGTCGGCGAAGACGTTCGGGTGCCTGCCGACCAGCTTGCCGACCAGGTCGCGGGCGACGTCGTCGACGTCGAACGGGTCGGCCGGGTCCTCGGCCGCGACGCGCGCGTGGAACAGCACCTGCAGCAGCACGTCGCCGAGCTCCTCGCGCAGGGCGGCGCGGTCGCCGGTTTCGATCGCGTCGAGCAGCTCGTAGGTCTCCTCGACGAGGTACTGCCGCAGCGACTCGTGCGTCTGCACCGCGTCCCACGGGCAGCCGCCGGGCGAACGCAGCCGGTCCATCACGGCGACCGCTTCGACCAACGGCGGCTTCGGCACGTCGATGACACGCGAACCGGCCGCGATCATCGCCGCCGCTGATGGATCGGTGACGGAAGCGGTCAGCAGCACCACCGACCCGGTCAGCAGCTTGTCGACGTTCGGCGCGGGCTCCAGCCCGTCCACCGGGACCGTCGAGTAGACGGCGTCCGCCGCGCGGACGGCGGCCAGTGCCTCGGCCGAGAGCACGCCGTCGCGCGTGAGGACGACGGTCACGGCTTCGGCGTGGTTCCGCTGATCGGCAGGACCGCGCCCTGGGTGGTGGCCTCGTTCTCGGCGAGCCCCATCGCGATCGGGTCCCACACGCCGTAGCGCGGGCTGATCTTGGCGTTGAGCTCGGCGAACGCGGGCTGCAGCAGCCGCAGCCCGTACAGCGCGACCTGGTCGCGGCCCGGCGCCTGCTGCGGGTCGACCGGGGCGGGCGCACCGATCGCGCGGGCACGGACGACCACCACGACCCAGCTCAGCTGCTGCGGGCTGAGCTGGAAGGTCAGCACGGAGTTCACGGGCGCGCCGAACACCGGGTACGCGCCCGGCTGCGACTGGGACGCGATCAGCTTGAGGCCCAGCTGCGGCTGCTTGTCCTGCTTGATCTCGTTCGCCGCGACCTCCGGCGAGGACGCGAACCGCTTCGCCGTCGCGAAGGCCTTGTCACGGGCCGTCTTCGCGTCGACGGAGCCCGCGGCGTCATCGCCGCCGATGCTCATCGCGTCGATGGTGACGGTCTGGGTCGAGAACGACTTCTGGCCGATCTTCTCCTGCAACAGCAGGTCGGTCAGCACCTGCGCACGGTCGCGGACCCGCGAGACCAGCTCGGGCGCGACGTTGCCGGTCTCGCCGGCCGAGGCCATCGGCTGGGCCAGCGGGTCGTTCTGCATGGCGGCGGCCAGCTCGGCGGCGCTCACGGAGACGTTCTCCCGCTTCGCGACCAGCGTGGTCAGCTCATGCAGCACCTCCTGCCGGACCACTTCGCGGCCGACCAGCGAGAGCTTGTGCTGCTGCGCCAGCTGCTGCGCGGCAGGCTGCTCTTTGACCGCCTTGTCGATGAGCCGCTGCACGTCGTCGACCGAAATCGTGCGCCCGTTGATGATCGCCGCGGCGCCGACCTGACCCGGCCCGGAACCACATCCGGCGAGCAGCAGGCATCCGGCGAGGACGGCGACCAGCGCACGTGGGCGCCCCATGATCCGTATCACAGGCCTTACCCTCTCATATCCCTTCCCCCGGAACGCAACATCGGGCCGCCTGACACGCGTAGCCTGGGGCTCATGGACCACTGGCTGTCCATCGAAGTCGGGAACGGCGCCTTCCCCGCGTCAGCCTGGAAGCGTGCCCACGGTGACGACCTCATCGAAGCGGCGCTGACCAACGGCGCGCGGCACTGGATGTGGCACGACCACCGCCAAGGCGTGGTGCTGGAGATCGAGTTCAGCTCCGAGGAGCAGCGCGACCGCTTCCGTCACCTGCCCGCGGTGCTGGCCCCGCTCGACGCGGTCCCGGATCCTGAGAACGCGCTCTTCGTCTATCCCGGCCGCGGCGGCGGCTCCGGCTCGCGGGTGCCGCACCGGCCACGGCCCCGGCCTTCCTCCGGCGCGGGCGCGCTGCCGGAGCCGAAGGAAGAGCTGACCATGGGCCTGGCGCAGGCCGAGCCGCCACCGGTTCGTTTCTGACCAAATAAACTTCGGGAAACGCTTCCCCGGGCGGATCACTTCCCCATAACATTGAGCTCTGCAATGCCATTCCCACTCAGCGTGAACTCACCCGAGCGCGCCCGAGAACAGAAGGGAATCGAGACGCGTGAGATCGATGGAAAGAAGTGATCCGCGCTACCTTACGGGTGGGAAAACGCAGATAGGGGTTGACCGGGGTGCCGAGCTGGCCCTGGTCACGCACCTTCTGAGCGAGAGTGTCAGGTCGGTACCCGGAATTGGTTGCATTGAGGGAAGCATCGGCCTCGGTAAAACATCGGTTCTCCAGGAAACCATCCGAACCGCAAAAGATTTCGGATTTCTCATACTGAGCTCGCGTGCTTCGGCCACCGAGACCGGTTTCGGGCTCGGCGTTGTCACGCAGCTTTTCGAACCTTCATCGGCGAATCCGATGAATCCGCCGCCCGACACCGTCCTGTGCTGTGGCGAGGTCGGCTCGTGCCCGCATCAGGGTGAGCTCAGCGAGCAGCGGATCCTGCAGGGCCTGTACCGCGCGGTCCGCAGGCTGGCCGAAACCTCGCCCGTGCTGATCGCCGTCGACGACGTCGAGCACGCCGACCTGCCCTCGCTCAACTGGCTCGCGTACCTCCGCAGGCGCTTCGACGAACTGCCGGTCGCCGTGGTCGTCACACGCGGCTCGGCGCACGACGACCACGACCCCGGGCCGCTGCGCGAGGTCATCGGCGGCGCCACGCGCATCGGTCTCACCGGGCTCGATCTCCAAGCGTGCGCTCGGATGCTCGTCTCCGCGTACGGCGGCCCGGTCGCGAACGAGTTCGCCGCCACCTGCCACGAGGCCACCGCCGGGAACCCGCATCTGCTGCGCGAGCTGCTGCGTGAACTGCGCGCCGCGAACCTGCCGCCGTCCGCGCGCACGGCCGCCGACCTGCTCACCCACGCGCCCGCCGAGATTTCCCGCGAGATGCTTTCGCGCCTGCGTCAAGGCGGGCCCGAGGCGCCGGAACTGTTCCGCGCCGTCGCCGTGCTGACCACCGCGAGCCTCGAACTCGCGACGGCCGCCGCCGGGATTCCCCGTGAGAGCGCCGGAAAAGCCGCGCAGACGGCGGTCGGGCTCGGGCTGTGCACGCCGGGCGAGCCGATCGCGCTCGTGCATCCGCTCGTCCGCGGCGCGGTCGTCAACGGGATGACGGCCGTCGAGCGCAGCCGCATCCACGCGCGCGCCGCCCAGTTCCTGCGCGAGGGTTTCGCTCCCGCCGGCCACATCGCGCGCCACCTGCTCGAAGCGGAACCGATCGGCGAGCCGTGGGCGCAGGCGTCGCTGCGCGAAGCCGCCGAACACGCGATGGCCGACGGCACGCCCGTCGAGGCGATCCGCTATCTCAACCGGCTGCTGCGCGAGCCGCTGCCCGAGGACGTGCGCGGCGAGATCCTCGTCCAGCTCGGTGAGGCGCAATGCCATGTCGACCCGCAGGCCGCACTCGGCTACCTGACCAAGGCCGCCGACCAGAACATGGAAGCGCCCGCCGAGGGCCGCATGGCGCTCGCGCTGGCCTACGGGCTCGGCCAGCGCGAGATGCACGGCGAGGCGGTCGCCACCCTCGAAAGCGCCATCATCCGGGTCGCCGCCGTCGACCCGGACCTGGCGCAACGTCTCGATCTCGCCGCCCTTTGCCTTGGCATGGAGGAGTCCTACGTCGCGCCCGCCGTCAAGGCCCGGATGCGGCGCCTGCTCACGACGCCGATGACGTCCGCGCAGAACGAGCGGCTGTTCACCGTCATCCGCGCCTTCCACACCAGCATGACCGGCGGGCACGCCGGCACCGCGATGCGGCTGCTGCACGCGTCGGGCGCGGTCACCCCGCGCAAGTCCGGTGAGGGGAACGGGCGGCAGATCGTCGACCAGTGGAGCTTCGCGTACGCGGTCGTCACGCTGCTCTCGCTCGACGAGCTCGAACTCGCGCGGCGGCTCTGCGCTGACGCGATCGCGACCACCGCCGACCGGGACCTGCCGGTGGCCAGCGCGCTCATCCTGGGCCTGCAATGCCATGTCGCGGGACGCCTCGGGCTCCTCCGCGAGGCCGAAACCGCGGCCGTCACCTCGCTGAAGCAGCTCGACAGCCTGGGCATCGAGCATGGCAGCAGTGTGATCGTCGCGGTGTCCGGCCTGGTCGCGGCGCTGATCGGGATGGGTGAGCTGCGGCGCGCCGCCGAGCTGCTCGCCGAGCGCGGGCTCGACGACGAACTGCCCGAATTCGCGCACTACGACACGGCGCTCTATCAGCGCGGCAGGCTGCGTGCGGCACTCGGCGACGACGAGGGCGCACTGCACGACCAGCTCGAGTGCGGGCGGCTGATGGAGAACCGCGGCGCGCGCAACGCCGCCCAGCCGTGGCTGGGCGAGGCAGCGCTCGCCTACGCGCGGCTCGGTGACCGTGATTCCGCGATCGCGTTCGCTCAGGAACAATTGCAGATCGCTCGCGACTGGGGAAAGCCGACGGAATTGGGAATCGCGCTCCGGGCGGCCGGTTTGGTCACCGGCGGTGAGAGCGGAGCCGAATTACTTTCGGAATCGGTGGCCGCGTTGCAGCGCTCACAGGCGAAAACGGAGCTCGCGCATTCTTTGATCGAATGGGGTGTGAGCCTGCGCGACCGGGAACGCCGCGCGGAGGCGTGCGCGTCGCTGCGTCGCGCGCACGAACTGGCGAAGGCGGCAGGCGCGATCCCGCTGATGAGCCGCGCGGCCGCGGAGCTGCGCGCGGCGGGTGGCCGGTCGTCGCGAGCGGGCCACGCCGACCCGACGACGCTGACCGAGCAGGAGCAGCACGTGGCGTCGCGCGCCGCGCAGGGACTGACCAACCGGGAGATCGCGCAGGAGCTGTTCGTCAGCTCGCGAGCGGTCGAGATGTACTTGACGCGTGCGTATCGCAAGCTCGGGATCCAGGGCAGACGCCAGCTCACCGACGCGCTGAATGTCGTTGCCCCGTAAGCGAAAGGTGTGGCACTGGAGCCCGGCGCCCCAGTGCCACACCCTTGCCGGAGCAGGATGGATCAGGCGGAGACGACGAGGCCCGCGACCAGCTTGCCGTCGACCTTGATGCCCACGGCCTTGACCTTGATGCCCGCCTTGATGGCGACCTTGACCTCGGTCAGGCTGTTGACCTCGACGTCGATCGACCCGCCACCCGCGAGGGCCAGCTTGAAGCCGCCGTTCACGGTCGCGGAGACGGTGCCGGTCAGCGCGACGACGAGCTGCTCGGAGGAGGCGGGAGCGGCCGGAGCCGAGGAGGCGGGTGCGGCGATGGCCTGGCCACCGGCCAGCAGCAGGCCAGCGGAGACGAGACCGAGGACGGCACCGGCGACACGACGGTTGTTCGAGATCATTGCATTTCCTTCCACGAAAACTACGGGTATCGGAGAATGAATGGGTACTGCGGGGTTTCGTGAACCGCCGGCCTGCTTTGTTCCGCTGACTCGAAGTGTTAGTTGCTGTCAGGGACTTTCTGCTTGCCTCGGTGCACTGAAACCAATTTCGCGGATTTCCGGGCCAATGTAAAGACGTACGTCTTAAACGTTCGTTGTACCGAACTTGCGCCCGATTTGTACTAGTTCACTTCGGGCCCGCTCACCGATACCGAGCGTCATTTCCCGCAGCCGGCCTTCGCTTTGGCGAACAGGTTCGGTGTTCAGAGGACCGAAAGCAGCACCCGCTGCGGCCGAATGGCCCACCAAACCCGACAACTTCACACTCCTTGACAAACGAACTTGTCGGTGCGACGGTGGTCCCATGTTCGAAGTTGCGGTGATCGACGATCCGGCCGCTGCCGAGGTCTCCCTGGATCCCATCCGAGCCCGGCTGCTGGCCGAACTGGCCGAGCCCGGCTCGGCCACCATGCTGGCCGCGAAGGTCGGCCTGCCCCGCCAGAAGGTGAACTACCACCTCAAGACGCTGGAGAAGCACGGCCTGGTCGAGCTCGTCGAAGAGCGCCGCAAGGGCAACATGAACGAGCGGCTGCTCCAGGCCACCGCCGGCGCGTACGTGATCTCGCCGACGGCCTTGTCCGCGGTCCAGCCGGACCCCGCGCGCTCACCGGACCGGCTGTCCGCGAGCTGGCTGCTGGCCGTCGCGGCCCGCCTGGTCCGCGACGTCGGCGACCTCATCACCGGCGCGTCCAAGGCGGGCAAGCGCGTCGCCACCTTCGCGCTGGACGGCGACGTCCGGTTCGCCTCCGCCGCCGACCGCGCGGCGTTCACCGAAGAACTGACCACCGCGGTCACCGCGCTGGTCGGCAAGTACCACGACGAGAGCGCCACGGGCGGGCGCGACCACCACCTCGTCATCGCCATCCACCCGAGCGTCAAGGAGTAGAGCAGATGGGCCGCGAATTCGAGCTGAGCAAGGAAGTCGAACTCGAAGCCAGCCCCGAAGTCGTCTGGGAGGCCATCGCCACCGGCCCTGGCATCGACTCGTGGTTCATGGGACCGCACACGGTCGAGCCGGGCATCGGCGGCAAGATGTCGATCGACCTCGGCGGCTTCCACGAGGAGTCCACGATCACGGCCTGGGACCCGCCGAAGCGCTTCGCCTACAAGACCGAGCCCGGCCCCGACGGCACGTTCCACGCGATGGAGTACCTCGTTGAGGGCCGTGAGGGTGGCAGCACGGTACTTCGCTTCGTGCACAACGGTTTCCTGAGCGACGAGTGGGGCTCCGAGTACGAGTCGCAGACGAGTCACGGCTGGGACATGTACCTGCACACCCTGGGCCAGTACGTGAAGTACTTCCCCGGCAAGCCGGGCACGTACGTCTTCCTCCAGACACCGGAAACCACCGACGCCTGGGACAAGCTTCTCGCGGGCCTCGGCCTCGAAGAGCCCTACGCCCAAGGCGATCCGGTCCACCTGACGCTCGACGGCCTGCCGCCCATCGACGGCGTGATCGACTTCGCGGTCCCCGGTTTCCGTGAGCTGCTGGGCATTCGCGGCACCGAGGGCCTGTACCGCTTCCACGGCGGCGGCGCGTCGATCGGGCTCGGGCACCACGCTTTCGGCGAACCGCACGCCGAAGCCTGGCAGGCCTGGGCCACCCGCACCTTCTAGGTCGTGAGTGTTCCGGCCGGTTAGAACCGGCCGGAACACTCACGACCCCTGGTCTAGGAGACGGGGGCCGGTGACTTGGTGAGCTGGGTCAGCAGCTTGGCGCACCAGGACAACAGCTCTTCGTCGCGCAGTGCTGGCGCGCCCATGCGGCCGCCCGCCGGGCCCTCGGTCGGCTTGGGCACCGAGACCGTCTTCGTGATCGCCTTGTAGAGCGCCTTCGGGTAGAGCCGCTTGAGACGGACCAGCTGGGAGTCCATCAGGGGCAGCGGGGCGAAGCGGATGGTGTTGCCCTGGACCGCGACCTCGGTGACCCCCGCCGCGCGGCAGGTGTGCCGGAACGCCGCGACCGCGAGGAGGCGGTTGACCGGCGCCGGGGGCTGGCCGTAGCGGTCGACCAGTTCCTCACGGACCGCGTCGAGGCCGTCGGCGTCGGGCGCGGCCGCGATCTTGCGGTAGGCCTCCAGCCGGAGGCGCTCGCCGGGGACGTAGTCGTGTGGGATGTGGGCGTCGATCGGGAGGTCGACGCGGACTTCCGCGAGCTCCTCCTCTTCGGTGGGCTCGGCGCCCGCGTGGCGGCGGAAGACGTCGACGGCCTCGCCGACCAGGCGGATGTAGAGGTCGAAGCCGACGCCCGCGATGTGCCCGGACTGCTCGGCGCCCAGGATGTTGCCCGCGCCGCGGATCTCGAGGTCCTTCATCGCGACGGCCATGCCCGCGCCCAGCTCGGTGTTCTGGGCGATCGTGGCGAGCCTGTCGTGCGCGGTCTCGGTCAGCGGGGCCTCCGGCGGGTACAGGAAGTACGCGTACCCGCGCTCGCGGCCACGGCCGACCCGGCCGCGGAGCTGGTGCAGCTGGGCGAGCCCGAGCATGTCACCGCGCTCGACCAGCAGGGTGTTGGCGTTCGAGATGTCCAGGCCGGTCTCGATGATCGTCGTGCAGACGAGGACGTCGTACTCGTTCTCCCAGAAGCCCTGGATGATCTTCTCGAGCTTCTCCTCGTTCATCTGGCCGTGCGCGGTGACCACGCGCGCCTCCGGCACGAGCTCGCGAATGCGCTTCGCGGCCTTCTCGATCGAGGAAACCCGGTTGTGCACGTAGAAGACCTGGCCGTCGCGCAGCAGCTCGCGGCGGATGGCCGCGCCGACCTGCTTGTCGTCGTACGCGCCGACGTAGGTCAGGATCGGGTGCCTGTCCTCCGGCGGGGTGAGGATGGTCGACATCTCGCGGATGCCGGCCAGCGACATCTCCAGCGTGCGCGGGATCGGGGTGGCCGACATGGTCAGCACGTCGACGTGCGTGCGCAGCGCCTTGATGTGCTCCTTGTGCTCGACGCCGAAGCGCTGCTCCTCGTCGACGATCACCAGCCCGAGGTCCTTGTAGCGGATTCCGGTCTGCAGCAGGCGATGCGTGCCGATGACGATGTCCACGTCGCCGTCGGCCAGGCCCTGCAGTGTGGCGTCCACTTCGGACTTGTCGGTGAACCGGGACAGGCCCTTGATGGTCACCGGGAACGCCTGCATCCGCTCGGCGAACGTGCTCAGGTGCTGCTGCGCGAGCAGCGTGGTCGGCACCAGCACGACGACCTGCTTGCCGTCCTGCACCGCCTTGAACGCCGCGCGCACCGCGATCTCGGTCTTGCCGTAGCCGACGTCGCCGCAGATGACGCGGTCCATCGGGACGCCGCGCTCCATGTCGGCCTTGACCTCGTCGATAGCGGCCAGCTGGTCGTTCGTCTCCTGGAACGGGAACGCGTCCTCCAGCTCGTTCTGCCACGGCGTGTCCGGCGCGAACGGGTGCCCGGGGGCCGCCTGGCGCGCCGCGTACAGCTGCACCAGCTCGGCGGCGATCTCCTTGACCGCCTTCTTCGCCTTGGCCTTGGTGTTCTTCCAGTCGGAGCCGCCGAGCTTGTTCAGCGTCGGCAGCTCGCCGCCGACATAGCGGGAGACCTCGTCGAGCTGGTCGGTCGGGACGAACAGCCGGTCGCCGGGGTGCCCGCGCTTCGACGACGCGTACTCCAGCAGCAGGTACTCGCGCGTCGCGCCGGCGACCGTGCGCTGGACCATCTCCACGAACCGGCCGATGCCGTGCTGGTCGTGCACCACGTAGTCACCCGCCTTGAGCGCCAGCGGGTCGACCGCGTTGCGGCGCCGCGACGGCATCTTGGCGTTCAAGTCCCTTGTGGACGCTCCGGCCGACGCGCCGCGCCCGGTCAGGTCCGACTCGCTGAGCACGACCAGCGCCAGCTCGGGCGAGACGAAGCCGTCCGACAGCGCGCCGCAGGTCACCGTCACCACGCCCGGCGCCGGCGCGGCGGTGAGCCCGTCCACCAGCGCGGCGGGCACCTCGGCCGCGGCGAACTGCTCGACCGCGCGGGTCGCGGTGCCGTGCCCGGCGACCACGACCACACAGGTCCCGCCGGCCGCGACGTGCGCGCGGATGTCGGTCATCGCCCGCTCGAGCTCGCCCCGGTACCCGGGCGCGGCCTCGATGGAGACCTGGTAGACGTCCTCGTGGGTCAGCTGCGACAGCGACCACCACGGCCGTTTGGTCTCCTGGGCGTGCGCCGCGACCTCGGCGAGATCCCGGTACGCCGAGGCGCCGAGGTCGATCGGCGCCTGGCCGCCGCTCGCGGCCGTGGTCCACGACGCCTCGAGGAACTCCTGCCCGGTGCGCACCAGGTCGTGCGCCCGCGCGCGGATCTTCTCCGGATCCGCGAGCAGGACGTGCGTCCCGGCGGGCATCGCGTCGGTGAGCAGCTCCAGCTCGCCTTCGCAGAGCACCGGGATGAGCGCTTCCATGCCCTCGCAAGGGATTCCCTCGGCGAGCTTGTTCAGCATCTCGGCGAGCTGCGCGTCGGCCGCGTACGTCTCGGCCAGCACCGCCGCCGTCTTCTTGACCGACGGGGTGAGCAGCAGCTCCCGGCACGGCGGCGCGGTGACCCGGGCGATCTCGCCGGGCAGCGAGCGCTGGTCGGAGACCGCGAACGCGCGGATCTCGCTGACCTCGTCGCCCCAGAACTCGACGCGGACCGGGTGCTGCGCGGTCGGCCCGAACAGGTCGAGTATGCCGCCGCGCACCGCGAACTCGCCGCGCTTCTCCACCATGTCGACGCGGGTGTAGGCCAGCTCGACCAGCCGCTCCAGCAGACCCTCGAAGCTCTGCTCCTCGCCGACGACCAGGTCGATCGGCGCGAGCGAGCCCAGGCCGGGCGCCATCGGCTGGATCAGGCTGCGGACGGTCGAGACGACCACCTTGAGGCCGTCGGAGCCCTGGTGCAGCCGGTGCAGCACCTCGAGTCTGCGGCCGACCGTGTCCGCGCGCGGGGACAGCCGCTCGTGCGGCAGCGTCTCCCACGACGGGAAGTCGGCGACCGCGTCCGCGCCGAGGAACGCCGAGAGCGCGGCCGTGAGCTCGTCGGCCTCGCGGCCGGTCGCGGTGACCACGAGCACCGGCTTGCCCTCGGCGGCGAGCGCGGCCGCGACGAGCTGGCGGGTGGCGACCGAGCCCTGCAGTTCGAGCAGCGGCGCACCCGCCCGCTCGAGCACTCCGCGCAGCGCGGGGTCGGGAAGGATGGCGGAAAGAAGTCCGGACAATGGAGCGTTTGTCACCGGACCAGACTACGGCGCTGGTACGACACTTCGCGGAAGAGCCTCTACGACCAGCGGAAGCTGTGCGGCCTGGACGTCCGGATCGACGCTCGCGATCCGGATCGGGATGTGCGTCGCGCCCGCGTCCGCGAACTCGCGCAACCGCGCGGCGACCTGCTCACGGCTACCGGTGATCAGCACCTGCAACCCCTGAACGAACTCCAGCGGCACGCCGTAGTTCCGCGCGGCGAAGTCCTCCAGCGCGTGCCGCGCGAGCACGGGGTCCTCCTCGACGTACACCGTCGCGAACAGCGCACCCGTCACCGGCCGGTCCTCACGCACGACGGCCAGCCCGCGCGCGTAGTCGGCCACGTCCGGCGGATACGGCAGCCAGCCGTCGTAAAGCCGGCCGACCCGCCGCAGCACCGGCGGCGTGAAGCCGGCCGCCAGCCAGATCGGCGGGCCGCCGTCCTGCTGCGGCGCCATGAATTCGGGCAGCGTGTCGTAGTGCAGGACCTTGCCGTGGAACGAGCGCGCGCCGCGCCAGATCGCCTTCCACAACGCGACGATGTCGTCGAGCCTGGCGTTGCGTGCCTGCCAAGGAACGCCGGCGAACTCGAATTCCGGCTCGCTGCGGCCAGGGAATCCGCCGCCGACCGCGAGCGTCACCCGGCCGCCCGAAAGCAGGTCGAGCGAGGTGATCGCGTTCGCCGTGAGCACCGGGTCACGCAGCGCGGCGAGCATGGCCGCGGTGCCGAGGGTCACCCGCTCGGTGACGCCGGCGAGCGTGCCGAGCAGGGTGAGTGCGTCGATCGGCGCCTTCGCGAGCGTGTCGCCGACCCACAGCGAGTCGAGGCCGAGGCGTTCGGCCTCGACGCCGAGTCCGACGATCTGGCGCGGGCTGCCGGTGAACGACTGATAGGTGGGAAGAACCAGGCCGAATTTCGTGTTCATGGTGCGAAATCGTGCTTGGCTGCACGGGCACGCTCAATTCCCTGGAAGGTATGACGCGATGGAGACTTTCGCGATCGCGTTGCGCGATTGGCGCACGCGCAGGCGGCTCAGCCAGCTGGAACTGGCGCTGCGCGCGGGCACCACCCAGCGGCATGTGAGTTTCATGGAACGTGGCCGCTCGGTGCCCGGCCGCGGCATGGTCGTGCGTGTCGCCGAGTCGCTCGAGCTGCCGCTGCGCGAGCGCAACGGCCTGCTGCTCGCGGCGGGCTACGCGCCGTCGTACCCCGAGACCACGCTCGACGATCCGCGCCTGCGCCCGATACTCGACGGAATGCAGCGGCTGCTCGACGGGCACCGGCCGTATCCGGCGATCGTGGTCGACAAGTACGGCACGCTCGTCGCGCACAACGACCGGTTCACCGTGCTCACCGAGGGCGTCGACGCGGATCTGCTGCGCGCGCCCTGCAATGTGCTGCGGCTGGCGCTGCATCCGCGCGGGATGGCGCCGCGGATCCACAATCTCGGCGACTGGGCGCGGCACATCCTCGAACGGCTCACCCAGGAGATCGCGCGCACCCCGGACGACCGGCTGTCCGAGCTGCTCGCCGAACTCGAAGGCTATGTGCCCGCGCCGAGTTTGCCAGAGGACGGCCATCTCGGGTTCGCGGTGCCGGTGCGACTGTCGTCGAGCCTCGGCGAACTGCGGCTGCTGACGGCGATCACCACCTTCGCGACGGCCGTCGACGTGACCGTCTCGGAACTGAAGCTGGAGACATTCCTGCCCGCCGACGACGCGACGGCGGCCGCTCTCGGCGCACCGTGACAAATGTAATCCGGGACCGGTGACATTCCTTCCCTGAGCGCGTCCCGTTTCCTCCGTAGCGTTTTGAGCATCGGAAAACGCAAGGGGGAAAAAGAAATGCGGAACAAGGTCATGGCGATGCTGCCGTCCATCCTGCGCGACGTGGTGCCGCCGACGGCGGCTTACTACGTGCTGCACGCGGCCGGCGTGGACGACCGGCTGGCGCTACTTTCGGCTTCGCTGGTGGCGGGCGGGATGGTGGTCTTCGAGGCGGTCCGGCTCAAGCGGCTGGAGATCTTCTCCGCGGTGATGCTGGGGGTGTTCGGCATCGGCCTGGTGTTGTCGCTGCTCAGCGGTGACCCCCGGTTCATGCTGGTCAAGGAGTCGTTCGGCACCGCCATACTGGGCAGCGCGTTCCTGGTCAGCTGCGTCGTCGGCAAACCGCTGCTCTACCTGGCCGCCCGCCGATTCAGGGCGGACGACCCCGTGAAGACGCGTGAGTTCGAGCAGCTCTACCACGACAACCCGGCAGCCAGGCGGCGGTTCAAGGCGCTCAGCTCGGTCTGGGGCGTCGGCCTGATCGTCGAAGCGGTGGTGCGGGTGGTGCTGTGCTTCAAGCTGCCGATCGACACCATGGTCGCGGTGTCGCCGGTGCTGATGATCGGCACGATCGCGCTGCTGCTCGCCATCACCGCCAGGTACGTGCGGCGGTTCAAAGCGGCCGAGCGAGTCGGCGAAGTGCTGACGTAGGACACTGGCGGGTATGCGCGTACTGGCAGCGGTGCTGCTCTGCCTGGTCACAGCCTGTTCTACCGCAGAGACCACCGCACCACCCCCGACGGGCAAGTTCAAAGTCGAGCAGCTCGCCAGTGGGCTCGAGCATGGCTGGGATGTCGGGTTCCTCCCGGACGGCAGGCTGCTCGTGCCGCAGCGGCCCGGCAGGCTCGCGCTGATCGACGCGGGCAAAGTGTCCACAGTGGACGCCGACTTCGGCGATGTGCTCGTGGCGGGCGAGGGCGGGCTGATGGGCCTGGTCGTGCATCCGGACTTCGCGGCGACCGGCGAGTTCACCACCTGCCAGACCCACCGGGACCCCGACGACGTGCGGCTGGTGACCTGGAAGCTCGACGGCGCCCGCGCGACGCGTGTGCGTGACCTGCTGACCGGGCTGCCGGTCAACCCGAGCGGGCGGCATTCGGGGTGCCGTCCGACCCTCGCGCCCGACGGCGCGCTGCTGGTCGGCACCGGCGACACCGCGCGGCCGTCGATCGCGCAGGACCGGCACAGCCTCGGCGGCAAGGTGCTGCGTATCGACCTGAAGACCGGGAATCCCTTGCCAGGTAACCCTTTCCTCGGTTCGGCCGACACCGACCCGCGCATCCTGTCGTACGGCCATCGCAACGTGCAGGGTGTCGCCGTGCGGGACGGCGGGCAGGTGTTCACCGCCGAGCACGGCCCGGCGTTCGACGACGAGGTCAACCTGATCAAGCCGGGCGCGAACTACGGCTGGGACCCGTCGAAGGGCGGGACGACCGCGGACTACGACGAGAGCGTGCCGATGACCGACACCTCGCGGTTCCCCGACGCGATCCCCGCGGTCTGGTCGACCGGCAAGATCACCGAAGCCATCTGCGCGGCGGACTTCCTCCACGGAAAGCAGTGGGGCGCCATGGAAGGCAAGCTGGCCGTGGTCGCGCTGAAGGGCCAGAAGATGCTCCTGCTCGGCCTCGATCCGTCCGGCGTGCTGGTGGACGTCACCCTGCCCCCGGAGTTCGACGACAAGTTCGGCCGCCTGCGCGCGGTCCGCTCCGGCCCCGACGGCGCCCTCTACGTCACCACCTCGGACGGCACCGACGACAAGCTCCTGAAAGTCACCCCGGCCCCGTAAAAAAATCCCAATGCGGCATTGGTCAGTTTTCGGCCAGCCAATGTGGCTTTCGTCAGCTCGAAGCTGCCGAAAGCCACATTGGGATTTTTTCCCCAGGTCAGCGGCCTGAGTAGGCGCCGCCGTTGATGTGGATCACCTGGCCGGTGATGTGCGCGACCCCGGGCGAGGCCAGGTAGAAGATCGCGTCCGCGACCTCCTCCGGGCGGCCGGCGCGCTTGTTCAGCGCGAGCGCGACGCGTGGCTTGAGCCATTCGTCGGTCAGCGTGCCGTGGAAGAACTCGGTGTCCGTGGTGACGCCGGGCGCGATCACGTTCGCGCTGATGCCCCGCCCGGCCAGCTGGCGCGCGAGGTCGATGTTCCACGCCTCGACCGCCGACTTCGCCGCCCCGTACGAGCCGGAGCCCTGCTTGGCGGCGATCGAGCCGACCGTGACGATCCGCGCGTTGTCGGCGAACCGCGGCTTCAGGCCCGCCGTGACGAGCACGGCGGTCAGCACGTTCGCGTCGAGGTTCGCGTGCCAGGCGTCGGCCAGCCCGGCGAGGTCGCCTTCCGCGGGCGCTTCACGCTGGCGGTCGGTGTTCCCGCCCGCGTTGTTCACGAGCACGTCCACGCGCTGCGGCAGCTCGGCGAGCGCGGCCTGCACCGCGGCGGGGTCGGCCGCGTCGAAAACGACATAACGGGCACCCAATAACGTCGCCGCTTCCGACAGCACCTTTTCCCGGCGTCCGGTGATCGTGACATTGTCGCCCGCCTTCGCGAACAACGCGGCGGCGGCGTACCCGATTCCGGTGCCCCCGCCTGTGATTACAACTTCCCTCGGCTCCGTCATGCCTAGATCATGAGTGAACGCACACCCCTACGGCAAGAATTCCCGAAACCCGGTTTGACCTGCACATATATGTGAACGCGGATCCACATACGTGAACATCGGCAGACCAGCGCAATCCGCCGAACGGCGCAATTGAACCTTGTCGTCCCACTCGCCGGAGTACTACCGTGTGTGACGGGGAGGACGCTCGATGGATTTCCGTTTGCTGGGGCCGGTCGAACTCAGGATCGGCGACCGGCGGGTGGAGCTGGGCACCGGCAAGCAGCGCTGCGTGCTGGCCGTGCTCTTGTTCGGCGCCGGCCGGACCCACCCGATCGAGTCGCTGATCGACAAGGTGTGGGGCGAGGATCCGCCGACCCAGGTCCGCACCGCGCTCTACAGCTACGTCAGCCGGGCCAGGCGGGTGCTGCGGGAGGCGGGCAGCGAGTGCACGATCACGCAGGAACCCGGCGGCTACCTGCTGGACGTGCCGCGCGAACTCGTCGACGTGCATCGCTTCGAAGCCTTGTCCCGCAAGGCTTTCCAGCTCGACGACGCGGCCGCGCGGGCGGACGCGCTCGCGACGGCGCTCGACCTCTGGCACGGCGAACCACTGCAGAACCTGACCGGCCGCTGGGCCGACGAGGTCAGGCATCAGCTGGGGCGGCGGCGTGTGCGGGTCTGCGCCGAATGGGCGGGCGCCCTGTTCGAGCTGGGCGAGCATGCCGCGGCTGGCGACCGGCTCGAACGCGAACTGCTCGATCAGCCGCTGGCGGAGCCGCTCGCCGGTCAGCTGATGATCTCCCTGTACGCGCAGGGAAGACAGGCGGAAGCGCTCGGCCATTTCGCGGCGCTGCGTGAGCGGCTGGCCGAGGAGCTCGGTGTCGAACCCGGTCCGGCGCTCGGCGAAATACATTTGCGGGTGCTCCGCGGCGAGCCGGTCGGCGCTTATACCGAGCCGCCCGCGGCACCCGGCATCAAAGCCGCGCCGAAAGCGAAACCCGCGCGACGCCCATTGCCCAGCGCGGACGTCTCAGCGCCTTATCTCGGTCTCGAAACCTTTCAGGAGAACGACGCCGCCCGATTCTTCGGCAGGCGGGCACTGGTCGACGAAATGGTCGCCCGGCTGGACGGTCACCGTTTCCTGGCCGTATTCGGACCGTCCGGCAGCGGCAAATCCTCGGTGCTGCGTGCCGGGCTGCTGCCCGCGTTCCGTGACGCGGACACCGTGCTGCTCACCCCCGGCGAGCACCCGCTCGCCGCGCTCTCCACCGCGTTGGTGACCACGGGCGCCGTGCCCGAGTCGATCCGCGGTGAGCTGGCCGTCGACCCGGCTTGCCTCGCCGACCTGCTCCGCTACAGCGACGGCGAACCACGGGAGACGCCGATCCTGCTGCTGGTCGACCAGTTCGAAGAGATCTTCACCCTGTGCCAGGACGTCCGCGAACGCGCCCAGTTCGTCGAAGCGCTCGTCTCGCTCGCCGATCACCCGTCGGTACCCGCCAGGGTCGTCATCGGGATCCGCGCCGACTTCTACCCGGCGTGCGCGGACTTCCCCGCGCTCGTCGCCCTGCTGCGTGACCGGCAGCTGCTGGTCGGTCCGATGGCCGAGCCCGAGCTGCGCACGGTCATCACCGGGCCCGCCGAACTCGCGGGGCTGAGCGTGGAACCCGCGCTGGTCGACGCCGCGCTCGCCGACGTGCTCGGCGAACCGGCCGCGCTGCCGATGCTTTCCCACGCATTGCGGGAAACCTGGCTCCGCCGCACGGGCGACCGGCTCACCGCCGAGTCGTACCACGCGGCAGGCGGTGTCCGCGGCGCCGTGGCGCAGACGGCCGACGAGGTGTTCGGCGGCTTGGACACCCATCAGGCCCGCCTCGCCCGCGAGGTGTTCCTGCGGCTCACCGCGCCGGGTGAGGAGTCGGCCGACACCAGGCGGCGGCCGCGCCTCGACGAACTGCTCGACACCCCGGACGCCCCGGAGATCAACGCGATACTCGGCAAGCTGGCCGAGGCCCGGCTGGTCACCGTCGACGAGGACACCGTGACCGTCGCGCACGAATGCCTCATCCGCGGCTGGCCGAAGCTGCGCGGCTGGCTCGACGAGGACCGCGAGTACCTGCGGGCCCGCCACCGGCTGACCGGCAGCGCGCGGGAATGGGAGCGGCACGGCCGGGACGAGGACCTGCTCTACGCCGCGTCCCAGCTGGCCGCCTGGCGCGACCGTGACAAGAATCGGCTGACCGAACTCGAACGCGAGTTCCTCGACGCGGGCGTCCGCAAGACCGAGCGTCTGCGCCAGGCCAGGCGCAAGCGGCTCCGGCTGACACTGGCCGGGATGAGCGCCGCGCTGGTCACGCTGCTCGTGCTCACCGTCGTCGCCGTCGTGCAAGCGGGACAGGCGGACCGGGAGCGGGATCGCGCGCTCGCGGGCAGGCTGGTCGCCGACGCTCGCGGCCAGCTGGCGCTCGACCCCGAGCTGGCGCTGCTGCTGGCGAGGAACGCCTACGCGATCGACCAGGACGCCCAAGCCGAGTCCGCGCTGGCACAGGCGTTGGTCAGTTCCCGGGTCCGCGCCACGTTCACCGGGCACGTCGGCCCGGTGACCCAGGTGCGGTTCAGCCGGGACGGCAAGCATCTGATCAGTGGCGGCGAAGACGGGACCGTCCGGCTCTGGCCGGTAGGCGGCGGCCCGCCCACCATGCTGTCCGAGCGATCCGTGCTGACCGGGCCTGGCGCAGGAGTGGTCGCGCTGGCACAGAGCGCGGACGGCGAGCGGATCGCGGTCGCGCACGCGCGCGGCGAGGTCGAAATGCTGACGGCGTCAGGCGCGGGCGAACCGGTCCGGCTCGGCCGGATCCCGACGGACATCCTGGCGCTGGCTTTCGCCGCCGACGGGCGGGTGCTGGCGATCAACGACTACGGCACGGTGGCGACGTTCGCCGCGGACGGGGCCACGCCACCCGCTCTGCGTGTGGTCGCACCGCACGAAAGCACGGTCGCGGCGTTCAGCCCGGACGCCGGGAAGGTCGCCGTGACCGGCAAGGACAAACGGGTCCGGCTGTGGGATCTGGCCACGGACACGGCCACCGAACTGCGCGGACCGGACGTCGAGGTGACCAGCCTGGCGTTCGGCCCGGACGGCCTCGCGGTGGCCGGTGGCCGGGCCGACGGCAAGGAAGAGGTGTGGCGGCCCGGTCAGCCGCCACTGGTGCTGTACCCGCACCGGGACCGGATCCAGGCGCTGGCGTTCAGCCACGACGGCAAGGCCCTGCTCTCCGGCGGCCGCGATCGCACCGGCCATCTCTGGCTGCTGACCTCGCGACGGGACTTCATCGCGTTGCGCGGGCAAGGCGGCCCGCTGCGCGCCGTCGCCTTCGGCCAGGACGACCGGCAGGTCGCGACCGCCGCCGGCGACGGCACGATCCGGCTGTGGGAACCCGCCGCCCGGCCGGAGCACCGGGTGCTCGAAGGTCACACCCAGACCGTGCTCGACACGGCGTTCAGCACCGACGGCGCCCGCGTCGCCAGCAGCGGGACCGACGGCACGGTCGTGGTGGCCGCGGCGGACGGCACCGGGAAACCGGTGGTGCTGCGCGGGCACCAGGGCCCGGTCGAGGCGGTCGCGTTCAGCGGCGACGGCAGGCTGGTGGCGGGCGCGGGCGACGACGGGACCGTGCGGGTGTGGCCGTCGGGCGGTGGCGACGCGATCGCCGTCCACACCGGGATCGGGATCGCCTGGGGCGTGGCGTTCAGCCCGGACGGGAAGTTCGTCGCGATGGCGAGCGAGGACGGCGCGATCCGGAAATGGCGGCTCGGCACCACCGAACCGCCGCGGGTGCTGCGCGGCGGCACGGCCGCGGTGCACGACCTCGCGTTCACCCCGGACGGCAGGATCGCCGCCGCCGCGGACGACGGGACCGTGCAGGTGTGGACCGAGGGCTCGGCCGAGCCGGTGCTGCTGCGCGGCGCCGACGGCATGCGCACGGTCGCGGTCAGCCCCGACGGGACGCGCGTCGCGGGCGCGGGCAACGACGGCGCGGTGCGGGTCTGGTCCAGCTCGGGCGGCGAGCCGCTGGCCACGCTCGCCGGGCACTACGGGCTCGTGTTCGGCGTGACGTTCAGCCAGGACGGCTCATACCTGGCCAGCGTCGGCAACGACAAGAAGCTGCGCGTCTGGAACTGGGCGCGCTGGCGTGACCCCGTGGTGTTCGACGACTACAACACGACCGTGCAGAGCGTCGCGTTCGGTCCGGGCAACCTGCTCGCGGTCGGCCGCGGCGACACGAACAGCACGGTGGACGTCTGGCGCTGCACGTTCTGCCTGCCCGCCGACCGGCTCGGCGAACTCGCGGAGCTGGCCAAGTCGCGGACGACCCGCGAGCTCACCACCGCCGAACGCGACCGCTACCTGGGCCCATAGCAGGCCCGCGCGATCTCCTGCAGAGCCGGCGCGTACCCGGCCCGGCTCTGCAGGACATCGACCGGCGCGGTCACCGGTTTCGTCGCGCTGGCGAAAATCATGGGGTAGTTCGGCTCGGCCTTCGCGCAGTCGTACGGGATCAGGTCCGCGTTGGCCCCGCTGGCAGGGAAGTTCCGGAACTGCCCGGCGAGCGCTCGCGGCCCGAGCGGGGTGCCGAGCACGGCGGCGACCGTGGGCGCGTTGTGCCAAGCGTCCTGCAGCGGCGAGGAATTCGCCTGATACGTCCAGCCGCCCAAGTCGTCCCGATAGTTCGCGACCACATCGGCCAGCCAGGTCCGGACCTTCGCCCCCGCCTCGCGCCGTTCCCATTCGGGGACCAGCCCGCGCCGGAGCGCCTGCCCGAGGAACCAGGCCGCGGCCGCGGACACGTTCCACACGCACGGCTTGCCGAGGTCATTGACGTGCTCCGAGTACGCCGGGCACCGCTCCCCCGCGGACGCCCCGACGGTGTTGAGCATGCTCGCGGCCTCCCGCACCGCCGAGGCAGGCACGCCGCCCCCGTCGTACCCGGCGATCAGCGTCCGCCCGACATGCCAGGCCACGGTGATCGAGTACGCGGTGTCCGCCGGATTGACGGTCTTGTCGCCGAACGCGTCGAACGGCGCGCCGAGCCCATAGCCACCCGTCGGCGTCCGCAGCGCGTAGAGCCGCCGCAGCCACCCCTGCGTCCGCTCATCCCTCCACCCGAAACGCGTCCCCGCGTACCACGCGAGCGGCGCCACGAACTGAACCCGGACGTACACCCCCGACGAGTCGGCCGCGGCCACCGCCGCGACCGACTCGGTGTACGTCCGGTCGGCGAGCGACACCCACTTGTCCTCAGCGGCCGACGCCGCCGGAGTCATCGTCAGCAGCAGCGCCACGACGACGGCCCACCTCGAGAACCGCATGGGTGTCTCCCCCTTTCACTCGCCTGACGCCAGCCTCGCCGGGGCACCTTGCACGGACCTTGCAGCGGCGTGACCAAGGTTTTCGCAAGGCGCGGCCCCGACGGTGGAGCCCGGACAGTTCAGCCACACAAGGGGAGACCATGAATCTTCTACGCAAGATCACACTCGGCACGGCCGCACTCGCGGCACTGTCGCTGGGGGTTCCAGGACCGGCGAACGCCACAGCCTCGGCGGCGGATGTCATGACGGCCCCGTGCGGAACCAGCGGAGCCACCAACGCGTACGGCAAAGGCCGCAAGGACATGACCGTCCGCGCGGAGCCGAAGCTCGCCACCAATCCCTGCGGCAGCGTCTGGTGGCTCACGGACTTCGCGAGGCCGGTGCACTGCTGGAAGTACGGGCAGGACGTGGACGGTTCCGTGCTCTGGTACCGCGTCCGCAGTGACACGGGCCAGTGGGGGTACGTCCCCGGCGGAGCCTGGGAACTCGTGGGACCGCACGGACACGTCCCGCGCTGCGGGTAGCGGCGAAACCACAGGTCACCGCCTCGCGTCAAGGTCCTCGCAAGCTCGGATGCCGACGGTGACCGCGAGGAAGTCGTTCAACGAGGAGGGAACATCATGAAACGCTTGATCACCGCCGTACTGCTGACCCTGGGCCTGTCCGCCATGGCCATCGCGCCCGCGAACGCGGCGACAACCGAGGACCATTGCGGTGGCTTGTTCTGCCTCAAGGTCTACAACGGCACGCACCACGAGCTGATCGTCAACCAGATCCCGATGGGCTGGGACATCGCCGTGCCACCGGGCCAGTGGTCCCCGCTGCAGGACACCGACCTGATCAAGTCGAACTATTGCTCGGTTGTCTACGCGGGCTGGCCCTACCCACCCCGCACCTGGGTCCAGGTTCACGGCGTCGTGCCGACGTTGACCGTCGTCGGACTGAACGGCTGCTGACCGTATCGCCGGGATCGTGAACGTTGCGGGCGGTTAAAAGGCAGAAAGCCCAGCCGCGCGAGCTGGGGAGCGTGAGCGAGGGGATCCCCCGCTGCATTGAACGCAGCGGGGGATCCCCTCGCTCCAGCCTGACAAGGCTTGCGCGAGTGGTACCTCTGCTCCGTTAGATGCAGCGGAGTTACCATTCGCACGGGCACAGTCCCCGAATCCGAGTTTGATCGCGAAGCCAGCGCCGTCGGCCTCCCCCTCGGGGTGGAACCGCCCGCAACGCTCACGAGTCACTTCAGGGTGAGCTTGGGTTTGTGCTCCAGGTTCGACAGCCCGTTCCAAGCCAGGTTCACCAGATGCGCGGCGACCTCGTCGCGTTTCGGTTTGCGCGCGTCGAGCCACCATTGGCCGGTCAGCGCGACCATGCCGACCAGCGCCTGCGCGTAGAGCGCGGCGAGCTTTTCGTCATATCCGCGGGCGGTGAACTGCTGGCCGAGAATGTGCTCGACCTGGCTGGCGATGTCGTTCAGCACGGTCGAAAACGTGCCGGTGGAACTCGCCACCGGGGAATCGCGGACCAGGATCCGGAATCCGTCGTGCGAATCCTCGACATAACTGAGCAACGCGATCGCTGCCTGCTCGAGCATCGCCTTCGGGTGGCCACCGTGCAAAGTGGACACCATGCGGTCGAGCAGCAGCTGGGTCTCGCGGTCGACGACGACCGCGTAGATCCCTTCCTTGCCACCGAAATGCTCGTACACCACCGGTTTGGACACATTGGCCCGATGGGCGATCTCTTCGATCGACGCGCCGTCGAAGCCCTTTTCGGCGAACAGGGCTCGCGCGACGTTCAGCAACTGCTGCCGGCGCTCGGACCCGGTCATCCTGACCCGGGTCACCGGAGCGGCCGGGCGTGCTCCGGTGACCGTTTCACGTTTCCCCCGCCTCCTGGCTGACACTTACACCACAGTAGTCGGCGGGCCGGACTCAATTCGTCTCAGTCGCCAATTTGGCGAGCCGCTGCGGCGTCGGCCAGCGGACACTGTGCGCCCAGCCGAGCTTTTCGAAGATCCAGATCACCCGCGCGGAGATGTCGATCTGGCCGCGCTGGACGCCGTGGCGCGCCGAGGTCGGGTCGGCGTGGTGCAGGTTGTGCCACGACTCGCCGAAGGAGAAGATCGCCAGCGGCCAGAAGTTCGCGGACTTGTCGCGCGCGGCGAACGGGCGCTCGCCGATCATGTGGCAGATCGAGTTGACCGACCAGGTCACGTGGTGCAGCACGCAGATCCGCACCAGCCCGGCCCAGAAGAACGCGGTCACGCCGCCCCAGACCGACCAGGTGACCAGGCCGCCGATGATGCCGGGCAGCGTCAGCGTGAGCAGGCTCCACAGCCAGAACAGGTCGTCGACCTTCTGGATGGCCTTGTCCTTGACGAGGTCAGGCGCGAAGCGCTCGGCGTTGCTCTGGTCGCGGTCGAACAGCCAGCCCATGTGCGCGTGCCAGAAACCCTTGGCGATCGCGACCGGCGAGGTGCCGTACGCCCACGGGGAGTGCGGGTCGCCGTCGCGGTCGGAGAACGCGTGGTGACGGCGGTGGTCGGCGACCCAGGTGATGACCGGGCCCTGCAGCGCCATGCTGCCCGCGATCGCCAGCAGCACGCGCAGCCACGGCTTGGCCTTGAAGGAGCCGTGCGTGAAGTAGCGGTGGTACGAAACCGTGATACCCAGCCCGCTGATGCAGTAGAAGACGACGAAGATGGCGACATCCACCCAGGTCAGGCCCCAGCCCCAGGCGAAGGGCACGGCCGCGAGCAGCGCCAGCAGCGGGGCGATGACCCCGAAGTAGACAGTGGCCTGGACACCGAAGCCCCGCTGCCCGCTGATGACGGGTTTCGGTCCGGTGGAGGTGGAACGGTCAAGGGTGGCCGTCATATAACTTCGCTCCTGATTGCTCTAACTGCAGGTAGGAGCCCTAGATAGGACGACCTTACCTACGATTCCGTAAGTTACGGTACCGGAGGTTTCGCCGCTTGGGGAGAGCCGAACACCCCGCCTGACGGCGACGGTGTCAGGTCTGGATATCCTGACCAGGATCGATCCGCCGTAGTGTAATCGGCAGCACTTCAGATTTTGGTTCTGACAGTTCAGGTTCGAATCCTGGCGGCGGAGCAAGCTCAGCATCACCCGGCAAGCAGAATCCGGTAAGCGACGACCCATGGGGGTGTGTGCCGCTGCACGAAGAGGCGATCGAGCCCAGGAACGCTGCCAGACGTCAGACTCTCGCGGACATGTCCGACGCCTGGCTGCTAGGCCGCGCGCGCGAGCTGCTCGCGGCCGTGCAACGCGTCGAGCACACCGAACAGCTGGAGATCGTGTCGCATCTCGACGAGATGCTCAGCGAGACCCAGCGCCGCGGTGAACCGCTGCTCGTCGCCCATCTGCTGCGCGCTTCGGCGGCCGCCAGGCTGGTCACCCGCGGGCTGGCCGAAGAGGCCGAGCCACGCCTCGACGAGATGCTCGCGCACACCCGCCGCCACGGCTTCGCGCTGCTGCGCGCCGACGCGCACGCGCTGCGCGGGCGCCGCCTCATGCTCGCCGAGCAGGAGGACGCCTCGCTCACCGAGATCGCCAGGGCGCTCGCCATCCTGGACGACTCCGAGACCCCCGACATGCAGTTCGGCAGGCGGGAATGGGCGCGGATGCAGTCCGGCGCGCTCATCGACTGCTTCATCGTGCTCAACCAGCTCGGCGTGTACGAAGCCGCCGAGGAGGTCATCGGCCGCGCGCACCAGTCGATCCGCGACACCGCCAGCCCGCACGAGATCACCCTGCAGCTGATGAACCGCGTCAAGATGCTGCTCGGCTGGGGCCTGCGGCTCGAACGCGTCGAGTCCTACGACGAGGCCGCCGAGAAGTTCCGGGTCGCCGCCTCGATGGCGCTGGCCGCCGAGGGCCCGTTCACCGAGTCGCTGTTCCCCCGGCTGACCGGCGTCTCCGCGGTCGACCAGGTCGGCGTGCTCGCGGCCGCGCTCGCGCTCGCCACCCCGGACGGCGTGCACATCGAGCGGCTCGAAAAGCTCAACACCGAACGCTTCTTCCCGCACGAGCACGAGATCGTCGTGATCGCGCTGGCCCGCTGCTACGACAAGGTCGGCCGCCGCGCGGACGCGCTCGACCTGCTGCGCAGCACCCGCTCGAAGCTCGCCGAGACGATCTCGTCGCCGTCGATGCGGCTGAACCTCGCCCGCGAGCTGGCCAGGCTGGACAACGTGCCGGACGTCGAAACCGGGATCACCCAGTCGCTGATCGACTACGCGACCACGCTGGAGACCGAGATGTGGTCGCTGCGCGAGTCGCAGATCGCCACGCTCAACGCGCGCCGCGAGCACGAGCGGCTCTCCGCCGAGCACGGCGCGATCACCCAGCAGGCGCTGCAGGACCCGCTCACCGGCCTGCCCAACCGCCGCGCGCTCGACGAGCGGCTCCGCACGCTGGCCGCGTCCGCCGACGCCCAGCCGCTCGCGGTCGCGCTGGTCGACCTCGACGGCTTCAAGGGCGTCAACGACAAGCAGTCGCACGCGGCGGGCGACGACGTGCTCCGCATCGTCGCGAGCACACTGCGTGACGCGCTGCGGGGTGACGACATCGTCGCCCGCTACGGCGGCGACGAGTTCATCGCGCTGCTGCCCGGCGCGCCGGTGTCGGCCGCGAAGCAGGCGCTCGGCCGCGCGGTGTCGAAGGTCGCGGCGCTGCCGCACAGCCTGAGCCACGGCGTCACGCTGTCGGTCGGCCTCGTGTCGCTGCGGCCGCAGGAGCGGGCCGAGCAGGTCCTCTCCCGTGCGGACGCGGCGATGTACGAGGCGAAACGCGGCGGCGGCAACCAGGTCGCGTCGGCCAACTCGATGGCCGTCGATGCGGCGGTCAGCAAGCCGACCGGCAGCGGACTGGATGACCCTTCATGGGGCTTCGAGCCCCCCACGTAGGATGAACTCCCGGTAGGAACCCCCCGTTTCCTTGTTGGGAGAGCTGTGACCGGCCCGCTGAGCACGTTGATCCTCGCCGCGGGTGAGGGCACCCGCATGCGTTCGTCCACCCCGAAGGTGCTGCACCCGATCGCCGGGCGCCCGCTCGTCGAGCACGCGGTCCGCGCGGCCGCCGCGCTCGACCCCGAGCACCTCGTGGTCGTCGTCGGCCACGGCCGTGACGCCGTGGGCGCGCACCTGGAGACCGTCGGCGCGGCACTCGGCCGCACGGTGACCACCGCGGTGCAGGAAGAGCAGAAGGGCACCGGCCACGCCGTCGGCTGCGCGCTGGAGAAGCTCCCGCCCGCGCTCACCGGCACGGTGCTGGTCAGCTACGGCGACGTGCCGCTGCTCGACACCGCCACCCTCGCCGCGCTGCTGAAGTCGCACACCGAGGCGGGCAACGCGGTCACCGTCCTGACCGCGACCGTCGCCGACCCGACCGGCTACGGCCGCATCGTGCGCGACGGCTCCGGCGCCGTCGCGGCGATCGTCGAGCAGAAGGACGCCACCGAAGAGCAGCGCGCGATCCAGGAGATCAACTCCGGTGTGTACGCGTTCGACGCGGCGGTCCTGCTCGACGGCCTCTCGCGGCTCTCGACCGACAACGCGCAGGGCGAGCTGTACCTGACCGACGTGCTGGGCATCGCGCGCGGCGACGGTAAGCACGTCGGCGCGCTGGTGGTCGACGACCCGTGGCTGACCGAGGGCGTCAACGACCGCGTGCAGCTCTCGGTGCTCGGCGCCGAGCTGAACCGGCGGATCGTGCGCGACTGGCAGAAGTCGGGCGTCACGGTCACCGACCCGGCGTCCACCTGGATCGACGCGGGGGTCACCCTGTCGCGTGATGTCGTGATCGAGCCCGGCGTGCAGCTGAAGGGCTCCACCTCGGTCGGCGAGGGCGCGAAGATCGGCCCGGACACGACGCTCGAGAACGTGACCGTCGGCGCCCGCGCGTCGGTCGTGCGCACGCACGGCTCGGACGCGGTGCTCGGCGACGGTGTCTCCGTCGGCCCGTTCGCGTTCCTGCGCCCCGGCACCGACCTGGGGAACAAGGGCAAGATCGGCACTTTCGTCGAGACGAAGAACGCGAAGATCGGCGAAGGCTCGAAGGTGCCGCATCTCACGTACGTCGGCGACGCCACAATCGGGGACCACTCCAACATCGGCGCGGCTAGCGTCTTCGTGAACTACGACGGCGTGAACAAGCACCACACCACCATCGGCTCACACGTGCGCATGGGGTCGGACAACATGTACGTCGCCCCGGTGACCATCGGCGATGGCGCTTACAGTGGGGCGGGCACGGTCATCCGGCGCGATGTGCCGCCGGGCGCGCTGGCCGTGTCCACCGGGCCACAGCGCAACCTCGAAGGCTGGGTCGTCCGGCGCAGGCCGGGCACGCCGGCGGCGGAAGCAGCGTCCGCCGCACTCGATGAAGAGAACACCGACGGGGAGTCGAAAGAATGAGTCCGAAGTCCGGTACGCCGAAGAAGAACCTCATGCTCTTCTCCGGCCGCGCCCACCGGGAACTCGCGGAAGAGGTCGCCAAGCACCTCAACGTGACGATCACCCCGCAGACCGCGCACGATTTCGCCAACGGTGAGATCTTCGTCCGGTTCGAGGAGTCCGTCCGCGGTACCGACGCCTTCGTCATCCAGAGCCACACCACGCCCATCAACGAGTGGGTGATGGAGCAGCTGATCATGGTCGACGCGCTCAAGCGCGCGAGTGCCAAGCGGATCACCGTGGTCATGCCGTTCTACCCGTACGGCCGCCAGGACAAGAAGCACAAGGGCCGCGAGCCGATCTCGGCCCGGCTGATCGCGGACCTGTTCAAGACCGCCGGCGCGGACCGGATCATGACGGTCGACCTGCACACCGCGCAGATCATGGGCTTCTTCGACGGCCCGGTCGACCACCTGCTCGCGCAGAACGTGCTGGCCGAGCACATCAAGAAGACCTACGACAACGCCGACATCACCGTGGTCTCGCCCGACTCGGGCCGGGTCCGGCTGGCGGAGAAGTGGGCGCAGCAGCTCGGCGACAAGCCGATCGCGTTCATCCACAAGACCCGTGACCCCGACAAGCCGAACCAGGCCGTCGCGAACCGCGTGGTCGGCCGGGTGCGCGGCAGGCTCTGCGTCCTGATCGACGACATGATCGACACCGGCGGCACGATCGTGAAGGCCACCGAGGCGCTGCTCGACGAGGGCGCGGCCGACGTCGTCATCGCGTCGACGCACGGCATCCTGTCGGACCCGGCGACCGAGCGCCTGTCGAACTGCAAGGCGCGCGAGGTCATCGTCACCAACACGCTGCCGATCCCGCCGGAGAAGCGCTTCCCCGGCCTGACGGTGCTGTCGATCGCCCCGCTGCTGGCGCGCGCGATCCAGGAGGTCTTCGAGGACGGCTCGGTCACGAGCCTCTTCGACGGCGCCGCCTGAGCCAACGCCCCGAAGCCACTTGCGGTCCCGTAAGTGGCTTTGGGGCGTTTTGCGTCTCCGCCCTGGGCGAAACGGCGGATGATTCCTCGGCCGAGAGCGCTAGCGTCGGTCCATGGGGAACTTCAAGTTCGGGGTGAGCCTTCGCGCGGTCGAAGGCAGCGCCCAGTGGATCACGAAGTGCCGCCGGGCCGAAGAGCTCGGCTACCGGGCCATCACCGTGCCCGATCATCTCGGCGAGCGCTGCCCGGCGCCGCTGCCCGCGCTCGCGGTGGCGGCGGCCGTCACCGAGCACCTCCGAGTCGGCCCGCTCGTGATGAACGTGCCGTTCTACAACGCCGCGCTGCTCGCCCGCGACGTCGCCACCACCATCCAGCTCACCGGCGACCGGTTCGATCTCGGCCTCGGCGCAGGCCACATGAAGTCCGAGTTCGTCGAAGCGGGCCTGCCATGGCAGCGCGCGTCGATGCGGATCGCGATCCTCGACAAGACGATCACCGAGCTGAACCGCCGCCTGGTCGAGGACGGCACCACGCCCCCGCCGCTGCTGCTCGCGGGCAACAGCGACGGCGTGCTGGAACTGGCCGCCAAGCACGCGGACATCGTCGGTTTCGCCGGCCTGCGCCAGGCGCCCGGCCAGTCACCGGGCACCTTCCAGCTCGACGACGCCGAGGCCGTCGACGAGCGCGTCGCGTTCTTCCGCTCGCGCGCGGGTGATCGCGAGGTCGAGTACAACATGCTGATCCAGAAGGTCGAGATCACCGAAGACCGGCGTGCGGCCGTCGAAGCGTGGCAGGACTCGATCCCGCGGGACATCCTCGACACCGACCGGCTGCTCGACGCTCCGCAGCTGCTGTTCGGGACCGTCGAGGAGATCACCGCGCAACTGGTCGCCCGGCGTGAGCGCTACGGCTTCTCGTACATCAGCGTGTTCGAGCCGGAAATGGAGAAGTTCGCACCGGTCGTGCGGGCGCTCGCCGGTACTTAGCCGCCGATCGCCTTGAACTCGGTGTCCAGCTTGCCCTTGAGCGCCGGGAAGTCGATCGCCGCCCGGACGTCGGCGGTGGCCGACGGCTGCGACAGGACCTTGTAGTTCGCGGTGCGGTTGGGCAGGTTGAACTTGACCGTGCACGCCATCGTGCTGGAGGTGTTCGGCGCCGCGGTGGCCTCGGCGCTGCAGTTCTGCCCGGCGAGGCCCTCCGCGGTGACCTGCACGGTCAGCACCAGGTGCACCTGCGAGCCCGAGGAGTCGCCGCCGACGAGCACGTTCGCCACGGTGACCGTCGTGGTGCAGGAGGCGTTGCCGCTGTTGCAGTCGAACTTGTGGTCCGCGATGGCCGCGCTCGCCTGCGCGACGGAGTCGGCGGGCTGGCCGAAGGCGTCGAGCTTCGCGTTGAGGTCGTCGTGGAACTTCTTGGCGACGTCGGGCGCGGCCGGGTCGATGGTCAGCTGCGTGCCGAGCGCTCCGGCGGCGGCCGGGTCGATCGCCGCCGCGGCCACGCTGACCAGCCGGTTGGGCTTGGCCGTGCTCACCTGCAGCGAGCCGGTCGGCGTCTTGATGTCGAACACCTCGGTGCCGTCGGGCAGCTTGGTGCGCACCGGCTCGGCCAGCTGGTCCACAGTGGACAAGGTGGCGCGGATCTTCTCGGCCGCCTTGGCCGGCACCAGCAGCGTCGCCGGGTTCACCGGCAGCTCGGAGGCCTCCGCCTTGGCCCAGCCCTTCGCGTAGAGGTCGCCGAGTTCCTGCTTGATGCCGCGGGACTTCCAATACCCCGCGCCCGCCGAGAGGTAGAGCTTGCCGTCGGCGATCACCAGCTGCGCGCCCTGGTTGTCGAGCAGCAGCGTGCCGAGCGAGGTGCCCGCCTTGGTGACACGCAACGTGAGGTCGACGGGCGCGCCGGCCGAGTCCTTCGCGGTGCCGTGGTAGACGGCGATGGGCTGGTCGGCGAAGGTCTTCAACGCGGTTTCGACGGCGTCGCGCTGCTCGGCGCGCCGGTCCGCCTTCTGCTGGTCGGCGGCGGAGACACCGGCGGACCCGGTCACCGAAACCTGGCAGCCCGCGAGCAGCAAGCCCGCCATCGCCGTCACCAACGCCACCCTGGCCCGCATACGTCCACACCCCGTCATCTAGGAGTCCCACCTCACCGCAGGGACCAGTCTGCCGCTAGCGCAATTCCGCCGACAGCCAGACCCCATACCGATTTCGGAACCCCGCCGCAACCGGACGGGATGTGGCTGGTCTACACTTTCGGGGATTGTCTCGGCGAGGCGGGCTCACCAGTGTGCCCGACGTGATCGACGCGGCGGCTTGAGTAAGGCCATGCGTCCACGTACTCGCCGCCGGCACCCGAGAACCAGTTCTTAGTTGAAGGAGTGCACCACCGTGTCCGAGGTACGTCTGACCGTCGAGCCGCGCACCGAATTCGGTAAGGGCGCCGCGCGCCGTACCCGCCGCGCTGGCAAAATCCCCGCAGTCCTCTACGGCCACGGCTCGGACCCGCGCCACCTGTCGCTGCCGGGCCTGGAGTTCGCCCGCGTCGTCCGTGAGCACGGCCAGAACGCCGTCATCACCCTCGAGGTCGAGAACTCGACCGAGCTGGCGCTGACCAAGACCGTCGTGATCCACCCGCTGCGCAACTACATCGAGCACGTCGACCTGCTGGTCGTCAAGCGCGGCGAGAAGATCTCCGTGGACGTCCCGGTCGTCGTGACCGGCACCCCGGCCGCCTCCACCCTGGTCAACCAGGACGTCGACACCATCACCGTCGAGGTCGAGGCGCTGCACATCCCGGAGCAGATCGAGGTCTCGATCGAGGGCGCCGAGGCAGGCACCCAGATCCTCGCCTCCCAGGTGACGCTGCCCGCGGGCGCGACGCTGGTGACCGACGGCGAGCACCTGATCGTCGCCGTCAACGAGGCGCCGACCGAGGCTTCGCTCGAGGGTGGCGAGGGCGACGAGCCCGCCGCCGAAGAGCCCGCCGCCGAGTAACTCCTTTTCGTGACTGAAGAACTGCCGGGGGCCGGCGAGCAGGTTCTGCTCGCCGGCCTTGGCAATCCAGGACCCCAGTACGCGGGCAACCGGCACAACGTCGGTTTCATGGTCCTCGACGAGCTGGCCGCCAGGGTCGGCGGCAAGTTCAAGGGCCACAAGAGCGGCGCTGAGCTGCTCGAAGGCAGGCTGGCCGGTCGTCGCGTGGTGCTCGCGAAGCCGCGGTCCTTCATGAACCTCTCGGGTGGGCCCGTGGTCGGCGCCGCCCGCTTCTACAAGATCGCCCCGTCCGGCGTCGTCGTGGTGCACGACGAGCTGGACCTGGAGTTCGGCGCGCTGAAGATGAAGCTCGGCGGCGGCGACAACGGGCACAACGGGCTCCGGTCGATCACCAAGTCGCTGGGCACCAAGGACTATTACCGGGTGCGGTTCGGCGTCGGCCGCCCGCCCGGCCGCCAGGACCCCGCCGATTTCGTGCTCAAGGATTTCTCCACGGTCGAGCGCAAGACGCTCGCGCTCGAGGTCGACCGCTGCGCCGACGCCGTCGAAGCCCTGATCGGGTCCGGCCTTTCCGCAGCTCAGAACACCTTCCACGCAGGGTAACCTACATTTCGCTCGATGGAGTTAACCAGCTCTCACGATGGGTTTAACGACCGAGCGAAGCCTTTGCGTTAGATCTCAAAACGGTTAAGACGGTTACGGAAGTTATTTCGTCCGTCAAAAACTGGAGAGACTTTCATGTCGTTCAGCACCGAAGTCGAATTCGGCAATTCGCCCATCGGCAGACGCGGCTACGCGAAAGCGGACGTCGACGCCTTCGTCGGGCGTATCGCGAAGACCTTCGCAGGCGAGGACGACCTGACCGCCGCCGAGGTGCACCACGTGATGTTCGCGAAGCCCCTCATCGGCAAGCGCGGCTACGACGAGCGCGAGGTCGACGAGTTCCTCGACGCGGTCGAGGAGGAGCTCATCAGCCGCACCGGCGTCCGCGTCCACCGCCTCCCCACCCAAGCCGCCGACGAACGCAACCCCGCCCAGCAACTCCAAGACAGCTAAGCGGATAAAGCGGGCTTTATCCCGGGTGCTTTCCCCGGGATAAAGCCCGCTTTATCCCGTCCCTCAGCTCTTGGCCGCGTTGGCGGAGATCTTCTCCGCGTACTGGGTGGCCGTCGCGGCCCGCTTGACCTTGCCGGAAGGCGTCTTGGGCAGGCTGCCCGCCGGCAGCACGACCACGGCGAACGGCCGCATGTCGACGGCGTCGCGCACCCTGGCCGCGACCTCCTTCGCCAAAGCCCGCTCGACGTCGGCGTCACCGGCCAGCTTCGACTCCAGCACCACCGCGAACCGCTCACGGCGGCTGCCCGCGTCGAGCCGGACCGCGACCGCGTTGCCTGCTCGGACACCCTCGACGGACATGGCCGCGCGCTCGATGTCGGTCGGGTAGATGTTCCGGCCGCCCATGATGATCACGTCCTTGCGGCGGCCGCAGATGATGATCTGGCCGTCGACCAGGTAGCCGAGGTCGCCGGTGTTGAGCCAGCCTTCGGCGTCCTGGGTGGCGAGCGGGCCGTCCATCGTCAGGTAGCCCGGCGTCACGGCCTCGCCGCGCAGCCGGATCTCGCCGACCTCGCGGTCGCCGAGCACGTCACCGGCGTCGTTGACGATCTGCGCCTCGAGCCCGTCGAGCGGGCGGCCGAGAAAGGCGAACGACCGTGCGGCTTCCGTACCGCGGCGCTCGTCGCCCTCGGGGATCGGCACCGCGCGGTTCTCGGCTTCGAGCGCGTCGGCTTCGACGACGTCCAGCGTCAGGCCGGTCATGAGCGGCGCGAACGACACCGCGAGCGTCGCCTCGGCCATGCCGTACGCGGGGAAGACCGCACCCGGCGACATCTTGAACCGGGTCGCCGCGTCGACGAATGTCTTCACCGCGGCCTCGTCGATCGGCTCGGCGCCGTTCAGCGCGATGCGCAGCGACGACAGGTCGTACGCGTCGCCGGAGTCGACGCGCGCCATGCGGCGGCCGACGATGGCGTAGGCGAAGTTCGGGGCCGCGGTGGCGGTGCCGCCGTACTTGCTGATCAGCTGCGGCCAGATCAGCGGCCCGGTGAGGAACTCGACCGGGGTGATCTTGACCAGCTCGACGCCGAAGGTCATCGGCACGGTCAGGAACCCGACCATCCCCATGTCGTGGAACGTCGGCAGCCACGACACCATCACGTCGGTGTCGAGGTCGAACTCTGCGCGGTCGATCATGGCCTTGACGTTGCAGTACAGGTTGCCGTAGGTGATCTGCACGGCCTTCGGGTCGGCGGTCGACCCGCTGGTGAGCTGCAGCAGCGCGAGCCCGTCCTCGAAGGTCGGCACCGGCTCGGCGAGCGGCTCGCCGTCGAGGTCGGCGATGACCCGGTAGCCGATGCCGTGCTCCGCGAGCACCGGGGCGAGCTGGTCGAACGGCGCGCCGAGCAGCACGGTCTCCGACCCGATCATCCGCAGCACCTTGACGGTGTCCTCGGCCCACTCGGCCAGGTCCGTGCGCGGGGTCGGCTGGTGCAGCATGGTGACACTGCCGCCTGCCAGCCACACGGCCTGCACGGTAGGCGCGATCAGCGCGGGCTCCGCGGCGAGCACCGCGACCGCGCTCTTGGGCTTCAGCCCGCTCTTGACCAGCCCGCCCGCGATCCGGCGTGCGTGCTCGTGGATCTCCGCCCAGGTGCGGCGCACCGGTTCCTTGGGCTCCCCGGTGACCATTCCACGCTGCTGGCCACGGCCTGCCGCGGTGGCGACAAGCGTGTCTACAAACCGACTCATGCGTCAGACAGTAGCGAACTACTCCGCGGCTTCAGACGTTTCCAGCCATCGCGCCTCGACCTCGTCCTTTTCCGTTAGGACGGCCTTCAGCTCGGCGTTCAGCGCCATCAGCCTGTCGGGGTCGGTGGCGGCTTCGAGCAGCGCGTCGTGGAGCTTCGTCTCCTTCGCGTGCAGCTGGTCGAGCTTGCGCTCCAGCCGCGAAAGCTCCTTGCCCGCCGCCCGCTTCTCGGCGGCGGTCAGTTTGGCCTCCGCCGAGGTCGCCTTCGGGCTGCCCTCGATCCGCTTCGGCGCGTCGGCGGTCTTCGCCCGCCGCGTGAGGTACTCCTCGATGCCGCCGGGCAGGTGCGTGATCTTGCCGTCGCCGAACAACGCGACGATCGTGTCGCAGACGCGCTCGACCAGGTACCGGTCGTGCGAGACGACCACCAGGCTGCCCGGCCACGAGTCGAGCAGGTCTTCGAGCTGCTGCAGGGTGTCGATGTCCAGGTCGTTCGTCGGCTCGTCGAGCAGCAGCACGTTCGGCTCGCCCATCAGCAGGCGGCACAGCTGCAGCCGCCGCCGCTCACCACCGGACAGGTCCTCGACAGGCGTCCATTGCCGCGCCGCGGGGAATCCGAGCTTCTCAAGCAGAGACGACGCCGAGAGTTCTTGCTTGCCCAGCACCACACGGCCCGCGATGTCCTCGACCGCCTGCAGCACGCGGCGATCACCCGGCAGGTCGTCGAGCTCCTGTGAAAGGTGCGCCAGCGCGACCGTCTTGCCCTGGATCCGCTTGCCGGAAACCGGCTCGGTCTCCCCCGCGAGCAGCTTCAGCAGGGTGGTCTTGCCGGAGCCGTTGACCCCGACCAGGCCGACCCGCTCGCCGGGGCCGAGCCGCCAGGTCACGTTGTCCAGCAACGGTTTGTCGCCGGCCTTGAGCGTCGCGTCCTCGATTTCGAGCACCGTCTTGCCGAGCCTGCGCTTCGCGAACGCCATCAGCTCGACGGAGTCACGCGGCGGCGGCACGTCGGCGATCAGCGCCTCGGCGGCGTCGATGCGGTACTTGGGCTTCGACGTCCGCGCCTTCGCGCCGCGCTGCAGCCACGCGAGTTCCTTGCGCACCAGGTTCTGCCGCTTCTCTTCCAGCGTCGCGGCGAGCCGCGCGCGTTCGGCACGCGCGAAGACCCAGTCCGCGTAACCGCCTTCGTACTGCTCGACGCGGCCGTTCGCAACCTCCCAGGTGAGGCTCGCGACCGTGTCGAGGAACCACCGGTCGTGCGTCACGACGACGACGGAGACGCGGCGCGCCAGCAGATGGTCGGCCAGCCAGCGCACACCTTCGACGTCCAGGTGGTTGGTCGGCTCGTCGAGCACGATCAGGTCGAGCTCACCGGTCAGCGCGGCCGCGAGCGAAACCCGCCGCCGCTCGCCGCCGGACAGGTTCTTGGTCGGGGTTTCGAAGCCCAGCGCGGAAATCCCCAGTCCGTCCACAATGGACCGGACGCGCGCGTCGGCCGCCCACTCGTGGTCGGCCTCGTAGCGCTCCAGCACGACGTCGCGGATGGTGCTGCCCTCGGGAAGCTCGGTCCGCTGGGTGACCACGGCCATGCGCAGGCCGTTCATCTGGCTCACCCGGCCGGAATCCGGCTCGGCGAGCCCGGACAGGACCTCCAGCAGGGTGGTCTTGCCGCCACCGTTGAGCCCGACGACGCCGATGCGCTGGTTCTCACCGACACCGAGCGAAACACCGTCGAGCAGCGGGCGCACCCCGTAGGACTTGCTCACCGACTCCAGATTGACCAGGTTGGCCATGGCTTTCAGCCAATCCTTTCGTTAGAACTCACGCGTGCACTTTGGGCGGGCTGGGGCGCGGCGCGTCGTCGCCGCCGATCACCCTGGCACCGGGCACCGGGCCGTGCGCGACGCGGACGGTCCGGCAGACCCCGGCGCCCGACAGCTCCGCCGCCACCTCCAGCGCGGACTGCGCGTCACTGCACAGGAAGGCACAGGTCGGCCCCGACCCGGAGACGATGCCGGACAACGCGCCCGCGTTGACGCCGGCGCGCAGTGTGCGGCGCAGTCCCGGCCGCAGCGAGACGGCGGCGGCTTGGAGATCGTTGCCGAGCAGAAGGGCCAGCTGCCGGGGGTCGCCGGAGGACAGCGCTTCCACGACCGGCGCGTGCGAGCCGATGCGCGGCGGGTCGCCCTCGGCGCGCAGCCGGTCGATCTCGCCGTAGACGCGAGGCGTCGACAGGCCCTTCTGGTCGAAGGCGATGACCCAGTGGAAGGTGTGGCGGGTGAGCACCGGCACCAGGCGTTCGCCGCGGCCGGTGCCGAGCGCGGTGCCGCCGTAGAGCGCGAACGGGACATCGCTGCCCAGCTTCGCCGCGATGGTCGCGAGCTCGTCCCTGCCGATGTCGAGCTTCCAGAGCGCGGCGAGCCCGACCAGCGTGGCGGCGGCGTCGGCGCTGCCGCCCGCCATCCCGCCCGCGACCGGGATGCCCTTGCGCAGCACGACACGGACCTTCGGGTCGTCGCCGGACTTGCCGACATGCGCGGCGAGCGCCTGCACGGCGCGCCAGGCCAGGTTGTTCGCGCCGGTCGGCACGGTGCCCTCGCCCTCGCCGTACACCTCGACGCCGGGGTCGTCGGTGGCCGCGACCGTGACCTCGTCGGTGAGCGAAAGTGCCTGGAACACGGTCACCAGTTCGTGGAAACCGTCGTCACGGACGTCGCCGACGGACAGGTGCAGGTTGATCTTCGAAGGCACCCTGACGGTCACTGGTGGCGGTACGACTGCGAGCACCGGTCCAGCCTACGTTGCCGCCTTCGGGGCGCCGCCGGTAGGAGAAGCGAGCTCCAGTGCGACCTTGAGCGCGACCTCGAAATCCGGGCGGACGAACTCGCCGCCGCCGAAGAGCGGGTTGTTGCCCATCACGAGCGCGACCAACGCGAGCCGCGCCCGCAGCTGGGTCTCGGCGTCCTCCTCGGACGCGCACAGCAGCTCGAACAGGGCCTGCATCTTCTCGCCGAGGTTGTGCTGCAGCCCCATCTCCTTCAGCGCCGGGATGTTCTGCTGCATGAACCGCATCACCTGGCCCAGCCTGCCCTCGATGAGCTTGGCGAACCGCTTGAGCACCTCGACCTTGGCCTCGGCCGGGTCCAGCGCGCGCCCCTGCTCGACGATCTCCGTCAGGCCTTCCGCGGCGTCGCCGATCAGGCCCTGCACGATGTCTTCCTTGGTGCGGAAGTGGTAGTAGAGCGCGGCCTTGGTGACGTCGAGCCGCTCGGCGATCTCGCGCAGCGACGTCCCGTCGTAGCCCTTCTCGCTGAAGAGTTCGAGCGCGACGTCCTGGATCCGGTCGCGCGTGTCGGTGCGCCGCCCTGCCATGTGTGTCCTTCCTGAGGTTCCTCTCAAGCTTACTTGACGCCCGGCTAGCAATGACTTACCTTACGACCGGCTAGTTAACTTACCGGTCGACAAGTAATGGGGGTTCTCATGACCGCGACACTCGAAACCACAGCCGAGGCTCCGCCCGATCGCCGCAGATGGTGGGCGCTCGGCGCGCTCGCGCTCGCCCAGCTGCTGGTCATCATCGACACCACGGTCGTCAACATCGCGCTGCCGTCCACCCAGCGCGACCTCGGCATGTCCGACGTCGCGCGGCAGTGGACGATCAGCGCGTACACGCTCGCGTTCGGCGGGTTGCTGCTGCTCGGCGGACGGCTGGCCGACCGGCTCGGCCGGAAGAACACGCTGCTGATCGGGATAACCGGGTTCGCGCTCGCGTCCGCGGTCGGCGGCGCGGCGGGCAGCTCGGCCATGCTCATCGCGGCCCGCGCGGCGCAGGGCGTGTTCGCGGCGCTGCTCGCGCCGTCGACGATCTCACTGCTGACGCTGACGTTCACCGATCCGAAGGAGCGGGCGAAGGCGTTCGGCTACTTCAGCGCGATCATCATGTCGGGCGCGGCGGTCGGGCTGATCCTCGGCGGCGCGCTCACCCAGTACCTCAACTGGCGCTGGTGCCTGTACGTGAACCTGCCGATCGCGGTGCTCGCGGGCGTGGCGGGCTGGTTCGTGCTGCCGCGTATCCCCGGCCACCGGGCGGCGAAGCTCGACTGGCTCAGCGGTTTGCTTGGCAGCGCTGGCATCGTCGCGCTCGTTTATGGACTTTCCGAAGCGGCTTCGCGGGGCTGGGGTTCCGCTCTGGTGCTCAGCTGCCTGGGCATCGCGGTCGCCACACTGGTGGCGTTCGTTGTGCGGCAAGGAAAATTGCCGAACCCGTTGCTGCCGCTCAGCGTGGTCACCGATCGGCAGCGCGCTGCTGGCTACCTGACGATCGGCGTGGCGTCGTTCGGCATGTTCGGGATGTTCCTTTTCCTTACTTACCAGATGCAGGCGATCCTGGGCTATGGCGCTTTGGCAGCAGGGCTGGCGTTCCTGCCGCTGCTCGGCGCGAATTTCCTTGTGTCGTCCCAGATCTCGCGACGCCTGTTGCCCCGGTTCGGACCACGTCCTTTTTGGACGGCCGGGCTGGCGCTACTGGCATGCGGACTCTTCCTGCTCGTCTGGCTGACACCGGGCGCGTCCTACTTCGGGCTGATCCTGCCCGCCGAGGTGCTGCTCGGCGCCGGTGTCGGGCTGGCGATGCCGGTGGTGATGAACGTTGCCACGTCAGGGATCGAGCCGAAGGACGCGGGGGTCGCGTCGGCGTTCATCACGACGTCGCAGCAGGTCGGCGCGTCACTGGGCACGGCGTCGCTGAACACGATCGCGGCGAGCGCGACCGCCGGCACGTCGGCGACCGCGATCGTGCACGGCTACGCGACCGCCAGCGGCTGGGCGGCCGGGATCGTGCTCGTGGTGGCCGGTGTCGTCGGCGCTCTCGCGCGGAAGTGATCAAGCGGGCTTTATCCCGTCGCCGGGATAAAGCCCGCTGAATCCCTTAAGCCGCAACGATCGCCTGCGGGGTGCGGGCGGTGTGGACGTGCGCGCCGCGCTCGGCGATCCAGCCGAGCGCGCCCTCGGCCTGCTCGCCCCGGATGCCGAGACGGAAGCGGGCGACCGGCGTGTCGCCGACCCGGGTGACGCCGCCGCCGATGGTGGCGAGCTCGACGTCGAACCGCGTCGCCGCTTCGGGAAGCAGCGCGCCGATGGCCGCGAAGCCGACCAGCACGACGTCCACCGAGCGCTCATACTTGGCGGCCTGCGCGCGAGTGGTCTCGATCGCGGGAAGCAGCGACTGCGCGGTGCGGGTGGCCGGGTTGGTGATCAGGTCGAGCACGGAACCGCGCTCGATCAGGCTGCCGGCCTCGAGGACGGCGACGTCGTCGCACACGCGCCGGACGACACCGGCGTCCGGCGTGGTCAGCACGACCGTGACCCCGAGCTCGGCACGCGCGCGGTCGAGCACGGCGAGCACGGCGCCGGACTCCTCGGAGTGGATGCCCGCGGTCGGGTCGTCGGCGAGCAGCACCGACGGGCTGGAGGCGAGCGCGCGGGCCACGGCGACGCGGCGGCGCTGACCGGCGGTCAGCTCGGCCGGGCGCTGGGTGGCGCGCTGGGTGAGCCCGACCAGGTCGAGCAGGTTGCCGACGCGGGTGCGGCGCGTCGGGCCGTCGAGGCCGAGCTGCTCCAGCGGGGAGGCGATGTTGCCCGCGATGGTGCGCTCGGCGTGCAGCTCCGGCTTGGCGTCGAGCACGCCGACCTGGCGGCGGATCTCGCGGAGCCTGCGGCCGTCGAGCGCGCCGGTGTTGAGGCCGTCGAGGCGGACGACGCCCCGGTCGGGGCGCTCCTGCAGGCCGACGACGCGGGCGAGGGTGGACTTGCCGGAACCGGCGGGGCCGACGACGCCGAACAGCGAGCCGGCGTTGATGTCGAGGCTGACGTCGCGCAGTGCGACGACCGGATTTCCGTTGGCGGAAAAGGACTTTGACAGGTTTTCAAGCGTGATCACGAAAGGGCTCCCCAAGGAAGCGCGCAGCGTTCAGCAGGCGCGCAGAACCGTCACCAAAGAAGGCGTCCGAAATGGACTTCAGATCAGAAAGGGTTTAGGCAGAGACGGTTGAGCGTCGACACGCGGAGACCGTACGGCGACCCTCATCGACGACACGTCGCCTGGTGAGCATTCGCGAGCGGTACATCAGTTCCTCCATCGGTCCTGGCGGTAGCACCTGCCCCGGAGGGGTGGTTGCTGCGACTTCAGCGAGCCAGGTCTCTCAGTCGCTCGGGATGGCAAGTTGAGTAAAACCGATCCCAAGGTGTGAAAGCAAGTCCATTGGTGCAGATCACACGACTGGACGTGTCCAGAGCACGGGAGGAGATTTCCAGATAGCGGAACCGGGATGACCCGTCACGCTACGAAGCGGCCAGCGCGATCTGCTCGAACGCACGTACATCCAGTTGCTCACCGCGCGTCTTCGGATCTACTCCCGCCTTCGTGAGAATCTCACCCGCACGCTCGGCGGAACCGGCCCATGTCGCGAGCGCGGCCCGCAAAGTCTTCCTGCGCTGGGAAAACGCGGCGTCGACGACAGCGAAGAGGGTTTTCCGATCCACAGTGGACTCAAGCTGAGCACGTTCGAAGGAAACGAGCGCCGAGTCGACATTGGGCACCGGCCAGAACACGGCACGCGGCACGGCGGCCACCTTCTTGGCCCGGCCGTACCACGCGAGCTTGACGCTCGGCACCCCGTAGATCCGGCTGCCCGGCTGGGCGGCCATCCGGTCGGCCACCTCGGTCTGGACCATTACGAGCGCCCGCTGCAGCGACGGCAGCTCGGCCAGCAGCTGGAGCACGACGGGCACGGCGACGTTGTACGGCAGGTTCGCGACGAGCGCGGTCGGCTCGGCCGGCAGATCCTCCGCCTTGATCTTCAGCGCGTCCTGGCCGATGACCGTCAGCCGCTCCGCGGCCTCCGGCGCCCGCTCGGCCGCGGTCCGCGGCAGCCGGGCGGCGAGCTTGGGATCGATCTCGATGGCGACGACGCGGCACCCGGGCGCGAGCAGCCCCAGCGTGAGCGAGCCGAGCCCCGGCCCGACCTCCAGCACGACGTCGTCCGCGCCAACCCCGGCCAGCTCGACGATGCGGCGCACGGTGTTGGGGTCATGGACGAAGTTCTGCCCGAGCTTCTTGGTCGGGCGCACATCCAGCTCAGCGGCCAGCCCACGGATCTCGGCAGGCCCGAGCAGTTCAGTCACGCCCCCACCTTAGTAAGGACACCCCCCGCCCGCCCTGGGGGCTCCGCCCTGCACCAGCCTACCCGCCCCCACCGACAGTTGATCTTGCCAAGCCGACCTGCCCCCAGCCTCGCCCAACCGTGGACAACCAAGCCGAGCGAGGCTGCACCCACCGAACGTTGTCGGTGCCCCGTGCTAGCGCGGGGGTCGTGAGTGACGCGGCCGGTTCTAACCGACGTAAACACTCACGACCCCCGCGCGAACGGCCGCCTCGCGTACCCCGAGGGTCGGCCGCCCGACGACCCTTCAGGCACGCGTGCCGACCGCCCAGGCACGCAAGCCGCCCCAGGTCAGGGTGGGTCGTGAGCGTTGCGGGCGGTTAGAACCGCCCGCAACGCTCACGACCCCCGCGCACCACCACACAAAAGCCCCGCTTGTCACCCTGAGCGTGACGAACGGGGCTTTCGTGTGACGCCCGGCGAGCCAAGGCCACCCGAGGTCGTGAGTGGCGCGGCCGGTTCTAACCGGCCTAAACGCTCACGACCCCCGCGCGCCACGACCCCGAGCAAAACCAAAGCGGCGCCCGACGCGAAAATCGCGTCGGGCGCCGCTGGAAACCGAAACCTAGCCGAGGCCGAGCTTGCGGGAGCAGGCGGGCCAGGCGGAGTACGAGCCGCCACGACCGGCGCGGACCTTCTCGGCGATCGAGATCTGCTCTTCGCGGGAGGCCTGGCTGGGCAGCGAGGCGTACGCGGAGCCGCCGTAGGCGTCCCAGGTCGACTTGTTGAACTGGAGGCCGCCGTAGTAGCCGTTGCCGGTGTTGGCCGCCCAGTTGCCGCCCGCCTCGCACTTGGCGAGCTGGTCCCACACCGAGCCGTCGCCGATGCTGATCGGGGGCTTCTTGGTGCCGACGTGGATGATCTTCGGCTTGGCCTCGGTGAGGATCTCCTCGGAGACCTGCTCGCGGCCGACCTCTTTGTCGTTCTTCTTGGTGACCTTGTAGGTGACGATCTTCTCGCCCGCCTGGCCCGGGTCCTCGACCGAGGTCTTGCCCTTGTCCAGCTCGGGGTCGTCGACCTTCTGCTCCGGCGGAGCGATGGTCTCCTTCTCCTTGACCATGGTCACGCCGGTGCGGCTGACGTGCACCTCGGCGCCGTCGGTCAGCTTGAGGTCGAGGCCGCCCTCGGCCTCGTCCTCGGGCCCGAGCGCCAGCTTCAGCTCGCCGAGCAGCTCCTTGGTGGTGACCGCGTTGGTCTTGAGCTGCTTCGCCTCGGTGCCACCGTCGTAGAGGACGATGTTCTTGAGGGTCTTGACCTCGACGGTGGCGCCCTCGAGGGGCAGCGCTCCGTTCGAGGCCATGGAGGTCCAGGTGCCGGGCTTGAGCAGCTCGGTCATGCCCAGCTGGCCCAGCGCGTCGCCCAGGTTGGTGGCGCGGACCCAGTTCTGCTTGGCGGGAGCGCCGTCGACGACCAGGTTGAGCTGGCGGCCGCGCTCCAGGTGGATGACGCCGCCGTCGCCGACCTCGGCCTGCGGCGAGGGGGACAGCGAGTCGTGCGCGCCGACGGACAGCTCGGCGTCTTCGAGCACCTCGCCGACGGTGTCGCCGTAGGTGTGGACGGTCTGCGAGACGCCGTCGACCTCGACGGTGACGCTCTTGTTCATCGCCAGCGCGGCGGCGCCGCCACCGGTCAGGGTGAGCAGCACGGCGACGACGGCGCCCTTGAGGAAGCGCTTCTTCCAGGTCTTGGTGGCCGCGACCACCGGGTCGACCTTGAGCGGCTGCTCCTGGCGGGCGACGCGGTCTTCGGAGACCTCGTCGGGGATGACGATCGGCGGGAGGTAGGTCGTCTCCGCGTTGATCAGCCGGATCAGCTCGTCGACGTCGACGTCGATCTCGTTCATCAGGACCTCGGCGTCGGGGCCGAGTGCGGCGAGCACGTCCTGGTGAGTGATCGCCAGATCGTCGGAGAAGTCGAGCTCGCCGTGTGCGGGCCGGTCCAGCGTCGCCAGCGGACTGCCGTGGGCGTACGTGTCCTCAAGACGCGCGTCAGCGTGTCTATAAGTGCCAGTCACAGGGTCGATCCCTTTCGAAAGAGGTCGTTGCTCCTCGATCCGCACCACGCCCCGACGCGTGTTGTACGTGACCAAGGGTGTGCGCTCCGGCAAGGCCAAAGCGGCACGATCACGGGACAGTAACGAAGGTCGGGAGGTTGCGCAAACACCCCCCGGAGTGTTGTGACTTGTGTCACTCCATCGAGTGGGTTAACCAAGATTCCTTATGTAGCAACGCGTTCAACCCCCTGTGACGCTGAGGAGTCGGAACACCCGCTCGGCGTTGCGCCGCGCCGACTCGGCGATCTCGTGCACTCCGACGCCCCTGACCTCGGCGAGGTTACGGACCGTGTAGGCCGCGCAATACGGTTCGTTGGGCTGCCCGCGGAACGGATGCGGCGTCAGGAATGGCGCGTCGGTTTCCACCAGGAATTGCTCCGAAGGGACCAATCTCGCCGCTTCGCGTAAAGAACGGGCGTTTTTGAATGTCACGGTCCCCGCGAAGGACAGGACGTAGCCCGCGTCGACGCAGCGCCGCGCGATCACCTCGTCGCCGGAGAAGCAGTGGAACACCACGTCGTCCGGCGCGCCCTCCTCCTCCAGCACGCGCAGGACGTCCTCGTGGGCGTCGCGGTCGTGGATCATCAGCGGCTTGCCGACCCGCTTGGCGAGGTCGATGTGCCACCGGAACGCCTCCTGCTGGGCGTCGTGCGGCGAGTAGTCCCAGTAGTAGTCGAGGCCGGTCTCGCCGACCGCGACCACCCGGGGCAGGCGCGCCAGCCGCTCCACTTCGGACCGCTCGGCCTCGCCGAACGCCTTGGTACGCGTGGGATGCACGGCGACGGCCGCGAACACCCGCTCGTCCCAGGTGGACGCCTCGGCGGCCCACTGGGCCGAAGCGAGGTCGTCGGCGACAGTCACCACCCGGCCCACCCCGGCGCGCTCGGCACGGTCGACGATCTCGCGCACGTCGTCGGCCGTGACCGCGCCGCACGCGTCGAGGTGGGTGTGCGAGTCGACCACCGACGCCGGCAGCCTGTCCGGCACCGGTGGCTTCTCGCGAGGTGGCTTGCTCACTTGACGATCGGGGCCCACTCGGGGCCCGTCTCGCCCAGTTCGGGGTCGAGCTTGGTGAACAGCGGGCTCGGCTTCTGCAGCGGCCTGCCGACCTCGATCGGCACCGACTCCCAGCGCGCCTGCTCGCTCGCGTAGTCACCGGTGAGGATCGGGTTGATCCGGCCGGGGATGTCGAGGTCCTCGACCTCCTGAAGCTCCGGCTGCGACGCCCAGACGCCCGTGCCGCCCAGCGCCTCGTGCACCTTCTGCGCCGAGTGCGGCAGGAACGGCGTCAGGAGCGTGTTGGCGTCCGAGACGACCTGCAGCGCGGTGTGCAGCACGCTGTCACGCCGCGCGGGGTCGTCCTTGAGCTTCCATGGCTCCTGGTCGGACAGGTACCGGTTCGCGGCCGTGACGACGCGCATGGCCTCACCGGCGGCCATCTTGAACCGCGAGCGCGCCAGGTGCCCGCCCGCGATCTCGAACGCCTTGCGCGAGAGGGCCTTGAGCTCCTCGTCGGCGGCGGCGGGCGCGTCGGGGCGCGGGATGGCGCCGACGTTCTTGTGCGCCATCGAGATGGACCGGTTGACCAGGTTGCCCCACTCGTTGGCCAGCTCGAAGTTGGTGCGCCGGACGAACTCGTCCCAGGTGAAGTCGGTGTCCTGGGTCTCGGGGCCCGCCACCGAGATGAAGTAGCGCAGCGAGTCGGGCCCGAAGTCGCGCAGGAAGTCGTTGACGTAGATGACCGTGCCGCGTGAGGTCGAGAACTTCGACCCGCTCATGGTCAGGAACTCCGACGACACGATCTCGCCGGGCAGCGCGAGCTTGCCGTACGGGCCGGGCTCGCCGCCGTGGTCACCCTCGCCGTTGTGCCCGAAGAGCAGCGCGGGCCAGATCTGGGCGTGGAAGGTGATGTTGTCCTTGCCCATGAAGTAATAGGTCTGGGCGTCCGGGTTGAGCCACCATTCCTGCCACGCGTCCGGGTTTCCGGAGCGGCGCGCCCACTCGACGCTGGCCGAGAAGTAGCCGATGACCGCGTCGAACCAGACGTAGAACCGCTTGAGCGGCTGATCGCGCCAGCCGTCGAGCGGGATCTTGACGCCCCAGTCGATGTCGCGGGTGATCGGCCGCGGCCGCATGTCGTCGACCAGGTTCTTGGTGAAGTTGAGGACGTTCGAGCGCCAGTCGGTCTTGGTCGACAGCCACTTGCCCAGCGTCTGCGCGAAGGCGGGCAAGTCGAGGAACAGGTGCTCGGTCTCGACGAACTTCGGCGTCTCGCCGTTGATCCGCGACTTCGGGTTGATGAGCTCGGCGGCGTCGAGCTGGTTGCCGCAGTTGTCGCACTGGTCGCCGCGCGCGCCGTCGTAGCCACAGATCGGGCAGGTGCCCTCGATGTAGCGGTCGGGCAGCGTGCGGCCGGTCGACGGGCTGATCGCGCCGGTCGTGGTCCTGGGCACGACATAGCCGTTGCGGTGCAGCGCCAGGAAGATCTCCTGGACGACGTGGGCGTGGTTCCCGGTGGTGGTGCGGGTGAACAGGTCGTAGGTGAGGCCGAGACCCTGCAGGTCCTGCCCGATCTGGCGGGTGTACTTGTCGGCGGTCTGCTGGGAGGTGAGGCCTTCCTTGTCGGCCTGGACCGTGATGGGGGTGCCGTGCTCATCCGTGCCCGAGACCATGAGGACCCGGTTGCCGGCCATTCGCTGGTAACGGGAGAAGACGTCGGACGGGACGCCGAATCCGGACACATGGCCGATGTGGCGGGGGCCGTTGGCGTACGGCCAGGCCACCGCTGTCAACACGGAGGTACTCATGCTTATTTAGCCTACGGATGCTGTCTCGTGCATTGTTGTCAGGTACTGCCTTGGAGGTCACTCTTGTCCGCGACGCGACTGCTCGTGCTCGGGGTCGTACGGATGTACGGCCAGGCGCACGGCTACCAGGTGCGCCGCGAACTGCTGTCGTGGTCGGCCGACAAGTGGGGCAACGTGCAGCCGGGCTCCATCTATCACGCGCTCAAGAAGATGACCGGCGAGAACCTGCTCGAGCAGGTCGCCGATGCCGGCGAGAGCGGCGGGCCGGACCGGACCGCGTACCGGCTGACCAGCGAGGGTGAGGAAGAGTTCGAGACCCTCCTCAGCACGGCGCTGTCGACGAACGACCCGAGCCCGTACACCCTGGCCGCGGCCGTCACCTTCATGACCGCGCTCCCCCGCGAGCGTGTCGTAAGCCTTCTCAAGCACCGGCTCATGCAGATGGAAGGCCAAGCTCAAGCTTCCCTCTACGCCCGCGAGCACTTCACGGACTTCGCCAAGCCCGCGCATGTCAGCGAGCTGTACCGGATGTGGCACGCGCACGCCGAGACCGATGTGCGCTGGCTGCGGGACATGATCGGCCGCTTGGAGCAGGGCGAGTACGTCATGGCGGGCGAAGACGAGGCCGTGTTCGGCGAGCCCACCGGCTAATCAAATTTGACTAGCGCACCCTTCTAGGGCACAGTTTGCCCGTCAAACTAGTCAAGTTTGATTACGAGAGGGGTTCTCATGATCAAGGCACGCGGCCTCGCCAGGCGGTTCACCGCCAGGGGCCGCACGGTCGACGCCGTCAAGGGCGTCGACATCGACGTCGAGGCCGGCGAGCTCGTCGGCTTCCTGGGGCCGAACGGCGCCGGCAAGACCACCACACTGCGCATGCTCACCACGCTGCTCAAGCCGACCGCCGGCGAGGCCATGGTCGGCGGCGTGGACCTGCTGAAGGACCCGCTGGGGGTACGCAAGCGGATCGGCTACGTCGCGCAGGGCGGCGGCACCGCGCCGGAGTCCAAGGTCGGCGAGGAGATCGAGCTGCAGGGCAGGCTCTACGGACTGTCCAAGGCGGACGCGCGCGCCCGCGGCGCCGAGCTCACCGGCCAGCTCGACCTGTCCGGACTGGACCAGCGGTTCACCAAGACACTGTCGGGCGGCCAGCGCAGGCGGCTCGACATCGCACTGGGGCTCATTCACTCACCCGGCCTGATCTTCCTGGACGAGCCGACCACCGGGCTCGACCCGCAGAGCCGGGCCAACCTGTGGGAGCACATCCGCAGGCTGCGCGCCGAGCAGGGCGTGACCGTCTTCCTGACGACGCATTACCTGGACGAGGCCGATTCGCTCTCCGACAGGCTGATCGTCATCGACAACGGCGAGATCGTCGCCGAGGGCAGCCCGGACGCCTTGAAGGAACGGGTCTCCGGCGACGGCGTGGTCGTCGGCGTGCCCCGCGAGTCCGTGTCACGGGCCGCGGAGATCGCCGGACGGTTACCGGGCGCGCACGAGATGTCCATTGTGGACGACACGATCCGGTTCCGGGTGCCGCGCGGCGACATCGCCATGCCGGAGCTGCTGCGCGCGCTCGACGCCGAGAGCATCGCCATGCGGTCGATGGAAGTGCACCGCCCGACGCTCGACGACGTGTTCTTCGTGCTCACCGGGCGCAGCCTGCGCGACGCCGAGGAAGGCGCGCAGGCGCCGGCGCAAGAGAAGGAGGCCGCCGATGTTGCGTGACACCTGGTTGATCTTCCGGCGCGACATGGTCGCGGCGCTGCGCAACCCGACCTGGATCATGATCGGGATCATGCAGCCGCTGTTGTACTTGTTCCTGTTCGGCCCGCTGATGGTGAAGGCGATGCAGGCGCAGGGACTGACCGAGGTGGACGGCTGGATGCTGCTCACCCCGGCGCTCATCGCGCAGCTGGCGTTGTTCGGCAGTTCGTTCGTCGGCTTCGGGCTGCTCGCCGAGTACCGCTCCGGCGTGGTCGAGCGGATGCGGGTGACCCCGGTCAGCCGGGCCGCGCTGCTGCTCGGCAAGGTGCTCGCGAACGCGCTGCAGGCGGTGTTCCAGGCCGTGCTGATCATCGCGCTGGCGTACTTCGTGTTCGACCTCAACGCGCCGTTCGTCGGCGTCGTGCTGAGCCTGGTGATCGTGTTCCTGCTCGCGGTCACGCTGGCTTCGTGTTCGTACGCGCTCGCGTTGACACTGAAGAGCGAGGAGTCGTTCCCGGCTCTGCTGAACGCGGTCCTCATGCCGCTGCTGCTGCTCTCGGGGATCCTGCTGCCGATCACCGCGGGCGTCGCGCCCGCCTGGTTGTACAACGTTTCCCGCATCAACCCGTTCCGGCATGTCGTCGACGTCGAGCGGAACACGTTCAAGGGTGACTTCGCGATGGACGCGGTGTTCACCGGCAGCGTGGTCGTCGTCGTGATGGCGGTTTTGGCGGTTTGGTGGGGCGCTCGGACGTTCCAGCGCGAAAACGCCTGAGACACGCTGACGTGAAAGGTCACCTTGCGGACGCAGTACGCACGTAAGGTGACCTTTCACTGCATGCGAGGGCGGTGCGAAATGACTGAGCCGGAAGCCGAACTGGGAATCACCCTTTCCCATCGGGAGACCGTGGACGACTGGGCCGCGGTCCGCACCGGCGATTTCAGATTCGCGTCGGTGACCCTCACCGAGAACACGAACTGGAGCGCGCTGGCCGCCGAACGCCTGCTGGCCGGCGCCCAGCAAGCCGGGATCCACACGGGAGCGCGGCATTACGCGCGGCCTGGCGCGGTGTACGACCAGGCCGAGTTCTTCGTCCGCACCGCGAGCAAGCTCGGCGCGTTCGCGCCCGGTTCGCTGGCGCCCGCGCTCGAAGTCGAAGCGGCGAGTGTGGACGACAAGTTCATCAAGGCCTGGATCAAGGCGGTCCGGCACGCGGCGCGGATCAAGCGGGTGCTGATCTACGCCGACTACGACTGCTGGGTGAGCCAGCGGCTCAACCCGGACCGCTGGGCCGACAGCGAGGTCATCCTCTGGCTCGTCCGGCACAACGGCATCCCCGGGCGGCCCGGCTGGTTCCACTCGAGGCTCGGCCTGCACCAGCACGGTTTCTCGCCCAAGGTGCCCGGTGTGCGCGGGCAGGTGGCGCAGGACGCGGTCGTGTATCCGTTCACATTGGGCGATTTACTGCTCTAGTAGCTGCGACAATCCCCCGCATGCGGTTGGTGGTGCGCGCGCTCTCGTCATCGGTGACGCCTGATTCGGCGTTGCTGCTGCTCGGTGCGCGTGCCCGCGAGCTGGGGATCGCGCCGCCGGCGGCGTTGAGCGGCGAGTGGTTCGGCTCGCGCGCGGTACTCGCGCCCAGCGTGTCTTTGAACGCTTTCGACGCCTCGCAAGCGTTTTCGGTACCCGACGAGCAACCGGCTGTGCATGACCCGATACCGGGCGCGGTCGGCGGCGGCTGGTTCGGGTACCTGTCGTACGACCTGACGGACCCGTCAGGCCGGTCGACCGGGCTGCCCGTGGCGGCCTGGGGCTGGGCGGATCACGTGCTGCGCCTGGACGCCGACGGCCACTGGTGGTTCGAAGCACTGGATCCCGCCCGTCTCGCGCTGGCCGACGAACTGGAAGCACTGCTCTCCCGTCCCGCGCCGGCGCCGCGCTGGCGAGCGGCCACTTTGGACCGTCCGCTGCCGTCGGATCATCACACCGCGGTGAAGTCCTGCGTGCACGCGATCGAAGCGGGCGAGCTGTTCCAGTCGAACATCTGCACCCGGTTCACCGGTGAGTTCACCGGCTCACCCGAAGCGTTGTTCGCCGAAGGGATCCGGCGGATGTCGCCGCGCCGCGCGGCTTTCCTGAGCGGTTCCCGGGGTTCGCTGGTGTCACTCTCGCCGGAGCTTTTCCTTGCCCGTCAAGGAGATCACGTTCGTTCTACACCGATCAAGGGCACACTGCCGCGACGCGGCGCACAGGACGACGAGCTGGCGTCACGGCTTCGCGAGTCCACAAAGGACGTCGCGGAGAACGTGATGATCACCGATCTGGTGCGCAACGATCTCGGCCGGGTGTGCGCGGTCGGCAGCGTGCGGGTGCGCGAGCTGCTGCGCGTGCGGCCCGCGCCGGGCGTCTGGCATCTGGAGTCGACCGTGGAGGGGCGGCTCGACGCTTCCAACGCGGAACTGCTCGCGGCGACGTTCCCGCCGGGTTCGGTCACCGGCGCGCCGAAGATCCGCGCGCTCGACCTGATCGCCGAGCTCGAGCACACCCCGCGCGGCGTCTACACGGGAGCCATGGGGCTGACGTCGCCGATCGCCGGGATGGAGCTGAACGTCGCGATCCGGACCTTCGAGATCGCGGACGGGCGCATCGCGCTCGGCGTCGGCGGCGGCATCACCGCGGACTCGGAGCCGGGCGCCGAATGGCAGGAATGCCTGCACAAGGCCGCACCACTGGAACACCTGCTGGCGAACCCATAACCCGGCCGGTTACTTCTTCACGCAATTCGCACATGACCGGGCAGCCTCAAACCAAGATCGACTCTTGAGGAGCGGCCTGCGTCGTCGCCACGCTCGTCAGCTGATCCCGCGATAAAGCGGGCTTTATCCCACACCGGGATAAAGCCCGCTTTATCCCGTTCTAGCGAGACGGGTCGAGCAGGAGCTTGCCGACGGTCCCGCGCGACCGCAGCGCCTCGTGCGCCTTCCGCGCTTCCGAAAGCCCGTACTCGCCGCCCGCGACCGCGCGGATCTTGCCCGCGACGGCCAGCTCGAACAGCTCGGTCATCGCGCGGCCGTAGACGTTGCCCGGCAGCGAGAGCGCGTGCGGCAGCCACATGCCCGCGACCGTCGAGCTGTGGCCGAGCAGGTTGCGCAGGTCGATCTCCTTCGGCAGCTCGCGGCTGGCCATGCCGTAGAACGCGAGCCTGCCGAACGGCGCCAGCGCCGCGATGCTCTGGTCGGTGGTCTTGCCGCCGGTCATGTCGAGCACGATGTCGACGCGCTTGCCGCCGTTGGCCTCGCGCAGCGCCGCGGTCATGTCCTCGGACCGCGAGTCGATCGCGACGTCCGCGCCCAGCTCCAGCGCGAGCTCGCGCTTCTCCTCGCTCGACGCGGTCGCGATGACCCGGCCCGCGCCCCACACCTTGGCGAGCTGGACGGCGATGCTGCCGACACCACCGGCGGCCGCGTGCACCACGACCGACTCGCCCGCCTCGAGGTGCGCGCTCTTGCGCAGCAGCAGCCAGGCGGTCGCGCCCTGGACGATGAACGACAGCGCGGTCAGGTCGTCGACGCCCTCGGGGATCTCGAACAGCCCGCCCGCGTTGGCGACGGCACGCTCGGCGTAGCCCGCGCCGTTCAGCAGCGCGACGACGCGCTTGCCGTCCGGGGTCCGGCCGGTGACCTCGCCGCCGGGCACCAGCGGCAGCTTGCTCGGCGCGAGATAGGAGTTCTCGGCCTGGTGCGTGTCGGCGTAGTTGACCCCGATACGGTCGACCTCGATCAGCACCTCGCCCGCCCCGGGCACCGGGTCCGGCAGCTCGACCGGGGTGAGGACCTCGGGCCCGCCGAACTCGGTCACCTGTACTGCACGCATATGCCACCTTCCGTCAGCTGGATGAAACATTTTTGCATATGTCTCACGCTTGAGACAGGACGTGATATGTTTCACCGATCGAAACCGAACTGAGCCGCCTGTTGAGAACCGAGCGCCCCGAACGTCCGGACGCGCTGTACGCGTTCGCCATCGCGCGGTCGTGGTTCCTCCAGGGCCGCCGCGTCGACCTGCGGGAACTGTCCACCGAGCTGGAGATCAGCCGCGCGACGCTGTTCCGCTGGGTCGGCAACCGCGACCAGCTCCTCGGCGAGATCCTGTGGTCGATCACCGAGGACGTCTTCGAGGCGCGCTCCAAGTCCGCGACCGGCACCGGCGCCGAGCGGCTGGCCGACGCCATCGGCTCCTTCGTGCGCACGGTCAACGAGGCCGAGGCCTTCCGCGAGTTCGTCCGCCGCGAGCCCGAGCGCGCGCTGCGCATCCTCACCACCAAGGCCAGCGTCGTGCAGAGCCGGATCATCGCGAAGCTCGAAGAGCTGCTCGAAGCGGAAGTCCGCGAGGGCGGCCTGAACCCGCCGCTGCCGGTGCCCGACCTCGCCTACCTGATCGTCCGCATCGGCGAGTCGTTCATCTACACCGACATCATCACCGGCGAGGAGCCCGACGCCGCCAAGGCGCAGGCCGCGATCGAAGCGCTACTCCGCTAGCGGCGTGACGCGAGCACCGCGTCGTACAGCTCCTTCTTCGACACCCCGGCTGCCGCCGCGACCTCGGCGGCGGCCGTCTTGAGGCGCTCACCGTCGGCGACGCGCTCGGCGACCTCGCTCACCAGGTCCGCCACAGAAACCTCACGCGGCTCACCCGGCCCGAGCACCACAGTGATCTCACCGCGGACGCCTTCAGCCGCCCACTCCGCCAGCTCCGCGAGCGTGCCGCGCTTGATCTCCTCGTACGTCTTCGTCAGCTCGCGGCAGACCGCCGCGCGCCGGGAACCGCCGAGCACGGACGCGGCGTCCTCCAGCGTCGAGGCGATCCGATGCGGGGATTCGAAGAAGACCACGGTGCGTGGTTCCTGCTTGAGCTCGCCCAGCCACTTGGCCCGCTCGCCCGGCTTGCGCGGCGCGAACCCGTCGAAGCAGAAGCGGTCGCACGGCAGCCCTGACAACGCGAGCGCCGTCGTCACCGCCGACGGCCCCGGCAGGCAGGTGACCGGCAGGTCCGCCTCGACGCAGGCCGCGACCAGGCGGAACCCCGGATCTGAGACGCTCGGCATCCCGGCGTCGGTCACCAGCAGCACGGTCTCGCCGTCCCGCAGCGACTCGAGCAGCTTGGGCAGCCTGGACGTTTCGACGTCCTCGTAAAAGCTGACGATCCGGCCGGACGGGGTCACGTCCAAGGCCGACGCGAGCGCGCGCAGGCGCCTGGTGTCTTCGGCCGCGATCACGTCGGCGGTGCCGAGCGCCTCGACGAGCCGGGGCGACGCGTCGCGGGAGTCACCCAGCGGGGTCGCCGCCAGTACGAGCCGACCGGTCATACGCTCAAGCTACAGCGGCATGCCGAATTCACTCGCGCGCCCGTAGGATCGTCACCCGTGACCGCCTTGCTGACGCGCCCTGACGACGAAAACGCCGTCGAGGACCTGAGGCCGCCGTCGGATCGCGAGGCCACGCTGCTCGGCAGGCCGATGCCGGCCGACCGGCTGCGCGGCTGGGTCGTCACCGCGGTCGTCACGCTCATCGGCGCCATCGTGCGCCTGCAGGACCTGGGCTTCCCCACCGACAAGGGCACCCCGGTCTTCGACGAGAAGCACTACGTCCCGCAGGCGTGGCAGGTGCTGCGCAACGGCGGTTACGAGGACAACTACGGCTACGAACTCGTCGTCCACCCGCCGCTCGCCAAGCAGCTGATCGCGCTCGGCGAATGGCTGGTCGGCTACAACGGCTGGGGCTGGCGGCTCTCGGCCGCGCTGGCCGGCGTCCTGATCGTCTTCCTCACCGTGCGGATCGCGCGACGCCTCACGCGCTCGACCCTGCTCGGCGCGATCGCGGGCGTGCTGGTCATCTGCGACGGGGTGCTGCACCTGCAGGCTCGGATGGGGATGCTCGACATCTTCATCGCGTTGTTCGTGCTCGCCGCGTTCGGCTGCCTGCTGCGCGACCGCGACCAGGTCCGCGAACGCCTCGCCGTGGCCGCCGGTGAAGGCTGGGCCGACGAGTCCAAGTTCGGGCCCCGGCTCGGCTTCCGCTGGTGGCGCTTCGCCGCCGGGCTGATGATCGGCCTCTCGTTTTGCGTCAAATGGTCCGGCCTCTATTACATCGTCGCGTTCGGCCTGCTCTGCGTGTTCTTCGACGTCGCGGCCCGCCGCGCCGCCGGGGTCGAGCACCCGTGGCTCGGCACGATCGTGCGCGACGTGGCGCCCGCGCTGTTCGCGATCCTGGTGATCCCGTTCCTGATGTACCTCGGCAGCTACTGGGCCTGGTTCGCCAGCGAGACCGCGACCGACCGCAACTACGTCGAGATGAAGAACATCGACCCCGGCTTCTGGGGGTTCGTGCCGGACGCCTTGCGCTCACTCGGCGACTACACGGCGAACGTGCTGCATTTCCACGCGAACCTGAACACGCCGAAGGACAACCCGCATCCGTGGGAGTCGAAGCCGTGGACGTGGCCGATGGGCCTGCGGCCGATGCTCTACTACTACGAGTCCGGCGCGGCCGCGACCGGCTGCGGCGAGTCGAACTGCGTGCGCGCGACCATGCTGATCGGCACGCCCGCGATGTGGTGGCTCGCGCTGCCGATGCTCGGCTGGAGCATCTGGCGCTCGGTGTTCCGCTCGGACTGGCGCTACGCGGCGGTGCTCGTCGCCTACCTCGCCGGGCTGCTGCCGTGGTTCATCAACCTCGACCGCCAGATGTACTTCTTCTACGCGACCCCGATGGCGCCGTTCCTCATCCTCGGGCTCACCCTGATCCTCGGGCAGATCCTGGGCAGCGCCCAGCGCGGCTTCGAACGACGCGGCACCGGCCTGCTCGTGGTCGCGCTGTACGTCGGGCTCGTGGTCGCGAATTTCGCGTGGCTCTGGCCGATCCTCAACGGCGACTCGATCACCAGCGGCCAATGGCAGGCCGAAATGTGGCTTCCGTCGTGGCGTTAACCCGTTTGGCCTAGACTTCACCCCAAACCTACTGGGGGTTGAAATGTCACGTTGGCCAGCTTTACTCGCCGGTCTCCTCTTATTGACCGGCTGCTCCACCACCGTCACCGGCTCCGCGTTCCCGCAGGGCAGCGCCCCGCAAGCCCCGTCGGCGGACACACCGGTCTACAAGGCGCCCGCGAACGGATCGGGGTTCAGCACCGACCCGCTCGACCAGCCGCTCCCGCTGCGCTCCGAGATCAGCAAGGCGGCCTGCGACTGGCTGCCGCTCGTCACCGAAGAGATGAAACCGCTCGGAACGATCAGCTCGGAGGCCGTGCTCAGCGGCTGTCAGTTCGTGCTGCCGAACAACAAGGGCGCGCAGGTCCACGTCTACGGGCCGTACAACCGGATCACGCAGACGACCTCCTCGGTCGAGCCAGTGCAGATCGCCGGGCTGAAGGGTCGGGTCTACACCTTCGACCCGCCGCCGGTCACGTTCTGCTCGGTGCTGCTGGACGTCCGCGCGTACGCCGCGCTCGCCGTCGACGGCTACGACATCGGCGGCGACGAGGCAGGCAACCGCGCCGAGCACTGCGAGGTCGCCAAGAAGGTCGCCGAGGTCATCGCGAAGAAGTTCGTGCCGCTGGCAGGCGGCACACCATGGGAAGGCGTCGTCCAGGAGCCGCCCGCCGACGCGCTCGCCAAGATGCCGGGCGGCATCTGCGAGATCGTGAAGTTCACCCACGTCAACTACGCGGGCATCTCCGTCCCGCGCGGCGGCGGCAAGGAAGGCACGACTCCGCTCGGCCCGAGCTGCAGCTACGAGAGCAAATACGCCAACGCCGTCGGGTCCTATACGACGGCAGGGGTCGGTTTGGCCGGGGTGCCCGAGAAGCCTGGGGCGCGTGTGACGCCTGGGAAGTTCGGCGTGCTGCCGTCGCGGACCGAGCAGACGGCGACGAGCTGCACGCTGAGCGTCGAGCTGCAGAGCAAGCAGGTGCTGCAGACCGAGTTCATCCCGGTCGCGAAGGACGCCAAGGACAAGGCTTGTGAGTCGGTCAGGGTCACCATGGCCGTCTCGGTCGCCAGCCTCATCAGCGGGATCTCGTGAGCCGGTGTTGCCGACGGTGAGAACCCAATGCCGGGTAGTTGAGGCTTGGCTTGCGTCGTCAATCGACGCGACGCCCCGGGCCGGCCGGTGTGGACTTCCGCGGCCAAGCTCGACGTGGTTGCCGACCTTGGGGTGCAGTGTGAAGTGAGGGGGCCATTGGGTGCGTTGTCAGCACTCGGGGTCACCCTCGCTGCGCGATCAGCCTCAGGCGGAAGCCAGTGGTCGTGAGCGTTGCGGGCGGTTCTAACCGCCCGCAACGCTCACGACTAGCGGGTCTGGCGAGGCACGAACTGGGTGACCGGCCCGTCGGCGGACTTGCCGACACGCGAAAGCCAGCCTTCGACCTCGCGCCGGACGGCGGTCAGTGTCGGGCGGCGGCGAGGGTCGGCGTCCAGTGACGCGATGAGCAGACGCGAGTGCGCGCTGCGCGCGGGCAGGCACGACATCGGCTCCGAGCGGGCGGCGGCCATCAGCGCGGCCATCGGCGTCTCACGGGTGCCGCGGGGCGGCTGGCCCGAGAGCGCGTAGCTGATCGTCGCCGCGAGCTGCCAGGCGTCCGAGGCCGGGCTGGCCTGCGAGCCCATCGCGGTCTCGGGCGCGACGAAGTCGGGGGTGCCGATCATCATGCCGGTGGCGGTCAGCTTCGAGTCGCCCTTGCTGCGGGCGATGCCGAAGTCGATCAGGTGTGCCAGGCCGCCGGGGTCGAGGATGATGTTCGACGGCTTGATGTCGCGGTGCAGCACGCCCTTCGCGTGTGCCGCGGCGAGCGCGCCCGCCATGGTCGCCCAGAGCCGTCCGGCGGCGATGTCGTCGAGCGGGCCGTGGCCGTCGACGATCGCGGCCAGCGGGCGGCCTTCGAGGTACTCCATCACCAGCGCGAGGCCGTCGTTCTCTTCGACCAGGTCGTAGACGCGCACACAGTTCGGGTGGCTGACGGCGGCGAGCGCGCGGGCTTCCCGCTGCATGCGCTCCTCGGTGTCGCGGTCGGGCGCGTGCGCGATCTTCAGCGCGACCGTGCGGTTGAGCTGGGTGTCGTGCGCCTGCCAGACGGTGCCGAAACCGCCGGCGCCGAGCTGCTTTATACGCCGGTACCGCCCGCCGCCCGCGTTGCGCGAGCCGGGCGGGGCCGGGATCGGGCCGGGTGCGGCCGCGAGCAGCGGCGCCGGTTCGGCGGCGGGCGCGACCGAGGTCGGGTTGTAGTTCTTCAGCGGCGGCGGGGGCGGAGGAGGCGGCGTCTGCGCGACCTGTGAGGGCGGCGGGCGGTACGGCTCCGGCTCGGGACGCGGGCGCTCGGGCCGGTTGATGACCGACCACGGCGGCGGGCCGACCAGCGCGACCGGGATGATGCCCAGCACGCTGAACGGCAGGAAGCCGAGCCACAGGTGCACGGCGGTGTTCGCTTCGACGCCCGCGCTGAACAGGAACATCGCCACGAACGGGATCCAGATGAACCGCGACGGCCACTTCGGGCCGCGGCGGAACGCGGTGCGTGCCTGCAGCATCACGAACAGCAGCGACGCGGCGGGCAGGCCGAGCAGGAGCACCAGGTAAAGGCCGTAGGACAGGCCTTGGCCCGTCGGGTAGAAGAGCGTCTCGTAGACGTTCTGCCCGCCACCGAGGTACTCCTTCTGCACGCCGACCCACGAGCAGAAGTCTTTGTCGAGTGTGGACATTTCGGCGCCGGAAAGTCCCGACGCGCCACCGGAGAACGCCGCGCGGTACGTCTCGGACACGCCGAGGCTGAGCAGCCACGGGAAGACGAGCGCCGCGACCAGCCCGATGCCGCCGAAGATCGACAGCGTGGTCATGTCGTAGCGGTTTCCGGTGCCCTTGCGGATGATCGCGATCACGACCGACCCCAGCACCGGGAACAACGCGATCAATGCCCCAGCGGTACTCGTCGCCCACACCCAGTCGCCGGGACAGATGCCAGGCCCGAAAAGCGTGTGCGCCAAGGACAGCAGCGAGCTTGCGAGACCGCCCACTCCCCACTCCCTCGCGTCGATTTTGCCGTTTTCCCCCAACTCAGCTTAGGACGCATGAGCGTCGGTCGCGGTTGCCGGGCTAGATACCGTGGCGCCAGACGACCTGGCTCACACGTTCGGCGTCCAGCCGCCAGCGCTGCCGCCGGTAGGTGAGCACGATCGCGGCGAGCGCCGCGCTGCTCACCACGGCGGCCGCGGCGACCAGTGCGACGCTGCCGGCCAGCGCCGCGAACACGACCACCGCGAGCCCCGCCGCCACGGCGAAACCACCGAGCAAGGCGGCCAGATTCCGGCTGCGCCACACCCAGTCCTCGCCCGCCTTGACCTCTTCCTTCAACGCGAGCGCGGTCGCGTCACCGCCACCCAGCGTGATCATCCGGTCGGCCGCGTAGGCGCAGAACTCGCGTTGCTTGGCGCTGGTCATCACCAGCACCTGATCGCGTGTGACGCTGCGCACTTCCGCGGTCAGCTCGCCCAATCTGGCCACGACCTTGGCCCGGACGGCCGCATCGCCCGGGTTCGCGGCCAGCTCGGCCTCCAGCGCCCGCGCCTCGGCCATCGGGTCGCCCATCGCCATCCTCCCGAACGTGGTCATCCGCCCCGGCGAACCATGCTACTGTCTGTGCCCACTTGAACACCTCATCGCGGCAGGGGAGGGTCACGCGATGCCAGCGAGCAATGCCCGTCTCGCGCTCATCGTCGCCGCCGCGAACCTCACCGCCTGCGCGCTCGTCGGCACGGTCCTGCTGGTCACCACCGCCTCCGGCGGCACGCCTCAGTCGCAGCCACCACCGGCCGGTCAGCCGACCACGGCGAGCAGCGTTCCGACCGCCGTTCCGTCCTCGACCACCCAGTCATCCTCGTCCTCCCCGACGCCGTCCACCTTGCCCGACAACTTCCAGCCTGTCGCGGGACCGGCCGGGTTCCACACCGCGATCCCGGCGGGCTGGACCACCAGCCCGGTGCGCGACTCGCCGGGCGCGACCCAGGCGACCGACCCCGCGAAGCCGACTCGGTTCGTCCGCTACGGTGGCGCCTCGGCGGACGGCGAGATCCTCAAGTCCCATGTGGACTACGAGAAGGCGACGTCCAAACGGCTCGCCGGGTTCGCCCGTTCCCAGCTGCGCGAGATGACGCTGCACGGCAACGAAGCCATCACCTGGGACTTCGAGTGGACCGCGCCGGAAGGCCTGCGGCACGTCCGTTCGGTCTACTGGCGCAAGTCCGGGATCGAGTACTTCTGCTACGCCTCGTCGCTGGCGAGCGAATGGCAGGAAATGGACTCGATCCTCACCACCATGACGGACAACGCGAAACCCTGACCGCGAATCAGGTCCATGATGGGTGGCGTCGTCGACGACAAGGAGATCGCTGCCATGGGCGACTACGCCGAAGCGCACCGACGGAGCCTGGAAGACCCGGAGGGCTTCTGGCTGGAAGCCGCCGAAGCGATCGACTGGTCACGAAAACCGACGCGGGCGCTCGACGACAGCGGCGCGCCGCTCTACCGCTGGTTCCCCGACGGGGAGCTGAACACCTCGGTCAACGCGCTGGACCGGCACGTCCAGGCCGGGCGTGGTGAGCGGACCGCGCTGATCTGGGACTCGCCGGTCACCGGCCAGACCCGCCGGTTCACCTACGCCGAGCTGCTCTACGAGGTCACCCGGTTCGCGGGCGCGCTCGCCTCGCTGCACGTCGACAAGGGCGAGCGGGTGATCATCTACATGCCGATGGTGCCCGAGGCCGTGATCGCGATGCTCGCCTGCGCCCGCCTCGGCGCGGTGCACTCGGTGGTCTTCGGCGGCTTCGCGCCCAAGGAGCTGGCCGCGCGCGTCGACGACGCCAAGCCGAGGGTGATCGTGGCCGCGTCCTGCGGGATCGAGCCGACGCGCACCGTCGAGTACAAGCCGATCATCGACGAGGCGCTGGCGATGAGCGCGCACCAGCCGGACCGCGTGGTCATCCTGCAGCGCGACCGGCACAAGGCCGAGCTCGGCGAGCGGGACGTCGACTGGAACGAGCTCATCGAGCACGCGCCGCCCGCGCAGGCGGTGCCGGTCGCCGCGACCGATCCGCTGTACATCCTCTACACCTCCGGCACCACGGGTAAGCCGAAGGGCGTCGTCCGCGACACCGGCGGGCACGCGGTCGCGCTGGCCTGGTCGATGAGCGCGATCTACGACATCCAGCCCGGTGACGTCTGGTGGACCGCGTCCGACGTCGGCTGGGTCGTCGGGCACTCGTACATCGTCTACGCGCCGCTGCTGGTGGGCGCCACGTCCGTGCTCTACGAAGGCAAGCCGGTCGGCACGCCGGACGCGGGCGCGTTCTGGCGGGTCATCGCCGAGCACGGGGTCAAGGCGCTGTTCACCGCGCCGACCGCGCTGCGGGCGATCAAGAAGGTCGACCCCGAGGCCAAGGAACTGGCGAAGTACGACCTTTCGCGGTTCCAGACCCTGTTCATGGCCGGCGAGCGGCTCGACCCGGAGACCTATCACTGGGCGAGCGAGCACCTCGGCACCCCGGTGATCGACCACTGGTGGCAGACCGAGACGGGCTGGCCGATCGCGGCGAACCCGCGAGGACTGGAGCCGATGCCGGTCAAGCCGGGCTCGGCGACCAAGCCGGTGCCGGGCTGGGACGTCCGGATCCTCGACCAGGCGGGCGAAAGCGTGCCAGCGGGCCGTGAGGGCGCGATCGCCATCAAACTTCCGCTGCCGCCCGGATCACTGCCGACGCTCTGGGGCGACGACGAACGGTACAAAGAGACCTACCTGTCGCGCTATGACGGTTATTACCTAACCGGAGACTCCGGCTACCTCGACGAGGACGGCTACCTGTTCGTCATGGGCCGGACGGACGACGTGATCAACGTGGCCGGTCACCGGCTCTCGACCGGCTCGATGGAGGCCGTGCTCGCTTCGCATCCCGCCGTTGCCGAGTGCGCGGTGATCGGCGTCAAGGACCAGCTCAAGGGGCAATTACCGCGCGGGCTCGTGGTGCTCAAGGCGGGCGTGGAAGTCACCGAAGCGGACCTGAAGGCCGAACTGGTCGCACTGGTCCGGCGTGACATCGGGCCGGTCGCCGCGTTCAAGGACGTGTCCATTGTGGAGGCGTTGCCGAAGACCCGGTCCGGCAAGATCTTACGAAAAACCATGCGTGGCATCGCGGACGGACGCGACGAAGCCGTCCCGTCCACCATCGAAGACGCCTCGGTGCTGGAGGCGCTCAAGGTGGTATTGCGCGGAAAATAGGGGTCGGGTGGTACGTACCACCACCGATCGGCCGTTGTGCTCCGCGCCACATTGGTCTATACCTCTGGTGACGTCTTGAATCCCTACCGGAGGTGTTCCGTGAGGAAGCGCGTGTCCAGGGCCCTGCTGGGTTCGGCCATTCTGAGTCTCGCGACTCTCGGCCTGCCCGTGGTGGCGTCGGCCGGTCCGACCGCTCAGACCGCGAGCTCGGAACGCGCTGTCACCGACATCATCCCGGCCCCGGTGGAGGCGAAAGCCGACGCCAAGGCCGATTTCTGGCTCTCGCCCGCCACCGTCATCAAGGCGGGCACCGGCGCGAAGCAGGTCGCCGACTACCTGCGCGGCCAGCTGAAGCCCGCCACCGGCTACCGGCTGCCCGTGCTCTCGCACAGCTTCGGCCTGCCCGCGATCTCGCTCGAGCTCGGCCACGCCGACGCCCGCGTCGGTAAGGAGGGCTACACCCTCAAGGTTGCCAAGAATGGTGTAACCCTCAAGGCGAACACCGCCGACGGCCTGTTCCTCGGCGTGCAGTCGCTGCGGCAGCTGCTCCCGTCCGCGATCGACGCGAAGACGGTCCAGCACCGGCTGTGGACGGTCGCCGGCGGCAGCGTCCTCGACTACCCGCGGTTCGGCTACCGCGGCGCGATGCTCGACGTGGCCCGGCACTTCTTCAACCCGGACCAAGTCAAGACCTACATCGACCAGATCGCCCAGTACAAGATCAACACGCTGCACCTGCACCTGTCCGACGACCAGGGCTGGCGCATCGAGATCAAGAGCTGGCCCCGGCTGACGAGCTTCGGCGGCCAGACCGCGGTCGGCGGCGGCAAGGGCGGGTTCTACACCCAAGAGCAGTACACGGACCTGGTGAAGTACGCGGCCTCGCGGCACATCACGGTGATCCCGGAGATCGACATGCCGGGCCACACCAACGCGGCCCAGTCCTCGTACGCCGAGCTGAACTGCGACAAGAAGGCCGTGCCGGTCCGCACGGACACCGAGGTCGGCTACAGCTCGCTGTGCATCAACGACCCGGTGACCTACCGGTTCGTCGACGACGTCTTCCGCGAGCTCGCGGCGCTGACGCCTGGCAAGTACATCCACATCGGCGGCGACGAAGCACACGCCACCAAGCCGGAGGACTACCTGACCTTCGAGAACAAGGTGCAGCCGATCGCGGCCAAGTACGGCAAGTACATCAGCGGCTGGGACGAGATCGCCAAGGCCAAGCCCGCCGCCACGGCCATCCCGCAGTTCTGGGACACCGTGAACGACAAGCCCGAGGTCGCGGCCGCGGCGGCGCGCGGGAACAAGATCCTGTTCTCGCCGGCGAACAAGGCGTACCTCGACATGAAGTACACCGACTCCAGCCCGCTGGGCCAGGACTGGGCTGGTCTCGTCGAGGTGAAGGACGCCTACGACTGGGATCCGGCCACGTACCTGAAGGGCGTCACCGAGAGCCAGGTCGCGGGTGTCGAAGCGCCGATCTGGACCGAAACGCTGGTCACCAACGACGACCTCGAGTACATGGCGTTCCCGAGGCTTCCCGGCCACGCGGAGATCGGCTGGTCGCCCAAGGCGACGCACAACTGGGACACCTACCGGCTCCGGCTGGCGAAGCAGGCTCCGCGTTGGGGCGTGCAGGGGATCGATTTCTACCGTTCCCCGCAGGTGGACTGGAAATAAGGACTAGGTTGCGGGCGGTGCGCTCATCGCCGCCGCCCGCAATCTGCTCGACATGCAGTCGCGGGCCAGCTCGTACGCCTCAGTTCCCCCGTTCATGACGGAATCGGCGTTGGCTGCCCGGCCGAGTGCATGAAGTTCGAAGGACAGCTGGGCCACCTCGACCCCCGACCCGAGGTGGCCCAGCTTTTTGGCTTCCCGGACCAGGTCGGTGATGAGGTTCGCGAAGTCGCGGCCCACTTTCGCGATGGCGTCGTGCACCCTGCCGGACCGCGCGTCGAACTCGGCGGCGGTGTTGAAGAAGAAGCAACCGCCGGGGAAGACCCGCTCCTCCGAATACGCCAGCCAGTTCGTGCACAGCGCGTCGAGCCGGGGCAGCCCCGGCGGCGCGGTCATGGCCGGCGTGATGACGTGCTCGGTGAAGATGACGCTCGCCGCGCTGATCGCGGCGAGCTGCAATTCCTCTTTCGAGCCAAAGCGCGCGTGGACCCCGCTCTTGCTGAGTTCGAGCTCCGTCGCGAGCCTGCCGATCGACAGCCCGTCGAGGCCTTCGACCGACGCGATGTCGACCGCGCGCTCCAAGACCGCCGCGCGCGTGGCGTCACCACGCGCGACCCGGCCGTCAACGGTCATAGCGCGCCCCGTTGAGTTCGGCGATCGTCGGCTCGATCGGATCGGACTCGACCAGCGTGAGCTCACCGTCGGTCGGCACCTCGCCAGGGCGCAGCACGCGCAGGTACCAGCCGCTGCGGCCGTTGCGGATCATCTCCGCGATGATCTGCTTGCGCCCGGTCTTCATGGCGAGCTTGAAGCACGGCGAGCGCGGCTTGGTCACCTGGACCAGCGCGTCGCCCCAGGCCCAGACGTCGCCGACGCGCACTGTGCGCTCGTCGACGCCGGTGACCGAGACGTTCTCGCCGAGATCGCCGGGTTCCGCGGCGAGACCGTCATCGGACCAGTGTTCGTAATGCTCGGCCGGGTAGACGTAGACCGCCATGTCCGGCCCGCCGTGCACGCGGCGATCGGCCTGGTCGTCACCCTCGAGATTGATCTCGCCGAGCTTGACGCGCGCGCTCTCGACCCTGGCCTTGGCGATCGCGCTGTACACCGGCTCGTCCCGCACCGTCCCCAGCACGCTGGGCTTGCCCACGAAGACACCCTTTACCCGCATGCCCTCGAAAATAGCACGACCGTTCGTACACTTTCACGTCTCGAGCAGCCGCGACCGGATCAGGAACCGCACGCCTTCCGGTGCTTCCAGCGAGAACCCGCTACCGCGCCCCGGCACCACGTCGATGGTGAGGTGCGTGTGCTTCCAGTACTCGTACTGCGCACCGGACATCCACACCGGCACGGCGCCGATGCCCGTCACCCGCAGGTCACCGAGATGCACGTCGGACTCGCCGATCCGGAACTCGCCCTGCGGGTAACACATCGGCGCGCTGCCGTCGCAGCATCCGCCGGACTGGTGGAACATGACCGGCCCGTGCGTCCCGACGAGCCGCCGCAGCAACGCGGCCGCGGCGCCCGTCAGGTCGACGCGGTCCATCAGAAGAACCCGAGCGCCTGGTCGGAGTACGAGACCAGCATGTTCTTGGTCTGCTGGTAGTGGTCCAGCATCATCTTGTGGTTCTCGCGGCCGATGCCGGACGCCTTGTAGCCACCGAAGGCCGCGTGCGCCGGGTACGCGTGGTAGTTGTTCACCCAGACCCGGCCCGCCTGGATGTCGCGGCCCGCGCGGTAGGCCGTGTTCCCGTCGCGCGACCAGACCCCGGCGCCGAGCCCGTACAGCGTGTCGTTGGCGATCTTCATGGCGTCGTCGTAGTCGTCGAACCGCGCGACCGAGACGACCGGGCCGAAGATCTCCTCCTGGAAGATCCGCATCTTGTTGTGGCCCTCGAACACGGTCGGCTCGACGTAGTACCCGCCGGACAGCTCGCCGCCGAGGTCGCTGCGCACGCCGCCGGTCAGCACCTTCGCGCCTTCCTGCTTGCCGATGTCGATGTACGACAGGATCTTCTCGAGCTGGTCGTTCGACGCCTGCGCGCCGATCTGGGTCTCGGTGTCGAGCGGATGCCCCTGCTTGATCTTGCGGACGCGCTCGACCGCGTCGCCGAGGAACCGGTCGTAGATGCCGGACTGGATCAGCGCGCGCGACGGGCAGGTGCAGACCTCGCCCTGGTTCAGCGCGAACAGCGCGAAGCCTTCCTGCGCCTTGTCGTAGAAGGCGTCGTTGGCCGCGGCGACGTCGTCGAAGAAGATGTTCGGGCTCTTGCCGCCGAGCTCGACGGTCACCGGGATGATGTTCTCGCTCGCGTACTGCAGGATCAGGCGGCCCGTGGTGGTCTCACCGGTGAACGCGACCTTCTTCACGCGCGAGCTCGACGCGAGTGGTTTGCCCGCTTCGACGCCGAAGCCGTTGACGACGTTGAGCACGCCCGGCGGGATCAGGTCGCCGATGAGCGAGATCAGCACGTGGATCGACGCGGGCGTCTGCTCGGCGGGCTTGAGCACGATCGCGTTGCCTGCCGCGAGCGCGGGCGCGAGCTTCCAGACGGCCATGAGCAGCGGGAAGTTCCACGGGATGATCTGGCCGACCACGCCGAGCGGCTCGTGGAAGTGGTACGCGACGGTGTTGTCGTCGATCTGGGAGATCCCGCCTTCCTGGGCGCGCAACGCGCCGGCGAAGTAGCGGAAGTGGTCGATCGCCAGCGGGATGTCGGCGGCGAGCGTCTCGCGCACCGGCTTGCCGTTCTCCCAGCTTTCGGCGATCGCGAGCGTTTCGAGGTTCTGCTCCATCCGGTCGGCGATCTTGAGCAGCACGCCGGCGCGGGCTTCGACCGAGGTCCGGCCCCACGCGGGCGCGGCGCCCTCGGCCGCGTCGAGCGCCCGGTCGATGTCCGCGGAGGTCCCGCGCGCGATCTCGGTGAAGGCCTGGCCGGTGACCGGGGTCGGGTTTTCGAAGTACTGACCACCGGCGGGCGCGACGTACTCGCCACCGATGTAGTGGTCGTAGCGGGTTTCGTACTTCGGGGGCTCGTACTGGACCATCGTTGCCTGCCTCATCACTCGGCGTACCGGACGACGGCGAAGGTAGGCCGGGCGACGTTGCACGCACGTTGCACCGGAGTGAGCGCGGTCACGTAGCCTCGACCACGTGGCAGAGCAGCCCGAACCCGACTTGCTGCGCGACCCGGAGTCCTACGCGCGGCTGCTGCGCCATGTCCACGAAGCCGTGCTTTCGGGCGTTCCCGCTCCCCGCTCGCCACGGTCGGTGATCTCGCAGTCCTGGGACCGTTCGCTCGCCGCGCGCGTCGACCCCGACGCGATGCGCCCGCCGCTGGTGTACGGCGCGGCGGAGCTGCGTGCCGTGCGCGACGAACATCCGCTGGCGCCGGTGCTCCCCCTGCTTCGCCAGACCTTGGTGAGCATCGCCGACGACGCCGAGCACATGATGATCATCACCGACGTCGACGGCCTCATCCTGTGGCGCGAGGGCGCGAACGCCGTGCTCCACCGCGCCGAGGGCGTCCAGCTCACCGAGGGCACCCGATGGAGCGAGGAGGCGATCGGCACCAACGCCATGGGCACGTCACTGGCCACCGGCGAGCCGGTGCAGATCTACTCCGCGGAACATCTCGTGCGCGCGTATCACGCGTGGACCTGCGCGGCGGCGCCCGTGCGGGACCCGGAAACGGGGCTGCTGCTGGGTTCCATCGACGTCAGCGGCCCGCTGCGCACGGTCCACCCTGCCATGCTCGCGCTCGTCACGGCCGCCGCGCAACTCGCCGAAGGCCAGTTGCGCGCCCAGCTCGCGGTGCGCGAAGAACGCTTGCGCCGTAACAACATGCGCCACCTCGAAGCACTTCGCGGAGAGGCGGGCGCATTGCTCTCGGCCACCGGCCGGGTGCTCGCCAGCGAATCCTGTGGCGACCTTCCGTCCACAGTGGACATCAGGCGCACCGGCGGCGCGATCACGCTGCCCGACGGCAGGCTCGGCGCGGTCGAGCCACTCGACGAGGGTTTCCTGCTCAGGCTGCGCACCCGCGCGCCACGTCAGCGGCCGAAGCTGGCGCTGGAGTTCCTGACCGACGGCGCGCCGTCCATCGCGGTCGACGGCCGCGAGATCCCGTTCACCTTGCGGCACGCGGAAATCCTGATCCTGCTGGCACTGCACCCCGCCGGCCTCAGCGCGGAACGGCTCGCGCTGCTGCTGTACGGCGACGCGGGAAACCCGGTGACCGTGCGCGCCGAGATCCACCGGTTGCGCGCCCAGCTCGGCGACGTGGTGCGTACCCGGCCGTATCGCCTCGCCGCCGACGTCGACGCCGATTTCCTGCGCGCCAGAACGGCTTTACGCCAGGGAACCGACGCGGCCAAGACGTTCCGCGGTCCCCTGCTCCCCGAATCCGAAGCGCCCGCCGTGCTGGAGGAGCGCGAGTCGCTGACGGCGTCGGTCCGGCGCGTGGCGCTCACCGGCCGGAATCCCGAATCACTTTGGTCGTTCTGGGAGACCTCGTGCGGCGTCGACGACCTGGAGATCGTCGACGCCTTGTGCGACCTGCTCCCCGATGACGATCCGCGGCGCGCGGTCGTTCTCACGCATCGAGCGCGTCTGCGGTGACCTCGCGTTCCCGGCTGCCCAGGATGAGCAGCGGCAGCAACGCCGCCAGCGCGATCGCCAGCTCAGCCGCCCCGACCAGCAGATAGCCCGAATTCGGACCGAAGAACGCGAGCACGTCCGCCAGCGAAAGCGCCCGGAGCACCACCAGGGTCCAGCCGACCACGACCAGCGTGAGCGTGGTGGACAGCAGCCGGGCCGCGGGCACGGCCAGATGCCCGATCGTCGCGCAGAACCAGATCAGCGAGTAGATCGTGATCGCGTCCCAGACCCCCGCCTCGAGCCTGATCCAGCCGAGCATGGGCAGCAGTTCGAGCGCGACCCCCGCGATCAGCGCCAGCAGCCACGGCCGCTGCGGCGTCGGCTGCGCCTCACGATGGAACGCGGCCAGCCCGAGCACCAGGCCCGCGTTGATCAGCACCTGGCTCCAGCCGCCGAACAGGAACGCGGGCTCGCCAGCGAAGAACTTCCCGGTGGCCACGACGGCTTCGTAGATCGAGTACCCGAAGCCGACGACCGCGAGCCCTCGCCCGATCCAGACCTGCCCGAAGAGCACCGCGAAGAACGCGCCGAGCCAGGGCGCCGCGGTCCAGTTCGTCACCATGCCCGCCGCGTTGACGAGCAGACCTATCAGCACGACCGTTCGTACAGCCGCACCCCAAGCGACCGAGCGCGTGGGAGCCGAACCACCGCCGAGCCGCAGCCGGAGCGAGAGCGCGGCCACGCTCATGACCTCGCCGAAGCTCGGCCGGCCGTGCTCCTCGACGAACTCCGGATCCTCCTGGCCCGCCAGCTCGGTCGCGAGATAGGTCGCGACCATGTCCTCGGCCCACTTCTCCCAGTACCACAGGGGCAGCAGCCTCAGCAGGTACCGATACCGGTCTTCCAGCGTCTTCATGCCGTTCCCCCCTGTGCGCGCCACGCCCCGAGCCGGAGTTCGGCCGCGCGCGCGTTGGCCGCCTGACGGGCCGCTTCGGCCGCGACGGCCTGCCGCCCGGAATCGGTGATCCGGTAGTACCGCCGCAGCCGCCCCTGCTCGACCTCTTCGCGGTCGAGCTCGACCTGTCCCTCCCCGGTCAGCCGGTCGAGCGCGCCGTACAAGGTCCCCACCTTGAGCCGGACCCGCCCCTCGGAGAGCTCCTCGACCTCCCCGACGATGCCGTAGCCATGCCGCGGCTCGCCGACGAGCGCCGTGAGGATGAAGAACGCCTGTTCCGTCATCGTCCGTCCTGCCATGGCCGTGAATATATCGGAAGCCGATATATCTTGCCAAGGCGAGTAGACACTGTCTACCGAAGTTTGATAAACAGTGTCCTCCAGGTGAACGGAAAGAGAACGGCAATGGGCTACCGCAGGTTCGTCGCACTCGGCGACAGTTGCACCGAAGGACTCGACGACCATCACCCCGAGAACGGGCTCTTCCGTGGCTGGGCGGACTTCGTGGCGGGCAGGATGTCACTGCTCGAACCCGACTTCCGGTACGCCAACCTGGGCGTCCGCGGCAGACGGCTCGACCAGATCACCGCGGAGCAGATGCCGACAGCGGCCGAGCTGAAGCCGGACCTGATCGCCCTGTTCGGCGGCGGCAACGACGTCATGTCCTCCGGCTGGGACGCCAGGACCGTCGCGCGCCGCGTCGACGCGGCCATCAGCCAGGCGACCTCGATCGCACCCGACGTCGTGGTGTTCACCTTGAGCGACATCGCCGAGCGCATGCCGTTCGGGAGCCGCATGCGTCCCCGCATCGAAGCGCTGAACGACGCCATCCGCGAAGCCGCGGTCAGCTACGGCGCGCGGCTCGTCGACCTGTGGCCGGACGAGGCCGTCAGCGACTCCCGCTACTTCGGGCCGGACCGGCTGCACCTGTCCGAACTCGGGCACCTGCGGCTCGCCGCGCATCTGCTGGCGAAGCTCGGCCTGCCCTTTGAGCAGTCCTGGCTCGAACCACTGCCCGGCACCCCGTCGCGGCCGACCTGGCGCGAAGACCTCCACTGGTTTCGCCACCAGGTGCTGCCCGTGGCCATCACCAGGACTCGGAACCGCATGATCGGCCGCTCGCCCGGCGACGGCTTCCTTCCGAAGCGCCCGCAGCTGCTCCCCGTCGAAGGCACCCCCGCGTGGATACCCGGGAACGCCTGATCTCGAGCGCGACGACCCTCCTCACCGAGGAAGGGGTCGACGCGGTCACCCTGCGCGGCATCGCCAAGGCCACCGGCGTATCCCACGGCGCGCCGCTCCGGCATTTCGCCGGGCGCGCGCAGCTGCTCTCGGCGGTCGCGTCAAACGGGTTCGAAGCACTGCGCCACCGCTTCGACGACGTGCTGCCCGGACCGCCGCGCGAACGGCTGCTGGCGGCGTGCCGGAGTTACGTCGAGTTCTCGCGGGCCGCCCCGTCGATGTTCGCGCTGATGTTCCGGCACGACCTGCTCGACCACGAAGACCCCGTGCTCGCCAGGCTGACGGCGGAGACGTTCGACAGCTTCGGTGAGCTCGTGGCCGCCGCCCAGCACGAAGGCTGGCGCGTCGACACGGATGCCCAGGCGCTCACCGCCGCGCTCTGGTCGGCGCTCTACGGCGTCGCCGAGCTGGGACTTTGGGGCGGAACCGGCAACGCGAGCCTGATCGAGACCCTCGAAACCACGCTGGAAGCCTTCTTCGGCTGACCGCCACAGTTCAGGAGAAGCGGGGCGCTGAGACCCAGCTCACTCTGAACATAGGGGTGCCACAGGGGTGCTGTGCTCTGGAGCACAGTGTCTCAACCCTGATATACGTATGTATTACACAAGTGGCACAGTGGAAAGAGGTCACCAATGAGCTACCACCGATTCGTTGCGCTGGGCGACTCCTGCACCGAGGGCTTGGACGACCCGCACCCCTTCAACGGGCAGTACCGTGGCTGGGCCGACTTCGTCGCCGGGCGCCTCGCGCTGGACGAGGCCGACTTCCGGTACGCGAACCTGGGGGTACGCGGACGCCGCCTCGACCACATGCTGTTCGAACAGATCCCCGTCGCGGAGACGATGCGCCCTGACGTGATCTGCCTCTTCGGCGGCGCGAACGACGTGATGGCGGGCATCTACGACGAGCGCACGGTCGCACGCCGCGTCGACGCCGTCTACCGCGCGGCCACCTCGATCTGCCAGGACGTCGTCGTCTTCACGCTCCCCGACGTGGCCGCCAGGATGCCGCTGGGCAAGCGCATGCGCCCGCGCATCGAGGCACTCAACGACGCCATCCGCGAGTCCGCGGTCAGCTACGGCGCGCGGCTCATCGACCTTTGGCCGGACACCTCCGTCAACGACTCCCGCTACTTCGGCGCCGACCGGCTGCACCTGTCCGAGCCGGGTCACCGCAGGCTCGCCGCCTACACATTGACCAAGCTCGGCATCTCGTTCCCGTCGTCCTGGCTGACCGAGTTCGACGGCACCGCGCCGCAGCCGACATTCGGCGAGAACGCGAGCTGGGTGTGCAAGCGCGTGCTGCCGCTGGCCGCCCGCCGGGTCAAGAACCGCCTCACCGGCAGCGAGCCCGGCGACGGCATCAGCCCGCGCCGTCCCGAACTCCGCCCGGTCCTGCCTTCGGAGACCGCCGTCCCGTTCCACTCGTTCCGCCCGGAACTGTTCGCGGCATGAACCACACCGCGCGGACGCCTCTTTCGGCACTCTGAGGAGCTCCGGAAGAGGCGTCCGAACTTTTTCTCCGGCGGCATGTCACATCCGCGCGGCGGGATCCGTCGAGGCCATGAGACCACCTGAAACTGGAGGAAATCATGGAAGCACGGATGAAGAACCCCGCGATGGTCCTGCCGGACGCGATGAAGGGCATCCAGAACCTGTTCAAGGCCATGAACTCGAGCACCGTCTCGCAGACCACGATGGAGCTGGTCCACCTGCGGGCCAGCCAGATCAACGGGTGCAGCGCGTGCGTGTACGGCGGGCTCGCGAGCGCCAGGAAGGCGGGCGAGACCGACGAGCGCCTGGGCATGGTGGCCGTGTGGCGTGAGTCCCCGCTCTTCACCGACGAGGAGCGTGCGGCGCTCGCGCTGGCCGAATGCGCGACGCGGCTGGCCGACCGGTCGTCTGACGCGGTGTCCGACGAGCTGTGGGACGAGCTCACCAGCCACTTCGACGAGGGGCAGATCTCGGCCCTCATCCTGATGGTCGCGACGACGAACCTGTTCAACCGTATCAACGCCGTGACCAAGACGCCTGCGGGCGCGACCTGGTGAGCTAGCCGAGCGGCGGGGCGAGGATCCATCCCTTGGCCAGCAAGGCATCGCAAGCCTGGACGGCCGTGCGCAGGCGTTCGTCCAGGCTGCCGGTCAGCCGCAGCCACGGCACGCCGGTGGTGCCGAGCAGCTCGGCGAACCGGGCGGTCATCCACGGCCGGATGTCTTCGCCGTCCCGCAGCCCGTCGTCCTCGAAGGGGACATCCTCGTGGTCGGTGAGTAGATACAGCGCGGGTTTCCGGTTCGACACCAGGGAAGTCGACCCGAGATAGCGCTCTTCCCACACTCGGGTCGCGAAAGAATCCGTGTCACAGAAGAGAAGCGGACCACCGCGCCCGGCGGCGGCGTCTTCGGCGGCGTTCTGGTGTTTGGCGACCATGGCGAAGTCTTCGGCCTCCCAACGGAGGTCGAAGACGGTCGCCGCCGGGTCGGCCGCGCGGGCCCTCGCGAGTTTCAGCTCGGTGTACTCGCGGCCGTACTCCGGCACCCATTCGGCGCCATAGTGCTCCGCGAGCGCACGGGAAACCGTTGTGGTCCCTGAGGATTCCGCGCCGAGCACGACCACCCGCCTGGCGAACCACGCCCGCACCGACGGCGCCAGGAACTCCCACTGGCCAGCCGGATCCGCACGCACGGCGGTCCCCGAAACCGGCACCGACGCGCGATCGAGGTCGACGACCACGGACGTCGCGTCGAACCGGCGGGCCAATTCGGTGCCATACGATTCGGAGGTGAACACGGCGTCGACGACGTCCCCGCCGAGCGCCTCACGGAAGATCGCGCAGTGGATCTCCCAGACGTCCGGATCGTCGTAGTCGGTCGCGTGCTCGTCCATCGTGCCGACCACGCGAACCCAAGGCGTGTCAGCGTGTTCCGCACGCAACCAGGCCACCCTGTCCGCCAGCGGGATGGACTCCACTGTGGACGCGCACGCGATCACCGTCACCTGCTCGCAGCGCTCCGCCGCCGCCCTGATGAGGTGATGGTGACCGAGGTGCGGCGGATAGAACTTCCCGATCACCATGCCGTGCGCGAACTTCACGCCACCACCGGCTCCTTCGCCAGCGCGCGCCGCCAGCTGTGCAGGCCGTTCACGCACAGGCACAGGAAGATCACGTAGACCACGGCCGTGACCCACAGTCCTTTGTAGCCGTAAAGCGGGATGTACAGCACGTCCGCGGCGATCCAGAACCACCACGACTCCAGTAGCTTGCGCGTCTGACCGTAGGTCGCGAGCAGCGAAAGGACGGTCGTGGCCGCATCCCACCACGGAACGGTCGAGTCGGTCGCGTGCGCCAGCAGCGCCCAGAGCCCCACGGTCCCGGCGACCCCGCCGACGGCCAGCCCGATCCACTCGCCGGACCGAGTCCGGCGCACCGGCAGCGCGCCGCGGTCCTTTCCACCGAACAGCCAGTTCCACCAGCCGTAGAGCGCGAGCACGACGTAGACGACCTGGAGTCCCGCGTCGGCGTAGAGCCCCGCCGTGGTGAACAGCAGCAGGAACGCGAGGTTGTTGGCGATGCCGATCGGCCAGTTCCAGAGGTTCTGCCTGGCCACCAGCCAGACACACCAGACGCCGGTGACCGCGCCGATGAGTTCGATGACGGAGACCGGGGCGCCGAAGATCCGGAACGCTTCGGCGTTGAACCAGGAGACGAGGAGGTCGAACACCTCGCGAGTATTTCCCGTCTCTCACTCCATGCGAATGTGACCCGCGTCACCCAGACGGCGGCTTGTTTCAGACATCCGGGGAGCTGTGTCATAAACCAGGCCTATTTGTTGTTCGCGACAACTTAACCGCCGGCTTCACAACGAGGAGGAGCCCATGCGAGTCAAGCGCCTGTTCAGCGCCGTCGCGGCCGGGGCGACAGTGGTCGCGCTCATCGCGACCGCCGTGCATTTCGGCAGCCTGGACACCCCGGCCCACGTCAACCACTCCGCCCACTTCTGGATGCCGACCCCCGAGCAGGCCGACGCGATCGTCGCCCAGCAGGTGGCGGCCCCGGTGCGCGGTTCCGAATTCCGCGCCAACTGCTTCAGTTCGCACCGCAGGAACGACGACCCGATCGTCTTCCCCGGCCAGGCCGGGGTCTCGCACATGCACGAGTTCTACGGGAACAGGAGCGCCAACGCGCAGTCGACGCTGCAGTCGCTGAGCCTGGGCACCACCAACTGCGACCCGGTGGTGGACCTGTCCTCCTACTGGACCCCGACGGTCTACAAGAACGGCCAGCCGATCGCGCCTGAGCGCGTGACCGTCTACTACCAGGGCATCACCAACATGGCCGCCGCCGTTCCGCACCCGCGCGGCCTCCGCTACGTCATCGGCAACGCGGGCGCCACCAACGCCGACCAGAACCCGTCCGCGCGGTGGTCGTGCACCGGCTCATCGCCGTCCAGCCGGGACTTCATGAACTGCGCGCCCGGCTCGAAACTCGAGACGTACCTGGACTTCCCGACCTGCTGGGACGGCAGGCTCGACTCACCGAACCACCGGGACCACATGGCGTTCGCGCTCGGCCAGACCTGCCCGGCTGGCTATCCGCACGTCGTGCCGCGGCTCGAACTGCTGATCACCTATCCGGTCAACGGCGGCGGGCTCACGCTCGCGGGCACCCGCAACGGGCAGCTGGTGACCGATCAGCCCGGCTACACGTTCCACGGTGACTTCTTCAACGCCTGGGACGCGAACGAACTGGCCAGGCGGGTGCGCGCCTGCATCAACGCCGGCTACATCTGCGGCACGGACGGGAAACCGATCCAGCAGTGAGGTTCCGCGCTCGGCGAAGAGTGCGGGCGGCCACCTCCCCCGCGGCCACACTCCACGCTCTTCGCCGAGCTTGGTGAATGGATGAACCATTCACCAAGAAAAATAGTGGGTGACCTGCCTTCGGTGGTATCAACCACGGTGGCAATCGCCGGTAAACTTTCGCGGTATATACCCGCATCGATGCGGGATTCCCCGCGCGCGGGCGGTAGCTTTCAGCGGTGTCCGCGTATCTCGCGTGGCTTCGCCACCTGCCCCGTTCCCGCCCGTTCTTGATCGACATCCTGCTCGCGGCGGGCTCCACCGTCTTCCTGTTCCTCGGCGTGGCGCCGTCGGGCGAAGTGTGGGCGTACGTGCTCGCGGCGCTCAGTGGTGTGCCGGTGGTGCTGCGGCGGAGGTTCCCGCTGACGGTGATGATCGTGGTCGGCGTCGCGATGGGCCTCTATTACGCGCTGGGGTACCGGGCGATGCTCGGCCAGCCGGGTGGGCTGATCGCGCTGTACACCGTGGTGCTGAGCTACCCGCTCGGACAGGCACTGGTCATCGCGCTCGCGTCGCTGGCGATCTACGAGGCGGGCATCGTCATCGGGGACAGCCCGTCGATCGGCGGGGACACGCTGCTCGGGCTGCTGCAGACGATGGCCACGATCGTCGTCGCGCGCTCGGCGAAGCTGCGCACCCGGCGGATCAGCGAGATCGCCGAACACGCGCACCAGCTGGAACGGCAGGCGCAGCTCGAGGCCGAACGCGCCGTCGTCGAGGAACGCATCCGCATCGCGCGCGAATTGCACGACGTCGTCTCGCATCATCTTTCGGTGATCGCCGTCCAGGCGAACCTGGCGAGCTACGTCTTCGACTCGGCGCCCGAGACGACCCGTGACGCGCTCAGCACGATCACCAGCACATCGACCGAAGCGCTCGACGAACTCCGGCGTCTCCTGCTCGTGCTCCGCCCGCCACGCAAGGAACCCGGCGACGGTGTGCTGCGCCCGCAGCCCGGCCTCGCCGATCTCCCCTCACTGGCCGCGCGCGTGCGTGAAGCGGGCGTGCCGGTGCGGCTGCGGATCTCCGGCACCCCGCGCACGCTGCCGCCGGGCCCGCAGCTGTGTGCGTACCGGGTCGCGCAAGAGGCGCTGACGAACGTGATCAAGCACGCCGGCGAGGCCGAGGCGGAGCTGACGCTGGCGTACCACGACGACAATCTCGTGCTGCGCGTCACCGACACCGGCGTGGTCACCGTGCCCGCGCGCAACCCGGCCGGGCATGGCCTGATCGGCATGCGGGAACGGGCCGGAATGTACGGTGGCGTCCTCGAAATAGGCACCGGCTCCGGAAAGGGATTCGAGATCGCGCTGACCCTGCCCTACCCGAAGACCGGCCGCCGCCCGTCATGATCCGCGTGCTGGTGGTGGACGACCAGGACCTCGTCCGCGCGGGTTTCGTCGCGCTGCTCGGGGCCATGCCCGGTGTCGAGGTCGCCGGCCAGGCGTCGAACGGCCTCGAGGCCGTCGGCAAGGCACTCGACCTGCGCCCCGACGTGATCCTGATGGACATCCGGATGCCCGAGCTCGACGGGATCCAGGCGACCGAGCGGATCCTCGCGGGCGCGGGCCCCGACAAGCCGAGCATCCTCATGCTGACCGTGTTCGACCTCGACGAGTACGTCTACACGGCGTTGCGCGCGGGCGCTTCGGGCTTCCTGCTCAAGGACAGCCCGCCGGAGACACTGAGCAGCGGCATCCACGCGGTCGCGCGCGGCGACATGCTGTTCGGCCCGACGATCACCCGGCGGCTGGTCGAGTCGTTCACGCACGCGCCGCCGACCGACACCACCAGACTCACCGGGCTGACCGAGCGCGAACTCGAAGTGCTCCGTCTCGTCGCGGGCGGCGAGACGAACGCCGAGATCGCGGGGCGGCTGCTGGTCAGCGAAGCGACGGTGAAGACCCACCTGAACCGGCTGATGACCAAACTCGGCATCTCCAGCCGGGCTCAGGCGGTCGTCGTCGCGTACGAGACCGGACTCGTCGAGCCGCGCAGGCGTTAACCCGCGAACGGGATCCGGATGCTGCTCGCGAACAGCGAGGCCGAGATCTTGGTGCCCGCCGGGTACCGCAGCGTGTAGTCGTGGTCGGTCACGAGCAACACCACACCGAGCCGGTGACCGGCCTTGAGCTGGTACTGCCTCGGCTCCATCCGCCAGGTGAAGGTGTACGGGCGGCCGGGCTCGATGGGCTCGGTGACGCTCGCGGAGTTCCGGTTGCGCACGTCGATCCAACCGCGGCTGACCACCTGGAAGTCCGACTCGGCCGTCGCGTACCGCCGCTTCGCGCGGCAGCCCGTGTCAGTGCCGACCGTGGGACCGAAGCACCAGTTCTCAGTGGTGGCCTTGAGCTCGGTGATCCGGGTGTCCTTGCCGTAGTCGACCAGCAGGGCGCTCAGGTACGGCGACTTGCCGTCGACCGACGCGCGCACGGTGATCTCCGGCGTGCCCGAAACGCGGACGTCCCTGGGCAGCGGGTCGGACACGTACAGCAGCCGGTTCGGATCCGCCTGACCGGCACCGGCGACCAGGCTGTCAGCGGTGCGCGCGGGATCGTCGACGAACCCTTGCCGCTGACCGAATCCAGGCCACCCCGTGGTGAGCACGCCGGGCTGCGGTGCCTTGTCGCCCGCCCTGAATCGCAGGGTGACGTCGTGCGCGCCGGGCTCCGGCCAATCGCGGTAGTTCGTCCACTGACCTGGCGCGGTCTCGAAGCGCACGCGCGGCTGGCGCATCACGTCGTTGTCGATGCCGTAGAGCTCGTGGTCGAACCACTTGTGCACGGTGTCGAGCCAGGCCTGCTCCGCGACGTACAGCGGATCGTCGTGCGCGCCCTGGTGGATCCAGAGCTTGCGCTTGATGTCGTTGCGCCCCAACGCGTCCCAGAGATCGGTGAAGTTCTTGGGCTTGACGTTCCAGTCGTTGATCCCGGCGACCTGGAACACGCTGCCGTGGTAGTTGCCGAGGTCCTTGGCGAAGTTCCGTTCCTTCCAGAACGCGGTGTAGTCGCCGCTGACGCGGTCCATCGCCTGTTCCATCTCGTGCATCTCAGGCGCGCAGACCTCGGGATTCTTGCGCGTCAGCACGACTTTCGCGTGCAGGTCGGCGTCCTCGCCGACGAACCCGCCCGGCGAGACGACCGCCCCGTTCGCGCGGTAGTAGCTGTACCACGAGGCGATGCCGGAAATGGACACGACGGTCTTCAGGCCTTTGACGCCGGTGCTCGCGACCGCGACCGGCAGCGTGCCGTCGTAGCTCTTGCCCGCCATCGCGACCTTGCCGGTGGACCAGCTCGCCTTGATCTCTTTGCCGTCTTTGGTGAACGCCTTCGCGTCGCCGGTCAGCCATTCGACGACGGTCTTCATGCCGAGCTTCTCTTCGGTGCCGATGGCGCTCGGGCAGCCGTCGGAGTCACCGGTGCCGAGCGTGTTGGCCGAGAGGACCGCGTACCCGCGTGGCACGAAGTAGTTGTCGTAGTAGACGCGGTCGTAGCTGGCGCCCTGCCAGGCACCGGTCGGTGGCGACCACGGCGCGATCCGGGGCACGTCGGTGACGTCGGCCGGGTGGTAGTCGGCAGGCGCGTCGGTGAGCCCGAAGTACGGGCTCGGCTCGACGATCGCGGCGACCTTGAGGCTTCCGTCCGTCTCTTTCGGACGGACGACGTAGACCGAGAGCCGGTCCTTCTTGCCGTCGCGGTCACTGTCGACGGGCGTCTCGACGTACACCTGCTCACGGATGGCCTGTGCGTAGTCGTAGATCGGCTCGGTCCCGTGGCTCGCGGCCCGCGCGGGCGCGGCGACGACCGTGGACGTCAGGAGCAGGCCGGCGAACCCGGCCATGGTGAGAACTCGCATGCGCTTCATCGGTGAGTCATTTTCCGGCTGACCGGATGGTTCGGCAACAGACTTACGGATGAAGGCCCGGAACCTCCCGGATGCCGAACTCGCGGCGCAGAATGCTCGCGGCCGCGTGAAAACCGCCCATACCGTGCACACCGGGCCCCGGCGTCACCCCACCGGAACAGAGGTAGACACCGCCGAGCGGGGTGGCATACGGGTTCATCCGCAGCGCGGGCCTGGCGATCATCTGCTTGACGCTGACCGCGCCGGAGCTGATGTCGCCGCCGACGTAGTTCGGGTTGTAGGCCTCCAGCTGCGGCGCCGTGGTGCAGCGGCTCTCGATGATCGTGTCGGAGAAACCCGGCGCGAACCGCTCGATCTGGCGGCGAACGGTGCCGGTGACGTCGGCCGGGTCGCCATTGGGGACGTGGCAATAGCCGAGCACGGGACGTTTGCCCGGCAGCCCGCGCGTGGGATCGACGACCATCGGGTCGGATACCAGAACGAACGGTCGTGCGGATTGTTTCCCTCGCGCGATGTCCGTTTCCGACGCGAAGATCTCGGCCATCGTGCCGCCGACGTGCACGGTCCCCGCGACCCGGACTTCGGGCTCAGCCCACGGGATCGGCTCGGTCACGAGGAAATCGACCTTCGCCGCGGCAGGCCCGTAACGCACCTTCTCGAGCGTGCGGCGGTAGCGCGACGGCAAGAGGGCACCGGCCAGGTCGAGCAGGCCTCGCGGGGCGGTGTTGAGCAGGACCACCTTGTACTTGTTCAGTTCGCGCAGATCGGTGATCGGGGTGTTGGCGTGCAGCTTCCCGCCGTGCGCCAGCAAGTCCGCGACGAGCGCGTCGGCGATCCGCTGACTGCCGCCGCGCGGCAAAGTCCACCCGGTCGAGTGAGCGAGCGGGGCCAGCATCGCGACGACACCGCCCGCGGGCAGGCTCGGCAGCCTGCCGGTCGCGTGCGCCGCGACCCCGGCGATCATGCCGCGCGCCTCCTGCCCGGTGAACAGGTGCTCGGCAGCCAGGCCGAACTTGAAGATCTCGGCGGGCAGCCGCAACGCCGTGCCGGCGTGGCCGAAGTGCCGCTGGTCGCCGAGCAGCAGGTCGACGATCTCGCGGCTGCGCTCGACCAGCGGGCCGACGTGCTCGCGCCAGCGCCGCCCGTCCCGGCCGAGCCGCTCACACGTCCGGTCCAGCGACCGGTACGCGATCCCGGCGCCGCGATCGAGCGGATGGGCGTACCCGGCCTCGGGCTGCAGCAGCCGGACACCACGCGCCTCGAGATCGAACTCGCGGAAGAACCGCGACGCGGGCGCCATCGCGTGCCCGAACGAGCAGATGTCGTGCACGACCCGGTCGTCGAACAGCGGCTTCGAGCGCATCCCGCCGCCGAACTCGGCGGCCGCCTCGAAGACTTCCACCCGCACTCCGGCTCGCGCCAGAACGACCGCCGCGGCCAGCCCGTTGGGCCCGGATCCCACGACGGCGACCTCTGCCCCCGACATGCCACCCAGTCTAGCGCGAGTCGAACTGATGAGCGAAACTGTCGGACCATCCGGGTAGGAAGGAAGCAGTCGCGAAACCGAGAAAGGGGGGACCATGTCCGACCAGGAGACCCTGCTCGCCAAGGTCCGCAAGCTGCTGGCGAAGGCGGAAGACCCGGGTGTGACCGAGGCCGAAGCCGAGTCATACAACACCAAGGCCGCGGAGCTGATCGCCCGCTACGGCATCGATAGCGCCATGCTCGCCGACTCCGGAGCACGCACCGACGAGATCACCACCATCAAGATCACCATGGGCAATCCGTACAGCAGGGACAAGGCGACCCTGCTGACCAACATCGCCCACCCGCTGCGCTGCCGCGCGCTCCTGCACCGGTGGGGTCAGTCGGTCACCGACGTCACCGTGTTCGGCTTCCGGTCCGACCTGGAGCGTGTCGAACTGCTGTACACGAGCCTGCTGCTGCAGGCGACCACCCAGCTCACGCGGGTCCGCCCGGACGGGTTCCGTGCGGGATTCGAGACGGTCGCCGCCTACCGGCGCACCTGGCTGACCGGCTTCGCCACCGCGGTCTACCTGCGCCTGAAGGCGACCGAGGAGCGCGCCGCCCGTGCGCACCCGACGGAACCCGGCGCCAAATCCGCCGCGCTCGTCGTGCGAGACCGCAACACACTGGTCGAAGACGCCTACGACGCCAAGTACGGCAACCTGCGCTCAGCGCCGCGCCGCCGCCTGACCGGCAGTGGCTATCTCGACGGCCACAGCGCGGGCGAACGCGCCAACCTCAACCCGACCGGCCTCGGTTCGGGCAACCGAGCCGCGCTTCCCCGTGGAAGGTGAGACAGCGGGCTTCGTCCCCCGGGATGAAGCCCGCTGAACCACACTCAAGCGAGCCAAGCCTCGTCGTCGGTCGCGTGCGCGAGCACACGCTGAAGCAGTACGCGAAGCGTCTCGATCTCACGTTTTCCCATACCCCGCAGGAAATCCTCTTCCGCGCGCATCAGTGGCCCGTGCGCGTCGAAGAGCAGCCTCGCCGTCCCGGGCACCAGCGTGAGCCGCAAGGTCCGCCCGGTCGCGCCCGGCTCGCGGCGCAGATGCCCCGCCTGTTCCAGTTCACCGACCATCTCGTGCAGTGACTGCCGGGAGATCCCGAGCTGCCGCGCCAGCTCCGCCATCGTGAGCTCGGGCTCGAGCCGCAGCTGCATCAGCAACCCGAACTGCCGGACCGTCAGGCCATGCTCACGCAGCTCCTCGTCGGCACGACGGCTCGCGAGCGTGAACGCGTACGCCAGCAGATAAGGGATCGAAGGCTTCACAGGCAGAATTCTATGTCAGGGACCCTGACGATAATTTTTCATGTCGGCGTACTCTTTTCGGGCTTTCTTCCTTCCCGAGCATCGAACGCCGAGTACCGGCGTTCCCTCGTCATGCCCTGACCAAGTACACGCCAAGGAGGCACAAGTGATCCGCACCAGGGGGTTGACCAGGCATTTCCGGGTCAAGCGTGAAACCGTCGAGGCCGTCCGCGGCCTCGATATCGACGTCGGTCCCGGCGAGCTGGTCGCCTTTCTCGGGCCGAACGGCGCAGGAAAGTCCACCAGCCTGCGCATGCTGACGACCTTGCTGCCACCGACGTCCGGATCGGCGACAGTCGCCGGGCACGACGTCGCCGGCGACCCGGCCGCCGTACGCCGCAAGATCGGCTACCTCGGCCAAGGCAACGGCGCGGGCGCGTACTTCCGCGTCCGCGACGAGCTGTTCACTCAAGGACGCTGCTACGCGTTGTCTCCCAAGGAATCCCGCGAACGCACCGAGGAACTGCTCGCCACCCTCGACCTCGAATCACTGGCGAATCGCACAGCCGGGACCTTGTCCGGCGGGCAGCGACGCCGGCTCGACATCGCGCTCGGCCTCATGCACCGCCCGGACCTGCTGTTCCTCGACGAACCGTCGGCCGGTCTCGACCCGCAGAACCGGGCGAACCTGTGGGAGCACATCCTGAAGCTGCGGGCCGAATCCGGCACCACGATCTTCCTGACCACGCACTATCTCGACGAGGCCGACGCGATGGCCGAGCGGGTGATGGTCATCGACCACGGCCGGATCATCGCCGACGACACTGCCGAGAACCTCAAGGCCGAGATGGCGGGCGACCTCGTCACGGTCACCACCCCGGATCCCGATGTCGCGCTCCGCGCCGCCGCCCGCATCCCGGCCGCCCGCGACCTCACGAGCGACGGCTCGACGGTCGAATTCCGGGTACCGCAAGGAAACAAGGTACTGCCGGAATTCCTCAAGACCGTCGAAGCGCACACCGCCGAAGTCCGCCGCCCGACCCTCGACGACGTCTTCCTGGCACTCACCGGCCGCAGCATCCGCGAAGGGGCACCCGCATGACCACGCTCACCGGCACCGGCATCGTCTTCTCCCGGGAGATCCGCCCGCAGCTGCGGAATCCGATCGGTCTCGTCTTCGGCATGCTGCAGCCCCTGGTCTTCCTGTTCCTCTTCGGTTCGCTGCTTTCGGGGGTCACGGCCGGTTCCTGGCAATGGTTCGTGCCGGGCATCCTGGTCATGCTCGCGCTGTCGAGCACGACCGGTATCGGCTGGACGCTGATGACCGAACTGAGCACCGGATCGATGGACCGCTTGCTCGTCACACCGCTGACCCGGACCTCACTTCTGTTGGGGCGTATGACCAAAGAGGTCCTGACGCTGGTGATCCAAGCCGCGCTCATCATCGGCATCGCGATCCCACTCGGCTTCCGTCTTCATCTGTCCGGTGTCCTCATAGGACTCTTGATCCTCGTCGGGTTCGGCCTCGGCCTCGGTGCGCTGTCGATGGCGCTGGCCATCGCGTCGAGAAAGCAGCAGGCGCTCTTCTACTCCGTCCAGGAGTTCCTGCTTTTCCCGCTATTGCTCACTTCTGGCATCCTCCTGCCGCTGAACACCGCTCCGAAGTGGCTCACCACGGTCGCGCATCTCAACCCGCTGACCTACGTCGTCAACGCCGAGCGCGCACTTTTCGCGGGCGAATTCACCACATCGGGTGCATACGGCATCGTCGCGGCCACAGGGACAGCCGTGCTAGGCCTCGCCTTGGCCGCGAGGGCGTTACCGAAGGCTTCCCAGTGAACGAGTGCCCGTCGCTCATTCGGCCGATCGACAGCACAGCCGCCGCCCCGAATGATCAAGGACGGCACTGTCCTAAGAAGATGTCCCAGCGGGATGTCGTCAGAGAACCATGAGGTAGCAGAGACTATGCAGCCGTTCCAGCTGCCCGAGTTCTACATGCCCTATCCCGCGAGGCTGAACCCGAACCTGGAACAGGCGCGTACGCACAGCAAGGCGTGGGCGTACGAGATGGACATGATCGACGTGCCCCAGCACGGGACGGTCATCTGGGACGAGCACGACCTCGACTCGCACGACTACGCCTTGCTCTGCGCCTACACCCATCCGGACTGCGACAGCACCACGCTCGACCTGATCACCGACTGGTACGTCTGGGTCTTCTACTTCGACGACCACTTCGTCGAACTGTACAAGCGCAACCCGGATCTGGCCGGTGCCAAGGAATATCTCAACCGGCTGCCCGCCTTCATGCCCGTTGACGGCCCGATCACCGAGACCCCCGCCAACCCGGTGGAACGCGGGCTCGCCGATCTGTGGACCCGCACGGTCGGCTCGCACTCGGCCGACTGGCGCCGCCGATACGCCTACAACACCAAGCACCTGCTCGACGAGTCGCTGTGGGAATTGGCCAATATCAGCGAAAACCGGCTGTCGAACCCCATCGAGTACATCGAGATGCGCCGCAAGGTCGGCGGCGCGCCCTGGTCGGCGAACCTCGTCGAGCACGCCACCGGTCTCGAGGTGCCCGCGTCGATCGCGAGCACCCGTCCGCTCGAAGTACTGCGCGACACCTTCTCCGACGCCGTCCACCTGCGCAACGACTTGTTCTCCTACGAGCGCGAGGTGCTCGACGAAGGCGAGCTCAGCAACGGCGTGCTGGTGTTCGAGAAGTTCCTGGACATCCCGACACAGGACGCGGCCGAGGCCGTCAACGACCTGCTGACCTCGCGGTTGCACCAGTTCGAGCACACTGCGCTCACCGAGGTGCCCCCGCTGCTCGACGAGCACGGCATCGACGCGGAAGGCAGGCTGGCCGTCCTCGCGTACGCGAAAGGCCTGCAGGACTGGCAATCCGGCGGCCACGAATGGCACATGCGATCCAGCCGGTACATGAACGGCGGCGGCCAACCCACGCCGTCACTGCTGAACGGCCCGAGCGGACTGGGCACGTCGGCAGCACACATCACGTCATCCCTGATTTCCACCGCACCGCAACGGATCCGCAGCTTCACGCACCCGCGGTTCAAACCGGTCGGCCACCTTCCGCTGCCGAAGTTCTACATGCCCTTCAAGCTCTCACTCTCCCCTCACTTGGATCATTCCCGCGAGCACGCCATCACCTGGCTGCACGAAATGGGCGTGTTCGACGAAGCTCCCTACATCTGGACCGAAAAGAAGGCCCGCAACTACGACTTCGCCCTGTGCTCGGCCGGCCTCGACCCCGACGCGACCGCCGAGGAGCTCGACCTGTCCGCCGACTGGCTCTCCTGGGGCACCTACGGCGACGACTATTACCCCGTCGTTTTCGGCCGGACAGGCAACTTCGCGGCGGGCAAGGCCTGCACCGAGCGACTCAAGCAGTTCATGCCAATCGAGTCGGCCATCGCCACGCCGCCGGCCAATGCGTTGGAACGCGGGCTGGCCGACCTCTGGCGCCGCACCGCGTCCCCGATGCCGATCGAGTCACGCAAGATGTTCCGTGACGCCGTCGAAGTCATGCTCGACAGCTGGCTCTGGGAACTGCGGAACCAGCACGCGAACCGCGTCCCCGACCCGGTCGACTATGTCGAGATGCGGCGCCGGACCTTCGGCGCCGACCTGACGACCAGTCTCAGCAGGCTGTCACACGGGAAGTCCATACCGCCGGAGATCTACCGCACACGGACCATCCAGAACATGGAGAACTCCGCGATCGACTACGCGGCGATGCTCAACGACATCTTCTCCTACCAGAAGGAAATCCAATACGAAGGCGAAGTGCACAACGCCGTCCTGGTGGTCCAGAACTTCCTGAACTGCGACATGACCCGCGCGGCCGAAGTCGTCAACAACCTGATGACCGCCCGGATGCGCCAGTTCGAGCACACCGTCGACATCGAACTCCCCGTGCTCTTCGAGGATTACCGGCTCGACGCGGACGCCCGCGCGACGCTCAACCGTTACGCGGACGAGCTGAAAGACTGGATGGCCGGAATCCTGAACTGGCACGAAGGCTGCGATCGCTACCACGAGAACGCCTTGCGCGAGAACTTCGCACCACCGCGGCTCTCCGCCTTCAGCAGCGGCCCGATCGGCCTCGGCACCTCAGCCGCGCGTCTCAGGAAGGCCGCCGCGAGCTAACGCCCCTGGAGCTCCCGCAGCCGTTTGATTCGGTCGATATGCGCCGGATGACTGGCGAACACCCGATCACGCATCCGCCGCCGATCACCGCCGCTTTCCGCGAGCCACGCACTCAGCACCTGGACGAGCACCGGCCCGTACCCAAGCCGCGCGGCGGTCCTGTCCGCCTCGTACTCCCCAAGCCGCCGGGACCAAGCCAGCACCGGACTCAGCAGCGGGATCACCAGCAGCCAGGGATTGAGAAACGCGAGCCCCGTCAGCAACCCGAGTGTCAGCAGCACCGAAACCAGCACCGCCACCACCCGCCCGAACGGCACGAAGACCCGAGCGACCCCGACCACCACGACCGCCACCAACCGCGCCAGCAGGATCGTCGCCCGCGCGGGCAGCTCGTACCACCACCGCAGCAACGAAATCCGCGCGTGCCCGGACAGGTGATGTCCTAGCTCGTGCGCCAGGATCGCCTCGAGGTACCGCTCAGGCAACGTCAGCGCCGGCTTAGTCACGGCCACCATCCGCCCACCGGCCGCGAACGCGTTGAGCGCCCGCGAATGCTCGATCCACAGCAGGTACCGCCCGCCATCGGTCCCCGCGGCCTCACAAACGGCCTGCCACGACGGCTCCAGCTTCCGCAATTCCGCGGGCGTGGGCCGCCGCATATCGAACATCACCCACCCGAGCACGTTCTCCACGGACGGCACGAACATCACGCCCCCTGCCAGCCCCCAAGCGACCGGGACCACCCAAGCCTGTTCCGCCCACACCAGCCGCCCGATCAGCGCCATGCCAACGGCACTACCCACAACAACCGGCGCAGCCAGCAAAACCGCCGACACCACAGCCCCACCCGGCCGCTCGACCATTCAAGCCCCTCCACCAAGCTTCAACGCCAAAGCACACCGCAACCTTGAACGTCAACGCAACCCACCAACTGAGGGGGTCCGGGGGGCGCAGCCCTCCCGGCGGGGGCGTGGGGGCTCGGCCCCCACATAAACACCAGCTCCACAAAAAATGGCCCGCGCCCTCTGCGGGCACGAGCCACCTAATTGTGGAGCTGAGGGGAATCGAACCCCTGACCTTCTCGATGCGAACGAGACGCGCTACCAACTGCGCTACAGCCCCTCGTTTGAAGCTCCATGAGCCTATCAAGGGCTCATGGAGCCTCGCGCGCGGGGGTCCTACTCCCCCGAAGCCCGCCTGAACGGCCTTGTCCCGGGCTCGTCGAGCTCGTGGAACGCCGGGTCCTCGTCGTCGAGGTCGACGACGACGGCCTGCCTCCGCAGCCGCGAGGTGGGCGACGGACGGCGCTCGACCACCTCGCGGCGCGCCGCGGAGACGACCTCGATGTCTTCGAGCGGCTCTTCTTCGATCTCTTCGAACCGCTCGCGGACGGGAACGCGTCCGCCACCGCCGACGTGGCCGTGGCGGGCCATGCGGCGGGCACGGATCTCGGACTCGATGCGGACCTGGCGGCGCAGGTAGCCGAGGTAGGCGATCAGCACGAAGTCGGCGACGCCGTTGCCCCACCAGGCCAGCGGCCAGACGAAACCGGCGACGGCGGCCGTGATGACCACGAGCACCAGGAGCGCGACGACCACGCGCTGGCGGTAGGCGTACTTGGCCCTGGCCGCGATTTCCGCGGCTTCCGGGTCGAAGCCGCCGCGGCCTGGCCGGTAGCCACGCGGGGTGTCGGAGCGGGCCGGCACGCGCTTCGGCTGTGGGAGCGGCTCCGGTTCGTCCTCTTCCAGGTCTTCGTCGAGGCCTGCTTCAAGCTCGGCGAGATCGTCTTCGACCGACGGCTCCTGGGCCATGGCGAACTCCTCCCGTGCGTCGCTGCGTGCGCTCCCGCTTCGGACCACCCTGGCGGCCAAGGCCGAGTCGGCGGTCTGTGCCACCTGCTGGCGCTTGCGCGCGACCATGGGCACGAGAACGACGAGCCATGCCACCGCCAGTGCGACGATGATCAACGAACTGGGCACTCCCGTCACCTCCCCCGATCCACTTCTGTCGTCACGCTAGTCACAGGAGTAACAGATCGGACGGAGGCTCGCCGATCTAGATCAGGAAAAGGCGTCACCGAATTAGGTGATTCTCACCCCATGTGGTAACGCGATTACGGTGTTGACCTTGTAATCAGTGGTCCGCGTACTCGGCACGCCCCGAAGCCACCAGCCTGGGGACCAGCCCGTCGCCGATCTCCTCCGAGGTGATGGCGAAGCAGAGGTGGTCGCGCCACCCGCCGGCGACGTCGAGATAGCGCCGGAACAGCCCCTCCTCGCGGAACCCCGCTTTGGCGAGAACCCGCAGGCTGGGCGTGTTTTCAGGGCGCACGGTGGCCTCGAGCCGGTGCAGCCCGCCGACCGTGAAGACATGGTCGGCGACCAGAGCCACCGCAGCCGTCGCGACGCCGCCGCGGACGATCTTCGACGACACCCAGTAGCCGACCCAGGCCGACCGAAGTGAGGCCCTGATCACATTACCGACGGTGATCTGACCGGCGAAGGCGCCGTCGACGGTGATCGCGAACGGCAGGCACTGGCCGCGCCGCGCGAGCGAGCGCAGCGCCGCCCACTGCGAAGGCCAGGACAGGAACGCGTTGCGGTCGGCCCACGAGCCCGGCGCGCTGGGCTCCCACTTCTCCAGATGCGACCGGTCGTGCAGTCTCGCCTTGCTCCACTCGCCCGCGTCGCGCAGCCGGATCGGGCGCAGCGCGACCGTTCCGGCGGCGACCTGGAGCGGTCCGAGCTTCATCGGCCAGCCGGGGTGACGGCTCTCAACGTCGTAAACCGGCCTGGCCACTACGCCCGCTGCGCCAGGAAGGTGACCTTGACCTGCTCGCCCGCGGCGACTTCGGTGAGGTCCTCGTCGATGTTGATCAGGCAGTTCGCCTCGGCGAGCGAGGCGAGCAGATGGGCGCCGGAGGTGCCGAGCGGCTGGACGAGGTACTCGCCGTTGCCTTCGTCGCGCAGCAGCTGCCCGCGCAGGAAGCCCTTCCGGCCCTTGGTCGAGGTGATCGGCGACAGCAGCCGTGCGCTGACGATCCGCCGGTGTGGGTTGCGGGTGCCGCGCGCCGCCCGGATCAGTGGCCGGACCAGCACCTCGAACACCACGAGCGCGCTCATCGGGTTGCCGGGGATGAGGAAGGTGGGCACCGAATCGGGACCGAGCCTGCCGAAGCCCTGGACCGACCCGGGGTGCATGGCGATCCGGGTCATGTCGATACGGCCGAGGTCGGACAGCGCGGCGTGCACCTCGTCGCCGCTCGAACCACCCGCGCCGCCCGCGACGACGACGATCTCCGACATCAGGAGACGGCCTTCGACGATCTCGCGCAGCCGTTTCGGATCGCTCGACACGATCCCGACCCGGCTGACTTCAGCGCCGGCGTCGCGCGCGGCGGCGGCGAGCGCGTACGAATTGACGTCGTAGACCTGACCGACCGACGGCGTGCGGTCGATGTCGACGAGTTCGTCACCGACCGAGACGATCGAGACCCGCGGCCTCGGGTAGACGAGGACCTTGGAACGGCCGACGGCGGCGAGCAGGCCCACCTGCGCCGAGCCGATCGTGTCGCCCTTGCGCACCGCGACATCACCGATCTGGACGTCCTCACCGGCACGGCGCACGTAACCGGCCGAGGGCACCGATCGGTGCACGGTCACTTTGGCCTGGTGGCCGTCGGTGAACGCGGTCGGCACGACCGCATCGGCGAGCGTGGGCAGCGGCGCACCGGTGTCGACGCGCACCGCCTGCCCGGGCTGCAACCGCCGGGGCTGGCGGCTGCCCGCCGCTATCTCGCCAACGACGGGCAGCTGAACCGGCTCCTGGCCAGCGCTCCGCACGTCGACGCTGCGCACCGCGTAACCGTCGACGGCGGCCTGGTCGAACCCCGGCAACGCGTGCTCGGCGACGACCTCTTCGGCGCACAGCAGGCCCTGCGCCTCGGAGATCGCCACGCGCACGGGCCGGGGCCGCACGGCGGCGTCCAGTGTCAGCGCGATCTGCTCGTCGACGGAACGGAACTCCGCCGTGGATTCGGTCTCGGCCGCCTCGCCGATGGGCTCCGTCATGACTGGGGGGTCTCGATCCGTTCGGTCAACCAGGCACGCAGTGAAGGTCCGTACTCCGGGTCCTCCAACGCGAAATCGACCGCCGCGCGCAGGAAGCCGCCAGGGTTGCCCAGATCGTGCCGTCCGCCACGGTGGACGACGATGTGAACGGGGTGTCCCTCGGCGATGAGCAGCGCGACCGCGTCAGTGAGTTGCAGTTCACCACCGGAACCAGGGGTGATGCGGCGCAAAGCGTCGAAAATCGCCCGATCGAGCAGATACCGGCCCGCCGCGGCGTAGGTCGACGGCGCGTCCTCCGGCTTCGGCTTCTCGACCATCCCGTGCACCTGCTTGACGTCAGGGTCATCGGTGTCGGACACGTCGAACACGCCGTAGGGCGAGATCTGCTCCTTGGGGATGTCGAACGCACAGAGCACGCTCCCGCCCCGCTCGGCGCGGACCGCGGACATGCGGTCCAGCACCCCGGTGGGCAGCACCAGGTCGTCGGGCAGCAGCACGGCGACGGCTTCGTCCTCGTCTGTCAGGTTCGGCTCGGCCTGCGCGACAGCGTGGCCGAGGCCGAGCGCCTGCTTCTGGATGGCCACCTCGACGTCGATCAGGTCGGGACCGCGGCGTACCTTCGCCAGCAGCGCGGTCTTGCCGCGGCTCTCCAGCTCGTTCTCGAGTTCGGGCGAGTGCTGGAAGTGGTTGATCACCGATTCCTTGCCGGGCGAGGTCACGATCACCAGCCGGGTCGCACCCGAGTCGGCCGCCTCCTTGGCGACGAGCTCGATCGCCGGCGTGTCGATCACCGGGAGCAGCTCCTTGGGCACGGACTTGGTTGTCGGTAAGAACCGCGTACCCAGCCCGGCGGCCGGCACGATCGCGGTTCGGAACGTCTGGTTGGTCGCTGCGCCCGTCATGGGCGCAAAGCCTAACCTGACCTCGTGCACGGGCTGGGCAATGAGCACCTGAGTAAGACCGAGTGGCGGTCCAAGATAACCACCGAACGGCGTTCAATGGACGCGGAGAGTCACGCTGCGGAGGCCGCCGCGCTGGCGGCGTCGGCATCGCGGCTACCCGGTTCCGTCGTGTGCGCCTACGTTCCGTTCGGCAGCGAACCAGGCTCCCTTTCGCTCCTTGATCAACTTCTGGACCTGGGGAAACGGGTGTTGTTGCCGATCGTCCCCGCCGCGCCAGGCCCGCTCGAATGGGCTCAGTACGAAGGCCCGGCGACGCTCGGGCCAGGACGGCTTCGAGGGCTCAAGGAGCCCTTAGGAAGCCGGTTAGGGGTGGACGCGATCAGCGCCGCCGACCTCATACTGGTTCCCGCACTCGCGGTCGACGACGATGGCGTCCGGCTGGGTCGCGGCGCGGGCTACTACGATCGATCGCTGGTCTTCGCCGCGCCCGGCGTCGAGCTGGTGGCCGTGGTTCGGGACGCCGAACTGGTGCGCCGGCTTCCTGCCGAACCACATGATGTCCGCATGAGCGGGGCACTGACCCCAGGTCAGGGCCTGGTTCCCCGGCCGGTGTGAGCAAGGGGGGTTTGCGCGCGGGGAATGCGGTGAAGCACAATTGGGTTAGCACTCTTGCCGACCGAGTGCCAGTTCGTTAAGGAGCAGCAGTGCCGACTTACCAGTACGCGTGCAAGGAATGCGATCACCGGTTCGAAGCCGTGCAGTCGTTCTCCGACGCGAGCCTCACCGAGTGCCCTCAGTGCTCAGGGCCGCTGCGCAAGGTATTCGGGTCGGTCGGCGTGGTCTTCAAGGGCAGCGGCTTCTACCGCACCGACTCGCGCGACTCGAAGTCCGCTTCGACGACGGCCGCGGCGCCCGCGAAGACCGAGTCGAAGAGCACCTCCTCGAACAGCGGCTCGTCCTCGTCCTCTTCGACGAGCACTACGAGCCCCTCCTCATCCTCCTCCTCGGGTACGACAAAAACGGCGACTGCGGCTCCCTGACGGCCGAGTTATCCACATCTACCCAGTTATCCACAGCTTGGCTTTTCCGGCCTTTCCCGGCTTGCCGGGCCGGTCCTAGCGTCGATGTCAGCGCGAGGGCGACCAGCCTTCGCCTGACACCGGCAAGGGGATCGTCATGCGTATTCCGCGCAAGCCAGCTCTTCTCATCGACCTGCAAGCCCGCCTTCGCGGGCGCCCGGCACGCCTGCTCCGGCGGGCGACCGCTGTCGGCCTGCTGATCGCCGGGTTGTTCGAACTCCGGCACGGCGATCCTGCTCCCGCCGCCGTCGCCACCCCACCGCCCGCGCCCGCTGCCGACTCCGTCATCAAGCCTGCCGCCGACGGCGAGTCGATCGTGCCGATCCGGCTCGCCGACGCCGCCGTCGCGGAGCTGCTGCATCCCGGTTCCAAGATCGATCTCGTCTCCGTCGGCCGAGGCCCGAGCCTCCGGCAAGTGCTGGCCAGCATGGCCTCGGTGGTCCAAGTGCGGACATGGGACGGCGAGGCCCGGCATGGCCCGCCCTCGTCCGGCCAGGGCCCGATGGTCTTGGTTTCGCTGCCGGCCGATGTCGCGACACAAGTCGCCGCCTCGTCGCTCGGAAAGGAGTTAGCGGTTACGCTCCGCTAACCCCCACCCGGCTTCGAGGAGCTCACATGATCAAGGGATTCAAGGACTTCCTGCTGCGCGGCAACGTCGTCGACCTGGCTGTGGCCGTGGTCATCGGCGCGGCGTTCACCACGATCGTCACGGCGTTCACCAATGGGCTGATCAAGCCGTTGATCAGCGCGATCGGTGGTTCGGACGCCGCGCAGGGACTCGGCTTCCGCATCTTGAGCGCGAACGGCGCCACGTTCATGGACTTCGGCGGCGTGATCAACGCGGCGATCAACTTCGTGATCGTGGCCGCTGTCGTCTACTTCGCGATCGTGCTTCCGGTGAAGCACATCCAGGAGCGCCGCAAGCGTGGCGAGGAGCCGGGCCCCGCCGAGCCGACCGACGTCGAGCTGCTGATCGAGATCCGCGACCTGCTGCGCGCGCAGGCCGGGAGCGGACGGGCCGCCGACGGCAAGTAGGAACGATCTAGCGGTCGTGATGAGGCGGACGGTTCTCGAGGTACCACGAGTCGCTGTCCGTGCTCGGTGGCCGCGGGTCGCGCTCGTCCGAGGTGGTTTCCGGCAGGACGTCGCCGAAGACCTCGTCAAGCCGGCGCTTGACGTCCTCGGGGCGCTTGTCCTGGTCTGAAGGCATGACTCCATGGTCCCACCCGGTCCGGTCAGGACCGAGTGGGGACCTGCGGGTCATTCCTCGTCGAAGCCGGAGAGCTCGCTGATGATGTGAGGCACCAGCGAAGAGAGCGTGGCCATGCCGTCGCGCACAGCGGAGCGGGAGCCTGCCAGGTTGACCACGAGCGTGCTGCCGGAGATGCCGGCGACACCACGCGAGATGCCCGCGTCGACGGCGCCCGCGGCGAGGCCGGAGGCACGCAGCGCCTCGGCGATGCCCGCGATCGGCCGGTCGAGCACACCGGAAGTCGCGTCCGGCGTCTGGTCACGCGGCGAGACCCCGGTCCCGCCGACGGTGATCACCAGGTCGGCGCCCCCGATCACGGCGGTGTTGAGTGCGTTGCGGATCGCCGCGGTGCCGGCGTCGATGACCACGACCCCGTCGACGATGAAGCCGGTCTCTTCGAGCAGTTCGGTGACCAGCGGGCCGGCCGTGTCCTCGTGTTCGCCATGGGCGACGCGGTCGTCCACGATGACCACCAGTGCGCGGCCCAGCCGTTGTGCGCTGCGTTCCATGGACACCACCGTAGTCGGTTTTCCACCGGAGGGAATTCGGGGCGAGTTCTGACGATTCCATGACGTGCGGCCGCTTCGGCGGGCCACGGTGACCTCGCGGTCCTAGCGTGATCGGCGTGCGAGTTCTTGTGACCGGCGGCGCCGGGTTCATCGGGTCCCATATCGCCGATCTGCTGGCCGACGCCGGCGACGAGGTCGTGGTGCTGGACAGTCTGCTGCCCACCGCGCACGGATCGCGGACGCCACCGGGATACACCGGGCGGCACCGTTTCCTGCGCGGCGACGTCACCGACGCCGCGATCGTCGAGGAGCTACTGGCCGATGTCGACGCGGTGTGCCACCAGGCCGCCGTGGTCGGTCACGGCGTCGACCCGTCCGACGCGCCGTCGTACGCGCTGCACAACGACTACGGCACGGCCGTGCTGCTGGCCGGGATGTACGCGGCCGGAGTGTCCAAACTGGTGCTGGCGTCGTCGATGGTGGTCTACGGCGAGGGCCGCTACTCCTGCCCGGACCACGGCATCGTGCCGCCGTCGCCACGCCGCCAGTCCGATGTGGACGCGGGGAGGTTCGAACCGGCGTGTGGCGACTGCGGCGAGGCGCTGAGCTGGCTGCTGGTACCGGAGGACGCGCCGTTGAACCCGCGCAGCACCTACGCGGCGACCAAGCTCGCACAGGAGCATCTGGCAGGCGCTTGGGCACGACAGACCGGCGGGACCGTCTGGGCGATGCGGTACCACAATGTCTACGGACCCCGGATGCCTCAGAACACGCCGTACGCGGGCGTCGCCTCGCTTTTCCGGTCCGCTTTGGAACGTGGTGAGGCGCCGACCGTGCTGGAGGACGGGCGGCAGCAACGCGACTTCGTGCACGTCCACGACGTCGCGATGGCGAACGTTCTCGCCCTGCGCGCCGACGGGACGCCCGGCGACATCGTTCCCGTGAACGTGTGTTCCGGGCAGCCGCACACGGTCGGTGAACTGGCGGCCGAACTCGCCAAGGCGTGCGACGGCCCAGCACCCGTCGTGGTGGGTGGCGCGAGGCCGGCGGATGTCCGGCACGTCGTCGCCGACCCGGCTCGGGCCGAACGCTTGCTCGGTTTCAAAGCACAGACCAGCTTCGCGGACGGCATCGCCGACTTCGCGCGCGCCGAACTACGCGAACCGGTCTAGCGCTCAACCGACGGCGAGCGGGAGCCTGACCTCGAACCGGCAACCTGGCCCGTGGTTCCGCACCCCGATCTGACCTTGATGTGCTTCCACGAGCCCCTTCGCGATCGCCAAACCGAGCCCGCCGCCGGTGGTCGTGCCGGATCGATCGGGCGTGCGGGCCTGCGTGCCGCGGAACGCGACATCGAAGACGCGGGAGATCTCGTCATCGGGGATGCCGCCGCAACCGTCGTCGACGGCGAGCACCGCGTCGCCGTCCTTGATGCCGATCTGCACCGCGACCGTCCCGTCGGGCGGTGTGTGTCTGATGGCGTTGGACACCAGGTTGCGCACGATCCGGGCCAGCTCCGGGTCGCTGCCGGTGACGACGGGCCACGCCTCGGCATCGGCACGCAGCCGCACCTGCTTCTGCTCCGCGACCGGAGTCTGCGCGGCGATCGCGTCGCTGACGACGTCGCGCAGCGGAACCGCGGACATGGTCAGCCGCAGAGCGCCCGCGGTGATGCGCGACAGCTCGAACAGATCGCCGACCATGCCGGACAGCCGTGTCGTCTCACAGCTGATCCGCTGGGCGTAGTCCGCCACCTCGCTGCGTTCCGACACGACACCGTCAGCGAGCGCCTCGGCCATCGCCTGGATCCCGGCAAGGGGGCTGCGCAGGTCATGGCTGATCCACGCCACCAGCTCCCGCCGCGACGCCTCGGCGGCGCGTTCCCGCTCACGGGCCTCGCGTTCCCAGACCGTGCGCCGTGCGATCGCCCTGCCGAGCAACACCGCCGCGGGCACGGTCACCAGGCCGACCAGCAGGCATACGAGCAACGTGGTGGTGAGCATCGGCGTGAACATGAACTGGCTGATCCCGAGCACGCCCGCCAACGTCGCCAGCACCGGTATCACTACGAGCACGGTCATCGTGCTGGCGAGGGAACCGCGGCGCAGCAGATACAGCACGACGGCGCCGATCGCCGCGACGGGCAGCGCGAACATCAACGCGAACGGCAGGATGTGCCAGACATGCGCGAGCATGTCGGCCATGGACTCGTCGGAGCCGATCATGACTTGCCCAAGTCGTAGCGGTAGCCGACACCCCAGACGGTGGCCACCCGCACCGGTTTCGCGGGCTCCGGCTCGATCTTCTCCCGGAGCCTCCGCACATGAACGGTCACCGTGGACTGGTCACCGAAGTCCCAGCCCCACACCTTCTCCAGCAGATCGGCACGCGAGAACGCCACACTGGGGTGCGCGAGGAAGAACGCCAGCAGGTCGAATTCCCTTGTGGTCAAGGGAAGTTCGGCGCCGTTCAGCCTCGCCTGCCGCGCGCCCATCTGCAACGTCAGGTTCCCGTCGGAGAGTTCCTCGGCGGCGGGCTCAGGCCGTGGCATCCGCGCGCGCCGCAGCACCGACGTCACACGCAGCGCGAGTTCCCGCGGGCTGAACGGCTTGGTGACGTAGTCGTCGGCACCGAGCTGGAGCCCGGCGATCCGGTTCTCCTCCTCGCCGAGCGCGGTGAGCATGACGATGGGAACCTGGCTGACCTGGCGCAGCCGTTTGCAGACCTCCAGGCCGTTGATCCCGGGCATCATCACGTCGAGCACGACGAGGTCCGGCGGCCGCGCGGTGAACACGCTCAACCCCTCGGTGCCGTCACCGGCCATGTCGACCGTGAACCCGGCGAGCTCGAGGTAACGCCGGACGACGTCGCGCACGGTCTCGTCGTCGTCGACCACCAGCACGCGGCCTTGCTCGTCCATGTGGGCTCCTACCAAATCGTCAGCACCAAATGATTCACCAGAAGCGCCGTCACCGCTTGCGCGGCCAGCCACCAGCGCCGATGAGACCCCGGCAGCAGCGAGACCGCCGGGAGCAGCCACACCGCGAACGGCAGCCAGATGCGCTCGACCTCTGCCTTCGACAACCCTGACAGGTCGGCGAACGCGATCGTCAGCAAGGCCGCCAGCACGATCATCAGCACAGGATTCCCCCATGGACGTCTGGTCACCGTTCGCCGAGTACCCGCCACCACCGCCGGTCCGGCGGCGATCGCCACGGCGGCCAGGTCCGCCCACACCCAGTAGGAATACGGCCGCTCACTCGCGATGCCCTGGTAGTACCGCTCGACCACCAGGTGATAGCCGTCGAGCCACCAAAACCCGGCCAAGGTGAACACCGCGACGACGAAGGCCGCTCCGAGCACGGCCCAGCCCAACACTCGCCACTGCTTGCCGAGCGCCACCACGGCCAGCGCGACGAGCGCCATCAACACAAGCCCGTACGACAGGTAAATCCCGAAGCCCAGCAGCACACCGCCACCGAACGCGTAAACGCCGCGCCGCGTATAGATGGCCAACGCCAGCAGCATCACCCCGGTGGCCGTCACCCCGGCGAACAGCCCGTCCGCCGACGCGCCGATCCAAATCGCGCCAGGCGTCAAGACCGCGAACGGCGCTGTGGCCCGCGCGGCGTCCGGACGCCCGAGCAGCGCCAGTGCCGCGGGCACCGCGACCGCGACGAGGCAGCCGACGGCCACACAAGCCGTCGCGGCCCATGCCCCGCCGCCGAGCCCGATCCGATCGAGCCAGACGAAGACCAGCGTCGCGCCCGGCGGATGGCCCGACACATGGGTGGTCCACGAATTCGGCTGAAAGTCGAGAATGCGCGACGAGAACTCGGTCAGCATGCGCGGGATGTCGCGGATTCCGGGCACCTCGTGCAGGTACTCGCTCGGCTGCGTCAGCCGCTCCGCGTATCCGCGGGTCCACCCGTCGACCATCGCCAGTGAGAACGTCCAGGCCACCGCCGCGAGGTAGCCAAGTGGCAGCAGGCGGCGCAACGGCAACGTCTCCGCGAGCATCGGCCCCCAGCACACGACCGCGAACGCGATCAGCAACGCGGAGACCGAGCCGGGACCCGCGTGCACGAGCCAGTCCCCGTACAGCGGCGGCGCGAACGCGAAGATCACGACGCCGGAACCCGGCCGGTTGAAATACGTGCCGACCCCGGCGGCTGCTCCTACGAGAACGAGAGCGAGCCCAACAGCGAGCAAGTCGGCCCGCAGCCCGCTCTTCATTCGAATGGCCACCGAAGTCATTACGCGCACCTTAGTCTCAGTTCGAGCCATCCGCGGCCTGCGCGACTATCTCGTCATGACTCGGTAAGAACTCGTTCGATGTCAGGATTCGGTAAGCAGCGTAAGGGTTTCTCAGTGTCCAACGTGGACCTAGCGTTTTCTGGGTGACCGATGACCGGATAGACGTAGTACTGCCTTGCCTCAACGAGGCCGGCGCACTGCCCATCGTTCTGCACGCACTACCGCCCGGGTACCGCGCGATAGTCGTGGACAACGGGTCCACCGACGACTCGCCCCGGATCGCCGAGAGACTGGGCGCGCACGTCGTGCACGAAAAACGGCGCGGATACGGCGCCGCCGTGCACACCGGCCTGGAGTGCGCCACAGCGGGCATCGTCTGTTTCGCCGACGCCGACGGCTCGCTCGACCTCGCCGAGCTCCCCAAACTCGTCGCCGCCCTGCACGACGGCGCCGACCTCGCCGTCGGCCGCCGTGTGCCCACCAGCCGCGACGTCTGGCCATGGCACGCGCGCGCCGGAAACCTCCTTCTCGCCTCTCTGTTGCGCCGACGCGGCCTCCCCGTCCGAGACATCGCCCCGCTGCGTGCGGTTCGCCGCGCATCGTTGCTCGATCTCGGCATCACGGACCGGGCGTTCGGCTACCCGCTCGAACTGCTTATCAAGGCCCAGCGCGCGGACTGGCGGGTAAGCGAATTCGACGTCAGCTACGGCGCACGCGCTAAAGGGACCAAATCCAAGGTCTCCGGATCCGTACGCGGCACAGTACGTGCCGTCCGCGACATGAGCCGGGTGCTGGCGCGATGAACTTCTGCCTGCTGATCGTCGCCAAAGCCCCGGTGCCGGGATTCGCCAAGACCCGGCTGTGCCCGCCCGCCACCGGCGAGCAGGCAGCGGACATCGCCGCTTCCGCCCTGCTCGACACCATCGAAGCCGCGCTCCGCACTCCCGGCGCGGTCCCCGTCGTCGCCATGACGGGCGATCTCGCCGAGGCCGCACAGAGCGCGGAATTGTCCAGCGCGCTGCGCGAAACCACCGTCTTCGCCCAACGTGGCTGGGACTTCGGTGCCAGGCTGGCGAACGCGCACGCCGACACCGCCGCACTGTTCGCGGGCATGCCCGTCCTTCAGATCGGCATGGACACCCCGCAGGTCACGCCAGAGCTTCTCGCGGCCACCGCGGAACCGCTGCTGTACGAGGGCAGGGAGGCCGTGCTGGGGCTCGCCGAAGACGGCGGCTGGTGGGCTCTCGGCCTGCGAGACCCGCGCAACGCGCACGTGCTCGCCGACGTGCCCATGTCCCGCGAGGACACCGGGCTGTTGACGCTCAACGCACTCGCCGACCTCGCCCCCCAAACGCTCACCACACTGTCCGATGTGGACACTATGGCCGACGCTCGGCGAGTCGCGTCGCTCCACCCACACGGCCGGTTCGCCCGAGCCGTCGCCGAGGTGGCCGCATGAACGTCTTGCAGGGAAACGAGTTCGACACAGGGCTGCTCGGCCACCATTGCTGGCTGGAACTGGCGAACGGCGAACGCGTCGAACTCCCCGTCGACCGCTGGACAGCCGAGCCCTGTGACGGCGACGAAGTCCTCCTCAACGCGTGCACCGGCCCGACGCTCGACATCGGCTGCGGTCCCGGCAGGTTGACGGCGGCGCTGCTCGAACGCGGCGTGATGGCGCTCGGCGTCGACAGCTCACGCACCGCCGTCCGGCTCACGCACGCGCGCGGCGCGATCGCACTGCACCGCAGCGTCTTCGACCGCATCCCCGGCGAGGGCCGCTGGTCACACGCGCTGCTCGCCGATGGCAACATCGGCATCGGCGGCGACCCCGTTCACCTGCTCGACCGGGTCGTCCGGCTGCTCGCACCCGGCGGCACGGTGCTCGTCGAATTGGACCCGCCAGGGCATGCGCTGCGCCACGAACGCGTCCGCGTGCACTCACCCGCCGAACGCACCGGCAAACCGTGGTTCACCTGGTCGTGGGTCGGCACGGACAGCATCGCCGAGCTGGCCGCCCAGGCCGCGCTGCGCGTCTCGTGGACCGCCCAACGCGGTCACCGCTGGTTCGCGGAGCTGGTGCGCCCATGAAACTGCCCAAGTTCACCAGCGCCGCGCATTCGGAACGGGTGACCAGCCGCATCGGCCTGGCTCTCGCCGTCACCTTCACGACCTGTTTCCTCACCGGCCTGATCAGCCACCTCATCCAGCACCCGCCGGGCTGGTTCGGGTGGCCCAGCCGTCCGGCGGGGCTCTATCGCGTGACGCAGGGATTGCACGTGATCTCCGGCATCGCGTCGATTCCGTTGCTGCTGGCCAAATTGTGGAGCGTCTTTCCGAAGCTGTTCGAACGCCCGCTGATCAAGTCGTTGCCCCACGCGCTCGAACGCGGCTCGATCCTCGTGCTGTCGGCGTCCGCGTTCTTCGAACTCACGACCGGCTTGCTGAACATCGCGCAAAACTATCCGTGGAACTTCTACTTCCCGCAGATCCACTACGCGATCGCCTGGATCGCGATCGGCTCGATCCTCGTGCACGTCGCGGTCAAGATCCCGATCCTGCGCCGCGCGTTGACCAAGGACGAACCCGAACCCGCCACGGGCCCGGGTCTCTCCCGGCGAGGCTTCCTGCGGACCACCTGGCTCGCCGCGGGTGTCTCCGTCGTCGCCACCGCGGGCGCCACGGTTCCCTTGCTCCGCGGCGTTTCCCCGCTCAAATGGCGTTCGGACGAGGGTTCGCAAGGCGTTCCGGTCAACCGGACCGCGGCAGGCGCGGGCATCACCCCGGTCACGCCGGACTGGCGGCTTCAGGTCGTGACACCTTCGGGTACGCGCGGCTTCTCGCTCGACGAACTTCGCGCACTACCCCAGACCACAGCGGAATTGCCCATTGCCTGCGTCGAAGGCTGGAGTCGCTCGGCAGTATGGACCGGAGTGTCCTTTCCGGACCTTCTGCGGGCGGCGGGCGGGAAACCCGGTATGCAAGTAGTCGTGACTTCGATGGAGAAGTCCGGCATCTACGCGACCAGCGTGCTGCCCGGCGAGCACACCGCGGACGACATCACCTTGCTCGCGCTGCGACTCAACGGCGAGGTCCTCGACCTCGACCACGGCTATCCCTGCCGGGTCATCGCCCCGAACCGACCCGGCGTACTGCAGACCAAATGGGTCGCGAAATTGGAGGCGGCGTGAAACCGTTCCGCTTACTGCTCGCCTTGCCCGGCCTGGCCGCGCTCGCCTGGGGAGCCGTCCTGATCTACGAGTTCGCCTTCCCTCTGTGGCCTGGTACGTTCGTGGCGGCGGGCTGGCTGCTCGGCTTTCCGATCCTCCATGACGCCCTGATCGCGCCCTTGGTCGGAGTCGTGGCTTTCGTCTTGAGCCGAGTGCTGCCGAAGACATGGAAAGCCCCGGTGATGGTCGGCGCCGTGCTCACCGGCGTACTCGCGATCGTCGCGTTCCCGCTGCTGTGGCGCACCTACGGCGCACCGCCACCGCCCGGGCCTCATGACAACCCCGAGCTGGGACTGGTCATCTCGCTGGCGGTCGTCTGGATCGGTGTGACGATCAGCGGGCTCGTGCGCCATCTGCGAACAGATCGCGCACGAGCCCGAGCTGGTCTCGGCCGCCCTGAGCGGCCGAGCGTCTGAGAGGAACTACTTGGGTTCGATGTCCTTGCCGCCCAGGGTGATCTCAAGGACACGCTGGTCGGCGGTCGTGAACTTGACCTTCTCGTTGGGCGCCCTGGTGCGGACCGCGGCGATGAGCGCGTCGGCGTCGTCGATCATCCGGTCGTCGATCTTGACGACCACGTCGCCGACCTTGAGGCCACCCTGTTCGGCGGGGCTGCCCGGCTCGACGCTGATGATCGAAGCACCACCCTGCTCCGCGGGCTTGACCCCGGCGCCGATGAAGGTCTGCTTGGCCTTGCCGGTCTTGATGATGTCGTCGGCCGTGCGGCGAGCCTGGTCGATCGGGATCGCGAAGCCGATGCCGACGCTGCCGCTCTCGCCGCCCTGCTGGCCGCTGCTCCCGGCCGAACGCGGGCTGTAGATCGCGGAGTTGATGCCGATGACCTGGCCCTGCATGTTCGCCAGCGGGCCACCAGAGTTACCCGGGTTGATCGCCGCGTCGGTCTGCACCGCGTCCATGACCGTGGTCTGGTCGCCGCTGCTGCCGCCCGCCTGCACGGGCCGGTGCAGCGAGCTGACGATGCCCGAGGTCACGGTGCCCGCGAGCTCGAACGGCGAGCCGATGGCGACCACGCCCTGGCCGACCGCGAGGTCGTCGGAGCGGCCGAGTTCGACCGGGACGAGGTTGCTGACGCCGGTGGCCTTGACGACCGCGATGTCGGTCGTCGGGTCACGCCCGACGATCTGCGCGGCCGCCTTCTTGCCGTCGCGGAACACGGCCTGGATCTGGCCGCCGTTCGCGGCGACCTCGACGACGTGGTTGTTGGTCAGGATGTAGCCGTCCGCGCTGAGCACGAATCCGGAGCCTTCACCGGCGCCGCGGCTGCCCGACACCCGAAGCTCGACGACACTCGGAGAGAGTTTCTGAGCAACCGATTCAACGGAGCCAGCTGGCGCGTTTCCAGTCTGCTTCGCGGGCTTCGGCGCGTCGAGCGCGCTGTAGCTCGAACCGCTGCCGCCGCCCCCGGCGAGATACCCGCCGAGCGCCCCCGCTCCACCCCCGACCAGCAGAGCGAGGACGGCCACCCCGGCGACGAGCTTCCCCGCGCCCGACTTCTTCGGCGCCTGCTGCGCCGGCACCGCGTAGACCGAGGTGTTCCCCTGCGGCACCTGGCCGTACGGCGTGGCGTGCTGGTATTGCTGCTGGTAAGGAGCCTGCGGCTGCTGTTGCGGCGCCCACGGGCTCGGCGCGACGTAGACCTGCTCACCACTGACCGCGGCGTTCCCCCGCGGTGGCGTGCTCGGCTCGTCGTGCGAAGCCGGGGTGACCGGCTGACCGCTCTGCTCAGCCGGCACCGGGTTGTTCTGGGGGTCGTTCTCGGTCATGTCTCTACCTTGCGGGATGGTCCTGAGAAAGTCCTGAGCCCCACCTGTGATTATGGCTTAAGAACCGCCCTTAAGAACCGCGCAGCCTCTCGGCGATCTGCTCGGGGGTGGCGTCGTTGATCCACACGGCCATCCCGGATTCCGACCCGGCCAGGTACTTCAGCTTGTCCTTCGAGCGCAGCACCGAGAACAGCTCGAGGTGCAGCCAGCCGAGGTCACGGTCCTGGTTGACCGGGGCCTGATGCCAGCCCGCGATGTACGGCAGCGGCCTGCCGTACAAGGCGTCGCAGCGCTTGAGCACCTGCAGGTACACCTCGGCGAAGTCATCGCGCTCGGCGTCGGTGAGCGCGGGGATGTCCGGCACCTGCCGGTGTGGCACGACCTGGACCTGCACCGGCCAGCGCGCCGCGGGTGGCACGAACGCGGTCCAGTGCTCGCCCTCGGCGATGACCCGCGTGCCCACCTTGCGCTCGGCGGCCAGCACGTCGCCCAGCACCGGGCGGCCGTGCTCGGCCTCGTACGCGCGGGCGACCTCGATCATGCGCGAGGTCTTGGGCGTGACGAACGGGTACGCGTAGATCTGGCCGTGCGGATGGTGCAGCGTGACGCCGATTTCCTCGCCGCGGTTCTCGAACGGGAAGACCTGCTCCACCCCGTCCAAACCCGACAGGAACTCGGTGCGGTCGGCCCACGCGTCGACCACGGTGCGCACCTTGCGCGGGCTCAGCCCGGAGAAGGAACCGTTGTGCTCGCTGGTGAAGCAGACGACCTCACAGCGGCCACGTCCTGGCGCGGCCGGCACCAGCCCCAGACCGTCCACAGTGGATTCCTCGCCGACGACGCCCTGCGAGAACGACGGGAACCGGTTCTCGAACACGACCACGTCATAGTCGGCGTCCGGGATCTCGCTCGGCTTGCCAGGCTTGCTCGGGCAGAGCGGGCACAGGTCCGCGGGTGGCTTGTACGTGCGAGTCTGGCGATGCGCGGCCATCGCCACCCATTCGCCGGTCAGCGGGTCGCGCCGGATCTCGGAGGTCGCGGCGACCGGCGGGAGGTCACGCGTGTCGACCGCGTTCCGCTCGGCCGGTGTCTCGTCGAAATAGATGATTTCGCGGCCATCGGCCAGGTGCCTGACGGTTTTCCTCACGCCTCTTCCGCCTCGGCGACCGTCTCCGCGATCATCAGTTCCCCCGCTTGTTCGGAAAGCACTTCCCTGGCGTGCTCGGCCAGCCCGTCGTCGCTGACGACGACATCGGCCTCGTTCAGATCGGCGATGGTGGAGATGCCCACCGTCCCCCATTTCGTGTGGTCGGCGAGCACGACCAGCTTGCGGCCGGCCTCGACCAGCGCCCGGTCGGTCTCGCTTTCGGTCAGGTTCGGCGTGGTGAAGCCGGGGCCGTCGGCCATACCGTGCACACCGAGGAAGACGACGTCGAGGTGGAGCGTGCGCAGGCTCTGCACGGCGACCGGTCCGACGAGGGCGTCGGACGGCGTCCGGACGCCACCTGTCAGCACGACCGTTCGTTCGGTTTGACTGGACCCGCGCAGCACGTCCGCCACCTGGATCGAGTTCGTGACGATGGTCAGTCCCGGCACCGCGTCCAGCGCTCTGGCCAGCGTCCACGTCGTGGTGCCCGCCGAGATGCCGATCGCCGTGCCCGGCCGCACGAGCCCGGCGGCGAGTTCGGCGATCGCTTCCTTCTGGACGCGCTGGCGCACGGACTTCGCCTCGAAGCCCGGCTCGTCGGTGCTCTTGCCGACGATCGAGGTCGCACCGCCGTATACCTTCTCGACGAGCCCGCGCCCGGCGAGCACGTCGAGGTCGCGGCGCACCGTCATATCGGATACGCCGAGCCGCCCGACGAGCTCACTGACCCGGACCGCCCCGGTCCGGCGTGCCTCTTCGAGGATCATCGCCTGTCGCTGCCGCGCAAGCACTGTTTACTCCGTCCGCCGCGCCAACCACACAAAATCCTACACGATCAAACATGCGGAAGGCGCGGCAAGTCACCCGGGTGCCCCAGGCAGGCGGAGTGTCATCAGCGCGCCGCCCTCGGCCGAGCGCGCGGCGTACACGGTACCGCCGTGCCGCTCCGCGGCGTGCTTGACGATCGCGAGGCCGAGCCCGGAACCCGGCAGGGTACGGGCCTCTGACGAGCGGTAGAAGCGGTCGAAGACCTTCGGCAGGTCCTCGTCGGCGATGCCGGGACCCGCGTCGGCGACCTCGAGAACGGCGCTGCCGTCACCGACCGCGAACAACCGCACCTGAACGGACGATCCGGGCGGCGAGAACTTCACCGCGTTGTCCAGCAGGTTCAACACCGCGCGCTCAAGCGCACTGGAGTCACCACTGAGCACCCAAGGCTGGAGATCGACCGCGAAGTCGATCTCCCCGGCCCGCCGCCGCGCCCGGTCCAGCGCCCGCTCGACCACGTCGGCGAACTCGACCCGCTCGAACTGCGCGTACGGCTCGTCCTGACGGGCGAGTTCGACGAGGTCGCCGATCAGCTGCGTCAGTTCGTCGAGCTGACCGCGGATATCGGCCTCGATCTCAGCCCGGTCCTCGTCCGGCAACGTCCGCGCGCCCGGCCTGCTCGCGCTCAGCAGGAGCTCGAGGTTCGTCCTGAGCGAGGTCAAGGGCGTGCGCAGCTCATGGCCGGCGTCCGCGACGAGCTGCCGTTGTCGTTCCTGCGACTCGCTGACCGTCCCGAGCATGGTGTTGAAGCTGGTGGTCAGCCGGGCGAGTTCGTCATCGCCGCTGACCGGGATCGGCGTCAAATCACCCGTGCGGGTGACCCGTTCGGTCGCCTGGGTCAGCCGTTCGACCGGCGCCAGGCTTCCCCGCGCCACCGCCGTGCCCGCCGCGGCGGCGAGCAGGATGCCCGCGCCACCGATCAGCAGCAGAACGACGGAAAGCTCGTTCAGCGTGCGTTTGGTCGACGCAAGCGATTGCGCCAGCACCATGGCGGTGCCATGTCCGTTGGGAAGCGCGATGACCCGCGAGTCCGTCCGCTGGTCGGTGCGGATCGATTCTTCGGAGGTGCCCTGCGCGACGGCTAGTTCCGACGCACCCCAGGCCGGGGGGTTGCCTGCCCGCGGATAGGTCAGCTGACCTCGGGGGTTGGACGCGATGCTGAGCTGTCCGATTTGGATGTCGACACTCGACAGGAACGCACCGGGGATCGACTCGATACCGGACTCGACCGTCGGCGAGATCACCGCGTTGCCCGCCCTGACACGCAGGTTGTCGTCGAGCTGCTGGTACAGGTTCTCCTTGACTGTGTAATAAGCGCCGATCGACGCCAGCGCGACCGCGCCGGCCACACAAGCGGCGGCGAGCAGGGCGACCCTGCGACGCAGCGAGAACCGGGTGGGTGGCTTGGGGTCCGCCAGGTCGATCACGGAGGAGTCTCGCGCAGCACGTAGCCCACGCCGCGGACCGTGTGGATCAGCCTCGGCTCGCCCTCCGCCTCCGTCTTCCGGCGCAGATACCCGACGTAGACCTCCAACGCGTTGCCGGACGTCGGGAAGTCGTAGCCCCATACCTCCTCCAAGATCCGGCCCCTGGTGAGCACGTGTTTCGGGTAAGAAAGGAAGAGTTCGAGCAAGGCGAACTCGGTGCGGGTCAGGCTGATCTCCCTGGTCCCGCGCCGCACCTCGCGCGTTCCGGGATCGAGGGTCAGATCGCCGAACGTGAGCATCTCGCTGACCTGGCCGGAGTCGGTGTCCGGCATGGCACGGCGCAGGAGCGCGCGAAGCCGCGCGAGCAGCTCCTCGAGCGCGAACGGCTTGGGGAGATAGTCGTCGGCGCCCGCGTCCAACCCGGACACCCGGTCCGAGACGGTGTCGCGGGCGGTGAGGACAAGGATCGGCAGGTCGTCGCCGGTGCTGCGCAGCCTGCGGGCGACCTCGAGGCCGTCCAGCCGAGGCATCATCACGTCGAGGACCATCGCGTCCGGCCTGCTCGCGATGATCGCTTCGAGCGCCTGCGCACCGTCACTGGCCAGGTCGACCTTGTAGCCGTTGAACTCAAGGGAACGACGCAGGGACTCCCGAACGGCCCTGTCGTCGTCGACTACGAGAATGCGCATGGCTGTAGTTTTACCCAGCGTGCTGAGACGCGCCTAAGAACAAACACAGATTTCACGAAGCATCTTTGGCGACCGGCGCGTTCCACCGCCGCCAAAGAGCCAAAACCCGCAGCGCGACGACCACGGCCGCGGCCACTACGGTGGTCGCCGCGGACGGGAGTCGCAGAACGTAACCGACCCCGACGAGCGTCGCCCCGGCCAGCGCGGCCACCGCGTAGATCTCCCGCCGCAGCACCAGCGGTATTTCCCGGAGCAGGAGATCTCGCACGGCACCACCGCCGATGCCCGAGGTCATCCCGATAAGACACGCCGCGTACACGGGCGCCCCGTAGTTCAGCGCCGTCGTCGTCCCCGCGGTCGCGAACACGCCCAGCCCGAGCGCGTCCGCGAGCAGCATGCCCCGCCGCAGCCGTGCCACTTGCGGGTGAAACACGAACACGGTGAGTGCGGTTACGGCACAGGTCGCCAGGTAAGGCCAGTTCCGGAGTGACGTCGGCGGATGGATCCCGAGCATCACGTCCCGCATGACCCCGCCCCCGAGCGCCGTCGTGAGCCCCACGACGACGACCCCGAAGACATCCAGCCGAGCCCTGACCGCCGCCAACGCCCCCGAAGCCGCGAACGCGACCAGTCCCAGGAACTCCAGCGCCGTGAGCAGCACTTTTTACCCGAGTAGCCCGCCGCGATAAGCAAGCAGCGCGGCCTGTACGCGGTTGGCGGCCCCGATCTTCGACAGCACGGCGGAGACATACCCCTTGACCGTCGCCTCGGACAGGTGCAGCTGCCCGCCGATCTCGGCGTTCGACAGCCCTTGACCGATCAACCCGACCACCTCGCGCTCCCGTTCGGACAGAGACGCGAGCAGCTTCCGTGCCGGCTGAGCGGCCCGTTGCTCATCCCGATGAGCGCTGACCATCCGCGCGGCCACACCCGGGTCGAGCACCGCTCCACCCCTGGCCAGATCCCTGACCGCCCTGAGCAGCGCGGCCGGATCGATGTCCTTGAGCAGGAATCCATTGGCACCGAGCCGCAGCGCGAGGCTCACGTACTCATCGATGTCAAAGGTGGTCAGCATGGCCACGGTCGGCGGATCCGGCAGCGCGAGGATGGCCCGCAGCGCCCGGATGCCGTCGTCAGGGGCCCGCATCTTGATGTCGAGCAACGCCACATCAGGGTGATACCGCCGCGCGGCCTCGACCGCGGATCTCCCGTCACTCGCTTCGCCCACGATCTCGATGTCAGGCGCACCCGACATCATCGCGCGCAGCCCTGAGCGAACCAGTTCCTCGTCGTCCGCGAACATGAGCTTGATCAACGAAGCCCTCCGGCGTCCGGTGGCGCGGGTCTCCCGCAACCGTTAAGGAAGGCTACCTACTGGCACCGGGAGTTTCGAAACGAGACACCTTCACGTGCTCCCCTGAGACCTCACCGAGACGTCACACACCCGGTGCATGTCCGGCAGGGCCTGGGCCGGTAGGGTGGGGGTGCATGTCCCCGCCCTCGTAGCTCAGGGGATAGAGCACCGCTCTCCTAAAGCGGGTGTCGCAGGTTCGAATCCTGCCGGGGGCACACACGTACCGCCTGATATCCAATGGTCGTATGCCCGGAGGAACTCGTTGGTGTTCCAACGTCGTCGCTGGCTTCCGTCCGGACATCTTCTCCAGGGCGTACTCGCCGTTCTGCTTGACCGGGTCGCTCCAATCCCAGCCTTGGATCGCCCAACCTCAGATCGCCGCTCCACGATGGAAGGCGACGCGGAGAGCTGGTCCGCGGCAAAGCTGCCAGTCTGCTGACGGATACCGAAACCGCGCGCCTCCACCTCCAGCTTCACAAGCATGGCGTCAACACACTTGTCATAGGACCGAGGCGCAGGCCACGCTAGTCTCAAGGTCATGACGAGTGCGCAGCTGGTGTTGCAGCCCCGGGGAGGAGTGAAAGACCGCGGCCCAGCGAACTTCGACCGATCCGTCCGGCAAGGTATCAGCCTCGCCGACCATGAGTTGGCGCTCGGCCCGGACTTCGCGACGCTGGCTCGGCTCTTTCCAGACGGTATTGCCCGGCTCTGGGGATCCACCCCGCCAAGTATTGACAGCAACCCCAAGGCGAAGGCGTTGCGCGACCGGCGCGCCGGGGACAAGGTACTCTTCTACGCGGACAAGACCTTTATCGCCGAAGCCACTATCTTGCACACCTTCCACAACTACGATGCCGCCAAGTCGGTATGGGGCATCGACAGCGAGGGCAAGACCTGGGAACACATGATGGCGCTCGGCGATATCAACGAGTTCCCATCACCGATTCCCGCGCACGACGTGCTGGTGCCGTTGGGCATGTCCGTGCCATTACGAAGCGTCACTCTGAAATCCGACTACGCCAAGGTCGCACACCTCCTTCCCACATCCCGGGCCCCACGGTCCTGGCTGCTCCAGTGCATGCCAGACACCTGGGATATCTGGAAATGTTGGGAAGACGGCTCGGACGCCATCAACCGGTGGACCGTGGGCAAACACCTCAAAGAACTCAAGAGTGGCGATCACTTCGCCATTTGGGTCGCCGGTCCAGAAGCAGGGGTGTACGGCATCGGCACACTCGCTTCAGCTCCCTACTTGACCAGGGAATTCGACCCATATTGGACATCCAGTCCCAACGAAGCCACCGTCGTGAACCTCCGGTTCGAACGACACCTCTTCGAGGATCCGATAACCAAAAGGTTCTTAGCCGCCACCGCCACGTTCGCCGACTCCCTGGTCATGCGCATGCCTGGATACGGAAACCCCATTCCGCTGCCCAGGGAATGGCGGGTTATTGCCGACATTGCCAAACAGCGCAGCCGGACAAAACCTGCTTTGCCAGCTGAACCGGTATTCGGCTCAAGGCCACTTGGTCAGGCCCCCAACGAAAGATCCACCTATCAACTAGCCACATCCGGTTTCATCACCTACCCCGAAGCGAAACTACTCAAGCAGTACCGCGATTACCTCAACAGGGACCTGCGCGCGCTATGGGTAAGACTTCCCTCAGGCGAACTGCTCGTATGCGATGCCTTTGACTACCAACGCGATCTGCTTATCGAAGCAAAAGGCTCCTGCAGCAGGGAAAATGTGCGAATGGCAATCGGGCAGCTATTTGACTACCGGCGCCACATCAAAGCCGACGCGAAACTAGCGATTCTGCTGCCAGACAAGCCGTCCGAATCAGCCGGAAACCTTATCAAGGAATGCGGAATACAGCTTATATACCGCCAAGACGCAACATTTCACGAATCGATCTGACATCGCAGCCCAGCCACACTGCGGACGGAGGCTCAGATCCGGCGAACGTTAAGGGCGCAGTTGCCGCGATAGCCGCATGCGGGACTTATCCCCGTGCCCGTTGACCCCTAGCCGGCGCACCCGCGAGGGAATGAGTCTCTTCGGCAAGAGCTCACATGAATAAGCTCATTTTTAGCTGGGTAGGCCTTGTTGACGACGTGATAGATCGCCACGCTAGCGGGCGTACTTACGAAGGAACTCGTTCGTCTCGTCGTCGACGGAGTAGACGCAAACGCCCTGCATGCCTCGCGTCAGCAGCACCTTGTAAGTATTTCGCACCAGGCGATCGAAAACCACGTCATTCGCCCGCTTCACAGGGCGATCCCGCGAGAATTCACGCCGAGCGACCCACTGGCCGTCACGAACCACGAGGTCCCCGCCGAAGATCACGCCGGACCAGTCGTACTCGAATCCCTGAGCTGTGTAAATGCACCCGACCTGACCGAATCCCGCAGGGTCGGATGCCCAGAGCGAAGCAGACGGAACTCCCGCTACCTTCGCGCCGGGCTTGGTGTTCCAGGGGCGCCGCCATCCGCCGATCCGCACATCCTCGGCGAGCGTGTACTCGCCGTTCCGCTTGACGGCATCACTCCACTCCCAGCAAAACCCGGCCGCCATCCTTGCGGTGCCCGAAAAGTTCTCAGCCTGACGGCGTAGCCAGGACTCCAACGTGTACGGCGACTCGACCGCGTCGACGACGTATTCGTCGTCTGTGCCCTTGACCAGGTCGGACCATACGACCGGCCCGTCGTCAGCAAGCCCCAGCAAGCGCAAGACCCACTCGTCGTAGTTGGACGAGCCGCCACAACGGAACTGCCCGTCGAGGTGGACCTCCTGGACGTCGCAGCCCTTTGCTCGAGCGATCCTGGCGATCGTGTCCCTGCTTCCGATCTCCCCTGGGCGCACGACTTGATGCTCGTCCAGCAGGAACACAGGCACCTTCGCCGCGTCGATGAGCTGATCGATCTGACCGGGAATCCGCCTGCTCCGGCTGTTCGGAGGCTCAGGATGGCCACGAACACGATGCGCTTCATCGCAGATGAGCACGTCCAAGGCATTCTCAGGGGCGCCACCGAACTCATTGAAGTAGGTGAACACTTTCGCAGCTCGCTCATCGCCGCCTGCGACCTCCTGCCGCAACGTCTCGGTGAGCGCCTTGGACCCAGTCGCATGCAGAGCCCGGCGCCCCCGTCTGGCCAGCGCGGAAAGCAGGCTTACCGCTATGGCGCTCTTGCCGGATCCCGGTCCGCCGATCACCAGGATAACCTTCTTGGTCTTTGTCTCATCGGCTTCTTTGACCGCGGTCAAAACCAACTCGTACGCCACCTGCTGCTCATCCAGCAAGACGAAATCGTCCCGGCCCGCCATCGAATCGGCGGCCGTCTTCAGCAGGGTCCTCGCCGGGGCGTGCACCGCGGATTCGAGTTCCGACGCTGCCAGCCTGGCAGCGTCGGCCGTATCTGGGTCCGCGTCGAGCAACGACCACAAATCCGACACCAAGTCGCCCATCTGGTCCGCGGTGTAAAGCTGCCCGAAGTCGTCGAATTCGAAGTCGTCGAGCTCCCACGCTTCGGTGCGGTAGGCATTGTGCAAGTACGCCATCCCCTTGACCAGCATGGGTTTCCTGGCCAGATAGGGGATGAACTCGACCAGATGGCGGCAGTACCGCCGGACTTGCTCCGCGGGGTGGAGGAGCGGCTGATGCCGCCGGTACTCGGTACGCACCAAGCCATTCCCCAAGTTGGCAGCCCGTTCCCACTGCTTGAGCTCGATGAGCACGTAGGACGGTTGACCGGTATCTGGATGAACTCCACAGAGCAGCGCGTCGACACGCCTCGGGCAGTACGGCAGCTGGTACTCGAGAAAGACCTGGATGTGGCCCAGTCGAGCATCGCAGAGAAGGTTCAGCAAGGCAGGAAGGCTTCTCCGCCACGAACCGATCTCTCCATGCTCAACGGTCGGGTCATAGCGAATTCCAACATGGTCGGCGAGATCGCGGATCAGATAGTCCTCTTGGATCGCCCAACGCAGATCGACCGCCGACTTCCAAACAGACAAGAGCCCCTCCCCAGGGTCCGGCCCACGTTCTCGCCAAGTTTGTCACCTGACAGTGGCCCGTTTCAGACTAACGTGTCACTTCTCCAAGGTGAAGACGGCACAGAGATGAGGTCGGCTGGAAGGAGGCGTCCGGACATCGGAATTGCTCAAGTTATAAGACTCGTCGAAGTCAACAGCTCGCGCCTGTCCCGGCACAAGCCGGAGCGTGACGGCTAGGAGCTGGTCTACCCGCCCGCGCCGGATCAGCTCATCAAAGACCGCACCGATATCCAGCGGACACTTCGTATCTGCCCTTGATCACGCCTTGTGCGGACTGCTCGATCACCAATCCGCCGATGATCTGCGCAACGGCGTAGACGGCAAGAATCCGGTCGATCTCGACGACGTGGACCTGATGGCGATCAACCCCTTGCCGCCTTACGTCTGGTATCAGGACATGGCGGACTTCGCGGAAGGTCTCAGCGACGAACGCGCGAATCGTCGCGCGGTGCAGTGGCTTGCCGACAACGGTCTTGTCGACCGTGACACAGCTGACCTCTTCGTCGCTGAGCACCCGGATCCCGCCCCTGCCCTGAGCAAGATCCGTTTCACGTACCGAAACACTAAAGGCGGGGCGGACGATGTGAACCGCCCGCCCCGCACTGCAGGTTCCTACTGGGACAAGGCGCCGAGCAGGCGCAGGTGATCGTCCGTGAGATCGATCGCCTGCGCGGCGACGTTCTCCGCGAGGTGCGCGAGCGACTTGGTGCCGGGGATCGGCAGCATCACCGGCGAACGCAGCAGCAGCCAGGCCAGCGCGACCTGTGCCTGGGTCGCGCCGAGCTCACCGGCGATGGTCGCGAGTACGCCGTCGCCCGCGGTGTGCGCGCCCTTGCCGATCGGCAGGAACGGGACGAAGGCGATGCCTTCCTGCTCGCAGAAGTCGAGCACCGCCTCGGACTTGCGGTCAGTGAGGTGGTACCGGTTCTGGACGCTGGCGATCGGGGTGATGTCGCGCGACTCCTTGATCTGCTCGACGGTCACCTCGGACAAGCCGATGTGACGGATCTTGCCCGCCTCGCGCAGCTCGGCGAGTGCGCCGAGCTGGTCGGCCAATGGCACCGCCGGGTCGATCCGGTGCAGGTAAAGGAGATCGACGGTCTCCAGGCGCAGCCTGCGCAGGCTCAGCTCGACCTGCTGGCGGAGGTATTCCGGGCGCCCCAGCGGAATCCACTCGGTGGGGCTGGGGTGGGTCATGCCCACCTTGGTCGCGACGACCAGGCCCTCCGGGTACGGGTGCAGCGCGTCGGCGAGCACGCCTTCGGCCACCGCGGGGCCGTAGCAGTCCGCGGTGTCGAAGAAGTTCACGCCCAGTTCGACCGCGCGGTGGACGACCGCGGCCGCGCCTGCCGGGTCTTCCGGCGGGCCCCACGAGTTCGGGCCTGCCAGCCAGCGGTTGCCGAACCCGATCCGGCGCACCGGAAGGTCTCCGCCGAGCGCGAAAGTCTCGACACTATCCGTCATCACGATTCTCCCAGTTGATCTTTGATTTTGCCGTTCACGACCGGACTTGATGGGTCACCTGCGGTTCGGTCACCGGCCAGCGGAGGACGCCGAGCACGCTGCAGCACAGCAATGCCGCCCCGAGGCCACCGAAAGCCCAGCCATAGCCCCACAGCCCCGCGAGCCAGCCCGCCACCACCGAGCCCGCGGACTGGACGCCGTAGAGCACCACCACGTACAGGCCGACCGCGCGTGCCCGCATGTCGATCGGCACGTGCACCTGGATCAGGCCGTTGTTGATCGTCACCGCGACCGCGTACACCGCGCCGTAGACGGCCAGCGGGACCGCCATCTGCGGGACCGTCGTCAGTGCGGGCAGCACCGCCGTGCACGCGGCGGTGATCACGCCCGCTCCGAGCAGGATCCAGTTGTCCTCGTACCGGCGGCGCAGCCTCGGGTACAGCAGCGCCATGGCGATCGCGCCGACACCCGCCGAGGCCGAGGCGAAGCCCATCTGGCTTTCCGAAAGCCCTCGCTCGCGCATGACGTAGACCGGAAGCATGCTCCAGATCGTCTGCCCGACGAAGAAGTACAGGAAGCCACGGATGAGCACGGCGCGGAACAGCACCGATTCCCGGACGAGCGCGATCGTCTGCCGGAACGCGTCGGGAACCGTCAGGGTGGCCCCCGCGGACCGGTCGGTCGAGCGATGACCGAAGAAATAAGCGAGCAGCCCGACGAAGGACAGCGCGTTGAGCAGATAGACCGGCGCCCCGCCGAAACCGCTGTAGACGAAGCCCGCGATCGCCGGGCCCATGGTGCGCGCGAGGTTGTAGGAAAGGCTGTTCAGGCTCGCGCCGTCCTTCACCAGTTCCCTCGGCAGTGCCGCGGAGACCTCGGCGTTCCACGCGGGGTAGGTGACCGCCCAGCTGGTGTTGATCGCGAAGGTGAGCCCGAGCAGCCAGCCGACCGTCAGGCCGCCGGTCAGATCCAGCGCCAGGAAACCGGCGGCGGCGAGGATGCTCACCGCGCTGGACCAGAACAGGATGAAACCGCGCCCGAACCGATCGGCGAACAACCCGGCGGGGAAGGAGAAGAAGAAGATCGGCACCATGGTCGTCGCGTAGAGCAACGAGTTCACCAGTGGCGACGGGCTCAAGGTGGCGAGCGCCGCCGCGGCCGCCATGTTGTGCATCCAGGTGCCGAAGTTCCGGCCCAGCCCGATCAGCCACAACGCCCGGTACCCGCGATAGGCGAGCGGCCCCCGCCCTTGCCCAGCCGAGTTGTGGTCCACTGTCAGTCCTGCTCCCATTCGGTGTTGTCGTGGAACCAGGCGATCGCCTCGATGAGGCGGTCTTCGATCTCCCGGTCGTCCTTGCCGGTGACGAGGATCGTCGCGACCTCGGCATTGGTGTAGGCCATCGCCTCGTACCGTTTTCCGACGGGCCCGCAGCGGAAGCTGTACACCCAGTCGAACGGCAGCGCCTCAGGCGCCTTGACCAGGACGCCCGGTTTCGGCGAGATCAGCACGTGGCCGGCGAGGCGCTGCTGCAGCTGCTCGCCTGGCGGCCAGGACGGCGGCTCGAACCCGCAGTAGGAACGGACGGCGGCCATCTTGAAGTTCACCCCGAAGCTCGCCAGGTTCTCCTCGAACACCGACGCGCCGGCCAGCCGGGCGGCGGCCTCGCCGAGTACGAGCTCACCGTTGGGCCGCCGGAACACCTCGACGTGGAACATGCCGTCCTCGCCGAGCGGCAGCACGTTCTCGAGGATGTTCCTGGTGAACGCCACCAGCTCCTTGGCCAGTTCGCTCTTGGCGTCCAGCAGCGCGTTGATCAGGTGACCGCCTGCCAGGAATTCCAGGTGGGTGCCGATGAACCGGCCCGCGCTGATGAACTGGCACTTGCCGCGCGCGTAGAAACCGTCGATCCGGTACTGCTTGCCGTGGATGAACTCCTCGACGATCAGGTCGGGCAACCGGTCGGTCGCCGACAGCACGCCGTTCTCCAGGTGCTCGTCGAGCTCGGCGGGCGAGTCGATCACGAAGGTGTGCGCGGACCCGCGGCCGTCGATCGGCTTCAGGACGATCGGATAGCCGGCCTCGGCGGCGAAATCGACGACCTCGAGCGCGTTCGTGACCCGCTTCCACTTGGCGACCGGGACGCCGGCCGCCGATGCCTTCTCCTTCATCAGGATCTTGTCGCGCAGGTAAACCGCGTCCTGCGGCAGCAAACCGGGCAGGTTGTGACGCTCACGCAGCAGGGCCGCGCGCAGCACATCGATCTCGGCCATCGGCACGACAGCCTCGATGGTGTGCTCGGCGAACAGCTCGTCGGCCGTCTTCAGCACCAGGTCGTTGGCCGCGTACGAACGGAACGCGATGATCTTCTGGAAGCTCTTGCCGTAGTTCTCGTCCAGCCACTCCGGCGAGTGGTCCTGGTCGAACCCGGTGAGCAGGATCGTGTCCCCGCCGGTCGCTTCGAGCCATTCCTCCGGTGTGTTGCGAAGGATGACCTTCAGTGGCGAGAGAATGAGACGCGTCATCGATTTCCTCCAGTGTCAGCTGACGGCTTGGGCGAGTTGCGGTTCGGTCAACGCGGCCACGATCTGCTCCGCGATCAGTTCGGCCTGCCGTCCGACGACGTCGATCGCGCTCGTCACGTAGTGGGCTCCGCAGGTGAGTGCGCCGAGCGCGTACAGCCCGTCCTGGACTTCCCCGTCCGCGGCCAGCACCCGGCCGGTCCGTGGTTCGAGTCGCAGTCCGCCGAACAGGTCACGGGCGGCGATGCCGTCGCCGAGCAGCTGATCGGTCAGCCTCGACGCTCCCTTGTGGACGGTCCTGGCCGCACCGGTGCAGTTGACGATCCAGTCGAACCGCTCACCACCCGACTCGGCGGCCACCTCGAAACCCTGACGGGCCGCGCGGATGTCGTGCACGCCGGCGACCAGGCCGATCGCGCCGGACTTGATCGCGGCGTCGAGCGCGCGGGCACTGACCACCGGGATCGGCACCCGGCGGGCCATCCACCCGCTGTGCAGGTTCCGCAGGAACCAGTGCCGATGCGTGGCCGGCAATGCTTGCCAGCACACGGAAATCACCTCGTTGGTCGAGGCCAGCACCGATTGCCACGCGACCGGCTCGTGCGAGCGGGCGAGGTCTTCTTCGAGCCGCCGGTGCGACTGCGCCGCCGTAAGTCCCGATGTCAGCCCGATGTCCGAGAACCGGGCGCCGGCGAGCCGCAGCTCTCCTGACAGTTCGCGCAAAACGCTGCGCAGGCCGAAGTCCGCGCCCTCCCGCGCCCGCACTCGGCGCATGGCGTGCGGGGTGAACGCCTGCAGTTCCCATGCCGGGTTGTCGCCTCGCACCGACGGCAGCATCCCGCCGCGTGACAGCAGCGAAATCGGCCCGGTGTGCCCGCGGGAGAGCAGGTGCAACGCGGTGTCGATGCCACTGAGGCGGCTGCCGAGCACGCCGACTCGCGCGCCGTCCGGAATCGCCTCGAACTCCGCGCCGAACGGCGGCGCCTGCGGCACATACCCCGGCGCGCCCGTCAGCGCGTACTGATCATGGCTGCCCGGCGCGCCCATGGCGAGCACGACCGCTCCGGCCGAAACCGGCCCCGACCCGGCGGTGTCCACCCGGTACCCGCCGGACGGGCCAGCCTGGACACCGATCGCCTCGTCGCGGACCACGTCGACCACGACGCCGATCCGCCTGGCCCGCCGGATCGACTCGCGCAGCATCGCCGCGAGGTACTCGCCGAAGGTGCGGCGCGGCAGGAATTCCTTCTCCGCCAGCGCCTGCCGTACCGCGCCGGGCCTCGCCACCCAGCGGGCGAACCGGCCGTCCCCGGCCAGGTCCATCCGCCCGGTCGAGCGGTTGAGCAGCGCTTCGCCGTTGCCGGGCCCGTACGCCGTCCCAGTACCGAAGGTCGCGTCGGGATTGATGACGGTGATGCGCTTTCCCGTCACGTCGGCACCATTTCTCTCCAGCTCGTCGATAATACGGCTGAACAGAAAAGTGCCCCCAGCACCGGCGCCGATCAATGCGAAATCAGTCACCAACGCCCCCAAGTTGAAAAACAATTTACCGCGAACGAACCATTTCCCGCCTGCTCCCGATTCAAGTCTCACAGAGCAGGCCGTTCAGCTCAAGCAACTATTACTCGACCCGTCTGTTTAGAATGTCTACGTGATCGATCTTCTCCAGTTGCGCGCTTTGCACGCGGTGGCGGCCAGCGGGTCCGTGCGGGCCGCGGCGGACGCGCTCCACGTGACCACCTCGGCGCTGTCGCAGCGCCTGGGCAAGCTGGAGCGGACCGTGGGCCAGCCGCTGCTCGAACGCCACGGCCGCGGGGTCAAGCTCACCGACGCGGCGCATCTGCTGGTCGACTACGCGAACCGGATCTTCTCGCTGGTCGAAGAGGCCGAAGCACGGGTCGAGGCGCATCGGGGCGCGGTCGCCGGGCGCGTGACGATCGCGGCGTTCCCGACCGCCGCGCGCGGCCTGCTGGTGCCGACGCTCTCCCGGCTCCGGCCCGATCACCCCGCGCTCACCGTGACCCTGCGCGAGCAGGAGCCGCACGAGTCGATCCCGCTGGTCGCCCGCGGCGATCTCGACCTCGCGGTGGTACAGGACTGGTACAACGCACCGCTGGCCATTCCCGACGGTTTGCACCGGTCGCCGCTGCTCGACGATCTCACTGATGTGGCCCTTCCGGAAAATCATCGATTCGCGGACCGGGAATTCGTCAATCTCGAAGAGCTTTCGCATGAAACCTGGGTCACCTGGCCGCCCGGATCGGGTTGTCACGAATGGCTCGTCAGCACCCTGCGCCTGCTGGGCGCCGAACCCGACATCGCGCACACCGCGGGCGAATACCCCACTCAATTCGGGCTCGTCGCCGCCGGTTTCGGCGCGGCGATCATCCCGAGGCTCGGCAGGGACCACCTGCCGGACGGGGTGCGGATCGTGCCGGTCCAGCCGGTGCTGAGCAGGCATGTCTACGCGGTGTCGCGGGCCGAGTCGGCCAAACGGCCCGCGGTCCGTGCGGTCATCGAAGCCATGCAGGCGGTCGCGCGCGACGAACTGCGCGCGACCGCTTGACTCACGCACTCAGCCGCGCGAACTGCTCGTCGGTGAGCTTGATGTCCGCGGCCGCGACGTTCTCCTCGAGATGCGCGACAGAGCGGGTGCCCGGGATGGGCGCGACGACCGGTGAGCGGTGCAGCAGCCAGGCCAGCGAGACCTGCACCGGGGTGGCGCCGATCTCCGCGGCCACCTCGCCGAGCGCGCCACCCGGCTCGGCGTGCGCGCCGGAGGCGATCGGGAGCCACGGCACGAACACCAGGCCCTCGCGCTCGCAGTAGTCGAGGACGTCCTCGTCGTCACGCTGGGTCAGGTTGTAGAGGTTCTGCACGCCCACCACGTCGATGGTCGCCCTGGCCTCCTCGAGCTCGGCCACCGAGACCTGGGACAGGCCGATGTGGCCGATCTTGCCCTCGTCCTGCAGCTGCCGCAGCGCGCCGAACTGGTCGGCCGCGGGCACCCGCGGATCGATGCGGTGCAGCCAGAACAGGTCGATGCGCTCCAGCCGCAGGCGGCGCAGGCTCAGTTCCGCCTGCTGGCGCAGGTACTCCGGGCGGCCGAGCGGGGTGTACACCGACCGCGACGGCCTGGCCTGCCCCGCCTTGGTGCCGATCACCAGGCCTGCCGGGTACGGGTGCAGCGCCTCGGCGAGCAGCTCCTCGCCGACCGCGGGCCCGTAGGAATCGGCGGTGTCGATGAAGTCGACCCCGAGCTCCACCGCCCGGCGCGCCACCGCGAGTGCCGAGGGCACGTCGGCGGGCGGTCCCCATTCATCGGGTCCGGTCATGTGCATCGCGCCGAAACCGAGCCGCCGCACGGTGAGTTCGCCGCCGATGGTGATCGTGGCCGGGCTGTTCATCCGGTTGTCTCCAAGCTTGCTGGTTCGCCGATGGTCAGTACGAGCTTCCCCGCCGACCGGCGCCGTTCGAGGTCCCGGTGCGCGTTCGCGGCTTCCGCCAGCGGATAGGCCGCGCCGATGTGCGCCCGCAGCCTGCCCGCGCCGATCAGGTCGAACACGGCGTTCGCGCGCGTGGCGAGTTCGCCGCCCGCGATGTGATGCTCGAGGTTGGGCCGGGTCAGGAAAACCGATCCCGCGTGGTTGAGCCGCTGCGGGTCCACCGGCGGCACCGGCCCGCCGGACTGGCCGAACAGCGCGAACACGCCTCTCGGGCGCAGCGCGGCGAGGCTCGCCTCGAAGGTCGGCGCGCCGACGCCGTCGTACACGGCGGCCACCCCGTCGCCCGAGGTCAGCCCGGCCACCGCCGCCGCCAGGCCGTCGTACCCGACGACAACCTCGTCGGCGCCGGCCGCCCGCGCGAGCTTTTCCTTGTCCGGTGTGGAAACCGTGCCGATGACATGGCCGCCGAGCAACCGGGCCCACTGGGTCAGCAGCAACCCGACCCCGCCCGCCGCGGCGTGCACGACGACGGTGTCACCCGGCCGCACGCGGTAGGTGTCGTGCAGCAGATAGTGCGCGGTCATGCCCTGCAGCAGCACCGCCGCCGCGGTCTCGGCGCCGACCCCGGCGGGGAGCCGGACCAGCCGATGAGCGGGCACCGCGACACGTTCGGCGTAGGCGCCGGGGAGGTTCGCCCACGCGACCCGGTCGCCGATCCCGATGCCGTCGACACCGTCGCCGAGCTCGCGCACCATGCCCGCGCCCTCCTGCCCCGGCACATAAGGCAACGGCACCGGGTAGCGGCCCGACCGGAAGTACACGTCGACGAAGTTGACCCCGGCCGCCTCGACCTCGACGACGACCTCGCCAGGCTCCGGGCGGGGATCCGGCATCTCACGCGCCTCGAGCACTTCGGGGCCGCCCGTCCGCCCGACCACGACGGCGCGCATCAGAACGCGACCTCGGTGAGCCAGTCCGGGTGCCCGCCGGTTCCCCGCACGACCTCCTGGTAGCGAGCGGCCAGCGCGGTGGCCACCGGTCCGGGTGAGCCGTCGCCGACGATCAGCCCGTCCACCTTCGTCACCGGCAGGATCTCCCACGCTGTGCCCATGAAGAACAACTCGTCGGCCAGGTACAGCTCACTGCGGTCGACCTCGCGCTCGGCCACCGGGACGCCCAGCTCGCCCAGCAGGGTCAGCGCGGTGTCCCTGGTGATGCTCTCCAGCACGCCGCTGCTGATCGACGGGGTGATGACCTGGCCGTCGCGCACCAGCGCGACACAGGCGCCGGGTCCTTCGCTGACCTGATGGCGGGCGTTGAGCATGATCGGCCAGTCGTGCCCGTTCTCCCTCGCCTCCATCAGCGCGAGCCTTCCGTTGTGGTAGTTGGAGAACGCCTTGACCCTCGGCGGCGTCGAGGCGTCGCTGATCCGCAGCCACGAACTCACCGCCGCGGTGACACCTCGGGTCCCGGACAGCCCGCTACGGAACCGCCAGCTGTCGATCACCACCTCGCAGTCCGCGCCGGCGGGCACCATCTGCTCGCGGATGAGGCCACGCGGGAACGCCCAGGGCCGCAGGTACGCGTCTTCGGTGTATTCGTTGGCCCGCAGCAATTCGAGCACCGCCGTGCGCAGCCGGTCCACGTCGAACGGCAGGTTCAGGCGGCAGATCCTCGCCGACTGGTACAGCCTGCGCAGGTGCTCGTCGAGCCGGAAGACCAGCAGCCGCTCACCGTCGGCGGCGCGATAGGCCTTGGCTCCTTCGAACACCGCGGCGACGGACGCGTGGCCTACCGCGTTGACGTGGATCGTCGCGTCCCGCCAGCCGGTCAGCTCGCCGTTCCGCCAGATCCATTGTGGATGGTCGGTGGCGGGCGCGGCCAGTGCGTTCATCGGCTCCAGCGCCGTCATCGGGCCATCACCGGGTCCAGCTCGAAGCAGGCCAGCGAGTCGAGTACCCGGTCCGCGCCGGTGAAGTCCGGGTCCACGGCGACCGAGCTCGGCACCGCCACGCAGCGCAGGCCCGCGGCGAGTGCCGCGCGCAGTCCGGTCGACGAGTCCTCGAAAGCGAGCGCGTCGGACACCACCACGCCGAGGGTGCGCAACGCCAGCAGGTACCCGTCTGGATCGGGCTTGCGCTTGGGCACCTGATCGCCGGTGATCACGGCGGCCAGGTGGTCGCGGACGCCGAGCCTCGCCAGATGCCCCAGCACCCACGCACTGTCCGAACTGGACACCACGGCCGCGGCGATTCCCCGTTCGGCGGCGGAATCGAGCAATGTCCGCACACCGGGGCGCAGTGGCTCGAGGTCGGCGAGCGCCTGCTTCCGGTCCCGCCGCCTGGCGATCACCTCGTCGGCGACAGGCCGCCCGAGCTTGCCGGCCAGGTACGCGGCCGCGTACCGCTCACCGGTGGCGTGGCCGGTCATCGACGCCCAGACCGCCGGTTCGAACTCGAGCCCGAACGAGTCGTAGACCTCCTGCCAGGAAAGGAAGGCCGCGCGCTCGGTGTCGCAGACCAGGCCGTCGAAGTCGAGCAGGATCGCTCGCGTCGCCATCTCAGTGCCCTTCACTCGTCGCCGCGCCCACGCGCCCGCGATCGGGTCGGCCGACCGGGCCGATGACCCGGTCGAGGTAGTCGTTGGTGAACCGCCCGTCAGGATCGACCTGCGCGCGAATCCGCTGGAACGTCGACCATTCCGGGTACCGCGGCGCGAGCACCTCGGCGGTGGCCGTGTGCGCCTTGCCCCAGTGCGGGCGCGCGCCGTGCTCACGCAGGACGTGCTCGACGATGCGCAGCAGCTCGAGATAGGCCGCGGTCCGCGGCACCGTCAGGTTGATGTATCCGGTCGCCCTGCCGTACGCGGGCGAGAGCGGCGCGTCGTCACCGCCGCCGACCCGCACCAGCACCGAGTACGGCGAGTAACGCCCTCCGCCGCGCAGCGCGCCGCGCAGGTGCCGGATGGCCGCGGGTACCTGCTCCAGCGACAGCGCGTGCTCCAATGCCAGGAACCGCACCGGCTGGGGGAAGGTGAACACCTGGTGGCTGCGGCCGACGTACTCGACCGGCTCACCGCCCCCGTCCGACGGCCGGTTCGCCCAGGGAACGATTCCCGGCGCCACCTGACCGGCCAGCCCCAGCAGCCCGCAGCGGACCTCGTCGAGCGTGGTGCGGTAGCCGCGGGCCGAGGCGCCCGGCGACACCGGCGCGTCGGTGCGCCACTGCTCCCTGATGCCCGCCCGGTCCGTCCACGGCAGCCAGGACAGGCTGGCGTGGTCCGCGCCGGCGGCCCAGTCGACGAACCGCTCGAGCACCGCGTCCAGTGGCTCGGCACTCTCCCGCACCCGCAGGTTGAACGCCGGGACGCAGCGGAAGGTCACCGCCGTGATGACGCCGAGCGCGCCGAGCCCGGTGCGCGCGCAGCGGAACAGCTCCGGGGCAGTGTCCCGGTCCAGCTCCCTGACCTGCCCGTCCGCGGTGACCAGCCGGAGCGCGAGCACGTCGCCCGACAGCGGCGGATGCGCGATCCCGCTGCCGTGGTTGCCGGTGGACACCGCGCCTGCGACGGTCTGCTCGCCGAGGGTGCCCACGTTCGGCAAGGCCAGGCCTGCCGCGTCGAGCGCCCGGCACAACCCTCCGAGCCGGGTGCCCGCCCGGACGGTGACCGTGTGCCGTTCGCGGTCGATGCCGAGCACCCCGGCGTACCGGGTGAGATCGAGCAGCAGGCCGTTGGTGGTGACCAGCCGGTTGAACGAATGCCCGGTGCCCGCCACCCTGACCGGGAGATCCTGCCGCGCCGCCAGCGCGACCGCCCGCACGATCTGTTCCTCGTCCGACGGCCGGACGAGGCGCGCCGGTTCGCATCGGGCGGTCGCCGACCAGTTACGCCATACCGCGCTCATCGGGCCGCTTCCACCGCGGGAGCGGGCAGGGTCGCCACGAACCGGCCGACCGCGTCGCTCCAGTGGGGCATCGTGAATCCGAGCTCGGCCAGCAAGCTGTTGTCCAGCGCCGAATTGGCCGGCCGCGCGCCGACGAATCCGCTGCCGTCCATCCGCACCGGGCGCAGGCTCGCGGCCGAGGGCTCGAGCAACGACATCAGCCGCATGCCGACCTCGTGCCAGCTCGCGATCCCGGTGTTGACGATGTTGAGCGTGCCGGTGACCGGCTCGGCCCGCCGCAGCACGAACACCAGCGCGGCTGCCAGGTCCGCGGTGTAGGTGGGGCAGCTGACCTGGTCGGCGATCAGCGAAACCGGTTCGCCTCGGCGGATCCGCTCGACCGTGGCGAGCACGTGGTCGAGTTTCGGGTCGGCGCCACCGAACAGCCACGACGTCCGCACGCTGAGGCCGCCCGGCACTTCCCCGGTGATCCGCTCGCCCGCGAGCTTCGTCAGCCCGTACACGCTCAGCGGCGACGGCACCTCGGCTTCGCGGTAGCCGCCCGCGGGCACCTCGCTGCCGTCGAAGACGTAGTCGCTGGAGATGTAGACCAGCCGGGCGCCGACGAGCTTGCACGCCCGCGCCACGTTGGCGGTGCCGGTGATGTTGACCCGCACCGCCATGCCGGGGTCCAGTTCGCAGTCGTCGACGATCGCGTGCGCGGCGGAATGCACGACCAGGTCGGGCTCGAACGCCGTGATCTCGCGGCGCACCGCCTCGGCGTCGGCGATGTCGAAGTCCGCCTTGCTCACCCCGCGCACCGGCCACCCCGCCGTGGCGGGCGCGGCGGCCAGTGCGGAGGTGAGCGCGGTGCCGAGCATCCCGTCGGCGCCGGTGAGGAAGATCCGCATCACAGGTGACCGAATTCGGCGAGCAGCTCGGCCAGCGTGGCGCCGGAGTTGATCTTGTCGCGGACCAGCTTCTCCTTGCCGATCTGCATGCGCGTGCCGTCCAGCACGTCCTGCGCCTCGAGGCTGGGCACCACCGCGATGCCGTTCTCGTCGGCCACCACGATGTCGCCGGGGTTGATGATCTGGCCGTCCACCACGACCGGGACGTTGAACTGCACCGGCTCGGTGCGGTCGTGGACCTGGCTGGGCGAAGGCCGCGGGACCGTGCTGCGGTACCAGATCGGGAAGTCGAGGTCGCGGATCTCGTCGACGTCGCGGATGGCGCCGTCGACGATGGCGCCCGCGAGCTCGGCCTTCAGCGAGAGGGTCGACATCAGCCCGCCCCACATGGCGGTGCGGCGGGTCTCGTGGCAGGCGATGACCATGACGTCGCCGGGCTGGACCTTGGTCAGCATCGGCATGCAGTCGACCAGGTCGTCGATCGAGAGCGCCACGGTGACCGCGGGGCCCGCGATCTTGTGGTGGGGCTTGACCGGGAGCAGCCCGCCGATCCCGCCGACCCGCTTGCGCGCGTCGGTGACCAGGCAGCTCGGGCTGTACTCGTCGAGCACCGCGACGAACTGCTCGACCAGTTCCTTCGGCGGCCGGGTCACGTCGTTGTACAGGGTCTTCACCGGTGTTCTCCAGTCTTGTCGGGTCGGTTCAACGGGGTGAAACGGTGATGTCCAGCCGGACGGCAGGCCGCTCGCCGCGGATGGCATCGGCCAGCTGCCGGGCCGAAAGCCCGTGTGCGGCAAGGGCTTCGGCTTCGGTGCCGCACTGCGGCACGTGATCGACGCCGATCCCGCGGAACCGAGGCGGCGTGCCGCCGAGCTCCAGCAGCGTCCGCGCGACCGTGTCCGCCTGACCGCCGCGCAGGTAGTGGTCCTCCACCACGAACAGCGATTCCGCACCGTCCGTGAGCTCGGCGAGCCAGTCCGGGTCGACTCGGTTGAGCCACGGCAGGTTGACCACAGTCAGCTCGATGCCATCCGCCTTCAGCTCCTCGGCCGCGCTCAGCAGTTCGGCCAGCACCACCGGCCCGGCGCCGATCGCGATCGTCGATCCGCCTTCGCGCACGACCCGGCCCCTGCCCGCCACCAGGGGCCCGGTGGGCAGCGCCGCGACGGCCGCCGGGACCGCGGTGCTCGCCAGCCTCAGGTAGACACTGTCCGATGTGGACACACAGAAGTCGACGGCGTGGCCGACCTCGGCGATATTGCACGGCGTCAGCACGGCCAGCCCCGGGACCGCCGCCACCGAACCGACATCACGCACGGCCTGGTGCGAATGCCCTGGCGCGGCGGGCAGCAGACCGGCCAGCGTCCCGACGTAGACGATCTTGCGGTCCTCGGTGGCGTTGTTGTAGATCTGCTCGTTCGCGCGGGCGAGCAGGAAGCAGGAGAAGGAGTGCACGAACGGAAGGAACCCTTGCGAGGCAAGGCCTCCAGCCGCCGAAACCATGTCCTGCTCGGCGATACCGAACTCCACGAACCGCTCGGGATAGGTCTGGGAGAACGGGATCAGGCCGGTGTCGAGCACCAGGTCCGCGTCCAAGGCGAGAATCTCCTGGTGCCGCGCCGCGCGCGCCACCAGCGCCTCACCATAGGCCGGGACCAGGCGTTCACCACCCGCCGGGCGCGGCGCCGCAGGAGCCTCGCCTGCCAGGACCAGGTCGCCGAGCCCGTTCGCGCGGAGTATCGCGGTGGCCGCGTCGACCAGCTCACGATGCGCCGTCCGATAGTCCTCTGTGGAGGGTGCGCCGCTGTGGAACAGGTAGCGCCACTCGTCCGGCCCCATCGAGGTGGCCGCGAAGGTCGCGCACCCGCCGCCCTTGATCGTGTCGGCGATGATCACCGCGGGCTGCCCGGCGTGCGCGTCGAAACGCTTGCGCAGCACCGCGTCGATGGCCTGCGGGTCGTGACCGTCGCACCGCAGGACCGCCCAGCCGAACCCGGCGAACCGCGCGGGCAGGTCACCGAGGTCGTTGACGTCGCGGACCCAGGTGTCGGACTGGATCTTGTTGTGGTCGACGACGACGGTCAGCTCGCCCATGCCGCGGTGCACGGCGCCGGCCAGTGCCTCGTAGTTCTGGCCCTCCTGCAGCTCGCCGTCGCCGGTCAGCACGAACACCCGGCGGGTCACCCCGCGCAGCCGATCGGCGAGGATCAGGCCCTTCGCCTTGGAGATGCCCATCCCCAGCGAGCCGGTGTTGAACGGCATGTGCGGCGTGTGCACGTCCGGATGCCCCGGCAGCCCGCCGATCCGGCGCAACCGGTGCACCAGGTCCTCGTCCAGCGCGCCGAGCCCGATCAGCGCCGCGTACAGCCCCGGCGCGTCGTGCCCCTTGGAGGAGAAGTACACATCGCCGTTCTCGGCGAACGGCTCGTCCAGCTCCTCGAGCAGCAGCGCGGCCACCACGTCCATCGCGCTGAAACTGGACCCGAGATGCCCGGACCCGGCCCGCATCACCATGTAGAGCGTGTTGATCCGCGCCAGCGTGGCGAACGCGCGGGCCCGGTCGTACCGGTCGGGCACCCCGGCGAGCACCCGCTCGAACTCGGCGGTCGGCACCCGCGACAGTCCGTCGGTCATCTGATCTCCCGGTTTCGTGGTCACTGGCATACGTAGCCGCCGTCGACGACCAGTTCCTGCCCGGTGACATAGCCGCTCATGCCGGACGCGAGGAACAACAGCGGTCCGACCAGGTCCTCCGGCAGCGCCATCCGGCACAGCGGGACCTTGTCGGTGAACTTCTTGCGGAAGACGGCGTCCTGGCCGCCGAGCACCCCACCGGGCGACAGCGTGTTCACCCGCACTCCGGAGCGGCCCCAGAGCACGGCCAGGTACCGGCTCAGCGCCGCGACAGCCGCTTTGGACATCCCGTAGGCGGGCGGCTTGAGGAACGGCGGATCGAGCTCGAGGTGCTCGTACATCCGCGGATTCGGCGCGACGCTGCCGTAGAGGGAGCCGATGTTGATCACCGATCCCCTGCCCTGCTCGGCCATCCTGGACCCGAACACCTGGCACACGTTCAGCACGCCGAGCGCGTTGACGTCCAGCACCGCCGCCGACAGGTCACCGGGCACGTCCTCGAACCGCCAGGTCCCGCCATCGGTCGACGGCGGCGAGTCGATGCCCGCGTTGTTGACCACGATCGTCGGCGCGCCCAGATCGCGGAGGCAGACGCTCAGTGCCGCCCGGATCGACTCCTTGTCGGTCACGTCGGCGCTCACGCCGAGGTAGCGCTGCCCTGCCCGCTGCTTGAGCTCCGCGGGCGGCTCGTCGGTCAGGTCGATGCCGAGGACGTGGGCCCCGGCGTCGAGCAGCGCCGACACCCAGATGGTGCCGAGCCTCCCGCCCGCGCCGGTGACCACGGCCACCTCACCGGTGAGATCAACGTCCACCGGAGTCCGCTCCCGCGAGTAGCGTGTCCAGCTCCGACTCGGGGTCCTCCGGCACCAGGACGGCCAGCGTGATGTCGCCGTCCGTGTCGATCGCGTCCTGCAGCACGCGCCCGACGACCACGTCGAGCTGGTACGGCTTGAGCCCGTCACCGGGCGACTTGAACGTGATGTCCGCTTCGGTGAGCTCGTGCCCGGCAGGCAGATCGCGCGCCGCGACCAGCTTCTTGCCCATCTTGCGGATCGCGGGCGCCTCGGTCTCACTGCAGGCCTTGACCGGCGAGCCCAGCGCCGCGCGTGTCTCGGCGAGACCCTCCACCAGCCGCGCCAGCTGCGGCGTGTCCAGTGAGAACTTGTGGTCGGAGCCGGGCAGGCCCCGGTCGAGGGTGTAGTGCTTCTCGATCACGCGGGCACCGCGGGCGTAGGCGATCCAGCTCGCCTCCGGGCCGAGGTCGTGCCCGGAGAACCCGATGACCACGTCGGGGAACTCCGCCCGGTAGGTGTCGATCACCGCGAGGTTCAGGTCCTGCGGCGTCGCCGGGTAGACCGCGGTGCACTGCAGCAGGGTGACCTCGGTGGTGATCGGCAGGATCGTGTCCATGGCACGCCGGACATCGGACATGTCGGCCCCGCCGGTGCTGACGATCAGCGGCTTGCCGGACTTCGCCGCGTAGGCCAGCAGCGGCGTGTTGGTCAGGTCGGCCGAGGCGATCTTGATCGCGGGCAGGTCGAGTTCGGCGAGGAAGTCGACGCTGGGCAGGTCGAACGCGGTGGAGATGAAGTCGATACCCAGTTCGGCCGCCACCCCGGCGAGGTGCACGTATTCACGCCTGCCGAACTCGAGCGCCTCGCGGTGCGCGCCGTAGGTGGGGCCGTAGCTGTTGCGCCCGGTGTACGGCTCGTTGTACATGGCCTTGGTGAACAGCGCCTGGTTGTCGCGCTTCTGCAGCTTGGCGGCGCTGGCGCCGGAGGCGGCGGCCTGCCGGAAGAGTTCTTCCGCCTTGTCCAGGCTGCCACCGTGATTGTGGCCGATTTCGGCAATTACATAGGCTTCGGTGTCATCGGCGACACGAGTGTCCCCGATATGCAACTCGCGCATGAATATTCATTCCCTTAGCTTGATTCGACAGAAAAGCGACACTGCGGAAAACCGGCGCCCGTTCCGGCGAAACTCTGGTATGGGCAGGCGAACGCAGATCCGATTTGAATCGGCAAGGTGCTACGAAAGTAGGAGATACGCTCCGTTGATCAGAAGGAGAACCGGTCCCAGCCCGGGTCATCCGCACCCGGGCTCATGGTCGCGAGAACCGGACGAGTCGTCGAATAGTCAAGATCAGCGAGTGAACTGTCACCCATTTGGACGAGCGAGAACGCCAGGCCCGGAATAAGCAGGACACTGGCCGTGGCATGAACAGCAACGTTTTTCACAAAGCCCCCAGGCTTTCTCGATCCGCCGGCACCCCCCGGCACCGGCCTCGAAACCAACCCTGCCCCGCGTCCACTCGTTGGTAAACCGCTTCCGGGTGACCTATCCTGGCCTGGCAACAAGTGGACTCCGTCAAACCGGCGGAAACTGGGGAGGCTTGAGCGTGGACGCGGAAGCGCGGCTCAGCATTGAGATTATCGACACATACACGTGCGCACTACGACATGGTGTGTTCGACCCGGAACACATTGCCCGTGAACTGAATAGCGATCTCGCGCGGATCCGGCAGGCCGAAGAGATCCTGCTGAGCCTGCATCTGCTGACCCCCGGCCGCGACGGCGAGCCGTCCGTCCCCGCGGACCCGGAGGTGGCCGAAGCGGAGCTGTCCGCGCCCATCACCAAGGAAATCCTGAAGCAGCAGAAGGCGATCGCCCGCATCCATCGGCAGATGCACGAACTCCGGCCGTTCTATCGCGACCGCCATCGCATCCAGCACGAGGCCGCCGCCGTGACCACCTACGAGAATCCGGCCGACGTGCGGCGGGAACTGACCGCCATGCTGGAAGGCTGCAGGCACGAGGTGCTGATGATGCAGCCGGGCGGCGGCCGCAGCCATCAGACGCTGCGCCGCGTCATAGCCAGCAGCCTCGCCACCTTGAACCGCGGCGTCGGCATGCGCACCATCTATCAGCATTCCGCGCGCGCGAACCTGGCGACCAGGGGCTATGTCCGCCAGGTGACGGCCGCGGGCGCCATGGTCCGGACCACCATCGACACCTTCGAGCGTCTCATCGTCATCGACGGCGACGTGGCTTTCGTCCCGATGTCACGGGTCGGCGCGGAGGCACCGGGAGCGGCCATCGTCAGCGACCCGACGGTGGTCGGATTCATGTGCCGCTCCTTTGAGAATCTGTGGGAATCGGCCAAGCCGTTCGACGTCACGAGCAGTGACGCGGAGACCAAACCGGACGAGATCCACTCGGCGATTCTCGCGTTGCTCGCACAAGGCCACAAAGACGAGACCATCGCCAGGCGTCTCGGCATCGCGACGCGAACCTGCCGCAGATACATCAAGACCATCGTGGACGAACTCGATGCGAGCAGCCGGTTTCAAGCCGGTGTGCAGGCACTGCACCTCGGCCTGGTCTCGGCCGAGGAACGTGGCAATGACACCAATACCAGATCGGCCGCGGATCGGCACGCGTTTCAATCCTGATTGAAAGCCCGCTCAATCCCTTGACAAATTCGGACGCGCGTTCCGAAATCAAAGCGAACCATTTCGCCGATCACCGAACCTGCTTGATCAAGATCCGCTCAGGTGACGACACGGCGCCCAATAGCAAAGCATGATCGCCCGCAGCGGACCATTCCGAACGCGCCCACATGAAAGCACGCGCAAAGGGAGAACGGCGCCCGGCTCAAACGGGAGCGGACATCGTTCGCCGATTCGCCATGCGAGAGCAAGCTCGTGGATCCCGGCCGGCGCTACGGCGAGGACCACCGGCCGGGCCCCCATCCGACCCCCGGCTCGGATGGGGGCAGACGATCGTCGTTCGCTGGGCCAAATGGCGTATTTCGGACATACCAAATGCTCAATAACCTCGATCGACGTGGGGCTAAGGCTCCGCGCGGTCGCGTGACCGATCCTCCCCGTGTGGTTGCCGGCCGATCCCTGCGAACGACAGGACGAGACGCATGCGCAAAGTACGTTGGGTGACTGCCGCGAGCGTGGTCGCGCTGGCGACCGGGCTCACGACGACTCCGGCTCAGGCCGCCGAGGGGCAGATCCTGGCCGCCGGGTCGCCTGAGGCGATCGCCGGCAGCTACATCGTCAAGGTCAAGGACGACACCGACGCGAACAAGATCGCGACCAAGTTCGGCGCGAAAGTCGAGCGGACCTACCAGAGCGCGCTCAAGGGGTTCGCGGGGACACTTTCCGAAAGGCAAGCCAAGCGGCTGGCCGCGGATCCGGCCGTCGAGTACGTCGAGCAGAACCAGGTGTTCCACGCTGACACGACGCAGCCGAATCCGCCGTCGTGGGGGCTGGACCGGGTCGACCAGCGGAACCTTCCGCTGAGCAAGAGCTACAACTACACCTCGACCGGGGCCGGGGTGAACGTCTACGTCATCGACACCGGGCTGCGGGTCACGCACACCACGTTCGGCGGGCGGGCCAAGAACGGGTACGACTTCGTGGACAACGACGCCGTCGCGCAGGACGGCAATGGCCACGGGACGCACGTGGCGGGGACGATCGCCGGGTCGCAGTACGGCATCGCGAAGGCCGCGACCGTGTACGGCGTGCGGGTGCTGAACAACTCGGGCAGCGGGACGACGGCCGGGGTCGTGGCGGGGATCGACTGGGTGACCAAGAACGCCGTCAAGCCGGCCGCCGCGAACATGAGCCTGGGTGGCGGGGCTTCGACCACGCTGGACGCGGCCGTGCGGCGGTCGATCGCGGCCGGGATCACCTATGGGCTGGCCGCCGGGAATTCCAACACGAACGCCGGCAACACCTCGCCCGCGCGGGTGACCGAGGCGATCACCGTGGGGGCGACCACCAACACGGACGCGCGGTCCAGCTTCTCGAACTATGGGCCTGTCGTGGACATCTTCGCCCCGGGAACCGGCATCACGTCGTCGTGGGGCACCGGTGACACCGCCACGAACACCATCAGCGGGACGTCGATGGCGACCCCGCATGTGGTCGGCATCGTCGCCCGCTACCTGCAGAACCACAAGACCGCGACGCCCGCGCAGGTGCAGTCGGCGCTGATCGCCGCCGCCACTACCGGCAAGGTGACCGGCCTGCCCTCCGGCACGGCGAACCGCCTGCTCTACCTGGACCCGGCTCAGTAAGCGACCGGACGGCCCCGGGCTCGAGTGCCCGGGGCCGTTCAGCGCACCACGTGTAACGGGAGCGTGGTCGCGACGTCGGTGAGGAAGTCCAGCGTGCTGAGAAGCTGGTGGGAGTCCAGGAAATCGTTGGTCTCGATCGAGAGCATGCCGCCCGCCGCGCGGAATGGGTTGAAGCGGCGGTGGTTTTCGGCGAACCAGGCCTGGAACTCCGGGGTGAGCTCGGCCTCGGAATCGATGGCCTTCGCCTTGGTCGGATAGTGCAGCGTGCTGTATTCGATCGTGGCGTCCGGGAGCGGCTGGGTGACGTGGACGACGACGGCCGTACGGATCGTGTCGCCCACCGGATTCCCGTTGGCATCACGGGAACCGCGGTCGCGGGGTGAGACGTACTCGTACGCCGCGAACGGGAAACCGTGGTACGTGCCTTCGAGGCCGGTGCCGACGTACTCACCGCTGTTGCGGTACGGCGTTGCCGCGTATTCGCGGATTTCGCGGCCGTCGCTGGGGAAACGGGACTTCTCCAGCGCGAAATGCTCCGGCGGGTACTCCTGGAAGAGGTCCCAGCCGTTGGCGCGTGACAGGTCCGCCGCGCCCGAACTCTGAAAGCTCCGGCTTCTCACGTTCTTCCGGAACAGCTTGAACAGCACGACGGCCATCACCACGACGAAGATCAGGCCGGCTATGCCGCTCGCGTCCCAATACATCAGAAGTCCAGGTTCTCCGAGTTCTCCTCGCGGGACTGGTCGTCCCCGATGTCACCGTAGTCGCCCGCCTTCTCGCCGCCGCTCTCGTACTCGCTGACCTTGCGGCCGACGCTGATCCCCGTCTTGGTCCATTCCTTGCCGCCCGACGGCGGCTTGATCCCGCCGGTCTTGCCGTCGATGAAGTCGCCGAGCCCGGCGGCGTCCGCGGCCGCCTTCTTCGCGGTGGTGCCAAAAGACTTGCCCGCGCCGGCCGTCACGCGCTTGCCGATCATGCCGTCTTCGGCGTTGTACAGCTTCTCTCCGAGCGAAGCGCGCTTACCCGCTTCCTTGGCGGCGTTGACTTCCAGCTTGGCCATCCCGGCCTGCAGCTTCTTGGTGTCCATGATCTTCTTGAAGTTCGTCTTCCAGTCGGTGAAGAACTTCTTCAGATTCTGCAGCAGTTCCTGGATCTTGTTCAGCAGCTGCTGAAGCTTGCTGACCTGCTTGGTCGCCTTCGCGCCGGTCTGCGCGCCCTTGGCGGTGGTGGCGGTGCCCGCCGCCGCGGTCGAGCCGCCGAAGGTGGGCACGGCCGCCGCGAGCGCGGGGATCCAGATCATGATCAGCCAGGTGATGAACTCGGTGAGCAGCGCTTTGATGAACTCCTCGATGACCGTCATGATCATGCTGGAGATCTGCAGCAGCTTCGCGATGTCACCGGCCTGCCCGGCGATGCCGTCGATCCCGGAGGAGAACTCGGCGAGCTTCTTGCCCGCGGCTTCGGCCGCGGGGCCCTTCCAGTCCGCGAGCGACGAGATCGCGTCTTCGGCGAACTTCTTGCTGTACTCGGCGAGCCCGGTGCCGATGTTGCCGAAGTTCTCGGCGGCCTCCGAGAGCGCGGGGCCGTCACCGCTGACGAAATGGATCGCGTCCTGCAGCGGCTGGACGACCGCGATCAGGAAGTTCAGGCCCTGTCCGACCAGCCAGCCGATCGGGTCGGTCGCGATGTCCTTGACGTCCATGCACGAGCTGACGAAACCCGCGCCCGACGACGCGATCGTCTGGATCTCGCTGCCTTCGACCTTGCCGTCCTTGGTCGCGTCGGTGACGTCTTTGAACACCGAGGCGCCCGAACCCAGCGGGCCCGGCAGCGAGGTCGCGATCTTGTCCGTGTTGATGAACCCGGAATCGGTCGTCTTGATGCTGATTCCGGTCTTCTCACCGGTGGTCTCGGTCATTTCGCGGGCCCGATCTTCGGCGTGCGGCTCTTCGCGGGCGCCTCGAGCAGGCGCAGGATGTCGTTGAGCGCGGCGACACTGTCGTCTTCGTGCCGTTGGTAGGCGTTCGCGGCGCCGTTCATCTTCTCCGAAGCCGCTTCGAGGCCCGCGGACATCTCGCCCAGCAGGTCGTTGAGCTCGGTGAGCATCTCGGTGTACTTGCCTTTGACGAAGATGCCGACGACGCCCCAGGACTTGGCACCGACGTCGGACTGCCCGACCAGGCCGGCGATCTCGCGGGGAATCGCCATGTCCCCGTTCAGTTTGCCCGAGTACTTGCGCAGTTCGTCGATGACGACTGCGTGGCCATCCGGCATCAGTGATCCTCCTCGTCGAACAGGTTCTTCAGGAACGAATCACCCGCCGAGCCACTGCCGCCGGAATACGGTGGCGGCTGCGGGGTGTCGTCGGCACGCCGCAGCACTGTCTGCTCGGAGAAATCGTCGGGCCGCTCGGGCGCCGGCGGTGCTTCGTCTCGCATGTTCGACTTCAGTTCGTCCACTGTGGTTCCCAAAGCCTCGGCCTGAACTTCGAGAACCTGGTCGACCAGGTCCAGCGCGCCGTTGGTGTGCTCGTCGACGATCACCGCCTGCTTGCGCGCGGCCTCCGCGACGGCGCGCTGCAACGTCTCCATCACCACGGAGCCCAGGCCTGGGTTGTCGGCGAAGCGGATCTCCTTGATGGAACCGCCGACGCCTGCCACCACGGTCACCGCTCGATCGGGAGACGTCGCGGTGCTCTCGAGCTCGGTGAGCTCCTGCTGCATGCCGCCGAGATCGGCGAACGGCTCCTCGACGTGCTTGAGCTTGGACTGGAACTGCTCGAACTGCGCCACGAGCTGATCGAACTCGGCCGACACGCTGCCTCCCGTTACTGCTTTCGGACTACGCGGGTCATGATGGCGCATTTTCCACGGCCACGCTCACGGGTACGAGAATTCTTCGCCACTTGTCGACAGCGGCTAGGCACGCAGCTCCACGCAGCACTCGCCGGGGCGCGGGCTCAGCACGGCCTCGGCGGGTGCCTCGAGCGCGCCCAGCAGCCCGGCGAGGAACGCCTGGTTGATCCCGCAGATCAGGCCCGGCGCCTTGGCAGCCAGTGGATGGAACGGGCAGTTGCGCAGCCGCACACAGGTCGGCGCTTCCCGCGCCGGCTCGAATCCGGCCCGCTGCAGGATCCCGGCGGCGACGGTCAGCGCGCGTTCGGCGCCCAGCCGCCCGGTGCGCAAACGTTCGCGTTCCGCTTGGCCGAGCGCCGAACCGCGGGCGCGTGCACCCCGCAGCGCGGCGTCGCGGGCGGTCTCGCCGTCGCGTTCGGTGAGCACCGCGTCCAGCAGGATCTCGGCCAGCATGTCGGGCCTGCGCGGCGGGATGCTGATCCGGATGTCCGTTTCCGACGGCCGGTAGACCTTGGGCGCGCGCCCGACCTTGCCCGCGGGCTCGTAGCTTGATCGCAGCACGCCTGCCTCGACGAGCTTGTCCAGGTGGAACGCGGCGAGCTTGCGTGAGATGCCCACCGAGGCCGCGGCCTCGTCGCGCGTGACCGGCCGCCGCGCCTGCCGGATGAACGCGTACATGCCGTGACGCAGGTCATCCTCCAGCGCGGCGACGGCCCTGATCTGCGCTTGGGGGTCGTCCGTCACCTGCTCACGATAACGCCAACGCTGATTACCGCAAGCGACAGCCTTGACTGGTTACGCGAATAAGACCAAGATTCATTGGCGAAACCACGTCCACGGAGGAGACCGGTCATGCACGCGAGTTCCGCATTGCGCGTCGTCCATGAACCCGACACGGGCGTGGACCTCGCCGCCGCCGAAGTGGCCGCGGCCGCGTTCCTCCAGGCTTTGGGCATCTCGACCGAGTCGGAGAGTCTCCAGGGCACTCCCCGCCGGATGGCGAAGGCGTACGCCGAGCTGTTCACGCCCCGGCCGTTCGACCTGACGACGTTTCCCAACGAGGAAGGCTACGACGAGCTGGTGCTCGCCCGCGCCATCCCGGTGCGGTCGGTCTGCGAGCACCACCTGCTGCCGTTCGTCGGCGTCGCGCACGTCGGCTACCTGCCGGGCGAGCGGATACTCGGGCTGTCGAAGCTGGCCAGGGTGGTCGAGCATTTCGCCTGCCGCCCGCAGGTGCAGGAGCGGCTGACCAAGCAGGTCGCCGACTGGCTGAACGACCAGCTCTCGCCCAAGGGGGTCGGTGTGGTGATCGAGGCCGAGCACAACTGCATGACCTTACGCGGTGTGCAGGCCGTCGGGTCGAGCACGGTCACCTCCACGCTGCTCGGGTCGCTGCGGTCGGACTCACGCTCGCGGCAGGAGTTCTTCGCGCTGACCGGGGTGAACGCGTAGCACCGATGTGTTCCGCATGCCCGGCTCGTTCACCGGCAGACGGCCGGATCGCCGAGATCACGACTTTTCCGCCGGACCTCCTTCCCGCGTTCGGGCTGTCCGCGACGCTGTGAGCCTGCCGGTCAGGAACGCGCGCTCGGCCTCGTTCTCCGTGAGGCCGAGCGCGGCCTGGTAGGCGTCGGCCGCTTCGGCGTGCCTGCCGAGCCGTCGCAGGAAATCGGCCTTCGCCGCGGGGAGATAGCGATACCCGGCCAGCCTGCCGTCGGCTTCCAGCCCTTCGATCTCCGCGAGCGCCTCGGCCGGACCGTCCACGATGGACACCGCGACCGCGCGGTTGAGCGCGACGACCGGGGACGGCCAGATCTTGAGCAACGCGTCGTACAGCGTGACTATCTGGGACCAATCGGTTTCCGCGAAGCTCGGCGCCTCGGCGTGCAGCGCGGCGATGGCGGCCTGCAGCCCGAACCGGCCCGCGTTCCCGCCACGCAAGGCGCCGACGACCAGCTCATGGCTCGCCGCGATGGCCTCGTGGTCTCAGAGCGACCGGTCCTGCTCCTCCAGCAGGAGCAGGCGCCCCTCGGCGTCGGTGCGGGTCGCGCGCCGGGCGTCGGTGACCATCAGCAGCGCGAGCAGCCCGCGCACCTCACGCTCGTCCGGCATCAGCGTGTGCAGCACCCGCGCCAGGTCCAGCGCACGCTCGACCAGGTCGTTGCGGACGAGCCGGTCGCCGGCGGGGGCGGTGTGACCGGTCGTGTAGAGCAGGTGGACGACGGTGAGCACGGCGTCGAGCCGGTCCGGCAGCTCACTCGCCGACGGCACCCGGTACGGGATGCGGGCGGCGGCGATCTTCTTCTTGGCGCGGGTCACCCGCGCGGCCATCGTCGAATCGGGGACGAGGAACGCCTTCGCGATCTCGTCCGTGGTCACGCCGCACACCAGCCGCAGGGTCAGCGCGATCTGCGCTTCCCGTGCCAGCGCCGGATGGCAGCAGGTGAAGATCAGCCGGAGCCGGTCGTCCGGCACCGCGTGTTCGGTGGGAATGTCCATCTCGGACTCTTCCGGCTCGATGAGCAGTGGCAGTTTCTTCTTGAGCGTCTGGTCGCGCCGCACCATGTCCAGCGCGCGCCGCCGGGCCGCCGTGGTCAGCCAGGCGCCAGGACTCGCGGGCACGCCATCGCGTTCCCACGCTTCCAGCGCCGACAAATACGCCTCTTGGACGCATTCCTCGGCCAGGTCGAAGTCGCGCGTGACGCGCGCCGTCGCGGCGAGCACGAATGTCCACTCGCGACGGTGCGCGTCCGCGACCGCGGTTTCGGCGAGACTCACGGCCTGAGTTCGAGGCCCAGCAACGGCCGCACCTCGACACCGCCACGCCAGGTCGCCGGATTGAGCCTGGCCATCGACAGCGCGTGGTCCAGATCGCGCGCCTCGAGCACGTACAGGCCGGCGATGACCTCCTTGGACTCGACGAACGGCCCGTCGGTGATGACGTCACCACGGATCGACGTCGCGGTGGTGCTCGGCTGCAGAGCCACGCCCGCGAGGATCGACCCGCCGAGCTCCTTCACCTGGTTTTCGTGGTTCATGTGCGCCTCGAGCTCCTCGGGCGGCACGTCCGCGTCATCGCCGGGAGCGGGCGAGTAGAGCAGAACCGCGTACTGGGCCATGGGATCGACCTTTCTGTTGATCTCTTCTTACCCGGAGGCACCGACAGAATCCGCACACGCCGACACGGCCCGCGACCTTCCGCCGAGGAGTCCTCCACCCCTACGACGAACGGCCGGAGCCGGTTTCGACAGCCTCCGTGAAGATTTTCAGCCGACCGCCGAACTCGGCGGCCGGAGCCGGATCAACGACCGCCGCCGCCGGAAATCGCCAGCCGTCGGCTGCCTCGGCACCGTGGCGGGCAGCCGCAGCCAGCCGCGGTGGTACCGGCCCGCGACCCGGACCTGCACCGAGGGCTGGAAGTCGTGCTGGTCGATGCCCGCGTAGCCATGCCGGACGATCGAGAAGTAGATGCTGTCCGAAACGACCACCGTCAGCGGATCCGCCGACTTCTTCAGCGCCTGCTTCACCTGCGGCGCGTCGAGCAAGCGGAAGGCCACGTCCAGCGTCTCGCCGAACCAGCCCTGCGGGTCGCAGTGCACCTCACCCGCGTGCAGCACCGCCCGCATCCGCAGCCGCATCTCCGGATAGTCGAGGGTGTGGTCGGTCAGCAGCGCGCTCAGCGTCGGGATGAGGTGGCTGAGAAACACCGTCTTCGGTACCTCGTCGACGGGCTGGATGAGTACCAGTACTCCGTCGCCCCGATCGATCAGCGGCTCGCGGAACGCTTCGGCGATCCCGGCCTCGGCCAGGCTCCGCTCCAGCAGGTCGTACATGACCGCGCGAAGCCCGCCCTTGGCCACGTTGTTGTGTGCGGTCGAGCCTTCCATGTCCACCGCGAAGGCGGTGCGGTGCCTGGGCGGACAGGGAAGCGGGACGTTCACGGCGCCCGCCTGGGACAGGATTTCATGGTGTACCTCCCCGCAAACCAAACGCGAATACCGTTACGACTTTGCAGATGCCCTTGCGTGCCAACGATTTCGCGTCGGCGCACGAGGACCGGCTCCTTCATTGGAGTGACCGGGGTCGGCAAGGCGGTTCGGCAGCGGTACGGTAGCCCGTACGGCATCGACTCCCTGCCGCATGCACGCGGGTCGGACGAGTTGCCTCCGGGGCGGCTTCTGTTGCAGCAGGAGCCGCCCTTTTCTTCGCTCATCTCATGAGCTTTCCCCTAACTCAGCCAAGATCTTGTCGATCAGCTTCACGCTGTCGTCCTCCGTGAGCGCGAGCCCTTCGAGCTCGTCGAAGATCCTGATGTAGTCCTTCGTCTGGTCGGTGAACTCCTCGACGAGGATGTCCTGGTCCGGGATCTCGAGCAGCAGCACGACGTCGTTCTCGATCTCCGAGAGCCGGAAGAGAACGAAGGAGCTGGCCAGTCCCTTGTGCGGGCCCGCGGAGAACGGGACCACCCGGACGTCGATGTTCGACAGCGCGGCCACCTCCTTCAACCGGAGCAGCTGCCCGCGCATCACCTCCACGCTCCCCATCGTGCGGCGCAGCACCGCCTCATCCATGATGAAGACCATTTCCGGGCCGTCCGGCGCGACGATCTCCTGGCGCCGCATGCGGACCGCCGTGCCACGCTCGACCCGCTCCGGATCAGCGTGGTACTGGCTCATCAGAGCAGTGGCGTACTCCTGCGTCTGCAGCAGACCGGGGATGACTCGTCCCTGGAACTGCTTGACCTCGACAGCCGACGCCTCCAGCCCCAGGAAGTTGAGGAACTGCTGGCCGTAGATGTCCCGGTAAGCCTGCCACCAGGCGGGCTTCTTGCCCGCGCGAGCCAGCTCCACCAGCGCTTCGACCCGATCGGCGTCGGTGATCCGGTAGTGGAGCAGCAGGGCCTTGAGATCCGTGATCGAAATCCCCACCACCCCCTTCTCGATGCGGATCAGCTTCGAAGAGGACCAATCGAGGGCATCGGCGACATCGCGTTGCGTGAGACCTAGCTGCTCACGCTCCTGCTTCAGGACGGCCCGCAGGCGTCGAAGCTGGCCGACGGGGGTTTCACCCCTGGTCATCATGTTCCTCCTCGTTGAGCGGCAGATCGCAATCTGCCACATGGCACTATGGTAGCGCGCAGCGGGGCATAAGGCACATCGCCGAAGACAAAGTGAATGTTTCATCTCGGACATGTGGCGAATCGCCACGACGCGTGCACATACTGGCCTACGCCACAGTGAATGAAGGAACGACTGGCGGAAACGTCACACCATCGTGTCAAAGAACGTTGAGCAGGCCATCCCAGGCGGCAGGAGCGAGAACAAGCCGAGGGCCGGAGCGGTCCTTGGAATCCCGCACCATGACCGCGGCATCGGAGATCGCGAGTTCGACGCAGTCGTCAGTACTGCTGGCACTGACCGAGCTCTTGACCCACCGGAGGCCGGACGGCTCGACTTCCACCACAAACGCGCTCTTCCGACGTGCCACGCGCACTCTCCTGCTTCTCCCCTGGGGCCGACACCCGATTCAGGGTATGAGGAGTGAACCACCGTTTACTACCGCCGAGAGAGCTAGCCCGGCGCAGGCAGAAGGATCAGACCACTGCGCTGATCACCACGGATGGTCGCGGCAAGCGCACATGCACATGCGGCCCGGTTGCCAAGTCCACAAAGGACTCGGCAACCGGGCCGCGAGGGGTGCTTCAGAGGCGGCGGAGCTCGACGACCGGGATGACCCGGCTCGTCTTCTCCTGGTACTCCTTGAAACCGGGCATGAGCTCAGCCTGCTTGCCGTAGTACAGAGCGCGTTCTTCGCCCTCCAGCGGCGTCGCCTTGGCCTCGAACTTCTCCGTGCCGATCTCGAGCGTGACGATCGGGTTGGCCAGCAGGTTGTGGTACCAAGCCGGGTGCTTGTCCGCGCCCGCCGCCGACGCGATGATGAAAAGCCGGTCGCCTTCGGCCAGGTAAACGAGCGGAGTGGTCCGCTCTTGTCCACTCTTGGCGCCGATGGTGGTCAGCAGGACCATCGGCGCGCCTTCGAACGGCCCGCCGACCTTGCCCTCGTTTTCCCTGAATTCCTTGATGATCCCCGCGTTCCAGTCGCTCATGGGATCATCCTGCCCTAACCCTGCTCGCCGCGTGCCTTGCGGCGCTGCGCCTCGGCGCGCTCGCGGCACTGGCGCAGGAACTCCTCGTCGGACGCGCTGTCCGCCGCCGAGAACCGGCCGGGCCGGTCGTACTCGGGGTAGCGCGGCGCGTCGCGCTCATACGGGGTCCGGCGTGCGCGCGTGGCGGTCTGCGGACGGCCAGCCGCCAGCCACACGATCGACCCGACCAGCGGGATCAGCAGCACGATCAGCAGCCAAGTGAGCTTCGGCAGGTTGCGGCACGACCCGTCTTCGGTTGTGATGACGTCGACGAGGCAAAAGATCCAGAGCCCGAGCGTGACCACGCCGACGAGCCCGTCGAAATACAGCATGAAAGACCCTCCCAGAGCCGGAACACCCCTCCGGCGACGCGGTAAGTCTTAGCACATCGCCTGACGCGTCGCGTCGAGAATCCCGGCCGCGATCGCCAGCGCGTGCGCCTGCCCGGGGCAGGCTTTCGGGCCGTGACCGAACGGCACCCCGGCGAGATCGATCTCGACCAGGCGCCCGTCCTTATATCTTCTGGTCATCGAAACCGGCGGGCGTTCGCGCAAGGTGGCGGCGAGTGCTTCTTCCGCGGCGCCGCTTTCGTCGAGCGCGTTCTCGACGAGCCCGGCCGTGGCGTCACAGGCCTGCACGAGCAGGCCGATCCGGGCCGCGGTGTGTTCCGTCGCCCCGCCGCAGGCTTCGGCGAGGCGTGCCACAGCGGCGTCTTCAACGGACGTCGCTTCCACATGGGGGTGATAGACCTTCGCGACGATCGCGATGTCCGCGGAAAGCCCGGCGGGAAGGCCGAGCGCCGCGGCGAGTGTTTCCACCACGATCGCTTTGAGGTCGACCGGACCGGAGTTCTCAGCCTCGGTCGTCCGGTCGAACGCCTCGCGGCGCAACCACGCGGGATCGAAGCCCGCGAGTTCCTCCGTCACCAGCGAACGACGTCGCGCGTGGGCCTGTCCGGTACTGAACCGGGCGACGTTCGTCCGCAACCAGCCGACGGTTCCCGGCGCTCCACCGAATACAGGCGGGAGTGTGCAGCGCGGGTCGGCCAGCAGTTCTCTTGCTTCGATCATGCTGAGCACCGTAGGCCCAGGAATTGTCGGTGCTCACCGATATGTTCAGGCGACCAGGCCGACGCGGCGGGAGGTGATCTCCCACAGCTCGGTCGCGAGGTTCTCGTCCGAGGCGAGCTTCGCCGGCTTGGCGGGCTTGCTCTTGACGTAGTAGCCACCGTGCAGCGGCTCGGTGGTGCCCGACAGGTAGACGAGGGTCTCGGCGCCCTGCTCCGGGCTGGTCAGGAAGTGGCGCATCGGCTTGCCCAGAGGGGAGTTCGCGAAGGCGTGCATGAGCTTCATGTCGCGGGAGAACTCGGAGGCGACCACACCGGGGTGGAAGTCGGCGACACCCAGCTCGGGGTAGCGGCGGGCGTACTCGCGGTTGAGGATGGCCGCGGCCAGCTTGCTGTTGGCGTACGCCTTCTGCGACTTGTAGCCCTGCTCGCTGTCGAGGTCGTCCAGGTTGACCTTGCCGGTCTTGTGGTTGTCCGAGGTGGTGATGACCACGCGGCCGCCGCTCTCGCGCAGCCGGTCGGTGAGCAGGCGGGTGAGCAGGTACGGGGCGAGGCAGTTGACCTGGAAAGTCTGCTCGTAGCCGTCGACCGTGATGTTGCGCTGGGTCCACAGGCCGCCCGCGTTGTTCGCCAGCACGTCGATGCGCGGGCAGCGCTCGAGCAGTTCACCGGCGAGGCGTCGCACGTCCGCGAGGTTCGTGTAGTCCACCGTAAGACCTTCGACACCGAGCTCCTTGGCGATGGCGGCCGTCTTGTCGGCCGACCGGCCGACCGGGACGACGTTCGCGCCTGCGGCGTGCAGCTGGCGGGCCGCGGCGGCACCGATCCCGGCGCTGGCACCGGTGACGACGATGGTCTTGCCTGCGAGGTTCTGCATGTCTCTGCGCTCCTGGGGTTGTGGGGAGTTGTCCGTATCTCCGTCTTACACAGTCGTACTATACACACGTTCCAGACGCTTGTATAGTCGATCTCATGACAACCACCGAAACCCGTGCGGGCCGACGCGAGTGGATCGGCCTGGCCGTACTGGTACTCCCCATGCTCTTGGTGTCGATGGACATCACCATCCTTTATTTCGCGATCCCGTCCATCGCGGCTGACCTGCGGCCGAGCGGCCCGCAGCAGCTCTGGATGATGGACATCTACGGGTTCGTGCTCGCGGGCCTGCTCATCACGATGGGCGGCCTCGGCGACCGGATCGGCCGCCGCCGTCTCCTGATCGCGGGCACGGTCCTCTTCGGGCTCGGCTCGGTCGCCTGCGCCTTCGCGTCCAGCCCGGAGCTGCTCATCGCGGGCCGTGCGCTGCAGGGCGTCGGCGGCGCCACGCTCGCGCCGTCCACGCTGGGCCTGATCCGCAACATGTTCCACGACGACAAGCAGCGCCGCGTCGCCATCACCGTGTGGTCCATCGTGCTGTCGGCGGGCGCCGGTCTCGGCCCGGTCGTCTCCGGACTGCTGCTGTCGGCCTTCTCCTGGGGCTCGATCTTCCTGGTCAACATCCCGGTGATGGTCGTGCTGCTGGTGCTGGCCCCGATCCTGGTGCCGGAGTACCGCGCCCCGTCGCTCGGCAGGTTCGACGCGCTCTCGGCCGTGCTGTCGCTCGGCGCGATGCTCGCGATCATCTGGGGCGTCAAGGAAAGCGCTGTCAGCGGCCTCGAAGCGACCCCGGTCGCCGCGATCGCGCTGGGTCTCGCACTGGGTGTGCTGTTCGTGCGCCGCCAGTCGACCATGGCCGACCCGATGATCGAACTGTCGCTCTTCCGCAACCGTGGCTTCGGCGCCTCGATCACCATCGCGCTCGTGTGCCTGTTCGGCATGGTCGGGTTCGGCATCTTCACCACCCAGTTCCTCATGCAGGTGCTGAAGATGTCGGCGATCGAAGCCGCGATGTGGACGCTCGCCAGCCCGGTGGTCGTCGCGGTCGTCGCCCCGCTGGCCGCGAAACTCGCGCAGCGGACCCGTCCCGCCTACATCATCGCGAGCGGTTTCACCGTGGCGGCGCTGGGCTTCCTGCTCATCACCCAGGTCAGCACCGCGCGGAACCTCCCGCTGATCATCAGCGCCACCGTGCTCATCGGCGTCGGCATCGCGGTCGTGATGTCGATCGTCACCGACATGGTCATGGCGACCACCCCGGCCGAGCGGGCCAGCGGCGTCTCGGCGCTGCTGCAGACCGCCCAGGAGCTCGGCGGCGCGCTGGGCATCGCGATCCTCGGCAGTGTCGGCGCGGGCGTCTACACCGCGACCATGGTCAAGACGGCCCCGTCCGGGCTCACCACCGACCAGGCCGTGGCCGCGCGCCAGACGCTCGGCGCGGCGCAGGAAGTCGCGGCGAACCTGCCGCAGGGCAAGGGTGAGCAGCTGGTCCACACCGCGCAGGAGGCGTTCGTCGCCGGCATGCGCCCGGCCGCGATCGTCGCGGCGCTCGTCGTGCTCGCCGCCGCGGCCGCCGCGGTCGGCTTCCTCCGCCACATCGAGAACACCGCCACCACCGCACTGGAAGAGGTCGACGCCGAAGATGCCAAGGAACTCGTCGCAGCCTGATCGGCACGGTTGACGGCCCGCCGGATGAAGCGGGCCGTCAACTCAAGAACGTCACCTCAAAGAACGTTCACCTCAAGAACATCGCCTTGGTTGTGCCACTTCGTGCTGGAACCAGTAGGACGACATCACCCGGCCGTTCGGCAAGGTATGCGTCGGCGGACCGTCCACTTGCCGCATCCCGGCCGCGCGCAACGCGCCCTGACTGGCCAGATTGGTCGTCTCGACCCCGGCACGCACCGATGTGAGCCCCAAGTGCTCGTGTGCGAGCACCAGCCCCGCCTTGAACAGCTCGCCGCCGAGTCCCTGGCCGCGGAATCCCGGCATCAGCCAGCCACCGAGCTCACCGTCCGAATGCACCGAGACCAGTCCCGCGCACCGCTTGCGCCGGGGATGGATCGCGATGAGGTCGATCGCGTCTTCCCGGAGGTCGTACGCCGTGCCCCTGCCGGGCGCCATCGCCAGGTAGCGATCGCGGTGCGGCTCGAGCACGATGTGGTCGAGTTCCCAGCCCAGCCAGCGCTGCGCCTCGTCGTCGCTCGCGCCCGCCACCGCGACCAGGCTGTCGAGCTCGGTCGGAGTGCGGAAGACCAGCGTGCCGACGCGGAAGCGATGCGCGCTCGCCGGGCAACGCCGCCGCCTGAACCAGCCCAACACCGACTCCTCCCAGTTGCCAAGAGGGTAGCCAAAAGTGACACTCGGCTGGCACACGCACTTGTTATCTTGGGCGGGTGACGGTCGTACCGGAAACAACCGAGCTGGATGGCGGCGAAGGGGTGGGCCGTGCCGCCCAGCCCCGCCAGCTCATCGTGACCGTCTACGGCCTGTATTCCCGCAGCGAGGGCGGCTGGCTCTCGGTCGCGTCGCTCATCACGCTGCTGGCCGAGCTGGGCATCGACGAGCCCGCGGTGCGGTCGTCGATCTCGCGGCTCAAGCGGCGCGGGATCCTCAAGGCGGTCCGGCGCGCGGGCGCCGCGGGGTACGAACTCTCGCCGGAGGCGCTGGAGATTCTCCGCGAAGGCGACCAGCGCATCTTCCGCGAGCAGCGCGCGACCCTCGACGACGGCTGGATGCTCGCGGTGTTCTCGGTGCCCGAAACCGAGCGGCACCGCCGTCACGTGCTCCGCTCCCAGCTGACCAGGCTCGGCTTCGGCACCGCGTCCGCCGGGGTGTGGATCGCGCCAGCGCACCTGCGGGACGCGACCGTCGAAATGCTGCGGCGGCTCGAACTCGACGGGTACGCGAACCTGTTCCAGGCGGAGCACATCGCGTTCGGCGAGCTCACCGAGAAGGTCAGTGACTGGTGGGACCTCGAAGAGCTCGAACAGCTCTACGAAGACTTCCTCCGACTGCACACCGGTGTGCTGGATCGGCGCGACCGGTCCGACCGCGAAGCCTTCACGGACTACGTCGCCGTGCTCACCGACTGGCGGCGGCTGCCGTATCTCGATCCAGGGCTGCCCGCCGAACTGCTCCCCGACGACTGGGCGGGCATCCGGGCAGCCGAACTGTTCTTCACGCTGCACGCCGAGCTCGAAGGGGCCGCGCGCGAGTACGTCGCGAAGACGATCAGGCCCTAGGCAGCACCGCGTAGCCCTGCACCTCGACCAGCGCCTCGATGTCCCACAGGCGGCTGACCCCGATCCCGGCCATCGCCGGGTACTCGGTGCCGACCAGCCGCTTCCACACCGCGCCGATCTCGCGCGCGTGCGACTTGTAGTCGTCCATGTCGACGATGTAGACGGTGAGCGAGCAGAGCTGCGCCGGCTCGCCCCCGGCCGCTTTCAGCGAGGTCAGCAGGTTGCCGAGCGCCCGCTCGAACTGCTCGACCACGCCGTCTCCGACGATCTTGTTGTGCACGTCGAGTGCGGTCTGCCCGGCCAGGAAGACCAGCTTGCCGCCGTCCGCGACGACGGCGTGGGAGAACCCGGACGGCTTGCCCAGCTCGGCGGGGTTGATGCGCTCGAAGGCCATGCCGGTCAGGATACGGGATGTATCGCCTCGTTGACGGTCGTACTTGCTACGACATAGTCTGGAGGCCGACGAAGGGAGTCGGCGACGTGCGTATCGCGGTCCTCGGCGGGGGCCCGGCGGGCCTGTATTTCTCCGCGCTGACGAAACAGCTGAACCCGGCGCACGAGATCACCGTCTGGGAGCGCAACGCGCCCGACGACACCTTCGGCTTCGGCGTGGTCTTCTCGGACGAGACGCTCGGTGGCATCGAACACGCGGACACCGCGATCTTCGCCGCCATGCGCGACGAGTTCGCGCGCTGGGACGACATCGACGTCCACTTCCGCGGCACGACGTTCACCTCCGGCGGGCACGGTTTCGCCGCCATGAGCCGCAAGCGCCTGCTGAACATCCTGCAAGAGCGCTGCCGGGCATTGGGCGTGGACGTGCTCTTCCGCACCGAGGCCCCGGACGTGACCGGGCTCGCCGCCGAGTACGACCTCGTGGTGGCCTGCGACGGCGTCAACTCCCCCGTCAGGTCCCGGCTGGCCGACCGGTTCCGGCCCTCGGTGGAGACCCGGCGCTGCCGCTACATCTGGCTCGGCACCGACCTGGTCTTCGACGCGTTCAAGTTCCACATCCTCGACACCCCGGCCGGCGTGATGCAGATCCACGGCTACCCGTATTCGAGCGAGGCCAGCACCTTCATCCTCGAACTGCACGAGGACGTGTGGCAGCGCGCGTTCGCCCCGGTCGCCGAGGAAGCCTTGCCTCCCGGCCGCAGCGACGAACGCTCCATCGAGCTGATCCGCGAGCTGTGCGCCGACGTGCTGGGCGAGCACCAGGTGTTCGCGAACAACTCGAAGTGGACGAAGTTCGGCACCGTGCGCTGCGAGAGCTGGCGGCACGAGAACGTCGTGCTGCTCGGCGACGCGGCGCACACCGCGCACTTCTCGATCGGCTCCGGCACGAAGCTCGCCATGGAGGACGCGCTCGCGCTCGCGGCCTGCCTGCACGAGCAGTCCACTGTGGACGAAGCGCTGACCGCGTACGAGGCCGAACGGCGCCCTGTGGTCACCTCGACGCAGCGCGCCGCGCAGGCGAGCCTCGAGTGGTTCGAGAACATCGGCCAGTACACCGACCAGGACCCGCACGAGTTCGCCTTCAACATCGTCACCCGCAGCCGCCGGGTCACCTACGACAACCTGCGGCTGCGCGATCCCGAGTTCGTCGGCGAGCTCGACGAGTGGTTCGCGTCCCGGCAGTCCTCCGGCGAGGTGCGCCCGCCGATGTTCCAGCCCTTCCGCCTCGGCGAACTCCAGCTGGAGAACCGGGTCGTGGTCTCGCCGATGGACATGTACTCCGCGCGAGACGGCGTGCCGACCGACTTCCACCTGGTGCACCTGGGAAGCAAGGCACTCGGCGGCGCGGGCCTGGTCATGACGGAGATGGTGTGCGTCTCCGAGACCGGCAGGATCACGCCGGGGTGCGGCGGCATCTACACCGCCGAGCAGGAGTCGGCCTGGCGCCGCGTCGTCGACTTCGTCCACGACCACAGTGCGGCCAAGATCGGTATTCAGTTGGGGCACTCGGGTCGCAAGGGCTCGACCAGGCTGATGTGGGAAGGCATCGACGAGCCGCTGCCGGACGGGAACTGGGCGGTCTCCGGCCCATCCCCGTTGCCGTACAAGGCATCGAGCCAGATCCCGCGCGAGCTGACCGCCGACGACCTGGGTGAGCTCAAGGCCCAGTTCGCCGCGGCGGCCACCTCAGCCGCACGAGCCGGTTTCGACCTGCTGGAACTGCACTGCGCACACGGATATCTGTTGTCCTCCTTCCTTTCCCCGCTGACGAACCACCGCACGGATGTTTACGGTGGCTCGCTGGAGAATCGGCTGCGTTTCCCACTCGAGGTGTTCGACGCCGTGCGGGCGGCCTGGCCCGCCGAGCGTCCCCTGAGTGTGCGGATTTCGGCGACCGACTGGCACGAAGGCGGTATCGACGCGGACGCGTCAGTCGAGATCGCGAGGGCTTTCGCCGAGCACGGTGTGTCCGCGATCGACGTCTCCACCGGCCAGGTGGTCAGTGAAGAGAAACCGGCATATGGACGAAGCTACCAGACTCCGTACGCCGACCGCATCCGAAACGAGGTCGGCAGGAAGTACGGCGTGGCGGTCATCGCCGTCGGCGCCATTTCTTCTTACGACGACGTGAATTCGCTGATCCTGGCCGGACGCGCCGATCTCTGCGCGCTGGGCAGGACCCACCTTTACGATCCACAATGGACACTGCACGCCGCGGCCGAGCAGAACTACCGAATCCCCTGGCCCAAGCCATTCGCGGCGGGCAGCCGCAAGCCGCAGGGCGGCCGGGCCGATGGCCCCAAACCGCGGTTGGATCTCATTCGTTCGGGTGAACCGAAAACCGCACACGCCCGCTGGCGACCCGACGGGAGCGCTTCATGACCGCCTTTTCGCTGACGCCGGAGCAGCGGGATTTCGCCGCCGAGGTGACGAGAATCGGCGAGGAACAGCTCCGGCCGCTCGCCGAAGCCGGCCGCGAGGGCGCGGTCAACCGCGAGCTCATCAAGGCGATGGGCTCGCTCGGGCTGCTCGCGAAGCTGTTCCCGGGGGAACGCGAAGCGGCCGCCGTCGACCTCTGCATCCTGCGCGAAGCGCTGGCCACGCGCAGCACCGAAACGGAGACCGCGCTGGCGTTGCAGGGGCTCGGCACCTACCCGGTTCTCCAGTCAGGGCAACAAGAACAGCTCGAGAAGTGGGTGCCCGCCGTCGCCGCCGGTGACGCCGTCGCCGGCTTCGCGCTCACCGAACCGAACGCGGGCTCCGACGCCGCCGCGCTGGAACTCGTCGCGGAACCCGACACCGATGGCTGGCGGCTGACCGGCGAGAAGATCTGGATCTCCAACGCGCCGGAAGCCGACTTCTACACCGTTTTCGCGCGTACGACGCCAGGCGCGGGCGCCCGCGGCGTGAGCGCTTTCGTCGTGCCCGCCGACCGCGCGGGACTCTCCGGCGAACATCTCGACATGGTCAGCCCGCATCCCATCGGGCGGCTCGTTTTCGACGGTGTGCCAGTGCGTTCCGGCGAACTGCTCGGCGAGCTCGATCGTGGTTTCGGCGTCGCCATGCGCACCCTGGACCTCTTCCGCCCCAGCGTCGGCGCGTTCGCCGTCGGCATGGCGCGGTCGGCGCTCGACGCCGCGCTCGCGCACGCGAGCGAACGGATCGCGTTCGGCGGGCCGCTCAAGAACCAGCAGAGCGTTTCGCACAAACTCGCCGAGATGGCGATGCGCGTGGAAGCAGCCCGGCTGCTCGTCTACTCCGCCGCTTCCGCTTACGACGCAGGCGAAACCCGGCTGGCGGGCCGCGCCGCGATGGCCAAGCTCTTCGCCACCGAGACCGCGCAGTTCGTGGTGGACTCGGCGATCCAGATCCACGGCGCCCGCGCGCTGCGCCGGGGACACCTGCTCGAGCACCTCTACCGCGAGGTACGCGCGCCCCGCATCTACGAAGGCGCTTCCGAGGTCCAGCTGACGATCATCGCCCGCGAGCTCTATCGCTGAAAACCGCTGCGCCCCAACGGTTTCGTCAAAACTGTCGGACCATGGGTCTAGCGTGCCTCCCGAGATCAGCATCCGATCGCAGGAGGTATCCGATGTCCGTCATCCCGTTCCGTTTCCTCGACACCCTTCCCGAACTGCCGCAGCCGTCCGGCAACTGGCACGACAACCTCTGGGTTTCCGACGAAAGCACCACGGCGCAGACATACCGGGAATTCATCGCGGCCGCCGGGGAAACCGGCATCTGGCCGGTGGTGATCCCGGACGACTTCAGGTTCGCCAGACCGGCCGAAGACTGGATCGTCGACCGGGGACGGCTGCCGTCCGCCGTCGAGGACGTCGGCGCCATTCGCGCGCTCGACGTGTTCGAGGCGTGGTGGGATCCGCCACCCGACTACGACCGCCGTTTCCGCCCGTTCGGCCCGGACTTCCCCGGGCTCACCCGCCGTTCACCCAAGCGGACCAAGCCGTTCGAGGAGGCGGCTTGGGCGGGCGGGATGCTCGCCAACTCACCGGGGAGCAGACTGGGCCTGGTCAGGGCCGGGCGCCCGGCCGACATCCCGGCCGCCATCGGCTGGGCGGGCATGATCGCCATGACCGACCGGGTGGCCGCGCTGTCCGCCGTGCTGCGCAGCTGGGAGGACCGGTTCGGCGCGGTGCTGGTCGAGCTCGGCTTCGATTCGCTCGCGTTCTCCGTCGCCGCGCCGCCGACCACGCTCAAGCGGGGCATCGCCGTCGCGGCCGAGCACCGCGCGTTCGCACCGGCCAGTTTCGGCAGGTACCTGGAGCAGTGGACGGTGCAGGCGTACGCCGAGGGCATCCTCGGCAGTCACTTCTGGCGGTTCACATGGGTCTGAGACAGGAGCTGCTTCGCGACGATGTAGCCGGACGCGCCGTTGACGCCGTGCCCTGGCCAGGTGGCGGCGCCGACCAGGTACAGGTTCGGCACCGTGGTGCGATGGCCGGGCTGACCGGGCAGTGGCCGGAAAAGGTAGCTCTGCGCCAGCTCGTGGCTGCCGCCGAAGGGATCGCCGGGCCCGCAGTTGGGATTGGCGGCGGCGAGGTCGGCCGGGCTGATGACGTGCCTGGCGAGCACCGCGCCGGGCAGGTTGGCGATGTGCCGCGAAGCGATGTCCAGCACCCGGTCGGCGAAGGCCCGCTTGACATCCTCGGTCCAGCCGTCGCGCACGTCGATGCGGCCTGCCGCGTCGCCGACCGGGCGGCACGGCACGTCCAGCAGCTGCAGCCTGGCGACGGCCTGCCCCGGTGGGCAGCGCGAAGGATCCACCGAAGACGGGGCGTCGAAGGCGATGGTCGGTTCCGCGGGCAGCAGGCCGCGCGTGGCTTCGTTGACCGAACGCGAAAGCGCGTCCAGGCCCTCGGTCAGATGCGGTTCACCCGCTTCGGCGAGCCGAGGGTCGTGGAACCTCGGTGGCTCCGAAAGCGCCAGGTGTACTTGGAAGCACCCCCTGCCATAGCGGAACCGCCCGGCCTGCGCGCGGATCCTCGGCGGGACGGCACCGGGCTCATCGGCGAGCAGCCCGAGGTAGAGCTGGTCGGGATTGACCGAGGCGACCACGGCCCGCCTGGCGGTCACCACCTGGCCGCCATCGGTGCGGACGGCACGCGCCTTGCCGTCGCGGAGCAGCACCCGGTCGACACGCTGGTGGCATTCGACGGTCCCGCCGTGCCGTTCGATCAGCGCCGTCAGCGCCTTCGCGAGCTGCTCGCTGCCGCCCACCGGCGTCGGCATCCCGGCCGTGGTCAGCGCCACCAGCACGAGGATCACCCACAGCGCGCTGTTGACCTCGTCGGGTCCCCTGCCGAGATGCAGCGCCCACGGCGCGAGCATCCCGCGGGTCACCGGCGAGGCGAACGTCTCCTCGAGCAGCACCCTCCCGGTGAGCGTGAACAGGTGCGCGAAGTCGGACAGGCCGCCGTGGGCATCATGCGTCAGCCGGTGGATCGCCTTGCGGGCGGCGGGCGTCGCGAGGTCGGTGCCCAGCAGGCCGAAGACCGGTCCGATCGACGGCTCGACCTCCTTGAGCAGCCTGGCGAGGGCCTCCCCGTCGCCGGGTGCCAGCCGCTCGGCCTCGGCCACGTTCTCCTCGACCGAACCGGCCAGCAGCCCGACGGCCCCCTGCGCCGTCGAGACGCCGGACCAGTAGCGAGGTTTCCGGTAGTCGAGACCGAGGGCCAGCAGCTCGGGCCCCAGCTCGGCGAACGCGGGCCCGCCGGTGAAGAGCGGATGCGCGGACGAGTAGGTGTCGTGCCGGAAGCCCGGCAGGGTCAGCTCGTCGGTGCGGACCAGGCCGCCGGGGCGGTCACCCGCCTCCAGCACGGCGACGCTCCACCCGGCCCTGGCCAGATAGGCCGCGGTGACCAGGGCGTTGTGCCCGCTGCCGATGACCACGGCGTCATACCCGCTCATGGTGATCGATACTGGGCGGCGGCCCGTCCCGCGGACCAGGGACCGCTGTCCCGGATCCGCCGGGAATCAGAGCCCGTCGCCGAGGCCGGCGCCGCGTGCCTTGATGATCACCCTGGCCCGGTCGACCGCGCCGAGCTTGGCCAGGATGCTCGACACGTGGTTGCGGACGGTCTTGGGCGCGAGGTCGAGCCTGCGTGCGATCGCGGTGTTGCCGAGCCCGACCGCGACCAGCTCGAGCACCTCGTGCTCGCGCGAGCTCAGCTGCGGGAACGGCGGAAGCGGCTTCGGCGCCCGCAGCAGGCTGAGCACCTGGTTGGCGATGGCCTGGCCGAACACGGCCGCGCCCGCGGCCACCCCGCGGATGGCGCGGGCGATGTCGTCGGGGGTGGCGTCCTCGAGGAGGTAGCCCATGGCGCCCGCGCGCATGGCGGCCACCACGAGCTCGGCCTCCTGCCGGGTGGTGACGACGAGGATCGCCGTCGCCGGGGCCGAGTTCCGGATCTCCCGGGTCAGCGTCAGCCCGCCGAGCTCGGGCCGGTGGAGGTCGATGAGCAGAACGTCCGGCCGGTGGGCGCGGGTGAGCTCCACGGTCTCCCGGTGCGTCGCGGCGTTCGCCACCACGCGGATGCCATCGGCGAAGTTGTCCGCCGTCGGCACTCCGGCGGCGACAACGGTGAGGTCATTCCGCAGGGTTCGGGTCATCACGAGAGCGTTTGTAGCGCAATAAGTTTGTTCAGTGTCCGCCGTCGTCCAGTGAACAAAGAATCTTCGCCGTCAGCGGACCGGAAAAGGCCCGAACGTCGGACCATTGACGGGTTTCCGCAGGTGTGGCACCGGCCGCTCCCGGCGAATGGAAGCGGCGTGTCCGACGATTTGGAGTACCGGGCCGGATACGGCGACGATGATCAAAGAGGGGAGGTGATCACCGATGCCGAGACGCGAACGTCCGCTAGGGCCTGGCGACGACGTCGTGCTGCGGTTCGCGGCGGGCCTGCGGCGGCTGCGCGAGAACGCGGGCGGGCCGACGTACCGCGAGCTCAGCGTGCGCGCCGGCTACTCCGCCGCCGCGCTCTCCGACGCGGCCAGCGGACGGAAGCTGCCGGGACTCGCGCTGACCACCGCGTACGTCACCGCCTGTGAGGGCGACGCCGACGAGTGGGAGACGCGATGGCGTTCCGTCGCGGCCGAGCTCGCGGCCGCGGGCGGCGAGCCCGAACCGATCGCCGAGACCACGAATCCGTACCTGGGCCTCGCCGCGTTCCAGGCCGGTGACGCGAGCCGCTTCTTCGGCCGCGAGAAGCTCATCGCGGAACTGACGGCCAAAGTGGAGGGACGGCGGTTCGTCGGGGTGTTCGGCTCGTCCGGCTCCGGCAAGTCGTCGCTGCTGCGTGCCGGGCTGGTCGGCGCGCACGGGCCGAGCTGGACCATGGTCTTCACCCCCGGCGCGCACCCGATGGAGCAATGCGCGGCCGGCTTGGCCAGCACCGGGCACGTGCTGATCATCGACCAGTTCGAGGAGATCTTCACCCTCTGCCACGACGAGGAGCGCGCTGAGTTCCTCGACGCGTTGCTCGCGCTCGCCGAGGACGAGCACGGCACACGCGTGGTGATCGGGGTCCGCGCCGACTTCTACGGCCACTGCGGGCGCCACGCCGGGCTGGTCGACGCGCTGCGCGACGCCCAGGTGATGGTCGGCCCGATGAACGCCGACGAGCTGCGCACGGTCATCGTCGAGCCCGCCGTCCGAGTCGGCTACCGGGTCGAATCGGCGCTCGTGACCAGGCTGGTCACCGACGCCATCGGGCAACCCGCGGTGCTTCCGCTGATCTCGCACGCCCTGCTCGAAACCTGGCGCAGACGCCAAGGCCTGACCCTCACAGTCGCCGCGTACGAGGCGGCAGGCGGAATCCACGACGCGATCGCGCACACCGCCGAGGCCGTCTACACCGACCTGGACACCGCTCAGCGGGAGGTGGCCAAGCAGATCTTCCTGCGGCTCACCGCGCTCGGCGAAGGCACCGAGGACACCAAACGCAGGCTCCTGCGCCGGGAACTCGACGCCGAGGACGCCGACACCACGCTGGTGCTGGAACGCCTCGCCGACGCCCGGCTGCTCGCACTGGACCGCGACGGCGTCGACATCGCGCACGAGGCGTTGATCCGCTGCTGGCCCCGGCTTCGGGATTGGCTCGCCGAGGACCGCGAGGGCCTGCGCGTCCACCGCCACCTCACCGAGACCACGGACTCCTGGGAGAAACTCGACCACGATCCCGGCACCCTGTACCGCGGCACCCGGCTGGGGCTGGCCAAGGAATGGGCCGCCACCGCGCACACCTCCCTCACCCCGCGCGAGCAGGCCTTCTTGGACGAGAGCCTCGCCGCCGAGGCCGCCGAAGTGGCCGCCGTCCGCCGCCGCACGAAACGACTTCGCCGTCTCGTCGCGTTGCTCGGCGTCCTGCTCGTGCTCGCCGGGGTCGCGACCTTCGCGGCCTTCCGCGCACAACAGACCGCGACCGAGGAGCGGAACACCGCACTGGCACGGAAAGTCGCCGACGACGCGACCGCGATCCGGGCGATGAACCCCGCACTGGCGACGCAGCTCAGCCTGGCGGCCTATCAGCTCGCGCCGGTTCCCGAGGCCCGTGACGGCCTGTTCGCCGCGCTCACCACCCCGTACGGCGCGCGGATGGACCTCAGGCCGGATTCCGCGTTCCATCTCGCGTTCAGCCAGGACAGCCGCCTGCTCGTGACGGCGGGTCTCCTGCGCTCCGTGCGGCTGTGGGATGTCTCCGATCCGCTGCGACCGCGTCCGCTGTCCACCTTGCCCGGCACGGACGACACCAGGAAGCCGATCGCGCTCAGTCCGGACGGCAGGCTGCTCGCCACGGGCACGAGCACCGGCGCGGTGAAGCTGTGGGATATCTCGAACCCCGCCGCTCCCGTCCAGCTGGGCGTCGCGAACGGCCATGGCAAGCTGGTCTTCGGGCTCGCCTTCAGCCGTGACGGGCGCACGCTCGCCACCGGTTCCACGGACACGACCATCGGGCTGTGGAACGTCACGAACCCGCGCCTTCCCGTACTGACGGGGCGGATCTCCCACCACACCAACAATGTGAACAGCCTGTCCTTCAGCCCTGACGGGAACATGCTCGTGTCGGGCAGCGATGACAAGGCGGTGGCGATCTGGGACATCTCCGACCAGGCCGCGCCGAGGAACCTCTCGGGGTTCACCGGCCACACCGACGTCGTGACCTGGGTCGAGCTCAGTCCCGACGGCCGGACGCTGGCCACGTCCAGCTGGGACAGGACCACCCGGCTCTGGGATGTGACAGCGCCACGCGAACCCAAACCGCTGGCGACGATCACCGCCCAGAAGGCGGCGATCTGGTCCGCCCGGTTCAGCGCCGACGGCACCAGGCTGACGACCAGCAGCGACGACGGCACGGTGTACATCTGGGACGTCGCCATCCCCACCGCGCCGAAGCGGCTCGCCGTGGTGGACAGCAAGGACGGCGGGGTCACCTCGGCAGCGCTCAGCCCGGACGGCCGGACCGTCGCGGCGGTCGGCGATCAGAGCGTGCACCTGCAGGCGCTGGCCGATCTCGTGCTCGACGCCTACCAGTCGAGCACCATCAGCGGAGTCACCGCGGATGGGCGGATGATGGTCACCGACGACGGCTCCGGCCGTGTGGGCAGGCTCTGGGAGATCGGCGACCCGCTGCATCCCCGTGAGCTGGGCAAGGTTTCCACCGAAGACGAGGAGATCACCTCCATCGCGGTGAGCGGTGACGGCCGCGCGCTCGCCGTCGGGTCGATCACCCACCGCCCGGCGGGGCGCCTGCGGCTGTTCGACATCACCGACCCGCGCGCCCCTCGGCTGCTCGCCGTGACGGACACCGTTCCCGTGTACGGCATGAGGTTCAGCCCGGACGGCCGGACGCTCGCGACCGGGCACGACGCCGAGAACGTCCGGCTGTGGGACCTCACCGGCACGAACCGCCTCGATTCGCTGGCCACCTTGGCGACGCCGAAGGACACGGTGTGGGCGATCCGCTTCAGCCCGGACGGGCGCACGCTGCTGGCGAGCACCGGGGATCTCGACCCGGGCATCCGGATCTGGTCGATCGCCGAGCCGCGGCAGCCGCGTGAGCTGACCACGATCGTCAACCAGGAGAACAAGAACAACGGCTTCTACCGGATGGATCTCAGCCCTGACGGCCGCACGCTGGCTGTCACCAGTTCCGATCGGAAGGTCCATCTCTGGGATCTGGCCGATCCGGCCAAGCCGCGCGAGCGGCCCCCGATCGTCGGCGGCACCGAGGGAGCCGGCACGGTCGCGTTCAGCCCCGACGGCACGAAGCTCGCACTCTCCCTCCAGTCCGAGGCGCAGCTGTGGGACCTGACCGACCCGGACGCCCCGGTGCGGGTGGCCGGTGTCCGCACACCGGACGGCATCTCCGGCGTGCACTTCAGCCCCGACGGGCACACGATCGCGATCGGCACCGCCAAGCCGTCCGTGTTCCTGTGGGAGACCGACCTCGGCAAGGTGTCCCGGCGGATCTGCGCGCTCGCCGAGCCGAAGATCACCACGGCCGAGTGGGACCGCTACTTCCCTGGCGTGTCTTACAAACCGCCTTGCCCCTGACGGACTCGCCGGATCGTGTCCCGGAACCAGTGGCCGCTCCGCTTGATCGTGCGCCGCTGGGTCTCGTAGTCGACGCGGACCAGGCCGAACCGCTTCTCGTACCCGTACGCCCACTCGAAGTTGTCCAGCAGCGACCACGCGAAGTAGCCACGGATGTCCGCGCCCGCCTGCCGGGCCGCGGCGACGGCCGCGATGTGTGAGGACAGGTACGCGGCGCGGTCGTCGTCCCGGACGAACCCGTTCTCGTCGGGGACGTCGTCGAACGCGGACCCGTTCTCGGTAATGAACATCGGCAGGCCCGGGTAGTCCTGACTCAGCCGGACCAGCAGGTCCGTGAACTTGTCCGGCAGGATCTCCCAGCCCATCGCGGTCTTCGGCCTGCCGAACGGCACCGGCTCGTCGACCGCGGCGAACTGCTGGCCGAAGTAGTAGTTGACGCCGAGGAAGTCCAGCGGCGCCGCGATGATCGCGAGGTCGCCGTCGCGGACGGGCACACGAACCCCTTGGGCGGCAAGGTCTTCCACCACGTCCGACGGATAACGGCCGTACACCAGCGGGTCCAGGTAGATCCGCACGCCGAGCCCGTCGGCGCGCCGGGCAGCGTCGCGCGCGGGCTCGCTCTCGTCCGCCGGTTCGGACGTGCCCATGTTCAGCGTGATACCGAACTCGATGCGGCGCTGGGCCGCGGAGCGCATGCGCTCGGTCGCGAGCCCGTGGCCCAGCAGGAGGTGATGCACGGCGGCGATGCCGTCGCCGAGGTCGCGGCGGCCCGGCGCCATCACGCCGTGGACGTAGCCGTGCATGGCCGAGCACCACGGCTCGTTCAGCGTGGTCCAGTTGCGGACCCGGTCGCTGAGCCGGTCGAACACCAGCATCGAGTAGTCGGCGAACCGGTACGCGGTGTCGCGCGACGGCCAGCCGCCCGCGTCCTCGAGCTCCTGCGGCAGGTCCCAGTGGTACAGCGTGAGCCACGGATCGATGCCCTTGTCGAGCAGCCGGTCGACGAGCCGGTCGTAGAACGCCATCCCGGCCTCGTTGAGCTTGCCGCGGCCACGCGGCTGGATGCGGGGCCAGGCAACGGAAAACCGGTAGGTGTCGACGTCGAGCGACTTCATCAGCTCGACGTCGGCCGGCATCCGGTGGTAGTGGTCGCAGGCGACGTCGCCGGTGTCGCCGTTGTGCACCGCACCGGGCACCCGGCTGAAAGTGTCCCAAATGGACGGTGTGCGGCCGTCCTCGGCCACGGCCCCTTCGATCTGGTAGGACGCGGTGGCCACACCCCACCGGAAGATCGGGGGCAGCGTGTCGATGAGTTCCTGTTCGGCGCTCGCGGTCTCCGTCACACTCATGGCCATCCCCTCCCAAGGCGTCAGCAGCACCGTACCTAACTTTAAGCATTAAAGAAACTCACCGAACCGCGCCGGTCACCAGATCGATCTTCCAGTAGCGTTGCAGTGAAAGGAAAAGCGCGATGACCGGGATAATCGAAAGCAGGGTGCCGGTGATCACCAGCGAGTACAGCGAAGCCTCCGCCGCGCCATGCCGCAGCAGCGAGTAGAGCCCGACCGTCAGCGGGAACTTGTCCTCACTGGTGACCAGCACGAACGGCAGCAGGAAGTTGTTCCAGATGGCGATGAACTGCAGCAGGAACACGGTCACCAGGCCGGGCCCCATCAGCCGCAGTCCCACAGTGCGGAACAAGGTGAACTCGCTCGCCCCATCCAGCCTGCCCGCTTCGAGCAGCGCGTCCGGCACCGAGGCCGCCGCGTAGATGCGGCAGAGATAGATCCCGTACGGGTTGAACAGCTGGGGCAGCAGCACGCCCAGGTAGCTGTCGGTCAGCCCGATCTTGGACAGCAGCAGGTACTGCGGAATCGCCAGCACGATCTGGGGCAGGAGCACCCCAGCCAGGATGGTGTTGAACAACAGGCGACGGCCCCGGAACTCGTACTTCGCGAGCGCGTAGCCGGCGGCGGCGCTGACGAACGACGCCAGCACCCCGCCGACGGCCGCGTACAGGAAGCTGTTCAGCATCCACTGCCAGAAGATGCCACCACTGTAGGCCGACAGGTCGCCCAGGTTCTCGAAAAGCCCGGTCGACGGCAGATACGTCGACGTCGAGAACAGCTCGGCCTTGGACTTCGTCGCGGCGACGAGGATCCACACGGTCGGCACCACGCAGTACAGCGCGCCGAGCACCAGCGCGATGGTCGGCAGCCAGGCCGTCCGCCGCTTCATCGCCGCACCAGCCGTGCGGCGATGAACGAGACGGCCAGTGCCATTACGGTGAACAGCACCGAGGTCGCCGCCGCGCGGTACAGGTCGGAGTCGACGAAGGCGTCGTTGTAGATCTTCATCAGCGGCACCCAGGTCGAGGAGATCGCATTGGACAACGGCCGCAGCGTGTTCGGCTCGTTGAACAGCTGCAGTGCCGCCAGTGCCGAGAACAGCGCGCACATCCAGATCGCGGGCCGCACCATCGGCACCTTGATCCGCAAAGCGATCTGGAACTCCGAGCAGCCGTCGAGCTTGGCCGCTTCGTAGACCTCGGGTGGCAGCGCGCGCAGCGCGGTGAAGATGACGATCATGTTGAACCCGGCCGCGCCCCACACGACGATGTTGCCGACCGAGAAGAACACCGAAGTGGTACCGAAGAAGTCGCCGCCGAACGGGCTCGTCGCCGGCAGGTACAGGAAGCCCCACATGAGCGTCGCGATCACGCCGGGCACCGCGTACGGCAGGAAGATCGCCAGCCTGCTGAACCGGCCGAGCCGGGTGCGCGGCACGTCGAGCATGAGCGCGAACAGCAGCGCGAGCCCGACCGTGCCGGGGATCGAGATCGCCCCGACCGCGAGCATCCGCAGCACGCTGTGCCACAGCTCGGCGTCACCGAAGACCGAGGCGTAGTTGTCGATCCCGGCGAACACGGTCGAGCCGCCAGTGCCGAGCAGGCCGCCGGAGACCTTGCGCTGCTGGAAACTCAGCACCAGCGCGTAGATCCCCGGCGCCACCACGAACCCGGCGAACAGCAGCACCGCGGGCAGCACCAGCAGGTACGGCAGGCGGGTTTTCCGGTGCGCCATCAGACGACCGTGAAGCCGAGCTTCTTCATGTCCGCGACGCTCGCGTTCTGCATCGAGTCCAGCGCCGCCCCGAACGGGCCGCCTTGCTGGAGCGCCGCGCCGAACGAGTTGGTGTAGCCGCTGAAGGTCACAGTGACGTTGGGGCCCCACATCGAGAAGCTACGCGCGCCCGGCGCCACCTGCTTCACGATGTCGTAGAAGTTCGCCTGGTTGGGGAAGAACGCGGGCGGCTTCTGCAGGATCGGCAACGACCGGCCCGCGGTCGACGCCGGGTAGACGTTGATCTGCTGGATCTGGTCGGTGACCGCGTCGGCGTTGGTGTTGAGCCAGGACGCGAACGCCGCGGCCTCCTTGGCGTGCTTGGAATCGGTGGTCACCGTGGTCGCCGAACCACCCCAGATGCCGGTGTCCCGGTTGCCCTCGGTCCACGCGGGCAGCGGCGCGACCGCCCAGCGGCCTTGCGTGTTCGGCGCGATGCCACCGAGCTGCGCCGGCGCCCACGCGCCGGAGATCCAGGTGACGAGCGTGCCGTCGTTCATCTCCTTGTTCCACTGCGGGGAGAACGACGGGTTCTTGGCCACCAGCCCGTTCTTGACGAGATCTTCCCAGTAGCTCGCGACCTTCTTGGACTGCGCGCCGTTGATGTCGACCTTCCAGCTGGTGCCGCTGGTCGTCCACCAGTCACCGCCGGCCTGCTGCACGAGCCCGGTGAACCAGCCGGGGTCGGCGGCGTCGAAGTTGGTGATCGTCGAACCCTTGGCCTTGATCGTCTTCGCGGCCGCCGCGTACTCGTCCCAGGTCTTCGGCGCGCTGAGGCCGTACTCCTGGAAGAGATCGGCGCGGTAGAACAGCATCAGCGGCGCCACGTCCTGCGGCACGCCGTAGACCTTGTCCTCGAAGCGGACCGGCTTGAGCGTCGGGTCGTCGAACTCCTTGACCGTGTCCTTGGTGAACTCGGTGATGTCGCGGACCACGCCGCCCGCCACCAGCGAGGGCAGCGACTGGTACTCGACCTTCGCGATGTCGGGGCCGTTGCCCGCCTGGTGCGCGGTGATCAGCTTGCTGACGAGCTGGTCGCCGCCCGCGGGGTTGGTGAGGGTGACGTGGATGTCCGGATGGGACTCGTTCCACTTCGCGACGACCTTGTCCATGTTGGGGTCCCAGCCCCAGTAGGCCAGCTCGACCTTGCCGGGCGCCGGGCTCGAGCATCCGGCGAGCAGCACCAGTGCGACCGCCATGAGTCCACGTCGACTCTTCATCCCACCATCTCCTCAGATGATCATGTCATCGTGCGGCCCAGACGAGGCCGCGGTGCGTCAGCTCCCGCACGGTCGGGTGTTCGAGATCGGCCACCCGGTGGCCGATCGCGGAGAAGAACAGCCGCCCCGCGCCCCACCGCCGTGTCCACACCACCGGCATGCTGACCAGGCCGGGGCCGTGCCCACCGGCGGCCGGGGTGACCACCGTGCGCGCGATGACGTCGTTGAGCGAATCGCTGAGCAGCCAGTACTGCTCGGTGCGGACCGTGAAGTCGCTCAGCCCGGCCACGATCGGGTGCGGCGCGTCGATGGTCACCTCGTACTCGAGGAACTCCTCCGGGTGGAACAGGAAGAGCCCGCCGACCATCCGCAGATAGTCGGTGTTCGTGGTGAAGGTACCGACGATCCCGCCGTGCCAGCCCGCGAACCCCGTCCCCGCGTGCACGGCCTCGGTCAGCCCAGCCGCCTGCGCCTTCGTGAGTTCGCCTTGCGACCAGCACTGCACGATCAAATCGGTCCGGTTGAGCCGTTCGGCGTCCAGATAGACATCGAGGTCGTCCGCGATGTCCACGTCGAACCCCGCGGCGACGAGCCCGGGCCGGAACAGTTCGGTCGTCTCGACCGGCGCGTGCCCCTCCCAGCCGCCGCGGACGATCAGCGCTGTCCTCATCTGGTCGCCCACTCCGGGAGTGCCAACGGGGTACGTTGCAGCCCGATCCACTGCCGCTTGGTGAACCCGGCCATTTGGTTCTCGGCGCCGTGCCGCGCGTGCGCGTCGTTGACGTGCACCTCCCCGGCTTTCAGCTGCTCGGCGACGGTCAGCCCGCGCATGAGGTCCCGTGTGAAGACCGAATTCATCAGCATCGGGAGGCCGTTCGTCAGGGCGATGGCCTCGGCTTCGGTGTCCACGACGGTGATCGGGATGACCGGGCCGAAGATCTCCTCGCGGAACGCGGGCATTTCGGGCGTGACATCGGTGAGAACGGTCGGGCGATAGAACAGGCCTTCGTATTTGCCGCCGGTGACGAGCCGTGCGCCGCGTGCGAGTGACGGCTCGACGATTTCCCCGTGCAGGCGATCGCGTTGCTTCTCGCTGATCAGCGGCCCGAGGTCTGGATCGTCGAGCGGATCGCCGACGGTCAGCGCTTCGGCCCGCCGGGTGACCGCTTCGAGGTAGGCGTCGGCGACCTCGCGGACGACGATGTGCCTGCTCGCGCTGATGCAGGTCTGCCCCTGGAACTCGAACGACGCGATCATCGCGCAGGCCGAGGCGAGATCGAGGTCGGCGTCGTCCAGGATGACGAACGCGTTACTGCCGCCGAGTTCGAGCCGCACGTCGCGACCATCGGCCTGGATCGTCTCGCCGACCCCGCGGGATCCGGTGAAGTCGAGCATGTCGAGCCCCCGGTGCGCGGCAAGGGCTTTGCCTGCCTCGGGCCCGCCGGTGACGACGTTGAACACGCCGGGCGGCAGGCCCGCGTGTTGCGCGGCCTGCGCGAGCACCTGGCCGCCGATGGTCGGCGTGAGCTCGGCGGGCTTGAGCACGACGGTGTTGCCGAACGCCAGCGCGGGCGCGACGGCCCGCATGGCCAGGTTCATCGGGTAGTTCCACGGCGTGATCAGCCCGGCGACGCCGAGCGGGACGGTCCGCGACATCGACAGCTTGCCCGCTTTGTACGGCTGGAGCAGGTCGCCCGCGGTGCCGGTCGCCTGGACGACCGAGATCTCCAGCTGGCGGATGCTGGTCCCGACCTCGTCCTCGGCTTTGCTCCGCACACCGCCGGTCTCGCGCATGCTCTGCTCGACGAGTGCTTCGTAGTTGGCGGCCAGGTACTCGGCGAACTTGCGCAGATACGCGGCTCGCTCGGGCGCCCCCAGCGCGGCCCACCCCGGCTGCGCGGCCCGTGCGGCCTCGACCGCCTCGTCGACGTCCGCGCCGTCCCCCAGCGCGAACTCGCCGATCCGTCGCGCGGTCGCCTTCTCCTCGACCACCCCGGTCCTGCCCGACCGCGATGCCCTGAACTCCCCGCCGACATAAAGCCCGCTGACTTTGTCCACGACTTAAGCTAAGTCACAAGCCCACGCCCGCGCAATGGTCTCTTGAGCCCGAAAGTGGCTTTCGTCAGATGCCATACCCCGAAAGCCACTTGGTCTCAATCGGTTGTTGCAAGTAGTGGTGGCTGATAGGAGATCGTCATGCCAGGACCCCGGTTGACGTGCGAGGAACGGGAAAAGATCCAGAACGGTCTGGATCAGGGACTTACCCAGGATGTGATTGCGAGAGTCCTGGGTAGGTCACCCTCGACGATTTCACGGGAAGTGCGCCGAGGTGGTGGGCCGCGGTGCTCCAGGCCCGGCGCCACGATCACTGGCCGGCCTCGCCGCTACCGGGCCGACCGAGCCCAGCGTCTGGCCCTCGAACGCGGCCGGCGCCCGAAAGCCCACCGGCT
>NZ_FNON01000001.1 GCF_900107045.1 Amycolatopsis xylanica
GAACGTCGTGAGACAGTTCGGTCCCTATCCGCCGCGCGCGTAGGATACTTGAGGAAGGCTGTCCCTAGTACGAGAGGACCGGGACGGACGAACCTCTGGTGTGCCAGTTGTCACGCCAGTGGCATGGCTGGTTGGCCACGTTCGGAAGGGATAACCGCTGAAGGCATCTAAGCGGGAAGCCTGTTCCAAGATGAGGTATCCCACCCCCTTTGAGGGGTTAAGGCCCCCAACAGACCATTGGGTTGATAGGCCAGAAATGGACGCACAGTAATGTGTTATCGAGTTGACTGGTACTAATAGGCCGAGGGCTTGCCCACAAAAATGCTTCGCATCCACTCTACAGCTCTGAAACCCCACACCACGTGGGCCGGCAAGCAGGATCTGTCGGTACCGCGGTGTGAGTGTTTCGTAGTGTTTCGGTGGTTATAGCGCCAGGGAAACGCCCGGTCCCATTCCGAACCCGGAAGCTAAGCCTGGTAGCGCCGATGGTACTGCAACCGAAGGGTTGTGGGAGAGTAGGACGCCGCCGAACTTACCGTGGAAAGAGGCCCGAGGCCTCGGTCGAGAACCAAGTGTTCTCCCGAGCCTCGGGCCTCTTTTTCATACCCAAAACCCGGCCGCACCGGCCCCGCCCGCGCCCCTCGGACGGGCATCATCCGTGCACAACGGGACGACACCCGTGCACAGCGGGACGACACGCGTACGCGGATGGACGACACGCGTCCCTGGATGGACGACGCGACCTCCCGCGCCCGACGCTCGTACCCCGGCGGCCGCCAGCCGTACTGGATGGCCGGCGCGCGTACCCAGCAAGGCGGGACGTGTACCTCGCGGGTCGGCGCGCGTGCCCAAGCAGTCGGCAAGGCTGCGGAAACCCGCGGCGCCCGGGCACGTCGTCCGTCTGTGCACGCGTGTCGTCCATCCACGAACGCGCGTCGTCCGTCTGGGTACGCGTGTCGTCCGTCTGGGTACGCGTGTCGTCCATCCACGAACGCCGTGTCCCACACCCGGGCACCTCGTGTCGACCACCCGGGCACCTCGTGTCGACCACTCCGGCACCTCGTGTTGAACGCCCGGGCACGAGTCCTGACTTCCCAGGTGCGCGTGCCGACTCCTCTGGTACGCGCACCGACTCGCTGGGTAGGCGTACCGACGGCTCTGGCACGCGAGGCGCCCAGCTAGGCACGCGGGCTGAGCGCTCGGGTGAGCGAGTGGCCGGGCAACCGTGGGGGCATGGCTGGCCGGGCATGGCCGGGCGAACGTGGGGGCATGGTCGGGCGGGGTATGGCCGGGCGGCGCCGGGGTGGCTCGGGCTGGGTTTTTGCTGCTCAGGTACGGGTGTTTGCCGGGCTCGTACGGGTGTTTGCTTTCTGTGTACGGGCGGGTCGGCGGGGTGGGGTTTTCGTGGGGGATGGGGTGTTTTTGTTGGGTGGGTCACTGGTTTGAGAAGCGGGGCAATGGGGTGAGCGGGGGACGGGGCTCCGCCGCATTTGGCCTGAGTGCGGTCCGTTAGAATTGCCGATTGTCCGCGTTGGCGGACCTTCTTCGTATGTTCAGTGTTTTTTCGGTGGCAGGAGGCCCCAAGTGTCCGAGTTCGGTCGACGTGACTCAGAGGATGAGGCGGCGTCTGGCCGGTCGGCTCGTCGCGACGCCGCCCCGCGAGGGAAGAGCGTTGGCGGCCCGCGGGGCGGCGCCAGGCAAGACCGCGGTGGACGGGATGGTGGCTATCAGGGCCGTCCGCGCCGCGATGACCGGGGCGACCGGGGTGGTTACCAGGGCAACCGGGGCGGCGGTGGCCGTGATGGTGGTGGCTCGGGTGACCGGGGGCAGCGCTCCGGTGGTTACCAGGGGAACCGGCCTGCCGGTGGTGGGTACAACAAGGACCGTGGCGACCGGCCGACCGGGGGTTACCAGGGCAACCGTGAGGACCGGCGCTCCGATGACCGGCGTTCTTCGGGTGGCTACCAGGGGAACCGGTCCGATGACCGTCGTTCGGGTGGCTACCAGGGCAACCGTGACAATGACCGGCGCTCCGGTGGCTACAACCGGGATGATCGGCGCCCCAGTGGCGGGTTCAACCGGGATGACCGCTCTGACGACCGGCGCTCCGGTGGTTACCAGGGGAACCGTGACAACGACCGTCGCCCGAGCAGCGGTGGTTACCAGGGCAATCGCGACAACGATCGCCGGCCGAGCAGCGGTGGCTACCAAGGCAACCGTGACAACGACCGTCGCCCGAGCGGTGGCTACCAGGGCAATCGGTCCTCTTCGGACGATCGTCGTGGTGGTTACCAGGGCAACCGCGACGACAAGCGTTCCGGCGGCTACAACCGCGACGATCGCCCTTCGTACAACAAGGATCGCGGGGACCGTCCGTCCTACAAGGACCGTGGTGACCGGCCGTCGTACAACCGGGACAACAACGACCGGGGCGACCGCCCGAGCTACAACAAAGATCGCGGGGACCGCCCGTCCTACAACAAGGACCGTGGGGACCGGCCGTCCTACAACAAGGACCGCGGGGACCGGCCGAGCTACAACCGCGACGACCGCCCGTCCTACAACAAGGACCGTGGCGACCGGCCCGCATACAACAAAGACCGTGGTGAGCGGCCGAGCTACAACAAGGACGACCGCCCGTCGTACAAGGACCGCGACAGCAAGCCCCGCTTCGAGCGCAAGGACGACCGTCCGTCCCGCGGCAACCGCGACGAGATGCGCGCGAAGCACTCGTCCCGTCCGCCGGGCCCCAAGGACGACGCCGAGCTCGCCAGGGAGCTCCTGCAGGCCCCCGAACTGCCCGAGGGCATCGAGTTCTCGGACCTCGACGACGAGATCCGCCAGGACCTCCGCACGCTGCCCAAGGCGCTCGCGGAGACCGTCGGCAAGCACCTGGTCGCCGCCGGTGGCCTGATGGACACCGACCCCGAGAAGGCGCTCGAGCACGTCAAGTACGCCAAGGCGAAGGCCTCCCGCGTGCCGGTCGTGCGTGAGGCGCTCGGCCTCGTCGCTTATCAAGCCGGCAACTGGTCCGAGGCGCTTTCGGAGCTGCGGGCGGTGCGGCGGATGACGCGGAGCGATGTGCACATCGCCGTCATCGCGGACTCCGAGCGGGCCATGGGCCGTCCGGAGCGGGCGCTCGACCTCGCCAAGGAGGTCAACACCGACTCGCTGCCGAAGGATGTGCAGGTCGAGCTGCGGATCGTGGCCGCAGGCGCGCGGCGTGACCTCGGGCAGCTGGATGCGGCCGTGGTCGCGTTGCAGACCGATGACCTGGTTCCGTCCAAGCGGGACCCGTGGAGCGCTCGCCTCTTCTACGCCTACGCCGACAACCTCGAGGCGGCCGGGCGCAAGGAAGACGCGCTCAAGTGGTTCCTCAACGCCGCCGAGGCCGATGAGGAAGACGAGACCGACGCCGCCGAGCGGGCCGCGGAGCTGGGCAGTGAGTGACGCCCTGCTCGCCGGGTACGACGCGGTGCTGTTCGACTTGGACGGCACCGTGTACCACGGCGCGCAGGTGATCGAGGGCGCCGTTGACGTGATCGCCGACATCCGCGCTCAGGGCGCGGCTGTCCGGTTCGTCACGAACAACGCCTCGAAGGCCCCTGAAGCCGTCGTCGAGCACCTCGGCGAACTCGGCATCGAAGCACAGGCCCACGAGGTCAGCACCAGTGCTCAGGCGGGTGTCGCGCTGCTCAAGGAGCGCGTGCCCGCCGGCACGCACGTGCTGGTCGTCGGCGCCGAGTCGCTGGCCGACGAGGTGCGCCGGGCGGGCCTCGTGCCGGTCAGGGAAGCGAGCGAGACCGTCGGGGCCGTGGTGCAGGGGCATTCCCCCGACAACGGCTGGCGGATCCTGTCCGAGGCCGCGCTCGCCATCCGCGCGGGCGCGCTCTGGGTCGCCACCAACGTGGACAAGACGCTGCCGAGTGAACGGGGCCTGCTGGTCGGCAACGGCTCGATGGTCGCCGCCGTGCGGTCGGCCACCGACGCTGAGCCGCTCGTCGCCGGGAAGCCGCAGCCGGGGCAGTTCCTGGCCGCGGCGAAGGGCGCCGAGCGGCCGCTGGTTGTCGGGGACCGGCTCGACACCGACATCGCGGGCGCTATCGCGGCCGAGATGCCCGTCTTGTGCGTGCTCGGCGGGGTCGCCACGCCATCCACCCTGGTCACGGCCATCCCCAAGGAGCGGCCGCAGTTCATCGCGAGGGATCTCACCGGCCTCCGCGAACCGGCCGAAACCCTGAAAGTCGGTCCCAGCCAGACGTGGACGGTCGACGTCCGCGACGAGCTGGTCGTCTCCGGGGACGGTGACGCGCTCGACCTGCTGCGGGCGCTGTGCCACGCGGCTTGGGAGTCGGGTGTGACCGGTGTCCGCGCGGACGGGCAAACGGCCAGCCGAACGCTGGCCGAACTCGGTATCGGCTAGCGTGACGGGGTGCATCCGCAACACACGCCGTACCCGCGGCCGATGCCGGGACCACCGCCGTCCCGGCCGGTCGATGCGGACCAGACAGAGCCTCAGGACACGGACCCGCGTGCCGGCATCGACGAAGCCGTGAGCGCGCTCGACGAGCTGGACAGGCTGCCGCTGTCCGAGCACGTCGAGCGGTTCGACGCCGTGCACACCGAGCTCACGGTCGCACTGTCCAGCATCGACAAGGTCTGAGCCCATGCCCCGCAGGGCCCGCCTCGACGCGGAACTCGTCCGGCGCGGTCTGGCCCGCTCCCGCGAACAGGCCTCGGCGCTCATCACCGGCGGCAAGGTGACCGTGCGCGGCATGGTCGCGAGCAAGCCCGCCACCGGCGTGGAATCCGACGCGCCCATCGTGGTGCGCGACGAAGACGACCCCGGCTGGGCCTCGCGCGGCGCGCACAAGCTGCTCGGCGCGCTGGAGGCCTTCGAGGAACTCACCGTCGAGGGCAAGCGCTGCCTCGACGCGGGGGCGTCCACCGGCGGCTTCACCGACGTGCTGCTGCGCAACGGCGCGTCGACCGTGATCGCCGCCGACGTCGGCCGTGGTCTGCTCGACTGGCGGCTGCGTACCGACGAGCGCGTTGTGGTCAAAGACAAGACCAACGTCCGCAGCGTGACCCCCGAGGACCTCGGCGGGCAGGTCGACCTGGTCGTCGGCGACCTTTCGTTCATCTCGCTCAAGCTCGTGCTGCCCGCGCTGGCCGCGTGCGCGAAACCCGGCGCCGACCTGGTGCCGATGGTCAAGCCGCAGTTCGAGATCGGCAAGGAACGCCTGGGCAGCGGCGGTGTGGTGCGCGATCCGGAACTGCGGGTCGAGACCGTGCTCGGCGTGCTGGCCGAGGCCGCGAAGCTCGGCCTCGGCTTCCGGGGCGTCGCCGCAAGCCCGTTGCCGGGGCCGTCCGGCAACGTCGAATACTTCATCTGGTTGCGCCGGGATCCGGAGACCTCCACTGTGGACACCGTGGAGATCGAGGCACAGGTGCGGAAGGCCGTCCTGGAGGGCCCGCAGTGAACGCCGACCGTGAAGTGCTGCTCGTCGTGCACCCCGACTACGACACCACCCGCTCCGCCGCGCGCGAGGTGTCCGCGAAGTTCTCCAAGGCGGGCATCCGGCTGCGGGTGCTCGACAAGGAGGTCCGCGACCTCATCGAGCCGAACCAGGGCCTCGGCTCACCGTGCCTGGTGGTCGCGCCCGAGGAGGACCCGGCGGAGGGCACCGAGCTGGTGTTCGTGCTCGGTGGTGACGGGACGCTGCTGCGCGCGGCCGAGCTGGCGCGCCCGCACGGGGTGCCGGTGCTCGGCGTGAACCTCGGGCGGGTCGGGTTCCTGGCCGAGGCGGACTTCGACAAGCTCGAGGACACCATGCAGCGCGTGGTCGAGCGCAACTACCGCGTCGAAGAGCGGATGACCATCGACGTCACCGCCACCTGCGACGGCGAGGTCATCGCCGAGACCTGGGCGCTGAACGAGGCGAGCGTCGAGAAGAGCAGCCGTGACCGCGTGCTGGACGCGCTGATCGAGGTCGACGGCAGGCCCGTGTCGGCGTTCGGCTGCGACGGCGTGCTGTGCGCGACGCCGACCGGCTCGACCGCGTACGCGTTCTCCGCGGGCGGGCCGATCATCTGGCCGGACGTGCAGGCGCTGCTGGTCGTGCCGAGCAACGCGCACGCCATGTTCGCGCGCCCGCTGGTGGTGTCCAAGGACTCCGAGATCACCGTGGGCATCGACCCCGACGGGTCGACCGCGGTGCTCACCTGCGACGGCTCCCGGCACTTCGACCTGCCAGCCGGCACGCGGATCCAGGTGGTCAGCGGCCGGGTCCCGGTGCGGCTGGTGCGGCTGTGGGACGGGCCGTTCACCGACCGGCTGGTGCAGAAGTTCGCGCTGCCGGTGAAGAGCTGGCGTGAGCGACACGCCCGGGGCACCGAATAGAACAAGTGTTTGAATGCGCCGTTCACCGCGCTTTCTCGCGGTTTCGGCGCCAAAAGGCCCCCTGTGCTGCGCGAAGCCTCCGGGTAGGCGACTACGGTGGTGCCCGTGCTTGCCGAGATGCGCATTCAGGGCCTCGGAGTGATCGAGGACGCCCTGCTGGAGTTCCACCCGGGCTTCACCGTGGTCACCGGGGAGACCGGCGCAGGGAAGACCATGGTCGTGACCGGGCTGCACCTGCTCTCCGGAGGCCGGGCCGAGGCGTCGAAGGTGCGCGTCGGCACGAACAAGGCCACCGTCGAGGGCCGGTTCATCCTGGTCGGGGCCGAGAACGCCAAGGGGATCGTCGAAGACTCCGGCGCGGACGTCGACGAGGACGGCAGTGTGATCGCGCTGCGCTCCGTCGCGGCCGATGGGCGCTCGCGGGCCCACCTCGGCGGGCGTTCGGTGCCGGTCGGGGTGCTGTCCGACCTGTCGGAGCAGCTGCTCGCGGTGCACGGGCAGAACGACCAGCTGCGGCTGCTGCGCCCGTCCGAGCAGCGGGACGTGATCGACCGGTTCGCCGGGGTCGCCGTCGCCGATCCGCTCGCCGCCTATCGCGAGGTCCGTGAGGACTGGCTGGCGGTGGTCAACGAGCTCAACGAGCGCACCAGCCGGTCACGGGAGCTCGCGCAGCAGGCCGACATGCTCAAGCTCGGGCTCAGCGAGATCGAGGCGGTCAACCCGGAGCCCGGCGAGGACAACGAGCTCACCGAGAAGATCAAGCGGATGGCCGCGGTCGACGAGCTGCGTGAGTCCGCGGCGGGCGCGCAGGCCGCCGTCTCCGGCGCCGCCGACGGTGATCCGGACGTGGTGAGCGCGCTCGCGCTGATCGCCGAGGCGCGGCGCCGGGTGAGCTCTTCCGAGGACCCGATCCTGCGTGACATGGAGCCCAGGCTCGCCGAGGCGGCCGTGCTGCTGTCCGATGTGGGCACCGAGCTCACCGGGTATCTCGACGGGCTCGACGCCGATCCGGCGTTGCTGGAGAAGGTGCTCGCCCGCCAGGCCGACCTGAAGCGGCTGACGCGCAAGTACGCGGCCGACGTCGACGGCGTGCTGGCGTGGGCCGAGGACGCCCGCGCGCGGCTGTCCACAATGGATACGTCGGAGGAGGCGCTCGCCGCGCTCGCCGACCGCCGGGACGAGCTGGCCGCCGAGCTGGCCGAGCACGCGGCGACGCTGTCGGCCGCGCGTGCGCTGGCCGCCACCGAGCTGGCCGAGGCGATCACCTCGGAGATGGCCGGGCTGGCGATGGGCCAGGCCGAAATCGAGGTCACCGTGCAGCGGCGGCCCGCCGAGGCCAACGACCCGTACGCGCTCAAGGTGTTCGACACGATGGTGCACGCGGGCACGGACGGCGTCGACGAGGTCGAGCTGCTGCTGCGCGCGCACAACGGCGCCCCGTCGCTGCCGGTGCACAAGGCGGCGTCCGGCGGTGAGCTCTCGCGCGTCATGCTGGCGATCGAGGTCGTGCTCGCGCACGCCGACACCACGCCGACGCTGGTGTTCGACGAGGTCGACGCCGGGGTCGGCGGCCGCGCGGCGGTCGAGATCGGCAGGCGGCTGGCGCGGCTCGCGCGCAGTCACCAGGTCCTGGTGGTCACGCACCTGCCGCAGGTGGCCGCGTTCGCCGATCAGCATCTGGTGGTGGACAAGGGCACGTCCGGCGGGATCACCCGCAGTGGCGTGCGCGTGCTGGAGCAGTCGGAGCGGGTGATCGAACTCGCGCGCATGCTCGCCGGAATGGAAAGCACCGAAACGGGCCGCGCGCACGCGGAGGAACTGCTCGCGGTCGCCGAGGCGGACAAGAGCGTGCCCGAGTCGTGGAAGGAATCACCCACCCGTACGGGTAAGAAGAAAGGCGCCACCGCGGGAAAACGTGGTAAATAGCCAGTTCAGGTGCGGTAAGGGTCACGGGTAATTGTCCGTGGTCGCTTCGGCGTGGCGGACGCGTTCTCGCGTGTCACTTTGTCACCATCAGAAGCATGAAGCTCACCGGTCTGCTCGCCCGTAACTCCGAAACGCTGCCCGGGGTCACCGGAGTGGCCCGTGTCGATCGCCGCACCCGCGAACTGCTCCGCCGCATCGGGGCAGGTGACATCGTCGTGCTCGACCAGATCGACCTGGACCGGTCGACGGCCGACGCGCTCGTCGACGCCGAGGTCGCGGCCGTCATCAACGCTTCACCCTCCATTTCCGGGCGCTTTCCCAATCTCGGGCCGGAAATCCTGCTCGCGGCCGGCATTCCGCTGATCGACTCGGCGGGCAGCGAGATCCTGCGCCGGGTGAAGGACGGCACGAAACTGCGCGTGCTCGATGGCGTGGTTTATGTCGGTGACCGCGAGATCGCCAAGGGTTTCGAACAGACCGCGGAAAGCGTCGCCGATCTGATGATCGAGGCGAAGGCCGGTATGTCCACCCAGCTCGAGGCCTTCTCCGCGAACACCATCGAATTCCTGCGCCGTGAGCGCACACTGATCCTCGACGGCGTCGGCGTGCCCGAGCTGCGGGTGCCGCTCAAGGAGCGCCACGTGCTCGTGGTCGCGCCGGGCAACGGGCACGCCGAGGACCTGAAGAAGCTCAAGAAATACATCGCCGAGCATCGCCCGGTGCTGGTCGGCGTCGACGCCGGCGCGGACACGCTGCGCGCGCAGGGGCACCGGCCGGACATCATCGTCGGCGACCCGCAGGGCATCGGCGCGGACACGCTGCGCCAGGGGGCGGAGGTCGTCGTGCCGGCGCAGCCGGACGGGCACGCGCCCGGCCTGGAACGCATCCAGGACCTCGGCATCGGCGCGGTCACCTTCCCCGCGTCCGGCAACGCCGAAGACCTCGCGCTGCTGCTCGCGGACGCGCACGACGCGTCGCTCGTCGTCACCGTCGGCTTCCAGGCCACCCTGCGCGAGTTCCTCGACCAGGGCCGGTCCGGCTCCAACCCGTCCACCTTCCTCACCAGGCTGAAGCTGGGCACCAAGCTCGTCGACGGCAAGGCGGTGGCCACGCTGCACCGCAGCCGGGTCTCGATCGGCGCCATCGTGCTGCTGGTGCTCGCCGCCATCGTGGTGGTCGTCGCCGCGCTGCTCGTCTCCGACGTCGGGTCGGTCTATCTCGACTGGGTGCGCGACACCTGGAACTCGTTCATCAGCTGGGTCAAGGGGCTCTTCACGTGATTTCTCTGCGGTACCACGTCGTTTCCATCGCCGCCTGCTTCCTGGCGCTCGCCGTCGGGGTCGTGCTCGGCTCCACCGCGCTGAACGGCTCGCTGATGTCCGGCCTGTCCAACCAGAAGGACGACCTCGCCAAGCAGGTGTCCGATTTGGAGGGTCAGCGCAACGCGTTGAACGCGCGTCTCGCCGACGCGGACGCCTTCGCGGGCTCGCAGGGCGCGCGCATCGTCTCCGGTCTGCTCGACAAGCGCTCGGTCGTGCTGGTGACCACAGAGGACGCCAAGCCCGCCGACCGCGACGCGCTCAAGCAGCTCATCGGCCAGTCGGGCGCTTCGGTCACCGGCGAGGTCCAGCTGACCGCGTCGTTCTCGGACCCGTCGAAGTCGGACCAGCTCCGCCAGATCGTCACGCGTCTGCAGCCCGCCGGCGTGCAGTTCCCGACGGCGCCCGACTCCGGGACGCTCGCGGGCGCGCTGCTCGGGTCCGTGCTGCAGCTGAACAAGGACACCGCGAAGCCGCAGTCGTCGCCGGAGGAGTTGACCGCGGCTCTGAGCGGGCTGACCGACGGCGGTTTCGTGAAGGCGGCGGGCGACGTCAAGCCCGCCCAGCTGGCCGTCGTGCTGATCGGCGCTCAGGCGACCGGTGACGGCGCGGGCGACAAGGCGGCGACCATCGCCCGCTTCGCGACGCAGCTGGACCGCTCGGGCGCGGGGACCGTGCTGGCCGGTGTGCCGGGCTCGGCTGACGGCACTGGCGCCATCGGCGTCGTCCGCGCCGACACCTCGGCCACGTCCATCCTGTCCACAGTGGACAACGTCGACACCTCGGCCGGGCGAATCACCACCGTCCTCGCCCTCCGCGAACAACTCGAAGGCGCCTCAGGCCGCTACGGCCTGGCGGGCAACGCCCAGGGCCCCGCCCCAGGCGTCAAGCAGCCAGGTTCGTGAAACCCCGAAAGTGACTTTCGTCAGGTGTTATCTGACGAAAGTCACTTTCGGGGTTTGCATACGGGGTCAGGCGGTGACCATCGAGGACCAGGCGTCGACGAAGCCGGGGAAGGTCTTGCCGACTGTGGCCGGGTTTTCGACGTCGATGCCGGGGATGCGGAGGCCGAGCACCGCGCCTGCCATGACCAGGCGGTGGTCGTCGTAGGTGTGGAAGACGCCCGCGGTCATCGGGGCCGGGGTGATTCGCAGGCCGTCCTCGGTGTCCTTCACGTCGGCGCCCAGGCCGGACAGCTCGGCGGCCAAAGCGGCCAGGCGGTCGGTCTCGTGGCCGCGCAGGTGCGCGACGCCGGTGATCACCGACGGGCTGTCCGCGAAGCACAGCAGCGAGGCGATGACCGGGGTCAGCTCGCCGACCTCGTGCAGGTCCAGCGTCGCGCCCGAGAACGAGCCGCCACCCTCGACCGTCAGGCCGCCCTCGTCGAGTGAGACCGAGGCGCCCAGCTGGGTCACCAGGCCGCGCAGGTAGTCGCCGGGCTGGGTGGTCGACGACGGCCAGCCCTCGATCCGGACCTTGCCGCCGGTCAGCAGCGGGGCGACCACGAACGGCGCGGCCGTCGAGAGGTCGGGCTCGACCGTGTAGACCGGGCAGGACAGGCGCGCGGGCGGGACGTGGAACTCGACGCCGTCGCGGTCCACTGTGGCGCCGAAGCGGCGCAGCATGTCGAGCGTCATCGCGATGTGCGGCTCGCTCGGCGGGTTGCCGCCGACCAGGCGCACGGTGACGCCCTTCTCGGTCGCGGGCGCGGCCAGCAGCAGCGCCGAGAGGAACTGGCTGGAGGCCGACGAGTCCAGGTCGACGCGGCCGCCGGGCAGGCCGCCGTGGCCGCGGACGGTGAACGGGGGCGCGGCGCGGCCGTCGTCGTCGATGTCGGCGCCGAGGTCGCGCAGCGCCTGCAGCAGCGGGCCGATCGGGCGGCGGCGGATGGCCTCGTCGCCGTCGAAGAGCACGGGGGAGGAGCCGAGCGTGGCCAGCGCCGGGGTGAAGCGGGCGACCGTGCCCGCGTTGCCCAGCACGACGTTCACCGTCTCTTCGACGTGGATCCTGGCGGGGTTGAGCGGATGCACCAGGTAGCCGCCGCCCGGCGTCTCCTCGGAGCGGGCGCCGAGCGCGGCGAGCGCGCCCAGCATCAGCCTGGCGTCGCGGGAATCGAGCGGCGCGCGCACGCGCGTGGGCGCGGTCGCGAGCGCCGAGAGCACATAGGCGCGGTTGGTGATCGATTTCGAACCGGGGACGCGGACCACCGCGTCCAGCGGAGCCTCGGCGACCGGGGCGGTCCAGCTGTCTTCGTCCGTCACGCGAGGCATCCTAGTGGACACTCCACGAAAGATTTCCACTCGTTTGGCGGTTACCGGCGTGGCCATCGCGCGCCCCGGCGGTCGTGAGATAGGGTGGAAGCCCGTGGGACTTCAGTCGCGGGCTACCAAGTATGTCTTTGTCACCGGAGGCGTTGCCTCCTCTCTGGGTAAGGGACTCACGGCTTCGAGCCTGGGTCAGCTCCTTACCGCACGTGGGCTCCGGGTCACGATGCAGAAGCTGGATCCTTACCTGAACGTGGATCCGGGCACGATGAACCCGTTCCAGCACGGCGAGGTCTTCGTCACCGAGGACGGCGCCGAGACCGACCTCGACATCGGGCACTACGAGCGCTTCCTCGACCGCGACCTCGACGGCAAGGCCAACGTCACGACCGGCCAGGTCTACTCCGAAGTGATCGCCAAGGAGCGGCGCGGGGAGTACCTCGGTGACACTGTGCAGGTCATCCCGCACATCACCGACGAGATCAAGTCGCGGATCATGGCGGCGGCCGAGGCCGACGTCTCCGGCCAGGCGCCGGACGTGGTGATCACCGAGGTCGGCGGCACGGTCGGCGACATCGAGTCGCTGCCGTTCCTCGAGGCGTGCCGTCAGGTCCGGCACGACGTCGGCCGGGATCACTGCTTCTTCCTGCACGTCTCGCTGGTGCCGTACCTGGCGCCGTCGGGCGAGCTGAAGACGAAGCCGACCCAGCACTCGGTCGCGGCGCTGCGCAACATCGGCATCCAGCCGGACGCGCTGGTCTGCCGGGCCGACCGTGAGCTGCCGGAGGATCTCAAGCGCAAGATCGGCCTGATGTGCGACGTCGACACCGACGCCGTCATCGCCTGCCCCGACGCGCCGTCCATCTACGACATTCCCAAGGTGCTGCACGGCGAGGCGCTCGACGCCTACGTCGTCCGCCGCCTCGGACTGCCGTTCCGTGACGTCGACTGGACGGTCTGGGGCGATCTGCTCAGCCGGGTGCACAACCCCTCGGAGACCGTCCGGGTCGCCGTGGTCGGCAAGTACATCGACCTGCCGGACGCGTACCTCTCGGTCACCGAGGCGCTGCGCGCGGGTGGTTTCGCCAACCGGGCGAAGGTCGAGATCGTCTGGGTCGCCTCCGACGACCTCCAGACCAAGGCGGGCGCGGCCGCCGCACTGTCCACCGTCGACGGTGTGCTGATCCCGGGTGGATTCGGCATCCGCGGCATCGAGGGCAAGCTCGGCGCCGTCGAGTACGCCCGTACCCGCGGCATCCCGCTGCTGGGTCTCTGCCTTGGCCTGCAGTGCATGGTCATCGAGGCCGCGCGCAACCTGGCTGGCCTGGAGAACGCGGGCTCGACCGAGTTCGACGAGAACACCCAGTACCCGGTGATCTCGACGATGGCCGACCAGCTCGACGTCGTCGCGGGCGAGCGGGACATGGGCGGCACCATGCGTCTCGGCGCGTACCCGGCGAAGCTCAAGGCGGGCTCCCAGGTCGCGAAGGCGTACGGGTCGACCGAGGTCTCCGAGCGGCACCGGCACCGCTACGAGGTCAACAACGCCTACCGCAAGCGTCTTTCCGACGCCGGTCTGGTGTTCTCGGGCACCTCGCCCGATGACCGCCTGGTCGAGTTCGTCGAGCTGCCCGCGGACGTGCACCCGTTCTTCGTCGGCACGCAGGCGCACCCGGAGCTGAAGAGCCGTCCGACCCGCCCGCACCCGCTGTTCGACGCGTTCGTGCAGGCCGTCGTCGCCCGCCGGACCGCCGAGCGGCTGCCGGTCGAGCTGCCGGAGACCCCGGTGGCCGCCCGATGACCGAGCCCGGCACGCACGAGTTCACCGTGGAGTCCACAAGGGACATCCACATCGGACGCGTGGTCGGCATGCGGGTCGACGAGGTCCGCATGCCGGGTGGCGGCACGGCGAAACGCGAGATCGTCGAGCACCTCGGCGCGGTCGCGATCGTCGCGCTGGACGCCGACGGCAACGTCACGCTCATCCACCAGTACCGGCACGCGCTCGGGCACCGGCTGTGGGAACTGCCAGCGGGCTTGATCGACAAGCTGGGGGAGGACCCCGTCGAGGCGGCCAAGCGCGAGCTGGTCGAAGAAGTCGGTCTCGGCGCCGAAAAGTGGGAGACCCTGGTCGACGTCGCCGCGTCGCCAGGGTTCACCGACGAGGTGGTCCGCGTCTACCTGGCCCGCGAACTGTCCGAAGTGGACAGGGACGTGCTCGGTGACGAGGAGGCCGATCTGGTGGTGCACAAGGTCTCGCTGGCCGAGGCCGTCCGGATGGCGCTCGCGGGCGAGCTCGTCAACGGCGCGACCGTGAGCGGCGTCCTCGCGGCGCACACGGTGATCAGCGGCTACGGCCAGGCCCGTCCCGCCGACGCGCCCTGGGAAGACCGCCCCACCCGCTTCGCATCCCGAGGCCTCTGAAAGCCCGAAAGCCACTTTCGTCAGGTGTCATCTGACGAAAGTGGCTTTCGGGGGATGTCATCTGACGAAAGCCACTTTCGGGCAAAAAGCGTCAGTCGCGGAGGCGGCGGCCGAAGGGGTCGGTGCCGCCGTTGGCGAGCAGCAGGATGCCGTCGATGAACGGCCAGATCGCGCCGATGCCGAAGGTGAACAGGGTGACCAGGAGCTGGGCCACCGCGATGCCCGTGTGCCCCGTGTAGAACCGCCCGGTCCCGAACGGGAACACGATCTGCAGCACGCCCGCGACCATCCTGGACTTCGGCGAGTACTGCGCCGGGGGCGGCGGCGCCCAGTGCGGCACCGGCAACGCCCCCGGGGGCGGCGGCGAGTAGGCGGGCTGCGCGAACGTCATCGGCGGGAGCAGGAAGACCGGCTTGGGCGCGGGCAGGTCGTCGAAGAGCGGCCGCAGCTCCGCCCTGGTCTTCGCGTCGAGCACACCGGTCACCCGGGCCTCGTACTCCTCCGTGCTGAGCCGCCCCTCGGCGAAGTGATCGCTCAGCACCTTCATCGCCTCTTCTCGTTCGGCGGTGCCGATGCGGAGGTTCTCCGGTTCCGGTGCGGTGGACATGCCTTGAACGGTAGCTCGAATCACCCGTGAGAGGCCTTAGAGTGTCGTCCGTGGCAAAGGCGGGCACCACCGGTGTGGCCCACGTCGTGGCGGCGTATCTCGATCATCTGACGGTCGAGCGCGGCACGGCGCGCAACACCCTGGACAGCTACGCGCGTGATCTTCGCCGGTACACCGAGCATCTCGAGACGGCGGGTGTGCGCGACTTCGCCGAAGTCACTTCGGAGCAGGTCAGCGCCTTCGGGGTGGCCTTGCGCGAGGGTGACGAGGAGCATCAGCCGCTCGCCGCGTCCTCGGCCGCGCGGGCACTGGTCGCGGTGCGCGGGCTGCACAAGTTCGCCCACGCCGACGGCATCACCGAACACGACCCGGCCCGTGAGGTGCGCCCGCCTTCGCCGGCGAAACGGCTGCCCAAAGCGTTACCGGTCGGCGACGTTCTCCGGCTGCTCGACACCCCGCCCGCCGAGGGCGAGCGCTCGCTCCGGGACCGCGCGCTGCTGGAACTGCTCTACTCGAGCGGCGCGCGCATCTCCGAAGCCGTCGGGCTGGATATCGACGACATCGACGCCGACGAGCGCACCGTCCTGCTCGACGGCAAGGGCGGCAAGCAACGCCTGGTGCCCATCGGCAGACCGGCCGTCGAAGCACTGCACGCCTACCTCGTGCGCGCCCGTCCCGAGCTGGCCAGACGCGGCCGCGGCACGGCGGCGGTGTTCCTCAACGCCCGCGGCAGCAGGCTCTCGCGGCAGAGCGCTTGGCAGGTTCTCAAAGACACGGCCGAGCAGGCGGGCATCTCGGCGACCGTCTCGCCGCACACCCTGCGGCACTCCTTCGCCACCCACCTGCTGGAAGGCGGCGCGGACGTCCGTGTCGTCCAGGAGCTGCTGGGACACGCCTCGGTGACCACCACGCAGGTCTACACGCTGGTCACCGTCAACACCCTGCGCGAGGTGTATGCGACTGCCCATCCGCGTGCACTCGGGTGACTAACTCGGTAGTAGCCCGGCGTGCCTCGTTGGCGGTCGCCGATATCCGCGCATAGTCTTCGGGAGACCTCGGTAAAAGGAGCTTTCGCGCCATGTCGACACCGAACCAGCCGGGAAGACCGGCCGCGTCCGCCGGCTCGGCGGCAGCTTCGCTGAACCAGGTCACCATCGCCACCGAAGGCCGGCGCGATGCCGATTACGACCCTGAAAACGAGAACCTAGCCATCGCCGCGCAACTCCGAAACAACCGACCACAGGACAAACACGGGAACGGCCCGACCGGCCGTCCCTACCGGGAGCTCCCGGAGCCGCCGCCGCTGGAACGTCATGGTCCGGCCAAGGTGATGGCGATGTGCAACCAGAAGGGCGGCGTCGGCAAGACCACCTCGACGATCAACCTCGGTGCCGCGCTCGCCGAGTGCGGCCGCAAGGTGCTGCTCGTGGACTTCGACCCGCAGGGCGCGCTCTCGGTCGGTCTCGGCATCCAGCCCCATGAGCTGGACCAGACCGTCTACAACGTGATCATGGAGCGGTCCGTCTCCATCACCGACGTCATCCGCAAGACCCGCGTTGACTACGTCGACCTGCTGCCCAGCAACATCGACCTGTCCGCCGCCGAGGTCCAGCTCGTCGCTGAGGTAGGACGCGAACACACATTGTTAAGGGTCCTTCGTCCGGTGATGGAGGACTACGACTATGTTCTTGTCGACTGCCAGCCCTCGCTCGGCTTGCTGACGGTGAACGCGCTGACCGCTGCGGACGGCGTGATCATCCCGCTTGAGTGCGAGTTCTTCAGTCTCCGTGGAGTCGCGCTGCTCATCGACACGATCGAAAAGGTGCAGGAGCGGCTCAACCCCAAACTGGACATCACCGGGATTCTCGCCACCATGTTCGATCCGAGAACCCTGCATTCGAAGGAGGTCATGGCGCGCGTGGTGGAGGCATTCGGGGAGACCGTGTTCGACACGGTCATCAACCGCACCGTGCGGTTCCCAGAAACCACGGTGGCTGGGGAGCCGATCACTACCTGGGCTCCCAAGTCCGCTGGCGCGGCGGCTTATCGCGCGCTGGCCCGCGAGGTGATCGCTCGGTGAGCAGGCGCGCATCCCTGCCCGGAGCGTCGGAACTGTTTCGGATCACGACCAGCACGACCAGCCCCGCACTCGATCTGCCTCCCGTCGAACGGCACGAAAAACCCGAGCCGCCCAAGAGCACCGGGAACGGCCACAGCCAGCAGCTGAACCGGGCCGCCGCCCAGGGCTCCGGCCGCACCAAGCACGACGCGAAGATCACCGTGTACGTGTCGGGTGAAGAGCTGCTCGCGATGGAACAGGCCCGGCTGAACCTGCGCGGCAAGCACAACCTCGTGCTCGACCGCGGACGGCTCGTGCGTGAGGCGGTGGCCGTCCTGCTCGCCGACTTCGATGAGCACGGCGAGGAATCCGTGCTGGTCAAGCGGCTGCGGGCGGGCGGGACAGAGGACTGATGGACGAACCGGCAGCGGAGGAGACGCCGGCGCCGGTCGAACAGATCCTCGTGCACGGGGGCATGGTCCCCGAAGAAGCGGCAGCAGCGTCGTCGGGGAAGTTCAAGGTTCACCTCGCCAACTTCGAGGGCCCGTTCGACCTGCTCCTGCAGCTGATCTCGCAACACCAGCTCGACGTCACCGAGGTCGCGCTGCACACCGTCACCGACGACTTCATCCGCTACACGCGGGCGCTCGGCGCGGACTGGAACCTCGACGAGGTGACCGAGTTCCTGGTCATCGCGGCGACGCTGCTCGACCTCAAGGCCGCCCGGCTGCTGCCGTCGGCCGACGTCGAGGACGAGGACGACCTCGCGCTGCTCGAAGCGCGGGACCTGCTGTTCGCGCGGTTGCTGCAATACCGCGCGTACAAGCAGGTCGCGGCGCTGTTCGGCGAGCTGGAGGCCAGCGCGCTGCGGCGGTATCCCCGCTCGGTCGCGCTCGAAGAGCGGTACGTCGGGCTGCTGCCCGAGGTCATGCTCGGCGTCGACGCGGCGAAGTTCGGCGAGATCGCGCTCGCGGTGTTCCGGCCCAAGCCGCCGCCGACGGTCTCACTGGACCACCTGCACATGGGCAAGGTCTCGGTGCGCGAGACCGCGGCACTGCTGCGGCTCAAGCTCGCCGAGAAGGGCGAGGCCACGTTCGCCGAGCTGTGCGAGGACTGCGAGCACACGATCGAGCGGGTCGCGCGGTTCCTCGCGCTGCTGGAGCTCTACCGCGAGTCTTCGGTGCAGTTCGACCAGCTCGAGGCGCTCGCCGAGTTGCGGGTGCGGTGGACCGGGGGTTCTGTCGAGGAAGCCGCCGCGGCGGGCGCGCAGGCCGCCGACGTGGCGGAGGAAGAGGAGTACGGGTGACCACCCCCGAAGACCACGCTGTGGATGAGACCGAGCCGATCGACCTCGACGCGTTCGACGTCGACGCGCCCGAAGAGCCCGAGGAGCCCGCTGCCGAAGAGCCGGTTGCTGAAGAGCCTCCCGCCGAGGAGCCTTCGGAAGCCGCTGAGCCTTCCGAGGAGGCTTCTGAGGTTTCTGAAGACGAGGGCGACGACGAGGGCATCGAGCCGATCGAGCTGCCCGAGCTCGACGACGAGGGACTCGAGGCCGTGCTGGAGTCGCTGCTGCTCGTGGTCGACTCGCCGATCAACGAGGAAGCGCTGGCCACGACCGTCGAACAGCCGGTCGCGCGGGTCACGGTCGCGCTGCGCACGATGGCCCAGAAGTTCACCGACCGGGCCAGCGGGATCGACCTGCGGAGAGCCGGTGAAGGGTGGCGTTTCTACACCAGGGACACTTATGCCCCGTACGTGGAAAAGCTGCTGCTCGACGGCCAGCGGTCCAAGCTCACCCGCGCCGCGCTGGAGAGCCTGGCGGTGATCGCCTACCGCCAGCCGGTGACCAGGGCGCGGGTGGCCGCGGTCCGTGGCGTCAACGTGGACGGGGTCATCCGGACCCTGCTCGCGCGTGGTCTCATCGAGGAGGCCGGTACCGACCCGGACACGACTGGCACCCTGTACGTGACAACTGAACTGTTCTTGGAGCGCCTCGGCCTGTCCTCACTGACGGACCTGCCCCCGATCGCCCCGTTGCTACCCGAAGTGGACACCATCGATGACATCTGACCCGCATCCAGAGGGCGTACGCCTGCAGAAGGTGCTTTCGCAGGCCGGAGTGGCCTCGCGCCGTGCCGCCGAAGACCTCATCGTGCGCGGGCGCGTCATGGTGGACGGTGACGTGGTCACCGAGCTCGGCCGCCGCGTCGACCCGGTCAACGCGGTGATCCACGTCGACGGCACCCGCGTCAACCTGCGTGAGGACCTCGTCTACCTGGCGCTGAACAAGCCCAAGGGCGTGCACAGCACCATGAAGGACGACCGCGGCCGCCCGTGCGTCGGCGACTATCTGCGCGGGCGCTACGACGACGAGGGCGGCATCGTCCACGTCGGCAGGCTCGACGAGAACACCGAGGGTCTGCTGCTGCTGACCAACGACGGTGACCTCGGGCACCGGCTGATGCACCCGTCGTACCGGGTGCTCAAGACCTACCTGGCCGAGGTCGACGGTCTCGTCCCGCGCGGGCTCGGCAAGGACCTGCGGGCCGGCATCGAGCTGGGCGACGGGCCGATCAAGGTCGACCAGTTCCGGGTGAAGGACATGCACGCGGGCAACACGCTCGTCGAGCTGGTCATCCACGAAGGACGCAAGCACATCGTGCGCAGGCTGATGGCCGAGGTCGGCCACCCCGTGCGCAAGCTGGTGCGCACCGCGATCGCCGACGTGCAGCTGGGCAACCAGCGGCCGGGCTCGATCCGGCGCCTCAACAAGGGCGAGGTCGGCGCGCTGTACCGGGCTGTCGAGCTGTAAAGGCTCGTGCGCGTTGCGGGCGGTTCTAACCGCCCGCAACGCGCACGAGCATTGGGGTCGGCTCAGGCCAGAGCGATCGCCGTGGCCGCCCGCATTAGTTCAAATTTCATCTAATTCTCCTCCGGTTGAATTGTCCTGGGGAGAAAATAGATCGGCCCGCTGTCAGCGTTCTGTCGCTCGGGCGTCGCGGCACAGCCGGTCGGCCCGCCGCGTGGTTTCCGGCTGCCGGTACTTCGGCGCCAGCCGCAGCACCTCGGCGCACGCTCGTTCCAGGCTGATCCGGTGTCCTACTGAGACGAACACCGGCTTCACGCCGCGCTGGGTGCGCAGCGCGGCGCCGACCGTTTCTCCCTTGTCCACCAACGGAGTGGTCGCGCCTCGCGTGTCCGCCGGCGCGTCGTAACCGCCCATCGGTGTCTTCGCGACTCCGATCGTCGGGATGCCGGTGACCACACCGAGATGGCACGCGAGGCCGAACCGCCGCGGATGCGCGAGGCCGTGCCCGTCGGCGATCAGCAGATCCGGCGTCACGGTCAGCTTCGCGATCGCGGCCAGCAGCGGCGGCAGTTCGCGAAACGAGAACAGGCCGGGGATATAAGGGAATCGCACCGGCGTGATCGCGGTCGCGGACTCGATTTCGATCAGTGAGTCTGCATCGAGCACGACCACCGCCGCGGCCACGTGATCGTCTCGATAGTCGACATCGAGGCCCGCGACGGCGCGCGGCGAGAAGCCTTCCGGCTCGTGGCAGTCGACCCGTGGCGCCAGCTCGAGCTGCAGCGCGATCGCTTCGGCTTCGGTCTCCGGCCACTGCATCCATTGAGGGTATCGGTGCCGATTACCCACTTTCCGCCCTACTGGTGGTGGGTGATCTTCCATCAATGTGGGTGACATGCGAGCTTCCGTAGCGGTGGTCTTGGCTTTGCTGTTTTCCGTGGTGACCCCGATCGCGGCGAGCGCCGCGACGCAGGTCAGTGAGCCTGTTTACGACTTCGCCGGCGCCATCCGCGAGACGGTGTGGGTGAACACCGGTCTCGACGGTGACGCCGATGGTCAACCCGATCGGGTGGCGGCCGACATCGTCCGCCCGAAGGAGCCCGCGGCGCAGGGGATCAAGATCCCGGTGATCATGGACGCGAGCCCGTACTACGCGTGCTGTGGCCGCGGCAACGAGAGCGAGCTCAAGACCTACGACAGCGCGGGCAGGCCGGTCGGGTTCCCGCTGTTTTATGACAACTACTTCGTCCCGCGCGGGTACGCGATCGTGCTGGTCGACCTGGCGGGCACCAACCGTTCGCAGGGCTGCGCGGACGTCGGCGGGCCGTCGGACGTGACCTCCGCGAAGGCCGTCGTCGACTGGCTCAACGGCCGCGCGCAGGGCTATACCGCCAAAACCGGCGGCTCGGCCACGACCGCGGGCTGGTCGACCGGGAAGGTCGGCATGATCGGCAAGTCCTACGACGCGACCATCGCCAACGGCGTCGCCGCCACCGGTGTCGACGGGCTGAAGACGATCGTCCCGATCGCCGGGATCAGCTCCTGGTACAACTACTACCGTTCCGACGGCGCCACCTTCGGCTTCAACCCGGTGGGGCTCGCGCAGACCGTGGAACGCGGCAACTCCGGGCAGAACTGCTCGGCCGCCAACCAGAAACTCACCCAGGGCGCGACCAGCAACGGTGACTACGGCCCGTTCTGGTCCGCGCGCGACTACCTCAGCACGCCGGGGAGCGTGCGCGCGAGCGTGCTGCTGTCGCACGGACTCGGCGACCTCAACGTCCAGACCATCCACTTCGGACAGTGGTGGGACCGGCTCGCCGCCAACGGTGTCGAGCGCAAGATCTGGCTGTCCCAGACCGGCCACGTCGACCCGTTCGACTACCGGCGCGCCCAGTGGGTCGACACCTTGCACAAGTGGTTCGACCACTACCTGCTCGGCATCGACAACGGCATCGAGCGCGGCCCGATGGCGAGCATCGAGCGCGCCCCGGACCAGTGGGTCGACCAGTCCTCCTGGCCCGCCGCGAACACCGCCGGCGTGACCTACCGCCCGCACGCGGGCACTTCGGCGGGCCTGGGCTCCCTGACGACGGCGCCGTCGAGCGGCGCCGCGGCGTTCACCGACAGCCCGCGGCTGAGCGAGACCGACTGGGCGGCGCAGCCGTCGAGCGTCTCGGCCAACCGGCTGCTGTACTCGACCGGCAAGCTCGACCGCGACCTGCAGATCTCCGGGACCTCCACGATCACCGTCACGGCGACGCCGAACACCTCGACCGCGCAACTGTCCGCGGTGCTCGTCGACTACGGCCCCGCGACGATCCGCAACTACACCGGCTCCGGCGAGGGCATCAAGACCGGCACCGGCGAAACCTGCTGGGGCGCCAACGCTCCTGGTGACAACGGCTGCTACCGCGTCACCACGACGGACTCGGTGAACGTCGGGTCCGAGATCTTCAGCCGTGGCTGGGCGGATCTCGGTAACTATCGCTCGCTGAGCAAGGAAGAACCGCTCACCCCGGGCAAGCCCTACACGATGACCTTCCGATTGGCGAGCACTGACCACGTCGTCCCCAAGGGGCACCAGCTCGCCCTGATCATCGGCGGCACAGACGCGGGTTTCCTTGGCCAGCCCCGTGCGACCACGAAGTTCAGCGTCGATCTGGCCAAGACTTCGCTGAACCTGCCTGTGGTCGGTGCGGCTCCGACGTTCGGGCTGGACGTCTCGGTCGACCTGCCGCTCGGGCTGGGTCACCTGCGCCTGAACCCCGAGATCCGGCTCGGCTGAGCTAAAAAAATCCCAATGTGGCTTTCGTCAGATTTCAGCTGACGAAAGCCACATTGGCGGCCTGAAAACTGACCAATGCCACATTGGGATTTTTTAGCTGGGTTCGGGGGCGGGGGAGGGGCGGGAGGAAACCTTGCGCTGTAAGGCTTTTGCGATGGGTTCGACTACGCGGGCAGCGGTCGGGCCGAGGATGGCCATGAGGAGGACGTAGGCCGTGGCGAGGGCGGCTAGGTCGCCGGTGACCGCGCCGGTGGCGACGGCCAGGCCCGCGATGACGATCGAGAACTCGCCTCGGGCGACCAACGCCGCGCCGGCTCGGGCGCGGCCCAGTTTGCCGATGCCTTGGCGGCGGGCGGCCCACCAGCCGGTGCCGACCTTGGTGAGCGTGGTCGTCACCGCGAGGACCACGGCCCAGCCGAGTACGGGCGGGATCGAGGCCGGGTTGGTGTTGAGGCCGAAGACCACGAAGAACACGGCCGCGAAGAGGTCGCGGAGTGGTTCGAGCATGTGGGTCGCGTTCTCGGCGGTGGACCCCGAGATCGCGATGCCGAGGAGGAAGGCGCCGACCGCGGCCGAGACCTGCATCGCCGAGGCGAGACCCGCGACCAGCAACGCCGCGCCGAGGACCTTGAGGAGAAAGACCTCTCGGTCGGGGCTGTCGACCAGCGCCGAGACGTAGCGGCCGAACTTCAGCGCGATCACCAGCACGACGGTGATCACCAGCAGCGAGATGCCGACCGCCTCGAGGCCGCCGAGGAAGCTGACGCCGCCGAGCACCGCGGTGAGGATCGGGAGATAGAGGGCCATCACCAGGTCTTCGAAGACCAGGATCGACAGCACCACCGGGGTTTCCCGGTTACCGAGGCGGCCGAGGTCGCCCAGCACCTTGGCGATGATCCCCGAGGACGAGATGTAGGTGACGCCCGCCATCACGAGCGCGCCGATCGGGCCCCAGCCCAGAATCAGCGCGACCGCCGCGCCCGGCGCCGCGTTCAGGACGATGTCGACCAGGCCCGCCATCCAGGACCGGCGCAGCCCGGTGAACAGTTCCGCCGCCGAGTACTCGAGCCCGAGCAGGAGCAGCAGGAGCACGACGCCGATTTCGCTGGCGAGGTGGGTGAAACCGCCGATGTCGGTGAGCGGGATCAACCCGCCCTGGCCGAAGCAAAGGCCGCCGATCAGGTACAGCGGGATGGGGGACATCCCGATCTTCCCGGCCAGGCGCCCGAGCGCGCCCAGCACGAAGAAGACCGCCCCGAGTTCGATCAAGGACAGTGCGGTGTGATCCATTCCGCTCAGCCCGACTTGAGGATCTTGGCGGCGGCTTCGAGTCCTTCGGAGGTGCCGACGACCACGAGCAGGTCGCCGCCGGTGAAGGTGAAGTCCGGGGTGGGGGAGGGGTGCACCTGCCCGGCGCGCATCACCGCGACCACCGAGACGCTGGTGCGGGTGCGCAGCGCGGTGTCGCCGAGCGTGCGGCCGTCGAAGGGCGAGTTCGCCTTGATCGGCAGCTGCTTGGTGTTGATGCCGGGCAGGTCGCGGTGCTCCTCGTTGAGCTGCGCGACCAGCTGCGGCGCGCCGAGAAGGTTCGCGAGCGCGCCCGCCTCTTCGGAGGTGAGGGGAATCGAGGCCATGCAGGCGTCGGGATCGTCCGCTTTGGACACGATGAGGTCGGTCTGGCCGTCGCGTTTGCTGACGACGCCGATCCTCCTTCCGTTGCGCGTCGCGAAGTCCTTACGCACACCGATCCCGGGCAGGGGAGTCACCTCGACGTTCACTTCACCACCGTAACCCATTGTCCGATTCGGGCGGATCAGCCGACGAGCAGCAGGATCCCGGTCACCACGGTCAACGCCGCGGTGGCGCCGTGGATTCCGAACGCGGTGGCCTTCTTCCCGTTGTGCCGCAACACGACCAGCATGTCCCCGACCGGGATGCTCGCGATCGCGGCCAGTAGCCAGCCGAGCGCGTGGTGGTCGCCGTAGATCATGAGCGCCGCGACGATCACGCCCGCGCCGAAGTCGCGCACGCCCTTGACGTGGAAATAGGTCTCGCCGTGGACCGGCAGCTCGCGGAACCCGAAGCCGGGTGCGATGGCTGCGGGCTTCCAGAGGTACATGACGCCGACGTAAGCGATGAAGGCGGCGAGGAGGCCTGCGAGGACGTAACCGGTGATCAGCATGAGGAAACTCCCAATATCTAGCAGTGCTAGGAACACTGCCAACGCTAGACTAGCAGCGCTAGATTGTCTAGCGCTGCTAGAAAGTTTAGCTGTGCTAGGTGTCTGTTCGGTGGACGGCCGGTGACCAGATCTGGCAGGGTGTGATCGGGGACACGGACGTGGCGCTCACTCGCTGGGGAAGTCTTGGGCGATCGCCGCGTGGCAACTGGGGAGATATGACGGCACGGGTGGCCGGGCTCATACGCGGCCAGGAAACGGCTGTACCACGCGCGTTGCTGGTACAGACCTTCACTTATGCCGTCGGCACCGGGATGTTCATGGCAGGCGGCGCCGTCTTCTTCACCAAGTACGTCGGCCTGTCCGCGGTGCAGGTGAGCCTCGGCTTCTCGATGGCGTGGACCGCGAGCCTGCTCGCCAAGATCCCGCTGGGCGTGCTCGCCGATCGGGTCGGCGGGCGGCGCGCCTGGCAGGTCGCGGTCTTGGTGCAGGCCGTCATGTTCCTGACTTATCCGTTCGTCGACGGCTTCGCGGCGTTCGCGGTCGTCGTGACGGTCGAGACGCTGGCCACCAGCCTGGGCGGCAGCGGTCGCGGGAAGTACATCGGCGACCTGTTCGGGGCGGCCGAGCGGGCTCGCACCGGTGCGGTGCTCCGATCGGCGCTGAACACCGGCTTCGCCGCGGGGGCCGGCGCGGCCGGGCTCGCGTTGGCCGTGGACGCGAAATGGGCTTATCTGGCGCTGCCCTTGGTGAACGCGGCGACGTTCCTTCTGGACGCGGTGTTGATCACCTGGGCGCTGCCGCGAATCGCCGCAGCGGGTCACGCGACCCGGCCCGCGCTGCTGCGCTCGCCCGCGTTGCGTGACCGTCGTTTCCTCGCGCTCGCCTTGCTGACCGGGATCTTCTACGCCAACGGGCCGCTGCTGGAGATCGTGCTTCCACTGTGGATCACGCACGGAACGGACGCGCCCCAGACCGTCGTGGCCGGGGTGCTGCTGCTGAACATGGTGCTGACCGCGGTGTTCCAGCTGCCCGCGAGCAAAGGCAGCGAGGATCTGCCCGGCGCGGTGCGGATCCAGCGCCGCGCCGGTGTCGCACTCGCCGCGGCCTGTGCGGTTTTCGCCGTGGCCACCGCGACGAGCGGATGGGTCACGGTGGCCGTGGTGGTCGCCGGGATCGGTGTCCACACGGCGGGCGAACTCTTCGTTTCGGCCGCGACCTGGAGCATCGGCTACCGGCTGGCCCCGGCGGACCAGCGCGCCACTTACCTGGCGGTGTACGGACTGGGCGGGCAGCTGGCGTGGGCGGTCGTCCCCGGTGTGGCCACGTTCCTGGTGACCGCCAATGGAATGCTCGGCTGGGCGGCGCTGGGCGTGGTGTTCCTCGGTGGCGGGATCGCTTCGGCCGGCATGACCTACCGGGCGGCCGCGGCCGCCGAGGCAAGGGAGAAGGCGCCATGTCCCACGTAGTCGTGCTCGACTATCCCGGGCCGGAACACGAGCGGCGGATCAAGAGCCTGGGGCTGGGCCGTCACGTGCTCGACGAGATCCGCCCGAGGGAAGTCGCGCTAGGACGGCATGTCCGGCAACTCGTCGAGCGCACGGGCGGCGGGCGCGTGGTGATCGCGCACTGCGCCGCTGCGGTGATCGGCCGGGAGTTCGCCAGGCTGACCGGTGCGGCGCGGTTCATCGTGGTGAACCCGGAAACGCCCGAGCCGCGGGAAGTGCTCGAACTGGCCAGGACGATCATGGAGGATCCGGCGCTGCCGGAGGTCACGGCCGCCCGGCTGGCCGACTTCGAGCCGGTGCTGGTGGAGCGGTATCAGAGGGACCTCGGCGGCGATCTCGTGCTGGCCGAGGAGCTGGCGTCGGCGCAACTGGACTGGGTCCATCATCTGGCGGCGGCCGCTGATCCGGAAGCGGGCGCGGTCCTGTCGTCCGAGGTGCACCTCACGTCGACCGACCACGAGTGCCCCGCCGGCTGTCCCGCCGAGCACGTGCGCGCCGCCGCCACCGCCGAGGAGATGTTCGGCAGCGAGCAGGTCCGCGCGTTCTTCGCCGAAGAGGTCCCCGATGCTGGATGAACTACGCGGCCTGGCCGCGATGACGGACGCTCAGTCGGAGGGGACCTCACCGTACGAGCGGCCCCTGCTGCCCCGTCCGATCGTCCACAGTGGAGCGGAACTGCGCCGGTTCGGCGAAGACCTTTCCGGGCTGCTGGACATACTGCTGAGTCTTCCCGGCCGGTGCTTCGGCGGCAGCGTCGAGTCGTTCCTGGTCGCTCAGGGCAGGCCGTCCCGTGCGGCGGGCGTGATCTGCCGGGGCAGCACCGGCGAGTTCGAGCGGTATGGACGGGCGGACTCGATCCTGTCCGGCGGCCGGTTCCGGGTGATCGAGTTCAATCTCGGCAGCGACGTCGGCGGGGTGGACGTCGCCAGGGTCAACCGCGCTTTCCTGCGACGGCCGGATGTTCGCGAGTTCGCGCAGCGGCACGCCTTGGCCTACCAGGACCCGGCCGAGTCGCTGGCGGCCCGCCTCCGCCGAGTCCGCGGAAAGCCCGATCCCGTTGTGGGCATCGTCGAGGAGAACGGCGCCAACGGCTCGTGCGGGCAGATCGCCCGCGCGCTCGAGCGTCATGGCCTGCGCGTCGAGCTGGCCGAGCTGGCCGACGTCCACACCGTCGACGGCAAGATCGCGTTGCGTGACTCCACGGCGGTGGACGTGGTGGTGCGGTACTTCTTTGTCGGCCACGTCCTGCGGGACCGCGCCGGGCAGCGCGCGATGGACCAGCTCGTTCGCGCGCACAAAGCCGGAAAGACCGTCCTGTTCACGGGTTTCGACTCGGATGTCTACGGCAGCAAGGCCGCGCTGGCGTTACTGCACCTCGACGCGGTGCAGGCGGTCCTGTCGCCTGCCGAACGCGATCTCGTGACCCGGCTGGTGCCGTGGACGGCGCTCGTCGGCTCCGGTTTCGGGATCGTCGGGCCAGCCGAGCGGCGCGAGCTGATCGATCAGTGCCTGGCCAGGCGGACGGAACTCGTCCTCAAGCCCGCCTTCGGCAACAACAGCGTCGGCGTCCGGCTCGGGGCACGGATGACCGGGCGGGAATGGGCGGATCTGGTGCGAGCACCCGTTTCCGCGGACTGCGTGGTCCAGGAGCACGTCGGCTCCGACGGCGGGCAGCTGGCGGGCCACGTCGCCAACTGGGGTGTGTTCGTCGGCGACGAGGGATACGCGGGAGTGTGCCTGCGTGCGCTGGCCGCCGCGGATCGCGGCGTCGTCGGCGGCTCGGACGGCACGATGATCGGGGGCGTGTTCACCGATGGATGACATTCACGGGGAGATCGGCCGCGCCGCGCTGCGGTCGCCGGACGCGATCGCCGTGACGGACGCGTTCGGCGAGTACACCTATCGCGAGCTGGACCAGCGCGCGAACCGGCTGGCCTGGCACCTGCGCGCGCTCGGCGCGACCGGGCCGGTCGCGGTGTTCCTGCGCCGGTCACGGGAACTTCCCGTGGCACTGCTGGCCGTCCTGCGAGCCTCGGCGGCCTACGTCCCGATCGATCCGATCCTGCCCGCCGAGCGGATCGCGCTCATTCTGGCGGACTCGGGCGCGTCGATCGTGCTCACCGACAGCTCGTTGCTCGGCCGTCTCCCGGAGTCCGGCGGCCGCCGGATCGTCTACCTGGACAGGGATCGCGAGCGGATCGCCGGGTGTTCGGCGGACCCGTTGCCGGGGCAGGCGTCCCCCGACGACCTGGCGTACCTGATGTACACGTCCGGATCGACCGGCAGGCCGAAGGGCGTAGCCGTACCGCATCGCGGTGTCGCCGAACTGTTCCGCGACATGGGCAAGCTGCTGGGCCTCGGCCCGGATACGGTATGGGCGGCCGGGTCTTCCAGCGCGTTCGACATCTCCGTCGTCGAGCTGTTCCTCCCGCTGTGGCACGGCGGGCGCGTCGAGGTGCTGGCCGAGGACGTCGTGTCCGACGGTGACCAGCTCGGCTATGAGCTGGACCAGCTGGAGGTGACGCACTTCCAGGCCACGCCGAGCGGCTGGCGGCTCTTGGTCGCGAGTGGGTGGACCGCCGCTTCGGGGCTCACCGGCATCGCGGGCGGCGAGGTGCTGCCCGACGATCTCGCCGATGACATCGTCAAAGCCGGTGTCCGTCCACTGTGGAACGCGTACGGGCCGACCGAGGCGAGCATCTGGGCGACCATGCAGCAGGTGACCGACCGGCGGCCGGTCCCGCTGGGACAGGCTGTCGGTGGTGCGCGGATACGGCTGCTCGGGATCGACGACGACGGGGTCGGTGAGATCCACATCGGCGGCACCGCGCTGGCACGCGGGTACCACGGTCAGCCCGAGCTGACCGCGGAGCGGTTCGGGCCCGATCCGTCCGGCACCGGCCGGTTGTACCGCACGGGTGACCGGGCGCGGCGGCACGCCGACGGCAGCCTGGAGTTCGTCGGCCGGGTCGACGATCAGGTCAAGATCCGGGGCTATCGGGTGGAGCTCGGTGAGATCGAGTCGGCGCTGCGGAGTCATCCCGCCGTCCACGACGCCGCGGTCGTGCTGGACGAGGAGATGCTCGCCGCGTACGTCGTTCCGGCCGGCGACGCGGTCGGCGCCGATGAACTCCGTGATTTCCTGCGTGATCGGCTGCCGCCGTACATGGTCGTCGACCGGTACTCGTTCCTCGGCGCGATGCCGCTCAACACCAGCGGCAAGCTGGATCGCCGGGCGCTGCCGTCGCAGGCCGCGAACACACCGGGGGAGTTGACGGGCTCGCCTGCCGAACGGCGCGTCCTGCGCATCGCCCAGGAGGTGCTGCACGCGGGTGGCATAGGGCTGACGGACGATCTGCGCGACCACGGCATGCATTCGGTGCTCGCCATGCGGCTGGCGTCCCGCGTCAACCGCGAGTGCGGCACGGAACTGACGATTCGCCAGGTGTACCAGCGGCCGACGGTCGCCGGGCTCGCGGAGGTGGCGAGCCTGTGCGAGTAGCGGTCATCGGTGGCGGCGCCGGCTTGGTCAGCCTGCTGGACAGCTTGCTGCCACGTGCCGGAGAACTCGCGGCAGGACTCGAGATCGACGTGTTCGAGCCGGGAGATCTCGCGCGGGGCGGCGCTTTCGGCCCGGATCTGGACAGCGCGTTGATCAACCTGCCGAACAGCGCGATGTCGATCAGGGATCACGAGCGTGGTCACTTCGCCGACTGGCTGAGGCGGCGGGGCGACTCCGGCGACCACGACGTGTCGTTCGCGCCCCGCCGGGTCTTCGGTGACTATCTCGCCGACCAGCTGGCCCGATGCCGCGCCGAGGCCGAGGCGTGGGGCTGGCGGATCACCGTGCACCGCGAGGTCGTGGTCGGGGTGTCGGATGTGCCCGGCGGGCTGCTGGTACGCGGCGACGAAGCCCGCCGCTACGACCAGGTCGTGCTGTGCGTCGGGCCGGGTAGCGCCGCCGATCCGTACGGACTCGCCGGCGCGCCCGGCTTCCATCGGCCCTATCCCTTGTCTTCGGTCTTGCCGCGGGTCGCGACGCGCGACCGGGTGCTGATCGTCGGCACCGGCCTGACCGCCGTGGACACCGTGCTCGGGCTGCTCGAGCTCGGGCACGAAGGGCCGATCACGATGGCGTCCCGGCGCGGAGTACTGCCCGGGGTCCTGTCGCCGGCGCCGCACCGGCGGCTGCGCTTTCTCACTCCGGAACGCGTGGCCGCCGGGGTGACCGCCGACGACATCTGGGAGTTGCTGCACGCCGAATTGGCCGCCGCCGGTGTCGACGGCGAAACGGAAACCGCGTGGCTGCGCCCAGGAGCGTCCGCGGCGGGATATCTGCGTCACCAGCTCGCGCGGGGCAACGCCGTCCAGTCGATCTTCATGAGCGTGCCGACGCCGCTCGCCCGCGAGATCCGCCGGACCATGCCCGGCACGCCCCGGCTGGTCGCCCGCTACCGGCCGCAGCTCAAGAGCCTGCAATGCCCGATGCCCGCCGTCACCGCGAGGAAACTGCTCGCCGCGATGGACACCGGCCAGTTGTCCGTCCACTCGGGACTGGACGCGGTCCGGCACGAGGCCGGTGTCTTCCGGACCGGGGCCGGGCTGACCGCGGACGTCGTGGTGGACGCGACCAGGGCCAGCCCGCGCCGGACCACCGGTCTGTCACGGGAACTGCTGGCCGGCTTGCCCGCCACCTGGGACGCCTACGACGCGTTGCGCGTGGATCCTGTGACCTGCCGGATCCTGCTGCCCTCGGGGGCGGCGCACCCGAGGCTGTCCGCGATGGGCGAGCTGACCGCGGGTGACATCTACTACGCGGCCAGCCTGCCCGCCGTCAACCGGGCCGCGGACGCGGTGGCGGACGATCTGGCCGGGGTGAAGGCATGAAGGTCGCGTTCTCGGAAGTCGCCCCCGACTACACCCACTACGTTTTCCCTTACCACGTATGGGGATTCCTCGAAGAGGGCGAGGACGTCGGGTCGGCGTACGCGCAAGGATTCCTGCCGGCGGCGTACGACCTCTCGCGGTTCTATCTGACTCGCAGTGTTCGCGTCGACCTGCACCGGTTCGAGGAGACCGGACGCACCCGGTACGTCCGGCGCAGGTGTGCTTCGATCGACCACGCGCTGGTGCCACGGGGAGAGTTCGACCTGTCACCCGAGTGGCGTGAGCTGGCCGAAAAGTATTACGCCACGCAGGAAATCTCGGTGGAGTACCGGCGATCCCGGTTCTTCGAGATGCTCGATTCCCCGTGGTGCACCCACGTCATGGCCTACACCGACGGCGACCGTCCGGCCGGGCTGGTCCCGCTGTTCGTCCGCGACGGGGTCGTGCAGTACGGGATCCCGGTGTACGACCCCTCGCTGCGGTCGATCAGCATCGGCTATCACATGATGGCCGCGGCGCTCGGGCAGCTGCGCTCGGCCGGGTTCGATCATGTCTACCTCGGTTCGTGCTACACGGCGGGCGACCTCTACAAGACACGGTTCGCCGGGTTCCAGTTCTTCAACGGCTACCAGTGGTCGGAGAGCCGGGAGGAACTGCATTTCTTCGTCGACCGGCGGCCCGAGGTCACCGGGCAGCACTTCCTGGGATCGGCGCCTTACCTGGACGCGTACTGCGACGGGGATCCCGGGCGGCTCGCCGGGCGCGCGGACGTGGCACGGCTCGTTCCATACACAGAGCGGAAAGATCGATGACCAAGGACGTCTTGCTCAGCGCGTGGGCCGATGAGCTGGGTGCGGAGCCCGCGCCGGACGACAACTTCTTCGAAGCGGGCGGCAACTCGCTGATGGCCGCGAAACTGGTGGCCAAGGCCCGCCGGGCGGGCCTCACGCTCTCGCTCGCGGACTTCCTGGCCGCGCCTTCGGTCAACGGCCTGCTCGCCCGGCTCGGTGAGCCTTTGCTGCGGCCGAAAACGCTGACCAGCGTGCAGGCGGCGGTGCTTGAGGCCGTGCGCGAGTCGCTGGCGGAACCCGGCCTGACGATGCGCACCGACCTGCGCACGTGCGGGCGCTGGGAGGAACTCGCGGAACGCCTGCGCGGCATGCTCCGTGACCGGTTCGCGTTCGACGTGCCCGGCGAAGTGGTCGCGCGGGCGACGACCGTGTCCGCGCTGTGCGTGCTGCTGCGGGGTAGCGCGAACTCGGACGCGGGACGGTGCCTGGTGCGGTTGCGCGAGGGGACCGACGGGGCCGCGTTCTACTTCGTGCATCCGCTGGCGGGCAGCGTCGCGCGCTTTTCGTCGATCTCGCAACGACTTCCGGCGCGGCACCGGGTTTACGGGCTGCAGGCGATTGGGTTGACGCCCGGAGCGGAACCGGACACGAGCATCGAACAGATGGCCAGGCGGTACGTGGCCGAAGTGGTCGAGAACGGTGACCTCGAACGCACGGTGTTCGCGGGGTATTCGTTCGGCGCGACCGTGGCGCTCGAAGTCGTCCGGATCCTGCGTGCGGAGTATCCCGGGCGGCACCGGGTCGCGTTCATCGACGGGGAACCGTGCGGCGGGTTCACGGATCCGCGGTGGGCGGCCTTCTACACGCTGTCGCGCAACGCGCTCGGCATCGGCGAACCGGGCAAGGACCTGCTCGACCTGCCCTTGGCCGAGGCCTTGGACGTGCTGCGGGAACGGGCGGTCGAGGCGGGGATCCTCCCGGTCGGCTTCCCGTCCGACCGGATCGAGCGGATCTTCGCGACCGCCTGTGCGACCCAGACCGCGCACAACGGTTTCCAGCCGCGGTTCTTCGACGGCGACGTGCACCTGTTCGCGTCCACTGAGGACGGTCAGGCCGGTATCGACGCCTGGCGGAAGTCCCTCGCGGACGTGCGGGTGACCTGGATCGAGGCCAACCACGTCTCGATCATGGAGGACTGCTCGGCCGACGCGATCGCCGCCGGGCTGAGCGCACTGGCGCAGGGGGACTGATGCTTTTCCAGCAGCCGCTGACTCGCGCGCACAGCGTCACCGTGCGCGCGCCGGGGAAAGTCAACCTCCAGTTGTCGATCGGCCCGCTCCGTGACGACGGCTACCACCACCTGGCGACGGTCTTCCAAGCCGTTTCCCTGTTCGACGACCTCACGGTCACGCGTTCGGACCGGCTGCGGGTGCGCACGTCCGGCGAGAACGCCGCCGAAGTGCCGGATGGCCAGGACAATCTGGCCGGGCGGGCGGCGGCGCTGCTCGCGGCCCGGATCGGTGTCGAACCGCTGGTGGACATCAGCATCCGCAAGCGGATCCCGGTCGGGGGCGGGATGGCGGGCGGCAGTGCGGACGCCGCGGGCGCGCTGGTCGCGTGCGCGGCACTCTGGCAGGCCGACCTCGGCGACGCGGAGTTGCTCGCACTCGCCGCGCGACTCGGCAGCGATGTCTCCTTCTCACTGCTGGGTGGCATGGCGATCGGGGAGCGACGCGGTGAGGCGTTGACACCCCTGCCGGTCCGCTCGACCCAGCACTGGGTCTTCGCGCTCGCCGACACGCTCTTGTCCACGCCCCGCGTCTTCGCCGAACTCGACCGGATGCGCGACGACACGGTGCCGGAGCCGGTTCGCTCCGAGGCACTCCTGCGCGCGCTCGACGGCGGTGACCCGGTCGCGATCGGCCGGGCGCTGACCAACGAGGCGCAACCCGCCGCGCTGGCGCTCGCCCCGGGAATGGGCGCGACGCTGGCCGCGGGACAGACGGCGGGAGCACTCGGCTCGATCGTCTCCGGAACCGGCGCGACCTGCGCGTTCCTGGCTCGCGACGAGGCACATGCCCGGCAGCTGGCCGCCGCGCTCGAAGCCTCCGGCACGTGCCGGGCCGCGCGCCACGCGTACGGCCCGGTGCCGGGACCGGCGGTCATCGCCGTCGAGTGAGTGGTTCATCGAGAAAACTGGGGTGATCATGACCAACGCGGTGGGCGTGGTGATTTTGGCGGCAGGACAAGGGCTGCGCCTGGGGCACGGCCCCAAGGCCCTCGTGCCGCTCGCCGGACGGCCGATGCTCGCGTGGGCACTCGAGGCGGTGGCCGCGAACTCGTCGGTCACCGATGTCGTCGTGGTGGCGCCCGCGGCCGCGCTGGACGCGGTCCGTGCCGTCGCGGACCGGCACGGAGCGGCCGTGGTGGAAGGCGGGGCGACCCGGCCGGAAAGCGCCGCGCTCGGCCTGGCGGCGTTGCCAGGCCGGGTCAGTCATGTCGCGGTCGGCGAGGCCGCGCGGCCGCTGCTGCCAGCGGGTGAGATCGACCGGCTGCTGGACCGGTTGCTCGCCGCGGGCCCGGCGGTGACCGGGATCCTGCCCGGCAGCAGGGTCTTCGACACCACGCACGAGATAGCGGCGGACGGCAGCATCGTGGGCACGGCTGACCGCGAAGTCCTTCGTGGAGCGCAGACACCGCAGCTGTTCTGCCGCGCCTGCCTGCGGCGCGCGTACCGCAGGGCGGGCGCCGCGCTGGACGGGTTCACCGACGACGCGGCGGTGGTGCGGCACGACGGCGGGATCGTCGCCGTGATCGACGGCGACCCGGACAACTTCAAGATCACGACCGAGCGTGACCTGCGGCTCGCCGAGCTGCTCGTCGAGGCCAAGACGCGCTAGCGTTGCTATATTTCCTAGCGGCACTAGAATCGCGGTCATGGCCATCCCGACACGCAAGGAACGCGACCGAGCCGACCGCGGGCGTGCGATCGTCGCGGCCGCCAGGGAACTGGCGGAGGCGGAAGGCTGGGACGCCGTCACCACGCGGCGCCTCTCGGCGAAGATCGAGTACAGCCAGCCCGTGCTCTACAGCCACTTCGCGGGCAAGGACGCGATCATGGCCGCCGCCGCGATCGAAGGCTGTGCCGAACTCGCCGAGACCCTGCGCGAAGCCCGCGAGAAAGGCGGCGACGCGCACCAGGCGATGGCCGCTCTCGCCCGCGCGTACGTCGACTTCGCCGACGAGAAGCCCGCGCTCTACGAGGCGATCTTCACCCTGCCCACCGAGCTGAAATTCGGCGGGCCGGATACTCCGCAGCCGCTCAAGGACGCGTTCGCCGAGTTACTCGCCATCGTCGGGCCCGTGGCGGGTGGCCGGGACGTCGAGACGCTGACCGAGACGTTCTGGGCCGCGCTGCACGGCATCGTCACGCTCGACCGCAACGGGCGGCATCGGCCGCGGCAGCGTGAGGCACGTCTCGCACTGCTGGTCGACCAGTTCGCCCAGGGCACGGCCGACTGAACGCACTGGTAACGCACCAGGCAGAATGGTCACGCACCAGGCTGGTGGTGCGTTACCAATCGAGCCAGGGAGAACATCGGTGGCGGGAGCCCTTCGTGGTGTGGTCGCGCTGGACGGCCCGTCCGGGACCGGGAAGACCACGGTCGCGCGCAAGCTCGCGGCGAAGCTGAGCGCCGGGTACCTCGACACCGGCGCGATGTACCGGGTCGTCACGCTCGCCGTGCTGCGCGCGGGGGTCGACCCCGCCGACGCCGAGCGGGTCGCCGAGGTGGCGCGCTCGATCGAGCTCAACATCGGCACCAGCCCCGAGCGGCCCAGTGTCGCGCTCGGCGATGAAGACGTCGCCGCCGAGATCCGCGGCCCGGAGGTCACGCTGGCCGTTTCGCCGGTCTCGGCCGTGCCCGCCGTGCGTGAGCTGCTGGTGGCCGAGCAGCGGCGGATCATCGCCGAAGTCGTGGACGCGCAAGGCGGAATCGTCGTCGAGGGGCGCGACATCGGGACGGTCGTCACGCCGGACTCGCCGCTCAAGGTCTTCCTCACCGCGTCCTCGGACGTGCGCGCCAAGCGGCGCAGCGCGCAGGACTCGGCGGCCGGTCGCGAGTCCACTGTGGACGATGCCAAGGCGAGCGTCGAGCGGCGCGACAAGCTGGACTCGACCCGCACGGCCTCGCCGCTGCGCAAGGCCGAGGACGCCGTGCCCGTCGACACCTCCGAGCTGAACATCGACCAGGTGATCGTGGCGCTGGCCGAGCTGGCCAGCCAGCGCGGCCTGCTCAGCGAATGCCCGGTCGAGGTCACCCGGTGACCGCGAAGGGACTTCCCGAGGGCTCCGTCGCGTGGATGCACGAGATGGGCAGGCTCATCGGCCGGTACTGCCTGCGGCCCGCGTTCCGGGTCAAGGTGCACGGCCGTGACCGGATCCCGACGACCGGCCCGCTGGTGGTCATCGGCAACCACAGCTCGATGGCCGAGCCGGGACTGCTGTTCGGAATGCTGCCGCGCCGCAGCGCGTTCCTGGTGAAGGACGAGCTCTTCCGCGGCTTCGTCGGCTGGTACTTCCCGAAGCTCGGGCAGATCCCGGTCAAGCGGGACGCGGTGGACCGCAAGCCCCTGCTCACGGCGGCGGGCGTGCTCAAAGACGGCGGGTGCGTCGGGATCTTTCCCGAGGGCACCCGAGGTGCCGGCGACGCCGAGAGCTTCGAGCGTGGCGCGGCATGGCTCGTGCGGGCGGGTGGTGCCACCGTGGTGCCGGTCGCGACGCGCGGGACGCTCAAACCGGCCGACGGCAAACGCCGCTGGCGGCCGCGAGTCGACATCATGGTCGGCGAACCGTTCACCCCGGAAATAGGGCGGGGCAAGACCGGGCTGGAAGAGGGCACCGAGCAGCTGCGCGTGGCACTCGCCGACCTGGTCGCGGTTTTGGACAAATGGCGCTTGGAACACGGTATCCAAGACACGCGAAAGTAGTAGTTCACATGGAAGAGTTCGATGGAGCCGGTGAAGTAGACGGCTCCTGGTCAGACGAGTCCGAATTCGCGTCGCTCGACGCGGCGATCGAAGCGGGCGAGGCGGCCGAAGAGGCCCAGCTCTCGCAGCCGGTGCTCGCCGTCGTCGGCAGGCCGAACGTGGGCAAGTCGACACTGGTCAACCGCATTCTCGGCCGCCGCGAGGCGGTCGTGCAGGACGTTCCCGGCGTGACCCGTGACCGGATCGCGTACGACGCGTTCTGGGGCGGCCGCCGCTTCACGCTGGTCGACACCGGCGGCTGGGAGCCCGGCGCCTCCGGCCTCCAGGCCTCCATCACCGCGCAGGCGGAGATGGCGATGTCCACCGCCGACGCCGTGCTGCTGGTCGTCGACGCCTCGGTCGGCGCGACCACCACCGACGAGGCCGTCGCGCGCGTGCTGCGCCGCTCGAAGACCCCGGTACTGCTGGCCGCCAACAAGGTCGACGACGAGCGCCTGCTCGCCGACACCGCCTCGCTGTGGTCACTCGGCCTCGGCGAGCCGTACCCGGTCAGCGCGCTGCACGGCCGCAACTCCGGCGACCTGCTCGACGCGATCATCAAGGCGCTGCCCGATGCGCCCCGTGACGGCGACCGCGCCGTCGCCGGCCCGCGCCGTGTCGCGCTGGTCGGCAAGCCGAACGTCGGCAAGTCGAGCCTGCTCAACAAGCTCACCGGCGAGCAGCGCTCGGTCGTCGACTCGGTCGCGGGCACCACGGTCGACCCGGTCGACTCGCTGGTCGAGCTGGACGGCCAGACCTGGCGGTTCGTCGACACGGCGGGCCTGCGCAAGCGGGTCAACTCGGCCAACGGCGCCGAGTACTACGCCTCGCTGCGCACCAAGACCGCGATCGACGCGGCCGAGGTGGCGATCGTGCTGCTGGACTCCAGCGAGCCGCTGTCCGAGCAGGACCTGCGCGTGCTGACCATGGTCGTCGAGGCCGGGCGCGCGTGCGTGCTGGCGTTCAACAAGTGGGACCTGGTCGACGAGGACCGCCGCCACCAGATGGTGCGTGAGCTCGAGCGCGGCCTGGTCCGCGTGCCGTGGGCCGACAAGGTCAACATCTCGGCGCTGACCGGGCGTTCGGTGCGCAAGCTCGCCCCGGCGCTGCGCACCGCGCTCGCCTCGTGGGACCAGCGCGTGCCCACCGGCCTGCTCAACGCCTGGCTGTCCGACCTCATCGCGGCCACTCCGCCGCCGGTGCGCGGCGGCAAGCAGCCGAAGGTGCTGTTCGCGACCCAGGCTGGTATCCGGCCGCCGACGCTGGTGCTGTTCACCACCGGCTTCCTCGAGGCCGGGTACCGCCGGTTCATCGAGCGCAAGTTCCGTGAGCGGTTCGGTTTCGAGGGCTCGCCGGTGCGGATCAACGTCCGCGTCCGTGAGAAGAAACCGCGCACCGGTTCCAAGCCGACGAAGGTCGCCAAGAAGAAGTAGCGGTCCGTGATGGCCACATTCTGGGAATCTCTCCCGGATTGTGGCCATTTCGGCGTGTCAGGGCCTTGACCTGGTGATTCCCGACACTCAAAAGTGACCGTGGGGATATCTGCCGTTCACCTTTGGTAAAGTCAACGGTCTGTTAGCGGGCGCCTCATTCGGAGTGCGAGCCCGAATACGCTCGTCTGGAAGGTGAGTGATGGGCTTGCGCGCCCACAGATTTGTGCTGCCCGGGGTGTCCTGCTGATGACCCTGACGGCTGAAAGTTCCCTCTTCACCTGCACTGCCGAGCTGACCGTCGCGCCCTCCACGACGCCGGTCGCCGACCGCGCGCTCTTCTGGTCCGGACTCGGCGCCAGCGAGCGCACCCTGCTCGACATCCTCGCCGAAACGACCGCGAAGCACCCCACCGCGGGCGCCATCGACGACGGCACGACCGTCCTGACCTACCGCCGTCTCGCCGAAGAGATCGACTCCTACGCCCGTCTCCTGCGTGAGGCCGGTGTCGGCGTCGGCGACCGCGTCGGCATCCGGATCTCCTCCGGCACGGCCGAGCTGTACATCGCCATCCTCGCCACGCTGACCGTCGGCGCCGCGTACGTCCCGGTCGACGCCGACGACCCCGAAGAGCGCGCCGAGCTGGTGTTCGGCGAGGCCAAGGTCGCCGCGGTCGCCACCGACGGCCGCACGATCACCGTCCACGGCACCCCCGGTGGCCGCGCAGGCACGCCCGGCCCGTCCGACGACGCCTGGATCATCTTCACCTCCGGCTCGACCGGCAAGCCCAAGGGTGTCGCGGTCACGCACGCCTCGGCCGCCGCCTTCGTCGACGCCGAAGCCCAGCTCTTCCTCACCGAGGAGCCCATCGGCCCCGGTGACCGCGTGCTCGCCGGCCTGTCGGTCGCCTTCGACGCCTCGTGCGAAGAGATGTGGCTCGCCTGGCGCTACGGTGGCTGCCTTGTGCCCGCGCCGCGTTCGCTGGTGCGCACCGGCGTCGACCTCGGCCCGTGGCTGGTCGCGCAGCGGATCACCGTCGTGTCGACCGTGCCGACGCTGGCCGCGCTGTGGCCCGCCGACGCGCTCGAGGACGTCCGCCTGCTCATCTTCGGTGGCGAGGCCTGCCCGCCGGAGCTGGCCGAGCGCCTCGCCGTCGAAGGCCGCGAGGTCTGGAACACCTACGGTCCCACCGAGGCCACCGTCGTCGCCTGCGCCGCGCAGATGACCGGCGAAGGCCCCGTCCGCATCGGCCTGCCGCTGTCCGGCTGGCAGCTGGCGGTCGTCAACGAAGACGGCCAGCTCGTCGGCATGGGGGAGACCGGTGAGCTGGTCATCGGCGGTGTCGGCCTCGCGCGCTACCTCGACCCCGAGAAGGACGCCGAGAAGTTCGCGCCGCTGCCGTCGCTCGGCTGGCAGCGTGCCTACCGCAGTGGTGACATGGTCCGCGCCGAAGCCGAGGGCCTGCTGTTCCTCGGCCGCCTCGACGAGCAGGTCAAGCTCGGCGGCCGCCGCATCGAACTGGGCGAGGTCGACGCCGCGCTGCAGTCGCTGCCCGGTGTGCAGGGCGCGGCCGCCGCGATCCGCAAGACCAAGGCGGGCAACCAGGTTCTCGTCGGGTACGTGGTCCCTGCCGAAGGCGCCGAGTTCGATTCCGACGACGCCGCGACGCGCCTGCGTGACCAGCTGCCCGCCGCGCTGGTGCCGCTGATCGCGCTCGTCGACGACCTGCCGACCCGCACCTCGGGCAAGGTCGACCGCAACGCGCTCCCGTGGCCTCTGTCCACTGTGGACGCCGCGTCCTCCGGGCTGTCCGCCACCGAGGCCTGGCTGGCCGAGGGCTGGGCGGAAATCCTTGGTGTGTCGGTGAAAAGCGCCAAGGCCGACTTCTTCTCGAACGGCGGCGGCAGCCTCACGGCCGCGCAGCTGATCGCCCGGATCCGGACCCGCCACCCGCAGGTCTCGGTCAACGACATCTACCAGAACCCGAAGCTCGGCGCGCTCGCGTCGATGCTGGACGCGCTGACCGGTCAGGAGACCGAGCGCCGCGAGATCGCGCCGACCCCGCGTCGCGCGGGCGTCATCCAGAGCTTGCTCATGGTGCCGCTGATGGGTCTCGTCGGCCTGCGCTGGGTGACCATCGCCGCGGCGCTGTCGAACATCCTGTCGCTGCTCGGCTTCGGCTGGGCTCCCACGCTGAACTGGGCGTGGATCGGGCTCGCCTGGGTGCTGTTGTTCAGCCCGGCCGGTCGCATCGCGATCTCGGCCGGTGGCGCGCGCGTGCTGCTGAGCGGGGTCCGCCCCGGCAGCTACCCGCGTGGCGGCAGCGTGCACCTGCGCCTGTGGACGGCCGAGAAGCTGGCCGAGTTCAGCGGCGCCGACTCGATCGCGGGCGCGTCCTGGATGACCACCTACGCCAAGGCGCTGGGCGCGCGGATCGGCAAGGACGTCGACCTGCACTCGCCGCCGCCGGTCACCGGGTTCCTGAAGCTCGGCCGCGGCGCGGCCATCGAGCCCGAGGTCGACCTGACCGGGCACTGGGTGGACGGCGACATCGTCCACATCGGCGCGATCCGGATCGGCGCCGACGCCCGCATCGGCGCGCGCAGCACGCTCTTCCCCGGCGCGCGGATCGGCAAGGGCGCGGAGATCGCGGCCGGGTCGACCGTGCGCGGCGCGGTGCCCGCCGGGCAGCGCTGGGCGGGTTCGCCCGCCGCGCGGGCCAGCAAGGAAGGCCTGAAGTGGCCGTCCTCGCGGCCGCCGCGCTCGCGCTTCTGGGCCTCGGTCTACGGCATGACCTCGCTGGTGCTCGGCTTCCTGCCCGCGCTGGCCGCGTTGCCCGCCGTCGCGATCCTCGGCAGCGCGATCGTGGGCGCCTCCTCGCTGAGCGCCGCGCTCGGCCAGGCGCTGGTGTTCGTGCCCGTCGCGACGATCGCGTACTTCGTGACGTACGCGCTGCTCGTGCTGATCGGCGTCCGCTCGCTGAGCATCGGCATGGTCGAGGGCTATCACCCCGTCCACGGCCGGATCGCGTGGCAGGTCTGGGCGACCGAGCGGCTGATGGGGATGGCCCGCGAAGGCCTGTTCCCGTTGTACGCCAGCCTGTTCACCCCGGTGTGGCTGCGCATGCTCGGCGCGAAGGTCGGCCGCAACGTCGAGGCGTCGACCGTGCTCGCGGTGCCGAAGATGACCCAGGTCGACAGTGGCGCGTTCCTCGCGGACGACACCATGGTCGCCACCTACGAGCTCGGCCACGGCTGGCTGCACGTCGCCCCGGCGCGCATCGGCAAGCAGGCGTTCCTCGGCAACTCCGGCATGGCCGCGCCCGGCCGTTCGGTGCCGAAGCGCGGGCTGGTCGGCGTGCTGTCCTCGGCGCCGCGCAAGGCCAAGAAGGGCTCGTCGTACCTCGGCATGCCGCCGCTGCCGGTGCGCCGCTCGATCGGTGACGCCGACACGAGCCGGACGTTCACGCCCGCTCTGCACCTCAAGGCGATGCGCGCGCTGGTCGAGCTGTGCCGGATCATCCCGGTCATGTGCGGGGTCGCGCTGACCGTGCTGGTGATCGGCGCGGTGCTCGCGCTGGGCTCGGCGTTCGGCTTCGGTGTCGCCGCGCTGCTGGCCGGGCCGCTGATGCTGGCGGCCGGTGTCGTCGCCGCGCTGACCGCGACCGTGGTGAAGTGGACGCTGGTCGGCAAGTTCCGCGCGATCGAGCATCCGCTGTGGAGTTCGTTCGTGTGGCGCAACGAGCTGGCCGACACCTTCGTCGAGGCGCTCGCGGTGCCGTGGCTGATCGGGTCGGTCGGCGGCACGCCGATCCTGACCACCTGGCTGCGGACGATGGGCGTTCGCGTGGGCCGCGGTGTCTGGCTGGAGACGTACTGGCTGCCCGAGTCGGACCTGGTGAGCCTCGGCGACGGCGCGACGATCAACCGTGGCTGCGTCGTCCAAACGCACCTCTTTCACGATCGGATCATGAGTATGTCTCCGGTCGCTCTCGATGAGGGCGCCACGCTGGGCCCGCACGGTATCGTGCTGCCAGGGGCGAGCATCGGTGCTCGCACCACCGTCGGCCCGGGGTCACTGGTGACCCGCGGCGACGCGGTGCCCGCCGACTCGCGCTGGCTGGGCAACCCGATTTCGGCATGGAAGGCGGATCGTCGCGGGTGATCTTCAAGGCTGCCGCTCCCGCTCCAGGTGCGGACACCTCCGGCGATTCCTATTTGCCCCGCCACGGAAACGGCGGCTATCGCGTCCAGCATTACGACCTCGAGCTGGACTACCGGATCGGGCCGAACCGGTTGTCCGGCAAGGCGTCCATCCGGTGTGTCAGCACGCAGGCGCTTTCGCGGCTGTCGCTCGACTTCGGCGAGTTCCGGATCAACCGGGTGCTCGTCGGCGGCAAGCCTGCCCGCTTCACCCGTAACCAGCACAAGCTGAACGTCAAACCGCAGAAGTCGCTGCCGGTCGGCGCCGAGTTCACCGTCGAGGTGCACTACGTCGGCAACCCCAAGCCCATCGCGGGCATCTGGGGCGACATCGGCTGGGACGAGCTGACCGACGGCTCGCTCGTCGCGAGCCAGCCGATCGGCGCGCCCTCGTGGTTCCCGTGCAACGACCACCCGGCCGACAAGGCGACGTACCGGGTCTCGCTGACCACGGCGTCGCCGTACGCGGTGTTCGTGACCGGGAACCTGAAGTCGCAGTACACCCGCGCCAGCACGACGACGTGGGTGTTCGAGCGGAACGAGCCGACGCCGACGTACCTGATGAGCGTCCAGATCGGCCGGTACGACGAGTTCGAGTTCCCGCCCGCGCGGGTGCTGCAGCGTGCCGGGGTGCCGCAGCGGCTGCACCGTGACTTCGCGCGGGACTTCGGGCGGCAGGGTCAGATCATGGAGTCCTTGGAGACCATGTTCGGGCCGTATCCGTTCGACGAGTACGTCATCGTGGTGACCGACGACGAGCTGGACGACCCGATCGAGGCCCAGGGCATGTCGATCTTCGGGGCGAACCACGTCGACGGCAAGCGCACGCATGAGCGGCTGGTGGTCCACGAGCTGGCGCACCAGTGGTTCGGGAACTCGCTGACCGTCGCGGACTGGCGGCACATCTGGCTCAACGAGGGCTTCGCGACGTACGCGGAGTGGCTGTGGTCGGAGGAGTCCGGCGGTGCGTCCGCGCAGACGCTGGCGCGCAGCTGGTACACGCGGATGAAGGCGAAGCCCGCCGACCTGAAGATCGCGGATCCCGGTGTGGAGCGGATGTTCGATGAGCGCGTGTACAAGCGCGGGGCGTTGACGTTGCACGCGCTGCGGCACGCGCTGGGTGACGACGCGTTCTTCGCGCTGGTGAAGGCTTGGGCCGCCGAGCATCGGCACGGGACCGTGACCACGCGGGAGTTCGTGGCCATGGCCGAGCTTTACGCGGGCCGCTCGCTGCGCGACTTCTTCCGCGGCTGGCTGGACAGCCCCGTCATGCCCGCCCTGCCAGGCCCGGGATAAAGCAGGCTTTATGTCAGCCCGGGATAAAGCCCGCTTTATCCCGGGCTTCAGGCCGTGGCGTAGCCGTTGGTGTAGGCGTAGCGGATGGCCTGGGCGCGATCGCGGCTGCCGGTTTTGGTGTAGATGCGGTTGATGTGCGTTTTGACGGTCGCCTCGCTGACGAACAACGCTTTGGCGATCTCGCGGTTGGTCTGGCCCGCGGCGAGCAGGCGGAGGACGTCGCGTTCGCGGGCGGTGAGTTCGTCGGCCTCGGCTTCGGTCGGCGCGGGGAGTTTCAGCGCGGCCGAGACGAGGCGGCGCTGGACCTCGGGGTCGAGGACGGCCTGGCCGGCCGCGGCCGCGTGGATGGCGCGGCCGATTTCGTCGCGGGTGGCCGATTTCGTGAGGTAACCGAGCGCGCCGGCGTCGAGCGCGCGCAGGATCGAGTCCTCGTCGGCGTAGGTGCTGAGGACCACGACCTGGGTTTCGGGATGATCGTCGCGGATGCGGCGGGTGGCGGTGACGCCGTCGCAGCGCGGCATCGCGAGGTCCATCAGGACCACGTCCGGCTTCTCCGAGGCGACGAGCTCGGCCGCGACGTCGCCGTCCGGGGCCTGCCCGACGACCGTGATGCCGGGAAGCACCTCGATGAGCAGCGCGAGTCCTTCGCGGACCGCGGACTGGTCGTCGGCGACGACCACGCGTACCGGTTCGGTCATGACGGCACCTTGACTGAAACCTGCCAGCCGTCGCCGAGCGGCCCCGCGACCAGGGTGCCGCCGACGAGTTCAGCGCGTTCGCGGATGCCGGTCAGGCCGTAGCCCGCCCCGGTTCCGGTGAGCGGCGCGGCTTGCGCGGACGCGGGATTGGTCACGGTGGCGGTCACTTCCTGGGTGCTGTAGCCGACTTCGACGGTGACGGGGGAGCCGGGCGCGTGCTTGCGCGCGTTGGTCAGTGCTTCTTGGACGGTGCGGTAGAGCGTCAGCCCGGCGGCGGGCGGCAGTTCACGCGGGTCACCGCTGATGCTGAGCCGGACATCCTGACCGTCCACAAGGGACGGAAGCAGATCCGGCAGCGAGACGGCGTCCTCGCGCAACGCCTGCACGGCCCGGCTGGTCTCGATGATGCCTTCCCTGGCGAGCTTGCTCGCGCGGTCGACGCACGCGGTGATCTTGGTCAGGTCCTGGGTCTCGCTCTGCAGCATCGCGCCAGCCGCCTCAAGCTGCAGCGAGAGCGCGGACAGCGAGTGCGCCTGGATGTCGTGGATCTCGCGCGCGATGCGAGCGCGTTCGGCCAGCGCCGCCGAATGCCGGGTCTCGGCGACGAGCAGCTCGGCCTGCTCCATGCGCTTGAGGTACTGCCGCCGTGACGCGCCGGACAGCCAGACACTGAGCAGGACCGCGCACAGGGTGAGAGTTCCGCCCCAGGTCGTCTGGCCGGAGACCGCCGCCGCGACGGCCAGCGTGAAGAACACCGAACTCGTGGTCAGCGGCATGCTGAAGCCCGCGATGAACATCATCTCGCACAGCAGCAGCGCGCCGAACAACGTCGAACCCGCCACGACCATCGCGCCGCCGCCCAGCGTGGTGACGGCCACCGCGGCGAGCAGCAGGCGCGGGGTCGCGGTCTGCGAGGAGAGCATGATCGTCGCGATCAGGCAGAGATAGGCGAGCACGTAGACGGCAAGCCACGGGGTGTCCGTGCCCGGCACCCACCCCGCGATGACCAGGCAGCCCAGTGCGATCGTGCCCAGTACGCTGCGGGCATACGCGTGCCCGCGCGGGCGGGTGAACATCAGCGGCAGGAACACCCGCTCAGCTTGCCAGCATCAGCGGCGTCCCGCGTCCATTCGCGGATGGAGACCGGGTGGAACCCTAAGGGGTGACGATCGCCGTCGCGACCCTGACCAGCTCGGCGATCACGTCGTCGAGCGGGATCCGGTAGCCGCCGGTCGCCCAGTGGAAGACGAGCTCGTTCACCGCCCCGATCAGCGCGACCGCCCCGAGATGGAAGTTCCGGTCCCGAGCCTCGCCCCGGCTGACCGCACGCGCGGCCTCGGCCTCAAGCAAGGCGACCCACCGCTCACGCCAGGTGATCCGGTGCTGTTCGACCGCCTCGCTGACCCCGATGACCTCCACATAGGACAGCTTCGCCCACCGCGGATCCTTGGCGGTGGTGGTGATGTACGCGCGCACCGCGATCTCGATCCGCGTGGCGAGATCGGCGTCCTCGGCCTCGGTGAACGCGGCCCCGACCGCCGCCACGGCCTGCTCCAGCACCCGCGTGTGCAGCGCGACGAGCAACGCCTCCCGGCTCGCGAACTCCTCGTAGAAGTTGCGCGTCGACACCGCGGCGGCCGCGCACAGCTTCTCGATCGAGCTGGCCGCGTACCCCTCGGTCCCGAAGAGCTCCAGCCCCGCCCCCAGCAACCGCTCACGCCGCTCGGCGCGGCGATCCTCCGCCGTCCGCCCGCCGTAAACCCTGGCCGCGCTTTGCTCACCCACGCACCCCACCTTAGGCGCTCCAACGTGACAAGGGCCGCCCTTGGAACCTCTAGCGTTGCAAGGGCCACCCTCGTCACTTTGAGTGGTTATCCACAGGCAACGGCAAAATATCGCCAATTGACCCTTCGTGATCTTTCGTGACCCCAGGTTATCCACAGATTGGCGAGACCTCTGTCGTGAGCCCAGTGATCGCCCGACGATCTTGGGGTGACGAAAAAAGGTGAGTGGGCCGACAATCCCGAAGCGCTGACCAGCCAGAGCCGTGGCGGCGTGATCACGATCGAACGGCTCGTGGAACTCGGGGTGCCGAGGAAGACCTGCTACGACCGGTGCGCGCCAGGGCAGCCGTGGCGGCTGGTGCTGCCAGGGGTGCTGGTACTCCAGTCAGGGCCGCCAACACGGTGGCAGCTGGTGCAGGCCGCGCTCCTGTACGCGCGTGGGCACGCCATCGTGACGGGTGCCGAAGCGTGCCGTCGTCATGGCCTGCGCAACCTGCCGCCGGATGATCGCTCGGTACGGCTGCTCATTCCGCACGCTCGTACTCGAGCGGACTCGGACTTCGTCGTGATCGAACGGACGAAACGATTCCCGGATCCGCTCTGGCGGGACGACATTCCGCTCGCGCCTGTGGTGCGGGCCGTTCTCGACACCTGCAGATGCCTTGGCACGCACGACTCGATCGCGGCATTGGTGAGCGAGGCCGTGCAGCGGGCGAAGGTGCGGCCTGACGCCTTGCTCGAAGAACTAGGACGGGGGAGCAACCGCGGGACCGCACTCACCAGGAAGGTGCTGCTCAAGGTCGCCGAAGGTGCGCGTTCGGTGGCCGAAATGGACGCGATGAGCGTGTGGCGGCGGACGAAGCTGGCCGAGCCGCTGTGGAACTTCGACCTGCTCGACCGCGACGGTAACTACATCGCCAGGCCGGATGGGTGGTTCGACGAGGTCGGCTTGGCGTGGGAGATCGACTCCTTCGACTACCACTTCGACCGCGAGGGTTACGCGAGAACGTTGGCGCGCAATGCCCGCTACGCCGCGGCCGGGGTTCCGTTCGTCCAGACCACGCCGTCCCGGTTGCGGTCCGAGCCGGTGCTCGTGGCGGCCGAACTCGTGGCCGCGCATCTCGCGGCTTCCCTGCGCCCCCGCCCTCCGGTCCAGGCACTGCGACGTTCCGAGGGGGCCCCTTGAGAGGTAGAGCGTTCCAAGGGTGGCCCTTGTGTGGTCCAAGCCCGAGGAGGGGAGAGGTCTGATGTTTGGGGCTTTTGGGGGTGGTCAGGATGGGGCTGCGTCTGGAAACATGCTTGACGCCGGGGCGTTGCGTGGGCGAAACGTAGTATGAATCCGGAGGTTGTCAATGGGTGACGGACTCTCCAGGAGGGCTGTCCTGCGGGGTGCTTCGGTGGCCGTGGGGGCCGCCGCGCTCGGGGGACTGTGGGGCTTGGGGGCTCCGCCCGCCTTCGCGAGGCCGAACCGGCATCGCGAGGTCGTCGAGGACGCGCGGCTGGTGTGGAAGCGCTTACCGACGGGGTGGCAGGACGGGCCGTTTCTCGCGAACGGGTTTCTCGGGGTGCAGGTCTACAAGAGCACGCAGGCGCAGACGCTCAAGTTCATGCTCAGCCACACGCAGGTCCAGGACCAGCGGATTCAGTGGGAAGCCGGGATCGGGCTGTCGCGGCTGCCGATCGGGTATCTGACGCTCACGCTGGCCGGCGCGATCACGGCCGTCGACTGGGCGCTGGACCTGTGGAACGCCGAGCTGGCCGGGACGATCACGACCACCCAGGGCAGCGTCGCGTTCTCCGCGTACGTGCACAACGACACGGGGGTGCTGGTCGTCGCGCTGGAGCCGTCGGCGGGGGAGACCGCCGCCGCCTGGGGGTTCCAGCCGCTCGAGTCGGCCACCACGCGGACGGTGCGCAAGCCGCCCGAGTACATCGCGAATCCGAAGCCCACGCTGGGTGCCAGCGGCGCGACCCGGTACGCCGAGCAGCCGTTGCTGGCCGGTGGCGGATACACGACCGCTTGGCAGGAAACGAAAATCGGGACGCGGCGGCTGTTCGCGGCCACCGTGGCGTACAGCTTCCCGAAGGCGACGTCGACCGGGGAGGCCGTGCAGAAGGTGCGGCAGACGCTGGCGACCCGGCCCGAGGTGCTCGTCGCCGATCATCGGCGGTGGTGGAACGCGTACTACCAGCGGAGCTTCATCTCGGTGCCGGACAAGCTGATCCAGCGCTTCTACTGGATCCAGCTGTACAAGATCGCGGCCGCGACCAGGGCCAACGCGCCCGTCGTGTCCGAATGGGGGCCGTGGTTCCCGGAGGTCGGGAACAGCTGGACGGCCGTCTGGTGGAACCTCAACGTCCAGGTCACCTATCCGCTGGTCAACAGCACCAACCACGCCGAACTCGACGCGGTCACCGAGACCTTCCGCCGCGATCACGCGAACCTGGTGCAGTCCGTCCCGCCCGCGTATCGCGACGGCGAGACGTACGCGCTCTCGCATCCCGGGGACTGGCGGCTGCGGCCCGGTGGCACGCGGGCGGTCGGGATTCCCGGGCCGACCACCAAGAACGACCACACCGGCAACCTCACCTGGGGTTTGCACAACGTCTGGCTCGCGTACCGGCATTCCATGGACAAGCGCATCCTGCGTGACGTCCTGTACCCGACGCTCGTCAAGGCGCTCAACTTCTACCGCCACTTCCTCGCCATGGGCGGCGACGGGTACCTGCATCTGCCGATGACGCGCTCGCCCGAGTACGCGGACGCGGCCGACTGCACCTACGACCTTTCGCTGATCCGGTGGGCCGCGCGCACGCTGATCGAGTCCGCGGCCATCTTGCGGATCGACGATCCGCTGATCCCGGCCTGGCGGGAGATCCTCGCGAAACTCGTTCCGTACCACCAAACCCAGTCCGACGGGGTGCTGATCGGCGACGGTGTCCCGCTCGCCGAGTCACACCGGCACTTCTCGCATCTGCTGTGGCTGCACCCGCTTCGCGAGAAGCTGTGGGATCGTCCCGAGGACCGGGACATCATGATCCGCACGTTCACGCATTGGCAAAGCCAGCGGGTGAACTGGCACGGCTACAGCTTCGCGGCCGCGTCGTCGATGAGCTCGATCATGGACGCGCCCGAGGACGCGCTGGCGTTCCTGCGGTTCTTCCTCGACCGCAACATCGTGCACGACACGCAGCTCACGCCGAACACGATGTACCGCGAGGGCTCGAACTTCGCCATCGAAAGCCCGATCACCGCCGCTCAGTCCCTTGTGGACATGATGGTGCAGGGCGCGGCCGGTGTGCTCAAGGTGTTCCCGTCGGTGTCGGCGAAATGGGCGGAGGCGTCGATTTCCCAGCTGCGCGCGGAAGGCGCCTTCCTGGTCGACGCGTCGCGCCGCGACGGGAAAACCGAGTGGGTACGCGTGCGCAGCGAGGCCGGTGCGCCGCTCAAGCTCGATCACGGGATCACCGGCGCCATCGAGGTCCGCGACGAACGGGGCCGTCAGCTGCCCTATCGCGTCGAAGGGTCGCACACCATCTCCGTGCCGCTCGCGGCAGGCGAATCCGTCGTCGTCAACCGGCCCGGCGCCAGGCCGGACCTCAAGCCGCGGGATGTCGCGGCCCTCGAATCCGCGCCCGCCTGGGGGCTTCCCGCTTAGGAGTTTCGATGGTCGATCTCAATCGCAGGACCGTGCTCGGCGGCGCGCTGGCCGGGCTCGCCGCGAGCGCGCTGGGCACGTCGGCGGCGTCGGCCGCCGAGAGCACGTACGACGGTGTCGACTGGGCGGAGTTCCTCGGCACCGCGGACATGCTGTGGACGAAGATGCCGACCACCTGGTACGAGGGGCCGTATCTCGGCAACGGGTTCCTCGGCTCGGGCATCTACGCCGAGCCGGGCAAGAACGCGATCCGGTTCAACGTGCAGCACAGCCAGGTGCAGGATCACCGGCCGGAGTTCGGGTCGCTGTTCGGGCTGGCCAGGCTGCCGATCGGGTACTTCACGCTGGAGCCGGTCGGCGCGATCACCGCGATCGACTGGCGGATGGACCTGTGGAACGCCGAGCTGAAGGGCACGATCACCACCGCGGCTGGCAGTCTCGCGTTGCGCGCGATCGTCCACAGTGGAGACTCGGTGCTCGCGATCGAGGTGCAGCCGACCGAGGGCGAGCGGAACTTCAAGTGGGTCTTCCATCCTGCCGACGCGGTGAGCCCGCGAACCGACCCGAAGTTCGGCAAGCCGCCGCCCGCCGGATATCTCCCGAACCCGCCGGCGGTCCTGCAGACGAGTGGTGACGCCACACTGAGTGTGCAGAGCCTGCTGGCGGGTGGCGAGCACGTCACGGCGTGGCGTGAGACGACTTTCGGCACCAGGCGGACGTTGTACACCGCTGTCGCGTGGTCGCATCCGGAGAAGACCGCCGCGCGTGAAGCACTGAGGATGGTGCGGTGCGTTTCGCCGCTCGCCTTGTTCGCGCTGGGACACCGGCGGTGGTGGCATGACTTCTATCGTCGGAGCTTTCTGTCCATTCCGGACACTCGGCTGCAGAGTTTCTACTGGATCCAGCTGTACAAGTTCGCTTCCGCCGCGCGCAGGAAAGCGCCGGTCATGGCGACCTGCGGACCGTGGCTCGAACCGACGCCGTGGCCCGCGACGTGGTGGAACCTCAACGTCCAGCTCGAATACTGGCTCATCCACGGCTCGAACCACCTCGAACTGGACGCGGTGAGCTACGCGCTGGACAAGTTCCGGCACAACGTGGTCGACCAGGTCGCCGAGCCGTATCGCGCGGACTCGGCCGGCATTCCGCGCACCACCGACATGACGCTGCTCAACGGCGGCGGCACCGGCACGGCCGGGTACGCGGTCGGCATCCCCGGCCAGGACCCGCCGACGCCGGAGGTCGGCAACCTGACCTGGGCACTGCACAACGTCTGGCTGTCCTATCGGCACACCATGGACCGGAAACTGTTGCGGGACACGCTGTTCCCGTTGCTGCGCCGGGCGATCAACTACTACCTGCACTTCCTCAAGCCCGGCGCGGACGGCAAGCTGCATTTGCCGCCGACGTTCTCGCCGGAGTACGGCGTCAACGCGGCCGACTGCAACTACGACCTCTCGCTGATCCGCTGGGGGTGCCGCACACTGCTCGACTGCGCGCGGGAACTGCGGATCGACGACCCGCTGGCCGGGCGCTGGCAAGAAGTGTTGACCAGCCTCGTCGACTATCCGGTCGACGCCAATGGTTACATGATCGGCGCGAACGTGCCGTTCGCCAAGTCGCATCGGCATTACTCGCACCTGCTGCAGGTATACCCGCTGTACGAGATCACGTGGGAACGGCCGGAATTCCGCGAATTGATCGAAAAGTCTCTCAATCATTGGGTCGGTTTCGAAGGCGCGTTGCAGGGCTACACCTTTACCGGCGCCGCGTCGATTTCCGCGCAGATGTTGCGCGGCGACAAGGCGGACTTCTATCTCGGCGAGCTGATGCGCCGGTTCATCCAGCCGAACACCATGTACAAGGAGTCCGGCCCGGTCATCGAAACGCCGCTTTCGGCCTCGCAGTCGGTGCACGACATGCTGTGCCAAAGCTGGGGCGGCGTGGTGCGGCTGTTCCCGGCCATTCCGGCGAGCTGGCGCGATATCTCGCTGCGGGATTTCCGCACTCAGGGTGCTTTTCTCCTCAGTGCGTCGCGCGTGGCCGGCGAGACGAAATGGGTCAAAGTGCGGAGTGAGGCCGGTGCGCCCTGTGTGCTGCGGCCGGGTATCTCCGGCGAGCTCGTGGTGCGCGACCACTGGGGCCGCCCGAAACGCTGGCGCGCGCTCGCGAATGGGGACATCCAGATCGAGCTGGGCCGGGGCGAGGAGGCGATCGTGCACCGGAAAGGCGACCGACCTGACATTTCCGTCGGCCCGGTTACGCCGAATGGGCCGTCCAAGCCGTGGGGAATGCAGTAAAGGGAACCTAATGGCGGATGCCTGCCGCCCATCGGAGGCGGCAGGCTTGACTGAATGGGACTGGTCCGCAGGCAGCAACATCTGAACCAGGCGCTCATGCGCATTCCACGGCGCGCGGAAAGCACCGATCGGGCCACGCTGACCAACACTTTCGTGGCCGCCGGGTCGTTCGCGGCGATGCTGCATTCGACCGACCATCAGATCCTCTACGGCCGCCGCGGCGCGGGAAAGACCCATGCGCTGCTGTATCTGGCCGACCTCGTCGACCGCACCGGCGATGTGGCGGTCTACCTCGACCTGCGCACCATCGGGACCGCGGGCGGTCTCTATGCCGACAGCACGATCGACGCGGCCATCCGCGGCACGCATCTGCTGGTCGACACCCTCGAAGCCATCCACGAGGAGCTGCTCGCGGCCGCCGTCGAAACCGAGATCGCCGACGGCGAAGGCCTGCTGCACTCGCTCGACGCGCTGGCGGACTCGGCCACGGCGGTCCGCGTGGTCGGCCAGGTGGAGCACGAGACCAGGCTGGGTGCGGGCGGCGAGTTCTCGCACGGTGTCGAGGTCGGCCCGTCCGCCGTGAAGATGTCGCTCGGGGCCAAACGCACCGCGACGCAGGAGAGCAGGCTCCGCCGCACCGGGACCGAGGAGCACCACGTCGTGTTCGGCCCGCTGAGCCGGGCGCTGCGCGGGATCACGCGTTCGCTGGGGCAGAGCAGGCTGTGGCTGCTGCTGGACGAGTGGAGCAGCATCCCGCTCGACCTGCAGCCGCTGCTCGCGGACCTGCTGCGCCGGAGCGTGCTCCCGACGCCCGGGATCACGGTGAAGATCGCGGCGATCGAGCGGCGTTCCCGGTTCCGCGCGCCGTCGCCCAGCGGGGACCACATCGGGATCGAGGTCGGCGCGGACGCGGCGTCCGCCGTCAGCCTCGACGACATCATGATCTTCGACAGCTCGCGGACGCGGGCGCAGGAGTTCTTCGCGCAGCTGTTCCACAACCACGCCGGTTCACGGCTGACCACGATGATCCCCGATCCGCCGCCGGACCCCGAATGCTATGTGGCGGAGACGTTTCGCGGCATCGCGTTCTCGGAGCTGGTCCGTGCCGCGGAGGGCGTGCCGAGGGACGCGATCAACATCGCCGCGCTGGCCGCCCAGCACGCGCACGACGAGCCGATCAGCGTGCGCGAGGTGCGGTTGGCGGCGCGCGACTGGTACCTGCGTGACAAGCAGACGGCGATCAGCGGGAACGAGCCCGCGCACCGGCTGCTGCGCAAGCTCGTGGACGAGGTGGTGGGGAAGCGCCGGTCGCGGACGTTCCTGCTCGACCAGATCGGGGGCGCGCGGCACACGATGATCGAGGAGCTCTACGACGCCCGGCTGCTGCACGTGCTGAAGCGGGGGCTGTCCGACAGCAAGCACCCGGGGACCTTGTACGACGGGTTCGCCATCGACTACGGGTGCTATGTGTCGCTGCTGCTGAGCGGGGACACGAAGGCGAAACCCCGCGCTCGGGGCGCCTGGCTGACGTCACCCAAGGGCGTTCCGCGCGACGGCTTCACGCTGGCGAACGAGGCCATCGACCTGGGCACCCTGGGGTCGTGAATAGCTGAATCGGCACTCGATAATCGGAGCTCGCATTGACAGGTTTCAGCCCAGGTTGAAACTGTCGCTAGGTTGGACATATACCTGATAGCGTACGTCGCATAGTCGAGCGGTGCTGCAATACTGAGCCGATTCAAGAACTTTTTCTTCCGGTGGCATACCCACCGGGGTAATTCATATTCACCGACGGTCTTTCTCTTGGCCGGAATCTCGAAGGGTGCAGCATGTCCTTGCAGGAAAAGCAGAATCGGAAGACGTGGCGGAACCGGCTGACCCGGCGCGGTCTTGCCCTGGCTGGAGCGGGGGCCGCTCTGGCCACCCTGGTGTCCGCCACGCCCGCCGCCGCCGCGGCGAATTCGGGCTGCACCACCATTCAGAACAGTACGGGTGTGGTGTGCGTCAATTGGAACGCCCAGACGCCCAAGTACCTCAACACCATCAGGGGGAGCTTCGAATCCCCCGTCTGGGGTGTGGGCAACCCGCGCGTCGAAGTCCGGGTCCTGGACGCCCAGAACAGGGAGATGTTCAAAAGGGAACGCTCGTGGGGCGGCAATCGGCGCAGCGAGTGGGCCGAATTCGAGGTCACGGTCCTGATGCCCCGCGACGCATCGCGCGTGTGCGCCGTTCTCTTCGAAGGGGGCGGCTACATGGACATGGCCTGCAGCCCGGTCATCACCTGAGCCCGGCACGCATCCGTCCAGAAACTCCGTACACCCTCTCCGAAAGGAAGTACAAGAGCATGAAATACCGCATGGCCGCCGCGATGGCCCTGGCCGCGGGAACCGTCCTGGCCGGAATCGCCTCCGGCCCCGCCTCCGCCTCCACAGCGGAGGACAACGAGCGTTGTCAGGATGCCACCTATCCCTCGGTTGCCTTTTCCCACAAGGTGTGCGTGACCTTCCGGGGGAGCGGGGGCGCCAACGACGTCATCAGAATGAACGTCAATTCCTTCGGCAGGACGGGAATTGGCCACTGGGAGCTCTTCGGCCCGCACGGTACCATCAGCAACAGCCTGGACGGGGAATGGAAAGACCGCAGGCATGACTGGGCCGGATACCAGGACAGCTCGTTCGGTGACCTCTGGTGCGCGGTCTTCTGGAGGGACGGTGGCGGCGGCTCCGGTTACTACCGGGCTACTCCGCCGGTGTGCGTGAAATCGTATTACCCCTGACCTGCACGCCTGGGGTCGTGCGCGTTGCGGGCGGTTCTAACCGCCCGCAACGCGCACGACCCTATTCGGCGTTGATCGTGATGACGGTCCAGGCGCCGACGAAGACCTGGTCGCCGGAACGCAGCGGGACGGGCTTCTTGGGCGGGATGGGGCGTACGCGGTCGTTGACGTGGGTGCCGTTGGCGGAGCCGCGGTCGACCACGGCCCAGGTCCCGTCGTCCTGCGCGACCAAGGCCGCGTGCTCGCGCCCCACCGCCCGGTCCTCCGGCGGCCCGGTCAGGTCGATCTCCGGGTGGATGCCCAGCTCCGGGTCCTTGCGGCCGATCAGCAGAGCCTCGCCGCGCAGGGTGAACCGGCGCGGGACCAGCCGCGTGGGGAAGACGAGCGAGTCGTCATCGGCGCAGGTCAGGTCGTAGAACTCGCGGTCGGCGCCCACGGTCGCGACCCAGCGGCGCGGTGCCGCCGCGCGGACCTGGTCGGGGGCGTCCGCCGGGAGATGCGAGTCGTAGCCGTCGACCTCGCAGAAGCGGCCGATCTGGCCGGGGTGGCCGTTCGGGCAGTCCCACTCTGGCTCGGCGACGGCGGGCGGGGCCGGGGTGCCGCCGGTCATCGAGCCGCCGCAGATGTCGCAGTCGACCGGGTCGTCCGACTGGTGGCCTTTAGGGCAGATCGGCATCGCCGGTCGCCTCCTTGCGGTGGGTGCGCTTGGTGTCGAGTTTGAGCATCTCGCCGAGTGCGTGTGCCATGTCGGCCTTGATGTTCTTGCCGCCGTTGATGTCGTCGAGACGCTTGACGACGTGGGTGTTGCCCGTTTCGACCGCTATCTCGCGGGCCTTCTGAAGTTTTGCTGTCGCACGGGTGTTGTCGCCTGCGGCTTTCGCGGTGAGGCCGTCTTCGACCAGTTCCGCGATGTCCGCTTGGCCGGTGAAATGGGCGACCTGCGGGCTGATCCTGGTCGACAGCCGCAGGTCCTCTGTCCACTTTGCACGGACGCGATGTTCCTCGGACTCTTGGGCTCCGGCAACGAGACGGACTCGCGCGGCGACCATGCCCTCGCCGACGGCGCCCGGCTCGACCTCGACCGAGAGGTGGTAGTCGCGGGTCTCGGCACCCCAATGGCCGGTCGGGTACTCCTGAATCCGGGGACTGATCTCGACACCGCGTCCGGTCAGGTCGCTGATACGCGGGAAGACCTGCTTGAGGAATCGGACGCGCGCGTGCGCGGGCGTCCAGAGGCGCAGGCCGACGTCGGCCGTGGCGCGGCCCATCAGGGTTTCGTTGATCTCGCGGAAGTCGGCGGCCAGTTCGCTCGGGTCGAGCAGGCCTTTCGCGGAGCCGAGCAGTGCGGTCGCGACCTGATCGAGGGTGTCGGCCGACCAGCCGGTGCCGACGCCCCGGCTGTCGCAGACGAATTCGCCCTCGCACGCGCGCAGGGTCTGGGCGAACTCTCGGTCGGACTCGAGCACGTTCTGGCCGTCGGTCAGCAGGAGCCCGTGCTTGATCTTGGCGTCACTGCCCGAGAGCAGGCGCGAGGCCGCTTCCAGCCACGAGCCGATCGCGGTGCCGCCTTCGACCCGGAGCCTGCCGACGGCCTTGGCGGCCACCTGGCGGGTCTGCCCGGAGGCCACGGCCAGCTTGCCGTCGACCGGGTAGACCAGGCGCGCGTTGTTGCTGCCCGCGACGATCGCGAACTTCACGCCGTTGCGCAGCTCGTTGACCGCGACCTTGACCGCGCGCTTGGCCTCGACGAGCTTGGCGCCCTCCATCGAGCCGGAGCAGTCGATCATGATCACCTGCGCGACCGTGAGGTCGGCGGCGGGCACCGTGAGCCCCTCGCCGGACGCGGTCACCGAGATGACCGCGTCCATCAGCCTGCCGTCGGCGGGCAGGTACTCGTTCTGGTCGACCTGGATCTGGAAATCCAGCGGCATGTCAGGCGTCCTCCTCGGGAACGGGACAGGCGAGCGCGGCCACGCTGATGTTGTCCCCGCCGCCCGCGCCGAGTGCGCGGCCGAGCAGGAGCCGCACGGCCGTGGCCGGCATGCTCCCGTGATCGACCGGCGCGACCAGCTTGGCGTCGAGGTATTGCGAAAGCCCGTCGCTGCAGATCACGACCAGGCCGGGGGAGTCGGGGACGAAGCGGTGCACCTTCGGCGTCACCGGGCCGGCGTCGGCGCCGAGCCAGCGGTCCAGCGCGTGTGCCATGGGCATGGCGAAGCGGGGATCGTCGGGTGGGACGCCCTCGGCGGTGAGCCTGCCCGCCGCCGAGTCGTCGACCGTCAGCCGATGGGTGCCCGCCGGGCCGATCCAGTAGGCCGGGCTGTCACCGACCCAGCCGATCACTACCGAGCCTTCGTGGAAGAGCGCGGAAACGTAAGTGCAGCAAGGAGGATTGCGCTCACCCGGCGTGCCCAGCCCGGCGACGGCGGCCGCCGCGGCGATGAGCCCGGTGGCGGTCGCGCTGCCCGGCGGCTCACCTTTCGCGCAGGCGTCGAGCAGCGCGCGCAGGCCTTCGGAGACACCCAGCGCGGCGGCCGTTTCCGAGCGCGACGAGGTGGCGACGCCGTCGCAGATCACCGCGGCGAGCGCGGGCCCCTGGGTGCCGATCGCGACGGCGTCCTCGTTGCGCGGGCGGTTGAGGCCGACATCGGTGACACCCGCGACGCGTCCGAGGTCGAGCAGACCCTTGTCGTCAGGCGAGAAGCGCATGGTCGGTTCGGCGGCGACCGGCTCGCCGAGGTGTTTGCCGCATTCCTCGCAGAACTGCCAGCCTGGCTGGGCGGGCGCAGCGCAATGGGGGCAGTGGTTCATCGGTCACACCAGCGTTTTCGGGCGGACCTCATTGGCCCGGTCGACTAGCCGCGAGCGGGTGTCGCGGTCGGTGGTGAGCTTGGCCAGCTTGCGATAGGCCTGTTCCAGCTCGCGGCGCAGGTCGTCGTCGGCCTCCTGGGTGACGAGCCGGGCGTTGAGCACCTCGATCTCGAGTTCGGTGTGGCGACGGTCGTCCAGTTTCGCCTCGCGCAACCGGGTCACCGCGTCCGTGTGACGGTTGTCGCCGATCAACAGCCGGATGGCCCCGATCCGGGCGGACAGATGATGCGTGGAATGTTCGGGCACCGCGTCCAGTGCGGAGACGGCTTCGCTGGTCTTGCTTCGCAGAGCCAGCATGCGTGCCAGCCCGAAAGCCGCGCTGACATACGAATCGTCGGTGTGCCAGACGCGGGAGTACAGCTCTTCGGCGCGCGTGTGCTCTTCCAGCCACTCATGGGCGGCCGCCAGGGCGAGCTTCGGCGCGAGTTCGCCGGGTAGCGCCGAGTAGACGGCGTCGAACCGCGTCTTGGCCTCCTCGGGAGCGTCGCCCGCGAAGGCGGCCACGCCGAGGTACCACTCGGTCCGCCAGTCACCCGGCATGGCCTTGCCGAAGTCGGCCAGGTCGGCCTTCGCCTCCTCCAGCTCGCCGACCGCGATACGGGCGCCCGCCAGCCGCAGCAGCACTTCCGGGCTGCGATCCCTGGCGTCCACGAGCGTTTCGACCAGCTGGTGCCGGTCGACGCCGCCGAGTGTCATCAGGAACGCCGCCTCGGCGTCGTCCGGATCCACCAGGGGGCTGGGCAGGCAGGACGGCACGTCCTGCCAGCTCACCGCGTCGCCGGTGCCGAACGCCCGCGCCTCGCGGGTGAACAGCGTCGACACCACGATGCCCGGCTCGTCGTTCTCCTTGGCGAGTACTTCCGCGAGCACGCCGGCGACCTGGTCGCGGAAGTCTTCGGCGGCCGTGAACCGCCGCGCGGGCTCGGGATGCGCGGCCCGGATCAGCAAGCGGTGAAAGGATTCCTGGCGTTCCAGCCAGTGAATCTGGCCGAGCGGGGGAATGCTGTGCTTGTACTGCTCGGTGAACCCGGCGAACGGGAACCCGAGCACGGCCATCGTCCGGCCGAGCGTGTAGAGATCGGTGTCCGGGCACGGACGGCGCGGGTCGCGCGGGTCGTCGATCTCCGGTGCCTGGTAGCCCTCGGTGCCGAACACCGCGCCCTTGTCGTCCTCGTGCAGCATCGCGCCGAGGTCGATCAGCTTGGCGCGCTGGTCGACCTGCATCACGTTGTCCGGCTTGAGATCGCAGAACCGCAGCCCGCGCCGGTGCAGGTAGCCGAGCGCGCCGAGGATCTCGTCGGCGTACTTGAGCACCACGCGCACGGGCAGCGGCGCGGGCTCACCGTCGACTTGGTGCCGCTGCAGCACATCCCGCAGCGTCCGGCCGCCGAGGTACTCCATCACGATGTAGCCCGCGGTGGCGCCGGTGTGCGGATCGGTGTGCCGGACGAAGTCGTGGATCTTGACGATGTTCGGGTGGTCGACCTCGACCAGGTACCGCTGCTCGGCGACCGCCGCGGCCACGGCGTCCGGGTCGCCGGTGTCGATCAGTCCTTTGAGTACGACCCAGCGCTCGGCCCTGCCGTCGCCCAGATTCCGGTCCCTGGCCAGGTAAATCCAGCCGTAGCCGCCATACGCGAGGCAGCCGAGGATCTCGTACTTGTCGACATGCTGACCGGGGTCCAGCGACGGCCGGAAGGAGAACGGCGTCCGGTCGCGCGGGCAGAAACCCTCGGTCAGCCCGGGTTTCTCTCCTCGGGGCTGGCCGACGGGCTGGCGGCACAGGTGGCAGACCCGGCGCCGGTAAGGCACTTCCGGGTCGGCGAGCACGGCGGTCGCCGGGTCGCGCGGGGTGAACGGCGGCAGCTCGACCTGCTCGATGAGACTGCCGCGATGCCGTGCCTTGGCGCCCGTCGTGCTGCGGCGTGACGACACAGCGGGCAGCTCTTGCGCGACTGGCGCGCTGGGTTTGTCGAAACCGCAGGTGTCGCAGGAATCGTCACTCAGGTACTCGCCGTCGCAACCGGGGCGCACACAGGCCGTCATCGCTCTTCCCCTCGCCTGGCCTGGACGGCGGCCACGTACGCGGTGGTCGCGACGGTGGCCGCGCCCAGGTCGCACGGCCTGCTCCACAACAGGTCCCAGGCCGTTTCGTGCAAAGTGGACAGATCCTCGTCTTCGGCGAAACCGAGGCGGGCGGCCATCGCCGTGTAGCCGTCGAGCTTGCCGCGCAGCTCGTCGCGCCGGTCGATCAGCCCGGTCGCACGGGCGCGTTCGTGCTCCAGTCTCGCTTCGTGGGCTGAGACGGCCTTGTCCACTGTGGAGAGTTCGGCCGTCGCTTGAGCCCAGCGTCCGGTTCGGAGGAGTGCGTCGACTTCGCCGAGTTCCGGCAGCGGAGGCAGGCCGGGAAGACTGGCGTTGGCGATCTTGCTCCGCACGGTCGCGCGCGTGCTCTCCACGTCGGCTTCGACGGCGGCCAGCTCGGTCAGGCGCCGTCCGACGCGGTCGCGCAGCGCGCGCACGGCGTGCACCCGCGGCGCGTGGTTGGGCGCGAGCGCGAGGCCGGAAACGTTGCCGTCGTCGCGATTGCGCGGGGACGGCCCGGACAGCCGGGTCATCTCGGCGCGCAGCCAGTTCGTCAGCACCCCGATGGTCAGCAGCGGGCCCGCGCCCGGCACGCCCTCGCGCAGCGCGGTCAGCAGGGCGCCGGTGAAGAGCGTGTGCTCCGCGCCCGCCGGGGCCAGCGCGGTCTGGGTCGGCGCCGTCGACGTCAGGATGTACGCGCCTTCGACGTCGACCTCGGCGAACACCACCTCGCCGCCGCCAGCCATGGTCTGGCCGATCGCGCGGCCGCTGAAGCAGCAGTCGATCACGAGCACGCGGGCCCGTGCCCGGCTCGTGCGGATCGACTCGCGCAGCTCGGCGCACGGCAGCGCCGACGTGCTCACCGTGTGCTCCTTGGTGCGGCTGGTCGCGAGGTACAAGTCGTTGCCAGGCCCCGAAATCAGGCCGTGGCCCGCGTAGTAGACGAGCAGCACGTCCTCGGCTTCGGCCGCGGCCTTGGCGAGCGCCTCGCCGACCTCGGACTCGTCGGCGGGGTCGGCCAGCACCGCGCAGTGCGCACCGGGCAGGCCGGTGCCCTCCGGCGAGGTGAGGATCGCGCGGAGATCGCGGAGGTTGCCCGCGACGGCGGGGAGCTGGGGTAAGGCAAGGTAATCACCCACGCCCACCAGCACCGCGCGTGACCGCGCCGGATCCGGCAGGCGGGCGGTCATCCCGCCTTCTCGTCTGGGTTCTCGAGCAGCGCGCGGACCACTTTCTCGGCGTCCTTGGAGTGGATGTCGAGCTCGACGCTCTCGCCTCGCGCGTTCGTGACCTTCAGCCGCACCTTGGACCGGCGCGTGCCGAGCCAGGTGCCGAGCGCGGCGGCGAGTGCGGCGACCGCGCCGCCGTCGCCGAGCGTCGCGACCAGCACGTCGGTGACCCCGCCCATCTCGCCGGGCCGGATCGGGGCGTTCCCGGGGGTGATCAGCCCGCGCAGCCCCGGCTCGCCGGCCAGCCATTCCCGCAGTGACGCGAAATCGTCACCACCCACCTCGATGCGTGCGCGCACGTGCTCTCCCTCATTCGGTGCGATAGTCGGGCGAGGGCACGGTCTTGCCGAGCCCGTCGAAATACGTCTTGTACAGGTTCGCGAGGCTGCCGTCAGCGCGCATCTGCTCCAGCACGGCGTTGACCAGGCGGACCAGGTCCGGCGCCTCGTTGCTGATGGCGACACCGGCGGGGTCGTCACCGGCGGTCGAATCGGGCAGCACGGTCGAGTTCCCGTCCTGCGCGGCGAAACCGGCCAGGATCACGTCGTCGGTGACGACCGCGTCGACCTGCCCGCGCTGCAGCATGACCATGCAGTCGGCGCTGTCCGGCACGGACACCGGCGTCGCCGCCGACTGGAGGATCCTGGTGATGTTGACCGTGTTCTCCGCGGCGCAGACCTTGCGGCCGGCGAACGCGGTCAGGTCCGTCGGCTTCTTTTCGACCGTGCCGCGGACCAGGATTCCCTGCTTGGCGACCAGATACGGCGACGAGTAGAGCAGGCCGTAGGTCTGCACGCGCTGACAGGTCATGGTGGCGTCGGCGATGACCATGTCGACCTTGACGGCATTGCGCTTGGCGCTGTCCGCCTGGGCGCGGTTCTCCTTGGTGTCAAGGGATTCGAAGCGGCTGCCGGTCGGCACGGCGACGTAGCGGATCTTCTTGGGCCGCTCTTCGGGGGCGATCGTCCCGAAGAGGGCGTCGGCGATCCGCTCGGTCAGCTTGATCTCCAGCCCGTCCATCTCGCCGGTGCGGAGATCGCGCGAGCTGAGCTGCTGCAGCGTCTGGCTGACGCCGACCACCAGCTGGCCCCTGCCGCGGATGGTGTCGAAGACAGGGCCGGACGGCAAGCCACCCGCGCCTCTGGGCAGCCGGTTCGGGTTGAGGCTCTGGGGCACGCCGGTGCACGTCGTCTGCGGTGCCGGCGGCGCGGTGGGGGAGAACGCGACGCCTTCGGGCACCGGACGCGGCGCCGGGCCGTGGGGCAGCGTGGGTTCGGCGGGCACCGAGCAGCCCGCGGCGAGCAAGGCGAGCGCGAGGGCGAGTCGTCTCATCGGTACTCCGAGATCCGGGGCCAGAGACCGGCGAAGGTGGCCGCGGCGGCGAGCACCATCAGCACGACGAGCGCGCCCGCGACCCCGGCCAGCGCCGACCTGGAGTCCTTGATGGACATTCGGACGTCCTCGGTCGCGGTCGCGGCCACCTTGCCGAGCGCGTCGTCGAGGCCCGCGGCGAAGGTCTGCTTCTCGTTGGCGGCCGGTTTCGTGATGGCCGCGGCGGCTTCGCCATAGGTGACGGCACCCTTGCCCGCGAACGAGGTGTGCGCGTCACGCCAGCCGGTGAGCGACTTCCGCGCGTCGGACAGCGTCGCGTACTGGCCGTGGCCCGCCGGGGAATCCTGGGCTTCGCGCACCAGCTCGCCGATGTCGTCGAGTGCCTTGCTCAGCCGCTCGTGGTCGCCCAGCTGCGGGAAGATCAGGCTGCGTGCCTCGTCGCCGTCGGCGCTGCGGCCCTGCGCGCGTGCGTCGGCGACCGGCGAGATCACCTGCCGGGTCTCGTCGAGCGCGTCCGCGCTGTGCGAGGCGGCGACCAGCGACGCGACGGCGAGCCAGCCGAAGGCGGCGACCGTGAGCACGGTGGCCGCCGCCATGCCGATGTTGAAGCGGCGCCGCGTGCGCCTGGCGACATAACGCTGGCAGTACACCAGCACCGCGACCGCGAGCAGGCCCGCGAGCGTGGCGGCCCAGGGGAAGTCGTCGACCTCGTCCTGCGCCGCGGTGATCGCCTTCGTTTCGGCGTCGCGGACGGCGGTGGCCGCGGTCAGCATGGTGCCGCGCACGAACGCGGTCGCCTCGGTGAGGTAGGAGGTGCCGAGCGGGCGTGCCTGCTTGGCGTAGACCCAGCCCGCTTCGACCAGGCCGACGTAGACCGGGATCGAGTCCGTCAGCTCGGCCAGTTTCTGCGCGGTCACCCCGGTCGGCGCGGTGCGCGTGGCGAACCCGAGCGCGGCCGTCGCGGCGGCGATGTCGTCACGGAAGGCTTGCTGCTGGAGCGGTTCCTCGTCCCCGCTGACCAGCATCACGTTGAGCGAGGTCGCGTCGGCGGCGGCCAGCGCGCGGTAGACCTCGAGTGCGGCGGTGGTGACCGCGGCGTGCTCGGCGCCGATCTCGTCGAGCCGGTCCGCTCGGTTGCCGACGCTCAGCACCCCGACGAGGCCGGCGAGGAACGACGAAATGACCACCGCTGCGACAATGAGCGTAAGCCGACCCTCCGTTCGGCGGAAATGCGCGGCGACGAGCGATCGGAACGACGAAATGATCTTCCACCCCTCAATGCCCACAGTGTTCGTTCGCGACGAGCTGTGACCGTACCCCAGTCATGATTTTTTGGGGACGGCATTGTCAGGTTGTTGCAATTCCGTATTTCGTTCACTCGAACGGCCGATTGTAATTGCATTGACTTGGCGCGTATTAGGGCGGCTTGCTCGCCTGGTCAGGCGTGCGCGCAAGGTTTAGTCAAGGTCGAGAGATCAGCTTGTGGTGGTACGAAATCGGACTACCACAGGAAGGTGCGGCCATGCTCAAAAAGTTTAGAATGTCCGCGTTGATCGTCACCGTGGTGCTTGCGCGAGTGGTACCTCTGCTCCGTCAGATGCAGCGGAGTTGCCACTCGCGCGGACTACAGTTCCCTGATCCGAGCTTGATCGCGCAGCGAGGGTCTCCCTCACCCGGGCTAAAGGGGGTCGTGAGTGTTTAGGCCGGTTAGAACCGGCCGCAGCACTCACGACCTCTTTAGGGCGCTTCTGCGGATGGGGGCTTGGGCTCGTCGTTGGTCCACTCGGCCGAGAGCACGACCTGGACCAAGGAATTGATGGGGCTGGAGCCTGGCGGAACGGTCGTTTTGAATTCGTAGCTCAGCAGTTTGCCGGTGGTCGTGTCGACGATGAGCCGCACCGGGCCCTCGTTGCGGCCCTTCTCGGGGTCGATGGTGAGCGCCATTCCAGGCCTGCCCTCGGGATCCGTGGCAGGGCCTTCGGAGCGGACTCCGTCGAGACCGGCCAGCATCCGGAACAAGCCGGCGCGGGCCTCGGGACGGATCGGGAATTCCGACAGCAGGTAGGTGGCGAACCGGATGAGCCAGGCTTCGCCGTCGATCCGCGGGTCGAGCGGTTTGCCGAGAAAAAAGCTCTTGAGCTGATCGGGGTCGGCGGGCAGGGAGTTCATTTCCTGCCTGGTCAAATACAAGCGTTCCCCGTTCGGGCCGACACCGTAGCCGAGGACTTCCTCGCGGTTGACCTCACCGAAACGCGGCTCGCCCGCCCCCAGCACGATTACGGTGATGCCGTCGCGTGCGGTGATCTGGGCAGGTGAGCCCTGACGTTTCCAGGCTTCCACGTCGGACGGCTTCGTCGGCTTCGAGCCCAGGTTGACGGTGCCGCCGAAATCCGGGGCGGCCGGGTCGGCCGCCACCCAGTTCTCGCTGAGGATGCGCGTGCTGGTCTGGTAGAAATCCGGCGCGTTGCCGACGTCGGACTCCGCGACATCGAGCTTGCGTGAGCGGTAGAACCGGCCTGACGTCGCCGGTTCCTTGGCGGCCTGGGTGGCGGCGACCAGCAGCACCTCGCGGCCGGAGAGCGGGCCCGCGGGCTTGGTGTCCGCGACCACCACGACCCCGGCGACCACGGCCGCGCCGATCGCCGCCGCCAGCATGGCCCGCCTGCCGATACGCGGGCTCGCGGGTTTCGCGTTGAACACGCGGGCCCGTGCCTGGGCGACCACCGACGGGTCGGGGGCCGCTGCGGGCGGGAAAAGACGGCGGATTTCTTCGAGGTCGTTCATGACTGTGACTCCAGGGAAGTGCGGACTTTGCGGCGGGCTCGGCTCAGGCGGGAACAGACGGTCCCGTAGGAAATGCCGAGTGCGGCCGCGACCTGGTCGTAGGTCAGCTCCGCGAGTGCGATGAGCAGCAAGACGTCGCGGTCGCCCGCGGACAGCCCGGCGAGCGCGCGGGCGAGTGGTTCGCGCAGGTCCTGGGCGCTGACCCGGGCGATGGCGGCGTCCTCGTGGCCGAGTACGGCGGAGGAGGCGTCGAGCCTGGTCAGTGCGCGGTAGCCGCGGATCTCGGAACGGCGGTGGCGGCGCATGAGGTTGCTGGCGATGCCGTACAGCCAGGCCCGGTGGTCGCCGCGCGCCGGGTCGAACCGGTCGCGGGTGCGGTAGGCGACGAGGAACGTCTCGGAAGCCACGTCATCGGCTATGTCGACTCCCAGTCGTCTAGCGACATAGCCGTGGATCTCCGCGAAATGCCGGTCGAACACCACCTCGAAGGCGTCCGGTGGCGATTCCGCTTTCGCGTCGGGTGGAGCTGTCATGCAGCACTCCTCGGTCGTGCGCCCACCGGCCTGTCCGGTGGGCGCCGTCAACCGTTCTTGCCCGAAGCGATCTTCACCCTTCTCGATCGGCTCAGATCGGGTTGAAGTGGCCGAGCGGGGCGGTGCAGAACGGGCCGCCGAGCCACTCGCCGCCGCTGGGCAGCGGCTTGTCCTTGAGCTGCTCGGCGTAGACCTCGGCGTTGTCGAGCGACTTGTAGCCCAGCGACTCGGCCTCGGTCAGCGAGTAGAGGCGGCGGGTGTTGTCCGAGACGCCCCAGATCAGCTTGTAACCGGGGGAGGGCGCCGAAAGGCAGGCCTCGAACAGGCGCGCGCCGTCGTCGGGGGAGAGCCAGGTGACCAGGCCGCGCGGGCCGAGCACCAGCGGTGACTCGAAGCAGGAGCCGATGCGGATCGCGATCACGTCCATGCCGAAGCGGTCGTGGTAGAGCGAGCCGAGCGCTTCGATCGCGGCCTTGCTGACGCCGTAATAGGTGTCGGGGCGCGGCGAAGAGTCGGCCGGGTGACCGCCTTCTGGAGTCTCGTCCACGCGGCGGAAACCGACGGAGTGGTTGCTGGAAGCCAGGATGACGCGCTGGATGCCCGCCTTCTGCGCGGCGTCTAGCACGACCTGGGTGCCGTTGATGTTGACGTCGAGGGTGGCTTCCCACGAGTTCTCGCGGCTGTGCCCGCCGAGGTGGATGAGCGCGTCGACGCCCTCGCAGGCCTTGGCCATCGCGTCGGGATCGGTGACCGAGCCGGTGACGATCTCGACCGCTTCGCCGTCCGCTGCCGGGGTCTGCTCCGCGAGGTCGAGCAGGCGCAGCACCCGGCCTGCCTTGGCCAGGCGCGGGCGCATCAGGGTGCCGACGATCCCCGCGGATCCGGTGATCAGGACGCGCTGGTCTGCCATGAGGTTTCCTTCTCGCTCGTGGTGTGTGAGGACCGGGATAAAGCGGGCTTTATCCCGGGGAAAGCACCCGGGGTAAAGCCCGCTTTATCCCGCTTAGCGGATACCCGCTCGCCTTAGTCTCTGGCCGAGCTCCGCCGTGGTCTCGGCCAGCAGCTCGCCGACGCGGCGGACGTCTTCGTCGGTGACCTGGCCGACCGGCATCGAGCAGCTCATCGCGTCGGTGCCGGGGATGCGGTACGGGATCACCGCGGCGACACAGCGGACGCCGAGGCTGCCTTCCTCGAGCTCGGACGCGTACCCGCGCTCGCGCGTGGCCGCGCATTCGGCGTGCAGCGCGTCGAGGCTGGTGATGGTGTTGGGGGTGAGCGCGGCGAGCTGATGCGGCATCAGCTCGTTGATCTCGTCGTGGGTGAGCTCGGCGAGCAGCGCCTTGCCCAGCGCGGTGGCGTGGGCGGGCAGCGTACGGCCGACGCGGGAGACCAGATGGGTGGACCTGGTCGACTCGCGGGTCTCCAGATAGACGACCTCGGTGCCGTTGCGGCGCGCGAAGTGGGCGGTGAGTCCCGTCTTCTCCCTGACGAGCTCCAGCGCCTCCGTGGCGAACGGCACCACCGGGTCACGATCGAGATACGCCGTGCCGCAGATCAGCGCGCGGACGCCGAGGCGGTAGCGCGCGGTGTTGGCGTCGGCTTCGAGCCAGCCTGCCTCGAGCAGTGTCTTGAGCAGTCCGTGCAGGCTCGACCTGGGGAAACCGGTGCGGGTGTGCAGGTCGGACAGCGACAGCCACACGTCGTTGGCCGCGAAAGTCTCGATCAAGTCGATCGCGCGGCGGGCCGATTTGACCCCCGCGTTGTCACTGGTGGCACCCGCCGGGCTACCCGCTGCCGGGATTGCGACCTTTTGCGGCATCTGGGCCTGCTCCTTCTGGTCGTTGACAGGTGACTTGGGCCATATTAGCGTCCCGAACAACGTTCTTATGGATGAACATAATCACTATAACAGACTCCGTTCACGGATGTGAACAACGAGAGGGGTCAGCGGTGCATTTGCTCGACTGGATCATGGTGTCCGCGTACTTCGTGTTGATGGTGGCGATCGGCTTCTGGTCACACAGCCGGATCTCCACGGTCAGCGACTTCTTCACGGCAGGCGGGAAGATGCCGTGGTGGCTGGCAGGCATCTCCCATCACATGTCCGGCTACAGCGCGGTGCTCTTCGTCGCGTACGCGGGTGTGGCGTACACGGACGGCATCACCGTCTACTTCTGGGGCATGGCCTCCATCGGTATCGGTGTCGGCATCGGGTCCTGGCTCTTCGCGGCCCGGTGGAACCGGCTGCGCTCGAAGCTGGGTGTCTCCTCGCCGCTGGAGTACCTGGCCAAGCGCTACAACGTGCCGACCCAGCAGGCGCTCGCGTGGAGCGGCAGCCTGCTGAAGATCTTCGACATCGCCGCCAAGTGGTTCGCGGTCGCGACGATCCTCAACGTCTTCGCGGGCGTCCCGTACACCTGGGGCATCATCATCACCGGCACGATCACGCTGATCTACTGCACCGTCGGCGGTCTCTGGGCCGACGCGCTCACCGACTTCGGCCAGTTCGTCATCCAGGCCATCGCCGCGATCGTGATGCTCTGGGTCGTGCTCGCCAAGCTCGGCGGCATCTCGGGCCTGTGGACCATGTGGGGCAAGCTGCCCCCGGCGCACCTCAACCCGACCACGGCGAAGTTCACCACCATCGTGTTGCTGGTCTACGTGCTGGTGAAAACGCTGGAGTACAACGGAGGCATGTGGAACCTGGCGCAGCGCTACATGGCCGCGCCGAACACCCATGAGGCCAAGCGCGGCGCCCGGCTCTCCTCGGTGCTGTACCTGCTGTGGCCGCTGGTGATGATGTTCCCGATGTTCGCCGCCCCGCTGCTGATCCCCGGCATCAAGAACCCGAACAACGCGTACGCGATCATGACCACCACGTTCCTGCCGCCCGGCCTGATCGGGCTGGTGCTGGCCGGCATCTTCTCGCACACCATGGCGATGGTCTCCTCCGACGCGAACGCGATCTCGGCGGTCATCACCCGCGACATGATGCCGGTGCTGTGGAAGAAGGCGCGCCGGTTCACCGAGGCGCAGGGCCTGCTCGCCGCCCGGGTCACCACCGTCGTGTTCGTCGTGCTGACCATGATCGTCGCCACGCAGGCGCCGAAGCTCGGTGGCGTGCTCACGATCGTCGTGCAGTGGGTGGCCGCGCTGATGGGCCCGATCTCGGTGCCGCTGCTGCTCGGCCTGCTGCCGTGGTTCCGCCGCTCGGGTTCGCGTGCCGCGCTCATCTCGTGGGCGGGCGGCCTGCTGGCCTACGCGCTGGCCTACTACGGCTTCAACGCCTCGCTCGCGGTGACGGTCTCGCTGCCGATCCTGGTCTCGCTGGCGCTCTACATCGGACTCGGCGCGCTCCTGCCGGAGCGCAACGCCGTGACCGACGAAATCATCGACACGATCGACCAGGCGGACGAGGTCGAGTCGGACAAACCGAAGGAGGGTTCGGCCGTTCCCGCATAACGGGGGCGGTGCGAACACCAGGAAACACAGGGAGAGTCGAAATACATGGCACAGCCCAAGATCGAGCTGGACGGTCTACTCGCGTTCCCGTTGACGCCGTTCACCGAGGATCTCGAACTGAACCTCGACGCGTTCGCGGAGAATGTGGAGAGCCACATCGCGGCCGGAGCCGGCGCGCTGTTCGTGGCCTGCGGCACGGGTGAGTTCAGCTCACTCTCGCAGGCCGAACAAGCGGCGATACTGGCGAAGGCGCGCGAGGTGGCGGACGGCCGGGTTCCGGTCTGGGTAGGTGCCGGTGGTGGCGCGGCGACGGCCCGCGCCGGGATCGCGGCGGCTCAGGAGGGCGGCGCCGACGGCGTCCTCCTCCTGCCGCCGTACCTGGTGACCGGGCCGCCGTCGGGGCTGATCGACCACGTGCGCTACGCGGTCGGCGACTCGACCGTGCCGGTCATCGTCTACCACCGCGGCACCGGGGTGTTCACCGCGGCCACGGCCGTGGAGCTGCTCGACATCCCGTCCGTGGTCGGCCTGAAGGACGGCTTCGGCGACGTCGAGCTGATGACCAGGATCGTCACCGCGATCCGCTCGGTCGGCTCCGACCGGGCGCGGGACTTCCTGTTCTTCAACGGTTTGCCGACCGCGGAGGTCTCGGCGAAGGCGTACGCGGCGATCGGCGTCGCCCGCTACTCCTCGGCCGTGCACTGCTTCGCGCCGGAGATCGCGCACCGGTTCCACGCCGCGCTCGCGGCTGGCGAGACCGAGGTGATGGACGCGCTGCTGGCCGGGTTCTACCTGCCGCTGGTGGCTTTGCGCGACGAGACCTCCGGCTTCGCGGTGTCGCTGGTCAAGGCCGCGGCGCGGCTGCGCGGCGACAAGGTCGGCACGGTCCGGCCGCCGCTGATCGAGCCGACCGCCGAACAGATCGACCGGCTCGAGAAGGTCGTCGAGCGTGGTTTCGCGGTGCTCAAGGGGATCGACGCCTGATGAAGATCCAAGACATCGTGCTCACTCCCGTCGCGTTCGCGGATCCCCCGCTGCTGAACGTGATGGGCGTGCACGAGCCGTTCGCGCTGCGCGGCGTCGTCCAGCTGGTCTGCGACGACGGCGTGGTCGGCCTGGGCGAGTCGTACGGCGATCTGGCCTTTTTGGACCAGGTGCGCCAGGTCATCCCCGAGCTGAAGGGCCACGACGTCTTCGACCTGCCCGGCCTGCAGCGCAAGATCGCCGCGGTGCTCGGCAAGGCCGTGTTCTCCGATCAGCACGGGCTCACCGGCGGCTTCTCCAACCGCAAGACCATCGCCACGGTGTACTCGCTGTTCGAGGTGGCTTGCCTTGACGCGCAAGGACATTTCCTCGGCAGGCCGGTCGTCGACCTGCTCGGCGGCAAGTCCCGTGACGCGGTCGACTTCTCCGCGTACCTGTTCTACAAGTACGGCGCGCACCTCGGCGCCGAAGAGGACGCGTGGGGTGAGGTCACCACGCCGGAGACGCTCGTCGGCGCCGCGCGCACGATGATCGACCGGTACGGCTTCAAGTCGATCAAGGTCAAGGGCGGTGTCTTCGAGCCGGACCAGGAGATCGCGGGCATCCGCGCGCTGGCCGAGGCGTTCCCCGGTCTTCCGCTGCGGATCGACCCGAACGCGGGCTGGAAGGTCGACACGGCCATCCGCGTCGCGCGGGAGCTAGACGGTGTGCTGGAGTACCTCGAGGACCCGACGCCGGGCATCGAGGGCATGGCGCAGGTCGCCGCGCAGGCGAACATGCCGCTGGCCACCAACATGTGCGTGGTCAGCTTCGACGACATCGAGCCGGCCTTCCGCCAGCGCGCGGTCGGTGTCGTGCTGTCCGATCACCACTTCTGGGGCGGGCTGCGTGACACGCAGGCGCTGTCGAAGACGGCGGAATGCTTCGGTGTCGGGCTTTCCATGCACTCCAACAGTCACCTCGGCATCTCGCTGGCCGCGATGGTGCACGTCGCCGCGGCGACCCCGCACCTGACCTACGCCTGCGACACGCACTGGCCGTGGAAGACGACCGACGTGATCGCGCCGGGCTCGCTGGCGTTCGTGGACGGTGCGGTCGCCGTCCCCGACAAGCCGGGCCTCGGTGTCGAGCTGGACCCCGACGCGCTCGCCCGCGCGCACGAGGACTACGTCCGATGTGGACAGACCAAGCGGGACGACGTGACGTACATGCGACGTTTCGTCGGCTCTTTCGAACCGAACACGGCACGGTGGTGAACCCTTGCGGGTAACTGGTTACGCGTATTCCTGGGACGTCTTGGGCGACCCCGGCTTCGTCGAGCGCGCCCGCGACCTGGGCGTCGACGAGGTCGCGGTAGCGGTGTCCTATCACTCGGCCCGTGCCGCGACACCCTGGTCGCCAGAACACACGGCGGTCGTCGCGCGGCACGCGGCGCTCTACCGTCCGGTGCGGGAGGAAGCCTGGCGTGGCGCCAAGTTACGCCCGGCCGCACCGGAGTGGGACCCTGGAGATGCCGCCGGGGACGCCGTCCGCGTGCTGAACGCGGCGGGCATTCCCGCGGCGGCGTGGATCGTACTCACGCACAACTCCTTGCTGGGCACGGAATTCCCCGAGTTCGCGGTGCGCAACTGCTTCGGCGAGTTGTACCCGTGGGCGCTGTGCCCCTCGCAGCCGGAGGTGCGTGAGTACGCCACCACGCTGACCGCGGAATGCCTGGAGGGCCTGGAGTTCTCCTCGGTCATCCTGGAGGCCTGCGGTCCGCTCGGTGCCATTCACCAGCACCAGCACGAGAAGACCGACGGTGTCTGGGCGCCCGCGGTGGCGCGGCTGCTGTCGATCTGCTGCTGTGCGGCCTGCGCGGCGGGCTGGACCGAAGCGGGTGGCGACCCCGAAGCCATCCGCGGCAAGCTTCGCGCCGAGGTCCGGCGGCTGATCGAAACCGGCGACTTGACGGTCACCGAGGACAAGCTGCTGCCGTCGTTGCGAGAACTGCTTCTCACCACGCGCCAATCGGCCGTCGACACCTTGCGCCGCGCGGTGATCGCGCAGATCCCGGACGGCGTGCGGATCGTGCTGCACGGCGCACTCGACCCGTGGGTCACCGGCGCGCTGCCCGGCCTGACGCCCACGGCCGCCGAGGACGTCGACGCGGTGGTCCTGTTCAACTGGGTGCCCGGCACGGCCGCCACCGCGGCGGTCGCCGCGGCCAGGCAGGCCCTGCCGTCCACAGTGGACATCGGAAGTTACGTGACGGCCGTGGCCGCCAACCCGGTACCCGACATGGAGGCCTACGCTCGGGAACTGGGGAAGGCGGGTGCCGCCGAGCTGCACCTGTATCACCTCGGGCTCGCCGGCCCCGGACGCTGGCCGGACATGCACGGCGCCACGAGCGGCGCACACGGGATTTAGGAGAGAACGCACACCATGGCTCAGACAGACCCAGCCACGCTGGAACAGATCCTCGCGGCCGCGGCGGAGGCCAGTGGGCCCGCCGCGGCCGCGACCCCAGCCGAGCGCGCCGCTTGGCTGGTCGCGGTCGCCGACGCGCTCGACGCCAACGCCGACGAACTGACCGCGCTCGCCAACGCCGAGACGCACCTGCCGGTCTCGCCCCGGCTGCAGGGCGAGCTCAAGCGCACCACCTTCCAGCTGCGCCTGTTCGGCGAGGTGCTGGAGGACGGCGAGTTCCTCGGCGCCACCGTCGACCACGCCGACCCGGCCTGGCCGATGGGCCCGCGCCCGGACATCCGCCGCTCGCTGACCGCGATCGGGCCGGTGCTGGTGTTCGCCGCCAGCAACTTCCCGTTCGCCTTCAGCGTGGCCGGTGGCGACACCGCGTCCGGTCTCGCCGCGGGTTGCCCGATCATCGTCAAGGCGCACTCCGGTCACCCCGAGCTGTCCGCCCGCACCGGGCAGATCGTGAAGGAGGCGCTGGCCGCCGCCGGTGCGCCTGCCGGCATCTTCGACGTCATCTACGGCCAGCCCGTGGGTGTCGCCGCGCTGAACGACCCGCGCATCCAGGCCTCCTCGTTCACCGGCTCGGTGCCCGGTGGCCGCGCGCTGTTCGACATCGCGAGCGCCCGTCCCCGCCCGATCCCGTTCTACGGCGAGCTGGGCAGCGTCAACCCGGTCGTGGTGACCCCGGCGGCGCTCGCCGCGCGCGGCGAGGCCATCGCCAAGGGCTACGCGGGCTCGTTCACCTTGGGCGCGGGCCAGTTCTGCACCAAGCCGGGCCTGCTGTTCCTGCCGGAAGGCCACGGCCTCGAGGACACGCTGCGCGAAGCCGTCGCCGGGATCGCCGGTCAGGCGATGCTGAACGACCGTATCGCCGCCGGCTACTCCGAAGGTGTCGACAAGCTGCGTGGCGTCTCGGGTGTCGAGGTGCTCGCGGAAGGCGGTGGCCAGGGACCGGAGTTCACCCCGACCCTGTTCGCCACCACGGCGAAGAGCTTCCTCGCCGACGCCGACACCGTTCGCGAGGAGTGCTTCGGCCCGGCCTCGCTGATCGTCACCTACACCGACCAGGCCGAGCTGATCAGCCTGCTCGACATCATCGAGCCGGGACTGACCGCGACCATCCAGGGCGAGGAGTCCGACGCCGACTGGGTGCGGCCGATCCTCCCGTCGCTGACCAAGATCGCCGGTCGCCTGCTGTGGAACGACTGGCCGACCGGGGTCACGGTCAGCTGGGCGCAGCAGCACGGTGGCCCGTACCCGGCGACCACCGCGCCGACGTCGACCTCGGTCGGCACGGCGGCGATCACCCGGTTCCAGCGGCCGATCGCCTGGCAAAGCTTCCCGGACGCGTTGCTGCCGGAAGCCTTGCAGGAAGCCAACCCGTGGCAGCTGCCGCGGCGCACGGACGGCCGTCGCTAGTCCTTTCCCGTAAGTCCCCACTGTGACAATGGAGTCCCCCGGAGGTTCCGTCATGCCCGTAAACCGGAGAACGGCCTTACGCACCACCGCGGTCGCGGCGGCCACGGTCGCGCTTCCGCTGGCCGCCAACGGCCCGGCTTCGGCCGCCAAGGCGTCCGGCCTAGCGGCGGCCGAGGACGCGGGCACCGGTTCGATCGTGACGGCCTACCGGGAACTCCAGACCGGCATCCACCGCGACTCCGCCGAGCGGACCGCGGCGCTGGCGAACATCGACCGGGTGGCGAAGGCCAACAACGCGAGCATGTCCGTGACGGGCGGGGCGTTGTGGGCCGATCTGCCACTCGGTCCCGGCAGCACCTACACCACCTCGATGTACGCCCGGTTGAGGTCGATCGCGGTCAACTGGGGCACGCCCGGCGGCGCGCTCTCCGGTGACCCGGTCGTCCTCGACCGGATCAAGACGGCGCTGGAGCTGCTCTACACCAGCAACCAGTACAGCGAGAAGACCGACGAGATCGGCAACTGGTACACCTACGAGATCGGCATCCCGTACTACCTGTTGCACACCCTGGCCGCGGTAGGGGACCAGCTGGCGCCCGCCGACGTCGCCAAGTACCTCAAGCCGGTGTTCCGCTTCAACGCGGACCCGAACAAGCGCACCAACAACGCCTCGATCATCGAGACCGGCGCCAACCGCGCGGACAAGTCGCTGATCGCCATCGTCTCCGGCGCGATGGCCGGTGACGCCGCGACGATCACCAAGGGCATCGAGGCGCTGACCGACGTCGCCGGCGGCGGCGCGGCCAGCGTCGTCGCGAAGCTCGACCGGGCGGCGGGCGACGGGTTCCACGTCGACGGTTCGTTCATCCAGCACGACTCGATCCCGTATTCCGGGCACTACGGCATCGTGCTGCTGACCGCGCTCGCGGGCACCATCCACGTCACCAAGGGCACCGCGTTCGCGTTGCCGGAGGAGCTCAAGCAGAAGATCTACGCCACGGTCGCCGACACCTTCGCGCCGTTCGTCTACGCGGGCGCGCAGATGGAGTCGGTCCGCGGGCGCATGCTCTCGCGCCAGGGCGAGACCGGCCACGACATCGGTCACCAGCTGACCGGCGCGACCGTGCTGCTGGCCAGGTCGGCCACCGGCCCGGTCAAGACCGAGCTGGCCGCGCTCGCCACGAAGTGGATCAAGGAAGACACCTACGCGCCGTACCTCAAGATCCCGGACCCCGAGCGGTTCGCGCCCGGGCCCGACCTGGTCGGCATCCCCGGCATCGAGTTCGCGCAGGAACTGCTGGCCGGCAACGCGAAGCCGGCACCGACCGTGCCCGCGCACCGGGTGTTCGGCCAGCAGGACCGGGTCGTGCACGTGACGACCGCGTGGTCGGCCTCGCTCGGCATGGGCACCAACCGCATCTCGCGGTACGAGTCGGTCAACCAGATGAACCTGCACGGCTGGTACACCGGCGACGGCGTGCTCTACACGTTCCTGCCGAACGCGAAGGGGCACTACACCGACGCGTACTGGCCGACCGTCGACCCGCTGCTGCTGCCGGGCGCGACCATCAAGACCGGCCCGACCCCGCCGCTGCAGGACGTGCCCCGCACGCCCAACGCGTACGGCGGCGGCGTCCGCTGGGATGCCTCCCATGGCGCGCAGGGCCTCGACTTCATCTCGTTCGACGGCACGCTGACCGCGAAGAAGTCGTGGTTCTTCACGCCGTCCGGCGTCGTCTGCCTGGGCGCGGGCATCACCGACGCGTTCGGCCAAGAAGTGCGCACCGCCATCGAGAACCGCAACCTCCAGGGACCGGGCGGGGTCCTGCACGCCGACCTGAGGCGGGTGTCGACGGAGCTGGGCCAGTCGACCGTCCTGAAGCGGCCGCACGCCTTGCACTTGGAGAACGTCGGCGGCTATGTGCTGCTGGACGACGCCGACGTGGTCGCGCTGCGCGAAGACCGGACCGCGACTTGGCGTGACATCGACACCGGCGCGAACACCAAGGGCAGCCTGGAGCCCTTCACCCGGCGCTACCAGAAGCTGGTGCTCTCGCACGGCGTCAAGCCGGTGAACGCGACGTACGCGTACGCGGTGCTGCCGGGCGCTTCGCTGGTGTCGACCATGGCGTCCTGCCTGGCGTTCCGGGTGCGGTCCAACACGACGACCGCGCAGGCCGTGAAGCTGTGGGACAACACGCTGCTGGCGAACTTCTTCGCGGCGGGCACGGTCGACGACGTCACGGTGTCCGGCCCGGCGTCGATCGCCTTCGGCAAGGCCAGCGGGCGCTGGAAGCTCGCCGTCGCCGACCCGACGCAGCAGCAGGACAGCATCAAGGTGACCGTGCGCCGCAAGACGATCGAGGTCCCGGTCAAGAACACCTTCGGCGCCACCAAGCTCGTCGACCTGCCCAGGTAAGCGAACGGGATAAAGCGGGCTTTACTCCGGACCGGGATAAAGCCCGCTTTATCCCGTTTTGGCGGGAAGCTTGTGGGCGAGCTGGCCGCGGCGGGAGATGTCGAGCTTGCGGTAGATGTTGGTCAGGTGGAACTCGACCGTGCGGCGGCTCAGCACCAGCGCGGCCGCGATTTCGGGGTTGCTCCAGCCTTTTCGGGCCAGTGTGGCGACGTCGCGTTCGCGTTCGGTCAGCGCTTGGTCCGGCTCCGTGCGCTTGAGGCTCGCCTGTGCGTTCGCCAGCTCGAGGCGGGCCTGTGAGCGGCCGAGCACCTCGACGGCCTCGATGAGCAACGCGGGGGAGTCCCGCACTGTCCCGGCGACCCGCAGCGCGACACCCAGCCTGCGCGGCAGGTTCCGCTCGCGTGCCGACGCGAGTTCGCTTTCGGCCAGTGCCAAGGCTTCCTCGTGATTTCCCAGCTCGAAGTGGGCGAGTGCGGCGGCGATGCGCCAGGGAGCCTGAGGATGCTCGGTGAGTCCTAAATGCGCTAGCCGCCTGCCGCAGTCGAGCTGGTCGGCGAGCGCGGACGCGTGGTCGCCTGCCGCCGCGTGCAGCAGGCCTCGGGCGTGCAAGGTCAAGCACGCCCGCAGATACGTGGTCGTGGTCCGCTTCCGCGCGAGTAGCCGCTCGATCTCCGCTTGGTCGCCCCTGGCCGCGACCAGGCGCATCCGAGCGCCGTCGAGCAGTTCGCCCTTGATGTCCACTAAGGACAATTTGTCGGCCGCGGCCTCGAGGTCGGCGCCTGCGCTGGTCAGCTCTCCGCGCTGGTAATGGATTTCGGCGCGGTTCAGCAGTGCCAGGCCGGTCGCGAGCGGCAGTCCGGACGCGCCGTCGTCGAGCACTTTGTCGCAGAGCAGCAGCGCGAGGTCGTACTCCTCGATGTTGGTCAGCGCGGTGACCACGGCCCCGAACGCCCGCAGCTCACCGAGGCCGGTGATCGGGCCGGTCGGGCCGTTCTCGAGCGCGAGGCGCCGGACGGCCGCCACGGGTTGGCCGGTCACCGATCCGCGAGCGGCGAGGAACGCGTTCAGCCGCCGCGTGCCCGCCTCGGAGGTGTGGCCGAGCGCGGCGAGCCGCCGCGGGATCGCGACCGCGGCCTGCGGATCGTGGCGTGACTGGTAGAGGACACAGACTTCGAGGTCGGCCGCCAGCCGGGGGTGGCTGACCGACCAGAACCGCACCGCTTCCCGCAGCACGTTGAGCGCCTCGTTCCAGCGGCCGGACAGCCACAGCGCGTCGGAGAGCAGCTCGGTCGCGCGCGCCCGCCGAGCCGGTTCGCCGTCGTTTTCGACCACGCGGGTGAGGGTGCGCACGGCCGCCGCCGGGTCGGCGTGCACCTCGGCCGCGCCGAGTTCGAACAGCACGGCTTCGCGCCGCTCGGGCGGAAGTGGCTCGCGCAGCACGCGACGCAGGTGGGCGACGGCCTCGTGCGGGTCACCGTCGGCGAGCGCGGTGCCCGCCGCGTCGAGCAGGACTTCGGTCACCCAGGCCTCGCCGATCTCGTCCGTCTTGCGCAGGTGCGCGGCGACCAGCCGGTCCGGCGCCTGCTCCCGGCGCAGGACCCGCGCGGCCTTGGCATGCGCCGCCTGGCACTCGGCCGGGCTCAGCCCGCTGGCGATCGCCACCCGCACACCGCGGTCGGCGAACGCGGGTTTTCTTGCGCCGGTGAGAAAACGCAGCTCTCGCAACCGCTTGGCGGCCCGCAGCGCGCTGGACGGTGTGAGCCCGGCGACGGCGGCCGCCAGGTCGAGATCGATCGGTGCGTCGTCGAGCGCGGCGACGGTTCGCGCGAGCGAGGCCAGCGCCGGATCTTCCTCGGCGAGGAACCGGTGCACGGCTTCGCTCAGCCGGGGCGTGCCGAACACGGCGAGATCGAGCCTGCTGGCCCGGATTTCGAGACAGGTCCTGATCAGCGCGGTGAGCCTGGCCGGGTTGCCCGCGCTGACCACCTGGCAGGTCTCTACGAATGCTGGGCAGAGGTCGCCGCCGAGGCTGTCGGTGATGACGAGCTCGCAGGCCTGCCGGTCGAGTCCGCGGAGGGGAAGACGGTGAAACGGCGGGCTGTCGCCTGCCGGGGTGTCCGTGGAACGCGTGAGCAGGATGCCGATCCGGTGCCCGGCCGCGAGCCGCCTGGCCGCGTAGCCGAGCCAGCGGGTGGACTGCGGGTCGGCCAGCTCGGCGTCGTCGACCAGCAGTAGCACGGGAAAGTGCTCGGCGAGATGCGCCGAAAGCCACAGCCACCAGCCGTGCAGCTGGGCCTGGATGTCGTCGTGGTCGAGCGGCAACGGCAGCGTGCGTTCCAGCAGCTGCCGGACCACCCCGAAGGCGAAGTCCCGTTCGGCCTTCGCGGCTCGCGCGGACAGCACCAGGAAACCCTGTGCCTCGGCCAGCTCCGCGGCCGCTGTCAGCAGCGACGTCTTGCCAGTTCCCGCCGCCCCGGTGAGGGTGACCACCGCGGGCTCGCCCGCGCCGATGCGCTCGAGGTGAGCGGCGAGCAGATCGAGTTCCCGATCCCTGCCGTGGAGCCGCCTTCCCTGTGTGACTTCGGCGAGATCCACGGTCGCGAGGGTAGGGCGCCGTGGCCTGCGGGTAAAGGATTTCCTCGTACCTACCGTCACATACATCAGATGAAGTATGTCATATATCACGCGCCCCTGTGGAGTTCCGCAGTTCCCGGGCAGTGGTCCCCGTGTGACCATGTGGGAAATCCGGTGGCGAGGGTGGGGTTACGTGGAATTCAAGGTTCTCGGCGCGCTCGAGATCGTCGATGAGACCGAGATCGTCGAGCTGAGCGGCGTGAAGCAGCGCGCTGTGCTCGGCTACCTGCTGCTGCACGCCAACAAAGTGGTGCCGATGAGCCACGTGGTCAAGGCGCTGTGGGGCGCCGACGTGCCGCCGTCGGCGCGCAAGATGGTGCAGAACGCGGTTTCGGCGCTGCGCCGGATGCTCGCGACAGCGTCGAGCGAGGCGCCGGTGCTGCTCACCCACGCACCGGGTTATCTGCTGCGCCTGGAGCCGGAGTCCCTTGACCTGCACCGATTCCAGCGGCTCGTCGATCAGGCGCGCGGGGACCTGGCAGCGGGCTCGGCGCAGCAGGCGGCCACCGCGTTGCGTGCGGCGCTGGCGTTGTGGCGTGGTCCCGCGCTGTCGGATCTGGTCGAAACCGGGCTGAACTGGTCAGAGCTCAGCGCGCTGGAGATCGCCAAACTGGGCGCGGTCGAAGATTGTTTCGAGGCGGAGCTCGCCTGCGGCAGGCATCACGAGGTGCTGGCCGAACTCGCCGAGTTCGCCGTGCGCGAGCCGCGTCGCGAACGGCTGTGCGGGCAGCTGATGGTGGCGCTCTACCGGGCGGGCCGCCAGGCCGAGGCGCTCGACGTCTACCAGCGGACCCAGGCGCTGCTGGTCCACGACCTGGGCATCGAGCCGGGCCGTGAACTGCGCAAACTGCAGAGCATGATCGTCAGCCAGGATCTGGCGCTCACGGCGCACCCGCAGCCGGTGGCGGTCGCGCCGTCGCCGGACGTCAGCCTGGAACGCAAGCAGGTCAGCGTGCTGCTGGTGCATGTCGGCGCGCCCGCCGACACCGATCCCGAGGACGTGAACGACGCGCTGCCGGGGATCGCCGCGGTGGTGGGCGAGGAAGTGCGCCGGTTCGGGGGAGTCGGGGGCGGCACCATCGGCTCGATGTTCCTCGCACTGTTCGGCGTTCCCCGCAACCACGAGAACGACGCCGAACGCGCCGTGCGGGCCGCGCTCGCGATCCGCGACCGGCTCGACGGCGCCGAAGTCAGGATGGCGGTGTCCACCGGCGGCGCGCTGACCCGGTTCCAGCGCGACGACGCGGCCGCGCCGCCGGTCGTCACCGGCGCGGTGGTGGACACGGCCCTGTTGCTGTTGGGCGCCCCGGGCTCGATCGTCGCCTGCGAAGCCACCCGCCGCGCGGCGGAAGGGCAGATCGTCTTCGACGGCGCGCTGGCCGTTTCGCCAGCCGAAACCCGGGGAGCCGGTGCGGGGACGCTGGTCGGCCGGGTCCACGAGCTGCAGCTGATGCGGAGCCTGCTGGGGCAGGTCCGCGACCTGCGGCGCCCGCATCTGCTCACGGTCCTGGGCAGGCCGGGCATCGGCAAGAGCAGGCTCGTCGCCGAGTTCGGCCGTCAGGTCTGCGCGAACCGCGAAGCCGTCGCCTGCCTGACGGGATTCACCTCGCCGTTCGCCACGGAGTCCCCGTACCTGCCGCTCACGGCCATGATCGGCGAGCCGGACGCGGACCTCGCCGCCTGGTGCCGCTTCGTCGAAGCGACCGCGACCGACGGCCCGATCGTGGTGGTGCTGGAGGACCTGCACTGGGCCGACGACGTGCTGCTCGCCGCCGTCGAAACGCTGACCGACCGGCTGCCCTCGGTGCCACTGCTCGTGATCGCGACCGCCCGCCCCGAGCTGCTGCAGCGCCGTCCTGCCTGGGGCGGCGGCCGTCGCCACACGACCATGACCACACTCGATCCGCTCAGCGAGCACGCGACGGCCGAGATCCTGCTCGACCTCGCCTCCCGCGAGGGAGCGGACCGCGCCGGACTGCCCGAGCTGTGCGACGCGCTGGCAGGCCGCGCGGGCGGCATCCCGCTATTCGCCGCCGAGTACGCGAAGATGCTGGCCGAGTTCCCCCGCCGCGACGACTTCCCAGTGCCCGCGGGCGTCCACAGCGTTCTCGCGTCGCAGGTGGACATGCTGTCGTCGACCGAAAAGACGGTGCTGCTGGACGCTTCGGTCTTGCCGGAGCCGTTCTCGGCGCAGGCCGTGGCGTCTGTCGGGCGCCGTGACGAGGCCGAGGTCGCCGGCGCGATGACACAGCTGGAGCGCCTGGGTTTCCTGCGCCGCTCGGGCGGCGGGTACGTGTTCGAGCATCCGCTGGTCCGGGAGGTCGCCTGCGCTCAACTGCCGCGCTCGGAACGCGCCGACAAAAAGCAGCGCGCCCTCGTTGTGGGGTCGTCGTGAGTGTTTTGGCCGGTTAGGGCGAGCCGGTATTCGATGACCTACCCGTGACGTGGCCTTGGCTGGCGCGCACGGACGGGGCGTTTGTCACGCTCAGGGGAACGAAAGTGGCTTATGTGTGCTGGTTAAGGCGTTGAACGCCTATTTCCCGCTCACCCGGCCGTGGTCTGGGTGATAAGGGCGGCCCTTGTCACCCAGGGCGTGACAAGGGTCCCCCTTGTCACGTGCCACGGTGGACGAGCCACGCGAGTGGAAGAATTTCTGCACCCAACGGAGCAAACCTTCCACTCGCGCGAGAACTCGGGCGGTAGGTAGCCAAGTACCCGTCCGCTAGAACCGGCCAAAACACTCACGAGCCCTACGGCTGGGTCGTCTGCGAGCCGATCCAGTCGGCCAGCACGTCGGCGCGGACGGTGGTTTCGAGCTTGTCGTGCGGGCAGTCCGGGCCGCTGCTTTCGATCGACACCAGCTCCTGCCCGACGAAGTACGGGGCGCCCGAGTCATAGCGGCAGGCGCTGGTCATCGTCGACGGCGCCACCCCGCGCACGCCGAGCGTCTTCTCGCCGATCGTGCCCACCTCGACGGTGCCCTGCTGCAGTTTCGTCGAGGCCTTCGCGTCCTTTTCCGTGCTGCCCCACCCGGCGAGGGTGAGCTTTTCGTGCAATGCCGGCACGGTTCGCCGCACGACCAGCGGGGTCACGCCGGTGACGGGCGCGTCGAGCTGGACGAGCGCCGCCGGGCTGCCAGTGGCCTGGACGACCCGGACGACCTGGCGGGTCGCGCCCGCGGCGGCGTCGGCCTCGTCGGTGCGGCCGACCGTGACCGTGGTCGGATAGGGGGAGGGACCGGAGACGGGATTTCCTTTGATGTCATGGAAACAGTGGCTGGACGTCAGCACCCACTGCGGCGACACGAGCGACCCGGAGCAGGCACTGGAGTACGTGGTGCCGTTGGGACGCGGAATGCCGGTCATGGTCAGCTTCGCGGCGAACCCGAACTGTCCCGGTGGCACATCGGACCCGTGCGCCACCGCGAACGCGGGCGTGGCGCCCGCGGTGACGCAGACGAGTGAGACAGCGGAAACGAGCGACCTGGCGCGCAGAACTTCCTCCTTCAACGAGCCCCGTTGCCGGGGCGGAAAACCTTCCTCCGCCCCATCGGCACGCGGCCCGGTCTTCTGGATGGCTCGATCAGGGCTTGTTGAACGGCATGCACCCGTAGAGGTTGAGCAACCCGAACGGGGTCAGCGCGCAGATGTGGTTGGCGTGCTCCAGATCGGTCTCGGCGCAGATCGAAATCCCACCGAGTGTGAGGACGCAACCTGCGAAGACGTACCCTGGCTGGCCCGGAACCGGGTCCGCGGAGGCGGGCGCGGCGGTCAGGACACCCGCGGCGGCGACGGCCGCGGCGAGGATGGCTGCTCTTTTCATGGCTGACGCTCCTTTGTGGCTTCGGAACTCCTGTGAGCTGGGAATACCCGGCCGGCACGCCAGCCAAAATGATCTTTCGCGGGATACACCCGATCGAGCGGCCTAGAATGCGTGGCGTGATCAGGGACGCCCGAGGACTCAACGGAGCCTGGACGAAGTTCCAGCGCCACGAGTTCCCGAGCCCGTCGCCGGATCTCGCCAGATTCGTGGCCAAATTCTGGGTGGTGACCTGGGACTACGACGAGCCGTACCGGCAGCTGGTCGTGCCCTATCCCAAGGTGCACCTGACGTTCCGCGATGGCGCCGCCGTGGTGAACGGGGTGTGCGGCGGGCACCGGATCAAGGTGCTCGAAGGTCGCGGCGGCGTGTTCGGGGTGGAGTTCCGCCCGGGTGGCTTCCGCCCGTACCTCGGCGCGCCGGTGTCGACCATCATGGATCGCGAACTCGACGCGCGCGAGGTTTTCGGTGACGTGCCAACCGAAATCAGCGTCGAATCCGTCGAACGGTTCCTGCGCGAGCGCCTGCCGGAGCCCGACCCCAAGGCCGACGAAGCCGCCGAGATCGTCGCGTTCATCGCGGCGCGGCCCGAGATCGCCAGGGTCGACCTGCTCGCGAAGCAGTGGGGGACCAGCGTTCGCGGGCTGCAGCGCCTGTTCGCCGAGTACGTCGGGATCGGCCCGAAGTGGGTGATCCGCCGGTACCGCCTGCACGAGGTCACCGAGCGGCTCGCGCGCGGCGCCGTGATCGACTGGGCCGCGCTCGCCGTCGAACTCGGGTACGCCGACCAGGCGCATTTCGCCCGCGACTTCAAGGAAATGTTCGGCGAACCACCTACTCACTACGCCGAGCGCTACTAGGGACTCGCCCTTGAGTGCGTAGTAAGCACTCAAGGGTCCCCTTGCTGCGTGACCAAGCTCGGATCAGGGTTGTGTCGGCGCGAGTGGTAACTCTGCTGCGTCTAGCGGAGCAGAGTTACCACTCGCGCAAGGCCTTTCACGCTGGAGCGAGGGGATCCCCCGCTGCATTGAACGCAGCAGGGGATCCCCTCGCTCACGTCCCCGCTGACCAGCGGGAGTTCGCGGCTGCGGGGCGCGACGATGTGGCGTTTGGGCCATCTGGCTGCCCAAACGCCACAACGTCGATTCAGACAGCCGCGAACGCACGCCACCTTTACCCTTCCCCTCAATAGTGAGGGAGGCCCTCACCAAGCCACACCAACCACGCCGATTCGGCCGCCCACCCCAGCAGAGCCTGCGGCAACGCTTACGACCCTTTAGGGCTGGCCGGGGCGATAGCAGTCAGAGAATCCCGCTGGCTTGGCCGACGAGCTCGCCAGCAGCGCGACGACCTGGTCGCGGCGAAGGTTCTCGGGGTAGCCGGGCCAGTCGGGCTCCTGGCCGTTGACGTGGAGCTCGTCGAGCCAGTAGCCGGGCTTGCCGACGGACTTCGCGAACTCGAGGTCGCAGCCGTTGAGGCGGACCATGGCCTCGAGGGTCTTCTCGGACGACTTGATCGTCCGGCCGCCGACCTTCTTGGTCTTCTTCTCGGTCTCGGTGTGCGCGCCGGTCGGGTTCGGGAAACCCGCGGCCTTCAGCTCGCTGACGAATTTGCTCTCGTTGCTGGAGCAGCCGGTGAGTGCCGCGGCGGCGCCCAGCAGCACCAGGATGGTGGCGACGGTTCTCTGCACAGCGACAGCAAAGCGCACGAACCACCCCGGCCGCTGGCGAATCGCCGAAATCGGGCGCGGGTGGATGATCACCCGGCGAGGGTGCAATCTGGAGTGATGGAACCCACCACCTGGCTGACCGAGCAGGTCGTCGCCAGTTTCGACGGTACCCCGGATCCGCGCACGCGCGAGCTGCTCACCGGGCTGGTGCGGACGCTGCACGACTACGTGACCAAGCATGACGTCACCGAGGGCGAATGGGCGCGGGCCATCGACTTCCTCACCCGCGCCGGACACCTGACCGACGACAAGCGGCAGGAGTTCGTGCTGCTCTCGGATGTGCTCGGCGTGTCGAGCATGGTCGATCTGCTGACGAACTCGCGCAGCCCGGACACGACCCCGTCGGCCGTGCTCGGCCCGTTCTACGTCGAGGGCCCGCCGCCGCGTGCGCACGGCGACGACATCGCCGACGGCCTGCCCGGCACGCCGCTCTGGGTCGACGTCCGGGTGACCGACACCGGCGGGAAGCCGCTCGCCGGCGCCGTCGTGGACGTCTGGCAATCCAATGAGGACGGTTTCTACGACGTCCAGCTGCCCGAGCTGGACGGGCCGGTGCTGCGCGCCAGGTTCCACACCGACGGCGACGGGCGGCTGCGGTTCTGGTCCATCCTGCCGCACGAGTACCCCGTGCCCGGCGACGGGCCGGTCGGCGAGCTGCTGGCCGCGACCGGCAGGCACCCGTTCCGCGCGCCGCACCTGCACTTCCTGATCCAGGCGGACGGGCATCCGCGGCTGATCACCCAGCTGTTCGTGCGCGGCGGGAAGTACCTCGACAGCGACACGGTGTTCGGCGTCAAGGAGGAGCTGATCGCCGAGTTCGCCGAGCGGACCGGGCCCACACCCGATGGGCGGGCGCTCGACGGTGACTGGCGAGCGCTGGAGTTCACCTTCCGGATCGGGTGAATTGGGAGGGGTCCCCACCCGGCGTTGGCAGACTGCCAGACACCAGATTCAAAGGAGGCCGCCATGGCAGGCATTCGGCTCACCACGTCCCATGACAGCCTCGCGCTCGGCGTGAGCGCGGACCCCGGTTCCGTCTCGGCGTTGTCGCTGACCGGCGGGCTGACGGTGGCGCCGGTCGAGGGCCGGACGATCACCTTCGGCCGCAACCGGCCGGAGGTCGACATCTGCGTCGGCGAGAACGACCTGCGGGTCAGCAGGCGGCACGGCCTGCTGACCCGCCAGTACGGGCAGTGGTGGGTCACCAACACCGGCCAGCTGCCCCTGCGCCTGCCGTCGAGCCGCTGGCTGTCCAGCAGCGAGGACCCGGTGCCGCTGCCCGACGGCTACACGCCGCTGTTCGTGCGCAGCTCGCCGCGCCGCGAGCATCTGCTGGAGCTCTACGTCGCCGGTGTCGACGGCGCCCGCCCGCCGACCAGGCACGAGGCGGTGACCCAGCCCCCGCGCCGCTGGCGGCTCACCGAGGAGGAGCGGCTGCTCATGGTCGTGCTGGGGCAGCGGTACCTGCTCCACGAGGCCCAGCCGCAGCCGGTCGCGCGCCAGCAGGCCGCCGAGATCCTCGCCGAGCTGCAGCCGGACGCGGGCTGGGGCGTCAAGCGCGTCGAGCACATGGTCGCGGCGGTCCGCAAACGCCTGTCCGACGGCGGGGTCTTCGGCCTGCGCCGCGAGGAGGTCGGCGAGCCCGTCGGCAACACGCTCAACGACAATCTGCTGCGCGAGCTGGTGTTGTCGACGACGATCGTGCCGCCCGACCTGATGCTGCTCGACCAGCTGAGCTGACCACGGCGCCGGTGCGTCGCGTCAGGCCCGCTTGCGGCTCGCGATCTCGTCGGCGAGCCGCCGCACGCAGGCGGGGTCCGCGTCCCTGGCGAGGGCGACGTAGTGGTCCATGACGGCGGGCCGGTAGCGCACGGGCAACGTCTGTCCTGGGGCGAGCCGGGTGAGCTCGGTGATCGTGAGGTCTTCGTCCGCGATACCGCGGAACAAGGCCCCGTCGGCGGTCTCCACATCGAACATCAGGATCACGCGTGGATTGCTGTTGACTTCCCGCCAGTCGACGAGAACGCCGAGCGCGAGCGCCCCGGTACGCAGTTCCGCTTGGCGATTCCGTGCGGCACCGCTCATGAGCGGGTTCGGGGCGACGCCAGGGAAGCCGGGCCCGACGCCGAGCGATTCCCGGCTCAGATCGGGCCTGAGCCGCTCCATCAGATCGTCCAGCTCGTTCAGACCGTCGCGCTTCTTCTTCCGACCGAACATCCTGGCCCCTCCCTCACACCAGAAACTTCGGCCTGGCGCTTCGCCCTGACCGCGACTGTACGTCACGGCCATTCCCGCACGCCCTAGACGCCGAGCGCCATCCGATGTGCGCCAAGGAGTTCGGCGCCCGGTTCGACCCCGAGATCACGCACGATCGCCGACCGCGCCCGCCGGAACGTCGCGATCGCCTCCCCGCGCCGCCCGACCTCGTGCAGTAGCGAGACCAGCCGCGTCCACACGTCTTCGCGCAACGGGTCGTCGCAGGTCATGGCCCGCAGCAGGCCGATTGCGTCGGCGGACCGCCCGAGTTCGCGGTAGGCGGCCGCCAGCAGCTCGCGCAGCTCCCAGCGCACCTCGTCGAGCCTGGCGACCTCGGGTGCGTTGTCGTCCGCCGTGAGATCTTCGAACGGCGTGCCACGCCACAGTTCGAGTGTCGTGCTGATCAGCCCGGCCGCGGCTTTCGCGTCCCCATCCGCGAGTGCGCGCCTGGCCTCGGCTGCCCGGGTGGTCACCAGATCGGCGTCGACCTCGCCGGGTTCGACACGGACCCGGTACGCGCCCTCGCGACTGTCGATCCGCGACTCGGGCAGCGCGCGGCGCAGTCCGCACACATAGGACTTCACGTTGCCCGCCGCCGACGGCGGAACGGCCTGGTCCGGCCAGATCAGGTCGATCAGCCGGTCCATGCTCACCCAGGTGCCCCGGTGCAGCAGCAGCGCGGCGAGCAGCTTGGTCGGTTTGCCCGGCTTGAGTGTCACGGCGGCGCCCTCGGCGGAGCGTGCTTCGAGCGGGCCCAGAACGTGGAAGTGCATGCCGCTCACTGTTCTCCGCGTACATGAGGATTCGATGACACTGAATCGCCAGTGAACCGGCCTTCGGGATCGTGCTCGCCATGGACCTCAAGCGATTCTCGAAATACGGCGTGGCCACCATGGTCACGGCGGGCGCCGGGGTGGCCGCCGTGGCGATCTTCGGCGGCGACGGCGAACCGGCCGTGGTGAAGGCGCCCACCGCATTGGCCGATGCCGCCTCGGCCAAGTCATCCGCTCCGGCCCAGGCCCCGGCAGCGGCTCCGCAGGCCGTCGCGCCAGTGAACGGGGTGCCGGTCGCGCCTGCTGCGAAGCCGGTGCCGATCAAGAAGCCCGCGAAGGTGCAGAAGCCTGTGGTGCGCAAGGCTTCCGTGACGCCGCTCAAGCGCATGGCCCCGGTCGTGACGCAGATTCACGACAGCGCCGTCGACAAGGCCGCGAAGCGGGTCGCGGCCGCGGACGCGAAAGTCAAGCAGGCCAAGACCGATCTGCGCAAAGCGAGGAGCGAAGCCGCGAAGGCACGCGCCGAGCTGGCGAAGCTGACGTCCGGTACGAAGCCTCCGTCCAGTAAACCGCCGAAGCCGCGCGTCTTGCCGAGGCCGATCGCGCACCCCGGCGGAAAGGTGCACGTCTCACTCGACTCGTCGCAGGTGAAGCCCGGGCAGACCCGGACGATCACCCAGACCAGCGCGGACGGCTCGGCCACGTCCTCGGTCACCGTCAGCCGGGGCTAGCGCAGAAAGGGGTCGTGAGTGATGCGGCCGGTTCTAACCGGCCAAAACACTCACGAGCCCTTTGGCTCCAGGCGGTAGCCGAGGCCGCGGACGGTCTGGATCACCGCCGGTTCGCGGAGTTTCCGGCGCAGCTGGGCCATCAGGACCTGCAGCACGTTCGAGGCTGGGTCAAGCATCTCGTCCCAGCCGCTGCGCAGGAGGTCCGGCTGCGACACCACGCGTCCCGGACTCGACATCAGCCGTTCCAGCACCGCGAACTCGGTGGGCGTCAAGGTCAGCAGGACGCCCGCGCGCCGGGCCTCGCGGCGGCCGGTGTCGAGGGTGAGGTCGCCGCAGCGGAGCACCGCGGCGCCGCCGAGCGGGGTGCGGCGGCACAGGCTGCGCACGCGGACGACCAGCTCCGCCACCGCGAAGGGTTTCACCAGATAGTCGTCGCCCGCGCGCAGGCCCGTGACGATGTCCGCGGGATCGTCGCGGGCGGTGAGGAACAGGACCGGGACCGCCCAGCCGGTGGCGCGCTTCGAGGACACGTAACTCAGCGCGTCGCCGGCGGGCAGCATGCGGTCGAAGATCGCGCAGTCATACGTGTTCACGTACAACGCCTCATCGGCGGCGGGAAGGTCGGACACGGCGTCGACGGCCAGGCCCGCGGCGCGTAAAGCCAGCTGGACCGTGAGGCGGATGTCGGAGTCGTCTTCGGTGATCAGCACGCGCATCAGCGGTCCACCAGCCAGCCGCGGTCCGCCGCCTTGGCGCCCGCCTGGAACCGGCTGCGGGCGCCGAGGCGGGACATGATGTCCGCGACCGTGCGGCGGATCGTGCGCACCGAAACCTCCAGGCGGGCCGCGGCCGCTTCGTCGGTGCAACCCGCCGAGAGCAGGTGCAGCAGCTCGCGTTCGCGGGTGCTCAGCTCGGTCGGCGGGGCCGAGGGGAACGGGGCCGCGGTGTGCCAGATGCGGGCGAACAGCGCGAGCGCCGTCGCGGTGATGTCCGGGAGGTCGAGCACCGCGAACCCCGACGGCGAACCGGGGACGACCGCGATGCACCCGTCCAGGACCATGGTGTCGGCCGGGACCGCGGGCAGGGTCCGGACGGACGCGCCCGCCAGCGAAAGCATGCTCAGCCGGGCGTTCACGCCGGTCGTGAACCGGACCCGGTCCGGCACCAGTATCCGGTACGTCACCCCGTGCCGGAGGTTGTCCGCCAGCGTCGCGAGGGTGCGGGGCGCCGCGCGCTCGGTCGCCATCGCGATGACTTCCGTGGTCACCGAAGAAAGAAAGCTCGGCGCGAGTACCGTCATCGGGCCGCTCCGATCAGGGCTTGGCGCTTGACCTGATCACGGACCACGATGTGCCAGCTGTACCGGCCCGGCGACGGCTGGGTCATCAGGTGGCGGCCGAACAGCGAGTCCAGGACTTCTTGTGCCACAGGGACTTCCAGGTCGGTCAGCTCGGCGGTGACGGCCGCGTCGACCTGGATGTGCGACGTGCCGAGCGCCAGTACGCGCGACTCAATGGCCGAAAGCGCGCGGAACGCGGGCTCGAACAGCGTGGCGAGTTCGGCGGTGAGGGCGTCGATCGTCCAGAGTGGACGGTTGCGCAGCATGGCCGACACCGCCCTGATCGCCGCGGGCAGGCCGCCGCAATGCGTGAAGACCTCGCCCGGCGCGCCCGGGAACAGCTGCCGCGCGTAGTGCACGGGAAGCGGTTCCGTGGTCAGCGCGGTCGCTCCGGCCAGCCACAGACCGCGGTTCCTGGTCGTGATCACGACCGCGCAGCCCGGAGTGCCCGGGAGCAGCGGGCGCACCTGCGCGGCGTCGGCCGCGTCGTCGAGCACCAGCAGCAGGCGGCGTCCGGCGAGCTCGCCACGCCACACGGCTTCGCGTTCGTCGGGGTCGGTGGGCACCGGCGCGCCCGCCGCGCGCAGCAGCCTGGCCAGCACGGTCGACGGCGGCAGGCCGGCGTGCAGGTCGACGAACAGCTGACCGTCCGGGTAGGCGTCCGCGACCTCGTGGGCCGCGTGCACGGCGAGCGCGGTCTTGCCAGCGCCGGGCATGCCGTCGAGCACGAGCACGGGCACCGCGGTGGTCTTGCCGCCCAGCACGGCGCGGATCCGGTTCAGCTCGGGCTCGCGGCCGAGGAAGTCGGCCACCGTCCGAGGCAGGTCGCGGCGGGTGAGACCAGTATCGAGCGCGCTCCGGTGCGCGGCGACCAGCTCAGGCCCCGGCTCGACGCCGAGTTCCGCGCTCAGCACGGCTCTCGCGCGCTGGTACGCGGCGAGCGCCTCCGAGCGTTGGCCGGACCGGTGCAAAGCGCGGACCAGCCGTGCCCAAGAACCTTCGTGCAGCGGGTCTTCCTCGGTCAACACCTGTAGTAGGCGGGCGGCGACGTCATAGCGGCCCTGGCAGGCGTAACCGTCGGCCAGCTTCTCGCGCAGCCGCCGCCGAAGCTGGTCGGCCCGCGAGACGGCTGAGGCGGTCAACTCGTCGGGAAGACCTTCGTACGGCTCGCCGCGCCACAGCAGCAGCGCCTCGGTGAGGCAGGTGACCGCGCCCGCCGCGTCACCGTCGACCCTGGCGTGATCGGCCGCGGTCTCCAGGTTCTCCGCGACGCCGATGTCGAGATCGCCCGATTCCACGCGGATGCGGTACGCGCCGGGCCTGCTCTCGATGCGGTGCCCGCCGTGCAGCCCGGTCAGCGTGCGGCGCAGCTGCCAGATGTAGGTCTTGAGGTTCTGTTCGGCCGACGCGGGCGTGTCCTGTTCCTGCCAGATGACGTCGACCAGCTGATTCACGCCGATCCAGGCGTTAGGGTGCAGAAGCAACGCGGTGAGCAGGATCGTCGGCTTCCTGGCGCCGGCCACGGCCGCCGCTCCGTTCCGGTCATAGGCCTCGAACCTGCCGAGCACTCCGAACCGCACCACACACCTCCGCGTAACTCCGGCTACCAGAGGATTGGAAGCCACCAGAGCTGGGAGGGGTCCCCGGATGGGTCTGCTCGGATCGACCTCGGACCGGCTGCGCGGGCTCCGGCGGGTGCTCACCGTGCTCTTCACCGCGATGAACGCGCTCGGCCTGGTGGTGTTCGCCTGGCTGCTGATCGACGCGGACGCCGCCGACGGCAGGCAGCGGCTCGACGCGGAGCTGAGCCGGATCAGCTCGACCATCCTGCGGCTGATCGAGGCGGACGGCCGGTACGAGGCCAACGATCCGCTCAACAACCGCTGCCCGCAGTTCGAGGTCGTCCCGCTGGACCCCGCGCGGTTCAGCCACTACACGAGCGAACGCCGCTGCGTGCCGGTCGACGACGCGCTGCCACGCGCGCTCGCGGCCGAGGCCGTCAGGAAGCACGCACAGGTGGCGGACTATCGGAAAACGGTGGACGGCAAGGAAATCCGCGTCATGGCGGAGCCGTTCCGAGTGCGCTCAGGTGAGTATGTCGGCGCCGTGGTCGCGATCGCGGACGCCGAACCCGAAGCGGGCAGACACAACCGGATGCTGCTGCAGGTGTGCGGCGGCTGCGCGGTGCTCATCGGCGGGCTCGGGCTGGCCGGGCACGTGCTGGCAGGCCGCGCGATGCGACCGGCCACCAGCGCGTTGCGCGAGCAGGAACTGATGCTCGGGGAGGTCGCGCACGATCTGCGCGCGCCGGTCGCGAAACTCCGTGTGCTCGCCGAAACCGCGCAGCGGCACCCGGATCTGCGGCCCGAACTGCTGCCCCGCGCGGTCAAGCTCGCGAGCGAGATGGGCGGCATCATCGACGGCTCGCTGCTGCGCGCCAGGGTCGCGTCCGGCGCGGAAAAGCTCACGCTCGAACCGGTCTGGCTCGACCAGCTGGTGGAGGGCATGGTCGAGGACACCCCGGCCGACGGCATGGAGGTGACGGTCACGACCCAGGCGGCGAAGGTCGACGCCGACCCGGTGCTGCTGCGCCGCGCCATCCGGAACCTGCTGGTCAACGCGATCCGCCACGCCGAAAGTGACGTTCGGGTCAGTGTGCTCGCCGACGGCAGGGTGCTGGTCGCCGACGATGGGCCCGGCGTCGATCCCGAGATCACCGCGAAGATGTTCGAGCCGTTCGCCAGCGGCGGCGGCTCCTCGGGACTCGGCCTCGGCATCGTGCGGTGGGTGGCGCTGGCGCACGGCGGGACCTTGCGGGTGTTCAACGCCCAGGACGGCGGCGCGATCTTCGAGCTGGCGCTGCCCGCCAAGCCGTGAATGTATCGAGAATGGATCGGCGTTCGTACGCTCTGGCGGGTGAGCCGAGGTGGAAGGGGGCGCCGCGCGGCGAAGACCCCCGGTGCGTTGATCGTTCTCGCCTGCGCCGCCGTGTTGACCGTGGCGCTCACGGGTGCGACGAAACCGTTGTCCGGCTTGGAGTTCGGGCAAGACGGGCATTGGGTGCTGAACGCCGCGGCCGGTCTGGTGTTCCATGTGGACGGCGCCAGCAAATACGTGGACGCCGCCGCGCCGATACCCGACGCCGACCGAGGCAGCCAGGTCGTCCAGGGCGACACCGGCGGCTACGTGGTCGGCAGCTCGAAGATTACGGAGTTCGAGAAGTCTTCGCTCACGCCGGGTGAGACCAAGCCGCTGACCGAACGGCCCGTCGCGCTCGAGGTGACCGGCGGGCCGTATCTGGTCTTCCGGCAGGCCGGAACCGTGACCAGGCTGGGAAAACCACCCGTCACGGTCCCGGGTGACGGCAAACTCGGCGTTCCGGTGGTCACCCGCGAAGGTTCGCTGTGGCTGCACCGGATCGACCGGGGCGCGCTGTGTGAGCTGCCCAAGGGCGCCGACCGGGTCGCGTGTCCCGTCGCGGTCCCCAGTGGACACTCCGGCGCGCTCACCGTCGCGAACGATCGTCCCTCCTTTGTGGACACCACGGCCGACGCGCTGCGGGAGATCACGCCTGGTGGCCTTGGTGATCCGGTGCCGCTCGGCGTCGACCTGCCCAGTGACGTGCTGATCGCGTCGACCGATGTGGGCGGCAAGATCGCGGCGCTCGACCAGCGTGGCAAGCGCCTGTACCTGATGGACAAGACCGGCGGGAAATCGTTCGAACTCGACGGGAACTACGCCGGGATCGCGTCGTCCGGTTCGGTGGTCGCCTTGGTGGACAAGGACAAGAAGGCACTGGTCACCTACGGCGTCGATGGCATCATGCGCGAAGATCGGCCGATTCCCGGCGGCGAGGCGCCCGTCCCGCTGATCAAGGGGGAGGACGGCCGGGTCTATGTGGACAGTGCAGGCGGCGACCATGTCCTGGTGGTGGACGCCGACGGTGCGGTCAGCCCGGTGCAAGCCACCGGCGTCGGCAAGAACCCGGAGCCGGTCCCGCAGCCTGACCCGGCCAAACCTGATCCGGTCAAGCCCGATCCAGGGCCTGAGCCGAAGCCGAAAGACGTCCGTAAGCCGCCCGTGGCGCCGGTCGCACCGGCCAGCCCGCCGGGTGCGCCGGGCAGGGTCACCGCGACCGCGGGCGACGGCTCGGCGACGGTCAAGTGGTCGGCGGCCAATCCCAACGGCGCGCCCATCACGGGCTACCGCGTGAGCTGGCCCGGCGGCACGAAGACAGTCGGCGGCGGTGCCCGGAGCGCCACGATCACCGGACTCGAGAACGGGACCTCGTACGTGTTCACGGTCGAAGCGATCAACCGCGCGGGCACCGGCACCGGGGCCGGTTCCCCTGCCGTGACACCGAGAATCGTGGCCAAGCCGCCCGGTAAGCCCGGCGGGCTTAAGATCGCGATCAAGACCGGCGACGCCGACGCGAAGGTCAGCTGGACCGCCGCCGCGGCCAACGGCTCGCCGGTCACCGCCTATCACGTCGAGTGGAATCGGCCCGACGGCCAGGGCGCCCAGAGCCGCGACCTGCCCGGCGGCACGCGGACGACCACCATCACCGACGTCGGCATCGAGAGCCCGCTGAAGGTGACCGTGACGGCCGAGAACTCGAACGGTGTCGGGCCTGCCGCGACCGTGACGAAGAGCAAGGGCGACGAGCCCGACGTCAAGCGCTCGGCGGTGGTCTCGCGCGGCAAGGACACCACGGCCGACAAATGCGACCCGCCGGTCTGTGCCTTCATGCACATCGTCCTCAAGGGGTTCACCCCCGGCAAGATCACGATCACCGCGATGACCTCGGACCAGGGCACGCACGGCAGCAAGACGTTCACCGTCGGGCCTGACGGGACCTTGACCGTCGACGACTTCTCGATGGGCACGCCGAACCGGGATGTCTGGGTGATCGCGGACGGGGTCGAGTCGAACCACTACACCTGGCCACCCTCATGAGGCTCACCCGGCGGGGCTGGGCGGTGGCCGCCGCCATCCCGCTCGCCTACGGCATCGGGGAATGGGCGGGCTACCCGTTTTTCCGCGCGCTGGCGGGCATCGCGCTCGGCGCGGTGCTCGCGGCCGTGCTCACCACGGTCCGGCGGCCGGACGTGACGGTCCGGCGTGAGCTCGAACCCGATCACGTCGAGCGGGGCACGCCCGCGCTGGCCCGGCTGCTCGTGAGCAACAACGGCGACCGGCGGCAACCCGGCTTCACCGCGCGCGAACGGGTCGAGCGCGGCGAGTCCGTGACGGTCGCCGTCCGCCCGCTCTCGCCGGGGGAAGAGGCGCCGTACCACTACGAGCTGCCCACCAGCGCGCGCGGCAAGCTGACCGTCGGCCCGCTCGTGCTCGAACGCTCCGACCCGTTCGGCCTGCTCCGGCGTCCGCTCCCGGCCGGTGACACGGCGACGCTCTGGGTGCGCCCGAAAGCACGGGCCGCGCGCGCCTGGTCGGGCGGCCATCCGCGACACCATCACGAGGGCCACACCACGGACGACGCGCTGCGCGGATCGGCCGATCTGCGGGACGTGCGGCCGTACGTGCTCGGCGACGAGGTGCGGCAGCTGCATTGGAAGGCGACCGCTCGGACGGGTCAGCTCATGGTCCGCGACTACGTCGATCCGGAGCAGCCGCGGTTCACCCTGATGCTGGACACCCGGCCGAAAGTGTTGTCGGACAAGGAATTCGAGGAAGCCGTCGAGGTGGCGGCCTCGCTGGTCACAGCGTCCACAATGGCCGGTCATCGCTGCCGGATGCTCACCTCGGCCGGGCGTGATCTGCCGACTTCCGGCGGCGCGCACGCGGCGCGGCAGCTGCTCGACGTGCTGTGCGAGGTCCAGCAGGCGCCGGGCGTGCTGGCGCTGCCCAAGTCGGGGTCGGAGGGTGGCTGCCTGGTCGTCGTCACCGGACGGCTGCGTGCGCCGGATCTGCGTGAACTCGCCGCGCTGCGGCCGAGGTTCGCGTCGATGGTCCTGCTCGGTGTCGGCACGCACGGCCTGGGCATGCAAGGACTCGGCGTGCACGGCGTCGACGGGGTGCCGGGTGCGCGCGCGATCAGCGCGGCCGACGCGGGGGAGGCGGTGCGGCGGTGGAACGCGATCGCGTGAGGGTGGCGTGCGTGCTCGCCGCCGCCGCGGGCGCCGGGCTGCTGTTCGGCCCGGTTTTCGGGATCGCCGCGCTGATACTGCCGGTGGCCGCGGTCGTCTTGGCGGCCTTCGGTGCGGTCGAGCTGAGCAGGCGGGTGCCCGCGCTCACGGTGTGGCGGCCGGTGCTGGTGCTGGCGGGTGGCCTGCTCGCGGTGATCGAAACGGCGCTGGCGCGCACGACGCTCGCCGGCCTGCCGACGGGTTCGACGCTGCGCGCGCTCGCCGACGGCGTGACGCGGTCGTGGCAGCTGACGTTGCAGTCGACCTGGCCGATGCGGCCGGACCTGATGGTCTTCGTGCCGCTGGCGGTGCTGCTCGCCTGCGTGCTCGGCGTCGAGCTGCTGCACTGGGTGCGCGCGCCGCTGGTCGCGTTGCTGCCGAGCCTGGCCGTCGCCGGGTTGAGCCAGGCGTACAGCGCGCTGACCGGCCCTGTGGCGGTGGCGGCCGCGCTGTGGTTCGCCGTGCTGGCGGGCATGCTGAGCTGGACGGGCAGGCGGATGGTGCTGCCCGCCGTGGCGCTGTGCGTGCTGGGCGCCGTCGCGGTGGCCGTCGCCGATCCGGCCGGCAGACAGGCGTACTCGCTGCGTGAGACGGCGCCAGTGGACACGACGCCGGTGACCGGCCCGCTGTCCGGGATCGCCGCCAGGCTGGCGAATCCGGCGGTCCCGGTGTTCAGCTACCGGGCCGGCACGCGCGTCAACCGCTGGTCCTTGGCCGTGCTGGACCGGTTCGATGGCGTCAACTGGTCGTCCGGCGGCGTCCTGAGGCGGCTGGGCACCGAGCTGACGCCGCACGTCAGCGTGCCGACGACCGCGCGCACCGCGACGGTCAAGGTCGACGGCCAGACCGGGCCCTGGCTGCCGAGCCAGGCCTGGCCCGCAACGGTCACCGGCGTCGAGCCGCTGGTCGACGAGGACCGCGGCTCGCTCGTGAACCCCGTGCCCGGCCGCGCGGAGTACACGATCACCTGGCGCGAGCCGGAAGCCTCGTCGCTCATCGACCAGCCCATCGACCCCGGCGCGCCCGGCGGTCTCGGCTCGGTCGGCGAAGTGCCGCCCGGCATCGCGGACCTGGCGGAGCGCGCGGTCGGCGGAGTGCGGCCGTCGTTCCAGGCCGCGCTGGCGCTGGAACGCTTCCTCAGCACGAACTACCAGGTCGCGAAGGAGCCGGGCCTCCCGACCGGTCACGGCTGGCCGCAGCTGCGGCGGTTCCTGCTCGACGAGCGGCGCGGCACCAGCGAGCAGTTCGCCGCCGCGTACGTCGCGCTCGCGCGGATCAAGGGCATCCCGGCCAGGCTGGTCGTCGGCTATCGCGCGCCCGCGTCGCCCTCGGCGGACGGGACGTTCGTGGTGCGCGGCGGCGACATCCTCGCCTGGCCGGAGGTCGCGGTGCGTGGCGTCGGCTGGGTCCCGCTCGACCCGACCAGCAGCGCCCAGTCCGGCGGCGCGGGCGGTCTCGCGGCGGCGGCCGCGGCGGCCAGGACCGAGCTGCCGCCGCCCGACCAGCTCAAAGACCCGGTGGCGCCTCCCGGCGAACCGGCGGACGAGCTGCCCGACGCCGCGTGGAACTGGCCGGTGACGCTCGCAGCAGGCGCCGCTGGGCTCGGTGGGCTCCTGCTCGTGTGGCTGCTCGGCGTCCCGCTGGCGACCGCGTTCCGCGCGGGCAGACGCCGCCGCCGGACCGGCGCGGCCGCCGTGCTGGGCGCGTGGGCGGAGGCACGCGACCGGCTGCGCGCGCACGGCGTGCCGACCACGGCCGGGATGACCGTCCGCGACCTCGCGGGCTCCGCCGGTTCTTTGACCGATCCGTCCACAGTAGACGGCCTGGCCACGCTGGCGGTGACCGTCGATGCCGCGCTGTGGTCGGGTATTCCGGCGACGCAAGCGCTTGCGGACGAGGCGTGGTCCGCGGTCGGGACCGTCCGCAAAGGACTGTCACGCCGTCCGATCCGGGCCAGGCTGCGCGCCGCCGTCGACGCCCGAGTCCTGCTCCGCCCCTGAGGGTCGTGAGTGGTATGGCCGGTTCTAACCGGCCGCAACACTCACGACCCTCAGGGGCGGCACTCGGCTCCGCGCAGCGGCTGGGGTTTGCTCGTGAGCGTGCCCGTCGGGTCGGTGGCCTGGAGCTGGAAGCAGTACTTCCGGCCCGGTTCGACCGGAATGGTCAGTGAGCGCTTGAAGTCCGCCTTCTCGATGCGCAGCTTGTCCTCGCCCTCGATCAGCACCGAGAAGTAGAAGCCGTCCGGCGCGCGCCAGCTCAGCTCGACGAAGTCGTCGTGGTCGATCGGCGGGTTCAGCTCCAGCAGGATGGGCGGGCTGGTCGTGGGTGGCGGCGGCGTGGGCGACGGCGGGGGAGCGTCGCCGAACAGCAGCAACCTGGCCAGCACCAGCGCCGCGACACCGCCCGCGATCGCGAGCGCCGAGACATGGCGAGCCCGCAGCCGCCGGGGATCCACAGAGGACGGTCCGATCTCGACGATCGGTTCGCCCAGTAGCGCGGGATCCAGGGTGGCCTCGCCGCCCGCCAGCAGATCGGCGGCCTCGCTGATGCTGGGACGGCGCGACGGATCCTTCGCGAGCAGGCCGTCGATGAAGGTGACCAGCTTGGTGGGCACGTCCGGGCGTTCGATCGGCGGCGCGGGTTCGCCGAGCACCCGCAGGATCCGGGCGCCCGGCCGTTCACCGATCACGGCAGGGAACGGCGAGGAGCCGGTGAGCGCGAAGTAGAGCACGGCGCCGAGCCCGTAGAGGTCCGACCGCTCGTCCCTGAGGCCCGTGCGCAAGGTTTCGGGCGCCGCGTAGTCCACAGTGGAATCCGCGAAGCGGTGCCGCAGCGCCAGCCCGAAGTCGGCGACCACCGGCTCGCCGGTGGTGCGCAGCAGGACGTTGTTCGGGCTCAGCCCGCCGTGCACGACACCGGCCCGGTGCGCGGCGGCCAGCGCGGTCGTCACGGCGCCGCCGACCGCGAGCGTGTCTTCGGCCGAGAGCCCGCCTACTTCGCCGACCAGGCCGGTGAGCGACTGCGCGCAGCGCGCCATGAGCAGGGCGATGCGGCCATCCGGTAACTCCTGGATGTCCTCTATGTGCAGTATCGACGGCACGTGGCGCAGTTTCGAGCGCTCGTGGTCGAAGGCGGCCCGTGTTTCCCGGTCGAGCGAGCCGGGAAACACCTTGATGGCGAGTCCGTCGCCGCCGGTGTAGACGGACGCGGCGGGGCCCTCGCCGAGAAGAACCAGGTCAGCAGGTGTGGTCATGGCACGGGGGACGCTAGTGTGCCGCGCCCGGGACCCGTCCCGGACGGACGCGGCGAGCGCGATCGGGCATGCTTACCGCCGTGCGCGATCATCGAGGGGAAGAGGCGGCATGAGCACCCAACCTGAACTGGCGGTCCCGGCGCGGGTGGACAGCCCCGTCACACCGCACGCACCACAGGGCAAGCTGGCGCGCTGGCTGCTGCAGCACCGGGTCCAGCCCGTCGGCGGCGCGGGGACCGACGAAGGCCACGGCAAGCCCGAGGCCTGGTGGAAGGTCATGTGCCTGACCGGCGTCGACTACTTCTCCACATTGTCCTATCTGCCCGGTATCGCCGCGCTGGCCGCCGGCGCGCTGTCACCGCTGGCGACGTTGCTGATCGTCGCGCTGACGTTGTTCGGCATGCTGCCGATGTACTGGCGCGTCGCGAAGGAAAGCCCGCACGGCCAAGGCTCGGTCGCCATGCTCGAGGACCTGCTGCCGTTCTGGCGCGGCAAGATCTTCGTGCTGGTGCTGCTCGGGTTCGTCGCCACCTCGTGGATCATCACGATCACGCTGTCCGCGGCCGACGCGTCGGTGCACGCGCTGGAGAACCCGCACATCCCCGGGTTCCTGCACGGGCAGGAGGTGATCGTCACCATCGTGCTGCTGCTGATACTCGGCGGGGTGTTCCTGATGGGCTTCAGCGAGGCCGTCGGCGTGGCGATCCCGCTGGTCGCGGTGTTCCTGGTGCTCAACGCGGTGGTCGCGGTCGGCGGTGTGATCGAGGTGTTCGCCAAGGACGGCGCGCTGCAGTCGTGGCTCGACGCGCTGACCTCGGGCGGCGGCGGGTTCGGGGGAGTGGTCGGCCCGGCGATCCTCGCGTTCCCGTTGCTGGTGCTCGGTTTGTCCGGATTCGAGACCGGCGTGAGCATGATGCCGCTGATCGCGTCCGACGGGAAGAGCCCCGAGGAGCGGATGGCGAACCGCGTCCGCAACACGCGCAGGCTGCTCACCACCGCCGCGCTGATCATGTCGGTCTACCTGGTGGCGACCAGCTTCATCACCACCGTGCTGGTGCCGAAGGAGAAGTTCGCGCCCGGCGGCGAGGCCAACGGCCGCGCGCTCGCCTATGTCGCGCACCAGCTGTTCGGCGAGTGGTTCGGCACCGCGTACGACATCAGCAGCATCCTGATCCTGTGGTTCGCAGGCGCGTCGGCGATGGCCGGGCTGATCAACATCGTGCCCCGGTACCTGCCGTCCTACGGCATGGCGCCGGAATGGGGCCGCGCCGTCCGGCCGGTCGTGCTCGTGTACACGCTGATCTGTGTCGTGCTGACGCTGATCTTCCAGGCCGACGTGGACGCGCAGGCCGGCGCGTACGCCACCGGGATCCTGGCGATGATGGTGTCCGGCTCGGTCGCCGTGACCATCTCGGCCGTGCGGTCACGGCAGCGCCGCGCGTCGATCGGCTTCAGCGTGCTGACGCTGATCCTGGTCTACGCGCTGGTGGCCAACGTGATCGAGAAGCCGGACGGCATCACCATCTCGGCGTTCTTCATCCTCGGCATCGTGGTGATCTCGCTGATCTCCCGGGTCACGCGCACGACCGAGCTGCGTGTCGAGCACATCGAGTTCGACGAGGCCGCGCGCCGGTTCATCACCGACTCGATCGCGCACGACGGCGCGCTGACGATCATCGCCAACCGCCGCCAGGCGGGCGATGTCGCCGAGTACACCGCCAAGGAGGCCGAGCAGCGCGCCATGAACCCGGTGTCCGACGCGGCGGACATCCTGTTCCTCGAGATCGACGTGGTCGACCCGTCGGAGTTCAGTGATGTGCTGCGGGTGACCGGCGTCGAGATCGGCGACTTCCGCATCCTGCGTGCCGAAAGCCCCGCGGCGCCCAACGCGATCGCCGCGATCCTGCTCGCGCTGCGCGACGCGACCGGCGTCAAACCCCAGTGCCACTTCGAATGGAGTGAGGGCAGCCCGCTCGGGCACCTGTTCCGCTACCTGATCCTCGGCCGCGGTGACACCCCGCCGGTGGTCCGCGAGATCCTCCGCACCAGCGAACCGGATCCGGCACGCAGGCCCGGCATCCACGTCGGCGGCTGAGATGCCGAAGTGGCTGGAAGCGGGCTGGTGGGGCCTCGTCGGCGGGGCCGCGCTGGTCGCGGGCGCCGGCATCGCCTGGTTCGTCCGCGTGCCCCGCTGGCTGGTCGCCGCGGTGATGGCGTTCGGCGCCGGGGTGCTCATCTCGGCGCTGTCGTTCGGGTTGATGGACGAGGCCGAGCGCACCGGCGGCCTCCTCCCGACCGCTCTGGGTTTCTTAGGCGGAGCGGGCGCGTACGTGCTTGCCGACGCCCTGCTGTCTCGTAAAGGCGCGAAGGATCGCAAGCGCTCGGGCGATCAGCAGACACGCGAAGCCGATATGGCGGGTAGTGGGACGGCGATCGCGATCGGCGCTCTGCTCGACGGGGTGCCGGAGTCCGTCGTACTGGGGGTTTCGCTGCTGGACGGCGGAACCGTCGGGGTCGCGATGCTCGCGGCGGTGTTCATCTCGAACCTGCCGGAAGGGCTTTCGAGCGCCGCCGGGATGAAGCAGGCCGGACGGAGCGCGCGGTATGTCTTCGGGGTCTGGATCGGTATCGCGGTCGCGTCGGGCCTGGCTTCGACGGTCGGGTATCTGGGGCTGCGCGGCGCTTCGCCCGCGACGATCGCGGTCATCACGGCCATCGCGGCTGGCGCGATCCTGGCGATGATCGCGGACACGATGATCCCCGAAGCCTTCGAGCGCACCCAGATCTTCACCGGCCTGATCACCGTGCTCGGCTTCCTGACGGCGTTCACCATCGACCGGCTTTGAGGCAGCCCGGGATAAAGCGGGCTTTATCCCGGGGAAAGCACCCGGGATAAAGCCCGCTTTATCCCGACCCCTAGCGCTCGGTCAGCTTGCCGTCGGCCAGTTCGAGGCCGCGCTGGACGCCGATCTCGGCCAGGAAGCGGTCGTCGTGGCTGACCACGATGAACGCGCCGCGGTAGGCGTTGAGCGCGCTCGTCAGCTGTTCGACGCTGGCGAGGTCGAGGTTGTTCGTCGGCTCGTCCAGCAGCAGCAGGTGCGGCGCCGGCTCGGCGCACAGGACACACAGCAGCGTCGCGCGCAGGCGCTCGCCGCCGGAAAGCACGCCGACCGGCAGATTGGCGCGCTCGCCCCGAAAGAGGAAGCGTGCCAACAGGTTCATCGTGTCCGACGGGGGCAGCGCTGGCGCGAACGAGCGCAAGTTCTCCAGCGTCGTGCGGTCGAGATCGAGCAGGTCGAGCCGCTGCGACAGGTACGCGACCCGGCCGTCGGCGCGGTTCATCAGGCCGCTGTCCGGTTCGAGCAGGCCGCCGATCACCTGCAGCAGTGTCGACTTGCCGACCCCGTTCGCGCCGGTGAGCGCGATGCGTTCCGGGCCCCGGATCGCCAGGTTGAGGTCGGTGAACAGATCACGGACCCGGAGCCGCTCGCCGTGGAAGACCATGCGACCGGCCGGAACCGTGGTGTCGGGCAAGGAAAGCGCGATCGTCTGGTCGTCGCGCAGCGCCCGGCCCGCCTCGTCGACCTTGGCCCTGGCGGCTTCGGCGCGCTGGGTGTGCATGTCGTTCGCCTTGCCGGCCGACGCCTCCGCTTTCCGCTTCAAGCCGCCCTGGATGATGCGCGGGATGTCGGCGTTGGTGCGTGCCCCGGTGCTCGCGCGGCGCGCGGCGCGTTCGCGGGCCTGCTGCAGCTCACGTTTCTCGCGCTTGAGCTCCTGTTCGGCGTTGCGCAGGTTCTTCTCGGCGACGTCACGCGCGGCGCGTTTCGCGGCCTCGTAGTCCGAGAAGTTGCCGCCGTGGAAGCGAATCTGGCCATGGTCGAGCTCGGCGATGCGGTCCATCTGGTCGAGCAGCTGCCGATCGTGGCTGACCAGCAGCAGGCAGCCCTTCCAGTCGCCGAGCACGTCGTAGAGCCTGCGCCGCGCGTCGCGGTCGAGGTTGTTCGTCGGCTCGTCGAGCAGCAGCACGTCGGGCTGCTTCAACAGCTGGGCCGCCAAGCCGAGCGAAACGATCTGGCCGCCGCTGAGCGTGCCGAGCGTCCGGTCGAGCGCGACGTCGCCGAGCCCGAGCCGGTCCAGCCCGGCGCGGGCGCGCTCCTCGATGTCCCAGTCGGCGCCGACGGTCGTGAAGTGCTCTTCGCTCGCGTCGCCCGATTCGATGGCGGCGAGCGCGCGGACGATCGGCGCGATCTCCAGCACGTCGGCGACGGTCGGCTCGCCCGCCAGCGGCAGGCTCTGGGGAAGGTAGCCGAGCACGCCGTCGACCGTGACACTGCCGCCGAGCGGCTCGTACTCACCCGCGATCAGCTTGAGCAGGGTGCTCTTGCCCGCGCCGTTGGGGGCGACCAGGCCGGTGCGGCCGGTGCCCACGCTGAAGCTCAGGTCTTCGAAGACCGGGGTCCCGTCGGGCCAGGAAAAGGACAGGGCGGAACAAACGACAAAGGTTTTGGACATGGCGAAGGCTTTCGTGCGAGAACGGACTAGGTGAGGGCATGACAAGCGGCGGTGGCGCCTGTTCGCGCACCGCTGCTCCTACGCCGGTTCACCCGGAGATATCGTCCTCGGCCACCATCATGATCACCGACGATAACACCTACGCCGGATCCGGTCGCGTTGATTTCACCTGCGCGCGCAGTGCCGCCGCCTGGGCGGGGTCGAGTTCGTCGAACAGGACGAGCGCCTGATGCCAAGCCACGTAAGCGGAATCGGCCTGGCCAGCGGCGTGCAGCGCCTCACCGAGGTCGCGCAACGTCCACGCCTGACCCCACTGGTTCCCGACCTCGCGATGGATGGCGAGCGCCTCGCGCTGGCACTCGATCGCCGCGTCGAACCGGCCCAGCCCGGCGTACGCGACGCCGATGTAGGTCAGCGTGCTGCCCTCCCGCCAGCGGTTGCCGACCTCCTGATGGAGGGCGAGCGCCTGGCGCTGGTACGTGATCGCCTCCTCGAACTGCCCGAGCTCGGCGTTGGCCGCGCCCATCCCGCTGAGGCTCCACGCCTCACCCCAGCGGTTGGCGATCGCCCGGTGCACGGCCAGTGCCTGCTGATGGCGGTCGATGGCCCGGTCGAGCCGCCGCAGCCCGGCGAAGGCCAGCCCGAGGCAGGTCAGCGCGACGCCGAGGACGTGGGTGGGCGTGCCGTCGTGCCCGCCCTCGGCGACGAGCGGGCTGAGCACGGCGCGCGCGCCTTCGAGGTGGTCGACGGCCCGGTCGAACTGCCGCAGCTCGACCGCGAGAATGCCGAGGTTGGTCAGCATCCAGCCGATCCCGAGCCCGTCGCCGAGCCGCCGCGCGCAGGCCAGGCCGATCTCGTGCGTGGTCAGCCAGTCGGCGAGATACCTGCGCAGGTAAAGGAATTCGCCGAGCACGGCGGGCAGCTGCCAGCCGAGCGCGTCCATCCCGTACTCGCCCGCCTGGCCGGCGGCGGCGACGAGGTTGAGCCGCTCGGCCTCGCACCAGAGCAGTGCTTCCTCACTGGAATCGAACGTCGCGTCGTGGCCTTCCAGCGGCACCCGCCTGCGATGCGGGGCGAGCATCCGGTCGGCCGCGTCGGCCGTGACCAGGTACCAGGTGAGCAGGCGTCGCATGGCTGCCGTGCCGTCGTCGCGGAAGGCCGGTTCCTCGGCGCATTCGGCGGCGTAGACGCGGAGCAGGTCGTGGAAGCGGTAGCGGTCGCGGGCGGTCTCCTCCAGCAGGTGCACGTTGGTGAGCGCGTGGAGCAGGCGCCGCGCCCGGTGCTCCGACGCGTCCAGCAGCACGGCGGCGGCCGCGGTGCCGATGTCGGGCCCGCGATGCAGGCCGAGCAGCCGGAACAGCCGCGCCACATCGGGTGGCAAGACCTGGTAGGACCACGAGAACACCGCTCTCGCCGCGGTCGACTGGTCGTCGTCCTCGGTGGCCAGCACGTTGAGCCGGTCGTGTTCCTCGGCGAGTTCGCCCGCGAGGTCGGCCAAGGTCAGGTAAGCGCTGGCAGCGATCCGCTCCGCGACGATCCGCAGCGTCAGCGGAAGATAGGCGCACTTCTCGGCGATGTCGGCCGCCGCTTCGGGTTCGGCGTCGATCCGCTCCGCGCCGGCGATCCGCCGCAGCAGTTCGAGCGAGTCTTCCGGCGACAGCGATTCGAGCGTGATCCGGTGCGCGCCGTCCCGCGCGACGAGTCCGGAAAGGCGGTTGCGGCTGGTGACCAGCACCAGGCAGCCCGGCGAGCCGGGCAGCAGCGGGCGGACCTGATCGGCGGCGTTGGCGTTGTCCAGCAGGATGAGCAGCCGCCTGCCGTTCACCTCGGAGCGGAAGCGGGTGGCGAGCCCGGTCAGGTCGGCGGGAATCTTGCTCGACGGCACCTCGAGCGCGCGAAGGAAACCGTCCAACGCGTGCTCGGGACTCAGCGGCGGCTCGATGTCGTAACCCCGCAGATTGACGTAAAGCTGGCCGTCGGGAAAACGGTGTGCGTTTTCGTGCGACCAATACGCGGCGAGCGCGGTCTTGCCGATTCCCGCGGTGCCCGAGATCGCCGAGACGATCACCGTCGAGTGCTTCACGTCCTGCCCGTCGATCAGCTCGTCGAGTTCCTTCAACTCCGGCTCGCGGCCGACAAAACCTTGTATCGCAGCGGGAAGCTGCATCGGGGCGGCCTGCGAAGCCCGCGGCGCGACCGAGCTCACCACGGGCGCGTACGGCCGATCCGGCAGGCTGATCCAAGCGGTGGTCTCGGTTTCCTTCACCTTGACCTCGACGCGCCGATAGGTCGCCGGCGCGCTTTCGGGATGATGCCGCACGACCTCTTCGTAAAACCATTCCGACACGATGTGCGCGAGCACCCCACTCGACGACGCCAGCGCGGCTTTGAGCGCGGGCGCTTCCAGCAACCGGAATGTCATATTGATCGCCGAACCCACCACACCATGCGCGTCCTGCACGATCTCCCCGGCGTGCACCGCGACCCGCACCCGGATTTTCGTCCGTTCGCCCTGCGTTTCGTTGTGCTCGCGCAGCGCGGTGGACAATTCACCGGGAAGCCGCGAAACCGCCAAATTCTTCGGCAGATCCGGCGGGATCAAGAAAAGCACGCCATCACCGCGATCTTCGTGATAGCACCGGTTCCACGGCAGCCCGGATCGGGAAAACGCCTGCTTGAGGACGTGGTACAGGCCCTTGCGCAGTGTCGCTTGATGCGGATTGGTCCGGTCGCGAGCGCTGAATCCCTCGATATCGACCGCGAGGATCGCGCGATGCAACGCCGCCGGCAAATCGCCCATGTGTCCTTGCTCCGCGTTTCGAGGCAGGAAACCTACGCCTCCGCGTCGTCGGACAATCGGAAAATGTTACGGGACGTCACCCGACCGCAACGTGGCTAGAGAAAAAGGAGTCGTGAGTGTTTAGACCGGTTAGAACCGGCCGGAACACTCACGACCCCTGCGTGGTCACTGGGTGGCGGCGGCGAACGCCCCGGTCTCGTACGAACCGCCCTTCTGGTGCACGATCACGGCGAGCCGGTTGGCGGCGTTGATCAGGGCGACCAGTGAGACGAGCGCGGCGACCTGGTCGTCGTCGAAGTGCTTGCGCACCTGAGCCCAGGTCTCGTCGCTCACGCCCTGGTGCGCGTCGGCGAGGCGGGTGCCCTCCTCCGCGAGCGCCAGCGCGGCCTGCTCGGCCTCGGTGAACACAGTGGACTCACGCCAGGCCGCGACCAGGTGGAGCCGGAGCGCGGTCTCGCCCGCGGCGGTGGCCTCCTTGACGTGGTAGTCGATGCACCAGCCGCAGCCGTTGATCTGGCTGGCGCGCAGGCTCACCAGCTCCTGAACGCTGTGCGGCAGTCCCGACTGGCCGAGCACCGTGCTGGTGGCGGCGAACCGCTTCGCGATCTTGGCGCCGATCTCGTTGCTGAACAGGTCGAAACGGGGTTCCATGACTTCGTCCTCACTCGTGGTGTCTTGCTGTCGGCCATGAGATGCCGGTGCCCCGAGCCGTGTGACAACCCGGTGCTGTGACGCACGACACCCCGGCGCGGGTGTCACAAAACCGCGACGACCGGCATCCCGTGGGCGCTACAGTCCGACCGCGAAGGGGGAGAAGCTCATGACCGATGCGTTCCTGACTCACCGGAACCTGCTGTTCACGGTGGCTTACGAGATGCTCGGCTCGGCCGCCGACGCGGAGGACGTGCTGCAGGAGACCTGGCTGCGGTGGGCGGGTGTCGACCAGGAGATCGTCGAGAACGAGCGCGCGTACCTGGTCCGGATCACCACCCGGCTGGCACTCACCCGGTTGCGGACGCTGGGGCGCCGCAAGGAGACCTACGTCGGGTCGTGGCTGCCAGAGCCGCTGCTCACGGCGCCGGACGTGGCCGAGGACGTCGAGCTGGCGGACAGCGTGTCGATGGCGATGATGCTGGTGCTGGAGACGCTCACCCCGACCGAGCGCGCGGTCTTCGTGCTCCGCGACGTGTTCGACGTCGGCTACGACGAGATCGCGGAGGCCGTCGGCAAGACCCCGGCCGCGGTCCGCCAGATCGCCCACCGCGCCCGCTCCCACGTCGCCGCCCGCCGTCCGCGCGGCACCGTCTCCGCGGCCGAGTCCCGAGGCGCTCTCGAGGCGTTCCAGAGTGCGGTCGAGACGGGCGATCTGCAGCGCCTGCTCGACCTTCTGGCGCCGGACGTCGTGCTTATGGGCGACGGTGGCGGAGTCAAGCAGGCGGTTTTGCGGCCGGTCAGCGGAGCCGACAAGGTGGCTCGCATGCTCGCCTCCGGCATCGGCCGGATCGCCGCGCTGGGTACGTTGCAACCGGTGCAGGTCAACGGTTTCCCTGCGCTGGTCGTCCGCATCGACGGCGAGGTCGACACCGTGCTCGCGGTCCGTATCGACGACGGCCTCGTCACCGGGCTGTACGCCGTGCGCAACCCGGAGAAGCTGTCGCACATGGACCGCGAGACGGCCTTGCGCCGCTAGCCCACCTCGAGCAGCACCTCGCCGGATTCCGGGGCGACGATCTTGGCCACCTCGTTCGTGACGAAGACATCGAGTGGCGTGTTCTCATCGCCCAGTTCGACATTGGTGGTGACATGGGCGAACTCGTCGCCCATGTCGTACCCCCAGCTGATGTCGAAGACGGTCAGCGCCCGCCCGTCTCGCAGCACGACCGTGGTCGGCACGCCGTCGCGGTCCTGAAGCACGCGCAGGATCTCTTCGTCACGCGGTGGTGGTTGCTGGAACGTCACGACGCCAGCGTGCCACCCCCGCCCAACCTGAGGTAACCGTGCTCGATCAACTGACGCCCGGCTTCTTCGTAGTCGGCGAGATCCGGCGAGGCGACGGTGGCCAGCCCGTCGACGTAGCGGTTGTACATGCAGAAGGCGGCCGCGATGAGGACGGTGTCGTGGATTTCGGTGTCGGTCGCGCCGAGTTCCTTGGCAGCGTCGACCAGCTCGGTGGTGACGGCCTTGCCGGTCTCGCGGGCGGCGAGCGCGATACGCAGCAGCGCCCGCAGCTTCGCCGAGACGGGGGCCTCGTCAACGCCGCGCCAGGTCGCCTCGACGACCTGCGTGCCGTCGTCGAGCGCGGCAGCCGCGGCGGCACCGTGGCTCAGTGAGCAGAACGTGCACTCGTTGCCGCGTGACACGGTCGCGGCGATCAGCTCGCGCTCGCCGACGGTCAGCGTGCTCGGGCCGCGCAGGAGGGTCTCGGCGAGGAGGCCGAGTGGTCCGGCGGTCTCGGGGCGGAACTCGAACAGGCCGCGGATGCCGGGGGCGGGGGACTTGATGTCGATGTGGGGCAAGGATTCCTCCTCTGTGGATTTGGGCACATCAGTACCACGGGATCCTTGAGACGCTCTGCGATTGCGGCGCCCGGGCTAACTGGGGGGCGTCCGTTCGCTGGATGCGTTGGGGCGGCTTCTTGCTCTGGGGTGTGGGTCTGTCGGGGGCGGATCTCAAGACATCCCGTATGGACATTTCCGCTCCGGGGTCGGGTGGTGTTTCGGGTCGCTGCGGAAATATCCATACGGACCGAGGGCACGGTGGTCGGATTTCGTTGTGGCTCACCGGAAACCCCGGCTGGTACTTGCTGCTTGCTTGGGCGTGTGCTCGGCCAGCTCGGCGTGTCTAGTGGCATATGACTCTGGGCGCTGGTAGTGTGGGATGCATGATCAGCACCGAAAGTCCTGACACTGCAGCACCACCGGAGTGGTGGCGCTGCGACAAAGACACGCTGCTGCTCGCCTACGTCGCCCGCGAACGAGAGAAACGGCGCCTGGAGGCCGAGCAGGGGCAGATCCTCGCCGAAATCGAATCCCGCGGCGTGAAGGAAGTGACCGGCTACGCCACGGTGCCGGGGATGCTGGTGGACTGGGTGCAGATCAAGCACTCCGAAGCCAAAGCCCGCGTCGACCGCGCCCGAGCCCTCAATCCACGCCAGGATGGCGGCACCCGGATTCCCGCACTCGCACCGCATGCCGCCGCGGCGGCGCTGGCCGGTGATCTCGGCGCGGCGCAGCTGGATCCGATCATCGCCGCCCTGGGCGCACTCCCACCCACAGTCTCAGCCGAAGACCGGGAGACCGGGGAAGAGATCCTGGTCAACCTCGCGCGCACCGCCGGGCCTCGCCAGATCACCCACGCCGCGAAAAACCTGCGCGACCGGCTCGACCCGGACGGACGGGAACCCAAAGACCCAGATCCAGCCGAACCACGGCACGAACTCGGGTTCGTGACCCACCGCGACGGCTCCCACGGCATAAAGATCAAAACCGATGCCGAAACCATCGCCCGACTCAAAGCAACACTCGACCCACTTGCCAAACCCCGCCCGGCATCCGAGGAAGAAGGCCGCGATACACGCTCCCAGTGGGAACGACTCGGCGATGCGTTCGCCACCTTCGTCCGCATCGGGATGGGCAACCCTGACATCCCCACCCAGGCCGGGGACAGTGTGCACGTTGTGGTCACTCTGGGCCTGGACGAACTCAAGTCCGGGATCGGGCGGGCCTGCCTGGACTTGGTCGGGGACATCAGCGCCACCGAAGCACGCCTGCTGGCGTGTGACTGCAAAGTCATCCCGGTCACCCTCGGCTCTCATGGCGAGCCCTTGGATGTGGGTCGGGCTCAACGCCTCGCGACACCGGCACAACGGCGGGCGTTGGCGATCCGGGATGGTGGCTGCGCCTTCCCCGGCTGTGATGCGCCGCCGCAGCAATGCACGGCTCACCACATTGTTTTCTGGGCCCACCACGGGGAAACCCGGATCGACAATCTCGTGCTGCTCTGCGGACGACACCACCGACTGATCCACAACAGTGACTGGGAAGTACGCATCGCCAGCGACGGATACCCCGAGTTCATTCCACCGGCGTTCATCGACCCCGCACGCACACCTCGTCGCAACACCATGCACACCACCCGAATCTGATCGCAAGTAGGTGAGGATCGCCTGTGGCGCAATGCCTCCAACACGTGCGCAGCAGAGACCGGAAGTGCCCCTCGTCGCGCGATAGCGACCCCGGCCTACGGGCGCCCGCGCAGAACCCAAGGATCCACCCGGTTGATGTGCAGGCTTTTCGGCCACCCAGCGGCCGAAAACCCAACACATCAACCACCCTGAGCCCTCACAGAAAACCTCGGCCGGACCATTACGCCGCCGACCACCTACCCGATCACCCTTGCTGCCCCCATCGCACCCCACGACCAAGGCAGCCCAATCCAGCGTCAAGGCAGGCAGCAAGTACCGGCCGAGGCTTCCGGTGAGCCCAATCGGCGTTGTGCCACTGTGCCCTCGGTCCGTATGGATATTTCCGCGGTGACCCACTACGCGGCCCGACCCCACGAGCGGAAATGTTCATACGGGACCGCCCTAGATGCGACCCAGACAAACCCGAAACCCAGGGTTGCTTCCGCGGCCGCCGGCAACACTCACGAACCAGCCAGGGTGAGCCAGCGGCATCAAATGGCGTGATCTGCCTTCGGATTTCCCGCCGTGGTAGACGGTGCGTGGATTCTTCATGCGCTGGTCCAAGAACGAGGTATTCGAGGAGATCGACGGCCGCAAACGCCACATCGTCACTGACAACCAAGGGTTACTGCTGGCCACCGCCACCATCCTGCAAGATCGCGCTGCACGCCCTCCAGTGCGAGGTGAGCTGGGGCTGGGCCGATGGCGACTGTACTAGCGCCGACCTAGTCGACTGGGCGAGGAAAAACCTCGCGATGACACTCGACATCGTCAAGAAAGTCGCCGGGCAGAAAACCTTCGCCATCCTGCCCCGACGCTGGGTCGTCGAACGAGCCTTCTCTTGGATCGCCCAAGCCAGACGCAAGGTCCGCGACAACGAACGCCTCCCCGGCCACTTCACTATGATGCCTAGGCTCCTGACCCGGGCAGGCCACGCCGCCGTCGGCCTTACACGGAACGTGGGCTTGATGAAAGCTCCCTCGGCGGACCGAACTTGGTGAGCGCGAGCCGCGTCAGGGCACGTCACGTTCGGGGCACCGCCGTCAGAACCGGCCGCAAACCCTCACAACCCCGGTGAGCAAGAAACCACCCGATTGCCTCTCGACTTAGTTGAAGCTTTGGATAAAGTGGAACGGCGTCGCGGAGGGGACTTGTGCGGTACCCGGCGGGCCATGTCGGTCCCCCTCGCGGCGACTACACGCCGTAGGCTCAGGGGATGAGCGCGGCATCAACCACCGACCATCCGATGGTCGAAACCCGGCACCAGACGCAGCTGCTCACGCTGCTGCGGGACGAGGGCCCGATGTCACGGGTCGAGCTGGGGGAGCGGCTGGAACTGCCGCGTGCGCGGGTGGCCGTCGAGGTGGGCAGGCTCGCTGAGATCGGGCTGGTCGAGACTGCGGGGCCGTCGGCGAGCCGGGGTGGGCGGCGGTCGACGCTGGTGCGGCTCGATCCGGGGCTGCGGGTGCTCGCGGTCGATGTCGGTGCGACGTCGGTCGGGGTTGCCGTCACCGACGCCTCCTGCGAAGTGCTCACGCATACCGTTGAGGACTGCGATGTGCGGCAGGGGCCGCATCCGGTGTTGCGGCGGGTGGCCGAACTCGCGGTGAAGGTGCGCGAAGAGGTGCCGGGCAAGCTGATCGCCGCCGGGATCGGGCTGCCGGGGCCGGTGAGTTTCGCCGAAGGTATGGCGGTCGCGCCGCCGATCATGCCGGGGTGGGACCGGTTCTCCGTGCGTGATCATCTCGGGGGACTGTGGAGCTGTCCGGTGACCGTGGACAACGACGTCAACGCGATGGCGCTCGGGGAGCGGCACGCGGGGGTCGCGCGGTCGACCGATGACCTCGTCTTCGTCAAGATCGGGACCGGGATCGGCTGCGGGATCGTGCTCGGCGGCAAGGTGTACCGGGGTGTCGCGGGGACCGCGGGCGACATCGGGCACATCCGGCTCGACGACTACGGCCCGACGTGCGCGTGTGGTGAGGTCGGCTGTCTCGAGGCGTACTTCGGCGGAGCCGCGCTGGCGCGTGATGGGTTGACGCTCGCGCGCAGCGGGCGGTCGGCGTTCCTCGCCGAGGCGGCGGCCGAGCGGGGGACGGTCACCGCGCAGGATGTCGGGCGGGCCGCGGCGGCGGGGGACTTCGGCGCCGTGAACCTCATTCGCGATGGCGGGCGCAGGCTCGGCCAGGTGGTCGCCTCGCTCGTGTGCTTCATCAACCCGGGCATGGTCGTGATCGGCGGCGGGGTCGCGCAGCTCGGTCATCAGCTGCTCGCCGAGGTGCGCGGCGCGGTGTACCGGCGGTCGCTGCCGCTGGCCACCGGCAACCTTCCGATCGTGCTTTCCGAGCTCGGTGACACCGCCGGGGTGATCGGCGCGGCGTGGTCCGCGACCGATCGGGCATTCACCCTAAGCAGCTGAGCCAACTCACCTAGTAGTGCTCAGATCAAGCAGACTTTCGCACTCGAAGTGCGAAAGTCTGTGTCTGATCCTGCGACTAATCGGGTGACAAGGTCGGACAAGACCTTAAATTCACCTTGACGAGTGACACACGCCACCCTACTTTCGCTGCCTGAGTAACAAAGTTTGCTCGGTCGGTGGCAAAAGTGGGGACAACGTGGTCGTGATGGACAGCCCGCGCGTGGCGAACCTTGCCGCGCTCTTGCGCGCGCTGCGCGAGGGTCCGCTGTCGCGCACGCAGCTCGCCACGCGCTGCGGGATCACCAAGGCCGCCGTCTCCGGACTGGTCACCGAGCTCTCCGAACGCGGGCTCGTCCGCGCGGCAGGCGTGCTCACCGGCGGCAACGGCAGGCCCAGTCAGCTGGTCGAACTCTGCGGCGCGAGCGCACACGGGCTCGCGCTGAGCATCGAGGCCGACCGGTTCGCCGCGGTCGTCGTCGACCTCAACGGCCGGGTCATCGCCGAGGAGGCCGAGTCCGCCGACGTCCCCGCGCTCGGCCTGCACCGCGGCATGGACGAACTCGCGCTGCTCGCCAAGCGCGTGCTGCCCTCGGACGGGAGCCGCCCGGTCGGGGTCACCATCTCCGTGCCCGGCCTGGTCGACTCGGCCGCCGCCGTGCTCCGGTTCGCGCCGACCCTGCGCTGGCGCGACGCCGAGATCGCCGACTTGATGGCCGCGCGGCTCCAGCTGCCCGCCGACGCTATCGCCGTCGACAACGAGGCCAACCTCGGCGCGATCGGCGAATCCGTCGCGGGCGCGGGCGTCGGCGTGCGCGAACTCTTCTACCTCTCCGGTGGCATCGGGGTGGGCGCCGGACTCATCTCCGCGGGCTCGGTTTTGCGCGGTGCGCGCGGTTTCGCCGGCGAGGTCGGCCACGTCGCCGTCGATCCCAATGGCGACCAATGTCCTTGCGGCCGCGCGGGGTGCCTGGAGACCAAGGCCGGGCTCGCCGCCGTGCTGCGGGCCGCCGCGCCGCCGGGTGACTTGCTGCACGACCCCGCTCTCGGTGTCGACGGCCGGGTCGCGTTGCTGCGTGAGCGGGTTCTCCGCGGTGACCGCCGCGCCGCCACGGCCGTGCTCGAACTCGGCGTCGCGCTCGGCATCGCACTGTCCACTGTGGTCGACGTGCTCGACCCGGATGTCGTGATACTGGGCGGATACTTCGCCGAGCTCGGCGCCTGGCTGGTCGAGCCGATCCGCATCGAACTCGCCGCGCGCCCGCTCGGCACCGCCGCGCGCTGCCGCGTCGAACCGTCCCCGCTCGGCACGTCCGCCCCGCTCCGGGGCGCGGCACACCTGGCGACCGAACGGCTGTTCGCCGATCCAACCCTGATCCCACTCGTGGAGGCGTCGGTATGAGCTTGCTTTCCGTACGCGGGATCGTGAAGACGTTCCCCGGTGTCCGCGCGCTCGGCGGGGTCGACTTCGACGTCGAACCCGGCGAGGTGCACTGCCTGCTCGGCCAGAACGGCGCGGGCAAGTCGACCCTGATCAAGGTGCTCGCCGGCGCGCACCGCCCTGACGAAGGCGAGATCACCTGGCAGGGCGAGCCGGTCACGCTCGCCTCGCCGGTCGACGCGCTCAAGCTCGGCATCGCCACCATGTACCAGGAACTCGACCTGGTACCGGGACTTTCCGTCGCGGAGAACATCTTCCTCGGCCGCGAGCCCGCCAAGTTCGGGTTCAGCCGGGTCGCCTACGCCCGCGCCGAAGCCGCCAGGCTGATGACCAGGCTCGGCCATCCCGAGATCCGGCCGGGCACCGAGGTCGGCAAGCTCTCGGCGGCGGGCCAGCAGCTGGTCTCCATGGCCAGGGCGCTCGCGCACGACGCCAAGCTGCTCGTGATGGACGAGCCGACCGCCGCGCTCGCGGGCGAAGAGGTCGACAATCTCTTCCGCATCGTCGAGGAGCTGACGGCCGAGGGCGTCGCGATCGTCTACATCTCGCACCGGCTCGAAGAACTGCGCCGGATCGGGCACCGGGTGACCGTGCTCAAGGACGGCAAGACCGTCGGCACCGGGCTCGACGCCCGCACCACGCCGACCGCCGACCTCGTCCAGCTGATGGCCGGACGCAAGGTGGAGACCGTGTTCGGGCCACGGCACGAAGAGCACGTCCGGGACACCGAAGTCCTTCAGGTGCGAGGACTTTCGCGCGCGGGCGAATTCGAGGACGTCAGCTTCAGCGTGCGCGCGGGCGAAGTGCTCGGCATCGCGGGCCTTGTCGGCTCGGGACGCAGCGAGCTGCTCGAAACGATCTTCGGCGCCCGCCCGGCCGACACCGGATCCGTGACCGTCGACGGGAAAAAGCTCCGTCTTGGCAGCGTCTCCGGCGCGGTGAAGGCGGGCATCGGACTCGCGCCGGAAGAGCGCAAGAGCCAGGGCCTGCTGCTCGATCTCCCGGTCGTCCACAACGTGACGCTCGCCAGCCTCACCCGGTACGCGACGCTCGGCTTCACCGAACGCGCGAAGGAACTCGAGGACGCGGGGGAGAGCCTGCGGCGCCTCGACCTGCGGCCCGCCGACCCGCACCGGATCGTCGGCACGCTCTCCGGCGGCAACCAGCAGAAGGCCGTGCTCGCGCGGTGGCTGGTGCGCGGCTGCCGCGTGCTGCTGCTCGACGAGCCGACGCGCGGTGTCGACGTCGGCGCGCGGGCCGAGCTGTACCGGCTGATCAGCGAACTGGCCGCGACCGGGGTGGCGATCGTGCTGGTCTCCAGCGAGATCCCGGAGGTGCTCGGCCTGTCCGACCGGGTGCTGGTGCTGCGCGAAGGACGTGTACTGGCCGAACGCCCGTCGGCGGACCTCACCGAAGCGGACGTGCTCGACGTGATTCTCGAAGGGAGTGCGGCGTGACAGAGACGGTGCTGGTGACCGAACCGGAGAAGCCATTGCCCGCCAAGGAAAAGCGGTTCCTCTGGGGTGCCGACCCGCGCCTGGTGGGGCTCGGCGGCGTGCTGGTGATCCTGTGCCTGGCCGGGCAGCTCACCCGGCCCGACCAGTTCTTCACCGAAGGCAACATCTCGACCATCCTCCGGCTGGCCGCCGCGATCGGCGTGGTCAGCGTGGGGATGACCTTCGTGATCATCAGCGGCGGCATCGATCTGTCGGTCGGCTCGATCGTCGCGTTGTCCAGCGTCTGGCTGACCACGCTCGCCACCCAGTCGTACGGGCCGTTCGTGATGGTGATCTGCGGGCTCGCGGTCGGCCTCGGCTGCGGCCTGATCAACGGGATACTGGTCTCCTACGGCAAGATCGTGCCGTTCATCGCGACGCTGGCGATGTACGTCTCGGCACGCGGGCTCGCCGAGCGGATCAGCGGCCGCCGGACCCAGGTCGTCGCCGAGACCGGCTTCCTCGACTTCTTCCGGGGCGACCTCCTCGGCATCCCGGTGCTGATCTGGATGTTCGCGCTGGTCTTCGTGGTCGGCTGGATCCTGTTGAACCGCACCACCTTTGGCCGCCGCACCTATGCGGTCGGCGGCAACGCCGAGGCCTCGCGGCTCGCGGGCATCAACGTCAAGCGGCACACCGCGCTCGTCTACGGCGTCGCCGGGCTCTGCTGCGGAATCGCCGCGCTGATGGTCGTCGCGCGCACCACCGCGGGCGCGTCGACCAACGGCACGCTCTACGAGCTCGACGCGATCGCGGCGGTCGTCATCGGCGGCACGCTGCTGACCGGTGGCCGCGGCTCGCTCGTCGGCACGCTGATCGGGGTGCTGATCTTCACCGTGCTGTCCAACCTCTTCACGCTCAACAACCTGGACACCGACATCCAGAACATCGCCAAGGGCGTGATCATCGTGCTCGCCGCCCTGCTGCAGTTCCGCGCCCGCAAGACCAAGACCAGTGGAGGGTCGTCATGACCGGACAACCGTTACAGCGCCGTGGTTTCCTGCTCGGTGGCGCGGCCGTCGGCGCGGGCGCGCTGCTCGCCGCGTGCACCTCGAACGAGGCGCCGAAGGCCGAGGGCAACGCGCCGGTCGCCGCGGGGAACAGCGGCCAGCCCGGCAAGCCGGTCACCATCGGCTTCTCCGCGCCCGCCGCGGACCACGGCTGGATGGCCGCGATGACCAAGAACGCCAAGGCGCAGGCCGCGAAGTTCAGCGAGGTCACGCTCAACGCGACCGAGGGCACCAACGACGTCAACCAGCAGATCTCGCAGGTCGAGACGCTGATCAACGCCAAGGTCAACGTGCTGGTGATCCTGCCGTTCGACGGCAAGGCGCTCACCGCGGTCGGCCAGCAGGCGATGGACAAGGGCATCCCGGTGATCAACCTGGACCGCGTCTTCGACACCCCGCTCGCGTACCGCACCTGGATCGGCGGCGACAACTACCGCATGGGCGTCAACGCGGGCAACTACATCGCCGCGCAGATGAAGGCCAAGGGCATCACCGCCCCGATCATCGGCGAGGTCGCCGGGATCGACTCACTGCCGTTGACCCAGGAACGCAGCAAGGGCTACAAGGACGCGTTGGCACGGCACGGTTTCCAGGTCGGGCCGCGCGTCTCCGCGCAGTTCACCCCGGAGTCCGGTGAGGCGCAGACCGCGAACCTGCTGCAGTCGGCCGCCAAGCTCGACGCGCTGTGGAACCACGACGACGACCAGGGCGTCGGCGTCAACGCGGCGATCCAGAACGCGGGCCGCAAGGACTTCCTGATGGTCGGCGGCGCCGGCTCGAAGAACATGATGAACCTGATCAAGGCCGACGCCTCGCCGATCAAGGCGACGGTCCTGTACAGCCCGTCGATGGCGTCCACGGCCATCGCGCTGGCGCGGCTGCTCGGCCAGTCGAAGGGGATCGGCGACTTCGCCGAGCACGAGATCCCGGCCGAGATCACCACCTATTCCGCGGTGGTCACCAAGGAGAACGTCGACCAGTACCTCGACGTCGGCTTCGACTCCTGACCCAGACGGGATAAAGCCCGCTTTATCCCGGTCCGCACAGGCAAATGACAAGGAGGGGCATGAGCCCGGCTGCAGGGGAAACCATCGGGATCGGCATGGTGGGCCACGCGTTCATGGGTGCGGTGCATTCGCACGCGTGGCGCAACGTGCACCGGTTCTTCGACACGCCGCTGGTCCCGAGACTCGCCGTGCTCGGCGGCCGTGACGAGACACGGGCCAAGGCCGCGGCGCAGAAGTTCGGCTGGGCCGCGGTCGAGACCGACTGGCGTGCGCTGATCGCCCGTGACGACGTCGACCTGATCGACATCTGCACGCCGGGCGACAGCCACGCCGAGATCGCGATCGCCGCGCTCGAAGCCGGAAAACACGTGCTGTGCGAGAAACCGATGGCCAACACGGTCGCGGAAGCCGAGGCGATGGCCGAGGCCGCGCGCAAGGCGGGCGAGCGGGGCGTGCGGTCGATGGTGGCCTTCAACTACCGCCGCGTGCCCGCGCTCGCGCACGCCAGGAAGCTCGTGGCGAGTGGCGCGCTCGGCGACATCCGGCACGTGCGCAGTGTGTATCTGCAGGACTGGCTGTCCGACCCGAAGTCGCCCATGAGCTGGCGGCTGAACAAGGATCTCGCCGGTTCCGGCGCGCTGGGCGACCTCGGCGCGCACATCGTGGACGCCGCGCAGTTCGTCACCGGCGAGCTGATCACCGGGGTGTCCGCGCTGACCAACACCTTCGTTCACCAGCGGCCCGACGCGGCCGGTGGCGTCGGCGAGGTGACCGTCGACGACTGCGCGCTGTTCATCGGCCGGATGACCTCGGGTGCGGTCGCGAGCTTCGAGGCGACCCGCTATGCCTTGGGGCGCAAGAACTCCATGCGGCTGGAGGTCAACGGGTCGAAGGCGAGCCTGGCGTTCGACTTCGAGTCGATGAACGAACTGTCCTGGTACGACGGGACCGAGCCGCCGACCGAGGCCGGGTTCCGCCGGATCCTGGTCACCGAACCGCAGCACCCGTACGTCGGGGTCTGGTGGCCGCCCGGTCACCTGCTCGGCTACGAGCACACCTTCACCAACGAGGTCGCCGACCTGCTCACCGCGATCGGCGGCGGATATCACCCCGAACCGAGCTTCGACGACGGCCTGCGCGTGCAGCGGGTGCTCGGCGCGGTCGAGGAGAGCGCCGCGGCGGGCTCCGGCTGGCAGGAGGTCTGAACCAGCGAAACCTGTCTCGCAAGTCTGGCCGAAAGTCGCATGGCAAACGCCGGTTCGGCTGGTTCGATCCGAAAGGTCCTGACGTACGAGATCGAAGGTGGGAAAATGCCTGCTCAGGAACGCACCGGCGTCTGGCTCGTCGGCGCTCGCGGATCGGTGGCCACCACCGCGACCGTGGGACTGCTCGCGCTGCGTGCCCGGGTCGCCGGCCCGACCGGCTGTGTCACCGAACTGCCCGCGTTCGCCGGCGTGCCGCTTCCCACCTGGGATGACCTGGTGCTCGGCGGGCACGACATCGTGCACACCGGGCTGGAGAAGCGGGCCGAGCAGCTCGTCGACGCCGGGGTGTTCGGTCACGCTGTGCTGACCGCCGTCCGATCCGGACTGTCCGCTGTGGACACCGAGATCCGCGACGGGTACCACCCAGCGGCACACTCGGGTGCGCAGGCGGACGCGGCGGCGCGGCTGTCCGCTGACATCCGCGCCTTCGCCGAGAGGCACGACCTGGCCAGGGTCGTGGTGCTCAACGTGTCGTCCACCGAGGCGCCGTGCCCGCTGCTGCCCGAGCACGAGAACCTCGCCTTGCTGGAACGCGCGATGGCCGATCCCGCCCGGTCCGTGCTTCCGCCCAGCTCGCTTTCGGCGTACGCGGCACTCCGGGCGGGGTGCCCGTACGTCGAGTTCACGCCGTCGGCGGGCATCACCCTGCCCGCACTGCGGCAGCTCGCCGAGCGGGAAGGGTTGCCGTACGCCGGATGCGACGGCAAGACCGGCGAGACGTTGCTGCGCACGGTCTTGGCGCCGATGTTCACCGCGCGGGCGTTGAAGGTCCGGTCGTGGTCGGGCACCAACCTGCTCGGCGGCGGCGACGGCGAGACGCTGGCCGACCCGGTGACCGCGGGCAGCAAGCTCGACTCGAAGGCACGCGGGCTGGCCGCGCTCCTCGGCGGGCAGGTGACCGCGCCACTGCACATCGACAACGTGCCGGACCTCGGCGAGACCAAGACCGCGTGGGACAACGTGTCGTTCGAGGGCTTCCTCGGTGCGCGGATGAGCTTGCAGTTCACCTGGACCGGCTACGACTCGGCGCTCGCCGCGCCGCTGATCCTCGACCTCGCGCGCCTGGTCACGGCGGCGCACGCGGCCGGGCAGCGTGGTGCGCTGACCGAGCTGGGCTTCTTTTTCAAGGACCCGCTCGGCAGCGACGAGCACCGGTTCGCCGAGCAGACCCGCCGTCTCCTCGACTGGGCGGCGACTTTATGAAGGCCTACCTCGAACTCGTGCGGGCACCCGCCGCGCTGACGGTGCTCGGCGACACGGTCGCCGGGGCGTCGGCGGCCGGTGTCCCGCTGAGAGGGAAGCGGTTGCTGCTTCCGCTTTCCTCGGTCGCTTTCTATTGGGCGGGCATGGCTTTGAACGACTGGGCGGACCGCACGCTCGACGCGGTCGAGCGTCCCGAACGGCCGATCCCGTCAGGCCGGGTGAGCGCGGACGCCGCGCTCGGCACTGGGATCGGACTGACCGCGGCGGGGCTGGGGCTCGCCGCGCTCGGGGGCGGGAAGGCCGCGGTCAAGGTGGCGGTTCCGCTGGCCGCGGCGGTGTGGGCGTACGACACGCTGCTCAAGCCGACGGCGGCCGGGCCGCTCGGGATGGCGGTCTGCCGCACGCTCGACGTCCTCATGGGCGGCCGGGCGCCGGTGGCCGCGGCGGCGGTCGGGGTGCACACGCTGGGTGTCACGGCACTGTCCACAGGGGAGGTGCACGGCGCTTCGGTGACTACCGCGCGTGTCGCCATGACGACTAGTTGTGTGGCGACAACGTTGGCAGTCACCGGTCCCGCTCGGGGCCGGTGGCATCGCGTGGCTTCGCTGGCCGCCGGTTCGGGGTACGCGGGGTTCGTCGGGCGGGCGCAGGCGGACGCCGCGCGCGACCCGTCGGCCAAGAAGGTCCGCAAGGCGACCATGACCGGCATCCACGGCATGGTCCCGTTGCAGGCGGCCGTCGCCGCGCGCGGCTCGATGCTCGGCGCCGCTCTGGTTTCGGCCGCGCTGCCACTGGCCAGAGCACTGTCGCGGAAGGTGAGCCCGACATGACCTTCACCTTGGGATACGGCACCAACGGCTTCGGCAACCACACACTGGACGACGCGCTCGCCGTCATCGCCGAACTCGGCTACGGCGGCGTCGCGCTGACGCTCGACCACAATCACCTCGACCCGTACGACGACGACCTGCCCAAGGAGGTCGACCGGGTCGCCGCCCGGCTGTCCTCGCTCGGGCTGAACCGGGTGGTCGTCGAGACCGGGGCGCGGTACCTGCTCGACCCGTGGCGCAAGCATCAGCCGACCCTGCTCTCCGACGATCCCGGCCTGCGGATCGATTTCCTCGGCAGGGCCATGAAAGTCGCGGCGGATCTCGGCGCCGACTGCGTGTCGTTCTGGTCCGGGGTCTCCACTGTGGACGATGAGGTCGCGTGGCGACGGCTGCGCGACGGTGTCGCCGAGGTGCTCGACCACGCGACCGTCCGGCTCGCGATGGAACCCGAGCCAGGACATCTCGTCGAGCATCTCGCCGACGTGCTGCGGCTGCGGGAGGAGCTCGGCAACCCCGAGCTGCTCGGCGTGACGCTCGACGTCGGCCACTGCGTCGCGGTCGAGCCGGTCGACGCGGCCGCCTGCATCCGCCAGGCCGGTGACCTGCTGTGGAACGTCCAGCTCGACGACATGATGCCGAAGGTCCACGAGCACCTCGAATTCGGCACCGGGCGGCTCGACCTGCGCGCCACCCTCGCCGCGCTTGCCGAGACCGGCTACACCGGGCTGGCCGCGGTCGAACTGCCCCGGCACAGCCACGCCGCGCCCGAGGTCGCGCGGCGGTCGATCGAGGCGTTGCGCGCGGCCATGCCGGTGCAGACCTGGCTGGAGAAGGCCGAAACCCGCATCCGCGAGACCCCGTCCGCCATCGCCGGGTTGTTCCCCGCGGTGGGCCGCGAGGTCGGCCGGTCCGCGCTGCGGCCGGACACCGACCCGCACGGCCTGGTCGAGGGCACGGTCGACGACCAGGCCAGGTCCCGCCTGCTCACCGTGCTCGCCGCCCAGCTCGACGCGCCGGCGCTGGCGAGCGAGGTGGGGGAGCTGTACCGCTACGGCGACGACGCCGAGCGGCGCGGTGTCCTGCGTGGACTCAACCGGCTGGTCACCGACGGCACGCTCGAGCAGCCGGTGGTCGAGGCCGGGCAGCAGCTGGTCGCGGACGCCTTGCGCGCCAACGACATCCGGCTGGTCGCGGCCGCGATGGGCGCCTTCGCCGCGCGGCATCTCGATCAGCACGCCTGGCGGCATGGGGTGCTGAAGTGCGTTTTCGTCGGCGTGCCGCTGGCCGCCGTCGCGAGCATCGAGGTCAGGAAGGACGGCGAGCTGCTGCGGATGCTGGCGGACTTCGCCGCCGAACGCGGCGCGGCCGGGCGTGACGTGCCCGCCGACGCACTCGAGTTGCTGAAGGAAGGCTGATCGTGCGCATCTTCGATCCCCACATCCACATGACCTCGCGGACGACCAACGACTACGAGGCGATGTACGCGGCCGGTGTCCGCGCACTCGTCGAACCCGCGTTCTGGCTCGGCCAGCCGCGGACCAGCGTCGGCTCCTTCACCGACTACTTCGACGCGCTCATCGGCTGGGAGCGGTTCCGCGCCGCGCAGTTCGGCATCCGGCACCACTGCACGATCGCGCTGAACCCCAAGGAGGCCAACGATCCCCGCTGCGTCGAGGTGCTCGACGTGCTGCCGCGTTACCTCGCCAAGGACGGCGTGGTCGCGGTCGGCGAGGTCGGCTACGACTCGATGACCCCGGAGGAGGACGACGTCTTCGCGCGCCAGCTCGCGCTGGCCGTCGAGCACGACCTGCCGGTGCTCGTGCACACCCCGCACCGCGACAAGCTCGAAGGCACGAAGCGCACGCTCGACGTGGTCCGCGAGTCCGGCCTGCCGATGGAGCGGGTGGTGGTCGATCACCTCAACGAGGTCACCGTCGGGCTGGTCAAGGATTCCGGCTGCTGGATGGGGTTCTCGATCTACCCGGACACCAAAATGGACGAACACCGGATGGTCGCGATCCTGCGTGAGTACGGGCTCGAGAAGATGATCGTCAACTCGGCCGCCGACTGGGGCCGGTCCGATCCGCTCAAGACGTTCCTGACCGGGCAGGCGATGCTCGCCGACGGGTTCGCGCAGTCCGATGTGGACAAGGTGCTGTGGGACAACCCGGTCGCGTTCTACGGCCAGAGCGGCAGGCTCACGCTCGACCCGCTGCCAGGGTTCACCGGCGAGGCGCAGGAGTTCTCCGGCAACTCGGTGCTGCGAGGTGCGCGTAAGTGATCTCCTACTGTACGAACGTGCACCCGGCCGAGGACGTCGCCGGGATCATGCGCCAGCTCGACGAGTACGCGCTGCCCGTGCGCGAGCGGCTCGGCGACGACCGGCTCGGGGTCGGGCTGTGGCTGTCCGCGCCGGTCGCGCGCGGTCTCGCGGACGACCGGGCCGCCCGGCGGCGGTTCCGCGCGGAACTCGACGCGCGCGGGTTGGCCGTGTACACGCTCAACGCTTTCCCGTATGGCGGCTTCCACGACGAGGTGGTCAAGCACGCGGTTTACGTTCCACAGTGGACCGACGAGGCGCGGGTCTCCTACACGATCGACTGTGTGAACGTGCTCGCCGACCTGCTCGCCGACGACGCTGAGTACGGCAGCATCTCGACGTTGCCGCTCGCCTGGCGTGAGCCGTGGAGCACCTACGACGACCTGCGTGCCGCCGAGTCGTTCGAGCGGGTCGTGCGGGCCGCCCGTGCGACGGGGGACCGGCCGATCAAGCTCGCCGTGGAGCCGGAACCCGGGTGTGTGCTCGACACCGTCGCCGACGCGCTCGGCTGGCTCTCGAACCGGGTCGATCCCGAGTACGTCGGGCTCTGCCTGGACACCTGTCATCTCGCGGTCTCGTTCGCCGACCCGGCGCAAACGCTTGCGGCGATCGCGGCGTCCACAGTGGACATCGTCAAGGTGCAGGCATCGGCCGCGTTGCACGTGGAAAAGCCGTCCGAGGCACGCGAAGCGCTGGCCGCTTTCGCCGAGCCGCGGTACCTGCACCAGGTGCGCGAACTCGGCGACCGGGTGCTCAAGGCCGACGACCTGCCGGAGGCCATGCGCGACCTGCCGGGCCGGGGGCCGTGGCGCGTGCACTTCCACATGCCACTGCATTGGACGCCCGAGGCGCCGCTGGCCACGACCACGGACGTGCTGCGCACCGTCCTCAAGGGACTGCCCGGCGAACCGCACATCGAGGTCGAGACCTACACCTGGAGCGTGCTGCCCGATGCCGGTGACCTGGTCGGCGGGATCGCCGCGGAACTGCGGTGGGCGCGTGCGGCGCTCGCCAGGGAAGGAGCGTCCGCATGAAACCGCTGGTCGTCATCGACGTGGTCGGCCTGACGCCGAAAGCCTTGCGTGACATGCCGAAGCTGGCCGCGGTCGCCCGCGACGGCTGGCAGGCGGAGCTCGGCACGATCCTGCCCGCGGTCACCTGCAGCGTGCAGTCCACCTTCCTCACCGGGCTGATGCCCGCGCAGCACGGGATCGTCGGCAACGGCTGGTTCTTCCGCGAACTCGGTGAGATCTTCCTGTGGCGTCAGCACAATCGGCTCGTCGGCGGCGAGAAGCTCTGGGAGACCGCGCGGGCGGCGCATCCGGGATACAAGGCCGCAAACGTTTGCTGGTGGTACGCGATGGGCATGTCGACCGACGTCACGGTCACACCCCGGCCGATCTACCACGCCGACGGCCGCAAGTCGCCCGACGCCTACGTCCGCCCGCCCGAGCTGCACGACCGGCTCACCGGAGAGCTGGGGGAGTTCCCGCTCTTCCAGTACTGGGGACCGACGGCCTCGCTCAAGTCGAGCCGCTGGGTGATCGGCGCGACGCGCCAGATCCTGCGCGAGCGGCGGCCCGATCTGCTGCTGGCCTACGTCCCGCATCTCGACTACGACCTCCAGCGCTTCGGCCCCAACTCGCCGGAAGCGTCGAAGGCGGCCCGCGAACTCGACAAGGCGCTCGCGCCGCTCCTCGACGACGCGCGCAACGCGGGCGCGGCCGTGGTCGTGCTCAGCGAGTACGGGATCACGCCGGTCAGCAGGCCGGTCGACATCAACCGGGCGTTGCGCCAAGACGGCCTGCTCGAGGTCTACACCCAGGCGGGCATGGAATACCTGGACCCGTGGGCGTCGCGCGCGTTCGCCGTCGCGGATCATCAGGTCGCGCACGTCTACGTCCGCGATCCGTCCGATGTGGACCGGGTCAAAGCACTGATCCGCGAGCTGACCGGCGTCGACGAGGTGCTCGACCGGGAGGCGCAGGCCCGCTACGGGCTCGACCACGAGCGCGCCGGTGAGCTGGTCGCGGTCGCCGAACCCGACTCGTGGTTCACGTATTACTACTGGCTCGACGACGCCCGCGCGCCCGACTTCGCGCGTGGCGTGGAAATCCACCGCAAACCCGGCTATGACCCGGCCGAGTTGTTCTTCGACCCGGCCGACAAGTTCGCCAAGGCCCGCGCCGGGCTCAACCTGGCGAAGAAGTTCGCCGGGCTGCGGTACGCGATGAACGTGGTGCCGACCGATCCGCGCTGGGTCCGCGGTTCACACGGGCGGCTCCCGGATTCGGCCGAGGACGGCCCGATCCTGCTGTGCTCCGAGCCCGGCTTCGAACCGGCCGGTCGCTTGGGCGCGACCGATGTGCATCCGCTGTTGCTGAATCTGCAGGGCCTGAAGTAGAGGAGTTCCGATGGGCCGTCCCATCACGTTGTTCACCGGCCAGTGGGCCGATCTGCCGTTCACCGAGGTCTGCAAGCTCGCGTCGGAATGGGGGTACGACGGGCTCGAGATCGCTTGCTCCGGAGACCACTTCGAGGTCGACCGCGCACTGTCCGAACCGGACTACGTGCCGAACCGGCTGCAGCTGCTGGCCGACCACGGCCTCAAGGTGTGGGCGATCTCCAACCACCTGACCGGCCAGGCGGTCTGCGACGATCCGATCGACGAACGGCACCAGGCCATCATCCCCTCGAGGGTGTGGGGTGACGGTGATGCCGAGGGCGTCCGGCAGCGTGCGGCCGCCGACATGGCCGACACCGCGCGGGCCGCGAGGCTGCTCGGGGTCGACACGGTCATCGGATTCACGGGCTCGAAGATCTGGAAGTACGTGGCGATGTTCCCGCCGGTCTCGCAGGCGGTCATCGACGACGGCTACGAGGACTTCGCGCGCCGCTGGAACCCGATCCTGGACGTGTTCGACGACGTCGGCGTCCGGTTCGCGCACGAGGTCCACCCGTCGGAGATCGCCTACGACTACTGGACGACCAAGCGCGCGCTGGAGGCCGTCGGCAACCGGCCCGCGTTCGGCCTCAACTGGGACCCGTCGCACTTCGTCTGGCAGGACCTCGACCCGGTCGGGTTCATCCTCGACTTCGCCGACCGCATCTATCACGTGGACTGCAAGGACACCCGCAAGCGGTTCGACGGCCGCAACGGCAGGCTCGGCTCGCACCTCGCGTGGGCGGATCCGCGCCGTGGCTGGGATTTCGTCTCCGTCGGGCACGGTGACGTGCCGTGGGAGGACTGCTTCCGGGCGCTGAACGCGATCGGGTACGCGGGCCCGATCTCGGTGGAATGGGAAGACGCGGGCATGGACCGGCTGCGGGGCGCGGCCGAGGCCGTGACCTATCTGCGCGAGCACTTGTTCGACCGCCCGTCGACTGCATTCGACGCGGCTTTCAGCAACCAGAAATGAGGGAAGTCCATGTGCGGTGACGAAGCTCAGCAGGCCCTTTCCCGGCGTTCGATCCTGCGTGGCGCGGCGGCGACGGCCGCACTCGCGGCGGGCGCGGCGCTGTCTCTCCCGGGTTCGGCGGCCGCGGCTCCCGGATTCGGCTACCGTCCCATCCCGCTCAGCAAGATCAGCATCCAGCTCTACACCCTGCGCGACGCGCTGCAGGCGGACCTGCCCGGCACGCTGTCCGCGCTGGCCGACATCGGCTACCGGCAGGTCGAGCTCGCGGGCACCTATGGCCGGTCAGCGCAGGAATTCCGCGCGCTGCTGGACAAGAACCACATCCGCGCGACCTCCACACACGTCGGCATCGACGGTGACCTGAACAAGACGATCGCGGACGCCAAGATCCTCGGCAACCGCTACGCCAACGTCCCGTTCGCGCAGTTCTCGACCATCGACCAGTGGAAGGCCTTCGCCGGGCGGCTGGACGCGGCGGCGCTGGCGTTCGCGTCGGCGGGCATCGAACTGGGGTACCACAACCATTCGCACGAGTTCCAGCCCATCGACGGGGTCCGGCCGTACGACGTGCTGACCGCGAACACCGACCGGCGGTACGTGCACCTGGAAATCGACCTGTTCTGGGCGGTCAACGCCGGCGTCAACCCGATCGACCTGTACGAGGCGAACTTCTCGCGGGTCATGCAGTACCACGTGAAGGACCGGACCGCGGACGGCAAGATGGTCGACCCCGGCGCCGGTGTCATCAACTTCCCGCGCATTTTCGCCGCCACCTACTGGAATCTGCGCGAGTACATCGTGGAGCACGACAACCCGGTCAACTCGCTGACCACCGCCAAGGTCGGCTTCGACTACCTCCGCAATCTGCGCTACTGACGGGAATATCCACAATGGACATAAGCAGAGGACTTTCCCGCCGGTCGGTATTGGCGGGCGCCACCGCGGGGGTGCTCGCCCCGGTCGTGGTCGGCGCCAGTTCCGCACCACCGTCGGCGACGGCGGCGGGCCTGACCCGCCGCGTCACCATCTACGCCGAGCAGCTGCCCGGCGGGCTGTACGGCTACGGCCTCGAACCGGGCCAGGCCACGATTCCCGGGCCGCTGCTGGAGATCTACGAAGGCGACACGCTCGAGATCGAGCTGGTCAACAACACCGACCAGCGCCTCTCGATCCACCCGCACGGCGTCAACTACGAGACGTCGTCGGACGGCGCGCCGCTCAACGCGTCGTTCAACAAGCCACGCGAGACCCGCACCTACATCTGGCGCACGCGCACGCAGTACCAGACCAACGGCGGCTTCTGGATGCCCGGCAGCGCGGGGTACTGGCACTACCACGACCACGCGATGGGCACCGACCACGGCACCGGCGGCCTGGCCAAGGGCCTCTACGGCGGCCTGATCGTGCGCAAGCGCGGCGACCTGCTGCCGCTGCGGCAGTACACCGTGGTGTTCAACGAGATGATGATCAACCACAAGATGGCCCCGGACACCCCGATCTTCGAGGCCAGGCTCGGCGAGCGCGTCGAGTGGATCTGCATCGGGCACGGCAACCTCCCGCACACCTTCCACCTGCACGCGCACCGCTGGGCGGACACCCGCACCGGCATGCTCGCCAGCGCCACCGACAACGCGCAGGTGATCGACAACAAGAACCTCGACCCCGGCAGCTCGTTCGGCTTCCAGGTGATCGCGGGCGACGGCGTCGGCCCCGGCGTGTGGATGTACCACTGCCACGTCCAGCAGCACTCGGACGGCGGCATGTCGGGGATCTTCCTGGTGCGCAACGCCGACGGCAGCCTGCCCGCGGGCGCGCAGGACGCGCTCGACCGGTTCAAGGGGCACGTGCACACGCCGACGACGACGACCGATGACCACTCAGTCCATTCCATGCACATGAGCCACGGATGAAGGAGCGAGGCATGGGGCGAAACGTTCCCAGACGCTGGTTAAGGCGGCGATCCATAGCCGCTATGGCGGTCGGTGCCGTCGTCACGGCAGGTGCGCCGCTGACGATCACACCGGTCGCGCAGGCGGCGCCCGCCGCGAACGTGCCGGTCAACGTGCTGGTGTTCGCCGGCGCCGCGGCCGACCAGAAGGACCCGGTGGTCCGCGCCGCCGACGCGATCGCGAGCCTGGGGCAGGCCAACGGGATCACGGTCACGTCCTCTTCGGACCCCGGCGTGTTCACCCCGGCGAACCTGGCCAAGTTCCGCGGCGTCGTCTTCCTTTCGGCGCAAGGCGTCACGCTCAGCCGTGACCAGGAAACCGCGCTGCAGGGCTACATGAAGGCGGGCGGCGGCTTCCTCGGCCTGTCCGACGCGGCTCGCGCGCAGGACGGCTCGCAGTGGTTCACCGGCCTGATCGGCGCCCGCCCGGTCGGCGCGCGGCCCACCCCCGAGGCCGTCGCGTCGGTGACCGCGAGCGCGGAGAACCCGCCGAACGAGACCAAGGACAAGCTGGCCGACAACAACGAGAACACCAAGTGGCTGGCCTTCCAGAGCACCGGCTGGGCCGCGTACAAGATGGCCGCGCCGGTCGCGGTGAGCAGCTACGCGCTCGTCTCCGCGAACGACGCGCCCGGCCGCGACCCGAAGAACTGGACGCTGCAGGGGTCGAACGACGGCAGCACCTGGACCGACCTCGACTCGCGGACCAACGAGGTCTTCGGCGAGCGGTTCCAGACCAGGACGTTCACGTTCACCAACACCACGGTCTACGCGAACTACCGGCTGAACATCACCGCCAACTCCGGCGAGAACATCGTCCAGCTCGCGGATCTCAAGCTGTTCAAGGACAACTCGAACACCCCGCCGCCCCCGGAGCCCGCTCCGCAGGCGGCCGTCGTGGACGTGCTCGACGGCGCGCACCCGGCCACCTCGGGCCTGCCGAAGAACTGGACGCGCACCGACCGCTGGCTGAACTGGGAGACGAACCCGGTCGGCACCGTGCACACGGTCGCGCAGGTCGAGGAGAAGACCTACACCCCGGGCGCCGGCGCGAACGGCCCGTTCCACCCGGTTTCGTGGTGCCGTGACTACGACGGCGGCCGCTCCTTCTACACCAGCATGGGCCGCACCGAGGCCAGCTACGGCGACACGCAGTTCCGCAACCACGTGCTCGGCGCGCTGCGCTGGACCACCGGCATGGTCCGCGGTGACTGCAAGGCGGGCATCGCGGCCAACTACAAAGTCGAGCGCCTGACCGCGAAGAACCAGCCCGGTCAGATGGACCAGATCGGTGAGCCGCACGGGCTCACGATCGCGCCCAACGGCCGGGTGTTCTACATCGGCCGCGCGGCCTGCCCGACCGGCCCGATCGTCAGCTGGGACGACCCGAACGTCGGCCTCGGCTGCGGCACGATCCACCAGTACGACCCGGCGACCAAGCAGGTCAAGCTGCTGACCACGTTGAAGGTCATGGGCAACCGCGGCTCCGGCGACGAGCTGGTCAAGAACGAGGAGGGCCTGCTCGGTCTCGTGCTGGACCCGAAGTTCAGCGAGAACGGCTGGATGTACGCCTACTGGATGCCGCACGAGTCGATCGACCGTGACAAGCGCATCGGCAAGCGGACGATCTCGCGGTTCACCTACGACCTTGCCAAGCAGACGCTGGACCAGGCGACCCGCAAGGACCTGATGTCGTGGGACGTCCAGATCCACAGCTGCTGCCACGCCGGTGGCGGCATGGCGTTCGACAAGGACGGGAACCTCTACGTCGGTTCCGGTGACAACAACTCGTCGCAGGGTTCGAACGGATACTCCGGCAACAACTGGACGCTGGAGTACAAGGGCCTGTCCTTCCAGGACGCTCGCCGCACGGCCGGTAACACCAACGACTACGGCGGCAAGATCCTGCGGATCCACCCGGAGGCCAACGGGACGTACACGATCCCGGCAGGCAACCTGTTCCCGGTCGGCCAGTATCCGGCCGACAAGACCAAGCCCGAGATCTACGTGATGGGCGTGCGCAACATCTCGCGCCTGCAGATCGACCCGGTGACCAACTGGCTCACCGCCGCGTGGGTCGGGCCGGACGCGTCCTCGCCGAGCCCGGAACTCGGCCCGGCGAAGTACGAGACGGCCACGATCATCACCGAGGCCGGCAACCACGGCTGGCCGTACTGCATGGGCAACCGGCAGCCGTACCGCGACCGCAGTTCCACCAACGCGGCCGAGCTGACCGGCTGGTACGACTGCAACAACCCGATCAACACGTCCCCGCGCAACACCGGCCTGGTGAACCTGCCGCCGGTGAAGGACAACATGATCTGGTACTCGCCGGACGGTGGCGGGCCGGTGTTCCCCAACCGTCCCAACAGCTCCGTCCCGACGTACAACGCGGCGGACGCCACGTACACCCAGCCGTACCTGCGTGGTGGCAGCCAGGCGGTCATGTCCGGCCCGACGTACCACCGCAACCTGGTCAACATCAACAGCGGCGTCGCTTGGCCGTCCTATTGGGACAACAAGTGGCTCATCGGTGACCAGAGCAACTCGCAGAACCGCATCGCGGTGACCGTCGACCCGAACGGCGTGCCCACGCACCAGCCGCCGGTGTTCGCCGAGACACTGCGGCAGATCCTGCCCGGCGGCGGCGGTGACACGAAGCTGCAGAGCTGGATGGACGCCAAGTTCGGGCCGGACGGGGCGTTGTACGTGCTCGACTACGGCAGCGGTTTCTTCACCCTGCAAGAGAACCAGAAGCTGCTGAAGATCAGCTACATCGGCGGTGGTGCGACTCCGGCCACGACGGCGTCGTCGACCATGGTGCAGAACAAGCCGCTGATGGCGGCGTTCACCGGCTCGAAGTCCGGCGGCGTCTCGTACCGGTGGGAGTTCGGTGACGGCTCGGTGTCCACTCAGGCCGATCCGAAGCACACCTACCCGCGCACCGGGATCTACACCGCGAAGCTGACCGTGACCTACGCGGACGGCGAAGCGGTGACGACGCGAAGTTCGATCAATGTCGGTTGCCTGACAGCGGATCCGGGCGTCACGGTGACCTTCGGGGACACCGACACGACCGTGGGCAACCATCTCGCGGGCGGTGGCTGCCGGGTCGACGACCTGATCGACGACGAGAGCACGTGGTCTTCGCACGCCGGTTTCGTCAACCACGTCGAGCTGGTCACGGAGTCGCTGGTGGACCTCGGCGTGATCACCGCGGCGGAGTCGGACAAGCTCAACGCGGCGGCCGTCGCATCGCCGATCGGCAAGGCCGGGACCACCGGCTACGACGCGATCTTCGACGGCACGGCCGAGTCGTTCCGCAACTGGGCACAGGCGCCATCGGGGCAGTTCTCCATTCAGCCGGACGGGTCACTGCGGCCCTCCGGCGGGCTGGGCATGCTCTGGTACGCCAAGCAGCAGTACGGCGACTTCTCGGTGAAACTGCAGTTCAAGGACATCGCGCCGGGCGACGGCCGCGCCAACAGCGGCGTGTTCACCCGGTTCCCCGACCCGCGGACCCCGTTGGCCGAACGGCCGCCGGGTAGCTGCGGGACGGTCGGCTCCGCGCGCACCTCGCAGGCGTGGGTGGCGATCTACTGTGGACACGAAGTCCAGATCTACGACGGTGAGACGGGCGAGCCGCAGAAGACGGGGTCGATCTACAACTTCGACCCGCAGCCGCTCGATCAAGCCGGAGCCAGGCCGAAGGGCACCTGGAACGACTACGAGATCAAGGTCGTCGGACAGCACTACACGATCATCCGCAACGGCGCGGTGATCAACGAGTTCGACAACACGCCCGGCAAGCAGTCGTCCCGCGCCGGTGACCCGCCGACGGATCTGCGGCAGTTCCTGACCGGCTACATCGGGCTGCAGAACCACGGTGACAACGATCTGGTCGAGTTCCGCAACATACGCGTGCGGCAGCTGTAGTGCGAACCGGCCGGGCGTGCGCGACACGCCCGGCCGGTCTTTCTCCTCGAGGAAGGTTTTCCCCGCGATGGTAAGAAAAGCTTTCGCCGCGCTGGGCGCGGTGCTGATCACGTTAGGGCTGCTGGCGACGCCGGCGTCGGCCCGGCTGCTGCCGCTGGCCCCGCTCCAGACGCTCACCTGGACCGCGAACAACAGTGTCACCGCGTACGCGTCCGCGCCGGCGACGGCCGTCGCGGGTGAGACCACGATCGTCTTCGAGAACAGCGAGGCGACCGGCAACACCTCCGGGATGTCGCACACGCTGACCTTCGACACCACGACCGACGGCTACAACCACAACGTGACGACGAACATCGTGGCGAACCCGTTCGACCCGACGAACGGCCGCCACGAGGTCACCGTGACCCTGCTGCCCGGAAAATACCGGTACTTCTGCGCCTTCCCCGGCCACGAGACGATGACCGGCGAGCTGATCGTCACCGACGGCGGTGGGGGTGACACGACTCCGCCGACGGTCACCGCGGCGGTGACGGGCCAGAAGGACCCGCAGGGCAACTACATCAAGTCGGCCAGTGTGACGCTGACCGCGACCGACACCCAGTCCGGCGTGGCCAAGACCGAGTACAAAGTAGACAGTGGGGCCTGGACCGCGTACACCGCGCCGGTCACGGTCTCCACACTCGGCGCGCACATGGTCCATTACCGGGCCACGGACGTCGCCGGGAACACGTCGCCGGAAGGCATGGCGTCGTTCACGATCGTCGACGGTCCCGCGCAGGACACCACGCCGCCGACGGTCACGGCCGCGCTGACAGGGCAGCGCGATCCTCAGGGCAACTACGTCGAGGTGGCCACGGTTTCGCTGACCGCCACCGACGCGGAGTCCGGTGTGGACAAGGTCGAGTACCAGCTCGACGGCGGTGCGTGGACCGCGTACACGGCGGCCGTCGCGGTGAACACCGCGGGCATGCACATGTTCCACTACCGCGCCACGGACAAGGCGGGCAACACCTCGCCGGAGGGCATGTCCCACTTCACGGTCGTGAAGAGCGACACGACCGCGCCCACCGTTTCGGCCGCCGTCGACGGCACCAAGGACGGTGACGGCAACTACGTCGGCAAGGCCACGGTCACGGTGGCGGCCACGGACGCCGGTTCCGGCGTCGGCACCATCGAGTACAAAGTGGACGGTGGCGCGTGGACCGCTTACGCCGCGCCGTTCCCGGTGTCCACGGCTGGCGCGCACACGGTGACCTTCCGCGCGACCGACAAGGCGGGCAATGTCTCACCCGAGGGCACGGTGACGTTCACCGTGGTCGCGGGCGATGACACGACGGCGCCGACGGTCGCGGCCGCGGTGACCGGCGACCAGGACGCCAACTGGTCCTATGTCGGCAAAGCGACGGTCACGGTGACCGCCGCCGACTCCGGCTCCGGCGTCGCCTCGATCGAGTACAAACTGGACAGTGGCTTGTGGACCGTCTACCCGGCGCCGATCGTGGTGACGGCGCTGGGTTCGCACGTGCTCAAGTACCGCGCGACCGACAAGGCGGGCAACGTCGCGGCCGAGCAGTCGGGCAGCTTCAAGGTGGTCCAGATCGGGCCGAGGCCGGACGCCTGCCCCGACTCGGACGTCCGCGAGACGGTCGTCATCGGCGACATCGACAGCCAGGTCGAGAACATCGACACCGGCAACGGCTGCACGATCAACGACATCATCGCCGAGAACGCCGAATACGCGTCGCACGACAGCTTCGTGCGCCACGTCAAGGCGGTCACCGCCGAGCTGGTCGACAACGGCGTCCTCTCCTCGGACGACCGCGGCCGCATCGTCACGGCGGCACTCGAGTCCAGCGTCGGCGGCTCGCCGTCCTCGCTCCCGGATTCGGCCCGCTCCAACGTCGTCTGAGGTCGTGAGTGGTGTGGCCGGTTCTAACCGGCCATACCACTCACGACCCCCTCGTCACGTTAGGCGACAGGCGACGTTCGGAGGGTGTCGGAAGGGGTCGAATCGGTCATAAGATCACACTGGCGCCCAAAGATGTCGACACCGCTCAGCACGTACAGACCCGAGGAGTAGAACGTGCTTCGACGTACTTTCGCCGGTGTTCTGGCCGGCGCCGCCTTGGCGCTGCCCCTGGTCGCGGTCTCCGCGACGCCCGCCGCCGCGGCCCCCGAGATCCTCGCCACCACCCTCACCTACGACGACAGCCAGGCCGGGGAGTTCAAGACCCAGGTCGCGGCGGGCGTCAACGTCTGGAACACCAGCGTCACCAACGTCCGGATCGTCAAGGCCACCCCCGGCCAGCGCGTGAACATCCGGGTCGTCGCCACCGACGGCTGGCCGCAGGCCAACCTCGGCCCGGTCCGCCCCACCGGGACGGCGACCGTCTGGATGGGCCGGGAGGCCGTCAACCAGGGCTACAACGTGGTGCGCATCGCGGCCCACGAGATCGGCCACACCCTGGGCCTGCCCGACATCAAGCCGGGTCCCTGCTCGTCGCTGATGTCGGGCTCGACCGGCGGCGTCAGCTGCCAGAACACCAATCCCAACTCGAGCGAGGCCGCCCGCGTCCAGCGCAACTACGCGGGCACGGCGGCCGTCTCGACGAACGCGGTCCTCACCGACGCGGCCTGACCCGTTTCGCGCTCATCGCGTGCCTTCACGCGATGAGCGCGACCAGGGTGGTGCCGCGTTCGAACCGCCCGCTCTCGATGAGGGCGTAGAGCCCGTACATCATCTTGGCCTCGTATACCCAGTCGAGGGCGGCCTGCTCGAAGCTCGCGATGAACTCGTCCAATTCCGGTTTCCGCTTGGCGTATCCGCCGAAGTGGAAATCGAGTTCGATCGACCAATTCCCGGTGGTTTCCCCGAAGGCCGCTTTTTGGAGCGCCTTGACGTCGTCGTTGAGAAACCCGGCCCCTTTCAGCACCGCGAACCCGAGCGCCCGCTGGTGCGCGGCGAGCCCTTTTGCCACCCCGGCGAGCGTGCTGCCCGTCCCGCAGGCGCAGCAGAGCACGTCGAAGTCGACACCGATCTCGCCGACGAGTTCCCGGCAGCCCCGGACCCCGTGCGCGTTCGCCCCGCCTTCGGGGATCACGTAGGCGTCGCCGAACTCGAGCCGGTGCTTCTCGCGGTAGGTCTCGCGGTCGACGTACTCGAGCCGCATGCCGGTGCGTTCGGCGTAGGCCAGCGAATCATTGAGCGGCTCGTGCTTCTCGCCGCGGATGATCCCGACGGTCTCGAACCCGAAGTGCCGCCCGGCCGCGGCCACCGCCCGGATGTGGTTCGAGTAGGCCCCGCCGAACGTCACCAGCGTCGACGCGCCCTGCTCCCTGGCGGCGGCGACGTTGTACTTGAGCTTGCGCCACTTGTTGCCCGGGAACTCCGGATGGATCAGATCGTCCCGCTTGAGCCAGACCCGGACCCCATGCCTGGCCACCCGCTCGTCCTCAAGCTCGACCAGGGGCGACGGCAGCCTCAGCCCGGCCACGTTCTCCACGCACCCACCGTATGGGGTCGTGAGTGTTCCGGCCGGTTCTAACCGGCCTAAACACTCACGACCAGCTCAATGCGCGGGCGGGGGAGAAGGCGCGGGCGGGCTGAAGGCCGTCAGGAACCGGTCGCGGAAAGCGTTCATCGGCCAGACCGGAGCGCCGGGCGCGGGCTTGAGCCCGTCCGTCCAGCCCCAGCCCGAGATGCGGTCCAGCACCGACGGATCGCGGGCCACGATCGTGATCGGCACGTCCCGCCCGGCGTTCTCCCCGGTGACCATCGCGTTGGGCTGATGGTCGCCGAGGAACACCAGCACCAGGTTGTTGTCGCCATACGTCTTCACGTACGAGATCAGCGAACCCAGCGAGTATTCGATCGACTTGCGGTAGTCCGCGCGCACCACCGCCGGGTCACGCGAGTAGATCGCGTCGTGCGGGTCGTCGCCGGTGGTCATCGGCGCGTAGACCGAGCCGTCGCCGACCTGGTCCCAGCCGATCAGATGCGGCAGCGGCGTCCACGGCAAATGGCTCGACACCAACGGAATCGTCGCCATCACCGGCGCATGGCGGCCAGTGTGCTCATCGCGCTGGAACGCCGAAAGCGTGTACTGATCCGGCATGGTCGCGTAGCTGAAACGAGGCCCGCGATAGCCGAGGTCGTCGGCCGCGTAAATCCGGTCGTACCCGAAGAACTGGCCCTCCGGCCAAGCCCGCGTGATCCCCGGCATGACCCCGACCGAACGCCAGTCCGCGCGCTGGAAGGCCCGGTTCAGCGTCAGCCGGTCGCTCGCCACCAGCGTTTGGTAGCGCTGCTGGTTGTCGACCTTCAGCCCGGACAGGAACGTCGCCTGCGCCATCCAGCTGCCGCCACCCGAAACCGGCGACGTCAGGAACGCGCTCCGCGACGAATAACCCAACGAACGCAGCGTGGTGGTTCCCTCGTCGAGCACCTGGCCGACCTGCCACGCCATCTCGGGATGTTCGAGCGCCACCCGGCCGTAGCTTTCGACGAACGACACGATCACGTCCTTGCCGCGCAAGGCCGTCAGGAGATCGCGGGCCGGGGTGTCGCGGAACGCGTCGACGGCGGCCTCCGCCGCGAACTCCGAGCGGTCGCGGAGGCCCGCGTTCACCTGGCGGGCATGCGCGCTGACCAGGTTCGCCGCGTTCGTGGACATGATCGGCACGCCCGGCACCGTGAGCGTGAACGACACGACCGCGAGCACCGCGACCGAGCGCAAGACCACCGGACGGCGCCGGACGACCGCGCGGCTCAGGCGCAGCACCGACCACGTCGAAGCCACGACCAGGCCCGCGACCAGCACCAGCGCCAGCACGACCAGGCCGATCGCGGCGGTGCGGCCTGAGGTCACGTCGACGTACTCGACGCCGGGTCCGAAAAGCGGCCAGTCCAGCACCAGGTCGAACGGGCGGAACAGCACCGCGTCGAAGCCGATGTCCAGGATCTTCACGACCGCGAGCAGGCCGAGCGCGATGCCGCCTGCCACCGCGGCCACGCGGCGGGCACGGTCGGGGAGCGCCAGCAGCACCACCACGCCGATGAGGCCTTCGATCGGGACGCGCAGGAACGCGGCCGGGGTCAGCTGGTCGAGGTGGGTGGGCGCGGTGAGCACGACGAGCACCAGCAGGCCCGCGAGCACGGTCAAGACGCGTGCCGGCCAGGGACCTTTCAAAAACGCCAATGCTTTGCCTCTCTCGGTACTGCCCTTAGATACGTGCGCGGCTACTTCTCAGTTCAATGGGTACCGTGTGAGTCGTGACTCGTCCGTATGTGCTGCTGAGCGTCGCCGTCAGCGTCGACGGCCACATCGACGACCTCAGCGCGGTCCGGTTCCCGTTGTCCAACGCCGAGGATTTCGATCGTGTCGACCAGATCCGCGCCGAATCGGGCGCCATCCTGATCGGCGCCGAGACGGTGCGGACGGACAATCCGCGCCTGCTCGTCAACTGTGCCGAACGGCGGTCGGACCGCGTCGCGAGCGGGCGGCCCGAATATCCGCTGAAGGTCACGGTCACCAGGTCGGGTGACCTCGGCCGGGACCTGAAGTTCTGGCACTGCGGTGGCCGGAAACTGGTGTACACCACGGATTCCGGCGAGCGGGCGCTCAAGCTCGACGACCTGGCCGACGTCGTCTCGCTGGGCGGGTCCATCGATTTCGGCGCGCTGCTGGACGATCTCGGCGCACGCGGCGTCGACCGCCTGATGGTCGAGGGCGGCGCGAGCATCCACACCGCGTTCTTGGCCGCCGGACTGGCCGACGAGGTCCGGATGGCGGTCGCGCCGATGCTCATCGGCCAGGCCGCCGCGCCACGCTTCCTCCAGCCCGCCGAATTCCCCGGCGGGCCCGCACGCCGGTTCCACCTCGAAGACGTGGTGAAACTCGGTGACGTCGCCGTGCTGCGCTACTTCCCGAAGATCACGAGCGGCTGACCAGCGCCTTGATCGTGTCCCGGCGGAACCACGCGATCACCGCGGCCGCGGCGAGCAGGATCGCGGGCAGCATCGGGCCACCCTTGGCCAGCAGGAACAGTTCCGTCCCGACCGCGCCGGCCATGACGCCGACCAGCCCCAGCGCCGCGAGCCCGCACAGGCGCGGGATCAGCAAGCCGAGACCGCCCGCGATCTCCAGCACGCCGGTGACGTACCGCAGCCACTGGCCGAAGCCGATCTCGTCGAACTTCTTCACGTAGTTGTCGCCGAACAGCGTGTACCCGCTGTAGATGATGTAGGCGGCGAGCGCCACCTGCAGCACCCACAGCACCACGTTGCCGATACGGACGGCGGCTTTTGCCTCAGACACGGGAACATCCTTCCACCACGGACGAGTTGGACACCATTCGAGAACGCCAGAGCGAGACCACATCGCGGCCGAACGACCACACGAGCAGCGCGAGCGCGAGCCCGGCCAGGTACCCGGCGTGCGGGAGCAGCCCCGACGCCGCCACGACCAGGAGAATTCCTTGAAGCGCGGCCACTGTCTTGCGCGCGTAGCTCGGCTTCAGTTCGCCGGTGAGCCACGGCAGCACCCAGGACGCCGCCACGAACACGTACCGCATCGCGCCGATCGCCAGCACCCACGGCCCGTGCGCGAACGCGACGTGCACGCTCAGCACCAGGATCAGGAATGCGTCGACCTCCATGTCGAACCGCGCGCCCAGCGCCGATGCGGTGCCCGTGCGCCGCGCGACCTGCCCGTCGACGAAATCGAGCGCCAGCGCCACCGCGGTGAACGTGACGAGCACCGTGGTCGCGTCCGACCGCTGCGCCACCAGCGCGGTCACCGCGCCGACGAGCACGCCCCGTGCGAGGGTGACCCGGTCGGCCGGTCCCAGCGAGCGGGTGCCCGACCGGTCCATCGCGTAGCTGAGGAGAACCCAGGTGGCGAGCCCGTACGCCAGCCCGGCGAGCCAGCCCGCCGTGCCCAGCCCGGCCGTCGCGCCGAGCACGCCCAGCAGGAGGACCTGCAGGCCCGCCCAGGCGCCTTGCTCTTCTACGGCGGGCGCCGGGCTGTGCTGAAGTGTGACCATTGTGGACCGCTTTCTCGGAGGTTGTAGATGACACGACAGGCACGGGCCTTTTGGTTCAACGGATCCGGAAAAAGTGAGATCCGGTCCGTCACACTGCCCGCGTCCGCCGAGGGCGAGGCGCTGGTCCGCACGCTCTTCACCGGCGTGAGCAGGGGAACCGAGGCGCTCGTCTTCCGTGGTGAGGTCCCGGAGAACCAGTACGAGGTCATGCGCGCGCCGTTCCAGGAGGGTGACTTCCCGTGGCCGGTCAAATACGGGTACCTCAATGTGGGTGTGGTCGAAACAGGCCGGTTGACCGGCCGGACCGTCTTCTGCCTCTATCCACATCAGACGCATTACGTCGTCCCCGAGTCGGCTTTGACGCTGGTGCCGGACACCGTCCCGCCGGAACGCGCGGTGCTCGCCGGGACGGTCGAGACCGCCGTCAACGCCGTCTGGGACGCGAAACCGCTGATCGGGGACCGGATCGCGGTCGTCGGCGGCGGCATGGTCGGCGCGAGCGTCGCCGCGGTGCTGGCGAAATTCCCCGGCGCCAGGGTGCAGCTGGTCGACGCCGATCCCGGCCGGGCGGCCATCGCGGACCGGCTGGGCGTCGGCTTCGCGGACCCGAAAGCCGCCTTGGGATCATGCGACCTCGTCGTGCACGCCAGCGCGTCGGAGGCGGGGCTGGAGACGGCGCTCGGCCTGCTCGCGCCGGAAGGCACGGTCATCGAGCTGAGCTGGTACGGCGACCGCCGGATCAGCGTGCCGCTCGGCGAGTTCTTCCACTCACGGCGGCTGACCGTGCGCAGCAGCCAGGTCGGCACGGTCGCCCGCCCGGACCGGACGTATGCCGACCGCATGGCACTCGCGCTCGATCTGCTCGCCGACCCGGTGTTCGACACGCTGGTCACCGGGGAAAGCCCGTTCGACGAGCTGCCGTCGGTGCTGCCCCGGCTGGCGAGCGGCGAGCTTCCGGCCCTCTGCCACCGGATTGACTACCGTCGTGAGCATGCTTCCTCGTGACACCACGGCCGACGTGCGCGACCGCCGGGCGGCCGTGGCGGTGCTGCCGGTCGGCAGCTTCGAACAACACGGCCCGTACCTGCCGCTGACCACCGACACGGTCATCGCCTGCGCCATCGCCGACGCGATCGCGGCCGCCTACCCGGTCCAGCCGCTCCCGCCGATCACGATCTCGTGCTCGCAGGAACACGCGTCCTGGCCCGGCACGGTGAGCATTTCGGCGAAAACGCTCATCACGGTCATCGAAGACATCGCCGCGTCGCTGCGGCTTTCCGGCGTCGAGAACCTGGTGCTGGTCAACGGCCACGGCGGCAACTACGTGCTGCGCAACATCGTTCAGGAGTCGCGCGGCCGGATGGCGCTGTTCCCGGGCACCCACGACTGGGACACCGCACGCGCCGCGGCCGGTATCGAGACGTCGTCGTACGCCGACATGCACGCGGGCGAGCTGGAGACGTCGATCCTGCTGCACGCGCATCCGGAACTGCTCCGGCCCGGCTTCGAGACGAGTGATCACGACAGCGGCCCGCGTCCGCACATGCTGACCCACGGCCTGGCGCCGTACACGGCTTCCGGGGTCGTCGGGCGGCCTTCGCTGGCGTCAGCCCGCAAAGGCGAGGGCCTTCTCGGTGCGCTGACCAGTGCTTTCGCGGACTACCTCGGGCTTTTCGAGCCTGCGGAATAACACGAACACCCCGGGCAGCGCGGCGATCAGCGCGAGCACGCCGTAGACCACGCCGGTGGTCAGACCCTGCGCGGCGCCGAGTCCGGCCGCGTTGAAGGCGACCGCCAGGAACGCTTCGCGGGGCCCGAAACCGCCGATGTTGACCGGCACGGCCATGACCAGCAAGGTCAGCACGATCAGCGGGAACAGCTGCCCGATCGACGCCGTCGAACCCGCCACCTTGGCCGCGACGAGGAACAGCGCGACATGTCCCGCGAGCGTCGCCGCGGACAGGAAAACCACCCGTGGCAAGGCTTCCCGCGACAGCAGCCCGACCCGGGCGTCGGCCCAGGTGGTCAGCACCGCGCGCCGGGCGCGAGCGTTCTTCGCGACGAAGACGGCCGCGGCGGCGAGCACGGCCAGCGTGATCAGCACCGCGCCACCGCTCGGCGCCAGGTCGACCGGCAGCGTCGACTGCGTGAACACGACCGCGATCCCGACGGCGATGAGAACGGCCTGACCGGCGAACCGCTCGAACACGACCGCGCGCACACCGCGTCCGACATCGCCCGACTGCTGGCCGTGATTGACCGCGCGGTGCACGTCGCCGAGCACGCCCGCCGGGAGCACCGCGTTGAGCAGCAAACCCCGGTAGTAGTCGGAAACCGCGGACTTGAGGCTCAGCGGCAGGCCGAGCCTGCGCGCGATGACGCACCAGCGCCAGGCGCTGAACACGGTGGTCAGCAGCCCGATGCCGAGCGCGGCGAGCACCGAGGGGCCAGTGACGGCACGCAGCCCGTCAACGAAGGCGCCGGTGCCGAGCCGGAAACCCAGCGCGGCCAATATCCCGAGCGCCAGCAGCAAACGCAGCCACGGCCAGAAACGCTTCATCAGGTCGTCCTCGGTATCGCCAGTAGGTCGGTGTGCCCGACCAGGACATGGGGGCCGTCCGCGAGCCGTCGTCGCAGGTAGGCGGGTGCTTCGGCGGCGAGGCCTGGTTCCTGCTCGACGGCCGCGCCGACCCAGCCGCGAAGCCATTCCGCGGCCAGTGCCTTCTGGCCGTCGCCCAGCCGCCACGGGCTCGGGCGGGTGTGGACCTCGGTGTCCGCGAACGCCTCGGCCGCCGCCGCGACGGCGTCCGGACCGAGCAGGCGGCGGCCGTCGGCCACTCGCCGCTGATGCGCGTTGAAAGCCGCCTCGAACTCCGCGTCGAGCGCCTCGGCCGTCTCGAACTCGATCTCGCCGGTGACGGAGAGCGTGAACAGGGCGGGCACACCGGCTGATACGCATGCGGCCGCCAAGTCGTTCAACTCGTCACGAGTGAGCAGGTCGAGCAGCGCCGACGCGGTCACCAGCGAGGTGCCTTCGAAGTCCTCCGCACGCAGCGCGGTGAGGTCGCCCTCGCGTGTCTCCACGCTCCCGGCGGTCATGCTCGCACCGGCCAGCGCGAGCAGGCGCGGGTCACGGTCGTGCAGCACCCAGTGCGGCGTGCCGCCCAGCCGCGCGCCGAGCCAGCGTCCCATCGATCCCGTTCCACAACCTAAGTCACGAAGGACCAAGGGGGTTCGGTTCAATCGGGTTTCGCCAAGCGGCTCGAGCAGGTCGAGCAGCTCGGTCGAGCGGGCGTCGGCGTCGGCCTGCTCGCGCAGCGCGAGCCATTCTGGTGCGAAGCTCATGCCCGCAGAGTAGCCAGCACCTCGTTCATCGCACGGGCGGTTTCGTCCCATGTGGACAGTTCGGCTCGGCGGCGCCTCGCCTTCGCCCGGAGGTCGTCCCGGTGTTCCCCGTCGGTCAGCCAGCGGCGGAGTTCGCTGGTCAGCGCGCCGGGCGGGACGAGCAGTCCGCCGTCACCGAGCGCGTCAGGAACAGCGCTGGCGAGCACGGGAATGCCGCGCGCAAGCGCCTCGGTGACGACCATGCCGTAGGTCTCGGCACGGGACGGGAGCACGAAGAGGTCGGCCGTGGCGTAGGCCTCGTCGAGCGGCTTTCCGGTGAGCGGGCCGGTGAGTTCGACGCGGTCACCTAGTCCATGGTGTGAGATCAGCTCGCGGATACGTTCCGTGTGCACGGTGTCGCGAAGCGGTCCGACGCAGACGCAGTGCCACGACAGGTCGTCGACCGCCGCGAGCGCTTCGACGAGCAGGTCATGGCCCTTGCGCGGGGTCACGGACGCCACGCAGAGCAGGCGGGAGACGCCGTCGGTGCCTCGGGCGAGCGGCGCGGGATCGACGCCGGGCGTGACTACGTGGACCTTGCCGAGTCCGTGGTGACGCTCCAGCTGCCGCGCCGCGGCCGGGCTGGTCGCGATGACCGCGCTCGCGGCCCGCAGGACTTCGCGCTCCTTGCGGTCCAGTTCGGCGGCGAGTGAGGGCTCCAGGCCGGTTTCGTCCGCCAGCGCCAGGTGAACCAGCACCGCCAGGCGGAGCCTGCCTGCTTCTGGCACGACGATTTCGGGAACGCCGCAGGCCACGAGCCCGTCCAGCAGCACCGTGGTGTCGTCAGGGAACGCCGCCAGCGTGTCGGCCAGCTCCGCGCGGGCGTGCGCGTCAGGGCGCGGCCAAGTGCCCGGGATGGCCGTTTCGCGCACGTCCAGGCGTGCGCAGACGCGCCGGTCGTAGACGTTCCCGCCGCTGGGCGCGGCGGGATCGTCCACGTCACCGGGCAGTACGGCCTCGATCACAGCGCGCGTTCGTAACCGGCCCACGCGACGTGCGACTCGTGCAGCGTGACCTCGATCGCGGAGAGCCCGCGCGCGCCTTCGCCCAGCGTGCCGTCGTGCACCAGGTCCGCGAGCCGGTCGGCGATGTACTTGGCCAGGTACTCGGTCGAGGTGTTGATCCCGGCGAAAGCGGGTACTTCGTCCAGGTTGCGATAGTTGAACTCGGCGAGCACCTTGCCGAGTTCCACAGTGGCCAGTCCGATGTCGACGACGATGTTGTCGGCGTCGAGTTCCGGCCGTTTGAACCGAGCGTCCACTACGAACGTTGCTCCATGTAGACGCTGGGCCGGACCGAAGACCTCGCCGCGGAAACTGTGGGCGATCATCACGTGATCGCGGACGGTGACGCTGAACACCGACGTCCTCCAAGGGGTTACGGTACGGACTCCGGCCGAGCGTAGTGAACGATCAACCGGAGCGCGCTGACTAGGGGACTGGATGCACGAGCAAGCTTTTCGACAGGACGACGTCGCCGAATCCGAGCTGGTGACCCGCCGCGGCACCTTCCGCGCGGTGGCTTTCCGCGCCGACGGCTTCGAGCACATGGCGTTGGTCTTCGGGGCGGCGCCGCCGCGTGAGGACGTGCTCGTGCGGGTGCACTCCGAGTGCATGACCGGTGACATCTTCGGCGCGATGCGCTGCGAATGCGGTGAGCAGCTCGACTCCGCGCTGGACGCGATCGTCCGCGAGGGCGGCGGCATCCTGGTGTACCTGCGCGGGCACGAGGGCCGCGGCATCGGCCTGGTCGCCAAGGTGCGCACCCATGTCCTGCAGGACGAGCAGGGGCTCGACACACTCGACTCCGCGACGACGCTCGGCCTGCCGGTCGACATCCGCGACTACTCACCCGCCGTCAGGATCCTGAAGCACCTGCGGGTGCGGTCGGTGCGGCTGATGTCGAACAACCCCGACAAGATCAGCGCGCTCGAGTCCTCCGGCATCCGGGTGACCGAGCGGGTGCCGCTGCTGATGGCCCCGAACGACCACAACATCGGCTACCTGACCGCGAAACGCGACCGGCTCGGCCACGACCTTCCGCAGATCGAGGGCTGCGTCACCCGCTGACCGTCCACTGTGGACACCGCTGAGTGGGTACCGGGGGCGGCAGGATTCACTCGTTGTGGTGACACAGAGTGCCCTAGCATCGATCGAGCGTGAACCGCGCTGGACGAGCAGGGGAGTGGCTCATGGGTCGGCACCGCACCGCCGGGACATCATCCGTTCGGTGGCTGCGCGTGATGCCGGCGTCCGCATTGGTGATCGCCTGGGCGGTTCTGCCGCTCCCGGCGGCGTCGGATCCAGTGACTTCGGGTCCGGCTGCTCCTGTCGTCGAGGCCGCCCCGGCGATAGCACTCGCCGCGCCATCGGCGCCGCCGCGAACCGCCGACCTGACGCTGTCGTCGAACGCGCTGTCCGTGGCGCCGGGCGCGACGGGCGTGCAGACGTTACGCGTGCTCAACGGCGGATCCGCCGAGTTCGCGGGCCCGGTCGCGCTCACCTATGTCACCCCGACGTACCTCAACGTGGATCACGACAAGCCGTTGCCCGCCGGCTGCGAGATGCGCCTGACCGACCCGGATCCGACGATCCCGGAGGTGGTCACCTGCCGTATCCCTGGCCCGATCGCCGCGGGCAAGGAGCTGACGGTCGGCATCCCGGTGGCCGCGACCACGCGCGTCCGGTTCGTCGGCCGCGTGCGCGGCATGGCCATGGCCGCGCCCACCGGCGCCGACGCCGACCTCGGCGACAACTGGAACTACGCGCAGGTGGTCATCACCCGCCCGACGCCCAAGCTGCCCGACGGCGACCCGGTCGACCTGTACCTGACCAACACGGTCCCCGCGGTCTCGGACACGCAGTCGGCCAAGGTCACTCTCACGTACGGCAGCAAAGCGCCTTATGAAGCGAAGGGTGACCTCCAGCTCACCTACGTGACCCCGTTCTACATCAACGTCGACCACGCGAAGCCGTTGCCGTCGGGCTGCAAGATGCGCCTGACCGACCGCGACCCCCTGGTGCCCGAGATCGTCGTGTGCACGATGAAACCCTTGAAGGCAGGCAAAACCGGCTCGCTCGCCATCCCGGTCGAGCTGGTCAAGGGCGCCCCGCCCGGCCCGCTCGGCGGCATGGCCGCGGTCGCACCGGTGTCCGATGTCGAACGCGGTCAGATCGACAACTTCCTCGCGGCCAACGTCGTCAACATCACTGCCGGTTGACCCTCGTGAGTGTTCCGGCCGGTTCTAACCGGCCAAAACACTCACGACCCCTTTGTGGTACAATACGAACGTGGCCATGGGGGGCCTTATTTTATCCTCTTTGAATTAATTGTGGCTGATTCCTTTTAGGGCTGGGTTTTTCGCCCTAAGGTGCGATTCTCACGCCGTTTACGTGGTCTGTGTTCATAATCGGGCCCATGAATCCCACTTACGTTTTCGTTCACGGATCCGGTAGCAACGCCCGCGCTTGGTCGATGGTCCAGCAGGAAATGACACTGCGCGGCCACCGGACGATCGCGGTCGATCTGCCTGGCCGGGGCGCGGGCTTCAGTCAGGCCTATCACGACCAAGACCTCGAAACCTTCGCGAGCGAGCCGTCTTCGCTGGCGGGCGTGACGGCCGAGGAGACCATCGGCCACGTGATCGACGTGGTCCGCCGCGTCCGCGAACACGGCCCGGTCATCCTGGCCGGGCACAGTTTCGGGGGCCTCGTCATCACGGCGGTCGCCAACGCGGTGCCGGAGCTGCTGGCCCACGTCGTTTACATCGCGGCCCAATGCCCGGTGAACAGCGCCGCGGCCGAATATCCGGCGGGCCCGTCGTGGGCTTCGAGTGACTTTCTTCCGGCGGCTCTGGCGATCACGGTCGGCAATCCGGTCGACCTCGGTTTCATTCGCCTGAATTGGCGTGGCGCCGATGCCGCGACACTCGAAAGGCTTCGCAAGGCGGTGTGCGCGGAACTCACCCCGCAGCAGTACCTGGCGTTCATCGGCTACTCCCAGCCGGACGAGATCTTCTGGCAGACCGACCCTGCCTGGGATCATCGTGCGGACAAAGCCACCTGGGGTCAGGTCCCGCACACCTTCGTCCGCACCACTCAGGACCGCGCGATGCCGCCCGAAGCCCAGGATCTTTACATCGCCGAAGCCGACGCGCTGACGCCCACCAACCCCTTCCGCGTCCACTCGATCCCGAGCAGTCACACGGGCTTCTTCCGCCAGCCTGCCGCGCTGGTCGACATCCTTGGCGGGCTCGGCTAGAAAGGCTCGTGCGCGTTGCGGGCGGTTAGAACCGCCCGCAACGCGCACGAGCCCCTTTCGGCGGAACGGTCAAGCGACTTTTGCCCGCGCGTGCTCACGACTTGAAAAATGGTGAAAAACAAACCGGGGAAATGCCCTGCGCCAACCGGATGGTCCGCTGTGGCATTTCAGTGAACGCCGTTGTTGGCAACGGCTTCCGGATCTTAGGCTTCCGCTTGCACTTGGCCAGGTGTCACACCTGATCCATGCTGTGAAGGGGCGGAAATGACGCGAAGAGCCAGGCGGTTCGGCCTGCGTAAATCTGCGATACCGGCGGTGGGGATGTTGCTCGCCGCGATGATCGTCCTGGCACCGGACGTGGGCGCCGCCGCGCCCTCGGTGCTCACCAAAAGCGCGCAGAATCTGACCCATCCCGGCGCGAACCCGGTGAACCACGGCGACACGCTCAACTGGGTCGTCGACTACGCGAACACCGCGGGCGGGCCGTCCACCATCACGGACCCGATCCCCGGCGCCGGATCCGCGCAGACCTACGTGCCCGGCTCGCTGAAGGTCCCACCCGGCTGGACCCCGGCCTGGTCACAGGACGGCACGCTGTTCCAGCCGAACGATCCCGGCGCCGCCACGGTTTCCGTGCGCGCCACCAACCAGAACGCGCGCCCGGGAGGCACGACGCTCACCGGGACTCTGCTGCCGCCGGTGCAAGCCGCCGCGACCGCGACCGGTGGTGACGGCTACACGCCGATCCTGCACCGGAAGGCTTCGGGCTCCGTCGAGTCGTGGAACATGTTCCACCACGCCGGCGCGGCCTCGGCGAAGCTCGTCTGCGTCGATCTGTCGGCGGGCTCGCTGTGCGCGGGCGGACCTTGGCCGAAGCCGGTGAACACCACGCCTGGCCCGTTCGGGTCGGGCAACACCGGTGACATCGCGAGTGCGTTCATCGAGCAGTACGTCCAGGATCCCGGACGGCCAGGAGTGGTCTACTACGGCGGAACCACCGCCTCGGGCACCGGTGTCGGCTGCCTCGACCTGGAACAGCGGGAGAACTGCGGGTTCTTCCCGCTGGCGACCAACGCCGTCACCAACATCGGCGGGCTCGTCGCTTCCGGCGGCAATGTCTACGGCGTCGGGAGCACCGGCCAGGTGCTGTGCCTGACGATGGCGACCCGCACCCCGTGCGCCGGTCAGCCGTACGCGGCCGTCGCACCTGGAAACGGCCAAGGCAGCGCCAACTACGTCGGCTCGCTCACCGTCGCGAACGACAAGATCTTCGTCTCCTCGTCACCGAGCGGCCAGGCGCCGGTGCTCGGCTGCTTCGACCCGGCGACGACGACCGCGTGCGTGTTCTGGGGCACGCCCAGGCCCATCGGACCGGCGTCCGGTTACATCTCCTACAGTGCGTACACCGCTTACAACACAACAGGAAACGCGGTCGGCGCCTGCGGAACGGCCATCGGCGCCGTGCCCACGGGCTTCTGCTACGCGTTGGACGGTACGTCACTGACGCCGCCGTCGGTCTTCTCCTCGCTGTTGTCCGGTGAGCTGGTCTTCAACCCGGAGACCGTCACCACCGCCGACGGGCACGTCCGCAGCTACTTCGGTTCCTGGGGCCGCACACTGGGCTCGACCAGCTGCTACGACTGGACGACGGCCGCCGCCTGCGCCGGATTCCCCACGCCCGCCGGACATCCGGGGGTCAACGGTGGCACGACCCGCGACTACGGGTACGCCTACGACACGACCACCCAGTGCCTGATCGGCCTCGGCGACGCGGGCGTGCTGTTCTCCGAGGACCCGATGACCGGCGCCTCACCGTGTATCCACAGTGGCGTCACGATCGACCTGAACCCGTCCGCGTTCTACTGCGACGGCGGCACCGGTCACGTGCAGGGGTACCAGAACGCCAAGCTGGAGAACATCGACCTCGCCAACGTGAACCTGGCGGCGTCGGCCGTCAAGGTCACCGACGCGGGCGGAACGGTGGCGACCCCGGCCATCGCGCCGGACGGCACCATCGACCTGTCCGGTATCTCGTACGCCGCGCATCCGTCGATCTCGATCTCGGTGTCACTGGTCCTCAACAACGGCAGCGACTTCACGCCGGCCAACCATCCATCGGCGACGGTCACCTATCGCGGCGACGCGCCCCAGGTCTGCTTCCAGACCACGGTCGCGGCGGCGTGCACGGCCACCGGCGTGACGAACACGGCCACCGGCGGCGACGCGGGCGGCGCCATCACGTCCAACACGGTGAGCTTCCCGGTCAGTCCTGGTGAGGGGTGCCTGCCGAAGGTGACGGTGAACAAGGAGATCTGCGCGTCGCACCACGCGGCTGATTGCGGGCCGGGCGGCGCGGGACCCTGGGTGAAACAGGCGCCGGTCGGGATTCTCGGGCTGCTGCTCGCGCACCCGTACTGGCGGATCACGGTGACGAACGAAGGCCCGATCGGCATCACGGCCGCGAAGGTCAACGACGCGGCGCAACCGTCGTGCGCGACGGCGGCCGGGACGTTCTCGCTCGCGCCGGGGACGGCGAAACAGGTCTACTGCTCATCATCTGTCCTGCTGGTACTGCTGCCGCTGACCAATACGGCGTCGGCGACGTACACGCCGACCGGCAGCACGCCGGTGACCACCGCGGGCTCGTCGGCGACCGCGTGCAACCTGCTCTGCATCCTGGGAGGCTGATCTGACGGCCCCGCCGCCGGTATGGCGGCGGGGCCCCTTCAGTGGGGAACTACTTCGTGATTCCTTCGTGGTTCCAGTAAGCCGGTCTGGCCAGCTCCGGGGCGGGGGATGCCAGCGCGCTGGCGGTACCGATCGTCGCGCCGAGCGCGAGTATCAGTGCGGCAAGGCCGAGGGCCTGCCTAGTTCCTCGCATCAAGAGTGGTTCTCTTTCTCTTGAGTGGATCCATTTTCGGGGGAAATTCAATTCGCGCCTCACTGGATGGAGGCTGCGTGCGAGGCAGCGTAGATCATCGTCACGTGCCAGCGGAACGTGGGGTCTACACACAGTTGTTTGCAGTCCGGCGACTAGTCCACGGAAGTGGTGCCGTGTCGCGAAATGTGTGACATGGGGTTCACGTGCCGTAGGTGAAATCGGGAATGTGACCCGTGTAGGTGGTTTACACGCTTAGCGAACCCGAGAGTAGTTCGTTTCGGGGCGTGGCTTCGGCAGGCGATCGACGGTTGCCAGTGTTGTCAAATTGGCCTGGACCAACCGCAGGTGAGCGCGGTCCCCGAGGTCCGTGTAGATCGACTCGGCCAGCCGCCAGCCCTCTTCCGCGGCGTCATAGCGGCCCAAGTCGAACAAAGCCTGGCCGAGTGTGCGCAATGCGTGCGCCTCGGCTTGGGAATCGCGGCTCATCGCAGCGAGCCGCACCGCTTGCCGCGCGTAACCCACCGCATTATCCAGGTTTTCCAAGTCATAATGAATGGCGGCCAAAACCCCGCAAACGCGCGGCGCGATCTCGATGTCATTGATACGTTCCGCGATAGTCAACGCTTCGTCGGCGTGAATGCGCGCGGTCGCCAAGTGGTTTTCCTCATGCAGGGTCGCCGCGAGTTCGGTGAGGGTGGCCGCCTGGCCATGGCGGTTGTTCGCTGCCCGCCTCAGCCGGAGCGCGCGCTGGAACAGTTCGACGGCCGTTCCGTGCTCGCCGAGCAACCGGCGGGCCTTGGCCAGGTCATGAAGTATTGAAGCCTGCAGGCCCTTCTCGCCGCTGCTGACCACTTGGGCCAGCGCCTTGTGGTACGTCTCGACCGCGGCGTGCAACTCTCCTAAGTGGACTTTGTGACCCGCCAGTTGGAACAGTGAGATCGGGATGCCCACGGCACTTCCGGTCCGCCTGGCGATCGCGGCGGCGAGATGGTGTTCCTGGAGTGACCGTGTCCAGTCGCCCAGCACACCGTAGAGCAGGCTCAGGTCGCTCCGCGTGGCGCCTTCCGACTCCAAGTCGCCACAGGCCTGTGTGGACGAAACAGCGATCTCGAACATCGCCGCGAGCTGCTGGTAGTGACCGTGGCGCCGGAAAATCCCGTACAGGTTGTGGGGAAGCCGCCACGCGTAGGCGTCGTGGCCGCGTTGGGCGGCCCACGGAATGAGCGCCGTGAACAGGCGCTCGTCGAGCAGCCACTCCGCCGCCTCTTGTTCTGTCTTGAAGCCGAAAACGGGCGCGCCGGGCTCGCGTTCGAGCATGGGAACGGGGGTACGGAAGGGAAACAGCATCCGGTCGGCTTGATAGCTCGTGTGCAGATAGAACGACAGCAGCCTCAGCTCGGCGGCCGCGCCGTCCGTCGCGAGTTCGCGGGCGAACGCGCGGACCAGATCGTGCATGCGATAGCGATCGGGTGTGCCGGTCGGGGTGAGCAGATGCGTGCTGACGAGAATGTCGATGAGTCGCTGGGTTTCCCGCAGCGGCTCGCCCAGCAGCGCGGTCGCGGCGTGCAGGCTGATCTCGGGCGTCGGCGACAGACCGAGCGCGCGGAACAGCCGCCGGGCCTGCTCGCGCAGTGCGTTGTAGGTGAACGACAACGCCGCGCGCAGGTTCGCGTGCGGATCGTCGCCGTCGTCGCCGATGTCGAGCAGCCTGCCCTGATCGGCGAACTCGTCGGCGAACTGGGTCAGCGCGGCGTCCGGGCGCGCGTCGATATGGTGCACGACCAGCTGGAGCGCGAGCGGAAGGCCGGCGCAGAGCGCGGCGAGCCGGTCGATGGCCTCCTGTCCGTCTACGGCCCGTCCGCCGACTCGTCGCGTGAGGAACTCGACGCTCAGCGCGGAATCGAGCAGCGGCACGGAACAATGTCTGCCGCCGTGCCTGGTCGCCAACGCCGTCAGGCGATGGCGGCTGGTCACCAGCAGCAGGCATCGGGACAGCGTGAGCAGCAGCGGGCGCAGGTGGTCGGAGTCCGCGACGTTGTCCAGTACGAGCAGAGTCCTTGTCCCGTCGAGGATCTCGCGGACCTTGGCCGCGCGTCGGCCGGCGTCGGTGAGCCGATCGGCGGGCACGTCGAAGAACTGCAACAGCTCGTCGACCACGTCGGCGGCTTCGCGGCGCTTGCCGCCTTCGAAGCCGTGCATGTCCAGATAGACCACGTTGTCGGCGAGCGAGCCGAGCTGCCGGTGCGCCCAATGCACGGCCAGCGACGTCTTCCCGATGCCAGCGAGGCCGTCGAGGATGATCAGACCGGGCTGCAGCCTGCCGTCCGCGGTGCGCGCCAAGCGGTCCAGTGCCGACTTCAGCTCGGCGCGCCCGACGAAATCGCCGGGATCGTTGGGCAGCAAGGATCGGCACGGCTTCCGGGTGACCGTGACTTTGGCCGTGGGCACCAGGCTGTCGTGCGCGCGGCGGAGCTCGTCGGCCGCGTCGCGGTCGCCGGTGGCCTTGAGTTGCTTGTACACGGTCAAAAAGTGGTTTTGCGCGTCGATCGGCCGATCCAGCGCGTAGAGGATCTCCAGGCGCCGCTTCACCAGGCCGGTGTCGGTGGCGTGCTCCTCGTGCAGCTCGTCGAGCCGGTCGAGCGCGGCTTCGAACCGGCCGAGTGCGACGAGTTCGCCGACCAGCACCTGGTTCGCGGGCAGCCACTGATCGAGAATGGCTCTCCTGCGCCAATTCTCCGCCCTTTCGGACCGCAGATCGGCCAGCGGCTGCTCGGTCCACAGGCCGATGGCGGACGTGATCACCGCGAGCGCTTCGGCGTGCTCACCGCGCGCGGAGTGGGTGCGCGCCTGGCCGACCAGGTCGGCGAACGCGAAGTAGTCGATCGCGCCGCGGTCGACCGCCAGCACGTACGAACCGTCCTCGGTGCGCAGCTCACCGGGAAGCCCGGCGTCGCGCCAGGCCGACCGGATCCGGCCGGTGTGCGTGCGGAACGTCGAGGCGGGATTGTGCGGTTCTTGTCCCTGATCACCCCACACCCAGTCGGCCAGCAGGTCCACGCTGACCCGGCGGTTCGGCTGGACGAGCAGCGCGGCGAGGATCTCCCGTTCCTTGGGCCTGCCCCACTGCACGCTCAGCTGCCCGTGCAGCCGCATCCCCGTCCGCCCGAGGATTCCGAACGCGATGTCCACCTGACCAGCACGCCCCCTCCCCGGGATTTGCTGAAGTGCAAGCTCGCTGGGGGTGATTTTCGCATTTCCGGCAGCGGCTGCCCACCGTGTTCACCCTCTCTGACACGCATTTGTCACAAACCGCGCCGTCGCTGACCGCCTGGTGACCGGTTGCCCCGTCAGGCTTTCGGTGTCCGGATGGAGCGCACATGAGGAGGAGCATGATGCACGCCACCACGTTATTCGGTAAGCGAACGCGAGCAGCGGTGCCACAGCATCGATCAATTCTCGTGATCGATGTTTCCGGTTTCGGCAGGCTCGACAACAGCAGGCAGCTGAATTTGCGTGCGGTGCTCGGCGCTTCCGTCCGCGCCGCGTTCCGCGCGGCCGGGGTCGCCTGGTTCCGGCTGGCGGTCGAGGATCGCGGGGACGGGATGATCGTGCTCGTGCCCGCCCGGGTTTCGAAGCTGGACTTGCTCGGCAGGGTCATCCCGGCGCTGGCCGCCGCCGTACGCGCGTACAACGCGACGGCGGGCACGGCGGCCAGGATCCGGCTGCGCGTCTCCTTGCACGCGGGGGAGGTGCTGCGTGACGCGGCGGGCTGGGTCGGCGCCGATGTCAACCTCGCCTGCAGGCTTGTCAACGGCGAACCCGCTTATCAGTGGCTGCGAGCCGACGACGAGGCCGACGTCGTGCTCGTCGTGTCCGACTTGATCTACCAGGGTGTGGTCCGGCACGGCTATCGCCAGGTCGATCCCGACCGGTTCACGCCGGTCAGGGTGCTGGCGAAGGAGGTCGACGTGACGGCTTGGCTGCGGACGGCGTGACGAGGATTGCTTTCGGCGGCAATGGGTACCCGGACTGTTTCGGATGGGGAAGCGGTGATCGACATGGTTCCGGTGGATGTCCGAGGGCTGGCCGTGCTGCCGCCGATGGCGGCGCCGGTGTTGCTGCTGCGCGAAAGCGTCGGCGAACGGCGCTGGCTGGCGATCACGATCGGCGAGGCCGAGGCGTCGGCGCTGCTCACGGCGCACACCGGCGAGCCGAGTGAGCGGCCGGGCACGATCGAGCTGCTCGGCCACATCATCGAGGCGCTGGGCAGCGGCGTGCGCGCGGTCGAGGTGACGGCGCTGGACGCCGGGATCTTCTACGCGGACTTGGTGCTGGACGGGGGACTGCGCGTCTCGGCGCGGCCGAGCGACGCGATCGCGCTCGGCCTGCGCGCCGGCGTCCCGCTCCACGCGGCCGAAGCGGTGCTCGAAGCGGCGGCGCTGGAGTCGGTCGTGTTCGACGGCGCCGACGAAGCCGACGAGGTCGTCGAAGAGGACAAAAAGGTCGAGGACTTCCGGGCGCTGCTCGACCGGCTGACGCCCGACGACTTCCGGGACTAGTCCAGGGTTTTGACTCGCTTGGAGTAGTCGGCCGCCGGTGTGCTCACCCGCGGTGGTTTCCCGTCACCGTGGTGAGTGAGCAATTGCTGCAAATGAACAGTTCGCCGCAATTGAGTGGTGATTTGAGCACCATTTCCCTGCACTCATTCGGTGACTGTACGGGGGGCGGGGTGGGTGCTAGCTTCGTTTGTGCTCAGGGCCGGGGGAATGCGGCCGGGTTATGCACGACAATTGTGTCTATTTTTCGTCCGAGGGAGCTTGAATGGCCATCGTTCACGGGACTGCGGGTCGTCCGGTGTTGCGTACCGACTACCAGCGTTCGGTAGCGGAGTATTGGAACACCGAGAAAGATCCGGTCAACCTGCGTTTGGGTGACGTCGATGGTCTTTACCACCACCACTACGGCATCGGTGACTACGACCCCGCGGTGCTCGAAGTGCCCGCGGAACGGCGTGATGAGGCCATCATCGCGGAGATGCACCGGCTCGAGACCGCCCAGGCGGACGTGCTGCTGGACCATCTGGGTGACATCATGCCCGGTGATCGACTACTCGACGCCGGCTGCGGCAGGGGCGGCACCAGCATCATGGCCCATCACCGCTTCGGCTGTCAGGTCGACGGTGTTTCGATCTCCGAGCAGCAGGTGGAATTCGCGAATGCCAGGGCGCGTGAGCGTGGCGTCGACGACAAAGTGAAGTATCACCTGACCAATATGCTTGACACCGGTTTCGAAACGGGTTCGATGCGCGGTGCGTGGAACAACGAGAGCACCATGTATGTGGATCTCTACGAATTGTTCGCCGAGCACGCGCGCCAGATTGCTCCCGGTGGCCGGTACGTCACCATCACCGGGTGCTACAACGACGTGACGGGCGGCCGGTCGCGCGCGGTCAGCCAGATCGACCAGCACTACATTTGCAATATCCACTCGCGGGGGGAGTACTTTAAGGCCTTGGCGGCGAACGGGTTCGTCCCGATCAACGTGGTCGACCTGACCGCGGCGACGATCCCGTACTGGGAACTGCGGGAGAGGTCCTCGGTCGCCACGGGGATCGAGGGGCCGTTCCTCACCGCGTACCGCGAGGGCAGCTTCCACTACCTGCTGATCGCCGCCGACCGCGTCTAGCCAGTCCGACCGAGAAGACGGGAGCATGATGACCGAGACCGTTACCGCCACTGAGGAACTCGCACCCGCGGTGTCACCGCAGGTCCGCGGATGTCCATTGAGGACGGTTCCGGCGGTGACGGCCTCGGCGCTCGCGGGACCGTCCGGACTGGGCACGTCGGCGGCCAGGCTGACGACCCAGTTCGGCCCCGACCCGGCCTACGCGGAGGTCGCGTGGGGCGACGGCAAGGCGTCGCCGCTCTACGTCCCCGTGCTGGAGCGGACCAACGACGCGCTCGGCGCGGAAGTCGACCGGCGGCTGGTCGAGTGGGCTGGCGACTGCGGGTTTTCCGAGGAGGAGCAGGAAAAACTGCTCAAGGCGGGCTTCGGCAGGCTGGTCATGCTCGCGCACGCGGACTGCGACGATCCTGACCGCCTGCTGATCTCGGCCCAGCTCAACGCCGCCTGGTGGGCGGCCGACGACTACTACGCCGACGACAGCGAGATGGGCGCCGTGCCGACCCGGCTCCCGCCGCGCCTCGCACTGGTCATGGCGGCGATGGACCCGGTGGCGCCCGCGGGCGAGTTCACCGAGGAGCTCGACAAGGCGCTGCGCGGCGACCCGATCCTCATCGCGCTCAACTCCGGCGTCGAACATCTGACCAAGCACGGCACGCCGTCACAGGTCCAGCGGATCTGCTACGCGACGTTCGCGATGTTCGTCACCTGGAACGCTTATGCCGCATGGCGTTACACCGGCGAATACCCACCGGCCTGGGAATATCTGGCCGCTCGTCAGCACGACAGCTTCTACACCTCGATGACGTTGGTGGACGCCGTTGGCGGCTATGAGCTTCCGGCCAACCTGTACTACGACCCGCGCGTCCGCCTCGCGCTCACCCAGGCGGGCACGGCGTCGGTGATGGTCAACGACCTGTTCTCCGTCGCCAAGGACGCGGCCGACGAGAACCCGGTCTGCAACATGGTCCTGCAGATCGCGGCCGACAAGGACATCTCGATCGAGGACGCCACCGAGATCACGGTCGACCTGCACAACCAGCTCGTCCGTGACTTCGAGGCCGGGCACCGGGCGCTGCTGGCGGTGCCTTCACCCGAGCTGCACCGGTTCCTGCGCGGGGTACGGGCTTGGATGGGCGGCGGCTTCGAGTGGCACAACACGAATCCGCGCTATCGCACGTAGGTCAGCCGGTCCTGCAGGCGGGCGTGGCGGAACTGGTACACCGCGCCCGCCTGGCGCAGGACTCCGCGCTGGTAGGCGTCGTCGAGGAAGGCGAGCACCGCCCACGGGAGCTTCCCGGTCAACGGCAGCCAAAGCCGGGACAGCGTGAGCCATTGTCCCCACGCGGTCAGGCCGAGCACGTAGCCTGCGCCCAGGCCCGAGCCGACCACCACGCCGAACACGACCCCGTCGGCGAACCCGAACGACAGCCCGATCCCGACGGCCAAAACGGGCAGGCACACGAGCAGCTGGACGAGCACGGTCGTCCGGTTCGCGGCCAGCAGCTCACCGGGGCTGACCGCGGAGCGGATGTCCGCTGGCGCCTCGAGCCCGGCCATGATCGCGAACACCACACCGCCCGCGAGCCCGATGCTCAGTCCCGAGGTGATCCCGCTCGCGAAGCCGTTGCCGACGCCGCCGACGAGTTCCACGCCGAGCCCGCCGGTGAGGCCGAGCACGAGCCCGCCCGCCAGGCCGCCCGCGAGCCCGGCCAGCAGTCTGCGCACGATCTTCGCCCGCACCTGCCGCAGGCCGCTGACCAGGTGGATCCTGGTGCGTGACGGTTCACCGAGCGCGCCACCGCCGACCAGTCCGTGTGCCAGCCCGAAAGCCAGGCCGACCGAGGCCGCGGCGACCAGGCCGGACACGAGTCCGTCGATCGGCCGATAGCGGAACGCGACCACGACGCCGTTCAGCAGGCCGTTGACAAGGCCGACGATCAGGCCGATCCAGAGCATCCGCGAGGACCGGCGCATCCCGGCGCCGAGCTGCCACCAGGCGAGGTCGCGGGTGCCGAGGTCGTGGAGGTGCGCGGCGAGCAGGCGCAGCCAGCGCTCGGCGTGGTCGGGGTCCCAGCGCTGCTCGCCGGGCCGCTGCCGGTAGACGGTGGGGACGAAGTCGTCGAGCAGGTGGTCTTCGATCGCGCTGGGGATGGGGAACCGGGTCGTGTCCAGGAGTTCGCCGGGGTCGCGGCCGGGGGAGTCGCTGTAGATCGTGCGGGCCAGCACGACCATCAACGGCGTCGCGAGCACCGCGGTGAGATGCGCGAGGCTGTCCGGATCGTCGCGCAGCCGGGCGAGTATCGGATCCCAGACGGTCGCGTCGTCGGCGGTGAGCTTGCGGGCGCTGCGCGGCAGGTAGCTCGCCCAGTCGGCGGGGGAGAGGTCGGTCAGTTCGACGCCGGCGGCCGCGGTGAGCACGTCGGTGCCAGCGACGGCGGCCGCGAACTCGGTGGGCCTGCTGGTCAGCAGCAACGGCAAGGTGGTCGCGTTGAGCGCGAGCAGCGCGGGGCGATGGAGCCCGTCGGCGAGTTCGTCGAAGCCGTCCAGCACCGGCAGGATCCAGCCGTGGTCGACCAGCGCGGCCGCCAAGGTCGGGCTGCCGTGTGCCGGCGCGGCGAGTCCCGGATGGTCGCGGACGAGCCTGCCGGTGAGCCAATCCCGCAGCGACGTCGTGGCCGGATTCCAAGAGGCGAGGCCGAAGAGGACCGGCACCGGATCGGCGCGGCCCCGATCGGCGAGCCGATCCAGCACGAAGCGCAAGGTCAGGATCGTTTTCCCGGCGCCGGCCCTGCCGAGCACCACCAGCCTGCCGGACGGGACGCGCCGGTAGACCTCCGCGATCTCACCCAGCCCGCCGTCGAGTGACACCGGCTCGGCCGTTTCCCCGGCGGGCGCCCGGCGGATGTTCGCCCAGTGGTCCATCAGGTCGTCGGACACGGGCTGCCAGCGCACCGGCAACGGGAACGGATCGTGGATCCGGCGATGTTCTTCCTCGCGCTGCCACCGGGTTCGGACGGCTTGCGCGAGCTGATCGGCGGCCTCGGCGAGCGGGTCTTCCTCGGCGGGCACCGGCTCGGCGGGCGCGAGCGCGCGGCCTGGCTTGCCGATGGCGACGGCGAGCAGGTCGTCGCGCTCGGCGATGTCCAGGCTCAGCGCGTCCGCGAGCAGGCGCACGGTGACCATGCGCGGGTCGGCACGCTCACCGGTCTCGAGCCCGCGGATGGTGCGGACGCCGACGCCGGACCGCGCGGCCATCTCCTCCTGCGTCAGCCCCGCCCGCAGCCGGAGCTGCCGCAGCCGTGCCCCGAACTGGCTGGTCAAGCAGGTGCCCCTCCCCGTTTGTTCTTGCCGGAAAAGGACTCTAGCGCTCTAGGAGGTGGTGGCGCTTCGCCGCTTCGACGATGTCGTGGTTGAGCTGCTGGAGGAATTCGGCTGCCTTGCCCAGCCTGATGCCCGCCGGGGTCTCGGCGCCGAGTGCTTCGGACGCTTCGCGGCTGGCGGCGGCCAGCGTCGCGTTGCGCTCGGCGCTCGCCAGCATCGAGCGGTACCAGAGGTCGTCGTCGAGGACGTAGCGGTCGCGGCGCTCGTCGTGTTCACGCCGGATCAGCTGCTGATCTTCGAGGTAGGCGACCGCCTTGGACACCGACGCCGGGCTGACGCGCAGGCGCCTGGCCAGGTCGGCGGCGGTGAGGCTGCCGGTGTCGGTGGTGTAGAGCGAGGCGAGCACCCTGGTCGGCATCCGCGGAAGCCCGGCCTGTACCAGCATTTCGGTGAACCGCGCCTCGAGCCGCCGCACCGTCTCGGGGTCGCGGCCGCCGGTGTCGTCGGCGATCGGCTCGGGCGGGCCGGCCTGGTTGGCCCGGCGTGCGCGCCGCGTGGTCGCCTGCTGGGCCCGATGTGCTTGGTAGGCGTTGGGTCCGCCGTTGCGGGCCACCTCGCGGGTGATGGTCGAGGTCGGGCGGGCCAGGCTCTTGGCGATCTCGTTGAAGCTGAGCCCGCGTGCCAGCCCGGTGGCGATGAGCTGGCGGTCCTGGCGGGTGAGTCTTCCTCCTGGCATGGGATCAGTGTAAGCGTTAAGCAATAGTCCATTGCAACACCGTGTTGCATTACCTCGCATTCTCATTGCAATGATTCAGCGAATTTACCAGCTGTGTTCCGGGTTTGTGAAGCCGTTCATGTTGTTGGAAAAGCAACCTCGCCTGTAGCGTTTCTCGTAGGGGAAAACCACAGGAAATGGGGATCAACAATGAAGAACTCCGTCATGCGGGTACTCGACGGCGCGGTCGCCGACGGCGGTGTGCCCGGCATTCTCGCCGAAATCCACCATGGCCAGGACCGCTGGTTCGGCACTGCCGGTGTCGCCGACATCGAGACCGGCGCACGTCGCGAGGCCGGGCACCGGTTCCGGATCGGCAGCACCACCAAGACCTTCGTGGCCACGGTCGTGCTGCAGCTGGCGGGCGAGGGTGAACTGAGCCTCGACGACACCGTGGCGACGTGGCTGCCGGGCCTGATCGGCGACGAGATCACCGTCCGGCAGTTGCTCAACCACACCAGCGGCCTCTTCAACTACGTGCTGGCTCCCGCGCTGATCGCGACCTACACGGGGCTCGCGTTCCTCGAGCACCGCTTCGACAGCATCAAGCCGGAGCGGCTGGTGGAGATCGCGATGTCGCATCCGGCCGACTTCGCGCCCGGCACGGCGTGGGGCTATTCCAATACCAACTACGTGGTGGCCGGGCTGCTCATCGAGCGGGTGACCGGGGCGTCGCTGGCCGACGAGATCTCGCGGCGCGTTCTGCGGCCGCTCGGGCTCACCGGGACTTCCGTGCCGGTCGGCGACGACGCGTCGATTGCGGGGCCGCACAGCAGGCACTACTCCAAGCTCTACCTGCCCGACATCGACGGGCGTGACGTGACCGAGCTGAACCCGTCGTGGGCCCGCGGGGCAGGCGACATGATCTCCACCGCCGCCGACCTCGGCGTGTTCTTCCGCGAGCTGCTCGGTGGGGGCTTGCTGAAACCGGCCGAGCAGCAGGAGATGTTCACGACCGTGGCGACCGGGGACAAGTGGATCCCGAATACCGGCTACGGCCTCGGGGTCGCTTCCGTGCGGCTGGCCCGCGGCACCGAGGTCTGGGGCATGGGCGGCGCCATCCACGGGTCGTGGTCGTACAGCTTCGGCACCCGCGACGGCTCGCGGCTGGTCGTGGTCAACGTGAACGGTGACTGGGCGGCGGGTGGCAGGCCGGATCCGATCGGCGTGTTCACCGATCTGCTGGAGGCGGAGTTCGCGTCGGAGTGAGGCCGGCGTTCCCGGCCGGGCTGATCAAGCCGGTCTCGTACGCGACGACGACGGCCTGCACGCGGTCGCGGAGCCCGAGTTTGGCGAGGATGCGCGCGACGTGGGTTTTCACGGTCGCTTCGGAGAGGTGGAGCCGGGCGGCGAGCTCGGAGTTGCTGAGGCCTTGGGCGAGCAGGCGCAGCACTTCGAGCTCGCGCGGGGTCAGCGCGGACAGGTCACGGTGGACCGGCGCGGCGGCGGGCTCGGTGCGGGCGAAGCGTTCGACGAGGCGGCGGGTGATGGCCGGCGCGAGCAGCGCGTCGCCCGAGCGGACCAGGCGGACGGCGGCGACCAGGTGCTCGGGGGTGACGTCCTTGAGCAGGAAGCCGCTGGCTCCCGCCGCCAGCGCGGCGTAGACGTAGTGGTCGAGGTCGAAGGTGGTCAGCATGAGCACGCGGGGTTCGTGCTCGCCGCCGGTGAGGATGCGGCGGGTGGCTTCGAGGCCGTCGAGCCCCGGCATGCGGATGTCCATCAGCACCACGTCAGGGCGGGTGCGGCGGACCGCGTCGACGGCCTCGGCCCCGGTGCTCGCCTCGGCCACCACGTCGATGCCGTCGGCGGTCAGGATCATCCGGAAGCCGGTGCGGACCAGCGCCTGGTCGTCGGCGACCACCACGCGCGGAGTCACAGTGCCTCCAAGGGGATCAGCGCGGTGACACGGTAGCCCTCGTGCGCCCGAGGCCCGCTGCGGAGCGTTCCGCCGTACAGCGCGAGGCGCTCGCGCAGGCCGATCAGCCCGCGCCCGGCGCCGGTGACGGCGGCCGCCGCGTCGCCGCCGGTGTCGGTGACCTCGACCTTGAGCCGGTCGGCGCCGTAGTCGACGGTCACCGTCGCCTTCGCTCCCGTCGCGTGCTTGACCGTGTTGGTCAGCGCCTCCTGGACCACCCGATACGCGGCCAGCTCGACGCCGGACGCGAGCGGACGCGGTTCACCCGCGACCGTCAGCTCGACCGGCAGCCCGGTCTCGCGCACACGGCCGACCAGCGCCGCGACCTGGTCGAGTCCCGGCTGCGGGGCGAGTTCGGCGGTGGCCGTGCCGTCGGCGGCGAGCAGGCCCATGACGTGGCGCAGCTCGGCCATCGCCGCCCGGCCCGCGGCCTCGACCGCGAGCAGGGCCTCGCGAGCCTGCTCGGGAGAAGCGTCCATGACCTTCCTGGCCGCGCCGGCCTGGATGACCATCATGCTGACGTTGTGCGTCACCACGTCGTGCAGCTCGCGGGCGATGCGGGTGCGTTCGAGCTCGGCCGCGCGGCGAACCGCGTCCGCCCGCTCACGCTCCACAGTGGACAGACGGCTGCGGCTCTCGTCCGTGCGGACGCGCCACGATCGCACCCCGTACGCCGCCCCGACCGCCAGGAACACGACCAGCAGCGGGACGTACTGCGTGGGGACCGTGGGCACCGGGGTGTCGTCCGTGACCACGTCGACCACGAGCACCAGCACGGCGAGGCTCGCCAGCGTCGGCATCCGGTACGGGCTGTACGCGGCCGCGCTGTACGCCGCGACGACCCCGGCGTAGAAGGTGAGCCTCGGCGTGTCCGGCGGGGTCACCAGTATCGCGGCGAGCACCAGCCAGAGCACGGCCAGCGGATACCGGCGGCGGAACATCAGCGGCACCGTGCCAGCCAGTCCGACGGCGATCAGCGGGATCCAGTCACCCGGCGCGAGCGGGCTCACTCGCCGGGGCGGGCTGATCAGGCCGAGCAGGTTGTCGAGTGTGTAGTGGACCGCCATCGCGGCCAGCACGAGCGCGAACACCACGTCGAAGAGCCTGCCGCGCCAAGTCAGCCTCGGCGGCTGACCGGCGGGCCTCATCCACTCCCTGAGCCGCGCGTTCGTCACCGGCCCATTCTCGCGGAGCGCACGACGCTCAGGCATCCATCGCCGGACTACACCGCGCGGATGACGGCGTAGCCCAAGATGGCCCGGCCGACCGACGCGCCCGGTTCCCGCCCGCCCCTAGCGTCGAACACCTCATCGACCAGGGGAGACTCCATGCGAAAACCCATACTGGCCGCCGTGGCCGGATTGCTGGCCATCGTGACGTCCACCTCGGTGGCGGAAGCCGCGCAAACGCCGTACCTGCCCAAGCCGACCGGGCACTACCCCGTCGGCAACACCTCGCTGTATCTCAAGGACACCTCCCGTCCTGATCCCTGGGTTCCCGAAGCGCACGCGCGGGAACTCATGGTCACCTTGTGGTACCCGGCGCTGCCTCTCGACGGGCACCGGGCGCAGTACATGACGCCCCGTGAGTCGGAGCTGTTCCTGGCCGACGGGGGCATCACCACCGTGCCGCCCGACATACTGAGCAAGACCAGGACCAACGCCGTCAGCGATGCGAAACCGTGGGGAGGCAAGCACAGTCTCCCTCTGGTGGTGCTCTCGCCGGGCTACACGAAGCCCCGCGCGACGCTCTCCTCGCTCGCCGAGGACCTGGCCAGCCACGGCTACGTGGTGGCCGCGATCGGGCACACCTACGAGAACGCGGCGACCGAGTTCCCCGACGGCCGGGTCGTGACCTGCGCCTCCTGCGAAGTGCTCCACGATCTGGCGTTCTGGGCGAAGCTCGACGCGGGACGCGCCGCTGACACCTCCTTCGTGCTCGACGAACTGACCGGTCCGCACCCGCCGTGGCCCGGTGCCCGGCTGATCGACCCGGCCCGCATCGCGATGGCAGGCCATTCCGCGGGTGGCTCTGCCGCCGTCACCACCATGGTCACGGACGCCCGGGTACGCGCCGGCGTCGACATCGACGGCACCACCAACACCCCGATCCCCGACAGCGGCCTGTCCCGGCCGTTCCTGTTCCTGGGCAGGGCGTCGCAGTACACGCCGGGCCTGCCGAGCCCGGTCATCACCTGGGAACGCGACTGGCGGCACCTGACCGGCTGGAAGCGCTGGCTCGTCGTGGACGGCCCGGTGCACGCGTCGTTCACCGACGTCGGCCTGCTCGCCGAGCAGTTCGGCATCGACTTCGGCGCCACCCTGTCCGCCGCGCGCACCTCGGAGATCACCCGCGCCTACGTCGGGGCGTTCTTCGACCTGCACCTGCGCCATGACCGGGAACCGTTGCTGGACAAGCCATCCCAGCGCTACCCCGAGGTCGCGTTCTGCGATCCCGCTGCTTAGCGGACGAGCCGGAAAAAGGCACGCACCTCCTCGACGAACAACTCGGGCTGCTCGAACGCGGCGAAGTGCCCGCCGCGTCCGGGCTCGCCCCAGTGACGGATGTCGGTGTACCGCTTGGCCGCCCAGCGCCGCGAGGGCCGCGGCATCTCCTTCGGGAAGATCGAACAGCCGCTCGGCACGTCCACCGTGTCCTCGGTGGACCGCGAGAACCACTCACCGACCTCACGGAAACTCTCCCAGTACAACCGGGCCGACGAGGTCGCCGTGCCGGTCAGCCAGTACAGCGTGATGTCGTCGAGCAGCTCGTCCCAGGTGAGTACCCGGTCCAGCTCGCCGTCGGTCCACGACCGGAACTTCTCGACGATCCACGCGGCGAGACCGGCAGGCGAGTCGTTCAGCGCGTAGCCGACCGTCTGGGGCTTGGTCGTCATCTGCTCGGCGTAGCCCGACTCGTGCCGCTCCGCGTGCCGCAGATCGGCGAGCGCTTGCCGTTCGGCGTCGGTGAGATCGTCGAGCGTCGCCGGGTCGGGTGCGGCGATCGGCGGCATCACATGGATCCCCGCGAGATGGGCGCCGTCCTGCTGGCCCAGGCTCGTGGTGACGCTGGTGCCCCAATCGCTGCCCTGCGCGCCATAGCGCTCATAACCCAGGCGCGCCATCAATTCCGCCCACGCGCGGGCGATCCGCTGCACTGACCATCCCGGCTCGCCGGGACGATCGCTGAAGCCGTACCCGGGCAGCGACGGGCACACCACATGGAACGCGTCGGCGGGGTCGGGCGGGTCGCTCAGCGACGGGATCACCTTCTCGAATTCGAGCACCGAACCCGGCCAGCCATGCGTGAGCACGAGCGGCAGGGCGTTCGGATGCGGCGAGCGCACATGGATGAAGTGGACACCGAGCCCGTCTATGTCCGTGCGGAACTGCGGCAGCGCGTTGAGCCTTCGCTCGGTCGCCCGCCAGTCGTAGCCGGTGGCCCAGTACGCGCACAGCTCGCGCAAGTACGCCAAGGGAACGCCTTGCGACCAGTCACCGACGGGCTCGGCATCGGGCCAGCGGGTGCGGTGCAGACGGTCGCGGAGGTCGGTCAGCTGCTCGTCGGGAAACCCGATCCTGAATGAAGTGATCATGTCACCGAAGCTAGCATCGGGCACCGACAGTTTTAGCTCTGGTCCACTATGGACAGTGCTTAACGCCGACGTCGCCTGAAGGATTTGCGTGAGGTGGCGACGCCCGCCATGTGCAGCGCGATGCAGAGCAGCCCGGCGGTGATGAGGGTGGTGCCGGTGATCACCTGACCGAAAGCCAGATCGGCCAGCTGGAGCAGCAACGCGATCCCGAACAGCACCGCGGCGACGATGGCGAGCATACGGTCCTCGCTCTCGAAGAGGGGCCTGTCACTCTATCCCGGCGGTGATGCGTCCGCATGATGGATCTGTTCGCAGGCAAGGGATCTTGACCCGAGACGGGCACTTTCCGGGGCCCGGGTAATGAGGGCCTCCTTCACCCAACGCGGGCTGTATGAGGGGAGCCTTCATCACGTATGGCTGGATGAAGGGAGCCTTCATCCAGCCCAGAGTGGATGAGGGGAGCCTTCATACGGCGAGGGCCCGAACATGGCATGAAAGGAGGAATCTGGACGTTGAGCGGCCAGATTCCTCCACTCGCGAAGATCGTATGCACGCGAAACTTGACTTTTGGCCACTCAATGTCCCGAACTCGGCTTTCGCGTGTATGCACGTGCTCGACGACGTCAGCGCTCAGAGCCGCAGCGGCACTCACGACGCCGGGGGAGGGTTTGGGCTGGTGAGCGGTCGTGCACGCACCGCTACCACCCGGGCGTGCGGTGGCACCCACGCCGCGACCGGGCGCGGCGGCTTGAAAGACTGCGGGCATGATCCTCGGCTACGTCCTCGCGCTGCTGGCGGCGCTCGCGTCGGGTAGTGGCTCGGTGCTGGAGTCGATCGGCGTGCGGCGGGCGGGCGCGTACGGGGGCCGGGCGCTCGACCTGGTCAACCTGCGCAACCAGTCGATCTACTTCCTCGGCATCGGGGTGGACCTGGTGGGGTTCGCGTGCGCGGCGGCCGCGTTGCATCGGCTGCCGTTGTTCTTGGTGCAGTCCGTGCTCGCGTTCAGTGTCGGCGTCACGGCCGTGATCTCGGCGTTCCTGGGCGCCAGGCTGGCGCCGCAGGGCTGGATGGCGCTCGGGGTCGGCGCGGTCGGGCTGGTGCTGCTGGGGCTGTCCGCGCAGCCGGGGCCCGCGCGGGTGCTGCCGACGCAGTGGCGCTGGGCGCTGCCCGCCATGGCGATCGTGGTGTTCGCGATCGCGTACTACGTCCGGCGCCATGACCGGCCGTGGGCCGCCCAGGTGCTGGCGTTCGCCACCGGGCTCGGGTTCAGCGTCGTCGGGGTTTCGGCGCGGACGCTGCACGTGCCCGACGCGAAGTGGCTGCTGCTGGTCGAGCCGTCCGTGTGGGCGATGATCCTGAACGGGCTCGGCGCGGCCGTGGCGTTCGCGATGGCGTTGCAGAAGGGTGGCGCGACGGCAGCCAACGCGATCATGTTCACCACGAACACCGCGTTGTCGTCGCTGATCGGGCTGGTCTTCCTCGACGACCGGGTGCGTGACGGATTCGCTTCGTTCACCGTCGCCGGGCTGGTGCTGGCGATGTCCGGCGCGATCGCCACCGCGCATTACGCCACCCACGCCAAGGCGCTCGTCACGAAAGCTTGAGAAACAGGATAAAGCGGGCTTTATCCCGGGAAGAGCGCCCGGGATAAAGCCCGCTTTATCTCGCTGTCAGCCTTCGACCCGGTGGGACGCCCAGAAGGACGTCAGGTCGGTCGAGCCCGCCGCCGCCTGGGCCGCGGCCTTGAACTCGGCCGTGGTCGAGACGCCGTACCAGTGCGACTGCGCGTAGGTCTTGAGGAGGTTGGCCATCGCGGTGTCACCGATGAGCCGCCTCAAGTCGTGCAGGGTGCACTTGCCGTAGTTGTAGACGACCGTGGAATACCGGGAGGAATGCGCGTCCCAGTAGGCCATCGAGTTGGTCAGCTTCTCCGCGCTCGACTGCCAGGTGATGCCGCAGCCGCTGCCGGTCACGCCACGGTAGAGGTCGGTGGCGTAGTCGGTGAAGCTCTCGTCCAGCCACGGCGAGTTGTACTCGTCGTCGCCCACGATGCCGTAGAACCACTGGTGCGCGATCTCGTGCGGCAGCGCGACGTTCGACACGAGGTCCATCACGAAGCCGGGGTACTCCATCCCGCCGAACCAGAAGTTGTTGTCCAGCACCACATCCAGCTCGGAGTACGGGTAGTCCCCGAACCGTCCCGAGTGGACGTCGATCGAGTCCTTCGCGAGGTTGAGCATGGATGTCGCGTTGGCCGACGAGATACCACTGGCCGAGTAGACGTTGACCTTGAAGCCCTTGTTCGAGGTGCCCGAGATCTTGGCGAACGGCCCGGCGCCCCAGGCGAAGTCACGCACCTTGGCCGCGGTGGCGTGGGTGGTGGTCGTGCTGCCGCTGGTGGTCTCGGTCGACGTGCCGGTCGCCGGGGTCAGCAGGCTGGTGGGGTGCACGAGTGTGACGTCGAAATCGCTGATCAGCGAATAGAACGACTCGCCGTTGTTGGTGTAGGGATCGAGGTGCCAGCCGGCGCCGTCGCGGACCGCGAGCACGGGCAGTGCGTTGCCGATCATGTTGTACGCGCCGTCGTGGCCGAACCGGTCCGCACCGCTGGGCACGACGATGCCCAGGTCGAAGCCGATCGTGGCGGACTGGTTCTGCGCCAGCGGGGTGGGCAGGGTGATCTTCAGCGCGGTGCAGTCGACGCTCAGCGGGGACGCGGTGCCGCCGGTGACGTTGGTCACCGTGATCGGCGTGCTCGGGCAGCTGCCGTGGTAGTTGTCCCACAGCCGGAGGTAGACCTCGGGCAGCGGCGTCGCGGAACCGTTGGTGAAGCTCGCCGTCTGGTGCCCGGTCCAGGTGTCGCCGGAGGCGTTCGACGTCAGGTTCACCGTGTACGCGGGATTGATCGGGGTCCGCGTGGTGTCAGGGGGAGTTCCGGTGCCGGTGGTGAGCGAGAAGTCGTCGAGTACGAAGTTGGTCACCAGGCTGGAATCCTCGGAGCCGGTGACCTTCAGCGTCACGGTCTGCCCGAGATAGCGCGTCATGTCGACGGTGCGCAGCGCGTAGCCGGTGTTCTTGTCCAGATTGGAGTAACTGGCCAGAGTGTCCGATCCGGCCTGTACGACCAAAGTGTCGTATTTGGTGCTGGTGGTCGTTTCCTTGGTGTCGATATGCGCCCAATAAGTGAGCGTCGCCGAGGAACATCCGGTCGGCAAAGTGACCGACTGCGAAAGAGTGTCCGTATGCGTGGTGCCACGCGCGCCCAGCTTCGCTTCCATGGTGCCACCATGGGCGGGCTCGGCGGTCGTACCAGCGGTGATGACGCCGGTGGTCTGCGTCCACGGCGCCGTGCCGCTTTCGAAACCACCATTGCCGATGAGCTGGTCGCCGCAGGCCGCTGCTTGGGCCGATGGCGTGAAGGCCGCTACTCCCAGCAGGCTGGTGGCCAGTGCGAGCGCAGCGGAAAGTACCCTCGATCTCATGGGGTTGTCCTTCCTGGGCCCCGCGCCTCGGAGCCACGGACAGCGTCCCCTTTGCGAGGGGCCCCAACAACCCGCCATGAGTATTGTTCCGGCGGCCAACCGTCCTCAGTGGACTCGCGAGGCGGTCAGCGCGTTCAGCGCTTCGACGAACCGGTCTGGCCGGAAGTGCGCCGGATCGGTGAGGACGAGCCTGGCGGCCATTTCGGCGAGCGTGACCATCGTGTGCGCGGCGATTTCGGGATCGAGCCAGTGGAACGTCGCGCGCGCGAAGTCTTGCGCGCGTGCGAGTGTGAGCGCGCGGGCCGCCTCGCGCGCGGCGTGGAACTGCGCGGGCAGGTCCGGCATCGGCATGACGACGCAACGCCAGCGGTCGGGCGAGGCGGCGACCACGTCGAGAAAATCGCGCAGCAGTTGAGGTAACAGGTCCGGCGCGGTGAGATCGTCCGGCATTATTTCGAGCACTTGGCGTAAGGCTTGTTCCTGCTCTCGGCGCAGCAACGCGCTCAGCAAGGCGGCCCGATTGTCGAAAACGCCGTATACGACCGGTTTCGTGACGCCCGCGCGCTCGGCGACCGCCTCCATCGTCACCGCGCTGTGCCCGGCGGTGACCACCAGCGACAGCGCGGCGTCGAGCAGTTCGGTCCGGCGTTGCCCGGCGGGCACTCTCGCCGCGTAGACGCGCCTTTTGCTGGTCAATCCCGCCTCCCTATGGACAAAGCTACTCCAGCGTAGCATATTACTACTCAACCGTAGTAATTCAGAGGAGTCGCGATGACCCGCCAGGACTATGGCTTCTTCGGACCGGACTCGCCGACGTGGAAGGTGTGGACAGCGCCCACCGCGCTGATCGGCTTCCAGCGATCCGTGGTGCTCGAGCATTTCGACCCGTTCCTCACCGCGGCCGTCGCCGACCTGCGCGGCATCTACACCGATCCGGTCGGGCGGCTCGACCGCACGCTGGCGTACTTCCTGACGGTCGCGGTGGCCGACAGTCCCACGGTGCTCGCGCTGTCCGAGCACCTGATGAAGGTGCACGCCGAAGCGACCGGCATCGAGCCGGTCACCGGCAAGCGCTACAGCGCCAACAACCCGAAATCCCAGCTGTGGATCCACGTGACCGGCTGGCATTCGGTGCTCAAGTGCTACGAGCTGTACGGGCCCGGCCCGCTGTCCCCGGCGGAGGAGGCCCGCTACTGGGCGGACTGCGTCGTCGCCGCGGAACTCCAGACTTGCAAGCCGTCGGATGTGCCGGCTTCCCGTGACGCGGTGCGCGACTACTTCGCGGCCGTCCGCCCGACCCTGTGCGTGACCGAGCGCGCCCGCGAGGGAATGCACTATCTGCTGCGCACCCCGCGTGCGCAAGGCAAAGTGCGGCTGTGGGCGATGAGCAGGCTGATGGCCCCGCTCACGATCGCCAGCCTGCCGAAGTGGATGCGCGAGCTCGGCGGCTTCGACCAGTTCCGTGCCGTCGACGTGGCCGTCCGCCCGGCGGCGCGTCTCGCGATGCTCGCCGCCAGTCCGCCGCGAGCCAAGCTCGCCGTCGTCGCGGGCACGCTTCCGATGACCCACCGGGCTTTGCGGGACCACCTGCGCGGCGAAACCCCGGTGCGGCCCGAGATCGTGACGCCCTCGCAGGCCCGCTATCTCACCGAGGCGAGCTGACCTTTACCCAGGCCCGCTTCGCGCGCCACGATGACCGCCGCGGTCCGGTCTTTCACACCCAGCTTGGCGAAAATGGCCGAGATGTGATTGCTCACCGTCTTCGACGCGAGCCGCAGCCGCATCGCGATCTCCGAGTTGCGCAGCCCGCCGGCCATCAACGTGAGCACCTCGTGCTCCCTGGCCGTCAGCCCGGGCACGCTGGGCGGCCCGATCCGGCGGGACAGCAGTTCGCCGATCCGCGCGGCGATCGAAGGGGCGAGGATCGCCGCGCCGGCGCAGACACTGCGCACGGCCTGCACGAGGTCGTCCGGTTCGGTGCCCTTCAACAGATAGCCGCGGACACCGGCGCACAACGCGCCGAAGATCGCTTCGTCGTCGTCGATCGTGGTGAACACGAGCACCGCCGTGCCCGGCGAGCGCCGCCGCACCTCGTGCACCACGCCGATCCCGAGCCGCAGATCCAGCACCAGCACGTCGGGGCGGTGCAGGAGCGTTTCCCGCAGTGCCTGCTGCGCCGTGCCGGCCTCACCCGCGACGCCGACCTCGTCGATGGCCGAGAGCAGCACGCGCAGGCCACTGCGGACCACCGGCTGCTCGTCGGCCAGCACGACGGTCACGGTGTCGGTGGCGGCGCTCTGGATCATGTTCAGCACCTGACCACCATGCACCGGCGGAGGCGGTTCGCGGGAGTGCCCGCGCGGGCGCCCACCCGGAGGGGAACACAGGTCCGCCCCATCGGTCCGCCCGGGGTACGGGGTCACTCACACGACGGACATGCCGCGCCGTGGCCCGCGCGTGCGGGTAATAGTCGACCTTGATCGAACAGCCCCGCGTCGAGGGAGGTCCGGCCGTGCCCAGGTCGGCAAGGAAGCTCGCGGTCATCGGCCTGTCCTGTCTGCTGTGGACGGTCGCGCCGCCCGCGCACGCCGACGGGACCGCCATCCTGCGGCTGAGCACGGCGCAGCGCGAGGTGCACGGCACCGGCGTGGACACGGCCGTCGACCTGAGCCTGCGCAACGACGGGCCCGCGACCGCCGCCGACGTCCAGGTGACGGGGACGCTGACCGGCGAACTGGCCTCGCTGACCGCCGCGTCGGATCGGTGGACGTGCACCGCGGAACTCGCGCCGCAGGGCGGCAAGTTCTCCTGTCAGATCAAGGAGATCCCCGCCGACGTGACCGGAAACCTGACCGTGCGGCTGCGGCCCGGTTCGCCACGGCTGCCCAGGATCACGCTGGAGCTGGCGCTCACCGCCGCGAACCTCGACCCCGCCTCGGTGGTGCCCGGCCGCGTCCCGGTGCCGGTGCGCGGGACGCCCGGCGGGCTCGCCGGCACGCAAAGCTCGCTGGTCAGCACGGCGACCCCGCAGGTGGCCGGCTGGCGGTCGATGACGCTGCCGATCACGCTGACCGCCTTCCCCGCGGGCGGCGGCTACCGGTTCGCCAGGCACTTCGGCTTCCTCGCCCGTGACGACTGGGCCTACCTCGCGCTGCAGCCGTACCCGGACGGCACGATGCACGTGTTGTTCTCCATCTTCGGCCCCGGCGTGGAACCGGCCGCCCCGGAGACCTGCCGGACCGGCACCGATGGCGTCGACGGCGCGACCTGCGAACTCACCGGGCTGCCGGTCGAGCGAGGGCACCGGTACGAGCTGACCGTCGCGCGTGACGAGCCCGACGGCGGCAAGACCACGTGGCGTGGCACGTTCCGTGACGCGTCCGTCGAACCGGCACGGGATCCGATCGCGATCGGCGCCTGGAAGATCGACGCGGCTTCGGGCGATCTCAACAACACGCCCGGCTCGTTCATCGGGTATTACGTCGACGGCGTGCTCTGCGCGGACCTGCCGCCGATCGACGTCACTTTCGGTGCGCCGCAAGCGGAATCGGCGACCGCGCGGACCATCGCGTCGGATGTCGGCGGCGCCTGCGAGCGGGATGACCGGTTCTGGGCGGAGACCTTCCCCGACGGCGGCGCCCGTCTCAAACTCGGCCACGACCCCGCCGAGCCGGTCCCGGTGCCCGCTCGGTAGTACCCCTTCGCAGATGGGGCAGCGCGTTACTCCGAATCGCCGTGTCTCGCCGTGTGATGGCCCGCAAAGCCTTGGGCAAGAGGGCAGCCGGGTGATATCACCGTCCAAGCCCGCCGCGCGGCGGGCTGGTTCGAAAGGTGATCGCATGCCGATGAGGCGAAGAGTGCTGGCCGCCGGGGTGGCGGGGTTGTTCGGCGCGATGACGGCCGGGCGCACCGCCGAGGCCACGGAGACCGCGGCCTTGCCCGTCCGGCTCGACCAGCTGAACCTGGTCAACCTGTCGCACGTCAACGACCCGGCCACGACGAACGTGTTCCCCGGCGACCCGGCGTTCACGCTGGAGACCATCGCCACGATCCCGCGTGACGGCTACTACCTGCAGTTCGTCCGCGAGGGCGAGCACACGGGGACGCACTGGGGCGCGCCAGGCCACTTCAACACCGGCGAGCCGCTCGCCGACGAGATGGACCCCGCCGACCTGTTCCGGCCGGCCGTCAAGATCGACATCCGCGCGAAGGCGGCGCACAACGCCGACTACGCGGTGACGATCGACGACCTGAAGGCGTGGGAACGCAAGCACGGCCGCATCCCGGACGGCGCGATGGTCATCCTGTGGACCGGCTGGGACGCCAAGTGGGGCACGCCGGCGTTCCCCAACCTCGACGCCAACGGCGGCATCCACCAGCCCGGTTTCTCGATCCCGGCGGTCAAGTGGCTCATCGACACCGGCCGCATCGGCCTCCGTGGTGGCACGGGCACCGACACGTTCAGCCCGGACGTCGGCACCGACGAGACCTACACCGTGTCCAAGCTCGTCTACCAGCGGCACCGGATCAGCCTGGAGATCCTGGCGAACCTGCGCGCGCTGCCGGCCACTGGCGCCTGGGTGCTGGCGGGCGGGCCGATCCACCGGCGTGGTGCGGGCTCGACCGCGACCATCTTCGGCGTGCTGCCGCCGGGCGTCCAAGCCGAATGAGTCGTGCGCGTTGCGGGCGGTTAGAACCGCCCGCAACGCGCACGACCCCTTCTAACCAGGCAAAACGGCGCCGGAGAGCCCCAGGTCGCTCAGGGGCGCCGGGCGTCCGAAGCGGTACCCCTGTGCCATCGTGCAGCCCGCGCGGGTGATCAGCTCGGCCTGTTCGGCGGTCTCGATGCCCTCCGCGACCACGGCCAGCTCCAGGTCCGCGCACAACCCGACCAGCGAACGGCACAGGGCCGCGTCGCGGGCGGGCTGGATGCCCGTGGTGAGCGCCCGGTCCAGCTTGATCAGGTCGACGGGCAGTGAGTGCAGCCAGGTCAGCGAGCTGTAGCCGGCCCCGAAGTCGTCGAGCGCGACGCGGACGCCGAGCGCGCGCAGCCGCCAGATCGCCTCGGCGGCCGAGGTCAGGTCGAGGATCGGCACCGTCTCGGTGATCTCCACGACCAGCCGGTACGCCGGGAGACGGTAGCGATGCAAGGCGTCGCGGATGCTCTGCTCGAGCGAAGCCGTCCCGAGCCTGCTCGCGCCGACGTTGACGTGCACCGACAACCCGGGTTCGAGAGCGGTGATCTCGCGGCAGGCGAGGTCGAGGACGAGCGCGTCCAGCTCGGCGCCGAGACCGGCGGCCTCGGCGGCGCGGACGAAGGTGTCCGGCGCGACCTCGGTGCCGTCCGGGGCGGTCCAGCGCGCGAGCGCCTCGACGGCCACCGGCGCCTCGTCCGCGAGCAGCACGATCGGCTGGAACGCGAGGGTGAAGCCCGCCGGGGTGCCGCCGCGTGCCTGGCGCATCGCGGCAGGGAAGTCGGGGGGACCGTCGGAGGAGGGGCGGTAGACGACCGTGGTGTCCTTGCCGAGCCGCTTGCCCGCGTACATCGACGTGTCCGCCCGCCCGAGCAGCACGTCGGAGGTGATCAGCGGCTCGCCGGGATCCGGGACGACCAGTCCCATGCTCGCGCGGACCGCGACCAGCGTCCCGTGCACCGCGAACGGCCGCCGCAGCGCGCCGCGGATCCGCTCCGCGACGGCCTCCGGCGCGTCGACCTCGCCTTCGAGCAGGATCGCGAACTCGTCGCCGCCGAGCCGGGCGACCGTGTCGGTCGACCGGACGCAGCCGAGCAGGCGCTGGCCGACCTCGTGCAGCAGCAGGTCGCCGCCCGCGTGCCCGAACCGGTCGTTGACCTCCTTGAAGTCGTCGAGGTCGACGAAGATCAGCACCAGCGCGCCCTCGGCACGCGGCTGTTCGGCGACGGCACGGTCGAGCCGGTCGGCGAACAGCGCGCGGTTGGCGAGCCCGGTCAACGGGTCGTGGAACGCCTGGTGCGCGAGCTGGCGCTGGCCTTCGTAAACCCGGACCAGCAGCAGCCGGTTGTCAAGCAGCGAGAGCAGCTGCCGCGCCAGCACGAGGAAGACGATCAGCAGCCCGACGTACACCTCGACGTCGTCCGGCCCGTCGCCGAACACCAGCTGCCCGGTGATCAGCAGAGCGACCGCGGTCACCGGCAGGTAGGGCAGCGCGACCTGCCACCAGTCGACGCCTGCCTCGTCCTCTTCCTCATCGCGGCGGCGGCCGGGTGACGCCAGCACCGCGTACGCGATGAACAGCGGCCCGAGCACGAAACCGGCGTCCGACCAGGGCTTCATGCTCTGCGCGCCGATGCTGACGAGATAGGCGAACACCGCGTCGGAACAGGCGAGCGCGACGATCCCGGCGGCGAGCAGCAGCAGGTTCGCGCGGTAGGGCCGGTCCACCCGGTCGAACACGACCAGCAGCACCGCCATGACGACCAGCACCAGGTCCGAGAGCGGGTAGGAGATGGCCACCGCCCACGCCAGCGCGTCGGGGCCGGTGGAATGGACCAGCTGGCCGAGCGCCGCTGTCCAGATCAGCACGAACATCGAGCCGGTCACCACCAGCCCGTCGAGCACCACGGTCATCCCGAAATGCGCGGTCCACTGCGACAGCTGGCGGCGTTCGGAATGCGGCCGTTCCTTCGATCTCGCGAGCACGACCAGCGCCGCGATCGCGAACACCGGGAAGGTGAGGTAGCCGACGTCCGCCATCGACGGTGAGGGCAGGCCCCGGTCGTCGACCAGCTGATACCAGGACCAGATGAACTGGCCGACCGACCAGCCCGCCATGCCGAACACGATCAGCAGCCGCCACCAGCGCTGCGTGCCGCGGACCCGCCGCGCCGCGATCCAGCCGCAGACCACAGCGGACAGCCCGGTGCTCAGCTGCAGCGCGTCGTCGACCCACTGGGCGAAGGTGTCGCCCCAGAACGCGAACCCGTTCAGGACCACCAGGCACGCCAAGAGCACGATCAGTCCGATCGCCACCCGATACCGCCGGACAGTCATGGCACCTCACGTGGTCAAATTCGCCGGTCGGACTGAGGCACATTACCCCAGACGGAGTTCGGCAACGCGAACGAATCGGACCGGTTCACCGACTTCAGCGGCGGTGTAGGTAGAAGTACGGTCAGCGATCTCCGGCGCTGAGCAGGGCGCGGACCCGGTCGAGCGTGGACCGGGCGGTCACGACGCCCGGGCGATCGTGCGCCGCACGCAGGTCGCGCAGGCGCGCCAGCGCCTCGATCACGGCGTCCAGCGGCGATCCGCTGGTCGTCATGTCGGCTTGGTCTTCCGGCGGGGCGTAGCCCGCGGGTTCCCGCAGGAACGGCGCCACCAGCTTGTTGTGGTGGAAGACGGTCGCGGCGCCGTGCCCACGGCAGGCGTCGAGCAGCAGCTCGGCGTTCCCGTGCAGCGACGCAGGCGGCGGACCGGCTTCGAGTTCGCGCACGGCCATGTCCATTAAGGACTCGGTGGTCACCAGCGACCGCAGTAGCTCCTGGTCTTCTGGTGCGACGTAGGGGTATTTCTCGGTGATCACCCCTTGGTAGAAGGGGTCGTGGGGTGAGCAGAGGCCGAGCAGCACGTCGATCGCGTTGACCGCGGCGAAGTCGCCCGCGTTCACGCCGCGGAATTCCTGCGAGCCGACGCGATAGCTTTTGAAGTAGGGCCGGATGTTGTAGAAGAACCGGTCCTTGTCGAGTTCGTTCGCCAGTGCCTGGCTGAAGCGCAGGACGTCGCGCAACGCGGCCACCGCGTCGGTCAGGTGATAGGTGGCCAGCGGATTCGAGACACCCAGCGCGGGCACGCTGAGCAGCGCGTGCGTGGCGCGGCGGTACGCCATCACGGAAAGTCCGTTGTACAGCAGGAAAATACGTTCGCTGTCCAGGGTGGTGAAGGTGGCGAACGCCCCGCCGACGGCCCGGTTGCGGATGTTCTGGTGCGAAGCCGCGAACCGCGGCGCGACCCCGAGCGACGCCCCCAGCGCGAGCGCGAGCGGCGCGAACTGTGCCTGGTCGGGCTCGACCTCGTGGCGGCGGCAGGCGGCGAGGTAGAAACCGACCATCCCGAGCAGCTCGTAGCGCGCGTCCGCGTGCTCCGGCAGCTGCCGTTGTTCGGTGATCTTGCCGATCAGCGCGCCGCCGTCGCGTACGAGCGTGGTCGTCAGATCGTCCACCTCGGCCCGGCCGCGCAGGACGAGCGTCTTTTCGGCGAAGTAGATCTCTTCGAGCTTGGTGTTGAGTCCGGTGAACTCGCCGCGGATCCAGCGGTCCAGGTCGGTGATCGTCCGTGTCATGGGCCCAGTCTGGGCAGGGCTATGGTCTGCTGGCCAGTACCATTGACAGGCATCTTGATCGAACCAAAAGGTGGGGCATGGAAGATCGGATCGAGGCCGAGGTGGTCCGCCAGCACGACCTGCTCGCCGCCTGGCTCGGCTCACGGGCCGAGGACAGCGTGCTGGCCGACCTGCGCGCCGCCCACACGGCCGACTTCATGCTGGTCACCGTCTCCGGCGAGGTTCTGGACCGGGAAGCGCTGCTCACGGCGCTGGCCGGCGCGGCCAACGCCCAGCCCGGACTGCGCATCGAGATCGCCGAAGTCGTCATCGTCGCCCGGCTCGACGACGCCGTCCTGGTGCGCTTCCTCGAGACGCACGTGCTGGGGGAGCAGCGGACGGCACGCCGGGTCAGCGCGCTGCTGCGCCCAGGCGGCTGGGCCTATGTCCACGAGACTGCGGTTGGCTGAGTGTCGGACCGCTGAGATAGAAATAGCCGCATGCGCGACTTCGCCAAGGGCCTCCGGATGTTCGGGCAAGGCCTGGGCATCCTGCTCCGGTCACCCCGGCTGCTGCTGATCGGTGCGCTGCCCGCGGTGCTGACCACCCTGCTGCTGCTCGGCGGCCTGGTCGCGCTGGCCTACTCGATCGACGACCTGGCCGCATGGGCCACCCCGTTCGCGGACAGCTGGTCGGCAGGCTGGCAGGCGACGATCAGGGTCACGGTCGGCGTCGCGGTCTTCGCGGCGGCGCTCGCCATCGGCATGATCGGCTTCTCGGCGCTCACCCTCGCCGTCGGCGGCCCCTTCTACGAGCACATCGCGGAAAAGGTCGAGGACGACCTCGGTGGCGTGCCCGGCGCGGTGGACCTGCCCTGGTGGCGGCTGCTGGGCATGGGCCTGCGTGACGGCCTGCTCCTGGTGTTGCGTTCGCTGCTGTTCACCATCCCGCTGCTGCTCGCCGGGTTCATCCCGGTCGTGGGCCAGACCGTGGTCCCGGTCCTGCTGGCGCTGGTGACCGCCTGGTTCCTGGCGCTCGAGCTGATCGCCGTCCCGTTCTACCGGCGCGGGATGGACCTGAAGCAGCGCGCGGTCCTGCTGCGCAAGCGCCGCGCGCTCGCACTCGGCCTCGGCCTGCCCGCCTCACTGCTCTGCGCGATCCCGCTCGCGGCGATCATCGTGATGCCGGTGGCCTTCGTCGGCGGCGTCCTCGTCGCCCGCGAAACCCTCGCCGAATCCGCCTGAAACCGTTGGCGCACTGAGGGTCCACACAGGTGTCGTGTCGTCCGTCCAGGTACGCGTGTCGTCCGTCTGTGTACGTGTGTCGTCCGATCAGGTACGGGCCACGCGGCCGCGAACTCCCGCTGGTCAGCGGGGGCGTGAGCGAGGGGATCCCCTGCTGCACCCAACGGAGCAGGGGATCCCCTCGCTCACGCCTGAAAAGCGTGCACGAGTGGTAACTCTGCTCCGTTAGACGCAGCAGAGTTACCACTCGCGCCGACACAACTCTGATCCGAGCTTGGTCACGCAGCGAGGGGACCCCCGAGTGCTTGCTACGCACTCAAGGGCACCCTCGCTTCACCGCGCACCCACCTCGAACCCGGCCAAGGAACTCCACACCGACCAGCCCCGGACCTGCCCCTCAAGAGAACCGGCCGGAACACTCACGACCTGCGAGAGGTTCCCCCGCTGCATTGAACGCGGCTGGGGAGCCCCTCGTTCAGGTCCGAAAGGCCATGCGCGAGTGGTGACTCCGCTCCGTTGGATGCAGCGGAGTTACCACTTCGCGCGCGCCCGCCCGTGAGGTCCGCGGGTGTGCGGGCCAAAACTGTCGGTGCCTGCCGCTAGGTTCTGTGTTGTCCCCGCCGAGGTGTCGCCGCAAGGAGAAAGTACGTTGTCTGACTGGGAAAGTTCGAGCTTGGCCCGGGTGCTGCCGCCCGCGTCGCCGCGCAAGCTCGCCAAGGTCCCGTTCGTCGAGCTGGCCGACGGGCGGGTGCAGGGTGTGGTGTCCAGCGGGTCCGACATCGGGCGGGTGTACGTCTCGTCGGTGCTCGCGGGGACGTTCGAGTTCGCCTGCAGCACCAACAACAACCGGCCGTGTGGTGGCGCGCGCGGGTCGTTCTGCAACCATATTCTCGCGCTGATCACCGAGGCGGTGCTGCAGTACGGCGCCGAGCGGGTCGCGCGGTATCTGCGGGTGGAGCCGGATGAGCTGAGCGCCCCGGCGATCAGCGGCGCCATGGTGGACACGCGTCCGTCCCAAGGGGACAGAGGCGCCGCCGCGGCCGTGTTCAGCCGGTTCCTTCGGCATCTGGCCTATTTGGAACTGGCCCCGTCGACCGCGCCGGTGCCGGAGATGCAGTGGTTTCCTCCGACCAGGGCGGTGGTCTGATGCTGGCCGATCTGTTCACCGAACCCGTCGCGGGGCTCGACGAGGCGCTGGCCGTCGTCGACGCCGTCGACCGCGCGCTGGTGTCCGGGCTGCTCCGGCCGCAGCAGGCCCAGATCGCCTGCTTGACCCAGCTGGCCGACGCCATGGCCGGTTCGCCGCTGGCCGGGCGGGTCGCCGAAGCGGCCGAGAAGGCCGCGGCCGGGGTCGCGGGTGAGGAGCATCTTCTCGCGCTCGCCGCCGCGCGTGTCGCGCTGGCGGGCTCGGTGCACGACGCGCTGCTGGCTTGGGTCGCCGAGGCGATCGGGCGGCCGCTCGATGAGGAGACCGCCGTGGTCACCGCGTCCGGCGAGTCGCCGAATCTGCTCGCGGCCGCCCGATCGTGGCTGACCGATCTGGCGCGTGCCGGATGGCAGGGCATCGACCATGACCTCGTTTCCGGTGCGGCGCCGGTGATTTCGGCGTTGCTCCCGGAGCCGGGGCTGCGACGGCTGGCGGCTCTGCTCGACGGGTTCGCCGCCGAGCTCGCCGCGTCGTGTCCCGGTGCGCGGCTGGACCGTTTCCCGGCACGGCGCTGGGGTGATCTGTGGTCGCGGGCGATGGTGCTGACATTGTCCGGCACGGCCACCCCGGTGGGCACCGTGACGGGCCGTCTCCTGCCGCTGGGTGTTGACCTGCAAGAGCATTCGACCGCCGCGCAAGCGCAGGTGCACGCCGTGTTCGAGCCGTCAGACGGCTCCGCGTCGCGGCTGGTGCGGGCCAGTGTGTCCGCGCCGAAGCCGGACACGATCATCGGCGCCGGGATCTGGCAGCTGCTGCGTCCGCACCTGTCGCTGCTCGCGGCCGTCAGCGAGGGCCGGTCGATGGACATCGACGGCATGCCGATCACGCTCGAGGGCGACCTGCTCTGGAACGACGAGCATGCCCGCATGGGCGAGCCCGCCGACGCCTTCGCCACCGCGCGGGTCGCGCTGGCCACCGCGACCATGCCGGCGACGGCGCCGCTGGACCGGCATCCGGCGAGCATCGCCGTGCCGGTTTTCCTTGAGGGATATGACATCGAGGACGAGTCGGCGTTCCGCGTCGCCGGGCACCGGCTGCCGGTGGATGTCGACCGTATCCCGGCCGCCGGTCCGCTCACGCCGGAAGCGGTGGCGAAGTCCGGCGCGTGCATCGGCCTGCTGCGGTGGGACTCGGGCACGTTCCGCCTGCAGCCGCTGGCGGTCGAAACCGTGGTGCGCAAGAAGGTCGCCGCACTCCACGCCGGGGCGTGGGCGGGTGGCACGGCCGACAAGAACGGGGTCAAGGCGGAGAAGGCCGCCACCGACGCCGCTGCCGTCTTGCGCGAACGAGCCGGAAAGCTGCTGCGGACATGACCGAATCACACGACAACCGCCGCCAGGTGCTGTACTGGCGCCTGCTCTCCCGGCTGTTCGACAACGACGAGCAGGCCGCGCTCGAGTCGGCGAGCCTCGCCGTGGTCGAGGACATCGGCCTGCCCTCCGCGGTGCTCGACCCCTACGCCGGCGTCGACTCCATCGTGCAGCGGTATCCGGACCTGGCCGCCGAATTCGACGGACTGATGCTCCCGGAGCCCGGGGAAGAACGGGACAAGGCCGCCGAGGTGCGCCGCGCCGCGCTGGCCTCGAAGGTGCTGCTCAACGTCTTCGCCACCGGCTCCGGCTCGGTCACCGCCGCGCAGCTGTCACGCTGGCAGGCCGACGCGACCTGGCTCAAGCGGGCGCTCGGCTGCGAGGCGGGCGTCCCGAATCCCAGCACGCAGGGCACCGCCGCCGGGCATCCCACACCGGACCTCAGCACACTGCTCCCGAAGATCGGCGAGATCGAGGCCGACCTCGTCAACCGGATGCAGCTGCGGGAAGTGCTCGCCGATCCCGCGCTCGCGGCGAAGCTCACCCCGAGCATGTCGCTGATCGAGCAATTGCTGCGCGACAAGGACAACCTGTCCGGAGTGGCGCTGGCCAACGCGAAGTCCCTGATCCGCCGCTATGTCGACGAGGTCGCCGAGGTGCTGCGCACCCAGGTCGAGAAGGCGACGGTCGGCGCGCCTGACCACTCGGTCCCGCCCAAGCGGGTGTTCCGCAACCTCGACCTCGACCGCACCATCTGGCAGAACCTGACCAACTGGAGCCCGGAAGAGGAGCGGCTGTACGTCGACCGCCTCTACTACCGGCACACCGCGCGCAAGACCACGCCACAGCGGCTGATCGCGGTGATCGACCAGTCCGGCTCGATGGTCGATTCGATGGTCAACTGCGCCATCCTGGCCTCCATCTTCGCCGGACTGCCCAAAGTGGACGTTCACCTGATCGCCTACGACACGCAGGCGCTCGACCTCACGCCGTGGGTGCACGATCCGTTCGAGACGTTGCTGCGCACCAATCTCGGCGGCGGCAACGACGGCATGGTCGCCATGGGGCTGACCCAGCCGAAGATCGCCGAGCCGCGTGACACCGTGGTCGTGTGGATCTCGGACTTCTACGAGACCAGGGTGGAGCAGCTGTTCGAGAGCATGGCCGCGATCCACCGGTCGGGCGCGAAGTTCATCCCGGTCGGCTCGGTCACCAGCGCCGGGCGCGGCAGCGTCAACCCGTGGTTCCGCGAGCGGTTCAAAGACCTCGGCACCCCGGTGATCTCCGGCCACATCACCAAGCTCGTCCACGAACTCAAGACCTTCCTGACTTCCTGAAAGGCACGACATGTCCGACCTGTTGCGCGCACCAGCCGAGCTCAAGTACGCCGAAGAGCTGGACTGGCTCGAGTCCGTCGACGACGGCCCCAAGCCGTTCGCCTGGCGCCTGTCCCCGAAGATGCTGCGGCTGTTCATCCTCGGCTCCGAGCGGGCCGACTGGCTCGACCGCGAGATCGCGCAGAAGTGGTTCGGCGAGCGCAGCATCGTCGAGCGGGCCATCGTCACGCTCGCCTCCGACCGCGGCCTGCTGCTGATCGGCGACCCCGGCACCGGCAAGAGCTGGCTCGCCGAGCTGCTCGCCGCCGCGATCTCACGGAACTCCACGCTGGTCGTGCAGGGCACGGCGGGCACCACCGAGGACCACATCAAGTACTCGTGGAACGTGTCGATGGTCATCGCCAAGGGCCAGTCCCGCGAGTCGATGATCCCGTCGCCGATCATGACCGCGATGGAGGCCGGTTCGATCGGGCGCTTCGAGGAGCTCACCCGCTCCACCAGCGACGTGCAGGACGCGCTGATCTCGATCCTGTCCGAGAAGTACATCTCGGTGCCGGAGCTGGACAGCGACAGCATCGTCTTCGCCAAGCCGGGCTTCTCGATCATCGCCACCGCCAACAGCCGCGACCGGGGCGTCAACGACCTGTCGTCCGCGCTCAAGCGGCGCTTCAACTTCGTCCGCATCCCGGTGGTGACCAACAAGAAGAGCGAGACCGAGATCGTCCGCTTCCGCACCGAGGAACTGCTGCGCCGTCACCAGATCGAGCTGGACGTGCCGCCGACGCTGCTCGACGTGCTGCTGCGCAGCTTCGGCGACCTGCGTGCCGCCGCGGTCTCGGCGGGCAGCGACGACGAGAAGCTGGAGTCCGCGCTCTCCACCGCGGAGCAGATCGGCGTGCTCGAAGACGCGATCCTGCACAGCAACTTCTTCGGCGAGCGCGCGCTGACCGCCCGCACGCTCGCCTCCTCGCTCGTCGGTTCGCTGGCCCGGCGCGAACCGGAGGATCTGGCCATCTTCAACAAGTACCTGCATGGCGTGGTCGAACCACGCAGCAAGGACGAGGGCGGGGACTGGCCGGAGTTCCTGGAGGGTGGTCGCGACGCGATCGCCACCTTGTCATGAGCGGCGCTTTCGAGGCGTTGCGTGGCGAGCTGCGGGAAGCGGCCGCTGCCTTCGCGGACGGGCCGCGAGCGCTGGAGGGCATCCTGCTCGGCCTCGTCGACGACGTCGACCGGGCCGTGCGGGAGCCGCTGGAGATCTTCCCGGTCTGCCATCATTCGCCCGCCTCGGCCATCGCGATGGCTCGGCGGTTGCGGGAGAAACAGCCGAAGGTGGTCTACCTGGAGCTGTGCGAGGACATGGCGCCGCTGCTGACCGAACTGCGCAACTGCAGGCTGCCGGTGGCGGTGCAGGCCTTCGCGACCGAGGTCGACGGGTTCCCCGCCGAGTGGGCGCCGTTGTCGGTGGTCGCGCCGATCACCGAGGCCTCGGCGGAGTACCAGGCGATCGCCTACGCGCTGGACACCCCGGGCGTCGAGCTGGTGCTCGTCGACCGGTCCGCCGACCACGTCTTCCAGTGGGACCGTCCGGAGCCGCCGGACGCCCCACCCGAGGACGAGGAGGCCGCGCTGCACGGCGACGCGGTCGGGGTCGAGATCGGCGACCTGCGCCCGCGCTTCGCCGAACTGGAGGAGCATCTGCTCCGCCACGGCAAGGTGCGGCACTGGTCGGAGTGGTGGCATCAGTACGTCGAACTCCCGCTCGGCGACAGCGACCACGACACCTACCGCCAGGTCATGTTCCTGATCGGCAGCCTGTTCCGTCGTCTCGCGCCCGGCGACACGGGCCGGGTGCGCGTCGACGAGGACCGCGAACGCTATATGTGGACCAGGATGCGCGAGCACTTGGCCGCCTCGGGCGCCGATCCCGCCGACTGCCTGTACATCTGCGGCGCGTTCCACGCGGCCAGCCGGGTCGCGGAGTTCGGCGTCGGCGGCTCGGCCGGGTTCGCGATCAGCCCGCGTTCGGCGAGCACGTGGCAGTACGGGCTGATCCCGTCGAGCCACGCGGCGATCGAGGCGCAGTTCGGCCTGGCGGCGGGCTCGGTGTCGATCGCGGCGACCGAGTGGGCGAAGAACCTCAAGCGCACCAAGGTGAAACCGTTTCAGCTGGCCGGCCAGACCGGCGCGAAGAAGCGCAAGCCGCCTGCGGCGTCGCCCGATCCCGTCGCCGAGCTGGTCGCCTCCGATCACCTGTCCGGGTTCCTGCGGCGGCCGCCCACTTTGGACACCTTGGACGAGGCCGAGCTGCTGGGCTGGTCGGTCGAGGTCGTGCGGGCCGCCCGCCGCAACGGCTACCTGGCCTCGACCGCCGACGCGATCGCGGTGTTCGAGACCTCGATCCTGCTGGCGGGCCTGCGCGACCGGGCGAAGCCGACGCCGTACGACTTCCAGGACGCGGCGGTCACCTGCATCGAGAAGGACTCCGTGCCGGGCAGGCGCGATGTCCGCCGCATCGTCGAGATCATGATGGGCGGCGACCGGATCGGCCAGGTCGGCTACGACGCGCTGCCGCCGCTGGCCCGCGACGTGCACGACAGGCTCGCTCCGCTGAACTTGAAGCTCCAGCAGCGAGGCGTGCAGCGGGCGTTGCTCGACATCGCCTCCCGGCCGGAGCTCGAACGCTGCTCCGACGTGCTGTGGATGCTGCGGTACCTGATGCCGCACGGCGCGGCGCGGCCGATCATGGGGGAGCGGCGGCTCGGCGAGCGGCCGATCCAGGAGTCGTGGGACCTGGCGCTGGGCACCCACCAGCGCTCGCTCATCGAGCTGGGCTACGAGGGTGTCAGCATCGAACAGGTGCTGGAGCAACGTCTTCGCCGGGCGGCGTACCACCCGCAAGCCACCGCCGCGAAGGCGCTCGCGGCTGTCGAAGACGCGACGCTCTACCTGCGCGGCGCCCGGCTGGCGGACGAGCTGGGCACCCGCGCGCTCGAGGTGCTCTCGACCGAACGCACCGTCGACGGCGCACCGGAAGTGCTGCACCGGGTGCGCAGGCTGCTCGCGCACTACCGGACCAGCGAGCCGGTGCTGCCCGCTTGGATCGAGTCCTTCGTCAAGGCCGGGTACGCGCATTACTGCACCCTGCTGCCCACCGCGTTCACCGACGAGGACGCGACCGTGGACCAGGTCGCGGCCATGCTGGGCTTCCTCTTCAGCATGGAGACGCTGGCGCTCTCGCTCGGCTGCGACCGCGCCCAGCTGGAGCTGGCCATCGCCGGGTCGCATCCGGCCGAGCCGTCGAAGGTGGCGCTGCTGTGGGCGGCACAGGTCCAGCTCGGCGTGCTTTCCCGCGCGGAACTGCGCGCGCGGTGCGCCGAACTGCTGGCGAACCCGTTGGTACTGCCCGCTTATCCGCGGTACCTGAGCGGGTTCGTGCACGCACTGGAACCGGCGCCCGGCTTGGCCGACTTCGTCGTCGAAGCGGTGTCGAACGCCTTCGCCGAGCTCCCGGACCCGGTGCTGCTGCCGTGGCTGCCCACGCTGATCACCACGCTCCGCGAGCGCGGCGCCGAACTCGTGCCGCTGCTCATCCGCGAGGCCGGACGGTTGTTCCCCGGCCGCCTCGCGGCGCTGGACGAGTGGGTGCCGCCGTGGCACGCCGAACCGGCGGCGGCCCCGGAGCCTCGGCGTGCCGGGACGAGCGGCGTCGCGTTGGTGGCCGCGCATCCGGCGACCACCAACGCGCTGGCGAACCTGCTGGGCTGCGAGGGCGGCTGGGAAACGGTCAAGCCCGGTGCCGCGCTGCTCGGCCGTTTCCCGGACACCGCGTCCGCGTTGGAGGTGATACTGACAGGGGCGTGAGCGCCGGTGTGGTCAGCGGATCACGTCGTAGACCAGCTTCTGGACGCCGTTCGAGTACGACTCGCTCTCGAGGAGCTTGAGGTTCTGCTTGGCCTTGTCGGTCTCGCTGAACAGCCGCTTGCCCGCGCCGAGCAGCACCGGGAACACCAGCAGGTGGTACCGGTCGATCAGGCCGGCGTCGGACAGGTTGCGGTTCAGGGTGGCGCTGCCGTGCAGGCTGATCGGCCCGCCCTCGGTCTCCTTGAGCGCGGCGACGTCCTCCAGCGAGCGCAGGATGGTGGTCTCACCCCAGTTGGTCACCAGGTCCTCGTCCTTGAGCGTGGTCGACACGACGTACTTCGGCATCGCGTTGTATCCGGGGAACTCCTCGGTCATGGTCGGCCACACCGGCGAGAACACCTGGTAGCTGACCCGGCCCATCAGCATGGCCGCCGCCTCGCCCTGCTCACGGCCCTTGAGCTCGTAGGCGGCCGGGTCGAACTCGATGTCCTGGAAGGTCCAGCCGGCGTTGCGGTAGCCCGGCTCCCCGCCAGGCGCCTCGACGACGCCGTCGAGCGAGACGAACGTGGTGGAAATCAGGGTGCGCATCTGGTGCTCCTCGGTTGCTCTGACCTGCTGTCACTCACCCGTCGAACGGCCGCCGCCGAAATCGACACCGCGCCGGGAAAGTTTCGCCACGAGCCTACTGAGCGCGTCGCCGCCCATAATGTGATCATGGCGTTTCCCGACGACCTGCTCGAACGGCAGGAAGCACTGCAGGCCGAAGCCGACGAGGTCACCGCCGCGCTCGGGCTGGACAAAGCACTCGCCGCGCTGGGGGATCCCATCCGGGTGGGCAGCTCGGCCTTGCGGCTGATGGTCCGCCGCGACATCGACCTCACGGTGGTCTGCCCCGAGCTCGACGAACCCACCCACGAGGCGGTCTGGCGGATCGGCGCGGACCTGATCGCCCAGTCGAGGGTGCGGCAGGTGACCATGCGGGACGACACCGGCCACTGGAACGTCGACCCGGCGTACCCGGACGGGCTCTATCTCAAGGTCGAGTACCGCACGCTGGCCGCGAAAACCTGGAACCTGGACATCTGGTTCGTCGACGATCCGGGCCGTCAGCCCGATTTGGCACACCTCAAGACTTTCCCCGAGCGCTTGACCGACGACATCAGGCTGGCGATCCTGCGGATCAAGCACGCGTGGGCGGAGAATCCGGGCTACGGCTCGATCGTCAGCAGCTATGACGTCTACCGGTCGGTGCTGGACGACGGCGTCCGCACGCCCGAGCAGTTCGAGGACTGGCGCAGGCGTTAACCCCGGTCGGCGGCGGTGTTCATGGCGGTGGCGGGCTCGAGGATCCGGCCGCCGGTGACCTTCGCGTGGAGGTGTTCGCCGCCCAGCACGGGCGGGTACTTCGGCGGGTTCTCCGGAGACTGACAGGTCGGCAGGCACTCGAAACGCGCGTCGTAGTCGCCGTCGAAGAAGAACGCGACACTCTGGCGTCGTGAAGGACCGGGGCCCGACGGGGGCACGACCCGGTGCAGGGTCGAGCGCCAGCGATCGTTGGTCCACTGTGCCGTCAGGTCGCCGAGATTGATCACCAGCGCGCCCTCGGCGGGGACGACGTCGTGCCACGCGCCGTCCGGGCCGAAGATCTGGAGGCCCGGGACCGGGTCGGCGCAGAGCACGGTGACGATGCCGTAGTCGGTGTGCGCGCCGAGCCGCATCTGGCCAGGCAACGGCTCCGGCACACCGGCGCGGCGCTCGTAGTGGTTGACGCGCAAGGTGCGTGACGGGTGGCGGGTGTACGCGTCGAGGTAACCGCGGGGGAGTGCGAGTGCCTGCTCGAAGACCTCCAGCAGGACTCGCGCGACGCGGTGCGCTTCGCTCGCGTACGCCGTGAGCGCGGGGCGCAGGTCCGCCGGGATGGCGGGCCAGATGTTGGGCGCGAAGAAGCCGTACGGCTCGGCCGCGACCGCGGGGTCGGACACGTCGATGTCCTCCGCGCCGATGACGAACGACTCCGCCAGGTCGGGCGGGGTCGTCTTGCCGAGGCTGTAAGCGAGGCCTTCGGTTCCCTGGGCCGCGTAGCCGCGGTCCGACGCGCGGTCGGCGGGTGCCGAGCGCAGCTTCTCCTCGATCGGGAGCGCGAAGAAGGCCGAGGTGGCCTCGCGCATGGTGTCGATGGTCGGCTGCGGGATGCCGTGGCCGGTGAGCTGCAGGAAGCCGACGCGGGTCAAGGCGTCGTCGACGGCCGTCACCAGGTCGGCCTGGTCGCCGGTCCAGGCGCTGATGTCGATCGTCGGTACGAGGGTCATGACGCGAAGGTAGCCACCGCGCACCCGCCCATGTCCGCCCAACGGCCGTCCGATCGGGCGGCACGTGCCGCCCGATCGGACGCCGGCGTCAGAGGAGTTCCTTGACGCGGGGGATGACCTGCTCGCCGTAGAGGCGGATCGACTCCAGGCGCTGCTCGTGCGGGAGCGCGCCGGCGCCGTACTTGAGCTGGAAGCGGGACAGGCCGAGGGTGCGCACCGCCCAGGCGATCTTCTGGGCGACCGTCTCGGGCGAGCCGACGAACAGCGCGCCGCGGGGACCCGCCATGGCGTCGTAGTCGGCGCGGGACATCGGGCCCCAGCCGCGCTCGGCGCCGATCTTCGCGAAGGCGGCCTGGTGGTGGGGGAAGTGCTGCTCCATCGCGAGCTCGTCGGTCGCGGCGATGTGACCGGGGCTGTGCATGCCGAGCGGCAGCTCGCCGTGACCGGCCTCCTGCAGGGCGCGGCGGTACAGGTCGGCCAGCGGGGTGAAGCGCTCGGGTGAGCCGCCGATCACGGCCATCACCAGCGGCAGGCCGTACGCGGCCGCCCTGACCACCGACTGCGGGGTGCCGCCGACGCCGACCCACGCGGGCAGGCCGCCGGACTCGGTCACCGGGTAGGCCTGCGCGCCGTCGAGCGCGGGGCGCACGGTGCCGTTCCAGGTGACCGGCTTCTCCTCCTGCAGCTTGGTGAACAGGTCCAGCTTCTCGGCGAACAGCACCTCGTAGTCCGACAGCGAGTAGCCGAACAGCGGGAACGACTCGGTGAACGAGCCTCGCCCGAGCGTGACCTCGGCGCGCCCGTTGGAGAGAGCGTCCAGCGTGGCGAACCGCTCGTACACCCGGACCGGGTCGTCCGAGCTGAGCACCGTGACGCCCGTGCCCAGCCGGATCCGCTCGGTCTGCCCGGCGATCGAGGCCAGCACGACGTCCGGCGACGACACCGCCATCTCCGTGCGGTGGTGCTCGCCGACGCCGAAGTAGTCGACGCCGACCCGGTCGGCGAGCACGCCTTCCGCGACGACCTGCCGGATCGCCTCGGCCTGGCTCACCGGCTGGCCGTCCGCGCCGTTCTCCACGTCACCGAAGGTGTCCAGGCCGAAGGTCGGCTCTTGCCGCGTGCCCAGGATCTCGTAAGCCATATCCACTCCCCTAAAGTAGTTGAACGCTCAAACACATGCGCGGGCGGGGCTATTCCCGGGCCTCGGAGTGTGATCTGGGCCACTGGTGGCGAGGTTTCTGTGACCGGTACCGTCGCCGCCCAGTCTCCTGTGCGTACGGCAAACAGTCGCAGAAGTAAGGGTTCTGACGTGAACGGTCGAGAGCGGCACGCGCAAGTGGACATGACCCAGGTGACGGCCGCGCGGGCGGGCGACCGCGAGGCGATGGACGCGCTGGTCGCCGACCACCTACAGCTCGTGTACAGCATCACCGGGCACGCGCTGTCCTCGGCGGCGGACGTCGACGACGTCGTCCAGGAGACCATGCTCCGGGTGGTCCGCGACCTCGACCGGTTGCGCGACCCCGACCGGTTCCGCTCGTGGCTGGTCGCGGTCACCCTCAACCAGATCCGCGACCACTACCGCCGCAACCACGCCGCGCCCGCGCCGCTGGACGAGTACGAGGAGCGCCCGGACCCCGAGGCCGAGTTCGTCGAGGTCGCGCTGTCCCGGCTGCAGGTCGCCGAGCAGCGGCGCGAGGTCGACGAGGCGGCACGCTGGCTCGCGCCGGCCGACCGCGAGCTGCTCGCGCTGTGGACGCTGGAGCGGGCGGGCCACCTCACCCGCACCGAGGTCGCCGAGGCGCTGCAACTGGAAGCCCACGTCGTCACGGTCCGCATCAGCAGGCTCAAGACGCGTCTGGAGGCCGTCCGCCCACTGGTGCGCGCGCTGGCCGCCGAACCGCGCTGCCCGGGCATCACACAGGCCGCCGAGGGCTGGTCCGGCGAGCCGGGACCGTTGTGGCGCAAGCGTTTCCTGCGTCACCTCGAAGACTGCTCGCGCTGCAGGCGCGGCGCCTTCGACGCGCTGCCGATCGAGCGGATCCTGATCGGCGCGGCACTCCTTTCGGTCCCGGCAGGCTTCCTGCCCCGGGTGCTGTCGAGCCTGCACGAGCCCGCCCAGCTCGCCGCCGGTGCGCCGCTGGCTTCGGTGTCCCCGTTCCGGCGGGTGGCCAACTTCGCCAGCGCGAAACCGGCGCTCGTGGCGACCGGCGCCGCCGTCGCCTGCGCGATCGGAGTGGCCGGCGTCCTGACGCTCACGCCGTCCTCCCCGCCTCCGGTCGCGCAGGCGGCCGATGCTTTCGTGGCCCCTTCGGTCTCGGTGACCTCGGAGCCGTCGCCTGAGCCGACCGTCACGCCGTCGCCGACCGAGACCGAGTCGAGCGAGTCGAGCGAACCGGCGCCGTCGACCACGACCCCGCCGTCCACGACGAAGACCACGCCGCCGAAGCCGCGCGGTTCGACCGCGGCCGAGAAGGTGCTCGCGCTGATCAACGACACCCGCGCCGACGCCGGGTTGCCCGCGCTGCGGGTGGACCCGGCGCTGGTGACCGCCGCGGGCAAGCACAACCAGGAGATGGCCGGCGGCTGCGGGCTGTCCCACCAGTGCCCCGGCGAACCCGGCCTCGGCGAGCGGGCGACGGCGGCGGGCGCCAAGTGGAGCACGTGCGGGGAGAACGTCGGCACCGGCGGCCCGGTCGCCGACTCGGCCGACGCGATCACCCGGATGGCGCTCGGCCTGACGCAGAGCATGATCGACGAGAAGCCGCCGAACGACGGCCACCGCAAGAACATCCTCAGCTCGTCGTTCACCAGGATCGGCATCGTCGTCACCCGCGACGCGCGCGGCACCGTCTGGCTCACCCACGATTTCGCGGGCTAGCGAAGAAAACCGAGCAGCTCGTCGACGACGCTCGTGAGTGTTTGGGCCGGTTCTAACCGGCCTGAACACTCACGACCATTCAGCTGCGGTACCAGTTGGACCAGCTTCCGCCCGCGTACCGGCGCTTGGACCAGCGGTTCCCGTCGCCGCCGACGACGTTGATCGTGAAGTCGCTGCCGTGCTGGTTGGTGAACCAGACATAGCTGTACGCCTTGCCGCCCAGTGAATGCCAACCGCTCCAGCCGCCACCCCCGTTCCAGATCGTCCACACCGCGTGGTCGAGGCCCACCACGAAGATCTGGTTGGTGTGCCCGAAGTGGTAGTTGTCCTCGCAGCGGGGAACGCCGCTGTCATAAGGGCCGCCACAGTAGAACTGTCCTCCGAGGTCGTGCACGACGTAGACCTTCGATTCGTCGGCCGCCGCCGTGGCGGGCGCGGCGCCGGAAAGCGCGGTACCGGCTATCACGCCCGCGATTCCCAGTGTGCCCACTATCTTCCGCAACATTCTTGGATTCCTTTCGTTGGATGATTGTGGAACTCAAAAAGCTAGCGGCTGGCTCTTCTTCGGAAATCTCGCAGCGGTTGAACAAAGCCGTCAACTTCTGCCGTATTGGAGGTGGAACGTAAACCTCCGAAGCAGTGGTTGAACGTTGTGAACGGGGCGTTCACAACGCTGAGCGACGCATACGCCCCGCTCATTACGTCCAACTTTCCCGAAAAGGTGGGCAAAGGGGACGTTGCGGGGCAAAAATTGATGATTTGGGTACTTTGTGGACGTTGGTTGGCTTGTGGGCGGCCGCTGGCGGTGGCCTGGCCTTCGCGAAACCCGAGTTTGGGCCAGTGGGTGGCCCAAACTCGGGTTTCGCGTGATCACGCGTCGATTGACAACGCGAGCCGAGCCTTAACTACCCGACATTGGGGTATTGCGCGAAAGGTCAAACGTGGTGCGCCCAGCGCACTTGGCGTGTGCGAGTGGTACCTCTGCTCCGTTAGACGCAGCGGAGTTACCACCCGCGCGGGCACGGTCGCCTACCCGAGCTTGATCGCGCAACCACACCGCGCGGGAGATAGTTTCGAGTTTGACTACATTGGCGACAGGTGGCTAGGCTGGCGGCGTGCAGGACGTGGACGCGGCCGAGCTGGATTTCTGGTCGTTCGTGGCGCTGGCCAACCGGCGGCTCGCCGAGGAGTACGGCTTCGAGCACCAGTCGGCCACCGAGGTGCTGCTGACTCTCAATCGCGCCTCCGACCTGGTCACCTATGACCTTGAAGCGGCCGTGCACCGGCCGCGCGGGCGGTCGTGGTCGGCTTTCCGGTTGCTGTTCGTGGTCTGGCTGGCCGGGCCGCTGGAACCGAAGAGCGCCGCCAGGCTGACCGGGATGAGTCGGGCCGCGGTGTCGAACCTGGTCAAGGTGCTGGTCGCGGACGGCCTGCTCGACCGGACCCCGGACGAGCGCGATGGCCGGTCCGTGCGGCTGTCGCTGACCGAGGCGGGGCACGAGGAGATGGTCTCGGTGTTCCGGGAGCACAACGAGCGCGAGTTCGGCTGGACGGACGCGCTCACCGAGACCGAGCAACGCATCCTGGTCATGTTGCTGGGGAAGCTGATCACCAGCCGCGCCGAGTTCGACGCGCGGAGCCGGAACTGAGTGTGGATAGTTAACACGTGAACTAAATGGGCCGAAGGAGCTGATGGCATGATCCCCGCAGTCTTCGCGGGCTTGTGTGACGATGCCGCCGTATTCCCGCCCGGCTTGGCGCCACTGCCGGACGCGATCGCCGCGCACGACCTGTACAAGACGGCCTGGTACGCCGACCTGGTCGGTCCGCTGGTGCTCGCCGCGCCCGCGCTCGGCGGGCTGGGGGAGCTGCTCGCGCCGCGCGAAACCCCGCTCCCGATCGCGGTGACCTTGCCCGGCGGGCCCGCTCAGCTGGCCGGTGTGCTCGAGGCCGCCGGGGAGCTGCCGGTGGAGGTGCAGGCGCTGGAAATCGCCGTGCCCAACGGCATGGGGCCGGACGAAGTGCTCGAAGCGGTGACGGCCGCGACCGCCCCGGTGTACATCGAGATCCCGCGTGACGATCGCCGCGTGCCGCTGCTGCGTGCGCTCGCCGGGACGGGACACCGTGCCAAGTTCCGCACCGGGGGTGTCCGCGCCGACCTGTACCCCGACGAGGCCGAGCTGGCCGCCGCGATTCGCGCGGCCATCGAGGCGGGTGTCGCGTTCAAGGCCACCGCCGGGCTGCACCACGCGGTGCGCAACACCGATCCGGAGACCGGCTTCGAGCAGCACGGGTTCCTCAATCTGCTGCTCGCGGCGGGCGACCCCGAGCGTGCCGAAGAACTGCTCGCCGAGCGCGACGGCGATGTCGTCGCGGCGCGGGTGCGTGAGCTGGACGCCGGCGCGGTCCGCGCGCGGTTCACCTCGTTCGGCACCTGCAGCGTCAACGACCCACTGACCGAGCTGGCCGGTCTCGGCCTGCTGCCCCGAGGAGAGGCATGACCACGATCGACATCCCGGCCGGTTCCCCGTTCGGGACCGACAACCTGCCCTACGGCGTGTTCTCCGTCGGCGGTGGCACGCCGAGGGTCGGCGTCCGGGTGGGGGACTCCGTGCTCGACCTCGCCGCGGCGCTCGGCGACGACGTGTTCGCCGCGCCGTCGCTGAACCCGTTCATGGCGCAGGGGTACGACCGCTGGGTGGCGGTCCGGGAACGGATCAGCGCGCTCGTCGGTGGCGACGTGCCGGACGCGGCCGTGCACGCGGTCGCCGACGTCGCGCTCCACTTGCCGTTCGAGGTCGCGGACTACGTCGACTTCTACGCCTCCGAGCACCACGCGTCGAACGTCGGGCGGCTGTTCCGGCCGGACGCGGAACCGTTGCTGCCCAACTGGAAACACCTGCCGGTCGGTTACCACGGGCGCGCCGGGACCGTCCTCGTCTCCGGCACGGACATCGTGCGCCCGAGCGGCCAGCGCAAGGGCCCGAACGACCCGGCGCCGGTCTTCGGCCCGAGCGCGCGGCTCGACATCGAGGCCGAGCTGGGCTTCGTCGTCGGCACCGGCACGCCGCTGAACACCCCGATCGCCCCCGACGACTTCGCCAGGCACGTGTTCGGCGCGGTGCTGCTCAACGACTGGTCGGCCAGGGACATCCAGGCGTGGGAGTACGTGCCGCTGGGCCCGAACCTGGGCAAGAGCTTCGCGACCTCGATCTCGCCGTGGGTGGTGCCGATCCTGGCGCTGGAGGCCGCGCGGATCCCGCTGCCGGGCCAAGACCCCGAGCCGCTGCCGTACCTGCGCGAAAGCAGCCCGTGGGGCCTCGACATCGACTTGGTCGTGGAATGGAACGGCGAAGAGGTCAGCCGCCCTCCCTTCCGCGAGATGTACTGGTCACCCGCGCAGATGCTGGCGCACATGACGGTCAACGGCGCGTCGTCGCGCACCGGCGACCTGTACGGCTCCGGCACGATCTCCGGCCCGGAAAAGCGCCAGCGCGGCGCGTTCCTCGAACTCAGCTGGGGCGGCAAGGAACCGCTCACCGTGAAGGGCGAGGAGCGCACCTTCCTGCTCGACGGCGACGAAGTGGTGATCACCGGCACCGCGCCCGGCGCGAACGGCGGCCGCATCGGCTTCGGCGAGGTCCGGGGACGCGTGCTCCCGGCCGACTAGCCCTCATGTGACCCGACTGTGATGGTCGGGCCACTTGACGGACTCGTTGTTATCGCTAACATTTGCGGCACCCGTCACGGCGGCGGGTGGACGGGATGCGGACGAATGGCACGCGAAGACGCCGGCAAGGCGGGAAAACAGGCGAGCCTGGCCGATGTCGCGGCGCTGGCGGGCGTGTCCCACATGACGGTGTCGCGGGTGATCAACGAGACCGGCCCGGTGCGGGCCGAGACCAAGGCCCGCGTGCAGGCCGCCATCGAGAAGCTGGACTACCGGCTCAACACGGTCGCCCGGGCACTGGTCACCGGCCGGTCCGGGACGCTGGGCGTGATCGCGCTGGAGGCCAACCTTTACGGGCCGGCGAGCACCTTGAGCGGTATCGAAAGCGCGGCTCGCGAAGCGGGCTACGCGACGACGATCACGAGTATCACCAGGCCTGGCCGGTCGTCCATCGCGGACGCGGTGGACCGGCTGCGGCGCCAGGCCGTCGAAGGCATCATCGTGATCGCCCCGCACGTCACCGCCGCACGGGCGCTCGAAGCCGTGCCGGGCGACGTCCCGCTGGTCGCGGTCGGTGGCGGCGACGACGCGCCGGTGCCGGTCGTGTCCGTCGACCAGTACGACGGCGCGCGCCGGGCGACCGAGCACCTGCTCGCGCTCGGGCACAAGACCGTCTGGCACGTGGCGGGGCCCGGGGATTGGCTCGAAGCGCTCGACCGGGAGCGCGGCTGGCGGGAAACCCTGGAAGCCCACGGCGCGAAGATCCCGCCGGTGCTCCGGGGGGACTGGAGCGCGCGGTCCGGCTACGCGGCGGGGCGATCCCTCGTCGGCGAGCGCGGGATGGACGCGGTGTTCATGGCCAACGACCAGATGGCGCTGGGCTTTCTCCGCGCGTGCACAGAGGCGGGGATCAGCGTGCCCGGCGAGCTGCGGATCGTCGGGTTCGACGACGTGCCCGAGGCCGCGTACTACACACCGCCGCTCACGACGGTGCGCCAGGACTTCGTCGAGGTGGGCCGCCGCACGTACGCGGTGCTGAGCGAGCGGATGAACGGCGGCGCGCACCGGGCCAGGGATCTGGTCGCGCCGGAGCTGATCGTGCGGGAGAGCACCGGTTTGTCTTGAGATCGGGGATCGCCGCTGGGTGGGTCCCGCCTGAATGTTAGCGCTAACTCAACTGATCAACGCGGATCTAGGAGTCGATGTGGCAAGAGGGACAGTGGCCGCCGCGATGGCGGGATTGCTGCTGCTCACCGCCTGCGGTGGCGGCGGCAAGGCGGCGAACGGAAGTGGCGCGATCACCTTGGGGTTCGCCCAGGTCGGCGCGGAAAGCGGCTGGCGGACGGCGAACACGAAGTCCGTCCAGGACGCCGCGAAGGCAGCCGGGATCGAGCTGAAGTTCTCCGACGCGCAGCAGAAGCAGGAGAACCAGATCACCGCGATCCGGTCGTACATCCAGCAGAAGGTGAAGGTGATCGCCTTCTCGCCGGTGGTCGAGTCCGGCTGGGACACCGTGCTCAAGGAGGCGAAGGCCGCCAACATCCCCGTCATCCTGACCGACCGTGCGGTCGACTCCCCGGACAAGACGCTCTACAAGACCTTCCTGGGCTCGGATTTCGTGGCGGAGGGCAAGAAGGCGGGGGAGTGGCTGACCAAGGAGTACGCGTCGGCGGCCGGTGACGTGAACATCGTCGAGCTGCAGGGCACCACCGGATCCGCGCCCGCGAACGACCGCAAGAAGGGGTTCGGCGACGTCATCGCCGCGAACCCGAGGTTCAAGGTCGTCGCCTCGCAGACCGGCGAGTTCACCCGCGCCAAAGGCAAGGAGGTCATGGAGGCCTTCCTGAAGTCCCAGCCCAAGATCGACGTGCTGTACGCGCACAACGACGACATGGCGCTCGGCGCGATCGAGGCCATCCAGGCCGCGGGGAAGGTGCCGGGCAAGGACATCAAGATCGTCTCGGTCGACGGGGTGCGTGACGCGCTGCAGGCCTTGGCCGACGGCAAGATCAACCACGTCGTCGAGTGCAACCCGCTGCTCGGCCCGCAGCTGATGGACCTGGTCAAGAAGGTCGTCGCGGGCGAGCAGGTGCCGCCGCGCATCGAGACGACGGAGACCGAATTCGACCAGGCGGCCGCGAAGGCCGCGCTGCCCCAGCGGCAGTACTGAGCCGATGTCGCGGCCTCGCGCGCTGGTGCGCATGAGTCACATCCGGAAGGAGTTCCCGGGTGTGCTCGCACTCGACGACGTCGGCTTCCGGATGTTCCCCGGCGAGGTGCACGCCTTGATGGGGGAGAACGGCGCGGGCAAGTCCACGCTCATCAAGGTGCTGACCGGCGTGCACGGGGTGGACGACGGCAGCGTCGAGCTCGACGGTTCGCCCGTCGCGTTCGGCACGCCGGGCGAAGCGCGGCGTGCCGGGGTGAGCACGGTCTATCAGGAGGTCAACCTCTGCCCGAACCTGTCGGTCGCGGAGAACATCTGCCTCGGCAGGGAACCGCGGCGGCGTGGCCGGATCGACTGGCGTGGGATGCGGCGGCGCGCCGAGGCCCTGCTGGCGAGGCTGGACGTCGAGGTGGACGTCACGGCCGAGCTCGGGAGCTGCTCGATCGCGGTGCAGCAGCTCGTGGCGATCGCCAGGGCGCTCGACGTCGAAGCACGCGTGCTGGTGCTCGACGAGCCCACGTCCAGCCTCGACGCCGGCGAGGTCGACCGGCTGCTGGCCGTGCTCCGCTCGCTGCGCGACGAGGGGATGGCGATCCTGTTCGTCTCGCACTTCATCGACCAGGTCTTCGCCGTCGCTGACCGGATGACCGTGCTGCGCAACGGAAAGCTCGTCGGCGAGTACCGCACCGAGGAGATCACCCCGGTCGAGCTGGTGACCAGGATGCTCGGCAAGGAACTCGCCGCGCTCGAGGATCTGGAGGAGGCCGGGCACAGCCGCGCCGAGGTGGCGGGCGCGCCGGTCCTGCTGGTGGCGGACGACCTCGGACGCCGGGGTGGCATCGCGCCGTTCTCACTCGACATCCGCGAAGGCGAGGTGCTGGGGCTGGCGGGCCTGCTCGGTTCCGGGCGCACCGAACTGGCCAGGTTGCTGTTCGGCGCGGACCAGGCGGACAGCGGCTCGATGAGCATCGGTGGTGAGACGACGGCGTTGCGCGGTCCTCGCGCCGGGCTGGACCACGGGATCGCGTTCTGCTCCGAGAACCGCAAAACCGAAGGGCTGATCGAGGAGCTCACCGTGCGCGAGAACATCGTGCTCGCGCTCCAGGCGTCGAAGGGCTGGGCCCGGCCGTTGACGCGGCGCCGTCAGGACGAGATCGCCGCGCGCTACATCGAGGCGCTGGACATTCGGCCCGCGAATCCCGAGGCCAGGGTCGGTGAGCTCAGCGGCGGCAATCAGCAGAAGGTGCTGCTCGCCAGATGGCTCATCACCGAACCGCGCTTGCTGATCCTCGACGAGCCGACCAGGGGCATCGACATCGGCGCCAAGACGGAGATCCAGCGCCTGGTCACCCGGCTCTCCGCGGACGGGATGGCGGTGGTGTTCGTCTCGGCCGAGCTGGAGGAGGTGCTGCGGCTGAGTCATCGCGTCGCGGTGCTGCGCGACCGCGTGGTGGTCGCGCAGGTGGACAACGACTCGCTGACCGCGGAGCGGCTCATGGCGGTCATGGCCGAGGGAGTGGCCCGATGACGAAACACCGGTTGTTCTGGCCCGTGGCCGCGCTGCTGGCGTTGCTGCTGGCCGACCTGATCGCGCGGCCGTCGTTCTTCGCGGTCGAGCTGCGCGACGGTCATCTCTACGGGAACGTGATCGACATCCTCAAGAACGGGGCGCCGCTGATCCTCATCGCGATCGGCATGACACTGGTCGTGGCCACGCGCGGGATCGACCTCTCGGTCGGCGCGGTGGTGGCGATCAGCGGCGCGCTGGCCTGCCTGCACATCAGCGGCCTCGGTGACCCCGGCGGCGTCGGCGGCGTGCTCGCGGCGGTCGGGCTGGCGCTCGGGCTGAGCCTGGCGCTCGGCGCGTGGAACGGCTGGCTGGTCGCGGTGCTGGGCATCCAGCCGATCATCGCGACGCTGATCCTGATGGTCGCGGGGCGCGGTATCGCGCAGCTGATCACCGGCGGGCAGATCATCACCATCAACTCCGGGCCGTACGAGTGGATCGGCAGCGGGTTCGTGCTGACGCTGCCGAGCGCGATCCTGATCGCGCTGGCGGTGTTCGCCATCGCGTCGGTGCTGGTGCGCCGGTCGGCGCTGGGGCTGCTGCTCGAGTCGGTCGGCGGCAATCCCGAGGCGAGCAGGCTGGCCGGGCTGCGGTCGGCCCGGCTGATCTGGCTCACGTATGTCTTCTGTGGACTGTGCGCGGGCATCGCCGGGCTGATGATCAGCGCGAACGTGCACAGCGCCGACGGCAACAACGCCGGGCAGTTCATCGAGCTCGACGCGATCCTCGCGGTCGTGATCGGCGGCACTCAGCTGACCGGCGGCCGGTTCTCGCTCGGCGGTTCGGTGATCGGCGCGGTGCTGATCCAGACGCTGACCACCACGGTCTACGCGCTCGGTATCGCTCCGCAGGCGATCATGCTGGTCAAGGCCGTCGTGGTGCTCGCGGTCTGCCTGCTGCAGTCGCCCAGGTTCCGGCGGAAGCCAGGCAGGCGCGTGGTGCGGCCGATCGCCCCGGCCGAAACTCCGGAGAAGGTGGAGGCGGCGGTATGACGACGCTCAAGGGCTACCGGCCTCGGCAACGGCATCTGCCGATTCTCGCGACGATGGCGATGCTCATCGGCGCCTATGTCTTCGGTGCGGTGAGCTATGAGGCGTTCGGATCGGGCCAGGTCGTGCTCGATCTGTTCATCAACAACGCCTTCCTGCTGGTGGTCGCGGTCGGGATGACGTTCGTGATCCTCACCGGTGGGATCGACCTGTCCGTCGGCTCGGTGGTCGCACTGTCCACTGTGGTCTGTGGAGACCTGCTGCAGAACCAGGGCTGGCCGGTGGCCGCGGTGGTCCCGGCGGTGCTGGTGCTCGGCGCCGCGCTGGGGTCCGGGATGGGCGTGCTGATCCACGTCTTCGAGATCCAGCCGTTCATCGCCACGCTGATCGGGATGTTCTTCGCCAGGGGGCTTTGTTACACGATCAGCACCCAGGCGTACTCGATCGACGACCCGGCGATCGCCGCGCTCGCGCAGACCCAGATCCCGCTCGGCGGCGAGCTGCACGTGTCGATCGGGGTCGTCGTCGCGCTGGTCGTGGTGGCGGTCGGGGCGTATGTCCTTTACGGCACACGGTTCGGGCGCACGGTGTACGCGATCGGCGGCAATGCCAAGTCCGCGTCGCTGATGGGCTTGGCCGTCGGCCGGGTGAAGATCGCGGTCTACACGCTGAGCGGATTCTGCTCGGCGCTGGGCGGGCTGCTTCTGGTGCTGTACAAGTCTTCCGGGGATCCGCTCAACGGGATCGGGCTGGAGCTGACCGCGATCGCGGCGGTGGTCATCGGCGGCACCCTGCTGACCGGTGGCTCCGGCTACGTGCTCGGCACCGTGCTCGGGATCATGGTGTTGGGCATCATCCAGACCTTGATCACCTTCGACGGCACGCTGAACTCCTGGTGGACCTCGATCATCACGGGCGCGCTGCTGTTCGTCTTCATCGCTCTGCAAAGGCTGGTCGTCCGCAGGGGGTCGTGAGTGTTCCCGACGGTTCTAACCGTCGGGAACACTCACGACTCTGTTAGCGCTAACACTCACGTCTCAAGGAGGACTCAGGTGAGCACAGGGGAGCCGCTCGTCGTCGGCGTCGACTTCGGGACGCTGTCCGGGCGGGCGGTGGTCGTGCGCGTCCGTGACGGCGCGGAGCTGGGCAGTGCCGTGTCGCCGTACTGGCACGGCGTGGTCGATCGGGTGCTGCCCAAGACCGGCAGGGAACTGCCGCCCGGCTGGGCGTTGCAGATGCCGTCGGACTACCTGAACGTGCTGCGCACCGCGGTGCCCGCGGCGCTCGAAGCAGCACGGGCCGATCCAGGGGACGTGATCGGGATCGGCACCGATTTCACCGCCTGCACCATGGTCCCGACCACTGCCGACGGCACGCCACTGTGCGAGCTGCCCGAGTTCGAGGACGAGCCGCACGCCTACGTGAAGCTTTGGCGCCACCATGCCGCCCAGTCCCAGGCCGACCGGATCAACGCACTCGCCGCCGCGCGCGACGAGCGGTGGCTGGCACGGTACGGCGGGCTCATCTCGGCCGAATGGGAGTTCGCCAAGGCGCTGGAGGTCTTCGAAGAGGCGCCGCACGTCTACGACGCGATGCGGCACTGGGTCGAGCTGGCCGACTGGATCGTCTGGCAGCTCTGTGGCACCTATGTCCGCAACGCCTGCACGGCCGGGTACAAGGGAATCCTGCAGGACGGCCGGTATCCGAGCGCCGAGTTCCTCAAGGAGCTGGGCTTCGAATCCTTTGTGGACGACAAGCTCGCGCAGCCGCTGGGCGCCTTGGGCGCGAAGGCGGGTGGTCTCACCGCGCGGGCGGCGGAATGGACGGGACTGCCCGAGGGCATCGCGGTCGCCGTCGGCAATGTCGACGCGCATGTCACCGCGGCCGCCGTGCGGGCGGTCGAGCCTGGCCAGATGGTCGCGATCATGGGCACGTCGACCTGTCACGTGATGAACGGCGCCGAACTGCGTGAGGTGCCGGGGATGTGTGGTGTGGTCGACGGCGGCATCGTGGCGGGTCAGTGGGGTTACGAGGCCGGGCAGAGCGGGGTCGGGGACATCTTCGGCTGGTTCGTCGAGCATGGCGTCCCGGCGTCCTATGTGGAGGAAGCCGATCGGGCGGGTGTTTCTGTGCATGACCTGCTCACCGGGCTCGCCGCGGATCAGGAGATCGGCGAGCACGGGCTGGTGGCGCTCGACTGGCACAGCGGCAACCGGTCGGTGCTCGTCGACCATGAGCTGTCCGGCGTGATCGTCGGCCAGACGCTGGCCACGCGTGCGGAGGACATCTACCGCGCGCTGCTGGAAGCGACCGCGTTCGGCACCCAGAAGATCATCGAAACCTTTGGCGGGGCAGGTGTTCCGGTCACCGAGCTGATCGTCGCGGGCGGGCTGGTCAAGAACGAGCTGCTGATGCAGATCTACGCCGACGTGACGAACCTGCCGCTGTCGGTCGCCGGGTCAGCGCAGGGACCGGCGCTCGGCTCCGCGATCCACGCCGCGGTCGCCGCGGGCGCGTATCCGGACGTGCCTGCCGCGTCCGCGGTCATGGGCTCGGTCCGGCGCGCCGTGTACCGCCCGATTCCGGAGAACGTCTTGGCCTACAACGAGCTTTACGCCGAGTACCTCAACCTTCACGACTACTTCGGCCGTGGCGGCAACGACGTCATGCACCGACTGGCCGCACGCCGCCGCGCCGTCCGGAAAGGACAGAGCCGATGAGCCTGGCCGCCGAGGTCACCGAAACCTTCGAACAGCTGCGGGAAACAGTCGCCGCACTGCACGGCGAGCTGACCCGGTACGAGCTGGTCATCTGGACCGCGGGGAACATCTCGGCCCGTGTGCCCGGCCAGGACCTGATGGTGATCAAGCCGTCCGGGGTCGCCTACGACGACCTGTCCGCGGCCACGATGGTCGTCACCGATCTGCACGGAAACCTGGTGCAGGGCGAACTCGCGCCGTCATCGGACACCGCCGCGCACGCGTACGTGTACCGGCACATGCCCGAGGTCGGGGGAGTCGTGCACACGCATTCGACCTACGCGACCGCGTGGGCGGCACGGGGCGAACCGATCCCGTGCGTGCTCACCATGATCGCCGACGAGTTCGGCGGCGAGATCCCGGTCGGCCCGTTCGCGCTGATCGGCGACGACTCGATCGGCCGGGGCATTGTCGAAACGCTCAAGTGGAGCCGGTCGCCCGCGGTGCTGATGCGCAACCACGGCCCGTTCACCATCGGCCGGACGGCGCGCGACGCGGTCAAGGCAGCGGTGATGGTCGAGGACGTCGCGCGGACCGTCCACAAGTCCTATCAGCTCGGCACTCCGGAACCACTGTCCGAACAGGACGTCGACCGGCTGTACGCGCGCTATCAGAACGTCTATGGGCAGCAAGGAGAAAAGTGAACACCCAGCGCAAGACCGAGGTCTGGTTCCTCACCGGCAGCCAGTCGCTCTACGGTGAGGAAACGCTCGCCCAGGTCGCGGGCCAGTCGCTCCAGATCCAGCGGATGCTCGCCGACTCGGGCCGGGTGTCGGCCGAGATCGTCGGCAAGCCGGTGCTCACCGAAGCGGCGGCCATCCGCCGGGTGATGCTCGAAGCCAACGCCGACGAGGCGTGCGTGGGCGTGATCGCGTGGATGCACACTTTCTCGCCCGCGAAGATGTGGATCAGCGGTCTCGACGCGTTGCGCAAACCGTTGCTGCATCTGCACACCCAGCTCAACGAGGCGTTGCCGTGGCAGTCCATCGACATGGACTTCATGAACCTCAACCAGGCCGCGCACGGTGACCGCGAGTTCGGCTACATCCAGACCCGGCTCGGCGTGCCGCGCAAGACCGTCGCCGGGCACGCGGCCGACCCGGCGGTGGCCACTCGCGTCGACGACTGGGTCAGGGCGGCCGTCGGCCGCCAGGCGCTCGGCTCGCTCAAGCTCGCCCGCTTCGGGGACAACATGCGCGACGTCGCCGTCACCGACGGGGACAAGGTCGAGGCCGAGCTGAAGTTCGGCGTGTCGGTGAACACCTATGGCGTCAACGATCTGGTCGCGGTGGTCGACGAGGTGACCGACGACGAGATCGACAAGCTCGTCACCGAGTACTGCGACACCTACACGATCGCGTTCGAACTGCACAGGGGCGGCGAACGGCATGGCTCGCTGCGGTACGCGGCCCGGCTCGAACTGGGGATGCGGACGTTCCTTACCCGCGGCGGGTTCGGTGCCTTCACGACGAACTTTGAGGACTTGGGCGGGCTGCGCCAGTTGCCCGGTATCGCCGTGCAACGACTGATGGCCGACGGTTACGGCTTTGGCGGCGAAGGCGACTGGAAGACGTCGGCGTTGCTTGCTGCGGTCAAGGCGATGGGCCGCGGCTCCCAGCGTGGAACGTCCTTTATGGAGGATTACACCTACCATTTCGGCCCTGGTGAGGCGAAGATCCTCGGCGCACACATGCTCGAGGTCTGCCCGAGCATCGCGGCGGCGCGGCCGTCGTGCGAGATCCACCCGCTCGGCATCGGCGGCCGGGAAGACCCCGTCCGGCTCGTGTTCGACGCCGCCCCGGGCGACGCGGTCATCATCGGCATGGCCGACCTCGGTGACCGCTTTCGCTTGGTGGCCAACGAAGTCGAGGTCGTGCCGCCGGACGAGCCGCTGCCGAACCTGCCGGTGGCGCGCGCGGTGTGGAAGCCCGCGCCTTCGCTCGCGACGTCCGCCGAGGCCTGGATCACCGCGGGCGGGCCGCATCACACGGTGCTCACCCAGGCCGTCGGCGCCGAGACGATCCGCGACTTCGCCACCATGCTCGACGTCGAGCTGCTGCTGATCGACCAGGCGACCACCCCGGCCTCGATGGCCGACCGGATGCGCTGGAACCAGGCGTATTACCGCCTCGCACAAGGATTCTGAGGACAGGAGAGGAACAATGAGGTTCACGAAACTGGCAGTCGGGGTCGCGCTGAGTGTCGCGCTCACGGCCTGCGGCTCGAGCACGAAGACGACCGAGCAGCAGGCGCCGGCCGGAGCCGCGGCCGCGGGCGGCCTCGTCGGCGTGACCATGCCGACCAAGTCGTCCGAGCGCTGGATCCACGACGGCGACAACATCAAGTCCGCGCTGGAGAAGCTGGGCTACAAGGTCGACCTGCAGTACGCCGAGGACGACATCCCGACGCAGGTCAACCAGATCGAGAACCAGATCACCAAGGGCGCGAAGCTGCTGGTGATCGCCTCGATCGACGGCACGGCCATCACCACCCAGCTGCAGGAGGCCGCCGACAAGAAGATCCCGGTCATCGCCTACGACCGGCTGATCCGCAACAGCCCCAACGTCGACTACTACGCGACCTTCGACAACTTCAAGGTCGGCGTGCAGCAGGCCACCTCACTGCTCACCGGGCTCAAGGTGCTCAAAGAGGACGGTTCGCCCGGCGACGCCAAGGGACCGCTCAACGTCGAGCTCTTCGCCGGTTCGCCGGACGACAACAACGCGACGTTCTTCTTCAACGGCGCCATGTCCGTGCTCAAGCCGCACCTCGACAACGGCACGCTGGTCGTCAAGAGTGGACAGACGCAGTTCAACGTCGCGGCGATCCTGCGCTGGCAGCCCGCGACCGCACAGCGGCGCATGGAAGACCTGCTGACCAAGACCTACAGCTCGGGCGCCAAGGTGCAGGGCGTGCTCTCGCCGTACGACGGGCTTTCGATCGGCATCCTGTCGGCACTCAAGAGCAACGGCTACGGCACGGCGGGCCAGCCGTATCCGGTCGTCACCGGGCAGGACGCCGAGATCGCGTCGGTCAAGTCGATCATCGCCGGTGAGCAGTACTCGACCATCTTCAAGGACACCCGCAAGCTCGCCGAGGTCACGGTCAAGATGGCCGACGCGGTGCTCAAGGGCGGCAAGGCCGAGGCCAACAACACCACCGACTACAACAACGGCGTGAAGGTGGTCCCGTCGTACCTGCTGCAGCCGGTCATCCTGAACAAGGGCAACTACCAGAAGGAACTCATCGACTCGGGCTACTACACCGCGGACCAGCTGAAGTAGGGGCCATGACCGACGAAATCCTTCGCATGCGTGGCATCACCAAGTCCTTTCCCGGCGTCAAGGCGTTGCAGGACGTGAACCTTTCGGTGCGCCGGGGCGAGATCCACGCGATCTGCGGCGAGAACGGCGCGGGCAAGTCCACGCTGATGAAGGTGCTCTCGGGCGTGTACGCGCACGGTTCGTACGACGGCGAGATCGTCTTCGACGGCGAGCCGTGCGCGTTCTCCGCCATCCGCGACAGCGAACGGCGCGGCATCGTGATCATCCATCAGGAACTCGCGCTGTGCCAGCAATTGTCCATCGCGGAGAACATCTTTCTGGGCAACGAACAAGCCCGTGGCGGCTTGATCGACTGGAATCGCACGAACCGCGACGCCGGGGTGCTGATGCGGCGGGTCGGCCTGCGCGAGAACCCGGTGACGCCGGTGCTCGACCTCGGCGTCGGCAAGCAGCAGCTGGTCGAGATCGCCAAGGCACTGTCCAAAGAGGTCAAGCTGCTCATCCTCGACGAGCCGACCGCCGCGTTGAACGACGACGACTCCGCGCACCTGCTCGACCTGCTGCGCGGGTTGCGCGAGGACGGCGTCACGTCCGTGCTGATCTCGCACAAGCTCAACGAGATCGCCGCGATCGCCGACTCGATCACCATCCTGCGTGACGGCCGGACCATCGAGACACTGGACGCCGCGATGGTCAGCGAGGACCGGATCATCGCCGGAATGGTCGGCCGGACCTTGGAGAACCGGTTCCCGCCGCGCGAGCCGCGGATCGGGGACGAGGTGCTCCGGATCGAGGACTGGACGGTCCACAATGGAACCAGGGTCGTGGTCGACCGCGCGAGCCTGGCACTGCGTCGCGGCGAGATCGTCGGGCTCGCCGGGCTGATGGGCGCAGGCCGTACCGAACTCGCGATGAGCGTGTTCGGGCGGTCCTACGGCAAGGACATCTCAGGCCGGTTGGTCAAGGACGGCAAGGAGATCGAGGTCCGGTCGGTCGGTGACGCGGTCGCACACGGGATCGCCTACGCCACCGAGGACCGCAAGCGCTACGGGCTCAATCTCATCGAGGACATCAAGCGCAACATCTCCGCCGCGGCGCTGGGCAAGCTGTCCAAACGCGGCTGGGTGCACGGCAACGAGGAGCATCGGGTCGCGGAGGAGTTCCGCAAGAGCATGAACATCAAGGCGCCGGACGTGGACAGCGTCACCGGCACGCTCTCGGGCGGCAATCAGCAGAAGGTCGTGCTGTCCAAGTGGATCCTGACCGATCCGGACGTGCTGATCCTCGACGAGCCGACCCGCGGCATCGACGTCGGCGCCAAGTACGAGATCTACACGATCATCAACCGCCTGGCCGACGAGGGCAAGGCCGTGCTGGTCATCTCCTCGGAGCTGCCCGAGCTGCTCGGGCTGTGCGACCGGATCTACGCGCTCTCCGGTGGGCGGATCACCGGCGAAGTGGGCAGGGCCGAGGCCACGCAGGAAGGCCTGATGCGCGCCATGACCAGGGAACAGGAGTAAACCGTGACCATCACGTCCCCCGTCGACAGCGCGCCGGAAGTGGCGAGGCCCGAAGCGCCGAAACGGATCTCGTTCAACCCGCGCCAGAGCGGCATCTACGTCGCGTTCGCGTTGATCGTCGTGCTGTTCTCGATCCTCACCGGCGGCGCGCTGCTGGAACCGCAGAACATCTCGAACCTGATCGTGCAGAACTCGTACGTGCTGATCCTGGCGATCGGCATGATCCTGATCATCATCGCCGGGCACATCGACCTCTCCGCCGGTTCGGTGGTGGCGCTGACCGGCGCGATCTCGGCCGTGCTGATGGTGAACCTGCACGTGGCGTGGCCGCTCGCGCTGCTGATCACCCTGCTCGCCGGCGCGGCGATCGGGGCGTGGCAGGGATATTGGGTCGCCTACTTCGGGTTGCCCGCGTTCATCGTGACGCTCGCCGGGATGCTGATCTTCCGCGCGCTGACGTTGACCGTGCTCGGTAATCAGGGGATCGGCCCATTCCCCGACGCGGTGCGGACGCTGGCGAACGGGTTCACCGGCGGCTATCTCGGCAACATCGGCCTCGGCCCGCTCGGCGGCGCCGACCTGGTGAGCCTGCTGATCGGCATCGCGGTCATCGCGGGCGCGATCATGTCGCAGTCACGCAAGCGCGCGGCGCGGCAGCGCTATCTGCAGGAGGTCGACCCGCTGCCGATGTTCGTGCTGAAGATCGCGGCGGCCGCGCTGGTCGTGCTGTTCGTCGTGGTGCAGCTGGCCAGGTACAAGAACCTGCCGTGGGTGCTGATACTGCTGTCGGTGCTGGTGATCGGCTACTCGGTGGTGACGACGCGCGCGGTGTTCGGGCGGCACATCTACGCGATCGGCGGCAACCTGCAGGCCGCCACGCTCTCTGGCGTGAAGGTCAAGGCGGTGACGTTCTGGATCTTCGTGAACATGGGCGTGCTGGCCTCGCTCGCCGGGATCATCGTCGCCGGGCGGCTCAACCAGGCGGGCCCGACGGCCGGGACGATGTTCGAGCTCGACGCCATCGCGGCCGCCTTCATCGGCGGCGCGGCCGTGCAGGGCGGGGTCGGCAAGGTGATCGGCGCGATCACCGGCGGGCTGATCATGGGCGTGATCAACAACGGCATGTCCCTGATCGGCGCGCCGACCGAGAGCGTCAACCTGGTGAAGGGCTTCGTGCTGCTCGCCGCCGTCGCCTACGACGTGTGGACGAAACGCCGCGCCCGCTGAGGGACCTCGGAGGCGGGCATCACGCCGCCTGTCCGCCTCCGAGCCCGGGAGAGGTCCGGGGGAGGCCCGGGATAAAGCGGGCTTTATCCCGGGAAAAGCGTCCGGGATAAAGCCCGCTTTATCCCGGGCCGGTGCTCGAGCGGACCACCAGCTCGGTCGGCACCATGATCGACACCGGCTCTCCGCGCCCGCCCGTGATCTCGGCCAGCAGCGCGCCCACGGCTTGGCGGCCCACCTCGCCGAACGACTGCCGCACCGTGGTCAGCGGCGGCCAGAAATGCGCGGCCTCGTCCATGTCGTCGAACCCGACGACGCTCACGTCACCCGGCACGGTCCGGCCGAGTTCGTGGAGCGCCCGCAACAACCCCAGCGCCATCTGGTCGTTGGCCGCGAACACTGCGGTGGCCGAGGCGTCCAGCCGAAGGCCGTGCGCGTACCCCGACGCCGCCGACCAATCGCCGGTGACCACCGGCGGAACCTCGCGGCCCGCGCGGGAAAGCGTTGCCTGCCAAGAATCCCGCCGTCGTTCGGCCGCGTAGGACTGGGGCGGGCCCGCGATGTGCCAGACCGTGCGGTGGCCGAGGTCGAGCAGATGCTGGGTCGCGGCGGCGGCGCCCGCGGCCTGGTCGAAGTCGACGACGGGAAGGTCGCGGCGTCCGCCCGCGTCGATGACGACCACCGGAAGTCCTTGGGGCAGCTCGATCTCGCTCTCGTTGAGCTGGTGCTGCTCGATCAGGATGATGACGCCGTCCACCGCCTGCTCGTCGAGACGGCTGAAGGCGCCCGCCACCTCGCCCTGCGACGGCCGGTCCACCGGCATGAGCACGATCGAAAAGCCTTCCGCGGCCGCCGCGGCCGTGACGGCTTCGAGGGTGCGGCTGTTGCCGAAGGTGGACAGCGCCGAGATGATCACGCCGATGCTCGAGAACCGGCCGTTGCGCAACGCCCGCGCGGCGCTGTTCGGCCGGTAGCCGACGCGGCGCATCGCGGCGAGCACGCGTTCGCGGGTGGCCTCGTCGACGTTCGTCTTGCCGTTGGCGACCCGGGACACGGTCTGGCCCGAGACCCCGGCCTCCTTCGCCACGTCGGCCATCGACGGTGTGCGGGCCACGGTCACTCCTCGCTGATCCTGGACATGTTTACGTCAACACGTTAGCATCGGCCGCCGCATGTTCACGTAAACATCCACGCCGGAGGGACGATGTCGTCCACAGCGCTCAAGGCACGCCAGTGGCGTGGCTGGCTCTTCGTCGCCCCGTTCATCGTGGTGTTCGCGCTGGTCTTCCTCGCCCCGATCGGCTACGCGTTCGGCCTCAGCCTCTTTCGTGACCAGGCGTTCTTCGGCGGGACGACGTTCGTCGGCGCCGACAACTACACCCAGGTGCTCGCCGACCCGAAGTTCTGGGAGTCCTTCCGCCGGGTGCTGGTGTTCCTCGCCGTGCAGGTGCCGATCATGCTGGTGCTCGCGCTGATCGCGGCGCTGGCGATCGACAGCGCGCGGCTGCACGCGGCCGGCTTCTTCCGCGTGGTGATCTTCCTGCCGTACGCGGTGCCCGCCGTGGTCGCCGCGCTGATGTGGGGCTTCATCTACGGTGACCACTTCGGACTCGCGGCCGACCTGAACCACCTGCTCGGCCGCGATGTGGTGAAACCGTTGTCGGACAACTGGATGCTCGCGTCCATCGGGAACGTCGTCACCTGGGAGTTCGTGGGCTACAACATGCTCATCTTCTACTCCGCGCTGAAGGTGATCCCCGGCGAACTCTTCGAGGCGGCGGCGATCGATGGCGCGGGCGCGTTCCGGACCGTGTTCAGCATCAAGCTGCCCGCACTGCGCGGCGCGATCGTGATCGCCACCATCTTCTCGATCATCGGCAGCTTCCAGCTGTTCAACGAGCCCAACATCATGCGCACGCTGGTGCCCAACGTGATCGGCACCTTCTACACGCCGAACATGTACGCCTACAACCTGTCCTTCGGCGGCCAGCAGTACAACTACTCCGCCACCGTCGCGATCGTGATGGGCGTGATCACCGCGATCATCGCCTACGTCGTGCAGCTGCGCGGCACCCGGAGGGAACTGTGACGCGGCCACGGAAATCACGCGCCCTCACCGCGGTGATGGCGCTGTACCTCGTCTACACCCTCGTGCCGTTGCTCTGGCTGATCATCAACGCGACCAAGACGCAGGCCGCGCTGTTCACCACGTCCGGGCTGTCCTTCGGCGGCCCGTTCGCGTTGTTCGACAACATCGGCCAGACGTTCACCTACCACGACGGGATCTTCTTTCGCTGGCTGGGCAACACTTTGCTCTACGTCGTCGTCGGCGCAGGCGGCGCGACGATCCTCGCCACCGCCGCGGGCTACGGGCTCGCGAAGTACCGGTTCCCCGGCCGCCGCGCGGTGTTCGCGGTCGTGCTCGGCGCGGTCGCCGTCCCCGGCACGGCGCTGGCCGTGCCGACGTTCCTGCTGTTCAGCAAGCTCGGGCTGACCAACACGCCACTGGCCATCATCATCCCGTCGCTGATCAGCCCGTTCGGCCTCTATCTCATCTGGGTGTACGCCGCGGATGCCATCCCCGACGAGCTTCTCGAGGCCGCGCGGATCGACGGCGCGGGGGAGATCCGGATCTTCCTCACGGTGACCCTGCGCCAGCTGGTGCCGGGCATCGTCACGGTCGCTTTGTTCACGATGGTCCAGACCTGGAACAACTACTTCCTCCCGCTGATCATGCTCAGCGAGCCGAAGTGGTATCCGCTGACCGTCGGCCTCAACCAGTGGAGCGCGCAGGCGAACGGCGCGGGCGCGCAGCCGATCTTCAACCTGGTGCTCACCGGTTCGCTGCTCACCATCATTCCTCTCGTTCTCGCTTTCCTGCTCATGCAACGGTTCTGGCAGTCAGGGCTGAGCGCGGGCAGCGTCAAGCAATAAGGAAAGGACATTCGATGTCGCGCATTCGCAGTCGTGTCAGGGCGGCCGCCGCCGTGGCACTGGCGGCAACATTGGCCGCCTGCTCGTCCGGAACCACACCGGCGGGCAATCAGGATTCCATCGACGCTGCCTTGAAAGCCGGCGGGACGATCACCTATTGGAGCTGGACGCCGTCGGCCAAGGACCAGGTCGCCGCGTTCGAGAAGGAATACCCGAATGTCAAGGTCAACTACGTCAACGCGGGCACTAACAAGGAGGAGTACACCAAGCTCCAGAACGCGATCAAGGCGGGCTCCGGTGGTCCGGACGTCGCGCAGATCGAGTACTACGCGCTCCCGCAGTTCGCGCTGACCGACGCGCTGGTGAATCTCGACCAGTATGGCTTCGGAGCGTTCGAAAAGGACTACAGCGCTTCGACCTGGTCGAGTATCCGCGTGAACAACGGCACCTACGGCCTGCCGCAGGACTCCGGCCCGATGGCCTTGTTCTACAACAAGGAGGTCTTCGACAAGTACGGCATCGCCGTGCCGAAGACCTGGGACGAGTACGTCGACGCGGCCAAGAAGCTGCACACCGCCGACCCGGCCAAGTACATCACGGCCGACACCGGCGACCCCGGTTTCGCGCTGAGCATGATCTGGCAGGCTGGCGGGCGGCCGTTCACCACCGACGGCCGGAACGTGAAGATCAACCTGGCCGACGCGGGCGCCAAGAAGTGGACCGCGACGTGGAGCAAACTGCTCGAGGGCAAGCTGCTCGCGCCGGTCAAGGAGTGGTCGGACGACTGGTTCCGCTCGCTCGGCGACGGCACGGTCGCCTCGCTGGTCACCGGCGCCTGGATGCCGAGCAACTTCATGTCCTCGGTCCCCGGAGGCGCCGGAAAGTGGGCCGTGGCGCCGATGCCGACCTATGACGGTCAGCCGGTCACCGCGGAAAATGGCGGCAGCACGCAGTCTGTGGTGAAGCAGAGCGCCAATCCGGCGCTCGCCGCGGCTTTCGTGCGCTGGCTCAACCACGGCAACGGTGTCAAGCCGTTCATCGACGGCGGCGGATTTCCCGCCACCACAGCGGATCTGAGCTCCCCGGCGTTCACCGACGAAGCCGTGCCGTACTTCGGCGGGCAGAAGATCAACCAGGTGCTGACCGAGGCCTCGAAGACGGTCGCGAAGGGCTGGAGCTACCTGCCGTACCAGACATATGCCAACAGCGTCTTCAGCGACACCGTCGGCAAGGCCTACCTGAGCGGCACCGGGCTCGACGCGGGACTGGCCGCCTGGCAGAAGGCGCTGGTGGACTATGGCAACCAGCAGGGCTTCACGGTCAGCGCCGGATGACCGACCGAGAAGGAACCGCGATGCCTGAGTTCGTCATCGGCGAGCACGACTTCCTGCTCGACGGCCGCCCATTCCAGATCCTTTCCGGTGCGCTGCACTACTTCCGCGTGCATCCCGACCTGTGGGCCGACCGGATCGACAAGGCGCGCCGGATGGGCCTCAACACCATCGAGACCTACGTCGCCTGGAACGCCCACGCCCCGGAGCCCGGCGAGTTCGACCTCACCGGCGGGCTCGACCTCGACCGGTTCCTGCGCCTGATCGCCGAAGCGGGCATGCACGCCATCGTCCGGCCAGGCCCGTACATCTGCGCGGAATGGGACAACGGCGGCCTGCCGACCTGGCTGCTGCGCGATCCCGAACTCCGCGTCCGCTCGTTCGAGCCGCGCTACCTGGCGGCCGTGCGGTCCTATCTGGACAGCGTGTTCGAGGTCGTCGCGCCGCATCAGGTCGACCGCGGCGGGCCGGTGCTGCTCGTCCAGGTGGAGAACGAGTACGGCGCGTTCGGCGATGACAAGCTCTATCTCGCCACGCTCGTTCAGTACACCCGCGCGGCCGGGATCACCGTCCCGCTCACCACGGTCGACCAGCCGCTGCCCGGGATGCTCGAAGCGGGCAGCATCGACGGCGTGCTGCATCGGACGGCGTCGTTCGGTTCGAACAGCACCGATCGGCTCGCGATCCTGCGTGAGCATCAGCCGGCCGGGCCGCTCATGTGCAGTGAGTTCTGGAACGGCTGGTTCGACCATTGGGGCGCGCACCATCACACCACCCCGGTCGAGCGGTCGGCGGCGGACCTGGACGCGCTGCTGGCGGCGGGCGCGTCGGTCAATCTGTACATGTTCCACGGTGGCACCAATTTCGGGCTGACCAACGGCGCCAACGACAAGGGCGTCTACCAGCCCCTGGTGACCTCGTACGACTACGATGCCCCGCTGGACGAGGCGGGCGATCCCACCCCGAAGTACCACGCCTTTCGTGAGGTGATCGCCCGATATCACAAGGTGCCCGACAGCGTGCCGCCACCGGCCCGCGCGGCGCCGAAGCCGGTGGCCGCCTTGCGCGATCCCGTGCGGCTGCTGGAATCGCCCGAGCGATGGGGGAACTGGCAGCGGTACGAGGACCTGCCGACCTTTGACGAACTGACCCCGACGCCCCGGTTGGCGTTGGTGCGCAAGAAGATCCAGGGTGGCCTGCTGACCTTCGGCGAGATCCGTGACCGCGCCTCCGTGTTCTTCAACGGTGATCCGGTCGGCACGCTGCTGCGGGAACACCAGGACCGGGCGATCCGGTTGCCGAAGGCACACGGCGAACTGCTCGTGCTGGTCGAGGACCTGGGCAGGGTCAATTACGGTGACCGGATCGGCGAGGCCAAGGGCATCATCGGCGGCGCCACGGTGGACGGCGAACCGTTGCGTGACTGGGAAATCCTGCCGATCGACCTGTCGGCTGTGCCGGAGCTGCGTCCCGAAACGGGGGAGAACCTCGACGGCCCGGTGGCCGGTCCGGTGCTGGTCCGCGGTGAGTTCGAGGTCGCCGAATCCGCGGATCTCTTTCTCGACACGGCGGGCTGGGGCAAGGGCATGGCCTGGATCAACGGCTTCCCACTCGGCCGCTACTGGCGTCGAGGTCCACAAAGGACCATGTACGTCCCGCGCCCGGTCGTGCGGGCGGGCGGCAACGAAATCGTCGTACTGGAACTGGACACGATGCTCGAACCCGAGGCCCGTTTTGTGTCCCGGCCGTCGCTGGGTCACACCGAAGCGTGAAGGGCAGTGCACCGATGAAGCGCAGAACCCTCCTCACCCTCCTTTGTGTACCGCTGCTGGCCGGCCCGGCCGTCTCGGCGGCCGACGCGGCCGAGACCGTCACCGTCCGGCCCGATCCGACCTATCGGCACCAGACCTTCGAAGGCTGGGGCGCCAGCCTGGCTTGGATGGCCGAGGCGACCGGCGGCTATCCGGACCCGATCCGCACCAAGCTGACCGACCTGGTGTTCGGGCCCGACGGGCTGAACATGACGATCGCCCGGTTCAACATCGGCGGCGGCAACGCCCCCGACGTCCCGGCCTATCTGCGGCCCGGCGGCGCGGTCCCTGGCTGGTGGAAGGCGCCGCCCGGCACGACGCGCACCGACAAGGACTGGTGGACGCCCGGCGACCCGGCCGAGTTCGACCCGGCCGCCGACCCGAACCAGCGCTGGTGGATCGACCGGATCAAGCACCGCGTCACCACCTGGGAGGCGTTCAGCAATTCGCCGCCCTGGTTTCACACGGTCTCCGGTTACGTTTCCGGTGGCTTCGACGCCAACGCCGACCAGCTCCGGACGGAGAAGATCGGCGATTACACGGCCTACCTCGCCAAGGCCACCAAGACCCTCGAACAGGCGCACGGCATCAAATTCGCCTCGGTGAACCCGTTCAACGAACCCAACACCGGCTACTGGAAGACCACGCTCGACGCTTCCGGCAACCCCACGGGGGGCAGGCAGGAAGGCGCCCATATCGGCCCGTCGCTGCAGTCGCGGGTGATCCCCGAGATGGCGCGTGCGCTGCCGCCGGGCGTGACCGTCTCCGCGCCGGACGAGACCAACCCGGATCTCTTCGCCGCCGACTGGAACGGCTGGTCACCCACCGCGCGGGCGCTCGCCGGGCGGCTGAACGTGCACACCTACGGCACCGGAAACCGCCCGATCCCGCGTGATCTGGCCAAAGGCGCCGGGAAACCGTTGTGGATGAGCGAGGTCGGCGGCAGCTGGAAGGACGGCCAGGACTTCACGAGCATGGATCCCGGCCTCGGCCTGGCCGGCCAGATCACCGGCGACCTGCGTGAGCTGGAGCCGAGCGCGTGGGTCGGCTGGCAGCCGATCGAGGACTACAACGCGATGAAGCCGGGCGGCGAGCGGCCCGAGGGCATGAACTGGGGCGAGATCCAGATCCCGTTCGACTGCGGCCCGGACGCCACGGTGACCAACTGTCCGATCAGGACGAACACGAAGTTCCACACCATGCGCAACTTCACGCACTTCATCAAGCCGGGCGACCGCCTGATCGGCGTGAACGACCGCGCGAGCACGGCCGCGATGCGTGGCGAAAACCTGGCGGCCGTGGTGCACGTCAACGCGGGCGCCGCCCAGGACGTCACGCTCGACCTGTCCGGCTTCGGGCGCTTCCGCCGCGGCGCGTCGGTCACGCCGGTCGTGACGGACGTCGGAGGTGCCTTGAAGACCGGCGCTCCGGTGCAGGTCGTGAATCAGCGGGCGACCCTGCGAGTCCCGGCGCGTTCGGTGACCAGCTTCGTGGTCGATGGCGTCGGCTCGGTCGCGCCTGGGACGGGTCTCGGGTCGGGCAAGCCGTTCACGTTCACCGGCGTGCAAAGCGGCAAGTCGCTGAACGCCGAGAACGGCTCGCTGGTCCAGCGCACCGCCAACGCCTCGGCGACCCAGCGCTGGACGCTCACCGACCGCACGGGCCGGTACGGCAACCGCGACCAGTTCACGATCACCAACGTGGGCACCGGCCAGGTCCTCACGGCCACCGATGGCACGGTCACCCTGGCTCCGCCGGGCACCTCGGGCGCCGCGGCCCGCTGGATCCCGTCGACCACGGGCGACGGGACGTGGACGTTCGTCAACGCGGCCACGGGCCGGCTGCTCGACGTCATCGGCGAATCCCGCGAAGACGGCGCCCGCGTCGGCCTCTACCACCCGACGAACGGCCCCAACCAGCGCTGGACGGCGTCGTGAGTGGTATGGCCGGTTAGAACCGGCCATACCACTCACGACCCCTATTCGGTGGCTCCCAAGGAGACCCCGGCGGCCACGAAGGTGCGGGCGTCGGCGTCGTACAGGTGGACCTGCGCGGCGCCGACGTCGAAGTACATGCCGGTCAGCCGAAGCTCGCCCGCGGCTTCGGCGGCCGCGACCTTCGGGTACTCGCGAAGGTGGTCGAGCTGCTGGAGCACGTTGCGCAGTGCCAGCCGATCGTTGGCACGCTCGGGTTTGGCACCGTCCAAAGTGGGCTCACCGCCGCGCTGCGCGGTCGGCTCGGCGTGCCTGAGCCAGTCCTCGATCGGCCCGGCGGGCGGGCCGTCGGCGAGTGCGGCCATCGCGCCGCACGAGGAGTGCCCGCAGACCACGATCTCCGAGACGCCGAGAATGCCGACCGCGTATTCGATCGACGCGTTCATCGACGGGTCGGCCTGCTTCGACGGCACCAGGTTGCCGATGTTGCGGATGGTGAACAGGTCGCCGGGGCCGCTCGTGGTGATCAGGTTCGGCACGACGCGCGAGTCGCCGCAGGTGATGAACAGCGTGCGTGGCCGCTGTTCGTCGGCGAGCCCGGAGAGGGTGTCGCGCAGCAGCGGGGCCGCGCGGCGCTGGAACTCGGTCGCGCCGCGATGGGTCTGCTGGGTGGGGATGCCCGCGTCGACCGCCTGCCACGCGGACCAGGGCGCGAGCCAGCGCGGCATCGCGCGGGCGGCGGCGCGGCTGCGGGTCGGGCGGCCCGCCTTGCCTTCGGCGACCCAGGGGTGGCCGATCTCGTCGACCTCGACCGTGCCGCCCGCCAGCTCGTGGGCGTGCTGCCACTTGGTCAGGCTTTCGAAGGCCGCGTGGTCGAGGTAGTCGACGATCAGCTCCAGCCGGACGGCTGAACCGGCTGGAACCGTCGCGAGCACCTTCGACAATCGCGGCACCGAAAGGAAAGTGAGCACACCTTCGACGACGACGCGCCAGCCGTCGCCTTCGCGCTCGGCGTGGACGCCGGACCACATGGTGCGCCGCAGCATCTGCACGATGGCGAGCAGGATGCCCGCGAGCACGCCGGTCAGCAGGTCGAACACCACCACACCGGCCAGCGTGAGCAGGTAGACGGGCAGGTCGCCGTGGGCGAGCACCTCGCGCATGTACGCGGGGTTGACCAGTTTCGCGCCGACGTGCACCAGCAAGCCCGCCAGCGCGGCGAGCGGGATGTTCTCGATCAGCCCGGCGAGCGCGACGACGAACAGCAAAACCCAGACACCGTGCAGGATCGCCGATGCGCGGGTCTTCGCTCCGGCGGCGACGTTGGTCGAGCTGCGCACGATCACGCCGGTCACCGGCAGTCCGCCCAGCGCGCCGGAGACCATGTTGGCCGCGCCCTGCCCGATGAGTTCGCGGTCGAGATTCGTGCGCGGGCCGGTGTGCAGCTGGTCGACGGCCACCGCCGACAGCAGGCTTTCCACGCTCGCGATCAACGCGATCGTGAACACGGCCAGTGCGAACGCGCCCCAGCCGGTCGACGGCAGCTGCGGCGCGAACCGGATGTTCAACAGATCGCCCGGCAATTCGACCCGCGGCAGCGTCAGCCCGGCCGTCACCGACACGACGGTCGCGACCGCGATCGCCGCCAGCGGACCGGGAACGCGCCGGACGGCCTTCGGCAACCGGGGCCACAGCAAGAGGATCGCGATGGTCAGCAAGCCGATCAGTGCCGCCGCGTCGTGATGCGCCACGATCTGGCCAGGCAGCTCGGCGATGTTCTCGACGGCCGAGCTTTGCGCCTTGCCGCCGAGAATGACGTGCAACTGCCCCAGCACGATCGTCACGCCGATGCCCGCGAGCATCCCGTGCACGATCGCGGGCGAGATCGCCAACGCGGCCCGCGCGATCCGGCTCAGCCCGAACAGGATCTGCACGAGCCCGGCCGCCGCGGTGATCGCGCAGGTGACGGCCCACCCGAAGGTGGAGATGGTTTCGGCCATGATCACGGTCAGCCCGGCGGCGGGACCACTCACCTGCAAGGCCGAACCGCCGAGCGCGCCTGCCACGACACCGCCGATCACCGCGGCGATCAGCCCGGCCACCACGGGGGCGCCGGACGCCAGCGCGATACCCAGTGAAAGCGGAACGGCGACAAGGAAAACGACCAAGGAGGCCGGTAGGTCATAGCGGGCAAGAGGACGAAGAACTTCACGCACACGCATACAACGAGAGATAGCGCATTATGCGGGCAGATGCGACGTTTCGGACAAAATTGAGTCGATCATCCCACTGTGCGAGCGGACCTTTAAGTGGCATGCGGATGTGCGCATATGAACGCCGTGTTAATTCCGCTTGCATTCACGCTATCGAGTGATGCGTGCCATCGGTTTCCTTGATAGGCGAAGGGTTTCGCGTGCTGGTGAGGGCGTGCGTCGGGCGGGCTTGAAGTGAGGGGGCCATTGGGTGCGTAGTAAGCACCCGGGGCCACCCTCGCTTCGCTGCCAGGGTCGCGAGTGTTAACGCCGCTGCACCCAACGGAGGAGAGTTGCCACTCACCCCCGCTGAGCGAGCGATTCCCCGGCTCCGCTCGGCGCAGCGGGGGATCCTCTCGCCCCGCCCGTATGAAGGCTCCCCTCATCCAACCCGGTCCGTATGAAGGCTCCCTTCATACATCCGCGACTGGATGAAGGCTCCCTTCATACACGCGGGCCTGGATGAAGGCTCCCTTCATGCCGCTATACGCGATGAAGGCTCCCTTCATACAGCCAGATCTGTATGAGGGGAGCCTTCATACGCGAAAGCGGCAGTGAGGGAGGCCCTCACCAAACTGCCCGGGCGCGCCACATCCGGCCCGCCCCATAGCCGCCCGGAACACTCACGACCCCATTTCAGCGGATGACGTGTGGCGTCCAGGTGCGTTCGTCCACGCCCAGCAAGGTGATGCGGCCGAGCAGTGCCTTGAGGTCGACGCCCGCGGCGGCTTCGCGGTCCACCGTGACGCACACCTTGAGCCCGTTGCCGGTCGTGCAGACCGGGGAGCCGTCTTTCACGGGGAAACCGCCGGGCGGCGCGACTTCGATCAGGACGTTCGCGCCGTTGACCGTGTAGCTGAGCTGAAGTTTCCAAGGGACGCCGTCGGAATCCGGCCGCCGCCAGAGCTGACCGTCGCTGAGCTGGAAACCCGGCGGCAGACCGGCGATCCGCAAGGGCAGCGGGACCCCGCGGGTGGCGAAGGTGACGCTGCCCGCGACTCGCAGCAAAGCCTGTCGTACCTCGGGGAAATCGAGGTAGTAGGCGTGGATTTCGGCCCAGCGGCCGTCCCCGATGGGCCAGCGCAGGTAGGTGTTGCCCGCGTTGAGCGGGTCGGCGGGATTCGTGGTCACCCAGTATCCGGGGTGCGCGCCCACCTGGACGGGAACGCGCTGGGCCTTGCCGCCCATGTCGCGGATCCGGTCCAGCGGCGGCTCCTGGTCGAACACCGCCAGCCAGATCATCGGCGCCCGCTGGCCCCTGCCGAGCGCGAGCGTGTAGTCGCCGTGGTCGCCGACGCCGTACTCGATGTTGCCAACCCCGTCGGGCAGCCAGCCGAAACTCGCCTTGGCCACCAAGGGATTGTCGGTCGGTGGCGGCGAGGGAGCCGGCTGGGGCGGTGCGGCGAGCGGCGGGACGGGCTTGGCTGTGTCCGTCAGTTCGATCGCCGTGATGGCGCCAGCGGCCACGACCGCCGCGCAGCCCGCCGCCAGCGCGGTGGTGCGCAGCCGACGGCGGCGATCGCCCGTCCGGCGGGCTTTGTCGAGGTCGAGTGCCATGGGCGGGGCGGGTTCGTCGGCCAGCTCGCGCATCAGGGTGCCCAGTTCGTGCTCGGTCATGCTGTTGCCTCCGGAATGCTGAGGGACTCGGCGGGCAGCAGGGCGCGCAACGTGTCGACGGCCCGCGCGGTCTGGCTTTTGACGGTGCCCGCCGAGCACCCGAGTGTCGTCGCGACGTCCGAGACCGGCAGGTCGCAGTAGAAGCGGAGCACGAGCGTGGCCCGTTGCCGCGGTGGCAGCGAGTCGATGGCGGCTCGCAGATCGAGCGCCGTTTCGACGTCCGGGCCCGCCGCGGACCGCTCGTCGTCGGTGGCCCGCAGGTCGACGAGACGCCACCAGGACGTCCGCTGCTCGGCCAGGAACGCGTTGACCAGTGTCCGGCGCGCGTACCCGTCCAGGTTGTCCGCCTTCGCGGCCCGGTGCCAGTGGGTGTACAGCCTGGTCACAGTGGTCTGGACCAAGTCGTCGGCCCGATGCCAGTCGCCGCAGAGCAGGAAGGCGACTTTACGGAGCCAAGGAGCCCGTGCCGTCACAAAGTCCGTGAACCCCGTGTCCCCGCGTGCCGCGTTCATCGGCACCACCCCCAGTTCTTCGCCGCTTCTCACCTCTTTGATGCGGCCGGACCGGCGAAAGGTTGTCAGCCGGTCAAGCGGGAATCGATATGGCTGTCGGGACGGACGAGCAGCGCGTCATGCGGCCCGAGGCCGAACTGCCCGGCGAGTGCGCGGGGCAGTGTCTCGACCTGCAGCGGCCACGCTCCGGCGCGCTGATCCCGCCAGCGGGCCGGGTCCGGGGTGAGCAGCGCGAACGTCGCGCCGCAGCTGTCCAGGGTCGAGCGGCCGTCGGCGAGCCAGGCGTGGGGCAGCCGATGTCCCGGGCTCGGGTTGGGGACGTAGTCGGTGCCGGGAGGCTCGCTCGCCTCGCCGTACGAGGCGCCGAGCACGAGGCCGAGTTGCGCGAAGTACCGATCCGACCAGGGAAGCTCGACCGTGCCTGCCGGTGTTTCGCCCGCGCGCCGCCGGGCCTGCACGCCGAGCGCGAGCTGCGTGTTGGCGACCGTTTGCGTGAGCGTCTGCTGGGCGATGGGGTGCCGCTCCGCCTCGTAGGTCTCGAGCAGTGACGGCTCGTCCCAGCCCTGGAGGACACCGGCGAGTTTCCAGCAGAGGTTGTGCACGTCGGCGATGCCGGTGTTCATGCCCATGCCGCCCAGGATGGGGAGTGCGTGCGCGGCGTCGCCCGCGAGCAGGATCCGGCCGTGCCGGAAGCGGTCCGCGATGGCCGCGTTCATGACCCAGTGCTGCACCCTGGCCACCTTGACGGCGCCCCCGGCGCCGATCGCCTGCGCGACGAGCGCGGCCCAGTCCGTGGTTTCGGGGTCTTCGGGCGTGGCGGCGAGCATGGCCCAGCCACCCTCGGGATACAGCGGGAGGAACGTCCCGTGCGAGGTGAAGTAGACCCCGGCCGGCTGGGCCGTGACCTGGTCGAGTTCGGCGTCGAACACGATGGTGGTGAGCGCGGCCAGCTTTCCCGGCCCGCTCAGCCCGATGCCCAGCCGCTGCCGGACGGTCGAGTTCGCGCCGTCCGCGGCGAGCACGTAGCGAGCCCGGATGCGGGTCTCGCCGCCGTCCGAGACGACCGTGGCGGCGACGCCGTCATCGTCCTCGGCCAGATCGACGAGTTCCGCGCCGAACCACGTTTCCGAGTCCGCCGCGGCGAGGAGGATCGGCTCCAGCCGGTCCTGGGAGGTGACCACACCGACTTCAGGGCTTTCCGGCACCGGGTCGTGCACCCCGACCAGCGCCGCCGACGCGAAATCGTCGTCGCGCAGCGTGTCCCGGAACCGCACGCGGCCATAAGACGGCGCGAACGCGCGCGCCGTGATTTCGGCGGCGAGGTCCAGTTCGCGGAAGATCTCCATCGACCGCACGTTGACCAGACGCGACCGAGGGAAAGGGGACAGCTCGGCGTGTTTTTCGATGAGCAGCGTCCGCACATTCCAGCGCCGCAGCAACGCCCTCGCCGTCAATCCGACCGGGCCACCGCCCACGATCAGCACGTCGGTCTCCGCCACAGGTCCACTGTAGTCGTGCGCGTTGCGGGCGGTTAGAACCGCCCGCAACGCGCACGAGGCTATTTCCGGTAGAAATGCACGTTGCGCCACTGGTGTTCGGCGCCGCTGTTCTGCAGCGTCCCGTACACGCCGTACTTGAAGTAATGGTCGCCCGCGGGGCCGTTGGCGGTGTGCACGAGCTTGCCGTTGATGTAGATCGAGTAGCTGCCGCCGGAGGCGGTGGCGTTGTGGGTGACGTTGACGTGCACCCACTTGCCGTAGATGCCGCTGATCAGATCCTTGCCCCCGCCCCGGAGCGTGCCGCCGTTCTTCGCGTACGACCTGATCATCAGCGTGGTGGCGCCGTCGCCGTCATTGCCGAAGATCTGCATCGCGCTTTCGTCGTCGGTGCCCGCGGTGACCTTGACCTCGCCCTCGAATTGCCGCTGACCGGTACGGTAGTTGTCCTGGACGCGGACCTCGACCCGGTTCGACCCGTTGTTGAAGAGCTTGAACGTCTGCACCCCGCCCGCTCGCGCGTAGGAGCCGCCGGGCCCGGTCGCGCTGTTGGTGCTGCTCGGATAGGACGTGATCACGCCCTTGCTCTGGATCTGCACGTTCCACGCCGGACTGTGCTCGGTCCAGCCGCTGCCGACCGGCCCGGCGGAGGCGGCTGGCTGGATCAGGACGACGCCGGCCAAGGCCGCCACGGCGGTGGCGGCGAGTTTTCGGGTGCGCTGCATCGTGCTCCTTATGCGTCATTGCAGGGATACACGGCGGAGCGTTGAGTGTGGACTAGACCTCCTCGCCGTGGCAACCTCCGCCGGTCACCCGATCTCGAGATTCGCCATCATGCCCATGTCCTCGTGCTCGGCGTTGTGACAGTGGAACAGATACCGTCCGCGATAGCCGTCGAAGCGGGTGATGATCTCGGCGGATTCGCCTGGCCGCAAGGAAATCGTGTCCTTGAGGCCCGCGTCCCGCGGCAGCGGCGGCTTCCCGCCCCGCGACAGCACCCGGAACCCGGCCAGATGCAGGTGCACGGGATGGTGGACGTCGGCGATCAGCCGCCACACCTCGACGTCGCCGAGACCGACCGTGACATCGGTGCGCGCCGGGTGGAACGGCAGCCCGCCGATCAGCCAGCCGTGGCCGCCGTTCATCTGCCCGGCACGGAAGGAGAAATCGCGCACCCGCACGGCATCCGACCGGTTCCACGCGGGCAGATCGGCCGACAGCACCGAAGGAATACGGCTGTCGTCGGCGCCGCGCCGCGCGACCCGGAACGCCATCACCTCGCTTGTCCGGCCCGAGCCGAGCCGGTTGAGAATCTTGACCAGGCCGCCGACCGGCACACCGGAGAAGTCGGCGACCACGTCGTAGCGTTCGGCGGGGGCGATCGGCAGTGTCTGGTGGGTGACAGGTGCGGCGAGCAGTCCCTGGTCGGCGCCGATCTGCACGAGATCGAGCCGCCGCCCGTCTTCGGTGACCGCTTCGAGGTCGTAGTGCCGGGCGTTCGAGGCGTTCAGCAGGCGCAGCCGGTAGCGCGCCGCGTCGACCTCGTGCACCGGCCACGGCGCGCCGTTCACCAGGATCACGTCGCCGAGCACGCCCGCGAGGTACGGCTCGTGGACGCCGGGATGCGCTCGCAGTGACGGGTCGAGTGCGGGATAGGCGAGGCCGCCGTCGCCGTCGAACGCGCGGTCCATGATCACGAGCGGCAGTTCGCGCGAACCCGCGGGCAGGCCGAGTGACTCTTCGGCGTCGTCCCGGATGATGTGCAGCCCGGCGAGCCCGCGCCAGATCGCGGGCGCGGTGAAGTCCATCCGGTGATCGTGATACCAGAGCATGGTCGCCCGCTGGTCCATCGGGAAGGTGTAGTCCCGCGTCAGCCGGGTGACCACCGCACGCGGATCGTGCATATGCGTTCCGTGCCCCGGATCGTGCCAGCCGTCGGGCAGTACGAGGTCGGTCGGATAGCCGTCGGACTCCGGCGGGGTCCGGCCGCCGTGCAGGTGCACGACGGTCGGCACGGGCAGCCGGTTGTGGTGGGTCACGGTGACCGGCCTGCCGCGGCGCGCCTCGATCGTCGGGCCGGGGAACGTGCCGTCGTATGTCCACAAAGGAGTCTTGATACCCGGCAGGATCTCCAGGACCGTCTCGCGCTGGGTGATCTCGTACCGGTCGGCGCCGACCGGCTTCAGCACGGCGGGCAGCGGCAACGGCACGGTGAACGCCGCGGGCAGCGGCACCGCGCTGCGGAGCTCGGCACCGGTGTTCGCGGGCCGCCGGGCCAGGATCGCCGCGCCCGTCTGCGCGGTGACCGCCAGCAGCCCGAGTGCCCCGCCGATGCCCAGCAGCTGCCGCCGGTTCATGGTCCGCTCACGCACGGGAGGCCTCCGCACGCGAGAGCGGCTGCCGCCACATGGCGACGAACAGCACGACGAGCCCGGCGATCGTCAGCACACCCAGCGGGAAGTGCAGCCACAGCGCCCCGTCCAGCCCGGCGAAGTACTGCACCGTCTCGGCCGCCACCACGGCCAGCGTGGCGAGGAACGGCCACGCCCGGCGTGTCCGTACCCAGAGCACGATCGTCGCGATCAGCTGCAGGTAGCCGATCGAGGTGACCACGTTCGCGCCGATCGCGTGCCAGCTCAGCCCGTCGAAATCGCCGCTCAGATACACGCCGGCGAACACGGGCTGGGCGAAGATCGTGACCACGTGCGCGCTGACGAGCGTCCGCAGCACCGTGCCGGTGACCATGGAACGTCCCCCTTCGCTTGTTCTCGCTTACGACAGCGAAGGTATGTCCTGAGAGCTATCACGTCTAAGATCAGTATTGCTATGCGGTTATGCTCGGGAAGGCATGGAGTGCGATGGACCTGAACTCGCTCAGGCAGTTCCTCGTGGTGGCACGGCTGGAGCACCTCAGCCGCGCGGCCGAAGAGCTGCGCGTCGCCCAGCCGTCGGTGAGCCGCACCATCGCGCGCCTGGAAAGTGAGCTGGGCGCGCCGCTGTTCGACCGTGGCGGCAGGCTCCGGCTCAACGCGGCCGGGAAGCTGTTCCGCGCACACGTCGAACGGTCACTCGGTGAGCTGGAAACGGGCAAGCGCGCCGTCGCCGAGGCCACCACCGAGGGCGTGCGCACGGTGCGGCTGGCGTCGGAGACGTTCTTGACCCTCACCGCGCCGTTGGCCGCCTTCAAGCGCGCGCATCCGTCCGTCGAGATCGAGCTCCAGTGGTCGTCGGCCGACGACATGGCCCGGCTACTGCGCGCGCGGGACGTCGACCTTTGCCTTGTCTCCCAGCCGATCCATGCCGAGGGACTGGAGCAGGAGCTGCTGCTGGACGACGAGGTCGGGGTGGCCACACCTCTCGACCACCCGCTGGCGGGCCGCGCCTCGGTGAGCGTGGAAGAGCTGGCCGGGCAGTCGTTCGTGACCGCCCGCTCGGGCCACTGGCAGCGGCGGCTGCTCGAGCGGCTTTTCGCCGCGCGCGGCCTCACCCCGAGGATCGTCTGCGAGGTCGACGAGCCCAGCGCCATCGTGGAGCTGATCGGCGCGGGGCTCGGCATCGGCCTCGTGCCCGGCTTCGCGCGGCGGATGGCGCCTCAGCTGCCGCTCGTCTGGGTCGGCGTCGACAGCCCCGACTGCCGTCGCAGGCTCACCCTGTTCTGGGAGGGGGACGGCGACCTCTCGGCCGCCGCTCGCGCGCTGCGCGCCACCATCACCGGCTGGGACTGGGGCTAACCGGCCCAGGAGCGGAGCTTTTCGGGATTGCGGACGACCCAGATGCTCGTGATGCGGCCGTCAGCGACGTCGAACGCGTAGACCGACGACGTGACGCCGTCGTTCCGGATCAGCAGGCCGGGCCTGCCGTTGACGGTGCGTTCGAGGATGGTGAAGTCGCCGGGGACCGCGGTGGTGACGGCGACGAGGAACTGGGCGATCTGCTCGCCGCCCTCGATCGGGTGCAGTGCCGTGGTGGCCAAGCCGCCGCCGTCCGCGGTGAACGTCGCGGCCGGGTCGAGCAGGCCGACGAGCGCGGTGATGTCCTGGGCCTCCCAAGCCTGCTTGAAGTCGCGGACCAGCCCGGCCTGGTGCGCCACGGGTGGTGGGGACGTGCGCACGCGACGGCGAGCCGAAGAGGCCAGCTCGCGGCACGCGGCCGGGGTACGGCCGGTGATCTCGGCGATTTCGGTGAAGGAGTACCGGAAAACGTCGTGCAGGATGAGCGCGACCCGCTGCGCGGGCGTCATCGCTTCGAGCGTGACCAGGAAGGCCATGCTGACCGACTCGTCCAGGGTGACGCGGTCCGCCGGGTCACTGGTGGGCCCTTCGGTGGGGTCGGGCAGCGGCTCGGGGATCCATTCGCCGACGTACCGCTCGCGGCGGGCGCGTGCCGATCCGAGCAGGTCGAGGCAGATCCGGCTGGTGACCGTGGTGAGCCAGGCGCCGGGGGAGGCGATCGCGTCCTGCCGCGGCCGCGTCAGCGCGTACCAGCGGGCGTAGGCCTCCTGAACGGCGTCCTCGGCCTCGGCCAGCGAGCCCAGCAGCCGGTAGGCCACGTTGATCAGGTGGCGGCGCTCGCTGAGGATCGCGTCGGTCATCGGTGCTCCTGTCGGGTCGGTGCCGTCTTCATCCAGCCGTCTTCATCCAGTACGACGAAACACCGCCTCGCATTGTCAGGGTGGCACGCGGCCTGACGTTTCCCGGGGCCGCTTCGTCGTAGTGCTCGGAAGCGACACTGCGATTGAAGGAGAACGATGATCAGGATCGGCATCATCCTCGGCAGCACCCGGCCGGGACGCCGCGGGGAGCAGGTGGCCAGCTGGGTCGAGGAGCGGGCGGGGCTGCGCGGGGACGCGGAGTTCGAGCTGATCGACCTGCTCGACCACCCCCTGCCGCATCTGGACGAGCTGCCCGGCGAGTACCGGCACGAGCACACCCGCGCGTGGGCGGCGACGATCGCGCGGTGCGACGGGTTCGTGGTGGTCACGCCCGAGTACAACCACTCGGCACCGGCGGTGCTGAAGAACGCGCTCGACTTCCTGCGCGCGGAGTGGCGCGACAAGGCGATCGGGTTCGTGTCCTACGGCGGCGTGGGTGGCACTCGCGCGGTCGAGCAGCTGCGGTTGATCTGCGGGGCCCTGGAGATGGCCGATGTGACGTCCCAGGTTTCGCTGTCGCTGGTGACCGAGTTCGAGGACTACACCGTGTTCAAGCCGGGCGAGTACAACGTCGCCGCACTGGACAAGACGCTCGACCAGGTCGTCGCCTGGAGCACCGCGCTCGCCGCGCTGCGTGCCGGTCCCCAGGAAGCCGAGCTCAGGCAGCACATCGGCAAGATCGTCGAAGGGATCAAGGCCAAGGACCTGGAGGCGCTTCGGCGGCTCTATTCAGCCGACGTGGTGTCGTTCGACGTCCAGCCGCCACTGCAGCATGTCGGCGTCGACGCGAAGCTGAAGAACTGGGCGCACGCCTTCACGTTCTTCGAAGACGTGACCTACGAGGTGCGTGATCTGACACTGACGGTGGACGGGAGTGTCGCGTTCGGACACTGCTTCGGACGGCTCGCCGCGACGAAGGACGGAGTCGTGATGGGCGGCATGTGGGTCAGGGCGACCTTCTGTTTCCGGAAGATCGACGGTCAGTGGCTGATCACGCACGATCAGGTCTCCGTGCCGTTCGACATCACCACCGGCGCCGGGGTGGCCGACCTCGAACCCTGAGCGGGGTCAGAGGAGTCCTCGATCATCTCGCGGACCAGCTCGCCCGGCGCCGATCCGTCCAGGACGACGGTGTTCGAGCAGAGCTGGACCGCGAGATCGTTTCTTGAGCGCGGCAGGTGTCACGGGGCCAGGCTAGCCGCGGTGGCGCCTCTCACGTGTTCGCGGCGATGGGAATGGTGATGTAGGCGGGTTCTTCCTCGGTGCTGGACACAGTGAGCGTGGTGCTGTCGGCGTTGGCGTCGGCGAGGAACTTGTCCTTGGTGTCGACGACGAGCCGCAGGAAACGTCCGGCACGGATGAGATAATTGGTCAGCTGGAAGGGGACTTCGATCGTCACCGGGACGCCCGGTTCACGGTCGAGGACGGTGTAGGCGGCGCTGGTGATGATGCGGTCGAAGTTCTTGCCCGGCGGGATGGTGAACGGTTCCGCGGTGACGTCGAACAGGTAGGCGACGATGGTCGCGTGCTCGGTCTGGGGTGTCACCGTGAGCCGCAGCCGCACCTCGCCGCTGATCCGCTGGTCCTCACCGAACGGCGGGCAGCTCCAGATCGCGGCGTTCTTCCTGGAGATGTTCCTGGTGCTGTAGCGGTAGAACTGCGCGAGGCGTTCGCTGATTCCTCGCTGTACCAACGTGTCGGCGATCTCGGCTGAGGTCTCCTCGATCTGGATTGTGTGACTCCACGACGTTCCGGTGCCCTGGGAGTCGAGGCCGCCGTCGCTGTCGGGACTGGGCTGGTGCAGGTGGAACCGCACCGGCGCGTGGGTGAAGTCCGCCCAGGTGCGGTAACGGCGCGCGTCGGCGTACGGGTAGGGCATCGTCTCCACGACGACGGGCTCGGTCTCCGGGCTGCCCTCGTCCCGCAGGTACAGGTCGAACCAGTTCATGGCGGCGACAGTGGGCCTGCTGTACTCGCCGGCGAGGCCGGTGCCCTCGGCGTTGCCATGGTCGCCGACCTGGACGATGAGCTTCTTGGCGTCGCCGGTCAGGCTGTTGAAGAGCGCCACGACCGCGTTGTTCGAGAAAATCGTTTCGTGCCAGTAGGTGCAGAGCAGGATCGCCAGGTCAGGCCGGTTCAGCTCGTCGAGGAACTCGGGCTGGATCGGCGACCGTTTGTCGGCGTAGGCCCGCAGCTGCTTGATCTCGACGTTGTCGACGATGTTCTGGAACACCTGCTCGGTTTCGGGATTCAGCCTGCTCACGCCCGGCATCGGATCAGGCTGGGGCTGGGGTGGGAAAGTGGGCAGGGAAGGCGGGCCCGGCCAGGTCTGGAACAGGTCCCGCAGCGCGTGGAAGGCCTTGATGTGCCTGGTTTCGTTCTCGTAGAGCGAGGTGAACAGGTCACCCCACGCGCTCATGGCGACGACCGCCTTCACCCGCTTGTCCTTGGCGGCGATCAGCAGACTCTGGCCGGCGCCGTAAGAAGCGCCCGCCATGCCGACACGGCTCATGTCCGCAGCTTGGATGTGCTCCGCGACCCAGTCGATCACCGCCGTGCCATCCGCCTGGTCACGAGGCCCCGCGACGTCGATCTTCCCATCCGACTGCGCGAGACCGCGCTCGCTGTAGGCGACGACGACGTACCCTTTCGCCGCCAGGTTGGCCATGAAGCCTTTCTTCAGCAGTGGATGGAAAACGGCGTAGGCGCGCCACCCGATCGGCGCCAAGGGTGCGGGTAGGACGATCAAGGGGTATTCAGCGGGCTGGGCGTTCTCGGGCAGTGCCACGCACGCGTCGAGCTCCACGGCCCTTCCGGGAAACTCCGGATCCTCGGCGACCCCGATCTTGACGGGATGAAAGGAAACCGGGATATCAGCCGTTGGTATCGTGCCGAACACAGCAGTGAACTCAGACAAGACTATTTCCCTTCGTTTCGTGGGTGCCCCGTCGAACCGACGACTTCTCATACTCCTCAGTGCCTGCCGAGCCGGGCAAGGAACCGTTCGGGTGTCTTGTGCGCCAACGACATCCGCGAACCGGCTCGTCCGTTCGGCCGACCAGCCGCAGTGAATTCGTTACCCGCCAAGCATTAAACCGAGGCGATCCCACGATCACGGGATGTTTCCCGACGCGTCATTCCGCACCACTGCCGCGCTGCCAAGGAGAAGCGCACCCGCCACCAGCACGGCACTCACCACCAGCGGCGAGCGAAAGCCGAACCCGGCCCCGATCGCCACACCGCCGAGCACGGGACCGGCCGCGGCGCCGACGTTCAGCGCCGCGGTGGCGAACCCGCCCGCCAGCGTCGGCGCCTCACTAGCGGCGTAGAACACGCGCGCGATCAGCGTCGAGCCGACCGCGAACGACAACGTGCCCTGGACGACCACGAGAATCGGTACCACGACCGGGTTTCCCGCGCTGACCGCGAACACCAGCCAGCCCGCGAACAACGCGGCCGAGCCGACGGACAGCAGCGTGACCGGGCGGCTGTCGGCGAGCCTCCCGCCAATGGCCACCCCGGCGAACGAACCGACGCCGAACAACGCCAGCACAACGGGCACCCATCCGCCTGGCAGCCCGGTGACGGCGGTGACGACGGGCGCGAGGTAGGTGAACGAGCAGAACGTGGCACCATTGACCAGCGCCCCCACCAGCAGCGTGACGATCAGCTTCGGCGACCGGAGTGCCCGCAGCTCGTGCTTGGCGCTGGCGGCCTCCGGGCCAGCCGGTTCCGCCGGAACCGCCGCGACGATGGCGATGACCGCAGGCACGGAAATGAGCGCGACGCCCCAGAAAGCCGAGCGCCAGCCCCAGAATTCACCGACGACCGCGCCGAGCGGAACCCCGGCGACACAGGCCAGCGTGATCCCGCTGAGTAGAATCGAGGTGGCCCGGCCCTTGGCCCGCGACCCCGCCATCGAGGCCGCCGCGGCCAGCCCGACCGCGAGGAACCCGGCATTGGCCAGCGCGGCGATCACCCTGGTACCGAACAGGACGGCGAAGCTGGTGGTCAGCGCGCCCACCACGTGCACGAGCAGGAAGGCGCCGAGAAAGGCGAGCAGCGCCCGGCGGCGCGGCCACCGCATGCTGAGGATGGCGACCAGCGGCGCACCGGCGATCATGCCCCCAGCGAAGGCGGAGGTCAGCGAGCCCACGGCGGGAACGCTCACACCGAGGTCTTGAGCGATACCGGGCACGAGGCCCGACAGCATGAATTCGGAAGTGCCTTGGGCGAACACGGCCAGCCCGAGGACATAGATGGCGAACGGCATTGACAGGCTCCAAGCTCCATGAGGACGCGGCTGTGCCGCGTTGCTGAATGCCTGGGATTCGAAGTGTCCAGGCGCACCCGCGATGCGGTGAACCCGATGACGAGGGCCAGGAGCCGGCGCGCCACCGGACTACCGGTGGCTAGCTTCTTTCGGCCTCGGGGCTGGACACGGTGCGCAACGTAGCAACGAGAGCGCCGCTTCGTCCAACGCATTACATGTGGCTTGATCGTCGCTTGCTGGGGTCGTGAGTGTTTAGGCCGGTTAGAACCGGCCGGAACACTCACGACCTCCGGTCCCGCAAGTAATCAGCGTTTTACCACCATGGTTAACCTGTGAGTTCGCTTAAGCCGGAGTAATTCTGCTTGCGGCACGCAGGCTGGTTAGGTGACTCGCTCCCGGATCGTCGTGGCCAATTCCGCACAAAAAGAGCACAACAGGCGCACTGGTTGGTTCACTCGCGGTTGTTGGGCGCCGGTGGAGTGTGTGGGGCACGTGGTGCGTGGCTGAGTTATCGCTGCATAAGCGATTGACATAAGCCAATTATCTGCTGATAACAGATTTGTTTCGATTATTTCCCGCGTTGTGTGATCGGCTTTACTCGTTTGGCGTACATTGCTGTCACGCCACGTATTCCCATCCTGGGATAACACCTCGTTGCCGCTCACGTTGCGTCATCTTCTCGTCGAGATCGGGTGGTCGTCGTCCAGAGATGCCGCCTCGGCCTGGTTGCATAGTGTGATCGGTCGGATACGGTGTTACGCGCGACCAGCTGACGCGACCTGGCGGCACGTGTCCGGTCGAGGCGGGTCGCGAGGGCGTGAACGCGCGTACGGGCGAGGGGTGGACGCACGATATGAGCCTGGCCGATGATCGGATCAGTCCGTGGTTGGACGGCGTTGATATTTACGTCGACAACGCTCGGAACCGCGAAGTCTTGGATAACCGCAAGATTCAGGCGGCGCATGCCGGCCCGGGATTCAGTCTCGACAAGGACGAGGCGACCAGGATGCTCGAGCAGGCACGCGCGATTCGCAAGGAATTGCAGGATGTCCAGCACAAGGCCGAGTTCCTGGAAAAGATGGACCCGCCCGCCAAAGATCCGGTCAGCTGCTCGTACAACGGGAGCGTGACGTGGTGCGGCGAGGAAGCCCCCGGAGCTTTCGCTTACGGGGCGGGGCATCTGCGGCTCGAGGCGCTGTATCTCAATGAGCTGATCGAGCGGCTGCGCAAGGCGTTGGGCATTGTCGAAGCCGAGGACGAACATGCCGCAGGCGAAGCCGCGCAAGCGGGCGCGGTCACCGGGGGCAATTTCTGATGGCCCGCCGCGCAGTGGTCCCTGTTCTCGTCGCTCTCGGGCTTGCCGTCGCCGGATGCGCGCACAAGCCGCCCGCCGGGCCATCGCCGGGCAGCATCGTCAGCCAGGCGCCCTCGTCGCGAGCTCTGCCTTTCGGAGGTGCGCCCAAGGTGGCGGCTCCGTTGACGGCGTCCCCCGTCGCGGGTGATCCGTGCCGGGATTTGCTCACCGCGGAACAGGTGAGGACGCAGTTGGGGTCACCTGTCACCTCGAAGCGGGCCGACGATCCTGGGATCGGGCCCGGGTGTGACTGGGTGAATACCGCGACCAGCGGGCATCTGATCATCAACTACGACACGGTCACACATACGGGTTTGAGCGGGACGTACAAAAACGTCCAGCCGAGAGCGGAGGTGTGGCGGGAACTTCCGCTGATCCAAGGGTTCCCGGCGGTCGCGCATGTCACGCCCGGCGGCGGGCCGCCTGACCAGTATTGCGGTGTCACGATCGGGTTGGCCGACGACTTGTCGCTCGAAATGAGCATTTTCCTCAGCGACGCCAGGAAGGGAAAGACCAACCCATGTGATGTGGGAGCCGGGGTCGCGGCCGACGTCGTCGCCACGTTGCGGCAGAAAGCGGGGGGATAGATGAGCTGGTTCAGCGACATCATCGACGCGGTCGTCGATACCGCGGAAGACGTCGGTGGTGCGGTCGTCAGCGCCGTCACCGACGCGGTCAACTGGACGGGGGATCTGTTCGGCGGCGATCTCGGCACGCAGGCGATGTCGGTGCCGGAGTTCGTCGAGCAGGTCCGCGGCGGCAATTCACAGCAGTGGCATGAAGGTGTCCAGCGTGCGAAAGAGCTGTCCGACGCCCACTCCACCGCGAGCCAGCACATGGGGCGGCTGCTCAGCGACTTGGAAGCCTCCTGGACGGGAAAAGCGTCCGATGCCGCGCACACGCGCGTGAAGAAGCTGGCCGATGTCGTCACCTCGGCTTCGACGTCGTTCGCGATGAACTCGAAGAGCCTCGAGGCGGTCGCCGGCGGCTTCGACCACGCCAAGCTGACGCTCAAGGAGATGCCGCCACCACCGGACAAGAGCTTCGGCGACATCCTCACCCCGTGGGACACCGACACCGAGGCCGCGATCAACCGCTACAACCAGCGCGCCAACGACAATCTCGCCATCTACGACAGCTACTCGCGGCAGGCACAGGCCGCGGTGACCACCCTGCAGCGGGACTACGGTCAACTCGGCTTCTATGACGGTGGCGACGTCACACTGGCGGCCGGCCGCGGCCGGCCTGAACAGCACGGATCGAGTGGCGCTCACCACCGTGCCGCACCCGACCACACGCCCGCGGCCGGGCCTGGCTCGGTCAGCGCCGCGTCACGGCCTGCTGGGTACGCACTCGATGGGCATCGGCCCTCACCGGCGCCGGTCGCTCAGCCGTATCCCGCGGATCACACCGTGACCGCGGCGGCCTCCCCGGTAGTGGTGCATCCCTCGTCGCTTCCCGGCGACGGCGTGCCGAATCCGGCAGGTGGCGGGAGCGCGGCACAACCGTGGAGCGGCGGTGACGGCGACGTGCCACCGCGGGGCAGCGCTCGATTCGCGCACACACAAACACCCGCGGAGCGAGAAGAAACGAGCCAGAAGCCGACAGGTGCCGGGGCGGGCATCCCCAAGGCAGGGCGACAAAGCGGTGCTACTTTCGCGCCATCTGGTCCGCATACGGGAAGCAGTTCGCCCGGACCGCGGGCAGGTGGTCGTGTCAGCGCCGCGGCGGGAGGCGTCGCACCGGGCGGACGTGCTCCTGGCGGTGATGACGGTGAGCACCTGCGCAAGGTCGGGCTGACCGACGCGACCGCGATCACGGGTGATCTGGAGAAGACCATCGATCCGACTACCGGGCTCACGATCACGCCGCCCACCATCGGCGCATGAGCGGAGCCCACCTCCATGACTTTGATCGATGCTGCCGTTGTGCTGCCCAAACTCGCGTTCATCACCGCGTGGAACCTCGAAGACCTCGGCGAGCCGCATCCCGTGCTCGGCACCAACCAGCACTACTTCATGACCGAAGACTTCCGGAGAACCGTGCGGAACCGCACGCTGGACCTGCTCGGCGAGCGGCGACTCGCCCGGCGCGGTGCGATCAGCCCACTGCTCGTCGACACCCTGACCACGATCGCCGACGCCGACCGCGAGTTCTACGGCTGGAGTACCGTTTCCGGCCGGCCTGGCGACGCGGGCGCGGCGCTTGTCGCCGCCCGTGACCACGACGCGATTCGCGCCGTGGTGACCGATCAAGTCGTCCTGCTGGAACCTGTTCCGGGGAGAGGATTGGCCGCACGGTTCGTGGAAACCCTGCCACCGGTTCCCGGTGCGGTTACGCGAAGCGTCGTCGTCAGCCGTGCGCAGCCCGACGGCGCCGGGCGAAGCGCGTTCGCCGAGCCAGCGGACACTCGAGACCTCGACCACCTCCACGCGGTCATGACCGCACCGCGTGATGCCGTGCACCAGCTCTACACGGCCATCCGCACCGGGACCGGAACACGGCGGCGCAGCCTGCCCATCACGGCGCTCGACGTGACCGGCGAAGGCCGGATCGTCACCTACCTCAACGACGATCCAGACACCGGCGCGGAATGTGTCAACCTGCGGTCCGGCTCTCCGGCCGCGCTGACCCGGTTGCTGGAGACGACCAACCAGACGCTCTAGGGTTGCTCAGGCTGCGAAGGTCTTGCTGCGATCAACGAAGTCGCGTCCGCCGACCCGCGAGTGCGGGAGGCACCGGTACCGCCAGGCGATCGATGCCAGTGGAGCAAGCGAACCGCCGAACACAAGATCACGACGGCGCCGGATCCGACGAGTGCCATGGGAACGCTGATCCGCTCACCGAGATAGCCGACGAAGTAGCCGAGCAGTGTCATGCCGTTGGCGAGGACACCGAACGCGGCCCAGGTCCGTCCTTGGCGATCGTGAGGCACGTCCTCGAAGACCAGATACCGAAGCGCGGAGTTCAACACGCCGTTCGCGGCTCCGCCCATCACGAAGAGCGCTCCGAAGGCCGGAACTGAGGCGAATAGCGGAAGTGCGGCGATACCGGCGCCCATGACAAGCCCGGATGCCGGAATCACCAGGGCGGCCCTGCTCGCGTTCCTGGTCGCCCATGGATTGAGCGAACCGGCCAGCAAGCCCGCCGCCCAGCAGGCGACGATGATTCCGTAGGCGCGGCTGTCGACCCCGCGCTGCTGTGTGAAGAAAAAGATACCGACCACACCTTCGAGAGCTGTCCCGAAGATGATGCTGACAAGGACCAGCACGCCCGACTTGCGCAAACCACGCACCCGGCCGAGTGATCCGAAGCCGGACATCAAGCTGGCGATCGTCAGGGGCGGGCGGGCGATGCCCTCGATGGGAGGCAGGCGGCGAACGCACACCATGGCGGCGCCCGCCAGTACCAGGAACGACGCGACGTCCAGCGTCATGGCCCCCGAACGCCCCAGACCGGCGAAGACAACGCCGCCGATCGCCGGGCCGAGCACTGCGGACAACGCGGGCGCGGACGATGTCAAGCGCGCCGCCAGCGCGCGATGACGCGCTCCGGCCAGCGCGTGCACGTACTTCGTGCTCACTGGTCCGAGCAGGCTGCTGGCCGTCGCGGCCGCACCGACCAGCGCGACCGTGAGCTCAGGCGACGACGTCGAGCCGATGAGCCCGTAACAGCAGGCCTGGACCAGCAGCACGGCAGGCCAAGGCCACGGTCTGCGCAATCGGTCGGCCACCACGCCACCGAGCAGGCCGACCACGACGCCCGGCAGCAGCTCTGCCACGTAGATCGCGGTGAGCAAGCCCGGTGAGCCCGCCTGTGCCGCGGACAGGCCGAGCGCGGTCGCCGCGATGCGGTCGCCGACTTGGGAAACCGTCGCGGCGAGCAGCAGCACCCAAAGCCGTCGCGTCACTGCCCCCTCCGATCCATCTCATCCCGAATACACCATCGCGCGGACGAATTCCACCTTTTCAAACAGGCTTGAAAGCGGACATCGCACTGCTCTTTTTGGATAATGCGCAAAGCGGTTAGCAAGTTGATCATCGCACTTGTCAGCGTGCGGCGCGGCAGGTAGTGTCGATTTCAGGCTGTGAAACGGGACTTCTGGGGGAGGTGTCCACCATGACGATTTTGGCGAGCATGAAAAAGGCAGATGCGTCAGTAGAATGGGCTGAAATATTGGTCGGCCTGACATCTGACGGCTTTCTGGCGCGCCGCGGAACTCCCCGCAGGGAAGTGCTCGATTTCGTGGCGGATCGGCTTTCCCGCGAGCGGCTGTTCGAACCGGACATGCATGAACCGGACTGGTTGACCAGCCAGGCCATTGACGAACCGGCCCAGACGGCACGGGAAGACGCTCGTGACGCACGCGAGCATTCCGGTCGGCGAGCGACGACATCAATGCGGTATTCCTCTGTTATAAAGCAGGTGAAGGGCTGCCGTCGCACGTGGACAATCGCGCCATTGGGTACGACTGCAACCTGCTCATTCCTCTCCAGGTCACACCGCCGAAGTCCGGAAAGGGTTCTGCGACCTACTTCGTGCTCGATTCCGAGCGGACAACGGGTTATCGGCTCGAGCCGGGCGTCGCGGCATGGTTTCACCCCGCATGGCCGTACGCCACTTACCGAAGGCGAATCGGTGCTGCTTCTTTCGCTCGGTTTGGGGATCGCGCGATGAATGCTGCTGAAGCGCACCTGACGCAAGGATCTTTCGGTGACCCGGCAGGCCTGCTCGCCGACCGTGACACCTGGTACGCGGGCGCCGTGGAAGTCCTTGGGGTAACGCCGCTACCCGAGGCCGTCAACCTGGACGCCGCCCACCGCAGGGTGCTGGGTCGCGCCAGGATCGACCAGGACATGGTGGGCGAGCGACTGCCGCACGGTTCGGCGTCATCCGTCGAACCCGCCGCCGGATTCCCGCTACGGGACAAACTGTGGGCGACCAGCTTGGCAGGCGAGGGGGACAGCGCTCTGCGACAGACCGTCGTTGACGCGTTCGAACTCGGCGGGATGCCACCGTTCCAGCGGTGGCGGCTCGATGACGAGCACGTGGCGGCGCTCGCGGCCGGACTACAGCGACTCGACGGGGTGTTTCCCGAGCTCGGGCCGACGACCCTGGACTTCGTCCGTGAGGTGGTCGTGCACGACTCGCCGATCTTGAGCGCCTATGTCGCCCAGGTGCCGGAATCGATCTTTCTCGGCTCGCGGATCCTGCGGAAGTCTCCTGATGTCATCGCCGAGGCGCTTCTCCACGAGTCACTCCACGAGAAGTCGGCCGTGATCCGGCTCGCCAGAGTGCTCTTCGCCCCGGGATACGCCGAGGAAACGAGCCCGCTGCTGACGCTCCCATGGACTCGCGGCGGTGGCAGGCCGCGGCGGTTCAGCGCCTGGCGACTGTTGTCGGCCGCTCATGTGTACACGCACCTCGCGATCTTCTGCTCCGGCGAAAGCGTGAGTGCCGAGTCGAGGGCTCGGGTTCCCGAGTATTTCGCCCGCGGCAGCCTCATGCTCGACGCACTGCGTACGAAGACCTTCAGCCGCTGCCTCGGCCTGGACGGCGGCTCGTTCGTCGACTTCCTGCTCCGCGCGCTCGCCTACCTGGACATCGAGCCGGGGTACGCCATCGACGGGCAACAGATCACCGAGCCGGCCACGGCACAGCACTGACTGGGGGAATAATGCGGATCTCCGTTGCCGCCAAACGTATTTCACGTCTCTCGACCGGACGCCATTTTCTGGCCTTCCTCGCCGAACCGGCTCGGGTTGTCCACCTGGACAGCCGGTCCGTGCTCGCCGTCGTCTCGGTGACCAAGGCCGAAGGCGATCTCGAAGCCGCCGAGGCCCGGTTCGTCCGGTCACTGCGTGACTCGGGAACGGACACGCAGGTCGCCGCCGAACGGTTCCACGACTCGGTCACCGCTCTGCTCGACTGCGGAGTCCTGCACCGGGAAAACGCCTGATGGACGACGGGAACAGCAGCGTGGAATCCACCCAACGCGCGATCGCGATCCTCGGGGAGGGCCCGTTCGGCCGCGCGAAAGATCTCGCGGCCGATCGTGACGTCCTGTTCGACGGCCTCGCCGAAGTCGCACTACGGCCCCCCGTCCCGTACTCGGCACTCACCGACTCGCTGGCCCGGTCTCTCACTCGTGCGACGCTGGAGCGGGTCACCCGTGGCGAGCAGCTCGACGAGGCGGCGCAGACCCGGCTGCGCGACCTGTGTGCCGAACAGGAAGCCCTTTCAGCGCGAAGGTATGTCACCGAACCTGGCATGAACTTCGCGCTGCTCACCCTGGCGCCGGACGATGAGCTGACGGCTTGGGCGAGGGAGGCCACGCTCGCCGACCTCCGCGGCAGCGCCTACACGGTCGAGGCGCACTCGCCCAGGCCGGCCGACATCACCTTCGTACGCCGCGCCGAAGAACGGGTCGAGCGGCTGATCGGCGATCTGGGTACCGATACCCTGCGAATGTCCACTGTGGTCATGATCATCGATGGCGATGTGGATTCCGCTTATCTGATGCCGACACCGCAGCTGATCGCACTCAACCGGGAGCGGCTCACCGACGAGGCGTACGCGGCGGACTTGATCTTTCACGAGACGCTGCACCAGAAGTTCGGCGAATGCCTGCTCACCCGTCGCCTGCTTCCCGCGGGCTATTCGCCGGACCGCGGCCCATTCGTCGAGATACCGTGGAATCCCACGCCGGCCGGCCCTCGGACGATGGACATGCTCCGTGTGTTGTCCACCGCTCATGTCTATACGCATCTGCTGACGCTGTGGATGCGTTCCTTCGAAGAGCACGGCCTCGACCGTGAACGCGAAGTCATCGCCAAATACCTGGCCCGGGCGACGTTCTTCCTCTCGCTGGGAACCAAGGACATCGTGGTCAAGAACGTCGGACCTGAAGGACCGGAGTTCCTGAACTGGCTGCGGAGTGCCGTCGACGAACTGCGCCGATCGATCCGTGAAGCGGGCATCGAAGCGAACGCGGACGTCTACGCGGGTCAGCACACGTTCCGGTACTGAGGAAGAAAATGCGCGATACCTTCGGCCCCTTCACCAAACTCCGGAACCTGTCCGACGACGTCAAGGTCACCTCGTACTTCGACGACGTGTTCGCGCGATGGGACCACGAGTTCTCTCACGAGCAGACCTGGGATGTCACCGGCTATCGGGAGGTGCTCGGACGAACCCGTGAAGCGCTGTTGGACATCGGCTGTGGCACTGGGCGACTGGCGTTCGCCCTGCGGGGCTGCTACGGCGAGTACATCGGCATCGACCGAGCCGCGGCGCCGCTCGAGATCTTCCGGCAACGGCTGGACGGTCTCGCCGGCGAGAAGGTCACCCTCCTCGAAGCCGACGTGCTGGGTGACTTCACCTGCCCGGCACCCGTCGGCACGGCCGTGCTGGGCAGCGTGACGGTCAACTCGTTCGCCACCGAGTCGGCCGTGCGCGCGCTGTTGACGCGACTGTCGGAGGTGAGCGGACCACGGCTGCGCGTGCTCGTCCCGGTCTTCGCGGAATCGGTGGCGCCGAAGTTCGAACGGTTCAACCGGATCGTCGACGTGCTGAAGCACGAAACCGAAGCAGGCCCCTGCCTGGTGTGGCGTGGCATGCACTACGAACCGGAAACCCGGCGCATCCTGCACAACGTCTTCCTCGAACAGCGGCAAACCGGCTGGCCAGGTGTGCTGGGAATCCACGTCGAACGACTGTGGTCACCGGGTGAGATCACCGCGATCGCCGAATCACTCGGCTTCGAGAGCGCCGACCGTGGCCCTCTTTACGTGGCCGATGGTGGCGCCGAGGGCTGGGAGTGCCGGCTGCTGGTACTCACCCGCTGAGATTTCGGCGCTTCAGCGCCGGATGAATGGATATCCGAGAAAACAGAGGAGGTGTACACCATGTCCGCTTTCGTCATCGAGTTCAACGAGGCCGACCTTGTCGAGGCCGCCGACTTCACGTCCGCAGGCGTCGCCCAGGTTTCGTCCCCCGAGGTGAGGGCCCAGGCCCAGTACCCGGACCCGAATCACTGACCGCGTTGTCAGCCAAGGCGCCGGGTGGGACTCGTTCCCACCCGGCGCTGTCTTCTCTCGGCATCACCCGCCGCTCGCACCTCGTTACGCGGCGAAGGCTTTCTCCAACCGGGGGATCAGGTCTCGCAGGCTTGTCTCTCGGCAGGCCATGGTGTTGTGGCCGCCGTCGCACCCTGTGCCCCAGTTGGCGCCGTCGCCGTAGTCGACGAAGTGGACCGGCAGTCCTTGGGCTTTCATGTTCGTTGCTACGTTCTCGGCCGCGCCCTCCAGCCAGAAATCCGGTTCGGCCGGGCGGATGCCGCCACCGCCATTGCCGACGTAGATGGATACGCCGACACCGGCGAACCGGTCGACATGCTGGGACGGATCGATTTCGTTCCACCGCCGGTCGGCGTTGAAGATCGGGTAAGGAGAGCCGAATACGGCGTCGCTGTCCACTGGCGGCGGCTGAGCCACGAGTGAGCCGACCACGGCCAATCGCAGCACCATGAACCGCGCCGACAGATCGATGTCCCCGGACAGCGATGCGGCCTGGCCGAACAGCTGGGGATGCTTCTGGGCGTAGTGAAAGGCGCCGAAACCACCCATGGAGAGCCCGACGATGGCCCTGGTCTGCCTGGTGGCGATGGTACGCAGGTTGGCGTCGATGAACGGGATCACCTGCTGGATATGGAAGTTCTCCCAGTTTTGCGCGCCCAGCGCGGTGTTCTGGTCGAGCCAGTTGGCATACCAGCTCCGCATGCCGCCGTCGGGCATGACGGTGATCATCGAGTCGGACTTCGCCAGTGCGGCGTAGTTCTGCTGCGCCGGACCGGCGTTCGCGCCGTGCAGCCAGTACAGCACGGGGTAGCGCCGGTCCGGGTTGTCGTAGTAGCCACTGGGCAGGATGATCTTGATGTCGTGGTTGCTCGCCACCTGCGGCGTGGTCACCGTGAGCACGAAGGTGGTGGCCGTCCCGGTAGGCGATCCCACCTGGGTGAGGCCATATCCGTCGTGCAGTGTGGGTGGTACCCCCGCGTCCGCGGCCGGCGCCGCGCTCGTGGACAGTGCCATCACGGTGGTGATGGCGGTTCCCAGAGCGAGCGCTTTTCCTGTCAGTGAACCCAATGTCATTGAGGTCACCTCACCGGGGTGCCGCACAGCGCGGAGTCGATCACCTTGAACCGTGAGGTCGGCCGCGGGTTGGAGACGTAGAGGGTGCCGTTGGACACCACCGCCGCGTGCCTGCCGTCATCGGTGGCGAAGGTGCCGGACGAGTGACCGGTCTGCAGGTCGCCACCATGGCCCCACGCCTGCCCGCCGCACGACAGGTCGAGCTGCCACAGCCCGAGGCCGTAGCGGTTCCCTGCCGGCCACCCGATCATGGGAACCGTCGTGCGCATTTGGGCCCGCATCGCCGGTGACATGAGCTTGCCGTCGGCCAAGGCCTGCGTGAAGGTGGTCATGTCCTGTTCGGTCGAGGCCATGGCCCCGGCGGTGGCGAACAGGGTCAGTTCCACGGAGAAGGTGCTGTCGGCCCAGTAGTAGAAGGGGCCGATCCGCCCGCCGCGGTAGCCGGGCAGATATGGTCCGTCGAGCTTCCGGTCGCCGCCACGGGGGTAGCTGGTCCGGGTCAGGCCGAGCGGCTTGATGATCCGGGCGGTGATCGCGTCACCGACCGCCATACCGGTGACTTGCTCGATCAGCAAGCCTGCCACCGCGAAGTTGATGTTGGAATATCCCCAGCTGGTGCCCGGTGCGAACTGGGGCGGGTTGGTCAGCCCGGCACGGACCACCTCCCGCAGGCCGTAGGTGCCGTCCGGGCTGGGCTCAGGATTGTTCGCGTCCCGCGCGATGCCGCTGGTGTGCTGCAGTATCTGCCGCACGGAGATCTTGGTGCCGTCATAGCCGTTGCCACTGACCACACCCGGCAGATACCGCTCGATCGGAGCGTCCAGCTCAACCTTGCCCTCGTCGACCAGCTGCAGTACCACGACCGCGGTGAAGGTCTTGGTCTGGCTGCCGATGCGGAACTGGTCGTTGGCCCCGATAGGCCGCTTGACCGTGATGTCCGCGGTCCCGCTGTGCAGATCCCACGAGCTGGTCCGATTACCGGCGTGAACAGCCGCACCTGGCCCCTCGTTGGCTTGATAGCTGTCGAGCACTGCCTGTGTGTCGGCGTGGTCGGCGGCCGGCGCCGCCTGCGCCGGCACGGTCATCGTCATCGCCGCCACCGCGGCCGCGGCCGCGATGACGATGGCCGCTGACCGCGGTTTCCCGCGGTGCCTGTTCGGTTCCGAACGGAGGCAAACCTTCACTGGGTTCTCTCTTTCATCGGTGTACTTCGCCCAGAGGCGTTGTGTACATAGATGCTCGCGTTCGTACTGGTCAGCGGGCCAGGACAGGGACCGGCCACGTATTGCCGGTCTGGCCGATAGGGTTGCGGAGACCGGGATCGGTGGGGAAAGGCACTACGTCATGGGGGAGTTCGGCCTGTTGGTCCGCAAATGGCGCGGCAGGGCGGAGATGACGCAGGAACAGCTCGCCGAGAAGTCTTCGGTCAGCGTGCGGACCATCCGCAGGCTGGAGACCGGCCCTGACAAGAACTTCCGGCTCGACACTGTCCGGTTGCTGGCCGACGCCCTGAACCTCGCGGCGGAGGAACGCCGCGAACTGATGTCCGCGGCAGGCGTGGTGCCGCCACTCCCGGATTCACCTGAGGCCAGGTCGGACCCGCCCGGCGCGGATCTGCCGTTGGCCGCGGTCGCCGACCAACTCGCGGAGGTGCTCCAAGGCCGGTGGCGACGGGAAATGGAACAGCGCGGTGCCCACAATCCGTTCCCGCTACCCGTACGGTGGCAGCGGGCGCCCGACGATCTGGCCGATCACTGGGACAACGTTCGCGGCGTTCGTCCCGGGGGCACGGCGAGCCCGCTGGACCTCGCGGGCGACTTGACCGAGATCGCGGAGGTCTACCGGCGCGTCCCGTCTGGCAGGTTGGTGGTGCTCGGCCGCGCTGGGGCAGGCAAGACGATCTTGATGATCCGGTTCGTGCTGGACTACCTGGCCACGCGCACCCGCGCCGACCCGGTCCCGGTGATCGTCAGCCTGGGCTCGTGGGATCCGACCGCCCACGCGCTGCGGGACTGGGTGGTCGACCGGCTGCTGCGCGACCATCCGGATCTGGCCGCGGCTGCCCCCGGTGGTTCGACACTGGCCGCCGCACTGGTCGAGGCAGGCCGTGTCCTGCCGGTGCTGGACGGGTTCGACGAGATTCCCGCGAGCCTGCACCATGCCGCTTTGCTGGCGCTCAATGGCACGTCGTTGCCCATGCTGTTGACCAGTCGTCCACGCGAGTACCGCAAAGCCGTCACGACAACCAACGTGCTGACGTGGGCCGCGTGCGTCTGGATAGCCGACCTCACCTCAGCCGACCTGTCCGACTATCTGCGCCGTTCCAGCCGCACCACCCGCTGGGATCCGGTGCTGAGCGAACTGCGTGACCGCCCGGACAACCTGGCCAGCAAGAACCTCATGGGGGTGCTCAGCACACCGCTCATGGTCTCCTTGGCCCGCGCCGTCTACAACGACACCGGCCACGACCCGGTTTCGTTGCTGGACACCAGCCGATTTCCGGCCACGGACGATCTGGAAAACCATCTGCTCGGCAGCTTCGTGCCTGCTGTCTATCCAGCGCACTCCGCGGCCTTGCCCTGCTCGGACTGGACCGGAGACCGCGTCCAGCGCTGGCTGGGTTACCTTGCCCGTCACTTGGGCAGACTCGGAACCCCGGACCTCGCTTGGTGGCAGCTGGGCAACTCGCTGCGCCGTTCGGCACGCATCCTTGGCGTGGTCGTGACTTCGACGATAGTCACCGTGTTCGCCGACTGGCTGATCTACTTACCACAGGCCATAACCGAATCCGGGGTCACGTTCGGGCTCCGCGTGGCCTTGTTGGACGGGCTGCTGGGCGGGCCGATAGTCGGGCTGGGCTTCGGCTTGGTCTACGGGATCATAGTCGAGTTCGGCGGTGTTGTGTTCGCACCAGCGCGCGTCCAGATACGGTGGTTCGGCTGGAGTGGCCGGACTCCCGCGGCCCGCACCGTTCTCGCGAGATTCGGCGCCGGGTTTCTCGGTGGATTCGCGGTCGGGCTCGGACAACAGCTGGTGGCCACGATCGGGCGCGGGATGTTCTGGGGCTTTCCCACCCCGATCGACACGCTGATCATGACGACACTGGCCAATATGCTCGTGTTCGGCGTGATCTTCGGGCTGGCCGCGGGCCTGGTCTTCGGACTCACCTCGGTGCTGGAGACGCCCGTTGACCTCGACTCGGCCACCACCCCGCTGGCCATGCTGCGCACCAACCGCACCATCGTGATCCGGCGGGTCCTGGTCCTCGCGCCGATATTCATGGTGGCGATCGCCTTCGGCGGCACCCTCATGGTCACGCTTCTCCAAGGCTCGCTCGGCCAGCTCAGCTGGCCGCTTTCCTACGGGCTCACCGTGGGGGCCATCGGTGGTTCGGCCGGCGCGCTCTCCTACATCTTCGCTTTCACCGCGTGGGGTCAGTGGCTGGTGTTCTGCCGCGTCTGGCTTCCGCTCACGGGCAAACTTCCCTGGGCGCTCACCACCTTCCTCGACGACGCCTACCAGCGCGGCGTGCTGCGTCAAGTCGGCGCCGTCTACCAGTTCCGCCACGCCCGCCTCCAACATCACCTCGGCCAAGCCTCTGGACACGACCCTTCACGGTCCCTTGGGCAACAGCAGCGGAAGTCGTGACAGCAGGCCACGCGGACAGTCGGTGATTCCAACAGTAAAAACCCCATCCCTCACGAGGAGGGACAGGGCTCTGAGCTGCGAAAACGTGTGGTGCGCGATACTGGGATTGAACCAGTGACCTCTTCCGTGTCAGGGAAGATCAACGCGGTTCACGACCAGGCGATTCTCATAATTCTGCAGGTCAGCACGTTCTGTTCCTCCTCGTTCCGGCGGCTTGCCACTCGTTGCTGTCGCCGGATTTACGCCGGATGATCTTGGCCTCGGAGGACGTGTTCGACGTGTCTGATCGTGATCCAGTTGTGAACATCGTGACGGCGATCGCCGCGACGGTGATTGCTTTGAGCTTCTTGTTCGGCTTCGGAAACGTACTAAATCTCGCTTTGCGACTCGGCGTCTCGGTGTGGATTGCCCCGCTGGTCGCGCCTGCGGTCGACTTGTCTGTTCTGGGGCTCTTATTGGCGGTGCGTCACCTGGTTCTGCAGGGTGCCGCTACCGGCAGTCTGCGGCCAGCTCGGCGGCTGCTGCTGTTCGCAAGCATGGTGACACTGGCCTTGAACGCGGCAGACCCGCTTGTTACCGGCCACGTGGGGAAGGCCGCGTTCGATGCGGTCGGTCCGCTGCTGTTGATCGGGTGGGCCGAGGTCGGCCCGGACTTGCTGCTGAAGCTTAATGGGCAGCAAGAGATTGTTAAAATGCCTGGTAGTAGTCTCGCCGCGCCCGTGAGGGCAGGGAATGACGCGATTGGTGAGCTCGAGCTGAGAGACGATCTGCTGCCGCGTGCCAAGGAAGAAGACGCTTTGCATCGGTCGCGAACCCAGCGACCCATTTCGGCCGAGGTACTCCGCGGACGGCTGGGAATCGGTGCCGCGCGCGCTCGGATGCTGGTGAAGGTGGTGCGGTCCGAATACGAGGTTCGTGCCGGTGATTCGTAACCAAGGGCGGGGTCGTGACAGGGTGTGCGCATGACCACGAGCCCGACGCGAACGCGAGATGGCGCTATCGGCGTCGACTACGAGGGACAAGGGATTTGTTACAGTATCTTCTCCAAGATCACGTCATTCTCTTGGTAGATGGCCTTGCCGCCGGCACTCAATGCGGCGCTCAGCTCAAAGGGAAGTTCGGCAGGGAGAACTCCTAGCGGGACGGCGGACGAACACGGTCCTGCTTGGAGGACGACGTCTTCGTCCATTCCGACTATCCGTGCCCCGTAGAGTTCGCGAACCTGGCACGCGATGATCAGCCCATCCCGGTCGATGTCGCCCGCGTAGGTCAACTCGACGCCGCAGTCGACGGCGCACTGCAGGAAAGCGTGCTCGACGGCGCGCAGGTGTCCACTCGTGCAGGCCAGTGGGCCGGTGAAGCCCGTTGCCATGGCGGCTTCGAGCACGGACGGGTTCTCCACCACGAGGAGCGGGGAGGCCTGTAGTACAGGCGGGTTCACTGTGAGGTCGTACAAGGTCAGCGGCACCGGCCCGCCGCCCAGACGCAGTCGCTGGTCAACGATCCCGATGCCTACTGCAGACAGGTTCAGCACCAGCACCGTCGTGGATAGGCGATCAGCGAGTACGCCCGCTCGCGCGAGCATGGCTCGGACCCTGTCGGGACGAGCCGGTTCCGGTTCGCCGAGCAACTCCGCGACGGCTTCGACCAGCCGTTTGCCGGTAAGGGAGTCCAGGTCGAATGCGTGTGGATCGTGCGCGCAGTCGTGCGCCAGCTTGGGCAGTGTCAGCGGAGGAGTTCCAGGGCGCCGCAGGTTGTCGATTTTTTCCAGAGCTGCTCGCAGCTGGCGAGACTGCTTCGCGATCGTCGCAATGTCGCTCTCCGCGACTCCAGTGGCTCGGATGCGGCGGGCGAGCTCTGGGACGGCTGCGAGATTTGAGACGACCTCGAGCCAGAGATCTTCGCGCGCGGCCACGCCTGCCCTGCGAGCCAACGCCTGGTTCACCACCGGTTCGCCCATCGCAAGTTCCGCGATCGCCGTCAGGTGCTCGGGTGCGAGGTCGAATCGGCTGAGCACCATTCGCACGGGCACTCGGGTGGACCCGTTCGCGGTGGTGATGGCCGAAGGTCCGCGACGGCGGCGTGTGCTCGTGTCGAGCCAGGTTCGCAGTATGGCGATACCGCCGGTTGGCAGCCCATTGACCAGCACTGTTGCCAGCTGTGTGGGCTCCGTTCCCGAACAGAGCCTCTTGTGGACCGCTGCCCATAGCGGCCGCAGGTCGTCGTCGTGGGCGAGCGTGTGCGCGGCCTCAGGCAAAGGATTATCCGTCACGATCTTTCTCCGGCGCCGCCGATGCGATCCGCGATCAGAATGGGCCTGCCGGATCCGGTCCACAGCCATGGCATCGTCACTCGGACAGAGCCTGCCTGGGTCACCTGAGCGATCATCACCCGTTTCGACTCCGCCTTGAGCATCGCGCTCATCTCCGGCGCCGTCGAGAGCACGTCGAAGTTCCATTCACGCAGCAAGGCGAGCAGTTTGCGCACGTTCTGCGGGTCGAACGCAGCGTTCATCTCGTCGATGAACAACAGCCGGGGGCCTTGGTGTCCGGGGGCTTCGTACATCGACCACGCGGCTGCCAGCAGCGGCAGCATGGTGGCCAGGCGCATTTCCCCGGTGCTGAACGATGCGAGCGGATTCGACCTGACCGTCAGCGGCCGGAACACCTCGGTCGTGCCGTCGCCGAACGACTTGTGCGTGACCTTGATTTCCCACTCGTGCCACACCCGGTAATCGAAAGTCTGCGCCACACGCGCCTCCCACGTGTCGCCTGCCGCTTCCTCCAGTCGATGTCTCAGCACGTTGTACATCTGTTCGAACGTTTCATCGGAGGGCAAGGCGGTGACCACCAGATCGACCATGCGTTGCGCGTCGGGGTCGTCTTTGACCTTCCAATCAACCTCGACGCCGACTCGTGCCACGCCTGTCCGCACATCGGCGAGTGCGGCGCTGATCTGCCGGACGAGTTCCTGGGCTGCCGCCCGGCGGGTCGCGATATCTCGCCGCAGGGCGGTGAACATGCTCGTCTTGAGAGTGGCTTTGACATCCTCGCGCAAATCGCCTTCGAGCTGCTCGGCAGTCTGGCGCAGAGTCAGCACCGTCGTGTGCAAGTCCTCGCCGCCCAGAGCCTCGGGTGCCGCGACGACGGCTCGCCGCCAGTCGGTTCCCGGGATCGTTTGCAGTGTCACTTGCCTGTCGAAACGAATCAGCTCGGCGCTGACCTTTTTCGCTTCGGTTTCCAGCCGGGTGCGCCTGCTGTCGAGGAGTTTGGCCAGTTCGTCGCGATGATGTGTGCCCGACTCGGCGGAGAGCATGCGTGCGCCCCAGCTTAGAGCCGCGGTCAGGTTGGCCGGACGCCCTGCCTCGTCGGTGGAGATGCCGTCTTCGACGGTTGCGACCGACTCATCGACCAGCTGGTTCATCTGCAGCAGGCATTCTTCGCGTTGCTTTTCGGCGAGTTCCCGTTGTGGCGCGATGTTCTCCAAGGTCGCCTTAGCCGTCGCCGCTGCCACCTCGGCTTGATGGATCTTGCCGCGGACGTGCTCGACCTCGGTTTTCGCTTCGCTGAGGACGACGGTCGACCGCTCGTATGCTTGGCTTAGCTCTTGATATTCGGCACCGTGGAGTTCCTTTATTCGGGCGACGGTCGCTTTCGCGCCTACAGCGACCTCGTGCGCGGTCGCTGCCTCCTGTTCCCCTTCTTCGGCGCGTTCGCTGAGCGTGAGGGCGGTATCGGTCGAGCTGCGGGCCTGACCGCACAGGTTCACCGCCCTGTCGGTGGCCCATTGCCACGAGTGAATTTGGTCGGCCAACTGAGTGAGGCTGTCTTTGAAGGTTTTCAAGGCGGCGGGTTCGGCGGGCAGCATTCGCCCGTTGCCAAGGTCCACCGCTCGGTTCAGTGCGGTCAACGCCTCCCGTGTTCTGCCCTGCGCTTTTCGCATTTGCTCATCGGCAGCGACGACGAGTGCTCGGGCGGTGTCCATCTGGAGTGTGGCTTCGTCCTCGTTTTCCCGTGCCGCCAACAGGTCCCTGAAAGATGGGAATGCCAGCCTGTCGGCATCAGCGGTCGCTTGCTTGGTGACTGCGTTGTCAAATCGCACCGCGGCTGCCTGCGCGTGATTGGCGCTGCTTGCTGCCTTGGCGACCGCTGTTCCGGCCATCCGAGCGGCCTGCTCGGCCAAGGCGACCGCCTTGTCCAGCTCACTACGAGTAGCCGTGAGTACTTGTTCCCGGGATTGCTTTGCCGTGGCTAGGCCCTCCAGGACAAACCGGAGAGCGGAATCGGCCTGCATCGTAAGATTCGCTGCCTCATGCTCGGCCTCATGCGCTTCGGACTGGGCTGTCCGGGCCAGCGTCAGCGAGTCGCGCCAGAGTGTTGCAGGAGGCAGTCCGTTCTTTTCGGACTTCGCTTCTGACACCGCGTCCCGTTGCCGGCTGAGCTGGATTTCCGCCGCTTCCACCCGACTTGCCAGTTCCGCCACCTGTGCTTCGAGGTCGGCGACTCGCTCAGCGCGGGCTCGCTCCCGTGCGGTCGTGCCGATGTACCGGGCGTCATACCCCGCTGGAGCGGCGGCGGTCAGCACACCCGACCGCACTGTGGTGCCGTCGAAGGAAACGCTGCGCAACAACATCCGGACGAGCGTCTGGTCGATTGGGCTTTCCTGCTCCACAACCAGGATGTCGGCCAGGCTGGCGCCGGCTGCGGCGTGGTCTCCGGTGAGTACGGCGTCGCCCGAACGAGCTCGACCGTCGGCGGTGACCACCGCGTCGAGTACGCCGGAGACGAGCAGTGCGCCTTCACAACGGTCCCGAGTTTCGGGCGGTACGCCCTGCTTGAAGTCGACCAGAGACCAGAGCGGACTGCCGCCACTGCGCGTCCGCCATGCCGGTGCTGGTGGTGGCGCGGGAGCCCGCCGTGCCTCGGCAAGCTCGACATTCAGAACGCGCTTCTGCTCTTTCAGGCCGGACACGACGCTCTCGGCCTCGATGACCTTCCGGTCCAGCCGACCGAGAGCATCCTGGGCGGCATCGGCCAGCGCCGCTCGCAATGGCCGGTCGTCGTATTCCGTCAGAGTCGTCAGCGACCGTTCCGCAAGTGCCACCACCGGTGCGGTCCGGTCGAGGTACGTGGTTCGAGCAGCCGTCCGGGCGGCGCGCAACTCAGTGAGCAACTGTGCGACTTGTTCGGTCAACGGCTCGGGCGCCAGCAGTGCGGTGCGGTCCAGATGCCGCAGGCCTGACCGCCATCGTTGAACCTGTTCAGCCCAAGTCGTCACCGCTTCGAGCGCGGACTCGGCCTGTCTCAGCTGGGCGAGGCGGCGATCGTGATGGCTCTGCTGGGCCGCCGCGACGTGCTGATCACGTTCTTCCTCGGCTTGCCGGGCCGTTTCGGCGTCCTGTTCCGCAGCCAGACGGGCCTGCTCAACCTGTTCGTCGAGATGGGTTTGAGCGCCGGCGGCGATCTCCGCCGCCTCGCCCGCAGCCGCTTGCAGCTCCGCCGCGGATTCGGCGTCTTGCTTCGCGGTCAGGTCCGAGGTCTCCTTGCGAGCGCGATGACCAGGCACGTCGAGTTGGTGGCCGATCGCAGCGGCCTGCTGATCGAGCCATTGCGTCAAGCTTTCGGGGTTGACGCGCTCGTCGATCGAATCGGGTTCGAACAGAGCGTCCGGCACCAGCGGGAAGTGAGCAGAGGACCTTTGCCACTCCGTGATCGCGGTTTCGAGCCGTTGCTCCGCCTGGTCGCGGGCGGCCGAGTATTCGCGCAAAGTCTCGCCGCGCTGTTCTTGTTCACTCTGTGCGGCACGTTGCTGTTCTGCGAAGCCGACAGCGAGCTGGTTCGCGGTGTTCAGGTCATTTAGAGCTGTCGAAACGTTCTCCGCGTTCTTCTTGCGCATCTCCACCCATGCCAGAGGAGTGGCGACGAGTTCGTCGACCTTGATGTCGCGTTCGGCGGTGCTGGGGTCAAGTTGGCTGGGCGCAGTGAGTTCTTCGGTTGTCGAGAGCAGGTTCGTGAGCGTGCTCTCACCTTGCACTTGGCGGGCCGTGGTGGTGAGTTCGTGCGTGATCTTGACCAGGCTTTGCTGTGCTGAGCTCGCGTTCTGAACCGCACGCGTGGCGAGTGCCCGTGCCGCGTCGGAATCGACTTTGGCTTGACCTGCCCGTTTCTTCGCAGCTTCCGCGTCGGACTCCAAATCGGCGGCGCGCTGCTCAAGTAGCGGCAGCTCGGCTCCCGCATGATCGCGTAGTGCGGTTTCGGCGCCGCTGAGATCGCCTTCGGCACGGGAAAGGGCATCTCTGGCCAGAACCTGTGCTTGGATGGCCTGTTCCCGCTCAGTCTCCGCATCGCTTAGTGTCTTTGCCGCGGTTCGCTCGGATCGGGTCAGGTTGTCGAATTCGGTGTTTGCGTAGCGAAGCCTCGCGGCCGCTGTCAACGCGACGGCCCGGCGATACAGTTCGTAGACTCGGTCGGTCGCGGCGAGCTTCCTGGATTGCTCCTTGGTGTCGGCCAGCTGGCCTTCCAGCGTAGCGATGCGCTGCATCGCACCGGCGATTTCGCTGAGTTTCGCTTGATCGAGAGCGGGCAGCGCGCCCGTGAGCACGTCGAGCATATCCCGTGCGGAGATCTTTTCCGCCGTCCGGACGCTGCGCAGTGTGCGGAGCACGCTCAGCAGCGCCTCGTACTGGACCTCGTCGAGCGGCGCGAAAAGGCGGGTGCGGACGGCGATGCGATAGTCGTGTTCGGGACTGATCGCGGTCAGGCGCGCGGCCGCCTTCGGCTTGAGCCGCTGCGCATCGGTGAACAATTCGCCGTTGTTCGCGGCGAGCTGTTCAGCCAGGTTTTCGATGCTCGCCACGTTGCGGTCCGCCTGCAGTGTGAGCTGGTCGCCGGTTCTGCCGGGCACAAGGAAGAACGCACGGAGCAAGGACTGGCCGGACGAACGCATCCAAAGGCCGCTGGTCAGATACTCGGTCTGCTCTGTGACCGGGTCGGTGAAGCCGTATTCGAGCCACCACACGCCGGTCTTGTCGTCCTTCTCGCGGCTGTCGGTGTGCCTGCTCATCAACGTGCCGGCCGCACGACCGGACACGCTCAGGGCTGTCTGGGTCGTGTCGCCGTCGAGCAATACAGTGACCAGCTGCGAGGCTGTCAGGGACTTGCCGGAGCCGTTACGGCCGACGAACGCGAGCCAACCGTCGGCGAAGTGGAACTCCTCGTCGGTCCATTGCCAGCTGTTGACCACGCCTGCGCGGGTGGGCTGCCAACGTCCTACGACCGCAGGGACCCCGTGCGCCAAAGCCGGGACTTCCTCGGCGGACATCAGACAGCTCCTTCCGGGGGATCGAAGAGCGTGGCCGGCGGTTCAGCCACCGGAGGCCGGGAGATGAGCTTGATACGCCACATCCGGACCGCGGGTGTCGGCCGCCAGCAGCACTCGTCGAGCTCGCCGTTCGCGGTCATGTCGATCAGGAACCCGTTGTCGACAAGCTCAGCCGCTGCGGCTCTGGCCAGCGCGGGCAATCGTCCTTCGTAGGCTGAGGCCCAGCGCGGCAGCCGAACGCGCACCTGCTCGAACAACTCCACGATTTCGGAGATCGCCAACGGGCGCTCGCTTCGGTCGTCGATCAAGGCGCGGTTTCCGAGGTGATCGAGCAGAGCGAGCGCCGCCTGACGTTCGTTGCGCCTGCCGTTGGGGAAGTCCAGTGTGCTGCCGAGCCCGGTGGGGTCGCTGACCTGCCACCAATCATGGCGCACGGTGCCGACCAGCTTGAGCGCGTGCAGCACGTTGAGTGCGCGATTGCGCCCGGTGGAGGTCTGCAGGTATTCGTCAAGAACGGGGTCGGCCCCCGGATCGTCCACGAGGCGCCGGATCGCCCGCCTGCGCCGCATGGTGGTCTCGCCGCGGGTGCCAGGTTCATCGGCCGGTTCCTCGTCCTCGAGCAACTGGTCTGAGGTCAAGGCCGCGGCATGCCGATTCGGCGGGAGCTGCGTGAGCTTGAGCAAGGAAGGCGAGAGCGACGAGAACTTCGCCGCCAACCGGTCCCTGGAAGCGGCGACGACTCCGTCGCTGGCGTTGTCGGCTACCGCTCGGTCCAGGTCTCCTTCGATCGTGATAGTCCCGTCGGCTTCCAGTATTCGCAAAGCGTCGACCAAGCTCTGCCGGTTCGCGAGCGCTTCGCGCTTGCTCACACCGTCACCCGGGACCACCGGCAGCCGCGGCAAGAGGCCTTGTTCGCTGTCTTCCGCGCAGACCTGAGCGACCGCCTGCAGCAGGTCGTTGAGAGTCATTCGTGGTCGGCGCCAGAGCTGCTCGCAGGCGAGTGCGGTCAGGATGAGCACAAGTCGGGGAGCCGTGTTGTTGCTTTCCCTGCCGTCCCGGCGCAACCGCGGTCCACGTTGACTCGGCACGTCCACCCTGCGCTTGTGCAAGCGCACCATGTCCGCGGGCTCGAGCACGTCGACGGACCAGCCGAGTTCGGATGCGAAGAAGCCGGCCAGCTCAGCTCTCCCGCGGACAGCCGCCCGGTACAGCTCCGGCTCACGCTCGGCCAGCAGCCTGCCGCGGGCGATCAACCTTCGAGCGCAGTCGGCCAGGTCCGGATGAAGCAGTTCCTCATGTCTCACGCGACCCTCCTCGTACGGGCGGTACCCGGGCCGGGTGGTGGCAGCGAAGTTCCAGCTGGGACGACCCGCACGCGAAGATCAGGGCCGCGTAGGTCGCCCTCCTCGAGCGGCACGGTGACCCATCGATCCGGATCGACCACCCGCACGGCGATGAGCACGCCAGCTTCGTCCGCTTCGGCTTGACCCGTACCCGTTGCCGGATCGACCATGTCCAGCGCCAGTTGCAGCGAGTCGAACAGGACCGCCGCCGTTTCGGCATCGAGCCCGGCGAAGTGGTCGAGCGCTACCTCACCCGGAGTCAGCAGCGCCTCGGCGCAGCGCTGCCGGTACTCGGCTTGGGCGCGGGCGTCATCCAGCGCCTGCTGGCGTTCCGTGCTCGCGTCGACGATCTTCCGCGGCCGGCCTCCAGGAGGTCCATGCCGCTCGTGCTCGCGCAAGGTCAGCTCCGAGGTGAACGGCACCGAACCCGCAGCGGCTATCGTCGAGAACTCGACGTTCTCCTGCGGCTGACCGGCTACTACGTGCCACGCGGGCCAGTCTCCGAACGCGGCGGCGTACACCCGTTGAGCGGCATCGTCATCGGTCTGCCGATACAGCGACTGCGCCAATATCCGGAAATCGGCCGACAGGTCCGAGCCTCGCAGGCGAGCGTTGTAGCGACGGTCGACCGCGTTCAGGACCGTGTTCACGGCGCCGTACGCCGACTCGATCAGCCGGTGCACGCTCCCTTCGGGTACGAACCACGCCTCCAAGGCGGAAAGCAGTGACACCTGCTCGGCCACCCAATGCTGCTGAGCAGCCGGATCCAGCAGACCGGCGTGCACGACCGCGCACTCCACGACATGCTGGTGACCCACGTGCCGCAGGTCCTTCAGTGCCGAACCGACCCGCACGAGCCCTCGGTCGTACTCGCGCGCGAACTGCCTCAGCGCCTCCACCACCCGGTCGCGGTTGCCGCCGAAGACCTCATCCTTGGTGACGTCGGACTGCACGAGCTGGCCGAGCGCGTCGTAGAAGTCTGCCGTGACGCGCTGCAGTTCCGCGATGCGGGTCTTGACGTTGCTGAGGTCGGCGTCGAGAAGTCCGTGAGCGCCGGCGTCCGTGGTGTGTTCCAGCAGCGTGCGCAGTGTCTGCTCCACACTGTCGAGCAACCTGCTCGGCAGCTGCAGTGCCCGGTCGGATGAGGAGACCGCGGTTCGCACCGCGGCGACTATGGTACGTCCGTGCCTGGTCAGCGCCCACGCTTCTTGACGGCTGACAACCCCGTGATAATTCCGGACAGGCGCCGCGAAATCACGGAACGGCTCGGCAAAGCCCCAGGCGGCAAGCTTTTCGAGCAGAGTACGCAGGTCGCTTTCCAGCAGGGCGTCGTGGAAACCGACAGTGCGCAGCTGGTCGGCGATTTCGCGGAGAGTGGACCTTGGACCGCGGGTGCTCAGCTCTTCCAACGCGGCAAGCAGTGCCGAATACCTTTCCCGAACGATGTCTTCGGTGAGTGCGAAGGCCGACCAGTCGCTGGCCACGACCTTCTGCCACCAACGTCGCGGCTGATCAAGAAGAGTGCTCACCGCATCGTCCCGGTTTCGACCTCGCGGCCGGGTGAACGACGGTCGACATGATGTGGATCGATGATCACGGTTCCTCCCTGTCGAAACAGTCGGTTCAGGCGAGCCGGACGTAACAACCTCGCCGGAACCATGGAAGCACCCACCACCGACAAAACTGGATTCAGAACGTTTCTTGCCAGGTAGCAACGCTTTTCGACAGCTTCTGGCGAGGAATCGGATCCTTCACGGATCGCGAAGGAGGTACTCGCGGATCCGGGACTCGTCGGGGTGGTGGCTGGCAACCCTTGTGCGCTTTTTGTGCGTGTTTTGTGCCTAGAAGCATCTAACCCAAGCATCCACATGATCGTATTCCACTACGCGTGCCTACTGAGTCCATTCGACCCACCGGAGTGCGGAGACCAATGGTGGGGGAGTTGCTCGAATGGCGATCTGGTGGCTTTACGCACGCAATGCATAGTCTTTCGCTGCGTGGCAAGTAACTTGGTGAAAGTTGCCGCTTGATCACCCGTTCGGCCGTTCGTGGCCTACGCCTCAAAGGTTGCTATGGCCGCTGCTATGGTCGGCAATTCAAGCCTGCCGGGGAGGATGGGTGAGTCTGCTCGATCGTTTTCGCAACGTGGTGAACTCGGTTCCGCGTGGTCCCGCCCGATCGGGACCGGTGTGGGTGCCGCCGGGCGGATCGGTCCAGGTCGGCGGCCTCACCTTGCCGCAAGGAATGATCTACGTCGGATCTGTGCCACGGGAGTTCTTCCACAGCTCGGAGGGCGGCGAGATCATTGATCCCGCGCTGCCTGTCGACTGGTCCCGGCCGGACACCGCGGGCGCGGGAATGGAGTACTGGCCTGCCTATCACGAGATGTCGCCTGGCAGTCGCGCCGCGTATCTCCAGTGGCTGGCCGGTGGTCGCCGTGCTCCGGATACGCACATCGGTTACGTCTTCCTCTTTTTCTACGGTCTGGAACGGCGTGTGATGGTCGACGCCGCCCGTGATCCGCATGTCCGTGGCGAGTTCGGCCTGATTCGCCGAGAGGTGGACGAGTTGCTGCGGTTGTACGGCATGAGCTACTCGTTCCGTTCCCAGGCAGGCTCGTTCGCCGGCGTTCTCGACCTGCTGCTTGGTGAGGGACGGCGGATATCGGCGGACCCGCCGCCGGACGCGGTGCCGGGTGACCGGTTCGAACCGCCGTTCTGGCTCAGGGCCGGTATCGGTGAATTCGCCCGCGACGGGCTGCCGGTTTCCCAGGAGTGGGCATTCGCCTGGGCGATGGCGCATCCGACGATCTACCCTCGGACGCCCGCCGGCCGGTGCGCGAACGAATTCCGCCGGTTGTTCATGGCGCGGTACCGCGCCAAACACGGCGCCGGCATGGTCGTGCGACCTGCGCGGCAGAAGGTCGTGGTGACGTATTCCCCCGCGAGCGCCGCGCTCGGCACCGCTCAGTTTCCGACCGCCTTCCCTGATGTGCTGACAGCGGAGGCGCCGACCCACGCGCTGTCGGATTTGATGGATGAGTGCGCTGACGCGCTCGATTCCTACAGCAGGCTGCTCGGGCGATCGCCGGAGGCCGGCCACTCACTGGCCGCGGCCGCGTTGCTCCCGGTCGAGCTGTTCGACGCGTCGGCTCCGGCGCTGGGTCCGCTGACCGCATTCGTCGCCGAGCATCTGCGGCAAGGCGCGCCGCAGGCGGTCGTCGACGCAGGGGCGCTCACGGACTTGTGGCAACCACGCAGGTCGGACAAGTTCGCCAAGGCCGACGCGGTGGCGCTGGCGCAGGTGCTTGACCGGCTCGGTGTCGGTATCGAACCCGACGTGCGGCTTGGCGGCGCGGCGCGGACGACCGGTCCGATGGTGCTCTTCCGAGCTGAGGCGGGGCAGCCGGCCGCGCCATCGGCCGAATATCAGGCAGCGACCACGCTCGTGCATCTGGCGGCCGTGGTGAGCGCGGCTGACGACGACGTTTCGGAGGCCGAGCGAGAACATCTCATGGGTCACCTCGAGTCGAGCTTGCATCTGTCGTCCGCGGAGCGGCTGAGGTTGACCGCACACCTGTCCTGGTTGCTCGCCGGCGACCTCAAGCTGACAGGGCTTACGAAGCGGCTCAGCGCACTCAGCGGCGCCCAACGTGCGGACATCGGTGAGTTCTTGATCGGGGTCGCAGGCATCGATGGCCGGATTTCGCCTGCCGAGGTCACCATGCTGCGCAAGATCTTCAAGCTGATCGAGCTCGACCCCGAGTCCGTGTACGGCAAGCTGCACGCGGTCGCGAGCGGTGGTGCTCCTGCCACCGAACCGGTCACCGTCGTAGCGGCGGACACCTCGCCGACGGGCTACCTCATCCCGAAGGAGCACGGTCCGCGTGCCGATGCGGCCGAAATCGAGCTGGACCAAGGTGTCATCGAGGCCAAGCTGGCGGAGAGCGCGGCGGTCTCCGCCCTGCTCGCGGAAATCTTCAACGACGAGCCGGACCCCGTTCCACCGGCGAAGACCGAGACGTGGCAGGTCGAACTCGTCGGCGAACTCGACGCCGACCATTCGACGCTGCTGCGCGAGCTGGCTACCCGTCCTCGGTGGACACGAGCCGAGTTCGACAAGCTGTGCGGCCGAGCGCATCTGCTTCCGGAGGGCGCTCTGGACACGCTCAACGAGGCTGCGATGGCCATGGCCGAGGAGCCCGTCATCGAAGGCGACGACGATCTGCGGATGAATGACTACGCGTTGGGAGAACTTCTAGCATGAACACCGCTCAGATCCGGCCGCGCGAGCGCGACGCCATCATCCAGTCGCTGCGCGCAGGCGTGGTTCCCCGCAGTGGGCAGCAACATATCCAGGTCGGCCGGGTGCACGAGGTGACCGCGCTCGTCCGAGATCTGGAACGGGTGGCGGAGGGCGGTTCCACCGCGCGTTTCGTCATCGGGGAGTACGGCGCGGGCAAGACGTTCTTCCTGCATCTGATCAGGTCCATCGCGCTCAAACAGCGCCTGGTGACCGTGCACGCCGACCTCGCGCCGGACCGCCGCCTGCACGCGACCGGCGGGCAGGCTCGGAACCTCTACGCCGAGCTGACCCGGAATCTGGCCACGAGTGCGAAGCCGGACGGTGGCGCGCTGGCCGCCGTGGTCGAACGGTTCGTGTCGCAGGCCTTGACTGTCGCACGTGAGCAGGGGGTGAATCCGGAAGCCGTTATCCGGCAACGGATGGGTGAGCTGTCCGAGAGCGTCGGCGGATATGACTTCGGCGAGGTGATCGCCGCGTACTGGCGTGGTCACGACACCGGCAACGATCAGTTGAAGTCGGACGCCGTTCGCTGGCTGCGTGGTGAATTCACCACCAAGACCGACGCTCGCGCCGCGCTGGGCATCCGTAGCATCGTCGACGACGCGAACTTCTACGATCAGCTGAAACTGCTGTCCAGGTTCGTTCGGATGGCGGGATACAACGGGCTTGTCGTCTGCCTGGACGAGATGGTGAACCTCTACAAGCTCACCTCCGCGCAAGCGCGTTCGGCCAACTACGAGCAGATCCTGCGTATCGTCAACGACAGCCTGCAGGGCACGAGCGGCCACCTCGGCTTCTTGTTCGGCGGTACTCCGGAGTTCCTCATGGACCCCCGCCGAGGGCTTTACTCCTACGAGGCACTCCAGTCCAGGCTGGCGGAAAACACCTTCGCCGTCGACGGCCTTGTCGACTACTCCGGGCCGGTGCTCCGGCTTTCCAGCTTGTCGCAGGAGGACTTCTACATCCTGCTCAGCAAGTTGCGCAACGTCTTCGCCGCCGGAGTCGCCGACGACCACCTGCTGCCCGACGAAGCACTGCGCGCTTTCATGCAGCACTGCTCACAACGCGTCGGAGACGCTTATTTCCGTACTCCGCGCGCCACAGTCAAGGAGTTCCTCAACCTGCTGTCCATCCTCGAACACAATCCCGGACAGGACTGGCGGCCCCTGGTCGGCGCCGTCCGGCTCGAGGAAGAGGTCAACCCTGACCTCGAACCGCTGGAGCCTGCCGCGGTCGAGGCCGATCTCGCTTCGTTCCGCCTCTGACGCGATGACCACTCATCGAGGCATCTCCTCGAGTTATGCGCTCCTGCATCCCCGTGTCCAGAAGTGGGTTCACGGCCGAGAATGGGTGCGGCTGAACGACATTCAGGAAGGCGCGATCCCGGCCGTACTGCGTGCGGGCCAGGACGTGGTCCTGTCGGCCGCCACCGCGTCGGGGAAGACCGAAGCCGCGTTCCTGCCGATTTGTTCCGAACTGGTCGGCGAGCAGAAAGGCGCGGCCACTGGAGTCCGCGCGCTCTACGTGTCGCCGCTGAAAGCACTGATCAACGACCAGTATCGCCGGCTCGACGAGCTGTGCGAGCAGGTCGGTGTGCCGGTCCACCGCTGGCATGGCGACGTCGCGGGCGCCGCGAAGGCCAAGGTCATCGCCAAGCCCGATGGGATTCTGCTGATCACACCGGAATCCCTCGAAGCACTCTTCGTGCTCCGCGGACCGGACGTGGCCAGGGTGTTCGCCGGGTTGCGCTGGATCGTCGTCGACGAGATGCACTCCTTCATCGGTACGGAGCGCGGTGCCCAGCTCCAGGCTTTGCTGCATCGCCTCGAGCTGTCCGTGCGCCACGGCGTCGCTCGGATCGGCCTGTCCGCCACGCTCGGCGACCTCACCTCGGCCGCCGATTTCCTGCGGCCGGGTAAGGCGGCGGACATCGAGATCGTCGAGTCCGCTCATGGCGGCGGTGAGATCAAACTGCAGGTCCGCGGCTACCTCGACACACGGCCGGACGACGACCCGGATGACCCTGACGCGGATCCGCGTCAGGGTCCTGGCTCGCTCGCCATCGCGGAGCATCTCTATGGCGTGCTCCGCGGTCACAACAATCTCGTGTTCGTCAACCAGCGAAGCAAGGTGGAATTCTTCGCGGACCGGCTTCGCGTCGAATGCGAGAACAAGCGGGTTCCGAACGAGTTCTTCCCGCATCACGGCAACCTGGCCAAAGACGTGCGCGAGTTCGTCGAAGCGCAGCTCAAAAGCGGACGTCCCACGACCGCCGTGTGCACCTCGACGCTCGAGATGGGGATCGACATCGGGGCGGTGACCTCCGTCGCCCAGATCGGTGCGCCACCCTCGGTCGCGGCGCTGCGGCAGCGGCTCGGCCGGGCGGGACGGCGGGGCAAGCCCGCCATCCTGCGCGTGTACGTGGCCGAGCAGGAGGTAGTCGCACAGACACCACCGGCCGATCAACTCCGCGCGCAGCTGTTTCAGATCGTGGCGATGATCGACCTGCTCGGTGAGCGCTGGTACGAGCCGCCGGACACGGCCTCGCCGCACCTTTCGACGCTCATCCAGCAGCTGATGTCGGTGATCGCGCAGCACCAAGGCGCGTCGCCTGCTCAACTGTGGACCGCACTCTGCGGTACCGGCCCGTTCGCTCATGTCGACCAGGCGATGTTCACCGCCCTGCTGCGGGACATGGGAAAGGCCGAGCTCATCCAGCAGGAGCGGGACGGCCTCCTGCTGCTCGGGCGCGTCGGCGAGCGCATCGTCAACCACTTCAGCTTCTATGCCGCCTTCGCGTCCGGAGAGGAGTATCGGCTGGTCAACGGCAGCCGGACGCTGGGCACGGTGCCGGTGCTGTTCCCGATCCCGGTCGGCTCCAGGCTCATCTTCGCCGGCCGCCGCTGGGAGGTGCTCTCGGTCGACGATCAGGCCAAGCTCGTCGAGGTGAAGCTCGCCAGCGGCGGCCGCGCACCTAACTTCGTCGGCAGCGATGCCGAGGTGCACGACGAAGTCAGACACCGGATGCGCCGCTGGTACGAGTCCGAGGACGTCCCCGGCTATCTCGATCCGATGGCCGTCCGGCTGCTCGCGGAAGGCCGCGCGGCGTATCGACGGCTTGACCTGGCCGTGGAACCCGCGCTGCGGTGGGGCGACGACACGGTCGTCTTCCCGTGGTGTGGTGACCGCGTGCTCAACACGATCGCGGTGTGGCTGACCGCGTCCGGATTCAGGGCGAGCCAGGACAGTGTGTCGCTCACGATCTCCGATTGCTCGCCGGCCCGCCTTCGACAGGGCGTGCGCCGGATGCTCGACGACGACAGCGTCACCGACCTGTCGTTGGCCGCGACCGTGCCCAACAACACGATCGACAAGTACGACGTCTACCTTCAGAAACCGTTGCGGGAGCTGGCATATGGCCGCGGCCATCTCGATCTGGCTGGCGCGCGGGCCATTTTGACGACGCTCGTCGACAAATTGCCGGAGATCGACCGCGACCCGGTGACGAACGAACCCGGCGCGACCTCACCGTGTCAGAACGGTCTTCGAGCCTGACGAGGATCACGATAAGCTGCGCTCGCCGATTCCTGAGGGAAACGGCTCGCGTAGAACAGTGGCCACATGTCAGAGTATTGGCTTCCTGTCAACGGTTGTACGGTCACCGCGTCTTTGTCGAATGTAACGTTCTGGATCTATCTGGGCCCGTTTCGAAGATCGACGTAACGGTTCTCGGTTCGCTCGCGCTTACTACCTGTGGCCGCGAGTGAGAGGAACGTCTTGACACAACCGGATCCAGCAAGGGTCAGCACGACGGTGCATCAGATCACGAAGATCGTCGCTGCCGCCGGGGTCGCCCTGACCAGGGCGCAATTGATGGATTTGGCCAGGAAGAGATTTCGCGGGCAGCACCCGAAACGACTCGAAGCGGCAATTACGGAGGCCGTGCAGGCCGGCGCCCTCCTCTTTTCCGGAGATCGCTTCACTGTGCCGGAGGCCAAGGAAACGATTTCGGATGCGAAGGCGGGCGTTCCGGATGACGGCGCGCCGGTGCGCGCCGTCATCGTCGATGTCGAGTCCGTCGTCCGCACCACCGCGACCGAGCCGTACCTCGAGAAGCGGATTTTCCAGATAGGTGCCATCAGGCTGGGAACGGATTCCGAGTGGGTGCGAGCGGAAAGCGACTTCGACGCCTTCGTCGAGTTGCCGGCTGGCGACGCTTGGCAGATCCGGCATGACCGGCTACGGGCACAGCATGAACGACGTGCTGTACCTGTGCAGGAGGCGTTGCTGGCGCTGCAGTCATTCTGTGCCGAAGCTGACATGCTCGTCACCTATAACGGGACAGTCGCCGATTTCCCTTTGCTGGAGGAGACCTTCCACCGCGAAGGCTTGCCTGTGCTCGCTCCGGTGCCGGTCGACGCCTACTACCTGGCTTTGGCGCTGTGGCCGACGGCCGAGAACCATCAGCTCGGTCCGCTCGCCGACCGGGTTGGCGTCGATCGCGCCGACTTGAGCTGGCACAACGCGATCGACGACTGTCGTCTGCTGGAGCGGTTGCTGGCACGAGGGGCTCAGCTGATCACCGGCTGGGATCGAAAGGTGCTGGATCTGGTCGCTTCGGCCTGCCCCGATTCGCCGGCCTGGTTGCTGCTGCGTCATCTGGCCGACGGTGGACGTCCGATAGGCGAGATCACCCCGCATGGGCAGGGCGACGTCGCGAACATCATTTCCGCGCAGCTCGCGAACCATGCTCCGCGACGGGTCGACGAGCGCGTGGGTATTCGTCCGACGCTGCACATCGACACAGGGTTGCGTGGAGAAGACCAACGGATCGATCCGATCGCGTTGGCGGAGGTGGCACATGGCGTCGACACGAAGCGTCGCCCAGCGCAAGAGCAGATGACCACGGCCTTGCATCGGTGGGTGGACGAAGGTGTCCCCGCGCTTGTCGAGGCGCCGACCGGAACGGGAAAAAGCTTCGCGGTTTTGGCCGCGGCGCTCGACTGGTTGTCCGGGGCTCCTGATCGCACAGCCGTCGTCACGACCTTCACCAAGCAGTTACAGCAGCAGCTTGCCGACGACGTCGCCAAGCTGGATTCGGTCGTACCAGGATTGCTCGAAACGAGTGATCTTGTAAAAGGGCAGGTAAACCGCCTCTCGCTTCGCGGCCTGACCGTCCTGCTGGCCGATGCGTCGACCGAGCGTGGAAAAGGCCAGTCGAGGCCAGGGCAGCGCAACAGGTTCCTTGACCGGCCGGTCTTCCGAGAGCTTCTCGTCTACTTCCTGCTGCGGCTTTTCGCTTCCGACGACGTGCGAAGCGGTTGGCTCGCGCGGTCGGTCGATTCCGTCGACGTCCCGGCGTTCTTCGGCGAGTACGCGGGTCCTGCGTTGCCGATCTGGTTGGAGTCGTTGTCACAGGCCAGCAACGGTGAATACCCGGCGGGCGCAGAGGTCGGCGCGGCAGCGCACACGGATGTCGTCAGAGAGGCCCTGACCTCACATCGGCTGATACTCGCCAACCATGCTTTGCTGCTGGCTCACCTGGATGACCTTGATGCGCTCGGCGCGAAGACGATGTTGGTCGTCGATGAGGCTCATCAGCTCGAGGACGCCGCCACCGGCGCACTGACCGCTACGGTTGACTACCGTTCCGTCGAAGACCTGCTGGTGGAATTGCAGACGTGGGTCGATACGGCCAGACGCGGACACGCGCGCGAATCCGTCAGTGAGGCAACCGGAAATCTCGAGGCATTTCTTGATCATGAGCAGCTTCCCCGTGTCGCCGGAATGGCGTTCGACGCCTGCGGGGCGGCAGACGGCGCACTGGTCGGAGCCCGGATGGTCACACTGGCGAGCGCCTACATGGGGATGGGCGGTATACCGCAGTCGCGACAGCTGGCGGTGTTGCTGACACGGCTCGGCGGGCTTTGCCAAGCTGTGGTCGGTGCCCTCGGCGCTTATGAGCGAGCACACGAGCAGGTTCTCGATTTCTTCGAGCGTGAGCGTGTGCAGACGTTGCTCGCCAGGTGCAAGCACGTTCACGAGTCGTCGGCCTCCGTTGTCGACGATCTGAACTCGATCGTCGGACAGCGGGGCGGCTCCGACGTCCCGGCGAGCTCAGCGGCGGAAGTAGCCGAGGACGAACTGCCGCTCGACGGCGAGGCGGAGCTGACCGAAGAGGGCGACGAGGACGACGAGGACCCGGTGCTGGGCGAACTGCCGCCGGGTACGTCGAACCGGGTCGTGTACGCGGAGGAAGTCGGTGCGCTGAAGGAGGGTTTGCGGCGCTACCGATTCCGGATCGCGAGCAGTCCGGTGGAGCTGTCGGCCGACGAACACTGGCAGCAGTTCCTGACCGCGTTCGACCGGACCTACTACGTGAGCGCGACGTTGCGGGTGGCAGGGAAGTGGGACTTCATCCGCGGCAGGCTCGGGTTGTCACCCGGCATCGCGACGCTCTCGCTCGCGACACCGTTCAACCTCGGGAAGCAGTCCACCCTCGTCTGTTTCTCTGACTTCCCGTCTTGGGCGGAGCAGAGCGAGGGCGCCATGCGCACGGTCGCGCACCAGCTCGCCGGGTATGCCCGCGAGATGGTCCGCCCTGCCGAAGGAATCGAGAACCAGGTAAGTCGTGGTGGTTTCGACGGCGGGGCGTTGGTTCTCACGACAGCGCGCTCGACAGCGGGCGGGATTTCCGATCATCTGGCGACCGACCTGCGACGGCGTGGTGACGAGACACCCGTGTTGTCCACGTTGGTACTGGGCAACCACCGTGGTTACCGTGAATTCAACGACCGCGAGTACGGCGGCGGCTTCCTGGTTGGTACGAAGGGCTTGTGGCAGGGCGTCGATATCGATGTCCCGGACCGGCTTCGCTTGGTATGGATCAACAAACTCCCTTTCGCTCCCTTCGCCGCGCCCGTCATCGCGGCACGACGCGAAGCTGTCAAAGCACGCGCGGAGGCAGCACGAGCCGAAGACCCTGATGCGGTCGCGACCTTGAACTACTACCTCCCGCTGGCGGCTCTGCAGCTCCGGCAGGCGGTTGGCAGGCTGATCCGATCAGAACGGCATCGCGGCGTGGTCGTGATCAGCGATCGCAAGCTCGCCGGCAGATCCGCGCTGCGCCGGGCCTACCGCGACATCTTCCTGGGCTCACTGGACGACGACCCGGAGCCCGGCTCGCCTGGGCTGCTGAAGCCGGATCCGGTCACCGGTGAACGGGCAGGCGGGAACGTCGTCACGATGGCCGAAGGCTGGGCTCACATCTGGCAGTTCTTCGCTGCCGAAGGACTGCTCGAGACCGGGCATGCCGAACAACTGCGCACGTCGGAAGCGCTGCACGAACACACGTTGCTGCCGCAGACCCGGCGTATTCGCGAACTGGAGATGACCGCAGAGGAGGTCACGCGGCATCGCGCTGCCGGTTCGCTCGAGTTGGAGGTGCTCGAACGCTCCGCCGTCGTCGGCGGGCTGTTGCGCTTGTCCGATGAGCCCGCGGATCTCAAACCGGCTCAGCGGGAGGTCATCGGTGCCGTTGCCGCCGGCCGCGACGTGCTCGGCCTGCTTCCGACCGGTTTCGGCAAGAGCTTCTGCTTTCAGCTTCCGGCCTTGGTGCTGCCCGGTATGACGATCGTAGTCTCGCCGCTTGTGGCGCTGATGCAGGATCAGGCGCTGGAGCTGAACCGAAGCATCGGCGGGGCGGTCCGCGCCTTGGTGGCGCCCATGCGGGAGTCGAGTTCACGCGCGGGCAAGACCGAGGTCGCCGAGCAGCTCAGCGGCGTTGCCGACCATGGGATACGCATGGTGTACGTGTCGCCCGAGCGGCTCTGCCAGCGACGATTCCGCGACTTGGTGCGGCGGGCCGTCGGCCGGGGGCGGGTGACCCGCGTGGTGCTGGACGAGGCGCACACCTTCGTGCAGTGGGACGACTTCCGTCCGGCCATGAGCAGGGTCGAGCAGCTACTGGCCGATCTGCGCCGTGACTTCGGGCTGCCGGTTACCGCCTTGACCGCGACGGCGAACCGTACGGTGCACGCCGGACTGCGGAGCGGCGTCTTCGGACTGTCCGAGGAGGTGGATGGTGAGGACGTCGAAGCGGCGGAGGCGGCGACCGGGGGCTTGGTGACCGTGCGCGAGAACCCGATCCGTCCTGAATTGGCGATCTTCCGGAGAAGCATGGGGCGAGTGGGACCCGCCATTGCCGCCGGCCTCGCCGAGGAGGTCGTCGACAAGCTGAAAGACCACGCGATCTTCTACTGCCTGACAGTCAAGGAGGTCGTCGCGCTCCACGCTCACCTGCGGAACTACCTCGGTGACGGCGGGGCTCGGGTACGCCGATTCCACGGCAGATTGACCGAGGTCGAGAAGTCGGCGGTCATGACCGAATTCCGGGAGGCGCCCAGGAAGAACGAAGAAGGCTTCGTTCCGCTCGTGATCGTGGCGACGAGCGCGTTCGGCCTCGGCATCAACCGGGCGGACGTGCGGACCGTGTTCTGCGTCAGCACGCCAACCGACCTCGCCGCGCTTTACCAGCAGATCGGGAGGGCTGGTCGCGATGCCGGCTCGACTTCCACCGACCCGAATCTCGGCTTGACGTTGCTGACGACCCAGGGGTTGCGCACGGTCGCGTTCATGACCGCCAACGACCTGCGCAAGGAGTTGCTCGAGCGGATGGGGCAGGAGGTCTTGGCCACCCGTGGTGTGCTCGACGCCGGACAGATCGCCGACAACCTGATCGGAGCGGATGTCGCCGCCGGTGAGCTTTCACTTGACGAAGCCCGCCGGAGCAGGACGGCTGAGAACTACGAGGCAGGCGTCGTCCGGGTGTTCGCCGCGCTCGCCGGACTGGGCGCGGTCGTCGACCTCGGCGATTTCCCGCCATTCTGTGCCGTCAAAGCCGGTGAACTGCACGAGCTGGCCGGTGGTTCGCTCGACGACGTCGAGGCCGCACTGGTGGCTGCCGTGCTGGCTTTGCCCGCCAGGGGACAAGGCCTGCACCGCGTCAAGCTGGATGTTCACGGCCTTGATCGGCACCTGGAGCGGACGGTACCCGGGTACCGGGTGCTCGTCGACGACGTGGCCGGCACGTGGCAGCTGCTCGCGGACCTGCACGACCGTGGCGTGCTCGATGTGAGCGCCGCACCGTCTCGGCGGCTCGTCACCGGACTCCGCGTCGTCGATTCGGTGCTGCCGCGCGGATTTCTGGCTGCGGTCTTGGGCAAGGCACAGCGCGCGGCCGAGGAGATCAGACTGCTGCGAAACTTCCATGAGGACCTGCCCACGTGCGCCAACCGCAAGTTCGCCGACTACTTCGGGATCAAGGACCTGCCTGACGGGTGCTGCTCACATGCGGGAAATCGGTGCTCGGCGTGCTGGAATGCGGGCAACTGGCCACTCGAGGACAGACAGTCTCCTGTCGTTCAAGCGTTCCTGACGGAACGGCCGCGCGCAGCAGGACAACGTGTCGACGCGGCGGTCCGCCGTCAACGGCTCGACGAGCAGGTTTCACGCCTCGTCTGGGACGTCTTCCGAGGCGTGCACCCACGTGACCTTTACCGTGCGCTTCGCGGGGAGGACTCCTACTTCCATCCGCTTGCGGGCCGGCGAGTGCGGTTGCGGACCGGACTGCGGATGAGTCGTTTCTTTGGTGCCAATCCGTCGGTGCGGCTGTTCGATATCGAAGACTCACTGGCCCGCTTGGCTGCCGACTCGAAGGTCGTTCAGACAGGTGCGCTCTGGCGTGACACCGGACATGTGCGGCGTGCACAGGCACGTCTCGCCGTCACAGGCGCTTCACCGAACTCGGAGGTGACGATATGACGGAGCTGGACGTGGACTGGGAGCGTGCCGCCGGATTCGATCACGAGGACGAGCCTCCGCAGCATGACGCGGGTCTGGTGTGGCAGCCCTACGCCGACCCTCCTCTGGTGACATCGAGCATGCTCATGGGTCTCGACGCGATGGCGGACGAGGAACGGCAGCGGCTGTTCCGGTACCTCGCCGCTCTCGTCGACGCGCGGAAGACTCCCGTCCATGTCAACGTCGCGTTCAACGCCGTCTACTTCGGCTTCGACGTGACCGCGGGCGGCTATGTGCACGGCGCGCTCCACGAGCTGTTCTCTTTCCCGGAAATCCATGTGGGAGAGGAGAATGACGCTTTGCCCGTGGGCGCATTGGTCAAGATCACCGCCGGCGGCCGTCCGTTCTTCGCCGAGGTCGTCTACAAAGAAGGAGCACACCCGGAGCTGCAAGAGGACGGCTCTCTGCCCGCTTGGGTTTCAGGCGCTCCCGCCGGTGCCGTTGGACCTGGTCAAGCGAACTCCGATACCCGGCCGTTGCTCAGCGAGCTGCTGGTCATCGACACCGACGCGTTCGGACCGGGTTTCTCGCTGAAATCGTCGCAAGTGGACAGAGCGAGACGAGCGGGCCGCGCGATGAACGCCGACGGTCACCTGGTTTACAACGCCCGGTACGCCTCGCGCGAAGACGCTGACCTGGACGAGGTGTCCTACTACGCGCGGTATCTCCTCACCCGCGGTCGCGATCAGGTGATGAGCGCCAGTGCCCCGATGTCGCTGGGCTCACTGCTCACGCCTGACGCCGGCGAGGAGCAGTACCAGGCCGCCGTGCTCGGACTGCTGAACACCATTCGTGACGCTCTCTCCCGCCTCGACGACCAGCTCCGGACCTGGCATGGATACGCGTTTGGCCGCGCCGCGTTCGGTGCGAGGCTCACCGACGACGGACCGCTCGGGGAGTCGGATCTGGGAATGATCGCCACACAACTAGGACGAAGCGCCGTCCGGGACCGGCCGCCGCGCTGGGCGATACAGCCGAAGCCTGCCTACCTCGCGATCGGTCCGCGGCTTCGGCAGATCCAGGGTGCGGGGCAGTGCTTGGTCGGCGTCGGTTACGCCGCGGCCGTGTGTCATGCCAACTCGGTGATCAGCGACTACGTCCGCCGTGACTCCGATGAATCGACCGGGTTGCTGCCGGGCGGCATCAGCCTGCGGCTCGACGACCACTGGCAGGGCGGTGGAGTCTGGCGATCCGCGGCGCCTGGCGGCGCGGAAGCCTTACTCGACATCACTCAGCCCCTGGGCTTGGGATGGTCGTCGACCTTGCCCGAGGTGGGACCCGCGGCCGAGCCGGACTTCGAGGATTCCGCGGACCTGCTCGGCGCACCAACCGATCTTGTGGTCAAGGACAGCGAAATCGCTTGGACTCAGCCCCTGCGGCTGAAGTACCTGCAAGAGGGCTCCTTGCCCCTGCCCGACGGTGTCGCCGCCGCCATGCGTGGTGTGGCGCCGCGACTGCGGTTGATGCTGTCCCATGACGGAGCTGAGCTGGAGACCTGCCAGCAGGTCCAGAACACGACCACCGAGCTGTACGCACCCGCGCCGCGGCTGAGCGAGATCGATTGGCCGCTGGAGTTCTTCGTCGGCATCGTTCTGACGTGCAGTTGGACGCGGGGGAGCAGCATCGTGCGAGCTACGTCGACGTTGCTGGAGGAACCGGTCACCGTCGACGGTGAGCTCTACGAGCACCGGTTCGACAGGTCGATCCTCACGCGTGAGGCCGCGCCTGGTGAAGGCAAGCGTGGCTCGGCAAAGGAAGGCAGCTCTACCAGCATGGCTGGAGCGCTGACCCTGCCGGAACGCGTCTTGCGGGCTGTGCGGCGGCTGGGTTTGCTCGACAGCGACGGGCGGGCGGTGCTGACCAGGACGAGGCTGGGTGTCGCGGTTCACGGGGAGAGTACCGAACCCGGTCTCGGCGATGCGATCGATGAGCTGATCCGCGATGGCCGGCTGCGTGCGGATCTGGCGGGTGTGGACGAACTCGGACTGTTGCGCTTCCCCGCCGAACCAGGCCAGCGCGAGATCGAGGTCCTCGTCTACGAGCCGTCCGTGGCGGTCGCGAAGGCACGGCCGAGTACTACGTCGTCACCCCGCACCGTCGAAGCGCGGTTCCTGCGCAGTACCAAGGTGACAGGGCATGTTCGGCGAATCGGTCATCTCGGTCGCGTGGCGAGCGAGGAACAGAAAGCGGCTTACCGGGCAGAAATGGAACGGGTCGGGAACGGTGCGAGGGAACTGCCCCCTGGCTTCACGTTCGTCACCTCTTTCACCCGCGGGCGCTGAAATCGAGTACGCCCGCGCATTCGATTCCATATCGCGATTTCGTAGCCAGGAGGATGTATGACCCAGCGTCGACCTCATACCGCGTGTTCGCACGGTGATGCCGGTCGTCCGTACCCCGTCGTGGACGAGCAGGAGTGGCCGCTCGGGCAGAATCCTGCCCGCGATGAGGCGCTGGCGCAGCTGGAGCAGGTGTTGACGCCGTGCCGCGAAATGCTCGCCGCGGCGATCGAGCAGCTGACCGCGGCCGACGTGATGAAGGCGTTGAAGTCCGTTCCGCTGCAGTATCGGGGTTCGGTGTTCAAGCCACTCGGCCTGAACATCAAGCCGCGTCAGATCACCAGGCAGATGAGTCAGGACACCCGAGCGCTGCTGCTACGAGGTGCGGACGACGATGTCCGCCGCGCCGCGCGCATGCTGACGACGAAGGTCTCCACGGACATCGATCATGCCGTGTTCGATGGCGCTCAGCCGGACCCCGAGGAGAGCTGGGGCGCGGCGCTCTGCCAGGTCGCGATCTGGGCCGAGCGTGGTACCTCGGTCCGAGACTCCCGGGTTTGGCTGTGGGCGTGCGGCCGGTCGTGGTTCGCGTCCGCGCAGCTCACCGCCACCCAGCTCGAAAACATTGTGGGCGCCGCTCGGCGAGTCATCGACGCGTCACCAGCCGTCGAGTCGGCAGCGGAGGAGATGCCGGCCGTCGGCGACTCTTCGGAAGATCTTCATGCTGCGGTGGACGGTCTCGAACCGATCTTCGAAGACGGTGCTGTGGCCGCACGGCGGGTCGCCGAGCAGCTGAGCGCTAAACAGGTACCGGCAAGCCAAGATCTGGCCCGCCTGGTGCGTACCCGGGAGTCTTTCGACGCTGTGACGTCCATGCTGCGCGATGCCGGGCTGCCGGAGCCCGGCGACACGCTCGGCAGTCTGAGGGTCGCGATCGACCAGGCGTCCGCTGAGGAACGGGATGGTGACCTCCGGGCGACCCTCGCCCTCGTGCGCGAGTTGACCGCGCCGCCGGAGGAGCCCATGCTCGCGGCTCAGCTGGAGCAGGCACAGAGCGCGGCGGCCGAGCTGATGAGCGAGGCTCGCTGGGACGAGCAGGCGCGACAACGGGCTGAATCGCTCAGCCTGCTCATCGACCTCGCCGTGCCTGCCAGGGGTGGTCCGGCACCGATGGAACTCGCGATGCGCTGGTCGAAGGCCTGGCCTGAGTTATCGTTCCTGGCACTCCAGGCGGCGCGGCTTGCCCTGACCGAGGCGGAGCCCCTTGCGGCGGAGCCCGCCGAGGTCCGGCTCGACGAAGCGCCCGCACCGCCCGCTCAGGTCGTCGAGGAACCTGCCGAACCGGCAGTCGTTGCCGCCGAAGAAGTCGAGGACGAGGCGCCCGATGCGGAAGCCCCCGTCGCGCGTGACCTCGCTCGCCTGGTGGCCAGCGGGCGGTTCGGCATGGCCGCCGCGATCGGAGCGGCCGAGTCACGGCCGGAGGCACAGCTGGCCGCACTGCGGGTGGCTGCTTTGGCCGACGCGGTCCGCTTCCAGCACGGTGCCGTCGCCGCGACGCTTCGGGACGAGCTGTCTCAGCTCGAGCCGGACGGCGTGGTCGCGGACCTGCCGAGCCTGCTTCTCATCGTGCCGGCGTTGATCCGTGCCGCGTTGGTCACCGGCGAGCCGACGACCGGGGCGTTGCTCACCGACCTGGGCACCCGTGTGGAACCGAATCTGAAGGTGGTCGCCGAGGAAGTCGGCCGCCGTGCCCTCCATGGGGTTCTCGCCGATTCGCGAGCCCTTGTCGCCTTGGCCGACGTCGCAGAGAGCGAACGGACCTTGCTCACGCTGGCGGGCACGGCTAAGCAGTTCCGGGTCCGGCATCGCAAGTTCCGGTTCAAGCGGGCGACCGATATCAGCAAGGTGTGGCTCGGTTCGGAGGGCATTCTCGGCCGACCACTGGGGATCGTCGAGCGCAACGACACACGCGCTGTCGACGAGGTCGCCGCGGACATCGAACGTCTCGCGGACAGCGACTACGTCAAGGACGAACTCGACGCACTGGACGGCCAGTACCAAGGAAACTCCGGAAAACCGATCGAGGGCGCCGGGCGCCGCGATCTGCTCGACCTCGCACGAGAGGCGCTGACCCCGCTCGCCGAGTGGGTGACGGTCGTCCGTTCACTCAGTCGTGACAACGGCCAATCCGCTTGGGGCACGGGTGAAGTCGCTGACATGAGGACGGCCGTGCTCGGCCGGAGCGACGCGGTGGCCGAGGCGCTCAAAGATCTCGCCGGACACGACGACCCGATGATCGCGGCCGCCGCGGCCGCCGCGATCAGCTCGCTCGACGAGACTTTCGCCGTTCTCCGGGGCGCGCGGACGCTCGCCTCTGTCGAGCAGGCGCCCGAGTACGTGCTCACGGCCGAGCTCGCGAAGGTACCCGGCGCCATGATCGACAACGAGCAGGTCATCCTGCCAGCCGGGGCCACCACGGCCGAACTTCGCGACGCCGCGGAGCGCAGCTGGGACGACGCGCTGGCCTTACACATCGACGGTGAACGTTTCGACGTGGCGTGGTTCCTGCTGGCCAAGGCTGAGGCCGGTCGTCTTCCGGCAGGCGACCTGACCGACCGGGAAACCCAGGCGAAGACGGTCGAGGCAGCCGAGCAAGCGTCACGGGAGGCGCTCCGCGGCGAGCTCGAGCAGTTCGCGGTGGTGCTGGGACGAGCCCGGTCGAACGACGAGATCGCGGAGGAACAGGACGGCGATCTGACCGGCCTGCTCGAGAGCGCGCGCAGCGAACTGACGGAGGCCAACCTGGCGGCCGTCAGGCTCGCACTGGAAAAGCTGGACACACTGCTCGGTGCCTATCGCGTCGAAGCGCGAGTACGGCTTGAAGCCCGTATGGAAAAACTCGCACGTGATGGCCGAGTGGACGAGAGCACATCCGCGCGGGTCGCGGACCTCATGACCAGCGGACAGCTGTCGACCGCGGAAGAACTCATCTACTTCCTCGAGATCGACGAGAAGCTCCCAGAGATCGAGGAAGCCGAGGATCTGCGGCAGTTCGTCCCAGCCGTTCCCGAAGCGCTGACCCGTGGCGTGACGGCCGAGCTCATCACGCAGGTCCGGAACCGGGATGTGATCGGTACCTGCTCGGTGCTGGACTTCACCCAGATCAGCGAGACCCAGGCGCAACTCGCCGCGGAGACACTGCAGGGCTGGCGGGACTTGTCCTCGACAGAGCCAGGCCAGCGCTACAGCATCAGCGAGCGGTCTCAGCTGCTTCCCGTACTGCGGCTGATGGGTTTGGGAACCGGGCACGTGACCCAGCTGCCCGAGCTGCCGCGCGGACGTGACCGCCGGTTCGTCGAGGTCGCCGTCACCGGCCAGGTGGGGCGGGTCCTCGTTCCCGCGTTCGGGTCGAAGCTCGGAGACAGGCTGCGGGTGCTCCTCGCGTGGGGTCAGCCGAATGCGGAACTCCTGATGAGCTGGGCAGACGGTGACACGTCGGGCGAGAGTCTGCTCATCACCCATTTCGGCACGATGAGCATGCAGACCCGGCGCGATCTCGCCGTGCTAGCCGCGAGCCGGACCGCACCCATCCTCGTGCTGGACGACGCGGCCCTCGTCTATCTGGCGGCGCACAGCGGCGGGCAGATGACGACGACGCTGAAAGTGCTCCTCCCGTTCTCGGGTGTGAACCCGTACCTCCAGAAGCGTGGCGTCGTCGCGCGGGAGATGTTCTATGGGCGCGACCAGGAGCGCCGCAGTGTCCTCGACCCCGACGGCACCCAGCTCGTTTTCGGTGGTCGCGGCCTCGGCAAGTCGGCACTGCTGCACAGCGCGGCTGAACACTTCGAAAGCCAGAGCCGAGCCGGAGGTGATCGTGTCGCGATCTACCTCGATCTCAAGGTCGTCGGAATCCGGGCCAATTCGTCGAAGGACCAGAACGCGATCTGGGACGCGCTGCTGGACAAGTTGCGGCTTCGAGAAGTCCTTCAGACGCCGCGTAAGAACGCCGGCCGCAAGTCATCGCGAAATCACGTCGAGCACGGCGTGCGAGATTGGCTGGAGGTCAACACCCAACGGCGGCTGCTCGTCTTGATCGACGAAGCCGATCAGTTCTTCGAGGCCGACATGCCGCACTTCAACGAGACGGCCGCCCTGAAGGCACTCGGCCAGGAGAGCAACGGACGGGTCAAGGTCGTTTTCGCGGGTCTGCATTCGGTTCAGCGGTACGCCAAGAAGGCACGCAACGCGCCGTTCAGCCACATGGCACAGCGCCCGACGGTGATCGGGCCTCTCAAACCGCAGCACGCGGCGAACCTGTTGTCGGAGCCGCTGGCGGCGCTGGGATTCGAGTTCGAGGACCCGGACCTGGTGAACCGGATCCTTGGCTACTGCTCGTACCAGCCGTTCCTGCTCCAGATGTTCGCCAACCGCCTCGTCGAGGAGATGCACGTCAAGCGGCGTGGCGGGGTCCTCGGCGTCGACGAGCCCCCGTACGCGATCGCCCGCCATGACGTCGAGGCGGTCGTGAACCAGGCCGATCTTCGAAGCGACATCCGCACGGCCTTCCGAGACACGCTGAACCTCGATCACCGCTACGGTGTCATCGCTCACGTGCTGGCGCACTACGCGTACGAGCACGGCCTCGATGCCCGGCTGACTGACAAGCAACTGCGCCAAGAGTGCCTGGACTACTGGCCGCAAGGCTTCGGTGACCTCGATGTCGAGGGATTCCGTGCCTATCTCCAGGAGATGACCGGCCTGGGAGTGCTCGCGCCCAACAACGATGGCAGGGGATGGCACCTGCGCAGTGCCAACGTCCTGAGCAGGATCGGAACCAAGGGCGATGTCGAGGCCGAGCTGGTCTCGGCGGCGGAACTGTCCGTTCCTGGCGAATTCCTTGTCCTCGAATCACGGCAGGAGCTGCCGAGCGGCCGGACCTCGCCGTTGACCGCGGCGCAGACCGACGACGCACTCGGCGATCACAACAACCAGGTGCGGGTCGTGCTCGGTTCGCCTGCCACCGGGATCGAATTGGTGAGCGAAGCCGTCGAGGCCGCGGCCAGCGTCGGAGATCGGTTCACGCTCCCGCGCATCGGTGGTAGTCGGCGAGAATTCAAGGCGCAGCTCATGGAAGGGCGACCGGGGGAGTGGCGAGTAGTCCTCGACGACCTGGTCAGCGTGGCGCCGAACGAGGCGGCTTGTCTGGAAGCGCTGGAACTCGCGCAGACACTTCGGCCGATCGCGGCCGGTGTGACCCGGTCGGCGGTGATCGTCGCCGGGCCGGAGCAAATGCCCTTGTGGCGTAAGGTGTTCGAACAGGATTCCACGGACAGCCAGGTAGCGGGCACAGTCTTGCTGCGCAGGTACACCGCCGCGACTTTGCAAGTGTGGTCGATGGACACGAACATGTTCACCGACAAGGCCGCGCGGGCCCGGCTGCTGCGGGTCACCGGTGGCTGGCCCATGCTCGTGGAACGGGTCCAACAGCTGCTCAAGGGAGACGGTTCGTCGCCAGGTGCGTCGGGAGTGGACGAATCCGAAGCGCTGGGACAGGTCGAAAAGCATCTCGAAACCGCGGCCGGGCGAAAGGAGCTGTTCAGTGCCTCCGGCCTGGCCAGCGACGGCCGGCTCCTGCGTGCCTTCACCGGAATCCTCGCGGAGGCAGGGGCCGAAGGGCTGACGCGGGCGGATCTTGACGTGGCCGCGAGTTTCGTGATCACCGCACCGGAAACGGATGTGGAGTGCCTCATGGCCCTCCAAGTATTCGACTTTGACGGTGGCGTGTATCGGCCGGAACCGACGTTGGTGCGCTGCTTGCCCGGCTAGGGACAGTTACGTGGCGGCGAAGTCGATCGCGCCTGATCCTCGGTCGGGGGACAACCTCAGATGAGGATCAGGCGTGATCTGGTTCGCTGGGCAGCCGCCTCCGCTCAGGGACTTTCCTACGGGACCGTTCGCTTCGATCCAGCCCAGTTCGGCGAGCTCGGCGAGGAGCCGCTGCGTTGGTGCGGCGGCTTACTCGACGGAGCAGTCTGCCGCGCCCACCTGCGCGTGGGCCCCCGCGACGTCATCGGCGGGATCGTGTTTCTAGCCACTGCGGCGGCGGCACTGACACTGGGGCTGATCCAGCATGGTGTCTGGTAAACGCGGAATGGAAGCGGATGCCGGACCGCGTTTTGAGGATTTTGCGGAAGGTTGCGGTTTAATTGGTGTGCAGAACGCGCTCAGGTGTCGTACGTGCTTGGATCAGATGCAAGATCATCTCGTCAGAAATCTGAGCAGGTACTCGCTGATGCGACTTCTCTCTTCAAGTCTGGCCGCGTACGGGCACACATACCCGCTTCTGTCACTGGCCATCGCCGCGGCTGAGCAGGGGCACGAAGTCTCCTTCGTGACCGGGTCTGCGTTCGAGGTCACGCTGAAGTCCTGCGGCGTGGAGTACATCCCCGGCGGTCTGGACATGGTGTGAACCTTCAAGGGCGCCAACGAAGAACATGGTCTGCCGGCGGTGGAGGAGTTGACGCCGGAACGAATCGCGCTGGGGTTCGGCTCTCTCCTGCCGAAGGGGCTGGTCGCCGACCTGGGGCCGATCATCGAGAACTGGCGGCCGGACCTGGTCGTACACGAACTCTGCAATGACCGCCGAACTCGTCGCCATGCCCTCACCGCACGACATCGCGAGTAGGTTACCGGACTACGCCTGATCAGGATCTCGCCGAGCCTGCCGGGCCGGAGGTGCGCCTGACGACGAGCCTGGGCGGGCTGACGAATTCTCCGGTCGGCTCCGTATGGCCTTCGGCTCGGGCGATCGCGCGTCGCACGGCGGTGGTGGCTACTTCGGCGGAATCCTGGCTGCCGAACACACCCCCTCACCACCCACGGTGTCGAGGCCATGGTGGCCGAGCTGCTCCCCGAGAGCGTCTGGCACACTGGCGACCGCGTTCTGGAAACCCCGTGCCCGATCAACCTCGCCATCGACTTGCAGGGCCGCGGGCTGATTCTGATCCGCCGCACCCGTCGCGCTGGCCGACCACACCTTGCCCCCGGTCCTCGTCTATCCCCTCGCCCACAGCCAGCCACCGGTCGCCGATCCCCAACTGCTGCGACAGTCCTCGACCACTCACCTTGACGGTGGCCAGCGCCTCGAGGAAGCCGGCCAGCACCGAGGCGTGCAAGTCGGCCCGATCGCCGCGATAGTGCCCCGCGAGCCGGCTGGCGCTGCGCACCAATGTAGGCCCAGGCTGGAACAGCCCCGGCCGACAGCGCGGCTCTCGAAGGCTCGACGGTGTCGCGCGCGTCTGCTGGGAAGTCACCTCAGCAGCTTCCAAAGCGGACAAGCGCAACGATCAGAGGAACGAGGCGGAACTCGCTCGAACGAGTGAATCCCTTGCATCCCAGCTGGTTTCGTTGTTGCAGCTGGCAAAGCCGGTACGCGCCGGTTCGGGCGTGGTGAACCGCGTTGTCGCGTGTCCCGTCATGAGCACTCAGGAAAGTCCCTCAGTGGCGCCAGAATCAGAGGAGGAGTGTGACCAGTCCATCAAATCATGACGACACGGCCGATGTGCTTGTGCTGACGTCGGCGATATGCCGGTTGACCGACGCGGTCGAAATGCTCGCCTCGCGGCAACCTCGCGACGCGCAGGCGTTGATGACCGCGGACGAGCTCGGTCAGCTGCTCGGCATTTCCCCACGCACGCTCAAAGACCAGGCCAATGCGGGCACTTTCCCGCACCGGCGGTTCGGGAAGCACTACCGATTCAGCCGCGAGGACGTGAGTGAGATCACTCGGCTCGCGGCTCGGGGTGTCCATTTTCGGCCGAGACATCTCCGTGTGGCGTGACCGATCGTGACCGGTGAGTTCGATCGATACGAGAGAGGAATGTGGTTGTGGCGTATGGACAACTTGACGGGCAGCGATGGCGTGCTCGGTACAAGCGTCCCGATGGGACGGTCGGGAGCCTGTCTGGGTTCGACTCGAAGAAGGCGGCCAAGGAGTGGGCCGGTGACCAGGAGGCTTTGATCCGGCGAAACTTGTGGATCGGTCCGCTGGCCGGCGCGACGCTCTTCGGGGGTTTCGCTGAGGCTCACCTCGACGCTATCCGTGGTCGTCTGGAGCCGAATACGGTGGCGAAAATGCGGTCCTTCCTGGACAACCATCTGCTGCCACAGTGGGAGTCGTGGCCGTTGGCTGGGATCTTCAACGGCTACCTGGAAATCGAGAAGTGGGTGTCAGAGCTGCACGAGGACTACGCGGAGTCGACGGTGGCGTCGATTTTCGCCACGTTCTCCGGGCTCATGAAGGCCGCGGCGAACGCGAGACTGATCCCGGCAAGCCCATGCTCGAGTGTCAGGGTCACCTCCGGTGCGTACGACACCGAGTACCTGGTGGCCAGCCCAGTCCAGATCTTGCGCGGTGCGATGCGCCTGTACAAGTGCGGGCTTGGGCTGCATGGGTTCGTGTTGTGCCTGATGGACGCCTACACCGGCGCTCGATGGGGTGAATTGGTCGGGCAGCAGCGGCACGAGTACGACTCGGCGGTGCGCGCCATCGCGATCAGGGAGCCACTGAAGGAGTTCAGCGGGCGAGTCTTCAAAGGAGGCAAGGCGCCTGCTGAGATCGCAGCCCCGTCACGGCGTCGCGGAAAGCAACGAAAGGGGAGGACCAAGACTCCGGCTGGGACACGACTGGTGGAGATTCCGCCCAGTATCGCGGTGTTCTACGAGGAACTGATGGACAGCCATAGCCACCCGTTCATCCTGTGCAGTCCTGAAGGCAACCCGTGGCGGCGATCTAACTTCCGCTACCGCTACTGGCGTCCAGCCTGGGACGGTGCCGCCGAGGACAAGCCGGGTTCGGTGCCTCCGATTCTCGAAGGTTCACCTTCCACGAAGGGCGCCACACTCACGCGACATGGCTGACCGAGGACGGAGTGCCGGAAGTCGCGAGGCGCGCGAGGCTCGGCCAGAAGATGAAGGGCATGGGAAGGATCTACGACCACGTGACCCCGGCGATGCGTCAGCACATCATCGCGTCGCTGGAAGCACGATGGGCTGCGTCCTTGATCGTGCTCCGGCCCACCGAGCGCGACAAGCTCGCGAGCTGGTTCCCGCACTTAAAGGTGGTGTACCGAAACCTTGAGATCGAGCCGGTGAGAAAGATCCACGCCGGATTCACGCCATTGCAAAAGTAAAACCCCATCCCTCGCGAGGAGGGACAGGGCTCTGAGCTGCGAAAACGTATGGTGCGCGATACTGGGATTGAACCAGTGACCTCTTCCGTGTCAGGGAAGCGCTCTCCCGCTGAGCTAAACGCGCCTTGCTGTTGAAGGAAACACTACCAAGCGTCCGCGGCCGCCCAAAGCCACCCCCGTGGTCGCCCGGGGCAACTCTGTTGCTATATCCCGATCCCGCCTGTCCACGTAGGACTCAACGCCGGCCCGATCCACCGCCGGACCAGGGCTCGCAGCCGGTCGTCGGTGAGTGCGGGGGTCGACGGGTACTGCAGGAATGAGATGAACAGGCGCATGAGGATCTCGGCGAGGCCTTCGAGGTCGGTGTCGGCGAGGCCGGCGGCGGGCCAGTCGATCGGGAGGTTGCGGAGGATGCGGGCGCCGAGGGAGAACGACAGGGGGGAGGTGACGCCTGCTGTGAAGAAGTCGGCCTCGCCCGCTTGGAAGAGGAGGCCGAGGTAGGGCTCGTTCGGGACCGTGCGGACGGCGAAGACCACCGATTCGACGGCCGCCTCGGCGGCGGTGGTGAAGGTGGACAGGTGGCGTTCCATGCGGGCCGCGAAGTCTTCGACGTTGGCCATGGCGACGGCGCGGAGGATGTCGGCGAGGCTGGGGAAGTAGCGGTAGACGGTTTGGCGGGTGATGCCCGCTTCGGTGGCGACGTCGGAGAGGCTGGTCTTGGCGAGGCCTGCTCGGTCGATGCAGGTTGTTGCCGCCTCGACGATGCGGCGGCGTGCTTCGTCTTCGGTGCCGGGTGGGTTGCCCTGCCAGCCGTGGTGCCCCATGGGGACCATCTTTACCGGGAGAGTGCCGCCGGCGCCGTTCGACTCGCCCGGTAGAGCGCGGCCAACACGAGGCCCGCGCCGAGGAAACAGGCGAGTGCGTAGGGTCTGCTGCCGGTCGGGGTGCCGTCGTCGGCGGGCAGGGAGCTGAGCCAGAACGCGGCCATTGCGCCTAGGTAGACGGCGGGGTAGACGCGGACGAACGGAGACAATGGCTCGGCCGGGCCGCGGGCCGACACGAGGATCGCGACGCCCGCCAGCCAGACCAAAGCCAGCTCGATGCCGAGCACCCAGGTCTTGTCGGTGAAGAAGCTCGCGGGGATGCCGGCGATCGCCATGGTCGGGGGCGTGAGGATGCCGGCCAGCAGGATGCGCCACGCCAGCGACCAGCCGTGGCGGTCCCTGGTCAGGCGGACGACCAGGTATGTCATGGCTCCCATGGACACCGAGGCGAACAACAGCATGCTGTTGAGCGGCACCGAGGCCAGCGCGGGGTGGTTGACGAGGTGGTTGTCCATGTTCCACGCCCACCATTTCAGCTGGGGGCCGAGCTGGTCGAAGACCTCGTAGAACACCTGGCACACGAACGCGACGGCCACCGCGCCCAGCGCTGGGCCGCGGCGCCGGAAGACGCCGAGCGAGCGCACGAGCTCGTACGCGAGCTGGCTGATCACCGGGTAGAACGCCACGATGTAGAGCGGGAGCCGATCCCACATGAACTGCACGGTGAACTGGTTGTGCGCGAAGATGAACCCGTACTGCCGCTCCAGCCCGAACCACTCCGGAAAGTACAGCGGCGGCTCGATCACGAACAGGTAGACCAGCGAGGTGCACCACAGCGCCAGGTTGACGGGGTCGCCGTCGCGGTGGCGGCGCAGGGCGTGCACCAGCGCGAAGATCGCGCCGCCGAGGATGAGCAGCTCCAGGAACGGCATCGTCGGATGGGCGAGGTCCCAGGGAAACCGGACTGACAGCACGGGTGAGACGTCGTGGCAGTCGAAGCCGAGGCCGCGGGTGACGGCCTCCGCCTCGGGGCCGCACACGGCGCTCATCGCGCGGCCGCGGTCGTCGCGGGGGAGTAGTCGGCGGCGGGTGGTTCGGCGCGGGGGTCGAAGCCGAAGGGGACGCGGTGCCTGCCCAGTGCCGCGCGGACGCGGTAGCGCAGGAGGCCGGCGAGCACCCTCGGGTTGCGCATCATGTCGCCCAGTGACTCGTCGAGGTTGAACACCTTGGCGAAGTGCTCGTCGACCACGTCGTCCTCGCGGGCGGCGCCGACGATCAGGCTGAACGCCGGGCCGGACAACGCCGAGACGACGCGGCGCTGCCATTCGGGCAGTGTCTCGGTGCCCACCGCGCAGGCGTAACCCTGGTCCCTCGCCATCGCGAGGCGCCAGGGTACGGCGAGCAGTTTGCGTTGCGCGGCAAGGAATCGCTTGGTGTCGAAAGCCGGGAGGTGCTCTCGCAACAGCAGTGCCGAGGCCGAGGCCGAGCTGATGCCTTGTGCGTAGAACGGGTTGAACGCGCAGATCGAGTCGCCGATGAACGCCAGGCCGCGCGGCGGCGTCTTCCAGCGGTCGTAGCGGCGCCACTTGTTGCCGGTCGACCGGGTCAGGTGCACCTCCGAGGTGGGCTCGCACCGGTCCATCGCGGCGGCGAACAGCGGCGTCCGGACCCGGGCGGCCGACTCGGCGAACGTGTCCGTGGTGCGGGGCATCTCGAGTCCCCACGAGCCCATGCAGGCGATGACCCGGTTGCCTTCGATCGGGAAGAAGTTGACCAGGAACTCGTGCTCGGCGGGGTGCTCGCCCTTGTCGAGCGTCGGCATGATCACCAAGTGCCGCCACCACCAGGACGCGGGCCGGTCGGCGGGCAGGTCGTACCAGCGTGAGGTGTAGGTGACCTTGGCGTCGAGCGTCTGGACCTCGGGCTTGGGCCAGCCCGCCGCCACCAGCCAGTCGCCGACGGAAGAGCCGCGGCCCAGCGCGTCGACCACGAAGTCGGCGCCGAGGTGCTCCGAGCCGAGTTCGACTCCGGTGACCGCGCCGCCTGCCGTGGTCAGGCCGGTGACCGTGACCCCTTCGCGGATGGTCACGTTGGCCAACTCGCGCACCTTGTCGCGCAGCACGCGCTCGATGAGGATCCGCGAGCTGTAGATCATCGTCATCGCGCTGCGTTTGCGCGCCGACCAGCCGGGACCGTCGAGGTAGGCGGCGTCCATGGACGGCATCAGGTGCAGCCCGCCCGCGGCGATGAGGTCCTCCTCGAAACCGGGGAACAGCGCCCCGATCGCGCGGCGGCCGGAGTTCAGCAGGAAGTGCGGATGCTTGCTCTGCGGCACGCCGCGCCGATGCTCGGCTTCGGCGGGCAGTTCGTCGCGCTCCAGCACCAGCACCTGCTCGAAATGGGGCGCGAGCGCGCCTGCGGCACACAGTCCCGCGGCACTGCCACCCAGTACGACAGCGGTTTTGCCGAGCTCCACACGGACCAGCTCCCCACGTCAATCATACAAAGTGCCCTTGAATGTATGAATGACGTGAGGTGTGTGTCAAGGCGCGATCAGGGGAGCGCGCTGCCCCGCGCGGAAATCCACAGCCGGTACCAGTCTTCGTGGGACAGCTCCGGCTCGCGGCGCACGGAGTCGGCGCAGGCACGGATCCGGCCGGGATTGGTCGTCCCGATGACGGGCGAGATCCGCGCCGGATGCCGCTGCAACCACCAGAGCAGCACCGCCTCGGGCGTGGTCTCCGCCGCCGCGGCGATGGCCGAAACCAGGTCCGCCGTGGCGTGTTCGGCCTCCGTCTCCTGCCGCCCCGTGTAGCGCCCGCGCGCGAGCGCTCCCCATGCTTGGATCTGCATCCCGCGCCTGCGGCAGTACTCCGTCACGCCGGACGGGAAACCGACCGAGGCGCCTTCGGCCGTGTTGACCAGCACGCCCGCCTCCACCCAGGCCCGGCTGGCGAGGCTCATCTCGAGCTGGTTCGCCACCAGCGGGAAGTCCAGCCGGTGTTCGAGGTCCTGAATCTGCTCGGCGCTCATGTTCGAGACACCGAAATGCTTCACCAGCCCTTGGTCACGCAGCTTCGTCAACGCTTCGGCGACCTCTTCGGGCCGGGCCAGCGGATCCGGCCGGTGCAGGAGCAGCACGTCGACGTGGTCGGTGCGCAGCCGGGCGAGGCTCTGCTCGACCCGCTCGATGATGGAGGCGCCGCGCAGGTCGTAGTGCCCCGGCATGCCGTCCTGGGCCAGCCGGATGCCGCACTTGGTCTGCAGGACGATCCGCCGTCGCAGCCCGGGATCCCGCGCGATCAGCTCGCCGAACACCGACTCGGCCTTGCCGAACCGGTAGATGTCCGCGTGGTCGAATGCCGTGATCCCCACTTCGAGAGCGGTGTTCACCGCGCGCTCGGCGAGCTCGATGTCTTGCGCCCCATAGGGTTGCTCGTCCCAGGAGCCGCCCAGTCCCATGCACCCGTACCAGGCCCGGGGTGCCGGCGGCTCTGTGCTCACCATGAATTCTCCTACGCGTACGCGTGTTTGCCGTATGGCCGATCATCGGTTGCTTGATCGAGAATACGGTTCGCGACGCGGCCGAGTGCGGCGAGCAACTCCTCGCGGCCCTCCGGGCCCCAGTCCCGCAACTGCTCGGCGAGCCAGTTCTTCCAGGCCTCGATGAGCTTGTCGAGTTCCACCAGGCCGAGTTCGGTGGTCGCCCACCGGCCATTGTGGTAGGTGAGATGGCCGGTCAGTTCCAGCTTGGAGAACACCGGCTCGAAGACCTCGGGCGGGATCCCGAACCGTTCGCTGACCGCGGCCAGCGTCGCGGGCTTGTCGCGCCGTTCCCTGATCCGGACCTGCCCGACACACCACAAGCCGCCGCGGTCCAGCTCGCATCCCGACCGCGCGAGGATATGCGGCGACGCGGCTCTTCCTTCCTTGGCGAGCAGCCTGCCGACGGCGCGTTCCAGGTCCTGGTCGCGATCGCTCGGATCGGGCATCGCGAAGCCGGTGCCCAGGTCCGGCGCGCCCGCGCGCGAGGTGTCGCGCAGCGGGACCTCCTTGAGGAAGAACGCGAGCCCCAACGCCACCAGCCCGACGGGCGCGGCATAGAGGAACACCGCGTGCAGTGAATCGCTGTAGGCCTGGATGTACGGCGCCGACACCGACGGCGGCAGCTTGTGCAACGCGGCGGGCACTTGGACTATCTGCGGATTGAGTCCTTGGGGGAGCGGATGTTCCGCCGCGGCGCGCGCCATGTTCGGCGCCAGCTGGTTGGCGTAGATCGTGCCGAAGATGGCCGCGCCGAACGAGGATCCCAGCGAGCGCAGGAAGGTGACCCCGGACGTCGCGACGCCGAGGTCGCGGTACTCGGCCGTGTTCTGCACGACGATGACCAGCACCTGCATGCTCAGCCCGATGCCGAGGCCCAGCACGACCAGATAGGCCGACATCTCCCAGAAGCCGCTCGTCGCGGTGAGCCGCGACAGCAGGTAGAGCCCGAGCGTCAGCCCGACACCGCCGAGGATCGGGAAGATCTTGTAGCGCCCGGTCTTGCCGACCAGGTTGCCCGCGACGATCCCGGAGACCAGCAGCGCCAGCACCATCGGCAGCATCCGGACCCCGGAATTCGTCGCCGAGATCCCGTGCACGTACTGCAGATACGTCGGAAGGTACGACAGCGCGCCGAGCATCGCGAACCCGACGACGAAGCTCAGGATCGCCGACACCGTGAACACGGGGTTCCGGAACAGCCGCATCGGCAGCGTCGGTTCCTTCGCGCGCTTCTCCACGAAAACGAACCCGGCGAGGAGCACCACCGAGCCCGCGGCCATGCCGATGATCGTCGGCGAGCCCCACGCGTACTGGGTGCCGCCCCAGCTGGTGACCAGCGTCAGCCCGGTCGCGGCGAGCCCGATGAGCAGGATGCCGAGGTAGTCGATCACCGGCTTGACCGCGGCCTTCACGCTCGGCATCGCGCCCGCGGCGACGATCAGCACGATCACCGCGAGCGGCACGTTGACGTAGAACGCCCACCGCCACGACAGATGGTCGACGAACAGCCCGCCCAGCATCGGCCCGAGCACGGTCACCACGCCGAACACCGAACCGAGCGCGCCCTGGTACTTCCCGCGCTCCCGCAGAGGCACGACGTCGGCCACCAGCGCGGTCGCGGTGACCATGAGCCCGCCGGCGCCGAGACCCTGCACCGCCCGCGCGACGATCAGCCAGATCATGTCGTTCGCGAATCCGCAGAAGAACGAGCCGCCGGTGAACACGAGCACCGACAGCTGGAACATCAGCTTCCGGCCGAACAGGTCACCCAGCTTGCCGACGACGACCGTCATGATCGTCTCGGCGAGCAGATACGCGGTGATCACCCACGAAAGGTGCCCGGCGCCGCCGAGATCGCCGACGATCGTCGGCAGCGCGGTGCCCACGATCGTCTGGTCCAAAGCGGCCAGCAGCATCCCCAGTGTGACCGCGGCGAAGACCGCGTTCACCCGTTTCCGGCTGAGCTCCGGCGGCGCGTTCTCCTGCCGCTCGGCGGTCGCGGTCGTCGTCATGACGTTCACACTGCTCATCACGGCGGAAACCGGCTCGCTCCATCGGCGATGATCACCCGATCCGGGGGCGGGGCGACGTGTGATCGGCACTGGGGTTGCGCCGGTGAGGCGAAGGTCATCCGGAAGCATCCCCACGGCCTGGTGAACATCTTTCCTGGTGAGGGCGAACACGGTGAATCGATCTCGATTCGCATCACGAAGGAGAACCAGATGAACACGAAGTTCAAGGCAGTCGCCGGTATCGCGGTCGCCGCGGCCGGGGTCGTCCTGCTCGCTCCCGCGGCGTCGGCGAACCCGTCGGACAAGCCGTGCGACATCTCCGACCTCACTGTCTCGGTCACGCCGGATCCGACTTCTTCGGCGGGCCAGCAGGCTTACGTGATCCACTACGTCGCCGCGGGCGGGCACACCAACTGCAAGCTGCAGGGGATCCCGACCGCGGTCACCTTCACCAAGGGCAGCGGGCACGGCGAGGGTGATGGCAGCGGCATCGGCGTCGTCCCTGACGACCCGTCCGGCGACAGCAGCGTTCCGGTGAACGTCCAGCCCGGCAAGCCCGCGGAGTCCCGGATCCTGATGGCTTCGCAGGCCCCGGTCACCTTCGTGCCGAGCGTGGTGAACCTGAACCTGCCGATCCCGGGCGGCGACACCGTCACGGTCGGCTGGCCGGAAGGCGCGCCGCTGAAGGGCGAGTCCGTCGAGGTCACGGCCGTCTCGGCGGCCTGACCGTCGTCGTGAGTGGTATGGCCGGTTAGAACCGGTCATGCCACTCACGACCCACGGCTAGTCGCTGATCGTGGGCGGCGGCGGGATCGTGTAGCCGGACGGGCCCAGATTGGCCTGGAGGGACGCGCGCCAGGCGCCCGTCGAGATCATCTTCCGCAGCGCGTCGTTGATCTTCGCCCGGCCCGCGTTGTCGTCCTTGCGCAGGCCGATGCCGTAGAAGCGCTGGGTGAACGGTTTGTTGACCACCTTGAGCAGTTCCGGATGCTGCCCGGCGTAGCCGCTGAGCAGCGCGTTGCCGGTGGTGATGGCGTCGACCAGGTTGGCCAGCAGCGAAGCCACGCAATCGGAATACTGCTTGTACTCCACGAGTTTCGTCTCGTGCGCGAACGTGTCCTTCACGTACTGGGCCGAAGTGGACTCGCTCACCGTGCACAGCCGCTTGCCGTTGAGCGACTGCGGCCCGGTGATGGAATTGTCGTTGCGCCGCACCAAAAGATCCTGGCCGACCGTGAGATACGGACCCGCGAAGCCCACTTGCCGCTTGCGCTCGTCGTCGATCGTGTAGGCGCCCACCACGAAATCCACCGCGCGGCCCGCGATGAACTTCTCCCGGTTCGCCGGCCGGGTTTCCTGCCAGGTGATGTCTTCCGGATCGACGCCGAGTTCCGCGGCCACATACCTGGCGACGTCGATGTCGAAGCCCTCGTAAGTCTTGTTAAGCGTTCTCAAGCCCATGCCGGGCTGGTCGAACCGGATTCCGATGGTGAGCTTGCCCGCGGACGCGGAGGCGAGCAGGTCGCCAGGGGGTGGAGGTTCGCTGCCGCAACCGGTCACCGTCGTGGCCACCACCAGCAGGGCGCACCATGATCGTCGCAGCCTCATCCGCCGTGCTTCCCCTCGATCTCGGAGCGAAGATCGTATTAGGTCTTCGGCCGCCGAGGCGACGACTGCACGAAAGTCGGCGTTCGTGCCGCAACTCGGGGTCGTGAGTGTTGCGGCCGGTTAGAACCGGCCGGAACACTCACGACCGCCGATTGCCGGGCGAGGTCACAGGTCGGGCCAGCCACGCTGAAGGTGAGTGAAGGCGACGGCCAGCGCGGCGGGCGGGTCGGGCTCGGTGCCCGCGATGTCGGGGATTTCCAGGACATAGCGGGCGAACAGGCGCAGTGACAGGTCGCCCGGGTCCTGGCCGGTCTGCTCGGCGATGACGTGCGCGAGCGTGGTCTCACAGCTTGTCCACAGTGTCCTCGCGTAGGCGCGCAGCGCGGGCGTCGAGACCACGAGGTCGGCTATCGCGCGTGATTTCGGGTCGGGGGCGGGATCGAAGGGGCCGCGCGTGGCGAGGAAATCGTGAAGGGCTCGCAGGATCGAGACGCCTGCCGGGCGATCCCGTACCGCGGTGGTCAAAGCGTGCTCGCGTTCGGCGCCGTCGCCGAGGACCAATGCCTCCTTCCCACCGGGGAAGTGCGCGAACAGCGTCGAGACGGCCGTGTCGGCCGCGTCGGCGATCTCGGCGACGGTGACCTGGTCGAACCCTCGCTCCAGGAACAGCCGCCGTGCCGCGGTGGCGAGTGCTTGGCGCGTGGCGGCCTTCTTGCGCTCGCGCCGCCCGGGTGCCTGCGTTCGGTCCATGGCGGCACAGTACCGGCTAGTCAGAACCTCTCCGAAGTCAGAGTGTGTACAATTTCGGAGTCACTTCGACTTCGCAGGGGGCCGTCATCCGAAATCAGCAGTGGGACGTCCGTCGGCTGCCGCGCGCCGAGGGCAAGGACTTCCTGGTCACCGGGGGCAACGCGGGCATCGGGTACTTCGTCGCCGAGCAGCTCGCCGGTACCGGCGCGACCGTGATCCTCGGCAGCCGGGACGCCGCGAAGGCCGAGGCCGCGATGGCCTCGATCCGCTCTCGGGTCCCCGGTGCGCGGGTGCGCCACGTCCGGCTGGATCTCGCCGACCTCTCGTCACTCAAGTCCACAGTGGACGAATTGGATCGACTTGACGCGGTCGTGTGCAACGCGGGCGTGCTGCTGGAGGAGCCGGGACGGCGCATGGCCCGGGACGGTCATGAGCTGATGTTCGCGACCAATCATCTCGGGCACTTCGCGCTGATCGGCAAGCTGATGCCCCTGCTGTCCGGCGGTCGTATCGTCACGACCGGCAGTTTCACGGCGAAGTCGGCGCGGCTGGACCTCGGCGATCTCCAGTCCGCGCGCGACTATCGGCCGAAGGACACGTACGCGCGCTCGAAGCTCGCGCAGATGTTGTGCGGGTTCGAACTCGACCGCCGTCTCCGTGCGGCGGGCAGCACCACGGCGAGCGTGGTGAATCACCCCGGTGGTGCGCTCGATTCCCTTACCCCGTCCCGTCCGCCGTTCCACGTCCGGACAACGGGCCGGCTTCTGCGCGGCCTGCCGGCGGGTCTTCTCTTGCAGGGCAAGGAGGCGGGCGCGTGGCCCGCGGTCCGCGCTGTTCTCGATCCGTCCGTCCAAGGCGGCCAGCTTTGGGGTCCCAGGGTGTTGGGACTTCGGGGTGAACCCAGGCTCGAAACCGTGCGAAACCTGTTGGCCGACAAGGAACTCGCGGGCCGCGTCTGGGACGCCAGCGTCGATCTCACCGGCCTCGATCCCCTAGAGTCGCGTGCATGATCTCGCAGCCAGCCGACCTTGACGCCGTCCGCGATTCCTATGACCGAGTGGCCGACAACTACGTGGACATGGTGCGGACCACGGGCATCGGCGACATCCGCACCCACCCGTGGTTCCGTGCGGTGATGGACGTGTTCGCCGATGCGGTCGGCGGACTGGGGCCCGTGCTCGACGTCGGCTGCGGACCGGGCACGGTCACGGCCTATCTGGCCGAACGCGGTCTCGACGTCACCGGTGTGGACCTGTCGCCGCGCATGATCGAGCACGCGCGCCGTCTCTACCCGGACTGCGAGTTCAGGGTCGGATCGTCGACCGAACTCGAGCTGGCCGAGGCGTCGTGGGGCGGGCTGCTGGGCTGGTGGTCGTTGTTCAACCTGCCGCGTGACGTGCTGCCGAAAGTGCTGTCGTCCTTCGCGCGCGCCCTGAAACCCCAGGGACAGTTGATGATCGCGACGCATGTCGGTGACGGCGATGTGGAACGCACCGAGGCGTACGGAGGAGTCCCGGTCCGCTGGACGACCCACCTGTGGCGGCCGGAACAGCTCACCGAGCTGCTCGAGCAGGCCGGGCTGAAGCCGACCGCGGAGCTGCGGCTTCCGGCTGATGGGCCGGTCGGCCCGACCGTGGTCTTGGTCGCGCGGCGGCCCTGACCTGATCGTCGAAGAACCGCCGCCGGGCCCAGCGCCCGGCGGCGGTTTTTTGTTCGAGCTTGACAGGGACGAGGGTGAGCCTCCATGGTTAGTTACATGAGTAATGAACCGACGAACCGCAGCGCGCGGTGGTCGGCGTGAAGGACGACGGACGGCCGCTGTTCCTCCAGATCGCCGAGCAGATCGAGAACTCGATCGTCGACGGGAGCCTGGCCGCGGATACGCAGGTGCCCTCCACCAACGAGCTCGCGGCCTTCCACCGGATCAACCCGGCGACCGCGGCGAAGGGCATCAACCAGCTCGTCGCCGACGGGATCCTCTACAAGAGACGAGGCATTGGCATGTTCGTCGCCACAGGCGCTCGCGCGCAGCTGCTGGAACGGCGGCGCGGGGACTTCACGCGGCAGTTCCTCGCCCCGCTGATGGCGGAGGCGGGCAAGCTCGGCATGGACGCCGAGGAGATCAAGAAGCTCATCGACGTCTGGGAGCCACAACCATGAACGTGGTGCGCACAGCCGGGGTGACCAAGAACTACGGTCCACTCGACGCGCTCGCCGGGGTGAGCGTGGAGCTCGCCGAGAACACCATCCACGGCCTGCTGGGCCGCAACGGCGCTGGCAAGACCACGCTCATGCGGATCCTCACCGGCCAAAGCTTCGAAACGAGCGGCACGGTCGAGGTGTTCGGGCAGCATCCGTACGAGAACGCCGACGTGCTTTCCCGCGTCTGCTTCATCAAGGAAAGTCAGCACTACCCGGAAAGGTTCCGAGTGCGGCACGCGCTGCGTGCCGCGGAGCTGCTCTACCCGAACTGGGACGACGCGTACGCCACGGAGCTGCTGGCGGACTTCGCCGTCCCGGCGGGCCACCTGCTCGGCAAGCTTTCGCGTGGCCAGCTCTCGGCGGTCGGCGTGATCATCGGGCTCGCATCGCGGGCGCCGCTGACCCTGTTCGACGAGCCGTATCTCGGCCTCGACGCGGTCGCACGCCAGCTTTTCTACGACCGCCTGCTCGCCGACTACGCCGAGCATCCGCGCACGATCGTGCTCTCCACGCACCTGATCGACGAGGTCAGCGATCTGATCGAACACGTCGTCCTGCTCGACCGCGGCCAGGTGCTCATCGACGCCGACGCGGAGTCATTGCGTGGCGAGGCCGTCTCGGTCTCCGGGCCCGCCGACGCCGTGGAGCGTTTCGCCGCCGGACACGAAGAGCTGCACCGCGAACGCCTCGGCGGCTCGCTGCGCGTCATCCTCACCGGCGCGCCCGACCGGTCGGAACCCGGACTGGACTTCGAGCCGGTTTCCTTGCAGCAGCTGGTCGTCCGCACCACCCAACGCCACGGCGGGCCGGTCGCCGCCGGGAAGGATGCCCGATGACACGCACGCTCGACGTCGCCCGGATCCAGCTGGTCAACTGGCTCGCCCTGCTCGCCTACCCGCTGGCCATCGTGGTCGCGATGCCCTTGCTGGGCTGGGTCATCGATATATCCAACGGGGAGACCGCCACCGGCCCGCATGAGGTCTACCTGCTGCCGGTGGTGTGCGCCGTGGCCGCGGCCGCGCATCTGCAGACCATGACCCAGGTCTTCCCGTTCGCGCTGGGACTGGGGGTGACCCGCCGCAAGTTCGCCGAGGCGACGGCGTTGGTCGTCGCCGCGCAGGCGCTGCTGGTGGGCTTGGTGCTGGTGGTGTTCGGTGTCATCGAACGGCTCAGCGGCGGATGGGGCCGCGAAGCCCGGATCTTCGGGGTCGGCGCGCTCCACGAGTACGGCCCGTTCACGCAATGGCTCGCCTATGCCGGGCCGCTCGTCGCCGTGTCGGCCATCTGCGTGGCGGCGGGCGCGGTGTTCCAACGCTGGCGCCAGACCGGTATCTACGTCGCGGTCTTCGGCGGCGCCGCGCTGCTGGCCGCGGCCGGGGCGCTGGCGACGACCCAGGACTGGTGGTCTTCGATCGGGCGATTCCTGGGCGGCCAGCCTTCGTTCGCGCTGTTCACCGCGTATCCGCTCGCGTTCGCGCTGGCACTCGGCGGCGGGGCCTGGCTGGTACTGCGCCGCGCGACCGCCTAGGGGGTCGTGAGTGTTCCGGCCGGTTCTAACCGGCCGGAACACTCACGACCCGAAGCCGCGCTGGTGCTCGGTCACGTCGGTCAGCATGCGCTTGAAGCGCTTGAACTCGTCGTGGCCGAGGCGTCGCGCGTGCCGGTCCTGGATGGCCGCCATGATGGCGTCGGCCGCGCGCATCTGGGCCAGGCCGCGCGCGGTGGGGCAGATCAGCTTCGCGCGGCGGTCGCTCGGGTCTGGTCGGCGTTCGACGTAGCCGAGCAGTTCCAGCTCGTCGATGAGCGTGCCGACGATTTGCTTGTGCTGCCCCGAAAGACGGGACAGGTCGGTCGCCCGGACGCCCTCGGGATCCAGGTAGGCGAGCACGGCGCCGTGCCGGTGCTTCAGATCGTCGAAACCCTGCTCGGCGAGCGTCGTGAAAAGCTCGCGCTGCACCGCGAACAGCAGCCGCCCGGACAGGACGCCCAGATCGGGGTCGGTCGCGTTCCGCTCCGCGCGGGTGACCATCGCTGCTCTCCCTGTGCGGTCGTTGACGGTTCCGCCCGTCACTGTATCGGCGACGGCGTCTTCAGCGGCGGACGAGCTCGTGCCCGAGGTCGTCGCGGAGGTGGATCTCGATGAAGTCACGCAGGTAGCGGTCGTTCGCCAGCGGCTCGAAGGCCGCGGCCAGCGCGGGATCCGGCTCGATGGTCAGGTGCACCACACGCCAGACGTTGCGCGGATCGTTCTCCGTGCCGGTGACGGAATGCTCGACGTGGAAGATCGGCTGCCCGGCGCCCGCGGTGAACACGCGGCCGTCGGGCGCCTCGAACCGCTCGGCACCGACGAAGAAGGCGCGCCGGTTCTCGTGGTCGAGCCGGACATGCTCGATGACCGTCGCGTACCGCCCGGGGTCGGCCCACAGCCGTTGCTCGGAAACCCTGGTGAAGTCCTCGAACCGGCCGTGCCACGTGCTCGGGAACTTCTCGGCGCTGCCCGGTTTCACGACCGACGGGATGTACTTGTCCGGCGCCGCGGCCTTGCGCGACTCCATGTCCCACAGCAACGCGCCCGTGTACGCGAACGGCGGCCGCACGTCGTAGCGCTCACGCAGCACCTCGTTCACCCGCACGGGCGGCAGCTCCACGGTGGTCGTGCCCGGCGCGTTCCACGCCTGCTCCAGGATCGCCTCGTGGTCGAGCCGCTCGATCACCTCGCCGATCCAAGCGGTGACGGCGGGCCAGACGGGGTGGTGCGGGTGGACCACGTCGAAGTGGGTGCCGCCGTCGACCTCGATATACCGGGCGCCTTCGGTCTTCTCGGCGTAGCGGCGGCTCCATTCGGCGGGCACGGCTTCGTCGGCCGTGCCGTGCACGGCGAGCATCGGCACTCCCGCGCCGGGCAGCTCGAGCGGGGACGTCCAGTCGAAGTGGCCGCCCGTAAGGATTTTCGTGATCCCGTCGCCCACCATGTCGGCCACGACCGGCCACACTTCGGGCCGCGCGGTCTCGGGCGCGTCCTTGGGCGGCTCGGCGTCCGGGTCGGCGAGCACCTTGCCGAACCCGGTGGCGTCGGCGGCGCGCAGGTCGAGTGGCGCGCCGAGGGAGACGACGCCGATCGGGACGATCTTGGGTCCGGCGCCCGGCGCCTCAGACGGAAGGGCGGCGCGGTGACCGGCCCAGGTCGCCAGGTGGCCGCCCGCGGAATGACCGAGCAGCACGACCCGGCTGGTGTCGAGCGCCGGATCCATGCCCTCGAGCGCGTCGACCGCGGCGGCGACGTCGAGGAAGGTGCCGGGCCAGCCGCCACCCGGCTCGCCGATGCGGCGGTACTCGATGTTCCACACCGCGTACCCGACGGCGACCAGGTCGTCGACGACGTCGGTGATCTGGCGGCGATCCCACATCGCGCTCCAGTAGCCGCCATGCACGACGGTCACCACCGGGAACGGGCCGTCGCCCTCGGGCAGGTACAGCTCGCCGACCTGCGAGGGCTCCGTGCCGTACGCGACGGTGCGGACCCGGCCGCCCGCCGGATCGTCGTAGCGCACCCCGCGTTCGGCGCCGACCAGTCCGTCGATCGTGGCGAAGAAGGCCCCGATCGCGGGCAGGTTCGCGCCCTTCGCCTTCGACTCGTCCCACGCGGCGTCGTCGGTCCATTCGACGAAGTCGAGCCAGGTGCGCTCGTCGACGCGGACCAGCCTCGCCGCGAGGAACCCGCGGCGGTCGGCCCGGAACGCCTCGAGCATGCCCCGGCGGGCTTCCAGCATCGCCCGCGTGCGCTCCGGCTCCACCGTGAAGGTGGTCATCTCGATGACGGACATCGGCAAGCTCCCCGATCTAGTCAAGAATCATGATAGTCATGATACGTGACTAACCTGCCGGTTATTCCCGCCGCTCCGCCGCCGAGATGTGGTCTGCGTCTCATCTGGGTGAACGGGTACCGACTGGACGGTATCCAAGTGACGCAATCGTTTTCCATTGTGACCGCGGTGCAACCCGCGTCCGGCACAATGAGCCGCATGGGGGCAGAAGAACGCGACAAGGACTGCCTGTGGGTGACTGTCGGGCACAGAGAGCAAGGTGAAGATCCGCGCCGATCCCGCTTCGGCCGGGGACAGCTCGTCACCGTACGGAAAGGCAGGCGGGGTTTCGCGAGCGTGCGCTGCGACTGCTGCGACTCGACGCTGCGCGTGATGGTGCACGGCTCGCGCTATGACCGGTCGATGGGTGAGCCGCGGCGTGACGACGGCCTGTTCCGGGTCACCGCCTTCGCCTGGTTCGGCTTCCTCGCCGGGATCATCCCGTTCGCCTGGGGAGCCGGAGTGCTGGTGTCGGCCGTGTGCGCCGTGGTGGGCGTGGCGATCGGCCTGCGCCTGATGCCGATGGACGAGACGCCGAAGCGCTACCCGATCGCGTACGTGATCGGTGGCTCGAAGCCGTTGAAACACGTGGTGCGCGGCGCGTACGTCGCCACCTACGAGCCCGCTGTGACGTAACCCGCGCTTGGATACCTACTAGTCGGTATGCGAGGCTGTCGCGGTGTCACCCCGCGCCCAGCATCCGCAGCACCAGCTCGCCGTAGTCGCGCCCGAGCGCGGCGGGCGACTGCCGGGTGCGGTCGGTGTACCAGCGTGCGACGTCGACGCCGAGGGACAGCACCGCGCGAGCGGCCGTCCACGGGTCGGGGACGGTGAACACGCCGTCGGCGATGCCCTGGCCGATGACGTCGCGCACCGTCTGCTCGATGCGGCGGCGCAGCTCGGCGACCACCGCGAGCTCCTTCTCGGGCAGCGCCTGCAGCTCGTACTGGACCACGCGCGCGACCGTGTGCCTGCGCGCGTGCCAGGCGACGAAATCCTGGGTCAGCTCACGGATCGTCTCGGCGGGGCCCGCCTTGCGCGCGACCACGTTCTCGACCAGCGCGAGCGTCTGCTCGTGGCCGCTCTTGGAGATCGCGAAGAGCAGCGCGGCCTTGGACGGGAAGTGCACGTAGAGCGCGGCGGGGCTCATCCCGGCGCCGCCGGCGATGTCCCTGGTCGTGGTCGCGTGGTAGCCCCGCCGGGCGAACGACTCGACCCCGGCGAGCATCAGGCGGCGTGCCGCTTCGGGCTGGACGTCCGGCCACAATTCGGCGGACAGCGACACGGTCATCGCCGGTTCCTCCTCCATCACCGGCGGGGTTGACACACCCCGCACGTTCCGCCCAGTGTAATAAGCGGGCGCTTAGTCAGAACAGGAGATCCGCACAAGTGAACTCGTTCAAAGATCGGGTGGCCATCGTCACCGGAGCCAGCCGGGGCATCGGGCTCGGCATCGCCAAGGAACTCGTGGAACGCGGCGCCAAGGTGTGCATCACCGCGCGCAACCCGGAACCGCTGGCCGAGGCGGTCAACGAGCTCGGCGGCCCGGACGTGGCGATCGCCGTCGCGGGCAAGTCGGACAACGCCGAGCACCAGGCCGAGGCCGTCGCCAAGACGATCGAGGCGTTCGGCAGGCTCGACATGCTGGTCAACAACACCGGCATCAACCCGGTCTACGGCCCGATGCTGGACATCGACTTCGACGCCGCCGCCAAGATCATGGCCGTGAACCTGCTGGCCCCGCTCGCGTGGACGCGTGCCGCGCGTGACGCATGGATGGGTGAGCACGGCGGTTCGGTCGTGAACGTCGCCTCGGTCGCGGGCTTGTTCGCCTCGCCCGGCATCGGCATGTACGGCGTCAGCAAGGCCGCGCTGATCCGGATGACCACCGAGCTCGGCGCCGAGCTGGGCCCGAAGATCCGGGTCAACGCCGTCGCGCCCGCCGTGGTCAAGACCAAGTTCGCCACCGCGCTGTACGAAGGCCGTGAGGAGGAGGTCGCCTCGGCGTACCCGATGAAGCGCCTCGGCGTGCCGTCCGACATCGCGGGCGCCGTCGCCTTCCTGCTGTCGGAGGAGGCGGGCTGGGTCACCGGCCAGACGCTGGTCCTCGACGGCGGCATCACGCTGGTCGGTGGCATTTGAGCACGGAGATCGCGGGCGCGGGCGTCGTCATCACCGGTGGCGGCGGCGGGATCGGCGCCGCGCTGGCCCGCAAGTTCGCCGGCGCGGGCGCGCGGGTGGTCGTCTCCGACCTGTCCGCGGACGGCGCGCAGGCGGTCGCCGAGGAGATCGGCGGCACCGCCGTCACCGCGGACGCGGCGAGCGAAGAGGGCATCCAGCGGCTGATCGCGGTCGCGCGTGAGCGGCTCGGCGCCATCGACCTGTTCTGCGCCAACGCGGGCATCGCGCCCAACGGCGGCCCGGAGACCCCCGAGGACGTCTGGGCCCGTGCCTGGGACGTCAACGTGATGGCGCACGTGCGTGCCGCCAAACTGCTGCTGCCGGACTGGCTGGAGCGCGGCAAAGGTCATTTCCTGGCCACGGTTTCCGCGGCGGGTCTGCTGACCAGTCTCGGTTCCGCGCCGTACGCGGTGACCAAGCACGGCGCGCTGGCGTTCGCCGAATGGCTGAGCGCCACGTACCGCCATCGCGGCGTGAGCGTGCAGGCGCTGTGCCCGCAGGGTGTCAACACGGACATGTACCAGTCCACCGGTGAGGCGGGCGCGCTGCTCATGGGCGCGTCGCTGATCGAGCCGGACAAGGTGGCCGAGGACGTGCTCAAGGCCGTGGGCGGGGACGAGTTCCTGATCCTGCCGCACCCCGAGGTCGCCCAGTACTACGCCGCGCGCGCGACGGACACCGGCCGCTGGCTCGGCGGGATGAACAAGCTGCAGCGGAAGGTCGAAGACGCACTTGGCTGAGGACTGGAAGCCCGAAGTCGAAGAGCTCCAGCGCAGGCGCGCGCTCGCCGAGCGGATGGGCGGCCCCGAAAAGGTCGCCCGTCAGCACGGCGCGGGCAGGCTGACGGTCCGCGAGCGCATCGAAGCGCTGGTGGACCAGGGTTCCTTCGACGAGGTCGGTGCGCTGGCCGGTGCGGCCGAGTACGCCACCGACGGCTCCCTGTCCTCGTTCGTGCCCGCCAATTTCGTGGTGGGCACCGCCCGGCTCGACGGTCGCCGGGTCGCCGTGGGCGGTGACGATTTCACCGTCCGCGGCGGCGCGGCCGACGCGGGCATCATGGGCAAGCAGATCTACGCCGAGCGGCTGGCCAACGAGCTCGGGATGCCGCTGGTGCGGCTGATCGAGGGCACCGGCGGTGGTGGCAGCGTGAAGATGCTGGAGCAGCACGGTTTCACGTACGTGCCGTTCAATCCCGGCTGGGATCTGGTGGTCGACAATCTCTCGGCGGTGCCGGTGGTTTCGGCGTGCCTGGGTCCCGTCGCGGGCCTCGGCGCCGCCCGCGCGGTCATGTCCCACCTCTGCGTCCTGGTCGAAGGCGCGGGCCAGCTGTTCGTCGCCGGGCCGCCGCTGGTGAAACACGCGACGGGGGAGGACCTCACCAAGGAGGAGCTCGGCGGGGCCGCCGTGCATCGCCGCAGCGGCGCCGTCGACGTGATCGTCCCGTCCGAGGAAGCCGCTTTCCAGGCCATCCGCGATTTCCTGGCATACCTGCCGTCCAATGTGGACTTCTTGCCGCCGGTGGTGGCGAGCACGGACGACGTCGCGCGGCGCGACGAAGGGCTGCTTTCACTCGTGCCCCGCGACCGCCGGAAGCCCTATCGGCTGCGGCCGTTGCTGAACGCCCTGTTCGATACCGGTTCCGTGTTCGACTACGCCTGCTACGGCGGCTCGGCGTACGCGGGACTGGCCAGGTTGGACGGTCATCCGGTCGGCGTCATCGCCACGGATCCCTATCGTGGCGCGACTTTGACCGCCGAGGGCGCCGACGCGATCACCCGGCTGGTCGACCTGTGCGAGACCTTCCATCTGCCGATCGTGAACCTGACCGACCAGGCGGGCATGGTGATCGGCCTGGCCGGCGAGAAACGCGGCTCGATCCGCCGCGGCGCCCGCGCGATCACCGCCGTGTACCAGGCACGCGTGCCGGTCGCGGAGATCATCGTCCGCCGGGTGTTCGGCGTCGGCGGCGCGGGCATCACCAACCGGCACCGGCTGGTCCGCCGCTGGGCCTGGCCGTCCGGCGACTGGGGCTCGCTGCCGGTCGAGGGCGGCATCGAAGCCGCCTACCGCGCGGAAATCGAGGCCGCCGACGACCCGGCCGCCCACATCGCCGCGATCCGCGAGCGCCTCGACGCGGTCCGCTCCCCGTTCCGCACGGCCGAGAAGTTCGCCGTCGAGGACGTCATCGACCCGCGTGAGTCGCGGCCGCTGCTGTGCGAGTGGGTGAAGGACGCTTACCGGGTGCTGCCGAAACTGCTGGGCAGGCCGTCGTTCGGGGTGCGACCCTGACACCCGTTTGAAAGGTGATCAGGCGGGTACCTTCCCGGCGAGGTGAGAGCTATGGGAACCGGTCCGGTGATTCTGGGCTTCGACGGGACGCCCGTGTCCGAACGCATGGTCGCCGAGGTCGGCGAGCTGCTGGGGGAGCGCGACGCGCTGGTCGTGACGGTGTGGGAGACGGGCCGGGTGTTCGACCTGGGCGCCGGGCCCGCGGCGACGCTGACCGGGCCGGTGGCGCCGATCGACCTGCGCACCGCCGAGCAGCTCGACAAGGCCGCGCACGACTCCGCGCAGCGGACCGCCAGCCGGGGCGCCGAGCTGGCGCTCAAGTCGGGCCTGCGTGCGGAAGGGCTCGCCGTCGCCGACGCGGTGACCGTGGCCGAGACACTGGTCCGGCTGGCGACCGAGCACAAGGCCTCGGTGATCGGCGTCGGCGCGCACCGTCACGGCAGGCTGAGCGAACTCCTGCTCGGCAGCACCTCGAAGGACGTGCTCCGTCTCGCCCCCTGCCCGGTCCTCGTCATCCGCGACGAGTCGTGAGCGCCGCGCCCGGTTACTGACCGGCAGAGCCAGGCAACGCATCAAGCCCTAGGTCGGTCCGCATGAACGCCACTTTCACAACGTTGAACGTTGCGAAAGTGGCGCTCACGTCGTCGCGCACGGCCGGTCCGGGCGCGCGTGGGCGCCGATCCGCATGAACGCCACTTTCGCAACGCTGAGCGACACATAGGCCCCGTTCATTCCATCCAGAACCCAAAACCGGGCAAATGGACGGGAGTGGCCGCGATGTCCGAGGAGCCGATCTTCGCGAAACCCGAGTTCAGGCCATTGGATGGCCTGAACTCGGGTTTCGCACTGGCAGCCCTCATCTCGCAGGCCAAGCGCTCCCGGCATGGGGGTCAGAACCGGGCGCGCCACTTGTGGGGTCGGATCAGGGGTAGGCGGGGAAGTTCGGCGGGCGGCGCTCGTTCCAGCTGGCGAGTCCCTCCGGGAGTTCCGGGCGGCCGAACGAGTCGAGCATGAGCGCGGTGGCCTCTTTCGCGGCGGCTTCCAGTGGGAGCGCGGCTTCGCGGAAGAGCTGTTCCTTCATGATGGCCATCGAGCGGGGCGCGCTGTGCGTCGCCAGCTCGGTGGCGTACTCCCGCGCGCGGGGCAGGAGGTCTTCGGGCGCCACGACTTCCTGCACGAGGCCGTAGTCGAAGGCCTGCTCGGCGGTGAACGTGCGGCCGGAGAGCAGGAGGTCGAGCGCGCGGCCTCGGCCGACTAGTTCGGGGAGCAGCTTCGCGACGCCGTATTCGGCGACCAGTCCGCGGCGGGCGAACGAGGTGGCGAACTTGGCGCCGGCGGCGGCGAAGCGGATGTCCGCCGCGCAGGCGACGACGAAGCCGAGCCCGGCGCACCCGCCGTTGATCGCGGCGATCACCGGTTTCGGGGTGAAGGCCGCGGCGAGCACGTTGCGGAAGCCCTCGTGGTCGTCGAGGTCCGCGGTCGGCGGCGCGCTGGAGATGTCGTCGAGCAGCCCGAGATCCGCGCCGGGGCAGAAGGCGCGCCCGGCGCCCGTGACCACGACGGCGCGGATCGCCGGGTCTTCGCCCGCCCGGCGCAGCAAGGTGCCGTAGCGGATCTGCATGGCCTGGTCCATGGCGTTGTGCCGGGCGGGCCGGTCGAAGGTCACCGTGGCGACCGCGCCGTCGACCACGTGGCCGACACCGTCCACTGTGGACTGCTGATCGGATCCTGGGCTCATGGCTCCATACTAAGCGGGCGCTTAGCTTTCGTCGAGGGGTTGACGGGCCAGGCGGCGCCTCCTAACGTCGGCATACCGACTGGTCGGTGCGGACTGTGGAGGGTGCCTGGATGAGCCGCTATGACGCGAAGCCCTGGCTCGGCCGCTGCGACGAGCGCATGCGCGACGCGCCACCGGCGCCGGGCACGAGCCTGCCGGCCGCCTTCCGTCGCAGCGTCGAAGCCGCGCCCGGCCCGATGTACCGCGACCGCGAGCTGGCGCACGTGCTCTCCGACGCGGGTGTCCGCGCGATCGTGTGCTCCCAGTCCGAGTGGAATCCGTACATTTCCGGCGTCGCCGCCTCGAGTGAGGTGCGGATCGCGCTGACCACGAGCCAACTCGACGGGGGTAGTGTTCATGGCTGTCCGGGTGACGATGCCACGCCGAGACCAACCAGTCGGTACGCTTACTGTCCGAGTGGGACGGTCCGCGGCCTGGCGGGCCAGGCAAGGTGACGAAGGTGGCACAGCGATGACGAGAGCAAGTACCCGTAAGCCGGCCGTCGCCGTCGACGTGCACGCCGACGAGACGTCCGTGCCGCGGCGGCTGCTCTCCCACGCCACGAAGCTCTTCGCCAAGAAGGGCTTCGACCGCACCTCGGTCCAGGAGATCGTGGAGGCGGCTGGCGTCACCAAGGGCGCGATGTACCACTACTTCGGCTCCAAGGACGATCTGCTCTACGAGATCTACGCGCGCGTGCTGCGCGAGCAGACCGAGCAGCTGGAGAACGTCGCCGTCACCGAGCAGCCACTGCGTGAGCGCCTGCGCGCCGCCGCGTCGGACGTCGTGGTCTCCACGATCGCCAACCTCGACGACAACAAGATCTTCATGCAGTCGATGCACCAGCTCAGCGCCGAGAAGCAGAAGGCGGTACGCGCGGAACGCCGCAAGTACCACGAGCGCTTCCGCACCCTGGTGGAGGAAGGGCAGTCCACCGGCGAATTCCGGGACGACAAGCCCGCCGACGTCATCGTCGACTTCTTCTTCGGTTCAGTGCACCACCTCGGTTCCTGGTACCGCCGCAGCGGTTCGCTTTCGGCTCGCCAGGTCGGTGACCATTACGCCGACCTGCTCCTTTCGTCGTTGCGCCCTGACTGAGTCGCGCACTGACTAATCCGGCGGGCGGGACCGCGCGAACACCACGCGCGGCCGGATCTCGTCGAGTCTTCGTTCCACCACCGTGCCCGGCGGCCAGAGACTGACCAGATCGAGCAGCGACTCCGCCATTTCCGGTGCCAGCCAGGCCGGGTAGCCCTGGTCAGCGAGACTCGCCCGGAGCGCTTCGACGTACCCGGCCTCCGTGAAGCCGGCCAGTTCGGCAACCCGCGCGGTCGTGGTCGCCCGATGGGAACTGAGCCCGGAAAACGCTCTGCCACAGCCACATTCGCCGTCGGCGTCCCGTTCGTCGCTGGCGCAGGCGGGCTCGATGAAGACGAGTTCGCCTTCGACGCACCAGTTGTAGTCGTTCGTCCGCTTGCCCTGGGTCTGGCCGGTGGCCACCAAGATCTTCATGTCCGTCTCCTGTCCTCGTGTGCTGGTTCTTCGATGATCCAGTGATAGCAGGAGGCACCGACAGTTTCGGGAAACCGGCTGGGCGTAGCGGGTTCGCCGGTAGCGTCCGAAATAGACCAGGACTAGGGACGCAGCCGTCCGGTGGCCAGCACCCAGGCGGCGAGCGCCGCCATCGGGATGGTCAGGTACACGGTGACGGCCATGACGTTCACGCCGGCCAGCAGGAACCCGGTCAGCAGTGACAGCACCATGTTGTTGCCCGCGTGGGCGAGGCTCGCCGTCCACACGCTGCCGCCGCGCACCCGCAGCCAGCTCAGCAGCACCTCCTGGCACACGAACGAAAGCGTCCAGACGGCGAGTCCCGCCACGACGTCGTCGAACTCGATGTAGCCGACGAACGCGAGCGGGTAGTGCCACACCGCCCAGATCAAGCCGGTAGTCAAGGTCGCCGCCACCGGGCGGCCGGGGAACACCCGCTGCCGCAGATAGGCGGTCCAGCCGAATTCCTCACCCCAATAGATCGGCGTGAGCAAGGGGACGACGAGCAACAGCACCGCGATCAGCGCCCAGCCGGGCATGCCGCCGATCTGGCCGTCCAAAGGAGCCAAATGTTCGCCGAACAGCACGGCGACACCGGCGGTGGCGGCGACGAGCACGGCAGGGCCGAGCCAGGCCATCAGGTACTGCGGCCACGCCGCGCGCAGCCGCGGCCGCAGGCCCGCGTCCGCGAAACCCTCGCCGGTCACCCAGCGCCGCACGACGAACGCGGCCAGCGCGGGCGCGAACGCGAAAGGCAGCTGTACCAACGGGTTCACCAGCGAGAAGCCGAGTGCCCATGCGCCGATCATGCCCAGCCAGGCGAGGCCGAACGCGAGGCCGAGGAAAACAGGGAGCCCGTTCAGCCGGGCTTGCACAGTGGTCATGCCGCAACAAGATCATCGGGACGGGTGCGCGGTCATTGACAGCAGCGGGCCATTCGGAGGTAGGGCCAGGCCTACCCCGGAACTACGCCGAGTGGGTGGGACACGGCACGCCCCTGCGCATACGGTTGCCCCATGACCAGGGGGAAACCACGAACGGCGCGCGAGGCGCTGACCACCGGCAGGTTCCTGCTCACCGCGTGGCCGTGGCGCGCGTACGCACATTTCGCCGGCACACCGGTGATCGCGGCGATGGCGCTGGCGCCGCTGGCGATACCGGCCGTGCCCTGGCTGCTGGCGTCCAGGCTCGGGGAGCCGACGCCGTGGATCTCGATGCTCGTGCTGGTGCTCGCGGGCGGCCTGCTGCTCGCGGCGGCGTTGCCCTGGGTGGCCGTCCCGGTGGCCAGGCTGGAACGTCGCCGGTTGCGCCTGGTGGACGACCGCCCGCTCGGCGATCCACCGCGCGGACCGGTCCGGTACGGCGACCCCGCTACCTGGCGCGCCGTGGCCTATCTGGTACTGCTGGTCACGGTCGGCGCGCCGCTCGCGGCCGCCACCTGTGGCCTGGTGCTGCTGCTCGCGTTGCTCGCCGGGTCGCCGTATCTGGTGGACGGCACTTCGCCGGTTTCGCTCGGCTTCACCACCGTCACCACCACTGCGGGTGCGATCCCTTACGCCGTGACGGCGGGCGTCGTGCTCGTGCTGTCGCCGTACCCGGTCGCACTGCTGACGTCGGCGCACGGCGCGGTGGCCCGCGCGCTGCTGCGCGACGACGGCGGCCCGCTGCGCGCCGAGCTGGTCGAGGTCGGGCAGTCGAGGGCCCGGCTGGTCGACCTGTTCGAGGCCGAGCGCCGCCGGGTCGAGCGTGACCTGCACGACGGCGCGCAGCAGCGGCTCGTCGCGCTGACACTGAGGCTCGGACTGGCCAAAGTGGACCTGCCGTCCGACTCGCCCGCGTACGCCGAGGTCGCGGCCGCGCACGACGAAGCCAAGGACCTGATGACCGAGCTGCGGGAACTGGTCAGGGGCATTCACCCGAGGGTGCTCACCGACCTCGGTCTCCCGGCGGCGCTGGGCGAACTGGCCGATCGCGCGCCCGTCCCGGTCAGCGTGCGTGCCGACCTGCCCGGCCGCCTGCCCGCGCCGGTCGAGGCGATCGGGTACTTCGTGGTCGCCGAGGCGTTGACCAACGTGGCCAAGCACAGCGGCGCGACCCAGGCGGGTGTCTCCGCTTCCCGGCAGGCCGGGTCGCTCGTGCTGGAGGTCAGCGACGACGGGGTGGGCGGCGCCGATCCGGCGGGCGGCACCGGGCTGACCGGGCTGGCCGACCGCGCGGCCGTGGTGGGCGGGCGGATGTTCCTGTCCAGCCCGCCGGGTGGCCCTACGGTGGTGCGCGTGGAGTTGCCGTGCCCGTGATCCGAGTCGTGCTCGCCGAAGACGGCGTGCTGCTGCGTGCCGGGCTGGCCGGGCTGCTGGAGCGGTTCGGGTTCGACGTGGTCGCCCAGGCAGGCACCGCGGACGAGCTCACCGACGCGGTCGAGCGGACCCGGCCGGACCTGGTGGTCACCGACATCCGCATGCCGCCGGGCTTCACCGACGAGGGCCTGCGGGCCGCCGTGGCGTTGCGCCGGGCGGATCCGGGACTGGCGGTCGTCGCGTTGAGCCAGTACGTGGAGCGCAGCTACGCCGCCGAGCTGCTGGACTCCGGCGACGGCGTGCGGGTCGGCTACCTGCTCAAGGACCGGGTCGTCGACGTGGAGGACTTCGTCGCGACGCTGCGCCAGGTGGTGGCGGGCGGCACGGTGGTCGATCCGCAGGTGGTCCGCCAGCTGCTGGCGCGCCGCCGTGACCCGCTGGCCCGCCTGTCGCCGCGCGAACGCGAGGTGCTCGCCCTGGTCGGCGAAGGTCACTCGAACGCGGCGATCGCGGCCAGGCTGGTCGTCACCGAGGCGGCCGTCGGCAAGCACGTCGGCAACATACTGGCCAAGCTCGACCTGCCTCAGACGGAGGACACCAATCGGCGGGTGCTCGCCGTGCTGACGTATCTGCGCGCCACGACCGGTTAGCCTGGCGGCGGCCGGTTCGATCATGACCGGCGGCCGCCGACCGACGAGGAACGGGCATGGAGGAGTCGCCGTCGTTCGGCGCTGAGCTGCGGCGGATCCGGACCGGGCAGGGCATGTCGCTCGCCGATCTGGCGAACCTGGTCCACTACAGCAGGGGCTACCTGAGCAAGCTCGAAACCGGTGCGAGGCCGGTCTCGGTGGACCTCGCGCACCAGCTCGACGACGCGCTCGACGCGGCGGGACTGCTGGTCCGGCTGGCTGAAGCGGCTCAGCGGCCGCAGTGCCCGTATCGCGGGCTGGCCGCTTTCGGGTCAGCGGACGCCGCGTGGTTCTTCGGACGCGAGGACACCACGCGCGAGCTGCTCGCCGTCGCCGAGCGCGCACTCGGGAACCGCAAGCCGGTCGTCGTGGTCGGCCCGTCGGGCGCGGGGAAGTCCTCGGTGGTGCGTGCCGGGCTGCTGCCCGCGCTGGCCGAGGCCGGACCGGCGCGGCCGGTCCGCGTGCTGACGCCCGCGTCGTCGCCGGTGATCGAACGGCCTGCCGCACCCGAGGTGCTGGTGGTCGACCAGTTCGAGGAGATCTTCACGCTGCGCGACGACGAGCGCGACCGGCGCGAGTTCATCGAGTCGCTCGCCGGGATCGCCGCCGAGGGCTCGCTGGTCGTGCTGAGCCTGCGCGCCGACTTCTACGCCAGGTGCCTGAGATACCCGGATCTGCTGGAAGGCTTGCGCCAGAACCAGGTGACCGTCGGCCCGATGACGGAAACGCAGCTGCGCGCGGCGATCACCGGCCCGGCCGAGCGGGCCGGGCTGACGCTGGAAGCCGGTCTCGTCGAGCTGCTGGTGAATGACGCCGAGGCGCTGCCACTGCTGTCGCACGCGCTGATGGCCACCTGGGCGGAACGCGAAGGCACGACGCTGACCGTGGCCGGGTACCACCGGACCGGCGGCATCGCGAACGCCGTGGCGTCGACCGCGGAACAGGTCTACGCGGCCCTCACCCCGCCGGACCGGGACGCGGCGCGCCGGTTGCTGCTGCGCCTGGTCCGGATCGGCGAACGCGAGCAGGACACCCGGCGCCCCGCCGGCCTGGACACGGTGGCGTCCGACAGCGCAACGGCACTCGGCGAACTGACCTCCGCGCGCTTGCTCACGACCGACGCCGACACGGTGACGATCGCGCACGAGGCGCTGCTGTCCGCCTGGCCGCGGCTGCGGGACTGGATCAACGCCGACCGTGACGGCCTCCGCGTGCATCACCAGCTGGCCGAGGCGACCGCCGCGTGGGAGGCCGAGCGCCGTCACCCGAGCATGCTCTACCGCGGCCCGCGGCTGGTGCTCGCCGCGGACTGGGCGGCCGAGCACGCCGACCGGCTCGGCGGCGCGGAACGCGATTTCCTGACGGCCAGCCAAGATCGTGAACGCGCGGTGGCCGAGCGCGAGCGGCGGCACACCCGGCGGCTGCGGCTGCTGGTCGCCGGGCTCGCGGTGCTGACCGTGCTGGCGGGCGTCGCGACCACCATCGCGGTGGTGCAGAACTCGGCGTCGGCCCGCGAACGCGACATCGCGGTGTCGCGGCAGCTCGCCAGTGAAGCGGGCCAGACCCGGCTGACCGATCCGTCGCTGGCGGCGCAGCTCAACCTCGCCGCGTACCGCGTCGCCGACACGCCCGAGGCACGCGGCGGCCTGCTGAGCGCGTCCGGCACTGTCCACGTGACCAGCTCGAAGCCGCACTCCGACACGATCACCGACCTCGCGTTCAGCGCCGACGGCCGCACCTTGGTCACCTCGGGACTGGACGGGACGACCCGGTTCTCGGACGTCGCGCACGCGGGCGAGCCGGTGCCCGGCGCCGTGCTGCGGACGGGAGCCGCCACGGTGACCGCGCTGGCGCTCGACCCGGTCACCGGCCTGCTCGCCACAGCAGACAAGCCGGCCGCCACCGGCTTGTGGACGACCACGTCCGACGGCCGGCCGGTGCGGGCCGGTGAGGTGGCGGGCCCTGGGCAGGCGACGGCGGTGGCGCTGAGCCACGGCGGGCGGCTGCTGGCGATCGGGCAGGAAGACGGCGGCGTCGCGGTCTGGGATGTCGGCGATCCCGCGCGCCCGGTGGCTCGCGGGACGCTGCCCGCGCATCGCGGGGCCGTGCGCAGCCTCGTCTTCGCCCCGCACGCGTCACTGCTGCTCACCGGCGGCGACGACTTCGCGGGCGGGCTGTGGGATCTGGCGGGGCCACCGGTACGGCTGGCTTCGCTCGACACGCACACGGCGACGATCCGCGCGGTCGCCTTCAGCGCCGACGGGACCACCGCGGCCACCGGCAGCGACGACCACAGCGTCGACCTCTTCTCGCTCGCGGACGTCCGGCGGCCGGTGCGCGGGCTGCGGCTGAGCGGCCACACCAACGCGATCCGCGGCCTCACCTTCAGCCCGGACGGGCGCACGATCGCGACCGCGGGCGACGACCAGACCGTCCGCCTGTGGGCCGCCGCGGACGGCACGCTCCTGACCTCGATGGCGCAGCCGCAGCCCGCGCGCCGGGCCGCGTTCTCCCCGGACGGCAGGATGTTCGCCACCGGGGACGCCGCGGGCGGGCTGTGGCTGTGGCACCTGCCGCCGCCTGTCTTCGCCGACCGGGCTGGCACCACGACGCTGGCCTTCGACCCGCACCGGCCGCAGCTCGCCGTCGGCGACCGCGAAGGCAGGGTGCACCTGCGCGCGCTCGGCGACCGGCGCGAACTCGGCGTGCTGAGCGAGCAGGGTGGCCCGGTCGGGACGCTGGCCTACGACCCGCGCGGCCCGGTGCTCGCGGTCGCGGGCGAGGACCAGGTCACCCGGCTCTGGGACGTCGCCGATCCGGCGCACGCACGGGTGGTCGCGTCGCTGGGCGACCGGACGACGGGACACGCGCTCGCCTTCCGCCCGGACGGCCGCGTCCTCGCGGTCACCGGCGTCGACCACACCGTGACGCTGTGGGACACCACCGAGCCCGCGTGGCCCGTGCGCCTGCCCGCGCTCAGCGGCCACGGGAACGACATCTTCGGCCTCGCGTTCAGCCCGGACGGGCGCCTGCTGGCGACCGGCAGCAACGACTACAGCGGACGCCTCTGGGACGTCGCCGACCCGCGCGCGCCGCGGCTGCTGACCAGGCTGACCGACCACACCAACGCGGTCAGTTCGGTCGCGTTCGCGCCGGACGGCCGCACGCTGGCCACGGCGTCGAACGACCACACCGTCCACCTGCTGGATCTCGGCGACCCGGCACGGCCGGTGCTGCTCTCGGAGCTCACCGGGCACGCGGCGCCGGTGAGCTCGGTGGCGTTCAGCCCCGACGGAAAGCTCGTGGCCACCGCGTCGGACGACGGCTCGTCCCGGATCTGGGAGGTGACCGATCGTGCCAAGCCGAACCCACCCGCGGTGCTGACCGGCCACACCGGGCTCGCCTACGTGGTCGCGTTCAGCCCCGACGGCAAGCAGGTGGCTTCGAGCGGTGAGGACCAGACGGTCCGGCTGTGGAGCACGGACCCGGCGGAGGTCGCGGGGCGGCTGTGCGCCTTGGCGAGCCCGCTGTCGCCGGACCAGTGGGACCGGCGCGTTTTCACCGTGCCGTTCCGCCGGCTCTGCGGTTAGCACCTCGCCCACCTCGGCTGATGGGTCCCCGGCTCGTCTAAGCTCCCACGCATGCCGGACACGCAGTACGAAGACCTGCTTCGCCACGTGCTCGAAACGGGCGCCCGTAAGGAAGATCGCACCGGGACGGGCACACGGTCGATCTTCGGGCATCAGATGCGCTACCGGCTGGACGACGGTTTTCCGCTCATCACAACGAAAAAAGTCCATTTCCGGTCGATCGCGTACGAGCTGCTGTGGTTCCTGCGCGGTGACGCGAACGTCACCTGGTTGAGGGACAACGGCGTCACCATCTGGGACGAGTGGGCCGCGCCCGACGGTGATCTCGGCCCGGTCTACGGGGTGCAGTGGCGGTCGTGGCCGACACCCGGCGGCGGGCACGTCGACCAGATCGGCGAAGTGCTGCGGACGCTGCGCGAGAACCCCGATTCCCGGCGCATGATCGTGTCCGCGTGGAACGTCGCCGACATCGGGCGGATGGCCTTGCCGCCGTGTCACCTGCTCTTCCAGTTCTACGTCGCCGACGGGAAGCTGTCCTGCCAGCTTTATCAGCGCAGCGCGGACCTGTTCCTCGGCGTGCCGTTCAACATCGCGAGCTACGCGCTGCTGACGCACATGATCGCCGAGCAGGTCGGCCTCGGCGTCGGTGACTTCATCTGGACCGGTGGCGACTGCCACATCTACGACAACCACGAGGACCAGGTCCGCACGCAGCTCGCCCGCGAGGCGCGGCCGTTCCCCACGCTCAGCCTGAAGCCCGCGGACGACCTGTTCGAGTACACCTACGAGCACATCGCGCTCGGCGGCTACGACCCGCATCCCGGCATCAAGGCGCCGGTGGCGGTGTGATCGGGCTCGTCTGGGCCCAGTCGGCGAACGGGGTCATCGGCCGTGACGGCACCCTGCCCTGGCACCTGCCCGAGGACTTGAAGCACTTCCGCACCCTGACCGCGGGCGCGGCCGTGCTCATGGGCCGCCGCACCTGGGAGTCGCTGCCGCCGCGGTTCCGCCCGCTGCCGGGCAGGCGCAACCTCGTGCTTTCCAGCACGCCCCAGCCGGACGTGGAGACCTTCCCCGGCCTGGAACAGGCGCTCGCCGCGGTGTCCGAGGACGTCTGGGTGATCGGCGGCGCGGCGGTGTACCGGGCCGCGCTGCCGTTCGCGGATCGCGTCGTGGTCACCGAGATCCAGGAGCACTTCGAAGGCGATACCTACGCTCCCGAAGTCGGGCACGCGCCGGATTCCGCCGGTGCGTGGCAGGAGTCTTCGACCGGTCTGCACTACCGCTTCCTCGAATGGGCCAGCCTTCGTACGGCGTGACTTTCGGCGGCTGACGGCAGGCTGTGGATGTAGGAGGCCTGTTTCACGCATCCTGGAGTGATGCAGGGTCTCGCCGCCGAAGCAGCCGCGCGTGCCGCGCTCGCGCGTGCCGCCCTCATGCTCGCCCAGCGTGCGCATTCGCTGGCCACGCAAGAACGTCTGCACGCGACTTGGGACCATGCGCGGGTCGAGGCACTCTCGCGCTCGCAGGAGACGACGTTGCGGCGGCAGCGGGCGCAGCTGGCCGAATGCCGCGACTGGCTGGAAAAGCACCGCGTGGCCCGCTCGGCACCGGCGTCATCCGTGACCGTCGGCGAGTGGACGATCGAGATCCGCCGCGTCAGCGCGTACCTGCGTGGCGACGGGGACCTGTTCTTCGACCCCGACGACCCGCCCCGGCACGCCGTCCTCACCATCCGGCACGACCGCTACCCGTTCACCTTCGAGGACACCGAAACCGCGTCCGGGATCGCGTTCCCCCGCACTGATCTCGGCAAGATCGTCGCGGTGCTCGATCAGGTCCTCGGTCATCCCGCGTACTTCGACTTCCGGGGGAGGGGCGGCGTCATCCCTGGCCAGTGGAGCGAGCCGGAGACGGTGGACGGCTGGGTCCATTTGTCCGGCCCGCTCGTGGCCTTCGGCACTCGCATCGGGGATTGGGTGCCGACGCCCTGTGTCGAGCTGTTCTACAGCAATATCGCCGAGTTGCGGGACAAACTCCGCTCGGTGCCCGCCGGCCGCACCGTCCGTTGTCACGGTGCGTGATCAGAACCCGCTCGCGTGCTGTCCCTGTGGGTTTCTCGTTATGCGCGCTCGGAAAAGTTCTGCTATAGCGAAAGCTTAACGTTCCCGAGTTGTTCTGTCCGGTTTGGTGGTTTCAGTGGCCCTGTTGACAACGGCTCGGGCGTTACAATAGTGTAATTCTACTACAGAATTGCATCCTGGGGGATGATTCTAATGTTAGAAGCACTGGGGCTCAGTGGTACCTCCGAGATGGTATATCTGGCGTTGCTGGACTGTGCGGGCGGTGACCAGCACCATCTCGCCGATCATCTCGATCTCACGGAACACGAAGTCCGTGAGGCGCTGGACGAATTGACGGAAATGGCGTTGCTGCAGGAAGGTGACACCGGCCGGCAGCGGACACCGAAGCTCGTCGATCCCGAGATCGGTATGGCGGCATTGATCGCCAGGCAGCAGGCCGAGATCGCGCGAAGGCAGCAGGAAATCGAAGAAAGCAAACTCGCGCTCGCGCGGTTGCTTTCCCAGCATTCCGAATCCCGGCCCAAATCGGCTGATTCCGGCGTCGAGCACTTAACGGGCGCGGCGGCGATCCGGCGGCGGCTCCGTGAGATAGCGGCGTCGTGTGAATGGGAGGTGTGCTCGTTCATGCCGGGCGGCGCGGAGTTCGCGGAGAACCTGCCCGGCGATCGATTCCTGGATTCCGACGCCATCGACCGGGGCGTGCGCCTGCGCACGATCTACCTCGACAGCATCCGCAACCATCCCGCCGCGGCCGGGTACGCGCAGTGGCTGTCCGAGCTCGGCAGCGAGGTGCGCACCGCGCCGTCGCTGCCCCAGCGGATGTTCGTCGTCGACCGGCGGATCGCCATGGTGCCGGTCAACGCCGACGACGAGGACGACGAATCGGCGGTCGTCGTCTCGATCGGCGGCGTCGTCAGTGCGCTGTACACCCTGTTCGCGTCGGTGTGGCGGACCTCGACGCCGCTGGGGCTGCCCCGGCCACGTGCCGCGGACGGCCTGACCGACCAGGGTCGGGAGGCGCTCAAGCTGCTGGGGAAAGGGTGCACCGACGAGGTGATCGCCCGCCGCCTGGGTGTCTCGGTGCGCACGGCCCGCCGCGTCGCTTCGGAGCTGCTCGCGCGGTTGGACGCGCGGAGCCGGTTCCAGGCGGGCGCACGGGCCGTGGCACGAGGCTGGGTCGATCTCGACGACCTGGACTAGTGTCCCGGCCGGACTCCGGGGACCTGGCAGGACGGGTCCTCGGAGAGCCCCTTGAGCTGGCGGTATCCCATGCCGCAGCAGTCGCCGGTGATGTCCTCGTCCAGCGCGTCCACCGGGTGGGGCACGTCGAGCGGCTGGACCCGGGTCAGGTCGATGGGCTCCGTCTCGTCGTCGATCCACATCAGACCGCCGATGGTGATCAGGTCGAGGTGGGCCCACGCCATGTACTCGACCCGGGTGAAGCTCTGGTTGTGCGCGCCGAATCCGAGGTGCAGACCGCAGCTGCGCTCGTTGATGTGCGAGTTCGTGGTGCTGAACTCGCCGACACCGTGGTTCGTGCCGAGGCCGAACTCGCCGACGTTGCGGCCGTTCGGGCTGTCCAGGCAGAGCTGGAACATCTCCTGCAGCTCCGGGCGGTCGCAGCTGACCGACACGGCCTTGCCCGCCTCGATCTCCACCCTGGCCGGGTTGTCGGCCAGTTTCGCGTTCAGGTCGCTGATGATGTTGGCGTTGTAGGCGCCGTCGGCGACCAGGACCCCCTCGACGTTGGCCGGGTAGGTGGCGATCTCCCCGGCGGGCAGGATCGTGAAGCCACCGGGACGCCAGATTCCCCGGTTGCTGATCCACTGGTACTTCTCGCTGTCGAGGTCGACCGTGATGTCCGTTCCGCCCTCGGTGGTCACGCGGACTCGCTTGGCGTTGTCCAGCCGGTGCAGCAGCGTGCCGTTGAGCGACGACAACTCCGCCGGGCTGACGTTGAGCGCCCTGGTGAAGAAGTCGGCGGACGCGCTGATGATCCGCAGGATCATGATCTTGTCATGGCCGTACCGGCTCAGCAGCGGCGCGAGCACGTCGAAGTGCGACATCGTGTCCCGCTCGAGGGTGATGATGACCAGCCTGCCCGGCAGCGTGTCCGGATCCGGCAGCACCTTGCCGATCCGCTCGGCGAACTCGCTGTCCTCCAGCGGGCGCATCGGAACGATGTCGGCGGGCACACCGCGGTGCTTGAGCCCGAGCGCGACCCACGCCGCGGGCTCTCGGCTGTCGGGCGTGTAGGTGATCACGAACTTGTCCTGGTCGCGGATCATCACATAGTCATCCAACAGCGAGCCGACTCCCTCGAAGACCCGCTCGTCGACCATCTGCGCAGTCATTGTTGCTCCTTGAATAGCGCCCGAAGTGAACGATTTACTGGCCGGGTGCGGTGACTCCGCCGGCATGAGTGCCGACGGAGTCACCGACCTTTGATAACGCGTCGCGGCAATTACTTCGCCGTGCCGTCGGTATCCCTTACTGCGTGGCCAGATACCAGGCGATGGTTCCGAACTCGGTCTGCTCGGCCTTGCCGGGCTCGGGCTCGGACTCGGCCATGGCGGTGAGCAGGGTCTGCAGCTCCTGAGAGTCAGGCATTGCGTGAACCTTCCGTCGAGACCACACCGGCTACCTGCCGGCGAGCCCCATGTTTCTGCACGCGTTCGCCTGTCGCGAGTGGTCAGTTCCTGCCAGCGAACGGCGCGGCATGAACAGGCCATCATCGGCGATGGTGGCTTATTGCCGCGCATGTAGACTCGGGAATTGACGCCGAATATCAACGCAGTCGCTTGTAATGACTCAGGAGCGTAGTGCGATGACATCCTCCGCCGAGGAATATCTGCGAAATCAGCTCACCTCATTCGAGATAGACCCGGACGCGACCGCCGCGTTGGCGACGGTGTATCACCGGCGGCTCGGCCGCCGCCTCTGGACGAGTCTCGCCGGACAGGGCACGCCGCCGGACGGACCCGATGGCTGGCGGCGTCTCACGTGGCTGCACCCGAGTGTCGTCCGCATGGTCACGGTCGGCCCCGTGGACGCGGACGCTCTCCATGCCGACGCCGGTTTGTACACCGTGGACGGCGGACCGGCCCGGCCACCGCTGGAGCATCTGCCCGAGCGCGACGGCGTGCGCTGGCTCGACGAAAGCGTTCGCTACCTCGAAGACGACATCCAGCGGGTCGACAACGCCCAGTCGTTGACGCTGTCCCGGCCGCTGGCCCTGAGTTCCCAGGCATACGTCGACCAAGCCGCCGAGGTGCTCGCCAGGGTGTGGCCCGCCGCCGCGCGGGAGTTCCGGACCCTGGTGCAGTCGATCGTGTACGTGGACGGGACGGTGTTCCGCTCGGCGACGGTCGAGCAGACGTACGGCGTCATCTATGCCGCGCCGCAATCGCTGGGCAGTGTGGCCGCCGCGTTCGAGATGCTGCTGCACGAGACCGGTCATCATGCCCTGTATCTGCGGAACTCGTTCGGGCCGTTCGTGCTCAACGGCTCGGCGCTGGCCTCGCATCCGCTGCGGCCGGACCCGAGGCCGATCTTCGGCGTCCTGCATTCGGCGCACGTACTGGCCCGGATGGCCACCGGCCTGCACCGCTGGACCGTGGAGGCAGGCGCTCCCGACGAGGCGCACGAGCGAAGGGAACAGGCGCTGAAGAACCTGTCGCAAAGCCTGGACATCCTCGGCAGGGAAGCCGAGTGGACGGCTCAGGGCATCGACTACTTCAAGGACCTTCGCGCGTGTGAGGACTCGTTGCGGGCGGCGTGACCGAGTCCGGAGAGGGGAGCCATGACAGGCCGATCACCAGTGCTGATCGTCGTCGGCGGCGGCCATCGGGTGTACCACGAGTATCTGCTGAGCCTGATGGCCGAACACGCACGGGTGTGGCTGCTGGGGGATGCCGAGCCGACCTGGGAGAAACTCTATGTCTCCGGCTACACGGTGGTGGACACCGGCGACGCGGCGGCCGTGGCCGAGGCGGCCACGCGCCTCGCCGAACGGGCGACGGTCGACGGAGTGTCGTGTTTGGACGGTGCCGGTTCGGTGGCGTGCGCACACGCCGCCGCTGCGCTCGGGCTGCCGGCCACTGAGCCGGAAGTCGTTGCCCGAAGCCACAAGCAGGACGAAGTCCACGACGTGTCGGCCGACGACCTCACCTTCGACATCGCCTGTGTCGACGGCGAACCGTATCCGCTGTTCGTCAGCAGGCGGATCGACGCCGTTCTTCCCGAGCTGACAGGTTCGGGTTATATAGTGGATTCGACGTTCGCCGACGAGGAGACGACCGCCGTGGCGATGGCCGCGCAGCGGTCGGCGGGCGTGCGTTACGGCGTCACCCACACCCGGGTGACACGCACCGCACGCGGACCGAAGGTCGTCAGTGTCCACTGGGGACTCAGCGGTGACCTCGTGCCCTACGCCGCGTCGATCGCCGACGGCGTCAACCCCGGCCGTGTCCTGGTGCAGGTCGCACTCGGACTACGTCCCGACCCGATCCCCGCGCGCGCCCACCGCGTCGCCGCCGTCGGATTCCTTACCGCGCAACCGGATACCGCCATCGGCCCGGTGCACGCGGACGAGACCCGGCTGCCGTTGTCCGTGGACGTGGCGGAGGCGTTCCCCGCGCCCGATCGGCGCTCACTTCGTTACGCCTACAGCGTTGTCGTCGACGACACCGTCGCAGGGTGCGCGCGGGCCCTCGCCGCGGCCGAGAAGGCGTTCATGCCACGTCCGAAAGGAAAGTCTCGAGATGGAGCCACTGGCGTACCCGATGCCCCGGTCCTGCCCGATGCGTCCGCCGGACCAGTACGCTGAGCTGCGTGCCGGGGCGCCGCTCGCCGAGATCACCCTGCCCAGCGGGCGGACCGCCTGGCTGATCACGCGCTATGAGCACGTACGCCGATTCCTCGCCGACCGGAATGCCAGCACGAACCGGCTGCACCCCAATTTTCCGTTCTACCTGCCGCTGTCCCGGAAACTGAGAGAAGACGTCAACGCGTCCCTCATGAGCCTGGACCCGCCGGAGCACACGGTGCTGACCCGGATGGTGATCCCCGAGTTCACCCACAAACGCGCGCAGCAGCTGCGGCCCCGCGTGCAGAAGATCGTGGACGAGCACATCACGATGATGCTGGACGGCGACCGGCCGACCGACCTGGTGGAGACGCTGTGCCGCCCGATCACGTCGCAGGTCATCTGCGAGGTGATCGGCGTCCCATATCACGATCGCGACCTCTTCCACTCGACCAGCAAGGTGATGGCCGACCGCAACAGCAGCTCGGACGACCGCGACAAGGCGGACGCCATGCTGCGGGAGTACCTCAGCGATCTGGTGGCGGCCAAGCTGAACGAGGACGGCGAGCCGGGAGATCATCTGATCGGCCGAGTCATCGCCAGGAACCGGGAGAAAGGCGTACTCGGACCGGACGACATCTCCGCGTTGTGCCTGTCGCTCCTGACGGCCGGGCACGAGACCACGGCCAACGTGATCTCACTCGGCACCGTGCTGCTGCTCGAGAACCCCGAGCAGCTCGCCGCGCTCCGGGCCGACCCGGCCCGCGCCCCGGGCGCGGTGGAGGAGATCCTGCGCCACACCAGCATCACCGACCCGAGCGGGCTGCGGGTGGCGCTGGCCGACATCGAGGTCGGCGACATGATGATCAAGAAGGGTGACGGCGTGGTCGTGTCCACCGCGGCGGCCAACTGGGACGAAAGCGTCTTCCCTCATCCGGAGAAACTCGACTTCGACCGCGACGCGCGGCAGCAGCTGGCCTTCGGTCACGGCATCCACCGGTGCGTCGCGCAGAACCTGGCCCGCGTCGAACTCGAGGTCGTGTTCACCACCCTGTTCGCCAGGGTGCCCGGCCTCCGGCTGGCCGCCCCCGTCGAGGAACTGTCCTTTAAGGACGGATCGCTCCTCTACGGCATCCACAATCTGCCTGTCACCTGGTGAGGAAGATGACCGCACCGGCCTTGACCGCCGAGGAGAACACCGTCCGCTTGCTGGCTCCGCTGCGGGACCGGCGCTTCGCGCTGTACCTCATCGGCCAGCTGCTCTCCCAGATCGGCGACGGCATCTATCTGGTCACCCTGCCGTTCATCATGCTCAACCAGGGTGGCGGCCCCGCGAACCTCGGCGTGGTGCTGGCTTGCTACGGACTGGCCAGGCTGGCCTTCCTCCCGGTCGGCGGAACGCTCGCCGACCGCCTGGGCTCCCGGCCGGTGATGCTCGCCGCGGACGCGCTCCGCGCGCTCGTCGTGCTCGGTTTCGTCGGGCTCGCCGCCGGCGGCCGCATCCCGCTGTGGGCGATGATCATGGTCGCGGTCCCGTTCGGCGCACTCGGCGGGATCTTCATGCCCGCCTCGTTCGCGGTACTCCCGCAGATCGTCCGCCCCGGCTCGCTCGCCGCGGGCAACTCCCTGATCCAGATCATGCAGAGCACGTCGAGGGTCACCGGGCCCGCGCTGGGCGGCACGCTCGTCGGGTCATTCAAGAGCGGCGTGGGTCTGCTGATCGACGCGGCCACCTTCCTGGTGTCCAGCCTGACCCTGCTGGCGATCCGCCCGGCCAAGCCCGCGGCCGCGAAAACCGAGGAGACGCACACTGACGACGTCCAGGACGGCGAACGGCTGAAGACTTGGCGATCGGTGCTGCGCTACGCCGCCGGTTCTCCGCTGGTGTGGATGAACCTGCTGACCACGCTCGTGTTCAACCTGGCCGCTGTCGGCCTGATCGAGGTCGCGCTGCCGATCTTCGCCCAGGATTCGCTGGGCCGCGGCGCCTTCGGGTTCGGGGTCATGATGGCGGGCCTCGGCGCAGGCTCGGTCATCGGAGCGCTGCTGGGCCCGGCGCTGCTTCGCCTGCGCCGTCGCGGGCTGATCGCGCTCTGCGTCGGCATCGCGGAAGGGCTTGCACTGGCGGTCATCCCGGCGGGCTCGTCGCTGGTGGTGGCGACCGCGGCGATGTTCACCGCCGCGTCCTTGCAGGCCTTGGTGAACGTCTTCTACATGACGATGCTCCAGCGGACGGTGCCCGCCCGCGCGCTGGGCAGGGTCATGAGCCTGCTGGCGACCTGCGCCGGTCTCGCCCACCCCGTTTCCGCGCTGCTCGCCGGGGCCGTCTTGGGCACGGCCGCCCCGGAGGTCGTGATCATCGTCGCCGGGCTGGGCGTGTCAGCGGCCTTCTCGGTCGGATTCTTCAGCAGGCCGTACCGGAATCTTTAGTCCTGAAGGGTGGCCAGCCGCCGGGTGACGAGATCGGCGTCGGTGGCACGGTGTTGGGCTTGGAACATCCCCAGAGCTTGTCGCCAAGCCGTGCGGGCTTGCTCGGGCCTGCCGAGCGCGAGGTGGGCGTGGGCCAGCCCGTCGAGGATCTCGGCCTCGAAGTTGGTATGGCCCAGGTCGCGGCACAGGCTGTGGGCCCGCTGGTAATAGTCGAAGGCATCGGCATGGCGGCCGGTTTGGCGGGCGATGTAGCCAAGACTGTCCAGGGTGGCTACGACACCGAGGGGGAAGTCGTGACGCTGCAGCAGGGCCAGCGCGGCTTCGCAGTGTTCGCGAGCCTGGTCGTGGTCGCCGTTCAGCGCCGCACTCCAGCCCATCATGTTCAGCACATCGCCTTGCCAGGCGGGCAGGTCGAGTGCCCGGAACAGTTCCAGTGCGGCGGATTCGTGCTGTAGCGCCTGCCGGCAGTTCCCTTGCCGGTCACAGACCCAGGCGAGGTACCGGTGGGCATGGCCCTGGCCGTGCTGGTCGCCGGCGTCCTGGGCCACGGCCAAGGCGCGGCGCAGGTGGTCCAGGCCCTCGTCGTGGTGGCCGAGCAGGGAGTGGACCCGGCCCAGGCCCCGGTGGGCGAGACTGCGCGCCAAGGGGTCGGCGAGCCGCTCGGCCGAGGTCAGGGCGGCGGACCACACGGCGAGGAAGTCGCGGCTGTGCCCCTGTTGCCAGAGGAAGTCGTTGAGCCCCCAAGCGATCTGCCACGCCTGCCGGTCCCAGTGGTGTTCGGTGGCGAGTCGTTGCGTGGCGAGCAGGTTGGGGTGCTCGGCTTCGAACCACTCGAGGGCTGCCGCGCGGTCGGGCAGCGGGTGGGGGTGACACCCGGCCGCGGGGATGCCGAGTTCGATCGGCTGGCGATGGGGGTCGAGCAGCCTGCCGCCGGCGAAAGCGGTGTGCAGGTAGAAGTCGGCCAGCCGGCGCAGCGCCGCCTCCCGCACCGGCACGGGCAGGCCGTGGCGGGCCTGGTCGGCGGCGAAGAGCTTGACCAGGTCGTGCATGCGGTAGCGGCCGGGCGCGTGGCGCTGGATGAGTGAAACCCTTTCCAGTGCTCGCAACACTTCGCCGGCCTGCTCGTCGGACAGGTGGGTGACACTGGCGGCCGCGGGCAGGCTGATGTCCGGTCCGGGGGCCAGCCCCAGCAACGCGAACGCCTCGGCCTGAGCGGGGGTGAGCGCGTCGTGGGTCCAGGACAGGGCGGCGCGCACACTGGCGGCGGGGTCGCCGGTGTCCAGCGCCCCGAGGCGGGCCCCGCTGTCGCGCAGCTCGCCCGCCAACTCGGCCAGCGGAACGTCGGGCCGCAAGGCGGCGCGGGCGGCGGTCACGGCCAGCGCCAGTGGCAAACCGGCGCAGCGGGCCAGGAGTTCGGTGACCGCGCCGGGCTCGGCGCGCAGCCGGTCCGATCCGAGGCGCCGGGCTAAAAGCTGCCAGGCATCGGTGTCGTCCAGCGCGTCCAGCGGCAGCGGCGTGGCGCCGTGGCCGGTGATCAGGCCGGCGAGCCGGTCGCGGCTGGTGGCGATCACCGCGTGCGTGTCCCCGCCGGGCAGCAGGGGGAGTACCTGGTCGGTGTCGCGGGCGTTGTCCAGCACCACCAGCATCCGCCGTCCCGCCATGACTTCCCGGTAGAGCGCGGTCTGGGCTGGCAGGCCGATCGGGATCGCGGCGGGCGGCACGCCGAGTGCGTCGAGGAATCCGCGTATCGCCTCTTCCGGTGGCATCGGCTGGCCGGTGGGGCTGTAGCCGCGCAGATCGACGAACAACTGCCCGTCGGGGAACCGGTAGGCGTTGTCGTGTGCCCACCGCACGGCCAGCCAGGTCTTGCCGAAGCCGCCCCCGCCGCCGATCGCCGACACCACCACCGTCCCACCCGGCCCGGCGGCGTGGAAGGTCCTGTCCAGCCTGGTCAGTTCGTCCCTGCGCCCCACGAACATCGCCGACCGGACGGGAAGCTGCGCGGGCGGACCTGGATCCGCCGCGACCGCTGTGTCACCGCCCGCGGCGGCGAGCAGTCCCCGCCGCGCGTCCGGCTCCAGTCCGAGCGCGTCGGCCAGCCCGCGCACGGTGTCCAAGCGAGGGTTGGTCCGTTGTCCGGCTTCCAGCCTGCTGATGGAGCGAACGGACACGCCGGAACTCTCGGCCAGTTGCTGCTGTGTCATTCCCGCCGCACGCCGTAACTGCCGCAGCAGCTCGCCGAACCCGCCGGCCACGTCCGCACCCCCTCGTCGCGCGATCGAGCTCGGCCAGAGTTGTGTGTCCGCGCGAGTGGTGACTCCGCTGCGGCTAACGGAGCAGAGGTACCACTCGCTCACCCCGGCCGTGTTCACAAGACGCTACCCTGGGCTCGGACGCACTGTCGGCTACCAGGGGGGAGTCAACGTGGATGTGGTCGTGAGCGCGGACGGACCGGATTCCGCTGATCAGCTGCGATCATTGCACGAGTGGTTACGCGACGTCGGGGAGTTGCGCGGCAGGATCGGTCTCAGCGAACGGGCCGCCGAGCCGGGAACCCTGGGGCCCGTTCTGGAAGCACTCGTGGTGGCGCTCGGTCCTGCCGGCGCGGCGACCGCGGTCTCCACCGCGGTGATCTCCTGGCTCCGGACCCGGCGCGGTGAGGTGCGTATCAAAGCGACCTTCGGAGAGAACCGATCAGTGGAATTGACGGCCACGAATGTCGCCAAACTTGACGCCGCCGCTCTTGAACATCAAGTGGCCCGGATAGCCGCGATGCTCGAACAGGGATCGAAGCCACTCGACGATCGATGACCGACTTATCCGGTGACGGGGTGCGGGTTCTGCTGATCGCGACCGCCACCCACCACGGCCCCACACTGCCGTCGGTGCCGTCCGTGACGCGGACATTCGAGGATTTGCGGACGGTTCTTCGGGAAAAATGTGGTGTTCAGCAGGATGGCCTGGTCGGCGTACTCGACCCGCCTGACGCGCAGAGCATGGCGTTGGCCGTCACCGAGCAGGCACAACGCGCGGAAACCGTGCTGGTGGTCTACTTCATCGGACACGGTCTGCTCGACGCGGGCGGCGAACTGTACCTGGCGGCCAGCGGCACCGACCGGCTCGTTCCCGGTATGGCCGAGCATCAGGCGCTGTCGTTTTCGACGCTGCGCCAAGCGCTCGAAGCCAGTCGTGCGACGTCGGTCGTGGTGGTGCTCGACTGCTGCTTCTCCGGGAAGGTGTCGCTGGGCGGCAGATCCACGGTGCCCGCGTTCACCCAGGCGCCGGGGTACGGGATGTACCTCATCGGGTCCGCGGAACAGCTCGCGCTCGCCCCGCCGGAGGCCACGCACACCGCGTTCACCGGAGCGCTACTGGAGTTGCTGACCGGCGGTGACGCTCGCGGGCCGCATGCGCTGACGCTGGACGCGGTGTACGACGCGGTGTTCCGCACCATGCGAGACCGGCAACGGCCGTTGCCCCGGCGGCAGGCGGGAGACCGCTCCGGCAGCCTCGTCATCGCGCCCAACCCGGCGATACCCGCACAGCCTGAACAGGCCGATGAACCGCCGCACCCAGGTCGTTGTCCTTATCCGGGCCTCGACGCGTTCGGAACCGACGACTCCGACGTGTTCTTCGGGCGTGAGCGGATGACCGGCACGCTCCTCACCGCGGTCATGGCGTCCGCTGACCAGCCTGGGCCGCGGATCCTGATCGGCCCGTCCGGCTCCGGCAAGACATCCTTGCTCAACGCCGGGTTGCTGGCCTGCCTGCACCAGGGTGGGCTACCCGGCCTGCCGGGATCAGCGAGCTGGCCCGTCCTCCGCTTCACCCCTGCCGCGAACCCGGTGAACCGGTTGGTCACGCAGCTCAACGCCGTGACCCTCGACGCGGCGGGCCTGGTGCGCGAGGATCCGGGCCGCGCGGTCGCCCTGGTCGACGATCTTCTGGCCGACCGGCCGGATGCCCGGCTGATCGTGCTGGTCGATCAACTCGAGGAACTCTTCACGCTCTGCCCGGATCCGTCGGAGCGCGACGTCTTCCTACGGGCGATAACCGCGATCACCCAGCCCGTGCGGGGCAACCCGCCGCGAGCGCTGGTGGTACTCGCGTTGCGGGCCGACTTCTACGGCGAGGCGGCCGCACACCCGGAACTGCTCGCCGCGCTGCGTGATCACCAGGTACTGGTCGAGCCGATGACCTCGGAAGAGCTGCGCGCCGCGATCGAGCGTCCGGCCGCGGCCGCCGGGCTGGTACTCGATGACGGGCTGGCCGATGTGATCCTGCACGAACTCGGCGCGACGACCGGTGGACCCTCATCCGCCGCGGCGCTTCCCCTGCTGTCCCATGCGTTGTGGGCGACCTGGCGGCAACGAACCGCGACCAGGCTCACCTTCGCGGGCTATCGCGCCTCCGGCGGCATCACCCAGGCCATCGCGACGACCGCCGAGCAGGTGTACACCTCCCTGGACGAGCCTGGCCGGGAGGCCACGCGACTCATGCTGCCCCGGCTGGTCCGGGTGGGGGAGAGCAACGTCGACACCGCTCGCCCGGTCGAACGTTCCACGCTGGTGCACGGCCTGCCGGACCTGGACGCCGCGCAACGGGCGATCGACAAGTTCACCGAGGCCCGGCTGCTCACGCTCGACCGCGACACCACCCGCGTCAGCCACGAGGCTCTGCTGAGTGCCTGGCGGCGACTGCGGGAATGGATCGACGCGGACCGCGACTGGCTGCACGTTCACCAGCAACTCGCCGACGATGCCAAGGCATGGGAACAGTCGGGACGCGACGAAGCTCGGCTTTACCGCGGAAACCGGCTGACGGCCACGCGGGAACGGGCCGCGCAGGCTCCGACCGGCGCCACGGACCTCGAGCCCGTACTCGTGGAATTCTTGACCGACTCGTGGCAGCACGAACGCAGGGCCGTTCGTCGCAAACGGCTCTCCTGGGCGCTCCTGGGTGTGCTGGTGCTCCTGACCTCGATCGGCCTGACCGGCACCATCGCGTTCCAGCGTCAGGCCTCACAGGCCGAGAACCGTGATCTGGCCCGTTACCTCGCCGCCGAGGCGGAAAGCCTCCGCGACAAGCAACCAGGTTTGGCCAAGCAGCTGAGCCTGTTGTCTTATCGGCTTCATCCGGAGGCGGGTCGGGGCGCGGTACTGAACAGTCAGCGCACGCCCGGCGTGATCAACGAAGGCGAACCGGCTTCCGACATCGTGCACAGCACCGATGGCCGCGTCCTGGCCATCCCCACCACCGATGGGGTCGTGATCCGCGCCAAAGGCGTACCTGACCCAGGCCGGACCCAGGGAACGCGGACCGGCCCGATCGCCCTCAATCCGGGCGGAACACTGCTCGCCGTGACGGACAACGACAAGTCCTCAGCGGCTGGGACGACGACTTTGCGGCTGTGGGACCTCGCCGACCCGTCGGCGCCCCGGCCGATCGCCGCGTCCACAGTAGACGGAACCGTGACCTCGGTCGCCTTCGGCGCGGACAGCGGCACTCTCTACACAGGCATGTCCGCAGGCGAGATCCGCGTCTGGGATATCCGTGCTCCAGCGAAACTCGAACCTGTGGCTTCCATGCGCGCACATTCCACCCAGGTCGACTCGCTGGCGGTGTCACCGAGGCGCGACCTGATCGCCAGCGCCAGCGTGGACGGGCGCATCCAACTGTGGGGCACCGCCGACAGCGCTCACCCGGTACTTGTCACGGCCTTCGACGAAAGGGACCTGCCCCAATCCTCCCAGGACGTGCAACTTCCCTTGCACCGCGTGGCTTTCGATCCGGCTGGCAGCCTCCTCGCCACGCCCGGCAGCAGGCAGACCGGTCCGCACGTGTGGCGGCTCGATGACCCGCACGCGCCGCGCCTGGTTCCGTACGAGCCGGATGACGAGCAGCTCGGCGGGAGGCGCCCCAGCCCTTGTGGCAGCTCCGACAGCGTCCGATCCGTCGCGTTCAGCCCCTCGGACAACCGTGTGGTCGTCACCTGCGGCGGAGGATGGCACCTCCTGAAATACACGCCCGGCCCCGACATCGGCGCGCTGTCGCCGGGTGCCTCGGTCAGTCCAGGCGCACGGATCGCGTACGGAGCGGCCGTGTTCGATCCCAGCGACGGCAGGCGGCTGCTCCAAGCCACGGGCAACGGAGTGTACGTGTGGGATGTGGCCAACGCGGACCAGCCCGGCGCGCTGGTTTCCCTGCCGTCCCAGCCGTACTTCTCCACGGCACTCGATTTCGGGTCCGATGGCCGCAGGCAGCTCCTGGTGGTGAAGGAAAACAACGCCACCAGTTTGTGGGATGTGACCGACATGGCTCATCCGGCGAAGGTGGGCACGTCCTCTTTCCCGCACCGCGGAAGATACGCCGCCGAGGTCTCTCTCAGCCCTGACGGGACCATCCTCGCCGCCGGGGAGCCTGCTGACGGCGAACGGCTGGTCGTCCATCTGCGTGACACGAGAGCACCCGGGATGCCCGCCGTCGGCACGATCGGTGATATCGCGAACGGCGTGGCCGCTCTGGCGTTCCATCCCACCAAACCGATCCTCGCCGTGTCCGACGGCAACACAGCGGCGGGGCGCAAACCGGGACCGCCCGCGGTCCGGCTGTACGACATCACAGATCCCCGAAATCCCCGGAAACTCGCGCAGATCCCGGTTGAGACCTACCAAATGGCCTTCTCCGCCGACGGCGCCACTCTGGTCGTCCAGGCGACGGTCGGGGAACCACCACGAAACCGGCAAGAGACGAACCAGGAGATACACGGCTGGGACGTCAGCGACACCGCGCGGCCTGCCGAACGGTGGCGGCTTCCGCTGCCACCGGATGCGGTATATCCGACTTTCGCCCTGCGCCCAGACGGAAAGATGCTGGCCGTCTCCTTCGGCGCGACCGTGCGTCTCTGGCGGGCCGAGGGCGGGAGACCCACCACCACCGCGCCCGTGAGCGTTACCCGGATCGACACCGCGGCGATGACTTTCAGCCCCGACGGCACCCGCCTCGCGTTCATCGCCAGGAACCGCAACGCCGCCTGGGGCCTGGAGGATCGCCCCGAGGTGTGGAATGTGTCCGATCCGGACTCTCCGCAGCTCCAGTTTTACCTGCCCGCAAGGCTTTTCGAGTTCGAAACGCTCGCTTTCAGTCCCGATGGCCGCACCATCGCCGTCACTCGCTCCAGCCCGAGCGACAGAGGAGTCGACCTCTGGGACAGTGATCCCGAACGCATCCTCACCACACTCTGCACCGCGGCAGGCGACCCGATCACCCCACGACAGTGGCAGCAGTACCTGCCCGACCGGGCCTACCAGCCGTTGACATGCCCATGATCGCGGGATTCCGGTGACCAGGCGCGCCAGCCATCCGCCGAGACTACGTTTCAGAGTTCCGTGTCGTCTTCGTCGAGGGCGGCGCAGCCGAGGAATTCTTCGTAAGGGACGGGGGATACGACGACCCCGTCGGTCATGGTCCACCCGGCGCGGAGGACCGTCTTGACGGGCACGACGGCCATGTAGTCCCAGGGGTCGCCGTCCTGCTGATAGATGCCGTCGATGGCGACGGCGACGCAGTGCCCGACCGTGCCGATGTAGACGTACCAGGGAGCGAGTTCGGCGGGGAGGGGCCGCGGATAAGTCTTGCCGGGCACGACGTCTTCGTCGCCGCAGGCCGCGGTCATCAGCCGGGTGGCGAGCCGGTCGGGGAGGCCGGTCGCCCCGGTGGGCGTGTGCACCGGGAAGGCCTCGCGGGACTTGACCGTGCCGCGGCGGATCCAGGCGTGGTACCGGTCGCGCACGGTGAGCATGTCGCGGGCGGTGTCGTGGTCGACCCCGAGTTCGGTGGCGACTCGGGCCGGGTCGTCGCCGAACTCGGTCAGGAGATGCCGCGCGCGCATCGCTTTGGCTTGGGCGAGGTCGGCTTCGATCTCCTGGATCCGGATGTTGAGGGAGGGGATCTGAGCCGGGCCGGTGCCGGAGAGCCACACCCGTTCCAGTTCGTCGAGGACGGCGAGATCGCGCTCCGCCAGCTCCGGGTCGAGCGCGTATTCGCGGGAGCGGTGCGGCCTGCGCAGCCTGGTGAGGATGGTGTACTCGAGCCTGCCGGTGAGCCACCGCACCGTGTCCAGCGGGTGCTGGTGCTCCAGCTGCCAGAAGCCGGACGATTTGTCGTTCTCGCGGCGTATCACGTAGACGGTTCCGATGTCCTCGATGAACCAGAGGCGTTCGCCGGGTTTACCAGCGGTCGCCTGCAACGCCGGGAGCTCCTCGACCCGGTAATTGAGGGTGACGTGCTCCACCATCTCGTCGTAGTCGAGTTCGGGTTCGCGATACAGGATGCTCACCGCGCAGAGGGTACGCGGATCAGAACCGGTTCATCAGCCTCAAATACGGCCGGTCTCGTAGGCCCACATGGCGACCTCGACGCGGTTTCGGGCGCCGAGCTTGCGCATGAGGCTGGCGAGGTGGGCTTTGACGGTGCTCGGGGTGATGTAGAGGTCGCCGGCGATCTCATTGTTGGTGCGGCCTTGGGCCACAGGCACGAGGACTTCCTCCTCGCGGGCGGTGAGCGGTTCTATCGGCTGCTTCGGTGGTGGGGTCTGCGCGTGGGCGAAGGCTGCGAGCAGCCGGACGGTCACGCTGGGGGCGATCAGTGCGTTTCCGTCGGCGGCGGCGTGGATGGCCTGGGTCAGCAGTGCGGATCCGGCGTCCTTGAGCAGGAACCCGCGGGCACCGGCCTTGAGCGCCCCGTGGACGTACTCGTCGAGGTCGAAGGTGGTGATGACCACGATCGGCAGCGGGTCGGTGACCTCGGGGCCCGCGAGGCGCCGGGTGGCTTCGATGCCGTCCATCAGCGGCATGCGGATGTCGAACAGGCCGACGTCGGGGCGCAGCTCGAGCGCCAGGCGGACCGCCTCGCGCCCGTCGGCGGCCGCGCCGACCACCTCGATGCCGGGCTGGGCGTCGAGCAGCATGGTCAGCCCGGTGCGCACGATCGGCTGGTCGTCGGCGATGAGGACCCTGATGCTCATCGTGGCGTCCCGGTCCTGGGCAGGACCGCCTCCACCCGCCAGCCCCGTTCCGCGGCGGGGCCCGCGTGGAAGGTGCCGCCGAGCAGTGAGGCGCGTTCGCGCATGCCCACCAGGCCGTAGCCAGCCGGGGCGCGGCCGCCCGGGGTGGAGCCGTCGTCGTCGACGGTCAGCCGTACCTGGTCGGCGTCGCCCGTGACGGCGACGGTGACCTCGGTCGCGTGGCGGGCGTGCCGTCGAGCGTTGGTGATGGATTCCTGGGCCAGGCGGTAGATCGCGGCCCCGACCGCCGGGCTGAGGTCGTCGAACTCGCCGGAGAGCGTCACCTTGACGCGGGGACCGCTCTGGCCGGCAGCGGCGAGCCGTTCGACCTCGGCCACGCCGGGCTGCGGCGCGAACCCGGTGTCCTGTGCGGCGCGCAGCACGCCGACGATGGCGCGCAGCTCGGTGAGGGTGCGGCTCGCCGCGTCCTCGATGACCGCCAGTGCCTCGACGGCACGCTCGGGATGGGAGGCCGCGACGGCACGTCCTGCTTGGGCCTGGATGGTGATCCCCGAGACGTGGTGGGCGACGGTGTCGTGGAGCTCGCGAGCGAGCAGTTCGCGTTCGCGGGCCTTGGCGTGGTCGATGTCGCGGACGCGGATCTTCGCGCGATAGCGGATCGCGGCGCCGAGCGCGGCGGCGAACAGGAAGAACGCGTATCCCGCGACCGCTTCCGTCGGGGTGACGGGGTCGGCGCCGTGGGTGATGATGGCGGCCAGCCAGAGCAGGATGACGCCGAGGCCGCTCGCGGCTTCCCTGCCGGAGCCCCACCGGAACAGGGCGTACGCCAGGATCAGCACCGCGAGGGTGCTGTTCACCAGGGTGCCTTGCGCGCCGGTGAGACTTCTGACGATGTCGACGATCGTCAGCGTGCCGCAGGAGACCGCGACCGCGGCGAGTGGGTGCGTGCGTCGCCACAGCAGCGGGCCGAGGACCGCGAGCACCGCGAAGAGCTGCAGCGGGAGCGGAGCCATGTCTTGGCGAAGCACCACTTCCAGCACTGACCAGCAGATCAGTACCGCGGCCAAGGCCCAGTCCCGCGGCCTCGGGCCCGGAGCGTTCGTGGGCCGAGGTTCGGCCCACAGCGAGCGGAGCGCGTTGGTGGCCATCCGATCAGCCTAGGCAGTCCATGTGCTCGGTGCCTCCGCCGAAAGTACAAGAGCTCGGCTGTGCCAACGGCCAAGTCGAATCCGGCTCCGGGGCCAATGTGCCCGCCGCCCGCATCCGTGAAGGTGAACGCACCCAACCGAGCAAGCCGAGGAGCACCGATGAGAACACCTCAGTCCCGCACCGCACCAGAGAATCCGCAGTCCCGGAACACGCTGGAAGACCTGCGCCTGCCCGTGCGGGTCAAACTCGCGGCGGCATGGACCAGCTTCATGTTCTTCTACATCTACGTGGACTACCTCGCCCTGTACAAGCCCGGCTTCCTCGACGGCCTACTGGCAGGCACCGTCCACGAGTTCCACACCGGCCCCACGTTCATCACCATCGCGCTCGCGCTCATGGCCATCCCGATCCTCATGATCCTGCTCTCCGTGACACTGCCCGCCCGTGCCGACCGCACCCTCAACCTCGTCGTCGCGACGCTCTACATCCCCGTCTCGTTGTTCAACGCGGCAGGGGAGACGTGGACCTACTCCTACTTCTACTGCCTCTCCATCGGACTCGAGGTGCTGCTACTGGCCTTCATCCTGCGCTCCGCCTGGACCTGGCCGGCTCGGCCTGCCGGATGAGCGAAGCAAGGTCTTCATGGCAGACAAGTGGCTCAGCGAGGCAGTTCGTGTCGCGCGACGGAAGACTCGTCCAGGTCGATGCCCAGCCCCGGCCGATGCGGTACCAGGACGTGTCCGTCGGCGTAGCGCAGGCGGGTGGCTTCGGTCAGCAGTGTTTCGAAGTTGTAGATGCCTTTCTCGGCTGCGAAGTACTCGACGACGAGGGTGTTCGCGATCGCGGCGCAGAGGTGGGTGTGGAGGTTGTGGTGCCAGTGCGGGGCCATCGGCACGCCGAAGCTGTCGGCCGTGTGGGCGATCCGCAGCCACTCGGTGACGCCGCCCGCGACGCCCGCGTCGGCCTGGATGATCGCCGCCGCACCGGTTTCCAGCAGGGCGCGGAACTCCCAGCGGGTCTGGTGGATCTCGCCGGTGGCGACCGGGGTGACGGTGTGGCGGGCGAGTTCGGCGTGGCCGGTGATGGCTTCGGGGGACAGGGGTTCTTCGAACCACCAGAGGCCGGTCTCGCCTGCCGCGCGTTCGAACGCCGTGATCGCCGCGCGGGCTTCGGCCACCGAGCGGTAGGCGTTGTTGGCGTCGAGTGCGAGGCGGCCGGTGCCGTTGATGACCTCGGTGGCCGCGGCGACGCGGCGGGCGTCTTCCGCGATGCTCAGGCCGCCGACCTTGATCTTGTGGTCGGTGAAGCCTTGGCTTTTGTTGAAGGCGATTTCGGCGGTGACGGCGTCGGTCCAGTCACCATCGCCGTCCCGGTAGTAGCCGCCGGAAGCGTAGGCGGGCAGAGGATTCGTCGAGCCGCCGAGCAGTACGGCCAGTGGCTGACCGGCGCGCTGGGCTTTGAGGTCCCAGAGCGCGATGTCGAGTGCCGAGAGCGCGCGGATGATCGCGCCGCGGCGTCCGGCGAGCAGGGTTTCCTGGTAGGCGCGGCTCCAGAGGCCGACGATGTCGTCGGCTTCGGCGCCGAGGTAACCGGGCGCGAGGAGTTCGTCGACCGCGGTGCGGGTGAGCGGCCCGCCCGCGGTGCCCGCGTAGGTGTAGCCGAGGCCGGTGCGGCCGTCGGAGTCGGTGACCTCGACCAGTACGTAGTGGCGGTCGGCGAGCACGCGGTTGGACATCCTGGTCGCCTGGCTGACCGGGACGCTGACGGCACGGGTGCGGATGGTGCTGATCTTCACGAGTGATCGTCCTTTGTGGTCAGGCGGCGCGGATGGTCTTGAGGTTGGCGAATTCGAGTACGCCCGCGGTGCCGAGTTCACGGCCGTGCCCGCTGGCCTTCACTCCACCGACGGGCAGCCGGGGATCGGATTCGGAGATGCGGTTGACGAACACCGAACCCACCCGGAGCTGAGCGGTGACGGCTTCGGCGCGGCCGGGGTCGGCGGTCCAGACGGAACCGCTGAGCCCGTACCGGCTCGCGTTCGCCACCGCGATCGCTTCGGCGTCGGTCGGCACGCGCAGGATGGCGCCAAGTGGGCCGAAGGTCTCTTCGCGGAAGGTGATGTCGCCGGGGTCGGGGACCTCGATGACGGTCGGCTGGAACCACGCGCCCGGGCGAGAGTCCGGACGGCCGCCGGTGAGCAGTCGCGCTCCCGCGCCCACTGCCGTGGTCAGCTGCTGGTGCAGCTCGTCGCGCAGATCCGCGCGCGCCATCGGGCCGAGGTCGGTGCCGGGGTCGGCCGGGTCGCCGACCACCAGCCCTTCGACCCCGGCCACGACCGCGTCGATGAACTCGTCCGCGACGTCTTGGTGGACGATGAGCCGCTTGGCCGCGATGCAGCTCTGTCCGGTGTTGAGGAAGCGTGACCGCACCGCGGCCGCCGCGGCGGCGGGGATGTCGGCGTCGCTCAGCACGAGGAAGGGGTCGGAGCCGCCGAGTTCCAGCACGGTCTTCTTCACCGCGGCGCCCGCTCGGGCGCCGACGAGCGCGCCGACCTTGTTGCTGCCGGTGAACGCGACGGCCGCGACGCGCGGATCGTCGATGAGCGCCCCGATCCGGTCCGGCGGCAAGCGCACCGAGCTGAGCGTGCCGGTGCCGAAAGCTTCGTCGAACAATCCTTGGACGGCCCGAGCGCAGCCCGAGACGTTGTCGGCGTGCTTGAGCACCACCGCGCCGCCGATCGCGACGACCGGCACCATCGAACGGATGACCTGCCAGAACGGGTAATTCCACGGCATGATCGCCAGCACCACCCCGAGCGGGGTGATCTCCACCCGTGCGGTGTCCGGCGGGACGGGCACCTGCCGCGGGGTGCGCAGTGCGGGCAGGCGGTCGGCGTAGTAGTCGCACGCGAACGCGCACTTTTCGATTTCCGCGAGCGATTCGCGGAGTGGCTTGCCCATCTCGGTGGTGATCAGCAGCGCGTGCTCGGCGGCGCGGTTTCGCAGGAGATTTGCCAGGCGCCGCAACGCTTTCACCCGATCCTCATCCGAAACCGCGGCGAGCGCGCTGTCGAGGACGCGGTCGAGATCTTCCGGAGCTGTGTACGCATATGTCTCAAGTGGACGGCCGGTCGCCGGGTTCACCGTGGTGATCATCGCGTGGCTCCCGCGTGCGTGAGCAGCCAGTCCTGGAACCGCCGCCCCAAGATCACGGGGTCTTCCAGAAGTTTCGGGATATCCGTGGCGTTGCCGGGTTCGATGCGCACGTGGAGCAGAACGGGCCCCTCGATGCCTTCGAGTTCGGTCCACGCGTCACACAACTCGTCGGCGGTCGCGGTGACTCGGGTGGTCCAGCCCGCCGCGGCCGCCATCCGGCCGAGGTCGAGGCGCCCGGCGTGGGTCGGGAGGTTCGCGGTGGCGCCGTAGACACCGTTGTCCAGCAACACCATCAGCAGTTTTCGCGGCCGCAGATATCCGGCGGTGGCCAGCACGTTGGGGTTCATCAGCAGCGAGCCGTCGCCTTCGATGGCGACGACGCGGGGGAGCGGCGCGTCGCCGAGACGCAATGCCAGTCCGGTGGCGACGGAACCGGCCAGCCCCATCGAATCCAGCAGGTACAGGTGATTCGGCCGGTCCGCGATCGCGGCGAGTTCCCGGCTGGACGCGGCGCAGGTCACCACCACCGGGACGTCGCGGGTGAGCTCGGCCAGCACGGCCAGCGCGTCGAAGCGTTTCACCGTCAGGCCCCCTTTCCGTCGGTGGACCAGAAATGTGCCAGCACGGCGACCGGGCGGAAGGTCATCCGCGCGTGTGTGCCCGCCTCCTCGACCACGGCCGCCCAGTCCGAGGGCGTGCTGCGCCGGTCGAGTTCGAACGCGGGCACTCCGATCCGCGACAGGAGTGCGGGGGTGTGCTGGCTGAAGGTGTGGATCATCGAGTTGTACTCGCCGAGTCCGCCGCGGGTGTTGGCCACGATCAGCAGCGGCAGGTGATAGGCGATCGAAAACGTCGTGAGCGCGGTCAGTGCGTTGCCGAACCCGTTGTCCTGCATGACGATCGCGCCGAAACCACCGGCCAGCGGCAGCGCGCCGAGTACGCCGATCGCTTCTTCCTCGCGGGACAAGGGGAAAACCTTGGCGTCGTGTGCGGACAGATCAGTGATCACCGGTGCGACGCTGACGGACGGGACATAGCCGATGAGGTCCGGTTTCGTCGCGCGGATGCCGTCGGCGACCGAGGTCGCGTAGCTAGTCATGGAGCTCCTTCCAGTGCGGCGTAACGTACTACTATGACCAAGTAGCATGCAACTAGTGAATGTGAAGGGTCACAGTCCGCGTGACCGCGGAATCAGAGGACGATCTGCTCCCCGGCCGGGACGGCGATCTCGACCCATCGGCGCCATTCGGCGACGAGCCCGCGGTTGTCCTCGCTGCTGTGCGTCACCAGCAGGTCCCCGGACCGGAAGATGTGCTTGCGCATCGCGCGCTCCGCGGCCAGCCCGTCACGCTTGAGCAGCGCGTCGACGATCGCCCAGTGGTCTTTGAGCGCCGTTTCGACCGGCTGGTAGCGCGGGACGCTGAGCCTGCCGTCCAATGCCAAGGTCTGACGCAGCTCGCTGACCACCTTGGCGAGCCGGGCGTTGCCGCCTGCGCGCAGGATCAGGTCGTGCAGGCGTTCGTCCGCGGCGAAGTATTCCGGGCCCGCGTCGGCACGCGACTCCATGATCCGGTACTCGGCCAGCATTTCCTCGTCGTCGCGTGAGGTCAGCACGGCGGCGGCGTTGCGGCAGGCCGGCGGCTCGAGCAGCAGGCGAAGGCTGCACAGCTCGACGATGCCGCGGCCGTCCTGCCCGACGACGCGGGCGCCGCGGTTGCGTTCGATGCGGACCAGGCCGACATCGGCCAGCTTGAGCAGCGCCTCACGCACCGGTGTCCGCGAGGCGCCGAACATCTCGCCGAGTTCGCGCGAGGAATACAGCACGCCCTGCGTCAGCTTGCCAGCGCGGATCGCGTCCCGGATGTCGGCGGCGATCTGCTCGGACTTGCTCTCCGCCTGGGTCTCCTGCGTCACGGGCCTCTCCGGGAATGCTGGCGGGCACAGTGGGTCACCGGCCGTGCCTGCCAGCATATCGCTTAGGAGCCCACGAGCCCGGCTGCCCCGCGCCGGCGTGCGGAGATCGCCAACCCGGTCAGCACGGCCAGTCCGACGACATTCGCCGAGATCATCACGAGCATCGACAAGCCGGTATCGCCGCCTGAGGCGTCCTTGATCCACCCGACCGCGAACGGGCTGACGAAGCCCGCCGCGTTGCCCAGCGAGTTGATCAGCGCGAGTCCGCTGGCCGCGCCGACGCCGGCCAGGTACGCGGTCGGCACAGCCCAGAACAGCGGTTTCGCCGTCTGCGCCGCCATGGTCGCGACCGTGATCACGGCGAAGGCGGCGACCGGGACACCCAGCAGCAGCGCGGTGCCGGCGAACGTCACCAGCGAGATGATCAGCGCGACGGTGACCGGCCGCGTCGACCCGCCTGGCGGCACGAGCCTGCCGGTGACGTACATGCAGATCGCGGAGAGCAGGAACGGCACGGCCGAGAGCCAGCCGACCTGGGTGCTGCTGAGCCCGCGCCCGACACCCTTGATCACCGACGGCATCCAGTACGTCAGCGGATAAGCGCCGCACAGCACGAAGAAGTAGACCGCGCACAACGCGATCACGCGCTTGTCCTTCAGCGCCGCCCAATGCCCGCGCGGCGCGCTCGCCGCCCGTTCGGCCTCCTCCGCCGCCAGCGTCGAAGCGAGCCATTCGCGTTCGGGTCCGGTGAGCCAGCGAGCCTTCTCCGGCCGGTCGGTGAGCGCGAAGAACCCGACGATCCCGAGCACCACCGCGGGAACCCCGCCGAGAATGAACACCCAGCGCCAGCCGTCGACACCCCAGGCGCCGTCGAAGGTGTCGAGTATCCAGCCGTTGACCGGATTCCCGATCACGCTGGCGACCGGGATCGACACCATGACGGTCGCGACGATCTTGGTGCGCCGCGCGGTCGGATACCACCGCGTCAGGTACAGCAGGATGCCGGGGAAGAACCCGGCTTCGGCCACGCCGAGCAGGAACCGCAACACGTAGACGGTGGTGAGATTGGGCGCGAGCGCCGTCGCGGCGGCGACCAGGCCCCAGGTCACCAGGATGCGGGACAGCCACACGCGGGCGCCGACCTTCGCGAGGATCATGTTGCTGGGCACCTCGGCCAGGATGTAGCCGACGAAGAAGATCCCGGCCGCGAACCCGTACTGGGTCGCGCTCATCCCGAACTCCTGCTCCAAGCCGAACTTGGCGAAACTGATGTTGATCCGATCCAGGTAGCTGACGAAGTACCCCAGAACCAGCAGCGGAACGACCCGCCAGGTCACTTTCCGCATCGCGGCCGTCTCGATCGGGCTCCCAGCTCTGGGCAGCACACGCGACATCATGCCTCCGAACCCACGCCGTCGTGGTGTGGAAAGCCACTTCCATAGAGTGGCATGCCACTTGATGAGGTGGCACGTTAGCTCGCCGCGTCGGCACAGGCAAGGGGCGGGATGTGCCGGGGCCGAATACGGTCAGGTGGCGTTCGCTCCGCCCGGCCCTGACTGTCCTTAGTGGAATATCGCGGCAGTGGACCCAGAAGATGCCTGCGTGAAGGTTCTTACTGGCTCAACAGTAAAGCCCCATCCCTCATGAAGAGGGACAGGGCTTTGATCTGTGAAAAAGTATGGTGCGCGATACTGGGATTGAACCAGTGACCTCTTCCGTGTCAGGGAAGCGCTCTCCCGCTGAGCTAATCGCGCGAGGTGGAGACGGGATTCGAACCCGTGTACACGGCTTTGCAGGCCGTTGCCTCGCCTCTCGGCCACTCCACCGTGTCAGGCCCGAGAGGGCCTTCCGAGCGGATGACGGGATTCGAACCCGCGACCCTCACCTTGGCAAGGTGATGCGCTACCAGCTGCGCTACATCCGCACTACCTCGGTTCCGGGAGCCCGTCGCCGTGGTGTGTGAAAACAATATCCCACCCCGGAAACGCCTGTGACAGGGGGGTGGCCTTTCGGTGTCGCAGGCGCGTCATCAGCTCAAATCGTTGGGAATGAGGTGGGTCAGCGCGTCGTCGACGTCGACCCAGAGGTGCTCGTTGCCCGGCAGCACGACGTCGTAGGTGCGGTCGAGGAAGTCGGCGAGCTCCTGGGCGGAGGCTTCGAACATCGCGTGCCCGGAGGGGGAGTTGAGCTCGATGAGGACCGACTCGGGGTCTTCGACCGAAGGGCGGATGCGGACGTCGCCGTCGCCGGCGTCGGCGAGGAGGCCGTCGGCGAGGAGGTCGCGGGCGTACACCCATTCGACCCAGCCTGCCCGTCCGGTGCGGAAGGCGGCGACCACGGCGTACGGGTCGCGGGTGTCGTATCGCAGCTCCACCTTCACCGGAACCGCGGGCGTCCGCGGGGCCAGCAGGTCGAAGACCGCCGTCGAGCGGAGCGTCACGTGATCGTTGCGCATCGTCCTACCCTTCTTCTCCCTTCCCGGCCCGGTCGACCGAGTGCTGATGGAGAGACGTACCGAAACGCTGTTCCGCTCGCGGGTTTGGTCTAGATCACCCGTACGGGGGCTCAGCGCCGGTCCTCACCCCATCATCACCCTCGACGCGCAGGCCTCCGCATGCACCCCTGAGGTCGTCCTGGATACATCTTGCTCGGTTTATCCGGCCCGCGATAGCACCGTCGCACGAATGTCGAACGTCGCTGCCCGGATGGGTGCACCGCACAGCCCTCGCTAGCACTGTGTTGTTCGCTCCGTGGCCGGGGCAGCGCGGTCCGTGCACGCTTTGAACCACCCCTTTGCCGGAGTCCAAAAGTCGTCCGCTAGAGTGTGTTTCACACCGCGAGGCGGGCGATTAGCTCAGCGGGAGAGCACTTCGTTCACACCGAAGGGGTCACTGGTTCGATCCCAGTATCGCCCACCACAAGCAAAGCCCCCGGACTCACCGAGTCCGGGGGCTTTGCTCTTTCCGGGTGCCGGTTTTTCAGCGCCGCCGATTCTGCAACTTGCAGATCCGGTGACGGGGCTGTGATGAAGTGCCGCTGTGACGCGCATTCCACGCTCGTGGTGAGCCGTTCACCTTTCACTCCTGCGCCGGTTGCGGCTTCCGGTGACATCCGGGCGCCGGGCGCAAAGGTCGACAGGACGCGTGCGGAGCGCGAGATCTTTGTTGTAATAGGTGCGGCCTGGGCTGCCGGGATGTGACGCGGGACACCCGAATGGGGCACTGTGGACGCTCGCGGCTGCGACGGAAAATTCGTACCGGGAACTTTCGGTGGTGAACGTCACCGCCCGCGCGGTGGCTCGTTGGACAGTCCGGCCGCCGCGTTCCGGTGGCCGCTGCCCGCTTTGTCCACTGTGGAAAGTCTACTCAGCGCAGTGTCCATTGTGGAATGGAAGGGGTTTGTCACCTGACTGGAGTAGTGGACGCTGGGTGAGCCGCGGGACCGGTGGAGTCATTGATTTTCCGACTACATTGTGTAGTTGTGGAATTCGAGCGGCTGATCACTCGCCGTCATCTTCTCGTTATCTTTCCGGCGATCATTTCGCTTCCTGGGACGCCGAAATCCTTCTGTGACACCTGTAACGCCGTCGTGAGAGTCACCGATACCTTGGCGAGTGTCGCCCGATTGGTGACTGACGACATACGGGGATCAATAACTCTCTGTAGTTGGTTTTGGGTTAACTCAAGGTTTGCGGCGTGTATCCGGTAGTGAACGACGCAGGAGGTCCGATGGAAGAGTCGGTGCGGTCATCTTCACCAGTGGGTGAGGCGACTCCGCATATCGACCTTCGCCAGATTCCCCGCCCTGCCAAGCGGACTCCCCGCGCGGTGGTCGCCGAGGACAGTTCGCGGAAGACACCTTCGACGGCCTGGGAAGCGCACTACCGCGCCTGGGTCATCGGGGCCGATGTGCTGGCGACACTGGTGGTGATCGCGATCAGCGCGGCCATCATCGACAAGCTGGAACTGCACAACATGCACGCGATCGGCACCATCGCCGCCGTGCTCTGCGCGCTGCCTGCCAGCCGCGCGTGGAGCCAGCGGGTGCTCGGCGAGGGCGCGGAGGAGTACCGCCGCCTCGGCAGGGGATTGGTGACCGCCGCGGTGCTGGTCGCGTTGGGCGGCTTGCTGTTCGGCGCGCTGGACGTCCAGCCGTGGGTGTTCATCGTGGTGCCGGTGATCGCGCTCATCACCTTCCCGCAACGGTATTTGCTCCGTCAGGTGCTGCACCGCCAGCGCAGGCAGGGTCGCTGCCTGTTGCCGGTGATGGCCGCCGGCGCCCCGGACACGGTCGCCGACCTGATCGGCCGCACGCGCACCGAACCCCATGTGGGGTGGCGGGTCGAGGCCGCCTGCACGTTCAGCGGGACGGGCGCCGAGCGGGACACCGGCGAGGTCGACGGTGTGCCGGTGGTCGGCAGGCTCGACGAGCTGGCCGAGCACGTGCGCCGCGGCGGCTACCGGGTGGTCGCGGTGACCGCCGACCAGTACTGGACCCCGCAGCGGCTGCAGCAGCTCGCCTGGGACCTCGAAGGCACCTCGGCGGAGATGGTGGTCGCGCCGGTGCTGATGGAGGTCGCGGGCCCGCGCCTGAACGTCTCGAGCGTGCTCGGCATGCCGCTGCTGCGGGTCACCGCCCCGCGCTTCACCGGCGGCAGGCGGCTCGTCAAGGAGTTCGTCGACCGGTGCGCCTCGGCGCTGCTGCTGACCGTGCTTTCCCCGTTGCTGCTGATGATCGCGCTGGCGATCAAGCTGAACGACCGCGGCCCGGTGATCTACAAGCAGCGCCGGATCGGCCGCGACGGCGCCTCCTTCACGATGTTCAAGTTCCGCACGATGATCACCGACGCCGACAAGGTCCGGAAAACACTCGAGAAGGACAACGAAGGCGCCGGGCCACTGTTCAAGATGCGCAAGGATCCCCGCATCACCAAGGTCGGCTCGATGCTGCGGCGTTACTCGCTCGACGAGCTGCCCCAGCTGTTCAACGTCCTTTACGGAAGGATGTCGCTCGTCGGGCCGCGCCCGCCGCTGCCCGAAGAGACCAAGAAGTACGGCTCCGACGCTCGCCGCCGCCTGCTGGTGAAGCCGGGCCTGACCGGGTTGTGGCAGGTCAGCGGCCGCAGTGACCTCACATGGGACCAGAGCATCCGGCTCGACCTGCGCTACGTCGAAGACTGGTCACTCGCGCTCGACATGGTCATCCTCTGGAAGACCGTGCGCGCCGTGGTCGGCGGCGAGGGAGCGTACTGAGCGCGGTGAGCACGGAAACGATCTCGGCGCGGTAGCGCTGGGGTGCGAAGAGCCCGGTGGCCTCGGCAGTGGCCAACCGGGCTTTTTCCGTTGCGGCGCCTGGGTTTTCGAAGACCTTGCGCAGCTCGGCCGCCAGCGCCTCGGCGTCACCGGCCGGGACGACCGCGCCCCGCCGTCCATGATCGACGGTTTCGGGCAGCCCTTGCGCGTCCGTGACGATGACCGGCACGCCGGCGAGCTGAGCCTCGACCGCGGTGTTGCCGAACGGCTCGACGCGCGACGGCACGATCGCGACGTCCGCGTAGGCGTAGGCGTCCCAGACGTCGTCACGGAAACCGCTCAGCCGCACCGAACCGGTCAGGTTCCCGGCTTGGATCAAGCCGTCGATCTCGTCGGAGAACCACTCGTAGCCGGGGAAGATCGACCCGGCCAGCTCCAGCGTCGCGTCGATCCCGGCACGCCTGAGCAGCGCCAGCGCACGCACGGCGACGTCGGTGCCCTTGCGGGGCGAGATCCGCCCGACGAGCACGATCCGGAACCCGGGGCCGGCCACCGGGGTCACCGGCGCCCCGGGAACCCCGTTGTAGATCAAGCGGGTCCGCGCGGCCAGCCGGGGCAGCGCGCGGTGGAGCACGCCCGCGGTCGCGAGGCTGTTCACCACGACCGTGTGCGCGGCGAGCAGGGGAGCGGCCAGCGCGACCCGGATCGGCGCCGCGACACCGTCTTCGGCCTCGTGGACGTGCGCGAGCACCCGGACGCCGAGCAGGCGCGCCAGCGGCAGCCACAGCGGCACGGTGACCGTGTTGACGTACAGCACGCCTGGGCGGTGTGTCCGGATCAGACGGACCATCGGCCGCAGGCTCGACGCCGTCTCCCGGAGTAGCCCGATGAGCCCGGATGGCCGCAGCGCCGCCTTGCGCAGCACCGGAACCGGGCAGACGGTGACCTCGCCGAGCGCGGCGGCGAGCGGCCCGTCCTGCGGCAGGGTGACGACGACCTCGTGTCCCGCGTCGCGCAACGCCTGCACGGATTCGGCGAAGACGCGGTCCGATCCGTACAGCTCCGCCGACGCGTGCGCCATCAGGATCTTCACGCGCGCCTCGCCACGCCGACCCAGGCGGCGAGCACGAACAGCCAGGTGCAGCCGACGTTGGCGGGCGCGCCCAGCCCTTCGGTGAAGACCGAGTTCGCGATCATCGCGGGCAGTACCGAAAGGATCATCATCCGCTCGACCGGCAGGGTCAGCCGCCGCGCCGCCAGCAGGATGGCCACCAGCAGTGCCAGCCAGCAGGCCGCGCCGAGGATCCCGGTGTCCATCAGCAGGTTGACCAGCGCGTTGTGCCCGCCGCCGAGCCCGATGCTCTCCAGGAACAGCCCGCGTGAGGCGGTCAGCCCGAAGCCGTACAGCGGATGCTCGGGGAACAGCTCGAACGCGTAGCCCCAGAGGTCGGTCCGCGAGTTCAAGGTGGACAGTTTCGCCAGCGTCTCGCCGCGCGCGAAGAACGACTCGATGGCCGACGAGCTGCTCAGCGCGATCGTGATCAGCACGACCGCGAGCACCACGCCCGCCTCGACCTTGCGCTGCCCGCGCCATCTGGTCCAGACCACCAGGAGCACGCCGACGATCGCGCCGATCACCGCGCCGCGGGTCTTCGTCGCGATCAGGCCGCCGGCGCAGATCGCCAGCAGCACGAGGTAGACCGGGAGCGGCCAGCGCGGCCCGGCGCGCTCCAGGCCGTGCGCGAGCACGTATCCGGCGAGCAGCACCACGGCGATCGCCAGCATCTCGCCCGCCTCGACCGGGTGCACGTAAAGCCAGGTGAACCGGCCTGCCTGCAGCTTTCCCTGCGGGAAGCGCACCAGCAGGCCGAGCAGCACCGAACCGGCGATCAGCACGAAGAACCCGTGCGCGACGCGGTGCATGTCGGCGGGTTTCGCGTGTCGCGCGAGCGCCCGGGACAGCGCGAGCACGACCAGCACCTGCGCGCCCCGCACCAGCGCGAGTTTCAGGTAAGGCGAATACAGCGCCGAGCCCGCGAGCATGAGCGCGTACGCATAAGAGAGGAACGTCACCACATCTGGACGGCGGACCCGGGTGTCCGGCCGGAACCGGACGAAAAGGAAGATCGCGACCAGTGCGTAAGTTCCGATTTCGGCGAGCACGAACAGGTCGGCGTTCCCGGTGACCGCCTGGTCATTGGCGCGCAGCCGGAATTTGTAGTCACTGGCCACGACCAAGGCGAGTACGCACGCGACCGGCCAGATCGCCCCGGGATTCCCCAGGCTGCCCGCCGCCGGAATGCGGGCCCGCGCACCGGTGAAGCTCATGGGGTTCCCTCGAATTGACCGATTGGACCAGACGAATCCCGCGAACGGTGTAACACCGGAGGCGATCACTGATATTACTATGCTGGCACTCATACGTGTGACGCCGACCGGGTCCAGTCCAGACCACCAGGTCGGCGTTGTGCTGAACGGGTGACGGATTCCGGTGAACTTGACCCGATCGGTGACGGATGCGCATTGCGATGATAGGCACGCGCGGTGTTCCGGCGCGTTACGGCGGCTTTGAGACCTGCATCGAGGAAGTCGGGTATCGCCTGGTCAAGCTGGGTCACGAGGTCACCGTCTATTGCCGCCGCACCGAGGATCCCGACGCTGGCGACGGGTTCGGCGAGTACCAGGGCATGCGGCTGGTGACTTTGCCCGCGCTGCGCCGCAAAAGCCTCGAAACGCTCAGCCATACCGCGCTTTCCGTGCTGCACGCGGTGAAACACCGGCCCGACGTCGCGTTCGTCTTCAATGCCGCGAACGCGCCGCTGCTGCCGATACTGCGGGCGCGGCGCATTCCGGTCGTCACCCACGTGGACGGTCTCGAGTGGAAACGTGCCAAGTGGGGGGCTTTGGGCCGCCGTTACTACCGCGGCGCCGAAGCGCTCGCCGTGCGCTGGTCGGACGCGCTCATCGCCGACGCGGTCGGCATTCAGGATTACTATTCCCGGCGTTTTCACGTGCCCACCGACTACATTCCTTACGGCGCACCGATTCTCGGCAATCCCGGCACGGAACGGCTGGCCGGGCTCGGCCTGGCGAGCCGTGACTATCACCTGGTGGTCGCTCGCTTCGAGCCGGAGAACCATGTCGACCTGGCCGTCGAGGGCTATCTTGAAAGCGGGGCCGAGCGGCCGCTGGTCGTGGTCGGCGCGGCGCCCTACGCCGACCGGTACACGGCCAGGATCAAAGCGCTCGCCGCGCGCGGCAACGTCCGGCTGCTCGGCTCGGTCTGGGATCAGGACCTGCTCGACCAGCTCTACGGCAACGCGCTCACCTACATCCACGGTCACTCGGTCGGGGGCACCAACCCCTCGCTGCTGCGCGCGATGGGCGCGGGCGCCGCGACCTCGGCCTTCGACGTCTCCTTCAACCGCGAAGTACTCGGCGAGCACGGCCGCTACTTCACCCGGCCGAGCGAACTCGCCGCGCTCTGCGACGCCGCCGAGGCCGACCCCGCCGCGACGACGGACCGCGGCCGGGACCAGGTCGCCTCACTCGGCCGGTACGAGTGGGACGGCGTCGCCGAAAAGTACGAGCAGCTCGCGCTGCGCTTGAACCGCTAGATCTCCCCAAAACCCGCCGAAGTAAAAGGAAATCCGCATGTTCCGCATACGGAAGCAGGCTTGTGCGCTGGTCACGCTCCTGACCGGCGCCGCGCTCGCCACCGCAGTGCCCGCCACCGCCGCCGACCTCCCGGTGGCCGTCACCGCGGGCGCCATGGCCGCGCCGCAGGTGGACGGGATCGTGTTCACCGTCGCCATCGTCGGCGACACGGTTTTCGCGGGCGGCCGGTTCTCGAAGGCCCGCCCCGCCGGCGTCGCGCCGGGCGGGCCCGGCGAGGTCGACCGGCACAACCTGCTCGCGTTTTCGCTGAGCACCGGCAAACTCCTGCCGTGGGCGCCGGACGTCAGCGGCTCGCAGTACACCTCGGGCACCAACCCCGGCCCGTTCTGCAAGACGGTCGGCGCGAGCACCTATGTCTGCGACACCGTCTTCCGCATCAAGAAGTCGCCGGACAACACGCGGATCTACGTCGGCGGCGACTTCGACAAGATCAACGGCCAGTGGCGCTCGCGCCTCGCCGCGTTCGACATCGACGACGGCACGCTCGCGCTCGACTTCAAGCCCGCCGTCGCCGGCCGGGTGCGCGGCATCGCGGTCACCCAGGACACGGTCTACGCGGGCGGTGGCTTCAAGAAGGTCAATGGGATCAACCGGGACAAGCTCGCGGCGTTCGCCTTCGACGGGACCATGCGCGACTGGGCGCCGACGGCCGACGCCGAGGTCTATGCGCTGGCACCGGCGCCGGAGTTCGGGCGGGTGCTGATCGGCGGGCAGTTCGACAAGGTCAACGGGGTCACGCACCACGCTTGGAACGCGGTCGACGCGTTCACCGGCGCGGACGCCCCGTGGAGCGACAAGCTCGGCGTGAACGACGTGATCACCGACATCGTCACCGACGGCACGACCGCCTACGCGGGCGGCTTCAACTCCATCGGTCCGGACGTGCGGTACGAAGGCCGCGTCGCGGTCGACATCGAAAGCGGCGATCTGAACTGGTCCGACGGCTGCTACGGCGACACCCAGGCCGTGACGGTCAGCCGGGGCGTGCTCTACAGCGCCTCGCACACGCACGACTGTTCGGCTATCAACGCCGCTCCCGAAAACGGCCCGATCGACTACTACCGGCTCGTCGCCGAGACCGCGGCGGCGACCGGCGAAGCGGCGGCCGACGTGAACACCGTGCATGCCGGCGACCCGATCCCGGAGATGCTGCCGTGGTTCCCGAACACGAACGCCGGGCCGGCCGACAGCTACTGGAAGAACGGCACCTGGGCGCTCGACTCGAACGACAAGTACGTCGTCGCGGGCGGCGAGTTCACGACCGTCAATGGCAAGGCGCAGCAGGGACTTGTGCGCTTCGCCGCCCGTGGCGTGCCCGGCGCGGTCAACAAGGGACCGCAGACGCCGTTCCGCGCGCCGTCGCTGGAGAAGGACGACGAGGGCAGTGTCCTGGTCACCTGGACCGGCACTTGGGACGCACAGAACTCGGACATCACTTACCGGGTGTACCGGGTGGGCGTCTCCGCGCCGCTCTACGAGGAGACGCAGCCGTCGCGGCCGTGGGAGCTGCCCGAGATGAGCTACCTCGACCGTGACGCTCCCGGGGGCGGGAGTTACTACATTCGGGCGGTCGACGCGGACGGCGTTGTCATTGGGTCACCACAGGCCTCGATCTGACTGGTCCCGTTCACCGAGACAGGACTCCGGCATTCGGCGTAGCCAGGGGGGTGATCCCGAGCACGGCCGCGATGTCCCCGGGTAGCGGGCGGCCCGCCCGAACGCCGGGGGCATCGGGCCGAAGGGAGTAATCCCCGTGGTCCGGGTCGTGGAACGGTGACGAAGTGACGATCCGGTCGAGACTGTGTTCGTCACGCCCGGTAGCGCTGAACAGTTCTCGCGCCGTGCCGTAGTTCGCCGTACGGCCGCCGCCGAGGTACCAGCCGACCAGGATTCCGTCACCTGATCGGAGGAACGCGTTGCCGTCGCTCTCGGAGACGAACGGCGGGTTCTTCGCCGGATCGTCCTTGTAGTCCGCCGATTCGATGACCGGTTCACCGTGCGCGAAGAGATTGTTGACCAGCACGGTGCCGGTGGTCAGCCAGCTGAGCCCGTGTTCGGAGCTGAACGGGTCCGGGTCGCGCTTGTCGTTGTAGACGCCGAGCGCGACCTGGTTGCCGGTGAAGGTGTTGTGGAAGACACGCACGTGATCGGAGCTCGAGATCTTGAGCCCGCGGGTGCGATTGCCCACGAGCACGTTGGACGCGATCAGCGCGCGTGAGGAAACCTCGTAGTACAAACCATTGCCCGCGTTGCCCCGCGCGAGATTGCGGATGACGGTCGCGTCGGTGCAGCCGAGATCGCACCACCAGCCGCTGCCGATGTTGTCGACGAACCTGTTGTCGGCCACATAAGGCTTTTGCGTGCGCGTGATCTTGGCGCCCGCCGCGCCGATCGCCTCGCCGGTCAGCGCGAAATGCTCCTGGTTGTTGGCCTCGAAACCGTTTTCCGTCAGCCGGAGATTGTCGGCACGATTCGCGACCAGCCCGACGAGCCCGTTGTCCACAAAGGAGCTTCGGGAAACCGTGCCACCCGGCTGGAAAACGGCCGCGCCGCTGGACGCGGACCACGCGAAGGTGGCGTTCTCGATCGTCACGTCCGGCGCGTTCACCACGACCATCGCGCCACGCTTGCCGTAGTCCTGATTGGACCCGTACTGCGCGACGCCGAGCCCGCGGAACACACTGCCCGCCGCGTTCGCGGAGTCGAACTGCAGCAGCCGGTCGAACACGGTGCCCTCGACGAGCCGCCCGTCCGGGGCGTCGCCGATGACCAGCGCGTGCCCCTTCCGGTCGGCGAAGAACCTGCCGGGGCCGACCTCGTCCTCTGTGGACACCTGCTTGAGTGGCGCGCCGTCGACGAACACCATGTCCGGCGAACCGGCGAGCGGATACTCGGGATCGATGATCTCCGGGGTGAAACAGGTCTGGCACAGCTGCGGCGCCCAGTCGCCATGGCGCCACCCCTTGCCGGTCTTCGCCCAGCCGGTCACTTCGACGCTGCCTTTGAGCCAAGCCTGTTCACGGGGGTACGGCTGGAGCGTGAGCCGTTTGGACACCTGGCCGACCGTTTCGCGGTACGTTCCCGCCCGCAGCACGACGGTCCCGCCGGACGGCGCGCGTTTCACGGCCGCCGCGACCGTGCGCAGTGGCTTGTCGACCGTGCCCGCCGCCGCGTCGTCGCCGGTGGGGGAGACCACGAGCGCACCGTCGGGCACCGGGTAGTCCGTGGCGGGCAACGCGACCGCGGCGGGCGTCGCCGCGCCACCGCCGGGCCGGGTCGCCGGGAGGTCACGGGGCATCAGCACGACGACCGAGGTGACGACCCCGGCGAGCACGACGGCGCCCGCGATGAGCCAGCGCGGCTTGATCATCTGCTCAGGATGGCACGGAGATCAGCTTCCGCAAGGCGGTGCTGGAGGTCTGGATGGTGTACGGGAAGTATTCGACCCTGGCGCCCACGCCGGCGAGGTCGGCTTCGAGCTTGCGGCCGCGCTCGGTACCGCGCCAGTCGTCCCCTTTGAACAACACGTCGAACCGCAGTGCTTCCCAGCAGTCGAACTTGTCGCGGAACGGGTCGGGCACGGCTTCGTCGACGTGCCGGATGGCGCGCACGATCTCGAGCCGCTCCTCGAACGGGACGACCGGCGGCTGGCCCTTGACCTTGAGCACGACGTCGTCGGTGACCACACCGACGATCAGCCGGTCGCAGGCCGCGGCCGCGCGCGCGAGGATGTTCAGGTGCCCGACGTGGAACAGGTCGTAGACGCCGGGCGCGTAACCGACGACGGGTCTGTGCTCGCTCACTGCTCGAGTGCCTCCATGTCGTGAAACCACTTCCTCAGCGCGGCGAGCAGGAAGATCAGGTTCGCTCCGAAAAGGGCAGCGTAGATTACCGAGAACACGCGCGGGAAGCCCAAAGTCGCGAATGTGAGGCACAGCAACCCGTAGTCCGTCGGGATCACCAGCAGTGAACGGAGGGTAGACGGCTTACCCGAGGTGTCCGGCTTGACGCCGTGGCGCCGCCGCAACTGGTCGTTCAGGATGATTGCGAAAAACATGACGGTCGCGACAACGGAAAAGCCGAGTGGCACCAGCAAAGCCGGTGCCGGTAACGCGAAGAAACGGTAAGCGCAGACCAGCACGGACAAATGCAGTGCGGCGATCTTGCCCGCGTCGATCACGTGGTCGAGCCATTCACCGGCCACGCTCCCGCAGCCGCGCAGCCGCGCGAGCTGGCCGTCCGCCGCGTCGAACGCGTACCCGATGACCAGCGCGAGGCAGACCGCGAGGCCGATCAGCGGCGACGGCTCGGCCAGCGCGATCAGCGCGATCCCGGAAAACGTGAACACCGCGCTGACCCCGGTCACCTGATTCGGCGACATCCCGAGCTGATACGCGGCGGCGGCGAGATGACCACCCAGGCGGCGGTTGACGAAACGGGAGTACGCCGGAGCGCCTTTGGCGGTCTTCTGCGCGGCGGGCAGCCGTTCCAGAGCGGCGCGATAACCGTTCTTCGCGGGGGCATTCACGATCGGCAACGCTAGCAGTTTCCTGCTGACTGCTATATTTCGATTCGCTCACCCCGTTCGCAGATCGGACCACGCCCGCATGGACGACCAGCCGTCGCCGAAGATTCTGGACTCACTACACCGGTACCGCTGGAGTTCACTGGGGATAGTCGGCGTCGTGGCGCTGCTGAGCGTCCTGGTCGCCCTGTTCGTCCGCGAGAGCGGCAGCGCGCAGACCCGCATCGTGCTCAAGGCGCCGGACAAGGCGGGCGTCGTCGGCGTCGACGCGAGCAGTGAGTCGGCCTTCGTCCGATATGTGAACCAGCGCGCGCTGTTCGTGGTGTCCGACCGCGTGCTCACGGTCACCAGCTCGAACGTGGCGAACTCGGTCCCGGTCGAGAGCCTGCGCAAGCAGATCACCGCGAAGGCGTCCTCGAACGGTGACTCGATCGACATCACGGTCGCCGCGGGCGACTCCGGGAACTCGGTGCGGATCGCGGACGCGCTGACCAAGGCGTATCAGTCGGAGTCCAAGGCGGACGTGCAGGCGTCGGCGCAGAAGATCCTCGACACGCTCGCCGCGCGGCGCAAGGACGTCGTCGAAGCGGTCGGCCCCGACGCGGGCGCCAAACCCGGCGACCCGGCCAACGCGGCGGCCGGGCAGACGATCAGCGACCTGGACAAGCAGGCCACCCAGGTGCGCGTGGCCGCCGAGCAGTTCGGCGACGGCGTGTCCTTTGTGGACAAGGCATCGGCCGGCGCGTCCGGTCTGCTCGGCTCGCTGGTGCGTGACCTCGGCATCGGCGTCGCGCTGGGGGTGCTGATCGCGGCGGCCGTCGCGTGGGCCCGCGCCGACCGCGACCGCCGGGTCTCGGCGGCCGACGAGCTGGCCGCGGCGACCGGCGAGCCGGTGCTGGCCGAGATCGAGACGCTGTCCGACGCCGAGGTCGCCGCGCTCAAGGAGGTGGGCAGCCCGCCGCTGTGGCCGTACCAGTTCGCCGCGTCCGGCCTGCGCACCGCGGTCGACCGCGGGGTCGTGGTCGTCACGTCGAGCGCGCCCGGCGACGGCGGCACCACGTCCACCCTGCAGATGGCGACCGCCGCGGCGCTGAGCGGCGCGCGGGTGCTGGTGGTCGACGCGGCGGTGCGCACACACGGGCTGTCCGACGCATTGGCGCTGCGCTACGACCCGCACGGGCTGACCTCGATCGCGGTCGGCGCGATGCGGACCGACGACTGCACCAGGGTGGTCGACCTCGGTGACCGGGTCTTCCTGTGGGCGATCCCGGCCGGTCAGTACCAGGAGTCCACTCTGGACCACTTCCGGTCGAGCCTGCTGCAGAAGGCGGTCGCGGCCATGCGCTCGGCCTACGACCTGGTGCTCATCGACTGCGCGTCGCCCGCGATCGCGCCGGAGGTCACGCCGCTGATCCGCGAGTCGGACGGGGTCGTGGTGGTGGTCCGGCGTGACCGCGAGACGCGGGCGGTGCACCGGCTGCGTGAGCAGATCGGGCTGCTCGGCGGGACGATCACCGGGTACCTGTTCACCTTCGCGAAGCCGCGGCGGGACGCGCCGAAGCGGATCGTCCGCCACTAGTGCGTGCTTTAGCGCCTGTCGTTTCCCAAGGCGTCACGGCCGGGACGAGCCTGTTGCTGCAGGTGGTCGCGGCTCGTCAGCTCGGGCTCGCCGAGTACGGCGTGTTCGCGGTGTTCCTGGCGTTGCTGGTGAGCGCGACGGCGTTGCACGCGGGGTACGTCGGGGACAGCCTCGCGGTGCTGGACCGGTTCGACCTCCGCATCCGGGCCGCTGTGGTGAGCAGTGCTCTCCTGTCGTTCGGGCTGTGCGGGACGGCCGGGGTCGTGTTCGCGCTCGTGCTGCGTGACCTCGGGACCGGGCTGCTCTTCGCCGGGATGCTGGTGCTGTGGCTGGCCGAGGAGACGCTCCGGCGGCTGCTGATGGCGCGGATGGAGTTCTGGAAGCTCGTCTGGAACGACGTCTCCTATCTGCTGGGCACGCTCGTGGCGCTGGGCGCCTGGTACCTGCGTGCCCGCGAGGTCACCATGCCGATGCTGTTCGCGGCCATGGGCGTCGGCGCCTGCACGGCCGTGGTGGCCGGGCTCGCGCAGCTGCCGCGATCGGAACTGCGCGCGCTGCGGCCGGGCTGGGCCGGGATGGGCGAGGTGGCGTCGTTCGCGGGCTGGCGCGCGGCGCAGGCGGCGCTGCGGCCGACGGCGTTGCTGCTGGCCAGGGTCCTGGTGGCGCAGCTGATCTCGCTCGCGGCCGTCGGGCTGCTCGAGGCCGCGCGGCTGGTCGTGGCGCCGCTGCAGGTGATCATCAACGGCGCCGGGAGCTTCCTGCTGGCCGGGTACGCGGCTGGGAAGGTCCAGGGGACGTGGCGGGTTTCGTTGAAGCTCACCGCCGTGACGCTGGGCGGGGGAGTCGTGCTGACGCTGGCCGCCGAGCCGCTCGGGCGCCTGATGACGGGCGCGCCCGTCGACGGCTGGCTGGTGCTCGGCTGGGTCGTCTACCTGGCGACGTGGGCGGCCGGGCTGCCGTTCGTCACCGCGGTGGTCGCCCAGAAGCGGTCGCGCGCGGTGTTCCTGGTGCGGGTCGTCGACTCGGTCGCGGGGCTCGCGCTGGCGGCGCTGGCGTTGATCTTGGACTTCCCGCTGGCGCTCGTGCCCTGGTTGATGGCACTCGGGCAGCTCTATTCGTGCCTGCGGCTGTACTCACTTGCTGTGACCCCGCACACACCGGAAATAGTCAAACGCTCAACTATGTTGTGAAGTGACATGACTGCTTCCACAGACATCCTGAACGTGCCCAGCGACGTGCAGGACCTGCTGTTCCGTGAGGCCCGTACCGCGAACAGCTTCAGCGACGAGCCGGTGACCGACGAGCAGATCCAGGCCATCTACGACCTGGTGAAGTGGGCCCCGACCTCGATGAACACCCAGCCGCTGCGCGCGCTGGTCGTCCGCACCCCCGAGGCACGCGCCCGCCTGCTGCCGCACATGGCCGAGGGCAACCGCGCGAAGACCGAGAAGGCGCCGGTCGTGGTCGTGCTGGCCGCCGACACCGAGTTCCACGAGAACCTCCCCGAGCTGTTCCCGCACTTCCCCGGCGCGAAGGACATGTTCACCCCGGACGACGCCGCCCGCGAAGAGGTCGCCAAGCTGAACTCGCTGCTCCAGGTCGGCTACTTCATCATCGGCGTCCGCGCCGCCGGACTGGCCGCGGGCCCGATGACCGGGTTCGACGCGGCGGGCATCGACAAGGAGTTCTTCGCGGACAAGCCGTGGAAGTCCCTGGTCGTGATCAACGTCGGCAAGCCCGGCGACAACCCGTGGTTCGACCGGCTGCCGCGTCTGGAGTACGACCGCGTGGTCGAGACCCTTTGAGGACTCGTGCGCGTTGCGGGCGGTTCTAACCGCCCGCAACGCGCACGACCTAATCCGAGTGAAACGGCTGGGCCGCGACGACTAGCATCTGGTGGTCAACGTTTTGACCACCATGAGGAGTCCGCCGTGTCCCAGCCGTCGTCAGTAGCAGCCGTAACCGCCTCGCGCGTGGTGGTACCGGCGGGCACTACGGCGGGCACCGCGATCCGGGAAGCCGGATTGCCGACCAAGGGGCCGGACACGATCGTCGTCGTGCGTGACGCCGAGGGCAACCTCCGCGACCTGGCCTGGGCCCCGGAGGCCGACGCCGAGGTCGAGCCCGTCGCCGCGAACACCGAGGACGGCCGCAGCGTCATCCGCCACTCGGCCGCGCACGTGCTCGCCCAAGCCGTGCAGCAGCAGTTCCCGCAGGCGAAGCTGGGCATCGGGCCGCCCATCAAGGACGGCTTCTACTACGACTTCGCGGTCGACACCCCGTTCACCCCCGAAGACCTGCAGGCGCTGGAAAAGCGCATGAAGCAGATCGTCAAGGGCGCGCAGCAGTTCTCCCGCCGCGTCTTCGACTCGGTCGACGAGGCCAAGAAGGAACTGGCCGACGAGCCGTTCAAGCTCGAGCTGGTCGACATCAAGTCCGATGTGGACACTTCGGAGATCATGGAGGTCGGCGGCGGCGAGCTGTCGATCTACGACAACCTCGACCCGCGCACCAAGGAGCGCGTGTGGAGTGACCTCTGCCGCGGCCCGCACGTGCCGACCACCAAGTTCATCCCGGCGTTCAAGCTGACCCGCGTCGCCGCCGCGTACTGGCGCGGCAACGACAAGAACCCGCAGCTGCAGCGCATCTACGGCACCGCGTGGGAGTCCACCGAGGCCCAGGACGTCTACCTGGAGCGCCTGGCCGAGGCCGAGCGCCGCGACCACCGCAAGCTCGGTGTCGAGCTGGACCTGTTCTCCTTCCCCGACGAGATCGGCTCGGGGCTGGCCGTGTTCCACCCCAAGGGCGGGATCATCCGCCAGGAGATGGAGAACTACTCGCGCCAGCGGCACGTCGAGGCCGGGTACGACTTCGTCAACTCGCCGCACATCACCAAGGGCAACCTGTTCGAGGTCTCCGGTCACCTCGACTGGTACCGCGACGGCATGTACCCGGCGATGCACCTCGACGCCGAGTACAACGACGACGGCACGGTCCGCAAGCCCGGCCAGGACTACTACCTCAAGCCGATGAACTGCCCGTTCCACGACCTGATCTTCCGCTCGCGCGGGCGTTCCTACCGTGAGCTGCCGCTGCGGATGTTCGAGTTCGGCAGCGTCTACCGCTACGAGAAGTCCGGCGTCGTGCACGGCCTCACCCGCGTGCGCGGCATGACGCAGGACGACGCGCACATCTTCTGCACCCCGGAGCAGGTGCCCGGTGAGCTCAAGTCCCTTTTGGACTTCGTGCTGAACCTGTTGCGCGACTACGGTCTCGACGACTTCTACCTCGAACTGTCCACTCGGAACGACGAGAAGTACGTCGGCTCCGACGAGGTGTGGGAGAACGCGACCGAGGTGCTGCGCCAGGCCGCGCTCGACTCCGGCCTGGAGCTCGTGCCGGACCCGGGTGGCGCCGCGTTCTACGGGCCGAAGATCTCCGTGCAGGCCAAGGACGCGCTCGGCCGCACCTGGCAGATGTCGACCATCCAGCTCGACTTCAACCTGCCGGAGCGCTTCGAGCTCGAGTACACCGCGGGCGACGGCAGCCGCCAGCGCCCGGTGATGATCCACCGCGCGCTGTTCGGCTCGATCGAGCGCTTCTTCGGCGTGCTCACCGAGCACTACGCGGGCGCGTTCCCGGCGTGGCTCTCGCCGGTCCAGGTCGTCGGCATCCCGATCACCGAGGACCAGGTCGACCACCTCCGCGGCGTCGAGAAGGCGTTGCGCGCCAAGGGCATCCGCGTGAACGTGGACGCCTCGGACGACCGCATGCAGAAGAAGATCCGCACCCACACCACGCAGAAGGTCCCCTTCATGCTCCTGGCGGGCGCGAAGGACGTCGAGGCGGGCGCGGTCTCGTTCCGCTTCCGCGACGGCGGCCAGATCAACGGCGTGCCGGTCGACACCGCCGTCGAGGCGATCGCCGGCTGGGTCGCGCGCCGGGAGAACACTTCGCCGAACGTGGAGGCGCTGGAAGCGGTCATTAAGTGACCGAGCCCGTTCCGCAGGACGGTGCCGGGGTCCCGGACGCGTTGCAGCGTCTGTGGACCCCGCATCGCCTTGCCTACGTCCAGGCGTCGAAGCCCGACGAGGGCTGCCCGTTCTGCAACGCGCCCAGCCAGTCCGACGAGGACACGCTCGTCCTCGCCCGTGGCGAGTCGGTCTACGCGTTGCTGAACCTGTACCCGTACAACCCTGGTCACCTGATGGTGGTCCCGTACCGCCATGTCGCGGACTACACGGACCTCACGCCGGAGGAGACGGTCGAGCTGGCGCGGTTCACCCAGCGCGCGATGGCCGTGGTCCGCGAGGTCTCGTCGGCGCACGGCTTCAACATCGGCATGAACCAGGGCGTCATCGCGGGCGCGGGCATCGCGGCCCACCTGCACCAGCACGTGGTGCCGCGCTGGGGCGGCGACGCCAACTTCATGCCGATCATCGGCCACACGAAGGTCCTGCCGCAGCTCCTCACCGAAACCCGCAAACTCCTCGCCAACGCCTGGTAGATGGTCGTGAGTGTTCCGGCCGGTTCTAACCGGCCAAAACACTCACGAGTACCTGAGCGTGTGCCAATCGGCGCTCACCCGGTCGTAGATGTCGCGGAGCCAGGGCTGCCGGACCGCCGGGAGGCGTGCCAGCGTGTGGAGGAAGACCTCGCGGTCCACGCGCACGTCCGGCCACCTCGGCGCCGGTGGCGGGTCGTCACGGAGCACACCGTCGGGGAACCCTCCGGTCGCCGGGATCGGCGGCCAGGTCTTCGGGAAAGCGAGATGCCGCCAGACCTCGTCGGGTAGTGCGATCGTCCGCGCGGTGCTCGGGAAGTCCCGTGGTGCCAACCAGATGTCGGCCTCCGGATCGGGCAGGCCGGGTCCGGCCAGTGCCACGGTCTTCGCCGGTCCGCCGACCGGGAGCAGTCCGTCGAGCGCTCGGCGGAAGATGTCCGCGATCGCGCCATCTTGGACTTTCACGGGGCCGCCCTCCGAAGCCACGAGCAGGTGCGCCAGCACTACTCCGCTGGCCGCCGCCAGTTCCCCGTGCTGATCGGCGAACTCCCGCACCGGCGCGGGAAGGTCGCCGGGCACGCGGCGCACGGCGTCGGGTTCCAGCCAGACGGCTTGCCAGAGTGAGCAGTCGTCGATGCGGGTGCCGACCGGCCGCCCGCACCCCGCGCACGCCAGGTTCGGGCCGTCGCCGCCATCGAGCCCGCAGCAGTATCCGCTGTGGCGCTCCGGTATCAGGACGGTGCCCACGGCATCACCGGGCGCGAGGACGATCTTGCCCGGGAGGCCGAACGACACGACAGGCACCGGTGCGAACACCCCGCGGGCGGCGGCCAGTTCCGCGCCGACCTCGCTCCACTTCCGCCACGGCGGCCCCGCCGGTTCCGGGTCGACCGCATATGTGCCCGCCGCCATCAGTGACGGCATGTTCCGTATCCCGTTTCCCAGCTTGCAGCGGAGCGCGTGAGCGGGCAACGCGACCTCGGCCACCGGTGAGCTCACCACCGTGTCGCAGTCCACGCACAGGAATGTCGTCATGCTTCCCCCAAACCCCCGCGGGAGTATCACCGATCCGCGGATCCGGGGCCACCGCTTTTCCAGGGGTCGTGAGTGTTCCGGCCGGTTAGAATCGGCCGGAACACTCACGACCCCCAGCGGACGCGGGTTTCGCCGACCATCAGGGGGTTGAGGTCGGGGTGGACGTCGTCGGCCCGCTCCCAGAAGTCGGCCGCCAGGGCGTGCTCGCCCCGCGCCGCCGCGATGTTGCCGATGCCCGTGTAGGCACGCGCGGTCTCGTAGCTGCTTCCGCAGGCACGCGCGCGATCGGCGGCGTCGTGATAGGCCGTCGTCGCGCGGTCGTGGTGCCCGGCATGGAACCATGCCCAGCCCAGGCAGTTGAGGGCCATCGCGGCGTCGAGGTCCAGCCCGAGTTCATTGAACGTGGTGAGCGTCGACGCGGCCAGCGCGGCGGCTTCGGGGGCCCGGCCGAGCGGGATCAGCACCAGTGCGATGCCCCGGTCGGTGATCGCGGCGTTGCGACGGTTACCCGTCCGGGCGTAGAAGGCTTGCGCGTGCTGGAAGTCGCGCAGCGCCTCGGTGTGCTTGCCGCTGTAGTGATCGGCCCACGCGCGATGGGCGAGCGCCATGCTTTCGCCGTGCTCGTCGCCCAGCTCGCGGTACAGCGTGAGCGCTTCGTCGTAACACGCGAAGGCCGCTTCGACGTCGCCGCTGTCGACGAGGGCGACACCGAGGTTCGTGGTCGTCGTCGCGAGGACCCAGCGGTCGCCGAGCGCTTGGGCGGACGCGCGGGCCCAGCGGTGCGTCGCCTTCCAGGGGTCCCACAGCTTGGCCGTGAAGAAGAACCCGCGCAGGAAGTAGGCGAGCTGCCAGCAGCGTTCGTGTTCGCCGCGCTCACCGGCCGCCCGGCACAGCGACACCAGGCCACGCCATTCGGCCCGAAACCAGGAGAGGGCGGTTTCGTCGTCGAGTGGCATCGGCTCGGGTGGGTGCTCGCCGAAGATCCGCTTACGCACGAACCGGCGCGACGTGAGCAGGTGATCGCCGTGCGCGGCCACCTGCACGGCGAAGTCCATCAGCCGCCGGAAAGCGCCGTCTCGCTCGGTGACGACGTCGGCGGCGAACAACTTCAGCAGGTCGTGGAAGCCGTATCGGTCAGGGGCGGGCTGAGTGAGCAGGTAGGCGTCGTGGAGCCGGTTCAGCAGCCGGTCGGTCTCGCGCGCCGGTAGCGCGCTGAGCGCGGTCGCCGCGTGCAGGTCCAGGTCAGCGCCGGGGTGCAGGGCGAGCAGGCCGAACAGTCGCGCCTCCGCCGGGGAGAGCTGCCGCAACGACAACCGGAACGCGGCGAGCAGCGACCGCTCCCCGTCGTCGAGTTCGCCGAGACGTTCGGCTTCGGCGGCGAGCCGCCGGTCCAGTTCGTCGACCGTCCAGGTCGGATGGGCGCTCAGCCGCGCCGCGGCGATCCGGATGGCGAGTGGCAGCCCGGCGCACCGCTCGACCACGCGGGTGACCACCTCGCCGGGCGCTGTGCCGGTGAGCGAGACGAACAGGTCGACCGCCGAGGGGGTGTCCAGCACGTCGAGCGCGACGTGCCGGGTGTCGTCCAACGAACTCAGCCTCGACCGGCTGGTGATCAGCACCCGGCATTTCGGCTCGGCCGGGAGCAGGGGCCGCACCTGTGCCGCACTGGCCGCGTTGTCCAGCACCAGCAGGAGGCTGCGGCCGCGGAGCCGGGATTGGTAGACCATCGCGCGGTCGTGGGGATCGGACGGGATCCGCGTCGCCGGGACGCCGAGCCTGCGCAGCAGCCGGTCGTGCACGGCCGACGGCTCGTCCGCCGTCTCGCCGGGGCTGTGGCCACGCAGGTCGAGGAACACGCAGCCGTCGGCGAACCCGGCTTCGAGACGGTGCGCGATCCGCTTCGCCAGCTCGGTCTTGCCGATCCCGCCCATGCCGGAGATGACGCAGACGCCGCCGTCGGCCTCCAGCGCGGAGCGGACCGCCTGGAATTCGGCGGCGCGGCCGGTGAAGACGGTGGTGGCGGGCGGCAGCCCCGACGGCCGGGCGTCGGGACGGGTACGCCGTTTGGCCGGTTCACGGGGTAATAGCGCGGTCAGCGCCCCGCTGAGCTGGAGTTCTCGTTCGCAGGCTTCGGCGAACGCCGCGTTCGGCACCGCGAGCCCGGTCTCGACCTTGCTCAGGTAGCCCTTGCTGTAATGGGTGCGCGCGGCGAACTCGGTCAGCGAGATGCCCGCCGCGCGGCGCAGGCGCCGCAGTTCGGCGCCGAAGGTCGCTCGTTCGCTCATCAGCACCCACCCTCGTCGGAGGACCAGTATGGCCGCGATGGCCCGGCGGCGTCTCCGGTGCGCCCGCGGACCGGCCGGGTCCGACGACCCGGCCGGTGGCTGCGCGCGCAACGCGTTTTCGTGTGTCATCGCCGGCCTCAGCCGAACGCGACGGTCAGCAGGGTCAGGATCAGGCCGATGACTTCGTGGGTCTGCATGATCAGCGCACCTCCTTTCGGTGAGCGGGAACCACGGCATCGGCCGGTTTCGCGGGTGCGGTGCCGTGCGTCGTGCCGAGCACGACACCGGTCGTCAGTGCGCACAGCGACAGCCAGAAAGCGAACCTCAGCAGCAGGGAAAACGAACACAGGATCTTCATTCCGTCGCCTCCGATGGGCAGCTTCCAGGCAGCACTCGAGAACACGGGAACTGGCGTGGTTTCCGGGGTTTCGCCGCGGATTCGGTGCGGCTCACCAAGAATGTGTTCGGCGGAAGCGCCGCGACAAGGAGTTTCCCGTTTCCAACAGCGGCAGGAAAGAAAGCCGCAAAATAACGATCGCGGCCGGTGGCCGTGATCGAGTGGACAACCGGCGACCGGAGTGACGAGTATTGGCGATCGTGCGTTTAACCCGCTTGGGAGGACTGGTGAACGTGAGCGCGACAGACCTGGTCGGCGAATTGAAACTGCTGCGCAAGGGCAGGGGGATTTCGGTCGTCCAGCTGGGGCCACGCGTCGGTGAGGCGATGCGCGCCGCGTTCGGCATCACCGGCTCCGACGACACCGCCGAGATCCGGCGCAAGCTCACCGAGTCGCTGGTCGGACTGGCCGGGTCTCTTCCCGATGACCTGCGCACCGCCGCGCTCGCCGCGTTCGGCCTGCACGAGCAGGCCAGGCATCCTTTTCTGCAGGCCAGGGTCGGCTGGGTCGCCAAGGCGCTGGACCGCGACGAGCGGACGGCTCGCCGCCGGATCGACGAAGGCATCCAGCGCATCGCGGAACTCGCCGTCTCGGCCCAGAACGGGCAGTCCGAACCCGCCTATCCGAGCCGCAGCTGGCACACCGAGGAGCTCCGCGTGGCGCTGGCACTCGATCAGCAGGTGCCCGAGGTGTTCGAGGTGCGCCGGGTCGTCGCCGACGCCGACGACATCGAAGAATTGGATCTTGCGGTGACGCTCACCAATGCGGGGAAACGTCGTGAGACGATGGTGGGAAATGATCTCGAAGTAGATGTTTTCTATGGTGGCAGGCTCGCGGAGCCGGTGATGGAATCGAGCGAGCGGTTCGGCCTGATGCTGCGCCTGCCCAAACCGCTGGCCCGGAGAGCGCGGCACGACATCGCCCTGCGCTTCCGGGCGAAGCTGCGGCATCCGCACTATGTCTGCGTGCCCCGGCACCCGGTCGATTTATTCGACTTGCACGTCAAGTTCCCCCGGTCGGTGCCCGGCGCGATCGTCAAATTGGAGAATGTGTTCCAGGACGACGCCCGTGACCCGGCGGCGCGCGGCGAGCGGCTGACCGCGAACGAGTCGGGTGAGGTGCACGTCCAGTTCCGCAACCTCGCGCCCGGCTTCGCCTACGGGGTGCGCTGGGAACCCGCCGACGTGAGCTGACGGCCCGGCCGTCCGCACAGTGCGAGCGCGATGTCCAGCTCGTGCCGGGTCGCCACCGTCTCGGGATGGCCGAGCCCCAGCATGCTGATCCGCGGCTCGAGGATGGTCTCGAGCAGATCCGCCTGCTGACCGAATTCGTGCAGCCGCCCGTGTGCGGCCGCCATCGCGTGCACCACCCGGTGATGCAGCCGATGCCCGTGACCGAGCACGCGCAGCACCGCCTGCTCGGTCACGGCCAGCGTGCGCAGTGCGTGCCCGGGGTTCCCGAGCGGCAGCAGCGCACGGTCCGCCATGACTCTGGCGGTGAGTGTCAGCGGCGCGTCGGGGCCGTGGAGCTTGGCGAAGGCGTCTTCGAGTGCCCGTGGCTGCTCACGCGCGAGGCTCACCGTCGCTTCCGCGCCGACCAGTTCGGCCTCGACGCACTGGGAATGCCGGTCGCGGCCTCGAGCCCGATAGGCCGCGACCACCTCGGCGGCGGCCTTCCGCGCTCGGTCGAGCCGGCCCGCGTCGAGGAGGCTGATCGCGTACTCGAGCCTGGCGGACTGGGTCACGTCGTCGCCGGACGCTGGTTCCGGCAGCGCTCCTTCGAGCAGGGCAGCGGCCTCGGCCGGACGGCCGCGCAGCCGCCGGGCACGGGCGAGGGCGACCAGGAAGCGCAGCCGGTCGGGCTCGCCAGGGGGGAGCCGGTCGCCGTGCTCGCGCCAGAAGATCCGGTCGGCCGCGGCGTAATCCCCCTGGCAGTCGAGCGCCTGCGCCGCAGTCAGGGCGGCCGGAATCCGGTCCGGCTCGTCCGCCAGCGCCAGCGCCGCCTGGGCGTGCCCGGCCGCCTCCGCGTAGAGCCCGCAGCCGATCTCGGCGCGGGCGGCCGCGGTGAGATCCGCCGCGACCGCGTCGCCGGTCGACAGGATCAGCGCGTGAGTCTCACCCGCCGCGTGCCAGTCACCCAGCCGCTCGTAGGCCGCGGCGACCGGGCGCAGGAGCCGGGCCCGGTGGAGCGGCGTGTGCTCGGCGACGGCGCGAGCGTGCTGGAGCAGGAAGTCATGGTCCAGCGGCATGCCGAGCAGTGCCTCGGCCGCGCGCTCGCGGAGTTCGGCGGGATCGTAGAGAGCGCCCGCCACCGCGCGAACCAGCGCGGGCACGCGGAGTCCACCGTCCACATGCGACACCAGGTCGAGCGAGGCGAGTTCGTCGGCGGCGTGGGCCGTAACGGGTGATTTGAGTGCCGCGGCGGCGAGTTCCAGCGGGAACGGCACTGGCGCTAGCGCGAGGTTGAGCCGGAGCACCTGCCGGGCGAGCGGGCTGACGTCCTCGAGCAGCGCACGAATGGCTTCCGTGGCGGTATCCGGCTGGCCGGCGAGCACGGAGTCGTCGGCCGCCGTGTTCCGGCGCCGCACGTTCAGGCCGATCGCGCGCAGTGCGAACGGATGCCCGCCGCAGCGCCGGACCAGGCGCCGCACCGCCGGACGCCCGGCGTCGGCCGAGTCGAAGACAAGGACTCCTTCGTCCTCGGTCAAGCCCGCCAGATCGAGCGTGGGAACGCCCCAATCCGCTTGGTCGGCCCTGGTCGTGATGAGCGCCGACGGCGGGCGAAACCGGTGCAGCGTCGAGGGTGGGAGGTCGGCGGGGATGTCGTCGATGAGCACCAGCACGTTCTCGGCGCACAGCCCGAGTAGCCTGCCGAGCGTGATGCCGGAGACGTCGAACCCCAGCCGGTCGGTCATCGCCCGCGCGAGCGAAAGATGGAACTGGGAAAGGAATTCCTCCGGCGGATGGTGACCGAACGGCCCGAGCCGGACGACACCGGTGAACGAGTGCGGGAAATCAAAAGCGTAGTGCTCGGCCAGTGTCGTTTTGCCGATTCCCGGCGGTCCTTGCACCACCAGCGCCGAGTGCGGAGTGCTCACTGTCTTGTGTATCGCCAAGAGTTCGCGGCGACGGCCGACGAAACGCGCTGATCCGGTCATCGGGTGCACTCTCTTCCGCTCGGGGATCTTCCGGGTACGCGACAAGGATCGGCGCGCGGGAATGCCGTGGTACCAGGTTTTCCGGAACTGTCCCGATTTTGGCGACCGATTCCGGAAGTGCCGGACAAAACGTGGACAGTAAGCCGTGCACCGTGGCATGTGCGGGTGGTCCGGCCGACCATCGGGCATCGGAAACCGCATCACCCCCGGGAGCAGAACATGGATATCGTCGACGTGGCCGCACCGTCCGGATCGGACGGACGGTGGGCGAAGGAGGAACTCGGCCCGCTCGTGCTGGCGGCCAAATCGGGCGAGCCCGGCGCGCTGCAGAGATTGCTGAAGGTCATCGAGCCCGCGCTGGTGCGCTACTGCCGTGGCCGCATGGGCCGCCGCGACTTCTCGTACCTTTCGGCCGACGATGTCGCCCAGGAAGCCTGTCTCGCCCTGTGCAAGATGCTGCCGGGCTACGAAGACCGCGGCGGCTCGTTCTACTACCTCGCGCGCGCGATCGCCGCCAAGAAGGTCGTCGACGCCTACCGCGCGGTCTCGCGGGACAAGTCGGAGCCGATGCCCGAACTGCCGGAGACCACGCTCACCGCCAACGAGCCGGAGAACGAGGCGCTGCACGCGGATCTCGGCGCCCGGCTCGGCCGCCTGATGGCCACACTGCCGCGCATGCAGCAGGAGATCCTCACCTCCCGCGTGATGGCCGGCCTGACCGTCACCGAGACCGCGGCCGCGCTCGGCACCACCTCCGGCAACGTACGGATCGCGCAGCATCGCGCGCTGCGCAAGCTGCGCGCGATGATCGAGCGGGACGAGTTCTAGGCCAGCTTCGGGCCACCCCAGGCCAGTTCAGGAAGCCGGACCGCCGCGGGGCCACGTTCGGCGAACGGGTTCGGCCGGCACATCTCGAGCCGCATCTTGAGCGCGCCGGTGATGTCGAGGTCGACGAGGCTCGGCTTTCCGAGCGAGACGGTCATCTCGGGCTGCGGGACACCGTCGAGAAAGATCCGGAAGTGTCCTACCTGGAACGGTTCCGCGGCGTCATCGAGCACCCCGGCGACCGCCGTCAACCGCCGGTAGGAGACACCGAGGTCGATCTCGACGAACCCCACCGAGTCCGTGCCGAGCGTCTTCGGACGGTACACGATGCTGTCCTCGTAGCGCACCCCGTTGATCGACGCGGGGCCCACTCGCACCTGGGCGCTGCTGGAGAGCCAAGGCAAGCCGTTGGCCAGCAACACCTTCTGCGACCCGGCGGCCTCCCCGTGCGCCCAGTGCCCGCGCTCGGGCATGGGGAACCGCGCCCGCCCGGTGATCGCGGCGATCAGGTCGGCCACCCCGTCCTCGGTGAACTCGTTGACGCGGAACCTCGTGGTGGAGTACGGATTCAGGAAGCTCGGGATGTCGTCGAGCGACCGCCCGGGGAACACGACCGGCAGGAACCGTTCGGTCTGCTCGGCCTGGTTCCTGGTCAGGTTGTCCCGGATCATCGCGGCCTCGAACTGCGCGCCGCGTCCCTTGTCGGGCGGTGCCAGGCCGTCGGCACGCCGTTTGTACTCGGGCGAGGCGATGACCAGCACGTAGTCGGCCTCCCTCAGATGGTCGATCGCCCACAATGACCAGTCACGCCTGCGGTCGTCGTCCCACTGGTCCAGCCGTACGTCCAAGCCGATGACGGTGCGCAGGAAGCGGGCGAAAAGCTGCACTTTCTCCACGTGGTCAGGCGAATCATGCGAATACGTCACGAAAACCCTTGGCGCGTCGTGGCCGGACATCGGCGCTCCTTTTCCTGCTCGCTCGAACTCGGTGACACGCATTCTGGACCGGCGCGCCGGTCGCCACCCGGACTTGTCGGCTGCTTGTCATCTTTCTGTCTTTTTCCGTGATTTTGTCCCGCCCGCCCTGAGCGTGATCTTCGCTTGTGGACGTCGTTCCCGATCAGAGTCGCCGGAGCCGTCTTCCGCGTATGCCGTGGCCGGGAATTGTCCAGAAGTTGTCGATTTTTTGGACCTGTTTCGGTTACGCCCCGTCGCCCTACCATCGGTGGCTGTCGATGGCCGGGGGACGAGGGAGCGATGACGCGGGTGTACGAGTACGACGTGTTCATCAGCTACTCCCGCGCGGGCGGCGGGCACGCGCCCGCCTGGGTGCGCACGCACTTCTATCCGTTGCTGGTGGACTTGTTGCAGGACAACGTCGAACACCAGGCGAAGATCTTCTACGACGACAACGTCGGTGTCGGCGGGAAGTGGCCGCGCCAGGTGTGTGACGCGCTGCAACGGACGCGCGTGCTGGTCCCGGTCTGCTCGCCGAAGTATTTCCATGACGAATGGTGTCTCGCCGAATGGCACTCCATGGCGGAGCGGGAAAAGGTCTCCGGCATCGCGGACCATGAGCGGTTGATCTATCCGGTGATCTTCAGCGATTCGGTCAACTTCCCCGGCTACGCGCGGGAACGGCGCATGCGGTCATTGAAGAGGTGGAACCAGCCTTATCCCCAGTACCAGCAAAGTCTCGAATACCACGACTTCCACCGAGAGGTGCAGAACATGGTCGAGGAGCTGGTCGAGATCATCCAGCGAGTGCCGGAATGGCAACCGGATTGGCCGGTGCGCACACCGATGCCCGAGCAGCCCCCTGGTTCGAAGCTGCCGAGGTTCTGAATATGTCGGGCAGTGTCGTAGCGTTCTATTCGTTCAAGGGTGGCGTAGGTCGCAGCTTCACACTCGCCAATATCGCGGTGCTGCTGGCCCGCTGGGGTCACCGGGTCCTGTGCATAGACTGGGATTTGGAGGCGCCTGGTCTGCACCACTACTTCCGGCCGCTGATGAGCGCCGACCCTGCCGGCGGCGTGGTGGATCTCGTCGACGACTTCCTCGCCGACCGGATCTGGCCGGCCCGGCACACGACCCGGCTCACCGGAATGGGCAAGCTCGACCTGATCGCGGCGGGCCGTGACGACCTCGCCTACCCCGGCCGGGTGCAGGCCATCGACTGGGACAGCTTGTACGACAAGGGATTCGGCGACTATCTCGAACGATGCCGCGAGCAGTGGACGGCCGAGTACGACTTCATCCTGCTCGACAGCCGCACCGGCATCTCCGACGTCGGCGGCATCTGCACGGCTCACCTCCCTGACCGGCTCGTCGTGCTGTTCACGGCCAATGTCCAGAGCATGGACGGCGCGGTCTACATCGCCGAGCGCGCGGACGTGGCCCGCGACCGGATGCCGTACGACCGGCCCCGGCTGACGGTTCTGCCGGTGCTGTCCAGGTTCGACGCCCGCGACGAGTACGCCCGCGCCGACGAGTGGCGCCGCATCTGCCTCGACAAGACCAAGGGACTGTTCAGCAACTGGCTCGACCGCGACGTCCCGCCAGAGCTGATGTCCCGGCACCTGACGCTGCCTTACGTCTCCTACTGGACTTTCGGCGAGGAACTCCCGGTCCGCGCGGAGCCGAACCCCACGGCCGACCAGATCAGCTACGCGCTGGAAACGGTCGCCGCGGTCATCGGCCATCATTTCGATCGCACGGATCTGCTCGCCCAGAACCGCGACGCGTACGTCGCGGCCGTCCGTGCCGAGAACCGCACCTTCACGCGCGAGATCCGGGTGAGCACTCCCCGGTCCACCTTGCAGGTCGCGAACGAGCTGGTGCGGCACCTGGAGACCGAGGGGGTCCACGCCGAGCTTTCGCTGTCCGGCGAGCGGACGTTGCTCGCCAAGACCGACGACGGGGCCAGGCACCTGTGCCTGATCGTCGACCAGGAGGTCAGCCGATGGCAGGCGGCGGAGGTCGAACTCTTCCTCCACCGGACGCTGGGGCAGGACCGAAGGCTCATCCCGGTGCTCACCGCCGGAACGGAACCCAACAGTTTGCCGGGCTATATCGGCAATCTGCGGTATTTGCGGCTCGGGCTCTCGCGTGGGCCAGCCGAAGTGGCGCGCGGTCTGGTCGAGCAGCTCACCGGTGTCGTCGGACTTGTCGACGCTGGCGATGTCGACCTTGTAACCCTCATGCGGCAGGTTTCGGCCGCGCGGCTGCGCCCGCGGCTGTGGGAACTCGTGGACGAGCTTGTCGAAGCGCTGACCAGCGCGGTCGGCGGGGGTGATGACGCACGGGCTCAGGAACTCGGCGCGGACCTGACGCTCGCGATCCGGCGTCGTGCCACGGAGAACGGCAGCGATCAGCACGTCGGCGTGCCACCGCACACCCAGGAGGCGATCGAGTGGGTTGAACGGTTCCTCGGCAGCCGGCACCAATTCAAGGGAAATCTCCGGGATCAGACCCGGGCGGGAGAGGATCTCGGATGACGGATCGATTGGGACACAAGCAGACCGCGGCGCTGTTCACGCTCATGGTGCTCGCCCGCGAGGTGGACAACCTCGAGCTGGAGTCCATTGTGGGCTTCCGGCTCGACGGCAAGGAACGCAGGCAGCTGAACGAGCTTGGCCTCGTCGACAGCCGGAAGCGCGGTCGTCCGTTGGCGCACGAGCTGACCGACCGGGGCTGGGCTTGGTGCGAGGATGAGATGCGCGCCGGTGAACCGGCGCCTTCATCTGTGCGCAGCACACTGGTGAGTGCGCTCTATGTATTGCTTAGTGGGCTGGAAAGCTATATGCAGCGCGAAAAGCTGCACCTGTCCGATCTCTTCGCGCCCGAAGTGGACACGCCGAAGGCGACTCCCGAGGACGTCGAAAGCCAGATCCGTGCCGCCTACCGCAAGCTCGCGGGTGCGCCACGTGACTGGGTGGGGCTGGCTGAACTGAGGCCGCTCCTCGGCGGCACGCCCGCCGAAGCCGTCGACGCCATGCTCAGACAGCTGAGCCGGTCGGGGCAGGCGCACCTGGTGCCCGAGTCCAACCGGAAGACGCTCACGGCCGCCGACCGCGAGGCGGCGATCCGCATCGGCGGTGAGGATAACCACCTGCTCTCCATCGAGGCGTCATGATGGACCAGCTGACCGCGCTGTCGAACCTGCGCTTCGACTGGGCCGACACCCCCGACCACGTCTGGCGTGACTCGCCGTATCACGTCGCCGGCCTGCATGCCGACGTCGCGGCTGAAGTCGACAAGGGGATCCGGGACGCCGCGGCCAGTGACGGTCCGAGCCCGATCGGCCTTGTGCTGCAAGGAAAAAAGGGTGTCGGCAAGACGCACCTGCTCGGGCTCGTTCGTCGGCAGGTGTACCAGGCCCGTGGGTACTTCTTCCTTGACGACCTCACCGCGGGTGACGCGTTCTGGGAGAACACCGCCGAGGCGATGCGCGGTGGCCTGTCCCGTGTTGACGAGTCAGGGGCGACCCAGCTGACGAGCTTCCTGCGGCGGGTCTGCCTGCGTGCCGGGATCGACGCGAAGTCCACCGAAAGAATCCTCAATGGACGGAGGTTGACCAAAGAGGATCTCGATAAGTTCCTCAAAGGACTACGCGGGATCGACCGTCAGGTCGCGACCGAGTGCGCCGACACCGCGCGGGCGATGGTGCTCTACGGCAGTGAGGACACGACGACCAGCTACATCGGTGACGACTACCTCGGCGGCTTCGAGGAGTCGAAGGCGGGCGACCGGGGCAAGTGGGGAATCCGGCCGCAGCCAAAGCCCGCGCTGGCGACCGTGCGGGAGATCAGCAAGCTGCTGGCGTTGACCGGGCCGGTGGTAGTTGCCGTCGACCAGCTCGACACGTTGATCGCGCGCTCCGATCTGAGCACGAAAGAAATCGGGACGATCTCCGAAAGCGACCGGCTCGTCGGGCAAATCGCGGACGGCTTAATGCGATTGCGTGAGGTGACCCGCCGGACGGTGACGGTGCTCGCGTGCCTGCCCAACACCTGGATGCAGATCAAGTCCAAGGCTGCCGACACGGTGCCAGACCGCTTCCGCGAGCACCTGACGTTGGGCCGCGTCACCGACGCCGGACTCGGTCGCGAGCTGATCGCGAAACGGCTCGGCGCCGCGTATAAGGAGATGGGCTTTGTTCCGCCGCACCCGACTTGGCCCGTAGCGCCGGAGGCGTTCGACGGAGACTGGGACGAGTGGACACCGCGTGAGCTGCTGAAGCGCGTCAGCGCGCATATCGACCAGTGCGTGCGCACCGGCCAGATCCGTGAGCTGACCACTTTCGACGATCAGGTGGCCGCCAAGGTCGTCACACCGCAGCCCGAGCTGAAGCCGGACCGTTTCGCGGAGCTGGATGCGCGGTTCAAGGAGCTGTGCGCGGAAGCGGACGTCGCGGCATTGCTCGACGTGCATACGGAGGACAAGGTCATGCCTGGCCTGCTGGCCGCCGCATTGCGCGGCTGGATCACCGAGGTCGGCAATGACAACCTGGAGTGGGCTTGGGCCGCTCGCAATGAGCGAAACGAACTGCACGCCTGGCTCACCTGTACCCTCGACGAAGCTTCGGACCTCGAAGAACACTGGGCATTCAGGGTGATCTTCGCGCCCCATCACCTCGCTGTGCTGCATCGCCTTCGCAAGGCGCGGTCTGCGGCGGGCTTGCGTCAGGGCGCCGACAACCGGCACCTGATCCTGCTCCGCAACTTGCCGTGGTCGCCTGGGCCGAAAACCCAATCTGAACTCGAATCATTTAAAGCCGCTGGTGGACAGCACTTCGAGCTGGCGGAATCGGATGCCCGCACGTTCTGGGCACTGGACAGGATGTTCGCTGAGGCTCCCGCCGGGCTGCACGAGTGGCTGGTGGTACGGCGCCATGCACGTCAGTCGAAGTTGTTGTCGGCCGTGTTGCCGGACGGAGTCCCGCAGCGGCTCGGCGAACCACCGGAGCAGGCCACCGAACCACCGGAGCGGGCCGTCACCGAGGAGGAGATCACACACCTGCCGCCATCCGTCGAAGGCGAGATCACACTCGGCGCGCTGGTCAAGGGCGGCGGCCCAATACGGATCGAACTGGCCGCGTTGCGCAAGCACGCCGCGGTGTTCGCGGGCTCGGGCTCCGGAAAGACCGTGCTGCTCAGGCGAATCATCGAAGAGTGCGCCTTGCTGGGCGTCTCCACGATCGTGCTCGACCCGAACAACGACCTCGCGCGGCTCGGCGACGCCTGGCCGGAGGAGCCCGAGGCGTGGGGACCCGACGACGCGCACAAGGCCAAGCGGTACCTCGCCGAAACAGACGTCGTCGTGTGGACACCCGGGCGCGCTTCCGGCAGGCCGCTGGCGTTCCAGCCGCTGCCGGACTTCGCGGGCGTGCTCGACGACGAGGACGAGTTCGCCGCGGCGGTCGAGGTGGCCGTGGCGACGCTGGCTCCGCAGGTGCGGCTGACCGGGACCACGGTCAAGACCAATATCGGGCTGGCGGTGCTGCGGCAGGCGGTCGTGCACCACGCGCGGACCGGGTCGCGGAGCCTGCCCGGGCTGATCGAGGTGCTCTCGGATCTGCCCGAAGGCGTGAGCACGCTCAACAACAGCGGGCGCGTCGCCGGGGATCTGGCCGAGGCGCTCAAGGCCGCGATGGTCAACGACCCGCTGCTGGCCGGTGGGGGAGAGCCCGTCGATCCCGGTGCTTTGCTCACCCCGAGTCCTGGCAAGCGCGCGCGGGTGTCCGTGATCAGCTTCATCGGGCTGCCCGCCGAGGAGCAGCGGCAGAACTTCGTCAACCAGCTGCAAATGGAGCTTTTCGCCTGGGTCAAGCGGAATCCGGCCGGTGACAAGCCGCTGGGTGCGTTGTTCGTGATGGACGAAGCGCAGACACTCGCCGCTTCGGGGACTCTCACGGCGAGTACGCGCAGCACGATCGTGCTGGCTTCTCAAGCGCGTAAGTACGGGCTTGGACTCCTGTTCGCCACTCAAGCGCCGAAGGGCTTGCATAACCAGGTCGTCGGCAATGCCATGACCCAGTTCTTCGGAAGGCTTAACAGCCCGGCACAGATCGCGGCCGCCAACGACCTCGCCAGGGCGAAGGGCAGCCCTGTCGCCGATATCTCACGGCTGGAGCGGGCTCAGTTCTACGTGGCGAGCGAGGCTTTCGGGTTCCGGCAGGTCACCACGCCGTTGTGCCTGACGCATCACCCGGCTAGTCCGCTGCGCGTCGAGGAGGTGATCGAGCGGGCTCAGCGCGAGAACCACTGAGAGGACAGCGATCGGGTTTCAGAAGCTTGGGTGGTGGGATGGATACGTCGTTGGCGGGCCGGGCGCGTCGGTTGTTCGAGTTCCTGCGGGGTGCGCAGCGGCTGAAGTCCAGCCCGGTGCGCTCGGTGGACGTCTATCAGCGTGAGGGTGAGGTGCTCTGGCTTTCCGATGTGCCCGAGCACCCGGCGATCACCGTGTCCGAGGACGGCGGCGACGGGCCGCTGCTGGCCGTCGAGCGGGTGATGGTGGCCGATCCGCCGGACCCGGGCGACGAGCTGGGCCGGTGGCTGACCGAGCCGCTCGACCAGCCGGACGAGGAGCCGTCGCTGCGCGAGCGCATTGTCGAACCGTCCGATGAGGACAGTCCCAAGACGCTGGAACTGAGCGACTTCACCCGGATGCGGGCGCGCTACAGCAGCTGGTTCGCACGCTGGGAATCGTGGGCGGACCAGGCCCGGATCGACCGCCCGGCGCGTGACCTCTACGGGAAGCTCCACCAGATCTACATCAAGTCGACGGAGAGCCCGGAGGACTTCGAACTCATCGTCGGCACCGGTTGCTTGAGCTGGGAGCCGATCAAGCGGCATCTGCTCACCAGCGCCGTCGCGGTGCATTTCGACGACCGGACCGGGGTGCTGGAGGTCCGTGCCGTCGAGTCGAGCGAGCCGGTGCGGCTCGAACTGGACATGGTCGACCCGGGACTGATCACCGCGCCCGAAAAGATCAACGACATCCAGGCGGATGTCAAAGCTTATGAAGGACCGGCGCTCGACCGGGCCGCCACTGGCGACTTCGTCCGCAGGCTCGTGCACAGCCTCGATCCCGACGGCGAGTACCGCGACGAGAACGAGCACGCGCCCGCCGGCAGGCACGCGGTCGCCGCGTTCGCGCCCGCGCTCATCCTGCGCAGGCGCAACTACCAAGGCCTGATCGAAATCTTCGACACCATGCTCGCCCAGCTAGACCGGACCGGCGAGGTGCCGGACGGGCTGATCCCGCTGCTCGACCCCGACCACGTCCCGTCGGCGCCGCAGGCCGCGGGCGAAGGCGCGATCCTGAACGTCGACGGCGAGCCGTTCCTGCCGATGCCGGTCAACGACAAGCAGCTGTCGGTCATCAGGCGGGTCGACGTCCTCGCCCAGACGCTGGTGCAGGGGCCGCCCGGCACCGGCAAGACGCACACCGCCGCCGCGCTGATCGCCCATCTGCTCGCGCAGGGCAAGCGCGTGCTGGTCACCGCGCAGACCGACCGCGCGCTGCGCGAGGTTCGCGAGAAGCTGCCGGACGAGATCAAGCCGCTCGCCGTGGCCGTCGTCGGCACCTCACGTGAGGACATGGCCGACCTCAAGCTCGCCGTCCAGGAGATCGCGGCGGCCGCGAGCGACCACGACGCCGAGGCGAACGCCCAGGTCATCCGGGACCATCTCGCCACGATCGACCGGCTGGCCCGCGAGCGCTCCAAGCTGCACAGCAGGCTGCTCGAAGCACGGGAACGCGAGGTCAGGGACCGCGAACACCAGGGTTACCGCGGCACGCTGTCGGCGATCGCCCAGCGGATCACCGCCGAACAGGATCAGTACGGCTGGCTCGAGCACGCCGCGGGTGAACCACCGCTGAGTGGCCGCGAGGCGACGGAATGGCTCGGGTATCTGCTCGACTGCGGTCTCGAAGCCGACGAAGCGCAAGCCCGAAGCCGATTGATCGAGCTGGACCGGCTGCCCGACCCGGCTCGGTTCGCGCGGCTGGCCGCGGCCGAACGTGCCGCGCTGGAGCAGGCGCAACGTTTCGCCCGCGTCGTCAGGCACCCGGCATTCGCCGCTGTGGCGAGGCTGGAACCCGGTCAGCGCGGTGAGGTCCGGCAGCGGCTGCGCGAACTCGCCGCCGAAACGGAGCAGCTCGGCGGCCGCCCCGAGCAGTGGCTGGCCGACGCGCTGCGTGACGTCCGATGTGGACGCGCGGAGCCGTGGCGAGCACGGGCCGCGACGATCGCGGATCTGGTGTCCACTTGCGACACTTCGGCGAACCGTGTCGGCCCGCTCGTCGAGGTTTCGGTGCGGGAAGGCGACATCGGCGGACAGGTCGCGCTGGCCACCGAGGTGCGCAGGTTCCTCGACGGCGGCGGGACGATCAAGACGCTGGCCGACGGCTCCCCGAAGATCGGCGCGTTCGCGCACAAGACCGTCAAGCAGGCACAGCCGCTCTTCGACGCGGTCAGGGTCGACGGTGTCGCGCCGACGTCGATCCCGCAGCTGGAGACGTTCATCGCGTGGGCCGAGGCGACCAAGGCACTGACCGCGCTGGACCGCGCGTGGCCGGAGAACACGGTCATCCCGGCGGAGGACACCGTGCAGGAACGGCTGCAATGGCACGTCACCGAACTCGCCCAGCTGCATCGGGTGCTCGCCCTCGCCGACCGGCTGACCGCCGAGGAGCAGCGGCTCCAGTGGCTGAAGCTCCCGCCGCCGAACTGGGCAGACCTCGCCGACGTCCGCTGGTACGCGGGTCTCGTGGACGCCGTGTCGGCACAGGAAGCCTTGGCAGCGGCCAGAAAGCCGCTCGGCGAGCTGGAGACGCTGATCGGTGAAGCGGCACAGTGGACGGACGCCGCGCGGTGCGTCGTGGACCTGCTGGGCGCGGTGCGGAGCCGCCGTCACGAGGAATTCGCCACCGCGCACCGGAAACTGGCCAGACTGTGGGAGGTGCGGCAGCAGGCCGCACGTCGCGATGACCTCGCCTCGCGGCTCGGTGATGTCGCGCCGGAGCTGTGTCGCGTGATCGAGGAAACCCGGCACGAAAGCGTTTGGCAGACCAGGATTCCGGGGTTCGCGGAAGCTTGGCGCTGGGCGGCCACCCGAGCCTGGGTGACCGAGTTGGACGCGATCGACGTGAACGCGGTGCAGTCCCAGATCAGCGGCATCGAGCGGAGCCTCCGGAAGGAGGTCGAGGCCGTCGCGGCCTGCCGGGCCTGGGACCACGCCGCGTCCCCGGACCGGCTCAGCGGCACCGCGCGCGCCGACCTGACCCAGTACGCGCAGCTGGTGCAGCGGGCGGGGAAGAACACCGGCGCCTACCGGCACCAGCGCCGCGCGGAGATCCGCAAGGCGATGGACCGCTGCCGCCCGTCCGTGCCGGTGTGGATCATGCCGATCTACCGCATCGCCGAGCAGCTGCGCGTGCGGCCGGACATGTTCGACGTGGTCGTGGTCGACGAGGCGTCGCAGGCGGGCACCGAGGCCGTGTTCCTGCAGTACCTGGCCAAGAAGATCGTGGTGATCGGCGACGACAAGCAGGTTTCGCCGTCCGCCGTGGGCGTCGACCAGCAGGAGCTGCGCGATCTCGCGCGGCAGTACCTGGCAGACGACCGGTACCGCGATTCCTGGCAGGACCCGAAGCGGAGCCTGTTCGACGAGGCCAAGATGCGCTACGGCGGGCTGATCACGCTGACCGAGCATCGCCGGTGCGTGCCCGAGATCATCGGGTTCTCCAACCGGATCGCCTACGAGCCGGACGGCATCCGGCTGATCCCGGTCCGGCAGTACGGAGTGGACCGGCTCGACCCGGTCAAGGCGGTCTACCTCGCGGACGGCTACGAGCGAGGCGTCACGCACAAGAGCAACCCGGTCGAGGCGGAGGCGATCGCCGAGCAGATCGAGAAGTGCGTCGCCGACCCCGCCTACGACGGCAAGACGTTCGGCGTCATCTCGCTGCTCGGTCCCACCCAGGCGAAGACCATCGAGTCGCTGCTGCTCGCGCGGATCCCGCGTGAGGAATGGGCGAGCCGCGACCTCCGCTGCGGGGACGCCGCGGACTTCCAGGGCTCCGAGCGGGACGTGATGTTCCTGTCGATGGTGGCCGCCCCGATGCCGGACAAACGCATGGCGGCATTGACGCAGGAGCAGTACGTCCAGCGGTTCAACGTCGCCGTTTCCCGTGCGAAGGACCAGGTCTGGGTGTTCCACTCGGTGCGGCCCGACGAGCTGCCGAACCGGGAATGCATGCGGTTCCAGCTGCTTGACTATTGCTACGGCGTGCTCGAGCGCGGGCGCGCGGACGTGGCGTGCGAGGCGGTGCCGGAGGACCGGCGGGTCGAGCCGTTCGACTCGCTGTTCGAGCAGCGGGTGTTCAACCGGATCGTGGACCGCGGCTACACGGTGATCCCGCAGTACGAGGCGCAGGGGTATCGCATCGACCTGGTGATCGTCGGCGGGCACGGCAGGCTGGCGGTCGAATGCGACGGCGACCGGTGGCACGGGCCCGACGCCTATGACCACGATCTGGCGCGCCAGCGTGACCTCGAACGCTGTGGCTGGCGATTCGTCCGCGTCCCGGGGTCCGCGTTCGACATCGATCCGGCCGCCGCGCTCGCCGGGCTGTGGGAGATCTTGAGCGACGAGGAGATCCGGCCGGCTGGCTGGACACCGATGGCCGAGCCGGAAGTGGTGGTAGAGCCCGAGTGGCCCGTCGAAGACGAGGTCGGCCCGGAGGCTTACGTGGCGTATTCCGGCGTCCAGCCACCGGTCTCGGAGGTGTCACGCAACGAGCTGATCGAGGGCATCGCCGAGATCGTTGCGGTGGAGGGCCCGGTGCTCGGCGAGCGGATCCACCGCGTGTACATCCAAAGCTCGGGCGGGCGGCGGGTCGGCTCGGAGCTGGCCCGCTCACTCAACTCCGCGGTGAGCCTGGCGGTCCGTCGCGGCGTTCTGCTGGCGGACGACCCGCTCGGGCAATCCGGGGTCCGGCCGATCACCTACCGCCTCCCGGACCAGCCACTCGTCCGGCTCCGGGAGCTGGGACCCCGTGATCTGCACGACATGCCCCCGCGCGAACTGGCCGCGGTCATGACCGAGGTGGCCGGGACGCTCGGCTGGGCCGACGAGGAGGCGCTCTTCCGCGCGGTGCTCGACAGGCTCGGCTTGAAGCGCCTCACCGCCAACGTCCGGGCCCACCTGGCCGACGTGGCCACCCTCGCCCGCGGCTAGGGCAAGAACGGGATAAAGCGGGCTTTATGCCGGGAAAAGCGCCCGGAATAAAGCCCGCTTTATCCCGCTGGGGTTCAGGACTGCAGCGCGGCCTGGATCTCGATGTCGATCTTGACCTTCTCGGACAGGAAGGCGTTGCCCTCCGGGCCGACACCGAAGTCACGGCGGTTGACCGTGGCCGAGGCGGAGACGCCGATGGTGTCGACGTTGTTGTTCGACGGGTTCGGGCTGATGCCGTTGAACTCGGCGTCGAGGGTGACCGGGACGGTCGCGCCGCGCCAGGTCAGCTCGCCGTCGATCTTGTAGTCGCCGCCGTCCTCGCGGATGCCGGTCGACCGGAAGGTGATGGTCGGGTGGTTCGCGACGTCGAAGAAGTCGCCGGTCTTCAGGTGGTCGTCGCGCTGGCCGTTGCCGCTGGCGACCGAGGCCGCGTCGATCTCGACGGTGACGTGCGAGTCGAGGATGTTCTCCGCGGTCACCACGGTGCCGCCGAAGCCGGTGAAGTTGCCGCGCGACTTGGCGATCCCCAGGTGCTTGACGCTGTAGGCGACGTCCGAGTGGGCGGTGTCGATCGCCCAGGTGCCGGTGACGTAGCCGGGGATCTGAGTCGGTGCGCTCATGGCGGGGTGCTCCTTGTGCAAGTCTGGTGGTTGAGCTCTCAACAACGACCATAGCGCGATCTAGTTGAGAGCTCAACTAGGGGTATCATGACGGCATGTCCGAAACCCGATGGCTCAGCGAAGACGAGCAGAACGTCTGGCGTGAGTTCACCGCGGCCACCGGGATGCTCATGGCGCACATCGAAGGTCAGCTGCAGCACGAATCCGGCATGCCGCACGCGTATTACGGCGTGCTCGTCGCGCTGTCCGAAGCCCCTGGCAGGCGCCTGCGGATGAGCGAGCTCGCCGACGCGCGCAAGGCCTCGCGGAGTCGCCTATCTCACGCCGTCGCCCGGCTCGAGGCGAACGGCTGGGTCCGGCGCGAGTCGTGCGGGAGCGACAAGCGGGGCGCCTGGGCGATCCTCACCGACCGGGGGTTCGCCGCGCTCGAAGCGGCCGCGCCGGGCCATGTCGAGACCGTGCGGGAGAGCCTGTTCGACCCGCTGACCCCCGAACAGGTGAAGACGCTCGGCGAGATCAGCAGGGCGATCCGCAGCAACCTCTCGCCACGCTGTGAGGCCGCGCAGGCGGCCATGGAAGCCGCCGAAGCAGAGTGAGCGAACGCACGGGCACCCACCAGCGTGTCAGCACCGTCGGTGCCAATGGATAGGCTGCCTTCGCCCACCTTCCCCCGCAGCCAGGTGCCCCTCGCATAATGCTCAACATCTTCGCGCGTGAATCCGTCTCCCGCGTCACCGATCCGATCGGCAAGGCGCTGGTGCGCCTCGGCCTGTCCCCGAACTCCATGACCGTGATCGGGACGGCGGGCGCGATCGCCTGCGCGCTGGTGTTCTTCCCCAACGGCTGGCTGCTCACCGGCACCTTCACCGTGTGGGGCTTCGCGATGCTGGACCTGCTCGACGGCGCGATGGCCAGGGCCCGCGGCTACGGCACCCCGTTCGGCGCGGTGCTCGACGCCACCTGCGACAGGCTGGTCGACGGCGCGTTGTTCGCCGCGATCGCCTGGTGGTGCTTCGCACGGGACGACAACCACCCCGCCGCCGCGGCCGCGCTGATCTGCCTGGTGCTCGCGCAGGTCATCTCCTACGTCAAGGCTCGCGCGGAGGCCTCCGGCTTCTCCGCCGACGGCGGCCTGGTCGAACGCGCCGAGCGGCTGATCATCGCGCTGGTCGGCACCGGCCTGCACGGCTTCGGCATTCCGTACACGGTGGACATCTCGCTCTGGCTGCTCGCGGCGCTCTCGGTGGTCACGCTGCTCCAGCGGATGGCCGCGGTGGCCAAGGCGGCTCGGGAGGCGAAAAAAGCATGAGCTTCGCGGGACGCCTGGCCGACTGGGGCTACGCCGCCGGGTGGCAGCTCGCCAAGATGCTGCCCGAGTCGACCGGCTCCGGGCTGTTCTCGCTCGGCGCGGACCTGGCGTCCCGCCGTGACGGCGCCGGCGTCCAGCAGCTGCGCAAGAACCTGGCCAGGGTCGTCCCGCAGGCCGACGCGACCGAGCTGGACGAGCTCACCAAGCGCGCGATGCGCTCGTACGCCCGGTACTGGCACGAGTCGTTCCGGCTCCCGTCGATGGACCACAAGGAGGTCAGCCGCAAGGTCGCCGGTCTGATCACCGGCGTGGAGAACCTCGACGCCGCGCTCGCCGAAGGCAACGGCGCGGTGATGGCGCTGCCGCACAGCGGCAACTGGGACGCCGCCGGTGTCTGGCTCGCCGACTACCTGGGCGGGTTCACCACGGTCGTCGAGCGGCTCAAGCCCGAGTCGCTGTTCAAGCGGTTCGTCGCCTACCGCGAGTCGCTCGGCTTCGAGATCGTGCCGCTGACCGGCGACAGCGCGGCGATGCGCGTGCTGCTCAAGCGGCTGCGCGAGAACAAGGCGATCTGCCTGGTCGGCGACCGCGACCTCACCAACTCCGGCGTCCCGGTGAAGTTCTTCGGCGAGCAGACCCGCATGCCGGGCGGCCCGGCCCGGCTCGCGGCGGCCACCGGCGCCGCGCTCATCCCGGCCGGGTGCTGGTTCACCAACGACGGCTGGCAGATCCGGCTGCACCCCCGTATCAGGGTCAACGCCCGCGAGGAGGTGCCCGCCGCCACGCAGGCGCTGGCCGACATCTTCGCCGGTGACATCGCCGCCCATCCGACGGACTGGCACATGCTGCAGAAGTTCTGGATCGCCGACCTCGAGGCCGAGCACCGAGTCAGCCTGGGCGCATGAAGATCGGCATCGTCTGCCCGTACTCGTTCGACGTCCCCGGGGGCGTCCAGGGGCATGTGGTCGACCTCGCCAAGGTGCTGATCGAGCGCGGCCACACCGTGTCCGTGCTCGCGCCCGCCGACGAGGACTCCGACGTTCCGTCCTTTGTGCACCCAGCGGGCAAGGCACTCGGTATTCCCTACAACGGCTCGGTCGCCCGCCTGCAGTTCGGCCCGGTGTCCTATGCACGGGTCCGCCGCTGGCTGCACGACGGCGACTTCGACGTGCTGCACCTCCACGAGCCCGCGGTGCCCAGCCTCTCGCTGCTGGCACTGAAGATCGCGGACGGCCCGATCGTCGCGACCTTCCACACGGCGACGCCCCGTTCCCGCACGCTCGCCGCGTTCCAGCCGGTGCTGCGCCCTCTGCTGGAGAAGATCACCGCGCGCATCGCGGTGTCGGCATTGGCGCGCCGTGTCCAGGTCGAGCACGCCGGTGGCGACGCGGTCGAGATCCCGAACGGCGTCGACACGGACTTCTTCGCCTCGGCCAAGCCCCTCGACGGTTACCCGAGGCACGGCGGCACGGTCGGTTTCGTCGGCCGCTTCACCGAGCCGCGCAAGGGCATGGGCATTCTGCTTGAAGCGCTTCGCTCGCTCCTGCCCGAATTCCCGGAACTGCGCCTGCTGGTCGTCGGCCGAGGCGACCCCGACGAGCTGCGCCGGGAGGCCGGTCCCGCACTGGCCCCGCACCTGGAGCTCCTCGGCCAGGTCGACGACGAGACGAAGGCACGCGCGCTGCGCAGCGTCGACGTCTACTGCGCGCCGAACACCGGCGGCGAGAGCTTCGGCATGATCCTCACGGAGGCCATGGCCGCCGGAACCCCGGTACTCGCCAGCAACCTGGACTCGTTTCGCCGCGTCCTCGACGACGGCCGCGCGGGCGTCCTCACCGAAACAGGCGACCCACTCGCACTCGCCTCGGCATTACGCGAGCTGCTCGAAGACCCCGCCCGCCGCCTGTCACTGGCCGCCGCGGCGGGCGAGCGGGTCGCGATCTTCGACTGGTCCGTGGTGGCCACCCAGGTCTTGCGCGTCTACGAGACCGCGGTCGCGGCCGACCCGCGCCGGGTGAGCGACTCTGAGCGGGAGTTCTCGTGACTTGGCTGATCGCGCTGCTCGTCGCCCTACTCGTACTCGGCGGCTTGTTCTTGGTCGCGACGGCCAACCGCCTCGACCGCCTCCACGTCCGCCTCGACGCCGGCTGGCTCGCCCTCGACGCCGCACTCGCCCGCCGCGCGGTCGTCGCCCGGACGGTCGCTTCGTTGAACGGCTTCCCCGGTCTGCACGCGCTGGCCGAGCGCGCCGAAGCGGCCCCGCGCGCGGAACGCGAGTTCGAGGAGAACGACCTGACGCTGCGCCTGGCGGAAATCGACCGCAGCACCTTGCCTGCTTCGCTGGCCGACGAGCTCACTGATGCCGAGCACCGCGTCGTCATCGCGCGGCGCATGTACAACGATGCCGTCCGGGACACCCTCGCGCTGCGGCGTCGTCGCAAGGTCCGCTACTTCAAGCTGGCGGGCACGGCCCCGCACCCGGTGTACTTCGAGATCGCCGAACCCGACGTCTAACCCCCTTCCACCTCGCGCAACCGTTGCCGGATGTCGGCGGCACGGTGAGGGCCGCCGTACTCATCAAAGAGCGCTGCGGCCTCGCGCCAGCATGAGATGGCCTCGGCGGCTTCGCCGGTTTGGTACAGGGATATCGCGAGCGTGGCCAGTGCTTCGGCTGTAGAGGTCTGGAATTGGCCGACTGCTCGGCTGAGGATGATCGCTTCCCGACAAAGCATGATCGCCTTTTCGTGGTTGCCGAGCCCTTGCCATGCTTCGGCCACAAGGCGCAGAGCACCTGACTCTCCAGTGAGATCGCCGGAGCGTCGGCGGAACTCGAGACCGCGCTCCCCATGTTCGATTGCCTCCCGGTAGCGATTGAGGCCGGAATAAGCGCGGCTCAAATTTCCTTCGACGACCGCTTCTTGTCGTTCGCTGGCATTATCCCGAGTCAAGGGCAGCGTCTCTTGCAGATAACGTAGCGCTTTCTCGAACTGCTCTCGGTCGCAGTACATAGCGCCAAGGTTGTTGAGTGCCCCTGTTTCTTGAGTTCGGTTGTGAGCGGTACGGGCGAGCTTCAAGGCGTAGTCGAGGTCGTCTTGCGCCTTGTTCCATCGTCGCAAGTCCATGAACGCTTCGCCGCGGATGCTAAGGAATTTCATTTCCGCTTCAAGGTCTCCGCAGGATCGTGCTACCGCCAGACCTAAACTTGCGCTGTCGAGACGTTCATCCCAGCTGCCAGACAACCCAAGGAACCGCGTACATTCGGCTAAATGGAGGGCATGCTCGTGTAATTGGTTGTTAACTGCGTTGTGTAGAGCGGCAAGGAGGTTTCTCCTTTCTGACTCGAACCATTCGAACGCGCGTGCTCGATCAAGAGATGGTGCCGCGTCAGTGGGAGCAGGCAGCCTTAAGCTGAGTCGAGGATGAGCGGGGAATAGCACTTGGTCACAGGCGAGAGCCATATGGGTGTACCAGCCAAGAAGAGTTTCCATGGCCTTCATGAGGCTTTCATTGGAGTCGTCGTGATGCGCTCTGTCAGCGGCGTAGGCGCGAAGTAGGTCATGGAGCCGATAGCGGCCACGCCCTGTTGGCTCAACCAGATTCGCTGCGGCCAAGTCGTCCAGGAGGTTGCGAGCCGTCGGCAGATCGAGATCAGTGAGCGCAGCCGCACTGCGCGGGGTGAGATCGGGGCCGGGATGCAGGCCGAGAAGTCGGAACGGCCGTGCTTGATCGGCGGGCAGGCGCTGATAGGACCAGTCGAACACGGTCCGCACTGTGGCTAACTCGTCGCTACCGCGACTCAAAGCATTCAGCCCTTCTTCAGCCAGTTCGGCGACGACCTCCGCGACTGTGGTCTGCGGGTGCGCGGCGACCTTGCTGGCGGCGATGCGCAATGCGAGTGGCAGCTGGGCGCAAAGTCGGATCAGGCCTTTCACCGCCTCCGGCTCGGCTTCGGTGCGGTCGGTGCCGATGATGCCGCTGACGAACTGGAGTGCTTCGGGCGGGCTGAGCAGGTCCAGATTGAGCCGGTACGCGGCCTCGGTGACGACAAGCCCGGTGAGGCTGTCACGACTGGTCACGAGCACCATGCAGCCAGGCGTGCCCGGGAGCAGGGGACGGACCTGGGCCGCGCTGTTGGCGTTGTCGAGCACGATCAGCATTCGCCGTCCGTCGAGCAGTGACCGGTAGAGGGCGGCTTGGGCGTCGGCTCCGGTCGGCATCTTGTCGGCTGGGGTGTCGAGCGCGCGAAGGAATCCGTCCAAAGCCTCGCCGGGGCTGGCGGGTTCGCCGGGGCCGTAGCCGCGCAGGTTGATATGCAAGGTCCCATCGGGGAAACGGTGCTGTACGCGGTGAGCCCAATGCACCGCCAGCGTGGTCTTGCCGATACCCGCGCACCCGTCGACCGCCGAGATCACGACCGCCCGCATCTCCTCGCCTTCGGGCGGTATCAGCTTGTCGAGCGCGGCCAGATGCTCCGCGCGTCCGGTGAAGTCGCGGACCGCGAGTGGCAACTGTCGTGGCACGTTCCGCGGCACCGTGGGCGAGCTCGCGGCATCGGGCGGATAGGGATGGTCCGGAAGCGTGATCCATCCGGTGGTGGTGGTTTCCTTTTCCGCCACCGAAACCTGGCGGTAGGTCGCGGGTGCCGCGCCCGGGCTGTGTCGTACGACGTCGTCGAAGAACCAGTTCGAGGTGATCACCGCCAGCACACCCGGTGAGGCGGCGAGCGCTGCCTTCAACGGCGCGGCGTCGATGAGCCGGAATGCCAGCGTGAGCGACGCCGAGGTGACGCCGTGGGCGTCGTAGTAGACCTCCCCGGCGTGCAATGCCAGCCGCAACCGGATCCGTTGCGCGTCAGGGTGGGTTTCGTTGTGCACCCGGAGCGCGGTGATCAAGTTGGGCGGCAATGATTCGACGAAGAGCGGCTTCGGTGCCGTTGCCGGGGCGAGGATGAAGATCGCGTCACCGCGGTCCTCGCGGTAGCAGTCCGCCCATGGCAATCCGGCTGTGGTGAAGGCCTTCTCCACCACCTGATAAAGCCCGTCACGGACACCGCGCTGATGGGTGTTCGTCCGGCGGCGGTCCCCGAAACCTTCGATGTCCACGACAACGATCGTGTGATGCCGGACCTCCATCTCAGCGCGTGCAGCGTCTGATGACCCAGGCGCTGTAGGCCCACACATGTTTCTCGGCCTCGTAGCAATCGGTGAACCCGGCGGCGTCGGATTTGCCTTGCGCGTCCCAGCGCGCGTACATCAAGGCGAATTCCGGGCCGAAGCTGCTGTCGCCGTCACCGCGGAAATCCCTTGTCTCGACGGCGGATGCGAGCGGAGCGCCTAGCAACGACACGGCGGCCGCGATCATCAGGGCTTGCTTAACGATTTTCGTCATACGGAAAACGGTAGTGAGTGCGTGACGGTGGCACACTAGCCCGCATGGCTGCACCAGATTCCTCTTGCGAAGTTGCGCACGGCAACGCGGCACCCAAAACGGCGGAACGCACCCTCGTCGCCGTCTTTGCCTCGCCCGTCGCGCGCTTCCTGCTCACCTACGCCCGGGACCTCGGTTACCGTCCGATGCTCTTCGAACCCGACCCCATGCGCGAACTGCCCACAGGTGTCAAAGTCTTCTTTTCGGCGCCCGACGTCGACGCCAACGCCGACATCGTGGTCACCGACCACCACCGCCCCGAGCTGGGCTCCGTCCTGCGCGACGTCCTCGCGGGCCCGTCACGCTGGATCGGCGTGCTCGGCAACCCCCGCCACCCCGGCCCGCACGTCGACGCCCTCACCGCGCTCGGCGTCCCCGCCGCGGACATCGCCCGTGTCCATCGCCCGGTCGGCCTGAACATCGGCTCGCGCACCCCCGCCGAAATCGCGATCGCGACCCTGGCAGGCCTCATCGCCGACCGCAACGCCCGCCCCGGCGGCTTCACCTTCTAAGGCTCGAAAAACCCCGAAAGTGACTTTCGTCAGATGCGACCTGACGAAAGTCACTTTCGGGGAATAAGACCTGACGAAAGTCACTTTCGGGCAAAACAAGGCCGGGTCAGTGGGCGGCGGCTCCCTGGGGCATGGGTTCGAAGCGGGCGTGGTGGCGGGTGAACGTCGCCGTGCCCGAGGTGAGGGAACGCAGGTCGATCGCGTAGCGGATCAGTTCCGTTGCCGGGACTTCGGCGTGGACGATCGTGCGGCCGCCGTCGTCGGCCTCGGTGCCCATGACGCGGCCTCGGCGGGAGGACAGGTCGCCCAGTACGTTGCCGAGGTGTTCGTCCGGCAGGCGGACCGCGACCTCGTCCAGCGGCTCCAGCAGGGAGACCCGGCCGTTGGCGGCCGCGTCGCGCAGCGCCAGAGCGCCTGCCGTCTGGAAGGCGGCGTCCGAGGAGTCGACGCTGTGCGCCTTGCCGTCGACCAGGGTGACGCGGACGTCGATGACCGGGTGACCGTCGACCAGCCCGCGCGCTAGCTGGGCGCGGACGCCCTTTTCGACGCTGGGGATGAACTGGTGCGGCACCGCGCCGCCGACCACCTTGTCGACGAACTCGAAACCGCCGCCGCGGGGGAGCGGCGCGACCTCGATGTCGCAGACGGCGTACTGCCCGTGCCCGCCGGACTGCTTGACGTGGCGGCCGTGCCCGCGCGCCGGCGCCGCGAAGGTCGAGCGCAGGCTGATGCGCACGGGTTCGGTGTCGACGTCCGCGCCGCCCGCGCGCAGGCGCGAGAGCACGACGTCGGCGTGTGCCTCGCCCATGCACCACAGCACGAGCTGGTTCGTCTCGGCGTTGCGGTCGAGCCGCAGCGTCGGGTCGCCCGCGACGAGCCGGGAAAGGTTGCGCGCCAACGTGTCCTCGTCGCTGCGGGTCTTCGCGATGACCGCGACCGGCAGCAGCGGCTCCGGCATCGCCCACGGCTTCATGAGCAGCGGCTCGTCCGGTGACGACACCGTGTCGCCGGTTTCGGCAGAGCCGACCTTGGTCAGCGCGCAGAGGTCGCCCGCCACGCAGAACGGGACCTCGCGCAGGTTCGCGCCGAGCGGGGAATAGAGGTGCGCGACGCGCTCGTCGGCGTCGTGGTCCTCGTGGCCGCGTTCGGCGAGGCCGTGCCCGGACACGTGGACCGGGCGCTCCGGCCGCAGCGTCCCGGAGAACACCCTGACGAGTGAAACCCGGCCGACGTAGGAGTCGACGGCCGTGCGGACGACCTCGGCGGCGAGCGGCCCGTCGGGGTCGGTGGTCAGCGTCGCGTGCGGGGTGCCGTCAGGCGCCGTGACCTCGGGCAGCGGGTGCTCCAGCGGTGACGGGAACGCCCTGATCATGCCCTCGAGCACCTCGGAAAGCCCGAGCCCGGTCGTGGAGCAGACCGGGATCACCGGATGGAAGGAACCACGCGCGACGGCGGTCTCCAGGTCCGCGATGAGCGTCGCCTCCGGCACCTCCTCGCCCGCCAGATAGCGGTCCATCAGCGTCTCGTCTTCGCTCTCGGCGATGACGCCCTCGATCAGCTCGTTGCGCGCCTGGGTCATCCGGTCCAGGTCGGCGGGGTCGGGGTCGGCGACCTTCGGCGGGAACCCTTCCGAGTAGTCGAAGAACCGCTGCGTGATCAGCCCGACCAGGCCGTTGCCCGCCGGTAGGTAGAGCGGGAGCACGCCGCCGCCGAACGCGGCCTGGCAGGCGGCGATCTCGGCCTGCGCGTCGGCGCGGTGGTGGTCGAGCCTGGCGATGACGACCGCGCGCGGCATCCCGACGGCCGCGCACTCCTCCCACAGCGCGATGGTGGCGGCGTCGACGCCTTCGGCGGCGCACACCACGAACAGCGCGGCGTCGGCGGCGCGCAGACCGGCACGCAGCTCACCGACGAAATCGGCGTACCCTGGCGTGTCGATCAGGTTGATCTTGTAGCCGTTGTAGACGACCGGAGCCACGGACAGCCCGACTGAGCGCTGCTGCCGGACGGCGGCGGGGTCGTGGTCGCAGACGGTGGTCCCGTCGACCACCGACCCGGCCCTGTTCACGGTGCCCGAGGCGGCCAGCAACGCCTCGGTGAGGGTGGTCTTGCCGGACCCTGACGGGCCGACCAGCACTACATTGCGCACCTTCGCGGGATCGTCCACAGCGACGGCGGCCCCGGAGTCTCCGTTCCTGCTTTGTTTGTCGGCCATTTCACTCTCCTCATCGAGCAGTGTGCCCTCGATCACACACCCGATATGCTGGCGGCGGCAAGACCTGGGGCTAGGGGGCTGGGGTATGACATTCAATCGGCGTACATTCCTGCGCGTTTCCGGAGCGGGCGCGGTGGTGATCGGGGTGAGCGGAGCGTCGGCGCCGCGGCTCGCGCATCCGCGCTGGGACAAGCTGCGAGCCAAACTCAAGGGGCAGCTCTATCTGCCGTCGGATCCTGGTTATGACGGTGTCCGCACGGGCTTCATGACCATGTTCGACGACCAGTTCCCGGCCGCGGTGGCCAAGGTCGCGCGGCCGGAGGACGTCCAGGCGTGCGTCGAGTTCGCGGCGAGATACGACATCCCGATCGCCGCACGCAGCGGCGGCCACGGTTATGTCGGCTATTCGACGCCTGACCGGGGCCTGGTGGTCGACCTCGGGCCGCTGAACGCGATCGAGGTTCACCCGGACGGGCGGGCGGTCGTCGGTGCGGGGGCGCGGCTCGGCGAGGTCTACACGGCGGTCGCGAAAGCGGGCAGGCTGCTGCCTGCCGGATCGTGCGCGACGGTCGGGATCGGCGGGCTGGCGCTCGGCGGCGGGATCGGCGTCCTCGGCCGGAAATACGGGCTCACCTGCGATCGGGTGGTCTCGATGCGGGTCGTCACGCCGGATGGGCGGCTGCGGACCGTGTCGGCGTCCTCGGAACCTGAGCTGTTCTGGGCGCTGCGTGGCGGCGGGGGCGGTAACTTCGGCATCGTCACCTCGTTCACCTTCGACACCGCGCCCGCGCGCGACCTTTCCGTGTTCGCGCTGGGTTTCGTGCCGGAGGCGCTGCCGTCGGTGCTCGCCGCCTGGCACGACTGGGTGCTGTCGACGCCGGACGAGATGTGGGCGAGCATCGGGATCTCGGGTGGTGTGCAGCCGTCGTTCGGGCTCGAAGGCTGTTTCGCCGGGCCCGCGAGCGCGGCCGCGCCGTTCCTCGACGACCTCGTCCGGCGGGTCGGCAGCAAGCCGACTTCGCGGTCGGCGGAGGATCTGAGCTACTTCGCGACCATGGAACGGTTCGGTGGCTGCGGTGACTTCACCGCGCCCAAGTGCGGCCCGAGCTGGAGTGGCGGGAAAGGCCAGTACGCCAGGGGCGCGTACGTGGGCGCGTCGCGGATGATCTCCGCTCCGCTGTCCGACCCGGCGCATTTCGCCGAGGTCGTGACCGCGACGCCGACGATGTACACGATCGTCGACACCTTCGGCGGGGCGATCGCGCGCGGGGATTCGGCGTTCCCGCACCGCGACGCGGTGTCGAGCACGCAGATCCTGCTCGACGTCGGGCCGTCGACCGGCGACGAGGCCACCGTGCGGCGGCAGGTCGGCCAGGTCCGCGACGAGATCGGCAGGATGACCGGGCCCGCCGGATACGTGAATTACCTCGACCCGGAAATGCCGGACTGGGCGCACGCCTATTACGGCCGGAATCTGCCGAGGCTGCGCCGGGTCGCGAGGAAATATGACCCGGAAGGGTTGTTCGCGTTCGCGCAAGGTCTGTCTACAAAGGAGTGACCTTAGACTCGGCGGGGTGCCGCAATTCGCGCTGACCGCCCAGGACATGGCGCACACTCGCTTCGCGTTCTCCCCGCTGTGGGAATGCGTCGCGAGTGTGCGCGTGCTCAAAGACCCCGGCGGCCACGCGGTGCACCTGCCGTGGGCCAAGCGGGCCCAGCAGCGGATTTCCCAAGCGGGACTGGACATCAGGCTGCTGGGCGACCTGGTGCCCGACCGGCAGCTGCCCGCGTTCCTCACGCCGACCCCGTCGACGCCGGTCCCGGACCTGGAGCACGAACTCGACGTCCTGCGTGATGTGCCCGCGCGGGTGGTCCGCCGTGATCTGGACACAATGGACTCGTACGGCTCCGGTGGTCTCGCGAAGTTCTATCGCGATCCGGCGAAAGGCCTGGAGCGGCTGGCGTCGCTGATCGAGGCGTACTGGGCGCTGGTGCTCGAACCGTGCTGGCGGCGGATCAGCGCGCTGCTCGAGGCCGAGGTACTCCATCGGGCCAGGCTGCTCGCCGAGCACGGCGCCGAGCGCCTGCTCGACGACCTCTCGCCGATGGTCGCCTGGCACGAGGGCGCGCTGACGGTCGCGCACGCGCACCTGCACGCCGTCCACCCGCTCGGAGCGCGCGGATTGGTGCTGGTGCCGTCCGCCTTCGCGTGGCCGAAGGTGTATTCGAAGACCGATCCGCGCTGGCAGCCCGTGCTGCGCTACCCGGCGCGCGGTCTCGCCGGGCTGTGGGACGAGGGCGGCGCGGCCGCGCCCCGCGAACTGGCCGCGGTCGTCGGCCGGGGGAGAGCGATATTGCTCACGGAATTGGCCGCCCCGGTGGCCACTTCCGAGCTCGCCGCGAGGACCCGCATGACCCCGGCGGCGGTGCGCGGGCAGCTGACCACTTTGCGGGCTGCGGGCCTGGTCAGCGCACAGAAAGTAGGCCGCGAGACGCTCTATGTGCGGACCGGGGCCGCCGACGGTCTGGTGGCCTCGGGTGGCGAAGTGGACTGCTGAAATCGTCGCGTACTGGCCTGGGTGAGCGGTCCACGTGGCACCTAGACTGGGTGGCACAGACCCCTCTTGGAAAGGCCACTTCAGTGACTGACGTTCAGCCCACTGCCGACGACGCTGTGACCGGTACAGCCCGGGTGAAGCGCGGCATGGCGGAAATGCTCAAGGGCGGCGTGATCATGGACGTGGTCAACGCCGAGCAGGCGAAGATCGCCGAGGACGCGGGCGCCGTCGCCGTCATGGCGCTCGAGCGCGTGCCCGCCGACATCCGCGCGCAGGGCGGCGTCGCCAGGATGAGCGACCCCGACCTGATCGACGGCATCATCGAGGCCGTCTCGATCCCCGTCATGGCGAAGGCGCGCATCGGCCACTTCGTCGAGGCCCAGCTGCTGCAGGCGCTCGGCGTCGACTACATCGACGAGTCCGAGGTGCTCACCCCGGCCGACTACGCCAACCACATCGACAAGTGGCAGTACACGGTGCCCTTCGTCTGTGGCGCGACCAACCTGGGCGAGGCGCTGCGCCGCATCAACGAGGGCGCGGCGATGATCCGCTCCAAGGGCGAGGCGGGCACCGGCGACGTGTCCAACGCGACCACCCACATGCGCAAGATCCGCGCCGAGCTGCGCCGCCTGTCCTCGCTGCCCGAGGACGAGCTGTACGTCGCGGCCAAGGAGCTCCAGGCCCCGTTCGAGCTGGTCAAGGAGGTCGCGGCCAAGGGCAAGCTCCCGGTCGTGCTGTTCACCGCCGGCGGCATCGCCACCCCGGCCGACGCGGCGATGATGATGCAGCTCGGCGCCGAGGGCGTGTTCGTCGGCTCCGGCATCTTCAAGTCCGGCAACCCGGCCCAGCGCGCCGAGGCCATCGTCAAGGCGACCACCTTCTACGACGACCCGGACGTCATCGCCAAGGTCTCGCGCGGCCTCGGTGAAGCGATGGTCGGCATCAACGTCGACGACGTGCCCGAGCCCCACCGTCTCGCCGAGCGCGGCTGGTAAACGCCGGTAAACAAGACGCCCAGGGCCCACACCGTGTGGGCCCTGGGCGTCGAACATTCGACGTAAGCGGTTCGTCATCTGTTTCGCCTGGTCCCGCGCTTATATTCGAGTGATGAACCTGCACGATCGCGGCGACCGGGTGCTCCCGGCCACGCGCGTGCTCGCACTCGTGATCGTGCCGTTCCTGCTCGCGGCCTTCGTGATCTGCTACCTGATGCCGTCCAGAACACTCGAATTGTTCGCCTGGGGCATCAAACCTCCGCTCACGGCGATGCTCCTCGCCTCCGTCTACTTGGGAGGCGCGTTCTTCTTCGTCCGGGTGGCGATGGCGAAGCGCTGGTCGGAGATCGCGCTCGGTTTTCCGCCGGTCGCACTGTTCGCGTCCCTGCTGGGCGTCACGACAGTGGTGCATTGGGACCGCTTCACCCACGGCCATATCTCCTTCATCGCGTGGGCCACCCTGTATTTCACCGCGCCCGTGTTCGTGGTGCTGATCGCCACCTTGAACAGCAGGGCGTCTCGCGCACCCGCGTCCGCCGGGGAACCCCGTCTGCACCCGGTCTTCCGGATCGTGCTCGGCGCGACCGGCGCGACCGAACTGCTGGTGGCCACCGGCTTGTTCGTGCTGCCGAGCCAGGTGGGCGGGTTCTGGCCCTGGGCGGTCACTCCGCTGACCGCGCGGACCTTGGCCGCGGTGTACGCGCTGGGCGTGGCCAATGTGCTCATCGCGGTGGACGCCCGTGCGTCGCGAGTGCGTCTCCAGCTCGAGGTTCAGGTGGTCATGCTCGTGCTCATCGGTATCGCGGTCCTCGTCCGCCGAGGGGACTTCACCGCGGGACCGGCCGCGGCCTACGGCGTCGCCGCTCTCGTGGCGGCCGAACTCGCGGTGATCGTGGGCGGCCTGATCGGTTTTCAGCCGAGGGCGAAGACGGTCGTGGACGCTCCGCCCCCGCATTTCGGCGCCCCGCCGATGAAGTAGGCGGTCCCGTTGGCGGCTGCCGCGCCGAACGCGTGGCGCGGTGCGGGCAGCGGCACCAGCGTCGTCCACGCGTCGGCGCCGGGGTCGTACTCGAACGCGTCCGTGTAGGCGTCGAAGCTCGCTGCGTCCCCGTTGGCGGAGCATTCCCCGCCCACATAACGGATTCTGCCGTCCAGCACGCAGTACGCGCCTGAAGAACGGGGCGCGGGCAGCTCCGCCGCGGCCCACCATTCACCGGTGGCGGTGTCGTACACGTCATGCCGGGAAAGGTTGTCGCTGATGTCCTCCCGGCGGCCGCCGAAAAGGTGGACCCGGTCGCCGAGCACGGCGACGCCCTGATGGTCGCGCGCGGGGCCGGGCACCGGCGTGGCCGTCGCCCACGCCCGCGTGCGCGGGTCGTAGGTGCGATGAGTGCTCACCGTGCCGAAGCCCGCGGACAGCTCGGGCCCGCCGGGGCCGGTGTCGAGCTTGACGATGCGGCTGGACGTCCGCCCGCCGAAGACGTGCAGCAGCCCGCCCGCGGCGGCCACCGCGACCGACCCGATCGCCTCGGGCAGGGAGGGCAAGACGTGCCAGTCGTCCGTCGCGGGGTCGTAGGCGAAGACGGAGTCACGCGGCCGCATGTGCACGGGCTCGAGGAAACCGCCGACGGCGTAGAGCAGCCCGTCCAGCACCGCGACCCCGGCGTGGCTCAGCGGCGCGGGCAACGGGGACCGCTCGCGCCACGTGTCCGAGGCGGGGTCGTAGACGGTGTTGCGGGCGCAGGCCCACAGCGGCGCTCCCGCCGCCTGGAGCGTGCCGCCGAGCACGTGGATCTCGCCGCCGAGTTCGGCGACCCCGATCTCGGCCCGCGCCTCGGGCAGTGGCGCTCGTTCGGTCCACACGGTCATTGATCGTTCGTTCACGATCCCCAGTAGAGACCGGCGCTTCGGCGGCGCGCCAATACCGATGCCGCACTCCCCGAACCGCCCGGGTATCAGCCCACGTCGCGATAGGCGGCCACGGCGAGCTGGACGAACGATCGCACAAGTGGTCCGGGGTCGTTCCCGTTCCAGGCGACCACGACCCGGCTGGGTTCCATGCCCGTCAACGGCACGACGGCCAGCTCCGCCGGATGCCGGTTCCCCAGTGGCGTCAACCCGATCGTGCCGCTCCACAGCACGGCCTGCCTGCACTCGTGCACCGCGCGCACGACCGGGCCTTCCCTCGGCTCGCCACCGTTCCAATAGGACTGCCACAGCGGATCGGTGCCCGCCGGGAACTGGAACCAGCGTCGTTCCCGCAGTTCCGCAAGCGCCAGCTCGGTGTGCTCCGCGAGGGGATCGTCGGTGCGGAGCACCACGCCGACCGGATCGGCCCGCAACTCGTGCACGGACAGCCCCGCCGTCTCGAACGGCGCCCGCGTGACCGCGACATCGACCAGCCCGGCTCGCAGCCCGCAGGTGGGATCGGTCAGGTCCGTCTCGCGGACGCGGACCTCGACCGCGGGATGCCGCCGCCGGAACGCGTCCGCCAGCCGGGTGGCGGCGACGTCGTCTCCCTCGCCCAGCAACCCGACCCCGAGCACGCCGGGCCCGTCCGCGGCGGCCACTCGCGCTTTGGTCTGCTCGGCCAGGTTCAGCATCAGCCTGGCCTGCTCCAGCAGCGCGTCCCCGGCCGGGGTGAGCGTGATCCCGGCGGGGGAGCGGTGCAGCAGCGTGGCGCCGAGGTCGGTCTCCAGCTGCTTGATCGCCCGGCTCAGCGGCGGCTGGCTCATGTGCAGCCGCGCGGCCGCGCGTCCGAAGTGGAGTTCTTCGGCCACGGCCACGAAGTAGCGGAGCGTGCGCAAGTCCATCACCGCGCAGCGTACCGGCGGAGGCCGTTTCATCGGGATTTCATCGCGCCCGCATAGCGTTCCGGCCCCGACCCCCGAGGAGGACGAATGGGACTGCTTCACGCCTGGCGCGTCCAGAAGGTCGTCTCGGACGCCACCATCGCGTTCAACAGGGGCGACCTGACGTTCACCGTCGACATCGACATCGATACGCGCGCCAGGGTGACGGCGAGGATGGTCCGCAAGGAAATCGACCTCATCACCCGCCGCGTCGAACCGCAGGGCTGGCGGTTGATCGAGTACGGGCCGTTCCTCAACTCCATCGAAATGCACTTCATGCGCGCCCCTCGATAGCGTCCTCTGTGGACTGATCGGCGCGCGTGGGCGCAATCTGGGCGGCCACGCTGCCAGGCTGCCGCGCATGACCATGAAGAGGATCTTGTCGGCGGCCGGCTGCGCGATCGCCGCGATGGTGAGCCTGGCGCCCGCGGCGACGGCGCAGGTCGAAGCCGCGCCGAACTGCCAGTACGGCGACACCTACGGCACCCGCGTCGACTCCGCGCAGGTAGGCGGGATGGGCGCCATTCAGCTCTGCCGTGACAGCAGTTACCGGTACTGGGCCTTTCTGCTGCTGAACCGGTCGCCGTCGTCCGGCCAGCATGGGCAGGGCTACCTCGAGCGCTACCGCGACGGGAAGTGGGAGAGCTACGTGACCTGCGACAGCTCCGGCGGCAACGGCAAGGTCTTACCCGGGCAGACCCGCTGCTGGACGCCGAAGTTCACGGGGTTGAGCGGGCACTACACGTTCCGGGCCTGGGGAGCGGTGTTCGACAACCCGCGCCCCCACGACCCCGTCGCCTCCGGCTACACCAGCCTCACGCGCTGACCGGGTCGTGAGTGTTCTGACCGGTTCTAACCGGCCGCGCCACTCACGACCCCAGCCGCACGTCCGCCCACTCATCAACCCACACATAAGCCACGTTCGTTCCCCTGAGCGTGGCAGAGGTCGTGAGCGTTGCGGGCGGTTCTAACCGCCCGCAACGCTCACGACCCCGATACCCACACCCGCGTGTGGAACGGGAGTTGCTGCAGAGGCGGGTGTGACTCCTGGGGCTCGTGAGTGGTACGGCCGGTTCTAACCGGCCGTACCACTCACGAGTGCTCTGAGATCTCGAAGCTCCTCGTGTCCGGCTCGAGTGCTTCGAAGATGTGCGGCGCGTCGCCGGGGTAGGAGATGTAGTCGCCCGGCCCCAGCTCCACGGGGTCGTCGAGTGGCCCGACGAGCGCGCGGCCCGTCGCGATCACGATGTGCTCGATGACGCCGCGCATATGCGGTTCGGAAACGCGGGCCGAGCCCGGCTGCGCGACGATCTGGTACAGGTCGCGCTGCGCGTTCGGCGGGCACGACGAGAGCAGCGTGCAGAGGTAGTGCGCGCGCTCCGAGTACACCTGGGGACCTTCGCCGGCCCTGATCAGCCGTACCTGCGGAACCGGCGGCTCGAAAAGCCGCGACAGGGGCACGTCCAGCGCGACCGCGAGCGCCCAGAGCGTCTCGACGCTCGGGTTGCCGGTGCCCGACTCGAGCTGCGAAAGCGTCGACTTGGCGATGCGCGCCCGTTTGGCGACCTCGGTGAGCGAAAGCCCCGCGTGAGAGCGCTCGCGGCGTAGTGACGCCGCGATCACGTCCAGTGGTGGGCCGCCCTTGGGCTGGTCGTGTTGCATGTGTTCGCTCCAGCGGTCGTTCCGTTCGACTTGACGAACGGGCGCGAAGTGTTCAGTATATGATGCTATGCGTTCGATTTGGCGAACTTTGGATCGGCGGCTCGCCAGGGACATCGGCCTGGTCTGTCTCGCCGACACGATTGTGGGGGTTTCGTACGGCGCCATCGCCGTCAGCTCCGGCTTCCCGGTGTGGTCGCCGATGCTGCTGTCGCTGCTGGTCTTCGCCGGCGCGTCGCAGTTCATGTTCATCGGCATCGTCGCCTCCGGCGGCAACCCGGTCGCGGCCGTCGTGGCCGGGCTGCTGGTCAACGCCCGGCACCTGCCGTTCGGCTTCGCCATCGGCGACGCGCTCGGCCGGGGCTGGGCGCGCCGCGTGGCGGGCAGTCACCTGATGATCGACGAATCGGTCGCCTTCGCGCTGGCGCAGGAGGACGCGGCCAAGCGCCGCGCGGCGTACTGGGCGTGCGGGATCGGGCTCTTCGTCTGCTGGAACATCGGTGTGGTCATCGGCGCGTTCGCGGGCACGGCGATCAGTGACACGGACGCGTTCGGGCTCGACGCGGCGTTCCCCGCGGTGCTGCTGGCGCTCGTGCTGCCGTCGCTGAAGGACCGCGCGACCCGGCTGCCGGTCGCGATCGGCGTGGTCGTCGCGCTGGCGACCACCCCGTTCCTGCCCGCCGGGCTGCCGGTGCTGCTGGCACTGGTCGGCGTGTTCGCGGCGGTCGACCGCCAGAAGGTGGAGGTGATGAGCTGATGGAGCCGTTGACGCTGGTCATCGCCGGGCTCGTGCTCGGGGCCGGCACGTTCGCGTTCCGGTTCGCGGGCCCGGTGCTGCGCGCGAAGATGACCTTGTCCCCGCGTGCCGAGAAACTCATGACCGTCTCGGCGGTCGTGCTGCTGGCCGCGCTGGTCGGCATCGCCGCGCTCACGGAAGGTCACGGTTTCGCGGGCATCGCGCGCCCGGCCGGTGTGCTGGTCGGGGGAGTGCTGGCCTGGCGCAAGGCGCCGTTCGTGGTCGTCGTGCTCGCCGCGGCGGCCACGGCGGCGTTGCTTCGCCTGGCAGGTGTGCCCTAGCCGCCAGTGACCTGGGCGGATCGCCTAGAGTAGTGGGAAGGTCTTCGGGAGGTCAGGTGTCGGTCGCTCGGCCGTTGGTGGGTGTGCTCGCTCTGCAGGGCGCCGTGCGTGAGCACGTCGCGATGCTGGAGCACGCCGGCGCGCGCGCCATCGGCGTGCGCAGGCTCGACGAACTGTCCGAAGTGGACGGTCTGGTGCTGCCGGGTGGCGAGTCGACCACCATGTCGAAGCTGCTCGAGACGTTCGAGCTGCTGGAGCCGCTGCGTGAGCGCATCGCGGGCGGCATGCCCGCGTTCGGCTCGTGCGCCGGGATGATCCTGCTGGCCAAGCAGGCGCTCGACGGCAGGCCCGACCAGCAGCAGCTCGGCGGGCTCGACATCGTCGTCCGGCGCAACGCGTTCGGCAGGCAGGTCGACTCGTTCGAAGAGGATCTGGAGTTCGCCGGGCTGGACGGTCCGTTGCCCGCGGTGTTCATCCGCGCCCCGTGGGTCGAGAAGGCGGGCGACGACGTCGAGGTGCTGGCCCGCGTGCCGCGCACCCCGTCGGCCGGTGAGGCGGCCGATAGGATCGTCGCGGTCCGGCAGGGGACGGTGCTCGCCACCGCGTTCCACCCGGAGCTGACGGGGGACGAGCGGGTGCACCGGTTGTTCGTGGAAATCGTGCGCGAGGCGTAGGCGCAGCAGCTGCGCATTGCAGATGGAGGAGAGATGAGCGGCCACTCCAAATGGGCCACTACGAAGCACAAGAAGGCCAACCTCGACGCGAAGCGCGGCAAGCTCTTCGCGAGGTTGATCAAGAACATCGAGGTGGCCGCGCGCACCGGCACCGGCGGTGGCGACCCGGACGGCAACCCGACGCTCTACGACGCCATCCAGAAGGCCAAGCGCAACTCGGTGCCCCAGGACAACATCGAGCGCGCGCGCAAGCGCGGCGCCGGTGAAGAGGCGGGCGGCGCCGACTGGCAGACCATCACCTACGAGGGCTATGGCCCCAACGGTGTCGCCGTCCTGATCGAGTGCCTCACCGACAACAAGAACCGCGCCGCCATGGAGGTGCGCACCGCGCTCACCCGCAACAACGGCTCGCTGGCCGACCCGGGTTCGGTGTCGTACATGTTCAACCGCAAGGGCGTGGTGATCATGCCCAAGGCCGACGCGACCGAGGACGACGTCCTCATGGCCGTGCTCGACGCCGGCGCCGAAGAGGTCAACGACCTCGACGAGAACTTCGAGATCGTCTCCGAGGCGACCGACCTGCTGCCGGTGCGCAAAGCCTTGCAGGAAGCCGGTTTCGAGTACGACTCGGCCGACCTCACCTTCCTCCCGTCGGTCAGCGTGCCGCTGGACGTCGAGGGCGCCAAGAAGGTTTTCAAGCTCATCGACGCGCTCGAAGACTGCGACGATGTGCAGAACGTCTGGGCCAACTTCGACGTCTCCGATGAGGTCATGGCCGAAGTCGGCTGACTTTTTTTGTTGGCACACTGGGAATGAACGAGGGCGTGGGGCAGAATGGCCGCCGTGACGACGACCGACTCCCTCACCGCCCAGGAATCTCAGCTTGTCGAGTGGATCGAGGCGCAGGCGAAGGAGCGGGGCAACGCCGTCATCAGTGTCCCTGAGGACTCCGACGGCGCCGGCTACTGCTTCACCGCCTGCGCCTGGGCGCTCCACGAGGTGCCCGAGGCGGTCGTCATCGGCCTGCCCGCGCACATGGGCCCGGTGTTGCTCGACGCCTATGTGGACCGAGCCGCCGCCGGCGAGGACTTCGAGACCGGGCGTCGCTACGTCGACTTCTTCGAGGGCGTCTCGGTCACGTTCGAATGGGTCGCCAAGGGACACTATCCCGAGTTCTTCGGGAGCGCGTTCCTGATCTACCCCGACGGCGACTTCCCGGCCTTGCAGCTGATCGTCGCCACCCCGGACGGGCACTGGCCGTGGAGTCCCTCGGCGCCCGAAGGCTTCGCCGACTGGCAGCCGGTGCTCACCGAATCCGGTCTCCCCGAGAGCTGGACACCCGGCGTAGACGGCGTTTGAAAGCCCGAAAGCCACTTTCGTCAGGTCTCATCTGACGAAAGTGGCTTTCGGGCTTTTCTGAGCGCCGTGCTCAGGCGTCGTGAGTGGCGCGGCCGGTTCTAACCGGCCAAAACACTCACGACCCCGAGAACTCGACCGAGTCGTCGGTGTAGGGCGGGACCACGACGGTGCCCACCAGGCTCCAGGTGCCCAGGGACGAGGCCGACTGCCACACCCCGGCGGGCACGACGACCTGGGGGCGTTGACCGGCGGCGACGTCCAGGCCGAGCACCACGTGCGAGATCGAGCCGTCGGGGGACTCCAGGGTCATCGCGACCGGCGAACCCCCGTGGAACAGCCAGATCTCGAGGCGGTCCAAGCGGTGCCGCGCCGAGACCGAGGGCGGCTCCAGCAGGTAGTAGATCGCCGAGGCCTCGGAAGAGCGGTGGCTTTGGGTGAAGAGACCGCCTTCGACCGGGAGCGGGACCAGGCCCAGGTGTTCGATGATCTCCGAAGGGGTCGGCATGTCTGCGGCTGAGCTCACCCGTCGAACGGTAGCCTGATTCCTCGAACTGGTGTTCGCGGGAAGGAAAACCACACGTGCGGGTATTCGGGGTCGACCCCGGTCTGACCAGGTGCGGGTTCGGCGTCGTCGACGGCGGGACCGGCCGGTCGGTCAGTGCTGTCGCGGTCGACGTGATCCGCACGCCCGCCGACATGGACCTCGCCCAGCGGCTCATGGGGATCTCCGACGCCGCCGAGCGCTGGATGGACCTCTACAAGCCGGAGGCCGTGGCCGTCGAGCGGGTGTTCGCGCAGCACAACGTGCGGACCGCGATGGGCACCGCGCAGGCGGGCGGTGTGGTGGCGCTGGCCGCCGCGCGGCGGAACCTGCCGGTGGTGTTCCATACCCCCAGTGAGGTCAAGGCCGCGGTCACCGGCTCGGGCCGCGCGGACAAGGCCCAGGTCACCGGCATGGTCATGCGGCTGCTGAAGATCACCGAAAGCCTTGGCCCGCCGGATGCCGCCGACGCGCTCGCCTTGGCCATCTGCCATCTTTGGCGCGAGCCCATGCGGGTCCGCCTCGAGGAGGCGGAGGCGAGGGCCAAGGAGATGGCGAAGGTGCACAAGGCAAGGCTGGCGGCGGCCGCGAAACAGGCAGGTAGGCGATGATTTCCTCAGTACGCGGCGAAGTTCTCTCCGTCAGTCTCGACCATGTGGTCGTCGAGGTCGGGGGAGTGGGCCTCGCGGTCCAGTGCACCCCGTCGACGCTCGCCACGCTGCGCCGCGGCGAGGAGACCCGGCTGCACACCGCGCTCGTGGTCCGCGAGGACTCGCTGACCCTCTTCGGGTTCGCCGATGCCGACGCGCGCGAGCTGTTCGGGTTGCTGCAGACGGTTTCCGGCATCGGGCCGAGGCTCGCGCTGGCGACGCTCGCCGTGCTCGACCCGGACAAGCTCCGCGCCGCGCTCGTCGAAGGCAACATCACCGTGCTCACCCAGGTGCCCGGCATCGGCCGCAAGGGCGCCGAGCGGCTCACGCTCGAGCTGCGCGACAAGGTCAACGCCATCCCCGGCGCCGAGGGTGTCACCTCGGCAGCGCCGTCGGCGATCCGCGCCGAGGTGGTGGAAGCGTTGGCAGGACTGGGTTTCCCGGCCAAGCAGGCCGAGCTCACCGTCGACAAGGTGCTCTCCGAGCAGGCCGACGCGAACACGTCGACCGTGCTGCGTGCCGCGCTCGCGACCCTCGGCCGGAAGCGGTAGGCGCCCGGCGTGGAGTATGAAGCCATGACCGAGCCGGACGACGAGACGCTGTCCGCGCTCGCGCACACCGGCGAGCAGGACGTGGAAGTCACGCTGCGGCCCAAGAAACTCGGCGAGTTCATCGGCCAGCCCCGCGTCCGTGAGCAGCTCGAACTGGTGCTGGAGAGCGCGCGCCGCCGCGGCGTGCCGCCCGATCACGTGCTGCTGTCGGGCCCGCCGGGCCTCGGCAAGACGAGCATGGCGATGATCATCGCCGCCGAGCTGGGTTCGGCGCTGCGGATCACCTCGGGCCCCGCGCTGGAACGCGCGGGCGACCTCGCGGCGATGCTGTCCAACCTGGCGCCAGGCGACGTGCTGTTCATCGACGAGATCCACCGCATCGCCCGCCCGGCCGAGGAGATGCTGTACCTCGCGATGGAGGACTTCCGGGTCGACGTCGTCGTCGGCAAGGGCCCCGGCGCGACCAGCATCCCGCTGGAGATCGCGCCGTTCACCCTCGTCGGCGCGACCACCCGGTCCGGCGCGCTGACCGGCCCGCTGCGTGACCGGTTCGGCTTCACCGGCCAGATGGAGTTCTACTCCGACGACGAGCTCGACCAGGTCGTCCGGCGGGCCGCGCGCATTCTCGACATCGAGATCGACCCGCTCGGGTCCGCCGAGATCGCCCGGCGCAGCCGCGGCACGCCCCGGATCGCGAACCGCCTGCTCCGCCGCGTGCGCGACTACGCGGAGGTGCGGGCGGACGGGGTCGCCACCAAGCAGGTCGTGCGCGCCGCGCTCGAGGTCTACGACGTCGACGAGCTCGGCCTCGACCGGCTCGACCGCGCGGTGCTCGGCGCGCTGGTCAAGTCGTTCGGCGGCGGCCCGGTCGGGGTCTCGACGCTCGCCGTCGCGGTCGGTGAGGAGCCGACCACGGTGGAGGAGGTCTGTGAGCCCTACCTGGTGCGCGCCGGTATGCTCGCGCGCACTCCGCGTGGCCGGGTGGCTACCGCGGCGGCGTGGGAGCACCTCGGCCTTCAGCCCCCGGAACGCGTACTGCCCGACCCGGGACTGTTTGACCAGCCGTAACCTGGCACACTCGAAAGAGCACATACCCCAAAACCGGACGTATCGACCCCCACACGGCGTCCGTCGAACGGAGAATCATGCAACAGTTAGCGCTGCCCCTGCTTCTGGTCCTCGTGCTGGGCGCGACCCTTTTCATGGGCTCCCGCAAGCAGAAGAAGGTGCAGCAGGCTCAGAAGGACCTGCAGGACAGCATCCAGCCCGGTGACCGCGTGATGACCACCTCCGGTCTCTACGGCACCGTCGCGGACGCCAGCTCCGACAGCACGATCGACATCGAGATCGCCCCTGGCGTCATCACCACGTGGCTGCGTCTCGCCGTGCGCGAGAAGGTCCAGCCCGAGGTCGAGGAGACCGAGGACGAGGTCGTGGCCGAGGAGTCGTCGATCATCGAGTCCTCCGCGGGCATCGAGGAGCAGAAGTCGACCGCCCAGGTCGCCGAGCCGCTGGAGCACGGCAAGAAGTAGTACACGCGCTCCCGAAAACTCCCGACTTTCGTCGGGGGCGGGGGTTACGCCGGACTCACGCAGCACCGAGTAGTGTCTCGGTGCTGCGTGCGTGCCCGCCGTCATATATTCGCGCGTGGAAGCGGTAGCACCACACACCATCCATGGGGAAACCCTCAGTTCGAGGAGACCGAAGCACCGTGGCATCACCGGCCGGGCACCTCCGCCCGGGACGCTATCTCGCCTTATTCGCCGGCATCGTCGTCGTGCTGTACGCACTGGTGTTCTTCACCGGTAACCACAGCCCCAAGCCCAAGCTTGGCATCGACCTGCAGGGCGGCACCCGGGTCACCCTGACGGCGCGCACGCCGGACGGTGGGGTCCCCTCGCGAGAGTCCCTCAACCAGGCTCGCCAGATCATCGAGAAGCGCGTCAACGGTATCGGCGTCGGCGGTACCGAAGTGCTCCTCGACGGCAACAACGTCGTCATCACCGTTCCCGGTGAGCAGGGTGGCGACCAGGCGAAGACGCTCGGCAAGACCGCGAAGCTCGGCTTCCGCAAGGTCATCACGACCACGCAGGTGACGCCGCCCGGCATGCCGCAGACCCCGCCGCCGTCCGGTTCGGCCACCGCGACCCCGCCGCCGTCGAGCGGCGCGCCCTCCTCGCCCGCGGCCCCGAGCTCCTCGGCGAAGCCCGGTGGAGGTGGCGCCGCCGGTGCGCAGGCCCAGCAGCCGACCCCGACGCCCACGCCCAGCCCGTCCGCTTCGGCGCCGGCCCCCGCGCCCGCACCGGCCCAGGACGGCAACACGGACGCGAACACGGCCAAGCAGATCCAGGCCGCGCAGGCGATCCGCCAGAACCCGGACCTCGCTGGCAAGTCGGACGACCCCAAGACGCAGGCCGCGCTGCAGGCCGCCTACAACTCGATCACCTGCGCCCCCGGCGAGGAGGACCCGCTGGTCGGTAACGACCGCGTCGACCTCCCGCTGGTCACCTGTGACGTCAAGGGCACCGAGAAGCTCCTGATGGACAAGGAGTTCCTGCCGGGCACCGAGATCGCGGGCGCGACCTTCGGCTTCGACAACCAGCGTGGTGGCTGGGTCGTCAACCTCAGCTTCAAGAGCGAGGGCGCCAAGATCTGGGGCAACTTCACCAAGGACAACCTGCAGCAGCGCGCCGCGTTCGTGCTGGACACCAAGGTCGTCTCCGCGCCGACCATCCAGGCCACCATCCTGGACGGCAACACCCAGATCAGCGGCCAGTTCACGCAGAAGGACGCCAAGGACCTCACCGACGTACTCAAGTACGGCTCGCTGCCGCTGTCGTTCGAGTCCTCGGACGCGACCACGGTGTCCGCGACGCTGGGCCTCGCCTCGCTCGAGGCAGGCCTGATCGCGGGCGGCATCGGCCTGCTGATCGTCTTCATCTACTGCCTGTTCTACTACCGCCTGCTCGGCGTGCTGACGATCTTCTCGCTGGCACTGTCGTTCTCGCTGGTGTACGCGGTGCTCGTGCTGCTCGGCCGCTGGATCGGGTACACGCTCGACCTGGCAGGCATCGCGGGCCTGATCATTTCGATCGGTATCACCGCCGACTCGTTCGTCATCTACTTCGAACGGCTGAAAGACGAGATCCGGGAAGGCCGGAGCTTCCGGTCCGCCGTGCCGCGAGGCTGGGTCCGTGCCAAGCGCACGATCCTGGCGTCCGACGGTGTCAGCTTCCTGGCCGCGCTGATCCTGTACGTGTTCGCCGTCGGTGACGTCCAGGGCTTCGCGTTCACGCTGGGTATGTCCACCGTCCTCGACCTCGTGGTCGTGTTCCTGGTGACGCACCCGCTGATCGCGATGATCTCCAAGTCGAAGTCGAAGTTCCTGTCGGACCCGAAGCATCTCGGGCTCGGCGCGGTGCAGGAAGTGGGTTCGCACGTGAAGACGGCCGCCCCCAAAGTGGGCGCGGTCGGCGCTTCCGCGAACGTGAAGGAGGCCTGACGTGGGCGTTGAAGACCTGGGCACGGACGCCGCGAAGGCGCCTGCCAAGAAGGAAAGCATTTTCCAGCGGCTGTACGTCGGCACCGGCGCGTTCGACATCGTCGGCGCCCGCAAGCGCTGGTACATGTTCTTCGGCGTGCTGGTGCTCGGCTGCATCCTGTCGATGTCGATCAAGGGATTCAACTTCGGCATCGACTTCGAGGGCGGCACGCAGATCCAGTTCTCCGCGAACGGGTCGCACGGTCAGATCACCGAGGACCAGGCGAAGCAGGCCTTCAAGGACGCGCTTGGCAAGGACGCCGACGAGGTGCAGAAGGTCGGCACCGGCGGCGCCACCACCCTGCAGATCCGCACCGGCACGCTCGACGCGGCCGACGTGTTCAAGGTGAAGCAGGAGATCGCCACCAAGCTGGCTCCGCTCGGCACGAACGGCGTCACCGGCCCGCAGGCCATCTCCGACAGCGCCGTCTCGGCGTCGTGGGGTGGCGAGATCTCGGAGAAGGCGCTGATCGCGCTCGCGATCTTCCTGGTCGCCGTGGTCATCTTCCTGGCGATCTACTTCGACCTCCGGATGGCGGCCGCCGCGTTCATCTCGCTGATCCACGACATCGTGGTGACCGCGGGCGTGTACTCGCTGGTCGGCTTCGAGGTCTCGCCCGCGACCGTCATCGGCCTGCTGACGATCCTCGGGTTCTCGCTGTACGACACGGTGGTGGTGTTCGACAAGGTCCGCGAGAACACGCGCGGCCTGCTCGGCCTCACCCGCCGCACGTACGCCGAGGCGGCCAACCTGGCGCTGAACCAGACCCTGATGCGGTCGTTCAACACCGCGTTCATCGCGTTGCTGCCGATTCTCGGGCTGCTGGTCGTCGGCACCATCCTGCTGGGCTCCGGCACACTGCAGGACCTGGCGCTGGTGCAGCTGACCGGCACCATCGTCGGCGTGCTGTCCTCGGTCGCGCTGGCCACGCCGCTACTGGTCGACCTGAAGCTGCGTGACCCGAAGTACCGGCAGCAGGCCGCCCGCGTGGCCGCCCGCCGCGCGAAGGTCGCCAAGACGGCGACCGCCGCCGACGACGACTTCGACGCGAGCGACGACGACGCGCTGGCCGCCGAACTCCGCAAGGAGAAGGCGTACGCCGCGGCGGCGAGCGTGCCAGGCCGGATCCCGAAGAACAAGCCGAACCAGAAGCGCAAGAAGTAAGAGATGGAACTGCAGAAGGCGCTCGGCCTCATCGCCGAGGTGCCGGACTTTCCCGAGCCCGGCGTGCTCTTCCGCGATCTCACCCCACTGTTCGCCGACCCCGCGGGTTTCGCCGCGGTGGTCGGCGCTTTGGCGGAGACGGTCGGCCCCGAGGTCGACCTGATCGCGGGCGTCGAGGCACGCGGGTTCCTGCTCGCCGCCGCCGTCGGGTACGCCCGCGGCATCGGCGTGGTGCTCGTGCGCAAGCCGGGCAAGCTGCCGCGCGTCGCGGGCCGGGTCGATTACCAGCTCGAGTACGGGACGGCCTCGGTCGAACTGCCCGCCGGGATCGTTTCGCCGGGTCAGCGCGTTGTAGTGATGGACGACGTGCTCGCGACGGGCGGCACGGCCGCCGCGGCGTGCAAGCTGCTCCGCGACGGTGGTGCGGTCGTCGAGGGCGTGTCGGTCGTGATGGAGCTGACCGCGCTCGGTGGCCGGGCGGTGCTCGAAGGTAACGGAGTACACGCACTTCAGGCCTGCTAGCTCGGGGATCGCGACGCTCTGTCGTGGCTGGGCGTTACCCTTGACGCTCAGAGCACATGCAGCAGGAGGTGCGGGTGAGCCAAGAGCTCGATTCCGTAGTGCCCGCCCAGAACGGCGCCGCTCCGACGCCGTCGGCCACCCGGCGGGTCAGGGCCAGGCTCGCGAGGCGGATCACCGCGCAGCGGCCTGCCTCGGTCAAGCAGGTGCTCGAACCGCTCGCGGTGGTGCACCGCGAGCTGCACCCGAACGCCGACCTCGCGCTGCTCCAGCGGGCCTACGACGTTGCCGAGGAGCTGCACCGCGACCAGCGGCGCAAGTCCGGTGACCCGTACATCACGCACCCGCTCGCGGTCGCGACCATCCTCGCCGACCTGGGCATGGACACCACGACGCTGGTCGCGGCCCTGCTGCACGACACGGTCGAGGACACCGGCTACTCGCTGGACAGCCTGAAGGCCGAGTTCGGCGACAAGGTCGGCGAGCTCGTCGACGGCGTCACCAAGCTGGACAAGGTCAAGCTGGGCACCGCGGCCGAGGCCGAGACCATCCGCAAGATGGTCATCGCGATGGCCCGCGACCCGCGTGTGCTGGTCATCAAGCTGGCCGACCGGCTGCACAACATGCGCACCATGCGCTTCCTGCCGCCCGAGAAGCAGGCTCGCAAGGCCCGCGAGACCCTCGAGGTGCTCGCCCCGCTGGCGCACCGGCTCGGCATGGCCACGGTCAAATGGGAGCTGGAGGACCTGGCGTTCGCCATCCTGCAGCCCAAGAAGTACGACGAGATCGTGCGGCTGGTCGCCGACCGCGCACCGTCGCGCGACATCTACCTGCGCTCGGTCATCACCGACCTGACGGCCAACCTCGAAGGCTCGCGGATCACCGCGAAGGTCGAGGGCAGGCCCAAGCACTACTACTCGATCCACCAGAAGATGATCGTCCGCGGCCGCGACCTCGACGACATCCACGACCTGGTCGGCGTGCGGATCCTGGTCGAGGACGTCCGCGACTGCTACGCCGCCATGGGTGTCGTGCACGCGCTGTGGCAGCCGGTGCCCGGCCGGTTCAAGGACTACATCGCGCAGCCGAGGTTCGGCGTCTACCAGTCGCTGCACACCACGGTGATCGGGCCGGACGGCAAGCCGCTGGAAGTCCAGATCCGCACTTACGAGATGCACCGCACCGCCGAGTACGGCATCGCCGCGCACTGGCGGTACAAGGAGACCAAGGGCACGCACAACACCAACGCCGTCGACGTCGACGAGATGGCGTGGATGCGGCAGCTGCTCGACTGGCAGCGGGAAGCGGCCGACCCCGGCGACTTCCTCGAATCGCTGCGCTACGAGCTCGCCGCGCGCGAGATCTTCGTGTTCACGCCCAAGGGCGACGTGATCACGCTGCCCGTCGAGTCGACCCCGGTCGACTTCGCCTATGCCGTGCACACCGAGGTCGGCCACCGCTGCATCGGCGCGCGCGTCAACGGGCGTCTCGTCGCCTTGGAGCGCAAGCTCGAAAACGGCGAGGTCGTCGAGATCTTCACGTCCAAGGCGGAGACCGCGGGCCCGTCCCGCGACTGGCTTTCGTTCGCCGGTTCGCCGAAGGCCCGCGCCAAGATCCGGCAGTGGTTCGCGAAGGAGCGCCGCGACGAGGCCATCGAAGCGGGCAAGGAGCTGATCACCAAGGAGGTCCGCAAGGTCGGCCTTCCGATCCAGCGCCTGGTCTCGGCGGAGTCGATGGGCATGGTGGCCACCGAGCTGCGCCACGGCGACATCAGCTCGCTCTACGCGGCCGTCGGCGAGGGCCACACGAGCGCCAAGCACGTGGTCTCCCGCCTGGTCGCGCTGATCGGCGGCGTCGACGAGGCCGAAGAGGAACTCGCCGCGCGGGCCACACCGTCCACGGTGACCCGCCGCCGCGGCTCCAACGACGTCGGTGTGGTCGTCAAGGGCACCACGGACATCTGGGCCAAGCTGGCCCGGTGCTGCACCCCGGTGCCCGGCGACGAGATCCTGGGCTTCGTCACGCGCGGCGGCGGCGTTTCGGTGCACCGCACGGACTGCACCAACGCCGAGGACCTGCACGCCCAGCCCGAGCGGCTGGTCGAGGTCGAATGGGCGCCGTCGGCGTCGTCGGTGTTCCTGGTGGCGATCCAGGTCGAGGCGCTCGACCGGCACCGGCTGCTCTCGGACGTCACCAAGGTGCTCGCCGACGAGAAGGTGAACATCTTGTCGGCGTCGGTGACGACCTCGCGTGACCGGGTCGCGGTCTCGCGGTTCACCTTCGAAATGGGCGACCCCAAGCATTTGGGCCACGTCCTGAAGGTGGTCCGCAGCGTCGAAGGCGTCTATGACGTGTACCGCGTCACCTCCGCTTCCTAGGCCGTCCCGTCTAGGGTGCGGGCATGACTGAAGGGTTCGAGTTCGCCCGCGACGGCGCCGTCGCCCGGCTGACGTTCGCCAGGCCGTCGAAGAAGAACGCCATCACGCACGCGATGTGGTCGGCGCTCCCGGAGATCGTCGCGGGCGTCGAGGCGGACCCGGCGGTCAAGGTGCTCGTGCTGACCGGCGCGGGCGAGGACTTCTCGGCGGGCGCCGACATCAGCGAGTTCGGCGAGCTGCGCTCGAATGCCGAGGGCGCCGCCGTCTACGACAAGGCGATCGAAGCGGCGGTGCGCGCGCTGACCGGCATGCGCAAGCCGAGCATCGCGATGATCCGCGGCAACTGCATCGGCGGCGGCTGCCAGATCTCGGTCGCCTGCGACTTCCGTTTCGCCGCTGACGGATCCCGCTTCGGCATCACGCCTGCGAAGCTCGGCATCGTCTACGACTTCGTCTCGACCCGTCAGCTCGTCGCGCTGATCGGGCCCGCGCACGCGCGGTACTTCCTGCTGTCGGGCGAGCTGATCACGTCCGCGCGCGCCCGCGAGATCGGGTTGCTCAACGACGTCTTCGCGCCTTCGGAGCTTGAGGACGCCGTGGCGCGGTTCGCGGAGACGCTCTGTTCGCGGTCTCAGACGTCCATCAGGGGCATGAACCGGATCATCGAGAAGATCTTGGCCGGGCAGGTCGAGCCGGACGCCGAGGTGGACCAGCTGCGCCTGGACGCTCTCCACGGCGAGGACTACGCCGAGGGCGTCGACGCCTTCCTGAGCAGGCGGGTGCCTCGCTTCAAGTACTCGTGAGTGTTTTCGCCGGTTAGAACCGGCCGTACCACTCACGACCCGAACGTTGGGGACGCGTGCTCGCGAACCTGGACACCCAACGCCCCAAACTCGGCATTCGCGCGCGGACAAGCTTGCCGCCTGGGGGTCGTGAGGTGAGAAGGGCGGCCCTTGTCACCCAGAGCGTCACAAGGGCGCCCCTTGTCACGTGTGCTCCGCTTCCAAGGCTGGGGTCGTGAGTGTTTTCGCCGGTTCTAACCGGCCGTACCACTCACGACCCCAGAGCGACCACGAAGAAGGGCCCCGCCGTCAACCGCCCGGCGGGGCCCCTGGTGCGAAGCGCGTTTAGCCTTCGACGCTCACCGCGGTGAACTTGACCGGGGTGACCGGCTTGCCGGTGCCGTCCTGGCTCGTCGCGGCGCTGGCCGGGTCGATGCCCGCCCTGGCGACCTTGTCGAGCACCTGGAGGCCCTCGTCGGAGATGCTGCCGAAGACCGTGTAGTTCGGCGGGAGGCCCGCGTCGCCGTAGACCATGAAGAACTGGCTGCCGTTGGTGTCGGGGCCGCTGTTGGCCATCGCGAGCACGCCGCGGCCGTACTTCAGCTCGGGGAAGACCTCGTCCTTGAACGAGTAGCCGGGGCCGCCGGTGCCCTTGGCCGTCGGGTCACCGCACTGCAGCATCTGCAGGCCTTCGGTGGACAGCCGGTGGCACTCGGTGTCGGTGAAGTAGCCCTGCTTGGCGAGGTTGATGAAGCTCTCGACGGCACACGGCGCGAGCGAGCGGTCCAGGGTGATCTTGATGTCACCGGCCGTCGACTTCAGCGTCGCGTTGACCGTGCCGGTCGAGGCGAAGTTGCCGTTCGCGGGAGCCTTGGCCGGCTTCGACGCGGGGCGGTCGGCCTCGGCCTTGAACTCGCACGAGATCGGGTTCGCGAGCGCGGTCGGCCGCTTGACGGGCTCGGCGCGCTGCGTCGGGATCTTGATCTCCGGCGGCTTGGTCGGCGTGGCCGAGGCCTGCGTGTCGGTCGAGTCGCTGCCGTTGGTCGCGACGATCAACCAAATGGCGCCGGCGACCGCGATCACGGCACCGATCGTCACGCCAATACCGACGTTCCTGCGCCGCTTCGCACGCTCGGCCCTGTGCACAAGCTGCCTTTCGAGCTTGCGCTTCGCGGCCTCACGGCGCTGCTGGTTGGTCGCCACCCGCGTCCTCCCGGTTCCACTAGGTGTCACACGCCTGGGGTAGCGGCAGTGTATGGGCACAGCCTGTAAGGCCGGAGTACAGGGTTGGCTAGGCTGGCCGAAATCGCCTGAAATGGGGATTCATACCCGGTCAGAGGGAGGGTTCTTGCTCGTCGCAGGGTTCGCGTGTGGACCGCTGGCGGCCAATTGTTACCTGCTCGCGACCTCGGAGGGCGCGGGCTGCGTGATCGTCGACCCCGGTCAGGACGCGCTGGAGCCGATCACCGCGGCGCTGCGCAGGCACCGGCTGACCCCGGACGGCGTGCTCCTCACGCATGGCCACTTCGATCATGTGACCTCGGCCGCCGCGTTCGGCGTGCCGGTGTGGCTGCACGAGGCCGACCGCGACCTGCCGCCGGAGCCGATCACCTTCACCCCGCTCGAGGCCGGGACCATGACCGTCGCGGAGCTGGCGATCACCGTCGACCACACGCCGGGGCACACCCCCGGCTCGGTGGTGCTGCGGCTGGAGAGCGGTGAGGGCGGGAAGCTGGCACTGACCGGCGACACGGTGTTCGCCGGGTCCGTCGGGCGCGGCGACGCCGACGAACTCCGGAACTCCTTGCGTGCCACAGTGATGACCCTGCCGGGTGACACCGTCCTGCTGCCCGGGCACGGCCCGGCGACCACGATCGGCGCCGAGCGCACCGCCAACCCGTACTTCGGAGAAGTGACCCGATGACCAACGAGCCCGAACGGCTCCCGCTCTACCACGACGACCCCGCGCTGAGCCGCCGCCGAGCCTGGTCCGGGATGATCGGCGTGCTCGTGTTCGCCGCCGCGTTCGGCGGCATCGCCGGCCTGATCGGCGGCCGCGTCGCCGGTCTCGTCACGGCGGCCGTCGCCGGGCTGGCGCTGCTCTACGTCGTGCTGTTCAACCTCCGCAGGCGCCTGTGGCTCGAAGGCACGGTCGTGCTCGTCCGCACCTGGGGCGTCCGCCGGATCGACCTGGTCACCGCCGAGCGCATCGACCTGCTGGTCACCGACATCCGCGGCACCCGCACGGTCGCGCTGCTGATCAACGCCGGCCAGCGCCGCAAGACCGTGAAGATCGACCTCGCCCTGTACGCCGGGACGGGTGGCCGCGAGCTCGGCATCCTGCAGCTGCGCAGGCTGGCCGACGCGCTGGTCAACAACGTCGAGGCGAACGGCCTCGTGTTCTCGGAGCTGCTGGTGGCGCAGCTCAAGTCCGAGGCGCGCGGCGACGGTCTCGGCGACCGCCCGCTCTACCGGCTCGCCTCGGCCGCGCCCTCGGGCAAGATCGCGCAGCGGTTCACCATGGAGGCGGTCAGCCGCTTCGTCGCCACCCTCGACTAAAAGCGTCGTGAGTGTTCTGACCGGTTCTAACCGGCCTAACCACTCACGACCGGGCCCCTTTGCCCTGGTTGGACGACATGAACGGGGCGTTCGCAACGCTCAACGTAATGAACGTGGCTTTCATGTGGATCGACCGCCCGGCCCAGCGCCACGCGAGCCCCAGGAGTCACACCCGCCCCTGCGGCAACTCCCGCATCACGCGCGGGTGCGCATCGGGGGTCGTGAGTGGCTAGGCCGGTTAGAGCGAACCGGTATTCGACGACCTGCCCGTGACGTGGCCTTGGCTGGTGCGCCCGGACGGGGCGTTTGTCACGCTCAGGGGAACGAAAGTGGCTTATGTGTGCTGGTTAAGGCGTTGAACGCCTATTTCCCGCTCACCCGGCCGCGGTCTGGGTGACAAGGGCGGCCCTTGTCACCCAGAGCGTGACAAGGGTCCCCCTTGTCACGTGTGACGGCGGACGAGCCCGCGCGAGTGGAAGAATTTCTGCACCCAACGGAGCAAACCTTCCACTCGCGCGAGACTCGGGCGGTAGGTAGCCAAGTACCCGTCCGCTAGAACCGGTCAAAACACTCACGACCCCAGGTGACGGGGTGGTTCGCGGATGGCTTTTTCGAGGTCGAGCAGGCGTTCTTGGACGGCTTCGAGCTGGTATACGAGCTCGGGCAGTTCCTCGGCCGCGAACGTGGCCAGGCGCTCGACGTGCGCCATCGACTTGTGGATGTCGTCGAGCGCGCGGGCGATCCGGGGGACCGCGTCGACGGCCGTCAGTACGCGGCGAGCCACCGTCAGCATCGCGCGGGGGAGGGCGAACAGGAGGTCGGCCACCGCCACTTCGTACCCCACCTGACCTCGGCGGCCGCGGTGGGGGTTCGCCCTTGTGACTACTGGGTACTGGTGGTGCTGGTGAGTTCTTCGACCGGCTCGCGGGAGGCGATCAGTGCGGCCAGTACCGTCGTCACCGGGACGGCCGCGACGATGCCGACGCTGCCTGCCAGTGTGCGCACGATCTCCTGCGCGATGTCCTCCGAGCCGAGGATCGCGCCCAGCCCGATGCCCGAGAGCGACGAATAGAGCAGCACCGGGAGCGCGGCGCCCGCGTAGGCCATCACCAGGGTGTTGACGGCCGAGCCGACGTGGTCGCGGCCGATGCGCAGGCCCGCGCCGTAGAGCTCGCGCCAGCCGAGCGCCGGGTTCGCGCGGCGCAGCTCCCAGACCGAGCTGGTCTGGGTGACCGTGACGTCGTCGAGCACGCCGAGCGCGCCGATCACCACGCCGGCCAGCAGGAGGCCGCGGGCGTCGATGCCGTGGCCGAGTGAGCCGATGAGGTTGGACGTGTTGTCGTCGAGCCCGGTCAGGGACGCGGCCGCGGAGAACACCGCGGACAGCACGCCGATCAGCGCCAGGCTCACCAGCGTGCCCAGCACCGCGACCGAGGTTCTCGCCGACAGCCCGTGCGTCAAATACAGCGCGATGAACATGATCACCCCGGCGCCCACGATCGCGACCAGCAGCGGGCTTTCCCCGGCGAGGATCGCGGGCAGCACGAACAACGCGAGCACGAGGAAGCTCAGCCCGAGCGCGACGAGCGCGGCGACGCCCTGCCAGCGGCCGAGGACGATCACGGCCAGCGCGAAGAGCCCGGCCAGCAGCGCCAGCGGGAGCCCGCGCTGGAAGTCGACGATCTGGTACGCGGACGGGTCGTCGGCCTTGCCGCCGTTGTAGGACAAGACGATCGTGTCGCCCGCGCTGAACCGCGGGGTGCTCGGCTCGATCGGCACGGTCAGCTTGAGCGGCTGCCCGCTCGCCTGGCCGTCGGTCAGTTTCAGCTCGACCGTCAGGCACGGCTTGGCGTCCGGTTTGGGCGCGCCGACCTGAACCTCGCCTTGGCCGAGGCACGGCCCGGTGACCGTCGTGGTGATCGTGCCGTGCACCGGGGTGCCCTGCGGGACCACGCTCGTCGGCGCCGCCTTGCCCCACGGGTACAACACGATCATGCCGAGCACCGTCGCGGCGGCGAGCGGGGCGAGCAGCCAGATCAGCAGCAGGCGGACCCGGCGTGAGGCCGGTGCCGCCGGGCCGTGCCCATGACCGTGGCCATGTCCGTGCCCGGTCGCCGCCTGCTTGGCCGGCTCGGGTGGTTCCGGGCGCGCGGCGGAGCGGCGGGGCCGGTCGGCCTGGCGCGCGGACTCACGGGCGGGGGGTGGCCTGCGCCGCACCGGACGGGACGGCGCGTCGGTTATCCGGCGAATCGGGCCGGTGACCTCGTTGTCGCCCTCATCGGCGCGGGAATGACGATCCACGCGAACATCGTGCACAGTGCCGCGCGCCACCTCTGCCCGGGGGCGGTTTTCCGCCCGCCGGTGGGACACCGGCTGAGCCATACTGGTAGCCGGGAATTCGGGAAAAAGCGACGATCGGGGGAGATCCGTGGCGCACGAATCCGGCGGAGAGGGGGCACCCGTCGCCGCGACCCGGCCCGCTTCGCCCGCCGTGGACCGGGCGCTCACGGTGCTGGAGACCCTGGTCGGAACCGAAGGCGGGCTGACGCTCACCGCGCTCGCCCGCGCCACCGGCATCCCGCTCGCCACCTGCGCGTCGATCGTCTACACGCTCGAGAAACGCGGCTACGCGAGCAGGCTCGTCGTCGGCAGGAGCCATTTCTGGCGGGTGACTTTGCGGTTGTACGAACTCGCCGCGCCGTTGATCAGGCAAGAGGACATCTCGGAAGTCGCGGAACCCCAATTGCGGCTACTGGCCGACAAACTCCGGATGCCCGCTCATGTCGGCGTGCTGAACGGCGCTTCGGTCGTCTACGTCGCGAAGGCGACGAGTCCCGGTTTCATCCAGTTCGACACCTATCCCGGCAAGGCGGTGCCGTTCAATTCCACCGCGCTCGGCAGGGTGATCGCCGCGCATCTGCCCGATGCCCAGCTCGAGCCGCTGCTCACCGGCCGGACCACGCCGCGGGTTTTCCGCTCGCAGCTGGCCAAGGTACGGCAATTGGGCTACGCCGTGGAGGACGAAGAAGACGAAACGGATGTCGCCTGTTTGGCGGCACCCTTCTTCGACGCCCAGGGCCGGGTCGCCGGCTCGGTCGGGGTCACCGGGTTCACCCGCGAGCTCGCCGGGGCCGGGCTCGACACCGCGGCCGATCTCGTTGTGCGCCAGGCGAAGCAGATTTCCGTCAAGCTCGGCTGCCTGAGCGGCAACAGGTTCTAGCGCGGCCGCGCGCGAGAAGTTATCTTCGAATCAGGGGTGCGGCGGATCTTCGCGACACCTCCTCACCAGGCTCCGTCGGGGGACGGGCGAGGGAGGGAGCGGGGATGGACGGCTCGGGGGCTCCGCGGTGAGCCGGGCGGGGATCGTGCTGGTGGGCCTGGGTGAGACGGCGCTGACCGCGCACCTGCCCGCGTTGCTCCGGCATCCGGCGGTCCGGGTGGCCGGCCTGGTCGATCCGATCGACCGGCGCCGCGTGCTCGCGCAGGAGCGCGTCAGGGCGCCCGCGTTCGGTGACGTGACGCCGTTCCTCGACGACCCGTCGGTGGACGGGTTCATCCTCGCCACACCGCCGTGGGTCACGCCCGCGCTGCTCGACCGGCTTGTCCGAAGTGGACGGTGCGTGCTCACCGGCCAGGTGCTGGCGACCACCAGCCGCGCGGCGCGGCCGCTGTCCGCGCTGCCGACCGAGTTCCGCTCGCGGGTGCAGACCGGCCTGGCGTACCGGCACGACCCGGCGCTCGCGGTGCTGCGTGACTGGATCACCCGGGGCAAGCTCGGCGAGTCGCTGCTCGTGCGCGTCCACGTTTACGGCGAGCTGCGCGACCGCGCCGATCCCAAGCACACCGAGCGGATCGAGGCCGCGCTCGTGCACGGCATGCCGGTGCTGCACGAGGGTTCGCATGTGTTCGACTGGCTGTCGTATCTGTTCGACGGCGGGCCGCGCACGGTCGAGGACACCTGGGCGTTCCCCACCCGGTCGGGCCTCGCGCAGCCGAATGTGTGCGGCGCCCGGCTCGTCTATCCCAAAGGGACGGTCGTGCTGGCCGAGTTCGGCTGGCTGGCAAGCGCTTTCCCGCACGCCGAGCTGAGCGTGGTCGGCGATCGCGGGCACGCGCGGCTCGACACCGGGAGTTTCGTGCTCGACCTGATCACCGCAGACGGCGCCGAGCGCGTCGAATTCGAGCCCGATCACCGCACGCGGTGTTTCGACCTGCAGTTGGAACGCTTCGTCGAGCTGATCACCGGTGTGCGCGCCGAGCCGACGCCCGATCTCGCCGACGGGCTGGCCGCGCTCGCGCTGAGCGAACGGATCGCCAATCTCGCCAGGGGTTTGATGGGATGAAACCGACTATGCAGCAGGAAAGGAACGCCGGTGACGCGTATCGCCGCTGTCCACACCGCAGCCGTCGACCTCGCCCCGGATCCCGATCTGGTGGTGCGGGGCGCCAGGGGAGCGCACGACCGGTCGCATTTCCTGCTGGTGCGGGTGGTGACCACCTGCGGGGCCGAGGGCTACGGCGAGGTGAGCGCGACGCCGTTCTGGAGCGGTGAGGACGCGGCGAGCGCGGCGCATTTCATCCGGCACGTGCTCACGCCGGCGTTGCTGGGCAAGGAACTCGCCCCGATCGGCGGGCTTGAGTCCCTTATGGACAGAGCGCTCGCCGGAAACCCGTTCACCAAGGCGGGATTGTCGACGGCGCTGTGGGACGTCTACGCGCGGACGCTGAACCTGCCGCTGGCCGAGGTGCTCGGCGGGCCGTACCGGACCGAGGTGCCGATCAAGCTTTCCCTGTCCGGCGACGGCGAAACGCTCGAGCGGACCTACGCGGCCGCGGTCGCCGCCGGGTTTCGCGCGTTCAAGGTCCGGGTCGGTCTCGGCGTGCGCGGTGACATCGCGCGGGTGGCGCGGGCGCGCGAACTCGCGGGCGCGCAGGCTTTCCTCGGGCTCGACGCGAACGGCGGCTGGACGCGCTCGCAAGCCGCGGCTGCCTTGCGCGAGCTGGACGTCTCGCGGCCCGCTTTCGTCGAGCAGCCGGTGGTGCCGGGTGATCTGGAAGGCATGGCCGCGATGCGGGAGTTCGGCCTGCCCGTGGTCGCCGACGAGTCGGTGTTCGGCACCGGCGATCTCGTGCGCGTGATCCAGGCGGCCGCCGCGGACATGGTGAGCCTGTACGTCGGCAAGGCGGGCGGTCCCGGCCGCGCGGTCGCGATGGGCGCGCTGGCCGCCGCGTTCGGCCTGGACACCGTTGTCGGTTCCAACGGCGAACTCGGGCTCGGCGCCGCCGCGCAGGCACATGTCGCCTGCGCGCTGCCGGAGCTGAGCGCCGAGGTCCCGTCGGACATCATTGGCGCCCACTATTACACCGAGGACATCCTTGAAAAGCCGTTGGACAGCAACGGGGTCCGTGTCCGTCTTCCTGACGGCCCCGGCCTCGGTGTCCGGCCCCGCGAGGACTTGGTCCGCCGCATGCGTTAGGCGGGGGAGTGGCGGAGGTGGACTCGGCGATAGGCCGAAGGCGGCGTGTCGTAATGGTCGAGGAAGGCCTGCCGCAGCGTTTCGGTCGAGCCGAAGCCGCAGCGGCGGGCGATCGCGGCCAGCGGCAGCTCGGTCGTCGAGAGCAGATGGGCGGCGGCTTCGGTGCGGGTCGCGCGGACGTGCTTGCTCGGCGTCGTGCCGAGGTGCGCCTCGAATAGGCGGCTGAGCTGACGGGTGCTGATGCCCGCGTGCGCGGCGAGCGCGGGCGTGCCGAGGTCGGCGTCGAGCTTTTCGGCGATATGCGCGACGAGGTCGCGGACCACGCGATGTTCCGGCGGCGGGCCGGAGATGAACATGCTCACCTGGGCCTGGTTTCCGGGGCGCTGCAGGTAGGTCACGAGCATCCGCGCGACCTCGCGGGCGAGCGTCGGGCCGTGGTCCTCCTCGACGAAGGACAATGCCAGGTCGAGTCCGCTGGTCACGCCGGCCGAGGTGTACACCGAGCCGTGGCGGATGAACAGCGGCACCGGGTCGACGGTCACCGCCGGGTACCGCTCGGCCAGCCTGGCCGCGTAGATCCAGTGCGTGGTCGCGCGGCAGCCGTTGAGCAGACCGGCCGCGGCGAGCACGGCCGCGCCGCTGCACACCGACGCGACGCGGCGGGAGCTGTCGGCGAGGCGGCGGATGTGGTTGATCAGCCGGATGTCCTCCGCCGCCTTCTCGCAGCCGAGGCCACCCGAGACGATCAGCGTGTCGAGACCGCCTTCGACCTGGTCAAGCCGTTGCTGTGCGCCTAGGGTGAGGCCGTTCTGGCAGCGGATGCCGTGGCCGTCGACGGTGGCCGTGCGCAGCTCGTACCGGGGCTGGACGCCGAGCCGGTTCGCGGCGTCGAAGACGTCGGCCGGGCAGGCGAGGTCGAGCAGTTCCGCGTCCGGATAGCCGACGAGGACCACTCGGCGGGGAATGCGCTCCATGGTCGGCGACGCTAGCAGTCTCACCTGGCCGTTGGACGTGGTTCGCAGGATTTGAGACATCCACGCCCCGCGATCGCCTGGTCGGCGCGACCCTCGATGACATGACAGATGAACCCAAGACCATCGCGTTCGTCCTCTATCCGGGCCTTACCCTGCTCGACCTCGCCGGCCCGCTGCAGGTGCTCGGCGCGCTGTCGGATCTCGGGCTGCCCTACCGGGCGGTGACGGTCTCCGAGCGCAAGGAGCCGATCGGCACGGACACCCCGATGTCGCTGCTCGCCACGCACACCTTCGCGGAGATCCCGAAGCCCGCGGCGGTCGTGGTGCCGGGCGGTGGCACGCCGACCATTCGCGCGCTCACCGACGAGACCCTGCTGTCGTATCTGCGTGGCGCGGCCGAGCGCGCGGAGTTCGTCACCTCGGTGTGCACCGGTTCGATGATCCTCGGCGCGGCCGGGCTGCTCGACGGCCGCGAGGCGACGACCCATTGGCTTTACCGCGAAACGCTCAAGGAGTTCGGCGCGACGCCGGTCGCGAAGCGCTGGGTGGAGGACGGCCCGGTGATCACCGCGGCCGGTGTCTCGGCCGGTATCGACCTGGCACTGCATTTGGTCGGGCGCATCGCGGGCGACGAGGTGCAGCGCGGTGTCCAGTTCATGATCGAGTACGACCCGGAGCCACCACTCGGCCCATTGGACTGGTCCGCGGCGCCGGTCGAGATGTTCCATCCGTGGGCGGAAGCCACGCTGCGCCAAGGACTTGAGGGTCACCCCGAGCTGCTCGCGCGTTTGCTCGTGCACGTCTGATCGCACTGTCCACAAAGGAAGGCCGGGACCGGTTCACGCTGGTCCCGGCCTTTTGTTCGTTAATTCCCGACGGGACTTACCGCGATCGCCCGGTTACCGATATAGTCACCGCCGCAAGTTACCGGCGAGTCCGATCCAGGCGGGAGGGTTCCAGCGGGCTGATGATCACGTGCGCGATCGCGAGTGGGGCACCGGGCTTCACCCTCGCGCCGGGTGGCGGACCTTAGCGCCGCTCCAGCGCTTCGGCCATTGGCTGAACCGCCGATTAACGGTCGAGATCATCCGCTGCCGCGGTCCACCTTCTGTTCATTTACGGAAGCCTTTCAGACGGTCGTATTATCAGCGCCTCACAAAGCGTTCGCTCACATAGTGGGAGCGAGTGCCGTCGGCTTCCCTGTTGTTGTTAATTTTGCGAAAATAACCTGGCCGCCCGTCTATTGGCCGGGTAGATCCCCAGCGCCAGGCCATGATCGTTCACCGGGAAAGCCGCTTCGTGTCGGCTGTGTGTCGGCGATGCTAACTCCAGTCGACCGCGGATTGCCCGTTGGATGGGATCTGTGCCAATTTCGTGAGACGACCCCTGTTAACCGCGTTTAGCCATTGACGGGACCGCGATCGCGCGCTTAAGTACAGACCGTCACCCTTTTTCCCACTTCCGTGTTGCGGGGGTTCTCATGCGCGTGTCGAAACTCGGCACCAATGACGCTGCGTCGGCGAATAGTGCCGATCTTGTCCTCGCGGTGACCCCGTTCGGACTCCCTTCCGCGCGGGTCGTCGCAGCCGCCGCGCAGGCCGGTGGCCTGGGCGTTCTCGATCTCACCGCGGGCGGGCGCGCGGCCACCGAAGAGCTCGCGCTGACCGCCGAATGGGGCGTGCGCGGTTACGGTGTGCGTCTTGCCCACACAGGCGACTTTCCGGTGAAAGTTCTCCCGGAGGCGGCGCATACGGTCGTGCTGACCGTCGACACGGCACTGTCCGCAGAGGACTTCCCCGGTCGCCGGGTGCTCGCCGAGGTCACGGGCCGCGAGCAGGCCAGGCGCGCGGCCGCGGCGGGCGCGCACGGCCTGATCGCGCGCGGGCACGAGGCGGGCGGCCGGATCGGGGAGCTGAGCAGCTTCGTGCTGCTGCAGCAACTGCTCGCCGACACCACCCACGACCTGCCGGTGTGGGTCTGGGGCGGCGCCGGTCCGCACACCGCGGCCGCGGCGGTCGCAGGCGGCGCGGCCGGTGTGGTGCTCGACACGCAGCTCGCGCTGCTGGCCGAAGTGGACCTTCCCGCCGAGATCACCACCACGCTCACCGGGCTCGACGGCTCGGAAACCGCAGTGGTGGAAGGTATTCGGTACCTGCAGCGACGGGGCGCCGACTCGTCCGGCCAGACGCTCCCGGTCGGTCAAGACGGTTTTCTCGCCGGCCGCTTCCAGGAGGACTGGGGCACCGTCGCCGCCGCCGTCCGCGGCGTGCGGGACGCGGTGACCGGCGCGCTCGCCGTGCCGCCGCCTGTGCTTTCGGTCGCGCAAGGCCCTATGACCCGGGTGAGTGACCAAGCCGCGTTCGCCGCCGCGGTCGCGCACGAGGGCGGTCTTCCGTTCATCGCGCTCGCGCTTTCCGGCGCCGCACAGACCCGCACGATTTTGGAGCAGACTAAATCCGCACTTGACGACGCGCCGTGGGGTGTCGGTGTTCTCGGATTCGCCGATGAGAATGTCAAAACCGCGCAACTGGAAGTGATTCGCGAAATCCGGCCGTCGCACGCGATCATCGCGGGCGGGCGCCCCGCGCAGGCCGCCGCGCTCGAAGAGGTGGGTATCGAGACCTTCCTGCATGTGCCTTCGCCGGGCCTGCTCAAGCAGTTCCTCGACGCGGGCGCGCGCAAGTTCATCTTCGAAGGCTCCGAATGCGGCGGGCACGTCGGCCCGCGCAACAGTTTCCCCTTGTGGGAGGCGCAACTCGGGGTGCTCGACAATTACCTTGACCTCGCGCCGGAGCTGCAGCTCTATTTCGCGGGCGGGGTGCACGACGAGCGGTCGGCCGCCATGGTCGCCGCGATGGCCGCCCCGCTGAGCGCGCGCGGCGCGAAGATCGGCGTGCTGATGGGCACCGCCTATCTGTTCACCGAAGAGGCCGTCGCCGCGGGCGCGGTGCTGCCGTTGTTCCAGCAGCAGGTGATCGAGGCCGAGCACACCGATCTGCTGGAGACCGCGCCTGGCCACGCGACCCGCTGCGTCCGCAGCCCGTTCACCGACGAATACGCCGCGATCAAGAAGGACCTCGCCGAGCGCGAGGTGCCCAGCCGTGAGGCGTGGGAGCAGCTCGAACAGCTCAACGTCGGGCGGCTTCGCCTCGCCAGCAAGGGAATCGAGCGCGTCGGCGACGACCTGCGTGAAGTCGCCGAAGACCGTCAGCTCGCCGAAGGCATGTTCATGGCCGGTGAGGTCGCGGTGCTGCGGTCCGAGGTGACCACCATCGCCGCGCTGCACGAAGCGGTCGGGACGGGCGCGCGGGAGTTCCTCGCCGGCCGGGTCGCGGAGCTCGGTCTTGCCGCCGGGGAAATCGATTCCACACCGGAGCCGCTGGACATCGCCATCGTCGGGATGTCCTGCATGTTCCCGCAGGCGCCGGATCTCGGCACGTTCTGGGCCAACATCCTCGGCGGCGTCGACTCGGTCACCGAGGTGCCGGACCGGCGCTGGGACCAGTCGCTCTACTACGACCCCGACGGCGACGGCAGCCGCACGCCTTCGCGCTGGGGCGGGTTCCTGCCGGAGATCCCGTTCGACCCGCTGAGCTACGGCATCCCGCCGTCGTCGCTGTCGAGCATCGAGCCGGTGCAGCTGCTCGCGCTCGAAGCCGCGCGCCGCGCGCTCGTCGACGCGGGTTACGGCGACCGTGACTTCGACCGCTCCAAGACCTCCGTGGTGTTCGGGGCGGAGGCGGGCAGCGACCTGTCGAACGCGATGACCCTGCGGACCGTCCTGCCGTCGTACGTCGGCGAGATCCCGCCCGCGCTCGACGCGCAGCTGCCCAAGCTCACCGAGGACTCGTTCCCCGGTGTGCTGGCCAACGTCATCGCGGGCCGGGTCGCGAACCGGCTCGACCTCGGCGGCGCCAACTACACGGTCGACGCGGCCTGCGCGTCCTCGCTGACCGCGGTCGACGTGGCGTGCAAGGAACTCACCGCCGGTACCAGCGACCTCGTGCTCTGCGGTGGCGCCGACCTGCACAACGGCATCAACGACTACCTGCTGTTCGCCTCGGTGCACGCGCTTTCGCCGACGGGCCGTTCGGCCACGTTCGACAGCGCGGCCGACGGCATCGCGCTCGGCGAGGGTGTCGCCTGCGTCGCGCTGAAGCGGCTCGCGGACGCCGAACGCGACGGCGACCGGGTGTACGCGGTCATCAAGGGCGTCGGCAGCGCGAGCGACGGGCGTGCGCTCGGCCTCACCGCGCCGCGGCCCGAAGGCCAGCACAACGCGCTGACCAGGGCGTATCGCAACGCCGGGATCTCGCCGGCCGAGGTCGGGCTGGTCGAGGCGCACGGGACGGGGACCGTGGTCGGCGACCGGACCGAGCTCGGCACGCTGACCAAGGTGTTCGCCGAAGCCGGCGCCGAACCGGGTGCCTGCGCGGTCGGTTCGGTCAAGTCGCAGATCGGGCACACCAAGTGCGCCGCCGGTCTCGCCGGGCTCATCAAGACGACGCTCGCGCTGTACACCGGCGTCAAGCCGCCGACACTGCACGTCCAGAAGCCGAATCCGGCCTGGGAGCCGGAAAGCAGCCCGTTCGCGTTCAACACCGAGGCCAGGCCGTGGGCCGCGGCGCCAGCCGACCGGATCGCCGGCGTCTCGGCGTTCGGCTTCGGCGGGACCAACTTCCACGTCGTGCTCCGCGCGCACCAGGGCGGCGCGCCGCCCGTGCACACCGCCGACCAGTGGCCGGTCGAGCTGTTCACCTTCCGCGGCGCCGACCACGCCGCCGCGGCCAAGGTGGCGAAGGAGCTGCTCGCGCTGGTCGAGGCCGACCCGGGCAAGCACGAGCCGTGGCGCCTGCGCGACTTCGCGCTCAGTGCCTCGCGCCGCTCCGAGGTCGGTGCCACCAGGGGCACGCGCGTCCGGATCGCGGTGCTCGCGTCCACTGTGGACGAACTGGCCGGGCTGCTGCGCCGGGCCATCGACGGTGAGCACAATCCCGACCTCGGGCTTTTCCAGGCTTCGGACGAGGAAACCGGGGACCTGGCGTTCCTCTTCCCCGGGCAGGGCAGTCAACGGCCCGGCATGTTCGCCGAGCTGTTCGTCGCCTTCCCGGAGATCCAGCGGTATCTGCGGCTCGGCGGCGCGACGGCCGCGGCGCTGTTCCCGCCAGCCGCGTTCGACGAGGCCGGGCGCAAGGCGCAGCTCGCCGCGATCACCGACACCCGCGTCGCGCAGCCCGCGCTCGGCATCGCCGGGCTGGCCGCGAACGCGTTGCTGGCCAAGGCGGGCGTGCGCCCGGCGATGATGGCCGGGCACAGCTACGGCGAGCTGGTCGCGCTGACCGCGGCGGGCGCGCTGAGCCCGGAGAGCCTGCTCCGGTGCAGCACCGCCCGCGCCGAGGCGATCCTCAAGGCGACCGGAGCCGACGATCCCGGCACGATGGCGGCCGTCTCGGCGGGCGCGTCGGAGGTCACCGAGGCGCTCGCGGACGCCGGGCTGGGCGACACGGTCGTCACCGCCAACCGCAACTCGCCCAAGCAGACCGTGATCTCGGGGCCGACCGAGGCGGTGGACGCGGCGGTCGAGAAACTGCGCGCGAAAGGCTTGGGCGCCAAGCGGATCACGGTCGCGTGCGCGTTCCACAGCCCGCTGGTCGCGGCGGCGGGGGAGACCTTCGCCGAGGTGCTCGGCGTCGAGCCGGTGGCCGAACCGGAGATCCCGGTCTGGTCGAACCGCACGGCGTGCGCGTATCCGAACGAGCCAGCCGCCATCCGCGGCGAGCTGGCCGCGCAGATCGGCGCGCCGGTCGGGTTCGTCGAGCAGATCGAGGCCATGTACGCGGCGGGCGCCCGGGTGTTCGTCGAGGCCGGGCCGGGTTCGGTGCTGACCAAGCTGGTGCAGGCCATCCTCGAAGACCATCCACATCGGACGGTGTCGCTGGAGGGCAGGCGCCGCTCTGGGCTCGCCGGGTTCCTCGGCGCGCTCGCGCAGCTCGCCGTCGCCGGGGTGGACGTCCGCACCGGCTGGCTGTTCCAGGGTCGTGACGCTGTCGACGCCGCCAAGGCGACCCGCCGCAAGCGCGCGGGTTGGACGGTCGACGGCCATTTGCTTCGCACCGTCGACGGGACGATCCCCGCGACGGCCCTTCACCCCGCCCAGCGCATTTCGGAGGCTCTCGTGACAACCACCGGACACGCCGCCCCCGGTCAGACCAGCGGCTCCGAGGCCCTGATCGCCGAATTCCTGCGCACCAGCAGGGAAATGGTCGCGGCCCAGCGTGACGTCCTGCTCGGCTACCTCGGCACCGACCCCGGCGCCCGCCCGGCCATCACCTACGTCGACGCCCTCCCCAGCGCCCCCGCCCAAACGGGATTTAGCGGGCTAAACTCCGCTGCGGGATCTAGCCCGCTTTATCCCGCTCCGGTGAGCGCGCCCGTGGTGGCGGAGAAGCCGGTCGAGGTCGTCGCCGCACCCAAGCAGGATGTGCTGTCGGTGGTGCTGGAGGTGATCGGGGAGCGCACGGGTTATCCGGTCGACATGATCGAGCCGGATCTGGATCTCGAAGCCGACTTGAGTGTGGACTCGATCAAGCGTGCCGAGATCGCGGGTGAGCTGGCGAGCAGGCTCGGCCTGCCGCTCGACGGTGACTCCGAAGAGCTGGCCAAGGCGAGGACCGCCGCGAGCATCACCGCGCTGATCAGCGGCAGGGCGCCCGCGCCCGTGGCCGCTGCGGCTCCGAAGCAGGATGTGCTGTCGGTCGTGCTGGAGGTGATCGGCGAGCGGACCGGTTACCCGGTCGACATGATCGAGCCGGATCTCGACCTCGAAGCCGACCTGAGTGTCGACTCCATCAAGCGTGCCGAGATCGCCGGTGAACTCGCGACCCGGCTCAGCCTGCCACTCGACGGGGATTCCGAGGAACTCGCCAAGGCACGCACGGCCGCAGCCATCACCGCGCTGATCGTCGGCGGCGGGGAGACCGAGCCCGCCCCGGTCGCGGCCAAGCCTGTCAGCACCGACGAGCCGGTCATCGTCGCGCCCAAGCGCCTGGTCATGACCGAGTTCGAGCTGGCGAAGGCCGAACTCAGCCCTGGCGAGCTGGCCGGACGCGAGTTCCTGGTGCTCGGCAGCGGCGAACTCGCCGACGCGCTGGCCGCCAAGCTTGGCGCCCAGGGCGCCGAAGCGCTGGTCACCACCGAGGCCCCGGCGTCCAGGAGGTTCGACGGCGTCTACTTCCTCGGCGACCTGAGCGACCCGGTGCTGCCGGACGCTTTCCCGACCTACCAGGCGGTGCTGGCCACCGCGCCGCGCTGGGTGCTCGCGAGCGGACCGGCCGAGGGTCTGCGCGGGTTCTTCCGCTCGGTCTCCCGCGAATACCCGGACATGATCGCCCGCGTGGTGGAGCAGTCGGGTGACACCGAGGTGATCGCGGACGGGCTGGTCGCGGAACTGTCCGGTGTGGACCGTGAGCCGGTCGTCATCCGGACCGGGGAGACCCGCCACGGGCTGCGCATGGAGGAGACCGCGCTCGGGCTGCTCGGCAGCACCGGCGCAGGGCCCGCCGGTGACGGCGCGGCCGAAGCCGCCGCGCTCGGGCTCGACCGTGACTCGGTGGTGCTGCTGGTCGGCGGGGGCAAGGGCATCACCGCCCGGTTCGCCACCGCGCTGGCGGCCGCCAGCCGGTGCCGCATCGAGCTTTTCGGCCGGACCGCGCTCACCGCCGACGAGGACGCCGCGACCGCGAGCGCGTCCACCGAAGCCGACCTTCGCTCCGCGCTGATCGCGAGCGGGCTGCGCAAGCCCGCCGAGATCGAGAAGGCGGTCGGCCGGATCCAAGGCGAGCGGGAGGTCCGTGACACGGTCCGCAGGCTCACCGAACTCGGCAGCCAGGTCCGCTATCACTCGGTGGACATGCTCGACGGTGCCGCCGTGCAGCGCGCGATCAAGGAGATCCACACCGAGCACGGCAGGCTCGACGGCATCGTCTACGCGGCGGGCGTCATCGAGGACAAGCTGATCGCCGAGAAGACGCCGGAGTCGTTCAGCCGGGTCTACAGCACGAAGGTCGACGGCGCGCAGGCGCTGCTCGACGCGGCGGGCACGCTCCCGCTCGGCCCTCGGTTCGCGGTGCTGTTCGGCAGTATCGCCGCCACGCTCGGCAACCGCGGCCAGTCCGACTACGCCTCGGCCAACGACGCGCTGGAGACGCTCGGCCGCCGCTGGTCCGAAGTGGACGGACGGCGCGGGCTGACCGTCCACTGGGGACCGTGGGCGCCGACCGGCACCAACAACGGCATGGTCACCCCCGAGCTGATGCGCAACTACGCCAAGCGCGGCATTGAGCTGATCGACCCCGAAGAGGGCACCCTGAGCCTGCTCCGTGAGCTGGCCTGGGGCACCGAGGACGCCACCGCGGTGGTCTACACGGCCTCCGGATGGTGACCACGGTGCCGTCCTCGCCCGTCGCGATCGTGGGGATGTCGGTGCTCTTCCCCGGAGCACCGGATCTCGACACGTACTGGCGCAACCTCGTGCAGGGCGTCGACGCGATCACCGACGTGCCGGCCGGGCGCTGGGACGGCGACTACTACGCGCCGGGCGCGGAACCCCGTGCCGACCGGATCTATTGCAAGCGCGGCGGTTTCGTCGACGAACTGGCCGAAGTGGACGTCACCGGGTTCGGCATCATGCCGAACTCGGTCGCGGCCACCGAACCCGATCAGCTGATCGCGTTGCGGGTCGCGGCGCAGGCGATCGCGGACGCGGGCGGCGACGAGCGGCTGCCGTCCGACCGCCAGCGGACCGGGATCATCCTGGGCCGCGGCGGGTACCTGACGCCCGGTCTCGTCCGGCTGGACCAGCGGGTGCGGACCGCGAGCCAGCTGGTCAGGACCCTGGGTGAGCTGCTGCCCGAGCTTTCGGGGGAGCGGCTGGAGCAGGTGCGGCAGGCGTTCACCGACCAGCTCGGCCCCGAGGCGCCGGAGTCGGCGATCGGCCTGGTGCCGAACCTCGCCGCGTCCCGGCTGGCGAACCGGCTCGACCTGCGCGGCCCGGCGTACACAGTGGACGCGGCGTGCGCGTCCTCGTTGGTCGCGGTCGACCACGCCGTGCGCGAGCTGCAGACCGGGCGCTGCGACGTGGTGCTCGCCGGCGGGGTGCACCACTGCCACGACATTACGTTCTGGAGCGTGTTCAACCAGCTCGGCGCGCTGTCGCCGAGCCAGCGGATCCGGCCGTTCCACCGCGGCGCCGACGGGGTGCTGATCGGCGAGGGCACCGGCGTGGTCGTGCTCAAGCGGCTCGAAGACGCCGAGCGCGACGGCGACCGGGTGTACGCGGTCATCACCGGCACCGGGGTGGCCAGCGACGGCAAGACCGTGAGCCTGCTCAACCCCGACTCGGGTGGTCAGGTCCGCGCGGTGCGCCAGGCCTGGGCGGCGGCCGGGCTCGACCCGGCCGAACCCGGCTCGGTCGGCCTCCTCGAAGCACACGGCACCGCGACGCCCGCCGGTGACAACGCCGAGCTGGCCACGCTCGCCGAGGTGTTCGGGGAGCCGGACGGCGAACGCGCGGTGATCGGCTCGGTCAAGTCGATGATCGGCCACACCATGCCGGCCGCCGGTGTCGCCGGTCTGGTCAAGGCGGCTTTGGCCGTGTACCACGGTGTTTTGCCGCCGACCCTGCACTGCGACGACCCGAACCCGGCGCTCGCCCGCACGCGCTTCACCACTGTGGACACTGCCCAGCCGTGGCAGACGACCGACGAGCGGCCGGTCCGCCGGGCCGGGGTCAACGCGTTCGGGTTCGGCGGGATCAACGCGCACGTCGTGCTGGAACAGGCGGCCACGAGGCCCGCCGTCGAGGTGCGCGAGCCAGAGCGGGTGCTGCGGCTGGCGGCCGCGAGCCCGGCCGAGCTGGCCGAGGTTCTCGACGCCGACGACAGCGAGGTGCTCGCGGCCGGGCTCGACGAGCGGATCCAGGCCGGTGGCCCGACTCGCCTCGGCCTCGTCGACCCGACGGCGAAGCGGCTCGCGCTGGCCCGCAAGGCCGTCGCCAAGGGCAAGGCGTGGCGTGGCCGCAATGATCTGTGGTTCGTGCCGGAGCCGTTGCTCGGTCCCGGCGGTGGCAAGCTCGCCTTCGTCTTCCCCGGTCTCGAGGCCGAGTTCGAACTGAATTCCGAGGACATCGCGCGTCATTTCGGCCTTCGCTGGTCACTGTCCGCTGAGGACATCAAGGTCGGTGACGTCGGCCGTCAGGGCACCGGGGTCTTCGAACTCGGCAGGCTGCTGAACTCCGCGCTGCGCAGGCTTTCCGTGCTCCCGGACGCGCTCGCCGGGCACAGCCTGGGCGAGTGGACGGCGATGGCCGCCGCCGGGATCCATGCCGAGGACGAGGTCGACGCTTTCCTGGCCACGTTCGACCCTGACTCGCTGCGGGTGCCCGGCCTGGCGTTCGCGGTCATCGGCGCACCGGCGCCCCAGGTCCTCGAAGTCCTCAAAGGACAGTCGGAAGTCGTGCTGTCCCACGACAACGCCCCGAACCAGTCCATGATCTGCGGCCCGGCCCAAGCCGTCGAATCGCTGGTGCGGCGGTTCCGCGACCGGGCGGTGATCTCGCAGATCCTGCCGTTCCAGTCCGGGTTCCACACGCCGATGCTCGCGCCGTACCTCGGCCCGATCCGCGAGGCTGCCGAGACCTACTCACTGCATCCCGCGCGGCTGCCGGTGTGGTCGGCGACGACGGAGTCGACCTATCCCAGCGAACCCGAGGCGATCCGCGACCTGTTCGTCCGGCATCTGCTGGAGCCGGTCCGGTTCCGCCCGATGATCGAGGCGATGCACGCGCAGGGCTTCCGCGCGTTCATCCAGCTCGGCGCTGGACAGCTGGGCTCGCTGATCGGCGACACGTTGCAGGGCAAGGATCACCTCGTCGTGCCGGCGCATTCCGCGCACCGGCCTGGGCTCGCGCAGCTGCACCGCGTGGTCACGGCGTTGTGGGCGGACGGCGCCGAACCCGACGCCGAACCGTTGGTGGGCAAGAAGCCTTCGCCGCGCAAGCCGGTCCGGCTCGACCTCGGCGGCGCGCTCGTCTCGCTCGACGAACGCACCCGCAAAGAGGTCTCCGCCGGGCTCGCACCGTCCGGTCCGTCTCCTTTGGACTCGTTGAGTTCCCCGATCGCCGCCGAGTTCTCCGCGCTGCTCAAGGACACCGCGGCGCTCGCGTCCGATGTGCTCAGGGCCGGTGCCACGCGGACGATCCAGCGACCCGCCGTTCCGCGTGCGCTCGAAAGCACGTTGCGCGTCTCGATCGAGACCATGCCGTACCTGCTCGACCACTGCTTCTTCAAGCAGCCGGCCGGCGCGGACCCGGCCGACTCGTGGCCGGTCGTGCCCGCGACCACGGTCATCGGGCATCTGATGGACTTCGCCGAACAGGCCGCGCCGGGCACGCGCGCGGTCGCCGTGCACGATGTCCGGCTGAACAAGTGGATCACCGCGATCCCGGCGCACGACGTGCCGGTCAAGATCGTGCCGGACGGCCCGCACCGGGTGACTGCCTCGCTGGGCGGCTACTCGCAGGCGACCGTCGAACTCGCGCCGGGTTTCCCGGCGAACCGGCCCGCGCCGTGGACGTTCCCCGCCTACGAGGAACGCGCGCCCGAGCTGACCGCGGAGGCGCTCTACACCGAACGCTGGATGTTCCACGGTCCGCGTTTCCAGGGCGTCAAGGAACTGCTCGCGGTCGGTGACGCGCACACCCGCGCTATCCTCACGACCCCGGCCGCGCCGGGCGCGCTGCTGGACAACGTCGGCCAGGTGCTCGGCTACTGGATCATGTCGCAGCTGCCGTCGCGCACCACGGTGTTCCCGGTGGGCATGAAGGAGATCCGGTTCTACGGCGACCATCCGGCGGCGGGTGAGGAGCTGGAATGCCTCGTGCGGATCACCTCGCTCAGTGACGCGTTGCTCGAGGCCGACATGCAGCTTGTCCACAAGGGACAGGTGTGGGCCGAGTTCAGCGGCTGGGTCGACCGCCGGTTCGACAGCAACCCGGTGATCCGCCGGATGGACCGCGTGCCCGAGCACAACACGCTGTCCGAGATCCAGCCGGGCGGCTGGGCGCTGGTCCACGAGCAGTGGCCCGACCTCGCCACCCGCGAGCTGATCATGCGCAACATCCTGGCTGGCGCCGAGCGTGAGCAGTACGAAAGCCATTCCCCGCGCGGGAAACGGCAGTGGCTGCTCGGCCGCATCGCCGCCAAGGACGCCGTGCGCCGCTGGCTGTGGAACCGCGGCGAGGGCGGCATCTTCCCGGCGGAACTGCGTGTGGCCAACGATCGCGCGGGCCGCCCGCTCGTCGAAGGCGCCTACGGCAAGGTGCTGCCGGAGCTGACCGTGTCGATCGCGCACCGCGGCGAGGCAGGCGTCGCCATCGTCCGAAGTGGACGCTGCGGCATCGACATCGAAGAGGTCATGAAACGCAGCGACACCACCTTCTCCGCGGCGCTGACCGCGGGGGAGTGGGAGCGGCTGATCGAGGCCGCGAAGCATCACGACGACTCGGAAGACCTGTGGTTCACCCGGTTCTGGACCGCCAAGGAGGCCGTCGCGAAGCTGCGCGGCACCGGGCTCAGGGGCGAGCCGAGGGATTTCGAGGTCGTCAAGGCCGACCCCGAGGTGCTGACCGTCCGGGTGGACGGCGAGGAGTACCCGGTGTGGCACCGGAGGGTCGCGAACCCGGCCGGGCTGCCGGAGCGCGAATACGTCGTGGCGTGGACTGAGGAAGAGGAGAAGAAATGAGCACTGAGACCACGGTGGTGGACGAAGCGTCGGTGTTCGCGGACATCTCAGGGATGCTGCGGGACCTGCTCGAGGAGTACGGCCTCGACGACACCGAGATCACCATGGACACCAAATTCCACGATGACCTGGAGCTGGAGAGCATCGACCTGGTCGCGCTGTCCGGCTCGCTGCGCGACCGCTACGGCGAGACGATCAACTTCGCCCAGTTCATCGCGGACAAGGAGCTCGGCGAGATCATGGCGATGACGGTCGGCGAGCTCGTGCTCTTCGTCGTGAAGTCGTTGTCATGAGCAAGATCCGCGTCGGTGACATCGACGTCCACGTGCAGCGGCTGCCGCCGGTCGTGCCCCCGCCCGCCGGCGAGGAGGCGCCGATCGTGGTGCTCATCCACGGCCTGCTCTACGACAGTCTCGCCAGCTTCTACTTCACGCTCGGCCCCGCGTTCGCGAACGCGGGCATGGACGTGATCATGTACGACCTGCGCGGGCACGGGAAGTCCAGCCGCCCGCCGACCGGCTATCTGCTCGAGGACTTCGTGCACGACCTGGACCTGATGCTCGGCGTGCTGGGCGTCGACCGGCCGGTGCACCTGATCGGCAACTGCTTCGGCGCGACCGTCGCCTACGGCTACGCGGCCTCGCGGCCCGACCGGGTGGCGAGCATCGTCGCGATCGAGGGCACGCCGCCGGTGCCGCTGTGGGCGGAGATGCTCGGCGACACGCTGGCCGACGCCAAGGTCAACCTGGCCTCGGAGGCCTACCTCGCGAACCTCAGCGCCGAGCACGGCAGTCACGTGGCCCGGCTGACCAAGGCCGCCGGGCGGATCCTGCAGGTCACCGCGCTGGCCGAGGAAGTGGTGCGCAGCAAGACCATCGACCACTACCTCGGCGACATCAAGTGCCCGGTGTTCGCGGTGTTCGGCGAGGACTCGCCGATGGCCATCCAGCGTGAGCACATGGAGAAGTACCTGGAACGCGGCCGGGTCACCATGCTGCCGGACCAGGGCCACTCGGTGCTCGTCGAGCGCACCGACGAGATCACCACGCTCATCGGCGACTGGGTCGCCGAGCACGCACTGGTGGAGGCGGAGTGAGCCGCTTCCTGTTCGTGGTGCCGCCGCTGGTCGGGCACATCAACCCGACCATCGGCGTCGCGGCCGAGCTGACCGCGCGCGGTCACGAGGTCGCGTGGGCGGGCGCCGCGGAGATCCTCACCCGCCTCGCCGGTCCGGCCGCGACGATCTTCGACTGCTACGCGCCCGAAGGCGGGCTGCGGCGCACGGCCGACCTCAAAGGACCGGCTGCCTTCCAGTTCCTCTGGGAGGACTTCCTCATCCCGCTCGCCGACCACATGGGACCCGGGGTCCGCGCGGCGATCGAGCGGTTCGAGCCGGACGTCGTGATCTCCGACCAGCAGGCCGTCGCGGGCGGGCTGATCGCCGATGATCTCGGCCTGACCTGGGTCACCTCCGCGACGACGTCCGCCGAGCTGATCAACCCGCTCAGCGGCCTGCCCAAGGTGGCCGCCTGGCTGGACGGGCTCATCGGCGACCTGCGTGGCCGCATCGCCGGGCGTGGTGACGCCGACCCCCGGATGTCGCCGCACGGCGTGCTCGCGTTCACCACCCGCGAGTTGCTCGGACCGGTGTCGTTGCCGGACAACGTCTGGCTGATCGGCCCGTCGATCGCGACCCGTCCGTCCACTTCGGACTTCCCGTGGGAGTGGCTGGATTCGCCGTCGCCGACCGTGCTCGTCACGCTGGGAACGGCCAATGTGGACGCGGGCGCCGGGTTCCTGACCGCCGCGGCCGACGCTCTGTCCTCAATGGACGTCCGCGCCGTTGTGCTCGATCCCGGTGGCGTGCTCGGCCCGGTCGGCGAGAATCTGCTGGTACGCGGCCATGTTCCGCAGCTGCCGCTGCTGGAGCGGGTGGACGCGGTGGTCTGCCACGCCGGGCACAACACGGTGTGCGAGTCGCTGTGGCACGGCGTGCCGCTGGTGGTCGCGCCGATCCGCGACGACCAGCCGATCGTCGCGGGCCAGGTCGTCGACGCGGGCGCCGGCGTCCGGCTGCGCTTCGGCCGGTCCACCCCCGGCAAGATCGCCGAAGCGGTCACGGCCGTGCTCGACCCCGCCCAGGGCTACCGCCGGGCGGCCGAAACCGTCGGCCTCTCCTTCCGCGCGGCGGGCGGCACCACCGGCGCCGCCGACCACCTCGAAGGCCTGCTAGTCAAAGTGGGGAACTGATGAGCGCACCCGGGTCGTTCGGCGCGTTGCTCGCGTACGCGAAGCCGCATCGCAAGGTGCTGGCGGCGTCGCTGGGCATCACACTGCTGGCCAGCGCGTCCGGGCTGATCCAGCCGAAGTTCGCGCAGGAGATCCTCGGCAGGCTGGCGCTCGGCACGAGCGTGGCCGGGCCGATCCTGATCCTCGCGATCCTGCTCGTCGCCGGCGCGCTGCTGACCGGGCTCAACGCCTGGCTGCAGCAGCGGACCTCCGAGCGTGTCGTCCGGCAGGTGCGCCGTGACCTGGTCTTCCGGCTGATCCGGCTGCGGGTGCCCGAGCTGGACCAGCGCCCGCCCGGCGATCTGATCGCCAGGGTGACCTCGGACAGCACGCTGCTGAAGAGCGCGGCGACCGAGGGCCTGATCATGTCGGTCAACGGCGTGCTCACGTTCATCGGCGCCATCGTCATGATGGCGACGCTGCATCTCGGACTGCTCGCGATCACCTTCGTGGTGCTGCTGCTGGTCGGCGTGGTCATGACGATCGTGCTGCCGCGCATCAAGGCCGCGGTCGCCCGCGCGCAGGACTCGGTCGGCGTCATCGGCGCGATGCTCGACCGGACGCTCGGCGCGACCAGGACCGTCAAGGCCAACGGCGCCGAGGCCCGCGAGACGGCCGCCGCGCAGGAGGCGGTCGAGGATGCGTACCAGGCGGGCCTGGTCGGCGCCCGGTACAGCGCGATCGTCAGCATGGTCGGCGGCGCGTCGATCCAAACGGCGTTCCTGGTGGTGCTCGGGGTCGGCGGGGTGTTCGTGGCCAACGGCTCGATGGCCGTGTCCGAGCTGATCGCCTTCCTGCTCTACGTGTTCTTCCTGGCCAGCCCGATCGCTTCGCTGGTGACCGGCACGAGCATGCTGCAGCAGGGCCTCGGCGCGGTCGGCCGCATCGGCGAGGTCGCCGGGATGCCGATCGAGGAGGACGTCGAGGCGCCGGGCGTCCCGCTGGTCGCCGGACCGCCACCCGCGATCGAACTGCGCGGCGTCGAGTTCGCCTACCCCGGCAGGGCGCCGGCGTTGAACGGGATCTCGTTCAGCATTCCCGGCGGCACCCAGACCGCGCTGGTCGGCTTGTCCGGCGCGGGCAAGACCACGCTCTTCTCGCTGCTGCAACGGTTCTACGAGCCATCCGCGGGCACAGTCCTGATCGGGGGAGTGGACATCTCGACGCTCTCACGCGCCGAGGTCCGCCGCCGGATCGCCTACGTCGAGCAGGACGCACCCGCGATGGCGGGCACGATCCGGGCCAATCTCCTGTACTCCGCGCCGGAAGCGTCCGCCGACCAGATCGCGGAGGCCTTGCGCGTCACCCGGCTCGACGGCCTGATCACCCGCCTCGCCGACGGACTGGACACCCCGGTCGGCCCGCGCGGCGTGACGTTGTCCGGCGGCGAACGGCAACGGCTCGCGATCGCCCGCGCGCTGCTGCGGCGCCCGCAGGTGCTCCTGCTCGACGAGGCGACCGCCCAGCTCGACGCCCGCAACGAGCAGGCGCTGAGTGAGGTGGTGACCGGGCTCGCCGCGCACTGCACGGTCGTGCTGATCGCGCACCGGCTGTCGACGGTCATCGAGGCCGACCAGATCGTGGTGCTCGAACACGGCAACGTCCGCGCGGTCGGCACCCATCGGTCCCTTGTGGACGACGACGAGCTGTACCGCGAACTCGCGGCCACCCAGCTCCTGGCAGCCGAGTAACCCGCTCCGGTTAGCGTGTCGTCCGTCCAGGTACGCGTGTCGTCCATCGACGTACGCGTGTCGTCCGTCTGTGTACGGGTGCCGTCCATCCGCGTACCTGCGCCCGCCCCGCCCATCGCGGGGGCTGGGGTAGTCGATCGCGGCCGTTGCCCGTACCCGGTTGGACGACACGCGTACATAGACGGACGACGCGCGTGCACAGCTGGACGACACGCGTACGCGGATGGACGACACGACGGCGTTCGGGCCGGGTCGCTCCGGCCGGGCCGCTCGGGGTTTCGCCGAGTAAACTGCCCGGCTTATGGAGATCTGGATCAACCCGAGGTGCTCGAAGTGCCGGTCCGCGTTGTCGGTGCTCGACGCGGAGGAGGCCCAGTACACGGTCCGGTACTACCTCCAGGAGCCGCCGACGGTCGCGGAGCTCGAGGCCGTGCTGGACCGGCTCGGGCTGGAGCCGTGGGACATCACCCGGTTCGGCGAGACCGTCGCGGGCACGCTCGGGCTGAAGACGTGGCCGCGTGAGGACCGCGCGCGCTGGCTCGCGGTGCTGGCCGAGAACCCGATCCTGATCCAGCGGCCGATCATCACGGCCGACGACGCGGCGGTCATCGGGCGGTCCGAGGAGTCAGTGCGCTCCGTGCTGGACTAGCCGGAGCAGGGTGCCCGCCGGGTCGTCGACGGCGGGGCCGAGGACGACGTCCGGGCTGACCGGTGCTTCGTAGGGCGCGTTGATGCCGGTGAAGTCGCTGATCTCGCCTTTGCGTGCCTTCGCGTAGAGACCCTTGGGGTCGCGGGATTCGCAGACCTCGAGCGGGGTGTCGACGAAGACCTCCACAAAGGACAGTCCGGCTTCCTCGTGCGCACGGCGGATCTGGTCGCGGTCGGCTTGGTACGGGCTGATGAGCGACGCGATCGCCACGATCCCGGCGTCGGCGAAGAGCTTCGCGACCTCGCCGACGCGGCGGACGTTCTCGGCGCGGTCGGCCGCGCTGAAGCCGAGGTCGTTGTTGAGGCCGTGGCGCAGATTGTCGCCGTCGAGCAGGTACGCGGGCCTGCCTGCGGTGACGAGGCGGCGTTCGAGTTCCGCCGCGATGGTCGATTTACCGGACGCGGACAGGCCGGTAAGCCAGAGGGTCATGCCCCTGGTCGGCCTGTCGTTGCGGGTGACGGCGGTTTCGTGCCAGACGACGTTCGAGGCGACGCCGGTGATCATGCCGGCGGCGACCGTGTCGTGGGTGGTCTCGTCGATGAGGATGAAGCCGCCGGTGCCGCGGTTGCGGCGGTACGGGTCGAACTGCAGCGGGCGGCGCGTGCGCAGCCGGACGCGGCCGATCTCGTTGAGCGACAACGAGTTCGCGGTCTCGTCGCGGTGCAGGGTGGTCACGTTGAGCCGATAGTCGAGCTTGCGGACGGTCGCCTTGGTGCGGCTGGTGGTGTGCTGCAGCGAGTATTCGTGGCCCTCGGTCAGCGCCGACCGCTCGCCGAACCAGCAGAGCATCGCGTCGATGTCCTGGCTCGCCTGCGGCTGGTTCCCCGGGCGGCACAGCAGATCGCCGCGGCCGACGTCGAGTTCGTCGGCCAGTTCGACGGCGACGGCCTGCGGCGGGAACGCCTCGGCGATGGGTTTCCCGCCAGGGCCCCAGATCGCGCGGATCGTCGTCGTGAACCCGGCGACGCGCACCTCGTCGCCCGGCTTGAAGACGCCGCCCTGGATCGTCCCGGCGTAACCGCGGAAGTCAGGCTTGCGTATAACGTACTGTACAGGGAGGCGCGCGTCGATCAGGTTGCGATCGGAGGCGATGTGCACCTCTTCGAGCTGGTGGAGCAGGGAAGTGCCCTCGTACCACGGCATCGCGGCGCTGCGGTGCACCACGTTGTCGCCGAGCAGCGCCGACATCGGCACGAACGTCAGGTCGTGGACGTCGAGCTTCATGGCGAACCGGCGGAACTCCTCGTGGATCTCGACGAACCGTTCCTGGGACCAGTCCACGAGATCCATCTTGTTGACGCAGAGCACGAGGTGCCGGATGCCGAGCAGGCTCGCGAGGAACGCGTGCCGCCGCGACTGCTCGACGACACCCTTGCGCGCGTCGATGAGGATCAGCGCGAGGTCCGCCGTGGACGCGCCGGTGACCATGTTGCGGGTGTACTGCACGTGGCCCGGGGTGTCCGCGATGATGAACTTCCGTTTGGGCGTGGCGAAATACCGGTGCGCGACGTCGATCGTGATGCCCTGCTCGCGTTCGGCGCGCAGGCCGTCGGTGAGCAGCGCGAGGTTGGGGTAGTCCTCGCCGCGGTCGCGACTGGCGCGCTCGACGGCGGCCAGCTGGTCCTCGAACACGGTCTTGGAGTCGAAGAGCAGCCTGCCGATCAGGGTGGACTTGCCGTCGTCGACGCTCCCGGCGGTCGCGAGCCGCAGCAGCTGGGCCATCAGAAGTACCCTTCCTTCTTCCGGTCTTCCATGCCCGCCTCGGAAATCCGGTCGTCGGCCCTGGTCGCGCCGCGCTCGGTGACCCGGCTGGCCGCGGTCTCGGCGACGACCTCGGCCGCGGTCGCCGCGGTGGATTCCACGCACCCCGTGCACGTCGCGTCGCCGACGGTCCGGAAGCGCACGGTCGCCTCGTAGGGCTCCTCGCCGGGGCCGGGCGTCACGAACCGGGTGTGCGCGAGCAGCATGCCGTCGCGCTGGAAGACCTGGCGTTTGTGCGCGTAATAGATGCCGGGCAGCCGGATGTCCTCGGCCTCGATGTACTGCCAGATGTCGAGTTCGGTCCAGTTGGACAGCGGGAACACCCGGATGTGCTCGCCTTTGCGGTGCTGTCCATTGTAGAGCGACCAGAGTTCGGGGCGCTGCCGTCGCGGATCCCACTGGCCGTGCTCGTCGCGGAAACTGAACACTCGCTCCTTGGCACGCGCCTTCTCTTCGTCTCGCCTCGCGCCGCCGAAGACGGCGTCGAACCGATGCTCGCCGATCGCGCGCAGCAAGGTCGCCGTCTGCAACCGGTTCCGGCTCCCGCCGTCGTCGGTGACGCGCCCGGCGTCGATGTCGTCCTGGACTCGCGCCACCAAGAGCCGGGAATCTTGGGTGCGCGCGTCCCGGAACTCGATCACTTCGTCGAAGTTGTGCCCGGTGTCGACGTGCAGCAAGGGGAACGGGACCGCCGCGGGCCAGAACGCCTTGGCCGCCACGTGCAGCATGACGACCGAGTCCTTGCCGCCGGAGAACAACAGCACCGGCCGCTCGAAGGTCGCGGCGACCTCACGGAAGACGTGCACCGCCTCCGCTTCGAGCGTATCCAGATGGGAGAGCTCGTACGCTGTGGTCACGAGCGAAAAAACTAGAACAAGTTCTTGCGGTCGGTCAACCCCGCGAGGACGCTGTACCCATGGACCTGGTCGCCCTCGAAGAGCTCAAGCGGCTCAAGTACCGCTACCTCCGCTGCCTCGACCTGAAGCTGTGGGACGAGTTCGAAGCCACCCTCGCCCCCGACGCCACCGCCGACTACGGCGAGCACCTGCGGTTCGGCAGCCGCGCGGAGATAGTCAAGTTCATGCGCACCTGGCTGGAGTCGGACATCATCACCGTCCACCACTGCCATCACCCCGAGCTGGAGATCGACGGCTCGACGGCCACGGGCACCTGGTGCCTGGACGACACGATCATCGTCCCGGAGCACCGCGTGATGATCCGCGGCTCCGCGTTCTACGAGGACACCTACGTCCGCTCGGAGTCCGGCTGGCGGATCTCGCGCACCGGATACCTGCGGACCTACGAGTCGACGGTGTCGCTGGACGACATGCCGAGCTTCAAGCTGACGGCCAACCGCTGGGCTGCGGGTTAGCGCGTGCCGGAACAGAATGGGGCATGGAACCGCTGCGACGGCTGCGTGAGTTGTGCCTGGCGCTGCCCGAGGTGACCGAGCGGCTCAACCATGGCGAACCCGCGTGGGCCGTACGCGGGAAAACGCTGGTCACGTACTCGGAGCGCAAGCCGGAGGGCAGGGTCGGCTTCTGGTGCCCGGCGCGCCCCGGCGAACTCGAGGCGCTGGTCGCGGCGGAGCCGGAGCGCTTCTTCGAGCCGCCGTTCGGCGGGACCGGCTGGGTGGGCGTCTACCTGGACGTTCCGGCCGACTGGGCCGAGTTCGAGGAACTCATCACCGAGGCCTACCGCCTCATCGCGCCCCAGAAGCTGGTCGCCAAGCTGGGGTCGTGAGTGTTTTGGCCGGTTATTGAGGGGGAACGCAAAGGTGGCGTGACTGTCGGCTTGGGCTCGGGGGTCGTGAGTGGTACGGCCGGTTCTAACCGGCCTAAACACTCACGACCCCCGAGGGACCCGCCTCGCAGTCGGTGGGCTTGGGTCAGGGCCTCCCTCACCCGAACCCACCGAGTCAGGGCCTCCCTCACCCGAAATATCGGGTGAGGGAGGCCCTGACCACCTGCAACCGGGTGAGGAAGGCCCTCACCCAGCCGCATCGGGCACGCCACATTTGCCCTTCCCCTCAATAACCGCCCGCAACACTCACGACCCCGAAGTGTCAGCCGCCGACGGAGGCGGTGACTTTGGCGGCGACGTCGGTCAGGGCTTGGCCACGGCGGGCGATCTCGGCGCCCGTGATGGTCGTGCCGACCGACAGCGTGAGCACCAGCTCCTGGGCGCCCGTGGCGTTGAACGTCGGCGCTGCGATGAAGTTGACCGGCTGCTTCTTGCGGGGAGCCAAATCCTCGGCGAGGTAGAAGCGTTCGCCCAGGTTGGAGACCATCTGGCCGACCAGGTCCCGTACCTCGGCCGGCAGCTCGTACGCCGCGACCCCGGCCAGCAGCGAGTGCAGCCGCACGCCGGCCAGTGTCAGGCTTTCCACCAGGTACCCGCGCTCGCGGCATTCGGCGACGACCTGGCGCAGGCGGCCCCGGTTCAGCTTGACCGGCAGGGTCGGCGGCTTCGCGAGCCAGCGCTCGAACTCGGCGTCGGGGCCCCACAACACGTACATCAGGCCGACCGGGGGAGCGAACGGGTAACGCTGGCCTGCCACGCCGGGGCCGGTCCGTTCCAGCACCACGATCTGGTCGCCGACGACGGCCGATGCCGAGCAAACGCACGAGTAGCGCTCGGCCAGCTCCTCGAGTAGCGGCCGCGCCAGGCCTGCCGCGGTGAAGCCTTCCTGGGCAACGCGACCGGCCGTGATCAGGGCCGGGCCGAGGCCGTAGGTCTTGGTGACGGGGTCGCGCAGGAGGTAGCCGCCGTCCGTCATCGCCGTGAGGATGCCCAGGCAGGTCGGTTTGCTCAGGTCCAGCTCGCGCGCGAGCTGGGACAGGCCGAAGCGCCTGCCGCCCGCCGCGACCAGGTGATCGAGCACCTGGAGCACACGGGTCGTGGGCGGGGAAGTGCGCATTGACCACCACCTAGAACAGGTTCTACTCTCAGCGAACGCAAACTGTACCAGCCCGGTCCATATTTGTACCGCGAGGAGTCGCTTGTGCTCACGCAGCCGTTCGCCGACGCGATCGCCGAAGCCGAGAAGATCATCACCGAGGCGCCGCACATCCGCACCGAACAGGATCTGCTCGAGGGGTACGACTACCTCGCGGGCGGCATCCGCGCCTCGCTGCAGATGGCCTGGGCCTACGAGCGCGACTTCCCGTTCTTCACGCAGTCGACCGGGCCCTACACGAAAATGGGCCTCGACAACCCGGACACGCTGTACTTCAACGCCAACATCCGCGAGGACCGCGAATACCTGGTCACCGGCGTCCGCGGCACCACGGCCGACCTGAGTTTCCAGATCCTCAACGGTGACTACTCGCCGGTCGTGGTGCCGGACAGCCTGGCCGCTTTCGACGACCGGGCCATCGAGATCCGTGAGGACGGCACGTTCGAGATCCGGTTCGGGCCGGGAAAAGCCGGGCCGAACTACTTCACGCTCGGGCCGGGCGCCTCGATGCTCGTCGTCCGCGAGGTCTTCAGCGACTGGTCGGAACGCAAGGGCGAGATCACCATCCAGTGCGTCGACACCCGGGGCGGCGCGCCGAAACCGCTGAGCCGGGATGCCATGGCGAAACGCTATGGCGTCGCCGGGAAGATCCTGCTCAGCAGGCTGAAGACGTTCCTCGCCTTCCCGAAATGGTTCTACCTCGACCTGCCCGTCAACACGATGACCGAGCCGAGGCCGACGCCGGGCGGGCTCACCACGCAGTTCTCCTCCGCCGGGCACTACGACCTCACCGACGATCAGGTCATGATCGTCACCGTGCCGAACGCGGGCAAGGAAACCGCGCCGTACCAAGGGATCCAGCTCGGCAGCCCATGGTACGTGTCGCTGGACTACATCAACCGCCAGACCAGCCTCACCGCCGACCAGGCGCACACCGACCCGGACGGCAAGATCCGCTTCGTCATCAGCGAACGCGATCCCGGCGTCGCGAACTGGCTCGAACGCACCGGGCACGCCCACGGCTACGTCCAGATCCGCTGGCAACGGCTGACGCGGGACCTCAAACCCGACGACGGCCCCGAGGTCGAGATCGTCGATTTCGCCGATCTGCCCGCGAAACTGCCGTTCCACACCCCGATCACCCCCGAGGACTGGGCCGCGCGGATCGCCGCGCGCCAGGCCGCCGTCGCGCGAAGGATGCTGGGCTGATGCTCGAAGACAAGGTCGTCGTCGTGTCCGGGGTCGGTCCGGGGCTGGGCCGTTCGATCGCGCTGCGCGGCGCGCACGCGGGCGCGAACGTCGTGCTCGCCGCCCGCAACGAAGCCCGTCTCCACGAGGTCGCGAAGGAGGTCGACGCGCTCGGCCGCAAAGCGCTCGTGGTGCCGACCGATATCACCGACGACACGTCGGCCGCCGCGCTCCGCGAGGCCGCGCTCACCGGGTTCGGCAGGGTGGACGCGCTGGTCAACAATGCGTTCGCGATGCCGCCGATGGTCGATCTGCTCGAGATCGACCTCGAAGCCCTCAAAACCGCGCTGGACACCACGACGCTGGCCGCGCTCCGGCTGACCAGGCTGTTCGCGCCCGCGCTCGAGGACAGCGGCGGCGCGGTCGTGATGATCAACTCGATGGTGGTGCGCCATTCCCGGCGGACCTTCGGCGCGTACAAGATGGCGAAGGCGTCACTGCTCGCGATCTCCCAGAGCCTCGCGACCGAGCTCGGGCCGCGCGGGGTGCGCGTCAACTCGGTCGCGCCCGGGTACATCTGGGCGGACAACCTGAGGTGGTACTTCGCCTACCTGGCCAAGGAAAAAGGCGTCACGGCCGAGGAGATCTACGCCGAGACCGCCGCGACCATCGACCTGCGCAGGCTGCCCGAGCCCGACGAGGTCGCCGACGCGGTCCTGTTCCTCGCGTCGCCGCTCGCGCGGGCGATCACCGGTCAATGTCTCGACGTCAACGGCGGCGAATACCACCACTGAGGAGTGCTTGTGCAACGGGACAACGTCGGCACCGTCGCCGATCTGCACGCTTCGGCGACCAAGATCACCGGTCTCGAGGACTTCGGCGACGACGAGTATCTGGAAGGACTCGAAGTCCTGCTGGAGTCCTATGCCCGCGACGAGCAGCTGACGCCGCTGGGCAACCGGGTCCACCGGTCGTTCCTGCGCGGCGCGCTGGTGGCGCGGCTGCTCAGCGAAGCGGCCTGGCAGCGGCATCCCGAGCACGCGGACGTGCCGATCGAACGCCCGATCTTCGTCACCGGCCTGCCCCGCACCGGCACCACCGCGCTGCATCGCCTGCTCGCCGCCGATCCGGAGCACCAAGGCCTCGAGGTCTGGCTCGCCGAGGTCCCGCAGCCCCGCCCGCCGCGCGACAAGTGGGCGGCCGACCCGGTCTTCCAGCACATCCAAGCCGGGTACGAGCAGCACCACATCGACCATCCCGAGTTCATGGGCGTGCACCACATGTCCGCTGACCAGGTCGAGGAGTGCTGGCAGCTGCTGCGGCAGTCGATGAAGTCCGTGTCCTACGAATGCCTCGCGCACCTGCCGACCTACGCCCAGTGGCTCGACGGCCAGGACTGGACCGGCGCCTACCGGCGGCACCGCCGGAACCTGCAGCTCATCGGCCTGCCCGACGCGGGGAAAAGCTGGGTGCTGAAGAACCCGAGTCATCTGTTCGCGCTCGACGCGCTGCTCGAGGTGTATCCCGACGCGCTGATCGTGCAGACCCATCGCGAACCGAGCACGATCATCGCCTCGGTCTGCAGCCTGACCGAGCAGGCGTCGGCCGGCTGGTCCGAGCGGTTCCGCGGCTCGGTCGTCGGCCGGGATCAGGTGGACACCTGGGCACGTGGGCTGGATCGATTCACCGCCGAACGGGCCCGCCACGATCAGTCACAGTTCTTCGATGTCGACTACCGGGAGTTCGTCGCGGACCCGCTGGGCACGGCGGCGGGGGTCTACCGTCATTTCGGCTTGCCGCTCAGTGAGCGGGCCGAGGGGGCGATGCGGCGTCTGCACGAGCAGAGCACCTCGGGTCAGGCCAAGCCGGCGCACCGGTACTCGCTCGCCGACTTCGGGCTCACGAGTTCAGGTGTGGCTGCCCGCTTCGCGGGGTATCCGGTCTCGGGCGGTCGTTGACCACCATGTTGTAGACGTCGGTCACCTGGCCGCGCAGCCGCGCGACCGCTGACCGCATGTTCGCGGCGATCTCATCCGGGTCGACCTGATCCACGTCACCCTCGGGCGCGTGCCTGCCGACCGGTGTTTCCTCCTCAGGCACGTTCGCTTGCTACCCCGATCGGGCGAGAACGAAACCCATCCCTTGGAGTGGCCGGCGTCACTCCGTCTTATCGTTCTCACATCCGTCAGGTGTGCACTGCCTGACATGGGAGTCGTCACGCTGAGAGCGACCGGCCTGACCAAGCGCTACGGCGCCAGGACCGCTGTCGAAGACTTGAGTTTCACGGCGCACGAGGGTGAGATCGTCGGCCTGCTCGGCCCCAACGGAGCGGGCAAGACGACCACCATCCGGCTGCTCACCACCATCCTCACCGCGACGAGCGGCGAATTCACGGTGGCGGGCGAGAGCGCGCCCGCCGAGATCAGGCGGCGGGTGGGCGTGCTGCCGGAGAGCGCGGGCTATCCGGCGATCCAGACCGGCCGGGAGTACCTCCGCTATCACGCGCGGCTGTTCGGGATCGAGCGCTCGGCCGCGGGCGCGGTGGCCGACCGGCTGCTCGCCGAGGTGGGCATGGCCGACCGGGGGCGCACCCGGATCTCGGGCTACAGCCGGGGCATGCGCCAACGCCTGGGCATCGCGCGGGCGCTGGTGAACGAGCCGGTCGTGCTCTTCCTCGACGAGCCGACGCTCGGCCTCGATCCGGCAGGCCAGGCGCAGGTGCTCACGCTGGTGCGCGAGGTCGCGGCGCGGCGCGGCACGACGGTCGTGCTCAGCACGCACACGTTGCACGAGGTCGAAGAGATCTGCACCAGCGTGCTGATCCTCAACCGCGGCAAGGTGCTGGTGGCGGGGACGCCCCGGGAGATCGCCGAATCCGCCGGGGTGGACCGCCTCAGCGACGCCTTCCTGGCGATGACCCGATGATCGTCGCGGGGCAGGAACTCCGGGACCTGTGGCTGAGCGGGCGGGCGCCGACGCTGCTGTTCGGGTTCAGCCTGCTGGTCAGCGCGATCACCTACTTCACGGCGATCGACCAGACGCTCAACTTCCTGGAGCAACGCGAAGCCGTCACGTTCACCCTGCAGATCGCGGTCGGTGTCGGCGTGCTGATGACGCTCGTGGTGAGCGCGGACGCCCTCAGCGGCGAACGCGAACGCGGGACACTGGAAAGCCTGCTGCTCACGCCCGTTTCGCGCCGGGCGATCGTGGCCGGGAAGTTCGTGGCCGCGCTTTCGGTCTGGTTCGGTGCGTATCTGGTGACGATTCCGTACATCTGGGTGCTCGGGCACGGGATTTCGGTGGTGCGAGCGGCTTTGACGCGGGGCCTGCTCGTCGGGACGCTGGTGGCCGTGGCGCTGTCGCTGCTCGCCTTGCTGATCAGCGCGAAGACCAACAGCAACAAGGCGAGTCTCGCGATCAGCCTCTTCCTGCTGCTGGCCCTGTTCGCGCCGACGCAGCTGCCCGGCGGCACACCCAAGGGCTGGTTCTTCGACGTGCTGCTCCGCGCCAACCCGGTCGCGTCCGGACTGCACTACCTGACCACCGGCGCGGCCCGTGACCTCAACTACCTGATCTCGCCGGTGGCCGTGATCGTGCTCGCCGGCGGCTGGCTGCTCGTCCGCGGCCCGCGGCTCGTGAGGTTGTTCGCATGAAAACACTGTTGCTACTGCTGTTGCTGAGCACTTCGGACGTCACCTTCGACCGGCCGAACGCGGCGATCTCCGTCGGTGAGCGGATCACGCTCACCAGCACGGTCACCAACTCCGGCCAGGAGCCGACGCCGTTGCGGCTCGCGCACCTGAACATCGTGAGCCTGACGCCGAGTGTCTATGTCGACCCCGAGGACTGGTCGTCGGATCGCACGCAGGAGATCGAACCGCTGGAGCCCGGCGAGTCGGTCAAGCTGACTTGGCCGATCCAGGCCGTCAGCGCCGGGACGTTCGACGTCTACACCGTGCTGCTGCCGACGTCGCCGGGTCCGCTCACGGTCAGCCCGGCCGTGCGGGTCGACGTCGCGGGCAGGCGGGCGCTGGACGCGGGCGGCGCGTTGCCGGTGGTGCTCGCCGTGCCGCTGGCGCTCGGCCTCGGTGCGGGTGCTTTCCGGTATCGGCTGCGGAAAAACCGCTGATCAGCGCCTAACATCGAGAGGTGACCGTGAGCGCGCGGGTCCTGGTCGTCGAAGACGAGCGCACACTGGCCGACGCGCTCGCGGACGGCCTGAGACAGGACGGTTTCGCCGTCGAGACGACCGGCGACGGCCTTCTCGCGCTCGATCTGGGCCTGAACCGGCGCTACGACCTGATCGTGCTCGACCTGATGCTGCCGGGGCTCGGCGGGCTGGACCTGTGCGCCCGGCTGCGGCGGGCCGGTGTCGGCACCCCGGTGCTGGTGCTCACGGCCCGGACCGGCGAGACCGATCAGGTCCAGGCGCTCACCATCGGCGCCGACGACTTCCTGCCCAAGCCGTTCTCCTACCGCGTGCTCGTCGCGCGGTCGCGGGCGCTGCTGCGGCGGGCGGGCCCGCGCGGGGTGCTGACCGCGGGCGACCTCGTGCTCGACCGGCCCGCGATGCGCTGCCGTCGCGGCACGGCCGAGATCGAGCTGACGCCGCGCGAGTTCAGCCTGCTGGAGTTGCTGATGACGAGGCCGGGCCAGGTGGTGACCAGGCGGTTCGCGCTCGACGAGGTCTGGGACCACGCGCTCGCCGAGGAGACCAACGTGCTCGAGGTGTACATCGGGTACCTGCGGCGCAAGGTCGATCAGCCGTTCGGGCGCCGCGCGATCGGCACCGTGCGCGGTATCGGCTACCGGCTCGATCCCGATGGCGGGTAAGGCTTTCCGCGAACGCGTGGGCACGGTCCGGGTCCGGCTGACCGTGCTGGTGGTGCTCGTGGCCGGGCTGGGCCTGCTCGCGGGCGGCGCGGTCGTGGTGACGCTCGTGCGCCAGAGCCTGACCGCCACCGCGGAAGACCAGGCGACACAACGGGCCCACGACGTGGCCGCGTCGCCCGGCCTGCCCGGGATACCGCGCGGCCCGGCACTGGTGCAGGTCGTGCTCGGCGGCCGGGTGCTCGCGTCAAGCCCGGAACTCGCGGGCAGGCCGCCACTGCTCACCGGCCCGGTCGCCCGCCCGGTGGTGCTGATGGATCCGGGCATCAGCGAGGACCACGACTACACCGTCGCTGGCGTCGCGGCAGGCGAGTTCACGGTGTACGCGGCGAGTTCGCTCGACCCGGCAGCCGAGGCCGTCGACGCGACGACCACGGCGCTGTCCATCGCGGCCCCGGTCCTGTTCGCGCTGCTCGCCTGGCTGACCTGGATGCTCGTCGGCCGCTCGATGGCACGCGAGCGGGAGGCCAAGGCGCGGCAGGACCGCTTCGTCGCGGACGCCGCGCACGAGCTGCGCAGCCCGGTCGCGAGCATGCTCACGCGGCTGGAGGTCGGCCTCGCGCACCCGGACCGCACCGACTGGGTCTCGCTCGCGCGGGACACCCATCGCGAGGCGGCCAGGCTGGGCGAGGTGACCGGCGACCTGCTCGCACTGTCCGCAGTGGACGGTCGGCCGGTGGACGTCGACCTGGACGAGCTGGTGCTCGCGGAGGTCGAGGCGCTCCGTGCTCGTGGCCGGGTCTCGGTGGAGCTGTCGCCGTTCGAAGCCTTGCGGCTGAAGGGAAATCCCGGCGAGCTGCGCCGTGTGGTGCGCAACCTGCTGGACAACGCGGAGCGGCACGCGGCCGCCCGTGTCGTCGTCGGGTTGTCGCTCGCGGAGGGGTGGGCCTTGCTGGCCGTGTCCGACGATGGTGCGGGAATTCCGGTGGAGGAACGGGAAAGGGTGTTCGATCGGTTCTATCGGCTGCAGCCCGCGCGTGACCGGGACAGCGGGGGTGCTGGGCTGGGGCTGGCGATCGTGCGGGAGGTCGCGGTCGCGCATGGGGGAGAGGCCTGGGTCGCCGGTGCCTCGGAGGTCCGGGTGCGCTTGCCGCGGTCGTGAGTGTTCCGGCCGGTTCTAACCGGTCTAAACACTCACGAGTCCCGGAAACTTGGTCGCTCCAAGGGCCGCGTGCTGCTAGCGTCCCGCTGTGGATCTCTTCTCGCGCTCGTGGAACGCGTTGCTCAAGGCCGTCGCCGATCTCTCCGATGAGGACTTCACCCAGCCGTCGGGCTGTGTGGGCTGGCTTGTCCAGGACCTCGTCTGCCACTTGGTGATCGACGCTCAGGACGTCCTGATCACGCTGGCGACCCCCGCCGAAACCGAACCGACCCGCAACGCCGTGACCTACTGGGCGGTCAGCGACAACCCGCCGATCGGCGACGATCCGCTCGACGAGCTGGTCGTCCGGCTGGCCGCCGCCTACCAGGAACCGAGGCTGCTCAAGTTCCACCTCGACGACGTCGGCTCCGCGGCTGGCCGGGCGGCCGAACTCGCCGACCCGGGGATGCGCGTCGGGACGCAGGGCTTCGTGCTCACCGCGGGCGACTACCTCTCCGCGTACGTGCTCGAGTGGACCCTCCACCACCTCGACCTCATCGCGCACCTCGACGATCGGACCGAACCGCCCGCCGAGTCCATGGCCAAGACCCGCTCGATCATCGAGCGGCTCGCGGGCGCGGAGTTCCCGGCGTCGTTCTCCGACAAGGACGTGCTGCTGGTCGGCACCGGACGGCGGGCGGCGAGCGACGCGGAGCTGGCCGAGCTGGGTGACTTGGCCGCGAAGCTGCCGCTGTTCATCGGCTGAGCGGTTCCGACTGGCGGTAGATCGGGTGGGTGTCGCGCCCGTGCTTGTCGAGCTTTTCGGCTTCCTTGTTGGCTTTCTCAAGCTCTTGAGGACTCAGCGTGGTCCGCTCGACGAGCACGAGCGTCTCGCCTTCAGGGTCGCCGATCGCTCCGACCTGCACGTTGCCGACGCCGGGCATGTAGTACTTCCGCTGCACGCCGCTGTCCGGCACCAGCGGGCTCCGCTCGTCGACCACGCGGACCCCGTCGTAGCACCCCAGCGGCACGCACACCCGCTGATCCGCTTGGACATCCTTGGCGCAGTCGAGGAACTCGACGTCGGGTGACGAGCCCTGCAACACCTCGGGACCGCCGATCTGGATCTTCGCGGGCACCTGGACGCCGGCGTCCGCGTGGGACAGTCCGGCGAGCCAGGTGCTGGGCGCGCCGGTGAACTTGCCCTTGTCGTACTCCTCGGGGTACTCGCCGAAGTTCCATACGTTGCCGTCGTTGTCTTGCGCGAAGAAGGCGAGCTCGGCCTCGGCGACGGTCTTCTTGTTGGTGTCGACGTCCCAGGTGACCACGTTGCGGACGCCGTTGATCACCTTGGTCAGGCCGGTGACGGTGAACGTGATCCGGTGCGGCAGCACGCCGCCGCCCCGGTTCGCGCGGCCTTCCAGCACCATCCGGCTGCCGGGGGTCAGCGGCATCCACTTGCCGTCGATCTTCGCGGGATCCTTGAAATCGTCCTGCTTCAACGGCGGGATCTTGACCGGGTCGCAGGTCGGCACGGCCACGGGGGGCGGCGGTGGCGGGGTGGAACTCGTGCTCGCCGGTGGCTTGGCCACCGGGGACGGCGGCGCCGTGGGTGCTTCCGCCGTCGCGCACGCGGCGAGCGTGAAGACCGCGAGCAGGCTAAACAGACGCATCGGAACTCCTCGACTTGCCGAACTTCAGGTACAGCGGTGGCAGCACGAACAGGTTGACCACGGTCGCGGTCACCAGGCCGCCGACGATCACCACGGCCATCGGATGCTCGATCTCGTGCCCGGGGATGTCACCCGCGATCACCAGCGGCAGCACGGCGAGCCCGGTGGCGAGCGCGGTCATCACGATCGGCCGGAGCCGTTCCTTCGCGCCGCGCACGATGAGCGCGGGCCCGAACGTCTCGCCTTCCGATTCCTCGAGGTGGTGGTAGTGGCTGATCAGCATGATCCCGTTGCGCGCGGCGATGCCGAACACCGTGAACAGCCCGACCAGCGCGCCGAGTGAGACGATCCCGCCGAGGAACAGCGCGGCGAGGATCCCGCCGACCACCGCCACCGGCAGCGCGACGAAAGCCAGTCCCGCCATCCGCCAGCTGCGGAACGCGGCGTGCAGCAGCAAGAGGATCACGATCCCCGCGCCGATCGCGACGAGCAGGATCTGGTTCTGCGCGGACTGCCGTTCCTGGTAGTCGCCGAGCAGTTCCGCGTGATACCCGCGCGGGTACTCGACGCCGCGCAGCTTCTGCTCGATGTCGCCGACGACCGCGCCGAGATCGCGGCCTGCCACGTTGGCCACCACGTCCAGCCGCCGCGCGGTGTTCTCGTGCTTGATGCCGTTGGGCACCGGCACGACGCTGATGTCCGCCACGTCCTTCAACGCGACCTGCGTACCGGAAGGCGTGTCCAGCAGGAGGTTCTGCACATCGGTGACGCTTTGGCGGGTCGACGGCTTCGACCACACCTGCACGTCGTAGGTCTTGCCACCGCGGTAGATGTCGCCGACCTCTTCGCCCGCCATCAGCACGCCGGCCGCCCGGCGCACGTCACCCGGTTTGAGCCCGTACTTCTGCGCGTTGTCGAGGTTGACCACGACCTGCAGCTGTGGCTCGTCCTGCTGCAGCTCCAGCTTCACGTCGGCGGCGCCGGGCACGGACGAGATCGCGTTCTGCACCTCTTCCGCCTTGGCGTGCAAGGTTTGCAGGTCGTCGCCGAAGATCCGCACGGTGACCGGATAGCTCGACCCGGTGAGCACCTCCTCGATCCGCTCCGCGAGATAGGTCTCGACGTTGCGGAACAGGCCGGGGTAATGGTTGACGACTTCTTTGATCGCCTCGAGCGTGCTGTCATAGTCGACGCCGGGGTCGATGCTGATCCAGTTCTCGCCGAAGTCGACGCCGACGATCTCCTCGGCCAGGAACGCCTGCCCGATATGGGAGCCGAAATTGCGCACCCCGGGGATCGCGCGCAGTTCCTTGCTCAGCGATTCCACGATCCGGCGTTCTTCGGTCAGCGAGGTGCCGGGTTTGGTCACCCAGTGGATGAGGAAGCCGCGTTCCTTGAATTCCGGGAACAGCGACTGCCCGAGGAACGGCAGCACGGCCACACAGGCGATCACCAGCACGCCGACGGCGGCGAAAGCGCGGCGAGGCTTCACAAGCACGCGCCCGAGCACCGCGGCGTAGCGCGGCTGCAGCCAGCGGACGATCGGGGATTCACGACGGTCCAGCTTGGCCTTGCGCAACAGGATCAGGCACAGTGCGGGTGTCACGGTCAGCGCGACGGTCATCGACGCGAGGATCGCGAGCGCGTAGGCCAGCGCGAGCGGCCGGAAGAACGACCCGGACAACCCCGGCAGCAGGATGATCGGGGCCACCGCGGCCACCTCGATGGCGGTCGCGTAGACGATCGCCTTGCGCACCTCGATCGACGCTTCGAGTATCACCCGCGCGGTCGACTGGCCGGGCGGCTTCTGTTTCAAGCGCCGGAAAACGTTCTCGACGTCGACGATCGCGTCGTCCACGACGTCGCCGAGCGCGATCACCAGCCCGGCCAGGATCATGGTGTTGATCGTGTAGCCCTGGGCGTCGAGGATCAGCCCGACGGTGACCACCGAGAGCGGGATCGCGATCACGCTGATCAGCGCCGTGCGCCAGTTCCAGAGGAACAGCAGCAGCATGAGCATCATCAGCAGCGCGCCGATGATCATCGACCTGGTCAGGTTGCCCAGCGCCGACTCGATGAACGTGGCAGGCCGGAAGATGGTCGTGTCGATGTCGAGCCCCGGCAGCCCCGGCCGCAGCTCGTCGATGGCCTGCTCCACGCCCTTGTCGATGTCGAGCGCGTTGCCCCACGGGAACTTCTCGACGACCAGCATCAGCCCGGTGCCGTCGTTGATCACCGCGTCGCCGATGAGCGGCGGATGGTCGCGGACCACGTCGGCGATGTCGCCCATCCGGATCGGCCCGCCGGTCGCGCGTTCGATCGGCACCTCGGCCAGATCCTTCGTGCTCACGATCGGCGGCAGGTTCTGCAGCCCGAGCCGCTGGTTCGGGGTGTCGACGAACCCGCCGGTCCCGACGACCGCGCCGTCGGTGAATTGCAGCAGCCCGGAGTCCACCGAGTTCGACGTCGCCTCCATCACCTGCGTGAGGGTGACCCCGTTGTCCCGCAAGCGTTTCGGGTCGACCTGGATCTGCTGCAGGTCCAGCCGCTCACCCCAGATCGCCACGTTCGCGACCCCCGGAACCCGCAGCAGCCGGGACCGGATCGTCCAGTAGGCGATGTTCGACATCTCCAGCGGATCGACGGTCGACGAGCTGACCCCGATATGCATCGCGCGGCTCGTCGCGGACAGCGGCGGCCGGATCGCCGGGGGAGCGGCCCACGTCGGCAGCTGGTGCTGCACGGTGCCGAGCCGTTCGGAGACCAGCTGCTGCGCCTGGAGCACGTCGGTGCCCTGGGTGAAGATCATTTCGATCGACGAGACCCCGGACACCGACTTGGAGCGGATCGTCTCCAGCCCCGCGATCCCGTTGAACGCCTGCTCCAGCGGCACGGTGACCAGGCTCTCCACCTCGGTGGTGTTGAGGCCGACACACAGCGTCTGCACCTCCACGCGCGGCGGCGCGAACTCGGGGAACACGTCGACCGGCGACCGCTTCAGCTCGACCGAGCCGAAGAACAGCAGCACCCCGGCCAGCGCGAGCACCAGGAACCGGCCTTTGAGACTGGAACCGACAATCCACCGCAACATGGAGCGACTCCCCGCGTTATTCGCCGACCTCGAACTCCGCACCGAACAACTCGGGCGCCCCGACCGTCACGACCTTCGTGCCCGCCGCCGGGCCGTCGGTCAGCACGACCTTGTCGCCTGCGATGGTGTCGACCGTGACCTTGACCCGCACGAAGACCAGCTCCGACGGGTTCCCGTACGCGTAGGTCTCGCCTTTCGCGTCGTAGAGCAGTGCCGAATACGGCATGACCTTGCGCTGGACGCCCGAGACGGCCTCCTCGGCGATCGCGCCCGTCTGCAGGCCGATCCGTTCCGCCGCTTCGGCTTTCAGCGTCACCCTGCTGATGCCTTCGACGCCGGAGGGCTCGAGTGTCGCGGGCTCGTCACCGGTGGCGGGCGCCGCTTCGCCCGCGGCGCAGGCGGTGAGGGCGATCCCCGCCGCCGCGAGGAGCGCGGCGAGCTTACTGGTGCGCATCTTCGGTTCCCTCCTTGGTCGCTGCGGGGGTCAGTGCGGGCACCACGAACGTGGTCAGCAGCAGTGAGGTGATCAGGCCGCCGAGTACGGCGATCGCCATCGGATGGATGATCTCCAGTCCCGCGGCCGGTCCGAAGAACAGCGCGGGCAGGAAGAACAGGCCCACGGCCAGGTGCACGCCCAGGTTGTCGCGCGCGAGCGTGCCGCGCGCCGCGATCCCGAACACCAGCAGCAACCCGGCCACCGAACCCAGCGACAGCTCCCCGTTCACCAGCCACGTGGTGAGCACGCCGCCTGCGAGCGCGAACGGCAGCGCGAAGAACGTGGCCGTGGCGAGCCGCCAGCTCGAGAAAGCCTGCTGCAGCACCAGGAACACACCGATCAGCGCGGCGATCGAAATCGCCAGCACGCGCCAGTTGTCGGACTGTTCGCGCGCGCGGTCGCCGAGCACGGCCGCGTGGTACTCCAGCGGGAACGCCACGTTCTTGATCTTGCTTTCGACATCGGCCGACACCGAGCCGACGGACCGGCCCGACACCGAGGCGGTGATGTCGACGCGCCGGGACACGTCCTCCCGCTTGATGACCGTCGGCTTGGACCCGACCTTCACGTCGGCCACGTCGCCGAGCCGGACCCGGGTGCCCGCCGGTGATTCGATGGTGAGGTCGCGGACGCCGGACAGGCTGTGCTTGGCGTCGGGCGTGCCGCGCACGATGACCTCGAAGATCTTCTGGCCCTCGTACAGGCTGCCGACCTCGGTGCCGTTGACCAGCGTGGCCGCCGCGCGCCGGACGTCACCCGGCTTGATGCCGAACTTCTGCGCGGCCGTGAGGTTGACCTCGACCAGCATGGTCGGCTCTTCCGCCTCGGTCTCGATGCGCGGCTTGACCACGCCTTCGACACCGGAGACCAGCTTGAGCACTTCGGCGGCTTTTCCTTGCAGCACAGCGGGATCCTGGCCGTAGAGGCGCACGGTGAGGTCCTTGCTCGCGGTGCCGAGCAGCTCGGCCGACCGGCGCTTGTCGTAGGTCAGCACGTCGCTCTTGATGCCGGGGTAGCCCGCGATCGCGCGCTTGACCTCGCCGAGCGCCAGGTCGTAGTCCGCGCCGGTGTCGAGGGTGACCCACAGCTGGCTGGAGCCGGTGCCGACGACCTGGTCGGCGAGCATCGCCCGGCCGATCTGGGTGGCCACGTTCTTGACGCCGCCGATCCGGCTCAGCTCGTCACTCGCCCGCGCGGTGATGCGGTTCATCTCCGGCAGCGAGGTGCCGGGCGGGGCGTCGAACTGCACCAGCAGGTCGGGGTCTTTCGCCGACGGCAGCAGCGATCGGTTCAGCAGCGGCGTCAGCGCGAGCGTCGCGAGGACCACCACGAACGCGGCGATCACGATCCGCCGTGGGTGGGCGAAAGCGCCCGCCGGGAACCGGGGTTCCCGGCGGACACTCGCGCCGCGGGAGAGCAGGAGTGCGGACAGCGCCGGGGTGACCGTGAGCGCGGCGACGAGCGAAGCGAGCACGGCGAGCCCGTAAGCGAGCGCGAGCGGCTGGTAGAACTCGCGAGCCTGGCCGCCGAGGAAGAACACGGGCACCACGACCAGCAGCGAGATCGCGGTCGTGAACAGCGCCGGGCGGCGGGCCGCGGTGAACGCGTCGACGAGCCCCGTGCCCCGCCGTGCCGCGTGGAGATCGGCGAGCACGTCGCCGACGACGAACCCGACCGCGGTCACCAGCCCGGCGACGGTCATCAGGTTGATCGTCGCGCCGGTCAGCCCGAGCACGAGCGCCGCCGCGCCCAGCGAGACCGCGATCGACACCGCCGCCACGAGCGCCGCGCGCCACGAAAGGACCAGGACGAGCACGAGCAGCATCAGCACGCCGCCGATGAGGAGCCAGAGCCCGACGTTGCCCATGGCCGACTCGAGGAAGGTCGCGGGCCGGAACACGCCGGTGTCCACGTCGATGCCGCGCAGGCCGGGCGCGAGGTCGCTCATCGCCTTGTCGAGGCCCTCGGTGACGGCCAGCGTGTCGGCGCCGGGGAACTTCTCGACCACCAGCATCAGGCTGGGCTTGCCGTGGTTGGCCGAGTCGCCGATGAGCGGCTGGTGGTCCTTGACCACGGTGGTCACGTCACCGAGGCGCACGATCCGGTTCGGAGTGTCTTCGACGGTCACCTTCGCCAGGTCCTCGGCCGAGACGATCGGCGACACGTGCTGGATGCCGAGCCGCTGGTTGGCCGTGTCGAAGAAGCCGCCGGTGCCCGGCGTCGAAGCCTCCAAATAGGACAGTGGGGACACCCACATCGCGTTGCCGGTGGTCTGCAGCACCTGCGCGAGCGAGACATCGTTGGCCGCCAGGCGTTTCGGGTCGACCTGGACCTGCAGCTGCTGGTCGCGCTGGCCCCAGATGGCCACGTTCGCGACGCCCGGCACGCCCATCAGCCGGGGTTTGACCGTCCAGCGCGCGAGCACGGAGGTGTCGATCAGGGAGAGCTCTTTCGGGGTCAGGCCGATCATCAGCACCCGGCTCGACGACGACAGCGGCTCGAGCATGATCGGCGGCTTGGACACGTTCGGCAGCGCTTTCGCCTGCGTGATGCGCTCCTGCACCACCTGGCGCGCGCGGAGCGGGTCGGTGCCCGGCTCGAAGACCAGGGTGAGCGAGGACAGGCCCGGCACCGATTCGGAGCGGATGGTGTCCAGCCAGGCGACCCCGTTGAGGAGGTCGGCCTCGAGCGGCACGGTGATGAGCTGTTCGACCTCGGCGGCGGAGAGGCCGAGCGCCTCGGTCTGCACCTCGACCGAGGTGGGGGAGAACTCCGGCAGCACGTCGACCGCCGCGTCCCGGATCCGCACGAACCCGAAGAGCAGCACGGCGACCGCGCCGAGCAGCACCAGCAGCCTGAGCCGCACGCTCTGTCCGACGATCCAACGCGTCATGGCAGGTGCTCCCTCCGCAGACGTCCGCGCGGCCATTGTCGGAATCCGGCGTGGCCGCCCGCATCGTCAAAATTGAGGAAGACCGGCCTGCTGCGCCTCATGGGCGATCGCGACGGCGGCGAGCTGCGAGCGCACGTCGAGTTTCGTGAGTATCGAACGGATCTGGGCCCGCACGGTGGCCAGCGAGACGGTGAACTCCGCCGCGACGGCCGCCGCCGACCGGCCCGCGGCGAGCCGGTCGAGCACCTGGCGTTCACGGGCGCTGAGCCTGCCCAGCCGCTGCACGAGTAGCCGCCGCTCGTCTTGGAAGGCTTGGTGCAGCAGGATCAGCTCCGCGCGCGCGGCCCTCGACAGCACTTCCCGCCCGGCGGCGGCGTCGACGATGACCGCGAGCAGCCGTTCGAACGACTCGGCCTTGCTGACCCAGCCGAGCGCGCCCAGCGCGACGGCCTCGGCGATGGAGGTCCGGTCCCGGCACGCGGTGACGATCAGCACCGCCCAGCCGCCGGCGCGCAGCGGTTCGATGAGCCGGAGCCCGCTCGGCGCGTTCTCGCCGAGGTCGAGGTCGAGCAGCACCAGTCCCGGTTCGTGCCTGCCGACGGCACGCAGGATCGAGTCGTCGACCGGGATCCGCCGCGCGTCGATGCCCTGCGCGGTGAGCGCCACCACCAGCGCGGTGCTGATCAGCGGGTGGTCGTCGACCACCAGTACCCCGGTCATGCGGTCTGGCGCAGCCGCGGCGCCGGAATGTCCACAGTGGCCGGTACCGCGACGGTGACCACGCAGCCGCGCTCGCCGCCGCCGATCCGCAGTGAGCCGCCGTGCTCGGCCAGCAGCCGCTCGCACACCGTGAGCCCGATGCCCATGCCCGCCGACCGATGGCCCGCACGCGGGCCGGGCCCGTTGTCGGCGACCGTGATCGTCACGGATTCACCTTCGTGCCAGGCGCTGATCCGGACGTCGCTGCCCGGCGCGTGCCGGGCGCAGTTCGCCAGCAGGTTGGTGATGACCTGCGCCAGCGCGTGCGCCGGCATGTCGGCGCGCAGGCCTGCGGGCACGTCGAGGTCGATCCGTTCGCCGTGCGCGGTCCGCAGCGCGGCGAGCCTGGTCAGCAGCGGATGCAGCCGGGTGGCGCCGGTCGCGGCGGCGGAACCGTCGCCGAGCAGCTCCCGCATCCGGTCCAGCTCGGCCTGCACGGCGGAGGCGAGCGCGGCGCGTTCGGCGCGCCCCAGCGTTTCCGCGTCGGCGCACAGCAGGTGGCTGACCCCGGACAGTCCGGAAAGGACATTGCGGATCTCGTGCTCGCGCACGGCCGCCTCCGAGGCCGACCGGCCTGCCGCCCGCAGCGTGACGATCGCGGGTTTCGCCAGCACCAGCAACACGATCAGCAGGCCGAGCAGTCGCAGCCCGGCGAATTCGAGCGCGGGGGAGGAGAAGGTGGACGTGCCGGTGAAGCCCTCCAGATGCGCGACCGCGATCAGCGAGAGCCCGATGCCGACGCGCCAGGTCTGCGGCTGGTGCCGCCGCGCGCCGACCATCACGAACCCGGTGGCGACCGCCCACCAGCCGCCGATGATGACCCGCTGGGCGAGCGCGGGCGCGGCGGGCACGCCGTCCGCCAGCGCGTCGGCCATGCCGACGACCAGCACCGCGCCGCCGAGCAGCACCGACCAGCGGAGCCGGTGCCGCAGGCGCAGCGCGTCGGCCATCAGCACGAGGAAGCACCCGGCCGCGACGAACCGGGCGATCTCGCCGGTGCCCGGCTCGGTGACGATGCCCGCCGGGATCATCACCAGCCCGTAGAACCCCAGTGGCACGGCGAGCCTGCGGTGGGAAAGGCGAGGTGATTCCGGGCTCGCGGCCGCCACCACGGCGACCGCCGTCGCGGTGCCAGCCGCGGCGAGCGCGAGCACGACGAAGATGTCGTAGGCGGCATGATCGAGCGTGAGATGGTCCCAGCGGTCGAACTGCCAGAGCGCGAGTGCCACGACGGCCAGCACCGCGCCGGTTTCCGTGATGGCGGGCAGCCACCATCTCCTCGTATCCGCCACCAGCGCGCTGTTCACCGGCATCAGGCCCACCCCTCCGTGCCCTGTGATCTGGGTGTCGAACAGGACGGCGACGCTGTTACCGGAAATGGCTCTGGTTATGCAACGGAAACCTGAAAAGCGCTTGGCCGATAGTCGGAAATTGTCTTTCCCAGGCATGGCTCGGTTTGGAATCGCGGACGCACGGGAACTTCGGGGCTGCCGCGCACGTTGTGCTGGCAAGAGGGATCGGACGAAAGGGGATGGGACATGCCGTCGCTCAAGAAGCTCGCCGCGCTCGCGGGCACCGCCGCCGCGGTCCGCAGTTACGCGAAGAAGAACCCGGAAAAGGTCAACAAAATCGCGGGCCAGGCCGCGGAATTCGTCGACAAGCGGACCAAGGGCAAGTACCACGGCCAGATCGGCGGGGTGCTGCAGAAGGTGCGCAACGCCACCGACCCGGGCCCCGCGCCGCAGTAGCCGGGTGATGCCCTCGCGCCGAGAATGGGCGCATGGGCATCCCTGTGGTACTCGACTGCGATCCGGGGCACGACGACGCCATCGCGATCATGCTGGCCGCCGCCGACCCGGCGCTGGACCTGCTGGCCATCACGACCGTCGCGGGCAACCAGACGCTCGAGAAGACCACGCTGAACGCGCGGCGGGTGTGCACGGTCGCGGGGATCACCGGCGTCCCGATCGCGGCGGGCTGCGCGCGCCCGCTCGCGGGCCCGCTGCGGGTGGCGCAGGACGTGCACGGCGAGTCCGGGCTGGACGGCCCGGCGTTCGGCGCGCCCTCGGTCGGCGTGGTGGACGGGCACGCGGTCGACCTCATGCACCGGCTGCTGGCCGAGCGGCCGGTGACGCTCGTGCCGACCGGTCCGCTGACCAACATCGCCACACTGCTGACCAGATATCCGGGCGACGCCGCCCGGATCACCGAGATCGTCCTCATGGGTGGTTCCACCGAGCGGGGCAACACCACGCCGTACGCGGAGTTCAACATCTTCGCCGACCCGGAGGCCGCCGCGCTCGTCTTCGGCAGCGGGGTCCCGGTCACCATGTGCGGGCTGAACGTCACGCACCAGGCGCTGGTCACGCCGGAGGTGGTCGCGGGCTTCGAGGCGCTCGGCACCGAGCTCGGGCGGTTGTGCGCCGAGCTGATGACCTTCTTCGGCGCTACTTACCGTGAGCTGTTCGGCTTCCCGGCGCCGCCGCTGCACGACCCGGTCGCGGTCGCGCGGGTGATCGATCCGGCGCTGGTGCCCTGCGTCGAGGCGCATGTCGCGATCGAAACGGCCGGTACGCACACTCGCGGGGCGACCGTGGTCGACCTCGACGGCAGGCTGGGCCTGGCGCCGAACGCGCGGGTCGCGGTCGGCCTTGACGCCGAACGGTTCTTCGGCCGGGTGCTCGCCGCGGTCAGCTCATTGTCCACAGTGGACTCAACGCCGCGCTGAGCATGGTTTCCCGGCGCTGCGCGACGCGAGTAGTTCGTTAACCCTTGACACGGCCGTTACTTCGGCACCACCCTGTTGACGCTGTATTGAAACGATTCATTACCGTCTGAGGGGAACGCACGGTGAACCGTGTCGCCGCGAAGCCGCCGGTCGTGGCGCTGCGTGACGTAGTCAAGAGTTTTGGCACGGTTCGGGCACTCTCCGGCGTCTCACTCGAACTCCGGCCCGGCGTCGCGCACGCCCTGCTGGGCGAGAACGGCGCGGGCAAGTCGACCTTGATCAAGGTACTCGCGGGCGCGCACCGGCCGGACGCGGGGGAGATCCACCTCGACGGCGCCCCGCACCGCATGCACGGCCCCGGCGACGCGCAAGCCGCCGGCATCGCGGTGATCTACCAGGAACCGACGCTGTTCGGCGATCTCTCGGTGGCGGAGAACGTGTTCATCGGCCGCCAGCCGCTGAAATCGGGCCGTCGCATCGACCATACCGCGACGAAGAACGCCACCCGGGCGCTGCTGGAGCGGCTGGGCGTGACACTCGATCCCGACCGGCCCGCGCGCGGACTGTCCATCGCCGACCAGCAGGTCATCGAGATCGCGAAAGCGCTCTCCGTCGACGCGCGCGTGATCGTGATGGACGAGCCGACGGCCGCGTTGTCCGCGGCTGAGGTCGCCAGACTGTTCGGTGTCGTACGGGCTTTGCTGGGACAGGGGGTCGCGGTCTTGTTCGTCTCACACCGGCTCGACGAGGTCTTCGAACTCTGCGAGGAGGCCACCGTGCTCCGCGACGGCGGCCATGTCTGGTCCGGACCACTGGATCAGACCACTCCGGACGAGCTGGTCAAGCGCATGGTCGGCCGTGAGCTGTCGGCGCTGTTTCCCAAGCAGGCCAACGAACCGGGCGAGGTCGCGCTGTCCGCGCGGCGGCTCACCCGCGAAGGCGTGTTCGTCGACGTCTCGTTCGAGCTGCGCGCTGGGGAGATCGTCGCGCTCGCCGGGCTCGTCGGCGCCGGGCGCAGCGAGGTCGCGCGCGCGGTGTTCGGCATCGACCGGCTCGACGCGGGCGAGGTGCGCGTCGGTGACCGGGTGCTGCCCAGCGGATCGCCGAGCGCGGCGATGGCGGCGGGCATCGGGTTCGTGCCGGAGGACCGGCGGCAGCAGGGACTGGTGATGGACGCGTCGATCGAGCGCAACGCCGCGCTCGCGTCGCTCGGCAAGCTGAGCAAGGGCGGGATCGTGCGCCGCCGTGACGAACGCGCGCTCGCGCAGGACTGGGCGGTCAAGCTGCGCCTGAAGTTCGCGAAGCTGAGCGACCCGGCCGGCGTGCTCTCCGGGGGCAACCAGCAGAAGGTCGTGCTCGCGAAGTGGTTGTCCCGCAAGCCGAAGGTGCTCATCGTCGACGAGCCGACGCGTGGCATCGACGTCGGCACCAAGGCCGAGGTGCACCGGCTGCTCTCGGAGCTGGCCGCCGACGGCGTCGCGGTGCTGATGATCTCCTCCGAGCTGCCCGAGGTGCTGGGCATGGCCGACCGGGTGCTGGTGATGCACGAGGGCAGGCTCGCCGCCGAGCTCACCGCGCCGCTGACCGAGGAGTCGATCGCGCTTGCCGCGGCTGGTCGCGGATGACCGCGCAGGTCGAGGCGCGTGCCGAAAGCGTCGAACCCTCGCGCGGCGCGCGACGGCTGCTCGACCGCGCCGGGCGCGTGCGTGAGCTGGGTGTCGGGCTGGTGCTGGTGCTCGTGGTGGCCGGGACGGCGGTGGCCAATCCCCGGTTCGTGCAACCGCAGAGCCTGCGCGATCTGCTGATCAACGCGTCGATCATCGCGCTGCTGACCGTCGGCCAGACGATCGTGGTGGTGACCCGCAACGTCGACCTGTCGGTCGGCTCGGTGCTGGGGCTGTCGGCGTTCATCACCGCGTCGATCGTGGCCGAGCATCCGGGGATCCCGGTCGTGGGCGCGCTGTTGCTCGGCGTCGCGCTCGGGCTGGTGTGCGGGATGGTGAACGGCCTGGTCGTGTCGCTCGGCCAGGTGCCGAGCCTGGTGGTCACGCTCGGCACGCTGTACGTGTTCCGCGGCCTGGACTTCGCGCTCGCGCACGGCACCCAGGTCAACGCCGCCGACCTGCCGCCGTCGCTGCTCGGGCTCGGCAGCGGGCGCGTGCTCGGGGTGCCGTACCTGGTGCTGATCACGCTCGTCGTGGTGCTCGCGGCCGCTTTCTACCTGCGTTCGTACCGCTCGGGCCGCGAGCTGTACGCGATGGGTTCGCATCCCGAAGCGGCCATGCTCGCCGGGATTCCGGTGCAGCGCCGCGTGTTCACCGCGTTCGCCGTCTCCGGCGCGGTCGCCGGGCTCGCGGGCGGACTGTGGATGGCGCGCTACGGGACGGTCGACGCGGCGGCGGGCACCGGGCTCGAGCTGCAGGTCGTCGCGGCGGTCGTGGTCGGCGGGGTGGCGATCTTCGGCGGTTCGGGCAGTGTGCTCGGCGCGGCGCTCGGCGCGCTGCTGCTGAGCACGATCACCAGCTGCCTGATCGTGCTGGGCGTGCCCGCGTTCTGGCAGCAGGCGATCACCGGCGCGCTGCTGCTGGCCGCGATCACGGTCGACAGAATCGTGTCGCTGCGTCTCGCCGCCGCGTTGCGTCCGGACCGGCGGAAGGCGGACCACGATGCGTGACCGGTTGCTGCGCTGGGAAACCGTGCTGGTGCTCGCCGTCGTGGTGGTCGCGCTCGTCGGCGGCGGGGATTTCCTGAACGGGAAGAACCTTTTCTACCTCGGACTCGACATCGGCGAGATCGCGCTGATCGCGTTGCCGCTGACCTTGGTCATCGTCGCGGGCGAGATCGACCTTTCGGTCGCGTCGGTGCTCGGGCTGTCGAGCGCGCTCATCGGGACACTGTGGAACGCGGGGCTCCCGCTGGAGACGATCCTGCCGATCGTGGTGCTCGCGGGCGCGGTGTGCGGCGCTGTCAACGGTTTGCTGGTGACCGGGTTCGGGTTGCCGTCGCTGGCGGTCACGATCGGCACGCTCGCGCTGTATCGCGGGCTCGCGCTCGTGCTGCTCGGCGACACGGCGGTGGCCGACTTCCCGGCGAGCTACACGCGGTTCGGCACCACACCGGTCCCGGGTACCGATTTCCCTTATCCCATCATGGTCTTCGCCGTGCTCGCGGTCGCGTTCGGCGTCCTGCTGCACGGCAGTTCGTTCGGCAGGGCCATCTACGCGATCGGGGCGAACACCGAGGCCGCGCGGTTCTCCGGGATCAGGGTCAAGCGCACGAAGCTGATCCTGTTCACGCTGACCGGCGCGGTCGCCGCGCTCGCCGGTGTCGTCTACACGCTGCGTTTCTCCAGCGCGCGTGCGGACAACGGCACCGGTCTCGAACTCGCCGTCGTCGCGGCCGTCCTGCTCGGCGGGGTGTCCATCTTCGGCGGCAAAGGCTCGCTCGGCGGGGTGATCGCCGGGGTGCTGCTGCTCGGCGGGCTGCGCAATCTGCTGATCCTCGACGACGTGTCCACCGAAACGCTCACCATCGTCACCGGCCTGCTGCTGCTCGTCGGCGTGCTCGCGCCGCCGAGCGCGGTCCGGTTCGCGCGCTGGCGAGCCAGCCGTTCCACAGCAGGCCGTTCCATACTGAAGGAAGCGACAAGATGATCCGAAAACTGGCCACGGTCGCCGCGCTGGCGCTCGTGCTCACCGCGTGCGGCGGCACCACCAAGGACAGCGGAGCCAAGCCCGGCGGCCCCAGCGGCGCCACCGGCGCGGCCAACGCGCAGGCCGAGCTGAAGACCGGCCTCAAGTTCACCTACCTGCCCAAGGCGGTGAACATCCCGTACTTCTCGGTGGTGGGCAAGGGCGTCGAGCAGGCGGCCGGTGAGGTCAAGGGCGAGTACAAGGCGACCGGCCCCTCGGACGCGAGCGCCGCTTCGCAGGTCACGTACATCAACACCGCCGCCCAGCAACGCCAGGACGCCCTGCTGCTCGCGGCGAACGACCAGAACGCGGTCGCGCCCGCCCTGAAGGCCGCCCGCGCGCAGGGCATGAAGGTCGTCACCCTCGACTCCGACGTCGCGGCCGACGCGCGCGACCTGTTCATCAACCAGGTCGACTCGACCGAGATCGCGGTCAAGCAGGTCGAGCTGATCTCCGAGGCCATCGGCGGCTCCGGCGAGATCGCGCTGCTCTCGGCGACCGCCAACGCGACCAACCAGAACACCTGGATCGCGATCATGAAAGAGGAACTCGCCAAGCCCAAGTACGTCGGCCTGAAGCTGGTCGACACGGTCTACGGCAACGACGAAGACCAGATGTCGTTCCAGAAGACCCAGGGCCTCCTGCAGGCGCACCCGAATTTGAAGGGCATCATCGCCCCGACCACGGTCGGCCTCGCCGCAGCCGCCCGCTACCTCAGCTCGTCGGAATACAAGGGCAAGGTCGCGCTGACCGGCCTCGGCACCCCCAACCAGCTCCGCGAATACGTCAACAACGGAACCGTCAAATCCCTCGCGCTCTGGGAACCGGCCAAGCTCGGCTACCTCGCGACCATCGCGGCCGCCTCACTCATCTCCGGCCGCATCACCGGCGCCGAGGGCGAGAAGTTCACCGCGGGCTCCCTCGGCGAATACACGATCGGCAAGAAAGCCGAGGTCATCCTCGGCCCGCCCACGGTCTTCACCAAGGACAACATCGGCCAATTCAACTTCTGACCCCCGCTCACCTGGTCAAAAAAATCCCAATGCGGCTTTGGTCAGTTTTCAGTCCGCCAATGTGGCTTTCGTCAGACGGAACCTGACGAAAGCCACATTGGGATCAGGACCGTCACCGGTCGTACAGACGGCCCCAGCGGCCCGGCATGTCGGGCAGACGTACCGTGTCCGGGGCAGGCGGTGTGGCGAGCAGCCAGCCGCTTGGCCAGATCCGGACGTCGTCTACGTCCAGGCGGGCGTATGCGCCCGCGCACGTGGCGGCGCCGCTGAACGTCACGTCGCTGAACCAGACCTCCGCGCCGAACAAGGTGCTGTCGAAATTGGCGTGGCGGCCGAACTCCGAACCGCCGAACAGGGCTTTGCCGTCGAATCGGGTTCTGCGGAACCTCGCCTCGGCAAGCAGTTTCGTCTCGGTGAAGATCGCGCTGCCCGCGAAGACCGCGTCGTTGAAGCCGGCGAACTCGTGGAAGACAGCATCGTCGAAGACGACGGTGTCGCCGAAGCGTGTGCCACCGAAGACCACGTCCTTCTCGAACTGCGCGGCACGGAAGTAGGTGCACCCGTTGAAATGGGGCGCGCTGTGCTTGTCGCCACCGAATTCAGCAGGGCCGATGAACCGCGCACCGTCGAACATGGCTGTTTGAGCGAAGCGCGCGTTGTCGAACCAGACATAGTCGAATCGCGTACCACTGAATTCGACCTTGCCGTCGAACTGTGTTCGCTTGAAGGTGGCACTCGACCGGAACGTGGCCTGCGCGAAGGTGGCGTCGTGGTCGAACCGTGCCTGGGTGAAGTCGACCGGCTCCGCGCAGACGGTGTTGATGAACCGGGCGCCGCCGGTGAACCGGGCGTTGTCGAATGCCAGTGGGCCGGTGAACTCGGCCAGGCTGAAGTCGGTGGCGCCGTGGAACCGGGCACCGGCGAACGTGGCGCCGTGCAGATGGCAGCGCTCGAGGTTGAAGTCGAGGAGAGTGGCGCCGGCCAGGTCCAGCGTGATGCCGGGCCAGAACGCGTCCGCCGGCCCGCCTCGTCGCAGGTGCGTGGCCAGTAGGCGTTGGGCGGTCAGCCGGACCTGTCGTTCCTGGGTTCGGCGCAGTTCGCGGTCCGGGTCGGGCTCCGCCGGGTCGGTGTCATCGGTGGTGTGGGGCATGCGCAGGTAGGCGCACAGCACGTTGACGATGACCTGGCGCTGGTCAGGGTTGTTCTGCGCCAGGCGTTCCAGTGCGTAGATGCCCGCGATCCGCACATGGGCATGCTCGGAGCCGAGCTGGACGGCGGCCATCGTGTACAGCTCGGTGGCCCGCCGTTCCACCGCGTCGCGGGCGGTGTGGTCCTGGTCGCGGTCTTTCTGGCGGAGCTCACGATCCTTTTGTGCGATGGCTAGCTCCGCGGTCCGCTGGCGGCGGACCGCGAGCCACAGCGCGACCGCACCACCGGAGCCGATCACGATCGTGCCGGCGGTCTTGATCGCCTCCAGGCTGTTCTGCGGGTCACCTCGGCCATAGGCAAGCACCAGCCACGCCGCGACGCCGATGCCGATCGCGAACATGAGGACCGCGAGCCACACGACCGTGCGTGATCGCAGGACCTCATAGGTGGGGCCTTCCTCCTCCCGCGTCGACGGCGGAAGTTGGCCGGCAGGCTCCGTTCCGCCTCTGCTCCGGTCGTCAGCGCGGCCAGCCGGACTCGCTTCTTCGTTGCTGTGCATCACGGTTACCTTATGACCACGTGCTCCCACGCTCACTGCTCCAGGCGAGTGGGGCCCTGGGCAGGTGACGCAGCACCACCGCGAACACGAAAGCGCGCAGCTGCAAAACACACTCTCATCAGCGTAAGGCGTTCTGTGTCAAGCGGATGGTCGGTGCCTCGTCCGTCGTCGGTCCCTGCATAGCGGTCATGGGGGTGGTCCCAGCGGCGTGTAATCGGGTCGGTTCGACGACGGACGGGGCTGCCCGTGATGAGCGTCGAGATCACAAGGTGTCTCTATGCCGCGTGGGGCTCGCCCCGGCCGTCTGCTCGGTGGCTGCCTCCGTTCAGGCGGCGATAGCCGATGGTGTGGTGTTTCCGGTGCCGTGTGTTGCGGTCTGGGGATCCCACCGGAGACCGGTGGTGATCACGGCGTGCAGGTGACGCAGGATGCTCGCGGCGATCGCGGCTCGCGCCTGGGTCGGGGTGAGCTTGTTCTCGGCGCGGCTGGTCAGATGCCGGTAGCGGTCGGCGTAGACGGGATTGGCGCGCTGGGCGCCCCAGACCGCGCGCCAGGCGGCGAAGCGCAGACTGGGCCCGTCGCTGGCCGGTGAGTGTGGTCCGTCCGGTGAAGGCGCCGGAGGTCTTCTCGCGGGGCGCGAGGCCGTCGTTGCGCCGACCAACGTAGACAACATCAAGACACACTGGGGAAAGATCTTTCAACATCCGGATTTCCGCTTTCGCGACGGCCGTCTGAAGGTCAGCGGAGCCAAGCGGTCAGCGTTTCGACGGCCACACCGACCTCGTTCGTCTCTTTACTTTCATCGTCCGACTCGACGAGAAAGGGAGATTCGCCGGCGGGCCTGCACTCGATCTGCAGCACGACCGGCTTGCCCGGGAGAGAAATGAACCAAAGGAGCTCTTCATTACTCTCGTTCGTCACGGTGAGCCGTTCGATCCGGAGCTCGGAAAAGGACGCCCGCAATGAATCAAAGATGTGGTCAAGCGGACCGCCGATCCGATCAGTCTGTGCCCACTTCGCGCGTCCGTACACTCTCAGACTTCCTCTCGCGCCCGCCTCGGGGCCGATCAGCATCGAGGAACCCCAAGTGTTCCCGGATCCAGGCGCCCGGATTTCGGGATGGCTTCAAGCTCACCAAAGGTATTTTGTTGCCAAGGGTAGCATTGACGTGCTTGTAGTTGACTGCCGAACCGTCGGCGAGCCCGACCCCGTTCGGCCGGCCACGGCCGGCGTCGCGGGCGTCGTCCTCGCCGAACCAGACCTGTCCGCCCATCCGCGGGTTCTCGGCCACGGCCCCGGCGAGCACGCTGCCGTCCTCCAAATGACCGGGCCAGGCGTCTTGCCATTGTCCACCTCGGTAAAGTCCCGCAGGTGCAGCTGGATGGTGGCTCGGATAACGCCCTCCTTTTGTCCGGATGCCGAAGTATCCGGTCCGCGGATCCACGCGCAGTACATCACCGTTGGCACTGAACGCCTCTCGTACCCCGTCTGGTCGCGCCGCACCCATCATGGAACGCGCCGCGGAGCGGTTCTCGGCGAAAGTGCGGAATTGCGCACGGCTGGTCAGGTGTCGAGCGGGCGGCGTAGACGGGATTGGCGCACTGGGCGCGCCAGACCGGTTCAGGTACAGGTTGGTGTGTACGGAAGATCGGGAACCGTGGCATGCCATTCGTTCACGGTCATGGGCTGGAGGGTGCGGCAGATCTCCTCGATGATCCGGGTTGTGTCGGTGTTCCAGAGCCGAGCGGTTCCGTCCAGACTGGTGGTCACGAGGCCGTAGCCATCGGAGCTGAAGTGGACGTCGGTGATTTCGTCGGTGTGCCCTGCGAGGGTGGCGAGATGGGGTGGCTTCTGCGGGTTGGCGATGGACCACAAGCTTGTCGTGCCGTCTTTTCCGCCGAGAGCGACTGTGTGTCCGTCGGGGCTGAGGGCGCCGGCGGTGACGGGGCTCGCGGTGTCGAACTGCGCGACCAATGTGGGTTGGTGCGGGTCGGCGATCGTCCACAGTCTCACCGAAGCGTCTGGGCCAGCGGTCAGGAGCTGATCGTCACGGTTGATCGCCGCGACGACGGCGCGAACCGGGAGTGTTCCGGTTTGAAATGGCCGCTGTGGATCACTGAGGTCCCAGAGTTCTGCGTCGCCGCGCGAGGAGACCGTGGCAAGAATCGGCACGCGGTTGGCGAAAGCGGCGGAACCGATGTCGGCTGTGGTGGGTAGCGTACTCAGCTTGAGACCGTGGATGGCGTCCCACAGTTGTGGCGAAGGCTCGGTTGCCTGCTGAGCGTGGTGTGCGGAGTTGGTCGCGAGAATGCCTTGGTTTGAGAGCGCCCGGACTTCGCCGGCGCCGGTGAGCGTTGCTGTCCGACGGGGCCGGGCAGGTTCGGTGGTGTTCCAGATTTGAGTATCGAGCTGATTGCCGCCGAGTAGGACGGACCCGCTGTCGGTAACCGCGGCGGAGAACACCGTCGTTCGATTGTCGGGCCGGGACGTCTGGATGGTGCTGAGCTGGCTGGGGTGGCGGAAGTCCGCGACGTTCCACAGCCGGGCGCTGCCCTGTTCACCGACTAATAGAGTCCGGCCGTCAGAGAGGAACGTCGCGGAGGTCATGGCACTTCCTGTGGGGCTGGTCAATGGCAGTCCGGCCCGGTCCAAAGCCAGTATCGAACTGGTCGTCAAGCTGGTGATCCAGCGGCCGTCCGCGCTGAATCTGAGTCCCAAGATCCGATCAACGTGATAATCGAGACTGTGAGTCTGCCGCGGGCTGTTTCTGTCACTGAGGTCCCATAACCGCACGGATCGGCCTGCTTGGCTGCGGTCGTTGGTCGCGGCCGTTTTGCCGTCGGGGCTGAAGCCGAGGATGTGACCACCGTCGATGGTCGACAACTGGCGAAGATTCGCCGGATCGGTGATATCCCACAGGGTCCACACGCCGGTGTTGTCGACGGCGAGGGTCTGCCCGTCGGGGCTGAACACCGGTACGGACGCACCTGTTGCTGTAAAAGGGAACACTTGCAGTGGCCGTGGCTGGCGAGCGTCGCTGACGTCCCACAGCCGTCCTCCGCTTTCCGTGGTGACCGCGAGCAGCTGCCCGTCCGGGCTGAACGTCGCCGAGGTTCCCGGTAGCGCTCCCCACTGCACCGGAGAGCTTGGGTCTGCGAGGTTCCAGAGCTGAATCTGTCCTGAGCGGTGCACAGCGAGGCTCTTGCCGTTCGAGCTGAAAACCCCGCTTGTGCCGTTGCCGAGTGCCTGGACGCGAACCGGGTGGCTCAGGTCGTCTGTTCTCCAGAGCCAGGTCGTCAGGTCCTCGTTCGTCGAGAGCATCACACGGCCATCCGGGCTGAACTCGAGACTGGTCACCTTTCCGATGTCGATCATCGTGGTGAGAAGCCGTGGCTGTTCTGGCCGGCCGGTGTCCCACAGGCGAACCACGCCATCGTCGCTCGCGGTCGCGGTGACAGTTCCGTTCCGGGTAAACGTGAAGGCCATGATTTTTCCGGCAGGCAAGTCAAGTCGTGATGCGTAGGGCGTCGCGAAGGCGTTCAGCAACGTGCTGGTCGTCTCGGGGGTGGCCGCGAGTTTGTAGGCGGCCAGTTTGAGGCGCAGTGCCAGAGAGGAGTTCGACTTCTCCAACTGGATCGCGCGGTCGACAGCATCGCGGGCTGTGACGAGATTGTGCTGCGCGGCGGCACTATGCAGATCCCTAGCGGTAATCATGACAACCACCGCGGCGATCAGGAGCAGGACGAGCCGTCGGGTCCGCCGCCGGTCGGCCCGGCGACTAGCACGAAGGAATGCCCGTTCTCTCGCGGTGATGGCCCTGCGGTGCTGGGCTGCCCAATCATGCGCGGTGGCAAGGCGCACACCGCGATACAGCGCCCCGGCATCGCGTTCGAGGAATTCCCAGTCGTCGGTGGCTTGCGTCAGATGACGATGAACCCGCAATCCTTCTCGATCTTCATTGAGCCAGTCGCGTAGCCGCGGCCAATGGCGGATCAACGCCTCATGTGCTAACTCTGCCGTATCCTCACCGAGGCTGAGCAGCCGAGCGGCAGCGAGCGCATTCAGCACACCTTCAAGTTGCGGATCAGCGTCCAGCTCGCGCCGGGACACACGACGTTTCGTGTCTTCGGTGCCTTCCCCCAGTGCGGTCAATCGCAAGAAAAGGTGCCGCGCGAGGTCCTGCTCCTCGTCGTCGAAACCGCGATAGACGTGCTCGGCGGTGCGAGCCAGCGCATGCTCGATACCGCCGGTCTGCTCATAACCGGCGAGGGTAAGTGTCATGCCGCTACGGCGCCGCCACGTCTGCAGGAGCGCGTGCGAGAGCAACGGCAGTACTCCGGGCTGCCCCACAGCATCGGCGACCAGCCTCGACACCAACGCCGTCTCGACCGTGTTGCCGGCCTGCAGGGCAGGACCGGTGATGGCCTCGCGAATGTCATCCGGACCCATCGGGCCTATCAGTACCTGGGCGCCACGCAACGCCTCCACCAGTTGCGGATACTGACCGCAATGCCCATAGAAGTCGGCGCGAGTGCCCAGCACCACCCGTATGTCGGCGCCCTCCGCTGCCGCGGCGAGCACAACGGCCCTGACGAACCAATCCCGCTGAACCGGATCCGAGCACAGGGTGAAGACCTCCTCGAACTGGTCGACGACCATGACCAGCTCACGCACCTGGTCCGCGAGAATTCGCGGCAACGCGTCCGGCCCAGTGTCGAACTCGGCGCGTATCTGAGCCACCGATTGACCGGTCACTGCGGCAATCTGCGCAGCACACTCATCCAGTGGCCGTTCCCCAGGGGTGAACAACAGCGCCGGCCGGCCATCGACCTGCAGCTGAGCCAGCAACCCGGCACGAAGCAGTGAGGACTTGCCAGTGCCGGACGCCCCGAACACTCCGACCAGTCGATGGTCGGCGACAGCGGACCGCAGCTCCTCAACCAGCAGGTCGCGGCCGAAGTATCGATCAGCGTCAGCCGCTTGGAAACACGCCAAACCGACATAGGGCGCCGCGTCCTGAGATGCAGTCGTGCCTTTGTCGGACAGTACGTCCGACACTTCCCGCCAACAGAACTCCCAGTCAGCGGGATCACCTTCGCATGCCGTGACGAAGGCCAGCGTCACCGCCAGCGTCGGCAGCTTCCGGCCCGCGGCAGCCTGCGACAACGCGGTAGCCGAATACCCGGACCGCGCAGCGAGACTGCGATAGGTCGGTGAACCCGCCCTCTCGCGCAGCCGTCGTAAGTCCGCCGCGAACGCCGTCAACTCGCCATGCACATCGTGGATCGGATTCTCCGGTCTCGGCACCCGGCATGCCCCCTTGCCGTGAAATTCATGCCCCACCTCGTTGTTTAGCACGTCACGACCGGCACTGAACAACTTTCGGTCCGCTAAACATGAGCCCGAAGCAACTCTCAACCGACGAAGCCACCGGCCGGTCCCGATCACCGGGGCAGTACCCGTCGTAGTCCGTTCGGGCGATCAATGAGTTGCCTACGACAACTGGGGACACGCGAGGACAGGGGGATCTGACGACATACAACTTGTGCGGCGGGACGCAAACCGTCCGCCTACACCACGCAAGGCGCGCCACAGTGAGTGACTGACACACCTCGCCGATGACCGGCTCGCGGCTTGGACACTCCTTGCCAACAGCTAGAACGAGACAAAGGCGTAGCAGTACAGACAACTCGGGCTTCTCTTTCGGCGATGTCAGCCGGGCAGCAACGACGCCGGAAACGTCGCGCCGCCAGAAAGCCCAAAGAACGACCAACAGAAGTGGCAACTTCATGATGAAGACCGTTCGTCTGCGTCGCACACCAGCAGAGTTGTGCGGGCAACAGCAGCGAGAAACCTGGAGAAGGAAGGTTCGAATGCAGTCGATCACGAAGCTGGGGACGCGGACAGCCATGGCGGTCGCAGTGGGAGCCGCCGCACTGATCAGCGCCCCCAGCAGCGCCTCTGCGACGGAGGCCCAGCCGCAGTTCTGGAACTATCGGTGCAATGACGACCGGGCCTGCGTCTACCACGTCGACGGGCAGGTCTGGAACATCGAAGGCTGCGGTGTGAGTGGCCTCGACGACTACTACAACTACGCCAAGGCCCACGGCAACTCATTTAGAATCTATTTGGAGGACAGGCAGACCACCTACCCCATGACTTACTCCGTCGACGTACCGGCCTGGAGTGAGAAAGCACTGGATTCGCGTGACCGCGCGTTCCGCGTTCAGGTCTTCTGCTGACAGCTGACCACGAACCGCGCCGTCTGGGGCACCGCTTTCACAGTCGCGGCGACGCACCGGTCGAGGTGAACTCCCATCGTTTCGGGGCTCACCTCGACCGGTTGGTCCTGTCCGCGTCGGGCCGAGACAGTTCTTCTTCTCCAGTAAGTGGCCTGGAGCAGACGGACCGCTTCCAATTTCAGCTCTATTCGCCGCATGAAGCCGGGGCGTGCGGCGCCGCCCAACTAACCCCTATGGAGCCATCGACCGTTGACCGCTTCGGTAGCGTTGTCCGGACTCGCGTGACACAGGGAGGCGGCATGCAGCCGATTTCCTTCGCCTGGCTGGGCATCACAGGTAACTGCCAGCTTCCATGTGCGCACTGCTACACCGAAGGCATCCCCGTCCTTCGGGACGATCTACGTCAAGGTCAGCGTGCTCTTGGCCTGCTCGAAGGCCTTGGTGCTGGCGTCGAACGCCGCCGGATCACTCCCGCCCATGATGTGGAGCACGGCGACGCCGTCGGCGTAGGGCACGGCCAGCATTCGGAACTTGGTTAGCCGGTCACCCCAGTTGACCACGTAATTCAGCTCGGTCGCGGCTCCCGAGCCGACGGACACCGGCTGGTAGGTCTTGTTTTCGGCGCCGGGAAGCATCTCGCTGAGCGGCTCCAGTGCCGCCCGCGGGTCGGTGGTGCCGGCGACGCGATAGATCCGCATGGAACCGCTGTCCATCGTGGGACCGACCAGCACCTGGCACAGCACATCACCTTGCCGTGTCTTCAGGGTCTGGCGGACACCGCGCCAGCCGTCGAGCAGCTGGAAGGTGATCGGCATCGGGCATGCCGAGGTGGCCGGGCCGAGCCCGTTCGCCGTCGGCTGCGGCCGCGATGGGGCCTCGACTTCCGACCCACACCCGGCTGCCAGCAGCACGGTCATCAGCAGCATGAACCTCTTCATGGTCCCCCCAAGCATCATCTGAGCAGCATAGATACCGCGTCCACCCCTCTGCGGCGCCGCGGCCGCGTCCTCTGCATCCTCGAGCGGCCGAGGATTCGGCAGCAACGGCGGCCCCCGCTGCCTCAGCGGACGATCAGGTGAGATGCCGCAGCCTGCTGTTGTGCTGTGGTCGTGAAGCGCTGTGGTCGCTGTGAGCGACGTCGCGAGGCTGGCCGACGCGGATGATCCACTCTGCACCGGCTGGCCGCAGTTGACGGTGCCGGAGGACAAGCCCCTTTTCCGAACCGACGGAGGTGCGGTAGCAGCCGTTCGGGCTGACCGGGACCGTGACCCGCCCGATGGCCGCGCGGGAGAACGCGGTCGGGCGGCACGACCCGGTCCGGCAGATACAGGCTCATCCCACATCTGAGGAAATACCAAGAGTTTGAGACTGAGCATGACGACGTCATCGTGAGACAACCGAGAACGCCCAGGTCCCCCTAGATCGACGTGTCACAAGTGGCGAGAACCTACAGCTGTTGCCACGGGCCGACAGTTCACTCATCAAGCCTGTGCTCGAACCCTGATCACAGATCATCATCGCACTCTTAGCTCGAGCTACTTCCAGATACGTGGCAGGGAACGTCCGCTCATGTCGATGAGCGGAGTGGATCGGCCACGGGCGAGGAGCACTGATCCGAGTCCGGCACCTGGCCATATCTGCCGGGGGCGCGTAACTCGGATATCAGAAGCGCCTGGATGAGCAGTCTGTTCGTCGATGGTTTTTTGTCAGCTAGTCCGGCCGGTTGTCGATGGTCAGGAGAGAGCATGTGCCTCGCGCAGGATGTTGGCCGCGTTCGCGTTCGCGCTCACGGCTAGACATGCGGTGGCGTGGTCGGTCAGAGCCCGGACGAGCCGCTGGGGGCTTCGGCTGGGATCGGCGGCGAGGAGCAAGCGCTCAAGCTCGACGCCGTGCGCCAGTGCGGGGATGAGCACGTTCGGGTAGTGGCCGGTGCCGTATTCGAAGCCGGAGAGCACCGAGGAACGGATGTTTCGGCGGCGCATCAGGGTCCCCAGTTCGGCCAGCCGCGCCGGGTCGGGTGGGCTCGGTTGGGAGCTGGCGATGATCACTTCGTCGATGGCGGCCAATCCCGTGCGGTAGACATGCCTGACGCTGAAGGACCAGTGGTGGAAACTCAATCCGAACACGGGTTGCAAGTACTGGTCAGGGTTGACGCCGATCGGGGGCGTGCCGTCGGCGTCGGGCTGTTCGTCGTGGACGCCTGATCTGGCGAAGTGCGCGGCGTACACGGCTTGGAGAAATCCGAAGTTGCCACGCTCGCCCTCGGCCGGGAGCCGGTCGCAGGCGGCGATGGATTCCCGCAGCAGCTCTCGCGCTTGGTGCGGGTGCCCGGCGTCGGCGAGCCGCAGCGAGGCTCCAGCTGTCCAGATCGCGAGTGTGGGCAGCCGCCGGTGTGGATCGGTCTCTGTCGCGCGGCGCTGAAGAGCCAGGGCCTCGTGCTCGATCTCCAGACTGGCTTCGCCCTGGCCGTCCAGGTCGAGGAAGATCGCCAAGTCCAGCAGAGACCAGGCGAGAAGGCCGGACACCTCGTAGCTGTCCCGGCTGACGGCAGCGCGGTGGATGTCAACCACCTCCCGTTCAACAGTCACGGCTTGAGCGAACTGTCCACACTCGGCCAGGCCGTTGGCGAGGTCAGCGAGGATCTTGGTCTCCTGTTTGCCGTCCTCGCGGTGCGAGTTGACTCGGCGGGCGAGTGCTGCGGCCTCGTGTTTCGCGGCCAGTGCGAGGTTGTCGGCGTGCACGAGCGAGTACTGCTGGCCAAGCGAGGAGATCGCGTGCATCGCGGCGCCGAGGTGTTCTTCGGTTCCGTCGGTGACTAAACGCCGGTAGATGGCCGCGGCCTCTTCGAAGTAGGGGATGCGGTTGCTGGGGCTGGCTCGGTCAACCTGCCGCCCAAACTGCAGGAGACTGCGAGCCAGTCTGGGCAAACCGGCCGCCGGCTGCGCCATGGCATCCTTGCGGATCTCGGCGAGGGTGTCCTCAGTGATCGGCTCGGTCTTCATCTGCCTCCTCGGCGTCCAGCGACCGGCACTCGGGAAGATGGTGAAACAGAGCCGGTCCGGGAAACTCATCCCCTCGCCCGTCGAACCCGTTACACCCAGCAGCTCATAGCAACCGACCACGGCCCACCCGACGCCAGCGCAGGACAGGCGGAACACATCGACAAACACTCTCGTGCCGCCGACCGCGTGCTGGACGCTCATGCCGATGAGCGGACGTGGGCCTGGTGTCAGTTCTGGTCGTGGCGGGGCCGTGGTCGGCTGTACGAGGGCGGACTGGGGGTCATCTACGAGGTTGCCGCAGGGAAGTCATAAATCCGCGCGAACCGCGGAGTGAGCTGAGTAGTGTCTGGGAGCATGGGGGATCGATCGTGGGTATATGACCTGGTCTCATCCGATGACGTGGTGCGTGGTCATGCGTTGACACGGCACAGGGATCTGCTGGTGCAGGCGCGCGGTGCGTTGCGGCACGGCAATGCGCTGTGGGCGGCGAGCGGTTACGGCCCGATGGCGGAAGGGGCTCGCGACGCCTACACCCAGATGCGCGCGTTCCAGGACGCGACGATCTTCGGTATGACCGGCGAGCCTGAGTACGCGGTGCTTTATTTGCGCTGGGAAGTCACTTTTCCGGAAGAGTGGCGCGCGCCGAACGCGAACATGTGGTCGCCGTGGGCGCGTAAGGAGGGAGCGCTGCGTCGGTTAGGCCGAGAGGGCGTGCCTGCCAGGGTCAAGGATTCGGCGGTCGAGTTGCTCGATGCCGTGCTACGGCGGCCATACCGACGCAAGGACTGGAACTACGCCGAGGTCGCGCGACGCGTTGACTACGCGGACCGGCTCGACGTGTTGTACCGCGAGCAGCCGCTGCGGGCTGAGTTCATCCAGTACGTCATCGCGAACCCGCAGGTCCACATCACCCGTAAGACGTGGACTCGATGGCTGGAACGCACTGGACACAGCGCAGCCAACGCCGACCACAGCCGATGATCGCGTCAGCGCATCCGCCTTCGGGGTTGTCCAAGGCCACGATGCCAGTGCAGGACAGGCCGAACACATCGACGACGCACCCTCATACCGCGAAACGCACCCGCTCATGCCGATGTCCGAGCCTATCCACGGAGATATAGTGAGGATGTGGCGGATGAAGGCGGCGCACAGTCGGCACGGCGGCCGTTGACAGGGGTCGTCTCACTTGAGTGGGTTGCCGCAGCAGATCCCGCCGACGCGTCTGCGTCCCAGAACTTCGGCTGGTTCAGTTTCAAGAGCGAGCCACCGCTGGAGCCGGAGCGACTAGTTGTGCTCCTGCGCGAAGTAGCTGACTCAATAGCGGAGGAGATAAACGCCGACCTGAGCAGCTTGGCGGAGAATCCGGACGCCTAACGCTTCTCGCGCCCTCTGACACGTCCGCTCCTGCCGATGAGCGGACGTGGGCCTGATGTCAGTTCTGGTCTTCGTGGTGTGGCGGGGCGGCCAGGATGGCGGGGCCGTGGTCGGCTACCCATCGCATGAGCTGGCGCAGCGGTTTGGCGAGGCTGTAGCCCATTTCCGTGAGTGCGTAACTGACCCGTGGCGGGATGGCGGGCTCGACCGTGCGCTCGATCAGTCCGTCGCGGGCGAGCAGGCGCAGCTTCTCCGACAGCACCTTCTCGCTGATCCCGCCGATCTCGTCACGCAGCTCATAGAACCGCAGCGGACCTTCGGCGAGCTTGACCAGGACCAGTGGTGCCCAGCGGCTGGTGACGCGGTCGAAAATGATCCGGCCCGCGCATTCGCTGTGGAACAGATCACTGTGCCTGTTTCGCGGAAGCCGCTTGGCCTCCACATTTTCTCCCATGTTTGGAGCTTACGCCTAGGTAAGTCCTTACCTTAAGTAAGCCCGGTGGTTAGCGTCTGTTCTCCATGGCACACAAGGAGGACCTGATGACGAGCACAGTGGCACTTGTCAGCGGAGCGAGCCGCGGTATCGGGGCGGCGATCGCGCGCGGCCTGGCGCGGCGTGGGCACCACGTGATCGTGAATTATCACCGCAATGCCGACGCGGGCAAGCGGGTGGTCGCCGACATCGAGGCGGCAGGCGGCACCGCTCAAGCCGAGCAGGCGGACGTGTGCGACGAAGAGCAGGTGGCGGCACTGGTCGATCGGGTACGTGCCGAGCATGGCCGGGTGGACGTGCTCGTGTGCAACGCGAACACGGTCCAGCCGCCGTTCGAGCCGCTCGCGTCACTGCCCTGGGACAAGTTCGCAGGCAAGGTGGTCGGCGAGCTCGCCGGTTCCTACCACCTGACCCAGCGAGTCCTTCCGATCATGCGCGAGCAGCGTGCCGGACGGATCGTCTACATCTCCAGCACCCTCGCCGACATGGTGGGCATGATCGCCGCGCACTCCACGGCGAAGGCAGCGCTGAACACCTACAGCCGGCATGTCGCAGCGGACGCAGGACAGTACGGCGTCACCGTGAACACCATCGCGCTCGGCGCGGTGAACACCGACGCCACAGCCGCCGTCTTCGACGACGACAGGCGCGCATCCTTCGCGCAACGGTCGGTTCACGGCCGAGTTCTCGAGCCCGAGGACATCGGCGCCGCGGTCGCACTGCTCACCGACGGCGGCTTCGGCTCGGTCACCGGCCAGGTGATCCGCCTCGACGCCGGATTCGACGTGCTCAACCAGCAACTCGCCGCGTCCTGACCTCACCCACGCTGTGAGCGATCGAGGGGCCTACCCGCGCTCCACGGGTAGCCCGCCTCGATCGTTTATCGTCATGCCGCCAAGGGTGTGGTTCGGCGAACGCGCTTCGCTGCCGCTGTGCGAACAATCGCGGACGTGATGGCCGGTACGAACGCCTAGCCTGTCGGTTATGCGTCCGATGACTCAAGCCGAGCGAGAGGCATTCCTCGCGGAACCGCATGTGGGAATCCTGAGTGTCACGGCCGAACCGGACCGTGCGCCGCTGACCACCCCGATCTGGTACGAGTATCAGCCTGGCGGACTCGTCAAGGTGATCACGCCCCCTGGTCTGCGCAAGGTCCGGCTGATCGAGCAGGCAGGCCGGTTCGCGCTGTGCGCGCAGGTGGCCGAGGTCGACGACTATCGTTACGTGACGGTGGAGGGGCCGGTCACCGAGATCAGGACGGCGTCGAAGCGGGAGGGCTACGAGATGGCCGTTCGTTACATGGGACCGGATCGCGCCACCGGCTACGTGAACTCGACGGAGAAGACCTCGGCTGGCAACGTCGCGATCTCCATGCGGCCGGAACGGTGGAACACCTTCGACTTCAGGGTGGCGCTCGGCTAGCGGGCCACGGTGAACCGCGTCCGGCCATGCTTCGATGTTCGCCTCGCCCTCGTGACCGCAGGGCATCGCTCTCGTCTACCCAGCCGCTAGCCTCCACGGTGTGACTGACCGTTTCCGGCAAGCCATGCGTCTCATGCGCAGGCACAATCCGCAGGACCGCGAAGACGGCTTCGCGCTTCTGCGGCCCCACGCCGCGGAACACCTCGATCAGCTCATCGCAGAGTTCAACCAAGAGCAGGCAGACCACGGCCTGCGCCTTTGGCTACTCGAACTCATCGGCGCGGCTCGCTCACCACAAGCGCTGCCATTACTCGTAGAACAGCTCCACAACGACAACGAACGACTGCGATCCCGGGCCGTGAGCGGATTGGAAAAGCTCAACACCAAACCTGCGCGATACGAACTGATGAAAGCACGAGCCAACGGCCTCCTCGACCGACCTCACACGACCTGAACCGACTCTCATGCCGAGTAGCTGGTGTGCCAATCAGCCAGCTTCGACGGCGACCTTGTGCTGATTCCCGTTGATCGTGAGGCGGGGTCGCGGTATATCGGCTCGGAGTACTGGCTCGTCTATGTGGGCCGGGTGCGGTCCGCGCCTATGGCGACGCCGACGATCGCGCAGGGCTCGGTGCCGTGGTTGCGCCAGGTGTGCCGGGTGCCGTTCTGAACGACCACATCGCCTGCCCGCAACACCGTCTGCTCGCCATCGTCGAGTTCCAGCGTGACCTCGCCCGAGATGACCAGGACGTAGTCGATGCTGTCGGTGGTGTGCATTCCCGGTGTGTCGGGCTCCATCGCGGCCATCGCGCCCGGCATCAGCCGCTCCAGCTCATCCAAGGCCGCCGCCTTGTCAAGATCGGGAGGCGGGACCAGTTCGCCGGGTGCGATCGTGTTGATCATGAATCGCGACCCGTCTCGGGGTGGGTACCACGCCGTGGCGCGGCGTGGCGAGCCGTCGTCCGGGAAGACGGGTCGCTCGTCCCGGCCCCACAGCCGGTAGGCCGCGCAGCCGGGCATGAGCTCGGACGTGATGGGCTCGACCGGGCAGTCGTCGACCACGCGGGCCTTACCCGCGGAATCGTGCCCGGTGACCACTCGGCGAATCGTCAGGTGCTCCATTCGGCCACTCCTTGATACTCACGCGTATTGATACGGTTGCGTATTGATACGGCACCGTATCCTCCGCGTGTGAGCGCCGTCAATACGGCGGCGTATCCTGTTGCTCGTGGTGAGCGGTGAGTCGACCCGGCTGTCCGCCCAGGACTGGGCGCGGGCCGCAGTGAAGGCGATCGCGGACGGCGGGCTGGCCGCGGTCGCGGTCGAACCGCTGGCGCGGACGCTCGGCGTGACCAAGGGCAGTTTCTACGCGCACTACCGCAATCGGGACGAGTTGGTCGCGGCGGCACTCGCGGAATGGCGGCGAAGTCACGGCGATGAAGGACTCGCCGAACTCGCCGCGATCACCGACCCGGAACGGCGGCTGCGCGAGCTGCTCACCACTGTCGTGCACTCCGTCCAGCCGCTCGCGCCGTCAGTGCACCTGAGCCTGCTTGGCGACCGCAACGACCCTCGGGTCAGGGACGCGGTTCGCTGGGTGAACCGAGCCCGGCTCGAGCTCCTGGTTCGTACCTACCGCGAACTCGGCCTGCCACCGGACCGGGCGACGGCTCGGGCACGGGTCGCCTACGCGGCCATTCTCGGGCTGGTTCACCTAGCACAAACCGATCCGGACGCCCCGCACTCCGCGGTACTTGCCGACGAGGTGACCACCGTCTTCCTGCCATCATGACGGTGCACGCTGGTTGAGGTCAGACCGTGGAAACACCAAGTACGGCCTGTCAATCGGCGCTGTGCGTCCAGGCGGCGGGATATGTGAGACTGGCATCGTGAAAGAGCGGGCCGACGTGGAGGAGCGCTTCGAGGATGTGCGCGCGGAGCGGGATGCGCTGCGCCGGGAGCTTGGCGACCTGCGATCGTGGCTGTCGGTGAAGCTCGGGCTGCTCAAACGAGAACCTGGTCCTAGCGGGCTCACGGTGATCAGCATCGCATCCGATAGGGAGATCATCGCCAAGATCGAGGAGCTTACGGACAAGCGCGAGCGGTGAGCCTGGCGCCTCGCTCGTGTAGCCCACTGAAATGTACGCGCGGTCGACGAACCCGCGTTCATATCTGCGCCGTGCCTGTGACTTCATCTGGCCTACCCGGTGACCTCGCCGTCGTAAGCGGTCATGTCAGTTCCCCTTTCGCGGCGCGGCCGAGGCGGATCGCCGAGGCGAGGAAGAAGATGCCGCCGAGCACGGCGTAACCGGCCACCCCGGACAGTGCCGGGTTCGCCACGGAGGCGCTGAGGACGAAGTTGGCACCGGCCAGCACGGAGATGCCGCCGCTGAGGATCATCGGCCACTGCCCGCCCATCCCGCGGCGGGCGACGCCGACGATCAGCTGGACGAGACCGGCCACGATCGCCCAGGCGCCCCACACCCGCAGCACCGCCGGGATACCCGAAGCGGCGGCGACGCCCACGCCGATGGTGGCGAGCAGGCTGATCGCCATGTTCACGTAGAGCCCGCGGACCGGGCCGGCGCCCTTCGCCGACCGGGCGTCCACCACGGCCGCGCCCACGTCGAACAGCGGATACACGAGGACCAGGACGATGCCCGCCGGACCCAAGCCCGACTTGGTCGTCAGGAAAACCAGAGCCGCCCACACGAGGGCGAACGTGAACCGCACGAAATACAACCGGCGCAGCGCCGGAGCGAACCCGTCAATGGCGGGCGTGTCGACAGTAGTCACCATGATCCCTTTCAAGCTGCGGGGAAGCTCCCCGGCAAGACCGAACGTTCTATCTCAGATTGGCGACGCCAGGTCGCGAAGTCAAGACAGATCGTTCTATCCAAATTCTTACGGCCGGAGAACGCAGCGACCCCAGGTCATCCGAAGCTCTGAAGGGGGCTATCGCTGTCGGCGCTACTTCGACGAATCGACGCGGTGCTGCAGAATCCCGTCGACTCCCTGGAGGAACGTGTCGCAGACCTCGGCCGGATCCGACAGGCATCCCGACGCCATCGCGCCGTCACGCATCATCACGAAGTGCCGTCCCGCGGGCTCCGGCGGGTGTTCGCCGACCTGGGCGAGCAAGCCGGTGACGGCATCGAGGAACCACTCGCGGTGGGCTAGCACGGCCTGGTGAGCGGGATGCTCGGGGTCCGGATACTCGGCCACCGCGTTGAGTGAGGCGCAGCCGCGGAACTGGGCGGACCGGATGCTCTCGGCGATCGACTTCGCGACAGCCCGCAGCACGTCCTCCGCCGGGAGGCCACTGGCGAGCGCCTTGTCGAAACCATCGCGCTCCATCGTGTGGATACCTCGCAGGTACGCCACGACGAGATCGTCCTTGCTCGCGAAGTGTCGATACAAGGTGGCCCTGGTGACCTTGGCTTCCGCGACGATCCGGTCGATCCCCACCGCGTGCAGCCCCTCGGCGTAGAAGAGCCGGGTCGCCGTCGCGAGCAGCCTTGACCGCGCTTCGGACACCCGGGCGCGAGGGTTGTGCACCATTCCGCCGAGTTTAGCGGATAGAACGGTCGGTATTGCGGGCTGGAGCACGAGGTCGTCCAGCTCCCGCTTGAGGCGAAAAGGGGTCGTGAGCGTTGCGGGCGGTTAGAGCCGCCCGCAACGCTCACGACCCCTGACCGAGTTGAGCTACGTGGCGGGGATGGGCAGCAATTCGTAGCCGACGGTCGACACCATTCCGTCCGGCGCGGTGAGCACGGCGGTGCCGACGATGTCTCCGGCGTCGTTGATGCCGGTGGCGCCGCCCAGCCGCACGTTCGGGGTCCGTTTGATCAGCGAGTTGAGCTCGGTCGCGTGGCCGTCGCGGTACACGAAACCGTTGCTGATGCCCGAAATGTCGGGGAATACGGCGTCGTCGCCGACGATCACGCCGCCGGTGTTGATCGCGGTGGCGTGCGCCGTGCCTTGGTTGACGCCCCGAGGCACGTTCAGGTCGATCGCCTTGCCACCACTGAACATCACCGCGTGGGAGTCGAGGAGCGAGCTGCCGGCGGGTGCCGCCGAACCCACCGCCTGGCCGGCGGTGTTGATGGCCAGTGCCTCGCTCCAGGCTCCACCGTTGAGCTGGCCGAGCGTAATGAGCTTTCCGTTCGCCCACTCCAGTGCCACTTGGTTGCCGCCGGGGACCGCGGCGTCGCCGACGACCACTCCGTCGCTGTTCTCGCCGAGCGCCTCGGTGTCGGTGGAGCCACCGAGCGGCGGCAGATTGGTCACCGTGGTGTCGTTGCGCTGCCACGGTGTGATCGAGGTCGGACCGCCTTGCCAGCCCACGATCTGCTGGTGATCGTTGATGCCGAACGCGTCCGCCGACCCGGTGGGGTTCACGCCGAGGTCCGATCCGGCGCTGCCGGGCCCTGGCCAGATCGCCGGGCGGGTGATCTCCTGCGCCCCGCCGGGGACCACGACGTTTTTCAGGTAGCGCCCCACCACCACGCCCTGGTCATTGATGGACCGCGGCACGGAATTCTGGTTGTTCGTGCCAGGGTCGGCCAGAAAAATAGGTGTCGTCGTACCAGCTTTGATGACGAAGCCCTCCTCCCGCCCGAAGCACGCCGGGTCGAGACCGACGCCGATGATGTCGCCGCGCGCGTTGATCCCGCGGTATTCCAAGGTTTTCGCGGAGCCGAGCACGAGTCGGTATCGCGGAGCGGGCGCGGCGGCCGCGTCGGGTACAGCCACGCCGCCACCTGCGATCACCGCGCCCGCGGCCAACACGGCTACCCGGAAAGGCAAACGCATGGAAATCCTCCCTCGATAGAGACGTTGAGGCGTCATCAGGGGATACGTGCCGGGGTTACGCGCCACGATGTGGCGAGATAGCCAGGACTGTAACCCGCTTACATATCAACAAATGTAAGCATCTAGACAGAGTGGGAGGATCTTCGATGCGCAGAGCAATGGCCATGATCGCCGTCGCCCTCAGTTTCTCGGCTGTCGTCAGCAGTGTGACGGGAGGTGGCGTCGCACAGGCCGGTAGTCGGCGGTGCGGTCCGCCGGTGAAGACCGACGGCGTTGGCACATTGGGTACTTCGTGGAAACTGAAGTCCCAGTACGACGATGACGGGCCGGTCGGTAATCCGCTGGTCGCGGGCGAAGAGTTCGAGATCGCCACCGCCGCACGGCAACACTGGTCGGTTTCCTTCGCGGACAACGGTATCGGGTTCTTCGGCAACCCCGATGACATCTCCGTGGCAGGCGGGATCAGGGAAGTCCACCCGAACCCGGCCAGGCACAACCAGACCAACCGCATGTCGGTACACGCCAAGCGGTTGGACACCGGGGAGACCGTCGACGGCTTCGTCGACCTGCCCTTCGCCCCGCCTGGCTGCGGCTAATTGTATGCCCGGGTATTACCGGTCGTAGTAGCCGGGCGCGAAGACGCCGACGCCGTCCAGCTCGACATCCTCATCGTGCAGATCTTCGGAGAACAGGCAGAAGCCTTGCTCCCGGAACTCCACCAGCGAGTCGTGTTCCACCCCGACGATTCCCTGCTCGGCGAGTTCTTCGACCACATCGGGGCAGCTGCGGCCGAGCAGCGGGACGGACGAGAACACCACGTCCGCGGGCGACGCCACTTCGATGAGCTCGAGTCGGCCGGTGTCGTCGTAGGTCAGCATGAGGTCGAGGTGGTCGAAATGATCGGTCACCGGCGCGTCCGGGGTCCGCTGAAACGACTCGTACGCACCCAGGCGGGCGCGCAGCTCGTCGCGGTGTTCGCCCAGTTTCGCCACGTCGAGCCCTTGGCCTGCGAGCACGGTGAAGGTCAAGTCGGGCCTCCTGTTCGTCGTAGGGAGCCTATCGGCATTCGGGTGGGAGGCTTTTCATCATCTCGGCGATCGCGGCGTCGTACTTGGTGCCGAACTTGGCGTGGATGTCGTCGAGGTCCATCTGGACCGCTTCGCGGCAGCGGCCGTTCTTGATCAGGTCGAGCTGTTTGGCGCGGTAGTCGATGGCGGCCTTGCTCGGGCCCCAGCTCGCGGTCTCGCGGTGGTCCAGCTTGTCCATCTCGATGGCGGGCCCGTCGCCCATCTTGCTGATTCCGGTGACGGATTTCGGGGGAATGTGGTTGCGCTCGGTGCCGGGGTTGACGAGCTTGGCGGTGGGCTTCGCGGGGTTCACCCGGCCCAGATCCTGATAGAGGCCGCCCCGGTACTTGAAGTCGGGAGGCGCCCGGCCTGGCGCGGTCTTGATCCGTTCGACCTCGGTGATCGTGATCCGCCTGCCGTCGACGACGGCCGACGCTTGCGCGCCACGCTGGATGGCCTGGTCGAAAGCCGTTTCGCCCGAGCTGCGCTTGGGGCTCTCGGGGGTCGTGACGTAGAGGCCCTTGTAGCTGCCGTCCGGCTTGCGGACCAGCCCGTCGAAGGTGCGGTCCAGCGGAAGCTTGGCGCTCTCCTTCGCGGGGAGTTTCGGCAGCGTCTCCGGCGTCAGGCTCGTGGTGACCGGCCGTTGATCGACGGGGACGCCCTTGTCCTTGGCGTACTGGGCGAGCGCGTCGGCCTGCTTGCTCCGCGACGCCGGATCGCCGCCGTTGTTCGACGACTCCTTGGGCGGGGTGCGGCTCGCCGAGGTGGCCCGATCACCGCCGAGTGACTGCGCGGCGGGCGGTGCGCTGCCGGGAATGCCCGCTCGGGCGTTCTGCTGTGCCTGCCTGGCCGCCGCCATGCGCTGCAGCAGCTGCTGACGCTCCGCCTGCAGTTGCTCGCCTTCGGCCTGCCAGGCGGAGAGTTGCCCGCGCAGTGACTGCTGTTCCGCGTTGAGCGCGGCGGCTTCGGCGTTGTACGGGCCGGCGACCGCGGGCGGGGCTTGCCGGTTCGGGTAGGCGTCACCCCTGGCGTTGTGCGCGGCGATGCGGCTGCCGAGTGACTGCGCCTGGGCGGTGAGGGCGACGCCGCGTTGCCGCCATGCCGTCAGGCGTGCCACGTTCGCGGCGACGGCGGCATTGAGATCGCCGGAAAAGCCGGCTTCGGGTTTGAGCGGTTCGGGCGCGTTGCTGGTGTCGGGCAACGGAACGTCGGCCTGCTGGGCCATCGCGGTCGTGGTGCCCAGCGCGAACGCCAGCATCATGGCGAGCAGGAAGGCGAGCGCGCGTCGCGGGTTCACGGCTAGCCACCGACCTTTCCGGCGAACTGGTCGATGAGTTTCGTCGCGGCCTGGTTTCCGTCACCTGCCTCGCACACGGCGACCTGGACGACGGCCTTGCCTTTCAGCCGCGCCCGCCGATAGCAGGCCCACCAATCGTTCTCGTCCGCACTCGGCGTTTGGTTCGCCGTCCACTCGAACGCCGACGCCGTCGCGGCACCCGCCTGGTAGGTCCACTTCGAGGTCTGTTCGTTCCCGTCCGTCCGCACCGCGGACGGGCACTGCTTGACGCCTTCGGCAAGGGCGCCGAAGACCGCGCCCGCCTGCTTTTCGTCGGGATAGACGCCCAGCACGAGCGTCACGACGTAGCCGTTGTCGGTGTCGAGCTCCTCGTAGGCCGCCGACCGGAAGCCGGTCCATCCCCGCGCGTAGACCGACTGCGTGGCCGGACCGACCGCGACCGCGCAGGCAGCCGGATCGGCCGCCAGCGGCACTGGCGGCGCGTCCAGCCCGGGACCCGGCGTCAGCTGAGTCCCGGCGACGGCACTGATCTCGTCGGCGCTGGGAAAGCTCGCCTGGATCGTGCCCGCGACCAGCCGCGGCCGCGGCGTCCCCTCGACTACGCTGGAGCAGGCCGTGGCCGAAACGAGCAACGCCACGACCGCCGCGATGGTGCGTGCCTTAGCCATGGCGGGAAAATAGCCACGGCCGATGAAATCTCGATGAAACCCCGGGCCTCCACCGCCCGGCTGCTCTCACGTCGCGTTGGGGATGACGGCGACGCGTTTGTTGTGCACGGTCGGGTTGATGAGTTCGGCGATCACGGCTCGGGCGTAGAGGGTGTGGGACAGCTGTGCCGTTGCTTGCCGCTGCGTGACGGGTTCGGCGATCAGGTGGTATCCCAGTTCGGTCTCTGGTTCGTACCGGGTGCCGAATCCGGCCGGCGGGGTCAGGATGGCCCACCCCAGCGACGTGGTGTTCAGTGCGGCAAGTTCCCGGGTGTGAGCTTCGGCGAACGGTCTGAGCCGAGGCGGGAACAACGCCGGGTCGTCCATGACGATGGCACCCGAGTCAAGCATCAACGTGGCCGTCAGGCCGACTGCGACCAGCCGTCGGCGAGGACGGTGCCAGTTGTGGTCGATCTCGGTGACGATCTTGGCGTAATAGTCGAGATCGAAGCCGTCGAATGACTCCGGCGGCGCCGTGAACGGTGTCACCGCCAGCACAGCGCTGTCGACGGCACGCAGCACCGCCGACAGCGGACGAAGGTGCCGGGCGTCCCCCTGGACGATGCGCAGTCCTGGGGCGGGCGGCAGGTCATAGCGGGCCGGGTCCCGAACCACGGCGGTGACGGTGTGTCCGTCACCGAGCAACGCGGTCGTGATGGCGCGGCCGACGCGGCCCGCCGCGCCGAGGACGGCGACATGATGCCGGGTGTTGCCGGAGGTGTCAGGCATGAGCGCGACCCTAGGTGGAACGGCACCGGTTACCGCAACGTAACCACCTACGATGAGACCGTGAGCAGGACTGATGCGCCGATGCCACCGTTCCACCCGACTTGCCCGATGGCCGCCTTTCCCATCCAGATCGGCGGCAAATGGACCGCGATGATCGTCCTGTGTCTTGAAGCCGGTCCGCGGCGGTTCGGCGTTCTCCGGCGGCACCTCCGTCCGATCAGCGCGAAAGTTCTCGCGGAGACCCTGCTCGCCATGGAACGAGACGGGCTGGTGCACCGCCGCCCGGTCCCCGGCGCCGACGATGGCGGCATCGACTACGAACTGGCGCCGCTGGGCCGCACACTGCTCGGCGTGATCGAGCACGCGCGCGCGTGGGCGCGTGCTCACCTCGAGGAGTTGTCACGCTCGCGGGAAGGCTTCGACGCGGCCAACCCCGCTTCATAGACCAAATCCTGGCCGCGACGAGCGAGATGAACGTGATCATGATTGGTACCAACGGAATCTTGTCGAGCTTCACGCTGGCGAGGGTCGTGAGTGCTTAGGCCGGTTTATTGGGCGGAAAGCCAAATGTTGCGCGTGGGTGAGGGCCTCCCTCACCCGGTTCGGCTTGGTGAGGGCCTCCCTCACCAAGCTATACGTGGTCAGGGCCTCCCTCACCCCGCTACTTGGGTGAGGGAGGCCCTCGCCAAAATCGTTATCGCGCAAGGGGTCTGTGCGGTGTGGGTCGTGAGCGTTGCGGGCGGTTAGAACCGCCCGCAACGCTCACGACCTCAGGGCGAGGAAAAACGCGTTGACCGTGCTGGGCGGAGGCGGTCAGACTGGGCCGCATGAGCGAGTCGTGGCGTGAACCCGGGGGCGGTTTCCTTACGTGACAACACCTGTCACGGACGAAGCCGCCATCGGTGCTGCCGATCGGCGGCTTTTTTCATCTGCCGGTGTGTCCAGGGGACTGCCCGGATTCCAAACCCGGGCAATGGGGTTCGACTCCTCACACCGGTGCGCAGGGCGCGTTGGTCCAGTGGCACGGATTCCCGGTTTTCACCCGGGCGACGCGGGTTCGATTCCCGCACGCGCTGCCGAGGGTTCGCGAAAGTGTCGGACCCCTGTGTTCCGATGGTCGTGAGCGGTTGAGCCACCCCGGCAGGCGGGGAGCCCGCGAACGAGCAAGGAGCACATCATGGCCGGAGAAACCGTGATCACGGTCGTCGGAAACCTCGCAGCGGACCCGGAGCTGAACTTCACCACGTCCGGTGCGGGCGTCGCCAACTTCACCGTCATCTCGACCCAGCGCATGCTGGACCGCGAGTCCGGTGAATGGCGGGACAAGGACAAGATCGCGCTGCGGTGCAGTTTATGGAGACAGCCCGGCGAAAACGTGGCCGAGTCGCTGAACCGCGGCGATCGGGTGATCGTCCAAGGCAGACTGAAACAGAGATCCTACGAGACCAAGGACGGTGAGAGGCGCACCGTCGTCGAGCTCGACGTCGAGGAAATCGGTCCTTCGCTGCGCTGGGTCACGGCCAAGCTCACCAAGGTGAGCCGGGGCGGCGGCGGGCCCGCCGAGTCGCCGTGGGCCTCGCCGCCGGTGCCGGTCGGAGCGGGGGTGGGCGGCGAGCCCCCGTTCTGACGACGCGGCGCCACCACGGTCGGCTTTCGCGGGTGGAGGAATCCGGCCGTCCGGATTCGTCCACCCGCGGAGGTCAGGCGATGCCGATGTCGATGACCGGTTCCTTGGCCGGGTCGAGCCACTTCAGGAGCAGGTCCAGTTCACGCGCGGGGATGGAGACACAGCCCGCGGTGGGCTTGCCGGTGGAGACGTGCAGGAAGAACGCGGAGCCGGCGCCGGGCGTGGCCGGGTCGCGGTTGTAGTCGATGACGGCGGCGCGGTCGTAGGCGCGGCCCACCCGGCCGAGGTCTTCGCCCGCCGCCTCGTCGAAGGGACATTCGCCGGGGGCGCAGCGGTAGTACTGGTTGTAGAACTCGGACTCGGTGTCGGAAACCCACCAGTCGTTCTCGTCGATCTGGAGGTAAGGGATCTTGTAGTCGTCGCCGGGCTCGTTGCCGAAGCCTTCGGTGAGCGTCCAGACGCCGGCAGGGGTGTGCGAGGTGCTTTCGCTGGCCTCGCCGATGCCCTGTTTGCCGACGAACGCGCTGACCGGGCCCAGCACGACGCGCCAGCCCGAGCCGGACCGGCGCCAGGCGGTGAGTTCGGCGGTGGTCGCGGTCTCGTCGGCGCCGACGACGGTCACCACCTGGCCGGCGTCGCCGTCATACGGGAGCGGCAGCTCACGGGTGAACGTGGCGGTGTCCGCATCCGCCGGCAGCCCGCCGGCCAACAGGGTGGTCACGGCGAGGATCGTGGCCGCGAGGAAACGCTTGGTCAACTTGACATCCTCGAATCAGGGAGGTGAATTTCACGACTGGGTGTGCCGAAGGACCAGCATCATGCCGCGTTCGTCGGCCTCGGACGGGTCGTTCTCCACGCAAGCGGCGAGATCGGCGTGCACGGCCTGGCTGTCGATGCCCGCGCCGATGAGCACGAGCTCGGTGCGACGCTGCTCGTCACGGGCCCAGCGGGTTCGCTCGAAGCGCAGGAACGCGCCGACGGACTGCATGGCGAACTTCTGGCGCTCCGCGCTCGGGCCGAAGTCGATGAAGCCCTTGATGCGGTAGAGGCCGCGCGGGCGGGCTTCGAGGAACTTCACCAGTCTGCGCGGGTTGAGCGGACGGTCGGAGACGAACTCGACGCTCTCGTAGGCGGCGTGGATGTGCTCGGAATGGTCCGCATGGTCATGGCGCAGGTCGTCGAACGACATCTGGCCGGTCTTGGGCCGCGGTTCGGGGTCGAAGAACAGTTCGGGGTCGATCCGGCCGAACTCGGTGGCGAGCACGGGCGTGCCCGGCGCGAGCTCGGCGAGCAGCGAGGTGAGCCGCTCCCGCTCGGCCGTGGGCACCCGGTCGGTCTTGTTCAGCAGCACCAGGTCCGCGAAGCCCAGGTGCTGGTCCAGCTCGGGGTGCCGCACGCGGTTCTCGCCGAACTCGGCCGCGTCGACGACCTCGATCAGGCCGCCGTAGGTGATCGCCTGGTTCTCGCTGGCGATCATCAGGCGGATCAGGTCGCGGGGCTCGGCGAGGCCGCTCGCCTCGATCACGATGACGTCGATCTCGGCCTTGGGCTCGGAGAGCTTGCCGAGCATGGCGTCGAGCCCGCGCGCGTCGACCGCGCAGCACAGGCAGCCGTTGGACAGCGACACCATCGCGTCGACCTGCCCGGCGACCGACAGGGCGTCGACGCCGATGGCGCCGAAGTCGTTCATGATCACGCCGATGCGCGCGCCCTGGTCATTGGTGAGCAGGTGGTTGAGCAGCGTCGTCTTACCGGAGCCCAGGAAACCCGCGACGATGAGCACCGGAATCGGCTTCCGCGCCAAGACTTCCCTCCCCGAGAGCAGCGACCCGCGGACACCATAACGGGTCGCCGCCCGCGGCCTTCACGGCAGGAGGATCAGCTTCCCGCGCACGTGGCCCGCCTCGCTCTCGTCCTGCGCCGCGGCCGCCTCGGCCAGCGGGTAGGTGCCCGCGACGGGGAGCTGGAGCTTCCCGTCCGCGACCAGCTGCGTGCCGTCGGCGAGCGCGCCGGGGACGTTTTCGGACGGGTCGCCGCCACTGAAGCGGACACCGTGGTCGGCGGCGTCCGGGGCCGCGATGGTGATGACCCGCTCGGTGCCGCCGGTCAGCTCGATCAGCGCGGGCAGGGAGCCGCGCCCGGAGGCGTCGAGCGCCGCGTCGACCCCGGCGGGGGCCGCCGCGCGGACGCGGTCGGCGAGGCCGTTGCCGTAGACGACGGGGATCGCGCCGAGCGAGCGCAGGTACTCGTGGTTGGTCTCGCTCGCGGTGCCGATCACCGTGAGCCCTCGGTGCACGGCGAGCTGGATCGCGACGGTGCCGACGCCACCCGCGGCGCCGTCGATCACGAGCGTCTCGCCCTGTTCGAGGTTGAGCAGGGCGAGCGCCCGATACGCGGTCTTGGTGACCGCCGGGATGGCGGCGGCCTGCTCCCAGGAGAGCTTGGCCGGCTTGGCGGTGAGCGCGTCGGCCGCGGCCAGCACGACCTCCGCGTAGCCGCCGCCGGTCGCCGAACCCAGCACCTCGTCGCCGACGGCGAACTCGGTGACGCCGTCACCGACCGCGTCGACCACGCCGGCGACATCGCCGCCGGGGATCACCGGGAAGGTCGCGGGGAACGCCTTCCCGCTGCGGATCTTCCAGTCGATCGGGTTGACCGAAGCGGCACGGACGGTGATCCGGACCTGGCCGGGGCCCGGCGCCGGGACCGGGCGCTCGGCCACCTTGAGCACGCTGGAGTCGCCGTGCTCGGAGTACTCGACGACGCGATATGTCTCAGTCATGTCTGTCGGCAACCGGGCCGCTCCGGCCGCTATTCCGGTTTCACCCGTTGGGAAACCCTCAGCGCTGCCCCCACGCGGCGATGGTCATCCACGAGTAGTCCACGAACGTCGGGTCGTCGTAGGTCGAGTAGGCGGAGTCGAGCACGTCCTGGGTGATGAGCCCGTGCTCGACCGCGTGCGCCTCGACCAGCCGCGTGGTCGAGCGCAGGAAACTCGCCAGGGGCGAGCCGCCGCGGGCGGGCATGATCAGGCCTTCGGAATCGCAGCCGACGAGCCCGGCGTGCTCCAGTGGCAGCGGCAGCGTGCGTGCGAAATTCGGATCGGTGCCCACGCGCTGCGACAACACCAGGCCGAGCGTTTCCATCGACCGCCGGACGTCCGGGTCGGACGACAATTCGGGCAAGGTCGTCGCCATTTCGACCAGCAGCCAGCCACCCGGCCGCAGCCAGGACGCGAGCCGCTTGAGCACCGCTTCACGCTCGGCCAGATGGTCGAGCACGAACCGGGCGTGGATCAGGTCGAACTCGCCGGGCGCGGGATCGGCGGTGATGTCGTGGCGGAGCACGGTGATGCCGAGTTCTTCCAGCGGTCCCAGGAACTTCAGGCTGAGATCGGTGGCGACGACATGCTCGCCGCCCGCCAGTTCCGCCATCCGCCGCGCGACCGACCCGGCGCCGGCGCCGACCTCGAGGCACCGCCAGCCGGGACGAATTCCGAAACGGTCGAGATTGCGGAGGCTGAACGGATCAAAGATCTGCTCCAACAGGCTCAGGCGCTCGTACTCCGCCTGGGTCTGTGTGTCGACGAAACCGTTCCACCCAACCGTTTTCGGCATCAGGGATTCCTTTGTGGATTAATGCGGATCCCCCTCCGGGTGGAGAGGATAGCCAATTACGCACAGCCAAGGACCGGGGTCGCCCAATCCGCGTGGTCGAAATTCTTTCCGTCGCCGCCGTCGGTCGCTTCCAGCGTCAAACGCCGCACCCCGGTGACGTCCACAGTGACCGGTTGCGCCCCGTCGCCACTGCGGACGACCCCGGTGCCTGCCACTGGGCGGCCGTCGGCGAGGACGCGGAACGTGACCGAGCCGGGCGAGGTGACCTCGTCGTCGACCCCGACGTTCGCGGTGAACGTCGAGCAGGCGCCGCCGAGCCACACGGTGACCGAACCGGGCGCGTGCATCCCGATGCCCTTGGCGTACCGGGTGCCGCCGATCGACAGCGTGCGCCCGTCGCCCCCGCCTGCCTCCCCATTGGAGCTGTCCCGTTCGACGGGCCCGAAGCCGTTGCTTTCCGCGATGAACGGCAGGTCGCTGACCTGCGTCGTCCCGGCCGGGTTCGGCGGCGGCACGAAGGTCTGGACCACGGATTCGACGTGCACGGGCAGCCTCGCGGGGTCGCCGGGGAAGCGGAACGTGGCCGCGACCGGCAGGTCCGTGGTGCCGACGGCCTGCCCGGCCGTGGTGAACCGCCAGGTGCCGGTGAGCGTCTCACCCGCGGCCAGCCGGTCCCGGTTCAGCGTCGGACCGGTCACCGACCAGCCTTTCGGGGCGGTGGCGGCGAGCCGCACGTCGGTGATCGCGGCGTCCGGCGTGAACGACCCGGTGACGTCCACTGTGGTGCCCTCGGCGGACGGGGGAGTGAGGGTGAGCGTCGTGCGCGGCACCTGCCGGACCGGTTCGTCGCAGCTCGTCCGGCCCGGCTTGGCCGGGCAGAGTATCGACACGAAGCCGCCGTTCGTGGCCGTGGGCACCGTCAGACGGTCGGCCGGGCCGACCGTGCGCAGGTCGCGGACGTACCCGTCGCGCAGGGTGTCGCTGAGCCAGCGGCCGCCGCCGAGGAAGCCCAACGGCAGGTCGAACGTCTTCGCCGCCTGCGCGGACAGCCCGCCGACGAACCAGCGCTCACCCGAGCGCCGCGCGATGACCGCCTCCTGACCCGGGCGGCCGCTGAGCAGCCTGGTCTCGTCCCAGACGGTCGGCAGCTGATCGAGCGTGCGCAGCGCCTCGGGCCGCGCCTGGTAGTTCTCCGGCTTGTCGGCGCCGTGCTGCCAGCCCGACTCGTACACCAGGAAGGTCGCGACCTCGTGCAGGTCGGTGGTGTCGCGATCGGACACGACGAACGCGGTCGGGGTGTAGTCCATGCTGCCGACCACGTTGCGGGTGAACGGGAACATGGTGTTCGTGGCGGCGCGGGTGCGGAACTGCTCGGCGCCGCGGACGGCCTCGAAGCTCATCACGTGCGGCCAGGTGCGCTGCAGGCCGCGCGGGATGGTCGCGCCGTGGAAGTTGACCATGAGCCGGTACTTGGCGGTGGCCGCGGTGATCTGGTCGTACCAGGCGAACCTGGCCTGCGAGTCCGAGTCCATGAAGTCGACCTTCACGCCCGCCACGCCCCAGGATTTGACCTGTGCGAGCCTGCTTTCCCGTTCCTCGGGCGTGTCCAGCAGCGTCCAGTGGAACCAGAGCAGCACGTCGACACCGCGAGCGCGCGCGTACCGGGTCACCTCGGGCACCCAGGAGGCGTCCCAGCCCTCGTCGATCAGCACGTACGGCCAGCCGTTGCGGGCGGCGAAGTCGATGTACTGCTTCTGCCGCGCGGGATCGCTGGGGCTCTGGTGTTCGGACAGCCATGACCAGGCCACCTTGCCGGGCCGGATCCACGAGGTGTCGGCGAGTTTCGACGGGCTCGCGAGATCGTCGACCAGCGTCGAACCGGTGACCGTCGCGAGGTCGCCGACGATCGCGGTCCGCCACGGCGTGCTCAGCGCGCCGGGCACCTGGGTGTCCGCGAGCTTGATCGAGTAGGAACCCGAACCGGCCGCGTGCGCGAGCCTGGCGCCGGAGTACCGTCCATCCACATCGGACTCAGTGAGCAATACGTAGTCGGCGCCGACGGAAAACAGTGACGGGAAGCCGAAATCACCAGCGGCGGCACCGGAAGCCGTGGTCTCGACGCGGGTGTTCTCGTAGTTCGGGCTGTAGGGGAGCAGCCAGGCCGGCGCGTTCGCGGGCAGTGTGAACGCCGACGCCTCACCGGTGATCGTCGCGGCGGAGGGCAGCGTGTAGCGATAGGCGACGCCGTCGTCGGACGCGCGGACGATCACGTTCAGCCGGGCGCCACCGTCACCAGCGAAGGCCAGTGTGGTCTCGGCGGACCGGGCGTGCCGTTGCAGCCGCTTGCCGGTGGTCATCGTGTACCGCTCGTCCACGATCCTGGTGCTGCGGTTCAGGAAACGCAGGTTCTTCGTCAGGTCCCCGGTCGTGGTGCGCACACCGAGCGGCGCGGGTTCGAGCACCCGCCGCCCGCCCCTGGTGACGCCGAACGCCAGCCCGCCCGCGGCGGTCTGCGTGACCTCGGCGGTGACTTTGCCCGAGAGGCTGACCGTCCACCCGGCGGCAGGCTGCGGCGCGGGCACCAGCGAAGCGAGCAGAGCGAGGATCGCGGAAAACGTCGCCATGATCCTCAAGTCTTGTGATGCGTGCCGGAAAGGTCAACAGGACAACAGGACAGGTCGTGGGTATCGCGGGCAGTTCTCTTGTACAAAAGGCCAAACCGGCCCGGGATAAAGCGGGCTTTATCCCGGGGTTAAGCGAAGTGGCGTAAGGGTTGCGTCCTGCGCACCAGTTCGCGGAGATCCCCGCGGATCGCGCCCGCCGCTCTCGCCTGGACCAGGATATTGCCGAGCGCGGTCGCTTCGATCGGCCCGGCGATCACGGGTAACTCGCACGCGTCGGCCGTCAGCTGGCACAGCAAGGTGTTGCGCGCGCCGCCGCCCACGATGTGCACCACGTCGACACGACGGCCGGAAAGCCGGGCGGCGTCTTCGATGGCCGAGCGATAAGCCTCCGCGAGACTGTCTAGGACACAACGGGTGAATTCGGCGGGGGTTTCCGGCTCCGGCTGGTCGGTTTCCCGACAGGCATGGGCGATTCTGGCCGTCATGTCCCCGGGTGGCAGGAAACGCGGATCCGTCGCGTCAACGACCGAACGCCGGGGCAAGGTCGCGGCTTCGGCCAGGAGCGCGTCGAGGCCGACTGTCCATTCGCGACGGCACTCTTCGAGCAGCCACAGGCCCATCACGTTGCGCAGGAACCGGATCTGCCCGTCGACGCCGAGTTCGTTGGTGAAGTTGGCCGCCTCGGCCTCGGGTGTGAGGATCGGCTCGGGGAGTTCCACACCGACCAGCGACCACGTGCCCGAGGAGATGTAAGCGAAGTTCTCGTCCGCCGCGGGCACGGCAGCGACCGCGGAAGCCGTGTCGTGCGAGCCGACCGTGTACACCGGCGCGGAGTAGCCGGTTTCCTTGCTGGCCGAGGGAAGCAGGTGCCCGGCAAGGTCTCCTGGCCGTCGCAATGGGGCGAACAAGCCGGGCTCGCGGCCGATGAGGAGGAACGCCTTGGCCGACCAGTCGCGGGTGCGCGGGTCGAGCAGGCCGGTGGTGGAGGCGTTGGTCAGCTCGGTGCCGGATGCGCCGGTCAGCCAATAGGTGATCAGGTCGGGGATGAGCAGCAGCCGCGACGCGGGCCGGTGCTCGGCGCCGAGCTGGAAGATCGTGTTGATCGGCAGGAACTGGCAGCCGGTCTCCGCGTAGAGCCCTGGCGGCTGGACCGCGCCCGCGGTGCGCTCGTCGCGGTAATGGACGGGATTGCCCACCAGCGAGCCCAAAGCGTCGAGGAGGCCGTAGTCGACCGCCCACGAGTCGACGCCGATGCCGTCGACCGGCCGGGCCGCGCGCAAACCGTCCAGAACAGCCCGGTACAGCCCGAGGATGTCCCAGTGCAGTGTCCCGGCGACGCGTACGGGCCGGTTGGGGAACCGGTGCGCTTCCCGGAGTTCGAGCGTGGCGCTGTCGGCGGTCATCACCCGCCCGCTGGACGCGCCGAGGTCGACCGCGGCGAAGACGCTCACCGCAGGAACGCCCCGGTGACCCCGCCGTCCACCGGCACGTGCAGCCCGGTGGTGTGGCTCAACTCGCCGGCGGTCAGCACGAACACCGCGTTGGCCACGTGCTCCGGCAGCACTTCCCGCTTGAGCAGCGAACGCTGGGCGTAGAACGCGCCGAGCTCCTCCTCGGGGACCCCGTAGACGGCCGCGCGCTGGGCACCCCAGCCGCCCGCGAAGATCCCGGAGCCGCGGACCACGCCGTCGGGGTTGACGCCGTTGACCCGGATCCCGTGCTCGCCGAGCTCGGCGGCGAGCAGCCGGACCTGGTGTGCCTGGTCGGCCTTGGCCGCGCTGTAGGCGATGTTGTTCGGCCCCGCGAACACGGAGTTCTTGCTCGAGATGTAGACGATGTCGCCGCCGAGCCCTTGCGCGACCATTTGGTGCGCCGCCGCCTTCGAGACGAGGAACGACCCGCGCGCCATCACATCGTGCTGGCGATCCCAGTCCTCGGCCGTCGTCTCCGCAAGCGGCTTCGACACCGACAGGCCCGCGTTGTTGACCACCAGGTCGATCCCGCCGAACGCGAGCGCGCCGGCGGCGAACGCGGCATCGATCGAGGCCTCGTCGGTGACGTCCATCGCGACTGCCACCTGCCCGAGCTCGTCCGCGACGGCGTGCGCCGATTCGGCGTTGACGTCGGCGACGACCACGCACGCGCCCTCCGCCGCGAGCCGGCGCGCGATCGCCTTGCCGATGCCCGATCCGGCGCCGGTGACCAGCGCGACCCGGCCCTGCAGCGGCTTCGGCTTCGGACGGCGGGCGAGCTTGGCCTCCTCGAGCGCCCAGTACTCGATGCGGAACTTCTCGCGCTCCTCGATGGGCGCGTAGGTCGACACGGCCTCGGCGCCGCGCATGACGTTGATCGCGTTGAGGTAGAACTCGCCCGCGACCCTGGCCGTCTGCGCGTCGGCGCCGAAGGAGAACATCCCGATGCCGGGCAGCAGCACGATCGCCGGGTCGGCGCCACGCATCGCGGGTGAGTCCGAGGTCGCGTGCCGCTCGTAGTAGGCGCGGTAGTCCTCGCGATAGGCCTCGTGCAACTCCTTCAGCCGGGCGACGACCTGGTCGAACGGTGCGGACGGCGGCAGGTCGAGCACGAGCGGGCGCACCTTGGTACGCAGGAAATGATCGGGGCAGGAGGTGCCGAGCGCGGCCAGCCGGGGATGCTCGGCGCGCGCGAGGAAGTCGAGCACCGGCGCGGCGTCGGTGAAGTGGCCGAGCTGGACCCGGTCGGTGGAGACGAGCCCGCGCAGCACCGGCGCCAGCTCGGCCGCTTTCGCGAGCCGGTCGGGATCGGCCTGGTAGCCGGGGATTTCCGGACCGAACGGGTCGGGGCGGCCGTGTTCTTCGAGAAACGCGGCCGCCGTGCGGATGATCTCCAGCGAGTGCGCCTCGGCCTCGTCCGAGGTCGCGCCCCACGCGGTGATGCCGTGCCCGCCCAAGATGCAGCCGATAGCGGCCGGATGGTCTCGCTCGACCGCCGCGATGTCCAGCCCGAGCTGGAACCCGGGCCGCCGCCACGGCACCCAGACCACGCGGTCGCCGAAGCACTGCTCGGTCAGTTTCTCGCCGTCGGCGGCCGTCGCGAGCGCGATGCCCGCGTCCGGGTGCAGGTGGTCGACGTGCGCCGCGGTGACCAGTCCGTGCATGGCCGTGTCGATCGAGGGCGCCGCCCCGCCGCGGCCGTGCAGGCAGTAGTCGAACGCGGCGACCATCTCGTCTTCGCGGTCGGGGCCGGGGTAGACGTCGACCAGCGCGCGGAGCCGGTCGAGCCGGAGCACGGCGAGCCCGTCGGCCGTGAGCGTGCCGAGGTCGCCGCCGGATCCCTTGACCCACAACAGATCCACCGGCTCGCCGGTCACCGGGTCGGTCTCGGTGCCCTTGGCCGAGGTGTTGCCGCCCGCGAAGTTCGTGTTGGCAGGGTCGGACCCGAGCCGGTTGGACCGGGCGATCAGCTCGTTCACGCGCCCCAGCCCGCCTGCTCGCCACCGACGCGTTCGGCGGCGATCTTCTGTTGGTAACCCGAGCGCCGGTAGGCGGCGACGGGATCGGGATCGAGCCCGCGCTCGGTCCGCAGCTCGGCGAGCAGCGGGCGGACATCGGTGTTGTAGGCGTCCATGAAGACATCGTTGGCGGCCAGGACATCCCCACTGTCCTGAGCGGACTTGAGCGCCGCGCGGTCGACCAGCAGCGCCTTGGCGGTCGCCTCCTGGACGTTGCAGATCGAGCGGATCTGGCCGGGGATCTTGAGCTCGATGTTGTGACACTGGTCGAGCATGAACGAGACCAGCTCGAGCCCGTCGCCGCGCACCACCTCGTACAGGATCCTGAAGAGCTGGAACGGATCCGCCGCACCGACCATCAGGTCGTCGTCGGCGTAGAACCGCGAGTTGAAGTCGAACGCGCCGAGTTTGCCTTCCCTGAGCAGGAAAGCGACGATGAACTCGATGTTCGTGCCCGGCGCGTGGTGCCCGGTGTCGACGCACACGGTCGCGCGCTCGCCGAGTTTCAGGCAATGCGCGTAGGACGTACCCCAGTCCGGGACGTCGGTCGTGTAGAACGCCGGCTCGAAGAGCTTGTACTCCAGCAGCATCCGCTGATCGCCGGTCAGTCTGTTGTAGACGGTCGCCAGCGCCTCGGCGAGCCGGTCCTGCCGGTCGCGGATATCGTCTTGGCCCGGGTAGTTCGTGCCGTCGGAGAACCAGAGCTTGAGATCGCGCGAGCCGGTCGCGTCCATCACGTCGACGCACTCCAGCAGATGATCGACCGCCTTGCGGCGCACCGCCGGGTCGGGATTCGTGACGCTGCCGAGCTTGTAGTCGTCGTCCTGGAACACGTTGGAGTTGATGGTGCCGACCACCACCCCGGCGTCGCGCGCGTACCGGGCGAGCGCGCCGTAGTCGTCGACCTTGTCCCACGGGATGTGCAGCGCGACGCTCGGCGCGGCCCCGGTGAAGGCGTGGACCTGGGCAGCGTCGTCGATCTTCTCCTCGGGGGACCGCGGGACACCCGGCTGGGTGAACACCTTGAACCTGGTCCCCGAATTGCCGTACGCCCATGAAGGCGTTTCTATGCGCTGACCGGCCAGTTTCGCTTTCACCGCGTCCATCCGGACTCCCGCGCCGACGATTGAAACGTTTCATACACATGGTATGGTCCGCCACGGGCACACGGCAAGGGTGAGGTCGGATGGTCGGTATCAAAGACGTCGCCCGCCGGGCGGGCGTGTCGATCGGCACGGTCTCGAACGTCGTCAACCGCCCCCACGTGGTCTCGCCGGAGACCCGCGTCCGCGTGCAGTCGGTCATCGAAGAACTCGGCTACGTCCGCGACGAATCCGCCAGGCAACTGCGCGCCGGCCGCAGCCGCACGCTCGCCTTGCTCGTGCTGGACCTGGCCAACCCGTTCTTCATCGACGTCGCGCGCGGCGCGGAGGAGGCGGCTTACGAGGCCGACCTCAACGTCATCACCTGCAACAGCGGCCAGCGCGTCGACCGTGAGACGGCCTACCTCGCCATGCTCGCGGAGCAACGCGTGCGCGGCGTGCTGCTCAGCCCGGTCACCGACGCCTCGGTGGACGGCTTGCGGCGCAACGGGATCCCGTACGTCTTCGTGGATCGCCTGGTGCCCGGCGCCTGCTCGGTCTCCGTCGACGACGTCGCGGGCGGCGCGCTCGCGGCCCGTCACCTGCTCGACCGCGGCCACCGGCGGATCGCGTTCGTCAACGGTCCCGCGGTGCTCGCCCAATGCCGCGACCGGGAACAGGGCGTCCGCTCGGTGCTGCCCGACCCGATCGTCTTGGCCGCCGGTGGTCTCGACGTCGCATCCGGCCGTGACGCGGGGGCGCGGCTGCTCGCGCTCACCCCGCGGCCGACGGCGGTCTTCTGCGCCAACGACCTGCTCGCGCTCGGGGTGCTGCAGGCGATGGTCGCCGCCGGCGTCCGGGTGCCCGCCGAGATGGCGATCGTCGGCTACGACGACATCGAGTTCGCCGCGGCCGCCGCGGTGCCGCTCACCTCTGTCCGCCAGCCCGCGCCCAGGCTGGGCCGGACGGCGGCCGAGCTGCTGATCGCGGAGACCTCCGGCGAGGACACGCACGAGCACGAATCCGTGGTGTACGAACCGGAACTCGTCATCCGCGAGTCGACCGGGTCGTGAGTGGTACGGCCGGTTCTAACCGGCGAAAACCCTCACGACCCACGAAAGTCAGAGGCCGAGGCGGTGGGCCAGGCCGCGGATGTCCCGGCCGGTGCGGCCCGGTGACTGGGTGCCGAGGAGCGCGGAAACGGCTTGGCGGGTGTGCGCGTCGACCCGCACCGGCAGGGGCGCGATCCGTTCCGCCCGTTGCAGATGGGTGACCGCGCGCGAGGCCTGCCCGGCGACCCTCGCGTAGGAACATCCGACCATGAGCTGGATCCCGGCCGCGTACATCCGGGTCGTGACGTCGTACGGGGCGTCCGCGGCCTCGATGATCTGCTCGAACCGCCCGACGTCGTACAGCCGCAGCATCCGGTGGAAGCGGACCAGCGTGGGTGTGAACGGCAACGCGGCCAACGGTTCCGGCGCGGCGGAGGCGGCCAGCCGTTCGGCTTCGGCCAGATGACTGAAGGCGGTCGTCTGATCGAAATGGACTTTCGCCTGCGCGGCGGCGAGATGGAGTTTGCCCCGGACGGCCGGTGAACCCGAGAACTCGCCGAGCGCGCGCTCGGCCATCGCCGCCCCGTCCGTCCACGCGCCGGCACGCGTGCAGGTTTTGCTCCGCCACAAGGTGTTCACCGCGTTCTCGGCCGGGTCGGCGAGTACTTCGGCATGGGTACGGCCGAGTTCGACGACGAAGGCGGCCAGGTCGAGATGGCCGATGTCGAGCAGCATCGGGACGCAGACGCTGTGGTACAACCGGAGTAACTGGCGTAGGTCCGTGCAGCGCCCGATGAGCGAAGGCAAGCGCCGCAACAGGATCAGGTATTCGCCGTGGTTCATCAGGTGACACGCGTCGTCGACGGCGCTGGTGAGTTCGGCCGAGGTTTCGTGCGGGCGAACGGCGGACGAAACCGCCAGCAACGTGCCGCGAAGGTCTCGTGTCGCGGTGTCCCAGTGCGGCGACGTGGACGGCAGGCTGGTGCCGACGAGGTCGCCAGGCGCGACGCGCAGCGCGTCGGCGAGCGCGCTGATGTGGCTCAGCCTGTCCAGTGTGCGCGTGCCGTTTTCCACCATGGAAAGAAAACCGGGGGAGAACCCGGCGAGTTCGGCCGTGGTGCGCAGGCTCAACCCCCTTGTTCGGCGGGCTTTCCTGATCCGGTGCCCGACGTCGACTGGAAAAGCGCTGCTGCTCACGGAAAACCTCTCAGGATACGGACGGCGGAGATCAGCGTAGTCGCTCCGAATGCCGCTCCCGGCTGGCGAACGAGTGAATGTTCACGATCGTTCACAGCAGTGAACCCATTGTGAGTCAACGGTTCTAGCGTTCGCAGGGCATTGTTTCCCCGTTGTGAGGAGTCTTCATCATGGGCCGTATCAGGCGTTCCTACGCGATCGGCATCGCCGCGGCGTGCGCGGCGATGGCCGTCACGGCGGCGCCGGCCGCCCAAGCGGACGAACTGGTTCCGACCCGGTCGGTGCTGCTGCTGACCGTCAGCATGCCCCACCTGAGCACGGTGGTGGACCACTACCGTGTGCTCGAGTGCTCGCCGACCGGCGGCACGCACCCGGCCGCCGCCGACGCCTGCGCGGACCTCGACTACGCCAACGGCGACTTCAGAGCCGTCGCCAAGGACGACCGCGGCTGCCCGATGATCTACGCGCCGGTGACCGTGTCCGCGCAGGGCTGGTGGCACGGCAGGCGGACGGGCACGGTCCAGACCTTCGCGAACACCTGCGTCCTTCGCGCGGAGACGGGCGCGGTGTTCGCCTTCTGAGATGACGGGGCCGGCGGATGGCTGCAGGGACCGCCGCCGGCCCCGTCCCCTGCCCGAGGGGAAACCAGGGGCAGTGCCCCGGCTGCCCTTCCCTGACCCCGGCGTAAGGGATGACCCTGGTCGCAAGACCGGGGAATTCGCCGGTCCCGCTCGGCGTGTCGGCGCGGCATCGTTGTGAGCCAGACCACAATGGGCAGTGAAGGCGGGTGTTCAGGATGGGACAGACGCGATTACCGGGGACCTTGTCCAACCGGGGCAAGGCGATGTTGCGGGCGGTGGCGGCCGGCCGTGCGGAGGTCACCTGCAGCTGCGAGCCCGACATGCGGATCGACGGGCTGCTCTGCTGCGACCAGATCGTCGCGCATGAGCTGGTGCGCAGTGGTTACGTGCGTCCCGGACGGCCGAGACCAGGTGAGTTGTGGGTCGCCGCCGAGCTGACCGAGATCGGACTGGCCCTGCTCGAACCGCTGGTCGCCGCCTGAGACTAATCTCGCCTCCATGACGGCGACGGTGACCAAGCGCATGATGTTCTTCTCCGGTGGTTCGCACCCGGTGCTCGCGAAGGAGATCGCGGCGGAGCTCGGCGCGTCGATCACCCCGCAGACCGAGCACACGTTCGCCAACGGGGAGAGCTTCGTCCGCTTCGACCGGTCGGTCCGCGGCTGCGACGCGTTCGTGCTGCAGACCGAGACCCGCCCGATCAACACCTGGCTGCTGCAGCACCTGATCATGCTCGACGCGCTCAAGCGGGCCAGCGCGAAGCGGATCACCGTGCTCCTGCCGTTCTATCCGTACTCCCGCCAGGACAAGAAGCACTACGGCCGCGAGCCGATCACCGCGCGCCTGGTCGCCGACATGCTCGCCACCGCGGGCGCCGACCGGATCATGACGGTCGACCTGCACACCGCGCAGGGCCAGGGCTTCTTCGACGGCCCCGTCGACCACCTCCGGGCGCAGCCGATGCTCGCCGAGCACGTCCTCTCGCGCTACGCGGGCGCGAACTTCACGGTCGTCGCCCCGGACTCCGGCCGCGTGCGGCTCGCCGAGACCTGGGCGGAGCTGCTGAACGCGCCGATGGCCATCATCCAGCGCCGCGACACCCTCGAAGGCGAGCACAAGGGCATCCACACGGTCGTCGGCGACGTCGAAGGCAGGCTCTGCGTGGTGGTCGACGACATGATCGACACCGGCGCCACGGTCACCGGCGCGACCAAGCTCCTGCTCTCCGAGGGCGCGACCGAGGTCATCACCACCGCCACCCACGCCGTGCTCTCGGGCGACGCCGGCGAGCGGATCGCGGCCTGTGGCGTCAAGGAGGTCGTGCTCACCGACACCGTGCCGATCCCGGACAGCTCGCGGTTCCCGCAGCTCACGGTCCTGCCGATCGCACCGCTGCTGGCCGATGCCATCCAGGCCGTGTTCGACGACGATTCCGTCGAAGGACTCTTCGCGCGCTAAAGCCCTAGAGCCCGAGCGCGTTGTCCGGCGGCAGCGGGGTGACGACCGGCGTCTCGTCGGTGAAGATCTCCGCGCGGCCGAAAAGCTTCTCAAGCTCGCTGCCGCTCACACAGCGCGCGGGGAACACAGCCGACGCGGCGCGGCGCGCGACCGTCTCGACCGGGAGCTCGTGCTTCGAAGCGGCGAGCACCAGGTTGCCGAAGCGCCTGCCCCGCAGGACGCCGGGGTCGGCGAGCAGCAGCGCGTGCGGGTACACCGCCGCGACGGTCGCCATCACCCGTTTGGCGAACTTGAGGCCTTGGCCGTCGGAGATGTTGACCAGCAGCGTCCCGGACGGCCGCAGCACGCGCGCGGTGTCACGCAGGAACTCGGCGGTCGCCAGCCCGCCCGGCATCTCGGCGCGCTGGTAGGCGTCGACCACCAGCAGGTCGGCCGAGTGGTCGCGCCGGGTCGCGACACCGTCGCGGCCGTCGCAGACCCTGACCTTGAGCGCGGCGACACTGCGCAGCTCGAGCTCCTCGCGGACGAGTTCGACGAGCCGGTCGTCGGCGTCGAACACGAGCTGGCGCGAGCCGGGCTTGGTGAACGCGATGTAGCGGGGGAGCGTGCAGGCGCCGCCGCCGACGTGCAGCGCCTCCACCGGGCCCGGCGGCAGGGAGTCGACGACGTCACCCATCCGGCGCACATAGTCGAACTCGAGGTGGCCGGGGTCGTCGAGGTCCACATAGGACTGTGCGACACCATCGACGCTGAGCAGCCAGGCGTTGTCGCGGTCCCAGTCACGCTGCAGCTCCGCGGTGCCGAACCGCACCGGGTACTTGCCGGCCTGCGGGCCGGACGGGCCGGGGCGGGTTCGCGACTCGCGCCTGCTCATCGGCGGGCCGGTGGCGGCGGGACGGCCTTCGCGGCCACGATGTCGTCGAGCGCGATGCTCGACAGGCCACGCTTGGTCTCGACCTCGCAGGTGGACTCGTCGAGCGCGCGAAGATAGCCGAGTGCGTCGGTGAAGCCGCCTTCGACGCGGTAGCGCACGACCACCCTGGTGCCCAGTGGGAAGCCGAGTTTCACCGGCCTTCCAGATGCGCGGTCAGCTCGGGGTCGGTCGGCTCGACGAGGTGGGTGCCGTCGGGCCAGACCAGTGTCGGGATCCTCCGGTTACCGCCTTGGAGTTCCCTGACGGCCTTTTCGGCGGCTTCGTCGGCTTCGACGTCGATGTAGTCGTAGTCGACTTCACCGGCGTCCAGCAACGCGCGGCTGCGCTTCACGTCGGGGCACCAGCCGGCGCCGTAAACGGTCAATTTGCGCACGGTGATCATAAGACCCACCTTAGCTTGACACCGCACGGGCACGGGGCGACCCTGAACCCCGGGCCTCCGCCGTCGGCTCTCGTGTAGTTCCGGGAACCCACTGGCACAAGGAGGAATTCCGTGAAGGGAACCAGGTTCGCGGCCGCGCTCGCGGCGGTCGTGGCCATCGGCATGCTGCCGGATGTGGCGTTCGCCGCACCCACCGCACCCACTGCCGCCTGCCCCGACGAAGCGCCGCTGCGGCAGGCGGCCGACCACTGGATCTCCGGGCACGCCAAGCCCGCCGACTCCACGTGGTTCAACTCCCTGTTCATCAAGGGCGACCTCGAGTTGTTCCGGCTGACCGGCGACGCCAAGTACCTCAAGTTCGGCACCGACTGGGGCGCGAAGAACAACTGGAAGCTGCCCACCAACGCGCCCAACTACGACGGGCCGGAGGCGAGCCAGGAGTACCTCGACCTCTACGAGCTCGACCCGGCGCATCCGGCGAAGTACATCGCCGACGCGCAGGCGTACGTCAAGAAGCAGACCACGCGCGTGCAGGGCGGCAAGGTCAGCGACATGGACTACGTGGACGCCGTGCGGCTCGGCGGGCTGTCGGCGTTCGCGCGAATGCCGGGTCACACGCAGGCGAACCTGGACGCGATGGCGAAGATGTTCTCCTATACGGAAAGCCACATCTACGACAAGAAGGCGTCACTGTGGTGGCGTGACAAGCGCTGGGCCGGCGACACGCAGCACTGGTCGCGCGGCAACGGCTGGATCGTGATCGCGCTGACCGACACGGTGGCCGCGTTGCCCGCGGACGACCCGTATCGCGTGCACTACGTGAGCCTGCTGCGCGACATGTCCGCGAAGCTCAAGGCGACCCAGCAGGCGGGCGGGTACTGGACGGCCGACGTCGACCATCCGGCCGCGTATCCGGCGCCGGAGTCGAGCGGGACGTCGTTCTTCACCTACGGCCTGGCGAAAGGCATCCAGCTTGGGTACCTCGACTCGGCCACGTACCTGCCGGTCGTGCAGAAGGCGTGGGGCTGGCTGCGCGGCACGGCGCTGCGTTCCAACGGTGTGGTCGGCTACGTGCAGGGGCCGTCTTCGCATCCGTCGCAGTACCAGCCGATCAGTCCTACCGCCACGAGCAACTACGGCGTGGGCGCGTTCCTGATGGCCGGGGTCGCCGCGGCCAAGTTCACGCCCGGCTGCTGAAACGACGCCGGGGACCTCACACGAGGTCCCCGGCGCCGGTCAGGCGGCGCGGCTGCGGCGAAGCAGGTTCCGGCGTTCGCCTTCGGTGGTGCCACCGAAGATGCCGGAGGTGAGCCCGTTGTCGAGCGCGTAGTCCAGGCACTTCGCGCGTACCGGGCACGCCCCGCACACGGCCTTCGCCTGCGCGACCTGGCGAGCGCCGGGGCCCAGTTCGGAAACCGGGAAGAACAGCTCGGGATCTATGTCGCGGCAGGCGGCGTTTTCGCGCCAGTCGATGTAGTCCTTGGGCATGGTCAACGCCTCCTCGAATTTCTCGCGCGCGCGGAAACCCGCAACGCGATTCGTCTGGTGTGTTTTCCCCTGCCGAGTGGCCGGGTACTGAGGATCGCACATGACAACCCTTCCCGGCTTCTGGTTATTCCGGGCCTTGACCGGACGAGGCGCGGCGCTATAGTGAACCAGGCGGTTAATTAACTAGGTGGTTAAGCGTGACGGTTGCGGAGTCAGACCAGCTCAGCGGCATCTTCTCGGCACTCGCCGACCCGACGCGGCGCGCGATGCTCGCGCGCCTGGCGGCCGGCGAGGCCTCGGTGACCGAGCTGGCGGAGCCGTTCGAGATGAGCCTTCCGGCCATCTCGAAGCATTTGAAAGTGCTCGAAAGGGCCGGGCTCATCACCAGGGGGCGTGAGGCGCAATGGCGGCCGTGCCGCCTGGAAGCCGGCCCGCTCGGGGCGGCCGCGAGCTGGCTTGAGAGGTACCGCATGTTCTGGGACGGCGGTTTCGACCGGCTCGACGACCACCTGCGGGCGATCCGGAAAGGGAAGACGGATGGATGACACCCTCCGGCTGGAGATCACGCGGATCTTCGACGCGCCGAGGGACCTGGTGTTCCGCGCGTGGACCGATCCCGCGCAGCTCACCCGCTGGTTCGGCCCGCACGGGATGACCACCCCGCTCGACACCATCCGCGTCGACCTCCGCCCGGGTGGCGAGTGGCGGGCCGTCATGGTCCGCGACGCCGACGGTTTCGAGGCGCGCACCGGCGGTCTCTATCGCGAGATCGCCGAACCGGAGCGGCTCGTGTTCACCTGGGGCATCGAGGTGGACGGCACGATCGAAGAATCGCTGGTCACCGTCGTGTTCGATGATGTCGGCGGTAAAACGAAGATGAGTTTCACCCAGGTCGGGTTCCCGGCCACCGCCAGCCGCGACGAACACGAGGGCGGCTGGACGGAGACGTTCGAGCGGCTGGCGTCGCTCACAAGTGAACGGGGATGAACATGCCACAGGTCGTTTCCGCCGAAGAATGGCAGGAAGCCCGTGACGCGTTGCTGGTCAAGGAAAAGGCGCTCACCAAGGCACAGGACGCGCTCGCCGCCGAGCGCCGCAGGCTGCCGATGGTCGAGTGGGACGCCGGGTACGTCTTCGAGGGACCGGACGGCAAGGCCACGCTACTCGACCTGTTCGAGGGCAGGCGCCAGCTGATCGTCTACCACTTCATGCCGTTCACCTCGGCGGGCCCGTGCCCCGGCTGTTCTTTCGTGGTCGACACGATGGGCCGCCAGGAGCCGCTCCACAACCGCGACATCTCGCGCGTGGTCACCTCGATGGCGACCGTCGACGAGATCGACGCGATGAAGAAGCGCATGGAGTGGACCGTCCCGTGGTACTCCGCGCTGGGCAGCACCTTCACCGACGACTGCGGCGTCGTCAGCTTCGGCGTCAGCGTCTTCCTGCGCGAGGGCGACAAGGTGTACCGCACGTACTTCACGACCGGCCGCGGCGGCGACCAGCTGCTCTCGACCCTGCGCTACATCGATCTTACCCCGCTCGGCCGTCAGGAGGCGTGGGAAGAGGAGAGCCGCGGTGACGACGGCCCCGGCTACTGGTGGCGCCCCCACGACGAGTACTGAGCACCGGTGCAGAATGCCGGACATGAAACGCAGCGCCGGCATTCTGCTCCACCGTTCCCATCGCGAAGTCCTGCTCGGCCACATGGGTGGCCCGTTCTACGCGAAGAAGGACGACGGCGCCTGGTCCATCCCCAAAGGCGAGTACGACCCCGACGAAACCCCCGAGGCCGCCGCGCGCCGGGAGTTCACGGAGGAACTCGGCCTGCCCGTGCCTTCCGGCGACCTGGTGCCGCTGGGCGAGGTCAAGCAGTCGGGCGGCAAGCTCGTGACGATCTGGGCTTTGGAAGCGGACCTCGACCCGGCCTCGGTCGTCCCGGGCACCTTCTCGATGGAGTGGCCGCCCCGCTCGGGCAAGACGCAGGAGTTCCCCGAGCTGGACCGCGTGGCCTGGTTTTCGCTCGACGACGCCCGCACCAAGCTCTTCAAGTCCCAGCACGCCTTCCTGGACCGCCTCGCCGCCCTGGCCTGACCCCCGCCCCACCCGGACGCCACGCGTCCCCACCCGGACGCCACGCGCGCATGGTTGGACGGCACGCGCGCCTGGTTGGACGACACGCGTCCCCAGCCGGACGACACGCGTGCACAACCGGACGACACGCCGTGCGCGAGTGCGGGACACGCCGTGCGCGAGTGCGGGACACGAGGTGCGCGAGCGTGGGACACGGGCTGGGGCGGGGGTGGGCGCCGTGTCCCACGTTGAGGTACCGCGTGTTCCACACTCGCGCACCCCGTGTTCCGCGTTGGGGCGCGGCGTGTCGTCCATCCAGGTACGCGTGTCGTCCGGCTGTGTACGGGTGTCGTCCGCTCAGGTACGCGTGTCGTCTATCTATGTACGCGTACGGGACCGGCGAACATACGCACGGGACCGGCGAACTCGCGTACGGGACCGGCGAACTCGCGTACGGGACCGGCGAACTTCGAGTTCGCTCTTGCCGTACGGATGTCCGCGGTTCCTGTGCGCGGGTGGTCAGGGGGATTGGGTCAGGGCGGCTAAGTGGGCTTGGGCTTCGCGGAGCTGGGCGGCGACGCGCTCGCGGGTGGTGGCGGCCTCCTCGGCGGCTTCGGAGACCAAGGCCACCGCTTCTTCCTTGGCGAGTTCGACCATGCGGCCCAGCCGTTCGGCGAGGCCGTCGGGTTCGATGGGGGTGCGGCAGATGCGATCGATGCGGGCGCGCAGGTCCCGGTTCTCTTCGGCGACCGCCTCCAGGATCCTGGTGACGTCGGACGCGTGTGCCCGGGCGGCTTCCCGCTCGGCGGTCAGGAGCCGGAGCTCGGTTTCCACGCAGCGCAGGTACGACTGCACCTCTTGCCTGTCGTACCCGCGCCACGTCACGTCGAACCCTGGCCGCAGCTCTTCAACCTCGTCGGCCGTGGTCATCACCTCCACAGTGGACAGTCGATTCGCCCACTGGAAACACAGATCTCGGTCCCTCTAAGTTCCCAAGTTACCGAGATTCGCGCAATCGGCCAACCCGGTCGTCGGCTAACACGCCACCTTGAGGTTCGCCCAGTCGCCATGGTCCGAAGTGGACCCGTCGCCGCCGTCGGTCACCACGAGATCCAAGGCGCGCACGCCGGTCACGTCCGCCTGCAGCGGGCGGGCCTCTTCGCGGAAACGCACGACGTCCGATGCCGCCAAGGACTTGCCGTCGCCGATGACCTCGAACTTGACGCTGCCGCCATTGGCCTCCAGGTCGACGCCGACCAGTGACGTCAGCGTCCGGCATTTCCCGCCCAGGTAGAAACGCACGTGCGAACTCGCGTGCACGCCGAGCCCGTCGTCGTACCCGGCGGTGCCGATGCGCATCCGGTGACCGTCGCCCTGCGCCTGCTCACCGTTGCTCATGTTCCGCTCGACCGGGCCCCAGCCGTTGGACGCGCTCACCCAGTCCACTGTGGACAGTGAGGTTGTGCCCGCGGGCGGCGCCGTGGCCAGCGTGGTTGCGGTGGTCGTCGTCAACGTCCCGCGCCCGCCGACAGACCAGTACTCCGCGGACACACTGGGCGAAACGGTCGCCGCAACCTGCGCGGACGGCTTCACCGTGAACGTCCGCTGCCACGACTTACCCGGCAAGACCACCGGTACGGACGCCTCGGTGGACCCATCGGTCGTCCAGCCCGCGGGCACCGCGAACCGCACCCGCACCGCCGCGACCGGGGTCGTGCCGTCGTTGAACAGGGTGACCGTCGTCTTCAGCGGCTCGCCCTTGCCCGAAAGTTCGGGCGCGTCCAGCGACAACGTCGTGTGCGGCGCCAAGACACCTCGCGACGGCCACACCCGGAACACCGAAGCGCCGTGACCAGGCACGCTCGCCCGCACGACCCCGGCACTCGAAGTCTCGGCGCCGGTCCACAGGTCCCGGACCCGGTAGTCCCGCGCACGCAGGCCCAGCGCGGACGCCTCCGCGGAAACCGTCCTGGTCGCGCTGGCCCGGTTGAGCAGCAGCACGGCGGCCGAGCCGTCGGACATCGGCTTCGCCCAGACCTCGGTGTCGCCGTCGTCGCGGATCTTGTGGCCCTGCTTTCCGCCCCAGTCCTGGTTGACCGCGATCAGGTCGCGGTTGAGCAGGATCTTGCGCGTCTCCGGGGTCATCGCGCCGAGATCGTTGCCCGCGATCAACGGCGCGTTCAGGATCGACCAGAGCGCGAAGTGCGCGCGGTACTCCGTGTCGGTCATGCCGCCGTTGCCGACTTCGAGCATGTCCGGGTCGTTCCAGCCACCCGGTCCCGAGTACGCCTCCAGCCCGATCTGCTTGTCGAGGATGTCGGTCATGCTGTCCCAGCTGTCGGCGATGTCGAGCGTCGTCCGCCACAGCTGCGCGCCGACCGTGCGGCCCCACAGCCACGGCTTGTTCTCGCCCCACTCGCACAGCGCGTAGACGATGTCGCGGCCGGTCGCCTTGAGCGCGTCACCCATCGCCTGGTAGCGCTCGCTCGCCGGGCGGCCTTGGGTGTTGCAGTTGTCGTACTTGAGGTAGTCGACGCCCCACGCGGCGAACGTCCGCGCGTCGACGGCCTCGTGATCGAGCCCGCCCGGCATGGTGTCCGCGCAGGTCCGGGTGCCCGCGCTGGTGTAGATCCCGAGCTTGAGGCCCTTCGCGTGCACGTAATCGGCGAGCGCCTTCATACCGCTGGGGAACGTCTTGCGGTTCGCCTCGAGGTCACCCATGACATTGCGCTGCGGCTCGGCCCAGCAGTCATCGATGTTGACGTACTCGTACCCGGCGTCGCGCATGCCGGAGCTGACCAGCACATCGGCCGCGGTGCGGATCTTCTGCTCATTGATGTCGCAGTGGAACGCGTTCCAGCTGTTCCAGCCCATCGGCGGCGACGCGAGCTGACCGCTCGCTTCGGCGGCAGGGACAATGGTGAAAGCCGACATAGCGACCAAGAACGCCAGTAAGCGGCGCATGAAGACTCCTTAGAGGGTGACGGTGACGGATTCGCCGGCGCGCAGCGTGAGTGTGCGGCGCCACGAGCCCGCGCGAAGTTCGGTCTTGGTCCCGCCGACGCTGCGAATGGTCGCGCGCGTGACCTTCCCTCCGGTCCAGGCGAGGTCGACGGTGAACCCGCCGCGCGCCCCGACGCCGGTGACCTTGCCCGAAGCCCAGGCGGACGGGAGCGCGGGCAGCAGCTCGATCACGCCGGGCCGTGAGTAGACGAGCATCTCCAGCATCGCCGACGGCGCGCCGAGGTTGGCGTCGATCTGGAACAGCATGTGATCGCCGTTGGCGTACATGTCGAAGAAGTTGGCCGCGGTGCCGTTGCCCTTGTTGATCGACGGCCGCAGCACGTTGAGCACCGACTGGTACGCGCGGTCGGCGTCCTTGAGCCGCGCCCAGCACAGCGCGCGCCACGAGCACGACCAGCCGTAACTCTCCATGCCGCGTGCGATGAGCAGGTTCCGCACGCCGTCGAGCAGCGCCGGGGGAGACGTGTCCGCGGCGATCCGGTCGCCGGGGAAGAAACCGACGAGCGGCGAGAGGTGCCGGTGCGTGGTCTCGCCGAGGTTGTCCTGGCTCATCCACTCCTGCAGCCAGCCGGTCTTCGGGCTGACTTCGGGCAGGTGAAGCCGGTCCTGCAGGCCTTTGATCGTGGTCGCGTAAGCGGTGTCGACACCGAGCGCCGCCGTCGCCGCGCGGTAGCTCTCGAACAGGTCCCAGACGATTTCCTGCGCGTACGTGATGCCCTTGGCGTCCTGCGGGCCGTGCTCGGGCGACCAGTCGTTGTCGTCGACGAGCACCTCGCGCCCGTTGACCTTCATCGTGATCAGCCGCGACTCCCAGAATTCGCAGGCGCCCTTGAGCAGCGGGTAGATCTTGCGCAGGTACGCGCGATCCTGCGTGAACTCGTAGTGCTGCCACAGCGAGTTGCACAGCCACGCGTTGCCGCCGGGATGCCACCACCAGCCGAGCCCGCCGTGGGTGTTGGTCGAGAACGCGACCGCCCAGCCCGCGATCTTGCCGCTGGTGTTGCGGAAGCGGTTGCGGGGATCGTTGAACAGCTTCTGGGTGACCGAAGACCATGAACTCAGCTGTGAGACGCAATAGTCGGCGAACGCGTCGAAACAGGGCGAAAGCCCCGCGCGGTCGGCCAGCCAGTAGTTCATCTGGACATTGATGTCGGTGTGGTAGTCCGCCATCCAGTCCGGGTTGTTGGTGTGCAGCCAGAGACCTTGCAGGTTGATCGGCAGGCTGTCGCGGGACGACGTGATCGTCAGGTACCGGCCGAACTGCAGGTAGCTCGCCTCCAGCTCCGGGTCCGGCTTGCCGGAGGTGTGGCGGACGGCGATGCGCGACCACGAGTCGAGCGCGCGCTGCGTCCGGCTCGACCGGCCGAGGTCGATCGTCTGCCGGTTGTACAGCGACTGGTAGTCCTTGACGTGCGTGGCCAGCAGCGCCGCCGCGTTCGCGGTCGCCGCCGCGCGCGCCTTGGTCTTCGCGATGGCGAGCGGATCACCGGTGGTGCGGAAGCCCTTGGTGGCGTCGGCCGAGTAGTTCGTGCCGCCGCTGAACACGATCAGCAGGTCGCGGCAGTCGGCGAAGATGACATCGGCGCCCTTGGCCGCGATCTTGCCGGACCCGGTCGCGCTGACGACGGCGGCGTACTTCAGGCCGTTCGGCAGCGCCGCGGCGAACGACGCGTCGGTGACCTTCTCGCCGTGGGTGCCCTCGAGCGTGATCGTGCCCGACTGCGGACCGCCACTGAGCCGGACGATCACTACGTCATCGGGGTGGCTCGCGTAGACCTCGCGGGTGAAGCGGGTGCCGTTGACGGTGTAGCTCGCCGACACCACGCCGTTGCTCAGGTCGAGCTGCCTGCGGTACCCGGTGAACTTGGCGTGCGCCGGGATCTTGATCCGGAGCTTGGCCAGCACGCTGAACGTGCCGAACTTCTTTGTCTCGTATGGGAACTGGCCGTCGTCCTGCAATACGTCGTTGGCGTCGCCCGACCAGAGCGAGGCGTCGGCGAGGTAGAGGAAATCGTTTGCCGGGTCGCCACCGGTGAGCGCGCCGAGCCTGCCGTTCCCGACGGGCAGCGCCTGCTCCATGATCTTCGCTTCGGTCGCCGGCGCCGGGTACCAGAGCGTGCTGGCCTGGTCGTCCGGCACGAAGTCGACGTCTTCGGGTCTGGCGGGTTCGGCGTGGGCTTCGAACGGGCGGAGCCCGCTGAGCGCGAGGCCGGCGCCGGTGAGCTTGAGGAAGGTACGGCGGGAATTGGTCATGAAAGGTCCGTTCGGCGGGGTTAACACAGGAGGGCGGACACTCGCCGAAACGTACGACCTATGTTTCGATAGTGTCAACCTGCGAACGGATAAAACCCTTCTGTGGCAGCAAAAGTCCTACTAATGATTGATCGAGTGCTCTGATAGATCAGATGTCTTGCTGGATGTCTCGCTGGTTCGGTGGTTGACGCCGCCTCGCTCGCGGCGTAAGAATCACGCATCAAAGATCCTATATGATTCTGCGAGGCAACGATGCCGACCCGCAAGCTCGCCGTGATGCTCCTGCTCCTCGGTCTCACCGCGTCCTGCAGCACCCGGGGCGCGAACACCGGCGCGGCCGCGCCGCAGCAGGCCAAGCCCGCCGACTCGGTCAAGGTCGCGCTGGTGCCCGGCGGCCCGCACGCGTACTTCCAGGACTGGAAACCGGCGGGCCAGCGCGCCAAAACCGACTTCAAGCTGGGCGCGGTCACCTTCGACGAGACGAGCCAGTGGGACCAGGCCAAGCAGAACAGCGTGCTCAACGCGTTGTCTTCGCAGGGATATACGGCATTCGGCGTGTTCGGGGTGTCCCCGACGGACATCAACAGCACCTTCAGCGACCTGAAAGCGCGCGGCGCTTCCGTCGCCTCGCTGGGTTCGTGTCCTGCTGGCGACAAGGTCGACGCCGATTTCTGCCTGTCGACCGAGGTCGGCGACGCCGCGTACAAGGCGGCGAAAGCGGCCATCGAGGCGATGGGCGGCAAGGGCACGCTGGTGCACCTCACCGGCAACAACGTCGACTCCAACACCCAGCGCCGGATCGCGGGCGTGCGCAAGGCCGTCGAGGAAACCGGGGTCACGCTGCTGACCACGATCACCGACGTCGACAAGGACCTGCAGTCGGCGCAGAAGGCCGTGTCGGACCTGCTTTCCGCACACGGCAAGGACATCCAGGGCATCGTCACCACCGCGTACAACCCGGCCGTCGCCGCGGCGGCCGGGGTCAAGGCGTCCGGCCTGCCGGTCAAGGTGGTCGCGATCGACGACGCGCCCGAGACACTCGCCGGGATCCGCGACGGCTCGGTCGCGGCCACGGTCGCGCAGAACCCCGCTGGCCAGGCCTATGTCGGCACGCAGGTACTGACCAAGCTCGCGACCGGCGCCTGCACGCTCAAGCAGCCGGGCGTCACCGTCGACTCCGGCTCGTTCGTGGTCACCGCCGCGACGGTCGCGACGTTCGACGCCGAGCGGCAGGCCAAGACCGCCCAGCTCACTGCCCAATTCGACCAGCTGCTGACCTGCAAGGAGACCCGGTGACCAAGGTGGTCAAGGCTGACGCGTTCCTCGTGGACGTCGAGGTCGAGCGTACGCGGACCGACGCGGTGCAGGCGTTTCTCAAGCAGGAGACCGTTTTCGTCGAGCTGCGGACCGATGACGGCGCGGTCGGCCTCGGGTACGCCTACACGATCGGCACCGGCGGCACCGCCGTGCTCGCCCTGCTCAGGGACAATCTCCTGCCCCGGCTGATCGGCCGCGACGCACGGCTGGTCGAGTCGATCTGGCGCGAGCTGTTCGCGTCGACCCGCTCGACCACGGTCGGCGCGATCACCTCGCTCGCGCTGGCGGCCGTCGACACCGCGCTCTGGGACCTGCGCTGCCTGCGTGCCGACGAGCCGCTTTGGCGCGTCGCAGGCGGGTTCCGTCCTCGGATTCCCTTGTACGACACCGAAACCGGCTGGCTGCACCTGGGCGTCGACGAGCTGGTGCTCGGTGCGAAGGCCGCCGTCGACGCCGGCTGGGGCGGGATCAAGGTCAAGATCGGCAAGCCGACCGCGGGCGAGGACCTGGAGCGGCTGCGCGCCATCCGCGAGGCAGTCGGCCCGAGGTTCGATCTCATGGTCGACGCCAACCAGTCGATGACGTGCGCCGAAGCGATCCGCCGCGCCAAGGCCTTGTCCACTGTGGACTTGTTCTGGCTGGAGGAGCCGCTGCCCGCCGATGACGTCAGCGGGCACGCCCGGCTCGCGCGCTCGACCAGCATCCCGATCGCGGTCGGCGAGTCGATGTACTCGATCGCGCAGTTCCGCGAATACCTCGAACGCGGCGCCGCGTCGATCGTCCAGGTCGACGTGGCCAGGATCGGCGGGGTCACCCCCTGGCTCAAGGTCGCGCATCTGGCCGAGGCGTTCAACGTCGAGGTCTGCCCGCATTTCCTGATGGAACTGCACGTCAGCCTCGTAGCGGCCATCCCGAACGGCCGCTACGTCGAGCACATCCCGCAGCTGCGCGCCATCACCACCGCCGAGATGGCCGTCGTGGACGGGCACGCGGTCGCGCCGGAGACACCGGGGCTCGGCATCGCGTGGGACCGCGACGCGATGGACGATCGGCGCGTCGCATGACCGTGCTCGCGCCGAAACGGGTACTGGTCGATCAACGCACCGGGCTGGTCGCGCTGATCGTGGCACTAGTGCTGGTCTTCGGCTCACTGCGCGCGGGCTTCTTCGACGAGCGGTTCGTGCTCTTCCCGCTGTTGCGCGATATCACGACGCTGACCGTGGTCGGGCTGGCGCAGCTCGCGGTGCTCTCGATCGGGCATCTCAACATCGCGGTCGGGCGGATGGCCGCGTTCGGCGCGATGTTCATGGGCCTCGCGTACGACAACTGGCACCTCCCACTCTACGCCGGGCTGGCCGTCGGGCTGCTCGCCGGCGCCGCCATCGGCGCGCTGACCGGGTTGATCATCACGACCTCGGGCGTCAACTCGTTCGTCGTGACACTGGCGATGGACTTCGCGCTGCTCGGGCTGATTTCACTGGTGTACTCGGAGTTCACGACCTCGGCGGCGTTCGTCTCGAAGCCCGCGGGGATGGCCGAGCTGCGGCAGTACTCGCTCGCGGACGTCTGTGCCGGCGACCTGTGCGGGTCCGGCGCGGTGCCGCAGCTGTTCGTGTTCGCGCTGATCGCGATGGCGCTGGTCGGGTACTTGTTCCGGCGGGCTCGGGCGGGCCGGGAGATGCTGATGGTCGGCACGAACCCGGTCGCGGCGGAACTGTCCGGGATCGACGTGCCGCGCCGGATCGTCGGCGCGCACGCGCTGTCGGGCGCGCTCGCCGCGCTGGCCGGGTTCCTGCTGGCGGTGACCAGCGGCTCGTTCACCGCGGGGATCGGCTCGGAGTTCATGCTGCCGTCGTTCCTCGGGCCGGTGCTCGGGGGGACGCTGCTGACCGGCGGCGCGGTGTCGATTCTCGGCACCTTCCTCGGCACCTCGTTGACGCAGGTCATCCGCCAGGGGCTGACGATGCTCGGCGCGAGCGTCGAGAGCCTGTCGTTGTCCTTGGGCGCGATCCTGCTGGCCGCGTTGTCGCTGGACCGGATCCGGCACGTCATCGGCGAGCGACGGGCGGTGCGCCGATGAAGTACTCACTTCCCGCGGTCGCGCTCGCCGGGTTCGCCGCGCTGGCCGTGGCCTCCGGAGGTTCGCTGCTGGCCGGGCCTTCGCTGCAGACCATGCTCGTCTACCTCGCGGTTCCGATCCTGATCGGGCTCGCGCAGCTGGTCGCGCTCGCCGTCGGCCAGATGAACCTGTCCGTCGGGGCGCTCGGCGGCTTCGTCGCCGTCGCGGGCGGCCGGGCGATGGCCGACCTCGGTGTGCCCGCCTGGCTGACCGTGCTCGGCGCGCTCGCGCTGGGCGCGGCCGTCGGACTGGTCAACGGGGTGCTCGTCGTACTGACCAGGATCAACGGGTTCATCGTCACGCTCGCCACGATGACCATGCTGACCGGGTTGCAGTACCAGGTCATCGGCACCGCGACGGTGTCGGACTATCCGCTGCGCGCGTTCGGCTCGCTCGCGCTCTTCCACATCCCGGTCGTGTTCGTGCTGGTCCTGCTCGTCGCCGGAGCGGTCGCCGGGTTCCTGCGGCACGCCGTCGCCGGCCGCCGGATGCTCGCCAGCGGCGGCAACCCGCTGGCGGCCAAGCTGTCCGGCATCTCGAACGATCGGTCACTGGTTCTGGCGCACGGGTTGTCCGGCCTGCTGGTCGGCGCGGCCGCGGTCGTCACGCTGGCGACCGCGCCCGGAGTCAACCAGAGCATCGGCGGCGACTGGCTGCTCGCCAGCTTCGCCGCACCGATCATCGGCGGGACGGCCTTGGCAGGCGGCGCGGTCTCGGTGACGGGCACGGTGCTCGCCGCGTTCATCGTCCGGCTGGTCGACGTCGCGCGAGCACAGTTCTCGCTCGACCCGAGCTGGGTGAGCTTCGTGGTCGGCGCGGTCGTGCTCGGCACGGTGCTGCTGACCCAGCGGCGGCGGGTGGCGATATGAGGGCGGAAGGGCTGGTCAAGGCTTTCCCCGGGGTCAGGGCGCTCGACGGCGCCAACCTGCGGATCGAGCCGGGCTCGGTGCACGCGCTGCTCGGCGAGAACGGTGCCGGGAAGTCGACCCTGATCAAGATCCTGACCGGGGTGTACAAACCCGACGCCGGGCGGCTGGAGTCCGACGGCGAGATCGCCGTGGTCCACCAGGAGCGCAACCTCGTGCCGGGATTCTCGATCGCGGAGAACATCATGCTGCGCCGCCCGCCGTCGAAGCGCGGCCTGCTCGACCGGGCGGCCGCGCGGGCCGAAGCGGTGCGGTGCCTGGACCTCGTCGGTCTCGACCTCGATCCGGATCGGCCGGTGCGCGGCCTGCCGGTTTCCCAGCTCCAGCTGATCGAAGTCGCCAAAGCGCTTTCGCTGGGCGCGGGCGTCCTGCTGCTGGACGAGCCGACGACGGCGAGCACGCCGAGCGAGGTCGAGCGGCTGTTCACGGTCGTGCGGCGGCTGCGCGACGCGGGCACGGCCGTGCTGTTCGTCAGCCACAAGCTCGAAGAGGTGTACGACCTGTGCGACACGGTCACCGTGCTGCGCGATGGCGTCTCGGTGCTCGAATCCGTCCCGCTGGCCTCGGTGTCACGGACCGATTTGATCACCGCGATGGTCGGTCGTGAGCACACCGTGCTCGACTTTCCCGCCCGTGCCGAACCCGCCGAGCCGATGCTCGAACTGGATTCCGTGAGCACCGCTCTCGGGCATCACGACGTCTCGTTGACTGTGCGACGCGGCGAGATCGTCGGCCTGTATGGCCTGGTCGGAGCCGGGCGGACCGAACTCGCGAAGTCGTTGCTCGGGCTGTCGGCCATCACGTCCGGCTCCGTTCGCGTGCGGGGCAAGGCGACTCGGATCCGAGGCGTGCGGGACGCGTTGCGGCGGCATCGCATCGGTTACGTGCCCGAGGACCGCAAGCACGAAGGGCTGTTTCTGGAGCAGTCGATCGCGCGCAACATCGCGGTCCCGGTGTGGGACCGGCTGTCACGGCGGCTGGGCATTTCCGCGCGCTCCGAGCGTGAGCTCGCGGCCCGGTACGTCGACAGGCTGGGCATCCGGCTCTCCTCGGTCGACCGCGCTGTCGGCGAGCTGTCCGGTGGCAACCAGCAAAAGGTCAGCCTGGCGAAATGGCTGGCGGCCGACACCGAGATCCTGGTCATCGACGAACCGACCGTTGGCATCGACCTGCGTACCAAAGCGGCGTTCCACGAGCTGATCTGGAAACTCGCCGCCGACGGGCTGGCGGTGGTGCTGATCACCAGCGATCTGGTCGAGATGGTCACCTTGGCCGACCGGATCTTCGTGATGCGTGAATTCGCGGTGCGCGGCGAGGTCGTCAACGATCACGACTATCCGCGGACCAGCCAGGCCGTGATGGGCCATATCCACGCCGGGGCCGGGTCGTGACACTGCTGCGGGTCGACCTCGGCACCGGCGCCTCTGCGGTCGAAGAGGTGGACCGGCGCGGCTTCCTCGCCGTCGAGGAACTGCTCGCCGTGCCGTCGTCGCCGCTGTGGCATCCGGATCAGCCGGTAGTGTTCGTCGCCGGGTTTTCGGGACGGCGTGCGCTCGCCTTGAACCGGTTTTCGCTGGTCGCGCGGTCACCGTTGACCGGCGGCATCGCCGAAAGCCGCGTCGAGGGACCGTTCGGGCCCGCACTGGCCGACCTCGGGCACACCGCGGTGTCGATCACGGGCCGAGCGCCGCGCCCGAGCTACCTCCTGCTCGGTCCTGGCTCGGCGCGGGTGCTCGACGCGGCCGATCTGTGGGGCGCCGACACCACGGAGACGACCGATCGCTTGCTCGAACGGCACGGTCTCGGCGCGCATGTGGCGGCGATCGGACCGGCGGGGGAGAACCTCGTGCGCTTCGCCGGCGTCGTCGCGGACTACTCGCATCCGGCGGCACGCATGGGACTCGGCGCCATGCTGGGTGCCAAGCTGCTGAAAGCCGTCGTGGTGACGGGTGGTTCCCCAGCCGAGTTCGCCGATCCGGCCGCGGTCGTCCGGATCACCGACGATTACCAGGCCAGGATCAACGCGAATCCGCTGACGCTGAGCCAAAAAGCGGATCCGGGATTCGGCGCGTGGCCCGCGAGCGGGCTCGATGGCTATCTCGGCGTCCGCAACTACAGCACCTCCGGGGTGAACCTGGCGGGGTTCACCCCGGAGGCCTACCGAGCCCGCCTGAGCAGGTCTTCGGGTGGCTGTCCCGGCTGTCCGCAGGACTGCCTCAAGTCGTTCGACGGCCACACCCTGCACCAGGAGGCGGTGGCCGCGTTCGCCGGGAACCTCGCGATCGAGGACCTCGGCATCGTGCTCGAGCTCAACGCCTGGTGTCACCGGACCGGCGTGGATCCGGTATCGCTGGCCGGCGTGCTGGCGTTCCGTTGTGAACTCGCCCAAGACGGCCTGCTCGCCGGGCCCGCCTTCGGCGATGCCGACGCTCTGACGGCGTTGGCGGCGAAGATCGTCCAGGGCGACGACATCCTGGCCAAAGGGGTCGCGCGCGCGTCACGGCTGCTCGGATTCGAGCCGTATGCCATGCACAGCAAGGGAATCGAACTTCCCGCCTTCGACCCGCGTGGCTGCCAGGGGCTCGGGCTGGCCTACGCGGTGCATCCGCTCGGGCCGCGCTACGACGCCGTCGAGCACGACATCGACTTCGACCCGGTCGACGGATTCCTCCCCGGGGAGCCGATGGCCACGCTGACCGAGTCCAAAGTGGACCACGTCGCCGATCTGATGGAACTGTGGAGCGGCTACGACGCGGCCGGACTGTGCCTGTTCGCCGCGCCGCCGACCCGCAATCTCGACGAGGACTCCGCCGCTTCCTTGCTCGCCGCGGTCACCGGCTGGCCGATCACCCCCGGTGAATTGCGTGCGTGGGGACAGCGGCGGCTGGCGTTGATGCGTCGCTACAACCTGCGCGAAGGCCTGCGCCCCGCGCTCGACACCTTGCCGTCGCGCTTCTTCACGCGGCCCATCGACAGCGGACGGCACACCGGCGCCGTCCTCGATCCCGCAGTCTTCGAAGCCGCGGTCACGCGGCTGACCGCTCTGCTCGGCTGGCTCTGAAAGGAACGACTGTGTTCTTGCGCAGACTGGGTGCCCTACTGGCCGTCGCGTGCTTGGCCCTCGCGACACCGGCCGTGGCCGCCGCGCGGCAGATCGTCGTCTACGCGGCGCCGAACGGAGTCGGGCCGTTGTGCGCGGCCATGCTGCCGTGCTCGGTCACCACTGCTCAGCAACGGGCCCGTCAGCTTTCGCGGTACGCCGACGTCGTGGTCCGGCTCGCGGGCGGCACCTATTCGCTGACCGCGCCGCTCGTGTTCGGCGCCGAGGACTCCGGTGTGCGCTGGCAGGCCGCGCCGGGCCAGAAACCCGTGTTCAGCGGCGGGCTCCCGGTCACGGGCTGGCGCGAGTCGGGCGGCCTGTGGAGTGCGCGCGTGCCCGCTGACCTGCGCACGCGCCAGCTCTACGCCGACGGGGTCCGCCTCCCACGCGCCCAGGGCGAAGTCCCGATGAAGCAGACGCCGGCCGGTTTCGACAGCCCGGCGATGGCGTCGTGGCGCAATCCGTCGTCGATCGAGTTCGTGCTCGGCGACGGACATGGTTCGTGGAGCGAGCCCAGGTGCGGCGTCGCGTCGATCCAGGGCTCGGCCGTCACGATGCGGCAGCCCTGCTGGGACAACATGAAGCTCGCCGACCAGCCGCGCGGACCGTTCGGCGACAACCCGGCCGGGGGCTTCCCGACCTACCCGTCCGACGCGGTGCCGAGCCGCGTCGAGAACGCGTTCGAGCTGCTCAGCCCAGGGGAGTGGTACCTCGACGAGGCCCAGCACGTCGTCTACTACCAGCCCAAACCCGGCGAGAACGTACGGTCGATGCATTTCGTCGCACCCAAGCTGGAGCAGCTGATGCGCACGTCGACCTCGGCCGCCGCACCGCTGCACGACATGACGTTCGAAGGCATCGAGTTCGCGTACGCGACCTGGTTGCGGCCGAGCGGCGATGACGGATTCGTCGAGATGCAGGCCAACTTCACGCTCACCGGGCCGGGCGCTTCGAAGAGCCAGGGCCTCTGTGAGTACTCGGTGCCCAAGGGAACCTGCCCGTTCGCGTCGTGGACGCGGCCGGACGCGGCGGTCGACCTCACCGGCACTCGCGACGTTTCGTTCGTGCGCAACACTTTCACGCATCTCGGAGGAGCGGGGCTCGGCCTGCAGCACGGCGTCCAGCGGGACCTGATCGAAGGGAACGTCGTCACCGACGTGTCGGGTATCGGCATCCTGCTCGGCGCGGTCGACGATCCCCGGCCCGCCACCGAGGCGGAGATCGCGACAGGGAACACGATCCGGAACAACCTGCTGCGCCACACCGGCGTCGAGTTCACCGGCGCGCCCGCGATCGTCAACGGCTACTCACGCGGGACGTCCATTGTGCACAACGAGATCGGCGACGTGCCGTACACCGGCATCTCTTCGGGCTGGGGTGGCTGGCGTACCAATTCGGTGTTCCCCGGTGAGAACCCGAACATCAACGCGGACAACACGATCTCGAACAACCTCGTCTACCGCGACATGCTCGTCCGCTACGACGGCGGTGCCGTCTACACCAATGGGCCCCAGGGCACGAGCTACGAGCACGGGCTGACGGTCACCGGGAACGTCAACTTCAGCGGGAAGAAGACCGCGAACACCGTCTACAACGACGAAGGCGGCGACTACGTCACCATCACCGGAAACGTCCAGTACGACGACGGCGGTGGTTTCAACGGCGGCTGCTCGACCACAGGACACGTGCGGCTCAAGGACAACTACCACGTCGGCCCGCTCAACTCGTTCCCGTGCGCGCCGGCCCCGGTCGGCCTCGAGGACCTGGGCGGCAACCGCCTGATCTCACCGAACCCGCAGGCCGGCGAGATCCCCGCCGAGGTGCTGGCGGCGGCCGGCCTCGAACCGGCGTTCCGCGACCTGACGACCTCGCGTCCACCGGTCCTCGTGCTGGTTTCGCCATCCTGCACGGGCGACCTGCTGCTGTCGGGTTCCGGCTTCACCCCGGACTCGGCCGTGACCGTCGGCGGCAAAAGCGTTCCGCCGGTCTATGTGTCGCCGAACCACCTGACGGTGTCGGCACCCGCGGGTGGCACGGTCACCGTGAGCACTGCTTCCGGAACGAGTTCGGCCGTGGCGTCTTCGCTGTGCGCCGGGCTGAGCACGCGCTTCGACAACGTGGGCATCACGCGCGACGGTGACACCTCGCGCGGCAACGTCGACGGGTATGGCTACAGCTACTCGGCCGAGGCCCTGGCGGCCAAGGGCGTGACCCCGGGTGCGCTGATCTCGTCGCACGGCATCAAGTTCACCTGGCCAACGGGCTCGCCGGACAACGCGATCTCGCGCGGCCAGCTTGTCGGGGTCAGCGGCGCCTCCGACACCCTCGGGTTCCTGCTGGCCAGCACCTCGGGCACACTGGACACGCAAGGCATGGGCAGGGTGCAGTACACGGACGGCAGCAACCAGGACTTCACGATCGGCAGCCCCAATTGGGAAGGCACGCCGTCGGTGGTCCCGGTGGTGAGCATGCCGTACCGCAACGGACCCGGCGGCCGCGACAACCGGCCGGTGCACGTGTTCTTCGCCGTGGTGAAGCTGGATCCGCACAAGACGGTCAAGACCGTCCGCCTCCCGGATTCGCCCAAGCTGCACATCTTCTCCGTTGGCCTTGCGGGAAGTCCGGACCTGGCGTTGGGCAAGATCGCCACGCAGTCGTCGGAAGCATGGGGTGGCCTCGCCTCACACGCGGTCGACGGTGACACCAATGGCGTGTTCGGCTACAACTCCGTGAGCCACACCGATCTCGAAGCGCATCCGTGGTGGCAGGTCGACCTGGGCGCGGTCGGTCCCATGAGCACGGTCAACGTCTGGAACCGCACGGATTGCTGTTCCGAACGGCTCAACGACTATTGGCTGTTCGTCTCGGCGCACCCGTTCGACACCTCGTTGACCCCGGAACAGCAGGCCGCGCGCCCTGGCGTGTGGTCGCAGCGGCTGAGCGGCTCCGCTTCCGTGCCGCTGTCGGTGACCGGGCGGTACGTGATGGTGCAGCTCGCTCGCCGAGACTATTTGTCACTGGCCGAGGTCCAGGTATTCGGTACCCCGGCCGCTGACGAAGGCTGGGTCGGAACCTGGGGCACGGCACCCGCGGCGGGTGGCGAGTCACGGGCCGGGCAGTCGGTGCGCAACATCGTGCACACCAGCGTGGCCGGGACGTCGGCGCGGGTCACCCTGAGCAACAAGTTCGGCACGTCGCCACTGCTGCTGAGCGCGAGCGTCGCGCTGCGCGCTGGGCAGGCCGCCGACGCCGTGCCTGGCTCGCTGCGCCGCCTGACCTTCGCCGGGCGTGCCACGGTGACTGTTCCCGCTGGTCAGGATGTACGCAGCGATCCGCTGGACTTCGCGGTGCCCGCGGACGGGGACCTGCTGGTGACCACATACACACCGTCGTCGGGACCGGCGACGTATCACCCGGCCGCGAGCCAGACCTCGTTCGCGGGAACGGGCGACCATGTCGGTGACGTCTCGGGCGCCGCGTTCGGCTGGCAGGTCGGATCCTGGTTCTACGTCAAGGAAATCGACGTCCGCGGTTCGGCCGCGTCGGCGAGCGTGCTCGCGTTCGGCGACTCGATCACCGACGGCGGCTACTCGACATCGAGTGCCAATCACCGCTGGCCGGACTATCTGGCGGACCGGCTGGGTCAGCGTTTCGGCGTGCTCAACTCCGGGATCAGCGCGAACCGGCTGCTGCTCGACGGCGGCGAGCTCGCGTACGGCCGCAGCGGACTGTCGCGTGTGGACGACGACGCGCTCGATCGGACGGCCGTGCGCACGGTGATCCTGTTGGAGGGCATCAACGACATGCTCCAGGATCCACGCCAGAACGATCCGGCCAAGTTCGCCGCAGGGTACCGTGCGCTGGTGGATCGCCTGCACGCCAAGGGGATCCGCGTGATCGGTGCGACGATCACCCCGTTCAAGGGCTGGTGGGGCTGGGACACCGGGCTGGAGGCCACCCGCACGGCGGTCAACGAGTTCATCCGCACCAGCGGCATCTTCGACGGCGTCGTCGACTTCGCCGCCGCGATCGCCGACTCGCAGGACCCCCTGCGCATGAAGCCGGAGTACTCGGCGGAGGACAAGCTGCATCCCTCGGACGCGGGCAACGAGGCACTCGCGGCGGCGATCGACCTGGGCTCCCTGTGATCGTGGATCATGCACGATATACTGGGTCCATGGAATTGCCGAGCAGGCAGGTGCTCGCCGACAGTGTGTACGAGCAGATCCGCGCGCTCATCATGAACCATGGCATCTCCCCGGGCGACCGCGTCAATATCGACGAGGTCGCCCGGGAGCTGCAGGTCTCAGGCACCCCCGTCCGCGAGGCACTGGCCCGCTTGGAGTCGGAAGGCCTGGTCTCGCGCCTTCCCTTGCGCGGCTACCGGGCCACCGAGCTCCTAACGCCGCAGGAGATCGCAGACCTCTACGAACTCCGGCTCCTCCTTGAGCCTCAAGCCGCGGGCAAGGCCGCGACGAAGATGACCGAGCCGCTGGCTTTAGCCCTGCGAGCCGAGCTACAGACCTGCCCGGCGGCGCCGACCAGCGGAAACTATGAGGGGTACAAGGCCCTCACCGCCCACGACGCCCGTCTCCATCAGCTGATCCTCCACATGGCAGGCAACGAGGCGGTTGAGCAGGCCATCACCCGCACCCACTGCCACCTGCACTTCTTCCGCCTGTCTTACAACCAGCCCTTCGGCGAGCAGACGATCGACGAACACCACGCCATCGCCGAAGCCTTGATCGCCCGCCGCCCCAAAGCCGCCAAAGACGCGATGAAGCATCACCTCGAAACAGCCCGCGACCGCATTCTGGCCCGGCTGTGACGATCCGCGCGACGTGGGGTCGTGAGTGTGGGGATCGTGAGTGTGGCGGGCGGCGAGAACCGCCCGCCACACCGACGACCCGGACTAGCGGAGGCAACCCGGACTAGCGGAGGCGACCTCGGCTAGCGGAGGGCGCAGGTGAAGAAGTCGGCGATCGTCTTACGGATCGCGCGGGTGTAGTCCGTCGTGCCCACCAGGGCGGCCGTGCCTTCGGTGGTCATGAGCCCGGCCCGGTGCAACTGCTGGGCCATCGGGCCGTAGTCGGTGAAGACGTAGTGCGCGGCGTCGTCGTAGTGCACGCGCCGTGCCTGGCCGGAGGCGAGCAGGTGTGACCAGTCGCTGCGCATGTCGTCGTCCTGCCCGCGCTCGGAGGTCAAGAGCAGCAGCGGCCGCTGGGTTCCCTCCTGCGCGACGGGGAAGATCTCACGAGGCTGGCCCTGCGGGGCGGGCCAGTAGCTGAGGTAGCTCTCCATGCTGACAGTGGCGTCGATGCGCGGATCCTCATATGTGGCCTTGACCGCGGCGCCCCCGCCGAGCGAGTGTCCGTACATCCCGACCCGTCGCATGTCCACCGCCCGGTTCAGGTTGGCAGGCAACGGCTTTCCGTCCACATCCGGGTTAGAGCCGCCGGCCAGCAGTTCGAGCTGATCGAGCACGAACTTGGTGTCAGCCACCCTCGTGTCGAGCGACTTCCGGATGGTCTGGGGGAACTCGGCCGGGTCCGGCGGCAGCTGGATCGGCCGCACCCCGTCCGGGAACTCGACCTCACTCGCCTCTCCCGTGTGATCCATGGTCACCACCACGAATCCCCGGCTCGCCAGATCCTCGGCGATCCCGCTGCCCAGCGTCCGCGGCTCTGCTCCGCCGGGCGTGTAGAAAATGATGGGGCGCTTGGTGCGTTGTGCGGGCGCGTCAAGGTAGGAGTGGGTCTTAGTGGCGCCCCAGTCGACCTTGCCTTGCGGCAACTGCGGATGCAGGTAGACGGTATCGAACGCTCCGAAACTCTCGGCGGCTCCAGGCGTGAACTGCGGCGCGACCACCCGGCCTCGGGTGTCGGAGGCCGGGTAGTACACCGAGACCATGAGTTCCCTGCGGAGCGCGGGGTTCCATGGGTCCTGCCTTGCTGGATCCTTGAGGTGGAGTGCTGTGGTGCCGACCTTGTAGGGACCGTTCGGGGGCGGCAGGTCGAGGGTGTATTTGTCGCTTGCTTGGGCGACGCCCGTGGTGGCCAGGAGCGCCGCGAGGGTGAGTGCGGTGATTTTCTGGAACATGGCGGTGAGCTTGCTGTGGGGACGGGGGTCGCGTCGTGCAGCCGGGGTTGGAGTGGCCGGTTGATTCGAGGTTGAGCGCCACCCTCACCTTGCCGCGGTCAGGTGACGGCGGAGGTGTCGTGGGCAGTGTTGCGCTGGGGTCTTCGCTGGGGGTCGAGGTCGTCGGGCGGGGTGAAGGTGGGCTTGCCGTCGTCGGCGATGTGGACTTCCCAAGGTGAGGTGTGGATGAGCTGGTGGTGGTGCGGGCAGAGAAGACAGAGGTTCTCGAGCTTGGTTTCGCCGTCGTTGAGCCAGTGGATCACGTGGTGGGCGTCGCAGTCGCGGGGCGTGCGGCGGCAGCCGGGGAAGGCGCAGCCTTGGTCCCGCAAGGCCAATGCGCGCCGCTGGCCGGGGCTGGCATAGCGCTGAAGCCTTGAAAGGTCGAGCGGGACGTCGGTGCCGGAAAGGATCGCTACGTAGACGTCGGCCTCGCAGCATACCCGGCGTGCTTCGCGGGCGGTGATGTTCCGGCCGCCTTCGAGCGGGACGGTGCCCGATTCGGCGAGGAGTTCGGAGATCGTGGTCGTGAGGGTGAGCTGTAAGGGGATGCCGTCATTGCTCGGCAGTTCGGGGTCGCCGATGGCGTGGGAGATGACCTCCGCCCAGGTGTCGCCGAGTTTCTCCGCGTGGCTGCGGGTGTCGGTCTCGTCGTCGGTGGCGGGTGGGGTGCGTTCGCTGGTGTAGAGCTCGGCTTGGGCGGCGGCGACGCCGGTGAGCGTCAGGGTCCATTCCACCCGTCCGTCCGCGCGTAGCCTGCGGCGGGCTTCGTTGGTGGGTTCCTTTGGTGGTGTGTCGTGCGGCACGGGTCTGTCGGGACCGAGATTGGTGAGTAGTGCCGCGGCGGCTTTGGCGAGGGTGACCGGATCGACCTCGCGGGCCAGATCGCCGAGGACCTTTTCTCCGGACTCGCGTTCCTTGGGAGCGACTGAGGGCGGTGCTTTCTTCAGCGCGTTCAGGATGACATCGATGTGGTTGTCGCTGATGGCGCCTTCGCTGGCGGCGGCTCCTGTGGTCGGGGCGGCCGCGGGGATGGGGTTCCCATCCTCGCGGCCGCGTGCTGGGTTGAGGGCTCGGGCGCGTCTGACACGTTGGTTCGCTTCGGATCGGGAGATGTTCAACAAGTGCATGAGGAACGTCGCGGTGGTGTGGTAGCCGTACATGGCTTTGATACCGCGGGTCTCGATCTCGGCGATCAACGCACCGGCGCGCGCTTCTGCGACGCGGGAGATGCGGATCTCCTCGCGCAGTGCGGCGGCAAGCTCCGACGGGCTCAAGCGCCACGTCTCGGGAGCATCAGTGGTGTCCATGCGTTCCACGCTACGCGTGGTCGAACACTCGTGCGATCACACTTTAAGGTGGCTGCGAACCACCTTTATGGCCGAGTCCGACTTGGCGAGCGTGCACGATGGCCTCAGCTCTCGTGGAAACGCCTAGCTTACTGAAGATCGACGAGGTCCGGTTGCGGATTGTCTTGGGGGACAGGTGGAAATGGCGCGCGAGCGAGTGGTTGTCCATGCCGGACGCGAGGAGGTCGAGTAGCTCCCGGTCGCGCGTGCTCAGTTGAGGAAACGGGTTCTGGCCAAAGGAAAACATGTCAGTGAAGCTGGTTTTCACGGTAGGCCCCAATATCGTCGCGCCGGCCGCGACGCTGTGGATCGCGTGGACGATGTCGGCCGGCTCGGTGCTTTTCAGGAGGTAGCCACGGGCGCCTGCGCGGAGTGCTGCGTGGACGTCGTCTTCTGAGACCGTGAAGACAACGATGGCGGCTCGGGGAGCGGACGCGCGGATCGTCGTGATCGTGGTGTGCGCGCCGATGTCGAGGATGATGACGTCGGGGTTGTGGGAGGCCGCTTCGCGGGGAATGTCGGTGGCGTGGGGTAGCGTGGAGACGACACTGATTCCGTCTACTGTGGACAATAGAATACGCAGGGCCGTCCGCATGACCGGCTGGCGTTCGGCCAGCATGACGCGGACCGTCACGGTAGCTCGACGGTGGCGGCGGTGGGCATGGCGTTGATCTCGGTTTGAAGGCCGCGCGCGGCCGAGCGGTAAGAGTCGTCCTTGAGCACCGTGGCGACCGCGTGGCGGACTGCATCGGCTGTCAGCCGGTCCGGGGTGATCACCTGGGCCGCACCCGCGCGTTCGCAGGCGGCCGCCGTCGGGAACTGGTCGGCGCCGCGAGGGAGCAAGACCAACGGGAGGCCGGACGACAGGGCCGCGAGTGTGGTTCCCGCGCCGCTGTGGCAGACGACTGCGTCGCAGCGGGGGAGGACCGCGGCCAGGGAAAGCCAGTTCTCGGCGTGGATGTTGGGTGGTAACGGGCCGAGGGAATCCACGGTGGCGGTGTGACCGATGGTGACGATCACGTCGACGTCGTCGAGTGCTTCCAGGATCGGCGCGAAGAAGGAGGGCTGGTTGAAAATCGGGATGGTGCCCAAGGAAACGTAGATGACAGGACGGTCACCGAGCTGGGATGCCCACGGCGGCAGATCGTCGGTGGAACCTGGTACGGCTGGGCGGATCTGGGACGCGCAAGCGGACGCCGGGCCCAGGTCGGGCTGCAGGCTCGCGGGCACCGGGTTCAGGTAGCGATGACGGTACAGGCCCGCGTGAGTGTCGGGTGACAAACCGGAGTCCGTCCACAGGGGAGCAACCCATCGCGCCATCGCCGACACTAGTTCGGGCTCCAGCAGCAATCCGGTGCCGTAGGTGATCGACGGGATTCCCCGCCTCGCCGCGAGCAACGGGGCGGCCAGGTCGACCGGGGGATGAAGGATGACGTCGGGAGCGAAGTCGTCCGCGATCGCGGTCAGGGCCGGGAGCTTCTCCGGGGCCATCACCCGGGAGAACATCACCGCGCCGATGCGCCAAGGCTCGGAGCCGGCTGTGAACATCGGGTCGGTCATCGCACGGGCCGCGGCCGCAGGGGCGGCAGGGCCGGCGGCGACCGCCGTCAGACCAGCGGAGCGGACACGGTCGACCAGATCGGGGCCGGTCGCGACCAGTACGTCGTCGCCGGTGCGGGAGCGCAACAAGGGCAAGACCGGGGCGAAGACGCCTTCCATCGGCGTGGTCGAGCAGAGGATTCGCATGCCGGCTCCCCAAATCTATAGTCAACTATATAGTGAACTATAGGTATGCTGGCGGACATGTCAAGCGCCACGAGCCCGGGCAGCAGCCGCAGGCGAGCCACGAGACGGAAGGTCGCGGAGGCCGCCGCGCGGTTGTTCGCGGACCGCGGGTACGCCGCGACCACGTTGCAGGCCGTCGCGGATGAGGCCGGGGTGCACGTCCAGACGATCTACCAGGCGTTCGGCACGAAAGTCGCCGTCCTCGCGGAGGCCGCGGCCGTGCTCGTCGCCGGGCCGCAAGAGGAGGCAGCCACCCCGCCACCGGAGCGCGCGTGGGTCGCCGAGCTGTTCGCCGAGCCTGATCCGGCGCGGCAGCTCGAGCTCTACAGCAACCACATGCGCGAGGTTTCGGAGCGCTACATGGGCCTGCTCGACGTCATGCGCGTAACGGCCGCGGCGGATCCCGACGTCGCGAGCTTCCTGACCACGGCGGAGCGTGGGCGGTATGACGGGCCCCGGCACATCACCGCCGCGCTCGCCGAGCGGGGTGCGCTGCAGGCGGGGCTCAGCGCCGAGCGGGCCGCCGACATCATGTACGCGATCACGACCTACGACGTCTATCGGTCGCTCATCCAGGACCGCGGCTGGTCCGGTGAGGACACCGCGGCGTGGATAGCGGGCGCGCTCGTGCGGGCACTGCTCTAGCGCACTGCTCTAGCACGCGCGATCCGCCGGCGGCGCTCTAGTCCGCGTACTCGTACTCCTCGACCAGCAGATCGTCGATGGCGAAGTCGTCGACGGTCGCGTTGCGGTCCACATTGCCCGCGACGCCACTGACTTTGCCGGTCTGGGTGTGCTGATGCACTGCCAGCAAAGGATGTTCCCAGCCGGGATTACCCGGATCGCCGTTGTAGCGGGCGATCCACAGGCGTACCTCGTCGTCGGCCCAGTAATCCGGCCGCAGCACGCGCGTGTACCAGTCGAGGTTCGCGTACACCAGGATCCGGCTGACCTCCGTGCGATCACGCATCAGCTCGATGAACTCACCGACGTAATCGTCGGCGTACGGCCGCAGTGACGCGTCCTCCATGTCGAGCATCGGCGCCAGGCAACCGGGTGTGAGCAGGCCCGCCGCGTCGAGCTGGCCGACGAAATGGTCGACCTGGGCGCTGACGTCGCCCGGTCTCGCGAAGTGGTAGCCACCGGGCACGACGCCCGCGTCGATCGCGGCGGGCACCCGGTCGGCGCTGGTGTTGTCGACCCAGCCGGTGCCTTCGGTGAGTTTGAGGCTGGCGAAGCCGATGCCGTCGTCGCTGACGGCGTACCAGTCGTAAACGTTGTTCCAGTGCGACACGTCGATGCCGTAGTCCGTCACTGCCGGATCCTTCCGCAGGTGTCACTCCCAGTGTCGCAAGGATCCGGAAGAGTCACCGTGTGGAGTCGGAAATCCGACGCTCAGCCGTCGAACCGGTAGAGCCCGTACTTCTGCATCAGCCCGATGACCTTGTCCGAATAGCCGGGGTCGGTGGCGTAACCGGCGGCGTGCACCTCGCGGATGAATTGGTTCGGGTCGTCGGGGTAGTCGAACGCCTTCGCGTAGCGCGCGCGGCTGGCGAGGAAGAGCCCGTGGTCGCGGAACGAGTCCTCCATGGACGCGTACGTCCGGAAGGAGGCGAGCACCTCGTGGACCGGGCAGCACTCGAGGGTGATGAAGTCAGAGCAGCCGAGCGCGATCGGGCCGGGCCCCGATGAACCGCATTTGATGCCGAAGTAGTTGTTGTTCACCGCCGAGCGTCCCCAGCCCGATTCGAGGATCGCCTGCGCGACGGTGACCGACGCGGGCACGCCGTAGTCGGACTTGCCGCGCTGCGCGGCCGGACCGGCGGAATCGATGAAGGCGGTGGCCGTGGCCGGGTCGACGACGAGCACGTCGGCGGCCTCGGCCGGCGTGGACAGAGTGCCGCCGAGCAGCACCAGTGCGAGGAGTGGAAGAAGTGTGCGCATAGACCCGTTTCCGTTTTTCACGGGAGCCTGGCCGCTCGAAGTTGATCACGCGACTCGGGCGTCACCCATACGGTCGACTGGCGGGAATGGGCAGGAAATTTGTCAGGCATGAGTCGTTCGGCCTTGCGTGATACCCGGTGGCCTGAATTGCTCGCCAGGCAGTTGACGGACTGCCGCAGGTCCGGTTTGCTGTGCTCGAACCGCGCCATATGGTGAAGATCGAAGTCAATTCCCCGGGCCTGGGAAACCGCTTGCGAGAAAGTAAAGCCAGAAATGGTGGTGAAGCGATCGTGCGGCGTGGGTCTGGCAGTGTGGCCGTCCTGGTGCTGGCGGCTGCGGTACTGGTCGGGAACGGGGGAGCCAATGCGGCGGGTGAACGACAGAAATACGATTGGCCGCGGTTCTCTTTCGAATTGGCGAAATCGAGTGTCGACGAATTAGGCTTGGGAACACCACAGGGTCGACTCGGCCGGGTCGTGACATATGACGTGAGAGTGGAGACCGAGGTCCACGGCGCTGTGTCCGGCGGTAGTGGAATCACCAATTCGAGTCCAGCGCTTGACCTGAACCGGCCGTTCGTCTACTTCGGCGCGAACGACGGAGCGGGTGTCGGGAACGTCTGGCGGCCGGGTGAGGAGTGGCGGCACAGCTGGGTCGCGTTTTCGCCGGATGGGCGCACCCGGTCGCGTGAGGGCGTCAGGCATCGCGAGCGGCGTGATCTCGACGGCGGACACTGAGTCAAAAATTGCCGGTTCGGCAATCTTGCCGAACCGGCAAGTTTCTGTATCCTCGGTGGTGTGAGCGAGGGACTGCGTGAACGCAAGAAGGTGGCCACCCGGCAGGCATTGAGCTGGGCTGCGCTCAACCTCGCGCTGGAACGCGGGCTGGAAAACGTGCGCGTCGAGGACATCGCCGCCACGGCGGGCGTGTCCGAGCGGACCTTCCGCAACTACTTCTCCAGCAAGTACGAAGCGCTCACCGCCCGGCACTTCGACCGCATGGTCGAGGCCGCCGCCGCGCTGCTCGAACGTCCTGCCGGCGAGCCGCTGTGGGACTCCATCGAACATGTGCTGGCCGCGATCATGGGGAAGCAGCGCGAGCGCAGCACCGAGGTGCTCGCCTCGCTTCGCGTCGTGCTGGCCGAACCCGCGTTGCAGGCGGAGATGATCAAGGCGACCTTCGCCGCGGAGAACGCGTTCTCGAAGGCTGTCGCCGCGCGCACCGGCACCGACGCCGGTCGCGATCTCTATCCCCGGCTGGTCGCGAGCGCGGTCGGGGCCGCGCAGCATGTCGCGACCGAACGCTGGCTGCACGCGGACCCGCCGATACCACTCTGGCCGGAACTGCGGGAGGCGCTGCGCCTGCTCGCGGCCGGCCTGCCGGAACCAAGGGGAACACGATGAACGGGATCCACCACGAATCACGAGGCAGCGGCCCGGTGCTGCTGTTCATTCCGGGCGGCAACGGGGACGCCGGGCCGTACAGCCACGTCTCCCACCACCTGGCCGATCGGTTCACGACCGTCACCTACGACCGGCGCGGCTTCTCGCGCAGCCCGCTCGAGGGCGAACCCGACGACGCGAAGCGGCTGGACGTCGACGTCGAGGACGCGCTCGGGCTGCTGAACGAGTTCACCGATCAGCCCGCCTTCGTGTTCGGCAGCAGCTCGGGCGCGATCGTCGCCCTGCATCTGCTCGTCCGGCACCCGGACCGCGTCAAGACGGTGGTGGCGCACGAACCGCCACTCGCGCCACTGCTCCCGGACGGCGACAAATGGCTGGCCGTCTTCCAGGACATCCACGACACCTACCGCGCGGAAGGCCTCGTGCCCGCGATGCGGAAGTTCGGCACCGCGATGGGCATGGGACAGCGGCAGGAGCCGGCCGCGGCCGAAGTCCCGCAGGCGGTCAAGGAGATGATGGCCAGGATGAGCGCCAACATGCACTTCTGGATGCGGCACGAACTGCTCGTGTACCCCAGCTTGGTGCCGGACCTCGAGGCGCTGGACACGCTGAAGGACCGGATCGTGCTCGCGGGCGGGCTGGAATCCAAGGAGCACATGCCCTACCTGCCGAATGTCGTGCTGGCGGACCGATTCGGCGCCGAGGTGGTCGATTTCCCCGGTGACCACATCGGATACGCCCCGCCGCACGCGGCCGAGTTCGCCGAGCGGCTCGCCGGGGTGCTCACGCGTGGCTGACGATTTTGGTCATCACGCCGGGCAAGTCGTACGCTCGTCACGTCAACCCGTGGGGAGAGTGCGATGCTCCGGGTGTTCCTGGTCGATGACCATGAGGTGGTCCGGCGTGGGGTTTCGAACCTGCTGGACGAAGACGGCGGGCTGACCGTCGTGGGCCAGGCGGGGAGCGTTTCCCAAGCACTGGCCCGGATTCCGGCGTTACGGCCGGACGTCGTCGTGCTCGACGTCCGGCTGCCGGACGGCAACGGCATCGAGCTCGCGCGCGAGCTCCTGTCGAAGCTGCCGGGCGTGAAATGCCTGATGCTCACGTCCTATACCGACGAGCAGGCCATGCTCGACGCGGTGATGGCAGGCGCGAGTGGGTACGTCATCAAGGACATCAGGGGCATGGACCTGATCTCGGCCGTGCACGAGGTCGGCGCCGGGCGGTCGCTGCTCGACACCAGGGCGGCCGCGATGCTGATGGACAAGCTCCGTGAAGGCGGTCAGAAGAAAGGACCGCTCGCGCAGCTCACCGACCAGGAACGCACGCTGCTGGAGCTGATCGGGGAGGGACTGACCAACCGCCAGATCGCGGAACGCATGTTCCTGGCCGAAAAGACGGTCAAGAACTACGTCTCCCGGATGCTCACCAAACTCGGGATGCAGCGCCGCACCCAGGCCGCGGTGCTCGCGACCGAGCTGCGCGGCCAGCATGACACCGACTCGGAAACCTGACCCTCGGCACTCCCATTCACCGACAATTCGCTGCACACTGGGAGCGCCGGGGGTGAAGGGTTGGCGGGATGGCCGGGTCGGAACCCGAAGGCGTGCGACGCCTGGCGGGCACGCTTGCGCAACTCCGGGTCCGTGAGGTCCTGCATGACCTGCACGAGCGCATCGAGTCGCTCATCGGCACCCGCGACAAGATGGACGGCCTGCTCGACGCCGTGCTGGCGGTGGCCTCGGGACTCGAGCTCGACACCACGTTGCGACGCATCGTGCGGGCGGCGGTCGACCTCGGTGAAGCGCGGTACGGAGCCCTCGGCGTGGTGGCCGAAGACGGTTCGCTCGCCGAGTTCATCTATCGGGGCATCGACGCGGACACCCGCGAGCGGATCGGGCACCTGCCTGAGGGACATGGCTTGCTCAGGGCGGTGACCGACGAGATCGACCCGTTGCGGCTCAGCGACCTGTCCCAGCACCCGGCCTCGGCGGGCTTCCCGCCGCACCATCCGCCGATGCGCTCGTTCCTCGGGGTGCCGGTACGGGTGCGCGACGAGGTCTTCGGCAATCTCTATCTGACCGAGAAGAACGACGGCGGGCAGTTCACCGACGACGACGAGGTGATCGTGCAGGCGCTCGCCGCCGCGGCCGGGATCGCCATCGAGAACGCGCATCTCTACCAGCAGGCCCGGATCCGGCAGCAGTGGCTGGGCGCGACCAGCGAGGTGACCACCGAGCTGCTGGCGGGCACCGACCCGGCCGACGCGCTGAACCTCATCGCCGCCCGAGCGCTCGAACTCACCGGCTCGCACGTCACGTTCCTCGCGCTCCCTGACCCGCGGCTGGACGAGGACACCGAAGCGGACGAGCTCACGGTCACCGTCTGCGCGGGGGCCGGTGAGCTGACCGGCGTCCGGATCGACACCGGGTCGTCGGTGCCGGGGGCGGTGTACCGGGACCGGACACCACGCACCGTGCCCGCGCTGACCTTGCCCGGCGGGGTGTCGTTCGGGCCGACGCTGCTGGTGCCGTTGCGAGCGGGTGACCGGACGTCCGGGGTGCTGGTGGCGGCCCGCCAGGCTGGTGCGCCGGTGTTCTACTCACGGCAGTTGCCGGTGCTGGCCTCGTTCGCCGACCAGGCCGCGCTGGCGTTGCGCCTCGCGGCCCAGCAACGCACCGCGCGGGAGCTCGACGTGCTGGCCGACCGGGATCGCATCGCACGTGACCTGCACGATCACGTGATCCAGCGGCTGTTCGCGGTCGGCCTGGCCATGCAGAGCACGCACCGGCGGACGAAGTCACCCGAGCTGCAGCAGCGCCTGGGCGAGAGCATCGACGAGATGCACGAGATCGTCCACGAGATCAGGACCGCGATCTTCGACCTGCACGGCGGCCAGACCGGCCTGCGGCTGCGCAACCGGCTGCACGACATCATCGCCGAGCTGACCGACGACACCTCGCTGCATCCGACGGTCAGCATGGCAGGGACGCTCGACACGCTCGCGCCCATGCTCGCCAAGCACGCCGAAGCGGTGGTCCGCGAGGCGGTCGGGAACGCGGTGCGGCACGCGCGGGCGTCGAACCTGATGGTGAACATCGGCGTGCGGGGCGACGAGCTCCGGATCGCGGTGGGGGACGACGGGATCGGGATCCCGGCCGACGCCGAGCATCGCGGCCTGCGGAACCTGCTGGAGCGGGCGGAGTCGGCGGGCGGGCGGCTCGTGATCAGCCGGGGGCGGCCGGGTGGCGCGCACGTCGAGTGGACGGCCCCGCTCCGGTGAGCGCGCGGGCAGCGTAGTTGCCGGTTCGTCCACACCCCTAGAGTGAACGAACCGGCGAACGGCTCTTGTCTACTTCGGATGTGTTGTTCACCGCCGAGCGCTGGACGCTGATCAACAGAGTCTGAACAATGAGCGGCCGGGAAAGGGGATTGAAGTGCCACGGCCTGAGCGCCCGATCGAGGGCGACGACAGCGCGCTGGCGTGGTTCGCCGAGGATCTGAGACGACTCCGGGAAAAGGCGGGCAGACCGACCTATCGGCAGCTCAGCGCCCGTGCGCACTATTCGGCCGCGTCGCTGTCCGAAGCGGCCGCGGGCCGCAAGTTGCCCAGTCTGGCGGTCACGCTGGCCTTTGTCGACGCCTGTGACGGCGATCGCGGGGAATGGGAAGCGCGGTGGCGCGCGGTTTCCGCGGAATTGTCCCCGTCACCGGGACTGCCCGCCGATATCGCGGGCTCGGTCGTCCCGTATGCCGGGCTGGCGTGTTTCGACGTCGATGACGCGGATCGGTTCTTCGGCCGCGACACCGTCATCGCCGATGTCGTGAAACGCGTCCGCGAACAACGGTTCGTGGGTGTGTTCGGCGCTTCCGGCGTCGGCAAGTCGTCGGTATTGCGCGCCGGGCTGGTCACGCGGATGCGCAAAGACGCGGCGAATCGGCGCGTGCTGGTGTTCACCCCCGGCGCTCACCCGATCGAGGAATGCGCGGTGCGGCTCGCCGAACTCTTCGGCGAATCCGTCCCGGAACTGCGCGCGGAACTGGCACAGGATCCGGAGAACCTGCACCTGCGCATTCGGCAGGCGATGGCCGGACTGGCCGAAGACGCGGAGTTGCTCCTGGTCGTCGACCAGTTCGAAGAGGTCTTTTCCCTCTGCGAGGAGTCCGCCGAGCGGGAGTGGTTCATCGACGCACTCGTGCTGGCGGCCACCGTGGCGACCAGCCGGGCACGCGTGGTGCTGGGCGTCCGCGCGGACTTCTACGGCCACTGCGGCAGGCACCCGTCGCTGGTCTCCGCGCTGCGTGACGCCCAGGTCCTGATCGGGCCGATGAGCCCGGACGAGCTTCGCGAAGCCATCACCCGGCCTGCCGCCGCGGCGGACTGCACGGTGGAGACGGCGCTGGTGACCAGGCTGGTCGCCGAAGCCACCGGGCATCCCGGCGTGCTGCCGCTGCTGTCGCACGCGCTGCTGCAGACGTGGCGCGGCCGCAGCGGGATGACGCTGACGCTCGCCGGCTACGACAAGACCGGCGGCATCCAGCACGCGGTGTCCCGCACCGCCGAAGAGGTGTACGCGGGTCTCAGCCCGGCGCGGCAGACCGCCGTCCGCCATCTCTTCCTGCGGCTGACCGCACCCGGCGACGGCGCGCCGGACACCCGCAGGCGGGTCTCGCGGCGCGAGCTCGGCACCGATGAGGACACCGGCGCCGTGGTCGACCGCCTCGCGCGGGCCCGGCTGCTCACCCTCGACCACGAGTACGTCGAAGTGGCGCACGAGGCGCTCATCCGGCACTGGCCGCGACTGCGCGGCTGGCTCGACGACGACCGCGAAGGCCTGCGGCTGCACCGCCAGCTCACCGACGCGACCGACACCTGGGAGTCGCTCGGCGGCGACTCGGGCGCGCTGTACCGGGGCACCCGGCTGACCAGGGCACTCGATTGGGCGACCCGCAACGACACCGCGCTGACACCTCGCGAGCGCAAGTTCCTGCAGGCCAGCCGGACCGTCGAGATCAAGACCAGCAGGCGGCTGCGCCAGCTGGTCGCGCTGCTCAGCGTCGTCTCGCTGGTCGCCGTCACCGCGACGATCTTCGCGGTGCGGGCCCAGCGGACCGCGACGACCGAACGCAACGCCGCCCGCGCGCAGATCGTGGCGAGCGAAGCCGTCACGCTCTATCCCAGTGACCCGGAGCTGGCGGTCCAGCTCAGCTTGGCCGCCCACAAGATGGCACCGACCACCCGGACCCGGGAGAGCCTGCTCAGCACCGTGCCGCTCGCGGTGGTGACCCATCCGAGCGAGGTGCTGTCGGTGGCGTTCAGCCCCGACCGGCGCACGCTGGTCACCGGCGACGACGACCACACCGTGCGGCTCTGGGACGTCGCGGATCCCCGGCATCCGGCGGCGATCACCACGCTGCCGGGGCACACCGCGGAGATCAACTCGGTGGCGTTCAGCCCGGACGGCCGCACACTGGTGTCCGGGAGCTACGACCGCACCGTCCGGCTGTGGGATGTCACCGACGTCGCCCACCCGGCCGGGCTGGCGACGATCACCGGGCACGCCGAAGCCGTCGAATCGGTGGCCTTCAGCCCCGACGGGCGCACGCTGGCCACCGCGAGCATCGACCACACGCTGAGGCTGTGGGATGTCGCCGACCCTCGCCGCCCCACCGAGACGGCCATGCTCAAGGGCCCGCTCGACTCGTTGCTCAAGGTGGTGTTCAGCGCCGACGGGAACCTTGTCGCCGCGGCGGGCAAGGACCGGATGGTGTGGCTGTGGGACGTCTCCGATCGCCGCGACCCGGTCCAGCTGGCGGCGATCACCGGGCACACCCAGGTGATCGCCGCGGCGGCCTTCAGCCCGGCCGGGCGCGTGCTGGCCACCGCCGGTGACGACCAGACCGTGCGGCTGTGGGACGTCAGCGATCCCCGCCACCCGGCCTCGCTGGCCACGCTCACCGGGCACGCCGACGGGATCTACGCGGTGTCGTTCAGCCCGGACGGGCGGACGCTGGTCTCCGCCGGAGACGACCGAGCGGTGAAGCTGTGGGATGTCGCCGATCCGCGCCATCCGGTCGGCATGGTGACGCTCTCCAGCCACACCGACGCGGTGAGTTCGGCGGTGTTCAGCCCGGACGGGCGCACGCTGGCCACCGGCAGCTGGGACAACACGACGCGGCTGCTCGACACCGACTTCCAGCAGGCGATAGACCGCGCCTGCGAGCACGTCCGCACGCCGATCACCGAGGAGCAGTGGGAGCGGTACTTCCCGGACGTGACTTACGAGCGCCCTTGCTGAAGCCCTGAATCAATGCTTCACTTCTTGGGTGCCGTACCGGAGGACGCCTGCCGTGCAGGCCAGGATGGACGCCCAGCGCGCGAGCGTGCTCAACGCCGCGATCGAGCTGCTGGCCGAGCAGGGTTATGCCGGGTGTTCGATGGCGGCCGTCGCGGCGAAGGCCGGCATCGCGACCGGCAGTATGTACCAGCACTTCGAGAACAAGGCCGAGCTGGCCGTCGAGCTGTTCCGGACCGTCTGCGCCCGTGAGGTCGCCGCGGTCGTCGAGGCCTCGCAAGAAGGCGAGCTCGTCGACCGCGTCGTCGCCGTCATCGAGACGTTCGCCGGACGTGCCCTCAAAGCGCCGCGGCTCGCGTACGCGCTGCTCGCCGAGCCCGTCGACCCCGCCGTCGACGAGGAACGGCTCATCTTCCGGCGTGCGTTCCGCGACGTGTTCGCCGAGCGCATCGCCGAAGCCGTCGACCAAGGCGTGCTGCCGCCGCAGGACCCGCACCTGACCGCCGCCGCGCTGGTCGGCGCCGGTGCCGAAGCGCTGGTCGGGCCGCTGGTCGACGGCGCGGCGAGCCCGGGCACCGTGCCGGCGCTGGTCCAGTTCACGCTCCGAGCTCTGGGAGGCTCCGCATGACGACACACGAGGTCACCAACCAGGTCCCGCCGCTGCGTGACCACGACGTCGCCGCCTACGCGCCGCTGCTCGAAGGACTCGAGCGCGAGGGCGCGGGCTGGGCCGAACCGGAGCTGCGTGAACTGGGCAAGCTCGCCGGCGGTGAGCAGGCGCAGGAGTGGGCGCGGCTCGTCGAGCGCAACCACCCGATCCTGCACACGCACGACCGCTACGGGCACCGGATCGACGAGGTCGAGTTCCATCCGCACTGGCACGACCTGATGAAGGTCGCCGTCGAGCACGGTGTCCACGCCGCGCCGTGGCGGGAGAACCGGGCGGGCGCGCATGTCGCGAGGGCCGCGAAGTTGTTCGTGTGGGGCCAAACCGACGCCGGGCACCTCTGCCCGATCTCCATGACTTACGCGGCCGTGCCCGCGTTGCGCGCCAATGCCGAGCTCGCGAACACGTACGAGCCGCTGTTGTCCTCGCCGGTCTACGACTACGGATTGCGCGTTCCCAGCGGCAAAAAGGGCCTGATCGCGGGCATGTCGATGACCGAGAAGCAGGGCGGTTCCGACGTTCGGGTCAACACGACCACCGCGAAGCCGGCGGGCGATGGGTCGTACGTGCTGACCGGGCACAAGTGGTTCACCTCCGCGCCGATGTCCGACCTGTTCCTCACGCTCGCGCAGGCGCCCGGCGGGCTCTCGTGCTTCTTCGTCCCCCGTGTGCTGCCCGACGGCACGCGCAACGCGATCCGGTTGCAGCGCTTGAAGGACAAGCTCGGCAACCGGTCCAACGCCTCGTCGGAGATCGAGTACGAGGGCGCGCACGGCTGGCTGGTCGGCGAAGAGGGCCGCGGCGTGCCGACGATCATCCAGATGGTCAACCTGACCAGGCTCGACTGCGCGATCTCGTCGGCCGCCGGCATGCGGATCGGCGTCGCGCAGGCGCAGCATCACGCCACCCATCGCAGCGCGTTCGGCGCCAAGCTGATCGATCAGCCGTTGATGCGCAACGTGCTGGCCGACCTCGCCGTCGAAGCCGAGGCCGCCACCGTGGTCGGGATGCGGCTCGCGGGAGCCACCGACCGCGCCATGGCGGGCGACGAGTCCGAGGCCATGTTCCGCAGGCTCGGGCTCGCGGTCAGCAAGTACTGGGTGTGCAAGCGCGCGCCCGCGCACGCGGCCGAGGCGCTGGAATGCCTGGGCGGCAACGGGTACGTCGAAGAGTCCGGGATGCCGAGGCTCTACCGCGAGTCGCCGCTGCCGTCGATCTGGGAGGGCTCCGGCAACGTCGCGGCGCTGGATTCCTTGCGTGCCATGGCGAAACAGCCCGAGTCGGTCGAGGCGTTCTTCGGCGAGGTCGAACTGGCCTCCGGCGCCGACCCGAGGCTCGACGAGGCGGTCGCCAAGCTGCGCAAGCAGCTGAGCGACTTCGACGACATCGAGTACCGGGCGCGGCGCGTCGTCGAGTCGATGGCCTTGGTGCTGCAGGGTTCCCTGCTGCACCGGCACGGGCACCCCGCGGTCGCCGACGCGTTCTGCGCATCGAGGCTCGACGGTGACTGGGGAATCGCCTTCGGGACACTGCCTTCCGGCGTCGACACCGAGGCGATCCTTGCGCGCTCGGCTACCCAGGGTTGAGACCCTCGTCACAGCTTCAAGTTCGCCCAAATAGAGCAACGCGAGGTTCTCACCTGCTGCGAAGGCAGTGTGTCGGTGTCACATTGAGCGACTGATCGGCGGCGGGTTGTAGACACCGCGTATTCGATTCTGCTTGCATAACGCGCGTTGCAGAACTGTGACCGCTCAACGGGACATCTACGCGATCAGAAAGAAGTACGCCACATGGCCTTACGGGCTCGGGAGTTGCTGGATCGCTCACGGGTCTTGCTGGACCGTTCGCGGGTGGCCGCCGCCACCTTCCTCACCGCGCCCCCGAAGCACGGCCCCGAAGCGGCGCCGAGGGCGATCGAGGCGCCGCCGGTCAAGCAGCAGGAATCCGACGGCGTGCTCGCCGGGATCTGTTCCAGCGTCGCGCTGCGCGACTTGAACCTCGTCGACGCGCTCCTCGCGCAGCTCGAGGAGATGGAGTCGGGCGAGCAGAACCAAGACCGTCTTTCCGAGCTGTACAAGCTCGATCACCTCGCGACCCGCCTGCGCCGCAACGCCGAGAACCTGCGAGTGCTCGCCGGGCGTGACGCCGGCGAACCCGCGCCCGCGCCGACCTCGCTGGTCGACGTCATGCGCGCGGCGATGTCGTCGATCGACCACTACTCCCGCGTGACGATCGGCCGGGTCGTGCAGCTCGGCGTCGTCGGGTTCGCCTCGGAAGACCTGAGCCGGGTGCTCGCGGAGCTGTTCGACAACGCGGCGAACCAGTCCGCGCCGAACACCACGGTCAGCGTCAGCGCGCACCTCACCGAACAGGGCAGCGTGCTGCTGCGCATCGAAGACGAGGGCATCGGCCTGCCCGACGAGCGCATCGACGACCTCAACGCCCGCCTCAACGGCGCGCCGGTGCTGGACGACGAGTCCGTGCGCCACATGGGAATCGCCGTGGTCGGCAGGCTCGCCGGCAGGCACGGCATGAAGGTCCGCCTCGACCGCCGCACACCGAACGGCACCGTCGCCACGGTGATGCTGCCCGCCGGGTTGATGGCCGAACTGCCGGAGAGCGTCTGGTCCGGCTCGCAGACCGTGGTGTTCGCGCAGGCCAGGCGCGCGGAACCGAAGCCGCGCAAGGCATCGGTGGCCACCGCCCCGCCCAGGCCGCCGAAGCCCAAGCCGACCCCGCATCCCCGGCCCGCGGCGCCGTCGGAAGGCGGCATCACCGCGAGTGGCCTGCCGCGCCGGGTCTCGCGCAGCATCCGCACCCTGCCCGACGAACCGGCCCCGGCGGCACAGGGCGTCAACGGCCACGACCAGCTACTCGCGGACCTGGGCGCGTTCAGCGAGGGCGAGCAGGCGGCACGGACCGAAATCGAGGGAGAAGGAAACACACGGTGACGGTCGCGCATACCGATTTCGCCTGGCTGCTCAATGATTTCGTGCGCAAGGTGCACGGCGTGAGCCACGCGCTCATCATGTCGTCGGACGGCTTCCCGCTGACCGCGTCCGAGTCGGTCGAGCCGGACGACGCCGAGCAGCTCGCGGCCATCGCCAGCGGGCTGCTGAGCCTCGCGGGCAGCAGCGCCACGTTGTTCGGCAAGGGCGCGTGCGAGCAGATCATCATCCGGCTCACGCACGGGTACTTCCTGTTCATGGGCATCGGCGCCGGCGCCGGGCTGGCGGTGCTGACCGGGCCCGAATGCGACATGAAGGTCGTCGCCTACGAGATGACCCAGTTCGTCACCAACGCCGGGCACGCGCTGACCCCCGAGGTGCGCGCGGACCTGAGGCGAGTGCTCACCGCCCGTCGGCCGCAGGCCTGAGGCAAGGAAAGTGATCCCCGTGTCCAGCGATGACGTCCCCTTCCGCATGCGGAGCAGGCGGATCCGCGCGTACGCGCTCACCGGCGGCCGGACCAAGACGCGGCATCAGCTGCTGGTCGAGACGCTGATCTCGGTGCCGCAGTACGACCCGTCGCTCGCCGACTCGCTCATGCCGGAGTCGCGCGGGCTGTACGAGGGCGCACGCAGGCAGGCCTCGGTCGCCGAGCTCTCGGTCGAGCTCGACCTGCCGCTCGGCGTGGTCCGGGTGCTGCTGTCCGACCTCGCCTCGCAGGGCGCCGTCTTCATCCACCCGACCGCTTCGGCGTTCCAAAACGACACGAACGTCCTTGAGAGGATCCTCGATGGGCTCAAGCGCCTCCCCGTCTGATGTGACGATCTCGGCGAAGATCGTTGTGGCTGGCGGGTTCGGGGTCGGCAAGACGACGCTCGTCGGCTCGGTGTCCGAGGTGCCGCCGCTCAACACCGAAGCGTGGATGACCGAGGCGGGCGCCGACATCGACGAGGTACCGCCGAACGGTTCCAAGACCACGACCACCGTCGCGATGGACTTCGGCCGGATCACCCTGCACGACGATCTGCTGCTGTACCTCTTCGGCACGCCCGGCCAGGCCCGCTTCTGGTTCCTGTGGGACGACCTCTCACGCGGCGCGCTCGGCGCGATCGTGCTGGTCGACACCAGCCGGATCGACCAGTCGTTCGCGGCGATCAACTACTTCGAGAACGACTCGCAGCTGCCGTTCATCGTGGCGGTCAACCAGTTCGAGGGCCAGCCGGAGTACGACCTCGACGAGGTGCGCGCCGCGCTCGCGTTGTCGCCGGACATCCCGCTGATCACCTGCGACGCCCGCAACCGCGCGTCGGCCGTCGCGACGCTGCGGCACCTCGTTTCGCACACGCTTTCTCTGGCAGTGCTTTCCGGTCCTGAACTCGCAATGACTTAGGGAAACGACGTAGGAGGAACATGCGCAGGGTACTGATCGTCGGAGCCGGGCAGTCGGGGTTGCAGCTGGCGTTGAGCCTGCTGGGGCACTCCTACGACGTCACGGTGATGTCGGCGCGCACGCCGGAGGAGATCCGGTCGGGGCGGGTCATGTCGACGCAGTGCATGTTCGCCAACTCGCTGCAGCACGAGCGGGACCACAAGCTGAACCTGTGGGAAGAGGAGACGGTCAACGTCGAAGGGCTCGGCGTCTCGATCGCCGCGCCCGACGGAAGCCGGGCGCTGGACTGGTTCTGCGAGCTGGACGACTACGCGCAGTCGGTCGACCAGCGGGTCAAGATGGCGGGCTGGCTCGAGCTGTTCGAGGAGCGCGGCGGCAAGCTCGTCATCCACGGCGTCGCGACCTCGGACCTCAACGCGCTGGCCAAGCTGTACGACCTGGTCATCGTCGCGGCGGGCAAGGGTGAGCTGGTCCAGCTGTTCGACCGGATCCCGGAGCTGTCGCCGTACACCTCGCCGCAGCGCGCGCTTTCGCTGGCGTACACGCACGGTGTCGCGCCGCGGCCGGAGCACCCGGACAAGGCGGGCGTGCGGTTCAACATCATTCCCGGCGCCGGTGAGCTGTTCATGATCCCCGCGTACACGCTGAGCGGGAACTGCGACATCCTGTTCTTCGAGGGCGTCCCGGGCGGCCCGCTGGACGTGTTCGACGACCGGCCCGGCCCGCAGGAGCACCTGGACCGCATCAAGGCGCTGGCCAAGCAGTTCCTGCCGTGGGAGTACGAGCGGATCCGCGACGCCGAGCTCACCGACGCGAACGCGACGCTCGCCGGCGGCTACACCCCGGTGGTGCGCAACCCCGTCGGGACGCCGCCGTCCGGCGGTCTCGTGCTCGGCATGGCGGACGTGGTCGTCGCGAACGACCCGATCACCGGCCAGGGCTCGAACAACGCGGCCAAGTGCGCGGCGTCCTATTTGGACTCGATTCTCGGCCAGGGTGACCGGCCCTTCGACGAGCCGTGGATGCGCGCCACCTTCGACTCGTACTGGTCCTACGCCCAGCACGTGACGAACTGGACCAACGCGCTGCTGCAGCCGCCGCCCCCGCACGTCCAGCAGGTGCTGGGCGCCGCGTCGCAAATTCCCGCCGTGGCCAAGCGGTTCGTGAACGGTTTCTCGGACCCGACGGACTTCCAGCACTGGTTCATGGACCCGGACAAGACGGCGGCGTACCTCGCCAGCTTCGGGTAACACCCGGGCCGTCCCGGCCGACCTTGCGGATATGCGGGCGAAGCTGGGTGATCGGCTGGCCGCCGCGCGACGACGGGCCTTCGTCGGGCGCGAGGCGGAACTCGAGCTGTTCCGTTCACTGGTCACGCCCGGCTCGCCGGGTTCCGTGGTGTTCGTGCACGGGCCCGGCGGGGTCGGCAAGTCGACGCTGCTGCGGCAGTTCGGCTGGCTCGCCGAGGATCTCGGGCGGCGCGTGGTGCGGCTCGACGGCCGCGAGCTCGAACTCCCGGACGTCGACGACGACCATGTCGTGCTGATCGTCGACAACGCCGAACTGATCATGCCGGTGGAGCGCTGGCTGCGTGACGAGCTGTTCCCGGTGCTCGCCGAAGACGCGGTCGTGGTGCTCGGCGGGCGCGAGCCGCCGCCGGTGGTGTTCCGCACCGACCCGGGCTGGCTCAGTATGGTCCGCCCGATCCGGCTGGCGAACCTCGACCGGTCGCACGGCATCGAGCTGCTGCGGATGCGCGGGGTGCCGGACACGCTGCACGGCCGGGCGCTGGCGTTCACCCATGGTCATCCGCTCGCGCTGGCGTTGCTGGCCGACGTGTCCGCGCAGTCGGACGGGCTGCCGGAGACGACGGCCACGCCCGAGGTGCTCAGGGTGCTGCTGCACAGTCTCATCGGGACGGTGCCGACGCCGGATCACCGCGCGGCGCTGGAAGCGAGCGCGCAGGTGCTCGTGACGACCGAACCGTTGCTGGCGGCGATGCTCGGCTTGCGCAACGCGCGCGAGCTGTTCGACTGGTTACGCGGTCTGTCCATTATGGACTACGCGCCGCGCGGGCTGTTCCCGCACGACTTCGTGCGCGAGACGCTCGCCACCGAGCTGCGCTGGCGTAACCCTGAGGCATACCAGCGAATCCGGGGCCGGGCGCGGGCGTACTACCAGCAGCAGTTCGCCGACTCCGACGCGGCTTCGCAACGCGCGTCACTGCTCGATTTCGCGTTCCTCTACCGGGAGAATCCCATACTGGGGCCGTTTCTGGCCGATGTCGGGCCCGAGCTGACGAGCGGGCCGCCGTCGCCGGGGGAGTGGCCGTCGCTGGCCGCGGTCATCGAGAAGCACGAAGGCGACGAGTCCGCGGCGATCGCGAGCCGCTGGTACGCGAGCCAGCCGTCGTCGGTCACGGTGATCAGAGACTCCGAATCGGCGGTCGGCGTGATCGTCGCGCCGGCGCTGGATGCGGCCTCCGAGGCCGACGTGCGGGCCGACCCCGCCGCGGTCGCCGTGCTGCCCCGGCTGCGCGAGGGCAAGGTGCTGCTGGTCCGGCACTGGATGTCGGTCGACGGGCACCAGCGGGTCTCGGACGTCGTCACGTACATCACCGTGGTGCTGATCCGGCTCTACCTGGCCACGCCCGATCTGGCGCAGGTGTTCGTGACCTGCGCGGACCCGGGATTCTGGGCGTCGGCGTTCCGGTACACCGACTTCCACCCGGTGCCCGAGGCCGGGGCGTTCGGGATCTTCGCGCACGACTGGCGCGAGGTGCCGCCGATGACGTGGATGGCGCTGATGGCCGACCGCGAGTCGGTGCCCGAGACGACGGCGCTGACCGAGGGCGAGTTCGCGGCGGCGGTCAAGCAGGCGCTGCGGGATTTCACCAGGGACGACCGGCTGGCCGAGTCGCCGCTGGCGCCGGCGGGGAAGACACCACGCGAGCGCGCGCGGGCGCTGGCGGACCTGATCCGTGCGGCGGCGGCGAAGATGGAAGCCTCACCGAAGGACCGGCGTGGCTTCCGCGCGGTCCACCACACCTACCTGCAGCCCGCCGAGTCGCAGGCGCGCGCGGCGGAGCTGCTCGACCTGCCGACGAGCACGTACCGCAGGCATCTCACGGCGGGCGTCACCCGGCTCACTGAGCTGTTGCGGACGGAATTGGGCCAAGACTGAGCGCGGAACGGTCTCGTGGGTGACCATTTCCCGACCGTACCTTTCTCCCATCGAACAACCCCTTCGAAAAGGAGAAAGACCATGGCGCACAAGACAATCACCCGCATCGGCACCGTCGCGGCCGCGGGCGGCGCGGTCGCGCTGGCACTGCTGGCGGGCGCCGGTTCCGCCTCGGCCAACCAGTTCTACGGCGGCACGCTCACCCCGGGCCAGCAGGTCTGCGTCCAGCAGTACGCCGGCTACCAGGTCCGCGTCGACGGATCGGCGACCGGCCAGGGCGCGAAGTTCAAGCTGCAGCTCAATGGTGCCACGATCGTGGGCTCGCCCGGGCTGGTGACCTCGTTCGCCGCGGAGCTCCGGTCGAGTTACGGCAACTTCCCCGGCCCCGGCTACTACGTGGCCTGCGCGACCAACAACGGCACCGCGAACACCAACGTCCGCCTCCAGCTGCGCACGGACGGCGAGATCTGATCTTCGGCCGGAGCCCGGCGGGGACGTGATCCCCGCTGGGCTAGCCTGGCGTGATGGTGACGACCGGCCGATGCCGATTCTGCGGGCGCGAAGAGAGCGCCGGCCAGCACCGGGCGCCCGGCCCGAAAGGCCCCATCTGCCCGTCCTGTGTCGAGGCGGGTCTCGCACTGGTCCGTGATGGCGAAGCGCGCAGCAGTGCGGGCGGGACCACGCTGCTCCGCCTGACCCCTGACGCCGAAGCCGCTTGCGACCAGTGTGGCCGGTGGGAGCGCTTGACCTTCCTCGGGTTTCGGCGTCCTTTGGTCCGCATGAGCTGCGAGGAACTCGGCTCGGTCATCTGCGCGGCGTGCCTCGACGCGGCGGGTGACCTGATCAACAAGGCTTCCCGAGGCCAGGAGTCGTGAGTGTTCCGGCCGGTTCTATTTGAGGGAAGGCCAAATATGGCGTGTTCCAGGGCTGGCCGGTGTGGATTTCCTTGGCCGAGAGGTTGCGCTGTGACGTAAGGGTGCCCTCGAGTGCGTGATAAGCACTCGGGGCCCCCTCGCTGCGCGATCAAGCTCAGATCAGAGTGGTGTGTCCGCGCGAGTGGTACCTCCGCTGCATCTAGCGGAGCAGAGGTACCACTCGCGCAAGCGTTGTCAGGGTGGAGCGAGGGGATCCCCTCATTTACGACCCCGGTCCGCGCAGGTGAGTGAAGGAGGCCCTCACCCAGCCGCCCGGACACGCCACGTTTGGCTTTCCGTCCAAATAGCCGACCATGCCACTCATGACTCAGGGAGCAACGTCCTCGTAGGTCGTGCCGACCTTGAGCGCGTCGACGTAGTTCGTCACCGAGGTGCCGTTCGCGCCGTAGACACCCCACTTGGGCTCGTTGATGTCGTCGAGCGTGCGGCAGGCGTAGCGCTGGGTACCGTTGGTGAAGGTCTGCTTCTTGCCGTCGAGGTACAGCTCGACCCAGCCGCCGGTGGTGGCGCTCGAGAGGTAGAGCCCAATGGTGTAGTCGTGCCAGGTGTTCGCGGTGATCGGCGCGGACCAGATGATCTTGTCGCTGCCGGTTGGCTGGCTTTGCAGCATCGACATCCTGCCGCCGATCATCTTCAGCACGACCGGGAAGTTCTGCGTGTGGTGGCCGTAGGACTTCCACTGGAAGTTGGCGTTGTTGTTCACCGTGCTGGACAGTTTGCTCTGCCAGCCGAAGTAATAGGTCTCGCCGCCTTTGAAGACGTAGCGCTTGCCGCCGACCGAGATGCCGTGGTTCTCGCAGCGGTTGCTGCCTCCGGGCTTCGCGTACTTCCACACCTTGCCGTGGCCGGGTTCGTCGACGGCGGTGATGCTGCCGGGGGAGTCGCAGTTCAGGTTGCCGAAGATGCCGGTGCCGCCCGCGGCGTCGCCGTTCCAGATGGTCGAGGCGTGCGCGGCGGAGGTCGAAGCGAGCAGGAGAAGCGCGGCCATCGGCAGCGCGAAGAGCCTGGTTTTGGCGTCCATGCCGTCATCCCTTCCAAGGGTGTTGTGACGGCGGACGATCTTTTTATACCGCGTGGGCGTCGAGTGTGCGAATCGTTGACTCAGAGTGGCAGTAGTTCCGCCTGGCCACCCGCCCAGTGGGACGGGATGACGGCGAGCGCGTCGGCGAGCGCGACGCCTCGGAGACTGCCGGGCCGATCGTGGCCGACGGGGATGGCTTCGCCGCTGGCCCTGGTGACCGGGACGAGCCGGGTGTCGCGCGGATGCGTCGTGACGGCGTTGACCCGCGCTGTCGTCGGTTCGGGGACCTCGTGTCCGCCGAGACCGGCGAGCAGGGGCCGCACCAGCGTGAGCGTGGCGGCCAGCGCCGCGAACGGGTTGCCGGGAAGTCCGGCCACGCGACGACCTTCGGGCAGCACGGCCAGCAGTTGCGGGTGACCGGGGCGGCAGGCGACACCTTCGATGAGAACGTCCGCGCGCAGATCGCGGAGCGCGCCGCGGAGATGGTCGGCCGGGCCGACTGAGGTCGCGCCGCAGACGATGATGAGATCAGTGCTCTCGCCGAGTGCCTCGGTGAGAGTGGCTCGATCGTCGCGAACGTACGCGGTCTTCAGGAGATCGGCGTGCTTCGTGATGAGGCCTGGCAGGACGGGACCGATCGCGTCGCGCACCCGGCCTGGTCGAGGTGGTCCTTCGAGCAGTAGTTCGTCGCCGGTGAGGAGCAGCGTGACCGTGGGACGGCGATGCACGAAAAGCGTGTCGTAGCCGACGCTCGCGGCCAGCCCGAGCATCGCGGGCGTGATCGTCTTGTGCGTGCTCACGAGTTCAAGGCCCGCGTGACAGTCTTCGCCGGCACGCCGGATGTGCCGTCCGAGGGTGACCGGCCCGGTGACGTGGTGTTGGGTCTGTACGCAGTCTTCGATGGGGATGACCGCGTCGGCGCCGTGGGGGACAGGCGCTCCCGTGGCGATCTCGACGCACTGACCCGAGCGCAGGGTTTCGGCCCGTGGTTCGTCGCCCGCTCTGACGCGTCCGGCCCGCCTCCACGGACCGGGCCCGGCGACGGCGAAACCGTCCATCGCGGAGTTGTCGAACGCGGGCATGTCGGTCAACGCGCGCAGCGGGCTTGCCAAAGCCATGCCCAGCGCCTGCTTCAGCGGCAACTCGACGGCTTCGAGTGGCTTGGCGAGCGACCTCGCCGTCTCTCGTGCCTTGTGCCACGAAGTCAGCATGGTCCGCTCCTCACTGGTGGAGCCGTGGACAGTGAGCCCGCCCGGGTGCCATACTCAAGGCTACTGCATACAGTATTCGATAGCCAGGTGGCGAACATGGCTCAAGAACTTGTGGACATCTACGGCCGCCGATACCGGGTCGGCGAGAGTGATCGAGACCTGCTCGGCCGTTCGCGCGGCTGGATGATGGGTCTGAGCTGGGCGGCCATGCTCGCGGCCGGTCTGCAGCAATACGGCTTCGCGGCGATCGCGCCGATCCTCACGCGAGCGCACGGCTGGACCTTCGAGCAGGTCGTGCTCTCGCTCGGGTTGTGGACGGTGTGCCAAGCGGGCGTGGCCTTCCCGGCCGCGCGCCTGCGAGACCGAGGCGTCCTGCCGCCGGCGCAGGCGACCCTGCTCGGCGCGATGCTCTGCGCGGCGGGCCTGTTCACGCTGGGCAACGCGAGCAGCCTGGCGATGGTGTTCCTCGGGTACTCGGTGCTCGGCGGCATCGGCACCGGACTCGTCTACGCGACCTGCGTCGGCACGGTGATGAGGTGGTTCCCCGACCGCACGGCCGCGCGTGTCGGCGCCGTGAGTGGTGCTTTCGCGTACGGTTGTGTGCCTTTCGTGCTCGCGGCCGGCTTCTGGCTGACCGTCGAGCGCCGCGCTCTCGTCTTGGACATGCTCGCCGTGGTGGTCCTGGTCGTGATCGCGGCTTGTGGTGTCCTGTTGCGCGATCCGCCTCCGCATTGGTGGCCCGCTTCGCCGGACCCGCGTGCGTGGGCGCTGGACAAGGCCCGCAACCGCAGCGTCGTCGCGAACCGTCCCGCTGTTCGCCATTTCCGGCCGGGCGAGGTCCTGCGCTCGCGGACGGCGCTGGCGTTGTACGCGATCGTCATGCTCGCCGCGGCCGTGCTGTTGTTCGACCTCGCGTACCTGTCGACCTACGTCGCGTCGCGCGGCGGCGGCGCGGTGCTCGCGGCGGTCGCGTTGAGCGTGCTCGCCGGGGTCACGGGCGTTGGCCGGGTGCTGCTCGGCTGGCTCTCGGATCACTGGGGACGTAAGCGCATTCTCCGACTCGCGCTCGTCGCCGGGGGAGTGGCGCAGTTCGTGCTCCTGTACTCGGGCGAGCACCGGCACGCGCTCGGGCTCGTCGTGGGCGCCGCGCTCGCCGGTCTCGGCAACGGCTGCTGTTACTCCCTGCTCGTTGGCCTGGTGCGTGAGTACTTCGGGGAGGATTCGGCGTTGCAGAACTTCGGTGTCCTCTACAGCGCCAAGGCGGCGGGCGCGGTGCTAGGCATCGGCCTAGCGGTTTCTTCGTACGGTTTCGTCGCTGCGGGCTTGTTAAGCCTTGCCGGTGCGCTACTCGCGGGGCGCCTTTCGCAACCGGGCAGGCCACAATTGCTGCCGGTGAAGGTGAGCCGATGGGCCGCCTGACCACCAGGCGTCGCGTGGTCCGGCTGGTCGAAGGCGTCGAAACGGTCCGGCCGGACACTCTGACCGTCGAGGAACCACTCGAGATCCGCGTCGGCGGCAAGGCCCTTTCGATCACCATGCGCACCCCGGGCAACGATTTCGACCTCGCCGCGGGCTTCTTGGTCAGCGAGGGCATCGTCCGGTCAGGGACCGACATCCTCGCGATCCGCTACTGCGCGGGCGCCACCGCGGACGGCTCGAACACCTTCAACGTGCTCGACGTGCTGCTCGGCGTCGACGTCCCGCCTCCTGCTGCGGAGCGGAACTTCTACATGACCTCATCATGCGGCCTCTGTGGAAAGGCGAGCTTGGACGCGGTCCGCACCCTTGCTTCCTGGCCGGTCGCCGACGACCCGCTGCACGTCGACCCGGCTCTGCTCGCGACCTTCCCTGACAAGCTCCGTGCGGTCCAAAAGGTCTTCGACCGCACCGGGGGCCTCCACGCGGCAGGCCTCTTCGACGCCTTGGGCGAACTGCTGTGCCTGCGTGAGGACGTCGGCCGCCACAACGCGGTCGACAAGGTCATCGGCTGGGCCACTCGCTCGGACGGTCTGCCGCTGTCGGGCACCGTGCTGATGGTCAGTGGCCGTGCCTCGTTCGAGCTGGTCCAGAAGGCCGTGATGGCCGGGATCCCTTTCCTGGCCGCGGTTTCGGCCCCCTCGTCACTCGCCGTCGACCTGGCCGCGGAGTCAGGATTGACGTTGGTGGGCTTCCTGCGCGGCCTTTCGATGAACGTCTACACGCGCTCGGACCGGCTGGGGGAGTCGGGATGAAGCGGGCTTTATCCCGGGGAAAGCGTCCGGGATAAAGCCCGCTTTATCCCGACTTTCAGGCCAGGGCTTCTCGGGCCAGTGCGGCGGTTTCGCTGGGGGTGTCGCCGACCGCGATGCCGGCGGCTTGGAGGGCCTTTTGCTTGGCCTGGGCGGTGCCGGCCGAGCCGGAGACGATGGCGCCCGCGTGGCCCATGGTCTTGCCTTCGGGGGCGGTGAAACCCGCGACGTAGGCGACGACCGGCTTGGTGACGTGCTGCTGGATGTAGCCGGCGGCGCGCTCCTCGGCGTCGCCGCCGATCTCGCCGATGAGGACGATGAGGTCCGTCTCGGGATCGGCCTCGAAGGCGGCCACCGCGTCGATGTGGGTGGTGCCGATGATCGGGTCGCCGCCGATGCCGACGCAGGTCGAGAAGCCGAAATCGCGAAGCTCGTGCATGAGCTGGTAGGTCAGCGTGCCCGATTTGGACACCAGGCCGATGCGACCGGTCTTGGTGATGCCGTCGGGGATGATGCCCGCGTTGGACTTGCCGGGACTGATCACGCCCGGGCAGTTCGGGCCGATGACGCGCGTGCCGCTCGCGCGGGCGTGTGCCCAGAAGTACGCCGCGTCGTGGACGGGGACGCCTTCGGTGATCACCACCGCGAGGCCGATGCCCGCGTCGACGTGCTCCAGGACCGCGTCTTTGACGAACGGGGGCGGGACGAACAGGACCGAGACGTCGGCGCCGGTGGCCGCCATGGCGTCCGCGACGGTGCCGAACACCGGGAGGCCGTCGACGGTCGAGCCCGCCTTGCGTGGGTTGACACCGCCGACGATCCGGGTGCCCGCCGCGAGCATGCGGCGGGTGTGCTTGAGGCCCTCGGAACCGGTCATCCCGGCCACGATCACCTTGCTGTGCTCGTCCAGGAAGATCGCCATCACGCCTCCACTGCGAGTTCGGCCGCCGCGCGGGCGGCGGCGTCCATGGTGTCCACCAAGGTCACCAGCGGGTGGGCGGCTTCGGTGAGCAGCCGCCGTCCTTCGTCGACGTTGTTGCCGTCGAGGCGGACCACGATCGGCTTGGTCGCGCGGTCGCCCAGGTTCTCGAGCGAGCCGACGATGCCGCGGGCGACGGCGTCGCAGGCGGTGATGCCGCCGAAGACGTTGACGAACACGCTGCGCACGCCCGGATCGCCGAGGATGACACCGAGCCCGGCCGTCATCACCCCGGCCGACGCGCCGCCGCCGATGTCGAGGAAGTTGGCAGGCCCGGCCGCGCCGGTCGCCGCCGCGGCGGCCGCGACGACGTCCAAAGTGGACATCACCAGGCCCGCGCCGTTGCCGATCACGCCGATGTCGCCGTCGAGCTTGACGTAGTTGAGGCCTTCCGCCTTGGCGAGGCGTTCCAGCGGATCGCCGTCCTGTGCGGGAGAAAACGCGGTGTGCCGGAAGGACGCGTTCTCGTCGACGGTGATCTTGCCGTCGAGCGCGAGGATCTCGCCCGCCGCGGTGCGGGCGAGCGGATTCACCTCGACCAGTGTCGCGTCCTCGGCGACGAACACCGTCCACAGCCGTTCGATGACCGGAGCCGCCTTGGCCGGAAGACCTCCCGCCTCGGCGATCTTCACCGCGACCGCGCGATCGACGCCGGTGCGCGGGTCGATCGGCAGGCGTGCCAACGCTTCCGGTGCTTCCGAAGCGACTTGCTCGATGTCCATTCCGCCCCGCGATGAGGCCATCGCGAGGAATGTCCGTTCCGTACGGTCGAGCAGGAACGCGACGTAGTACTCGTCGGCGATCCGGCTGGCCTCGGTGACCAGAACCCGGTGCGCGGTATGGCCTTTGATGTCCATGCCGAGGATGTCGTCGGCCGCTTGCTCCGCGTCGTCGGGGGTGCGGGCGAGTTTGACGCCGCCGGCCTTGCCGCGGCCGCCGACCTTTACTTGCGCTTTGACGACCACAGGCACGCCGAGCGCGGCCGCGATCGCGCGGGCCTCCTCGGGAGTGTCGGCGACTTTTCCTTGTGGCACGGGCACTCCGTGCCGTTCGAACAGGTCACGGGCTTCGTATTCGAAAAGATCCATGAGGTCCTCGTCTCGATGAGAAACCTGCGAAAGCCCCTGGACAGCGGGCCGCTCGGAGAGTAACTATATGCCTACCGCATACGGTATGCAATCTACAGTCCGGCGCTTGTGCAGAGGAGCAGAGCTATGGCGGAGCAGGAACTGATCTCCGGTGGGCATCTCGTGGCCAAGGCACTCAAGGCCGAGGGCGTCGAAACCATCTTCACCTTGTGCGGCGGGCACATCATCGACATCTACGACGGCTGCGTCGACGAAGACATCCAGGTCGTCGACGTCCGGCACGAGCAGGTCGCCGCGCACGCGGCCGACGGCTACGCCCGCGTCACCGGCAAGCCGGGATGCGCGGTCGTGACCGCGGGGCCCGGCACGACCGACGCCGTCACCGGGGTGGCGAACGCGTTGCGCGCGGAAAGCCCGATGCTGCTGATCGGCGGCCAGGGCGCGTCCACCCAGCACAAAATGGGCTCACTGCAGGACTTGCCGCATGTGGACATGATGACGCCGATCACCAAGTTCGCCGCGACCGTGCCGTCCACCGCGCGCGTGGCCGATCTGGTGTCGATGGCGTTCCGCGAGAGCTTCCACGGCGCGCCGGGTCCGTCCTTCCTGGAGATCCCGCGCGACGTGCTCGACGCGAAGGTCCCGGTCGAGGCCGCCCGGATCCCCAAGGCGGGCGCGTACCGGGCGTCCACTCGCAACGCCGGCGATCCGGCGGACGTCGAGAAGCTGGCAGATCTCCTGGTGCATGCCAAGAAACCCACGATCCTGCTGGGCAGTCAGGTGTGGACGACCCGCGCGACCGACGCGGCGCTCGACCTGGTGCGCACGCTCAACATCCCCGCGTACATGAACGGCGCCGGCCGCGGCACGCTCCCGCCCGGCGACCCGCACCATTTCCAGCTCTCGCGCCGGTACGCCTTCGACAACGCCGATGTGATCGTCATCGTCGGCACCCCGTTCGATTTCCGGATGGGGTACGGCAAACGGCTTTCACCCGACGCCACGGTGGTGCAGATCGACCTCGACTACCGCACGGTCGGCAAGAACCGCGACATCGACCTCGGCATCGTCGGCGACGCGGGCCAGGTGCTCGCGGCGGTCGCCGAGGCGGCGAGCGGACGGGTCGACAACGGCGCGGTGGCGCGCAAGGTCTGGCTCGAGGAGCTGCACACCGTCGAGGACAAGGCGAAGCAGAAGCGGCTGCCGCTGCAGCATTCGGACGCCGATCCGATCCATCCGTACCGTTTGGTGCACGAGATCAACGAGTTCCTCACCGAGGACTCGATCTACATCGGCGACGGCGGCGACATCGTCACCTTCTCGGGCCAGGTCGTCCAGCCGAAGTCGCCGGGCCACTGGATGGATCCCGGCCCGCTGGGCACGCTCGGCGTCGGCGTCCCGTTCGTGATGGCCGCGAAACTCGCCAGGCCGGACAAGGAAGTGGTCGCGCTGTTCGGCGACGGCGCGTTCAGCCTCACCGGCTGGGACTTCGAGACCCTCGTGCGGTTCGACCTGCCGTTCGTGGGCATCGTCGGCAACAACTCCTCGATGAACCAGATCCGGTACGGCCAGGCCCAGAAATACGGCCTGCCCCGTGAACGCGTCGGCAACACGCTCGGCGACGTCCGCTACGACGAGTTCGCGCGGATGCTCGGCGGGCACGGTGAAGAAGTGCGCGACCCCAGTCAGATCGGGCCCGCGCTGCTGCGCGCCCGCGAGTCCGGCAAGCCGTCGCTGATCAATGTGTGGGTGGACCCGGACGTCTACGCCCCGGGAACGATGAACCAGACGATGTACAAATAGGAGGCCTGAACATGGGTAAGGCACTGGAAGGCGTTCGCGTCCTCGACATGACCCACGTCCAATCAGGACCCTCGTCCACGCAGATCCTCGCCTGGCTCGGCGCGGACGTGATCAAGCTCGAAACCCCCGGCCGGGGTGACATCACCCGAGGCCAGCTGCGTGATCTGCCCGGGGTGGACAGCCTGTACTTCACGATGTTGAACGCCAACAAGCGCAGCATCACGCTGAACATGAAAAGCGCTGAAGGCAAGCAGGTCTTCACCCAGCTCGTGTCCACCGTGGATGTCCTGGTCGAGAACTTCGGGCCGGGTGTCGTCGACCGGTTCGGGTTTTCGTGGGAGAAGCTGAGCGAGCTCAACCCCGGCCTGGTCTACGCCTCCATCAAGGGGTTCGGCCCTGGGCGTTACGCCGACTTCAAGGCTTACGAAGTGATCGCGCAGGCCATGGGCGGCGCGATGAGCACGACCGGGTTCGAGGAGGGACCGCCGACCGCCACCGGCGCGCAGATCGGTGACTCCGGCACCGGGATCCACCTGGTCGCGGGCATTCTCGCCGCGCTGTACCAGCGCACGCACACCGGACGTGGCCAGCGGGTGCAGGTCGCGATGCAGGACGCGGTGCTCAACCTGTGCCGGGTCAAGCTGCGTGATCAGCAGCGGCTCACACACGGTCCGCTGGGCGAGTACCCGAACGACATCTTCGGTGCCGAGGTGCCACGCTCGGGCAACGCCTCCGGTGGCGGCCAGCCCGGCTGGGCGGTGCGGTGCGCGCCGGGCGGGCCGAACGACTACATCTACGTGATCATCCAGCCGGTCGGCTGGCAGCCGATCACCGAACTGATCGGCAGGCCCGAGCTCGCCGATGACCCGGAGTGGGCCACCCCGGAAGCCCGGCTTTCCAAGCTGGACAAGGCGTTCGGGCTCATCGAATCGTGGACCGAGAAGCACACCAAGTGGGAGGTCATGGAGCGGCTGAACGCGCACGGTGTGCCGTGCGGGCCGATCCTGTCGACCAAGGAGCTGATCGAGGACGAGACGCTGGCCGAGCTCGGGTCGGTCGTCGAGGTCGAGCATCCCGAGCGGGGGAGCTTCAAGACCGTCGGCTGCCCGATCAAGCTCTCCGATTCCCCCGTCGACGTCGAACGCTCGCCGCTGCTCGGCGAGCACAACGACGAGGTCTTCAAGGAACTCGGCTACAGCGCCGAGCAGGTCGAAGGCCTCCGAACCGCAGGCGTGATCTAGAGGAGAAAGCATGCCCGACAAGGAGATCGTCGAAAAGATCCTCGAGAAGGCCGCGGCCGAGGGCCGGAGTTCGCTCACGGCTCCGGAAGGCAGGCAGGTCTGCGAGGCGTACGGGATCGCGACGCCCCAAGAGCGGCTGGCGACTACGGCGGACGAGGCCGTCGCGCAGGCGTTGGAGATCGGTCTGCCGGTGGTGTTGAAGATCGTGTCGCCGGACATTCTGCACAAGACCGAAGCGGGCGGGGTGCTGATCGGGCTTGAGACTCCCGCAAAAGTGTCGGAGGGTTTCCGTACCATCATCGACAACGCCAAGGCATACGACGGTGATGCGGACATCGTCGGTGTGCAGGTTCAGCGGATGCTGAGCGAAGGGCACGAGGTCATCATCGGTGCGACCACGGACCCGACGTTCGGCAAGATCGTCGCGTTCGGGCTCGGCGGGGTGCTCGTCGAGGTGCTGAAGGACGTAACCTTCCGGCTCGCGCCGACGACCACAACCGAAGCGCTTTCGATGATCGACGGCATCGCGGCCGCCGAGGTGCTGAAGGGCGTCCGCGGTGCGGCGCCGGCGAATCGTGAGGCGCTGGCCGAGGTCATCCACCGTATCGGCGAGCTGGTCACCGATTTCCCTCAGCTGGCCGAGGTCGACCTGAATCCGGTGCTCGCGACCCCGTCGGGCGCGACCGCCGTCGATGTCCGGATCCTCATCGACCCGGACGCGGCACATGAGCCGGTCCGGTTCGGCCAGGAGGAGATCCTGGCGTCGATGACCCGGATCATGAAACCGGCCGCGGTCGCCGTGATCGGCGCGTCCGCCGAGGCGGGCAAGATTGGCAACTCGGTGATGAAGAACCTGGTCAACGGTGGCTACGCGGGCGAGATCCACCCGATCAACCCGAAGGCGCCGGAGATTCTCGGCCGCAAGGCGTACGCGAGCATCGCGGACGTCCCCGGTGACGTGGACGTGGCAATCTTCGCGATTCCGGCCAAGTTCGTCGCCGCGGCTTTGGAGGAGGTGGGCAAGAAAGGGTGCGCCGGCGCGATCCTGATCCCGTCCGGGTTCGGCGAGACCGGGAACATCGAGTTGCAGGACGAGGTCGTCGCCATCGCGCGCAAGCACGGCGTGCGGATTCTCGGGCCCAATATCTACGGCTACTACTACACGCCCGAGAACCTTTCGGCGACGTTCTGCACGCCTTATGACGTCAAAGGCGGTGTCGCGCTGTCGTCGCAGAGCGGTGGTATCGGCATGGCGATACTCGGGTTCAGCCGGTCGGCGAAGATGGGCGTGTCGTCGATCGTCGGTGTGGGCAACAAGGCGGACATCGACGAGGACGATCTGCTCACCTTCTTCGAGCAGGACGACAACACCCAGCTCATCGCCATGCACCTGGAAGACCTCAAGGACGGCCGGTCCTTCGCGGAAACGGCCAAGCGGGTCTCGGCGAAGAAACCGGTTGTCGTGCTCAAAGCGGGGCGAACTTCCCAAGGCGCGAAAGCGGCTAGTTCGCACACGGGTGCTTTGGCGGGCAATGACAAGGTCTACGACGACATTCTGCGCCAAAGCGGCGTGATCAGGGCGCCGGGTCTCAACGACATGCTCGAGTATGCCCGCGCTTTGCCCTTGCTCCCGACGCCGCGAGGTGAGAACGTCGTGATCATCACTGGCGCCGGTGGTTCCGGCGTGTTGCTCTCCGACGCCTGTGTGGACAACGGCCTGAGTCTGATGGAGATCCCGTCCGATTTGGACGCCGCGTTCCGCGAGTTCATCCCACCTTTCGGCGCCGCGGGCAATCCGGTCGACATCACCGGCGGGGAACCGCCGTCGACCTACCGCAATACCGTCGCGCTCGGACTCGAGGACGAACGGATCCACGCCTTGATCCTCGGCTATTGGCACACGATCGTCACGCCCCCTATGGTCTTCGCGGAACTCGTCGCCGAGGTCGTCGAGGAGTACCGCGCCCAGGGCATCCACAAGCCGGTGGTCGCTTCGCTTTCCGGGGACGTCGAGGTCGAGGAAGCCAGCGAATACCTCTACCAGCGGGGCATCCCCGCGTATCCGTACACGACCGAGAAGCCGGTCGCCGTGCTCGGCGCGAAATACCGCTGGGCCCGTTCCGCGAAGTGAAAGGAGCCGGCACCACCCGCACGCGAGAGGGACATAGTCAACGGTGACGAAAGAGAACTCTTATGACCACTGCCGCACCGAGCTTCCAGGAGATCACTGACGAAAACGGACGGATATACCGGATAGGGGAGAGTCCGCACGACCTCATGGGACGGTCGCGGGCGTGGATGGTCTGGTTGCCCTGGATCGCCATGATGGCGGTCAGTGTCTTCGAATACGGCTGGGGGGCCGTCGTGGGCACACTCGAGGAGAAGTACGGCTGGACACTCTCGGACGTGTTCTGGCTGGCCAGTGTCTGGGCCGTGTTCCAGGCGGGCGTGGCGTTCCCGGCGGGACGCCTCAGGGAAAAGAACATCGTCTCGGCCAAGGCCGCGATGCTGACGGCCGCGGTCTGCAGCGGCATCGGCTACTTCACGATCGCGCACAGCGGGAATCTGCTGGTCGCGTTCCTGGGCTATTCGGTCGTCGGCGGCACCGGCGCCGGTCTGGTGTACGCGACCTGCATCAACATGGTCGGCAAGTGGTATCCCGAGAAACGTGGCGCCCGTACCGGGTTCGTCAACGGCGGGTTCGCCTATGGCGCCGTGCCTTTCATCTATGTGTTCAGCGCGCTGCTGACACCGGGCAACTACGCGGTCGTGCTCGACCTGATCGGCGTGTACATGCTGGTCGTCGTCGCGTTCTGCGGATTCCTGTTCAAGGACCCGCCGAAGAGCTGGTGGCCCAAGGAAATCGACCCGATCAGCTGGGTCAAGCAGAACACGGCGGTGAAGAGCCTGGCCAAGAATCCGCCCGCGGTCAGGCAGTACTCACCGATGGAGGCGATCCGCACCGGCATGCTGCCGCTGATGTGGCTGAGCCTGGTGATCATCGGCGGGGTCTCGCTCTTCGGCATCAACTTCCAGGTCCCCTTCGCCAAGGAGAGCAACTTCGGCCCGTTCGTCGCCGCTTCGTCGGCGGGCGTGCTGTCGATCGTCAACGGGACCGGCCGCGCGGTGGTCGGCTGGGTCTCCGACCGGATCGGCCGCAGGCAGACGCTCACGGTCGTGCTGGTGATCGCCGCGTTCGCCCAGTTCGGGGTGCTGTACGCGGGCAACACGCACAACCTGCCGCTGTTCATGGTGTTCGCGTTCCTGACCGGGTTCGGCGGTGGCGCGTTCTATCCGCTGTTCGCGTCGCTCGTGCCCGATTACTTCGGCGAGAACAACAACGCGTCCAACTACGGCCTGGTCTACAGCGCGAAACTCGTCGGCGGGGTCGGCGGCGGCGGGCTCGCGGCAGGTGTGATCAGCGCGTGGGGTTACACCGGCGCGTACATCCTGGCCGGCTCGATCGCGCTGGTGTCCGCGGTGCTGACGTTGTTCCTGCGCCAGCCCGGCAGGCCGAGGCCGAAGCGCGAGCCCGTGCCCCGGTTCCGGCCGGCGCCCACCGGCTAGCTCCTCGGGGATGCCGCCCGCTGAATGGGCACGCCCTATTCGCACTCGCCAGGCTGCGCTCTGGGTGACAAGGGCGGCCCTTGTCACCCAGAGCGTCGCAAGGGGGTCCTTGTCACGTGCCGCGCGGGTGCGTCGAGCGAGTGGTCGGAGCCGGCCGAAACACTCACGACGCCACGTTTGGTTTCCGACCACTAGATCTCGAGCGGTGCTAGTCGTTCTCGGGCCGGTTCAGGTAGACCTGCCGGGTCTGCTCGGTGTGCGCGGACATGATCTCCTCGGCACGCTTCGCGTCCTTGGCCGTGATGGCCTCGATCAGCATCGCGTGCTGCGCCCACGCTTCGCCGCCGCGCGGGCGCGCGATCGCCGTGTAGTACCAGCGGACCCGGCGGTCGACCTGGCCGATCAGCTCCGCGAGCACCTTGTTGCCGGACAGTTCGGTGATGAAGGCGTGAAACGACGCGTTGGCCGCGACCAGGCGTTCGACATCCTGGTCGCCCAACGCGTCGACACCTGCCTGATGCAGTTCCCACAGCCGTTCGATGTCCTCGGCCGTGGCGTGCTCCGCGGCCAGCCGCGCGGAGTGCGCCTCGAGGACACCTCGGACGCTGAACAGCTGGTCCGCCTCTTCGTCGGTGGGCAGGTGCACGAAGGCGCCCTGCGCGGGCCGGAGGTCGACCCAGCCCTCGGTCTGCAGGCGCTGCAACGCTTCCCGCACCGGCTGCCTGCTCACCCCGAGGTATTCGGCGAGGTCCGCCTCGACGAGATGCTGACCCGGCTGCAGCGTCCGGTTGATGATCAGCTCGGCGAGCGCCTCGTACACGGCCTGCCGCAACGGCGCAGGCCGCTCGACGCGCCGGGCCGCCGCTCCGCTCAACGACCCCTTGGTCTTCCGGCCGGTCGGTCCGCGCTCGGGCAAGGGGGAGGTGGCTTCGGTCATGTGATCAGCATACAGGTTTTGGTATGCAAAATCCCAAACCTCGATCAAGCGGGTCCGAGCGTGATAGCCACGACCGGCGCTTCAGGCGCGCTTGCCGACCATTGAGGTCCGCGTTCCGACCGCCCGGGTCCGCGCGCCGACCGTTGAGGGTCCGCGTTCTGGCCGCCAAGGTCCGCGCGCCGACCGGTTCAGGCATGCGCTCTGTGCGCTCAGGGACGCGTCCGCACTGCTCAGGTACGCGTTGCGGGCTTTTCGGGTACCCGTCCGGACTGTTCGGTAGGCGCTCGGACTATTCGGGTAAGCGTCCGCGCTGCTCAGGTACGCGCTCGGACTGGTTGGGTACGCGTCCGGTCTGCTCGGGTACGCGTCCGGTCTGCTCGGGTGCGCGCTCGGACTGTTCGGATATGCGTCCGGACTGCGTGGGTGCGCGTTCCAACCGTTTGGGCGTGTGCGCCGACTCTTCGGGTGCGTGTGATGGCTGCCTGAGTGCGTGCCCGACTTGCTGGGCGCGTGGCCCGATTTCCTTTGCGGGCAGGAAAAGGTGGCACGCGGGGAAAGGTTGCCCGCGGGTCGTGAGTGTTTCGTGACGGTCGGGGCTGTCCACGAGGCTCGCGAGTTGGCGCAGGTGTGCGGGGGAGGGGGGCGGGGCGCGCGTCTCGGAAGGGGCGAGATGCGTGTTCGGCGGGGCGGGACGCGTACCTGGGGAGTCGGCACACGTGCCTGAACGGTCGGCGCGCGGACTCGGCACGCTCCGCGAACTCGGCACACTCCGCGGGCTCGGCACGCTCCGCGGGCTCGGCACGCTCCGCGGACGACGGGGGCGGCCCGCGTGTCTTAACGGTCAGAACGCGTACCCGAGCGGTCGGCGCGTGCGTGCCTGAGGAGTTGGCGCACGTGCCTGAAGGGTTCGAGCGCGTGTCTGAACGGTTAGAACGCGTGTGTCTGAGCGGTCGGGACGCGTGCCTGGAGAGCCGGGAGGCGGGCGGGATAGGCCGGGTGGGGCCTGGCCAAGGGCAGGTCTACAGGATACTGTATGCAATCACGACGGAAGCGAGGTTCGTGATGAAGGTGGCCGTTCTCGGAGCCGGAGCCATTGGGGCGTACGTCGGGGCCGCGCTGTGCCGGGCCGACGTCGAGGTGCATCTGATCGCCAGGGGACCGCATCTGGCGGCCATGCGCCGGGACGGGGTGCGGGTGCTGAGTCCCCGCGGGGACTTCACGGCCGCGCCGCAGGTCACCGATGACCCGGCCGAGGTGGGTGAGGCCGACTACGTGTTCCTCGGCCTGAAGGCGCATTCGTACGCGACGGCCGGGCCGCTGCTCAAGCCGTTGCTGGGGGCGGACACCGCGGTCGTGGCCGCGCAGAACGGGATCCCGTGGTGGTACTTCCACGGGCTCAAAGGACATCAGCTCGAAGGCACGCGCATCGAAGCCGTCGACCCCGGCGGGTCCGTCAGTGAGGTGCTCGACGTCGAACGGGCTATTGGGTGCGTCGTCTACTGCTCGACCGTGATCGAGCGGCCTGGCGTGATCCGGCATCTCGAAGGGACGCGGTTTTCGCTGGGGGAGCCGGAAGGCGGCATCTCGGAACGGTGCGTGAGGCTCAGCGAGGCGATGATCGCGGGTGGGCTCAAGGCGCCGGTCGAGCCGAATCTGCGGGACGACATCTGGATCAAGCTGATGGGCAACGTCGCGTTCAACCCGCTCAGCGCGCTGACCCGGGCGACCATGGCCCAGATCTGCGAGCACGACGACACCCGCGAACTGGTCGCCACGATGATGACCGAGGCCATCGAGATCGCCCGCGCGACCGGGTGCGAACCGCGGATCTCCGTCGAGAAGCGGATCGACGGCGCGCATCGCGTCGGTCATCACAAGACGTCGATGCTGCAGGACCTCGAGGCGGGCAAGTCGCTGGAGATCGACGCGATCATCGGCGCCGTCGTCGAGCTGGCCGAGCTGACCGGGGTCGGCGCGCCCGCGCTCAAACACGTGCACGCGGCCGTCGGCCTGCTGAACCGGATCGGAGCGAACGCATGAAGCGCAAGGAAAAGACCCCGTACGTGCGGCTCACCGAACCGCTGGTCCGCGACTCCGGAGTGCTCCGCCCGGCGACCTGGGACGAAGCGCTCGACCGGGCCGCCGAGGGGTTCCGCAAGACACTCGACAACCCTGAAACCTTTGGCATGTTCTCGTGTGCCAGGGCGACCAACGAGATGAACTACGTGGCGCAGAAGTTCACGCGCTCGGTGATCGGCACCAACAACGTCGACTCGTGCAACCGCACCTGCCATGCGCCGAGTGTCGCGGGCCTGGCGAAGGTGTTCGACAGTGGCGGCGGGACCTCGTCGTATCAGGAGATCGAAGACGCCGACGTGATCGTCCTGTGGGGATCGAACGCGCGTGAGGCGCACCCGATCTTCTTCCAGCACGTGCTCAAGGCCGTCCACAAGGGAGCGAAACTCTTCGTGGTCGACCCGCGCCAGACGAGCACGGCCAAGTGGGGACACCGGTGGCTGCGGCTCAACGTCGGCACCGACATCCCGCTCGCGCACGCCATCGCCCGCGAGATCATCCACGCCGGACTGACCAACACCGGCTTCATCGAGCGCGCCACCGAGGGGTACGCCGAGTTCGCCGCGTCGGTCGAGCCGTGGACACTGGAAGCCGCCGAGCAGGAGACGGGCGTGCCCGCCGAGCTCATCCGCGAACTCGCGCACGCCTACGCCCGCGCCGATCGCGGGCAGCTGTCGTGGACGCTCGGCATCACCGAGCACCACAACGGCACCGACAACGTGCTGTCGCTGATCAACCTGTCGCTCTTGGCCGGGCAGGTCGGCCGGTACGGCGCGGGCCTGAACCCCTTGCGTGGCCAGAACAACGTCCAGGGCGGCGGCGACATGGGCGCCATCCCGGACCGGCTGCCCGGCTTCCAGAACATCCTGGACGCCGGCGTCCGCGCGAAGTTCGACGCCGCCTGGGGTTCGCACATTCCCCCGCACAAGGGGCTCAACCTCACGCAGATGCTCGACGCGATGGAACGGGGCGCGCTGACCTGCGTGTACATCATCGGCGAGAATCCCGTGCAGTCCGAAGCGGACTGTGAACACACGATCAAGCGGTTGTCCAATATCGACCATTTGGTCGTGCAGGACATCTTCCTGACCAAGACCGCGCAGCTGGCCGACGTCGTGCTGCCCGCCTCCGCGGCCTGGTGCGAGTCGGACGGCACGTTCACCAACAGCGAGCGCCGGGTGCAACGCGTCCGCAAGGCACTCGAACCGCCCGAGGGCGCGCGCGACGACATCCAGCTGCTGTGCGAACTCGCGCGCCGGCTCGGCCACGACTGGCATTACGACAGCGGAGAACAGGTGTGGGACGAACTCCGCACGTTGTCGCCGATGCACGCCGGGATGAGCTATCGGCGGCTCGAGGAACTCGGTGGCATCCAATGGCCGTGCTACCACGAAGACCGGCTCGAACCCACCTTCCTGCACGGACGGCTGTGGGAGGAGGACCCGGTGAAACGCGGGCGCCCCGCGCCGTTCAGCGTGATCGAGCACAGCCCGCCGGTCGACCTGCTCAGCGAGGAGTTCCCGATCCGGCTCACCACCGGGCGCAGGCTGGACTCCTACAACACCGGCGTCCAGTCCGGCGGCTTCTCGTCGCCGCTGCGCAAAGGCGAGACGCTCGACCTCTGCGAGCAGGACGCCGTCGCTTTGGGTGTCCGTGAGGACGAAATGGTCCAGATCTCGTCTCGGCGGGGCGCGATCGTCGCTCCGGTGCGGATCGACGAAGGCCTGCGGCCGGGGCTGGCGTTCATGACCCTCCACTTCCCCGACGAGATCGACGTCAACGTGATCACCATCGAGGCCACCTGCCCGGTCGCGGGCACCGCCGAATACAAGGCCGCCGCCATCCGCGTCGACAAGCTGCCCGTGTAGAGGGAGTCCGAGTGGACCTGCATTTCCTGAACTTCGGCCCGACCGAGGCCGAACGGTCGGCGGTCGACGGCCTCCCGCCGGGCCGTGACCAGCTGCTGCCCGCGCTGCACGCGGTCAACGACCGGATCGGCTGGATCAGCCAGGGCGCGCTGAACCACATCTGCCAGAAGCTCGAGATCCCGCCCGCCGACGCGTACGGCGTGGCGAGCTTCTACTCGCTGTTCTCGCTGACGGAACGTCCGCCTCGGATCGTGCGCGTCTGCACGGACCTCGCCTGCCAGGTCAACGGGGCAGAGCAGGTGTATAACGCCCTAGACGGCGTGGCGATAGAGCGCAGCCCGTGTCTCGGTGTCTGTGAGCGGGCGCCTGCGGCGCTGGCTTTCGAGGCGGGGGACCCGCCGGTCGAACGGCTGATCGCGCCCGCGACCGCCGAGAAGATCACCGAGATGTCCGAAGTGGACGAACCGCCGAAGATCCGGCAGCGCGAAGGTTTGCGGCTACTGCGGAGGATCGGTGTTGTCGATCCCGAGAGCCTGGACGACTACCGGGCGACCGGGGGCTACACGGCGTTGCGCACCGCGTTGCTGCTCGGCCCGGCCGGGGTGATCCGCGAGGTGACCGACTCGGGGCTGATGGGACGCGGTGGCGCGGCCTTCCCGACCGGCCGCAAATGGGACGCGACCGCGCGCCAGCCCGTCTCGCCGCACTATCTCGTGTGCAACGCCGACGAGAGCGAACCCGGCACCTTCAAGGACCGGGTGCTGATCGAGGGTGACCCGTTCGCGCTGATCGAGTCGATGACCATCGCGGCGTTCGCGACCGGCGCGAGCAAGGGCTACATCTACCTGCGTGGCGAGTATCCGCGCGCGTTCCGGCTGCTGCGCGGCGCGATCGAGAAGGCGCGCGAGTTCGGCTATCTCGGTACGGACATCATGGGCCACACCGGTTTCCGGTTCGACATCGAGATCCGCCGCGGCGCGGGCGCGTACATCTGCGGTGAGGAGACCGCGATCTTCAACTCGATCGAGGGCTACCGCGGCGAGCCGCGCACGAAGCCGCCGTTCCCCGTCGAGAAGGGGCTGTTTGGCAAGCCGACCGTCGTGAACAACGTCGAGACGCTGGTCAACGTGCCGCTGATCCTCACAGAGGGCTGCGAAGCCTACCGGCGGATCGGCACCGAGCGGTCGACCGGCACGAAACTGTTCTGCCTGTCCGGGAACGTTCGCGAGCCCGGCGTGTACGAGGTGCCGTTCGGCGTCACGCTGGGGGAGCTGCTCGACCTCGCCGGCGGCGTGCCGGGTGAACTGAAGGCGGTACTGCTCGGCGGAGCGGCGGGTGGGTTCGTCCGGCCCGACGAGCTGGACCTGCGCCTGACCATGGAAGACGCCCGCGAGGCGGGCACCACGCTCGGGTCCGGGGTCGTGCTCGCGCTCGACGATCAGGCCGATGTCGGCGCGTTCTTGCTGCGTATCGCCGCGTTCTTCCGTGACGAGTCATGCGGGCAGTGCGTGCCCTGCCGCATCGGCACCGTCCGGCAGGAGGAGGCGTTGCACCGGATCGTCGGCGGCCGCAGGCTCGGCGACGACCTGACGGTGTTGCGTGATGTCGGCCAGGTGATGCGGGATTCCTCGATCTGCGGGCTGGGCCAGACCGCGTGGAACGCCATCGAGTCGGCCATCGACCGGCTCGGCCTGCTGAAGGAGAAGCCATGAGTGTCGACATCGGACTGCCGCGCAGGCTCGTCGAGTGCACTGTGGATGGTGAACCGGTCCGGGTGCCCGAGGGCGCGACGATTTTGGACGCCTGCGACGGAATCCCGACGCTGTGCTACGGCGACACGCTGGAGCCCGCGAACGCGTGCCGGGTCTGCATGGTCGAGGTCGAGGGTTCGCGCACACTCGTGCCGTCCTGCTCGCGCAAGGTCGAACCGGGCATGGTGGTGCGCACCGACACCGAACGCACCCGGCACAGCCGCAAGCTCGTGCTGGAACTGCTCGGCTCGGCGACCGATCTGTCCACCACGCCGCAGGTCGATCAGTGGATGACCGAAACAGGCGCCGACCCCACCCGGTTCGGGCCGGACGCGGCGACCGTCCAGCAGCCGGTCAAGATCGACAATGAGCTTTATGTGCGTGACTACTCGAAATGCATCCTCTGCTACAAGTGCGTCGACGCGTGCGGTGAGCAGTGGCAGAACAGTTTCGCCATCACGATGGCCGGACGCGGGTTCGGCGCGCACATCTCCACCGAGTTCGCGAACCCGCTCCCCGAGAGCGCGTGTGTCTACTGTGGAAACTGCGTCGAGGTCTGCCCGACCGGCGCGCTGAGTTTCAAGGCGGAGCACGACAAACGCGTCGACGGCAGCTGGGACGAGGACAGGCAGACCCGGACGACCACGGTCTGCACCTTCTGCGGGGTCGGCTGCAACCTCACCCTGCACGTCCAGGACAACGAGATCGTCAAGGTCACGTCGCCGCACGAAAGCTCGGTGACGCACGGGAACCTGTGCATCAAGGGCCGGTTCGGCTGGCAGCACGTGCAGAACAAGCCGGAGGTGCCTCGTGGATGACCATGGCCTGCCCTACAGCGCGAACCTCTCGCTGCTGTTCACCGAACTGCCGCTGCTCGACCGCCCGGCGGCGGCAGCGGGCGCCGGGTTCACCGCGGTCGAGTTCTGGTGGCCGTTCACCGAGGCCGTCCCGCCCGCGGCCAAAGTGGACCGGTTCATCCACGCGATCAAGGTGTCCGGCGTCGCGCTGACCGGGCTGAACCTCTACGCGGGTGACATGGAGGCGGGTGATCGCGGGCTCGTCTCGTGGGTCGGCCGCGAAGCCGAGTTCGCCGAGAGCCTCGCCGTCGCGGTCAGGATCGCGAAACGCCTCGGCTGCCGCAGCTTGAATGCCTTGTACGGCAACAGGATCGAGAACGTCGACCCGGCGGAGCAGGACAAGCTCGCGCTGGCGAACCTGGATCTCGCCGCCGAGGAGGCGTGGCGCGCCGACGCGCAGATCCTGATCGAGCCGCTGTCGGGCGCCGACCACTATCCACTGCGGACGGCCGCGCACGTCACCGAGATCATCGACGAGATCGGCCGGGACAACATCCGCCTGCTCGCCGATCTGTACCACCTGGCCGTCAACCGCGACGACCTCGGCGCGGCGGTCACCGACCCGCGCGTCGGGCATCTGCAGATCGCGGATGCCCCCGGCAGGCACCAGCCCGGCACCGGAAGCCTCGACCTCGGCGGCTACCTGGGCAAAGCCGAGGCCGCCGGCTATCGCGGATACGTCGGCATCGAATACAAGCCGCTCGGCGGGACCGTCGCGTCGCTCGGCTGGCTGCCGTTCGAACGAAGGGGACGGGAATGACGAAACTGGGTTTCATCGGGCTGGGCATCATGGGCGGCCCGATGGCCGCGCACCTGGCCGCCGCCGGTCATGACGTGCGGGGCCACGACGTGAGCCCGGACGCCGCCGCGAAACTCGAGGCCGCGGGCGGGCAGGCCGCGCCGGACATCGCGGGTGCGGTGACCGGCGCCGAGGTCGTCGTCACCATGCTGCCGGATCATCCGCAGGTGGAGGCCGTCGTCTTCGGCCAAGGCGGGGTGCTGGAGTCCGCGGCGGCGGGGACGTTGCTGATCGACATGAGCACGATCCGCCCGGAGACCTCGATCGAGATCGCCCGGCGCGCCGAGCCGCGCGGGATCCGGGTGTTGGACGCGCCGGTGTCCGGCGGCCAGGCCGGTGCGGAACGGGCCGCGTTGTCCATCATGGCCGGTGGTGCGGCGGCCGACTTCGAGGCGGCGCGCCCGATCTTCGAGGTCATGGGCAAGACGGTCATCCACGTCGGGCCGCATGGCGCCGGCCAAGTGGTCAAGGCGGCCAATCAGCTGGTGGTCGGCGGGATCTACGGCCTGGTGTCCGAGGCGATCGTGCTGCTGGAAGCGTCCGGTGTGGACGCCGCGACCGGGCTCGACGTGCTCGCCGGCGGGCTCGCCGCCAGCCGGATCCTCGACCTCAAGCGCGAGTCGATGGTGGCGCGCCGGTTCGAGCCGGGCTTCCGGATCGACCTGCACCACAAGGACATGGGCATCGCGCTCGCCGCCGCGCGCCAGGCGGAGGTCTCGTTGCCGATGACCGCGCTGGTCGCGCAGCTCATCGCCGCCTGCCGCGCCATGGGGCACGGCTCTCTCGATCATTCGGCGCTGCTCAAGGTCATCGAGCGGCTGTCGGGCCGTGCCAAGTCGGAGGAGTGACCATGCCCAGGATCCCCGTCATGCAGGCGGTCGTGGAGGTGCTCGCCAGCGAGGGTGTCGACGTCGCGTTCGGCTGCCCCGGAGCCGCGATCCTGCCGCTCTACCAGGCGCTTCAGGGCAGCGGCATCGAGCACCTGATCGTCCGGCACGAGGAAGGCGCCACGCATATGGCCGACGGCTGGTCGCGCACGACCGGCAAGGTCGGCGTCGCGATCGGGACGTCGGGACCGGCGGGCACCAACATGATCACCGGGCTGTACACCGCGCAGGCCGACTCGATCCCGATCCTCTGTATCACCGGGCAAGCGGACTCGCGCAAGCTGCACACCGAGGCGTTCCAGGCGGTGGACATCGTCGAGATCGCCAAACCGGTGACGAAATGGGCGGTCCAGGCCAAGGAAGCGGCCCAGGTGCCGTGGCTGTTCCGTGAGGCGTTCCGGGTCGCGCGGTCAGGACGGCCCGGTCCCGTGCTCATCGATCTGCCGATCGATGTGCAGAAACAGGAAATCGAATGGGACAGTGGCATCGACGAGCCGTTGCCGATCGTGGTGCCTTCGCCGCCGGCCGCACGGGTGTCGCGTGCGCTCGATCTGCTCGAGGCCGCCGAACGTCCGCTGATCCTGGCCGGGGGCGGCGTCGTGCTCGGCGAAGCGAGCGAGTTGCTGCTCGAAGCGGCGACGCGACTCGGTGTCCCTGTGCAGGTCACGTTGATGGGTAAAGGAAGTTTCCCGGAGGACCACGAGCTGTTCGCCGGAATGGCGGGGATCCAGACCTCCCAGCGCTGGGCCAACGCCGCGTTCCTCGAGGCCGACCTGGTGCTCGCGCTCGGCGCCCGGTTCGGCGACCGGCACACCGGCGACCTCGACGTGTACCGCGGCGACCGGAAGTTCATCCACGTCGACATCGAGCCGACCCAGCTCGGCAAGGTGTTCGGCCCGGACCTCGGCATCGTCTCGGACACCGGCGCGTTCCTCTCGGCGCTGCTGGCCACAGGCCGCTCACCGGGACCACGGACGCGGTGGATACGGCGAATAGGTGAACTTCGCGAGGAATTATCCCGGCGCGAGGACTTCGAGGACGTCCCGATCAAGGCGCCGCGGGTGTTCAAGGAGATCAATGACTTCTATGACGAGAACGCGTACTTCGTCACCGCGATCGGGCTGTACCAGATCTGGTCCGGCCAGTTCCAGCGCGCGCACCGGCCCCGGCACTACCAAGTGTGCGGTCAGGCCGGGCCGCTCGGCTGGGAGATCCCGGCGGCCATCGGCGTCAAGAAGGCCAAGCCGGACGCGGAAGTCGTCGGGTTGGTCGGCGACTACTCGTTCCAGTTCCTGGTCGAGGAGCTCGCGGTGGCCGCGCAGTACGACGTCGGTTTCGTGCTGATCATGCTGAACAACGAATATCTCGGCCTGATCCGGCAGGCGGAGACCGGGTACGGCATGAACTTCGAGGTCGACCTGCACTACGACGCGTTCGGCACCGACAACGTGAAGATCATGGAGGCCTACGGCTGCGCGGGCACGCGCGTCACCGAGCCCGGCGAGATCCGCGCTTCGCTGGAGTGGGCGCGCAAGGAGGTCGAGCGCACGAACCGGCCGGTGCTGGTGGAGATCATGATCGAGCGCGAAGGCAACGCCGCCATGGGCAAAGCGCTCGACAGCGTCGTGGAGTTCGAAGCCTGATCGTGGGGGTCGTGAGTGGTACGGCCGGTTCTAACCGGCCATACCACTCACGACCTCGGTCAGGACTTGCTCTGGTCGTTGCTCAGCCACTTGGCCGGGCGCATGCGCACCAGCAGCGAGCCCTCGCCGAGCGCACCGTCCACATAGGCCTTCGCGTCCGCTTCCGGCAGGTAGCGGGCCGCGATGCGGTCGGCCTGTTCCCGCGTCGGGGCGCCGTCGTTGGCGACGACCGGGCCCTCTGCGGTGACGTACTTGTACGGCCAGCTCTCGGACTGCACGAGCAGGCTGAACCGTCCCGCGGCCTGGATCGCCTTGTCCTTCTGGGATCCGCGGTCCATCCAGATCAGGATCTCGCCGCCCGCTTCGTAGTCGTACCAGACGGGGACGGTCAGTGGCGCGCGCCCGTCCCGCTCGATGGCCAGTACCCCGACGTGCACCCCGCTGAGGAACTCTTCACGTTCCTCGGCGGTCATGACGAAAGACATCCGCTTCTCGCTTCCCCTGGGCGGGAGCTCATGTCCGAGCTCTATGGCTGGAAACAACACCAGTCACGCACCAGACATTCCGGGCTCGATGCACCGGCCACCGGTGATCTTGACAGCGCACCGGGTGAACGCTTCGCTCTGTAGGTCATGCGCGTCCTCCTGACAGCGGCCCTGACCGTCGCGGCGATGGCAACTTCCCAGTTCACGGCCCTCGCGGCGAACCACGACATAGCGACCGGGCTGACCCATCCGTGGTCGATCGGCTTCCTGCCGGACGGCAGCGCGCTGGTGACCGAACGGGACAGCGCGAGAGTGCTTTCCGTGCGGCCGGGGTCCGTGCGCGAGGTGCAGACGATCGCCGAGGTCAAGCCGAACGGGGTGCAGAGCGGACTGCTCGGTCTCGCTGTTTCGCCGCTCTATGCCGCGGACAAGACCGTATTCATCTACTACTCGACCGAAACCGACAACCGGATCGCCTCGCTCAAGCTCGGCGGCAAGCCGAAGCCGATCGTCACCGGGCTGCCGCTGGGGCAGAAGCGCGAGGGCGGCAGGCTCGCGTTCGGGCCGGACGGCTGGCTGTACGCGACCGTCGGCGACGGGCAGCGGCCCGAACTCGCGCAGGATCCGAAGTCGCTCGGCGGCAAGGTGCTGCGGATGACGAAGGATGGCAAGCCGGTGCCCGGCGCCAAGACGCTCGTCTACTCGCTCGGTCACCGCGATCCGCAGGGCATCACCTGGGACGACAAAGGCCGGATGTTCGTCTCCGAATCGGGGGAGCACGCCTTCGACGAGCTCAACCGGGTAGAGAAAGGGAAGAACTACGGTTGGCCGGTCTGTGAAGGCGTCTGTGGCAAGCCGGGTTTCGTCGATCCGGTCGTCACGTGGAAGACCGAAGAAGCGACACCGAGCGACCTCGGTTACTACAAAGGCAGCCTCTACATGGCGGCCAACCTCGGTAAACGGTTGTGGCGCATTCCGCTAAAGGACGGTAAGACCGGCACGCCGGAGGCGCTTTTCGAAGGTACGTTCGGCAAGTTGCGCGCCGTCGAACCGGCCAAGGACGGCTCGCTGTGGTTCACATCCACGAACGGCGGCGGCATCGACAAGATCGTGAGTTACACACCCTGATCCGGCGTCACCCGATGTGATCGGAGTGGGCTTTGTTCCCGTGCGGACAAAGCCCACTCGGGCAGCAGTCCTTGTATTCTCCGCTCGTGACCACACCGGACGGTATGACCGCCACCCAGGCCATCGACCGCATCGAGGCCGCGGCCCACCCACGTCCCCAGGACCGCCGCCTGCACGCGCACGGCGCCAACTACGACGCCAAGTTCGTCCCCAGTGGACAGATCGGCCACCTGACCAACGCCAGGCACCTGACCGAAGAGACCGCACTCGTCGTCCGGCTGTCCAATGGCTCGCCGCAGTACGATTCCGACGACCGGACCAGGGGCATCCGTGGTATGGCCGTGAAGTTCCTCGCCGACGGCAAGGGCATCCACGACCTGGTCGCCGCGAACTTCCGGGTGTTCCCCAGCAGCACGCCCGAGGGGTTCATCGAACTCGTGGAAGCGCTCGCCGGATCCACAGAGGACACTCTCAAGGCGAAGCTGACCACCGGCCGCAAGTTCGCCAGCTTCCTGATCGACCACAAGGAGAGCCACGCCGGGATCAAGGCGTTCCTGTCCCGTAAGGCTCCCGCCAGTTACGCGACGACCCGGTTCGACGGGCTGCACGCGTTCATCTTCGTGAATGACGCCGGTGAGCGGCGGGCGTTCCGGTACCGGCTCGTGCCGCAGCTGGGTGAGGTGGATCTCGACTCGGCGTACGGCGCGTCGCTGGACAAGCAGTTCCTCAACGCCGAGCTGGAGAGGCGGCTGCAGGCCGGTCCGGTGTCGTTCACCTTGGCCGTGCAGCTGGCCGAGCCGGGCGACGCCACGCACGATCCGTCGATCGCTTGGCCGGAACACCGGCAGCTGCTGCCTGCCGGCGAGATTCGGATCATCGGGCTTTCCCCGGAATCGGACGCCTGGGAACGTCAGGTTTACGACCCGATGCGGCTCGCTCCCGGTGTCGAAGCATCCGATGACACGGTGCTCGCTTTCCGTCCACATGCCTACTCGGTGTCCGCCGAACGGCGGCTCGGGTAGGTTTTCCGTCACATCAGAACAGCGTTCAAGAAGGATTTGCGGTCGTTTCGAGTCTCGATTCGCACCAAAACCGGCGCGGCTTACACATCCGCACGGCGGATCGGTTACCGTACGCATGTACCGCACATTCGAGTAATGAGGAGAGCGCTTCATGGCGCAAAAAGTTGTCGTCGAAATGGTCGACGACATCGACGGTGAGATCGCCACCCAGACTGTTCCGTTCAGCCTGGACGGCGTTTCCTACGAGATCGACCTGTCCGACGAGAACGCTTCGCACCTGCGCGAGGAGCTCGCTCGTTTCATCTCCGCCGGAACGCGGACCGGCGGGCGCAAGCTGCGCCTGGCCACCGGTCAGTCGGCGGCGAGCGGCGGCACCGACCGCGAGCGCTCCCGTCAGATCCGGGAATGGGCCCAGTCCAACGGCTACGAGGTCTCCGACCGCGGTCGTCTCGCCGCCGAGATCGTCGACGCCTACGAGGCCGCCCAGGCGGCCGTCGCGGACGCTGGCGACGACAAGGCCCCGCGTAAGCGTGCCACCCGCAAGAAGGCCTCGGCCAAGTAAGTAGCACCACCGCCTGGTGGCCGTCGATCTGGCACGTCTGTCACAAACGCGCCAGGTCGACGGCTTCGGCCATCGCACGGTAACCCGCGTCGCCCGGGTGCAGATGATCACCGGAATCGAACTGCGCCCGCATCTTGAGCGGATCCTGCGGATCCCGGATCGCCGCGTCGAAATCGACCACGCCGTCGAACACCCCGCTCGTGCGGATGAACTTGTTCACCGCCAGCCGGGTCGCTTCCAGCGTTTCGTCGTACACGCGCCAGCCTTTGAACGGTGTGAGCGTCCCGCCCAAGACCTTGATTCCGTGCGCGTGCGCGCGGGCCACGAGCTGTTCATAAGCGGCGGTGATCCGCGCCGGATCGGTTTGATGCGGATCCTGCTGGATGTCGTTGATTCCTTCTAACACGATGAGTGTGCGAACGGACGTTTTGGTAAGGACATCGTCGTTGAACCGAGCCAATGCGTTGCGCCCTGCGCCACCGGGCCCGCCGAGCAGCAGCCGGTTCGCGGAGATCCCCGAGTTGACGACGCCGAAGTTCTTGCTGCGGTCGGCCAGATAGTCGGGCCAGCGCCGGTTGGTGCTCCCGGTCGAGCCGACCCCGTCGGTGATCGAATCGCCCAAGGTGACCACCGAGCCCCGCGCGCCGGATCCGCGCACGTCGACGCCGGTCACGTAATGCCAGACGGCCGTGGTCTCGGTGTAGGCGGTGCCTTCGGTGTCCAGCGCGTGATCGCCGTCGCGCGTGAAGAACGACGTCTGGCTCGCCGCGGGGTGATACGTCACCGGCCCTGACGGCGTCGGGACATAGGTGGTGACCAGCAGGTCGGAGTCGGCCGGAATCGCCAGGTCGACACTGTCGCTCTGCACCTCGGCGCCCGCCGGGATCGTCACGGTCGCGCGCTTGCCGAAGGTGAGTTCCTTGACCGTGCCCGGTTTCGCGTCCGCGGTCCCCGCCTTCGCCGAGACGGCGACCGAACTGTGCCCGAGCACCAGCGGGGAGTTGCCGAAAGCGTTGGACAGCGTCACGCGGGTGGACCTGCCACCCACGCTGGTATGGACCACGTTGCGGATCGAGAAGTTCGGGTACCCGTTGTCCGTGCCGGGCACCGGCCCCGCGGCCGAAGCGCCCCAGGTGCCGACCCACGCGCCGGGATCGGGTGGCGCCGGGAACTGTGCGCTTGCCTGCGCCGCGCCGAGCACCACGGCGGCGGACACTCCCAAGGCGACAACGCGGATCTTGCGCACGAAACCTCCCGCAGTCGGCAACAATCCGACTATAAGAGGAAAAGGTGGGTCCTCAACCCCTGCTTTCGTTCCTGTCCGGTCCTTGTCCGGCTAGCGGAGCACCGGGAGCGCCCGAGCGCGCGCCCTGGCTTGGGCGCGGGCCTCCGTGAGCCGAGGGTGGAAAACATGAGCGCTGTTCTGCGAGAGATTGAGCGGTAGGTCGACGCCGCGGATCACCGCTGATTCGACCGTCCAGGGTTCCGCGCAGGGAAACCAACACACTCTGGCGTACTCGCTCATCCAACCGGACAGTTCGGCCTCGCCGGCCTGCCCGAACGTCATCCGGGTTCCACTTCCGACACGACGCAGTTCGAGACCGAGCAGACAGCCGAGGGTGAGCCTGAGCGTGGAGCCTTCGGCATTGCCGCGAAAGTGGTAGCGGATGCGCTGGCGCAGCGTCTGGGTGCTGGACCGGGTCCGCATGTGCCGGGGCGCGATGCCGACATAGAGCAACCGGTTCGCGTCCAGGCCTTCGGCCGGCGGCGTGAGGAAATGCCAGCCGTAGATGCCGGGGACGGCGGGCACCGGGGTCGGGCGGTCGAGCACCTGGCTTCGGGTCCACAGCGCGGATGGTCGCTGCAACCGTTCGGTCCAGTCATCGGTGCTTTCGGTCATTCGCTCAGTCTGCCCGAACGCGAAACCGGCGGGCCTCCGTGGAAGCCCGCCGGTTTCCCGGTGAAGCCGCTACTGCGTGCGGATGCGCAACGCTTGGCCGCTGGTGGTCGTGCTGTCGCTCACCTGCTGCGCGCTGCTCTTCTGCCACGTGACGTCGTAGCTGCCTCCGCTGCGTTCGACCTTGGTGCCGCTGAGGAACACGCCCGCCACGTCGTTGGTCAGGATGGCCGGGCGGCCGTCGGTCTTGTCGAACTCGAAGACGCTGTCGACGAAGCCGATCGCCTTCGCGTGGCGGATCCAGAAGCCGTACGACGGGCGCTTGCCGAAGATGCGCGGCGGGTAGGCGTCGGAGACCTCGGGCGGCGTGGCGCTGGCTTCGGAGGCCGGGTGGCCGCCGGGGACGGTCAGCTTGACCGACTCGAAGGTGACGTTCTCGATGGGGGAGTCGGTACGCCCGGAGATGGTGCTGGCGTAGTCGGGGTCACCGGGGATGTCCTTCGGCGCGGTCAGGCCGGTGCCGGTGACGTTCTTGAAGGTGATGTCGCGGATCTTGCCGGGACCGGGCTTTCCGGGGCAGCGGCCCCGGTTGCCGATGTGCAGGAAGATCGGCGAGCCGGTCTTGGTCAGCTTGATGTTCTCGTAGCTGATCTTCTCGATGGTCGCGCCGTCCATCGACACGAGGCCGAGGCCCGCCTTCGACGCGCCGCCGATGGTCAGGTTCTTGAACTGGATGTTGCGGAAGCTGCCGCAGGTCTCCGAGCCGAACTGCACGGCGTTGTTCTCGGTCGAGGTGATCGAGGTGTCGCGCACGATGTTGTTCTCGGACACGAACGTCTTGCCCAGCGCGTAGTCGCTCTTGAACGCGACCGCGTCGTCGCTGGCTACAATGGTCGAGTTCGACATCTCGATGTTCGAGCTGTTGATGAAGTTGATGCCGTCGCGGTCGTCGCCGGTGTCGACCTTGAGCTTGTCGATCTTCATGCCGTCGCAGCCGTTGGTGATGATCGCGAAGTGCCCGGCCTGGCGCAGCGTGATGCCGCTGATGCTGATGTTCTTGCACAGCGTCAGCGAGAGCATCTTGTCGGCGATGCCCGCCTTGATGTCCTCGCCGGTCTCGATCTTGTTGTTGCCGTCGATGACCCCGGAGCCGGTGAACGAGACGTTCTGGACGCCGGCGCCGCGCAGCAGCGCGTTGTTGAAGTGGCTGTGCCCGAAGTCCTGGTACTTGTCGTTCGGGTTGGACTCCGGCGCGTCCATCCCGCTGCCGGAGGCGATGATCTTCGAGCCCGCCTGCAGGTTGATGGTGATGTTGCTCTTGAGGTGGATCGTGCGCGCGAGGTAGGTGCCCGGCGGCACCTCGACGATGCCGCCGCCCGCGCTGCTCGCGGCGGTGATGGCCTTGTCGAAGGCGGGGGAGTCGACGGTGGTGCCGTTGCCCTTGGCGCCGAAGTCCTTGACGTTGAAGGACGCCGCGCTGGTGGTAGCCGCTGTGGCGGCTCCGGCGGGTGTCAGCGTGGCGAGTGCCGCGGTGAGGGAGAGCACGGTGAACAATGCTCCGGTCGGTCGACGCTTCATCATCTTCCTTCACTAGGGGGTGCGGCGTCGAGGCGGCGGAGCTCGAAGATGCACTGAAAGCGGTTTCGCCTCGGAACCCTAAGAGTGCGTTCCGGGCCACGTCAACCGCCGGAAGACGGCCCGTTTTGGCGGGTGGAAAACAGTGATCCGCTATCGGGCTACATACAGTGAGTGGCCGCCGCCGATAGCTTGGTCCGATGCTGACCGAACTGCAGATCGCCAACCTGAGCACCGCGTTCGACGTTCTCGACGTCACCCGCGACGGCGCGCTCGATCAGGACGATTTCGAAAAGATTTCGGAATCAGTGCTCTCCGGAATCGACCGGCCCGCCGGTTCGATATACGGCCAGGCCGTCCGCGACGGCTACCTCAATTGGTGGGAGCAGATCCGCGAGGACGCCGACGGCGACGGTGACGGCCGGGTCAGCAAGGCCGAGTACCTGGCCGCCGTCGACCGGGGCCTGTTGCACACCACGGATTACCTCGACGCGGTGACCTGCGTCGCGGACGCGTTGTTCACCGCGGTCGACACCGACGGCGACGGCTCGCTCAGCCGTGCGGAGATGGGCGCGATCTACGCCAGCGTCGGCATCGGCGGCGAGATCGCGGCGGGCGCGTTCGACCAGATCGACACCGACGGCGACGGCCGGATCACCTCGGCCGAATGGCGAGCCGCCGTTCAGGGGATATTCATGGCGACCATGGCCGAGGCACCCGGTTCGAATATGCTCGGCAACGCCTGAATCACCGTTTCCCGGTCGCTTCTTCGAGGCCTTTCGCGGCCAGCCGGTCGGCGCGCTCGTTCTCCGGGTGCCCGGCGTGCCCCTTGACCCAGTGCCACTCGACCTCGTGCCGCGCCGCGGCCTCCTCGAGCCGTTTCCACAGGTCGGCGTTCTTCACCGGCTGCCGCGCCGAGGTCTGCCAGCCATTGGTCTTCCACTTGGCGACCCAGCTCATGATGCCGTTCCGCACGTAGGTGCTGTCGGTGTACAACCGCACGGTGACCGGGCGAGTGAGACTTTCCAGCGCCGCGATCGGCGCGGTCAGCTCCATCCGGTTGTTCGTCGTCTCGCCGGCCTCACCGCCGCACAGTTCCTTCTCGACGGTCCCGTACCGCAGCACCGCGCCCCAGCCACCCGGCCCCGGATTGGGCACACAGGCCCCATCGGTGAAGATCTCGACCACTTGCTCGCTCACCGCGCCACCCTAACGGCCGCGGTGTGGTTTCGTGGGCGGGGTGAAACTCAACGACATGATCAGCACCGTGCGTGACTCCATCACGGTGCAACGGGTGTACGCCGACCCGATCGAGCGTGACGGCGTCCTGATCATCCCCGCGGCCAGTGTCGGCGGAGGTGGCGGCGGGGGCCAGGGCCGCCAAGGCCCCGACGAAGGCGAAGGCGCCGGGTTCGGCGCGGGCGCCCGGCCGGTGGGCGCGTTCGTGGTCAAGAACGGCTCTGTCTCCTGGGTGCCCGCCGTCGACGTGACACGCATCGTGAAGACGGTGTTCGGCGCGCTGGTGGCGATCGCCTACCTGCATTTGCGGAGAAGACGCTAGCGCCTGGCACAATCGTCGTTCTTGTTTGGGGAGGACATGTGGCGCGGTTGACGTACCAGGACGCGGTCAAGATCCTGGGCGCCGGGAACAGCCCGGTGGTGCAGGCGCTGGACAAGGTCTTCGGCGGGCTGCTGCTGGGAGCGACTCCGTTCGTGCCGGAGCTGCTGTCGATCTTCGACGCCAAGAGCGAGCTGACGAAGCTGGCCGACGAGCTGGTCACGCACGGCATCGACAAACGGCGCAAGCTGACGCAGTTCGACCGGATCCAGCGACTGCAGGCGGCACGCGGTGTGCTGACGGTGACCGCGTTCTTCGAAGCTTTGGAACGCGCCGACCTGCCCTTTCGGCTCGCGGATGCGCAAATCTCGCGCAAGGACGCGATGGGGGTGGCCGCGCCGGTCACCGAGCGCGGCTCGCTCGCGGAGATCACGTCCGCGATTCTCGAGACCGAGCTGCCGCTGCTCGGCGTACAGGCCGACAGCAAGCGCGTGCGGGCGGAACTCGAGAACTGCTACAAGAAGCTGGCCGATCGCTTCCTCGGATTCATCACGGGCCTGAATGTCTGGGATGAGCTCGACGAAACGCAGCGGCTGTCGACCGAGGTGATCCTCGATCGGGTCGTTCCGTCTGTGGCTGCCCTGCGGTTCGATGTGTTGATGCAGCGGGCCGCGACCGACTGCCCCGAGTTCGCGATCTGGCTGAATCTCGCCGGTCACCAGGCGACCAGGGACGGTCTCGCGAGGATCGACGAAGCCGTGCAGGTGCTGCTCGACAGGGCGGAGCCGGTCTCGCGGGTACCGCCGGCGTTGCAAGCGGTGGTGCGGGTCAACCGCGCGATCCTGGACCGGAAGCTGATCAATGTCGACGAGCTGCCGGAAGGGCTCGACGCACCCAAGGTCGGCCAGGCCTACATCAACCCGCACTTCAGGTTGGTGGAAGCCGATCTTCAGACTCCGATCAACAGTGAAGACTTCTGGGACGGCACGGAGCCCCGGACGGTGTTCGGCAAGTTCCTGCTCGGCTATCTGGCCACGCCGTGGGCTTTGCTCAATCCACTGGTGATCCTTGGGCATCCCGGCGCCGGGAAATCGCTGCTCACCCAAGTGCAGGCGGCTTGGCTGCCGTCACCGGACTACGTGACCGTTCGCGTTCCGCTGCGCGACGTCCCCGCGGACGCCGAGATCCACGAGCAGATCGAACAGGCGATCCGGCTGGCCACCCACGAGTCGGTGACCTGGCCGGACTTCGCCAGGGCGGCCGGCGAATCGGTGCTGGTCGTGATGCTCGACGGCTTCGACGAGCTGCTCCAGGCCACCGGGGTGAGCAAGTCGGACTACCTGGTGCGGGTCAAACGGTTCCAGGAGATCGAAGCCACCCAAGGGCGGCACGTCGCGGTGATCGTCACCAGCCGGGTGACGGTCGCCGACCGGATGCGGCTACCCGGCCGGACGGCCGTGGCCCGGCTCGAGCCGTTCGAACTCGGCCAGGTGGAGCGCTGGCTCGACGAGTGGAACGACGTCAACCGCGACTACCTGGTCAGGGCGGGCCACGGACCACTCGACCTCGATGTCGTCGAGCGCTATCTCGACCTGGCTTCGCAGCCACTGCTCCTGCTCATGCTGGCCGTGTACGACGCCGAGGCCGGTGCGCTGCGCGATCCGGCCGGGACTTTGAGTCAGACCGAGCTGTATGAGCGGCTGCTGCGGCGGTTCGCGAGCCGTGAGGTGTCCAAGCAGGACAGTGAAGTCGGCGAAGACGCGGTCGAACGCGAACTGATGATGCTTTCGGTCATCGCGTTCGGCATGTTCAACCGCGGTGCCCAGTGGATCACCGACGACCAGCTCGCCGAGGACCTGACCGCGCTGCAGCTCGCCCCGCAGGCGCGGCAGAACGTGACCGCCGGGCACCGGCGGCTGGCCGGGCCCGCGAAGGACGCGCTCGGCCGGTTCTTCTTCGTCCATCGAGCGAAGACCTCGCTGGACGACGCCGAGATCGGCACCTACGAGTTCTTGCACGCGACTTTCGGCGAGTATTTGGTCGCCCGGCTGGTGTGGCGCTGCCTGCTGGACATGGTCGATCGTGCGGCCCACGAGGATGGACGCTTCTTCTCGGCTCCGCAGCGGGTCAACGACGCGAGGCTCAGGGCTTTCCTCTCCTGGTCGGTGCTTTCGGTCCGAGCCACTACCATGCAGTTTCTCGATGAGTTCGTCGCGGCTCTTCCGGCCGGGCGGCGAGCCGAGCTGCGCGGCGCGGTCCTGGCCGCCTTCCAAGACCTCGATCAGCCGGAAGTCAACGTGGCCTACCAGGCTTATGTCCCGGTCGGCAAAACGCACACGGCGCGACTGGCGACCTACGGCGCCAACCTGGTCTTGCTCATGGTGACCATCGGTCCGGATGTTTCCGCGGGCGAACTCCACCCGCATGCGGGAAACGCCGTGGACGCGTGGCGTCGCACCGCGCAGTTGTGGCAGTCGCAACTGGCCACGGGTGAATGGTTGAGCATGACGGACGCTTGCGTCGCCGTCCGTGAGCCGGAGGGCGGATCCGTGCGCATTTTCAGTCGCGGTGACGCGACTCTTGTGGGGGAACAATTCGAGAGCAGGTCTTCCGCTGGGGACGAGAACGATTTCGAGCTGACCGTCAGGTTCGGGTCAAGCTACTTCTTCAACTCCGCGGAGCTTCTTTGTGATGGTGAGACCGACATGGTGGTCAGCGCGCTCGGCGGCCAGCATGGAACTCTTGGCAGATGGCATGCTGTCAGATTCGAAGATGGTACGGGTGAGTTTTCCCTGGTGGCCGCGCTTTCGGCTGCCTTCTTCTTTCATGGTTCCGATGTTCCCCTGACGGAAAGGATCGCTGCTTACCGGCGACTTGTGGGAGTCTGTCGCGTCTTCGCGCTGAACCATGTCGCCGACTGGCGTCAATTGTCTACTCAGATACTTCACATGCTCGTCAATGACGATCTCATTCCTCCGGATTTCGTCGTGGCGCATCTCGATGACCTTGCCGGCGCTCGTCGTTCTCCGGAAGGTGCGCGCAATCTAGGTTTACTCTTGCGCTTACTGCCGAGAATCTCAGAGTACGACGTGTTCCTGTCGTCGCTGGGTGACCTGCTGGAGCGAAACATCCTGAGTGTCGAACAGATCGCCGAGACGTGGTGTGCTCTGGCCGAGGCGGGCATCCCGCGCCCGCGGTTCCACGAAGCGCTGCATGAGCAGGCCCACCTTCTGCGCTGGCCAGAGCGGGGCGAGTTGCTCGCCCGCCGCCCCGACCTCCTCCAGCGCCTCTCCGCACTCGACGACGAAGAGTTGCTCTAGCGAGGCAACCTCCCCGGCGTCCCGGGCGTGCAGGTGATCAGCGAGGGGACGCTGAAAGGGGATATTCATGTCTTTTCCGATAAGACGCGGCCTGGTGGCCGCAGCGGTGTCCGCACTGGCCGCCGGAGTCGCCGTGCTGCCGGCGCAGGCCACGGAAGACGTCTCGTGGTACATCGGGCCGTCTCCGGTCGACCCGGGTGGGCAGTTGTACGCCAAGACCCAGGCGGCGAACGGCGGGTGCACGCCGAGCACGCCGGTGACCTCGGCCGGTCTCGTCGAGCCGCTGCGCTGGACGATCGGCGGCAACTTCGGCACCTACGCCGGCTATGGCACGGCGGTGAAGAAGCCGGGCAAGTACGTCGCCACGTTCACCTGCACCAATGGCAAGAAGACGTCGCGGACGTTCGTCGTGAAGGGCACGCCGGAGCCGACGCCGACCAAGACGCCGACGCCCACCACGACCAAGCCGAAGCCACCCGCGCCGAAGCCGAAGCCGCAGGTGGTCGTCAAGCCGAAGGGGGCGCCGGCGACCGGCGGCGGTTACTCGGCCGCTTGAGCCAGCAGTGACTGGTACCAGCCGTCCCACGGATGGTTGGTCGCCGGGTAGTTGGCGAGCGGGCTGGTCGCGCGGGACGGGTCGTCGAAGTCCCAGCCCCGCACGGCACGCCCGGCTTGGCGGGCCGCCACGATGAACGAAGAACTCGACGCCGGAGCGGCGTAGAACAGCGCGCCCTGCTTGAGTTCCGCGCTGTCGCCTTCCTGGTATTCGTCGAACGCGGTCTGCTGATAACGGATGCGGTCCCCGGTCACGCCCGTGGCCGAGTACCGGAGCGTCTGGGCGGGCGTGGCGCCGTCCGCGCCGGTCCAGACGCTCACCGGGCCCGAGACCGACTTGGGGTAGCGGGCGTCGGAGGTCTTCGCGTTGCCGGTCCAGGTGACCGTCTGGCCGCTGAGCGTGCCACGCCATTCCCAGTTCTGGCTGCTGCTCTGGCTTTTGTGGATCTCGCGCAGCGCCGAACCGGTGAACGCGATCGTCGGCAGCACGCCGTTGTCGTACTGATGGCTCGGTGACCAGGTGATCTCGCCGTCCGCGCCGAGCTTGCCGACGTGGTACCAGAGCGTGCTCGCGGTCTCCGACTGGTGGACCTCGACGAGCGTGCCGTCGTCGCGCAGCGCGACCGCGGGAGTCTGCCCGCTGTCGTATTTGCCGTGCCTCAGCCACGTCACGCGATTGTCCGCGCCGAGCGTGCCGGTCCAGTACCAGAGCGAACCGCCGCCGGAGTCGTGCACTTCGACCACCTGGCCGCGCCCGTTGACGGCGACCGCGGGGTGGTAGCCGAGGTCTCGGCGGTACTCGGCGCGGGTCTTGCCGTCACCCGAAAGCAGGCTGATCACGCGCCCGCGCAGCGCGTCCACTGACGGCAGATCGCCGGGATAGTCCTTGGCGAGCAGCAGTTTGGCGCCGAACGCGCTCTTGAGTTCCTGGTTGAGCGCGGTCAGGTTGCCCGCCGCGTACGACGGGTTGTCGGTCAGGTCGTCCTTGAGGTCGAGCATGACGACCAGCGGCGCGTGCGTCCGGTGCGCGTCGGACCACGCGGACACGACCGCGAGCCAGTCGCGCAGGTTGTTCGACGCGGGGTTGCCCGCGTGGTCGACGTCGTTGCCCGGCCCGGTGTGGCCGAGCGCGTAGTCGCCGGTCGAGCCGTACAGATTGTCGTGGATGTCGAATTCGAGGAACCGGACACCGTGGTCGAGCTGGTAGGTGATGGAGTTCTTGGCGCCGCCGGAGTAGCTGTTGTGCGTCGCCTTGAAGACGGCCGACGCGAACGGCGTGTCCGCGGTCGCGGGGCTCGCGGCCAGCCCGGCGGTGAGCACCACCGCCGCGGCGAGTACGCCTGCCCGTTTCACACTGCTCATGACTTCGCTTTCGTCGCGGGTACGGATGAGTAGCCCTCACTTTGTACCGGCATCGGACCTTGGCCGGTGGCGTTTTCCGGAAGCGGTCGCTCCACGCCCCGGGGGATGGCACTGAGCGTGCCGGCCCGCCCGCCGCGCACCTGGCGCTGTCACCTGGTTCGTGAATTGCCGGAAAACACCACTCTCGTGCCGCCGGATCGGGGTTTGCCCGACCATATCGAGACCGAAACTCCACTATTCGGCCGAGTGCCTCGTGGCGCCGCACCCCGTTGAATTGGCGCCATGAGCGAGGTGCGGCACGACCATGATCGAGTGTACGAGGGCAAACCGGTGCCCGGACGGGCGCGTCGCGGGCGCATTCATCCGGTCGTGGTCATCGTCGTGCTCGTGGTGACGATCTGCGGAGTATTCGTCGGTGTCAGGGTCTTCAGCGGCTCGGGGGAACCGCCGGTCACCGTGGTACGCGCCTTGCTCGCGTCCAAGCGGGAATTCTTCGAAGACGCCGAGGTCAAACGGTTGCTGCTGGCCAAGGGTTTCCGAGTCGAGGTGACTCCGGCAGGCTCATTCGACATCGTGCGGTCCGAAGACATCGATTCGTATCATTTCGTCTTCCCGTCCGGCCAGTCCGCGGCCGATCTGATTCGCGACCGCCGTGCGCGTCGCCATGCCGTCCCCTTTCGGCCGTTCTTCAGTCCCATTGTGCTCGGCACCTTCCGTGAGTACGCGGACGCGCTGGTGAAAGCCGGCGCGGCGACCAAGCAAAACGATCTCTACTACACCTTGGAGCTGGACAAACTGGTCGACCTGATGGACCACGGGAAAACCTGGAGCGACTATCAGGTCGACAACAGGAATCGGCTGCTCGCGCAAATCCCGGATCCGTGCCGGACCTACTCCGGCTCCATCTACGTCGCGCTCCTGTCGTTCGCGAAACACAGCGGCAAGACTCCCGTCGACGAGGCGGAGGCGCTCGGGTGGGCGAGCGAGATCAAGCCACTGTTCGACGCCGAAGGCCAGCACGGCGAGGACCTGTCGCCGAAGTACCTCGCCCCGGAAGGCCGGAGTTTCGCGCCCGTCGTCGTCATCTACGAGCACCAGTTCATCGCGCACCAGGTCAGGACCCACGACCGGACCGGGCGGCCCGACGCCGAGCGGGTGCTGCTCTACCCGAGCGCGCAGCACGAGACCGCGCCCGAGCTGATCTCGTTCACGCCGGAGGGCGACCAGATCGGCAGGCTGCTGATGGAGGACCCTGGCCTGCGGCGGCGGGCGGTCGAGCTCGGGTTCCACGTCCTCGGCGTGGGCGAGGACGTGCAGAGCCCGGAGTTCTCCTCGATGCTCACCGGCCGTGGCCTGCCGGTCCCGCGCAACGGGGTCGGCGACACCGAGACCTGGCTGCCCAAACCGGCACTGTTCGAGAAGATGATCACCGCGATCGCCGGTTGCCGATGAGGTACCTCGTCGCGCTCCTGCTCTTGACGAGCCTGATGACCGGCTGCACGGCAAGTGGTCCCACGCCGGTGAAGCTGACCGTGCTGGCCAGTCCCGAGCTCACCGACCTCGCGCCGGTGCTGGACGACCTGAAGCACGCCACCGGGATCGAGCTGGCGATGGAATTCCGCGGCACTGTGGAAGCGGGCGACGAGCTGGCCCGCGACGCGTCCCCGTTCGACCTGGCGTGGCTGTCCACCAACCGGTTCCTGCGTTTGGACACTGCCGCGAAGCCGCAGTCGACGAGCCTGATGCTGTCGCCGCTCGTGGTCGGCATGAAGGCGGCCAAGGCGAAACAGCTGCGTGAAAGCGTCGGCGGGCAGCCGTCGTGGGCCGACCTCGCCGACCGCGCGGCGCTGGGGGAGCTCAAGTTCGCGATGGCCGACCCACGCCGGTCGAGCAGCGGCATGGCCGCGCTCATCGGGGTCGCGACCGCCGCGGCCGGTACCGGCGCCGCCTTGCGCGCCGAGGACGTCGGCTGCGACCGGATCCAAGGCTTCCTCGCGGGCCGGGCGTTCGACACAGCCGAGTTCGTCCAGCGTCAGCACGAGGCGGACGCGCTCGTCACGCACGAATCGGAAGTGTTGTCGCTCAACGCTTCCGGCAAGCTGGCGGAACCACTGGAGGTCGTGTACCCGCGTGACGGCATCATGCTGTCGGATTACCCCCTCACCCTGCTGAAGCCGGCCCAGCGGGCGGTGTACCAGCGTGCCGTCGACTGGCTGCGCGCCGAACCGGCCCAGCGCGCGATCATGGACCGCACCTCGCGGCGGCCGGTCGATCCCACGCTGTCGCGCCCGGAACAGCTGCGGCGTCCCGTCGGGAACCCGCTCTACTTCCCGGACCGGCGTCAGGTGCTCGACACCCTGCTCGCCGCCTACGACCGGGCGGGCAAAGGCCGCCGGGTGATCTTCGTGCTCGACTATTCGACCTCGATGGCGGGCACGCGCGTGGCGGGGCTGCGTGAGGCGTTCGCGAAGCTGGCCGGGTTCGATCGCTTTTTCGTCGGTGAGCAGGTGACGATCATCCGCTTCGCGAGCCAGGTGCTGGAGGAACGCGCGCTCACCATCGGTGGCCGGGCCGACCTCGACGCGGTGAACGCCGTGGTGGCCTCCGACGGGTTCGCGGCGGGCACGGCGATCTGGTCGGCGCTCGGGCGCGCGTTCCAGCTCGCGGACGGCGGCACTTCGATCGTGCTCATGACGGACGGGGAGAACAACACCGGCCTGACCGCCGCCGAACTGCTGGGGCGTGCCGGGCCGCGTGCGAAGACCTTCGCGATCCGCTTCGGTGAGGCGAATCCGGGCGAGCTGGACCAGGTCGCCCGCGCCACCGGCGGCCGTCTCGTCGAGGCGGGCGCGAAATCCCTGCTGGACGCGGTGAAGGAGATCCGCGGCTGCTGAAGTCAGCGGCGGCCGAACTCACCGTAGAGGGTGTCGCCGTCGAGCATCGCCCGGTAGGCCAGCTCGATCCGGCGTGCCTTCGACGGCCGCAGGCGCGTCTTGGCGGCGTCGAGGTCGAGGAACTCGCACTGGCTGATCTCGTCGGCCTGTAACCGGATTCGCCGGATCCGGTCGTCGTCGAGCACGCCGCCGTCGAAGATGAGCTGCATGCTGTCGCGCCACAACCCGTGTGTCGGCATCCAGTCGACCACCAGCAGGCGTCCGATGTGGACTTCGATGCCCAGCTCCTCGTGAACCTCGCGACGGCAGGCGGCGAGCGGCGACTCGTCGTTCTCGGTCAGGCCGCCCGGGATTTCGAGGTATGGCTTGTAGATCGGCGAGACGAACAGGACGCGGCCCGCCTCGTCGCGGATGAGCGCGCCCGCGGCCACGCTTTTGCGCGGCAGCCTGCTCGCGATCCCGGTGACGAACTCGCCCTCCGGCTCGCCGTCGTCGAGCAGGTCCTGGGCGAACAGCGCGGGGTCGCCGCTGTGGTTCATCGAGCCGCCTCATCCGGTCGTGCGATTTTCAGCGCACCTTATCGCCCTTCGCTCCGGCACTGAGCTGGGTGAGCGCGGTGGTGACCGCCTCGACGGTGCCGAGCACCGCCTGCAGCAGCCGCAGCAGGTTGTCCGAGCTGGCCAGCAGCGTGCCCATCTTCTCGGCGATCTTCTGGCCGTACTCCACGGCGATCTGCACGACCTGCGGAATCGCCGCCGCCACGCTCGCGCCGAACGTGGCGGGTGCGGCGGCCACCGCCTGGGTCATGATCGGGATGATCTTCCCGGCCGCTTCGGTGATCAGGCCGGTGACCAGCGCCGTCACCTGAGCGACCACCTGACCGGCGCCGGACAGCGCGTGCGAGACGGCCGTGCTCGCCTGCCCGAGCGCCTTGATCCCGTCGGCGTGCTTCTTGCTCGTGTCCCGGTAGCTCGTGCCCGCTCCGCCCGACCACCCGGTCGTTTCCTTGTCCGACGACTCGCGATACGAATCGGCCGCGGAGGCGACGTTCCGCCCGGCGCCGTCGAGGCTCCGCGAGTTCGACGAGACCGGGCTCGGGTCGCCTTCGAGCTGCTTGAGCGGCTCTTCGAGAAACGAGACGAGGTCCATCACCATGCCGAAGCCCGCGCCCGCGATCGCCGACAGCGGGCTCGGCACCGGCCCGAGCAGGTCGAGCGCGGTGGTGGCGCCGCCGAGGCCCGCGGCGACCCAGTCCTGGTTCTTCACGGCCTCGGTGGTCGATTTCAGGTCGGCGAGCAGCTGCGAAGTGTCCGCGGTCACCGGAAGTCCTCCCAGCGCATCGTGTTCGTCTCGTCGGCCCGGTCGTAGCCGTCGGCGGCATGGACAAGCCCGGTGCTCATGTCGTCCACAGTGGACGAAGCATGTGCGAGCGCGGCCACGGTCCGCGCCATCGCGTCACCCAGCCCGGCGGTGAGCGGCTGGACGAACCCGCCGAGCGCCTGCGGCCCCAGTCTGTCCGGAAGTCCTTGTGACACAGCGGAAAGCTGATCGGCCAGCGCGCCGACATTCGCGGCGTGCGCGCGGATCTGGGCCGCGTCGACCTCGAAACCGGGTGTGCTCATCGGGTGATCTCCGGTGGATTGGTGAAGTAGTCGTCGTCGCGCGCAGGGCGGGCTTCGGCGGGCAGGTGGTCCTTGACGAACTCCAGCGCGGGCCCGTCGCCCAGGTAGCCGGTCATGATCTCGACGACCTGCGTCCCGACCGCCCGCTGCGCCTGCTGAGCCGTGGCCAGAATCAGCCGCGCGAGCTGATCGGCCTCGAGCGTCCGCGCCGCCGGCGTCAGCCGCAGATCTTCGAGCGCGCCACTCGCGCCCACCAGGACCTGCACCTCACCGCGCGGCGAGATCGCGCTCCCGCCGACCTGCCGCAGCCGATCGCTCGCCATCCGGGCACTGGCCGCGGCGCGTGCGAGAGTCTCGTCGTAGTCCGCCAGCCACTGTGCCGCCGTCATCGTGGTCCCCTCGAAGCCATGGCCAGCTCGCTCAGTGCCAGCCTTAAGTCGTTGTGCCGCAACGGATTCACGCTCACCCATCCGGTGGCGCGATTGATCCGGACGCGTCCGCGCGGCCCGTCCAGCCACGACAACTCGGCGCCGATGCGCGCCGAGCCCCGTGTCGCGCCGACCTGCCCGCGTCCGATCACCGTCGACAGCAGCCCGGCGAGCTGGTCGAGCACAGCCGGATCACCGCCGCAGTCCCGGACCAGGGCCCGGAGCCGCCGCTCGTGCTCGCGGTCGTTGTCGTCGGCCAGCCCCGCCGCCGCGTCCACGGCGTACGCGGGCAAGGTGATCGGCATCGACCGAGCCGCCGGGCATTCGGGCACCAGCGCGAACAGCTCGTCGGCGAGCATCGCCTCGGGCACGCGCCAGACCCGCACCATCCCGGTCAGCTCGTCGTCGAGCCGTTGCCGGCAGATCAACGCCCACGACCGGCAGACCATCGCCACGGCCGCGATGGTCTGGTCGCCGTCGGCCACCACCAGATCGACCGTGCCCCGCCGGTGCCGCAAGGCCGCGACCACGTCGGCGGCGATCCCGGTCGGCCCGTTCTCGTCGGCGAGGCCGCTTGCCTCGAGTGTCGCGCCCGCCGTGCCGAGCAGCACTTCGCGTTCCCCGTCGATACGCCCGAAAGACGGAATCCGCAAGGGAAACGGGAAAGCCGTCCCGGCGTGCGCGGCCAGCAGATCCAGCTCGACCAGTCCGAAGTGGACGGCTTCGGTCACGGCGGCCGTCATTTCCGGCCGCCCTTCTTGACCGCCTCCACGCCATCGGACTCCCGGTCGAGATACCGGCTGACCGTGGCCTTGAGCGCGTGATGGAAGCCGGTGACCTCGGTGTCGGCCGCGCTGACCTCTCCGGTGAGCCCGCTCCGCCCGGCCGCTTCCCGCAGCCGCTGCGCGAGATGCAGCGCGGGCGGCGCGGTCCCGAGCGGCGGTAGCCGTTCGGCGAGCCGGTTCGCGGAACCGACGAGCGCCGCCGTCTGATCGCCGACGGTGCTGATCGCCGTGACCTGCGCGGTCAGTTCCCCGGGTACGACGCGAAATCCTGGCATGTGTCCGCTCCCGTCCGTCACAGCCCGATGACCGGCGTGCTGGTCATCTCGTCGGCGTCGAGCAGCGGCTGGTCGAAGACGGGCATGCGGTTCTTGTGCTCTTTCTCTTCCTCGCCTTGGGCACGCGCGCCCTGGCCCGGCATCATCCCGCCGTTGCCCGCGGCCCGCGCCGCGGCGAGCTGGGCCATCGCCGCCCGCCCGGCCAGCGCGGCGGCCAGCCCGCCGCCGGTCATCAGCCCACCTGTCAACCCGGCTCCGGTCGCCTGCCGCCAAGGCAGCCCGGCGCCGGAACCCGGGGAGCCGTCCTGGTACCCGCCCGCGTAGCCGGCCGCGCTGGTCGTCTCGTCGGCACCCAGCCCGCCGAACGCCTTGGCCTTCGTGGACCCGGCGGGCGCGACGGCTTCGCTGCTGGTGCGCAGGCTTTCCTCGTAGCGCTGCATGACATGCACGGCTTCGGCCTTCTGCTCGGCGGCCGCGACATCGGCGAGGAACAGGCTCGCGCCACCGGCGGCGACCGCGCCGATCGCGGCCCCGATCAACGCGCCCGGCCCGGCGCCGACCCCACCGGCGCCCGCGCCGACGATCGCCCCGATCGCCGCACCCGCCCCGGCCCCGGCGACCGCGGCACTCGCGGCGGGCCCCAGCGCGTCCCCCGGCGGCGGTGGCATGGTGTTGCGCGCGGTGGCCAGCGCGTCCCCGGCACCTTGAGCCGCCTCGCCGACGGTCGCCGCTCGGCTCCCGATCCCGGAGGTCCGCTGGCTGAGTTCCCCGAGCCGGTCCGCGGCCCGTTCGGCGGCTTGCCCGCTCCAGTTCTCCTTGAGGGAACCACGCTGGTCACGAAGCGTTTCGGCGTGGTTGGTGAGCTCGGTGCCGTGCCGATCCCACTCCGCCGCGACCGCGCTCACGTCGCCGACATCGGCGTCGTCCCACAACATCCGATACAGCTGCTCGTGGGTGTAGGCGTTCCAGTTGGTCCCGTCCGGGAGAGTGGGCGACCCGAAGTAGCCCTCCCAGACATTGCGCAGCATCCCGATGATGGGCTCCGCCAAGTCCCCGGCCATGCCGATGGCCGCCCCCGCCAGGTCTTCCACGCCCGCTGACGCCGTGTCCACGATGGTCCCCACACCGGGTTCGCCCGTCATACCCCCGCCTTCGCCCGCTCCTCGCTGCCTTGACGGCGAAGGTAGAGAAGGCCGATGAAATCCCGATGAAACGGCATGGCCGGTTCCGGCGGCTTGATAAACATCTCCCGCTTCGCGTTGATCCTGTTACGCTTGAGGAGATGAGTACCTACTCAAGCCGATCGGAGGTTCCGTTCGCCCAAGGTGAGTGCTGATGCACCCTTTGACCGCGAATGAGAACCCAAGACTCCTTTTCTGGGCACGAGTGCGTGAGTTCGCCGTGCCACCGTCGATGATCGAGACGGCGACCGCCCGCCGTGAACTGGGCGATTGGGCCGGAGCGTGCGCTGCCGCGCACGTCGACGTGGATCTGAACCTGCGAGCGGTGGGCCGCGCCCATGGTGATTCCGTGGCCGCACAGGTCCGCGCCGATCTGCGACATCTGGCTCCGGACCTGCTTCGCTGGCATTTTCCGAGGATCGGGCCGGATGGTGTGCTGCGGCCCGGTCTCACGGTTTCCCTGGCGCGGTACGGTCCGGCGGCCGAGGGCGAACGTGCGATCCACCTGGTGGCGCGGACGCCGCCTGCGTGGGCCGATGCCGGTCAGCGGATCAGCCTCGCGCTCTGGGCGCCGTCCCGGGGCGATCCGGGGGCGGGTCTTCATCCGCATCCCCGCCCCGCCCGCCGGTATCGCCTCGATTTGCACCGCCATTTATGGGACGTGCGCAGGGCCGGTGAGTTACGGGAGCGGGCCGGCCGCTGGCCGTTGGACTTCGCGCGGGATTGGCTCCCTCCCGGAGTCGGTGCTTGTGCCGTGGATCGGTGGCAGGCCGAGGCAGAGCTCTTGCTGCGCGACGAGGGACGCGAGGGCGACGTTGTCGCAGTGCGGCTTTCCGCCCGGCACAAGCTGATGCTGAACCTGGGCACGCCGCGCGAGATGGCCTTTGACCGTGCGGCGCCGGTCCTGCCCGAGGCTGCGACCTGGGTACTGCCCGATCTGGAGTTGCTTCATGCCGGGTTGATCGATGCGGACCGGCTGCATCCGCTCGTCGCGTCGGCACTTCGGCCCGGCCATCGCCCGTCGCGGAATCCTTGCGCGGTAAGGAATTCGCGCCTTGTCGAATGCCGGGGTGCCACGCATCGCCTCGGGGTGGTGAACGGCGTGCTCGTCGCGCTGGACCATGACGCCGGCGAGGTGCGCCGCGAGGAGCTGCTGGGGGCCTTGGGCGGCACCGAGTTGCCGTGCCTGCGTGCCATCGACGAGGCACACCGCCATCCGGAAAACCTGGTGGAGGTTCGCGCCAGGCTGGACCACGGCGACACCGCGGGCGCACTCGCCGCCGTCGAAGCTCTGCTCGGCCCGGACGTGCTCTTGCGCGATGGCGCGTTGCGCGATGAGCTTGAGACGGCGGTGCGCCGCCAGGTGGCTCATGGGCTTTACCGGGCCGGACTGGCCGGTTATCGGCCTCCTTCGTCCAAACAGGACCGCCGTCGCCGTCGCGCGACGCTTCGCTGAACCCGCATACCTCGACCCGAAGGTGATCAAAACTGTCTACTGCCATGGATATTTCCGCCGGGCTGCTCGCCATGCTCGACGACACGACCACCGAGTCGCGGGTGGACATCCAGCTGGAAGCCTTGACGCTGGCCGTGTCCGCCGATTTGCCGGTGCTGCTGTGGGGTGAGCCGGGCATCGGCAAGACCGCGGCGCTGAACCAGCTCGCGGAAGCCGTCGAGCTGCCACTGACCACGGTGATCGCGAGCGTGCACGAGCCGTCCGACTTCGCCGGTCTGCCGGTGGTCGGCGACGATCCCGCGGTGCAGGGGGTGCCGATGGCCCCGCCGGACTGGGCCGTGCGCCTGGTCCGGGCGGGCCGGGGCCTCTTGTTCCTGGACGAGCTGTCCACCGCGCCGCCCGCGGTGCAGGCCGCGTTGCTGCGCGTCGTGCTCGAGCGACGGGTCGGCGCGCTGCGCCTGCCGCCGGGTGTCCGGATCGTGGCCGCCGCCAACCCGCGGTCCTCGGCGGCCGACGGCTGGGAGCTCAGCCCGCCGCTGGCCAACCGATTCGTCCATCTGCACTGGACCTACGACCACGACGTCGTGGTGCGTGGGCTGGGCGGGACGTGGCCCAAGGCGGAGCTGCCCAGGTTGAACAGGGCGCGGCTGCCCGAGGCGGTGACGTTCGCCCGCCGGGCGGTCTGCGGACTGCTGGCCGCCCGGCCGGGACTCGTCCATCAACTGCCGAAGAGCGAAGCACGCCGCGGTGGCGCCTGGCCGTCGCCACGCAGCTGGGAAATGACTCTGCGGCTCGTCGCTTTCGCCACCGCGGCCGATGCTTCCCGGGACGTGCTGTCCATGCTCGTGCGCGGCACCGTCGGGGACGGGCCGGGCCTGGAGTTGCTGGCGAGCATGGACCGGATGGACCTGCCGGACCCCGAGACGCTGCTCGCGGATCCCGCGTCGGCGGTGCTGCCCGAACGCGGCGATCTGCGCCAGACGGTGCTCGACGGCGTGGTGGAAGCGGTCCGCAAGCGGCCGGACCAGGACCGCTGGAACGCGGCATGGTCGTTGCTGGTGCTGGCTTTGGACACCGGCGCACCGGATTTGGTCGTCGTGCCCGCCGCCACGCTCGCCGCGCTGCGCCGCGACGACTGGGAGGTGCCGGCTTCGATCGAGCGACTGGCCGGGGTGGTGTCGGTGTCCCGGCGCGCGGACCAGGCCGTGGCCGCCGGGGGTGTCCGCCGATGACGCCGGGGCAGCTCGACGAGGAGAAGCTCTTCGCCGCCCGGCTCCACGCCGTGCGCAGCCGGCCGTATCTGGCGACGGCGTTGTTCGCCTTGCACACCGTGGAATCACGGCACGTGCCGACGATGGCCGTGGACCGGCATTGGCGCTGCTATGTCTCACCGTCGTTCGTGGACCGGACACCGTTGGAGGAGCTGGCCGGTGTCTGGGTGCACGAGGTTTCCCATCTGCTGCGTGACCATCACGGGCGCAGCGACCGGTTCGCCGCGAAGCACGAGCTGACCGGGCCCGCGGAACGCTTGCGCATGAACATCGCCGCGGACTGCGAAATCAACGACGACGTCTTCGGCGACGGGCTGGCCCGGCCCGAGGGCGCCGTCGAACCGGCACTGCTCGGGCTGGCCGCCGGGGAGCTGATGGAGGACTACCTGCGCCGGTTCCGGCTCGGATCGTCCACCGCCGAATTCGCTTGGCTGGACTGCGGCAGCGGCGCCGACGGGCTCGAGCGGGACTGGGATCTCGGCGCCGACGGCGCGCACGGGCTCAGCGACCAGGAACGCGATGCCGTCCGATTCCGCGTCGCACAAGGCATCAACGGCAGCCCGGGCAGCGTTCCGCAGGGCTGGCAGCGCTGGGCGCAGGAGGCGTTCCAGCCGCCACAGCCGTGGCGGGAACTGCTCGGCGCGGCGGTCCGGTCCGCCGTTTCCGGCCCAGGCGTCGGCGAGGACTACACCTACGGCCGGCCTTCGCGCAGGTCGGCGAGCGTGCCAGGGGTCATCATGCCGAGCCTGCGGCGCCGTCCACCCCATGTGTGCGTGATCGTCGACACCTCCGCGTCGGTGAGCGACGCCGAGCTGGGCACCGCGCTCGTCGAAATCGCCGCGATCGTCCGCGCGGTGGGCGGCAGGCGCGATCTCGTCTCGGTCCTCTCGTGTGACGCCGCCGCCCACAGCACACAGCAGTTGTGCCGTGCCGAAGGGATTCCCTTGGTGGGTGGCGGTGGCACCGATTTGCGGACCGGCTTCGCCAAGGCGCTGCGCGGCAGTCCCCGTCCCGATGTCATCGTCGCTCTGACTGATGGTGACACCCCTTGGCCCAAGGCACGACCGCCCGCCCGGACGGTCGTAGGGCTCTTTCCCCGCCGGCGTCAACCAGACGAGAACGATCCCGACTACAAACCCGACGTTCCTCCTGCTTGGGCGCGGGTCGTCACGTTGGGATGAATTAGTGTCTTCGCCATGAGCCGCCTGATCATCGTCCTGGTGGCGCTCGGGGTTCTGGTCATACCGTCGTCGGACTCCACGAGCGCAGGCAACACGATCACCGTGCTCCAGCTCAACATCTGCCACGGTGGCATGGCCGGCTGCTATCGAGGCGATGCGGTGCTGGCGAAGGCCGCCGAAGTGATCAGGTCGGGCAAGCCGCAGGTGCTGTCGGTGAACGAGGCGTGTTCGGGTGACCTCGACCGGCTGCGGACGGCGATGGGGCCCGCGCGGGCACTGTTCGTCGCGGCACGCAACCTCGATGGCACGCCCACTTTGTGCCGTGACCGTAGCCAGCGGTACGGCAACATCATCATGGTCTCGAGCAGGTTCGCTGGCGCCATCGAGGAGACCGGCACCTACACCGCCCAGTACACGGCCGCCGACGGCTACCGGGAACTACGGTCCTGGGGCTGTCTGCGCGCGGCCGGCCTCAGCGCTTGCACTACGCATCTGTCCGCGGACAACGCACCGACCGCGCTCGCACAATGCCAGGACCTGATGCGCCGCGCGGCGGGCTATCCGCGTCCTGTCATCGTCGTCGGCGACTTCAATCTGAACGACACGGGCATGCGGGACTGCGACCCGCCTGGGTTCTCGCGCCGGAGCGACGGCGACGTCCAACACGTGGTCGTCAGCGATGACCTGTCGTTCACCCATGCCACCAAGATCGACATGATGGGCACGACCGACCACCCCGGCTTGCTGGCCACCACGTCAGCCCAGTGACGCGCTCGCGGCGCGCAGCTCGTCGAGGGCTTTGAGGAGACACGCCGCGAACCCGTCCTCGGCGACACGGTCGCCGCTGGACCATTCGAGGTACCCGCGCTTGAAGGCGAGGACGCCGAGTTCACCGGCCAGGGCGGCGGTCGGATCGGGCACGCCCCGTGCGACCAGGGCGGCGCTCATCGCGGCCGCCAGGCTGACGCTCTTGAGTGCGTCGCGCTCCTGAAGTTCGGTGCTGGCGGCCACGGCGGCCTTCAGGCGCGGGGCGATCTCCCGGCTCACCGGGCCTATCGCGGTCGAGGCACGCACGAGACCGGCGGCGACCGCGTCGAGTGGGCTGGTGCCGTCGGGCGCCTCGGCAATGCCTTCGGTCAGCAGCCTGCAGAGGGTTTCCTGTCCGGCGACCAGCAGCTCGCGTTTGTCGGGGAAGTGCCGGAAGAAGGTGCTTTTGGTGACCCCGGCGCGCTCGGCGATCTGCGCGACCGTGGTGGCGTCGTAACCCTGCTCGGTGAACAGGTCGACGGCCGCCACGACGAGGCGTTCGCGCGCTCCCGGTTCCCATCGGCCCATGGGACCCAGTCTAGGTGATGGGACTTTTGTCCCGTCACCCTGCTACTGTGATGGGACAAGAGTCCCATCACTGACGGGAGAGTTTCATGCGTGTCTTCATCACCGGCGGCACCGGCCTGATCGGGTCCGCGGTCGTCGCCGAGCTGCTGGGCAACGGCCACACCGTCCTCGCACTCACCCGTTCCGACGCCTCGGCCCAGGTCGCCGAGGCGGCCGGCGCCGAGCCGATCCGGGGAGGCTTGGCCGACCTGGACGTCTTGCGTGCGGGCGTCACCAAGGCTGACGGCGTGATCCACCTGGCCTTCGCCAACGACTTCAGCAGCCCCGAAGCGCTGGCGAACGCGGTCGCCGAGGAAAGCGCCGCCCTCGCCGCGCTCGGCGAGGCGCTCGTCGGCAGCGACCGACCTTTCGTCACCTGCTCGGGCACGCCCGCCGTGCCTGGCCGTGCCTCCACGGAGGCCGACTCGATTCCGGCCGAAGGTCCGCTCGGTGGCCGGGGCCGCGCGGTCATGGGAGTCTTGGATCTGGCCTCGCGCGGTGTCCGGAGCTCGGCCGTCCGCCTGCCGCGGACCGTCCACAACAACGGCGCGGGCGGGTTCGCCGGGGTCCTGACCGGGATCGCGCGGCGAACCGGAGTGTCCGGCTACCCGGCCGACGGCACGCAGCGCTGGCCCGCCGTGCACGCACACGACGCCGCGGTCCTGTTCCGGCTCGCACTCGAGCGGGCCGAGGCCGGAACCGCCTGGCACGCAGTGGCCGACGAGGGTGACCCGGTTCGTGACATCGCCGAGGTCATCGGCAGGCGGCTGGATCTGCCCGTCGAATCCGTGCCCCCGCAGACCTACGGCGCCCTGGGCGCCATCTTCGCGGCCGACCAGCCCTCGTCGAGTGCTCACACCCGGCAGGTGCTCGGCTGGGAACCCAAGCACCCGAGCCTGCTCGCGGACCTGGAGAACATCCAGCCCTGACGAGTCTTTTCGCGCTTGCCGGATTGTCGGACAATATGGCAATCTGGGCCGCATGGATGCCGAACCCGTGCCGAACCCGATCACCGGCCTCGGCGCGGGCATCCAGCGGCAGAGCACCACCGAGCAGGCCGCCGAAGCCGTCCGCCAGGCCATCTTGTCCGGCAGGCTGCCGCCGGGCACGCCACTGCGCGAGGCCGCCGTCGCCGCCGAGCTCGGTGTCTCCCGCAGCACTCTCCGCGAGGCCGCGCGGACCCTCGAAAGCGAGGGCCTGGTCCATTACCGGATGAACCGCGGCATCGTCGTCGCGGACATCACCGGCCCGGATGTCACCGACCTCTACGCCGCCCGCGCCGCCGTGGAGCTGGCAGCGGCCGACGCCCTCACCGAGCACCGCGACCCGGTGATCTACCAGAGACTCGCCGACCTGGTCGACCAGATAGAACGCGCCTTCGCCGACGGTGACACCGCCGCCGCGCTCGACGGCGACCGGCTCTTCCACGCCACCCTGGTCGGGGCCTGCGGCAGCCCCCGGCTGCGCCGCTTCCACGAGCAGCTCCAGCAAGAACAGCGCCTCGCCCTGGCGCTGGCCGAACGCTCCCGCCGTGAACTCGGCCGCACCACGGACGACCACCGCCGGCTACTCGACGCACTGCACGGCACCCCCGAACAAGCCAGGGCGGAGCTCACCGCCCACCTGCGGGCCGGCGCCGCCGAACTGCGACGGCTGCTCGACCTGCTCGCCCGCCAGAACGAAAGGGAAACACCTCGTGGCTGACCACGGCACCGGCGGCGCCTGGGATCTGATCGTCACGCCCTGGCACCTCGACGAGCACATCCCAGCCTTCCCGATCCCCGCCACCGCGACCGAAGTCGTCCGCCCGGTCCTCCCCGCAGGCCCCGTCCCCGCCCGGATGAACCTGCTGCACCGGGCAGCAGCCGACGTGGTGACGCGGGCCGACAGGCCCCTGGTGCTTTCCGGCGACTGCCCGACCTCCCGGGCAGCGGTGGCCGGGCTGCAGCGCCGCCATCGCGACCTGGCCGTACTGTGGCTGGACGCCCATGGCGACTTCAACACCCCCGCCATCTCGACCAGCGGCTACCTCGGCGGCATGGCACTGGCGATGCTGACCGGCCGCACACCGGGCTTGTTCGACGACATGCTCGACTTGCGGCCGGTCCCCGATACCAGCGTCGTGCTCGCTGACGCCCGCGATCTCGACCCCGCCGAGCGCGACGCTCTCACCGCCAGTCACGTCCACCGCATGCCCGCCGAGCCTGCCGCGATCGCTTCCGTTCTCGACCGGCTCGGTCCCGTCCCCGTCTACCTCCACCTCGACATCGACGTCATCAACGGCGCTCAGCTGCCCGGCGCGCGCTTTCCCTCCGGCCCTGGTCCTTCCCTGGCCCAGATCGAGGAGTGCCTTTCCGTCGCCTGCGCGACCGCCACTATCGTCGGCGCTTACCTTGCCTGCGCCTGGCTTCCTGAGCATGCAGGCGACCAGACCAGCCGCCAGGCGATCACCCGGCTCGCCGTGGCACTCGGCGCCGACCTGCGCTGAGCTCAGTCCTTCGGGTGGTGGTCTCTTGGGCGGAAAGCCGAACGTGGCGGGTCTGGGCGGCTGGGTGAGGGCCTCCTTCACGCACCTGCGCAAGCCTTGTCAGGCGTGAGCGAGGGGTTCCCCTGCTGCGTTCAATGCCGCGGGGGATCCCCTCGCTCCGCCTGACAAGGCTTGCGCGAGTGGTACCTCTGCTCCGTTAGATGCAGCAGAGGTACCACTCGCGTCGGCAGTCCCTCTGATCCGAGTTTGATCGCGCAGCGAGGGGACCCCCGAGTGCTTACTACGCACTCAAGGGCACCCTCGCTTCATTGCGTAACCACCTCGAACCCGGCCAAGGAACTCCACACCGGCCAGCCCCGGAACACGCCATATTTGACCTTCCCCTCAGTAGAAGCGGCCGCTCCAAGGATCTCCGGCGCCGATTCGTGTCGCGCTGCCGCCGGGTGGCAGGTCGAGGATGTCGATCAGGCTTTGGTCTTCGTCGATGGCGTGGTGCAGGTGTCCGATCTTGGCGGTGCTGCCGTCGGCGTCGGAGGTGCCGATGAGCTGCCAGACGCCGTCGTCGGCGTCGTGCTTGACGAACAGGATGGGCTCGCGGCGCTCGAAGACCTCTCGGGTCTGGACGCAGGTGGTTCGCAGCAGCCAGTGCCGCATCCACCAGGCTCGTCGGTCGCGCTGCATGACCTGGTCGGTGACCCACCAGATGAACGGCAGGTCCGCATGGGCGCGTGCCTGTTCCGCGGTCAGGTCCGGTCCGCCCTGCGGCACGCGTTCGAACGGGTCGTCGGTCAGCGAGAACGCATGCCCGTCCGCGTTGTCGAAAATGACGGCATGGAAGGTGCCGCCGCCGGGGTTGCCGGCGCCGATCCCGACCGACAGGCGGGCGACGTGCGGGTCTGCCCCGGTGGTCCAGCCGAGTGCGTACGAGGCCAGTTCACCCTGCGGGCCGATGAACTCCCCGAACGCACGGCGGTCCATTCCGGTAGCAGCGCATGTGGGTGCCTCGATGAGCGCACCCTCCAGTACCTGGATATCCACCCCGGCAAGGTAGCCGATCAAGAATCCACCCTCGCAGCACCCGCGACCGGTCGCCGGAGGGCGGGGTGCTGGAGTCGGGGTGGCGGTTGGATCTGACCGGCATCGAACCCGCGGACCACTGGAAACCATGCTCGGCATCGCCCCCGCGATGAATACCTAGGCTACGACCGGTAAATCCGCTCGGTCTTGTCTTGCCTTGGTGTTCTCGGCTGTCTCGCAGCGACGTGCGCCGGTCGCCGACGTGGCCTGCGACCGACTCCCGGCCGAGGGTGAGCGTGGCAACTTCGGATTCCTCCAAGCCGTGTATGCCGCGCACGTCGCCAGACAGCAGGGGTGACCGCAGCCATGGGTCTATTGGCCTGTTCCGGCCATTTCTACAGAGGTGTCACCCCAGCGGGCATAGGCCGGATACCCTCGACTCGCCGTCCGAGACTTCGCCCTCACCGCCGTTCTGAAAGATGCCACTGACGCAATGCCAGACATCGTGAGACATCTGACCCCAGGCGAGCGCGAGAAACTGCGCACCATCACCTCGATGAACGGGGTGGGCCGGACACTGCTTTCCTCAACTCCGACCGACGCCTCCGGCGCGCACTTCATGACACTGTGGTTCACCTTGCTGGGCCCGGTTTTCCCGATCGGCCGGTACTACCTGCGGTCTGCCGAGCCGGATCCGCTGGGCGGCGGCGTCCACATGATCGGTTCGCATTCGCGTTACGACATTCTCGGCCGGTCCTCGCTGGTTCCGGGGGAGGTGATCCGCACCTACTTGTATTGCTGGCTTCTGGCCCCTCTCGCGGTCGTGGGCCCGCTCGTGCCGTTGCTGGCGAACATCGATGATGTGTGGGCCGCAATCGGATTTTGGGCCTTCTTTCTCGTGGTCGGTGCTCTGCTCGGCTTGGCGTTCGCCCTCGTCTACGGCACTCGGTTCGTCTCTCGCCGGTGGCGGAAACCGCGAGCGATGCGCTGGCAGTGATCGTGGCCGCGACGGGCCGATTCGAATCCACCGAAAGACGGGACGGCGCATGACTTCTGCCAGGCAGGACGGTGACACCTGGGATCTGGCGTCCGGTGTCGGCGCGACCGCCACTTTGGCCGCGGTGGCGCGGGCGATGGCGATGCGAACGGATCGGTCGCTCATCGACGACCCGTTCGCCGAACCACTTGTCCGGGCGGTCGGCATCGACATCCTCACCCGGCTCGCGACCGGTGAAGCCGACCCTGGCGACCTGGTCGGGCAGGAGGTGATCGACGGAGCCAAGGTACGTACCAGGTTCTACGACGAGTTCTTCCTGAACGCGGCGAACGAGGGCATCACGCAGGTGGTGATTCTGGCCTCAGGGCTGGATTCCCGCGCGTACCGGCTGCCTTGGCCGACCGGGACCGTGGTGTACGAGATCGATCAGCCGCAGGTGATCGCATTCAAGACTCGCACACTGGCCGAGCTGGGCGCCGTGCCCACCGCCGACCGCCGAGTGGTCGCGATCGATCTGCGCGACGAGTGGCCCACCGCGCTGCGCGACGCCGGGTTCGACCCTGCCCAGCCGACCGCGTGGAGCGCCGAGGGGCTGCTGGGCTACCTGCCACTAGAGGCGCAGGACCGCCTGCTGGACACCGTCACCGACCTCAGCGCACCAGGAAGCCGGGTGGCCACTGAGAGCAGGCCCAACCCTCGACCTGGCGACGAGGACAAGACGAAGGAAGGCCTGAACCGCGTCTCCGAACGCTGGCGTGCGCACGGTTTTCATCTCGACCACGCGAGGCTGCGTTATTTCGGTGAGCGCAACGAAGCGGCTCCCTACCTGGCCGACCGTGGCTGGACGCTGAACGGAACCAGCAACCGAGACCTGTTCGCGGCCAACGCCCACCCGCCCCTCCGGGATGACGACCTGCGCATGGGTGGCGTGCTCTACGTCAGTGGCGTCCTCGACAAGGCGACGGGGTAGCGGCTCACACGGACGAGACGATGAAAGCTGTCCACTGTGGACTCCAGATCGTGCCGGACCATAGATCATTCGCCGAAGACGTCGGCCAGCGCGGCCGCCTCTTGCGCGCCGTGTTCCTCCGCCACGTCCAAGACCCCGTATGGTCGACCGCTGTGAGCTTCGATGTCTTCGTCCAAGGCTTCCATCACGGCACGGCCGCGCTACTGCCCAGCGCCGCGTTCCACGCGGTGTTCGGTCCTCGGATCGACCGAACGGAACCCGCACGCAACTACTGGCACGTTGTGGCCGCGGACTCCAGCGAGTCGGACATCTACGCTCGAGTCGACGGCGAGTCCTTTGACGGCTTGATGCTCAGTCGTTTCACCGACGGCGATGTCCTCGACTTGGTCGCCGAGTTCGCGCGGCGCGCCAATGCGGTGATCATGCCGGTCGGCGGTCCCATTCTCCTGATCACGCCCGGCCAGCATCGGCACCTTCCCGCCGACCTGCTCGATGCCGGTGATGTCATCACGGTCGCGAACGGTCATGACATCGCAGCCGCCATCCGGCCCGGGCGCCATATGTGCGGATGATCAACTGGCGCGCCAGAAACGGCTGCGATCTCTACGGGGCGACAGCGACCCGGGCAGGCATGACTGGAGGTGGAACACCGTGGAACACCGTGGAACGGGGTGGAACAGCGGTGTCGCGCCTACTGGATGGGGACAGCAGGTTCCCGCCAAGTAGGAGCTCTCAGAGGGGCGAGAAACAGACATGAAGTTCAAGATTCCCAGGCTCAAACCGGTTCTCGTCATGGCCGCGGTCGGTATCGCGTCGCTAGCCGGCGTCCCGGCCGCGCAGGCCGCGGGACAACCCTCCTCACCGGTGGCCCACATCAACGCGCTGCGGGTCAAAACCGCGACGTGGCCCGAGCTGCACGTGGGTGACTGCCAGCAGAACGGCGGGACCCTCACGCTCAACTCGGATGGGACGGCCTCGTTCCGGGCAACGACTCTCACGTACCACACGCACTTCGGCGACGTCTGGCATTCCACGTTCAGGTTCCGCACGTCGTCCGGGTTCAACCTGTTCAGCAGGGGAGCGTTCGACAGCCCGCGCATGGACGACGGCGACCCGCCGCCGCATTACCTCATGTTCGCTTCGTTCGGCTTCGACCCTGCGGCGTTCGACGTGATCGACATCTTCCAGACCCTCCAGCACTCGGAGTGCTGACCGAACGTCGCTGAGCGATGGTTCCACCGGATACGGCCCGTTCGCGGCTCCCCGTCGGGGTCGCGAACGGGCGCTGGGGCCTCATCACATCGGCATGTCCCGGCTGACCCGGCTACGTGCTCTGTGGTCCAGTACGAACGGGATGGCGAGGAAGGCCAGGGTGGCCAGCTCGGCGAGCACACTGACCAGTGCTTGGGGCGTGGGCTGCCAGCCGTGTTCGACGAAGCCGAAGATGCCGATCGTGCGGGACAGCACGAATCCGCCTAACGCGCCCGCGGACAGGGCCGCGGCGGCCAATCTCAGGATGCCCGGATTCGCCAGCAGCAGGAGCGACGCGACCGCGAGGGAACCGCTGGCCTGCCACAGAAACGCTTTGCCCACAAAAGGAATCACCCGGTAGCCGTGCAGGTAGAGCTCCGCGTGCACGAAGCCCGTGGTACCCAAGCAACCCGCGACGGCCAGCCGTGGCGCGAGCGATCGAAGCGGGCTCATGCGAGTTTCACGTCCTTGACGGCCAGCGACCGGTTTCCTTGGCGGTAGGCGACTTCCCGGATGCCCAGCGCGTCCCGCAGCTTCCCGGCGGGCAGGGTGACCGGCTTCGGCGCGGGGCCGTCGCCGGGACGCGGCAACGGGTACGCGGTGGTGGTGGCGCTGTGGAAGGTCACGTTTCCTTCGGTTTTGGTGAACAGCTGGTGCACGTGGCCGTTGAGGCAGGTCACCGAGGAGAAACGGCGCAGGTAACTCAGTGCCTGGGTCGCGTCGTCGGTGCCCCAGCCCCACTCGTTGTAGAACGCGAACAGCGGGATATGGCTGAACACCACGATCGGCGTGTCGGAGGACAGGCCTGCCACGTCCTTGCGCACGAACTCCAGCTGGTCGGTGCCGAGATGACCGAGCTTCTCCAGGCTCAGCGTGTTGACCAGCGACAGGAAGTGGACGCCTTGGAGATCGAAGCTGTACCACCCGTCCCCGGCGGTCCCGGCGCCGAAGGCCTGCCGGTATTTCTGGCCCGTGTCATCGATCGAGTCGTGCTCGCCGGGGACCGTGAAGACGTGCCCGGCGCGCAGCTCGCTCATCATCTGCTTGACCTGATCGAACTGGGCGGCGGTGGACAGATGGGTCAGATCACCGGTGTGCATGACGAAATCCGGCCGGTACGGCAGCCCGTTGATCTGCTTGATCGCGCCGGCGAACGAGTCCTCGACCATGGTGTTGGCCGGGCCCTTGAACCCCAGGTGGCTGTCGCTGATCTGGACGAAGCGCAGCGCGCGGGGATCGTCGGTGGCGTCCGCCTCGCCGGGGACGGCGATCCGGCTGAGCACCTCGCCGCCGGTCACCGTCAGCACGACCGCCGCGCCGAACCAGGCGGTGTGCCGCAGGAGCTGGCGTCGCGTCATGCCCTCGGGGCCGTCTTCGGCGGTCACGGGGTCACCGTCACGGACGCGGTCATGAACGGGTGGATCGTGCACAGGTACTCATAAGTCCCCGGCGTTATGAAGGTGAAGCGAAAGGTGTCACCGGTGTTCAGCGTCGGCGATTTCAGCGGGCCGCCCGTGCCCGAGCTGGTGACGGTGTGCGGATCCTGGTCTTCGTTGCGCCAGGTGACCGTGGCGCCCGCCTTCACGGTGACCTTCGCCGGTGCGTACGCGAAGTCCTTAATGGACACGGAGTCGACGGCCACCGTGGCGGCGCTAGGCGGCATCGGCATGCTCGGCATCGGCTGAGCGGCGGGCTGAGCACAGGCGGCCAGTCCAGCCAAGCAGACCGTGGTCACCAAGACTCGTTGTACGGCAAGGAATATCTTCATGCCTACGGATAGGCAACCGGGTTACGCCGTGCGCGTGGGCACGAAGACCTCCACCACACCACCGGATTCGCGCACCAGCAGGCGCGGCAGCGGGGGCAGAGCGATCGGCAACCGGTGGTGCAGCACGGCACCGTCGACAGCGAACGCCGCCTTGTGGCACGGGCAGTCGAGCTGGCGGGCCGGTGCGTTGAGCGTGAGCTTGCAGCCCAGATGCGTGCACGCGCCCGACACGGCTCGGACCTGACCGCCGGCACGTTCGACGAACCCGGACACCGCGCCGGCGTCGAACGGCACCACGGCGCCTTCGGGCAGGTCCTTGGCGGCAACCACCGCGCGCCATTCCCCGCCGTCCGGCACGACCGTCTCGGCCGCGGGAGCACTCGGTTCCCCGTCGCCGGTGAGGACGCGGTCCAACCCGATGCCGAGCGCCACCGACGCCGCGGCCACCGAGGTCACCTCCACGAATCGCCGCCGGCTCCCGCCACGCGGCGCCTCGCCGGCCTCGTCGAGTTCCGAAGCCAGCCGCCGCCGCACGTCCTCGACGAAATCGCCGGACGCCGGGCCCCGGTCCGGGCCGGCGGCGCGCAGCAGGATCGCCGCACGCGCCTCGGCCTCCTCGGCCGCGTCCGCGGCGAACGGACGAGGGCGTCGTCCGCGGAGCAAATCCTTGACATAACGGCGAAGCCCGCGCATCACGCCTCCATCCTGTCCGCGACGGCCGCCGCTTGACGCAGCGCCCGATGCTGCAGGACCTTCGCGTTGCCCACGGTCACGCCAAGCGCGGCCGCCGCTTCCTTGAGCGAACACGCCTCGAGGAACCGCAGCCGCAGCACAGTCCGATACCGCTCCGGCAGCTCCGCCAAAATCGCCTCCGCCTTCGCGACCGATTCCGCGTCCATCGTCTCCGGCGTGAACTCCTCGGCGACCCGGTCCACGTCGAGCGCGGTGACCTCCCTGCCCAGGGTGCGCCGCCAATGCCCGGCCAGCACCGTGCGCGCGGTCGCCAGCAGATAGGCCCGCACCTCACCCACGCTCGCCGACACGCGCAGCGGCTTCAGCGCCGTCATGAACACCTCCGCCGTCAGATCCTCGGCGTCCGGCCGGTTCCCGACCTTCGCGAACATCAGCCGGTACACCCGATCCACGTTGTCGCGGTAGATCGCCTCCCAATTCGCATACGCGTCCGGCGACACCGCACGCAGACGCCCGTGCGCGCCGGCATCCGGCTTCTCTTCGTCACCTGGTCTACGCCTGCTCCAAAACCGCTGCGCCGCCACCCGTCACCATCCGGCCTCCCGCACCCAGACCACTCCCTGTCACCCTAGATAGGGGCACGGGTTACACGATGAACGCGGCGGCGCTCTGCCAAGAACGCAAAAAAGCCGCTTGACCTGGGTTTTCACCCAAATCAAGCGGCTCTTGTGTCCGTCGGGCTGACAGGATTTGAACCTGCGACCCCTTGACCCCCAGTCAAGTGCGCTACCAAACTGCGCCACAGCCCGGACTCGTCAGCCGGGGTGTTCCCCGGAAGGCGATGTGAGTACTCTAGCGCCTCCCTCAGAGGGCCTTGCAACCAGGTCACCCTGTGTGTCTGACCTGCACTAACAGTCAAAATCGGGTGCGGCGGCGATCGAGGGCTGGGAGGGTGGGCCGATGGGGCGGGAACGGGTGCTGGTGGTGGCGCCGCGGGTGCTGCCGACCGTCGGGCCGCTGGCGCGGGTCGCCGCTTGGCGGGGGCTTGAGGTCGTGACGCACTTGACTGGGGGTCAAGGGGCCGCGGGTTCAAATCACTACTACGGCGGCCCGAAGGTGGGGGAGCGGCTCGCGGGTGAGCTGGGTATCGGGTTGCTGGAGCCCGCCACCGACTGGCTGCCGAACGTGCCGTTCGAGTTCGCTGGGCGCGCTGTCGCCGCGATGAGCCTGAGCGAGGCATGGACGCTGGACACACGGGCGTTCGTGAAGCCGCCGAGCGACAAGGGGTTCCCGGCGCGGGTTTACCGCGATGGGCAAGATCTGCGGGAGGCGACTGAGGGGCTGGCCGGGGACACGCCGGTCTTGGTCAGTGAGGTCGTCGAGTTCGCGAGCGAGCACCGGCTGTTCGTGCTCGACGGCGTCGTGCACGCGGCGTCGCGCTATGCGACGTGGGGTCGGCTGGATCCTGGCCTCGGCGACGCCGTGCCCGGGGACGTGCTCGCACTGGCCGCCGATTACCTCGGCGAGCACGGTGGGGAGCTGCCCGGCGCGGTGGTGCTCGACGTCGGCGTCGCCGATGGGCGGGCGGCGATCGTCGAGGCCAACATGGCCTGGTTCTCCGAGTACTACATGGCGGACCTCGACAAGGTGCTGGATGTCGTGCTCAGGTCCGCGGGGCCGCTAGGCGAGGTCTCGCCGCGGGACCGCCGGTTCGTGCGGGGCTCCTCGGTGGAGGAGCCCCGCACGGCCTAGGACGGATTGTTCGCGTGGGTCAGGGTCTGCCAGGAGACGAAGAGGGCGTTGGTGCCCGCCGGCCGCCTGGACTCGGTGAGTTGCTGGGTGCTGGGCATGTCGTTGCCGAGGCGGGTGTGCATGGCGTTGAAACCGACCTCGGTGACCGGGCCGAGGCCCAGGTTGAGCTTGCCGCCGCAGAGCCAGGACGGCACGGCCGCGCCGAGTTCGTACTTGGCGTGGAAGCCGAGCGCCTGGCGGAGGCGGGTGCCGATCTCGGGATAGAGATCCTGGCCCTGGATGCGGGTGGTCTCCGCGAAGTCGGCGATCGCGGCGAGGCCGTAGCCGGTGTGGGTGAAGTCGCGGCAGGTCTCCTGGGCGAGTCCGTCCACAAAGGTGCTCTGGTTCTGCCAGTACTTGACGACCTTGGCCTTGGTGTCGAGGCCGCTGCCGGGCGTCACGCGGGGCTGTGAGCCGTCGGAGGTCAGGTAGATGTAGGCGGGCACGCGGGCGCGGAACTTGGCCACGGCCGTGTCGTAGCTGCCCTTGTCCTCCAGGAACACGGAGATGCCGATCGCGGCCTCCATCATGCTGAGTTCCCAGTTTCCGTTGCTGTTACTGCCTTTGATCACCACCGGCAGATACACGTTGCGCAGCATCGTCGCGAAGCGGCCCGAGTTCGGCCAGCTCGAGTACGTGTACTTGATGATCTCGGCCGCGCGTGGCCATGATGAGCCCGCCCAGCCGGTTTGCAGCGGGGCATTGGAGTTGGTGTGGGTCTTGATGGTGGCCGACCAGGCGTCCATGATCGCGATGGACTTGGTGGCGTACCGGGAATCACCGGTGATGTACCAGGCCAGCGCCAGTGAATACGCGGCGATGGCGTCCTGGCGCTCGTCGGTGCAGCCGTAGTTGGGGTTGGAATAGGGTCCGCATTCGACGGTCGCCCTGGGTTTCGGGGTGCGGTTCAGTGACGCGTAGCCGCTGCCCATCATCTGGTCGTAGGCGCTCTTCCATGGCTGGGCGCCGGAGTTGACCTTGCCCTTGACGAAATCGAGCTGGGTCTTGCTGACCAGTACCCCGGGATGGGCGAAGGCCGCCGGGGCGGCGGCTGCCGGGGTCGCGGTCACAGCGAGCGAAACGAGTAGTGCCGCCGCTGATATTCGGAGTCCACGTTGACGTACGAACATCATGCTCCTTTGCAGGGAAGGAGTTGTGCTGTGCCTTGCAGTGTGAATGGTCTAAACCAAGACAGTCAAGGTCTTAGTTTTTGGCCTGAATAAACACATATGTGAATGGCGGGTTCAGCCGCGCAGGCGGCGTTGCGCCTGGTGGAGATTCGACGGCGAGATCGCCGTCGTCCCGTAGCTTTCCAGGCGTGCGTTCAGCTCGCCGCTGAAATCGGGTTTGTCGATCTGCCCGAAGTCGCGGACTGCCGAGATCCCCACGGTAGCGCTGCACGGTGCCACGTCGTCGATTTTCACGCAACCGGCCCGTTCATTGGTGACCGTGATGTTCCAGTGAGCGAAACGCGCGCCGTACAGCGGGCCCGCGTCCGCGCTGCCGCCGTGCGCGCCGTCGTTCAAGATCGTGATTTCGGTGCGCACATTGGCGAACGGCAGTCCGCGGTGGGTGTCGAAGGTGCCCGCCTCCATGACGCCGCGCGACCAGACGTTGCCGGACGACAGGCCCTCCACATTGATCCCGTGGTGGGTGGACCCCGCCGTGGTCTCGGTGAACTTGGCGATGCCGAAGTCCTCGACGAGGTTGTCATGCGACTGCTCGCGGCATGCGTAAGAATGGTGCTGACCACGCCCGGACACCCGCGTCCGCGACAGCGTGACGCCCTTCGACGACACGAGCAGGAAGCCGTTGTCACTGTCCACAACCGACACGTTGTCCGCCCAGCAGTCCCACGCGCACTGGAAGACCAGCCCGTTGTAGCCCTTGTCCTTGAGATGCCGCGGCCGCACGGTCTTGACCATCTGGATGGTCAGGTCCTCGACGCCGGACCCGCTCACCGGCGTGACCATGGTGGTCAGCCGCGGCATCCACTCAGGGCGCGCGTCGAGCGGCAGTGGCTGGCTCAACCGGATCTGCTTGCCTCGCACCGCTTCGATGCGTACCGGCCACTGGAACGGCCGGTAGGACAGCAGCTTGTCCTTGTCGGACCACTTGTAGGTGGCCGTGCCGGGCAGGTCGCCCGCCATGTGCCGCAGCAGGCTGTAGTCGGCGGTGTCGTCGAGTTGCAGCATTACCCGGCGCCCGGCGCAGAGCCCGCGCGCGTCGTCGACGGTCAGGGTGAACGCGCCACGGGTCGCCGGCGCGGTGAGCTGGGCGATCGGCTTCGACGCGTCGCCTTCGTTGCCGGTCCAGCCTTCGAGCGGCCAGTCGCGGGCCTGGATGGCCGTGACGAGGTCGCGGTAGCGGTCGCGATGGCAGACCCAGACCAGGCCGCCCGACCAGCTCCACGCCGAGTTGTCGCCGCCGCCGTAGCGGCTGCGGTTGATGCCGATGATCTCTTCGAGCGACTTGGTGGCGAACAACGTGGTCCGCTCGCGGCCGGCGCCGCGCAGCACGACGTTGTCGTAGCCGATGCGCACGACGTCGTCGATGCGATAGGTGCCCGGTGGCAGGTACACCGCGCCGCCGCCGCGCTTGCCGACCTGCTCGATCGCGCGGTTGATGGCGGGCGCCGCGTCGGCCGAGCCGTCCGGTTTCGCGCCGTACGCCAGTACGTTCGCGTGGACCGGCAGGTGCGGGAGCCGTTGCCCTGTCCGGTATCCGGCGTAGGCGACGTTCGGGATCTGGGGATGGCGATACGGGTCGCGGACGAATTCCCGCCAAAGGTCGGAGCTTTCTGCCTGGACCGCCGCGGACGCTGTCCCGGTCACCGAGTGAGTCGCCGCCAATGCGGCCATGCTCGCGCCGCCCATCAGGAACTTTCGCCGCTGTATCTCCACGCGCACACGGTAAGTCCGGCATACATCGGATGTAAATGGCGCGCTGAGCGGGAACAGTTCCTTCAGGAGATGAGGTATCCGCTGGTCTCGGTCGCCGGTGGGAAGTCGAGGTATTGGACGACCGGGTTGCGCTTGCCCGATTCGGTGAGCACGAAGCGCCCGTACGAGCCCAAGCGGAGCCGGAAACCGCGCCGTGGCGCGAACACCTCCACCAACCGGGAGTTGAGCACGCGCATGACTTCGTCCGTCTGCGACGAGGCGGCGGGCACGATCAGCTCGACCATGCCTGGTGTCTCTTGGATGATCTGGAAGTCGGGCAGGCCCGCCGCCGCCAGCGCGCCCATCAACGCGAACGGTGAATAGAGTTCTCGATCCGCGCCGACCAGACTGGTCCTGGTCCGCCCGACCAGGTTCGCGATCGCGGTACCGGGCAGTCCGCAGCCACACACGATCGGCTCGGTCGCCCGGTCCCCGGTCAGATAGCGAATGATCGGCATCGGTGTTGACAGCAAGTTGGTGAGCACGATGTCGCCGATCCCCGTGCCGCCGTCCGGCACGATCTCGGGGAACACCAGGTCATCCTGGAAATGCAGGTTGCGCCGGTCGCACTCCCACGCGGAGTACCCGGTCTCCGAAGTCGCGTACAGCATGGTCACCGCACAGCCGAACGTCTTCTCGACGAGAGCGCGCCCACTGTCCGGCATGTGCTCGTAGGTCGCGATGATCGCCTTCGGGCGCAAGCTGATCCCGCGCTCCGCGCAGTACCGTGCGAGCGTGACGATGCGGCTGGAGGTGCCGCTGATCTTTTCGACCGGGAACAGGCCGACCGTCGCCTCGTAGGCCTGGGCGACCTCGATCTCGCCGGGATCGAAACCACGCAGGTTACAGCGCACGGTGGCCCGTGGCAGCGCCTCAGGCTCGAACAGTGGGGTCGGCCCGGAGTATTGCAGGCCGACGTTGAGGGTGATGCCGCCTTCGGCGACCCCGAGATGACGGTTGATCCGCTCGTGGATCGCGGCGTTCATGATTCCGCCGGTCTCGACGGTGGCCAGCGTCCGGAGCGGCTGGCCGGTGCTGCCGCTGGTCTCGTTGATGAAGTACGTGCCCTGTTCCATCCGGCCGTTCGATCTCCTGCTGATGAAATCCGGGAAACCGGCGCGCAGATCGGCTTTGCGTACCATCGGGAAATCAGTGAGAGAGCGGCCGACAGGGATATCACGGCCACGATAGAAGGGAACCCGCTCCACCGCGTGGGCCAACAGCCGATCGAGCCGTTCGGCGCCCGCCGCGAGATCGAATTCGACCAGCTGCTCGATCTTCTCGCGCTTGCGAGCCACCCGCGCCGTCGCCGTCGCACGAGCGAGTGCCGAACTGGCACGTGCGAAAGCGCGGGCCGTTTCTCCGGTCAGGTCCACGTCGGCTCCAAAATCGATCAGACAACAAGGGGCAGGTCGTGCTGATGGTCTTCGGGCCCGCGATCCCCTCGCGCGCCGAGCAGATCGATCAGCCGGGTGGTCGAGTAGCCTTCAAGCAGCGGGATCAGCACGATCTCGCCGACGACTTCGCGCTCGGGTAGCTCGGTTCCGTGGTAGTCGGCGCCCTTGACCCACACGTCCGGTCGCAGGCGAGCCAGCACTTCGACCGGCGTCGGCTCGTCGAAGGTCACCACCGCGTCCACGGAGGACAGTTCGAGCAGCAGCCGTGCCCTGTCCCGCGCGGGGATGATCGGCCGGGCCGGGCCCTTCAAACGGCGCACGGATTCGTCGGAGTTCAGGCAGACGACGAGCGCGTCGCCGAGCGCCCTCGCCCGGCGCAACAAGTCGGTGTGCCCGGGGTGCAGCAGGTCGAAGCACCCACCGGTCGCCACCAGCCGTCCACCTGAAGCCCGGATCCGCTCGGCCACCGCGAAGGCCGTGCCCGGCGTGCGCGAGGTGTCACATCGGGACACCGAAGCAGGACCACCCGCGAGGACGTACCGTGCCGCGGCGACCACGGCGGCACGGACTGCTTCACGCGGCGACGCCCCTGCCAGCAGTGCCGAGGCGGCCGAGGCGGCGAACCGGTCTCCGGCGCCGCAGCTGTCGGCGTCGATCGCGGCCGATCGGTAGGCCCGTGGCACGGGTGTCGCCGATGTGCTCATGCCGTCGGCCAGTACGGCTCCGTCGCGCCCGGTCGTCACGGTGACGCCGCCGGCGGCCCACTGCTCGCGCAGGCGCCGTGCGAGCACGGCCGGGTTCCGGTGGCCTGGTGCGAAAAGCCGTGCTTCGGCGAGATTCGGCGTGACCAGCAGCGCACCGGGAACCGGCGCCGACCCTTTCGGATGCGGATCCCAGACCACCGGCGTCCCAGGTGCGAGTTCGGTGAGCAGGCGGCGGAGTTCCGGATGTCCGGTGACCCCACGCCCGTAGTCGGCGACCAAGATCGTGCCCGCCGAACGCAGCGCGGCCGTCACGGCGGGGTCCAGCCGTGCGGGCGCGGCCGTGCCCGTCCCGGAATCCAAGCGCAGTAACGTCTTGCCGCCGGCCCGCACTCGCAGTTTCGACGAGGTCTCACCACGGAGTGGCAGCGGTAGCACCTTCACCTCGCGTTCGAGCAGCGCGGTGAGCGTCGTACCGGCCGGGTCGGTACCGAGCGCGGTCACGAGCACGACGTCCGCGGTCGTGCGCGCGGCGAACATCGCGGCGAGGCCCGCACCACCGGGGCGCCGCCAATGCGTGCCGACGTCGACCACCGGCACCGGCGCGTCCGGGCAGAGCCGTTCGGTGGCACCTTCGACGTCGATGTCGAGCACCGCGTCGCCGACCACCACCAGCGGCTTCATTCCGTCACGCCCAGCGCGTCGTCGACTGCCGTGCACAGGGCGTGCACCAGCACGAGGTGCACCTCCTGCACGGTCGCGACCGACGAGGCCTCGACCACCACCGCGTCATGACAAACGGACACGAGTGGATTCGGCGCCGGTCCGGTGAACGCCCACGCGGTCAACCCGCCGTCCAGCGCGGTCTTGGCGGCTGCCACCACGTTCGGGCTGGCGCCGCTGGCGGACAGGGTGAGCAGCACGTCGCCCGGGCGGCCGTGTGCGCGCACCTGGCGGGCGAAGACCTCGGATTCCCCGTAGTCGTTGACTATGGCGGTGACCGCGGAACTGTCGGCGTGCAGCGCGATGGCCGACAGGGGCCGCCGCTCACCGCGAAAGCGGCCGATCAGCTCGCCGGTCAGATGCTGTGCCTCGGCGGCACTGCCCCCGTTCCCGCAGACAAGAACCTTGCCGCCGCTGTCGAACACGGCCGCGAGCTGGTGCCCCCATCGCCGGATACGTGCCGCGGCGGGGCGGGTGCGTAGCAGCGCACCGCTGAGCGCGGCGAAATGTTCTTCGATCACCGGCTGCCTCCCGGCGTGGACGCCAGCGCGAGGCGGACAGCGTGGGTCAGGTCGCGTGCGACGGGCACCTGCCCGCGCGCGCCCGGGACCTCGGGTGGCCGGGCGCCCACGAGGATGCCGCGGGCACCGGCGGCATGCGCGGCCTCGATGTCGCTGCGGGTGTCGCCGATGACCACGCACCGGCTTGCCTCCACGCCGAGTTCGCGGGCCGCGGACAAGACCAGGCCAGGCGCGGGTTTACGGCACGTGCAGCCGTCGTCGGGACCGTGCACGCACACTTGCCAGGTACCGAATGGTCCGAGCAACTGCTCGACCCTGGCGTTCACCGCTTCGAGCTGATCCGGTGTGATGAATCCGCGAGCCACTCCGGACTGATTGGTCACCACGCCGACCTCGATGCCGGAGCTTCGCAAGAGGTCGAGGGCTTGTTCGGCGCCTGCCACCGGCTGGACGCCGCCAGGATCATTGAGGTAGGCCACATCCGTGATGAGCGTGTCGTCCCGGTCGAACAGGACCGCCGACGGTGTCCGGCTTCGGCAGGATTCGCTGCTTGGGTCTCGCATTGTCCGAACTCCCCGGGCTTCAGGCGCTTCTCACAGCCGGAAGCTATAGCGGGCGAAGCCATCGTTCGGTGGATGACCTGATTTCGTGCCATGGAGCCGGGATCGGTTACGTCGATTCATGTCATTGTCCAGGCAAGGCCCGTGGGCGTTCCGGGCGGCCAGAACCGCCCGGAACGCCCACGAGGTCTTACTTGAGTCCGCCGTCGACGGCGTTCATCAGCGTGCCGCCGCTGTCACCGGACATCTCCCAGGCCATCACGCCGAGCAGGCCCTTGCTCTTGAGCCAGGCCGTCTTGGCCGCGATCGACCAGGCGTCGTCGAACGTCCACCACTGACCGTTGTTGCCGGTGTAGCAGGACGTGGCGACGGCCGCCGTGTCGTGATAGATCGTGCAGCCGGGCACCGACGCGATGAGGTTCGAGTACCCGCGCGTGCCCGCTTCCTCGGCGAACTGGCCCGGCGCGGCACCCGTGGCGGATTGCCACTCGCCGTTCTTGCCGCCTGCGGCCACGCCTTGCCAGCCGCGGCCGTAGAAGGCGAGCCCGAGTGTCAGCTTCCGTGGATTGACGCCCTTGTCGGTGTAGGCCTTGATCGCCGCCTCGACGCTGAACTTGGTGGTGTACGGGTCATCCGCGTCGGCGTACAGGTTGCCCTGGTGACCGGTGCGGTTCGGCTCCCACGAGTTGTCGCTGCCCGCGCCGTGGAAGTCGTAGCCCTGCACGTTCGCGACGTCGAGGTACTGGAAGATCTTGTCGACCTCCCAGCCGCCGGAGACCTTGCCGGGGTCCGCGGGCGTGAACGCCTGCAGCTGGTAGCGCTTGCCGGTGGTCGTGCCGTACGCGTCGAGCTGCGTGCGGAACTCGGCGAGCAGCGCGGTCAGGTTCTGCTTGTCGTTGGCGTTCCAGTGGTTGCCGGGGTGACCGTCAGGGCTGCCCGGCCATTCCCAGTCGATGTCGATGCCGTCGAAGATGCCCGCCGCGGTGCCGGGGCCGCCCGCGCCGCCGTACGGCGCGATGTTGCCCTTGATCCAGGTGTCGACGCACGAGGAGACGAACTTCTTGCGCGAGGCGTCGGTGGCCGCGACGTCCGAGAAGTACTTGGAATACGTCCAGCCGCCGAGCGACACCAGCACCTTGAGGTTCGGGTTGGCCGCCTTGAGCTTCTTGAGCTGGTTGAAGTTGCCGCGCAGCGACTCCCAGCCGGTGTCGCCGACCCCGTCGACCGACTGCGCCGCCGACATCGGCCGCGAGTAGTCGGCTTCCGCGTCGCCCGCGCCGTCACCCTGGTTCGGGTCCTGCGGGTTGGCGGTGGTGCCCTTGGTGACGCCGGACAGGCAGGTCAGGTTGACCGGGTCGATGTTCTGGAACGCGTACAGCAGATGCGTCAGCTTCGACGCCGCACCCGAGGTCTGCAGGTTCTTGACGAAGAACTGCCTGCCGTAGATGCCCCACTGCACGAAGTAGCCGACCCGCGCGTACCCGCTCACGATGTCCGTTGTGGACGCGGTGAGCGTGTTGCTCGCCGCGGACGCGTTGTCGTAGGCGTCACGGGCTTTGACGGTGAAAGTGTACGAAGTGGACGGTGCGAGCCCGCTGACCTTCGCGGTCGTCGTCGTGACGGTGGCGGCCAGCGAGCCGCCACGGTAGACGTCGTAGGCGACGACGCCGGTGTTGTCGGTCGAGGCGTTCCAGGCGAGCGTCACGCTGCCCGAGTCGGCCGCCGTCGACCGCAGGTTGCCCGGCGCGGTCGGCGGTTGCGTGTCGTCGCCGGGGTTGTTGGTGGTGACCGTGAGCGGCGCGCTCGCCGGTGACGCGGTTCCCTTGGTGTCCTTGGCTTTCACCGTGAACGTGTACGAGGTGTTCGCGGTGAGGCCGCTGAGCGTGGCGGTGGTGCCGGTGACCGAAGCGGCGACCGCGGTGCCCTTGTAGACGTCGTAGCCCGCGACGGGCAGCGAGCCGGCCGCCGAGGCGTTCCAGGCCAGGCTGACCGTGGTCGTCGTCTTCACGGTGGCGCGTAGATTGCCGGGCGCCGACGGCGGCGTGTCGGGTGAGCCGTCGCAGTTGGCGTTGTCCACCCGGCACTGGGTCGGCTGCGCGGCCGAGCTGAGCTGGAAGGTCGGGCTGTACGGATACGTCGACCGGCCCGGCTGCAGGGTGGCGATGTAGTACGCCGGGGTGAGGGTGACCGAGGTGCCGGACTGGCTGATCGTGCCGTGCTGGCCCGAGGTCGCGGTGACGCCGGACGGCAGCTGGAAGGTGATCGCCCAGTTGCTGACCGCGGCGGTGCCGCTGTTGGTGACCGTGTATTCGCCGGTGTTCCCGGTGAGCACCAGCGTGGCTTTGAGGCTGCCGGCGGCCAGTGCGGGTGGACTGAAGGAAGTTGTCGCCAGCAGTAGCGTGGCGAACGCGATGAGTAAGCGGCGGAGGGTACGTCTCATGGCTGTTCTCCTAGCGACTAAGGAGGTGCCTGCTGTGGTCTAGACCACAAAAGAAGGTAACCCGCCGATGGGCAAACGTCTAGACCACTTAGTAGGGGACTAGACCAGCAGCAGCGTCGAGGCCGCGATCCGCAGGCAGTCGAGCGCGACCGGGAGCAGTGGATTGCCGTTGTGCGGCCGATGCACCGCGAGCACCCGGCGGCTCGCGGTCACCCCGGCCGGCCGCAGCGCGCGGATGCCCTCCCCGGAAACGGCCAGTCCGGGCAGCATCGCGACGCCGAGCCCGCGCGCCACGAGGTCGCGCAACACCGTGTAATCGTTGCTGCGGAAGATGATGCGCGGAGTGAACCCGGCCGCGTGCGCCAGCCGCCCGAGCGAGCGCGCGCCCGCGGTGTCCTCGCGGGTGCACATCCACGGCTCGTCAGCCAGCTCGGCGAGCTCCACTTCGGGACCCTCCGCCGCGTGCGCCGACGGGACCGCGATGGTCAGTGGTTCGGCGAGCAGTTCCGTGCGGTGCAACGATATGGGCCATTCGCGCGGGTCGAGGTCGTACTCGAAGACGAGCGCCAGATCGACCGCACCGTCGACGACGCCGCCGAGCACCTCGTCCGGCTCACCCTCGTCGAGCTCGACCTCGGCGCCGGGGCAGCGCGCGACGATCTCGGCCAGCGCGGGCGGCAGCACCCGCGCGCTCGCGGTCGCGAAGCTCGCCAGCCGCAGCGTGCCGTGCTCGCCGAGCGCCATCGCCCGGGCTTCGCTCTCCAGCTTGGCCAGCGCGCCGAGCACGTCCTGGCTGCGCTCCGCGAGCAGCTGGGCCACCGCGGTCGGCCGGACACTGCGCGCCGAGCGCTCGAACAGCGCCGCGCCGACCGCCCGTTCCAGCAGCATCATCTGCTGCGAGACGGCCGACGCGGTGTAGCCGAGACCCCGCGCGGCCTCCGCGAACGATCCGGTCCGGACGCATTCGCGCAGTGTGCGCAGGTGGATCGGGTTGAGCACGCCGTGACACTACGGCAGCCGGCCCCGCAGTTCCATCGCCGCGCGGACGCGGCCCTGCGCGATCGACAGGGCCGCCGCGTGCGGCAGGGTCCCGGATCGTTCGGCCGCGGTCAGCACCTGATCGGTGTTGCGCCGCACGCGTTCGGCGACCGAGGTCATGATCGCGGCCGGGTCGGGGCGGAACGGCGAACGCCGGGCGTCCATCGCGAAGGCCGCCGCGATCACGCCGCCCGCGTTGGCGATGAAGTCCGGCACGACCGTGACGCCGCGCCCGGCGAGCACCTGGCGCGCCGCGGGGGTGGTCGGCAGGTTGGCGCCCTCGATGATCAGCTGGGCTTTGACATCCGGCGCGACGTCGACGTCGAGCACGTCCTGGCGGGCGGCGGGAATGAGGACTTCGCAGTCGACCAGCAGCTCGGCGCCCGCCGCGATCCGGTGATGGGGCGGCGCGGCCTGGACACACGCGTCGCCGTGTTCGGCGCGCAGGTCAAGCCATTTCGGCACATCGAGGCCGCTGGGGGAGTAGACCACGCCCTGCGAGGTCGACAAGGCGACGATCTGCGCCCCGAGTTCGTGCAGCCGCCGGGCGGCCGCCGCGCCGACCGCGCCGAAACCCTGGATCGAGACGCGCGCGCCCGCGGACGAGCGGCCGATCCGGAACAGCGCCGCGTCCGCCGATTCGGCGACCCCGTGCCCGGTCACGCCGAGCTTGTCGTAAGGGACGCCGCCGAGTTCCTCCGGCACGCCGACGGCCGCGCCGCGGTCGCCGAGCTCGTCCTGGATGATCGCCGCGTCGCGCTCGGTCAGGCCCATGTCGAGCCCGGCGACGTACTGCGAGGGGATCTGATCAGCGAGTTTCCGGGCGAACGCGCGCAAGACGCGTTCCTTGCCCGCGCCGTCCGGGTCGCCCGCGATGCCCGCCTTCGCGCCGCCGTGGAACAAATCGACGGCGGCCCATTTCCACGTCATCACCCTGGCGAGCCGGGCGATTTCGTTGACAGACACGTCCGGGCCCATCCGGATGCCGCCCTTGCCGGAGCCGCGTGCCGTGTTGTCGATGACGAGCACGCCCCGCATCCCGGTCTTGGTGTCCGAGACGCAGACGATCTTCTCGGGTCCCCACTCGTCCATGCTCTGCAGCAGATCCACTGAAAGTCCTTAAACGACGTTGTGTTCGGGCTTGATCTTGTTTCCCGTGAAACGTTGCACGTCCAATGTGGACACGTCGACAAAAGGTTTTTCGCCGAGAACGAGATCGCGGAGTACTTCGCCGACGGCGGGGCCTTGGCCGAAGCCGTGCCCGGAAAACCCGGTGGCGTAAAAGAAACCGGGGACGCCGGCGGACTGGCCGATGATCGCGTTGTGGTCGGGGCTGATCTCGTAGAGCCCGGCCCAGCCGTGCGCGATCCCGACTTCGGCGAGCCCCGGCGCGCGACGCAGGACCGCCGAGCCGAGCCGTTCGAGCCAGCCGTCATGGGCCGACAGGTGATAGCCGAACTCCTCGTCAGGGTCGGACATCCCGATCAACAGTCCGGCGCCCTCGGGATGGAAGTAGAACGTGGTGCCGAAGTCGATGGTCATCGGGAGGCCCGGCGGCAGAGCGGGAATCGGCTCGGTGACCCGGATCTGGCGGCGCAGCGGCCGCACGGGCAGGTCGACGCCCGCCAGCTCGCCGATCTCGGCCGACCAGGCGCCCGCGGCGCAGACGACCGTCGAGGTGCGGACGGTTCCGGCGGTCGTGTGGACCGCGGAGAGGTGCCCGCCGGTGGTCTCGATGCCGGTGACCGCGCAGTGCCGCCGGATCGTCGCGCCCAGCCGCCGCGCGCCCTGTGCGAAACCCTGCACGACCGCTTCCGGCGTGCAATGGCCGTCGCGCGGCGAATACGCGGCGGCGAGCAGGCCTTCGGTGCTGATGATCGGCGACAGCGCCCGTGCTTCGGCGACCTCCAGCATGCGGCTCGGCACGCCTGCCGTGTTCTGCACGGCGACGCCCGCGGTGAACGCGGCGACGTCGCCCGGTTTGTCGAGCAGGAAGAGATAGCCGTGCTGGCGCAGGTCGATCTCGCCGCCCGGCCGCCGCGCGAACCGTTCCAGCAGCTCGATACTGCGCGCGCCGAGCGCGATGTTGACCGGATCGGAGAACTGCGCGCGCACCCCGCCCGCCGCCTTCGAAGTGCTGCCGGACGCGAGCTCGTCGCGTTCGAGCAGCAGGACGTCGACCCCCGCTTCGGCGAGATGGAAGGCGGCGCTGACGCCGACCACCCCACCGCCGATGATCACCACCTCGGCCGTGCCGCGCATTTCCATAAGGCGACCGTAGGACGCCGGAACGTGCTCGCGCGAGCCGTTCAGTGCCAGTAGATCTGGGGCTCAGCGACATCCATCGGCGGCCTCGTGAACCTTTCGCGAACTCGGCGGAACAGTGAAAGTCACCCACAACGATCTGGGAGGCGCTGATGAGCAGGCTCGGCGAACGCGAATCGGGATTCCTGAGCACCGGACCGCGCGGGATTTTCCGCCGGACTCTGCCCGCCGCGGAGCCGGACAGCGGGCATCGCATGGTCCGGGTGCTCGGGCTGGGCCAGCTCACCTTGATCGGCGTCGGCGCGATCATCGGCGCCGGGATCTTCAGCCTGGCCGGCGCGGTCGCCCGCGACATCGCCGGGCCCGCGGTGTTGCTCTCGTTCCTGATCGCCGGCGTCGCGTCGCTCTGCTCGGCGTTCGCGTACGCCGAGTTCACCGGGCTGGTGCCGCGCGCCGGGTCCTCGTACACCTATGGCGCGGCCGTGCTCGGCGAGATCGTCGGCTGGGTGATCGGCTGGGACCTGCTGCTCGAATACACCGCGATCGTGGCCGCGGTGTCGATCGGCATGTCGGGGTATGTCGGCTTCCTGCTCGACGACCTCGGCATCCATCTGCCTGCGTGGGCGCTCGGCGCGCCGGGCACCGGGGCGGGCCACCGGATCGACCTGGTCGCGGTGCTGATCTGCCTCGGCGTCGCGTGGCTGCTCAACCGGGGCACGAAGACCTCGTCGCGGGTCGACGTCGTGCTGACCGTCATCAAGATCGTGATCGTGCTGCTGGTGGTGATCGTCGGGATCACCAAGGTGCAGAGCGCGAACCTGAGCCCGTTCATGCCGTTCGGGTTCGACGGCGCGGTCGCGGGCGCGTCGACGGTGTTCTTCGCCGTGTTCGGGTACGACGCGCTGAGCACGGCGGCCGAGGAATCCCTTGAAGCGCGGCGGAATCTGCCCAAAGCGATGATGCTCTCGCTCGGCATCTGCATGGTGCTCTACGTGCTCGCCTGCATCGTGCTCACCGGCATGGTCGGCTACCAGAAGGTGGACCCGGCGCGCGGGTTCTCGGCCGCGTTCGAGGCGGTCGGGCTCGGCGGTGTCGGCACGATCGTCGCCATCGGCGCGGTGCTCGGCATCGTGACGGTCAGCTTCTCGTTCATGATGGGCGCCTCGAGGCTCTGGTACGCGCTCAGCCGCGACGGCCTGATGCCGCGCTGGTTCGGCGGCCTGCACCCGCGCCGCCGGGTGCCGCACCGCGCGACCTGGCTGATCGGCGGCGCGTCCGCGGTACTCGCCGGGCTGCTGCCGGTGCGTGAAGCGGCCGAGCTGACCAACATCGGCGTGCTGCTCGCGTTCGTCATCGTCAGCGCCGCGGTCATCGTGCTGCGCTACCGCAGCCCGGAGCTGCCGCGCGGGTTCAGGTGCCCCGGCATGCCGATCGTGCCGTTGATCGGTATCGGGTTCTCGATCTGGCTGATGACGTTCCTCAAGGCCGAAACCTGGTGGCGGCTGGGCGTCTGGCTGGTGCTCGGATTGATCATTTACGCTGCTTACGGCTACCGCAACGCACGGAAGGTCAGCCCTGGGGGATCGGTCGATCTGGCGAGCCTGCCCGACCAGCCGTGAACTCGTTTCGCCCTTCTCGCGAATAGCCGGGTGAACGGTCCCACGGCGAGAGGCTGAACTTGAGCTCAGACGCAGCGGTGATCGAAGCGTCGCTAGGCGAACCAGGCCGGTTCGCGGCGATCTTCGACCGCCACGGTCCCCACATACACCGCTATCTCGCGCGACGGCTCGGCAGGGAGGCCGCCGACGACCTGGTCGGCGACACCTTCCTGATCGCCTTCGACAAACGCGGCAAGTACGACCTGGCCCGGCCGGACGCCCGGCCGTGGCTGTACGGCATCGCGACCAACCTGGTCAGTCAATACTGGCGTGAACAGGGCAAACAGGCACGGCTGCGGCTGGTCACCGGACCGGAGCCGGTCCAGGACGGGCACGCCGACCGGGTCGCCGAGCAGGTGACCGCCGAGGCCATGGGCGACGTGCTCACCCAGGCGCTGGACACGCTGTCCGAAGGCGACCGCGACGTGCTCGTGCTGATCGCCACCGAGGGACTGGCCTACGAGGAGGTCGCGGCCGCGCTGGACATCCCGGTCGGGACGGTCCGGTCGCGGATGTTCCGCGCCCGCAAGAAAGTCCGCGCCTCGCTCGGCTTGACGACTTCTGAGGAGATTTCCCAGCATGGATGAGCTGCAGTTGCTGAAGGAAGCAGGAGACAAGACCCCGCTCGTCACGCTGGCGGAACTCGCGCCGGCGCGAGCGCGCCTCGAAGCCGCGATCGGCGCGTCGTCCGTTACGGCCAAAGCCCCCCGGTCTCGTCGCAGGCGGCTCGCCTGGGGTGGTGCAGGAGTCATCGGGCTCGCCGCCGCGATCACCGCGGTGATCGCGGTCGCGCCCGTCGACGAGGTGGCGCCGCGGGCGGTCGCCGATCCTGTGCGGGTGCTGACCGAGGCGGCCGCCGCTGCGTTGCTCGAACCGGACGCGGAGCCACGTCCCGAGCAGCTGATCTACACCAAGACGCAGAACCCCGGGAGCGTGCGGGAGTCATGGCTTTCGGTCGACGGCGAGCATGACGGGTTCATCAAACAGGAACAAGGCGACTTCCCGTTGCCAGGGTGTGTCAATGGGAAGGCTCAGGTGATCAAAGGCGACGAGCCGCTGCCAGGCCAGTTCGAACTCTGCAAGCCGTCGCCAGCCTACCTGCGGGACCTGCCCACCGACGCCGACGCGATGCTCGCCTACCTCTTGAAGAATCACAGCGGTGCCGAGGGCGACGTCAACGCGCTCGGCAAGGATGTCGCGTCACTCGCCAACGAGCGCTACCTGCGCCCGGCGGCTCGCGCGGCGCTGTTCCGCGCCGCGGCGAAGGTGCCGGGTCTGTCCGTGGTGGAAAACGCGAAGGACGGGATCGGCAGGCTGGGCATCGGCATCACCTGGCCGACCCCGCACGGATCTTCGAAGGCCGCCAAGCCGGTCATCCTGGTCTTCGATCCGAAAACCGGGATCTATCTGGGGGATCGGTCCACAGCGGTGGTCACCCGCGGCATCGTGGACAAGATCGGAGACCACCCCTGACCGGGTGAAGACGGCGCCGGTAACCCCTGACTAGAATTCGTGCCGGTTGGCAAGATTTCGCCGGAAGGGGTTGCCGGATGGGGGCTCGGGGGCCGTACGCGCCGGGGGTGGCGCGGCGGGAAGAACTCATCCGGGCCGCGCTGCAGGTCTTCGCGACCAGGGGATACGAAGCCGTTTCGCTGCGGGAACTCGCGGCACAGGTCGGGATTTCGCACACCGGGCTCCGCCATCATTTCGCCTCGAAAGAGGAGCTGCTGATGGCGGTGCTCCGGTATCGCGACGAGCAGGCGCTCGAACCCGAAAAGGCCGAGGGCGTCACGGGGATGGACTGGCTGCGCGCCAGCGAACAAGTGGTGGCGCACAACGTCCGCCAGCCCCATCTGGTGCAGCTTTTCGCGACCCTGTCGACGGCGGCGAGTGAACCCTCGCATCCCGCGCACGCGTATTTCGTCAAGCGGTACGCCCAGGGCCGGGAAATCGCGGCGAAACACGTGCGCGCCGCGCAGGAAGCCGGGCAGATCGGCGCGGACGTCGATCCGGAACTGGTGTCGCAGCTGTTCTTGGCCACTATGGACGGCCTGCAGATCCAGTGGCTGCTGGATCCGGAGGCCGTCGACATGACAGCGGCTTACGGGCAGTTCCTGTCGCGGTTCATCGACGCTCTCACCGCGACCGTGCCCGCTTCTTAAGATCTCTTAGCGTCCGGTGAAAGTCGCTTTACCCGGTCCATCGGCGAGGAATGACTTCACCGCGCCACGCAGATCCTCGGTGTCGAACAATTCCGCGGCGATCGTGGTGATGTGCGCGTTCGCCTCCGCGACGCCGCCGTGTTCATAGTGCTCGAGCACCTTCTTCGTGGCGGCGTGCGCCTTGGTCGGCCCGGCGGCCAAGGCCTCGGTGAACGCGCGGCACGCGGCGTCGAAGTCTTCCGCGGGCAGCACGCGGTTGACGACATTCCAGCGCTCCAGCGTCTGGGCGTCATAGGTCGCGCCGGTCATCACGAACTCCTTGGCGCGGCCGACCCCGGCTCGCGCGGCGAGCCGCTGGGTGCCGCCCATGGTCGGCGTCAGGCCCACGACCCGTTCCACCAGACCGAATTTGGCGCGCTCGGAGGCCAGGATGATGTCGCAGGCGACAGCCACTTCGAACGCCCACGTGAGGCACAGGCCATGCGCGGCGAAGACGGTCGGGAACTCCAGCGCGGCGATCCGGTCCGGAATGGACAGCATCCGGTCGAACAGGACCTTCGCCTCGGCGGCGCTGCCCTGCGCGTCGAACAGGGACACGTCGACGCCGCCGCTGACGATCTTGCCCTCGGCGCGGACGAGCAGCGCGCGCGGGCGGTCGCCCTCGAGTTCGCCGATCGCTTCGGCGAGACGGTCCTGCAACTCGGCGGTGTAGAGGTTGAGCGGGGGAGCGTCGATGGTCAGCACGGCGAGGCCGGAGCTTTCCCGTTGTAGTTCGATCAAGGGGTCAATCCTGTTCTTCCGCGTCCACGAGCGCGTCCCAGTGTTGCTGGGCCTCCGGCCGCCAGTCGACATGGGTCTTGTGGAACAGCTCGGCGGCCTTCAGCCCGCTCCAGTTCGACGGCAGCAGGTCCGAGGGCAGCTGCGGGTCCAGGAACGGAAAGCGGCGCCATTCGTGCACGAGCCGGGTCTGCGCACGCAGCACCGCCTCGCCGCCTGCCGGATTGAGGCCGGTGAACTTGTCGATGAAGTCCTCGTAGCGGTCCTTGAGGTCGGTCAGGTCCCACGAGCGCGCGACCATGGACTCCTGCTCGCCGACCTCGCCGTAGTGCGAGGTGAACGACATCGCCTGGGTGTCGAGGCCGAGGTCGTGCACGATCTGCTGGGCCTCGCCCTGGCGCGTGACGTCCGGGCTCACCCAGACCCCGGACACCGGCGAGCCGAACCCGGCCCAGGTCAGCCGGGTGCGCAGGCGATGACGCAGGTCCCGCTTCGACTCGGGCACCGAGACGATCAGCATCAGCCAGCTGCCGTCCCAGCTGCGGGTCTCGTTGCCGAAGCCGTAGATCCGCTCCGCGCCCTCGGTCAGCAGGCGGCGCCCCGGCGGCGTCAGCGACCAGCGGACGCGGCGGCCGACGCGCTCGGACACGACCCAGCCCTCGGCCGACGAGCGCGCGAGCGCCTGGCGCGCCGACTTCTCCTCGACCTCCAGCAGGCCGAGCACGTCCACCAGGATCGAAGTCCAGACCGGCTTGTCTCTCGGCAGCACGAATTCGCCGAGCACCGTCATCAGCAGGGAGCGCGCGCTGGCGTGGCTCACCTCCCGGCGGCGGGAAACGGTCGGCCGCGGCGCGGCGCCCTTCTGCTCGGTCGCGCGCGACCGAGCTCCGACCATGGCGTCGGTGGCGGCCTCCGCCATCGCTCTCACCGCCTCACTGCTCACGGAACGTCAACCTCGTCAGCCTACCCAGGCCATCGAACGGGCGGGACAAGTCGGTCCGGAGTTTCGCCAAGTAACCGAAATGGCACGCCCACGGGGCGGGCGGGAGTTTCGTCCCGCTGAACGGAAGCGGGACATTTTGCCCCGGCGCCGTCCGAGGTCAAGAATAAAGTTGTCACGCAGCGTTTTCTGGGGTCCGCCAACCAGGTGAAGAACGGGTTTGCGGGTGCCACTGCACTCGCCGGTCTTTCTAGGGTGAGGATCTTCGGATCGGGGCAGCGGTAAGGTGGTCGCCTCGCACGTGGATTTTCGCCGATAGCTGAGGCGGGGAAGAGCGGCTGTGACGACTTTTGCAGGGGCGGCGCCACGGCGATGGACTTGGGCCGGGTATCTTGCCGCCGGTTTCGTGGTCATCGCCGCTTACTACGTGACCGTTATTTCTTCCGCTCCGCAACTATTACGGGTCGCGCTCTACTGCGCGGTCAGCGTCTCGGCCTTCGTCGCCGTGTTCTACGGGTGCGTCCGCAACCGGCCCGCGGCCAAGCTCCCGTGGGTCCTGCTCGGGCTCGGCCAGATCGTCTACGCGACCGCCGACACGAGTTTCTACGTCGCGCACTACATCCTCGACGACCTCGCTTTCCCCGCGCTCGCCGACGTGTTCTACCTGGGACATTATCCGCTCGTGGTGGCGGGCCTGATCGTGCTGATCCGCTCGCGCACCCCCGGCTGGGACCTGCCCGCGGTGCTCGACGCCGCGATGCTCGCCGTGGTCGGCGGGATGCTGTCCTGGCTCTACCTCATCGCGCCGCAGGCGACCGGCACCGCGCCGATGCTGGTCAAGGTGGCCTCGGTCGGCTATCCGATGATGGACCTCGCCATGTTCGCCGTGGCGCTGCGGCTGGTTCTCGGCCAAGGCCGTCGCCCGGTCGCGTTTTCGCTGCTGTCCTTGAGTTTGCTCTCGTTCGTCGTGGCCGACACCGTCTATGTGGTGCAGCAGGTGAACGGCACTTATTCGGCGGGCAATTTCCTCGACGCCATTTGGCTTTCCGGGAACCTGCTGCTCGGCGCGTCCGCATTGCACCCGACCATGGGCAAGGTCGCCGAACCGGTGCCGTTCGGCGCGCCGGTGCCAGGCCCGTGGCGCATCGGCGCCTTGTGCACGGCTGTTCTCATCGCGCCCGCGACCGTGCTCATCGAGAACGCCCGCGGTGCGCATTCCGGTATTCCGGTGGTCGCTTGTGCTTGCGCGGTGTTGTTTCTGCTCACGATCGCGCGTTTGGCCGGGCTTGTTTCCCAGCAACGCAAACTGGCCATCACCGACGCGCTGACCGGGTTGCGCACGCGGCGTCACTTCGAAGCCCAAATGGTCCCCGAACTCGCCAGGGCGCGCCGCGCGGGCGGTTCGGTCGCCGTGCTGATCGCCGACGTCGACCATTTCAAGTCCGTCAACGACCGCTACGGCCACCCCGTCGGCGACGAGGTGCTGATCGAGATCGGCAAGCGGCTGCGCGAGGCCATCCGGCCCGGCGACCACCTCGCCCGCTACGGCGGCGAGGAATTCGCGATCCTGATCCGCGACGCGGGCCCCGACGATCCCGCGGTGATCGCCGAGCGGCTGCGCCAGCAGGTGGCGGACCGGCCGATCGTGGTCTCCGGTGACGTGTGGATCGGCGCGACCATCTCGGTGGGCACCGCGAGCTACCCCCTGCACGGCGACACCCCCGGCGAGCTGTTCGGCGCGGCGGACCGCGCGCTGTACTCGGCCAAGGCGCAGGGGCGCGACCGGGTCGTGCTCGCCGATCTCAGCGGGCACCCGCCGGTCGACCAGCACGCGGTTCGGTCGCTCACGCTCGATCTCGAGAAGGTCGCCGACGAGGTGGACGGCTGGCTGTCCAACCACGAGCACAGCAAGGTCGTCGGCTACTGGTCCGGGCTGGTCGCGACCGGGATGGGCCTGGCGCCCGAGGTGGCGGGCCGGGTGGAGCTGGCCGGGCGGCTGCACGACATCGGCAAGGTGCTCGTGCCGCAGGAGGTCTGGACCAAGGAGAAGCCGCTGACCGACGAGGAGTGGCTGCTCGTGCGGCAGCACCCGGAATTCGGCTGCAGGCTGGCGAAGACGGTCGCCGGGCTCGACGACGTCGCCGAGATCATCCGGCAGCATCACGAGCGGTTCGACGGGACGGGCTACCCGGGCGGGCTCGCGGGCGCGCACATCCGGATCGAGGCGCGCATCCTGGCGGTGTGCGACTCGTGGGCGGCGATGCTGGCCGAGCGGCCGTACCAGAAGGCGTTGACCGAGGACGGCGCCGTGCGTGAGCTGCTCAGCGGCCGGGGCACGCAGTTCGATCCTGACGTGGTCGCGACGTTCCTGACCTTGCACCGGCACCGCAGGCTGGGCCCGCTGCCCCTGCTCGACCCGGCCGGCAAGGCGCCGGCCGGGCGAGCCTGAGCGCGAGCTACTTGGCCTCGTCGGCGATCGTGTTCCAGAACTGCAGTTCGTAGTCCTGGAACAGGCGCGCGTAGGTCCACGCCTCGTCGGTCGCCTCGTTGCGGTCGATCCCGGCCTGGACGATGGTCGCGGCCTGCTCGTCCGCGCCAGGGATCGGCGCGCCGAAGAAGTCGAAGAACCCGCAGGCTTCGTCGTCGAAGCCGTAGTGCTCGCGCATCGCCTTCGCGATGGTCGCGCAGTAGGTGCCGAACGCGGCGAAGTTCGCGTTGAGCGCGACGACGACGTCGGCGGGCTTGCCGTTGAGCGCCATCCACGCCATGAACGACGGGTACGCCTGGCAGCCCGCCAGGGGGCGGTACTCGCGCAGCGCCTGGTCGTCGAGGCCCGTCACGGCGGCCAGCGCCTTCAGTTTCTCGAGCGCGAGGCCTTCGCCCGCGCCGAGCCCGGCGAAGAACTCGCGCGCGCCGGGCTCGCTCGCCCGCGCCGCCAGGTGCAGGAAGCTGCGCTGGTCGCTGGGCACGATGCGGCTTTCCTCGGCCGCGATCAGCCGGAACACCGAACGCGGCGCCTCGCCGCTCGCGATCAGGTCGACCAGCCGGTTTTCACTTTCCTTCGGTGCCAACTCTTGGTGGACTGCGCTGAGCAACTCACGAGCCGAAGCGGCCATGGATCTACCGTTCCCCTTTTGCCGGTCGGTGACCGTTCGCTGACGGTCGGTACCCGACGAGCCTAGCGAAGCCGCTCGCGGACCTCCATGAGCGCGAAGCCGAGCATGTTCAGTCCCAGCCAGCGGTTCGGGTCGGCGGCCCGCTCGTCGTCTTCGGCGAGGCCGATGCCCCAGATCCGGTCGAGGGGCGACGCTTCGACGAGGACTCGGTCTCCGGTGTTGAGGAGGAATGTCTTGAGTTCGGCGTTCTGCCCGAATTTGGCGAGGTTTCCGGCGACGACAATGTCGTGGCGGTGCTTCGTCCAGGCCTGCTCGTCGAATCCGGTGATCTGGCGGCCGAGCGTCTTGGCTTCGTTGGGGTGGCTCGCCTTCCTGATCTTGACCTCGGTCACCGGTCTACTCCGCCATGACGGGGACGAGTGGTTCCCGCTTCTTCGAGTAGCTTCGCCGCGTGACCGACGAGGTCCACACCGTGTCGCCGTCAGCGCCCGTTCGAACTCGCCAGCGGCCGGAATGCTTGGCGCGGTGATGGCGGCGGCACTCGCATTTGCCGTTCGCGCTGGAGGTCCGGCCGCGTCGGTTCCAAGGCCGCACGTGGTCGTAGTCGGTCTTGTGCGCGACCTGGTAGCACGCCGGGAAGGTGCAGGTGTTGTCGCGCAGCTGGACGAATTCCTTCAACGCCGCGCTCGGCCGATATTTCTTCTCGGCCATCTTCTTCGGGTAGCCGCCGTCGTCGACGAGAACGCCGGTCCAGGTCGCCTGGAGACTGAACGCGATCTCCCGCAACTGCTGGGCGGTGATGGCGCCGTAGCCGCGGAGGGTCCCAGGCAGATCATCAAGTCCCAGGATGGTCGAAGCGTTGCCCGCGACGTAAACGTGGGCGACGGTCTTGCTGGTGTACTTGCCCAGCAACAGATCTCGCATGATGTCGGCGCGGAGTTCGTTCATCGAGCGCGGATCGGTTTCGCTCGCGAGTTCGCGGGCGATCGTGTCGATTCGGTCTTGCACGGCCAGGACGTTCTCGGCCGAGTCGTGCCAGAGCTGCGTCGCCATCCCGTCGGGCTCGGGCTTCACCGAGACACGGCGGCCCTTCTTCGCGATCGCGCGTCGTTTGGCTTCACCCTCGGGGTCGATGGTGAGAATTGTCGTGCGCAGCAAGGACCAGAGCTGACCGGGGGACAGGTCACAGGCGCGGGGATGGATCGCCGCGTCCACCGCTCGGGCGTTCTTCTCGGTCAGGCCCGAGCAGGCGCGGTCGATGATGTCGGCGCGCAGCCAGTTGAGGCGGCCGCCGGCCAACGCGGTGAAGGACAGGGGATGCCTGGCCGCCAACGAGTGCGCGAAGGCGATGTCCTTGCCGACGCGAGCGGAGCTCGTCTTGCGTTCCACGGTGATCAGGTCGACCGCGGCCTTGGCATCGCCGCCCAACGCTTCGACGAGTCCGTTGACCGTGCGGAGGTAGGCGGCATCGAGTGTGGCGCGCGCGTTGTCGACTTCGTTCAAAAGGTCCATTCGCTGCGCGGCGGAGAGCTCCTTGAGGTTCACCGTCAGGAAGATCGAGGGTGGCTGGTCCGCGTAAGCGGTCCCAGCTCTTCGTTTATCGTTCACATGTTCGAATGTAGGGACATATACCTCTAGCCACCAGGACACGATCGGGTGATCCGCAAGCCGTCGCGAGCCTGCGACAGGGGCCAACTAAGCTCGTAACCCTCATGAGCGCCACACTCGTAGCGAAGGACCTCGCGGCCGGCCACGGCGATCGCGTCCTCTTCTCCGGCTTGAATCTCGTCGTCTCACCCGGTGATGTCGTCGGCCTCGTCGGGGTCAACGGCGCGGGCAAGTCGACACTGCTCCGCACCCTCGGCGGCTTGATCCCGGCGGAGCAGGGGACCGTGCAGCTGAGCCCGCCCACCGCGACCGTCGGGCACCTCCCGCAGGAGCCCGAGCGGCGCGCGGGCGAGACCGTGCACGCCTTTCTGAGCAGGCGTACCGGTGTCGCGGCCGCGCAGGCCGAACTCGACGCGGCGACCACCGCGCTGGCGGCCGAGACGGCGGGCGCCGACGACGCGTACGCGACGGCCTTCGACCGGTGGCTCGCGCTCGGTGGCGCGGATCTCGACGACCGGATCGGCGAGGTCATCCACGAACTCGGGCTCGACGTGAGCCTCGACCAGCCCATGACCTCGCTGTCGGGCGGGCAGGCGGCGCGCGCGGGCATGGCGTCGCTGCTGCTGAGCCGCTACGACCTGTTCCTGCTCGACGAGCCGACCAACGACCTCGATCTCGACGGGCTCGACCGGCTCGAGCGGTTCGTGACGAACCTGCGCGCCGGGACCGTGCTGGTGAGCCACGACCGTGAGTTCCTCGCGCGCACGGTGACCAGGGTGGTCGAGCTGGATCTGGCGCAGCAGCAGGTCAATTCCTACGGCGGCGGCTACGAGGCGTACCTCGAGGAGCGCGCGGTCGCGCGCAGGCACGCGCGCGAGGAGTACGAAGAGTTCGCCGACACCAAGGCCGCGCTCGAAGCCCGCGCGAGCATGCAGCGCGGGTGGATGGAGAAGGGCGTCAAGAACGCCAGGCGCAAGGCGACCGACAACGACAAGATCGGCCGCAAGTTCCGGTCGGAGGCGACCGAGAAGCAGGCGTCGAAGGCCCGGCAGACCGACCGCATGATCGAGCGGCTCGAGGTGGTCGAGGAGCCGCGCAAGGAGTGGGAACTCCGGATGGAGATCGCGGCGGCGCCACGGGCGGGCGCGGTCGTCGCGACGCTGCGCGGGGCGGTCGTCGACCGGGGCGAGTTCACGCTCGGCCCGGTGGATCTGCAGATCGACTGGGCGGACAAGGTCGCCATCACCGGCGCGAACGGGGCGGGCAAGTCGACGCTGCTGGCCGCGCTGCTCGGCCGGGTCGACCTGACCGCGGGCGAGGCGTCGCTCGGTTCCGGGGTGGTCGTCGGCGAGGTCGACCAGGCACGCAAGCTCTTCCTCGGCGACCAGCCGCTGGTCGACGCGTTCGCCGCCGAAGTGCCCGAGCTCGCGGACGCGGAAGTGCGCACGCTGCTGGCCAAGTTCGGCCTTAAGGCCCAGCACGTGCTGCGGCGCGCCGCGACGCTTTCGCCGGGGGAGCGGACCCGGGCCGCCTTGGCGTTGCTGCAGATCCGCGGCGTCAACCTGCTCGTGCTCGACGAGCCGACCAACCACCTGGACCTGCCCGCCATCGAGCAGCTCGAGTCCGCACTCGCGAACTACCCCGGCACGCTGCTGCTGGTCACGCACGACCGCCGCATGCTGGAGGCCGTGGAGACCACTCGGCGCTTCGAGGTCGCCGACGGGAAGGTCGCCGAGCGCTAGCCTTTCCCGGCGAACGAGTAGTCCTCGAGCGGGAAACGCCCGGCTTCGCGATGGGCGTTCGCGGTGGAGGAAGGCCGGAGCAAGGTCGCTTCGCCGTGCGGGTTGAAGTAGTAGCTGTTGGCGGCCGAGCACTGGCCGAGCGCGAAGATCGAGTCGCCGATCTTCTCCCGCATGCGGCCGAGGAACTCGTCGTTGGCGTGCTGGGTGACCTCGAACTCGGTCGCGCCGCGGGCGCGCATGGCCGTGAACAGCCGGTCCATGTGCCGCATCTGCGTCTCGATGGTGGTGAAATAGGACAGTCCCGAGTACGAGTACGGGCTGTTGAGCGAGATGAAGTTCGGGAACCGCGGCACGGTGACGCCCTCGTAGGCCTGGAACCGGTTCTCCCGCCACCACTTCCCGAGGTCGCGGCCGTCGCGGCCGATGATCTCGATCGCCGGGAAGTTCGCCTCCCACAGGTCGAACCCGGTGGCGAGCACCAGCACGTCGATGTCGCGGCGCCCGCCGTCGGAGGTGACGATGCCGGTGGCGTCGATCCGCGCGATCGGCGTGGTCTCCAGGTGGACGTGGTCGCGGGTGAAGGTGGGGTAGTAGTCGTTGGAGAACGTCGGTCGTTTGCAGCCGAACGAGTAGCTCGGCGTCAGTTTGCGCCGCAGCTCGGGGTCGCGGATCTGGCGGCGCAGATGCGCGCGGCACCAGCGCTCGCCGAGCCGGTTGGCCGCGGGAAGCTGCTTGTAGTGCAGCACCCCGGTGACCATCATCAGCTCGAGCACGGCGCTGCCCGCCCAGCGCGCGATCCGCTGGGTGAGCGGGACCGCGGCGAAGGCACGCCGCAGCGCGGGCGGGACCGCGAGGTCCGGTTTGGGGCTGACCCAGATCGGGGTCCGCTGGTACACCGTCATTTCGGCGGCGACCTTGGCGAGTTCGGGGATGAGCTGGACCGCGGTCGCGCCGGTGCCGATCACCGCGACGCGCTTGCCGCTCAGGTCGTAGCCGTCGTCCCAGTCGGTGGTGTGGATGACCTTGCCCGCGAACGTGTCGATCCCGTCGATGTCGGGTTTCCTGGGCTGGGAAAGGAAACCGGTCGCCGTGAGCAGGTACTTCGCGGTGACCGGGTCGCCGTCGCGGCGGGACACCGTCCACTGTGCGCGGTCGGCGTCCCACACCGCTCCGGTCACCTCGGTGCCGAACCGCATGTAGCGGCGCAGCCGGTATTTGTCGGCGACGTGCTCGGCGTAGCGCTTGAGCTCGCGGCCCGGCGCGAACAGGCGGGACCAGCCGGGGTTGGGCTCGAACGAGTAGGAGTAGGTGGCCGACGGGATGTCCACGGCCAGTCCGGGGTAGTGGTTGACGTGCCAGGTGCCGCCGAGGTCCGACTCGCGTTCGAGGATGAGCAGGTTGTCGTACCCGAGGCGGTTGAGCTGGATCGCCGCGCCCATCCCGCCGAAGCCCGCGCCGACGATGATCGCGTCGTAGGTGCTCATGCCTGATCCTTTCGCGTGGTGTCCTGGGTGAGTCGGGCGCGGTAGCCCGCGCGCTCGGGGCTGTCCGGGTGCAGCGCGCGGTCGCCCTTCGCCAGCTTGCGGAACGCGAGGAGCGCCGGCTCGGGCAGCAGCCCGGCGGCGGTCGCGAGCGCGCCGACGTAGCCGGGCACGGCGACCTCGGCGGCGCGGGTGCGCACGGTGGCGACCACCGCGTCGGCGATCCGGCCCGGGCTGACCTTCGGAATCGGCCGCATGTCCAAACCGGACGCGAGCGCGGTGTCGACGGCGGACGGGAGGACGGCGCTGACGCTGACGCCGAGGTGCGCGTACTCGAGGCGGGTGGCGGCGGTCAGCCCGACGACGGCGAACTTGCTGGCGTTGTAGACCGCCAGTCCCGGCACCGGGAACTTCCCGGCCAGCGACGCGACGTTGACGACGTGTCCCCGGCCGCGCTCGAGCATGCCGGGCAGCGCGAGCCGCATGCCGTGGATGACGCCGAAGAGGTTGACCTCGATCATCGCCCGGTTCTGCTCGGCCGGGATGTCGAGGAAACCGCCGTTGGGCATGATCCCGGCGTTGTTGACCAGCACGCTCACCGGGCCGTTCGCCGTTTCGGCCTCCGCGAGGAACGTTGCGTACGAGTCGGGGTCGGTGACGTCGAGGTGATGCGCGGTGCCGCCGACGTCCGAGGCGGTGCGCTTGGCCGCTTCGGTGTCGAGATCGCCGATGGACACTCGCGCGCCCCGCGCGGCCATGCGCTCGGCGGTCACCCGGCCGATGCCTTGCCCCGCACCGGTGATCGCCACGTGGGCGCCGGTGAGGTCGATCGCCGGATAGCGGGTCATGACCGTGCTCCTTGTCCTTCGAAGGCCTGATCGAGCAGATCCGGTGCGGTGCTCATCGCGGTGTCGAGCACCCGTTCGCGGCGCCTGCCGTCCATGAAGTTCGCGCCCATCGCGTCGAGGTCGCGCTGAGACGGCTCGATCCGGATCACCCGGCTGCCCGCCGCGCGCAGGCGGCGCACCTCGTCGTCGAGCCTGCGGGTCATCGCGGCGCGCAAGAGTCGCTCCGCGCGAGAGAAACCGCGTGCGAGAGCGCCGCTCTCGCTGGACATCGGCGCGATCACGACGACCTCTTCGACGTCGTGTCCGAGCAGGAGGTCGGCCGAGGTCGGCGAAACCGTGCCGCCGTCGAGGAAAAGCCGTCCGCCGATCGGCACCGGGGGAAACCAGCCGGGGATCGCCCACGACGCCGCGATCGCCTCGCCGAGGTTGGCACTCGGGGCTTCGGGTGACCCGAACGCGACACGCTGCCCGGTCAGGTCGGTGGCCACACACCAGGTCGCGGGATGGGCGACCCAGCCGTTTTCGGTCGCCAGCGCGTCACCGAGGTCTCGCAGCCAGCCCGCGTCGCCGCGGCCGAGGGGGAGCAGGCCCGCGAGCCCGGCCGTCCGGTCGACCTGGCCGCGGCGCGCGGCGCGCACCAGCCCGGTCGCGGGCCACCGCGGCGACGGCACGGGCGGGAACCGGCCAGGCGACCGGCGCAGGTGCGCGGAGACGACGGGGTCGCCATCCGAGCCGGTCAGCGCGCCGAGGATCGCCGAGGCGGGGATACCCGCACCCAGCATGGCCACGGCTTCCGCGCCCGCGGAGGTGCCGATCAGAAACCGCGCGGCGCCGGGATCCCAGCCCGCTCGGGTGTGCAGCGCGTCCAGGACGGCGGCGGTCCAGGCGAAGCCCAGCGTGCCGCCGCAGCCGATCACCAGAGCCGAATCGGAATGGCGTGTCATTCTTGGAACGGTATGTCAGTTTCGCGCGAAGGGCAATATGCTGGGTTGATGACGACAGGGACGCCGGTGAGCAGGGCCGAGCGCAAGAAGCAGGAACTGCGGCGCGAGATCATCGAGACCGCGTTCGACTGTTTCGCCGAGCGCGGCTACCACGCGACCGGCATCGCCGACATCGCCGCGCGCCTCGGCATCGGGCACGGGACCTTCTACCGGTACTTCCAGAACAAGCGCGACATCGTCGACCACGTGATCACCGACCTGGTGCGGACCGTGGTCGCGGCGCTGGCCGCCGACAACGCCCCCGACGCGGTCAGCAGCCTGGCGGAGTACCGCACGCAGACCGCGCGCATCGGGGACGCGCTGGCCGGGATCTTCGGCGGCGACCCCCGGCTCGCCCGCTTCCTGCTGCTCGAAGCCGCGGGCATCGACGCCGAGATGCGGGAGCGCGTGCTGGATTTCTACGACGGCGCCGCGCAGCTGACCGCCGCGTACCTGAGTCACGGGGTCGAGCTCGGCTACCTGCGCGCGGACCTCGACGTCGAGGGATCCGCCCGCGCGATCAACGGCATGATCCTCGCCGCGGTGCTGGCGAGCCTGCGTGATCCGGCGCCCGAGTCGCAGGCGCGCCTGAGCGCGGCGATCCGCCGTGTCATGTACGACGGGATCGCCGCGCGCGACTGACGAGCCCTACGAGGCCGAGTCCGCGTCCAGGTGGTACTGCTCCAGCACCGCAGTGGCCAGGTGGTGCCGCAGCAACGCCGCCTCGGCCATGGTGAGGCGGATGTCGGGGCCGTTCTCGACCCGCAGTGTCAGATGGGCTCCGCCGACGTCCTGGGTGACGCCGACGGCGATGGGTACCGAGCGCCCCGTGCTGGGCTCTCGTCCGTTCACGATCAGGGTGATGCTCCAAGGTCTTGGCTGTGCGCTGACGGTCATCTCCAGCTCCCGGGTCGATTACCTCCACCGTGAACGGGAGAACGTGACCCACGCCTCATGACGGGACTATTCGGTAACCAATGGGTCACGGTGACGACCGTGACAATGGAGTAACGCTGCGTCACTTGATCTCGTTTGGGTTCTGGTTTGTGCACGGAGTGCAACGCTCATACCCATCTTTGGTCGTAAAGCACTAGCACGGCGGAGTGTGACGAGCTTCACTGGAAGGGAGCAGATCCAGAGAAAACCGACTGAGGGGTGGAAACCGAGATGTCCGAGGTAGCGAAACCGGAATTGGTGCAGGCGCTGTTCTGTTCACCGTTGCCGGTCACGGCCGATCTGCCGGTCGACAGCATCAGGGCCGAGATCGAAAGCATCCTCAAGGCGCAGGAGTCCAGCGGCTGCCTGTGCGACGTGGCGCAGGAGGCGGGGGATCATCCTGAGACGTATCTCGACCGGATCAGATGGTGCATCAGCTGTGTCCAGAAGGCCTATCCGCAAGTGGGGGCGGCCTGAGAACGCCGAAGAGGGGACCTGAACCGCCGGAAACGGCCTAGGTCCCCTCCGCTCGTTCAGCCCTTGGTCGCACCGCCGGTGAGACCCTTGACGAACTGCTTCTGCAGCGCCAGGTAGAAGATCAGCACCGGCAGCGTGGCCAGGAACATCAGCGCGAACACGCTGCCCAGGTCCGCCTGGTACTGCCCGATGGACCGGTAGATGCCCGTCGTCACCGTGGTGCCTTGCGAAGGCCCGAGGATGATCAGCGGGTCGATGAAGTCGTTCCAGATCCAGACGCCGAGGAAGATGAGCACGCTCGCCGTCGCCGGCTTGAGCAGCGGGAACACGATCCGCCAGAACACCTGCATCCGGTTCGCGCCGTCGAGCAGGGCCGCCTCTTCCAGCTCCACCGGCACGCCGCGGATGAACCCGCTGAACACGAACACGCCGAACGGCACGTAGTAGCCGACGTTGAACAGCACCAGTCCCTGCAGGGTCGCCATCAGGTGCGTCGCCCGCAGCACGTCGGTGATCGGGATGAGGATCACCTGCGGCGGGATCATCAGCCCGGCGAGCAGGACCATCGTCAGCGCCTTCGTCCAGCGCTTCTGCGACCGGGCCAGGTAGTGCCCGAGCATCGCCGAAAGCACGGTCAGCACCAGGATCGACAGCAGCGTCACCACGATGCTGTTCGTGAGGCTGACCCAGTACAGCCCGTCCGGCCTGGTCAGCATGGCGCTGATGTTCTTCAGCGTCGGCGGCAGCGGCAGCGCGGACGGCTCGGTCGAGATCAGGTCGCCGCGCTTGAAGACGTTGACCAGCACGTAGTACAGCGGGATGAAGAAGACCGCGCTGACGGCGATCGCCACCACCGGGCGGACCCAAGACCGCTTGCCTGTCGTCACGGCGCTCACAGGTCGACCTCCCGCTTGCGCAGGAACTGCAGCACGATCGTGGTCACGACCGCGACGATCGTCAGCATCACGACCGCCATCGCCGAGGCATAACCGGCGTGGTTGGCGTCGAGGCCGGTCGCGAGCACGTTGAACGCGATCGTCGCCGTGGTGCCCGAGCCGGGCCCGCCGTTGGTGATGACCTTGACGTAGTCGTAGGTCTTGAACGCCGAAATCAGCATCACGACCGTGTTGATGGTCAGCGACGGCGCGAGCAGCGGCCAGGTGACCGCGCGGAACCGGCGCCACGGCCCGGCGCCGTCGATCTCCGCGGCTTCCAAGAGCTCGGCGGGCACGCCCTGCAGACCGGCCAGGTAGACGACCACGCAGAAGCCGAGCATCTGCCAGCAGACGATCGAGGCGACCGAATACAACGCGATGTCCGGGTCGGACAGCCAGCCAGGCGGATGCTCGACGCCGAACGCGCGCAGCGCCTGGTTGACCGGGCCCTGGTCGTCGAGCAGCTTCTGCCAGATGATGCTGACCACGACCGAGCTCAGGATGACCGGCGTGAAGAACACCGTGCGCAGGGCGTTGTAAAGCCAGCCTTTTTTGTCCAGCAGCAGCGCGATGCCGAGGCCGAGCACGTTCGGCACGATGACCACGATCAGCGTGAGCACCGTGGTCACCCACAGCGCGGTGAGGAAGGTTTCGTCGCTGAACAGGTTCTTGTAGTTCTCCAGCCCGACGAACTTCGTGGGCGGGTTGAACGGGTTGTAGTTCGTCAGGCTGTAGCCGAAGCTGATCAGGATCGGCGCCATCACGAAGCAGAGGTAGATCAGCACGCCGGGCGCGCCGAACGAGGCGAAGTGCCACACCCTCGGCAGGATCGGCTTGCGCCTGCGCCGGGTGGGCACCTTGCTCCGGTCAGCGCGCTCCGGCGTCGGAGCGGTCACCACATCTGTTGCCATCTCGGGTTATTTGGCCTTTGCCCATTCGGTGTCGAGGAAGGCGCACGCGTCCGCGACCGACTTGCGGCCGGTGATCACGTCCTGCGCGGCCTGGTAGACCTTGTCCTTCATGCCGGGCAGCAGGCCGTCGTCCGCGGTCTCCCACGAGAAGGCGTTCACGACCGCCTTCTGCTCGACGGCCTTCTGGTAGAGGTCGTAGCCCGCCTTGAACACCGCGCCCGCGTCGGCGGGCGGGGTGTAGCCCTTGATCGCCGGGAACAGGCCGTCGGCCTTGACCGAGGTGTCGAGCTGGGTCTTGTCGAGCTGGAACGCCAGCGCGAAGGTGCGCGCCGCGTCGAGGTTCGCGGACTTGGCGTTCACGATCATGCCGCCGCCGGTGTACGCGGGCACCACGAGCTTGCCGTCCTCGCTGGGGAAGTTGAACACGCCGATCTCGAAGTCGTGCGGCTTGGAGTCGGCGGCGGAGGCGAACCAGTTGCCCATCGGGTACATCGCGCCCTCGCCCTTGAGGAAGGCGGCCTGGGTGTCGTCGTAGCTGCGCGAGACCTGGCTCTTGTCGATGTAGCCCTTGGCGACCAGGTCGGCGAACTTGCCGAACGCCTTCTGGAAGTCGGGGTCGGCGAACTTGACCTTGTCCGCGCGGCGCTGGGTCAGCCAGTCGGGGGTCTTGCCGTAGAGGTCGACGCTGACGATCCCGTCGAGGATCATCGCCGACGGGAAGCCTTCCTTGCCGCCGCCGATGACGAAGGGCTTGCCGCCCTTGGCCTTCACCTTCTCGGCCGCGGCGACCAGCTCGGCCCACGTGGTCGGCGTAGCGGTGATGCCCGCGTCGGCGAACATCTTCTTGTTGTAGTAGATCGGCGGGATCGTCTGGGTGTTCGCGGGCAGCTGGTGGTGCCCGCCCTTGATCGGGTTGGCGTCGGGGAACTGGAAGTCCTTGAGCTCCTCGGGCGTCCACGCGTAGAGCGCGCCGGACTCGGCGAACCCGGCCGAGTCGACGGCGATCGCGACGTCGGGGAACTGCCCGGAGGTCAGCAGCTGCTTGGCGTACCCGGTGCGGTCGGTGCTGGGCGCGACCAGCTTCTTGACCTTGATTTCCGGGTGCTTGTCGGTGACGCGCTTGATCGCGGCGTCCCAGTAGGCCGGGGTGAGGTTGGGCGATTCGAAGGTCAGGAACGAGATTTCCTTGGTGCCGCCGCCGTTCGTGCCCGAGCCGGTGTCGCTGCCGACCGTGCACGCGCTCGCGGCCAGCAGTATCGCCGCTCCCAGCGCCAGGGACCTTCTCATGATCAGCCGCCTCTCCACCACACTGCCTGAACCCCATGGGCCTCGGTGACCTGCGTCACGAGACTCGGGCATTCGATCCGATGTTTAGACAACTGTCAAGCCCTTTGGGGGATTGAAAGCCGCCCTGTGACCTTATACATCCGATCTCTGCCTGCGCGATCTTATACGTCAGATACGATACAAGCGGACGATCGCGCTCCCGTGGTCACCCTTCGGCAGGTCGATCTCGATCCCGTGCGCGAGCAGGACGGCGCCGTGGTGGACGGCGCCGCTGCCGGGGTCGCGGTAGCGGGCCGCGGGGTCGAGGCCCCGCAGCCGGACGCGCCGCTCGGGCAGGTTGAAGTGCGCCGACTGGCGGTAGGCGAACACGACCGTCCGCTCGGGCGACACGTACTGGACGGCCGAGATCCCCGACGCGGATGGCGGCTGGAGCCGGTGGAGCGCGCCGTGCTGGACGGTTTCGCGGATCTCCTTGTAGAGCGCGATCTGCTCGCGTGCGAACGCGAGGTCGTCCTCGCTCCACTCGACGATGTTTCCGCCGATCCCGAGCACGCCCGCCATGGCGACATGGAAGCGGAACGCCAGCGGGGTGGATCGGCCGGTGACGAAGTTCGGGTTGTCGGTGACCCAGGCCGACATCGCGCGCGCCGGGTAGACCTGGGTGTAGCCGTGCTGGATGCGCAGCCGGTCGAGCGCGTCGGTGTTGTCCGAGGTCCAGACCTGATCGGTGCGCGCGAGGATGCCGAGGTCGATCCGGCCCCCGCCGCCGCTGCACGACTCGATGCGCAGCCCGGGGTGGTCGGCGCGCAGGCGGTCCATGATCGCGTAGACGGCCTGGGTGTGTCCGGTCCACAAGCGATCGGGGTCTTCGTCGTCCGGCCATCCGGCTTCGCTGAACGGACGGTTCATGTCCCACTTGAGGAAGTCGATGCCGTTGTCGCGGACGAGCGCGTCGAGCCAGCCGTGCGCCCACGCGGCGACGTCCTCGCGCGCGAAGTTGAGCACGAGCTGCCTGCGCAGCTCGGAGCGCCGCCGGTGCGGATGATGCAGCACCCAGTCGGGGTGCGCGCGGTAGAGATCGCTGTCCGGGTTGACCATCTCGGGTTCGACCCACAGGCCGAACTTCATGCCGAGGCGGTGCACCTCGTCGGCGAGCGGGGCGAGGCCGTCGGGGAAGCGGTCGCGGTTGACGACCCAGTCGCCGAGGCCCGCGTTGTCGCTCGTGCGGCTGCCGAACCAGCCGTCGTCCATGACGAACAGCTCGACGCCGAGGCTCGCGGCGTGCGCGGCGAGCTTGCGCTGGCCCGCCTCGTTGACGTCGAAAGCCGTTGCCTCCCAAGAGTTGTAGAGCACGGGACGCAGTTCGTCGGAATGGGGGAGCACGTGCTCGAGCGTGTAGTCATGCCAGGCGCGGCTGGCGCCGCCGAAGCCGTTTTCCGAGAACACGCCCGCGAAAACGGGTGTGGTCAAGACCGAGCCCCGGTTCAGCCGGTGGGTGACGCCGTCCTGGCCGAATCCGCCGGTGACCGTGACGCGGCCGTCGATGCTCCTGGTCGTGGTGATGCGCCAGGAACCACTCCAGGCGAGAGCGGTGCTCCACACCTCGCCGTGGGTCTCGGACGCGTCGCCCGCGTCGAGCATCACCCAGGGATTGGCGTGGTGACTGGTGATCCCGCGCCTGCTGGCGAACACCGTCTCGCCCTCGGCCACGGATTCGCGGCGCAGCTGGCTTTCCGCGGCCCAGCGTCCGACCACATGGGACAGCCGGTAGTCCGCGCGCTCGGGAAGCACCCAGGCGGCGGAGTCCGCGCGCAGCACCTCGACGGGCTCGCCGTCGTTGGCCAGCCCGACCCAGCGCTCGAGCACGTCGCCGCGGACGCGGTAGTGCAGGTCGATCCTCAGTGGATAGTGGCGGTCGCGGAAGCCGATCCGCAGGGCGCCGCCGTCGATCTCGTGGTCCGTGTACGCCCATTCGAGCGCACGGGTCCCATCGGCGAAGCGGACCTGCAGCGAGGGTGTCCAGTACCGGGTGCCGCCGTCGACGGCCAGCTCCTCGCGGCCCTCGTTGGGGTCGTTGAACCCGTCCCACCAGGCGGCACTCGGCCGGACCACGCCGGCGACCTGCTCGGCCGTGAGCGCCGGGCCCCAGTAGACGTGGCGTGGCGCGTCCTCCTCGGTGAGCTGGAGCGCGTACGTCCAGGTGGTGGTCTGGAGAACCCAGAGCCGGGACTGCTCGTCGAAGGCGATCACGAGCGCAATCTTGGCCTCGGGGCGCGGAATCGGCCAGGGGACCGGTCATCGGGACGGTGATCGAGGTCGCACTGCTTGACCGTGGTTGTTAGGTTTGCATAGCCTAAGTCCGTGGGTGTGAAAATGCCGGATGGCGGCGTACGAGGAGAGTTCGTGTCGGTCTACGAGGATGAGTCCTTCAGCGCTTCGAGTGATCCTCTCCCGCTCGTGGTGAAGCTCGCCAGGGCCGGACTGTTCGACGACTACGTGGTCTACGAGAGCGGCGGCCGCTGGACCGTCGCCGGCGGCGCGCTGGCGACCGTCTCGCTCGACGCGAAGCAGGTCAAGACCACGCTCGCGGGCGAGGACGAGATCGCGGTGGAGTGGACCGGCTCGCCAGCCGACGCGTTGCGCCGCGCGCTCGACGCGCTGCCGATCCAGGGCTGGAACGCCTACGGCTGGCTCGGTTTCGACTTCGCCGGGCTGATCGCCTCGCTGGTCTCGCGTGGCTCCGAGGCGCCGGGTGGCGAACTCGCGCGCCTGATCGTGCCGAGGACCGAGGTCCGCATCGACGAGCGCGGCGTGGTGGTCCGCAGTGCCGACGAGGCCGAGCGCGCCAGGGTGCTGGAGCTGCTGCGCGAGCCGGTCGACCCGATCACCCCGGCCGCGACGGGCATCGACGTCCGCGCCGACGGCGAGGGCTACCGCGAGCGCGTCGCGCAGGCGGTCAAGGAGATCCAGCTCGGGCAGTACCAGAAGGTCATCCTGTCGCGGACGGTGCGCATCCCGTTCGAGGCGGACATGGCCGGCACCTACGAGGTCGGCCGCCGCGGCAACACCCCGGCGCGGTCGTTCCTGCTGCGGATGAACGGCACCGAGGCGGCGGGCTTCAGCCCCGAGGTGATCGTCACGGTCGACGCCGACGGCCACGTGCTGACCCAGCCGCTGGCGGGCACCCGCGCGTTCGGCCGCGGCACCGAGGCCGACGCGGCCGCGCGCAGCGAGCTCGAGTCGGACCCCAAGGAGGTCTTCGAGCACGCGGTCTCCGTGCGTGCCGCCCAGGAGGAGCTGCGCGGCGTGTGCCGGGCGGGCACCGTCGGCGTCGACGACTTCATGGGCATCAAGGAGCGCGGCAGCGTCCAGCACCTGGCCTCGCTCGTGACCGGCACGCTCGACGAGCGGCGAACCTCTTGGGACGCCTTGGAAGCCGTGTTCCCGGCGATCACCGCGTCGGGCATCCCCAAGCGTGAGTCACTCGACGCGATCTTCCGTCTCGACGAGACCCGGCGCGGCCTCTACTCCGGCGCGGTCCTTTCGGCTTCGCACGACGGCGCGCTCGACGCGGCACTGGTGCTGCGCGCGGTGTACCAGCAGGACGGCCAGGCGTGGCTGCGCGCGGGTGCGGGCATCGTCACCGACTCGACGCCTGAGCGCGAGTTCGAGGAGACCTGCGAGAAGCTCTCCAGCGTCGCGCCGTTCGTGGTCCGCGCCGACTGAGCTAAGCCTTGAGAAGGCGATAAAGCGGGCTTTATCCCGAGGTGGGATAAAGCCCGCTTTATCGCGTCTTAGGAGGCTTTGGTGCGGAAGCGCCAGAGGATCCACGCGAGGTAGACGCCGCCGAACGCGCCGGTCATCGCGCCGACCGGCAGCAGCGTGTCGCCCGCGACGCGCTGCGCGGCGAAGTCCGCGACCACGACGAGCAGAGCGCCCATCCAGGCCGCCGGGAGCAGATTCGGCCCGGACGCCTTGGTAAGCCGTTTCGCGAGCTGGGGCGCCACCAAAGCGACGAAGGCGATCGGCCCGGCCGCGGCCGTCGCGATGGCGCAGGCCGCCGTGCCGACGATCAGCAAGTACAGCCTGCTGCGCTCGATCGGGACACCCAGCGCCTGCGCCGCGTCGTCACCCATCTCCAGCATCTTCAGCCACCGGCCGCCCGCCAGCACGAGCGGCACCACGACTGCCAGCGCCCACAGCAGCGGGACGGCCTCGCCCCAGCCGCGGTTGTCCAAACTGCCGGTGATCCACACGGTCGCGCGGCCCGCTTCGTTGAGGCTCGCGGTGACCAGCAGGTAGAAGTTGATCGACTGCAGGATCGCGCTGACGCCGATGCCGACCAGCACCAGCCGGTAGCCGCGCACACCCTGTTGCCACGCCAGCAGATACACCAGCAGCGCGGTCACCAGGCCGCCGACGGCGGCACCGAGTGAGATCGCCGCCGTGCTTCCTCCCAAAAGGACGATCACGGCCAGCGCGCCGGTCGCCGAGCCGTAGGTGAAGCCGACGATGTCCGGGCTGCCCAGCGGATTGCGGGACAGGCTCTGGAAGACCGCGCCGGACAGGCCGAGCGCGACGCCGACGCCCGCCGCGACCACCACGCGCGGCAGGCGCAGGTCGAGCACGGCGAAGTTGGTCATGCGGCTGCCGTTGCCGAGCAGCGTCCTGATCACGTCGAGCGGCGCCACCGAGATCGCGCCGGTGCCGAGCGTGAACACCACCATCAGCGCGAGCAGCGCCAGCAGGAGCGCGGAAGCCGTGAAGGCCCGGGTTTTCACGAGCGCACCATCCGCGTCCGGCGTACCAGGTAGATGAACACCGGCGCGCCCAGCAGCGCCGTGACGACGCCGACGTCGAGTTCCTGTTTCGCGACCACCCGGCCCAGGATGTCGGCGGCCAGCAGCAGCGCGGGGGAGAGCACCATGCAGTAGGGCAGCATCCACCGCTGGTCGGGGCCGGTGAGCGCGCGCACGATATGCGGCACCGCCAGCCCGACGAACACCAGCGGCCCGACGGCCGCGGTCGCCGCGCCCGCCAGCAAGGTGATGGCCACGAGCGTCAAAACCCGGGTGCGGCCGATGTTCGCCCCGAGCGCGCGGCCCGCGTCGTCGCCGAGCGCGATGGCGTTCAGCGGGCGGGCGAGCGCCAGTGCGAGCACCAGGCCCGCCGCGAGGAACGGGGCGACACGGGCGATCGTCGCGCCGTCGGCCCGGTTGAGCGAGCCGACCGTCCAAAAGCGCATCTGGTCCAGCGTCTTGCTGTCGAGCAGCATCGCGCTCTGGGTGACGCCGGTCAGCGCCGCCGTGATCGCGGTGCCCGCCAGTGCGAGACGGACCGGGGACGCGCCGCTGCGGCCGCCGGTCGCCAGCGCGTACAGCACGACCCCGGCGAGCGCCGCGCCCGCGAAGGCGAACCAGACGAACGCGCGCAGGTCCGTGATGCCGAGAACGCTGACCGACAGCGCCGCGGCCGCGGCGGCGCCGGCGTTGACGCCCAAGAGTCCGGGATCGGCGAGCGGGTTTCGGGTCAGCGCCTGCATCAACGCGCCGGCGGTGCCGAGCGCCGCGCCGACGGCGAGGCCGATGAGCGTGCGTGGCACCCGCAAGTCCCACACGACGAAGTGGACGTCCGGAGTGGACTCGCCGACCAACGCGGTGACCACAGTGGACAGTGGGATGGAGCGGGCGCCGACCGCGACACTCACCAGCGCGATCAGGGCGAGCACGGCCACGGCGGCGGCGAGCCCCGTGGCCCGCGCCGCATCAGTCTTCTTCAAGCAGCTTCCCCAAAGCCTTCTTGCTGACCTTGCCCACGGTCGTCAGCGGGAACTCCTCGAGCACCTCGACCCGGTCGGGGAGCTTGTACGCCGCGACCCCGCGCGCCCGCAGGAACGTGGTGACGTCCCGCAGCGCGGGCGTCTCGCCCTTGACCACGAGGAACGCGCAGATCCGCTCGCCCATCACCTCGTCGGCCATGCCGACCACGGCCGCGTCGTGCACCAGCGGGTGCGCGAGCAGGTGGTTCTCGAGTTCTTCGGCGGGGATCTTCTCGCCGCCGCGGTTGATCTGGTCCTTCACCCGGCCTTCGACGACCAGGTGCCCGGTCGGCAGCACCCGCACGAGGTCGCCCGAGCGGTAGAAGCCGTCTTCGGTGAACGCGCGCTTGTTGTGCTCGTCGGCGCGGTAGTAGCCGCGCAGCGTGTACGGGCCGCGCGTGAGCAGCTCGCCTTCGGTGGCGTCGTTCCCGTCGGCGTCGAGCACACGGACTTCGTCGGCGGGGGAGAGCGGCTTGCCCTGCGTGGTGACGATCAGCTCTTCGGGATCGTCGAGGCGGGTGTAGTTGAGCAGCCCCTCGGCCATGCCGAACACCTGCTGCAACTGGCAGCCCAGCGTCTCGCGGACCCGCCCGGCGGGCTCGGCGCTGAACTTCGCGCCGCCGACCTGCAGCAGCTCCAAACTGGACAGATCGTTGTCGCTCCACTCCGCGTTTTCCATCCACAGCAACGCGAGCGGAGGGACAACGGCGGTCACGGTGACGCGTTCGGTTTCGATCAGCTCGAACACCACGTCCGGGCTCGGGTTCGGCGCGAGCACGACCGTGCCGCCCGCCGCGAACGTGCCGAGGATCCCGGGACAGGCGAACGCGAAGTTGTGCGCGGCGGGCAGCGCGACCAGGTACACGGTCTCGGCGGTGAGCCCGCAGACTTCGGCACTCGCGCGCGCGTTGTAGAGATAGTCGTCGTGCGTGCGCGGGATCAGCTTCGGCGTGCCGGTCGTGCCGCCGGAGAGCAGGAACAACGCGACCTCGCCCGGGTCGGGCGCGTCGAGCGGAACCGGTGCGGCGTCGGGAAGAGCGGTGAACTCGGCGGGGTCGCCGGACACGAAGACGTGGCGCAGTCCCGGAACCGCCTTGGTCACCGTCCTGGCCAGTGTGCGGTAGTCGAACGTGTCGTCGGAGTCCGCGATGACGTACGCGGTCGCCTCGCTGAGCTCGCACAACGGCACGATCTCGCTCTCGCGGTGCGCGGGCAGCGCGAGCACCGGCGGTGCGCCGACACGCAGCAACGCGAAGATCGTCACCACGAAGTCGTCGATGTTCGGCATCTGAACGACCACCCGGTCGCCCCGCGCGATGCCGGCGGCGAGGAAGCCCGCGGCGGCCCGGTCCGCGCGCGCGTCGAGCTCGGCGTAGGTCCAGCGGGTGCCGGTCGGGCCGACGAGTGCCGTCTTCGCGGGATGGTTCCGCGCCCCGTCACGCAGGAGGACGTCGAGCGGCTGCCCGGCCCAGTACCCTTCCGCACGGTACTTTCCGGCCAGTTCCGGTGGCCAGGGCGTGCACCCGTCCAGCATCTCGGCTCCTCGTTCCGGGGGATGAACTTAGGTTAGGCTAGCCGACGTATTCGGAGGCTCACGAGGGGACGACGGACTTGCGGCTCGGGGAACTGGTCATCGATATCGAGCCGTTGCGCCGCAGTGGCGCGTTCCGGCGGGTCTTCGCCGCGCAGACGCTGAGCGTGGTCGGGGCGAGCCTGACGAACGTCGGCATCAACCTGCAGGTCTATCAGCTCACGAAGTCCTCGCTGCAGGTCGGCCTGGTCGGGCTGGTCTTCGGCGTGACGCTGCTGGCCGGGCTGATCGCGGGCGGGGTGCTCGCCGACCGGTCCGACCGGCGCAAGGTGATCCTCGGCAGCCGCGCGGGCACCGCGCTGATCCTGACGGGGCTGGCGGTCAACGCCGCGCTTCCCGCGCCGTCACTGGGTTTCGTCTACGTGGCCGCCGTGTTCGCGGGCGGGATCGCCGGGCTCGGCGGGTCCGCGCTGATGGCCGCGATCCCGGCGCTGTCCGGCCCGAAACTGGTCGCGGCCGCGGGCGCGCTGATCACGGTGACCAGCCAGTTCGGCGCGATGGTCGGCCCGGCGCTCGCCGGGCTCATCGCGTCGGGGCCCGGCATCGCCGTCTGCTTCGCGCTCGACGCAGCCGGCTACGTCGTGGGGCTCACACTGCTGTGGTTCCTGCCTTCGCTGCCACCGGGCGAGTCGTCGGACACCACCCAGCATCCGCTGCGCTCGCTGGCCGACGGCTTCAAGTTCATCAAGGGCAACCAGGTCGTCGCCGGGCTGCTGCTGATCGACCTGTGGGCCGTCGTCTTCGCCATGCCGTACGCGCTGTTCCCGCAGCTGGGCACCGAGGTCTTCCACGGCGGGCCCACCGCCGTCGGCCTGCTTTACACCGCGCCCGCGGTCGGCGCCTTCCTCGGCGCCCTCACCAGCGGCTGGACCGGGCGGATCCAGCACACCGGGCGCGCGCTGATCGCCGCGGTCTTGCTGTGGGGCCTGGCGATCACCGCGTTCGGGCTCAGCGGGCAGCTCTGGCTCGGCCTGACCTTCCTCGCGCTCGCGGGACTCGGCGACACGATCTCGGAGATCCTGCGCCGGGCGCTGCTCCAGCACTACACACCCGACCGTTTGCAAGGCCGCGTCGGTAGCCTGTGGCTGGCGCAGGCGACCGGCGGCACGGCCGTCGGCAACGCCGAAGCCGGCGTGGTCTCGCGGCTGCTCGGCGGCCCCGCGGCCGTCGTCACGGGTGGCCTGGTGTGCGTCGCGGGGGTGGTCATGATGGCGGTGGCCATGCCGAAGTTCCGCGAGGCGAGCCTGCGCACCCCATCGGCGGACGAGCTGAAGGTCTGAGGGAGAACGAGTGCCAGTCGCCCAGGTCAACGGAATCGAGCTCAACTACTGGGACACCGGCGAGGGCGAACCGGTGGTGCTCGTCATGGGCATGGCCGCGACCGGCCGGGTCTGGCAGCTGCACCAGGTCCCCGCGCTCGCCGAAGCGGGCTACCGGGTGATCACCTTCGACAACCGGGGAACCGGCCGGTCCAGCGAATGCGGTGACGGCTTCAAGATCGACGATCTGGTCGCCGACACCGCCGGGCTGATCGAATACCTCGACCTCGGCCCTTCGCGGGTGGTCGGCACCTCGCTGGGCGCCCAGGTCGTGCAGGAGCTGGCGCTCGCGCGACCCGAACTCGTCACCCAGGCCGTGCTGCTGGCGACCCGCGGCCGGATCGACCTGCTGCGCAAGGCTTCGCGTGCCGCCGAACGGGAACTGCGGGCCAGCGGGCTCGCGCTGCCCGCGCGCTACGAGGCGATCGTCCGCGCACAGCGGAACCTCTCGCCCGCGACGCTCAACGACGAGGCGAAGGTGCGGGACTGGCTCGACATGTTCGAGCTGTCGCCGGTGGTGTGGACTCCCGGCCTGCGTGCCCAGCTGGCGCTCGACATGACCGAGAGCAGGCTGCCCGCCTATCGCGCGATCAGCGCGCCGACGCTGGTCATCGGGTTCGCCGATGACGCGGTCCTGCCGCCGTTCCTGGCCCGTGAGGTCGCCGACGCCATCCCCGGCGCCCGCTACCGCGAGCTGGCCGAGTGCGGGCATTACGGCTATCTCGAACGGCCCGAAGCCGTCAACGCCGCGCTGCTGGAGTTCTTCGCAGCCAAGTAGCGAGTCCTGGGTCACGTCGATCGGTGGTGGACGGTGGCGCGCCCTCCTGTCTAAGGTAAGCCTGTCTAAAGTAAGGCTTGGCTAACCTTTGATGGGGAGTGAATCCGGTGACGAACCCGTTCGACGACGAGAGCGGCAAGTTCTACGCGCTGGTCAACGAGGAAGGCCAGTACTCGCTCTGGCCGACGTTCTCGGACGTGCCCGCCGGCTGGACGATCGCCTTCGGTGAGGACTCCCGGCAGGCCTGCCTCGACCACATCGAGGCGAACTGGACCGACATGCGCCCGCTGAGCCTGGTGCGCGCCATGGACGGCAGCGAGTCCTGACTGTGTCTGCCGTCGAGGACGTTCTCCCGCTTTCCCCGCTGCAACAGGGCATGGTCTTCCATGCCCTGTTCGGTGACCACGACGTCTACACCGTCCAGGCCGTGTTCGGCCTGGACGGGCCGCTGGACGCCGGACGCCTGCGCGAAGCCGCGGGCGCGCTGCTGCGCAGGCACCCCAACCTGCGGTCCGCGTTCCGCGCGAGCGCGTCGGGGCAGCAGGTGCAGGTCATCCGCCGCGACGTGGAATTACCTTGGCGGGAAAGGGAAATCCGCACCGAGGAGGAGTTCGATGCCTTCCTCGGCGGCGACCGGGCGGAGCCGTTCGACATCACCAGGCCGCCGCTGCTGCGCTTCACGCTGGTGCGTGGCGTGCGCGACCGGCTGGTGCTGACCTCGCACCACCTGCTGTGGGACGGCTGGTCCGCGCCGATCCTGGTCCGCGAGCTGCTGGCGCTCTACGCCGGTGAACCGCTCGCGCCGGTCCGGCCTTACCGCGACTACCTGGCGTGGCTCGCCCGGCAAGACCGCGCGGCCGCCGAAAAAGCCTGGGCGCGGGCACTCGACGGGCTCGACGGGCCCACGCTCATCGCGCCGGACCCGAAGCCGGGATTGCCCGCGAGCGCTGGATTCACGTTGCCGCGAGACGTGACCGCGCGGCTGGCCGAAGTGGCCCGCGCGCACGGGCTGACGGTGAACGCGGTCGTCCAGGGCGTCTGGTCGGTCGTGCTGGGTGTGCTGACCGGCCGCGAGGACGTCGTCTTCGGCGCCACGGTCTCCGGGCGCGATCCCCGCATCCCCGGTGTCGACTCGATGGTCGGGCTGTTCATCACCACCCTGCCCGTGCGCGTGCGGCTCGATCCGGCCGAGCCGCTCGCCACGCTGTTCGGCCGGGTGCAGGCCGAGCAGGCCGCACTGCTCGACCACCAGCACCTCGGACTCGCCGACATCCAGCGCGCCGCCGGCCACGCGACGCTCTTCGACACCCTCGTCGTGTTCGAGAGCTACCCGGTCGGCGAGCTGCCCGAAGCACACGGACTCCGCCTCGCCGAGGTCACCGTCCGCGACGCCACGCACTATCCGCTGGCCCTGATCGTGTTGCCGGGTGAGGAACTCGGACTGCGCGTCGACCACCAGGAGGGCATCGACGCGCCCGCGATCGCGGCCCGGTTCGAGCGGGTGCTGCGCCGCTTCCTGGCCGAGCCCGCGCTCCCGCTCGCCAAGCTCGGCCTGCTCGGCGCGGACGAACGCGCCCACGAACTCGGCGCGGCCGTGCCCTTGCCGGAAACGACGCTGCCCGAACTGTTCTCGGCCCAGGTCGCGCGCACTCCCGACGCGACCGCGCTCGTGTTCGATGACCAATCGCTGACCTACGCCGAACTCGACGCCCGCGCCGACGCGCTCGCGCGACGCCTGGCCGCGCGCGGGGTCCGGCCCGAGACGACCGTCGGGATCCAGCTGGAACGGTCACTCGACCTCGTCATCGCCCTGCTGGCCGTGCACAAGGCGGGAGGTGCGTACGTACCGCTCGATCCGTCGTATCCGGCTGAGCGCCTCGGCTTCATGATCGCCGACGCCGCGCCCGCGGTCGTGCTCACGACGCTGGACGATGACTCGGCCGAGGGCGAGCTGGAGCCGCCGCGGCCGGGCAACCCCGCGTACGTCATCTACACCTCGGGTTCCACCGGGCGGCCGAAAGGCGTGGTGGTCGACCACGCGGCGATCGTCAACCGTCTCTTGTGGATGCAGGACGAATTCCGCCTCGGCCCGGACGATCGCGTGCTGCAGAAGACACCGTCGAGTTTCGACGTCTCGGTGTGGGAGTTCTTCTGGCCGTTGATCACTGGCGCGACGCTGGTCGTCGCGAAGCCTGGCGGTCACAAGGATCCTGCGTATCTCGCTTCGGTGATCGAGAACGAGCGGATCACGACCGTCCACTTCGTACCGTCGATGCTGGCCGAGTTCCTGCGCGGTCCGGCGGCCCGCGGCGGCCTGCGCAGGATCATCTGCAGCGGCGAGGCGCTGAGCGCCGACCTGCGCGACCGGGTGCGGGACAAGCTCGGTGTCCCGCTGTTCAACCTCTACGGGCCGACCGAGGCCGCCGTCGACGTCACCGCGTGGGCCTGTGCCGACGAGGACACCGTCCCTATTGGACGTCCAGTGTGGAATACCGGCGTGTACGTGCTCGACCGATTCCTCCGGCCGGTGCCGGAAGGCAGCGTGGGTGAGCTGTACCTCGGGGGCGTGCAGCTCGCCCGCGGCTACCTCGGCAGGCGGGATCTCACGTCGTCGAGGTTCGTCGCGAACCCGTTCGGGGAACCCGGTTCCCGGCTCTACCGCACGGGTGACCTGGTGCGCTTCACCGCGCACGGGCTGGAGTACCTCGGCCGCGCCGACGACCAGGTCAAGCTCCGCGGCTTCCGCGTCGAACTCGGGGAGGTCGAAGCCGCGCTGACCGCGCTCGACGGGGTGAGCGCCGCCGCGGCCGTCGTCCGGCCGGAACAGCAGAGCCTGGTCGCTTATCTGACTCCGGAGACCGCGGACCCGGTCGCCGCGCGAGCCGAGCTGAGCCGCGTGCTGCCCGAGCACCTCGTGCCGTCGGCTTTCGTCGTGCTCGACCGTTTTCCGTTGTCGCCCAGCGGAAAACTGGACCGTAAGGCCCTGCCCGAGCCCGAGTTCGTCACCTCGGACGGCGAGGCCAAGACCCCGGCCGAGGAGATCCTCTGCGGGCTCTTCGCCGACGTGCTCGGCGCGGCGTCGGTCGGCGTGCACGACGACTTCTTCGCCATCGGCGGGCATTCCATCCTCGCCACCAGGCTGGCGGGCCGGATCCGTACCGCGCTCGGCGTGGACGTCCCGGTCCGGACGGTGTTCGACGCGCCGACCGTCACCCGCCTCGCGCGAGCGCTCGACGGCGGACCGGTGCGCCCGGCGCCCGCCCCACGCCAACGCCCGGCCGAACTGCCGCTCTCACCCGCGCAGCGCAGCTTGTGGTTCCTCGACCGGCTCGAAGGACCCAGCTCGGCTTACAATCTTCCTTTCACAGCAAGGCTTTCCGGCGACGTCAACGTGGCGGCGCTGCGGGCCGCACTGTCCGATGTGGCCGGACGGCACGAGTCGCTGCGCACGATCTTCCCGGAGACGGACGGAAACCCGGTCCAGCGCATTCTAGAAACCGCGAGCCCCGAGCTGGTCCAGCGCACCGGCTCCGACGTCGCGGCGGCCACCGGCTACGAATTCCGGCTGGCGGAAGAGATCCCGTTCCGGGCCGAGCTGCTGACCGTGGGCGAGCGGGAGCACGTGCTCGTCCTGCTGGCACACCACATCGCTGGTGACGAGTGGTCGGCGCGGCCGTTGCTGCGTGACCTCGCGCATGCCTACGCCGCCCGCCGTGCGGGAGTAGAGCCGTCATGGCGACCGCTTCCCTTGCAGTACGCGGACTTCACGCTGTGGCAGCAGGAACTGCTCGCGGAGGTCGGCGAAACCCAGCGTGCCTACTGGGCCAAGCGCCTGGAGGGCGTTCCCGAGGAACTGCCCGTCCCGGCCGACCGGCCGCGCCCGGCCGTGCCGAGCCACGTGGGCGCCATGGTCACCACCCGGTTCGACGCCGCCGCCGTGCGCAAACTCGCCCGCGCACGCGGCGTCAGCGAGCTGATGGTCACCCAGGCCGCCGTCGCCGTGCTCCTGCACCGGCTCGGCGCGGGCGACGACATCCCGCTCGGCACCCCGGCTGCCGGCCGGGCCGACGAGGCGCTCGACGACCTGGTCGGCTACTTCGTCAACACGCTGGTGCTGCGCACGGACCTGACCGGCAACCCGTCCTTCCGCGAGCTGCTCGCGCGGGTGCGGGAGACCAACCTCGGCGCGTACTCGCACGCGGATCTGCCGTTCGAGCGGGTCGTCGAGACGGTCAACCCGCCGCGTTCGGCGGCGCGGCACCCGTTGTTCCAGGTCATGGTCTCCCACCGCGACCCGGCGGCACTCGGGCTCGAACTCGACGGCGTCACCGCCACCCCGCTGCCCGCCGAGAACCAGTCCGCGAAGTTCGACCTGTCCTTCGAGTTCGGCGAGACCGAGTGGACCCTGGTCTACAGCACGGATCTCTACGACCGCGCCACCGCCGAGGCCATGGCCGACCGGTTCACCCGGCTGCTGGCCGCGCTCATCGCCGACCCGGCCCGCCCGGTCGGCCTGATCGGCGTGCTCAGCGAGGCCGAGCGAGCCCAGCAGCGCGCGTGGAACGACACGGCGGCGGCCGTCCCGGTGACCACGCTGACCGCGATGGTCGAGGACCAGGTCGCGCGCACGCCCGGCGAGCCGGCCGTCGTTTTCCACGACGCGAGCCTCACCTACGCCCAGCTCAACGCGCACGCGAACCGGCTCGCCCGCAAACTGGTGGGCCTCGGTGTCGGTCCCGAACGGACCGTCGGCATGCACTGGGAACGCTCGATCGAGATGATCGTCGGCCTGCTCGCCATCGAGAAGGCGGGCGGCGCGTTCGTGCCGCTCGAGCCGTCGTGGCCCGCCGCGAGGATCGCGGAGGTCTGCGAGAGCGCGGCCCTGGCCGTGGTGCTGAGCGGAAAAGAGCACTCTGACCCGGTCGACGGGCTCGGTGTGCCCGTCGTTCATGTCGAGCTGGCCGAAGTGTCCGAAGCGGACAGTGCGAACCTCGGCGTCGAGATCGAGCCGGAAGGCCTGTCGTACGTCATCTACACCTCGGGGTCGACCGGCACGCCCAAGGGCGCGATGATCCGCCACCGCGCGATCACGCACCGGCTGCTGTGGCAACGGGAGCTGCTCGGTTTCGGCACCGGCGACGCGGCGTTGTTCAAGGCGCCGCTCGGCTTCGACATCTCGATCAACGAGATCTTCCTGCCGCTGGTCACCGGCGGCGCCGTGGTGATCGCCGAGCCGGACGGCGAACGCGACATCGACTACCTGCTCGGCCTCATCGAGCGGCACCGGGTCACTTTCACCTACCTGCCTTCGTCCATTTTGGACCTGCTGGTCGGGCTGGACGGGTTCGAGCGCCGTGGCCGCTCGCTCAAGCACGTCTGGTGTGGCGGTGAAGTGCTCACACCCGAGCTGTTCCACCGGTTCCGCGCCACGAGCGACGCGGTGATGTACCACGGCTACGGCCCCGCCGAGGCCACCATCGGCGTCAGCCACGTCGTGTACCGCAGCGACGCGGTGCGCAGCGCGATCTCGATCGGCGGGCCCAACGGCAACACCTGGCTGGTGGTGCTCGACCGCAACCTCCAGCCGGTGCCCGCCGGCGTGCCCGGCGAGCTCTACGCGGGCGGGGTCTACCTCGGCCGCGGCTACGTCAACGACCCGAAGCGGACGGCCGCCGCGTTCGTCGCCGACCCGTTCGGTCCGCCGGGTTCCCGGCTCTACCGGACCGGCGACCTCGCGCGCTGGGCGGGCGACGGCACGCTGGAGTTCCTGGGGCGCGCGGACAACCAGGTCAAGATCCGTGGCATGCGGGTCGAGCTGGAAGAGATCGAGGCCGTGCTCGAGCAGCACGACAAGATCCGCCGGGCGGTGGTGCTCGTGCGCGAGGACCAGCCCGGCGTGAAGCGGCTCGTCGGCTACGCGCTCGCGACCGGCACGTCCTCCGAGGAGGTCCGGTCTTGGCTGAAGGGCAGGCTGCCGGAACACATGGTGCCCAGCACCTTCGTGTTCCTGACGGAGTTCCCGCTCATGCCGTCCGGCAAGGTCAACCGCCGCGCGCTGCCCGCGCCGGAGCCGGAGCGCCGGGACACCGGCCGGGCACCGGCGAACGAACGCGAACGGGTGCTCTGCGCGCTGATGGCCGAAGTGCTCAAGATCGACACGGCCGGTCCGGACGACAACTTCTTCGCGCTCGGCGGCGACAGCATCCTGTCGATCCAGTGGGTCGGCAAGGCGCGCGCCGCCGGAGTCCCGATCTCGCCGCGCCAGGTCTTCGAGCACCAGACGGTCGCCGCGCTCGCGCTGGCCGCCGGGCCCGAGGTGAGCGTCGAGCCCGAGGCGGACGACGAGGGCGACATCCCGCTGACGCCCATCCTGCGCTGGTGGGCGCGCACGGCCGAGCCGGGCATGCACCAGAGCGCGCTGCTGCGGATCCCACCTGGTGAGCAGGTCGAGTCCGCGCTGCAGGCGGTGCTGGACACGCACGAGGTGCTGCGCGCCCGGTTCACCGGCGACGCGCTTCGCACCCGTCCGGTCCCGGTGTCCGATGTGCTCGACCGAGTCGTCGTGACCGCGGGGGAGGACCTGCGCGAGCTGGTGTCGAAGCACTACGCGGACGCGGTCGGGCGGCTCGACCCGCACGCCGGCGAGATGGTGCGCGCGGTGTGGTTCGACCTCGGCCCCGACCGGCCCGGCAGGCTGCTGCTGGTGCTGCATCACCTGGTCGTCGACGGGGTTTCGTGGCGCATCCTGGCCGCCGATCTCGCCGACGCCTGGGCGGGCCGTCCGCTCGCCGCGCCGGCGACCTCGTTCCGCCGCTGGGCACGGGAGCTGCTCGCGACCGTCAAGCCCGACGCGTCGCGCTGGAAGTTCGACAAGCCTGGCACGCCGCTCGGCGCGCGGCCGATCGACGACCGGGACACCTTGGGAACGCTGGAAAAGCTGACCGTGACCCTCCCTCCCGCGCAGGCGAAGCCATTGCTGACCACGGTCCCGGCTTCGGTGCGCGCGGGTGTGCAGGACGTGCTGCTGACCGCGCTGGCGTTCGCGCTGCCCGCGGGCACGCTCGTCGCGCTGGAAGGTCACGGCCGCGAGGACCACCTCGTCCCCGGCGCCGACCTCTCCCGCACCGTCGGGTGGTTCACCACGGTGTACCCGGTGGCGCTCGACGTCGCGGGCGCCGACCCGGCGGCCGCGCTCAAGCGGGTCAAGGAACAGCTGCGCGCGATTCCGGACAACGGCATCGGCTTCGGGCTGCTCGGCCTGACCGCGCCGGAACCGCCGGTGTGCTTCAACTACCTCGGCCGGTTCGACATGGGCGCCGCCGACGGTTTCTGGGTGCCCGCCGAGGAATCCGACGTGCTGACCGGCGTGCTCAAGTCCACAGAGGACACACCGGTGCGGTATGGGCTGGACGTCACCGTCGTCACCGAAGACCGGGCGGACGGTCCCGCCATCAAGGTCACCTGGGCGTGGCCGTCGGGCGTCCTCACGAAGCCGGAAGTCGAAGCCATCTCGGCTTCGTGGGTGCGCACGCTCGACGCGCTGGCCACCCGCACCGGCCCCGGCGGTTTCACCCCCTCTGACGTGCCGCTGGTCTCGGTGAACCAGGGCCAGCTCGACAAGATCGCGGCGAAGTGGCGGAAGAAGTGAGCGAAGAAACCCTTGTCGAAGACGTCCTGCCGCTGTCTCCGCTGCAGCAGGGCATGCTCTTCCACGCCTCCTACGACGAGTCGGGCGCCGACGTCTACACCGTGCAGACCGTGCTCGGCCTCGAGGGCGAACTCGACGCCGAGCGGCTGCGCGAGGCGGCGGTCGCGTTGCTGCGGCGGCACCCGAACCTGCGTGCCTGTTTCGTGCAGGAGGACATGGACGAGCCGGTCCAGGTCGTGCTCAGCGAGGTCGACCTGCCGTGGACCTATCTTGACTTGTCCACTGTGGACGACCAAGAGGCGAAGCTCGCCGCGGTGCTCGCGGCCGACCGGGTCGCCCCGTTCGACCTGGAGAACCCGCCGCTGATCCGGTTCACCGTGGTCAAGCTCGGCCCGGCGGAGCACCGGCTGGTGCTGACCAACCATCACATCCTGCTCGACGGCTGGTCGCTGCCGTTGCTGGTCACGGACCTGCTCGGGCTCTACGCGGGCCGCGCGCTGCCTCCGGTCCGGCCGTTCCGCGACTACCTCGCCTGGCTGGCCGCGCAGGACGCGGAAACCGCGCTCGGAGCCTGGAAGTCCGCGCTCGACGGGATCACCGAGCCGACGCTGCTGGCGCCGTCGCAGCCGTCACGGGTCCCGGTGCCACCCGGCAAGCTCAAGCTGGAGCTGCCGGAAGAGCTGACCCAGCGGCTCTATACACGGGCACGCGAGCTGGGGGTCACCGCCAACACGATCGTCCAGTCGGGGTGGGGCCTGGTGCTTGCCCGGCTCACCGGCCGCGACGACGTGGTGTTCGGCGCGACCGTCTCCGGCAGGCCCGCCGACCTCGCGGGCGTCGGGGCGATGGTCGGGCTGTTCATCAACACCGTCCCGGTGCGGGTGCGCGCGGGCGCGTCGGCTCAGCTGTCCGAAGTCGTGTGCCGGGTGCAGCGCGATCAGGTCGCGCTCATGGACTTCCAGCACGTGGGACTCAGCGAGATCCAGCGCTCCACCGGCGATCTGTTCGACACGCTCGTCGTCTTCGAGAGCTACCCGATCGACGACGAGGCCGTGGCCGCCGGTGAGGCCGAAGCAGGCCTGCGGCTCGGCCGCATCGAGGTCGACGACGCGACGCACTACCCGATGACGCTCGCCGTCGCCGCCGAACGCGAGCTGGCGGTGACCTTCGAGTTCCGGCCGGACGTGTTCGACCGGGAGTTCACCGAGACGGTCGCGGGGTACTTCCGGCGTGCCGTCGAGCACCTCGCGGATGGCGGCGACTCGCCGGTCGCGGCCGTCGACCTGCTCGGCGAAGCCGAACGCGCGCGGCTGCTCGGTTTCGGGACCGGCAAGGCACTCGACGTCCCCGCCGTGACGCTGGCGCAGGTCTTCGAGGAGCAGTCCCGCCTGACTCCCGGCGCGATCGCCGTCGTCGGCGGCGAGACGCGGCTGACCTTCGCCGAGGTCAACGCCCGCGCCAACCGGCTCGCCCGCTACCTCGCCGAACGCGGCGCCGGGCCGGAGCGGATCGTCGCACTGGCGCTGCCGCCCGGCCCGGACGTGCTCGTCGCGCTGGTCGCCGTGCTCAAGACCGGCGGCGCGTACCTGCCGCTGGACCCGGACTGGCCCGCCGACCGCCTCGAAGTGATGATCGCGGACGCCAAGCCCGCCGTGACCCTGTGGACCTACCCCGATCTCGACGGCTACGACGACCGCGACCCGGAGCCGCGCGCGCACCCCGGGAACCCGGCCTACGTCATCTACACCTCGGGGTCGACCGGCACGCCGAAGGCCGTCGTGGTCTCGCACCGCTCGATCGTCAACCTGCTGGTCAGCCACCGCACCGACCTGTTCGACCCGGCACGCGCGGCCGCGGGCGGCAGGCCGCTGCGGGTCGGGCACGCGTGGCCGATGGCGTTCGACGCGTCCTGGCAGCCGATGCTGTGGATGTTCGCCGGGCACGAGCTGCACCTGGTCCCGCCGGACGTCCGCCGCGACGCCGACGCGCTGCGTGAATTCCTCGCCGCGCACCGGATCGAGTTCATCGAGCTGTCGCCGTCGCTGCTGGGCCAGGTCGCGTCCGAACCGGGCTGGCGCGGCGAACTGAAGGTGCTCGGCGTCGGCGGGGAGGCCGTGCCGCCGGACCTGTGGCGCACGCTGCGCGAGACCGAGGGCCTCGCCGTGCACAACCTGTATGGCCCGACCGAATGCACCGTCGATGCCGCGGCCTGCGAGTTCTCGCGGATGGAGAGCCCGTGCATCGGCTCGCCGGTCGGCAACGCGCGCGCGTACGTGCTCGACCGGCAGCTCAACCACTGCCCGCCCGGTGTCGAGGGCGAGCTGTACCTCGCGGGCGCCGGGCTGGCCCGGGGCTATCTCGGCCGGCCGGGCATCACCGCGTCCCGATTCATGGCCGACCCGTTCGGCCAGGCAGGGGACCGCATGTACCGCACGGGCGACGTCGCCCGCTGGACCCCGGACGGCCTGATCGACTGCCGCGGCCGGGTCGACGACCAGGTCAAGATCCGCGGTTTCCGGATCGAGCCGGGTGAGATCGAGGCCGTGCTCCTGTCCGACGACAGGGTCGCGCGCGCGGCCGTCGTCGTCCGCGAAGACCTGCCCGGCGTGCGCAGGCTCGTCGCGTACGTGGTGCTCCGTAACTCCACTGTGGACGGACTGCGGGAACTGGTCGCGAGCAGGCTGCCGGAGTACATGGTGCCGGTGGCGGTGCTGCCGATCGACACCTTCCCGCTCACCCCGAACGGGAAGTTCGACACGGCGGCGCTGGCGGCGCCCGACCTGGCGGACGCGAACGCCGTGGCTCCGCGCACCGAGCGCGAGCAACGCTTCGCCGACCTCTTCGCCGAGGTGCTCGGCCTGGACACGGTCGGGGTCGAGGACAGCTTCTTCGCGCTCGGCGGCGACAGCATCGTGTCGATGCGCCTGGTCAGCAAGGCCAGGGCCGCCGGACTGAAGCTTTCGCCACGCGACGTGTTCGAGCACCGGACCGTCGCCGCGCTCGCGGGCGTGGCGGCCGAAGGCGTGGCGCCCGAGCGTGCGAGCGACGGCGTCGGCGACATCCCGCTGACACCGATGCTGCGCTGGTTCGCCGAGCAGGGCACGCCGCACGACCGGTTCAGCCAGGCCCGGTTCCTGATCACGCCCGCCGGGCTGGACGAGGCCGGGCTGCGCGGGCTCGTGCAGTCGCTGCTCGACCGGCATGACGTGCTGCGCACCACCTTCGCGCGTGCCGACGGCCGGTGGCGGTTCACCGCGCGCCCGGTGGGTACCGTCCGCGCCGAGGACGTCGTCCGCCGTGTCGACGCGAGCGGCCTGAGCTACGAGAGCATCGGCGAGCGGCTGCCGGGCGTGCTGGAAGAAGACTTGGCCACGCTCGCGCCTGCACGGGGTGCGATGGCCAGGTTCACCTGGTTCGACGCGGGGGACGGCAGGCCGGGCCGCTTGCTGATCCTCCTCCACCACCTGGTGGTCGATGGCGCGTCCTGGGGCTTCCTGGTGCAGGACCTTGCCGACGACTGGGCGGCGCTGCAACGCGGTGAGGCCTTCGCAAGCGCGTATCCGGGCACGTCGTTCCGGGAATGGGCGCTGGGCTTGGAAAAAGCCGCCGCGACCCGGCTGTCCGAAGTGGACCTCTGGCGGGACATGCTCAGCGGTCCCGACCCGGTGCTGGGCGCACGCAGGCTCGACCCGGCCGTCGACACCCGCGCGACCGTGCGCGCGGCCAGGACCTCGCTCGACGCGGACGTCACCCGCGCGCTGCTCACCACCGTGCCCGCCGAGCACGGGGTCTCGGTGGACGCCGTGCTGCTGGCGGCGCTCGCCCGCGCTCTGCGCGGTGACGGCTCGCTGCTGGTCGCGCTCGAAGGGCACGGACGGGAGGAACAGGTCGTCGACGGCGCGGACCTGTCCGGCACCGTCGGCTGGTTCACCACCGTGTTCCCGGTGCGGGTCGACCCCGGCGACGGGGACGTCCACAAGCGACTGTCCCGAGTGGAGGAACAGCTCGCTTTGCCGGACAAGGGAATCGGGCACGGTTTGCTTCGCTACCTGGCCGAAGCGCTGCCCGAACTGCCCGAGCCGCAGATCGAGTTCAACTATCTCGGCAGGCTCACCGCCGGAGAGCGCTCCGGTGAGCCGTGGACCGGCGCGCCGGAGACCGGGGCGATGGGTGGCGGGGTCGACGACGCGATGCCCGCGCCCTACTGCCTGGTGCTCAACGCCTTGGTGCGGGACCACGTGAGCGGCCCGGTGCTGGAGGCCGACTGGCAGTGGCCGTCGGCGCTGTTCACCGAGGAGCGGATCAAGACGCTCTCCGACGCGTGGTTCGCCGCGCTCACAGCTATCGCAAGGGGTGAAGGATGAACGCCGATCTGGCGGCCCGCCGCCGTGAACTGATGCGCCGCAAGCTGGCGCAGGCGGGCTTGCGTGAGCCGGAACGCCGGATTCCCCGGCGTGAGGGCGACGAGGCTGTCCCGCTGTCGTTCGCGCAATCGCGGATGTGGCTGCTGCAGCAGCTCGAACCGGGCAGCGCGGCGTACAACGTCTGCCTGCGCATCGGGCTGCGCGGCACACTCGACCGCGCCGCGCTGCAGCGCTCGTTCCAGCGGCTGGTGCAGCGACACGAGATCCTGCGCACCCGGTACGTGCCCGGCGCCGACGGCGTGCCGTGGCAGGTCGTCGACCCGTACGCGGTGGTCACCATGGACCAGACCGACCTGCGCGGGCTCGGCGAGGCCGAGCGGGACCAGACGATCGAGGAGCAGGCGCGCCGTGACTCCGGCGGCTCCTACGACCTGGCCACCGACCACCCGATGCGGCTGCGGCTCCTGCAGCGCGGCGACGACGACTTCGTGCTGGTGCTGGTTGTGCACCACATCGCGTGGGACGGCTTCACCTTCAACGCGCTCTCGCGCGACCTCAGCGCGCTCTATCGCGAGGACACCACCGGCCAGCCTTCCGGGCTCGAGCCGCTGGCGGTCCAGTACGCCGATTTCGCCCTGTGGCAACGGAAAACCCTCACCGACGAGCGGCTCGCCGGTGATCTCGCCTACTGGCGCGAGATACTCGACCCGATCCCGGAGAACCTGCCGCTGCCGGTCGACCGCGCACGGCGGCTGAGCCCGTCCTCGGCGGGAGACCGCCGGTTCCGCACCTTCGCGCCCGAGCTGACCGCGCGGCTCGTCGAGTACGCCCGGGAGGTGGGCGCCACCCCGTTCATGGTCGTCTTCGCCGCGTACGCCGCGCTGCTGCACCGCTACACCGGCGCCACCGACGTGCCGATCGGCTCGGCGTCGATGAACCGCGACACGGCCGAGCTGGAACGGCTCATCGGCAACTTCGGCAACACGCTCGTGCTGCGCGCCGACCTGAGCGGCGATCCCGTGTTCGGCGAACTCGTGTCCAGGGTGCGGCAGATCTGCACCGACGGCTACGCCCACCAAGCGATGCCGTTCGACGTGCTCGTAGAGAAGCTGAACCCGCCACGGCAGCCCGGCCGGTCGGTCCTGTTCGACGTCATGCTGCTGTTCTTGACCCAGGGGCTGCAAGGACTCGACCTCCCCGGCGTCGAAGCGACCTGGGAGACGGTGCACAACGACACCACCCAGTTCGACCTGGCGCTGGAGGCGTTCCTCACCGACGGCGACCTGCGCATCGAAGCCACCTACCGCGCCGAGCTGTTCGAGAAGTCCACTGTGGACCAGTTCCTCGCGCACCTGGAGAGCCTGCTGGCCGCCGCGCTCGCGACGCCCGGGGTCCCGGTGGGACGGCTGAAGTTCCTGGGTGCCGACGCCGCCATCGCGTGGCCGTCGGTGGCCGTGCCCGACGAGACGCTGGTGTCCCTGTTTGACGCGCAGGTCGCTCGCACGCCGGACGCGGACGCCGTGGTCTTCGAAGGCGAGAGGCTCACCTACCGCGAACTCGCCGGGCGGGTGAACGATCTCGCCGGGGTGCTCGCCGCCCGCGGCGCCGGGCCGGAGTCCGTGGTCGGCGTCGCGGTGACGCGCTCGGCCGAGCTGGTCGTCTCGCTGCTCGCCGTGCTCAAGTCGGGTGCCGCCTACCTGCCGCTCGACCCGTCCTATCCCGCCGAGCGGCTCTCGTTCATGATCGCCGACGCCGCCCCGGTGGTCGTGCTCACCGACGCGCGGTCCCCGATCCCGGGGCTGGCCGTCGACGAGCCGCTGCCGGGCGAGCGCGGCGAAACGCACCCGCCCGCCGGGTCGAACCCGGCGTACGTCATCTACACCTCGGGTTCGACTGGCCGCCCCAAGGGGGTGGTGGTCGAGCACGCGGCGATCGTGAATCGTCTGTTGTGGATGCAGGACGAGTACCGGCTCGGCTCGGATGATCGGGTGTTGCAGAAGACGCCGTCGAGTTTCGATGTGTCGGTGTGGGAGTTCTTCTGGCCGTTGATCACGGGTGCGACTTTGGTGGTCGCGAAGCCGGATGGTCACAAGGATCCCGCGTATCTCGCGTCGGTGATCGAGGCGGAGTCCGTCACGACCGTCCACTTCGTACCATCGATGCTGCGGTCCTTTGTGGACGAGCCCGCCGCGGTCCGCTGCACCTCGCTCCGGCGGGTGATCTGCAGTGGCGAGGCACTGCCGTCCGACCTGGCCCGCCGGTTCGCCGGGCTGCTCACCGCCGGGCTGCACAATCTCTACGGCCCAACCGAAGCGGCCGTCGACGTCACGTACTGGCCCGCCGAGGACGGCGCCGACTCCGTCGCCGGGTCGGTGCCGATCGGCCGACCAGTGTGGAACACCCAGGTCCACGTGCTCGACCAGGCGCTCCAGCCGGTCGCGCCCGGCGTCACCGGCGAGCTGTACCTCGGTGGCGTCCAGCTCGGGCGCGGCTACCTGAACCGGCCGGGGCTCACCGCGGCGCGGTTCGTGGCGAACCCGTTCGGCGAAGGCAGGCTGTACCGCACGGGCGACCTGGTCCGGCGCAATCCGGCGGGCGCGCTCGAATTCCTGGGCCGGGGCGACGACCAGGTGAAGCTGCGTGGCTTCCGCATCGAACTCGGCGAGGTCGAAGCGGCGATCACCGCGCTCGACGGCGTCCGCGCGGCGGCCGTGGTCGCCCGCGAGGACCGTCAGCAGCTCATCGCCTACGTCATCGCGGACGCTCCGGACCCGGCCGGGTACCGGGCCGAACTCGCCGCCTCCCTGCCCGAACACCTGGTGCCGTCGGTGATCATGGCCGTCGACAGCTTCCCGTTGTCTCCCAGCGGAAAGCTCGACCGCCGGGCGCTGCCGGAGCCCGAAGCCGCGGTCGCGGAGGGCGCGACGCCCGCCACCGCCGAAGAAACGGTCCTGTGTGGACTGTTCGCCGAGCTGCTCGGCGTGCCCGGTGTCGGCGCGCACGACGACTTCTTCGCGCTCGGCGGGCACTCGATCATGGCCACCCGGCTCGCCGGGCGGATCCGCGCGGAGCTCGGCGCCGAGGTCGCGCTGCGCACGGTCTTCGACGCGCCGACGCCGGCGAAGCTGGCCGCGGCGCTGTCCGAGTCCGTCGGCGCGCGGCCCGCGCTCACCCCGAGGCCCAGGCCCCGCCGTCAACCGCTGTCCGCCGCGCAGCGACGGCTGTGGTTCCTCTACCGGCTCGAAGGACCCAGCCCGACCTACAACATCCCGCTGGCCGTCAGGCTCGCCGGACCGCTCGACGTCGACGCGCTGCGTGCGGCGATTGCCGACGTCGTGTCGAGGCACGAGGTGCTGCGGACGGTGTACCCCGAGTTCGAGGGCAAGCCGTACCAGCGCGTGCTGAAGTCCGCCGCCGCGCTGAGTGTGGTGCGCTCGGCGGAGTCCGAACTGGACGGCAGGCTGCGTGACGCGGCCAAGCACGCGTTCGTGCTCGACAGCGAGCCGCCGCTGTCGGCGAAGCTGTTCGTGCTCGGGGAGTCCGAGCATGTGCTTTCGCTGCTCACGCACCACATCGCGAGTGACGGCTGGTCGGGCCGGCGGCTGCTGGCCGACCTCTCGGCCGCCTACGCGGCGCGGTGCCGCGGCCTGCGGCCGGACTGGTCGCCGCTGCCCGTGCACTACGCGGATTACACGCTCTGGCAAGAGGAAGTGCTCGCCAGGGACGCCGATGCCCAGCTCGCCTACTGGACCGAGCGGCTCGCCGGGCTGCCCGAGGAGCTGCCGCTGCCCGCCGACCGGCCACGCCCGGCGGTGCCGAGCTTCCGCGGCGACGCGGTGCCGTTCACCCTCGCGCCCGAGACGCATCGCGCGCTGCGCAAGCTCGCGCGGGGCGTCGGCGCGACCGTGTTCATGGCGTTGCAGGCCGCAGTTTCGGCGCTGCTGAGCCATTTGGGCGCGGGCGAGGACATCCCGCTGGGCAGCCCGGTCGCCGGGCGGACCGACCCGGCGCTCGACGGGCTGGTCGGGTTCTTCGTCAACACCCTGGTCCTGCGCACCGACCTCGGCGGCGATCCCTCGTTCCGGCAGCTGCTCGGCCGGGTGCGCGACACCGACCTCGACGCGCACGCGCACCAGGACCTGCCGTTCGAGCGGCTGGTCGAAGCGCTCAACCCCGCCCGGTCGATGGCCAGGCACCCGCTGGTCCAGGTGATGGTCGCGCACGAGTCGGCGCGCCGGGAGGCCCGGCCGTTCGGGGCCGCCTCGCTGGTGGAGGAGCGGGTCGACTTCTTCGCCGCACGGCTCGACCTCTCGTTCCACCTCTTCGAGTACGAAGACGCCGACGGCGTCGACGGCTGGCTCGTCTACAGCACCGATCTGTTCGACCGGTCCACTGTGGACGCCATCGCCGCCAGGCTCGTCCGGCTGGTCGACGCGCTGCTGGCGGCTCCGGATCAGCCGTTGTCACGCACGAGCGTGCTCAGCGCTGAGGAAAGCCGGGACCTGCTGGGCGACCGGAACGCCACGGCGCACGCGGTCGAGCGGGGCACTTTGCCCGGGCTCGTCGCCGCGCAGGTGGCGCGCACGCCGGACGCGGTCGCCGTCGTCTTCGAAGATGAGCGGCTGACCTACGCCGAACTCGACGAGCGGTCCAACCGGCTCGCCGGGCTGCTCCGGTCGCGGGGCGCCGGGCCGGAACGCACGGTCGCGGTCTCGCTCGCGCGCTCGGCCGATCTCGTCGTCACGCTGCTCGCGGTGGTCAAGACGGGTGCGGCCTACCTGCCGCTCGACCCGTCGTATCCGGCGGAGCGGCTGGCGTTCATGGTCGAGGACGCCGCCCCCGTCCTGCTGGTGACCTCGCCCGACGGCCCGGCCGGGCTCGACGTGGACGCGATCGTCGTCGCCGACGCCGACGACCTGCCCGCTGACGTTGTCGAATCCGGCGTGACCGGATCGAACCCGGCGTACGTCATCTACACCTCGGGTTCGACTGGAAAGCCCAAGGGTGTGGTGGTCGAGCACGCGGCGATCGTGAACCGTCTGTTGTGGATGCAGGACGAATACGGCTTGGGTGCGGATGACCGGGTGCTGCAGAAGACGCCGTCGAGTTTCGATGTGTCGGTGTGGGAGTTCTTCTGGCCGTTGATCACCGGCGCGACGCTGGTCGTGGCGAAGCCGGATGGCCACAAGGATCCCGCGTATCTCACGTCCTTGATCGAAGCCGAGCGGGTCACGACCATCCACTTCGTACCATCGATGCTTAAGTCCTTTGTGGACAGCGGTGGACATGGCCGCGCGCTGCGGCGGGTGCTGTGCAGCGGCGAGGCGTTGCCGTCCGAGCTGGCCCGCCGCGCGGCCGACGTGATCGGCGCGCCGGTGCACAACCTCTACGGCCCGACCGAGGCGGCCGTCGACGTCACGTACTGGCCAGCGGCGGACGGCGTGGGGGAGAGCGCCGTCCCCATCGGACGTCCGGTGTGGAACACCACCGTCTACGTGCTGGACCGGTTCCTGCGGCCGGTGCCGCCCGGCGTCTCCGGTGAGCTGTACCTCGGCGGTGTCCAGCTGGCTCGCGGCTACCTGAACCGAGCCGGGCTGACGGCCGCGCGGTTCGTGGCGAACCCGTTCGGCGAAGGCAGGCTGTACCGCACCGGCGACGTCGTCCGCTGGACCGGGCAGCGCGCGCTCGAGTACCTCGGCCGCGCCGACGACCAGGTCAAGATCCGCGGCTTCCGGGTGGAACTCGGCGAGATCGAGGCCGCGGCCGAGCGGCTGGCCGGGGTCACCGGCGCGGTCGTCACCGCCCAGGCCCAGCGGCTGGTCGCCTACGTGCGCGGAACCGGACTCGACCCGCTGGGCCTGCGCCGCCTGCTGGCCGAGTCGCTGCCCGACCACATGGTGCCCGCCGCGGTCGTCCCGCTCGCCGAGTTCCCGCTGACCCCGAGCGGCAAGCTCGACCGCCGTGCGCTCCCGGAGCCGGACTTCGCCGGGCTCGCCGGGGAGTCCAGGCCGCGCACCGAACGCGAGTCGGTCCTCTGTGGACTGTTCGCGGAAACGCTGCGGCTGGACAAGGTCGGCGCGGACGACAGCTTCTTCGAACTCGGCGGCGACAGCATCCTGTCGGTGCAGCTGGTCAGCCTCGCCCGCAAGGCGGGCCTGGCACTCAGCCCGCGTGAGATCTTCGAACACCGCACGCCGTCGGCGCTCGCGCTGGTGGCGGGCGGGCTGTCCGGCACCACGACCGATCCGCTCGAAGCCGCGCTCGGGCTCGCCGAGGCCACGCCGATCCAGCGCTGGGCCCGGCGCCCGGACGGCTTCGGCGGTCTCGCGCAGGCCGTGCTGCTGGTCGCACCGCCCGAGCTGACCGCGGCGGGGCTGACGGCCGCCGTGCAGGCCGTGCTCGACCGGCACGACGTGCTGCGCGCCCGCTGGGACGACGCGCTCGGCGGCCTGGTCGTGCCCGCGCCGGGGTCGATCGACGCCGCGCATCTGCTCAGCCGGGGTGATTCCGCCGTGCTGGACAAGGAGATCGAGGCCGCGGCCGACCGGCTGGACCCGGTGGCTGGCCGGATGCTCGACGTCGTCTGGCTCGGCGTCGACCGGGTGCTGCTCGTCGCGCATCACCTCGTGGTCGACGGTGTTTCGTGGCGCATCCTCGCCGCGGACCTCGCCGAGGCCTGGGGGCAGGCGGCGGCCGGGATCGCGCCGGTGCTGGAGCGGACCGGCACCTCGTTCCGGCGCTGGAGCCGTCTCGTCGCCGAGCAGGCCGAGGCCCGGCTGCCGGAAGCGGACCTGTGGCGTGAGGTCCTGCGTGACGCGCCGGTGCTGTTCGCGCCGGACGGCGGCTCGGCCGTGCGGGACACCGAACTGGTGCTATCCGCCGCCGAGACGGCGCCGCTGCTGGACGGGGCCTATCAGGCGGGTGTGCACGAGCTGCTGCTCGGCGCGGTCGCGTCGGCGGTGACCACCTGGCGGCACCGGCGCGGGCTCGAAACCGGGGACACGGTCCTGTCCTACGAGGGACATGGCCGCGAGGAACAGATCGCCGAGGACGTGGACCTGTCCGGCACGGTCGGCTGGTTCACCACGCTGGCCCCGGTCCGGGTGCGCGTGTCGGCGGCCGAGGCGGCGGCCGTCCAGTCCGGTGGGGCCCCGGCGGGTGAAATCGTCAAGCGCGCCAAGGACTCGCTGCGTTCGCAGCCGGACCACGGATTCGGCTACGGGGTGCTGCGGCACTTCACCGAAGAGCTGGACGCGCCGGAGCCCGGCCTGGTCGTCAACTATCTGGGCCGGATCGGGACGGGTGAGCCGAAGCCGTTCTCGTTCGCCCCGGAGGCGCCGATGCTGCGGGTGCGCCCGCACGAGGGCAGGGCGGCGGACTTCGGGCTGGAGATCACCGCGCTGCTGGCGGACGGGCCGGAGGGCGAGCGCCTGCGGGTGGTGCTGAGCTGGCTCGACGGCGTGCTCGACCGGCCGGGCGCCGACGAGCTGGCCGGCCTGCTCGGCGCCGCGCTGCGGGGGATCGGCCAGGCCGAAGGCGCGGGGCCGACGCTGTCGGACCTGTCGCTGGTGTCGGTCACGCAAGAAGATTTGAACGAGTTCGAGGAGAGCGACTGGTGAGCGACAACAAGCCGACGGTGGACGAACTGCTGAGCGAGGTCACCGGCCTGCTCGGCGCGGAGGCGGCCGCACTGTCCGATCAGGACAGTCTCATCGAGTTCGGGCTCGACTCCATCCAGCTCATGCAGGTGGCGGGCAAGTGGCGCCGCCGGGGCGTCAAGGTCAGCTTCGCTGAACTCGCGAAGCGGCCGACTTTGGCCGACTGGCGCCAAATCCTGGCCGACGCGCCGGGGGTGGCCGCGCCGGTGACGGTCGAGGTCGACGAGGACGCGCCGTTCCCGCTCGCGCTGATGCAGCACGCGTACTGGATCGGGCGCGACGAGGAGAGCACGCTCGGCGCGGTCGCGGCGCACCTCTACGTCGAGTTCGACGGCGAGAACGTCGACCCGGAGCGCCTCGAGCGTGCGGTCGGCAAGCTCGTCGCGCGCCACGGCATGCTGCGCGCGCGGATCGGTGACGACGGCACCCAGCGCATCCTGCCCGCGCGCAGCCAGCCCGCCTTGATCGTCAACGACCTCCAGCACGAGGACGAACTCGAAGCGCTGCGGGACAAGTCGTCGCACGCGCGTCTCGATGTTTCCGGCGGCGAGGTCTTCTCGATCCAGCTCTCGCGCCTGCCGGGTGGTCGAACCCGGCTGCACGTCGACGTTGACATGCTCGCCGCCGACGCGATGAGCTACCGGATTTTGCTGTCCGACCTCGCGCGGTTCTACGCGGACCCCGCGCTGGAGCCGGCGCCGATCGGCTACAGCTACCCGCGCTACCTCGCCGAGCGCGAGGTCACCCGCACGGCCGACCAGGAGAAGGCCAAGGAGTATTGGCAGCGCCGGATTCCCGAGCTGCCGTCCGCGCCCGACCTGCCACTGGTGCCCGAGGCCGAGCGTGGTGACGCGAACCGCGTGACCCGCCGTCACCACTGGCTTTCGCCGGAGGATCGCGCGCGCCTGGGCGCCCGCGCGCACGAGCACGGCCTGACGCCGGCGATGGTGGTGGCCACGGCCTTCGCCGAGTCGATCGCGTCGTGGAGCGCGCAGCCGCGGTTCCTGCTGAACGTGCCGATGTTCGCCCGCGAGCCGATTCACCCCGAGGTGGACGCGCTGGTCGGCGACTTCACCGGCTCGGTGCTGCTCGATGTCGACTTCTCGGCCGAAGCGTCCTTTGTGGACCATGCGCGGGCGTTGCAGGAACGGATGCACGCCGACGCCGCGCACGCCGCGTACTCGGGTGTCGAGGTGCTGCGTGACCTGTCGCGGCACGAAGGCGAGCAGGTGCTCGCGCCGATCGTCTTCACCAGCGCGCTGAACCTGGGCGAGCTGTTCGACGACACCGTGCGCGCGAGTTTCGGCGAGCCGGTGTGGATCATCTCGCAAGGCCCGCAGGTGCTGCTCGACGCGCAGGTGACCGAGGTCAACGGCGGGCTGCTGATCAACTGGGACGTCCGCGAGGACGCCTTCCCCGCCGGGATGATCGACGAGATGTTCGCCGCCTTCCACGGCCTGGTGACCCGGCTCGGGCAGTCGGCCGAGGGCTGGGAGCTGTCCGTCGGCGGGGCGTTGCCGGTCGCGCAGGCCGAGGTTCGCGAGCGCGTCAACGCCACGGCCGGTCCGCGCAGCGGCCGTCTGCTGCAGGACGGCTTCTTCGAACTGGCCGCTCGTACTCCGGACGCACCGGCGGTGCTGTGGGGCATGGACGGCACGCTGTCCTACGGCGAACTCGCCGACCGTGCGTTGCGAGTCGCTGGTTCTCTTGTGGCGCAAGGGATCCAGCCGGGCGACACCGTCGGTGTGAGCTTCCCCAAGGGCGCGGACCAGCTCGTCGCGGTGCTCGGGGTGCTCGCCGCCGGAGCCGGTTACGTACCGATCGGTGTCGACCAGCCGCCCGCACGCCGCGAGCGCATCGAGCGGATCGGCGGGCTCAAGCTCGTGCTGACCGAGCTGCCGGACGCCTCGCCGCTGGCCGAGCCGGTCCGCGTCGGCGAGGAGTCGATCGCGTACGTGCTCTTCACCTCCGGCTCGACCGGCGAGCCCAAGGGCGTCGAGGTCCCGCACCGCGCGGCGATGAACACCATCGACGACCTCAACGAGCGCTTCGGGATCGGCGCCGGCGACCGCTGCCTCGCGGTGTCCGCGTTGGACTTCGACCTCTCGGTGTACGACGTCTTCGGCCTGCTTTCCGCCGGGGGAGCGGTGGTGCTGGTCGAGGAGACCGACAAGCGCGAAGCCCGCCACTGGGCCGAGCTGGCCGCCGCGCGCGGCGTCACGCTGGTCAACTGCGTGCCCGCGCTGCTGGACATGCTCCTGCTCGCGGCCCGCCCCGGTGAGCTGTCCGGCCTGCGCACGGTGCTGCTCGGCGGCGACTGGGTCGGCACCGACCTGCCGGGCCGCGTGGCCGCGCAGGCGCCGGGCTGCCGGTTCGCCGGTCTCGGCGGGACGACCGAAACCGCGATCCACTCGACCGTCTGCGAAGTGCGCGACGTGCCGCCGTCCTGGCGGTCCGTGCCGTACGGGACGCCGCTGCGCAACGTGCGCTGCCGGGTGGTCGACGTGCTCGGCCGCGACTGCCCCGACTGGGTCGGCGGCGAACTCTGGATCGGCGGCGACGGCGTGGCCGCGGGCTACCGGGGCGACCCCGACCGCACGGCCGACCGGTTCGTCGACTACCAGGGCGCGCGCTGGTACCGCACCGGCGACCTCGCCCGCTACTGGCCGGACGGCACGCTCGAGTTCCTCGGCCGCCGCGACCACCAGGTCAAGGTACGCGGGGTGCGCATCGAACTCGGCGAGGTCGAAGCGGCTCTCGCCCAGCACCCCGGTGTGCGCCGCGGTGTCGCCGGGGTCGCGGGCAACCAGCTCGTCGCGGCCGTCGCGGGTGACGTCGACGGCGAGCAGGTCCGCGACTGGTCGCGCGAGCTGCTGCCGCCGCACATGGTCCCGTCGCGGATCGTGGTGCTCGGCGAGTTCCCGTTGACCGCCAACGGAAAGATCGACCGGCGCGCGGTCGCCCTTTCCTGGGCGGTGCGAACGGATTCTTACACCGCGCCGAAAACCGCTTTGGAAAAGGTGGTCACCTCGATTTGGGCGGACGTGCTCGAAACCGAGCGCGTCGGCCTCGACGACGCGTTTTTCGCGCTGGGCGGCGATTCCGTGCTCGCCACGGTCATCATCGGCAGGCTGCGCGAGGCGCTCGACACCGACGAGGTGTCCGTTCGCACCCTGTTCGCGACGCTGACACCAGGCGCGATGGCCGCTCGTCTGGCCGCGGACGACTCGGTTCCCGGCAGACTGGAGCAGGTCGCCGAGATTTACCTGGAGGTTTCGGAACTTTCGGCCGAAGAGCTCGAAAGCGAACTCCTCGCCTGACCGTGGGGAAAGTCCGAAAAAATTGAAAAGGAAGGCGTGGGGCCTCGATCACGGGTGAAACTGGGCCCGTGATCGAGTTCCAGGCCGTGGTGTCGGCTTACCATTCCACGCCGTTCCGGCACTGGCCGGTCGCCGACCAGCCGCCCGATGACCTGATCGTGTTATCCGGTGACCTCGCGGAACCAGAGGTGGGCAAGGCGATCGCCGCCATCGCCGAGTACAACCAGCGCGAGGCCGGCTCACCGGACGCGTTCAGCCTCCTGCGCGCACTGGCCGGATCGGAGCGCGTCGTGGTGTCCGGCGGCCTGCGCGCCCGCGACACCACGACCGGCGTCACCATCGAACCCGGCTGCTGCTGCGGTCTCGAGGACTGGCGCGACTGGTTCTACCTGGTCCACGGCGCCGAACCTTGGCTCGGCCACGACCCCGAGCCCAAACTCGAATTCGGCCCCGGCGTCGCCCGCCTCTGGCCCGACGCGGACCGCGAGGCCACGGCCCCACCGCTCGAGATCCCGCTCGCGGACCTGCCCGCGCGGCTCGCGGCGATCCAACGTGACCTGCGCGATTTCGTCGGCCTGGTACGAAAATGGGCCGAGCCTTACGGCCCGGCCCTCGCCGCCGACCTGGCCGCCGCACTCGACGACCAGTTCCACGTCAGCGAACCCTTCGCCTAAGAGGCCAGGGGTCGTGAGTGTTTAGACCGGTTAGAACCGGCCGCAGCACTCACGACCCCTTACAAGTCTCAGCTTAGTAAGCACTCAGGGGTCCCCTCACTGCAAGATCGGCCCCAGGCTTGGATCGTGCGTTCGCGCGAGTGGTGACTTTGCTGCGTCTAACGGAGCAGAGTCACCACTCGCGCAACGCCTTTCGTGCCTGAACGAGGGGTTCGCCTACTGCGTTGGGTGCAGCAGGGGAACCCCTCGTTCACGGCGTGGCCACGGATATCGGGGTCGTGAGTGTTCCGGCCGGTTAGAACCGGCCGCAGCACTCACGACCCCTCAAGCGTCTCAGGCGAGCTTTTGCATGGCCGAGTTCAGCTTCTCGAGCGAGCTGGGGATGCCCAGCAGCGTCGGCGCCCGCAGCTGCGTGATCGCCTCCATGTCGATGACCAGGTAGTTGCCCTGCTTGATCGCGGGCAGGTCCTTGACGAGCTGGTTGTCCTCGACCGCCTTGCGCAGGTCCGGGCCGGTGTAGGCGATGACGACCAGGTCGGCGCCGAGCTTGTCGTACTGCTCGGGGCTGAGCGAGCCGGTCGGGCTGCCCGCGGTCTCCTTGGTCGCGGTCAGCGCGGACGGGCTCAGCCGCATGCCCAGCTCCTCGACGAACTTCACCGCGAAGTCGTCCTTCGACGCGAGCGTGAAGATCTTGCCGGGGGTGTTGCCGACGGAGACGGTGAACGTCTTGCCCGCCGCCTTCGCGTTGTCGGTCTTGACCTTCGTGATCTGCGCGGTGGTGTCGGCGATCAGTTTGTCGGCGTCGGAAGCCTTGCCAAGCGCTTTGCCGGCGACCTGGACGTGCTGCTGCCAGCTCTGGCCGCCCCACTCCTTCTCGTAGCCGATGGTCGGCGCGATCTTGTTGAGGTTCTCGTAAACCTTGTCAAGGCCGAACGCCGCCGTCGCCAGGATCAGGTCGGGGTTGAGCTTGCCGACCTGCTCCGGGTCGAGGCCCGCGCCGGTGTTCACGATCTTGGTCTTCGCCGGGTCGAGCTTGCCCTTGAGCCAGGTAGCGACGCCGTCTGGCTGGGTCTGACCCTCGGAGAAGAACCCGACCGGGGTGACCCCGAGCGCGAGCGCCGCGTCCAGATCGTCGGTGTAGGTGCCGACCACGACGACGCGTTCGGGCGCCTTCGCGACCGTCGTGCTGCCGAACTTGTGCGTGATCGTCACCGGGAACGCACCCGGCTGGGCCGACGACGACCCGGCTGCGGGCGTCGTCGGCTTGTCTTCGACGTTGCCACACGCGACGAGGGAAAGTGCGAGCACACCGGCGGTGAGCCCGGCCAGAAGGCGGCGGGACATAGGGGACCTTTCGGGGGTTTTCTTACTGGTGGGACTTGAGGTACCCGCCCATGGCGGGGAAGAACGCGGTCGCGTCGTGTTCGATGCCGTCGTCGGTGCGGACCCGCTCGATCAGCAGGCCGCGCTTGTCGCCCCGGCGCGCGTCGGTGCCTGCGACGATGACGATGCCCTTGCCCTCACGGATGAAGATCCGGCCGGGCGTGCCGCCGTAGCGGCCTTCGGACACCGAGGCGGCGGTGATCCGCACCCGCTGTCCTTTGTGGAACGTGTAGGCGTTCGGGTACGGGTCGGACTGCGCGCGGACGAGGCGTTCGATGTCCTCGGCCGGCCAGGTCCAGTCGATGCGGCTGTCCTCGAGTGAGCGCTTGTGGAAGAAGCTCGCCTTGCTGCGGTCCTGTTTGGTCAGCACCGCGTTGCCGGAGGCGAGCAGGTCGAGCGACTCGGCGACGATCGGGCCGATCAGGTCGACCGTCTTGTGGAACAGGTCGGTCGTGGTGTCGCGCGGGCCGACCGCGACCGAGCGCTGCAGCACGATGTCGCCCGCGTCGAGTTCGTCGTCCATCATGTGGGCGGTCACGCCGACCTCGGGCTCGCCGTTGATCAGCGCCCAGATCAGCGGGGAGAAGCCCGCGTACGCCGGAAGCAGCGAGTCGTGCACGTTGAGCGTGCCGAGGCGGGGGAGGGTGAAGATCTCCGGCGGCAGCCAGGTCCGCCAATTGTTCGCCACGATCAGGTCGAGGTCGGCGGCGCGGAGTTCGTCGAGCAGATCGTCGGGCCGGGTGCGGAGCAGCACCGGGATGCCGTTTGCGGCGGCCAGTTCGGCGACGGAGTCGGACCAGATCTTCTCGTAGGCGTGGTCGCTGGCCGGGTGGGTCACGACCAGCGCGACCTCGTGCTCCGACTCGATGAGCGCCTGCAGGGTGCGGTGGCCCCAGGTCTGGTAACCGAACAGCGCGACCCGCATGGGTCTCCTCCTTGGACGTCTGGGCTCGGCAAACCCCGCAAGTGAAGCAAGCCTAACCTAACAGCGCAAGGCCTCCTCGCGGGATGAACATCACCCTCGAATGCACTAGCTGAGGCTAGCCTAACTTAGGTTAGGGTTTCCTCTGTCAAACGTCTCTGCGAGGGGAATCAAATGCCACGAGCTCTGCCCGGTGACCACGTTCCTGTGTACGACGTCGTCGGTGTCGGCTTCGGTCCCTCCAACCTCGCGCTGGCGATCGCGCTGACCGAGCACAACGCCACCGCGGCGGCGCCGGTGACGGCGCACTTCCTGGAGAAGCAGGCGCGGTTCGGCTGGCACCGGGGGATGCTGATCGACACCGCGACCATGCAGGTGTCGTTCATGAAGGACCTGGTCACCATGCGCAACCCGACCAGTTCGTTCTCCTTCCTCGCCTACCTGCACGACAAGGGCAGGCTGGTCGACTTCATCAACCACAAGAACCTGTTCCCGCTGCGGGTCGAGTTCCACGACTACTTCGAGTGGGCCGCCGCCAAGGTCGACGACCTGGTCGCCTACTCGTCCGAGGTGACCGAGGTGCGCCCGGTCGTGGCCGGCGGCGTCATCGAGTACTTCGACGTCCGCGCGGTCGTCGCGGGTGAGGTGAGCGAGTTCCGCGCGCGCAACCTGGTGCTGGGCACCGGTTTGCGCCCGAACCTGCCCGAGGGCGTCACGCGGACCGACCGCGTCTGGCACAACCACGAGCTGCTGCACCGCGTCGGCGAGCTGAAGTCCGCGTCCCGCTTCGTCGTGGTCGGCGCAGGCCAGAGCGCCGCCGAGGTCACCGCGCTGCTGCACGACCGGTTCCCCGACGCCGAGATCTGCGGCGTCTTCTCCCGCTACGGCTACAGCCCGGCCGACGACAGCTCCTTCGCGAACCGCATCTTCGACCCCGACGCCGTCGGGCATTTCTACGACGCGCCGGAGGAGGTCAAGGAGCGGCTGATGCGCTATCACGGCAGCACCAACTACTCCGCGGTCGACATCGAGCTGATCGACGACCTCTACAAGCGCGTCTACCGCGAGAAGGTGCTCGGCGTCGAGCGGCTGCGGCTGTTCAACGTCTCCCGCCCGATCGCGGTGACGGAAAACGAAGCGGGCGTCCAGGTCACCGTTGAGTCCTTAGTGGACCGCTCGCGGACCGTGCTCGACGCGGACCACGTCATCTACTCGACGGGATACCAGCCCGCCGACGCGTCGCCGCTGTTCGGCTCGCTGGAGTCGTTCTGCAAGCGCGACGACTCCGGCCGCCTGGTCGTCGAGCGCGACTACCGGGTGCGGGCCTCGGCTTCGCTGCGTGGTGGCATCTACCTGCAGGGCGGCACCGAGCACACGCACGGCATCACGTCTTCGCTGCTGTCGAACACGGCCGTGCGCGTCGGCGAGATCCTCGGCTCGATCCTCGACCGCCGTGAGGTCCAGGCCGAAGAGCCCGTCTACGCCATCAGCGGGCGCTGACCTTCTCGGGCGCTGGCTCGCCGAAGCGGGCCAGCGCCAGCGCCGCCGCGACGGCGAGCACGAACCCGGCGATCGCCACCGGCGCGAGCCCCGCGCGGGTCCGGTCTCCCAGCACGATCACCCCGATCAGGCTCGGCAGCACGGTTTCGCCGATGACCATCATCGCGGTCGCCGTGGTCACCCCGCCACGCTGCAAAGCGCTGGCGTAGAACAACATCGCGAGCCCGCCCGCCACCGCGACCGTGTACACGGCCGGGTCGGTCAGCAGGTCCAGCGGCGCCACGCTCGGGATGATCCGCCCGGCGACGGCCACCATCCCGAAGCACAGCCCGGCGATCAGCCCCAGCGCGGGCGTCCTGACGCTTTCCTTGGCCCGCCCCAGCAGCATCCCCGCGAGGCCGAGCAGCACGACCGTCCCGCCGAGACCCAGATGGAACGCGGTCCCGACGGTCGCGGTGCCCTCACTCTCGGCCGACGCCCCGAGCAACGCGAGCCCGAGACAGACCACGACGATCGCCGTCCATTCGCGCCTGCCGAGCCGCACCCCGAGCTTGATCGCCGCCACCGCGGTCACCGCCAGGCTCGCCGCGAGCGCGGACTGCACCACGAACAACGGCAACGTCTGCAACGCCGCCAGCTGCGCCACGAACCCGAGCACGTCGAGCCCCAGCCCGGCCAGGAACTTCCACTGCTTGAGCACCCGCATCAGCAGCCGGGGGTCGACCCGGTCGCCGTCGCCCTCGGTCGCCTGGGCGGCGACGGCCTGCATCACCGACGCGATCCCGTACGCGCAGGCGGCCAGCAACGCGCAGAGCAGTCCCCACCACATGCGATCACCCTATGCCCGGGGACCGCTAGTCGGCCGCCTGCCTGGTGCCGACCGCCGGTGGCCTGGGCGTTTTGGGCAGCATTCGCTCGCCGTCCTTGGCCGCACCCCAGTCCTTGAAGACATCCCAGATCAGGCCGCGGACCTGGGCAGCGGGCATCGTCTGCAGCAGCGCGTCGACGCTCTCGCCGCCGGACCCGCTGATGACCTGCTGATCGGGGACCTGGGCCTTGGCCAGTTGAGCCAGCACCCGCTCGAAGCCGACGAACTCGGAACCGAGCAGTTCGACGAGCACCTTGATCTTGACGTGTTCGAGTTTCTTGTTCTCCTCGGCCACCTTGACGCGCATCAGCTCGATCTCGGTCTGCACCTTCTCGTTCCGCAGTTCGGCCTCGAGCTCGGCGAGCCTGGCACGAGCCAGTTTCGCCTTCTCCTCCATGAGCGCGATCTCGCGGCGGCGGGCGTTGAGCTCGGGATGGTCGCACTCGAACTCCTCGAGGTTCGTGTTGACCGCGATCACCCCGGTGTGCGCGAGCGCCTGCCGGACCTCACCCGCGAGCTCGGTGCAGACGTCGTCGTACTTGGTGATGAACTCCTGGATCCGGTAACCGCCCGAGACCCGCCTGAAGTAGCCGTCGACCGTGGACGCCAGCTGCTTGACGACGAACTGCTTGACCGGGTCCCGGCCGTCTGGCTCGGTCCCCGCCACCCCGAACCGGCAGACCAGCAGTGGAGCCGCCTGCCGCGGGATCCGCACGGTCTGTTTCATCTCCAGCCGGACCGTGTGGCCCTGGACGTCGAGCACGATCTGCCCCAGCGCCGCGTCGAGGTTGCCGCCCGGCTTCTTGTCCTTCGACCATTCCAGGATCAGTTCCCTGGTCGGGATCTGGACCACGTGGGCGAACCACGGGTTGATGGCGTACTGGCCACCTTCGCGGAGCGTCTCCTCCTGGACGCCCTTGAGCCCGCCGTTGTCCAGGAACACCCAGGGCAGCTGGAAACTCTCGTGGCCTGGCACGACGGGGCCGACCGAGAACTCCTCCTCGTCTGGCTCGGTGCCCGCCCTGGTCACCACGACGCCGGTCGCGCCGACCGGGATCTCCACCTCACGCAGCGCGGCCTCGGGCACCTTCTCGCGCTCCGCGGCCTCCGGGGTGTCGACGGTGATGATCTCGAACATCTCGGTGTTGATGGCGTAGCGGCCGCTGGTGAGCACCTGCAGCTGCCGTCCTTGCTGGCCGCCCGCCCTGAGGAACTTCTCGCCGTCACGGAAATGGTCGCAGTCGATGTGGTCGGCCAGGGGCCGTCCCGGCGGGCGGATCTTGCCGACCTTGGCCACCACCAAGCCGATCGTCCCGTTGGGGACGCCGACCTGCGGGACGCACGCGACCTCGTAGACGAACGGCGGCAGCCAGCCCCTGGTGTTCGGCCTGAGCGTCCGCGCCTGGACACCGGCTCCGCCGCCGATGCTGACCTTCAGCTCGTCGTCACCGGCCGCCCTGGCACCGAATTTCTTGGTGACGATCCCGACCTGGCCCGCCGGAATGACATACCGGCCGGCGTAAAGGACGTAGCCGATGGCCGCGAGGACCAAGACCAGGATCACGTAGCCCATGTCGTCCCTTCCCGTGCCCGCAGCCGGGCGTGCACCGACAGGACCGTGGACTCCCACTCGTGATGCCACTCGGCGAAGGCTTCCCTGGCCGGATTTCGCAGCGTCGGGTAGAAGGGACCGCCCTGCCCGGCGCGGGAACCGAAGGACGGATAGGGGAGCGCGACCTCGTCCGGCTCGGCCCGCCAGCCGAGCCGGACGCAGACCTCGCGGAACTCGCGGCGACCGAACGGCTTGAGGTCGGCCAGCCGCAGTACCTGAGCGTGAAAACCCCAGACGCCGCAGGAATACTCGGCCCATTCCGCGTCCAGCGCGCTGATCAGCTCGAGCGGAACCTGGTCGCCGTCCGGCATGCGGAGCCACCCGGCACGGCCGCGGTCCGCCGAGTCGACCACCGCCAGCGTCGTCAGTGTGTCGGCGAGTTCCAGCTGACGCTCCATGAGCGCGGCTTTGACCTGGGACACCCGCTCCCGCAGCGCGGCGGTGAGTTCGGGCGGCGGGCTCTCCTCGACGGCCGCCGGCGCGGATTCGGTGCGCAGCGTCGCGGCCGGTGTCCGTTTCGGCAGCGGGACAGGGAACGGAAACGACGGCGGTTTCGGCCGAGCGGCGGATGATTCGGTTTGGGGCGCGGGGAATCCCGTCGGCACATAGAGGTAGGCGGTCTGGTGGAAGTCCTTCTCCGGCAGATCCACCAGCACCTTCGCGAACTGCGACGGGCGCAGTCCACCGAGCCCGGACATGACCACCTTCAGATAGACCGGCTCCGAGATGATCTGGGCCAGATGCGCGGTCGGCTGTTCCTTCAGCGCCGCGCGCACCGGAGCCGAGTCCAGCAGCCGCGCCAGCACGATCGGCGCGGGCCCGGCCCTGCCCAGCACGCCGTCGGTCAGCACGTCAGTGTGCATGGCCACGCGCAGCCGTATCCTCATCTTCGGCGAGTGGTCCTCGTTGTGGTCCATCAGGCGAATGTCGAGTTCGTTGACGAACCCGCGCACCATGGCGAGCAGGTCGACGTCGGCGGGCAGCACCGCGAACTCCCCGTCGCCATCGGCCCGGCGCTCCCAGTTCCGTCTGCTGACCCCCGCGCTTTCCGCCGCGTCGTCGAGCATCCGGTCGAGCGCTCGCTGCAGCTCGACCTGCTCACGAGTGCCGCGCCCGCTGAAGCCCTGGATATCGACGCCGATCACGAACCGCTCGACGAGTGACACACGACCTCCAGCACGGCGCCGGCCGCCCGGGCGGGACCGGGCAGTCCGGCTCCACGCTACGTCCGGGCGTCGCCGCGCTATGCGTCAAATGACGCTTTCGCTAGAGGAAGAGCTGGACCACGGCGCCGCCGAGAAACGCCCCGCCGAGCCCGGCGACCACGCTGATCACGGCGTTGGCCACGGCGTAGAGCTTCGCCCCGGTCTCGGCCAGCCGCAGTGTCTCGTACGAGAAGGTCGAGTACGTGCTCAGCGTCGCGCAAAACCCGGTGCCCAGGAACAGCTGCACCCACTGCGGAACGACGGCGGAGCTGGCCGCGCCCGCGAGCCCGCCGAGCACGGAACAGGCGATCATGTTGACGGTGAAGGTGCCCCACGGGAACGCCCCGCCATGCCGCGCCTGCACAGCCCGGTCGGTCAGATACCGCAGCGGCGCGCCGATCACGGCCCCGGCGATCACGAGCAGCCAGTTCACGCGTGATCCTTCCGGCCCAGCGCGGCACGGGTCAGCGCGGCGGCGGCCCAGACGGCGGCGAGCGCGGTCAGCAGGGTCGCTGTCAGGTACACGAGCGCGGTCAGCGCGTGGCCGTTGCCGATCAGCCGTTGCGCGTCGACCGCGTAGGTCGAGAACGTGGTGTAGCCGCCGATGATCCCGGTCCCGACGAACGGCCGGACCAGCGGATGCACGGTGGCACGCTCGATGATCAGCACCAGCACGACACCCAGCAGCGCGCTTCCGGTGATGTTGATGGCGAACGTCGTCCAGGGAAAGGCGGTCGCCCCGGTCGGCCAGAGCAGGGTCGCGCCGTAGCGCGCGCACGCGCCGATCGCGCCGCCTGCCGCGATCACCGCGAGCGTCGAGGCGGGCACCTTGGTCATCGCTGTCCAGTGTAGACAGCGCGGCGCTGCTGGTAGGGTCCGCCCATGTCGAACACGAGTTCGAGCGTGGAGCGCGCGTGGCCGGAGACGCTGGCCGACGACGAACTGCGCCTGCAATGGGAGTTCCTGCGCTTCTTACGCGCGACAGCCGTTAACAAGGTGGCCGGGCTTTCGCGCTCTCAGGCGATCGCCGCGCCTCTGGCGACTTCGCCGGGCATGAGCGCTCTCGGCGTTATCAAGCACTTGACCGCGGCTGAGCGCTGGTGGTTCTCGATCGAGGGCGGCGGAAGCGACCTGCCGTCCCTGTGGGCGGGCAGCCCCGACCCGAGCTGGAACATCACCGACGACGACACCCCGGCTTCGGTGGTCGCCGCTTATCAAGCCGAATGGGCCCGCTCGGAAGGCGCGCTGGTCGGCATGGCGGCTGCGGAACGCTCACGGCGCAAGGGCGAGTTCACCGTGCGCTGGCTGCTGGCGCACCTGGTCCAGGAGACGGCCAGGCACGTCGGCCATCTCGACTTCCTGCGCGAGATGGCCGACGGCGAAGTCGGCGAATAGCCACTCGTGCCAGGGCTCGTGAGTGTTCCGGCCGGTTAGAGCGAACCGGTATTCGACGACCCGCCCGTGACGTGGCCTTGGCTGGCGTGCACGGGCGGGGCTTGTGTCACGCTCAGCGGAACGAAAGTGACTTATGTGTGGTGGTGTGTGGGAAACGAGGCGTTCAACGCTCCGTTTCCCACACGCCGGGCCCCGGTCTGGGTGACAAGGGCGGCCTTTGTCACCCAGAGCGTTGCAAGGGCGACCCTTGTCACGTGCCCAGGGTCGACGGGCTCGAGCGAGTGGAAGAATTTCTGCATCTAACGGAGCAAACCTTCCACTCGCGCCGAGACTCGCGTGGTAGGTAGCCAGGTACCGGTCCGTTAGAACCGGTCGCAACACTCACGACCCCAGTCCTTGCCCGAGACCGGCTCCCTACTCGGAGGCGAGCAGGTCGCGCAGCTCGACCAGCGCGTTGCCCAGGTTCTCGGCGAACAGCGACATCTTGTCCGCCACCGGAAGCGGCGTGCTGAGGTAGATGTTCAGCCGGTCCTGCAGCAGCACGTAGGCGACGCCGATGCATTTGCTGCTGGTCGAGCCGAAGCCGAAGTACTGGATGTTGTACGACGGCGCCGAGCTGGTGCTCAGGTAGTCGTCGCGCATGACGGTCCAGCCGGGGGAGTCGTACAGCGCCAGCGGTTCCGTGACTTCGCCGCGCCGCTTCTGGATGAGTTGCAGCTCCCACAGGTGCTGCTCGGGCGCGTCGCCGAGCTGGCATTCCTTCGCACGCGCGACGTGTTTCGCCGCCGCCGCACGAAAAGCGGCGCGGCGGGTATCCGCGTCCGCGGCCGGGTCTTCCATCGTGGCGACGAAACGGACGGCTTCGGGGGTGACGCAGCGCATCGCCTCCGTGCGGCCGTTCTGGTACTGGCGGGTGGCGATCGACTCGTAGGTGGCGCCCAGCAGGCCCTTGGTGCGCTTGTGCGCGAGCTGGTATGCCATCTGCACGAAGCCGTCGGGCGACATGCCGAGCTGTTTCGCCGTGGTGGCGCCGAAATCCTGGAAGGACACGATCGACGTCGCGTTGTCGGCCGCGTACTTCGCGAAGGCCGCGGCCGCCGCTTCGGCATCGGCGCGGAGTGAAGGCGTCAGCGTGAAGTCGATCGGCGCGAACGCCGGGACGCCTTGGGATCGGGCGCCCGAGCGAGCCGACTGCTCCGCAGCGGGGGAGCCGAGCAGGGTGTCGGTGAAACCGAGGATCGTGGTGCCGTCGAGGCGGCAGTGCTCGACGTTGATCCCGGCCGTGCCGTCGGCGAAGACGATCAGCGAGACGGCCTTGTCGAACCACCGGTTGCCGCTGTCGCCGTGGAAAAGATGGTCGCACGCCTCCTGCGTGTCCTTGGGCGCGAAATCCTCCAGGCAGAGACAGAACAACGCCGTCTCGACCGCGTCGAGTGCCTCGGCGTTGCCTGCCGCGATCAGCTCCTGCCGCGTCGACGCCCACTCGGCGCGGGCCTTCGTGGTGAAGTGCCCGGCGGAGGTTTCCGGCGCCGAAGCCGACTTCATGATCGCGTCGAGGCCGGCGGCGAGGTCTTCGAGTGAATGCGGCACGCCGTCGGGGCCGATCACGTCCATCCGGATCATGGCGCCGCGGAAGAAGACCACGATGTGCCGCTCGGCCGACGGGCCCGGCCATTCGTCGGTGTAAGGCGTGCGCGCGGTGTCCTGGACCTCGCCGGGGATGCGGGTGGCGGAGAACAGGAACTTGTGCTGCACCATCGAATGTGCCTGCCCGCGCTGCACGATCGGCGGCAGGAGTTCCTCGTCGAGCAGCAGCTTGTAGTTGACCGCCGACGCCACGAGCCCGGCGGCGCGCTCGAGCTGGCTCTCTTCGGATTCCTTGAACAGGAAGAAGAAGTTCGCGTTGAGCGCGATCCGGTCACGGCGGCCGAGGTACCGCGACGGCCAGAACGTGTCCAGCCAGCTGTGCACTCCCTCGCTCTCGTCGTACGCCTTGAGCGTGGCGTGCAGTTCGTGCGCGGGGCTTTCCGGCGCCAGGTAGGCCTTCACCGCGGCTTCGGTCGTCGCCAGCTCCTCGGTGCTCAGCAGCGGGGTGCACCACTCGAGGAACCGGGCGCAGCTCGCCTCCAGCGTCGGCAGCGGCACGCGCGGGAGGAGTTCTTCGTTGCCGAAAGTGCGGCTTGACCATTCCTGGCTGTTGTTCACGGGCATCCTTTATGTGGTGCGTGGACGGGAAAGGTAGAGCTGAGCGTAGAGCCAGCCGTCGTCTTCGAGTCCGCGCGGATCCACTCCGGCCGCGGCGAGCGTGCCGATCACCTGAGACTGTTCTTCCGCCGAGCTGAAACGCCGCTGCTTAAACACGCCTTCGACGGCCACGGTCTCGTAGCCGAGCTCGGCGAGGCCGCGCGCGATCGGTTCGTACGAGAACATCCGCAGCACGAAATGCGCCATCCACGGCCTGCGCTCGCCGTGCGCGGCGGCGACCCGCGAAATGGTCGCCTCGGTGACGTAGCCGATGCACCCGGTCGAGATCACGATGTCCGCGGCGGCGAGCTGGGCACGTTGCCGCTCAGTGGGTTCGTTGTGCTCCAGGTCGGCTTCGAGCGCGTCGTCGATGAACCCGGCCTCGAGCGCGTACGCGAGCGCGGGCCGGGAGCGGTCGAACCCGATGAAGCTGGTCTTCGCCAGGCCGAACCGGCGGCGCACGAGCTCGCGGTCGCGCACCAGCAGCGCGTCACGGGTCAGCGGGCTTTCGCCGTAGAGCTCGTACAACTCGTCCATCGACGCGTCGCATCGGAGCAACGCGGCGTTGACGCCATAGGAACAGCCGATGTCGAGCACGGTCGGCGCTTCGACCCGGTGCGCTTCCCGGTATTCCTCGATGAATTTCGTGAAATGCGGTTTCGCCAGCTGCGGGATGCGGTAGTCCAGTTCCCGCAGCGCGGTGAAGAACGCGCGCGGATCGGGCTCGGTGTAGATATGGTCGAACGAGGTCTTGGCGGCGTTCTCGGCGCGCACGGTCGGTCTCCCTCAATCCAGCAGCTGGTCACCCCGGACGGCGTTCCCCGCCGCGGCCAGATGATCCGGCAGCACCCGGCCGAAGAGCTGCCGTGTCCGTTCGACGCTGCCGATGACCCCCGGACGCTCGCTGTAAGCGAAGATCGCCGAATGGCGTGCTGTCTCGCCGTCCACCGTACTCACCCGGTGCAATGAATAGCGGCCTTTGAACAACTGAAGATCACCGGGTCGCAAGGAAAGTCGCCGGATCAGGTGATCGCCACGCCCGGCAAGCACGGCACGCACGTCATCGAAATTCTCGGCGGCCGCCGACCGGATGTTCGGGCAATACTCGAAAACACCGCCCGACTCGGATTCCTGCGTGAGCATGCTGACGGTGAACTCGTTCGTGTCGAAGTGCCACGGATGTGAAAGCCCAGGTGACACCACATTGAGCACCAGCCCCGACAGCGGATCGGCGAGTTCGTGCACCTGCGGCAGCTCGAAGCAGTCCGCCACGAATCGCTGGAACAGCCCGCTGCCGTAGAGCTGCTGGATGAGGTAGTGCGCGGGAATGCGGTCACGCGCGACGAAGGCGTTGCCGCGTTCCATGGTCGTCCGCCCCGGATGATCTTCGGGCAGCGGCGTGTCGAGGGCGATGTTGTAGGCGTTGACGGTCTCGACGTCGAAGTGGGCCAGCGGCGCGACCTGCACGCATTCGGCACGCAGCGCGCCGATCAGCTCCGCGCGCACGAAGTCCGGCAGCACACTGCACCCGGATTCCCTCAGTTCACGATGAGTCGCCGAGACGGCCTCGCGCCACGCGGCGCCGCCGGGCTCGGACAAGGGATAGCGGCCGGTGTCGATCACCTGTTCAGCAACCAGAGCCTCGGACGTGCTCATGGGTACCCCCGTCCTCGTTTCCCGAGAGGTTACCCAGCGGTAGGGGGTGACTCTGCCGCTGAACGGGTGTCGATCGACGTGGGCTTCACAACTCCGGTTCTAGGTTCGGGCCATGATCATCGAACGCCTCGAGGTGACCCCGCCGCTCGCCGACCAGGACGAATCGGCCTGGCCGCTCTCGGTCCCGGCGATCCGCCACGTGGCCGAGCACGGCCTGACCTTCACCAGCGACCTCGTCGTGCTCGTCGGCGGCAACGGCAGCGGCAAGTCGACACTCCTGGAGGGCATCGCCGAGGCGTACGGGCTGGACGTGCGCGGCGGCCACGGCGGCAGGCAGTACTCCAGCCCGCTGAGCAAGAGCCCGCTCGGCGAGTCATTGCGGCTGCGTCGCGGCGCGGGCGGCTTCACCGGGCGGAAGGCCACCGGGTTCTTCCTGCGCGCCGAGACGGCGCACGGGATGTTGTCCTACATGACCGAGTTCGGCGTGTCGGGTTACGGCGACCGCCGGACCGAGGAGGTCAGCCATGGTGAGTCTTATCTGGGGGCGATCACCGGGCGGTTCAACGGCCCCGGCCTGTTCCTGCTCGACGAAGCCGAGGGGCCGCTGTCGTTCCACTCGACCCTCGCGCTGCTGAACTGCTTGCGGGAACTCGTGACCACGCAGACCGCTCAGGTCATCTATTCGACTCACTCGCCGCTGGTCGCTGCCTTGCCGGGGGCGCAGATCCTCGAGCTGACCGAGTACGGGATCGAGGAGCAAGAGTGGGAGGACCTGGACACCGTCCGGCTGTGGCAGACGTTCCTGCGCAACCCGAGCCGCATGTTCTAGCCGGCGGGCTCGGTGCCCGCGGACTCTCGCTGGTCGGCGGAGGTCGTGAGCGTTGCGGGCGGTTCTAACCGCCCGCAACGCTCACGACCCCCTTCAAGCAGGCCCTCGCGCGAGCCCGACGTAATGAGCGGGGCGTTTGCGTCGCTCAGCGTTGTGAACGCCCCGTTCACAACGTTCAGCCGACCCCTGCGGCACCCGCCGCAGGCCGCACAGCCCTAGCGGTCAGCCGTTGTCGGCGGGCTCGGCGCCCGCCCGCTGCGCCGCGAAGACGTCAGGCAGCGGCACGGCGAGCTGGATCGGGATCGACCAGGGCGCCGGCGGCGGGGGCGGGGTTTCGTCTTCGGGCATCGGGGGCCTCACGAAGTCGGGGACATGGTCTGCGGTGGTTCGGCGAGCCTGGCCTGCTGGTCCTCGTCGGTGACGGCGACGCGCGCGCTGGCTCTTCGCCGGTCCAGTGCCCTTCTGAGCTTCGAGAGGACCGCCACGTCCGTGGTGTCCAGGATCCGCGAATACGGGATCTCGTCCGGATGCAGCTCGCGCAGGAGCACCGCGGGCGGGGACTCGAAGTCGAGCGCCAGCACCTTGAAGCGTGTCTTGGCGCTGAAGACGATCTCTTCGGACAACCCGGCCACGCCGAGCTCGTCGGTGCGGCGCCCGTTGCGGGACCAGATGAGCAGGTCGACGTCGGAGCCGGGGACCGCGATGCCGGTGGTGGCCGACGTCGTCAGGAACCCGGGCTCGGTGAGCACCTCGCCCTCGCCGAAGGCCAGATTCTCCTTGCCGGACAAGCGGATCGGGCGGTAGACGACGCCGCGGTGCACCGGCAGCCTGCGCAGCCCCGAGTTCAGGCAGGCCAGGTAGGCGGTCGGCACGGGCGTGCCCGCGGCGAGCTTGGCGTTGATCGCGACCGCGCCGAGCGGGCCGCCGCCGAGGTAGCAGCGGACGGCCGCGAGGTCGGCGCGCTCGGCGGCCGGGACCGCCGGGTCGGGCTCGAAGGAGGCCAGCCGCTGGAACTCGGTCTGCTCGATCTTCGTGCTGCGGTGGCGCGCGTGGGGCATGGTGACCGGCTCGACCGCCACCGGCGCGGCGGTGCCGTCCTGCGAACCGGCGGGCACCTGCGAGAACTCGAGTGCCCGCGCGTGGCCGCCCGCCGCTTCGGCGAGCATCTCCCGATCGGACTCGGTGACCCGCGCCAGCACGAGAATGCGCAAGCGGGCCAAGGCGTCCGGCGGCAACCCGGCCAGCAGCGCCGAGAGGATCTCGGGCGTCCAGCCCGGCAGGCCCGCGCCGGGCAGGCCGACCGTCACGATGAACCGGTGCGGCTCGGCGGCCAGGAGTGACGCCGCGTGCCTGCCGGTCGCGATGGCCGACGGGATCACGGCCAGCCCGGCCGGGATCACCTCGACGACCGGGTCACCCGGCGTCAGCTCGGCGGCCCTCGGGAGCCGGAAGACGCGGTCTTTCGCGACCACCCAGCCCGCGGGCGGCGGTGTGTAGGCGAGCACGCGGATGCGGCCGTCCGGCTGGTGGATCCGGACCGTCGCGGCGTGCCGGAGCAGCTGGCCGCCCTCGATGTTGTGCGCGATGACCTGCACGGAGCCGTCGAGCGCGTAGAGCGGCATGCCGGTGGCCGCGCGGACGTCCTGGCCGAGCCTGGCTGCCAGCTCGGCGAGCCAGTCGGTGGTCGCCACGCGCGGGGTGTGGGGGACGAGTTCGAACGAGGTGCGCAGGCGCGTGAGAAGCGCGGCGGCCTGCGCGGGGGAGTAGCCGGCCTCGCCGGGCCTGCCGAGCACGAGCCGGGGCCGCGCCGGATCGACGGCGACCGCGTACGCCGGGTCGACCGGGGACGTCGGCGAAGCGCCGTCGGGCCGGACGAGGAGCCCGGCCGGGATCGGCTCGACCGTCAGGCCCGCGACCGTGACCGGGTCCTGCGGCAGCAGCGCCTCCCACTCGGGCTGCGGGAACCGGGTGCCCCACGGACGGCTCGTGTCCGACGGGCGGAAACATCGCCATACCCCGCCACCGACGAACAGGAGGCCGCCGGGCGCGAGCGACAACGCGCCGTCCGGGGCGAGCACTTCCACGCCGAGGCTCTCGGCGAGCCGCTGCGGGAACGGGCTGCCGGTCTTGATAGGCCTTCCGAGTCCTGAGAGCGCGAGCCACACCCGCTTCACCGAAAGGTCTCGCTTGGCGGCCTGCGCCACGACCTGAGGCAGGTCCCGGTTCATCAAGGCGCCGACGGTGGCGGTCACGACGGCTTCACCCGGCACCGAGGGGACGGCCGTGAACAGGGCATGCTCCCGGGCGTCCCGATCACCGGGTACCCTGATGATGCTGTTCGCGCCGCACGGCTCGATGAACAGGGCCGAAGACATCAGCTCACTCTCGTTCACTCTTTAGTGGACACCGTAGCGGTCGGCGCGTTCGTCCAGTCGGCCTAGTCCTCTGAGTACAGGACTCGTGAGCGTTGCGGGCGGTTATCGGGTGGAAATCCCAAGGTAATGGCGTCGGTGCCTGGTGAGAACCTTGAGTCGCGCAAACGCCACTTTCGCAAGTTGATCTTCGCGAAACCCGGGTTTGGGCCACCCAATGGCCCGAACTCGGGTTTCGCACGGCCATCCCTCACCTGGCTTGACTGTCCAGGTCACGCGCTCACCGCCCGGCCCAGGGTTCTCACCGGCTACGCCACTCACGAGCCCTAGGCTGGGGCCATGAGCGATCGCCTCTACTTCCGACAGCTTCTCGCAGGCCGCGACTTCGCGGTAGGTGACCCGGTGGCCACCCAGATGGTCAACTTCGCCTATCTCATCGGCGACACCGAGACCAGGGAAGCGGTGATCGTCGACCCCGCGTACGCCGTCGGTGACCTGCTGAACGTGCTCGCCGAGGATGACATGCGGCTCACCGGCGTGCTCGCCACCCATCACCACCCCGACCACGTCGGCGGCACGATGATGGGCTTCACCCTGCCCGGCCTCGCCGAACTGCTCGCGCTGCAGCCCGTCCCGGTGCACGTCAACAACGCCGAGGCCGAATGGGTCCGCCGCACCACCGGTGTCTCGGACTCCGATCTGCGCGGGCACGACCACGACGACGTGGTCGAGGTCGGCGCCGTGCCGATCCGCCTGCTGCACACCCCCGGCCACACGCCGGGCAGCCAGTGCTTCCTGGTCGACGGCAAGCTCGTCTCCGGGGACACGCTGTTCCTCGAAGGCTGTGGCCGCACCGACTTCCCCGGCGGCGACTCCGAGGCGATCTACGCGAGCCTGCAGGAGCTGGCCAAGCTGCCGGGCGATCCGGTCGTCTACCCAGGTCATCAGTACTCGGCCGACCCCTCGGCGAACCTGTCGCACGTGCGCGACACGAACTTCGTGTTCCAGCCGCGGAACCTCGACGAGTGGCGGCGGATGTTCGGCTAGCACACCGGCACCGGCCGGATCACCCCGTTCTGGCCGGTGTCCGGCCGGCCTTTCACAGCGTAGAAAGAGTGCAGACCTTAGAAAGGCTGTGCTCTTGTCAGTCGTGCGAAGGGAAAAGCGGCGCCGCTGGGCGCTGGTCGCGGCGGTCGCCGTGACGCTCATAGCGGTGCCCGCCGCCGTCAAGGCGGTCGCGCCGTCGAGCGCACAGGCGGACGCGGGACGCCTGCGCACGCTGATCCTGCGCTCGGCTCCCCAGCCTTATCAAGGCTATGCCGAGAGCGTCGGCTCCATGGCACTGCCAGAGCTTCCTAACTCGGGAAACCTCACCTCGCTTCTTAACGGCAAGACCAGACTGCGTGTCTGGTACGCGTCGCCGGAGGAGTCCCGCGTTTCGGTGCTCACCGCCGCGGGTGAGCAGGACATCTACCGCACGATCGGCAACGCCTACAGCTGGGATTACGAGACGAACCTGCTCACCCAGCTGGTCGGCGAACCACCGATCCGCACGCCCAGGGCGGGCGACCTCCTCCCACCGGAGCTGGCCCGCCGCCTGCTCGGCGCCGTCCCGCAAGATCCGGTGACACCGTTGCCCAGCCGCCGGATCGCCGGGATCGCCGCGCCCGGCCTGCGCCTGATCCCGGCCGACCCGGCCACCACACTCGGCCAGATCGACGTCTGGGCGGACCAGATCACCGGCCTGCCGCTGGCCGTCGAAGTGACCGCGCGCGGCCAGAACAGCCCGGTGCTCACCACCGCGTTCGCCGAACTCCGGCAGACCCGGCCACTGCTCGACTTCCCGGCGAGACTGCCAGGCAGCGGCTACAGCGTCACGAACGCGCCCGACATCGCGTACGACCTCGGCGCGCTCGCGCAGGTGCAGCTACCGGGCAAGATCGCCGGGCGCGAACTGCGCACCGGCGCCGAGAACTCGCAGGGCGCCGGCGTCTACGGCTCGGGACTGGCCGCCTTCGTGGTCGTCGCCGTGCCACGAGATCTCGGCGCCGCCATCTCGGACGCGGCGGCCAGGGCGGGGTCGGCCCCGGTGCAGCTGAACACCGGTAACGGGCAGGCGTTGCAGATCTCGCCCGCGTCGCTGCTCATCGTGCGCTCGACCAAGACGCGGCGCTGGTTCCTGCTGGCGGGCACGGTCACGCCCGGCCTGCTGCACCTGGCCGCGACCGAGCTGAGCGGGCTGCCCCGATGATCGTCACCCACGCGCTGACCAAGCGCTTCGGCGGGCTCACCGCCGTCGACTCGGTGAACCTCTCGGTCGCCGAGGGGGAGCGTTACGGCTTCCTCGGGCCGAACGGCTCCGGCAAGACCACGCTCGTCCGGATGCTGCTCGGCCTGGTCTACGCGACCAGCGGCGAGATCGAGATCCTCGGGCGCACGGTGCCCCGGCACCTGTCCGACGCGCTGCCCGAGGTCGGCGCGCTCGTCGAAGGCCCGGCCGCGTATAACCACCTTTCCGGGCCGCGCAATCTCGAACTGCTCGACGCGAGTGGTCGCGGCGGCAGGCGCACGCGGCGCGCACGGGTCGAGGAAGCGCTCGAACAGGTCGGGCTCGCCGGGATCGACCGGCGCCCGGTGAAGGCGTACTCGCTCGGCATGCGGCAGCGGCTCGGGCTGGCCGCCGCGCTGCTGCGCAAACCACGCCTGCTGATACTCGACGAGCCGACGAACGGGCTCGATCCCCAAGGCATCAAAGAGATCCGCGAGCTGCTGATCGGGCTCAACCGCGAGGGCACGACCGTGTTCCTGTCCAGTCATCTGCTGTTCGAGGTCGAGCAGCTGTGCACGCACGTCGGCGTGGTCGACCGGGGGAAACTGGTGCTGCAGGACGAACTCGGCGCGATGCGCTCGCCGACCGGCCGGGTCATCGTGCAGACGCCGGACGCGTCCGCGGCCGTGCTGCTGCTCGACGGCCAGCTGGAGCGGCGCGACGGCGACCGGCTGCTCATCCGGCACCCGGACCCGGCGCGGCTCAACACCTGGCTGGTCGAATCCGGCGTGCGGGTCGCCGCGATCGAGCCGGAATTCCGTTCGCTGGAACAGGTCGTGCTCGACGCGACCAGCTCCGGCGCCGACCGGTTCGACGGGAGCAAGCCGTGATCGCCGTCGAACTGCGCAAGCTCGCGCTGCGCCCGCGCGTGTGGGTCAGCGTGGTCCTGCTGTGCGCGCTGCCCGCACTGGTCGCGGTTTTCCTCGCCACGGCGGACTTCGCGCCGCCGCCGGGGCAAGGCGGCGCGTTCCTGTCGGCGGTGATGAGCAACGGAGCGCTGTATCCGGCCGCCGCGCTGGCCTTGGTGCTGCCCGTTTTCCTGCCGATCTCGGTCGCGGTGCTCGCGGGCGACGCCATCGCGGGCGAAGCGGCGGGCGGCACGCTGCGGTATCTGCTGGCGCGCCCGGTCGGCAGGACCCGGTTGCTGGCGGCCAAAATGTGCGCGCTCGCCGTGTTCACGCTGATCGCCGTGATCCTCGTCGTGCTCACCTCGTATCTGCTGGGGACCGCGTTGTTCGGCAGCGGTGCGGAGGCGGTGGGCCAGCCGGGCGCCGTGACCTCGCTGTCCGGCTCCGCGCTGTCGACCGGTGATCTCGCGACACGGCTGCTCGGCGCGATTGGTTATGTCGTCGCGTCAATGCTCGGCTTCGGCGCCATCGCGTTGTTCTTCTCGACGGTCACCGACTCGGGACTGGGCGCGGCGCTCGGCGCGCTCGCCGTGCTGATCACCAGCTCGGTATTGGAGACGCTCGACGCGGCCGCGGTCGTCAAGCCTTATCTGCCGACGCACTACTGGCTGGCGTGGATCGACTTCTTCCGAGACCCGCTGTTCTGGCGCGACATCACCAGCGGGCTCTGGCTGCAGGCGGGCTACCTGGTGGTCTTCTTCGGTGCGGCGTGGGCGAATTTCGCCACCAAGGACATCAGCAGCTAGGCACGCTCAGCGGCTCGGTGCCGAGCGCGTCCAGCACCATCCTGACCACCACGGGATGCGTCGGCAGCTCGGCGTGCTGGACAACGGCGCCCGGGCAGACGTCTTGGACCGCGAGGTTCAGCGCGCCGTCCAACTCGGCCGATTCCGGCGGCGTGACCGTCCGGTCGTCGCGGCTCCACACCGAAAGCCAGGGGAGCCCGGACGGCAGCTTCTCGGCGTCCAGCCTGGCCAGCACCGGGCTGCCGGGCGCGAGCTGCTGGCACGCCGTCGGGCACCCGCCCGGCACGATCGCGCCGCCGATCGCGGCGACGCGGGTGCCGTGCAGCGGCGCGCCGAGCGTGATGATCCGCCGCGCCTGATGCGCGCCGTCGCGGGAAGTCCACAGCCTGGCCACGACCCCGCCCGCGGAGTAGCCGATGACGTCGACGGACGGCGCGTCGGCCGCCGCGTCGCGGAGCACCTTGACCTGGGCGAGCAGGTCGCCGGTGCCGTCGCCGTCCAAGGTGAGCACGCGGGTGTCGCGGCCGGTCTCGTCGCGGATCCGGTCGGCCAGCGCCTCGAGCGCGTCGCGCCCGCCGCCGTACCCGGGCACGAGCAGCACCGGGCCGAGCCGTTCCTGCGGCGGCCTGCCGGTCTGCGGCGCGCCGGGCCGCAGCGCGCTCACGGTCACCCAGGCGGTGAGCAGCGCGAGCACCACGGTGAGGATGCCGAAGAACAACCGCCTGCGTGGGCTCACCCGTTCATGATGGCAGCGATCTGGCCCGCGGCCTCCGCCACGAGCTCACCGAATTCGGGCAGTTCCGCTTCGCCGACCCGGCTCAGCGCGCCCCAGACGCTCACCACGCCGAGCGGCCGTCCGCGGGTCCCGAGCACGGGGGCTGAGACGCCGAACAAGTCGTCTTCCATCTCGCCGACACTGACCGAGTACCCGCGCTCGCGGACGCGGATGAGCACATCGCGCAGCTCTCGCCGGTCGGCGATCGTCTTGGCCGTGTAGGACTTCAGCTCGCCCGAAAGCAACGTGCTCACTTCGTCTTCGGGCAGCCAGGCGAGGTACGCCTTGCCGGTCGACGTCGCATGTAATGGTGCCTGCCAGCCGAGCCAGCGCGCGCTGAGCACCGAATGCGGGACCGCTTCGTCCACATAGGTCAGTCCAAAACGCCGGGGCAGCGCCAAATTCGCCGTCTCGCCCGTGGTGGCCGCGATCCGCTCGACGATCGGGTGCGCGCGGCGGACGAGTCCCTCGACACCGGCTTCGGAGGCCCAGCGCTCGACGGTGAAGCCGATCGCGAAGTTGCCGGTCTCGGGGTCGCGTTCGAGTACTCCGTGATGTTCGAGGGTGGCCAGCAGCCGCCACGCGGTCGCCCGGTTGAGCCCGCATCTGGCGCCGAGCGCGGCCGCCGACTCGCCGCCGGGCGGAGTGTCCGCCACCGCGTTGAGCAGGGCAATAGCCCGGTCGAGGGACTGCACACGAGCGTCGGCGTCCATGGAGATTTCCTCTCTTGACGCGTCGATCCGGCCACGGTTACCGTTTCATTATTCGGTGCAGTGTTGCACATTATGAGACGCGAGGACAGGCCCATGCAGTTCGACCTGACCGACGAGCAGCGCTTGATCGTCGGCACCGTCCGGGATTTCGTGGAAAAAGAGCTGTATCCCCATGAGGACGAAGTCGAGCGGCTGGACGAGGTGCCGGCCGATCTCCAGAAGCAGATCACCGAGAAAGCGCTCGCAGCCGGGCTCTACGCGCCGAACATGCCCGCCGAGATCGGCGGCGGCGGGCTCGACGCGGTCGGGGTCGCGCTGGCCGAGCGCGAGCTCGGGCGCGCCTCGTACGCGCTGCACTCGCTGGTCGCGCGGCCGAGCAACATCCTGCTGGCCTGCGAGGGCAGGCAGCGCGACGACTACCTGCTGCCGACCGTGCGCGGCGAGCGGATCGACTGCCTCGCGATGACCGAGCCCGGCTCGGGCTCGGACGTGCGCTCGATGACCACTCGCGCGGTTCGCGAAGGCGACGACTACGTGATCACCGGTGGCAAGCACTTCATCTCGCACGCGGACGTCGCCGACTACGTGATCCTGTTCGCCGCCACCGGCGTCCAGCAGACCTCGCACGGCAAAAAGGCGCTGATCACCGGGTTCCTGGTCGATCTCGACTCGCCGGGCGTGACCGTGCGGCGCGGCCCGGCGTGCGTGTCCAACCGCGGCTACCACACGTGTGAGCTGTTCTTCGAGAACGTGCGCGTGCCCGCGTGGAAGCGGCTCGGCGACGAGGGCCAGGGCTTCGAGCTGATGAACACCTGGCTCGGCTCGACCCGGCTCAGCGTGGCCGCGACCTGCGTCGGCCGCGGACGGCGGGTGCTGGACCTCGCGCTGGACTGGGCGGCTCAGCGCGAGCAGTTCGGCCAGCCGATCGGCCGGTTCCAGGGCGTCGGGTTCCCGCTCGCGGACCTCGCGACCGAGCTTGATGCCGCGGAACTGCTGACACTGCGTGCCGCGTGGAAATGCGACCAGGGCACCATGAGTGACTCCGACGTCGCCATGGCGAAGCTGTTCGCGTCCGAGGCGCTCGGCCGGATCACCGACCAGGCCGTGCAGGTCTTCGGCGGGCTCGGGCTGATGGCCGAGACCAGGATCGAGCGGTACTGGCGCGACGCCAGGCTCGAGCGGATCTGGGACGGCACCAGCGAGATCCAGCGCCACATCATCTCCCGTGCCCTGCTCCGCCCGAGAGGTGCTTGATGGGCGGGGTGACGCGCCGCAACCTCCGGCGGCTGCTCGCGCCCCGGCACATCGCGGTCGCCGGGGGAGCGGCCGCCGTCGAGGTGATCCGGCAGTCGAAGCAGATCGGGTTCGCCGGCGAGATCTGGCCGGTGCATCCCGAGCGTGACGAGATCGCCGGTGTCCCGTGCTTCCCGGACGTCTGGGCACTGCCGGAGGCTCCCGACGCGACGTTCGTCTCCGTCCGCGCCCGGTCCACTGTGGACTTCGTAGCGACACTGTCCCAAGTGGACGCGGGCGGCGTGGTCTGCCACGCGTCCGGATTCGCCGAGACCGGTGCGCGAGGCAGCGCGCTGCAGGCGGAACTGGTCGAAGCGGCCGGTGACCTCGCGGTGATCGGGCCGAACTGCTTCGGGTTGCTCAACTACGTCGACGGCGTCGCGCTGTGGCCGGACCAGCACGGCGGGCACCGCGTCGAGCGCGGCGTCGCGATACTGAGCCAGAGCGGCAACGTCGCGCACAGCCTCACCATGCAGCGGCGGTCGCTGCCGATCGCGCACGTGGTGACCGTCGGGAACAGCGCGTGCACCCGGATCCCCGAGCTGATCGACGCGATGGTCGACGACGACCGGGTCACCGCGATCGGCCTCTATCTCGAAGCCATCGACGACGTCCAGGCGCTCGCACGCGCGGCGACACGCTCGTTGCGCCGTGGCGTGCCGGTCGTGGCCTTGAAGTCCGGCTCGTCCGAGCTCGGGGCCAGGACCAACCTGAGCCACACCAGCGCGTTGTCCACTTCGGACGATCTGTGCACCGCGCTGTTCGAACGCTGCGGCATCGCGCGCGTCCACGACCTCGCCGGGCTCGCGGAAACCCTGAAGTTCCTGCACGTCCACGGCCCGCTGCCGGGCGGGACGATCGCGTCGGCCAGCTGTTCGGGCGGCGAGGCCGCGCTGGTGGCCGACCTGGCGTCGGCCCGAGGTCTCGAAATGCCGGACTTTCCCGTCGCGGCAAGGGAAAAGCTCACCGTGGCACTGGGTGAGAAGGTCGGCGTCGCCAACCCGCTCGACTACCAGACCTACATCTGGGGCGACGCCGGAAGGCAGCTCGACTGCTTCAGCGGCCTGCTGTCGGCCGGGTTCGACCAGCACCTGCTGGTGCTCGACTACCCGAGGCTCGACCGCTGTCACGGCGAAGACTGGCACTCCACAGTGGACTCCTTCATCGCCGCCCGCGCGGCCACCGGCGCCCCCGCGTCGGTGGTGAGCATGCTCCCCGAAGGCATCCCCGAGGAGGTCGGCGCGAAGCTGCTCGAAGCCCGCATCGCGCCGATGCAGGGCATGGCCGAATGCCTCGACGCGATCCGCGCCGCGCGCGAGATCGGCCAAGTGCGCGAACAAGAGCCGCCATTTGCCGGTAGTGAAGCCTCCGGCCCGGTGCGCCAGCTCGACGAGTGGGAGAGCAAACGCGCACTCGCCGAGGTGGGTGTCCCGGTCCCGCACGGCGTGGTCGTCGACGCCGACGAGGCCCCGGACGCGGCGTGCGAACTCGGTTTCCCCGTGGTGCTCAAGGCGGTTTCGGAAACACTCGCGCACAAGACAGAGGCGGGCGCGGTCAAGCTCGACCTGCGCGACGCCGAGTCGGTCCGGATCGGTGCGAAGTACCTGCGGCGGCTCTCCTCGCGGCTGCTCGTCGAGCAGATGGCGACCGGCGTGCTGGCCGAGCTGATCGTCGGCGTCCGCGCCGACCCGAGGTTCGGCCTCGCGCTGACGATCGGCAGCGGCGGCACACTGGTCGAACTCATCGGTGACTCGGTGACACTCTTGTTGCCGGCGCGTCGCGAGGACATTTCCGCGGCTGTGAAGAAACTCCGCGTGTATCGGCTCCTCACCGGCTTCCGCTCGAAACCACCGGCGGATCTGGCGGCCGTCCTCGACGCGGTCGAGGCCATCGCCGCCTACGCGACGTCCATAAAGGACACACTGGCCGAACTGGACGTCAATCCGCTCCTGGTGTTCGCGCGCGGGGTACTCGCCGTCGACGCGGTCATCCGCCTCCGTCCAGATACCGGGACCGCGTTGACACCCTGAGGCCACGGCTCGAATGTTGCGGCCATGGCGATATCCCCCACAGCGGTGCTCGCGCGCCCGGAAACGGCCGCTCCGGCGCGGGTCCGGCGGCGGCTACCGGACCTGCGGCGGTGGATCAGCCCGGTCGTGCTCATCGCGTTGTGGCAGCTGGCGAGCGCGACCGGCGTGCTGCCCCCGGACAAGCTCAGCTCACCCTGGACCGTGCTCCAGGCGGGCGCGGAGGTCGTGCGCAGCGGCGAGCTCGGTGACGCCTTCGCGGTGTCGATCAGCAGGGTGGCCTTCGGCTTCCTGATCGGCGGGGCCGCCGGTGTGCTGCTCGGCACGATCTCCGGGCTGTTCAAGTGGGGCGAGGTGCTCGTCGACCCGCCGGTGCAGATGCTGCGCACCCTGCCGTTCCTCGGACTCATCCCGCTGTTCATCCTGTGGTTCGGCATCGGCGAGGAGCCCAAGATCGCGCTCGTCGCGCTGGGTGTCGCGTTTCCCTTGTACCTCAACGTCCACTCCGGCATCCGCGCCGTCGACGACCAGCTGATCGAAGCCACCCGCGCGCTCGGGTTCACCGGCGCGGAGCGGCTGTGGCACGTGGTCCTGCCGAGCGCGCTGCCGCAGGCGCTGGTCGGGCTGCGCCAGTCGCTCGGGCTGGCCTGGCTCGCGCTGATCGTGGGGGAGACGGTCAACGCCGACGCCGGCCTCGGGTTCCTGATCAACAACGCGCGGGAGTTCCTGCGCACCGACGTGATCGTCGTCGGGCTCATCGTCTACGCCGCGCTCGGCCTGCTGACCGATGCCGTGGTCCGGCTGCTGGAACGGAGGGCGCTGCGATGGCGGGCGAGGTGAACGTCGCGGAGATACGCGGGCTGACCAAGCGGTTCGGCGAGCGGACGGTGTTGCGCTCGCTCGATCTCACGATCGGGCGCGGGGAGTTCGTCGCGCTGCTCGGCCGCAGCGGTTCGGGCAAGTCGACGCTGCTCCGGGTGCTCGCCGGGCTCGACACCGAGGTCGAAGGCTCCTACGACGTGCACGGCACGGTGTCCGTCGCGTTCCAGCAGCCGAGGCTGCTGCCCTGGCGCAAGGTGTGGCGCAATGTCGTGCTCGGGCTCCGGCAGGACGGCGCCGACCGCGACCTCGCGGTGCGCGCGCTGGCGGAGGTCCGGCTCGAAGACCACGCCGACGACTGGCCGCGCACCCTCTCCGGCGGTGAGGCACAACGGCTTTCGCTCGCCAGGGCACTCGTGCGGGAGCCCGAGCTGCTGCTGCTCGACGAGCCGTTCGGCGCGCTCGACGCGTTGACCAGGATCGCCATGCACCGGCTCGTGGCCGATCTGTGGCGGCGGCACCGGCCCGGCGTGCTGCTGGTGACCCATGACGTGGACGAGGCGCTGCTGCTCGCCGACCGCGTGCTCGTGCTCGCCGACGGGCACATCGTTTCCGAATACCCCGGGCACGCCGATGTCCGGGACAAGGTGCTGACCGACTTGGGAGTGACAGACAGTGCGTTTGCGTAGTTTGGTCGTCGCGGCGACAGGCCTGCTGGCGCTCACGGCGTGCGGCAAGGCCGAACCGGCGTCGGAGGTGCCCGCGCCGGTGAGCGCGGCGGACCTGGCCAAGGTCGTGCTCAAGGTCGGCGACCAGAAGGGCGGCGTGAAGTCGATGCTCACGGCCGCCGGTCAGCTCGACGGGCTGCCGTACAAGATCGAGTGGGCGACGTTCACCTCCGGGCCACCCTTGCTCGAAGCCGCTTCGGCGGGCGCGATCGACCTCGGCAGGGTCGGCAACACGCCGCCGATCTTCGCCGCGGCGGCCAAGGCCAAGATCGCGGTGGTGAGCGTCGCGAAGAGCAACGTCGAACGCGAAGCGCTGCTGGTGCCGTCCGATTCGCCGCTGACCGACGTCGCTTCGCTGCGCGGCAAGACGATCGCGGTGGCGAAGGGCAGCTCGGCGCACGGCCAGCTGCTGAACACATTGCGTAACGCCGGATTGTCCACAAAGGACGTGAAGATCTCGTTCCTGCAGCCGTCCGAGGCCTACAGCGCGTTCACTCAGCACAGCGTCGACGCCTGGGCGATCTGGGACCCGTACACCGCGCAGGCCCAGCTGGAGACCGGCGCCAAGGTGCTCGCCGACGGACGCGGCGCGTCCAACGGCTACGCCTTCCAGACGGCGGCGACCGCGGCACTCGCCGACCCCGGCAAGAACGCGGCCATCGGCGACTACCTCACCCGCGTGGTCAAGGCGCAGAAATGGGCCGACAGTCATCACGCGGAGTGGGCGCAGGCCTGGGCGGCGGAGACCGGGCTGAAGCTCGAAGTCGCCCGCAAGTCGATCGACGCGGGCCGTGACCTGCCGACACCGCTGGACGACGAGGTGGTCCAGTCCGAACAGAAGCTGGCGGACGCCTTCACCGACGACAAGGTGCTGCCGGGCAAGGTCGATTTCGTGAAGTTCGTCGACCGGCGCTACGCGGCCGACCTCGACGCGGCGAGGAGCAACTGATGGGCGTCACCCTGCACTGGTTCCTGCCCACCTCCGGTGACGGCCGGACGATCGTGGAACGCTTCCACGCCAACAAGTCGCAGGGCCCGACCGCCCAGCGCGACCCGGACATCGGCTACCTGACCCAGGTCGCGCAGGCCGCCGAGCGCCTCGGCTTCACCGGCGTGCTCACCCCGACCGGCACCTGGTGCGAGGACGCCTGGCTGACCACGGCCGCGCTCATCGGCGAGACCTCGACCCTGAAGTTCCTGGTCGCCTTCCGGCCGGGCATCATCTCGCCGACGCTCGCCGCCCAGATGGCGGGCACGTATCAGCGCATCTCCGGCGGCAGGCTGCTGCTGAACATCGTCACCGGCGGCGACGACATCGAGCAGCGCCGGTTCGGCGACTGGCACGACCACGACCTCCGCTACGCCCGCACCGACGAGTTCCTCTCGATCGTGCGCGGCGTCTGGTCCGGCAAGCCCTTCGACTTCCACGGCGATCACCTGCGCGTCGAAGGCGCCACCACCCTGGCGGTCCCGAAACCGTTGCCGGAGATCTACTTCGGCGGCTCGTCCTCGGCCGCGCTGCCGGTCGCCGCCCGCCACGCCGACGTCTACCTGACCTGGGGCGAGCCACCCGCGGCGGTCGCCGAGAAGATCGCCCGCGTGCGCGCGCTGGCGGGCGACCGGCCGGTGCGCTTCGGCGTCCGCCTGCACACGATCTCGCGGGACACGTCGGCCGAGGCGTGGGCCGAAGCGCAAAAGCTGCTCGACGCCCTGAATCCCGAGCAGGTGAAGCAGGCGCAGCGTCAGCTGGCGGCGAGCGAGTCGGTGGGCCAGCAGCGCATGGTCGCGCTGCACCAGGGGAAATTGGACGCGGGCGTGCGCGGGCTGGAGATCCACCCCGGTCTCTGGGCGGGCATCGGCCTGGTACGCGGCGGCGCGGGGACCGCGCTGGTCGGCAGCCACGCCGAGGTCGCGGACCTGATCGAGGAGTACCACTCGCACGGCGTCGACGAGTTCGTCCTGTCCGGGTATCCGCACCTGGAGGAGGCGTACTGGTTCGGCGAAGGCGTCCGCCCGGAACTCGCCCGCCGGGGCCTGCTCGACGGTGTGCCCGCCCTGCGCACGCCGACCCACCCGGAGCGCACCATCTCCGCCCTGTAAGGACTCGTGAGTGTTCCAGCCGGTTCTAACCGGCCAAAACACTCACGACCTCCGGGCGTGACTGGCCTGCGCGGGCGGGATAAAGCCCGCTTTATCCCGCTGTCGCAGGGGCCTTGGTGTGTGCGGTTTGGGGCGTTACATACGCCGCTTTCGTGCGACCAAGGCCGACTTCGTCCCGGGGCCTGCTGGCCGTCGGGGTCGTGAGTGTTTTTGCCGGTTAGAACCGGTCGCAACACTCACGACCGCTTAGCGCAGGAGCGTGTCGAACGCGACGGCGAAGAACGCCGCGAAGGACGAGCCGTCCTTCGCCGCGCGTTCGCCGACGATCGCGCCTTCCCAGGCGTTGACCAGAAACCGGCCCAGCACCTCAGGGTCCTGCGTCGACGTGATCGAGCCGTCCGCCTGCGCCTCCCGGATCGCCGACACGACCGCCTCCGACCAGCTGTCGAAGGCCGCCACCAGGCCAGCCCTGATCACCGGGCTGTGGTCGGCCGCCTCGTTCGCGAAGTTCCCGAACACGCACCCGCGCCGGTAGCCGTGCTTCTCGATGTCGCTCGCCAGGAACTCGAAGTGCGCCCGCAGCCGCGCGAGCGGCTCGGCGGCGTCCCGGTTCACCAGGTCCGGAACGCGCCGCGTGTCGCCGTAGCGCTCCATCACCACGAGAGCCAGCGCTTCCTTGCTCTCGAAGTGGTTGTAGAACGACCCCTTGGGCACGCCCGCGCTGTCGGTGATCAGCTTGACGCCGCAGCCGTGGTAGCCGTGCTGATGGAACTGCTCGTACGCGGCGTCCACGATCTGCTCGCGCAGGCTGGCCCTGGCCATGGGGATCCCTCCAAGATGAGTGGTCGTCTCCAGCTTAGTTCGCCCGCCACCAGGTCGTGACGGCTTCGGCGTAGCCCGGCGCGTCCTCTTCCCAGGTGAAGTGGCCGACGTCGAGCACGGTCAGCCTGCTGCCCGGCAGGTTGTCGTGCAGGTACTCGGCGTTCGCGACCGGCACGACCGGGTCCTTGGCGCCCGCGATGATCTGGACCGGCGTCGTGATCGACGGCAGCAGCCCGGCCAGCACCGGCAGCTCGGCCGGGTAGGCGCGGACGTACGGCATCTGGTCGGCGAACCGCTCGCCCCAATACGCCGCCAAATAGTCCTCACGCACGTCTTGGGGCAGGTCGTAACCTTCGATGCTGTTGATCGCCACCGTCACGACGTCCTTGGGGCCCATGGCCCGGTACGGCGCCAGGTCCTCGGCGAGCACCCATTCCTCGAGCACGCCGCCGAGCTGCAGCGGGATCACCGCGCCGCCGCTGCCGACGGTCACGCTGCGGAAGCGGTCCGGGTGGGCGGCCGCGGCGAACAACGCCGCGCTGGTGCCGATGTCCGGGCCGACCACGTGTGGCTTCACCAGGCCGAACTCGTCGGCGATCCGGACGATGAACTCGCCCATCGCCCGCGGCGAGAGCAGGTCTTCGCGCAGTTCGGAATGCCCGAAGCCCGGCAGGTCGACGGCGATCAGGTGGGCGTGGTCCGCCAGCTTCGCCCAGGTCGCGTCGAAGGCGTACAGGCTTTCCGGCCAGGGGCTCAGCAGCAGCGCTTCGACGTCGCGGGGACCGTCGCTTTCCGTGTAGCGAATGGAAATCCCGTCGATGGTGCGGAACCGGGTCTTGATCTCGCTCATGTCCTCGTCCTCTCAAGCGGTCGGTCATTTCAATATGACCGGTCGTCTTGAAATGGGCAAGCGAAGTGACCCAGGTCACGTTCAGTCGTCCCAGTGCGTCGACGCGTAGACCACGATGTTGTCGCGGTACGACCGTTTCGCCGCGTCGAAGCCGCCGCCGCAGGTGATCAGCCGCAGCGCGCTGCCCGGCGCCGGGCCGTACACGGCCGCGGTCGGGAACGCGTCCTTCGGGTAGCGCTGCACGGTGTCGACGCGGAACGTGGCGGACCGCCCGTCCGAGCGGCGCACGGTCACCTGGTCGCCGGGTTTCAGGTCGCGCAGCCGGAAGAAGACCGCCGGGCCGGAGCGCGAGTCGACGTGCCCGGCGAGCACGGCCGGTCCCGGGTCACCCGGCACCGGCGAGCCGGTGTACCAGCCGACGCGCCGGAAATCCGACGGCGGGGTCAGCTGCCCGGCCTGGTCGAGGCCGAGCGGGACGAGCTGCGACTCCTCCACGCCGATCGCCGGGATGGACAGGCCGACCGGGCGCACGTCACCACGCGGCGGCACCGGCTCCACGGTCGCGGGAGCCGGTGCCGCCGCGGGCTGGACCTGAGGGGGAGCGGGTGCGGCGCAGCCCGCGGCGAACACCAGGCACAGCAGGAAGAACTCAGCGCGTCGCACGGCGCCAGGTGAGCCAGCCGAGTCCTAAGAGGACACCCGAGGCCAGCGCGAGCCAGCCTCCGTAGCCACCTGGCGCGGTTCCGCCGCCACCGGTCTCGATGCCCATCTTGGGCGGGTCGGCCATCGTCGCGCCGTCGGCGAGCGACTCGGTTTTCAAGCCACCGCCCGGATTCTCGGTCACCAGCACGGTCGTGACCGAGCCGGCACGGACGTCGACGGAGGCTTGCGCCGACGTGCCGCCGCCCGTCAGCTGGAACGGCCACCGGCCTTGCGGGACGTCCGCGTACGGCGTCGCCAGCCCGTAGGCCGCGTCCTTCGCGACGACCATTCCGTTGGGGCCGTTGACCGTCACCGGCGCGATCGCGGCCGAACCCTGCACGAGCCGCACGCGGCCGGAGCCCGCTTTCGGCTGGGTGAGGTCGTCGGTGATCAGCTCACCCTTCAACGTCCCGTCGGGGCCGTTGGCGAACACGAAGAGCGAATACGCGGTCTGCGCGCTGATCGACACGGTCGCGGTGAGCGCGGGCGGCGTCGACGCGGCCGCGTCCGCCGGGCGCATCGACAGCGTGTACGCGCCGGGGTTGAGCGAAGAATAGGGCGTCACCGCGCCGTAGCCCGCCTTGCGGATGACCACCTTTTCCTGGCGGCCGAAGGCGGCGACGTAGATGTCGACCGGCGGCACCTTCGGGGAGAGGTGGCCGACCCTGATCCAGCCGACCGACGGGCCTGGCCCGGTCGCCGCTTCGGCGACGGACGGGGTGAGGGGTAGCGCGGCGAGCAGCAGCACCGCCGCCAGTCTTCGGAAGCGCTCCATTTCGGACTGCCTTTCACGGAGTGTCGAACGGCGCGAGCAGGCCGCCCGGCGGGAACAGGGGGTAAGTCACCGTGACCCGGTCGTCCGCGGTGGCGACCGCCGCGGGACGGTAGATGTCACGCTGGCCGCCGAAGAACCGCGCGATCTTGGCGGGATCGTCGCCGGTCAGCACCGCGCGACGGCGCGGCTGGCCCGCCGCGTCCTCACCGGGGATCTCGGGCAGCGCGACGATCTTGAGCGGATCGAGCGACACGTACGCGGCGATCGTCGCCAGCAGTCGCGGGTCGGCGTGGCCGCCGCGCAAGGTCTCCGCGTCGGCGAGCAGCTGGATACGCGGCGATGCCGCGAGCATCGCGCCCGCCCGCGCGCGGGAACCCTGTTCCTTCGGCGCCGGCGTCGCGTCGACGATGCTGACGCGTGAGACCTCGATGTCGCCGAACTTCGCGGCCGGCTTCGCGAACGTGAGCACGGTGGCGAGTCCCGGCAGCGCGGGCACCTGGTCACGCAGCGCGGGCGTCGAAAGCACCCAGTCGGCGGTTTCGCAGTCGGCCGCGCAGGCCGACGCCACCATCAGTGAACCGGTCGGCCAGCCCGCGGCGGCGAGCTCGGTCCAGCCGGCGTCGTCGGTCAGCACCCGGGCGCCGGAAGCGTTGTCCCGCAACCATTCCCCGGCTCCGGCCAGCGGAGAGGACGGCTCTCCCACGCGCAGTTTCGCGAACCCGCTCAGCCAGCTCGCGGCGGTCGCCGCGATCACCAGGTACACCGCGATCACCCGCGGGATCGAATACCGGCGCCGCCTGCCGGAATGCTTGCGCTGGTGGGGCGTCCTGGCCAGTGCGGCGGCGTGCACGGTGCCCGCGGTCGTGAGCAGTGCGAAAGGCACAGCCAGCGTCAAGGCGCCGGGACCTTGCCACCAAGCCGCGATCGCGAGCGACAGCACGCCAACGCCGAACGGCCGCCATGCCCGTGACCACAGGCTGGCCACGGAGACGAGGAGCGCGATCGTCGCGACGACCGGATCGAGGCCGACCCAAGCGGCGAAACCGGAACCCGGGCCGAGCGACGGCCGCAGCAGGCCCGCGGCGGGGCCGAAAGCGATGCCGAGCGCGAAGGTGAACGTCACCCCGACCGTCACCGCGCGGTTCGGGTCTCGATGCCTGAGCAGCAGCCAGCCCGCCGTCGGCAGCATCGCGAACGCGAGCGGTGAAGTCAGCACTGCGGCCAGCAGGAACGCCGCGACCAGCAACTCACCGACGAGTCCGCGCGCGGAGCAGATCAGCGTCAGCGCGGCGAGAAGCCAGAGCACGGCCAGGTTTTCCGCGAGAGCCAGCCGTTGCACGCCGATCGCCAGCGGGGACATCGCGAGCACGACCACCGTGAGCGTCGCGACCCAGCTCGGCAGGCCGAGGCGCTTGGCGAGCAGCCACAGCAGCACCGCCGTGCCGAGCGCCGCGACGACGGCGGCCTCGCGCACGGCGTTGACGGGGGACTGGCGGTCGAACGCGCGGGTCAGCAGGTCGTACCCGGCGAGCTGCGCCCAGCCGAACGGGCTCGACGTCCCGGTCGGGACCCCGGGATAGGACTGCAGATGGCTGAGCGCGAACACCCGCGCGACCGGCTGGGCTTCGAAATCCGGCCGTCCCACCGCGAGATGGACGAGACGGAGCCCGCCGGTCAGCGCCAGCAGCGCCAACAGGACATCGACGGACTCGAGCCGGCGCCGCCCGAAAGCCCGGTGCGCCGTCGAGGGTTCACTGAGCGCGACCTGAGTCATCGTCGGCACAGCGTAGTCCGCCATTCGCACGGAAGTAAGCGTCCAGCCGGGCGTCACCGATACGGCCTATCGGCGTTCCGTTATTTTGTTGGGAGATAACAAAGATCAGGTCAGCGCGCGCGACAGCGCGAGCGCCGCGGTGCGCACCGCCGGGCCGACGCGCTCGGTGCGCACCCGGTTGACCCAGCCCGAGATCGACAGTGCCGCCACGGGTTTCCCATCACCCCCGAGCACCGGGCTCGCCGCGCACACCACGCCGGTCCCGGATTCCTCACGCTCGTAAGCGATTCCCTCGGCACGGATCTTGGTCAGCTGCCGTTTCAGCAATCCGGGCGCGGTGATGGTCCTGGTGCTCACCCGCGCCAGCCCGCCCGCGATCACACCGTCCACTTCGGACTGTTCGGAGAACGCGAGGATGGCCTTCCCGACCGCGGTGGCGTGCGCCGGGAACCTGCCCCCGATCCGCGACGGCAGCCGGGGCGCGTCCGGCCCGCGCAGGATGTCGAGATAGACGACCTCGGCCCCTTCGAGCACCGCGAGATGGACGGTGTTGCGCGTCGCCTCCCGCAGATCCGCCAGATGCGGCCGCGCGGCGTCGACCAGCCCCCGCTGCCGGATCGCCAGCTGCCCGATCTCGAACAGCTTGAGCCCCAGCCGCACCGAGGTCCCGTCCCGCTCCAGCAGGCCGTTGCCCACCAGATGCCCGATCAGCCGGTGCACACTCGACTTCGCGATCCCCGTCCGCCGCGCCAGCTCGGACACCCCGAGCGGCCCGTCACCCGGCCCGAACGCGGTCAGCACCGCGGTCAGCCGCAGCGCGGTCACCCCGGCGTCGTTCTCGGCTTCGTTCCGCACAGCGGCACACATGAGGTGAGTGTGCCGCATTCCGGCCTCGGCCGGGTCACGGCTTGTCGGCGTTGAGCACCAATGCGACGCAATGGCGGACCAGCCGGTCACGCGGCACTTCGAGCGTCCCATCGAGATAGGCGATGAAAAGGTTCGCCAGCGCCCCGACCAATCCGATCGCGGTCATCTGCCGGTCGAGGTCGTCGGCGCCGCTCGACAGCTGCCCCCGCACGAGCGCCGCGAAAGCGGGCAGCAGCTCGACCCCGCGCCTGCTCAAAGCGGGCTCGGTCATCGGGGCGAGCAAGAGCACCCGCCCCTTGCGCGGGTCGTCGACGATCAGCTCGACGAACGCGGTCACCGCGGCGTCGGCGCGGGCGTCCGGGGTGGGGGCGGCTTGGACCGCGTCGACGAGCACTTGGTGCGCCAGCGCTCCGACATGCTCGTAGGTCGCGACGACCAGTGCTTCGCGGTCGGGGAAGCTTTCGTAGAAGTAGCGCTCGGTGAGTTTCGCGTGGCGGCAGGCCGCGCGGACGCTGAGGGCGGGGCCGTCCGAGGCGCCGAGTAGGTCGACGGCCGCGTCGAGGAGCTGGGCGCGGCGGGCGGCCTTGCGGTCCTCGAGCTTGGTGCCCGCCCAGGTGCTCATTACCTACTCCTCAGTTGACTACGGTTGTTGTCAATCCTAGTCTGACAACGCGCGTGGTCAGTTAACCATCTCGACGAGGAGTGGTCATGCCGGAACCGCTGGGCCCCGATTCGCTCACCTGGAAGTACTTCGGCGACTGGCGGGGCCTGCTGATCGGGCTCTGGGCCGGGTCGATGCAGAACATGCACCCCGAGCTGGGCGCGGGCGTCGAGGAGCACTCCCGATTCTTCGAGGAACGCTGGCAGCGGCTGTTCCGCTCGCTATACCCGATCGGGGGAGTGGTCTACGACGGGCCGCGGGCACACGCGACCGCGCTGGCAGTGCGCGGCTATCACGACATGATCAAAGGCGTTGATAAACACGGGCGCCGCTATCACGCGCTGAACCCGGACACCTTCTACTGGGCGCACTCGACGTTCTTCATGAGCGTGGTGCTGATGGCCGACCACTTCATGGGCGGACTCGACGAGGCCGGGAAGCGGCGGCTGTTCGACGAGCATGTCCAGTGGTACCGGATGTACGACATGAGCATGCGGCCGGTGCCGGAGAGCTGGGAGGCGTTCCAGGTCTACTGGAAGCACATGTGCGAGGAAGTGCTCGAGGACAACAAAGCCACCCGCGACGTGCTGGACCTGAGCGGGCTGGAGAAGCCGATCCGCTGGCTGCCGGACTTCGTGTGGCGGCCGATGCGGGTGCTCGTCGCGCGGAACTTCGTCTGGCTGACCGTCGGGCTGTACGACCAGTCGATCCGTGACCTGCTCGGATACCGGTGGACCGCGCGGGACGAGCGCTGGCACCGCAGGGCCGGGAAGGCGATCGGCTTCGCGTTCAGGTTCGTGCCGTTCGATCGCCGCTACCACCCGAGGGCGCGGGCGGGCTGGCGGCGCGTGCGCGGCGAGATCCCGCCCGACGCGCCGCTGGTGGAGACGCCGCGGCGCAATCTGCCGCCGATCTCACGGCGCGACAATCCCGCGCACTACTCGCCGAAGGTGTAGGCATTGACTATGAAACTGGGCTATCACCTCGGGTACTGGTCCTCGGGTCCGCCCGCGGACGCGCTGGAGACGATCAAGACGGCCGAGTCGCTCGGCTTCGACTCCGTGTGGACGGCGGAGGGCTACGGCTCGGACGCGTTCACCCCGCTCGCCTGGTGGGGCGCGTCGACCGAGCGGATCAAGCTGGGCACCAACATCGTCCAGATGTCCGCGCGCACCCCGACCGCGACCGCGATGAGCGCGCTGACACTCGACCACCTCTCCGGCGGGCGGTTCGTGCTCGGGCTCGGCGCGTCCGGCCCGCAGGTGGTCGAGGGCTGGTACGGCCAGCCGTATCCGAAGCCGCTGGCACGCACCCGCGAGTACGTGGAGATCGTGCGCAAGGTCGTCGCGCGCGAGGAACCGGTGACCATCGACGGCCAGTTCTTCCAGTTGCCGCTGCGGGGCGGGACCGGGCTCGGCAAGCCGCTGAAGTCCACTGTGCACCCGCTGCGCAAGGAGATCCCGATCTACCTGGCGGCGGAAGGCCCGAAGAACGTCGCCCTGTCGGCGGAGATCTGCGACGGCTGGCTGCCGCTGTTCTTCTCGCCCAAGACGGACGGTTTCTACCGCGCCGCGCTGGAGGAAGGCTTCGCGCGGCCGGGTGCGCGGCACACCATCGACGATTTCGAGGTCGCGGCTTCGGTGCCGGTCATCGTGCACGACGACGTCGAGGCGGCTGCCGGCTTTATCAAGCCTTCGCTCGCGCTGTACATCGGCGGGATGGGGGCCAAGGAGGTCAACTTCCACCACGACGTCTTCGCGCGGATGGGCTACGAGGACGTCGCGGACAAGGTGCAGGAGCTGTACCTCGCCGGGCGCAAGGCCGAAGCGACCGCGGCCATCCCGACCTCGCTGGTCGAGGACACCGCGCTGATCGGACCGGCCGCCAAGATCCGCGAAGAACTCGCGCGGTGGGAGTCCACAGTGGTCACGACGCTCTTGCTGCGTGGTGACGCGGGAACGCTGCGCTCGGTCGCGGAGGTTCTTTCGTAAGGCCGGGGTCGTGAGTGGTCTTGCCGGTATCGGCGGGAAGCCAAGCCGCCCTGCGCAGAGCCGAGCGTGCGCGTTTTGGGCCGCCCTACGTCCCAAAACGCGCACGCACCAGCAGTCGCCGCGGCCACCAACCCGCGGCTTCGCCGAGACCGGGGTCGTGCGCGTTGCGGGCGGTTAGAACCGCCCGCAACGCGCACGACCTACCTCGCGCAGGCCCTTTGCGTGATCCCGATTTGGTGAGGGAGGCCCTCACCCAAGAAGCTGGGTGAGGGAGGCCCAGCTGGGTGAGGGAGGCCCTCACCACGCATAGCTGGGTGAGGGAGGCCCTCGCTGCCGCTTTTGTGTATGAAGGCTCCCTTCATCCAGGTTTGGCTGGATGAAGGGAGCCTTCATCGCGTATAGCGGCATGAAGGGAGCCTTCATCCAGTCGCGGTTGGATGAGGGGAGCCTTCATGCGGGCGAAGGGTTCCCTGCTGCGGGGGCCTCTCGTTCGGTGGGGTGAGTGGTAACGCTGCTCCGTTGGATGCAGCGGAGTCACCACTCGCGACCCTGCCAGCGAAGTGAGGGTGCCCCCGAGTGCCTACTACGCACCCAATGGCTCCCTCACTCGAAGCCTGCCCGACACGTGAAGGCGCCCTGCCCGACCTGGCGAAGTGCGCTCTGACCGGCCGTACCACTCCCGGCGCTTGCGCCCGTGACGCGGATCACTTAACGTGAAAGTAGTTCGCGTTTGGAGGCGCTATGACGGTGAGCCGTAGGCACGTGCTGGCTGGAGCCGCGGCATTGCCGCTGGTCGCGGGTCTGCCAGGACAGGCGAGAGCGGCTCAGGGCGCCCAGGCCGCGCAGGACGGCTACCTGGTCGGCGTCGGCATCGCGGACGTCACCGGGCCCGCCGCGGAGAACGGCATGATGGGCTACTCCATGCCGCAGCAGAAGACCGCGGGCATCCATCTGCGGACCCGGGCGCGCGCGTTCATCGTCGCGGACGGGACCACCCGGATCGTGTTCGTGACCGCCGATCTCGGCGCGATCTTCCAGTCGGTGCACCAAGGCGTACTGCGCAAGCTCGCCGCCGCGTTCGGTGACCTCTACACCGAACGCAACCTGCTGCTCAACGCCACGCACACGCACGCGGCCTGCGGCGGCGACTCGCATTACGCCGCCTACGACCTGTCGATACTCGGATTCCAGGAGCAGACCTACAACGCCGTCGTCGACGGGATCTTCGAGGCGATCTCGGCCGCGCACCGCGACCTCAAGCCCGGCACGCTCACCCTCGGCAGGACCACGCTGGAGAACGCCAGCGTGAACCGGTCGCGGCCTGCCTTCGAGTTGAACCCGGCCGCGGACAAGGCGCATTTCCCGAAGGCCATCGACCCGGCCGTGACCGTGCTGCGGTTCCGGCAGGGCAGCGCCGATGTCGGCGCGATCAGCTGGTTCGCCACCCACGGCACCTCGATGAACAACGCGAACCAGCTGATCAGCGGCGACAACAAGGGGTACGCCGCGTACGAGTGGGAGCACGACAACCGGGGCGTCCGCTATCTCGACGGGCCCGCCGAGTTCGTGGCCGCTTTCCCGCAGACGAACTCCGGGGACATGTCGCCGAACCTCGACTTGAAGCCGAGCACCACCGCCGAGGAGCTCACCCGCACCAAGACGATCGGCGACCTGCAGTTCCAGGCGGCCAAGCGCGCGTTCGACGCGGCGCGCGAGCCGGTGACCGGCGGGGTCGACCATCGGATGACCTATGTGGACATGTCCGCGGTCGTCGTGGACGGGAGGTACACCACCAGCGGCAAGCAGCAGCGCACCTGCGCCGCGGCGATCGGCGTCTCGATGCTGGCGGGCAGTGTCGAGGACGGGCCCGGCATCCCGATCCTGCCCGAGGGCGTCAAGAACCCGTTCATCGACTGGCTCGGCGGCGCGGACGCGCCGATCCCGCAGGCGCTGGCCGACGCGCAGGCGCCCAAGGTGGTCGCGGTGCCGTTCGGGCTGATGAAACCGTATCCGTGGGCGCCGGAAGTGCTGCCGCTGCAGATCATCCGCATCGGACAGCTCCACGTCGTCGGCGGGCCCGCCGAGTTCACCATCGTGGCCGGGCTGCGCATCCGCCGCACGGTCGCGGCCGAACTCGGGGTGCCGCTGGAGAACGTGCTCGTGCAGGGCTACGCCAACGCCTACAGCCAGTACGTCACGACGCCGGAGGAGTACGACTCGCAGCAGTACGAGGGCGCGTCGACGCTGTTCGGCCGGAACACTTTGCCCGCGTACCAACAGGAATTCGGGAAGCTCGCGGCCGCGATGAAGGCGGGCGCCCCGGTGCCGCACGGGCCGACCCCGCGTGACCTGCGCGGCAAGCTGATCAACTTCCAGACCGGCGTGGTGTTCGACAGCGCGCCGATGTTCAAGAACTTCGGCGACGTGCTCACCGACGCCGCCGCGACCTACCAGCGCGGCGAGACCGTCACCGTCGAGTTCGTCACCGGGCACCCGAAGAACAAGCTCCGCCCGACGTTCTTCGAGGTCCAGCGCTACGAAAACGGCCAGTGGGCCCGGCACGCCGACGACGGCGACTGGGACACGAAGTACCGGTGGACCCGCACCGGCGTCGCCGACTCGAAAGCCACCATTACCTGGGATGTCCCGCCGAATGCCCCGGCGGGCAAGTATCGCGTGGTGCACTTCGGGGACTGGAAGAACGGCTGGAACGGCGCGATCAGCTCGTTCAGCGGCGCGTCCCGCGCCTTCATAGTCTCGTAAAAAGGGGAACCTGTGCGGAAAATCGGTGTGTTCGGCGCGGTTATCGCTGCCTTGTTCGGCTTCGCGGTGCCCGCGCACGCGGCGGGCGAGCTGAGCGTCTTGGCGTTCAACATCTGGCAGCTGCCGTGGATCGCGAACCCGAACACCTCCGACAAGGAGGCCAGGGCCCGCGCCGCCGAGTCCGTCATCCGCGCGCAGGACGCCGATGTCGTGGTGCTCTCCGAGGCGTTCAGCGCGCAAGCCGAAGACCTGCGCGCCCGGCTGACGAACACGTGGCCGCACCAGACGCCGCTCGTCGGGCAGTACTGCTCGACCTCGCCGGGCTGGACGACCGTCGACGGGAACTGCTCGTCGTCGCCGTTCGTCATCAACGGCGGTGTCACCGTACTGAGCAAATATCCCATTACCGAGAAGCATCAGCTGGTTTATCGCAACTCCTTGAGCGGCACCTGGGACAACTGGTCCAACAAGGGCGCCGCGCTCGTCCGGATCGTGGCGAACGGCCGTCCGCTGTGGATCGCGGGCACCCACATGCAGGCCGACGAAGGCCCCGAGACGCTGCCGAAGGCGCATCAGACGCGGATGGCCCAGCTGGCCGAACTCCGGGACCTGGTCGCGAAATACGCGCCGGCGAGCGAGCCGGTGAGCGTCGCGGGCGATCTGAACATCGAGTACTTCGCCGGGCAGCAGCGCACGGACGCGCAGGGCCGCACCCAGATCCAGCAGGGCGAGGCCGCGCTCGGCGGCACGCTCTCGACCGCTCCCGGCTACACCTTCGACGCCGTGACCAACCCGAAGGCCGCGCCGGCCGGGTACCGCGATGCGCTGGACTACGTCGGCGCCGTGTCCGGCCGCGCACCCGCCGGGGTCGGCCCGGTACGAGTGGTGCATTACGACGGTGGCACGATTCCCTCCGACCACTATCCCGTGGCTGCGAAGCTCCAGTACTGATCTCCTGGAGATTCGGGGTGACCCGTGACAGGAGGACCATGGCGGCGCTGCCAGCAAGCACGAGGTTCAACTACTCGTTCGGCTCGTTCGTCACCGGGACCTTCGGCACCGTGCCGGGACTGCTCCTGCTGCCGTACCTCACGGACACGATGGCCGTGCCCGCCGCGGCGGCCGGGCTGATCGTGCTGGTGCCGAAGGCGTGGGACGTCGTCTTCAACCCGATCGCGGGCAGGCTGTCCGACGCGAGCCTGGTGAAACGGGGGAGCAGGCGCCCGTTCCTGCTCGGCGGCGGCATCGGCGTCGCGGTCCTGTTCGCGCTGATGTTCGGGCACCCCGGCTTCGGCAAGCCCGCGCTCGACGCGACCTATGTGGTCATCACGTTCTTCTTGTGCGCCACCGCGTACGCGTTCTTCCAGGTGCCGTTCAACGCGCTGCCCGCCGAACTCACCGAATCGCCCGCCGAACGCACCAAGCTGACGAGCTGGCGGATCGGCTTCCTCGCGGTCGCGATCCTCGTCGCCGGTGGCGGCGCGCCCGCGATCACCGACCTCATCGGCGGCGCGGGCGGCTACCGGGTCATGGGCGTGGTCATGGGCCTGGTGACCCTCGGCGGCACGCTGGTCGTCTACTTCGGGCTGAAGGGCGCGCCGGTCGGCTCGCTGCGCCCGAACACCGTGAGCTTCCGCGAACTCGTCCGCACGATCGCGGGCTGGCGGCCGTTCCGCTGGCTGCTCGGCGTGTACTTCGTGCAGGCGCTGGGCGTCGGCACCGTGCTCGCCGGGATCAGCTACTACGCCTCGCACATCCTCGGCGACTCCGGCTACCGCACGGTCATCTTCGCCGTGTTCGTGCTGCCCGCGCTCGGGATGATGCCGGCATGGCCGATCGTCGGCTCACGCTGGGGCAAGCTGGCCGGTTTCCGCCTCGCGACGGCCATCTTCGGGGTCGCGCTCGTCGGGCTGCTCGGCGGGCTGGTCTTCCCGGTGTGGCTCTCGCTCGTGTTCGCGGCGCTGTCCGGGGTCGGCTACGCGGGCATTTCCGTGTTTCCGCTGGCGATCCTGCCCGACCTGATCAGCGCGGAGGAGGAACGCACCGGCGCCACCCGCGCGGGCATCGCGGCCGGGGTCTGGACGGCCTCGGAGACACTCGGGCTCGCCGTCGGGCCGTTCCTGTTCAGCGGCGTGCTCGCGGCGGGCGGGTACCTGTCGAGCGACGCGAACACGGTCGTGACCCAGCCGGACAGCGCGATCACCGCGATCCTGCTCGGCGCGACCGTGCTGCCCGCGATCCTGATCTCACTGGGCATCCCGCTGCTGCGCCGCTCGGTGCTGGAGGAGCACATCAGTGCCTGACGACGTGCTCGCCGAGCTCAAGGCCCTGCGCGCGGGCGACCTGCCCACGCACGGCGGCCGCACGCTCGCCTACGTCTACGACAGCGGCCTCGCCGGGGTCGACGAACTCGCCGCGTCCGCGCACGCGATGGCGTCCTCGGCCAACGGGCTCGACCCGACCGCGTTCCCGAGCCTGCTGCGCATGGAGAACGACCTGGTCGCGGCCGCGATCGCGCTGCTCGGCGGCGAGGTCGGCTCGGTGACCTCCGGCGGGACCGAGTCGTGCATGCTCGCCGTGCTGGCGGCCCGCGACGCGCACCCCGAGATCTCGGCGCCGTCGGTGGTGCTGCCGGTCACCGCGCACGCGGCTTTCCTGAAGGCGGCCCATTTCTTCGGGGTCCGCGTGATCGCCGTGCCGGTGGACGCCGGGTTCCGCGCCGACCCGGAGGCGATGGCCGCCGCGATCGACGAGACGACCGTGCTGGTCGTCGCCAGCGCGCCGTCCTACGCGCACGGCGTGGTCGACCCGATCCCGGAGATCGCGGCCGTCGCCGCGGCACGAGGTGTCCGGATGCATGTGGACGCGTGCATCGGCGGCTGGGTGCTGCCGTACTTGAAGCGCTTGGGCGCGCCGGTGCCGCCGTTCGACTTCCGGGTGCCCGGTGTCACGAGCATGTCGGTGGACCTGCACAAGTACGCGTACTGCCCGAAAGGCGTGTCGGTCCTCTTGCACGCCAACGCCGCGCTGCGCCGCTCGCAGTACTTCGCGAGCGCGGACTGGCCGGGTTACACGATGCTCAACACCACCTTGCAGAGCACCCGCTCGGGTGGCCCGCTCGCGGCGGCCTGGGCCGTGCTGCGCCACATCGGCGACGACGGCTACGCCAAGCTGGCCGCGGATGTCTGGGACGCCGTCCGCGCGATTCGCGCCGGTGTCGGCGAGATCGACGGCCTGCGCGTGCTCGGCTCGCCGGATTCGACGCTGCTGTCGATCGCGGCGGCCGGCCCGGATTTCGATTTGTTCACCGTGGCCGACGAAATGAAGGCCCGTGGTTGGTACGTCCAGCCGCAGTTCGCGCACCTGTCGTCGCCGGTGAACCTGCATCTGACGATCACGGCGGCCAATCGTGGCCACGAAAAGGAATTCCTCGGCGATTTCGCCGCGTCGGTCGCTGCCGCGCGCGCCGCGGGACCGGTCGTCGTCGACGAGAACGTGGCGGCTTTCGTCGCCGCACTGGACCCGGATTCCCTTACCCCGGACCAGTTCGCTGGCCTGCTCGCCGCGGCGGGACTCGGGGGAGCGGCCGGGCTGCCCGAACGCATGGCCCCGATCAACGCCTTGCTCGCGACAGCGCCAGCCCGCCTGCGCGAACGCCTGCTCCTGGAGTTCCTGGGCGCGCTTTACACCCCCTGAAGGTGTCGCACGGAAGGGTGAGGGAGGCCGGTTCTGGCCGGAAAAGTCGATCTTGGAGTGCTAGCGTCGCGTCCACTTCGGACAGAAAGGGGCGCGCCGCCATGACACTGACGCACTCGGCCCACACCGACCATCCGCACCTGCACGGCGACGGCTGCGGCCACGTCGCGGTCCCGCACGCCGATCACGTCGACTACGTGCACGACGGCCATCTGCACCGCGCGCACGACGGGCACTACGACGAGTGCGAGCCCGCCGACCACGCCGTGCACGAGGCACACGACCACGTGCACGGCGAGGGCTGCGGCCACGCCGCCGTCCCGCACGGCGACCACGTCGACTACCTGCACGACGGCCACCGCCACGCCCGCCACGGCGACCACTACGACGACCACTAGTGCCGGTGCGGGGCGTCCCACTCCGGGAAGAGGTCGTCCCCGATCAGGCAGTCGGCGAGCGCGCCGAGCAGTGCCGGCTTGTCCAGCTCGGTGCCGATGAACGCCAGTTCCTGCCGGGGTGCCTCGCAGACGCCGTGTGGTTCGAACCGGGCGACCGAGCCCGCCTGCGACCACAGGCCGAGCACACCGGGCCGTGAGGCCAGGCTGAAGAAGCCCTTGGACCGCAGGATGGTGCCGAACTCCTTGGCGTCCAGCGAGTTCACGAACGTCCACAGCCGACCGGGATCGAACGGCCGGTCGGCGCGGAAGACCACGCTCGAGATGCCGTACTCCTCGGTCTCCGGCACGTGGTCGCCGTTGAGCTCGGCCACCCAGCCCGGCGCCTCCTGTGCGCGGAGCGCGTCGTACCGGCCGGTGCCGAGTACCTGCTCGACCGGCACCTCGCCGTGGCTGGAGACCAGCACCCGCGCCGCCGGGTTGAGCCGCCCCAATGTCGCGACCAGACGGTCCACTTCGGACGCCGGGACCAGGTCTGTTTTGTTGAGCAGCAACACATCGGCGAACTCGACCTGGTCCATCAGCAGATCGCTGACCGTGCGGGTGTCGCCGTCGTACTGGTCGAGCCTGCGCTCGGCCAGCGAATCGCCCGCGGCCAGCTCAGCCAGGAACCGCACCGCGTCGACCACGGTGACCATGGTGTCGAGCCGGGCGACGTCGAGGAAGCTGAACGTCGCCGCGACCGGCATCGGCTCCGAGATCCCGCTCGACTCGATGAGCAGGTAGTCGAAGCGGTCCTCGGCGCACAGCCGGGCCACCTCGTCGAGCAGGTCCTCCCGCAGCGTGCAGCATATGCACCCGTTGGTCAGCTCGACCAGGCGTTCCTCGGTGCGGGAGCGGACGAGCGCGGCGTCGATGTTGATCTCGCTCATGTCGTTCACGATCACCGCGACCCGCAGCCCGCCGCGGTGGGCGAGCACGTGGTTGAGCAGCGTCGTCTTGCCCGCGCCGAGGAAGCCCGAGAGCACGGTGACCGGCGTGGTCACTTGGCGAGCCGCTGGAAATGCTTGATCAGCCGTCGCGGCACGAGCTGCTCGACACCGTCGACCTTGATCGGCACCAGGTCCGGCACGGCGGCCTTCCACTGCGCGCGGCGTGAGCGGGTGTTGCTGCGCGACATCTTGCGCTTGGGCACGGCCATTACCTGGTCCGCCTTCCGTAGCGGCGGTGGAACTTCTCGACCTGGCCCGCGGTGTCCATGACGCGGGCGGTGCCGGTCCAGAACGGGTGCGAGTAGGCGCTGACCTCGACGTTCACCAGCGGATAGGTGTTGCCGTCCGTCCACTCGATGGTGTGCTCGGACGTGATGGTCGAGCGGGTCAGGAACGCCTCACCGCTCGCGGTGTCCTTGAAGACCACGGGGTGGTAGTCGGGATGGATGCCGGGTTTCACTGGTTTTCTTCCTTTCGGTTCGAGACGGGCTGCAGGTCTTCGGTGTCCTCGCACGGTTCCTCGTGCCAGGAGCCGAACGGGTCGGGGTAGCAGCGCCACGCGGGCGGCCCGGCGGCGAGCTCCTCGTCGGTCAGCAGCGCGCCGGTCAGCGCGGCCTCGACCTCGTCCGGGGTGGCCCGGTCGGTGACGACCACGATCTCCTGCGCGCGGTCCCCGTGCTCCGGGTGCCAGCGCAGCGACGCCAGCGTGCGGCGCTCAGGAGAGACGTCAGCCCAGTCAGGCCCGTCCTCGGCCGCGAGCCACGGCCCGGCGTGCCCGATGCCGAGCCCGCCGCCTGCGGACTCGATCCAGAACGCCACGTCCGGCTGGCTCGCCACCCAGGCGCGGCCGCGGGTGCGGATGACGCCGTCGAGCAGCACGTCGATGGCCTCGTGGAGACGTTCCGGGTGGAACGGGCGCTGGGCGGTGAACGACAGCAGCGCGATGCCGCAGTCGGCGTGCAGCGGGGGCTGGCCGCGCAGCAGCGCGCCGTGCATGTCGGACGGGGCGCCAAGGCGTGCGTCCGGAGGCACCAGGCCGAGCACGGCCGTCGAGTCCAGAGTGGACAGTTCGACGCGCGGGATCGAGGGCGCGACCCGGTCGAGGATGGCCGACGCCTTGGCCGCAGTCCACGCGTCGGGCGCGGCGCCGCTCAGCACGAGCACGTCCGCGGTCTCGACCTGGGCGAGCGCGACCTGCGCGACCGTGCGCTCGTCCTCGGGGCTGGCGAGCAGCCCGCGCTCGCCGAGCAGGTCGTCACCGGAGACGTCGTCGAGCCAGGTCGCGCAGTCGACCACCGTGAACACGCCGACCGGCTCGACGTCCTCGATCACCGGGGTCTCGCCGACGAGGACGTTGCGCAGCGCCCAGCCGACGGGTTCCGGCTCCATGGCCTCGTCGAGCTTGAGCACGATCCTGGTCACCTGGGGCATCCGGGAAAGCTTGCGCAGCAAGGGAAGCAGGTCTTCGCGCAGCGTGCAGGACACGCAGCCGTGCGAGAGTTCGAGCGTGGTCGTCTGGTCCCGCCCGTTGAGCTGGACGCGGCGGCGCACCACGCCGGCGGTGATCTCGCGCAGGTTGTGGTGGACCACCGCGGTGCCTTCGGTGCGCAGCAGGGCGGCGAGGGTGCCGCTGCAGGGGGACAGGCCGCTGATGAGGACGAGGGGCACTCGCTGGTTTTCGATCACGCGTGTAGAGTAGATGAAAACGATAACCACTACCAACTTGGGAGGGCATGTGTCCGCCGTGTGCCAGGTCACCGGCCGCAAGCCGGGCTACGGCAAGCAGGTCTCGCACTCGCATCGCAGGACGTCCCGGCGCTGGGAGCCGAACCTGCAGGTCCACCGCTACTTCCTGGCCAGTGAGAACCGCTGGATCCGGCTGCGGCTGTCCGTCAAGGGCATGAAGACCATTGACAAGCGCGGCATCGAGGCGGTCGTCGCCGAGCTGCGCGCGAAAGGGGTGAAGCTCTGATGGCCAAGAGCAACGACGTCCGGCCGATCATCAAGCTGCGCTCGACCGCGGGCACCGGCTTCACGTACGTGACGAAGAAGAACCGGCGCAACGATCCCGACCGGATGGTGCTGAAGAAGTACGACCCGGTCGTGCGCAGGCACGTCGACTTCAAGGAGGAGCGCTGATGGCCAAGAAGTCGAAGATCGCCAAGAACGAGCAGCGCAAGGCGATCGTGGCCCGGTACGCCGAACGCCGCGTCGAGCTGAAGGCGGTCATCGCGTCGCCTCGCTCGTCCGCCGAGGAGAAGGCCGCGGCCGTGTCCGCGCTGCAGAAGATGCCCAGGGACGCGAGCGCCACCCGGGTGCGCAACCGCGACGCCGCCGACGGCCGTCCGCGTGGCTATCTGCGGAAGTTCGGGCTGTCCCGGGTCCGCATGCGGCAGGCGGCGCACAACGGCGAGCTGCCCGGCGTGTCGAAGTCGAGCTGGTGACGCCGGTGAAAAAGCAACGGACCCCGCTCAAGCGCAAGCGCAACCTGCTCCTCGCCGAGGGCGTGTCGGAAGTGGACTGGAAGGACGTGAACCTGCTGCGCAAGTTCATCTCCGACCGCGGCAAGATCCGCGCGCGGCGGGTCACCGGGCTGACGCCGCAGCAGCAGAAGCAGGTGGCCGTCGCGATCAAGAACGCGCGGGAGATGGCCTTGCTCCCGTACCCGTGAGAAGGCGCACCTCCGTGTGCGCTGTGCGCACGCGGCAGGCATGCTGTTCGCCATGCCAGATGACCCGCACTATCTCTCCGGGCTCGACCTGACCGGCCGCCGTGTCGTGATGGTCGGCGGCGGAACCGTCGCGCAGCGGAGGCTGCCCCGGCTCGTCGGCGCGGGCGCGCGCGTCGAAGTCGTCTCCCCGGAGACCACCCCGTCGGTCAGCGCGATGGCCGACGCCGGCGAGATCGTCTGGCATGCGCGGGCCTATCGGGACGGCGACCTGGCCGACGCCTGGTACGCGCTGGCCTGCACGAATGACCCCGAGGTCAACGCCGCCGTCTGCGCGGAAGCCGAGCGCTCCCGCGTGTTCTGCGTCCGCGCGGACGACGGCACCCAGGGCACGGCCGTCACCCCGGCGTCCGGCCGCCACGGCGGGCTGCTGCTGGGCGTGCTGTCGGGCGGCACGCCGCTGCGGTCGGCCTCGGTGCGCGACAGCATCCTCGACGGGCTGCGCGCGGGCACCGTCGACGACGGCCGCGTCGCGCCGGCGGAGCTGCCGGGTGTCGCGCTGGTCGGCGGGGGACCGGGCGATCCCGAGCTGATCACGGTGCGCGGCCGCAGGCTGCTGGCCCGCGCGGACGTCGTGGTGGCCGACCGCCTCGCCCCGCGCGAGCTGCTCGACGAGCTCGCGCCCGAGGTCGAGATCGTCGACGCCGCGAAGATCCCGTACGGCCGGGCCGCGAGCCAGGAAGTGATCAACAGCACCATCATCGAGGCGGCCAAGGCGGGCAAGTTCGTCGTCCGGCTCAAAGGCGGCGACCCGTACTTGTTCGGCCGCGGCTTCGAGGAGTACCTCGCCTGCGTCGACGCGGGCATCCCGGTGACCATGGTCCCCGGCATCACCAGCGCGTTCGCCGTCCCCGCGATCGCGGACGTCCCGGTCACGCACCGCGGCGTGGCGCACGAGGTCGTGGTCGTCTCCGGCCACGTCGCGCCCGATCACGCCGCCTCGCTGACCGATTGGCCCGCGCTGGCGAAGCTCAAGGGCACGATCGTGCTGATGATGGGCGTCGAGCGGCTGCCCCAGTTCGCGCAGGCCCTGCTCGACGGCGGCCGCCCCGCGGACACCCCGGTCGCGATCATCGAGGACGGCACCATGCGCACCCAGCGCGTCCTGCGGTCCACATTGGACGTCGTGGCCACCGAAGCGAAGGCCGCCGGCGTCCGCCCGCCCGCGGTCATCGTCATCGGCCCCGTCGCCGGCCTCGTCGGGACGGGATAAAGCGGGCTTTATCCCGGGCGTATAATGGCCTATACGGCTTGGCTTTCGTCGAATTCGTAGCAGCGGCCGCAAAAAGACGCGATGGCGGTGGAGAGCCGCTGCGGGTCCATGCGGAGTTCGACCGGGCTGCGGGCCTGGATGAACTCCGCGTGCGGCATGTCGGCGGCGAGCGTGTCGGCGTCGCCGAAGGGGTGGATCGGGTCGCCCTGGTGACCGATCACCAGCGTGGGCACCGTGATCTGCTTGCGGATCGACTTGGGCGGCGCCGTCCGGCCGAAGAGCACGCCGTGCAGGAGCGCGGCCATGCCGGCGGGCTCCTGCTCGAGGGTGTCGGTGACGACGTCGACCCACTGGCTGCCGTGGGGCACGAGGCTCGCGGCCAGCGCCACCGCGCGCACGCTGATCGGGACGAACCGGGCGGCGAGCAGCAGCGGGCCGAAGACGAGCAGGCCCGCGACGATGGCGTTGTCCAGCACCGGCATCTCGACGACCATGCCGTGCAGTCGGTCCGGCGCGGCGACGGCCACCTCGAGGGAGACGTTCGCGCCGAGCGAGGTGCCGCCCATGACCGCCTGGTCGATGTCGAGGTGGTCGAGCAGCGCGATCGCCTGCTCGCCGAACGCGGTCATCGAGTAGTGCCAGGACTCGGGCGGGCGCTCGGACTCACCGTGCCCGAGCAGGTCCATGGTGATCACCCGGAAGCCCTCACGGGCGAGGCGCCTGGCCAGCGGGGCGTGCATGCGCCTGGTCAGCATGATGCCGTGCATCAGGACCACCACGCGGGGGCCGCTGCCGTACTCGGTGTAGTGCAGGCGGTGCCCTTGGTGGGTGAAGGAGCCGGACAGTTCGATCGGCCGGTTCCGCCTGGCGGAACGCCGCCGCCGCGGGAAACGGCTCACCGTTGTCGACAGTGCCGTGACAGTCATCCGAACTCCCCTCGTTCCTACCCCTCCAGGAAATCATGCCCAGACCAAGTTGGCACAGCGTCAACCGGATGAGTCAAGATGACTGCCATGACCGCTACCGCAAAGCTGCCCGATCTTGTCTCGCTCAAGGTCGAGGTGACCGGCCACATCGCCGAAGTGACCCTGCTCGGGCCGTCCAAGGGCAACGCCATGGGCCCGGACTTCTGGCGTGAGCTGCCGATCGTGTTCGGCGCGCTCGACGCCGACCCCGAGGTGCGCGCCGTGGTGCTGACCGGCAGTGGCAAGCACTTCTCGTACGGCCTCGACCTGCCCGCGATGATGCCGAGCTGGGCGCCGATCCTCGGCGGCGAGTCGCTCGCCGGCCCGCGCACGGAGTTCCTCGGGCACCTCCGTGAGCTGCAGGAGAGCGTCAACTCGGTCGCGCGGTGCCGCAAGCCGGTCATCGCCTCGATCTCGGGCTGGTGCATCGGCGGTGGTGTCGACGTCATCGCCGCCGCGGACGTGCGCGTGGCCAGCGCCGACGCGAAGTTCAGCGTCCGCGAGGTCAAGGTCGCCATCGTGGCGGACCTCGGCAGCCTGCAGCGGCTCGCGCCGATCATCGGCGACGGCCACCTGCGTGAGCTGGCGCTGACCGGCAAGGACATCGACGCCGCGCGCGCCGAGAAGATCGGTCTGGTCAACGACGTCTACCCCGACCAGGAGGCCGCGCTTGAGGCCGCACGGCAACTCGCCGCCGACATCGCTGCGAATCCGCCGCTCGTGGTGCAGGGTGTGAAGGACGTGCTCTCGGTCAACACCGAGCGCCAGGTCGCCGAGGGTCTGCGGTACGTCGGCGCCTGGAACTCGGCGTTCCTGCCGAGCAAGGACCTGGCCGAGGCGGTACAGGCCTTCATGGAGCGAAGGGCACCCGAGTACAAGGGCGAGTGAGGAGAACGCGTGTTCCGTGCGGCGAGGGATTATCTGCTGGCGCACCGGGAGGACTACGACACGGCCTATCGGGACTTCGAGTGGCCGCGGTTCACGGAGTTCAACTGGGCGCTCGACTGGTTCGACGAGATCGCCCGCGATCCGGCCAACGCCGAACGGTACGCGCTCTGGATCGTGGAAGAGGACGGCTCCGAGAACCGCTGGACGTTCCCGGAGATGGCGCGGCGGTCCGACCAGGTCGCGAACTGGCTGCGGTCACTGGGGGTCCGGCGTGGGGATCGGCTGATCCTCATGCTGGGCAACCAGGGTGAGCTGTGGGAGACGATCCTCGCCTCGATCAAGCTGGGCGCGGTCATCATCCCAGCGTCGACCCTGCTCGGGCCCGCCGACCTGACCGATCGTGTCGAGCGCGGCGCGGCCAAGCACGTGGTCATCCGCGCGGAGGACACGGCCAAGTTCGCGACCGTGGCGGGGGACTACACGCGGATCGCGGTCGGTGACGCGGTCGACGGCTGGGTGTCCTACTCGGATTCGCAGGACGCTCCGGCGGAGTTCAGGCCGGACGGCCCGACCAAGGCCGACGACGCGCTGCTGCTGTACTTCACGTCCGGCACGACCGCGAAACCCAAGCTGGTGCGGCACACCCAGGTGTCCTACCCGGTCGGCCATCTGTCCACAATGTACTGGATCGGCCTCGAGCCGGGCGACGTCCACCTGAACATCTCCTCGCCGGGCTGGGCGAAACACGCGTGGAGCAACGTCTTCGCGCCGTGGAACGCCGAGGCGACCGTGTTCCTGTACAACTACACGCGCTTCGACGCGGCGGCGCTGATGGCGCAGATGGACCGATGCGGCATCACGAGCTTCTGCGCGCCGCCGACCGTGTGGCGCATGCTCATCCAGGCCGACCTGACGGCGCTGAAGACGCCGCCGCGCAAGGTGGTCGGCGCGGGGGAGCCGCTGAACCCCGAGGTCATCGACCAGGTGCGCAAGGCATGGGGTGTGACGATCCGCGACGGCTTCGGCCAGACGGAGAGCAGCGTCCAGATCGCCAACACGCCGGGCCAGGACGTCGTGCCCGGCTCGATGGGCCGCCCGTTGCCGGGGTTCAAGGTGGCTTTGGTCGACCCGGTCAGCGGCGAGGTGGCTTCCGAAGGCGAGATCTGCCTTGACCTCTCGGCGCGTCCGGTCGGCTTGATGACCGGCTACGCGGACGACGACGAGCGGACCGAGGCGGCGTTCGCGGGCGGCTACTACCACACTGGCGACGTCGGTTCGGTCGACGCGAACGGCTACATCACCTACGTGGGCCGCACCGACGACGTCTTCAAGGCGTCGGACTACCGGATCTCGCCGTTCGAGCTGGAGAGCGTCCTGCTCGAACACGACGCGGTCGCCGAGGCGGCGGTGGTCCCGGCCGCCGACCCGATCCGCCTCGCGGTCCCGAAGGCCTTCGTGGTCCTCGCGGCCGGTCACACGCCGACAGCCGAGACGGCTCAGTCCATCTTGGCCTTCTGCCGCGAGCATTTGGCTCCCTACAAGCGAATCCGGCGCCTCGAGTTCGCTGAGCTGCCCAAGACGATCTCGGGCAAGATCCGCCGCGTCGAGCTGCGGAACCGCGCGGGCGACGCCGACCTCCGCCCCACGGGCGAGTTCCGCGAAGAGGACTTCAAGGACTCGTGAGCGTTGCGGGCGGTTCTAACCGCCCGCAACACTCACGACCCCTCGGCCCCACGCTCACCCGGCGAGCACGAGTGCGCGAAACCCGAGTTTGGGCCATCCAGTGGCCAGAACTCGGGTTTCGCGGCCTGTCCTTTCGTCAAAGGGCCGGGCGAAGGTTGCAAATAGGACATTCGGCGCACACAAGGAGAAAGATCACGCCTTCGCGAGGGCACGATTGCAGCCGGTTCTCGCACTCGCGGAGGTTCGGATGGGTTCGCAGATCTTTTCGGTTTTCCTGCCGGCGGCGCTCGCACTGGTGATGTTCGGCCTCGGCTTGTCGCTGACCCCGGCCGACTTCGCCAGGGTGGTGAAGTACCCCAAGGCCGCCATTGTGGCGTTGACGTGCCAGATCGTCGTGCTGCCCGCGATTTGCTACGGCCTGGTCGCGCTGTTCGGGCTCAACGGCGTGCTGGCGGTCGGCATGATGCTGCTCGTCGCCTCGCCGGGCGGGACGTCGGCGAACCTGTTCAGCCATCTCGCGGGCGGGGACGTCGCACTCAACATCACGCTGACCGCGATCAACTCCGTGCTCGCGGTGTTCACGCTGCCGCTGGTGGTCGCGCTGTCGGTGGCGCGGTTCATGGCGGACGACGCGTCGATCGGGCTGCAGCCCGCGAAGCTGCTGCAGGTGTTCGCGGTCGTGCTGGTGCCGGTGGCGATCGGCATGTGGGTGCGGCACCGCTACGTCGCGTGGACCGAAAAGATGCAGAAGCCGGTCAAGATCGCGTCCGTGGTGGTGCTGGCGCTGGCGGTCACGTTCTCCATCGTCGGGAATTTCAAGCTGCTGCTGGACAACAGCGACACGCTCGGCCCGGTGGCGCTGCTGCTGTCCGTGCTCAGCCTGGCCGTCGGCTACGGAGTCCCGCGGCTGCTGCGGGTGGAGCGGCGGCAGGCGATCGCGTCGGCCATGGAGATCGGCATCCACAACGCCGCGCTGGCCATCACCGTCGCCGTGTCGGTGCTCGGCAGTGAGGCGATGGCGGTCCCGGCCGGGATCTACGGCTCGGTGATGTTCGTGCCCGCCGCGATCGCCGCCTACGCCTTGACCCGCAAGCGCTCCGAGAAGCTCGTGAGCGTGAGCTAAAGGGTCGTGAGTGGTACGACCGGTTAGAACCGGCCGTACCACTCACGACCCCTTTGTCAGGCGATGGTCCCCTCGACCTGGCGGTCATCCTCGGTGGAGCAGGTGGTCACCGGGTCGTTGGGGCCGCTGCCGCAGGTCCACTCGCCGACCGCGATCGGGCCGGGGCCCTGCGGTGACTTGGCCTCGGCCGGGGTGAGCTTCCGGAAGTACTCGGTGACGACCTGGGTCGCCTGCGCGCAGTCGACCGCTCCGCCGCGGACGGTCACCTTGGCCTGCTTGTCCTTGGCGGGCACCTCGCCGCACTGGGTGCCCGCGGCCGCCGGGTTCGCGGCGGGGCTGGGCGCCGGGCCGGACGGGGGAGCGGCGGCCGCGGGCGACGACGGGGCAGGCGGCGGCGTCGCGGCGTCGCTGCCGCAGCCTGCGAGCGCGAGCGATGCGGCGAGCAGGCAGAACACGGTGACTCTGGACATGTGCCCTTCTTGGTGAATGGTTACTCGGTGGGGACGACCGCGGCGAGCACGGTCGCGTTGTCCTTGCTGCAGGTGGTGCCGCCCTGCGCGGCGGGCGCGCCGGACACGCAGAGCCAGCCGTCGACCGTGTCGCTGACCGGCTCGTTCGACTCGGCGGGCTGCTTGCCCGCGATCTTGCGCTGGAACTGCTCGACGATCTTCTTACCGGTCGCGCAGTCGACGCCGCCGCCCGCCTGCCCGCCGAGCACCTGCAGGGTCAGCCCGCTCGCGGCGGTCACGGTGCCGCAGGTGCCGTCGGCGGGCGGCGCGGTCGTCTTCGGCGGCTTGGCCGTGGACGCGGTGGTCTCGGCGGGGATCGGGGGCAGCGACGGCGTCGTCGAAAGGGAGGCGTGCACCGGTGCGGGAGGCGGCGGCGGAGCGGGCGCTGGCGCCGGATCGCCGGAGCAGCCCGCCGCGAGCGCGGCCAGCGCGAGGCACGCCAGAACGGCGCGTCCGTGCGTCATGCCACCCTCCCGGCGTGGTGTGAACCGAAGGTACGGAGGGTACCCGGTCGGCAGGAGGAGCCGTTCGGCGCGGTGACCTCCGGTGACGCCGACAAATCGTCCACTGTGGACGGTCAGCCGGGTGAATCGCTTTGTCCTAAAGGGTGAAATCCGCGTGCCGGGGCTAACGATCCGGCCACGACAGCCGACAAGGACAGTGAACACCCCGCCGTCCCCCGACCCGTGAGAGCCATGAGTAACTCCGAAGTCCCCGCCGCAGACAACCCTCCGACAGACCCGTGCTCCGTGGTGTGGAGCCACGGCCGCCCCTTCGTGCTCGAGGCGCCGTCCGGCCGCCCGCGCTGGGTCGGCACCGACACCCGCGGCAGGCCGCAGGCCCTCACCCGCGCTGAGCTGGCCCGCAGGGGCTGGAGCCACCGCCGCGCCAGCTAGCCGCGCGTCCTAGGCTGAGCGGGTGAGCACCACCCCTGAAGAGTCTTCACTGCTTCGGCAGGCGTTCAACGTGCCGAACCTGCTCTCCATCCTGCGCCTCGCGCTCGTCCCCGTCTTCCTCTGGCTCCTGCTGGGGCCCGAGGAAGACGGCTGGGCGCTCGCGTTGCTCATGTTCAGCGCGCTGACCGACTGGCTGGACGGCAAGCTCGCCCGCTGGCTCAACCAGATGAGCAGGCTGGGCCAGCTGCTCGACCCGGCGGCCGACCGGCTGTTCATCCTCGCGACCCTCGTCGCCTTCCTGATCCGCGACATCGTGCCGTGGTGGGTGGTGGCCCCGCTGGTGCTGCGCGAGGCCGTGCTCGCCGTCTGCGTGCTGGTGCTGCGCCGCAACGGCTTCGCGCCGCCCGAGGTCACCTACATCGGCAAGGGCGCGACGTTCGTGCTCATGTACGCCTTCCCCTTCCTGCTGCTGACCACCGGCACCTCGGATCTGGCCGCGTTCTGCCGCCCGATCGCGTACGCCTTCACCACCTGGGGCGGCGTGCTCTATGTCTGGTCCGGCGCCCTCTATGTCATCCAGTGCGTGCAGGCCGTGCGCGGCGGTGGGGATCGGGATGCGCCCGCCGCGGCGTAGGTGAGAGACTCCGCGCCAGCCGTTGTCAGAGCACGAAAGGGGAGCGGCTTTGACCACTCCAGAAGAACTCCGCTACACCGAAGAACACGAGTGGGTCGCGACCCGCGGCGAGACCGTGCGCGTCGGCATCACCGAGTACGCGCAGGACCAGCTCGGTGACGTGGTCTTCGTCGACCTGCCCGAGGTCGGGCGCCAGGTGAGCGCCGGTGACGCGTTCGGCGAGGTGGAGTCCACCAAGAGCGTCTCCGAGCTGTTCGCGCCGCTGGACGGCGAGATCGTCGCGGTCAACGACGGCGTCGCCGACCAGCCCGAGCTGATCAACAGCGACCCTTATGGCGAGGGCTGGCTCATCGAGATCAAACTCGACGACCCGACGAGCGTCGAGAGCCTGCTGGAAGCCGAGGCGTACCAGGCGTTGACCAAGGACTAGCACCGGATCGTGCCTGGCTGGGAGGCCGCGGGTCCGGTTGGGGGAGCCGCGGCAGCCCTGATCGATCAGGCACGGTACGTTTGCACACACACGTTCTTTTGAGGCAAAGCAACATCAGCGGGTGAGGAGAGCTCAGGTGAGCACGAACGACGGACCCGGCGTTCCCCCGGAGTCTTCTCCGGAGCGGACGTCTGTCTTCCGCGCAGACTTCCTGGCCGATGTCGAGGGTCAGCAGGCCGCGCAGCCTGCCCCCGCGACGCAGGATGCCGGTCTGGACGCGCTCCGCGCGAACCAGGCCTTGCTGGTCGTGAAGCGTGGCCCGAACGCGGGCTCGCGTTTCCTGCTCGACGTGGACACCACGAGCGCGGGCCGGCACCCGGACAGCGACATCTTCCTCGACGACGTCACGGTTTCCCGCCGCCACGCCGAGTTCCGGCGTGAGGGTGGCGAGTTCGTGGTCATCGACGTCGGCAGCCTGAACGGCACCTACGTCAACCGCGAGCCGGTCGACCAGGCCGTGCTGACCGGTGGCGACGAGGTCCAGATCGGCAAGTTCCGCCTGGTCTTCCTGACCGGCTCCGGCACCGGGGGTCAGGGGGCGCAGTGACGGCGGCCGGGCGGCCACAGCGCGATGGGTTGAGCATCGGGGCCGTGCTGGCGCAGCTGCGCGGCGACTTCCCCGATGTCACCATCTCCAAGATCCGGTTCCTGGAGTCCGAGGGTCTGGTCCAGCCGGGCCGGACCCCCTCCGGGTACCGGCAGTTCGCCGCGGCGGACGTGGAGCGCCTGCGCTTTGTGCTGTCCGCACAGCGGGATCACTACCTGCCGCTGAAGGTCATCAAGGAGCAGCTGGACGCGGCCGACCGCGGGCACGCGGCGGTCGCGGCGGGCCCGCGTCCGCCGCGCAAGCTCGTCTCGCTCGATCTGAGCGGGAACGAGGACTTCGGCGCGCGCATGCCGGGCCCGGACGATTTCGCCACCGAGCGGGAGATCCGGCTGACGCAGGAGGAACTGCTCTCACAGGCTGGGATCGATCCGGCCATGCTCGGGGAATTGCAGCAGTTCGGCCTGATTCGTCCCGGTGCGGCCGGTTTCTTCGACCCGGACGCGGTGCTGGTCGCGAAGACCGTCAAGGCGATGACGGAATTCGGTATCGAGCCGAGGCATCTGCGCGCGTTCCGGGCTTCCGCTGACCGGGAAGTCGGATTGCTGGAGCAGATCGTGACCCCGGTGTATCGCCACCGTGACGCCGACGCGAAAGCGCGCGCGGACGAGATGGTCAAAGAGCTGGCGGCACTCTCCGTGGCGCTGCATACGCTGCTGGTCAAGGCCGGCATCCGAGGCGTCACCGGCGGCTGAGGCGGAGCGCGGAGTGTCGATTCCGCATGCCTGGTGTCACGCCCTATGTCAATGACTGAATATGCGGCTGTCAATGCCGTACGGTTATACCTGGGTTTGCGTAGCGTGAACCCGCCGATGGTCCGGATGACGAGCACAGCGCCGTCAAGACGGGTAGCGTCGACAGTGTCTGTTACTGCCGGGGCGTCCTGTCGAAAAGAGGACGCTGAAGCCCGTGTGCACGAGAGGGAGGCGAGGCCCGATGAGCGAAATGCGCGTCGTCGGAGTGCGGGTCGAACTGCCCGCGAATCAGCCGATCTTGTTGCTGCGGGAGACCGAAGGCGAGCGGTACCTGCCGATCTGGATCGGCTCGGTCGAAGCCACCGCGATCGCCTTGGAGCAGCAGGGAGTCCGCCCCGCTCGCCCGCTCACCCATGACCTGCTCAAAGAGGTCATCGGAGCGCTCGGCAGGGAACTGGAACAGGTCGTCATCACCGACCTCCGCGAAGGCACCTTCTTCGCGGAGCTGGTGTTCGACGGCGACATCCGGGTTTCGGCCCGCCCCAGCGACTCGGTCGCGCTCGCGCTGCGGATCGGTGTGCCGATCCACGCCGAGGACTCCGTGCTCGAAGAGGCAGGCCTGATCATCCCGGACGAGCAAGAGGACGAGGTGGAGAAGTTCCGCGAGTTCCTCGACTCCGTGTCCCCCGAAGACTTCCGAGGCGCCGACACTTAAGCCGCACTCGCATCGCGTAAGGCCCCTGGCACCTGGTGTGCCGGGGGCCTTCACGCTTGAGTGGCCTTGACGAACAGGTCGCCGAGCTCCTTGGCGTAGGCGTCGTAGTCGATGGCAGGGTCGGCGGCGGCCGCGGCGGCGACCCCGTCGATGGCCTGCGCGATCGACATGGCCATCACCTTCGGGTTGAACGCGCCGAACGCGCCTTCGCGCTGGCCTTGGACCAGCTGCCGCTCGATCCGGCCGGTCCGCAGCTGCTCGATCGTCGGGCCGGTCATGAACCAGCCGTCCTCGTCGCCCGAGTTCGCGGCCAGCTCGGTGAGCACGCGGACGAACTGCGGGTGCGAGCGCAGGAACTCGATCTCGGTGTCGATGTAGGCGCGCAGCAGCTCCGACCGGTCCTTGAGGTCGGCGACGCGGTCGGCGAGGAACTGCTCCTTCGGCGCGATGGCCGAGGTGAGCACGTTCTGCATCAGCCCGGCCTTGTTGGTGAAGTGGTAGGTGATGATGCGGGTGCTCGACAGGCCGGCCCGCTCCTTGATCTTGGCGAAGGAGGTCTTGCGGTAGCCGAGCTCGGCGATCGTCGCGATGGTGGCGCTGATGATCTGCGCGCGGCGTGCCTGCTCGGTCACGGAGAGGCCAAGCTCCGGTTGCGTCTCGGGTGTTATCTGCATGAGTAAAAATTAACACGACCGAGTAACCGAGGCAAGTGGGTAGTAAACTCTCAACGAGAACTTGAGGTCTCCGCGCGTCGCGTTGACCGGTCTCGCGCGGCGGCTTACCGTCAAAGGCGGTAAATCGCCACGATGTGATTCGACTCCTGGGGACTGTCGTGGCGTGTTGCCATACCGAGCGTCCCGATCATGGGGATACTCGGCGTGTTCGCCGGCCGCCTGGTCGGGCGAGGGGAGGCATACTGTGGTCGAGGCTGGTCACCACTCCGCGTCGGAGCCGAGCCAGGTCGCCGAGCAGGGTGAGTTGTTCCCGGATGCCTCGTTGCCGGATGAGCTGGTGGGCTACCGCGGCCCGGCCGCGTGCCAGATCGCGGGGATCACCTACCGCCAGCTCGACTATTGGGCGCGCACGAAGCTGGTCGCGCCGAGCATCCGCACGGCGCACGGGTCCGGCTCGCAGCGGCTGTACTCCTTCAAGGACGTCCTCGTCTTGAAGGTGGTCAAGCGGCTGCTGGACACCGGAGTCTCACTGCAGAACATCCGCGTCGCCGTCGAGCACCTGGCCGTGCGCGGGGTCCGCGACCTCGCGAAGGTCACGCTGTTCTCCGACGGGACCACGGTGTACGAGTGCACCTCGCCCGAGGAGATCGTCGATTTACTGCAGGGCGGGCAGGGCGTGTTCGGCATCGCCGTCAGCGGCGCCATGCAGGAGATCAGCGGCACCATCCACGAGTTCCCCGCCGAGCGCGCCGACGGCGGCGTGATCGAGACGATGACGCCCGACGAGCTCACCCAGCGACGCAACGCCCGCCGCACGGGATGATCACGCGCAGGGTAGGCTCTCGGACGTAGTCGCCGACCCCGCGCGGGAGAGTCCGGGTCAGAACACTGAGCCCGGCGCCGAAGGAGCAAGTCCTCCCCGGAACCTCTCAGGCACAAAGGACCGCGTGGGTCAGACGCCTCTGGAAAGTGGATTGCCCGGGTATCTCCGGGTAACCCCGCCGACGGTGCAAGCCCGGCTCAACCTCGGGTGAAACTCTCAGGCGTCCTCGAAGGACACGGACAGAGTGGGGAGGGCCAACCGGCCCTTTCCCCGCCGTCCGGAGGTCGCAATGGCCCGTCTCTCGTTGTCCGACCTGGAACAGGGAACCCCGTTCGCGGACCGGCACATCGGGCCCCGCCCCGAAGAACTGGCCCGCATCCTCGAAGTCATCGGCGTCGGCTCGCTCGACGACCTCGCCGAGCGCGCGGTGCCTGCTTCCTTGCGTGACCCTGCGCCCGAGATGGACCTTCCGGCGCCCGCCACCGAAGCCCAGGCCTTGGCCGAACTGCGCGCGCTGGCCGCGTCCAACCGGCCCATGATCCAGATGATCGGGCTCGGCTACCACGACACGATCACCCCGCCGGTCATCCGCCGCAACGTGCTGGAGAGCCCGGCCTGGTACACGGCCTACACGCCGTACCAGCCGGAGATCTCGCAAGGCCGTCTCGAGGCGCTGCTCAACTTCCAGACCATGGTCGCCGACCTGACCGGCCTGCCGATCGCGAACGCGTCGATGCTCGACGAGGCGACCGCCGCCGCCGAGGCGATGACGCTGGTCCGCCGCGCGGGCAAGGCGAAGTCGGCACGCTTCGTGGTCGACGAGGACACGCTGCCGCAGACCATCGAGGTCGTGCGCACCCGCGCCGAGCCGCTCGGCATCGAAATCGTGCTCGCCGACCTGTCGCAGGGGATCCAGGGGCTGGGTCTCGGCGGCGACTTCTTCGGCATCCTACTGTCGTACCCGGGCGCTTCGGGCGCGGTCCGTGACCACGAGCGGGTCATCGAGGAGGCGCACGCCTGCGGCGCCTCGGTCGTCGTCGCGGCCGACCCGCTCGCGCTGACGCTGCTCCGCCCGCCCGGCGAGATCGGCGCGGACGTCGTCATCGGGTCGACACAGCGGTTCGGCGTGCCGATGGGCTTCGGTGGTCCGCACGCGGCGTATATGGCTGTGCGCAAGGGTTTCGAGCGGCAGCTGCCCGGCCGTCTGGTCGGTGTCTCGGTCGACGCCGACGGCGCGCCCGCCTACCGGCTCGCGCTGCAGACGCGGGAGCAGCACATCCGCCGCGAGAAGGCGACGTCGAACATCTGCACCGCGCAGGTGCTGCTCGCGGTGATCGCGTCGATGTACGCGGTGTACCACGGGCCCGAGGGCCTGCGGACGATCGCGCTGCGCGCGCACCGGATGGCGACCGTGCTCGCCGGCGGGCTCACCGAGTCCGGGATCGAGGTGCTGCACGGGGAATTCTTCGACACCGTGACCGCCGTCGTGCCGGGGCGGGCTTCGGCGATCGTCGGGACGGCGCGGGAGCTGGGCGTCAACTTGCGGCTCGTCGACGGCGATCACGTCGGCATCGCCTGCGACGAGACCACGACCCGTGAGCATCTTTCGCTGGTGTGGAAGGCTTTCGGGGTCGCGGTGTCCGATGTGGACGCTCTCGACGCCGACACCGCCGACGGCCTGCATCCGGAACTCGCGCGGACGTCGCCGTTCCTGACGCACCCGGTGTTCAGCACGCACCGGTCCGAGACGGCGCTGCTGCGGTACCTTCGCACGTTGTCGGACAAGGACGTCGCGCTCGACCGGAGCATGATCCCGCTGGGCTCGTGCACGATGAAGCTCAACGCGGCGGCCGAGATGGAACCCATCACCTGGCCGGAGTTCGCGGGCCTGCACCCGTTCGCGCCCGCCGAGGATGCCAGCGGGTTGCTTCGCATTGTGTCCGATTTGGAGAGTTGGCTCGCCCGGATCACCGGCTATGACGCGGTTTCGCTGCAGCCCAACGCGGGCAGCCAGGGCGAGTTCGCCGGGCTGCTGGCGATCCGCGCGTATCACCGTTCGCGTGGGCAGAGCGCGCGTGACGTGTGCCTGATCCCGTCGAGCGCGCACGGCACCAACGCGGCGAGCGCGGTCATGGCGGGCATGCGCGTCGCGGTCGTGCGCTGTGACGACCAGGGCAACATCGACCTGGATCACCTGAAGACCTCGGTCGCGGAGCACGCGGACGACCTCGCCGCGATCATGATCACCTACCCGTCGACCCATGGTGTGTACGAGGACACCGTGCGCGAGGTGTGCGGGCTGGTGCACGACGCGGGCGGTCAGGTCTATGTGGACGGTGCGAACCTCAACGCGCTGATCGGCCTCGCCCAGTACGGGAAGTTCGGCTCCGACGTCTCGCATTTGAACCTGCACAAGACCTTCTGCATCCCGCACGGCGGCGGCGGGCCGGGCGTCGGCCCGATCGGCGTCCGCGCGCACCTGGCGCCGTTCCTGCCGAACCACCCGCTGCAGCCGCTGGCCGGTCCGGCCACCGGGGTCGGCCCGATCAGCGCGGCGCCGTGGGGCAGCGCGTCGATCCTGCCGATCTCGTGGGCCTACGTCCGCATGATGGGCGCCGACGGCCTCCGCCGCGCGACGCTGACGGCGGTGGCGGGCGCCAACTACATCGCGCGGCGGCTGAACGAGCACTTCCCCGTGCTGTACTCGGGCCACGACGGCCTCGTCGCGCACGAGTGCATCCTCGACCTGCGCGCGATCACCAAGCAGACCGGCGTCACGGTCGACGACGTCGCCAAGCGCCTCGCCGACTACGGCCTGCACGCGCCCACGATGTCGTTCCCGGTCGCGGGCACGCTCATGGTCGAGCCGACCGAGAGCGAGGACCTCGCGGAGCTGGATCGCTTCTGCGAAGCCATGATCTCCATCCGCCGCGAGATCGACCACGTCGCCGCGGGCACCTGGCCGCTCGAAGACAGCCCCCTGCGCAACGCCCCCCACACCGCCCGCTGCGTCTCCGGCGAGTGGGACCGCGCCTACTCCCGCGAGGTCGCGGTCTTCCCGGCCGGTCTCACCGCGACCAAGATCTGGCCCCCGGTCCGCCGCATCGACGGCGCCTCCGGCGACCGCAACCTCATCTGCTCCTGCCCACCCCTCGAAGCCTTCGCCGACTAACAGGCTCGTGAGTGTTTAGGCCGGTTAGAACCGGCCATACCACTCACGACCCCGGTCACCGCAACGGCAAACACGCGTACGCGAGCGGCAAACATGCGTGCGCGAGGGGCAAACACGCGAGGGCGAGTCTTTGCTGCTCGCGTACGCATGTTTGCGTTCCCCGTACGCATGTTTGCGCTTCCTGGGTGGGTGAAGGGTGCCCACGCGGCCAGGGGTGGTCGCGGTAGGGGCTCGTGAGCGTTGCGGGCGGTTCTAACCGCCCGCAACGCTCACGACCCCCAGGTTCCCCCAGCGCAGGGGTCGTGAGTGGTATGGCCGGTTAGAACCGGCCGGAACACTCACGACCTTGGTCAGGCAGGGACTTTGTCGAGGAAGCCGCCGACGGCGCTGATGCGGCCGTCGGTCACCACGACCACGTCGAAGCCGATGACCAGGGGCTCGGGCGCGTCGGGAGCGCCGAGGTGCCACTGGAAGCGGGCCAGGTTGTGGTGCGCGTCCGGCTCGGCTGGCAGGGTGAAGACGAGGCCGGGGAACTGGGCCTGGGCACCCGCGATGAAGGTGTCGATGCCGTCGTGGCCGCGGACCGCGCCGAGTGGGTCGGTGTAGGAGGCGTCCTCGGTGAACGTGTCCGCGATGAGGGCGCGGCGGCGGGCCGGGTCGGTCTCGTTCCAGACGGCGAGGTAGCGGTCGGCGATGTCGGACATGGTGTGAACCCCTTTCGTTCGGTGTGTTGGCACAACCTTGTCCGGGAGACCCGCCGCCCGTCGATTACGCCGGAGGTAATGGCGGGCGCACCGCGAACTGTCGTAGCGTCGCGGTCGTGACCACAGCGACGCGTCAACGGCCCGTCGGCCAGCTGCTGCGTGAATGGCGGGATCGCCGCCGCATCAGCCAGCTCGACCTGGCCATCGAAGCGGAGATTTCCACCAGGCACCTGAGTTTCGTCGAGACCGGGCGTTCGCAGCCGAGCCGCGAGATGGTGCTCAAGCTCGGCGAGCACCTCGACGTGCCGCTGCGCGAGCGCAACCAGCTCCTGCTCGCCGCGGGCTACGCGCCCGCCTACGCGGAGACCGGGCTCGCCGACCCCGAGATGGCCGCCGCCCGCCAAGCCGTGCGCCAGCTGCTCACCAGCCATGAGCCGTACCCCGCCGCGGTGGTCGACCGGCACTGGAACCTCGTCGAGGCCAACACCAGCATCGGGATCATGGTCGAGAACGTCGACCCGTCGCTGCTCACCAACGTCCTGCGCGCGACGCTGCATCCGGACGGGATGGCGCCGCACATCGTCAACCTGGGGGAGTGGCGGGCACACCTGCTGGGACGGCTCCGCAGGCAGGTCGCGCAGACCGCCGACCCGGTGCTCACGGAGCTGCTCGACGAGCTGCGCGGCTATCCGTGCGACCAGCCGGTGCCCGATGTCGAGATCCCGGCGCCCGGCGACATCATCATCCCGCTGCGGATGCGCCACCACGGCACCGAACTGACCTTCTTCTCCACGGTCGCGACCTTCGGCACACCGCTGGACATCACACTGGCCGAGTTGGTGATCGAATCCTTCTTCCCGGCCGACACGCCGACGGCTGAGTATCTGCGGCGGGGATGGCAGGATACGCGGGGGTAGAGGAATCCGACGTGAGGACGCCACGCCATGGCCGACGTGCCCACCATCCGCCTCAACAACGACGTCAAGATCCCCCAGCTCGGGTTCGGTGTCTGGCAGGTGCCCGCCGACGGCACGGCCAAGGTCGTCACCACCGCGCTGGAAGCCGGCTACCGCAGCATCGATACCGCCGCGATGTACCAGAACGAGGCGGGTGTCGGCGAGGCGATCCGCGCCTCGGGCATCCCGCGTGAGGAACTGTTCGTCACCACCAAACTGTGGAACGCCCACCACGGCTACGACAAGGCGCTCAAGGCGTTCGACACGAGCCTGGCCGCGCTCGGGCTCGAGCAGATCGACCTGTACCTGATCCACTGGCCGCTGCCCCGGCGCGGCAGCGCGGGGGAGACCTACCGCGCGCTCGAGGCGATCCACCGCGACGGCCGGGCCCGCGCCATCGGCGTCTCGAACTTCACCGCCGCGCACCTGCGGTCGCTGTTCGAGGAGACGGAGATCGTGCCCGCGGTCAACCAGGTCGAGCTGCACCCCGCGCTGCAGCAGGTGCCGCTGCGTGAGTTCCACGCCGAGCACGGGATCGTCACCGAGGCCTGGAGCCCGCTCGCGAAAGGCTCACTGCTGGGCGAAAAGACCATCACGGCGCTCTCGTCCAAGTACGGCAAAAGCCCCGCGCAGATCGTGCTGCGCTGGCACCTTCAGCTCGGGAACGTGGCCATCCCGAAGTCGGTCACCCCGTCACGGATCGCGGAGAACATCGACGTCTTCGACTTCGAGCTGGCCGACGACGACATGCTGGTCATCGCGGAGCTGGACGACGGCACCCGGACCGGGCCCGATCCGGACACCTTCGACTACGCCTGACGGGCCTCAGGTTCCCTTGATACCGGCGCCGGCGAAGTCCTTCTGCTGATCCGGCTGCTTGAGGAAGTCGCGGAAGGCCTGCGCGGCGCGCTTCTGGGTGTCGTCGACGGTGCTGTCGCCCAGGCCGACGTACGGGTAGTCCGCCGACATCGCGTTGGCGACCGACAGCGGCGGCGCGCTGACCAGTTCCGGCTTCTTGGACTGCAGCTCGCCCGCCCAGAACGAGGACTCGGGGACCCAGGCGGTGGGCAGCCCGCCGATCTTGTCCATCGGCGCCTCACCGGTGAGCGAGGCGAGCACGTCCGAGGACTTGAACGCGTAGACGTCGACGTGGACGCAGTGGTCGCGGACGACCGTCTTGGCCTTGTTCCACTTCGCGGCGGCGAGCGAGACGGGCTTCTCGATCGACTGCGTGGTGATCACGCGGATGTTGGAGTTACCGGCGTCACAGCTGACCGCCTGCGCCTCGGCGCGGCTGTTGGACATGCTGTCCAGCCAGTTCCAGCCCGCGACACCGAGGCCGGCCAGCAGGACGAACACGAGGCAGGCGATGGGCCACTTGGCCATCCGGCGGCGCGGCGCCTTCTTGCCGACGATGCGGTGGGAGCCGGTGCTCTCCCCGCTACCGGCCTGAGCACGACGGGCGGGCGGGTCGAGGGGGTGAGGCAGCGGTTCCTCGGCCAGGGTGTGACGCCCCATCGTTGTCCTTTCGCTACCGGTACGTGCGCTCCGTAGGCGCAATCAAAACGTTATCACTCTAACAGGTGTATTCAAGGGGCAAAATGCGGTGACGCACAGTTTTAGCATGCGGTGTCAACAAGCCTGCCGTGTGACTTTTCTTTAGCTCAGGTAACGATAGGCGCGGCGTGACAGGCCCCTCACGCTGCGGGGTCGCCAAACGGCAGAATTCAGAAAAGAATGGTCAACTCTCCGCAGATTTCGGAAATTCTTTCGCGCAAAGGCGCCGCCCGGCGTGCGAATTCCGCCTGCTTACGGGCGTATTCACGCCGTCCGTCCGGAGTCTCGATACGGACCGGTGGGTACCCGTGGTCCGCCAGGTCGTACGGACTGGCACGCATGTCCAATTCCCGGATTTCCGCCGCCAGCGCGAAACAGTCGCCGAGCAGCTCCGCCGGGACGAACGGATCGAGCTTCGCCGCCCACTTGTAGAGATCCATGTTGGCGTGCAGGCAGCCGGGCTGCTCGAAGTCCGCTTGAGTCTCCCTGGTGGGCTGCAGCTCGTTGCGCGGGCGCGCCTCCGGTGTGAAGAACCGGAACGCGTCGAAATGCCCGCAGCGCACGCCCATCGACTCGACCACCTCGTCGGTGCCGGGTGAGCCGAGTCTCAGCGGCAACTGGGCATGGCGGATCTCACTCGCGGGCTGCCGGTAGACCATCGCCCACTCGTGCAGCCCGAAACAGCTCAGCCGCGGCGCGCGCGACGCGGTCGCCTTCAGCAGCGCGCCGATGTAGGTCACCGTCCGCTGCGACGCGGCGGACGGGTCGGCCGTGATCCCGCCGGGCACCTCGCGGTAGCCCTTGCGATCGAGGAACCGCCGCGCTTGCGCGCCTTCCAGCACCACGCCGAGCCCTGGGCTCCACCGCTCCAAATGGGACGGTTTGTGCGAGTAGTAGGTGAACAGGAAGTCCAGCACCGGGTGCTTTTCCTGCCTCGCGCGCCGCTGCGTGTGCGGCACCGTCCAGTGCCGCATCCGCTCGGCGTGCGCCTCCTCGCGGGCTCGCCACTCGGGTTCGGTCAGCACGTTCATGCCCGCACGTGCGTCCCATCGCGCACCGTGCCGACGTACTCCTCGACCAGATCTTCCAGCGCCACAACGCCGATCGCCTTCCCGTCGGCGTCGAGCGCGCGGGCGAGGTGACTGCCTTCCTTGCGCATCGCCGACAGCGCGACGTCGAGCCGAGCGTCGGCGCGCAGCTCGGTGAGCGCCCGGGTCTTCGTCGCCGGGATGGTGCTCGACGGGTCTTCGCCCGCCTGGTCGAGCACGTCCTTCACGTGGAGATAGCCGATCAGCTCACCGGTTTCGGCACGCAGCGGGAACCGCGAGAAGCCGGTCGAGGACACGATCGCCTCGACGTCGCCCAGCGTCGGCATGCTCGGCAGCGTCTTCAGCTCCGACGTCGGCACCAGCACGTCGGCGACGGTCTTGCGCACCGACGACAGCGTCTGGGTCAGGCGCTGGTGCTCGGACTGCTCCAGCAGGCCCTCGCGGCGCGACTCACTGAGCAGCTCCGCCAGTTCCGCTGAGGTGTAAGCGGTTTCGAGCTCGTCCTTGGGGTCCACTTTGACCAGCCGCAGCGCCGAGTTGGCGATGAAGTTCAGCAGCCAGATGAACGGGTTCGCCAGCTTGACCCATGCCACGTGCAGCGGCACCAGCCACAGCGCGAGCCGCTCGGGCTCGGCGATCGCGAGGTTCTTCGGCACCATCTCGCCGATCAGCACGTGCGCGATGGTGATGAACGCCAGCGCGATCGCGAACGAGATCGCGTGCCGCAGCACCTCGGGCACGCCGAACAGGTCGAAGAACAGCGCCAGCCGGTGCGCGATCGCCGGTTCGCCGAGCCTGCCCAGCAGCAGCGAGCAGATGGTGATGCCCAGCTGCGCGCCCGCCAGCATCAGCGAGACGTTCTTCGACGCGTTGATGACCGTGCGCGCGCGGGTCTTTCCCTGCTCCAGCAACGCTTCCAGCCGGTCGCGGCGCGAGGAGATGAGGCTGAACTCGGCGCCGACGAAGAACGCGTTCGCCAGCAGCAGCACGACCACGAGGAAGATCGAGAACCAGTCGCTCATCGGACCAGCTCCTGCTCGGCCTGGGTGAGTTCGAGTGAGCGCACGTTGACCTCGGCGATGCGCAGGCGGTCCATGGTGGTCACCGTGAGCCGCCAGCCGTCCACATCGGTCCACTCGCCCTCGGCCGGGATCTTGCCGAGGCGTTCGAGGATGAGCCCGGCGATGGTCTCGTAGTCACCGTCCGGCATGCGGAAGCCGGTGACGTCGGTCACCTCGTCGGCGCGCAGCTGCCCGGACACCATCCAGCTGTCGGCGCCGAGTCGTTGCGCCGCCGGGGTTTCGCGCCCGTCGTGCTCGTCGCGGACGTCGCCGATGATCTCCTCGACGACGTCCTCGAGCGTGACCAGTCCCGCCGTGCCGCCGTACTCGTCGACGACGATGGCGAGCTGGAAACGCGAGTCGCGCAGGCGGTTGAGCAGCGAGTCGCCCGGCAGTGATTCGGGGACCGTCGGCACCGGGCGCATGACCGAGCCGACGCGAACCGTGTCGCGCTCGGGGCCCGCGACGGTGAACGCCTGCTTGATGTGGACCGCGCCCTGCACGTCGTCGAGATCCTCGGAGTAGACAGGGAAACGGGAGAACCCGGTTTCGCGGGACAGCGCGATGAGCTCGTTGATGGACTGGTCGACCGTCAGCGATTCGAGCTGGACGCGCGGGGTCATGAGCTCTTCCGCGGTCCGCTCGCCGAAGCGCAGCGACTTGTCGAGCAGCTCCGCGGTCGACGTGTCGAGCGTGCCGCTTTCCGCGCTGGAGCGCACGATCGAGCCGAGCTCCTGCGGCGAGCGGGCCGAGCGCAGTTCCTCCTGCGGCTCGACACCGAACTTGCGCACCAGGAAGTTCGCGCTGTTGTTCATGATCGTGATCAGCCAGCGGAACAGCGCCGAGAACCGCGAGTGGTACCCGGCGACCGCGCGGGCGGTCTGCAGCGGGCGCGCGATCGCGAGGTTCTTCGGGATCATCTCGCCGAGCAGCATCGACAGCGAGGTCGCGAGCAGCAGCGCCACCGCGAGCGAGATTCCGGACGCGACCGCGTCGGACAGGCCGATCCCGGTCAGCAGCGGCCGCAGCAGCTCGCCGATCAGCGGTTCCGCCAGGTATCCGGTGATCAGCGTGGTGAGCGTGATCGCCACCTGCGCGCCGGAGAGCTGGAACGAAAGGCTCTGATGGGCCTTCTGCACGGTGATCGCCCGCTTGTCGCCGACCTGGCGGACGTTCGCGTCCACGGTCGAGCGCTCGAGCGCGGTCAGCGAGAACTCAGCGGCGACGGCGAGGCCGGTGCCGATGGTCAGCAGCAGGAAGAAGAAGACGCCCAGAACGGCGAGAAGGACGTCCATCATCGTCGCCCGCCGGGGGGAAAGCCGGGTTCGCCACCCGGCTCGATACTGTCACCAGGTGACTGCGCGTCGCGCACGAAAAGAGTCACTCCTCGAGAAGATGTTTGCGGCGAGCTCAATCTTACCGGGTGACCAGCGCTTCTACGCGCGGTATGGCGTTCGTCCCAATAACGCGACCAGCCGGGTGGGCGCGTCGGCGTGGCGCGAGACGGCCACCGGCGGGTCGAAAATGCCGAGGCCCTGCCACGCGTCGAGCTGCGGGCGAACGACTTCCAGCAGCTCGGCGGCCACAAACGGGTCGATCGGGTTCGGCCGCCCGATGGCGGTCGCGAGGTCCCAGGCGTGCACCGCGAGATCGATGGTCATCTGCCAGCCGTAGTCCGAGCACTCGATCAGCCCGCTCGACACCTGCACGTTGCGCGTCAGCACCCCCGGCTCGTGGAACGCCTCGCGCGCGGCCGCGGCCGCCTGCTCCCAGGTCTTGAGAGGATCGTCGCCGAGCACGTCGCCGTCGAACCGGTCACCGACGTCGTCCATGGTCGCGCCCGCGAGCAGGTGCGGCACCCAGAGCTGCTCGGCGGTCAGGTGGTTGACCAGGTCGCGCACGGTCCACTCACGGCACGGGGTCGGCGAGTGCCAGGCCTCGGCGCCGACGCCGCGCAGCACCCGGTCGAACGAGTCCATGGCGGCGCTGTGCGCTTCGAGAAGGGCCACCAGGACAGTTCACCACGATCGGGGTGGCTATGCCGGGCGGACCTGCGCGCTCACCCGGTGCCTTCGCACCGATTCCTCGACGAGGTCGAGCACCGGGCCCAGGTTGTCGGCGGGCAGACCCATGGCCAGATGCGAGACCAGGCCTTCGAGCACGAGCTCCAGGAAACTGGTCAGCACGGCGACGTCGACGTCATCGCGCAGGTTGCCAGCCTCGCGCTGGCGGAGCAGGCGCTGGCGGGTGGCGGCGGTGAGCTGCTGCGACCGCTCGGCCCACCGCGCCCGGAACTCGGGATCGGTCCGCAGCCGCCGCGACACCTCCAGCCGCGTGCCCAGCCAGTCGGCCGGGTGGTCGCTGCCCTCGGCGAGCAGGTCGCGCATGACCTGCACGAGGCCCTGTTCGGCGACGACGTCGGCCATCCGGACGGCGTCGTCCTCGGCGAGCGCGAGGAACAGCGACTCCTTGTCGCGGAAGTGGTGGAAGATCGCGCCGCGCGAAAGACCGGTCGCCTCTTCGAGCCTGCGCACGGTGGCGCCCTCGTACCCGAAGCGGGCGAAACACACCCGGGAGCCATCGAGGATCTGGCGGCGTCGTGCGTCGAGGTGATCCTGGCTCACTCGTGGCATCCTTAGTTCTTAACACCGCGAGCCCCGACTTAGCAATCCGTACGTACGGTTTGTTGCACTCCGTCGAACGCGCGAACGCCGCTTCCCACCCTTCAGCGTCGGGGAAGCGGCGTTCGTTACGCCCGGGGTCGTGAGTGTTCAGACCGGTTAGAACCGGCCGCAACACTCACGACCCCCAAGCCCCGGGCTAGGGAATGGTGAGCACGGGCGCGGTCTCGGGGGAGGCCGCGGTCTGGACGCGGTTGTCCTCCGCGAGCTGCCAGCCGGTGACCCTGGGCGGGATGCGGTCCATCGACCAGGCGCTCAGCAGCAGCGCGACCTTGGACTGCATCTCGGTGCGCAGGCGCTGGAACGAGTCGGCCGGGTCGGCGCCGACCTCACCGAGCAGGAGCCACCAGGCCCAGGCCGCCGCGCCCGCGTTGGCGACGAAGTCGGGGATCACCGGGATGCCGCGGGCCGTGAGCATGCCCTCCGCCTCGGGGGTCGTCGCCGCGTTGGCGGCTTCGACGACCACGCGGGCCGCCACCGAACCCTGGTTGCCCGGGGTGATCGCGTACGAGATCGCCGCCGGGACGAACAGGTCGGCCTCGATCGACAGGACCGCGTCGCGGGGGAGCAGCGACACCCCGGCGGGCACCTGGGACCGGTCGATCTCGCCGAAGCCGTCGCGCAGCTCGAGCAGCGCCGGGATGTCTAGGCCGTCCGGGTGATAAAGGGTGCCGGCCGCGTCGGCCACGGCGATCACCTTCATGCCGGCCTCATGCAGGTAGAAGGCCGCTCCGCCGCCCATGGTGCCGATGCCCTGGATCGCGACCGTCGTCGCCGCGCACTCCTGCTCCCACGCCGCCGAGACACCGAGGCAGGCCTGTGCCACGCCGTAGCCGCCGACGACGTCACCGAGCAGGAGACCGCCGGGGACGGGGGCGTTGAGCCCGGCCTGGACCCGGCGGAGCGTGCGGGCGGGATCGGCCGACCGGCTGATCGCCGCGTGATACGACTGCTCGAGGCCGAGGCGGGCGAACACGTCGTCGATGAGGTGCTGGGGGACGCCGAGGTCCTCCGCGGTCACCCAGTGCGCGTCGAGCCAGGGCCGGAAGAAGGCGCAGAACCGCTCCAGCACCTCGACGGCGCGGGGGTCCTTCGGGTCGAAGTCGATGCCGCCCTTGGCGCCGCCGACCGGGAGGTTGAACGTCGCGGTCTTGTTCGCCATGCCGCGGGCCAGGTCCTCCACCTCGCTCAGCGTGCAGCCTGCGCGCATCCGCGTCCCGCCGGTCGCCACCCCGGACACCAGTGAATGGATGACCAGGTAGCCGTGCGCGCCGGTGACCGGGTCGATCCACGTGGTCCTGGCCAGCGGCTCGGAGTCCTGCCTTCTCAACATCTCCACCCTTCGTCGCGTTTCCCGCCTGCCACCAGCGTGCGGGGGGCGCGGCGCGCGCGTCCAGTTAACGAAAGTGCACGAAGTTGTTTAGGGTTTCTGCATGGAGCTTTCGTTGCACCGCTTGCGGATGCTCCGGGAGCTGCACCGCAGGGGCACGGTCACGGCGGCCGCCGCGGCGTTGCACTACACGGCTTCCGCGGTGTCCCAGCAGCTCGCCCAGCTCGAGCGCGACGTCGGGGCGAAGCTGTTCGAACGGCTCGGCAGGCGTGTCCAGCTGACCGAGCTCGGCAGGCTGCTGACCGAGCACGCCGAGGAGATCCTCGGTTCGGTCGAACGGGCGACCCACGCGCTGGAAGAGGCGCAGGAGCCGCTCACGGTCAAGCTGACCGCGGGCGTCTGGGCCTCGGTGGCGTCGGGGCTGCTGCCGTCGGCGCTGACGACCTTGGCCGGTGAACATCCCGGGATCCAGGTCCGCACCAGGGAACTCGCGCCGGAGGACACCGCCGACGCCGTCCGCGACGGCACGCTGGACCTGTCGTTCGTGCTCGACTACAGCGACGCGCCGACCCGCTGGGATCCCGGGCTGGAACGGGTCATGATCGCGGTCGAGCGGCTGCACGCCGCCGTGCCGATCGGGTCGGTGCCGTCCGGGGCCGCCGCGCTGGCCGACCTCGCCGAGCATCCGTGGATCCTCGCCAGCCCGAAGAGTCACTTCGGCAAGGCCGTGCGGGTCGCCTGCGCGCGCCACGGGTTCGAGCCGAAGATCAACCACGAGGTCGAGGAGCAGTTCACCGCGATGGCCATGGTGGCTTCGGGCCTCGGCGTCACGCTCGTGTCCGATCTCGGGCTGACGCTGCGCCCTCCGGGTATAGATGTGGTGCCGCTGACGACGCCGCTGCTGCGCACCGTCTCCATCGCCTACCGCACGAAGGCCTCGCGCCGCCCCGCGTTGAACCTGGTCATCGAGGCCGTGCGCGGCGCGGCCGCCGAGCTCGGCCTGGCCGTCTAGTTCTTACGGTCCGCGGACCCGTGCGGGCACCCGCGAGCCGAGTGCTGCGAATTGTCGTACCCCGCGTGTAGCGTCCGAAGGAGGTTTCCCACTCAGCGGATGGCGGTGAAATGAACATGACGGCGGTACGTGAATTCCCGGAGAAGTCCGGGAGTGCGGTGAACCGCACGGCCAGGGTGCTCGCGGACAGAGCCGCGGGCGAGGCTTATGTCGCTTCGGTCTGTTTCAAGCACGGGCCACCGAAGCTGCTCGGCGTCGAACTTGAGTACACGGTGCACTACGCGGACGACCCACGAAGACCTTTGAGCCCGGACGACCTGGCGGCCGCGCTCGGTCCGCACACCCCCAGGACGCTCCGCCCCGAAAGCCCCGCCGTCCCCTTGCCGGGTGGCTCGCCGATGAGCCTCGAACCCGGCCTGCAGGTAGAGATCTCCGCCCAGCCCCAGCCTTCGCTGAGCGCGCTGGCCGAGGTGGTCTCCACGGACCTGGCCCGACTATCCGAACTTCTCGCCCGACGCGGCCTGCGCCTGGGCGAAACGGGCATAGACGCCCATAGGCCGCCCGTCCGCCGCCTGCGCACCGACCGGTACGAGGCCATGGAGCGCCGTTTCGCCCCGATCGGCACCGGCGGCATCACGATGATGGCGGCCACCGCCGGTCTGCAGATCTGCGTCGACGCGGGTGAGGAAGCCCAGCTGGCCAAGCGCTGGGCGGCCGTGCACGCGCTCGGCCCGCCGCTGCTGGCCCTGTTCGCGAACTCCCGCGTGCACGCGGGGGCCGACACCGGCCACGCCTCGGCGCGCTGGCTCGCGGTGATGAACACCGAGCCGGTGCGCACCCAGACCACGGGGTCGCTGTCCACAACGGACCCGCCGTCGGCCTGGGCGAAAAGGCTGCTCGACACGCCGCTCATGGTGCTGCCCAGGGAAAACGCGCCCTGGGACGCGCCGGACGGGTTGAGCTTCGCCGACTGGATCGACGGCCGCGGCGCCGGCCGCCTGCTGCCGAAGCCGACCGAGGCCGATCTGGCGTACCACCTGAGCACGATGTTCACCCCCGTCCGTCCACAGGGGTATCTCGAGGTCCGCTATCTCGACGCGCAACCCGGTGACGGCTGGCTGGCGCCGGTCGCGCTGTTCACCGCGCTGCTGGCCGACGAGTCCACAGTGGACGCCGTGCTCGACCTGTGCGCGCCGGTGCTCGACCAGTGGGAAAGCGCCGCGAGGTTCGGCCTCGCGGACGCCGGAATCGCCGCGGTGGCAAGGAAAGTGGCCGATCTGGGCTGCGCCTCGCTGAGCCGCACCGACCTTCCGCGACCGGTGATCGCCGAGATCGCCGACGCCGTGCAGAAACGCGCCGGCGCTTAGGAGACTTCCCGAAATGACCACAGCAGAACAGAACCCGCTCCGCGAACTGTCCCCGCAGGACCTGCGCGCGCACGCCGCCGAGGCGCTCACGCGCGCCAGGGCCCGCAGCCTCGTGCTGACGGACGTCGACGACGAGACCCTGACCACGCAGCACTCGAAACTGATGTCCCCGCTGGTGTGGGACCTCGCGCACATCGGCAGCCAGGAAGAGCTCTGGCTGGTCCGCGACGTCGGCGGCCGAGAGCCGGTGCGCGGCGACCTCGACGAGATCTACGACGCGTTCCTGCACGCGCGCGCGGACAGGCCGTCGCTGCCGATGCTCGGCCCGGAGGACGCGCGCGGCTACGTGCGCGAGGTGCGCGAGAAGTCGTTGGAAATACTGGAAAAAGTGCCGCTGAGTGGCCGAAGGCTGCTGGCGGACGCGTTCGCGTTCGGCATGATCACCCAGCACGAGCAGCAGCACGACGAGACCATGCTCGCCACCCATCAGCTGCGCCAGGGCGACCCGGTGCTGCACGCGCCGAACCCGCCGAAATCCGCCGGGCCGCTGCCCTCGGAGGTACTGGTGCCCGGCGGGCCGTTCCAGATGGGCACCTCGGCCGAGCCGTGGGCGCTGGACAACGAACGCCCCGCGCACGAAACCGTGGTCGAGGCCTTCTTCATCGACACCACCCCGGTCACGAACGGCGCGTACACCGAGTTCCTGGACTCGGGCGGCTACGACGACCCGCAGTGGTGGAGCGAGCCCGGCTGGGCGTATCGCCAGGACAACGGCATCGTCGCGCCCCGGTTCTGGAAGCGTGAGATCGACGGCTGGTGGCGCACCCGGTTCGGCGTCTACGAGCGGGTGCCCGCCGCAGAGCCGGTCGTGCACGTGTCGTTCTACGAGGCCGAGGCCTACGCGAAGTGGGCGGGCAGGCGGCTGCCGACCGAGCCCGAGTGGGAGAAGGCCGCCAGGTTCGATCCGGCCAGTGGCCGGTCGCGCCGGTTCCCGTGGGGCGACGACGAGCCCCGCGAGGAGCACGCCAACCTCGGCCAGCGTCACCTGCGCCCAGCCGAGGTCGGTGCGTACCCGGCCGGTGCGTCGCCGCTGGGCGTGCACCAGCTGATCGGGGACGTCTGGGAGTGGACCAGCAGCGACTTCCACGGCTACCCGGGCTTCGCGGCGTTCCCGTACCGGGAGTACTCGGAAGTGTTCTTCGGGCCGGAATACAAGGTGCTGCGCGGTGGTTCCTTCGGTACGGACGCGGCGGCGATCCGGGGCACCTTCCGCAACTGGGACTACCCGATCCGGCGGCAGATCTTCTCCGGCTTCCGGTGCGCCAGGGATGCCGGACCGGGGGAGATCGACTGAGCTATGTGCAGGCATTTGGGGTACCTCGGGCCGCCCTGCGCGCCGGGTGAAACGATCTTCACGGCGCCGCACTCGCTGCTGCGCCAGTCGTACGCGCCCGCGGACATGCGCGGCGGCGGCACGGTCAACGCCGACGGTTTCGGGCTCGGCTGGTACGGCGCGTCCGGTGAGACGCTGCGGTACCGGCGGGTCAGTCCACTGTGGGCGGACGAGTCGCTGCCCCCGCTCGCGGGGTCTCTGCGCACCGGCGCTTTCGTCGCGGCCGTGCGCAACGGCACCACCGGGATGCCGGTGACCGAGGCCGCGTGCAGCCCGTTCACCGACGGCAGGTGGCTGTTCAGCCACAATGGACTCGTCACCGGCTGGCCTGGCTCGATGGCCCCGCTGGCGGAGAAACTGCCGGTCACGGACCTGTTCACGGTCGAAGCGCCGACCGATTCGGCGCTGCTGTGGACTTTGCTGCGTGAGCGGCTGCGTGACGGCGCCGATCCGCTCGAAGCGGTCACCGGGCTCGTGCTCGCCGTCGAAGCGGCGGCGCCGGGATCCCGGCTGAACTTCCTGCTCACCGATGGGGAGCAGCTCATCGCCACCGCCTGGACGCATTCGCTGTCCCTGCTGCGGCAAGGCGACGCCGTGTACGTCGCCTCCGAGCCGTTCGACGGGAATCCCGGCTGGACCCCGGTACCCGAGGGACACGCCGTGCGCGCTGACCGCGCGACGGCCAAGATGATCCAGATCGGCCAAGAACCAGATCGGAGTGCTCGACCCTGATGACCGAAGCCGACCTCGAAGTGCACCACAGTGCCGAGTCCGCGGCGGGCGCGTTACGCGCCGACGTCCGCGAAGGACTGACGGCCACCCAGAAGTGGTTGCCCGCCAAGTGGTTCTACGACGCCCGCGGCAGTGAGCTGTTCGAAGCGATCACCGCGCTGCCCGAGTACTACCCGACCAGGGCCGAACGGGAGATCCTGCGCCGCGAGGCCGGTGAGATCGCCCGGCTCACCTCCGCGCACACGCTGGTCGAGCTGGGCTCCGGCTCCAGCGAGAAGACCCGGCTGCTGCTCGACGCGCTGACCGCGCACGGCACGCTCGAAAGCTTCGTCCCGCTGGACGTCTCGGCGTCCGCGCTCGCCGAAGCCACCACCGCCATCGCGGCCGACTACCCGAAGCTCGACGTGCGCGGGGTCGTCGGCGACTTCACCCAGCACCTGGACCTGCTGCCGGGCGAGCAGCCCCGGGTGGTCGCCTTCCTCGGCGGCACGCTCGGCAACTTCCTCCCGGCCGAGCGCGCGAAGTTCCTCAGCTCCGTGCGCGAGGTGCTGGCGCCGGGGGAGTGGCTGCTGCTCGGCACCGACCTCGTCAAGGACCCCGCGACACTCGAACGCGCCTACGACGACGCGGCCGGGGTCACCGCCGACTTCAACCGCAACGTCCTGCGCGTGATCAACGCCCAGCTCGGCGCCGACTTCGACCCGGACGCCTTCGCACACGAGTCGTTCTGGGACACCGAGGCCGAGTGGATCGAGATGCGCCTGCGCGCCCGCGAGGCCGTCACCGTGCGCGTGCCCGGCGCCGACCTCGAAGTCCCCTTCGCGGCGGGCGAGTACATCCGCACGGAGATCTCGGCCAAGTTCCGGCGCGCCGGCGTCGAGGCCGAGCTGGCGGCGGCCGGGTTCGACCTCGACCACTGGTGGACCGACGGCGAGGAGCGGTTCGGCCTGAGCCTGGCTCGCTCGATCGGCTGACAAGACCGGGATAAAGCGGGCTTTACGCCACCCCGGGATAAAGCCCGCTTTATCCCGGGGTGAGGGTGTGACCCGGCGTGGGCGCTGAGGCCTGGGCGGGGAAGGATGAGGCGGTGCGTAACCCTCTTGTGGCAGTGGCACGGGCGCTGGGGACCAGGCCGTGGCTGATGAGCCTGGCCCCGGGGATCATCTGGGCCGACCAGAAGCTGCACCGGGCCTCGTCCGGCCGCTTCAGCCTGGTGGCCATGGCCGGGCTGCCGTCGCTGCGGCTGACCACCACCGGCCGCAAGTCCGGCCTGGCCAGGAGCAACAACCTGCTGTACTTCCCCGACGGCGACGGGTTCGTGCTCACCGGGTCGAACTGGGGAAAGCCGAGCGACCCGGCGTGGACGTTCAACCTGCGGGCCAAGCCCGAGGCGACGATCGCGATCAAGGGCCGCGAGATCGCGGTCGTCGCGCGCGAGCTGCTCGACGACGAGTACGACGTGATGTGGCGGCGGCTGCTCGACTTCTGGCCGGGTTACGCCATGGAGCGTACGGCCGCGGGCAGGCGGTTACCGATTTTCTCACTCTCCCGGTCCATTTGACGGGTTTGCTCCATCCTTTCGGCCGGTGACGGCGGTCACCTGACTGTGGAAAGGTCGGGACCCGTGACTCACCGTGACACGCGGTGACTTGTGGGAGGAGAAGTCTTGCCGAGATCCACGAGGAAGCCGGTGCGGGTCTTCGCACTGGTGGGGGCGCTGGTAGCCGGGACGGTGCTGGCGGGAGCGACGACGGCCGGAGCCACGGAGGACGGCGGGAAGGTCTTCCCCGCGCCCGTCGGCGCCACGCCGCCGGTGAAGTGGGGAATTCCCTGCCCGGCGGGCACGCTCAGCGGTGTCCCGGCCGACAAGCTGAAGGAATACAGCTGCGGCAGCTACCGCATGCCGATCGACCACGACAACGCGTACCTGGGCACCATCGACATCGGCCTGCTCAAGCACTCGGCGAACACCCCGGACAAGAAGATCGGGTCGCTGTTCCTCAACCCGGGCGGTCCCGGTGGCCCCGGCCGCCGGATGGCCATCTCGGGCACGCGGTTCCTGCAGCCGTCGGTCGTCGACAAGTTCGACCTGATCGGCTTCGACCCGCGCGGCGTCGGCATCAGCAACCCGCTGAAGTGCTTCACCACGCAGGAGGACGCCGACGAGGTGTTCAACGCGCAGATCGCCGTGCCGCTCAGCCGCGCGGAGATCTCCGGAACGCTCGCCGCGTACCGCGACTACGGCCAGTTCTGCAAGAACAACGCCGGCGCGCTGCTTAACCACATGTCCACGAAGGACGTGGTGCGTGACCTCGACGTGCTGCGTGCCGCGGTCGGCGACCAGAAGCTCACCTATGTCGGCTTCTCGTACGGCACCCTGATCGGGTCGACCTACGCCGCGATGTTCCCGAAGCAGTCCCGCGCGATCGTGATCGACGGCAACGTCGACCCGCAGCTGCGCACCTCGGACGGCGTCCAGTACGACCGCGAGCGGGCCACCGGCTTCGAGATCGCGCTCGACGCGTTCCTCAAGCGCTGCCAGCAGGTCGGCAAGGACTGCGCGTTCAGCGCGGGCCAGCCGCGGGAGAAGTTCGACCAGCTCCGCACCTACCTGCGGTCGAAGCCGATCACCGGGCCCGACGGCAAGCCCTACGACATCAACAAGTTCACCGGCGCCGTGTCGGGCGCGCTGTACGACCCCGCCGCGTTCAGCGGGCTCGCCTCCGACCTGCAGCTGTTCTACAACACCGCGTTCCCGCCCGCCGGCGCGCAGGCGCAGTCGTTCGCGGCCGCGGAGCTGAAGGTGCTGAACAGCGGCGCCACCGGCCGTCACGACGGGCGCGGCGACTCGCCGTACACCGGTGACGACTCGTACTTCGGCGTGAACTGCTCGGACAAGCAGTTCAAGGGCGTGAAGCAGGAGAGCGTTCCCGCGATCGCCGCGAAGTGGGAGCAGGAGTCGCCCACCTTCGGCCGCTACCAGGCGTTCTCGGACACCGCCGGCTGCCCGGTGTGGCCGGTCAAGAAGCCGGACGTCTACCGCGGCCCGTGGCGGGTCGAGACCGACACCCCGGTGCTGGTCATCGGCAACTACTACGACCCGGCGACGCAGTACAAGTTCGCGCAGCGGATGGCCGGCGAGCTGGGCAACGCCCGCCTCCTGACCGTCGACGCGTTCGGGCACTGCATCCTCGGTGACGCGCTCGGCGTGGACAAGGCCACCGCCGAGTACCTGGTCGACCTCAAGGTGCCCGCCGCGGGCCAGGTCTTCCAGCCGAACGTCCAGCCGTTCACCTCGGCCGCGGCGGCCGCAGGCCAGAGCTAGTCCGCTCGGCCCGGGATAAAGCCCGCTTTATCCCGGGCCCAGCGTTGTGGGGTCGTGAGCGTTGCCGACGGTTAGAACCGTCGGGAACACTCACGACCCCTTTGGTTTAAGGTGACGGTGAATCATTCACCGATGGTGGGGGTTGTGCGTGTCGCGCTTCCTTCGCGCCCGCTGGGCGATCGTGGCCGCGGTCGTCGTGCTCGCGGGTGTCGTGGTCGCCTTGGAGTGGCCTCGAAGCTCGGAATCCCTTGCAGAGTCCGAAATCTCCGTTTCGCGATCTTCGTGTGGCGAGGGCTGGAACGCCAAGCCGGGTCCGCAGACGCTCCAGGTGCGCAACGCGGGCGCGGTGACGGCCGAGGTCGAGCTGATCGATCCGGACACCGGAATGGTGTACGGCGAAATCGACGGGCTCGGCGCCGGGACGATCCGGGCTTTACCGGTCGATTTGGGCAATGGTGAGTACGCTTTCCGGTGCCTGCCCGAAGGTGACGCGCCCTTCGTGGGGCCGAAGGCGCGTGTTTCGGGCGGTTCCGACCGCCGGGGACCGGCCGTTGTCCCGGTGACCAACGCCGATCTGCTCGGGCCGGTCAAGGCTTATCACGAGTATGTCCAAAACGGACTCGGAGCGCTTTCGGAGCAGACTGCCGCGCTGAAAGCCGCGCTGCTGAGCGGAAATCGGACCGCGAGCCAGGCCGCCTGGCTGACCGCGCACCTGACCTACGAGCGGCTCGGAGCCGCGTACGACGCGTTCGGCGACGCGGACGCGGCGATCAACGAGACCGGGTTCCATGGGCTTGAAGCCGGGCTGTGGCGTGGTGATGATCCGGTCAAGCTCGCGGGAGTCGCCGAGCAGCTCGAAACCGACGTGCATGGATTGCGCGAATCGTTCGCCAGCGCCCAAATCGACCAAAACGATCTTGGGTTGCGGGCGCATGAAATCATGGAGAACTCACTGCAGTTCGAGCTGACCGGCAAGACCGACGCGGGCAGCGGGACTAACCTGGCGACCGTTCTGGCCAATGTGGACGGGACCAGCGCCGTGCTCGAAGTGCTGCGGCCGGTGCTGACGCCGCGTTTCCCCGGTCTCTCCACAGTGGACAAGTGGATGAACCGGACACGGACGGCGGTTTCGGCCGCGCGGCGGCCCGACGGCTCCTGGACGCCGCTCGCGGGGCTGGATCCGGCGCTGCGGCAGAAGATCAACGGCTCGGTCGCCGAGCTGACCGAGCAGCTCGCGCCGATCGCCGCGATCGCCGAACCGAGGAGGGTGTCGTGAACCTGGCACGCCGCACCTTCCTGCGTGGCGCGGTCGCGGGCGTCGGCATCGCCGGGCTGTCCGCCAGTGCCCACGCCCAGCCCGCGTTCCACGGCCCGCGGCAGCAGGCGATCCTGCGCGAGCCGGCCCGCCAGAGCGTCGTCGTGGCGTTCGACGTGATCGCCGAGAACCGGGCCGAGCTGACGGACCTGCTGCGGGCCATCACCGACCGGGCCAGGTTGCTGGTCGCGGGCGGCGCGCCCGCCGCGCTGGGGATCACCGCGCCACCGTCGGACTCGGGGGTGCTCGGGCCCGAGGTGCCGCGCGGCGACCTGGGCGTGGTGCTCGGCGTCGGCGCGTCGCTGTTCGACGACCGGTTCGGGCTCGCCGCGCGCAAGCCGGCCAAGCTCAAGCCGATGCCCGCGTTCCCCGATGACGCGCTCGACGAGAAGCAGTGCCACGGCGACCTCAGCCTGGTGCTCACCGCCGAGCATGCCGACACCGTGCTGCACGCGTTGCGCGACCTCGCGCGCGCCACCCGGGGCGGGATGCAGGTGCGCTGGAAGCTGACCGGGTTCAGCTCGCCAGCCAGGCCCGACGGCGCCCCGCGTAACCTGCTCGGCTTCAAGGACGGCACGGTCAACCCCGCAGAGTCCGAAATGGACCGTCTGGTGTGGACGCCGGACGGCGGCAGCTACCAGGTGATCCGGCTGATCAGGATGCTCGTCGAGTTCTGGGACCGGGTCTCGCTGCCGGAGCAGGAGAACATGATCGGCAGGCGGCGCGACACCGGCGCCCCGCTCGACGGCGCGCGCGAGACCGACGTGCCGCGATTCGGCGACGACCCGGTCGGCACGGTGATCCCGCTGACCAGCCACATCCGCCTCGCGAACCCGCGCACCGAGGATACCGACGGCAGCAGGCTGCTGCGGCGCGGGTTCAACTACGACCGCGGGGTCGACGCGAACGGCAACCTCGACATGGGGCTGATCTTCACCTGTTATCAGCGTGACCTCGAAGCCCAGTTCGAGACCGTGCAGAAGCGGCTCGACGGCGAGCCGCTGACCGACTACATCTCGCCGTTCGGCGGCGGGTACTTCTACGCGCTTCCGGGTGTCACCGGCACCGACGACTACTACGGCCGCGCCTCGCTGGCCCTTTAGGAGGATCCACAGTGGACAAGAAGGTGCTGGTGGCGCTGGCGTCCGCCGCCGTGCTGGCCGCCGGATGCGGCAGCGGGGGAGACCAGCCCGCGCCGCCGTCGCAAGGACAGGGCGACGTGCAGACGGCCACGCCGATCAAGCACGTGGTGGTCATCTTCGGCGAGAACATCGCGTTCGACCACTACTTCGGCACGTATCCGAACGCGGCCAACACCGACGGCACGCAGTTCACGGCCGCGGCCGGGACGCCGCAGGTCAACGGGCTGACCCCGGAGCTGCTCACGCACAACCCCAACGCCTACCAGCCCAAGCGGCTGACCCACGAGCAGGCGATGACCTGCGACCAGGACCACGACTACAAGAAGGAACAGGCCGCGTACAACGGCGGCAAGATGGACAAGTTCGTCGAGAACACCGAAAAGGACAAGTGCACCGGCCAGCCGGTGCTCTTCGGCGAGCCCGGCCTGGTCATGGACTACTACGACGGCAACACCGTCACCGGGATGTGGAACTACGCGCAGCACTACGCGCTGAGCGACAACTCGTTCGACACCGTGTTCGGCCCGTCGACGCCCGGCGCGATCAACCTGATCTCCGGGCAGACGCACGGCGTCCAGGCCGTCGACTCGGTCACCGGCGAGCCCAAGGACGACCCGAAGGCGGCCGTCTCGCCCGACGCGGCCAAGGTCGGCACGATCATCGAGGACCCGGACCCGGCGTTCGACGACTGCTCGGACAAGAACCACACGGCCAAGGACAATCTGGCGGTCATGAAGGGCCGCAACATCGGCGACCTGCTCAACGACAAGAAGGTCACCTGGGGCTGGTTCCAGGGCGGCTTCCGGCCGACCACGCCCGGCGGCGGCGAGAGCGGGCACTACGCGGTCTGCGGGCAGTCGCACAAGAACGTCGGCGGGCAGTCCGTTGTGGACTACAGCCCGCACCACGAACCGTTCCAGTACTACAAGTCCACGGCCAACCCGAAGCACCTGCCGCCGAGCTCGCCCGCCGCGATCGGCAAGACCGATCAGGCCAACCACCAGTACGACCTGGCCGACTTCGACACCGCGCTCGGTGCGGGGAACCTGCCTTCGGTGAGCTACCTCAAGGCGGGCTCGTACCAGGACGGGCACGCAGGCTACTCGGACCCGCTCGACGAGCAGGAGTTCGTGGTCAACCAGGTCAACAAGATCCAGCAGTCGCCGCAGTGGGCGTCGACCGCGATCGTGCTCGCCTACGACGACTCCGACGGCTGGTACGACCACGTCGCCGGCCCGGTCGTCAACGGCTCGAATGACGCGAAGCAGGACTCGGCGATCTGCACCGCCCAGCCGGTCAAGCTCGGTGGTCACGCCGACCGCTGCGGTTACGGCCCGCGCCTGCCGCTGCTGGTGATTTCGCCGTACAGCAAGGTGAACCACGTCGACCACACGCTGACCGACCAGACCTCGGTGCTGCGCTTCATCGAGGAGAACTGGTCGACCGGGAAGATCGGCGACGCCTCGTACGACGAACTGGCGGGCGATATGCGGTCTATGTTCGATTTCGGCGCCGCTGCCGCGAAACCGCTGAAACTCGACCCCAAAACCGGCGCGGTCGCACCTTGATTTATTGATGGGTGTCATAGAAAACTTCATCGCGCACGCGCTCAGGTGACAAAGTGACGGCGGACCCAACGTCCTACCATTCCCGATGAGTCACGGGTAACAGCGTTTCGTGCCAGTTTTGCTGGGGGTGGGCCGCCGCTCACCCCCAGCAGGACAAGGGAGGAACCGTGAGTTGCGAGCCCGCCGCCTATCCGTTCAACAACTCCGAGGGACTGGAAATATCCGACATTTACGCGAAAGCGCGTGAGTCGGGAACCTTGCTCCGCGTTCAATTGGCTTACGGCGAACCCGCCTGGCTGGTGACCCGTTATGCCGACGCCCGTTTCGTCTATGGCGATAATCGATTCTCAAGGTCGATGGCCCTGGAGCGGGACCAGCCACGCCAGGTGCCGGAAACGCTCGACGAAGGCCTCATGTCGATGGACCCACCCGAGAACACCCGACTACGCGGCTTGGTGGCCAAGGCGCTGACGGCTCGCCGGGTGGAGCAGCTGCGGCCGTGGATCCGGTCACTCGCTGAGGGTTTGCTCGACGGGCTGATGGCGAAGGGTGACACCGCCGAGCTGGCGGTCGAGTACGGGCTGGCCTTGCCCGGCGCGGTCATCTGCGAGCTGTTCGGCGTTCCGAAAAGCGACCATGGCGACTTCATCAAATGGAGCAACGCCACGGTCTCGTCTGAAGGCCTGACCACCGAGCAGGCCGCGGAATACCGGGCGACCCAGTACGAGTACATGATGCGGGCGATCGCCGAACGCCGGGAACGGCCCACCGATGATTTGCTGAGCGGGCTGATCGAGGCCCGCGATGAGCAGGACAAACTCAGTGAGTTCGAGCTGGTGGCCTCGTCGCTGGGATTACTGTTCGGCGGTTATGAGACCGTCGCTTCGCAGATCCCGAATTTCACCTTGCTCCTGCTGGAAAACCCGGAGGAATGGCAACGGCTGATCGACGATCCCGGCCTGATTCCCAACGCGATCGAGGAATTGACGAGATTCGTTCCGCTCGGCACCGGAGCCAGTTTCGCGCGGTACGCCACCGAAGACGTCCGAATCGGGGATGTGCTGGTCAAACGCGGCGAACCGGTGCTCGTTTCGATCGGCGCGGCCAATCTCGACCCGGCGCAGTTCGACGAGCCCGGGGAGTTGCGCCTCGACCGCAAGCAGGTCCAGCACCTCGGGTACGGCCACGGGCCACATCATTGCCCGGGAGCCGCGCTCGCCCGGTGCGAGCTGCAGGAGGCGCTGCGCGCGCTCACCGTCAAGATGCCCAAGCTGCGGCTGGCGGGTGAGCTCGTCTGGAAGAAGGGAATGATGGTGCGCGCGCCGAAAGTGATGCCGGTGACCTGGTAGTGGCGTCCGGCTGTGGCGCGGTTCAAGTGCGGAGCGCCACAGCCGGACGTTTTTAGCGCGGGGTTTACGGCGAGGGCGGGCGCGTGGCATGTATCGTGACTCGAGTTGATCTAGTACGAGACCAGAGAGCGAGGTGAGCGGCACATGCCGGAAGACAGTTCTGGGAAGACCGCCCTCGCGAGGTTCGTACGCTAGGCGGTCTTCGTCCTGTCTGGCTGTCCGCACGCCAGAAAAGCGAGATTCGCCATGAACACCTTTGAAATGCTGCTGCGCGTGGCCACCGGAGTCGGCCTGGGCACCGTGATCGGCTTCGAGCGCCAATTCCGCGCGAAGATCGCCGGGCTGCGCACCAACGCGCTCGTCGCCGTCGGCGCGACGCTGTTCGTTTTGCTGTCCGCACACGGTTTCGGCGACGTGACCGGCCAGGGCAGCGCCGACCCGACGCGGGTCGCGGCGCAGATCGTGTCCGGGATCGGGTTCCTCGGCGCCGGTGTGATCATCCGCGACGGCATGAACGTCCGCGGCCTCAACACGGCGGCCACGCTGTGGTGCGCCGCCGCCGTCGGAGCCCTTGCGGGAGCGGGACTTTACGCGATCGCGGCCACCGGGACCGCGGTGATCGTCGGGGTCAACGTCGGCCTGCGTGCGCTGGGGCGCAAGGTCGACCGGAAGCCCGGCGACGAGTCCTGCGCTGAGTGAAACGGGATAAAGCGGGCTTTATCCCGGGAAAAGCACCCGGGATAAAGCCCGCTTTATCGTGATCTTTAGGCGTTGGTCATCTTGCGGAGGACGTACTGCAGGATGCCGCCGTTGCGGTAGTAGTCGGCCTCGCCCGGGGTGTCGATGCGGACGTCGGCGTCGAACTCGACCTTGGTGCCGTCGGACTTCGTCGCGGTGACGTGCACCGTGCGCGGGGTGGTGCCCTCGTTGAGCGCGGTGATGCCCGAGATGTCGAACGTCTCGGTGCCGTCGAGGCCGAGCGACGAGGCGGACTCGCCAGCCGGGAACTGCAGCGGGATGACGCCCATGCCGATCAGGTTCGAGCGGTGGATGCGCTCGAACGACTCGGTGATGACCGCGCGGACGCCGAGCAGCGAGGTGCCCTTGGCCGCCCAGTCACGCGACGAACCGGAGCCGTACTCCTTGCCGCCCAATACGACCAGCGGCGTGCCGGCGGCGGCGTAGTTCTGCGCGGCGTCGTAGATGAACGCCTGCGGGGCGCCGTCCTGGGTGAAGTCGCGGGTGTAGCCGCCCTGCACGTCGTCCAGCAGCTGGTTGCGCAGCCGGATGTTCGCGAAGGTGCCGCGGATCATCACCTCGTGGTTGCCACGACGGGAACCGTAGGAGTTGAAGTCCTTCTTCTCCACGCCGTGCTCGGTGAGGTACTGCGCGGCCGGGGTGCCCGGCTTGATCGCGCCCGCGGGGGAGATGTGGTCGGTGGTGACCGAGTCGCCCAGCTTCGCCAGCACGCGCGCGCCGGAGATGTCGGTGACCGGCGACGGCTCCGCCTTCATGCCGTCGAAGTACGGCGGCTTCCGGACGTAGGTGGACTCGGTGTCCCACTCGAAGGTCTTGCCCTCGGGGGTGGGCAGCGACTTCCAGCGCTCGCCGCCGTCGAAGACGTCGGCGTAGTCCTTGGTGAACATCTCCTGCGTGATCGCGTAGTCGATGGTCTCCTGGATCTCCTGCGCCGACGGCCAGATGTCCTTGAGGAAGACGTCGTTGCCGTCGGTGTCCTGGCCCAGCGGCTGGTTCTCGAAGTCGAAGTCCATCGTGCCCGCGAGCGCGTACGCGATGACCAGCGGCGGCGACGCGAGGTAGTTCATCTTCACGTCGGGGTTGATGCGACCCTCGAAGTTACGGTTGCCCGAGAGCACCGAGACGGCGGTGAGGTCGTTCTCCTGGATCGCCGCGGAGATCTCGTCCGAGAGCGGGCCGGAGTTGCCGATACACGTGGTGCAGCCGTAGCCGACCAGGTGGTAACCGAGCTTCTCCAGGTACGGCCACAGGTTGGCCTTGGTGTAGTAGTCGGTGACGACCTGCGAACCCGGCGCCATCGAGGTCTTGACCCACGGCTTGACCGACAGGCCCTTGTCGACGGCGTTGCGCGCGAGCAGCGCGGCGCCGAGCATGACCGACGGGTTCGAGGTGTTGGTGCAGGAGGTGATCGAGGCGATCACCACGGCACCGTGGTCGAGGATGAACTCGCCGCGGTCGGCCGAGCTGACCTTGACCGGCTTGCTCGGGCGGCCGGTGTGGCCGTTCGCCGCGGACTGCAGCTCGACGGCGTCCTCGTCCGCGAACGAGAGCGCGGCGGGGTCGCTGGCCGGGAAGCTCTCCTCGACGGCCTCGTCCACGTTGGTGTGCGGGGCGGGCTGCTCGTCACCGACGTAGTCGTGGATCGACTTGCGGAACGAGGACTTCGCGTCGGTCAGCTCGATGCGGTCCTGCGGGCGCTTCGGGCCCGCGATCGACGGGACGACCGTCGACAGGTCCAGCTCGAGATACTCGGAGAACTCCGGCTCGCGGGCCGGGTCGTGCCAGAGGCCCTGCTCCTTGGCGTACGCCTCGACCAGCGCGACCTGCTCTTCCGAGCGGCCGGTGAGCTTGAGGTAGCGGACGGTCTCCTCGTCGATCGGGAAGATCGCCGCGGTGGAGCCGAATTCCGGGCTCATGTTGCCGATGGTGGCGCGGTTGGCCAGCGGCACCGCGCCGACGCTCTCGCCGTAGAACTCGACGAACTTCGACACGACACCGTGCTTGCGCAGCATCTCGGTGATGGTCAGCACGACGTCGGTCGCGGTGACGCCGGTGGGGATCTCGCCGGTCAGCTTGAAGCCGACGACGCGCGGGATGAGCATGGAGACCGGCTGGCCGAGCATCGCGGCCTCGGCCTCGATGCCGCCGACGCCCCAGCCCAGCACGCCCAGGCCGTTGACCATGGTGGTGTGCGAGTCGGTGCCGACGCAGGAGTCGGGGTACGCCTGGCCGTTACGCGCCATGACCGTGCGCGCGAGGTGCTCGATGTTGACCTGGTGCACGATGCCGGTGCCCGGCGGGACGACCTTGAACTCGTCGAAGGCGCCCTGGCCCCAGCGGAGGAACTGGTAGCGCTCGCGGTTGCGCTCGTACTCGATCTCGACGTTGCGCTCGAACGCGTCGGCGCGGCCGAACACGTCGATGATCACCGAGTGGTCGATGACCAGCTCGGCGGGCGCCAGCGGGTTGACCTTGTCGGGGTCACCGCCGAGGTCGGTGACGGCCTCGCGCATGGTCGCCAGGTCCACGACGCAGGGGACACCGGTGAAGTCCTGCATGATCACGCGCGCCGGGGTGAACTGGATCTCGATCGACGGATCGGCCTTGGGGTCCCAGTTGCCGAGCGCGCGGATGTGGTCGGCGGTGATGTTCGCGCCGTCCTCGGTACGCAGCAGGTTCTCGAGCAGGATCTTGAGACTGTAGGGAAGGCGCTCGGCGCCCTCGACCTTGTTCAGCCGGAACACCTCGTACGAGGCGTCACCGACCTTCAGCGTGTCTCGTGCGCCGAAGCTGTCCTTGCTGGCGGGTGCAGTCACGTCTAACTCCAGTGGTGGCCAGGCGATGGCCGAGGTCAGTTCGGTTGTCTGGGTCTAAAGCCGTCTTGGTTCGGTGCAGGCCGTCGGGTCGGCCGTGACCGAGTGTTGCGTACCCCCACCGTAGGACCGGATGCGGGATGGCACACCTCGTCACGTCCCAAACAGTACGCCTGTACTTTTTGGAGTTCAAGTGTCCCCCTGATGGGGGTATTGAGGCTCACGGTGCGCGAGTTTCGGCTGTTACGTCTGGTAATGATGGGACGTTCGTGGCAATCTCTTGCTCCGAAAGTCTCAATAGGAGGTGGAGGGTTGTTGCCGCGAATGGGGCATGACCAGCGGGGACTGACACTGGCGGGGATCTGCCTGGGTCTGGTCCTGTCACTGGGCGTGCCCGGCCTGGCGGCGGCCGTCCCGCCCCCGCCGCCCAATCCGAGCGACGCGGAAATCAACTCCAGCAAGGCCGACGCCACCGCCAAGGCAGGCGAAGTGGGCAAGCTCACCAACCAGCTGGCGCAGGCCGAGCAGCGGCTGGCGGCGCTGCAGGACGACGTCGAGCTCAAGATGGAGCAGGCGAACAAGGCGCTCGTCGACATGCAGTACGCGCAGGACGAGGCGGACCAGGCCGACCGCGAGGCCCAGGCGGCGCGCAAGGAGTCCGACGCGGCCGCCGCCGAGATCGAGCGGGTGCGCACCGATCTCGACAAGTTCGTGGCCAGCAGTTATCAGCAGGGCAGCACGATCGGTTCGATCTCGGCCTACATCGGCGCCGACAGCCCGAAGGACCTGCTCGCCCGCGCTTCGCTGCTGAACTCCGTCGGCGGTGGGCAGCTCAAGGCGCTCGACGAGATGCGCCGGGCGCAGACGGAGAAGGGCAACAAGGACTCCGCCGCGCGCAAGGCGCTGGAGGTCGCACAGGCCAAGCAGGACGCCGCCCAGCGCGCCAAGCACAACGCCGACGCCGCGAAGGCCAACGCCGAGCACGCGCAGAACATCCAGGAGAACCAGAACTCCGCGCTCGAAGCCGACAAGCAGAGCGTCGAGCAGAAGCTGTTCGAGGCGCAGTCCAAGGTCACCGGCCTGCAGGGGCAGCGTCAGCGTTACCAGGACTGGCTCGCGCAGAAGCAGCGCGAGGACGAGGAGCGCGCCAGGCAGGCCGCGCTCGCGGCGAACAAGGGCGGTGGCGGCTCACCGCAGCCGCCGCGCGGCGGGAACGTCCCGCCCGCTTCCGGCAACGTCGAGGCCGTCATCGCGCGGGCGATGTCGCAGCTCGGCCGCCCGTACGCGTGGGGTGGCGGCAACGCCAGCGGCCCGACGCGCGGTATCCGCGACGGCGGCGTCGCCGACCGGTTCGGCGACTACAACAAGATCGGCTTCGACTGCTCGGGCCTGATGATCTTCGCGTTCGCGGGTGTCCGGTCGCTGCCGCACTACAGCGGCTACCAGTACACGTCGGGGCGGCAGGTCCCGCTTTCGCAGATGCGCCGCGGCGACATGCTCTTCTGGGGCGGGGGCGGCGGTATCCACCACGTCGCGCTCTATCTCGGCGGCGGGCAGATGGTCGAGGCGCCGCAGTCCGGTTCGTACGTCAAGGTCTCGGCCGTGCGCTACGGCGGGATCATGCCGTACGCGACCCGCCTGATCGGGTGACGACGGCCGGGATCGTCCTCGCCGGCGGCGGCGCCCGCCGCCTGTCCGGAGTGGACAAACCGCAACTGGTGGTCGGTGGGAAGGCGTTGCTGCGCCGGGCTGTCGACGCGCTGGCCGGTGTCTCGCCGATCGTCGTGGTCGGGCCTGAGCGTGAGGGTTACCCCGAGGTCGTGTGGACGGTCGAGGCCGAACGTGGCGCCGGTCCGGTGGCCGCGCTGGAGGCCGGGCTCGCGCGCGTGGGCGACGCGGAGTTCGTGGTCGTGCTCGCCGGTGATCTCGCCGCGGTCACGACGTCCACTGTGGACAGACTGCGGGCGGCGATCGGGGGCGACGACGGCGCCGTGCTCGTCGATCCGGACGGGCGGTTGCAGTGGCTGATCGGCGTGTGGCGGGTCGCCGCCGTGCGGTCCGCTTTGCCCGAATTGACCGGCGGTGCGTCGCTGCGCGCCGTTTTCGGCGGGCTTCGGATGGTCGGGGTGCCCTCAGAACCGGGGGAGAGCGCCGACATCGACACGCCCGAGGACTTGGACGGCTTCTCGGAGTAAGGCCCTTCACAGCCGTCATACCGGTGATCCGGTTGGCTTGACTGGCGCACCTTCCTGCTCTCGAACGGGTACGGTCGCACCGCAATCGGCCAAAAGATCTTTTCGCAGGAGGCACGAGTGACCGAGCCCGGCTACGCCGAGGGGGCCCAGCAGCCCGGCACACCGGCGCGGGACGCCCAGTTGCTGGAGCGGACGGTGTTCGAGGTCAAGCGGATCATCGTCGGGCAGGACCGGCTGGTCGAGCGCATGCTCGTCGGGCTGCTCGCCAAGGGGCACCTGCTGCTGGAGGGTGTGCCCGGCGTGGCGAAGACCCTCGCGGTGGAGACCTTCGCTCGCGTGGTCGGTGGCTCGTTCTCGCGGGTCCAGTTCACCCCCGACCTGGTGCCCGCCGACATCCTCGGCACCCGGATCTACCGCCAGGGCGCCGAGAAGTTCGACGTCGAGCTCGGCCCGGTGGTGGCGAACTTCGTGCTCGCCGACGAGATCAACCGCGCGCCGGCCAAGGTGCAGTCGGCGATGCTCGAGGTGATGGCCGAGCGGCACGTGTCCATCGGCGGCAAGACCTTCCCGATGCCCGACCCGTTCCTGGTGCTCGCCACGCAGAACCCGATCGAGAACGAGGGCGTCTACCCGCTCCCGGAAGCGCAGCGCGACCGGTTCCTGTTCAAGATCCTCGTCGAGTACCCGACGGCGGAGGAAGAGCGCGAGATCGTCTACCGGATGGGCGTGACGCCGCCGCAGCCGCACGAGGTGCTGAGCCCGAGCGAGCTGGTCCGGCTGCAGAACGTGGCTTCGCAGGTGTTCGTGCACCACGCGCTCGTCGACTACGTGGTCCGGCTGGTGCTGACCACGCGCACCCCGGCCGAGCACGGCCTGACCGATGTCGCGGGCTGGGTCTCCTACGGCGCTTCGCCGCGTGCGAGCCTCGGCATCATCGCGGCCTCGCGCGCGCTCGCGCTGGTGCGCGGGCGTGACTACGTGCTGCCGCAGGACGTCGTCGACGTCGTGCCGGACGTGCTGCGCCACCGGCTGGTGCTGTCCTACGACGCGCTCGCCGACGGGGTGCCGATCGACCACATCATCACGCGCGTGCTGCAGACGGTGCCGCTGCCGCAGGTCTCGGCCAGGCCGCAGCCCGGTGGCGGGCAGCCGGTCCCGGCTGGAGTGCCGGGCCGCTAGTGAAGACCGAGAAGGGCCGTCCGTCGTGGGCACCCCCGGTGCTGCGGGGGGAGCGGCTGGAAGCCGGGCTCAAGACACTCGAACTCGAGGTGCGGCGCAGGCTCGACGGGCTGCTGCAGGGCAACCACCTCGGCCTGGTGCCGGGGCCGGGGTCCGAGCCCGGCGAGGCGCGGCCGTATCAGCCGGGCGACGACGTGCGCCGGATGGACTGGGCGGTCACCGCGCGCACCACGACGCCGCACATCCGCGAGACGGTCGCCGACCGTGAGCTGGAGACCTGGGTGGTCGCCGACCTGTCGGCGAGCCTGGACTTCGGCACCGCGCTGTGCGAGAAGCGGGACCTGGTCGTCTGCGCGATGGCCGCGGTCGCGCATCTCACCGGAGGCGGGGGCAACCGGCTGGGCGCGTTGATCACCAACGGCTCCGACGTCACCCGGATCCCCGCGCGCGGCGGCCTGCCGCACGCCAGGGGACTGGTGCGCCGTGTCGCCGACACGCCGCGCGCGCCGGAAGGGGTGCGCGGTGACCTCGCCGCCGCCGTCGAGCAGCTGCGACGGCCGCCGCGTCGTCGCGGGCTGGCCGTGGTGATTTCGGACTTCCTCGGCGGGACGGAATGGCAGCGGCCGTTGCGGGCGCTTTCGGCGAGGCATGAGCTGATCGGCATCGAGATCGTCGACCCGCGTGACGTGGACCTGCCGGAGGTGGGCACGGTCGTGCTGGCCGACCCGGAGAGCGGCCGTCAGCGCGAGGTGCACGCGACCCCGTTGCTGCGCAAGGAATTCGGCGCTGCCGCGCACGCGCACCGGCAGGAGGTCGCGGCGGCGCTGCGGCGGGCGGGCGCGGCGCATCTGACGTTGCGCACCGACTCCGACTGGATCGCCGACATGGTGCGGTTCGTGGTGGCCCGTAAGCGGCGTTGGTCTGGGGGCGTGGCATGAGCATCACCGGATTCGCGGCGCCGTGGTGGTTCCTGCTGCTGCTCGCGGTCATCGCGGTGGCCGCCGGGTACGTCGTCTCGCAGCGCGTCCGTCGCAAGCGGACACTGCGGTTCGCCAACCTGGAGCTGCTCGAGAAGGTCGCGCCGCGCAGCCAGGGCTGGATCCGGCACGTGCCAGCGGTGCTGATCGTGCTGTCGCTGCTGGTGCTGACGGTGGCGCTGGCCGGCCCGACCGCCGAGCAGAAGGTCCCGCGCAACCGCGCGACCGTGATGCTGGTCGTGGACGTCTCGCTGTCGATGGAGGCGACGGACGTCGCGCCGAACCGGCTCAAGGCGGCCCAGGACGCGGCGACGGACTTCGCCGAGAAGCTCACGCCGGGCGTCAACCTCGGGCTGATCTCGTTCGCGGGCACGGCCACGGTCCTGGTCGCGCCGACGACGGACCGCCGAGGCGTCGTCAACGGCATCAAGAACCTGAAGCTGGCCCAGTCGACCGCGACCGGCGAAGGCATTTTCGCGGCACTGCAGTCGATCGAGAGCTTCTCGGCGGTCGTCGGCGGCGTCGACGGCCCGCCGCCCGCCCGCATCGTGCTGATGAGCGACGGCAAGCAGACCGTGCCCGAGGACTTGTACGCGCCGCGTGGCGCTTACACGGCTTCTCAAGCGGCGAAGCAGGCCCAGATCCCGATCTCGTCGATCTCGTTCGGCACTTCGCACGGCACGGTCGAGATCGAGGGCAAGACGGTCGGCGTCGAGGTCGACGACCAGTCGCTCAAGGAGGTCGCCAAGCTTTCGGGCGGCGAGTTCTACAAGGCGGCGACGGCCGAGGAGATCAAGCGTGTGTACGCGGACCTCGGCGAGCAGATCGGTTACGAGCTGAAGAACACCGACGCGAGCAGGCCGTGGGTCATCGTGGGCACATTGCTGCTGATGATCGCGGCGGGCGGCGCGTTGTTCCTCGGCCAGCGGCTTCCTTAGTCGTGAGTGGTACGGCCGGTTCTAACCGGCCGTACCACTCACGAGCCCTTTCCAGTCCCAGCGCGGCATGGTGAGGTCCTTGGGCACGGTCGGGTCCGGATAGGACAGGACTTCGGCCACGGCCCAGCGCATGTAGTTCTCGAGCGCTGTGCGGAACTCGGGATCGTTGGGCAGGTCCGCGTCGTCGGCGGCTTTGATGAAGCAGTCGACGAAGCGACGGCCCAGGTCGCTCATGTCGCCGTTGCCCGCGTGCATGGTGAGCATGGCGGAGTGGTCGCCGCACTCCGCCGAGTAGCGGGGCGGTCCGCCCATGACCTCGGCCCAATAGGCGGCCAGGCGCTCGACGTGCTGCGGATGCTGGTCCTCGTGGGAGAACGGGTGGTTGAGCTCGGGATCGGCGAGGCACCGGGCGTGATGCGCGGTTGCGAGCCTGAGGAAGGCCCGCTCGCCCCCGGCGAACTCGAACAGCGTGGGACGGCTCATCGCGTCAGTAAACCAGGGCTCGTGGCCGCTCGGGGGTCGTGAGTGTTCCGGCCGGTTCTAACCGGCCAAAACACTCACGACCTTGGTTAGAAGAGGCCTTTGCCGGTGATGATGTAGTCGCACTCGAAGAGGCCTTCGACCGGGACGCCGACCGCGTTGTTGGTGGCCGAGATCTTGATCTGGGTGCCGGTCTCGCCGATCGGGGTGACCGTGATGTTGAAGATCACGAACGCCACGCCCGCCGAGGCCGGTGCTTCGCGCGGGTGGACGACCGCGGTGACGACCGGGCGGCCCGCGAAGCGGACCGGCAGCTTGACGAACGCCTGGCGCACGTGGGCGCCGCCCGCCGGGACGAAGGTCGGCTCGATGCCGGAGCACACGAAGGTGTCCCCGAGGCGCTGGATGTTCGGCGCGGTGACGGTGTTCCGCATTGGATCACTCCCCATGATCGGTGTGGAGACCTCAGCAGATCACCCGGCCGGGGCGCCGGGCCATACGTAGTTGTGCGTATCAGGCGGTCCGGCATGTGGGTAGTTCAGCAGTCACCTCTGGTCCCGGAGATCAGTATTGTGGCCAGTGTGATGCGGATACGGCTCGTGGTCGCTGCCGCCGTCGCCCTGTCGCTGACGGCGTGCGGTTCCGCTGATGGTGACGCGCGAACGGATCGGCAGGCCACGACGCTGGCCGAAGCGATCAGTGACCCGAGTCAGGTCGACGCCGCCGCGTACGTGCGGGCCGCGCTGGCCACGAACTTGGGCAAGTCCGCGGCCTTCAGCGTGCTGGTGGCCGAGGACTTGGCACACAAGGATGTGAAAGACCCGGCCGTACGCCTGGTCTGGCGCATCCACGAAGACGTGTCGGACACGGACTGGTCGCGGAGCTCGGCGCTGGATGCTTGCTACCGCGCGGAATTCGGGTACCACGGACTCACCTCGGCGCCCGAACGGGTCACCTGCCCGGAGCACGCCGTGCCGATCACGCCGCCGCCGGTGCCGAGGCGGGACATCCCGGAAACCTTCGCGCCCGCGTTGGAGGCGCTGCTCGGCAAGCTGCCCCCGGCGCCGTCCGAAGCCGAGGTGCGCGGCGCCGTGGCGGCCGGGCTCGTGCCGCCGGTGGATCCCGAGACCCGGCTCGCGGCCGTGCCGCCCGAGGTTTTCGTTCAGGTCAGGGGCGCCGATGTGGGTGTCGCCCTCTACGCGCACACGGGGATCAAAGACACGCAGTGTCTGATGGGACGGCGGGCCGCCGGCGAGGTCAGCGTGTGGTCGCTCGGTGCGCGAGAACAGGAATTCCCCTGCGGTGCGGAGGCCGCTTTGGCGGGCCGCCGAGTCGGTTAGAGTCCGGTCGGTTTCAGAGGGGGTCGGTTTCAGAGGGGGAGGACGATGCTGCGGTCGGTGGTGCTCGCGCGGGCTTGGGCGCGCCTTCCCGGTGTCGAGGTGCTTTCGGGCCGCGATGGCGGGCCGCTCACGCGGACGATCAAGAAGATCATCGACCCGCTTGTCGTCCGGACTTCGGTGCGTGCGAGGCTCGGCAAGCCCGTGCTCGACGCGGAGGAAGCCGCCGAGCTGACCGCGTTGGTCGTCGCGGATGCCGAGCGGCTGCGGGCGACCGCGGCTTGGTTCACGCGGTTGAAGCGGCAGCGGCGGGCGTTGCGGATCACCGCCGGGGATGTTCAGGATGTTTGCTTCCCGCTGGCGTACGAGCTGGCCACTGGGTTCGGCATGCCGGGGGCGGACGCCGATCAGACGGCCGCGGACGCTTTGCGTGATCTGCATGGCGAGGCGGGTGACGCGGCCGTCGACCGGCTCGCCGCCTATCTCGCGGATCAGCAGGTGGCCGCCGAATTGACCGCTGAGTTGCGGGAACGGTGGCTCGCGGTCGGCGAGCCCGCCGGGGATCCCGCCGCGCTGGCGGAGTTCGTCGAAACTTTGACCGACGCGGCGTGGCGAAAGCTGGCCGACTCCGGCGCGGGGCATGCGCTCGGCGTGTCGCTGCGGCGGGCTGGTGGCGTTGGCGAACTCGAGCGCGTGATCCACGAGATCTGCGGGATGGACACGCCGGAGCTGGGGTTGCAGCGCGGCGAGGTGACCACGATCCCGCCGCTGGACCGGGGCGGGGAAATCGGGGCCGAGCTGCTGGAACGCAGTGTCGAACGGCGGGTGCGGGCGACGGTGCGGCGGCTGCCCGCCGACGAGCGGGACCAGCCGGTGGCCGGGCTGGTCGATGAGGAGCTGAGCCGGTGCGTGGCCGGGTTCGGGCTGGGGGAGTCCGTGCTCGCCACGTGTTTCGCACTCGGGGTCGTGCTCGCGCCGGCGTTGCGGCCGCTCGACGGCGCCTCGCCGGACGGGGTGCCCGAGTTCGCGCGGCGGCTCAACGCGCAGGTCGCGCGGGAGGGGTACGTGCTGCACGCCCGGCGGGCGCTGGCCGGGAGCACGCCGCTCACGCCGCGGCCTGACGACCATGTGGTGCGGGAGCTGCGGGAGTTCGCCAAGCAGTTCCTGGGCAGGCTGTGGATCCGGCTGCACGGGTTCGATGTGCGCGGGGAGTGGCCGTCGGACGCGGCCGAGGTCCGCGCCCTCGTCACCGGGGTCGTGCGGTCGGCGTCGCTGGATCTGCGGACGAAGGTGCGGCGCTCGCTGATGGCCCGGCTGCCGGAGCTGGAGGTGGCGTCGTGACGCATCCCGTGCGCACGCCGGTCGTCGCGGCCGATGGCGGGCTGGTCCGGTTCGACTTGGCCGAGTTGCTGAGCGGGACCGTCACGTCGATGCGGATCGAAGTCACCGACGCGTCGGCCGAACCGTGGCTGACTCGCTTGTGTGGCCCCGAAAACGCGTTGGCCGCGCTCGACGGCGAGGTCGCCGTTCCGGTCGTGCCGGAGCTGGCCGGGCTGGCGTTGCTGCTGTGGGCGCGGCGGTGGTGGCCCGCGAGCGCGGTGCTCGGGATCGTCTCGCTCGATCCGGCGCTCCTGGATGTCGAAGCGGCCGTCGCGACCGCGGCGGTCGAAGACGTGGCCGAGGGCATGCTCGACGGGTTCGAGGCGACGCCCGGTGAGCTGTTCGACTCGGCGGCCGATGCGCTGCTCGCGGCCGCCGGGCCGGTCGCCGGGGAGGTCCGGGGACTCTGTGAGCGCTTGGCGGTGTGGTTCGACGAGCGCGACGACGTCGTGCGGGCCGAAGCCGCCGCCGAACTGGCCGGACGGCTGGAAAGCCTTGCGCCGTCACAACGTTCTTACGCTTTGGCCGCGGGGACGCCGCAGGCTGCGGCCGGGGCCGGAGTGCTCGCCGAGGGGCGCGCGAGCGTTGACTGGGCGAGGGTTCCGCCGGGTGTGCTCGACGCCGCGGACGACACCGTCGCGTGGCGGATCGTGACGGCGGAAGGTGCCGCGCGGCTGCGGGTCGAGGTGGCCGGTGCGTTCGCCGACGCGGCGCTGACGGCGTTCGCGACGCGCGACGGCGAGGTGTTCGCGGAGGTGCCGCTCGCGCTCGGCGTGGGCGGTTTCGCGGGCTCGGTTGAGCTGGACGAGCGGTCGGCGCGGCTCGTGGCGGAGCGGGATGTCCACATTGGAGTCGAGATCGGCGCGGAGCCGGTTTTCATTACCACGCCTGATGATCGGGCCGCCGTGGTGGCGCTCGTGCGGGCGCGCGAGGGCTTGCCGCTGTCCGTGAGGACCGTGGCCGAGCGGGCGGCGGCCGGGGCCGCCGATGAGGAGTTCTGACATGCTCGTCGGCCTGCCCGCGCCGTCGGAGCCGCCGGACCGGCCGCTGCCGGGGGAACTGGCGGGCTCCTGTTCACATGGCTACAACTGCCGCTGTGTCGCGCGGCATTTCGGCCTGGATCCGGCTTCCTATGGCGAAGTGCCCGCCTGCGCGTTGAGCGAGGGGGAATACCGGCAGCTCCTCATCGAGGCGAGTCAGGTTCAGGACCAGGCCAAACAGCTCTCCGCCCAGCGCGACGCCGTGGGCGCGCACCGCGCGTACGGGCGGATGCGGGAGATCGCGCGGGAGCTGGACCGGACCGATCTCGAGCTGGCCGCGCTGAGTGATCTGGCGGTCGTCTGCTACGCGGCGGGTGACCTGCGCAACGCGCGGCAGTGTGCCGAGGCCGTGCTGAAGGCGTTCGAGATCACCGTCGCCGCGATCGTCCACTTCGGACAGTATGCCGAGCTGCGGATGATCGAGGGTTCACGTGAGGTCGCCGACCGCGTGCTCGTCAACCTGAGTATCGAGGAGGGAAACACCGCGCGAGCCCGTGAACTCATCGCCGGGCAGCGTGCGAGGGCCGCGTTCCGGAAGGCGGCCGAGCCGGGGCAGTACCCGCCGGAGTTGCTCGATCCGCATGGCGCCGATGAGCTTGAGCTGCGCATTCTCGACGTGCGGGTGCTGATCGCCGACGGTGAGCTGTCCGCTGCGCGGACCGCGCTCGACTCGATACTGGACGCGTTGTCGCGGCTCGCGGGCATCGGCGGGATCCGCGATCAGGTGGCCGGGCTCGAAGCGATGGCGCTGGCCGAGCGCGGCCGCATCCGCCGGGCGGGCGGTGAGGACGCCGACGCCGACTTCCTGCGCCTGAGTGCCAGGCACGACGGCCCGGCCGCGGCCAAGTTCGACATCGAGGTCGCCGAAGCGCGGGCGGTGAGCGGTGATCTCCCCGGCGCGATCGAAGCGATCGTCGCCGCCCGCGATCGGCTCGGTGCGGCGGGGCTCAGCGGTGACGTCGCCGACGCGAGTCACGCGCTCGGCTTCCTGTTGCTGCTGCACGGACACGTCCCGCAGGCACGCGAGCAGTTCGTCCACGCGGGACAGTTGTGGAAGGCCAACGGGGACACGGCGGGGCTGCGGCGTCTCGATGTCGCGCTGGCCAGGTGTGACGCGGCCGAGGAACGCTGGGAGTCGGCGTACGCCCACACCGCGCGGGCGCGGGAATCGGCCGCCGCGTCGGGGGAACGGCTCGAATGCCTGCGTGCCGACTTCCTGGCGGCGACCGTCCGGTACGCGCACGGCCAGGATCTGCCCGCGGTGCTGGATCTGCTGCTGCCGGTGGCGCTGGCGGCGGAGGATTACCGCTTCCGTTTCGACTCGGCCGCCGCGCGCACGGCATGGGCGAGCGGTGTCTCCGGCCCGGCGAACGCGCTGCTGATGGGCCTGCTGACGCAGCTCGGCGAGAAGCGGCTGATCGCCGAGATGATCGAACGGACCTGCGCGGTCGGGTCGTTCAGCGGGGCCTCGATCGACCTCAGCGGCGTCGTGCCGAGCTTGTCCATGACGGAGCCCGCGGCGGGGGAGCGGCTGCCGCTGGCGGCGCTGGGCGCGGTGACCGCGTCGCTGCCGTTGCGGCTCGCGCCGCCGCCGGATCTGCGCTGGTCACCGTCCTCGGCGATGGAACTCGATCGCTGGCTGGCGCTCGCCGCCGAGCGGTACGGCCTGCGGCGCGAGCCGGCCGAGCCGGTGCCGACCTGGCCTGTCGCCGAGGACGGCCGCGAGACGTTCGTGCTGCGGTACGCCGATGCCGGGCACACCTATCTGAGCTGGCGCAGCAGTGCGGATCCCGACACCGTCCACAGTCACCCGATCGACGCGCGGCTGGTCGGTACGGCCCGTGAGTTCCTGGCCGAAGCCTCGCCGACGCCGCACGAAGGCGAGAGCGTCGCCGACGCGGTCGGCCGAGCGTTCGCCGCGTTCAGTCCAGCCGGGGAACAACGTTTGGCGCGGAGTCTCGCGCTCAACCTGCTTCCGGCTGACCTGATCACGCGGTTGCGGGCAGCCTCGTCGACCGGCCGTCGGCCGTTGCTGCGCGTGCAGCCGTCGCCGAGCCTCGCGGCCGTGCCTTGGGGACTGCTGGCGTTGCCGGACCGGCGTCCCGACCGGGTGCTGTCGCCGGGTGAAGAGGGCGGCTGTTTCGACGGCGACGAGCGGATTCTCGACATCGCCGACGTTTCGCTGCTCGCGCCCGCCGGGATCGCGCGGGTTTCGCCCGCCTCCGACGGCCCGCCGGTGTATCTGCTCGATCCCCGGATCCCAGGGCAGAGCGCGTTCGGGGAACTGGGCTCGGTGCTGGGCAAGCAGGACGTGTCGTCGCCGCTGATCCGGCATCTCGACGCCCGGCTGGCCGAGGGGCCGGTCCGGCCCGAGGTGACGCGGGGGCTGGACCTGGTGCGCCGGACCGACACCGACCGGCGGCTGCTGGCGGACCTGCTGAAGGAGCCGTGCTCACGGCTGGTGTTCGCCGGTCACGTCAGCGTCGTCTCGGGCGCGCATGGCGCGCAGACCGCCCTGCACCTGTCGTGCCCGGCCGGCCTGCCGGGCACCGCCGCGCCGATCGGGGCGCACCGGCCGTTCACCGCCGCCGATCTCGCACTGTCCGAAGTGGACACCATGCCCGCGAGGGTCGCGCTGATCGGCTGCGCCAGCGCGAGCGATTTCGGCTTGGCTGAGCCATTCGGGATGCTGCTGGCCGCCGTCGCCGCCGGGGCGAGCGTGGTCGCCGCGACGGTGTGGGCGCTGCCGACCTCGGCCGCGGCGGCGTCGGGTGACCCGATGGCCGACCTGATCATCGCCGCCGACACCGCGCTGGCCGGAGCCGACCCGGTCGGCTCGCTGTGCGACTGGCAACGCGACCGTCTCGCGCGGTGGCGGGCGGGCGGCGGGCCGGAGGTCTCGCCGGTCTTCTGGGCGGGCCTGACCTGCCTCGACGCCCAAACCTGGGTTCGGTAGCAGCCACGTCCGCCGAAGCTGTGTGCAACACAGACGCACCAGCGAGAGGCAGGACGAGATGTTCAAGAAGATCCGCGACAAGGTCAACGAGGCGACCCAGCAGGGTATGGCCAGGGGCGCGCAGGACTTCCAGCGGCACGCGGCCCAGTTCCAGCAGGCGGCCGCCGCGCAGGGGCACCACATCGTGCCGCAGCTGCCGACGCCGCAGCTGGCCGCGCAGGCTTACCAGAACATGCAGGCCGACCCGGCGATGGCCGAGTTCCTGGCGCTGCCGATGGAGGAACAGCTGCGCCAGCAGCAGGAACTGCAGGCTTACGGCACCGAGCTGCGGCGGCTCTACGACACCTGTGAGCACGCGACGCTGGTGATCGAGGCGCTGGAGCCGACCGGCCGGACCATCGCCGGGCAGGCGCAGTACAGCGCGACGCTCGAGGTGACCGTCCAGGGCGGTGCGAGTTACCGGACGGTGATCGAGCTGATCGCGCCGCTGGCGACCATCCAGCAGTACGCGCCCGGCACGAAGCACGAGGCGCGCGTCGACCCGACGGACCCGGCCAAGGTCGGCGTCTTCGGCCCGATCGCCTGAGGGGAGCCATGATGTTCGCAATGGGACTGGACAGCCCGCGCCGTCCCGGCAAGCGGCTGCTGTGGCTCGGGGTGCCCACGACGCTCGCGTGGGCGGTGGTCGGCTGGACCGGCACGCTGGGACTGCTGGACAACTTCCGGTTGATGTCGCTGAACCGCGTCGGCTCGTGGGGGGCCGACGGGGGACCGGCGGTGTCACTGGTGCTGTTCTTCAGCGTCGCGATCACGGTGGCGTCTTCGCTGGGGTTCGCGATGCTGTGGTCCTCCGGCTTCTCGCTGAGCCGGATGGGCATGGGATTCCGGGCGAGCTCGCTGGCGGCCGCGCTGGGGATCGCGATCGGCGGCGGGCTCGCGAGTCCATCGTGGACGGAGCCGGAGGCGGTCGGCAAACGGCTGGGCTTCCTCGACGGCCCGGCGCAGGAATGGTCCCAAGTGGACTGGATCGTCTACTACGAGCCGTACCTGGTGCCGGGAATCGCCGGGGTGATCGCGCTCGTGCTGATCTTGTTGCTGCTGAAGGACTTCCTCGCCGTTTCGGCGGCGGACGACCGCGCGGAGGCGTTGCAGCAGCGCGGCAGGCTGGTGACCGGGTACGTCACGCACGTCGAGTTCACCAACGTCTGGGTGATGGGGAACCCGCAGTTCAAGGTGCACGTGACGTACCCGGGTGAGACCGGGGAACGCACCGTGGTCACGACGATGATCACGTCCGCGTTCCAGGCGCCGTCGCGGGGCTCGACCGTCAAGGTCCGGTACGACCCGCAGGACCCGGACTCGGTGCTGGTGGAGCCTGACCCCCAGGACCGGTCGGCCGGGCGGAACCCGGGTGGTTTCGTGCCGCCGCAGTGGTGATCAGGCGGCGTGCAGCACGAAGAACAGGAAGACCGGGAAGGTGTTGAGCAGGTGGAAGTCGTCGGGGTACGCCTCGCGCGCGGCGGGCACCGGAAGTGGTTCGCGGATCACGGAGATCCGGAAGCCCGCCGCCGTGAAGGCCTCGGTCATCGCGCCCAGCGGCCGTTCCCAGAAGCTCAGCTGGGCGGTGTGGCCGCCCATGTCCCATTCCTCGTCGCGTTTGGACGGTGCGAAGTAGTCGGGCCTGCGCCCGGACATCCGGTGGATGAGATGGTTCGCCATGGGATGGTCGACCGAGACGATGAGCCTGCCGCCGGGCTTCAGTACCCGGCGCAGCTCCGCGAGCGGGGCGTCCCAGTCGCGCAGGTAGTGCAGGACCAGCGACGAGACGACGTCGTCGAAGGCGGCGTCGGGGTAGGGGAGCGGGTCGGTGAGGTCGTGGACCCGCAGGTCCGCCTCGTCGCCGAGTCTGCGGCGGGCCATGTCGATCATGCCGGCGCTCGCGTCGAAGCCGCTCACGGTGGCGCCGCGGTCGCGGAGCGTTTCGAACAGCGGGCCGGACCCGCAGCCCGCGTCGAGGATGTGCCTGCCGGTGACGTCTCCGGCGAGTTCGAGCATCGCGGGGCGCTCGTAGTAAGCGTTGTTAAGGCTTGTCTCGTTCACGGCCGAGTAGGCCTCGGCGAGAGTGTCGTAGCTGTTCGTCATGCCACTCGATAGTGGCACAGCTCAGCGATCCTGCGTGGGCCAGTTGAGCAGGCGGGCGCCCAGCACCGCGGCTTCGAGGGTGAAGCGGTGCGCGGGGTCGCGGGGGTCGTACCCGGTGAGCTGCTGGATGCGGTCGAGCCGGTAGGTGATGGTCCGGACGCTGAGGAACAGCCGCCGTGCCGTTTCGGCGGCGATGCCGCTGGACGCGAAGTAGCCGGTGAGAGTGTCGAGCAGTGGCCGGGCGCCGCCCCTGGTCTGGTTCAGCGGGTCGAGCACGGTAGTGACCAGGTCGACGAGCGCGGCGCGGTCGCGGAAGAGCACCTGGTAGACGAGCAGCTCGCTGGCATTGAGGACGCGGGTGGCCAAGCCGAGTGAGGTGGCCAGCTCGAGCGCGGTGCGGGCCTCCTCGTAGGACCGGACGACCCCGCTGGGGCCGGGGTGCGCGCGGCCGACGCCGATCTGCCAGGCGCCGGTAAGCGTCTTCTCGATCTGCTTGGCGAACTCGTCGGGCACGCGGGTGTCCGTGCCGGGCGCGATGCAGAGCAGGAGCCCGTCCTTGGTGGTGATCAGGACGTCGTGGGTGTCGAATCGGCCCAGCAGCGCGGACTCGATGTGCACGGTCGTCGTGTCGTCGTCGGCGAAGGGGACGCCTGCCCGGACGGCCGCGACGACGTAGCCGGCGGCGAGGCGGAAGCCGAAGCGTTCGGCCCGCTCGGCGAGACGGCCGAGATCGGCGCGGCCGTACAGCAGGTCGTCGATGAACTCACGGCGGTCGGCGCCTTCGCGCCGCAGCACCAGGCGGCGCGCGCCGTCATAGCCGTCGGCGAGCGCGACGACCGCGTCGTCGGCGGCGCGCAGCACGGCCTCGGCGATCGTGATCACCTGGTCTTTTCCGCGCGCGGCGGTGATCGCGGGCAATGTGCGCCAGGTCATCCAGCTCGCGCTGAGGTAGAGGTCGATGAGCGCGCGCAGCGGGACGTCCTGCTCGGCCGCGGCGGCGCCGAGCGCGCGCCGCGAGTCGAGTTCGCGGTGCGCGAGACGGCGGCCCGTCGCGCTGACCACGTCGAGCATGTCGACCCATCCGTCGAGGAAATCCGCTGCTACACCCGCGTCGCGCGCGGCTCGGGCGGTGACGTCCCGCCGATGCCGTTCCCGTCCCGTCGCCACTCAGGCCCCCTCGATGATCGTTTGCCTGGATCAGGCAGCGAGTCTGGCGCGACGATAGCCGAGAGCGCGAGTACCTCTGATGATCTTTGCCGGAACCCGGCAAGGAAGAGCGGGTGAATCTGGCCGGGTGGCCGTCTGGTTTCGCCGGTGCCGGGCTCAGCAGTATGAGCATCCGGTTTCGGGGGTCGAAACCACTTTCCGGGGAGGTTCGATGAAGAGCTTCATGCGAAGAACAGCGACCATCGGCACGGCCTGCGTGCTCGCGCCGTCGCTTCGAGTGAGCTGCGGTACGCCGACTTGTCGGTGACGGACGCGGGGCGCTGAGCGGAAGGGCCCGGGCGTGGGGGCCGGGCCCTTCTCTCCGTGCGGTCGGCTTGATCTTCGCGAAACCCGAGTTTGGGCCATTCACTGGCCAAAACTCGGGTTTCGCGTACGCGGATGGACGACACGCGTACGCGGATGGACGACGCGCCCGGTCAGGGAAGCGGGCCGGACGCGGGGCGGGCCCGGACCTGGTGGTCCGGGCCCGGCTCGTCGGCGTGCGCCCACGAGTGGGGTGGGGGCACGCCCGCCGCGTCGAGCCAGGCTTCGGCCAGGATGCGGTGGCCGAGCGCGCTCGGGTGGACGCCGTCCGGGGCGAGGGTGGCCGCGCCGTGGTCGGCGGCCGCGCGGGGCATCACCAGGTCCGCACGGACCAGGCGGGCGCCGAACTCGGCCGCCACTTCGCGGGCGACCTCGACGCGGGGTGCGAGGTCGTCCATCCAGCTGTGCTGCTCGGCTTTGACCGGCAGGAGGAATGGCGTGATGACGAACAGGTCCGCCGGGAGGTGGCCGCGGGTCTGGGCGAGGACGCTGGTGTACGCCGCGCGGAAGCGGTCGATCGGGCTGGGGAGGCCACGGTCGAAGGTGCGCCAGGTGTCGTTGATGCCGATCTTGACCGTGACGACCGTCGGGCGCTCGGCGAGGACGTCGGTGGCCCAGCGGGCCTCCATGTCATAGACGCGGTTGCCGTTGAGGCCTTTGTTGAGCACGGTCGGCGCCGTCAGGCGGGCCGCGATCCGGCGGACGTAGCCGGTGCCGAGTGACCGGGGATCCGAGCGGTCGCGGCCCGAGTCGGTGATCGAGTCGCCGATGAAGAGCAGCCGGTCGTGCGCGGTGAACGGGCCGGTCATGTCTCCGAGCCGATCAGCTCTCGCAGCGACTGGGCCTCGCCGGTGAGCAGCTCGGGATCGTTGCCTGGCACGAATTCGAGCAGTGCGTCGAGCGGGCGGTCCAGCGACTCCAGCACCTTGAACACCTCTGTCCACAAGGGAGCCCGCGCGGTGAGGAGCCGGCGCTCGTTGGCGGGCCACCAGGAGAAGACGTGGACGGCGCGCAGGTGGTCGAGTACCAGCCGCAGGCCCGCCAAGGCGGGCTCGTCCGGGAGATCCTGGGGCGGCTGCCAGTAAGTGCCGAGGTTGGCGCGGCCGACCTCCTCCAGCAGCTGGACGGTCGACTCGGCGGTGTCGGTGAGCGTGCCGCCGTGGAACTCGAGCGCGACCTCGATGCCGTGGTCAGCCGCGATGTCGGCGGCCTCGCGCAGCCCGGCGACCACCTGCTCGCGCTCGTCCGGCTCGACGTCGGCCGAGCCGGATTTGCCCGCCCACACGCGGATGCGGGGCGCGCCGATCTGCTCCGCGGTCGCGGCGATCTCCTTGAACTGCCCGGCTTCGCCATGCGTGGCACGGAAATACGAGCCGTACGAACCGCAGGTGAGCTCGTGGCGGGCCATGGCTTCGCGGGCGCGGCCGAGTCCCCAGTCGTCACCGGGACGGACGTGGACGTCCGCGCCCCATTCGATCACTTTCAGGCCGGCCGTGGCAGCCCGCTCGGCGACGTCGTCGACGTCGAGGCGGCGCAAGGTCACCGAGCACAGTCCGGGGCGGATCACAGCGTCAGCTCCCCGAGCTCGATGCGGCGGCCTTCCCGCGAGGACTGGAGACCGGCCTCCGCGACACGCAGGCCGCGCGCGCCCGCCATGAAGTCGTAGTGGTTGGGCTCGTCGTCGACCACGTGGCGGATGAACTGCTCCCACTGGGCCTTGAACCCGTTGTCGAACTCCGCGTTGTCGGGCACCTCCTGCCACTGCTCGCGGAACGGCTCGTTCTGCGCGAGGTCCGGGTTCCAGACCGGCTTGGGCGTGGCGACGCGCGGCTGGATCTTGCAGCCGTGCAGCCCGGCGACCGCGCTGCCGTGCGTGCCGTCGACCTGGAACTCGACCAGCTCGTCGCGGTTGACGCGCACGCACCACGAGGAGTTGATCTGCGCGATGATCCCGCCCGCCAGCTCGAAGATGCCGTACGCGGAGTCGTCGGCGGTGGCGGCGTACTTCTCGCCGCGCTCGTCGTAGCGCTCCGGCACGTGCGTGACCGCCTTGGCGGTGACGGATTCGACGCGGCCGAAGAGGTTCTCCAGCACATAGCTCCAGTGGCAGAACATGTCGAGCACGATGCCGCCGCCGTCTTCGGCGCGGTAGTTCCAGCTGGGGCGCTGCGCGGACTGCCAGTCGCCCTCGAACACCCAGTAGCCGAACTCGCCGCGCACCGAGAGGATCCGGCCGAAGAAGCCGGAGTCGATGAGGCGCTTCAGCTTGAGCAGGCCCGGCAGGTAAAGCTTGTCATGCACGACACCGTTCTTAACACCGGCGGCCTCGGCGCGCCTGGCGAGGTCGAGCGCGCCTTCGAGGGTCTCGGCGGTCGGCTTCTCGGTGTAGACGTGGCGCTCGGCGTCCATGGCCGCGATGAGCGACTTCTCGCGCGCCTGGGTGAGCTGGGCGTCGAAGTAGACCGGATAATCACTGTCCGATAGCGCCGTATCGAGATCGGTCGTCCAGTTCTCCAGCCCGTGCCGCCGCGCGATGTCGCGCAGCTTGTCGGCGTTGCGGCCGACGAGCATCGGCTCCAGCTCGACCCGGGTGCCGTCGGCGAGTTCGACCCCGCCCTGCTCGCGGATCGCGAGCACCGAGCGCACCAGGTGCTGGCGGTATCCCATCCGTCCGGTCACGCCGTTCATGACCACGCCGAGCTTCATTCGTCCTCCTTCTGAAAGCGCTTTCCCATGGTAGGTCGGCGCAGGTTTCACCCGAGCACCGCGTCCTCAGCGCGCGGTGCTCTCCCGTAGTACGACCTCGCCGGTCACCTGATGGATCCTCGGCTCTCCGAGCCGGTCGGAGAGCGCGAATTCGAAGGCCTGCTCACCCATCGACTCGATCGGCACGCGCACCGTCGTGAGCGAGGGCCTGATGTCCCGCAACGTGATGATGTCGTCGAACCCCGCCACCGCGATGTCCTGCGGCACGCGCAGGCCACGGTCACGGCACGCGGCCATCGCGCCGACGGCCATCACGTCGTTCACCGCGAAGACACAGCCGTCGCGGAAACCGTCGTCGAGCAGCCGCACCATGGCCTGGTAGCCGCCGTCGCGGGTGAACACGGTGTGCAGCACCCGTTTCGGCGGCAGCGCGACACCTTGGTGGGCGAGCGCCTCGCGGAACCCGGTCACCCGGTCCCGCGAGGTCAGCAGCTCCGGCGGCCCGGCGAGCACCGCGAACGAGCGATGCCCGAGACCGGCGAGGCCCTTGGCCAGATCGGCCGCGCCCCGCCGGTTCTCGAGCAGCACCGTGTCGAACGGCAGCTTCCGCTGGCCGATCACCACCGCGCGGCCCTCGGCAGCTTCGAAGGCGCGCAGCTCGTCGGTCAGCCGCCGTTGCAGCGAACGGTTTTCCACCCGCGAACCGGCCAGGATGACCGCCCTGGCCCGCTGCCCGCGCAGCGTCGAGACGTACTCCAGCTCGTTCTCGGGATGGTTCGCGGTGCTGGCGATGGTCACCGTCAGCCGGTGCCGTGCGGCCACCCGCATGACACCGGCGGCGATCGAGGAGAAATACGGGTCGACGATGTCGTGCACCAGCAGCCCGACCACGGTGCCACGCCCGCGCGCCATCGCCTGCGCCGGCCCGTTCGCGGTGTACTGCAGCCGTCTCGCCGCCTGCAGCACGGACTTGCGCAGCTCACCGCCGACCTGGCGGTTGCCGCCGTTGAGCACGCGTGACGCCGTCGCCAGCGAAACGCCTGCCTCACGGGCGACGTCTGCCAGAGTCGCCGAACCCGCGACGCGCTGCGCCATGCTTCCTCCTCGATCGGCCCGGGGGCCTACGGTGCGTTGGGCCCGACGTCCGCGGTGGTGAGCGGGTGCGCGCACGGGCCGCAGGTGCTGTACTCGTCGGCGCCGACGTCGCGCTGGGCACCGCGGGCCTGGCCGTCGATGTCCGTGGTGACCGGCGCGGGGGAGTAGGTCGCCGCGTTGATCGCCGGGCTGCCGGCCGAAAGCCGCGAGACCCCGTCGGAGCCCGCCACCAGCAGCGGGTTCGCCCTGGTGAAGGTACCGGCGGGGACGTTACCGTTGCCGGCGGCGCCGTAGAGGATGTTGCCGGACCAGGTGAAGTTCGTGGTGTTGCCCATCGCCACCAGGTCGCCGGTGTCGCCGACGAACAGGTTGTCCACGATCTTGCAGTCGGTCGGCTCGAACGGGCGGGTGGTCTCGCCGGACAGCGTGCTGGTGTTGTTCAGCAGCGTGTTGTGCGCGATCAGCACGCGGTCGGCCGCGTCGTTGCCACGCCGCGCGGTCTCGGACTCCCCGGGGAGGTGGTCGCGTTCGGACCCGCTGCCGACCACCAGCGCGCGGCTCTTGGGGTCCAAGAGGCCTGACACGTAGTTGTTGACGATGACGTGGTCGTTGCCGTAGATCCGGATGCCCTCTTTGCCGTTCAGGATGTAGTTCGACTCGACGCGGGTGCCGTTGCCGTGGCGCAGCACGATGCCGCCGACGCTGTTGCGGATCGTGTTGTTCCGGATGGTGTTGCCCGACGACTTGACCGAGATCGCCTCGGGGTCGCCGTTGGCCCGCTCGAACAGGTTGTACTCGACCTTGGCGCCCGCGACGCTCAGCGCGCGCTTGCTGATGCCGAGGCGGATCGGCTCGCCGCCGTTGTCGCCTGCGTAGCTGTGGTCGGAGAAGTAGTTGCGGTAGATCTGGACACCCTGGGCCATGTCCGTGTCGTTGTCGCCTTCGACGCAGAGCATGACGCCGAGGGTGGTCTTGTGGTGGAAGTGGTTGCGGTCGACCTTGGTGTCGTTCGCGCGGACCATCACCCAGTGCAGGCCCTCGATGTCGGCGAACTGCAGGTCGTTGCGGGTCAGCCGGATGTGCGAGTTCGACGGCGCGAGGTCGAGCGTGGTGCTCTGCCGCAGCGCGAAGCCGCTGATGGTGATCCACGACGAGTTGCTGATAACGAAGCTGTTCTCGCCGCGCAGGATCGCGCCCCCGCGCGACTGCGAGACGATGGTGATCGGGAAGTCTTCTTCGCCGTTCTTGTTGGCGATGGTGATCTGGCTGCCCGCGGGCACGGTGTAGTCACCGTTCGCCAGCGTGATCACGGTGCCCGGCGTCGCCGAGTTGATCGCGTTCTGCAGCGCGGCGATCGAATTGACGGTCACACCCTGGGTGGTGGCGGACGCCGGCGTGGTCGTCAACCACGGCACTGTGGCCACCACCGCGCCGAGCGCGGCGGTGTTGAGGAACGTTCTGCGGTCCATGATGACTCCAATGTCAATCAGCGGAGGGGATGAGAAACAGTTCGACGACGGGGACAGGGGTGTTCGGACGGCGCGTCGGCAGCCGGAGGGTGAGCGTGCCCTCGGGCTGCCCGCCCATCCGGGTGTTCTGGGCTGGCCGGTCCGGGTCGATCCGGACCTGCTCGATCTCCGAGGCGTCGTTCAGCAGCTGGGCGTAGCGCACGCGCCCGGCCAGCCCCGGCAGGTGCACGTGATGCAGCGGCCAGGCGAACAGGTGGAGGTAAAGCCGGTCACCTCGCTGGGTGAACCGGGTGTCTGAGGGGGCGGTGAATTCGGACGGGCCACAGCCGTGGATGGCGCGATCGTGGCGGTCCATCCAGCGGCCCAGCTCGGCGAGCACCGCGCGCGCGTCGGGGTCGATCTCGCCCCGGCCGTTCGGGCCGACGTTGAGCAGCAGGTTGCCGCCCTTCGACACGCCGTCGACGAGCATCCGGATGAGCAGCTCGGGGCTCTTCCAGTCGAGGTTGTCGCGGTCGTAGCCCCAGCTGCCGTTGAGCGTCTGGCAGGCCTCCCAGATCACCGGCACGCCGTCGCGCTTCATCGGCCCGGACGGCTGGTACTGCTCGGGGGTGATGAAGTCGCCGGGGATGCCGGTGCGGTCGTTGACCAGGATGCCGGGCTGGAGTTCGCGGACCAGCTTGAGCAGTTCCGGCGCCGCCCAGGCGTCCGCGCCCTTGCCGCCCCACCATTCCTCGCGGCCCTCGTAGGAGAAGTCGAAGAACAGGTAGTCGATCGTGCCGTAGCGGGTGAGCAGCTCGCGGACCTGGCCGTGCAGGTACTTCTGGTACTCGGCGATGTCGCGGTCTTTGTTAGCCGCGATGTACTCGGCGTCGTCGCGGCGAGGGTGCGTGCCGTCGATCGGGAACGACGGGTGGTGCCAGTCGATCAGCGAGTGGTAGAAGCCGACCTTGAGGCCCTCGTCGCGGCAGGCCTCGACGAACGGTCCCAGCAGATCCTTGCCGTACGGGGTGTTCTTGACCGAGAAGTCGGTGAGATCGCTGTCCCACAAGCAGAATCCGTCGTGGTGCTTGGTGGTGAGCACGACGTAGCGCATCCCGGCGGTCTTCGCGGCACGCGCCCACTCGCGCGGGTCGTACTTGTCGGGCTCGAAGTGGTCGAAGTAGACGCGGTACTGCTCGTCTGTCAGCTTCTCGCGGTTCTGGACCCATTCGTGCCGCGCGGCCAATGAGTACAGTCCCCAGTGGACGAACATGCCGAATCGGTCGTGGGTGAACCAGGTGGTGTCGGTGGAACTCACGCCAGTTGTGCTCCTTTGTGGATACTCAGCCCTTGAGCGCGCCCGAGGCGAGGCCGCGGACGAACGAGCGCTGGAAGAACAGGAACGCGGCGACCGACGGCAGCAGCGCCAGCAGTGACGCCGCCATGATCACGCCGGGTGTGACGTTCGGGTCGACGCGCAGCGTGCGCAGGGCGAGCGGCAGCGTGTAGGTCGACGAGTCGGTCGAGACCAGCAGCGGCAGCAGGTACTGGTCCCAGATCATGGTGAAGCCGAAGACGCCGATCACGCCGAGCGCGGGCCTGCACATCGGCAGGATGATCTGTGCGAAGATCCGCAGGTCACCGGCGCCGTCGATGCGGGCGGCCTCTTCGAGCTCGCGCGGCACGTCCTTCATGAACTCGGTCATGACCAGGATCGAGAACGCCCACGCGCCCAGCGGCACGATGACGCCCGCGAGGCTGCCGATCAGGTTGAGGTGCAGCACCGGGACGTCGGCCAGGATCAGCGAGAGCGGGATCGCGAGGATCTCCTCCGGCAGCATGAGCGTCGCGAGGATGGCGACCAGCACCAGTGACATGAACCGGAACTTCTTGCGCGCCAAGGCATAGCCCGCCATTACCGAGACCGCCACCTGCAGCAGCAGGCCGAACCCGACGATGAGGAAGGAGTTCAGCAGGTACTTGCCGACGCCCAGGTTCCAGGCGATGCCGAAGTTGTCCACCGTCGGGCTCGACGGGATCACGCTGAGCGCGGTCGGGTCGGTGACGTTGTTGAACGCGCTGACCAGCAGTGCCAGCAGCGGACCGGCGAAGACCAGCATCAGGATCGTGTACAGGACGAACTTCAGCACCCGCCCGGCCGGGGACTTGACGGCCTCGAGGCCGAGTGCGCTGTCATGGGTCGAGGTCATGCGTCTCGCCTCCGCCGGATGATCTGGACGAACAGGGTCAGCACGAGCGTCGCGAGGAACAGCAGCACCGCTCCCGCCGCGCCGACGCCCAGCCGGTTCTGTTCCAGGCCGAGTTTGTAGATCAACGTCATCGCCACTTCCGTCGAGCCGTTCGGCCCGCCGTTGGTGAGCAGGAAGACCTCGGTGAACACACGCAGGCCGCGGATGGCGGCGAGCACGAAGAGGATCGAGAACACCGAGCGCAGGCCCGGCAGCGTGACGTGCAGGATCTTGCGCCAGCGGGACGCGCCGTCGACGGTCGCGGCCTCGTAGAGCCCGCGGTCGATCCCGGCCAGCCCGGCCAGGAAGATCATCATGTCGTAGGGCGCGCCACGCCAGATGCCGGTGATGATCACCGAGATCATCGAGGTGCCGGGGTCGTTGATGAACCCCGACGGCCCGAGCCCGACCAGGCCGAGGATGGAGTTGAGCATCCCGTCCTCGGTCGGGTGATACATGATCCGCCACAGCTCGGCGACCACGGCGATCGGCACGACCACCGGGAGGAACGCCGCGGAGCGCAGGAACTTCAGCCGCTTGCTCTGGCCCTCCATCAGCAGCGCCAGCGCCAGGCCGAGGATCATCGAACCGGCCGTCTGGCCGATCGCGATCACCACGGTGTGCCAGATGGCGTCGTGGAACGCCTGGTCGCCGAGCACGTACTCGTAGTTCTGGGTCCCGACCCACTGGTTGCCCAGGTACGGCTGGACGTCCTGGAAGGACATCACCACCGCGGTGATCATCGGGATGAACTTGAAGTACACGAAGAGGATCAGCGCGGGAGCCAGGAACAGCCACGGTGTCCACCAGTGGCCGTCCCTGCCGGTGTTCTTCTTGCGAGCCTTCGGGGCCGCGGGCCGGTGACCGACGGGACGGCGGGTGCCGTCGGTCAGCGGTCGCGCGTGGTCGATCGTCATGAGGCGCCGATTCCCTGCTGCCGCAGCGTCTCCGCCAGCTTGGTGTCCAGTTTGGACAGCTCGGCCTTGGTGTCGAGCTTGCAGTCGGCGATCAGCGAGCTGATGGTGTCGGCGGTGTCCTGCCGGACCGGGGTCCAGTTCGGGATCGACGGGACGTAGTGGCCGGAGGTCGTGTAGATGTCGTTGTAGGTCTTCCAGCGCGCGTCGGGACGCTGCTGGGCGATGTCGACCTTCTTGTTGACCGGCAGCTGCACGATCGGGCCCGCGTCACCCTCCATGCCGATCTTCTGGCCCTCCGGGGAGATGGAGAAGTCGGCGAAGGCGTCCTGGCCCGCCTGGTTCGGCGAACCGGCCATCAGGTAGGTGCCGTTGCCCTCGGCGAGCACGTCGGCGTTCTTCGCGCCCTTCGGCATCGGGACGACCTCGTACTTGTCCTTGCCCAGCGACTTGTCGAACCGGGAAAGCAGGTAGGAGGCGACGACGTACATGCCGCCCTTGCCCGCCTCGAACAGGTCGTTGGTCGCCGGGGTGGCCATGGAGACCGAACCGGGCTGCAGCACGTTGTCCTTGCACCCGAGGTCGCGGAACCACTGCACGGCCGCCGCCGACTCGGGGGTGCTCATCGCGGGCTTGTACTTGCCGTCGCCCTGCTTGCTGATGAAGTCGCCGCCCGCCGCCCACAGGAAGTTCGAGAAGTACCAGGAGGCGTAGCCGCGCTTGGTCGACATGGTGGCGACCAGGCCCGCGGTGTCGTTCTTGCCATTGCCGTCCGGGTCCTGCGTGGTGAACGCCTTGGCGAGGCTGGCGATCCCGGCCCAGTCCTGCGGAACCGGCAGGCCGAGCTTCTCGCGCCAGTCCTTGCGGATCAGCAGCGCGGCCGCCTGCGCGGAGAACGGCAGGCCGTACTGCTTGCCGTCCGGCGTCTTCGTCGCGTTGAGGCCCTGCTCGATGACGTCGGGGGCGTTCTTGAGCTTGGTCAGGTCGACCTCGCGCAGCAGTCCCTGGCTCTTCATGGTGCCCAGCTGCGCGACGTCGTTCATCACGATGTCGGGCAGGTCGCGCTGGGCGGCGCGCTGGGCGAGCTTCGTCTCGAAGTCGTCGAAGATCGCGGTGACCTGCACCTTGAAACCGGTCGCCTTCTCGAAGGCCTCCGCGAGCCGCTTGGTGGCCGCTTCACCGGCCTGGCCGGGGGTCGTGCGGGTCCACAGTTCCAGTGGCGCCTTGCTGTCCTGCGCGACGTTCGTTCCCGCCGGGCCGCCGGAGCAGCCTGTGAGGACCAGAGCCGAGACGATGAGTCCGGCGCCGATCCGTCGCGATTTGCGCATCGCTTCTCCCGTTCCATGTGGACCGCGCTGTCTACTGCGGAGGGACGGTAAGCGCTTTCCCGCCCACCGGTCAATGGTCCGATGATTACGAATCATTAGTAAGGAGAATTACCCGATCAGGGGGACGAGTCGGGTTACTCTGGGTACAGGGATCGGATGTATGGTGCGTTCCGGAGGCGAAAATGACGCTTGAACAGCACCGGCCGGTGACCCTGCTCGTGATGGAGGAACGGCGCCGTGACGAGGTGTACCCGAAGGTGGTGCGCGAGGAACTCGAAAGCCTGACGCGCTGGCGCGAGCCGCTCACCCGTGAGCAGCTCGCGGCGGATCCGTCCGCTTTGGACGGTGTCGAGGTGCTGCTGTCCGGCTGGGGCGCTCCGGTGCTCGATTCGGTCCTGTTAGGACACGCGACGAGCCTGCGCGCGGTGCTGGTCGCGGCGGGCTCCGTCCGCCCGCTGACCACCCCGGAGTTCTGGGCGCGCGAGATCCCGATCGTGTCGGCGGCCTCGGCGAACGCGATCCCGGTCGCGGAGTTCACCCTCGCGCAGATCCTGCTGGGCCTGAAGCAGGTGCACCGCATCGCCCGCGAGCTGCGCGAGCGCCAGGCGTATCCGCCGGATCCCCCGGTGCCCGGCGGCTACCGTTCGAAGGTCGGCCTGCTCGGCTTGGGCGAGATCGGCGCGCTCGTCGCCTCCCACCTGCGCAACTTCGACGTCGAGGTGCTGGCGACCGACCCGGTGGTGGACGCCGCGACGGCCGCCGACCTGGGCGTGCGCCTGGTCGACCTCGGCGAGCTGTTCGCGTCCTGCTCGGTCGTCAGCCTGCACGCGCCCCTGCTCCCGGAGACCGAAGGCCTGGTCAACGGCGACCTCGTGGCCACACTGGAGCCCGGCGCGACCCTGATCAACACCGCCCGCGGCGCGGTCGTCGACGAGCCGTCGGTGCTCCCGGTGCTGGCCGAGCGCCAGGACCTGACGGCCATCCTGGACGTCACGTTCCCGGAGCCGCCGGTCGCGGGCTCGCTGCTGTACACCCTGCCGAACGTCGTACTGACGCCGCATCTGGCCGGGGCGTTGAGCGCCGAGCGTGGCCGGATGGGCGAGCTGGTCACCGCCGAACTGCGCAGGCTGATCCTGGGTCACCCCTTGCAGCACGCGGTCGCACCCGCCGCCGCCCACCTCCGCGCCTAACGGGCTCGTGAGTGTTTTGGCCGGTTAGAACCGGCCGTACCACTCACGACCCCCGCGCGTGTCAGGCGTGCGCGGGCGGGATAAAGCCCGCTTTATCCCGCTGCCGCAGGGCCGGTGAGTGCGGTTTGCGGCGTTGAACGACCTGATTCCCCCTCAGTCAACCCGCTTGACCAAGCCACATGAAAGTGGCGTCTGTGACGCTGACCGTCACATACGCCGCTTTCGTGCGATCAAGGCCGACTTCGCCCCAGGGCCTGCCCACCGAGGCCGAGCAAGCGACTCGCGCGGCCGGCATCCGGGATAAAGCCCGCTTTATCCCGCCCAGCGCAAGGGGGTCGTGAGTGTTGCGGCCGGTTCTAACCGGCCGTACCACTCACGACCCTTTCGCCTGGGCGGGATCTGGGCGCGCTGTTCGGCAGGCTTCTCACCGAAACTCGGATGAGGGGAAACGAAATGCGCGCATGGGTGACTCGATGCCTGACGACCGCGGCCGTGGCGGGCGCCTTGCTGGGTTCCGTGACGGTCGGCGCGCAGGCGTCGACGCAGGGGCCCGCGGCGGAGTCGGGCCGGTGCAAGGGCTTCGTGGAGGTGGAACGGCATGAACTCCGGAATTCCTTCCACAGCCTGATCGGCACGGTCGTCCTGTACTGGAACGGCACGTACCAGATGAACTGCGTGGCGACGTTCAAGAGCGCGGCCTACGGCGTGGCCACACCCACCAGTGCCTACGTGTGCACGAAGACCGGCGGCAAAGAGGTGTGCAGCATCGACAAGGGCAGCTTCCGCTACCTGGCCGAAACGCACCCGCTGAAGTCGCCGGGCTGTGTGCGCTGGGGTGGCTCCGTGACCGGCATCGACGGCTTCAAGGTCGAGGTCAACAAGCCCTACGGCCACTGCTGAGGGCTCGTGAGTGTTCTGGCCGGTTAGAACCGGCCGTGCCACTCACGACCCTTGGCTTGGGCGGATCTGGGTCGTGCGCGTTGCGGGCGGTTAGAACCGCCCGCAACGCGCACGAGTCCCCTTGACCTGCGGCTTCCGTCGGGCGGCTTGTGGTCCGCCGCCTCCTGTCGCGAAAGCCGCTGCCCCGGAGGCGCGCCGAGCACCCATGATCCTTTAGCTGGGCGAACCGGGGGTCGTGAGTGTTTTGGCCGGTTAGAACCGGCCGTACCACTCACGAGCCTGGGTCAGCTGGATGAGCGGAGGGTGAGGGAGACCGGCAGTATGCGCTGGGCCGGCTTGACGTCGGGGTCGTCCAGCAGCCGCAGCAGGGTCTCGACCATGGCGTGCACCTGCTCGCGCGGGTCTTGGTGGACCGAGGTGAGCGGGGGCTCCATCGCGGGCGCGAGGGTCGCGTTGTCGTCGAAGCTGACGACCGCGACCTCGGCCGGGATACGGCGGCCCGCCGCGTGGAGGGTGCGGAGTGCGCCGACCGCCATCATGTCGCTGGCGACGAAGACCGCGTCGAGGTCCGGGCGGCGCGCCAGCAGCGCCGTCATCGCGTGGGCGCCGCCGGAGAGGGTGAAGTCGGCTTCTTCGGACAGCTCCGCCGGGTCGAGGCCGGCGTCGAGCAGTGTCTTGCGCCAGCCGGACAGGCGGTCGATCGCGGCGCTCTGGTCCTGAGGCCCGGCGATCGTGGCGATGCGGGTCCGCCCGGCCGCGATCAGGTGCTCGACCGCCAGGCGGGCGCCGCCCTCGTTGTCGAAGTCGACCACGTGCACGCCGCGCTTGATGCCCGCCGCCTGGCCGCCGAAGACGACCGGGATTCGCAGCAGCCGCAACGCTTTCGGCAGCGGATCGGCCCGGTGGGGCGCGAAGACCAGCGCGCCGTCGACGTGGCCGCCTTCGAGGAAACGGACCGTGCGGCCGAGGTCTTCGCGGGTGTCGCTGAAGATCAGGACCATCTGACGATCGACATCGGCCAGCTCGCGGTACCCCGCGCGCATCACGGCCGTGCGGTACGGGTCGTCGAGCAGCCGGGCCTCGGGCTCCGACAGGACCACCGCGATCGCGCCGGTCCGGCGCGTGACCAGCGAACGGGCCGCCTGGTTGGGGGAGTAGCCGAGGTCGCGGGCGGCGGCCTGGACCTTCTCGCGGGCGGCCGCGCTGACATAGGCGTCGTCGTTCAGCGCGCGCGACGCCGTCGACCGGGACACGCCCGCGAAGGCGGCCACGTCTTCGAGCGTCGGCCGGTCCTGTTCTCTCACGCTTCTCAGCTTAGCCGCCGAAGCCGGGAGCGCTCCCTGCCTCTTGACACCGGGGTGGTCCGCAATCAGACTCTCCGCATCTGGGAGCGCTCCCAGAAACGATTTCCGGCAAAGGGGTTGGAATACGTGAGAACCATCCGGAACGGCCTGGTGTTGGCAGTGGGCATCGCGCTGACGGCGATCACCGCCTCGGCCTGCGGCGGCGACGGCAAGCAGGACACGCCCGCCGCGGCCGGGCCGGGTGAGCAGGTCGAGCTGACGCTGGCGACGTTCACCGAGTTCGGCTACGAGGCGCTCGTCGAGGAGTACCAGAAGCTCCACCCGAACATCAGGATCACCCATCGCAAGACCGGCCAGGGCGGCCCGTACCACCAGGACCTGATCACCAAGCTGGCCGCGGGCTCCGGCCTGGCCGACGTCACCGCGGTCGAGGAGGGGCACCTCTCCGACGTGCTCGACAAGGGCTCGAAGTTCAACGACCTGACCAAGATCGGGCCCGCGAGCGCGTCGGCCGACCGCTGGCTGCCGTGGAAGTACGACGCCGCCAAGACCAAGGACGGCAAGGTCATCGGCTACGGGACCGACATCGGCCCGCTCGCCATGTGCTACCGCAAGGACCTGCTCGCGGCGGCGGGCCTCCCGTCCGACCCTGAAGCGGTCAAGCCGCTCTTCGCGACCTGGGACAGCTACTTCGAGGCTGGCGCGCAGTACGTGTCGAAGAGCGGCGGGAAGGCGTGGTTCGACTCGGCCGCGCAGAACTTCAACGCCATGGTCAACCAGCTGCCGGACGGCTATATCGGCAAGGATGACAAGCTGGCGGTCGAAGGCAACCAGGGCATCAGGGACGCGTGGGCGAAGGTCACCGCCGCGGTCGCCAAGGGCCAGTCGGCCAAGCTGACGGCGTTCAGCAACGAGTGGAATTCCGGCTTCAAGCAGGGCGCGTTCGCGACGAAGGTGTGCCCGGCCTGGATGCTCGGCGTGATCAAGGAGCACGCGGGCCCGGAGAACGCGGGCAAGTGGGCCGTCACCGCGGCCTTCCCCGGCGGGGGCGGCAACTGGGGTGGCTCGTATCTGACGGTGCCGACGCAGTCGAAGCACCCGAAGGAGGCCGCCGAACTCGCCGCCTGGCTGACCGCGCCCGAACAGCAGATCAAGGCGTTCCAGGCCAAGGGCAACTTCCCGAGCCAGGTCCAGGCGCTGACCGACCCGGCGCTGCTGAGCCAGACCGACGCCTACTTCGGTGACGCGAAGATCGGCGCGCTGTTCGCCGAGCAGGCGAAGAAGGTCAACAAGCCGCAGTACAAGGGCCCAGGCGACGGCCAGATCCAGGAGAACGCGTCCAGCCCGGCGCTGCAGGCGGTCGAGCAGGGCAAGCCCGCCGCCGACGGCTGGCAGCAGCTGGTCGACGCCGCGAAGAAGATCACGCGCTGAGCCGATGGCGGTCATCGACAACGCCGTGCGGGCCGGGGAGCGGGTGTCTCCCCGGCTCACCTTCCGGCAGCGGCTGAGCCGGTGGGACGTGAAGGTCTCGCCGTATCTCTACATCGCGCCGTTCTTCGTCCTTTTCGGACTCGTCGGGCTGTTCCCGTTGCTGTACACGGCTTACGTGTCGCTGTTCAAATGGGAGGCGGGCGGCGACCATCCCGACTTCATCGGCTTGGACAACTACAAGGAGCTCTTCGCCGACGGCCAGTTCTGGAACGCGCTGGGGAACACGGGCAGCATCTTCCTGCTCTCCAGCGTCCCGCAGCTGATCATCGCGACGGGGCTGGCCGCGCTGCTCGGCGGCAGGCTGCGCGGCGCGACCGGCTGGCGGATCGGCATCCTGCTGCCGTACGCGGCGGGCCTGGTCGCCATCGGGATCATCTTCGCGAACCTGTTCGGCCCGAAGTACGGCCTGGTCAACGGGCTGCTGCAGACCATAGGCCTGGATCCGGTCGACTGGCAGGCGAGCCGGTTCGGCAGCCATGTCGCGATCGCGATCATGGTGAACTGGCGCTGGACCGGCTACAACGCGCTGATCGTGCTGGCCGCGATGCAGGCCATACCGCGCGAGCTGCACGAGGCCGCGCTGATCGACGGCGCCGGGACCTGGCGGCGGTTCACCAGCGTCACGCTGCCGCTGCTGAAGCCGACGCTGATCTTCGTCACCATCACCTCGACGATCGGCGGGCTGCAGATCTTCACCGAGCCCAAGTTGTTCGACGCCATGCCCGGCTCGAACAACGGCGGCTCCACGAACCAGTTCCAGACGGTGACGCTGTATCTCTACCAGTCCGCGTTCGAGAACTACGACCTCGGCTACGCCTCGGCGATCGCCTGGGTGCTGTTCGTGCTGATCGTGGTCATCGCGCTGGGGAACTTCTTCCTCACCGGCCGGATCGCGGGGGTGAAGGGGAAATGACCAAGCCACGCAAGGCCACGTACTGGGTGCTCGCGATCTTCGTGCTCGGTTCGCTGTTCCCGTTCTACTGGTCGTTCCTGGTCGCGAGCCGCGACAACGGGATGCTCACCGAACGCGTCCCGCCGTTCCTGCCGGGCGGCAACTTCTTCGCCAACGCGGCGCGGGTGTTCGACACCGTGCCGTTCTGGAAGGCGCTGGGCAACAGCCTGCTGGTGTCCGGCACGGTCACGCTCACCACCGTGCTGTTCTCGTCGCTGGCCGGGTTCGCGTTCGCCAAGCTCAGGTTCCGCGGCCGGAACGGGCTGTTCGTGTTCATCGTGGTGACGCTGGCCGTGCCGACCCAGCTGGGCATCATCCCGTTGTTCATCGCGATGTCGGAGCTCGGCTGGGCGGGCGGGCTGCAGGCGGTGATCGTGCCCAACCTGGTGACGGCGTTCGGCGTGTTCTGGATGCGTCAGTACACAGTGGACGCGCTGCCGTACGAGCTGATCGAGGCGGCGCGGATGGACGGCTGCAGCATGATCCGGATCTTCTGGAACGTCTGCCTGCCCGCGGTGCGCCCGGCCGCCGCGATCCTCGCCATGTTCACGTTCATGACCTCGTGGAACGACTTCCTGTGGCCGCTGGTCGTGCTCGACGCGGGCAACCCGACCGTGCAGGTGGCGCTGGAAAAGCTGCAGAGCGGCTACTACGTCGACTACTCACTGGTGCTCGCCGGCACGACGCTGGCGACCATCCCGATCCTCATCGTCTTCGTCCTGCTCGGCCGCCAGATCGTGGCCGGGATCATGCAAGGTGCCGTGAAAGGGTGACCATGTTGGAGTTTCCGCCCGGTTTCGTCTGGGGCGCCGCCACCGCGGCGTTCCAGGTGGAAGGTGCCACCAGCCTCGACGGCCGCACCGACTCGGTGTGGGACGTGTTCGCCCGCCGCCCCGGCGCGGTCGTCGGCGGGGACACCGGCGACCCGGCGGCCGACCATTACCGCCGCTACGGCGAAGACGTGGAGCTGATGCGCCATCTCGGTCTTGGTGCGTACCGGTTTTCCTTGGCATGGCCCCGGATCCGGCCGAGCGGCGGCCGCCCGAACCCGGCGGGGCTGGCGTTCTACGACCGTCTGGTCGACCGTCTGCTCGAAGCCGGGATCCAGCCGTGGGCGACGCTGTACCACTGGGATCTGCCGCAGGCGCTGGAGGACGACGGCGGCTGGGTGGCGCGGGACACCGCGTTCCGGTTCGCCGAGTACACCGAGACCGTGCTCGAACGGCTCGGCGACCGCGTGGCCAGCTGGTCGACGCTGAACGAGCCGTGGTGCGCCGCGATGCTCGGCTACGCGGGCGGGGTGCACGCGCCCGGCCGGACCGACCACGCGGCCGCCGTCGCCGCCGCGCATCATCTCCTGCTGGGGCACGGGCTCGCGATGGAGGTGATCCGTAAGTACACAGTGGACACTCCGGCCGGTGTCACACTCAACCTGTATCCGGTCACCGCACACGACCCCGTGGCCGACGCCGACGCGGCACGCCGGGTGGACGGCCTGCAGAACCGGCTGTTCCTCGATCCGGTGCTGCGCGGCCGGTACCCGAAGGACCTGGTCGCCGACCTCGCGCTGGACGACGTCGTGCGTGACGGCGACGAGGCGGTCATCGGGGCGCCCATCGACTGGCTGGGCGTGAACTACTACCGCGACTACCGGGTCTCGGCCACACCGGTCGCGGGCAGCGAACCGGCCGGGCCGGAATGGGTCGGCGCGCGGGATGTGCACTTCGTGCCCGATCCGGCCGCCGCGCGCACGGACTCCGGCTGGGAGGTGCAGCCGGCCGGGCTGACCGATGCGCTGCTGCGGGTTCGCCGTGATTACCGGCCGATTCCGCTCTATATCACCGAAAACGGCGCGGCGTATCCGGACGTCGTCGGTGTGGACGGGGCCGTTGTGGACAGTGACCGCGTCGCGTTCCTCGAGGCGCATCTGCGTGCCGCGCACGAGGCCATTCGAGCGGGCGCCGATCTGCGCGGTTATTTCTATTGGTCACTTCTCGACAATTTCGAATGGGCAGAAGGATATGCCAAGCGTTTCGGCTTGATCCATGTCGACTATCCGACACAACGCCGGACGCCGAAGCGGAGCGCGCACTGGTACGCCGGAGTGATCAGCTCCAACAGCTTGGCCTAGTGTCCTGTGATCCCACTTGCCTTACGCCGCTGCGGCCCACGCGGCCCCTGGCGGCACCGGGGAAAACCCCGAGTACAACCCGGTACGAGGGATTTTCCCCGGCACCGCCAGGAACCACGTGGATCCACAGCGCCGCAAGGCAGCAGGATCACAGGACACTAGCGGGAAAACGGCCGCTGGTGACGACAGCGGCCCACTGTTCGTTCCTGACTTTCGAGTACTGCGGGAAATGGGGGACACGCCTGGGAATGCCCGTCCCGATGCCATAGAGTCGGCGCCTTCACGAACACGGAACGGCGATCATCGACCGTCTTCGGCCTTTCGGGACAGCCAGGGAGAGCAGTGAGCGGTACCCGTGCGGGATCTTCTTTCGACGTGCTCGCGCAGGCTTTGACCGAGTGCCGGGACCACCAGGTCACCGGTGCGCTCTATCTGGCGGGCAGTCCCGGTGGCGTGGTGCACCTGCGCGACGGGCTGGTGGTGGCGGTCGAAAGTCCTGGCGCGCCAGGACTCGACGTGCTGCTGCTGCGCTCCGGCCGGTTGAGCGAAGAGGACTGGTCGGCCGCGCTGCGGGTCGGTCCCAGCGGTCCGTACCCGAGCGACGAGCTGCTCATCCGCTCCGGGGTCGGCTGCGCCGAACTGCAGCTGGTCGCCACGATGGCCACCCAGGACAGCGCCTTCGTCATCGTGGCGGGCACCATCGAGGAGTACGCGCTCGACCGGAACCCGTTCGACGTGCTGCTTCCGATCGCTTCCGGGCTGGAGACCGACGAGCTGCTGAGCGAGACCGCGCGGAGAGAGGCGGCGCTCGCTTCGCTGGAGGCCCCGGTTTCGCCGCACCGCGACCAGCTCGCGCGGGTGGCGGGCGCGGCGGCGGAGGACATGCCGAGCGCCGCCCGGCGCGACATCTTCACCAATGCCGACGGCAGGCGGTGTGCCAGGGACATCGCGTTCCGGATGGGGCGCAACGTGTTCCCGGTGGTGGTCGAGGTCGCGAGGATGATCGGTGACGGGCTGATCGAGGTCGTCGCCAAACGGCCGGTCGTCACGGCGCACCCGGACGCGTCCTTGCGGCCGCTGGCGCCCGCCGCCGAGCCCGGCGCCGGCGATGAGCCGGCGAAACCGTTGCCTCGGCGTGAACCCCGTCCGTCGCCGGTGCCGCGTGCGGCTCGCGCGTACGGCTGGCAAGTGCTGCCCCGGCTGCTCAATCGCATCCGCGCCGGACCGGAAGACGAGGCGCGGGAACCCGACTGACCACCACCGAAGATCGGAAAGAAGGAGCATGGACATGCTGGGCAAGAGCCAGAACATGTCGGACCAGATGACCGTCATGGTCAAGCAGATGCGGCAGGAGGTGCCCGACTGCCTGGCGTCGGGCGTGGTCGACCTGGCGACCGGCATGCTGCTGGCCGTCGAAACGACCGACAACCATCCGACGGAGGTGCTCGACCTGCTCGCCGGCGCGACCCTCGACCTGTTCCAGGGGCGCACGGTGGTGATGATCGAGAACATCTTCAAGGAGCGCCGGGGCATCAGCAGCGCCGAGCACTATTTCCAGGAGATTTTGGTCAACAGTGCCAATTTGACGCACTTGTTCATCCGTAACAACCATAACGCGGATGTGGTGGTCGTCGTGGTATGCCCCAAATCGGTGAACATCGGCATGCTGTTCGCGGCGGCGAGACGGGTGGTCAAGAGCCAGGCGCTGTGACCGCACGACCGCGCATATTGGTCTAGACTTTTCTTTCATGCGCGGTACCACGGTGTTGCCGGGAACGGCTTGCGAGGTGTCGAAGCCGGGGGAGCTGCCCTTGCACCGGCTGGAGCTGACGGCCCAGGACGCGCTGCCGTTCGCGGTCGGCACGTTCGACGCGATCGGGCCGCTGTCGCGGGCCACGTTCCCGCACCGGCACACGTTCCACGAGATCGTGTTCGTCACCGGTGGCACCGGCGCGCACGTCGTCGACTTCACCCGCTGGGAGCTGCGGCCGCCGCAGCTGGCGGTGATCGCGCCCGGCCAGGTGCACCACTGGGACGTGCTTCAGCTGACCGGGTCGGTGCTGCTGTTCACCGACGACTTCCTGCTCGACCATCCGGCCGACCGGGAGTTGCTGCGGCGGCTGAGCGAACGGCCGTGCCAGCCGCTCGACGACCGATCGTACGAGCGCACCGCACGCCTGATCGCCGAGCTGGAAGAGGAGTTCCGGCTCGGCGGGCCAGGTTCGGAATCGGTGGTGCGCTCGTTGTTGCACGTGCTGATCGTGCGGGCGGGCAGGCAGCCGGGAACGCCGGAGCCGCGTCCGCCCGCACGGGCGAACGCGGTGGCGGCGGAGTTCGCGCGGCTGGCCGCCAGGTCCGACCTGGGCTTGTGGTCGGTGCGCGCGCACGCCGAACGCATCGGCGTCAGTCCCGGCTATCTGGCCGAAGCGGTGAAGGCCGCGACCGGCCGGACGGCCGCGCATTTGGTCAGGGAGGCGCGCACGCGCGAGGCGAAACGGTTCCTGCTGGGCACGGATCTGACCGTCCGGCAGGTGGCGAGCCGGGTCGGTTTCGCGGACCCGGCGTACTTCTGCCGGTTCTTCCGGCGGGAGACCGGATTGAGCCCGGGCGACTTTCGCCGGACCGGTGACGTGACCCCAGAGTTTCACCACGAATGACGGGCTGAGTCCATCGCCGGTGGCTGATCTTGTCCCTAACGTCGACTGCATCCCCCACGAGGAGCAGACAAATGGACGAAGACAGCAAGCTCAGCCGCAAGACACTGCTGCGCGCCGCGCTGGCCGCCGGTGTCGCGGCCCCGGTCGCCCTGCTCGGCGGGCCCGCGCTCGCTCGCACCACCGTCGCGAGCGGGCAGGTCCCCGAGCTCACCCCGGAATGCCACGATGGCGACGAGCCGACGATCGCCCAGACCGAAGGTCCTTATTTCAAGCCGAATTCCCCCGAGCGCACCACGCTCACCGGCCCGGGCACCCGCCTGGTCGTGAGCGGCTACGTCTTCGGGCTCGCCTGCCGCCCGGTGGCACGGGCGCTCCTCGACTTCTGGCAGGCCGACGTCAACGGCGCGTACGACAACGTCGGCTACACCTTCCGCGGTCACCAGTACACCGACGCCAACGGCGCCTTCAAGCTGACGACGATCGTGCCCGGCCTGTACCCGGGCCGCACCCGCCACATCCACGTGAAGGTCCAGGCGCCGGGGCGGCCGATCCTCACCACGCAGCTGTACTTCCCCAACGAGCCGCGCAACAACACCGACACGATCTTCGACCCCCGCCTGCTGATGACGGTCCGTGACTCGGGCGGCACCCGCGAAGCCGCGTTCGACTTCGTGCTCAACGTCCCGCAGACCCCGACGACCACCACCGCCCCGCCCAGTTCGACCACCACGAGGCCCACGACCTCCACCCCGCCCGGGGGGACGACCTGGACGGTGGGCACCAATTACGCCGCCGGCGCCCAGGTCACTTACGACGGCCGCGGTTACGTGTGCCTGCAGGGGCACACCGCCCAGCCGGGATGGGAACCGCCCGCCGTCCCCGCGCTGTGGCGCGCGGCGTGACGGGCCGTCGCTGAGGGAGGAAAACGCGGGCGGGTCCCGCCGGATGCGCCGCCAGGCGTACGGGACCCGCCCGCCCCTACCCTGTCGTGCATGACTCGCTACCTGGTCTCGCACGACTACGGGATGGGCGGCCTGTGGTGGTGGATCACCGCGGGATCACCCGAGGAGATCACGCTGACCTTGTCCGACGTCGAGGTGGTGTCCGACGCCGAGCTGCTCCAGCGAGCGGACGGCTGGAATCTCGAGGAGGTCGACCTGAGCGGGCCACTGCCCGCGCCGCTCGACAGGATGCGCGATGAGCGCGTCGAGCAACGCAAGCACCCGGATTTCGGGGCGACCGCGGGGCGGAGCCCGATTTACCTCCGGATGGCCGATGAGGACGGCACTTGGCTGATGGAGCTCGGCGCGGACGGGCGGCGACTCCGCCAGATCGAGGTGCCCGCCGATGGCCCGGCGCTCAAAACCGAGGACTGGCCGTTCAATCCGCCTTTCGATCTGTACGACCCGCAGTATGCTGCCATGGAGATGGAGGCGGCCGTCTTCGAGACCGCTTGGCGCGATGCTCGCCCGGATCCGGATCCTTGGTGAACGACCTTCTCTGTCGCGGACCATGTTTCATGGAAACGCCACGACACGTTGGACTGCCTTCGAGCAGCGTGGACGCGAAGTGCTGGGCAGGTGCTCTGTGCTGTGCCACCGAACCAAGACCGAAGATGGGTACGATCGGCTGATCTTCCAGCATTGGCGGCACTATCTGTGCCGCCTTAAGTACGAACATCGACGCCCTGCGCGTTACCCCGTCCATCGAACACGTGCAAACCCATGCGCCAAGCCTGTGGTCGCTACGGCTTCAAAGCAGCGTGCCCGGTGCGCTCGGTAGGCGCCCGGGCAGCAGCTATCGAGGCTGCTAATCCTGCTTTGGCAAGGTGCCATCCGAAGGATCGCGGTGTTCCCTCGCTGGCTTAGGTAGCCCGCCCCGTGACTCAATCCGCACGAACGGAAGTCGGATGACGAGATCCTCGCCGGGGCGTCGCTTAGTCAGAACAAGGCGGACGAGACGCAGAATGAACGCAAATAGTAGCGCAATCATTGGCAACACAAGCCATGGTGCGCCTGACAAAGAACTGCTGATGACAGCAACCAAGGTGCGCATACCTGTCCGGCGTGTCATCCCAAGGTGTGACTGCCAATCAGGTTGAGCGCAAGCGCAACACAGACACACCTACCCTGCCGCGCCACCCCTTGGGAGGACTCCAATTCGTGGAGCCGCGTAGCGCCAAGCACATCAAAACACCTGGCTGTCGGATTAAGTGGCACTCGCAAATCGGGTCCACCCAGCCCCCACGAGGCTACCAGCCGGGGCGGGGTGTGCACCACTTGTAACTGCGGTCGGGTGCTCTGTGTGTGTCTCACGTCAAGAGACACACATAAAGTGATCTGGGACGTATGGGCTGCCACGTTTGGGTCAGGGTTTGGCGAAAGGGGCCCCGTCGCGAATGCGGGGGCTTTCGAGCGATACCAGTACGCACCGGGTACACGCAAGCGCTGATAGAGCTATGCGCCAACAAGGCTTGTAAGGGGGCCTTCACCAAGGCTGGCTCAGGTTGCGGCCGTTGGCCAGGGGCGATCTTTTGGCTATGCAACGGCCTAAACCCGATTTTTCACATGCGTAACACGCTGGGGCGGAGCAAGACCGACCGGCGAACGGGGTATCTGGGCTTTGGGCGGCTGGATTCCCCCCGCGCTGCGGGACGGTTTGGCCGCTCAGTCGAGCCGATGGTCACCGGCTGCCAGGAGGCACCGGACTTCGGCGGCCGTCTGCTCCGCGTCGAGATGACCGGTGTCGATGGCGTGGGGTTCGAAATCGCCGAGGTCGGCGAACGCGCCGTGCAAACCGGTGATCGCGTCGACGTCCTTGAGTTCGTCGCCGACGCGCTCCTTCGCGCGTGCCAGCGTGGTCGGGAGCGAGGGGCGGAGCACGACGTACGAGAGGTTCTCCAAGGCCTTGCGAAACGGCGGCAGGAACCACGGGCCGACGATGCCATCGACCACGACGTCGTAGCCTCCGCGAGAGAAGGTGCTGACGGTCGCGACGATCGCGTCGACTACGACCTCGTTCTGCTGCTGTGACTCCGGCAGGTACGGGGGTATGAAGCCGGTCTTGATCGCGCGGTAGAACTGGTCCGTTGTGAGGTGGACCGTCGGGGTACTGGCGGTCGATGCCAGCAGGTCCGCAACCGTGGTCTTTCCGGAGGCGGGTGGGCCGGTCAAGATGATCACTTCGCCGTTCATGGCAGCGAGTGTGCCAGGGGTCGTGAGTGTTTAGGCCGGTTAGAACCGGCCGGAACACTCACGACTCCTCGACGAAAAGGCGGGGCATGAAGGCGAGCATCAGCGAAGACCAGACCACGTGCGTCACCAGTGGCGCCTGGACGCCGCCCGAACGTCGCCGCTGCACCCCGAACAGGGTCCCCATCACGGCCGAGGCGAGCACCAGCGCCGGGTTCCGGGTCGCCGTCGTGGTCAGCACGTAGATCGCGGTCGACGTGCGGACCGGGTGAGCGCCCGCCGCCGAGTACAGCGCGCCGCGGAAGAAGATCTCCTCGGCCGCGCCGTTGGCCAGGGTCGTCAGGACGACCGAGGCCGTGGAACCCCGGTGGGCGTAGCTGAGCACCCCCGCGATCGCCCGGCGCAGCACGGGGATGCGCCGGGCCACGAGCGCGCCGCCGTAGAAGACCGCGAACGCGCCCGCGCCTGTCACAGCGGGCGCAAGAATGCCACGTTGTCCGCGGGGGATCGGGCCCGCCGCGGACGCGCCCGCCAGCCAGGTGGCCGCGACCGCGCCGGTGAGGCCGTAGAACTGGGGTGAGGCGGGTTTGCTCGCGAGGGATTTGCCGAGCAGGAGCGCGCCGGTCACGGTCACGCCCGCCAGGAGGCCGCGCTTCATGCGGACCGTTCGGCGAGTGCTTGGAGGACGGCGTCGTCGTAGCCCATGGGGTCGAACTCGATCAGGGAGCGGATGGAGGCGTCGCGGACGACGACCTCGTTGGTCATCGAGTCGATGAGCGCGCGGCCGGTGCGGGTGTCGATGTCGGTGACCAGCGCGAGCCAGTACGACGACAGCCTGGGGGAGAGCAGCGGGACGCCGACGATCAGGAGGTGCCTGCCCTCGAGGTCGGCGACGCGCTGGAGCATGTCGCGGTAGGCGAGCACCTCGGGGCCGCCGATGTCGAAGGTGCGGCCGGTGGCTTCGGGGTGGCCGAGTACTCCGACCAGGTAGCGGATCACGTCCGCGACGGCGATCGGCTGGGTGCGGGTGGAGACCCAGCGCGGGGTGATCATCGCGGGGAGGTGCTCGACGAGCTGGCGGGTCAGCTCCCAGGAAATGCCGCCGTGGCCGATGATGATGCCCGCGCGGAGCACCGTGACCGGCACGCTGGTCGAGGCGAGGATCCGCTCGACTTCGCGGCGGCTCGCCAGGTGGTCGGACAGTTCGTCGGTGTCGTCGCCGAGTCCGCCGAGGTAGATGATCTGCGAGAGGCCCGCTTCGGCGGCCGCGCCCGCGAAGGCTCGGGCCGCTTCGGCGTCGCGGCGCTGGAAGTCAGTGCTGTCGAGTGAATGGACCAGGTAGTAGGCCGCGTCGGCGTCCGCGAAAGCCGCGCGCAGCGAGGCGGGGTCCGAGACGTCGCCGTGGACGGCCTGGCCCGCGCCCGTGTAGCGGCCGGGGTTGCGGGTCATCGCGAGGACTTCGTGGCCGGCCTCTTCCAGCGCGGGACAGAGCCTGCCGCCCACGAAACCCGAGGCGCCGGCTACGAGTACTCGCATGATCAGACCGTAACCGGAGCGGGCCCGGTGCGCAGAACGCGACCTGATCACCCGCGGGGCATGTGAAACACACACCCAAGATCCGGAAACGGTGACTGGCTGCCCGCACGCGGTCACAGGAGGATTTCCTTTCACGGCTCTGTGGAAGGAATCTGCGCGATGGACGCTTTCTCACCTGCGTTGCGTGAGCTGCTCGACCGGCCGGGTCCGGTGCGGGCCGCCGGCGCGCACAACCCGCTGGGGGCCCGGCTGGCCGAGCGCGCGGGGTTCGACGCGGTCTGGTCGAGCGGCTTGGAGATCTCGGCGTCGCAGGGGCTTCCGGATGCCGACATCCTCACGATGACCGAGCTGCTCGCGGTGGCCCAGTCGATGGCCGCGGCCGTCTCGGTGCCGGTGATCGCCGACTGCGACGCGGGCTATGGCAACGCCAGCAACGTGATGCACCTGGTCCGCCGGTACGAGGCGGCGGGCGTCGCCGCGGTCTGCATCGAGGACAAGACCTTCCCGAAGGTCAACAGCTTCGTCCCCGGCAGGCAGACGCTGCTCCCGGCCGAGGACTTCTGCAACAAGATCGCCGCCGCGAAGGCCGCGCAGTCACGGCCCGACCTGGTCGTGATCGCCCGACTGGAGGCGCTGGTCGCGGGCTGGGGCCTGGACGAGGCGTTGCGCCGCGGCGAGGCCTACGCGGAGGCGGGCGCCGACATGGTGCTGATCCACGACAAGGGCAAGTCGCCGCAGCCGGTGCTGGAGTTCCTGCAGCGGTGGCGACGGCCGGTCCCGGTCGCCGTGGTCCCGACGACCTATCACACGGTCACCGCGGACGAGCTGTCCGACGCGGGCGCCAAGCTGGTCATCTACGCCAACCACGGCCTGCGCGCCGCGATCACCGCGATCACCTCGGCGTTCGACACCATCCTCCGCGACGGCCGCACCACCGGGATCGAGGACCGGATTTCGCCGCTCAGCACCGTTTTCGACCTGCAGGGCATGCGGCAGTTCATCGAGGCCGAGCGCCGGTTCGTGGCGGAGCGGGGTCCGGTCGAGGGGGTGGCTTGATGACCTCGGCGACACTGCGCGCGCCCGCCGAGCCCCTCGCGGCGGTCGCGGTCGCGGACGCGCTGCTAGGGGCCGGATTCGGGCCGTTCTACGGCGTTCCCTGCTCGTTCCTCGGGCCGCTGATCCAGGTCCTCCAGGACCAGCATCCCGGGCTGTACCAGGCCGCGGGCAATGAGGGCGAGGCCGTCGCGCTGGCGGCCGGTGCCCGGCTTGCCGGTCGGCTGCCCGTGGTGATCTTGCAGAATTCGGGGCTGGGCAACGGGGTGAACCCGCTCACCTCGCTGTGCCACACGTTGCGGATCCCGGTGCTGCTGCTGATCACCTGGCGGGGCAGGCCGGGTCACCCGGACGAACCGCAGCACGAGCTGATGGGCCGGATCACCCCGGACCTGCTGGCGGCCATGGAGATCCGGTCCGAGCTGTTCCCCGCGAACCTCGCCGACCTACCCGCCGCGTTGTCCACATCGGCTGAGCACCTGAAAACCGGAAAGTCGTTCGCTTTCATCGTCCCCAAGGGAACGCTGGCGCCGCTGCCTGCTGAGCCGCGCGCCGACGACGGCCTCGCGCTGCGTGCCGAAGCGATCGCCGCGACCGTCCAGGCCTCTGACCCCGCCACGCTGCTGGTCGCGACCACCGGCAAGACCGCGCGTGAACTGGAACGGGACTGGGACCGCGACGGGAACCTGTACGTGGTCGGCTCGATGGGCTGCGCCGCCAGCGTCGGGCTGGGCGTCGCCCTGAACGCGCCGGACCGCTTCGTGACGGTGATCGACGGCGACGGCGCCGTGCTGATGCGCATGGAAGCCATGGCGACCATCGGGCGCAGCGCGGCGACGCGGTTCACCCATGTGGTGCTGGACAACGAAGCCTACGAATCAACCGGTGGGCAGCTCACACACTCGGCCGGGGTGGACTTCGCCGGGATCGCCGCCGCGTGCGGGTACCGCAGCCACGTCGACGTCAGCGGTATGGCCGAGCTGGGCGCGGCGGTGCGGCGCGCGCAGGCGGATCCGGGCCCGCATTTCATCCGGGTGCGGATCCGGCCGGGCTCCGACCCGAAGCTGGGCCGTCCCGCGCTCACCCCGCCCGAGGCCGCCGCGCGGTTCGCCAGAGCGGCACGGGCATGACGGCGGGCGAGTTCTGCCTGGCCATCGTGGGCGGCGGGCCCCGGTCGACCTACGCGCTGGAACGGTTGTCCGCGACCATCGACCGGCTCGGCGGCCGCCGGCTCGCCGTCCACGTGTACGACGACGGCGGGGACTTCGGCGCCGGGCAGGTGCACAGCGCGAGCCAGCCATTCACGAGCTACCTCAACCGCGCCGCGCATCAGGTCGGCTTCGCGGCCGACCCGTCGGTGACCGACGCCGAGCCGATCCGGGACGACCGCCCGACGCTGTACGACTGGTGCCGGGAGCGGTTCGCCACGACCGGCGACACGACGTTCGACCTGGAACCGGCCGACGCGCCGAAAAGGCATCAGCACGGGCAAGCGCTGCGCGAGATGTTCGACGCCTACGCCGGCGAACTTCGCGGCAAGGGCGTCAGCGTGGTGCTGCACGCCGAGGAGGTCACCGACCTCGTTCCGGCCGACGGCCGCTGGGAGGTCGTGTCGGCCTCGGGCTCGCACCACACGGCCGATCAGGTGCTGCTGATCACCGGGCACTCCAGCAACGACTACTCGGACGAGGACGGGCCGGGGGAGTACCTGGCCTTCGCCAGGCGCACCGGCGCGGTGTACATGCCGAGCGCGTATCCGTTGCAGGAAGCCCTTTCCCTGGAGGACCCCCGCCCCGGCTCGACGGTCGGCTGCGCCGGGCTCGGGCTGACGGCGATCGACCAGATCCTCTACCTGACCGAGGGCCGCGGCGGCCAGTTCCTCCTCGACGACGACCGCCTGCGCTACCAGGCGAGCGGCTCGGAGCCCGCGATGATCCTCGCGTTCAGCCCGAGCGGCGTTTTCCCTTACACCAGGCCGATCAACCGCAAGGACCGGCCGCATCAGGGCCGCTTCCTGACCAAGACCGCGATCGACAAGATCAGGAAGTCCTCGGGCACCGACGCCGGGGACGACCGCCCGCGCCTGGACTTCGACGCTCACGTGATGCCGCTGATCCTGCTCGAGATGGCGTACCTGCACTACCGCACGCTGTTCGGGCCCGTGGCGGGCGACTTGATCGTCGAGAGCGTTCACGAAGACTACGAACGTTTCCTCACGCTGCCGATCGAGCCCGGCGAGGTCGAGCGCCTGCTGCCGGGGGTCGAGGCGGTCGTCGCGACGCTGCCGAAGCAACTGGTCCCCGAGCCGATGCTCAAGCGGTTCGACTGGCGGACGATTCTCGCCCCGATCGACACCTCGGCCGGGATGACCCGGTCCGAGTTTCGCTTGACCTACCTGGATTTCCTGCGCCGTGATCTGGACTGGGCGGTGCAGGGCAACGTCGCGAACTCGTTCAAGGCCAGTGTGGACGGGGTCTGGCGCGACCTGCGCGGCGTCCTCAGCCACGCGGTCGACGGCGGCGGCCTGACCGCCGACTCACATCGGCGGTTCCTCGAGTATCACCGGCGGTGCCAGAACAAGGTCTCCGGCGGCGCCGCGCCGGAGGTCATGGCGAAGATCCTCGCGCTGGCCGAACACGGCGTGCTGGACCTCTCAGCCGGACCGCGCGCGAAGATCGCGTTCTCGGACCGGAGTTTCGTCCTGCACGGGCCGGTGACCGGCCTGAACGCCGAACTCGACGTGCTGCTCGACGCCCGCGTGCACGCCTTCGACCCGGCGCGGGACATCCGGCCACTCTACCGCAACCTCATCGGCCGCGACGTGGTCCGCCTGTGGCGCAACACGACGCCGGGCCAGGCGGACTTCGTGCCCGGCTTCCTCGACCTCGACGAGCGGTCGCGGCCGGTCGGCCACGGCAGCATCACCGTGCTCGGACCGGCGGCCGCCGCCCGGGGCACCTACCAGTTCTCGGCGCTGCGCCCGGACAACAACGACGTCGTCATGCGGGAGATCGTGGCTTGGCTGCACGGTTTCTGGGCCGCGCTCGACCACCGGAGGCTTCCGTGACCCACCTCGACAACGCGCTCGCGCACTACTACGACGTTCTTAAGCGCGCCATGAACGCGTACCAGCGGTCGGACGAGTTCGTGCCTTCGGAGAACTTCCTGCCCGACTTCGACCTGCCCGTGCTCGACTCGACCATGGAGAAGTTCCTTCAGCCGTCCGGGATCGGGATCACCGAACTCGGCGAGCACGGCGGCTGCTCGCTGCATTTGCTCAACCTGATGAGCAATCCGGGCACACGGACGACCAAAACTTTCGGCTCGATGATCAACGTCGCGCGCGCGGTCAACCACATCCGGACCACCGGCGAGCGCGTGTTCATCATCAGCCCGTCCTCGGGCAACAAGGCGACGGCGCTGCGCAACGCCGTCGAGCGTGCGGTTTCGGTCGGGCTCGTCGGGGACACCGAGCTGCAGATCGCGACCGCGGTCCCCGAGGCGTCACGGCACAAGCTGTGGTCGTCCGGGCTCAGCGACGATCCGCGGCTGCGGGAGCTCAACCCGATGGCCGTGCTGCCGTGTGAGGTCCCGGTGCACGTGAAGCTCATGATCGCGGAGTTCATGGCGCGGCACACCGACGAGTTCCATGAGCGCTACGGAATTCGGCTCTGGCACACGCTCGAACTGCGCAACTACATGGTCGCGGACATGGTCAGGGCGCTCGCCGAGCACGACCTGATGCCCGCGACCGGCCGGGGACGGCTGCACGCGCACGCCGTGTCCAGCGCGCTCGGCCTGCTCGGGCTGCAGTTCGGGCACCGCGAATTGGCCAAGGCGGGCGTCGAGCTGCCCGCGCTGCAGCTGCTGCTGGTCCAGCACCTCGGCACGCCGGACATGGTGCTCGGGCTCTACCACGACTCGTTCGACATGGACCTGGTGCCGAAGTACCGGCGGGGTGCCGACGGGCTCTACCGGCAGGACGAGGACCCGCACTTCCCCGCGGTCACGTTCGACCCCGAGGAGCACCTCGACGCCACGTTCTACTCGCGCACGCCGGTCACCTCGCCGCGGATCAACAAGGTCATCAGGGAGAACGGCGGTGGCGGGATCGTCGTCTCGCTGTACGAGTGTCTCCAGCGGTACAACCAGATCCGGGACCTGCTCGCGACTTCCGTCTCGCTGCCAGCCGATCCGCGCAGGCTGCGGGAGTGGAGCCTGGTCATGGCGCTGACCGGGGTGCTGAACGGCATCGAGCGGGGTGTCGTCGCCGATCGCGAGATCCTCGTGCACGCGTCGGGCAGCTACGGCGAGGACGACTACCGGGTGCTGAGCCCGGCCGACAGCGTGCGGATCGACGGGGTCGAGGACTTCTACCAAGTGGTGCGTCACGCGGCCGAAGCCGGGTGAGGCCGGTGCCGAGGACCGTGGCCGTCATCGGGAGCGGGTCGCTGGCGCGGGCCGTCGTGTACTCGCTCGCCGACGTCCTCACCGAGCCGGTCGACGTGCACCTGCTCGCCAGGTCCTCCGGGCCGCTGGCGACCATGGCGCACATCGCGACCCGCCGGTCCGCGCTGCTCGGCGGGCAGGCGCGGTTCACCGCGCACCCGCTGGACACGGTGGTGGCGGGCGCCGAGGTCGTGCTCAACTGCTCGTCGACGCATTCGTCGGCGGAGGCGCGTGTCCGCCCGTCCGCGTGGACCGACCTGATCAAGGCCTGCGGGATCGCGCTGGCGCTGCCGTTCCACGCCGCTTTCGCCGCGCGGATGTCCCGTATCGCCGGCGACGCGCTGTTCGTGAACGCGGCCTTCCCGGACGCGGTGAACCCGGTGCTGGCCGCGCTCAGCCTGCCGATCCATTGCGGCGCCGGGAATATCGCCACCCTGGCCGCGTCCGCAGGCGGGGACATCAGGATGCTCGCGCACCACTACCACCTGTCGACACCACCCCGGGACGAGGCGCGGATGTGGATCGGGGCGGACGAAGTCACCGACGTGCGGGACCGTCTCGCTCCCTTGCGAGCCTGTGAACGGCCGATGCTCAACGATCTGACCGGGCACACTGCCGCACTGCTCGTCAGGGATCTGCTACGCGAAGGTCCAATAAGGACACACGTGCCCGGACCGCTGGGGCTGCCCGGCGGTTATCCGGTGCTGCTGGAGCAGGGCCGGATCGAGCTGGACCTTCCGCCCGGCGTGAGTGAGGCGGACGCCGTCGCGTGGCAGCTGACCTGGGGCGCGCTGGACGGCGTGGCCGTCGACCGCCGTGGTCGCGCGACGTACTCCGACCACGTGCTCGAAGCCGCCGAGCGGTACGTGAAACTTCCGTCCACAATGGAACCAGCAGAGACGATCGCGTTCGCCGAAGAACTTGACCTCGTTCGGAAACGGTTACGCGGCAATGAATACTGAGACGGTACCCGGGGTGTGCCCGCTGGACTGCCCGGACGGCTGCAGCTGGACGGTGACCGTCGAGAACGGCGTCGCCACGCGGCTTCGGGGCCGCCGGGATCACCCGTTCACCCACGGCACGCTGTGCGTCAAGGTGAACCAGTACCTCGACCACACCCGAGCGCCGGACCGCCTGCTGTATCCGCTGCGCCGGACCGGCCCCAAGGGCTCGGGCGCCTTCGAACGCGTCACCTGGGACGAGGCGCTCGGCGAGATCGCCGAGCGCCTCGGCGCCATCCGCGCGACCTGGGGCGGAGAAGCGATCTGGCCGTACTGGGGCACCGGGAACCTCGGTCACCTGCAAGGCATGCGCGGACCGGCGGGCGCCCGGCTGTGGAACGTGCTGGGCGCGTCCGAGCAACTCATGTCGATCTGCTCGGTCGCGGGCACGGGCGGCGTACGGCTCGCCACCGGCGCGAAACAGGGGATCGACCCCGAGTCGCTCGCGCACGCGAAACTGATCCTGCTGTGGGGCGCGAACACGCTCTCGACCGGGCATCACCTCTGGCGTTTCATCAAGCAGGCGCAGGAGAGCGGCGCTCACGTCGTCGCGATCGACCCCGTGCTGACGAGGACCGCCAAGCAGGCCGACGAGCACTGCGCGCTGATCCCGGGCACCGATGGCGCGCTGGCGTTGGGCCTGCTCCACGTCGTGCTCACGCTCGGCCTGGAGGACCGCGCTTACCTCGCTGAACACACCTTGGGCTGGGACGAATTCCGGCAGCGGATCCTGGAATTCCCGCCGGACAAGGCGGCGGCCATCACCGGGGTGCCCGAGTGGCAGCTTCTCGCGCTGGGCGAGCGCCTGGCCCGCACCCGGCCGACCGCGATCCGCGCGGGGATGGGAATGCAGCGGCACGCGGGCGGCGGCGCGGCGTTGCGGTTGCTCGCCTGTATGGCCGGGGTGACGGGGGACTGGCAGTACCTCGGCGGCGGACTGTCGTACTCGACCGGCGGCTCCTTCGGCGGCGACTTCGCGGCGCTGCGCCGCGACGACCTGCGGCCGGAACCGGCGCGCCGCCTGGCGATGACCCGCCTTGCCGAAGGCCTGCTCGACGTTGCCGACCCGCCGGTGAAGTGCCTGTTCGTCTACGGCGCGAACCCGGCGGCGAGCGCGCCGGACCAGAACGCCGTGCGGCGCGGCCTGGCCCGCGAGGACCTGTTCACCGTGGTGTTCGACCAATTCCCGACCGACACCGCCGACTACGCGGACATTGTGCTCCCGTCGACCATGCAGACCGAGCACCTGGACGTGCACACCGGCTACGGCCACCTCTACCTCGGCTGGAACGAACCGGCCGTGCCACCGCCGGGCGAGTGCGTGTCCGCGACCGAGCTGTTCCGCAGGCTCGCCCGCCGGATGGGACTGACCGAGCCGAGCCTGTACGACTCCGACGAGGAACTCGCCGCGCAACTGCTGGGCTCCGGACATCCGTCGTTGTCCGGCATCACGCTCGACCGGCTGCGTGCGGAGGGCTGGGTTCGGCTGAACTACCCGGCCGATGAAATCCGCTTCCGCCAAGGCTTTCCGACACCATCGGGCCGTCTGGAGTTCGTCTCCGACGGCCAGGTGGCGGGGTACACCCCGGCTAAGGAAGTCGAAGACCCAGAGCTGGCACGGCGGTTTCCGCTCGTCCTCGTGTCGACGGCGTCGCACTATTTCATGAACACGATCTTCGCCAACCGCCCCGCGCTGGCCCGCCGCGCGGGCCCGCCGAGCGTCGCCCTGCACCCCGAGGACGCCGCCGCTCGCGGGCTCGCCGACGGTCAGCGAGCGCGGGTGTTCAACGACCGCGGTTCCTTCGCCGCGCTGGTCCGCGTCACCGACGTGGTGCGGCCCGGCGTCGCGGCCACGACCAAGGGGCACTGGTCGAAGCTGACCGGCGGCGCGACCGTCAATTCCACTGTGGACGAACGCGACGCCGATTTGGGGCGTGGCGCGGTCTTCCACGACAACCGGGTCGAGATCGAGGGGTGGCCGCCATGACCACAGTCGTCACGGACACGCGCCGGTCGAGGATCGTCGTGCTGGCGTCCTGTCTCGGCTTCTTCCTGATCAACCTGGACGCGACCATCGTGACCGTCGCGCTGCCGGTGATCGGCGAGCGGCTGGGCGCGGGCGTGTCCGGCCTGCAATGGGTGGTGGCCGGGTACACGCTCGCGTTCGCGGGCCTGCTGCTCACGGCGGGTTCCGTCTCCGACCGCGTCGGCGCGACCCGTGTGTTCGGCTACGGCCTGCTGGCGTTCTCGGCCGCCTCGGCGGCCTGCGGGTTCGCTTCTGACACCGGATTCCTGATCGTCGCGCGGGTGCTGCAGGGCGCGGCGGCCGCTGCGGTACTGCCCGCCTCGCTCGCGTTGCTGCGCCAGTCACTGCCGGATCCCGCCGCCCGCGCCAAGGCGATCGCCATCTGGGCCGCGGGTGGTGGCGCGGCCGTCGCGGCAGGTCCCCTCGCGGGCGGTTTCCTGACCGCGCGGTTCGGCTGGGAGGCGATCTTCTTCGTCAACGTCCCGTTCGCGTTGCTGGCGATCTTGGGGCTCTCGCGGGCGGACCGGTCCACCCGGCAGCGCTCGCCGATCGATCTGCGCGGGCAGATCGCGGCCGTCGTCGCGCTCACCGCGTTCACGTTCGCTGTCATCGAGATCGCGCCGATGGGCCTGACCTCGCCCGCGGTGTACGTCCCGCTGCTCGTGGCGGTCGCCGCCGCGCTGTGGTTCACCCGGGTCGACCTGCGTGAGCTGCGGTCGCGCGTGTTCGTCTCGTGCCTGTCGACCGGCTTCGCGCTGAACTTCGCCTACTACGGCATCATGTTCGTCTTCTCGATCGTCTTCCAGCAGGAACGCGGCTGGTCACCGCTGATGACCGGGCTGTCGTTCCTGCCGCTGACGGCCGTGGTGCTCGCGTCGAACATCGCCGGCGGCAAGCTCACCGCGCTGATCGGGCCGCGCCTGCCGATGGCGGGCGCCCAGCTGCTCGAAGCGACGGGGTTCCTGGGCGTCCTGCTGGTCGGGGCGCACGGGCCGACCTGGCTGCTCCTGCTGGCGATGGTGCCGATCGGTGTCGGTGGCGGCCTCGCCTCGCCGCCCATGATGACCGCGCTGCTCGAATCGGTCGCCGCCGAGCGGGCGGGCGTGGTGTCCGGCCTGCTGAGTTCGTGCAGGCAGGCGGGCGGCGTGCTCGGTGTCGCGGTCTTCGGGGTGCTGGTCTCGGCGACCGGGTTCGAGACGGGCTTCCGGGTTTCGGCCGGGCTGGCCGCCGCTCTGCTGGGTGCGGCGGCCGTCGCGGCGTTCCGGAACATCACACCGGGCGTGCCCGGCCCTTGATCTCGGCGAACAGCTCGTCGACCCGCGCACGCATGCGGCGGCCGCCGTCGAGGCCCGTCCAGTGCCGCCGGACAGTTCCGACCAGCCGGTAGCACATGTCGATGGGCACCAGGAAGCAGTCGGTGCCGCGCGCGGTCTTGTGCAGGAGTATCGCCTCGACGTCCGGTTCGGCCGCGGTCACCAGTGGGTGCCGGACGGTCAGCCTGCCCCAGAACCCGGGACTCAGCAGGCATTCGGTCGCGCCTGCCGGGCTCGGGTAGAAGCCGGTGACCTGAAAGCCGCGGCGCAGGAAGAACGCGGACGCCGCCGGGGTGTCGAGCAGCTCCCAATCGATGCCGGTGATCGGGCGGCCGGGATCCCACAGGTAGCGCTCGGGGACCGCGCGATAGCGGGAGTCGTGGGTGAACGCGAGGAAGCAGGCGCGGCAGGCGCACAGCAGGCGGCGCCCGCCGGTGTCGGCGACGTGCGCGTGCTTGGCACCGACCGGGGTGCCGCAGAGTTCGCAGATCTCGATCACGACGGCGGCCCCATGCCGATATGCAGCAGCCCGGACGGCCTGCCGGTGAACTCGACCGCGGTGACCTCCGGCGCGGCGTCGCGGATGGCGGCTTCGAGCCGCTTGCGGACCGGGACGGTCGTGGCCGGGCAGCCGTCGAGGTCGACCCGCAGCCGCACCACGCCGTCGGGGCCGATGCCGTCGTAGCCGACCCCGGCGACCCGCTCGACCAGCGCGCGGATCCGGGCGTCGGCGTCGAGCGGGTGCAGATCGTGGAGTAGCAGGAGGTCTTCGAGAAGCTCGTCCCGCACCAAGGCGTCGATCAGCGTCGGGTCGCGCTCGCGGAGTATCGCGAGCAGACGGGTGAGCCCGTCGCCGTACAAACCCATGAGCAGCCGCACGATCTCCTCGGCCTGTTCACGGGCCGGTCCGGAGCGCAAGCCGCTCAGCAGTTCCTCGATGCGTTCGCCTACGGGGCGCGTCATGGTGCTCACCAATGGGTCGAGTAACCGGTCCTGCCTTGCGAAGGAGCGTTCATCCTGATCTCACGCAGGATGCGGATGGCGGAGCCGGACACGGTGCTCACCGCGCTGGGCGCGGCGATGCCCGCCGGGTCCTCCATGAACGGCATGAACTTGTCGGGGAAGCCGGGCATGGTGCAGCCGATGCAGATGCCGCCGACGTTCGGGCAGCCGCCGACCCCGTTGATCCAGCCGCGTTTGGGCACGTTGCATTTGACCACCTGACCCCAGCAGCCGAGTTTGACCAGGCATTTCGGCGAGTCGTAGCGGTCGGCGAACTCTTCCTGCTCGTAGTAGCCCGCGCGGTCGCAGCCCTCGTGGACGGTGTTCCCGAATAGCCATTTCGGGCGCAACGCCTCGTCGAGCGCGAGCTGCGGCGCCGGCCCGGAAGCCTGGAAGAGCAGCTGCAGCAAGGTTTCCGTGAGGTTGTCCGGCTGCACGGGGCAGCCGGGCAGGCAGATGACGGGCAGGCCCGCCTTGGACTTCCAGTCCCAGCCGAGATAATCGGGCACGCCCATGGCACCGGTCGGGTTACCGGCCATGGCGTGCACGCCGCCGTAGCTGGCGCAGGTGCCGACCGCCAAGATCGCCAAAGCCTGGGGTGCCAACCGGTCCAGCCAGGTGTTGGTGGTCATCGGCTGCCCGGTCTCGGGGTCGTTGCCGAAGGCGCACCAATACCCGTCCGGCTTGTTGGTCTCGTCGGGGATGGATCCCTCGACCACCAGGATGAACGGGTCCAGCTCGCCGCGGTCCGCCCGGTGCCACCACTCGAGGAAACTGCCGGTACTGCCGTCGGGGCCGCATTGATAATCAAGGAAAGGCCAGTGCAATTCGACCTTGGGCAGCCCCGGCATTCCGCCGAGAATGATCTCTTCGATGCTGGGCTGGGTCGCCGCGGTCAATGCCACCGAGTCACCGTCGCAGCTCAGGCCACCATTCATCCACAATATATGGATGGGCGGTGGGAAATTGCCGCGCTGGGCCGTGACCATGGAACACCTTCCCTGGCGATTCAATTCTCGGAAGTCGCTCACCGTAGTCCTGTGTGCCGACGTCGGCAAGGTATGCTGAGGGCGTGATCGAATCGGCCGGGCCGTCGCGCGGGGAGTCGATCGAGGTGCTGCCGGTGGTGATCACGACCAGCGTTTTCCCCGCCAGGCCGTCGTCGGTCCCGGAAATACAGAGCTTTCTCCGCCGTTGCCTTTCGGATTCCCCGCTCACCGAGGTCGACAGCCGCGAAGTCGGGAAAACGATCTACAGCGCGCTTCTCGAGGCGGCGGGGTCGGGCATGATCCAGGTTTCCTGCCGTCGTTATCCGAATCGTGTCGAATTCGATGTGCTCCCTGCGGAGACACCGCGGCAGGCGCCGCCCGAGCCCGAGGGGCCGGAGCCCACCGCGACGTTCGCCGAATGGATGGCGGAAACCTTGCGCGGCAAGGGGATCACCAGGGAGATGGCGGCCGACCAGCTCGGTGTGTCACCGAAGACGGTCGGCCGCTGGCTCGGCGGGCAGACCGAGCCCCGGCTGCGCGAGCTGCGCCGCATCCAGGAAAGGTTCGGCGACGTCCGGCTGCAGTGAGCCAGTTGTGTCCGGCTCAGACGCCGAAGCCGAGGTCTTCCCGCTTGGCGGGGCTGGTGTCCAGTGCGGCGCGGCCGGGCATGGCGAGCTCGATGGTGCAGCCGTCGGCGTCGGAGCTGATGTCGAGCCACTCGCAGATCTGGTTGGACATCCACAGTCCGGCGTCGGCCTGGTGCAGCGCGGGCGGCCGCAGCGGCTGATCGGTGTGCAGCGTGCAGACGACCCGCCCGGCGGCGGCGCGCACCCAGACGGTCACCCGGCCGACGCCCCGCTCGACCAGCTTGGCGAGCACTTCGCCGACGGCGATGTCGAACATCGCGACCGTGTTCTCCGCGACCAGGATCGGTGTGGCCTTCTCGAGCACATGCCGCCGCACGGCGACGAGGTCGCCCTCGAACCGGAACAGGTCGGCGGCGCTGCCCGGTGCCGGCGGCGAGGTCTGGGACCTGGCGAACTCCTCGGGCGCGATGAACTGCGCCGACGGCTCGGTGCGGCGGCCGACCACGCATTCGGGATGGGTGCGGCGGGCGCCTTCGACGATGCCGGGTTCGACGACCCTGGTGTCATACGGGCAGATCATCCAGATCCTGGTGCCTGCCAGCAGCACGTTGAGCTTGGCTTCCCAGCGCTGCGAGGCGATCACCTTGCGGCGGGAGCGGCCGGTCCAGGTCTGCTCGGAAAGGATGCGCACGCGGGCGCCGGGCACGGCGGGCCCGCGCCGGGACCAGTAGCGCCGCACCGCGTCCGGGCGTTCGGCGTAGTCGAGCCGGTCCGCGCCGGCGCCCAGCGCGGCGCGGAGCAGGGCCACGTTCGCGGCCGTGGTGGCGACGAGCACCGGTTCTTCGTCCCGCAGGCCGTCCTCGGCGAAGGGAACGGCCATCGCGAGGAACTCAGCGTCACTGCCGTAGACGCAGCCCTGGTGTCGAAAACCTGAGTCCATTCAGACCTCCAGCTTGTGGGACGAACGGAGACTACCCGCGCAAAGGCCAATTTGGTATTGGTTCACCGGGCCATTTCATCGGTATGGTGGAAAGCCATTTATGTCCCGGAAAATCTTTTTGCGGACAGTACTGTCCGGTGGGCCGGAAATTCCTTTCCGGCCCACCGGGTTTTATGCGCCCCGCCGCGCGTCGAGCATGATCGCGACCGGCGCCGCGGTGAGCACGGTCGATGCCGTGCCCGCCACCAGCCCGATCAGCAGCGCCACCGCGAAATCGGCGAGCGAACCGTCACCGAGCACCAGCAGTGCGAGCAGCATGAACAGCACGCCGAGGCAGGTGTTCACCGTGCGCGGCAACGTTTGCAGCACCGCCGCGCTCATCACCGAGGCGAAACCGTCCTTCGGCCGCGCGGCACGCAGTTCGCGGAGCCGGTCGAACACCACCACCGAGTCGTTGACCGAAAGCCCGATCACGGTGAGCAGCGCCGCGAGGAACACGCCGTCGACCGGTTTTCCCAGCCAGGCGAACGCGCCGACGACCACCACGACGTCCGCGACCAGCGAGGCCACGGTCGCCAGTCCGAGCCGCCAATCGAACCGCACCGCCAAATAGCCCAGCTGCGCCGCGACCGCGAGTCCCAGCGCGAGCACCGCCTTGGTGCGCAGTTCGGCGCCGACACTCGGGCCGATCTGGTCGTCGCGGGTCTGTTGCGCGCCGCCGGTCGCGCCGTCCACCACCGCCTTGATCTTCCCGGCGGTGGCCTCGTCGATCGGCTCGGTGCGCACGGTGACCGTGCTGTCCCCGGACGAGGCCACCACCGCGCGGTCGAACCCGGCCTCGGTCAGCGCGGCCCGCACCTGGCCGGGATCCACCGGATGCTGGGCGGTGTACTCGATCATCCGCCCGCCGGTGAACTCGACGCCGAGGTTGAGCCCGTGCGTCGCGACCCCGGCCGCGCACACCGCGACCAGCAGCAGCCCGGCGGCGAGCCAGCGCCGTGGCCTGCGGAACAGCTGCGGAACCTTGGTGGTGAGCCAGATCCGCACGCGGCTGAACCTGGCCAGCCCGGTCATCCCCGGATGCTTTTGGACGAAACCGTTCCGTGCGGCCAATTCCAGCAGGACCTGGCCGAGGACGAGCGCGCTGAACAACGACGACAGCACGCCGATCACCAGCGTCACGCCGAAGCCCTTCACCGGCCCGGCGGCGAGCCAGAACAGCAACCCGGCCGCGATGACCGTGGTGATGTTGGTGTCGGTGATGGCCGTGAGCGCGCGCCGGAACCCCACGCTCGCCGCGCGAGGCAGCCGTCTCGGTGTCGTGTATTCCTCCCGTGCCCGTTCGAAGATCAGGATGTTGGCGTCGATGGCCATCCCGATCGCGAGCACGAATCCCGCGAGCCCCGGGAGCGTCAAAGTCGCCCCGAGCGCCAGGAGCACGGAGTACGAAACGGCCGCGTAGCCGAGCAGTGCCAGGATCGCGAGCAACCCCGCCAGCCGGTAGGCGAGCAGCAGGAACGCCGCGGTGAGCGTGAGCCCGGCAAGCGCGGCGATCGCGCTGCTCTTGATCGCCTCGGCGCCGAGCGTCGGCCCGACCACTCGCTGCTCGGCGACCTCGACCGGCACCGGCAGCGCGCCCGAGCGGATCACCAGCGCGAGCTCCTGCGCTTCGGCGCGCGTGAAGTCACCGGTGATCTGCGTGGTGTCGCCGATGATCCCGGCCCCGCAGCGGATCGACTGATCCATCTGCGGCGCGGACACGATCTTGTCGTCCACCACGATGGCGACCCGGCGCGCGGGCGCCCCGGACGGCGCGCACGCCGCGTCGGCCGTGAGCTTCTGCCACGCGGACGTGTCCTGCAAGGTCATCGAAACGACCCAGCGTCCGGTGGTCGAATCGTTCACCGCCTGCGCGTTCTTGACGCCTTGGCCGGTGAGCGCGATCGGGCCGAGCAGCAGCGGTTGCCCGGCCTCGTCGGTGAGCACTTTCTGTCCATCTTGGACGGTCTGGCCCGGGGTGCCGAGCACCGGCCGCATCGAAAGCTGGGCGGTGCGGCCGAGGATGTCGATGGCCTCCTGGGGATCTTGGACACCCGGCAGTTCCACGAGGATGCGGTTGTCGCCCGATCTGGCGAGCACCGGCTCGGCCACGCCCAGCGCGTCGACGCGGCGGCGGATCACCTCCATCGCGTCGTCGGTGGCCTTGGCGTCGGCCTTCATGGTCGGGGAGTCGTGGGTTTCCAGGACGATCTGGGTGCCGCCCTTGAGATCGAGTCCGAGGCGGGGCTGGCTGGTGAGCAGGAGAAAAGCGGACGCGGCGAGTACGGCAAGGGACAGTAAGCCCCTCACCAGCAGACCTCGCCGCGCGGAAGGGCGCGGCATAGGGAAAACCTCCAGCGAAACGGAGTGAACGGTGTCGTCAGATTCCGTTGCCGCTGGGAGGTGCGCGCCCGCCGACCGGGCCTTCGCCGGTGGTCGCCGGCTCACGGTGTGGTGCCAGCGCGGCGGGTTCCGCGTGGCCTCGCTGATCGGCCCGCGCGGTGCCGGGCGGGAGGTCGATCGGGGTGTGGCCCGGCTGGTCGGCCTGGGCGGTGGCGGTGAAGCGGGTGACGAATCCCGGCGCTTCGGCCTTCGCGACCGTGCCCGCCGTGATGCCGCGTACGGGCGCCGGGGAGGCGGCCGGGGTGGCGACCACGAAAGCGGCCAGCACCTGCAGGAGAACGAGCAGCGCGGACCGGTACGGCGACAGCCGCCCCTGCTTCGTCCCGCCGCTCACCCGATTCACCCTAGCCGATCTTCCAGGTGGGCGAGCACGGCTTGGATCGCGGGACTGGCGTCGGCGCTGAGCCGCCACGCCGCGCGGACCTCGCGTTTCGGCTGCCTGCGCAGCGGACGGGCGACGAGCCCGGCGCCCAGCGGCGGCCTGGCGAGGCGGGGGATCAGCGCGATCACCTCACCGCCGGCCACCAGCGACAGCTGGGTGGCGAAATCGTCGACCAGGTGCCGCACGTCGGGCTCCTCGCGCGCGTCCGCGAACAGCCGCCGGAACCACTGGTGGCAGACCGTGCCGGGCGGGCTCGTCACCCACACCTGGCCCGCCAGGTCGGCGCCGGTGAGCGGCCGGTCCGCCTGGGCCAACGGATGCGCTCGGCTCATGACGACATCGCCGACATCGGTGTGCAGCCGCCGCTGGGTGAGCGAAGGCGGCAGGGGAGCGGGCAGGCCATCGGCGTCGTGGACGAGCGCGAGATCGGCCGTCCCGGCGTCGACGCTGTGCAAGGCCTGATCGGGATCCTGCTCGGTGATGGTCAGCCGCAGGTCCGGGTTCTGTTTCGCAAGGCTTGGCATGGCGGGCGCGAGCAAGCCCCGGATCGCGGTCGAGAACGCGGCCACCCGGAGCACCCCGCGCGGCGCGCCTGCGGAAACGGACCGGGCGGCCTCGGCGCAGCGTTCGAGCGCCTGGAACACCTCGGGCGCCGAGTCGGCGAGTGACTGCCCGGCCGGGGTCAGCACGACCCCGCGCCCGGCCTGCGCGAGCAGCGGCACGCCGACTTCGCGTTCCAGCCGCTTGATCTGCTGCGACACCGCCGACGCAGTGAACCCCAGCTCCTCGGCGGCGCGCGCCAGCGTCCCCAGCGCCGCCACCGACCGCAAAGCTCTGAGCGCCCCGACATCGATCATGAAGCCAGGCTACGCAATATCGTCAAAAAAGCATCGCTGGACCACAGGTATCAAGCCGGGCAGGGTCTTGTTCATGACCGATCTGCTCTTCGGCACCAACCTCGTCGCCATGGTGACGCCGATGGAACCCGGCGGCGCCGTCTGCTGGCCGGGTGTCACCGCCCTCGTCGACCATCTGCTCGCCACCGGCTGCGACGGCATCGTCGTCGCGGGCACCACCGGCGAGTCACCCACCCTGACCGACACCGAGTCGTCCGACCTCATCCGCACGGTCGCCGGTCTGGCTGCCGGCCGCGCCAAGGTGATCGCGGGCGTCGGCACCTACGACACGGTCACCAGTGTCCGCCGCGCCCGCGAAGCCGAGGCCGCGGGCGCCGATGGTCTGCTGCTCGTCTGCCCGTACTACTCCCGCCCGACCCAGGCCGGAGTGATCGCGCACTGCACGGCGGTCGCCGACGCGACCGAGTTACCCGTGATGCTCTACGACGTCCCCGCCCGCACCGGGCTCGCGATGGAACCGTCGACCTTGCTCGAACTCGCACGCCACCCTCGGATCCGCGCGGTCAAGGACGCCAAGGGCGACCTCTTCGAAGCAATGTCCGTGATGGCCACCGGCCCGCTGGCCTACTACTGCGGCATCGACGAACTCAACCTGCCGTATCTGGCGTGCGGCGCGACGGGCGTCGTCAGCGTGGTGGGCAACATCGTCGCCGACCGCAACGCCCAGCTGATCCAAGCGGTCCGGGACGGCGACCTCAAGTCGGCCCAGGTGCTCCAGACCGAGCTGATCCCGCTGGTGGAAACCATCATGCGCACGTCCCAGGGAGCCATCATGGCCAAGGCGGCACTGGCCGAGCGCGGCATCATCCCGCACGCCTCGGTCCGGCTGCCACTGCTCGAGGCTCAATTCGCCTTACGATAGGCGACCACCTCATCGACGATGCCATAGTCCTTCATTTCGTCCGCGGTGAGAATCTTCGCCCGCTCGATATCGGCATGAATCCGCTCCGCGGAATTCCCGGTATGCTTGGCGAGCGTCGTTTCCATCCGCCGCCGCGTCCGCAGCATTTCGGCCGCTTGGATTTCCATGTCCGAGATATGCCCGTGCAACGGTTCACTCGTCGGCTGCTGAATGAGCGCCCGCGCATTGGGCAGGCAAGTCCGCATCCCCGGCTCCCCGGCGGCCAGCAGCAGCGCGGCCGCCAGCGCCGCCTGCCCGAGGCACACGGTCCGGATTTTCGGCCGGATGTACTGCATCGTGTCGTAGATGGCCATCATCGCGGTGAGCGAACCGCCGGGTGAGTTGATGTACAACTCGATGTCGCGGTCCGGATCCTCGCCCTCGAGGTGAAGGAGCTGGGCCATGATGTCGCTGGCCGAGGCATCGTCGACCTGGACTCCTAGGAAGACGATCCGTTCCTCGTAAAGCTTGTTGTACGGATTCGTCTCCGCGACGCCGTAACTGGTGCGCTCGGTGTAGGTCGGCAGGATGTGCCTCGCCCGGGGGATCTCGATCACCAATGCCTCCTTTGGTTCGGTTTGAACCTAACGGAAAACTGGCTCTTGAAGGCGTTTGTTCACGCATGGCGAAAGATCAGGCTGGGTCGGATCTAAAGACATCCCGTATGGACATTTCCGCTCCCGGGGTCGGGTGGCGTTTGGGGTCGCTGCGGAAATATCCATACGGATCGGGGCACGGTGGTCGGATTTCGTTGTGGCTCAACGGAAGCCCCGGCCGGTACTTGCGGACCGCCTGGGCGTGGGGTCGGCCAGCCCGGCGCGTCTAGTGGCATATGACTCTTGATGGGCGTAGTGTGGAATGCATGATCAGCACCGAAAGTCCTGACACCGCAGCACCACCCGAGTGGTGGCGCTGCGACAAAGACACGCTGCTGCTCGCCTACGTCGCCCGCGAACGAGAGAAACGGCGCCTGGAAGCGGGGCAGGGGCAACGCTGCGCCGGGTTGCCTCGATGACGTGTGTGCCGTCGTCGAGTGCGGTGGCCGCGGCGGCGCCGTGGCTCAGTGAGCAGAAGGTGCAGTCGTTGCCGCGCAGGAGGGTCTCGGTGAGGAGGCCGAGTGGTCCGGCGGTCTCTGGGCGGAACTCGGACAGGCCGCGGATGCCGGGGGCGGGGGACTTGATGTTGATGTGGGGCAAGGATTCCTCCTCTGTGGATTTGGGCACATCAGTACCACGGGATCCTTGAGACGCTCTGCGATTGCGGCGCCCGGGCTAACCGGGGGCATCCGTTCGCCGGATGCGTTGGGACGGCTTCTTGCTCTGGGGTGTGGGTCTGTCGGGGGTCGGATCTAAAGACATCCCGTATGGACATTTCCGCTCCCGGGGTCGGGTGGTGTTTGGGGTTGCCGCGGAAATATCCATACGGACCGAGGGCACGGTGGTCGGTTTTCGTTGTGGCTCACCGGAAACCCCGGCTGGTACTTGCTGCGCGCCTGGGCGCTGGGTCGGCCAGCTCGGCGTGTCTAGTGGCATATGACTCTGAACACGCGTAGTGTGGGATGCATGATCAGCACCGAAAGTCCTGACACCGCAGCACCGGAGTGGTGGCGCTGCGACAAAGACACGCTGCTGCTCGCCTACGTCGCCCGAGAACGAGAAAGACGACGACTGGAGGCCGAGCAAGGACAAATCCTCACCGAAATCGAATCCCGCGGCGTGAAGGAGGTAACCGGCTACGCGACGGTGCCGGGGATGCTGGTGGACTGGGTGCAGATCAAGCACTCCGAGGCCAAAGCCCGCGTCGACCGAGCCCGCGCCCTCAACCCACGCCAAGACGGCGGCACCCGGATTCCCGCGCTGGCGCCACATGCCGCCGCGGCAGCGCTGAATGGGGATCTGGGAGCGGCGCAGCTGGATCCGATCATCGCCGCCCTGGGTGCACTCCCGCCCACAGTCTCAGCAGAAGATCGGGAGACCGGGGAGCAGATTTTGGTGAACCTGGCCCGGACGGCAGGACCCCGCCAGATCAGCCACGCCGCGAAGAACCTGCGCGACCGGCTCGACCCCGACGGCTGCGAACCCAAAGATCCCGACCCAGCCGAGCCGCGCCATGAACTCGGGTTCGTGAGCCACCGCGACGGCACCCACGGCATAAAAATCAAAACCGACGCCGAAACCATCGCCCGACTCAAAGCAACCCTGGACCCACTCGCCAAACCCCGCCCCGCGTCTGAAGAAGAAGGCCGCGACACGCGGTCGCAGTGGGAACGGCTCGGGGACGCGTTCGCCACCTTTGTTCGGATCGGCATGGGCAACCCGGACATCCCGAGTCAGGCTGGGGACAGCGTGCACGTCGTGGTCACCGTCGGCCTCGACGAACTCAAGACCGGGATCGGGCGCGCCTGCCTGGATTTGGTCGGGGACATCAGCGCCAGCGACGCGCGCCTGCTCGCCTGTGACTGCAAGGTCATCCCGGTGACTCTGGGCTCGCATGGGGAACCGCTCGATGTGGGCAGGGCGCAGCGCCTCGCCACACCGGCGCAACGGCGGGCGCTGGCGATCCGCGACGGCGGGTGCGCGTTCCCGGGCTGCGACGCGCCGCCGCAGCAATGTACGGCGCACCATATTGTTTTTTGGGCTCATCATGGGGAAACCCGGATCGATAATCTCGTGCTGGTATGCGGCAAGCATCACCGTTTGATCCACAACAGTGACTGGGAGGTGCGGATCGCCAGCGACGGGTATCCCGAGTTCATCCCGCCGGCGTTCATCGACCCCGCACGCACACCCCGCCGCAACAACCTCCATACCACCAGAACCTGACCCACGAGGGAGCACATCGCGGGTCAGCTGGCGGGGTCTGCTTCATCGCCTCCGGCGTCGTGTCTTAGGCCGTTGCGTGCGCAGCGAGCACCACCGCGGCCTGAGAGCACCACCCAGGCACGGGCGCGGAGCGCTGCGATCCGACCGGCCGCCCCTTGCGCAGGCTTTTCGGCCACCCAGCGGCCGAAAAGCCTGCACAACAACCGAAGCACCCCCGGTGACAACCAAACTCGGGGCGAGCCCACCAAAACTCGGGCAGTCGCCGGGACCCCGGCTGACCACTCAGAAACCTCGGCCGACCACCACATCGCCGACCACTCTCCCCGCCACCATCACGCCGCCGACCACCACGCCACCGATCACCTTCACCGCCGCCATCGCACACCACGACCAAGGCAGCCCGACCCACCACGCAGGCGGGCAGCAAGTACCAGCCGGGATTTCTCGTGAGCCACAACGAAATCTGACCACCGTGCCCCGGTCCGTATGGATATTTCCGCAGCGACCCCAAGCACCACCTGACCCCACGAGCGGAAATGTCCATACGGGACCGCCCTAGATCTGACCCCAACAGACCCCAAACCCAGAGCAAGCCGCCGAGCCCGGATCAGTCCAGCGGATCGAGCGTGATCGAAGCTTCCTGCGGGTTCCCATCAGTGACCAGCGATTCGTGGTGACCGACGTCGTCGAAAGCGAATCCGTAGGCCTTGCCGTCGACCATCCGCGCGTGGATGTCGCGCGAGTACTGGTTGGTCACGGCGTCCCGGTAGAAGCCCGAGTCGTCGGCGTCCGGCTGGTTCGGGTTGGTCAGGAGCGTCGAGCGGTTGTAGCCCGCGCACAGTGTCCGCGAGATCGGGCCGCGGACCTGGTCGTTCGGGGCGTCCAAGAGCTTGTGGCAGCCGAAGATGCTGTCGGAGTCGGGCTTGCGGAAGCTGGTGACGACCGCGCCGGAGCCGTCGGTGAAGTCCATGGTGTCGCCGGAGACCTTGCCGGTGAACTTGGTGTCGGGGCGGTCGGCGAACGGGGTCACGGTCAGTGCCGAACCGGCGTATTTCGACCAGACGCGGTTCACGTAATCGTCCATTATGGAGGCTGGCAGCGCGCCGTTGCCGGGGGCGAGTGCGCGCAGGACCGTGCCGTCGGAACGGGTCTGGATCAGTGTGCGCCACTCACCTTGCAGGCCGTCGAAGAAACCGCGGTAGCCGCCCGGCTTCAGGTGCCCAGTGGTCCTGGTGGACCCGTCGCCCGCGCGGACTCCGACCGCGTAGGGCACCGAGAACATGTCGACCTGGGTGCTGTTGATGTACAGCCCGCCGTCGTTGAGGGTGTACTCGGTCCAATTGAAGAGTATGTCGGAGTTCGGGTCGCTCGGGTTCTGGACCGCGGGCTGGACCAGGCCGCCGGTGGCCAGGCTGAAGGAGAGCTTCCGGCCGTAGGAGAAGTAGACGCGGCCGGAGAACTTGGGCATCCGGATGGTCATCGACTGACCTGCCGCCGGGCCGGGAATCGACGCGTCGGGTGCGGGGATGGGCGGGTTGCCGCCCGCTGGCCAGGCGTGGAAGGTGCCGTCCGCGTCGGCCCAGCCCTGCTGGCCGTCTGGCCTGGTGCCGATGTCGTAGAGGTAGACCTGGTCGCCGCGGGCGGAATTGTTGGTGATCCGCAAGGGAATGGTCTCTGGCACGCCGGAGGCGGCCGGGCTCACGGCGACCAGCCCGGCGGCCACGGTGACGGCGGTGAGCAGTATTCGGGAAAACGTCATTGTTTCGCCTCTCATGCCAGTGATCCACCCGGGAGGTGGGCGGTGGCATCCGCGGTCAAACATGGTCTTCCCGATCGCCCGGTCGTCTTGCCCGATCGGGCAAGACGACCGGGCCACGCTCAGCCGGCGAGGCTCGACCAGCGTTGCAGTGCCGAACCGGTGTCGGCCTGCTGGGTGACCGCGGCGCCGTTGGCGGTCGACGCGGTGGTCAGCAGCAGGGTGCTCTTGACGGACTTGAACGTGTAGTCGCCAGTGGACTGTTTGGTGGCGATCCAGTGCTGATTGGTTCCGCCGGTGCATGTCCACTGGATGATCGCCGCGCCCGCGGTGGTGGCGCCGCCTTCGACGTCCGCGCACAGCCCGGATTCGATGTTGCGCAGCTCGTAGGAGCCGTCCGCCTGGCGGGTGAACTGCCAGCGCTGGTTGGCGCCGCCGTTCGTGGCCCAGGTGATGAGCTTCGTGCCCGCGGTCGTGCTGTGCCCGGGGACGTCGAGTGCCTTGCCGCCTGTCGCGATGGCACGCGTGCCGCTGAGATCCGCGTCGCCGGTCGCCGTGACGCTCAGGGTCTGCTGGGCGGCGGTGCGGCCGTCGCCGGTCCAGTGCCGGACCGGGGTCGTTTCGGCGGCCGTGCCGGTCAGGCCGAGCACGAGCCCGCTGTACCGGTTGACCAGGCGGTACGTGTCGCCCGCGCCGCGGATGACGAACCACTGCTGCCCGACGCCCGCGCTGCCCGAGGTCACCGTCGGCGCGGTGCCCCAGGCCCTGGTGGCCGGTCCGGACGAGCCGACACCCAGCGATCCGCCGGACGCGGCGTTGGTGATGCGGTACGAGCCGTCGCCGTTGCCGGTGAACGTCCACGACTGCGACGGGGAACCGGAGCCCGTCGCCGAGGTGGTCGCTTCGCTGCCGGAGACCTGGGCGAGCACCCGGCCGTCACCGCTGGCGATGCGGTAGGTCTTGGCCGGGTCGAACGGGGCGGGCGGCCGGGTCGCGTTGTCCACGCTGAGGTTGATGTACTCCGCCGAGGAGTTTCCGGAGCAGCCGAAGGAACAGTAGGCGCGGAAGTTCTTGCCGACGATGGTGGAGCTCGTCTTGTTCGCGCTGTCGACGAACCAGCGGTACCACGACGCCGTGTGGTAGGCGCCGGTGTCGCCGATCAGGCGCCACTTCTGGGAGGCGAGGTCGTCGGTGGCATAGATCTGCTGCGGCGCGTTGCCGCTCTGGTCGACCGCCTGCGGTTCGCCGAGGTAGAGCCCGAGGTAGGCGTTGTAGGTGATGTCCATGACGAACAGCGGTGAGGTCGCCGGCATCTTGCCCGCCGCGATCTGCTCGTCGGCCTTGCCGGTGTTCGCCGGGTCGTATTCCTTGGCGGGCGGGGTGTAGCCGGTGGCGTTGTTCGCGTCGACCGGGACCTGGTTGCTCTCCTTGCCGCCGACGCCGGGCTGCGACCACGCGCCGTCGTACCACTTCCGCCAGGAGCCCGGCGCCATCTTGGCCGACATCGGCGAGCGCGCCACATGGCCGTAGAACGCCTTCCAGCTCCCGCTCTTGTCGACCACGCGTGAGCCGTAGAAGACGTAGAAGTAGCCGGACGCGACGTCGGCATAGAGCCGCTGGTCGCCGTCGCCGTAGTAGTAGGTCTGGTTCGGGAACGCCGCCGTGTCACCGCGTTGGGTGCTGAACGGGGAGGTCAGCACGTGGTCCTTGATCGTCCAGGTGCGGCCCTGGTCCTTGGACACGGCGTAGTCGATCGCGTCGTAGTGCAGGCCGTCGCCGAAGGGCTGCGGCGTGAATTCGTTGTGCACCAAGCCATACCAGTCGCCGGTGTCCGGATCCACCCAGGTGCCGACCAGGTCGCAGAAGTTCTTCTGCGAGTAGCGCGAGCCCGCGGGCGGGTCGGTGGACTCCTTGCCGGTCGGGCTGTTGTTGCAGCGCCAGGTGGTGTCGTTGTTGCGGTCCTTGCTGTTGGCCGGGTTCACCGCGTCGCTGATCGCGGCGGAGCGCGTGGCGTCGTCGAAGTTCGTGCCGGTGTAGAACTCCCATTCCCGCACGTCGTTCGCGCCGTAGAGGGCGGCGGACTGCTGGAAGTAGAAGGTGCCGTCCTTGTCGAGGTAGGGCGCGGCGGGCGCGTCGGTCGGATGCGTCCAGCTTCCCTTCGCCCCGACGGTCACGGTGTAGCCGCTCGCCGGTGGATCGGCGGTGGCGGCGGTGAGCCCACCCCCGAGCAATGCCACGGCGGCGGTCAAGGCCAAGACAGGACGCATGGTGGGACTCCCTCGGCTGGATGATCGAAGCTGCGCGCAATGATGCACAATCGAGCAACTTCGAGCACGCTAGTGTGCGAACATGATGAGGTTTGTTCGCTTGGCTGTCAACCGACGTTCGATGTGCTCGGGCAGAGTCCCTTGAGGAGCAGATCGATGGTCACGCGCGCGTCGTAATCCGGGTCGACGCGCTCGGCGCCTGCGCAGATGTCGCCGATCGCGCGAAGGAGTTGGTAAGCGGTGATGTCCGCCGTGACCTCCCCGGCGTCGCGGGCGGCGGAGAGCAGGTCCGCGAGCACGGGGACCAGGCGGTCGAGGAACACCGTGTGGAGGGTGGCGAAGCCGTCGGGGTCGTCGCGCATCGCGGCGGCGAGGCCGTGTTTGGTCACCAGGAAGTCCACGAAGAGGCTCACCCATTGACCCAGCGCGGCGAACGGGGAGGCCGCCTCCGTGAGCAGGGTGGGGCCCGCCTCGGCGCAGGCGTCGACCTGGTGACGGTAGACGGCGACGACGAGGTCGGCGCGGGTGGGGAAGTGGCGGTAGATCGTGCCCATCCCGACGCCCGCCTCGGCGGCGATGCGGCGGACCGGGGCGTCCACGCCGTCGGTGACGAAGACCGACGCGGCCGCGTCGAGCAGTGCCTTCTCGTTGCGGCGGGCGTCGGCGCGCTTGGGCGTGCTCACCTGGTGGTCCTCTCTCGCGATGATATTTGGAACGTCGCTCCGCTTAGTAGTCTACGAGAGTGGACGTGCCGCGAGCGCGTGAGTGGCAGGATCGCGGGCCATGAACCGGAAAACACTGGTGGCTCTGGGGCTTTTCGGCGTGGCCGCGTGGGGTGAGTTCGTGCACTGGCGGGCCAGCCGCGCCCTGACGCGAGCGAGCCTGCCCGCGCGCACCGAGGCGGTGGTCGTGCTCGGCTACCGCGACACCGGCGAGCAAGCGAACGTGCTGAACCGGTGGCGCGTGCGGGCGGCGCTGCGCTCGGTCGACTCCACGCTGGCGGGCACGACCGTGATCTTCTCCGGCGGAAGCGGCGCGGCTTCCGTGCCCGAGGCGGTACTCATGGCGGACTACGCGGTCAAGGCGTGCGGTTTCACCGGGAAGATCGAGGTGGAGACCGAGTCGCGCAGTACCTGGCAGAACGTCGAGAACGTGGTCCCGCTGATCGAGCACGCCGACCAGATCAAGATCGTGTCCAACCCGCTGCACGCCCAGAAGGCGCGTCTCTACCTGCGTGAGCTGCGTCCCGATCTCGCCGGACGCCTGGTGCGGGCCGCCGACTACCGGCTCGGGGAGGCGTGGCCGCTCAAGCCGCTGTTCGCGCTCTACGGCCTTCGGGATCTTGCGCGTACCCAGCGCAAGCTCGCCTCACGGGGTGAAGCCTCGTGAGTGTTCCGGCCGGTTCTAACCGGCCGGAACACTCACGACCCCAGCGCCGTGACGAACCCGGCGTCGGGGGTGCCGAGGCCGGTCACCGCGTCGTATCCGTAACCGGTGCTCAGTGAGGAGTCGCGGTCGAACGTCACGAGCGCGGATCCGTCCGGTGTGGACGCTCCGAGCGGGACCCGGTCGGGCAGGATGTCGTGGAACGAAGCGGCTTTCAGGCTGTACAGCAACGGGTTGGCGAAGCCGATCGGCGTCGGCCGGTCCGTGCTGGCCAGTGCCAAGATCCCCGCGAAGAGCGAGCTGGCGAGTTCGGTTCCACCCGTCGTGGAGAGCCCGAATTGGCCGCCGACGGTCTGGCCCATGACGAACCCGGTGTACGGGTCGGCGACCGCCGCGACGTCCGGGGTCACGCGCATCGGAGCGCTGCCGTAGCGGCGTGACAGCGCGGCCGGGACCTTGCGGCGCTGGTAGTCGGGCTGGGCGAACAGGGTGCTCGTGCCGCCGCCCGAACCCGCCGTGAACGTTCCCGGCTGGGGCAGCGGGTAGGCGCCGGCGACGACGCGGTTGAGCGCGGTGCCCCAGCCGGTCTCGAACTGGCGCCTGCCCGCTTGGTCGATCGCCAGGCTGGTGCCGCCGACCGCGGTGACCAGCGGATCCGACGCCGGATAGTCCGGCTGCGCGGGGAGGCCGTTGATCGTCTCGTCGCCGGAGTCACCCGAGGCGTAGACGAACCCGATTCCCTCGGCCGCCGCCTGGACCAGCAGTGAGTGGGTCTTCTGGATTTGGGCGGCCGGAAGGTTCTCGCCGCGGTAGACGTAGGAATTGCTCACGATGGTCGCGGGCTTGTTCTGGACCACCCAGTTGAGCGCCTCGTCGATGCCCTCGGCGCAGTCCCGCGCGCCGACGTACAGCACCTTGGCGCCCGGCGCGACCGCGTGGACGGCTTCGACGTCACGGGTTTGCGACCGGTACCAAGCGCTGCGGCCGCCGCACGGCGCGCTCGGGCTGAAGGGCTTGAACAGCTTGCGGGTGTACTGGCCGGAGGCGAACGGCGGCTGGCCGTAGGCCGTCGCGTGGGCGTTGGCGTCCTTGAACCCCGTGGGTGAGTCGAAGACGCCGATGACCGCGACGGTGACGCCGTGGCCGTCGCGCCCGGCGACGAGAGACGGCTTGAGGTCGTAGGCGGTCTGCAGCTGATCGGCGCCGTAACCGCACAGCGTGGTCGGGAACGACGTCCGGTCGTACGCCGCCGGGAGATCCTGGTGCTGCTGACCCCAGAAACCCGAGCAGCCAGCGCTGCGGGGAGCGTCCGAAGTGGACACCACCGACGGGGTGTTCTCGGCGATCGCGAGGATGTCCGGACTCGCCGCTCGCGCGAGCCGCGCGGGGGAAGCCGTCGCCGAGATCCACCGGTTGCCTTCCGCCGTCTCGCCGACGGTGAACCCCGACTTGGCCAAGAGCGCCCGGACGCGGGTGACCTGGTCGGCGGTCGGGGCGTAGCGGGCGGTGAACTCGGCGGGGCTAAGGAACTTGCCGTAGAGCGGATTCCCGGGGGTGGACACGTCGAGGGCGAACCGCTCGGCGCCGTCGCGGAGCTTGAGCACGACTGTGAAGGACTTCGGCGGCGGGGGAGCGGCGAGCGCGGGCGCGGCGGTCAGCGACAGGCCGAACGCGAGCAGGAGACTGGTGCTGCGCAGTCGCATGGGGTTCCTTTCGGGTCAGATGCGGCGGGCCACCCGGAATACGTGGGCGAACACGCCGTCACCGGTCAGCACCGAGGCGCCGTTGCGGTCGCCCATGGTCGGGCCGTTGTAGCGCTTGCGGCTGGAGATGAACCGCGGCTGCCCGGCCGAATCGAGGCCGAGATAGATCGCGGAGTGGTCGATCAGCGGGCCGTCCTCGGGGTCGAGGTCGAACAGCAGCAGGTCACCGGCACGCAGCCGCGCGAGCGACTCCGGCGGGGGCTGGGCGCCGGAGTTCGGGACGATCAGCGTGCCGGGGCCCACGGTGGCGATGTCGTTGGTCTGCCGGGGCAACCGGCCGTCCGACGGTGTCCAGCCGAGTGGATAGCCCGCGCGGTAGCCGTAAATCATGCGCAGGAAACCACTGCAGTCCAGGGAATCCTTGCGGATCGGATCGGGGCGCCGCACAGTACCGTCCACATAGGTCCAGGGCACGCCGAGGTAGTCGGTGAAGTCGGAGTCGGTCACCCGCTCGCCGTCGACCATCGGGCCGAAGAACGCCCGGCCCGCATAGCGGACTCCGCGCGGGTCGAAGAGGTTCTCGGTGCCCCGGCGGTACTGCATCGCGATCGCCAGCACGTCGGGGGAGCGGTCGGTCAGCATGGTCGTGAGCCACCGGCCCAGCGCCGCGTCGTGCTCGCCGCCCAGCCGCCACGGCAGCGGCGCGACGCGGACCCAGTCCCGGGTGGTGACCGTCGCGCTGGTCACCTCCGGCTCGGCGAAGGTCCGGGAGGGACCACGGAAGACGCCGGTCCGCGACCCGTCGGTCAGGGTGGCGACGGTGGTCCCGGACTCGGTGACGACCAGGGTGCGGCCCGGGTTTTCGGCTCGCTCGTAGTGGTAACGCGGTGGCCCGGCGGCCGAGGCGGGCACCGAAGGTCCGAAGAGGACGGTCAGGATGGCCAAGGTGAGCACAGTGGACGGTTTCATCGACTTCCCATGCCGTGGAAGGTGGCGGTCACCGCGGTGTCGCCGTGGTTGCGGACGTAGTCGTAGCCTGCCCAGTCGCCGGTAGCCGGACGCCATTCGACGAACTCCAGGTCGTCGAGGTCGACGGTGTCCATCGCCGAGTCGCCCCGGACCCCGGCGTAGAGGAGCACCATGTTGCCGCCCTCGCCGAGTTCGGCCGGTGTGAGGTCGAAGGAGATCTCGTGCCAGGCACCGTCGGACGGGACCTGGGTGGTGCGGTCGATGTCCCGCAGCAGCCGGGAATCCGGATCTTCCGTCGGATCACTGTCGTCGAAGTGATACGACGTGACCCGCAGCAGCGGCGTCGCGCCGGGTGACACGCGCACCTTGGCACGGACGGTGTAGGCGGCCTCGGGCTGCCGGGGCAGCGCGATCCGGGCGACCGGGCGCGCGAGCTTCCCTGTGGGATTGCCGCTGAGCTGGAGATAACCGGCGTCGCCGAGCGCGCCGCCGCCGATGAGCGGACCGGTGCTCGGCGGCCAGTGCGTCGCCGCGTCGGGGTCGCCGTCGGCGGTGTCGTCCTCGAAATGGCCCCAGCCGAACAGATCGCGGCCCACGGAGAGCGGACCCTCCGGCCGGATGAGGCCGTCGAACGGGATTACGGCGTCACTATGCGGCGGGACGGTGACCGGCACCGGGCTTTCCGGCGGGGCGTCGGCGGTGAGGCGGGCCGTGCCGTGCTCGAACCGGAACTGCGCCGGGCGTGAGTACTGATCGCGGACGAACGGGGTCGTCGACACACTCTGGTCGGGCTCACGCTGGGCCTGGACGTCGCGAAGACCGTTGGCCCACATGCCGTTCAGCGTGCGCCGGGCCGCGCCGCCGGTGGCGGCCGCCGGGCGGTAGCCGTCGATCTCGACCGGCACGACCCGCGCCTCGACGAGCTGATCACCTTCCCAGACCGTGCGCAGGAACGCGCTGGAGAACGTGGCCAGGAAGTCCTGGTCGAACACGAAGTTGCCCATGCTGTAGGCGATCAGGTGCCCTTTGTACCACTCCATGCCTTGCAGCACATGGGGATGATGCGCGATGACGAGGTCCGCGCCCGCGTCGATCGCGGCCCGCGCCATCTCCCGGGTGCTCTTGCCGGACGCGGTCTGGAACTGGAAGCCCGAATGCAGCTGGACGACCGTGAGGCCCTTCTTCGCGGCGGAGATCTCGGCGGGCGAGGTCTTCGGGTTCCACGGCGCCGCGCCGCCGTGCCCCCGGCGCGCGACCCAGTCCTGGAGTTCCGGGTAGACCTGCGTGATCGACGTCCAGAGCGCGGCCACTTCGGACGGTGGCAGCTTGGCTTCGAGCCGGTCGAAGATCTGCCAAGCCTCGCCGATCGTCCTGGCGGCGTCGGGCACCCGCGTACCGAACTGCCAGTGGCGGCGTTCGTTCTGCCACGCCTCGCCCTCGGGGGAACGCGCGTAGCTGTCGTTGACGAAGCTGCCGTCGACGCTGGTGTAGGCCAGCATCGTGACCTCGTTCCCGCGGATCTGCTTGTGGTAGGCCGGTTGCGGCCGGTCGCCGTCGGCCAGCCCGACGATCGGGAACCCGGCCGCGGTGAGTGCCGTCGTCGTGTCCGCCAGCCCGGCGTCCTGGAAGTCGCGGGTGTGGTTGTTGGCGAGCGAGGGCACGTCGACGCCGAGCTTCTTGAGACCGTCGGTCGTGGCGGGCGGCGACTCCAGGATGAACCGCTTGCTCGGATACGCGGCTTCGCGTGGCGCGGCGCTGATCACCGACTCCAGGTTGACCGTGCGCAGATCGGCCAGCCGGAACGCGGGCGCGATCGCGTCGACGACCGACTCGGCGCCGCGCCCGGCGTCGGTGCGCGGGACCAGCGGCTCCGGGGCGTCCTGATAGCGGCGGCCGAACATGACGTCACCCGCGGAATGCAGGACATACCGCTTCCCGCCATGGTCGGAGAGCAGGCGCACGGGGACGGTCTTGCCCGCGTCCTCGAGCCCGAGCGGCACCGGTTCCGCGAGATGGCCCGGCGCGGACACGGTCGCGAGCACGGGACCCGAGCGCAACTCCACCCGCGCGGCAACGGGTTTCGCGCCGTCACCGATGTCCACTGTGGCCGGAACCGGGGCGCCTGCCTCGTCGACGACCGAGAGCGACACCGTCGGCGGAGCGGCGGTCGTGCCCCCGGCGTCGGGACCCGGCCACGCCACGGCGACGGTCGTGCCGACCACGACGAGCGTGCCTGCTGCCAGCACGTACGGCCTTTTCACGAACCTGCCTCCTACTCGGCTTCGCTCAGCGCCCGGACGGCGTCCGCCCGCCGCGCGGGGGATTCCCGTACCGTCCGGCTCATCTCGACGTGCAGGAACACCGTCCCGGCCGCCGCGGCCATCTCTCCTTGCATGTTCGTCATGCCCTCCAGCCCATCGCACCCCTCGCGCCAGGCGCGGCACACGGCGAACCCGCCCGCCGCCAGCCGGTTCGCCGTCTTCCAGGCGGTCTCGCCCGCGACGCCGATCCCGGACGACAGCACGATGTCCGTCGCGGGCAGGTTCTGGTCGTCGAAGCCGTGCAACTGGACTTGAGCCAGCCCTCGCCGGGCCAGCACGGTCGCGACCGTGTGGAACACCGACTCCGGCTCGTGCGCGACGTCCGCCGCCTTCCGGTGCGTGCCCGCGACCAGCAGCACCGCGCCGGGCTCGCGCCGGAACAGGTCGACGCCGATGAGTTCGGTCCGCAGGTCGGAGGCCGGATGCGGCACCTCGACGGCCACCGACGGCGGCGCCGAGCGGTCGATCACGTACATCCCCCACGCCCGCTCGTTCACCGCGATCGTGTACGGCCGCCCGGTCGCCGGATCGGTCCCGTCGCGCACCGAAAAGCCCAGCTTGGTGAAGTCCGTCGTGCGACGGCGGTCGAGTGTCGCGGCGAACCCGGTCGCGGCCGCGGTGAGGTCGCCCGGCTGCGGCCGGTGGTACACCTGGCGCGGGGACAGGCCCGCGGTGAAGTCGGAGACCACGGTGTCCAGCCCGGTCTCGGGCGGCGCGTCGACGGCGACGATCAGCGCGGTGACCACGACGGCGCAGGTCAGCACGCGCAGCCCGGTGCCGGTCACAGGCGCTTCGCCGAACGGAACGTCCGCGCGTAGTCGGCGCCGGTGTCCAAGAACGACGGACCGCCGGTGTCGGCGGAGCTGGCCAGCACCCGGCGGTGGCCGTCGTCGTCCAAGCCCAGGTAGATGCCGACGCGGGTGACCTCACCGGCTGCGGGTGCCTTGGTGAAGAACAGCAGGTCTCCCGGCTGGAGATGGGAGTAGTCGGTGGCGTGCCTGCCGGAGTCGGGCACGACCGGGGTGCCAGGGCCCGGTCCGGCCATCGCCGCCGCCGTGCGGGGCAAGCCGTTGTCCCGCAACGGATATCCTTCGCGGTAGCCGTACACCAGCCGGACGAAGCCCGCGCTGTCCAGCGCGCCGGTGCCGAGGTAGTCGTCGTAGTCCGCGTCCCGGCCGAAAGCCGCGTCGCCCGCGATGCGCCGGCCGGCCTGGTCACGGACGGCAGGGGCGCCGTCGAGGTACTGGCTGCCGACCGCGAGCACGTCGGGCGTGGTGTCGGCCGAGGCGGCCGTCAGCCATGGCTTGAACCAGGGCGCGCGCTCGGTGCCCGGCGACCAGGGCTCGGGTGCGAGGCGGACCCAGGCCGTGGTCGTCACCGTGGCCTGGGCGGAGCGGAGTTCCGAGAAGGTGCGCGCCGGCCCGGTCAGCACGACCGTGCGCGACCCGTCCGTCAGCGTCGCCACCACCGCGCCGTTCGCCGTGGTGACGACCGTCCGCGGCGGGTCGGTGAGCCGGGTGAACTTCTCGCCACCGCGCGGCGCCGCCACCGCGGCGGCGGGCGCTAGCCTCATGCCGTCCCGACCTTGCGCGGCGTAGTACACCGCCGCGGTCCCCGACACCGTCAGGACCGTTGCCAGCACGAAAGCCTTGCCACGCATGCAGGTTTCCTTTCAGAGAGACGGGACGAGTCCAATGAGGACGCCACTGGCGAGCGTGGCGTAACTGACCAGGCTGACGCCGCCGGTGGCCAGCAGCGTCGGGCCGGGAGGCTGGCGGACCAGCTGGTAGGCGATGAGTCCCGGCACGACGAACCCGAGCGTCTGGTGCACGAACAACAGCGGCAGATCGGCCTGCAGGAAGAGCAGCAACGTCGTCTGCAGCACCACACCGAGCAGCACGACCGCGGCGAACAGCCGCTTGCCGTAGAGGATCACCAAGCGCTGCAACAGTTTCGTGCCGCCATAGGTCAGCGCGGTCATGAACACGATGATCGCCGCGCGGCGGTAGTCCTCGATCAGGGTGAGCGCGATCCAGCCAGGGGTGATCATGCCGCCGGGCGACAGGTTGGTGGTCAGATAACAGACGAGGGAGAGCAGCAGGCCGATGGCGAGGCCGATGGTCGCGACCTCCGGGGCCAGCTCGGCGGCGTTCACCGGAGCTGCTCGAGCTGGAGTTTCGCGAGCTCTTCGATGAGCAGCTCGCCCTGGCCGTGGATGTTGCCGATGGCGACCACCGAAAGCTCGTCGCCGTCATGACCGGTGAGCAGGTCCTTGACCAGGTCCTCGGCGGTCCGCTTGCCGCCGAGGTCGAGCACCCGGTCCTGCCACTCGGTGGGGACGGCGGCGCGGGCGCTGCGGGTCGGCTCGCCGATGAGCACCACGCGGTCCGGCGCGACGCGGGGGACGAGCGCGCCCATCTGGCCGTTGCGCTCGATCCGGTCCGGCCTGCAGTTGATCACCACGTGCAGCGGGGAGCCGATCGCGCCCTGGCCGCGCAGCTGCTCGATGTTCATCAGCGTCGATTCGGGGTCGTTGGCGGCGAAGACGTTCGCGAACCGCAGCCGCGTCCGTCCGGCTTGATAGCGGTGGACCTGCAGTACGCCGGGATCCGGCGGCGCCGCCCACATGCCTTCGAGCGCGAGCTGCCGGTTGACGTTGAGCAGGTCGGCGACGGCCAGCGCGATCGCGACGTTCTCCTTGAAGGTGATCCAGCCGAAGCCGCGCATCTCCTCGTCGGTGACGGACTCGGGGTCGACCGCGATGAGTTCGCAGTCCCGCCTGGCCGCCTCCTCCCGCAGGATTTCGAGCCGCTCTTGTTCGGCGGTGACACAGATTCCGCCCTCGGGCATCGAGCGGGACAGCGACCGCGCGACGTCGTCGAGTGTCGGGCCCATCTCGGTGAGATGGTCTTCGCGGACGTTGCACAGCACACCGATGGTGGACCGGATGAGCTTGCTCTGGTTGATCTCCTGCAGATCGGGCAGCACGGCCATGCACTCCATCACCAGCGCGTCCGGGCGGTACGCGGCGGCGCGGCGGACGATGCCGATCTGCTCGACGATGTTGGCGATGCCGAACTTGCGGTAGACCGGCTCCTCGCTGCCGTCGGGGTGGATGAACCGGGCGGCCGTGCCGGTGGTCTTCGCCGTGGTGACGAGCCCGCCGCCGCGCAGCGCGCCCGCGCAGAGGCGGGTGATCGACGACTTGCCGCGGATTCCGTTGACCAGCACGCGTTTCGGGATGCCGAGCAGCCTGGCGTAGTGCTTGCGTTGTTCCAGTATCCCGCCGGTGAGCAGTGCTCCCGCGCCCAGCAGGAGAACACCGTAGAGGAACACCATCTCAAGACCTGCTTCCGGTGAGCCGCCGCTCCGCCACGGGCGCGGGTGGCCGGGCGACGAGTGCCTGGCGGCACATGTCCACACAGGACGCCACGGTGCCGATCTCGTCTTGCCGTTGCGGGTACACGGTTTCGGTGAGCTCGCCTGCCGCGACCCGCTCCGCCGCCGCGGCGACCCGGCGCAGCGGGCGCACCACCACGAGCTCGTGCCAGCCGCCGAGCAGCACGGCGAGCACCACCGTGAGCAGCGCGGCGGCCCTGGCTCGGTCGCGGAGGGTGTCGTCGGCGACGCCGAGCGCGCCGATCGGCTGTTCCGCCACGACCGTCCAGCGCAGCGCCGTCGCGGGACCCCGTGACGCGACCCAGCGGGCGGCGAGGATGGTGTCGTCGTCGACCTGGCCCGCCGGCCGCCCGGTGCGCGCGGCGGCGGCCGCCGCCTTGAGCGCCGGGTCGGCCAGCGGCGTGAAAGCCAGGTAGCCGTGGGTGTCGACGATCGTGCGGTCGGCCTCGTCGACCACGCGCACGCGCGCGCCCGCCGACTGGAGTGGCTGGGTGAGCCGGGTGATGTCGAACTCGGCGACGAGCGCCCGGCCGTCGCCGAGCCGGACATGGGCGTACACCACGGGCAGCCGTCCACTGGTGTTGTGCTGGTGCAGGCCCTCGGTGGGGGAGTCCGCCGGCAACGGGCCGTCGCGCAACGGCGGCTTGCCCGCGCGTTGCGACACCGCGCCGGCGGGGTCGAGGACGTACACACTGCGGAACGCCGGGTCGCCGGCCAGCCGGTCGATCATGAGCTTGCCCGCGTTCAGCCGGGCCGCCGCGCGCAGTCCGGTGAGGCCGCTGGTGACCGCCGAGCGGAGTGCGTCGGCGGACCGGGCGAGGCGCAGCCCTTGTTCGGTCACGAGCGTCGCGGGGACTTGGGCCGAGTGCTGGCCGAGCGTGAAGAACACCGCGGCCGACCAGCTCAGCAGCGACACCATAACCAGGCCGATCAGCAGGCGCGCGGGTATGCCTCGCGGCTTCCGGGGCTCGAGTTCGTCGTCGCGCAGCCGGAGACGGCACCGTTCGAGCGCCGCGGCGATCCGGCTGACCTCGATGGTTCCGGCCTGGCGGACCGGGCCGGTGGCGGTGCCGGAGGCGACGGCGAGCGCGTCGTCCCGCAGCCGCCGGATCGGGGACACCAGCCCGCGGCGCAGCAGGATGGTGCCGGCGAGGGCGAGCACCAGCAGCGCGAGCGCCGGAACCAGGCCGGGCCAGCGCGCCGGTGCGGTGTCGGCGGGCAGCCAGGTGGCCGTGACCACCGAGAGGCCGAGCGCGCCGGCGCCGGTGGTGACCGGGGCGTAGGCGACGACCGCCGCGAACGGGACGGAGCCGGTCGCCGCGGCTCCGGTGAGCACTCCGGAACCGGCGCGGGCCGCGCTCGCGGCGGTGCCGAGCAGATCGCGTGTTTCGGCGTCGGCGGAGACGTCCGCGCCTACATTGCCGAGAATGGTGCCATCGTCGGACACGAGCCGGAGATGCTGACGCAGCGCTCCGCCCGGCGGTGGCAACGCGATCTTCAGCGCGGTGGACGCCACGAGCACGCGGCCGCCGGGCAAGGGGACCGTGCTGAGCATCAGCGGCACGCCACCGGGCGGTGTGTACGGGCGCACGGTGGGGCGGCCGAGGTCGGCGCCGGCGAGCGCGTCGGCCTGGACGGGTTCACCGTGCGCGTCGATCAGTGTGCGGGAGGCGGCTTCGAGCAGCGCGATTCCGCGCCAGGACGGGTAAACCGCGCTCAGCGTGCCCAGTGATCGGCCGTCGTCGAGCATATGCGAGTCCGCGACGGCTTGCAGATCGTGCGCCGCTGAGGTGGCGGAAGCGCCGACTGTCTTGGCGAACGCCTCCGCGTCGCGGCGCTGTGCCGTGGCGACCCCGGACGGCACGACCGGCTTGGTGTCATCGAACAGTGCGGCTATCGGGCCCGCCGTGGTGAGGCCCAGTAGGCAGAAAAGGGCTGTGAGGACCAGCAGTGCGAGCCCGGCCGCCGAGGCGACACCCGCGCCACGGGGAAAACCGGCCTCGGGCAGCTGGTCGGAGAGTTTTTCGGTCCGGCCACCGGCTCTGTCCACGCCGGGATTCGGCCTCGGGGAAGGGTTTGTGCCGCAGGTGCGCATGCACGCTCCTAGAGCGGGCGGCCGACGGCCGTCCACGGTGACGGGGAGGGGAGACGCAGAGCGCGGCTCACCAGGCCCCCGGCGTGGTGGGCCGGACGCTGGTGGTCGGATGCGGTCTTTGTTTGGAAAGTTTCTTTCCTAACGGGCCACCAGGATGATCCTGTCCCGGTGAGCGTGTCAACCCCCTCGGTAGCCGTCGATGTTGATATTGGTTATTTCCCGACCAAGTTTGGAAGCCTTCTTTACTAATGATCCGGTCAGCGGTATCGTCCGACGCATCCGCCGCCTTCATGCAGTCCTGGTGCGAACCAGTCAGCTACGGAGGAACCGTTGACCAGACAGGCGATCGCCTCGCCGGCCCCTGCCGAACCGCGCGCCCGCTTCGCGGTGCCGCGACCATTCGCGACCGGAAGAGCCGCCGGCTGCTCGTACTGAGCAGTATTTCTCCGCGCTGTCCTCGCTTCGGCTGAGGTTTCGGCGCGCTCCCTCTTCGCGGGCCCGTTTTCGTCCACGGTGCCCGATTTCATCCCCTTCTCGGAGGTTTCCTTGTCACGCAGAAAAATGGCCGCCCTGCTGGCCACGGCCGCGTGCGTCACGGCCGGGCTGACCGGCCTGAGCCCGACCGGCGCGGCGGCGCCCGGCCCGGGCGCACTGACCACTTTGGACACTTCGGCGGGAAACCGCGCGACGCCGGTTCCAGGTCTTTACGATTGGAGCAAGGCGGGTTTCCGCGGCGGGCAGAACATCCCCGGCGCGAGCGCCGTCAATCCGAGCGCGGCGTGCCAGATCACTGCGGCCCAGCTCGCCTCCACATACCGGGTAAAGCCGGATGACGGCGCCGACGACACGGCCGGTATCCAGGCCGCGATCGACAAGATCCACCAAACCTGCTCACCTTCGGCGAGCTACGACAAGCTGAGCCTGATCACCTTCCCGGCGGGCACGCTGAACGTCACGCATGAGATCCACGTCGACGCGAACTACCTGATCCTGCGCGGCGCGGGCATGGACAAGACGAAGTTCGTCTACAAGCCGGACAAGAACACCGAATACGACGTGGTGACGCCCGACGGCGACCAGTGGGATCAGCACGAGATGAACTACGAGGACGGCTCGGGCGGGTGGCTGTGGCCGGGTCGCGGGCTGTTCCGGGTGCAGTCGCGAGGCGTGGATCCCAGCTACGCCAGCCAGTACAAGAGCGCGCCGGCGAACCGCAAGGACATCTTCGAGGGCACCGTCAACGTGCACTGGAAGGTGGGCGCGAAACTGGCGGAAAAGCCTGGCGACAAAGGCTTCGCGGCCCGCACCGGCGACAAGACGGTCTATCTGGCCAGCGGCGCGAAGACCACGAACATGAAGGTCGGCGGGTTCATCAACATCCGCGCGGCCAACAGCATGAAGTTCTACCAGTCGATGAACGCGGTGCCGACGACCTGGCCGTTGCAGAACCTGCACATGCGCCAGCAATGGTTCACGATCACCGCGGTGGACGCCGCGAAGCACACGGTGTCGATCGACAAGCCACTCGAGTACGACGTGCCGGTCGACTCCACTTCGGACGGTTCGCAGCCGATCGACGGCACCGCCTACGCTTCGAAGGCTTCGCCCATCGTGGACCCGATCGTCGGCGTCGGCTTCGAGGACTTCTCGTTCACGCAGGCCATTGACGGCCTCACCCCGGAGCAGGCCAAGAACAACTACGGCAACCTGGCGCCCTCGCAGGCGATGCAGGGCATCGTGTTCAAGTGGGCGGCGAACTCCTGGGTGCGGGGGATCCACTCGATGATGACCGGGTCGCACCCGATCGTCACCGAGGAGGCCAAGAACCTGCAGTTCGTGAACAACGAGCTGGACGGCTCGTGGAACAAGGGCAAGGGTGGCAACGGGTATTTCCGCGGCTCGCGGGTGTGGGACTCGCTCTACGCCGGTAACACCACGCGGAATCTGCGGCACTTCACGTTCCAGTGGTCGGCTTCGGGCAACGTGGTGATCGGCAACGACATCGACTCGGACTTCAACATCCACGGTGGCTACGAGCGCAACAACCTGTTCGAGCAGAACACGAACAAGGTCGCCTACAACCACCGTTCCGGTTCCTGCACGGCGCACTGCGGCGACGAGGGCAACAGCGGCCCCGACGACTCGACGTGGTTCCCGATCTACTGGTCGACGGGCCAGAAGGCGGTCAAGTGGTCCGGCTCTTCGGGCTACCGCAACGTCTTCTTCAACAACTCGATGTCCAAACAGGTCACTTCGGGCGCCGCGTACACGCCGTATTACCCGGACCACCACAAGATCTACGTGTTCGGCTCGGACGGCGCGGCGTATCACCACCTCGACATCGGCGGCAAGCCGATCGCCGACTGGGCGCACAACGAACAGGCCGACTACACCGGTGGTCACGGCGTCGACGCGTCGAAGACGAGCCAGGCCAAGTCGTTGTTCCTCAAGAACTGACCGTCCTGAAAGGACATTCCACGTGATCATCAAGACCCTCACGGCCGTTGCGATGGCAGGCCAGCTCGTCGCACAGCCCGCCGCCGACACGGTCAACGTCAAGACCGCCGCCGAGCTGACCGCGGCGCTCGCCGCGGCGAAACCCGGCGTCACGATCGCACTGGCGGACGGCGACTACAGCGGCCAGTTCGTCGCGGCCAAACCCGGCACCGCCTCGGCCCCGATCACCCTCACCGGCAGCGCGAAGGCCGTGCTCCACGACCCGCTGTTCAAGCCGGGCGACACCGACTGCCCGTCCGGCCAGACCGGCTACGGCCTGTGGCTGCAGGGCGCGAGTTACTGGAACATCAAGGGAATCTCGGTCAAGGACTCCAAGAAGGGCATCGTCCTCGACGGCGCCTCCCACGTCACGATCGACGGCGTGACCGTGCACGACGTCGGCGCCGAGGCGGTGCATTTCCGCAAGAGCAGCGCGTACGGCGTCATCAAGAACTCCACGATCTACAACACCGGCAAGGAGCAGCCCGGCTACGGCGAGGGCGTCTACTTCGGGTCGGCGAACAGCAACTGGGCCTGCTTCGGCACCAACGGCGGCAAGGGCCCCGACGCCAGCGACTACGGCCAGGCGCTCGACAACAAGATCGGCCCGAACGTGGCGGCCGAGGGCATCGACATCAAGGAGGGCACGCACGACGGCGTCATCTCCGGCAACACCCTCGACGGCACCGGCGAGAAGAACCAGAACTCCGGCGACTCGACCATCGACGTCAAGGGCGACAAGTACACGATCACCGGCAACAAGGTGACCCACCCGTACCTGGACGGCTTCCAGGTGCACAACGTGTGGGGCAAGACGGGCTGCGGCAACGTCTTCAAGAACAACACCTTCACGCTGACGAACTCGAACGGCTACGGCGTCAACGCCACCAACCAGAGTTCCTGCGTCTCGCAGAAGTCGCCCAACGTCATCGGCGCCTCCAACACCGCGACCGGCGGCAAGGGCGTCTCCAAGACCCCCGTCACCCCAGGCACCTAGGGCTCGTGAGCGTTGCGGGCGGTTCTAACCGCCCGCAACACTCACGACCCCAGCGCGGGTGCGGGGTCTTCGGCGGGGGTGCGCCAGGTGTAGGTGCTGAGGCGGGCGGCGGCCAGGAGGGCGAAGGCGGCCAGGACGATGGCGCCGATGACCAGCCACGGTGTCGCGGGGCCGCCGTGGGTGGTCAGTGCGAGGCTGGCCGCGGGAGCCGCGATCACGCCGATGCTCACCCCGCCCGAGTACAGGCTCATGTTCCGGTCCGCGATGTCCCGGCCCGACAGGTCGCTCACGTAGCTCAGGAGGCTGGGGAACACGATCATCTCGCCGACCGTCCACAGCACGGTCGCGCCCACGATGACCGCGGGCGACGACGAGAGGCCCATCGCGGCGAAACCCGTGCCCGCGGCCGCGTAGCCGATCAGCAGTGAACGCGAGTGCGAGAGCGAGTCCATCGCCTTGTTCAGCGGGACCTCGAACAGGATCACGATGCCCGCGTTGACCACGAACACCACGCTCACCCAGTAGCTCGGCAGGCCCAGCCCCTGGATCAGGTACGCGCTGACCAGCACCGGTGGCAACGCGTACGCGAGGTGGATCGGCAGGGACAGGCCGAAGATCGTCCAGAACCGGGTCTCCTCGCGGACGGTGGACGCGATCATCCGGCGCGGGGACCGCGCGGCGGCCTCGGCCACGCCGCCCCGGCGGGTGCCTGCCAGGAGGTACGCCGTCGCGCCGAGTACACAGGCCGCGTTGATCCAGAACAGCGAAACCGGGGCGAGTGCGAAGATCAGGCCGCCGAGCACGGGGCCGATGCCCATGCCGACGTTGATCGCCAGCCGGTTGCAGGCGAACGCCACCTTGCGCTCCTCGGGGGAGGAGCGGTCGATGATCTGGGAATACGAGGCGGGCGTGTAGATCTCGAACGTGAAGCCCCACGCGAAGGTCGCCGCCGCGAGCACGCCGACGCCGTGCAGTGCCGGGACGAGCGCCAGCACGAGCGTGTGGAGCAGCAGGCCGGTGACCATCACCGTGCGGGCGGGGATCCGGCCGAGCAGCACGCTCGCCGAGATGTCGGCGAGCAGCGCGCCCAGCCCGAAAGCGCCGATGATCAAGCCGACGTCGACCGGGCTGTACGCGCCGCCGATGAGCAGATAGGCCGACAGGAAGGGAAAAGCCATCAGCCCGGCGCGGAACAGGAGCGTCACCGTGAAGAGCGTGCGCAGCTCACGGTTAAGGCCGGCGACGGTGCGCAAGGTCGTGCCGATCACCGCGAGTCCCCTTCCTCGGCGACGGTGAACACCGCCTTGGTCCTGAAGGCGGCGAGCTCGGCCACCGCCTTCTGGAACGCTACGGGGTCGGCGGCCGCCTTCGCACCAGGCCGGAAGAATTCCATGACGCCGTCACGGGTCAGATATGAAGAAGCGGTGTGCGAGCGGTCGCCCGCCTTGGCGGTGACGTACAACGCGAGTTCTTCGTCGGTGAACTGCTCGACCGCGTTGACGGCGGTGATCGTGCCGACCGGCGCCTTGAGGAAGCGGATGGCGCCGATGCCGCGCGGTTCGCGGGGGATCTTCGGGAGTTCGTCGAGTGTGTTCAGGTAGGACGCGTAGTGCAGGTCGTACGGGCTGAAGCCGTACACGCGGTCGATCAGGTCCATGATCCCGTCGCCGCCGGGCCGGGCGGCCACCTCGACCACGCTCAGGTCCGCGCCGTTGACCAGGATTTCGACGTGCGCGATGCCGCGGGTGATCCCGAGCGCCTCGCAGGCCTTGATGCCCAGGTCGCGCACGGCGTCGTTGTCGCTCTCGCGGCTCGGGACGAGCTGGCCGATCTCGGTGAAGTGGGGCGCCGGGAGCTTGGACTTGTCGGTCACCGCCAGCACCGCGCGCTGGTCGCCGTAGTTGAGGACCTCGACCGAGACCTCGTGCGTCGAGCGCACGAACTCCTCGGCCTGGAACCGGCCGTCGCTGAAGTCGTACAGCGGGGCGATCGCGAGGAGTTCGTCGCGGCAGTGGTCGTAGGCGGCGGGCAGGCCGTCGGGGGAGTCCACCTTGATCGTGCCGGTGTTGCCCGCGAAGTCGCGGGGCTTGAGCACCAGCGGGAACGTCAATTCCTCGGAAACCTCTCGCAAGTCGGCAAGAGTGGAGAAAGTGCGGTGCCGCGCGCACGGCACTCCGGCCGCTTCGAACGCGGCCTTCATCGTGTGCTTGTCGCGGGAGAGACCCACCGCTTCTTCGGAAAGGCTCGGCAGGCCGTAATGCTGAGAGATGGCGACGGAGACGTGCACGGTCATCTCGATGATGGGCACCACCGCCGCGGGCCGGAGGCCGGTTTCGAGTTCGTAGCGCTTGACGGCGGCGAGCGCGTCCTCGGCGTTGTAGTAGTCGGCGCGCAGCACGTCGTCGAAGAAGCGGTTCTGGCCGTCCGGTGTCGGGGCCATGCCCAGCACCTGCCCGGGATAGGTGCGCAACGCCGAGACGATCGCGCGTTCACGCAGGAGGATGTCGGCGCCGAGCACGAGCAGGTAGCGGTCGTCATTCGCGTTACGCTGATTGAACATGAGATTTCCTTTGCCGCGGATATGAATCCGTCATGGTTTCGACGTGAATAGTGTTTTTACGCCCGGTGGTACGATTCTTGTCCGGTCGGGGTGTCAAGGAGAGGAAATGATGAATTCCCAGTTGCGCAAGATCAACGGTGTCGAATTCGCCGTGGCGGATCTGTCCTTGGCCGAATCCGGCAGGCACCAGATCCGGCTGGCCGAACAGGAAATGCCGGGCCTGATGGCGACCCGCCGTGAATTCGGCGTGGCCAAGCCGCTCAAAGGCGCGCGGATCGCCGGATCGCTGCACATGACCGTGCAGACGGCGGTCTTGATCGAGACGCTGGTCGAGCTGGGCGCCTCGGTGCGCTGGGTGTCCTGCAACATCTTCTCCACGCAGGACGAGGCGGCCTCGGCGGTCGTGGTCGGCCCGCACGGTACCCCGGACAAGCCCGAGGGCACCCCGGTGTTCGCCTGGAAGGGTGAAACGCTGGAGGAGTACTGGTGGTGCACCGACCAGCTGTTCCGCTTCGAGGGCGGGCAGGGGCCGACCGCGATCCTCGACGACGGCGGCGACGCGACCCTGCTCGTGCACAAGGGCGTCGAGTTCGAGGCGGCGGGCGCCGTCCCGGCGCCGGGCGAGAACGACCCGGAGGAGTACCGGCTGGTCCTGCGCACGCTGGCCGAGTCGATCGCCAAGGACGGGCAGCGGTTCACCCGGATGGCGAAGGAGATCCTCGGTGTCACCGAGGAGACGACCAACGGCGTGAAGCGGCTCTACAAGCTTGCCACCGACGGCGAGCTGCTGTTCGCCGGGATCAACGTGAACGACTCGGTGACCAAGTCGAAGTTCGACAACAAGTACGGCATCCGCCACTCGCTGATCGACGGTCTCAACCGCGGCACCGACGTGATGATCGCCGGCAAGCTCGCCGTGATCTGCGGCTACGGCGACGTCGGCAAGGGCGCGGCCGAGTCGCTGCGCGGCCAGGGCGCGCGCGTCGTGGTCACCGAGGTCGACCCGATCTGCGCGCTGCAGGCGGCGATGGAGGGCCTGCCGGTCGTCGACCTGAACGACGTCCTCGCCGACGGCGACATCTTCATCACCACCACCGGCAACTTCAACATCATCATGGCCGGCCAGATGGCCAAGATGAAGCACAACGCGATCGTCGGCAACGTCGGCCACTTCGACAACGAGATCGACATGGCCGGGCTGGCGAAGATCCCCGGCATCAAGAAGGTCGAGATCAAGCCGCAGGTCCACGAGTGGCAGTTCCCCGATGGCCACTCGCTGATCGTGCTGTCCGAGGGCAGGCTGATGAACCTCGGCAACGCGACCGGGCACCCGAGTTTCGTCATGTCGAACTCGTTCACCAACCAGACGATCGCCCAGCTGGAGTTGCACACCAAGCCCGGTGAGTACGGCAAAGAGGTCTACCGGCTCCCCAAGCACCTCGACGAGAAGGTCGCCAGGCTGCACCTGGACGCGCTCGGCGTGAAGCTGACCAAGCTGACCAAGGAGCAGGCCGACTACATCGGCGTCGACGTCGACGGCCCGTACAAGCTCGACCACTACCGCTACTGACCGAGGCTCCCCGGATGGTCCGCCATCTGCCGGCAGATGGCGGACCATCAGAGCGCACCGAACTCGGCCAGCAGCTCGTGCAGCGTGGCGCCCGCGATGATCTTGTCGCGGATAACGTTCTCGCGGCCCAGCAGTTCGCGGGTGTCGTCGAGCACGGTCTGCGCGACCGACGGCGTCACGATGCCGAGACCGTTCTCGTCGGCCACGATGATGTCGCCCGGCTCGATGACCTGGCCCTCGATCACCACGGGAACGTTGGTCTGCAAGGGTTCCGTGCCATCGTGCGTGATCGCCGGGCACCGCCGGGGCAGCGTCCCGTGGTACCACACCGGGAAGTCCAGGTCCCGCACCTCGTCGACGTCGCGGACCATCCCGTCGATGATCGCGCCCGCGATCCCCGCCATCCGCGACAGCGTGGACATCAGCCCGCCCCACATCGCCAGCCGCGGCGACCGCTGGCAGGCGACCACGATGATGTCGCCGGGTTTCGCCGTGCCGAGTACCGGCAGGCAGTCGACCAGCTCGTCCGCCTGCAGCTGGACGGTCAGCGCCGGGCCGGCGATCTTGTGCTCCCGCTTGACCGGCCGCAGCCCGCCGATCACGCCGACGCGCGCGGTCGAGTCGGCCACGAGACAGCTCGGGCTGTACTCGCGGGTCATCGCCACGAAGGCGTCGACGAGCTCCTGCGGTGGCCGGACGAGTTCATTGTGGACGGTCTTCATCACTGTCCTTTCCGGTCGAAGTTGCTGAGGATCTTCCCGAGCCGGACGATGCCCTCGTCGATCTTCTCCTCGGGCACCTTGCTGAACGCCAGCCGAAGCTCGTGGGCGCCGCGGTCGCCGGGATAGAAGATCCCGCCGGGGACGAAGGTGATCCCGTCGGCCAGCGCCCGTTCCGCGAGCGTGAGCGTGTCGATGGCGTCCGGCACGGTCAGCCAGCTGAAGAACCCGCCTTCCGGCCGGGTGAACCGCACCCACTCCGGCAGATGCGCGTCGAGCGCGCTCAGCATCGCTTCACGACGGCGGCGGTAGAACGCGCGGGACGCGGCGATGCCGTCGTCGAACCCGCCGGAGCGCCCGTAGTCCTCGAGCAGCAGCTGCCCGAGCGCGCCGGTGCACTGGTCGGTGAACTGCTTGGCGCCGGACAACGCCGCGACCAGGGGAGCGGGCGCCGAGATCCAGCCCATCCGCAGGCCGGGGGAGAACGTCTTGGAGAACGTGCCGAGCTGGGCCACCACGTCCGGGCCGAGCGTCCGCAGGCTCGGCCGCCGGTCACCGTCGTACCCGAGTTCGCGGTAGGCGACGTCCTCGATGATCAGGAGGCCGTGCCGCCTGGCCAGCGCGATCAGTGCGTGCCGCCGCTCGGCCGAGAGACTGACGCCCATCGGGTTCTGGTAATCCGGGATGACATAAAGGAATTTCGCACTGGGAGACGACGAAAGTACTCGCTCCAGCGCGTCGACGTCGAGCCCGCCGGAGTCCATCGGCACGGCCTCGATCACGCCCATCGCGCTCTGGATGGCCATGATCGCGCCCATGAACGTCGGGCCCTCCACCAGCACCCGGTCGCCCGGATCGAGCAGGCAAGCGGTCAGCAGCTTCAAACCCTCCATACCGCCGCTGGTGATGATGAACTCGTCCTCGGCGGGGCGCAGGCCGTCGTGCTCGCCGAGCCAGCCGGTGAACCAGTCACGCAGCCCCGGCAGCCCGGCGGTCGGCGCGTACTGCAGCGCGGCCGGGTCGGCGACGACGCGCGAAAAGCTTTGCTCCAAAGCTTTTCGCGGGAATGTGTCGGGATGCGGGTAACCGCCGGAGAACGCGATGATCCGGTCGTCACCGGCCTGGCTGAGGATCGCGGTGATCTCGTTGCCCGCGCCGCTCGCGACACTCCGGGCGAACAGGTCCTGCCACACGGGACACCCCTCTCAACGCGAACTGACGAGTGAGCGCAACTCACCGCTGAAGAAGACGAGCGGATCGCCGTCGCGGTGCCACAGCCCATCGATCTCCCCGATGTGCAGCGTGTGATCACCCGCGGGATAGGACGCGCGCACCGAGCAGGTCAGGTGCGCGAGCGCGCCATCGAGCAGCGGCAAATCGTCGCGCCACACGAAATCGACGAGGTCGGGTTCGTGCGCCGCGCCAGCGAAGTGCAGTGACAACGGCTTCTGCTCGCCGCTGAGCACCGAGATGCCGTACCGGCCGGTCTCCTCGATGCGTCTGTCCATTTTGGCCGAAGTGGACACGGAGATGAGCACCAGCGGCGGATCCAGCGACACGGACGTGAACGCGTTGGCCGTCATGCCGTGGACCTCACCGGTCGTGCCCCGCGCGGTCGTCACCACGGTGACCCCGCTGGCGAATCGGCCCAGCGTCTTGCGCACGCTCATGGTGTCCACGGCTCACTCCCGCACGAGTTTGAGATCGTCGGCGTTGATCAGGTCCGGCCTGGTCCAGCCGTCGATGTCGTATTCGGCCATGCACTGGTCGGCGAAGCCCTTGAGCGGGTCGGCCTGGCCGGTCTGCTGGTACGCGATCAGCGTGTGCAGGCGGATCGTCTCGTGGTCGCCCGCGTAGTTCCGCTCGTAAAGCTCATGCCTGCCACCGAATTCGGTGCCGACCGCGTCCCAGAGCAGCTTGAGCAGCTTCACCCGGTCGATCGCCTGGATCCCGCCGGAGCCGCGCACGTACTTGTCCAGGTACGGCCGGATCTCGGGGTTCTTCCAGTCGCTCGCGTGCGAGTTCAGGTAGATCAGGCCACTGCCGAGCGTCTGCTGCAGGATCTCCTTGATGCGCGGGTAGCCGGTGCCCATGAACGTCCGGTACGCCAGCCCGTAGTTCAGGTTCGGCTGGACGGCGTCGCCGATCCAGGCGTTCGGCGACTTGGCCATCGCGTCGGACAGGCCCCAGAACAGGTCACGCCAGTTGAGGATCTCGCCGATCTGCGCCTGCACGCCACGGAAACCCGAGGTCCCGGTCATCTCGACGGCCTTCAGCGCGCAGCCTGCGATGAAGTCGAGCTTGACCGCGAGCCGGGTACAGCCGTGGAAGGTGAACCGCTCCAGGAAACCCGAGCCACTGGTGAAGCCGCTGGCCGCCTCCGCGTCGTACATGAAGACGTTCTCCCAGGGCACCAGCACCTTGTCGAGCACCATGATGGCGTCGTTCTCGTCGAAGCGGCTCGAGAGCGGGTAGTCGAACGGGCTGCCCATCGCGGCCGCGGCCATCTCGTAGGACGTGCGGCAGAACAGTTTCATGCCCGGCGCGCTCATCGGCACGGTGAACACCAGGCCGAACCGCTTGTCCTTGACCGGAAGCCCGTGGTGCGCGACGAAGTTCGCGTTCGTCAGCGCCGAGCCGGTCGCGACCACCTTCGCGCCGGAGACGATGAGGCCGGAGTCGGTCTCCTTCTCGACGTGGATGCACACGTCCGCGACCTCGTCGGCGGGCTTGGCACGGTCGATCGGCGGGTGGACGAGCGCGTGGTTGAAGTACAGCACCCGCTCCTGCGCTTCCTTGTACCAGCGCAGCGCGTTCGGCTCGTATTCGCCGTAGAACCCCGAGTTCGCGCCGAGGGTGCCGAGCAGGCAGGCCTTGTAGTCCGGGGTGCGGCCCATCCAGCCGTACACCTGCCGCTGCCAAGCCGCGATCGCGTCCCTGGCGGTGACGAGGTCTTCCGACGAGCGCGCCGTCTTGAAGAACGGGTGCGTGAACCCGCCGTTGCCCGTGTCGGTGGGCACGCGTAGGACGCCTTCGGCTTCCGGCGCGTGTAGCGCGTCGTAGAGCCGCGCGATCGAGCGGGCGCTGTTGCGGAAGCCGGGGTGGGTGGTGACGTCCTTGACCCGCTCGCCGAAGAGGTGGACTTCGCGGTCGTCGCGCAGCGACTCGAGGTACTCGGCTCCGGTCATCGGCCGGATGGCGTTCGTGGTCATGGTTTCGCTCCAGTCAGGCGACGTTGCGCAAAGCGGGGGATTCCTGGGTGACGGCGCCCGCGATGTCGTAGGCGCGGTCCACGAGTGAGGGCAGCCCGAAGGTGAAGAAGAGGCTGCCCGAGGCGAGGTCGCCGAGCGCGTACAGGCGCGGGTCCGGGACGCCGTTCACGGTCAGGCGGCTGGTGGCGCGCTCGACGTGGACGCCGCCGCGCGGGTGCTGCTCGGCGAGCCCCGCGTCACGCAGCGAGCTGATCAGGGGTTCGGCCTTCGCCGGGATCTTGTCGGCGGGCACGTTGACCGCGTTGATCACGTAATCGGCATGGAGCGGCCCGGTGTCGGTGGTGATCGCGAACCCGCCACCGGGCGCGGCTTCGACGTCGCGCAGCCCGGCGCCGACCTTGAGCTGCCCGGAGTCGATGAGGCCGAGCAGCTTGTTGCCGGTGGTCGGGGGCATCGGGCAGCACACGCTCATCACCGCGCGGTAGTGCTCGCGGATGAGCTTGTTCTTGTCCCGCTCGGTGAGCACCGGCCAGACGTCCGGCCCGGTCACCGGGACCACACGCTGCAGGATGCGCAGGCCGAGGCTCGACGAGTCGACCTCCGCCAAGTGCCGCCGCAGTAGTGCCACCGGATCTTCGTGCTCCTGCCGCAGGATCTCGCCGACGATGGCATCGAGATCCTCGCCCGCGGCGGCGAATTCGGCGCGCATCACCGCGATGACGTCGTCCATCCCGATCCGCTCGCCGCGCGCGGCGATGGCGCGGAACGTCTCCGGCGTGAAGTGCTTGAGTTCGTAGGAGAACGGGCGCTGGCGGACCATCGGCAGCACGCCGCTGCGCGAGAGCAGCCGGATGCGGCCCTGGTGCGAACGCTGGGCCAGGCCGAGCACGACGTCGATACCGGTCAGCCCGCTGCCGATCACGGCGACCTCGGCGTCGGTCGGAATGCTCGCCAGCGTCCGGCTGAGCGGATAGGGCTCGGGGACGAATCCCGGCGCGTCGCCCAGTCCGTAGATGTCGGTGGGCTTGCCGCGCCCGACGCAGAGCACGGTGTGGTCGGCCTGGAACTGGTTGCCGAACTCGGTTTCCAGCACCAGCCCGTCGCCCAGCCGCTCGGCGGAGAGCACGGATTCCCTGACCACGTGGATCCGCCAGCCCTGCTGGCGCAGCTTGGCGAGTATCGCCATCGCGGACTCGGCGAGGTAGTCGCCGAACAGGCCGCGCGGGACGAACCTGATGCCACAGAAGGGATCCAGGTAGTCCTGGCCACCGCCCCGGTCCGACAGCCACTCGCGGAACACGGTCGTGTCGCCGAACCGCAGCGACATCCCCTCCGGCGGGATGTTGACCCGCACGGTCTCCAGGTCCAGCTGGAACGCCCGGCCGCGCCACAGCTGGCACGACGTCTCGAACACCGTGATGCCGCCCGGTTCCCCGCCGGACTCGGCCAGCGCGTCGAGCAGGCAGACGGCCGAGACGCCGCCGCCGACGACGGCGATCTGGCGGCCCTGGTCGAGCGTGGACGTGCCGGTTGCTCGTGGGTATCTCATCGAGTCTCTCATCGTCTCCGGCGAAATGCGCCATTGTCGAATAAAAAGAAATCCCAGAACGCCGGAAATCCGGCGGCTTCGCCGGGTGAACCCCCGTTTGTTCGCCCTCGACCGACGGTACCGCGCCCGCGCGGCCGCTCGACAGGCCGTCGTTGCCGGAGCGCAGATTTGAAGAGATCGGGGAAAGTTGGAAAGCGCTAAAGGGTTCCTTAAGACGGCTTGACCTGATCTGAGCCGCCCACGTTTACTGTGCACGTTCTGCTCTGCTCGAATTGGGAGATTCCCCGCATGAGCATTGATATTCGGCATCTCATCGGCGGCCATCCGGCCGAATCCTTCAGTGGCGAGACCTTCGAGACCAGGGACCCGCACGACGGCTCCCTGCTGGGCACCGTGGCGCGCGGCGGACCGGCCGACGCCGAGCGCGCGATCGAAAGCGCGCGCTCGGCTTTCGACGAAGGCCCATGGCCGCGCATGTCACCCAAGGAAAGGCATAAGATCCTTCACGCGGTCGCCGACGCCGTCGAGGACAACCTCGAAGAGCTGGCGATGCTGGAGACCCGCGACAGCGGGAAGATCATCACCCAGTCGCGGCACGCCGACATCCCGCGGACCGCGCACAACCTGAGGTTCTTCGCCGACTACGCCGCGATGGCGGGCAACGAGGCCTATCCCGACGGCGATCTGCTGTCCTACACGCTTTATCCGCCCGCCGGGGTGGTCACGGCGATCAGCCCCTGGAACGCCCCGCTCATGCTCGCCAGCTGGAAGCTCGCCCCGGCGCTGGCTTTCGGGAACACCGCGATCCTCAAGCCAGCGCCGCAGACACCGCTGACCGCGGCCCGTTTCGGCGAACTGGCTTTGGAAGCGGGCCTGCCGGAGGGCGTGCTGAACATCGTGCACGGCTTCGGCGGCGACGAGGTCGCGGGGCCGTTGACCACCGACCCGAGGGTCGATCGGATCACGTTCACCGGCTCGACCGCGACGGGCGTCCGTATCCTGCAGGCGGCGGCGCCGAACCTGACGCCCGTCTCGGCCGAGCTCGGCGGCAAGTCGGCGAACATCGTGTTCGACGACGCCGACCTGGACGTGGCGGTGCCCGAGTCGATCAGGGGGATCTTCGCGGGCAACGGGCAGATGTGCTTCGCGGGTTCCCGTTTGCTGGTACAGCGCGGAATCCTGCCCGAGTTCCTCACGCGCTTCACCGAAGCGGCCGAGAAGCTGGTGGTCGGTGATCCGAAGGACCCCGCCACGGAGCTGGGCCCGCTGATCGAGCGGCGGCATCTCGACAAGGTCCACGGGTACGTCGAACTCGCCCAGCGCGAAGGCGGCACGGTGCTGACCGGCGGCGCACCGCTCGGTGGCGCCGGGTTCCACTACCCGCCGACCGTGATTTCCGGGCTGGGCAACGATTCCCGGACCGCGCGAGAGGAGATCTTCGGCCCGGTCGAGACGGTCATCCCGTTCGACACCGAGGACGAGGCGCTGCGGCTGGCGAACGCGAACCCGTACGGCCTGTCCGGGCTGCTGTTCACCACCAGCCTCGATCGCGCTCACCGGATGGCCGCGCGCTGGAAGGCGGGCACCGTCTGGGTCAACTGCTATCTCGTGCGCGACCTGCGGCTGCCGTTCGGCGGCGAGGGCAGCAGCGGCCTCGGCCGCGAGGGCGGGCGGTTCTCGCGCGAGTTCTTCACCGAGCCACGCGCCGTCACCTTGCGGCTGAGAAGGGGAAATCATGGAACAAACTGAGGCCGTCCACGGCTGGCGGCTCGTGGGCGGGTCGGTCGCGTCACGCCGCGAGCTGGGGCTGACAGAGCCTTCGTTCGCAACATTGTCCGCGGATACATTCCGCACGGAGGGTTTCCCGATCCCTGTCGACACTGAGAAGCCCACGGCCGAAGCCGGGATCGCCTTCGTGCTCGGTTCGCGGTTGGCGGGCCCGGGCGCCACCGTGGCGGACGCCCTGCGGGCCGTGGACCTCGTGCTGCCCGCGCTGGAGATCGCGGGCGCCGTGGTGCTCGGCGCGACTCCGGCGAGCCTGTCCACTGTGGACCTACGGCTGGCGGGGTGCGTGCTGTACCACCGAGGTTCGGTCGCCGCGACCGGGGCGGGCGGCGTGGTGCTCGGGTCGCCGTTGAACGCGTTGGTCTGTCTCGCCAACACCGTCGGCGCGCTAGAACCCGGTCAGATCGTGCTGTCCGGCGCGTTGACCCCGCCGGTCGAGGTGGTGCCGGGCGACAGTGTGCTGGCGAGTGTCGCGGGCCTCGGCAGTGTCACCGCGGTCCTTTCGGGAGAGCAGTCATGAGCCTTGAGATCCGTTCCGGCGACCTGAAACGCGCCGCCGAGGTCATGCTGGCCGCGGAGGCCGGCGTGACCGCGCGCGGCCCGATCACCGAGCAGTGGCCCGATCTCGACCTCGACACCGCGTACGCCGTGCAGTATGAGGCGCTGCGTCAGCGGCAGCGCCGAGGCGAGACGCTGATCGGCGTGAAGCTCGGCCTCACGTCGCGCGCCAAGCAGATCCGGATGGGCATCGACTCGCCGTCGCTGGCCTGGCTGACCGACGCCATGGTGCTGCCCGCCGGCGAGCCGTTGCCGCGGGAGCGGCTCATCCACCCGCGTGCCGAACCGGAGATCGTCTTCGTCATGGGGGAGCGGCTCGCCGGTCCCGGCGTGACGGCGTCAACGGCTTTGAAGGCCGTCGACCGCGTCTACGGCGGGGTCGAGATCATCGACAGCCGGTTCCAGGACTTCAAGTTCACCCTGGCGGACGCGGTGGCCGACAACAGCTCGTCCGGCCTGTTCGTACAGGGCCCCGTCGGCAAGAGTGCCCTCGACCTGGACCTGTCGCACGAGGCCTGCCTGCTCGAAGTCGACGGCGAGATCGTCGACGCGGCCACCGGCGCGGCCGTCCAGGGCCACCCCGCGGAGGCGCTCGCGCTGGCCGCCAACCACCTCGGCGCACGTGGCCTGGCCATCGAAGCGGGCTGGATCGTGCTGACCGGCGGGATGACCGACGCGGTCCACGTGCGGCCCGGCGCCCGCGTCGCCGCGCACTTTTCGAACCTCGGCAGCATCACGATCCCCGGAGGCGAGTAATGCCGTTGATCGACGTGAGCCTCGGCAGTGGCCGCACCCCGGAGCAGATCCGGCGGCTGATCACCGAGCTGACCGAAGCGACCCACCACGCCATCGGCGCCCCGCTGGCGAACATCCGCGTCATCGTCAGGGAGGTCGACCCGAACCTCTGGGCGGCAGGCGGCGTGACCATCGCGGAGCGGCAGGCGTCCACCGAAAGAGAGAAGCCATGACGCGGCACGACATCCGCCACGAGATAGCGCACCTCGCGCGCGTGGAGATCCACACCCCCGACCCCGACGGCACGCTGTGGTTCTTCAAGGACCTCCTCGGCATGTACGAGACCCGGCGAGAGGGCCAGTCGGTCTACCTGCGCGGGTACGAGGACCCGTACCAGTGGAGCCTCAAGGTCACCGAAGGCCCGGTCGCGAGGATGGACCACGCCGCACTGCGCACCTCCTCCCCGGAAGCGCTCGAGCGCCGCGCCAAGTCCCTCAAGGACGGCAATCTCGAGGGCAAGTGGACCGACGGCGAGTTCGGCTACGGCAAGACCTACGAGTTCACCACCCCGGACGGCCACGACGTGCGCCTGCTGTGGGAGGCCGAGAAGTACCGCGCGCCCGAGGAGTTGAAGAGCAAGATCCTGACCAGGGCGTCGAAGAAGCCGTTGCGGGGCATCCCGGTCAAGCGCATCGACCATCTCAACCTGCTGGCCAGCGACGTCACCCCGGTCAAGCGCTCCTTCGAGCGCCACCTCGGCATGCAGACCCGCGAGCGCCTGGTCGACGGCGACGTCGAGGCGGGCGCCTGGCTCAGCAGCAACATCCTCGGCCACGAGGTCGCGATCATGCGCGACGCACTCGGCGCCCGTGGCCGGTTACACCACATCGCGTTCTACTACGGCAATCCCCAGCACAACGTCGACGCGGCCGAGATGTTCCGCGAGTACGACATCGTGATCGAGGCGGGCCCGGACCGCCACGGCCTCAGCCAGGGCGCGTTCCTTTACGTGTTCGAGCCGGGCGGCAACCGCGTGGAGTTGTTCGGGGACTGCGGTTTCCTCGAGCTGGAGCCGGACTTCGAGACCAAGACGTGGACGATGGACAACATCGACGTGGTCACCGCCATCGGCGGCACGACCCTGCCCCAGGAGACCTATTTCACCTACGGAACCCCGCCCCTCGACTCACCCGAGCAGGCCGCCGCCTAGGTCGCGGTGAAGCCGCCGTTCGTGCAGCTCGACACCTTCGATCCGAGTGTCCACCTGGGTCCGCCCGGTGTCGGTCCACCCGGCGCTCGCATAGAAGCCCAGCGCGCGCTCGTTGGTGCCGAGCACCCACAGGCCCGCGTGGGCGAACCCACGGGACCTCAGCCTGTCGAGCGCGACGGAGTGCAGGTCGGTGCCGACACCGAGCCGCCAGATCTTCGGATCGAGGTAGAGCGCATAGAGATCACCGAGCGTGGGATCGTCGCCATCGGCGGCCACGAGCGGGGGCCCGGTCGCGGCGAACCCGACGACCGCTCCCGCACTCGTCGCCACGACCATGTCGGTGCGCGGCGGGCGGTTCGTGAGCACACCAGCCCAGAACTTCTCCCGGTCGTCGACGGACAGCCCCGCCAGCACCTCGTCGGGCATCAGCCCCCGATAGACGGCTCGCCAGGATCGGACGAGGAGCTCGCCGATGCCACGAGCGTCGGCGAGCTTCGCGTCCCTGAACTCGACCATGCGCCAATGCTTCCACAATCGCCGGGTCGTGAGTGGCGTGACCGGTTAGAACCGGCCATACCACTCACGACCCGGGTCATTTGCGTTCCCGGATGTCGGTGTTGTGGTTGGGCATGACCATGCAGTACAGGCCGCCGGTCTCGTTGGTCATGCAGTAGACCGGCTGGGAGGCGCTGGAGTTGGTCACGTCCTCCTGGTCGCCGATGTGCTGGATGGTGATGTGGTGCGGGTCTTTGGGCGGTTCCGGCGCCGGGGGCGTGACCCATGGGTGCCAGGCCAGCAGGCCGCCGCCGAGTCCGGCGACGAGGATCGCGAAGCTCAGCAGGCCGTGGCCTTGCCGGGGCTGCGTGGTCTGCGGTAGGGACGGTTCGGGGACTTCCGGGTGTGACATGGCGGACAGTTAACCGCATCGGGTGACAAGATCACCGGCGGCCGCCGCGTCCCGGGCGATCGGGAAGAATTCCCGGATCGCGGGGAAAAGCGGGCGTGTTGGATGGGTGGATGGCGATCAGCACGCACACCGCCGCCGAGCGGCCCGATCTCTGGGAGCACCGGATCAGGGCCGTGGACGTGTGGCCCGAATACCAGACCCGCGGCGAGGCCGTCCAGCGGTGGTGGAGCCTGCTGGACGAGGAGTTCGCCGACTTCCAGTTCGTGCTGCACGACGACGAGACGGACCGGGTGGTCGCCCAGGGCTACGCGGGCCCGCTCGCTTGGGACGGCGACGAAAAGTCACTGCCCGCGGGGTTCGACGCGGCCATCGAACGCGTCTTCTGTGAAGGGGGAGCGGGTGCGACCGCGTTGTGCGCGCTGGCGGCGGAGATCCCGCGCGCGGAACGGGGGAACGGCTTGGCGGCGCTGATCATGTCGGGCATGCGCTCGCTCGCCGCGAGGCATGGGTTCGGCCACGTCGTCGTCCCGGTGCGTCCTTCGTGGAAGGCACGCTATCCGCTGACGCCGATCGAGCGTTATGTCCACTGGCGACGCGAGGACGGGCTGTTCCTCGACCCGTGGATGCGGGTCCACGAACGCCTGGGCGGCCGCGCCGGCGCGCCCGTCGCCCGGTCGTTCCGGGTCACCGGGACCGTGGCGGAATGGGAGTCGTGGACGGGCATGGCGTTCCCGGACTCGGGCTACTACATCTTCCCCGAAGGGCTCGCTCCGGTGTGGATCGACCGCGCGGCCGACACCGGTGAGTACTGGGGACCCAACGTCTGGATGGTCCACGAAGCCGGGGCGTGAGCGCTACTCGCCGAGCGTGGCCGCCAGACCGGCCGCGTCTTCGACGGTGACGATGTGCTCCGGCGGCAGCGGGGTGTAGTCGCCGACGCCGTAGCTGCCGGACGCGTGCACGACCAGTTCGTCCGTGTTCGGGACGAGGTCGCGGTCGAGTGCGGTGAGTACGCCGGTCAGCGCCATCACGAGCGACCATTCGCGCAGGTCCCTGGGGTCGTCGGGCAACGTGATGTCGGTGTCCCGCAGCAGATCCCGGCACTCGGCGTACCGCTGGAGGCACTCGTGCAGCGACACCGCGAGGCCGGAGCCGCCGTGGCGCGCGATCAGGCCGCTCATCGCGGCGGAGGTGACCGGTTCGCGGGTGTAGAACGTCTCTTCCAGCGTTTCGGCGGGGGACCAGGTGGTGGCCGGGAAATGCGGTGACTCGTGCTGGCGCCACAGGCCCTTGTCGAGGTGATAGCGGGGGATGCGGGCGCGGTCGTGGTCGCCGAAGAGGCTGTGCAGGACCATGTCGCAGGTGGCCAGGTGCTGGACCAGCAGATAGCCGGGCTGGTCGACGTCGGCCCCGGTGGCGCGCAGGCGGTCCAGACCGGCTTGGTAGCCGAGCAGGCCGTACGCGCTGGAGACCGCGTGCGCGTGGATCACGCGGGGTCCGGTCGCGCCGAACTCGTGGTCGGTGAACGCGCGGACCACGTCCGCCTGCTGGTAGTTGTCCAGCCGCAGGGTCGCCCACACCTGACCAGCCCGCTGTGCGCCGCGGCGGTACTCGCGCACGAATTCCGCGCCGATCGCCTTGACCGCCTCCGGCGGGCTGCCGCGCAGCACGACGACCGGGTTGAGGCGGCGCAGTTCCGGGTCGTCGGAAAGCCGGGAGGCACGCAGTTTCGCCGTCGTCGAAGCCGGGGTGAGCGTGACGATCCGCAGCTGATGTGGTTCGGCGAGGCCGTTACTGAGCGCCCGTTCCACGGCGTCGCGCAGTGCCACCGCCTTGTTGCCTGACGAGGGGGAGAAGATCAGGATCGGCTCGCCGGTGCGCCGGATGTGCTCGACGGCGCGCGCCACCAGCAGGAGCGAGGCGAGGGTCTTCGTCGTCTGGGTCGCGGGGTTGCGGCGGAGGTCGAGCAGCCGCAGGCGGACGCCGGCGATCTCGTCCAGCACGTGGTGGGTGACCGTCGCGGGCTCCAGGAAGGCGGCGACCCGGTCGTCGAGCGCGGGGAACGCGAACCCCGGTTCGAAGCCTTCGCCCGGTGGGATCGGCTGGGCGCCGGTGATCTCCTCGTAGTACCGGATGAGCACGTTGGTACTGCCGGCCACCCGCGAACGGGTGGAGCGGGCGTGCGCCGTCAGCTGATGCATCGTGGGTCCTTGGGTTGGAGGGTGGCGACCTGGGCGGCGAACCGCCTGGCGTGGCCCGCGAGGTCGTCGGTGACCCGGCCGGGAACGGACGTCGCCTCGGTGCGTAGCGGGCAGCGGAGGAAGACGGGGCCTTGCCCGTCGGCGATGTGCGCGGCGACGGCGTCGCCGAGAGCGGCCGCGGTCGGCACGGTGCGTGCCGTCCGATAGCCGCAAGCCAGTGCCCAGGCGCACAGATCGACGTCACCGGAGCCGCTGAGCTGGCCGCCGGTGGAGTCGTAGGCGTCGTCGTCGAGCAGCACGTGCACCAGCGGGAGCGGGGCGAGTGAGCCCGCCATGACCAAAGTGGACGGATTCATCAGCAGGCTGCCGTCGCCGTCGGCGGCGACCACCGGCTGGCCCGTGGCCAGCGACAGTCCACTCGCGACGGACGCGCACAGTCCCATGGAACCGGTCATGTAGAAGTGGTTCGGCCGGTCGGCGAGCCCGCAGGCGATGCGGCTGGTGTAGCCGGTGGTGAACACGATCGGCACCCGCGCCGCCGCGGTGATCACGGCCTGGATCGCGGCCGGTTTGGCGGTCATGCCGGCGACCACCCGAAGAGATCCGGCGGGACGAGCAGCGCGACGGCGCCGCGGCGCGTGGCCAAGGTGTCGGCGGCCCAGCCGAGGTGCTCGGCGAGCCGGTCCTGCCGCAGCGTCCGGTGCGGCACGCCGAGCAGGTCCAGGATGGGCTCCGTCGCCTTGCCCATCACCAGGTTCTCGCTGGTGTGATCCGGCGCGACGCCGCGCAGGCTGATGACCAGCAGGATCGGGATCTCGTACGGCCGGATCAGTGAGGCGATCCCGTTCACGCTGGCCCCGAAGCCCGAGTTCTGCATGAGCACGACGGGCCGCCGGCCACCCAGCGCGGCCCCGGCCGCCAGGCCGACCGCCGTTTCCTCCCTGGGTACCGTGATCACGCTCTGGCCGAGTTCTCGCAGCAACGGCGCGAGCACGCCGCACGGCGTCGCCAGATACGGCCCGAGATCCCGTGCCGCGAACGCGTCGGCGACGACGCGTTCCGGGCCGAGAACGGTGGTGGCATACGAGGGAGTCGGCAGAGGCTCCTCTTCGCTCATTGGTTCAGTTTCACGGTGTGGCCCGCGTGCTGACAATGGGAGCCGGGCGGGAGATCTTCCCGATATTCCGGGAATCGACTCCCTTGTTTCCGGAGATGCCGGCGCCGCACTGTGGGAATTGACAGCGCCGCCTTTCCGGGAGAGTCACTGCCGATGACATCCACCGCACTTCATTCGTGGTTCGGCCCATATCAGCCCTACGAGAGCGGGCATTCCCCGGAGCGGGTGGCCGAAATGCTCGGCGAGGCCATGCGCATCAGTCCCGGCGGCCAATTCCCGCTCGCGGCCGAGCCCGTCGTGGTGCCGAGGGAGTCGTATCGGAGCCTGCTCGACGCGACCGCGCGACTGCTGGAACTGCATCGCGTCGCCGTGGCGAACCTCGCGCCGGACACGGCGGGCAGGATGACGGCGCTCAAGGCCGATCCCGCGCTGTTCCCGAGATTCACCGCCGACGAGGCGTTCGAGCTCGGCCACGCCACGGACGTGGCCCGTGCCGACGTGATGATCGGCGCGGACGGCCCGCGGTTCCTCGAGTTCAACGTCGGCGCGAGCGTCGGCTGCATGGCGCAGTTCGAGCGGCTGCGGCGGGCTTGGCGCGACCTCGCGTCCGAAGCCGGGAAGCCGGTGCTGACCGGCACCGACCTCTACGCGCCGCTGGCGGAAGTCCTCAAGCGCAGCTGCAAGGAGCTCGGGGTCGGGCCCGAGGTGCTGCTGATCGACACTTCCGACGACCTCCAGACGACCAGCGCCTACGTCGACGCCCAGCTCGGCCTGCTGCGCGAGCACGGTGTCCACGCGCGCTTCACCGAACTGCGGGACCTCGGCCGGGTGGAAGACCTGGGGAACGTGCTCGGCGTCGTCCAGTTCAGCGAGGGCGAGGCCGCCAGATTCGGCTGGGACATCTCACCTTTGGCCTCGGCGATGGGCGCCGGCCTGACCGCCGTGCCGTCGCAGACCGCGCGGCTGCTGGACACCAAGAAGGTGCTCGCGCTGCTGTCGGAAGGCCTCCCGTGGATGACCGGCGACGACCGGGACCTGGTGCGGCGGTTCGTGCCGTGGAGCCGGGTGACGGGTGACCGCCAGGTGACCTGGCGGGGCCAGGCGCACGACCTGCCCCGGCTGCTGCTGAACCGGCCCGAGCTGTTCGTGCTCAAGCTCGCCGCCGGCCTCTACTCCGACGACGTGTACTTCGGGGCGACCGCGACCGACCGGGAGTGGCGGCAGCTGGTCGCCACGGCGACGGAGACCGAGGACTACATCGCCCAGGAGCTGGTCGAGCCGCTCCGCCCGCCGATGGCCGTGCTGCTGGACGAGTCCGGCCGCACCGAGACCGTGCGCGCGAAGATGGTGGTCAGCCCGTTCTGCGTGGGCGGCGTGGCGACCGGCTGCTATGTCCGGTTCAACACCGCCGCGACGCCCGGCATCCTGTCTGTCCACGATGGACTCATGCGCGGCTGTCTACTCGGTGAGCCAAGCTAAAGGGCGGGTGGGCGGGTGGCGGGTGAGAGGCCGCCGTCGACGTGGATCGTCTGGCCGGTGATGAACGCGGCGTCGTCCCCGGCGAGGAAGACGAGCGTCGCCGCCACGTCGTCCGGACGGCCGGTGCGCCGGACCGGGGTCGACGCGGCGATGGCCGCTTCCGTGGCGGCGAAGTCGCGGACCGCCGCCTGGGTCATCGGGGTGCTGATGAAGCCGGGCGCGACCGCGTTCACGGTGATGCCGGACGGGCCGAGGTCGATGGCGAGCGCGCGGGTGAGTCCCTCCAGGCCCGCCTTGGCCGCGACGTAGTTGGCCTGGCCGTAGTGGCCGCGCGCGGAAAGGCTGGAGACGTTGAGGATCCGGCCCCAGCGCGCCCTGGCCATGTGCTTGTGGACCGCGCGGGAGAACAGGAAGGCGCCGCGCAGCGTGACCGCGAACACCGCGTCCCAGTCGCCTGCCGACATCGCGAACAGGGGAGCGTCCTTGGCGATGGCCGCGTTGTTGACCAGGACGTGGACGCCGCCGAATGTCTCGGCCGCCGTGCGCGTGGCCGCCGAGACCTGATCGGGATCCGTGACGTCGCAGGCCACGGCGAGCGCGCGGCCGCCATCGGCGGTGATCGTGTCCGCCACGCGCTGGGCCGCTTCGTGGTCGAGGTCGGCCAGCACGACCGCGCCGCCATGGAGGGCGAGACGTCGTGCGGTCGCCGCGCCGATCGCGCCCGCCGCGCCGGTCACGATGGCGACGCGGCCGTCGAGCGGGGTCACCAGGTCACCGGCAGCGCGGTGACGGCGAAGACCAGGCCTTGCCGCACCGGCACCTGATCGGCCTCGATGCCGAGGCGCAGCGAAGGAAACCGCTCGAACAGCCTGCGCAGCGCCACTTCGACCTCCAGCCTGGCCAGGTGCTGCCCGATGCACTGGTGGACGCCGAAGCCGAACGTGAGATGGTTGCGCGTCCGCCGCCGCAGGTCCAGCTCGTGCGGCCGGGGGAACACCGGGTCGCGGTTCGCCGCGGAATTGAGGACCACGACGCCCTCGCCCGCCTTGATGACGACGTCCGCCACCTCGATGTCGGCCGTCGCGACGCGCACCAGGCCCGCGGTCAGCGACAGGAACCGGAGCAGCTCTTCGATCGCGTCCGGCCAGGTCACCTGCCCGGTGCGCAGCCTGGTGAGTTCGGCGTCGTGGGTGAGCAGGGTGAGCACGGCGACCGCGATGGTGGCGACCGTGATGTCCTGGCCTGCCGAGATCAGCACCGTTCCATAGTGGACGAACTCGTCGGTCGTGACCGACTCCGTGGCGAGCAGGTCGTCGAGCAGGCCGTCGCCGGGGTGTGCTCGCTTGGTCTCGATCAGCGAGAGCAGGAATTTTTCGAGTGGTGGCACGGGATCGAGGTGGCGCAGCGCGCCGTCGAGCCGGTCGCGGTCCGCGTCGGGAACACCCAGCAGCGTGGCCAGTCCTGCCGTGACCACGGGCCGGATGTAGGCGCCGACCAGCTCGGCGGCGTTGTCCGGCATGGCGGCCAGCTCGTCGAGCCTGGCGTCCGCCGCCGCTTCGAGCGCGGCCCGCCGCGTCTGGGTCCGCTTGACGGTGAGACTGGGCAGCAGCGCCCGGCGCTGCTCGGTGTGCAGTGGGGGATCGGTGCGCAGCAACGTCCGCATCGCGCGGTGGCGCTCGGGCCGTCCCAACACCTGCGCGCGGGAAAGCTTCGGCGGCTCGCCCGCGCCCGGATCGACGGACAGCCGGGGATCGGCCAAGAGCCGCCGCGCCGCGGTGTGACCGGTGACCGCCCACACGAGCCGTCCGTCGAAAAGCCGTACGCGGGTGACCGGCCCTTCCGCCCGCAATTCTTCGTACGCGCGAGGTGGGGCATACGGGCATTCACGGGAAATCGGCAGTTCCACCATTTCACGGTAGCGGTGGCGCGGCACTTTTTGTCAAGTGGGCAACTTTACCCAGTGCTCTGGGTAAAAGTGGTAATGGTGACGACGATCGCCGGTTCTTATCGTTGAGGAAGACGAATTCCGGAAGCGAAGGGGGACGGGTGGTGCTCGCGCGCTTGACGGTCGAATCCGCCACCTCCCACACGCCGGAGGAATCCGTGGCCATCGAGACGGCCGCGAGCCGGCTCGGGCTGTCCCGGCCGAAGGTCAAGCTGTTCCGCCGGGTGCACGGCCTCGACCGGCTCCGGACCGCCGGGGACACCGGCGTGCTGGATCTGGTGGCGACGCCCGCGGCGGAACTCGTCGCGTCGCTGGACGACCCGGCCCGGATCCGTTACCTGGTCTACGCCCACACGATCCAGGAGGTCGCGCCGTCTTCCGTGGATGTCGCCGCCCTGCTCGCCGAGAGGCTGGGCTTGCCCGACGCCACGGCGTTCGCGCTGACCCAGCAGAACTGCGCGAGCGGCCTCGCGGCGATCATGACCTGCGGCGCGCTGCTGGCCGCCGATGCCGAGACCGGCGCGCTCGCACTGATCGTCACCGGCGAGAAGGCGTTCACGCCGCTGGCCCAGCTGATCCCGAACACCGCGATCATGGGCGATGCGTCCGCCGCCTGCCTGGTCAGCCTGTCGGGAGCCGGGGACCAGGTGGTGGGCTATCACTCGCGCACCGATGGCCAGTACGCCGAAGGTCTTCGCCTCGATCCGCTCCGGCTGGCCGAGTTCGGCGCGGAATACCCGGCACGGCTCGCTGAGACCATCCTGTCGGCCTTGCGTCCGGCGGGGCTCACGCTGGACGACGTGGCGCTGATCGTGCCGCACAACGTCAACCTTTCGTCGTGGCGGCGGGTCATCGAGGAACTCGGGATCGACACCGGCGACGTGTTCCTCGACAACATCGCCGAATACAGCCACTGCTTCTGCAGCGATCCGTTCCTCAACTACACGCACCTGCGTGACCAGGGACGGCTGGAGCCCGGCAGGCACTACGTGCTCACCGCGGTCGGCTTGGGCGCGACCTACGCGGCCATGGTGCTGCGGCACGGAAGTGCGGCATGAGCACCAGGTACCTCCAAGCGCTGAAGCGCGGCCTGACCGGCGATCCGGGCACGCCACTGGTGTTCGTCTGCAACTTCGAGGTCGAACAGCACTGGTCGGCAGGGTTCCCTGGCCTGCCCGCTCCGGCCTTCTCCACGACCGCGGCTTTGGTGACGAGGATGGAGGAACTCGGCACGCTGCTGGCCGGTCCCGGCGACTACCTCATCCTCCAGCACCCACTCGATCCGTCCTATGTGGACTACCTGCGGTCGCTCGGGTTCGGCCTCCCGACCGTGCTGCTGGCCGACGGCGGAAGCCAGGGCGAACCGACCGCGGCGCGCGCGTTGGCCTCCCCGGGCCTGCTGGCGGTGCTGGGCGACCTGGCCAAGGCGGGTGCCCGGCTGGCGCCGATGGGCGTGTCGGCGTGGGAGTCCCGGCTCGCCGAGGTCACCGGCCTGCGCCTGGCCGCGCCCGAACTCGATGTCGTGACCAGGGTGAACAGCAAGATCTACAGCAGGCGCCTGGTCGCGGCCAACGGCCTGCGCGAGGTTCCCGGCTGGTGCTGTGAAACGGCGTCGGAGTTCGTGACGCTGATGGCCGAGCTGGGTCCCCGGTGCACGCCCGAGTCCCCGGTCGTGGTCAAGGACGCTTACGGCGTGTCCGGCAAGGGCCTCGTCGTGGTGACCGATCCGCGCAAGGCCGAACGCCTGGCGCGGCAGGTGCGGCGGCAGGCGGAGCGCAAGGACGACGACCGGCTGCACGTGGTCGTCGAGCGCTGGTTGCCGAAACGGGCCGACCTCAACTACCAGCTGACCGTGGACCCGGCAGGCGCGATCCGGCTCGACTTCGTCAAGGAGGCGCTCACCAGCGGCGGCGTCCACATCGGACACATCAGTCCCGCCGCGCTGGACGCCAGGCAGCTCACCGAGATCGAGCACGCCGCGGCGGCCGTCGGGCGCGCGTTGCACGCGGACGGATTCTGGGGTGTCGCGGGCGTGGACGCGCTGGTGACCACCGACGGCGTGGTGTATCCGGTGCTGGAGATCAACGCCCGGTTCAACATGTCGACCTATCAGGGTGGTGTGCTGGAAACCCGGGGTGCCGCCGCCTCGCTGGCCGGCCGCCATGTGCTGCGGTTGAACGCGCCGCTGGCGTTCGAGGACGTCCACGCGGCACTGCCTGCTTCCCTGGACGGCGAACTGGTGATCACCTGCTTCGGCACGGTCAACGCCATGGCGGGAGCGACGCCGTTCGAAGGCCGCCTCTTCACCCTCGCGCTCGGCCCCGACCGGGCGGCGGTCACCGCGCTCACCCAGGCGGCGGGCAAAGCACTCGAAGGTCTCGCCGAAGGAGCGTTCCCCCGATGACACACGTGCAAGGCCTGCCGATCGCGGAGCTCGCCGACGAGTTCGGCACCCCGTTCTACCTGTACGACGCCGACGTGCTCGCCTCGACCTACACGACCTTGCGGAAGCTGCTGCATCCCGCGCTGGAGCTGTACTACTCGCTGAAGGCCAACCCGAACGTGAGCGTCTGCGCCGAGCTGGTCGACCTCGGCGCGGGCGCGGAGGTCTCGTCCGGCATCGAGCTGCGCACGGCCGCGGCCGCCGGAGCCAAGGCCGAGCACACCATCTTCCTGGGCCCCGGCAAGAGCGACGAGGAACTGCGTGCCTGCGTCGACGCCGGGATCCGCGCGATCGTCGTGGAGTCCGAGACGGAGCTGCGGCGGCTCGACCGGCTCGTGGCGGGCAGGGCGCCGGTCGACGTGCTGCTGCGGGTCAATCCTTCCTTCAGCACCAAGGGATCCGGCCTGTCGATGGGCGGAAAGCCCCGGCAGTTCGGCATCGACGAGGAGGACTTCCCCGCGGTGGTGGCGGTGGCCGCCGGGCTGCCCGGGATCCGGATCCGCGGGGTGCACGCCTACCTGGGCACCCGCATCCTCAACCACGCCGACATCGTGCACAACACCGCGGGCGTCCTGCGGATGGCCGACGAACTGCGGCGCCGGTGCGGGATCGAGCTGGAAACCGTCGACGTCGGTGGCGGCCTCGGCGTCGCCTACTTCGAGAACGAGGCCGACCTGGACGTCGAGGCGATGGCCACCGGCGTGAACGAGGTGATCGCCGAGTTCGCCGCCGCCCACCCGGAAACCCGGTTGATCATGGAGCTGGGCCGCTACCTCGTCGCGCTCGCCGGGACGTATGTCGTGCGCGTGCGGGACGTGAAACGGTCACGCGGTGAGACGTTCGCCGTCGCGGACGGCGGCACGAACCATCACATGGCCGCCGTCGGCATCGGCAGCTTCGTCAAGCGCAACTTCCCGATCCGCGCACTGTCCTCGGTGGACGAAAGCGCCATGTCGACGTACACCGTCACCGGACCGCTGTGCACCCCCAACGACGTGCTGGGCAAGCGTGTCCAGCTGCCCGGCGTCGAGGTCGGGGACCTGCTCGGCGTGGAGCGGTCGGGCGCGTACGGCCCGACGGCCTCGCCCGTGCAGTTCCTCAGCCACGGCTATCCCGCCGAGGTCCTGGTCCGTGCCGGGGTCGCGCATCTGGTGCGCCGCCGGGACACCGCCGAAGACATTCTCGACCGGCAACTGCTGATCCAACGCTAGGAGGAAAGCCGATGACATCGAAGGAGACCGTCGAGGCGGTCAAGGTCGCGCTCGCCGAGGTCCTGCAGCGCGAGCTGCCCGAGATCAGCGAGTCGACCCGGTTGTTCGACGACCTGCACCTGGACTCGACCTCGGTGCTCGAACTGCTGATGGCCCTCGAGGACGCGCTCGGCATCGAGGTGGAACCCGAGGAACTGCGGGCCGAGGACTTCACGACCGTGGGCTCGCTCGCCGAATACCTGCTGGCCAGGCCCAGCGAACTCAGCCGGGGCTAGCACGGTGGCACTGGCGCTGGCGAGTGCGCGCGGACTGCGGGCGACCGGCCGCAATCCGTCGCCCTTCGACGCCGAGCTGATCGCGTACTACGACGATCTCCTGGCGCAGTCCGGCATGACGGTCGACACGCGGCTGCTTGCCGAGGGCCGCAACATCGACCATGCCGAACTGGCGGAGTCCGTTGTGGACGGTCTCGGCGAGCCGGACCTCATCCTGCTCGCCTACGCCGTCCCGGATCTGCACCCGATGACGACGGTCGCCGCGCGCGTGAACCACCTGCTCGGCGGGCGGGCCCAGAGCATGGCGATCTCCGAGCAGGGGCTGCAGGCGCCGTACACGGCACTGCGCATCGCCGACGCGTACCACCAAGCCGGGCAGTGCGATCGCGCCGTCCTGCTGGTGCTGGAACAGACGACCTTGCCCTATCACGACCCCATGGTGCATGACACGCCGCTGACCGACACCGCGGCGGCGATCGTCCTCGAACCCGGCGCACGGGGTTTCGGCAAGCCGTGGTCCGGCACGTCGGAGCGGCTCGCGGCGATGATCGACGAGCGCGAGGGCACGCTGGTGGTCGCCGGGCCGTGGGTGAAGACGGACCGGTCGGCGGACGTCCACCGCTGTGCCGACGGTACGTACTGCACCAGCGTGTGGCTCGCGCTGGCCGAGAACCACGACCGCTGGCACGGGCGTTACGAAAGCATCCTGCTGGCGGACGTCGACCCGCGCACGGGTAAGGCGCACGCCGTCGAGGTGGCCGGATGACGCTGGATTACTCCACGATGCTCGACGCGGCACACGAACTCGCCGCGCCCGGTGCCGTGGTCGTCGGACCGCACGGCTACGCCTACGCCTCGCCGGAGCGCCTGAGTGTCACGACCAGATGGATCGCGGCCAAGGACGGCTCGGTGCTGGAGTGCACCGGCAAGGACGAGTTCGCGCACCCGGTGACCGATGGCCTGGGCGTGTCCTGCGTCCGGATCAGCGCCCGCGCCGCGCATCGGGGTGAGCCGTCTTCGTTCGGCCACCGCCTGCTCGGCGCGCACGTGGACCTGCTCGACAACGTGGTCGCGCACACGATCGACGACCTCGCCGCCCGCACCGCCGAAGGCAGCACACTGCTGGGCCGGCAGCTGGTGCAGGCCGCGATCGCGGACGCCGTGGTCCTCGTCGACGAGGTGCGGGGGATGGCGGGCGGCGCCGCCATGGACCGCCATGTCCGCGCGCGGACGTTCCATTGCCTGGTCCGCGGCGGCCGGGATCTGCTGAGGCTGCTGGGCGCGGCCGGTTTCCTGGCCGGCGGCCCCGGCGGCGCGCTGCTGACCGCCGAGCTGGCGGGCACGCTCTACCTGGGGGCCGGGCATGATTGAGCTGCTGGACAAGCATTGCGTGGAGATCGCGGGCGAACTGCGCGCGCCGGGACTGGCGCTCGACCGGGACCCGGACGCGATCACGCGGTTCACCGGCCTGGCCGGTGTCCGGCTTCAACAGGCCATGGCCATTCCGCCCGAGTACGCCGAGCCTTATCGCGTCGACGGGCACGCGTTCGCCGGCGGCTCATGCCTGTCCCAGGTCGTGGTCGCGGACCGGCTGTCGCACGGCGATCCCGGTGTGCTGCTGGCGGCACCCGGACCGAGCCTGTCCGGCCTGGTCGTGCACGCGCTCGGCGACGCAGTGCAACGCGGCCGGTACTTCGAGCGGCTCCTCGCGGCGCCGACGTGGACCTTCTTCGCGCTCACCGAACACGGCAAGGGCACGGCGGCGGCCGAACTGGAAACGACACTGCGCGCCGACGGCACGCTGCACGGCGTCAAGCGGTACATCGGCAACGGCGCGCGTGCTCAGCTGGGCGTGGTGTTCTGCCGCAGCTCGCCGGGACCGTTCGGCATCGAGGCGGTGCTGGCCGACACCCCGGCGCCGGGGTTCACCGGGCGGATGCTGCCGACCACGGGCATGTCCGGCGTGCGGCTCGGCGAGCTGGAGTTCACCGGCCTGCGGGTGACCGCGGTGCTCGGCGCCGGGCGCAAGCCGAGCAGGCGCGGGCTGTTCGGCGCGCGGCAAGCACTGGAACGCAACCGGCTGCTGATCGCGGCCATGGCGGTCGGCGTGGCGGACGCGGTCGCCGATCACCTTGCTTCCCAGCGAAAGCATCCATCCACAATGGACAAAGCGAGGCTTGACGAACTCGCCGGGCGGGTTCAGCTCGCGCGGACGCGGGTGCGTGAGGCGGCCACCGCGCTCGACGCCGGACGGCCGGACACCCACCGGATCGCGGCGGCCAAGCTGACCTCGGCGTCGCTGGCCGAGGAGGCCACCTTGCTCGCGGTCGACCTGTTGGGACCCACCGCACTGCTCGACCACCCGTGGCTCGAGAAGACTTACCGCGACGTGCGCGGGTTCGGCATCATGGACGGCGTAGCGGATCTCCACCGCCTGCGGATCTTCCAGGGCGCGCTGCGGCGGGAACGGGGCTCGGCCGGATGAGCGCCACCGTCACCGCCGACCGGTCGCTGACCGGGAAGGCCGCGTCCATGGCGGCGAACTTCGTCGCGCTCAACGTGGCCGGGATCGTGCTGCAGGTGACCGTGCTGGCCTACCTCGGCCACCTCGGCGGCGACGCGCTCTACCTCAGATCCGTCTACGCCCCAGTGGGTTTCCTGAGCCTCGCGCTCGACGAAGGCCTCACGGCGGCCGTGCTGGTGACCGTCGCCGCCGCCCAGCGGACGCGCCGCGCCGCGACCGCGGGCTTCCCGCTGGCCGCGATGATCGTGCTCGGTTTCGGTGGCTTCCTGCTGCTGTCGCTCGTCGCCTTGGCGGCGAGCGGATCGCTGGCGGACCTGCTGGGCGTGCCGCCGAGCAGCCACGACGACGTCCGATGGTTCACCACGGCGATGCTGGCGTCCGAGGCGCTGGTCGTGATCCCCACGCTGGTCAGCGCGACACTGCGCGGCCTGGGCCGGGCACGCACCTCGACCGTGCTGGGCGTGGTCAGGATGGTGGTGTTCGCGGGCGCGGTGTTCGGTGTGCAGGCCGTCTGGGGGCTGGGAGCGCTGAGCGTGCCGGTCGGGTTCATGGCGGGCTCGATCGTCATGGCCGTGGTCGGCAGACGGGTGCTCGGCCGCGCCGGGATCGTTCCGACACCGCGTGGCGACTGGGGACCCGTGCTGCGGACGCTGCGGAGTGTCGCGCTCCCGGTCGGCGCGACGTTCCTGCTGCTGTCGGCCACCTCGCTGGGGTATCTGTGGCTGCTGCGCGACGCCTCCGCGGTCGAGGTGAGCGGCTTCGGCCTGGTGCAGACGCTGCAGGCGTACCTGGTCGTGCCCGCGATCGCGATCGGCTCCGCGACGGCGATCACGGCCACGCTCCACGGCGACGAGGCCAGGACCGGCGCTGTCCGTGCCTTGCTGCGGCTGGTGCTGCCGACCTACCTGGTCATCGTGGCCGCGGTGGTGCTGCTCCGCGCCGACGTGACGGCGACGCTGACCGCCGACCCCGCGGTGGGCGCGGCCGCGGCGGAGTACCTCGGCGTGCTCGGGCCGTCGTACCTGTGCCTCGGCCTCGCGCTGGCGGTGCTGACCTATCTGGAGCAGACCGGCCATGCCACCGGCGCGTTGCTGCTCAACGGGATCTTCGTCGGCTCGGTGTTCGCGGCGGGTGCGCTGCTGACCGGCCCGGTGCGCGCGCACGAGCTGGCACTGCTCATCGCACTCGGGCACGTCGCGGGCTGCGCGCTCGTGCTGCCGGTGACCCGGGTGCTGGAGCGGAGGCGGCTGCCGTGATCACGCTCAAGGCGGTGGGCGCCGACCCGTCGCGCGCCCACGCCCTGTTCACCGAACCGGACTTCTACTTCCGCACGCACATCCCGGACCTGCTGTCGGACAAGGAAGTGCGTGCGCTGGTGACCGAGGACGCGCTGCTGTGCGAGCAGGACGGCGTGGTGGTCGGGTTGATCTGGCTCGCCGCCCTGGTCGAGGCGGGCTACCCGGCGCACTACGCGTTGCATGCCCGGTTCACCCGCCGCTGTGCCGTGGCCGACGCCGCCGGCGCGATCACCGAAGCGGTGCGGGCGCTGCGGGCATGTCGCCCGGTCCGGCGGGTCACCCACGAGGTGTGCGAGGCCGACCGGCGTGGGGTCGAGCTGGCCGAGGAACTCGGCTTCGCGCTGGAGGGCTCGATCCCCGGCATGGTCACGCTGGTCGACGGCAGGCGCGCCGTTCGCTTCTACGCCAAGCTGTTCGAGGAGTGCCATGACGCTTGATCTCGCCGGCTACCGCGAGGAGCACGCCGACCTGGTCGCTCAGGTGTGGCGGGGCGGGCTGCTGCTGAGCGCCGGACCCGCCGGGCTCTACGCACCCGGGCCGCCTCGCCCCGACGAGTGGTGCCGCGTGCTGATCGCGCCCGGCGCCGGTGTCGCCGTGCTGGACGACATCGACTACGTGCACCGCACGACCCGGCTGAGCGTCGCGGCGCTGACCGATCCGGCGGGCCTGCTCGACCGGGCGATCGCCGCGGTCCGGGACCGGCTGCGCCTGCGGCGGGTCTTCGGCGTGCTGCCGGACACCGATGCCGAGGCCGCGGAAATCGTTGCCGCACAAGGCTTCACCGCCGAGGTGACGGTGCCGGAGCACGTCTGGCACGACGGCGCCGCGCGGGCGGGCACAATCTGGGGACGGTGCTTCGACGTTGACTGAACTCATGTTCCCGCCCTGCGAAGGAAACGAGCTGGCCGCCCGTCTCGGCGAGCTGGCCGACGCCGGGATGGCTTTCCTCGGCCGCGACACGCTGACCGAGCCGATCGGGATGCTGCGTGCCCGGTTCACCCGCGACGGCACCCGGCTGTTCGCCGTGCGGGGTTCGGCCGGGTTGTTCGGGGTCACCGTCAGCACGCTGAATCCGTACCAAGGTGAGATCGACATCGCACTGCCCGGCGCGGACGAACAGTCCTATTCGGACACCATCGCCGCGGTCCTTCGGCTGTGCCGAAGCCATTTGGCGCTGCGCTCGGTGCTGCGGTTCGAACCGAACCGGGACGACCGGGCCGCGCATTTCGAACGCGCCGGGCTGAGCCTGCTCGGCGTGCTGCGCGGGGCGCGGTACACCGGCGGCGCCTATCACGACCAACGAGTCTGGCGGGGAGTCACCGGATGAGGTCACTGCGGATCAGGCTGATGCGCCACGAGGACATCGACGACCGGGTGCGGCTCTACACCGACGGGACGGTGCAGCGCAACACCACCCACGACGCCGCGCTGATCCCGGCCGCGCGCCTGCGCGCGATGCACCGGGAGTGGCTCGACGAGCGGTGGCACGAACGGCGGATGTACCGGGTGAGCACCGGGCAGGACGACCTGGTCGGGTTCACCGCGCTGTACGACATCGACTGGCGCAGCCGGACCTGCCACATGGGGATCATGCTGGTGCCGCGGTATCAGCGGCGGCTCGGGCTGCTCGCCGCGTTCAGCATGTACGACTACGTCTACGACGTGCTGAACCTGCGGGTCGTGCTGCACGAGGTGATGTCCGGCGTCGAGATGATGTTCACCGGCGACCAGGTCCGCTCGCTCGCCCAGGCGACCTCGCCCGACCACTGCTACACCGTCGGCGAGCACCGCACCTGCTACTGGTGGTCGCAGACCAAGGCCGACCACGAGGCGGTGCGGCGGCGCAACGCCGAGCGCGGCGCGCGGGTGCGGCGACGCCTGGCACAGGGGGCGTGATGGCGATGCGGGTGGGGGTCGACCTCGCGCGGGTCGGCGAGCTGGACCGGCTGCTGCGGCGGGCGTGGTTCCGCCGGTACGTCTACAGCGCGGCCGAGCTGAGCAAGTCGGAAGCGCTGAGCGGGCCGAGGGCCGCGGAGTTCCTGACCGGCCGGTTCGCCGCCAAGGAGGCGGTGCTCAAGGTGCTGGGCACCGGCATTCTCGACGGCGTCGCGCCCAGGGAGATCGAGGTGCACGCCGAGGAGTCCGGAGCGCCGGTGACCCAGCTGGCCGGCGCGGCGCTCGCCGTCGCGCGGCGGCTGGGGATCGTGTCGGTGACGGTCTCGATCGCGCACAAGCAGGCCGATGTGGTCGCTGTCGCCGTGGGGCAGCTGTCCCAGGTGGGCGCCGAGCTGGACGCATTGAGCCCGCTCGACGACCCGCTGCTGTGGGCGGCGCGGTGCTCGCTCGACGCGGCGACGTTGCTGCTGCAGGCCTACGCGAACGAGGACCGCGAAACAGTGCTGGAGGCCGTCGCGGCGGCGCGTGCCAGCGTCAGCGCCGCCTCGGGGGCGGCCAGCAGAACGGGGGACAAGGCATGAGTGTGGTGCTCGGCTACAGCGGGTTCGACGGGTCACGCGAGTTCAAGCAAGCCCATTTTCCCGGGCTGACGGCCGGTGAGGCGCGGCTGTACCAGGGCCTGGACTCGGCGGCCGCGCTTTTCGTCGACGACCGGCTGGTCGCGGCCGTTCAGCAGGAGCGGTTTTCGGGCGAGAAGTTCGATCATCGGTTCCCGGCCGACGCCATCCGGTCCTGTCTCGGCGTCGCGGGCCTGTCGATCACCGACGTCGACGAGGTGCGGCACAACTTCGACTACGGCCCCTTGAAGGCGTTCTCGCAGGGCGACGAGGTGAGCAAGCGGCGATTCGACACGGTGTACGCGCCCGCGTGTCAAACCACCTTGCTGCACAAGCATTTCCCTGAGCTGTCGGGCCGCGTCGACGTGCGCGCCGTGAACCATCATCACGCGCACGCGCTGACCGCCGCGGTGCCGAGCGGCTTCGACGAGGCGCTCGTGGTCGTGCTGGACGGCATGGGTGAGCTGCACGCGGTGACCGTCCACCACTGGCACGACGGCAAGCTGACCCGGCTCGCCGCGCTGGACTTCCGCGGCAGCCTCGGCCTGTTCTACGCGGTGCTCACCCTCCACTTGGGATACTGGCCGAACAGCGACGAGTACAAGGTGATGGCGCTCGCCGCGTCCGGTGACCCGGAGCGGTTCTCCGGCGCCATGGCCGAGGCGATCACGCTCGGCGCCGAGGGCAGGTTCGACGTTCCGCTGCTGCGGCTGAACCGGGACTCCCGCGCCAAGGAGACCTTCTCCGCGTCGCGCGAATGGCTTGCCGCACAAGGATGCCCGAGCCGGGACGGTGAGCTGACCCAGACGCACATCGACCTGGCCGCCGCCGCGCAGCGGAGGCTGGAGCAAGCGCTCGAACACCTCGTGCGCCATTGGGTGGGCAAGACCGGGCTGCGCAAGATCGCCTTCGCGGGCGGGGTCGCGCTCAACTGCGTGGCCATCGGCAGGCTGGCCGCGTCAGGACTGGTCGACGCGGTCTACGTGCAACCGGCGGCCGGAGACGAGGGGACCGCCGTCGGCGCGGCACTGTCCGGTGTGGACCTCGCCCGCGCGGCGGCTGGCTATCCGGCGCTCACCTTCCTCGGCCCGGACGTCGACGACGACCGCGTCCCCGACGACCAGCCGTACTTCACCGCCGAGGTCCAGGAGGCGGAGAGCGTCGCGGCGCGCCTGCTCAGCGCGGGGCACATCGTCGGGTGGGCGCAGGGCAGGCTGGAATTCGGGCCGAGGGCGCTCGGCAACCGCAGCATCCTGGCCGATCCGCGCCGCCGGGAGATGCGGGACCGGGTCAACGCCGCGGTGAAGTTCCGCGAGGACTTCCGGCCGCTGGCGCCTGCCGTGAAGTCGGAGTGCGCCCGCCGGTACTTCGAAATCCCCGACGGGACGAACATGCGGCACATGACCGTCGCCGTGCCCGCCCGTCCGGCGACCGCGGGCGAAATCCCCGCGGTCATCCACGACGACGGGACGGCCCGGGTCCAGGAGGTGCACGAGGCCGACCATCCGCGCCTGTGGCGGATCCTCGACGAGTTCGAGCGGCTGACCGGCGTCGGCGTGCTGATGAACACCTCGCTGAACGTCAAGGGCCAGCCGACCGCGAGGTCGGCAGGCGAGGCCTACCGCACCTTCGACCTGTCCAAATTGGACGTGTTGTTCGTCGGAGATCAGCTGTACGCCAAGGAATGGGCGGTTCCGGACGTGCTCAGCGCGCTGAACCGGCGAGTGGAGGCCAGCTAGCATGGCCGGTACGGGCGAACCGCATCAGGTGCGAGCGGCGGCGGGTGCCGAGCTTGTCCCTGATCGTCTCCAGGTGCCGGTTGACCGTGCGCACCGCGATGCCGAGTTCGGCGGCGATCTCCTGGTTGTCGTAGGCCTTGGCCAAGCAGCTCAGCACGTCCCGTTCCCTGGCGGTGAGCCACGGCCGGTACTCGGATTGCCCGAACTCGCCCGCGATCAGCGCGGCCAGCTCGGCGGGCACGACCGGTCCGTGCAGCACCTGGGTCACCGCGCCGGCCAGCGCGGCGCCGGTGGTGGCCTTGCTGACGTAGCCGTGCGCGCCCGCCCGGATCGCGGGCACGATCTCGGCGAGCGGCGCGTGGGCCAGCACCAGCACCCGCACGCCGGGATGCCGGTCGCGCACATGCCGGATGAACCCGAGCGCGCGATGCTGCCCCAGCGACACCACGTCCGGCCGGAACTCCTCCAGCAGGGGCAGCGCCTCGTCGGCGTCACTCGCGCCCTCGATGGACCGCGCGATCCCCGCGCTGGTCAAGCACAGGCCGACACCGTCCCTGGTCACCGGATGGTGGTCCACCACCAGAACCCGCATCGTGGCCCCTTCTGTGAGGTTTCGTGATCACCCATCGTGGTCGAGACGCTTCCCGGATCGACAGGGGGTCGCGACCCGGTGCGGCGGGAAATCCTCCTGGCACAGGCGGTACCGAAAGGGGAACAGACGGGATGGGGACCACGGATTTCGCGCGGCGATGGCGTTCTCGGGCACAGTATCTGTGGTCGCAGGGCACGGACAGCCGCGTGATCGCCACCAGGACCTGGCTCGAGAACCGGGTGCTGCCCTGGTCGGCCGTGACCTCGGACGCGGGCCCGGACGCGCCCACCATCGCCTACGCCGGTCCGGCGCACGGCATCGTGAAGATCCACCAGATGCTGGAGAAACGCCGGGAGGCACTCGGCGCCGTGACCACCTCGCGAGTTCAAGGCCGGGCCGATCGGGAAACGCTGCTGCGAGGGGACGTCCTGCCCGACGCGGACCTGGTCGCCGTGGCGGGCTCCGCGGCCCAGATCGCGCGGCTTCCGCGTGACTCGGCGCTGACGTTGCCGTTCCGGCTGCACATCCTCGCGAGCACCGAGGACGGCGGCGACGGCTGGCGACGGCGGATGTCGAAATCCGAGCGTCGCTGCGCGCTCGCATTCCAGCGGACCGGGGCGTGGGCGCTCGAGGTGGCCGGGGACGCCGCCTCGCTCGACTGGTTCTACCACCGCATGCATGTGCCCACCATGCGGTCCCGGCACGGCGCGCGCGCCCGCAGCGAGTCGCTCGACTACGCCAGGGAATGCCTGTTCCGCAAGGGAATGCTGGCCTTCGTGACCCGTGACGGCGAACGGGTGGCCGGCATGCTGTGCCGGTGGGAACCCGGCACGGGGATCCTGAGCGTCCGCCTGGTCGGTGTGCTGGACGGCCTCGCGGAGCTGTACGAGGACGGCGCCATGCGCGTCAGCGATCACCTGATCCTGGAATGGGCCAGTGCCAATGGCGTGCGGCAGGTCGACTTCGGCGGGTGCGAGCCCTTCCTGAGCCTGGGCACCTTGCAGTGGAAGCGCAAGGTCGGGCCGATGGGCGAGCTGGCGCCCAATCACCTCGGAAGCCTGCGCGTGTGGTGGCACGCCCGCCGCGACACCCCGGCGGTCCGCGACTTCCTGGCCGCCAACCCGGTGGTCGAGATGACGGCGGGCGGCGGGCTGCGCGCCGTCTACTTCCAGGACGACCGGCGGCCCGCGCGGCTGGACCTCGCCGCGACCCGCGAGGGCATCGACGGCCACCGCGTCGTCGAGCTGGACGAGTACTTCGCGGGTGTCATGGCACCCGCGCGGTGACGGCTCGAAGCCGCCGCCGGACCGCGAGCAGCCGCTCGCGAAGCTCGTCGAGTTCCCAGCCGTCCGGTGCGTCGGGCAGGTGCTCGCGGAGTGCTTCCCGGGCCGTGGGGGAGAAGACGATCCTGCCCTCGGACAGCCACGCGCCGTCGAACCGCGCGGCGTGCTCGTTCCAGGCGACGGCCTCGGCCGCGGACAGCCCGGCGGGCAGCCGCAGTTCGATGTCGTTTCCCCGCACCTGAACGGGATAGCCGCCGGGCAGTCCCGACGGGCCCGGCAGATGGGTGGCGAACGCGGTGCCCCGCAGCGCGGCGTCGATCAACCGGCCTGCCGCGAACCCGGTGATCTCGTTCAGCTCGGCGCGCCGCACCGAGCGCTGTGTCGCCAAACGCCCGCTCACGTCGGTCACCGGCGTGCCGTCGCTCCAGGCCATCGCCTCAGGGCAGCCGGGCGGCGGGGTGTGGAGCTGTGCGTGGTGCGCGAGCACGTGCAGGCCGGTCTGGTCCGGCAGACCCAGGTCGAGTTGAAGGGCCGTGGCCACGACGGCCACATTGCCTACGCCACACCAGATCGGCAGCCCCAGCGCGGCCAGCACGGGGTTGACCGCGTCGGGGAAGCAGGCGTTGACGACCAGAGTCCCGGGGGAGCGCGCGCCGACGGCCCGCGCGACGGCGGCGGCGAGGTGAGCCTGGAACGGGAGGCTGACGCCGAACCCGGCCCTGCCCATCAACTCGGTCCACCCGGAGGGCGAGGTGGTTCGCTCCCACGGCGATTGCTCGGACGCGCACACCACACAGATCCGGGCGTCTTGGACGAGCCCTTCGAGTGCCTCGGTGTTCTCGAGGTCGAGATCGGCCGCGGCGAACCGGAGGTCCTGGTCACGGGTCGCCGCCCGTGCCCCGGCGATGAACGCCACCTCGGCGGCCCGCTCCCGCGACCGCCCGACGATCAGCGCGGTCGCCGGGCCCGTCAGCTGGGCGGCCAGCGAGTGGCACACGGCGCGCGCGAGTGAGCCGGTGCCGAACACGACGACGTCGAAAGCCATTCGTGCAGGCTAGGGCCCGGCCTTCCCCGCGGCCAGGGAGCGCGCCTGGGCGAAACCGGGAACCTTTCCCGGGCTTCAGCGATGCGCGCGGCGCCAGAGCGCGGGCCAGCCGCCCTTGCCCAGCAGCGCCGCCGGGATGCGCAGGCCGTGCTCGGCGACGCGGTCCCAGAACAGCTCCACGGGCGCGCCGAGTTCGGCCGCCGCGGGCAGCGCGCGCTGCCACGGTCCTTGCTCGTCGGACAGATCGCTGGCGGGAAAGCCGCGCAGCAGGACCTTTTTCGGCTCGGCGACCGGCACGGTGTCCAGTGTGGACTCGGGTGCGCAGGTGGCCGCGATCGCCAGCGCGCACACCAGCTCGGCCGAGGGACGCTGGGCGACCGAGCGGGCAAGCGTGTCGTCGCCGAGCAGTTTCCCCATGGCCAAGCGGACGGTCCGCGCCACCGTGTCCAGTGCGTGGGCCGGTGCGATGTCCGGACGGCGCACGAGCGCGCGCAGCGTCCGCGGCAGTGGGGAGCCGTCGGTGAGCGCCGCGAGCCGGTCGTAGGTGCGCAGGTCCGGATCGAGCTTGCCTACCGCGGTGGCCAGCGGACGCACGCGCGTCGCCCGCCACAGGGCCGGCACGCCGAGGCCGTCCTGGAGAGCCGCGCGAAGCAATTCGACGTGTTCGGCCGGGCCGATCCGCTTCACCGCGATCACCGCCGCGTCCGGCTCGAAGTCGGCGGGACGGCCAGGCCGCCCGAACCCGCGAGCGAGCGTGACATAGGCGTGCCGCGCGGCCGTGGCCTGCGCCGAGGCCAGCTCCCGCGCCACCGCCGTGGCCAGCGCGCCGGTGAGCTCGGGGGAGAGCTCACTCGCCGCGGCACGCCGACCGGAGCCGCTGCGCACCGGCGGCACGGGCACCAGTGGCTCGGCCGCGGGCGGCACGGGCGCGGGAATGCCCTCCACCCAGTGCTTGACGTGCTCTTCGAGCCCCGCGGCGACCTCGTCGTTGAACCGCGCCCGCAACTCGTGGACGTGCCAGCCGCCGGTGTGGCGCCGGATGTCGAGGTTGGCCACGATGCGGCCGTCGGCGGGATCGCGCAAGGCCATCAGCACGCATTGGCCCCGGCGAGCCTGATCGGCGTACCACGACTCGCCGATGCAGTTGCCCATGTAGCCGGACCACTCGGCCAGCTGCCTCGGCTCGCGGCCCAGCTCGATGATCAGCTCGGTGCCGTCGAGGACCTGCTTGTCCAGAGTGGACACTTCGGGTGGGAGCGTGAAGTCGCCGACGCTGGCCTCGGCGATCACCGCGTCCGCGCTGACCCCGGCCGCCAGCTCGGCCCAGCCGCCGCAGCGAGGTGGCGGCGCCGCTCCGAACCGGACCAGCTGCGCGACCTCGGCGGCCATGAGCGGTATCGAGTCGGTCCGCGGGGTGGCGGGCGTCTTGTAGTCCAGATCCGGGCCCGGCCGCTCGTGGCGCACGGTGGCGTGCTCGGCGCCGTGGAAGGGCGCCAGCGCGTCGGCGAGGTCCGCGAGCCAGAGGAGATCATGCGGCGTTTCCACCGAGGCCGGATCGGCCTGGCCCGCGGCGAGCCGCTGCGCGAGCGTCCCCTTCGGACCGTCGGCGTGCGCGTCGGCCAGCGGCGGCTGCTCCCAGCCGTCCGGCGACCGCGAGAACCCCGCCGCGGCGCGCCACTGCCGCAGGTGGGCGGCATGCCACGGCTTGCAGGTGTCCCAGCAGTTGTGCAGCGGCGTGCCGTCTTCGAAAAGCAGATCACCCACGGCGTCCAGCACGACCACGCCGTAGTTGCGGGCCATGGCGGTGCGGGTCTTCACGTAGGTCTCGGTCTTCGCGGTGATCGTCCGTTGTGGACTCAACACCTGAACCACTTGGTGCGCATAGCATCCTGGCCGAGCCGGGTGGCTGTAGCCGCCTTCAGGACGGCGCGCGGCCTGGGACCGCTCCTCCTCGGTGAGGCAGGCTTCGGCCACGAGCAGCTCGGCGCGATGCTTCTCCGCCGCGGCCGCGAGACCTTCGTCGGACAGGGTCTTGGCGAACCGCAGCAGCGCGATGGCCGCGATGGCGTCGTCCAGCAACCGGCCGAGCTCCTGCGCGGTCCACCACTGGGGCGGCCGCCAGCGAGCGGCGGTCACCAGCGTCGGCTCACCGTCGATCGACCACGCCAGCCGCCGCATGATCGCCTCGTCGAAGTGAGCACGATGCCGCGCGCGGAGCTTGTCGATCCGCTCGATCCGGGTCTGCGTCGTGGCCCGCCGTTCCGTGCGCTCCCGCTCGACCAGCCGCCCGCACACGTCGTCCCACAGGCTCAGGATCAGCGTCAGCCGCCGCGGCCGTGGATACCCCGCCAGCACGCGGCCCAGATGATCGGCCACAGTGGACGCCGCGCCATGCGGGAACGGGTCGATCCCTTCCGGCGCACGGAGTTCGAGCACCCGCTCCAGCTGCTCGGGCCCGAGCAGGTCCGACGCCGCCGAGGCCAGCTGCAACGCCGACCACCGACGCTCGGCGACCGCTCGGTGTGCGGCCGCCCCGACTCGCTTGGTCGCCGAGGGCCCGAACAACGCCACCAGCACCGCGGCCCGATCACCCAGCCGCTCCGCCCCGTCGGCGCCCAGGAACTGCAGCGCGGCGAGCACCGCGTCCCGCCGATCCCCTTGCGCCCCCGCCAGCCGCGCCGAGGTGAACCCGCCACCGAGATCGACCCCCGCGCCCGCGGCGGTCTCACTTCCGTTCCGCACGAGCAGATCGAGCCGCCTCGCCGCGTCCCGCAGCACCTCGGGTTCCGCGCCGGGCGGGCCGACGGCGACGGGTGAACCGGGCGCGTCCGCCCGCGCGTCGGCTTGCCTGGGCGTGGTCCGGCCGCCGGGCGTGGGGAGCCAGCAGCTCGACCCAGGCCCGGCCGTCACGCCGAACGCCAGCCGGATGGACACGCCCACCATTGTCGCGCACCCGCGCCACCGGTTTTGGCGCCGCGAACGCGGTACTGCCTAGGGCAGGGCGAGGATGAGCTTTCCGGTGTTGCCCCCGCTGAAGAGGGTGAGCAGGGTTTCGGGGAAGTCTTTGATGTCGCCTTCGACGATGTGCTCGGTGGAGATGAGCTGGCCGGTGCTGACCCATTCGGCGAGTTTCGCCTGTGCTTCGGGGTAGCGGTGGGCGTAGTCGAAGATGACGAACCCGGTCATGGACGCGCGCTTGAAGAGCAGCTGCAGGTAGTTGGCCGGGCCGGGCGTTTTCTGGGTGGCGTTGTACTGGGAGATGGCGCCGCTGATGACGACGCGGGCGCCGGGGGCCAGGCAGGTGAGGACGTCGTCGAGGATGGTGCCGCCGACGTTGTCGAGGTAGATGTCGACGCCGCCGGGGGCGTGAGTGCGCAGCTGGGCGCGGATGTCGCCGGCCTTGTAGTCGATGGCGGCGTCGAAGCCGAGGTCGTCGACGAGGTGGGCGCACTTCTCCGGTCCGCCCGCGATGCCGATGACGCGGCAGCCGTTGATGCGGGCGATCTGGCCCGCGACATTGCCGACGGCGCCCGCCGCGCCGGAGATCACGACCGTCTGGCCGGGTTCGAGGCGGCCGACGTCGAACAGCCCGAAGTAGGCGGTCATGCCCGCGATGCCGAGCGCGGCCAGGTGGGTGGGTGCGGGCGCCAGCGAGGTGTCGATCCTGGTGACGGTGTCCTCGCGGCCGAGTGCGTAGCGCTGGACGCCGAACGGGCCGGACACGGTGTCGCCGACCGCGAAGTCCGGGTGCCGGGAGTCGACGATCCGGCCGATTCCGCCGGCGCGCATGACCTCGCCGAGCTTGACCGGCTCGACGTAGGTGCGGACGCCGGAGATCCAGCCGCGCATCGCGGGGTCGAGGGAGAGGTGCTCGACCTGGACGAGGAATTCGCCGGGGCCGGGCTCGGGTGCGGGCTGCTCGCTGTAGTCCCAGTCGGAGGGCTGGGGCAGGCCGGTGGGGTGGGCGGCGAGGCGGATCTGGGCGTTGGTCACGAGCGCACCTGTTCTTACTGTTGGTAGGTTAACGACGTTACGTTGACATGGTTACGGTAACGGTGTCAACTTACGAACGTGGTGACCAAGCGAGTGCGGGCCCGGCGCGGCTACGGCGCCCTGCTGGGGGATGAGCTGCTGCGCGCGGCCGAGGAGCTGCTCATCGCCACCGGCAGCGAGGACGCGGTGACCGTGCGCGCGGTCGCCGAGGCGGCAGGCGTCACCCCGCCGTCGGTTTACCGGCATTTCGCCGACAAGGAGGCGCTGGTCGAGGCGGTCTGCCTGCGTGTGTGGACCGAGCTGAGCCAGCGCCTGTGCGCGGTCGTCCAAGAGGGACGGGACCCGTTCACCACGCTGCGCCGGGCCGCGCGGGTCTACATCGACTTCGCCCTCGAGCACCCGGTGCAGTACCGGACGCTGATCACCCGGCCCGCCACCGGGCCCGAGGCCGCCGCGGCCGTCTCCGCCTGCATGGAGCATTTCGTCGACAACGTGGCCGCCTGCGTCGACGACGGCGTCTTCCAAGGCGATCCCCGGGTGTTGACGGCGAGCCTGTGGTCCGCCGTCCACGGCTGCGCTTCGCTGCTCATCGCCCAGCCGCTGTCGCACTGGCCCGCCGACACGGACGCGGTGATCGAGCAGACCATCCGCATGGCGGGCTTCGGCGCCGCACTCGCTTCCCGGCTGCCACGCACGGTGGTGACCAAGGACCTGGCAACCAGCCTCGACGAACTCGGCAGCCGGTTGAGCGCGGACACCGGCGGAAATCACCCGGAAACTGCCTGAAAGCTGCTGGCGAAAGTTCCTGGTGACCGTCGCGGAAGTTGATCTAGCTTGGACTCGTCGCGACGTCCGAACGCAGTAGAGCCTCGCCGATCCTGACGGTGTTACCCGAGTCGCGATGTCCTTAGTGGACGGCGGCCGTGTGTTTCCGTGGAGGGATCCTGAAGACGTCTTCAGCGAGCTTAAGGTTCGCTTCAGCGGCGCGGCCGAGGCTGTCCGGCATGCCGATGAGTTACGCCGAGTACCTCGCCACCCGCCATTTCCACGGGCTGACCGGCGTGCGCGCGCTCGCCGCGGTCGCCGTGGTGTTCTTCCACTACGGCGGGCCCGCGCTGGGGCCGTTGCAGGGCTGGATCGCCGTGCACTTGTTCTTCGTGCTCTCGGGTTTCCTGATCACCACGCTGAGCCTGCGCGAGGAGGACCGGTCCGGGCGGGTTTCGCTGCGTGCGTTCTGGGTGCGCCGGGTGTTCCGGATCATGCCGGTGTATTACACGGTGCTCGCGCTGACGGCGGTGTTCGTGGTGATCGGCGGGCAGTACTGGAGCAGCAGGCTGGGCGACGCGATGCCGCTGTATCTGGTGTTCGGCAACGAACTCGTCGACTACAACACGCCGCTGGGTATGTCGTGGACCTTGGGTGTGGAGGAGAAGTTCTACTTCGTCTGGCCCGCGCTGCTGGTGCTCACGGCGTTGGCGAAAAGCCGGAAACTGTGGCTGCGCACGGGAATCTGCGTGCTCAGCGTGGCGGCGGTCGTCTTCGTGGTGCTGCCGCTGACGAACGGCGAGGGCATGGGGAAGCTCGCGGCGCACTACGTTTCGCTGGTCATCGGCTGCCTGCTCGCGCTGCTGATGCATCACCCGAAGGGTTTCGCGCTGGTGCGCCCGCTCATGCGGCCGGTCGTCGCGGTGCCCGTCGCGTTGGGGTTCTGTGTGTTCCAGCTGTTCGTCGGCGACTTGGTGCCGCTGGTCGGCGGGATCCCCTGGTTCACCCCGATCTACGCGCTCGTGTCCTCGCTCCTGCTGGTCGCGGTGGTCGCACCCGGCCCGGTGCAGCGGCTGCTCGCCTGCCGCCCGCTGAAGTACATCGGCGACCGGTCCTATGGGCTGTACCTGAGCCAGGTGATGGCGGCCGCGGTGACCGGGGTCATCGCACCGCCCGGCTGGGGCAAAGCCATCGCCACCGCCGCGGTCGCGCTCGGCATCGCCTGCGTGCTGTACCGCTGGGTCGAGATGCCGATGATCACTCGCGGCAGGCAGCTCGCGGCGAAACTGCCCCAAGCGAGCCCCGTGAAAGCGCGCACGGCGGCCTCTGAGGTCGTGAGTGTTCCGGCCGGTTCTAACCGGCCTAAACACTCACGACCCCGTTAGGGTGGGAGCCCTGACATCACTGGGGAGTGACCATGATCGTTGTGGCAGGGGCGACCGGGAACGTCGGACGTGAAGTGGTTCGCCACGTGCTCGAGGCAGGAGCGCGGGTGCGGGCTCTGACCAGGGACCCGGCGAAGGCGGCGGTCCCAGCGGGCGCCGAGGCCGTCGCGGGTGACCTGACCGACCCCGCGTCGCTGGCGCCGGCGTTGGCGGGCGCGGAGGCGTTGTTCCTGCTCAGCGGGTACGCGCCGGAGATATTCGCCGAGGCGGAGAAGGCCGGGGTGCGGCGCGTCGTGCTGATGTCCGGCGGCTCGGCCGAGACCGGCGACCGCACCAACGCCGTCGCCCGGTACATGATCGACACCGAGGACGCGCTGCGGGCGTCCGGGCTCGCGTGGACGATGGTCCGCCCGCGCATGTTCATGACGAACGCGTTCCAGTGGTCGCCACAGGTCAAGGCCGGGGTGGTGCGGGCGCCGTGGCCGGATGTCCCGTCCGCCGTCATCGACCCGGCCGACATCGCGGCGGTGGCCGCGCGGGCGCTGGTCTCGCAAGGCCACGAGGGCCGCGTGTACCCGGTGACCGGCCCGGAGGCCCTGCGCCCGGGAGACCGGGTCCGCATCCTCGGCGAGGTGCTCGGGCGCGAGATCCGCTACGAGGCGCAGCCCGACGACGAGGCCCGCGCGGAGATGCTCACCCAGATGCCCGAGCAGTTCGTCGACGCGTTCTTCGCCTTCTACTCCGGCGGAAAGCTCGACGAGGCCACGGTGTTCCCGACCGTCGAGGACGTGACCGGCCGTCCGCCCCGCACCTTCGCGGACTGGGCCCGGGCGAACGTGGGGCGTTTCCAGTGACGCGAGACGCATAGCCGCGTTTTAAGCAGGCGCCGAACGGGAATCGCCTGAAAATGGCCGTCGAAGAACTGAGTGAGCGGTCCGGCTCATGACCGAGCAGGAGCTGCTCGAGACGCTGACCCGGGTGGTCACCACCATGAACCAGACAGGTGTCAGGTTCGCGGTGGGTGGCGGATGCGCGGTCTACGCGCGCGGCGGCCCGCCGTCGGACCACGATGTCGACCTGTTCCTCAAGGAAGAGGACCTGCCGGTTGCGGTGAAGGCGCTGGTGGCGGCCGGCCTGCGGGCGGTCGAGCCGCCGGAGGACTGGCTGTCCAAAGTGTACGACGGGGACCGGCTGGTCGATCTGATCTTCCGGCCCAACTACCGCCCGGTCACCGACGAGCTGCTCGACCGGGCCTCGCTGATGCGGATCGGGCCGACCGCCGCGCCGGTGCTCAGCGGCACCGATCTGCTGATCGACAAGGTGCTCGTGCTCGAGGCGCACCGCTGTGATTTCACGCCGCTGCTGCGGGTCGCCAGGGATCTGCGCGAGCAGGTCGACTGGCGCCGCGTCACCGAAGAGACCGCCGAGTCGCCGTACGCCGCCGCGTTCTTGGGCCTGCTGGAAGCGCTCGGGATCATCGAACGGAGGGAGACGCCCATGCCGGAGACACCGCAATACCTGGTGGCGCATCTGACCAAGGCCATCGCCGAGGACCCGAGGACGGCCGAGCTGGGTGTCCGGGTCACCGTGCGCGGCGACCACGTGCACCTCAGCGGTGAGGTGGCGTGCGAGAACCGCAAGGCCGAGCTCGACGCGGTCGTCCGCGACTACGTGAGCACCGAGCTGGTGCACAACGACGTGCGGGTGTCCGACTCCCGCGAGCCCACGCACCACGAGGACCTCCGATGATCCGGATCGCGGCCGTCGGCGACATCCACCTCGGTGAAGACGCCCGAGGGCAGCTTCGCCCCGCGCTCGAGAACCTGGCGAGCCACGCCGACGTGCTGCTGCTGGCTGGCGACCTCACCCGGCACGGCAGCCTGGACGAGGCACGGGTCGTCGCGGACGAGTTCGCCGGGCTGGCGGTGCCGATCGTCGCCGTGCTGGGCAACCACGATCACCACAGCGACGCGGCGGACCCGATCGCCGCGATGCTGGAGGAAACCGGCATCACCGTGCTCGAAGGCACCGCGACCACGCTGCAGATCGGCGGCCGCACGCTCGGCGTCGCGGGCGCCAAGGGGTTCGGCGGCGGCTTCGCTGGCAAGTGCGCCAGCCGGTTCGGCGAACGCGAGATGAAGGCCTTCGTCGAACACACCATGGAGACCGCCGGCCGCCTCCGCGAGGCGCTGATGAGCTTGGACACCGATTTCACGGTCGCGCTCACGCACTACGCGCCCATCAACGGCACGCTGCACGGCGAGCCGCCGGAGATCTACCCGTTCCTCGGTTCGTACCTGCTGTGCGAGCCGATCGACGAGAAGCAGGCCGACCTGGCGATCCACGGCCACGCGCACTATGGCTGCGAACAGGGTGTGACGCCGGGTGGGGTGCGGGTGCGCAACGTCGCACAACCGGTGATCAGGGCGGCCTACGCGACGTACGTGCTCGCTCCGGAGACGGTGAACGCCTGATCTAGGTGTTCCGGGCGGTGGCGATGCGCCGCAGTGCCCGCGCGACCAGTTCGGGTTCGGCGACCGTGGCCGTCAGCGAAGGATGTTTGATCAGGCCAGCGGGGACAATGCCGCGCACGGGTTCGTGGAAGGTGACGCAGACGCCCGCGTGGGTGTTCGTGCCGAAGGTGAGTCCCCCGTCGGCGAGCGACAGGCGCGGACCGATCGCCTTCCACGCCGAGAACGGGCCGGTGACCTCGGCGCCCGCGACATTGGCGAGCGGGGTGCTGACCCGCCACGGCCCGAACTCGACCAGCAGGCCGTCCTCGCCGAGTTCAAGCCCGCCGCGCAGCCAGCTCAGCGCACGCCGGAAGCGAGGCTCGACGACGAACTCCGCGTGGAGCTTGTAGTGCACCCAGGTCATGCCCTCGCGACTGTCCATGGTCGGGTATTCCCGGCGCGGCCAAGGTCAAACTCCGCGAGAGAGGCGAGCTGCAGCTCTTCGCGTGAGCGGATGGCCAGCACCGGCACGGCGGCGCCCGGCTCGCTGATCACGGCGTCGGCGTCACGGCGCGAGTCGAGGCCGCCGCGGATGCCGAGCACGCCCAGCCCGGTCGCGATGGCCTCGGTGACTTCTGGCTGATCCCAGCCGATGTCGCCGGTGAACACCAGCGCGTCCACCGACGGCAGGCTCGCGGCGACGGCGGCGATCTCCCGCGCGGCGCGATGCTGGAAGGTGGCCAGTGCGAAGCTCGCGCGGACGTCGCCCTGGTGTGCCGCGCGGACGAGGTCGCGGGTGTCACCGGAGGTGCCGGACAGGCCGAGCAGCCCGGACTCACGCTGGAGCCCGGTTTCGAGCTCCTCGAGGGTGAGCTTGTGCTCGCGCAGCAACCACAGCAGCAGGCCGGGGTCGACTGAGCCGGACCGCTTGGACATCATCAGGCCTTCCAACGGCGTGAAGCCCATCGTGGTGTCCACGCTGCGGCCCCGGCTCACCGCGCACGCCGACGAGCCGCCGGACAGATGCGCGATGAGCAGGTTGAGCTCTCGCGCGGGACGATCCAGGAGCTCGCAAGCCCGGCCCAGCGCCCAGCCGTACGAAATGCCGTGGAAGCCGTAGCGGCGCAGTCCCCAGCGCGCTCGCCAGCTTTCCGGCAGCGCGTAGGCGCGAGCCCGCTCCGGGAGGTCTCGGTGGAACGCCGTGTCCGGGCAGACGACCTGGGGCACGGCGGGCAGCCGTTCACTCACGAAGTCCAGCAGCGCCAATGCCTGCGGCATATGCAGCGGCGCCAGCGAGGCGGCGTTGTCCAGCAGCGCGCGCACTCGCGTGTCGACGCGCGTCGGCCGGGTGATGTCCGGTCCGCCGTGCACGATCCGGTGCGCGACGGCGTCCACAGTGGACACCCGGCTGATCAGGGTGCGCAGCCCGCCGAGCGTCTCCTCGGCATCGGGCGGCTTCTCCGATTCGAAGAAGTCCACCACGGCCCCGTCGGCGACGACGTGTGCCCGCATCGACGACGAACCGGCATTGACGGTCAGTACCTTCGCGGCGGTTTCGCGCATGCGAGGCGGGTACCGCCTCGCCGCCGCTGCTAAACCTCGCGCGGGGTGTGCCCGCCCGCGCGTTCGATCCGGAGTATCGCCGGTTCGGCGAGAATGCCGTGCACCAGTACGGAGATCGCGACCGCGAGCGCGCCGATCCGCCACAGCGCGTCCTGCCCGTCGACGTCGGCCCTGCTCAGCGCGTAGGCCAGGTAGTACAGCGTGCCGATGCCGCGGACCCCGAAGAACGCGATGGCGGCCGAGGCCCGCCCGCCCGCCGACGAGCCGATCAGGGAGAGCCACCCCAAAACGGGGCGCACCACCAGCACCGCGACGACGGCGATGACCACCTCGACCGGGCGGAGCCCGCGAAGCAGGCCGTCGCCGAGCGCGAGACCGAGCCCGAGCAGCGCGAGCGGGACGAACAGCCGCTCCAGCTGGTGGCCGAACGCGTGCAGCACCCCGTGGTAGTCGTGTGAACGCTCCTGGGCCCGCACCACGATCGCCGCCACGAACACGGCGACGAAACCGTTGCCGTGGCACAGTTCCGCCACCGCGTAGGGCAGGAAGGCGAGCGCGAGCAGCACCAGCCCGTCGGCGTACTCGGCCAGCCGCAGCCGATCCGAAGGCGTGCGGAACATGGCCCAGCCGAGTGCCCGGCCGCCTGCCAGTCCGATCACAACGCCGGTCGCCACCGGCAGCACCAAATCGACGAGCACGTCCGCGAAGTCCATTCCGGACCCGCCGGCGAGCGCCAGCGCGAGCAGGACGAACGGCATGGTCAGGCCGTCGTTGAGCCCGGCCTCGCTGGTCAAGGTGAACCGGATTTCGTTGTCACGGGCCAATTCGGGCTCGACGTCCGGCGCCGGGACGCCGACGTCGCCCGCGAGCACCGGGTCGGTCGGCGCCAGCACGGCGCCCAGCAGCAGCGCCGCCCCCGGCGTCAGCGCGAGCCACCAATATCCGAGCGCGGCGATCGCGACGATCGACAGCGGCATGGTCAGCCCCAGCAGCCGCCACGTCGAGTCCCAGCGTTTCAGCCCGAACGGGCGGTCGACGCTCAGCCCAGCACCCGCCAGCGCGACGAGGATGCCCAGCTGGGTGAACAGCTCGACGCCGGACAGATGAGCCGCCGGATCACTCCAGCTGTCGCCGTAGGGCGAGGGCAGCGGGAGCAGGCCGAGCCCGATCCCGGCGACGAGCATCACGAGCGGGACCGAGAAGGGGCGTTCCGCGACCAGCTTCGGCACGACGGCGGCGGCCAGCGCGAGCAGCCCGGCGATCCCGAACAGCACGGTCAACGAGGACACCGCACTCCTCCTGCCCGCCGGATCCGCTCCGGTGGGTTACCCCGGGCGGTGCGAGCCAAACAGGCCGGATCCGGGTTCGTAAGACTTATCTCGCCAGTAGCCGCTCCAGCTCTGTCCCCGCCTCGTCGTAGCCCGCGTCGGATATCCGTTGCAGTTCCAGCAGGCCGCCCGCGGCGACGGCGCGGCGGGTGAGCAGCCGTCCGGCGTGCATGCAGCCTTCGTCCAGCAATTCACTCAGCTCGCCGACCTCGCCGTGGGCGTCGGCAAGGTCGGCCAGCCGGTCCAACGCGGTCTCGTTGCCCTCGTCGGCCAGGGCGCGCAGGGTTTCTCGGGTCACCATGACGACATGCTGCGACCTTGCCCCAGGGGTAAGGTCAAGTGTGCTCACCATCGGCCAGCTCGCCGGGTATGTCGGAGTGTCGACCAAGACGATCAGGGTCTACCACGACAAGGGGCTGCTGCCTGAACCCGACCGCGACGCCTCCGGCTACCGCCGGTACGGGGCGGGTGCCGCCATCGAGCTGATCAAGATCCGGACGCTGGCCGAGGCGGGCGTCCCGCTGGCCCGCATCCGCGACCTCCGGTCCGCAGGGGACGACGAGTTCCAGCGAGCGATCGAGGAGATCGACGCCGGGCTGTCCGCCCGCATCCGCGGCATGCGGGCGACGCAGAAACGTCTCCGGCAGCTGGCCGAGGGGCGGTTGCTGGCGATACCCGCCGAGGTCACGAGCTATCTCGAGGAGTTGACGCGCTTAGGGTTCAGCGAACGGTGGGTGGCGCTGCAGCGCGATCTGTGGATTCTCGTGTTCACCACGCACCCAGAGGTCGCCGTCGCGCTGTTCCGGGACCAAGCCGAGATCATGGCCGACCCGAAGTCACGCGGGCTGTTCCTCGACTACGACCGCGCGCATGACTTCGACAGTCATGACCCCCGGCTCGAGGAACTCGCCGGCCGCATCGTCGACGCGACTCGTGAGCGGTACGGGACCGGGGAGCTGCCCGGCGTCGAGACCGACTCGGCGATCCCGGCCCTGATCCAAGGCGCCGTCAACGCGTCGTCACCGGCATGGCGACGGCTCGACACCTTGATCCGCACCCGGCTTGGTCAGGCGTAGCTCGGCAGCGTTGGTCAACCGGCGAGTGCGTGGTTGATCTGACGGGTGGTCTGCGCGGCGACGCGGGGATTGACGGCCGCGTAACAGGTATGGGCGTTCAGCCCGGTGGCCAAGGCCCAGCCGCGACCGCGAGTCCACGTGGGATCGTCCACATCGAGCGCGGCGCGGAAGGTGGCTCGCGTCTCGGCCGACATGAGGGTGAAGGCGATGATCAGGTCGCGGGCCGGGTCGCCGGCGCCGAGTTCGCCGAAGTCGATGACGGCGCTGAGCCTGCCGCCGGTCGTGAGCAGGTTGCCGGTGTGGAAGTCGCCGTGGAACCAGGCGGGTGCCCGGTCCCATGCGGGAGCGGCGAGGGCCGCGTCCCACAGCTCGGTCATCGCCGCGGCGTCGAACGCGTCGCCGACCTTCGCGATGGCGGATCGCGTCGCCGTGTCCCGTTCGGCCAGCGGCTCGCCACTGAGATCCCCGGGAGGTTCGGCGTCGAACCGGTGGAGTGCGGTCAGGAACCCGGCCAGCGCGCGGGCGGCCTCGTGTGAGCCGGAGAGGGCGTCGACGGTCGCCACCTCGCCGTCGAGCCAGCGCGACACCGCCCACGGCCAGGGATAGCCGAGGTCCGGTTCTCCCACCTCGACCAGTACGGGTATGGAAAGAGGCAGCCGCGGGGCAAGCCGGGCCAGCCACTCGGCTTCCTTTCTCGCCTGCTTGATCGCGCCGGCGTGGCGAGGAAGCCGGACGGACAGTTCGCCGCCCAGCCGGTAGATCACATGATCCGAGCCGGCGGGGGAGTAGGGCAGCAGCGGCAACTCGGCCCACCGCGGAAACTGGGTATCGACCAGCCGCCGCGCCAAGGCGAGATCGATGGCCGGGACTGGTTCGACGGTCAACTGTGGCTCCTGTCGCTCACCGGTTGCGGTGACCACGGTTTCATGCACTCGTCGGCTCGATCAACCGCTTTTGAAACCGGCGATCCCGTTGCGCGAATTCGCGTTTTGTGGCTTGTCCGGGATGTTCGAGGACCGCACCCCGCTGCGGCCGGCCGAACACCGAAGTAGGCCGAGGGGGTAACGCGGACTGTCATGGTCGCGAAGGAAGGGGTATCGAGGGGTTTTGTACTTGGGGGGTGACCGTGCGAATCGCGGCGGTTTTCGTGGTGGCCTGTGCCCTGCTGGCCGGTGGCTGCAAGGAAAGGCTGGGTGGCACCGCGGCGCCGATCGCCGCGGAGGTGCCGCCCAGCGGCATCGCTCAGCCGATGACGAGTGTCGAGCAGTTCCTCCGGAAGCTGCCGTCGGAAGCCGAGCTGAAGACGATCGACCCGAAGCTGTACCAGGCCGGTGCCCCGCTTCCGTTCATGGCGTCGGAGAACCACAAGTTCAGGCTGGTCGACGCGTGCGGCAGCCGTCAGCCTTCGGACGACCGGATGGCCCGCTCGGTCGGCGTCGCATGGAACACGCCGCCCGGCAACTTTCGTGGATTTTCGCTGAGATTGACCTCATACGAGGGCGCGACGGGCGCGCAGGCGGTGGCCGAAGCCAAGCAGGCGCTGGAGTGTGGCTACTACGACGTGGACTGGATGGGTCGGTACCGGATCTCTGAGGAAACGGTTCCGGTGGCCCACGGGCTCGACGCCCAATTCCTGTTCACCGCTCAGGTAGAGGGCACGCCGAACGCCGACTTCGTGGCCATCGTGGGTCGTGGGAACGACGCGGTCGTCGCCAAGAGCTCGTCCGATGGCAGCACTTCGCCCGGTCAAGCGCGTGGTTGCCTGCTGAAGCTGCTGGTGATGATCGGTGAGAGCTTGAACAGACGCTAGCCAGGTCTGGAAAGTCAGGAATCTCGGACTCGCGCCTTGGCGGATTTTCGCGGGTAGGGCGCCAGCGCCTGGCTTCCTTCTGAGTGGGGTGCGTGCCTTTCTGCGCTTGCCCGACGTTTGGGGTCTGTTGGGGTCGGCTCTAGGGCGGTCCCGTATGAACATTTCCGCTCGTGGGGTCGGGTGGTGTTTGTGCTCGCTGCGGAAATATCCATACGGACCGAGGGCACGGTGGTACAACGCCGCTTCGGCTCACCAGAAGCTCCGGCCGGTACTTGCTGCCCGCCCGGGCTTCGGGTCGGGCTGCTTTGGTCGTGGTGCGCGATGGCGGCAGGAAGGGTGATCGGGTAGGTGGTCGGCGGCCTGATGCTTAAGCCGAGGTTTTCTGAGGGGGCGGCTCAGGGTGGTTGATATGTGGGATTTCGGCCGCTGGGTGGGCGGAAAGCCCGCACAACTGATCAGTCGAGTCAGGTTTTGGTGGTGTGGAGGTTGTTGCGGCGGGGTGTGCGTGCGGGGTCGATGAACGCCGGTGGAATGAACTCGGGATACCCGTCGCTGGCGATGCGCACGTCCCAGTCGCTGTTGTGGATCAGCCGGTGATGCTTGCCGCAGAGCAGCACGAGATTATCGATCCGGGTTTCCCCGTGGTGTGCCCAGAAAACGATGTGGTGCGCTGTACATTGCTGAGGCGGCGCGTCGCAGCCGGGGAAGGCGCACCCGCCGTCGCGGATCGCCAACGCCCGCCGTTGCGCCGGTGTGGCGAGGCGCTGCGCCCTGCCCACATCCAACGGCTCGCCATGAGAGCCCAGAGTCACCGGGATGACCTTGCAGTCACAGGCGAGCAGGCGTGCGTCGCTGGCGCTGATATCCCCGACCAAGTCCAAGCAGGCGCGTCCGATTCCGGTTTTGAGTTCGTCGAGGCCGAGGGTGACCACGACGTGCACGCTGTCTCCGGCCTGAGTCGGGATGTCGGGGTTGCCCATACCGATACGGACAAAGGTGGCGAACGCGTCCCCCAACCGCTCCCATTGCGAGCGGGTGTCGCGGCCTTCTTCTTCGGTGGCGGGGCGGGGTTTGGCGAGTGGGTCGAGGGTGGCTTTGAGTCGGGCGATGGTGTCGGCGTCGGTTTTGATCTTTATGCCGTGGGTGCCGTCGCGGTGGGTCACGAACCCGAGTTCATGACGCGGCTCGGCTGGGTCGGGGTCTTTCGGCTCCCGTCCGTCCGGGTCGAGGCGGTCGCGCAGGTTCTTGGCGGCGTGGGTGATCTGGCGTGGTCCGGCGGTGCGGGCCAGGTTGACCAGGATCTGCTCGCCAGTCTCTCGGTCTTCGGCTGAGACTGTGGGTGGGAGTGCGCCGAGGGCGGCGATGATCGGATCCAGCTGCGCCGACCCCAGATCACCATTCAACGCCGCCGCGGCGGCATGTGGTGCCAGCGCCGGGATCCGCGTGCCACCATCCTGGCGCGGGTTCAGCGCGCGAGCGCGATCCACGCGGGCTTTGGCCTCGGAGTGCTTGATCTGGACCCAGTCCACCAGCATCCCCGGCAAGGTCGCGTAGCCGGTCACCTCCTTCACCCCGCGGGATTCGATCTCGGCGAGGATTTGTCCTTGCTCGGCCTCCAGGCGTCGTTTCTCTCGTTCGCGGGCGACGTAGGCGAGCAGCAGCGTGTCTTTGTCGCAGCGCCACCACTCGGGTGGTGCTGCGGTGTCAGGACTTTCGGTGCTGATCATGTTTTCCATGCTACGCGTGTTCAGAGTCATATGCCACTAGTCACGCCGAGCTGGTCGACCCCACACTCAGGCGCGCAGCAAGTACCGGCCGGGGTTTCCGGTGAGCCACAACGAAAACTGGCCACCGTGCCCCGGTCCGTATGGATATTTCCGCGGCGACCCGAAACACCACCCGACCCCGGAGCGGAAATGTCCATACGGGATGTCTTTAGATCCGCCCCCGGCAGACCCACAACCCAGAGCAAGAAGCCGTCCCCATGCATCCAGCGAACGGACGCCCCCAGTTAGCCCGGGCGCCGCAATCCCGGAGCGGCTCAAGTGTCCCGTGGTACTGATGTGCCCAAATTCCCCACATCGACATCAAGTCCCCCGCCCCCGGCATCCGCGGCCTGTTCGAGTTCCGCCCCGGGACCGCCGGGCCACTCGGCCTCCTCGCCGAGACCCTCCTGCGCGGCAACGAGTGCACGTTCTGCTCACTGAGCCACGGCGCCGCCGCGGCCGCCGCGCTCGACGACGGCACACACGTCATCGAGGCAACCCGGCGCGGCGTTGCCCCTGCTCCGCTTCCAGGCGCCGTTTCTCTCGTTCGCGGGCGACATTCGCGAGCAGTAGCGTGTCTTTGTCGCAGCGCCACCACTCCGGTGGTGCTGCGATGTCAGGACTTTCGGTGCTGATCATGCATCCCGCACTACCAGCCAGCGTCGAGAGTCATATGACACTGGAAACGCCGGGCTGGCCGACCCGGCACTCAGGTGCGCAGCGAGTACCGGGCGGGATTTCCGGTGAGCCACAACGAAATCCGACCACCGTGCCCTCGGTCCGTATGGATATTTCCGCGGCGACCCCAAACACCACCCGACCCCGGAGCGGAAATGTCCATACGGGATGTCTTGAGATCCGACCCCAACAGACCCAAAACGAGGCGCGGTTTCTTGATCGGGACACCGATCCTGGCCGCGCCACTAGTCGTATGCACGGCTTCAGGCCGTGAGAAACTGTGTCCCATGCGTCTGTTCGCTGATCGTGTCTCCGGTCCGCCCGCCGCCGAACGGTTCGCCGGGCCGGTCCGCGTGCGCGAGCGGCCAGGAGGGTTCAATGAGCTCGAATGGCGGCTGTTTCCGGGAGCGCCCGCGCTCGTCGTCTACCAGGCCAGGATGACGTCCTCGATGTCGTTACTGCTTGCGTGCTGTGGCAACGCTTTCGACTCGACGCTGGCCGCTGTGCGGCGGGATGGTGGGGATGTCCTGTTCGAGGAGATGGCGGAACACTGGACTTCTTTCGCGCATATGACGGCGAATGGGCAGCGTGGGGACCTTTCCGATCTTGGGATAACGCTGGTGACCGATCCGGCTGATGGTGTGAAAAGCGGATGCGTCGGCACCATCGTGAGCCCGCGTGGGGGTGAGAGCGAGCTGAAGGACGGGCTGACCCGGGTGATCAGGGGAGGGGCGTCCGCGATCGGGGAAGGCGTCGAGGCGGGCGAGCGATCGGCACGGATACGTGGGCTGCTGGCCGGACAGGCCGATCACGCCGTGCTGGACGGCAGGCTGGAGGCCATCGCCGCGGCCGGATTCTCCTTTCGTGACACCAGAACGCTGCTTGACCTGGAGTGGCCTACAGGATGAACAGGGGCCTGCCGTCTCGGACGGTGTAGAGCGGGTTGCCGAGTTTCTCGGTGCCGGTGCGGCGGATCAAGTCCATTGTCCGGTCGAAGTCGTCGGACACACCGTGGATGTCGCGGTCCTCTTCGAACAGTTTGCGCGCGGTGTCGACGTCGGGCAGCGCTCCGGTGGACATGACCAGTCCGCCCCAGGCGAGCGCGCGGATGTGGCGGATGCGGTCGAAGACACCGGCGAGGCCGCTGGGCCCGAGCAGGTCGACGGCCGTGGCGACCGCGTCGAGGTCGGGGACGCGGTGGTCCATCGCCGCGGTGAGCACGGCGACCGCCAGATGGGTGAACACCGTGGTGGCCTCGGTGGCGCGGTCGCGGGCGATCTCCAGGGGATACAGGACTCCTGAGGCCTGTTTGGCCACGTCTCGCAGCAAGACCAGGAACTCCTGGCTTTCGCCTTCCGCCTGGGACAGGGCCTCTCGGGTGTTGAGAAAGGAGTTCTGCCACTCCTGGCTCGCGTCGTCGGAGAACCAATAGGCGGGCTGGCCGCCCGCGGTCGACAGCGCGATCGCGGCGCAGCCGCTGTAGGCGTCGAGCGAGATCTCGGCCTGGCCGTCCGCCGCGGCCCCGGTGGGGAGGTCGAACGTGCCGGTGCCGGTCATGACCACGGTTTCGCCGCTGGTGACGGCGAACCGGTTCGTGTCGGTGGCGGTGATGGTGACCGGGTGCCTGCCCAAGGACAGCACGCCACGCTGGAACATCAGCGCCACGTTGCGGACGAGGTCTTCCTCCGTGGCGTTCTCCAGGGTTTCGTCATGCAACGACACCAGGCGTCGCACGCCGAGTTCGGCGGTGGCTTCGTCGACCTCCCAGCGCACGTTGCCGTGACGCGCCCAGTCTTCGAAACTCTCGTGGGTCTTGTTCTCCGCCAGGAATTCGTCGAGGTGTGCCCGATGATCCGCGTGGCCGAAGCGGACGACGCGGGCGACGAAGTACTCGATCAGCCGGTCGACGGAGCGCAGATCGTCGTCCTCGTCGAGCAGGTGGGCGATCGTCCCGAGATCGGTGTGGAAGTACGCGATGAAGTAGGCGAAGAACAGCTCCGGATCCCCGAGGCGGGGGTCGACGCCCATGCCGGCGCTCCAGAGGGCTTTGACGAGCAAGTAACCGGGCAGGTAACCGCCGTCCTCGGGAGCGGCGGGCCGCACGAGCACGTCGGTCCGGCGCGCCACCACGTCCGGGCGCCTGCGTGTCGTGCCGAGGATGAGGTCGAGCAGGTTGCGGGTCACCGTGTCGCGGCGCTCCTCCGGCTCGAAGGCGGCGACGGCACCGGGGCCGAAGTAGTCGGCGACCCTGGACAGCACCGGGCAGAGCTTCGGCAACGTGCCATGCGACGACAGGTCGAACTCCGCGAACAACGCCAGCCCTTCGGCGAGCGGGCGCTGCAACGCGATGAAGGCCTCGTACCGCATCATGGCGCCCGTCAGCCTGCGCGCGAGATCCTCGTCGAAGCGGCGTTCGCCGCGGTAGGCCGCGGCGTCGGACAGTGCGCGCTGGTGCAGCAGGCTCAGCGCCAGGCCCGTGGTGTGCATGAAGCACCAGTGATGCGTCGCCTCGTGCAGGAAGGCGGGCAGGCAGTCCGGCGGGATGTGGCGCTGTATCAGGCCTTCCAGATGCTTGCCGACCTGGAACGACGAGATGACGGTCTCGTTGGTGACCGGGTTGATGAAGCTGCGCCCGCTCAGCGCCGACGCGAAATGCTCGCTCATCGCGGGTCTCCGATCAGCCGCTCCCATGGAATGCCGGTGGCGGAGCCGAGTTCCTTGGCCAGCGCGGCGTCGACGGGCTCACTCGAGGTGTCCCGCCACTTCACGGTCCTGCGCTCGATTCGCCCGTCGGGATGCTGGATCTCGATGACCTGCTCGAACGATTTGCCGCGGTGCCGGTACACCAGATAGCCGATGAGGCCCTTGAGCGCGACGACGGCCACGACGCCGGTCACCAGGCCGAGATCGCCGAAGCTGCCGTCGGGAACCGGCTCGTGATCGAACGAGACCGACTCGCGGTCGACGAACTCGCCCAGCTCGAGCGCATCGGCCCTGGACAGTCCTGGCAGGCGGAACTTGGCTGTGGACAAGGAAATCTCCCAACGGCACAGAGCGGACCGGAATCGTACCTAGTCCTTTTGACCGATACGAGGGCGCCCCGGAACCGTTCGCGCGCTTGATGTGCTCGTGCCCGCCGAGCAAGAGAATGGGGATTCACGCACAGTCTGTGGACGATTTCGGTTGGCAGGCAACGGTTGTGGCGCGCAGGCGCTCGGAGGAGGGGTTTCGGATGGGGAAGGTTCCGGCCATCGCGCTCGCGGTGGTGGTGCTCGGGGCGGGTGCGCTCGCGGGGGTTCCGGCGGCGGCGTCGGCGGGCGGAGTGCGGTGGGGACCGTGCCCGGCCGACGCCGCCGCGCCGGGGCTGGAGTGTTCGACGATCCAGGTCCCGCTGGATTACCGGGCGCCAGAGGGCAAGCGGATCGATGTGGCGATCTCGCGGCTGGCCAGCAAGGCGCCCGGGCAGCGCCGCGGCGTGCTGCTGACCAACCCCGGCGGGCCGTCGCCCGGGCTGAAGTTCCCGGCGGACCTGGCCGCCGCGAAGCTGCCGCAAAGTGTGCTGGACGGCTACGACGTGATCGGCTTCGATCCGCGCGGCCTCGGGCACAGCACGCCGATGACGTGCGATCTCACGCCGGAGCAGCAGGCGGTCGGCAACGTCCCGCCCTACGCACGCGACGCCGCCGACGTGGCGAAGCGGGCCGAGCAGTCGAAGGCCATCGCACGGCAATGCGCCGCATCGAAGACCTCCTGGCTGCTGCCGCACGTCAACGCGGCCAACACCGCGCGGGACATGGACCGGATCCGCGCCGCGCTCGGCGAGGAGAAGATCTCCTTCGCGGGCTATTCGTGGGGCACCTACCTCGGCGCGGTCTACGCGACGTTGTTCCCGCAGCGCGGCGACCGGATCGTGCTCGACAGCAACGTGCACCCGGGCGGCTGGGACTACGCGAACGACCGGTATTTCGCGCAGGGCTTCGAGGACCGGTTCCCCGACTTCGCGAAGTTCGCCGCCGCCAACGACGGCACGTATCACCTGGGCGCCACGCCTGAGCAGGTCACGGCGAAGTACTTCGACCTCGCCGGGCGGCTGGACAAGAAGCCCGTGCGGGAGATCGACGGCGCGGCCTTCCGCATGCTCACCTTCGGGTTCCTCTACAACGACGCGGGGATGCCGCTGGTGGCCAAGATCTGGCGGGCGGTCGACACCGATCAGCCGTTACCGCCGCTCGGCCCCGGAACTCCGGGCGATGTGGACAGCCTGATCTCCGGTCGCTACGCCATGATCTGCGCCGACGCCAGGTGGCCTAAGTCGGTGGGCAGCTACCAGGCCGCGGTGGCGCTCGACCGGCTCCGGCACCCGATGTTCGGCGCGGCAGGCGCCAACGTCCAGCCCTGCGCGTTCTGGGAGGTCACGGCCGAGCCGCCGGTGCGCATCGGTGACCGGGGACCGTCGAACATCCTGATGCTGCAGAACCGGCGCGACCCGGCGACCCCGCTCGCCGGCGCCGCCCGGCTGCGGCAGGCGTTCGGTGACCGGGCGCGGATGGTCACCGTCGACGCGGGCGGGCACGGCGTCTACCCGTATGTCGGCAACAAGTGCGCCAACGCCGCGGCGACGGCGTTCCTGACCACGGGCCGATTCCTGGAGCGCGATCTCGCCTGCGCGGCCGAACCGAGCTGAGCACGAGGGCGCCGGGGCAACTGAGCCAGCGGTCCCGGCGCCGGTCGTCGATGATTGATCCACTACCGCACCAGACCGGAAGGACAACCGCCGACGTGCTCCCGAGTGCCGCCCCGCGACCGGCCAGAGCCCTGGTGATCGCCGAAATCATCGTGCTGGCCGGGCTGAACCTGGACCAGGTGATCCGGCGCATGATCCTCGGCGGGTCGGTGACGGCGGGCGAGCTGGCCTATTTCCTGGCCGGCGTCGTGATCGGCGGGCTCGCCTTACTGCGACGCCGCTTCCCGGCGCGGATGGCGGCGCTGACCAGCGCCGGGATCGCGCTGTCCGTGGTCTGCAGTGTGGTGGGTTTCTTCGTGCGGCCCGCCGCCGCGATCGACGGCGATCCCGAGATCGTCGCGTTGATGCTGCTGGTCGGGGCGGCGTGCCACCGGCTGCGGCCGGTGCCCGCGGGCATCCTCGCGGTGCTCGGCGGGCTGGCGATGGCCTTTGCCCCGGTGCTGCGTTACGGCAGCTCCTCCACCACGCTGACCATCGCGGTGCTGTGGGCACTGCAGTGGGGCGGCAGCGTCATGGTCGGGCTCATCCTGCGCGACGGTGAGTCCCGGCGCGAAGCCGCGCTGGCCGCCGCCCGCGACCGGGAGCGGCTCGAGCTGGCCCGTGAACTCCACGACCTGGTCGCCCACCACATCACCGGCGTCGTGGTGCGCACCCAGGCCGCGGGCGTGATCCTCGCCGATGGCCCCGAGCGCGAGCTGATCAAGGAGATCGAGCACGCGGGCGCCGAGGCGCTCGGCGCGGTGCGGCGGCTGGTCATGATGTTGCGCAGTCCCGGGCACGGGTCGCCGATGCCCGCGAGCGACCTGGTCCGGACGGTCACGGACGCGGTCGGAGACGACAGCGTCCGCGTCCGGCTCGAGCCCGGCCTGGCGGACCTCACCGTGACGCCGGAGACGGTGTCCACCGCGCACCGCGTGGTACTCGAGTCGCTGACCAACGTCCGCAAGCACGCGCCGGATGCCCGGGAGGTCACCGTCAGCGTCGAGGCCACGGAAGATCGGCGCCACCTCAGGATCGAGGTGCGCAACGACGGGCTCCGGCCCGGCCGCGTGCGCCGATCGCCCGGCGGGTACGGCCTGATCGGGATGGGCGAACGGATCGCGGCGCTCGACGGCAGGCTGACGGCAGGGGAGGACGGCGAACGCTGCTGGCGCGTCCTCGCCGAACTGCCACTGCCCGCGGCACGAGGGGCGGCCTGGTGACGCTACGAGTCCTGCTGGCCGACGACCAGGCGATGGTGCGCACGGGCTTCCGGCTGATCCTCGAGCGTGAGGCCGGCGTGGAGGTCGTCGCGGAGGCGGAGAACGGCGAGCAGGCCGTGACGCTGGCCCAGCGGCTGCGCCCCGACGTCACGCTGATGGACATCCGGATGCCGGTGATCGACGGCCTCACCGCCACCCGGACGCTGGCGGGCCCTGACGTCGAAGACCCGTTGCGCGTCCTGGTGGTCACCACCTTCGACCTCGACGAGCTGGTGCACGAGGCCCTCTGCTCGGGTGCCTGCGGTTTCCTGCTCAAGGACGCTGGTCCCGGGCTGCTGGTCGAGGCGGTGCACGCGGCCGCGAACGGCGAAGCGCTGGTCTCACCGTCGATCACCACCCGGCTGCTGGCCCACTTCACCGCGTCCCCGCTCCGGAGCCGTACCCGCCGCGCCGACCCGGAACTGAGCCGCCGCGAACTCGAGGTCGCGATGGCCGTCGCGCGGGGCAGGACGAACGCCGAGATCGCCGTCGAACTGACGATCTCCCTGTCGACCGTCAAGACCCACCTCGCGTCGATCCAGCGCAAGATCACGGCGCGCAACCGTACGGAGATCGCGGTCTGGGCCTGGGAAACAGGAGTGGTGACCGGCCGCACCGGGTGACCTTCCTGCCCACCGCTCGTAGGGCGAAAGACCCTACGCACGCGGGACCAGCGCTACTGCTGTGCCCGGTTCTTCCGGCGCACGCTGGATACGTCACCCGCCGGCGAGGAGTGTTCCGCGATGATCCGCACCGAAGCCACCGTTCTCACCGCCGCCGTCGAGGCGGCCGTCCGGGCGCCTTCACCGCACAACACGCAACCGTGGATCTTCGAACTCGGCCCGAACGGCGTCGACCTTTTCCTCGACACGGCGCGGGTGCTGAAGGTGTGCGACGCGGACGGGCGCGAAGCCAGGCTGGCGTGTGGGGCCGCGTTGCTCAACCTCCGGCTCGCGATCGCCGCCGCGGGCCGGGCCTGCGAGATCGAGGTGCTGCCGGACCGGACGAAGCCCGCCCTGCTCGCCCATGTCGAACTGGGGCTGCGCCGCCGTCCCCGGGAAAGCGACCTGCGGATGGCCGCGGCGATCCCGCGCCGGTTCACCAATCGCCGCCCGTTCGCCGAGCAGGCCGTGCCGCGCGAAATCCGTAACCTGCTCACCGCCGCCGCGAGCGCCGAAGGCGGCAAGCTGGTGCTGCTCGACGAGATCGGCAAGGTCGGCAAGGTCGCCTCGCTGGTCCGGCGCGCCGACGAGACGCAGGCAGGGGATCCGGCTTTCCAGAGCGAAAAGCGTGCGTGGACGTCGGCCGGTCCGGATCGGCTGGACGGTGTGCCCGCCACCGCGGGAGGCCCGCGCGCCGCGGGTGGATTGCTGCCCGTGCGGCATTTTCTCGCCTCCTCGGCCCTGCGCGCCTATGAGCGGGACCCGGTGGTGGCGGTGCTGCTGAGCCGTACCGATGGTCCGCGTGCGCAGCTGCGGGCAGGTGAGGCCATGCAGCGCGTGCTGCTCACGGCAACCGACGCCGGGCTGAGTTCGTCTTTCCTTTCCCAGCCCATGGAAATCCCGTCGATCCGGGCGGAGCTGCGCGCACTGCTCGGCGGCAGGCAGTACCCGCAAACCGTGCTGCGCCTGGGATACGGCTATCCCGGTACCGCGACACCCCGGCGGGGCATCGCCGCGGTGACGAGGGCGGGGGAGTGGTGATGGCCGCGCACGCCTGGTCCCACGACGAGCGCAGCTTGATCGTGCGTGCCGCCCGCGAGACCCGGCGCACCTGGCCGAACCACGAGTGGACGACCGAGCCGCACGAAGACCGCATCGACCTCTTCGAGCGTCTAGCCGGATCGAAGGACCGTGTCGGGCGTGAACGACTGCTCACGTGTGGCGCGGTATTGGCCAATGTCGAAGCCGCGATCCGGGTGCTCGCCTGGCTGCCGGAGACCGAGCTCGCGGGCAGCGTGCCCGAGCCGGACCGGGTCGCGCGCGTGACCGCGTCCAGGCGTACCCGGCTCGGCGCCCCCGACTTCGCCAGGCACCGGGCGGTGTTCGGCCGCGCGCTGCCGGGTCAACCGCCCGCGGCCGCCGATCTCGTGACGCACCTGCTCGACGAGATGCCGGCGGTGGCGCGGGGTGTCGGTGTCGTCGGGCTGGAGCCGGACCAGGAGCCCGAGCTGCCGCGCATCGGCTGGAAGCTGCGGCATCACTTCCAGCACGAGGAGTTCGCCGGGCTGAGCTGGACCTCCATGCTGCTCATCACCGGGACCGAGCAGCGGCAGGACCTGGTGCGCGCGGGGTGGCTGGCCCAGAACCTGGTGCTGGCCGCCACCAAGCACCGGTTGATCTGCTCCGTGGTGACCGAGGTGTTCGAGCTGCCCGCCGCCCGTGGCGCGCTGTCCGCGTCACTCGGCGTCGGCGGGCTCCCGCAGCTGCTGCTCGCGGTCGGCTCGCCCGCACGGGTCACCGGCGGCGAACCCACGCGGCTCGACGGAACACCCTCATGGCGAAGGAAGACCGGATAGCCGCGGTCGCGGTGTGCCGATCGCCACCTCCACTTGTAGTTAGGTAAGGCTAGCTTTATCGTCCTCGCGTGTCCGTCGTCCCGCACCATGCCGATCCCGGCGTCCATGCCCGTGAAGTCGACGTCGCCTACGGGCGCGATGTCGTCGTGCGTGCCGCGTCCCTCTCCCTGCACGCCGGCACGGTGACCGCGCTGATCGGCCCCAACGGCAGCGGGAAGTCGACGCTGCTGCGCGCGCTCGCGCGGCTGCACCCGCCCGTCGCGGGCTCGGTCTCCTTCGCCGACGGCGCGGATCTGCGCGCACTGTCCGGAAAGGACATCGCCAAGCGGATCACCCTGCTGTCCCAGCAGCGGACGGCGCCGGGCGGTGTCTCGGTGCGCGAGCTGGTCGAGTTCGGCAGGCATCCGCATCGCTCCCGCTGGGGCGGACGTGACCCCGAAGGTCCCGCCGCGGTCGAGCGCGCGATGGAGCTGACCGGCCTGTCCGCGCTCGCCGACCGGCCGGTGCAGGCTCTCTCCGGCGGGCAGGCGCAGCGTGTGTGGCTGGCCGCCTGCCTGGCCCAGGACACCGCGCTGCTGCTGCTCGACGAACCCACGACCTTCCTCGACCTGCGCTACCAGGTGGAGATCCTCGACGTCATCCGCGACCTCGCCGACCGGCACGGCGTCGGGGTCGGGGTGGTGCTGCACGACCTCGACCAGGCGGCGGCGGTCGCCGACCGGGTGATCCTGCTGGAAGACGGCCGGATCACCGGGGAGGGCGTGCCCGCCGAAGTGCTGACGGCCGCGAGCCTCAGCCGCGCCTACGGCATCCGCGTGGACGTCACGCTCGATCCGGCCGACGGGCGGATCCACACCCGCGCGGTCGGCCGCTTCAACGACACGGGAGCGCGTGCCGCGTCGGCCTGACCCGGTACGCCGTCATCGGAAAACCTAGGAGAGACATGCGGATTCCCCGGCTGATCCTCGGCCTGTCCGCGGCCGCCACGTTCTTCGTGGCGGCCTGCGGCAGCACCGTGGAGCCCACGAGCAGCGCCCCGGCCGGGAGCGACGGCGGCCCGATCACGGTCGTCGACTCGCGGGGCAAGGAAGTGAAACTGCCCCGGCCTGCCAAGCGCGTCGCGGCGACCGAATGGAACGGCGTCGAGCACCTCGTTTCGCTCGGCGTCATGCCGGTCGGTGTCTCCGACATCAAGGGCTACGGCCAGTGGGTGAGCGCCGAGAAGCTCGACAGCACCCCGAAGGACATCGGCACCCGCGGCGAGCCGAGCCTCGACACGCTCGGCTCGCTGGGGCTGGACCTCGTGGTCGTCACCGACAGCGTGACCGAGGGCGCGCTCGAGCAGATCGAGGCCAAGGTGCCGGTGCTCGTCGTCAACGGCGGCAACGCGAAAGAGCCGATCAACGGCATGTACGCGGGCCTGGACATGATCGCGAAGGCCACCGGCACCGAGGCCAAGGCCGCACAGCTGAAGGCCGGGTTCGAGCAGAAGCTCGCCGCGGGCAAGGCCGAAGTGGAGAAGCTCGGCGCCGCCGGTCAGAAGGTCGCGTTCTCCGACGCCTACGTCACTTCCGGCTCGGTCAGCATCAGGCCCTACGCCAAGGGCGCGCTGGTGTCCGCGGTGTTCGCGAAGCTCGGCCTCGAGACCGCGTGGACGATGGACGGCGACGCGATCTACGGGCTCGCGAAGGCGGACGTCGAAGGCCTGACCCAGCTGCCGGACGTGCGGTTCTGGTACATCGCCAACAACGCCGACGGTGACCCGTACCAGAAGGAGCTGGCTGGCAACGCGATCTGGCGGAACCTCCCGTTCGTCAAGAGCGGCAAGGTCCACCGCTTCCCGGACTCGCTGTGGATGTTCGGCGGCCCGAAGTCCATGGAGCAGTTCGTCGACGCGGCCGTCGCCGCGCTCAAGGGCTAGCACCGGCGTGGACACCCTGACCAGGCCCCGGCCACTCGCCGTTCGGCGGCACGGGCGGCTGGCGCTGCTGGGGACCGGCCTCGCCGTCCTGCTCCTGCTGGGATCGGCCGTGCACCTGACGCAGGGCACCGCGAACCTCGACGCGCTGGACGTGCTGCGGCTCGTTTTCGGCCGGGGTACCGGCGGCTCGGCGGCGGTGGTCGTCGAGTCCCGGCTGCCCCGGCTCCTTGCGGCGCTGATCGTCGGCGCCGCGCTCGGTGTGGCCGGCGCCGTGCTGCAAACGGTGTCCCGCAACGTGTTGGCGTCACCGGACACGCTGGCCGTCAACGCGGGCGCGCACCTGGCGGTCACCGCCGTCGCGGCGTTCGGCGTCTCGCTGCCGCTGCTCGGCGCGACCGGGGTCGCGTTCGCGGGCGGGCTGGCCGCGGCCGCGGTCGTGCTCGGGCTGGCCGGCACCAGCGGCACCGGGATCGTGCGGCTGGTGCTGGCGGGCACAGCCATCGCGCTGGCGTTGATCTCGGTGACCCAGGTCCTTTTGCTGCTGTACTCCCAGGAAACCCGCGGCCTGTTCGCCTGGGGAGAGGGATCGCTGGAGCAGAACGGGCTCGGCGGCATCCGCACACTCGGCCCGCTCGTCGGCGTGGCGGTGGCCGCGTTGCTCGTGCTCGCCCGGCGGCTCGACCTGATCCATCTCGGCGAAGACCACGCCAGGACGCTGGGTGTCCACATTGGACGGGTCCGCTTCACCGCGATCGCGCTGGCGGTGCTGCTGGCCGCGGCGGCGGTGACATTGGCGGGCCCGATCGGCTTCGTCGGCCTCGCCGCGCCGGCACTGGCCAGGCTGCTCACGTCCGTGGTCCCCGGTCTGCACCGGCACGCGGCGCTGATCCCGTTCTCCGCGGCACTGGGCGCGGCGCTCCTGCTGGGCGCCGACGTGCTCCTCCGCACGATCATCGGCTCGCAACACGCACTCGAGGTGCCGACAGGAGTCGTGACGACGCTCCTCGGCGCCGTCTTCCTCGTGCTGCTCGCCCGCACCGCCCGGATCACCGCCGCGACCGCCGAACCACCCGCGGCCGGCGTGCGTAGCGGGGTGAGCGTTTTCCGGTACCGGGCGGTCCTCACTGTGCTGACGCTCGCGGTGATCGGCGTCGCGCTGGGAGCGGTCCTGCTCGGCGACATGAAGCTGCTGCTGGGCGACATCGTCAACTGGAGCACCGGCCAGGCGGGCCCGATCGTCAGCGGCGTGCTGGACACCCGCGTCCCGCGCGTGGCCGCCGCCCTGCTGGCGGGCGCGGCACTGGCACTGGGCGGCGCGCTCGTCCAAGCGGTCGCCCGCAACCCATTGGCCGAACCGGGGATGATCGGCGTCGTCGGCGGCGCCGGTCTCGGCGCGGTCGCGGTGATCACGGGCGTGTCCGGCGTCGGGTTCTGGGCACTGACCGGTTCCGCCGGCCTGGGCGCCGCGCTGGCGATGGCGGTCGTCTTCGCCGCCGCCGCGCGAGGCGGCTTCACCAGCGAACGCCTGGTGCTGATCGGCTTCGGCGTGCACGCGGCGTCGCAGGCGCTGGTCACACTGCTGATCACCCTGTCCGACCCGTGGAACGAGACCAAGGCGTTGACCTGGCTGGGCGGCTCGACCTACGGGCGCACGTTCACCCACCTGGTCCCGATGGCGCTGGCCCTGCTGCTGGTGGCACCGGTGCTGATCCGCATGCGGACCGAGCTCGACCTGCTCGCGCTGGACGACGAGACACCGCGGGTGCTGGGCGTGCCCGTCGCCCGCTCACGCTTGCTGCTGCTGTCGTGCGCGGTCCTGCTGACCGGCGCGGCGGTCGCCGGCATCGGGGTCCTCACGTTCGTCGGCCTCGTGGCCCCGCACGCGGCCCGCGCGATCGTGGGCGGCCGCCACTCCCGCCTGCTTCCCACGGCCGCCTTGCTGGGCGCGCTCCTGGTCTGCGTGGCCGACACCGCGGGCCGCACGGTCCTCGCACCAGGCCAGCTCCCGGCCGGGCTGATGACCGCGATCATCGGCGCGCCCTACTTCGTGTGGCTGCTGTACCGGCACCGCTCGAAGACGCGCTGAAGTTCCCCCATTGAGCAGTGTTCAAGAAGGGGCCCGGCTCAGTTGACTGGTGGTTTCGCCGACTGTGAATCGAGGAACCATGCCGCTGAACGACCACAACGCCACGGTCAAGCCAGGACGGCTCCCGGACAACGAGCGAGTTTCGCTGGAAGCCTTGCTGAAGGGCAACGGCTTCACCGATGAGGACTGCCAGAAGGCGTGCAGCGCCGACGCGCACGCCACGGACCTGAACACCAGGTTCGGCCGGGTGGCCGCGTTGGAGGGCCGGTTCGACAAGAACCCCAGCGCACAGAAGCGCCGCCAGCTGAGACGGGAGCTGGAGTCCGAGTACGACTACCTGCTCGACGCGGCCCAGCGCTACGTGGACGACGCGGACACCGCGTACAAAGCGGCCGTGGAGGCGCAGGTGGACCAGCTCCGCCAGGAGAACCCGACGAAAAACGAGATGTACATGAACATCTGGACGGACCGCTCCGCCCGGATCGTTCCCGACGCGCGGCTGGCGAAGTGGGTCCAGGCCGCGGCTTTCCGCCTCGAGATCCGCGCCAGGTACAAGGCCAAGTACAACCCGGTCGCCGCACCGGTCTCGCAGCTGAGCCAGGCCGATCAGCAGGCACTGCAGACCGAGAAGAACAACATCACCGCCCAGCTCACCGCCTGGGCCACCACGCCCGACGGCGCCACCGGGTGCAACGACATCGGCACCTGGGGCACCTCCGCGGGAGGAGCGGGCACCAGCTTCGCCGTGTCGCAGGTCAACAGGAGGGTGTGGGCGGAGCTGGTCACATGGTGGCGAGGGAAGGAGAACACCTACGTCACCTTGAGCGACACGAGCCACCGGTCGCTGAAGAAGTTCCGCGACGTCAACGACGGCCGTAGCCGCACCATCAACTATCACCTCAACGTCACCTGAGCACGTGCCCGCTCCCCACGACGTCCGGCCCAACGCCGCGCGGATCTGACACGTCGGGGTCGTGAGTGTTCAGACCGGTTAGAACCGGCCGTATCACTCACGACCCTGCCGCGGTGGCTTTTCCGCCAATAGCGACGAGTTGGGGGGCTGTGATTGCATGACGCCTTCAGCGAACCCGGAACCGCCGGAGTGTCAGCATTCGCTCCGATGACTCGATCGAGGCGACGATGAACTTCAAACTCGGCAGGCTCGCCGCCTGCGCGGTACTGGCCCTCACGACTGCTGCCATCGCCGCTCCTCAGGCCATGGCCGACCAGGGTTCCCATATCTGCGGCAATCACGTGGACTACCCCAAAGGGTTGCCGACCGTTTATTACGGTAACTGCTCCATCTACAAGATCCTGGTGAAAGTCGACACCAAGCAGTCGCGGGACTTCTACGTGTGCACCCACCCGAAGACCGACACCTATATCGGACCGACAAGTGCCGTAAGGAAAGCCACCTTCGTCCGGTATCACGACTGCTGACGACCCCGCGCTCCGTAACAGGTCCCACGCGGTCGCTTACGCTCCGCGAGAAGGCCTGACCCGGCTGGGATTTTGTCCCAGCCGGCCCGGGACAAAATTCCCGGTCAACCGGGACGGGCTTGCACATATCCTTCGCCGCATCAGGCTGATCATGAGGAGAAGGACATGCAGGCGAACGAGGTTGTCGTGCGCACCGACGTCAAGGCAGGCGGCAGCGGGGACGAGGAGAAGGCCAACCATGCCGAGGACTTGGTCATCCGGAGCGAGATCAAGGCCGGAGCCGACACGGACGGGCACAATCATGCTGAGGACCTCGTCGTTCGGACCGACGTCAAGGTTGGATCGGACAGCGACACGCACAATCATGCCGAGGAACTCGTTGTCCGGACTGACGTCAAAGCCGGAGCGGACAGCGACGAGCACAACCACGCCGAGGAGCTGATCGTCCGCACGGATGTCAAGGCTGGCGGCGATGAGGAGAAATCCAACCACTCCGAAGGCATCTTCGCGCGCTGATGGACGGCGTGACCACCCTGTCCGCGGCCCGGGCGGCGCTGAACGCCGGTGATCTGGACGCAGCGTTCACCGAGGCCACGCGAGCGGTCGAGCTCCTGACCGCCGAGAGCGGCCCCAAGCACCCCGACATCGCGAACGCCCAGCTGACGCTTGCCTCCGTTCACGAACGCGCGGGACGCTTCGCCGCGGCCAGGGAGGTCGCCGCCGTCGCCGTGACCACATTGGACGGATTTCCGCGCAGCGGGGTTCGTGAGGTGGGAATCCTGCGGGTGCGGTCACAGGCCGCGCTCGCCAATCTCGACCGGATCTTGGGTGACCTGGCCGGCGCCCGCACGCGGCTGAAGCTCGCACTGTCCATTGCGGAGGCTGAAGCGGTCGACGGCCGCGAGACCGCGAGTGTCCACAATGCACTGGGAATCGTCGGTAAGTTCAGTGGTGACTTCGAGGAAGCCGAGGCCCACTATCTGCTGGCGCTCGAATGTCACGAAGGCAATCCGCTGGGGGTCGCCGCCGTCCTGCACAACCTCGGCGGGCTCGAACACGAGCGTGGCAGGCCCGAGCGGGGCATTCCCTGGGCCGAGAATGGACTCGCGCTGCGGAGGCGGGTCCGGCCCGAAGACCATCCTGAGGTGGCGGCCGACCTGGGGGCGCTGGGGTCGCTGTACCTGAGCGCCGGTCGGCTGGAGGACGCCGAGCGGGCCTACCTCGCCGCGCTGGAGGTCTTCGAGGCCGAGTACGAGATCGCCGTCGTCAGGGGCAATCTCGCGCACCTGCGGGCACGCCAAGGCAAGGTCGCCGAGGCGGAGGCGAGCTACCGCGCCGCGCTCGCGGGCAAGATCGCGGCGCTGGGTGAGGACCATCCCGACGTGGCGGTCACGCTGCACAACCTCGCCGTCCTCCTGCTCGACAGCGGGCGGGAGCGAGAGGGGCGTGAGCTGCTGCTTCAGGCCGAAAGGCTCATGACCGGGCGGTTGCCGGACGATCATCCGCGTGTGCTGGCCGTGCGCCGGACGGTGGCCACGTTGTGACCAGGCGGTTCCTGGTCCCCGAGGTGGTGCAGACGTCCGGAATGGACTGTGGCCCCGCGGCGCTGACGTGCCTGCTCGCCGGGTTCGGGATCTCGGCGAGCTATGGGCGGCTTCGGGAAGCCTGTCAGACCGATGTGGACGGTACCTCGATCAACACCATCGAGGACACCGCCCGGCTGCTGGGCCTCGAGGTCACCCAGGTGATGGTGGCGCCGGAGCGGGTGGTTCTGCGCCTGCCCGCGCTCGTGGTCGTCCAGCAGCCGGGTGGCACGCTGCACTTCGTCGTGGTGTGGCGGCGGCATGGACGGCTGCTGCAGATCATGGATCCGGCCGTGGGCCGTCGCTGGGTGCGCGCCGATCGGTTCTCGGGCGATGTCTACGTCCACTCGCATCGGCTGCCGGACGGCGCGGTGGTGCGGGGCGCGGTGCTGGTTCGCGTGCACGGAGCCGGGGCGGTCGACGTCGAAACGCTGCCCGCCGAACTGCGGGCGGCGCTCGCCGAGCCGCCCGCTCGGCCGCTCGTCTCGATGGTGCGGCCCGTTCCGTGGGGAGTTCTCGCGGTGGCGGCGGTGGCGGCCGCGATCGGCGTGACCTTCGAAGCGGCCCTGTTCCGTGAAGTGATCAACGGCGGCTTCGGGCCGCTGCTCGGCCTGGCGGCCGGATTGCTCGTCCTCGAAACGGCGCTGGCGTCGGGAGCCGCGCGGCTCGGGCGGGGGCTCGACCTCGGGCTCAGGCGGACACTGCTCGCCAGGCTGCCCCTGCTGCCGGACCGATATCTGCGGAGCAGGCCGACTTCCGATCTCGCGGAGCGGGCTCATCGACTGCACCAGCTGCGCGACCTGCCCGCGCTCGGCGCCGAAGTGGTTCGCACCCTCACCGAGATCGCCGCCGTCGTGGTGGCGGTCGCGTGGATCGATCCCGGCGCCGCACTGCCCGCCGCGCTGGCGGCGATGATCGCCATCGCGGCCGCGCTCGCGGCCCATCCGGTGCTCGCGGAGCGGGATCTGCGCCAGCGCAGTCATTCCGGCGCGCTGGCCCGCTTCTTCCTCGATGGCATGCTCGGCCTCGTCCCGCTACGCGCCCACACCGCCGAGGCCGTGGTCACGGCCGAACACGACCGGCGGCTGCTGGACTGGACGGCCAGCGGGCGCGCGCTTGCCCGCGCCGTCGTCTTCGGCGAGGCGGCGCAGCGGATCTGCGGGGTCGCCGCTGCGGCGTGGCTGGTGTGGGAGGTGCGCGGGCACGAGCCCGCCACCTTCCTGCTGCTGGTCTTCTGGGCGGTGTCCTTGCCGACGCTCGGCGCCCGGCTGGGGCGGCTGACCCGGCAATGGCCATGGCATCGCAACGTCGCGCTTCGCCTGCTCGAACCCCTTGCCGCGCCCCGAGAACAGGCTCCGACCGCGGCGGCCACGGCTGCAGGCGGAGTGTCGATCGCCCTGCGCCAGGTTCGCGTGAGAGCGGGCGGCCACACCGTGGTCGACGGGGTCGACCTCGAGGTGGCGGCAGGCGAACGCATCGCCGTTGTCGGTGCGTCGGGCTCGGGAAAGTCAAGCCTCATCGGCCTGCTGCTCGGCTGGCATGTGCCGGCGTCCGGCACGGCATTCGTCGACGGCGCGCCGCTGGATCCCGTCGCACTCCGGCAGCACACCGCGTGGGTGGACCCGGCTGTGCGGCTCTGGAACGGTTCGCTGGCCGACAACCTCCGCTACGGCAACACCACGCGGGACGACACCCGTGCACTGGTCGATGCCGAGCTGACGACGCTGCGGGCGACCCGATTGGGAGACGCCGGTGGGCTGCTGTCCGGCGGCGAAGGACAGCGTGTGCGGCTCGGCCGGGCCCTCTTGCGGTCGAACGTGCGGCTGGCGCTGCTCGACGAGCCGTTCCGCGGTGTCGACCAGGCACGGCGAGAGCGGCTGCTCGGACGTCTCGACTCGTGGTGGCCGGGCGCGACGCTGCTGATGGTGACCCACGACGCGCACGAAGCGCTCCGCTTCTCCAGGGTGCTGGTGATGGACCAAGGCCGGATCGTCGAAGATGGCCCGCCGGACTTGGTGGCCGAGAGCCCGGTCTTTCGGCGGTTGCTCGAGAAGCAAGCCGAAGCGGGCGGGATTCTCGAGCGCTGGCGCCGGATCCGAGTCGAAAACGGGTGCGTGCGATGAGCATCCGGCTCGCGCTGTTCCTGGGTGCGCACACGGCCGCGTACGTCCTTTTTGTACTTTCGTGGGTCGTCCTTGGCCGCGCCGCCTTCGCGGGCGGCGTCGACGGAGCGGATTTCGCCGCTTGGCTCGGTTTGCTCGCCGGCTCTGCGCTCGGTCACCTGCTGGCCGTCCGGCTGCAGTCGTCGATCGCGTTGCGGCTGGGCGGCTCGCTGCGCCGGCGGCTGGTGCGAGGCACACTCGGCCTGGATCCCGACGAACTCTGTGACCAGGGTGCGGGCCGGTTGCTCGGCCGAGTACTGGAGGTCGAGGCCGTCGAGACCTTGGCGATCGGCGGTGGCCTGCTCGGTCTCGTCGCGGGCGTGGAACTGGCGATCGCCGCCGTCGCGTTGAGCACGACCTCGGTGGTCACGACGGCGGCGCTGGTGATCTGGGTGTTGGCCACACTCGTGGTGGCGCACCGGTATGTGCGGGCACGCGACCGCTGGACCGCCACCAGGCTGGAGCTGACGGACGACCTCGTCGCCAAGATGCTCGGCCACCGGACACGGCTCGCCCAGCAGCCGCACTCGGACTGGCACACCGGCGAGGAGACGGCGCTGGGTGAGTACGAGGCCCGCGCCCAGAAGACGGATCGGCGCATGGTGGTGCTGTCCGCCGTCTGCACCCGGGGCTGGGTCCTCGTCGGCGTGCTCGGCTTGTGGACGTCGGCCGGTGACCTGGCCGCCGGTGCGGGAGGAGTCCTGCTCGCCGCCGCGGCGTTGCGCACCCTCACCTCGGGATTGGGGAACATCGCCGACGCGTCGGCAGCGTGGTCGACACTGAAACCGTTGCTCCGCAACAAAACCGGCGACCCGGTGGCCTCCGGGGCCGATCCGGTGCCCGGGATGCCGTTGCTGTCGGCCGACTCGGTGGCTTTCGGCTATCCGGGACATCCCGTGCTGGCCGAGGTGGACCTGCGCATCGAGCCCGGTGATCGGCTGCTGCTGGACGGTCCATCGGGGAGTGGGAAGTCGACTCTTGTCGCGGTGCTGGCCGGATCGCGCAGGCCACGGCAAGGAACCCTGCTGGTGCGAGGCCGTTCGGTGGACGAGGTCGGCGAACAGCGATGGCGGCGACGCGTCGTGCTCGCGCCGCAATTCCACGAGAACCACCTGCTGCTCGGCACACTGGCGTTCAACGTGCTGCTCGGGCGCGGCTGGCCCGCGAAGCCCCAAGATCTGGAGGACGCGCGAGCCGTCTGCGAGGACCTGGGACTCGGGCCGCTGCTGGACCGGATGCCGTCCGGCCTTCAGCAGATCGTCGGCGAGACGGGGTGGCAGCTTTCCCACGGGGAACGCAGCCTGGTCTTCCTCGCCAGGACCCTGTTGCAGGACGCCGACATCGTCGTCCTGGACGAGACCTTCGGCGCGCTCGACCCGGCTACCCAGCACCGGGCTCTTACCGCGGTCGACAAGGCCGCGCCCGCCTTGCTCGTCGTGCACCACGGACCTCGCCCGGTCTTCGACAGGCCGTAGCGCACCACAACATTTCCACAACTCCGCCACTGGTGACCGTCTGCATTCTCGGTGGCCCCGCGCTTCGCGGGTGGTGTTCTTCGTGGAAAGGAAAGGAAATGTCACCACGCTATTCCGCTCGCCGCGGCGCCGTCAGGCGGCGGCGCGCCGCGATCGTCCTCGCGGTCGGGAGCACGGTGCTGGCCGGGCTGGTCGCAGGCCCGGCCGGGCCGGTGCTCGCGTCGAGTCACCGGGAAGCCCCGTTGATCGCCGGTGATCCGCCGGTCGACAACACCGATGTGTACGCGTTCGTCAGCCCGGACAAGCCCGACACCGTGACCCTGATCGCGAACTGGTACCCGTTCGAAGAACCCCAAGGGGGACCGAACTTCTACCCGTGGGCCACCGACGCCCATTACGACCTCAACATCGACAACAACGGTGACGCGAAGGCGGACCTCACCTACCGGTGGGACTTCCGCACCGACGACCGGCGGGGGAACGACACGTTCCTCTACAACGACGATCCGGTGACCTCGCTGGACGACCCGGATCTGCTGTTCCGCCAGACGTACACGCTGACCTTGTTCGACCGGCCGAACGGGAAGGTGACGACGCTGGCGAGCGGCGCCAAGGTCGCGCCGTCGAACGTCGGGCCCGCCTCGATGCCGAACTACGGGGTGCTGCGCAACCAGGCGATCACCGCGATCCCCGGCGGCGGGCAGAGCTTCGCCGGGCAGGCCGACGACCCGTTCTTCCTGGACCTGCGGGTGTTCGACCGGCTCTATGGCGGCAATCTGTCCGAAGTCGGGCAGGACACGGTGGCGGGCTACAACGTGAACACCATCGCGTTGCAGGTGCCCAAGAGCACGCTGACGCTCGGGAACAACCCGGTGCGGAACCCGAACATCGGGATCTGGAGCGACACCGAGCGCTATTCGATCACGCTGCGGTCGCCAGGCACGCAGCAGTCGACCGGCTCCGAGGTCCAGGTCTCACGCCTGGGCAACCCGCTGGTGAACGAGGTCGTGGTGCCCGCGGGGCTGAAGGACAAGTTCAACTCGCTGCTGCCGGAGCAGGACCGGACGGTGCCCGCGCTGGTGAACAGGGTCAACTTCCCGGAGGTGCCCACGCTCGTCCAGCGGATCTACGGCATCCCCGCGCCCACGACGCCGCGCAACGACCTGGTGGAGATCTTCCTGTACGGGATCACCACGAAGTTCGGCACCATGCTCGGCAACCTGGATCTCAACTCGCAGCTCAACAACGCCGACGTCGACCCCGCGAAGTTCGCGCCGTCGGAGCAGCTGCGGCTGAACACGTCGATCCCGCCCGCCGCCCAGCCCAACCGGCTCGGGTTGCTCGGCGGCGACCGCCAGGGGTTCCCCAACGGGCGCAGGCTGGCCGACGACGCGCTCGACATCAGCGTGCAGGTACTGGAAGGCGCCGCGGTCAGCGGCATCGTGCCCGCGCTCGCCGCGGGTGACCAGGTCGACCGGAACAACGTCCCGTTCGGCGCGGTGTTCCCGTACGTCGCGCTGCCGAACAACGTCGCCGTCAACTCGTCCAAGTAGCCCGTCCCCGGTGGCCGCCGCCGTCGCGCGGCGGCCACCCTTCCCGGAAGGCCTGTCCGATGTCAGCCTCACGAAGCGGCATCCGGCGCCTCGGACCGCGCGCGGTCCTGGTCGTTCTCGGCGCCGCACTGCTCGCGGTCACGATCGTCGTGTCCGTCCCGTCCGATCCACCCGGCCCGGCCGTCGTGACGAACGCGCTCGACCGCGCGATCACCACGGCGCGGGACAAGCTGGCCCGCCGCGACCAGGATCCGCGGACCTGGGCCGAACTCGGCGCCGCCTACGTCGAAGCGGCCCGAGCCCACTCGGATCCCACCTACTACCCGAAAGCCGAAGCGGCGCTGCGCAAGTCCCTGGCCCAGCAGGCCGACGGCAACGGAAAGGCATTGGCGGGCCTGGGCGCGCTCGCCAACGCCCGGCACGACTTCGCCGCCGCCCGCGACTGGGGTGAGAAGGCGAAGGCCGTGCTCCCGGACAACGCGGAGGTGTACGGCGTGCTCACCGACGCCTACACCCAGCTCGGTGACACCGAGGCGGCCACCACCGCGCTGCAGCGCATGCTGGACCTCAAACCGGGCGTCTCGTCGTTCACCCGCGCCGCCTACGAGTTCGAGCTGCACGGCCGCGTCGACGACGCCCGTAACGCGCTCGACCGGGCGTTGGCGGACGCGATCGACCCCGGCGACATCGTGTTCTGCCGCCACCTGCTCGGCGAGCTCGCGTTCGACAACGGAGACGTCGACACAGCCGAGCGCCACTACGACGCTGGCCTGCGTGCGGTCCCGGACGCGGCGTCGCTGCTGCAGGGCAAGGCGATGGTCGCGGCGGCCCGCGGCCGCACCCAGGAAGCGCTCACGGGCTTCCAGGCGCTCGTCTTCCGGCAGCCGAACCTCGGGAACCTGCAGGCCTACGCCTTATTGCTTACGTCGACCGGTGACCTGGAAGGGGCAGGCCGCCAGTACACGATCATCGAGCAGCAGCAGAAGGTCGACGCGGACTCCGGCGCGAACATCGACCTCGAGGCGTCACTGGTCGCCGTCGACCGGGGCAACGCCGCGCAGGCGCTCGAACTCGCCGAAGCGGAGTGGGCCCGGCGGCACCCCGTGTTCGTCGCGGACGCGGTGGCCTGGGCGTTGCACCTCAACGGCCGCGACACCGAAGCCCTGCCCTACACCGACCAGGCCGCGCGCACCGGCTGGCGCAACGCCACGTTCCTCTATCACCGCGGCATGATCCTCGCCGGGCTCGGCCGCAAGCCCGAAGCCGTCACCGCGCTCGCCGAGGCGCTGCGGATCAACCCGAACTTCTCCGCCGTCGAGGCGCACGCCGCGCGGACCACGCTGGCGAGATTGCGAGATGCCGGATGAGCCCGACTGGAAAGGCCGTGAAGACCATGTCCGTACCTGCCCGCGCCGTACTGGTCACCTTGCTCTTCGGCGCCGTCGCGTGCACGGCGACAGCCCCCGACCCCGGCCCGCGCTTCGACGACGAGACCGCCAACGGGGTCGTGACCGAGCTGAGCTGCATGAAGCACCAGCCGCAGCCGCCCGGTCCGCGCTACCACGACGACAAGCTCAGGCGCACCGACGAAACGCTGACCCTGCTGCGCTACTACACCGCGAACGGTGGCAAGCCGTACTGCGACGGACAGCGTTTCACCGAGACCGACCGGCAGTGGGTCGCGCTCTACGTCCGGCTGGGCGCGGACCGGAAGAACGTCGCCGCGCTGCTCGGCGAAGGCTGAGCCGCTGGGGGTCGTGAGTGTTGCGGCCGGTTAGAACCGGTCGTAACACTCACGACTAAACCTCACGAGGGGTGAGCGCGTCATCGGTACGTGACAAGGTTCCAAGCCCCGGAGGTGTGGGTGTCGGAGAGCGCTCGTGAGGCCGACCGGCCTGCCGCCGTCGAAGACGCCGAGTTCTCCTTCGAAATGCTGTTCCACCAGCGGTTCGAGACGATGAAGCGGCTGGCGTACCTGCTCGGCGCCGACGACGCGGAGAACATCGCGCAGGAGGCGTTCGCCCGGCTGCACCAGCGGTGGGCGCGGCTGGACGACCCCGCCGAGAAGGCCGCCGCCTACCTGCGGACCACGGTGATCAACCTGTCACGCTCACGCCTGCGGCACCTGCGGGTGGTCAGGCGGTCGCCGCGCGAGGTGCTCTTCGACGAGGAGTCGGCCGAGTCGCACGCCTTCGCCCGCTCTCGGCATCGTCATCTGCGTGAGGCGCTGCGGTCGCTGGCCCGGCGCCAGCGGGAGGTACTGGTGCTGCGGTACTGGATGGACCTGGACCAGGCCACGATCGCCGAGACGCTCGGGATCGCCGTCGGCACGGTCAAGGCGACGACCTCGCAGGCACTGGGGAAGCTGCGCGAACGGCTCGAGCGGGAAACGGGGGAGTGGTGATGGACGAGTTCGAACAGCGCGTGCGCGCCACGCTCGGCGAGCTCGCCGACTCCGTGCCGGCGAGCCCGCACGCCTGGGCCGAGCAGAACCGGCGGCGCGGGCGGAAGCAGCGGTCGCGGCGGGAGACCGTGCTGGTCGCCGTGGCCGCGTCGGTCGTGCTCATCGCGGCCGTGCTGGTGCCGTCGATGCTGATCCGGCAGGATCGGGAGCAGACCCCGGCGAGCCAGGGACCGGTACCTGGCCCCGTCTACGTGCCCGAGCAGGGAGCGGAACTTCTTGCCGGGCCGTTCGTGCTCACCACGTCCGTCCACAACGGACAAACATGGAACGCCGTCGCCTACTTGGTCTCCGGAGACAAGGCCACCCGGTCGCCGATGCTGTGCACCTGGTTCGGCGCGGCGGGCACGGCCATCGCGGGCGCCGGGCCGGGGAGCACGTGTTATCCACTGCCCGCAGACAAGACCCCCCAGCCTGCCGTGGCCGGGCACGGACTTCCCGATGGCGCGGCGGCTTCACCGCCCCACGGCGTCTGGGTGTTCGTGACCACTTCCCGGGTCGCGTCGCTGCGTGTGTACAACCGGGACGGTGGCATGTCCAAGCCGAGGCTGGTCGGCGGCGGAGGCGGCTACAGCCTGTTCTCCGGCGAGTACACCGACCCCGGCTGGTTCGACGCGTATGACGCACACGATGTGTTCATCGGAAGCGGCGTGCCCTGATTCGCGTGTATCAGGAGTGAGGTGGCGCCCTCTTACTTAGGCAGCGAGTGCCTGAGCGAGAGGTGGGTCCGGGGTGAATTCACTGTGGCGCGGGTATTCGGGTGGTTATTTTTCGCGGTGGTGTCCGAATGGGGTGATCAGGTCACAGGCGGGCAGCGATCCGGGCGTTCGGTGTTACGCGGTGGGTGCGGGCCGCGACCGAAGGGGAGAACGCGTGTCTCGCCAGGCGGGAGGGGGCTGCGGTGGCTGATCATGGCGTGCGCGAATCGTTGGCGCGCACGAAAAACCTCGCGTTCCACCGGCTTGACGCCATTCTCGCGCACGGGCTCGCCGAGGCGCGCGCACGTTTTGACGGTGATCCTTTTCGCGGCCTTTATGTCACGGCCGAGGATGCCGTAAAGGCATTCGAAGATCGAAACTTCGGTCCACAAGGGATCGAGCCCGGCTGGAATGAGATCACGGCGGCCGAACCGGGGTGGGGATGGATACGCGGCACTTACGCGTTGACCGATCTCGAACTCGATGTGCTGCTGATCGCGCTGGCGCCAGAAGCTGATCTGCGATACGAGCGGCTTTACGGATACCTGCAGGACGATGTGACACGGCGGCGGCCGAGTGTCCATCTGGTACTGGAGTTGCTGGCGGGGACGCGGGGCGTGTTCGGGGCCGAGGCGCCGCTGCTCGGCCAGCGGCTGGTCGAGCTGGTGGCGCCGGGGCAGCAGGTCGCGCCGCCGTTGCCCGCGCGGCTCGTCGTGCCGGACGACCAGATCGTCGACGTGCTGCTCGGGCTGGGGGAACTCGACCGCACGCTGGCCGCGTGCGGGGTGCGGCTGACGACCGGACACAAAGACTGGCCTGCCGTTCCGCTGGACGACGCGGCCGCCCTGCTCGACAGCATCGAAGAGGGCAAGACGAGGTGGTACTTCCGGGGGCCGGAGGGGTCGGGGCGGCGGTTCACCGCGGAGGCGGTCGCCGGGGAACTACGGGTGCCGGTGCTGGCCGCCGAGCTGCACCGGCTCACCGACGGCCCGTTCCGGCTGTTCCGGGAAGCGGCCTTGCACGGCGCGCTCCTCTACCTAGACGGTGTCGACGCGCTGACGGCCGACCTGGCGCGAGCCATGGCCCAGCACAAGGGCATGGTGATACTCGCGGGCCAGCGGGAGTGGACGCCGAGGGCGGGGGAGCCGCTCGGCGTGCGCGAGGTGTCGTTCGAACGGCGCGGCTTCGCGGTGCGCAAGCGAGTGTGGGAAGGCCACGGGGTGCCGCCTGAGCTGGCCGACGAGCTGGCGGGCCGGTTCCGGTTCGGACCGGGGCAAGTGGCCGAGGCGGTCGCGACGGCGGGCAGCCGGACGTGGGACGAGTTGTTCGCGGCAGCGCGGGCGCAGACGCGGCATCATCTCGCGGGGCTGGCGACCAAGGTCGAGCCCAGGGCCGGGTGGGACGAACTGGTCCTGCCCGACGACTCGGTGACCCAGCTCCGGGAGATGTGCCAGCGGGTGACGCTCGGCGGGCGGGTCTGGCGGGACTGGGGGTTCGACCGGCGGTTCGCCAACGCGGGCGCGACCACGGCGCTCTTCGCGGGGCCGCCGGGCACCGGGAAGACCATGGCCGCCGAGGTGATCGCCGGTGAACTGGGGCTCGACCTGTTCAAGATCGACCTGTCCGCGGTGATCAGCAAGTACATCGGGGAGACCGAGAAGAACCTCGACCGGGTCTTCGCCGCCGCGGCCGACGCGGACGCGATCCTGCTGTTCGACGAAGCCGACGCGCTGTTCGGGAAGCGCTCCGAGGTGCGGGACGCGCACGATCGCTACGCCAACATCGAGACCGCGTACCTGTTGCAGCGAATGGAACAGTACGACGGCATCGCCATCCTGACCACGAACCTGCGACGGCATCTGGACGACGCGTTCACCCGCCGCCTGCAGTTCATCGTCGAGTTCCCGTTCCCCGACGAGGTACGACGGTCCGCGATCTGGCGGGTCTGCCTGCCCGCCGAGGTGCCCACGAGCGAACTCGACTTCGAAAGGCTCGGGCGCGACTTCCAGCTCGCCGGAGGCAACATCAAGAACTGCGTCCTGCACGCCGCTTTCCTTGCCGCGGCGGGGGAAACCGCGCTCGGCATGGACCAGATGCTCGACGCGATCAGGCGAGAGTACCGCAAGATGGGCCGGATCCTCCCCGAACCAGGAGGAGGTGCCGCGTGTTCCACGACCTCGACGCCACGCTGAGCGCGATGCTCGGCGACGCCGCGGCTCCCGAGGAGCTGCGCAACGCCCATGTCAGCTTCGAGAGCCCCGACCGGTCGTATTCGCCCGCGCAGAAAACGGTCAACCTCTTCCTGCACGAGGTCGCCGAAGACCGCGCGCTGCGCGACGACAGCCGGATGCTCGAACGCGTCGACAACGTCTACCGCACCCGCTCGCCCTTATTGCGGGTCAGCTGCATCTACCTGGCCACCGCCTGGTCGGCCGAGACGGCCGCGCTCAAGGCACGCGAGGAACACCGGCTGCTCGGCCTCGCGCTGCTGTGGCTGGCCAAGTTCCCGGTGATCGAGGACCGCTTCCTGCAAGGCGGGCTGGCAGGCCAGCCGTATCCACTGTCCACAGTGGTCGCGCGGACCGCGGAAGGCCAGTCGATGGGCCACTTCTGGAGCGCGCTCGGCATCGCGCCCCGGCCCGCGTTCTCGGTGAGCGTGACCATCGCGATGACCTTGGCGCAGCCGGAGGAGCAGTTCCGGGCGGTCGAGGGCTTCCGGCTGGAGAGCATGTCGGCGGAACGCCCGGTGCTCGCCGGGCGGGTGCTCGACCAGGCGCTCGCGCCGGTGGCGGGCGCGAGCGTGACCGTGGTCGAACGCGGGACGCGCGTGGTCTCCGACGCGCGCGGGCTGTTCACCGTCGCCGATCTCGACTTCGGCGGCTACACGCTGCGGGTGCAGGCCGCCGGGCACACGCAGGACGTGCCCGTCGTCTACGCGAAGGACAGTCAAGTGCACAACGTCGTGCTGGCGTGAGAAGCCCCGGGAGGGCGAGATGGTCGACTACGAGAAGAAGGCGCCGGGCGTCTACGTCGAGGAGATAACGCCCGCCGGGCCGATCGCGGGCGCGGGCACCAGCGTCCCCGCGCTGATCGGCACGGTGAAGGACCTCGGCGCCAACACCCCGGGTAAACCGGTCGCCGTCACCAACTGGACCGCCTACCTGGGGTTCTTCGGTGACTACAAGGCCGGGCTGCAGCTGCCCTACGCCGTGCGCGGGTTCTTCGAGAACGGCGGCACGTTCGCCTACATCGTGCCGATCAAGGACAACTCCGGGCTGGACGCCGCGCTCGACGCGCTGACCAGGCTGCCCGACGTGAGCATGGTGTGCCTGCCCGGTGTCGTCGACCCGGCGGTCCAGGCCAAGGTGATCGCGCACTGCGAGGCACTCGGCGACCGGTTCGCGGTGCTCGACGGCGCGCCGGACACCCAGCCGCTCAAAGCGGGCGGGCCGTTGCAGGCGCAGCGCGACGGTCTCAAGTCCGACAACGGTTTCGGCGCGCTCTACTGGCCGTGGATCGTCATCGCCGACCCGGCCGCGCAGCCGGGCGCCGCCGCGACCGTGACCGTGCCGCCGTCCGGTCACGTCGCGGGGGTGATGGCACGCTGCGACGACACGGTCGGCGTGCACAAGGCACCCGCGAACGAGACCGTGCGCGGCGCGGTCGACCTCGACTTCGCGCTCAACGACACCGAACAGGGCGCGCTGAACTCGCGCAACATCAACGCCATCCGGCGGTTCCCCGGCGGCCCGCCGCTGGTGTGGGGCGCGCGCACGCTCACCGCGGGCACGCAGTGGCGGCACGTCAACGTCCGCCGACTCGTGTCCTATGTGGAGGATTCGATCAGGCAGGGCATCCGCTGGGCGGTCTTCGCGCCGAACAACAAGGCGCTGTGGAAGGGGCTAGAACGCACGATCACCGAGTTCCTCACCCGGGTCTGGGAGGCAGGCGCGTTGTTCGGGACCAGCGCCAAAGAAGCGTTCTACGTGCGGATCACCGAGGAGCTCAACCCGCCGGCCGTGCGCAATCTCGGCCAGGTGGTCATCGAGATCGGCCTCGCGCCCACCCGGCCGGCCGAATGGATCGTCTTGCGCATCGGCCTGTGGGACGGCGGCGCACGCGGACTCGAAGGTTAGGAGAGGGAAATGGCTCAGACAGGTCAGCGGGTCGATCCGTTCCGCAACTTCAACTTCCTGGTCGAACTGGACGATATCGCCGAGGCGAGCTTCAGCGAATGCACCGGGCTCAGCTCGTCCACCGAGGTGATCGAGAACCGCGAAGGCGGTGACAACACGACCGTGCGCAAACTGCCCGGCAAGACCAGCTACGGCGACCTCACCCTCAAGCGCGGGCTCACCGGCTCCCGGCTGCTGTGGGACTGGCGACAGCAGATCGTGGACGGCAACGTCGTACGCAAGACCGGCGCGATCGTGGTGTTCGACCTGGCCAACCAGACCGAGGTGGCGCGGTGGAACTTCGTCCGCGCGTGGCCGTCCAAATGGGAGGGTCCGGCGTTCAACGCCAAGGGCAACGACATCGCGATCGATACGCTCGTGCTCGCCCACGAAGGGCTGACCAGGGTATGAGCACGCTCAGCACGGAGATCGGGTTCGAGCTGCCGAAGGGCTACGTCGGCAAGGACGGCAGCCTGCACCGCGCCGGCGTGATGCGGCTGGCGACCGCGGCCGACGAGATCTATCCGCTGAAGGACCCGCGCGTGCGCAACTGGCCCGCGTATTTGATCGTCATCCTGCTTTCCCGGGTGGTGGTCAAGCTCGGCGCGCTCGAGGAGATCAACGCGGGCGTCATCGAGGGGTTGTTCTCGGAGGACCTGGCGTATCTGCAGGACCTCTACAACCAGGTCAACGGGCTGACGCCCCGGGTCGTGACGGTCGAGTGCCCGCACTGCGGCCGCGGCCACCAGGTGGAGGTGGAGCCGCTGGGGGGATAGCGGGCTACCCCCTGGACCGGGTCCACCAGGAGGCGGCCTTTCTCGGACGGCATGTGCATTGGACTCTCACCGAGGTGCTCGGCCTCGACCACGCGCAACGGCTGCGCTGGGTGGGCGAGGTCGCCGATCTGGTGGAAGGAGGCGACGGATGAAGACGCTGGGTGAACGGCTCGACGAGGCGGGGCAGGCGCTCGCCGGCCGGCACGCGCCGATCGAGCCCGCCGGTGGCCGGTTCGCGCCGGTCCTGCGCCGCGCCGAGCGGCTGGCGGCCGGGTTCGGGGACCGCTTCGAGCGCACTGAAGCTCCATCGGCTCCCTTGGTCCGGCGCGCACCCCAAGCCACCGAGGAAACCACCACGGCCGTCGAGCAACCGTCCACAGTGGAGCCACCAGAGCCCGGACGGCCGGTCCCGGCGGACGTGCGGGCCCGGTTGCGCGAGGTTTCCGGGCCTGGGGCGGACGTCCTGCGGGTGCACGACGATCCCGCGGCGGACGTGGTCGCCCGCGAGCATCGGGCCGACGCTGTGACGACCGGCGCCGACGTCTACTTCCGCGAAGGCCGTTTCCGGCCGGACGAGCCCGCCGGATTCGGCCTGCTCGCCCACGAGACGACCCACGTCAGCGCCCACCTGGAACCGGGCAAGGCCGCGCGCCGCGCGACCGCGGGCGGGATCGCGGCCGAGGAGAACCTCGCGGTGTCACACGAGATCCAGGCGATCCATCCCACTCACAGCGCCGAATCACCGAGCCCCGGTCTCACCCCCGGCCAACCCGCGCAGCCGCCGTCGGCGCCGGGAGCCCAGACGCCGATGACCGCGTCCACCGACCGCGAAGTGCCCGCCGCCGCGCCGGAGCCACTCGACCTCGGCGAACTGCGCCGCGGCCTGATCGACGACGTCATGCGCCTGCTGCGCACCGATTTCGAGCGGGGAGGCTGAGCATGCTGCCGAAAAACACCCCCGCCATGCCGGTCGGCAACGAGCTGGCCAAGGCGCTGCTCATCGACACCACGACGGGCGTCGGCCACTCGGTCATGTACAACCCCGAGGAGCTGAAACTCGACCAGGGCAACGTCTTCGCCGAGGTCGGCATCCCCGGGCTGGACGCGCCGCCGGTGCAGTACGTGCGCGGCAAGCCGCGCGTGCTCACCATGGAGCTGTTCTTCGACACCTACGAGATCCCGGCCGACGTCCGCGAGCACACCGAGCCGATCGTCCGCCTGCTCGACAAGCGCCAGCAGACGCACGCGCCGCCGGTGCTGCTGTTCCTGTTCGGCCGCATGCAGTTCCGCTGCGTGCTGGTCGAGGCGGGCCAGCGGTTCACGCTCTTCGTCCGCGACGGGACGCCCGTCCGCTCGACCATGACCGTGCGGTTGCAGGAGTACGTCGAGGCCCGGATCGAGATCAAGCAGGGCGTGTTCTTCGGCTCACCGACCGTCTCGGCCGTGGTCAACGCGGTCGGCGACGCGGTGGTCTCCGGCCCGTCGACCGTGCACGTCACGGTCGCGGGTGACACGTTGAGCGGCCTGGCCGCCGCCTACCTCGGCGACGCGGGACGCTGGCGCCAGATCGCCGAGGCCAACCAGGTCGAGGACCCCACGCACCTGCCGCCCGGCCGGTCGCTGGTGATTCCGGGGGGACGGCCATGACCCCGCCGTTCGCGCCGCGCTTCGAGGTCCGGCTCTCCGGTGTCACACTGGCCGCCGACCTGACCGAGCACATCCTCTCGCTGGAGGTCGAGACCGACCTCGACCTCGCGGGCTCGTTCAAGATCACCATGCACAACGCCGACAACAAGCTGCTCGACTCGGCGCTGCTCGATCTCGGCAAGACCGTCGAGATCCACCTCGGCTACGGCGACGAGCTGGTCCCGGCGCTGCTCGGCGAGATCGTCTCGATCGAGCCGTCGTTCCCCAAGGACGGGCCGCCGACGATCACCGTGTCCGGCTTCGACAAGTCGTACAAGATGCGCCGCGTCCAGCCGGAGGCGACCGAGTACCGGTTCATGAACGACAGTGTCATCGCGGCCAGGATCGCGGTGGAGAACGGCCTGATCCCGATCGTCGACCCGACGCCCGGCCTGCCGAAACAGGCGATCAAGGTCGAGAGCGACATGGCGTTCCTCAAAGCGCGGGCGCAGCAGTACTTCTTCGACGTCTACGTCGACTGGGACAAGCTGTACTTCCAGCTGCCCCGGCCGCAGTTCGGCGCGCACGTGCTCGAATGGGGCCGCAACCTCACCGCGTTCCGCCCGCGCATCTCGGCGGCCGGGCTGGCCGGGCTGCAGATCGTGCGCGGCTACAACCAGGAGCTCGCGCAGACCATCTACGGCGCCGCGCTGGCCGCCGACTTCGACATGGACAACCTGGTCGAGCGGATCGGCAGCTCGGCGGTCGACCTGCTGATGTCCTTGGCGCGCAAAGGAATTCGCAAGCAGACGATCGAGAACCCGCTGGACGCGATGGTGCTGGCCAAGTCACTGCTCGCGGATCTGCTGGAGGGTATGTACGAGGGCTCCGGGGCGTGCATCGGGATCCCCGAGCTGAAGGCGGGCCGGTACGTCACGATCCGAGGCGTCGGGCGCCGGTTCAGCGGGACGTACCGGGTCCGCAAGGTCACCCACCGGATCGACGGCAACGGGTTCACCACCGAGTTCTCGATCACCCAGCGCGGGCATTCCAGCCTGACCGGCCTGCTGCGCAAGCACATCTCCGAGCTGCCGTCGCCGAACCAGCCCGAACGGTTCTACGGCGTGGTGGTCGCGGAGGTCCAGGAGAACAACGAGCTGCTGGACGTGCCGCCGCAGGTGCCGATCGGCCGGGTGAAGGTGTCGTTTCCCGGCCTGTCGGACAATTTCACCAGCGGCTGGGCGCCGTGCGCGCGCCCGATGGCGGGTAAGGACATGGGGTTCTACGCGTTGCCCGAGAAGGGCGACCAGGTGCTCGTCGCGTTCGAGCACGGCGATCTCACCAAGCCGTACGTCATCGGCGGCCTGTGGACGGTGAAACAGCTGCCACCCGCGTCCAATTTGGACGGCATGAACAGCAAGCGGGTGCTCAAGAGCAAGGCAGGGCACACGATCACCTTCGACGACACGCTCGGCGTCGGCAAGGTGACCATCGAGGACAAGGCGGGCAGCTCGGTCACGCTCGACTCGGTGACCCGGTCGGTGACCATCAGCTCGGCGGGCAACCTGACGATCAAGGCACTCGGGAACATCAGCCTCGAAGCCTGCGGCGGGATCACGAAGATCTCGATGACACCGTCCACAGTGGACGTGACCTGAGCGAGGGGGAGCGATGGTGAACGTGCTCACCATGGACGGCACCGTGACCTGCGGCCATGTGCCGCCTGGAACGCTGCGGCCGACGAGCGCCGCGAAGCTCGCGGTACGCGGGTTCCCGGTGCTCGTCGAGTCGTCGATCGCCGTCATCGGACCGGGCTGCACGGCCAAGCAGGCCGGTGACGCTCCGTGCGTCAAGACGGGCCCGATCGTCGCCGGACGGGCAGTGAAGCTCAGGGCGGGCGGCATGCCGGTGATCCTCGCTTCGCTGGCGGGCCCGACCATGGGTATCAGCGGCGGCGTCCCGGGCAAGCTGACGGTCACTGCCGCGCAGCTCAAGCTGGTGGCGTCATGAGCGAGCGTTTCTACGGCAGGGGACTGGCTTTCCCGTTAGGACTGACCGAGGGCGGGCTCAGTGAGTCGGCCGGCATCGCGAAGGTCGAGGAGTCGATCCGGATCATACTCGGCACCCGGTGCGGGGAACGGCTGATGCGCCCGCGTTTCGGCTGTGACCTGCACAGTCTCGCGTTCGCGCCGAACAACGCCTCGACCGCGAACCTCGCCCGCTACCACGTGACCGAGGCGCTGGCCCGCTGGGAACCGCGGATCGAGGTGCTCGAGGTGACGGTCGCGAACGACAACCTCGCCGCCGCGCTGCTGATCGACATCCGCTACCGGCTGCGCGTCACCCAGGACATGCGCAACCTCGTCTACCCGTTCTACCTGGAGCGTGCGCGATGACCTCCCCTTCGCGGCGCGGGCGGATCGTCCCGCCGAACCTGGACGACCGGACCTGGCAGGACCTGGTCGACGAGATGCGCGCGCTCATCCCGAAGTACGCTCCACAGTGGACCGACCACAACCCGGGCGACCTCGGCATGACGCTCATCGAGCTGTTCGCGTGGCTCGGCGAGGGCGTGATCTACCGGCTCAACCAGACGCCGGTCAAGAACCACCTCGCGGTGCTGAATCTCCTTGGTGTGACGAGGAATCCGCCCGCGCCGGCGCACACCCACCTGACCTTCACCTCCGGCGCGGGCCGGGTGGTCGTGCCCGCCGGGACGCAGGCGCAGAGCGCGGCACGGGAAGGCCGTCCGCCGGTGGTGTTCGAGACCGATCAGGACGTCGCCGTGCTGCCGACCACGTGGAAGGCCGCGCTGCTGATCGGGCCGTACGCGACGGGCGCGGCCGCGAGCCAGTACGACGAGCTGGCCGCGACCCTGATCGGTCCGCCGACGGGCCGGTATCTTCTGCGGGTCCCGCCGGGCCAGACCGTCCAGCTGTGCCTGGGTTTCGACCGGCGCGTCGCGGACGAGTTCGCGATCGGGCACCGGTTCGCGCACCCGGCGGCCGGCCAGGTTTCCGTGCAGTGGACGCATTCCAAGGACACCGTCGAGCCGATGGCGTGGCCCGCGATCGCGAACGTCGTCGACGGCACCGACGCGTTGCACCGTGACGGGACGGTCCGCGTCACCCCGCCGGACAGCTGGGCGGCTCAGCGCGCCTCGGGGCCGCCCGCGCTGAAGCCGTGGACCTCGGTGACCCCGCGCGACCCGGCGACCGCCCCCGCCGACCCGCTCTTCTGGCTCGGTGCCCGCATCACGAACCCGGGCGCGGCCACGGTCGCGGTCGAGGTCGACCGGCTGCTGTTCAACGCGGCCCCGGCACGCACCGCGCTGACCATCCGCACCCCGGAGCTCCTCGGCCAGAGCACCGGCGAGCCGTTCCAGGTCTTCCAGCTCCAGAAAACCCCGCTGTACCAAGGACCTGGGGGAGACGGACTGGTGATCCAGGTCGGCACCGGCAGCCCGCCCGCGTGGCAGGACTGGACGCGCGCCGCCACCCTCCCGCACGGGCCCGGCCGGGTGTACCTGGCCGACCCGGTTACCGGCGAGATCCGCTTCGGCGACGACGAGCACGGCTCGATTCCCCCGTCCGGCGGCCAAATCCGGGCGCTGAGCTACCGGCACGTCGACGCGGGCGCGGCAGGGAACGTCGGCCCCGGGCAGGTCAGCGTGCTCGGCACGACCCGCGCGGGCGCGCTGCCCGCCGGGATCACCGGGGTGACCAACGCCGGGCCGGGTCTGGACGGCGCCGACGAGGAGACCGTCGACGAGACGGTGCGCCGCGCCCCGGCGGAGTTCCGCGCCCGCGACCGCGCGGTGACCGCCGAGGACTTCGAGCTGCTCGCCACCGAAGCCGGGGACAACGTCGCGATCTGCCGGTGCCTGAGCCCGCGTTCGAAGGGCGACGACCCGTGGACCTACGCCGGGATCGTCAGGGCGCCCGGCTCGGTCACCGTGATCATCGTGCCTGATCAGGGCATGTCGGTCGCCCGGCCGGAACCGGCGCAGGAGCAGCTGCGCGAGGTCCGCGCCTACCTCGAGCCCCGGCGCGAGGTGACCGCGCATCTGGAGGTCCACGGCCCGCGCTACCTGCCGGTGGCCGTCAACGTCGAGCTGGTCGTCTGGCAGGAGGCGATCGACGCCGGGGCCGACCAGAACCAGGTGCGCGCCGAGATGCTGGCCGCGATCGGCCGGTTCCTGCACCCGACCGCGGGCGGGCCTGGCGGCGCGGGCTGGCAGATCGGGCAGCCGGTGCTCACCTCGGACCTGCTGCGCGCGATCGCGCCGTCGGAGGACCTCGGGTACCTCTCGGTGCTGCAGGTCCGCCCGGACATCCCCGCCTATCACTTCCCGCCGCTCAACCCCGATGGCACCGCGGCCAACTACGACCAGGACAACGAGCGGCCGTTCCGGCTCTCGCCCTTCGGCGCCTCGGTGCGTGTCGCCGATTACGAACTCGTGTGCGCGGCGGCCGACAGCGCGCACACGATCAAGGTCACGGTGCAGGCCGCATGACCGCGAACAGCGACTACCTCAAGTACCTGCCACCGGTGCTGTGGGAGGACTCCGGCGAGTTCTCCCTCGGCGCGATGCTGCGGATCTTCGAGAAGGTGCTGACCGGCATCGACGACGGCGTCGAGCTGGCGCACGGCGATCACGCGCACGGTCCGCTCACCGACGAGGTCGAGCGGCGAGCGGGCGTCTTCGATCCGTGGGCGACGCGGCCGGAGTTCCTGCCGTGGCTCGCTTCGCTGGCCGGGCTCGACTTCCCCGCGCCACGCGGCGCCGATCTGTGGGACGAGTACCAGCGGCGCAAGGTGGTTGCGGAGATCGCGAAACTCCATCGCCTGCGCGGCCGCAAACTCGGCCTGAGCCGGTACCTCGACCTGCTCGGCGCCGGTCAGGCACGCGTCGCGCTGGACGACGGCACCCGGCTGCTGGCCGTCTCACCGAGGCCGGGGCGCGGCGCCGTGGTGACCGGCATGGTCACGAAAGGCCCGGTCGTCGTCGGCCGCGAGGTCCGCTCCGAGGGCGTGACCAGGCCGTGGTGCCTGACGACCGCGCCCGACGGCGGCCTGATCGTCGGCGATCTCGGGCTGCCGGACGGACTCGCGGTGCAGCTGAAGAACCGGGTGTGGCACCTGGACGCGGCGGGCGCCTGCGACATGGCGGGCGCGCCGCCGAAGCCGCTGCCGATCGCCAAGACCACGCTCACGCTGACCAGGGTCGTGGCCGTCGCCGTCCGCAAGAACCCGGACACGCTCTACGTTCTCGACAGGGCCGGGCGCCTGCAGGCCGTTCCCGCGCCGTTCCGCACGGGTGCCGCGACACAGCTGACCTCGCTGATCAGCGGCGGCACGACCTTCGCGCCGGTCGCGATGGCCGTCGACGCGGCGGGCGACCTGATCGTGCTCGACCGCGGCGACGGCCCCGGCACCCCGAACCCGCCCAAGATCATCACCGTCCGGCCGTCGCCGCTCGCCGTGACCCGCACGCCGCTGCGCACGGTCCGCGAGCCGCTGTCACTGGCCATCGAGCCGGACGGGACCTTGCTCATCGGCGACGGCGGCGTCCAGGAACCAGAGAATCCCGCGCAGTTCCCGGGAAACCTGGTCAAGGTCGACCGCAGGACTCCCGTGTGGACGGAGACCACACTGCTCCCGGCGGCCAATCCGCTGGTCGCGCCGACCGGCCTCGCGCGCACCCGCGACGGCTCGCTCTACGTGCTCGACGCCGGGCTGAAGCCGTTCTCGCCGTCGACCACCGATCCGTACATCTGCCCGGTGGCCGAGCACGCCGCCGTGCTCCGCGTGGACGCGGCCGGGCGCGCCGAGCGGATCACCGAGCCCGGCCAGTTCGTCTATCCGACCGGGATGGTCGCCGACGGCGACCGCCTGGTCGTCTGCGACCCAGGGCAGCCCGCGGGTGGCTGGCCCGCCGTCGACCCGAGATTGCTGCTGAGCCGGGTGCGGCCGTTCCAGTTCGACGTCGTCATCCACTTCGCGCAGCCGAGGCTGCCGCCTGATCAGGACGCGAGGCGGCTCGTGCTCAACCGGGCGGTGGTCACCATCCGGACCATCGTCGACCGCCAGAAACCGGCCCACACCGTGTGGAACCTGGTCACCTCGATCTTCTCGTGAGCGAAAGGAGCCGGTGATGCTGCGGCGAACCGAGTATTGGAATGTCAGCACCGGCACTGTCCGAAGTGGAGCGACCGGGCACGGCGAGACCGTGACCGACGTCGAGGACTACCTCATCCCGCTCGACCGGGCCCGCACCTCTGGCCTGCATGGCTGGGGTGTCGCGGCCGGGCTGCGCGTGACGGCCACCGTCGGCTCGGCCGGGGTCACGGTCCTGCCGGGGACGGCGGTCGACGCGGCGGGGAACGTGGTCGTGCTGGCCCCGGGCGGGCTCGCCGTGGTCGATCCGACCGTCGATCCTGATCAGCTGCAGAACGTGCCGACGGTGCCGGTGGAGGTGACCGGGGTCGGCGTCGCGACCGCGCCCGGCGACTTCCTGCTGACGCTCACGTGGCGGGAAGTGCTGGGGGACAACACGGTCGCGAACGCGCCGGCGCTGCTGCACGCGCCGTGGCTGCGGCTGGTCGCGGCGGCCGGGTTCGCCGATGTCGGCAAGCAGATCGTGCTGGCCGGGGTGACCGTGGACGCGGACGGCAAGGTCACCGCGCTGACCACCGGCCTGCGGCATCCGGCAGGGCTGCCCGCGGGCAAGCTCGAACTGAGGATCCCGCGTGCGCGGCGTGAGGGCACGGCGCTGAGTGCCGATCAGGGCGCCGCGGCGGAACTGGCGGCCGACGCGGACGGCAACGTCGTGCTCTCGCTGTCTGGTGACGTGCCGCGCAAGGCGTTGACGGTCGAGGCCGCCACCGGGCGCGTGGACATCTTCGGCGAGCTGTCGCTCGGTGGGCTGTCGGCGGTGTCGCCGGACGGCGGCCGGTTGGTGCTGAACAAGAACAAGGCGTTCGCGAGGGGCATTTCCACGCCCGGCAGCCTGGCCGTGGCCGGGCTGAACGTGGGCGGCGCGAACGGTGGCGCGGAACTGGGCGCCGGGAATCTCGGGGTGGCGGGCTGGCTGCGGGTCGGCGGCAACACGACGCTGTCGAACGCGATGCTCGCGGTCATCGACAACACCCCGGAAAACACCTGGAACACCGCCGCGTTCTTCAAACCCGCGTGCGGTCCCAACTGGAGTCACGTCCACTGGGGCACGACGGGGGACTGGTACATCCGCTCGGCGTCCGCGGGTGGCAAGGTGGTCATGCAGGATTCTGGCGGCCGGGTCGGCGTCGGCACCAGCGCGCCCGCGACGACCTTGGACGTGGTCGGCACAATCGGGCTCAACAACCGGCTGGCGATCTCCAGCGGTGACTCGTACCTGCGGCTGAACCAGAACGGGCAGTTCACGTCCGGCGTGCACACCCCGAGTGTCTTCTCGTCCGTCAGCCTGAACGTCGGCGGCGCGTTCGGCTGGGGCAACCCCGGCACCGGGAACCTGGCGGTCACCGGCCGGGTCGGCATCGGCGTCGAGGATCTCCGCACCGCCAGGCTCACCGTCAGGAACGACGGCGCAGTGCACGCGATCTGGGCGATCGCCGACGGCGACCGCGCCGGGATCTGGGCGGTCGGCAGACCGGCCGGGCTCTTCTGGGGCAACGTGGACGTCCGCGGCACGTTGACGAAGGCGAACAACCAGTTCCGCATCGATCACCCGCTCGACCCGGCGGGCAAGGTGCTGTGCCATTCGACCGTCGAGAGCGACGAGATGAAGAACGTCTACGACGGCGTGGCCGAACTCGGCGCGGACGGCTCCGCGACCGTCGAAGTGCCGGAGTGGTTCGAGGCGCTCAACGAACGGTTCCGCTACCAGCTCACCCCGATCGGCCGCGCCGCGCCCGGTCTGCACATCGCCGCGGAACTCGTGGAAAACCGGTTCGCGATCGCGGGCGGCGAGCCGGGCGACAAGGTGTCCTGGCAGGTCACCGGCGTCCGCCACGACGTCTACGCGCGGGCGCATCCACTGGTCGTCGAGTCCGAAAAGGACGAAGCCGACCGGGGCAGGTACCTGTTCCCGGAACTGCACGGCGAGCCCGTCTCACGGGCGATGGGATACGTCGAGCCGGAGTGAGGACAACGATGGGAGAGGTGATGGGCGTGCTGGATCTGCTGGAAGAGAGGCTCGCGGAGCTGAAGCGCGAGTACCAGGTCGGCGACGGACGGCTGCGCGAGCTGAGCCGCGAAGAGGTCGAGCTGCGCGAGACGCTGTTGAGGATCAGCGGCGCCATCCAGGTACTCGAAGAGCTGCGGTCCAAGAACGGCTCCGAAGAGCTGACGGTGGGGTAGCGGTGGACGGTCCTGTGCACGACCGGGCGAACGCCGGGCCCCGGGCGGCGAGCCCGCGCGCGGCCGGCGCCCCGCCGATCCCGGATGCCTTGGCGGAGTGGCAAAGCGGCGCCGGAAACCAGGCGGTCGCGGCGCTGCTCGGTTCGCCCGGCAGGGCACTGGACCCGGCGGTCCGATCCTTTATGGAGCGACGGTTCGGCACGGACTTCGGCCAGGTTCGGGTGCACACGGACGCAGCGGCGGCCAAGGCGGTTCACGCACGGGCGTTCACCTTCGGCGAGTCGGTCGTGTTCGGGCCCGGCCAGTACGCGCCGGAGACACCGGAAGGCACGGCCGCGCTCGCGCACGAACTCGCGCACGTCGTCCAGCAACGGGCGGGCGGGACCGGTCAGGCGCAAAGTCCCGGCTTGGAAGCCGACGCGGACCGGGCGGCTTCGGCTGTGGTCGCGGGGAAACCGGCCGCGGTGTCGGGCGGCGCGCCGGTCGGGGTCGCCCGGCTGCCCGAGACACCGGCCGCGAAACCCGCCGCCGAGCAGCGCTATGAGTGGGTCGACGAGAACGGCAAGAAGCAGCAGGGCACCGCGGCCGAGCTGGCCGAGCTGCGCAAGCAGGCGGAGAGCCGGGTCAGGCGCGGATTGCGCAAGGCCAAGGATTACGCCGAGAACAGCCGCTCGACCCACGAGTGGTTCATGAAGGACGTGCACGGGACCGCCGAGTCACTCGGCGACGTCGTGCGCCACCCCGGCTCGTTGATCGGCATCGCGGTCGACATCCGGTCCGGCGTCGTGCCGCCGCACATCGGCATGTGGAGCCACGCCATCCGCGCGGCCAAGGACGGCGAACGCGTTCTGGCGGAAGGAAACCTGCGCGAGGCCGCCCGGCTGCTCGCGATGGCCGACCGCGACTACCGCGACAACGTCCGCGAATGGAACGCCTACATGGACGCGATCCAGAAAGGCGGCCAGAAGCTCGTCAGCGAGCTGGAGGTGGTCCGGGACGTGTCGTTCGCCATCGCGATCACCGCCGCGGTCATCCTTGCGGCCCCGGTGGTCGCCACCGGCGTGGCGGCGACGGGCGCGACCGGAGTACTGGCCACCGGGGCGACCGCGCTCGGCACCGGCGCGGTCGGCGCCGGATTCGGCGGCGTGCTGCGCGGCGGCTCGGCGGCGGCCGGTCAGAAGATCGTGCACGGCAAGGTCTCCGGGAAGGAGGTCGCCGCCGAAACCAAACGCGGCGCCCGCGAAGGCTTCGTCACCGGCCTCACCGCGGGCGCGGCGAAAGGCCTCGGCAGCGTGGGCGGCGAGGGCACGTCGTTCGGGCAGCAGGTGGTCCGCCGCGCGGCCGTCGAAGGCAGCACCAACGCCGTCGGCCAGGCGACCGACGCGGCCTTGCAGGGCAAATCGGGCGGCGAGGTCCTCGAAGCGGGCGGCATGGGCTTCGCGACCGGCGTGGTCACGGCCCCGCTGGGCCCGGCAGGCGCGAAGATCGCGAAGGGCCGTCCGCTGCTGGGGAAGAGCCTGGGGATCGGCGCGGCGCCGGTCATCGCGGGCGGCGTGACACTGGCCTCGGGCGGCACCTGGCAGGACGCGGCGACCAACGCTTCGATCGCGGCGGTTTCGGCAGGGTCGGTGGGCGCGGCCAAGCAGCCTGCCCGGCGCGTGCGCGTGGCGACCAAGGGGGAGGCGCCCAAGGTCAGGGTCGCCACGCACGACGAGGCCCCGAAGACGCGGGTCGCCACCGAGGCGGAGCCGGTGGGCGTTCCCCACGAAGAGCCGCCGAAACGCGCGGCCAGGACGCGGGCCACGGAACCCGCGCCGAAACCCGCGACGGAGCCCCAGGCCGCCGCGCCGAAACCCGTGACCGAGCCTCTCGCACCCACCCCGGCTCAGCCGTCCACCCCGCCCCAGGCGGCCGCGCCGATCGACCGCGTCGCAGCCCAAGAGAACGTCGTGAACGTGGCCAAGGACAAGCTCGTCGCAGCGGGGATCCGGGTCAAGAACGCCACCACGGCCGTGGCCACGAAGGAGGCCGAGCTGACCTCCGCCGCCCGCCGCCTGTCGGAGGCCAAGACGAACCAGCGGAAAGCGGCCACCACCGCCGAGGCCGCGACGAACGCGGTGGGTGAAGCCAAGCCCGGATCGAAGCGAGCGGCCATCGGCGCCCGAAAAGAAGCCAGGGGCGAACTCCAGAAGGCCGCCTCAGAGCTCGCCAGCGCGGAAAAAGCCTACAACCGCGCCGACGACGCCTTGGTCACGGCAAAGAACAGGCTGGAAACCGGCAAAGCGCAGCTCAAGAACCGCGCGGCCGACCTCAAGACATCCCGTGAGCACCTCGAGAACGTCAAGAAGTGGGTCTCGGAACCCGGCGAGGCACCACGACAGCGCCGCGGCGAACCGTTCAGCGAGAAGAACCGCAGACCGAACCTCGGCGAGTTCGACGACCTGCCCGCCCACAAGGTCCAGCGGCCGGGCGACACCACGCACGACCCGAACGCGCGCGTCCGCGTGTTCAAGGGCAAGGTGCGCTCGGACCTCCAGGCCGAGCACACCGCCCTCGTCGCCGAGCTCGAGACGGCCGATCGGAAGAAGGCCGCGGAACTCGGCCACGCCTACGAGCGCCTGATCGGCGAAGACGTCACCCGAGGCGGCGACGCCCCGAGGATGCGGTCCGACGCGGGCGACAAAACCCGGGTCAGCGACCACGGCGTCCACGAGTTCACGGTCGAAGGCGAGATCTCCGACGGCAAGCTCGACCAGCTCTGGCGCGACCTCCTCACCCCGACCCCCGGCGCCTCGAAGGCCCGCGACACGGCCCTGCTCACGGTCCCCAAGCTGACCCCCACCTCGGGCACCCGCCTCGCCAAGATGGCCGCGGCTTACGAGGCCCTCACCGGCCGCCGCCCCCTGATCATCGTCCGCGAAACCATCCCCTGACGCCGGGGGTCGTGAGTGAGGTGACAAGGGCGCCCCTTGTCACCTCTAGCGTGACAAAGGTGGCCCTTGTTTCCACCCCGGAACCGGGCGCAGGGCGACCCCGGCGCTAGTGGGTGAAGCCGTGCTGGCGCCAGGCCTCGTAGACCGCGATCGCCGCCGTGTTCGCCAGGTTCAGCGAGCGCGAGGTCGACAGCATCGGCAGCTTCAAGCGCTCGGTGATCTCGGGCGAGTGCTGCACCGAGGCGGGCAGCCCGGCCGACTCCGGCCCGAACATCAGCACGGCGCCCGGCTCGTACGCGACGTCGGTGTACATCCGCGTCGCGGTGGCGCTGAACGCGTACACCGGAGCGGGCAGCAGCACCGACCAGGCGTCCTCGAGTGACTTGTGGACGGTCACGCGTGCGAGGTCGTGGTAGTCGAGCCCGGCGCGCTTGAGCTGCTTGTCCTCGAAGTTGAAGCCGAGCGGCTCGACCAGGTGCAGCTCGCTGCCGGTGTTGGCGGCGAGGCGGATCGCGTTGCCGGTGTTGGGCGGGATTTCGGGCTGGTAGAACAGGATCCGGAACATCAGCGGAGCACGTCCGCGTAGGCCTTGCGCACCGCTTCCGGCGGCGGGGTCTTGGTGAACGTGGCCGGGTCGATGAACACGTACCGCAGCACCGCGACGGCGAGCACCTCGTCGCCGCGCGTGATCTCGTACTCGAAGACCAGCGACGTCGTGCCCAGGTGGGTCACGTAGGCGCTCACCACGAGCTCGTCGTCGAAGCGGGCGGGCGCGCGGAACTTGACGTTCGCCTCGGCCACGACCGTCTCGACGCCGTGCGCGATGAAGGCGTCGTGCGAGCCGAACAGCTCGCGCTCCAGCTCGACCCCGCAGATGTCCGCGTAGACGAGGTAGTTCGCGTTGAAGACGATGCCCTGGCCGTCGCACTCGTGGTAGCGCACTCGCATCGGCGTGCGCACCACGGCCTTTCGTTCACTCACGGGGATCAACTTAGCCGTGCAGCTTCCGGTAGGTGAGGGCCGCGCCCGGATGCAGCGGCACGGTCCCGGTGCCGATCAACGTCCGCACGTCCAGGAACTGGGTGCCGATGGCCTGCGCCGGCACCAGGTCCGCCGCCCGCCCGACGAGCACGCCGACCACCGCCGCGGCCACGTCCTCGGGCAGCGACGGGCTACTGACCAGCAGGTTCGCCACGCCGATCGTCGGCAGCTCACCCACGCCCTGATACGCGCCCGCCGGCACCCGCACCTGGTCGTAGCCCGGGCCGAACTCCGCGCGCAGCCCGGGGAGCACGCCGTCGAGCGGGATCAGCCGGATCGGCGTGGTCCGGTGCAGCTCGGCCAATGCCGGGGTCGGGATGCCGCCGGACCACAGCTGCGCCGAGATACGGCGATCCCGCAGCGCGGCGATCGCCTCGGTCAGCGGCAGATGGCGGACGTCGACGTTCAGGCCCGCCTTCGCCAGGAGACGCTCGCCGAGGAACGCCGCGCCGGAACCGCCCGCGCCCAGTGAGACCGTCCGCCCGGCGAGGTCGGCGAGGGTGCGGATGTCGTCGTCGGCGCGGACCACGAGCTGGATGTAGTTCTCGTAGACCCGCCCGAGCGCGAGCAGCCGCGCTTGACCGGCGTACGCCTGGGCCACATCGGTCGACATCAGGCCGAGGTCGGCCTGCCCGTCGCGGACCCGCTGGACGTTCGCGACGCTGGCCTCGGTCGCGACGGCCTTGCACTTGAGTCTCGGCTCGGCGCGGCTCAGCTCGGCCGCGAGCACCTCGGCGAACGCCAGGTAGAAGCCGCCGCTCTCACCGGCCGCGATCGTCACCGACCGCTCGGGACCGCGGTAGGTGCCGGTGGAACAGCCGGTCAGCATGGCCAGCCCGCCCAGCATCGCCGTCCGCCTGGAGATCCTCATGCGCGCTCCTCGGCCAGTGGCAGCGTGATCCACACGGCGAGTCCCGACGGCTGCGCGGCCCGCAGTTCGAGGTCGCCGCCGCGCGCGATCACCAAGTGATGCGCGATCGACAGGCCGAGCCCGGTGCCACGCGGCGCGCCGTCGCCACCGGCTCGCCAGAACCGTTCGGTCGCCTTCGCCCGGTCCTCTGTGGACAGACCGGGCCCGTCGTCGCGCACGACCAGGCGCGCGACGGCGCCGTCGGTCTCCCAATCGGTTTCGATGTGCGCGCCAGGCCCCGCGTAGTGGACGGCGTTGTCGAGCAGGACATCCAGCACCTGCGCCAGTTCCGCCTCCGGGCAGCGCACCAGCACCGGCTCGTCGTGGCCTTCCGGCGGCTGGATCGAAGCGCCGGCCTGCTCCGCCGACGCACGCCAGGCGTCGACGCGCTCGGCGACGACCGTCGCGAGGTCGCACGGCTCGTCATCGTGCCCGCCTGCGAGCCGGGTGGCCGTGCTTTCCGCCAGCGCCAAGGCAAGCAGACCGTCCAAAAGGGACTCAAGGCGTTCGACCTCGGCGACGGCCGCCCGGTACGCGCGCTGACCGTCTTCGTCGACGCGGGTGGCGAGCGAATCCACCCGCAGCCGCAGTGCGGCCATCGGGTTGCGCAGCTGGTGCGACGCGTCCGCGATCAGCCTGCGCTGCTGCTCCGACGCCTCGACCACCGCGTCGGACATGAGGTTGAACGAGGTCGCCAGCGACCGCAGCTCACGCGGCCCGGCCCGCGCGGGCACCTGCGAATGGTGCCCGGCGGTCACCGCCAGCACACCATCCTCGAGGTCGTGCAGCGGCCGCACCATCCAGCGCGCGAGCACCACCGCGAGCAGCACGAACACCGCCGCCGCCAGCAACGCGCCGGCCGCGATCAAGCCCCACTGCGCGGACACGTCGGCCGCCGCGGCGAGCACGGAAGCCCGCAGCACCACCACGCCCGCGACCCGCGTCCCGGTGCCGACCGGCCGCGCGAACAGCGCGGGCGCGTCCGACCACGGCTCGATCATCGGCGGCGCCGGGCTGCGCTGGTTGCGCAGTGTCGCGTCGATCAGCTCACGCACGTCGCCAGCCGCGAGCCCACCGGCGGAGGCGAGCGTGGTCTTGCGGGCGTCGACCACGAGCACGGCCTCGCCGTAGAGCGACGCGTACCGCGCGGCCTCGGCGGCGAGCGTGGTCGTGTCACCCGCGTCGACCGCCTGCTGGGCCAGCACGACGAACCGGTCGACGTCGGCCGCCCGCGCGATCAGCAGCTGCTGGGTGCGCCGTTCGGCCGTACTCGACAGCAGCGGGAACGCGAAGGCGGCGACCACGGCGAGCGCCATGGCCACCAGCACGACCAGCAGCCGCGTGCGCATCAGCCGCCCAGCCGGTAACCGAAACCGCGGATCGTCGCCAGCAGACCCGGCCGGTCGAGCTTGGCGCGCAGCTGGGTGAGGTGGACGTCGAGCGAGCGCGAGACGGCGAGGTACGCGTCGCCCCACACCTCGTCCATCAGCTGCTGGCGGCTGACCGCCGTGCCCGGCCTGGCGGCGAGCACGGCGAGCACCTCGAACTCCTTGGTGGTCAGCCCGATCTCGGCGCCGCCGACCACCACCCGGCGCGCGCCGAGATCGATCTCGACGTCGCCGAAGACCACCAGCTCGGGCGCGGGCGCCGACTTCGCGCCCGCGCGCCGGACCACCGCGTCCATCCTGGCCAGCAGCTCGGCCAGCCGGATCGGCTTGGCGAGGTAGTCGTCCGCGCCCAGGCGCAGCCCGCGCACGACGTCGCGTTCGTCGTCACGCGCGGTGAGCACCAGGACGGGGACGGCCGACACCTGCCTGACCTTGCGCAGCACCTCGAGCCCGTCGATGTCGGGCAGCGTGAGGTCGAGCAGCAGCAGATCGGCGTCGCGGTGCCGGGTCAGCGCGTCGCTGCCCCGGCGCACGCTGGTCACCGCGTGCCCGCGCGCCTGCAGGGAGTCGGCCAGCGCGTCGGCGACACCCTCGTCGTCTTCGACCAGCAGGACCCGCACGCGCATGTCCTTACTTCTTTTCCAGCTCCGAGCTCTTCGAAGTCTCCCGCATTGTGCCGTACACGATCAGTGAGATCAGCGCACAGCCCGCGACGTAGTAGAAGAACAGCGATTCGTGGCCTGCCTTCTTCAGCGCCTGCGCGATGAGCTCGGCCGTGCCGCCGAAGACGGCGACGGTCAGCGCGTACGGCAGGCCGACGCCGATCGCGCGGATCTTCGTCGGGAACAGCTCGGCCTTCACGATCGCGTTGATCGAGGTGTAGCCGGTGACGATCACCAGGCCGGCCAGCATGAGCAGGAACGCTACGAACGGCTGCTTGGTCGAGCCCATCAGCGTCATGATCGGCACGGTCAGCAGCGTGCCCGCGATGCCGAAGAACATCAGCAGCGGGCGGCGGCCGATCCGGTCGGACAGCTTGCCCGCGATCGGCTGCAGGATGGCGGCGACGAGGATCGCGGAGAACAGGATCCAGGTGACCGTCTTGCGCGGGATGCCCGCGGTGTTCTCCATGAACTTCTGGCTGTAGGTGGCGAAGGTGTAGAACGCGATCGTGCCGCCGAGCGTCAGCCCGACGACCAGCGCGACCTCCTTCGGGTACTTGAACAGCGCCCGCAGCGTGCCGTGCTCGCCGGTCTTGGTGTCGCCGCCCTTGGCGCGTTCGGCCTCGAAGCTCTCCGACTCGTCCATGCCGCGCCGCAGGTACATCACGAGGATCGCGGCCAGCGCGCCGACCACGAACGCGATCCGCCAGCCCCAGTCGGTCAGCTGCTTCTCGGTGAGGATCTGCTGCAGGATCAGCTGCAGGCCCAGCGCCAGCAGCTGGCCGCCGTAGAGAGTCACGTACTGGAAGCTGGAGTAGAAGCCGCGCTTGCCCGGAGTGGCCACTTCGGACAGATAGGTCGCCGAGGTGGAGTACTCGCCGCCGACGCTCAGCCCCTGGATCAGCCGCGCGACGAGCAGCAGGATCGGCGCCGCGATGCCGATCGTCTGGTAACCCGGCGTGAGCGCGATCATCAGCGAGCCGAACGCCATCAGCGTCACGCTGAGCACCAGCGCCGTGCGCCTGCCGAACCGGTCGGCGAACCGGCCGAGCATCCAGCCGCCCAGCGGGCGCATCAGGAAGCCGACGGCGAACACGGCGGCGGTGCCCAGGAAGGCGGCCGTGGTGTCCTTCGTCGGGAAGAACGACTTGGCGAAGTATGTGGTGAACGCGGCGTAGGCGTACCAGTCGTACCACTCGACCAGGTTGCCGATCGAACCCCGCAGCACGTTGCCGATGACGCGCCGTTCACTGACGGGTGGCGTCGCCTCGTTGATCCTGGTTGTCAACGCTGACCTCCTTGTGTTCCCGCTCACGGTGGCCATTCGACAAAGGCGCGGCAACGGCTTTGGAGGTTTCCTAACATTCGCTTAGGACGATCGCCGGAAGGTCGCGAAGAACACATCCCTTACCCGCAGGTAGGGGTCCCGCGCGTTCGGCTGGCGGGCCGGGAGCCGATAACCTTCAGGCCGTCAGCTTCGGCAAACGCGGTGGAGGAGTCTCTGTGGGACGGTCCGTTCTGGTTACCGGTGGCAATCGCGGCATCGGCTTGGCGATCGCGCGGGACCTCGCCGCGCAGGGGCACAAGGTGGCGGTCACGCACCGCAGTTCCGGCGCGCCGGACGGGCTCTTCGGGGTGCAGGCCGACGTCACCGACAGCGAGCAGATCGACCAGGCGTTCAAGCTCGTCGAGGACCACCAGGGCCCGGTCGAGGTGCTGGTGTCCAACGCCGGCATCACCGACGACACGCTGCTGATGCGGATGAGCGAGGACCAGTTCACCCGGGTCGTCGACGCCAACCTCACCGGCGCCTACCGCGTCGCCAAGCGCGCCTCGCGCAACATGCTGCGCGGCAAGTTCGGCCGGTTCATCTTCGTCTCGTCGGTCGTCGGCCTGATGGGCTCGGCCGGCCAGGTCAACTACGCGGCCAGCAAGGCCGGTCTCGTCGGCATCGCGCGCTCGCTCGCCCGTGAGCTGGGCACCCGCAACATCACCGCCAACGTGGTCGCCCCCGGCTTCGTCAAGACCGACATGACCGACGCGCTGCCCGACACTGTGCGCGAGCAGATCCTCAAGACCATCCCGGCGGGCCGCTACGCCGACCCGGCGGAGATCGCCGCCGCCATCCGCTTCCTGGCCTCCGACGAAGCCGCCTACATCAACGGCGCCGTGCTGCCCGTCGACGGCGGCCTCGGCATGGGCCACTGAAAACCTTCCCCCTACTTGAGATTTGGAGAACCACGTGGCTGGACTGCTCGAAGGCAAGCGACTGCTGATCACCGGCATCATCACGGACGCCTCGCTGGCGTTCCACGCGGCGAAGATCGCCCAGGAACAGGGCGCGAAGGTCGTGCTGACCGGGTTCGGCAGGCTTTCCCTCGTCGAGCGCATCGCGAAGCGGCTGCCGGAAGAGGCGCCGGTGCTCGAACTGGACGTGACCAACCAGGAGCACCTCGACTCCCTGGCGGACCGCGTCCGTGAGCACGTCGACGGCCTCGACGGCGTCCTGCACTCGATCGGCTTCGCCCCGCAGACCTGCCTCGGCGCCCCCTTCATGGACGCGCCCGCCGACGACGTGAAGATCGCGGTCGACGTCTCCGCCTTCTCGTTCAAGTCGCTCGCCGCCGCGACGCTGCCCCTGCTCTCGCCGGGCTCGTCGATCGTCGGCATGGACTTCGACGCCCGCGTCGCGTGGCCGGTCTACAACTGGATGGGTGTCGCGAAGGCGGCGCTGGAGTCGGTCAACCGCTACCTCGCGCGTGAGCTCGGGCCGCAGGGCATCCGGGTCAACCTGGTCAGCGCCGGCCCGATGAAGACGATGGCCGCCAAGTCCATCCCCGGCTTCGCCGAGCTCGAAGAGGGCTGGGGCGACCGCGCGCCGCTGGGCTGGGACAGCTCGGACCCGATCCCGACCGCCAAGTCCGTCTGCGCGATGCTGTCCGACTGGTTCCCGGCGACCACCGGCTCGATGATCATGGTCGACGGCGGCCTGCACGCCACCGGCCAGTAACCGCCCGAAGCCCGAAAGTGGCTTTCGTCAGATCGCATCTGACGAAAGCCACTTTCGGGCTTTTGCCACCCCGGCGGCTGGGTGACCCCGGCGCTGCGTGGGCGCTGCCACAACGGCAAGATGGGCCGGGTGGGTTATGACGCACTGCTGTGGCTGTCCTTCGGCGGCCCCGAGGGTCCCGACGAGGTCATGCCGTTCCTGGAGAACGTGACGCGCGGGCGGGGTGTGCCGCGCGAGCGGCTGCTCGAAGTCTCGGAGCACTACCAGCACTTCGGCGGGGTTTCGCCGATCAACCGGCTCAACCGGGACGCCATCGCCGCCGTCGAGGCGAAGCTCGCGAGCGAGGGCCTCGACCTGCCCGTCTACTTCGGCAACCGGAACTGGAAGCCGATGGCCGAAGACACCCTCGCCGAGATGGCCGCCGCGGGCGTGCGCCGCGCGCTGGTGTTCCCGACGAGCGCGTACGGCGGGTACTCCGCGTGCCGTCAGTACGACGAGGACATCGTCCGCATCCGCGAAGCGCTGGGTGCCGGCGCACCCGATCTGGTGAAGCTGCGCCAGTTCTTCGATCACCCGCTCTTCGTCGCCGCGTTCGCCGACGCCGTCAAAGAAGCGCTCGTGAAGGTGCCGGGCGCGCGCGTGGTGTTCACCGCCCACTCCGTCCCGACGAGCGCTGACAACAACGCGGGCCCGCCGTCCGAAGGCGGCAACCGCTACTCGAAGCAGATCCACGAGGCCGCCCGCCTGGTCGCGCTCGAAGCCGGGGTCGCCGAGTACGACGTCGTCTGGCAGTCGCGCTCCGGGCCGCCACAGGTGCCGTGGCTGGAGCCGGACATCGTCGACCACATCGACGCGCTGCACGCCGACGGCGTCACCGGCGTCGTCGTCTGCCCGGTCGGTTTCGTCTCCGATCACCTCGAGGTCATCTGGGACCTCGACAACGAGGCGGCCGAGCGCGCCGAGGAACACGGCATGGCCTTCGCGCGCGCGGGCACGCCCGACACCGATCCGCGGTTCGCGGAACTGGTCGTCGAACTCGTCCGTGAGCACGTCGAAAACGCGCCCGCGCGCAAGCTTTCGCGGTTCCCGGCCGCCGGGTGCACGCTCAACGGCGAGCCCTGCGCGATCGCCTGCTGCGAGCCCGTCAAGCGCCCGGCCAAAGCGTAATTATCGCGTACCCTTATTTAATGGCCGACATTCCCTCCTTTCGGAGGGGTAAAGGCTGTTTATGGTTTTGCCATGTCTGTTTCGGATTTCGCGTTCAGGCAGCCTGAACTGGCCGAATTGCTCCAGGGGATCGCCCGCCCCGGCGCGTTCGTGGTGGTCGAGGGCGAACCGGGTGCGGGCCGGAGCACCTTGCTCGGCCAGGTGCGGCCCGATGACCGCCTGGTGCTCCCGGCCCGGTGCGTGCGGTTGAGCCGTCCCGCGCCGCTGGGTCCGGTGATCGAGGCCGTGAGCACGGCGATCGACCGGTGGACGGCCATGGCGGACCGCCTGCCGCCGCTCGCGGGTGCGCTCCGGCCGTTGCTGCCCGAGTTGGCGTTGCCGGATCTCGGCGATTTAGGGCGCCATCAGACTTTCCGCGCGCTGCGTGCGCTGCTGACCCTGCACGAGCGGACCGTGCTCGTGCTCGACGACGTGCACGAGGCGGAGGAAGAGACGCACGACTTCCTCCGGTACCTGGCGAGCACTCCCGCGCCGGGACTCGCCGTCGTGGCCAGTTCGGCGCCACGCCCGCGGACTCCGGGCCGCTGGTGGGTGCCGCGTGACGGCGTGACGGCGCGCGTGGTGCTGAAACCGTTGCCTGCCACCAGGATCCCTGCCCCCGACGCCGCCGCCGTCCTCGAGCGGACCGGGGGAGTGGCGGACGCGGTCCGCGCGGTGCTGGCTGGCGGTGACGAGACCGCGTGGCGTGAGGTGGTCGCGTCGCGGGTCGCCGACCTCGGCGCCGAGCGCGCGGCGGTCGTCGAAGCGCTCGCGGTGCTCGGCGGTCCGGCGAGCGGCGAGGCGCTCGCCGCAGTCGCGCAGGTGACCTGCGCCGCCGACGCGGTGCTGGCGTCCATGGACGCCGGGCTGCTCATCGAGCAAGGGCCGGGCCGGTACGCGATGCGGAGCCCGCTCGTCGCGGACGCCGTCTACGCCTCGATCCCGGGGCCACGCCGGTGCCTGCTGCACCTGCGCGCCGCGCACCTGCTCGCCGCCGCGGCCGAGCCGGACGCGACGGCCGTCGCCCGCCAGCACCGGGCCGCCGGGGACTTCGCGGAAGGCGCGCGCTGGACCGCGGTCGCGGTCGACGCCGCGACCGGGAAAGGGCAGCCCGGCGAGGCCGTGCTGCTGCTCGAGGCGGCCTTGCGCGATCCGGACCTGCCGAGGGCGGCCAGGGAGGAGTTCGCCGTGCGGCTGAGCCGGGAGCTGGCGTTCGGCCTGGCCGACGAGGGAACGGTCGGCTTGTTGCGTGCCGCCGTGCTCGACTGGCCGTTGTCCAGGACCGCACGCGGCGAGATCCGGCTCAACCTGGGCAGGCTGCTGATCAACCAGTCGGTGCAGGTCGACGCGGGCCGGTCGGAGATCGAACTCGCGGTCGCCGACCTCGCGCACCGGCGTGCCCTGCTCGCCAGGGGACTGGCGAGCCTGGCGCTGCCGCACGCCGGCGCTGTGCCCGTCGAGGAGAATCTGCGCTGGCTCGGCAAGGCCGAGGCGGCGATCGCGGGGATCAGTGACGTCGAGGTGATCGCCGCGGTGACCGCGAACCGGCTGTCCGGGCGGATGCAGCTCGCCGATCCCGGCGTCTGGCAGGAGGTGGACCGGCTGCCGAGGTCGCCGCGGCAGGCCGAGGTGCGCAGGCAGGTCTGCCGCGCTTATGTCAATGTCGCCGACGCCGCCGCGTGGAACGGCCACTACACCAGGGCCCGCGCCTGCCTCGCAGCCGCGCGGCGGCTCATCCGCGACGAGCACCAGCCCTACCTGGAGGCGCTGGCCACCGGCACGGAACTGCGGGTCGACGTCGCGATGGGCCTGCTCGGCGAGGTCGAGACCGAAGCACGGCACCTGATCGAGCGGGTGGGCCAGGCCAGTTCGCTCGCCGCCGAGCCGCTGCTGGTGCTCGGCTGGCACGATCTCGGCCGCGGGCACCGCGCGGCGGCGCAGCGTCATTTCGACGCCGCGTTCGCCATCGGGGCGGGGAGCGCGCCGCTGCAGGCGTCGGCCTTCGCCGGGCGGGTGGCCGTCCACCTCGCGGCGAAGGACCTCGCCGCCGCGCGGCGCCTCGCGGACGACGGCGTCGAAACCGTGCGCCGCAAGAACAACTGGATCTGGGCCGCCGAGCTGATGCCGTACGCGGTGCGCGTGCTGCTCGCCCAAGACGAGCTCTGCCTCGCCGAGGAACTGACCGCCGATACCACGAGGGCATCGAGGGACGCGATGCCCCGATCGCCCACGCCGCTTATCTGCTTTGCGATGGCTTGCTGGCCCAGGCGAAGGACGACCTCGCTCGCGCCGCCGAACTGTTCTGTAGCGCCGGCAAGGCTTACCAAGCGCTCCCGAGACCGCATGCCGCGGCCGGTGCGGAAGAACTCGCCGGCGAGTGCCTCACCACGCTCGGCGAGTACGCGCGGGCGTCGGTGGCGCTGAGCGCCGCCGAGTCGGCCTACCGGACCTTGAACTCCGTCGCGGACGCCCAGCGCTGCCGCCGCTCACTCGCGCGCTGCGATCCCGGCACGCCGCGCCGAGGCCGCCGGGGATACGGCCAGGCGCTGTCCCCGCGTGAGATCGAGGTGGTGCGCCTGGCCGCGCGCAACCTCACCAACCGGGAGATCGCGGGCAAGCTGTTCCTGTCGGCGCGGACCGTGGAGGTCCACGTCGGACGGGCACTGCAGAAACTCGACCTGCCGTCGCGGTCGGTGCTGAGTGAGGAACTGCTGCGCGAGCACCTGTCCACCACGAAAAGGTAAGAGCCCTTACCGATTCCGCGCGACACCTTCCCGATTTAATTACGTAGTCCGCCGAGACTGATTTCTATTGTTATTCCCGGATGGATAACCCACAGTTGTCCTCGCGTGCTCAACGCCGAAATCCAAGTCTGGGAAGGGAATCATCGTGCGGAGAAAACGGATACCTGTCCTGCTCGCGTTCTGCGCGGCGGCGCTGGCTGCGGCGGTGCCCACCGTCGCGCGCGCGGCCCAGCCGGGCGCCGAGGGAATCGCGCCGACCGGCGACGTCGTGCTGCATTCGGACGTGCAGACCCAGGGCATCGGCGGGGTGAGCGCCTCGGTGAAGGACTACCCGTTCGTCATCGCGGCGCTGCGCGAGGGCGGTTCGCGGCCCCGTGGCCAGAGCTGCAGCGGCTCGGTGGTGGCGCCGCGCAAGGTGATGGTCGCCGCGCACTGCAAGGAACTGCAGGGCACCAAGACCGTCCTCTATGGACTCGACGACCTCAAGAGCACCGGCGGGACGCAGCTCAACGTCGTCGACTACAAGACCCATCCGAACTTCAGCCAGCCCTGGTACGGCTACGACGTCGCGATCATCACCACCGACGCCGACATCCCGGTGCCCGCCGGCGGGTACGCGAAGGTCGCCACCTCCGCGGACACCGGGCTGGAGGCGCCGGGCAAGGACGGCTTCAGCCTCGGCTACGGCAAGAAGAACTACGACGACAACCCGGCCGACGTCACGCTGCAGAAACTGACTCTGCCGATCGTCAACCCCAGCCAGTGCACCGGGGTGGAGAACGGCGTCGACCCCAAGACGATGATCTGCGCCGGCTATTCCGACGGCCGCAAGACCGTGCTGCCCGGTGACAGCGGCGGCCCGTTCATCGTCAACGGCACGGTCGTCGGCATCACCTCGTGGAGCCGCAGCGACTTCCACTGGTACAGCGTCTACAGCCGCCTGAACAACGACATGGGCGACTGGGTCAAGCAGCAGATCGGCGACGTCCCGAGCGGCGACAAGTTCACCCTCGCCGCGTCGCCGGGCGCGGTGAAGGTCGACGCGGGCAAGTACGTGTCGGCGTCGATCACCAGCAAGCCGGGCAAGAACGGCGCCGAGACCGTCGCGCTGGCCGCGTCCGGCCTGCCCGAAGGAGCGAAGGCGACCTTCCAGCCGTCGTCGATCCAGAGCGGGGACACCGCCAAGCTGACCATCGAGACGGCGTCGGGCACACCCGAGCGGGACTACACGATCACCGTGTCCGGCAAGGGGAACACCGACACCGCGACCACCACGCTGAAGCTGACCGTCGGCAAGGGAGGCAGCGAGCCGGGTGACCTCAAGCTGTCGCTCACCCCGAGTTCGGGAACCGCCGCACCGGGCATGCTGACCAGCGCGACCGTTTCCGCGACCGGCGGCAGCGGCTCGATCAAGCTCTCCGCCTCGGGCCAAGGGCTCCCTGTCGCCCCGTTCTTCAACCCGCAGACCATCTCCCCGGGCGGGACCTCGACCATGCAGATCTTCGCGGCGTTCCAGGCGGGCACCTACCCGATCACCGTCACCGCGACCGACGGGTCCGGCAAGTCCGCGACCGCCGTCTACACCCTCACCGTCCGCTGAATCCCCTGAGGTGGAAATGATGCGTGAAAAGGGAAAACTGCTGCTGGCACTGGGCGCGTTGACGCCGTTGCTCGCACTCGGCGCGGGCACCGCCGTCGCGGCCGAACCCGAAGGCGTGGTGGTGCAGGCGAAGCAGCACTACGGCGACCAGTACATCGTGGTGCTCAAGGACAACGCGTACAGCGCGCAGGCGTTGTCGGTCTCGCTGACCCAGCGCTTCGGCGGTGAGATCCGGTCCACCTGGACCACGGCGCTGAACGGCTTCTCGGTGAAGAAGATGACCGAGGCGCAGGCCAGGCGGCTCGCGGCCGACCCGTCGGTCAAGACCGTCTACCAGGACGGCACCGCGCGCGGCGCCGACACTCAGGCCAACCCGACCTGGGGACTGGACCGCGTCGACCAGAAGGCGTTGCCGCTGGACAAGAAGTACACCTACGGCAACAGCGGCGAAGGCGTGACCGCGTACGACCTGGACTCCGGGATCAACCCGGGCAACCCGGAGTACGAAGGCAGGGCGAGCCTCGGCAAGGACTTCTTCGGCGGTGACGGGAAGGACTGCCACGGGCACGGCAGCCACACCTCCGGCACGATCGGCAGCAAGACCTACGGCGTGGCGAAGAAGGCCAAGATCGTCGGGCTGAAGGTGCTCGGCTGTGACAACACCGGCCCGGACTCCGGCATCATCGACGCCGTCGACTGGGTCACCGCCAACGCGAAGAAGCCCGCGGTGGCGAACATGAGCCTGACCATGGACGCGCCGGGCGTCGGCGACGACGCGCTCAAGAAGTCGATCGCCTCGGGCGTCGTGTACGGCGTCGCGGCGGGCAACGCCTCGACCGACGCCTGCAACACGAGCCCGGCGCGCGTGCCGGAGGCGATCACGGTCAACGCCATGGACCAGAGCGACAGCCGGTCGGGGTTCTCGAACTTCGGTCCCTGCACGGACATCTTCGCCCCTGGCAGCAACATCACCTCGCTGAGCCCCAGCAGTGGCGGCACGGCGGTGATGAACGGGACGTCGATGGCCACCCCGCACGTGGTCGGCGCGGCGGCGCTCTACCTGGCCGCCAACCCCGGCGCCTCACCGCAGCAGGTGCGGGACGCGCTGGTGGGCAACGCGACCGACGGCGTGCTCAAGAACGTGGGCAGCGGCTCGCCGAACAAGCTGCTGAACGTCTCGTTCATCGGGAACGGCGGCCCCGGCCCGAAATGCGGCGCGAAGTCGAACACCACCCCGGTGTCCATTCCGGACGCCGGGCCCGCGGTGACGAGTGCGGTGACCCAGGACGGCTGTGACGGTAAGGCCTCCTCGTCGCTGCCGGTCAAGGTCGACATCTCGCACACCTACACCGCGGATCTGGTGCTGGACCTCGTCGGGCCCAGCGGCAAGACGTACCGCCTGAAGAACTCGGGCGGCGTGGGCGCGGCGACGGGGGTGCACGAGACCTACGCGGTCGACGCCTCCGGTGAGAACGCCAACGGCACCTGGAAGCTGAGCGCGCAGGACGTCTTCAAGTTCGACACCGGCTCGATCGACGGGTTCACGATCACCTTCTGAGACGTCCGCCGCGGCGGACGTGCCTGGTGGGGCATCGGACAGGGCGGTGCCCCACCAGGCCCCACCAGGCTTTACCCGGTTCCATCACGACGAGGAGTTCCCATGCGTTCGTTTTCCCGCAGGACCGCGCTGGTCGCCGCCACGGTCGCCGCGACGGCGGTGCTCGCGCCGTGGCAGGCTTCGGCCTCCGCTCCCCGCGACTACGAGCAGGCCGGGCCACACCAGGTCACCAAGGTCGCCGGTGGCCCTGACCAGACGCTCTACTACCCGTCCGACCTCGCTTCGGACACCGCCGTCCACCCGGTACTGGTGTGGGGCAACGGAACCGGCGCCACTCCGAGCCAGTACGACCAGTTCCTCACGCACGCGGCCTCCTGGGGCTTCGTGGTCTCGGCCGCCAACACGACGAACTCCGGCACCGGCAGCGAGATGCTCGCGGGAGCCCGGTTCCTGGTGTCCGAGAACAAGAAGCCGGGCAGTGTCTTCCACGGCAAGATCGACGAGGGCAAGATCGGCGCCGCCGGTCACTCACAGGGTGGCCAGGGCGCCATCAACGCCGCCGCCGACCCGTTGATCAAGACGGTCATCCCGATCATGCCGGGTCCGCTGGCCGTCGCGGGCCGCATCAAGAGCCCGGCGTTCTTCGTGTCGGGTCAGTCCGACGTCGTCGTCTGGCCTGCCACCGTCAAGGCGAAGTTCGAGGGCGCGAGCCAGGTGCCCGCGGTGTACGGCCAGCTCAAGGGCACCGGTCACCTGCTACCCGAGCCGGGCCGCACCCGGCTCATCGGCGCGGCGACGGCCTGGCTTCGCTACTTCCTCGCGGGCGACGCGAACGCCAAGAGCGCCTTCTTCGGCGACGAGGCGAGCACCGGCCTGGCCCATGACCCCGGCTGGTCAGCGTTCGAGCGCAACGCCAAAGCCGACGCACTCGGCTGACCCCGGGTCAGGAAGAACGGTCGGGCTGCTCCGAGAACACCCGGACGGCCTCGTTCACCGAGGCCGTCCGGGCGGTGCGGACCGCGTCGAACAGCGGCCGCAAGGCCTGGGCCCGCTGGGCCGCGGCCGACGCCGAAAGCGCGCCGCCGGGATCGTCGATGGAGGCGATCGCCAAGATCGCGTCGATCTCCTGCGCGCGCTGCAACACCCGCAGCGACCGGCCCGGCGTTCCGGCGGGCCATTCGCACTGGGGGACCGAGCGCAGCCGGGCGGAGAGCTCCGCTCGCACCCCCGGCCGGTTGCTCTCGACGTTGAGCGACTGCAAGGCGCCCGCACTCGCCCTGATCGTGTCCGTCAGGCCGTGCTCGGCCTCGCCCATCCCGACGAACTCCAGCGCCGCCGGCGCGGCCAGGGAGAAGACCGTCCAGCGCATCAGGCCCTCGGCGACCGGCTCGGGGACGATGCCGAACGCGAGTTCGCTGATGACCACGGCCTCGCCCGCGCGCAGGGCCGCTTCGGCGAACGGGCCGCCCGCGCCGAGGCCGCGGACGTCACCGGGGGCAGGGAGGACGAGGCGGAGGCTCTTCGCGCCGTGGGAGCGCAGGGCCATCAGGAGCTGGACCGGGGTCGCGGCGCGGTTGAACGCGAGCGGGAGATCGAAGGCCTCGGCGGCCGCCGCGTCGGCGGCGACGACGTCGTGCGCCTCGCCCCACGCGAGCAGCGCGTCCAGCACATCGTCGGACGCGGCGGCTCCGTTGAGCCAGGCTGAGGACCACACGGCGAAGGTCGCACTCGTACAGCACACGACGCCCTATTTTACCCGGTCCCGGCTACGAAACGGCCGCCGGGCCGCTGGAGGAGCTCCACATCGACGACCGGCGAAAACGCAAGTAGCGTCGGGTTCGTGAACCGCGCACCCGAGTCACTCCCGCGTACCGCGGGTGAGCTTCGTTCCGCAGGGCATGTGCCCAAGAGCGTGAAGACCGAGCTCCATGACAACCTGCTCACCGCACTGAAAGCCGGCCAGGATCCGTGGCCGGGCATCGTCGGCTTCGGCCGGACCGTCCTGCCCCAGCTCGAACGCGCGCTGCTCGCCGGGCACGACGTGGTGCTGCTCGGCGAACGTGGCCAGGGCAAAACTCGCCTGCTGCGCACGCTCGCCGGGCTGCTCGACGAGTGGACCCCCGTCATCGAGGGCGCCGAGCTGCACGAACACCCGCTCGCGCCGATCACGCCAGCCTCGATCCGCCGCGCGGCCGAGCTGGGCGACGACCTGCCCGTGGCCTGGATCCACCGCGACGCCCGCTATACCGAGAAGCTCGCCACGCCGGACACCTCCGTGGGTGACCTCATCGGCGACGTCGACCCGGTCAAGGTGGCCGAGGGCCGCAGTCTCGGCGACCCCGAGACGATCCACTTCGGACTGGTGCCGCGCGCGCACCGCGGCATCGTCGCGATCAACGAGCTGCCCGACCTCGCCGAGCGCATCCAGGTCGCGCTGCTGAACGTGATGGAGGAGCGCGACATCCAGGTCCGCGGGTACACCCTGCGGCTGCCGCTGGACGTGCTGCTCGTGTCGACCGCGAACCCCGAGGACTACACCAACCGCGGCCGGATCATCACCCCGCTCAAGGACCGGTTCGGCGCGGAGATCCGCACGCACTACCCGCTCGACGTCGCGGCCGAGGTCGCCGTGGTCCGCCAGGAGGCGCATCTGGTGGCCGAGGTCGGCGAGCCGCTGATCGAGGTGCTCGCCCGGTTCGTCCGTAACCTGCGCGAGTCGACCGTGATCGACCAGCGGTCCGGCGTCTCCGCCCGGTTCGCGGTCGCGGCGGCCGAGACCGTGGCGGCCGCCGCGTTGCGCCGCTCCGCGCTGACCGGCGAGGAGCCCGCGGTCGCGCGCCCGGTCGACCTCGACTCGGTGCCGTCGGTGCTGCGCGGGAAGATCGAGTTCGAACCCGGCGAGGAGGGCCGCGAGACCGAGCACCTGGTGCACCTGCTGCGCCGCGCGGTCGCCGAGACGTCGCGGCGCCTGTTCGCCGGGCTCGACCTGCGGCCGCTGGCCGACGCGGTCGCCGACGGGCACCTGGTCTCCACCGGCGAGCGAGTGCCCGGCAAGGACGTGCTCGCCGCGTTGCCGGAGCTGCCGGTGCTGCACGAGGTCGCGCAGCGCGCGGGTGTCAGCGCGTCCGACTCGCCGGGCCGCATCGCGTCGGCGGTCGAACTCGCGTTGGAATCCCTTTACCTGGCAAGGAAACTCGCCAAGGATTCGGACGACGCGACCACGGTGTACGGGCCGTGACCGCGGTACCCGACGGCTACTCCTACGGCCCGTGGCACGACGGTCCCGACCCGCTGGCGCCCCCGGTCGACCTGCGTGACGCGCTCGACGAGATCGGCCGTGACGTCATGGCGGGCTCGTCGCCGCGGTCCGCGCTCGAGGAGATCCTGCGCCGCGGGACCCGCGAGACGGCCGGGCTCGACGACCTGACGCGCCGGGTGTGGCAGCGGCGCTCGGAGATCCAGCGCAGGCATTCGCTCGACGGCACGCTGCGCGAGGTCCAGCAGCTGCTGTCCGACGCGCTGACCGCCGAGCGGCGTGAGCTGTTCCCCGACCCGTCCGACGACGCCCGCTTCCGCGAGGCGCAGCTCGACGCGCTGCCCGCGGGCACGGCCGCCGCCGTGCGCGAACTCGGGCAGTACGAATGGCGGTCGCAGGAGGGCCGCGAGAAGTTCGAGCGCATCCGCGAGCTGCTCGGCCAGGAACTGCTCGATGCACGCTTCAAAGGCATGAAGCAGGCGATGCAGAACGCGACGCCCGAGGACGTCGAGCGGATCAACGAGATGCTCACCGACCTCAACGCGCTGCTCGCCGCGCACGCGCAGGGGAGCGCGGACATCCAGGAGCGGTTCGCCGAGTTCATGCGCCGCCACGGCGAGTTCTTCCCGGAGAACCCGAAGAACGTCGAGGAGCTGATCGACGTACTCGCCGCGCGTGCGGCAGCCGCGCAGCGCATGCTCAACTCGATGACCGACGAGCAGCGCAGTGAGCTGGCCGCGTTGTCGCAGCAGGCTTTCGGCGATCCTCGTCTCGCGCAGCAACTGTCCGCTTTGGACGCTCAGCTGCAGGCGCTGCGGCCAGGCGAGGACTGGACGTCGTCGGCGCGGTTCCGCGGCGACGACCCGCTCGGGCTCGGCGAAGGCGCGCAGGCGATGAGCGACCTGGCCGAACTCGACGCGCTCGCCGAGCAGCTCGCGCAGTCCTATCCCGGCGCGCGGCTGGAGGACATCGACCTCGACGCGCTGGAGCGCCAGCTGGGCGGCGAGGCGTCGGTCGACGCGCGCAGGCTGTCCGAACTGGAACGCGAACTCCGCCGCCAAGGCCTGTTCGAGCGTGCCCCGGACGGCTCGCTGCGGTTGTCGCCCAAGGCGTTGCGCAGGCTGGGGGAGACCGCGCTCGCCGAGGTGGTCAACTCCCTGCGTGGCCGCACCGGCGACCGCGACAGCGAATCGGCGGGCGCCGCGGGCGAGCCGACCGGGTCGTCGCGGCCGTGGCGGTTCGGGGACATGCAGCCGTGGGACGTCTCGCGCACGGTCCGCAACGCGGTGCTGCGCACGGCTTCGACCGGCGAGCGCCGGGTCCGCCTGGACTTCGACGACGTCGAGGTGATCGAGACCGAGCACCGGGCCCGCGCGGCGGTCGCGCTGTGCGTCGACACGTCGTGGTCGATGGTCCAGGAGAACCGCTGGCTCCCGATGAAACGCACGGCGCTCGCGTTGCACCAGCTGATCAGCACCCGCTTCCGCAACGACGCCTTGCAGCTCATCACGTTCGGCCGCTACGCGATGTCGGTGGAGCTACCGGAGCTGGTCGGTCTCGAAGGCGCGTGGGAACAAGGCACGAACGCGCACCACGCGCTCTTGCTCGCGGGCCAGCATCTGCGGCGGCATCCCGACGCGCAGCCGGTGGTCCTGATGGTCACCGACGGCGAGCCCACCGCGCACCTGGAACCCGACGGCGAGGCCGAGTTCTCCTACCCGCCGCTCCCGCGCACGCTCGCCAAGACGCTGTCGGAGGTCGACCGCCTGGCCAAGCTGGGCGCCTCGGTCACCGTGTTCCGCCTGGGCGACGACCCGCGCTTGACGGCCTTCGTCGACCTCATCGCCCGCCGCTCGGGCGGCCGCGTCGTCGCCCCCGACCTGGACGGCCTCGGCGCCGCCGTGGTCGGCGACTACTTGAGGAGCCGCAGGTAGAGAGACGGGATAAAGCGGGCTTTACGCCAGACCGGGATAAAGCCCGCTATATCCCGCTGCGGAGTTAAGCCCGCTTTATCCCAGCGAACGCTAGGCGGGGCACTTGGCGACGGAGCTGTCGGACCAGTGCCACACGCCGGGGCTGTCCTGCCTCATGGTGTGCCAGTAGCGGTAGTTCGAGGGCAGCCAGTACGTGGTGCCGCTGAGCTTGAACGGGGCGAGGCTGGTCTTGGCGCCGATGAGCCGGTGGTCGACGATCTTGCCGTCGACCACCTCGGAGTAGTTCCCGGGCGAGATGCAGGGCAGTTGCCCGCTCGCCGACACCGGTGTGATCAGCGTGGTGACCGGCGGGAAGAAGATGCTGCCGCAGTTCACCCGGAAGGCCGTCTCGAACCGGTACTCGGCCTTGCCGGACTCGAAGACCACGCGTTCTTCCATCCAGTAGTGGTTCGCGGCGCCGGGGCCGCTCTTGCCGACGAAGCCGTAGCCCATCGGCTGCTGGCCGGTGGTGCTGAAACTCCGCTCCTCGCAACGCCAATCCCCGGCGGTGGTGGCCCGCGCTGGCGCGACGGCCAGCGCGCCGAGCACGGCTCCGGCCAGTACGACGGTCAGGAAACGTCTCATCCTGCTTCCCCTCTGGAGAACTCCCTGATGACGGTCGACGTCAGGGTCCCAGCGGGGGGTTGTGATCCGGTTGCCGCGACTTCAGTCCTGGGCGGGGCGGATGTTGGCGTTGTGGTGGAAGACGTTGTCCGGGTCGTAGATCGCCTTGATGGCGGCGAGGCGGTCGTACTTCGCCTTGCCGTACGCCGTGCGGACGCGGTCCTGCTCGTACTCGGCCATGAAGTTGACGTAGCCGCCGCTGTTGGCCGCGTGCGGGACGAGCCGCTCCCAGAACCTCCGCACCCAGGCCCGGTCGGTCTCGAGCGTCGCCATGTCCATGGCGAGCGCGCCGATGTTCATCGCCAGCGTCGGCCGCCGGGGCCCGCCGAACGCGGTCGCGTCGGCGTCGACCTCGGTGAACGCGCCGGTCAGCGGAAAGATCGGCATGAGCGACATCGGCGAGGTCTTCTGCGGCACGAACTCCGTGATCACGTCGATCACCTCGTCGGAGAAGCCGTCCACGTACACCGCTTTTTCGTAGGCGAGCGTTCCCCACGGCGCGCTCTCGTCGAGCATCTTCTGGAGTTCCGTGTACGGGATGGGCGTGACCAGCTCGAACAGCGGCGCGAGGCCGTCGCGGACGGCGGCTGCCGCGGCCGCGTGGTCGTCCGCGTCCGCGAAACCGACCAGGATGAGGGCGTAGCCGGGCCGGAAGTGGTGCTCGGTCGGCACGAACGGGGCTGGCGGGGCGTTGAGCGCCGCGACCAGCGCGCTCATGCCTGCTGGCAGCTCGTCGATGATCTCGCGGCTGAGCCGGAGCGCCTCCGCGCCGTCGTCGAGCGCCCAGAAGAACAGCCCGAGCTGCACCAGCGGCCCGACCTCGTGCAGCTGGAACTCGAACTCGGTCACCACGCCGAAGTTCCCGCCGCCGCCGCGCAGCGCCCAATACAGGTCCGGATGCTCACCGGCCGAGGTGCGCAGCACCCGGCCGTCGGCGGTGACGAGCTCGGCGGAGCGCAGGTTGTCGCACGACAGGCCGTGCAGCGCGGTGAGCCAGCCGAACCCGCCGCCCAGCGTCAGCCCGCCGACGCCGGTGTGGCTGATCGTGCCGCCGGGCACCGCGAGCCCGTGTGCCTGGGTGGCGGCGTCGAGCTCGGCCCAGGTCACCCCGCCGCCGCAGCGCGCGGTCCGCGCGGCCGGGTCCACGGTGATCTTCCGCAGTCCCGAGGTGTCGACGACCAGGCCGTCGTCGAGCACGGCCGCCCCGCCGAAGTTGTGGCCGCCGCCGCGCACCGCGATGTCGAGGTGGTTGCCGCGCGCGAACTCCAGCGCGGCCACCACGTCCGACGGCGTCGCGCACCGGGCGATCACGGCGGGCATGCGGTCGATCTGGCCGTTCCACACGCCCCTGGCCGTGTCGTAGCTGGGGTCCCCTGCCGTGAAGACGGCCCCGGTCAGCGTGGCGCGGAGGGTGGACAGCGGCTGAGCGGCGAGTGAGGTCATATATGGACGACGAGATCGGCCTGCCAGGCGTTACGCCCGGCTTTTCACCCCAGCCGAGTGAACCTGACATTTGTACTAGACAAACGTGTAGAACACTTGTATAGTTGATCTCATGAGGAACAAGACCATCCTGATCTCGGGTTCGAGCGTGGCCGGGCCCACCTTGGCTTACTGGCTGGCACGGCACGGCTTCCGGCCCACCGTGGTCGAGCGCGCCGCCTCGCTGCGCGAGGGTGGTTACGCCGTGGACGTCCGCGGCGCCGCCGTCGAGGTCATCGAGCGGATGGGCCTGCTGACCCAGGTCCGCTCGCTCGCCACCGAGACCGAGCGCACCGCCTACGTCGACGCCGACAACCGGCAGGTCGCGGGCCTCACCGCCGACGCGCGCAACGGCCGCGAGGGCGACGACCTGGAGATCATGCGCGGCGACCTCGCCCGGCTGCTGTTCGACGCCACCCAGCCGGAGGTCGAGTACCTCTGGGGCGAGTCGGTCACCAGCCTGGTCCAGGACGCCGACGGCGTGCGCGTCACCTTCGAGAAGGCGGCGCCCCGCACCTTCGACCTGGTGCTCGGCGCGGACGGCCTGCACTCCAACATTCGCGGCCTGGCGTTCGGCGCCGAGTCGGAGTTCGTCAAGGATCTCGGCTACTACGTCTCGATCTTCAGCACCGAGAACCACCTGAACCTCGACCGCCAGGAGCTCTGCTACAACACCCCCGGCAAGCTCGCCGCGATGTACAGCGCCAACGGCAACAGCGAGGCCAAGGCCCAGTTCTACTTCACCTCGGACAAGCTCGACTACGACCGCCGCGACACCAAGGCCCAGAAGCGCATCCTCGCCGAGGCCTACGCTGGCGAGGGCTGGGTCGTGCCGCAGCTGCTCGAGGCGATGTGGGACGCGAAGGACTTCTACTTCGACTCGGTCAGCCAGGTCCGGCTCGACAGCTGGTCCCGCGGCCGGGTGGCGCTGGTCGGCGACGCGGCGCACTGCGCGTCCCCGCTGTCCGGCATGGGCACCGACCTCGCGCTGGTCGGCGCGTACTTCCTGGCCGGCGAGCTGAAGGCGGTCGGCGGCGACTACCCGATCGCGTTCGCCCGCTACGAGCAGCACATGCGTGACTACGTCGCCAAGGGTCAGAAGTCCGCGGGCGACAACGGCAAGTGGTTCGTCCCGGAGACCAAGGGCATGATCGGCTTCCGCAACCAGAACATCCGCATGCTGCAGTACATGCCCTGGAAGAACATGATCACCGGCGGCGCTTCCCGGGCCGCCAAGTCGGTCGACATCAAGGCCTACTAGAAAGGTCGTGAGTGTTCCGGCCGGTTAGAACCGGCCGGAACACTCACGACCCACTTACTGACCGCACCGGAGGCTGGAATGGCGACCGTGCTCATCCCCGTGCCCGCGAGGGACTCGGATCCATCCGAGGTCGCGGTGAGCTGGCGAGTCCTGACCGATGCCGGGCACGAGGTCGTCTTCGCCACGCCGGACGGCAAGCGCGCCACCTGCGACGAGCTGATGGTCACCGGTGCTGGCCTCGATCCTTGGGGATGGGTGCCCGGCCTGCGCCGGTTCCCGGCGATCGGCCGGGTGCTCCGGGCCGACAGCGCCGGCCGCGCCGCGCACACCGCCCTGCTCGACGCCGCGGAGTGGCGTTCTCCCATCACTTGGGCCGACGCGAACCTCGACGCCGTGAACGCGCTGCTGCTGCCGGGCGGGCACCGCGCCCGCGGCATGCGCGAATACCTCGAGAGCACCGTGCTGCAGGCGCTCGTCGCCGACGCCTTCGCCCGCGACCTCCCGGTCGCCGCCGTGTGCCACGGCGTGCTGCTCGCCGCGCGCAGCAATGACCCCGTCACCGGGCGATCTGTCCTCTATGGGCGGAAGACCACCGCGCTGACCTGGGACCTGGAGCGCCGCGCTTGGGGCGTCGCGAAGGTGGCCCGCTTCTGGGATCCCGGCTACTACCGGACCTACCTCGAAGAACCTGGCCAGCCGGACGGCTACATGTCCGTGCAGCAGGAGGTCACCCGGGCGCTCGCGTCCCCCGAGGACTTCCTCGACGCACCGGACGCCGTGCAGCGCAGCGGCCGCGTCCGGGATCGCCTCGATGACGCGCGCGCCGCCTTCGTGGTCGAGGACGGGAACTACCTCTCCGCGCGGTGGCCGGGCGACGTGCACACCTTCGCGGCCGCATTGGCCACGAAGCTTTCGCAGGTCACGGACTCGCCGAAACTTTCTTGAAGATACTTCGCGGGTGATGTCGAAAAGCGGCGGACGTATCCGTCGTACTGGTGAGAGCCGAGATCCTCACCGGGAGACAGACATGACACTCACTTCGCCGGGCACGGCGGTCCGCAGCCCGCGGCTGGCGCTGGCGTTGCTGGCACTGCCGTCGCTGCTCATCGCGATCGACATCAGCGTCCTCAACGTCGCGCTGCCGAGGATGGCCGCCGACCTGCGCCCGTCACCGGCGGAGCTGCTGTGGATGAACGACATCTACGGCTTCATGGTCGGCGGCACCATGATCACCATGGGCACGGTCGGCGACCGGATCGGCCGCCGCAGGCTGATCGTCGCCTGCGCGGCCGTGTTCGCGCTGGCCTCGGCGGTCGCCGCGGTCGCGTCGGAGCCGTGGATGATCATCGTGACCCGCGCGGTCATGGGCATCGCGGGCGCAGCCATCATGCCCGCCTCGATGGCGCTGATCGGCCAGATCTACCCCGACCCGAAGAAGTCGGTGTCGGCGATGGGCGCGTACATGACCTGCTTCCTGACCGGGATGGCCGTGGCCCCGCTGATCGGCGGCGTGCTGGTCGAGCACTGGTGGTGGGGCGCGGTGTTCCTGATGGGCGTGCCGGTCATGGTGCTGACCGTCCTCGCGGCGCCGAGGGTGCTGCCCGAGTTCCGCGCGACCGACCCCGGCAAGCCGGATGTCCGCAGCGCCGTGCTGTGCCTCGCGTCGATCCTGCTGGTGGTCTACGCGCTCAAGTCGATCGTCAACAGCGGCTGGACGGCCGCCGCGATCGGCGCGGCCGTGGCCGGGCTCGCGCTGGGCACCGTGTTCGTGCGGCGGCAGAACCACCTCGAACACCCGCTGGTCGACCTGAGCCTGCTGCGCCGCCCCGGCGTGGCACGCGCGATGTGGGTGCTGCTGCTGACCGCGCTGGTGATGGGCGGGACGTCGCTGTTCTCGTCGTTCTACCTGCAGTCGGTGCACGGGCTGACGCCGCTCGCCTCGGCGCTGTGGCTGCTGCCGCAGATGGGGGCGATGATGGTCGCCGCCAACTTCGGGCCGTGGCTCGGCCGCAAGATCGAGCCCGCCAAGATCGTCGCGGCGTGCATGGTGCTGATGCTGGCCGGGTTCGTCCTGTTCGCGATCACGCCCGACGGGCTGGCGGGACTGCTGACGCTCGTCGCGGCCTCGGTGCTGACGACCGGCGGGATCGGCGCGGCGTTCCCGTTCCTGATGAACGACGTCATGTCGCACGCGCCGGCCGACCGCGCGGGCTCGGCCGCCTCGTTCGCGCAGACCGCGAACGAACTCGGCATCGCGATGGGCCTGGTGCTGCTCGGCAGCATCGGCACGGTGGTCTACCGCGCCCGGTTCGGCACCCCGGACGGCTCCTGGGTGGACGGTCTCGAGCAGGCCACCGAGCGCCACGACGGGGTTCTGCTCGACCAGGTCCGGCACGCGTTCACGTCCGGCTTCCACGCCGCCGCGTGGACCGCGGCGGCGATCATGGCGCTCGTGGCCGTCCTGACCGTGCGGGCGCTGCGCCCGGCTACCGCCGAGTGAGCGAAACGCGGGCGCCGCGCCCCGGCACCATCGTGATGTTCCTGGGCCGCTGCGGCTCGGCACGCGGCCGATCCGGCGCGAGCTGGAAGCGCTTGAGCACCTCCTGGAGCACGATCGTGGCTTCCAGCAAGGAAAATCCCGCCCCGAGGCAGCGCCGGACGCCACCGCCGAACGGCATCCAGCTGCCCGGGGGCGGGCTGTTCCCGTCCAGGAAGCGGGAAGGCCGGAACTTCAACGGATCCGGGTGATGAGCCGAGTCCAGCTGGACCATGTTGATCGACGGCATCACGGTGTATCCCGCCGGGATGCGGTAGCCGCCGATCTCGATGTCCTCGGTGAGCTTGCGCGCGACCTCGCCGAGCACCGGATGCAGGCGCATGGCCTCCTTGGCGATCGCCTCCAGGTGCTTCTCGTCGCCGTCGTCGGCCGCCGCCCGCGCGGCCGCCTGCTCGACCGGGTCGCGCGCGAGGTCGTGGAACGCCCAGGCCAGCGCGGTCGCGGTGGTCTCGTGCCCGGCCAGCAGCAGCGTGACGAGCTGGTCGCGGAGTTCGGCGTCGGACAGCCGGTCGTCGTCGGCGGGCACGGTCAGCAGCCGGGAAAGGACGTCCGCGCGGGAGCCCAGATCGGACGCTTGGCGGCGCTCCGCGATCTCGGCGTAGAGCAGCTCGTCGATGCGCTGCTGGACCTCGAAGTTGCGCTTCCAGCGGCCGAAGCGCTGCAGTTTCGGGTTGTGCCAGCCGAAGATGTCGAGCGGGCCGATCTCCAGCAGCCGGGCCAGCAGCGGGCGCAGCTCGTCGAGGCGCGGGCCGCTCGTCACGCCGAAGACCACGCGCAGGATGATCTCCAGGGTGAGCGCGCGCATCCGGTCGTGCGAGCGGAACGGCCGGTGCTCGGGCCAGCGCTCGACCTCGGCCACGGCCAGCTCGGTGATCAGGTCTCGGTAACCGCGCAGCGCGGCGCCGTGGAACGCGGGCATCAGCAGCTTGCGGGCGCGCAGGTGCACGTCCTCGTCGGTCAGCAGCACCGAATGCTCGCCCATCAGCGGCTTGAGGATCAGGTTGCCCTCGCCGGCGCGGAAGGTGCTGACCGGGCCGGTGAACACCGTCTTGATGTGCTCGAGGTTCGCCAGCTGCACCACCTTGCGCTCCGGATAGAGCCTGATGGCGATGACGTCGCCGTAGCGGCGGCGCAGCAACGGCACCAGCACATGACGGAAGTTGCCGAAGGCGATCGTCTGCACTGCGACCGGCAGACGCGGTCCGGGCGGCAGGGGAGCGAGTTCCGTGCGCAGCACCATGTCTCCTTTCTTACTCGCGGTAAGTTCCGATGTCCACCACTTACGCTTGACCCTCACGCGACGTTAGGCACCAGGCTCAGCCAGGTCAGGGCCGAACGGCCGTAAGAAAGGGCGAACCATGGAGTATCCGGTGGGCAAGGTCGCCGGGCTGGCCGGGATCACGGTGCGCACGCTGCACCACTACGACGAGATCGGCCTGCTCTCCCCGAGCGGGCGGAGCCCGGCAGGCTATCGGAGCTACAGCGAGTCCGATGTGGACCGGCTGCAGCGCGTCCTCTACTACCGGGAACTCGGGTTCGCCCTCGACGAGATCGCGACCCTTGTGGACGATCCGGGCACCGACGCGATGGCCCACCTGAAACGGCAGCACGAGCTGCTGGTGGAGCGCATCGGGCGGCTGGAGCGAATGGTCGCGTCCGTCGAGCACGCGATGGAGGCAAGAACCATGGGGCATGCGTTGACGCCCGAAGAGAAGCTCGAGGTCTTCGGCGGCTTCAAGGAGCCGGAAGGCTACGCCGAGCAGGTCGCCGCGAACTGGGGCGGCACCCCGGAATGGCAGCGGGGCCAGGCGGTGGTGGCTTCGATGGGCAAGCAGGACTGGATCGACGCCGAAGCCGCGCGGCGGTCCTGGGTGGACCGGTTGCTCGCGGTCGTCGACTCGGGCGCCGCGGCCACGGACGCGGCGGCGATGGATCTCGCCGAGGAGCACCGGGCGATGCTGGGCCGGTTCATGGGGGAGTGCTCGCCCGAGCGGCAGGCGCAGATCGCCGAGCTGTACGTGACCGACCCGGTCCAGCTCGGTTTCCTGGTCCGCGAGCCGGACCAGCGGCCGGGGCTGGCCGAGTTCATCCGAGACGCGGTGAAGGCCAACGCTGCCCGGTGAGCTAGATCATTCCCACCGGGCGAGATGGGGATCCGGGGCGCGCCTTACAGTCGAGGGATGCAGAGCTGGTCATCGGTTGACGTGCCCCGGGTCCCCGGGACCCCCCGCCCGTTGCGCCTCCACGACACCGCGACAGGGCAGATCCGCCCGACCTCGCCCGGTGAGGTGGCGCGGATCTACGTCTGCGGCATCACGCCGTACGACGCGACACACCTCGGCCACGCCGCCACCTACCTGGCGTTCGACCTGGTCAACCGGTTGTGGCTGGACGCGGGACACGAGGTCCACTACGTCCAGAACGTGACGGACATCGACGAGCCGCTCCTCGAGCGCGCCGAGCGCGACAAGGACGACTGGGTCGTGCTCGGCATGCGCGAGACCGCGCTGTTCCGCGAGGACATGGTCGCGCTGCGCGTGCTGCCGCCGCGCGAGTTCGTCGGCGCGGTCGAGAGCATCCCGGAGATCGTCGAGGTCATCGCCAAGCTGCTCGCCAACGGCTCGGCCTACCGTGTCGACGACCCCGAATACCCGGATGTCTACTTCGACCACTCGGCGACCGGCCGCTTCGGCTACGAGTCCAATTACGACGCCGAGACGATGACCAAGCTCTTCGCCGAGCGCGGCGGCGACCCCGACCGCGCGGGCAAGCACCACCCGCTCGACGCGCTGCTCTGGCGCACGGCCCGCGACGGCGAGCCGTCCTGGGAGTCCGAGCTCGGCGCCGGGCGTCCCGGCTGGCACATCGAGTGCAGCGCCATCGCGGTCAACCGCCTCGGCCTGGCGTTCGACGTCCAGGGCGGCGGCTCCGACCTCGCGTTCCCGCACCACGAATACAGCGCAGCGCACGCCGAGGCGCAGGCGGGCGACCACCCCTTCGCCCGCCACTACGTCCACGCGGGAATGATCGGCCTCGACGGCGAGAAAATGTCGAAGTCACGCGGAAACCTGGTCTTCGTGTCCCGGCTGCGCGCCGACGGCATCGACCCGTCCGCGATCCGCCTCGCGCTGTTCGCCGGGCACTACCGCAGCGATCGCCCGTGGACCGACGCGCTCCTCGCGGACGCCCAGGCCAGGCTCGCCCGCTGGCGTGAAGCGGTTTCGCTCGACGCCGGGCCGTCGGCGGAGGATCTGATCGGGCGGGTGCGTGACCACCTGACGAACGACCTCGACACCCCGCAGGCGCTCACCGCCATCGACGCGTGGGCCGACGAGGCGTTGAAGCGCGGCGGCTCCGACACGGGCGCGCCCGCTCTCGTGCGCACGGCTGTCGATGCGCTGCTGGGGGTCGTGCTCTAGCGCACAGGCGGGACCGGCAACCCGGTCCCGCCTGACCGGCGTGTAGCCGTCATGAGCAACGAAGACGCGATCCGGCCGATGACCCGCAGGCAACGCATCGAGCGGCGAGCGGGTGACGCCAAGGCCGCGCCGGAGTTCCTCCCACCCACGGGCCCTCGCGCCCGTGCGCGCGAAGAACGCGCCAAGTGGGATTCGCCGGAGCGACGCAGGCTCGACCTGCTGGTGTTCACCATGTCTCCGCTGATGCTGGTGGGACTCGCGGGCCTGGTCGTCTACCACCTGATCGACCGGCCGTCGGGGAGTTTCACGCTGGACGACGCGAGTGTCTTCCTGCGCGTCGCCGGGTTCACGATCATGCCGGTGAGCCTCATGGTCGTGCGGGTGCGGGCCCGGCGGCGCGTACTCGGCCGGGCGGGGACGCGGAACGAAAGCAACCGATCCGGCCGCTAGTGCGTGAGAGGGGCATGAACAGCGCCCAGGGGATCACGGCCGCCTTCGACCGGCGGGTAGCGACCTACGACGGCAACACCTGGCATGCCCGCTACGCGGAACGGCTCGTCGAACTGGCTTTTCCCGCGCCTGGCCTGCGCATTCTGGACGCGGTGACCGGAACCGGGCTCGCCGCGGCGGCCGCCGCGCGGGCGGTCGGGCCGACCGGGCACGTGACCGGCGTCGACCTCTCGCCGGGCATGCTCGACGTCGCCAAGGAGACGGTCCGGCTGCCGAATGTCGGCTTCCTCAAAGCGGATGCCACCCATTTGGAGCAGTTCCCCGACGCCTTCTTCGACATGGTCCTCTGTTCCGCGGGCTTGCTCTCGCTGCCCGCCGAGGTCGCGCTCGCCGAGTGGCACCGGCTGCTCAAGCCGGGCGGGATCGTCGGGTTCTCGACGATGCGCGCGGGTTTCCCGGTCGCCGGGCGGGTCTTCCGTGAGCAGGCGAGCGCGTTCGGGCTGATGCTGGAGGACCCCGCCACGCCGCTCGGCACGGCCGCCCGATGCCGCCAAGCCTTGCGCGACACCGGGTTCAGCCCGCTCGACCCGGCGGAGGAGCCCTTGCGTTTCGCCCGCTCGGACCTCGCGTACGCCTGGGAAGCGCACGCCCGCGGCACCTACCACGACGCGATGGCGAAGCTCACCGCCCAGCAGACGGCGAGCTTCGAGCGCGAGTTCACCACCGCGATCGCGCGCCTGCTGCGCGCCGACGAAGACCGCCTGCTCACCGCCGAGGTCATCTACGCCTTCGGCCGCAAGTAAGGGCTCGTGAGTGTTCCGGCCGGTTAGAACCGGCCGTACCACTCACGACCCCCGCGCGTGCCAAGCGTGCGCGGGCGGGATAAAGCCCGCTTTATCCCGCCCGGCGTAAGGGGGTCGTGAGTGGCGCGGCCGGTTAGAACCGGCCGTACCACTCACGACCTGGTCGTTCCTAGCGCCAGGCGTTCGCCGCTCCAGTCGCGCCGCAGCCAGCGGTCGTGTGACGCGATGACGACCGCGCCCGGCGCGGTTTCGAGTGCGGCGAACAGTTCTTCGGCCAGTGACAGGGAAATGTGGTTGGTCGGCTCGTCGAGCAGGAGGACGTGCGGCGGGTCCGCGAGCAGCAACGCCAGCGCGAGCCGCCGCCGCTGCCCGACCGACAGCGTGCCGACCGGCTTGCCGAGATCGCGGGGCGCGAGCAGGCCGAGCTGGGCGAGCGACGGCGCGCCTTCGGGATAGAGCTGCCGCGCGCTTTTCGTCATGTCGGGGAACACGACGTCCTGTTCGAGCAGTCCGACCCGGACGCCACGGGCACGCTGGACCGAGCCGCGAGACGGCGTGAGCCGTCCGGCGAGGACGGACAGCAGCGTGGACTTGCCCGCGCCGTTGCCGCCCGTCACCAGCAGCCTTGCCCCGCTCGGCACGTCCAGCTGTCCGATGTGGACACGGCCGGGCACGTCGATGTCGCGCAGCGACAGCAAAAGCCGGTCCTCCTCGGTCGAGCCGGTGAGCGTGGCGGAGAACTTCAACGGCGCCGGTGGCTTGCGCACCTGGTCGCGGGTCAGCTCGTCGAGCCGCAGCTGCGCGTTGCGGACGCGCCGTGACACCTGCTTCTGCACGCGCCCGCCGAAGAAGTTGTAGCCCAGCTTGTCGTTGTCGCGCGGCGGCCGGTTGTGCGCGACGGCGCGCGCGGTGACCGCGACCGACTCCTTCAGCTCCTTGAGCTGTTCTTGTTCTTCGGCGAAGCGTTGCTCCCATCGTGCGCGCTCGGCACGTTTGTGGCCGAGGTATTCGGTGTAGGCGCCGCCGTACCGGGTCGGGCCGCCGAGCGCCGGATCGAGGTCGACGATGTCGGTGCACACCGCGTCGAGGAAGACCCGGTCGTGCGAGGACAGCACCACGACGCCCGCGAGCGCCGAGAGGTGCTTTTCGAGGAACTCCATCGCGTCGTCGTCGAGATGGTTGGTCGGCTCGTCGAGCAGCAGCGTTTCCGGTTGCCTGATGAGCAACGCGGCCAGTCCCAGCCGCGACCGCTGGCCGCCCGAGAGCGTGCCGAGCGGGCGGGTGGGGGAGATGCCCGCCAAGCCGAGGCCCGCGCAGACGATCTCGGCGCGGCGGTCCGCGTCCCAGAGTTCGTGCGTCTGCGCCCAGTCGAGCACGCGGCCGTACTCGGCGACCGCGGTCTCATCGGTGGCCATGCGCTCGGCGAGTTCGTCGAGCCTGCGTGCCTGGACCCGGATCTCGGCCAGCGCGTCGTCGATGACGTCGGCGAACGTGTCCGCCTGCTCGAACGGCAGTTCCTGGAGCAGGAAGCCCAGGTCGCCGCCGAGTTCGACGGAACCGCCGTGTGGTTCTTCGACCCCGGCCAGCAGGCGCAGCAGCGTGGACTTGCCGATGCCGTTCTCGCCGACGAGCCCGAGCCGCTGGCCGGCGCCCGCGGTCAGGGACAGGCCGTCGAAGACGACACGGTCACCGTAAGAGAAGACGAGATCGCGAGCATGCAAGGAAAAAGACATGTGACATCAGCCCTTGGGGTACGAGAAACGAACTACCCGCCGGGCGAAGGCCTCGGGCGCGGGTGGGAGCAGGGCGTCAGTTGTCCATAGTGCGATCACTCTAACGCAACGAATGTTGTATTAGCAACCCCCTTTGACGAGACAAAGCCTGAAAGAGTACTTTCGAAAGAAGTCTTTCAGATTGGGGATCACGATGACCGGGCTGCCGCCGCGCGAGCGGGTACGGGACGCCGCGCTGATGCGGGCGCTGGCGCATCCGCTGCGCGCCGCGCTGCTCGACTACCTGGGCGCCGTCGGCCCGCGCACCGCGAGCGAGTGCGGCGAGGCGGTCGTCTCGTCGGCGTCGAACTGCAGCTGGCATCTGCGCCAGCTCGCGTCGTTCGGACTGGTCGAGCGCGTGGACGCGGAGGACGGCAGGGAGCGCCCGTGGCGCGCGAAGCACGTCGGGCTGGAACTCGAGGATAAGCTGGATCCCGCCGCGCTCGGCATGGCGGCGGCGATGCTGGGGCAGGATCAGGAGCTCACCCAGCGCTTCCTGGACACGCGCGAGCAGCTCGAACCCGCATGGCAGGCCGCGGCGGGCTTCAACTTCTACGCGCTGCGCGTCACGCCATCAGAGCTGACCGAGCTGGTCGAGCAGATCGACAAGCTGCTGCGCCCGTTCGTCGCCCCGATCCGCCAGAACGCCCCCGAAGACGCCCGCCCGGTGCATGTCGGCCTGCGTGCGGTGCCCCGGGTCGAGGCGGACGGGAAACCGTCGCGATGACCGGGCCGCTGCGGGAGCCCGCGTTCGCGCGGCTGTGGACGGCGGCGTTCTTCTCCGAGTCCGCCGAATGGATGCTGCAGGTCGCGCTGCCGATCTATCTCTACCGGCTGACCGGGTCGGCGGCGTCGACGGCCGCGAGCATCGCTCTCGGTTTGCTGCCCGCGTTGCTGCTCAGCCCGGTCGCCGGGGTGCTCGCCGACCGGGCCGACCGGCGGCTGTTGCTCTGTCTCGTGTGCGCCGGGCAGGCCGTTGTCGCGCTGCCGCTGCTGCTCGCGGACGGCCAAGCCGTGGTCTACCTGGTCGTCGCGGGGCAGGCGGCGCTCGCGTCGCTGTTCGAGCCCGCGCGGTCGGCGCTGGTGCCGGACCTCGTCGGGCCGGACCGGGTCACCGCCGCGAACGGCCTGATGAGCGTCAACGGCAACGTCGCCCGGCTCGCGGGCGGCTGGCTCGGCGGGCTGGTGCTGGGCACCGCCGGGCTCGGCTGGGTGGTCGCCGCCTACGCCGGGACACTCGTGATCGCGTTCGCGTTGCTGCTCAAGCCGTTCCGCGCGGTGCCCGTGGCGACGCTCGAGCGTGAGCCCGTCCTCCGGGCGTGGATGGCCGGGCTCGCCGCGATCCGCGACAGCAGGCGGCTGCGGGTGGCGAGTGTGTGGGTCGTGCTGTCGTCGCTGGCGCAGGGCATGTTCCTGGTCGAGTTCGTGCTGTTCGTGCTCACCGTGCTCGGCCGTGGCGAAGCGGAAACCGGGCTGCTGCGCGGAGTCCAGGCGGTCGGGGGACTGGCGGCGGGCATCGTCGTCGCGACGGCGGCGAAACGTGTCGCACCCGAGAAACTGCTCGGCTGGGGCTCGCTGGCGCTCAGCGTGGTGACGTTGCTGATCTGGAACGGCCCGCAGCTGACCACGGCGCTCGGTGTCTACATCGGACTGTTCATGGTGGTCGGCGGACCGGGCGTCTTCGCGGGCACCGGCCTGCTCACGGTGATCCAGACGGCGACGCCGCCCTCGCAGGCCGGCCGGGTGCTGAGCACGGCGTTCGCGGCCATGGCGGGCTGCACGGCACTCGGTTCGCTGGCCGCCGGCGCGCTCGTGGACGTCGTCGGGCTGCCCGCGCTGCTCAACGTCCAGGCCCTGCTCCATCTCGCGGGCGCCGTGGTCGTGCTCACCGGGCTCGTGCGCAAGGCGGTACTCCAGCCGGTCTAGGTACGGTGGTGAGGTGCCGAGCTTGTTCGCGACCAGCGATCTCCATGTGACCCACGAGGGCAACGCCCCGCTCGTCGACCAGGTCATTCCGGATTCCCCCGACGACTGGCTGCTCGTCGCAGGCGACGTGGCCGAGCGGGTCGACGTCGTCATCGACGTACTGCGGACGCTGCGCGGCCGGTTCGCCAAGGTGGTGTGGGTGCCCGGCAACCACGAACTCTGGACGACCGGGAAGGACGAGTGCCAGCTGCGCGGCCAGGCCCGCTACGAGCACCTCGTCGAGCGCTGCCGTGACATCGATGTCCTGACGCCGGAGGACGAGTACCTGGTCTGGGAGCACGGCCACCGCCCGTTGACCATCGCGCCGCTCTTCCTGCTCTACGACTACAGCTGGCGCACGAAGGCGGCCCGCGACGTCTCGCTGGAGGAGGCGCTCGGGCAGGCGCGTGAGGCCGGGGTGGTGTGCACCGACGAGTACTTCCTGCACCCGGACCCGTTCCCGAGCAGGCAGGCCTGGTGCGCCGAGCGCCTCAAGCTCAGCACCGAGCGCCTCGACGCGATCCCCGAAGACCACGGCACGATCCTGATGTCGCACTGGCCGCTGCACCGCCACCCGACCGAGCCGCTGTACTGGCCCGAGTTCGCGCTCTGGTGCGGCACGACCGAGACCGAGGACTGGCACGTCCGCTACCGCGCGGAGCTCGCCGTCTACGGCCACCTCCACATCCCGCGCACCACGCACGCCGACGGCGTCCGCTTCGAAGAGGTCTCGCTCGGCTACCCGCGCGAGTGGAGCAAACGCGCCCGCGGCGCCGTCCCCATCCGCCGCCTACTTTGACCGCGACCGGGATAAAGCGGGCTTTATGCCACTCCGACATAAAGCCCGCTTTATCCCGGATTCTCAGGCGTCGAAGACGACGTGCAACTGCTCGGGCCCGCGCAGGCCGAAGCCCGGCTTGTACTCCACCGGCGCGTCCGCGAGGCGGATGCGCCGGTACCGCTTGGCCAGCTCACGGAACAAGGCCGCGCCCGCGGGCTTCGACAGCACGGTGCCGGGGCAGTAGTGGATCCCGACGCCGAAACCCATCTGCGCCTTGTGATTGGCCCGGCCGATGTCGAACACGTCGGGGTTCTCGAACTTCTCCGGATCACGGTTGGCCGCGGCGATCAACGGCATGACCGTGTCACCCGGCTCGATCACATGACCGTCGAGTTCGATCCGCGCGGTCGCCTCCCGGCCGACGGCGTGCACCGGCGGCTCGAAGCGGGACACCTCGTCGACCGCGGATTCCGCCAGCTCCGGGTGCTCACGCAGCCGGTCGTACTGATCCGGATACCGCGCGAACATCAGGAAAGCGTTGGCCGCGAAGCACTTCGTCGCGCCGTACGCCGCGACGATCAGCACGATGCAGGCGCAGACGACCTCGCCGTCGGTCAGCTTGTCGCCCTCGACCGCGGCGTTCAGCAGCCGGGTGACCAGATCGTCGCCGGGCTCCGCGCGCCGCCGCTCGATCAGCTTCAGGAAGTACCGCTGCAACGCCTCGAGCTCGGCGCGCCGCTGCGCGACCGCCTCCGGGGACTGGTCCTGCAGCACGTCGAGCGCCCCGGCCGGGGTCGTCGCCAGCGCGGCGTACTCGTCGTATTCCTCGGCCGGAACGCCGAACAGGCTGGCCAGCAGCTTGAGCGGCAGCGGGTCGCCGAGGTCGGCGACGACGTCGAAGTCGGGCTTGCGCTCGGCCTCGTCCAGCAGTTCGCCGACGATGCGCTCGATGTCGGCTTGCATGCCCCGCGCCACCGCCGGGCTGAACGCCTGGGTGAGCAGCGCGCGCTGGCGGGTGTGGAACGGCGGGTCGCACAACAGGAACGGCTTGTCGGGGTCCTCGGGCGCGCGCTCGAGGAACCGCGGCTGCAGGGTTACCGCCTCCAGCTCGTCGAAGAACGACGACTGGGTGAACTCCTTGCCGAGCCTGCCGTCGCGCAGCAGGGTCGCGACGTCCGCGTAGCGCGTGACGAACCAGGCGCCCATCGCGCCGCGGTGCACCGGCGCCTCCTCCAGCAGGCGCCGGTAGAGTTCGAACGGGTCCGCGCGGAACGCCTCGCTCAGCGGGTCGAAGTAGACCGCCGGGTCTTCGGCGGTCTGGGTCGGGTTGTTCATCGTTTTCCTTCCACAGTGTGAACGTTCGCGAGTTCGCGCAGGCGGAACCGGGAGACTTTTCCGGTGACCGTGGTCGGCAGCCGGTCGGTGAACAGGTAGCGGGCGGGCCGTTCCGGCGGGGCCAGCCGCGTACGAGCGTGCCTGCGCAGCGCCCGTTCGAGATCGGCGTGCTCACCGGCCGGGACGACGTAAGCGACCACAGTGGACAGTTCGAACTCGCCCGCCGAGGTGCCGACCACCGCGCAGGAGCCGACCGCTTCGTGTTCCAGCAGCCGGGCTTCCACCTGCGACGGGACGACCTTGAAACCGCCGACGTTGACGATGTCGTCGGTGCGCCCGATGTAGTGCCACGCGTCTTGGTCCCGGCACAGCACATCGCCGGTGCGCACCCAGCCGTCGCGGAAGACGTCGGCGGTCTCGGCAGGCGCGTCCCAGTAGTGCGACGCGGTGAGCGGGCCGCGCACGCAGGCCTCGCCCGCCTCGCCGTCGGGCAGCTCGGTCCCGTTCGCGGCGACGACCTTCACCTCGACGCCCGGCACGGGATCGCCCAGGTCCGCACGCCCAGGCTGGGACGCGAGCACGATGTGCAGGCATTCGGTCGACCCGAGCGCGTTGACCAGCTCATGCCCGGTGACCTCGCGCCAGCGCTCGACGAGCCGGGAGTGCAGGCCCTCGCCGCCGACGACGCAGCGCCGGACCCCGCTGAAATCAAGCCGGTCCGGGGTGCTGAGCAAGGCCGCGTACAACGCGGGCACCGAGAAGAACAGCGTCGGCGCGGCGGTGCGCAGCGCGTGCGCGACCGCGTACGGGTCGGCTGGCCGTTCCAGCAGCACGCTGCTCGCGCCCGCGGCGAACGGCAGCAGCACCGAATTGCCGAAGCCGTAGCCGAACGACAGTTTGGGCGTGGAGAAACACCGGTCGGCCGGTGTGAGCCCGAACCGCGCGCCGGTGGTACGCGGCAGCGCGAGCAGGCCGGAATGCCGATGCACCACGCCTTTCGGCGTTCCGGTGCTGCCCGAGGTGAACTGGATCAGCGCCGGGGCGTCCGGGTCGACCTCGGCCGGTTCGAGCACCGGCTCGGCGGCGTTCAGCGCCTCGTCCAAGGCGTCCCTCAGCCACATCGCGGTGCCGGGAGGCACGGCCAGCTCGTTCGCGAGGAACATCGCGCGCACGCCGGACCGTTCGGCCAGGTTGCCCAGTTCGGCCGGATCGAGTTTCGGGTTCACCGGGACCGCGATCGCGCCCAGCCGCATCGCGCCGAAGACGCACGCGACCGTCACCGGGCTGTCGTCCAGCGCGATGAGCACGCGGTCCCCGGCGCCGACCCCGGCACCGCGCAACAAACCGGCGGCCCGCTGGGAAAGCTCCAGCAGCTCGCCGTAGCTGACTTCACGTCCTTCGAAATGCAGGCAGGGCGCGGCGCCCCGGCCTTCGGCGATGTGCCGGTCGAGGAACCAGGTCACGGCGTTCATCGGGCCGCTCCGCGCAGCAGCACGGTGAAGACCCGCCCGTCCGGCTCGGCCGCCAGGCACAGCACGGCGGGCTCGCCGAGTGGCCTGGGCAGTCCGGCCAAGGTCGGATCGGTGAGGGTCGCGACCGGGGGAACGACGTCGCGTTCCAGCGCGAGCACGGCCGTCAGCGCGAGCAGCGCGCCGTCCGCGCCACGGGCGTTCCCGGTGGTGCCCGCGACCGCGGCGACCGGCACCGAGGCGCCGAGCGTGTCACGGATCGCGCTCGCCAGAGCCGTGTCGACGGCCGGATCACCGGTCGCGTTCGCGAGGACCGCGCCCGCCGAGGCGCCGGTCCGCGTGATCGCTTCCCTTGCGGCGTCACGTAAACCCGTGATGTCCCCGGGGACCGCGGTCGTGGCCGCGGTCGCGGCGATGACGAACTCGCTGCCCTGATCGGCCGGGGTCAGCGTGAGTGCGGCCGCCGCCTCGCCCGGCGTCGTGGGCCCGCTGGTCTTGGGGTGCATCTCGGTGAGCACGTCGACGCCGCCCGCGATCACCGCGTCGGCCGTGCCGTCGGCGACCATTCCAGCTCCGGCGATTAGCGCTTCGAGCCCGGCGGCCGGGCCGGACGAGAGCGTGAGGCCGGGGCCGCGCGCGCCGAGCCGGATCGTGGTGGCCGCGGTGACCGCGTTGAACCCGGTGTAGGGCGCGAGCGCCGGGTTCGCCCCGACGCGGCCTTCCTCGCGGGTGGCGCGGAAGACGCTCGCGTACTCGCCGAGCCCCGCGTCCAAGGTCGCGCAGACGACCCCGATCCTGTCACGGGCGACGGAGTCGAGCCCGTCTGCCGCCGGCAGCGCCGCGCACAGGAACATCCGCACGTCACGCGGCAGCGTGCGCACTCCCTTGGTGCCGAGCACTTCGGCGACCGGCGGCGGGACCGCGTAGGCGGCCAGTCCCGCGAAGTCGTCGGTGAAGAAGGATTTCCGCGCCAGTAAGGCGTCGAACAGCTCGTCAGGGGTCGTTCCCGCGGCGGTCACCGCGCCCAGCCCCGAAATCGCCACGTCCCGGTTCATGCGCCCGCCCCGAAAAGAACAGCGGACACCGTTCCGCCGAAACCGTGCGCCACGTTCAGCGCGTACTTGATCTCGGCTTCCCGTTTGACGCCTTCGATGAGATCGATGTCGGCGCAGGCCGGGTCCGGTTCGGCCAATGTCGGGCTGCCCGGCAGCACGCCGGTGGTGAGCGCGAGGATGCAGGCCACCGACTCGATCGCGCTGGCCGCGCCCTGCGCGTGGCCGAGCATGCCCTTGATCGAGGAGACGGCCGGTCGCCGCGGCCCGCGGAACACGCCGGCCAGCACTTTGGCTTCCAGCACGTCGTTGGCCGGGGTGCCGGTGCCGTGCGCGCTGACGTAGCCGACGTCGGCCGCGCGCGTCCCCGAGCGCTTGAGCACCGTGGTCGCGCAGTGCCGGAGCCCGTCGCCGTCCGGGTGCGGGGCGGTCATGTGATGCGCGTCCGACGCCGACGCTCCCGCGAGCACCTCGGCGAGCACCGGCACGCCGCGTTTCGTTGCTGACGCACGGCTTTCCAGCACCAGCAAGCCCGCCCCTTCGGCGGGCATGAGACCGGCGCGGTTACGGTCGAACGGCCGCACCGCGTCGGAGGCGAGCGCGCGCAGGCTGGTGAACATGGCGAAGACGGTCTCGGACAGCTCGTCGGCGCCGCCCGCGAGCATCGCGTCCGCCGCCCCCGACCGGATGGCTCCGGCCGCCGACGCGAGCGCGTCGTTCCCGGCGGAGCATCCGGTGCAGAGCACGGTCCTCGGCCCGCTCAGGCCCAGCCGTTTCGCCGGAACGGTGGTCAGCGTGTGCGGCGCCGCCCAGTCGCTGTCGCCGTCGAGGTCACCGCCGCGCCGGATGAGTTCCTCCAGATGCGGGCGGGTGCCCATGACCGTGCCGAGCGCCAGCCCGACCCGGGCGGCGGACGGGTCGAGCCGCGCTTGGCCGAGTGCCTCGTCGGCCGCGGTCAGCACATAGCCCACCGAGCGCGGCAGGTCCTCGTCCAGCACGAGATCGAGCACCTCGCCTGCGCGATGCGTGCCGTAGCCGCCGGTCGGGAACCGCTGGACCACGCGGGTGCCGACGACGCCCGAGGTGATCGCCGCGCCGAACGCGGCGGTGCCGACGCCGACGGGGGAGACCACGCCGCAGCCGGTGACCACGACGTCCGACGGCCGTGGTTCACGCAGCGGCATGGAGTTCCCGCACGATGTCCTCGACCGACCGCAGGCTGTTGGCGACGTCGTCCTCGAAGCGGACGCCGAAATGCTTCTCCACCTTGGTGATCAGTTCCAGCAACGCCAGCGAATCACCGCCGACCTCGTAGAAGTCGGCGTCGGCCGGCAATTCCGCGTCGTCGAGCTCCAGGATCTCCAGCGCGATCCCGCGCACCTGTCCCCGTGTCGATTCGAGCTCCATCACGCCTCCTGTGTCTTCGATTTCCGCAGGTCGCCGAGCAGCCGGAGCCACTCGGCGACGTCGTTCCGGCTCAAGGACGGGCCCCAGTGCGCGAACCGCGAAGCGGCCAGCCAGAACAGGAGCCCGAGCGCGGCACACACCAGTGCCAGCGGGGTGAACACGGTGATCGCCAGCGCGGCGGCCAGGCACAGCGCCAGATGGCAGTGCATGACCTCGCGCGCGGCGTAGGTCACCGAAGTGCCCACCGCGCGGGCGGCCACCGCGATCGTCGCCCAGGACAACGGGACCAGCAGCCACAACGTGAGCGTGCGCAGCGGCATCCAGCCCACGGCGGCCAATACGGTCAGGGGGAGCAGCGGAGCCGTCGCGGACCAGCCCATCCACCGCCGGTTCGCTTCCGCGAGGCGAACCCACAGGCTGCGGTAACCGATCAGCCGGTCACCCTCGACGTCGGTGATGTCCTTGATACCGACCAAACCGAGCGCCAGCACCATGAGTATCGCCGCGCCCGGCAGGCCCGGCGCGGCCATCAGCCGCCAGTCGCCCGCGAGCGCGATCCCGGTGAGGTAGGGCATCACCAGCGGCATGGTCAGCGTGAGCTGCCCCAGAATCGGGCGCTGCTTCAGCCGGAGGCCCCACGAATAGGACAGGCTGATCACGGCGGCGTACACCAGCATGAACAGCAGGGGAGTTCCCGGTTCGCTGATCAGCCAGGCGATGTCGGCCAGTATCAGCGCCGACCACAACACGATCGCGAGCACGCCGACCCGGCGCCAGCCCAGTGCCAGGCACAGCGCCGTGCGCTCCGGCCGGTTCACCTCGTCCTCGCGGCGGTCGGCGATGCGGTTGACCAGTTCCGTGCACAGGCAATACAACGCCCAAAACGGAAAAGCCAGTACAGCGGCTCTCACCGAAAGCTTCCCGACGACGCCGAGACCCAACAGGAATGTCACCCAATAATACGCGGTAAAGCGAATGCTGCCGATCTGCAACAGGTTTCTCACCGCACGCCCCATTCGCCTGAAGCTAGCGACGAACTTCTCTATGGGCAACCGGCTTTGCGCGATTTCAAGCATGGTTGAAACGGTCGTGAATCACAGCGGGCGGCGCACCGCGCGCTGCTACATTCGCAAGTATGCTCGGCTCACCCTATTGGAATCCGAAAACGGAAACCCTCTCCCGCGCGGAACTCGATTCGCTGCGGCTGGCCAAGCTGCGCGTACTCTGCCGCCACGCGATGTCGAGCGCGCATTATCGCCGCGCCTTCGCGCAAGCGGGCTTCGAGCCGGACCAGCTGCGCGGTCTCGGCGACCTGCGCCGGATCCCGTTGCTCACCAGGGCCGAGTGGATGCACGGGCAGGAGGTGAACCCGCCGTTCGGCGACCTGCCGGTGACCACGCCGGAAGCGGCGATCCGGGTGCACACCACCTCGGGGACATCGGGCAGCACCCCGCTGCGCGCGCTCGACACCCGCCAGGATTGGGCCTGGGTGGCCGAAATGTGGGCGTACGGGCTCTGGGGCGCCGGCGTCCGCGCGCACGACACGGCCTACATCGCCTTCGGTTATGGCTCCTTCATCGGGTTTTGGGGACTGCACGACGCGGCCCAGCGCATCGGCGCGCTCGTGGTGCCCGGCGGCGCGCAGACCACCGGTTCCCGGCTGCGGCAGATCCTCGACTTCGGCGCGACCGTCGTCGCGTCCACCCCGACCTACGCGCTGCGCCTGGCCGAAGAGGCCGTCGCGCTCGGCATCGACCTGCCCGCTTCGCCGGTACGGCGCCTGATCCTCTCCGGCGAGCCCGCGGGTTCGATCCCGGAAACCCGCGCGCTCATCGAGCGGGCGTGGGGCGCCGCCGTGCACGACACCGCGGGCATGACCGAGGTCGGCACCATCACGACTTTCGAATGCGCGCACCACCCCGGCGGCATGCACATCATCGAAGACCAGGTCATCGAGGAGGTGCTCGACCCGCTGACCTTGGAGCCGGTCCCGTACGGCGTCGTCGGCGAACGCGTCGTCACCTCGTTCGGCAGGGCGGGCATCCCGCTGCTGCGCTACCGCACGGCGGACCTCGTCGAGCGCGTGCCCCACGACGTGTGCGGATGCGGCCGGGGCTTCGACGTCTACCGCGGCGGCATCCTCGGCCGCGCCGACGACATGAAACTCATCCGCGGCACCAACGTCTACCCGCGCGCGGTCGAGCAGATCGTCCGCCAGTTCCCGGACATCACCGAGTTCCAGGTGCGGTTCGAGCGCACGGGCATCCGCGACGAGGTCGTCGTGCGCGTCGAGTCGCCCACTGGCGTGCCGGCGGACCTGGGCAGACGGCTTTCGGAAGCCCACGAGGGCCTGAAGTTCCGCGTCGAACAGGCCGAGCCGGACACCTTGCCTCGCTTCGAACTCAAAGCCCGCCGTTTCGTCGACACCCGCACCGCGCCGCTGGGAGCCACCCGATGACCATGACCGACGTCGAGTCCACTGTGGACCTTCTGGGCACCCCGCTGACGCCCGACGAGACCGAGCTGCTCGACCTGCACCGGCGCCTCACGGACCTGGCCTCCCGCGACCTCGCCCCGACCGCCGCGACAGCCGTGGCAGGCGCCCTGACCCAGCTCACCCTGGCCGTCAACGCCCTCGCCCTCACCTACTGAGTCGGCCCTCGGCCTTGTGAACGCCACGTTCACAACGTTGTGCGTTGTGAGCGCCCCTTTTGCAACGTCCGCACCTCCGAACGCCCCGCTTTAGCCGCGCCGTGGCGCCCGAAAGGCACTATTGGTCCGATTTGGGGGGCGGGTTGGCGACACAAGGGCGGCCCTTGTCACGCTGAGGGTTACAAGGGCCACCCTTATGTCGCTAGGAGGCCGTCACCGCTTGAAGCCGACGACCATGCCTTCGTGCCCGGTCAGCGTCTGCACGTACGTGTCGACGAAACCGGCGTCACGCAGCCAGCCGGAACAGTCGGCGCCCGTGAAGTCGAAACCACCCTCTGTCTCGACCGCCATGTTCAGGCTCATCAACATGCCGTAAGCATGAGTCCGGCGTTCGTCGTCGATCAGCGCCTCGTAGACGATGATCGCCCCACCGGACGGCAGCGCGTCGTACGCCTTCGCGATCAGCTCGCGCTTCCGGTCCAGATCCCAGTCGTGCAGGATGTGCCCGAAGATCAGCACCTCGGTGCGCGGCAACGGCTCCGCCAGGAAATCGCCGCCGGTGAAGGTGAGTGGCACGCCGAGTTCCCTGGCGTGCTCCTCGAACGGCGCCCGCACCGCGGGCAGGTCGAAGCCCGTCGCGGTCAGATGCGGATGCCGCTTCACCAGGTGGGCGAGCAGGGTTCCCTGCGCGCAGCCGATGTCCGCGACACTGCGGTAGTCCTTCCACGGGAACGCGTCCACGAGCGCCCGGATCGCGCCCATGCTCCGCCCGGTCATCGACCGGAGGAACCCGCGCAGCCGCTCGGGATCGGCGTACAGCGTGGGGAAGAAGTCACCGCCGTGCCGGGTCTCGTTCTGCGGCTTGCCGGTGCGCAGCGCGTCGGCCAGGTGGCCCCAGAACGGGTACAGCCGCCGGTTCGCCATCACCAGCAGGCCGCCGAGGTAGGTGTCCGGCTTGGTCTCGTCCAGGTAGAGCGAAGTCAGCTCGGTCAGCGAGTAGCGACCGTCCTCGTCGCGTGCCAGCATGTCCGACGCGACGAGCACGTCGAACAGGTCGCGGGCGCCGCGCTGGATGCCGGTGGCCTCCTGGAGTTCGCCGAGGCCGAGCGGGCCGCCGGACAGCGCGCGGAACACGCCGAGCTCGACGGCGCTCAGCAGCGCCTGGGACGCCCAGAACCCGAACGCCAGATCGAGGATCGGCTCCGGGCCGGTTTCTGCGGCTGACTTGCTCACCTGGGGAGTCCCCTTTCTCAGCGCCAGAAGGCGTTTTCGGCTTCGACGTCGTTCGAGAACACCCACGCCTCGGCGATCAGGCCGTCGACGACCCTGATCAGGTCGACGCCGTGCAGGTCGAGCGGCTCGCGGCCCTCGCGCTGGGCGGTCAGGTGGAAGGTGACCGCCACCATCTCGTTGGTGGCCATCCGGTCGAAGTGGTCGACATGGAAGGTACCGCCACTGCGGCCGGGGAACTCGGCCATCGCGGCCAGCGCCACGTCGGCTCCCCGGAACGAGCCCGCCAGCGGGTGGTCGCCGGGCTGGTGCCAGACGACGTCATCGGCGAGCGTCGCCCGGACGGCTGCGATGTCGTTGCGCAGCAAGGCGTCGAAGAACTCGTTCACCACCGACAGCGGCGTCTTTTCTGCGGTTTCCACGATGTTTCCCTTCATCTTTTTACTCGGGTTTCAGCGTGAGCCGAAGCTCACCAGGTCGGCGCGGCCGCTGAGCAGGAGCGCGTTGGCTTCCTCCCAGGACGCCGCGCCGGAGACGAGAGCGGGCATGCCGGTCTCGAGGCGGATCCGCTCGCCGAGCGAGGTCGCGCCGCTGACGTTGACCGCGTCGACACCCTGCTTGGCCAGCGCGTGCGCGAGCGCGACGGATTCCTCGGCCGACTTGCCGTGGCGCTCCAGCCGCACCACGAACGGCTTGTCGTCCGGCCATTCCGCGCGCGCCGCGGCGACGGTGTCGAGCACATTCCGCTGTGGCACCGGGATTTCCACCAGATCGAAGCCCGCTTCGTTGGCACGCCGCAGTGCCGGGTACTCCCACGATCCGGCCAGCCTGGCGCCGTAGAGCGCGTCGTCGCGTTGCCGCAACGAGGTGAGTCGCTGAGCCCAGCGCGTGGCCTGGTCATCGTCGCTGAGGCTGAGCGGCTCGGTGAGGTACAGCCCGGCTTCCTCGTGCGGCTCACCGGTCTGGGCCAGGTCCGCCACCAACCGGTTCGGCAATCGGCGGCCACACAAGGAAAACGGCTGCTCGATAGGCTCCAGCGGCGACTCGCCGGTACCGCCGGAGCACCGGTCGAACCAGGACTCCACCCCGGCGACATAGCCGGGATCACGCGCGCGGAGCTTCGTCCGGCTCAGCCGCCCGCTGCGGGTCAGCAGCGTGAACCCGAACTGCTCCGGCGGCTGCCCGGAGCGCCACCGCACGGACTCGAACCATTCCAGGCTCGACTGCGCGGCGCGCTGGAAGGACTCGACGACCGGCCGCCGAGCCGCTTCGTAGGCCTCCAGCGCGGTTTCCACCTCGGCGGTCCCGTCCAGCGCTGCCGCCAGGCCGAACGCGTCGTCCATGGCCAGCTTGGTGCCCGAGCCGATGGAGAAGTGCACGGTGTGCGCCGCGTCGCCGAGCAGCACGATGTTGCGATGACGCCAGGTGGCCGTCCGCACGGTCGAAAACCGCAGCCACTGCGAGTTGTTCGGCAGCAGCCGGTGCCCGCCGAGGAAATCGCGGAACAGCTCCTCGCACACCGCGACACTGCGTTCGTCCGACTCGCCCGGCGCGCGAGCCTCGGCGGCGAGGCGGTCGAAACCGAGTTCACGCCAGACGTGTTCGTCGGTCTCGACGATGACCGTGCTGCGCTCGCCGCTGTACGGGTAGGCGTGCAGGTGAACCGGTCCATGCTCGGTCTGGATGAACGCGAAGGTGAACGCGTCGAGCACGCGGTCGGTCTCCAGCCACATGTAGCGGCAGCGGCTGACCTCCAGCCTCGGGCGGAAGAACTTCGCGTAACCGCCGCGCACGGCCGAATTCGCGCCGTCGGCCGCGACCACGAGATCGTGCGACCGGGCGAGTTCTTCGACGGGTGGCGCGTCCGTGCCGTGCTTGAGCTCGACACCGAGTTCGGCGCACTGGTCACGCAGGATCCGCAGCAGGGTCATCCGCCCGAGCCCGGCGAACCGGTGCCCGCCCGCGGTCTGCGTCCGATTGTGGTAGTGGATCTCGATATCGGACCAGCGCACGAATTCGCGGGCCATCGACGCCGCGACCGGGGTGCCCGCGTCGGCGATGCGATCGAGGGTCTCGTCCGAGAACACCAGCCCGAAACCGAAGCGATCCTCCGCGGTATGCCGTTCCCACACCGTCACCTGCCTGCCGGGGTCCTGCCGCTTCGCCAAGATCGCGAAGTACAAACCCCCTGGGCCACCTCCGATGACCGCGATACGCATCCCCACAACGGGCACGGTACGTGATCTTCGGTGACCGGACAGCGATTTCAATCCTGGCTTAAAAGTCAGCGTCGCTACACCGCAGATGCAACAGTGCTGTTATGGTTTGCGCGTGACCACCTCTGGGCTGGGGACCCGGCTTCGCCACGTCCTCGAGATCCTCGACGGCGACGTCGCCAAGTTCTACGACGAGCTCGGGCTCGGCTGGATGCGCCCGCGCTACGTCCCGGTGGTGCGCGCGCTGGTCCAGCAGGGCCCACTGTCCATTCGCGACCTGGCGAAAGCCGTCGGGGTGACGCATTCCGCGGCCAGCCAGACGGTGGCGCAGATGGCCAAGGACGGGCTGATCACGTTCACGGCGGGCGAGGACGCGCGGCAGCGGATCGTGCACCTCACCGAGAAGGCCCGTGAGCTGCTGCCCGTGCTCGACGCCGAGTGGGCGGCGACGTCGGCCGCCGCCGCGCAGCTCGAAGCCGAGCTGTCGTTTCCGCTGACCGAGCTACTCGACGAGGTGCTGGCCGCGGTCGAACGGCGCCCGATGCTGCAGCGCATCCACGACGCGTCCGCCGCGCGGTGAGCCTGCTCTTCGACGCCAGGCCGCTGCGGGAATTCCCGGCTTTCCGCAGGCTGTGGGCGGGTTCCGCGTTGTCGTCCATCGGCAGCCAGATGACCAACCTGGCGGTGATCGCGCAGGTCTACGACCTCACGCACTCGTCGGTGGCCGTCGCCGGGCTCGGCCTGATCCTGGCCATCTCGATGGTCTCGCTCGGCCTGTTCGGCGGCTCGGTCGCGGACGCCGTCGACCGCCGCAAGCTGGTGCTGATCACGACCACCGGATTCGCCATCGTGGCCGCTTTGTTCGCGGTACAGGCGTTTTTCGACTTCCGGCAGCTCTGGCTGCTCTACCTGCTGGCAGGCGTCCAGTCGGTGCTGATCGCCGCCGGCGCACCGGCGCGCCGCACCTTTCTCTCGCGACTGCTGCCGCCGGAGCGCGTGTCGGCGGGGGTGGCGCTGGAGCAACTTTCCTTTCACGCCAGCATGTCCGCCGGTCCGGCGCTGGCGGGGATCCTGATCGGCATCGGCGGCCCGCAGCTGTGTTACGTCGTCGACTTCGTGAGTTTCCTCGGCGCGTTCTACGGCCTCACCGGGCTCGACCCGATGCCGCCCCGCGAAGGTGTCGCCCGGCCAGGAGTCGCCGCGGTGGTGGAAGGCCTGCGTTTCATCCGGCGGACGCCCGTGCTGGCGGGCGCGTTCCTCGCCGACCTCAGCGCGACCACCCTGGGCATGCCGATCGCGCTGTTCCCGGCGATCAACGCGGAGAAGTTCGGCGGCGCGCCCCAGACACTCGGCGTGCTGATGGCATCGCTCGCGATCGGCGGTTTCATCGGCTCGGCGTTTTCCGGCCCCGCGCACCGCATCCGCAAGCAGGGCCGCGCGATGCTGTGGACGGTCGCCGTCTGGGGCGCGGGCATCGCGGGTTTCGCGCTGGCGGACACGCTGTGGCTCGGCGTGCTCCTGCTGGCGACCGCGGGCGCCGCCGACACGATCAGCGTGATCTTCCGCGCGACGGCCGTCCAGCTCGAAACGCCCGATCACCTGCGCGGCCGGGTCACCGCGGTCGACTTCGTGATCGGCGCGGGCGGCCCCGAGATCGGCAACGTCCGCGCCGGAGCGGTCGCGGCCTTCACCACGGCCTCGGTGAGCGCGCTGACCGGCGGCCTCGCGACGGTGCTCGGCGTGCTCGTGATCCGGCTGACGCTCCCGGCGCTCTCTCGCTACGAGGCTAAACTCGAAGAGCGATGAGCTATGCGGAGCGCGCCCCGGCGAGAGCACTGACCAGGCACGTCGAGTGCCTGTGGGCCCAGCGCGCTCTGGGGCCGCTCGACCAGCGCGTGGTGCCCGACGGCTGCGTCGACCTGCTCTGGTGGGACGGATCATTGCAGGTCGCTGGCCCGGACACGGCCTGGCGGACGGTCTCGCTGACCCCGGGTTCGTCCATCGCGGGCATCCGCTTCCGGCCGGGCGCGGGTTCGCTGCTCTTCGGCGGGGTGCCGCTCGACGAGGCCCGCGACCAAGAGCTGTCCCTCGCCGATCTGTGGGGCGGCCCGGCGGCCCGCTCCCTGTGCACCCGGCTGGCGGACGCGCCCGACCCGGCGCGTGTGCTCGAACAGGCCTTTGTGGACAGACTGCCGGACTCGGGTGAACTCGATCCGATCGCCTCGGCCGCCGCCCGTGCGTTGAACTCGCCGGAAGCTTTGCCCGTCGCGACTTTGGCGGACCGCTTCGGCGTCTCACCGCGACAACTCCGCCGCCGCGTCACGGCCGCGGTCGGTTACGGCCCGAAGACCCTCGAAGGCGTCCTCCGCCTGCGGCGTGCGTTGCGCCTGCTCGAGTCCGGCGGCCCGGCCGCCGAGGTCGCGGCCGTCGCGGGCTACGCCGACCAACCCCACCTGACCCGCGAAATGCACCGCCTCGCCGGCGTCACCCCCGCCTCGGTCGTGAGTGGCGTGACCGGTTAGAACCGGCCATACCACTCACGACCGGCGTGCGGCGGCGCGCTCGGGAAAGCGGGCGGTGGCCGCCTCGATGGCGGCGGGGGCGCGCTTCGTGCCCGAGCGCGCGAGGAGGAGGTCGAACGCCTCGTCTGTCGGGAACCGGGCGAGCATGTCGAGCATGGTCTTGTTGTTGGGCTTGCGGTCGAGCAGCCGCGCGAGCGTCGGCGCGATGGCCGGGCCGACGCCGTCAGCGACCGTGTACAGCACATTGAGATAGTCGACGTATTCGCGCACACGCCCCACGGCCGCGAGCGCCTCGAACTGCTCGGCCGTGCCGATCGAGCACAGCAGCATGGTCCAGTCGGTCTTCGGCCCGCCGCGCTTCACGGCGAGCGCGCACAGCTCGTCGACCCAGTCCTCGCGATCTGGGGCCAGGTAGGCGGCGATCGAGCGGGTCAGCAGATCGGCCCGCTGATCCTCGATCGCCGCGACGGCCTCGGCGTACTCGTCATCGGATGCCGCGGCCAGCAGCTCGCGCGCGCGGGTCAGGACGTGGCCGGGCCAGAGGTAGAAGGCCTCATCCGGCTTGGTGATCCCGAGCACCCACTTGTCGCTGCCGACATCCTTGGGTTTGAGGTCGACGCGTCCCAGCTCGACGGCGGCGCGAGCGGCGAAGGCCAGCCCGTGGCGGGTCGTCCAGGCGTCGGCGAGGATGTCCAGCTTCTCACGTTCGTCGTAGGAGTACGCCCGCAGCACGAGGCATGCCCCGAGCGCCGCGCCGAACGGGTTCGCCTCGCCGTCGGCGTACGCGCGCGCCTCGGCGAGCAGCGCCGGGTCGTCCACAGAGGACGGCCAGCTGGGCAGCACCCTTTCGAGCTCCGCCTGGAAGAACTTCTCGGCCTCGGTGTCGATCGGCTTGACCTCGCGCAGCCTGCCGCCACGCCGCTGGTGGATGTGCGGCCACCACTGTTCGGGGATGACGAACGTGTTCTCGTCCACGCCCCGACCCTACCCGGGATAAAGCCCGCTTTATCCCGGGCTCAATCCAGCGCCGGGACCGGCTCCAGCGGCGGGCCGGGCGGGGTGCCGTCGCCGAAGGGGCGGCCGCCCAAGGTTTCCCGGTGATGCGGGGTGAGCCAGGCGCGCGGGTCGGGCCCGGCGGCGACCACGCGTGTCGGGTTGATCGCCGAGTGCACGTAGTAGTAATGCCAGCGGATGTGGTCGAAGTCCGTGGTGTCGCCGAAACCCGGCGTCTGGAAGAGGTCGCGCGCGTACGCCCACAGCGCCGGGTACTCGATGAGCTTGCGGATGTTGCACTTGAAGTGCCCGTGGTACACCGCGTCGAAGCGGACCAGGGTGGTGAACAGCCGGATGTCGGCCTCGGTGATCGTGTCGCCGACCAGGTAACGCTGGCCGGTCAGCCGCTCCTCGAGCTCGTCGAGCCTGGCGAACAGCGCGGTCACCGCGCGGTCGTAACTCTCCTGGTGCGGCGCGAATCCCGAGCGGTAGACGCCGTTGTTCACGTCGCGGTAGACGACCTCGTTCAAGGCGTCGATCTCGTCGCGCAGCGGCTCCGGGTACAGCACGGGGGAGCCGGGGCGGGCCAGCGCCGCCCATTCGATGCCGAAGTCGATGGTCAGCTGGGCGAAGTCGTTGCTGACCAGGTGCCCGGTGGGGATGTCGACCAGCCCGGGCACGCTCACCCCGCCGGTGTAGTCCGGCCTGCGCGCGAGATAGGCCTCGCGCAGCGCGTGGATGCCCAGCACCGGGTCCTTGTCACCGGGGCTGCCGGTCTTCTCGGTGAACACCCAGTGGGCGTCGCCGTCGATGTCCTCCTGGATGGGGTCGGTGATCGCGAGCGAGATCGCCTCGTCGAGGCCCATCAGCCTGCGCACGATGTTGACCCGGTGCGCCCAGGGACACGCGCGGTTGATGACCAGGCGATAGCGGCCAGCCTCGACGGGCCAGCCGTCACGGGCGTCCGCCGTCACGCGGTCGGTGAACGCCATCGGATCGCGAACGAGTTCACGGGTGGGTGTCTCTCCGGCCTTCATGGTCCCGATGGTAACCGCGAATACTCGAACACGCGTTCGCAAACCTGATCGTTGTGGAGTTTTCCCAGCTCACCGCCCGGGGTACCGTGGGTATGCAGGCACCTCACAACGATGCCGGAGGTCGATGGCGATGCGGGCGATGTGGAAGGGTTCAGTCTCTTTCGGACTGGTCACGATCCCGATCCAGCTCTACGCGGCGACCGAGAACAAGAACGTCTCGCTACGCCAGGTGCACGAGGCCGACGGCGGCCGCATCCAGTACAAGCGCGTCTGCACGATCGACGGCGAAGAAGTGCCGTACGCCGAGATCGCCAAGGGCTACGAGCTCGACGACGGCGAGATGGTCGTGATCACCGACGAGGACCTGGCCGAGCTGCCGCTGTCCACGTCGAAGCTGATCGACGTGCTCGAGTTCGTGCCGCTGGAGTCGATCGACCCGATCCAGTTCGACAAGACCTACTACCTCGAACCGCAGAAGACCGCGACCAAGCCGTACGTGCTGCTGCGCGACGCGCTGCACAAGTCCGGGCATGTCGCCGTCGCCAAGGTGGCCATCCGCCAGCGGGAATCGCTTGCCATCCTGCGCGTGGTGTCGGACGTGCTCGTCATGACGACCATCCTCTGGCCGGACGAGGTGCGCACGCCGGACTTCGGCTTCCTGCGCGAGGAGGCGCCGCAGGTGCGAGCGCAGGAGCTGACCATGGCCGGTTCGCTGATCGACTCGATGTCCGAGCCGGTCTTCGAGCCCGACAAGTACACCGACACCTACCGCGAGGCCCTCGAGGCGATGATCGAGGCCAAGGCGCAGGGCGGCACCACGAAGAAGACCGCCAAGCCGGGCGCGAAGGCCGAGGTCGTCGACCTGATGTCCGCGCTGCAGGCGAGTGTCAGCGAGGCCAAGAAGACCCGCAAGCCCGCCACCACCAGGAAGAAGCCCGCCGCGGCCGCCGAGAAGAAGGCGCCGGCACGCCGGTCCAGCAAGAGCGCATAGCACCGGTTGCGCTACCGGCCTTCACGGGAGTATGCGAGGCGACACGCCGCCGAGGTGCCAGAATTTGTCGGTCCCCGGTGGTACCAAGAGGTGACCGCTGCTCTGCCGAACCTCGTGGAAGGCGTGGAAACCGATGATGTGTGCGCTGTGCGCCGCCGAACTCGACCACTGCCACGGCACCCTGATCGTGCACCCGAACGGCGACGTCGAATGCATGGAGCCGGACTGCACCGACCTCGACGCCGTCCGGCACGAGTTCACGATCGACTGCCTGACGGTCGAGGGTGGCTGCCCGTGTGCGGTTATTCCGGCCGAGGCTCTGCTCCACGCGTCCTGAGCTGGTCGGTGTGCCGCGGCATCAGCAGGATCGCCGCGACCGCCAGCGCCGAGACGGCCACCAGCGCCGTGAACACGTTGTGCGTGGCCTGGTAGAGCGACTCCTCGTTCGCCAGTGTCGCGTTCGCGATGGCGCCGAACATCGCCGCCCCGACCGCGCTGCCCAGTGACCGGCAGAACATGTTCGTCGCGGTCACCACGCCCCGCTTGTCCCAGCCGACCGTCGACTGGACGGCCACGACCGTCGGGCTCGACAGCAGGCCCAGCCCGATCCCGAGGATGAACGCCGAGACCGCGGCCAGCCCCAGCCAGGAGTGCTCGCCGAGCACCGCCGCGACGACGGAGCCCACGATGATCACCCCGCTGCCGATCAGCGCCGTGTCGCGGAAGCCGATCCGCAGGTAGACGCGGCCGGACAGGCTCGCGGAGATCGGCCAGCCGACCGTCAGCGCGGCGAGCGCGAACCCGGCGGCGAGCGCGCCGAACCCGAGCACGCCCTGTGCGTAGGTCGGCAGGTAGGAGCTGAGTCCCATCATCACCGCGCCGACGATGAGCGCGACCAGGTTGCCGCTGTTGAGCACCCGGTGCTGGAACACCCAGAGCGGCAGGATCGGCTCGGCCGCCTTGCGCTCGACGAAGACGAACACGGCCAGCAGCACCACCGCGACCGCGAAGATCGCCAGGCTGGCCGGTGACGCCCAGCCCCAGGTCACGCCGCCTTCGAGCAGGCCGAGGATGAGCAGTGAGCAGCCGATGGTGAGCAGCGCGGCGCCCGTGTAGTCGATGCGGTGCGCCTGGCGCTCGACGCGCTCCGGGAACTTGCGCGCGAGCGTCCACGCGGCGATCGCGCCGAGCGGCAGGTTGACGAAGAAGATCCAGCGCCAGTCGAGGTACTCGGAGAACACACCGCCGAGCGTCGGCCCGACGACCGAGGCGATCGCCCAGACGCTGGCGACGTAACCCTGCACCCTGGCGCGTTCCTCGACGGTGTAGAGGTCGCCGATCATGGTCATGCTCATCGGCTGGATCGCGCCGGCGCCGATGCCCTGGATGGCGCGCGCGGCGATCAGCACCGGCATGCTCCACGCGGCCCCGCACAGCACTGAGCCCAGCAGGAATACGGCAATCCCGAAGAACATCACCGGCTTGCGGCCGAGCACGTCGGCGAACTTGCCGTAGAGCGGGGTGGTGACGGCTTGAGTCAGCAGGTAGATCGAAAAAAGCCACGGAAACTGGGTGAAACCACCCAAATCGCGGACGATCGACGGCACGGCGGTCGCGATGATCGTGCTGTCGAGCGCCACCAGCCCGGTGCTGAGCATGACCGCGGCGAGCACCGGGCCGCGCTCCGACCGGAGACCGACCCCCTTGGCCCCCTTGGACCGCTTGGACACCGTCTCGGTCATGCGTGGTCCTTCCGTGGAATCCCCAGTGCCGACTCTCCGAGTCAACTGTTTCGCATACGCAAGCATTCCATGACGTGCGGATCGGCGGCGAACTGATTTGATGAGCGGATGACTCGCTGGGTGCGGCCGATCCGGAACGGCTGGGTGGTGCGCGACCGCGTGCCGGGGCCGGACGTGGACGAGTTCGGCGACCCCACCCGCGTCGCCGCGGCGCTGGCGGCGCCCGGCGGCGCCGAGGGCACGCTGCTCGCCGTGCAGCACCCGCATCGGACCCCCGCCGCGCTGGCGGCGGGGCTCGGCCTGACCGAGGCGCTGCCGATCGCACGGGCCGCTTTGTCCTATTTGCGCTCGTACCACTACGAGCCGGTCTCCGAGGTCGTCGGCCTGTACGAGATCGACGGCGCGGACGGATCGGTGCTCGGCGTCCTCTGCATGGTCGATCCCGCTGTCGTCGGCGCCGACGGGATCTCGCACGTCCGGCACACCGAGGACGTCTACCCGGACGTCGTCGAGGAGCGGGCGGCGATGCTGGCCGGTCTGGGCTGCGCGACCAGTGCGGCGCTGCTCGTGCCCGAGGCTGAAGGCTGGGTGCTCACCGAGAAGGTCCGCGAGATCCTGAGCACGCTGGACACGCCCGCTGTGTCCACTGTGGACTCCGTCGGCAGGCGGCATCGGCTGTGGTTGCTCGGCAGCGGTGACCACCAGGACGAGGTGATCGCGCTGGCGCAGCGGCACACGCTGCTGGTCGCCGACGGCAATCACCGCGTCGCCGCCTCGGCCGCGGCCGGGTCACTGCTCGCGCTGGTGACCGGGGGACCGCGCCTCGAGATCGGGCCAATTCACCGCGCGCTCACCGGCACGGGCTTTTCGCTGGCGGAACTGGCTTCCCGCTGGCGCGCCGCCGGGCTCGACGTCCGCGAGACCGATGATCGGACCGTGGAACTGGGTTCGGTGGTCGTGCTCGCGGGTTCGTCGGCGCTGCGGGTGCGGTTGCCCTCGCTGGGGAAGCCGTCGATCGACCACCGGGTGGTCGAGCAGGTGCTGATCCACGAGGCGCTCGGCATCGACCCGGAGGGCCCGGCGCTGGTCCCGATCCTGCCGGGCGGCCGGACCGTGCTGTCCGATGTGGACGCGACGCTCCTGCTCGCCCCGGTCCCGCTGGCCGACCTGCTGGCCACGCACGCGGCAGGGCTGCGCATGCCGCGCAAGGCCACCTACTTCACGCCCAAGCCGCGCAGCGGGCTCCTGCTCGCGGACCTGTGACGGACGAGCAGCACGGCACCCGCGCCCAGCGCGGCGAGCAGGTAGGCGTTGCCGAACAAGGCCTGCGCGAGGTTCCAGCCCTGTTCGCGGCCACCCCCGCCCGGCACGATCGCGGTGGCCCAGCCGGTGAACAGGACCGCTGTCGCCAGCGCCATCCAGGTGTGGCGGCGGGTGAGCAGGTAACCGATCGCGGGCACGACCCAGACCCAGTGGTGCGTCCACGAGATCGGGCTGACCACCAGCCCGCAGCCGGCGCTCACCAGCAGCGCGCCATGCTCGTCGCCCGCCCGGTGCAGCCGCCGGACGGCGAACCACGTCGCCGCGCCGACCAGCGCGACGCCGAGCACGATGGCCCACTGGGCGCCGGGCAGTGTCCTGGCCAGAAACCCTTGCCAGGACTGGTTTCCCACCCAGCTTTTCATCGCGGCGAAGTGGTCGTTGAAGATCGCCGATGTCCAGAAGCGGACGCTGTCACCAGGCAGCACGGCCAATCCCAGCAAGGTCGCACCGGCGAACGCCGCCAGCGCGCGCCCCGCGTCCGCGCGGCGGCCGGTCACCAGCAGATGCACGACGAAGATCAACGGGATCAGCTTGATCGCCGCGGCCAGCCCGATCCCGAAGCCGCTGTAGCGGGATCCTCGCAGCACGAGCACATCGACCACCACGATGGCCATCAGGATGAGGTTGATCTGTCCCAGCCCGACGGTCTGCCAGACCGGCTGGAGACAGAATGCGCCTGCCACCAGCAGCGGAAGTCCTTTTTGGATGGTGAATGCCCGCAAGGTCACAAACACCGCGGGCGCGGCGGCCACGGCGAATACGGCCCAGCCCAGCTGGATCGGCAGTGCCGCGAGCGGAGTGAACAGCATCGCGGCGAACGGCGTGTACGTGAACGGCAGCCCGGACGCCCACTCGGGAAGCGCCGACAGGTGCTCGTACAGCGGCTCGCCGCGCAGTACCGCCAGCCCGCCCGCGCGGTAGACCGCCGAGTCGATCCCGAGTGGACGGCCGAGCAACCACCAGAGCACCGCGACCCCGCCGAACGCGGCGGCCGCGACGACCAGCACGGTGATCGGTGAGCGAAGAACGACCGGCGACCTCATACCCGCCACAGTGATCGAAAACGAGCCGCGCGTCGTCACGCCGGGGTGCCGTCTTCCTACCCGGGACCCAGTACCGGGGTAGGGGGTCGTGAGTGCTGCGGCCGGTTCTAACCGGTCTAAACACTCACGAGCTTTTACCTGGGGTGACTAAGCCTTCTTCGTAGGCGGCGACGACGGCCTGGGCGCGGTCGCGGACGCCGAGTTTCGTGAACACCCGGCTCACGTGACTCTTCGCGGTCTGCTCGGCGATCACCAGCTCGTCGGCGATCTCGGTGTTGGACAAGCCTTTCGCGATGAGCCGGAGCACTTCGGTCTCTCGGGACGTGAGTTCGGCGAGCCGGGTGCCGGGGGAGCGGACCGTTGTGCGCGCCGCGAATTCGGCGATCAGCCTGCGGGTGACCGTCGGCGCGAACAGCGCGTTGCCCGCCGCGATCACGCGGACGGCCGTGACCAGGTCGTCGAGTGGCGAGTCCTTCAGGAGGAAGCCGCTGGCACCCGCGCGCAACGCGCCGTAGACGTACTCGTCGATGTCGAAGGTCGTCAGCATCAGGACCCGGATCGTGCCGTCGCGGTCGGCGAGAATGCGCCGTGTCGCTTCGAGGCCGTCGAGTTCGGGCATGCGCACGTCCATGAGCACGACGTCCGGTTCGAGTTCCGCGCAGCGCGCGATCGCGGCGAGCCCGTTCGCGGCCTCGCCGACCACGTGGATGTCCGGCTGCGCGTCGAGCGCGGCGCGGAAGCTTTGCCTGACCATGGTCTGGTCATCGGCGACGACGACGGAAATCACGAGACGGCTCCCTCGAGCGGAATGGTGACGGCGACCCGGAAACCGCCGTCCGGTGTCGCGCCGGTCTCCAGCTTGCCGGACAGCATGGCGACCCTTTCGCGCATGCCCAGCAAGCCGTGGCCCGGCGGGCCGATCGGACCGGCTGGCTCGCCGGGGCCGTTGCGCACGGTCGCGTGCACGGCATCGGCCTCGACACGCAGCTCCACGCGGATCGCGGCGCCGGGGGCGTGGCGGGCGGCGTTGCTCAGCGCCTCCTGCACGATCCGGTACAGCGAAAGCCCGACACCGGCGGGCAGCGCGTCGAAATCGCCGTGGCGGTCGAGTGCGCAGTCGGTGCCGAGCGCACGCACCCGGTCGACGAGTTCGGTCACCCGCGTGAGGTCCGGCTGCGGTGAGGTGGGTGCGGCGTCCATGCGCAGCACGCCGAGGAGGCGGCGAAGCTCGGTCATGCCCTCGCGCGCGGTGTCCGTCAGCGCGGCGAACTCCGTCTTCAGGTCGTCGGTCAGGCCGGGGAAGCGGTAGCGGGCGGAGTCGGTCCGCAGCGCGAGCACGGACATGTGGTGCGCGACGATGTCGTGCAGCTCGCGGGCGATCCTGGTGCGTTCCTCCAGCACCGCGAGCCTGGTCTCCTCGGCGACGCGCTGCTGCCCGGCGAGCCTGCGCTGGCGGACGAGATTGCCGAAGAAGAGCGGCACCGACGTCAGCGCGGCCAGCAGGACGAGATCACGCCAGTCGTGCACGTACGGCGCCATCGCCCCGACCGAGAGCAGCGCGACGCACGCGAGCACCGGCTGGTCGTGCGTCTCGCCGACGAGGTAGAGCACCAGCACGGCGGCCAAGGCGAGACCGGGGGACCAGGACCAGCCCCAAGACGGGGCCCAGTTCTCGTAGGCGGGAGGGGTGGCGAGGATCAGGACGACCAGCGCGCGCCATGCCCAGAGCGGCGACCAGAGCGCGATCACGGCGGGCACGAGGGTGGCGATGCCGAGCACGGAAGGGATGAGCGCGCCGCGGCCTTGGGTGATCGCCGTGACCGCGGCGATGAACCCGGCCCACGATCCGATGCCGAGCACCGCGGCGACGCGCAGCACCAGGAGCCCGGCCGGCCGTGGCCAGTGCGGGCGCGCGGTGCCCGCGTACACCGTCCAGCGGAGGACGTCCCGCCACCGGAGTTGATCAGCCATGGCACGTCACAGTACGGCGAAGGTGCCTGCCACCCCCCGAGTGACAGGCACCTTCGACGGCGCGTTCGCTACTTCGTGGCGAGCGCGAGCTCCGCTTCGCCGACGGTGGCCTCGGCCGTGCGGCGTGGCCGGATGACGCCGGCCAGGCTGACCAGCACGGCGAGCACCGCGATGCCGGTGACCACGCTCAGCGCCGGGGTGAGCCCGGACAGGAGCGCGGTGCGGGAGGCCTCCGCGCCACCGTTGGCGGTGAGCACGGCGGTCACGACGGCGAGCCCGATCGCGCCGCCGATCTGCACCGAGGTGTTCAGCAGGCCGCCGGCGAGGCCCTGCTCGTTGTCGGCGATCCCGGCCGTGGCCTGGATGTTCAGCGACGAGAAGGCCAGCGTGAAGCCGAGTCCGAGCAGGATCATGCTCGGCAGCACCGAAAGCGCGTAGCTGGAGCTTTCGTCGACGTTCAGGAAGAGCGCGTAGCCGATGACGTGGGCGACCACGCCCGCCAGGATGGTGCGCGGCGTGCCGACGCGGTCGATCAGCGGCTCGATCCTCGGCGAGCCGAACGCGACGATCGCGGCGGCGGGCAGGAAGCCGAGCGCGGTCTGCAGCGCGGACCAGTTCAGCACCGACTGCAGGTACAGCATGACCACGAACTGGAACCCGATGTAGGCGCCGAAGAACAGCGCGCCGCCGATGTTGGCGCGGGCGAGCGGCCCGGAGCGCAGGATGCCCAGCCGCAGCAGCGGGTGCGCGCTGCGCTTCTCGATGACGATGAACGTCGCGAGCAGTGCGAACGCGACACCGAACGAGATCAGCGTCCTGGCCGCGAGCCACCCGACGGTCGGGGCTTCGACCACCGAGAACACCAGCAGCAGTGAGCCGGCGGCTCCGGTGATCGCGCCGGGGAAGTCATAGCCCGCTCCGGTGCGTTCCGGCCGGTTGGCCGGGATCAGCCGGTACGCGAAGACCAGGACGACGAGCGCGATCGGGACGGGCAGCAGGAACGTCCAGCGCCAGCCGACCTGGGTCAGCAGCCCGGAGAAGACCAGCCCGGCCGAGTACCCGCTCGCGCCGAACACCGCGAAGATGCTGATCGCGCGGTTACGGGCGGGGCCTTCCTGGAATGTCGTGGTGATGATGGACAGGGCCGCGGGAGCGGTGAACGCCGCGCTGAGTCCCTTGATGAAGCGGCTGGCGATCAGGAGAGCGCCGTCGTCGACAAGCCCGCCGAGCAGCGAGGCGAGCGCGAAGACACTGACCGCGATCAGGAACACGCGACGCCTGCCGAGCAGGTCCGCGGTCCGGCCGCCGAGCAGCAGCAGACCGCCGTAACCGAGTACGTAGCCGCTGACGACCCATTGCAGCGCGCTGGTGGAAAGGCCGAGATCGGCCCGGATGGACGGGAGGGCGACACCGACCATGGAGACGTCGAGCGCGTCCAGGCCGATGACGGTGGACACGGTGAGCAGTACGCCCCACAGACGAGCGTCCCACCGGGTAGAGGTGGTGGAGAGTTGCGCGGAAGAGCTCATGATCCAGACACTACATGCATACGCATCTAATGCAAGTGAATTTAATGCGGTTGCATCAGATTCCCGTGCATGCTATCTTCGCCTCCGTGAGCGATGTCGCTGAGCAGGTTCTGGTGCGGGAATGGCAAGGCTTGCTTGCCCGCCACGCGGCCGTTTTCGGTGCGCTCGAGTGCAGGCTCCAGGAGCAGCACGGCATCGGCGTCAGCGACTTCGAGGCGCTCGAGTGCCTCGCCACGGCCGAGCAGAAGTGCCGGGGCGCGGACATCACCGACGCCGTCCACCTGAGCCAGAGCGCGACTTCGCGCCTGGTCGCCCGGCTGGAGCGCGAGGGCCTGGTCGAGCGCGCCATGTGCGAAATGGACCGGCGCGGGATCTTCGTCAACCTGACCGAGGCCGGGCACAAGCTCTACGCCGAAGCCAAGCCGACCCAGCGCGCCGTCCTCAAGGAAATGCTCGGCACCTAGCCGCGCCCTTCTCCTGGCCCCAACGTCGCGAACGAGCCGCTCACAACGCTCGGCTCCCGCGTCGGCTAGGCGCTCCTGCGATCGCACGTTACAAGGGTGGCCCTTGTAACGCTCAAGGTGACAAGGGTGGCCCTTGTAACGTGCGCTTCCCGGACACGACTCGCGAAACCTCGATTTTGGCCATGGGATGGCCCAAACTCGGGTTTCGCCAAGGCTTAGCGGCCCCGCGAACGTTGTGAACGGGGCGCTCACAACGCTCAAGGTTGCGAACGAGGCGCTCACAACGCTCAAGGTCAGGGTCGCGGCAGAGTGACCCAGTTCGCGTCGGCTGAGCGCACAAACGCCACTTATGCGGCGCTGAGCGACACATAAGCCCCGTTCGTGCCTTCCGGTCCGCCCTGGCAGCTGCGCAAAAGCGCCAGATAAGAACAAATCGCTGAGCGTTTGTCCGTTGCGGACACTTGTGGGTAGCTCGGTCGGGGTCGAGCTTCGCGAAACCCTGGTTTTGGCCATTGGATGGCCAAAACTCGGGGTTTCGCACGTCTCGATGGGCGCGCGAACGTTGTGAACGAGGCGTTCACAACGCCCAAGGTTGTCAACGAGGCGCTCACTACGTTCGGCTCCCGCTCCGGCGGGCGCGGGCGCGGGAGGCACGGGCTCGGCCTACATCCCGGTCGCGCCGTCGATCTGCTCCCGCAGCAGGTCGGCGTGTCCATTGTGGCGGGCGTACTCGGCGATCATGTGCACCATGATCCGCCGCAGCGAAACCGGCTTCCCCGTGCGGAAATGCGTGCCCGTGGCCTCCAAAGTGGACGAAGCGACGATCTCCCGCGAGCGCGCGCACTCGTCGCGCCACAGCGCGAAGGCGGCTTCGACGTCGCCGTCGAGCGCGTCGAAGTCCTCGTTCGGGTTGTCGTCCGAGTAGTGCAGCATCGGCACGTCCTCGCCGGCGAACTGCTGGCGGAACCACCAGCGCTCGCAGCCGGCGAGATGGCGGACGAGGCCGTGCAGGCTCAGCCCGGAGGGTGGGATGTTCTTGTCCGACAACCTTTCCGCCGGCACCCCGGCGCACTTGAGCTCGAACGTCTGGCGATGCCAGTCGAGGAACGCCGTGAGGATCTCCCGCTCGTCGCCGTCGAGCGGGAGCTCCGGACGGTTGTCCTCCGACCAGGTCGGTGAGTAGCTCAGCAAAGTCATGCGGGCAGCATCGCATCACCCACCGACAAAAACGCTCAGACGCGGACGAGCACCTGGTCAAGCGACTTACGCCGCAGGTTGGGGACCATGCAGTCGTCGGCCGGGTAGCCGACTGGGATCACCGCGAACGCCTTCTCGTTGCGGGGCCTGCCGAGCACCTCGCCGAGGAAGCGCATGGGTGATGGCGTGTGCGTCAACGCCGAGAGACCGGCGACGTGCAGCGCGGTCAGCAGCATGCCGACGGCGATGCCGACCGACTCGTCGACGTAGTAGTGCTTGCGGGTGGTGCCGTCTTCCTCGAGGTAGAAGCGCTGCTGGAAGACCACGATCAGGAACGGCGCGTCGGTCAGGTGGGTCTTGATCGCGTCGGTGCCGAGCGGGCGGAGCGCGGTGAGCCACTCCTCGCCAAGCCTGCCGTCGTACGAGACGGTCTCCTCGGCTTCGGCGGCCGTGCGGATCTGCTTGCGGACGGCGGGGTCGGACACCAGCACGAAGGTCCACGGCTGCTGATGGGCGCCGCTGGGCGCGGTGGACGCGACGGCGATCGCGTCGAGCACGGCCTGTTCCGGCACGGGGTCGGGGGAGAAGCTGCGCACCGAACGGCGCTCGTCCATGCGGCGGCGCAGGGCCGCGGCGTTGGCGAGAGTCTCGTCGGCGGGCATGCGGGCCGGGCGGTAGGGGACGGGCTCGAACTGATCACCGTGGGTCGGGCTCCAGGTCATATCCGAGATTCTGGCCGAGGCGGTGTCCCCGTGACAGGAACACCGCCCGATCGTCGGAGTCAGACGTTCGCAGGGCGGACACGTACCGCCGAAGTGCCCAGTCCGCTGGGCAGGAAGGAGAAGCTCGCGTTCACCTCGACGGGCGGCGGCGCGTACAGCCGCTCCAGCTCCTCGGGCCGGTAGCGCACGCACTGCCGGTGCCACTCGGTGATCCCGGACATCCAGTCCTTGAGCAGGTCGACGTGCCTGGTGAGCGCCCCGCGGACCTCCGGCTCCAGGCCGAAGTCCTCGAACAGCTGGGGCAGGTCCTCGTTCGCGAGCTTCTCGAACTGCTCCATCCGCGCCTTCATCAGGTCGGCGACGACGTCACGGGCCCGCAGCCGGTCGACGCCCAGGAAGTTCTCGACGACCAGCACCAGGTTGTGCATCTCGCCCTCGTACTGGATCTCCTTCTGATACGAGTGCAGGTCGTTCACGAAGCACGCGTAGTCCTGCGCCGCGGTCTCCAGCTCGCGCACCACCCGCGTCTGGTGGATCCACGGCGGCAGCAGCTCGTAGTGCGCGAGCTTGGCCAGTGCGATCGTCAGGTCCGAGCCGAACGTCCGGCGCCGCATCTCCACGTAGTCGACGGGATCGGGCACCCGGTTCTGCGCCTGGTTGGCCACCTCCCACACCCAGCTGCCCAGCATGTCCTCGACGGCCTTGCGGAAGACCGCGCGGGCGGGCTCGGTCATCGGACCGGCGGTGCGCCGCCACAGGTCGCCGAGGCCTTTCTCAAGCGGGCTTGCCGGCGCCGGGGTCTCGCCCCCGTCGAGTGGCATGAACTCCGACAGGCGCTCGGCGCAGAGTTCGGCGGCGGCGATGTCGCGCCGAGCGCCGAAGGCCAGCGGGAAGTAGTCGTCGCCGTAGGTGCCCCAGCTGAGCCAGTCCGAACTGAGGTCGAGCTGCTCGGGTGACGCGTCGGCGTGGATCATCGCGGCGCAGTGCGCCAGGTCGATGCCGCGCATACGTTGTTCGTCCCACGGCGAGCCCGCCTCGAAGAAGCCCATCTCACGGGCCCACTCGACCGTGTGGTCGCGCGCGGTGTCGAGATGCGGGCTCACCCGGAACTGGAACGGCATGTACAGCTCGGGCACCGGGAGGTGGCCGACGGGCTGGTTCGGCACGAACGTGTGCTGCTCGGTGCGCCGCTTCAGCCCGAGCCTGCCGGGCGTGAGCGACTCGGTGCCCAGCCCGGTCGGTCCGCCGAGACCGCCGGAGACCGCGCCCTCGTTCATGTACCGGCTCGACCGCAGGTGCCATTCGTGGCCACCGGCCTGCCAGTCTTGGAGTCCCTTGACGTACGCCGTCACGGCGGCGAGCTCGTCGGGGGTCGCGCCCTTCACCGCGGCGAGCAGCGGCACGTGGGCCAGCGCGGTGTTCTCGAACTGGTGCAGCCGCGAGGTCAGCAGGTCGTTCGTCATCTCGGCGGCTTCCTGCGTCGGGATGCCGAAGAACTTCTCGAAGACGAGCACGGCGTTGGAGTTCTCGCCCTCCTCGCGGACCTCACGCTGGTACGAGAAGATGTCGTTGCGCAGGTGGATCGCGTCGGAGAAGCTGTCGCGCAGCACCTCGAGCGGGCGGGTGTGCGCGAACCGGTGCGGCACCTCGGCCGCCACGTACTCGACGAGGTTGGCCGACCACGGCGCGCCGCCGACGCGGCGGCGCATCTGGATGTACTCGATGGGGTTCGCGATGCGGCCCTGTTCGATGTTGACCAGTTCCCACAGCGACTCGACCATCAGGTTGTGCGTGCTCTCGATGAACCGCTCGCGCCAGTCCTCTGACATCGCGGGCACCGTACGCGCCCAGAGGTCTTCCAGCCCGGCTTCGGCGGGGTTCTCCGGCTCCGGCGCGGTTTCGCCCTCGCGGGTCATGAACCGTTCGAGCCGGTCGAGGTAGGCCCGCCCGCCGTCGATGTCGCGGGTGTACTTGAAATGCGCGAGGAAGTGGTCGTCGAAGAAGAACACCCAGACGTACCAGTCGGTGATCAGATCGAGCGCGGGCCCGTCACAGTCCGGATGGGTGTACGCGCACATCAGGCCGTAGTCGTGCCTGGCCAGCTCCGCCTCGTCCCAGACCACGCCGCCGCCGGGCTCGGGGGAGTCGATCATCCCCATCTCCTTGGCCCAGGCCATGCTGTGCGCCCGCGCGCGCTCCAGGTGGGGGTTCATCCGCGCCGGGTAGGTCAGATAGAACTCGGGCAGCGTGAAGGCTTGCATCGGCGGTGCCTACTCCTTTGGACCGGCGTCGGGCGGAACCGACTACGACGTTTGCACCGGCGCCGGCATGGTCGCTACGTCCACCTCAGCGAAAAACGGTGTCACAACGGGTGAAACATTTCGATCTTCGTTTCCGGTTAATTGATCACCGAGCGCGGGGAAATAGGGAACAGTAAGCGCTTTCAGGTCCCCGGCCAGCGGGACGTGCCGCCAGCCGGGCATAGTTAGGAAAATTTCCTAACGAAAGGTCTTGACGGCCGCGCCCGGCCGAGGTGATTCTCGACACCTACGCTCGGTCCCCCACGGAGGCGTTATGAATCGGCATGCTCTGGCCGCGAAAGCGGCGGCGGCCTTGATCACCTTGATAACCATTTCCGGTTTGGTCGGAGCGGCGCCGGCGGGCGCCGCGACCACGCAGCAGACGTTCATGACCTTCTACGGCTGGTGGGACAACACACCGCCAGGCGGCGACATCGCCTACCCGAAGATCCATGACACCGCAGGCGGTAAAGGTACTTACGCCGACCCGATCACCTTCGCGACCACGACCAAGGTCTACAAGGCCGGCACCAAGATCTGGGTGCCGAGGGTGAAGAAGTACTTCATCATGGAGGACGACTGCTCCTCCTGTAACCAGGACTGGGACGGTGAAGGCCCCAACGGCGGGCCTGGCCTGCGGCACATCGACCTGTGGGTCGGCGGCAAGGGCGGCAGCGCGTACAACGCGATCGACTGCGAGGACGCGCTCACCCATTACAACGCCGACGGCACGCCCGTGATGGAGCCGATCGTCGTCGATCCGTCGCCGAACGAGGTCGTCGACAACACGCCGTTGTTCAACACCAGCACCGGCGAGTGCTACGGCGGCGCGCAGCCGAACAAGTCGATCGGCCAGTACAAGAACAACTCCAACGGCCAGTGCCTGGAGGACCCGAACAACAGCACCACCTCGGGCGTGCAGCTGACCACGGCCCCGTGCAACGGCTCGTCGGCGCAGCGGTTCACCTTCCACGGCGCGTTCATGGAGATCAACAACATGTGCGCGACGCTGTCCAGCTCCAAAGTCGTGCTGCAGAAATGCACGGGTGCGGCGAGTCAGCAGTGGTCCATCAATCCGAACCTGACGATTTCGGATATGCAATACAACACGAAGTGCTATCGCCCGTCCGGAAACCTGGTGGTGACGGGCAGTTGCTCAGGAACGGCGGCCCAGTGGGTTTTCACCGCGGCGAGCCAGAACAACGATTTCGGCGTCAGCGTCAACCCGCAGCAGGGTTCGGTGAGCGCGGGCGGTGAGACCTCGGCCGCGGTGAGCACGTCCGTCGTTTCCGGTACCGCGCAATCGGTCGCGCTGTCGGCGTCCGGACTGCCCAGCGGCACCACGGCCACGTTCACCCCGGCCTCGGTGACCGCGGGCCAGGGCTCGACGGTCTCCTTCAAGACCTCCGCGTCGACCCCGGCGGGCACGTACGCCGTCAAGATCAACGGCGCCGCGGCGTCCGGCACCAAGTCGGCGAACTACGCGCTGACCGTGACTTCCGTTGGCGCCAATGACTTCTCGGTCAAGGTGAACCCGGCGGCGGCCACGGTGACGGCGGGCTCGGCCGCCACCCCGGCGGTCACGGTCGCGACCCTGTCGGGCAGCGCGGAGACGGTCGCGCTCGACGCGGCCAACGTCCCGCCCGGCGCCGTGGTGACTTTCACCCCGGCGTCCGTGACCGGCGACGGCACCTCGACTCTGCGGATCGCCACCACGGCCGACGCGCCCGCCGGCACCTCGGCCATCACGGTGACGGGCACTTCGCCGTCGGCCACGCACTCGGTGACGTTCACGCTGACCATCACCGCGCCGGGCGGCACACCCGTCCTGCTGTCACAAGGAAAACCCGCCACCGCGTCGAGCGTCGAGTCGAGCAGCTACCCGGCCTCGGCGGCCTTCGACGGCAGCCTCACCGGCGCGCGCTGGGCGAGCAAGGAAGGAGTCGACCCGCAGTGGCTGCGCGTCGACCTGGGCGCCACGGCGAACATCTCCCAGGTGAAGCTGACCTGGGAAGCCGCCTACGGCAAGTTCTACACCATCCAGACCTCGCCAGACGGCTCGACCTGGACCACCATCTTCGCCACCACCACCGGTAACGGCGGCACGGACGACCTGACCGGGCTGACCGGCACCGGCCGTTATGTCCGCGTCAACGGCACCGCGCGCGGCACTTCGTACGGATATTCACTTTTTGAAATGCAGGTGTACGGCACGAACGCCTGATCACCACCGCGGCAGCCGCGCCGGAGTATTCCGGCGCGGCTGTTGCATGTTCGCCGCGTTGTCGAGATGATGGCGGATGAGGACTTGGAGTCCACCATGACGAGCAAACGTCCGCCCCGGCTCAGCCGGACTTTCGGCCGGACGGTGATCGGCTCTCTGAGCGAGCAGTTTTCCGTCACCGTGACCACCTTCGGCGCAGGCCGGGCGGTGATCACCATCGCGGGAGACCTCGACCTGGCCAACGTCGACAAGGTCGCCGAGCTCACCGCGGGAATGCCCAGGCCGGAAAGCCTGGCGCTGCTCGTCGATCTCACCGAGGTGCGGTTTTGCTCCAGCGTGGGCCTGAACATGCTCTGCGAGCTGCAACGCCGGGCCAACGAGGCGGAAGTGGAGATGGCGCTGGTGGTGAGCGGTTTCCCGATGCGCCGCACGTTGCGGATGACCGGGATGGACCGAGCCTTCGTCATCTACCGTGAGCGCGCCGAAGCGTTGCTGCGGCTGGGGATCAGCTTCCCGCTTGATCAGTAGGCCGTTCGGTCTGCTCCATCACGAGGATCGCGCCGTGGCTGCCGCCGTTCTGCCCGCGCAGCGCGCTGCACAAAAGCCGCACTGTGGTGTGCCTGCCGCGCCGGTTCACCGCTTCCAGTGACAATTCCGTCTGGTAAACCGGGTCGGTCAGTGCTTTGCGCACCGCGGGCCGCAGTTCGGGCAGCGGCAGGCCGATGTCGAGGTTGAGCAGGTGCTCACCCTCCGCCTCCTCGCGCCGCAGTCCCCAGAGGTCTTCCGAGGCACGGTTCCAGGCGCGGATGCGCATCTCCTGGTCGACGACGATGATGCCGGGCCCGATGGAGGTGAGGATCGACTCCAGGAACTCGTTGACCTCGTCCAGCTCGACCGTGCGGTCCCGCAAGGTGTTGTTGATGGTCTGCAGCTCGTCGTTGGTCGACTGCAGCTCCTCGTTCATCGTCTCCAGTTCCTCGTTGGTGGACTGGAGTTCCTCATTGGTCGTCTCCAGTTCCTCCACTGTGGACTGAAGTTCCTCGTTCGTGGTCTCCAGCTCCTCATTGGTCGACTGGAGCTCCTCGTACGCCGATTCGAGCTGCTGGTTGGCGTGCTCCAGCTCGTTGAGCAGCTGCCGCGCCGAGGTGACGTCATGGAACGCGATCGACACCCCGATCGGCAGATTCTGCTTGTTCAGCAACGGGTTCACGTGGATCTCGTACCAGACGGTCTCGCCGCCGCGCTGCCACTCGACGTCCTTGATGCGCATGGACCGCTGCTCGGTCCGCGCCCGCTCGACGTAGGCGCGCAGCGCCACCGGGCGGTAGGAGATGTCGAGGTCGCGGAAGGGACGGCCGATGTCGCGCCGGGACAGGCCGAACGCCTGCTCCGCCTGCTGGTTGACCAGCGCTGCCACCTCGTCCTCACCCAGCACCAGCTGCGCGACCGGGCTGGCGGCCAGCGCCGCGTCACGCAGCTCGTCCAGTCCGGTCGGCTCGGCGTCCCGATAGGAATGGAGCCCGCTGGCCACCAGCCGGTTGAAGGTGGTCGTGCTCTTCGCCGCGCGCCGGAAGACACGCCGCTTGAGGTCGACCGGCTCGAAGATCTTGGCGTGGCTGAGCAGCATTTCGGCCTTGCCGAGGAAGAGCAGTCCCTTCTGCGCCAAGGCGAAGTGGAAACGCTCCAGTATCTTTGTCTGGGTCTCGGCGTTGAAGTACATCAGGGTGTTGCGGCAGACGAGCAGGTCGATCCGGGAGATCGGGGCGTCCTGCACGAGGTCGTTGCGGCCGAAGATGACCGAGCGGCGCAGATCCTTGCGGAAGGCGTAGCGGCCGTTCTGCTGCTCGAAGTAGCGCTCGAGGATGTCTTCGTCGAGCCCTTGGATCTCCGAAGTGGTGTAGGTGGCGTGCCGGGCCTGCGCCAGCGCCTCGTCGTCGACGTCGGTCGCGTAGATCTTGACCCGCTGGCGGAACTCGTCGAGCCCGAGGTGCTCGGCGAACAGGATGGCCAGGCTGTAGGCCTCCTGACCGGAGGCGCAGCCCGCGCTCCAGATCCGGATGGCGTCCTCCGGCCCGCGCTGGGCGAGCAGCTCGGGCACCAGGTCCGTGCGCAGGTAATCCCAGGCCTCGGGGTCGCGGAAGAAGCTGGTGACGTTGATCAGGACCGTGTTGAACAACGCGACGAATTCATCGGAGTTCGCCTGGAGGTGATCGATGTACTCGCCGTAGTCCTCGATGCCGACGTGGCTCATGCGGCGGCGCACCCGGCGCATGAGACTGGTGCGCTTGTACCCGGTGAAATCGAAGCCTCGCGAGTCCTTGACATAGGTAAGGACAGACTCGAAATCCCCGTCCGGCTCACTCTGCTGCTCGGTCACGGCTAAGAAGTTACAACTCGCCGGGAAGTTCGTAGCGCCGGGCGTCCGTTGGCAGGACCGCCCAGGTGACCTTTCCCCCCGAAAGGGTGGGAGTGCAGCCCCAGACCCGCGCGCACTGGGCCACCACGAGCAGTCCGAGGCTCAGCCTGCCGTCGGCCCTGCGTTCGGTCAGCACGGCCGGCCGCGGGCTTTCGTCCGAAACGGCGACCGTGAGCAGGTGCTTGCGCAGCTCCAAGCGCAGCACCGGTTCGCTGTCGGTGTGCTGCAGTGTGTTCTCGACCAGCTCGGTCGCGACGGACGCGGCGTCGTAGGTCATCCACCGCACGTCCCATTCCCCGCAGGTCTTCGCGACGAACTGGCGTGCCAGCGGCGACGAGCCGTTCATCGGGGGAAGGGTGGTCTCGGCGCGGCGGCGCCGCGGCGGGACGCCCGCCGCTTTGACGGCCTTGCGCACGCTGGTGTGCACCGGAACGAACCGCGCGGCGGGCAGCGCGGACACCCGGTGATAGAGCGCCCGGTCGCGGGCCACCAGCAGGATCGGGACACCGGGCCAGTCCGCGGCCCGCATCCACGCCTGGACGAAGACGCTGTACAGCTGGTTCTGGTCCACCTGGAGGCCGTCCATCAGCACGATCACGGCGGTCGGTTGCTCGACGGCACACTTGAGCAGGGTGTCGCGCAGTTCGGGGAAACTGTGCACGTCGAGCGTGCCGATCGGGCGGACGAGCGTCACGTCGGCCTCATGCGTCAAGTACACCTGCATGCCGTCCACCCCGGGCCTCACGGGACCAGCTCTTCGTCGAGCGGCGGATTCAGCGAGATGAGATAGCGGCGCAGCACCTCCGCCGCGATCGAGGACTCCTCGGCGGATCGGCGGTAGCGCTCGACGAGCAGCTCATGACCTCGTTCGTGGGCGTCGGCCTGCATCCGGCGCGCGAGGCCGGTCTTCTCGTCCAAAGACCGCAAAGCCGTCCACAGCGCGCGCTCGAGCTCGTCGACCTGGGCGGCGAGCAGTGACTCCGCGGACCAGGCATGGCCGACGCGGCAACGGTAATGGTTCGCGTCAGGGGCGATCTCGATCAGCGCGCCCTGGCAGTCTGGGCAGGTGTAACCGGACATGTCACCACGATCCCCTGGATTGTGGACGTCGATGCTGGAGCCGTCACGGGCGATTCTGTCTTCGAGTTCCAGCGTCGCGGTCAGGGGCGGCGCGCTTGCCGGGTCGACTTCCTGCCTGACGAGCTTGTCGAGCAGGTCACCCATTTCCGTGGCGGGCAGGACATGGTCGGCGGCGGTGAGCCGCAGCGCCGCCTCCGGCATGCCCGCGTACAACGCGTCGGCCGGATCCTGCACCACCGCGACGCCGCCCCGCGCGGCGATGGCCTGCAGCCCGGCGGCGCCGTCGTCGAGCACCCCGGTCAGCACGACGCCGATCGTGCGCGGGCCCGCGGCCACCGCGGCCGAGCGGAACAGCGCGTTGATCGCGGGCCGGTGCCCGTTTTCGGTCGGGCCACGGGAAAGCACGAGGTGATCGGTCGCCAGCAGGAGGTGGCGGTCGGGCGGCGCGACATAGATCGTGCCGGGCACCAGCCGGGTGCCGTGGCGCGCGACGACCGCGCGCAGCGGGCCTGCCCGGTCGAGGATGAGCGGCAGCGCGCTGCGGGCGCCCGGCGGCAGGTGCATCACGACCAGCACGTGACCCGGGAAGCCGGCGGGCAAGGAGGCGGCCAGTGCGCGCAGCGCTTCCACGCCGCCCGCCGAAGCGCCCGCGACGACGATGTCCCGTCTCGCTGCTGGAATGGGAGCCACCTCCCTGTCTTGCCGACGACTATCAAGGTTAGTCGCTTCCCTCTGACACGGACACCCTTCCTCAAGCGCTCCGCAGCGAGGTCCGGCCCGCTCGCCAGCAGCCGAGCACGTGGTCGGCGAAACGCTGCTCCAGCAGTTCGGTCGCCTGCACGCCGAACACCAGATCGCGGGCGAGTCCCGGTTCGCGCTTCAGCAGTTCGCCGATGATCTCGTCGCGCATCACCTGCTTGTGCGCGGTGAAGTACAGGCCGCATTCCGGCGAGGATTCCAAGCGCTGCAAGGCTTGGACCAGCCTGCCCGCGCTGGACGCGGTCGTCGCCTCCGTGGCGGCGAAGTGCCCGATCAGCGCGCCGCGGAGCTTACGGTGCAGGCCGAACAGGGACATGATGTTGACCGTCGCCAGCATGCAGGCGGGCACCTCGTCGAGATAGGCGAGATAGCCGCTGGACAGCCGTGCGCCCTCCATCAGGTCGGCGTAGAGCTGGATGCGCGCCCGATCCGGGTGACCGGCGCCGAACTGGTCGAACTGGACGGCCACCATGGCGGCCTTCACCTTGCCGCGCAGGCGCGGGATCGCCCAGGCGTGCGGATCGGTCTCCTTGTGGCGGTAGATCGACTGATGCACGAAGTACTCGCGCATCTGCCACCATTCGCCGTGATCACGCAGGTGATGACTGACCCCGCCGGCCGGCTCGATGAGCAGCACGTCGAGCACGGCTGTCACATCGTCGCCACCGGAAACGCACTCACGGAGCTTCTTGAGGAACAGCCGCTCGAGCATGCCGCGGATGTGCAGCAGGTCCGGGTCCCACTCCCATTCCTCGTCGACCTCCTCGAGACCCTGGTAGTGCAGTTCGTAGCAGAGATGCAGGGCGAGCTGGACATCCTCACCCAGCGGATCCGCGGCGGCGACCCGTTCGGTCCGGAAGACGTCGCCTCTCTGGCCGGTGGCGTAGGCGCTGAGGATCGACCTGGAAATCGGGCCACGGCTGCGTGGCAAAGCCGTCCGGATGTGGAGATCCGCAGAGGTCATAAAAGAAGGTACCCAATGATCGCGCTTTTCACGCGCGTCCGGGGTCACGAGTGAAGCACCCCGCCAGGTAGAGGTCGACGCGGTCGGCGAAGCGGGTGGGGTCGCGCCCGGTCAGTTCGGAGACCCGGCTGATGCGGTAGCGCAAGGTGTTGACGTGCAGGTGGAGCTCGGCCGAAGTCTGCGTCCAGGACCCCGAATGGTCGAGGAACACCTTGAGCGTGTGCACGAGTTCGGAGTTGTGCGCGGCGTCGTAGGCCAGCAGCGGGCCGAGCACCCGCGCGCGGAACGAGCGGCGCAGTTCGTCGGGGACGGCGGCCAGCAGCAGCAGGTGCGACGCGACCTCGTCGCCCGCGACCACCGAGGCGCGGCCGGGCGCGAGTTCGGCGAGGCGGCGGGCGTGGCGGGATTCGTGGACCGCGGCGTGCAGCCCGGCCGCGTCCTGGGCCCGGCTGATGCCGACGGCGAGGCTCGCCGAGCCGAGTGCGGGTTCGATGGTGCGGACGGCTTCGCGGACCTCCGCGACGAAGGCGTCGAGCTTCTCGTAGCCGAGCGCGCGGGCGCGGAGCAGGCCGAACGCCTCGCCGTCGACGCTGCCGACGAGCGCCGGTGCCCGGTACGGCGCGAACAGCTCGTCGATGATCACCGGGGCGAGGCCGGGGCCGCCGCCCCGGACCGAGGCCGAGAGCGTGAAGACCGGGTCGGTGGGGGTGAATTCGGCGGCGGGCAAACGGGACGCGATCTGGGACTGGCTCGCTTCTTCGGACAAAGCCAAGCGCAGCAACGGTTCCGCCGCGCGGTTCTCGACGCGTTTGGTCTCGTCGAAGCGGGACCGTTCCAGGCCGACGAGGTTCGCGAACTCGGCCGCGACCTCCCGCTTGGCCAGGTCCCAGCGGCCGTGATTCCCTTCCACCGCGAGGAACCAGCTCGCGACGCGGTGCCCGGCCTTGCTCGCCGCGGCCAGCAGGGAGATCGGTGCGCCGTCCTTCCCGGTGATCACCTGCGGCAGCCGGTCGGCGAGCAGGAACCGGCGGGCGAGCGTCGCGCGGTGCTCCGCGGCGGGCGGTTCACCCGTCCCGGTGATGACCCGCCCGGTCGCGCTGAGCACCCAGCAGTCGGCGCCGAGTTCGGCCGCGCCCGCCTCGACCAGCGCGGGAAGACCCCGGCCCGCGGTGACGACCGCGACGAGACGGCGGTGGCGTTCGAGCGCGCCCTTCTCGGAGCGTTCCGCGGCGAGGCCGAGGATCACCCGTTCGGTGATCGTCGCGAACGAGACGGTCACCGGGACCTCGAACAGGGGGAGACGCACCGCGCGGCACGCGTCGACCAGGAACTCCGGCACCGGGCCGCCGCCGACCTCCGCCGTGCCGATGCCCAGCGCGACCACGCCCGCCTCCGCGAGCGTGTCGACGAACGCGCTCGCGTCCGCCGCGCTCGGCCACTGCATGCCCGACAGCACCACCTCGCCGCCGGTGAGATACCGGCTGGGGTCGCGCAGGCTGGCGGTGAACACGCGCTCAAACGGCCGGTCGAGCGCGTCTACGCCGACCAGCATGGACAACCCCAGCTCAGGGGTGTCGAGCAGGGCTCGAAGTCGCACCGCACCTCCGCGTTCGGGTGAGCTTTCAGTAGCGCACACGGACAGCGTGGCCTGCTTTGGAGGAAAGCACAAAAACGAACCCGAAGTGAACGCCCGGTTTCGGGTGTTCACCCGTGGCTGACCCGGTCGGCGGAAGTGTGTACTGCTTCACATGTTCGACCAGTTCAACACCCATCCGGACGCCGAGCGCGGTCTGCTGGCCTGCTGCGCCTCCCCGCGCTGGGCGAGCCGCGTCGCGGCCCGGCGGCCCTTCGCGGATGTCGACGCCTTGGTCAAGGCGGGCGACGCCGAACTCGCGACCCTGGAGTGGGACGGGATCGCCGAGGCGCTGAGCGCGCACCCCCGGATCGGCGACCGGGCCACCGGCACCGACCGGGAGGCGGTGTGGTCACGCGGTGAGCAGGCCGCGGCCGCCGAGTCGGCCGACGACGTGAAAGCCCAGCTCGCGGCCGGGAACGCCGAGTACGAGCGCCGGTTCGATCGGGTCTTCCTGATCTGCGCGACCGGGCTCGGCGCCCCGGAGATCCTGGCGGCCCTGCGCTCGCGGCTCGGGAACGACGACGAGACCGAACGCGAGGTCGTCCGCGAAGAGCTGCGCAAGATCGTCGCGCTCCGGCTGCGGAAGCTGGTGGCCGCGTGAGCCTGTCCACCCACGTGCTCGACGCCGCCGCCGGCGCACCGGCCACCGGTGTCCCGGTCCGGCTGGAGCGCCGCGATGGCACGGTCGTGTTCGAGGGCAAGACCGACGACGACGGCCGGATCTCCGGCTGGAACCCGGAAGCGGGCGTGTACCGGCTGGTCTTCGAGGTCGACGGCGAGTTCTACCCCGAGGTCGTGGTGACCTTCCGGATCACCGACGACAGCGCGCACTACCACGTCCCGCTGCTGCTCAGCCCGTTCGCTTACTCCACCTACCGCGGAAGTTGAGGTATCCATGGCGATCGTTCTCGGTGAGAACCAGTACGGCAAGGCCGAAAACCGCGTCGTGCGCATCGACCGTGGTCTTGATGATGACGAGGCTCACCGCATCACCGATCTCAACGTCAGCGTCGCGCTGTCCGGCGACATGGCCGACACGCACCTGACCGGCGCCAACGACAAGGTGCTGGCCACGGACACGCAGAAGAACACCGTCTTCGCGTTCGCCAGGGACGGCATCGGCGAGATCGAGGCGTACGGACTGCGCCTGGCCAGGCATTTCGTGGACTCGCAGGAGAGCATCCACCACTCGACCGTCAGCATCGAGAGTTACCCGTGGACGCGGCTGGGGCACCACTCGTTCTCCCGCTCCGGCGAGGGCACACGGACGGCCGTAGTTTCCTACGACGGCGTGAAAGCCCAGGTCACCGGCGGGATCAAGGACTTGACCGTGCTGAACTCGACCGGCTCGGAGTTCTGGGGCTTCCCGCGCGACCGGTACACGACGCTGGGGGAGACCACCGACCGGATTCTGGCCACCGCGGTGTCCGCGACCTGGCGATTCGCCGTCGAGGACACCGACTGGGCCAAGGTGTACGAGGCCGCCCGTGACAGCCTGCTGGAGGCGTTCGCCGACACGCACAGCCTGTCGCTGCAGCAGACGCTCTACGCCATGGGCACGCGAGTACTGGAGACCGTGCCCGAGCTGGACGAGGTCTCGCTTTCCCTGCCGAACAAGCACCACTTCCTCGTGGACCTCGAACCGTTCGGCCTCGACAACCCCGGTGAGGTCTTCTTCGCGGCCGACCGGCCGTACGGGCTCATCGAGGGCACTGTGCGGCGCGAGGCCTGACATGGACTTCCTGCGACCGACGACGCTCGCTGAAGCGCTGACCATGAAGTCGGAGAACCCCGGCGCGATCCCGATCGCCGGCGGCACCGACGTCATGGTGGAGATCAATTTCGACCACCGGCGCCCCGCCGCGCTGCTCGACCTCAACCGGGTCGCCGAGCTGTACGACCATTCCTTTGTGGACGGCCGGCTTCGTATCGGCGCCAACGTGCCGTACACGCGGATCATCGCGGAACTCGGGCACCGCCTGCCCGGGCTCGCGATGGCCGCGCGGACGGTCGGCTCGCCGCAGATCCGCAACCGGGGCAGTGTCGGCGGGAACCTGGGTGCCGCGTCGCCCGCCGGTGACTCGCATCCCGCGCTGCTGGCCGCCGAAGCCGAGGTGGAGCTCGCCTCGGCGCGGGGGACCCGCATCGTGGCCGCCCGCGACTTCTACCTGGGCGTCAAGCGGAACGTGCTGGAGCCGGACGAGCTGATCAGCGCGGTCTGGCTCGACCCGGCGACCGGGCCGCAGCAGTTCAGCAAGATCGGCACGCGCAATGCCATGGTCATCGCCGTGTGCGCGTTCGGGCTGGCACTGCATGCCGACCGCAAGCAGGTCGGCACCGGTATCGGCTCGGCCGCGCCGACGCCACGGCGCGCTGTCGACGCCGAGGAGTTCATCAACGGTGAGCTGGACGGTTTGTGGGAATCTCCGAGAGCCTTGAACGACTCGGTGAAACGCCGGTTCGGTGAGCTGGTCGCGCAGGCCGCGTCGCCGATCGACGACGTGCGTGGAAGCGCGGAGTATCGGAAGCACGCGCTGGCGGTCATCGCGAGGCGGACGCTGGGCTGGGCTTGGGACGAATATCGTGGAGGAGGTCGCAAATGCGCGTGAACGTCACCGTCAACGGCGAACATCGCCAGGCTGACAACGTCTGGGAAGGCGAGAGCCTGCTGTACCTGCTGCGTGAGCGGCTGGGCCTCCCCGGCTCGAAGAATGCCTGTGAACAGGGCGAATGTGGTTCCTGCACGGTCTACCTCGACGATGTCCCGGCCTGCGCCTGCCTGGTCGCGGCCGGTCAGGCCGAAGGCCGCGAGGTGCGCACGGTCGAGGGGCTCGCCGAGGGCGACCGGCTCGACCCGATCCAGGAGTCCTTTGTGGAATGCGGGGCCGTCCAATGTGGCTTCTGCACGCCCGGGCTGCTGATCCAGGCGCACGACCTGATCGAGCGGACCGGCACCCCGAGCGACGCCGAGATCCGCGAGGCGCTCGCCGGGAACCTGTGCCGCTGCACCGGCTACGAGAAGATCCTCGACGCGGTCCGGCTGGCGGCGAGCAAGCGATGAGCGCACCGGCGAGGTCATCCCAGGAGCTGAACGACACCATCGCGGGCGGGATCGGCGAGAGCCCGCTGCGCCCCGACGGCACGCTGAAGGTACGCGGCGAGTTCGCGTACTCCTCGGACCTGTGGCACGAGAACATGTTGTGGGGCGCGACTTTGCGCAGCCCGCATCCGCACGCGCTGATCACCCGGCTCGACGTCGCGCCCGCGCTGGCCGTGCCCGGAGTGCACGCCGTGCTGACCCATGAGGACGTGCCCGGCGAGAACGTCTACGGGCTGAAGTACCAGGACACGCCCGCGCTGGCGGTGGACCGGGTCCGGTTCCAGGGTGAGCCGGTCGCGATCCTCGCGGCCGATCACCCCGAGATCGCGCGGCAGGCGCTCAAGCGGATCGTGGTCGAGTACGAGGTGCTCGAGCCGATCACCGACCCTGAGCGCGCCGCGCACGACGAGACGTTGCCGCATCTGCACCCGGACGGGAACCTGGTGCGCTACCAGCGGATCCTCAAGGGTGACCCGGACGCGACGGCCGACGTCGTGGTGTCCGGCGTCTACGAGATCGGCATGCAGGACCAGGCGTTCCTCGGCCCGGAGTCCGGCCTCGCGGTGCCCGATGACGACGGCGGCGTCGACCTCTACCTGGCCACCCAGTGGCTGCACGTCGACCAGCGGCAGACGGCCAAGGCGCTCGGCCTGCCGCTGGAGAAGGTGCGGCTGACGCTGTCCGGCGTCGGCGGTGCGTTCGGCGGGCGTGAGGACCTGAGCATGCAGATCCACTCGTGCATGCTCGCGCTGCGCACCGGGCGTCCGGTCAAGATGGTCTACAACCGGCTGGAGTCGTTCTTCGGGCACGTGCACCGCCACCCGGCGAAGATGTATTACGAGCATGGCGCGACCAAGGACGGCAAGCTCGTCTACGTCCGCGCGAAGCTGTACTTCGACGGCGGCGCGTACGCGTCCAAGACGCCGGTCGTGGTCGGCAACGGCACGACGCTGAGCGTCGGCCCGTACAACGTGCCGAACGCGAAGATCGAGGGTTGGGGTGTTTACACGAACAACCCGACCTGTGGCGCGATGCGCGGGCTCGGCGCGGTCCAGCCGACGTACGCCTATGAGTCCCAAATGGACAAACTGGCCGCCGCCCTGGAGATGGACCCGGCCGACCTGCGGATCCTCAACGCGATGAGCGAGGGGTCGACGAACGTCACCGGCCAGCTGGTCGATTTCCCGGCGCCGGTGGGCGAACTGATCCAGCGGCTCAAGGACATGCCGCTGCCGCCGGAACGCACCGGGCCGGTCGACATCCGCGACCTGCCCGGCGGCGCGTCCAACACGACGCACGGCGAAGGCGTGGTGCGCGGGGTCGGCTATGGCGTGACCATCAAGAACATCTCGTACGCCGAGGGGCTCGACGACTACTCGACCGCGCGGGTGCGGCTGGAGGTCATCGGCGGCGAGGCGGTCGCGCTGGTGCACACCGCCGCGGCCGAGGTCGGCCAGGGCCTGGTCACGCTGCAGCAGCAGATCGCGCGGACCGAGCTCGGCGTGCAGCGGGTGACCGTGCATGTGGCGGACACGAGTGTCGGCGACGCGGGGTCCAGCTCGGCGTCGCGGCAGACCTACATCACCGGCGGCGCGGTCCGTAACGCCTGCCGTGCCGTGGCGGAGGCCGTGTTCGCTCGATTCGGTCGCTCCGATGTCACGCTGTCCGGCGGGAAGCTGGTGGCGGCGGACGGAGAAGCACTGGTCAGCCTGGTCGACGTGCTCGGCGACGAGGCCATCGAGGAGACCCGCGAGTACCACCACCGCAAGACCTACCCGCTGGATCCCGAGACCGGGCAGGGCGACGCGCACGTCCAATACGGCTTCTCGGCGCACCGGGCGGTCGTGGACGTCGACACCGAGCTGGGCCTGGTCAAGGTCGTCCAGCTGGACTGCGCGCAGGACGTCGGCAAGGCGATGAACCCCGACGCCGTCGTCGCGCAGATCCAGGGCGGCTCCGCGCAGGGCCTCGGCCTCGCGGTGATGGAGGAAATACTGGTCAGGGACGGGAAGGTGCGGAACCCGTCGTTCACGGACTACCTGATCCCGACCATCTTGGACATGCCGCCGATGCGGGTGGATGTGCTCGAACGAGCCGATCCGCACGCGCCGTACGGTGTTCGCGGCGTCGGTGAGCCCCCGACGATCAGCGCGACGCCGGCGATCGCCAACGCGATCCGTGCGGCCACCGGGCTCGAACTGCCCCGCGTGCCGGTACGACCCGAGCACATCACCTTCAGCCGTGGAGAGAAGAAATGAGCACCCAGGAAGAAGCCTGGCTGGCCGAAAGCGTCAAGCTGGCGACCTCGAACGTCGCCGCGGGCGGCGGGCCGTTCGGCGCGCTGATCGTCAAAGACGGCGAGGTGATCGCCACCGGCGTCAACCGGGTCACGCCGACGCTCGACCCGACCGCGCATGCGGAGGTGGTCGCGATCCGCGAGGCGTGCCAGAAGCTGCAGACGTTCAAGCTTGACGGCTGCGTGCTCGTTTCCTCCTGTGAGCCGTGCCCGATGTGCCTCAGCTCGGCGCTGTGGGCCCGGGTCGACCGGGTGATCTTCGCGGCCGACCGGCACGACGCGGCCAAGGCGGGTTTCGACGATCTCGCCTTCTACGAACTTTTCGACAAGCCACGCGAAACCTGGGACGTACCCGTGACCCGAGTGTCCAGTCAGGACGGTTTCGCGCCCTTCGCGGCCTGGCTCGATCAGCCTGACCGCATTGATTACTGAGTGATTTCCCGGTGCTGACCGGAGTACCGGAAAAACCTTAACCTCCCCCTCGATTGAAGCCCTGTGGAAATACAGGGCTTGGTCGAGCACACCCACCGGCAAGGGCAGGGCGCATGACTCAGCTTCAGGAACCAGTCACGAAGACCTCGGCTCCACCCCGTCGACCAGCTCTCGAGCGACTTTTCTCGATCTCGGCCCGCGGTTCCAGTGTTCCACGGGAAATACGCGGCGGCGTCACCACTTTCGTCGCCATGGCCTACATTGTTCTGCTCAATCCGCTCATTCTCGGCGCTTCGGCGGATATCACCGGCGCCAAATTGAGCATGGCCCAGATCACGACCGCGACCGCGCTGTCGGCCGCGGTGATGACCGTCCTCATGGGACTGATCGGCAACGCGCCGCTCGCCATGGCGGCCGGGCTCGGCATCAACGGCATCGTCGCGTTCCAGATGGCGCCGACGATGACCTGGGCGCAGGCGTTCGGGCTGGTCGTGCTCGAAGGCCTCTGCATCGTGGCGATGGCCGTCAGCGGGGTCCGCGAGCGGATCATGAACGCCATCCCGGCGCCGCTGAAGACGGCGATCACCGTCGGCATCGGCCTCTACATCGCGCTGGTCGGCCTGGTCAGCGCGGGGTTCGTGACCAGGAACCCGGACGCGGCGAACACCCCGGTGCCGGTGCGGCTCGGCATCGACGGGCATCTCGACGGCTGGCCGATCGCGGTCTTCTGCTTCGGGCTGCTGCTCATGGTCGTGCTGATCGCGCGGAAGGTGGCGGGCGCGGTGCTGATCAGCATCGGCGTGGCGACCGTGTTCGCGGTGATCCTGCACGACGGATTCGGGCTGGGGGAGTGGGGCCGCACCGAGCCCACGCTGCCGTCGCACCTGTTCGCGGCGCCGGACTTCGGGCTGGTCGGACACGTCGACCTGTTCGGCGGATTCGCCTCGGCCGGTGCGCTGACCGCGACGATCTTCCTGTTCACGCTGGTGCTTTCGGGCTTCTTCGACGCGATGGGCACTATCACGAGCGTCTCGGACGAGGCGGGGCTGTCGAAGTTCGGGAAGGTGCCCCGGATGGGCCGGATCCTGTTCGTCGACGGTGCGGGCGCCATCGCGGGCGGGGTCACCGGGGCGTCGCCGAACACGGTGTTCCTCGAGTCGGCCGCCGGGGTCGGCGAGGGCGCGCGTACCGGGCTGGCGAGCGTGGTCACCGGCGTGCTGTTCGCGGTGACGCTGCTGTTCACGCCGCTGGCCGGGGTGGTGCCGGCGCAGGCCGCGGCGCCCGCGCTGGTGGTGATCGGCGGGATGATGATGGCCCAGATCCGCAACATCCCCTGGCAGGAAACGGATTACACGATCCCGGTGTTCCTGACCGTGGCGCTCATCCCGTTCACCTACTCGATCACCAACGGCGTCGGCGCTGGCCTCATCGCGTTCGTGCTCATCAAGACCTGCAAGGGCCGCTGGCGCGAAGCCGGCTGGCTGCTGACCGTGCTGGCCGCCATCTTCGCGCTGTACTTCGGCGTCGACGGCCTCAAAGCCCTGATCACGTAAGGAGAATCCGATGCGGGACATCGCGGAGGAGTTACGCGGCTGGGACGAGCCGTTCGCGGTCGCGACCGTGGTCGCCGTGCGGGGCAGCGCGCCCCGCGAGGTAGGCGCCTCGATGGCGGTCCGTGCCGACGGCTCGGTCATCGGCAGCGTGTCCGGCGGCTGCGTCGAGGGCGCGGTCTACGAACTCGCCCAGCAGGTGCTGGCGACCGGCGTGCCGGTGCGCACCGAGTTCGGCTTCTCCGCCGATGACCCGTTCGCGGTCGGCTTGACCTGCGGCGGCTCGCTGGACGTCTTCGTCCAGCGAGCCGACCCCGCCATCCGCGCCGCGCTTGTTTCGGAAGAGCCGGTCGCCCTGGTCCGGGTACTGGGCGACGGCCCGTCCGCCGCGGTCTTCGCCGAGCGTCACGTCGGCGACGCATCCTTTGTGGACGAAGCCCGTTCGATGCTTTCCTCCGGCGCGACCGGCATCGTCCGCCTCGGCTCGCTGGAGGTCTTCATCGAGTCGTGGGTCGCGCCGCCGACGATGCTGATCTTCGGCGCGATCGACTTCGCGGCGGCACTGTCCTCTGTCGGCCGCTTCCTCGGCTACCACGTGGTCGTCTGCGACGCCCGCCCGACCTTCGCGACCCCCGCCCGCTTCCCCGACGCAGACGAGGTCGTCGTCGACTGGCCCCACCGCTACCTCGCCCGCACGGCGACCGACGCGCGCACGGTCATCTGCGTCCTCACCCACGACCCGAAGTTCGACATCCCCGTGCTCACCGACGCCCTCCGCCGCGACGTCGCATACGTCGGCGCCCTCGGCTCCCGCCGCACCCACACCGACCGCCTCCACCGCCTCCGCGCCGAAGGCCTCATCCCAGCCGAACTCACCCGCCTCCGCTCACCCATCGGCCTCGACCTAGGCGCCCGCACCCCTCCCGAAACCGCCATCTCCATCGCAGCCGAGCTCATCGCCCTCCACCGAGGCGGCACCACCACCCCCCTGTCCACCTCCACCGGCCCCATCCACCACGACGAAGCCCGAAAGTGGCTTTCGTCAGGTCTCATCTGACGAAAGTGGCTTTCGGGTCATCGCATCTGACGAAAGTCACTTTCGGGGTATCAAGACCATTGTCTGTCCACAAAGGAGAATTCGTGGCACTGATGTTCCTTAACGGGGGCGCCATGCGTGGCGAGCCGTTGCACCACCTGCTCGGCGGCGCGGAGCTGGTGGCCGAGACCACGACCGCCGCGAAGTACCGGTTCTATTCGGTCGGTGACCAGTGCCCGGCGTTGTTCCCCGTGGCGCACGGCGGCGCCGAGATCGCGGGCGAGGTCTACGACATCCCGATGGACACGTTGCGGGACAGGGTATTGCCGTCCGAGCCGCACGAGCTGGAGCTCGGCGTGATCGAGCTGGCCGACGGCAGCTCGGTGTTCGCGATGCTGCTGCGCCGGGCGTACACCTCGCACGTCCAGCTGCGAGACATCACCGAGATCGGGAACTGGCGCAAGTACCGGGGGAGTGTGGCATGACCAAATACGACATCAACCTGTCCATTCTGTTCACGGAGCTGCCGCTCTTGGAACGCCCGGAGGCCGCGAAGAAGGCCGGGTTCGACGCCGTCGAGTTCTGGTGGCCGTTCGACACCGCGGTCCCCAGCGACGCCCAGGTCGACCAGTTCGTGCGGGCGATCGAAGATGCCGGCGTCCAGCTCGTCGGGCTCAACTTCGCGGCCGGCGACATGGCCGGTGGCGATCGCGGGCTTGTGTCGTGGCCTGAGCGATCGTCAGAGTTCCGCGAGAACATCCCGATCGCGCTCAGCATCGGAGACAGGCTTGGTTGCCGCGCGTATAACGCCCTATACGGCAACCGTCTAGAGGGTAAATCCACGGAACAACAAGACGAAACCGGCATCGAGAACCTGGCCTTGGCCGCGTACGTCGCGCGCCAGCAGGGCGCGGTCGTGCTGGTGGAGCCGATCAGCGGCGCGCCGAGGTATCCGCTGCTCACCGCGGCCGACGCGCTCGCCACCATCGATCGGGCGGGAGCGCCGAACCTGCGCTTGCTGGCCGATCTGTACCACCTCACCGTGAACGGCGACGACCTCGACGCGGTCATCGCCGAGCACACCGGCCGGATCGGCCATGTGCAGATCGCGGACGCGCCCGGCCGCAACGAGCCGGGCACCGGGGCCATCGACCTCGACGGCTATCTCGGAAAGCTCGCCGCCAACGGTTACGACGGCTTCGTCGGCTTGGAGTACAAGCCGAGCGGAGCGAGTGCCGACAGTTTCAAATGGCTTGACCTGTAAGGAGAACAATGCGTACCGCCGGATTCATCGGCCTCGGCATCATGGGCTTGCCGATGGCCAGCAACCTCGTCAAAGCCGGCTTCGAAGTCACCGGGTTCGACCTCAGTGCCGACTCGGTGGCCAAGTTCGCCGCCGCGGGCGGCAAGCCCGCCGGCTCCGTCGCCGAAGCGATCGACGGCGCCGAGCTCGTGATCACCATGCTGCCCGCCGACCCGCACGTCGAAGCCGTCACCGCGACGATCTTCGAGACCATCAAGCCGGGCACACTGCTCATCGACTTCAGCACGATCAAGCCGCAGACCTCACAGCAGGTGGCCAAGAAGGGCGCCGAGAAGAACGTCCGCGTGCTCGACGCCCCCGTCTCGGGTGGCGAAGCGGGCGCGATCAACGCCGTACTGTCCATTATGGTCGGTGGCGAGCAAGCGGACTTCGACGCGGCCAAGCCGGTCTTCGACGCCGTCGGCAAGGTCGCCGCGCTGGTCGGGCCGAGTGGCGCGGGGCAGTTCGTCAAGGCAGCCAATCAGCTCGTCGTCGGCGGCACGTACGCCCTTGTGGCAGAAGCGATCCTGCTAATGGAAGCGTCCGGAGTGGACGCGAAGGCCGGGCTCGACGTGCTCGCGGGTGGACTCGCCGCGAGCCGCATTTTGGAACTCAAGCGCGAATCGATGCTGGCCAGGAACTTCAAGCCGGGCTTCCGCATCGACCTGCATCACAAGGACATGGGCATCGTGCTCGACGCCGCCCGCCAGGCCGAGGTCTCGCTGCCATTCGGCGGCCAGGTCGCGGCGTACATCCAGGCCGCCAGGGCACAGGGCATGGGCGACCTGGACCACTCGGCACTGCTGGCGGTGCTCGAGAAGCAGTCCGGACGAGGGGAGAACCGATCATGACCAGGATTCCGGCGATGGAAGCGGTCGTCGAGGTGCTCAAGTCGGAGGGCGTCGACACCGCGTTCGGCTGCCCCGGCGCGGCGATCCTCCCGCTGTACAAGGCGATGGAGGTGCGCGGCGGCATCGAGCACCTGACCGTCCGCCACGAAGAGGGCGCGACGCACATGGCCGACGGCTGGGCGCGCACCAACGGCAAGGTCGGCGTCGCCATCGGCACTTCGGGCCCGGCGGGCACGAACATGATCACCGGGCTGTACACGGCGATGGCCGACTCGATCCCGATCATCTGCATCACCGGCCAGGCCGCGTTTTCGAAGCTGCACACCGAAGCCTTCCAGGCAGTGGACATTGTGGACATCGCGAAGCCGGTCACCAAGTGGGCTGTCCAGATCAAGGAGGCCGCGACCGCGCCGTGGATCTTCCGCGAGGCGTTCCGCATCGCCCGGTCCGGACGGCCTGGCCCGGTGCTGATCGACATCCCGGTCGACGTCGCGCAGCAGCTCATCGAGTACGACGCCGCGATCGACGCCCCGCTGCCGGTCGAGGTCGTGCACCCGCACCAGCCGAGGGTCGAGCGTGCGCTGGATCTGTTGCTGGCAGCGGAAAAGCCGCTGCTGCTCGCTGGTGGTGGCGTGATCATCGCCGAGGCCGCCGACGAGCTGCGCGCGCTGGCCGAGTACCTGAACATCCCGGTCCAGGTGACGCTGATGGGCAAGGGCGCGATCGACGAGGACAGCCCGCTGTTCGCCGGGATCACCGGCGTGCAGACCTCGCAGCGGTACGGCAACGCGTCCTTTTTGGAGTCCGACACCGTGCTCGCGGTCGGCGCGCGGTTCGGCGACCGGCACACGGGCGCGCTCGACGTCTACCGCGGTGAGCGGAAGTTCATCCACGTCGACATCGAGCCGACGCAGCTCGGCAAGGTGTTCCCGCCGGACCTCGGCATCGTTTCGGACGCGAGGCTGTTCCTCCAGGCGCTGCTGAAGACGGCCCGTGAAAGGAACGCGGGCCGTGAGGCAGGGGAGTGGGTCGCCAGGATCGCCGAGCTCAAGGCGACGCTCGGCCGCCGCGAGGACTTCGACTCCACGCCGATCAAGGCGCCGCGCGTGTACAAGGAGATCAACGAGATCTTCGACGAGGACACGTATTTCGTGACCGCGATCGGGCTGTACCAGATCTGGGGCGGGCAGCACCAGAAGGCGTACAAGCCACGCCGCTACCAGATCTGCGGGCAGGCTGGGCCGCTCGGCTGGGAGATCCCGGCCGCGATCGGCGTGAAGAAGGCAGCGCCGGGCGCCGAGGTGGTCGGGATCGTCGGTGACTACGGGTTCCAGTACCTGGTCGAAGAGCTGGCGGTGGCGGCGCAGTACAACGTGCCGTTCGTGCTGATCATGATCAACAACGAGTATCTCGGGCTGATCCGGCAGGCGTCGATCCCGTACGACATGAACTACCAGGTCGACATCCACTACGACGACTACGGCACGGACAACGTCAAGATCATGGAGGCGTACGGCTGCGCCGGGCGTCGCGTGGTGGATCCCGCGGACATCCGCGAGACGATCGAGTGGGCGCGCAAGGAGGCGGTGGCGACGTCGCGGCCGGTGCTGGTCGAGGTGATGATCGAGCGTGAGGCGAACACGCCGCACGGTCCGGCGATCAACGCCGTGAAGGAGTTCGAGCCGCTCCCATGAGTCATGTGCTGGTCGCCCCCGACAAGTTCAAGGGGTCGTTGACGGCGGTCGAGGTGGCCGCGGCGGTCGCCGACGGGCTCGCCGCGGCGGCCCCGGGCGTGCCGGTCCGGGTGCTGCCGGTGGCGGACGGGGGCGAGGGCACGGTCGACGCCGCCGTCGCGGCCGGGTTCCGTCGGGTGCGAACGCTGGTCACGGGCCCGACCGGGCAGCGGCTCACCGCGTCCTACGCGCGGCGGGGTGGCACGGCGGTCGTCGAGCTGGCCGAAGCGTCCGGCCTGCATCGGCTTCCCGGTGGGCTCGCGCCGTTGACGGCGTCGAGTTTCGGCACCGGTGAGCTGATCGGGGCGGCGGTGCGGGCCGGGTGCAAGCGGGTCGTCCTCGGTGTCGGCGGCAGCGCGTCCACGGACGGCGGCGCCGGCTTGCTGGCGGCGTTGGGCGCGCGGCTGTTCGACGCCGACGGCGCACCGCTCGCACCCGGTGGCGCGGCACTGCGGCGCCTCGCGCGGGTCGATCTGTCCGGTTTGGACTCACGCTTGTCCGAAGTGGATTTCGAGCTGGCGAGCGATGTGGACAACACGTTGCTCGGCACGCACGGTGCGGCCGCGGTGTACGGGCCGCAGAAGGGCGCCACCGCCGAGGACGTCGAGGTCCTCGAGGACGGGCTCACCCGGTGGGCGATGGCGGTGGATCCGCAGGTCGCGGGCCGGCCCGGTGCCGGTGCGGCCGGTGGTGCCGGGTTCGCGGCGATGGCGGTGCTGGGCGCGCGGATGCGTCCCGGGATCGCGCTGCTGCTGGACTTGCTCGGGTTCCCTGACGCGGTCCGCGGAGCGCGGCTGGTGATCACGGGCGAGGGCTCGCTCGACGAGCAGACGTTGCGGGGCAAGGCGCCCGCCGGGGTCGCGCTGGCGGCCGGAGTGCCGGTGGTGGCGGTCGCGGGACGGTCGCTGCTGTCGGCCGCGCAGCTGCGGGAGGCGGGGATTTCGGCGGTGTACCCACTGTCCGATTTGGAGCCGGACCCGACCCGCTCGATGGTCAACGCCGGTGACCTGCTCCGGCGGTGCGCGGCACGGGTGGCCCACGATTTCCTGGAGGCACGGTGACCTACGACCTGGTGGTGCGCTCGGAGCGGGTGGTCACGCCCGACGGCGAACGCCCAGCCGCGGTGTGTGTCCGCAATGGACGGATCGCGGCGGTGTTCGGGCGAGACGTACGCGTGGAGACGAGCCGCGACGAGGATTTCGGCGACCTCGCGGTGCTACCCGGCCTGGTCGACTCCCATGTGCACGTGAACGAGCCGGGCCGGACGGAGTGGGAGGGGTTCGCGACCGCGACGGCGGCCGCCGCGGCGGGTGGGGTCACCACGATCATCGACATGCCGTTGAACAGCCTGCCGCCGACGGTCACGGTCGGCGCGCTCACCGAGAAGCGCCAAGCCGCTCGAGGACAGTGCGTGGTGGACGTGGGCTTCTGGGGTGGCGCGATCCCGGGCAATGTGGCCGACCTGAAGCCGTTGCACGACGCCGGCGTGTTCGGGTTCAAGAGCTTCCTGTCACCGTCCGGTGTGGACGAATTCCCGCACCTGTCGTGGTCCGAACTCGACAAGGCCCTCGCCGAGATCAAGGCTTTCGACGGCTTGCTGATCGTGCACGCGGAAGACCCAGCCGAACTCGGTGAGTCCGGACCGTCCTATGAGGACTTCCTGGCCTCGCGGCCGGATCGGGCGGAGGAGCGGGCGATCGACGGCCTGCTCAGCCGTGCCGACGGGGCGCGCGTGCACATCCTGCACGTGTCGTCGGCGACCGCGCTGGGCCGGATCGCCGCGGCGAGAGCGGCCGGTGTGCGGGTGAGCGCCGAGACCTGCCCGCACTACCTGACGTTGGCCGCCGAGGAGATCCCCGACGGCGCGACGGAGTTCAAGTGCTGCCCGCCGATCCGGGGCTCGGTCAACCGCGACCGGCTCTGGCAGGGCTTGGCCGACGGGATACTCGACTGCGTGGTTTCAGACCACTCACCGTCCACACCGGACTTGAAGCGAGGCGGCTTCGGGGAGGCCTGGGGCGGAGTGTCCTCACTCCAGCTCGGCCTGCCCGCGATGTGGACGGCCGCGCGAGCGCGGGGGCACCGGCTGACCGACGTGGTCCGCTGGATGGCCGCTGCGCCCGCGAACCTCACCGGGCTCGCGCACAAGGGCCGGATCGCGGTCGGCGCCGACGCCGACCTGGTCGTCTTCGATCCGGACGCGGAGTTCACCGTGGACCCCGGCGGCCTCCGGCAACGGCATCCGGTGACCCCGTACGCGGGCGCGCGGTTGCGTGGCGTGGTCGAGCGCGTGTGGCTGCGCGGCCGGGAGATCGACGGGGAGCCGAGTGGCGAACTGCTGACCAGAGAAAGGGAATCATGAAGTTCACCGCACTGCCCGACCTGGCGTCCCGCCCGCACGGCGGCACCGTGATGGCGGCCAGCGACGACTATTTCGCGGCCAAGGAGAACCTGATCAAGGCCGAGGCGCCGGTGTTCAGGCCGCACACGTTCACCGAGAAAGGCCAGGAGTACGACGGCTGGGAGACCCGCCGCCGCTTCGGCCGCTCGGAGGGCAACGACTGGGCGTTGCTGCGGCTCGGCGCGCCGGGCGTGGTGCGCGGGGTGAACGTCGACACGGCGTTCTTCCTGGGCAACTACCCGGAGAAGGTGCGGATCGAGGCGACCGGCGTCGAGGGCTACCCGAGCGTGGCCGAGCTGGAGACGGCCGAGTGGTTCGAGCTGGTACCGCCGCGGGCGTTGAGCGGCGGCCAGGACAATCTGTTCACTGTGGACAGTGAGCAGCGTGTGACCCACCTGCGCGTGCACATGCTGCCGGACGGCGGTATCGCCCGGCTGCGGGTGCACGGCGAGGTCGTCCCGGACCCGCGTGACCTCGACGGCGTCCCGTTCGACCTGGTCGCGACGCTGAGCGGGGGCACCGTGGTCGGCTGCAGCGACAGTTTCTTCTCGCCGCCGGCGAACATGCTGCAGCCGGGGGAGTCGCGGTTCATGGCCGACGGCTGGGAGACCGCGCGCCGCCGCGACGACGGCCACGACTGGGCGATCGTGCGCCTGGCCTGCCAGGCGGTGCCGTCGGTCGCGGAGTTCGCGACCACGCACTACCGCGGCAACCCGCCGGACCGGGTGGCGTTGTCCGGCATCGACGCGACCACGTCTTCGCTCAACCACGACGACGCCTGGTTCCCGCTGCTGCCGGAGACGAAGCTGCAGGCGGACACCACCCACCGGTTCCGGCTGACGTCCGGCCGCCCGGTCACCCACGTCCGCGTGGAGAACCACCCCGACGGCGGCATCGGCCGCTTCCGGCTCTACGGTTCGCCGACCGCGGCGGCCCGCGACGAGCTGGCGCTGCGCTGGTTCAACCTGCTCCCCGAAGCGCAGGCCATCGCGGTGCTCACGGCCGCGGGCGCCTCACTCGCCGCGGCCAAGGCCGCCGCGACCGCGCGCCCGGCGACCGTCCCGCCCCAGCTCTGAGGTAGTCCGGGATAAAGCGGGCTTTATATCGGGGGAAAGCACCCCGGGATAAAGCCCGCTTTATCCCGACCGCTGGTAGCGGAGCAGGACCACGCCGTTGGCGAAGGGCCGGGTTTCGACGAGGTCGAGGTCGAGGCGGTGACCGCTGAACAGCGGTTTCCCCTGCCCGAGCACCACCGGATGCACGTAGATCCGGTATTCGTCGATCAGGCCGAGTTCGCGGAAGGTCGCCGCGAGGTCGGCGCCGCCGAGCGCGAGGTCGCCGCCGGGCCGGGACTTGAGGTCCAGGATGTCGTCGACCACGACCTCGCGGGCGACGGTGGCGTTCCAGTCGGCGCGGTGCAGCGTGCGCGAGAAGACGATCTTGGGCATTTTCCGCCAGATGCGGGCGAACTCGGCGATCGGCTCGGTCGCCGAGGGGTCCCGGTCGGCGGTGGGCCAGTAGGCCGCCATGAGCTCGTAGGTCCGGCGGCCGTCGAGGAAGGCGCCCATCGCGCCGAGCTCGGTGTTGAAATGGCGGTGCAGGTCGTCGTCCACGCGATGCCAGTCGAGCTCCCGGCGCGGCCCTTCGAAAAACCCGTCGACGGACACCGACATCTGCAGGATGATCTTGCGCACTGCGCTGCTTCCTCCCCGGATCGCGTCGCGACGACCTTAACCAACTGCGGATTCTGTCGTGTGACGAGCCCGTTGTTGATTTTGACAGCGGCGTGCCAGCGACTTGGCATCACCGTCCGGCACCATGTGGTCACAGCGACCTCTGGGGGGCCGATGCTGAAGATCCACTTCACCGGGCAGGACCTGACCCGGATCCGGGTGCTGGACGCGCCCGACCCACTCTGGGAGACCATGCTGAGCCTGCATCTGCTGCAGGATCGGGCGGTGAACCCGCTGTTCAGCCACTGGCAGCGGGAGACGAGAGCGGGCTTGGACAGATCTTCGGGCATGCTGGCGACCCTTGCTCCGCCGATCGGATATTCGGCCGACTTCCTGACGCCCGGCGCCGGGTTCACCGACATCGAGTCCGGGATCGACGCGGTGCTCGAGACCCCGAAGGCGCGCCTGCGCGAGGAGACCGCCCTGCTGGCCCAAGCCCGTCCGCTGTCATCGTGGAACGGCGACCTCGCCGACGCGCGCCCGCCGGCACTGCGCCAGCTCGGCACCGCGATGCGGCGGTACTTCGACGGCGCGCTGGCGCCGCACTGGGCGTCGATCAAGAACGCGATCGGCTCGGACGCGGCCGCCCGTGGCCGAGCGCTGCTCGGCGGCGGTGTCGAACGGCTGCTGTCGACGCTGAACCCGGGCATCCGCTGGCGCTCGCCGGTGCTTGAAGTCGACTATCCGGTCGAGCAGGAGATGCACCTCGAGGGCCGCGGCCTGACCCTGGTGCCGTCGTTCTTCTGCTGGCGCACCCCGGTGACACTGCTGGACCCGAGCCTGCCGCCGGTGCTGGCCTACCCGGTGGGGCGGTCGTTCGGCTGGGAAGCGCCGATCGTGACGCGGTCGCTGGAGAACCTGCTCGGCCGGACCAGGGCCTCGGTGCTGTGCGCGATCGGCGCGGCCACGTTGATCAGCACCAACGACCTCGCGAAGGCGCTCGGCATCTCGGCGGCGGGCGCGAGCCAGCACGCGACCGTGCTGCGGGAGGCCGGGGTCATCGGGACCGAGCGGCGCAGCGGGGCCGCGCTGCATTCGGTCACCGAGCTGGGGAGCGCGCTGCTGTCATCGCCCAGCGCCGAGCTGGGCAACCGGGAGGTGTGCTGACTACACTGTTCCGCCTCTTCCGGACTCGACGGGAGGCGCGCCGTGGTCACCCGTGTTCTCGTGACGGTGCTCGTGCTTGTCTTCGCCGTGCTCGGCGTCATGGTGACGCCGGGCGGTGCGTTGACCGGCTGGGTCATGGCGGGGCTGGCGGCCGGTGTCTTGGTTTGGCAAGCCCCAGCCCGAGTTCAGCGCATGATCAAGGTGAGGGCGCCCGTCGTCGGGGCCGCGGTGTTCGTCGGCGGCCTGGTGATCATGGGGATGGCGGCGGTGCTGGGCGCCGCCGTGACGGTCTGGCTGCTGGTGCTGGCGGCGTTAGCGGTCGCCGTGAGCTTCCGCCTGCGCGGTCGGATCCACTAGTTCACGTTGAAACTAGCCGGTTCGCGGCTAACGGTGTTAGCCTTGGGCTAACACTGTTAGCCAACGCCGGAGGTCCCCATGTCCCTCGCTGTCACGTCCGCTCGGGTGGGATGGGCCGCGCTGGCGGCGTTCCTGCTGGCCTTCATCGGGCTCGAAGTCGCCAACCACGGCGGCGCGGCGCTGGTCGCGGCGCTCGTGTTCCTGATCGCGCCGGACCTGACGATGGCCATCGGCGTGGGTGGCGGCGGCAAGCTGGCACCGAAAGCCGTGCCCTACTACAACTTCGCGCACCGGCCATGGATCCCGCTCGCCGTACTGGTCGGCTACAGCGCCGGCGGGCTGGGGGAGTGGGTGCCGCTGTTCACGGCGGCGCTGGGCTGGCTGGCGCACATCGCGGTGGACCGGGCGTTCGGCTGCGGACTGCGCGAGCGTGACGGGAGCCGGCGTGCCTGAGCGATCCGCGCAGATCGTCGCCGCGGCACGCGCTCTGGTCGACGAGGGAGGCGCCGCGGCGCTGACCATGCGGGCGCTCGGGGAACGGCTCGGCATCCGCGCCCCGTCCCTCTACAAGCACTTCCCGGACAAAGGCGCGGTCGAGGCGGAGGTCATCACGGTGGCCATGCGCGAGCTGACGGCCGTGCTGGAACGAGCCGATTCCCTGGCCGAGCTCGCGGCGGCCTATCGCGCCTACGCGCTCGCGCATCCGCATCTCTACCGCCTGATGAACTCCGGCCCGCTGCCTCGCCACCTGCTGCCGCCGGGAGTCGAGGACGCGACCGCGCTGCCACTGATGCGTGTCGTCGGCGGCGACATGGACCGGGCGCGCGCCGTCTGGGCGTTCGCGCACGGCATGGTGATCCTCGAGCTCGACGGTCGTTTCCCACCCGATGCAGACCTTGACGGCGCCTGGCGGGCGGGCCTGGCAGCGTTGTCGTGAGCGCGTGGGTTCAGGCGGGTTTCGCGGCGGCTTTGGCTGCCTTCTTGAAAGCGCGGACTTCGGCGAGGGTCTCGGGGCTGGTCACGTCGGCGATCGAGCGCCGGGATCCGTCCTCACCGTAGGCGCCCGCCGCCTCGCGCCAGCCTTCGGGCTGGACACCGAGTTGCTTGCCCAGCAGTGCGACCAAAATGCGGGCTTTCTGATCGCCGTAGCCAGGCAATGCTTTCACCCGTCGGAGTACTTCCTTGCCGTCCGGCTTGCCCTGCTTCCAGATCTTGTCGGTCTTGCCGCCGTAGTTCTCCAGCACGTGATGCGCGAGCGCGTGGACACGGCGGGCCATCGAGCCGCCGTAGCGGTGGATGGCGGGCGGCGTCACGCACAGCTCGACGAACGCCTCGACGTCGGACTCGGCGATCTTGGTGATGCTGAAGCCGTCCATCCGGTCCGCGATCTTCCGCGGGCCCGCGAAGGCGTGCTCCATCGGGAACTGCTGGTCGAGCAGAAGTCCGACGAGCAGGGCGAACGGGTCCTCGGACAGGATCTTGTCGGCTGCGGCGTCGCCGGTCAGTCGGAGCTTCTTCGGCATCGTGGTCTTCCGTGTCGGCGCGGGGGGCGTGGATGGGGACATCTTCCCATCCGGGTGGGTTCGGCGCGAAGCGCGCGGAACTTGTCGGTGTGGCGTGCCACGATGGCTGGACCGATCGACAAGGGGAGGAACGATGATCGACCTGGGGCCTACGGCCCAGCGGATGGCCGAGTTGCTGGCAGGCGTCAAAGACGACCAGCTCGGCCTGCCGACGCCGTGCCCGGACTACACGCTCGGCGACCTGATCGACCACATCGACGGGCTGACGCTGGCCTTCACTTTCGCCGCCACCAAGGAAAAACTGCCCGTGGACGGGGACCCGCCGCTGGGTGACGGGTCCCGGCTCGGCGAGGACTGGCGCGAGCGGATCGACGGCAGGCTCACCGCGCTGGCCGCGGCGTGGCGGGTCGAGTCGGCGTGGCAGGGGATGACCACGGCGGGCGGTTTCGATCTGCCCGGTGAGATCGCGGGCATCATCGCGCTCGACGAGCTGGTGATCCACGGCTGGGACGTCGCCCGCGCGGCGGATCTGCCGTACGAACCCGGAGCCGCGGAGGTGGCCGCGTGCGCCGGATTCCTCGCCCCGTCGGCCGAAGACCGCAAGGCAGGCGATGCCTTCGGCCCGGTGGTGCCGGTCCCCGATGACGCCTCCGAGGTCGATCGGCTCATCGGTCTCTCCGGCCGTGACCCTGGCTGGTGCGCCGTGTAGCCCGGGTCAGGCCACGTCGGCCGGGACTCGCAACGGGAGCCGGGCGTGGACGCGAGTGCCGCCTTCGGCCAGGCGCGCGACGGTGCAGTCGCCGCCGAGTTCGGTGGCGCGCTGGCGCATCGAGTCGATGCCGACCCCGTGTGAGGGCCGGTCGGGCAGTCCGATCCCGTCGTCGGTCACGGTCAGCACGAGGTCGTCGTCGCGGGTGATCTCGACCTGGCAATGCCGGGCGTGCGCGTGCCGCATGACGTTGGCCAGCGCCTCGCAGACGATCCGGTACGCCGCCACCTCGACGGCGGCGGGCAGGTCGGCCAGCGGTGAGGGCGCGTCGAAGCTGATCCTGACCTCGTCGGCGTCGAGCCTGCTGCTGAGCATGTCCGTGTGCTCGCGGATGGCCGCGATGAGGTCGAGCTCGTCGAGCGCGGAGGGCCGCAGGTTCGAGGCGACCCGGCGCACCTCGGCGATCGCGCCCTTGAGCTCCTCGCCGAGTTCGTCGATCAGCTCGCCCGCCGCTTTCGGGTCCTGCTCGATCCACTTGCGAGCGATCGGCAGGCCGAGCGAGACCGCGGCGAGCGTCGGGCCGAGGCCGTCGTGCAGGTCGTTGCGCAGCCGCCTGCGCTCCTCCTCGCGGGCGGAGACCAGGCGTTCACGGGCGGCCTGCAGCTGCGAGGACAACACGGTCGCGCGGAAGGCGATCCCGAGCGGCACGGCGAGCACCTCGAGCACCCGCGCGTCTTCGGGGTCGAGCTGTTCCTGCCCTGGCCGGACGCCGAGCACGAGTTCGGTGTCCCCGGAGCCGGTCAGCGGCACCACTTCCATCGCGGTGAACGCGCGCCCAGAAGTGGCGGCCTCCCTGCCGTCGAGCAGGAAAGCGGCGTAGGGCAGGCGAAGCGCGTCGCGGATGGTGGCGAGCAGGCCTTCGAGCGAGTCGGTCTCGGTGCCGAGCTTGGTGCCGAACCGGTTGAGCGCGCGCACCGGATCGTCACGGATGCCGTAGACCCAGCGATCGATGATCTGCTGGAGCCACACCCTGGCCGGGTTGAACACCACGGCGACGCCGACGGTCACCACGGCCGCGCTGCCCCAGCCGAACTCCTGGTGCAGCAGCAGCCCGAGCAGCAGCACCGCGCCGGCGTGCACGCAGATGATCGCCGCGGACAGCACCAGGTACAGCAGCGCGCGCGAGATGACCAGCCGGATGTCGAGCAGCTGGTACCGCAGGATGGCGACGGTGATGGCGATCGGCTGCAGCACGACCAGCAGCTGGACCGCGTCCGCCGCCACCCCGAACAGGCTCCACGGCACGAACCCGGCGACCGCCAGGATCAGCCACAGCATCTGCCGCCGCAGCTTCTCGTCGCCGCGCTGGTACCGCTTGACCATCGCGATCAGGCCGGGCAGCAGCAACAGGACGATGCTGACCAGTTCGATCTTGCCCCGCAACGGCAGCATCGGCGCGAACGCGGGCACGGCCGAGTACCCCGAACCCGCGCTGACCGGATAAGTGCCGGTGTCCGTCGCCGTCCACGCGACGAACAAGACGCCATAGACCGCGGTCGCGACGGTCACCTTCCGCCAAGCCCGGCTCGGCAGCTCACCATCCGGGAACAGCAGCAACGCCAACGGGATGCAAACCCCCAGCGCCCAAGGCCACGAACAATGCGCGACGGTGTCCAGCGAACGCAGCAACGGCACGGGCCACTCGACCCCCACCCCGAACGCCAGTGCCGAGACGGCCACCGCGGTCGTCGCGTGCGCGAACCCGCCCGCCAAGATCAGCCACCCGATCGGATTCCGCGGCCGCTGCGTCGCCAGCAGCACCCCGCACCCGAGAAAAGCCAGCCCCAGCACCCCGTCGGTCACCACGAAAGACCCAAAGGCGACAGTCCACCCCAGCCCGCTGGCGATCCACAACCCCGCCGCGCCGAGCAGCTCGGCCACCCCGATCGTGAAGACCAGCCATCCCGCCGGACCACGCTTCCCGGCTGAGTCGCGCTCGATGGGTCAGCACCCCTTCCACCGGCAGCCCCGAAATGATCTTGAATCAGCGAAGCCTACCGGGCCCAAGTGTCCACGACGCGCCCCGCGCGGAGGACGTGCAGAGCACGTTCTCCCCAGTTCGGACCCCGTCTTCGACGCTCAATGTATCTGGGGCCGCCCACCGGGCTCTTCTACAGTGCCTCCGACCTGATCGCAGTTGGGTTCGGTGACGCAACACCCCGGGCGGGGTCGCAGCCGACAGCGACCCCGCCCGGACTCGTTCCCGCCCCACCGCGGCCCATTCGCTCCAGCCTCGCCCACCCCGGCCTCGCCGGGGCCGCCTCACCTGCCAGGCCTGGCCGCCTCCGGCCGATCGCCCACACACCGACTCCAGGCCGGCGCCCCGCCTCCCACCGTCCGCGACCGAGTTCCGGGCTCGCGTCCCGACCGCTCAGGTTCGCTTTCCGACTGCTCAGGCACGCGCGCCGACCGCTCAGGCGCACGGCCGACTCGCCGGGCACACGCGCCGACTCGCCGGGCACGCTTGCGCCCGCTTCCCAGGCGCGCACGACCGCCCGGGGTCTGCGCCCAGACCGCCAAGCAAGCGTCTCGAGTGCTTACGTGCCACGCCGACTCTCCAAGCGAGCGCCGACCGGCCAGGTATGCGTCCGGATCGGCCAGGCGCTCTTGCCGACTCCCCGGGCACGTGTCCCGACCGCTCGGGTTCGCACGCCGGCCGGATGGGCACGCACCCATTCATCGAGGCGCATGGCGCCGCTTCGCACCCGCCGCCTGCGCGATGGTTTCCGCTCGGCTAACCCGCGTCCATGCGGCATTGGGGCGCGAAACTCATCGGGCTCGGGGGTGGCACTCGTCGACCTGGGGTGGAACGCGAGGCTCGAATGCAGGCCTGGCGAGGTACCACCTAGGTGTGTGGACTCGCCAGGCCCAGGTGTGAGGTGCGAGGTGCCCGACTGGGCGGCACGGGGTGCCCAAGTGCGGGACACGTGGTGCCTGGGTGTGGGACTCGGGCATGGGAGGCTCGGAGCGTTGGGAGGGTGGCGTGTCGACCATTCGGGTCGGCCGTGTCCCACGTTCCCGTAGGTCGTGTCCCGCGCTCCGGTTGGGCGTGTTCCGCGCTGCGGCACCTTGTTGTGGGTTCGGCATTCCATGTGGAGCAGGGCCGACTCGGCGTTCCTGAACGGACGACACGCGTACTCAGCCGGACGACACGCGTACCTGGATGGACGACACGCGTGCATGAACGGACGACACGAAGGCAAGGACGTGTGCGCGAGCGGCGAAGATGCGTATGGGAGCGGCAAAGACGTGGGTGGGAGTGCGAGTACGTGGGTGGGCGGAACGGCGGAGCTGCCTGAAGTGTTCCGCGGGAACTGATCGTCTGGGAAAGGGTTGACAATTGTGGGGCCGGTCGAGGGCGGCGTTCGCACAACTTATTGGGTTGTTTGCGTGGTCGTGAGAATCGACCTATGCTCGAGTCATCTGGTGGCCACGGGCGTGGCGTGCACATCTGGGGATGGAGCCGATCGGCTGCGCGGTGGGGACCGCGTATCTGATAGGCGTGCGTGCCGTCGCGGCGTGATCTGCCGCCGCTGGGGTAGTTACCTAACTGTTCCTGGGGGAACGAATGGTGCGAATTTTGGTGTCCGAGAGCGACCCTGCAGAGTCGCTGCGGACCGTTCACGCGCTGCGTGGCCGGGGTTTCGACGTGTGCGCCGCCGCCGACGCGCCGTCGGCGGTCGTGAAGGCGCCGATGGCTGATCTGGTGGTGCTCGATATTTCCACTGTGGACGGTTTCGAGCTGTGGCGGCGGATCCGGGCGAAGAGCCGGGCGCCGATCATCGGGACCACCCGGCGGGACGAAGACCGGGACCGGGTGCTCGGGCTGTGTGAAGAAGCCGACTCCTGCCTGGTCAAGCCGTATCCAGACAGCGAATTCCTGGCACGGGTCGATGAGGTTTTGCGGGCGGGCCGCCAGGCTGTCGCCAGGATCGAGCGCGGGCCGCTGGTGATCGACTCGCGGTCGCGCGAGGTGCGTCTCGACGGCAGGCTCGTTGTGTTGACACGCAAGGAGTTCGACCTGCTCCGGCTGCTAGCGTCCGATCCGGAGCGGGTGTTCACGCGGCGCGAGATCATGTATCTCGTGTGGGGCGACGCGTGGGCGCAGTCGAACCGGACCATCGACACGCACGTCAACAGCCTGCGCAAGAAGCTGCGCCGCCGGTCGCTCATCGTGACCGTGCACGGCGTCGGCCTGCGCCTGGGCCTGCTCGGCGAAGCCCAAGCGGCCAGCTGACAACGAATCGGCAGTACCCCTTTCTTTGTGCTGCCCGCAATTCCGGCGGGGCAGTGGACCAAGCGGTCACCCTGATCAATGTCTTCACCGTGCCACCCGAGGAGTCCGCGCTTTTCCTGGAAAGGTGGAACGACAACGCCGAGTCGCGGTTCACGTCTTTCCCGGCGACCCGCTCTGGCTTGGGGTACGACATGCCCGAAGCGAAGATGGTCGCGCTGGTCAGCGGTTCGAGCCGGGGGATCGGCGCCGCGACCGCCCGTGAGCCGGCCGCGCGCGGCTACCAAACCAGCTGGGAACAGGCCGGATCAGCAGTTCACCGCGTGCGCTGATGGCCTTCGAGGCGAAGCTCGCCAGTGAACACCTCGAGCAGGGCCGGGCTTGGCCTGGCAAGCTGCATCGCACCTCGCGGACCTTCGTCGAAGGGGAGCTGGTGGCCAACGAGATGCGCCTCGAAGAAATGGAGAAGAGCGGCTTCGAGCATCTCAGCCCGCGTTTCAAGCCCAGCACGTCCGTCAAGGCGGGCGTGCTGAAGCGGACCTTCGGCGATATCGCGCGGGCGATCCGCATCAACCGCACCACTCAGCACGACCGCGTGCCGCACCCGGTGCGCTGAAGTCGAAGGGGTAGCCATGGACAAGACCGTTGTCGTCGTCGGCGCCGGGCCCGTCGGGCTGATGCTCGCGGGCGAACTGCGCCTGGCCGGGGTGGACGTCGTCGTGCTGGAACGCCGGTACACGCCCACCGGCGAGTCACGCGGGCTCGGCTTCACCGCGCGTGCCACCGAGGTGTTCGCCCAGCGTGGCCTGCTGGAGCGCTTCGGCACGGTGGAAACCAGCAGGCAGGGCCATTTCGGGGGCATCCCGATGGACTACGGCGTGCTCGAAGGCGCGCATTTCGGCGCGCGCGGCATCCCGCAGCACCGGATCGAGCAGGTGCTCGAGGAGTGGGTCACCGAGCTGGGCGCGACCGTGCTGCGCGGCCACGAACTGATCGGCCTGCAGGACACCGAGGAGCGGGTGTTCGCGCTGGTCGACGGGCCGGACGGGCGCTCGGAGCTGCGCGCGGCCTACCTGGTCGGGTGCGACGGCGGCCGCAGCGCCGTCCGGCGGCTCGCCGGGTTCGACTTCCCCGGCACCGAGGCCACCAGGGAGATGTACCTGGCCGACGTGGCTGGCCGGAACATCCGGCCCCGGTTCATCGGCGAGCGGGTGCCGGAGGGCATGGTCATGTCGGCGCCGCTCGGCGACGGTGTCGACCGGATCATCGTCTGCCCGCGCGGCGTCCCGCACACCGACCGGGTGGTGGGCTTCGACGAGGTCGCCGACTGGTGGGAGAAGCTGACCGGCGAGAGCCTGCACGGCGCCGACGTACGCTGGGTCAGCGCGTTCACCGATGCGACCAGGCAGGTGACCGAATACCGCCGGGGCCGGGTGCTGCTCGCGGGCGACGCCGCGCACATCCACCTGCCCGCCGGCGGCCAGGGGCTGAGCCTCGGTGTGCAGGACGCGGCCAACCTCGGCTGGAAACTCGCCGCGACGGTCAACGGCCATGCGCCGGACGGCCTGCTCGACACCTACCACGCGGAACGCCATCCCGTCGGCGCGCGCGTGCTCCGCAACACCCTCGCCCAGGGCATGCTCTTCCTCAACGGCGAGGAGGTCGACCCGCTGCGCTCGGTCATGGCCGAGCTCATCGCGATCCCGGACGTCGCACGCCACCTGGCCGGCATGGTCAGCGGGTTCGACGTCCGCTACGGCGACAGCGCGCACCCGCTCGTCGGCATGCGCATGCCGGACGTCGCGCTCAGCGACGGCCGCACGGTCGCGCAGCTGCTCACTCCCGGCCGCGGTGTGCTGATCGGCGCCGAGCTGACCGGCTGGGAAGGCCGCGTGGACGTCACCGCCGCCACGGCCGAAGGCTTCGGCGCGGTACTGCTCCGCCCGGACGGCTATGTCGCCTGGGCCGGGGGTGCGGGCCTGACCGAGGCCCTACATCAATGGTTCGGGCCCCAGTGATCTCAAGGAGAAGAGCGCGGTGGGCTTCATGAGGTGGTGTGGGCATGCCCTGGGCGCGATCTGGGCAAGGGCTCTGCGACCGTCGGTTCCGTTCACTGGAAGCTGTGAAAACAGGGAGGAATCGATGAATCAACGACGATTCATGACGGGGATCGCGGTCGCGGCCACGGTCGCCGCCGGTGCGGTCGCCGCACCGGCGGCCGCGTCGGCGAGCCCGGCCGCTGAAGACGGCCAGGTGAGCATCCAGTCGCAGTTCGAGTGCGGGATTGTCAGCTGCAGCTATGTTTTCACGCGGAGCATGACGAACTTCATCGCGGACAACGGCGGGCTCGCGTCCACTGTGGCCTGTGGGAAGATCCCGCCGCCCGGCACTTATGCCTGCGGGGTCGGCTTCGTGGTGGTGATCGCGACGTCCAAGATCGCGAAGTCCAAGAACAGCTGCACCAAGTTCAATTTCGCGAAGGTCGCTCCCTATCCCACGTGGACGTCAGTCGACGGTGGCTCGCGCTGCAAGAGCTGATGGGCTTGGGGCCGGAGCGCGCTCCGGCCCCAACCTTCATTTGGGAATCTTGGTGCGGTTGCCGTCGAGATCCGCGAAGAGATCGCCGAGGTCGTCGACACGGTCGAGCACGTCCTCGGCCGTGAACACCAGGTCGTAGGGCTTGCGGCACGACTCGACCTCGTCCCAGGTCAGCGGGGTCGACACGGTCGGCAGTTCCCGCGCGCGCAAGGAGTACGGGGCGATCGTGGTCTTGTTCGGATTGTTCTGGCTCCAGTCGACGAAGACCTTGCCGGGGCGCAACGCCTTCGCCATCTTCGCGACGATCTCGCGCGGATACCGGGAGTTCAACGTCTCGGCCAGGGACTTCGAGTACTCCGACGTCTGCTCGTCGCGGGTCGTGCGTACCGCGACGTAGAGCTGCATTCCCTTGGAGCCGCTGGTTTTCGGGAACGCGACGAGCCCGTCCTCGGCCAGGAGGTCGCGGAGTTTCAGCGCGACCTGGCAGCACTCGACGATCGTCGCGGGCGCGCCGGGGTCGAGATCGAACACGAGCAAGTCGGGGCTGTGTTTGGCGCCGCGGGGGCCGACTGTCCACTGTGGCACGTGGAGTTCGAGTGCCGCCAGGTTCGCTGCCCAGACCAGCGCGGGGAGGCCGTCGATGACCGGGTAGTCGATCAGGTCGCTGCCGCCGCGGCGGGAATCGGCAGGGAGGCGCGCCGTGCGGACCCAGGACGGGGCGTGGCGGGAGACGTCCTTTTCGAAGAAGGACTTGCCTTCGACGCCGTTGGGGAAGCGGACGAACGTGGTCGCGCGGTCGGCGAGGTAGGGGAGGATGATCGGGGCGATGCGGGTGTAGTAGCTGATCACGTCGCGCTTGGTGAACTGGTTCGACGGGTACAGCACCTTCTCGAGGTTGGTCAGCGTCAGCCGCTGGTCTTCGACCTGGACCAGCACCTTCGACTCAGGCATCTTCGGTCACCTCATCGGCCTTGCGCCCGGGGCGCAGGCCGCGCCAGCGGGGTGTGCGGACGCAGCCCGCTTTGGTCCAGCCGGTGAAGACGACCTCGCCGACCAGTCGCGGTGTCACCCAGTGCGCGTCGCGGGCCTGGCCCGGCGGGACCGAATGGAACGGTGAGCTCTTGCGCTCGGACCGTTTCAGGCGGGCGGTGAGCTGGAGGAGGTCGTCTTCGCTGAAGCCGGCGCCCACATTGCCGACGTAGCGCAGTGACGGGCCGTGCGGGATGCCGAGCAGGAGCGAGGCGAACGAACTCGCGCGCTTGCCGCCACCGGGACGCCAGCCGCCGATGACGACGTCGCGGACGCGGACACCGGGGATCGCGAGCCAGTCTGCGCTGGCCTTGCCCGCTTGATAAGGGCTCGCGGCTCGTTTGGCGATGATGCCTGCGAGGCCGTGCTTGACGCTGGCCTCGGCGACCGCGCCGCCGTCGCCGATGAAGAAGTCCGGGATCCGGCAGTGGGGGCCGTTGAGATCGAGGTCGCCGAGCACGCGCCGCCGCTCGACGTACGGCAGGTCCGCACAGGACCTGCCATCGTGGTGCAGGACGTCGTACGGCAGATACAGCGCGGGCACGTGCTGGGAGAGCCGCTTGGCCTGGGACCGGGCCGCGCCCATCCGGCGGTCCAGCGCGCCGGGGCTCGGTTTGCCGTTCTCCAGCACGATCACCTCTCCGTCGAGATAGACCTCGGCCGACCCCAGCTGCTCGCCCAGCGACCGCAGCTCGGGGAACAGGGCGGTCACGTCGCTGCCGCCGTCGTCGAACAGGGTGCAGCGGCCGCCGGCGACCTTCGCCGACATGCGGCGGCCCGACCAGTCGAACTCGTAGGCCCAGTCGCCGTCTTCGGCCAGCGAGGGCAGTTTGCCGGGCTTGGCCAGCATCGGCGCGATGAAAGGCGGCAGGGGAGTGTGGCCGGGTTCGGGCGGGTCGACGCGCTGGAGCAGCCAGTCGCGTTCGGACTCCGGGTCGTGCCGGTTGAGGAACAGGTACTTGCCGCGGGCGCGCTCGCCGTGGAAGACCACCTCGACCTTGTGGTCGTTCCAGTGCAGGGTTTCGTAGCGGCCGTGGTCCCAGATCAGCATCTTCCCGGCACCGTACTCGCCAGCCGGGATCTCGCCGGAGAACGTCGCGTATTCGATCGGGTGGTCTTCGGTGTGCACCGCGAGCCGCATGGTCCCCGGCTCCGACGGCAGCCCCATCGGCACCGCCCACGACGCGAGCACGCCGTCGCGTTCCAGCCGGATGTCCCAATGCAACCGCCTGGCGTGGTGCTCCTGGATGACGAACACGTCGTTGTCGCCGCGGACGACCTCGTCGGTCTGGGGGACTGGTTCCGGTGTTCGCTCGGGGTCGCGCTTGCCGCGGTACTCACTCAGCTCGCCCACCGATACCGTCCTTTCGCGTCGCGCACGGGGAGTTACCCGCGGTGCTCTGCCCGAAACTCCAGTTTCCCCGCGGTGGCAAGCGGGAACCCATCGATCATGAGCGCGGTTCTCTTCGACGTCGACGGCACCCTGGTCGATTCCGTCTACCTGCACACCTGCGCGTGGTCGCGCGCGTTCTCCGAAGCCGGGCATCCGGTCGACGCCTGGCGGGTGCACCGGTCCATCGGGATGGGCGGGTCGCAGCTGCTGGAAAACCTGGTCGGGGAGAAGCTCGCCGCCGAGATCGGCGACCGGGTGCAGGACCGGCACACCGAGCTTTATCTGGCGGAATCCGCTTTGCTGCGGCCGTTCGCGCGGGCTCGCGAGCTGGTGTCCGCTCTCGCCGGCCGGGGTGCCCGCGTGGTGCTCGCGACTTCCGCGGCGCCGGAGGAGGCGAGCCGGTTACGTGAGGTGCTGAAGCTGGACGACGTCGTCACGGCGATCACCACGGGGGAGGACGTCGACACCGCGAAGCCCGATCCGGAGCTGGTCGAGGTCGCGCTGGACCGCGCCGGAGTGCCGGCGGGGGAGGCGATCTTCGTCGGTGACGCGATGTGGGACGTGATCGCGGCGAAGAAGGTGGGAGTGCCGACGATCGGCCTGTGCTGCGGCGGCACGGGCGAGGCCGAGCTGCGTGAGGCGGGAGCCGTGGCGGTCTACCAAGATCCGGCGGACCTGTTCCGGAACCTCGATGACAGCCCGCTGGCCGGCTATCTGAGTGTATAACGTCCTATACCGCTCCGCCCTGAAGAGTAAAAAACGTGGGTCCCGGTGAACCGGAACCCACACCTTTCAACCCGCCAAGAGAGAAGGCGGTCAGCCGTCTCGGGACTTCAGCTCCATCGCGCGCACGACGTGCAGTGAGGCGGCCAGCCCGATGGTGGCCAGTGAGGTGAACACGAGCGCGCCGCTCGAGGTGATGCTCGCCAGCAGAACCATCATGACGGCGAACACGTCGGCCACGATCACCCAGCCGAGGCGTGGGCAGAAGGGCTTGCGCGCGGAGCCGCGCCGGAAGGACTCGACGAGCGCGGGGTCGGCGAGCTCGAACCACTGCTCGATCTTCTGCAGTTCCTGGCGATCGTGATGGCTGAGCATGATTCGCCCCTTCGCGACGGCGTCTGCTCGGCTGATACCCAGGCGCCGCGCGAATCACACGTCGAAATCGATGTGTTTTTCGCCAGGTCGCCGGGTACCCGGGCGCCGTCCCCTCCATCGGCGAGAAAGGGAAGCCGTGAGCAGTGTGGTCGACTTCGGGAACGACATCGGGTACCGGCTGAGCCGGGCCTTGCGTGGCTACCTCAGTGTGACGGCGCGGGCGGTGGGCGTCGGCTGGGAGTCGTGCACCGTCGATCTCGACGAGCCGGTCTCCGCCTACATCGCGCTCGACTGGCGGCTGGCCCGGTTTCCCGGGCGGGACGTGGCCTTGCTGTGGGACGAGGTGAACGGCTGGGCGGTCGCCGTGGAGGAGCCGGGCGGGGAGCGGGCGATCGTGCTCGCTTACCTGGGCGGGGATCGGCTGGTGCCGGAGCCCGCCTCGGTGGTCGCGTTGCTGGCGGCGGTGCGTGCCGATGACCATTCGATCGGTCAGCCGGATCCGCCGGGGCTCCGGCGGTCCGGCAGGCACGAGGAGTTGCTGGACTGTTTCCGTATCGCCGGTGATGCACTGAGATCGAACAGCTCCCCAGCGTGACATACACGTGCATAAGATCCGCTGATCCGGGGTACGTCACCCGGGTGGGTGACGTGATTGTGAGATATTGCCCGGATCATGCCGAGGCGCTGAGATCCGCGGGGCGGGTCGACACCGTGCTGGTCACGACCAGCGGTGAGCTGATCTTGGCGGCGCTGGCCGAGCTGTGGCCTGGCAGGCCGGTGGTGGTCGTGTCACCCCGGCCCGCCGCCCGGCTCGAAGTGCTCCGGGCGAGAGACCTGGTCGCTGAGCCGGTGACCACGAAAGCGGGCCTTCGCCGTCAGGTGCTGGCCCGCTTTCGGGCAGGTGGCGTCGGTTTCCTGGTGCTCGCGCCCGAGCAGCTGGCCGAGCCGGACGTCGCGGCCGCGGTCGCCGCGTCGAGCGCGTCGGTGCTGGTGGTCGACGAGGCGCAGGGCGTGAGCGAGTGGAGCCATGAGTTCCTGCCGGAGTACGTGCGGCTGGCGGCGGTGGTCAGCGGGCTGCGGGTGCGGCCGCCGGTGCTGGCGTTGACGATGACCGCGGCGAAGCGGGTGCGTGAGGACATCGTCGCGGAGTTCGGGTTGTCCGACGCGCGGCATGTGGCGGGCGATGTGGATCATGGGCATGTCCGGCTGGCGGTGCGGCATGTCGACGACGAGGACGGCAGGTGGCGGCTCGCGGAGGCCGAGGTGCTCGCGAGCCAGGGCAGCGGGCTGGTGCACGTCGCGGATCGGGCGCGTGCCGAGTGGTTCGCGCGGGTGCTCGGTGAGCGTGGTGAGCGGGTCGCGGTCCATCACGACGCGATGCCCGGCAGGCGGCGGGCGGAGGTGCGCGACGCGTTCCTGGCCGGTCTGGTGCGGGTGGTCGTGGTCGCCGGGTCGGGCGAGTGGGCGGGTGGCAAGGAGGACGTGCGGTTCGTGGTGCACGCCGACGATCCGTCGTCGGTGGACGTTTATCACCAGCAGGTGCGGCGGGTGGGCAAGGACCGGATGCCCGGCCGTGCCGTGTTGCTGCATCGGCCGTCGTGGGACGCGGGCGCCGCCGAGGACAAGTTCGACGAGGGCGCGATGGCGCGGGTGGTGCGGGCGTTGCGGTGGCCAGGTGGGTTGTCGCGGACCGAGCTGGCGCGGCAGGCGGGGTTGCGGCGGGTGGAGCTGGCGCGGATCTTGCCCGCGTTGCGGCAGGTCGGTGCGGTGCGGGAGATCGGGCGGCGGGCGTTGACGCATGCGGCGGTCGGGGAGAGCGACGAGCGGCTGGCGGAGCTGGCGTCGGCGGTCTTCCTGCGCGGGCGGGCGATCGAGCACGCGCGGGCGGCGATGGTGCGGCGGTATGCCCAGACGTGCCAGTGCCGTCGGCGGACGTTGCTGGGTTCGCTCGGTGAGGTGCGCGGTGAGCCGTGTGGCAACTGCGACAACTGTGATCAAGGGGAGCCCGCGCGTGGAGGATGAAGAGCTGTACGACCTGGTCGACGACCAGCTGGCGTCGCTCGAGGAACGGCTGTGGAACATCGGGGTGACGCTGCACGCGGATCCGGAGCCGGAGCTGGCCGTGCGGTTGCTGACGAAGGAGCTCGAGCTGGGCGGGTTCAAGGTCGAGCGTGACGGGCTTGCGTTCACGGCTGTGGTGGGTACGGATCAGAAGCCTTGTGTGGCTTTGCTCGTGGAGTACGACGCGGTGCCGGGGCTGGGTCACGCGTTGGGGCACAACCTGGTCGCGGTCGCCGGCTTGGGCGCGGCGCTGGCGGTGGTGGGTGCGCTGGGGGAGGTGCCGGGGACGCTGCGGGTGATCGGGACGCCTGCGGAGGGCAAGGAGTCGGCGGTGCGTGCCGGGTGGTTCGACGGGCTGGACGCGGTGCTGATGTTCCAGCCGGGGGTGCACACGTGGACGTGGGCGCCGTTGTCGGCGCAGGTGGAGCTGGAGGTGGCGTTCCATGGGCGTGCGGCGCATGTGACGGGTGATCCGGCGGCCGGGGTGGACGCGCTGGCGGCGTTGATCCAGATGTTCACGGCGGTGGCGGCGTTGCATCGGCGGCTGGCGCGGGGTGCGTCGGTGCAGGGGATCATCACCCACGGCGGGGACGCGACGGATGTGGTGCCGGATCTGGCGCGGGCGAGGTTCGGGGTGCGGGCGCCGACGGCGCGGGCGCTGGATCGGCTGGTCGAGGATGTGACGGCGTGTGCCGACGGCGCCGCAGGCGCGTCGGGTGCGACGGTCGAGGTGGCGCGGCTGGGTGCGGGGCATCGGCATTTCCGGGCGAACGAGGTGCTGGCGGCGCGGTTCGCGCGGCATCTGGCGGAGCTCGGGGTGCACGCGGGTGAGCCGGATCCGGTGGCGGTCTCGGAGTCTTCGGATGTGGGGAACGTGAGCACGGTGGTGCCGACGATCTGTCCGCTGGTGGCAATCGCGGATCCGTGTCAGGGGTTGCGGACGCCGGCGTTCACGGCCGCGGCGGCGGGTGCGCGTGCGCGGTCGGCGACGATGGCGGCGGCGGGCGGGCTGGCGCGGACGGTGGTGGATCTGCTGCGGCACGCTTCGCTGGTGACGGAGACGTGGGCGTGTTTCAAGGATCGTGAGGCGGCGGAGCGTGCTGGGGATTAGGTGCGGTAGCGGGTGAGGTAGTTGGCGTGTGCCTCGGCTTCGGCCGCTTCGCGGGCTTCGCCGCGGATGCGGCGGCCGGTGCCGATGGGGAAGCCGTGGCGGGCTAGGCGGTGTTCGCCTGCTTCTTCGGCGTAGGCGTAGGAGTAGAAGTAGCCGACGAGCGCGGCCATGAGGCAGAGCGCGAGGCGCAGTCCGAGTGGTGCGGGCATGAGGAGCCACCCGAAGACCAGTGGGGTGAGCAGGACGCTGGTGCGGGCGCCGTGGCGCCAGAGCCAGCCGCGGCCGGTGACGTCGTGCAGCACCCAGGTGTGGTGTTTCTCGGGGAGCCGGCCGCCGAGCGCGTACCAGAGCCAGCGGAAGGGGCCGGGCCTTGTCACGGTGTCCATGGTTTCGATAGTACCCTAATGATTAGTACGCTAACTATGTGACGAACGCTAAGGTGAGGGCCATGACGATCGACCTGGGTGCGGACCCGCTCGCGCTGGAGCGGCAGGTCTGTTACGCGCTGTCCGTGGCGTCGCGCAGTGTCATCGCGATCTACCGGCCGTTGCTGGAGCCGATGAAGCTCACGCATCCGCAGTATCTGGTGATGCTCGCGTTGTGGGAGCGGGAGCCGCGGTCGGTGAAGGAGTTGTGTGAGGCGTTGCGTGCCGAGCCCGCGACGTTGTCGCCGTTGCTGAAGCGGCTGGAGGCGGTCGGCTATGTCACACGGACGCGGAATGCCCGTGACGAGCGGTCGTTGATGGTCGAGTTGACCGAGTCCGGGCGTGGGCTGCGGGCCGAGGCGGAGAAGATCCCGTACCGTGTGGTGGAGATCTTGGGGATGGAAGTGGCGGAGCTGGAACAGCTGCACGCGATGCTGTCGCGGGTGATCGCCGCGACCGCTTGAACCGCTTGCTCGGGGTGAACGTGTTCCTGGCATGCTGACCACGCTCGGCTGGACGTTTTCGAAGGCATAAAGGGATATTCCGTTGACCGAAGAACCTCGGCAGATCGCCGGTCGCTATCGATTGGTCGAGTTGATCGGCGGCGGCGCGATGGGCATGGTCTGGCGCGGTGAGGACACCTCGCTCGATCGCGTCATCGCGGTCAAGGAGCTGATCCTGCCGTTCGGCCATGGCGGGGAAGAGAAGGCCGCCGAGGCGAAGAACCGCGCGATGCGGGAGGCGCGGATCGCCGCGCGGCTGCAGCATCCACACGCCATCACGGTGTTCAACGTGGTCGAGCACGAGGACCGGCCGTGGCTGATCATGGAGTATCTGCCGTCGAAGAGCCTGTCGGCGGTGCTGGCCGAGGACGGCCCGCTGCCGGTGGACGAGGTCATCCGGATCGGGATCCAGCTGACGTCGGCGTTGCAGGCGGCGCACGAGGCGGGGATCGTGCACCGGGATGTGAAGCCGGGCAATGTGCTGATCGGTGAGGACGGCACGGTCAAGGTCACCGATTTCGGGATCTCGCGGGCGAGCGGGGACGCGACGTACACCGCGACCGGGGAGATTTCTGGCACGCCGGCGTTCCTGGCGCCGGAGGTGGCGCGGGGTGTCGACGCGACGGCGGCGTCGGATGTGTTCTCGCTGGGCGCGACGCTGTACACCGCGATCGAGGGCGCGCCGCCGTTCGGCACGGCGGACAACCAGATCGCGTTGCTGTACCGGGTTTCCAGCGGGGAGATCGTGCCGCCGGTGAAGGCGGGCAAGCTCAAGCCGTTGCTGCTGCGGTTGCTGGAGGTCAAGCCGGAGGATCGGCCGGAGATGGGTGACGTGCTCACCGAGCTCCGGATGCTGGCGGCGTTCGACGGCGACGAGCCGCCGGAGGTGCCTGCGGCGACCGTGCCCGCGACGCGGCGGATCGAGGAAGGGCACATGCCCGCGCCGGTTCCGCCGCCGGTGGTGGAGAAGCGGCGGCGTGGTGCGCTGATCGCGGTCGCGGTGGGTGCCGTGGTCGTGGTGATCGCGGTGGTGGCGGGGATCTTGTTCGCGCTCCGGCAGAAGGACGACACCGCGGGGCAGCAGACGCCGACGCCCACCCCGCCGCCGTCGTCGCAGGTTTCGTCTCCGGCACCGGAACAGCCGCCGGTGAGCAGCAGCGAGACGCCGCCGCCGACGACGACTTCGCCGTCGACGAGTCCGAGCGCTCCGGCCGAGCAGACGCCCGCGCAGGCGATCGAGGATTACTTCAAGCTGCTTCCCGGGAATCTGGAGGCGGGGTACGCCACGCTGAGCGATGCTTTCAAGCAGAAGCACAGCCCGACTTTCCAGCGGTACGCCGATTTCTGGAACAGGTTCAGCGCGGTGAGCGCGGCGGTGACGGCGTCCGGCCCGAATTCGGCGTCGGCGCGCCTGACCTACACGGAGAAGGGCCGCACGTTCACCGAGAACCACACGTACACGTTGATCCAGCAGAACGGGAAGTGGCTGATCAACGCCCAGACCTAGCCCAGGCGACGACGTCGTCGGCGGTCATGGCGGTGACGACGTCGTCGGCGTGGATGCCGCAGTTGTTCGCGCGTTCGCAGCCGTAGGCCTGCCAGGAGAGCTGGCCGGGTGCGTGCGCGTCGGTGTCGATGGAGAAGCGGCAGCCGAGTTCGGCGGCGAGGCGGAGCAGGCGCATCGGCGGGTCGAGGCGTTCGGGGCGTGAGTTGATCTCGACGGCGGTGTCGGTGTCGAGGCAGGCTTGGAAGACGCGTTCGGCGTCGAACTCGGATTCGGGGCGGCCGCGACCGGTGACGAGGCGGCCGGTGCAGTGGCCGAGGATGTTGACGCGGGGGTTGGCGACGGCGTTGAGCATCCGCTGGGTCATCTCGGCCTTGGGCATGCGGAGTTTCGAGTGGACACTCGCGACGACGACGTCGAGCCGGTCGAGCAGCTCGGGTTCCTGGTCGAGTGAGCCGTCGTCGAGGATGTCGACCTCGATGCCGGTGAGGACGCGGAACGGGGCGAGCTGGTCGTTGATCCGCTCGACAAGCTTGAGCTGTTCGCGGAGGCGGTCGGGGGACAGGCCGTTGGCGACGGTGAGGCGGGGTGAGTGGTCGGTGAGCACGATCCAGTCGTGGCCGAGGTCGCGGGCGGCGAGTGCCATCTCGTGGATGGGGCTGCCGCCGTCGGACCAGTCGGAGTGGGTGTGGCAGTCGCCTTTGAGGAGGGTGAGCAGCTCGCCGCCGTCGGGGAGTTCGGGCAGGCCTTTGGCGAGCAGTTCGGTGAGGTAGGCGGGTTCGCCGCCCGCGGCGGCTTCGGTGACGACGGCGGCCGTGGTCTTGCCGATGCCGGGGAGCGCGGTGAGGGTGCCTGCTTTGATCCGCTGCGCGAGCTGGGCGTTGCTGAGTCCGTCGATGACGCTCGCGGCCTTGCGGAAGGCGCGGACGCGGTAGGACGGTTCCCCCGCGCGTTCGAGCAGGAACGCGATCCTCTGCAGGGCTGCGACGGGCTCCATGGGTCTGATTCTGCCCCGAAGTGCGGGGTCCGGCCGGGTGTGTGGGTAGATATGCGCGTGGGATCTTGGTGGGCGCGGGCGCGCGAACGGTATGGCTGGCTCGATCATCTGGCGCGGGCGGTCGACCGGTACATCGAGCACAACGGGTACCACTACGTGGCCTCGATCGCGTACTTCACGTTGCTGTCGCTGATCCCGATGCTGATGGTGACGCTGTCGGTGGCGGGTTTCGTGCTGGCGGACCAGCCTGGCGTGCTCAACCAGTTGCTGCACGGCATCACCAGCGCGGTGCCGGGTCCGCTGGGCACGAAGGCGGGTGAGCTGCTGCAGGGGTTCATCGAGCAGCGGACGAAGGTCGGTGTGCTGGGTCTGGCGATCGGCCTGTACTCGGGCTGGAACTGGATGAACGCGCTGCGGGACGCGCTCACCGCGATGTGGGAGCAGCAGCGTCCGGCGCTGCCGTTCTTCCGGACGATCGCGAAGGACCTGCTCGCGTTGCTGAGCCTGGTGGTGGCGCTGACGGTGTCGTTCTCGCTGACGGCGTCGAGTGGCACGCTCGGGACGTTCCTGCTGAGCCTGGCCGGCGTCGACGACGCGAGCTGGGCGCACACCGCGGTGTCGATCCTGTCGATCCCGCTGGCGTTGCTCGCGGACTGGCTGGTGTTCCTGTGGGTGCTGGCGCGGCTGCCGCGTGAGCCGGTCGGCATCCGCAGCGCGATGCGGGGCGCGGTCGCCGCGGCGATCGGGTTCGAGCTGCTGAAGCTGGCCGGCGGGATCTATCTCGGGATCGTCGGCGGGACGCCGACGGGTGCGGCGTTCGGGTCGGTGATCGGCCTGTTGTTCTTCATCGCGCTGGTGTCGCGGCTGCTGGTGTTCATCACCGCGTGGACGGCGACGGGTTTCGACGCCCCGCGCAAGGCGGTCGCGCCGCCGGGTCCGTTCGTGCTGGCGCCGGTGATGCGGCCACGCCGTTCCGGCCCGCGGGTGCTGGCGGGCGCCGTGGCCGGGAGTGTGCTGACCTTGGTGCTGGGCCGGGTTTTCCGGCGGCGCAGGCGCGACGAGTAGTCACGCCTGCTTGTCGTCGGCGTGGACGTGCAGGAGTTCGCCGAGTTCGATGAGCAGTTCGGCGAATTCGTGCTGGCGGCTCGGCGGGAGGGTGCCGGTGAGCAGTTCGGTCGCGACGCGGGGGATGTGCTCGTTGGCCGCGAGCAGCGCGCGGCTGAGTTCGCGGGTCTGCTGGTCCATGGCACCTCCCTGCTGGTGATACGGATCGTGGCCGCGCCGGGTTCACCGTGGTTAAGGTGGAGGTCTGATGCGGCTGCTGATCATCTCCGACACGCACGTGCCCGTGCGCGGCCGAGTGGTGCCTGAACAGGTATGGCGTGAGGTCGAGCAGGCCGATGTCGTCGTGCACGCGGGGGACTGGGTCTCGGAGTCGCTGCTCGACGAACTCGAGCGGCGGTCGCGGTCGCTGATCGGGGTCTACGGCAACAACGACGGGCCGGGGCTGCGTGCTCGGCTTCCGGAGATCGCGCGAGCCGAGCTGGGTGGCGTGCGGTTCGCCGTGATCCACGAGACCGGGCAGGCCAAGGGGCGCGAGGCGTGGTGTGCCGCCCAGTTCCCGGACGCGGACGTGCTCGTGTTCGGGCACAGCCACATCCCTTGGGACACCGTCGCGCCTTCGGGGCTGCGGTTGCTCAATCCCGGCTCGCCGACCGACCGGCGGCGTCAGCCGAAGCACACGTACCTGACCGCGGAGGTCCACGACGGCGCGCTGGCGGCCGTCGTTCTCCACGAACTCTGAGCGTCGACCCCGGGATAAAGCGGGCTTTATCCCGGGCTTCGTGCTGCCCGACCGTTGACTTGGGTCCGACCGGTCTGCAACTCTTGGACGAACCATTGCAAGATCTGAGCAACGAGTTGTAACTTCCCGCGCGCCGTCTCCCGGGCGCGTGTGTCCCCGCTTGCCACCTCAACGGAGAGGCTCAGCATGAGAACCAGGCGATTCTTGGCGCGCGCGGCAGCCGCGACGCTCTTGGCCGGTCTGCTCATACCGGCCGTACCTGCTGTTTCGACCGCCGCGCCGGTGCTCGACCTCGGCGCGGTCACCAACCTGGACCAGGTCACGCTCACCGCGCCGTCCTCGGCGCCCCGGACACTGGCCGTGCAGGGCAGCCTCGACGGCAAGCAGTACTCGACGATCGTCGGCGAGGCGTCCTACGCGTTCGACCGCGGCACCGCGAAGATCAGCTTCCCACCCACGCTCGCCCGCTACGTCCGCGCGGAGGGCGCGCGGGTCAGCAAGCTGGAGGCGCACCAGGCGGCCGAGTCGGAGGCGAAGCTCGCGGCCACGATCACCGCGAGCTCGGCGCTGGGCGAGTACCCCGCGGCCCGGGCGGGCGACGGTGACCAGAACAGTTACTGGGAGAGCACCAACAACGCGTTCCCCCAATGGATCCAGGCCGACCTCGGCGCGTCGCTGAGCACCAGCAGGCTCGTGCTGAAACTGCCGTCCGGATGGGGCGCGCGGACGCAGACGCTGAGCGTGCAGGGCAGCACGAACGGCTCGACCTTCAGCGACCTCGCCGCGTCGGCCGGGTACCGGTTCGATCCCGCGCAGGGCAACACGGTCACGATCACCTTCAACGCGACCACCACCCGCTACGTGCGGCTGAACATCACCGCCAACACCGGCTGGCCCGCCGGGCAGCTCTCGGAGTTCGAGGTCTACGGCCCCGCCTCCGGTGACACGCAGGCGCCGAGCGCGCCGTCGAACCTCGCGTTCACCGAGCAGGGCACCGGGCAGATCAAGCTCACCTGGGCCGCCTCGACCGACAACGTCGGCGTCACCGGCTACGACGTCTACGCCAACAACACGCTGCGCACCAGCGTCGGCGCGGGCGTGCTCACCTACACCGACAACCAGCCGGACGGCACCAGCGTGTCGTACTTCGTGCGTGCCAAGGACGCGGCGGGCAACCAGTCGGCCAACAGCAACACCGTGACCCGCACCGGCACCACCACCGGCACGAACCTCGCGGTCGGCAAGCCGATCACCGCCTCCTCCACGGTGCAGAACTTCGTCGCCGCCAACGCCAACGACAACAACACCGGCACCTACTGGGAAGGCGGCGGCGACTACCCGAACCTGCTGACCGTCGCGCTCGGGTCCAACGCCGATGTCAGCGCCGTGGTGGTCAAGCTCAACCCCGACAGCATCTGGGGCACCCGCACCCAGACCATCGAAGTGCAGGGCCGCGAGCAGAGCGCGTCGGCGTTCACCACGCTCGCCGCCGCGTCGGCGCAGACGTTCAACCCGGCTTCCGGCAACACGGTCACCATCCCCGTCACCGGCCGCGCCGCCGACGTGCGGCTGCGGATCACCTCCAACACCGGCGCGGGCGGCGGGCAGGCCGCGGAATTCCAGGTGATCGGCGTCCCGGCGCCGAACCCGGACCTCGTGGTCACCGGCATGTCGTGGACACCGGCGTCGCCGGTCGAAACCGACGCCGTCACGCTGTCGGCCACCGTCCGCAACGCGGGCCCGGTCGCCTCCGGCGCCACCGACGTCAACCTCTACCTCGGCGCCACCCGCGCCGGGACCGCGCCGGTCGGCGCGCTCGCGGCGGGCGCGTCGGCGACCGTCTCGGCGAACATCGGCACCCGCGAGTCGGGCACGTATCCGGTGAGCGCCAAGGTGGACGAGGGCAACAAGGTCATCGAGCAGAACGAGGCCAACAACGCCTTCACCAACCCGTCCTCGCTGGTGGTCACCCCGGTGGCGACCTCGGACCTGATCGCCTCGCCGGTCGCGTGGTCGCCGGGCAACCCGTCCGCGGGCAACGCGGTGAGTTTCACCGTCGCGCTCAAGAACCAGGGCACCGTCGCCTCGGCGGGCGGCGCGCACGGCATCACGCTCACCGTCGCCGACGCCACCACCGGCGCGGTGCTGCGCACGCTGACCGGGTCCTACACCGGGACGCTCGCGGCGGGCGCCACGTCACCGCCGGTCGCGCTCGGCACCTGGACCGCGGCCAACGGCAAGTACACGGTCAAGACCGTCATCGCCACCGACGCCAACGAACTCCCGGTCAAGCAGGGCAACAACACCAGCAGCCAGCCGCTGTTCGTCGGCCGCGGCGCGAACCTGCCGTATGACATGTACGAGGCGGAGGACGGCGTGCTCAGCGGCGGCGCGAACGTCGTCGGCCCCAACCGCACCATCGGCGACCTCGCCGGCGAGGCGTCCGGGCGCAAGGCCGTCACGCTCAACTCGACGGGCGCGGCGGTCGAGTTCACCACCCGGGCCAGCACGAACACGCTGGTCACGCGGTTCTCGATCCCGGACTCGGCCGGTGGCGGCGGGATCAACTCGACGATCAACGTCTACGTCAACGGCACCTTCCTCAAAGCACTCGACCTGACCTCGAAGTACTCGTGGCTCTACGGCGCCGAAGCCGGGCCCGGCAACTCGCCGGGCGCGGGCGGGCCGCGGCACATCTACGACGAGGCCAGCATGCTGCTCGGCACCACCGTGCCCGCGGGCAGCAAGATCAAGCTGCAGAAGGACGCGGCGAACAGCACGAACTACGCGATCGACTTCGTGAACCTCGAGCAGGCGACCCCGGTCGCGAACCCGGACCCCGCGCACTACGCGGTCCCGGCCGGGTTCGGGCACCAGGACGTGCAGAACGCGCTCGACAAGGTCCGGATGGACACCACCGGCGCGCTCGTCGGCGTCTACCTGCCCGCCGGTGACTACCAGACGGCCAGCAAGTTCCAGGTGTACGGCAAGCCGGTCAAGGTGATCGGCGCAGGCCCGTGGTTCACCCGGTTCCTCGCACCGTCCACACAGGACAACACCGATATCGGGTTCCGCGCGGAGGCCGCCGCCAACGGGTCGACGTTCGCGAACTTCGCCTACTTCGGCAACTACACCTCGCGCATCGACGGGCCAGGCAAGGTGTTCGACTTCTCGAACGTCGCCGACATGACGATCGACAACATCTGGGCCGAACACCAGGTGTGCCTCTACTGGGGCGCGAACACCGACCGGATCACCATCTCCAACTCCCGCATCCGCGACACCTTCGCCGACGGCGTCAACATGACCAACGGCAGCACCGACAACCACGTCACCAACATCGAGGCACGCTCCACCGGTGACGACAGTTTCGCGCTGTTCTCGGCCATCGACGCCGGCGGCGCCGACGAGAAGAACAACGTCTACGAGAACCTGACCTCGCTGCTGACCTGGCGGGCCGCGGGCGTCGCGGTCTACGGCGGCTACTCGAACACGTTCCGCAACATCTACATCGCCGACACCCTGGTCTACGCGGGCATCACGATCAGCTCGCTCGACTTCGGCTACCCGATGAACGGCTTCGGCCCCGACCCGACCAACTTCCAGAACATCTCGATCGTCCGCGCCGGCGGGCACTTCTGGGGCGCGCAGACGTTCCCCGGGATCTGGATCTTCTCGGCGTCGAAGGTGTTCCAGGGCATCAGGGTGACCGATGTGGACATCGTCGACCCGACGTACAGCGGGATCATGTTCCAGACCAACTACGTCGGCGGCCAGCCCCAGTTCCCGATCAAGGACACCATTTTCACCAACGTCAGCATCACCGGCGCCCAGAAGTCGGGTGACGCGTTCGACGCCAAGTCCGGCTTCGGCCTGTGGGCGAACGAGCTGCCGGAGGCTGGTCAGGGGCCCGCGGTCGGCTCGGTCACGTTCAACAACCTGAGGTTGGGCAACAACGCGGTGAACGTGCGCAACACGACGTCCACCTTCACCATCAACGGGATCTAGGTCGTGAGTGGTATGGCCGGTTCTAACCGGCCATACCACTCACGAACCCCAGTACTTGGGCGACGAACTGCTCGGGGTCCCGATCGATGGCCAGGTGATCCTGGCCGTGCAGCGGTACGACGTCGGCGTGGGGGAGCGCAGCGGCGACGGCTTCGGCGGCCGGGGCGAAGTACGCCGGGCTTTCCGTGCCCAGGAACAGCCGCACCGGCACGGAAATCCGCGTGAGGCGGTCGGAGACCGTGAACTCCTCGACCGCGTCGAGCTCCCGCACGATCGTGTGCACCGCGGCCAGCCGTGCCTGCCACACCGGGGTGCGCCTCATCGCCGGAAGCTCGGACTCCGGCACGTGGATCACCTCGCGGAAGAACGTCTCCAGCCGCGTCTGCGGATCCGGCGCCGACCGGATGCGGTCCCGGACCTTCGCGCTGAACACCGGGTTGCCCCGAGTCGGGATCGGGGGCTCGTACAACACCATCCGCCCGATCGCGTCGGTGATCGTGGCCGCCTCCAGCGAGCACAACGCGCCGTAGGAATGCGCCACGACGTAGACATCACGCCCGGCGGCCTCAGCGACGGCGGCGATGTCCTCACCTTCGCGCGCCAGCGCATAGGTTTCGGCTTCGGCCGTGCTCAGGCCGCGGCCGCGCCGATCCACCGCATACACCGTGAACCGGTCCGCGAGCTGGCGCAGCACCGGCGCCCAGCGACTGCGGTCGGCGGTGCCGCCGTGCACCAGCACCAGCGGCCGGCCGTGGCCGGTCACCTCGAACCCGACGACCGAACCATCCCGCGAAACCACCGAGCCGAGCACACTCATGCCCGCATGCTAGGGCCGCGCGGCGGCGCCGGTCCTGCCCAAAAGGGCGGACTCGTGAGTGCTCCGGCCGGTTCTACCGCGGGGAAAGCGCAAGTCTGGGGTGCGCTCCGATCGATGGTGTGGCTTTTGGGCCGCCAGATGGCCCAAAAGCCACATCATCGCACCCTGCGGCCGCGAACTCCCGCTGGTCACCCGGGGTCGTGAGTGTTCCGGCCGGTTAGAACCGGCCGGAACACTCACGACCCCCTTGGCTTGGTGAGGGCCTCCCTCACCCAGTCCGGCTTGGTGAGGGCCTCCCTCACTCGGCCCGGGTGGGTGAGGGCCTCCCTCACCCAACGGCTTGGGTGAGGGAGGCCCTCACTGCCCAGCGGGCTTCGCGGGCCGCCGACCGTCCACTAAGGACCCCAGCGGGTGACTTTTGGTGCCGAATGTCGCATTTGGGTGATTACCGGATTGAATGAAGGCTCCCTTCATGCAGCCATACGCGATGAAGGCTCCCCTCATACAGCCCAAGCCGGGCCACCATGACCCAGGCAAGCCCGCGTGCCCACGCGAACCCCGAGCGCGCGGGCGCGGGCGCGACCCCAGGGTTCCCCAGGACCGGGGTCGTGAGTGCTCCGGCCGGTTCTAACCGGCCTAAACACTCACGACCCCGGGGTAGGTTCGACGAAAAGCCGTCCGAGCGGAGGGGAAGCACCGTGCTGATCGTCAACCAGAGCGAGCTGCCGGGGTCACAGTTCACCGGGAAGGACCATGGCGGCGTCGGCTTCTCGTTCTTCCTCGTCACCGCGAACCCGGGTGACGGGCCCAAACTGCACCAGCACGAGTACGAAGAGGTCTTCGTCGTGCAGGAAGGCTCGGTCACCGTGACCATCGGCGGCGAGAGCGCCGTCGCCGTCGCGGGGGACATCGCCGTCGTGCCGCCGCGGACGCCGCACAAGTTCGTCAACCACACCGACGGGGTGGCGAAGCTGGTCAACATCCATGCCAGCTCCGAGATTGTCACCGAATGGCTGGAATAGCGGGAATCTCCGTTTTGGGTCGTTCTCCACTTTCAGCCTGCGCCGGTCGGGGGCGACTTCTGTTGTTCACATCCGGGGCACCGGTTGGATGACGGCGAGGCACGAGTCGTCTCACTGCCATGGCCACCATGAGGCGCCCTCACCCAGACCCTGCAGGAGGTCTCATGTTCCGGAAGCGGATCGTGACCGCGCTCGCGGCCACGACGCTGGTCGCGGCCGGGGTGTTCACCGCCGTCCAGGCCGCCGAACCCTCGGCGCCCGCGATCAAGCCCACCGCGTCGGTGGTTCCCGCCTTCGACCACATCGTGCTGGTCATGTTCGAGAACAAGAAGTACTCCTCCATCAACGGCAGCTCGAGCGCGCCGTACTTCAACTCGCTCGCCGCGCAGGGCGCGAAGTTCACCAACTCGTTCGCGATCACCCACCCGAGCCAGCCGAACTACGTCGCCCTGTTCTCCGGCTCACCGCAGGGCGTCACCGACGACGCCTGCCCGATCAACCTCGGCGCCAAGGCCAACCTCGGCTCCCAGCTCGCCGGCGCGGGCAAGACGTTCAAGGGCTACTCCGAGGCCATGCCGTCGGACGGCTACACCGGCTGCTCCAGCGGCACCTACCGGCGCAAGCACAACAGCTGGGTCGACTTCAGCAACATCCCGGCCTCGGCGAACCTGCGCAACTCCGCCTTCCCGAGCGACTTCACGCAACTGCCGACCGTGGCGTTCGTGACCCCGGACATGTGCAACGACATGCACGACTGCGCGGTCGGCACCGGTGACAAGTGGCTCAAGAGCCACCTCGACGCCTACGCCCAGTGGGCCAAGACGCACAACAGCCTGCTCATCGTCACCTTCGACGAGGACAGCGGCACCTCGGTCAACCAGATCTTCACCGCCTTCGTCGGCGCGAACGTGAAGGTCGGCAGCTACAGCGAATCCATCAACCACTACACCGTGCTCCGCACGATCGAGGCCGCCTACGGCCTGCCCGGCATCAACAACGCCGCGAGCAAGTCGCCGATCACCGACGTCTGGCAATAGCGGTTGTACCTGTCCACCATCGGTCGCCGGGACCACGCCCAAGCGGGGTCCCGGCGCACGTTCACCGCCGTCGGCGCCAACGTCTTCGCACTCGGCAGCGTCAGCCTGGTCACCGATATCTCCTCGGAGATGGTCACCGCGATCCTGCCCGTCTACCTGTTGCTCGGCTTGCATCTGAGCCCTGCCGCGTACGGGCTGGTCGACGGGCTCTACACCGGCGCGACCGCGCTGCTGCGCTTGGCAGGCGGGTACCTCGCCGACCGGGTCCGCGGGCGCAAGGCGATCGCGGGCCTCGGCTACGGGATCTCCGCGGTCGCCAAGCTCGGGCTCATGGCCGCGGGCTCGTCGGCGGCCGCGATCGGCGCGGTGATCACCGCCGACCGCGCGGGCAAAGGGCTGCGGACCGCGCCCCGCGACGCGCTGATCACCCTGTCAGCGCCCGAGAACATGCTCGGTCGCGCGTTCGGCGTGCACCGCGCGATGGACAGCGCGGGCGCGTTCGCCGGACCGCTGGTCGCACTGGCCGTGCTCGCCGCGGCGGGCGCCGGCGCCTTCGACGCAGTCTTCTTCACCAGCTTCTGCATCGGTGCGATCGGTGTGCTGCTGCTGGTGCTGTTCGTCCGCGACCGCCGCACCGCGCGTCCGCCCGCGGGCACCGTCTCGCCCCGCGCCGCGCTGGCGCTTCTGCGGACCGCCGGCGTGCGGCGGCTCCTGCTCGCGGCCTGCGTGCTCGGCATGTCCACGATCGGCGACGGGTTCGTCTACCTGCTGCTGCAACGCAAAGAGGACATCGCGACCGGCTGGTTCCCGCTGCTCGCCGTCGGCACCAACCTCGCCTACCTGCTGCTGGCCGCGCCACTGGGCGCGTTCGCCGACCGCGTCGGCAGGCTGCCGGTCCTGCTCGCCGGCTACGGCGGCCTCGTCGCCGTCTATCTCCTGCTCGCCAGCCCGCTGCGCGGCTGGCCGCTGTTCGCGCTGGCACTCGGGCTCTACGGCGCGTTCTACGCCTCCACCGACGGCGTGCTGATGGCACTCGCTGGTCCGGTGCTGCCCGAAGCGCTGCGCACCACCGGCATCTCGCTCATCCAGACCGGCCAGGCACTGTCCTATTTGGTCTCTTCTGTCCTTTTCGGACTGGCGTGGCAGGTCTGGGGCGCCACCACCGCCATCTCGGCGGCCGCCGTGCTGGTACTCGCCGCGATCGCCGGAACGTTCGCGCTGCTGCGTCAGGCCCGCGCGTGAAAACCCGCATCCTCATCGCCGCCACCGGAGTGCTCGTGCTCCTCGCGGCCGCCGTCGTCTACATCGGACTCGCCGGTTCCCGCGACCACGACGCCTCGGCCGCCGGGACCGCGGGCGCGGTGACCCTCACCCCAGGCCCCCGGTTGCTGTTCGTCAGCACCGCCGACGCCGACCGCGGCCACCTCGCCACCCTCGAAGCCGACGGCGTGCGCGCCGTCTCGCCGGTGAGCTGCACCCGCGTCTACGCCGCGGCGGGCACCGGCCTCTGCCTGCGCCCCGAGGCCGGGCTCACCACCTACCAGCTCGTCGTGCTCGACGCCCAGCTGAACCCGAAACGCGAGATCCCGCTCGTCGGCCTGCCCAACCGCGCCCGCGTCTCCGCCAGCGGGCACCGCGCCGCGTGGACGGTGTTCGTCACCGGCGACTCCTACAACGGCGGCCGCTTCTCCACCCGCGCCGGCACCCTCGACCTGCGCACGGGCGACCTCGAAGGCACACTCGAGGACTTCGCGGTCACCGTCGACGGCAAGCCCTACCAAGCCGCCGACCTCAACTTCTGGGGCATCACCTTCACCCAGGACGACAACCACTTCTACGCGACCATGTCCACCGGCTCGCACCGCTACCTCGTCGAAGGCGACTCCGCCGCCCGCACCGCGCGCACCGTCCGCGACAACGTCGAATGCCCGTCGCTCTCACCCGACAACCGCCGCATCGCCTACAAGTCCGCAGTGGACGGTGACCCCGCCAAGGGCTGGCGCCTGTCGGTGCTCGACCTCGCCACCGGCACGGTCACCGCGCTCGCCGAAACCCACAGCGTCGACGACCAGCCCGCCTGGCTCGACAACCGCACCATCGCCTACGCGCTGCGGCGCGACGGCGGCCACGCCGACGTCTGGGCCGTCCCGGCCAACGGCTCCGGCACACCTCGCCTGCTGGTCGCGGACGCCGAGTCACCCTCGGCATTGGGGTAGTCGTGAGTGTTGCGGCCGGTTCTAACCGGCCGCAACGCTCACGAGCCCTTAGCCGGTGACGCTCGGCGCCCCGGTCTCGATGTGCCCGGCGAACCGCCGCGACCAGCCCCCGTCCGCGGCCGTGGTGACCGTGAAGTCGTACCAGCCACCGTTGTACGCGACCGCGTTGAAGTAGTCACTCCCGGTCGTCCCGGCGGCGACCGTGTACGTCCACGGGCCGTCGCTCCGGTAGTTGTTCGACGTCACAGTGAACGTCGTCGACGCCGCCGAGTCGTTGACGAAATCCAGCCACAGCGCCAATTTCCCGGTGCTCTCGGTGACCGCGATCCGCGAGCGCGCCTCCAGCTTCTTGCTCGCGTTACCGCGCACCCGGCGCAGGAACCGGTTCGGCCCCACCACCGTGAAGTCGTAGTTCCCGTCACCGAACCCGCTGCCGCAGTTGAAGAAGTCCGTCGTCGGGGCGCCGGGCGCTACCGTGTACTGCCACGGCCCGCCACTGCGGAAAGCGTTGGCGTACACCGAGAAATGCGCGGACTTCTTCGCCTGCGGGCCATCGTTGGCCATCGTGATGTTGAGCTTGATCTCGCCGTTCGCCCCGTAGACCCACGACGAGATCGACGCGTTCGCCTGATACGGCAACGCCCGCGCCGGTTTCGTGCCCGGCTCCTGCGGCGGCAGCGCGTTGTTCTGCGGCGTCGGGTTCGGCAGGGGAGCGCACGTGCCGCCCGAGATCGGCGGCCCCGGCGTCGGCAGCGACGGCAGCCCGTACACCGGGTTCGCGAAGTCGAACGCCGAGGTCAGGTCCCCGCACACCGACCGGCGCCACGCGCTGATCGTCTGGCACTTCGCCGGTTTGCCGATCGCGGCCGACCAGGTCTCCAGGAACCGGATCACCGAGGTGTGGTCGAACACCTCCGAATCGACCCAGCCGCCCCGGCTCCACGGCGACATCACGATCATCGGCACCCGGAACCCCAGCCCCACCGGCGTCCCGCTGACGAACTCATCGGCCGTGCCCGCCGCGGGCGAAGGCGGCGGCACATGGTCGAAGAAACCGTCGTTCTCGTCGTAGTTCAGGAACACCGCGGTGCTGTTGAACGTGTCGGCGTCGGCGGCGAGCGCCTTGAGCAGGCCGCTGACGAACCGCTCGCCGTTGACCGGCGGCCCGATCGGGTGCTCGGAGGTGATCTGATCGGTCACCACCCACGACACCTGCGGCAGCGTGCCACCCACCGCGGCCGCCTTGATCGCCGCGAGGATGTCGTCAGGAGTGTTGCCCGTGACCGCCGGGACACTGGCCATGCCCCGGTCGTACAGCTGCGAACCGGGCTGCGCGTTCGCGAACTGCTTGAAATACGCGAGCCCGTTGTCGCCGTAGTTGTTCTTCGCGTTCTGGAACACCCGCCAGGTGATGCCCGCGTTCTGCAACACCTCGGCATAGGTCTGCCAGGTCAGCCCCGACTCCTCGCCACCGTCCTTCGCGGGCGCGCCATACCGGCCAGCCGCGTCGATCATGCCGCTGAACAGGAACGTCCGATTCGGACCCGTCGCGGTCAGCCCGGAGCAGTGATAGGCGTCGCAGATCGTGTACGCGTCGGCCAGCGCGTAGTGGAACGGCAGGTCGGTCCGGTCGAGATAGCCGAGGCAGCCGATCTTGTTCTTCGACGCCATCCAATGGTCGAGCTTGCCCTGGTTCCACGCGCCGTGCTGATCACTCCACGAATGCGCGATGTCGCCCTGGCACTGCGCGAGCGTCTCGGCGTTGCCACCCGGCCCGCGCAGCGCGAACGGATACTGCCTGCCGAGCCCATTGGGCTGGTTGAACACCGAAAACCCGCCCGGCAGCTGGATGGTGGCGCGGTCGGCGAACCCGCGCACCCCCTTCATGGTGCCGAAATAGTGGTCGAAACTGCGGTTCTCCTGCATCAGGATCACGATGTGCTTGACGTCGGCGATGGTGCCCGTCATGGCCGCCTGGGGCAATGACGGCGCCAGCGCCGCCGCCCCGGTCGCCGCCAAGAACGTCCGCCTGCTCACTTCCGCCATCGCGAAGCCTCCTCGTCCCGGAAAACGCCTCGCACAGTGGACCGGAGCCCACGGGCCCTGTCTACGAACTTTCGATGTGAGCTAAGTGAAGCTCTTAACTGTTAACGCTTGGTCATCGATCAAGGCGGATCTACGATCAGGCATGACGAGCGGCCGAGCGGGCCAGGCGCCCGAGTTCGAGCGGTTGCTGCGGACGGGGCCGTTCGCCGACGCGCTGCGCGAGGCCATCAAGGCACGCGGGCTCAGCCTCGACCGGCTCCGCGAGCACCTGCACGCCCGCGGCGTCTCCATCACCGCCGCGACACTGAGCTATTGGCAATCCGGGCGCAGCAGGCCCGAGCGCCGCGACTCCGTGCTCGGGCTCCGGCACCTGGAACAGCTGCTCGAAGTGCCACCGGGTTCGCTGATCGCGCTGCTCGGCCCACCCCGCGCGCGAGGCAGATGGCCTGGCCGCGCGGACGACGGACTGCCCGAGATCGGGCGGTTCTGGCCCGACCGCGGCCGGATCGACGCGGCCGTCAGCGACGTCGACACCCGCTGGGACGAGCGGCTCACCAGGATCAGCCAGCACGACGTGGTCACCGTCGGGCCCGGCCGCGAAGAACTCGCCATCCGGTCACGGCAGGTGCTGCGCGCCGAAGCCGACGGCCCCGACCGCTGGGTGGTCATCCTGCACATCGACGAGCACGACCGGCCACTGCCCGCGCTGCGGTCACTGCGCGGCTGCCGCCCCGGCCGCAGCGTGCACCGGCCCGAAGACGGCCTGCTCGTCGTCGAGCTGCTCTTCGAACACCCACTCGCGCGCGGCGAGACCGTGCTCACCGAGCACACCCTCGTCAACCGCAGGCCCTGCCCGGAAGCGACCAACTACGAACGCAAATTCCGGCTCCCGGTCCGCGAGTACGTCCTCGAGATCCGCTTCTCGCCCAAGGCCGTCCCAGTGCGCTGCCGCCGCTATTCCGAAGTGGACGGTCACCCCGCCGAATCGGCGGAAGTGGTTCCGGGCAACGGTTCCGTGCACGGCGTCGCGCTCAACTTCGGGCCAGGCCGCTACGGGTTCGACTGGAAGTGGGACGAGTAGCTCTTAATTGTTAACTACTCGCGGATCTACAATTCCGGCGTTCCCGGGAATTACCTTCAGCGCATCTGATTCCGATTCAAGGAGTGAGCATGCGCCGTCGCAGCACTTTCGTCTCCCTCATGAGCGTCGCCGCGCTCGGGCTCGGCCTGCACCCGGCCGACGCCGCACCGCCGCCGGGCCCCGCGCTACCCCAGGCCGCGGTCGACGGCGTGGCCGCCGCGTTCGGCCTCACCGCCGACCAGGCACGCGCCCAGCTCACCGCCCAGGACAACGCCCACCGCGTGGCCGCCGCGCTGCCCGCGGCGCTGCGCGCGGAGTCGGCCGGGCACTGGTTCGACGCCGCCACCGGCAAGCTGACACTGGCCGTCACCACCCCCGCGGCGGCCGACGCGGCCCGCGCGAGCGGCGCCGAAGCCAAGCTCGTCACCAGAACCCAGGCCGACCTCGACCGCACCGACGACGCCGTCCGCGCCCTCGTCGGCACCGGCGTTCCCGGGGTGTTCGGCTGGGGCATCGACGTGCGCGACAACAGCGTCGGCGTGTCCGTCGACCGCTCGCGCACGACCGCCGCGACCGACAGCTTCCTCTACCGGGCCAAGGAACTCGGCGTCCGGATCACCGAGACGACCTCATCGCCGCAGCAGCAGTCCGGCACCATCCAGACCGGCAGCCCGTGGTGGCCGGGCGGCGAGAGCAACTGCTCGGTCGGCTTCGCGGTGACCGATTCCGCGGGCGCCAAGCACTTCCTCACCGCCGGGCACTGCACCAACGACCGCGACCAGGCCGCGTACGGCGCTTCCGGCCAGCAGAACCGCATCGGCACCTCGAACGTCGGCGGCACGCACAGCGTCAACGCCCGCGAAGGCGACATGGGCGTGGTCGCGGTGACCGAGGCGGGCTGGAACCTCTCCGCCGCGGTCAACACCTGGGGCGAGCCCGCGATCACCGTCACCGGCCAGGCCGAGGCCATGGTCGGCGACCGCGTCTGCCACTCCGGCAACACCTCGCACTGGAAGTGCGGCGAGGTCAAGTACACGCACAAGTCCGTCGACTACGGCGGCGGGCTCATCATCGAAGACCTCACCTGGACCACCGCCTGCTCACTCGGCGGCGACTCGGGCGGCGGCTGGCTGCTCGGCAGCAAGGCCACCGGCCTGCACGACGGCGGCCCCTCGCAGTGCGTCGAAAACCCCAGCGACGGCGACATGTCCCTCTTCCAGCCCGTCGCCGAAGCGCTGAACAAGTGGCAGCTCAAGCTCGTCACCGGCGGCGGCGAAGACGACACCACCCCGCCGAGCACGCCCGCCAACCCGCGCGCCACCGGCACCACCGCGAACAGCGTCTCCCTCGCCTGGGACGCCGCGACGGACAACGTCGGCGTCACCGGCTACGACGTCTACAACGGCTCCACGCTGGCGACCTCGTCCGCCGGCACCACCGCCACGGTCACCGGCCTGAACCCCGACACCGCCTACACGTTCACCATCAAGGCCCGCGACGCCGCGGGCAACCTCTCACCCGCGAGCACCCCGGTGTCCGCCCGCACCCAGGCCGGGGGAGGCCGCACCCTGAGCAATGGCACCGACTACCCGATCCGCGACTATCAGCAGATCTTCAGCCCGATCACCTCGACACTGACCGGGCAGGCGGCCACCCCGCTCACCGTCGCGGTGACCATCGACCACACCTGCGCCGAAGACCTCGGCCTCACCCTGCTCGACCCGAAAGGCAAGGGCTACCCGCTCAAGTACAGCGGCGGCGCCACCTGCACCGCCTGGACCGGCGTCCGCACCTTCACCGTGCCCAACGCGTCGTCCCCGGCGGGCGGGCGCTGGCAGCTGCGGGTGACCGACTACGGGCCTGGTGACACCGGCGTCCTGGACAGCTGGTCCGTCACCCTCTGAGGGGGGTCGTGAGTGTTGCGGCCGGTTAGAACCGGCCGCAACACTCACGACTGGCGTCGGCGGCCCCTGGTCGCGGGCGGCCACTCGGCCTTGTTCTCCGCCGCGGCCACCACCCGGTGCACGACCACCTCGTTGTCGTTGGTGCGCCGCATGTTCTGGTCGTAGATCAGGAACTCGCCGGCCGGATCGAGCTCGAGCGTGCTGCCTTCCTGAGGTGTCGGGATCACGACGTGGGTGACCGTGTGCCGCTCCTGCCGGTCGTCGCTGTCCACGCACACGAGCACGGGAAGTCGGTAGCGAACCCAGCGGCGCATATGGCGTACTCCCCAAGAATGATTTCCGGCTGAACTCTCGGAGAAAATCGTAACCCAATTCTTGAGCGGTCAATATCTGCAAATGCGGACGCACTTGCATTAGCATCATCCGTTTTCGGAAATCCCGATCTCGGCAAAAGACCCAAGTAGAGCGAGCGATTGGGCGCTTTCGGACCCCGGCTCCGCGTGGTAGATGACCAGCAGCTGGCCATCGGAGTCACCGATGGCTAGTTTCTCCCGCCGCAACTCGAGCATCCCGACCTCCGGATGCAGCATCCGCGCTGGCCCGCCGCTCAGCGGCTTGACGTCATGACGCGCCCACAGCGTCCGGAAACGCTGGCTGGCCAGCGAAAGCTCACCGACCAGCTGGGTGATCCGCGGATCGTCGACCCCGGTCCCGATCGACGACCGGAACGCCGCCACCATGCCCGCGGTCGCCTGCTCCCACTCGGGATACAGCTCCCGCTCGGCCGGATCGAGGAACACCGCGCGCAGCCGGTTCATCCCCGGCGCCATGGTGGGGGAGAGCGCGGTCGCGAGCCGGTTCGCCGCCAGCACCTCGAACAGGCGGTTCTCCACGAACGCGGGCAACCCGATCGTGTCGAGCAGCTGCCGCACCCCGGTGGGCACCACCTCACGGCGCGGCCGCCGCGGCGCCGCACGGGCCGTCGACAGGCTCAGCAGGTACTCGGTCGCGGCCGCGTCGAGCCCGTACACCCTGGCGAGCGCCTCGAGCACCTGCGGCGAAGGGTTGCGGTCGCGGCCCTGTTCCAGGCGCAGGTAGTAGTCGGCGCTGATCCCGGCCAGCGTCGCGACCTCCTCGCGGCGCAGCCCCGGCGTGCGCCGCACCCCGGTGACCCGCAGGCCCGCGTCCGCCGGGTCGACCAGCTCGCGCCGCGCCCGCAGGTACTCGCCGAGCGCGTTCGAACCGGTCACGACCCCAACTATAGGTTCGGCGCGGCGGCGCTGCCTGGTCCCGTCACCCCCAGGATGCGCGGGGCACTGCCTGCGCGGCGGGCGCCAGTGCATCGTGAGAGGGTGCTCGCGGCACCCAGGCCGCGAGCTGGAAGGAACCGATGTCATCCCACGACCTGCCCGGCGGCACCTACCGCATGGGCGATCTCGAACTCACCCGTGTCGGCTACGGCGCGATGCAGCTGGCCGGACCCGGCGTGTTCGGCCCGCCGAAGGACCGCGACGCGGCGATCGCCGTGCTGCGCACCGCCGTCGAACTCGGCGTCAACCACATCGACACCGCCGACTTCTACGGCCCGCACGTCACCAACGAGATCATCCGCGAGGCGCTCGCCCCGTACCCCGACGACGTGCACATCGTCACCAAGGTCGGCGCCCGACGCGACGAGCAGGGCGGCTGGCCGCACGCCCGTACCCCCGACGAGCTGCGCGCCCAGGTCCACGACAACCTGCGCCGCCTCGGCCTCGACCAGATGGCCGTGGTCAACCTCCGCGTCGGCGGCTTCGACACCCCCGAGCCCGGCTCGCTCGCCGCGCAGTTCGAGGCACTCGCCGAGCTGCGGCAGCAAGGCCTCATCCGCCACCTCGGCCTCAGCACGGTCAACGCCGACCAGCTCGCCGAAGCCCAGTCGATCGCCCCGGTCGTCTGCGTGCAGAACATGTACAACGTCGCCCGCCGCGACGACGACGCGCTCGTCGACCTCACCGCGAGCCAGGACATCGCGTTCGTCCCGTACTTCCCGCTGGGCGGCTTCAGCCCCCTGCAGTCCGACGCGCTGCACGCCGTCGCGGACCGCCTCGAGGCGACCCCGATGTCGGTCGCGCTCGCCTGGCTGCTGCACCGCTCGCCGAACATGATGCTCATCCCCGGCACGTCGTCGGTCGAGCACCTGCGGGAGAACGTCGCGGGCGCCGGACTCGAACTCGCGGCCGACGCGCTCGCCGAACTGGACAAGATCGGCTAGCGGGAGAACCGGAACCGGGCCACGAGCTCGATCCAGTCCCGGAACGGGGCCAGATCGAGCTCGGCACGGTCCGGCTTCTCGGCGATCCAGCGCTCCAGCACCGGAATCGGCCGGTCCGCCAGTGCTTTGCCGAGCGTTCCGTCCTCGGGCGTGATCCGGGACAGCAGGTCTTCGACGACACCCGGGTGCCAGGTGACCAGCGCGATCAGCACCGCGAGCTGCCGGTCATCGGGGATCGACCAGCCGCGTGCGACGCTCATGGACTTCACGAGCAGGTAGGTGTTGACGAAGCGCTTGATCGCGCGGGGCGTGTCGCCGAGCAGCCCGGCGGCGTCCTCGACCCCCTTGAGCTCCCGAGCGGTCAAGGTGAGCCCGGTCGCCGTCAACCCCGAGGTCTCGTCCCGGCGCGCACCGGACAGCGAAGCCACCCGCTGGGCGAAAACCGCGAAGTCGGCAGGCTGCAGCTCGGCTCCCTGCTCGGGTTCCGCATCGCTCACCCGCGGCTCGGCGGCGAGGCTCGGCGCGAGCAGCGCACGCAGCATGTCCTGCCGCGTGCCGGCGCCGAGCGGCCGTACCCAGAACGGGACCTGGAAGATCTTCTCCAGATAGGCGTCCGGGGACGCGCCATCCCCGCCGAGCTGCGCGTAGTGTTTCTCGAGCGAGCTGGTGAGCCAGCGCGAGTCGACCGCGACCACCACCACGAACAGCGGGAACGCGAGCAGCAGGTGCACCGCTTCGAGCACCTTCACCACCAGCTCGGGCGGGCAGCGGTCAAGATCGTCGATGTAGAGGACGATCCGGTCGATCGCGTAGTCCTCCGGCACCGGCTCGCCTGCCGGGTTGTCCCGATGCGCGGCGACGAGCCGGGACAGCCGCTCCAGGTCTCGGCGTACCAGCGCGGGCACACCGAGATGACTGCGGTAATCCTCACTCGCGAGCCGGTCGGTGATGAAGTCACTGAGCACCCGGCGCGGAGTCATCGCGGCGAGCTCGGCCTTCAGCCCGACGACCTTGCTTGCCAGCTCTTGTTCCTGACAGGTGGCACTGTCCAATGCGGACTGTGCTTCGGTCAGTGTGGTTTCCGCTTCCTTGATCTCCTGCTCGAACCGCTCGCGTTGCTCCGCCTCGGCCTGCGCGAGTTCCGTCTGCGCTTGGGCGATCTTGCTCGTCGCGCTGGTCACGGCGCCGGTGCCGAGCTTGAGATACCCGATGACCGAGGCCAGCACGGAGCTGATGGTCGCCGCGACCCCGGCGAGCGCGTCCGCGTGCCGCACCGCGAAACCCACGATCACCGGAAGCACGAGCAACGCGCCGACCGCGCCCGCATACCGCCACCCGCCGGTGCGCAACGGCGCCAGTACGGTTCCGGCCGCCCCCAACGCTTTCCGCGCGTTCCCCAGCTCCGCGGCGAGTTCTTCGGCCCGCTCACCCACCACGTCGATTCCGGCCTTCGCCGCGGCTTCGGAGATCTTCTCGCGAAGCTCAGCGGACGGTTTCCAGGCCGCGAAAGGGTTTTTCTCGCGCGCTCTCGCCAGTCCGGCGAGCGCGTCTCGCTGCTCCTGTTCTTTCAGCGCGACGGTACGTTGCGCTGCTTCGAGTTCCTTCTTGAGGGCAGCCCGGTCTTCTACGGCCATACCGTGCTCGGTCTCGGCGTCGCGGATCTTGCCGACCCAGAACTGTTGCCGCTGCCCGAGCAGATCATCGCTGTCGTCACCGGAACGCCGCAGATTACGGAACAGATGTTCCAGGAGGCTCGCCCACAGATCACCCCCGACGTACTGCCACGCGTTGAACTCGACCTGCACGACATGCCGCAGGAACGTGTCCTCGGCCGCGTCCCGCGCGATCGTGCCGACACGGTCCCGCAGCCCCCGCAAGAAGTAGCTCTTCCCGGACCCCCAATCCCCGAACAACCCGATCGCCAGCGGCGGCACCAGCTGCCGCGACGCGATGAGGTTGGCGAAGGCGTTGATCTCCTCGGTCACCCCGACCAGATCCGCCGTGTCCCGGCGCGGCTGATCCGGCAGATACGCCGGCAGCCGCACCCGGGCGCCCGCACCGGGAAACCGTTCGCGCAGCAGCTCGGCCAGCGGGATCCGGCTGGCGAGGTGCTCGCGGTAGGCCGTGATCACCTCCCACAGGTCGACGCCCCTGGCCGCCAGCAACTGCGCCAGCCGGACCCCGAACTCATCGCTCGCCCTGAGCAGCGCGCCGAAAAGCTCACGCACCGAGATCAGCTTGCCCGGGCCCGCGAGGGTGGCTGTCGCGTCCTTGAGCGCGTCGGCGACCGGTGGGTTCTCCGGCACGCGGTCGACCAGCGTCAGTAGCTCGGCCGGGTCCAGCGGTCGCGGCATGGGGGAGAGCAGCGCGCCGACGGGAATGCCGAAATGGTGGAGGAACACCCGTGCGGGACTCTCGTGCAGATCCGCGAGGAGAATCCCGACCAGCAACTCACGCGAGCCCACGTGCGGCCGCTCGCCGGACTTGGTCCAGGCGAGACCGGCCGCTTCGGCCCAGCGCAGAGCCGCACGCGCGGGGGCGTCCGGACGCCATTTGGCGCTCGGCTCGTTCACGGCAGCCTGGCCAGCGCTCGGGCTTCCATCGGCAGGTCCTCGAGTTCCGCGGGATCGAACCGGCATAGCCCCGTCGTCCACCAGAACCCGGCTGGATCACCTTCGTAGAGGTAGCCCGTGGCTTCGGGGAGCGCGGCAATCCAGCCACCGTGGTTACCTACGAACAGCTTCAGCAGAGCGCCGGTTCGGGGATCCCACAGCCGCACGGCGCCGTCGTCGCTCGCGGCGGCGAGCCAGCGGCCATCGGGGTCCGCCGCCAAAGCCCGTACCGCACTGGGGCTGCCACGCATGACCCGGAGGGGCGGCTGTGAACCCTTAGTGCGCCAGAGGCGGATGCACCCGTCCGCACTTGCCGAAGCAAGCCAGGAGCCATCCGGTGCCGCCGCCAGCGCGAACACTCTCCCGCCGCTGTGGTTCAGCCGGAGTAGTTCACTGCCGCTCGCGGGGTCATGGATCCGAATGATCTCGCTTGTACCCGCGGAAGCCAGCCAAGTACCGTCCGGGGCCACCGCCAGTGCGTATAAGGGGCCAACGCCGGCCGCGAGCGTCCAGAGTTCATCGCCGGTGCCAGGGTCGCGCGAGTGGATCACGCCGTCGATACCGGCGGAAGCGAGCCAGCGCCCGGCGGGATCGAAGACCAAGGCGCACACTCTTTTCTCATGCCTTTGCAGAGTCCGGAGATGCTCGCTTGTGGGCAGACGGCGCAGCAGGACCCTGTGGGTGGAATCGGCGACAGCCGCCGAGTTCCCGTCCGGCGCCACTGCGAGCACCGGCTTCCTGGCGCGGTACCGACCTGCGCTGTCGAGGACTTCCCCCAGGTGATATCCGACCTGAACCGCCACGCCTTGCGTGTCCTCGACGGCGAAAGCCAACCGCCTTTGCATGTCCCCCGCGAAGGTGACCGCCATGCCGATCATCTGTTCAACGCAGTAGCCGTCGTTCGCGTCGAACTGCAGAATCGTGTCCCTGGTGCCGATCGTGAGCAACGGGGGCTCAGTGGTGATCGCGAGTCCATCGACCGGCACTACGCCGTCCTGGATACCAGGCAGCGATTCCGCTGTCTCGGGATCCCATCGTTGCAGGGTGCCGTCGCTAGATACCAAGGCGAGCCAGGAGCCGTCGGCCGCGGCGGTCACCGCGGGAGAATTCTTCAGCGAGGTGCGAATGACCTGCCCGACACTGCCGGTGCGCGGGAACAGGAGCCGGATCTCGCCTCCGCCGGTGGCAGCCAGATACCGCCCATCGGCGCTGGTGGTCAATGCCTCGACAGCGGTCGTGAGCCTCCGCCCACTGAACGAGGTCAGCTGCCGTGCGCTCGGGACAGAGAGGTCCCACACCTGGACGGTGCCGTCGGCGTGACCGGTGGCCACCCAGTCGCCCTGGGGAGCAATCGCCAAGGCCCTCACGTTCTTGCCGTCGCGTGGCAGAGTGTGCACCAGCTCGAACCACTGGGTACCGAGATGCCAGACCTCAGTGGCGGCGTGGCGACAGGACAACACCAGCTTGGCACCATCCGCGGACACCGCCATCGCCTCGACCTGACCGGTCGAGCCGCGAATCTCGGCCTCGTGGGTGCCGGTGCGGGGATCCCAGAACCTGACAGGATCCCGTCGACCGGCCGTCGCCAACCACCGGCCACTCGGCTCGGCCGCCAGCACCGAGATCGCAGCGGCCTGGGAAGGCAGGCGGCACAGCAACTCGCCGGTCTCCGGGCGCCAGATCCGGACCGAGCCACTGGTGCTCGCCGCGGCCACCCACGAACCGTCCAAGGGCACGGCCACAGCGTCGATCGGTCTCGTGCCGCCCATGAGTGTGCGCACCTGTCTACCGGTGGCCGCCTCCCACAACCGCACCGCACCATCACGGTGGCCCGTCACGAGGATGTCTCCGAACGTCGCGAGTGCGCTGATCTGCGAACGACCGCTGACCTCGGGTGTCAGGGTCGCGCCCGGCAGCGCCGCGCCGAAAGTGCTGGCGCCGGCCAACTCGCTCTCATCCACGACGGCGCCGAGGAGGACAGCTCGATCCAGCTTCGCGCCGTCGAGCTTCGCGCCCGTGAGATTCGCACCCGCGAGCCACGCGCCGGTCAGATCCGCGCCGGTCAGATCGGCGCCGGTCAGGTCCGCGCCCGCCAGTCGCGCGTTGACCAGCTGCGCTCCGCTGAGGTCGGCGCCCGTCATGATGCCGGACAGGACTGCGCCTTCCAGCAACGCATTGGCCAGCCTCGCATGCGTAAGGTCCTCCTGGGACAAATCCGCGCCCCGCAGATCCTGCCCGGTGTAGTCGACCTGCACGGCCTGATTGGTGCGGCGCAACAACAGCGCCGCGTTCGTCGTGGCCTTCGGCCCGGTCGCGTCGCCGTCCCACTCGACTGTCGCGCGTGCCCAGCCCGCGATCCGTTCGGTGCCGGCGAGGTCGCACAGGAAGTCGGCCACCAGTGGGCTCAGGGCGGTTTCCCCCAGCAGCAAGCAGGTGCGGCCCACGATGAGGTCGTCGCGGATCGCGTCCGCCACGAACCACTCCAGCACCGATCGGTGGATGAAGGCGAACTCACCGGTGTCGGTGCGGACGAGCACCGTGCTGGACCCGATGGCGTGCGCGGCTTCGCCCGGCTGGGTCTGCCACGTGCTCAGCTCGGCGATGCCCTCGGCGAACTCGCCGAGTTCGGACAGGGGAATGCTGTCCCGGCCGGACCGCCACATCAGGACCGCGAGTGCCCGCACGGCGGTGTGGCGGGTATAGGCGGTCAGCGGGTCGGCGGCGCCCGGCGCGCTTTGCCTGGTCACCTCGTGCGCGAGCCAATCCGCGAGCAGGATCCCGTACAGCCTGCCCGCCGTCATCGGCTCGAAGCTGGCACCCGCCTTGACCAGGCGGGTGATGCTGTCGCGGCGCGCCATCATGAACGTGAGCATGCGCGGGTTGGCGGCCAGCTCGGGCAGGTTGGGCACGGCTTCGAGGTCGCGGAGGAAGTCGGCGGCCGCGGCGTCGTCGAGGGTCTTGCCGACGAGGTCGCGGCGTTGCTGCGGGTCGAGGGGGACCAGGCGCATGATGCGGGCGCCGGGCAGGGCGCGTGCGTCGCGGCCGAGTTCGTTGAGCACCTCGCTGTCGGTGGCGAAATGCTGGTGCCTGCTGGTGACGACGATCTTCGCGGAGCCGTCGGCGGCTTGGCGCAGGGTGTCGAAGTGCTGTTTGACGCGGTCGTAGGTGGGGCGCTGGGCGAGTTCGTCGAAGCCGTCGAAGAGGAGGACGATCCGGCCTTCGCGCAACAGGTAGCGGAACGAGTTCGCGTGGAAGGAGTCGTCGGGGCGATGCCGGGCCAGGTGCTGGCCGAGCAGCTCGTCGAGGGTGCGTCCTTTTTCCAGGTCGCGCATGGTCACGAGCACTGGGACCAGGTCGTCGTGCTTTGCCAGCACCTGGGCCAGCACGCGGACGAGGAACGTCTTGCCGGTGCCGAAATCGCCCAGTACCAGCACGAACCGCGGGCCGTCGGTGTCCAGCCAGCTCAGGATCTGCTTGGCGGCGGTGACTTCGCCCGGCTCCTGGCCGAGCAATGCCCAGCGTTTGTCCACGTGCTGGTGCAGCGGATACGCGCCGTCCTGCGTCAGCCTGCCGGTCTGGGCGGCGAGGTAGCCGGTGGAGTTCCACAGCAGGTCCTGGTACTCGCGGAACGACCGGACGGCGAGATACGACCGGGCGGCGGCGTCCTCGACCTCCGGTGCGGGTGGTTCACCCAGATAGACCAATTCGCGGACGCGGGCTTCGGGGTGTTCGTCGAAAAGCCTGGTGAACGCGTCGACGGTGGCGAGATCGAGGGTGCCCTCGTGGGCGCCCATGAACACGTGCCTGGTGAGTTTCGCGTCCACATAGGACACTCGGACGTAGTGGAGCCCGTCCGCGAGCTCCTCGCGCGCGTCGATGTCCGGGTGATCGCGTTTGGCCCAGTAAAGCCTGCAGACCTCGCCGACGCGGGCCAGCAGGTCTTCGGGGTCGCCAGGTTCCACGGTTCCTCCCTCACCGAGGGAGAGAGCTTAAACCGCTGATTTTGTCCACGTTTGTCTGGACCAATATCGGCATTCGTATTGACACTGCGCCAGTCGCGGACACACGCTGATTTCACTTCAAGGGGGTCATCGGTGAAGGTTCTGCTGGCGGTTCTGGCGATACTCCTGTCCACGACGTCCACCGCGCACGCGGACGAGACCACCACGACCCCGTCGCCACCCGCCGAACTTGCCGCCATCTGCAACAAGCGGTGTGACGGCGCGGATCCGGCGACCTCGCCCGGTGATCGCAGGCCGGTGTCGGTGACGCTGTTCTCCCGGGCGATCGCACTGCATTTCGACGACGCCGACGCCATGGGCTGGGCGACGATCGACCACGGCAGCCCCGGTGACGAGATCTGGCTGGACCGCTCGTTCGACGGCGGCCGGAGCTGGGCGTCCGGCTCACGGCTGGGCAGCACCAAGATCCCGGCGGGCGCCACCGGCTGGCGGACCGGGATGTACAACAATGACGACTGGAACAACCAGGGCGTCGGTGCGCTGCGCGCCTGCGGCAAGGCGGGCGATCGCGTCGAGATCGCGTGCACCGCGTGGGCGCGCAGCACCTGGAACGCGGGGGACCGGCGGACGGCCGCGGCCACCGCGCAGATGATGTTCTACAACAAGGGAACCGGCCTGTTCGACACCACCGGCTGGTGGAACTCGGCCAACGCGCTCACCGCGCTGATCCGGAACATGCAGGTCACCGGCCTCGGCAGCTACCGCTACGCCATCGCGCGCACCTACGACCTCAACCTCGGCAAGGCGTTCGGCCAGTTCCGCAACGAGTACATCGACGACACCGGCTGGTGGGGCCTGGCCTGGATCGCCGCCTACGACGTCACCGGCGACCGCCGCTACCTGACCACCGCCCGCGCCGACGCCGACCACATGGCCGCCTACTGGGACGGCACCTGCGGCGGCGGGGTCTGGTGGAGCACCGCGCGCACCTACAAGAACGCCATCGCCAACTCTCTCTACATCGAGCTCAACGCCGCGCTGCACAACCGCATCGGCGGCGACACCGTCTACTTAGGACGCGCGAAGGCCGGTTGGACCTGGTTCCAGGGCACCGGCATGGTCAACGGATCCTCGCTGGTCAACGACGGTGTCGACCTCGGTACCTGCCGCAACAACGGCAGCGCCGTCTGGTCCTACAACCAAGGCGTCCTGATCCACGCGCTCACCGAGCTGCATCGCGCCACCCGGGAAAGCGCCCTGCTCGCCACAGCCCGCAAACTCGGCGATGCGAACGTCACGGCCTCCGCTTTGAACACGAGCGACGGCATCCTTCGCGACCCGTGCGAAGGCGGTGACTGCGGCGCCGACGGGCCGTCGTTCAAAGGCGCGGACGTGCGGGGACTGGCGGCGCTGAACGCCGCCTTGGCGGACCATCCGTACACGGCGTACCTGAAACGCCAGGCCGACCGGGCCTACTCGGTCGACCGCAACGCGCTCGATCAGTACGGCCTGCACTGGTACGCCGCCATCGACGCGATCGACGCGGCCCGCCAGCAGAGCGCGCTCGACCTCATGAACGCCGCGCCGTAGCTGGTCGTGAGTGGACGAATCTGGACGTTGTGCGGCCAGATCCTTCCGTTCGCCGCGGCTAGCCACCTGCGGGCAAGGTCAAGCAAGTTGACTGAGGGGGAAATGGGTCGTTCAACGCCTCAAATCCCCCTCAGTCAACTTGCTTGACTTGTGGGGGCCGGGGGTCGTGAGCGTTCCGGCCGGTTCTAACCGGCCTAAACACTCACGACCCCCAGTCTGCAGGGCCGAGTTGAGTGCGCTTCGGAGCGAAACGGCACAGCAGGGCATGTCCGTGAGCCTTCATCCACGTCGGATTGGGCGAGGAAGACCCTCACCCAGCAAGCGGCGATCACGCCACATTTGGCCTTCCGAGCAGTAACCGGACACAACACTCACGACCCGGTTCAGCCGGTGACCGCGGTGACCAGCTCGTCCCGCCCGCCGGCGCCGGTCTTGCGGAAGATGGCCTTGAGATGGTCGTTGACCGTGTAAGGCGAGACGCCCAGCCTGCCCGCGATCCGCTTCGGCGGCGCGCCGTCGAGCACCTCGGTGAGCACCTGGCGTTCGCGGGCGGTGATGCCGTACCAGTCGCAGAACACCGGTAGCAGCTGCTTGCCGGACGCCGCCTCGATGACCATCGCGACTTCGCCCGTTTCGGGGAGGAGTTCCGCGTGGAAACCGGTCCACCGCCCGTAGGTCACCGAGGGCCCGTAGACGGTGCTCGGCACCGCGTGGGGGTCGCGGGCGCGCATCGCCAGCCCGGCGAAGAACAGCTCGCCCATCCAGGCTGGAACCCCGCGCTCGCGGCTCAGCTGTTCCTTCCAGCGGTAAGCCTGCGGGGTCGCCGTCTTGACGCGGTTGTCGGGTCCCATGATCACCACACCCGGCGGCAGCGCGGGTGCTCCGGACTGCAGCGGGACGGCCATGACGTACCCGCGCAGCGCCGCGATCAGCTCCGGCGTCAAGTCCAGCACGCGGCGGGCGTCCACCGCGTCGAACGGACGGCCGCCGAGCTCACGTGCCAGTGTCAGCACGCCCCACACCCCGCGCCCGTCCCGCAGCACCAGCCTCAGTTCACAGCCGACGCCGTGCTCGGCGAGCAGTCGCTGGGCGCCGTGATCGCCGACGCCGAGCATGGCGACCGGCACCGGCCGCCGGGCGATCGCGTCGACCGCCCATGGGTCGTCGCCGAGGAAATAGCGGTTCTGCAGTTCCACCACGAGCGCGGGCTCGTAGCCGTGCCAGAACCCGAACGAGCCCATGTCCCAGCCGGGGGCCGGGTTGCTGCCCGCCAGCCGCACGGCGTCGTGCGCCACCACCGGCGCGAGTGCCCGCGAGATCAGCTCGGCCGTCTCCACCGCGCTCGCCCCTTGCCGGGCGGAGGCGGCGAACTCCCGCGCGAGGCGGTCCCCCGATCGAGTCACGAGGTCAAGTCTGGCCGCTCGTTTCCCAGCGCCGCAACGCGAATTGTCCCAAGCTGCCCGATCGGGCAGCGCCTCAGGCGACCTGCGGCTTGTCCCGCCCGAAACCGGCCGCGCGCGCCCGTGTGATCGCGTCAGCGCGGCTGGTGAAGCGGTAGCGCGCGAAGATCGCGCTGAGATGGTTGCGCACCGTCTTCGGCGCCAGCCGCAGCTGCCGCGCGATCACGGCGTTGTCCATGCCGGCGGCCAGCAGATCGAGCACGGCGCGCTGCCGGGCCGTCAGCTCGTCGAACGACTCCGGCGCCGAAAGCAGGTTCGCGAGCCGGTCGGCGATCGGCGGCGCGAGCACCAGCCCGCCCGCGTCCACCGCACGGACGGCCCGCGCCACGTCGTCGCGATCCGCGGTGTCGAGCAGGTAGCCGTGCGCGCCCGCCCGCAGCGCCGCGAGCACGGACTCGTCGTCACACCGCGGCGCGACCACCAGTACCCGCGCGCCCGGCGCCGCGCGCACCCGCTCGGCGATCAGCGCGAGCCCATCCGCGCCCGGATCGCACACCAGCACTGTCGTCCCTGCCGCACCCATGTATCGCAGCGTCGCGGGAGCGGAACGTGCGCGGTATCCCGAAACCTGGGGATACCGCCTGGGCGGGATCTGGGCGGCGCCTGGGCATTGGCATGATCACAATCCGGACATGAAGAACTATTCGAAAGCTCGTCGTCTCGTCCCGGCGCTGCTGCTGGCCATGATCGCCTCGCTCTTCGGCGCCGTCGCCCCGGCCGCGCAGGCCGAGCCCAACGGCTCCTACATGGAGTGCAGTATGCACGGCTGGGTGCGCAGCGTGAATGACCCTGGCGACTGCTACGACGGCGTCATCTCGGTGAAGAGCACCCGTGACAACTCGATCTACTACAAGCTCGACGTCTTCAAGGCCCGCTGGAACTACGGCCCGTCGACCACCTGGGAGAGCCTTTACAAGGGCTGCACCTCCCACTGGATCTGCAGTGCCGTCGCCACCACGGTCCTCGGCAAGTTCATCAAACCCCTGAAGCTCCTTTGGGCATTCCTCAAGCGTCAATGAGCCGACATATGCGGAAACCCCCTCCGGCTGATCGAAGGGGGTTTCCAGCTATCACCTGTCAGTCGCCTTGGGGCACGCGGATGAGGTCACCCGGGTGGATGAGGTTCGGATCGGTGATCGTGTCGGGGTTCGCCGCGACCAAGCGGTGGTAAAGAGTGGCATTGCCGTAGTACTTGGCCGAGATGCCCGACAGCGTCTCACCGGGCACCACCACGTGCTCGAGGTAGGCGCGGTAGCCCGGAACGATCATCGGGCCGAAGACGACCGGCACGATCACCTTGTCCAGCTCCGAACCGTCATTCCCGGAGGTGTGGAACAACTCCACGGACAACCGGTCCAGCTTGAAACTCGCGCCGCCGACATCGACGGTGATCTGGAACTGGCCGTGCCCGCCCCCGCCGTCACCGGCCAGGAAGGAGCCGGTCACCTCGTCGTGCCCGTCGTGGATACGGTAGTTGAAATTCGCTTCGAACGCTCCGCCCGCTATTCCCGCGACCTGGATGAAGTTGTCGACCAAGTCGTGCGTTCGAGGTTGCTCGAGATAAATCGTCAAGGCTCGCCCCTTTTTTTGCCCATTGGTCGGATAACGACTCGCGATAGCGATAATGATCGATATCCGCCGTGCTCGCGGATAGAGGAATTGGGCCTCTATCGGGGCGCCGTTGGCCCTGGCCGGGCCTCGGTGATGACGTGAAAGAGCGCGACGATCGTGGCCGGCGTTCCCGGTGGGAGCAGGGCCGAGGGGGACGCGCCGGGTGCGTGGCGCGGGATGCGGACCCGCAACGCGCCCGGCAGGATCCGGAAACGCAGTGGCGGCGCGAGCCGCGCCGCTTCGCCGTCGACGCCCGCCTCGACGAGGGGACATTCCGAGTCGACCACGAAATCCCGCGCCGACCACGACCGGTATCCGGGGAACCGGGAGAGCCGGCCGGCGACCTCGGCCGAGATCAGCGCGGGGACGTCGGCGGCCCGGTTCACCGTCACCGTGACGATGCCGAGGGCCCCGGCGTCGAGACGCTCGCGGGTGCCGAATCCGCTCAGATGCTCGAGGCGGTACGGGTCGTTGGAGACGAGCAGGAGATCGGCCGACTCACGGCGGGTGCCGTCGGGCAGTGCGAAGCGCAGGTCCGGGCGCCGGGAGTCGGGACCGAGGAGGTCGGGTAGCCGCCGCACCACCGTCGCCGCCTTGGCGTCACGGTAGTCGGGCGACTGGACGACGGTCGCGTACACACCGAGCGAGACGTTGTTGACGAAGACGCGGCCGTTGAGTTCGGCGAGGTCGACGCGTCGTTCCACGGCGTCGCCGAACGCGGCCAGTGACCCGGGCACATCGTCGCGGTCCAGGCCGAGGTCGAGCGCGAAGTGGTTCCGGGTGCCCGCCGGGACACAGACGAACGCCACGCCGTGGCGGCGGGCCACGTCGGCGACCACCGCCTGGGAACCGTCGCCACCCGCCATGCCGAGCACGTCCGCTCCGTCCGTGACTGCCTGCTCGGCCAGCGCGCGCAGATCGTCGCCCGGCCGCAGCTCGATGGGCACGATCCCGGCCACGCGGGCTTTGTCCGCCAGCTTGAACCGGGCGGCCCGGCCGCCGCCGGAGCGCGGGTTCAGCAACAGCACGCCGTGACGGGCCTGCGCGGTCCGGCGGACGGTGCCCACGGGCGCCTGGCCCAGCGCGGCCCTCGCCGCGCCCGCGGAGAACACGACAAGCATGGCCACCACGGCGAACCACAGGTAGGCGCGTACATCCGGCAGCGCGGCGGTGGCTGTCAACGCGAGCACGGCGAGCACGGCGGCCGGAATACGGCGCCATCCGCGCCGGATCAGCGCCGCCCACGCGGCGGCGACCGCGCAGCCGACGAGCACGACGGCGGCGATCAGCTCGAGCGGATCGCGCACCAGCACGACGAGCGTCAGCACAGGCGCCGCGACGCCGCAGGCCAGCGCGGTGAACGCGAAACCGCGCCGGGCCGCGGGAGAACGGACGGCCGTCACCGCGTGGTGCCCCGGACGAGCAGGATCCCGACGAGCAGCCCGATCACGCACACCCCGGCCAGCGCGGCCCAGAGCGGTCCGCTGATCGTCGTGGTGAACACGCGGATGTCGACGGTTTGGCGGTTCTGCAGGATGAACGTCACGCCGACCGCGGCCAGCGCCGCCGCGAGAATCAGCTTGACCGGGACCTTTCGCTTGGCCCGCGCCGGTTTCGGGGCGCCGCCGGGGCGCGGTGTCACCGGTACTCCGCGGGATGGGTCACGACCGCCCAGATCACCAGCACGTCGAGCGCGATGACGATGGCCGACCGGAGCGGGGACGTGTCCAGGAAAAGCAGATGCGACAAGGCGTTGAAGCACGCCAGCAGCACCGCGACCACCCGCGCCCAGGTCGCTCCCGTCCCGAGCGCGACACCGATCCCGACCGCGAACAGGCCGACAGCGAGGTGAAGCCAGCCCCAGCCGGTGAGGTCGATGAGCCAGGTCCCCTCGGGGCCGACGACGTAATGCTCGTCCGCGACCAGCGCGACGACCCCCATGACCGCCGTGAACAGCCCGGCGAGGATCACCATGAGCCCGGCGAACACCAGCCAGCCCTCGTCGGCCCGGCTGGACGCTCGTGGGGTGCTCGGTAAGTACTGCTCGGACATCGCCGCCTCCAATCCGGAAAACCTGGCTGCCAGCGTGCTCTACCGGGCGGCGTCGTTTCCTCGCCTGTCGCGGGTGATGCGTGCCAGGCCGCCGCGCTCCTAACGTCGCGGCATGCGGATCGCCGGGCGCCGCCGAGCGGCGGGGATATACGGGGCGATCGTCACCGCGGCCATCCTGACCGCGGCCGGCGGTCAGCTGCCCACCGTGCCGCTCGCGATCGCGGTCGTGGTCACGCTCCTGGTCTATTGGACGGCCGAGGAGTACGCGGAACTGCTCGGCGAGCACGTGCACGACGGCAGGGTTCCCGGCAGGGCGCAGATCGCCGCCGAGCTGCGGGCCAGCTGGCCGATGGTGACGGCCTCCTACGGCCCGCTCGCGGTCCTGCTGCTCGTCCGGCTGGCCGGCGCCGAGCCGATGACCGCGGCCAACGCCGGGCTGACCGCGGCGGTGGTGCTGCTGGTGTGCCACGCGTGGTCGGCCGCACGGGCCGCCCGGCTGCGCGGGCCAGCGCTGATCGGGGCGACCTGCGCGGCCGGGCTGCTCGGCGTCGTGATGATCCTGATGAAGAACTTCGTCCTGGTTCGCTTGCACTGAGCAGGAGGGGAAATGAACGACGAACGAGCCGAGCGGATAGCGGACTTCATCCAGCCGCTGCGCGTCGATCCGGGCTCGAAGGTGCGGCTCGCCAGGGATTTCGACCCCGCGTTCAAAGCCGGGGTCACGAAGAAGCGCGACGGCCGCGAGCTGCTGCGCACCGGGGTCGAACTGCTCGCCGAGTACCAGCGCAAGCTGGCCGCCGAGAAGACCCGAGGGGTGTTGTTGTGCCTGCAGGCGCTCGACGCCGCTGGCAAGGACGGCACGATCCGGCACGTGATGAGCGGGGTCAACCCGCAGGGCGTGAAGGTGAGCAGCTTCAAGGTGCCCTCGGCCGAGGAGCTCGACCACGACTACCTGTGGCGCTACGCGTGCCGGCTGCCCGCGCGCGGTGAGATCGGGATCTTCAACCGCTCGCACTACGAGGAGGTCCTCGTGGTCCGGGTGCACCCGCAGAACCTGGACCGGCAACGCTTTCCCGGGCACAAAGACCTCTGGACCATGCGCTACCGCGAGATCAACGACTGGGAGCGGTACCTCACCGAAAACGGGATCGCCGTGGTGAAGCTCTTCCTCAACCTGTCGTGGGAGGAACAGCGCGAGCGGTTCCTGAAACGGATCGACACGCCCGACCGGAACTGGAAGTTCTCCGCCGCCGACATCCGGGAACGGCGTTTCTGGCAGGACTATCAGCTCGCGTTCTCCGAGATGCTGTCGGCGACGAGCAAACCCTGGGCGCCGTGGTACGTGATCCCGGCCGACCGGAAATGGTTCGCGCGCCTGAGCGCAGGAGCGGTGCTGGCACACACGTTGGTGCGACTCGATCCCCGGTACCCGACTGTGAGCGAGGACGCCCGCGACGAACTGGGCAAGGCCTGGGTGGAGCTCGAAGCCGAAGACAAGCCTCCGGCCCGCGCTTGAGACGAGGTGGCGAGATGACACGGAGTTTCGACGTCCCGGCGCCCGCCATGGCGTGGTACGCCCGACCGGCCGAGGAGGTCGCCGCCGCACTCGGTGTCGACCCCGGCCGCGGGCTTTCCGCGGCTCAGGCGGCGGACTCGTTGCGTGCCAACGGTCCCAACGCGTTGCCGGAGGAGAAACCACGGCCGGGCTGGCTGCTGTTCCTCGAGGAATACCGCAGCTACATGCAGATCATCCTGGTCGTCGCCGCGGTGGTCTCGCTGGTGATCGGGCAGTGGACCACGGCGATCCTGCTGCTGGCGCTGACCGTGGTGAACGCGATCGTGGGGCTGCGGCAACAGGGCAAGGCCGACAGCGCGATGAACGCGCTGAAGTCGATGATGAAGGCGTCCGGCCGGGTCCGCCGGGACGGCGACGAGGCGCTCGTCCCGGCCGAAGACCTCGTCGTCGGCGACATCGTGCTCCTCGCGGCGGGTGATCAGGTGCCCGCCGACGGGCGCATCCTGCGTGCCGACGCGCTGCAGATCGACGAATCCGCGCTGACCGGCGAGAGCGTGCCCGCCGCCAAGAGCGCGCAGCCGCTCCCGGCCGAGCCGATTGGTCCGGGCAGCCAGGTGAACATGGCGTTCATGCAGACCCCGGTCACCCACGGCAGCGGCATGCTGGTCGTCACCGCGACCGGCGCCGCCACCGAACTGGGCCGGATCTCCGGGATGCTGTCGGCCACGCGGCCGGAGCCGTCGCCGATGACCAGGGAGCTCGACCGGCTCACCCTGTGGATCGCCGCGGCCGCGGGGCTGACGATGATCGTGATGTTCGCGCTCGGGCTCAGCCGGGGACAGGCATGGGACGCCCTGTTCGTCAGCGCGGTCTCGCTCGCGATCGCCGCGATTCCGGAGGCGCTGCCGACCGTGACCCAGACGATCCTCTCGCGCGGCGGCATCGACCTGGCCAAGCGCGACGCGATCGTCAAGGACCTGCCCTCGGTGGAGACGCTGGGATTCACCTCGGCGATCAACTCCGACAAGACCGGCACCCTCACGATGAACCAGATGACCGCGGTCGAGGTCGTCGACCCGGCCACCCGCTACACGATCTCCGGGAGTGGCTACGACCTGGCGGGCCGCGTGCAGCGCGTGGCCGGGTCCGCGGAGACGATCGAGGGCGCCATCCTGCCGTACCTGGTGGCCAGCGACGCGAAGCTCGTCGACGGCAAGGTCGTCGGCGATCCCACCGAGGGCGCGTTGCTCGTGCTGGGCCACAAGGCGGGCATCGACGTCGACGCCACCCGCGCGGAGCTGCCCCGGCTGGCCGTGCTGCCGTTCGATCCGACCTACAAGCTGATGGCGACCTTCCATCAGGCCGAGGACGAGTCGGGGCGCCCGGTCGTCCGCTGCTTCGTCAAGGGCGCGGCGCCGGCGGTACTGTCCAAAGCGGACTCCGCGCTGACCGGTCAGTACAGCATTCCGTGGGACGCGGAGCTGTCCGCCAGGGCCCAGGAACACCTGGAGCGCATGGAAAGCAGGGGCGAACGCGTGATGGCCGCCGCCACCCGCGACATCAGCCCCGAGCGTTTCGACCCGCACGGCGACCTGCTCGGCTACGTCACGGCGCTGCGGATCACCAGCCTGGTGGGCATGGTCGACCCGCCGAGGGACACTTCGGCGGAGGCGGTGGCCGGCGCGCGCGAGGCGCACATCCGGGTCCGCATGGTGACCGGCGACGACGTGATCACCGGCGCTGCGATCGCGACCCAACTCGGCATCCCCGGCGAGGCCATGCTCGGCGCCGATTTCGCCGCGCTGCCCGAGCCCGAACGGCTGTCCCGCATCGACGGGATCGGCGTGCTGGGCCGCGTCGCGCCCGAGCACAAGGTGCTGCTCGCCGAGACGCTGAAGAAGAAGGGCGACGTGGTCGCGATGACCGGCGACGGCGTCAACGACGCACCGGCGATCAAGGCGGCCGACATCGGCATCGCGATGGGCAGCGGCACGGAGGTAGCCAAGAACGCGGGCCGGATGGTGCTGTCCGACGACAACTTCGCCACCATCGTGTTCGCGGTCGAGCAGGGCCGCAAGATCTACGACAACCTCACCAAGTACATCCGGTTCGTGCTGGTGCTGCTGGCCGTGTTCGTCCTGACCTTCCTCGGGGCGGCGCTGTTCGGCATCGCCGAGGGGGAGCCGTTCAACCCGATGCAGGTGTTGTGGATCCACTTCATCGTCAACGCCGCCTTCGGTTTCGCACTCGGGTTCGACCGGCAGAGCCCGGGCCTGATGGAGCGCCGCCCGCGTCCTCGTGGCGCGTCCGTGGTGAGCAACGGGGTGTTGGTGACGGTCGTCGCCGCGGGCCTGGTGATCAGTGCGATGCTGCTCGTGGTCCTGCGCCTGGGCGAGTCCCGTTTCGGCGATCCGCGCGTCGCCAACTCGATCGCGTTCACCACGTTCGCGCTGTGCCTGATCGTCGCGGGCCTCGAATGCCGCAGTGAGACAGAGTCCGTCCTGACGACGAAAACGTTCGACAGCAAGCAAATGAACTGGGCGGTGCTCGGCGAGTTCGCTGTCGCGGTGCTCGTGACGCAGCTGGATCCGTTCCAGCGGCTGCTCGGCCTCACGGAGCTGAACGCGCTTCAGTTCGGCTGGGCGATGGTGCCTCCGTTGGTGCTGCTGGTGTTGTGGGAACTGGGCAAGCTGGTGGCCCGCTCTCGCCGGTAGGACGCCCGGGATAAAGCGCTTTATCCCGGGCTGGCCGTTCCAGGTCAGGAGAGGTACGGACCGTCCGGGGTGATGAACGCGGGTTGAGTGGTGTCGTCGGGTTCGTCGTAGTACCGGTGGAAGACCGCGGTCTGGCTACCCGAGATCGGCGGGACGATCCAGCTCCAGTCCGCCGGGCACGTTCGTCCGGCTGCTTCCTCCCGGCGGAGATGGGTGAGGAAACGGCGGGATTCGGTGTGGTGATCGGTGATGGAGACCCCGGCGCTGGTGAACGAGTGCTGCACCGCCAGCGTCAGCTCGACCATCGTCCGGTCGCGCCACAGCGTGCGGTCGTCGTCGGTGGGCAGGCCCATCCGTTCGGCGAGCATGGGGAGCAGGTTGTACCGGCTCTCGTCGGCGAGGTTGCGGCACCCGACCTCACTGGACATATAGGTCCCCGAAAACGCGATCGGATACTGCACCCCGCCGATGAGCAGTCGCATGCAGCTGATCGCGGGCACGGCGTGCCAGCGCAGGCCGAGGTGGGAGAACCACGGCATGTCGGGATGGCTCAAGGACACCTCGAGTACCGAGTCCGCCGGAAGTTCATACCACCGGATTCGGCCCCGAGGGCATTCGATGACCAGCGGGAGCACGTCGAACCGGGTGCGCGGGGCCGGTGGGCGCCAACCGAGGCTCCGGACGAACTCGGTGAAGGCGAGGTTGCGGGGATCGCCGAGTACCGAGTCGTCCGTACGCAGATAGCCGGCGTAGCGGATGAGCTGCTCGTTCCAGATCCGCGGGCCGGGTCCGTCCGCCGTGTCCGGCGCGAAGACCGTGATCGTGGAGCGAAGCTTGCCGCCCCGCGTGGCCTCGCGGAGATGGCCGACGCATTCGTCGGCGACCGCGTCGGTGGTGGAAACCGAACGTCGATCACGCACGTACAGGCTGTTCCAATACAGCCTTCCGATGCAGCGGGCCGAGTTGCGCCAGGCGACACGCGCCCCGAATTCCAGCTCGGCAGTTGTGTGCCGGTAGCAACCAGTTTGCTTTACCTGACGATCGACTTCGGCAATTCTGGCTTGCAGATCGAACGAATGCCGATTGGTGCGCTGTTCGGAGTGGAATAGTCGTAAGAACTCTTCGGCGGCGGCAAGGTCAACGGCTTGCTCACGGTCTGTGCGCGGATTCGGGAGGTCAATCACTCGAATGTCGGAATTCGTCATTGAGTGCACCTGCCAGTCGATCTCAACGCGTCACTGCGCAAAACTCCTCCGATGCTCAGGCTGCTCGGGGAAAACAATGACAATACAACATCGAGTCAATACCCTGAGTTCGGCGGATCGAAGGGAATCGATTTCTCGCGCCTTCGAGATCTATTCACTTTACCCCGTGCTATTCGGGGTGATTCCTTCCGAGACCACGAGTTTCAGCAATCCTGGGAACGCGCGATCGAATTCGGCGCGGCGTAACCGGTTGAGGCGACGCGGTCCCTCGTCGCGCTGCTCCACCAGCCCGGCGTCACGCAGCACAGCGAAATGATGGCTGCGGGTCGCTTTGCCGACCGGCAGATCGAATGTGCCGCAGGCTTTGGCCCAGTCGCGATGGGCTGCCAGCTCGCGCACGATCGTGCGTCGCACCGGGTCGGCGAGCGCGTCCAGCGCGGTCTGCAACGAGACCTCCGAGGGGTCCACGTGCGTCAAGCCGCGGACGCGCGCGCTTGACACAGTGTTCGATGATCGTCGTACACTCATGTGGTCGACCTCCATCGAACACTGTATCGGAGACCCGGTGATACAACAGGCGACCCACCGCTACGGACCCGACTCCGCCAACCGGCTCGACGCGGCCACCGCGCACGGCGCCGAGGGGGCACGGGCGGCACTGCAGACCTTCTATTACGCACTCAACTCACGCGACGGCGCCGCGCTGGCCGAGGTCTGGGCCGACGATCCGCTGGTACAGCTGAACAATCCGGTCGGCGGCATCCTCCGCGGCCGTGACGCGGTCGCCGCCCTCTACGACAAGATCTTCCACGGGCCGATCCGTGTCCAGGTGACCTTCAGCGACATCGTCGAATACCTCGACGACAGCCACGCCGTGTTCGCGGGCGCCGAAACCGGGAGCTATACGACACCCGAAGGCACTGCCGTGCCACTGCGAATCCGAACCAGCCGGTATTTCCGGTTCACCGCCGCCGGATGGCGGCAGTACCACCACCACGGCAGCATCGACGACCCCGAGGCACTCCGCGCCTACCAGCACGCTGTGCGCGGCGGCGCATGAAATCGGGGAAAATGACGACGAGACAAACACCGAATCAATACTCTAAGCCGGAGCGATCAGCGAGAATCGATTTCCGTGGAAAGGCGCGATCAATTCACTCGAAACGGCTCGCGTCGCCCGCTCCGTAACGGATGATCTCGGGGGCGCCGCCGGAGAAGTCGACGACCGTGGTCGGTTCCGTGCCGCATTCACCGGAGTCGATCACCGCGTCGACCACGTAGTCGAGCCGCTCCTTGATCTCCCAGCCCTGCGTCATCGGCTTCTCCTGGTCCGGCAGCAGCAGCGTGCTCGACAGGATCGGCTCGCCGAGCTCGGTCAGCAGCGCGTGCACCACCGGGTGATCGGGGATCCGCACGCCCACGGTCTTCTTCTTGGGGTGCATGAGCCGCCGGGGGACCTCTTTGGTCGCGGGCAGGATGAACGTGTAGCTGCCGGGGGTCGACGCCTTGATCGCGCGGAACGCGGTGTTGTCGATGTGGACGAACTGGCCGAGCTGGGCGAAGTCGTGGCAGACCAGCGTGAAGTGGTGCTTGTCGTCGAGATGGCGGATCGTGCGGATGCGGTCGATGCCGTCGCGGTTCTCGAGAGCGCTGCCCAGCGCGAAGCACGAATCGGTCGGGTACGCGATGAGGCCGCCGCCACGCACGATGTCGACCACCTGGCCGATCGAACGCTTCTGCGGGTTCTCTGGATGCACGTCGAAGTACTTCGCCATCCGCCCACCCTAGGATCTTCACCCGAAGAGCGCAGTGACGGGTCGCTGACCGCGCCCTCGGCCCGCGGTTCACCGCACCGCTGTACGCGCGGGCAGCCGCAGCGTGAACACCGCTCCCTGACCGGGTGGACTGGCAGCGGTCGCGGTCCCGCCATGCGCCTCCGCGAGCTTGCGGACGATCGCGAGCCCGAGGCCGCTGCCCCCGGACTGCCGCGTCCGCGACTTGTCCGCCCGCCAGAACCGGTCGAACACCGACGGCAGGTCCTCCTCGCTGATCCCGGTCCCGGTGTCGGCCACCTCGATCACCACCTCGCCGGCGTCGGCCCGCGCGGTGACGGTGACCGAGCCGCCCGCCGGGGTGTGCCGGACGGCGTTGGAGACCAGATTGTCGATCGCCTGCCGCAGCCGGACCGGGTCGGCGGTCAGCTCGACGTCCGCGGCCTCGGTCACCAGCGTGACCCCGGCCTTCGCCGCGCGGGCGCTGTGCGCGGCACGCACCTGGCTCAGCAGATCCGACACGTCCAGCGGCTCCGGGTGCAACCGCAGCGCGCCCGCGTCGGCCTGCGACAGATCGAAGAGGTCGTCGACGATGTGCTGCAGGTGCATCGCCTCCTCCAGCAACGACGCGGCCAGTTCGTCGTCGAGGGTGCTCACCCCGTCCTGGGTGGCCTCCAGCCAGCCGCGGATGTTGCTCAGCGGGGTGCGCAGCTCGTGCGCGATGTCGCTGACCATGGTCTTGCGGTTGTCCTCCAGCCGCTGCCTGGTGTCCGACATCTCGTTGAACGCGACCGCCAGCCGCCCGATCTCGTCCTTGCCCTTCACCGCCACCCGCGCCGACGAGTCACCGGAACCCACCCGCTGCGCCGCGCGGGTCAACGCCCGCAGCGGCCGGATCAGCCGGGCGCCCGCGAGCATCGTCACCAGGACCGCCAGCACGAGCACGCCGCCCGCCACCAGCGCGATCCGGCGCCAGTTGTCGGGGGAGAGGGTGAACCCCGCCGGCGCGTCGCCGTCGGGCTGGGTGATGTAGAGCAGCGCGGGCGGCGCCACGAACGGCGTGAGCTGCTCGTGGCGCGCGGTCGTGATGCACGACTGGTTCGCCTCGGTGTTGTCTTCGGCGGGCGCCGCGACCCTGGGTCCCTTCTCGCGCCAGCTGAAATCGAGCTGGACCGAGATCGGCGGCAGGCCACGCCGGTCCAGGCAGGCGTTGGTCAGCGTGTCGAGTTGATCGAGCGCCGCCTGCTCGGTCTTCGTCGGGTTGACCAGATCCTTGGTCTGGCAGCGGGACACGACGAACGCGTCGGGCGCGGTCACCCTCGGATGCCCGTTCGGCCCGGTGACGATCGAGCCGAGGCCGGACCGCGTCCGCACACAGTCGAGCACCCTGGCCGCGGCCACGTTGAGGAACTCCAGCTCATCGGGCGGCAACGTGAACGGCCCCGTCGCCTGCGGCGCGATGCGGTCGGCCGAGGTGGTCAGATCGGCGTCCACGGCGAGCGGGTCGACCAGCGCCGACGGTTTCGTCGGCAACGGGCCGGTGCCGGTGTCGGCGATCGGTTTCCCGTCCGTGGTGGTCAGCGCGACGCGCCTGCCCGCGAACTCCGCGTGGTTCGCGAGCACCGGGCCGACGTCCTTCCAGCCCTTGTGCGTCGCGGCGTAGCCGAGCAGGCCCTGGTAGATCTTGCTGTCGTCGGCGAGCGCGCGGCCCTGCTCCTGCTGGATCGCGCCGGAGGTGGTGCGCGCGGCGAGCCACGCGGTCGCCGCGATCGAGCAGACGGCCACCAGCACCGACACCGCGAGCAGTCGCCCGATCAGGCTACGGCGCACCGGCGGGCCCCGCGGTCAGCTTGTATCCGACGCCGTAGACGGTCACCAGCAACACCGGTTTCCGGGGCTGCGTCTCGATTTTCTTGCGCAGGTTGAGCACGTGGACGTCGATGGCGCGCTGGGTGATGTAGCGGTCGAAACCGTGCAGCTGTTCCAGCAGCTGTGACCGCGTGAAGACCCGTTCGGGTTGCGACGCCATCACTTCGAGGAGCCGGAACTCGCCCGGGGTGCACTCGACCGGGTGACCGTTGTTCGTCACCACATGCCGGACCGGGTCGATGACGAGCGTGCCGACCCGGACCGGCGCACCCGGTTGGCGTGTCGACGGGCTGGTGCGCCTGAGTAACGTCCGCACGCGCGCCATCAGCTCGCGTGGGCTGAACGGCTTGGTCATGTAGTCGTCGGCGCCGAGATCGAGGCCGAGCAGCAGATCGTCCTCTGTGGACCGTGCGGTGAGCATCAGCACCGGCACGTCGGACTCGGCGCGCAGGATCCGGCACACGTCCAGACCGTCCACTTTGGGCAGCATCACGTCGAGCACCAGCAGGTCGGGTGAGGCGCGGCGGACCTCGTCCAGTGCGGCACGCCCGTCGGGCACGACCACGACCGAATGCCGTTCCCGCTCCAGGTATCTGCGGACGAGTTCGGCCTGTTTCTCGTCGTCCTCGGCCAGCACGATGTGGGCGCACATGACCGTGATCTTAGGTCGTGTTTCTCGGATCGGGCACGCGATAGCCGCGCCCAGGTCGTCCCTGGCGGCACCGCGCCATCACCCGAGTACAACCCGGTACGAGGGCGATACCACGGCACCGCCAGGAACAACCTGGATCACGACTCTCACGCACCAGATCCGAGAAACACGACCTAGGACGAACACCGGTCGCGAACCGGTTCCTGACAAGTCGCTGACATCCGTCGCCGAGAGTGTCGGCCATGGTCAAGTGGAAATGGGCGCTCGCCGCGGGCGTCGTGCTCGCGCTCGTCGCGGGCGGGTTCGTGGTGATCGCGCACGGCGAATCGAAGGCACCCGCCGCGAGCCCGCCCGCGTCGGTCAAGACCGTCGCGATCGAGCAGACCGACCTCACCGACAGCCGGACGTTCACCGGCACCCTCGGCTTCGGAACGCCCCAGACGCTCAAAGGCGCGGGGGAGGGCATCGTCACCAAGCTGCCCAAGCCGGGCGACACGGCCGCGCGCGGCGAATCCTTCTACGCGGTCAACGGCAAACCGGTGCCGGTGTTCTACGGCGACACGCCGTTGTTCCGCACCCTCGACAACCCGGAGCTGACCGGCACGGACGTCGCGATGGTCGCCGACAACCTCGCCGCGCTCGGCTACAAGGTCGGCACCCGGCCCAAAGACCGCGCCAAGACCGCCTACACGGCCACGTTGTCCGAGGCGGTGAAGAAGTGGCAGAAGAAGGCAGGCCTCGACGACACCGGCACGCTCGGCGTCGGCCAGCTCGTCGTGCTCCCCGGCAAAACCCGGGTGAACACCGTGTCCGCCGTGCTCGGCGACCCGGCGGCCGGGCCGCTGATGACGGTCACCCCGACCGACAAGGTGATCACCGTGCCCGTCGAGGCAGGCTCGGTCGCCGCCATCAAGGCGGGCGCCGAGGTGACGATCGTGCGGCCGGACGCGAAGGAGATCCCCGGCAAGGTGACCGCGGTCAGCACCACCGTCGAGGACTCGAAAGACCAGCAGCAGCAAGGCCCGCCCAAGATCTCGATCACCGTCACCCCGGACGACGAGGGCGCCGTCGCCGACCTCGACTCGGCTTCGGTGCAGGTCCAGATCACCATGGAAAGCCACGCCGGGGTGCTGGCGGTCCCCGTCGGCGCGCTGCTCGCGCTGCGGGAAGGCGGCTACGCCGTCCAGCTGCCCGACGGCACGCTCAAGGCCGTCAAAACCGGCATGTTCTCCCGCGACAAGGTCGAGATCAGCGGCGCGGGCATCGCGGCCGGCATGCTCGTGGTGACCGCCTCATGACCCCGGTGCTCGCGCTGCGCGGGGTCAGCAAGATCTACCCCGGCGACGTCACCGCGCTCGACGACGTCACGCTGACCATCGGCGAAGGCGAACTGCTCGCCATCGTCGGGCCGTCCGGCTCGGGCAAGTCGACGCTGCTCAACATCATCGGCACGCTCGACCTGCCCACCCGCGGCACGGTCGAGATCGGCGGCGAGGACGTCACGAGGCTGCCGGACCGGCGCCTTTCCGCACTGCGCGGGCGACGGCTCGGCTTCGTGTTCCAGCAGTTCCACCTCATCGACGGCCTCGACGCGACCGAGAACGTCGCGACCGGGCTGCTGTACGCGGGCGTGCCACGTCGCCGTCGCCGCGCACTCGCACTCGAGGCGCTCGACCGCGTCGGGCTGGCCGCGCGAGCTGACCACCTGCCGCATCAGCTCTCCGGTGGGGAACGCCAGCGCGTCGCGATCGCCCGCGCGGTGGTCAACGCGCCCTCGCTCGTGCTCGCCGACGAGCCGACCGGCGCGCTCGACACCGCCAACGGCCTGGCCGTGCTCGATCTGCTCATGGCGCTCAACGCCGACGGCACGACCATCGCGGTCATCACCCATGACCGCGACATCGCCGCGCGGCTGCCGCGTCAGGTCGAAATGCGGGACGGGAGCCTGCTATGAAGTTGTCCGACCTGCTCAGGCTCGGGCTGCTGGGCATCAGCACCCGCAAGACCCGTGCCGCGCTGTCGGCGCTGGGCATCTCCATCGGTATCGCGACCATGATCGTGGTCACCGGCATCCCGGCGTCCAGTCAGGCCGCTCTGCTCACCGAACTCTCCTCTCTGGGCACGAACATGCTGCGCGCCGAACCGGCGCCCAACCAGCCGGTGCGGATGCCGGAGACCGCACTGGCCGGTGTCGGCCGGATCGGCCCGGTGACGAACGCGGCCGCGGTGGCGAACACTCACACGGTAGTCCGCAGGTCCGACAAAACCGATCCCGCCGACGGCTCGGGCCTGGTCGTGCTCGCCAGCAGCCTCGGCCTCCTCGACGCGCTCAACGGCAAGGTCCACACCGGGCGCTTCCTCGACCAGTCCACCGAAAACCTGCCAGCCGTCGTGCTCGGCTACGTGGCCGCGTCCCGGCTCGGCATCAACCAGCTCGTGCCGGGCAGGCCACCGGTCGTCTACATCGGACACTCGTGGTTCACGGTGATCGGCATCCTCGACCCGATGCCGCTCGCGCCGGACATCGAACGCGCGGTCATGGTCGGCTGGGGCGTCGCACGCACCCAGCTCGGCTTCGACGGCCACCCCACGGTCATGTACGTCAAAGCCAGGGAATCCGCGCTGGAGGACGTCCGCGCCGTGCTGCCCGCGACGCTGTACCCCGAGCTGCCGGGCATGATCCAGGTCAGCAGGCCCTCGGACGCGCTGGCCGCGAAACGCGCCGCCGAAACCACCTTCTCGGCCCTCTTCCTGGGCCTGGCCGGGATAGCGCTTCTGGTCGGCGGTGTCGGCGTCGCCAACACGATGTTCATTTCGGTGCTGGAACGCCGCCGCGAGATCGGCCTGCGCCGCGCTCTCGGCGCCACCCGGGGCCAGATCCGCGGCCAGTTCCTCACCGAAGCGGTCGCGCTGTCCGTGCTCGGCGGCCTCGCGGGGACGGCCATCGGCGTGCTCGCCGCGCTCGGGTACGCCACGTATCAGGGCTGGCCCCCGGTGATCCCGCCGCTCGCGGTCGCGGGCGGCGTGCTCGGCGCGATCGTCGTCGGCGCCGCGGCCGGCCTGCACCCGTCGATCCGCGCGGCCCGGCTCACCCCCACCCAAGCACTCGCGTCCACCTGACCTGGAGGTTTCCATGAGGACACTGCTCATCACCGGTTCGCTGCTCCTGCTGACCGCTTGTTCCACCGAGGATCCCCGGCAACCCGAGGTCGCGACGATCTCGTCGTCGGTCACGACCAGCAGCAGCGCGGCGCCCACGTCCACTGTGGAGGGTGAACGCCCGCGTCACCGCATCGACGAGACGCCCGAGGAGTCGAAGCGGATGATCGCGCCGTGGCTGGCCTGCATGAAGGCCAACGGCGCCGACCTCGACACCCAGCCGAACTCCATCGCGGGCGCCGAGCAGTGGAGCAAGGACCACAAAGCTGCGGGCGACACCTGTCGTAACAAGTTGCCGCTGCCCGCGTGGGGTCTCGACTCGGAGAACCCGGCGTATCGCGACAACATGCACCGCTGGGTCAAGTGCATGAACGACCGCGGCATGAACGTCGTGGAGAACGTCGGTGACAGCGAATCGCCGTGGCACTACGGCTCCAGCAACCAGCCCGCCGACGCCGACAAGATCGAGCGCGCCTGCGAAGTCGAAATCCTCGGCCCGCAAGACAAGTAGCCCCGCCGGGGTCGTGAGTGTTTAGGCCGGTTAGAACCGGCCGGAACACTCACGACTCCAGCACGGTGAGCACAACTCCGTCGGCCAGCCGATAGGGCCGGGTGTCGACGATCGCTCCCAGCAGACGGCGCATCCGCGACACCTCCGCGCGCACGGTCACCAGATGGTCGGCGTCGCCGTAAAGCGCGCGGCTGAGCGCTTCGGCGGACAGTCCTGCCGGGCCCGCGGCGTTGAGGTGCGTCAGGATCTCCGCGTGGCGAGGCGTGATCGCGCGGCGCCAGCCGGTCTCGCCCGCCTGCGTCCGCAAGGCCGGGGAGCGCCCGAGTTCGAGGTCAAGCCGGACGTGACGGCTCGCGTCGGCGCGGCGGACGAGCCAGCCGCCCGCGACGCGCTCCGGCAGGCACGCGCCGAGGCCGGGCACGGCGAGCACCTGCCCGTCGAGCGGCGCGGCCACCCGCTCGCCGGGCGCGATGCCGGTCGCGGTGGCGACCCAGCCGTCGTCGTCGATCAGCAGCGCCGGGCCGGTCGACGCGGCGAGCAACGGCTCGCCCGCGCGGCGCAGGTGATCCAGGCGTTCCCGGTGGTGCCGCCAGAGTTCGGCCTCCACCAGCCTGCGGCCGGTCTCGACCAGCGCGCCGATCGCCGGGTGCAACGTCAGCGCCGGGCCGCTCACGTCGATCACGCCGAGCAGTTCGCCGGTGCGCGGGTCGTGCACCGGCGAGGCGGAGCAGTACCACGGGTGCTGGTTCTGTTCGAAGTGCTCGCCGCTGAGCAACTCGACCGGCGCGGCCTCGGCGAGCGCGGTGCCGATGGCGTTCGTGCCGACCGTCGACTCCGTCCAGTCCGCGCCTTCGGAGAACCCGAGCGAGTCCGCGCGGCGGCGGATCGCGGGCGACCCCGCGCGCCACAGGATGACGCCCTGCGCGTCGGTGACGACCAGCAGCATGGACGTACTGTCGATCACCTGCCCGAGATCGCCGATGACCTGGCGCAACGGCGAACTCTCGCGGCGGTGCTCGACCTCTTCGAGCGGGATCGACGCGCGCGCGTTGATCCCGTCGGCGGCGAGGCCGTGACCGAGCGCGCGCGACCACGAGCGGGAGACGAGTGGACGGGGCGGCACGCGTGGCCGCGCGCCGCCGATGACGGCCTCGTGCATGCGGACCAGGTCACGGGCATGCGCGGGCAGGCTGGCGCCCGGCGGGACCGAGCTGTGCGTGCTCATCGGTCACCTCCCGCGCCCTCGCGTCGCCCGAGCATAAGTCGCCGCACGCGTGCGGCCAAGCCGTGCAACACGCTGCAACCCTTGCCGCGCGCGGGCGCCGGGGCGTGTGATCGGGCTTCCAGCACATCACCGAGGCAGGGGAGTGGACATGACGCAGACGGTCGGCCGGACCGACGCGCAGGCGACGCCGCAAGCCCGGGCCGACGCCTGGCTGAGCGAGTTCGAAGCGGCACTCGCCGCCCGCGACACCCAGGCGGCGGCCGCGTTGTTCGCCGTCGACGGCTTTTGGCGCGACCTGGTGGCCTTCACCTGGACGATCAAGACGGTCGAGGGCCGCGAAGGCGTGCAGGACCTGCTGTCCGCGTGCCTGGAGCACATCGACCCGTCCGGCTTCCGCACCACCGAGCCGCCGACGGAGGCGGGCGGGATCACCGATGCCTGGTTCGAGTTCGAGACGGCGGCGGGACGCGGCAAAGGCCATCTCCGGCTCAAGGAAGAGGGCGCGTGGACGTTCCTCACGAGCCTGCGCGAATTGCGCGGTTTCGAGGAGCAGCAACGGGATCGCCGTCCCAAGGGCGTCGAACACGGCGTGGTGCGCGGACGCAAGTCGTGGGCGGAGAAGCGCGCCGACGAAGCGTCTCGCCTCGGGTATGAGGAGCAGCCTTACGTCGTGGTCATCGGCGGCGGGCAAGGCGGCATCGCGCTCGGCGCGCGCCTGCGCCAGCTGAACGTGCCCACACTCGTGCTCGAGCGCAACGAACGCGCGGGCGACTCGTGGCGCAAGCGGTACAAGAACCTCTGCCTGCACGACCCGGTCTGGTACGACCACCTGCCGTACCTGCCCTTCCCGGAGAACTGGCCGGTCTTCGCGCCCAAGGACAAGATCGGCGACTGGCTGGAGATGTACACGCGCCTGATGGAGGTGCCGTACTGGACCAGCTCCGAGGTCACCTCCGCGTCGTGGGACGCCGAGCGGCGGCAATGGCTGGTGACCGTGGTCCGCGAGGGCGAGGAACTCGTGCTCACCCCGCGCCACGTGGTGTTCGCGACCGGGATGTCCGGCAAGCCGAACGTGCCGTCGTTCCCCGGCATGGACGTGTTCGCCGGCGACCAGCACCACTCGTCGCGGCACCCGGGACCGGACGCCTACGCGGGCAAGAAGGCGGTGGTGGTCGGCTCGAACAACTCCGCGCACGACATCTGCGCGGCGCTGTGGGAGCACGGCGCGGACGTGACCATGGTGCAGCGCTCGTCCACGCACGTGGTGAAGTCGGACTCGCTGATGGACCTCGGCCTCGGCGACCTGTACTCCGAGCGCGCGGTCCGCGCCGGGGTCACCACCGAGAAGGCGGACATGGTGTTCGCGTCCATCCCGTACCGGATCATGGCCGACTTCCAGCGCCCGGTCTACGACGCGATCCGCGAGCGCGACAAGGACTTCTACGCCCGCCTCGAAGCCGCGGGCTTCCGCCACGACTGGGGCGACGACGGCTCCGGCCTGTTCATGAAGTACCTGCGCCGCGGCTCCGGCTACTACATCGACGTCGGCGCGTCGGAGCTGGTCGCCGACGGCAAGGTCAAACTGGCGCACGGCCAGGTCGACCACCTGACCCGCGACTCCGTGGTGCTCGCCGACGGCACCGAGCTGGCCGCCGACCTGGTGGTCTACGCGACCGGCTACGGCTCGATGAACGGCTGGGTGGCCGACCTGGTCGACCAGGAGACCGCCGATCGGGTCGGCAAGTGCTGGGGGCTGGGCTCGGGGACCACCAAGGACCCGGGGCCGTGGGAGGGCGAGCAGCGCAACATGTGGAAGCCGACCAGGCAGGAGGGCCTGTGGTTCCACGGCGGGAACCTGCACCAGTCGCGGCACTACTCGCTTTACCTTGCGCTGCAACTGAAAGCCCGATATGAGGGGATCGCGACCCCCGTCTACGGGACGCCCGAGGTCCACCACCGCGCCTAGGCACCGAGGGGTCGTGAGTGTTCCGGCCGGTTCTAACCGGCCGGAACACTCACGACCCCAGCCGAACAAGACAAGCAGCTTGACTGAGGGGGATTTGAGGCGTTGAACGACGCTTGGGCATGGGGGTCGTGAGTGGTATGGCCGGTTCTAACCGGCGAACACTCACGACTCCCCACTCGGCAGGCTCGCCCGACTACCCGCGTAGCCCGGATTGGGTGAGGGCCTCCCTCACCCAATCCGGGCAGTCAGGGCCTCCCTCACCCGGATATTCGGGTGAGGGAGGCCCTGACCCACTCGGGCTGGGTGAGGGAGGCCCTCACCCAGCTGCCCTGCGACACGCCATGTTTGGCCTTCCCCTCAATAACCGCCCGCAACGCGCACGAGCTCCACAGAGAAGGACGCCTTCCCCGCGCTGGCAGCGGGGAAGGCGTCCTGGAACGGCGCCGGGTGAGAAGTGAGGCGTCCTCCTACCCGGCGCCAACCGGCCCGGCGGTCTTCGGGGGGCTGGGAGAGTGAGACCGCCGAGGATGATGGTCCGGCCCGACGGGCAGGGCGCTACCCGCCGGGCCGGAGTCGGGGTGGTGGGGTGCTACCTGTCGCTACTTCAGTAACCTCCATTCCCGTCGGGGGGAGCGGGAGCGCTCGTCGCTGATTCGACGACGGCCGGCTTCTTGTCGGCCGCGACCTTGCACCCGTTCGGCTCGATCGCGTACCAGGTGTTCCCGACCGTGTGGCCGTTGGCCTGACCGGGCGCGGTGTCCTTGGAGTAGCGGTAGACCGGCCAGTCGCCGATCATCACCTGCTCGGTTCCGTCGGACCGCTTCACCTTGCCGATGAGCTTCGGGTCGACCCCGTTGATCTTCACCTCGCCCTGGGAAAGCAGCGGGGGCCATGTCTTCGCGCAGGCGTCTTCACAGGTCGCCTTGCGCGGCGGCTTGGCGCCGTCCTTGGTGAACAGGTACAGCGTCATGCCGTTCTGGTCGGTCATCACCTGGCCGAGCCCGGCGACCTCCGCGGCGTTGAGCGCGGTGGCGGCCTCCTCGGACTTCTTCTCGCCGCTCTTGACGGCCTTGCCGCCCGCGGGAGTCACCGCGCTCCACACACCGTCCTTGCCCTGGCCGGTCGCCTGGCCTGGCGCGGTGTCCTTGGAGAACCGGTAAATCGGCCAGCCGTTGACGGTCACCTGCTTCGTGCCGTCGGTGCGGGTCACCGTGCCGACCATCTTCTCGTCGACGCCGGTCAGCTGTGGCGCGCCGTCGGCGAGCAGCGGCGGCCAGGCGGTGGCGCAGGCATTGTCGCAATTGGACTTCGGTGGTTTCGAGGTGTCCTTGTCGAAGCGGTACAAGGTCTTCCCGGTCTGATCGGTGAGCACCTGGCCCACCCCTTCGACCTCGGTGGCGACCAGCTTCGGCTGTTCGATGGCGGCCTGCGGCTTGATCTGCACGGCCGCGGGCGGTGCGTCGTCGGCCGTGGTGCCGCAGGCGGACAGCGCGCCGAGACCGGACACCGCGAGCAGGGCCGTGACCGCGACACTCTTACGGGGCATGGGAAACTTCTCCTTCTTCGGTGACGTCCAGGTGATCCGGCAGGCCGTCATTCCCGGCACGTCCGGCCCTTGTTGAGGCAGTTCACGACCCGGCTCATGATGCACTGGGACATCACGTTGGCGAAGTCGTCGTGGTCGGACGCCGGGTTGTGCTTCTCCTCGGGGAAAGCGTCCACTTTGTACTGACCGGCGAGCTGGATGGCTCGGGGGATGTTGTAGGTGAGGCTGACGCGCAGCTGGGGGACCGCCGAGAAACCGTTGCCGCACTTGCCATTGGCGTCGGGGAAGACGATGTGGGTGCGGTGGTTCGCGCTGTCGATGTTCTTGCCGTCCCAGCAGCTCGGGAAGGTGTGGATCCGCTTGACCTTGCTGCCATCCGGGCAGATCGGGTACTTGTCGATCAGGCGGTCCTCGAACCCCGTGCAGGTCCAGCTGACCCTGGCGTTCTTGGGCCCGTTGGTGGTGACCTTGGCGTCACCGTAGAGGACGCGCAGGAACTTCGGCATGGCACGGACCTTGCCCGCGGTGCTGCCCTGGAAGGTCAGCTCCACGTTCGCGGGCCGCTGGATCACGCCGTCGTTGCCGGGCAGTTCGTTGTCGGGGTTCGCGGGCGGGAGCTTCGCCGCGGCGTCGGCGCCTTGGCTGTTCTCGTCGCCGTTGTCGATGCCGTTCTTGCCCTTCTTCTTGTCCTTCACCGCACAGTCCTTGAGGTCGGCCGGGTCGAGCTCGGCCTTCCCGCCGTTCTTGGCGATGGTGTCGTTGATCTTCTTGATCGACGCGTCCCGCTTGTCCTTCAACGGATCGAGGACCGCTTTCTCGGCGGAGCCGTTGGCACCGCCGGCTTCGGCGGCCGCCATGTCCTTGTCCGCCTGTGCGGATTGGGCGTCGAGTGCGTCGAGCTCACGGCCCACCTCCTGCTCGGCCGCCGCGGGCACCTCTTCCGGCAGCTGGCTGGCCACGTCGGGGCATTCGACGCGGGCCACCTCGTCGGCCTTCTTCGCCTGTTCCCTTTGCGGGTCCGGGTTCTGCGCCTTGGGATTGTCCTTTTTGGCCTCTTCCTCGTCCCCGGTGTCGATGCGGACAACCGGCCAGAAGTAGGCGGACTTGTCCCCGTTGCGGCAGGTGGTGCCCGCTGCCTGCAGGCTCTTGTTGTTGGAATCCGCGTTGGTGGACAGGTTTCCGACGTAGTCGTGCAGGTGCTGGGCACCGTTGCGGACACCGGGCTGTGCGATGAAGTTGTCGGGGTTGAAGTGCCCGTTCTCGTTCTTCCCGCAGTTGACGGTGAAGGTGCCCTTCGAAGCACCCCGGCCTGGCTGCGGCTTGGCGACGTTCGGCTTGACGGTGGTGATGTCCACGAACAGGGACTTGTCGGCACCGTCTGCCTTCGCCTCGCCGGGTGAACCGGCGGTGACATTCACGACCAGCGCGCCCGCCGCGATCGCCAGTGCGAAAACACCGGTGGCGATCTTCGTCCTGCGGGCAATGCGATGTCGCCCTTCGTTTCGGGCCATTGACTGTTCACCTCGTTCGGCTTCCGGGCAGGGGGCATGACGGCGCCGCCCGGGAATGAGCTAACGGATGGTTCGTAACCTGGGAATCCGGACCGTGGCCGGGAAAGCGGCGGTTCCGGTTGCCATTTTGGTGTGGCATAGATGGATACGGCGGCCGACCATGATCGGTTTAAAACGCGACCCGCCCGTTATCGTTCCGTTATCTGCGCTGGATGCGGTCGCACAAAAGCCCCGTTTGTCACCCGCACAGTGACAAACGGGGCTTTTGTGTGAACGAGTGCTAGGTGGAGATGCTCGCCAGCAGCTGGCCGTTCTCGCCGCGGATCTCGAACCGCTCGATCTCGCCGGGGCTCAGCGCGGTGCTCCCGGTGACCCGCAGCGGGTCGGGGGAGCCGTCGACGCCGTAGCCCTTGACCGGCACGGTCCAGGTGGTCACCACCCACGGCGCGCCGCCGCTGCGTGCGATCGCCAGCAGCTGGCAGCGCTTCGGGCCGACGATGCCGCGGAGTTCGAGGTCGACCGTGCTGCCCCACTCGCGGCCCTGCACGACGACCTCGGCGCCCACCGCGCTGCCCGCGTCCGACCAGCCGAACGAGCTCGACCCGCTGCCGGGCGCCGGGGGCTTGGCCGAACTCGGCGCCGCCGGCGGCGACTCGATGGGCGCGACCAGCGTCGTGCCGTCGACCGAGGAGGGGGTGAAGAAGGTCAGCGTGACCACAGGGCCCGCGATGATGAGCGCGACGGCGGCCGCGACCGCCAACTGGCGGCTGCGCCGTCTTTTGCGGCGGGTCGCCGCGGCCTCCTCGAGCAGCGCGCCCAGCACTCTCGGGGCGGGCTCCGGTACCGGCGGGCGCGGCCAGGTGGCCTTGACCCGGTCCAGCACATCGGGGAGATGATGCAGCTCGAGCAGGTCGAGCTGGCAGTTCGGGCAATCCAGCAGGTGCTCTTCGAACGCCGCGTTCTCCTTCTCGGAGAGCAGGCCGAGAACGTAAGCGGCGACGTCGGTATGGGTGGTCCCGCCCACCTCAGCTCACCCCCGTTCCTGCAAAGCGCGGCGCAAGGCCCGTACGGCGTGATAGATCCGAGACTTGACCGTACCCGGAGGGACACCAAGTGTCGCGGCCACTTCGTTCACGGTTCGGTCACGCAGGTACGTCTGCTGGAGTGCCTCCCGGTGCTCCGGGGACAGGTTGCGCAAGGCGTCGTAGACCACTAACGCGGCGAGTGTCTTCTCCGACTCGTCCGGAACGCCGATGGTGTCCGCGTCGGCCTCCTCGACTTCCTGCGGGCGCGCGCGGCGGCTGCGCCAGCCGTCGATCACGATGCGCCTGGCGACGGTGAACAGCCACGCGCGGAGCATTTCCGGCTGGCGGTCCAATTTGTCGGCGTTGCGCCACGCCTTGATCAAAGTCTCCTGCACGACGTCCTCGGCCCACTGACGGTCATGTCCGGTTAAACCGAGAGTGAAGGCCATCAGCGGTCCGCCGAACTCGGCGTACAACGCTTTTGCCAGGTCATCATGGACGCCGGAAACGGCGCCATGATCGACAGTGTCGACGACGGGCTGCAGAGTTCGGCTGTGGCGTCCCACGGAACGACATCCTTACGGCGGCGGGGTTGCGCGTCTAGTGGCAAAACAGGCTGAATGTTTTTTGAACCGTGTCGGGACTGTGACCGTATCCCCGTCCGAAGGCCCCCGACAAGCGTTGTTCCCCCGCGACGCCGAAAAAAATCCACTATGGACCCTGACTGTCCAAAGTGGATCAAACGCGCCGTTTTCCCGGTGCGTCGTCGTGCTTCCCCGGACCCCGACAGGAGGAAGTCATGAAACTCCGCTCCACCGTGTCGCTCGCGGCGTGTTTCGCCGCACTGACACTTGCCACGGCGTGCGGTGCCACCGGATCTTCCGGAGCTTCGAACACCTACAACCCAGGAACAGGCGCAGGTCACGGCGGTATGCAGATGCCGAAGGCCGACCCGAACGAGAAGCCCGCCATCCACGCGGTGCGGGCGTTCGACCTGGGCACGCTGGTGGTCGACACCGAGGGGCTCACGCTCTACCGGTCCGACAAGGACACCGCGAGCCCGCCGAAATCCAACTGCCAGGGCAATTGCGCCCAGGTGTGGATTCCGGCGCGCGCGAACGACGACCTCGACGTCACCGGAATGGACAAAGCGCTGATAGGTCGGGTGACGAGGACTGACGGTAGTGACCAGTTGACGCTCGCGGGCTGGCCGCTTTACCGGTACGTCAAGGACGAGATGCCGGGCGAGACCGGCGGGATGGGCGCCGACCAGGTCTGGTACCCGATCGCGCCGGACGGCAAGAAGATCACGACCACGGTGGATGCGCGGCAGGCCAATGCGCTCGGTTTCTGAACGTCTTCGCGCCGCGGCGGTGCTGCTGGTCCTGCTGGTACTCGGCCAGTTCGCCCTCGCCGCGATCGCGGGCGCCCAGCAAGCCCAGCCCGTCACCTCGACGGACGAGACGCTGATCGTGAAGGTGCGCCTGGCCGGACTGTGGGAGATGCCCGCAGGCAACTGGGCGCGTACCCGCGGCGCGAGCCCGCGCGTCAAAGAGGTCGGCATGTCCATCATGGTCGACCACGGCAGGCTCGACGTGCAGGATCGCGCGCTGGCCGCCGAGCTGGGCATCGGCCTGCCCGACCGGCCGACCGCCGAGCAGCAGGGCTGGCTCGACGAGATGCAGAACGCGCGCACGCCCGCCGAATTCGACCGGATCTTCGTGAACCGGTTGCGCGCGGCGCACGGCGTGATCTTCAGCGCGATCGCGCAGATCCGGGCTGGCACCCGGAACGACCGCATCCGCGCGTTCGCCACCACGGCGAACCAGGCGGTTTTGCGGCACATCACGCTGCTGGAGAGCACCGGGCTGGCCGAATTCGACGCGCTCCCGCAGCCGCAGCTGAGTTCGGTGCCCGCGAGCGCCGCGCTCGACCTCAAGGCCACCGACATCATCACCGTGGTCGTGCTGGCCTTGCTGCTGGGCGGCGCCACCGTGCTGCTGCTCTGGCTGATCCGCAACTCACGGACCCGCCTCAAACTTCGACCGGGAGAACTGAATGAGTGACGGCGTCCGGTCCATCGCGCAGATGTCCGCGCGACTGGCCTACGCGTTCATGTGCTTGACCTTGTGCTGGGGCGTGCTCACCGCGACCGGGTGGGTCCGCAATGTCACCGGCCGCAAGGCGTTGCGCGGCGGACATCTCGCGCTCGCGGTGCTGACCTTGTCGTTCGGCGTGGTGCACGCGCTGAGCTTCCTGTTCCTGTCCACCGGCGCGTTCACGCTGCCGATGCTGACCGTGCCGCTGCTGCCGGGGACCATGGCGCGCCACACGATCGGGATCATCGGCCTCGAGCTGATGCTGGCCATCGCGATCACCGCCGGCCTGCACCGGTTCACCTCGTACCGTCGCTGGCTGTGGTTGCACCGAACGGCCTATCCGGCCGTGGCGCTGACCGCGTTGCATTCGCTGCTCGGCGCGATCGCGAACGGCAACATCGCGATCCTGTGGCTGGGCGGCATCACCCTGCTCGTGCCGACGGTGACGTTGGCAGTACTGAGGTTCCTGCCGGTGCGCACCCTCGAGCGCATGGGCCTGGTGGAGGAGCAAGTCGCATGAAATTAACCTTGCGTGCCGGACCGCGGGTCAGTGTCGACAACGACCGCTGCGAGCTCTACGGCATTTGCCAGTACGAAGCACCCGACATCTTCCAGCTCGGCCGCGACGGCCGGCTGCGGTTCCGCCGCCAGCTGACCGAGACCGACGTCGAGCCGGTGATCGCCGCGGCCCGCTGCTGCCCGATGCAGGCCGTCAGAGTGAAAGGCCTGGCCGATGAGTGACGGCGACCGGATCGTCATCGTCGGCGCGGGGGTCGCGGGCCTGCGCGCCGCGGAACGGCTACGGGAGCTCAACTTCGACGGCGAGATCGTGATCGTCGGCGACGAGCCCCGCCGCCCGTACCACCGCCCGATGGTGTCGAAACAGCTCATCATCGGCGCGGCCCGCCCGATCGACGTGTCCTTGCAGGCTTACCGTGACATCGATGTCCGCTGGCGCCTGGGCACCAGGGCCACGCATCTCGACTGCGCCGAGCGCACCGTGTACCTGCCCGGCGGCGAGTCGCTCTGGTACGACGGCCTGATCGTCGCGACCGGCTCGTATCCCCGCCACCTGCCGGGCGCGCCCCGGCACGACCCCCGGGTACGGATCCTTCGCACGGTCGACGACGCCATGGCCGTCAAGCGCGCGCTCGGCGTCTCCACCAAGCCCGCGGTGGTGATCGGCAGCGGCCTCATCGGCTGCGAGTTCGCCGCGAGCATGCGCCAGATGGGCCGCGACGTGACGCTGGTCGGGCATTCCGACGCGCCGTTGCACCGGTTCGGGCCGATGATCTCGGAGTCGGTGACGAAACTGCAGCAGAACCATCGTGCGCGGCTGGCGATGAACAGCTCGGTGCGGCACTGGATCAGCACCAAGGACACGGTCGGCATGCATCTGACCAACAACAAGCTGATCGTGGCGAGCTGCGTCATACTGGCGATCGGCAGCGTGCCCGCGGTCGACTGGATGCGCAATTCCGGCCTCGACCTGTCCGACGGTGTCCTCTGCGAGGCGAACCTGTTCGCCGCGAACGCCCAGGACGTCGTGGTGGCGGGTGACGTGGCCCGCTGGCCCAACCTCCGCTTCGACGAGGAACCCCGCCGCGTCGAGCACTGGATCAACGCGGTCGAGTCCGCCCGCGCCGCCGCGGAGAACCTGCTGGCGGGCCGCGCGGCCGCCAAGCCGTTCACCCCGCTGCCCCGTGCCTGGTCGACGCTGTACGACGTCCGCCTGCAGATGGTCGGCATGCCCTCGCTCGGCGAAGACACGGTCCGCCTCGCCGACGGCCTCACCGGCTTCGTCAGGGCGGGCAGGCTGGTCGGCCTCGCGGGCTGGGACATTCCCCGCACCATGCTCCACTGGACGGCCGAGCTCGACCGCCGTCTGCCCGCTCCCACCTCGGTCGGCGCGCCCGCCGAACCGGTCGCGGAGCCCGCACCCGTCTGGCAGCGGGTCGCGGAAACCCTCAGCGCGGTCTGAGGCCCCAGAACCGGCGCGCGACCGGCCCACTCGCGCGTTTCCGGCGTGCGGGCCGTATTCGGGAAACTGTGGACATCCCGAATACGGCCCGCACGGCTTTCCCTTTCGGGCAGCGAATACCGCCCTTGAATGCGCCCGAAGTCATTGTTCGGCGGCGTGCCCTCCGGTCCACAGTTGCGGGCAACCGCCGGAGGGAGAAAAGCAATGCGCCGCATCGGCATCATCGGGGCCGGACAGGCAGGCTTGCTGCTGGCGCTCGGCCTGCAGCAACAGGGCTACGAGATCACGGTCATCACCGACCGCGACGCCCCGGCGATCCTCGGCGGCCGCGTCCTGTCCAACCAATGCGTGTTCGAGCCCGCGCTGCGCCACGAACGCGCGCTCGGCGTCAACTTCTGGGACGACATCGTCCCCTCGATCGGTGGCGTCGCCTTCACTTCGGGCCCGATCACCTGGAAGACCCCGCTCGATCATCCGGCGCAGTCCGTCGACCAGCGCCTGAAGATGTCGGACTGGCTGGCCGAGTTCGCCGACCTGGGCGGTGAAGTCAGGCTCCACAAGGTCACCCCCGACGACCTCGAGTCCTACGCGCGCGAGTTCGACCTGGTACTCGTCGCGGCGGGCCGCGGGCCCCAGTTCGACTCGCTTTTCGCGCGGGACGACCGTTTCTCGCCGTACTCGGAGCCCCAGCGGGCGATCTCGATGATGTATGTCAGCGGTATTTCGGACCGGGTTTTCCCGGGCGTTGACTTCAGCCTGGGTCCGGAGGGCGAGTACTTCGCGCTCCCGGTTCTCACGGCTCGCGGCCCAGCCTACGGGATGTACTTCTCGGGGATCCCCGGCGGCCCACTGGATTGCTGGGACGGCGTCACCGACATCGACCAGCACTTCGAGATCGCCGCACGCCTGCTCGCCGAGTTCTTCCCGTGGGCCAAGGAGATACTGGACCACGCGGCGCCGAACGGCCCGCTCGATCACCTCCACGGCCGCATCACTCCGATCGTGCGCGACCCCATCGGCCGGCTCCCGTCGGGCGCGCTGGTGCTCGCGATGGGCGACGCCGCGGTCACCAACGACCCGATCGCGGGCCAAGGCGCGAACCTGGCCGCCCACTGCGCCGCCGCCTACCAGGCCCGGATCCTCGAACAGGGCGACGCACCCTTCGACGAGGCGTTCATGCGGCGCGGCTTCGCCGACTTCTGGCCGCTGGCGCGGGTGACGACGCGGTTCAGCAACGACCTGCTCGCGCCGCCGCCCCCGCACGTGCTGGCGACCCTGGAGACCGCGCAGTCGGTGCCCGCGGTGGCGCACCGGTTCGCCCAGCTCTTCAACGACCCGTCGGACTACGAGGGCTGGCTGACCGACGAAGCCGAGTCCCTGCGCTACCTGAAGTCCTTCGCATGACCAGGGTCGTGAGTGCTGCGGCCGGTTCTAACCGGCCGGAACACTCACGACCCCCTCGCCCACCCGGCATAAAGCGGGCTTTATCCCGCCCCCGACCGTGCAACACGAGGTGCCCGAGTGTGGGACACGAGGTGCCGGAGCGTGGAACACGAGGTGCCCGAGTGTGGGACACGAGGTGCCGGAGCGTGGAACACGCGGTGCCCGAGTGTGGGACACGCGGTGCGCCGTGTCGACCACTCGGGTATCTCGTGTCGACCAGTCCGGTAGCTCGTGTCCCACGCTGCGGTAGGGCGTGTTGACCAGTCCTGTATCCCGACTTGCACGGTGGGTGGGGCCGGGATAAAGCGGGCTTTATGCCGGGCCTTGGGTTGCCTTGCCGCTCGGGGTCGTGAGTGGTATGGCCGGTTAGAACCGGCCGGAACACTCACGACCCCGGCGCGAGAGGCTAGCCGGTGGCGTCGCCGAGGAAGAGGCGGCGTTCGGCCGGGGTGAGTTCGCGGGTGGTCCGCGCGTCGGCGAGGGACCGGACGAGGTCGAGGGAGTCGCAGGCTTCGCAGTGCCAGACGCGGATGGTGCCGTCGCCGTTGGCGGTGACCAGCTGGCGGCTGTCGGGGGCGAAGGCGAGCAGGTTGACCGGGGCGCCGAAACCACGGGCCGCGAAGGACGAGTGGTTGCCTTCGTCGCCCCAGATCCGGATGGTGCCGTCGTCGCCGGTGCTGGCGATCCAGTTCTCGTCGGGGCTGAAGGCCACGCTCCACACGGGGCCGCCTTGGTGACCGCGCAATACCAACGGCGCTCCGGCGCCGTCGGCGCTCCAGATGCGGACCGTGCCGTCGTTGCCGCCGCTGGCGATCCACTTGCCGTCGGGGGAGAAGGCGACGCTCCAGACCATGCCGCGCTCGTGGCCGCGCAGAACCATCGGGACGCCGGTGGCGTCGGTGTTCCAGATGCGGACCGTGCCGTCGTACCCGGCGCTGGCGATGCGCTTGCCATCAGGACTGACCGCCACGTTGCGGACGCCGCCTTCGTGGCCGCGCAACAACAACGGCGTGCCTGAGCCATCGGTGGACCAGACGCGCACGATGCCGTCGTTGCCGCCGGTGATGACGTGGCGGCCGTCGGGGGTGAAGGCGACGGTCCAGACGAGGCCTCGGTCGTCGGCGGTGCGGACGACCGGCGCGCCGGGTTGGTCGAGGGGCCAAATCCGGAGTGTGCCGTCTTCGCCCGCGCTGGCGACGCGCTTGCCGTCGGGGGAGAAGGCCGTGGCGAGCACGGCTTTGGTGTGGCCCTTGAGGTTGAGGGGATCGCGGCCGTCGGACGGCCAGACGCGGACGATGCCGTCGTCGCCGCCGCTGACGATGCGCCTGCCGTCGGGGCTGACCGCGACGCTCCAGACGGCGCCTTCGTGACCGTGGAGCACCTGCGGGGCGCCGAGGCCGGTCGGGTCGGAGATGCGGACCGTGCCGTCCATGCTGGCGCTGGCGAGTTCCTGGCCGTCCGGGCTGAACGCGATGCCGGGCACCGAACCCTTGTGACCGGGCAGCACCAGCGGGTCGGTGCTGGCGGTGGTGTCCCAGATGCGGACCGAACCGTCGCCTCCCGCGCTGGCGATGCGCTGGCCGTCGGGGCTGAAGTCGACCGCGTCGACCGTGCCGTTGTTGCCGCGGAGCACCACCGGGTCCTTGCCGGGGTTCTGCCAGAGGCGGACCGTGCCGTCGGTGCTGCCGCTGGCGATCTGCTTGCCGTCGGGGCTGAAGGCGACGGCGCCGACCGTGTTGCCGTGCCCGCGCAGGATGACCGGTTCGGTTTCGGTGGCCGGGTCCCAGATGCGGACGGTCGCGTCGCTGCCGCCGGTGGCGAGCGCGGTGCCGTCGGGGCTGAAGGCGAGCGCGAGCGCGCGGGTGTGGCCGCGCAGCACGCGGGCTTCAGTGCCGGTGGCGAGATTCCAGAGGCGGGCCGTGCCGTCGTTGTGCGCGCTGGCGAGTTGCTTGCCGTCCGGGCTGAATCGCACGGCCCACGTGGTGCCCGCGGGCCCGCGAAGCACGCGAGGCTCGCCACCCGCTGCGACGTCCCAGATGAGGATCGCGCCGTCGTTGGCGGCCGCGGCGACCGAGCGGCTGTCGGGGCTGAACACGGGGGTGCGCAACGGGCCGTTGTGCCCGGACAGGAGGCGAGGGGTGCTGCCGGGCATGCTGTGGCCGGTGCGTTCCCAAAGCCGGACGGTGCCGTCTTCGCCACTGGTGGCTTCGAGGCGGCCGTCGGCGCTGTAGGCGATGCCGTAGGTCGGGCCGTGGCCGGTGGGGAGCACGGCGCGGACCTTCGTGTCGACGATCGCCTGGCGCAACGCGGTCGCGGCCTCTTCGGTCGGCGCGGCGTCGACGGCCTTCTTGGCGAGCAGGAGCCCGAGTTCGGGGTCGATCTGGAGCTGGACGCGGGCGGCAGCGGCGAGCTGGCGTGAGTAGGCCGAGTCCTTGCCCGCGTTGGCGCGGTCGGCGCGCATCAACGCCATGCCGGCCAGCGTCGCCAGCATGAGCACGACCGTGGCCGCGGCGCCGCAGGTGATGCTGGTGATGCGCAGGCGCCGGCGGCGGGCCGCGCGTTCACGGGCGACGGTCGCGCGGCCTTCGCTGAGGAAGGCGAGCTCGAGGTCGTTGAGGCGGTCGGCAGGGAAGTCGTGATACGACGCCAGGCGGGTGCCGCGGTAGAGGAAACCGTCGTCGCGGCCGTGCTTGTCCCACTCGGCGGCGGCTTCGGTGAGTTTGCGGTGCTGGCGCAGCAGTTCGCGGTCTTCGGCCAGCCAGGTGCGCAGCAGCGGCCAGTTCCGGATGAGCGCCTCGTGCGCGATGGTTACGTTGTCCTCGTCGATCGAGATCAGCCTGGCCTGCGCGAGCTGCTCCAGCACCCGGGCGATCGCGACGCCGTTGGGGTTGTCGAGCAGCTCGCCATGCCGGGCGCGGCGGCGGGTGTAGTCCGCGCCGTCGGTCAGCGAGGTCAGCCTGAGTAGCAGCTGTTTGGCGAGCTTCTGGCCGTCGGCGTCCAGCGCGCCGAACGCGCGGTCGGCCGTGCGGGCGAGCGCGCCCCGCACCCCGCCGGTGTCGCGGTAGGCGGCGACGCTGAGGATCCGGCCGCGGCGGCGGGACCAGGTCTCGCGCAGTGCGTGCGACACCAGCGGCAACGCGCCCGGCTGGTCGGCCGCGTCCGCGAGCACCGCCTCGACGAGCGCCTGCTCGACCTTGAGGCCGGCGATCGAGGCTGGTTCGAGTATCACCGAGCGCAGGTCTTCCTCGGCCATCGGCCCGACGAGCAATTGCCGGTCGCGTAACGCCGCGACCAGCGGCGGATGCTCGGCGCAGTGCGCGTAAAAGTCGGCACGCACGCCGAGAACCACCCGAATACGTCCGTCTCTCTCGTCGACCGCGTCCAGCAGAGTACTGATGAATTCGTCACGTTCCCGTCGATCGCGACACAATGTGAAGACTTCTTCGAACTGGTCGACTATGATGAGCAGTCCGGTTTGCGCGGATTTTCCCTCCAGTATGTCTCTGATACGAGAACCGGTGACGGGCGCGCCCTGTGACTCCGTCAACTTGGCGAAGAGTTCGGCCGCCGGATACTCACCGGGAGTGATCACCACGGGCAGCCAATGGCGTCCGTCGCCACTGTGGTCATTCTGTAAAGCGGGAATGAGCCCGGCTCGCAAAAGCGAGCTCTTGCCGATTCCGGATGGGCCGAATACAGCGAGAAAAGGCGATTCGGTCAGTCTTTTGCACAGCTCGTCGATCAATTTGCCCCTGCCGAAGAAACGCTCGGCGTCCGCGCTCTGGAACGTCGCGAGCCCCAGGTAGGGGGCGAGGTCGGTCTTGTCCGTCCGTTCTGGACTGTCCTTGACGCCGAGCTGGGCCTCCAGTGCGCGCCACCGTTCGGCCCACACCGAATCGTCGCCACCGCAAGCACGAACGTAGGCCAGCGTCACCGCGAGCGTCGGGAGCGCGTCGCCGCCCGCTGCCTCGGACAACACGGTGACCGAGTAGTGCGAACGCCGGGCGAGTTCCCGGTAGCTGGGTCTTCTGGCGGTCTCCCGTAATTGCCTTAACTCGACCGCGAATGCCTGCAGTGGGCCCGCGGTGGGATCGATGGCGCGCTCAGGCCGTCCCACGTCGTCCTTCCCCAGATGGCGAACAGTTCCCCAGAACCCGTGTTACACGACTGTTGCTCAAGGTATCGAGCCGATGGGGCGAATGCCACCGAACGGCCCAAGAATAGGGGTCCGTTCGGCCGCGTTTTGTCCGGGGCATTGTTTGTCCGGACGCCGGTGCGCGCCCCGGACAACTCCCCGGCTGCTAGACCGGGTAGCGGCGCACCGGGCTTTGGGGGCTCGGCGCCGGCGGCTTCGCCGGTGTCACTGCGCCGCGAGGCGGCGGTGAATTCCCGCTTTCCGTGTACACCGTGTTCTCCAGGAGTGCCGTCCTGGGCCGGGAACACACAATTGTATGCGGTGGGCTTTCACGGCGGCCTTGGACAACAAAATGAGGCCTGAATGTTAAGAATCCATTTCACCGTGGAGGATTTGGCGCGATTACGCATGGTCGCGGGGCTGGGCCCGGTCGCGGAGAGTGTCTTCGCGCTCGACCAGTTCGGCCGGTCCAGCAGCGTGCCGTTCCTCCGGTGGCGTCGCCAGGTGCGGGGCACACTCGGTGCGGCGAAGGACACCCCGCCGCTGGACGAGCTGCTGTCGCTGCTGGAGCAAGACAGCGATGACCGGCTGGCCGCGAGCGTGTTCGAGTTCTGTTCCGCCGCGGTGATCCCGTACTGGGACCAGGTGCGCGCCCATCTCGAGTCGGTCCGCGACGCGCTCGGCCGGGTCGCGATCACCAACGGTGTCGAAGGCCTGCTCAGCGCGCTGCACCCCAAACTGAACTGGGTCGCGCCGGTGCTGGAGATCCCCAGCGAGACCGACCGCGACATCCAGCTCGACGGCCGCGGCCTGCTGCTGTCCCCGTCGGTGTTCCTGTTCGGCCGCACCTCGGTGGTGCTGGAATCCGAGCGGACGACCGGTATCCCCGCGCTGGTGTTCTCCGTTCCCGTCACCGGGGATCTCCTGCGCGCGGAGGATCGAGGCGATCACGCGCTCGAGGCGCTGGTCGGGCACACCAGGGCCGCCGCGCTGCAGGCGCTCACCGAGAGCTGCACGACCGGTGAGCTGTCCCAGCGCCTCGGCATCTCGCTGGCCGGCGCCAGCAAGCACGCGACCGTGCTGCGCAAGGCCGGGCTGGTGATGACCGCACGCAGCCGCAACTCGGTGCTGCACTCGCTCACCGGGCTCGGCGTGGCGCTGCTGCAGAGCCGAGGGCCGCGCGTGCGCCAGCCCGAAGTCGTCTGAAAATCCCCTTCCCGAAAGGAACGCATCATGAGCACCAATCCGTTCGAAGACCCCGACGCCACCTACCTGGTGCTGGTCAACGACGAGGGCCAGCACTCGCTCTGGCCGTCGTTCGCGCCGGTTCCCGAGGGCTGGACGGTCGCGCTGGCCGAGACGGACCGCCAGTCCGCGCTCGACCACATCACCGCCAACTGGACGGACCTGCGCCCGAAGAGCCTGATCGAGGCGATGAACGCATGAGCGGGCTGCCACTGGTCATCGAGGGTGGCGGCGCGTCGATCCACGACCGGATCCAGCTCGACCGCCCGGACATCCGCAAGGCGCTCACCGAGCATGGCGCCGTGCTCTTCCGCGGCTTCGACGTCGGCGGGGTCGAAGGCCTGGACCAGGCCGTGCGCGAGCTCTCCGGCGCGCCGCTGACCTACTCCGAGCGCTCGACCCCGCGCAGCCGGATCAGCGGCAACGTCTACACCTCGACGGACTACCCGCCGCAGGAGGAGATCTTCGCCCACAACGAGAACTCCTACCAGGCCGTGTGGCCGTTGACGCTGTACTTCTACTGCATCGAGCCGCCGCTGACCCAGGGCGCGACCCCGCTCTCGTCGACCCGCGCGGTCTACGAGTCCATCGACCGGGACATCCGCGCCGAGTTCGAGCGCCGCAAGTGGATGATCGTGCGCAACTACAGCGACGAGCTGGGCCTGCCGTGGAGCGAGGCGTTCAACACCGAGGACCGCGACGAGGTCAACGCCTACTGCGCGCGCAACGGCATCGAGACCGAATGGCTCGACGAGACCAGGTTGCGGACCCGAGCCGTGCGCGAGCCGTCGCACGACCACCCGGTGACCGGTGCGCGGGTCTGGTTCAACCACGCCACGTTCTTCCACGTCAGCACGCTGCCCGAGGAGATCCGGCTCGGCCTGCTCGAGATGTGCGGCGAGGAGAACCTGCCGAACAACACCTACTACGGCGACGGCGAGCCGATCCCGGACGAGGTCGTCGAGCACCTGCGCTCGTGCTACCGCGCCGCGTCCACCCGGTTCGACTACCAGCGCGATGACCTGCTGGTCGTCGACAACATGCTCTCGACCCACGCCCGCGAGCCGTTCACCGGGCCGCGCCGGATCGCCGTCGCGATGGCCGAACCGTCGAACGCCTGACCGGGCCTTTTCGCTGGAGCGTCAAAGGCGTAGAGCCCCGCGCCCGCTTCGGCCAGGCTCTTTGGAGCTAAGAAAGGAAAGCACGTGCAACGCCTGAACCTGTCAGCCGAGGACGTCGACGCGATCTGGACGATCGTCGACGAGCTCGCAGGCCGCTACGACACCGTCGAGTCCGCCGAGTTCCAGGCGGAGGCCCGCGTCTTCGCCGACGAGCTGCCGCGCGGGGTGCGCCGCGCGCTCAACGACTTCCGGCTCACCGAACCGACCGGCGTCTTCGTGGTGTCCGGCCTGCCGGTCGACGACGCCGACCTCGGGCCGACCCCGAAGCACTGGAAGGACAAGCCCGCGCAGGTCCCGACCCTGCGCTACGACATCGCGTTCTTCCTGATCTCGCATCTGCTGGGCGAGCCGATCGGCTGGGCCACCCAGCAGGACGGCCGGATCATGCACGACATCTTCCCGATCAAGGAGCACTCGGGCGAGCAGATCGGCTGGGGGAGCGACGAGCTGCTCACCTGGCACACCGAGGACGCGTTCCACCCGCTGCGCACCGACTACCTCGCGCTGATGTGCCTGCGCAACCCGGACGACGTCGAGACCACGGCAGCCGACATCGCGGACGTGCGGATCGACGACGACCTCAAGAAGGCGTTGTCCGAGGAGCGGTACTTCATCCTCCCCGACAACTCGCACCGCCCGGAGAACGCGGTCGAATCGTCCACAGAGGACGCTCAGATCGCGCAGCTCAAGCTGCGCAGCCGTCAGCGCGTCGAGAAGGCGCTGAACGAGCCGGAGCCGGTGGCAGTGCTCTTCGGCTCGCCGGACGACCCGTACCTCGTCTGCGACCCGTTCTACATGCAGGACGTGCAGGGCGAGGAAGAGCAGAAGGTGCTCGACAAGTTCTTCGCGGCCGTCGACGCCGCGATGGGCGGGGTCGTGCTGAAGCCGGGCGAAATCCTCTTCATCGACAACTACCGCGTGGTGCACGGCCGCAAGCCGTTCCGCGCCCGGTTCGACGGCACCGACCGGTGGCTGCGACGGCTGAACATCGCGCGCGATGTGCGCAAGTCGCGGGAATTCCGGCTGAGCGCGGACAACCGCGTCATCTACTGAGCTAGGGGGCAGCGTGAATCTCAGGTTTCTGCTGGAGTCGTTCGACGAGCAGGTCCGCCGCGTCCCGGACGCGACGGCCGTCCAGTCCGCCACGGACTCGGTGAGCTACGCGGAGCTCGACGCGCGGGCGAACCGGCTCGCGGCGCACCTCGCCGGGCGCGGGGTCGGGCCGGACGTGCTCGTCGGCATCTGCGCCGAGCGCGGGATCGACCTGGTGGTCGGCCTGCTCGGGGTGGTCAAGGCGGGCGGCGCGTATCTGCCGCTCGACCCGGCGCATCCAGCCGACCGCCTGGGATTCATGCTGGCCGACGCCCGCGCCACCACGGTCGTGACCCAACGCCACCTGGCCGACCGCCTGCCCGTCTCCCCGGACTCCCTGGTCTTCCTCGAGGACGACCGGGATAAAGCGGGCTTTATGCCAGACCGGGATAAAGCCCGCTTTATCCCGGTCCGGGTGAGGCCTGAGCATCTGGCGTATGTCATCTACACCTCGGGTTCGACCGGGCGGCCCAAGGGTGTGCAGATCGAGCACCGGCAGCTCGCCAGTTACCTCGCGTGCTGCGAGCTGGATTACCCGGGGCTCAAGGGAACCGCGCTGCTGCACGGCTCGGTCGCGTTCGACCTGACCGTGACCAGCGTGTGGGGTCCGCTGACCGTCGGCGGCTGTGTGGTGGTCGGCGACTTGGACGACACGAACCCCGGCTGGCGGCCGACGTTCGTCAAGGCCACCCCGAGTCACCTGCCGCTGCTGCTGGGACTGCCCGACGAGTACTCGCCGAGCGTCGACCTCGTCGTCGGCGGCGAGGCGTTGCCGGGTGACGTCGTGGCGCGATGGCGCGCGCGCCATCCGGGCGCGACCGTCATCAATGAGTACGGGCCGACCGAAGCCACGGTCGGTTGCGTGGCGTTCCGCATCGAACCCGGTGACGCCCTCGCGGCGGGCGCGGTCGCGATCGGCGCTTCGATGCGGGACGCCCGTTCCTATGTGCTGGACGAGCGGCTCCGGCCGGTGCGCGGCGACGAGCCGGGGGAGCTGTACGTCGCGGGCGCCGGACTGGCCCGCGGCTATCACGACCGGTCCGCGCTGACGGCCGAGCGGTTCGTCGCTGACCCGTTCCGGGCGGGCGAGCGCATGTACCGCACCGGCGACGTCGTGCGGTGGGACAACGCCGGGAACCTGCACTACCTGGGCCGCTCCGACGATCAGGTCAAGATCCGCGGGTACCGGATCGAGCCGGGCGAGATCGAGGCCGCGCTGGCGAAGCACCCGGCCGTCGACCACGTCGCGGTCGTCGCGCGCGGAGACGAGGACAAGCGGCTCGTCGCCTACATCGTGCCGGCCGCCGAGCTGCCGGACTTGCGGGAATTCCTGGCGCCGACCCTGCCGGAGCACATGATCCCCAGCGCCTTCGTGACGCTGACCGAACTGCCACTCGCGCCGAGCGGCAAGCTCGACCGCGACGCGCTGCCCGACCCCGCGCAGCCCGGCGAAGCGCAGGCGAACGCGCCGCGCACCGCCACCGAGCAGACCATCGCGGACATCTGGTCCGACGTGCTCGGCATCGAGGACATCGACGTCGAGAAGGACTTCTTCGAACTCGGCGGCAACTCGCTGCTCGCGTTCCGCGTGGTGCCGCGGATGCGTGCGGCACTGGGTGTCAAGCTGCCGACCCGGGTGCTGTTCGACACCAGGACCGTCGCCGACCTCGCGGCGAAGGTCGACACCTCCGCCAGCGGTGAAGAGGCCGTCATCCCGGTCGTCGCCCGCACCGGAAAGCTGCCGCTTTCGGCTTCACAACGGCGGTTCTGGTTCTTCCACGAGTTCGACCCTGCCGCCGTCGAGTACAACGTCCACTTCGGATTCCGGATCACCGGCGACCTCGACATCGACCGGCTCCGTGTCGCCTGCCGCGAGCTGCTCGCGCGCCACGAGTCACTGCGGACCACGGTCACGCTCGTCGACGACGAACCGGTCCAGGTGATCCACCCCGCCGGCGAGCCCGATCTGTCCATTAAGGACCTCGACGACCTCGAAGCGCAGGTGCGCGCCGAGGTGACCGTACCCTTCGACATCCGCGACGGCCAGGTCGTGCGGTTCCTCGTGCTGCGCGGCGAGAACGAGCACCTCCTGCTGTTCGGCCTGCATCACATCGCGGTGGACGGCTGGTCCATCGGCCTGCTCGCCGAGGACCTCAGCGCGCTCTACAACCAGGAGAAGCTCCCCGCACTGCCGCTGCAGTACGCCGACTACGCCTCCTGGCAACGTGGCCGTCTCACCGAAACCGCGCTCGAACCACACTTGCGCTACTGGCGCGAGAAGCTCGACGGGCTCGCTCCGCTGCAGCTCCCGACCGACCGTCCGCGGCCCGCCGTGATGACCTCGGTCGGCCGCGACCACCGCTTCAGCCTTTCCGTGGAGACCACCAAGCGGCTCAACGAGCTGAGCGCGAAGCACGGGGCGACGCTCTTCATGACCCTGGTCGCCGCCTGCCAGCTGCTGTTCGCCCGGCACTCCGGCCAGCGGGACGTCGCGCTCGGCTCCATCGTGTCCGGCCGGATCCGGCCCGAGCTGGAACGGCTCGTCGGCTGCTTCATCAACACGATCGCCATCCGGTCCACTGTGGAGGGACGCGAGTCCTTCGCCGATCTGCTCGCCCAGGTCAAGGAAACCGTGCTCGAGGCGTTCACCCACCAGGACGTGCCGTTCGAGCGGCTTGTCGACGAACTCTGCGAGGACCGCGACGCCAGCCGCACCCCGCTCGTGCAGGCCATGGTCGGCCTGCAGACCGGACTCGTGCGTTCGCTCGACTTCGACGGCGCCGTCAGCGAGCGCTTCGAACCGGCGCGCGTGTCCGCGGTCTGCGACCTCTCGATCGAGTTCACCGAGCACGACGGCGGAATCGACGCGATCGTCAGCTACAACACCGATCTCTTCGACACCGTGACCATCGAGCGGATGTGCGAGCGCCTCGAGGTGCTGCTGAACGGCCTGCTCGACGCCGAAGACCGGCCGATGGCTGAGCTGCCCATGGCGGCGGCCGGGGAACGCGCGCTCCTCGCGCGGTGGAACGACACCGCGACCGCCGACCCCGGCGGCACGGTGGTGAGCACGTTCGAGGCACGCGTCCGCAGCACACCCGGCGCGATCGCCGTGGTCTCGGAAGCGGAAACCCTCACCTTCGCCGAACTCAACGTCCGCGCGAACCGTCTCGCGCATCTGCTCAGGTCCCGTGGCATCGGCGCCGAATCACGCGTACCGGTCCTGCTGAGCCGGTCGGCGAACAGCGTCGTGGCCATGCTCGGCATCATGAAAGCGGGCGGGGCCTACGTTCCCCTGCACGCGAGCTACCCGGCAGAACGGGCGCGGTTCGTGCTCGACGGGGTGGGCGCGACGCTCCTCGTGACCGACCGGACCATGCTGGACAAGGCGCGGTCGATCGGAGCGCCACTGATCGTCGTGGAGGACGAGCCCGCGCAGCCGGCCGAAAACCCTGATCACGAGATCCACGCCGAACAGCTGGCGTACGTCATCTACACCTCAGGCTCGACGGGCACACCCAAGGGCGTCGGCGTCACCCACCACAACCTGGTCGCGCTCACCGCGGACCGGCGATGGCGCGGCGCCGCGCACGAGCGGGTGCTGGCCCACATCCCGTACTCGTTCGACCCGGCCGCCATCGAGCTGTGGGTGCCGCTGCTGAACGGCGGCCGGACCGTGATCGCCCCGGACGAGGAAGTCACGCCAGAGCTGATGGCCTCCCAGATCACCACGCATGGCGTGACCTGTCTCGTAGTGCCGACAGCCGTGTTCAACCTCTTCGCGGACATCGACCCCGCTTGCTTCACCGGCCTCAAGGAGATCGTGACCGGCGGCGAAGCGGCTTCCGTGGCCGCGTTCGACCGCGTCCGGCAACACTGCCCCGGCACGACGGTCACCAACTCCTACGGTCCGACCGAAGCGACCGTCGCCGTCACCTCCCATCCGACGGCCGACGCGATCGGGACGCCGATGGACAACACGCAGGCTTTCGTGCTCGACGGCTACCTCGAACCGGTCCCGCCCGGTGTGCCGGGCGAGTTGTATCTCGCCGGAACCGGGATCGCGCGCGGATACTTCGGCAGGCCCGCGCTGACCGCCGAACGGTTCGTGGCCAACCCGTTCGGCGACGGCCGCCTGTACCGCACGGGCGATCTCGCCCGCTGGACCCGGGACGGCGAGCTGGTGTATCTCGGCCGCGCCGACGGCCAGGTCAAGATCCGCGGGTTCCGCATCGAACTCGGCGAGGTCGAGAACGCGCTGCGCACACACCCCGGGATCGCCGAAGCGGTGGTCGTGGTCCGGGGGGACGACGAGCGTAAACACCTTGTCGCGTATGTGATCCCGGCCGGGGAGTCCATTCCGGACCTGAAGGAGTACCTGAGCCGCTCGCTGCCCGAGTACATGATCCCGGCCGCTTTTGTCACGGTGACGGAATTCCCGTTGACCGCGCATGGCAAGGTCGACCGGAGCGCGCTGCCGGATCCGCGTCCGGAATCCGCCGACGGCTATGTCGCGCCTGCCGATGCCGTGCAGGAACAGTTGTGCCGCATCTGGGCCGAAGCGGTCGGGGTCGAACGCGTTGGCATTGAGGACAACTTCTTCGGGCTTGGCGGTGACTCGATCCTCGCCATCCAGGTCGTGTCCAAGGCGCAGCGCGCGGGTCTGCGGATGACGTCGAAGGACCTGTTCCGCTGGCAGACGATCGCGGGTCTCGCGCCGCACGTCGTCACCGAACAAGCCGTGGACCGCACCGGAACCGTGTCCGGCCCGACGCCGCTGACGCCGATCCAGCACTTCCTGTTCGACCGGTTCACCGTGCCGGAGGTCTTCGATCAGTACGTCGTCATCGACCTGCCCGAAGACCAGGCCGCGCTGCGCCAGGCCATCGACGCGCTGATCGAGCACCACGACGCGCTCCGCATGCAGTACACGCAAGACAACGGCGTCTGGTCGCAGGTCAACCACGAAACCGCGGCCGGTCGGTTCCTCGACGAGCCGTTGCTGAAAACCGAAATCATCGGCGAGAGCCTGCGCCTGAGCATCCACCACCTCGTAGTCGACGGCGTCTCGTGGCGAGTGCTGCTCGAAGACCTGCGTACCGCCTACGACCAGATCCGTGCGGGCAGGCCGGTCGACCTCGGCCCGAAGAGCACCTCGTTCCGCGAGTGGGCGCTGCGGCTGACCGAGTACGTCAAGAACGGCGGCTTCGACGACGAACTCGTGCACTGGACCACGATCGGGAACGGCCCGGCACTGCCCCAGGACAACGACGGCCCGAACACCGTCGACAGCGTTCGCATCGCCACCGCCGGGCTCGACGCCGAAACCACCCGCGCGCTGCTGCGTGACGTGCCGGACGTCTACCGCACGGAAATCAACGACGTCCTCGTGGCCGCACTCACCCGCGTGCTATCGGAGTGGACCGACGGCGATCGCGTGCTGCTCGCGATGGAGGGGCACGGCCGCGAGGAGCTGTTCGACGACGTCGACCTCGGCCGCACGGTCGGCTGGTTCACCAGCTACTTCCCGGTCTCGCTCGCCGATGAGCGCGGCGAACCCGGCGACCTGCTGAAGTCGGTCAAGGAGCAGCTGCGAGCGATCCCGCGCAAGGGCATCGGCCACGGCGCGCTCCGCTACCTCGGCGCGCTCGGCGACGGCCCGCGTCCCCAGGTGAGCTTCAACTACCTCGGTCAGCTCGACACCGCGATCGGACTGGCGCAGGACCCGGCCGAGGTCAGGGTGCACGCGCTCGAAATCGTCGGCCTGGTCAAGGACGGGCGGCTCGATTTCACTTGGAGCTACTCGGCGAACCTGCACGACGCCGCCACGGTCGAACGGCTCGCGACCGCCTTCGCCGCGCAGGTCGCGGCGCTGGTCGAGCATTGCCTCCGGCCCGGCGCGGGTGGCCGGACACCGTCCGACTTCCCGCTGGCGCAGCTCGACCAGTCCACAGTGGACCGCCTGGTCGGCGACGGCCGCGAGGTCGAGGACATCTACCCGCTCACGCCAATGCAGAGCGGCATCCTCTATGACTCGATGATGGCGCCGGACTCGGGCGCCTACGTGGCGCAGTTCGATGTCGTCGTCGCCGGGGTCACCGACCCGGTGGCGCTGGGCGAGGCCTGGCAACGGGTCGTCGACCGGACCCCGGTGCTGCGCACGGAACTCGTCACCGAAGGCGTGGACGAGCCGTTGCAGCTGGTCCGGCGCGAGGTTCGCGTGCCGATCACGCACCACGAGTCGGCCGAGGGCGTCCTGGAACAGGACTGGGCGCGAGGCATGAGGCCGACCGACCGGCCACTGCTGCGGGTCGCGCTGATCCCGTTGCCGGACAACGAAGTCCGGATGATCTGGACCTCGCACCACATCCTGCTCGACGGCTGGAGCGGGCATCGCCTGCTCGGCGATGTCTGCGCGGCCTACTCCGGACTTCCGGCGGGCCCGGCGCGGCGCCCGTTCCGTGATTACGTCGAATGGCTGGCCGCTCAGGACCAGACGGTCGCCGAAGCACATTGGCGGTCCGCGCTCGACGGGTTCTCGGCGCCGACGAAACTCCCGTTCGACCGGCTGCCCGCCGCGACCTACCGGCCGCGCTCGACCGACGGCGTCGCCGTCAAGGTGCCCGAACCGGTCACGCGACGCTTGTCCGAACTGGCCCGCACGCACAAGTTCACGATGAACACGCTGGTCCAAGGCGCCTGGGCGATGACACTGTCCCGGTACACGGGTGACCGTGACGTCTGCTTCGGCGCGACCGTGTCCGGCAGGCCGCCCGAGCTGACCGGCGCCGAGGACATCGCCGGGATCTTCATCAACACCCTGCCGGTGCGCGCGGACGTCGACGGTGCGCGGGAAGTCGTGCCGTGGCTGCTCGCGCTGCAGGACGCCCAGGCGCAGTCGCGGGCGTTCGAGTCCGTCTCGCTGCCGCAGATCCAGGCGTGGAGCACGGGCGCGCAGCTGTTCGACAGCATCGTGGTGTTCGAGAACTATCCGATCGAGCGGGTGACCTCCGCGGCCCATGTGCGTGAGGTCAGCGCCAAGGAGATCAACGGTTATCCGCTCAACCTCGTCGTTTACCCCGGCGAGCGGTTGTCCTTCGAGTTCCGGTTCGACCCGGCGCTGTTCGACGCGGCCACGCTGGAGCGGCTCGGTGAGAACCTGGTCGCGCTGCTGACCGGCATCGCGGACAACCCGAGCGGCCGGATCGGCACGATTCCGATGCTCACCGAGGCCGACCGGGCCGCCTTGGCGGAGTGGAACGACACCACGGCGGAGTACACGGCCGGGACGGTCCACGGGCTGTTCGAGCAGCAAGCGCTCGAGACGCCCGACGCGCTCGCCGTGGACGACCTCACTTACGCCGAGGTGAACGGGCGGGCCAACGCCGTCGCGCGTGAGCTGATCGAGCGCGGGGTGACAGCCGAGTCGCGGGTCGCCCTGCTGCTGGGCAGGTCGGCCGACGCGGTGATCGCGATGCTCGGCGTGCTCAAGGCGGGTGCGGTCTACGTGCCACTGCACCCGAGCTACCCACCGGACCGGCTTCGCTGGGTCGTGCGGGACATCGGCGCGGAACTCGTGCTGACCGATCGCGAGCTGACCACGCAGGCCGGGGCGACCGGGCTGCCGCTGCTCACGGTCGGGCCGGGCACCGCCGAAAACCCCGGCGTCCCGGTCGGCCCGGACCGGCTGGCGTACATCATGTTCACCTCGGGGTCGACCGGGACGCCGAAGGGCGTGGCCATCAGTCACCGCAACATCGTGAGCCTCGCGGCCGACCGCCGCTGGCACGAGCCCCAGCGGATCCTGTTCCACTCGCCGCACGCCTTCGACGCCGCCACCTACGAGATCTGGGTGCCGCTGCTGACCGGCGGCCGGGTGATCGTCGCACCCGGTGAGCTGGACGCGGCGACGCTGCGCGCGCTGGTGACCGAGCACGACGTCACCTCGACGTTCATCACTGCGGCCCTGTTCGCGCTACTGGCCGAGGAAGCACCGGACTGCTTCGCGGGCATGCGCGAGGTGTTCGCCGGTGGTGACGTGGTCTCGCCAGCGGCGGTCGAGCGAGTCCTCGCGCACTGTCCGAACACGACGGTGCTGAACGGTTACGGCCCGACCGAGAACACGACCTTCGCCACCTGCGGGGAGCTGGGCGGCGCCACGGCGCCCATCGGCCGTCCGATGGACAACACCAGGACCTATGTGCTCGACGCGCACCTCAATCCGGTGCCGCCGGGCGTGCCGGGGGAGTTGTATCTCGCCGGTGAGGGCCTCGCACGCGGCTACTACGGCAGGCCCGCGCTGACGGCCGAACGGTTCGTCGCCGACCCGTTCGGCACCGGTGGCAGGCTCTATCGCACGGGTGACATCGTGCGCTGGACCGCCGACGGTCAGCTCGAGTTCGTGGGCCGCGCGGACGGTCAGGTCAAGATCCGCGGGTTCCGGATCGAACTCGGCGAGATCGAGGCCGCGCTGAGCGAGCAGCAAGGTGTCGTCGTCGCCCGCGAGGACAACGGCCGCAAGTACCTCGCCGCCTATGTCGTGGGCGAGGCGCCGGACCTGTCCGGCGTGCTGCCCGAGTACATGATCCCGTCCGTGTTCGTCCAGCTCGACCGGATGCCGTTGACCAGCAACGGAAAGGTCGACCGGAAGGCGCTGCCGGAGCCGACGCTGCAAGCGGCGACCGAGTTCGTCGCGCCGCGCAACCCGACCGAGAAGGCCATCGGCCGGATCTGGGCCGAACTGCTCCAGGCCGACCGGATCGGCGTGCACGACAGCTTTTTCGCGCTCGGCGGCGACTCGATCACCGCGCTCCGGCTGGTCTCCCGGGTCCGGCGGGCGTTCGGCGTCGAGGTCTCGCCGCGCGAGCTGTTCGACGCGCCGACCATCGGTGACCTGGCCATGACCGTGCAAGACCGCATTCTCGCCACGATTGGGGACGCTCGATGAGCATCGACGACCGGATGGCCGCGATACCCGAGCACCTGCGCGAGCAGCTGCTCGCCCGGCTGGCCGGCGAGGCTCCGGAGGAGATCGACGACGAGATCACCCCGGTCGACGGTGACGGGCCGCTGCCGCTTTCCTCGGCGCAGCAACGACTTTGGTTCATGTACGAGCTGGACCCGGACAGCATCGAGTACCTGGTCCCGCGCGTGCTCCGGCTCACCGGCGACCTCGACGTCGAAGCGCTGAAGCTCGCGATCAACCGGCTGGTGGCGCGGCACGCTTCGCTGCGCACCACGTTCGACGCGGTCGACGGCCAAGGTGTCCAGTTCATCCACGCGCCGTCCGAAGTGGACATCCCGGTCACCTCGACGAGTGATCTCGCGGCCGAGCTGCTCGCCGAGGTCCAGAAGCCGTTCGATCTCCGGGTGAGCGTGTTCCGCGCGCGGCTGCTGCGGCTTGCCGAGCAGGAACACGTGCTCGTGCTGGCGATGCATCACATCGTCACCGACGGCTGGTCCATGGGCGTGCTCGTCGACGAGCTGAACACGCTCTACACCGGTGGCCTGCTCGCGCCGACACCGCTGAGGTATGTGGATTTCGCGTCCTGGCAACGGGACCAGGACGTCGATCTGACGTACTGGAAGAACCGGCTCGACGGGTTGTCGCCGTTGGAGCTGCCGACCGACCTGCCGCGTCCGGCGGTGCGCAACCCGATCGGCGCGGCACGCTCCTTCGAGGTGCCGGAACGGGTCGTCTCCCGCCTCAAGGCGGTGGGCGGGCAGCGCGGCGCGACGTTGTTCATGACGCTGGTCGCCGCCGCGCAGGTGCTGCTGGCCCGCTACTCCGGGCAGACCGATGTCGCGGTCGGCACCGCGACTTCGGGCCGGACCAGGGTCGAGCTGGAGAACCTGGTCGGGTTCTTCGTCAACACGCTCGTCCTGCGGTCCACAGTGGACGAGCGCACGACGTTCACCGAGCTGCTCGACTCGGTCAGGGAGACCGTGCTGGACGCGTCCGCACACGAGGACGTCCCGTTCCAGCGGCTGGTCGAGGCGCTGCGTCCCGACCGTGATCCGAGCCGCCCGCCACTGGTCGACGTGATCGTCAACCTGCAGAACACGCCCGCGGTGACCACCAGGTTGCCCGGCCTGCGGGTCGAGGAGATCGAGCCGCCCACGGTCGTGTCCGGCCTGGACCTCGGGTTCGACTTCACCGAGGTGGACGGCGGGCTCACGGCGTACCTGCGCTACAACACGAGCCTGTTCACGGACGCGACCGCCGACCGCGTCGTGGCCCAGCTGCTCACGCTGCTGACCGCGATCGCCGCGAACCCGCAGGCCAAACTCGCCGACCTGGACATGCTCACCGACCGCGAGACGCTGACCCGCGGCTGGCCGGGCGACGGCATCGGCCCGGAGACCAAGACGGTGCCGGAGCTGTTCGCCGAGCAGGTCGCGGCGAACCCTGGCGCGCAAGCCGTTGTCTTCCAAGGCGAATCGCTCACCTACGCCGAGCTGGACGAACGTTCCGATCACCTCGCCGCCTACCTGCGCGACCAGGGCGCCGGGCCGGAACGTTTCGTCGGCATCGCGCTGCCACGCTCGCTCGAGATGATCATCGCGGTGCTCGCCGTCCACAAGGCGGGCGCCGCGTACCTCCCGCTCGACCCGGACTACCCGGCCGACCGCCTCCGCATGATGACCGACGACGCCCAGCCCATCCTCGTCCTCGACGACCGGGATAAAGCGGGCTTTATCTCAGAACGGGATAAAGCGGGCTTTATGCCAGTGCGGGATAAAGCCCGCTTTATCCCGTCTGGGGTCAGGCCGGAGAACGCGGCGTATGTCATCTATACGTCGGGCTCGACGGGGCGGCCGAAGGCGGTGGTCGTCAGTCATGCCGGGGTGCACGACATGGTGCTCACGCAGCGGGAACGCATGGGTGCCGGGCCTGACGCGCGGGTGCTGCAGTTCGCGTCGCTCAGTTTCGACGGCGCCTTCTGGGAAATCGCGATGGCGTTGCTGTCGGGCGGGACGCTCGTGCTCGCGACGGCCGAGCAGCGCCTGCCCGGCGACGCCATGGTCGAGCTGATCGCCGACCAGCGGATCACCCACCTGAACCTGCCGCCGACCGCGGTCGCCGCGCTGCCCCAGCACGCGATCCCGGCTGGTGCGAACCTCGTCGTCTGCGGTGAGGCGTGCCCGCCGGGGCTCGCCGAGGACTGGTCGACCGGCAGGCGGATGTTCAACGGCTACGGCCCGACCGAGTCCACCGTCTGCGCCACCCTGAGCGAACCGCTGACTCCGGCCGACGCGCGGACCGGCGTCGTCTCGATCGGCCGTCCGATCCCGAGCGTGCGCACCTATGTGCTCGACGACCACCTGCGGCCCGCGCCGGTCGGTGTGCCCGGCGAGCTGTATCTCGCCGGAACCCGCCTGGCGCGGGGCTATCTGCATCAGCTCGGGCTGACCGCGACCCGGTTCGTGGCCGACCCGTTCGGGCCGCCCGGATCGCGCATGTACCGCACGGGCGACCGCGCGCGCTGGCTCGCCGACGGCAGGCTGGAGTTCGCGGGCCGCGCCGATGACCAGGTCAAACTGCGTGGTTTCCGTATCGAGCTGGGCGAGATCGAGGCCGTGCTGTCCCAGCATCCCGAGGTGAGCCAGGCCGCGACCGCGGTCAAGGATCGCCGCCTCGTCGGGTACGTCGTCGGCTCGCCGGATCTGGCCGAGCTGCGCGGCTACTTGCGTGACCGGCTGCCGGAGCACATGGTGCCCGCCGCGTTCGTGCTGCTCGACAAGCTGCCGCTGACGGTCAACGGCAAGATCGACCGCCGCGCGCTGCCGGAGCCGACCGGTGTCCGCGAGGCCGACGGCTACGTCGAACCCCGCACGCTGAACGAGAAAATCCTGTCCGAGGTCTGGTCGGAGCTGCTCGGTGTCGACCGGGTCGGCGTGCACGACAACTTCTTCGACCTCGGCGGCGACTCGATCCTCGGCTTGCAGGTCGTGGCCCGCGCGCGGACGGCCGGGCTGAAGCTGACGCCCAAGCAGATGTTCCTGCGCCAGACCGTCGCCGAACTCGCGACCGAAGCCGTGTCCGAGGTCGCGACGGAGGTCGACCAGCGGCCGGTGACCGGCGATGTTCCGCTGACGGCCATCCAGCACTGGTTCTTCGACCAGCTGGCCGACAGCGTCGACCGGTTCCACCAGTCTGTCTACTTGGAACTGATCGACGACCTGGACGAGTCGGCGCTCGGCAAGGCGTTGAACGCGCTGTACGAACACCACGACGCGCTTCGTCTGCGGGTCGAGAACGGCAGGCAGTACAACGCGGCACCCGAGCCCGTCGAGCTGCTGACCAGCTTCGACGAGGTCGATGAAGACGCGATTCTCCAGGCGCAGCAAGGGTTCCAGCTCGGCCGTGGGCCGTTGATCAGGGCGCTGCTGTTCGGCGGCAAGCGGCTGTACTTGGTGGTGCATCACCTGGTCGTCGACGGCGTGTCGTGGCGGATCCTGCTCGGTGATCTGGACCGGGCTTATCAGCAGGCGAGCCGCGGTCACCGCATCGACCTCGGCCCGAAGACGACCTCGTTCCGCGATTGGGCACACCGCATCACCACCCACGACTTCGAAGCGGAACGCGAATACTGGACGTCGGTGCCGTCCACAGTGGACTTGCCTGTGGACGGCACCGGAGCCAACACCGTCGGCTCCATGCGGACCGTGACCAAGCGAATGGACGCGGACGCGGTGCTGCGCAGGGTCCCCGAGGTCTACCGCACGCAGGTCAACGACGTGCTGCTCAGCGCGCTCGCCCGCGTGCTGACCGACTGGGCGGACGGGGAGACCGCGCTCGTCGAACTCGAGGGCCACGGCCGCGAAGAGCTGTTCGACGACGTCGACCTGTCCCGCACGGTCGGCTGGTTCACCACCATGTACCCGTGCGCGCTCACGCTCCCGCAGGGTGACTGGGGTGACGTGCTCAAGTCCGTCAAAGAGCAGCTGCGTGCCGTGCCCCGGCACGGGATCGGCTACGGCTACCTCGGCATCGAGGGGCCGCAACCGCAGGTCGCGTTCAACTACCTCGGGCGGATGGACAACTCGATCGACGGCGCGCTGTACGCCGGCCGCTGCCCGGACCCGGGCGGCGCCGAGCGCGTGCCGCACCAGACGAGGCAGCACCTCATCGAGATCAACAGCGTCGTGCTCGACGGGCAGCTGGAGTTCCGCTGGGCGTACTCGGCCGAGGTGCACCACGAGGACACGATCATCCGCCTGGCCGAGCGGCTCATCGCGGCGCTCGAAGAGATCGTCGAGCACTGCGCGCGGCCCGAAGCGGGCGGCTGCACGCCGTCGGACTTCCCGCTGGCCAAGCTCGACCAGGCCACCGTCGACCGGCTCGGCAAGTCCATTGAGGACGTCTACCCGCTCACCCCGATGCAGAGCGGCATGCTGTTCCACTCGCTGGCGGAGTCGGGAACCGACGTCTACGCGGGACATTTCGGCGCCGTACTCGACGGCGTCAAGGACCCGGCATTGCTGGCCGAAGCCTGGCAGCGGGTGCTCGACCGCACGCCGGCGCTGCGGACGGCCGTGGTCTGGGAGGACGTCCCCGAGCCCTTGCAGGTCGTGCATTCGGGTGTCCGGCTGCCGATAACCCATCTCGACTGGCGTGACCGGACCGACCAGGCCGAAGCGCTGGCCGAGTTGTGGGCGAACCGGACCGGCGAACGGCTCGACCTCGGCACCGCGCCGCTGCTGCGGATGACGATGGTTCGTCTCACGAACGACCGCGTCCAGCTGTTCTGGACCGCGCATCACCTGCTCGCCGACGGCTGGAGCTTCGCGCAGGTCCTGACCGACGTCTTCACCGAGCACGCGATCCTGGCGGGCGACCGCACGCTGTCCCCGGTGATCAGGCGGCCGTATCGCGATTACGTGGCCTGGCTCGCCGAGCAGGACCAGGACGCGGCCGAGTCGTACTGGCGTGGCCTGATGTCCGGTTTCGCCGCGCCGACCCCGCTGCCGTTCGACCGATCCCCGGTCAAGGCCCACCGCAGCCGGTCGTCGCGCGATGTCCGCCTGACGATCTCGCCCGAGCGATCGCAGCGGCTGTTCGAGCGGGCCCGCAAGGCGCGGCTCACCATGAACACGCTGGTCCAAGGCGCGTGGGCGATCCTGCTGTCGCGCTACACCGGCGAACGCGACGTCTGCTTCGGCTCGACCGTGTCCGGGCGGCCAGCCGACCTGCCCGGCTCCGAGTCGATCGTCGGCCTGTTCATCAACATGGTCCCAGTGCGCGTCGACGTCCCCGCGGGCGACGCCGTGATCCCGTGGCTGCGGAGGCTGCAGGACACGCAGGTCGAGTCGCGGCAGTACGAATACCTTTCGCTGGCGCAGATCCAGGCCTTCAGCGACGTCCCGCGCGGCACGACGCCGTTCGACAGCATCGTCGTCTTCGAGAACTACCCGTATGACGACGACGCGGCCGCCCGGTACGGGCTGGGCGTCAGCGACTACTCCGGCGACGAGAACACGAACTACGCGCTCACGTTGTCCGCCTTCGCGGCGGAGGAGTTGCAGCTGCTGCTGGGTTATGACCCCGAGTTGTTCGACGAGTCCACTGTGGACCGGATGATGGGGCACCTGGAGACGCTGCTCGTCTCGATCGCGGACGACGTCTCTCTCGGCGAGCTGGAGCTGCTGACCGAACCCGAGCGGGACCAGCTGCTGCTCGACTGGAACGACACCGCCGCGGAATTCCCGCCGGCGCGGCTGATCCACGAGCTGTTCGCTGAGCAGGCCGCGCTGAACCCCGATGCGGTCGCCGTCAACCGCGGTGAGAAGGCGTTGACCTTCGCCGAGCTGGACGTGCGCGCGAACCGCCTCGCCCATCGGCTCGTCGAACTCGGCGCGGGCCCGGACGTGCTGATCGGCGTCTGTGTCGAACGCGGCGTCGAAGCGATCGTCGCGCTGCTGGCCGTGCTCAAGTCGGGCAGCGCGTTCGTGCCGCTCGATCCCGATTATCCGCCGAAGATGCTGAGCACGATGCTCGAAGACGCGGCCGCTCCGGTCGTGATCACGCAGGAGCACCTGGCGGACCGGGTGTCCGGCGCGGTGCTCGTGGACGTCGACGGCGAGTTCGACCACCCGGACACACCGCCTCAGACCGCGGTCACGACCGAGGATCTCGCGTATGTGGTGTACACCTCGGGGTCGACCGGCAAGCCCAAGGGCGTCATGGTCGAACACCGCCACCTCTGCCACATGATGCGGGCCTGGGACGCGCGGTATGGCCTCACCGAGCTGAAGCCGCGTGCGCTGTCGGTGTCGAGCCTGTCGGTGGACCTGTTCTTCGGCGACTTCGTACTCTCGGCGCTGTTCGGCGGCACGATGATCGTCTGCCCGACCGAGCTGGTCGCCGATCCGCCCGCGCTGCTCGACTTGATCCGGTCGAGCCGGGCCGAGCTGATGGTCACCGTGCCCACCCTCGCGAAGGCACTGGCCGCCGAGGGCGGTTTGGACACGCTGAAGGTGCTCATGGTCGGCTCCGAAGGCTGGCCCGCCGCCGACGCGCTGAAGATCCTCGACGCCGTCGGCGAGGACACCGTTCTGGTCAACGCCTATGGCGCCACCGAGACCACAGTGGACTCGACCGTGTTCCAGGTCGGCGCCGAGCCACTCGGCGATGCGGCCTACGTCCCGGTCGGGAAGCCGTTCCGCAACACCAGCATTTACGTGCTCGACGCGAACATGCGCCCGGTGCCCGTCGGTGTCGCGGGGGAGTGCTACATCGGCGGCGACGGCATCGCGCGCGGTTATTGGAACCGGCCGCAGCTGAGCGCAGAGCGTTTCCTGGACAACCCGTTCGGACCCGGCAGGCTGTACCGGACCGGTGACTTGGTGCGCTGGCGTGCCGACGGGAACCTCGAATGCCTCGGCCGCGCCGACGACCAGGTGAAGATCCGTGGCTTCCGTGTCGAACTCGGTGACGTCGAGTCGGCGCTCGCCCGGCATCCCGCGGTCGCCGAAGTCGCGGTCGCGGCCCGCAAGGACGACGGTCCCGCGCGGCTCGTCGGCTATATCGTGGCTCGGGATGAGGCGCCCGAGGTGCGGGAACTGCGTGCGTTCGCGGCCGAGAACCTGCCGGTCCACGCGGTGCCGTCGGCGTTCGTCGTGCTGGACGCGTTGCCGTTGAGTCCGAGTGGGACGGTCAACCGGCGTGCGCTGCCCGCGCCCGACAAGGCGATCGAGACCGGCGAACCCTATGTCGCGCCCCGCAACGCGACCGAGACCGTGCTCGCCGAGATCTGGGCCGAGGTGCTCAAGGCCGAGCGTGTCGGTGTGCACGACAACTTCTTCGATCTCGGCGGCGACTCGATCCTGAGCATCCAGGTGATCTCGCGCGTCCGGTCCCGCCTGGGCGCGGCGCCGTCACCCCGGCAGCTGTTCGACACGCCGACCGTGGCCGCTCTGGCCGAGGTCGTCGAACCGTCCACAGCGGACACCACGCTCGTGCGAGTCGACCGGGATGGCCCGTTGCCGCTCTCGTTCGCGCAGCAGCGGCTGTGGTTCCTCAGCGAGTTCGAGCCGGACAGCACCGAGTACAACACGACGTTCGCGCTCAAGCTCAAGGGCAAGCTCGACCTCGGCGCGCTGCGGTCGGCGTTGACCCAGCTCGTCGAACGCCACGAACCACTCCGGACCACCTTCGGCACGGTCGACGGCCTGGGCGTACAAATCATCCAGCCCGCCACGGTGGAACTCGTGGTCAGCGACGGCGACCTGCAAGCCGAGGTGTCGCGGCCGTTCGACCTGCACGAGGGCGTCTTCCGGGCCACGGTGTTCGAGACCGGGCCGGACGAGCACGTGCTCGCGCTGGTCATGCACCACATCGCCACCGACGGCTGGTCCATGGGCATCCTCGCGAACGAGCTGAGCGCCTGCTACGCGGCGGCACTGACCGGCGCCCGCGCCGAACTGCCCGAGCTGCCCGTGCAGTACGCGGACTACGCGGTCTGGCAACGGGAACACCTCGCGCTCGACGACCACATCGAGTACTGGCGCGGCCGTCTCGACGGCATTGTCCCACTGGAGCTGCCGATCGACCGCCCGCGTCCCGCCGTCCGCGAGGCGGCAGGCGAGATGCGCATGATCGAGTTCTCGCCGGAGCTGACCGGGTCACTGAAAGCGTTGGCGCGCAGGCACGACGCGACACTGTTCATGGTGCTGACCGCAGCCGTGCAGCTGCTGCTCGCGCGGTACTCGGGTCAGCAGGACATCACGGTCGGCACCGCGACCTCGGGCCGCAACCGGGCCGAGCTGGAAGGCTTGATCGGGTTCTTCGTCAACACGGTCGTCCTGCGGTCCACAGTGGACGAGTCGGTCTCGTTCGGCGAACTGCTCGGCCAGGTGCGTGACACCGCGCTGGAGGCGTTCACCCACGAAGAGGTGCCGTTCGAGCGGCTGGTCGAGGTGCTCAAGCCCGAACGCGACCCGAGCCGCAACGCGCTCGTCGAGGTCATGGTCGGCCTGGAGACCAGCCAGTCCAGTGGTCTCGCGATGCCGGGCTTGGAGGCCGAGGAGCTGCCGATCGTCAGCGGCGACGTCAGCCACGACCTCACGTTCGACTTCTTCGAGCGCCAGGGCGAGCTGCTGCTCGCGATCGGCTACAGCACCGCGTTGTTCGACGACAGCACCATCTCGCGGATGACCGGTCACCTGGAGGCGTTGCTCGCCACAGTCGTGGCCGCCCCGGACACGCGGCTCAGTGAACTCTCCACAGTGGACCTGCCCGCGTGGCACGGACCGGAGCGCGAGGTCCCGCGGATCACCCTGTCCGAGCTGTTCGAGCATCAGGCCGAGGCGACGCCGGACGCGACCGCGGTCGTGTGCGAAGGGAATTCACTCACCTTCGCCGAGCTGAACGCCCACGCGAACCAGGTCGCCCATCACCTGATCGCCCGAGACGTCGGCCCGGAGCAGGTGGTCGGGCTGACCTCGTCGCGGTCGCTGACCACGGTCATCGCGATGCTCGCCGTCCTCAAGGCAGGCGCCGCTTACCTGCCGCTCGACCCCGATCTGCCCGACGAGCGGCTCGACTACATGATCCGCGACGCGGCTCCGGCGTTGGTGCTGGGCGACGATCTGCCGTCGGATGGCCCGAGCACGAACCCGGGTGTCCGGCCGCATCCGGAGAACCCGGCGTATGTGATCTACACGTCCGGCTCGACCGGGAAGCCCAAGGGTGTCGTCCTGCCGCATCGCGGCCTGACGAACCTGTTCTTCAACCACACCAGGGACTTCTTCCGGCCCGAGAGCGCGGGCGAACGGTTCCGCGTCGCGCTGACCGCGGCGTTCTCGTTCGACACCTCGCTCGAAGGCGTGCTGGCCATGGTCGACGGTCACGAGCTGCACGTGATCGACGATCTCACCCGGCGCGACCCCGAAGCGCTGGTCGCGTACGTCGAGTCGCACCGGATCGACCTGCTCGACCTCACGCCGTCCTACGCCGAGCAGCTGGTCCCGGCCGGGCTCGTCGACTCGCCGAAGCACAACCCCAAGGTGGTCATGCTCGGCGGCGAGGCGGCAGGCGAGCAGCTCTGGCGCGACCTGCGCGCGTCCGGCAGCACCGGCTACAACTTCTACGGGCCGACCGAGTGCACTGTGGACACTCTGTACTGCCAGGTCGGCGCCACCGAACGGCCGCTGATAGGCAAGCCGGTCTGGAACACCCAGGTCTACGTGCTCGACCGCTGGCTGCGGCCGGTGCCGGTCGGTGTGCCCGGCGACCTGTACTTCGCGGGCGTCCAGCTGGCTCGTGGGTACCTGAACCGGCCCGCGCTGACGGCCGAGAGGTTCGTCGCGGATCCGTTCGGGCCCGGCCGGATGTACCGGACCGGCGACCTCGCGCGGTGGACGGCCGACGGCGCGATCGAGTACCTCGGGCGGGTCGACGACCAGGTCAAGGTGCGGGGGTACCGGATCGAACTCGGCGAGATCGAGGTCGTGCTCGCCGCGCATCCCGGTGTCGCGCAGGCGACGGCCGTGGTCCGCACCGGTCCGGCCGGTGTCCCGCGGATCGTCGCGTACGTGACCGGTGACGCCCCGGCGGTGCCGGAGCTGCGTGACTTCGCGCGGCAGTCGCTGCCGAACTACATGGTGCCGTCGGCTTTCGTGGTGCTGGACGAGTTCCCGGTGACCTCGAGCGGCAAGGTCGACCGGAACGCGCTCCCGGCCCCGGAGGCCGACGCCGAGCCGGACGACGGCTACGTCGCGCCGCGGTCGGACGTCGAGTCGACGCTCGCGGGCGTCTGGGCGGAGGTGCTCGGGCTGGAGCGGGTCGGGGTCGAGGACAACTTCTTCGACCTCGGCGGCGACTCGATACTGAGCATCCAGGTCGTGTCCAAGATCCGGCAGGCCGGACTGGCGATGACCTCGAAGGACCTGTTCCTCAACCAGACGATCGCGCAGCTCGGCACGGTCGTCGTCCCGGCGGTCGACGCGAGCGCGGACCAGGGCCCGATCGAAGGACCGGTGCCGCTGATCCCGATCCAGCGCGACTTCCTCGACAACGACCCGGTCGCGCCGCATCACCTGACCCAGTCGATGCTGATCGACGTCACCGCCTCCGCGGACGACGTCCAGGCCGCGCTTTCGGCGCTGGTCGAGCATCACGACGCGCTGCGGATGCGGTTCGTCCGCGACGGTGACGGCTGGCGTCAGCACTACGGCCCGGTCGAGCCGATCGCGCTGGCCCAGCACGATCTGGCCGAGGCGGACGACCAGTACCTGGCGATGAACGAGCTGGCCGCCGAAGCCGACTCCACTTTGGACCTGGAGCACGGTCCGCTGCTGCGCGCGCTGCTGTTCGACCTCGGCACGCGCAAGCAGCTCTTCCTCACCGCGCATCACCTCGTGGTCGACGGCGTGTCGTGGCGCATCCTGCTCGAAGACCTGGAGCTGCTGCTCAAGGGCGAGAAGCTGGCGCCGAAGACCTCGTCGTTCAAGGCCTGGGCCGAACGGCTCGCGCAGCACGTGGCCGACGGTGGGTTCGACGACGAGGTCTCGCATTGGACTTCGCTGCCCGAAACGGGTCTGCTGCCGGTCGACGGCACCGGGCCGAACATCGTCGCGTCGACGCGCACGGTCAAGGTCACGCTGTCCGAAGAGGACACCGAGGTCCTGCTGCACCAGGCCGCCGGGAAGTTCCGGACCCGGGTCAACGACATCCTGTTGGCCGGGCTCGCCTCGGCACTGGGCAAATGGACGGGCCACGAGCAGGTGTCGATCGATCTCGAAGGCCACGGGCGCGAGGAGATCTTCGACGACATCGACCTGTCCCGCACCGCCGGCTGGTTCACGACGCTGTACCCGGTCGTGCTGCCCGCCGCGGCGAAGGACTGGCCGTCGCTGGTCAAGGCCGTGCGGCGGCAGGTGCGCGCGGTGCCCGGCAACGGGCTCGGCTACGGCGCGCTGCGCTACCTCGGGTCGCTGCCGGAACGCCGGTCGGAAGTGGTGTTCAACTACCACGGCCAGGTCGGCGAAGCGGACGAGACCGGGCCGCTCGGCCGCGAGCAGAGCCCGGACGAACGGGTCGCGCACCTGCTCGAGGTGGTCGGCGCCGCGGTCGGCGGCAAGCTCGAATTCACCTGGTACTACTCGGAAAACGTGCACACGGCCGAGACGGTCGAGCGGGTCGCCGCCGACTTCCGGGACGCGCTGCGCGCCATGGCCGGCTACGTGACGGGACGCTGATGGACACCGAGACCTTCACCGGCCTGCTCGCCAAACACGGCGTTCCCGGCGCGCAGCTCGTCGTCCGCCGCGGCGATGAGACCCTCTCGCTGGCGGCGGGGGAGGAGCGGCTCGGTTCGGGGCGCGCGGTCACCGCCGAGTCGCGGTTCCCGCTCGGATCGCTGACCAAGCCGTTCACGGCCGCCTTGGCGATGACGCTGGTCGCCGACGAGGACCTCGATCTCGACGAACCGCTGACCGGGCTTCCGGTGACATTGCGGCAGCTGCTCAGTCACACCAGCGGCCTGGAGTCCAATGTGGACGAGGAGGGGGCACGGTCGCGCTGGGCGGCGAAGTACCGGCGGCAGCCGGATTTCCCGCCTGGGACGGTGTTCTCGTACTCGAACGTCGGATACGTCCTCGCCGGGCACCTCGCGGAAGAGGTCACCGGGATGGACTGGGCCGAGGCCTTGACGGCGATTCTCGGCGTCGCGGCCGAGGACCCCACGGTCAGCGGGCACAGCGGGCGAATCCCGGTCGAGCAGGTCATGTCGGCTTTGGAGGCGCCGAATGGCGGGCTCGCGCTCAGCGCGTCGAATCTAGTGAAGTTCCTAGAAAACGACATCAATGCCGAGATGTGCGACGAACAACTCGATGATGTCGAAATCGGGCCGTTCGGGCTGGCGGACGGCTGGGGCCTTGGCTGGGCCCGTTTCGGTTCATGCTGGGGTCACGACGGAACCGGCGACGGCACGTCCGCGCACCTGCGGTTTTCCGGCGATCTCGCGGTCGCGTTGACCGCGAACGCGGGAACCGCGCCTGCTTTGTGGGCCGACGTGCTCGCCGAACTCGATTTCGCCCAGCCGAAGGTCGAACGCGTTCCGGTTGCCGCGCCGCTCGACCGCGCGGGCGTCTACCTCAATGGCGACGCGGAATTCGTCATCGAAGCCGCAGACGGGCAATTGTCCATGGGCGGCGTTCCGCTCACCTGCTACGAGGACTTGACCTTTCAGATCCGCGACAACTCCGGCACGGCTTTCGGCGGCCGGTTCCTGCCCGGCGACTTGCTGCAGGTCACCGGCCGCTTGGCGCGGAGGCGGGCGTGATCCCGCTTTCGCGCAACCGCGACTACAACATCCTGTGGAGCAGCCAGCTGTTCTCGGAGCTGGCCACTGAGATCACGCAGGTCGCGTTCCCGCTGCTGATCATCGCGATGGCCGGGTCGCCGCTGCAGCTCGGGCTCGTGTCGTCGGTGCTGATGGCCGCGCACATGGCGGCGATCGTGCCCGCCGGGGTGATCGCCGACCGCTGGGACCGCAAGAAGGTCATGGTGGTGTGCCAGGGAATCCGGGCCGCCGTGATGACCGCGCTGACCGTCGCCGTGCTGCTGGACGCGGCCTCGTTCCAGCTGGTGCTGGTTGTCGCGGTGCTCGAAGGGTTCCTCGGCTCGGTGTTCGATCCGGCCGAGCACGCCGCGCTGCCGCAGGTCGTGCCCGCCGAGCAGCTGGAACAGGCGGTCGCGCGCAATACCGCTCGGCCGTTCATCGCGACATTGGTCGGGCCCGCCGCGGCCGGGCTGCTGTTCACCGTCCACCATGTCAACCCGTTCGCCGCCGACGCGATCATGCTCGGCGGGTCGTTCGTCGCGCTGTGTTTCCTGCGCCTGCCGCACCGGCCAGTCCCGCCTGCCGAAGACCGGAGTGTGGGCGGCGACATCGCCGAGGGCGTCCGCTGGGTGCTCGGCCAGCGGCTGATCCGTACGACATTGGTGTGGATGATCTTCGTGAACCTCGTTTTCAGCGCGTTGATCATTATCATCTTGGCGGTGTCCGGTGAGGAGAAGGTGGGGCCAGGCGAGATCGGCCTGACCATGGCGTGCCTCGGCGCGGGCGGCCTGCTCGGCGGGATTTTCGCGGACCGGCTGCGTAGCCTGCTCACCGCGCCGGTGATCCTGATCGGCTTCGGCTGGGTCGCCACGGCCCTGATCGTCGCGATGGCGTTTGTGCCACCGGGAATCCTGCTCGGCGTGCTGCTGGGCGCGGCGATGTTCGTGGTACCGGTGGCGAACACGACGGTGATGACGTATCAGCTGGTGACGACGCCCGACGCGCTGCGCGGACGGCTGAGCAGCATCGCCGGTTTCTGTTCCGGCGGCGCGGGCGCGCTCGGCCCGTTGCTCGGCGGATTCCTGGCTTCGACGGGCACGACCACCGGGGTGCTCGTGTGCGCGGGCGCGCTGGGCCTGGTCGCGGCCGGCACCACGGTGAGCCCGGTGTTCCGGCGGTTCCCGGAGGCAGCACTCGCGTGACCGTGCTGCGCTGTCTCGGCTCCACCAGGCCATGGCGTTCGTTGTGGTACCTCGGGGTCGGCGCGGTGGGCGCCCTGCCGATGCTGGCGCTGGTCAAATGGGTGCTCAAGACGAACACGCCGATCGGCTACCTGACCGGCGTGGTGCTGATCGTCATGGTGAACGTGCTGCTGTCCGCGCCTTTGGCGGCCATGGAACGGCGGCGGCTCAAGGTGATCGACCGGCGGTCGGGGTCGCGGGCGCCGCTCGGCAAGAACCGGCTGTGGCGCGAGCTCGGCTACGCGGTCGCGTTCACCGCGGTCATCGCGGTGCTCGACTTCCTGGTCGTGATCGTCGCGCTGAGCGTGCTGATCGTGCCGCTGTCACCGCTGCTCGAGTTCGTGCTCGACCTCGGCTCGATCGTGAACCTCGACGACGGCCCGGTGCCCAGCCCGATCGTGGTGCTGGTCGGCATCGCGCTGATGCCGGTGGCCGCCTACCTGATCAGCATGGTCGCCCGCACCCAGGCGGCGTTCGCGCGGCGGCTGCTGACCGAGCCGGACACCGGTCTCGCGGATCGCGTCGCGGAACTGACCCGGTCCCGCACCCGCCTGGTCGACGCCTTCGAAGCCGAGCGCAAGCGCATCGAGCGCGACCTGCACGACGGCGCGCAGCAACGTCTCGTCGCGCTCACCATGACACTCGGGATCGCGGAACTCGACCTCGCCGGCCTGGGTGGCGAAGGGCCGCGCCTGGTGTCAAAAGCCCGTGCTGAAGCCGAATGTGTGCTCGCCGAACTCCGCGAGCTCATCCGCGGCATCCACCCGCAGGTCCTCACCGACCGAGGCGTCGAAGCGGCCGTCGCCGAGATCGCCGACCGCTGCCCGATCCCGGTCGAAGTCCACCTCGACCTCCCGCGTGCTTCGTCCGCGGTCGAGGCGGTGGCCTACTTCGCCGTCAGCGAGGCGCTGACGAACGTCGTCAAGCACAGCCACGCCGAACGCGTCGACGTCACCGGCGTCTTCGCCCCGGGCACGGCGGTCGTGACCGTGCGCGACGACGGCGTCGGCGGCGCGAACCCCGCCAACGGCACCGGCCTGCAAGGCCTCGCCGACCGGGTGGCGGTCGTCGGCGGCAGGCTGACCTTGTCCAGCCCACCGGGCGGACCGACCGAACTGCGAGTGGAGTTGCCATGGGCCTGCGCATAGCCATCGCCGAGGACGCCGTCCTCCTGCGCGAAGGCCTCGTGGCCTTGCTCGAACGCTTCGGCCACCAGGTGGTCGCCGCCGTCGGCGACGCCGAGGAGCTGACCGAGGTGGTCGACGAGATCAAGCCCGACATCATGGTCACCGACGTCCGCATGCCCCCGGACTTCACCGACGAAGGCCTCCGCGCTGCCGTCAACCTCCGCGCCCGCCATCCGGATCTCGCGGTACTCGTCCTCACCCAGTACGTCGCGACGACCTACGCCTTCGAGCTGCTCGAAGCGGACGGCCGCGGCCGCGCGGGCGGTCTGGGCTACCTGCTGAAGGATCGGGTCGGCGCGGTACGCGAGTTCGTCGACGCGGTCGAGCGCATCGCGGCGGGCGGGACGATCATCGACCCCGAGGTCGTCCGGCAGCTGCTGCGGCGCGAGCAGAAAGACCAGCCGCTGACCCGGCTGACGACCCGTGAACGCGAGGTCCTCGCGCTGATGGCCGAGGGCCGCGCGAACGCGGCGATCGCGGAGTCCCTCTGCGTAAGCCAAGCGGCGGTCGCGAAGTACATCAACGCGATCTTCACCAAGCTCGACCTCTCCCGCTCCGAAGGCCACCACCGAGTCCTAGCCGTCCTCACCTACCTCCGAGGCTCGTGAGTGTTTAGGCCGGTTAGAACCGGCCGCGCCACTCACGACCCTCGCAACCGCGTACCCGAAGGGTCGGCACGCGTACGCGACGAGTCGGCGCGCGGACCTGGAGGGGCGGCAGGCGCGCCGACTCTGCAGGCACGCGCGCCGACCCTTCGGGTACGGGGGCGGGGTGGGATTTGACGTGGTCAAAGGGGGTCGTGCGCGTTGCGGGCGGTTCTAACCGCCCGCAACGCGCACGAGCCCTAAAAGGTGCCGACCCAGCGGAGCTTGGGCCAGAGTGCGGACCAGGGCTCGGCCGGCGTCCGGCAGACGAGGACGGGCTTGCCCTCGTCGAGGTGGGGCAGGTCGAACTTGAGGGAAGCCGCGACCGCGCACTGGGCGAAGTGCGGGGCCAGCGTCGCCGCGTCGGTGCCGACCGCGATCACGACGGTCTTGTCCTGCGCCGGGAACCCGAAGTCGTAGTACGAGTTGTGCGGGCTGTACGCCGCGGGCAGCCCCGAGGCCGGGCCGTAGCGGTCCAAAGCGCCCGCCTCCGCGTAGTTCCAGCCCAGCAAAGCCGTGTGCGCGCGGTCCGATTCGGGCAGCGAGAGGTAGACGTCCGCGACCTGGTCGGTGAGCCGGTCCCAACCCGCTTGGCCGAGCTGGGCGTCGCCGACCCCGCCGAGCGGCGAATCGGCGCCATAGGCGTCGATCGGCAGTACCGGCACGGACATGACCGCCGCGAGAATGGCGTTGGCGACGATCGCGACGGTCATCAGCACGCGCCGGGGCAACGACTTCAGCCAGGCGACCGCGGGCACGCAGCCGGCGGCGAGCGAAACGGTCAGCAGACCCTCGGTGTACCGCGCGAAACCGCCGATCGCGATCAGCAGCACCACGAGCACGAGGTACGCCACGCCGAGCGACCGGTACGCCGGGCGCCGGAAGAGCCAGACCAGCCCGGTCACCCACAGCGGGGTCAGGAACAACCCGATCATGATCAGCTGCCCGATCGCGAAGCCGATCGCGGTGTCCAGCCCGAATGAGCCGGAAAGCTCCGACGCCATCGAAAACTGCGGCCAGCCGTTCGCGCCCTGCCAGATCAACACGGGCGCCGCGATGACCAGCCCGACCGCGAGCCCACCCAGCAGGTGCCGGCTGCGCAGCACCTGGCGCGGACCGGCGATCAGGAGTCCGGCGAACAGGCCGATCACCAGCAGTACCACCAGATACTTCGCGAGCATGCCGACGCCGACGACCGCGCCGATCGCGAGCCACAGCCGGGTGTCGCGGGTGCGGAGCAGGCGGATCAGCAGCCAGCAGACCGTCACCCAGACGACGTGGTCCACCGCGGTCGGGTGCAGCACGTGCCCGGCGGCCATGGTCGCGAGCGAAGCCGACGCGGCGATCGAGGCGAGCACCTGCGCGCGGCCGCCGCCACCGAGTTCGCGGGCGATCAAGGCGGCGACGAACACCGACAAGCCGGTCAGCAGCGCGGGAATCACGCGGATCGCGAACAGCGTGTCGCCGAACAGGAACGTCTGCACCCGCGAGAGCAGCGGGACCAGCGGCGGCTGATCGATGTAGCCCCAGGCGAGGTTGCGACCGGCGACGCGGAAGTACAGCTCGTCCATGTAATAGCCGTAGCGGCTCGCCAGCGCGAGTAATCCGGCGGTCAGTGCGACGCTCACGCCGAGCACCGCCCGCCAGTGGAATCTCGGGATACCGGTGACGGCCTCGGCGGATGTATCGGGAATCGCTGTGGTGGCCGACACGGGCATGCACCTCCGGAACGAAAATTGTCTGTCCGGCAGGATCCTCCACTGTCACCGAAATGCGCAATGGTCTTGATTTCTAGGTAAAACGTGCAGGTCAGCGCGAAGTTGACGGTGTGCTCTGTGAGATTTGATTGCTGTTGATTATTTTCCTGCTAGCCTCGGAAACGTCCCGGTGACCGAATGCGTCGCCGGTGAGTTTCCCGGCCGAATACCAATGGACATTCGGTGACCGGTGGGCTCCAAGCACGACAAAACCTAAACCTCCAACGTAAAGGTGCTTGTGATCCGAATGCAGGACAGTAAAATCGCGACCAGCCCCGGAAACCTCACCCAGTTCGAATACCTGGCGCTGAACAGCCCGTTGAACCTTTCCGACGGCCACGCCCGCCAGGCCCTCACCCCGGCCCAGGCCGGGATCATCGACGAACTGCCGAGCCTGTGGGCGGACGCGGTCAAGCGCCCGGTCGAAGAGGTGGAACGCTCCGCGCAGCGGGCCTACTTCGAACTGCTGGGCCAGCACAGCCACCCCGGCGCCGACGGCCGGGTGCTCGCTTGCTACTCGTCTTCGGTGGCGATGGAGATCTTCGCCCGCGCGCTGGCCACCACGACCGACGCGATCGGGCTGGTGCACCCGACCTTCGACAACATCCCGGACATCCTGCGCGGTGTCGGCATGCGGCTGGTGCCGGTCGAGGAGCACTGGCTGCACGACGACGACCTGCCCGCCGACCTGCTCCGCTCGCTCGGCTGCCTGTTCGTCACCACGCCGAACAACCCCACCGGCAAGGTCGTGAGCGAGGAGCGCCTGCGCCGCCTCGCCGAGCAGTGCGCCGAATACGGCGTCGTGCTCACTTTGGACACTTCCTTCCGCGGCTTCGACACCCGCGCCCACTACGACCACTACGCGATACTCGAGCAGTCCGGATGCCGCTGGGTGGTCATCGAGGACACCGGAAAGCTGTGGCCGACGCTGGAGCTCAAGATCGGCTGGCTCGCGTCGTCGGCGAACGTCGGCCTGCCGCTGGCCAAGGTCTACTCGGACATCCTGCTCGGTGTTTCGCCGCTGGTCCTCTCGATGGTGAAGCGTTTCTCGGAGGACGCCGCAGGCGGCGGGCTCGCCGAGCTGCACCGGTTCATCGCGACCAACCGCGCGACCCTCCGCAATGGACTCGCGGGCATTCCGGACATCAGCTTCCCCGACCCGGACAGTCGCGCGAGCGTCGAGCGGCTCGACGTCGGCTCGCGGACCGGGCTTGAGGTCTGGACCGCACTGCGCGAGCACAACGTCTTCGCGCTGCCGTGCCACCAGTTCCACTGGGCGCGCCCGCAGGAAGGCGAGCACTCGCTGCGCATCGCGCTGTCCCGCTCGGCGGAAGCGGTCACCAAGGCCACCAACGCGCTGCGGGCCGTGCTCGGCTGATGAACTCCGCCGGACCACTGTCTCATCGGCGACGGTGGAGCCAGGGGGTCGTCCAGCAGGTCAGCCCGGCCGAGGTGACCGACCTCGGGCCGGGCTACCTCGAGCCCGGGCTGCTTCCTGTCGATCTCTTAGCGAAGGCTTACCGCGAGGCGCTCAGCGAGTTCGGCTCCGCCGCGCTGGCGTACGGTGATGATCAAGGCGCGCTGCCGTTCCGGGCGGCGGCGGCGCGCCGCGCGGGCTGCACCGAAGCGCAGGTGCTTGTCACGGCGGGCACTTCACACGCGCTGTACCTCATCGCGACGATGTTCGCGTCCAAAGAGGACGTCGTACTGGTCGAGCGCTACGCCTACGACCTGGGCCGCAAGATCCTCACCGACCGCGGTCTGCGCACGCGAGCGGTCGCGATGGACGCCGACGGCATGGACCCGGAGGCGCTGCACGACGCGATCGTCGCCGAGCGGGGAAGGGTCGCGTTCGTCTATTTGAACCCGACGTTCCACAACCCGACCGGCATCGTCGTGCCCGAGGCACGCAGGCGGGCGCTGCTCGAAGTCGCCGCCAGGCACGGGGTGCTCGTCGTCGAGGACGACGCGTACGCCGACCTCACGCTCGACGGCGTGGTGCCCCCGTCGATGGCGGAACTCGCCGGATACGAGGGCGTGATCCGCCTCCGGACGTTCTCCAAGACGATCGCGCCCGGACTGCGCCTCGGCTTCCTGATCGCCGATCCCCGGACCGTGAAACGCTTGGTACATCACGGTTTGTTCGCCAGCGGCGGGTCCGCGAACCACGTCACGTCGCTGGCTGTCGCGACCCTCCTGGAGTCCGGCGACTACGACCGGCACCTGGCTTGGCTGCGTGCTCAGCTGAAGGCGCGGCGTGACGCGCTCGTCGGCAACCTCACCGGGCCGTTCGAGTTCGACGTGCCCGCCGGCGGCTATTTCCTCTGGTTGCGCTTTGCGGAGGAGGCGCGCGTCCCGGCCGAGGTCACCGTCGCGGCGGGTGCGCGGTTCGGCGACGGTCCCGGCTCGGCCGTCCGGCTGGCGTACAGCCTCAACTCACCTGACCGACTGGCCGCCGCGGGACGCGCGCTGGCCGGTTCGTGGATCCCCAGTTTGGAGCGGACATGACCAGCACGATCGCGGGCCCCGTCGGATACAGCCTGCCGCTTTCCCCGACCGGCGACGCGTCGATGATCACCCCGCCGCCGTGGCATTTCGCGGGCGACGTGATCATGGTCGATTACCGGATCGACCCCGAGGTCGCCAGGCGTTTCCTGCCACCGGAGCTGAGCCTGGGCGACGACCCGGGCGCCGCGGCGGCCGTCTTCGCGGACTGGCAGTGGTGCTCCGACGACGGCGCCGAGCTGGCCGACCCGGCGCGCTGCCAGTTCACCGAGTTCCTGATCCTGATCGCCTGCGAGTACGAGGGCCGCACGCTCGCGCGCTGCCCGTACGCGTGGGTGGACGCGCCGGTGCCGATGGTCCGCGGCTGGATCCAGGGCATGCCCAAGCAGATCGGCGACATCCACCAGATCCGGCCCAAGACCGTCGGCCGCGCGGGCCCCCGTCCGGGCGCGCCCGGCCGGTTCGACGGGACGCTTTCCGTACACGGCAAGCGAGTCGCGGAGGTGACCGTGCGTCCCGCGAGCCGGATCGAAAAGCCGCCGCTGCTGCACGACGTGCCGCTGGTGCACACCCGGTTCTTCCCCGGCTGGATCCCCGGCGAGACACCGCTCACGCAACTCGTCATGTCCGAAGTGACGGACGTCGAGTTCTCCGAAATCTGGTCGGGAGCGGCGGATCTGCGCCTGTTCGACGCACTGGATCCCGACTTCGCGAGCCTCGCACCCGTCGAGATCGGCTCCGGCTATGTGTTCTCGTACGCGGAGACGTTGCGCGGCGGCAAGCTCCTCTGAAGTTTCCCCATCGGGCTGCCCGCACAGACGCCGGGCCTGATTCACAGCGTGGTGCGGGCAGCCCTCCCGTTCCCCGTGCCGTTGGGGAACCTGGGGGAGCTGGCTTGGGGGGTAGCTCCTGCACATAAGTGAAGCATCGGATGCCTCCGCGAGCAGTAGTGGACAGTGGACGATCGAAGGTAGTGCCAGCCTTTCCGCCAAACGTGTCATCGAGATTTCATGCGTGCTCTCTACTCTGCGGTCTCCGAATGCCGGTCACGTCCGGCGGAGCTGCGAATGAACGGGTACACGCATGTCCGATGTGTTGCACAAGCTGGTCTCACTGGTGCTGACGGGGGCACTGATCGGCCTGGTCGGCTGGCTGAGCGTCACGGTCCGCAAGAAGAAGGTCGCCAAGGCGGAGGCCGCCGCGCCCGCGCCGGTCGAGGATCGCTCGCAGGCACTGCTGCGCCAGGCACAGCAGTTCGACCGGAGCCGGGACGAAATGGCCGCCCAAGGTCGCCTGGCGGAAGCGATGACCCACGCGCACGCGGCGGCTCAGCACTGGCACGAGCTCACCCAGGCCAGGCCTGGGCGCTTCCAAGCCGAGGAGCGGGCGGCCTTGAAACGCCTCAGCGAACTGGAAACGGCCGGGCACGCCTGAGATGCCCGCAGCCGTCTGGACCGGCCGGAACAGCGACCTCGACATGGTCACGGCCGACATTTCCCGAGCACTCGCCACCGAACTCGGCCTCGGTTCTTCCCCGCTGGCCGTGACCCTGTCAGCCGAGAGCGACGGTGTCCCGGCCGGAAGCCTGCTGCCACCTCGCGAGCGTTTCAGCGGAATGCCCGCGCCGACCCACTGTTTCGTCTACGTGGACGCACCGGCGCCGAGGCCGTTCGAACTGCGCGCCTCGATCATGAGCGGACGCTCGGGCCTTCGCCGGAGTGTCGGCTTAGGACAGTTGCTCTACGCCGTGCCGCTGGCGATTTCAGTGCCGTCCAGAGTTTCGCTGGGTGCGTCGGGGTTTGAAGGCGAGCCCGCGATCACCGGCCTCCTGACCCCCTTGCTGGCCACGGCCGACGCGCTGGCCGTCACGAAAGCCGGGCCCGACCTGAACCACACCTGGCAGGTGGAGCGCCTGCTGGCGATCGAGCCGTTGCCTCAGGGCGCACTTCTTGTCGTGCGCACCCTGCACCGCCCGAGCCCCGGCGGGTGGGTACTCAGCTCGAAGGCCGTTCTCGACTTCGCGGCGCGAGCCGAGGCGGCACTCGGGTAGCGAAACTGCCTTAGTCCGCCCGATGCCCTAGTCATCATCCGATGACTAGGGCATCTTTGCGTATCCGAAAGGGGGCGGAGGGCCCTACCGGGTGCACGTGACCAGCGAGACCGGCGAAAGCTGGGATCGGTCGATGGCCGCGGTCGACGGGAACGTGGTGACCGTGCCGCTGCGCGAGTCGCCGGGCAGCGGGGTCTACGAGGTCGAGTATCAGGTGACGCCGCCCGGCAAGGCCGCGTTGACTGGCTCATATCGCTTCACCGTGGACCTTCCAGGCCCGACGCCGCCCTGGGTGTGGCTCGCGGTATTGGTCGGCCTGGCGGGTCTGGTGCTGCTCGCGTTCCGGCTGGCGCGCCGCTAGCGGTGAGGTAAAGGAACCTTTACCATCGGCCGTACGTTGACCGGGGTATGACGGAGCCGCTGACGCTGGAGCTCGGCCCTCGTGACCTGCTGGTCGTCGCCGGTCTGCCCGGTGCGGGCAAGACCACGATGCTGCGCGAGGTCCGCGACCCACCCGTGCTCGACTCCGACCAGGTCCGCGCCCGGCTGCGCGCGCTGTTGCCCGCGCGGGTGCCGTATCGGCTGTACCGGCCGTTGGTGCACGGCTGGCACCGGCTGCGGGTCGTCGGTCACGCGGCCGGCGCGGGCGGCCCGGTGATCGTGCACGAACCGTCGACCCGGGCATCGACGAGAGCGCTGCTCGCGGTGGTCGCCGTCTTGACCGGCCGCCGGATTCACCTGCTGTGGCTGGATGTCACCGCGGAAGAGGCGTTGGCCGGGCAGCGGGCGCGCGGCCGGGTGATCCGGCCGCGCTCGTTCGCCCGGCATGTCCGGCGGGCTTCGAGGTTCCGCCGATTCCTGCTCGCGCAAGGGGTTCCGCGTGGCTGGAGCTCCGCGCGCGTGACCGCGCGTGGCGTCGGATTGCGGGTTCGGCGTGAAGGGCTCGTGAGCGTTGCGGGCGGTTAGAACCGGCCGGAACACTCACGACCCTCGAGTGCGTAGTAGGCGCTCAGGGGCACCTTCGCTGCGGCGGAGCAGTCGCGGGCGATGTGCGAGTGGTACCTCTGCTGCATCCAACGGAGCGGTGTTACCACTCGCGCAGGCTTTTCGCGCCTGGGCGAGGGGATCCCCTGCTGCGTTGGGTGCAGCCGGGGATCCCCTCGCCCACGGTCCGGTCACGGAGACCGGGGTCGTGAGTGTTCCGGCCGGTTAGAACCGGCCGGAACACTCACGGGTACTTGATCCCCGGAAACGCCGCCCGAGCCGCCTGGAACTGGCTCTCCCACGACGAAGGCCACCCAAAAGCGTTAGCAGCCAACGACTTCAGATTCACCCCAGCCGCCCCGCTCATGAAGTGCACGAACTCGCCCCAGTTCATCCCGCGCGAGAAGTCGTTGCCACTGCGCGGGAAGTACTGCCCGAGCAACCCATAGAACTTCACCATGATCTGCGCGTGCCCCCGGTCACGCCACAGCGGGTAGAACCAGTCGCGGAACCAATGCGTCCCCGCACGGGGGAACCCGTCGACGTGATCCGCCGACATCATCCGGTTGTAGAACGACTGAGCCTCAGCGGTCATGCCGAGCGAGACATAGACGTCGTAGATGAAGAACTCCATCCACTTGCTGTCCTGCCACAGCCCGAACGCGGGCGACCCGTGCTTGCCCGCCGCGATGCTCTCCACCACGTGCCCCGCCTCGTGCGTCGCGACCTCGTACTGGGGCTGCGCCCAGTTGTTGCCGCCGACGTCGCTGACGTTGCGGTAGTCGTGGGACGAGTCGTACACAGTGGACGGATGGCCGCCGTAGTACTTGGCCTCGTGGTGGATCGAGTACAGCCGATCCGACGTCATCAGGTTGCCCGAGTTGCCGTAGGTCTGCTGCGCGTACTTCCACATCCGGGTCAGATACGGCAGCACCCAGTCCTTTGTGGAGGCTGGGACATCGTTGTCGAAGTACAGCGCGACCGTGTCGTTGTAGCCGACGAGCTTGAGCGTCTGGACGTGCTCGAACCAGTGCTCTTTCCAGGTCGCCGGGGGAGCGGCGGCCGCGTCCGCCGTGCTCGGCACCGTGAAGGCGAGCGCGAGAACGCATGCCAGCGCCGGAATTCTTCGCATGACTGCCCCACTTCGTCTCAGTGGGCAGGGCGCGGCTACCAGTTGGCGGGTTCCGCCAGCGCGTAGGTGGCCGCGATGCGTGCGTGGTCGTGGAAGATCGACAGCACGCTCTGCCCGGCGGGTTGACCGTCACGCCAGCCGGTGCAGTAGATCCCCGATGACCAGCGCATGGTCTTGGAGGTCTTGGGCAGCACCGTCTGGGTTCTGCTGACCTTCCTGGCGCCGTTGACCCAGACCTCGAACGCCCCGGAGTCCTTCGCCAGCTTGAAATGGGTGACGATGCGGATCCAGGTCCCGCGCAGGCCGGAGATGGACCCGATGGTTCCGCTGATCCCACCGGAACCGCCGTACTTGAGCTGATCGTTCTGCACGTACATCAGCAGCCACGGGCCTTCCGGATCCTCCGGCGACCACTGCTGGAAGGTGACGTTCTGGTTGTGCCACTGCCAGTTCGGCGGCAGGTAGATCGCCTGGCCGTAGAACTTGTCCTCGCCGACGGACTGGGCGCCGCTCTTGAGGGTCTCCGAGTGGTAGCCGCCGGTCTCGTTGATGTACGTCTGCTTCGCTTCGATCGCGTTCGAGCCCTTGTACGCCGGGCTCGTCACGTTCCTGATCACGCCGTCCTTCTGCGCGTACGAGGAACTCCAGCCGGACAGCGTGCCTTCGTTCTGGAAGTAGACGCCGGCGGGCAGCGCGCTCGCCGAGCCGGGAACCGCCGTCAGTGCCGCGGCCGTGACCACGATCGTGACCGCCATGCGCAGTGCCATTCACTCAAGGTAGCGGCTAGACATCCGATCTAAAACCGGTAGTTGGAAAGTTGTCCACCGGACAACCTGGCCAGAGTCAGGTTGTCGCGGTGGCAACTTCCGCAGTCATCGGATGAGACGCACCGGTAGCTCGCGCACACCCCAGGTGAAGTTCGACGCCGTGAACTTCGGCTCGCCGATCAGCTCGATCGCGCCGACCCGCGCGACGAGTTCCTCGAGGAAGATCGAGACCTCCATCCGCGCCAGGCGGGTGCCGAGGCACTGATGCCTGCCGCCACCGAACGCGAGATGGCGGTTCGGTGTCCGGCCGAGGTCGAACCGGTCCGCGTCGGGGAACGCCTTCTCGTCACGGTTGGCCGAAACGTTCCAGACGGTGACGCGGTCGCCCTCGCCGATGTCCGTGCCGCCGATGCGGGTCGCGGCCATCGCCGTGCGGAGCACGTGGACGCCGGGCGTGGTCCAGCGCATGACCTCCTCGACGGCCGACGGCAGCAGCGCGGGGCCGCTCTGCCGTAGTCGCGTCCACTGGTCCGGGTGCTCGAGGAACGCGAGCACCGCGCCCGCCGCGGAATACCGGGTGGTCTCGTTGCCGCCCGCCAGCACGCCGTTGCAGTTGACGACGATCTCCTCGTCGGTGAGCGGCCGCTTCCCGCCGGGCGCCGAGCGCTGATCGTGCGCGATGCGGCTGACGAAGTCGTCGCCGGGGTTCGCCCGGCGCTCCGAGACCAACTCGGTGAAGTACAAGAAGATCTCCGCGTGCGCGCAGAGCCTGGCCTCCTCGTCCTCCCCTTCGAAGGCGGCGTTCATCGTGCCGCCGAGCCAGTCCCACTCCTCGCGGGGCACGCCCATCAGCGCGCACACCACCCGCGTCGGCAGCCGCCTCGCGACCTCGACCAGGTCGACCTCGCCCGCGGCGACGGCCTCGTCGAGCAGCGTGTGGACGATCCCGCGCGTGAGCGCCTCGGCGTGCGGGATCTCGCTCGGCGCGAAGGCCTTGGACAGCACCTTCTTGAGCTGCGTGTGGTCCGGCGCGTCCGAGACGATCAGCATCCGCTGGGTCACCGCGGCCACGGCGTCGGGGTTCGTGCCGATCCGCATCCCGAACCGGGAGCTGAACACCTCCGAGGCGTGGTACACGCTGAGCGCGTCGTCGTAGCGGGTGACCGCCCAGAAGCCGCCGCCGTCGGGGTGCGGGTGCCAGTGGACCGGGTCGTTTTCGCGCAACCAGGCCAGATGGGTGAGGAAGCCCGTGTCCGCGAAGGACAGATCGTCGGTCAGATCGAGCACAGCAGGCTCCCCAGCAGCGGCAATGTCAGCGGAACCTGTTCGGTGCTGAACAGATGACCGCCGGGGAACTGGCGCCTGGTGAACTCGGCGGTCGTGTAGCGGCTCCACTCGTCCAGATGCCGTGACGTGACGATCTCGTCGGTCTCGCCGCCCCACGCGTGGATCGGCGACGGCACCGCGACCTCGTCGGGCGTGACGAAAGTGGACACCAGCCGCGCGTCGCGGCGCAGGATGTCCAGCACGAACTCGCGGCTTTCCTCGTCGAGGTCCTCCATGCCGACCTGGCCCGCGTCGAGCAGCCGGTTGAGCGCGTTGTCGTCGCGGCGCAGATGCTCGGTGACCGCCCACAGATGCGGTGGCTCGCAGGCCGCGATGACCAAAGCGGACGGTGCGCGGTCCTTGAGGCCCAGCCGTCGGGTCAGTTCGTAGCCGAACAGCCCGCCGAAGCTCTCCCCGAACACCACCAGCGGCTGGTCGGGAGCCGTCAGCGCGAGAATCTCGTCGACCACCTGGGCGGCGGCCTCGTCCATTGAGGAGGGATGCGGCTGGGACCACCGGTGTTCGCGACCGGGCAGCTGCACGCCGACCACCGAGACGGCGTCGCCGAGCTTGTCCTGCCATGGCCGGTAGCGCCCGCAGCCCGCGCCCGCGTGGGGGAGGCACAGCAGCGTCGGCCGGTCCGACGCCTTCGGATGCCAGGTGACGAGCCAGGATTCGGGGTTCACGAGGCCACCTCCGCGGTGGCGCGGCGGTCGAGTTCCTCGGCCAGCAGCGCCGGGGTCGGGTTCGCCAGCAACACCGGGATCGACAGCTTGAGCCCGGTCGACTGCCGCAACGCCGCGACGATCCGTGCGGCGAGCAGCGAGTGGCCGCCCAGCTCGAAGAAGTCCGCGTCGACGTCGGTGATCGAGTGATCGAGTAGCTCGCTCCAGACCGCGCAGACCTCGGTTTCGCGCGGAGTGCCCGGCGCGCGGCCGGTGAACTGCCGCGCGGCGGCGGCCGCACGGGCGAGTTCGGCGCGATCGACCTTGCCGTTGGTGGTCAACGGGAGTGCGGGCACGAAGTCGACCACCGACGGGACCATGTGCTCCGGGAGCCGCGCGCGGCAGTGCTCGCGGATGAGCGCGTTGCCCTTGGTCAGGTCATGGCCGTCCGCGACCGTGACGGCCAGCCCGACGGTCTCGCCCGATTCGAGCACGAACGCGGCGGCCGCGGTGACGGCCGGTAGCTCGGCGGCGACCTGTTCGATCTCGGCGAGTTCGATGCGGAACCCCCGCACCTTCACCTGTTCGTCGCAGCGTCCGGCGAACTCGAGCTGACCATCCTCTCTGGCCACCACGAGATCGCCGGTGCGATAGAAACGCTCGCCGCCGATCCGGACGAATCGCTCCGCGGTCAAGTCCGGAAGATTCCGGTAGCCCAGCGCGACGCCGTCACCGCCGATGTACAGCTCACCGATTGTGTTGGCGGGCACCGGTTTCCCGTTGTCGTCGAGCACACGGACGGAGTAGCCGGGCAGTGGAGTTCCGATGGTCGAGACATCATCGCCACGCGCGGTATCGGACCACGTGGCCGCGATCGTCGTTTCGGTAGGCCCGTAGACATTGAGCACACGATGGCGTTCGGAAAGCCGGTCGGCGAGTGCTTTCGGGCATCTTTCCCCGGCGATGACGACTACTTCCACGCTGGTCAGAGCGTCAATACAGGGTGCTATCAACGACGGCGTCAGTGACACCGTGCGCGGGCCGATCGCGGTGATCCGGGCGGCGAGGTCGACAGCCTCGCCGTCGTCGGCGTGCATGTCTGCGATCGCCGTGCCCTGACCGTGCAACAAGTGCAGAAAAGTGCACCAAAGCCACCCGTCGAAAGCAGGAGAAAGCGGATTCAGTCCCATTCCTCCGGGGGTGAGACCAATCGTGCACAGCGCGTCGAGAAATACGCCCAGGCCCGCGTAGCTGATTTCCACGCCCTTGGGCTTGCCGCTGGTGCCGGAGGTGTAGATGACGTAGGCGCAACTGTCCCGCTCAGCGAGAACGGGATTTCCCGAAACGGGTTTCGCCGCGGTTTCCGGGTCGATTACCGGCAGCTGGGACGAGGCGGCGAATGGGGGAACGCCGTGCGCCAGCAGCACCTCGGCGCGGGCGTCTTCGAGTAGGTAGGCGATGCGCTCGGCCGGGTTCCGGTCGTCGATCGGGACGGCGGTGGCACCCAGCCACCAGACCGCGAGCAGCGACGACGCGGCCAGCCGGGACCGGCCGGTTGTCACCGCGACAACAGTTTCCTTGCCGACGCCGGCTCGTGCCAGCGCCGTGACGATCGATCGCGTTCGCAGCGCGAGACCGTGAAAATCGAGCGACCCGTCGGGTGCGGCGAAGGCCGGCGCGGTGGGTGTCCGGCTGGACCAGTGGTCCACCGCGCCGAAGAGTCTGGACACTCCGGGGTCGTCCTGGCTTGTGGGCAGGGCGGCGTGAGTCATTCCGTTTCCTGTTCTCACCTGGGGTTTGCCGACAAATGACTGAAGGCGCTGCTTTCGCCCCCAAAATGCGAGCAGCGCCTTGATCGAGCGTTGAACGGCGTCAAACTACGTGCATTCCCGCTGACAGGCAACGGGCTGGCGAGAATTTCCTGTGAGCGCTGATCATCGCTCACCCGTTCAAGGTAACTACTCCACTTGGGTGAGGAGTACTGTCAACGGACGGACTAATCGTTAAATGTCGATTTATGTCTCGCTGTCAGGCGTGATTTCCGGCCGGAAATGTGGTCTTTTGGCAGTAGCGCCGAGTTCGCCTGCTCATTTCGAAATAATATGACGAACCATGATCGCCGGTCGTTAACTCTTGACGAGAGTGTCACTCGCCGGTATGGTCTAGACCACATCGGTTGGATCCAGATGAAGTGGTCTCCGGTGCCCGTCTCAGATCCGCCCACTGGGAACCACAGCTGAAGGATGTGGAATGGAGCTGATATGAGTCTCAAACGCAAACTCACCGCCGCTGCCTTCGGTGCCGGCATCGTTCCATTGCTCATGGTGGCCGTACCGTCGGCGCCCGCCTTCGCGCACGGCTACATCTCTTCACCGCCGAGCAGGCAGGCCCAATGTGCTGCCGGAACACCGAAGTGCGGTGAGATCAAGTACGAACCGCAGAGCGTCGAAGGCCCCAAGGGCCTGCGCAGTTGCAGTGGTGGCAACGCGCGCTTCGCCGAGCTCGACGACAACAACAAGGGCTGGAAGGTCACGAGCGTCGGCCAGTCGGTCACCTTCACGTGGAAGCTGACCGCCGCGCACCGCACGAGCACCTGGGAGTACTACGTCGGCGGCAAGCGCGTCGGCCTGGTCAACGACAACAACCAGGTTCCGCCGAAAACCGTTTCGCACAAGGTGAACATGGGTGGCGTCAAGGGTAAGCAGAAGCTGCTCGCCATCTGGAACATCGCTGACACGGCCAACGCGTTCTACGCCTGCGTCGACCTGAACATCAGCTGACCGCCCGCACGGACCCGGCGGAGCCCTCGAAGGTTTCGCTGGGCCGTGCGAGTTCCGCACGTGCTTGGTCGGGAGCCAGCTTCCGGCCCAGCTCGAATTGCGAGCCGTACTCGTTCTCGCCGAGGTTTTCCCTTGCGGTGGCGGCGATCCGGTCGATGTCACCGTGTTCCGCCGCGGGCAACGGCGCCCCGACGGACTCACGTGCCGCATGAGCCGCGCCGAGCAGGCGTGCGGCCTGTGCGTGTTCGCCGGCGAGCGCCTGCGCGCCCGCCATTCCCTCCAACGCCAACGCCTGCGCGCGGAGATCGCCGGTCGCGCGTGCGGCGGCGAAACCTTCCAGCTGCAACGACATCGCGGCGCCGGGGAGGCCGCGCAGTTCGGCGATGAACCCGAGTTCCGCCATGATCAACGCGACACCGAGGTCGCCGTCGATCTCGCGGCACCAGTCGAGCCACGCACGGAGATGGGCTTCCGCGCGGTCGAGTTCGCCCTGCCTGCGCGCGGTGAGCCCGAGCCCGACTTCGGCGAATTGGATGCCACGCTTGTGCGCGTGCTCGGTGGCGATGTGCATCGCGCGGCGATGCAGTTTCTCGGCTCGGTCATAGTCGCCGGTGAGCAGCGCGATGCGGCCGAGTCCTGACAGCTCGTACGACATCTCGATGCGCAGCCCCAGTTCTTCGGCGCTGCGCAGGCCTTCTCGGTGCAGACGGGCCGCCCGTTCGTAGTCGCCCTCGATCTCGGCGAGAGAGCTGAGCACGTCGGCCGCTTTGAGCTGACCCCAGCGATCGCCGAGTCTGCGAAACGCCGCGAGACTCTGCTCGCCGTCCCGTTCGGCCGACGCGAGATCCCCGCGCGGGCGTGCCTGCGCGGCCCGCGTGCTGAGCGCCGCGGCGACGCCCCAGTCGTCCCCGAGCGCACGGAACCGGCTCAGCGCCTGGTCGAGAAGTTCCTCGTGGGCGGCGAGATCGCCGGAGCCGAGAAGTCCGGCGCTGAGGAACCATTCCGCCCGCGCTTGCCCGGCGGGGTCATTGATTTCGTCGAACAACGCGAGTGCTCGGCGTGCTTGGTCGTTGAGATCGCCGCCATCACCGAGCAGGATCGCGAACCCGGCTTGCCAAGCGGAGACGCGGGCTTTCAACGCGGGCGGGGCTTCACCGGGCGCCGCGAGCGCGGCGGTGAGAGAGCGGTGGCCTTCGCTGAGCTTGCCGCGCAGATACCAGTACCAGGCGAGCGCGTCAGCCAGCCTGAGTGCGTCGGCGGCGTCGGCATTCTCGAGCGCGGAGCGGAAGTTGGCCGATTCGACGTCGAGGCGATCCAGCCACTGGCGCTGCTCGTGACCTCGCAGCCGGGCTCGTTCGGCGAGTTCGAGGTAGAAGCGGCGGTGTCCACTGAGGACTTCGTCGAATTCCCCGGATTCATGCAGCCGCTCGATGCTGTACGCGCCGACTGATTCGAGGAGCCGATAACGCGGCCCTTCGGTGACCACGACCAGCGACCGGTCCACGAGCCGTGCCAGTACGTCGATTTCGCCGCCACAGACGGTCTCGACGGCTTCGAGGCCCGCGCTTTCCGGGTGAATGGCCAATCGTCGCAATAGCGCCCGCTCGGGTTCGCCCAGCAGCTCCCAGCTCCAGTCGATCATCGCGCGCAGCGTCTGGTGGCGAGGCGGGGTGCCGCGATTTCCGGCGGCGAGCAGCCGGAACCGATCGTCGAGCCGGGCGAGCAATTCGGCCGCGCCAAGCGTCCGGACCCGCGTGGCGGCGAGTTCGAGCGCGAGGGGCAGGCCGTCCAGCCGTCGGCAGATCGCGGCGACGGTCTGTTCATCGAAAGCGAACCCAGGGCCAGCCCGATCGGTGAACAACCTCACGGCACTGGCCTCGTCGAGCGGCGGAACCACCCACACGGCTTCGCCCGCCAGCCTGAGTGCCTCCTGGCTGGTGGCCAGGACGCGCAGCCGAGGCGCCGCGGCCAGCAGCCGACCGGTGAGGTCCGCGACCTCCTCGACGACCTGCTCGCAGTTGTCGAAGACGAGAAGGACGTTCTTGTCCCGCACGGCTTCCGTCAGCTGATCTCGCAGCGAGCCGGACGCCGGCGCCTCCCGGATGCCGAGCGCGTCCGCCACTGCGTCGGTGACATGCCTGTCGAGCCCGGCCAGCTCGATGAGCCGGGCGCCGTCGGTGAAGCGGGCCTCGGCCGCTCGCGCGAGTTCGAGCGCGAGCCTGGTCTTCCCGACCCCGCCTGGCCCGGTGAGGGTGACCAGCCTGGCTTCGGCGAGCAGCGCGCGAAGGTCCTCGACCGCGGCGGCGCGGCCGACCAGCTCGCTCAGCGGAGCGGGCAGGGTGCTGCGAGGGGACGGCGTGAGCGCCGGGTCTTGCTCGAGGATCGCTTGGTGCAGTGCGACGATCTCCGGCCCGGGATCCAAGCCGAGTTCCTCGGCGAGCTGGCGCTTGAGTTCGGCGAGGCTTTCGAGCGCCTCACTTTGACGTCCGGCCCGGTACAACGCGCGCACGTGGAGCGCGCGCAGGCGTTCTCTGAGCGGATGCCTGCGGACGAGATCGCTCAGTTCACCACCGACCGGCTCGCCGAGTTCGAGCTTCGCCTCGGCGAGATCTTCCAGCGCGGCCAGCCGTTCCTCTTCCAGCCGCTGGATGGCCTGCAGGGCGAACGGCTCGTCCGCGAAATCGGCCAGCGCCGGACCACGCCACAGCGCGAGCGCGTCGGCCAGCAGCGCGACCCGGCGGCGCGGCTCCTGATCCCGCGCCTCGGCCATGAGCTGCCGGAACCGGACGACATCGGCGGACTCCGCGCGCAGCAGGTAGCCCGGCGGCTGGTGCACGACGAGCTCGCGCGCGCCAGGCTCGGCGGCCTCCAGCGTGCGGCGCAGCTGGGAGACCTTGGTCTGCAGGGTGTTGGCCGGGTTGCCGGGCGGGCGCTCGCCCCACAGGTCCTCGGCCAGCCGGTCGGCGGAAACCGGCGCGCCCTCGTGCAGGAGCAGGACCGCGAGGAGGGCGCGCACCTTCGCCTCGGGCACCCGCACCGGGGTGCCTTCGGTGGTCCACACGGCCAGCGGCCCCAACACTCCGAAACGCACAAGATCGAACCTAGCGCGACCCACCGACAGTTTTCCGTGCGTGAACCATGCGCGGGCTTCGCCAAGGTGGTCCCTGTGAAGGAAGAAACCACGAAAACCCAGGTCACAGTCCTGGGCCTGGGCGCGATGGGCGCCGCGTTGGCGTCCGCCCTGCTCGCCGCCGGTCACCCGGTGACGGTCTGGAACCGCTCCAAGCGCCCGGTCCCGCAGGGCGCGGTCCGAGCGTCGACCGTCTCCGCAGCCATCGAGGCGAGCCCGGTCGTGCTCGCCTGCCTGCTCGACCACCGTTCCGTCTACGACGCACTCGGCCCGTCCGCGGCCGCCTTGCGCGGGAAGGCGCTGGTCAACGTCACCAGCGGCACCCCGGGCCACGCGCGCTCGCTGGCCGCGTGGGCTCTCGAAAGGGAGATCGACTACCTCGACGGCGGCATCATGGCCGTCCCGCCGATGATCGGCGGTCCCGGCGCGTTCGTGCTGTACAGCGGCTCGGAAGCGGTGTTCGACGCCTACCGGCCGGTGCTCGACACGCTCGCCGACAGCCGGTTCCTCGGTGCGGACCCCGGGATGGCGTCACTGCAGGACATCGCCTTGCTGAGCGCGATGTACGGCCAGTTCATGGGCATCCTGCACGCCTTCGCGCTGGTCGGCTCGGCGGGCGTGCCCGCGACGGAGTTCGCGCCGATGCTGAGCGGCTGGCTGACGGCGATGGGCGGGTTCGTCGCGGAAGCGGCGTCGCAGATCGACAAGCGCGATTACTCGATCGACGTCGTGTCCAATCTGGCCATGCAGGCGGCGGGCTACCCGCACCTGCTGGAAGCGGCGGTCGAGCAGGGAGTCAGCCCCGCGCTGCTGGCTCCCTTGGAGCCGCTCTTGAACCAGCGGCTCGCCGATGGCCATGGGGCCGAGGCGATCACCGGTGTCATCGAACTTCTTGGGGAGCAAAAGTGAACGTAGCGGTACTCGGTCTGGGCCCGATGGGCCAGGCGATGGCTCGGACTTTCTTGGCGCACGGGTATTCCACGACCGTCTGGAACCGGACGGCGTCCCGTGCGGACGCTCTCGTGGCGGAGGGCGCGGTGCGTGCTTCGACGGTCGAGGAGGCTTTGCGTGCCGATGTGATCGTGCTCAGCCTCACGGATTATCAAGCCATGTATGACATTCTCGGCTCCGCGGATCTGAGCGGGCGTGTGCTGGTGAACCTGAGTTCGGACACGCCGTCCCGGTCTCGTGAGGCCGCGGCGTGGGTCGCCGAGCGCGGCGGTTCGCTGGTGGTCGGCGGGATCATGGTGCCGTCGCCGTTGGTGGGGACTGATCAGTCCTATGTGTTCTACAGCGGACCGCGTGAGGTTTTCGACGGGGTTTCGGCTGTGCTGGCGGTGCTGGGGCGGCCTGACTACCGGGGTGAGGATCCGGCTCTGGCGCAGCTGTTCTACCAGGCGCAGCTGGACATCTTCCTGACTTCGCTGTCGGCGTTCCTGCATGCCTCGGCGCTGGTCGGGTCGGCCGGTGTGGCGGCGTCGGACTTCGTGCCTTACGCGGTCGAGAACTTCCAGATGATGGAGTACTACCTGGCGGACGCGGCGGCGGGGATCGACGCGGGGGAGTACCCGGGCGACCAGGCGAACGTGATCATGATGGGCGCGACGGCCGACCACATCGTCGGCGCGAGCCGGGACGCGGGCATCGACGTCGGCCTGCCCGGCGCGGTGAAGGCGCACTACGACGGGGCGATCGCGGCGGGCAACGGCCGCGCCGGCTGGACCAGCCTGATCGAGGTCATCAAGAAGGGCGCCTGAGCGAAAAGGTCGTGAGTGGCGTTGCCGGTTCTAACCGGCAACGCCACTCACGACCCCCCGGGCGGGTACATGGAAAGGGTCGTGCGCGTTGCGGGCGGTTAGAAGCGCCCGCAACGCGCACGAGCCCTTAACCGTAGATGCGCTGGGTGCCCACGCCGTTCGAGACCAAGCCGTTGGCCCACAAGGACTGGACGCGGGAAGCCTCGGTCGAGTTCGGCTTGGCGTTGTGGCACGAGGTGCCGGGGCCGCCGCCGGACATGAGCTCCGAGCACGGGCCCTCGTAGTGGTCGGGGAGGCCGAGCGCGTGGCCGGTCTCGTGCGCGGTGATGCGGACGATGTCGTACTGCTTGGCCTGGGTGTAGTCGATGAAGATCGTGCCGGTGCCGTGGCCGTCGGTGTCCGCGTAGGACCCCTGCGGGTCGTTGCCTTCCACGTAACGCAGGGAGGCGCCCGACGAGCTCGGGCGGAGCTGCACGTTGGACACCGAGCTGTTCCAGTTGGCTGCGCCGGAGGAGATGGCCGAGGCGAAGCTGGGCGCGCCGGATGCGTCGTAGTAGACGGTGGTGACCGCGGGCGCCGCCGTTGCCATGCCCGCGGTGAGCGGGAGGATGGCCGCGGCGAGCGCTACGGCGCCGGTGACGAAGGTCTTCTTGGACATCTGGGGATTCTCCTTGCCAGGACTGGGGATTCGCCTGCGTTGGCAGCGAATCTAAATTCCTGGCGAAGGAGAGGCATCCAACTTTCGTACTGTTCCCGGGGTGGTGATTTACCAACCTTGACTAAACCATGCGTGTCAGCTAATGGGACTGAGCTCGGGTCGTTTGGCCGTGCGCTCGTCGCCTGAGGACTGTCCACGCAGGCGCCTTCCGAGCCAGGGGCCCAGGAATGTGGCGGCCCAGCCGAGTTCGCTCGCCAAGGTGCGCGGGGGAACCGGAAGAGCCGCAGGGGGCTGCGTCCAGGAATCGTCGCTGCCGGGAAGGGAAAGGGCGTGCGCGACCGCGTCCGCGATCAGTGCGTGGCCGAGCGGGCTGCAGTGCAGCCGGTCCTCCGCCCAGAAACGGCGGTCGGCGACGGCCGAATGCAACGCGATCTCGGCGACGGCGACGCCATGCCGGGCGGCCGCGACGCGGATGCGGTCGTTGAGGCCGGTGATGCGGGCGCGGACCGGGCGGGCGAGCGGGATGATCCTGGTGATGTCCGGGAACGTGACCGTGGCGACGCGGGCGCCGGACGCGGTGAGCGTGGCGAACATCGACTCCAGGTGACCGGCCACCTCGCCCGCGTCGAAACGAGGGCGCAGCAGGTCGTTGACGCCCGCGACGACCGTGGCGATGTCGGGTCGCAGCGCGAGAGCGCGCTCGAGCTGTTCGGCTCGGACCTCGCCGGAGAGACGGCCGCGGACGGCGAGGTTGGCGTACTGGAACGACGGGTTGCCGTCACCGAGACGCTCCGCGAGCCGGTCGGCCCAGCCGCGCAGGCCGGTGATGTCGTCGCCATCGCCGACGCCCTCGGTCTGGCTGTCCCCGAGCGCGACGTAGCGCTGGTAAAGGGTCATTGGGGTGCCGGGACCAGGCCGTCGGCGACCAGGCCCGCGAGTACCGCGTCACTGAGCGCGGTGACCGCCGAAAGCGGGCGGACCATGACCGTGAACTCGTTGATCAGCCCCTGGTCGTCGAAGCGGAACAGGTCGATGCCGTGGATCTGCGTGCCCTTGACGGTGGCGCGGAACTCCAGCACGTCCGAGTCACCGCCGCCGAACTCGCCGACGTAGTGGAAGCCCTCGAACGTGCGCAGCAGCACGCCGAGCAGGCCGAGGATCATCGGGCGGCCCTCGAACGGGGTGAACTTCACCGGGCTGAACATCCGCGCGTCCGGCGTGAACAGCGGTTCGATGGCCGCGTGGTCGCCGCTCAGCACCGCGTCGCGGAAGCGCTGGGTTGTCGTACTCAAAATCATGAGTACTCATATACATGACTATGATGGACCGCGTCCAGCGTGACGACGGCGAAGGAGACCGGACATGGCACTGCGGCATGCGGTGCTCGCCGCGTTGCTGTCCGGCGAGTACAGCGGCTACCAGCTGGCCAAGGCGTTCGACGTGGGCGTCGCCAACTTCTGGTACGCCCAGCCGCAGCAGCTCTACTTGGAGCTGACAAAGCTTGAGAAGGACGGCCTGATCAGCGGCCGCCAGGTGGTCCAGGAGGCCAGGCCCAACAAGCGGCTCTTCACCGTCACCGAAGCGGGCAAGGTCGAACTCGCGCGCTTCGCCACCGCAGACTGCAAGCCGTCGTTCATCCGGGACGACCTGCTGGTGAAGGTCCAGGCGGTCGACCACATCGACGCCGCGCCGGTGATCGCGCAGCTGGACGACCGCGCCGCGGCCGCCGCCGCGAAGATCGAGTTCCTGGACCGGCTGCTGCGGCAGCTGCGCGGTGACCTCGACGAGGAGACGTTCCTGCGGCGCGGCGAGCCGCTCGGTCCGTACCTGACCTGCCTGCGCGGCCGTCAGTTCGAGCAGGAACACCACACGTGGTGTGTCCGCGCGGCCACGGTGCTGCGAGATCGGGCGAAAAACCGGTCTTCTTGACCGATCAGGAACGGAATTTCTCGAACTCCGGTGTCGATTGAGGCGTATTCGAGTCGACGACAGTACAAGGGAACACCGGAGGGAGAACCACCATGAACGCCACGATCATCACCGCGATCAGCCACCGCGACCGCTCCGTTCTCCGCGCCGTCGCGGCAGGCCGGTGCGAGATCTCGGGCTGCGCGGGCGGTTCGCTCGTGATCGACGGAATCGGCTGCTGCGACCAGTTCGTCGGCCCGCGGCTGGTGCAGGCCGGGCTGATCTCGGCCATATCATCAGGACCCGTCCGGCTCACCGAATCGGGCCGAGCATTGCTCGAAGCCGCGTGAACCGGCGAAGACCGGGGACGCGTGGAATTGCTCCACGTGGCCCAGAAAGGCTTCCGTAAACCGTTCTATGGTTTTGGGATGCCCATTAGCGGAAAGCCAAGAATTGCCTTGACCGCGGCGATCACCATGGCCGCTCTCGTTTCGACGGCCGGACCCGCGGCAGCCGCCGCGAGCCTGACCATCGACGAGACCGCCGGCGTATTCGGCTGGCCGGACGGGATTCTGCGAGTCACGGGCACCGCCACCTGCGCCGCGCCCGGCGGCGCGGCCACCGTTTCGATGACCGCGCTCCAAGTGGTGCCGCACATGGCGAGTGCCGCGGGCAGCACCACCATCACCTGCGCGGCGCAGGCGGTGCCCTGGGCGGTCACTTTCGGCTCACCGGGCACCTATTGCGGTATCAAACCCACCCCGGACTATTGTTTCGCCGGTGGTTCCGTCGCCACCGCCATCGGCAAGCTGCTCAAGGCCGGTGTGCAGGAGGCGTCGGCGCTCAAAGTGGTTCACACCTGAGTGCTCTTTCCCCGCGCGTACGCGTAGGACTCGAGCAGGATCTTCCACACCGTTTCCATTTCCTCACGGTCGCGCGGCCCGTAGACCAGCTGCGTGTTCTGGATCGGATGCGGGATTCCCCAGCCCGCTTCAGTGACCTCCTTCTTCACCAGCTGCGGCAGTGTCATGTGGAGACTGCCGTCCTGCTGCGGATGCAGGTGCGCGAATTCGCGGCTCCGCTTGATGAACGCGTCCTCGGGGCCGGTGCCGAACTCCGGGGCCAGGTGGATGGCCCGCGCCTCGGGATACGGCACATGCGTGGGCGCGAGGTAGACGCCCGGCAGCGACCGCATCCGCTGCCACAGCTCCTCCTGCATGGTGGTCGGCGAGATCTGGTTGAGCTGGCCGTGCGGGATCGGGCCGCGGGTACGCGGCTCCGGACCGGGACGGACGGGCAGTTCGAACATCGCAAGCTCCTTCAGTCTTGGGAAAGCCGCTGGTAGCGGCGGTCGTGGTAGATCAGGGGCTCGCCGGGACAGGTGCGCACGGACAGCACCTCGGCCATCAGCACGCTGTGGTCCCCGGCGTCGACGGTCTCGCGCAGCCGGCATTCCACGCTCGCGAGCGCGTCGGGATGCACCGGCGTGCCCTCAGGGCCCGGAACGAACCCGGTGCCGGTGAACCGGTCGGCGCCCGGTGTCGAGAACAGCCCGGCCAATTCGTGCTGGTCGGCCGCCAAGACGTTGACCGTCAGGTGCTCGCAGTTCGCGAACACCGGGTACGAGCCCGACGACTTCGACTGGCACACCAGCAGCATCGGCGGCCGCATCGAGACCGACGTGACCGAGGTGGCCGCGAACCCGCGCGGCGCGCCTTCCGAGTCGACGGCCGTCACGACGCAGACTCCGCCCGCGAGCGCCGCCATGGCCTCCTTGAACTCCTCCATCAGGCACCTCCCCGCACCAGTGCGGGCGTCAGCCATTCGCCGCGAGGGGAGCCGAAAGTCCCGTCGCCCGCGTAGACGGTCTCGCCGCGCCGCACGGTCCGCTCGACGCGTCCGGTGAACAGCCAGCCCGCGTACGCCGACCAGCCGCACTTCGCCTGGACGTCGGTGAGCGACCAGTTCACGGCCGGGTCGAACAGCACCAGGTCCGCGTCGAGCCCTGGCGCGATCCGCCCCTTGCGGTGGTCGAGCCCGAACAGCCGCGCGGGCTCCGAAGCGAGCAGCCGCGTGACGATCCGGAGCAACGAGGTGTCCGAAGCCGTCGGGAGACGGCGGCGCAGCCCGGTGAACAGTCCCGGCAGCAGTTCCTGCACACCAGGCAGCCCGGGCGGCGCGTCCGGCGGCGGCTGGACCTTGTCGCCGAACGGATGCGGCGCGTGGTCACTGCCCACAGTGGACACTTCGCCGTTGATCACCGCTTCCCACAGCCGATCCTGATCGGCCTGCTCGCGGATCGCCGGGCTCAGCCGGATCCGGGAGCCGTAGCGGCGCGTGTCGTCGGTGGTGAACGACAGATGGTGCCCGGTCACCTCCCAGGTGACCGGCAGCCCGGCCGCGCCCGCCGCGGTCAGCAGGTCCGCCTCCTCGCGGCTGGACACGTGCAGCACATGTATCGCCGTGCCATGCCGCCTGACCAGTGCGATCAGCTTCGCCACCGCGACGATCCCGCCGGTGCGCGGCCGGAACCGCTCGTAGTCGCGGTACTCCGGCGGCGAACCCTGCCACTGATCCAGCAGGGCGAACACGTCGTCGTCTTCCGCGTGGAACAGCAGGCGCAGGCGCTTCTCCTTCGCGATCTGGAACAAACGGTCCAGACGCGCCGGGTCGCGCAGCACGTGCGGCGCGGTGTGATGCCCGGTCAGGAACGCTTTCGCCGACGTCGCCTCGGCAGGCGAGAAGTCGAGCAGCCGGTCCACCTGATCGGGGTCGACGCCCGCGTGGAACCGGTAGTCGACCAGGCTCGTGCCGCGCACGGCCGCGTCCTTGTCGCGCGCGTCGGCCGGGGTGAAGGTCGCCGGCTTGGTGTTCGGCATGTCGATCACCGTGGTGATCCCGCCGGCCACGGCCGCGCGGGACGCGAACGCCCACTCTTCCTTCTGCGTCAGCCCTGGTGTCCGGAAATGCACGTGGGAGTCGATCAGCCCCGGCAGCACGTACCGGCCGGAAGCGTCGATCTCCTCGCGGCCCACCGCGCCACTACGAGCGGGCAGCAGGTCATCGATCACTCCGTCGCGCACGGCAATGTCCCGCACGTCGCCGGAGTCGGCCAGCCTGCCGCCCCTGACGACGAGGTCGTAGGTCACGCTGCCCATGGCATGCTCACCAACTCCCGGCTCAGGTCGTTCGTCGGTCCCATCAGCGCGACCGCGCGGGCGTCGCGCGCCATCCGGTTGATCGGGTTCGTCACCACGTACCCGGCGCTGCCGAGCATCCGCGCCACCCCGGCGACGACGTCTTCACACGCCTGCGACGCGTGGATCTTGCTGTGCAGGGTCACGTCGCCAGGCTCGGCTGCTTCCCGGCGCCCGGCCTGCTCGACCAGCGCCCGCGCCGACTCGACCTGCGACCGCAGATCGACCAGCCGGTGCCGCACCGCTTGCAGGTCCAGCAACGATTTCCGTTGCGCCGCTTGGAATCCGAGATCCCAGGCGGCCTCGGCGATGCCGACGGAGACCGCGCCGAGCGAGGCGCCGGTGCGTCGCACGCCCGCGATGATCGTGCTCGCCGTGTCCCGCGGCCCGAGCAGTGCGTCGACGCCCACCTGGCAGTCCTTGAGCTCCACGAACCCCGTCGCCGAGGCACGCATGCCGACCAGGTCGAGGCTCAGATCCGGCTCGATGCCCGGGTTCGTCGCCGGGATCAGGAAGAAGCTCTGCCCGCTCGACCCGTACGCCGAGTCGTCCTCGACCTGGGTCGTCTGCGCGAGCACCAGGTAGACGTCGGTGAGCCCGGCGCCGGTGGTGAACGCCTTGCCGCCGCTGATCGACCAGCCGTCCTCACGCTCGTCGGCGATGGTGGCCAGGTTCTTCTTCGCCGCGCCCGCGCCGGATTCGCTCCACGCGGACGCAGCCAGCCACTCGCCGGTCGCCAGTTTCGGCAACAGGTCTTCGCGCTGCGCCGGGCTGCCCCACTCGGCGATCCGGCTGCACACGGCCATGTGCTGGAACAAGATGATCGCAGTCGACGGATCGTGGTACGCGATCCGCGCGATCGCCCGGTTGACGGCCAGCCCGTCACCGCCCGCGCCGCCATATTCCTTGGGCACGCTCAGCGCGGGTAACGACGACCCGCGGACCGCTCGCAGCACTTCGGGCGAGGGCTTTCCGGCGAGATCGGCGGACGCGGCGTGCTCGCGGAGTATCTCGATCAGTTCGTCTTCGCCGATGGTCAGGTCGAGAGCAGGCATGTGTCCTCCTTACGGACGTGGGGCCGGAGCGAATCGATGGTCACCTCACCGGTGAACGCGACCGCCTTGTGCGGCACGCTGACCCACGACAGCCTGCTGTCGCGGTCATGGCCGGAGACCGCGGCGGCGGACGTGGTCACCCCACCCTTCGTACGGATCTCCAGCGGGCCTTCGCAGTGCTCACCGGCCAGCTGATACGGGATGGTGCCGCGGATTTGCCTGGCCGCGCCGAGGCAGACGGCGCCGGTCAGCGCCAGCGTCGGATGCCACGACGGCACCGAGACCGCGCGGACGGCGAGCTTGTCCTCCCCGTCCGGGATGACCGCGGCGACCTTGGGGAACGCGCCGTCGACCGGCCAGCCGTACTGCGCGGCTGCCGACCGCCGGATCGCGGTCATCGTGTCGAACAGCTCCGGGTTGTCGGCGAAGAGTTCGTCCTTGGTGTCGACGCCGAGGTCATGCCCGGAGACGAACAGGTACGGGTTGCCGACCGAGACGGCGCTGACCCGGATCGTGCCGCCGGAGTACGGCAGGTCCGTGGTGGTCTCGCCGAACGGCAGCAGCTCCTCGAGCGCGACCGACGGGTGATTGAGGAAGTGCGCGGTGAACGTGGTCTTGTCCCGCACGCATTCGTCGACCTCGCACACCACGTGGTCGTCGGTGTTGAGCACGCGGACCCGAACCCGGTGTTCCGGCGCGAGCTTGCCGATCCAGCCCAGACGGCTGGCGACGACCACGGACGACAGCACGGAATGCCCGCAGCTGCCCCGGAAGTCGAACCGCGGCGGGTCACCCGGCAGCACCTGCACGAAGCGGTAGTCCAGGTCGAACAGCGGGTGCTCGGCCTGGCCGATCAACGCGATCTTGGTGATGCCTTCGAGGCCCTGCTCGCCGAGCCACCTCAGCGCGTCGGTGAGCGCGCGACCGAGGTCGTTCTCGTTTTCGGGCAGTCGTTCCGCGGTGAGCACCAGCGTGGAGCTCGGCGCACCTTGCGCGTGCGCGATGTGGGCGAGCATCAGGCCGCCCTCCTTTCCCCCTGGCAGGTGATCTGCCGCGTCCAGATCCGATGGATCAGCAGTGACCAGATGGCGAGCGCGGACTCGTCGTTCGGGTTCGCAGCCTGGGTCTTAATCAGCCCTTCGACGGCTTGCGGGTCGAGCCTGCCGTCGTGGCCGCTCGCGAGCATGTCGCGTGCGTAGCCGAGCAGCGGCTGCCCGTCGGCGAGCATCGCCGTGATCGGCAGGGTGAACGGCTGCTTCGGCCGGTTGAGCACGGAGTCCGGCACCAGGCCGCGCGCGGCGGCGTAGAGCGTGCGCTTGACCTCGTCGCCGCGCACCCGCAGGTCCGTCGGCAGGCTACGCGCGAGATCGGTGACCGAGGTCTGGCAGAACGGCAGCCGCACCTCGACCGAGTGCGCCATGCTCAGGTGGTCGACGCGGCGCAGGTGATACGCCGGGAGCCGTTGGTCCACTTCGAACTCGGTGATCGCCGCGAGCCGGTCGCTCGACCCGGCCCGCAGCTGCCCGACGATCCGGTCGAACTCGGATCCGTTGTCGCGCAGGTAATCCCGATAGTCCTCTGTGTACAGCGCGTTCCTGGTCGCCGACGGGATCGCGGCGAGTGCGTCGACGTAGTTCCGGTCCCAGCCGTCGCCGTCTGTGAGCGCTTTCTTGATCCGTCCGTAGCCGCCGAAGATCTCGTCTGCGGCGTCACCGGAGAGCGTGACCTTGAACCCGGCTTCGCTGACACCCTGGAAGAGCAGGTAGGTGCTCAGCGTGATCGGGTCGGCGTTGGGCTGGCCGAGATGCCAGACGACCTCGTCCATCAGCTTCGGGAACTCGGCCGGATCGGCCTCGATCTGGTGGTACCGCGCGCCGCTGAGCCGCGCGACCTCGCGGGCGTAGCGCTTCTCGTCGAACGGCCAGTCGCCGGTGTAGGCGATGTTGAACGCGTGGACGTGCGGCACCTTCTCGGCGAGCAGCGCGGTGACCAGGCTGGAGTCCAGCCCGCCGCTGGTGATCGTCGAGATCGGCACGTCGGCCAGCGCGAGCCGGTGCGTCTCGGTGCGCAAGGTGTACTGGGCGCGCTGGCCCGCGGTCTCCAGATCCGTTGGCACCACAGGGAAATCGCGCTTGGCGCGCCGGTCGATCTTGAGCCCGCCGTCCCGGGTGTACACCGCCGTGGCGGCGCGGGGGAGCACCTGGACCTGGTCGAACATGGTCTGCTCGCCGAACGGCGTCTTGGTGGTCAGGTAGGCGTCGAGCCCGCCGATCGACTCTTCCCAGCTCGGGCCCGGCACGCTCAGCAGCGCGGGTAGCTCGGAGGAGAAGTAGAGCTGCCGATGGCGGCGGTCCCAGTGGTAGTAGAGCGGCTTCATCCCGGCCTCGTCGGTGGCCAGCACGAGCTTGGGCTCGGCGCGCAGGTCGATGATCGCGACCGCGTACATGCCGTCGAGATGTTCGACGAAATCGAGCCCGTAGTGGTGGTAGAGCGCGGGCAGCACGTTGCCGTCGCAGTGATCGTGGAAGACGTACCCCAGTGCGTGCAGCCGCTGCCGCAGCTCCTTGTGGTTGTAGAGCTCCCCGTTGAAGACGACCTGGATGTCGCGGCCGAGCTTGAACGGCTGCTCGCCGCCGTCGAGGTCGATGATCGCCAGCCGGTTGTTGCCGAGTGCCCAGTCGTCGCCGGCGGCGCTGAAGCGGGCGTCCGGCCCGCCGTGGCGCTGCAGCGCGGACACCGCTCGCAGATGATGGTGGGCGAGGTTGCCGCCCAGGTGTCCGTATATCCGGCACATGGTGACTACTTCACCTCCGCTGAGACGTTGGCGCGGGCATAGAGGACGGGGTCGAACGGCGTCGGGCCGCCGCAGGTGGCGAACCGGGCCGTGCCGTCCTCGGGATTCCTGGTGCCATGCGGGACACCGGGCGCGGCGAACAGCACATCGCCGGGGCCGACGTCGTGCCAGCGGTCGATCAGGTACATCTGCCCGTGGCCCTCGAAGGCGATGAACGCCTCTTCGCTGTCCGGATGCTGATGGACGTTGAAGGTCTGGCCAGGGTCCTGGATTCCACAATGGAGGCACAGCCGCGCGCTGCCGGTTCCCGGCCAGAACAGGAAGTTCATCACCGCGGTGCGCTCGTCGGCTTCGACCTCGCCGGTGCCGGCGAACCCGTGCAGCCGGGTCTCGTCGTTCCATAATTCGTTGTCCAGCCTGGGATTGCTGCCGGTCGGCTCGCCACCTTCGAGCTTGGTCCGCCAGACGTAGGCGGTGAGCCCGTCCGGCCCGGCTTCGAGTTCGAGCGTCTTGCCGGTGGGGGAGTGCAGCGCGCTGCCGCGGCCGACCTCGGTGCGGTGCGCGGTGACGTCACCGTGGCCGGAGCCGTCGAAGATCACCGCGACGTTCTCTTCCTCCAGCGCCCAGCCGAGCCGCCACGTCTTCCCCGGTGCGACTTCGACCACCAGCAGGGTGACCTTGTGCGCGCCCATCATCGGGCCGACGGGTTCGGCCACCCGGCCCCAGTCGAAAGGCGAAAAGACGAAATCCGCGGTACGGATGATCGTCCCTTGGATTTGTTCGGTAAGCATCCCGGATCCCATCGGTTTCGGGTTCATTTGATGATCGAGTAGCAATACCTCTAATGGGTGATTTGTTGCCCTCGAATTTCACCGTACTGAGTGACGCGAAGAAGTGCAAAGCGAGGGCGCTGGTCCGTATGAGTGATACTTATGTCGGCCGATCGCACCGAAGTTCTTTGCCAGACACGAAAAAAGTCGCGGATGGCGCCGACGGCCGAAACCGTTGGCAACACTCGCGACCCGGATTTGATTAAACGCGCAACTTCTATTCGGGAATTGCGACCAATGCCACATCGATGACCTGCTCGAGCGTCGAGAGGTCGGTGCTGACCGCGCTCATGATGCGCAATCCTTGAATCATGGTGACCAGAAAGTTCGCCAAGGTCGGAACGTCGGTCTCGACCGGCAATTCACCCATGCTCCGTGCCATGTACAGCGTCGCGCTGAACGAGTCCTGCAACGCGCCGATGGCGTCGCGGACGATGCGGTTCGTCGCTTCGTCATGCGGCACCCGCTCGGTGATCGCCATGACTAGTAGGCAGCCTGGGCGCCCCGGCACCTCGAGGGAGCTGTTGAGCCTGCCCAGTAGTAGATCCCGCATCACCTTGCGGATCGGCTCGCGCCGCATGAGCGCGCGGCGCGTGGCGTCCGTGGTCTGCAGGACGTAGCGCTGGAGCGCGAGTTCGTACAGCCCGTGCTTGCTGCCGAACGCGGCGTAGAGCGAGCCGCGGCCGAGCCCGGTGGCCTCGGCGAGGTCCTGGATCGACGTCCCCTCGTAACCGTGCGTCCAGAAGACCTCCATGGCCTTCTGGATGACCTCATCGGTGTCGAACTCGCGGACGCGGGACATGTCTCCAGGCTAACTCTGGTGTAACGAGCGGTCAAGATAAGCCCCGCAGTCGTGTACCTGACGACCTAGCAACCGGCGGGTTACCTGCACTGATGCGATCTCTTTGTCCGGTTATGTTTACCGATCGTTCCAGATTTGCTACGGTGAGGACAGGCCGACGCGGTGATGCGCTCCGGCCGGGAGTGAGCCGCGCGGCCCCCGAACAGGAGGTGCGCGCATGAGCAAGGTGCAGCGCCGGTCGTCGATCTCCGACGAGCTGGCCTGGAAGATCGTCCACACGGCCCATGAGGCGGCGCTGGGCTCCGACAAGCGGTTCGCCATCTCGGTGGTGGACGAGAGCGGGAATCTCAAGGCGTTCCTGCGCCAGGACGGCGCGAAACTCAACGCCGTGCAGGTGTCGCAGGACAAGGCGTACACCGCGGCGTCGTCGGCGATGCCGACCGAGAAGTGGTCCGAGATCCTCAAGTCCGACGAGGTGCTCGCGGCCGGCGCGCCCACCGGCGTCGCACGCCTGGTCAGCATGGGCGGCGGGCTGCCGGTCGTGGTCGACGGCGAGGTGGTCGGCGCGGTCGGGGTCTCCGGCGCCCACTGGACGGACGACGTGAAGATCGCCGAAGCGGGCCTGACGGCGGTCTCCTGACACGGGAGAGAGAATTCGATGCCCATCGCATTGTTCGTGCTGGGGCTGACGGTGTTCAGCCTCGGCACGACCGAGTTCATGATCGCCGGGCTGCTGCCGGAGTTGTCGGCGGCGTTCGGGGTCTCCCTGCCGCAGACCGGCATGCTGATCTCGCTGTTCGCGCTCGGCGTGGTCGTCGGCGCGCCGCTGATCACGGCCGCGACCACGCGGATTCCGCGTAAAGCCGCGCTGATCGGACTGCTCGGGGTGTTCATCGTCGGTGAGGTGATCGCCGCGGCCGCGCCCTCGTACGGGGTGCTGATGGCCGCGCGGGTGGTCACCGCCGTCGCGCACGGGTCGTTCTTCGGTATCGGCGCGGTGGTCGCGGCGAACCTGGTGGAACCGGCCAAACGCGCCCGCGCCATCTCGGTGATGTTCGGCGGGCTCACCATCGCGACCATCGCGGGCGTGCCGCTGGGCACCTTCGTCGGCCAGCACTTCGGCTGGCGCGCGACGTTCCTCGCGGTGGCGATCCTCGGTGTCATCGACCTGATCGGCGTGATCGCGCTGGTCCCGCACCAGCCGCGCGCAGGCCACATCGGCGTCCGGCAGGAGCTGGCGGCGTTCCGCAACAAGAAGGTGTGGCTCGCGCTGGCCACCACGATGTTGAGCCAGGCCGCGCTGTACACCGCGTACACCTACATTTCGCCGCTGCTCACCGACGTCACCGGCTTCTCGGCCGGGATGGTGCCGCCGTTGCTGGCGTTGTTCGGTGTCGGAACGTTCCTCGGCAGTGTCTTCGGTGGACGGCTCGCCGACCGGTCGCTGATGGGGACCCTGTGCGTCGGCCTGCTCGTGCTGGCCGTGATGCTCGGCGCGTTCTCGCTGGCGGCGCACAACAAGCCCGCCATGATCGCGACGTTGTTCCTGTTCGGTGTGGGCAGTTTCCTGATCAACCCCGCGCTGCAGACCCGGGTGATGAACGAAACCGAAGGCGCGCCGACGCTGGCGAGCACGAGCAACATCTCGGCGTTCAACATCGGCAACGCGCTCGGCCCGTGGCTGGGTGGACTCGGCATCAGCGCGGGCGCCGGGCTGCTTTCGCCGAGCTGGATCGGCGCCGGGCTGGCGGTCGCGTCGCTGGCCGTCGCGCTGGTGGCCGTCGGCGTGGACCGCGCAGGCAAAGACGAGGAGGTGACGATCGATGCCCGTCGTGAACGTGAACTGGTGGAAAGGCGCGGGTGAGCCCGAACGCCGTCAGCTGGTCTCCGAGCTGACGGAGACCGTGTCCCGGCTGGCGAAGTGCCCGCCGGAGGCGGTGACCGTGCTCATCAGCGACGTCGAGAAGGACCATTGGGGAATCGGGGGCAAGCTCGCCGCCGACCTCTAGCGGGCGAGCCGATCGTGGGTCGTGAGTGTTCTGACCGGTTCTAACCGGCCGCGGCACTCACGATCCACTTCTTTTCGAGGAGGTGTTCCATGATCAGCGTCGAACCTGGGGACTCGCGGTATGACGGCCTGACGACCGGGCTCAATCAGCGCTACGGCGCCAAGCCCGCCCGCGTCGAGCTCGTGCGCGGGACCGAAGACGTGGTCGCGGCGGTTCAGCTGGCCGTTTCGCGTGGTGAGCGGCTCTCGGTGCGCAGTGGCGGGCATTGCTTCGAGGACTTCGTGTTCCACCCGGACGTCGAAGTCGTGGTCGACCTGTCGGCCATGACCGGGGTCTATTTCGACACCGCGCGCGACGCGTACGTGGTCGAGGCGGGTGCGCGGCTCGCGGACGTCTACGAGGAGTTGTATCGCGGCTGGGGCGTGACCGTGCCCGGCGGGATCTGCTACTCGGTGGGCGCGGGCGGGCATTTCACGGGTGGTGGCTATGGGTTGCTGTCGCGTGCGCAGGGGTTGACGGTCGATCGCCTGCACGCGGTCGAGGTGGTGGTCGTCGACGACGGCGGGACGGCTCGGGCGGTGGTGGCCACGCGCGGCTCGGACCTGTGGTGGGCGCACACCGGGGGAGGCGGCGGGAACTTCGGGGTGGTCACGCGGTTCTTCTTCCGGCCGTTGGCGCGGCCACCGTCGGAGGTGCTGCTCAGCTCGCTCTCGGTGCCGTGGTCGCGGTTGGACGAAGCTGGTTTCGCCAGGCTGCTGGACGGTTATGGCCGCTGGCACGCCGAAAGCCGATCCGGCTTGTCGAGCCTGTTGACGCTCAATCATGTCTGCAATGGGAGCGTCGGCCTGGTCACGCAGATCGATGCCGACGAGCCCGACGCCGCTCGAGTGCTGGACGACTACCTGCATCGGTTGCTCGGCGACGTGTTCGAGCCGCCCCGGCGCTTGCCGTGGTTGCAGGCGACGCGGTATCTCGGCACCAGCTCACCTGTGCTCAACGACCCGACTTTGCGAGGTGAGCACAAGTCCGCGTATGTGCGGGCACCGTTGCCGCCCAAGCAGATCTCGCTCGCGTATCGGGAGCTGACCAGGCCGGACGTGACGAACCCGAACGCGATGCTGGTCGCGTTCTCCTACGGCGGGGCCATCGGTTCGGTGGCATCCGACGCGACCGCGGTGGCGCAGCGGGACAGTATCTTCAAGCTGCTGTACCAGTCGTTCTGGTCCACTGAGGATGGAGACGCCGCGAACATTGGCTGGGTGCGGGACTTCTACCGCTCGATGTACGCGTCGACCGGCGGCGTGCCGGTGCCGGACTCGTGCACCGATGGCTGCTACATCAACTACCCGGATGCCGATCTGTCCTCTTCGGACTGGAACACGTCCGGCGTCCCGTGGCATACCTTGTACTACAAGGACAACTACCCGAGACTGCAGGCGGTGAAGGCGCGCTGGGATCCGCTGAACGTGTTCCGGCACGCCCAGTCGATTCAGGCGGCCGGGCCGAACCACTGCTCGAGCGCGGACTCCGGATCCTGACCGGCCCACGCCACGTAACCGTCCGGGCGGACCAGCACGGCGGGCCTGCCGAGGTCGTGCGTGACGACGTCGACGCGGTCCTTCCAGCCGGCGGCCGCGTCGCACGCCTCGCCAGTGCACAGCAGCACGGGACGGCCCGCGTGCAGCAACTCGCTGACCGTGGTGGCGCCGATCGGGAAGTTGGGCAGGAAGCTGCCGACGAGCCCGCTCGGCGCGTAGCGGACGTTCTGCGCGGTGATCTGGTCGCTGAGGTACGAGTTCGGCTCGTCGAAGCTCAGCAGGTCGGCGACGAGTTCGCGCAGCGGGTCGAACTCGGGGCCGGGGCGCATCAGCGCGGCCTGGGCGCGGGTGTTGGCGATGACCTTCGCGGCGACCGGGTGCCGCTCGGCGTGGTAGGTGTCGAGCAGGTGCTCCGGCGCGCCCTTGAGGACCATCGCGAGCTTCCAGCCGAGGTTGAACGCGTCCTGTAAGCCCAGGTTGAGGCCTTGTCCGCCGAGTGGCGCGTGCACATGGGCGGCGTCGCCGGCGAGGAAGACGTTCCCCTTGCGGTAGGTGTCGGCGAGCCGGGTGAAGTCGCTGAACCGGCCGAGGAACGTCGGCTGTTCCATCGGGACGTCGTGGCCGACGATCCTCGAGGTGGCCTGCTGGAGGTCATCGAGGGTGACTTCGGCGCCGCGTTCCGGCAGTGGCTCGGTGAACTCGTGGGTGAGGATGCGGCTGGGCCCCATCGGATTGACGTTGATCAGCGTCCAGCCGGTCCGCCCGTGCGTCCAGCCGCCGGGGCAGCGTGCGGGATCTTCGAGCGTGGCGAGGCCGAGAATCCCGGCGAACGTGGCGGGCGTGCAGGTGCTTTCGATGCCCGCCAGCTTGCGCACGGTGCTGCGCGCGCCGTCCGCTCCGACGATGTAGTCGGCCGTGATGGTCGTGCCCTGGTCGGTGGTGACCGTGCCGCCGTCGAGGCTGATCACCTGGTGGCCGCGCAGGATCTCGGCGCCGTTCGCGCGGGCGCGTGCCTCGAAGAAGCGTTCGATGTCGGCCTGCGACTGGCCGACCATCGGCGGGCCTTCGATCGCGGGCGCCTCCAGTGTGAGGATCGACCGGCCCGCGAAGTGGAACGGGACTTCGAGTATCTCGTCGTACGCGTGTTCGGGCTGCGGGAGGTAGCCGCGTCGCAGCATCGACTGCACGGTCCTGGCGTGCAGGGTGCCCGCGCGGGGCTCATCGTGCGTTTCGGTGAGCTTTTCGACCACGGTGGTCTCGATGCCTTGTAAACCCAGCTCCGCGGCCAGGAGCATCCCGACCGGACCGCCACCGACGATGAGCACCTGCGCCACGTCCGACCCCTCCTCAAGATCCGTCCTCCGAGGAGTGCCCGAAATGCCGCCGGGGTATGCACCCGTTGGCTAGCGTGGAGCGAGCGACACGAAAGGAGCAACCTGGTGAATGTCGCGGAAGTGCTTTCTGACGGTTTCGGCCGGATCCGCGAGGTGGCGCACGGCGCCGTCGCGGACCTCGGCGTAGATCAGCTGACCTGGCGGGTGGACGGCTCGGCCAACTCGATCGCGTGGCTGGTCTGGCACCTGACCCGGGTCCAGGACGATCACCTGGCCGACGCGGGCGGGTACGAGCAGCTGTGGACGGCCGAGGGCTGGAGTTCGCGGTTCGCACTGCCCTTCGACGACAGCGCGACGGGCTACGGCCACACCTACGAAGAGGTCGGCCAGGTCCGCGCGGAGGGCTCGCTGCTGCTCGGCTACCTCGACGTGGTCCACGAGCGCACGCTGAAGTACCTGGCCGGATTGTCGGGCGCCGATCTGGACCGGGTGGTCGACGAGTCGTGGGATCCGGCGGTGACGCTGGGCGTGCGGCTGGTGAGCGTGATCTCGGACGGCCTCCAGCACGCGGGCCAGGCTGCGTTCGTCAAAGGTCTGCTTCCCCACAACTAGGAGTTCGCGATGAGGCAGTACCTGCTCGCCGTCCAGATCGACGAGAGCGTTCCGTTCGGTCCGGAGGACGAGGTCCAGGCCATGATGGCCAGGACAGGCAAGGTCACCGAGGAGATGAAGACCGCCGGTGCGTGGGTGTTCGTCGGCGGACTGGAGAACTCGGACGCCTCGACGGTCGTCCGCCCCGCCGACGGCACGACCACCATCACCGACGGCCCGTTCGCCGAGACGAAGGAGCAGCTCGGCGGGTTCTGGGTGATCCAGGTCGAGGATCTCGACGAGGCGCTGGCCTGGGCGGGCAAATGCGCGCTCGCGTGCGGCCAGGCGATCGAGGTCCGCCCGATCGACAGCGACGGGTCGCGCAGGCATTGACGGATCTTGACGACGTCTACCGGGCGGAGTACGGCCGCTGCGTGGCCACCCTGACCCGGCTGCTCGGCGACATCGGGCTCGCCGAAGAGGCCGTGCAGGACGCGTTCGCGGTCGCCGTCCAGAAATGGGACGAGCTGCCGCCCAACCCCGGCGCGTGGATCGTGACCACCGCGCGCAACCGGGCCATCGACCGCCTGCGCCGGGAGTCGACCCGCGAGGCCCGCCACGCGCAGGCGTTGCTGCTGCACCAGCCTGACGAGGAGGCAGACGTCGGGCCGGTCCGCGACGACCAGCTCCGCATGATCTTCACCTGTTGCCACCCGGCGCTGTCCCCGCTCGCGCGGACCGCGCTGACGCTGCGCCTGCTCGGCGGGCTGGAGGTCCCCGAGATCGCGCGGGCCTACCTGGTGCCGGAAGCGACCATCTCCCAGCGCATCGTGCGCGCGAAGAAGAAGATCCGCGACGCGGGCATCCCGTACCGGGTGCCCTCGTCGGCCGAGCTTCCCGATCGGCTCGCCTCGGTGCTGACCGTGCTGTATCTGGTCTTCAATGAGGGGTACACGTCGACGTCGGGTTCGTTGGTGCGGACGGATTTGTGCGTCGAGGCTGTGCGCCTGACGCGGGTGCTCGCCGACCTGATGCCCGACGAGCCCGAGGTGATCGGGCTGCTGGGGCTGCTCCTGCTCACCGAGGCCCGTCGGCCCGCGCGGGTGGGGCCGTCGGGGGAGCTGGTGGTGCTCGCGGAGCAGGACCGGTCACTGTGGAACCGGGAGTTGATCGCGGAAGGGCATGAACTGGTGCGCCGGTGCCTGCGCCGCGGTCAGCCGGGGCCGTATCAGCTGCAGGCCGCGATCAACGCCGTGCACACGGACGGGGCCGCGACCGACTGGACGCAGGTGCTGGCGCTCTACGACCAGCTGCTGCGGTTCAGCCCGTCGCCGATCGTGGCGTTGAACCGGGCTGTCGCGGTCGCTGAGGTGCACGGGCCTGCGCTCGCGCTGGCCGCGATCGAGGATCTGGAGTTGCCGGGCTATCACCTGCTGCCTGCGACGCGCGCCGACCTGCTGTCGCGGCTGGGGCGGTCGGCTGAGGCTGTGGTCGCGTATGACGACGCGATCGCCTTGGCGACCAATGACACCGAGCGCGCGTTCCTGGAGGGGCGGCGCGCTCGCCTGGCCTAGAGCGTGAAGGGGTCGTGAGCGTTGCGGGCGGTTCTAACCGCCCGCAACGCTCACGACCCCGATCCCCCAACGCAGCAGGGAACCCCTCGTTCACTCGCGCACACCACGCGGCGCGCCCGGGCCCGATCGCGCAGCGAGGGAACCCCCGAGTGCTTATTACGCACCCAGCGGCCCCTCACCTCACATCGAACTCGGCTGAGAAAGTCCACACCGGCCGGCCCAGAACAGGCCATGTTCGGCTTGACCTGGGTCGTGAGTGGTATGGCCGGTTCTAACCGGCGATACCACTCACGACCCCACCCACGACTCAGTCGGCGTGCTCGGGTGCGAAGTAGTCCCTCATCAGCGCGATCTTGCCGTCGCGCAGCCGGAAGATCTGGGCGAGCGACATGAACACGGTCGCCCCGTCCACGTCGTAGGCCGTGTCGATCTCCGTGATGAACACATCGGGGTCGGACGTGACGTGCAGCGTGTAGCTCGACTTGCTCACGTCGACCTTGCGATCGGGCCCGGCGGGCCGCGCGTAGTACTCGGCCAAGCCGGTGCGGATCGCGTCGCGCCCGGCGAGCCTGCGGGGGAACGGGTGGCCTTCGGGCACGAGCGGCGCTTCGAGCACGCCGTCGGGGGTGAACATGTCGGCCAAGGCGGCGGCGTCGCGGGTCATGCCGCAGTAGACGTAGCGCTCGAACAGTTTCTGTAGGTTTTCCACTCTTAATCGTCGCATACGGTCAAGATCGCGGGCAACGGACTATCGGGCAGTCCTGTGTGGACGCCCCGGCGCGGTCGTTGATTCGCTGCCGGAATCGTGACCACGAAACTTGGTCACCGCTGGTATCTGCGGCCGCGGCCGCCGCTCTTGCCCTTACCACGAAAGCCCCACGAGAGGGAAGGCCAATGAGTGCGGTCGGTGATTGGACATTGCACTACAGCTGGGGGAACGCGAACAACTTCGGGCAGGCACCGCTCAGCCTGAAGAGCAACGGGACGTTCACGGGTTCGCTGGCGGGGAAGTGGCGCCAGCAGGACGGGACGCTGCTGCTCAGCTTCGACACCGGTCCGGCCAAGTACGGCGGGACGGTCGACGCGAGTGTCGCTTCGGGGGCGATGTCGACGTTCGGCGGGCTCGCCGGAACCTGGTACATGCTCAAGCAGGGCGTGGTGGGCGCCACCGCCGCCACCCCCGAAATGGCCGGTTCGGTCGACGCCGCGGGTAACAAAGCGTAATACGAGAAAGGCGTAAGCCATGCACCGCCATTCGCTTCACTGCATCATTCCGCCGCATATGCTCGAGCAGATCGCCGAACGCGCGCCCGACGCCGAAACCCGCAGCGCGGCCCTGCGCGCGTTGTCCGTCGACCACAGTGTGCGTGCCGAGCGGATGACCGAGCACTTCACCCGTCCCCGCACCACCCCGGCGAGCCAATCGCTGACGCCGCACCTGCAGCGTTTCCTGTACTCGGCCGAGAACAAGCAGACGCTGCCGGGCAAGCTCGTCCGCGCGGAGGGCCAGGCCGCGAGCGGGGACGTCACGGTCGACGAGGCCTACGACGGGCTCGGCGCGACGTTCAAGCTCTTCTGGGACATTTATCAGCGCAATTCCATCGACAACATCGGCATGGACCTCAAAGGCACCGTCCACTTCGGAACCAAGTACAACAACGCGTTCTGGAACGGCAGCCAGATGGTGTTCGGTGACGGTGACGGCGTCATCTTCAACCGGTTCACCATCGCGGTCGACGTGATGGGCCACGAGCTGACCCACGGCGTCACCGGCCACCAGGCTGGCCTGGTCTACCACGACCAGCCGGGCGCGCTGAACGAGTCCATGTCGGACGTGTTCGGCTCGCTCGTGAAGCAGTACGCGCTCAAGCAGACCGCCGCGCAGGCCGACTGGCTCATCGGGCAGGGCCTGCTCGCGGCCGGGATCAACGGCGTCGCGCTGCGCTCGATGAAGGCTCCGGGCACCGCGTACAACGACCCGAAGCTCGGCAAGGACCCGCAGCCGGACCACATGAGCAAGTACGTCAACACCACCTCCGACAACGGTGGCGTGCACATCAACTCCGGCATCCCGAACAAGGCGTTCTACCTGCTCGCCATCGCGCTCGGGAACAACGCATGGGACAAGGCGGGCCGGATCTGGTACACCACGCTCTGCGATCCGCGCCTGTCGTCGACCGCGCAGTTCCTCGACTTCGCGAACCTGACGGCCGCGAACGCGAGCATGCTCTACGGCGCCAACGAGGCACAGGCCGTCATCGACGCCTGGGCGCAGGTCGGCGTGCACGCCACGTTCTCGCTGCCGAAGATCTCCGGCAACTGGGTGCTCCACTTCAGCTGGGGTGCCACCGCGAACTACGCGCAGACCGCGCTTTCGTTCAACGGCAACGGAACCTTCACCGGTTCGCTGTCGGGCAAGTGGCATCAGCAGGACGGGACCGTGCTGCTCAGTTTCGACACCGGCCCCGCCAAGTACGCGGGCACGGTCGACGGCAACGTCGGCTCGGGCGCGATGTCGACGTTCGCCGGGCTCGACGGCGCCTGGTATCTGTCCAAGCAGGGCACCACCGGGATCGCCAAGACCGTGCTGCCCGCTGCCGAGCCGGGTTCGATCGACGCGGCGGGCAACGCCTTCACCGGCAGCGTGCCCGCGGAACCGCGGGCGACGGAAACCACGGCCTAGAGTGAGGGGAACACAGGGAGGTGCTCGATGCGGATCACTTTCGAGTCCGACGGCGGCTTCGCCGTGTTCCCCGCTCTGCAACGGCCGATGACGATCGACACTGCCGACCTGCCGCCGGCGACGGCCTCCGAGCTGGAAAACCTCGTGCGTGTCGCACGCGAGCAGCCCCGGCCCGTGAGCGTGTCGCCGACGGCGGGCGCCGATCAGATCACCCATGTGATCACCGTTGAAGACGACGACGGTGAGCACAGCCTGCGGCTCACCGAGCCGGTCATGGACGAGGCCGTCCAAGCACTGATCGAGCGGCTCAGCGAGCTGCGGCGTAACCGGGCCTGAGCCCGGCGACCGCGGCCAGTCCGATGGCCGCGGTCGCCGGAACCAGCGCCGTGATCGGGATGAACTGGGCGAGCGCGCCCGCGACGGCGAATCCGAGGCCTTGCCAGAACATCAGCCCGGCCGTCTGCAGTGCGAGCGCGCGAGACCGGAGGTGCTCGGGCGCCACGTCGAGCAGCAGCCGGTCCAGGCCGAGGTGGTGCGCGAAGCCGAGTCCCGAGCAGAACAGGATCGCCAGCGTGGCGATGAAGCCGGGCCGCAAGGCGTACCCGAGCAGCGGCACGAAGACGAGCGCCGCGAGTGAGGCGATCCGGCTGACCTGGTGTTCGACGTCGAGTCCCCACATGCCGATGAACTCGGCCAGGATGTTGCCCAGCGGAAGCACGGCCATCATGAGCCCGAGCTGAACGGTCGAAAAGCCCTGTTCGTGGGCATACGGGTTCGCGAGCGCCTCGGGGAAGAGCGCGAGCGACGGGATCACCCAGCCGAGCAACAGCACCCGGCGCAACGCGGGCACGGCCAGCACGGCCCGCAGCCCGCCGAGCGAATCACGCAGCAGCGATCCGGCCTTCGCGCGCGGTGGCCGTTCCTTCGTCGCGAACCGCAGCAGCGCGGCCGAGACCACAAAGGCGCCGGCTTCCATGAGCAACGCTGTCGACGCCGTCACCGCGGCGAGCAGCAAGCCGCCGAGTGCGAGCCCGGCCACCTGCGCACCCTGTGACACCAGCCGGAAGAGGCTCCGGCCCGGGATGTAGGCCGGGCCGGGCAGTATCTCCGGCAAGGTGGCGGCGCGGGCGCCGGAGAAGATCGGCCCGACCAGCCCGATCCCGAACACCAGCGCGAGCAGCGCCCACACCGGCATGCCCGGGATGGCCATCGTCGCGGCGAGCGTCGCCGTCGTCAGATTGCAGGTCACCAGCAGGCGCCGCACCGGCATCCGGTCGACGAGCGCGGAGAACACCGTGCCCGCGAACAGATGCGGGGTGAACGCCAGCGCGAACACCAGCGTGGTGAGCAGGGGCGAGCCGGTGCTTTGGTAGACCAGCACCGAGGTGGCGAACTGCGCGACGATCATGCCGAGCATCGAGAGCACGTGCGCGGCGAACACCGCGCGGAACTCGCCGATGGCCAGCGCGTCGCGGTAGCGCGTCCGCGCGGTCATACCGCGCGGGTGACCGGCGCGCCGTTGCGCCAGACGGCCGAGACGTCACGCAGCGCGGTGATGTCACGGGTCGGGTCGCCGTCGACCAGCACCAGGTCGGCGCGCAGGCCGCGAGCGATGCGGCCCCGGTCGGTGAAGCCGTAGTGCGAGGCCGGGGTGGACGTCGCGGCGGCGAGCGCCTCGACCGGGGCCAGCCCGGCGCGGACGAGCAGTTCCAGCTCGACGAGCAGGCTGACGCCGTGTGCGATCCCGGGGATGCCCGAGTCGGTGCCCGCGGTGATCGGGACGCCAGCCGCGTGCAGCTTCGCGACATTGCGCGATGCCGTCTCCAGCACCCCTGGCCGCTCGAAACCCCAAGGGGCGTCGAGGAATCCGCGCTGTTTGGCCGACAGGAACGGCGCGACGCGCGGATCGGTGATCACGGACTTGGTGGCCGGGTTCTGGAGCGAGCCGAGCGCGCTCCAGAGCGTCAACGTCGGCGTGACGAAGGCGCCGCCGCGGACCGCGAGGCGCACGACGTCGTCGGCGATCTCGGCGTCGCTGAACAGGTGGACCAGGCCGGTGATCCCGGCGGACAGCGCGGTGCGGGCCATGTCCTGCCTGGTCGCGTGCGCGACGCTGGGCATGCGGTGGCGCTTCGCGGCGGCGATCAGCCCGCGTACCTGCGTCTCGGACAGGACCGGGATGCGCGCGCCGGTGATCAGGTGCACGTCTTCCAACGCGAGCTTGAGGTGATCGGACCCCTCGGCCTGGCGCGCCGCGACGAACTCGGCCGGATCGGTGCCGGGCTCCATCAGCGGGAACACCAGGCCGCTGTCCGTGCCCCAGCCACCGGGCACGGTCGCCCACCAGCCCGCCGTCCATAGGTCCGACAGCGGGGTCGGCGCGTAGGAGCGGCGCTGGCGGCGGATCGGACCGTGCGCCGCCGGGTCGCTGACCATGTCGAGCTCGGTGGTGACGCCGAAGCGCGGCGCGTCGGTGCGGTCGGGGCCGGTGTGGTGGACGTGGCCGTCGATGAGCCCCGGAAGCAGGGTCTTGCCGCGGCCGTCGTGCACGGGCAGGCCGCGCGGCCCTGCGCCTTCATGTACCGCGCCTTCGTGCACCGCGACGATGCGGCCGGCGTCGACCACCACCGTGCCGCACTCGATCACCCGGCGGCCGTCGAAGATCCGCGCGCCGACGATGGCGAACGGCCCGGCGGGCGCGGCTTCGGCGGTGCCCGTCACCGCCGCGAGCGGCAGCGCCAGCCCGGCGGCCAGCACACTGCGGCGCGCGATGTTTCCATGGGAAAGACACATAAGAACCCCCGAGATCCCCGTCAAGACTCGACCAGCGTAGGGCAAACGGGCGTGGTTCTGACCCGCCATCCGGGCAGTGAATTGGGCATATTGGAAGATCGGACCGGCGCCGCCGAACTGGCAGGATTTGGTTCCCCACCATGTAAAACTGGAGGCGCGATGTCCGTCACGGACCGAATTCCCGCTCATCCCGGCGCCGCTTATTTCGGCAGCGGGCCTTATCCGGAGCATCGGGCGCGGATCACCGTGTTGTCGATGCTGGCCGGATTGGCGCTGACGATCGTCTGGTCGGCGCCCTTTGTGGACTCCGTGATCGGCGACAGTGTGGCGAATGGACTACTCGGCCATGACGCCAAAGGCACGCCGATCGAAGGTGCGTTGGCAGGCACGGTCTTCGCGTTCGTCTCCGGGTTGGCCGGTTCGTTCACCGCGTGCAACATCGCCGCTTTCGGCGCGGTGGCGCCACTTGTGGGCACCGAGACGTCAGGCCGCCCCCGTTTTCTCACCACGCTGAAACCGCTCGGCTGGATCGCGGCGGGCATGCTCACCGTCTCGGTGGTGTACGGCGTGATCGTCGCTTTGGTCGGCACCCGGATGCCGCAGTTCTCGACCGCGAAGACGACCGGGCTTTCGCCGCGCAGCATCCAGTCGATGGTCGCGTTCGGCATCATCGGGCTGGTGTTCATCGTGCTCGGCCTGGTGTCGCTCGGCGTGGTCCGCAACCCGCTCGCCGGGCTGACCCGCCGGTTCCCGGCGACCCCGCACGTGCTGATGGGCGCGCTGATCGGCGGCTTCCTGATCGGCCGTCCGTACCCGCTGTTCCGGATGATGTTCCGCGACGCCGCCGAAAGCCACAACGTGTTCTACGGCGCGGGCGCGTTCGCACTGCAGTCGATCGGCAACATCGTGCTCATGGCGGTGCTGTTCCTGCTGCTCGCGCACGCCACCGGCGGGCGGGTGCAACGCTGGCTGGGCGCGAAACCGGCCCGGATCGCCGCGGTGACCGGCGCGGCGCTGCTCGTGGCCGGGACGTTCACGGTGCTGTACTGGGATGTGCGGGTGCTCGGCCGTACTGGAATGATCTGGTTCCCCACAGTCAACTGGTAGTCAACTGGTAGGAGTCACCTTGCTTCGGATCGGCGTTCTCGGCGCCGCGCGGATCGCGCCTGCCGCACTACTGCGCCCCGCCCGGGCGTCGGCCGAAGTGGAGGTCGCCGCGATCGCCGCGCGTGATCCGGCGCGAGCCCGCGAGTACGCCGCGAAGCACGGCATCCCGAAGGCGTACGGCGACTACGAGTCGATGCTCGCCGACCCGTCGCTCGACGCGGTCTACAACCCGCTGCCGAACGGCCTGCACGGCCGCTGGACGCTCGCCGCGCTCAAGGCGGGCAAGCACGTGCTGTGCGAAAAACCCTTTACCGCCAACGCTTCCGAGGCACGCCAGGTCGCCGAGGCGGCCCGCTCGGCTGGCCTGGTGGTGATGGAGGCGTTCCACTACCGCTACCACCCGCTGTTCCGGCGGGCGGTAGCGGTGGTGCGCGGCGGCGAGCTCGGCGCGATCCGCCGCATCGAGACGGCGCTGTGCTTCCCGCTGCCGAAGTTTTCGGACATCCGGTACAACTTCGACCTCGCGGGCGGCGCGCTGATGGACGCCGGCTGCTACGCCGTCCACATGGCCCGTTCACTCGGCGGCTCGGAACCCACGGTGGTGTCCGCCTCGGCGAAACTGCAGAGTCCGGCGGTCGACCGGGCCATGAGCGCCGAATTGCGCTTCCACGAGGGGTACACGGCAGGCGTGCGGTGCTCGATGTGGTCGTCGACGGTGCTGCGGATCTCCGCCAGGGTGATCGGGGAGTCGGGGGAGATGCGGGTGTTCAACCCGCTCGCGCCGCAGTTCGCGCACCGGCTCACCGTGCGCGCGGGTGACCACAAGCGTGTCGAGCACTTCGACCGCCGGGCGAGCTACGACTACCAGCTCGACGCCTTCGCGGCCGCCGTCCTGCGCGGCGAGCCCGTCCTGACCACAGTGGACGACTCGATCGGCAACATGACCGTGATCGACGCCATTTACCAAGCCGCGGGCCTCCCGCTCCGCGAACCCACGGCTTAAAGGGGTCGTGAGTGTTTTGGCCGGTTAGAACCGGCCGTACCACTCACGACCCATTTTTCCCCCGGTCGGGGTATTTCCGGTTTTCGAGTGGGTTCGCCCGGCCGATGGGCATAAGAATCGGGTTATGCGCGCACGGCGGTTCGCCTCGATTTCTGCTGGAGCCGCCGCGGCGGTCTGCGTTGCGGCCCTGGTCGTGACCGCTGGCGCGGTCGCCGCGCCATTACCGGGCGGTTTGGGACCGTGCGTCGGAGAAGCCTGTCCGGATGTGTATCCGCCGGTCAACAATGGCGGCTATGCCGGCCGCGACAACGGCATCAACGTTTATGTCGGCGGCGATTTCCAGGTGCGCGGCGCGGCGGCGGAAGCCGAAGGCCGAGTCGTCGTACTCGGTGATTTCGACATGGCCAAACGTCAGGGCGTTTCGGCGATCTACAACGTCGGCATCGCCGGAGTCGGCTCCCGGGTCCCGCCGCCGGACGGCGCGGATTTCCTCACCACCGGCGGGAACGTGAGCGTCGCCAAGGACCAGCGGCTGCTCGCCGACGGCGGGGTCGTCCGGCACGCGGGCACCGTGACCGGGACGGTCACCGGCAAGGTCGAAAAGGACCCGGACGCTGCGAAACCTTACTTGAAGCTGCGTGACGAACTTCGGCTCGCGAGCCAATGCTACGCGCGTGACACTGTCGCCACCGGCAAGGCGCGTAACGACGGATACCGGACCCTGTTCAGTGGGGACGGGAAGTCCGCGCTGCAGGTGTTCACTGTGGACTTCGACCTGACCGCGGCCAACGGCGGCATGCAGGGCATCGAGTTCGAGGGAATTCCCGCCGGGGCGACTGTACTGGTGAACCTGACCGGGGCAGCTAGGACGATCAACACGTACACCGGTGACCCCGGCGACGCCGACCCGCTGAACAAGCTGCGGGAACGCCTGCTGTGGAACTTCCCGGACGCCACCAAGGTGAAGATCGCCGGTGGCGCGCAGTTCCAGGGGAGCGTGCTGATCGGCGAACCGGGCAGCACGACCACGGTGACCGTGTCCGGGGTGAACGGCCGGTTCTTCACCACGGGCACGCTGGTGCACACATCGGAGGAGACCGGAGGCGGCGGGCAGGAGTTCCACGCGTACCCGTTCACCGGCGATCTGCCCGAATGCGGCGGTGAGCAGCCCACAACGCCTACTTCGCCGTCTTCGTCTACGTCGACCTCCACCACGTCGTCGTCGAGTTCCACGAGCCCGACCACGACCAGCAGCTCACCGACGACGAGCACCAGCTCGAGCACAACCACGAGCAGCAGCACGAGCACGTCGACCAAGACCAGCTCATCGAGCAGCACCACAACGTCTACCAGCACCACCAAGTCGAGCAGCACCACCACATCGAGCAGCACCACGACGTCAAGCAATGAGCCTTCCAGCAGCACGTCGCCGAGCAGCAGCACCTCGAGCAGCAGCAGCTCGAGCACGACGCCAGGCCCGGGCGTGACCACGGTGCCCACACCGGGAGCGACCACCACTCCCGGCGGCAACGGCCCGCTCGCCTCGACCGGCACTGAGCTTCGCGGCCTGCTGACCACGGGCCTGCTCCTGCTCCTCCTCGGCGGCGCCCTGGTCGCGCTCACCCTCCAGGCAAGGCGCCGCGGCTAGGCCGGGATAAAGCGGGCTTTATCCCGGGCTTCGGACCGGGCCTCGTGAGCGTTGCGCCAGTGAGGGCCTCCCTCACCAAGCTTGCTTGGGTGAGGGAGCCCTCACCCAAGAGCGCTGTATGAAGGCTCCCTTCATGCAGCTATACGCGATGAAGGCTCCCTTCATACACAGCCCTCTGTATGAGGGCTCCCTTCATACAAGCCAAGGCCAGGGTCCCCGCCGAAGCTAGGGCCGGAGCGACCCCGGACGGGATAAAGCGGGCTTTATCCCGGTGTCACAGGGCCGGTGAGCGCGGTTTGCGGCGTTGAACGGCCTGATTCCCACTCAGTCAACCCGCTTGACCAAGCGTGACGAACGTGGCATATGTGACGCTGACCGTTACATACGCCACGTTCGTGCGATCAAGGGCGGCTTCGCCCGAGGGGCTGCCCCCGCATCTGGGATAAAGCCCGCTTTATCCCGGGCCAGACCCCGGGGTGGGGTTATGCGTGGTGCAGCCAGACGGACTTGATCTCGGTGTACGCGTCGATCGCCCACGGCCCCATCTCGCGGCCCCAGCCCGAAGCCTTGTAGCCACCCCAAGGCGCGGCCATGTCGGGGATCGGCGGCATGTTGACGAACACCGCGCCAGCCCGGATGCCGTTGGCGAAGCGGTGCGCGACGCCGATGTCCCTGGTCCACACGGTCGCCGCGAGGCCGTACTCGGTGTCGTTGGCCCGCGCGAGCAGTTCGTCGGGGTCGTCGTAGGCGGTCACGGCCAGCACCGGCCCGAAGATCTCCTCGCGCATGATCGTCATGTCGTCGGCGACCCCGGCGAACAACGTCGGCGCGTAGAAGTAGCCGTCGCTGTCCACGGTCTGGCCGCCCGTGACCAGCTCGGCCCCTTGCTCTCGGCCGGTCGAGACGAGGAAGTCCACGCGCTCGCGGTGCTTCGCCGACACGAGCGGCCCGAGTTGCGACGACTCGTCGATGCCGGGGCCGAGCTTGAGTCCTTCGAGGCCGGCGGCCAGTTTCGCGACGAACTCCTGCTCGCGGGCGCGGTCCACGAAGAAGCGGGTGTACGCGGCGCAGACCTGTCCACTGTTGAGGGTGGCGCCCGCGAGGTTGCCCGCGACGGCGGCGTCGATGTCGGCGTCCGAGGCGATGATGCTGGGGGCCTTGCCGCCGAGTTCGAGGGTGAGGCGCTTGAGGTTCGACTCGGCGCTCGCGGCGGTGATCAGCTTCCCGACCGCGGTCGAGCCGGTGTAGGAGACGTGGTCGACGTCGGCGTGACCGCTCAGCAGCGCGCCGACCGCGCCGTCGCCGGTCACCAGGTTGACCACGCCCGCTGGGAAGCCGGCCTCGTGCACCAGCTCCACCAGCCGGATGCTGGTCAGCGGGGTGACCTCGCTGGGCTTGATCACCACGGTGTTCCCGGTGGCCAGCGCGGGCGCGAGCTTCCACACCAGGATCATCAGCGGGAAGTTCCACGGCGTGATCAGCGCGTTCACCCCGACCGGCTCGCGGCGCGTGTAGTGCAGGGTGTCGGGAAAGGACACCGGGTTCGTGGTGCCCTGGATCTTGGTGACCCAGCCCGCGAAGTACCGCAGGTGCTCGGCCGCGCCGGTGACGCTGACCTGGCGGGAGATGCCGATCGGCTGTCCCTGATCGCGAGTTTCGAGAGCGGCAAGTTCCTCGTGGTGCGCGTCGACGAGCGCCGCGAGCCTGAACAGCAGCGCGGCCCGCTCGACCGGCAGCAGGCCCGCCCACGCGGGGTCGCTGAGCGCCGCCCGCGCTGCCGCGACGGCGGCGTCGACGTCGGTGGCGGACGCCGTCCCGACTTCCTCGATCACCTGGCCGGTGGCCGGATCGTACGTCGGCAGCGTCCCGCCTCCGGCGGCGGTCCACTGTCCGTCGATGAACAGGCGTGTGGCCATGGCAAGCTCCTAATCGACCGGGGTGTGATCGAGTATCGGTTCCGGCGCGCGCCGTGGTCTTGCCCGCCAGGGCACGCCGATTGTCGGCCAGCGAACCGAATCCGCCGGACGCGTTCGGGCCTTGCGAGGGTGGGTGGCATGGACGTCATCGTGGTGGGAGCGGGTTCGGCCGGTTCGGTGGTCGCCAGGCGGCTGGCCGACGCCGGGGTGTGGGTGACACTGCTCGAAGCAGGCGGGCCGGACACCAACCCGGCCATCCACGACCCGTCGCGCGCCGGGGAGCTGTGGCACGGCCCGGAGGACTGGGACCACTACACCGTGCCGCAGCCGCACGCGGCGAACCGGCGGCTGCACCTGCCGCGCGGGAAGGTGCTCGGCGGGTCGCACGCGCTCAACGCGATGATCTGGGTGCGCGGCGCGCCCGCCGACTACGACGGCTGGGGCCTGTCCGGCTGGCGGTGGGACGACGTCCGCCCGGTGTTCGAGCGGATCGAGAAGGACCTGCTCGAGATCGTGGTGAACGAACCGCTGCACCCGATCCAGCAGTCCATTGTGGACGCGGCCGTGCAGATCGGCGTGCCGTTCAACCCGGACTACAACGGTGACGAGCTCGACGGCGTCTCCGTGCAGCGCGTCACCATGCGCGACGGCAAGCGGCTCAACACCTGGCTCGCCTACGGGGCGCCCGCCGCCGAGCGGATGACCGTCCACACGGGAGCGCTGGTGCACCGGCTGCTGTTCGAGGGCACCAGGGTGACCGGTGTGCTCGCCGAGATCGACGGCGAGCCGCGCAAGGTCTTCGCCGACGAGGTCGTCCTCGCCGCGGGCGCGCTGGCCTCACCGGCGATCCTGCTCCGCAGCGGGATCGGCCCCGCCGGCGAACTGGCGATGCACGGCATCGACGTCGTCGCGGACCTGCCAGGGGTAGGCCGGAACCTGCACGATCACCTGTTGTCGCCGGTCATCTTCGCGACCGACCGACGCCGGGTCGATCCGCCAGCGCCCGGTCGGTCGGTGACGCAGACGCACCTGTTCTGGCGCAGCCGTCCGGGCTTGGAGGTACCCGACACGCAGCCGATCCATTTCAGCGTGCCGATGTACGAGTCGTGGATGACCGGACCGGACACCGGCTTCTCGCTGATGGCGGGCATGGTGACGCCGCGGAGCCGGGGCCGTGTGCGGCTTTCGGGACCGAGTCCGCTCGACGAACCGCTGATCGACCTCGCCGCGCTGGAGGACCCGGCCGATTTCGAAAGTCTGGTCGCGTCGGTGGAGCAGTGCCGCGAGATCGGCCGCGCGCCCGCGCTGGCGGAGGAATGGGGTGCCCGCGAGCTGTACCCGGGGCCCGGGGTCGACGTCCGGGAGTACGTCCGGCGGACCGCCATCACCTATCACCACCAGGTCGGGACCTGCCGGATGGGTGCCGACAACGATTCCGTCGTCGACCCGGCACTGGCGGTGCACGGGCTGACCGGGCTCCGGATCGCCGACGCGTCGGTGCTGCCGCAGGTGACCACGGGCAACACCAACGCGCCCGCGGTGCTGGTCGGCGAGCAGGCCGCGAGGTTCATGCTCTCCCGATGATGCGGCGCAGCCAGGAGGCCCGGGTGGCGAGCGCCGCCCGGGTCACCTCGCTGTCCGGGGCGAACCGGTCGAACCCGTGGTACGCGCCCGCCCAGACGTGCAGTTCGGTCGGCACGCCCGCCGCCCAGAGCCGCCGCGCGTAGTCGACGTCCTCGTCGCGGAAGATCTCGGCCGCGCCGACCTCGATGAAGGCGGGCGGGAGCCCGGTGAGGTCGGGAGCGGTTGCCGGGGCTGCGTACGGCGATGTCTGTCCATCGAGGAGCGACTGCCAGCCGAACGCGTTGGCCGCCTGACCCCAGACACCGCGTTCGGCGAATTCCACTGTGGACGCCGAGTCGTTGCCGCTGTCGATCATCGGGCACAAAAGCAGCTGCCCGGCCAGTGTCGGACCGCCACGATCCCTGGCCAGCAAGGCGATCCCCGCGCTGAGCCCGCCGCCCGCGCTCCCGCCGCCGACGATCAGCTTCGCCGGATCGAACCCCAGTTCAGCGGCATTGGCCGCCATCCAGGTCAGGCCCGCGTAACAGTCCTCCAGCGGCGCCGGATGCGGATGCTCGGGCGCGAGCCGGTAGTCGACGGTAACCGCGACGAAGCCGAATTCCTCGACCAGCGCGACCATCCGGGGCAGGTCGGCGAACCGGTCGTCCATGACCATCCCGCCGCCGTGGATGTTGTAGAACCCCGGCGCGCCCGGCCCGACCTGCCGGGGTTTGACGACGGTGACGACCACGCCGGTGCCGGGCACGGTCCGGTCTTCCCAGACGAGGTCCCGGTCACCGATCGCCTCGGCACAACTCAGGTTCGAGTCCGCCAGCATCCGCCGGACGCCCGCGAGCGACTCGGCGCTCAGCGGAGGCCCGGGCGGAAGGCCGTCGAGTGCCTCGGCGAGTTCGGGGTCGAAGGCCGTCACGGTCCCTCCGGGTCGACGCTCTCGCGGTCGGCCCAGAACGGCTCGACCAGTTCGCGCAGCTGGTGCGCGCCGACGCGCTCGACCAGGTCGACGGCGCCCAGGTTGTCCTCGAGCTGGGCGGTGCTGGTCGCGCCGAACAGGGTGGTGGTGTTGGCCGGATGGGTGAGGGTGAAGGCCAGGCACAGCTGCGCGGCCGTCGCGCCCAGGTCGCCCGCGATCTTGGCGAGATCCGGGGCGGAGGCGGCGATGCGCTCGCGGATGCCGCCGGGATCCCGGCCGACCTGCCGCGCACCGCTGTTCTTCCCCAGCAGGACACCACCCTCGAAGATGTCCGACGACTGCAACGTGACGCCCAGTTCCCCGAACACCTTTTTGAACGGCTCACCGTCCGGAATGGACCGTCGGGACACGCTGTATTTCAGCTGCGCGATGGCGGGACCTGGCACGTTCTCGGCCGCCGCGAAGTCGTGCAGCGCGCGGATGGTGCTCGCGGACCAGTTGTTCACGCCCCACTGCCGGATGAGCCCGGCCTGGCGGAGTTCGTCCAGGTCCAGCACGAGCTGGTGCAGATCGGTGTCGTCGCGGCGAAGGTCGCCCAGCACCACCAGGTCGGCGTGCTCGACCCCGGCGCGGAACAACGCGTTGTCCAGCTGAGCACGCAGGTCGTGCTCCGGGTAGCCCTCCAGCCAGAGCTTCGCCGAGAGCAGGTAGTCGTCGCGCTTCAGCCCGGCCGCGCGGACCATCGCCGAGAACAGCACGTCGGTGAAGACCGGCGGGCTGCCGGGCAGGCCGTAGACGCCGACGTCGAACAGCGAGATGCCCGCGTCGACCGCGGTGCGCACCAGCGTCACCGCCTCGCGGAAGTCCATCCGGTCGTAGGTGTGCCATGAGCCGAGCGAGAGCACGCCGGTGAGCGGGCCGTCGCGGCCGATGCGGCGCTGGGGGATGGCGGTCATGGAGGCTCCTAGGGAAGGCGGGGATCGATGACGGCTTTGAGTTCGCCGAGCCGCGACATCGACTCGACGCTCTTGGAGGCTTCGGAGAGTCCTACGGGCGCGCTGAACAGCTCGTCCCAAGGCATCCGGTTTGCGAACGTGCGGAAGAAGTCCACCGAGCGGTGGTAGTCGGCGATGTCGCCGTTGAGCGAGCCGACGATCGTGAGTTCCTTGCCCATCACCGTGCCCAGCGCGACGGGGGAGGGCGCGGGGCCGGTGGACCCGACGATCGCGACCGTGCCGCGCTGGGCGGCGAAGGCGACCGCTTCCTCGCCGATGGTGGGGCCACCGGCGAAGTCGAAGACATGGTCGGCGCCGCGGCCACCGGTCAATTCCTTGACCTGGTCGATCCGTTGCTCGGCGGTGCCATCGACCGGAATCGTCGCTGTCGCACCGAAACGTTCCGCGGTCTTCAGCCGGTCCGCAGGGCCGCCGATGGTGATCACGTCGCCGGCGCCGGAGATCCGTGCGACCGCGGTGGCGAACACGCCGAGCGCGCCCGCGCCCTCGACCACGACCGTCCCACCTGGACGGATACCGCCGGACCGCGAAACGGCGCGCAGCACGGTCTTTCCGGCACAACCGGACATCGAGGCCCAGGTGTCCTTGACGTCGTCGGGCAGCAGGAGCTTGGCCGCGCCTGGCGTCACGTAGCAATACCGGACGAGCCCGCCGGTGGCGTAAGGAAAAACATCGGAACGCTGAAGGAAGCCGTAGCCGCGCTTCTCGCAGGCGACCGGTTCGCGCAAGATCGTGCAGCCGTAACACTTTCCGCACGTCGACTCGGACCAGCCGATGCGGTCGCCCTCGGTGATCTCGCGGCCGAGCGTGTCCGTGGTTCCCGGTCCGGCGGCCACCACCTCGCCTACCATTTCGTGGCCCAGCACCATCGGGAGCATGCCCGGGAAGGTCATCTGGCCCGACCAGAGGTGCACGTCGGTGCCGCACAGTGTGGTGCAGGTGATCCGGACCAGCGCGGCGCCCGGTTCCGGCGCTTCGGGCAGCGGAAGCTCCCGCACGGTGAGCGCGGACCCGTGTTCGGTGAGCACTGCGGCTTCGGTTCTATCGACCATCTTTTTAGTCTACAGTCGTAGGAGAAAAAGTCCAGATCCTGGAGGAACCATGCCGTCGCCCCGTATTCACCCCGCATCACTCGTGGTTCGCGGCGGTCCCGTGCTCACCTTCGATCCGGCGGACACCGTCGCGCGGGCGATGGCGGTGCGCGACGGCCGGATCGTCGCACTCGGCGATGCCGCGCTGGAGCTGATCGGGCCGGACACCGAGGTGGTCGACCTGGCGGGCAGAACTGTGCTGCCCGGCATCAACGACGCGCATCTGCACGCGACCTGGCTCGGTGCCCGGTGGCCGGACATGCTTATCGGCGCTGCTGGATTCACCGGCGGAGAAGAGAAAACCGTGCGGAGTGCGGCCGAACGGCGTGCCGCGATCCTGCGTGCGGGTGACGTGTGCGCGTCACTCGGCATCACGAGTTACACGGAGCCTGGGTTGGGACCGGGGGAGACGGGATGCTTCGGGGCTGAGGTTTTGGAGGAGTATGCTGCGCTGGCGTCGGAAGGGCTCTTGCGCGCGAGGGTGACCGCGCTTCGACTGTTCGGCCTGCTTGACGGCGCCAGTTCGCTGGCGGGCTTCGGGCACGGGCTGGCCACGCCGGTCCCGGACGCGGATCCGTTGTGGCTCAACGTGTCCGGCGTCAAGATCTTCGCCGATGGCATCCCGCCGATGCGGTCCGCATGGACGTCTCACTGCTATGCCGACGGTTCGCATGGAGCGTTGCTTGTGGACGGTGACGACGATCCGGGGCGCGCGGGCAATCTGGCCGCCATGATCGAGCTGGCGCATGACGCCGGGATGGTGGTCGCGGTGCACGCCACGGGGGATCGCAGTATCGAGACCACGCTCGGTTCGCTGCGGCGCGGCGATCACCTCGTGCACGGTGATCTGGTGACGGCGGATCAGCTGGCCCGGATGGCGTCGGCCGGTGTCGGGCTGACCGTCCAGCCCGCGATCGCGGTGGCCATGCGCGGAATGCTGTCGGAGGCACTCGGCGGCGAGGTCGGCGCCCGCGCGTGGCCGCTGGCGGACATGCTGGCCTCGGGCGTTCCGCTGACCTTGAGCAGCGACGCGCCGGTCGTCACCCCGGACTGGCGGGTGCACATCGCCGCGGCCGCTCAGATGCTGGAAGCGTCCGAAATGGACGCCGAGCTGATGACCAGGCTGCTGCGGTGCTACACGACGGCTGCCGCCGAGCAGGACGGCGGTGCGACGTGGAAGGGATCGCTGACCGTGGGCCGGGTAGCCGATTTCTGCGTGCTGGCGGCGAATCCGCTCGAGGTCGCGTTCGCGGACCTGCCGGACGTCGGTGTCGAACTCACCGTGTCCGGCGGCCGCGTCGTGTACTCAGGTGAGCAGCTGCCCGCCGTCGACCTGCAGGCTGACTCCGGTGAGATGGCCGGCGTCGGCGGAGGCGAGGAACAGGACTGACGGCACCACGTCGGCGACGGAAGCGATGGTGCCCAGCGGGATCCTCGCTTCCCACGCCGCGCGGGCCGCGGTGTCCGAGGCGAAGCCCGCGGTCATCGGCGTGAGCACCGGCCCTGGCGCGACCGCGTTGACCCGGATCCCGTGCGGCGCCAGTTCGAGCGCCGCCGAGCGGGTGAGTGCTTCGACGGCCGCCTTCGTGGCCTCGTAATGACCGAGCCCAGGAGTCGGCTGCCGGGCGCCGATGGAGGTGATGTTGACGATGGAACCCCGGGTGCCCGCCGCGAGCATGTGCGCGCCGACCGCGCGCGTCATCAGGAACGTGCCGCGGAAGTTGACCCGCGTGCACAGGTCGAAGACGCCGATGTCCAGTCCCACCAGCGGTCCGCCGCCGCCGGCGAGCCCGGCGTTGTTGACCAGGACGTCGATCGGCCCGAACCGCGCGGTGACGAGCGCCAGCGCGGCGTCGACCGAGCCGGGGTCGGAGATGTCGAGTTCGACGTGCTCCGCGCCGAGCTCGGCCGCCAGCTCGTGGGCCGCGCTGGCGGAGACGTCGGCGATGACCACCCGGTCACCCGCGGCATGGAACGCTTCGGCGACCCCACGGCCGATGCCGCTGGCACCACCGGTCACCACAACGAGTCTCTTGTTCATTCTACGATCGTAGACTAAAAAGGGTTTCTGTTGCCAGCGAAAGGAAATCCCGTGTACGAGAAGCAGGACGGGTTGGGCTTCGCCACCTCGGCGCTGAGCCTGGGCTCGTGGAACACCTGGGACCGCATGGACTTCGACGACGCCGTGCGCCTGCTCCGGCACGCGCTCGACGCGGGCGTCACGCTCTTCGACGTGGCCCACTACAACATGGGCCCGCACGCCGAGCAGTCCCGCACGGATCTCTTGTTCGGCGAGGCGATCCGTGCCGCCGGGATCGCGCGGAACGAGTACCAGCTGTGCGGGAAACTGTGGCTCTGGGACTACCCGAACACCGGTTTCGCCCAGCAGCTCGAGACGTCGTTCACCCGCATCGGCGTCGACCGCGCCGAGGCGGTGGTGGTCGGCGACTACTTCGGCCGCCCGGACATCCCGCGCATCGTCACCGAGGTGGCCGAACAGATCCGCCTCGGCCGCTTCGACGTCTGGGGGGGTGAACAACTGGCTCGCGTCGGACCTCGACTACACGATGAAGTTCGCGTCGCGGGAAGGCCTTCCAGCTCCGAGTTTCGCTCAGCTGAAGTACAGCGTGGTGCGGCGGTCCATGGCGGAAGGTCCCTTCTACGGCGCGCATTTCGAGACCGGGCGCCTGGCTTTGCAGGCGTCGGACGTGTTCGAGGGCGGGGTGCTGCTCGGCAAGACGCCATCGCGGAAGATCGGCGCGGACCCGGGCGGCATCCGTTCGGCGATCAAGGACGCGGCTTGGGCAGTGGCCACGGTGGCCTCTTCATTCGGGGTCAGCCCGTCGCAGCTGGCGATCGCGTTCTGCCTCGCCTACGCGCCGGTGGCGAACGTGCTCTTCGGGGTGAGCCGGCTTCAGCAGCTGGAGGACAACCTGGGTGCTGTGCGCCTGGCCGCCTCGCATGGCGCGGAGGTGCGGGCCGCGCTCGACGGGCTGTGGCTGGACCGCGCCGTCGCTGCCGACGGCTCGCTCTAAGCCCAAAGGGGTCGTGAGTGTTGCGGCCGGTTCTAACCGGCCTAAACACTCACGACCCCCGGGTTAGGCGAGGAAGTCGAGTACGGCGGTCTTGAACTCCGGGCTCCTCAGCGCTCCACCGTGGTCACCGGGGACACGGACGAGATCGGCGCCCGGCACCAGGTCGACGAGCGTTTCGATGCCCTGGCTGACCGGATCGCCCGTGCCCGCGACGAACCGCGTGGGCACACTGATCGCACCGGCGGCCGGGGCGAACGGCTCCGCACGCAGGTCCTCGATGCACCGCGCGAGGGCGGCGGGGTTCCGTCCCGGCGCGGTGATCATGTGCGCGATCATGCCGGTCAGCGGGTCGGCCGGGGTTTTCCCGCCGTCGGCGAAGGCCAGTGCCGCGGCGACGTCCACGGCGCCGAACGGCTCGACCGGGCTCACGCCGCCCAGCACCAGCCGTCGCACGGGTGCCTGGGCGGGCAGTTCCCAGGACAGCCGCGCACCCAGCGAGTAGCCGACGATGTCCACTTCGGACAACCGGCTGACGAGCCTGGCGAGTTCGGCGCACATCGCCTTGGCTCCCGCTGAGCCCGTGGGCGCGGGGCTGGAGCCGTGGCCGGGCAGGTCGGGCACCACCACCTCGCGGCCCGCCGCGGTGAGGGCCGACGGCCAGCCGGTGGTGATCCAGTCCGTGTGCCCGTCGGAGGCGAATCCGTGCACGAGCAGCACCGGTGGTCCCGAGACGGTTTCGGGCATGAATCTGCGCACGGCCAAAGAGGTTTTGACTAGCAACGGAATCCTTTCTCAGCTGACCGAGCGGGTACGAAGGCGCTGAAGCTCGTTCAGCGTGCGGGCGCGGGCGTCGACGGCGATGCGCAGTGACGAGCCGATGAGGTTGAGCAGGAACACGCAGGCCATGATCGTCACGCCGGGCGCGACCACCAGCCAGGGCGCCTGCACCAGATACGAGCGGCCTTCGGCGATCATGTTGCCCCAGGTCGGGGTCGGGGGAGCGATGCCGAGGCCGAGGAAGCTCATCGCGCCGTCCACCAGCATCGCGGCCGCCGACAGGATCACCACCTGCACCAGCGCGAGCGGCAGCACGTTCGGGAACACGTGCACGAGCAGGATCTTTCCCTTGCTCATCCCCGAAACCCGCGCCGCGCCGATGTAAGCCCGGCCCGCGATACCGAGTACCCGGCTGCGGATGACGCGGGCGGTGAACGGCGTGAAGATCACGGTCAGCGCGATCAGTTCGGTCCAGATGCTCGCGCCGAGCGAGATCGCCAGCGCCATCGCGAGAATGATCGCCGGGAACGACATCCAGGCGTCCATCACCCGCATCAGGACCGCGTCGGCCGCCCGGAAGAACCCGCTGATCAGGCCGATCACCAACCCGGTGACCGCCGCGCACAAGGTGATCAGCGCGGACAGGCCGAGCGAGGCCCGGCCGCCGGAGACGAGCCGGGAGAGCACATCACGGCCGAACGAGTCGGTGCCGAGCGGATTCGCGGCCGAGGGTGGCAGCAGCCGGTTCACCGGATCGGTCGCGCTCACGCTGGGCAGGAAGAACGGCAACACGAGCACGGCGAGCACGATCACGGCCAGCACCACGCTCGAGATGACCAGCAGCCGGTTACGCCGGAACAGCCTGCCTCCGGGCCGTGCTTGCCGCGCCGGCCGCGTCGTCGCCGCCAGTACCACGCTCATGAGACACGCACCTTCGGGTCGAGCAAGGCGTACGACAGGTCGACCAGCAGGTTGACCAGCACGAACAGCACCGCGACGAACAACGTCACACCCTGGATCAGCGGGAAGTCCCGAGTGGACACCGCGCCCATCAGCAGATGGCCGAGCCCGGGCACGACGAAGATGGACTCGATGATCACGATCCCGCCGACCAGCATCGCGAAGTTGCTGCCCAGCTGCGTGATCAGCGGCATCAGCGCGTTCGGCAGCACGTGCTTGGTCATCACCTGCCGCTCGGAGAGCCCCTTGACCCGCGCGGTGCGCAGATAGGCCAGCGGGAGTTCGCCGAGCAGGCTTTCGCGCAGGGTGAGCACGAACAACGCGGTCTGCCCGATCACCAGCACGGTCAGCGGAAGCACCAGCGCGGGCACGGCCACCGCCGGATCGGTGAACAGGTTCGCGTAGCCGCTGGACGGGAACCAGCGCAGCGTCACCGAGAACACCAGCACGAGCATCAGCGAGATCCAGAAGTCCGGCATCGCCATGCCGAGCGCGGACAACCGGTCCAGTGTGCGCGCGATCGGGTTGCGCGGCGAAACCGCCTGCCACGAGGTGATCGCGACCGAGAGGAAGAAACTGATCACAGTGGACAGCACGGCCAGCGTGAGCGTCGGCAGGATATGGTCGGCGACCACCCCGAGCACCGGCGCGTGGTAGGTGATCGACGTCCCGAAGTCGCCGCGCAGCACGTTCCCGGCCCAGCTGAGGTACTGCTCCCACAGCGACCCGTTGAGCCCCATGCTCTCCCGCAGCGCGTCCACATCGGACGGACGCGCCGTCGGGCCGAGGATGGCCTGCGCCGGGTCACCGGGGATCAGCCGGATGACGAAGAACATCATCGTGCCGACGATCACCAGGATGATCAGCAGATCGCGCAGCCTGCGCAGCAGCAGACCGGTCATGACGCCAGCCAGGTGTTCCAGAAGACGCGGTAGAAGTCGCCGTAGCCCTTGAGCTTGGGGGAGTAGGCCGCGTACAGCCTGGACTGGCTGAGTGTGATCACCGAGAGCTGCTTCCAGGTGAACGCCTGCAGCTTGTCCACCACGGCCTTGGCCTGCTCCGGCGTGGTCGACGCGTTGAACTCGGTCATCAGCCCGTCGAGTTCGGGCGAGGACGACCCGTTCAGCGTGCCCAGGGTGAGCGCGGGCATCTGCGCGGGCGAGGTCAGCGCCGAATCGAAGAACAGCGTGGTGATGTCCCAGCCTGCCGGTTCCTTGGTGAGCGTGCCCAGCATGGTGGCGAAGTCGAAGGTGTCGATCTTGGTGTTGATGCCGATCTTCGACAGCCCGTCCTGGATCAGCACGGCCCATTTGCCGAACTCGGGGTAGGAGTTGGTGGTGACGATGTGGATGGTCGCGCCGGCGTTGATCCCGGCCTCGGCGAGCAACTGCTTGGCCTTCGCGGGATCGTGCTTCTTGTAGACCTCTTCGCCCGCGGTGGAATAGAACTGCTTGTTGTCCGGCGAGGCGAAGGCGCCGGTTTCGACGGTGAGGTCCTTGCTGCCGCCGGTGGCCGCGTTGATCGCGGGCTTGTCCAGCAGCAGGTTCAGCGCTTCACGAGCGCGGGGATCGGCGAACTTCGAACCGGTGTTGAAGTTCGGGATGATCACATTGTCGTTGCCGCCGGGCAGGTTGTGCACGACCACGGCCGGGTTGGCGCGCAGGGTCTCGTACTGGTCGTTGGTCGGCATGATGTGGTCCCACTGCCCGGTCTGCAGGCCGTTGATGAGCGCGTCCTGATCGGACACCACCTTGTAGGTCACGGTGTCCAGGTACGCGTGCTTGGCGCCCGCCTGCCCGCCCCAGTCCTCTTCGGACCGTGACTTGTAGCCGGAATACCGCTCCAGCACCAGCTCGCGGCCGATGTCCCAGCTCTTCAGCTTGTACGGGCCGGTGCCGATCGCCTTGTCCTGGGCGAACCCGGTCGGCGCGACACCGGCGAGGTTCTTCGCCTCGTAGATCTCCGTGCCCGCGCCTGCCAGCTCGTTGATCAGCGGGTACCGCGGCCGCTTGAGCTTGATGGTCACCGTCGCCGGGTCGGTGGGTGTGATCGCCTCGATGTCCGGCGTGACCAGCTGGCCGGTGCGGTGCACCTGCTGCCACCGCTTCAGGCTCGCGACCACGTCCTCCGCGGTCAGCGGGTTGCCGTCGTGGAAGGTGACGCCCTGACGCAGCTTGAAGGTGTAGGTGAGCCGGTCCGGGCTGGTGGTGAAGTCCTGGACCAGCATGGGCCTGGCGGTGAACCCACGGTCCACTTCGAACAGTTTCTCGTACATCATGTTGCCGATGTGCGCGGTCACCTGGCCGGGGTTCGCGACCATGTCGAGCGACTGCGGGTCGGTGGGCACCGCGACGTTCAGGTTGCCGCCCGTCTTCGGGGGACCGTCGGCGGCGCTGCCACCGGTCTGCCCGCCCATACACGAGCTGAGCAGTAGTACGGTCGCCACGCCGAACACGGCCGAGGTCAGGGTTCGTCTCATGGGTTCCGCACTCCAGTGTGGGGGTGGGCGGGCAGTTCGGGGTTCGCCGCGAGCAGGCGGCGGGTGTAGTCGTGCCGGGGCCGGAGCCGGATCTCGTCCGGGTCGCCGACCTCGATGAGTTCGCCCTGGTACATCACGCCGACCCGGTCGGCGACCGAGAGCACCAGGCTGAGGTTGTGCGTGATGAACAGGAAGCTGAGCGCGCGGGTCCGCCGCAGGTCGAGCAGCAGGTTCATCACCTGGCCCTGCACGGAGACGTCGAGCGCCGAGGTGGGTTCGTCGGCGACGATGAGGTCCGGCTCGGCGGCGATCGCGCGGGCGATCGAGACGCGCTGCCGCTGGCCGCCGGAGAGCTGCGAGGGCAGTTTCCCGGCGGTGTCGGAGGGCAGGCCGACCTCGTCGATCAGGTCGGTGACCCGGCGGTCCAGCTCGGCACCGCGCAGGCTGGTGAGCTCCCGCAGCGGCTCGGCGATGATCCGGGCGGCGGTGTGCCGGGGATCGAGTGAGCTTTGCGGGTCCTGGAAGATGAGCTGCGCGCGGCGGCGGAACGCGCGTTCGTCGCCCTCGAGGCCGGACGCCGTGCAGCGGTGGTCGCCGAAAGTGATCGTGCCCTCGGTGGGGGCTTCGAGCGCGCTGACCAACCTGCCGAGCGTGGTCTTACCCGAGCCGGATTCGCCGACCAGGCCGAAGAATTCGCCGGGCGCGATCTCCAGTGTCACGTCCTTGACGGCGTGGACCTCCGGCGTGCGGCTGAGCGAGAACCGGCCACGGCGTCCGTACACTTTGGACACCGAGTCGATGACGAGCGCGGTGCCCTCGCCGTTGTTCTCCTGGCTGGCCCGGCTGAGCGTTCTGGTTTCGGTCGCGACCGCCGATTCACCGTTCATCGCCGCTTCGAGCAGTGCTTCCGAAATCGTGGGGAACCCGTCGCGCCTGCTCACGCCGAGCTTCGGCACGCAGTCGAGCAGTGCCTTGGTGTACGGATGCTTAGGTGTGTACAGGATGTCCTCTTTGGACCCAAGTTCGACCAGCTCGCCGCGGTACATCACCGCGATCCGGTCGGCCACCTGCGCGGCGACGCCCATGTCGTGTGTGATGAAGACGCACGCGGTGCCGTGGTCGCGGCGGACCCGGTCGAACAGGGTGAGGATTTCGGCCTGCGTTGTCACGTCGAGCGCCGTGGTCGGCTCGTCGGCGATCAAAAGGCTGGGGTCCGCCATCAATGCGAGCGCGATCATCACGCGCTGCTGCATGCCGCCCGACATCTGATGCGGATACAGCGAAAGCACTCGGTCGGTGTCGGTGAGGCCGACTTCTTTGAGCAGTCCGCGTGCTTTCGCTTCGGCCTCGCGATGCAGCGGTGTTCCTTTTCGCGCGGCTTGACGCGGAAGGGAACCGGGTTTCCGGTAGGCCTCGATCAGTTGCTTGCCGACCCGCTGGCCGGGGTTGAGCGAATCCAGTGCCTCCTGGAAGATCATTCCGATCCGCGGGCCGCGGTAGGCGCGCATCTCGTCGGCGGAAAGCCGCGTCAGATCGACGCCGTCGACGGTGATCTCACCACTGGTGCGCACCGGCGCGACGAATTCCAGCAACCGGATGATCGACAAGGCCGTCACCGTTTTACCGCTGCCGGATTCGCCGACCACGCAGAGTGTCCGGCCCGCCTCGAGGTCGAACGAAAGTTCGCGCACCAGTTCGCGCTCGGTGTCGTCGGCGAGCACGCCGACGGTCAGTTTCCGTAATTCGAGCAGGGTCATGAATCCCCTTTCCCGAGCCCGCCCGACGCGGACCGCACTGCCGGGGAACGAGCCTCCGGCGGGGGTAGTTCTACGCATGTTGACACTGGGGGCGTGGCCTGTCAATGGGTATATTCTACGAATGTAGGAAGTTGATATCCGACGGGTTTTGCCTGGCAGCAGGCGAAAACTCGCACTGGATTCTTTTCTCTACACCTGTAGACTCTCGGCGCAAACGAGCTAAGGAGGCGCCCGTGAGCGGGTCGACCACAGCAGCCGGTCCCGAGCGGATCGTGGGCATCGCCATCGGGTACATGGCGGCCAAGCAACTCTTCGCGGCAAGCCGGATCGGCCTGTTCACCGCGCTCGCCGACGGGCCGCTGACGGCGGCCGAACTCTCGGAGAAGACCGGTAAGCCGGAGAAGATCACCCGCATCCTTGGTGACGCCATGTCATCACTCGGCCTGCTGTCGCGTGTGGACGGACGGTACGAGCTGGCAGCCGACGCGGCGGAGTACCTCGGCGGCGGCGGTCTCGATCTAGCGCCGTTCCTGACCTTCCTCGACACCATCAGCTACCCGCACTGGACCCAGTTCGGGCACACCGCGGACTCGGGTGAGCCCGGGAAGCTGGAGATGGACGAGGCGCGCTGGGGCACGTTCATGGCGGGCGTGATGACCTACAACCGCCTGCACGCCGAAATGCTGGCCGGCGCGTTCGACTACGGCCCCCACCGCAAGCTGCTGGACCTCGGCGGGCTCTCCAGCGCGTTCGCGCTCGAAGCCATGGGCGTCAACGAAGAACTGCACACGACGTTCGTCTTCGATCCCGCTTTCACCGAGTCGGTCACCACCGCGGTCGCGGAAGCCGGTCTGACGGACCGCGCGACCGTCATCGGGGCCGAGACACCCGTGGCGCGCCCGGACGGCGAGTTCGACCTGGTGATGGTCAACCACGTCGTCCACCGCTTCGACGCGCAGCAGAACGCGGAGATCCTGCGCAACGCCCGCGCGGCCGCGGCGCCCGGCGGACGCCTGCTGCTGCTCGACTTCTTCCTCGACGACGACGCGGACCAGCGGCCGATCGACGCACTGCACGCGGGGGAGTACCTGGTCATCGACGGCACCGTCGTCTACCCCGAGTCCGAAGTCCGCGAGTGGCTGACCGCGGCGGGCTGGCGCGTCGTCGACAAGCTCGCGCTGCCGGGCAGCCCGCGCGTGCTCGTCGCGGAAGCGGTGTGACCGTGACGCTCGATCCCGCCGTCAAGGAGCTGCTCGCCCGCAGCGCGGGCCTCGAAGCTCCAGCCGCGCCGCCGAGTGCGGCCGAGTTGCGCGCCGCGTTCGCCGCTTCGTGGCGACGTCCGGAAACGGTCGAACAGGTCGCTTCGGTGACCGACCACGTGCTGCCCTCCGGCGTTCGTGTGCGGGTGTACCTGCCCTCTTCGCCGGCACCGGTGCCCGCGTTCGTATGGATCCACGGCGGTGGCTGGACCATCGGCTCGATCGACGAGAACGAGGTCGCATCGCGTGCGGTGTGCAACGTGGCCGGGGTGGCGGTCGTCGCGGTCGACTACCGGCTCGCGCCCGAGCACCCGTTCCCGGCGGCCCCGGACGACTGCTACGCCGTCGTCGAATGGCTCGCCTCGGGTGGCGCCGGGGACGCGGTGGACGCCGGGCGGATCGCGATCGGCGGCGAGAGCGCGGGCGGGAATCTGTCCACAGTGGTCTCGATGATGTCGCGCGATCGTGGTGGGCCGCCGCTGGCCGCGCAGGTGCTGATCTGCCCGGTATACGGGCATCCGGACGACGGCTTCGCGTCCTATGTGGACTTCGGCGAGGGGTTCGGCATGACGGCTGGTGCGATGCGGTTCTTCTTCGAGCAGTACGTGTCGGATCCGGCGCAGCTGGACGATCCGTACCTGCTGCCGCTGCGGGCGTCCGATCTGACGCGGCTGCCGCCCGCGCTGGTGCTCACGGCCGAGTACGACGTCCTACGCGACGAAGGCGAGGAGTTCGCGCGGCGGCTGGCCGAGGCGGGCACCAAGGTGGAGATGACGCGCTACTCGGGTCAGATCCACGGGTTCTACGGGCTCTACACGGACCTACCTGCGTCGCCGCGCTCGCACCGTCACGTAGCCAACTTCTTAACCCGCGTCTTCGGGTAAAGGGCTCGTGCGCGTTGCGGGCGGTTATTGAGCGGCAACCCAAACGTGGCGTGTTCTGGGCCGGTGTGCGCTTTCCTGGCCAAGTTCGCCGAGGCGCCCTGAGCCTAGGGGTGCTGTGCAGTGAGGGCCTCCCTCACTCGGGCTAGAGGGGGTCGTGAGTGTTCCGGCCGGTTCTAACCGGCCGGAACACTCACGACGCCCGTCAATGGGTTTGAGTCCGCAAAGGACCGGAGGATCGACGTTCGCACGTTACAAGGGCCACCCGTGAGAAGCTGAGCGTTCCAAGGGGGCCCCTTGTCACGTCCTCGAGGCTGACCGTTGCGTCACGGGCGGGTCAGGCGGTCGAAGAAGGACTCGAGGTGCTGCCGCTGCAGCGCGATCGTCGAGAACTCCCCGGCGACCAGGCTCATGACGTTCGCGCCCGCGTTGATCAGGACGACCTCGTCGACCAGCTGCTCGTCCGGGGTCGACGTGACGATGTCGCCGTCCTCCCGGCCCTCGGCCAGATAGCGGTGCAGCAGCCCGCGCCACGACCGGATGTGTTCGAGGTACTTGTCCTGCAACTTCTGGTTGGTCAGCGACAGCTGCCAGAACGTGAGCAGGACGCGCCCCGCGGCGATGCGGTCTTCGTCGATCGGCATCGAGGACACGCACAGTTCGCGGAGCGCGGTCAGCCCGCGCAGTCCCTCCAGTTCGACGTACTCGCGCATCATGCCGAGCGCGCGTTCGTAGGTGGCCTCGATGATGTCTTCCTTGCTTGGGAAGTACAGCTTCAGCGCCCCGTTGGCGAAGCCCGCGGCGGCGGCGATCTCGCGCATGGTGGCGGCCTCGATTCCGCCTTGGGTGATCAAGTCCCAGGTGACGTCGACGATGTGACTGCGACGCTCGTCGTGGTCGATGATCTTCGGCATCGGTGGCCTCCCGCACTGGTTCTTCTACCAGTGTAGGAGATCAGGCGCGGTGATACACCTTGCGTCCGGAGAACCACGTTTCCGTCACCTTTGTCTTGACGAGCGCCGACGGATCGAGAGTGAACGGATCGCGGTCCAGTACGACGAAATCCGCCGACTTTCCTGGCGACAGTGAGCCGGTGACGTCGCCAAGTCCCATCGCACGGGCGGCGGCCAGTGTGAAGACCTCGATCGCCTCGGCCAGCGTGATCGCCTGCTCCGGCCACAAAGACCCGGGAAAGGTACCGGTCGGGTCCTGGCGGGTGACCAGGCCGTGGATGCCCTCCCACGCGTTCGGGGATTCGCTGACCGGCCAGTCCGACCCACCCGCGACCAAAGCGCCGTTGTCCAGCAGCGATCGGTTGGGCTGCATCCGTCCGGCCCGGTCGCCGGGCAGCACCTCCGCGATGGCCGCCGGGATGACGCCGGGCACCCATAGGAACGGCGAGATGTCGGCGGAGACGTCCAATGTGGCGAACCGTGGGATGTCGTCCGGGTGCACGAACTGGCCGTGCGCGATCTGGAACCGCGCCTCGGTGAAGCCTTCGGCGCGCACCTTCTCGACCGCGTCCAGTGTCGCGCGCACGGACGCGTCGCCGGTGCAGTGGACCTTGGCCGAAAGCCCGGCCGCGGCCGCCGTGCGCAGCCAGCCTTCGAGTTCGTCGCCGGGCATCGTGGTGGCGCCGTGGTGACAGGCGCCGTGCGCGTCGTCCGGCAGGTACGGCTCCAGGAACGCGGCCGTGCGGGTGGGCGGCACGCCGTCGAGGAAGATCTTCACGAAGTCGGGGCGGTGGTGCTCGGTGCGGTACTTCCCGGCGACTTCGAGCAGGGGTGCGCCGATCGGGTCGAAGCCGAAGATGGGATCGTTGATCAACAGCGAGGTCACGACCCAGGCGCCCAGCTCGCCCGCGTCGTCGAGCGATTTCAGTGCCCCGAGTATGTCCGCGGAGACCCCGGCGTCCTGGAAAGCGGTGACCCCGAACGAGTGCAGCGTGGCGATCCCGTGCCGTGACGCGGCCGCGTGCTGCTCGTCGGTGAGGGTGCGCGTCTCGCCGAGCGCCCGTTCGACCGGGACGCTCGCCGCCTCGAGCAGGATGCCGACGGGCTCGCCGGTCGACGGGTCGCGGACGATCTCCCCGCCGGCCGGATCGGCCGAAGCCGCGGTCACGCCTGCCAGTTCCAGCGCGCGGCTACTCACCCAGCGGTTGTGCCTGCTGTCATCGGACAGCATGACCGGACGGCCGCCGGCCGCCTCGTCGAGCGCGTGCCTGGCAGAAGACCGCGAGAGCGTGCCGACCAAAGTGGACGCCCACGCGCCGCCGACGACCCATTCGTCTGGTCCGAGCCCGTCGGCCATGGACCGGACCGCGGCCAGGATGTCCTCGAAGCCCGCGTCCAAGCCGAAGTTCAGCTCGAACAGCGCCGCCCGGCCGGCGAGCGCGTGATGGTTGTGGACGTCGACCAGGCCGGGCATGACGAACGCGCCGCCGAGGTCGGCGACCTCGGTGTTCGGGCCGCGTTCGTGCTCCTCCAGTGACAGCACGCGGCCGTCCTTGATGGCCAGTGACGACGCCCATGGCCTCGTACTGTCCACTGTGTACACCTTGGCGTTGGTGAGGATGAGGTCGGCGGCCAAGGCTCAGCTCCCGGCGGGGTCGTAGGCCTCGGGGTGGACGGTGGTGCTCAGCAGCTTCCCGTGCGCGCCGAAGGTGAAGTGGGTGGGGGTGGTGCCGGTGGCGTCCAGTCCGAAAAGGACACCGTGCGAGCGCAGCCGCTTGGCGTCGCGGTGGTCGGCGACGGTCACCGACGCGCACGGGATCACCTTCTCGCGCCAGGCGAAGACGTAGATCCCCGGACGCAGTTCGTAGACCGAGTTCTCGTCGGTGTCGGCGAGCCCCTTCTCCGGCCCGGCCAGGCACTGCCAGGTGTACCAGTGCGGGCTGAGATACACGTGCTCGTAGGCGTGCGCGGTGCTGTATACCCACAGCACCCGGCGTCCGACCAGCGACGTGCTGGGCGCGAGCGGGTCACCGCTGGGCTCGATGCCGCCGATCGTGGCGGCCAGGAAGGTCTGCGTGACGCGGGGCGAGGTGTCGCCGATCCGGCTCAGCACCAGCAGCGCGCGGCCGCGCCGCAGGTCGAGCAGCAGCGTGAACGCCTGTTCCTCGCGCGCCTGCGGGTGGAACTGGACGTAGTACAGCTCGTCGTCGACCAGGAACGTCTCGCACCGGTCGGTCCCCGAGCCGCGGTAGGTCCACTCGATCCGGGTGCCGGTGAACGCCGCGGTGAAGGTGGTCCCGTCCTCGCACGTGAGCTCGAAGGCGCGGCCGTGCAGGTCGCCGACCGTGGGCGCCTTGTTCGCGTCGAAACCGGGGGCGAGGCCGTCCAGCGGCAGCCAGGTGGAGGTGTCGGAGAGGGTCAGCTCGGGCATCGGAGTCCTAGTGGTCGTGGGCGGAACAGTGGTCTTCGGTGGCGCCGGACGGTAGATCGAGTGCGGGGTTGCGGTCAAGGAAGCCATTGGGGCGCAACGAGAATCCCGAGTAGTCGACCGGCATCACCGGCCAGTCCTCGGAGCGCGGGATGTGGGTCGGACCGAACACGTGCCACAGCACGAGGTCGGTGTCGACGAGGTTCCGGTCGGCCGCGGTCCACGCGGGCAGGCCCTCGCCGCCCGGATGCGCGTTCGGCCGGTCGCCAGCCGGGAATCGCTCCTCGGGGTGGTACTGCGTGGCCCACAGGTGCCGGGTGGCGAACGTCGCCCGCTGGTACACGCTCGACTCCGGCTGCGCCATCAGCGTCGCCGACGGCCGGGGGATCAGCTGGTACGCGGTGGGCGAGCCGAGCCGGTTGGTCCGCTCCGAGCTGCGGATCTCCCACACCCGCGCCTTGGCCGGATCCGCGAGCCGCTGAGCCTCTCGCTCACTGCGCAGCGGCGTCTCCTTCCAGGTGAACGCGTTGCCGTACGGGTTCCGCTCGCCGATCGGCACGCCTTCGACGTCGATCTCGACGAGCGAGTTGCGTTCGCCGTCGATCGCCACGTCCAGCCGGGCGCAGAACAGGTGCTGGTGCACCGGGGCGAACAGGCCGGGCGCGATCTCGTTGGCGTGCGGGTGTTTCGTGCCGGTGTGCGCGGCGCCCGCGAACACGATGCCGGTGGCCTTCGCCTCCAGTTCGACGGTGCCGTCGAGGTAGAGGTACCAGAAGAACCCGTAGTCGTAGTTCCCGATCGTGGAGATGGACGAGATCACCAGGCGCCGGGAGCGGCGGACTTCGGCGCGGCCGTCGAGATCGGTGTGCTTCCAGAGGATCCCGTAGTCCTCCTCATGCAGGCAGATCGCGCGCGGGATCTCCACCGGGTGGCCGTGGTCGTCGGCCACGAACGCCGGGAAGTAGTGGATGACGCCGAGGCAGTCGCAGCCGAGCCGCAGGTCGTTGCCGTTCTTGCCGAGCAGGTACTCGCCCGCGTCGAAGTAGCTGATCCAGAACCGGCCCGGCGCGGTGTCGCCGTACGGCACCACCATCTCCGGCACGGAGGCCCGGTGGAGCACGGACCGGTCCTGGAACGAGATCTGGTGCAGCGTCAGTCCCTCGCGGGCATTGAAACCGACCCGCAGTTTCCAGCCCTCCCAGGTGACCTCGTTGCCGTCGACGGCGAAGCTGGGTCCCTCGGGCTGCGTGATCTCGATCGGCTTGAGCGTGGTGCGGGGCGGGACGCCGGTGTAGCGACCGTGTTCCGGCGGGACGGGCACGTCGCCCTCGTCTTCCACCCGGAGCACGCGCCGCTCGGTCAGGTTGATGTGCACGATCAGGCCCTCGACCGGGTGTGCCCACGGGCTGTCGGACTCGTCGTCGCGCAGGAACGTCACGGTGCGGATCACCCGGCCGGCCTCGTCGGCCCTGCCGAAGAACCCGGGCGCCAGCGGAGCGCAGAAGGCGTGCTCGATCCGGTCGCCGAGCCCGCGCCGGTCCATCGCGGTCTGCCATTCCGGCGACGCCTTGGTGATCGACGCGGCGAGGTCGTACTCCTCGAACAGGAACGCGGGCTGGCCGTCCCCGCAGTCCTCGCTGGAGAGCACCGCGTGCTTCGTCAGCGAGACGAGGATGTCGCGCGCCTGGCCGGTGGCGGTGTCCAGCAGCGTGTACCGGACCTGGCGGTCGGTGACGGACTTGTCCGGTTCCACCTGGAGCACCGACGGGAACCGCGTGGTCTCGGTCAAATGGCCCTCGTCGGCCAGGATCGCGCGGCCCGCGATGAGCTCGTCGGCGGTCAGCGGGTCCAAGGGATGCGGCCTGGTCATGCCGCGCAGTCTTGCCGGGTTCGCACCGGTGTGGAGCGGCCGCGCGGCCGTCATGCGGTCGCGGACAAGAAGGCTGCGCTGACGGCCAACCCCCGCGAAAGGCCAGGCCCGCAGGATGACGCCATGCGACTGGATCTCGCGGGCAAGGCCGTGCTGGTGACCGGCGCGGCCTCCGGTATCGGTCTCGCCTGCGTCCGCGCGTTCCAGGCCGAGGGCGCGCGGGTTGCGGCACTCGATTTGGCACCCGTTGACGACGTGGTGGCGGTCCAGGCCGACGTGACCGACGAGCGTTCTGTCGCCGCAGCGGTCGGCGTGGTGGCCGAGCGGTTCGGCGGCCTCGACGTGGTCGTCGGCTGCGCCGGGATCTCCGGTCCGGTGGGCACGGGGGCCGCCGAGACCTCGGCCGCGGAGTTCGCGGCGGTGCTGGCGGTGAACGTCACCGGCCAATTCCTGGTGGTGAAGCACGCCGCGCCGTGGCTCACCGCGTCGCAGGGCTCGGTGGTGCTGCTGGCCAGCGACTCGGCGTTCACCAGCGCGCCCGGCATGGTGCCGTACTGCGCCTCCAAGGGCGCCGTGGTGGCGATGACCAGGGCGCTCGCGGTCGACCTGCCCGGCGTCCGCGTCAACTGCGTCTGCCCGTCGGTGGTGGACACCCCGATGTCCCGCGGCGATCTCGGCGACGTGCTCGACGATCCCGCGTTTCCCGTGCAGGCTCCGGAAGACGTCGCTTCGCACGTGCTCTACCTGGCCTCCGCGCGGTCGCGGACGGTCAACGGCCAGGCCGTGCTCGCCGACTACGGCGTCTCGGCCCGCTCGGGTTTTCCCGCTTAGAGAGGACTTTTGCTGTGACCAAGGTTGTCGCGATCACGGGTGGCGGTACCGGCATCGGCGCCGCGGTCGCCCGCCGGTACGCCGACGAGGGCGCCCAAGTGGTGGTGCTCGGACGACGGCGAGAGCCACTGGAGAAGGTGGCCGCCGAAACCGGCGCGCACGTCATCGCCTGCGACGCGGCCGAACGGGAGTCCGCCGAGAACGCGGTGGCCGAGATCATCGGCGCTTACGGCAGGCTGGACGTCGTGGTGGCCAACGCGGGCGGCCATGGTCTGTCCTCGGTGACCGGCACCAGCGACGAGGAATGGGAACTGGCACTACGCTCGAACCTGAACAGCGCCTTCGTGTTCTGCCGGGCCACGCTGCCCTCGCTGGTCGAGACCGGCGGCCAGCTCGTCATCGTCTCGTCGCTGGCGGGGTTGTTCGCCGGCCCGAACGTCGCGGGCTACACGGTCGCCAAGCACGCGCTGATCGGGCTGACCCGCTCGATCGCCCGCGACTACGGCCCGCAGGGCGTCCGCGCGAACGCGGTCTGCCCCGGCTGGGTGCGCACGCCGATGGCGGACGGCGAGATGGACCAGTTCGCCGAGGCCGCGGGCTTCTCCGGTCGTGACGAGGGCTACCGCCGCGTGACCGCCGAGGTCCCGCTGCGCAGGGCGGCCGAGCCCGAGGAGATCGCGTCGATCGTGCGGTTCCTCGGCTCGGCGGAGTCGTCCTACATCACCGGCGCGGTGATCGTGGCCGATGGTGGCGCGCACGCCGTCGACCTGCCCACCCTCGCCTTCGAACGCGCCGGCCTGGGGTCGTGAGTGTTTAGGCCGGTTAGAACCGCCCCGCCCGTCGCCCACCACCACCCTCAACGGAGGCGCTGCGCGCCGCTGTGTTCGTTCGAGCACTCACGACCCCAGGTAGGCGGCGTGCAGGGTGCTGGGGGAGGCCAGCAGCTCCTGCGCGCCGCCCGCGTACGTGACCCGGCCCGAAGACACCACCAGCGCGTCGGTCGCGGCGCCGAGCGCCAGGTGCGTGAACTGCTCGACGAGCAGGATCGCGGCGCCCTCCTCGGCGAAGCGGGTCACCAGCGGCAGTAGCCGGGTGAACACCACCGGCGCGAGGCCGAGTGACATCTCGTCGATCAGCAGGAACGACGGCCGCACGGCGAAAGCGCGGGCGAGCACCACCATCTGCTGCTCGCCGCCGCTCAGCAGCGCCGCCGGTGAGTCACGGCGTTTCTCCAGCTCGGGGAAGAGATCGAACAGTTCGTCCACCCGCGCGCGGGTGCGCGCGGTCAGCATCAGGTTCTCCAGCACGGTCAGGCCGCCGAACACCGCGCGGCCCTGCTCGATATGCGCCAGGCCCCGGCGCGCGCGAGCGACCCGGGAGTGCTTGGTGATCTCGTCCGGTCCGATGTGGATGGTCCCGGCCGCGGCGGGCACCACCCCGGAGACGGCCTCCAGGAGGCTCGTCTTGCCCGCGCCGTTGGGGCCGACGAGCGCGGTGATGCGGCCCGGTTCGAGGGTGAGGTCTACGTCCCGGATCACCGGTCCCGCGCCGCGCGTGACGGTCAGCCCCGCTATCCGCAAAGCGTTCACAGCAACTCCTTCTCACCCATGTACGCCTTGAGCACGGCCGGATCGGCCAGCACCTCGGCCTGCGGGCCAGACGCCAGCACCCGGCCGAAGTCGAGGACGGTGATCGTGTCGCAGACCGAGCGGACCAGGTCCAGATCGTGCTCGATGAGCAGCACGGACACCCCGAACCGCGCGGGCACCTGCCGCAGCCGCTCGCCGAAGGCGACGTGCTCCTCGTGCGGGAGTCCGGCGGCGGGTTCGTCCAGCAGCAGGACCCGCGGCTTCGCCAGCAGATTCCCGACGACCTCGACCAGCCTGCGCGCGCCGACGTCCACTTGCGACAGTGGCGTGCGCGCGGCCGGGCAGCCGAAGAAGTCCAGCGCCTCGCCGATCTCGGCCGCGGTCAGCCGCCGCCGGGCGAGGAACTTGAGATACGCGCCGATGGTCAGCCCCGGCGGGACCCGGTCCTGCTGGAACGTCCGGCGCAGCCCGGCGCGCGCCCGGTTCGACGGAGAGCCGGTCAGCGGCCTGCCGCCGAGTTCGACCGCGCCGTCGGCGTTCGGCAGGAACCCGCTGATCGCGTCGACGAGCGTCGACTTGCCCGCGCCGTTCGGCCCGATCACGCCGAGCACGCCATGTTCGGGCACCACTATGTCCACTGAGGACAGTGCGGTGACGTGGCCGAAGTTCACGCTCAGCCCGCGCACGGTGAGCAGCGGTGGTCCGGGGGAGACCGGTTCGACGGTCGCGGTCTCGGCGGCCAGGTCGAGTTTCGCCGGTTCCTTCTTCGACCGCCGGTACCACAGGTGCCGCACGGTGGTGCCGAGGTTGCCGCCGCTGGCCAGCGCCTGCACACCGAGCACGCCGAACACCACCAGACCCCAGTCCTGCGGGATTCCCCAGCGCTTGAGCAGTTCCGGGACACCGACCCAGAGGATCGCGCCGAACACGGCCATGTCGATCAGATGCGCGCCGGACATGATCGCCAGTACGTACAACGCCAGCGATTGGATCGCGGTGAAGCTGGCCGGGAACGCCAGCCCGACCTGCCCGGTGAGCAGGCCGCCGCTGATCCCGCCGAGGGTGGCGCTCACCGCGAACGCGGTCAGTTTGGATGTCCGCACGCTCGTGCCCGCCGCCGCCGTCCCGCGTTCGGAGAACGCGACCGCCTGCCATGCGCTGCCCCAGCGTCCACGGCGCAGGAAGTACACGGCGAGGCAGCACAGCACCAGCACGACCACGGCGAGCAGGAAGTAGGACCGGTCGTCGGCGAAGGCGTCCGGCCGTTCGACCGAGATGCCGCCGGCGACACCGGGGAACTGCAGCTGCACCAGGGCGAGGTCGGTCGCGGCGGCGAGCCCCAGCGTGACGACGGCGAGGTTGATCCCGCGCAGCCGCAACGCCGGGAGCCCGACGAGGATCCCGACGACGCCCGCCACGAGCCCGCCGAGCAGCAGCCAGACCAGGAACCCGCCTGGTGCCTGTGCCTTGTTGAGCGCCGACACCGTCCAGGCGCCGACAGCGCCGAAGGTCAGCTGGCACAATGAGATCATCCCGGCGCTGCCGGTGACCACGCCCAGTCCGAGCAGCGAGATCCCGGCGACGACCGCGCTCATGCCGAGGTAGACGAAGTACCCGTCGAGCCCGACGCTCAGCCCGTAGCCGACGGCGATCGCCACCAGGGCGACCACGAACGGCATCCCGCGTTCAGCGAGCCGCATCCCATACCTCCTTGCGCTGCGACCACAGCAGCAGTGCGACGATCACCGCGAACGGCAGGAAATACCGCGCGACGGACAGGCCGTCGACCTGCGCGGCCGCGCCTTGGACCAGCCCGAGCACCAGCCCGCCCGCGACCGCGAGATCCAGCCTGCGGAACCCGCCGAGCAGTGCCGCCGCGGACGCGGGCACCACCAGCATCGCCAGCGAGGTCGCGTCGTTGGACTGCGACGGCGCGACGATCGAGATCACGAGCGTGCTGACCAGTCCGGTCGCCGCCCAGACCGCGACGGCGAGCCGTTTCGCCGGGATGCCCAGCAGCTCGGCCGTGGTCGGGCGTTCGGACAGGGCCCGCAGCTGGACTCCGGCCGGGGTCCGGCTCAGCACGATCTTGCTGGCTGCCGCGACCACCGCCGCCACCGCGACGGTGACCACCGTGACCTGGCTGATCACGACTCCGCCGACGGTGAGCGCGGGGCCATCGAGTATCGGGTGGAAGGGCTGCGGTTTGTTGCCGAACAGGATGAACGACAACGAGATCAGCAGGAGCAGCACCGCCACGGTGACCGCCGAGCGGGTGCCGGTGTCCGCCTCGGCGAGCCACGTCGAGACGATCCAGCCGAGCAGGGCGCTGAGCAGCCCGCCGAGCAGTATCCCCGCGATGGTGGCGAGCCACGTCGGCAATCCCGCGACGGCGGACAGGAACACCGCCACGTAGCAGCCGAACATGCCGGTGGCCGACTGGGCGAAGTTGACCACCCGCACCAGCCGCGACATCAGCGTCAGGCACACCGCCAGCACCGCGTACAGCCCGCCGGCGGCCAGGCCTGCCAGCGCTCCCTGCAGCATCGTCTCCTCCTACTTCTTCGGGATGCGCAGCCAGTCGTTCGCGACCAGCTCCCATTTGCCTGCGCCGGAAGCGAGCTTGATCGGCCAGCCCGCGGTGTTGTCGTGGTGCGTCTGGCCTTGGCCGAAGACATACGGTGTGCCGACCATCGGGTCGCTGATCGGCTTCATCTCGTGCAGCGCCTTGGTCACCGACTCGCGGGTGATGTCGCCGCTGATCCCGCGGACGACGGCGAGGAAGTACTTCGCCGCCAGGTAGCCGCCCTGGCTGAAGGACGTCAGCGGGATGCCGTTCTTGGTCATCAGGTCGCGCCAGTCCTTGTTCTGCGGGCTGGTCGCGTCGGTGAACGGGTAGAACTCGGCCGGCACGTACACCCCGGCGCCCGCGTTGGTGGTCGCCTTGGCGTAGTTCTCGCTGTAGACGCTGGTGAGCAGCAGCCAGGTGACGTCGGTCCAGCCCTGCGCCGCGGCGGCCTTGAGCTGGCCGATCGAGTCCGGCTCGACCGGGTTCACCGTGATCGCCTTGCAGCCCGCGTTGCGTGCCTTGACGATGTAGGAGGTGTAGTCGGAACCGCCGTAGGGCACGGTCGCGTCGAGGTACTTGAGCTTCTTGCCGGTGATGGCCGACCACTCGTCGATGGCCGCCTGGTACGACGGCAGCGTGTTGCCCGCGATCTCGAGCAACGCGCAGATGTTGTCGAGCTTGAGGGTCTCCGAGCCGTAGAGCAGCGTCAGCGTCATGTCGTGGTACGGGCCGACGTTGACCGGGGCGATGTTGGGGCTGGAGAAACACGCCGGGTCGACGCCGATGCCCTGCATCGACAGGATCTTCTGCTGCTCGTAGTACTTGGCGTTGATCTCGCATTCGAGCAGGCTCGACGAGCCGACCAGCGCCACCGCCTGGTCGCGGCCGACGACCTCGCGGGCCGCCGCGGCCGCGGCCGCCGGGTCGCCTTTGTCGTCGAGGGCCTTGTACTCGATCTGCCTTCCGTTCACGCCGCCGCTCGCGTTGGCCGCGTCGAAGACCGCCTTGGCGGCCTGTGAGGCTTCGGGGAAGGTGGCCGCGCCGCTCAGTGCGTTGACCGAACCGACCTTGATCGGGCCGCTGGAGCCGCTTTCCGCGCCCGCGCAGCCCGTGGTGGCGAGCAGTACGGCGGCGGCGAGCGCGGACAGGCGCCTCATCGGTCCTCCGCCGCGTTCACCACGGGGACGGAGTCGACGAACTGCTCGAACGAGGTGAGTTCGCCGCCGTCGAACTTCCACACGTGCGCGACGCGGGCGGTGAACGAGCGGCCGGTCTCGCGGTGCTTGCCCTGGTAGGTGCCGATGCCGACGATGGTGTCGCCCGCGTCGGCGAGCTCGCCGAGTGTGAACCGGTAGCCGTCCCAGTCGTTCGCGATCGCGCCGAAGACCTTCTCCTTGACCTCGTCCGGGCCGGTATAGGTTCCGGCGTAAGGGAAACCGGCCGCCTCCGTCCAGGTGGTCGCCGGGCCGAGCGGGGCCAGCATGCCCGCCAGGTCACCCCGGTCGCTCGCCGCGTAGTGCGCGGCGATGATGTCTACATTGGACACTTGTGCTCCTTCAGACCGGTTGCGCGTCGGGGTAGGCGACGGCGCCGAGTGGGTAGATGTGCCCGCCCGCGCGGGAATGTTCCGACCGGCCGTCACCGGTCAGGCCGAGGAAGACGCCGGTGGTCCGCAGCGCGTAGCCGAGGTCGTGCAGCCACACGCTGGCCACGGCGATGCGGAATTCGCGGAAGCAGAACAGGTAAAGCCCGTCCTGGAACTTCCACACGGTCGACAGGTCCATGTCGCCGTGGCCGCGCTGGACACCCTCGAGGCATTGCCACGCATACCGTTGCGACGAAACGTAAACGTGCTCGTAGAGGTGTTCCGGGCTGTAGCGGTAGATGTTGCGCTTGCCGATCAGGTCGCGTGACGGCGCGGGTTCCTCACCCGTCGCGGCGCCGGCGTCGGTGATGCCGGACCAGAACGTCTGCGAGACACGGGGAACGCCCTCGACGTCTTCGGCGCCGATCACCGAACGCACGGCCAGCGCGCGATGCGTGGTCGTGGAAAAGACCACGGTGAGCGCTTCCCCTTCGACGCTGGTGTGGGGAAGGTTCACGAAGAAGACGTCTTCCCGGACGGCGACCGCGTCGTAGGGATCCTTGATGCCGTTGCAGGTGGCGGTTTCGGCGTCTTCGAACCGCAGGGCGAGCGTCGTCCCGCGGTCGAGGGTGACGGTGAGCTCGCGTCCGGTCAGGTCCGCGTTCGGCAGTCGATAGGTGGCGATTCCGGCGGCGAACTCGTCATAGGTGCGCCACTTCTCCTCGGGTGCTTCGGACATGCGGCCATCGTCGAGGTGCCCGCCCGGCCGAGGCCAGCCATCGCGCGCTGGGTGGCAACTACCGGTCGCTCACGGTCAAGCCGCGCCGCACCTCGCTCGGCGAGCAGCCGAACTCCGTCTTGAACACCCGGCTGAAGTGCGGCGCGTCGACGAAACCCCACTTCGCCGCGATGGCCGCGACGGGCCGTGAAGCGTGCACCGGGTCGAGCAATTCGCGGCGGCAGTGCTCGAGACGGCGGGTGCGGATCCAGCCCGAGACAGTCGTGCCCTGCTCGTGGAAGAGCCCGTGCAGATGCCGGGTGGAGATGTAGTGCTCGGTGGCGATCTGCGCCGGGTTGAGCTCGGGGGAGGAGAGGTTCGCGTCGATGTAGGCCAGCACGCGGCGCATGAGTTCGTGATGCGGGCCCGCTGTCGCGCGCGCGAGATCCAGTTCGCTGGCGAACAGGGTGGCGAGCAGGTCGACCGCGGTATGCGCGAGCCGGACCCCCGCAGGGCCGCCGAGCTGGTCGAGGTTGCTGCCAAGCTGGGCCAGGAACGGCACGACAACGTTGCCCATGCCGCGTTTGCCCGACATCGGGACCGCGGTCAGCTGGCCGACCAGGTCACGGGGGAGGTCGATGCGCCGCTGCGGGAACATCACCACGAGCGTCCGGAAGTCCTCCTCGAACGCCAGTGAATACGGGCGGTGTGTGTCGTACAACGCCACGTCACCGGGTCGCAGCCGGGCTTCGCGGTTGTCCTGCCTGAGCACTCCGGTGCCGGACAGGATCAGGCTCAGCTTGTAGTAGTGCCGGTCCGCCCTGGCGATCAGCTCCGGCGTGCGTTCGACGACGTGGGCCGAGGCGGTCACCTCGGTCAGCTGCACGTCATCGGCCCCGCAGGTGCGGATGCGGCCGCGGAAATGATCGCGATGCTCGCTCGTCACGTGCAACGGCACGAAGGACTGCGACACCGCCGTGCGGAAATCGGTGAAATCGCGCGCGACCGTGGTGATGGTCGGGTCGGCGGTGGCGGTGCTCACGACGTCACCTCACAGCATCGGGGGGACCAATTTCATATACGATAAGCGATACGATGCCACTGGGCAACGCTCGCCCCCCGGGCCTCGAGGATGTCGGCCGGTGCGAGTGGAAACAAGGGCGGCCCTTGTCACGCTAGACGTGACAAGGGCCGCCCTTGTCACGTCCAGCGAGCGCGACCCCGCGCAGGTCACCAGCTACTGCCAGTCCCAACCGTCCGCGACCCTGGAGCCCAGGTACGAAAAGCCCGAAAGGGGCTTTCGTCAGGTGGGATCTGACGAAAGCCCCTTTCGGGCTTGGGGTGACCTCGGGGGTCAGCGGTCCTTCATGCCTCGTTCGATCGCCTCGATGATCTTCGGGCGGAGAGCCGCCGCCGAGATGATCTCGTCGACCGAGCCGACCTGGACGGCGCGCTCGATGCTGTGCACACCGTCGAACTCCGCGCCGACCTCGCTCAGCTTCTCCGTGCGGACCGAGGCGCGGAGCTCGGCGAGCTGGGCCGTCAGCAGCGCCTTCTCCGAGCTGGACGCGGCGCTGATGCGGGCCTCCAGTTCGAGCACCGCCGGGTCCTTGGCCGTGCGCTGGTTGACCTCACTGCCGAAGACCGCGGCCGCGGCGGGCGCGCCGCCGATGACCGAGGCGAACGAGCCCTCGATCGCGAGGACGGTCATGTTCGGGTTCAGCGCCTTCGAGAAGACCACGAACGCGCCACCGTGGTACCGCGAGATCACGGTGAACACGATCGGGCCCTCGAAGTTGACGATCGCGCGGCCGATCTCCGCGCCGTACTCCAGCTGGAGCTTGCGCATCGACTCCGGCGAGCCGTCGAAGCCGGACAGGTTCGCCAGCACCACGAGCGGCCGGTTGCCGCTGGCCGAGTTGATCGCGCGGGCGACCTTCTTCGACGAGCGCGGGAACAGGGTGCCCGCGGTGTAGGAGTCCGGACCGTCGGTGGGAGGGAAGCCGCGGCGCTGCACGGACTTCGACTCGATGCCGATCAGGCAGACCGGGAAGCCGCCGAGGTGGACGTCCTGCACCGACGCGGTGTCGGCGTCGGCCATGCCCGCCCAGCGCTCCAGCACCTCGTGGTCCTGGTCGGACACCGCGCGCATGACCGTGCGGATGTCGAACGGCTTCTTGCGGTCGGGGTTGGTCTCCTTGGCGAAGATCTGGCCGACCGTGGTGAAGTCGCTGCCCTCGGCGTTGTGCGGGTACACGGTGACGTCGCGGTCGGTCGGGTCGCTCGTGGTCGCCCGCCGCACCGAGGTCTCCGACGGCACGATGTACGTGTGGTCGTAGTGCGCCATCAGCACGTCGCGCGCGCCTGCCAGGTTCGGCGCCCAGTACTGCGCCTGCCCGTTGACACCCATGACGCGGTCGTAGCCGCCGATGCCGAAGTTGTCCTCGGCCGAGACACCACCGGAGAAGTCGAGCGCCTGCTTGCCGGTCAGCACCATCGCCGAGTCCGGCGTCATCACCAGGATGCCCTTGGTGTGCATGAGCATCGTGGCTTCGGCGTTCCAGTACGGCTGGGCGCCGACGTTGATGCCGGCGACCACGATGTTGATCTCGCCGCCGTCCTGGGTGAAGTTGACGATCCGCTTGAGCGCGGCCGCCACCCAGTCCATGTTCTCAGTGCCGGACTCCATGGAGATCTTCGCGCCGGACGAGAGCGCGAACCACTCCAGCGGGACCTGCATCTCCTCGGCGAGGTCCAGCGCCGCGATCACCCGCGAGCACTCGGGCTCGGACAGCGCGCCGAGACCCTTCGTCGGGTCACCCAGCAGCACGACACGCGTGATGCCCTCCGGGTGCCGCTTGGTCGGCGTGGTCGCCACACCGGCGACGAGCGAGGCCTTGTTCTTGCCACGCGGCCGGTCGACCGGGACCAGCTTGCCGTCGACCAGGTCGTGCTCGGTGAACGAGCCGTCCGGACCGGACAGCAGCTCGGTGAGCTCGTACGGGTAGACGTTGCCGCGACGCGCCGCGCGCAGCACCTTCTGGCGGTAATCGTCGAGCGGCTTGATCATCTCGGTCGACGGCTCGCCGACGGTCAGCTTGACCCCGGTGCTCGCGTCGACGTTGATCCGGACCGCGATCTCCGCCAGCTCGCCGGTGTTCTTGTCGCGGCGGCGGCCCAGGAACTGGATCTCCTCGAGGCCCGCGCCCCCGGTGGTCGGCAGCACGCGCTGGGCGAGCGTGTTCAGCTCGTCCATGGACAGCTCGCTGGTCGGCCACACGTAGACGAGGATCCGGTTGGTGTCGAACCGCTTGTTGGCCGGGCGCTGCGCCTGGACCTTGCGGATCGCGTCCATGCAGGTCGCCAGGATGTCCTCGGCGGCGGGCAGCGCGAGCAGCTTGCCGTTGTTGTCGCGCAGCGGCGTCAGGTCGCGGACCTGGGCGAGCGCGACGAGCCGCTCGTCACCGGGGCTCTCCGGCGCGACGCACTTGAACAGGTAGACCTCTTCGTCCGCCGACGGCAGCCGCGTGAGGTCGAACCCGCGCAGCCGCTCCAGCTGCATGCGCACCGCGATCTGCGGGTGCAGGCCGCGGATGAGCCGCTCCTCGGTGAACCCTTCGGCCGACGGCCGGAAGGTGAAGTGGTGGTGGATCACCGCGCCACTGCGCCCGGCGACGGTCGTGGTGATGCGGCGGACCTGCTGCGGCAGCGGCTCGGCGGCCACCACCTTGCGCAGCACGGCGGCCATCGCGTCGGCGTCGTCCGGCTGGTCGCCCCAGGTGAGGTAGAGGTCGGCGACCAGGTCACCCGACGGCGGCAGATCCGCGGCGAGCTCGCCGACCGCGCGGACGGCCTCGCCCAGCGCGGGGAAGTCGACGGCGGTGGTGACGACGCGGGTGTGCTCGCCCTCGGCCACGTGCTCGGCGACGACGAACGTGCCGGTCTCCGAGCTCGCCGTGCGGAGGTTCTCGAGCGAGCGGTTGCGGTAGTAGCGGCGGGTCAGCACTTCGAGCAGCGGCACCGGGTCCATGCCCTCGCGGCCGATGCGCTGGCCGAGCAGCCTGACGAGCGGCTCGGAGCTGGTGACCATCGACGCGATGCGCTCGGCGCGGTCGGGCGCGTCCGGGTTCTTGTCCAGGTAGCGCAGGTGCGCCCGGACGTCCGCGTAAACCTCGGCGCGGCTGCGGCGCAGCAGCGGCTGGGCGAACCAGCGGAACACCACGCTGCGGGCGAGGTCGCCGACGGACGGGAAGCGCAGCTGGGTGGCCGCGACCAGGTGCTCCAGCACCAGGCCTGCCGGTTCACGCGAGTCGCCGGTCGGCGGCTCCTCGGTGAGCCACAGCTGCAGCAGCGCGACGATGATCTTGACGTCGGCCGCCGATCGCTGCTGCGCCAGGAAGATACGGAACACCGCGCCTTCGAGCGCGGGCGTGCGCTCGAAGTCCTCGATGCCGTAGTGGCTCAGCACGCGGGCGAGCCGCGCCTTGAACGTCTCCGAAAGCCCGGCGCGGTCGACGTCGAGGCTCTGCAGATAGGTGTGGAAGTACTCGCGCGGGCTGTGCACCCGACTGTCCGCTTTGGACTCTTCACCGGCCGGCTTGTTGCGGCTCAGCTCGGAAAGATCGGCGAACAGGCTCAGCAGTTCGGTCTCACCGTCCACTGTGCGCTCACCGGCGGCGAGGAGTTCTTGGCGCGCCGCGAGGTACGACGTCAGCGCACGCTTCTCGTCGTGCGGGTCGACGTCGAACCCGAGCAGCAGGCTGCGCAGGTCCTGCAGGCCGCGCGCGGCGCGGTCCGCCGCCGAGACGCCGCCCGGCTCGACCGGGACGTCCAGCTTGACCTCGGCCACCTCTTCGGCGGGACCATCGGCCTCGTCGGCGTCGCCGAGCGGCTCGAGCCGCAGCAGCGGGGCGCCGGTCTCGACCTGGCTGCCGACGGAGACCGTGCATTCCTTGAGCCTGGCGCGGAACGGCGCGCGCAGCACCGTCTCCATCTTCATGCTCTCGAGCACGAGCACCGGTGCGCCCGCCTCGACCTCAGCGCCGACTTCCAGCGGGGTCGCGACGACCAGCGCGGGCGCGGGGGAGCGGACGACGCCGCCCTCGTCGAGGCTGACGCGGTGCGTGACACCGTCGACCTCGACCAGGTGGATCGGCCCGTGCGTGCCGGTGACCAGGCGGAACCGGCTGCCGTTGACCGTGATCTGGCCGGTGTGCGCGTCGAACCGGTCGACCACGACGTCCATCGGGTGCAGGTCGTTGCCGTTGGTGACGCCGACGCGGAACCGCTTGGGGCCGGTGCGCGCGACGGTGACCTTGTAGGCGATACCGCGCAGCTTCAGGTCGAGCGGGCGGCCGCTCTTGTGCTGGACCTGGGGACGGCCACCGTGCGAGGTCTCCAGCAGGCGCTGGCGCTCGACGGACTCCTCGACCTCGTACGCCTCGATGGCGGCCGCGGCGAGCGCGATCGCGGAGTGGCGGTGCAGCACCAGCCTGCCCTGCGCGCGGACGCGGTCGATCCAGCCGGTGTCGGCGGAGGCGTCGATCACCTCGGGCTGGTCGAGCAGGTCGAGCACGAAGCTCTTGTTGGTCGCGCCGCCCTCGATGATGACCGTGGTGTTGGCCATCGCGCGGCGCAGGCGGCCGAGCGCCTCGTCGCGGTCGCGGCCGTAGGCGATGATCTTGGCGATCATCGAGTCGAAGTCGGCGGGGATGCTGTCGCCCTCGCTGACGCCGGTGTCCACGCGGATACCGGGACCGGCGGGCAGCGTCAGGCGCGCGATGCGGCCCGGCGACGGCGCGAAGTCGCGGTCGGGGTCTTCGGCGTTGAGCCGCGCCTCGATGGCGTGGCCGAACTCGGTGGGCTTCTCGCCTTCGAGCTTGCCGCCGGACGCGACGTGCAGCTGCGCCTTGACCAGGTCGACGCTGGTGGTCAGCTCGGTGATCGGGTGTTCCACCTGCAGGCGGGTGTTGACCTCGAGGAACGCGAACAGCTTCTCGCCGGGGTGGTACAGGAACTCGACGGTCGCCGCGCCCTTGTAGTCCACGGCCAGCGCGAGCCGCTCGGCCGAGGCCTTGAGGTCCTCGGTCTGCTCGGGGCTCAGCACCGGCGAAGCGGACTCTTCGATGACCTTCTGGTTGCGCCGCTGCACCGAGCAGTCGCGGACGCCGAGCGCCCACGCGGTGCCCTGGCCGTCGGCGATGACCTGCACCTCGACGTGCCGCGCGCCGGAGACGAGCCGCTCCAGGAAGACGACACCGGAGCCGAACGCGCGCAGCGCCTCCTGGCTGGTGCGCTCGTAGGCGTCGGTCAGCTCGTCGGCCGAGTCGACCCGGCGGATACCGCGCCCGCCACCACCGGCGGTCGCCTTCAGCATCAGCGGGTAGCCGATCTTCTCGGCGGCCGCGATGGCGTCTTCGAGCGTGGCGACCTCGCCGCGGCTCCACGGCGCGACCGGCACGCCGACCTCTTCGGCGATCAGCTTCGAGCCGATCTTGTCACCGAGCTTGCGCATCGCCTCGGCGCTCGGGCCGACGAAGGTGACGCCGGTCTTCTCGCACAGTTCGGCGAACGCCGGGTCCTCGGCGACGAAGCCCCAGCCGACCCACGCGGCGTCGGCCTCGGTCTCGCGGAGCGCTTTCTCCAGCAGCTCCAAATTCAAATACGGCCGAGCGGCGGCGGGCCCGAGCGGGTAGGCGATATCCGCCTCCCGGACGAAGGTCGCCGTCTGATCGGCATCGGTGTACAGGGCGACTGTCTCGATCCGGGCTCCTGTCTCCGCGGAGAGCTCCCGGACGGCGTGGATGAGACGCATTGCGGCCTCACCACGGTTGATGATGGCGACACGACTGAACACCGACTGAGCCTCCCACGACGGACACACCTCAGGGCGACGATCCTGATCAAGGAATCATCGCCCAGTTTCCTGAGGCACACTCTCTCGCGTACCGCGCCGGAACGCTATGTCGGACTTGACGCATGGCGCGGGCCATTCATTGTGGACAACGTCAAAAAACGGCCTGTCCAGCGAACTTTCCGTGAGCTGGGTCGCAGTAGTTAGGGGTCCCCTATATTGCCGGAGGGTAAACAAGCTGTCCGAAATGTCCGGATGACGGGCCCGGCTCAGATGTCGAGCTGGCGGTCGTGGAGCCGCCTCAGTAGCACCTGCGACACCAGCGCGCCGCACAGGCAGAGGAACATGTCCCACTGGGTGTCCCAGACGTCGCCTTGGGTCGCGAGGAAGTCGTCGGCGCCCGCGCCGAGTATCACCGCGCTGAGCCATTCGACGAACTCGAAGCACGCGCTGATCGCCAGGCAGACGCTCGTCGTGAGCGTGAACACCCAGCCGCCCGGCCGCAGCGGGGTCCGCCGGAGCAGGATTTCGCGGACCGCTACGGCGGGCACGAAGCCCTGGACGAAGTGGGCGAACCGGTCGTAGTTGTTGCGCTGGCTGCCCATGAGATCTTGGACCGCTTCGCCGAGCGGCGTCTCCGCGTAAGTGTATTGACCGCCGTAACAGAGCACGAGCGCGTGGAACACGAGCAGCCAGCAGAGCAGCCGGGTGAGCGGGAACCGCTTCCGCAGCGCGAGCACCAGCGGCAGGCCGATGAGCACCCAGACCACTTCGAGCACCCATGTGCCGAGCGAGGTCGCGTGCGTTCCCGTCCAGGCGAGCGCGGCGAGCACCACCGCGACCAGCAGGCCGCCCTCGGTCCGGCCGACGGTCGTCATCGCAGCGACCTTACCCGCGAGATCATCGCGGACGTCGAACCTTTCGGCCCTCCCGTCCGTGTAGGTGTGGGCGGCGGCTTCGCCGGGACAGTAGATCCACGCGGAAGGGGAGTCACGCGACATGGGTGGCAACACCAGAGAGGCGGGCCGCAGCACCGCGAACCGGTTGCTGTCGTTGCTGGCGGCGTTCACGCCGGCGGCGCCGGTGCTGACGCTGAGCGAACTCGCTCGGATCAGCGGCCTGCCGATCGCGACCACGCACCGGCTCGCGGGCGAGCTGATCGAATGGGGCGCGCTGGAACGCCTCGCCGACGGCCGGTTCCAGATCGGGCTCCGGCTGTGGCACGTCGGCTCGCTCGCGCCGGGACACCGTGACCTGCGGTCGGTCGCGATGCCGTTCATGGAGGACCTCTACGAGGCGACCCACGAGAACGTCCAGCTCGCCATCCGCGACGGGAAACGCGTGCTGTATCTGGAAAAGATCTCCGGCCGCAAGTCCGTGGACACGATGACGCAGGTGGCAGGGCGGCTGCCGCTGCACGCCACCGGCGTCGGCAAGGTGATACTCGCGTTCTCGGGTGCGGAGCTGTTCAGCCAGGTCGTGGCCGAAGGCCTCGCTCGCTGCACACCGCACACCATCACGCTGCCGGGGGTGCTGGCCGAAACGCTCGAGCAGGTCCGCCAGAACCAGGTCGCCTTTTCGCTCGAGGAGATGACGATGGGGGCTTCTTCGGTCGCCGCGCCCATCTTCGGGCCGGAGGGCACGCTCGTGGCGGCGCTGGCACTGGTCGTGCGGTCCTCGACGAACGTGCGGCCGCTGGTCGCCGCCGTGCGCACCGCGGCGCTGGGCGTCACCCGGGAATTGTCCGCTCCGCTTTCGCCCGGTGGAAATCTGGCCTGAAGAGCTGACTGAGAACGGGTTCGCACGTTCTCGCCCGGCGGAATCGCCGATTTTCCGGCGGCGGTGATCAACGAAATCGATAGTTGACGCCTTTTCCGGATTTCCGGATGCCCGGCTCAGGTCGGATCACAATTACTTCCGGTCAATGGAAGATGGGTTGTTGTCCGTTTTGGGCTGACCTTGGATGTCAACCAGGCCATCGGTTTCTATCGGTTTTCTGTCAGTTTTCCGTCAGGCGGAAGGTGGCCGTGGTAATCAGCGGGACGGCTTCCTAACGTTGCACCATGGCTACCGCACCGAACTACGCGCCGATCCCGCCGAAATCGGTCGGGGTGCTCGTCGTCGACGACGACCGAGAGACCGCCGACCTGTTGGCCGAGCTGCTTTCGGGTGAGGGATACGCGGTCGAACGGGCCTACGACGGGCACCGCGGCCTCGAGCTGGCACTGACCGGCCGGTTCGAGGTCGCCGTCGTCGATCGCGGGCTGCCGGTCTGTTCCGGCACGGAATTGCTGACCAGATTGCGGGTGGCGGGCGTGCTCACGCGGGCGCTCATGCTCACCGCGCGTGGCGCCATCGCGGAACGCGTCGAGGGCCTCGACGCGGGCGCGGACGATTACCTCGTCAAGCCGTTCGACGTCGAGGAATTGCTCGCGCGGGTGCGCGCGCTGCATCGCAGGCGCCCTGCCAAACCGGATTTCGTACTACTCGGCGAAAGCAGGCTGAACCTCAAACGGCGTCAGCTGGTGCGACCGGGTGAAGACCCGATCCCGTTGTCCGGCCGGGAATGCGCGCTGCTCGCGGCGCTCGCGGGCGAACCACGCGCGGTCCTGTCGCGCGAGCGGCTGCACGACGAGGTCTTCCCGGACACCGAGGCCCGTTCGATCGTCGACACCTACGTCTATTACCTGCGCCGCAAGCTCGGCAGGACGTCGGTGCAGACCGTGCACGGCATCGGGTACCGCCTCGGCACCGTCTAGCCCACGCTCGCCATGGCCGTCCCGGTCCGGCTGGTGAGCTCCTTCGCGACCGCCGCGATCGGCGAGTTCAGCGGCCAGACGAGCCGGGTCCGCCGCCAGAGCTGACCGTCGACCAGCCTGGCCAGTGTGAGCCCGGCGGCCGGGACGTCGTGCGCCAGGAACGCGCCGATGGCCCGGCCACCGCGGATGATGTCGGCCGCGGTGGTGTGATCGACGCCGAAGTGGCGGAACCGCGGGCTGAAGCCGGTCCGTTCACACGCCAGCCGCAGGCTCAGCCGCAGCTCCTCGGACCGGCCCGCTGGCACCACCCAGGCCTCCTCGGCGAGTTCGCGCAGGCTCACGAGGTCGCGCCCGGCGAGCGGATGCCGGTCGGGCAGGCCGATGAGCAACGGCTCCTTGCCCAGGTCGAGTCCGGCGAGCCCGGTCAGCCGCGGCGTCGGGAGGTACGGGTACTCGGTGATCAGGCCGAGGTCGAGCTTGCCTGCCCGCAACGACGCGAGCAGGCGATGCTGCTGCTCCTCGACGTAGACGAACTGCTCGTGGTCGGGCAGCAGGTCCGCGACGATCCCGGTCACCCTCGGCAGCCAGTTGCCGCCGCCGCTGGCGCCGATCAGGATCGAGGACGCGGGCGTCGCCTCACAGCCGAGCGCACGGGTGCTGGCGAGCAGATCGTCGAACTGGGCGAGCAGATCCCGCGCGCGCAACACGAAATGCGTGCCCAGTTCGGTCGGCACGACGCCTTCGGGCCTGCGTTCGAACAGCGGGCCGCCGAGGTCCTGCTCGATCCGCTTGATCTGCGCGGTGAGCCCCGGCTGGGCGATGCTCAGCGCGGCGGCGGCCCGGCTGATACTGCCCGCTTCGGCGACGGTGACGACGACCTTGAGGTGACGAAGTCCCAGATCCACGCTAGTCCTCCCGCCGGAAACACCGGACGATGATCATGCAGCCCAGCAGTGAGACGACGGCGGTGACGATCGCCGTCAGGTCCATGGCACGCAGGTAAGCGTTGTCGGCGGCGGAAATGAGGTCGGGTCGGCCCAAGGCCTGGCCGACGGCCCGTGCGCCTTCAGCGGACGCGGCGGCCTGCTCGCGCGCGGTGCCGGGCAGACCGGCCAGCGACGGCGCGATCGCGGTGCTGTAGGCGGCGGCGAGCAGCGAGCCGAGCGCCGCGACGCCGAGCGTGCTGCCGAGCGGGCGGGCGGCGGCGCTGATCGCGGCGCCCGCGCCGGTGCGCCCGGCCGGGAGGACCGCGAGCATTTCCGACGTGACGGGCGGAACGGCGAGTCCGGCGCCGAGCCCCTGCGCGACCAGCAGCAGGACCAGGTAGACGAGCGGGGTGTGCGCGTCGAAGAGCACGAACGCCGCGTAGGTCGCGGTGGCGAGCAGGAGCCCGGCGAGCGCGGTCCAGCGGGTGCTGAGCGCGGCGGCGGCGCGCGGGGAGAGCTGGTTGCCCGCGACGATGCCGACCGCGGCTCCGGTCATCACGAGCCCGGCTTGGGCGGGGGACAGCCCGTGGACGCCCTGGAGATAGAAGGCGCAGTAGAACAGCTGGCCCGCGAGCCCGGCGAAGCTGAGCAGCAGGCCGAGCGCGCCGCCCGCGAAACGGGGCCGGGTGAAGAGGCGGACGTCGAAACTCGGGTGCCGTGAGCGCAGCTGGACGAGCGCGAACGCGACGATGAGCGCGAGCCCGGTGAGCACGGTCGTCAGCGCGAGCGGATCGGTCCAGCCGGCGCGGCCGCCTTCGATGATGCCGAAGACCAGGCCGCCGAGTCCGAGCATCGAAAGGATCAGCCCGGCCGGGTCGAGCGGCCGCTTGTCCGAAATGGATAGTTTGGGCACGAACGACAGTGCCCCGATGACGCAGACCGCGGCGATCGGCACGTTGACGAGGAACACCGAACCCCACCAGAACCGGTCGAGCAGCACCCCGCCGAGCACGGGTCCGATCGCGACCGCGACACCGCTGGCCGACGTCCAGGTCGCGACCGCCCTGGCGCGGCGTTCGGGTGGCACGCCGAGTGTCGCGATGGCGAGGGTGGCGGGGGTGACCAGCGCGCCACCGATCCCCATCACGCCGCGCGCGACGACGAGCAGGGCCGGGTCGCGGGAGACGGCGGCGAAGACCGAGGCGAGCGCGAGCACGGTGAGGCCGGAGACGAGCGTCGCGCGCGGCCCGAAGCGGTCGCTGAGCGCGCCGCCGGTGAAGATCAGCGCGGCGAACATCAGCGGATAGGTGCTGACGGCCCAGGCCAGCTCGCTGGCACTGGCGCCGATGCCGCGCACCGGGTCGGACAGGACGTCGACGGCGATGTTGAGGATGGTGTTGTCGAGCAGCACGAGTGTCTGGGCGGTGACGGCCGCCGCGAGCACGAACCGGGGACGGGTTTGGGTGACGGTGCTGGTCATGGGCGCGTCGCCAGCCTGCCGGCCGCGAAGACGCGTGCCTGCGTCGCGACCCTGGCGCCGAGGTGTTCGGCGGTCGCGAGGTCGGACTTGTGCACCGCGTCCGGTTTACTGTCCAGATTGGACTGCGCGGCGGCGCCGAGATAGAAGCCGAGCCGGTTGAGGTCGTATTCACTGCCTTTGCCGGAGTTCCAGCCGGGCGCGAGCCCGAGCGTCACCCAGAGCATGCCGTGCTGGGCGGCGAGCGTGGCGAAATAGGAGAGTGTGCTGGACTTGTCGCCGGCCATCGACCCGGAGTTCGTGAAGCCGGCGGCGAGTTTGTCGGTCCAGCGCCGGGTGAACCAGCGCCTGCTGCTGGCTTCGGCGAACGCGTGGAAGGCGGCCGACGCGGTGCCCATGTACGTGGGCGCGCCGAAGATGATCGCGTCGGCGTCGTCGAGCCGGTGCCACTGCGGGGTGGTGATCTCGCTGACCTCGATCGGGATCACCTCGACCCCGTCGACCGCGGCCGCGCCGACGGCGACCGCTTCGCCCAGCCGGGCGGTGTGCCCCCGGCCGCCGTGGTAGGCGATCGCCACGGTGGCGGCAGGGAAGGTGTCGGACACCAGTCCTCCTGAGCGGGATGCGGGGCGGATGCGCTGAATATCGCAGACCAGCCTGAGAGATTTTTCAAAGCCGCTCAGGTTCGTTTCTCGGAATCTTCTGAGAAAGCCCCCTGTACTCGGCCGATACCCGTTCTTGGCGGAAGGTGTCGTGTTCGGTGCTGTGAGCGAACCGCTCTCATATCCCGGGAAGGGGAATATTCCCATAACGAACTCCGCGCTATTAGAAACACTGTTTTCCGCAGGGTTGCCCAGCGCCGCCCCGGCCAAGCTGGTGAAACTTTCCGCGATCGGGGAACCCGTGCTCGGGGGTCGTGAGTGGTGTGACCGGTTAGAGCCAACCGGTTTTTGGCGATCTACGCCTGGCCTGGGCTTGGCTGGTCGGTACGAACGGGGCTTGTGTCACGCTCAGCGGAACGACAGTGACTTATGTGTGGTGGCGTGTGGGAAACGAGGCGTTCAACGCTCCGTTTCCCGCACGCCGCGCCCCGGTCTGGGTGACGCGGGCGGCCCTTGTCACCTAGAGCGTTGCAAGGGCGACCCTTGTCACGTGCCCAGGGTGGACGAGCCCGAGCGAGTGGAAGAATTTCTGCATCTAACGGAGCAAACCTTCCACTCGCGCCGAGACTCGCGTGGTAAGTCGACAAATACCGGTCCGCTAGAACCGGCCACAACACTCACGACCCCCGACTTTGTCAGAATGCCGCCGGGTGGAATTCCCCAGTTGGCGTCCGCGATGCCGAACTGGGCGGACCATGGCCTCGTTCAACGCGTGTTTATCAAAATATTCTCAGAGCGCCATAATCTCCGAGTTATGCCGGGCCGGTATTGGCGGTGCCGAGCGTAATTCATGCACGATTGGGCAATCGATTATTCGATGTGGAGAGGGGAGGAGAAGATGGCAACCGACGGCAAGAGGTTCCGGCTGCGCCGGCTTTCCGTCGCGGGGGACGGGAAATACCTTTTCGTGCCACTGGATCACAGTGTCTCGGATGGACCGGTGGTGCGCCGCAGCGGCTGGGACGACCTGATCAGGGCGATCGTCGCGGGCGGCGCGGACGCGGTGATCGTGCACAAGGGACGGGCCCGCACGATCGCGCCGGAGCTGCTCGGCCGGTGCTCGCTGATCGTGCACTTGTCCGCCGGGACGATCCACGCGAGCGACACCAACGCCAAGGTGCTCGTCGGCGACGTCGAAGAAGCCGTGCGGCTCGGCGCGGACGCGGTGAGCGTGCACGTCAACATCGGGTCCGACACCGAGGCCAAGCAGCTGGCCGATCTGGGCGCGGTCGCCGAGGCCTGCGACAGCTGGAACATGCCGCTGCTCGCGATGATCTATCCGCGTGGCCCGCGCATCAAGGACCCGCACGACCCCAAGCTGCTCTCGCACGTGGTGAACATCGCCGTCGACCTCGGCGCCGACCTGGTCAAGACCACCTCGTCGAACCCGGTCGACCGGATGGCCGAGGTCGTCGAGAGCTGCCCGCTCCCCATTCTCTGCGCCGGCGGCCCCGCCGACGGCGCCAATCCCGTCGCGTACGGCGCCAGCCTGATGCTCGCGGGCTGCGCCGGGCTCGCCATCGGCCGCCGGATCTTCACCGCGCCCCAGCCCGCCCCGCTCGTCGCCCGGCTCGCCGCCGTCGTGCACGCGTCGCCGGTCCAGACCACTGAACCCCGTTCGAAACTCCAGACAGGTGCCGCATGAAATTCGCATGGATCGACGTCCGGACAGTTCCGCTCGAGCACCGCGAGGGGGTGATCGACGCGGCCATCCATGCCAAGGTCCACGGCGTACTGTCCGATGACGCCGCGCTGCTGGCGACCCTGCCACCCACCATCGTCGGTGTACTGACCGGCGAGGGCGCCGCGAACATCAAGGTCGTCGACGTCGCCGACGAAGACCAGCTGTCCGCGCTGACCCACCAGGCGGACAAGAACATCGCGGGCTGGGTGCACGTCCGCGACGACCGCACGCTCAAGCTCGCCTGCGCGGCCGCGGTCGACCTCCCGTACGCAGTCGTCGAATTCGCCGATCCCACCAAGATCCCGCTCGAGATCGTGCTCGCCGCCGCTGACAAGTCGCCCGGCGCGCTGATCTGCGTCTGCGCCGACCTCGAAGAGGCCTCGATCGTCGTCGACGTCCTCGAGCGCGGCTCCGAAGGCATCCTGCTGGCGCCCAAGGACGCCGGCGAGGTCTTCGCGCTCGTCCGCATGCTCGAAGCCCAATCCCCGAACCTCGAACTGGCGACCCTCACGGTCGACCGCATCGAGCACCACGGACTCGGCGACCGCGTCTGCGTCGACACCTGCTCGCACTTCGGGGAGGACGAGGGCATCCTGGTCGGCTCCTATTCGACCGGATTCATCTTGTGCTGCAGCGAAACGCACCCGCTGCCGTACATGCCGACCCGCCCGTTCCGGGTGAACGCCGGCGCGCTGCACTCCTACGTGCTGGGCCCGGACAACCGCACCAACTACCTCAGCGAGCTCGGCTCGGGGAGCACCGTCCTCGCGGTGAACGCCGACGGCAAGACCCGGCGGGTGATCGTCGGCCGCGCGAAGCTCGAGTCGCGGCCGCTGCTGACCATCACCGCGCACTCGGCCGACGGCGTCGTCGTCAGCCTCACGGTCCAGGACGACTGGCACGTGCGGGTGCTCGGCCCTGGTGCGAAGGTCCGCAACGTCACCGAACTCCAGCTCGGCGACGAGCTGCTCGGCTACCTCGCGACCGACCAGCGCCACGTCGGCATCCCGATCGGCGAGTTCTGCCGGGAGTCCTGATGAGCGGGATGACCGAACTCCTGCGTGGACTGTTCGACGCCCACCCCGGCGACCTGCCCTATCTCGCGCACGGCGACGACATCCGCACCCGCGCCCGCGTGCGCACCGAGGTCGCCCAGGAGGCGGCCGTGTTCGCGGGCTGCGGGATCCGCGAAGGCAGCACGGTGATGCTGCAGGTGCCGCCCAGCTACACCCAGGTGCAGGCGATGCTCGCGCTCTGGAGCCTCGGCGCGCAGGTGATGCTCGTCGACCACCGGTTCAAACCGGCGGAGGTCGACGCGATCCGGGCGACCGCGCACCCCGAGTTCACCGTCCGCGGCGGCGTCGCCGGGCAGACGCCGAGTTTCGCCAGGGAGTACGAACTCATCACCCGGCACCACCGCACCGGGCTGCCCGCGGCCACCGCGCACCGGCTGGTGCAGTTCAGCTCGGGGTCGACGGGCACGCCCAAGGTCATCGGCCGGACTCCGGACTCACTCGCCGAGGAGATCGACCGCTTCACCCGCATCGACGGCATGCCGCGGGCAGGCGAGCGGGTGCTGCTGCTCAGCTCCACGGCGCACAGTTTCGGCCTCATCGCGGGCCTGCTGCACTCGCTGCGAGCAGGTGTGACCGCGGTGTTCGCCGACCGAGTGTCCGCAAAGGACATTCTCGCCGCGGCGTCGCGGCACGACGTGCACCATTTGTTCGGCACCCCGTTCCACTACGAGCTGGTCAGCACGGCCGCGCGCCTCCCGCCGCTCCCGTCGTTGCGAGCGGCGGTCAGCGGCGGCGAGATCATGGACCCAGCCACCGCGAAACGGTTCGAGGACCGTTTCGGCTTCGCGGTCGGCGAGTCCTACGGCACCACCGAAACCGGCGTGGTCGCGATGGACGTCAGCGGTTCGATGCGGCCGTCCGTCGGCAGGGCCTGCCCCGGCGTCCGGATGCGCGTGCTCGACGGCGAACTCGAAGTCCACCTCCCGGACGGCTCGCCGTACCTGCATCCCGTGCCCGGCGACCGTTACCGCGATGGCTGGCTGCGCACGCGCGACCGGGCCGAGATCGGCGACGACGGCGGCCTCCTGCTCTTCGGCCGCGGCGACTCGCTCGTGGTGATCGGCGGGTTGAAGGTCGACCTCGGTGAGGTCGAAACCGTGCTGCGCGGGCATTCCGGGGTGCTCGACGCCGTGGTCGTGCACGACGGTCTCACCGAGGCGTACGTGACCGGCACGGCCTCGGAGTCCGAGCTGCTTGCCTGGTGCCGTGACCGGCTCGCCGACTACAAGCTGCCGCGCCGCATCCGGGTGCTCGCCGAACTTCCCCGCACTCCCAACGGAAAGCTCGTCCGCCGCGGTGAGGTGCTCCGCGGAGCAGTCCCCGCATAAGGAAAGGAACGCAATGCAGACCACTTTGGAGACCGAGATCCGGCTGTTCGTGCTCAAGACGGTGGCCGACGACATGAGCCACCCGCTCGAAGGCGAGGTCGACGACGCCGCGCCGCTGGGCTCCGGCGGCATCGATCTCGACTCGCTCAGCCTGATCGAACTCACCATGCGGCTGGAACGCCGCTTCGGCGTCGAGTTCCCCGAGACCGACATCGAGCCGCTCGGCGCGATGAGCCTCGGTGAGCTGGTCACCGACGTCGCGAAGCGTGGCGCCAAGGCATGACCACCGACGCCGGGACGCGGATCACCGCCGAGCAGGTGCGGCTGCTGCTGTCCGATCCGAAGATCTTCCCCGATCTCGAGGGGGACGACACCGAGCTGGTCCTCGACTCGCTCGGGCTGGTGTGGTTCCTGCACCTGCTCGAACTGCGGCACGGGATCGCGCTCGATCCGGACGACGAGCACGTCACCGGCGTCACCTCGGTCACCCGCATCACGGAGGGCCTGGCGAACCATGGCTGAGGTCGTCGTCACCGGGTTCGGCGTGCACACCGCGTTCGGCGAGGGCCCGGCGCGGGTGCGGGACGGCGTGTTCGCCGGGCGCCAGGAATTCCAGCGCATCACCCGGTTCGCCACCAACGGCCTGCGCTCACACGTCGCCGCGACCTACGACAGCGAGGAAACCCCGGCGGTACGTCCGGTGCTCTCGCACTGCGCGGACACCGCGGTCGAAATGGCGGAGCTTCCGGCAGGCCGGGACACCGCCGTCCTGCTCGGCACGGCGGGTGATTTCACCGCGCTGACCCGGTTCTGGCGGTCCGGCGGCGCGGATCTGACCGGGGTCGGCGGCACCGTGCCCGCACGGCTGGCCGAGGCGTTGGCCGTCCGGCTGGGTGCGCGCGGGCCGCGGATCGCGTTCACGAACGCGTGCGTCGCGTCGGCGTCCGCGTTGATCCACGGCTGCCGGATGATCGCGTCCGGCCGGGTCGAGAGCGCGGTCTGCGCCGGTGCTTACCTGGTGGAGGAGGAGAATCAGGCCAAGTTCGACTCCGGCTGGGCGCTCGCGCGTGATGGCGTCGTGCGGCCGTTCAGCGCGGCCCGGTCGGGGCTGCTGCTCGGTGACGGCGCCGCCGCCGTGGTGCTGGAATCCGCCGAGAGTGCCGAAGAACGTGGCGCGGCGCCGCTCGCGCGCGTCGTCGGCTGGGGCGCGGCTTCCGACGCGTATCACGTCGCCCGTCCGCACCCGGAGGCGAAAGGCCTGGTCACGGCGGTCCGCGCGGCGCTCCACCGCGCGGGCGACGACGCGGGCGCGCTCGTCGACTACGTGAACGCGCACGGCACCGGCACCAAGCACAACGATCTCGCGGAGACGCGGGGCTTCCACGAGGTCTTCGGCGACCGGGCGCCCGAGGTGCCGATCAGCTCGACCAAGAGCACCACCGGGCATCTGCTGGAGGCGTCCGGCGCGGTGGAGTTCGTCATCTCGCTGCTCGCGCTGCTCGACGGGGTCGTGCCGCCGACCGCCGGGTTCACCACGGCCGACCCGGACTGCGACCTCGACTACGTGCCGAACGAGCCGCGCCGGGCGGAGCTGCGCCGGGCGTTGACCGTCAACGCCGCTTTCGGAGGCGCGAACACGGCGCTGCTGCTGGAGCGGGTATGAAGATCCTGGCCGCGGCGATCGCGGGTCCGGGCGAACCGGCGCAGGTCAGCGGCTTCGTCGAGTCGCCGTTCAACCCGCTCGTGTACGAGGTCGCGGCCGGTTGCCTCAACGCCTATCCGGCCGACGGCGCCCGCACCGCGATCGTGCTGGCGAGCGTGCTCGGCGACAGTGTCACCACCGACCTCGCCAGCAGGCTGCTCACCGAGGGGCAGCCGCACAACGCGCTGCTGTTCATGCAGGCGACGTCGAACGCGATCCTCGGGTACGTCAGCAAGGAGTTCGGCATCACCGGCCCGCTGCTGTCGGTGTCCACAGGGGACGAACCCGGCTCCGGCCCGCTCGACGTCGCCGCCGTCCTGCTCGCCGACGACGAGCTCGACCAGGTGCTGGTCATCGGCGTCGAACTCGCCGGGAACCCGCGCACGGCCGCGGCGCACCGGGTGCTCGGCACCGCCGAGCCCGACGGGCACGTGGCGGTCGCACTGCTCATCGCGAGCCTCGACGACGAGCCGCCGGGTGGCGGCGTGCCCGGTCTCGTCGCACTGGCCCAGACCTCACTCAAGGGAGAATCATCGTGATCAGCAAGGAAGAGCGGGCCCAGATCCTCGGCGACGAGCGGCTCGGCGCCGGCAACGTCATCCACCGGCTGAAGGCATACGGCCGGTCGCTGGACGATCAGGTCCTGTGGACCGACGGCACCTGGCTGGCGCCGGACGGCACCCGGCCCGACGTGCTCACACTCGGGCAGCTGCACGAGATCGTCGAGATCTACGCGGGCTGGTACCACGCGCAGGGCGTCAAGCCGCGTGACCCGGTCGCGGTCCAGACCTTCTCCAGCACCGAGTTCGCGATCAACTTCATGGCGGTGCAGTCGCTCGGCGCGATCCCGTCGTTCGTCAACGGCAACCTCAAGCCGGAGATCGCGCTCGAATACGTGCGCCGCCAGGGCGCCGTCGGGATCATCACCGACGAGGCGCACCAGGAGAACTTCAAGCAGAACTACGAACGCCTCGGCCTCCGGTTCTGCGTCACCGCCTCGGCGATCCGCGCCGACGACCGGCAGCCGCTGCCGAAGGTCTTCCCGTACGCGCACGACAAGACCGACCCGATCATCATCTCGCACTCGTCGGGCACCACCGGCATGCCGAAGGCCGTGCCGCACACCCACGAGACGCTGCTCTACGCCCAGCTGCACCGGCTGAAACTCTCCGTCGGCACGGCCATGGGGAGGTTGCTAGTAGCACTTCCGGGCTCGCACAACGCCGCCATGTCCGTGCTGATGTTCGGCCTGCTGCTGCGCTCGCCGGTCTACCTGCAGTCCAGCCAGCGTGGGTCCGATGTCCTCGATGCCATCGACCGGTTCCAGCCGACTACCGTGTTCGGTTTCGCCGGAACGTACGGCGAGATCGCCACGAGTGACCTGTCGCAGCGCAAGATGGGCAGCATCGAAGCCTGGTACAACACCGGCGACGCCGCGCACGAGGCCCATGTCCGCGCGCTGATCGCGCAGGGCAGTTACCTGACGGTCGGCGAGGACTTCAAGCGGCACCGGATCGCCGGATCGGTGTTCACCGACGGGCTCGGCTCGTCGGAGACCGGCTATTCGATCTTCCACAATGGACACAAGCCCGGCAGCGCGTCGTACGGCCGGTGCATCGGCAAGCCGATGAGCTTCGCCGAGGGCGCGGTGCTGTCCGAGCAAGGCGTCCCGTTGCCGCCCGGTCAGGTCGGCAGGCTCGGCGTGAAGTCGCCGACGCTGACCCCTGGCTACTGGAACGACTCGAAGACCTGGCATCAGCTGCGGCTCGGCGGCTACTGGCTGACCGGCGATCTGTCCATTCAGGACGAAGGCGGCAACTTCTATCACCTCGACCGCGCGCCGGACGCGATCCGGACGGTCAACGGGATCGTGTTCAGCACCCGCACCGAGGAGCTGCTGCTGCGTGAACTGCCCGAGCTGGCCGACTGCACGGTCGTCGCGGTCGCGCCGGACGGCGTCCGGGCGGACTGGGACGGCGACGGCGTCGCGGACGCGTACGTGCTGCTTCAAGTCGCCGCGTCCGCGGACGAGACCGACTGGACGTCTGTGGTCAACGAAGTCCTTGACACGCATGGGTTCCCGCAGCTGACCAAGGCGATGCGGATGGACGCGTCCGACGTGATCAAGGGCGCCACGGGCAAGGTGCTCAAGCGCGAGATGCGCGAGAAGTTCCGCACGCGTCTGCTGGAGCAGCGGTGACGGCCGTCGAGCCGCGCGTGGCCCGCGCGATGGACGTGTACCGGCAGTGGTGGCTGCACGACGCGCGCTGGTACCAGGGTGTCGCCAAGCGGTTCGGGCACGAGGTCGCGAACGAGATCAACGCCGAGGCGCTGCGCTTCGTCGCCGAGCACGTCGGCAAGCGGATGCTGCGTCAGTTCGGCGGCAAACCAGCCGCTGACCTGGACGAACTCCGTGCCCGTTACGACGCGTGCGCCGAGTACATGTTCCCCTCCGAGCTGCGCGACGGCGGGATCGAGGTGATCGGCGAAGACCTGCTGGAGCTGACCATGCGGCAGAACTTCGCGGTGACGATGGTCCGCATGGCCGGTTCGCTCGACGGCTACGAATGCCCGTGCACGGAGATCCACGCGGGCTGGTCGGCCGGGCTCGGCATCGAACTCACGGAGAACCGCGCCACCGGATGTCTCCGGCACGGCGATCCGGCCTGCCGCCTGCTCATGCGGGTCGCGACCCCAGACGGAAAGGACTGAGCGATGCGCGTGCTGATCGCCGGCGCGACCGGCGTGATCGGGCGGAGGTTGCTCCCGTTGCTGCGTGCTCGTGGTCATCACGTGACGGCCATGGTCCGCGAGCCCGCCCGCGCGCCTTCAGCCGACCTGACGGTGGTCGCCGACGCGCTCGACCGGGACGCGGTGCGCGCCGCGCTGCTGGTGGCCAGGCCGGATGTGATCGTGCACCAGCTTTCCGCGCTGAGCGACCGTGGTTCGCTCGGCTTGGAGGTGACGGCCCGGCTGCGCACCGAGGGCACGGCGAACCTGCTCACGGCCGCGCGTGACGCCGGTGTCCGGCGGATCGTGGCGCAGAGCATCGCGTTCGCCACGGCGCCGGAGGGTGATCCGGTGCTCGACGAAGACGCCCCGCTCTACCTGGACGCGCCCGACGAGGACTGGGCGCGCACGGTGCAGGCGGTCGCCGAGCTGGAACGGCTTGTCCTTGGCGCACAAGGCATTTCCGGTGTCGCGCTGCGCTACGGCACGCTCTACGGTCCCGGCACCTGGTACGGCCGCGACGGCGCGATCGCCACCGCGGTCGCCGCGGGCAAGCTGCGGATGCCGGAGGTCGCGGGCGGGATCACGTCGTTCGTGCATGTCGACGATGCCGCGCAGGCCGCGGTGCTCGCCGTGGAGAGCGACGTGACCGGGACGTTCAACGTGACCGACGACGAGCCTGCCGAGGCCTCGGTCTGGCTGCCGTGGTTCGCCGAGCAGCTCGGCGGGCCCGCGCCGAGGACGATCCCGGCCGATCTCGCCGGGCGCCTGCTCGGCTGGTTCACCGCGTATCAGCTCACCGAGCTGCGCGGCGCGTCGAACGACCGCGCCAGGCTCGGCCTCGACTGGAAGCCGGGCAGGCCCAGCTGGCGTGACGGGATGGCCGACGATGAGCGGTGAGCTCCGGCTCTGCCTGGTCGGCGCCGGACCACGCGGCACCTCGGTGGTCGAACGGCTGCTGGCCAATGTGGACGGTCCGCGCCAGGTCGTGCTGCACGTGGTCGACGAGTTCCCGGCCGGTCCCGGCGCGGTGTGGCGGACCCGGCAGCGTACGGGCCTGCTGATGAACACGGTCGCGTCGCAGGTCAGCATGTTCACCGACGACAGCGTGCGGTGCGAAGGCCCGATCGTGCCCGGTCCGTCGCTCTACGATTGGTCGACCTGGCTGCGTGACGGTGAGCTGCCCGGGGTGTATCCGGCCTGGGTGCGCGAAGAGGCGGACCGGCTCGGACCGGACGAGTACCCGTCTCGCGCCTTCTACGGCCACTACCTGCAGTGGGTCTTCCGCCGGGTCGTGGCAGGCGCGCCCGAACAAGTGTCGGTCGTCGTGCACACGTCGGCCGCGGTCGCCCTGGACGACTCCGCCGACGGCAAGCAGACGCTCTCGTTGCGGGACGGCACTGTCCTTTCCGGACTCGACGGTGTGGCGCTCGCGCTCGGCCACGGCCCGGTGGCCCGCTCGGCCGAGCAGGAGCGGCTGAGCCGGTTCGCCGAGACGCGCAAGCTGATCTACCTGGAGCAGGCCAATCCGGCCGACACCGAGACCCGCCGGTTCATGCCGGGTGAGGCGGTCGCGTTACGTGGCCTCGGCCTGAACTTCTTCGACTACCTGAACCTCCTGACGGTCGAGCGCGGCGGTGTCTACGAACGTCATGGCACTTCTCTGCGCTACGTCAAGTCCGGTTTGGAGCCTCAGCTGTTCGCCGGGTCGCGGCGCGGAATCCCTTACCACGCAAGGGGAGAGAACCAGAAAGGCGCTTCGGGGCGGCATGTGCCGCTGTTCCTGACCGAGGCGAAGATCAGGGAACTGCGGACGCTGGCCCCGGTCGCGTTCGCCGAGTCGGTCTGGCCGCTGGTCGACCTCGAGGTCAAAGCCGTCTACTACCAGACGTTGTGCGCGTCCGAAAAGGACGGTCAGGCGTTCGTGACGGAGTTCGTCCGCACCCGGGACGAGGAACCGCTGCTGGAGCGATACGGCATCACGGAGCGCTGGAGCTGGGAACGGATCAGCAGGCCGCAGGGTGACCGGGAGTTCGCCGACACCGGCGAGTTCACCGCCTGGCTGCTGGACTATCTGCGCGCCGACGTCGAGCAGGCCAGGATGGGCAACCGCACCAGCCCGCTCAAGTCCGCTTTGGACGTCCTGCGCGATCTGCGCAACGAGATCCGGCAGGTCGTCGACCACGGCGGTATCGGCGGCGAGTCCTATCGGGACGAACTGGAGCGCTGGTACAACCCGCTCAACGCGTACACCTCGATCGGCCCGCCCGCCCGGCGCATCGAGGAGATGATCGCGCTCATCGAGGCGGGCGTGCTGCGCATGACCGGGCCCGGCATGACGGTCGAACCGGGTGACGACTGCTTCTTGGTGGGCTCGTCGATCCCGTCGCCCGCCGTGCCGGTCACCGGCCTGATCGAGGCCAGGCTGCCGGAAATCGACCTTCGCCGCACTGGGAACCCGTTGCTGCGCCACCTTTTGACGACCGGCCAATGCCGTCCGTACCGCCTGCCCGGCGGCGCCTACGAAAGCGGCGGTCTGTCCGTGACGGCCCGTCCGTACCGCGTCATCGACGCACTCGGCCGCCCGCACCCGGCGCGGTTCGCGTTCGGCGTCCCGACCGAAGGCGTGCACTGGGTGACGGCGGCGGGCATCCGCCCCGGCGTCGGCTCGGTCACCCTCGAGGACGCGGACGCGATCGCCCGCGCGGCACTGGCACTCGACGCCACCGTCCCCGTATGACAGGAGAGCCATGACCACCAGCTCCACCGACGGGGGCCTGCTCGCGCCGACCTGGGCGGGCACCCCGGTCGAACCGCTCGTCAGCGACGAGGCCTGGCTCCAAGCGATGCTCGAGGCGGAAGCCGCACTGGCCCGAGCCCAAGCCAGGCTCGGCCTGATCCCCGCCGCGGCGGCCACCGCCATCACCGCGGCCGCCCGCCACGAGTACCTCGACGTGACCGAACTGGCCCACGCGGCACGGGCGGCGGCCAACCCGGTCGTCGCCTTCGTCCCGGCCTTCACCCAGGTCGTCGCCAACCTCGATCCCGCCGCCGCCGAGTACGTCCACCGCGGCTCGACCAGTCAGGACATCCTCGACTCCGCGGCGATGGTGATCGCCCGCCGCGCGTTCGACCTGATCAACTCCGACCTCGAAGCGGTGGCAGCGGCACTGGCTCGCTTGGCCGACGAGCACCGGCACACGGTCATGGCCGGGCGCACCCTCGCGCAGCACGCGGTCCCGATCACGTTCGGCCTGAAGGCGGCCAACTGGCTGCAGCTGATCCTCGACGCCCAAATCCGCTTGCGCGCCTTGGTCTGCGCGGGCCTGCCCGCCGAACTGGGCGGCGCCGCGGGCACGCTGTCGGCGTATGGGGAGTACGCCGAGATCGACTCGGGAACCCGGTTGCCGTTGGGAGGAGTCGAGCTACTCGCCCCGTTCGCGGAGGAACTCGAGCTGACCGAGCCGACCACGTGCTGGCACACCGCGCGCACCCCGATCGCCGACATCGGTGTGGTGTCGCAGTTCGTCACGGGCGCGTTGGGCAAGTTCGCTCTCGACGTGCAGTTGTTGTGCCGCACGGAGATCGCGGAGGTTTCAGAACCCGCGGCGGCCGGCCGAGGCGCGTCGTCGGCGATGCCACAGAAGCGGAATCCGGTGCTGTCGACGTTGATCATCGCGGCGGCCCGGCAGGTCCCCGCGCACGCGGCGATCCTCGCGCAGAGCATGCTCGCGGAGGACGAACGCCCAGGCGGCGCCTGGCATTCGGAGTGGCAGCCGCTGCGCGAGGCGTTGCGGCTGGCCGGGGGAGCGTCGCACACCGCGGTCGAGCTGAGCGAGGGTTTGGTCGTGCATCCGGAGCGGATGGCCGAGAACCTCGCGCTGACCGGGGGCGCGATCGTGGCCGAGCGCCTGAACGTCGCACTGGCGCCTTTGCTGGGCAAGGCGGCGGCCAAGAAGCTGCTGACCTGCGCCGCTCACCAGGCCGCCAGCACCGGCAAGACGCTGGCCGAGATCGTCCAGGCAACACCCGAGCTGGACGGCCTGATCGGCCCGCGCCGGCTGACCGAGCTGCTGGACCCGGCCGGATACCTGGGCGGGGCCGCGGGGCTGGTGGACCGAGTGCTGGAGCGCTACCACCGCACCCTCTGACCCTGAGCTTGGAACGGGATAAAGCGGGCTAAACTCCGGGCGCTTTTCCCGGAGTTTAGCCCGCTTTATCCCGTTCTTCGCTTACTTCGCGCGAGCGCCGGTCTTGGCCGAGAACCGGAACTCGAGCCGGACGGGCAGTTCCTCGAGGTCGAGCGCCTGCCGCAGCCGGGGGACCCCTTCCTCGTCGAGCCGACGCCGGATCTCGGTCAGATCCCCGTCCTGCTCGACGGTCACCACCAGCGCGAGCGAAGCCGCCTCCCGGCTCCCCGCCAAGGCCGCACTGACGTCACGCACCCCGGGATATCCGCCGACCTCGGCCGCGAAGGGCGCGCACGCCGTACTGGCGGCCAGCTCGGTCCGGCCTCGATCCTGGTCGAACACCCACGCGGCGGCCTTGGGCTTGCGGACCAGCTGGGCCGCCAGCCAGCGCACCATCAGCAACCCGGCCACGATCGTGGCCGCGGCGACCACGTAATACACCCAGGTCGACGGGGTTCCGGCAGGCAGCACGGTCGCGTCTGGCTTGATCACCGTCAGCTTCCCGAAGTGCGTGGCGACCGCGAACCCGCCGCCCGCGATCAACAGCAGCCCGAACAGCGCCAGCAGTGCGCGGTTGAGCCGGGCCGGACGATTGTGGCTGCTCATGACGCACTCCTGCTCGCCTTGACCCTGACCTTCACGGTCGGCTGTTCGACCGGCCCGATCTGCGCCAGCCGCTGATCGAGCGCCGAGCGCACGGCGTCGGCCAAGCCGTCGGTGACCGTGCGCTCGGTCGAGACCACCGCCGCCACCTGACGACGGCCGATCTTCAGCTTCGCGCTGCTCACACCGTCCACTCCGGACGCCGCGGCCCGCAGTGTGCTGCGGTAACTACGGCGGGAAGCGCCCGAGTCGATGCCGGATTCGTCGCCACGCAACGGGAACACGGTCAACCGCCCGGGAAGGACAGCCGCGAGCAACAACAGCAGCCCCAGCAGCGCCGCTATCCCGCCCGCGATCACCGGGACCAGCTCGTTCCAGCGCACCCGGGTGACGACCCGGTAGTCGACCCACGGCCGCTCGCCGACGATCAGCTGGATCGACACGATCGCTACCAGCGCGCACATCGCGAGCAGGCCGAGCGCGGTCAGCGTGGCCGGGAGACTCCTGCGTGGCCGCCGTTTCACAAGACCCTCCTGGTGACCGCGGCCGCACCGTCCAAAGAGGTCACGGTGATGTCCATTCGCGACACCTCGAGGCCGGTGTACTCCTCGATTCGGCTCAGCAGGTGCGCGCGGGCCCGCTCGGTCGTCTTCGCGACCGAGCGCGGGTACTCGACCGACAGCCGCACACCGAGGCTGGTGAAACCGCCGTCGACCTTCGCGCTGGCCTTGGCGGTTTCACCGATCCCGTCGACCTCGGTGGCGGCGTGCGCCGCGATGCGCTCGACCGCGCGGTCGGCGATCGTGAGCGTGCCCAGCTCGGCGATGGTCATGGTCAGCCCCGATCGCGGCCGGTCAGCTGGGACAGGTCGAGCTTGCCGTCGAGCACACGCCCGGCGAGCAGGCCGAGCGCGCCGAGCACGAGCACGACCAGGAAGGCGCCGAAACCGCCGAAGGCCGCGGCGAAACCGAGAGCGAGGCCGGTCAGCAGGCCGAGCTGGGTGGCGGACATGGTGTTCTCCTTTACTGCACGCGGGTGGTGTCCGAGTTGTCCTCGTCGTCGCCCGGGATGTGGACGTCGGAGACGTTGATGTTGACCTCGACGACCTCGAGCCCGGTCATCTGCTCGACGGCGGTGATCACGTTGCGCCGCACCGAACGGGCCAGTTCGGCGATGGACACGCCGTACTCGACCAGGATCACGAGATCGATCGCGGCCTGCTTCTCGCCGACCTCGACCGCGACGCCCTGGCCCGCGCTGGCCGAGCCGCCGGGGATTCGCTCGCGCAGCGCCGAGAACGCGCGTGCGGTGCCGCTGCCGAGCGCGTGCACGCCGGGGACCTCGCGGGTGGCGAGGCCGGCGACCTTCTGCACGACGGTGTCGGCGATGGTGGTGGTGCCTTGCGAAGAGGCCAGCGCGTCGCTCTTGGCGATCTCGGTGCCGGGTGCCTTGGTGGTCGTGTTCGTCATGGCTGCTCCTCCTGGTTTTTCGTTGGTCTGGTGATAGGACCCGCGGTGCGCGGGAATGTCACGGGCCGATCATGTGACCCAGGTCTCTTTCCTTGAGTGCGGCCGCGTCGAGGTCGGTGACCAGCAAGCGCAGCCGCGCGCCGCGGAACGGCGAAGCGTCCACAATGGAACGCAGCGACGCTTCCGCCTTACGCAGCAACGGAGGCAGCGGTAGTGCCAGCGCGACGAGCCGGATCTCGACAAGGTCGTCGTCAACGCCGACGGCCAGCGCGCCGAGGTCTCGCGGCGCGGCGGGACGGAGACCGTCCAACTCGCGCAGCGCGGACAGCAGCGCTTGGGTCAACTCGCTCCGCGCGGTCATCGCAGCCCGCCTTCGATGTCCACAATGGACACGACGACCGCAGTGGCCGTCAGTCCGGTGGCGTCGGCGACGGCGCGGGCGACCGTGCGCTGCACGGCCTGCCCGACGGCGGCCACCTGGTCGAACCCGGAGCTGGTCAGATCGATCTCCAAGCGGACCTCCCCGTTCTCGACCGTGACGCGGACACCTTCGGTCGGCGCCGGATCGAGTCCCTTGATCTTCTGGCGGGCCGTGCGGACGACCGAGCCCGCGAGCCCTCGCAAGCCCGGTTCGAGCCGGATCACGCCGGGCACGGTGGTCGCGGCGTGCGCGGCGACGGCGGCGATCACCGGCTCGGCGATCACGGATTCGGTTTCAGGAGTCGTCGAGGTTTCAGGATTCATAGAGGTCGTCCATGGTGAGATCGAGCCTGGCCAGCCGCACGCCGACACGCGCGCTCGCGGCCGCGGTCACCCGGTCGCGCACTTGCGCGAGCGCGGTCCCGCTGAATTCGCGATAGCCGACCGCGATGGTCATTTCGACGGTCACCGAGTAGTCGGGCGCCTCGATCACCTTGCACCGGCGCGCACGCACCCCCTCGACACTGTCGGCGGCGAACCGCAGCACCGCGGCCACGGCCTGCGCGCTCACCCGCACCGCGCCGGGCTCGGTCGTCGGCACCGGCAGCAGGTCCCGCCTGCGCACGTCGGCCCGCACGGCCGCCATGATCCGGCCGGTCAGGTCGAGCGACGGTTCCGACTGATCCGCGACCAGCTCGCCGGTCAGGTCCCGCAGCACCAGCAGGCTCGCCCGCGCGCCGCGGCAGTGTTCGCAGCCCGCCTCGTGCTCGTCCGGCTCGTCGAGCCGTTCCCAGACCGTCTCGACGTCGCGGCCGCAGGGCAGGAGGTAGTCCTGTGCTATTTCCATGGCGCCATCACCTCCGCCAGTTGTGCCCGAGCGCGCGCGATCCGCCCGCGCGCGGCCGTGGCCGTCGTGTTCAGCACCTGCGCGATCTCCTGATAGGACCGGCCGTGCACCTCCCGGAGCAGCCAGCAGGCGCGTTGTTCCGGGGTCAGCAGCGCGAGCGCGTCGGTCAGCGCCGCCAGCTGCGCGCTCGTCTCGGCGGCGCGTTCCGGCCTGCCCGCCGAGCCGACGGCCGCGTGCTCGTCCAGCTCGACCTCGGCGACCGGCTTGCGGGCGCGGATGACGTTCAGGCACCGGTTCGTCGTGGCCCGGTAGAGCCACCCGACGAACGCGGCGTCCTCCTGCAGCTGCCCGAGCCTGCGCCACGCGGTGAGGAAGACCTCCTGCACCACGTCCTCGGCATCCCCGGTGCTGGCCAGCATCCGCATCGCGAGCCGGTACATCGGCCCCTGATAGCGGCGAACCAGCTGCTCATAGGCATTCGTATCACCATCGCGCGCGCGAGCCACCAGCGTGGCATCGTCGAGCGTGATCTCGGTGGATGTCGTCATGGGGTGCTCGACAATCCTTTCCCCGCGGGAGCTGACTTCCTCAAGACACGGCACGTCCGGATTCGTCACGCTTACCCGCAAAAACGGGCCCAGGTGATCGTTGTCACCCGAACGAGGTCGTGACGATCCGGCCGGCCCCGGTGTCGATCCAGTGAACGGCGCGGAGGTGCGCCGCCGGAGAGCGAGGAGAACGCGATGTCTTTGAGCGACAAGCTGGGTGGCAAGGCCAAGGAAGCGGCGGGCGAGGCCATCGGCGACGACCAGCTGCGCGCGGAGGGAAAGGCCGACCAGCTGGCGGCGAAGGTCAAGGACGCGGCGACCGAGGTCATCGACAAGGTCAAGAACATCGTGCAGAAGTAGCGCCGAAACGCGTGAACGCCCCGTTCGTCGACTGTCGACGAACGGGGCGTTCACCTGTGGTCAGCAGCAGCCACCGCAGCAGCAGTCGTCAAGCACTTCGGGTCACCTCCTCCACGGGCGGGCACCAGGCCCCTGGCGCCGGATCGGCGCACGGTCCCGGCATCTGCGACAACATCGTGGTGAGCTCCCGCCGCAGCGCCGCGAGCCGCGCCATCTCGGCGTCGATCTCCGCCACATGCCTGCGCAGCAGCGTCTCGGCGGGTTCGCACGGGCATTCGCCGGTGTCCCGGACCTCGAGCAGCGACCCGATCTCGGCGAGGTGCAGGCCGAGCCGCTGCGCGCCCCGGATGAACAACAGCCGGTCGACGGCCCGCTCGTCGTAACGCCGATGCGCCCCGCTCGTGCGCTCGGGCGGCGGCAGGAGACCGATCCGCTCGTAGTACCTGATCGTGTCGGCCGGGACCGCCGTCCTGGCCGTGACCTGGGACATCGTCAACATGCCCCGAGCGTAGAACTTGGAGCCGACTCCAGAGTCAACCCCGAGTTTCGGGGGTCGTGAGTGTTTAGACCGGTTAGAACCGGCCGGAACACTCACGACCCCGCGATAGTGTCCGACAGGTGGAAGCGGTGGACGCGCCACGCCGCGTCCACACAATGAGCGAAATGAACGAGCTGACCTATGACAAGGTGCGCGCGGCCCAGTGGTTCTCCCGGCGCACCCTGTTCCGCCTTTCCGCGGGCGTGGCCGCGACCGCCGCGCTGCCGGGGACCACGGGGAGCGCGCTCGCCGAGGCGCCGATCGTGAAGCCGCTGCCGCCCGAGTTCTTCGAGGTCTACGGCACCAACGCCGAGACCAGGTGGGAGGCGTTCGCGGGCAGCTACCTCACGCCGATCGAGCGATTCTTCGTGCGCGATCACACCTCGACGCCGCTGATCGACGCCGACACCTGGCGGCTGAAGCTGTTCGGGACCGGGCTGCGGGGCGCGCCGACGCTCGCCAACGCGATCGAGTTCAGCTACCGCGACCTGCGGGCGCTGCCGTCGGAGACGATCACCGCGGCCATCGAATGCGCCGGGAACGGGCGCAGCTTCTTCACCAGCCAGCAGGGCCAGACCGTCTCGGGGACGCCGTGGAAGCTCGGCGGAATCGGGGTCGCGCGGTGGCGTGGCGTGCGCCTGGCGACCGTTCTGAAGCGCGCGGGACTCACGAGGCATGCCGTCGACGTGCTGCCGCAGGGGCTCGACCCGGAGTATCAGAACCTCGGGCGGGTGCGGCGGCCGCTGCCGGTTTCGAAGGCGCTGCAAGACGTTCTGCTCGCCTATGAGATGAACGGCGAGCCGCTGCCGCCCGATCACGGGTTCCCGGTGCGGCTGGTCGTGCCGTCGTGGATCGGGATCGCGTCGATCAAGTGGGTCGGGCAGATCGAGGTGGCGGACGAGCCGCTCTTCTCGCCGTGGAACACGCAGTTCTACCGGCTCACCGGCCCGGGGTACCCCGCCGAGGGCGAGCTCATGACCGAGCAGGTCGCGAAAAGCGCCTTCGAACTGCGGCGCGACGCCGAGTTCGCGGCCGGGCGCACGCACGTCCTGCGGGGACGGTCGTGGTCGCCGCACGGCCGGATCAAGCGGATCGAGGTCAGCACCGACGACGGCGCGACCTGGCGCTGCGCGAACCCGGTCGGGCCGGTGCACGAGCGGGCCTGGCAGTGCTGGGAGCTGCGCTGGCGGCCGTCCGCGACCGGCACACACGTCCTGCGCGCCCGCGCCACCGACATCACCGGCGCGACCCAGCCGGACGTCGCGCCGTTCAACACCCAGGGCTATCTCTTCGGCGCCGTCGTCCGGCATCCGGTCCGGGTAGTTTGAAGCCGTGGCCTATGACGTGACCTCGGTACGCAAGCATTTCCCCGCGCTGGCTGACGGAACGGCCTTCTTCGACGGTCCCGGCGGCACCCAGACACCGACAGCGGTCGCCGCCGCGATCGCCGAGGCGCTGACCTCGGGCGTCTCCAACCGCGGCCGGGTGACGGCCGCCGAGCGCCGGGCCGACACGATCGTCGCCGAGGCCAGGCAGGCGGTCGCCGACCTGCTCGGCGCCGCGCCCGAGGGCGTCGTGTTCGGCCGCAGCATGACGCAGGTGACCTACGACCTGTCGCGGGCGCTGGCCAAGGACTGGCGCGAGGGCGACGAGATCGTCGTCAGCAGGCTCGATCACGACGCCAACATCCGCCCGTGGGTCCAGGCCGCTGAGGCACGCGGGGTCACCGTGCGCTGGACGGAGTTCGACACCGAAACCGGCGAACTCGGCGAGCCGCCGCTCAGCGACCGGACCAGGCTGGTCGCCGTGACCGGCGCGTCCAACCTGCTCGGCACCCGGCCGGACATCTCGGCGATCGCCGCCGAGACGCATGCGGCGGGCGCGCTGCTCTACGTCGACGGCGTGCACCTGACCCCGCACAGCCCGGTCGACCTGGAGGAGCTCGGCGCCGACTTCTACGCCTGCTCGCCGTACAAGTTCCTCGGCCCGCACCTCGGCCTGGTCGCCGCGAGCCCGGCGCTGCTCGAGACCGTCCACCCCGACAAGCTGGCCCCGTCGGTGAACGTGGTGCCGGAGCGCTTCGAACTCGGCACGCTGCCGTACGAACTGCTCGCGGGCACGACCGCGGCCATCGACTTCCTCGCCGGGCTCGTCCCGGGCACCGGCACCCGCCGCGAGCGGCTGGCGACGTCGATGCGCGCGCTGGAGGAGTACGAATCAGCGCTGCTCAACCGCCTCGAAACCGGCCTCGACGAGCTCGGCGCCCGCCGATTCGGCTCGCCCAAGCGTCGCACGCCGACGGCCTTGTTCACCCTCGACGGCGTCAAGCCCAAGGCCGTCTACGAGCACCTCGCCACCCGCGGCGTCAACGCGCCCGCGGGCACCTTCTACGCCTACGAGCCCGCTCGCAGGCTCGGGCTCGACGACGGCGCGGTGCGTGCGGGAATCGCGCCGTACACGGACGAATCCGATGTGGACAGACTGCTCGCCGGGCTACTTGAGATAGCAAAGTAGCTTGTTCAGGTACGGCGGCAGCCCATCCCAAGGATTGGGCATGCCGCCGTGCGTGAAGTAGACCCAGCCGACTTTCGACGTGCACGAGTCCACTGTGGACTCCTTCAGGCTGCCGATGTTGTAGCCCAGCACGGCGAAGTTGTCCTTGTCGTGCCTGCGTTGCCAGCTTGCCGCCGAGCATGACTCGGGTAGTCCCGAGTTCTCGTAGACGATCAGCGTGTCCACCGTGCCGACGAAACTGCGCAGCGTCGCCGTCCCCGGATTGGCGACCGTCCGCTTGAATCCGAGCTTCTTCGAGTACTGCGACAGGTCGCGGTAGTAGCCCTCCAGACCCTCCACATTGGACATCTCGTCGAGGAACATGCCCTGGAGTTTCGGGTACCACAGCTTGTAAAGATCGATTTCCGCACGCACCGCCTCAGGCGTGCGGGTGGCGTAGGACGTGGTGACGTACCCGATCGGGATGACACCCGCCTCGCGAAGCCTGCTGATGCCGGTCAGATACTCCGGATCGGCTGCGGCGCCGGGCCCGCTCGCCGGGTTGACGATCGCGATGACCGGGACACTCGGGAAGCGCTTCTTGGCCTCGATCAGCGTGGACCAGGTGCCCGAGGCTGGATAACTGTAGAGCGGGACGATCGTGCCGGGCCGCTCGTCGCACGCCGCGGCGATCCCCGGCGCCGCGACGGCGGTGGTGAGCAGCGATACGGCCATCGCGGCCAGCTGTCTTCGGAGTTTCACCGGTTTTCTCCCGCCCATGGGATGTTCGCTTTACGGGCTGGTCGCGGCTCGGCGCGTGTCCGTTACGTCCTTTCCGAAAATGTCCCACGGATGGCTTGTTTCGCACCACGGCCGCCCGTTGTGATCGATGCAGGTCAGCGCCTGGCGCGGTAGGTTGAGCCCATGGCCAAGGATTCCGCGGTGGAGCTCGAGGTCGGGCATCGGACGGTGCGGATCTCCAACCCGGACCGGGTCTACTTCCCGGCGCGCGGGGAGACCAAGCTGGACCTCGCCCAGTACTACCTCTCGGTCGGCGACGGCATCGTGCGCGCGCTGGCCGAGCGGCCCTGCATGCTGCACCGCTTCCCGTCCGGGGTGGCGGGGGAGAAGGTCCACCAGAAACGCGTCCCGAACGGCGCGCCGCCGTGGCTGGAGACCGTCCGCGTCGACTTCCCCCGCTACAAACGCCATGCCTACGAACTGTGCGTGACCGAGCTGGCCAGCGTCATCTGGGCGGTGCAGATGTCCACAGTGGAATTTCACCCGTGGAACTCGCGCCGCGCCGACACCGAGCGCCCCGATGAGTGGCGCATCGACCTCGACCCGATGCCGGACTGCGACTTCGCCGCCGTACGACGGGTCGCCCATGTCGCGCACGAGATCCTCGACGAGCTCGGCGCCGTCGGCTGGCCCAAGACCTCCGGCGGCAGTGGTCTGCACATCTACGTCCGCATCGAACCCCGCTGGGGTTTCAGCGACGTCCGCCGCGCCGCGCTCGCGTTCGCCAAGGAGGTCGAGCTCCGCGCGCCCGGCGACGTCACCACCGCGTGGTGGCGCAAGGACCGCGACCCGTCGAAGGTCTTCGTCGACTACAACCAGAACGCCCGCGATCACACGATCGCGAGCGCGTACTCGGTCCGCGGCGTCCCGGAGGCGCTGGTCTCGACGCCGATCGCGTGGGACGAGGTCGACGACGTCGAGCCGGGCGACTGCACGATCGCGACCGTTCCCGCGCGGTTCGCGAAGCTCGGCGATCTGCACGCGGGCATCGACGAGGCCGTGTTCTCGCTGGACACCCTCCTCGAGTGGGCGGACCGGGACGGGCTCGAAGCCGAAGAGGACTGACTACGGGTCCTGGTTGAGGATCCGCTCGGCGTGGCTGTAGCCGACCCGCCCGGTGGTGTCCGGCTGGGCGGTCCCGTCGGACGGCCGATAGAAGTAGCCCACGCCCCGCGCCGACACGATCGCGTCGGGGCCGAGGTCGGTCATGGCGAGCTTCTGCCGCAGCCGCGCGACAAGGACGGCGACCCGGCCCGCGCGATTGCCGGGGCTCTCGCCAGGCCAGACGGCCGAGACGATCGCGGTGACCGACTTGGTCGCGCCTGCCGGGCGCACCAGCAGGTCGAGGAGCTGGAACTCGGACTCGGTCAGCTTCAGCGTCACGCTCGCCACCTGCGCGATCTTGAGCGCGGAGTCGACGTACAGCAGGCCGTCGTCGAAGACCTGGGGATCCTGGCCACGGCTTGTCCGCCGCAGGACGGTGCGCATCCGGACGACGAGTTCGTCGATGCTGAACGGCTTGACGAGGTAGTCGTCGGCGCCGCTCGTCAGACCGAGCAGCTGGTCTCGTTGTTCGCCGCGCGCCGAAAGGATGATCACCGGGATGTCACTGATGAGGCGCAGCCGCCGCAGCAGCTGCATGCCGTCCATGTCCGGCAGCCCGAGGTCGAGCAGGATGACGTCGAAGTCCCGCCCGGCGGTTTCGAGGTGGCTCATGCCTTCACGCCCGCTGGCCACGCCCTTGACCAGGTATCCCCGCCGCTCCAACGCGGGGATGAGCGCGCCGCGCACCCGGTCGTCGTCCTCGATGTAGAGGGCGCGGCCCCGGCGGACACTGGACGGTGGCGGGTCGGGTGCGTCGCCGATCCGCCGCATCGCCACCGTCGTCACGGACGCGCGTTGCTGGTTGAGAAAAGTCCAAGCCAGCTCACGGCAGACAGCACAGACCTTGAGCTCCTGACCGTCTGCGGTCACGACGAACTCGACCGCCCGATCGCAGGCGCGCCCGAAGACCTCGAACTGGCAGTGGTGCACCTGGCTCCGCTCGCGCGACCGGTGCGCCCGCGTCCGGCACCTGTCCGAGCAGAACTTGCGCGGACGACCCGTCTCGGGCATCGCCGGAAGCGGGCCGCCGCACACCGGGCAGGTCGGTTCCTCCTCCACCGGGCGATCATCCCCCCAATCCCGCGAAAGATGACACGAAACGGGTTTCGTGTCGCTTGCTCTTGGCTGACGCCGGTCGATGCTGTTCCCTGAAGTGGTGGTGGTCCGGCCGTCCTGGACGGCCGGACCGGGTGTCATGATCGCGTGTGCTTGCCTGCTTCGACGATCAGGTCACCGACCCAGATGAGCGCCCTTGTCACCAAGGCAAGGGCCTCATCGCCTTTCAGCGCCGCCACGACGGCCTGGAGCACGAACAGCGCGGTACGCGCCTTCTTCCAGCCCGTGGGTTTGCCCGCGTCTCGAGCTGAGCCGGGTGGCTTCCGGGGTTGCCACATCAAGACCTCCTTTCGACAGCGCGGTTTCCGCGCTGAGGCAACACTCGCCCTGGCCGGAGCGGGTCGCAAGGAACTGCAAACAAGATGACCGGCGCCGGAAATCCCTAAACTGGAGAGATGACCGAGCGCAAGCCATCGGGGATGAGCTTCGAGTCGTTCATCGACAAGCAGATCCGCGAGGCCATCGAACGCGGCGAGTTCGACGACCTGCCCGGCGCAGGCAAGCCGTTGCCGGGCCTGGACAAGCCGCACGACGACCAATGGTGGCTCAAGGGCTACCTCCGCCGTGAGGGCCTCACCGCCGAGGCCTTGCTGCCCGAGTCGCTCCAGCTGCGCAAGGAGATCGACCGCCTGCCCGAGACCGTGCGCGGGTTCGGCCGCGAGGAGGAGGTCCGTGCGCACGTCAAACAGCTCAACCGGCGGATCGCCGAGTGGATGCGGACGCCGACCCCGCCACACGTGCCACTCGCGCCGGTCGATGTCGATGCGGTCACCGATCAGTGGCGATCCGTAACCCCGGCCACACCCGCCGCGACTCCCCGGCAGGAGGCGCCGCGCCGGCGTCGATGGTGGCAGGGGAGAGACCGTGGCCAGTGAGTTCCAGCGCCGGAAGATCGCCACAGTGTTCACCGCGATGGACGACGACGGTGACGCGTACCTCGACGAGACCGACTTCGAGGCGCTGACCGGACGCTGGGTCGCGCTGCGCGGCGTCACCGCGGGCTCCGCGGAGGGTGTCCGCCTGCGCGCGATCATGATGGGCTGGTGGTCGACGCTGCTGGCCGCGTCCGAGCGCGCCGACAAGGTCAGCCTCGACGACGTGCTGATGGTCGTCGACCAGCTGGGCGGGATGCTCGACGCGGTCACCGCCACCGCGGAGACCATGTTCGACGCGATCGACGAGAACGGCGACGGTGAGATCTCCCGCGCCGAGTACCGCCAGCTCATCGAGGCGTGGAACGGCACGGCCACCGACACGGACGAGACGTTCGGGTTGCTCGACCTCGACGGTGACGGCCACCTCTCGCGCAAGGAATTCGTCGAGCACTGGACCGAGTTCTGGGCGGGGGACAACCCGGACGCCCCCGGCACCTGGGTCTTCGGCCGCTTCTAGGACACGGGCACCTCAACCCGCCTCGTAAGCCTCGGTCAGCCAGGCCCGCAATTGCGGGTCGACGTCGGTGATCGAGGTCAGCTTGATCGTGTGCACGACCCTGCCTTCGGAAATCTCCGCCTGCCGGAAAACCCGTGGTTCGTTCACTCGGCGCGGAAGTACCAATTCGAGTGAAAGACACCGCGCTTTCGGCCGGAATTCGGCGAATTTGGTGTGATTCTTGAGGAAGACACCGATACGCACCGCGTCGACATGCACCGGTCCGAGCGACCGCACATGCTCGATCAGTGCTTCGTAGATCGCCCGTTGCACCGGCGCGCGGCCCGCGAACGACTCGTCGACCGTGCAGCCGGGCACGCAGACGTGCGATTGGTTGGCACGGCTGAACTCCCGGTCGCAGGCCGGACAGGTCCAGCGTCGGGCCGCCGCGGCGCTCATCCGATGACCGTACGTGTTTACACCGTCTCCGAACAGGGAAATCCTGGTGGAACGTCCTGAGGAGGCCGGGTGTTCATGGACGATGAAACCAGCGGGCGATATCAGCCGCAAGGCAGGGTTGGGTTAGCGGATGTGGAACGTCTGGAAACCGCGACGCGGGTTCACCGCGCGCTCGACTATCGCAAAGGCGGCGGCGCCAGCCGGGAACGGGTGCTCGCCGAGCTGGCGCGGGAAGAGGAGCTGCTGACGGGCGCCCGCACCGACGAAGTGCGCAAGCGACTCCGCGTCGCGCTGGCCGACCTGCACAACGTGGCGGGCTGGGCCAGTTTCGACCTTGGCCTGGTTTCCGCCGCGCAGCACCATTTCCGCCGCGCGCTCCGGCTGGCCGAGAACAGCGGGCACGACGGCTTGGTCGCCAACGTCCGTTACCGTCTCGGCCGCATCGCGCTCCACCACGACCAGCCCACCGAGGCGCTGGTCCAGTTCGCGTACGGCGAGGCCGCCGCCCAGCGCGCGAGTTCCTTCCGGGCGCTGGCGATCCTGCACGCCAACAAGGCGTGGGCGTGGGCCAAACGCGCGAACCAGCACGAGGCGTCGAAACTGCTCGGCAAGGCGGAGACGGAGTTCGACAAGGCCGGCACGGACGACCGCGCGCCATGGTCGGCCTTCTTCAACATGATCGACTTCGACGCCATGACCGGGACGGTGTACACCGAACTGGCTCTCGCCGGCGAGAGTAAGGCGGGCGCGGCCCGCAAGGCCATCCCGGCGCTGTCGCGCGCGTCCGTCCTCTACAGCGAGGAGATGTCGCGCAGCCGGGCGTTCACGCTGATGATGCTCGCGTTCGACCACATCGTCAGCGGCGACCGCGAACAAGGCGTCTCGATCGGCGAGGAGGCACTGCGCACGGCCACGAAGGTGAAGTCGGTCCGCACCAAGGCCCGCATCCGCCCGCTCTGCGCCGAGCTGGCCAAGCAGCGCGGCGACGCGGACGCCGCCGACCTCGCCCGCCGGATCAACATCTTCATCAAGACCCCGATCTCCTGACCACCCGGGCATTGGGGTCGTGAGTGTTTAGACCGGTTAGAACCGGTCGTACCACTCACGACCCCAATGGGCGGTCTACGTCATGTGTCGCGGATGAAGCGGGTCATCGGGCCCTAGTTTGTGATCACTCGGCGCGGTTCACTCGATAGGAGGTATGCATCCCTGTCTTCAGGAGCCAATGGATGGTCCGTGACGACGGCGCCGGGCCAGCCCGGGTGCTCATTGCCGACCAGGACCCCCGGGTCCGGGCGGCGCTGCGTGCGTTCCTGCGCGCGCATCCCGGCTTCGACGTCGTGGCCGAGGCGGGCAGCTCCACCGCGGCGCTGACGCTCGCCCGCGAGTGCGGGCCGACCGTCGCGCTCGTCGACGTCTCCCAGCTCGACAAGGGGGAGCGGCTCGAACTCGTCCGTGCGCTCACCGGGGAGCTGCGCATCCCGGTGGTCGCGATCGGCTTCGAAGGCCGGGTGCGCGCGGGCGCGCTGGAGGCGGGCGCGTTCCGGTTCCTGGACAAGGGGAGCGTCTCCGACCTGCTGCTGCCCGCGCTGGAACAGGCGGCTGAGCACGTGGCGTGATCATGGTCTGGTGACAGTCCGCCGATTGGGTTAGATTGATCCAATCCGGCTGGTGATCCGATGAATCGCACGGTGATCGGCAGTGTCGCTGACTCTGTCGCGGAGCTGGCCGTCAAGTGATTTGGAACCAAATGGTCATCGAATTCGCCCATGTGGATGCCGGATCCTAAGTCGGATGACGTAGATGCGCGGCGACACTCGTCGCGCTCCGTCTCGCCTCAACCTCCTATGTCAGTTCGGTCGGTCGTCTGATGTATCCGCCTGTGACTTAGAGCACATTGGGATAGACCAGCGACGCCAGGAGGCGAGAGCAATGACCGTGACGCGGCAGACCACATCGCATCCGCAACTCAGCGTGGTCTTTTCCGATCGTGAGACCTTGAGCGACGGCCAGCTCGAAGAGCTCTACCGGCTGCACGGCCGCGCGCTGCTGCGCTACCTGCTCGGGCTGACCTTCGGCGATAGCCAGCTCGCCGAGGACATCATCCAGGAGACGTTCCTGCGTGCCTGGCGCACGCCGCAGCTCGCCGCGGACAGCCTCGCCGCCTGCAGATCATGGCTGATCATCGTGGCGCGCAACGTGTCCATCGACCGGCTCCGCAAGCGCGGCCGCCGTCCGCAGGAGACCGGCGACGGGGCGCTGCCGCAGGTTCCGGCGCCGCACTGCGAGATGGACCGCGTCGTCACCTCACTGGCGCTGCGCGACGCGATGGCCAAGCTGACGCCGATGCGCCGCGAGATCCTGATCCACATGTACCTGCACGACCGCAGCCACACCGACGTCGCCGAACGGCTCGGCATCCCCATCGGAACCGTGAAATCCCGCGCCCACTCGGCGTTGCGCGCGCTGCGTGAGGCGCTCGGCGACCAAGCGTTCATCGACTTGCCTGGCATGCGGATCGCGAGTTAACCCGGCTGATCCGGATCGGCGGATCCGGCTAGGCTCAGCATCATGTCTCGCCGTTCGCCGAATACGCCCGCCCCTGACGTCGCCGGCCTGCGCGCCAGGCTCGACCGAGCACGCGCCGCCGCAGCGAAGTCCGGCACCGACGCGCTGCTCATCACGCCCGGTTCCGACCTGCGCTACCTCATCGGCGCCGGCGGCGGTTCCTTCGAACGGCTGACCACTCTCGTCGTCCCGGCCGACGGCGCGCCCGCGCTGGTCGTGCCGAAGCTGGAAGCACCCGGCTACGCGGACACCCCGACCGACGAGCTCGGCATCGACATCCTCACCTGGGTCGACGGTGACGACCCGTACAAGCTGGTCGCCGGCAGGCTCGGCAAGCCGGCGCGCGTCGCGGTCAGCGACTTCACCCCCGCGCTGCACGTGCTCGCGCTGCGCGACGCGCTCGGTGACGCCGAGCAGGTGCTGGCCGGTCCGGTCGTCCGCGAGCTGCGCATGCGCAAGGATGCCGCCGAGATCGCAGCGCTGCGCACGGCGGGCGCGGCCATCGACCGCGTGCACGCCCGCGTCGGCGAGTGGCTGCGTGCCGGTCGCACCGAGGCCGAGGTCGGCGCGGACATCGCCGCCGCCATCGTCGAAGAGGGCCACACCGAGGCCGAGTTCGTGATCGTCGGCTCCGGCCCGAACGGCGCGAGCCCGCACCACAGTGTCTCGGACCGGGTGATCGAGCATGGCGACGTGGTCGTCGTCGACATCGGCGGCCCGATCGCCGAGGGCTACAACTCCGACTCCACCCGCACCTACGCCGTCGGCGAGCCGCGTGACGCGGACGTCGCCGAGACGTACGCGATCCTGCAGCGCGCGCAGGCCGCCGCGGTCGCCGCGGTCCGGCCCGGCGCCACCGCCGAGCAGATCGACGCCGCCGCCCGCGACGTCATCGCGGAAGCCGGGTTCGGCGAGTACTTCATCCACCGCACCGGCCACGGCATCGGCCTGGACGTGCACGAGGAGCCGTACATCATCGCGGGCAACGACCTGCCGCTGGAGCCGGGCATGGCGTTCAGCGTCGAGCCGGGCATCTACCAGCCCGGCCGCTGGGGCGCGCGGATCGAGGACATCGTCGTGGTCACCGAGACCGGCGTCGAGTCGTTCAACAACCGTCCCCACGAGCTCGTCGTGCTGGGCTCGTGACCAGCCCGCTGGAACCACTCGACCAGGCCATCGCGCGTGAGCTCGCCGCCGACGGCCGGTGCAGCTTCACCGACCTCGCCGAGCGCGTCGGCCTGTCGGTTTCGGCCGTGCACCAGCGGGTCCGCCGCCTCGAACAGCGCGGCGTGATCCGCGGGTACGCCGCGCGCCTCGACGGCGAGCAGATCGGCCTGCCGCTCACGGCGCTGATCTCGCTGACGCCGAACGACCCCGGAGCGCCCGACGACTACCCGCAGCGCGTCGAGCACATCACCGAGATCGAGTCGTGCTACTCGGTCGCGGGCGACGAGTCCTACATCCTGCTGGTGCGCGTCGCGTCGCCGCTGGCGCTGGAGGACCTGCTGCGGCGGATCCGCGAGTCGGCGAAGGTGTCGACGCGGACCACGGTCGTGCTCTCTACGCCGTTCGAAGGACGTTCACCGACGTTGTGACCGGTGGCTGGTACGGTAAAAGGTATGGCGACACGTAAGGTGACACTTTCACTGGACAGTGGCGCGCTCGAGTTCGCCGAGCGCGCGGCCAAGGCACACGGGATCTCCGTGTCGTCCTGGCTCTCGAAGGCCGCGAGGCGCGAAGCCGTCCGCACCGGCTACGTCCCGCAGAAGGCCCAGCACGCCGAGCACGCCGCGCTGGGCGACGAGGCCGATTTGGCGGCGGCGGAAGAGGACCTGCGTGCGGAGGGGTGAAGTCTGGACGTACCACCCCCCGACCGACCCGGCGCGTCAGCGCACCGTGGTGCTGTTGTCCTCGGACGGGGTGAACGACTCGGAGCGCCCGTGGCTGCTGGGCACCGAGCTGCTGGACCGGGATCCGCAGGACATCCTCGGCGTCGCCGTCGACGCCAGGTACTGGGTGTCCACCCTGAACCTGACGCGCCTCTACCGGCCGTGGTTCAACGAACGGGTCGCCGAGATCGACCATGAGGTGCAGGAGCGCATCGACATCGCGTTGCGAGCCGCACTCGACCTTTAGCCGCGAAACCGCGTCGCCGGGCCGGGACTGTTGCTAGGTTCCCGGCCATGAAATGTGCTGCCTGCGGTTCCACCGCGCTGGACCAGGGTTTCGTCATGGACTCCGGCGAAGGCTCCGGCGGCTACTCACGCTGGATCGCCGGCCCGCTCAAGCGCGGCATCCTCGGCGGCGCGAAGCTGATGGGCAAGACCAGGCACCCGATCGCCGCGTTCGCCTGCCGCCAGTGCCATTTCCTCAACAGCTACGTCGTCCGCGAAGACTGATAGATCCGGGATAAAGCGGGCTTTACTCCGGTCCGGGATAAAGCCCGCTTTATCCCGGACCGCGGGGTCCTAGTGGCCGAAGAAGTCCTTGAGCACCGGGGCGTGGACCTTCGGCTTGACCATGTGGTTCTGCCCGGCCAGGTTCTGGTACTCGGCCTGGGGGAGCAGCTCGGTCAGGTTCCGTACGCCGTTGCGCATCCACGCCGAGCTCTTGGCGCCGTCCGCGATCAGCGTGGGCATGGTGATGTTGGTCCAGCGGTCGGCGGGCAGCGGCTTGCCCTCCTGCGTCGTGCCGACCACGGCCATGTCGTACGGCAGGGTGTGCGCGACGCCTTTGATCTTCTTCCAGGCGGGCATCAGCCGCATGATCACCATCATGAACGCGGGCATCCCGACCCCGGTGACCATGAACTCCCGCAACGCTTCCGGGCGCCGATCGGCGGCGATGTGCTCGCGGATGCGGTCCATGTAGCCGGTCGGGATCTCGCGGCTGTCGTCGACGATGAACGGTGGCTCGTACAGCGCGAGCTTCTCGATCGCGAGGCCGCGGGTGGCCGCTTCGAGCGCGAGGACCGCGCCGGACGAGCAGCCGAAGACCTTGGCCGAGCCGCCCGCTTCCTTGATCAGCGCGTCGAGGTCCTCGACCTCGCGCTCGACCGAGAACGGCGCGGTGTCCCCGCTCTCGCCGCGGCCGCGGCGGTCGTAGGTGAAGACGGTGTAGTCGGGCGCCAGTTCGGCGGCGAGCGCGTCGAGCGGGCCCATGCCGCGGAAGCACAGTGCGCCGTCGACGAGGATGACCGGGCGGCCGGAGCCGACCTTGCTGTAGGCGATCGTGGTTCCGTCGGCGGAGGTCGTGGTGGGCATGACCGGTCCTTTCTAGGCGTAGAGGCGGGTGAGCTGGGCGTCCCAGGCGTGCTGGTCCGGCTCCCCGTCGAAGAAGTGGTGGCCCGCGACCATCGCGCCGTGGAAACCACGCAGGTAGCGGTAAAGCGCGCCTTCGGTGCGGATGCCGAGGGTGTGCGCGTTGACGAAGTAGACGGTGCCTTCGACGCCGTCGACGACGGCGCGGTCACCGGCGTGGATCGGCGCGGTGAGGCCGAGCTCGCGGTGCAGCACGGCCCACGCGTGGTCCCAGTCGGACACCGGCGGGCCGAACGCGGTGAGCGGGCGCGCGGTGCGGCCTGCGAAGTGGTTGAGATAGGTCTCGAGCGTGGCGCGGAACAACGCGCCGCCGAGGGTCATCGCCTCGAACTCGTCGGCCCAGTCGTCTCCGGGCAGGAAGCCGCTGGTGACCGCGCGGAGCACGGTGCTGCCGCCCGCGCGGCCCTCGATGAGGAACTCGTACGCGATGAACCGGCCGTCTTCGGCCTCCGGCGACTCGTAGGCGAACCGCCTGCCCGGTTCGGCGGCCGTGACCGTCATTTCGGGGTTGTACTGGCCGAAGGCCGTGCGCACGGCGCCGCCGGAGACCTCGGTGCGGCCCATGAACCACGAGTCGATGCCGGGGCCGGTCGCGATGGCCTCCCATACCTGCTCAGGTGTGGCGTTCACGCTGAACTCGTCGGTCGTCTCGAACTGGTGACCCATCGGGGGAACTCCTTCGGTGCTCGGTGCGGCGCCTACTCTGCTACCGACAACTTTATTTGTCAAGCCCGTGGATGTTGTCGGCGAGTCGGGGTTTTTACCGTCCCGGTGATCGGCCCGCGGTCCCAGACTCGGCCCTTCGAGAGGGGAGATCATGAGTTCGACGATCGAGGTGCACCTGACCCGCGCGGAGGCCCGCGCGGGCGTCACGCGGACGGTACTGACCGACGAGCACGAGTTCACGTTCGAGATACCGGCGCGGATCAAGGACGACACGACGTTCCAGCTGGCGGAAGGCCTCTACCTGCGCGTCCGCGTGGCGAAGAGCCGCGCCAAGCGGCCGCTGCTGATAGGCGCGGGCGTGCTGACGGCGCTGATGGCCTTCGCGATCGTGATCTCGGCGATCAACAACAGCACGCCGGGCGGGCCTGTGCCGCCGGCGGCCACGAGCACGTCGGCCTCGGCCTCCGCGCTCGCGACCATCGGCCAGTGCGTCAAGGACACCGGGGTGCGCATCGACCTCACTCCGGTCCCGTGCGGCGCTGACACGCTCGAGGTGCTCGACGTGGTCAGCGGGGTCACCCGCGGCAAGGCGTGCGAGCTGAGCAAGGCCACGACGCACACCGCCGAATCCTCCCGCCCACCCTTCAAGACCTACTGCCTCAAGAAGAACTAGGTCGCCACGATGGCCTTATGTCCGTCGATGTCCGGTGTGCCGGTTCCGAGGTGGAAACAAGGGCGGCCTTTGTAACGCTAGAGGTGACAAGGGGCGCCCTTGTCACCTCGGCCGGAACACTCACGACTCAGTTCGCGGTGACTTCGGGCGCCGGGTGGAGGTTGCCGTCGGCGCCGGTGAGGCACGCGGCGTTGCCGTCCGGCGTGCCGAGGAACTCGCTCAGGCAGCGCGCCATCTGGACGTGCCCGGCCGCGTTGGGGTGGAACGACTCCTGCACCGCGTGCGGGGCGCGTTCGAGGTCCTTGAGGTCCTGCAGCTGCAACGTCAGCCGGGTGAACCACTCGCGGCCCATGTCGGCGCCGCCACTGCACGCCTCGTGCCCGCCGCCGGAGCGCGACAGGTCCAGGAACCGGGCACCCGCCTGTTTCGCGGCCAGTTTCAGCCCGGTCGCCAGTGACTTGACCGCGTCCTGGCTGACCCAGGCGAGGTCCTCGACGCGGAACGGGCAGCCGTTGAGCGTGCGCAGGTTCTCCGGGATGCCGGGGCCGATCGGCGCCGCGTACGACTGCAGCACCAGCTGATAGTCCGACGGCACGTAGCCCGCGTCCGCGAGCACCTTCTTGATGTCGCCGAGCGCGTTGACCACCTTGGGCACCATCGCGTCCACTGTGGACTGCCAGGACCTGCGGATCGCCTCGCTGCAGGGCGGTCCGCTCGCGGAGAACCAGGCCTTGAAGCAGCCGTTCACCAGCGCGGAGAAATGCGGGTCGTCGTTGGCGCCGACCGCGACCACGACGGCGGTGACGCGGTGATCCTTGAGCAGCGCGGCCAGCTGCGCGGACTGCGACGGCTCGGTCCACTGCTTCACGTCGCCGAGCCCCACCTGCGCGGCGGGCGCGCCGGAGCAGGCGAGGTTGATCCGCGCGTCGATGCCGGTGAGCTTGGTGAGGTTGACGAACGCGTTGGGCGAACGGTGACACCAGTTGCCGTTCGTGCCGTTGGTCTCCGCGGTGTACGCGCCGGCGCCTTCGCCGGAGACGGTGCTGTCACCCATCGCGACCAGGGTGAGCGGCCCGGTGCCGGGCGGTCCCTGTCTCGGATTCGGCCTGCCTACCTGGCTCTCGGGCCCCGCCAGCACGAACACCGCCACGAGTGCGCCCACGAACAGGAGGGCGGCGACCCCCCATTGCCACTTCAGCTTTCGCATCGCCGCCCAGGGTACCGGTGCGCCGTTTGTACCAACCGGGTTGCATCTCGGGTGATCTGTATTTCTTCCGGCGCCGGGGCGCTCTTCACTGGAAGAGAGGCCGGGAGGGTGAGGAAGATGAAAGGGTATCGGGCCGGTATTTACCTGATCGCGGGACTATTCGTGGCCGGATGTCAGGGTCCGGCGACACTGGGCGGGCAACAGGATCCCGCTCCATTGCGGACGACCGCGGCGTCCACCGAGGAATCGACGTCCACCGTCGCGGGAACGTCGGTGCCGCCGGAGGTCAGGACGACGACCCAGCAGGGGAAGCCGCCGTCGAAGAACACGACGAAGAAATCGGATCCGCCCAAGGTGCTGGGCATTCCGATCGGCTATATGCCCCAGGTGACGACGCAGCATTACGACGTGGCCTACCCGACGTTCGTGCGCCAGCTCAAGGCTTTCTACCCCTGCGATGACTCGCTGTGCGGCGTGAAGGTCAACAAAGTCTTCGAGGGCGACAGCGCGACCGGGCCGGAATGCATCGTGCAGAGCTGGGAGCCGGTCAATAGCGGTAACAGGACCATCGCGTACAACGTCCACATCGACAACCCCTGCAAGAAGTACAACCCGAAGTCGCCCAAACCGCCGGTTTCGAGCGTGAGCACGAGTTCGTCGAAGAAAGCACCATGAGGTCGACCCGGCTCCGGCCACCCGCACGGGCGCCGGAAGAACCCGACGCGGGGTTTTCCCGCGCCGCCAAGGTGGTCGCGTCCATCGTCGCCAACACGACGCTGCTCACCGCCTTGGTGTTCTATTTCGGCTTCGTGTACACCCAATGGTTCTTCGACCATTTCCATGTGCATTACACGCTGCTCAACCAGTCGACACCGGAAATACTCGCGCGCGGCGTCGACGGCTTGTTCATTCCGCTCGCCGCGGCCTCCGGGGTGGTCCTCGTGCTGCTGTGCGCGATCCGCTATCTGAAGAAACGTCTCGCCCCGAACCGCTGGTCCGCGCTTTTGCGGATCTGCACGCCGATCGCCGCGCTTGCCGGTGTCGCGCTGATCGTCGCCTTCGGCTTCGTGGCGGTCGACCCTTCGAGGAGCCTGGGCTACCCGGGCCTGCCGGGAGTCGCGCTGGCCGTCGGCGTGCTGCTGCTCGTCTTCGCCTGGCATCAGGTGATCGACGGGCCTATCCTCGTGGAAGCGGGCATCGCGTTCGTGCTGGTCACCGTCGGCTTGTTCGTCGCCGTCGCCGACTACTCGATCGCGTTGGGCAAGCAGCAGGGAGGCGTGGTGGAAGAGACGGTCCAGTCAGGACCGGACGTCCTCGTCTACAGCGCCAAAAGCCTCAACCTGACCATGGACGGCGTCCACGAGGTCGTCTGCAAACAGCCCGAAGCCGCCTATCGGTACCGCTACAACGGCCTCAAGCTGCTGCTCCAGTCGGGTGGCCAGCTCGTGCTGCTGCCGTCCGGCTGGACCTCGGACAAGGGCGCGGCCATCGTGCTCCCGCGCACCGACTCCCTCCGGCTCGAGTTCACCACCACGAGCCCCGGCTCCTGCTAGGTCAGCACGCCGCCGAGCAGCCGCACCCGGCGGTCGGCGATCTTGTGCACCAGGTCGTCGTGCGTGGCGACGATGACCGCGGCGCCCTCCTCGGCGCAGCGCCGGAGCAGCCCGAGCACGGCCGGGGTGCTGGCCGCGTCGAGATGCGCGGTCGGCTCGTCGGTGAGCAGCACCTTCGGCCTGCCGGAGACGGCACGCGCCAGCGCGACACGCTGCTGCTGACCGAACGAGACCTCGAGCGGATACCGGTCGGCCAGCTCGCCGATGCTGAGTTCGTCGAGCAGCTCGGTCACCCTGGCCTGGATCGCGGACCGGCTCAGGCGGGGGATGTCCGACCGCAGGCGCAGCGGCAGCGCGACGTTCTCGGCGACCGTCAGCTCGGTCGCCAGGCCCAGCGCCTGCGGCAGCACCGCGCAGGTGTGCCACGGCGGCGCGCCCGCGATCGGGACGCCGTCGAGCAGGATGCTGCCGTCGTCGGGGGAGTCGAAGCCCGACAGCAGCGCGAGCAGCGCGCTCTTGCCGGAACCCGAGCGGCCCGAAACCGTCACCAGCTCACCGGCGGCGACCCGTAATTCCAAGCCCCGCAACACTTCCACGTCTCCGCTGGGGTGCGTGAACTTCCGTCTGAGGCCGAGCGCCTCCAGCGCGGGTGGTTTCATGCGACGCTCTCCAGCTTTCCGTTGCGCAGCCTCGCGACGCGTGCGCCGAGGCTGATCAGCCGCTCGTCATGCGAGGTGACCAGCACCGCGAAGTCCTGCGCGACGAGATAACGCAGGGTGTCCAGCACGAGGTCGGCCGAGGCCTCGTCGAGCTGGGAGGTCGGTTCGTCGGCGAGGATCACGGTCGCCTGGCGGGCGAGCGCGCAGCCGAACGCGAGCCGCTGCTGCTGCCCGCCGGAGAGCGCGGTGATGTCCCAGCCGCCGGTGCCGTCGAGGCCGAGCTGCGCGAGGATATCGTCGGGCCGGCAGGTGACCTTGGCCGACTCGGCGGCCGCGCGCAGGTTGTCCGCGACGCTGAGGTAGCCGAGCAGGTTGTCCGGCGGATTCTGCAGGATCAGCCCCAAATGCTTGCGCCGCAATTCCCGGCGCGCGCGGTGCCGCATCGCGCCGACGTCGGCGCCCTGGAAGCGGACCTCGCCCCGCGCCGGCGGCTCGAAGAGGCCGAGCACGCGCAGCAGCGTCGACTTGCCGGAACCGGACGGCCCGGCGAGCACGGTGACGCCGTTCGCGGGGATGTCGAGCGTGACGTCGTCGATGCCGGTGACGACCCCGGCCGGGGTGCGGTAGTCGACGCCGACCCCGCGCAGCTTGAAGATCTCAGGCACGGATCAGCTCCGCGGTACGGGCGGTCCGCACCGAGCGGACCGCGAGCCATCCCGCCAGCGCCACCACGAGCGCGCTGATCACCAGCACGCTCGCGACGAACGCGGTCGGGTCGGGCAGCTGGGACCTCGGCGACAGGAACGTCGCCGGATCCAAGCGGGGCAACGAAAGCCCGGCGACGGTGACCCCGCACGCGACACCGGTCGCCGCGGCGAGCGTCATCAGCGCGCCGAGTTCGATGAGGTGACTGCCGAGCAACGCCCGCAGCCGCATGCCCATGCGCAGCACGAGCGCGCCCGCGAGCGCGTTCTGCCGTCGCCGGGTCTCGACGGCGACGAGCAGCGCCAGCACGGCCACCACGCCCAGCACGGCGCCGAGCAGTGTCAGGAACTCGACCGTCCACTCGATCACGTAGAACGGCAACGCGTTGAGCGCGCCGGACTTGCTGACCGCGTCGAGCCTGCCGATACCGGCCGCGTCCAGCGCCGCGAGCGCGCTCTCCTGCGACACGGTCGACACGATGCTCCAGCGCCCGATGTCGGCGAGCTTCGACTTCGACAGGACGGTGCGCGAGATGACGTAGCCGACCTGCGTGCCCAGAATCGGGAAACCGGGCAGCCTGCCGACGATCGTCGAATTCGGTAGCGGCGGGAGGGAACCCTGCGGGCCGACGCGGATCGCCGGGACCGGCGCGTTCGGGTCACCGTCGAGTTTCGCGATGAGCGCGTCGACCTCGTCGCGAGGCAGTGCGCCGAACTCGGCGGCCTTCGCGAACGTCGCGGGGTCGATGACCAGCACGACACCGCTGGCGTCGCTGATCCGGCCGACGACCGTGCTGGTGTCGCGCAGTGCTTCCGGCAATGGCTTGGTGCCGAGCCCGACAGCGCTTTCAGTGTCGACGCGGCTGGTGCCGCCGACGAAGAAGCCCGCCTTGGTCTGCAAGGCTTCCTGCTGCCCGGTGGCGATGCTGGTGCCCGCGGCGAGCATGCCGATCGCGAGCGTGCTGATCACCAGCACCCCGGTGACGGGAGCGCGGGCGCTGGCCAGCCGCCGGATCGCCAGTTGCAGCGCCGGGCGCGACCAGAAGCGTGCGCGGTGCGAGGCGTGCAGCAGCAGCCAGACGAGCCGCGCGGCGACCAGCCCGGCGGTGAGCACCACGAAGACCGGATAGGTCAGCGCGAGCGGGTCGATCGCGGGCAGCGGGTCGCCGAGCTTGCTGGCGTCGCCGTAGCCGACCATGCGGTTCCAGCTGACGACGGCCATCGCGGCGGTCGCGAGTTCCCAGGGGAACATCCGGAGCACGCGGGCGAACCGGCCGCGGCCGCGTGTGCGTGCCAGTTCGAACTCGCGGTGCGCGCGCACCGCGACCACGCCCACCAGCAGGAGGAGCGAGATCACGAGCACGCCGCCGCTGAGCGCGAAGCCGAGCGTGATGGCGTCACCGCCGACATCGCCCGCCGGTCCGTACACCCCGAGCAGTGATCTGGCGAGCAGCCCGCCCGCGATTCCGCCGAGCAGGATCGCCGGGCCGAGTTCGACCGCGGCGAGGCCGCCGAGTGAGACCGGCGCGCTGCCGCGTGCCGCGAGCAGCCGCAGCCGCGCGTGCCGTCGCTGGTACCACTGCAGCGCGACCGTGGCGATGCCCGCGCAGCCGACCAGCACGCTGATCGCGGCCAGCGGCAGGATCGACACCAGGACGTTGTGCTGGGTCTGCTGCGCGATGCTGAGTGAGCGGTCGAACGGGACCGATCCGTAGACGAGGTCGCCGAGATCCGCGCGGACGTCCGCGACCATCGCGCGCGAGCGCTCGGTGAGGTCTTCGGCGGCGGCCAGCGAACGCGGCGCTGGCTCGTAGAAGGTGATGACGACCTGGTCGAGCGCGGCGATGTCGAGCTGCCGCATGGCGTTGTCGAAGGTGGCTCGGTCGGTGGCGAACAGCACGGAGCCGGTCTTGACCTGGTCGTCGACCCGGTTTTCCACCGCCCACGGCTGCTGCGAGCACCACCAGCGCGGCTCGGGCCTGGTCAGGTCCTGGTAGGTGCCGCTGACCGGCGGCATCGGCTTGCCGAGGAAGGTTCCGGTGGTGCCCAGCACGGTGTGCGAGGCGGCGCTGAGCGTCTCGCCCATCCAGATGCCGGGCGCCCGATCGCCGCTGACCTGCTTGAGCTGGTCGAGCCCGCCGTCGCGGTAGGCGAGGCGGGTGCGGTAGCCGGAGCCGCCGTGTTCCGACTGGAGCACCGGCGTGTACATGCCGGTCACGGGCGTGCCGAAACCGTGCTGCGCGGCGCGTTTCGCGATGGCCTCGTTGACCGCCGGGATGGCCGACGGCTTCGCCAGGTGCGCGGTGAACATGGGGCCGTACTCGTCGGGGCAGACGATGCCGGACTGGTGCAGCGCGGTCGCGCCACCCGCCGCCGAAGCGTGCAGCACGGCCGCGGTGGCCAGGAAACACGCGATGAGCGCGGTCACCGCCGCGACGATCATGGTCAACGGGCTGGAGAACGCGGCTTTCAGGGCCCCGCGCCAAGGCAGCTGCATGTGCGCGAACGTAGCGGTTCGTGGCCGTGGCCACGATCGATTTGGCGAATTCGTTGCTTGTTGTGTAGCAAAGTTGGAAACGCGGACCCGCCCGGGATCTAGGGGTGCTCCCGGACGGGTCCGCTGCTGCCGGCCCGCGTGGGGACGAGCCGGCGACGGCCTCCGCGGCGGTCACCGGCCCTGGGGTAAGCCCGCCCGACATCGCGTAGACCTCGGAGGGGGTCTCCCTGGAACCGCCCTCGCTTCAAGACACGGACCCCGCCCCGAGATGGTTCGGGCCGAAACGATTGTCACCCGAACGGCCGAGGCGTCAGGAGACGCCGCGTGGCCGGAACTGGATGCTGATCCGGGGGCCGACCGCCTTGCCGGTCTTGGGAATCGCGTGGTCCCAGGTCCGCTGGCACGAGCCACCCATGACGATCAGGTCCCCATGGCCGAGCGCGCGCCGGATGACCTCGCCGCCACCCTTCGGCCGCAGCGCGAGCACGCGTGGCGCGCCGACGGAGAGGATCGCGACCATGGTGTCCTCGGTGCTGCCGCGGCCGATCGTGTCGCCATGCCACGCGACGCTGTCGGCGCCGTCGCGGTAAAGGCAGAGCCCGGCCGTGCGGAACGGCTCGCCGAGCTCGGGCGCGTAGTGCGCGCTCAGCGCGTCGCGCGCCTCGGCGAGGATGGGCTGGGGGAGCGGGTCGCCTTCACGGTAGGAGCTCAGCAACCTGGGCACGGCCACGACCCGGTCGTACATCTGCCGCCGCTCGGCTCGCCACGGCACCTGGTCGACGAGCAGGTCGAACAGTGTGCTCGCGCCGGCGAGCCAGGCCGGGAGCACGTCGATCCAGGCGCCTCGGCCGAGCATCGTGCGCCGGGCGTTCTTCAGCGAGCCGAGGCTCATTTCCTCGGCGTCGTCGAACAACGAACCCTGCAGTGCCGCTGACATGACACCCAGCATACTCGAACACGTGTTCTATCGGCAGTCGTGAGTGTTCCGGCCGGTTCTAACCGGCGATACCACTCACGACGCCACGTCTGGACTACCCAGCGTCGACGCGACGTGCTTTCCTTTCTGGGAGCGCTCCCAACGTGGAGTGCCTGATCGAGGTGGAGGAAGCAATGAAGCTGATCCGGTCCCTCGCCGCCGCGGCGCTGCTGGCAGCCGCGGCACTGGCCAGTCCCGGTGTCACACCGGCGCACGCCGACACGCTGATCTGCGCTCAGTACGGCTCGACGACCATCCAGGGCAAGTACACCGTGATGAACAACCGCTGGGGCAGCGCCGCCGAGCAGTGCATCAACGTGACCGGCTCCGGTTTCCGGATCGCCTCGCAGAAGGGCTCGACCTCGGGCGGCGCGCCGCTGTCGTATCCGGCGATCTACATCGGCTGCCACTACGACGGCTGCTCGCCCGGCACGACCTTGCCCAGGCGGCTCAACCAGATCGGCAGCGCGCCGTCGTCGATCTCGTACGGCTACGTAGGCGGCACCTTCGACGCCGCCTACGACATCTGGATGGACCCGACGCCGAAGACCACCGGCGTCAACCAGATGGAGCTGATGATCTGGTTCAACCGTCAGGGCGGCGTTCAGCCGGTGGGCGGCCCGGTCGGCAACACCACGATCGGCGGCCGGACCTGGCAGGTGTGGCAGGGCAACAACGGCGGCAACGACGTGGTGTCCTATGTGGCGCCGTCGCCGATCCCGAGCTGGTCGTTCAACGTGCTGGACTTCGTCAGGGACGTCGACGCCCGCACGCGCGTCGACGGCTCCTGGTACCTCACCAGCATCCAGGCCGGCTTCGAACCGTGGCAGGGCGGCGAAGGCCTGACAGTGAACAGCTTCTCCGCCGACATCCGCTGATCAGCCAGGGTCGTGAGTGTTCCGGCCGGTTCTAACCGGCCGGAACACTCACGACCTCGGTCAGCCGCGGGCCGGGACCGTGATGGGCACGCAGGGGTAGGTGCCCGGGTAGAGCGGGTTCTCCGGGGTCGGGGCGCAGAGCTTGAAGTCGGTGCCAGTGATCGAGTCCGGGATTTCGAAGCCGCTCAAGCCGATCAGGGTCTCGCCCGCCTTGACGCCGGTCCCCGAGGGCCGGTTCAGCCAGTAGTGGGTCCGCCACTCACCCTTGGCGACCCGATCGAGCTGGCTCGTCGGCCTGCCCGCCGCGAAACACGCGCCTTCACCGGTGCCCCCGGTCGACGAGACGCAGCCGCCCGAGGGCGCGGGGTAGCGGACCACGAGCCGCTCGAGGTTGACGTTCTCCACCCCGCGGTCGGCGAGATCGGGCGTCACGGCGAGGTACACGCCGAGGAAGTGGAACCCGGGCTGGGCGGGCTTGTCGATGAGCTCGGCGGCCCAGGTGGCGTCGACCGGCTTCACGCGCACGCCCAGCTTTTCGTTCATGTTGGTGAACACGACGTGCTGACCGGGGTAGGAGGCGAAATCGCCGTCCTGCGGGGCGGGACCCGGCTTGCCCGAGCGCTCGGGCGCCTTGATCGGCACGCACGGGAACTTGGACGTGGTCGCTCGCTCTTCCTTGCTCGGCGCGCACAGCTCGAACGGACCGTCCACGGTGTCCGCGACCTTGAAGCCCGCGACACCGATCATCGTCTCGCCCTTCTTGACGTCGGTGCCCATCACGGTCATGTTCTGCCACTTGTGGTCGCGCCACGTGTTGTCAGCGACCTTCGCGAGGTCGCTGAACGGATAGGACTCGCTGAAGCACGCGGTGTCGTCGGGATAGGCGGGCTTGAACTTGCCGCACATGCCGCCGGTCATCGGGTACTTGATCGCGAGGTTCTTGAGCCGCACGTCGTCGACGCCGCGGTCGGCCAGCTCGCCCGTGACGGCCATATAGACCGCGACGAAGTGGTAGCCGGGCTCGGCGGGCACGCCGATCAGGTCGGGCACCACCGCCGAGTCGACGGGCTTGAGCCGCGCGGCGGGCTTCGAGGGGGTGTCGACGAACTTGAGGTCCGCGCCGGGGAACTCGTCGAAGGGGGTGAACTTCGGCGCGGCCGGTGAGGCCGCGTCCGAAGGCGCGGCCTCACCTTTGACCTTGTCGCTGCTCGAACAAGCCGTGGTCAGCAGGATCAGCCCGGCGGCCAGCGCGGCCAGCAAGCGACTCGACATGTAACACCCCTCATCGATCTGTCACAAACTTGCGGATGTGACGGACCGCTGTCGCGATCGGTTCCCGGATCACCTCGACGGCTTCGTCGTCGTAGGGAGTCGGGTCGCGATTGATGATGACCAACTTCGCGCCCGCTCGCACGGCGATCGAGCACAGCGAAGCGGCGGGCTCGACCTGCAGCGAGCTGCCGATCGCGAGGAACACCTGGCTCGCCGCCGCGATGGTGCGCGCCTGGCCGAGCACGCCGGCGTCGAGCGGCTGGCCGAACAGGACGATCGCGAGCTTGAGGATGCCGCCGCAGTTCCGGCACGGCGGATCGGGCTCGGCCGGGATCCTGGCCAAGACGCTCTCGGTGGACGTCTTCGCGCCGCACCGCGTGCAGACGGTCGAGCGCATCGAGCCGTGTAGTTCGAGGACCTTGCGTTCGGCGAGTGCGGTGCGCTGGTGCAGGCCGTCGATGTTCTGGGTCAGCACGCGGACCGCGAGCCCGGCCGTGTCGAGTTCGGCGAGCGCGTGGTGGGCGTCGTTCGGCTCCGCGCGCCACGCTGCGTGATCCGCGTAGGCGCACCAGAACTGTTGGCGCACTTCGGTGTCGGCCATGTAGTTGGCGTAGGTGAACAGGCTCGCCGCGGCCGGGTTCTTCGTCCAGACGCCGTCGGGGCCGCGGTAGTCGGGGATCCCGGAGTCGGTGGAGATGCCGGCGCCGGTGAGCACCGCGATCCGGGTGACGCCTTCCGACCAGTGTTTCTCGTGCATGGGCCCGACCGTAGAGACGCGAAAATCGGTGGACGATCGGTTTTCTCAGCCGGGTCCTAGGAAGCGTCGGCAAACTGGGCTCAACAGGCGAAAGGACCACCATGAGCGCACTCGGTTACCTGATCGGGGTCGTGCTGACCCTGTTCGAGATCGTGCTGATCGCGCGGCTCGTCCTGGACTGGAGCGTCAGCCTGGCCGGACGGCTGCCGCCGTGGACGTACCGGGCGCGCGGGCTGACGCACACGGTGACCGAGCCGGTGATCCGGCCGGTGCGCAAGCTGCTGCCGCCGGTGCGGGCCGGGGCGATGTCGCTGGACCTGGCGTTCACCGTGGTGTTCGTGATTGTGGTGATCCTGCAGTCGGTCGCGTTCAGTCTCTAGGTACTTGATAGGTAGGAGATCTCCTACCTATAGTGGCCGGCGTGAGCGATGAGGTCTTCGCCGCGCTGGCCAGTCCGGTCCGGCGTGAGGTGCTCCGGCTGCTCCTCGACGGGCCCAAACCCGTCGGGGAGCTGGCCGGGCATTTCGACATGCGGCGGCCGAGCCTGTCCGAACACCTGAAAGTGCTGCGGGACGCGGGTCTCGTGCGCGAGCGGAAAGAGGGCAGGCACCGCTTCTACTCGCTCGAACCGGAACCGCTGCACGGGCTGACCGAATGGCTCACCCCGTACGAGCGGTTCTGGCGGGAGAAGCTCGCCAACCTGCGTGACCTGCTGGACGAGGAGGCCTTGTGAGCGCCATCGAAGTCGACCAGTTCCTGCCGCACCCACCGGCCAAGGTGTGGCGGGCACTGACCGAACCCGAGCTGTTCGAGCGCTGGGTGAACATGCCCAACGACATCCGGCCGGTCGTCGGGCACCGGTTCGAGCTGCTCACGCAGCCGGTTCCGGCGGCGAACCACCCTGGCGGGCCGGTGCGGTGCGAGGTGCTGGCCGCCGACCCGGAGAAGCTGCTGAGCATCCAGTGGGGTCCGGTGTGGACGGTCAGCTGGCGCCTCGAACCCGAAGGCGAGGGCACCCGGCTCTTCCTGACGCACGACGGATTCGACCTCGACGACCCCGGCGAGGCGATGGCGTACAAGATCATGGGCGGCGGGTGGCGCACCGGCGTGCCGCGTGCGCTGGAGAAGGTTCTGGCCGCGCTCGAGGCCTGACAGGCATACGATCTACGGTTGTGACCGAGGAGAAGCCGTTGCGGGCGGACGCCCGCCGCAACCGCGCGCGGGTGCTCGAAGCCGCCGAAGCCGTCTTCGCCGCGAAAGGCACCTCGGCGCCCACCGAAGAGGTCGCGAAAGCCGCCGGTGTCGGGGTCGGCACGGTCTTCCGGCACTTCCCCACCAAGGAAGCGCTGCTGGAGGCCGTCCTCATCGACCGGCTGCACCGGTTCGCCGAAGAGGCCGAGGTCGCGGCCGAGGCGGACGACCCTGGCACGACGTTCTACGAGTTCCTGACCGGCTGGATCGAGATGTCCGCGGCCAAGAACGCCTACAGTGACGCGCTCGCCGCCGCCGGGGTCGAGGTGCCCAAGGCGGGTTCGGTGGTCGGCGCCCGTCTCAAGGCCGCGCTGGCCGTGGTGCTCAAGCGCGCCCAGGAAGCAGGCGCGGTCCGTGCGGACATGGGCGTTGACGAACTGCTGCCCGTGGTGATCGGCGCGGCCCGCGCCGCCGAGCACATCGGCGCCGACCACGACCTGCGCGCCCGCACGGTCGCGATCATCTTCTCGGGCCTGAAACCCGGGATTTAGCGGGCTTTATGCCAGGACGGGATTTAGCGGGCTTTATCCCGGTGTGGCATAAAGCCCGCTAAATCACACAGGTCAGATCAGATCGACGCGATGCGCGTCGACCGGGTACCCGGCCTTGGCGAACGTCGCGGCCATCGCGGCGTTCGGCACGTCGGTCGCCGCGATGATCCGGTCGGCGCCCTCGGCCACCAGCAGATGCGTGGCCTCCACGAGCAGGTCGTAGGCGTACCCGTGCCCGCGGTGCTCGGGCACGACGCCGATGAACCCGATCACCGGGTTGACGTGATTGCGGCTGGGCAGGCTGAGCCCGACCAGTTCACCGTCCGGCGTGTACGCCAGCCGCCACCATTCACGCGGCCCCGGCATGCCGAGCATGATGTCGAGATCTTCCCGCGCGGCCGCGTCGAGCCCGGCCTTCTCCGCCGCGCGGCGGGTGTGGGCGTCCAGGCTGCCCACGGCGACGCGCCGGAGGACGTCGAAGAACACCTCGTCGTCCGGCTCCTGCCGGAATTCGAGCCTGCCGGGCCGTGCGGGCAGGCCGCGGTCCGGTGTCCACCGGTAGAGATAGCGTTCGACGAGCCACTGGAACCCGGCGGCCTCGGCCGCGGCGATCCGGCTGGTGGCGGCTTCCGCGACGGCCGGATCCTCGCGCCAGCCCGGGGGCAGCTTGATCGAGTATTCCGTCGGATGCGGAGCCGCGCGCAGCACGGCCACGGCGGCGTCGAAGTCGGTGAAGTCGAACCACGCCAATGCGAACGGTTCGGCCGACTCGGGATACGCCCACCACGCCGCCCGCGCGACGACCTTCTCGTCGCGCAGCGCGATCCATGACCATTCGGGGCGCAGTTCGCCGCGCTCGGTCATGGCCTGGAGCGAGGTTTCCGGGTACGCGCCGAAGCCGACGAGCCCGGGGTCCGGCAGTGAAGCGAAAAGTCCTTCCTCGCCTGCGGCGAGTGGACGGATGACCAGTTCGGTCAAGGGAGGTCCTTCCAAGGAAGCGGTGCGCTCCCCGGTCAGGTCCTCGTCACCCTCGAGGCGAGTGGGGAGCGCATGATCTGCGTTGACGTGATCACGGTGTCCACCTCCTTCTCGCGTCCGGTTGAGGGCGTGGCGGCAACGTATCCGGTGCGGCGCGGGGCGCGCAACCGGATTTATGGAGCCGCAGGTCCCCGCCTCTCGGGGTGGCGCTGCGGCGGCTACGGGAAGACGCGCGGCTGACCCAGGAGCAGCTGGCCGAGAAGGCGGGACTGAGCACCAACGCGATCAGCGCGCTCGAACGCGGGGACCGCAAGCGGCCCTATCCGCACACGCTCAACGCGCTCGCGACGGCGCTCGGGCTCGGTGAAGACGAGGTGCGCGCGTTGCGAATGCTGATCCCCAGGCGGGCGGTCAGGCATCCAGGCTGATTTGGTACAGCATGAAGCCGCGGTTCTCGGCGACCTGGTCGTAGAGACGGCGCGCGGTCGCGTTCGACGTCTGGGTCGACCAGTACAGCCGGGCGCACCCGCGGGCGCGGGCCCAGTCGGTCACCGCGGCGATCAGCGTCCTGGCCGCGCCCATGCCGCGGGCGGCGGGCGCGGTGAACAGGTCTTGCAGGTAGCAGCAGTCGGCCGAGGTGGTGCTCGGGTGGACGAGGAAGTGCGCGATGCCGACCAGTGAGCCGCCGAGCCTGGCGCCGAGCGCGTGCATGCGGGTGTCCGCTTGGAACTCCGCCCACGCGCGGTCGGCCATCGCCGCGGTGAGTTCGCGACCGTAGAACTCGTTGTAGCCCGCGAAAAGTTTCTCCCACTCGCTTCGATCCGACGCTTCGAGCTTGCCGATCTCGATCACCCAACGCCTCCCGCTGCCTGTGTCACACGTGCTCCCAACGTACGCAGGTAGCCTGCGAGCTCGGGCGGCTCGTGCACCTCGAACTCGCAGCCGAGCAGGATGAGCCGGATCGCGAGCCATTCGATCGTGTCGCTGTGGCTGCGCAGCACGCAGGTTCCCTCGTCGACGGCCTCCAGCTCGACCGGGATGTCGCCGAACCGGGTCGCCACCTCCTCGCGCGGGGCGTGGATGGTGGCGACCGCGGTGTACCGGGGCGCGGACGAGTACATCTTGTCGATGACGAAGGTCGCCGCGTCGCCGGTGGGCAGGTCGCGGGTGGTGCTGCGGGCGCCGGTCGGGAACGGCTCGGTGACCCGGTCGGCGCGGAAGGTGCGCCAGTCGTCGCGGTCGAGGTCGAACGCGACGAGGTACCAGCGCCGCCCGGACGCGACCAGGCGGTAGGGCTCGGCATGTCGTTTGGCGTCGCGGTAGCCGAACCGGACCCGTTCCCGGTTGGCGATGGCGCCAGCGAGCAGGGTCAGCACCGAGGGATCGACCGAGGCGCCGGTGGTCGTGACCGCCATCGTCGCCGTGCCGAGCGCGCCGACGCGGTAGCGCAGCCGCGACGGGAGCACCTGCTCGAGCTTCGCCAGCGCGCGCACCGAAGCCTCTTCGATGCCGGCGATCGCCTGCCCGGCGGCGGTGCGCAGGCCGACGGCGATCGCGACGGCCTCGTCGTCGTCGAGCAGCAGCGGCGGCATCGCGGCGCCCGCGACCAGGCGATAACCACCCTCGGACCCCATGGTCGCCTCGACCGGGTAGCCGAGCTCGCGCAGGCGGTCGATGTCGCGGCGGATGGTCCTGGTGCTGACTTCGAGCCGTTCGGCCAGCTCGCTGCCCGGCCATTCGCGCGGGGTCTGCAGCAGCGACAGCAGGTTCAGCAGCCGTGCCGGGGTGTCGGTCATGGCCGGATAATGCCAGGCGTCTAGGACGCTTCCCGTCCTATATTGACGAAATGGTCCAGATCGAGGTGTACGACGGCACGGCGCCGCTGTCCGACGAGCTGCTCGCGCTCTATGTCGAGGTGTTCGCCGAGGCCCCGTACAACGACACGCAGGCCGACACCGACGAGTTCGTCGCGGAATGGCCCGAGCTGGCGGCCGAGCCGGGCTTCCGGGTGGTGCTCGCCCGCGCCGGCACCGGCGAACTGGCCGGGTTCACGATCGGCCATGTCCTCGAACCGGGCACGTCCTGGTGGTCCGGCCTGCGCGAAACCGGCTACGGCGTCGCCGAACTCGGGGTGCACCGTGACTGGCGCCGCCACGGCATCGCACGGAAACTGCACGACGCGCTGCTCGACGGCCGCCCCGAACGCCAGGTGGTGCTGTGGGCCCGTCCGGCCGCGGAGGTCGCCAGGGCCGTCTACGCGAGCTGGGGCTACCGCCAGGTCGACCTCATCGAGGGACCGAAGCGGACGAATCTCGTGCTCTGCCTTGATCGCCACTAGGACAAGATCTGTCCTACTAGGCCTCTAGCTTTCTCCGCATGAAGCCTTTCCGCATCCAATTCCCGCAAGCCGACCTCGACGACCTCGGCCAGCGCCTCGCCGCGACCCGCTGGCCACGCCAGCTGCCCGGTGAGGGCTGGAGCCGAGGCGTGCCCGTCGACTACCTCCGCGACCTCGCCGAGTACTGGCGAACCGGCTACGACTGGCGCGCACACGAGCGCGCGCTCAACGAATTCCCGCAGTACACCACGGAAATCGACGGTCGCACCGTCCACTTCGTACACTCGCGCTGCGCGGACCCCGAGGCGCCCGCGCTGCTGCTCACGCACAGCTGGCCCGGCTCGATCGCCGAGTTCACCCGGATTCTCGGCCCGCTCGGCAAGCACTTCCACCTGGTCGCGCCGTCGGTGCCCGGCTTCGGTTTCTCCGAGGCGCCCCGCGAAACCGGCTGGTCGCTCGAACGCGTCGCCCGGATGTGGGCCGAGCTCATGACCGAACTCGGCTACGACCGCTTCGGCGCGCACGGCAACGACGCCGGCGCGCTCATCTCGCCGACGCTCGCGCGGCTCTTCCCCGAGCGTGTCACCGGCGTCCACCTCACCGGCGGTCTCGGTTTCCCGTCGGACTTCAGCGAGCTGACCGGCGAGGAGCAGGCGCGGTTCGCCGAGATGGGCGAACTGATGGCGAGCGGCGCCTTCCTGCACACCGACATCCTCGGCAAGCTCCCGCAGACCTTCTCCTACGGGCTCACCGATTCGCCGGTCGCGCAGCTCGCGTGGATCGTCGAGAAGTTCAAGCACTGGACCGACCCCGCGGCCGCCTTGCCCGAGGATGCCGTCGACCGCGACCAGCTGCTCACCAACGTCACGCTGTACTGGCTCACCGGCACGGCCGCGACGTCGAGCTGGATGTACTACGAGGGCCTGGCTGGCTGGGCGCCGTCGCAGTCGCTGGTGCCGACGGCGAACCTGGTCTTCCCCAACGACCCGTCGCTGCGCCGCCTCGCCGAGCGCGACAACAAGATCGCGCGCTGGACCGAAGCCGCGCGGGGCGGGCACTTCGCGGCAATGGAGCGGCCTGAGCTGCTGGTCGCCGACCTCGTGGCGTTCTTCAAGCCCGCCTAGGTGATGCTGAAGCGATCTTCAGGACGTTTCAGGAACCGTTCAGCCGCCCCTCGGTAAACCGGTGAGCAGGAACCGAGAGGGGAACACGATGAGGAAACGATTGCTCGCGCTGTGCCTGCTGGCGGCGGTGGCGGGCGCGGCAGGCGTCGCCGGTCCGGCGTCGGCCCGCCCGATGATCGTGGGCGGCTCGGACGCGAGCGAAACCTACGGGTTCATGGCGTCGGTGCAGAACGAGCTCGGCCACGAGCGATGCGGCGCGTCGCTGATCAGTCCCGAATGGCTGGTCACCGCGGGCCACTGTGTCTCGGACCGCCACACGGGCGAGGTGCTCGACCCGGCGCTGACGTGGATCCGGGTGGGCTCCCTCGATCGCACCCAGGGCGGCGAACGCATCCGAGCGGACAGGTTCATCCGGCACGAGAAGTTCGACATGGCGTTGCACCACGACATCGCGCTCGTGCACCTCGCCGCGCCGGTCGCCGCGCGGCCGATCGCGATCGGCGCGGCACCGGCGACCGGCGCCGCGATCCGGTTGCTCGGCTGGGGGAAGACGTGCCCGACCCCGGGCTGTGGTGAAGCGCCGGTGCTGCTGCGGGAGCTCGACACGACGGTCGCCGGCGCTTCGGCCTGCGGGGAGGACTTCGATCCGGCCTTGCAGCTGTGCACTGACAACAAGAACGGCACGGCCAACGCCTGCTTCGGTGACTCCGGTGGTCCGGCCGTGGTCGCCGACGGAGGCGAATGGAAGCTGGTCGGCGCCACCAGCCACGGCCAAAGCGCGAGCTGCGTCGACAAGGCGGGCATCTACACGAACGTGGTCGCGTACGCCGATTGGATCAAGCAGAACACGTGAGCCGTCGAGGCGGGGTACCCCGCTGGCCTGGGCGCCCGCCTTTTCGCGTGCTCTAAAGTGGAGACATGAGCGGACGCTTAGTATGTATCGGCGACTCCTTCACCGAGGGAGTCGGAGACGAGGACCCTCGCTACCCGAACGGGGTGCGTGGCTGGGCCGATCGCGTGGCGGAGCAGCTGGCGGCGCACACGCCCGGCTTCCTGTACGCGAACCTCGCGGTGCGTGGCAAGCTGGCAGGGCAGATTCTCGCCGAACAGCTGGAGCCCGCTCTCGATCTGCGTCCCGACCTGGTGACCTTCTACGCGGGCGGCAACGACCTGATGCGGCCCAAGGTCGACATCGACGGGCTGCTCGAGGACTACGACAAGGGTGTCGCGCGGCTGACCGAGGCCGGTGCGCGCGTGGTGCTGTTCACCGGCGTGGACGGCGTCGAGGACGCGTTGTTCCGCAAGATGCGCGGCCGGGTCGCGATCTACAACGAGCACGTCCGGCTGATGGCCGCGCGGCACGGCGCGACGCTGGTGGACATGTGGGCGATGCGGCCGCTGCGTGACCGGCGGCTGTGGTCGGCCGACCGGCTGCACCTCAACCACCTCGGCCACACCGAGGTCGCCGTCGCGGTGCTCGACGCGCTCGGCGCCCCGCACTCGCTCAAGCCCGCCGGCCTCGGGCCCCGGGAAACCGTCGACCCGCGCACGCGCCGCCGCGAGAACATCGCCTGGGCCAAGGCGCACGCGCTGCCGTGGGTGCAGCGGCGGCTGCGTGGTGAGTCCTCCGGCGACACGGTCACCGCGAAGCGGCCCGCGCTCGCGCCGGTCGAGTAGCCGGGACCGCTCCCGGAACCTGGGGTCGTGAGTGTTCCGGCCGGTTCTAACCGGCCGGAACACTCACGACCACTGAGCGCTAGAGCGTGATCGCCCTGATGGCGACCGGGCCCCGGGTCGGGTCGAGGATCTCGGCCTGGGTTGTTCCGGGCGGGGTGAGCACGTCCATCGCCTTCGGGGCGGTGGACGGGTCGAGCGCGCAGATCGGGCTGGAGCCGCCCGCCGCGCACAGGCCGAACGTGTAGGCGCCCGCCGTCGGCGTGAAGCCGCGTGCCTGGTCGGGGCTGTTGCCCTCCTGGCCGGTGAGCACCACGGCGAACTTCCAGCCGGGCCCGGGTGTCCCGAAAGCCGCTTTCGGCACACTGATCGAGATGTAGCGCGAGCCTTGGCTGGCCTGGACGGACGCCGTGCCGGGCCGGGCACCGGAAGCGTCGGTGAAGACCGGGTCGGCGAAGCCCTGCACCTCGATCATGGAACTCCACGCGTCCTGCGCGGCGATGCCATAGCGGCGGCTCGCGAACGGCGCGGCGGTCGACGTCCGCGCCGCGCCCGGGTCACGCGCGTACACGGTGAGCAGCTGCGCGCCGAACGAGGAGCCGAAGGTGGGGCTCAGGTCGCGCAGCTGGGTGCGCAGCACCAGCGTCGCGCCGGAGTCGATCACCTGGAACCGCTGGATGTCGAACGCGCCGTCGTGGAAGTCGCCCGCGGTCGGGTAGGTGTAGGTGCCGGGCCCGTTGTCGTCGTGGTCGGGATCGGTGACGTCGAGCAGCACGGTGCCGGTGACGAAGTCCGAGGTCACCACGCGCTGCGCGTAGCCGGTGTCCCTGCCTTGCGACGCCGCCGCGGTCACGACGGTGGCCCCCAGCGGCGTCGGCACGACGGCGCTGAACGCCCCCGCCGCGTCCGCCCGGGTGCTCACCACGGTGGTCGCCCCGCCCGCGTCGGTCGCGGTCGCCGAGACCTCGACGGCGCTGCCCGCCGGCGCGGTGCCGGTGACGGTGGTCGTCGGCGTCGAGACGGTCGCGGGCGCCGTCACGGTGACCGCGAGCGCGCCGGGCGCCCGGGTGTAGCGGGCGCGGACCTCGGCGGGCTGCTCGACCGGGCGGCCCTCGTCGAGCCCGCGGGCGAGCCGGGCGTACTGCGACTGCGCCCAGCTCAGCGGCGAGGCCGAGCCGACGGACTCGCCGGGCTTGAACCCGATCGACGCGGTCGCCGGATCGGTGCCGAACGGCGAGGCGGGCACCGCCGGGTTCTCCCAGATCTGCTCGGGCACCAGCCCGGTGCCGCTCGTCTGGTCGCGCATCGCCTTGAGCAGGCTCGCGGCGCCGCGCCGGTCCCCGGTCTGCAGCTGCTGCTCGCCGCGCTCGCCCGCGAGCACCGGCCACAGGTGCCCGGAGCCGACATTGCCGCTGGGCCAAGGCTTTCCGCTCGGCGCGCAGGCCGTCGGGTCGGGTTCGTAGCAGTCGCCGTAGCCGTCCTCGCTGCCCGGCGTGGCGGTGCCGTAGCGGTACCAGCCCGGCCCGGCCGGGGTGTCGCGCTTGATCACCTGGTCGACGACGGCCAGCGAGCGCCGGACGTCGGGGTCGTCGGCGGGGAGCACGCCGAGCCTGGTCAGTTCGAGGAACCCGGCGTCGATGATCGCGCGCTGGTCGGCGTTGACCGAGCCGTTGCCCAGGTTGTATTCGACGGCCGAGTTCGGGTCGCCGTTCTTGGTCAGCCTGAGGAAGTAGCGGCCGTCGGCGTACGGGCCGGTCGAGGTGACGGTCCAGCCCTTGATGGAGCGCTGGAAGTGGTCGGCCGTGGCCCGGTAGACGCGGGCGCGGGCCGGATCGCCGTTGCGGTCGGCGATCGTGCCCGCCGCGACGAGCCCGGCGATCTCGGCGGCGATGGTCGACGGCGAGTACCCGCCCTGCTCCTCCCAGCGCTCCGAGCCGAACGACGGGCCGTGCGCGACGACGAAGTCCGCCGCGCCGCGGATGTGGTTGTCGTACAACGACTTGTCGCGGTCGAGCCCGGCCTGCAGCGCCATCAGGATCGGGTACGCGCTCTCGTCGAGCTGGTCACCACCGGAGTCCGGGGCCTTCTTGCCGTTGAGCATCGAGTTGCGCGGGAACCGGCCGTCGGGTTGCTGTTGCTTGCCGAACAGCCAGTTCACCGTGGCGCGGGCGGTGTCGACGTCACCGGCGGCCAGCAGCCCCGAGAAGCTTTCGTAGAGGTCGCGGGCGAAGATCTCGCGGTAGGACCCGAAGTACACCGGCTTGCCGCCGGGCGCGTCGCCTGCGCTGACCGCCTGGCCCCACGGGCTGCCCAGTGACGCGACGACCGCGCCGGGGAACGTCTTGTCCTCGCTGGCTTTCAGGACGTTGACCGCGTGGTAGTAGGCATCGCGGTCGCTGCCGCGCACCGGCTTGAGCCTGGCGTCGTAGTCCCGCCAGCCGTCGGCGTAGCGGCGCTGCAGCTCGGGGAACGGCGTGCGGACGCTGTCGCCCGCGACCGCCACCGCGGCGGCCGCGGTACGCCCGAAGCCGAGCGACAGCGTCACCGGGCGATGTGGCTCGAAGTCGAGCTGCGCGGTCTGCACGACGTTGCCGTGCGACACCGACGGCGTGGTGTCGGTGAGCTTGCGCGCGGCGTCGAGCTGGGCGAGCCCGTCGGACGGCGTCCCGGCGAAACCGCTGCTGGTGGCCAGGAAGCGGCGGTCGGCCCGTAGCGCGCCCGCCAGCGGGACGCCGTAGTCACGCTCGGGCGCGCTGCTTTCGGTGACGGGGTCACTGCTGACGAGCGCGGTGGTCGCGGCGTCGACGGACGCGTCGTCCGCGCCTCCGTTGACCTGCCCGCCGCCGCCGTTGCCGTTGATGCCGGCGTCGTAGCGGACGTAGAGCTTGAGGTCACCGCCGCCGCGCAGCGGGTCGAGCCGGGTGCGCAGGACGACGCTGTCCCGCGCGGGGTCGGTCAGGTATTCGGTGACCAGCCGGTAGCGCCCGTTGCGGGCGGTGCTGGTGATCTCGCAGGCCATGCCGCCCGCGGTGGTGCGCACCGTGTAGGTGGTGTCGCGGCTCTGCAGGTCGGTGAAGGTGCGCCCGTCGGTGACGACGAACTGCAGTGACTCGACGTTGGTGTTGTCGATCGTGGGCGCGTAGACGTCGGAGAGCACGCCGCCCGCGACGGTGAACCACGTCTTGCTCGCGGTGGTGCGGGCGGTGCCGAGGCAGTCCTTGCGGGCGAGACCGAAGTGCGAGGTCGCGCCGGGACCGGACGGCGGGTCGGCGTGGGCGGGCGGCGTGGCACACGCCAGCAGGACGAGCAGGGCGGCCGGTACGACTCTGGACCGATTCATGGCGAGCATCGGATCACGGCTGCGGGCGGGGGGACAACGGCCGAATGGGCGCAAGGGACCCCTAAGACGGCCTGGGGGTGAAGCGTGCTTTGTGCAGGGTGGGGCTGGGTTGGGTGCTGGGGTGGGTGCTGGGGTGGGTGCTGGGGTGGGTGCTGGGGTGGGACCGGGATTTAGCGGGCTTTATCCCGGGAAAAGCGTCCGGGATAAAGCCCGCTAAATCCCGGTCAGGCGAGTTTGAAGACTAGGTCGGTCTCCCACTTGTTCCAGTCGGGCTGTTCGGCCGGGTGGGTCTTGTAGACCTCGAGGCGGGCGGCCCAGGTCTCGACGCCGTCGCGGTCGGTCATGTCCCAGCGCAGGCCCTGCTCGGCGGCCTGCGCGAGAAGCTTGCCGGTGGCGTCGGCGAGCTTGTCCGGGTGGCCGTGATGGGTGTGCACCGCGTAGCGCCCCGCCGGCAGCACGCCCGCGAAGATCTCGCCGTCGCCTTCGACCGGTGAGGCGACCGGGACGCCGGCCTCGACTTCCAGCCGGTCCGGCATCTCCAGCGAGTCGTACTTGAAGAACGGCGCCGACACCGGGGCGATCCCGCGCCCGGCCAGCCAGCCGATGACCACGGGCAGCTTGTCCGCGATCTCGGGGAAGTCGTTGATCGAGATCGTCCGCTTGATCGCCACGTAGTGCTGCTCTGGCCGGTCTTCGATCCGCATGGTGTGTTCCTCCATACCGCTGTTCTACGACCTCACACTGTGTCAGGGTCAACGCCGGAAAACCGGCCGGAGAAAATCTTCGGACGGTGTGTCGAAAGCTCTGGGGGCTGTTCGACGCGTAGGCAGAGAGCAGGCGGAAGACCCGCTCCGTACGTCGAGGAGAAGCCATGCGTTACATGTTCCTGGTCAAGGGCGACGAGAACACCGAAGCCGGCACGATGCCCGGCCCGGAGGTGTTCGAGGCGATGAACAAGTACAACGAGGAGCTCATCGCCGCGGGCGTCATGCTGGCCGCCGAAGGCCTCGCGCCCAGCTCGCACGGGCTGAAGGTGCGCTACGAGGGCAACGGCAAGACCACCGTGACAGACGGCCCGTTCACCGAGACCAAGGAGCTGCTCGCCGGATTCTGGCTGCTGCAGGTCAAGTCGCGCGAGGAGGCCATCGAATGGGCGCAGCGCGCGCCGTTCGGTGACGGCTTCGAGCTGGAGGTCCGCCGGATCTTCGCGCCCGAGGACCTGCCAGAGGGCGCGGTGCCGCAGGAGGTGCTCGAGAAGGAGGCCCAGTGGCGCGAGGCGAACGAGAAGCCGATCGGCTCCTGAGCGATTCGGTTGCCGTCACGGCCTGATCGGTGATCTGATGGCTCGCCGTGACGGCAACCGATACCCACCGCGCGATCGACGCGGTGTGGCGCATCGAATCGGCCCGGCTCATCGCCGGCCTCGCGCGCCTGGTCCGCGATGTGGGCCTCGCCGAGGAACTCGCGCAGGACGCGCTGGTCGCGGCGCTCGAACAATGGCCAGAATCGGGCGTCCCGCGTAACCCGGGCGCCTGGCTCATGACCATCGCGAAGCGGCGCGCGATCGACCAGATCCGCCGCAACGAGACCCTGCGCCGCAAGTACGCGCTGCTGGCGAACGAGCTCGAGGACGAGCCGGAACCCGAGCTGACCGCGACCATCAGCGACGACCTGCTGCGGCTGGTCTTCGTCTCGTGCCACCCGGTGCTGTCGAAGGAAGCCAGGGTCGCGCTCACGCTGAAGCTGCTGTGCGGGCTGAGCACACCGGAGATCGCGCGGGCGTTCCTGGCGTCGGAATCGACCGTGGCGCAACGCATCGTCCGGGCGAAGAAGACGCTCGCCGACGCGGGCGTGCCGTTCGAGGTGCCCGAGGGCGCCGAGCTCGCGCCCCGGCTGTCTTCGGTGCTCGAAGTCGTCTATCTGGTGTTCAACGAGGGCTACTCGGCGACCGCGGGTGACGACTGGATGCGGCCGGCGCTGGTCGAGGACGCGCTGCGCCTCGGCCGGATCCTCGCCGGGCTCGCGCCCAACGAACCCGAGGTACACGGCCTGATCGCGTTGCTGGAGATCCAGGCGTCCCGGGCACGCGCCCGCATCGGCGCCGACGGCGAGCCGGTGCTGCTGCTGGACCAGGACCGCGCCCGCTGGGACTACCTGCTCATCGGCCGCGGGCTCCAGGCGCTCGAGCGCGCCGTCGCGCTGGGCGGCGAAGGTCCGTACGTGCTGCAGGCCTCGATCGCCGCCTGCCACGCGCAGGCCCGGCGTGCCAAGGACACCGACTGGGAACGCATCGCCGCCCTGTACGAGAAGCTCGCCGACGCGGTGCCGTCGCCGGTCGTCGAGCTCAACCGCGCGGTCGCGCTGGCGATGGCGTACGGCCCCGCGGTCGGCCTCGAACTCGCCGATCAGCTCGTCGACGACCCCTCGTTGAAGAACTATCACCTGCTGCCGAGCGTGCGCGGCGACCTGCTGGCGAAGCTCGGCCGGTTCGGCGAGGCCCAGCCGGAGTTCGAGCGGGCCGCTTCGATGACGAAGAACGAACGCGAGCGCGCCCTGCTGGCCGAGCGCGCCGCGTCCTGCGCTCAGGGCGTCATGGATTGGTGAGCACCCGTGGTTTTGGACAGGGCAGGCGCGCCTCTGCCTGCCCTGTCCCCGTGTCTACGCGCGCCAGACGACCGCGTGGTGTTTTCCGTCGGCGGTCCGTGAACCACCGGCGATCGTTCCCTGGTCGTTGATCGCTTCGGCCCAGCTGTCGGCTCCACCCGGCAGCGCGCCGAGGTCGACGAGTACGCCGTTGCCGTCCCAGCGTGCCGCGAAGCCGCTGGACTGGCCGACGATCGTGCCCGCCGCGTTGACGTCCTTGGCGTCGCTGTCGGCGCCGGCGCGACCCAGCAGCGTGAGCCTGCCGGTGGCGTCCCAACGCGCGGCCTGCTGCTGAGCGAAGCTTGGGTAGCCGCCGCCGACGATCGTGCCGTCCTCGCTGACCTTGTTCGCCCAGCTCGGGTCGGTCGCCGACGGCCACGACAGTTTCGTCGGCGTGCCGAGGCGGTTCCACGCCACCGCGGCGCTATCGCCTTGCCCGACGATCGTGCCGCGGTCGTTGCTGTCGGTGATGCGGCTGGTGGTGCTGCCCTTCGGCGCGAGGTCGGTGATACGGCCGTCGACATCCCAGCGCACCGCGTGCGCGTGGCCATCGGCGTCGATGGCCTGGCCGGTGCTCATGCCTTCACGGTTGATCCCGTTCGCCGTGCTGCGCGGCCCGCCAGGGAGCGTGCCCAGGTCGGTGACGCGGTCGCGGTCCCAGCGCGTGGCGCGCGGCTCGCCCGCCGCGTTGACGGACACGCCCACGATGACGCCATCGGCGTTGATCGCCGCGGCCGCGACCGTGCGACCCCCTGGCAGGGCGGGCAACTCGCTGATCCGGCCGGTGCCGTCCCAGCGCGTCGCGGCGATGGTGCCATCGGCGCGCTCGGCGTATCCGACGATCGTGCCGTCGTCGGCGATGGCGCCGGCGTGGCTCACCTTGCCGCCGAGGGTGTCGAGCCGGGTCATCGTGCCCGTGCTGTCCCATTTCACGGCGTGCTTGGCGGACAGGTCTTGGTACGAGTGGCCGATGATCGTCCCCGCGGCGTTGATGCCTGTCACTTCGCTGTAGGCATCTCCGGGTAGCACGCCGAGGTCCCGCGGCGGGCTGCCCGGTGGCTCGGCGGCCGCGGTGGCGGCGCCGAGCACGAGCAGCGCCGCGGCGCCCGCGGCGATGGTCTTGAGGTGAAGCACGGACATGAGGGCCCCTTCCCTTGGTGCTCTGTGTCGAGCACGCCCCGGCCCCCGGCGGGGTTGCCCTAGGATTCCGACGCAACCTGGGGAGGTCCGCTGTGGACGAAGAACTGCCGCGTTTCGAAGGAGGACTGGTCGGCGCGCTCGTCGCCGTCCAGGTCGTGGTGCTGACGGCGTTTTCCGGCGGCTACGGGTTCCACCGTGACGAGCTGTACTTCGTCGCCGCCGGTGACCGGCTCGCCTGGGGTTACGTCGATCAGCCGCCGCTCACGCCGCTGCTGGCGCGGATCGCGGCGGAGGTGTTCGGCAGCGATCCGGCCGGCCTGCGCGTGATCGCGACGCTGGCCGGTGTGCTGACGGTCGTGCTGGCCGCGTTCATCGCGCGGGAGCTGGGCGGGGGCCGAGGCCCGCAGCTGTTCGCCGCCGCGACGACCGCGCTGTCCGCCTTCGTGCTGCTGATGTCGCACATGGTGTCGACCAACACGATGGACATGGTCATCTGGCTGCTCATCGGCCTGCTGGCGATCCGGTTGCTGCGCACCGGCGATGGCCGCTGGTGGGTGCCGCTCGGCGTGGTGTCGGGACTCGGCCTGACGAACAAGTGGCTGGTGTTCCTGCTGCTGTTCGCGCTCGGTGCCGCGGTGCTGGCGGTGGGGCCGCGCGCGGTGTTCCGCAGCGGCTGGCTCGCCGCCGGGGTCGGCATCGCGGTGGTGATCGCGGCCCCGTCGTTCCTCTGGCAGGCGGCCCACGGTTTCCCGCTGCTCACGGTCGCGGAGGGCATCAGCCAGGACGACGGCACGGCGAACCGGCTGACCTTCGTGCCGCTGCAGCTGGTGTATCTGTCGCCGATGCTGGTGCCGGTGTGGATCGCGGGCCTGGTCCGGCTGTGGCGCACGCCGAAGCTGCGCGCGGTCGCCTTGAGCTATCCCGTGCTGTGCGTGGTGTTGCTGGTGCTCGGCGGAAAGCCGTACTACTCGGTGCCGCTGCTGATCCTGCTGACCGCGGCGGGCGCCGAACCGACGCTCGGCTGGATCGACCGCAGGTCCAGGGTGATCATCGCGGCGGTCCTGGCCGTGGCGGCGCTTCCGGGTTCGCTGCTGATCGGGTTGCCGATCGTTCCGGCGAGTGCCTTGGCAGGCCCGATCATGGCGATGAACAAGGAACAGGGCGAGCAGGTCGGCTGGCCTGAGTTCACCGCGACGGTCGCCCGTGCCTGGGAACAGATTCCGCCCGGTCAGCAGAGCGGCGCGGTCATCTTCACGTCGAACTACGGCCAGGCGGCCGCGGTCGAGCGCTACGGTGGCAACTTCGGCCTGCCGCAGCCCTATTCCGGCCACATGTCCTACTACGACTGGGGCCCGCCGTCGGACGCGAAGACCGGCCCGGTGCTCCTCGTCGGCTTCAAGGAGGAAGCGGCGGCTCGCCGTGGTTTCCGTGACTGCCGCGTGGTCGCGGTGCACGACAACGGCATCGGCCTGGACAACGACGAGCAGGGCACCCGCCTGGCGTTGTGCGCCCGCCCGCCGAAGCCGTGGTCGCAGCTGTGGCCGGACCTGCGCGTGTATTACTGAGCGGTCCGCGCGGGTGCGTCGGCCCGGTGACCCGTCACATCGGGTTCGGGGTCACCGGGCCGAGCGGATCACCAGTTCCAGCGCAGGGCGGGCTTGGTACCGAAGATGCGTCGCAGCAAGGCAGGTCACCTCCTCCCGGAGTCGGTCATGGTCCGGCGGACCGTGAAAGGCCGGGGGATCGCGTGCTCGCTGAGCACTGGTCGCACGTCGCCACCGGCAACTGCCAGGGTGGCGTCACGGGTGAGCGCGGTCAGCGTGTCGGCGATCAGCACCTGTGCGAGTGACGCGCCGGGGCAGGTGAAGGGCCCGGCGCCGAACGAGACGCTCGGCCCGTGCCCGCTGGGGCATGCCCAGCGTTCGGGCCGGAACACCTTGGCGTCGCTCCAGCGCTGTTCGTCGTGGTGCACCAGGTACGGGCTGACCGAGACAGTGGCGCCTGCCCGCAGCGAGACACCGCCGACGCGGGTGGGCTTGGCGAGGGTGCGGCCGAGCATCCACGGCATCGGCCGGAACCGCAGCGCCTCCCGGACGATCTGGTCGACCGGCCACGGCCACGCGCCGTCCGCCGGGTTCCGCAGGCAGGCCAGGAGAACCGACCAGGCGGTCATCATGCCGATCGGCGCCACGACCGCTCTGACCATCGTCAGGTACACCTCGGCGACCAGGCGATCGGTCAGCGCGCAAGCGCCGAGCACGACGTCCAGCACATCGCGCGGCTCGGCGGCGGGGTGTTCCCGGCGCCGAGCGACCTGCCCGGCCACGGCCGTGATCAGCTTGCCCCGCACCACTTCCGCCTGGACCCGCTCCCACAGCCGCGTCGGCCGGACCACCACGCCGCCGTCGACGGCCCGCGCCAGCAGCCGCCGGGTGCCGGCCGGAGTGCCCGGATAGAGCAGCAGGTCCGCCAGGCAGCCGTACGCCAGCGCCGTCCCCGCGTCGGGCCAGTGGCTCACCGAGGGCAGCTCGGCGACCGCCTCGGCCAGCGCGGTCCGGTACCGCGGCACCCGAGCCCGCAGGAAGTCCCGCACCGCGTGGCCGACGTCGATCTGGGCCGCCCGTGTCGGCAGCAGGTCGCCGAAGAACTCCGACCGGTCGCCGTTGAATTCCGGGTCACGCAACAGGTCGTGGGCGAGGTCGGCGTCGCCGACGCACCAGCCGCCCCAGGGCAGCCGGATCACGTCGCCCGTGCTGCGCCGGTGGAGATCCTCGAGGTACGCCAGCGGGTCGCGCCGCAGCCGTCGCTTGTCGCCGATCTTCACCGGGCACCCCCTCCTCGAGCCGCTCAAGATCCTTACGAAGGATCACAAAGCTCGAGCGCCGGCGATCCGGCCTTCGGGGCGGAAGAACAGGCGTACCTCCGTACGGCCGGGAGTGCCACCACTCGCCCGGTCCATGCGCTGCCTGCCGATCCGTGGGGCGCCGCCTATGCCCTGGCGATGGCATGGCCGCCGAGCCTGTGGAGCGCGCCGGCGTTCCACGCTGATCACCTCAGAGATCCAGTGCTCCGGCGGCGTTGTCATCCCAGCGGTCAACGCGCCGGATGTACTCGTAGAGCGCGCGACTGCCCCGCACCCACCGCCCTTGATCGGCGATGGCCACGTCATCGGCCCCGGCCCGCCGGGCTTCGGTGGCGAACCCGGACCGCAGCGAGTGCCCGGTCACCGCATACGGCAGGTTCGCGCGCTCACCGGCGCGCGTGAGGATTTGATTGGTGCCGGTCGTGGTCAGCCCGTGCTCGGACAGGTTCCCGTGCCGATCGATCCGCCGGAACGCCGCTCCCTCGCTGATCCCGGCAGCCTCACGCCAAGCCCGCCACGCCCGCACCGGATCGGTCGCGAGGTTGTCCCGGCGCGGGATCGCCATCTCACCGGTGCTCTTCCCATGCCGGACGGTGACCTCCAGCCCACGATCGTCGATCTGCTTGACGTCGGTGACCAGCAGGTTCGTCAAGTCCGAGCACCGAGCCGCGATCGGGAACCCGATCAGCAGCATCGCCCGGTCCCGCCGCCCCGCGAGGGTGTCCGGGCACGCCAGCGACATCGCGCGCAGGTCGGCGAGGGTGACCATCGTGGCCTTGCCCCGCCCGAGTTCGGTCCCGGCCTGCGCGAGCCGCCTGCGGTATCCCTTGAGCGCCTGCCACGCGGCCCGGCTCGCCTCCGGTTCGACATGCACGCGGTGGTCCCGCAGCCCCGCGATCGCCCCGGTCAGCCGCCGTTCGATCGTCGACGGCGCGGCGGGAGCGGCTCGCCACGTTCCCGGTTCACCCGCGACGGTCTCGCGCTCGCTCGGTCGAAGCACCCGGCCCTGTTCAAGCCAGACGACGAAGCCGGTCAACGCGCCCGCCGTGCCCGACAGCAGCGGGATGCCGAGATCGGCCGTGTAGTCCTGCCAGATCTTCCAGTCCTGTGCGTACGCCTTGAGCGTGTTCTCAGGCCTCTGGGTTTCGACGTACTGGGTGGCGGCCTCGTCGAGCCGCTCCAGTCGCTCCTGCGGGGTGAGCTCGGCGAACCGGGGGAGTAGCGCGACATCCGCATCCCGTTCCCGCTGCCGTTCCACTTGCCGTTCTGACTGCCGTGCCAACTGCCGTTCCTGATGCTGTTGCGGCGCGATCGCCCGTGTAGGCCCGGTAAGTCCGACAGCCTCCGTGAGTCCTGCCGTCTCAGCCTCAGCGTCCGCCGATTCCGCGGCTATCGCCGATTCGGTCGGCTCTGCCGATTCCGCGGCTATCGCCGATTCGGTCGGCTCTGCCGCGTCTGCCAACTCAGTCGGCGCCACCGGTCCCTGCGGCGCGAAAGGCTCCGCTGACGCCCCGGGGGCGGCCACCCAGTTTTTCGACCCCTCGTGAAGCTCCGAGATCGCCCTCTCCTCCCGCCCGTCAGCCCGTCCCCAGCGGTGTCCGTTTTGCCCGGTAGCTCACTTGGGATATGTGACCTTATCGGAAGCTAGCTGCATCCTTCAACTCAGATATTTTTAAAACAGACTCAATATTCTTCCAAAAATATCGTGATGATAGGGTGTAAACCATGAACCCAACGCCCGAAACCGGCGACTTGGACGGCCTGAGCCTGGAGGGATTACCCCCACTTCCGCCGAGGCCTGACGAAAACGGTGACGAAAGTCGGCGGACCTGTGGCTATCGACGCTGCGGAGCCGTGTTACCGCAGGTCAGCGGCCGGGGAAACCGGGCGAGGTTCTGCCAGGACGGCAAGGCTTGGGGCACGCGGAACTTGAGCTGCCGGGATGCCGAGGCGGCGTTGGTCGATGTGGACTCCCTGCGCGAGGGGCCGGTCGCGTTGGACAGCGCCTCGGTCGAAGCGCTGGGTGCTCAGGTGACGCGGGCGGCGGAGCCGGCGCGGGAGCTGATCGAGGCGTTGACGACGATCGAGCGGCAGCTGCGCACGACCGTCGCCGAGGCGTTGACGGCGCGCGACTCGGCCGATGCCGACGCGACGGAGCAGCGCAGGCTGCGCGGGATCGCCGACGCGGCGGCGGCCGAAGCGCGCGATAAGGCCGATGACGCGTTGCGGATTTCGCAGGCGGCGGTTCGCGATCGGGAGAATCAGAAGCGGCTGCGCATCCAGGAAGAGCATGCGCGGACCGAGGCCGAGCAGGCCCAATTGCGCGCGGAAGGCGCGACGGCGGCGATGCAGGACGAGCTGGCGCGGGCGACCGCGCGGGCGGAAGCCGCTGTCGGGCAGGTGGCGGAGCTGGACAAGACGCTCGCCGCCACGGTCGCCGAGCTGGCCGCGGTGCGGAGTTCGTTCGAGGAGTCGAAGACGGCGTTGAACGACGAGCGGGCTCGGGCGGCGGCGGCCGAAGAACGGGGTGAGGGGTTGTCGCGGGAGGCGGCCAAGCTGCGTGAGCAGGTCGAAGCGGCGGAAAGGGGGTACCGCCAGGAGCTGTCCGAGGCGCGTGCGGCGATCGAGCGGGCACGGGCGGAGACCGAGCAGGTCCGTGTGCACGCCGAGGAAACGCGGGGCAGGCTCGAGCAGGAAGTGCGGGCGACGCGGGTGGTGCAGGACGGTGTGCTGGCGGAGCTGCGGGCGTCGATCAACTCACTGAACCGGGATCTGGGGGCGGCCGAGCATGCCCGGCAAGTCGCCGAGGACCGGGCGGAAGCCGCCGGAACGCGGTTCGCCGTCGTGCGCGACCTGGTGGCCGAACACGACGGCGAACTGTCCGAGACGGTGCGAGAACTCCTGCGTGGTGCGCTCGCTCCGTGAGCCGCCTGCGTGATGAGGCGGTAAGTGCTGCTCTCCAGGAAATAACCCCTGCGAGGTGGTCGCGGGGACAGCCGGGGAGGAGCGGAGTCGCAGGCTGCGGCTGCGCGAGGGTGACTCACGCAACCGCAGCCTGTGGTCACGGGCTCTTCAGTTCTTCAAGGCAGAGTGCCTTGGTGGTGGGGAGCAAGCCGCCTGACTTCGACCAGCGCAATACCGTCTTGGCGGTGGGGACCGAGGCGCAAGTGCTCGTGTCGCCGGGGATCGCGATTGACGGGGCGTCTTCGATCGCGGCGACCTTGTAGTCGGCTTCGGGGCCGCACTCGATCTTCTTGGCGTCGTCGGTGCCGGAGCGCTTGAGGCAGTCGCCGACCGCGGGCATGCGCTCGCCGGGGTTCTTGAGGTTCTCCAGGCAGTACAGGGTGCCGGTGCCGCCGGATTTGCCGTACCAGAACGTCGCGTCGGTGTTGGGGAAGGGGTCGCAGGCCGAGGAGAACTTGACCGACAACTCGTTCTGGTCCTTCACGACGCCAGAAACCTTGTAGTTGGCGTCAGGGCCGCAGTCGACACTGGAGATGCTGTCGGCGTCGTTGCTGTTGCCCTTGAGGCAGTCGCCGACGTCGTGGCTGGCCGAGGAGAACGAGCCACCGGAGAACACGCGCACCCCGAGGACGATCAGGCCGATCACGATGGGGATGGCGAACCGCAGCAAGACTTTGAGGCCGCGCTTCGGCTTGGCGGGCTGTGCCGGGGCGGGCGGGGCCGGCGGGAACTCGGGAAGGGAAGCAGGCGGCGGGGGCGGGAATTCGGGCTGGCCGGACTGCGGTGGCGTGGTCATAGTGTTCCCCAGGGTGAAAGTCGATCGTAGTGCGCTCACTCTAGGTGATGACTCTCGTCTGGTATGACCCGATTCCCCAACAGCGTCCGTTATCACACCCCGCCGGACGTCCGCCGACGATGGTCGTGAGCGTGGCGACCGGTCATTGGCCGGAAGTCGCGGATGGCGTCGCGGGAACCTGACCCTCCTGAGCCGTCCGGTCCGCACGCACGCCACCTCCGTAACGCTCAGCGTGACAGAAGTCCCGTTCGTTACGCGCCGGCCCTCCCCAGTGCGCGCAAAACCGGCCTACCCAAGTCCGTTGGCGGTGCGCCGGTTCGTCCACGTGAGCGCCACTTTCACAACGCTCAACGTTGTGAAAGTGGCGCTCACGTGGACGAACCGGCCCGAGGTGAACGCCGAATCACCGGAATTCTCTGTACGTAGTACGGCGTTGTGTTATCGTGGTTGTCGTACAACGTACAGAGTGAGGGGTTTCTGGGTGGGCAATCCCGAATACGCGGTCGTCACCGACGGGCTGCGGAAGAACTATGGCGACGCTGTCGCCTTGCGGGGAATCGATCTGGCGGTGCCTGCGGGCTCGGTGTGCGGGCTGCTCGGGCCGAACGGCGCTGGCAAGACCACGACCGTGCGGATTTTGAGCACGTTGCTGCGCTACGACGGCGGGCGGGCCGAGGTCGCCGGGTTCGATGTGGCGCGCCGGGGCGCCGATGTGCGGCGCAGTATCGGGCTGGTCGGGCAGCACGCGGCGGTGGACGAGGTGCTCAGCGGCAGGCAGAACCTGGTGATGTTCGGGCGGCTGCATCATCTGCGGCCGCAGGCGGCGCGGCGGCGTGCGGATGAGCTGCTGGCCGAGTTCGGGCTCGACGAGGCAGGCGGGAAGCCGGTGAAGCAGTACTTGGGCGGGATGCGGCGGCGGCTGGATCTCGCGGCGGGGTTGCTGCTGTCGCCCGCGGTGCTGTTCCTGGACGAGCCGACGACCGGGCTGGATCCGCGCGGGCGGGCCGAGGTGTGGGCGGCCGTGCGGTCGCTGGTGGCCGGGGGCATGACGGTGCTGCTGACCACGCAGTACCTGGAGGAGGCCGATCAGCTCGCGGACCGGATCGCGGTCGTCGACCACGGCACGGTCATCGCCGACGGGACGCCGGCCGAGCTCAAGTCGGCGCTGGGCGGTGACCGGATCGAGGTGGTGCTGCGGACCGGTGAGGACGCGTCGCGGGCGGCGAAGCTGATCGGGGCGGCGCTTGGCGCCGAGGTGGCGGCCGATGCCGAGACCTACCGGGTCAGCGTCGCGGTGGCGGACCGGGTGCGGGCGCTGACCGAGGTGACCAGGGCGCTCGACGAGGCGGGGGTTCCCGCGGACGACATCGCGCTGCGGGGGCCGACGCTCGACGAGGTCTTCCTGCGCCTGACCGAGAAGGAGAACGCATGAGCGCGCTGCGCTGGGCTGTCGAGGACAGCTGGACGGTGACCCGGCGCTACCTCATCCATCTGGGGCGGCAGCCGGAACAGCTCGTGATGCTGGCGGCGTTCCCGATCCTGCTGGTGCTGATGTTCGGGTACCTGCTCGGTGGCGGGATGACGGTACCGGGTGGCGGGAACTACCTGGAGTTCCTGATGCCGGGCATGTTCGCGATGACCATGGGATTCGGCATGGCGGCGACGATGATCGCGGTGCTCGACGACGCGTCGAAAGGCGTCACCGACCGGTTCCGCTCGCTGCCGATGGCGCCGTCGGCCGTGCTGGTAGGGCGGAGCCTGGCGGACATGGTCAGCGCGGTGATCGCGCTGGCGGCGGTCGTCGGGAGCGGGTTCGCCGTCGGGTGGCGGCCGCATGGCGGTCTCGGCGCGACGCTGGGCGCGTTCGGGTTGCTGCTCCTGCTGCGGTTCTCGCTGCTGTGGGTGGGGATCTACCTGGGGTTGAAGATCCGCACGCCGTCGTCGGTGACGCTGGTGCAGACGCTGGAGTTCCCGTTCGGGTTCCTGTCGGGGGTGTTCGTCGCGACGAGCACGATGCCGGCGTGGCTGGGCACTATCGCGGACTGGAATCCGTTGTCGTCGACCGCGGGCGCGGCGCGGGAGCTGTTCGGCAATCCCGGCTGGGGCGGGGATTCGTGGATCACCGGGCACGGCGTGCTGATGGCGGCGGTGTGGCCGGTGGTGATCCTCGCGGTGTTCTTCCCGCTGTCCGTGCGCGCCTATCGCGGGCTCGGGGCGTAACGATCTTCAGGTGCCACACGACAAGCCAGTATCGTACTTTGTACAGAGTTAGGGGTGTGGGTGACTTTTCCCGGATATGCGGCGGTGTTCGAAGCGGGGGATCCGCCGAGGTCGGGCCGGATGGTCTTCTGGTCGCCGGAGGGCGGCGCGCTGCCGTCCGGCGAGGCGGGATCGGTGACCGTGATGCTTCCCGAGGGCGCGCGGACCGTGCCCGCGGTGCGGCTGGGCGTCGACGCGGCGGCGCCGATGCTGCACGCGGCGCGGAACCAGGCCGGGGCGCACCGGTCGGTGGTGTTCTGGGGTGCGCTGGTCGACGCGGCGTGGCGGCTGGCCGCGCGCGGGCGGCTGCTGCCGGGGGTTTCTGCCGACGGGTTCGACGCGTGGCGTGCCGGTCCCCTCGCCGCCGACGAGTCCGGCCATCTGCGTGCGCTCGGTGAGGCGATGCCGCCGGAGGCCAGAGCCGTCACGCCGGACGGGCTGCTCGCCGACGCGCACGGTTTGACCAGGGACTTCGTGGACGCCGTCGTGGACGGACTGCCGCGAACACCGGCGGCCGTACGGCTGGCCGGTGCGCCCGCGTTCGCGGCGAAGGCTCCGCACCGGGTGCCCGAGCTGCGAGGGTGGGCCGATGAGGTCGCGGCCGGTCTCGACGCCGGGGTGCGGCTGTCGCTGCGGATCGAAGGCGACTTCGAAGGCGACTTCGACGGAGCCGAGTTCCGGGCGGTGCTGCAGGTGCACAGCCTGGCCGATCCGGCGCAGGTCAGCGACGCGGCCGAGCTGTGGGCCGACGGCGCTGGGCCGAGAGCGCGGATCGACACGCTGCTGGCGGTGCGGCGGGTGGCGCGGGTGTGGCCGGTGCTGGAGCAGCTGCTGCACGCTGCCGTGCCCGACGCGGTCCGGCTCACCGACGCCGATCTCGGGGAGCTGCTCGGCTCGGTGCTGCCGCGGCTGGCGGCGATCGGTGTCGAGGTGCGCTGGCCGAAGGACCTCGAGCTCGGGCTGACCGCGCGGGCCGTGGTCGATGCCGGCGAGTCGGCGGGTGAGTCGTTCTTCGGCGCGGACACGCTGTTCGGGTTCGACTGGCAGCTCGCGCTCGGCGACGGCGCGCTGACCGAGGCGGAGATGGATCAGCTGGCCGAGGCGCATCGGCCGGTGGTGCGCCTGCGCGGGCGGTGGCTGCTGCTCGATCCGGCGCTGGCGCGCAAGGCCCGTGACCGGGCGTTGAAGCCGCTCACCCCGATCGACGCGCTGGGTGCGGCGCTGACCGGGACCGCCGACATCGAGGGCGAGCGGGTCGACGTCGTCTCGAACGGCTGGCTCGAAGCGTTGCGCGCGCGGCTGACGGAGGCGCCCGAACCGGCTCCGCAGCCCGCCGCGCTGGCCGCGACGCTGCGCGATTACCAGCTGCGCGGGCTGAACTGGCTCGACCGGATGACCTCGCTCGGGCTGGGCGGGTGCCTGGCCGACGACATGGGCCTGGGCAAGACGATCACGCTGATCGCGCTGCACCTGCATCGCGCGTCCGGGCCGACGCTGGTGGTCTGCCCGGCGTCGCTGCTGGGCAACTGGGAACGCGAGATCCGCCGGTTCGCGCCCGGTACCGCGGTGCGGCGGTTCCACGGCGGCGAGCGGTCACTCGACGACGTGACCGACGGGTTCGTGCTGACCACCTACGGGACGATGCGGCTGGACGCCGAGCGGCTGGCGGGCCCGCGGTGGGGTCTGCTGGTGGCCGACGAGGCGCAGCACGTCAAGAACGCGCGGTCGGGCACGGCGAAGGCGTTGCGGCGGATCCCGGCGCAGGCGCGGGTCGCGCTGACGGGCACGCCGGTGGAGAACAACCTCTCCGAGTTGTGGGCGCTGCTGGATTGGACGACGCCGGGACTGCTGGGCTCGCTCGGGTCGTTCCTGACGCGCTGGTCGGACGATCTGGACGGGTTGTCGCGGCTGGTGCGCCCGTTTCTGTTGCGGCGCAAGAAGACCGACCCGGGTATCGCGCCCGAGCTGCCGCCCAAGACCGAGACGGACCGGCCGGTCGGGCTCACCAAGGAGCAGGCCGGGCTGTACGAGGCGGTGGTGCGCGAGACGCTGGCGCAGATCGCCGAAAGCGACGGGATGGCGCGGCGCGGGCTGGTGATGAAGCTGTTCACCGGGCTCAAGCAGATCTGCAACCACCCCGCGCAGTACCTCAAGGACGGCGGGCACGCGGCCGGGCGGTCCGGGAAGCTCGAGCTGCTCGACGAGCTGCTGGACACGATCCTCGCCGAGGACGGCGCGGTGCTGGTGTTCACGCAGTACGTGACGATGGCGCGGATCATCGAGAGCCATCTCGCCTCGCGCGGGATCACCACGCAGCTGCTGCACGGTGGCACTCCGGTGCCGAAGCGGGAGGAGCTGGTGCGCCGGTTCCAGGCCGGTGAGGCGCCGGTGTTCCTGTTGTCGCTCAAGGCGGCGGGCACCGGGCTGAACCTGACGCGGGCCGATCACGTCGTGCATTTCGACCGCTGGTGGAACCCGGCGGTGGAGGACCAGGCGACCGACCGCGCCTACCGGATCGGGCAGACGCGCCCGGTGCAGGTGCACCGGCTGATCGCCGAGGGCACCGTCGAGGACGGGATCGGGGCGATGCTGCGGGGCAAGCGCGCGCTCGCCGACGCCGTGCTGGCCTCGGGTGAGGCCGCGCTGACCGAACTGACCGACGCCGAACTGGCCGAGCTCGTGGAGTTGCGATGAACGATCGGGTACGGGGTTTCCCGGCTTTCGGCGTGGTCAAGCGCGGCGCCGGGCGGTTCGCGCGGTCGTGGTGGGGCCAGGCGTGGATCAAGGCGATGGAGGACAGCGCGCTCGCGCTCGACCCGCTCAAGCGGGGCAGGCGGTTCGCCTACGCGGGACGGGTCGGCACGATCACGGTCAGCCCGGGGCGGCTGAGCGCGACCGTAGACGGCAGCCCGGACGGGTTGTTCCAGACCCGGGTCACGCTGGCGCGGCTCAGTGACGCCGACTGGGAGAGGTTCCTCGACCGGGTCGCGGCGCGGGCGTCGCATCTGGCGGCGTTGCTGGACAAGGACATGCCGCGGGATCTGGTGTCGGCCGCGGAGGACGCCGGTGTGGAGCTGCTGCCGGGGATCGGTGACCTGGAGCCGGAGTGCGACTGTCCCGGCTGGGAGTTGCCGTGCGAGCACGCGGCGGCGTTGTGTTATCAGGTGTCGTGGCTGCTGGACGCGGATCCGTTCGTGTTGCTGCTGCTGCGCGGACGTGGTGAGCGTGAGCTGCTCGACGCGCTGAACCTGCGCAACGCTCCGCCGGTGCAGCGGCGCGGGGTCAGCGGTGAGGTGGCGTACGCGCGGGAGTTGCCGCCGCTGCCCGAGCCGCTGGGCGCGGGTGTGTTCACGCCGGTGGAGTTGCCACCAGGGCCTGAGGTGGCGCCGTTGGTCGCGAACGCGGCCGAGCAGGCGCGGCGGCTGCTGGCGGGGGAGCCCGCGCTGGATCTGCGGCAGGACACGGTCCGGCTGGCGGCGTCGGACGCGGGGTTGCGCGCGCGGTACCCGGAGCTGGACCGGGCCGCGGTGGCGTGGTCCTACGGCGGGCTGGCGGCGGTGAAGACGCTGGAGTCGCCATGGACCCCACCGAAGCAGGCCCAGGCCCGTGCCACGGCCGTCCTCGAAGCGGACGGCCACGTCGTGGAGGTCTCGCGCAACCGGTTCACGCTGGCGGACCGGGACCTGCAGCTGCGGCTCGGTCGTGACGAGCGCTGGTATCCCTACCGCGACCACGACGGCGAGTGGTGGCCCGCAGGCCCGCCCGCCGACCTCCCCACCCTCCTGGCAACCCACGCCTAAAGGGCTCGTGAGTGTTTAGACCGGTTAGAACCGGCCGTACCACTCACGACCCCTGAGCTGGGCAAACGTGGGTCGTGTGCGTTGCGGGCGGTGAGAAGCGCCCGCAACGCGCACGACGTCCTACAGGCGGCCGGTGGGCAGGGTGGCCAGTTCGGGCGTCGAGAGGTGCAGGACCTGCCAGCGTTCGCCTGAGCCGGGCGGCGCGTCGCCAGTCCAGAGGGTGAAGTGGACGAGTTCCCAGTGGCGCGGGTCGATCGCCAGCGCGGCCGAGTGCACTGTGGACAGTGCGGCGCGGTCGCGGAGTTCGTCGTGGGCGGCGGCCAGCGCGGGCGCCGGGTCGGACCAGGCGGGCAGCGTCTCGGTGCGCAGGGTCGCGGTCTGGGGGAGCGAGCCATGGGCCGCGCCGTGTTCGAACGCGACGCCGGTCCAGTGCCGCACCGACGGCCGCCCGAAGTCGTTGATGATGCCCTGGAACCCGGCGCCCCACAGGAAGGCGTTCATGCCAGCCAAGGTGTTCCACAGATAGAACGGCGCGTACTGGTTGACCGGCGAGCCGTCGACACCGCGCTCGCGGACGCCGTATGCCTTCAGGCCCAGGCCGGGAAAGTCGTCGAGCAGGTGTCCCCTGGACGCGACCCGGTGCCGGATGATGTCCATGTCGTAGTCGGCGGGCAGGGTGATCTGGTACTGCATCGCGTACATCAGGCGGTTCCCTTCAGCAGCGCGAGCACCCCGGTGACGGCCTGGTCGAACGGTTCGGCCGAGTCCGCGGCGCGCGCCAGCACGTAGCCGCCCTGCAGCACGGCGACGATCGTCGCGGCCGTGGTGACCGGGTCGAGGTCGAGCTCGCCGCGCTCGCGGCCTTCGGTGAGGACGTCGGCGAGTTTTCCGCGCAGCCAGGCGAAAGTCTCGTCCAGCGGCGCGCGCAACGTGGGGCTGGCGATGATGTCGGGGTCTTGGGCGAGACGGCCGATCGGGCAGCCCGCCAGCACATCGCGTTCGCGGCGCAGGTAGGCCTCGATGCGGTTGACCGCGGTGTCGTCGGCCGAGAGCAGCTGATCGGCCAGCGCCCGCAATTCGGCCGCGCTGCGGGTCAGCGCCGCGCGGGCGAGGTCGGGTTTGCCGGTGAAGTGGTGGTACATGCTGCCCTGTCCGGCGCCCGCCCGTTGCTGGATGGCTTTCGGGCTGGTGCCGACGTACCCGCGCTCGCGCAGCAGCTCCTGGGTGCTCGTGATCAACCGCTCGGCCGTGTCCATGCGGTCAGTGTACATACCAGTAGGTACAGGACTCAGCCGTATGCGCGGATGACGCCCCCGGTGCTCTCCCCTTCGACGCACGACAGGTAATGGCCGACCAGCTCGTCCATCGGCACCGGCCGCATACCGGGGAACCGCTCACCGAACGTCTCGGCCGAATCGCCCACCAGCGTCGGACTGACCACGTTGACCCGCATGCCCCTCGGCAGCTCGAGTGCCGCCGACAGGACGAAGCTGTGCAACGCGCCGCTGATGACACCACCACCGGTGACCCCGGGCCACGCCTGATCGGCGAAGATCCCCGACGTCAGCGTGAACGAGGCGCCATCGGCACAGTGGCGCTGCCCGGTGAGCACCAGCTCGGCCTGCCCGAAGAACTTCGCGCGCATGTTCTCGGCCAGCGCTGCCGATGTCAGCGTCGCGAACTCGTCGAGCGCGCCGTGCGCCCCGATGCTCACGACCCCGTCCACCGCCCCGACCTCGCGGTACATGGCCTCGATCGCCGCGGGCGACGCCAGATCGACGCGGACCTCGCCCGAAGCCCGCCCGGCGACGACGACGTCGTGCCCGCGTGAACGCAGCGCGGGCACCAGACGACGGCCGATGGTCCCCGCGCCACCGACGATGACGATCCTCATCGCCGCGCCAGCAACGTGAGCGCGTCGGCGTCCGCGGTGCCGGGACGCGCGTAGAACAGCCCGATCCGCTGATCGTCGTCGGGCAGCGTGACCGTCTCGTTCGCCAAGGTCACGGGCCCGACGACGGGATGGTCGAAGTCGCGGACGTAGAACGAGCAGGTCCGCACCGGGCGCCGCGCCCACAGCTTCGCGAACTCCGGGCTGTCCGCGGCGAGCCCGCCGATGAGCCGTTCCAGCTCCGTGTCGCCCGGATGCCGTGCGACCGCCTGATGCAGGGACGCGACCGTGACCTGCGCTTTGGCGTGCCAGTCGCGGTAGAGCGCCCGATGATGCGGATCGAGGAACAGCATCCGGGCGAGGTTCGGCCGGACCGCCGAGTCCGGGGCGTCGATCGCGACATGCCCCGCGAGCAGCGCGTGTCCGAGCGCGTTCCAGGCGAGCACGTCGGCGCGGTGATCGAGCACGACCGCCGCGGTGCCGGGGATGGCCGCGAGCAGGTCCCGCACCGACGGCCGCAGCCTGCTCCGGCGGGACCGGGCACGCACCGGCCTGCTCGGCGCCGCCAGGACCCGCAGGTGCTCGTGCTCAGCCGGGTCCAGCCGCAACGCCGCGGCCAGCGCGTCGAGCACCGCGCCCGACGCGCTGGCGCTGATGCCCTGCTCGAGCCGGGTGTAGTAGCCGACGCTGACGCCGGCGAGTTCGGCCAGCTCCTCCCGGCGCAGCCCGGGAACCCGCCGGCGCGTGAGGCCGGGTTCGATGCCCGCCGCCTCCGGCGTCAGGCGTTCCCGCCTGCTGCGCAGAAACCCGCCGAGATCGTTCGCTGTCATGATCACCACCCCATCGTGGCGCTGATCGCCCGCCGCTGCCTGCCCCAAACCGGGGCAGGCAGCGAACCGTCAGACCAGGTCGGCGATCCGGTCCACCTGGTCCGGGTCGGGGGACCAGCAGTAGAGCATCACCTCGTCGGCGCCGAGCGCCGTGTGCGCGGCGATCACCTCACGCAACCGCGCAGGCGTGGTGACCATGCCGTCCACCATGTACTCGGCGCGATCGGTGAACGCGTAGTACTCGAGGATGTTCGAGCGCGCCTCGTCGATCACCGAGTCCGGCCCGATGGCCGTGTTGACCTGAGCGACCAGCCGCGGCTCGCCGTCGCGGCCGTGCTCACGCCAGAAGTGCTCGACCTTGCGGAACATCCGATCCTGATACTGCGGCGCCAACGCACCGAGGAACCCGTCGCCGAAGCGGGCGACACGTTCGAGCGCGGCGTCGGCGAACCCGCCGAACAGCAGCTCAGGGCCACCGGGAGTGACCGGCGCGGGCCCGATCGGGCCGACATCCTCACCGAACGGTTCACCGGCCCAGATCCGGCGCAGCCGCACCAGCTGCTCGTCGAGCCGCTTGCCACGGCTACGCAGATCACGGTCGACGGCGAGGAAGTCGTCGTCACGGCCACCGACGCCGATGCCGAGCGTGAACCGGCCGCCGGACATCCGGTCGAGGGTCGCGGTCTGCTTGGCGAGCATGGCCGTGTCGTACACGGGCGCGATGAGCACCTCGGTCTGCACGCGGATACGCGAGGTGGCGCCGGCGAGCGCCGCCAGCGTGACCAGAGGTTCAGGATTCGAATACACGAGACGGTCGAGCAGACCGAGCGTGCGGAACGGGCCGGCGTCGGCACGACGCGCCCAGGTGAGCAAACCGGCGGGGTCGGCGATGGGAAGGCCGAGACCGATGTTCATGGGACTCCTTGGAAGGGCATGACGAATAAGGCTGCCGCCCCTCCTGGCCACGCGAGTCCGCGGGCTTGCTTCCACACTGCGGCGATACTTCCGGGAAGCGTGCTCCTTAAGAGTGATCTCACCCTACCGGACCCCGTCCACCGGTTTTCCGCGGAAAACCGTTCGGCACCACCGCTACCGTGGAACCATGATCGCCTGGGGGCCGGGCCGGTATCTGTGGTGGCTGACCATGCGCCAACGCTGGCGCGTGCTGCGCGGCGCACTCGTCGGCACCGCCTGGATGCTCACGCTCGCACTCCCGCCCTACCTGCTCTCCCACGCCATCGACGACGGCCTGCGCGCACACGACCCCCGCGCGCTGACCTGGTGGGCGCTGAGCCTGTTCGGCGCCGGGCTCCTGCTCGCCTGGCTCGGCACCTTCCGCCACCGCACCATGACCTTCGTGCGCATGGACGCCTCACTGCGCACCGCCGACCTCGTCACCCGCCACGCCGCCGGTCTCGGTGCGGTGCTGCCACGCCGGATGACCGGCGGCGAAGTCGTCACCATCGGCGCCGCCGACGTCATCAACATCGGCAAGGCACTCACCATGACCGGACCCGGCGTCGGCGCCGTCATCGCGTTCTGCGTGATCGCGGCCGTGCTCTTCCCGATCTCCCCGCTGCTCGCCGCCGTGATCCTCATCGGCGTCCCGGTGCTGGCCCTGATCATCGGCCCGCTGCTCACCCGCCTGCAGCGCGCCGAAACCGGCTACCGCGAACACCAGGGCGCGCTCACCGCCCGCGCCGCCGACCTCATCTCCGGCCTGCGCGTGCTCTGCGGCATCGGCGGCAAGGACTTCTTCGCCACCCGCTACCACCGCGCGTCCCGCCACCTGCGCACCGAGGGCTACCGCGTCGGCGCCGTCAGCAGCTGGATCGACGCGCTCGCCGCCGGACTGCCCGCCGTCTTCCTCGCCACCGTCACCTGGCTCGCCGCCCGCATGGCCGTCACCGGCGCGATCACCACCGGCGAACTGGTCGCGGTCTACGGCTACGTCGCCGTCCTCGTGATCCCCGTCGACTTCATCGTCGCCAGCGCCACCGACGTCGGCCGCGGCATCGTCGCCGCCCGCCGCGTCACCACCCTGCTCAACCTGCGCCCCCAGCCAGCGGACGGCGACCACCCCGGGCCCACGGGACCCGCCGACCTGCACGACCCCGCCACCGGCCTCACCGTCCCCAGTGGACGGATGCTCGCACTCGCACCGGCCGACCCCGCCGACGCGCTCGCCCTCATCGACCGCCTCGGCCGCTACACCGACTCGGCCGCCACCTGGGGCGGAACCCCGCTGACCCGCATCCCGCTCGCCGACATCCGCGCCCGCGTCCTCGTCGCCGACAACGACAGCCACCTCTTCGCCGGACCACTGCGCGAAACCGTCGCCACCCACCGCGACCACCCCGGCCACGAGATCACCGCCGCCGTGCACGCCGTCGCCGCCGAAGACATCATCGACGCGCTGCCAGACGGCCTCGACTCCACAGTGGACGCGGGCGGCCGCAACCTCTCCGGCGGCCAACGCCAGCGCCTGCGCCTGGCCCGCGCACTGCTCGCCGACCCCGAAGTGCTCCTGCTCGTCGAACCCACCTCCGCCGTCGACGCGCACACCGAATCGATCATCGCCCGCCGCCTGCACACCGCCAGGACCGGCCGCACCACCGTCGTCGTCACCACCTCACCCCTGCTGCTCGACCAGGCCGACACCGTCGCCTACCTCGCACACGGCCACATCCAAGCCACCGGCACCCACGCCGCCCTGCTCGAAACCTGCCCCGGCTACCAGCGGCTGGTGTTCCGCGGATGACCCTCCCGATCGCCGACCGGGCCACCGTCCGCCGCGCGCTCATCGCGCTCATCCGCGCCGACGCCCGCGCCACCGCCGGCGTGCTCCTGCTCAGCTCACTCGCCGCCGCGGCCGGACTCGGCGCACCCTGGCTGCTCGGCCTCGTCGTCAACAGCGTCGCAACCGGCACCACCACCGGCACCGTCGACGCGCTCACCCTCGCCATCCTCGGGTTCGCCCTCACCCAGCTCGTGCTCACCCGCTTCGCCCGCTACACCGCCCACCGCATCGGCGAACGCGCACTCGCCACACTGCGCGAAGACCTCATCGACCACACCCTCAACCTGCCCACCGCCGTCGTCGAACAAGCGAGCACCGGCGACCTGCTCACCCGCGGCACCACCGACGTCGCCGCCGTCGGCGCCACCCTGCGCGACGCCGTGCCCGAGGTCTTCCTCGCCACCATCCAGATCCTCTTCCTCTACGCCGCGGTCTTCCTGCTCGACCCACTGCTCGGGCTCACCGCCCTCACCGGATTCCCGCTCATGTACGTGGTGACCCGCTGGTACCTCGCCCGCGCCCGCGACGCCTACCTCGCCGAAGGCGCCGCCAACTCCGCGCTCGCCGAAGCACTCGCCGCCACCGCCGAAGGCGCCCGCACCGTCGAGGCCTTCGACCTCGGCGAACGCCGCGTCACCGCGGGCGAACGCACCATCGCCACCGCCCGCGCCGCCCGCACCCGCACCCTCTACCTGCGCAGCGTCCTCTTCCCGGGACTCGACATCGCCTACGCCATCCCCACGGTCGTCGCACTGCTCGCCGGGGGAGCGCTCTACTTCGCAGGCCACGCCACCCTCGGGGCCGTCGTCACCACCAGCCTCTACCTGCGCCAGGTCATCGACCCGCTCGACCGCATCCTCATGCAGCTCGACCAGCTCCAGCTCGGCAGCGCCTCACTCGCCAGGATCAAAGGCGTCCACGCCACCACCGAGCCACCCACCGCCACCGCACCCGAGACCGCCATCGAAGTCCGCGGCCTCCACTACGCCTACCCAGGCCACCCCGACGTCCTCACCGGCATCGACCTCACGATCGAACCGGGGGAGAAGCTCGCACTCGTCGGCCCCTCCGGCGCCGGGAAATCCACACTCGGGCGCCTGCTCGCCGGCGTCGACCACCCCCGCACCGGCGCCATCACCATCGGCGGCGTCCCCGTCGCCGCACTCGCACCCGGTGAGATCGTCCTGGTCACCCAAGACCACCACGTCTTCCTCGGCACCCTGCGCGACAACCTCCTCATCGCCGCACCCGACGCCGACGACCACGCACTGCGCGACGCGCTCGCCACCGTCGGCGCCCACTGGGCCGACGACCTGGCCACCCCGCTCGGCCCCGACGGCCGCGCACTCGACGCCGCACAGGCCCAGCAGCTCGCACTCGCCAGGGTCGTGCTCGCCGACCCCCACACGGTCATCCTCGACGAAGCCACCGCACTGCTCGACCCCGCCACCGCCAGGCACACCGAACGCGCGCTCGCCGCCGTCCTCAAAGGACGGACCGTGATCGCCATCGCCCACCGCCTGCACACCGCGCACGACGCCGACCGCGTCGCGATCATCGACCACGGACGCATCACCGAACTAGGGAGTCATCATCACCTCCTCGCCCGCGACGGAACCTACGCAGCACTCTGGGCCTCCTGGCACGGCCACACCGGCTGACCTCGCCGAACGCTGGTCACTCACCCTCGGCACCCCCTACGAAGGCGGCAGCTGCTCCTTCACCGCCCGAGCCTGGCGCGCCGACGGCACCCCCGCCGTGCTCAAGATCAGCGACCCCCACCGCGAAGCCGCCGGCGAAGCCACCGCACTACGCCTCTGGAACGGCCACCACGCCGCCCGCCTCTACGAAAACGACGGCTTCGCACTGCTCATCGAACGCTGCGACCCCGGCACCCACCTCGACGACCTCGTCACCGGCGCCGCACTGCTGCGCGAACTCTGGATCACCCCACCGGCGGGCACCGGCCTCGAAACACTCGCCGACGTCACCGCCGAATGGGCCGACCTCGTCGAAACCCGCATGGACACCCACCGGCCCGGATTCGACCCCGGACTCGTCGCACTCGGCGTCAAGCTCCTGCGCGAGCTACCCGCCTCCGCCAGCCGCGACGTCCTGCTCCACGGCGACTTCAACCCCGGCAACGTCCTCGCCGCCCAGCGCGAACCCTGGCTCGCCATCGACCCCAAACCCATGACCGGCGACCCCGCCTACGACCCCTGGCCCCTCATCGAACAGACCGAGGACGACCACACCCTCGCCGACCGCTTCACCATCGCCGCCGAAACACTGGGGGAGACCCCGCACCGGCTCACCGCCTGGGCACTCGCCCGCACCGTCGAATCCGCACTCTGGTGCGTCTCCGAAGACGACCTCGACGACGCCGCCGAAGAAATGGCCACCGCCCGCGAACTCGCCGACCTGCTCTGAACCGGCCTTACCCCGACCAATGCCCGGGAGCACGCAGCGACGGCGGCAGCTTCGTGCTCCCATCACCCTTCGCCGCGTCCAGCTGCGACTGGATCAAGAACAACGCACCCGTGAAATCCGCCCCACGCACATCCGCGTCCCGGAAATCCGCCCCGATCACATCGGCCACCCGCAGGTCCGCCTCCCGCAGATCCGCCCCGATCAAATAAGCGCCCCGCAAACTCGCACCCCGCAAGCTCGCGCCCCGCAACGACGCCCCGATCAGATCCGCACCCCGCCGATCCTTCTTCTTACCCTTGACCTCCGCACGCGCCAGCTCACTCGCGCGCAGCAGCACCCCGTTCACCCCATGCCGATGCGCCGCCACATCCAGCCGCCCCAACGCCGCCGGATTGTGCAACGTCAGCCGCTCGGTCTCCTTCACCGCCACCTCGAGCTCCGCGCGCACCGGCCCCGCCGCGGGCCACCCCAGCGCCTCGCTCAGGTAATAGAGCAGCTCATGCAGATCCCGCATCACCGGGAACACCGCGAACATCTCCCGCGCCAGCTTCGGCGACCGCCGCCAGTCCTCACCGCCGAACGTCACCTGCGAAACCTGCTGACCGGCACCGAAACAGTCGAACACCGTGCACCCGCGAAACCCCTTCGCCCGCAGCTCACGATGAATACCGCACCGGAAATCCTCAGCCAGATTCGGGCACGCCCGCCCAGCAGGCTTGGTGATCGCGAAATCCGAAGACGCCGCGAAAGCGGGCGCCACACAACACAACGCGAAACAGTTCTCGCAATCAGCCTTCAGCTCGCGGTTCACCCAAAACAGCGTAGTGCTCCGCCAGCTCCGCCCCGATCCGGGCGAGCTCCAGCCGCACCGCACCCGGCTCCACCACCTCCACCTGCGTGCCCCAGCCCGCCAGCGTCCGCGCGATGTCCAACGCCGTCGGCGCCGCCACCCGCACCCTCGCCCAGCCCTCCTCGACACCGAGCCGCTGACAATGCCGCCCGAAATGATCACGCAGGATCGGCACGAACCGATCCTCGATCAGCACCGTCGCCGACAGCAGAGACCGCTTGCCCTCCACCACCTCGACGACCTCCGCCCACGCCGCCGCCAGATCGAAATCCGCCGGCCGCTCCGCGGGCTCCGCCAGCACCTCCGCCTCCACGATCCGCTCCACCCGGAACGTCCGCCGCCCCCGCTGCGTACCCGCGATCAAGTACCAGATGTCGTCCTTGTCCACCAACCCCAGCGGATCCACCACCCGCTCCGACCGCGCCCGCCCCTCATACGCCAGCCGCACCTTCCGCCGCAGCACCACCGCACCCTGCAGCACATCCACCAACGCCGGCCGCCGCCGATCCCGCGCACCCCACCGTGCCGTGTCGATCACCACCGCCTCCGCGGCCGCCCGCGCGTCCGCCCGGAACGTCTCCGGCAACGCCCGCACCAGCTTCCGCAACGCCGCCTTCGCCTCCGGCGCGATCGCCGCCGCGGGCCCCACCAGCAAGAACAACGCCCGCGCCTCCGACGCCGACAACCCACTCAGATCTGTCCGCGCCCCACCCACCAGCTGCCACCCGCCACCACGCCCCGCCTGCGGATACACCGGAATCCCCGCCGACGACAACGACTCCAGATCCCGCCGCGCCGTCGCCACCGACACCTCCAGCTCCTCGGCCAGCTCCGCCGCCGTCACCCGCCCCCGCGCCTGCAACACCAGAAGAGTCGCCACCAGCCGATCCGCCCGCATCCCCGCAGTCTCCCAAACAAAGTGCGCACCCGATGAGCACATTCCGCGTGCGGTAACCTCACCGCGGTTCACGACGCGAGAGCGCCCGGATCACCCCAGAAGGCGCTCCATGACACTCACCCGCACCACCATCATCACCAAGCTCCGCGCCGTCGGCTGCGTCTTCGCCGAGGACGAAGCCGAACTCCTGCTCACCACGGCGAAAACCCCCGCCGAACTCGCCACCATGCTCCAGCAGCGCATCGACGGCCTCCCACTCGAACACGTACTCGGCTGGGCGAGCTTCCGCGGCCGCCACATCACCGTCGACCCCGGCGTCTTCGTGCCCCGCCGCCGCACCGAACACCTCGTCGAACTCGCCGTCGCACTCGCCCCGCCACACCCGGTCATCGTCGACCTCTGCTGCGGCTCCGGCGCCGTCGCCGCCGCGCTCGCCACCGAACTCGACCCCGCCGAACTCCACGCCACCGACATCGACCCCGCCGCCGTGGCCTGCGCCCGCCGCAACATCACCAGGGGAGAGGTCCACCAAGGCGACCTCTACACCCCACTCCCACCACACCTGCGCGGCCAAGTCGACCTGCTCGTCGCCAACGCCCCCTACGTGCCCACCGACGCCATCGGCCTCATGCCACCCGAAGCCCGCCTCCACGAACCCCGCGTCGCACTCGACGGGGGAGCCGACGGCCTCGACCTCCACCGCCGCGTCACCGCCGAAGCCACCCACTGGCTCACCGCCGGCGGCCACCTCCTCATCGAAACCAGCCGCACCCAAGCCGCAGGCACCGCGGAAGCCTTCACCCGCAACGGCCTACGAGCCCGAGTGTCCACATCGGACGAACTCGACGCCACCGTCGTCATCGGCACCAAGACCGCCGGGTAACCCCGCGAGCAGGCGCAGCCCGTCCTCGGCAGCACTGCCGGTTGCCGCGGACAACACCAGCAACTCCAAGCCCGACTCGTCCGGCAGCGCGAAATTCTCCTGATGCAATTCCAGCAACCCGACCAGCGGATGCCGGTACACCTTCCGCCCATGCGTGCGCGCCCGCACCTCCGCACGAGCCCACAGCCGCCGGAACCGCTCACTGCCCATCGCCAGCTCACCGATCAACGACGCCAGCCGCGGATCATCGGGATACTTACCGGCGGCCAGGCGCAGATGCCCGACCACATCCAGAGTGCAAGCCTCCCACTCCGCGTAAAGCCCGCGCTCCGCCTCCTCCAGGAAGATGTGCCGAGCGGTGTTCAACCCCGGCAGGCCACGCCCGAACAACAGCCTGGCCAGCCGATTCCCGGCCACCACGTCCAGCCGATGATCCATGATCAGCGCCGGCGCGTGCACCACCAGATCAAGCACCCGCGCCAGCTCCGGCCGCACCCGCCCACCCGGCGCCTTCGCCCGGCGACGAGGCTGTCGCGCGAGCCGATGGAGATGCTCCCGCTCGGTCTCGTCAAGATCGAGAACACCCGAAAGCGCGTCGAGAACCTGCTCGGAAGGCTGCGTCGCACGCCCCTGTTCCAGCCGCACGTAGTAGTCGACGCTGACCCCCGACAGATGCGCGACCTCCTCACGCCGCAACCCCGCCACCCGCCGCCGCTTCTCGGCGGGGATACCGACCGCCGCCGGATCGACCCGCGACCGCCGCATCCGCAGAAAGCCCGCAAGATCATCCATGCCCCCAGTATGACCCCGGCCGCGCCCGCGAAGGTGGCCCTGCCAATACCAGGAAGTCCAAGCCGACGGACGAAGCGCCCCTGAACACCCGCCACCACGGCACCCAAGATCGAGTCCATGAAAACACTGATCGTCCACGCCCACCCGGAACCGAACTCGCTCAACGGCTCACTGAAGAACCTCGCGGTGTCCACCCTGGAAAACGCCGGGCACGAGGTACAGCTGAGCGACCTGTACGCGATGAACTGGAAGGCGGTCGTCGACGCCACCGACTACGGCCCCGCCGCCTCGAACCCACTGAAGGTCGCCCTCGACTCAGGCCGCGCCTTCGACTCCGGAACCCTCACCCCCGACGTCCGAGCCGAGCAGGAGAAACTGCTCTGGGCCGACACGATCATCTTCCAGTTCCCACTGTGGTGGTACACGATGCCCGCCATCCTCAAAGGCTGGGTGGACCGCGTCTTCACCTACCACTTCGCGTACGGCGTCGGCGAACACAGCGACACCAAGTACGGCGAGCGCTTCGGCGAAGGCACCCTCGCGGGCAAGAAAGCCCTGCTGTCGGTGACCGCCGGGGGCCCGGAGTCGCACTACGCCGCCCGCGGCATCAACGGCCCCATCGACGACCTGCTCTTCCCGATCCACCACGGCATCCTGTACTACCCAGGCATCGAAGTGCTGCCACCCTTCGTGCTCTACGGCACCGACAGGATGACCGCCGAGGACTACACCGACGTCGCCAAAGCGTGGCAACACCGCCTGCTCACCCTCGACTCGACCGAACCGATCGCCTTCCGGCGCCAGAACTTCGGCGACTACGAGATCCCCTCACTGCACCTGAAGGAAGGACTCGAGCCCGCTGGACAGACAGGCTTCAGCCTGCACGTGCACGGCTGAGCCCCCGGTCGGTAGCGTCGGGCCATGGTCACCCGCGATGGCTGGGAGCAGCCCTTGATACGGAACGCCGAGGAAACCGATGTCGACGCGATCCGCCGGTTCGGCGAGACGCACATCCGGCCGCACTACACGCCGTTGATCGGCGCCGCCGCCGCGGACGACCAGGTCCGCCTGTGGTGGAACGAGACACAGATCCGCGCGGCCGTCACCGACGGCCGGGTGATCATCGCGCAGGCAGGGGACCAGCTCGTCGGCGTAGGCCAGCTCGGCGCCGACCACGTGATCTACAAGCTCTACATCCATCCTGGACACCGCCGCCGCGGACTGGGTCCCCAGCTGCTCAACGCCCTCGCCGACCAGCTCCCCGCCGACGCCGACCGGCTCCACATCGAACACTTCGCCGCGAACGAACTCGCGGCAGCCTTCTACGAACGCGAAGGCTTCGTCGTAGACCGAATCGAACCCAGCTCCACCGGCGACCGCGCGCTGGCGACGGTCTGGCGCTCACGACCCGCCCGCGGCCCCGAAGGCCGGTAACAAACCACCCAAATGCGTCGATAACCGACCAGCCGCACACCGCGGCCTGGGGTCACACGAACATGGGGGAGGTCTGGTGCGCTCACACGCGCTCAGAACCGTATTAACCGCGACACTGCTCATCGCAGGCACCACCGTCATCACCACGACGCCCGCACTGGCGGGCACCGCCGTCACACGCGACGCCACCTCCTGGGCGCACACCGACTCCGCCGCACCCGACGCGAGCTTCGTCGACAACGGGGGAGACGCGCCGGTCGGCGCGTACACCGACGAGGACGGCACCACCCACATCGCCAAGACCTACGTCACCTTCGACCTGTCGGACATGCGCGGCACCAACGTCCTGCGCGCCGTGCTGTTCGCCGGCGAGACCAGCGTCGCCGACTGCGACCAGCCCCGGAGCACCGAACTCTGGCTCACCGAGCCCGCGGACGAACCCAGCTGGAACAACCAGCCAGCCGAACTCCTCAAGATGGCCGGCCCGGACCGCGCCGACGCATGCCCGGCGCCGGAGCTCATCTTCACCGTCACCACCGGCCTCCAGCACGCGCTCGCCGCAGGCCGCTCCACCGCGACGTTCACCCTCCGCCTGCCCGAAGACCAGCAGGACGACCCCGACCGCTTCCGCGAGTACACCTCGGCCATGCGCCTCGGCGTCACCTACAACCACTACCCGGCCAAGCCCGCCGGGCTGACCGTCAACAACGCACCGTGCACCGCGAACCCCAGCTTCGTCAGCACCTCGTTCAAGCTCGGTGCCACGCTGTCCGACCCGGACAACAGCCACTTCATCCCCGAGCTCGTCTACTGGCCTGTCGATCACCCGGACCAGCGCACCACCTTGCCCAGAATCCCGTCATCGGCCAAGGTCACGGCCGACATCGGCCGCCTCGTCGAGCGCACCACCTACGCCTGGCAAATACGCACCCAGGACGAATCGGAAGACTACGGCCCATGGAGCGACATCTGCCGGTTCACCACCGACTACAGCATCCCCGGCAGCTCACCGACCATCAGGTCCGCTGAGTACAACACCGACACCCAGCCCGGCACGGGCGGCACCGGCGTCCCCGGCACGATCACCTTCGACGCCGATGGAGACCAGGACGTCGTCGGCTTCCGCTACGGCGAATACCCGTCCACCTACATCGCCGCCGACCGTCCCGGCGGCACCGCGAGCATCCAGTACGTCCCGACCAGCAGCGGCCTCAACCGGATCGCCGCACAGTCCGTCGACGCCGCCGGCAACACCTCGCTGACCGGCGACTACCGGTTCTGGGTCGCCGCCAACGAACCCGAGGTCACCTGCACCGCGCAGTCGTCCTACGTCGGCAAGCCATGGCAGTGTGCCGTCAAACCGCGCGGCGCCGGGGGAGTGACCGGGTACAGCTACCAGCTCAACAACGGACCCGAGCGCACGATCAACGCCGACGGCCCGGCGACCATCACCATCACGCCGACCGACCCGGAAACAGGCTTCAACACCCTGAGCGTCCGGACCAAGCTGACCACCGGCCACGCCACGGCACCTGGCAACGCCTACTTCTTCGTCGACCTCGGGCACCCCACCGCCGAAATGCCGGCCGACTCGCCGATGATGGGCACGCCTGTCTCGATCCGGCTGCACGCCACGCTGCCCGGATCGGCCACGTTCACCTACCGCCTGGACCTGGGGGACTGGGAGACCGTGCCGGTCGTCGACGGAACCGCCGTCGTGACGGTCACCCCGGCCGAATCCGGCTGGCATTCGCTGTACGTCTACACGACCACGAGTGACGGCCAACGGTCCGGAACCACGCAACCCGGCATGAACGTGGCGTCCAACGGGCCGCGGATCAGCAGCGCGGAATACCCGGAAGGGCAGTACAGCGGAGGTGTGGGTGTCGCGGGCACCTTCGTCTTCACGTCGCCGGTGGCCGGAGACATCGACAGCTACGAGTACTCGATCAATGACGGGGAAGCGACGACCGTGCCCGCGAACGCCGACGGCACGGCGAGCATGGTGTTCACCCCGACGCGGTCGTACTACTGGCACCGGCTGACGGTGACGACCGTCTTCGCGGACGGCACCAAGTCCGAACCTCGGACGTACACCTTCAACGTCAACGGCTGAGAGCGGGTGGGGAGCGTCCGCAGTGGATGCTCCCCACCTTACTTGACATAATGTACATTATCGGCGTTACGCCAACCTGGGGATCGGAGGTCCTCGGAAGGGGCTGGAAACGCTCACTTGGCCCAACGCACATCACCGCGCGCGTTTTCTTTTCACCTTCACGATGAATTCCCCGCAATTCTTCCGGGCAGCTAATCTGAGATTTCCATTGGGACGATCCCCGGGAGAAAGTGATGTACAAGAAAACGGCCGGTTTACTGGCCGCGGCCATTTCGGCCGCCGCATTGACGGTCGGCGCACCCGCCGCGAACGCCACCGAGGATTTCCCGCCCTATGGGTGCGATGTCAGCCGCTACAGCCTCCTGTTCGGCGAAGGCGTGAGCATGACCTGTTTCTCGCTGGCGGCGCCGTCGCAGACGTATCGCGTGGTCGCGCACTGCGCTTCGGGATCGTCGTATTGGTACACGGTCGGCCACTGGGTCCCGCTGGGATTCGGTCCGTCGACGGCGGAATGTCACGGCGCCTTGCTCATGAACGCCTATGTCGCCGGTTATCACGTAGACGATTTCTAATATCCTAATGTTGATCATGCCGGTCCCCAGCGGCCAATTCCAGCCTCAATTTCGACACCCAGCCACACCACCTCATTACGTCACGGTGACGAAAACCAGGGTTCCGTCATCTGCCGACAGGTGGCGCGACCACAACGAGCAGGCGACCAACTCGGCACTTTGACCCAGCACCACCTGTCGACAGATGGCACAAGCCCAGCGCACGCCCAGCCACGCCGCCAAGGAACCAGGCGGGTCTCGAACGTTGACGAGGGCCGAAAATGCGTGTTCGGACGGCTATGGGAGCCGGGATCCCCCAGGAGGAGCCGAACCCCTTCCGAGAGCTGTTTCATGCATAATTGCCATTATGCAGCAATCGGCGGGTGGTTCGGCCAAAACTGTCGGTGGTGTCGGGTACAAGATCCACATGAGGGTTCTCGACGCCCAGCAAGCGTTCTTCGCCGCCCGCCGTCCCCGCAAGGACTCGCCCCACACCACCGACGCCTACCGCCGGGATCTGGCGGGCATCACTTCCCTACTGGTCGCCGAGACCGGTATCGAGACCGATCAACTCACCATCGGCGACCTCACGGCGCCCGCCTTGCGTGACGCGTTCGGCGCCTTCGCGGACGACCACGCGAAAAGCTCCGTGCTGCGGGCTTGGTCGACCTGGAACCAGTTCCTGACCTTCTGCGTGTCGGACGGTCTGCTCGCCGGTAACCCGATGGGCGCCGTCGCGCGGCCGAAGACTCCTCCCCTCTCCCCCAAGCCGCTCAGGGGTGAGGACACGCCGGAGCGGTTGCTCGCGGCCGCCGCGGGCGGGGCCAGGAAGGCGCGGGATCCGTGGCCGGAGCGCGACGTGCTGGTGATCGCGCTGGGCCTGGTCGCCGGGCTGCGGTCGGCCGAGATGCGGACGCTGAGCGCTCGGTCGCTGGTCGGGCGGTCCGGGGAGATGCGGCTGCACGTACACGGGAAGGGCAGCCGGGACCGGTCGATCCCGGTCGAGCCGGTGATGGAGAAGATCATCCAGAACTACCTGGACTCGTGCCGGAAGCGGTTCCCGCATCAGCGGTTCGGGCCGTCGACGCCGTTGCTGCGGGACCGGGCGGGTGAGCCGATCGGGCGTGGAGCGCTGGAGTACCTGGTGAAGTCCTGTTACCGATGGGCCGGGCTGCATGACCGGGTGCCGGTGGGTGCGAATCTGCACGCGCTCCGGCACACTTTCGCGACGCGGCTGGCCGAGGACGGCGCGACGGCGTCGGAGATCATGGCGTTGCTGGGGCACGCGAGCCTGGCGACGAGTCAGAACTACATCGAGGCGACGGGCCGGGAGCAGCGTGCGGCGGTCGCGAGCAACCGGACCTACCGCGCGCTGGACACGCTGTGACGGCGGGATAAAGCGGGCTTTATCCCGCCGTGGGATAAAGCCCGCTTTATCACCGGATCTGCTCGAGGTCCTTGGCGGTGCGGGCGATGTCCTCGGCGAGCTTGCGGAGTTCGTCGATCTCGGCGCCGTCTTCGGCGGCCGTGACGATGTCCTCCGCGGCGCAGCGGAGCTGGAAGATCTTGTCCTGGAGGTCGGCGATCTCGGTGTCGGAGAGCACGACGGCGTCTTCGGGCAGGCCTGTGCGCTGGACGGCGGCGCGGCGTTCGTAGGCGCGCTGGCGGCAGGATTGGCCGCAGTAGCGTCGCCGCCGGCCGCGGTTGGCGCCTTCGGGGAGCCTGCGTCCGCACCAGCCGCAGTGTGCGGGCACGGCGGATCGGCGGAGTACCGCGGGTAGCTCATCCGGCAGCTCGGCGACGTCGCTCACGGAGTCGACGATAACCGGCCATGGGTTGCTCACGCCGAGGCCACGCCGAAAGGGCAAACTAGGGGGCGTGGTAGCTACTCACGCGTATCTCGCGTCTCCTTGTCCTCGTGCGTTCGCGCACCGCGGGTGGCATCTGGGTGAGCTGGAGGGGATGGAGAACTCGCTGTCGGCGTTCCGGCGTGCGGTGGCCGAGGGCTACCGGTACGTGGAGACCGATGTGCACGCCACGTCGGATGGTGTGGTGGTCGTGCATCACGATGATCTGCTGGATCGGACGACGGATGGGTCGGGGCCGATCAGTGGGCAGACTTGGGCGCAGCTTCGTGGGGTGAAGGTGGGTGGCCGTGAGCAGATCTCGCGGTTGGAGGATGTGCTCGAGGAGCTTCCCGACGCGCATTTCAACATCGATGTGAAGTCGGCGGGCGCGGTGGAGCCGTTCGTGCGTGCGGTGGAGCGGGTCGGTGCGTTCGATCGGGTGGCGGCGGCGTCGTTCTCGGATGGGCGGCTGGCGCGGTTGCGGCGGTTGGCGGGTCCGCGGCTGGTGACGTCGATGGGGCCGGGTGCGGTGGCGGCGTTGTGGGCGAACGGGCATGTGCGGCCGTTGCCGCTGCGGTTCCTGGTGCGGGGCGCGATGGCGCAGGTGCCGGTGCGGCAGGGGCGGTTGACGGTGGTGCAGAAGGCGTTCATCGCGGCGGCGAACCGTGCGGGGGTCGAGGTGCACACGTGGACGATCGATGATGCCGATCAGATGCGGGAGCTGCTGGATCTGGGTGTGCACGGGATCGTCACGGACCGGCCGGATCTGCTGCGTGAGGTGTTGACGGAGCGGGGTTGCTGGAACGCCGCTTAGCGCGCTGGGTGAGGCCGTCGAGGATGATCTCGATGCCGAGTTCGAAGTAGGCGTCGTCATTCCCGACGTCGTCGGCTGTGGTGTTGAGCATGTGGGCGGCGAGCAGGCGGGCGATGCCTTGGGTGTCGTGTTCGGTGAAGCCGGCGCCGCGGAGGATGCGCTGGGTGGTTTCGATGTGGGCGCGCCGGTGGGGGCCGGTGGGCGGGCGTTCGCGCAGGAGCGCGGCGGCGTCTCGGTGGGTGCGGAGCAGTGCGCGGAATTGGCGGAGTCCGCTGGCGAGCTGGGCGCACCATGGGAGCGTTTCGTCGATGGTGAAGGCGTCGGCGCAGATGGCTTCGGCGACGAGGTCGAGTAGTTCGTCCTTGTTCTTGACGTGCCAGTAGAGCGTGGGTGATTGGACGCCGAGTTTGGTGGCGAGTCGGCGGGTGGTGAGTTCGGCGAGGCCTGCTTCGTTGAGGAGTTCGACCGCGGCTTGGGTGATCAGCTGCTGGTCGAGCTGTGGTTTGCGGCCCATGGTGCGTACTTTATCAGTGATAGAGTGGCTCTATCGTTGATAGGTAACTGCGCTGGGGGGCGTCTTGACCAGGGGAATCTCGCTTTTCGTGTGCTGGTGTTCCGTGGTGTTCACGGTGGGCACGGCGCTGCAGAACTTCGTGATCGTGGATCTGGCGATGCTGGAGCACACGATGCGGCTGGCGGGTGCTCCCCCGGCCGACGCGGCCGGGTTTCTCACCGGGTTCCGGCTGGTGGGCTGGGTGTTCATCGTGGGTAACGCGCTGGGGGTGCTGGCGCTGACGCGGCGCCGGTGGGTGTTGTGGCTGGTCGTGGTGGTGAACTTGGGCCAGGCGGCCGGTGTGTTCGCGATCCGGCCCGTGGTGTTCCGGGCGATGTACGAGCTGTACGGGCCGGTGGGGTTGCTGCCGAGTGTCGTGACCGATGGCGGCGCCGTGGTGCTGCTGGTGGTGTTGGCGACGTGGTGGGTTCGTGCCCGTCGGCGGCTCCCGGTCGGGTGAGCGAGAGCCGCCGTGGCGCGGTCATCGCCGGTACGGGCGCAGTGCGGTGCGGAGGTCTTCGATGACGAGATCGGGTTCTTCCAAGGCCGCGAAGTGGCCGCCGCGGTCGAACTCGGTCCAGCGGACGATGGTGTTGTTCTCTTCGGCGATGCGCCGGATCGGGGTGTTGATGTCGTGCGGGAAGACGGCGACGGCGGTCGGCACGGTGGAGGGTGCGTCGCGTTTGCCCCAGCTGTCGGCGCTGTCGCGGTAGTAGCGCGCGGAGGAGCCGGCGGTCTCGTTGAGCCAGTAGATCATCACGTTGGTGAGGAGCGCGTCGCGGTCGACGGCGTCTTCGGGGGCGTCGACGGAGTCGGTCCAGTCTTTGAAGCGTTCGGCGATCCAGGCGAGCTGGCCGACGGGTGAGTCGGTGAGGGCGTAGGCGAGGCTCTGCGGGCGGCTGGACTGGAGCATGCCGTAGGCGCCGAGTTCGTACTGGTAGCGGTAGCCCTTCTCGACGCAGCTTTTCTCGGCGGGGTCGGAGAAGTCGGCGTTTTCGGCGGTGACGCGGGCGTCGAAGAGCTGGGTGAGGTGCAGTGCGACGACGTGCTCGGGGTCGATGAGGCCGAGTTCGCGGGTGATGACGGAGCCCATGTCGCCGCCGTGTGCGGCGTAGCGGTCGTAGCCGAGGCGGCGCATGAGCTCGGCCCAGACGGGGGCGACGCGCTGGGGATTCCAGCCGCCGGGGGTGCGGCCGGAGAAGCCGAAGCCGGGGATGGTGGGGATGACGAGGTGGAACGCGTCGGCGGCGTCTCCCCCGTGTGCGACGGGGTCGGTGAGCGGCTCGATGACGTCGAGGAATTCGACGATGGAGCCGGGCCAGCCGTGGGTGAGCACGAGCGGGAGCGCGGTGGGTTCGGCGGAGCGGATGTGCAGGAAGTGCACGTCGTGGCCGTCGATCTCGGTGCGGAACTGCGGGTGGGCGTTGAGGGCGGCTTCCTGGGCGCGCCAGTCGTAGGTGGTGCGCCAGTACTCGGTGAGTTCGCGGGTGTAGGCGAGCGGGATGCCGTGTGACCAGCCGACGCCGTCCGCTTCGTCGGGCCAGCGGGTGTTGTCGAGGCGGCGGGCGAGGTCGTCGAGCTGAGCCTGCGGGATGTCGATGCGGAAGGGGCGGATCTCTTCGTTGGTCATGCTGCAAGCTTAGAAAGAGAGGCGGACAGCTTCCGTCCTCCTTTTCCGGCAGACTGAGATTCATGTTGGAGACTTCGGCGCGGCTGCTCCGGTTGCTGACGTTGCTGCAGACCCGGCGTGAGTGGCCGGGCGCGGAGCTGGCGGAGCGGCTCGGGGTGAGCACGCGGACGGTGCGGCGGGACGTCGACAAGCTGCGGGAGCTGGAGTATCCGGTGCACGCGGGTACCGGGCCGGGTGCGGCGTATTGGCTGGGTGCCGGTGCGGCACTCCCCCCGTTGCTGCTCGATGACGACGAGGCGGTGGCGGTCGCGGTGGCGTTGCGGACGGCGGCCGGTGGCGGGGTTTCGGGGATCGGTGAGACGGCGCTGGGTGCGCTGGTGAAGCTGGAGCAGGTGTTGCCGTCGCGGTTGCGGCATCGGATCTCGGCGTTGCAGATCGCGACGATCGCTTCGGCGGGTCCCGGGGTGGACGCGGATGTGCTGACGGCGGTGGCGATGGCGTGCCGTGATCGGCAGGAGCTGCGGTTCGGCTATCGCAAGCACGACGGGGCGGAGTCGGTGCGGCGGGTGGAGCCGTATCGGCTGGTGTCGTGGGGGCGGCGCTGGTATCTGGTGGCGTGGGACGCCGAGCGGGCGGATTGGCGGAGTTTCCGGGTGGACCGGATGTCTCCGCGTATCCCGCTCGGGCCGCGGTTCACGCCGAGGGAGCCGCCGTCGGATCCGGCGACGTTCGTCTCGCGGGGTGTGGCCGAGGCATGGCAGGCGCGGGTCCGGGTGCGGTTGTTCGCGCCTGCGGAGGTGGTGCGTGAGCGGATGTGGGGTTTGCACGGCACGCTCGAGCCGGTGGACGGGCACAGCTGCCTGCTGCACCTGGGTGCGGAGTCGCCGCGGATGCTGGCGTTCTTGCTGGCGGTGCTGGACGCCGACTTCGTGGTCGAGTCCCCCGCCGGGCTCGGCGACCATCTCACGCTGGTCGCCGAGCGTTATCGGCGTGCGGCCGAGTCTTCGGCCTGAACCCGGGATAAAGCCCGCTTTATCCCGCGGAGTTAAGCGGGCTTTATCCCTGGTTCAGCGTGGGGGTTTGCCGGACCAGGCGGCGTCCCAGGTCTTGGGGCCGAGCAGTCCGGAGTCCTTGATGTCGTTGGCGCGCTGGAGTGCGAGGACGGCGTCGCGGGTCTTTTCGTAGTAGCAGCCGGTGCCTGCGAAGCCGTAGCCGTAGGCGTTCATGCGGAGCTGGAAGGTCTTGAGGCCTTCGGCGCAGGCGCCGTAGTCGTAGACGACGCCGGGCCAGGCTGGCTTGGGGCCGCCGGGTGCCGGCACGGGTGGTGAGGGTTGGCCGCCTCCCCCGATGTAGGCGGATTCGCCGTAGGTGGGGACGCGTTTGGTGCGGGCGTCGCCGTCGGCGGCGAGGCCGAGCATGGTGGCGCATTGCCAGGGTTGCCAGCCGCGCATGCGGTAGAGGTAGAGGGCGCGGTAGTCCTGCTCGGCGGGGGCGGCGAGGTCGGGGCGGCCTTGGCCGCCGACGCTCTGCCAGGTGGCGAGGTTGAACTGGTAGGCGCCGAAGTAGCCGTTGCCGGTGTTGATGTTGTAGCGGCCGCTGGACTCGCACATCCGGAGCTTCGCCCATGCCGTGCTCGCCGGGTCGGCGGCGGCGGTGCCGGGGACGGTGAGCGGCAGGCAGAGCGCCGCGAGGACCGTCACTACGGTACGGAGCCGGAATCTGGACATAAGGGCACAATAAGTAATGTCCCCTTTGGACACAAGGGCCCCAGGCGAAACATCAGTCTCACATGACACGGACGTGAAACGGCGCAGCGACACGCCCATAACGGAGGTCACCCGCGCTTCGGCGCGTCGGGCTGTGTGCCAGTACGCTCCCCCGGACCGCACCGCCTGACGAGCACCGGAGCCGTTCGAATGACCACTGTGGACACCCGGCGGCGCCTGCATCGGGGCTGGTATTTCTACGACTGGGCGAACTCGCCGTTCTACTCGTCGGTGACGACGGTGTTCGGCGCGCTGTACATGAGCTACGTGGCGGCCAACGCGGCGAAGGCCGACACCGCGACGAACGGGCCGTCGCCGTGCCGGGACGACGCCGGCGTCGAGAACACGCTGCAGCACTGCGACATCAGCCTGTTCGGGCTGCACTTCCCGGCGGGTTCGCTGTGGGGTTACCTGATTTCGGCGGCGACCGTGCTGCAGGTGCTGGTGCTGCCGGTCACCGGGGCGATCGCCGACCGCAGCCGGGATAAGAAGCGGATCCTCGGCTGGTTCGCGCTGCTGGGCGCGGTGTGCTCGGGCGCGATGTTCCTGGTCGAGGGCACGGGCTGGCAGCTCGGGGTGGTGCTGTTCCTCATCGCGAACCTCGGCTATGGCGGCTCGCTGGTCGTCTACTACTCGTTCCTGCCCGATATCGCGGGGCCGGACGAGCGGGACGCGGTGTCGGCGCGGGGCTGGGCGTTCGGGTATCTCGGTGGCGGGCTGGCGCTGCTGCTGCAGCTGGTCCTGTTCTTGGCGCACGGGAAGCTCGGGATCAGCCAGGACATGGCGATCCGGATCGCGTTCCTGACCTCGGGGATCTGGTGGGCGGTGTTCACGATCATCCCGCTGCGCGTGCTGCCCGCCCGCGGTGGCGCGCATGAGCTGCCCGCCGAGGGGTCGGTGCTGCGTGCCGGGTTCACCGAGCTGCGGCAGACGGTGCGCGAGGCGAAGGGGTATCCGCTGACGCTGGCGTTCCTGGGCTGCTTCCTGGTCTTCACCGACGGGATCTCGACGGTGGTCGCGGTGTCGGCGCAGTACGGCAAGGACGAGCTGAAGTTCTCCAACCAGGTGCTGATCGTGACGGTGCTGCTGATCCAGTTCGTCGCGTACTTCGGCGGAATGCTGCACGGGCTGGTGGCGCGGCGGTTCGGCGCGAAGAAGACGATTCTGGGCAGCCTGGTGGTGTGGGTGCTGGTGATCGGGTTCGCGTACACGGTGCACGCGGGTGACCAGGTCGGGTTCTACGGGGTCGCGGTCGGGATCGGGCTGGTGCTCGGCGGGACGAACGCGTTGTCGCGCTCCCTGTTCGCGCAGATGATCCCGGCGGGCAAGGAGGCGCAGTACTTCTCGCTCTACAACGTCGGCGAGCGCGGCACGTCGTGGCTGGGGCCGCTGGTGTTCGCCGGGATCGGGCAGGCGACCGGCTCGTTCCGGCTGGCGATCGTGGCGCTGACGGCGTTCTTCGTGATCGGGTTCGTGCTCACCTGGTTCGTGCCGGTGCGCCGGGCGATCACGGCCGCCGGGAACCGTCCTCCCGCCGTGCTGTGAGCTGCCGATAGGGTCGGGCGTCGTGACCGTACTCTCCGATAGCGACTCCGAACCCGCCGATGCGCTCTCGGTGCCGGTGGCAGGCTCCCGTCGCGGCGCCCCGATCGTGGGGAAACTGAAGTTCTGCTACGGCCCGATGGACTGCGGGAAGTCGACGCTCGCGCTGCAGATCGACCACAACCACGCGCGTCAGGGCCGCCGGGGGCTGCTGCTGGTCCGGCATGACCGCTCCGGCGCGCCGCAGATCTCCAGCCGGATCGGGATCACCCGGCAGGCGACGGAGGTCGGCACCGACACCGATCTGCGCGAGCTGGTGCGCGAGCGGTGGTCGCGGGGGCTGCACGTGGACTACCTGATCGTGGACGAGGCGCAATTCCTCTCCCCCGATCAGGTGGATCAGCTCGCCGAGCTGGCCGATGACGTCCAGATCGACGTGTATTGCTTCGGGATCGCCACGGACTTCCGCAGCGAGCTGTTCCCCGGGGCGCGGCGGCTGTTCGAGCTCGCCGACGAGTTGCAGCCCGTGCAGGTGGAGGTGTTGTGCTGGTGTGGTCTGCCCGGCCGGTTCAACGCGCGTGTCCGTGACGGAGAGGTACTTCGTGACGGTGACACTGTTGTGGTTGCGGATACGGAACCCTCTGTAGTTGAAAGTTCACCAGTATCACCGTTAGGTGCGGAAGTAACTACCGTACGTTACAAGGTATTATGTCGCCGCCATTTCCGGGTTGGCGACCTCGGTCCCGTGATGGGCCAACACGGTCAGTTACGACTGACCTGAATGGGCTCCCCAATAGCCCGTATGGGGGATATCACCATGAAGAACCCCCTAAGCGCGTCACGCGAGGCCGCGAAAACCGTCCTACTGGAGGAAGCTGTTGCCGACGGGTGGTGCAGCTCATCGTGAGCAATGACATGCTGCTCCGGGAATCTCCGGAACCGCTCGTTCGTTGCATAGGGTGAGCACCGCCCAGGCTCCACCCGGAGCCGACTGAAAGGACCCATCATGGCCGACCGTGTACTCCGTGGAAGCCGGCTGGGAGCGGTCAGCTACGAGACCGACCGCAATCACGACCTCGCGCCGCGGCGCACCGTGCGCTACGCATGCCCCAAGAACCACGAGTTCGAGGTGCCGTTCTCCGACGACGCCGAGATCCCGGCCGTCTGGGAGTGCCGCTTGCACGGCAGCGAGTCTGAGATCGTCGACGGCGGACAGCCGGAGCAGAAGAAGGTCAAGCCCCCGAGGACCCACTGGGACATGCTGCTCGAGCGTCGTTCCATCCCGGAGCTCGAAGACCTGCTCAACGAACGTCTCGCCGAGCTCAAGGGTCGCCGGACGACCCGCTCGGCCTAAGTCGAGCCCAGGCGGCCCCTGGCGACACCGCGGAATCTCCCGAGTACAACCCGGTACGAGGGAGATCCCGCGGCACCGCCAGGAACCGCCTGGATCTCGACTGTCGTAGCTGACGGACCTCCCGCCACCAAGCCGAAGCACCCTCGCGACCTCCCCCCGCGAGGGTGCTTCTTTCTATGTCCAGGGTTGGCTGCGCGCCCGACGTGACAAGGGTGGCCCTTGTCACCTCTAGCGTTACAAGGGCCGCCCTTGTTCCCCACCGAAACTCGCGCGCCGGCCGGTGCTGCCGGGTGACTGCTCGCCCTCAACAGTGCCTGGCCCGCTGGTTAGGTCCCTGGTCATGTGCCAGGGCCGCCCCCACGCAAAGCCAGGGAGCCCCGGTTCCCTGCAGTGCTGGATACCCCGGTACCGGCCGACGCGCCACGAGCGTCCCACGGAGCACCGACAGTTTCGGGCCCGCTCGGCGCGCTAGAGCCCTTCCCGGGCGTGGCGAAGCAGGTCGCGCTCTGCGGCGTTCCCGGCGAGGTCGATCGCCCGGTCGTAGGCCTCGGCCGCCTCGGGCACCCGGTCCAGGCGGCGCAGCAGATCAGCGCGCACGGCGTGCAGCAGGTGGTACTTCGGCAAGTCCAGCCCGTCGACCAAGGCGAGCGCCGCGGCCGGGCCGTCGACCTCGGCGACCGCGATCGCGCGGTTGAGCGCCACCACCGGCGTCGGGGTGAACGCCAGCAGCTGGTCGTAGAGCGCGACGATCTGGCGCCAGTCGGTCGGCGGGTCGCTGTGCACGGCGTTGATCGCCGCCTGGATCTGATACGGCCCCGGCTCGCCACGCGCGAGGCAGCCACGCACGAGTGACTGGCCCTCCGCGATCAGCTCGCGGTCCCACAGCGTCGTGTCCTGGTCGGCCAGCAGCACCGGTGAGCCGTCGGCGGCGGTGCGGGCGGGCGCGCGGGAGGAGATGAGCAGCATCAGCGCCAGCAAGCCGTCGATCTCGGGTTCGCCCGGCATCAGCTCGGCGAGCAGCCTGGTGAGCCGGATCGCTTCGGCGCAGAGGTCTTCGCGGATCAGCGCCGGGCCCGAGCTGGCCGTGTAGCCCTCGTTGAAGATCAGGTAGAGCACGGCCAGCACCGCGCGCAGCCGTTCCGGCAGTTCGGCCTCGGGCGGCACCCGGTACGGGATGCCCGCGTCGCGGATCTTCGTCTTGGCGCGCACGAGGCGCTGGGCCATCGTCGGCTCCGGCACCAGGAACGCGCGCGCGATCTCGGCCGTGGTGAGCCCGCCGAGCAGCCGGAGCGTCAGCGCGACGCGCACCGGCATCGCCAGCGCCGGATGACAGCAGGTGAAGATCAGGCGGAGCCGGTCGTCACCGACGGGCTCCCGCTCCCCCGGTTCCTCGCGGGCGTGCAGCAGTGCCGCTTCGGCGTGCCGGTCCTCGCGGGAGGATTCGCGCCGGAGACGGTCGATGGCGCGGTTGCGGGCCGTGGTGATGATCCACCCGGCCGGACTCGGCGGCAGGCCGTCAGCGGGCCAGCGGGCGGCCGCGACGGCGAACGCCTCGGCGACGGCGTCCTCGGCGATGTCGAGGTCACCGAAGACACGCACGAGCACCGCGATCGCGCGGCCGTGTTCCTCGCGGAACACCCGCTCGATCTCACGCACCGGCGAACGGCCGCACTTCGATCGGCAGCGGGGCGAGCACGGCGGCGAGCTTGCGCGCCCAGTCCAGCGCCGCGTCGAGATCGGCGGCCTCGATCACGGTGAAGCCGCCGATGAACTCCTTGGCCTCGGTGTACGGGCCGTCGGTCGCCAGCACCTCACCGCCTGCGGCCTTGACCACGGTGCTCGCCGACGGCGGCTGCAGCCCAGCGGCGAACACCCACGCGCCCGCCGCCTTCATCTCGTCGTTGAGCGCCTCGAGTTCCCGCATGACCTCACCGAGATCCTCGGGCGGCGGACCGTCCGGCTGGTGGATCGCGAGCAGGTACCGCGGCATCAGTTCCGCTTGAACAGCGACTTCAGCTGGGCGTAGCGGCGCTTGACGCCCCACGCGCCGACGCGGAGCATCGCCTCGCGCACGATCGAGCCGCTCATCTTCGACTGGCCGATCTCGCGCTCGGTGAAGGTGATCGGCACCTCGACCACCTCGAACCCGGCGAGCAGGGTGCGGTAGGCGAGGTCGATCTGGAAGCAGTAGCCGTGCGAGGCGATCTCGTCGAGCGCGAGCTTCTCGAGCACCTCGCGGCGGTACGCCCGGAACCCGGCGGTGATGTCGTTGATCCGCCACACACCCAGCGCCAGGCGCGAGTACAGGTTGCCGCCACGCGAGATGAGCTGCCGCGAGAGCGGCCAGTTGACCGTGGTGCCGCCGGTGACGTAGCGCGAGCCGATCACCAGGTCGGTGTCGCCGAGCGCGTCGAGCAGGCGCGGAAGGTCCTCCGGCGCGTGCGAGCCGTCGGCATCCATCTCGACGATCGTCTGGTAGTCACGGGCCAGTCCCCAGCGGAACCCGGCGACGTAGGCGGCGCCCAGGCCCGCCTTCTCCGTGCGGTGCAGCACGTGCACCCGCTCGTCGTTCTTGGCGAACTCGTCGGCGAGGTCACCGGTGCCGTCGGGACTGCCGTCGTCGACGACGAGCGCGTGCACCTTCGGTAAGGCTTCGAGCAGCCGGCGCAAGATCGGGCCGATGTTCTCCCGCTCGTTGTAGGTCGGGATCACCACCAGCACCGGATCGATTCCCTGGGCCCCCCGCGGCGCCTGCGCCATCAGTTCTTTCCTTCCCTCGGCGGGTCGCCCGCCGCGGATCTAGTCGGTTCCGGCGCCGTCGCGCCGCGTGCGCCGCGTCCACAATGGACTACGGAGCACGCACCCGGCGAGCACCCCTGCCACTGCCAGGCCCACGAGTCCGTACTCCGTCAACGCACCCAATTGATCCGACAGCGTAGTCTGCCGCCGCAGCGGCACTCGCTCGACCAGCGAGGCGGCCGTGAAAAGGTCGGTTGACCTGGCGATTGTCCCGTCCGGCCTGACGATCGCGCTGACCCCGCTGGTGGCCGAGACCACCGCGGCGCGGCCGTGTTCGACCGCGCGCAGCCGCGACATCGCCAGCTGCTGGTAGCTCATCTCCCCCGGCCCGTACCAGGCGTTGTTGGTCGGCACGAGCAGCACTTCGGCGCCACCGGCGACACTGGCGCGGCCGGGGCCGTCGAACGCGGTCTCGTAGCAGATGAACACGCCGACCTTGGTGCCCGCGACACTGAGCGCGCTGTTGGAGCCGTCGCCGGGTTTGACGTCGGCCATGTTGTCCACGAACGGGGTCACCAGGCGGGCGACCTCACGGGAGGGGACGTACTCGCCGAACGGGACCAGGTGCACCTTGGCGTAGCGCTGCCCGGGCCCGGTGCGCGGATCCCACACGATCGCCGAGTTCTGCGAGCCGTCCGGGCCGGTGCGGTCGAGCGTCCCGATGATCGCCGGTGCGCCGAACTCGCCGATGAGCTGGTCGAGCACGAGGTCGTTCTGCTTGAGGTAGGTCGCGGTCTCCGGCCAGACCAGCAGGTCGGGCTTGGGCGCCTTGCCCGCGCGGATGTCGGCGAGCAGGCGCCGGGTCTCGGCGAGGTGGTTGTCGCGCAGCTCGTCGCGGCGGCCTTCGAGCGCGAGGCCGATGTCGGGCGCGTTGCCCTGCACGGTCGCGACGGTCAGCTCGCCGTCCTGGGCGTCGGTGCCGATCGTGGGCCACAGCGCCATGCCCGCGGTCAGCGGCACGATGACGAACGCGAGCGAGCGGCGGTCTTCGAGCGCCTTGGCCAGCCCGAAGCCGGTGAGCACGACGGCGAGGCCGACCAGCGGCGCGCCGCCGATCGAGGCCAACGGCGTGAACGCGCCCTCGGGCTGGCTGAACGCGACGCGTCCCCAGGGGAAGCCGCCGAACGGGAACCAGGTGCGCGGGGTTTCGGTCGCGATGAAGACGAGCGCGGACCAGAACGGGCCGCCCGGCAGTTTCGACACGACGGTGATCAGGCCGCCGGCTAGTCCGCTGTAGCAGGCGAGCGCGGCGGACAGGCCGATCCACGGCCACGGGCCGAAGTCGGGGCCGAGGAAGTCGAGCAGCCACGTCAGCAGCGGCAGGTAGAAGGCGAAGCCGAAGAGGAAGCCGTACCCGAAGCCACCGCGGAACCGCCTGGCCTTGACGACGAGCGCGAGCCCGGTGAAGGCGAGCGGCGCGAGCCACCACAGCGGACGCGGCGCGTAGCTGAGGTAGAGCACGAACCCCGAGGCCGCGGCCGCGGCGAAGCGGACCGCCCAGGCACGGGAGAACCGGCGCCGCTTGGCCGGCGCCACGGCATCTTCGATCACGCGCCGAACTTTAGGCGGTCAAGGACTCGTGAGCGTTCCGGGCACCCGGGGCCCGGCGGACTCGCCCCAGACGTACGGGATAAAGCGGGCTTTATCCCGAAGTGGAGTAAAGCCCGCTTTATCCCGGGCCACCCTGCTGTCAGGCCTCGTAGATGACGCGGCCGGCGCGGACCGTGCGCAGGCAGGTCGGGAGCGGGGCGTTGTCGTCGAGCTTGGGCAGGGGCGGGACACCGGCGCGGGGGTCGGTCGACCAGCGCTGGACGCGGGAGTCGGCGGTGGCGACCACGAGGTCGGGGGCGTCCCAGACGGCGTAGTGGGCAGGTGCGCCGGGGACCAGCGCGCCGGTCAGGCCGTCGTTGATCCCGGCCGCGCGGTGGCCGCCTCGGGTGTGCGCGGTGAACGACGCGCGCGCCGACAGCCCGGAGCCCGGGGTGCGGTGATAGGTGCCGGCGCGCACGCTCGCCCACGGGTCGAGCGGGGTCACCGGGGCGTCCGAGCCGAACGCGAGTACCACGCCCTCCGAGGCGAGCATCGCGAACGGGTTCAGCGCGGCCGCGCGCTCGCCGAGCCGGGTGGCGTACATGCCGTCCGTGCCGCCCCAGGCGGCGTCGAACTGCGGCTGCATCGACCCCGCGACACCCCACGACGCCAGGGCACCGGCCTGCTCGGGGGTGACCATCTCCAGGTGTTCGAGACGGTGGTGACTCGACGCCAGTGCGCGCTGCCCGACGGACTTCTCGGCGATACGGAAGCCTTCGACGACCTCGGCGACCGCCGCGTCGCCGATGACGTGGAAACCCGCCTGCAGACCGGCGTCGGTGCAGGCCGCGAGGTGGTCGCCGATCGCGGCGGCGTCGAGGTAAAGCGCGCCAGAGGTCGACGGTGCGTCGGTATAGGGCGCGCAGAGTGCCGCGGTTCGGGAGCCGATGGCGCCGTCGACGAACAGGTCACCCGCCAGTCCGCGCACGCCGAGGCGGCGCGCGGTGTCGATCGCGCCGTGCTCGCCCCAGTAGGCCACGACCTCGGGGCCGTCGGCGAGCGCGAGGAGGTCGAGCAGGTCCTGCTCGCCGGAGATGTCGGGCCCGGCGCATTCGTGGACGCTGACGATGCCGCGCGACGCGGCGGTGTCGAGGAACGCGCGCTGGGCGCGGGCGCGCTGCGTCGGGGTGATCGCCGCGCGCATCGCCTCGCGGACGCGGTGGTGGGCTTCGCGGGTGAGCGGGCCGTCGGGCGACCAGCCGTCGGCGGCACGGGCTTCGGGCGTGACCAGCGCGCTCGACACCAGCGCCGAGTGCACGTCGACGCGGCTGAGGTAGACGGGCACGTCCCCGGCGGCGGCGTCGAGTTCGGCCCGGCTGGGCAGGCGGGGGTTCGTCCACCGCGACTCGTCCCAGCCGTGGGCGATGAGCACCTCGCCGGGACCGGCGGCGTCGCGGACGGCCGCCAGCAGGCCCGCGGCGTCGCGGACCGTGGTGAGGTCGAGGCCGGTGTGGTGCAGGCCGGTCGCGGTGGCGTGCACGTGGGCGTCGACGAAGGCGGGCGCGACGAACGCGCCGTCGAGGTCGACGATCTCGGCGCCGGGGTGCAGCGCGCGGGCAGGCGCGTCCTGGCCGACCCAGACGATGGTGCCGCCGGTGATCGCCATGGCGGTGGCGTCGGGGGAACCGGGGGTGTAGACGCGGCCGCCGAGCAGGAGCGTGGTGCTGTCTTCCGTCACTCCCGAGAGTCTTCCAGGCGGCCGAGCTGACACTGTCCCGCGCTGCGTGATCACGACTCGGACGATAATATTTACGCCGAGCTGACGGTATGACAGGATATTTTTACGTTTTCCCGACGACTAGGAGCAACAGTGACTGCGATCCAGGAACCTGTCGCGATAGCCGCCGACGCTCAGGAACAGCCGTACGAGTACCGGCGGACCGAGTTGGTGGAACCCGACTGGCGCCGATTCCCCGGCTGGAGTGACGTGACCGAGGCCCAGTGGCGTGACGCCCAGTGGCAGCGGGTGCACTGCGTCCGCAACATCAAGCAGCTCAAGGCGCTCATGGGCGACCTGCTCGAGGAGCGCTTCTACGACGACCTGCTCGCCGACCAGCGCGAGATGGCGACCATGTCGATGTTGCTGCCCCCGCAGATGCTCAACACGATGGCGCCGCAGGCCGGTTCCGACCCGGTGAAGGTCACCGAAGCGTTCTACGCCGACCCGATCCGCCGCTACATGATGCCCGTGCGCAGCGACCGTGACAGCGTGTGGCCCAACCACCCGCACTCCGAGCGCGACTCCCTGCACGAGGCCGAGATGTGGGTGGTCGAGGGCCTGACCCACCGCTACCCCACCAAGGTGCTGGCCGAGATGATCTCGACCTGCCCCCAGTACTGCGGCCACTGCACCCGGATGGACCTCGTCGGGAACTCGACCGAGCAGATCGACAAGCACAAGCTCTCGCTCAAGCCGGTCGACCGCCAGGACGCGATGATCGACTACCTCAAGAAGACCCCCGGCGTGCGTGACGTGGTCGTCTCCGGCGGCGACGTGGCCAACGTCCCGTGGCCGCAGCTCGAGTCGTTCCTCATGCGCCTGATGGACATCGAGACCGTCCGCGACATCCGCCTCGCCACCAAGGCGCTCGCCGGCCTGCCCCAGCACTGGCTGCAGCCGAAGGTCGTCGAAGGCCTCGAGCGCGTCGCCGTAACCGCGCAGCGCCGCGGCGTCAACCTCGCGATCCACACCCACGTCAACCACGCCCAGTCGGTCACCCCGCTGGTCGCCGAGGCCGCCCAGACCGCGCTGAACGTCGGCGTCCGCGACGTCCGCAACCAGGGCGTGCTCATGCGCGGCGTCAACGCGACCCCCGCGCAGCTGCTCGACCTGTGCTTCGCGCTGCAGGGCGAGGCGAACATCCTGCCGTACTACTTCTATATGTGCGACATGATCCCCAACGCCGAGCACTGGCGCGTTTCGGTGCAGGAGGCGCAGGACCTGCAGCACGCGATCATGGGCTACCTGCCCGGCTACGCGACTCCGCGCATCGTGTGCGACGTGCCCTACGTCGGCAAGCGCTGGGTGCACCAGCTCGCCGAATACGACCGCGAGCGCGGCATCTCCTACTGGACCAAGAACTACCTGACCAGCGTCGACCGGGAAAACATCAGCGACCCCTCCGAGGCGCTGCAGCAGCGCTATCCCTACTACGACCCGATCTCCACGCTGCCCGAAGCCGGCCGCCAGTGGTGGGCCGAGCACAGTAGCTGACCGGCGCTGTATCCGGTCCCGAGAGCCACGGATCCGCGGCTCTCGGGACCGGGTCACTCGTGTTTCAGTTGCGCAGAGCCGTCGGCGACAGCTGGCAGCTCGGGTCACCAGGACCGAGCTTGTCGAAGACGAATTTCATCCCCGTGTCACCCCGGCCTCGGCTGTAACCGCCACCGGTGAGCGTGTGCCAGTTGCCGTCCTGGATGCCCGAATACGTGTACCGCACGGTCGTCGGCGCGGTGGCGCCGTCCTGCCAGTGCACGTCGGCCTGGTTCCCGCCGTGCTGCGAGCCCTTGTTGATGCGGTATTCGACCGAGTAGATGTAGTCGGCGCGGCCCTTCACCGGCTCCCGGTAGATGATCCGCAGCGTGCCGGTGAACCCGCCAGCCGAGCACGACGGCGTGTACGTCACGGTCTGCTGCTCCGACGCCGAAGCCATCGGCGCGGCCAGCGTCCCCGCCGCGGCCGTCGCGGCCACCCCCGCCGCGAGGCCCTTCCAGTTGATCATGGTTCCCCTCCGTGTCAGAACTGCCTGTCGACGCTGAACCTTGCCGCGTGGCCCGCCCAGATTCCGCCCAGGCAAACCGGTCGATCTCGCCTGGGCGGGCCCCATGACCCGCCCAGCCTCGCGGCGTCACGCCTTTTCGTGCTCCACCACCACGTCGTAGAGCGCCGGGCTCGCGCTGACGAAGCCCGGCACGCCACGCATCGCCGCCTGGAAGGCCGGGTCGGCGATCGCGTTCTGGTAGGCCTCCGCGCTGTCCCAGTGCGCGACGTTGATCAGCTGGAACCGTGAGTCCGAGAGCCTGGCCCGGTGCAGGCGGAAGTCCCGGAAGCCCGGCGTGGTGGTCGTGAGCATCGCCCGCTCCCGCCACTGCACGATGAAGGCGTCCACCTCGGCGGCGGGCAGCTCGATGACATTGATGAAGGTGACTTCTTCTTTTTCAACCATGGTTGAATTCTGGAACCTCGACCGCACTGGAGGTCAAGGGCGGCGCGGAGGCCTGCGGAGGATGCGCTCGATGTGGTTCATCGCCTCACGCCCCTCGGGGATGCGCTGCATGAGCCAGTTGTGGAACATACCGGGGTATTCGTGGTAGTCGAGGTCGATCCCCGCGGCCACGGCACGCTCGGCGAAACGCCGGGCGTCGGGCAGCAGCAGGTCGCGCGTGCCGATGAAGACACTGAACGGGCCCAGCCCCTCGAGATCGGCGTAGAGCGGGCTGATGCGCGGGTCGTGCGGGTCGGCTCCCTCGGCGTACATCCGGCCCGCCTCGCGCAGGCCGTCGATGCCGAGCATCGGGTCGTGCTCGTCGAGCACCACGGAGATCGGGTCGGCCAGCGTGACGTCGAGCCACGGTGAGTACAGCAGCAGCCGCTCGGGCTGAGGCCTGCCGTGTTCGCGCAGGTGCTGGGCGATCGCCAGGGCGAGCGCGCCGCCCGCGGAGTCGCCCGAGATCACCCGCCGATGCGGCGGCTCGGCCGCGGTCAGCGACTCGTACGCCTCCTGGACCATCGGCAGCGTGGCGGTGTGGTCGTGATGCGGGGTCAGCGGATAGACGGGCAGCGTCACCGTGCAGCCCAGCCGGGTGACCAGCTCGGCCCCATGGCGCCAGTGATGCTTCTCGATCTGCTCGACGTAACCGCCGCCGTGGAGATGGAACACGTGCGGCCCGTCGCCTGCGCCCGAGCGGGGACGCAGGGTGTAGCAAGGAAAACCACGCACCTCGCGCCGCTCGATCGCGCAGGACCGCCGGATCCGGCGCGGCGGGCGGGCCATCGACGGGCGCTGATGGCGCCGGAGGCGGTGATGCAACGCCCGCGCGTCGTCGTAGAAGGGTTTCTGCCCGGTCGCCCGGAGCATGCCCATCACCAGCCGGGCCCGCACGCTGACCACATCGGCTCCTTTCCGTCACCACGGTGGTAGCCGCGCCGGACGGACCCCAAACGTCGCCGCCATTCGGCCCGTTTCAGCCGCGCGCGGCGGGGTAGACCGGTCCGGAGCCCGGCCACGGGGCCGGTGGAGAGGAGAACCTGTGTCGCCCAGCAACGTTTTCGTGATCGGTCTCGACGACGGGAACCGCGCGGTGCTCGAGCGATTGCCGATGGCGGAGTCCTGCCGGTTCCACGGTGTGCTCACCCCGGACGAGCTCCAGCACGGCGACATCGACTTCGAGAAGCTGCTGACGAAGGCCGAGCAGGAACTCGACGGCTTCGACGGCACGGTCGACGCGATCGTGAGCTTCTGGGACTTCCCCGCCGCCACCCTGGTCCCGCTGCTCTGCCGCCGCCGCGGCCTGCCCAGTGTCCCGCTCGAAGCCGTGCTCAAATGCGAGCACAAGTACTGGAGCAGACTCGAACAGCGCGCGGTCATCGACGAGCTTCCCGCCTTCGGCATCGTCGACCTCGACGACCCGCGGCGGCCCGAGGGCGTCGACTTCCCGCTCTGGCTCAAGCCGGTGAAGTCGTTCTCGTCCGAACTCGCGTTCAAAGTGACCGACGAGCGCGAACTCGACGAGGCCATCGCCGAGATCCGGGACGGGATCGACCGCGTCGGCGAGCCGTTCGACTACGTGCTGCGCCAAGTCGACCCGCCTGCCGAGATCCGCGAAGTCGGCGGAGCCGCCTGCCTGGCCGAAGGCGCGCTGCACGGTGTCCAGGCCGCGATCGAGGGCTACATGCTCGACGGCGAAGTGCACGTCTACGGCGCGCTCGACTCCATCAACTACCCCGGCAGCTCGTCCTTCCTGCGCCACCAGTACCCCTCACAGCTCGACGAGGCCGTGATCGGGCGGATGGCGGACGTGGCCAAACGGGTGATCGCCCACATCGGGTTCGAGCACGCCACGTTCAGCATCGAATTCTTCTGCGACCCCGACACCGGGCAAGTGTGCCTGCTCGAGATCAACCCCCGGCACTCCCAGTCCCACGCCGAACTGTTCGAATCCGTGGACGGGATCGCCAACCACGAGATCATGGTCAGCCTCGGACTCGGCCGCACCCCGCACGACCGGCGCGAACGGCAAGGTCCCTACGAGATCGCCGCCAAGTGGTACCTGCGCCGCTTCGAGGACGGCCTGGTCACCCGCGTGCCCAGCGCCGACGAGATCGCCGAGATCGAAGCGCGCATCGACGGCACCCGCATCATCGTCATGCCCCAAGCCGGGCAACGGCTTTCGGACCTGCCCGAACAGGACAGCTACAGCTTCGAGCTCGCGCAGATGTTCGTCGCGGGCAGCTCCGAAGCGGACATACGCCGCAAATACGAAGCCTGCGTCGACGCGCTCCGGTTCGAATTCTCCTGAATCGGGGTACCCGGCGCGCCATGACGACCAACGATCCCCGCCTGACCGGGGGCGCCTGGCGCGACGGCCTCGACGATGACGTCGTCGAGGCCGTCGGCGCGATGACCGAAGCGCTGGAGGCGGCCGAAGTCGCCCGCGGGCACCTGTTCGCCTTCCACCGGCTCATCGGGACCACCGACTTCACGCTGGAGAAGGCCATCGGCAAACTCCGCGAAGCCGGGCACCCCGACCTCGCGCGCCGCCTCACCGACGAGCTGCTCGGCCGCAACGTCCTGCCGGGACGGTGGACGTTCCAGATCGTCGAGGAGTACGACGAGACCTACCACTCGGTCTTCCGCGAGCTGGAGGCCGAAGTCCGCAAGCTCACCCACGACGTCCCGCACGTGCACGAGGCCGACCTCAAACGACAGCGCCGGACGGCGGGCCGTCCCGGCCACGAGGCGACCCCCGGATCACCGGCTTAAGCACCGGGACCCGTGGTTTCGGCTCAGGAAAGCCGGGTATCCGCGTCCCGCGTCAAACAGCCGGCGTTCGTTTCGGGCGTGAAAGGCGAGGTGAGACGCATGGACCTGGATTTCGACGGCACGTTGACGCGCAAGCTGCGTGACTACGTGCGGCTGACCGCCGAAGCGCTCGGCGTGGTCGGGGACAGCTGGTTCGTCTCGCCCGAGCGGCCGTGCGACGCCTACCTCGCGCTCGACGGCAGGCTCGGCGGGCACGACGTCGCGCTGTTGTGGAGCGAGACGCGGGGATGGAGCCTCGCCGCCGAAACGGGCGACGGTGACCGGGTCGTAGCCCGTCTGGACGGCGACCCGGTGCCGGAGGTGGGCGTCGTCGCCGCGTGGGTTCGGCGGCAGTTGCGGGCAGAACGCCCACTGGCCGTTTGAGCGCGCGGACGCCCGGCTACTCCGCGCCCATGGCGCACGCGGACGACACGGCACGCACTCCCTACGGCCCTGGTGAGCCCTGGCCGTCACGCGTGGACTCCTTCCTCACGGTCGACGAGTCCGAAGTGGACACCTGGGTGCCCACCGCCGCGGTGCTGCACTCCAACGGCGACGGGCTGGACCTCGCCGTCTCCGGCGGCCGGATCGCCGGCGTGCGCGGCCGGGCCGGGGACCGGGTCAACCACGGACGGCTGGACCCGAAGGACCGCTACGGCTGGCAGGCCAACAACGCACCGGACCGGCTCACCCGGCCACTGGTACGCCGTGACGGGCGGCTGGTCGAGTCCGACTGGGACACCGCGATGGACCTCATCGCCGAACGCACGAAACACCTGCTCGCCGAACGCGGGCCCGGCTCGGTCGGCTTCTACACCAGCGGCCAGCTGTTCCTGGAGGAGTACTACACGCTCGCGGCGATCGCCCGCGGCGCCATCGGCACCCCGCATCTGGACGGCAACACCCGGCTGTGCACCGCCACCGCGGCCGCGGCGCTGAAGGAGAGTTTCGGCTCTGACGGCCAGCCTGGCTCCTACGGCGACATCGACCACGCCGACACGATCGTCCTCTATGGACACAACGTCGCGGAGACCCAGGCGGTGCTCTGGGAACGCATGCTCGACCGGCTGGCCGGGCCGAACCCGCCCGCGCTGATCTGCGTCGACCCCCGCACGACCCGGGTCGCCGAGCACGCCACCGTGCACCTCGCGCCGTTCCCCGGCACGAACCTCGCGCTGATGAACGGCCTCCTGCACGAGCTGATCGAGCAGGGGTGGGCCGGCCACGACTACGTCGCCGAGCACACCGTCGGGTACGCGGACCTCGCCGCCCAGGTCGAGTCGTACACGCCCGAACGGGTCGCGCGCATCTGCCGCCTGCCCGCCGAGCGGATCCGGGAGGCCGCCGAGATCATCGGACGGGCCGAGCGGCTCACCTCGACGGTGCTGCAGGGCTTCTACCAGTCCAATCAGGCGACCGCGTCCGCCGTGCAGGTCAACAACATCCACCTGCTGCGCGGCATGCTCGGGCGGCCCGGGCGCGGGGTGTTCCAGATGAACGGCCAGCCGACCGCGCAGAACACCCGCGAGTGCGGCGCCGATGGAGACCTGCCCGGCTTCCGCAACTGGGCCAACGACGCGCACGTCGAGGAACTGGCTCGGCTGTGGAACGTCGACGCGTCGCATATCCCGCACGACGGCCCGCCGACCCACGCCATGGAGATCTTCGCGCTCGCCGGGAAAGGCGAGCTGGGGATGCTGTGGGTGTCGGCCACGAACCCCGCCGTGTCGATGCCGGACCTGGCGAGGATCCGGTCGATCCTCGGCAAGGACGAGCTCTTCCTAGTGGTGCAGGACATCTTCCCTACCGAGACGACCGCGTTCGCCGACGTGGTGCTGCCCGCCGCGGCCTGGGGCGAGAAGACCGGCGCGTTCACCAACGCCGACCGGACCGTGCACTACTCGGGCAAAGCGGTCGACCCACCCGGCCAGGCACGGCCGGACCTCGACATCTTCCTCGACTTCGCCCGCCGGATGGACTTCCGCGACAACGACGGCAAGGCCTTCCCGCACTGGCACGACACCGAATCCGCGTTCCACGCCTGGCAGGACTGCTCGGCGGGACGCCCCTGCGACTACACCGGCCTGAGCCACGCCAAGCTGCGCGGCGAGGGCATCCAATGGCCGCTGGGCACCGAACGGCTCTACGGCGACGGGCGGTTCCCTGCCGCCCCGTCCTACTGCGAAGACTTCGGACACGACCTGATCAGCGGCGATCCCGTCGACGCCGAGGCCTACGCGAAGTACAACCCGGACGGCAAGGCGATGCTCAAGGCGGCCGGTTACCTGCCACCGCCGGAACAGCCGAGCGAGGACTACCCGTTCGCGCTGATCACCGGGCGGACGCTGCACCACTTCCACACCCGGACCAAGACCGGCCGCGTCGAGCCGCTCACCAGCGCCGCGCCCGACGTGTGGGTCGAGCTCTCCCACTCCGACGCCCGGGCGCACGGCATCACCGAGGGCGACCCGGTCGAGCTCCGCTCGCCACGCGGGCTCGTGCGCGCCACCGCGAAGATCAGCGCGATCCGGGACGGCGTGCTGTTCCTGCCGTTCCACTACGGCTACTGGGACAGCGACCGCCACGACGACCGGGCGGCCAACGAGCTGACGCTGACCACCTGGGACCCGGTGTCGAAGCAGCCACTGTTCAAGACCGCCGCGGTGTCACTCGCCCGTGGCCGCCCCGGACCCCACGATCAGGGAGTTTGATCCACCCGGCGCGCGGCTATCCCAGCGCATGGACCAGAGCAAAGCTCCCGTGCTCGACGCGCTGCGCGACTACCGCGACCGAGGCTATGTGCCGTTCAACGCGCCGGGGCACAAACAGGGCCGCGGCGTGGACCAGCGGGTGCTGAACGTCCTCGGCGCCGACGTGTTCTCCTCCGACGTGATCGCGCTCAACGGCCTCGACGACCGGCTCATGCGCGGCGGCGTGCTCGCCGAGGCGCAGGCGCTGATGGCCGACGCGGTCGGCGCCGAGCACACGTTCTTCTCCACCTGCGGCAGCTCGCTGTCGGTGAAGAGCGCCATGCTGGCCGTCGCCGGGCCGCACGAAAAGCTGCTCGTCCCCCGGCACGCGCACAAGTCGGTGATCTCGGGCCTCATCGTCAGCGGTGTCCGCCCGGTGTGGGTGCGGCCGCGCTGGGACGCGGAGCTGCACCTGACGCACCCGCCAGGTCCCGAGGAGTACATCGAGGCGTTCGAAAGCGACTCGGACATCAAGGGCGCGCTGCTGGTGACGCCCACCGACTACGGCACCTGCGGCGACATCCGCGCGGTCGCGCGCGCCTGCCACGAACGAGGCATCCCGCTCATCGTCGACGAGGCGTGGGGCGCGCACCTGCCGTTCCACGACGACCTGCCACCGTGGGCCATGGACGCCGAGGCCGACGTCTGCGTCACCAGCGTCCACAAGATGGGGGCGGCGGTCGAGCAGAGCTCGGTGTTCCACCTCCAAGGTGACCGCGTCGACCCGGATGTGCTCAAGGCCAGGGAAGACCTGCTCGGCACCACCAGCCCGTCCTCGCTGGTGTACGCCGCGCTCGACGGCTGGCGTCGCCAGATGGCCGAGCACGGCAAGGAACTGCTCGGCTCGGCACTGCGCCTCGTCAGCGACGTCCGCCAGCGTGTCGGCGAGATCGACGGACTGCGTGTCATGCACGACGAATTCCTGCGGCTGGCCGATTCGGTCGATCCGTTCAAGGTCGTGGTCGACCTGGCCGAGCTCGGCATCAGCGGCTACCAGGCGGCGGACTGGCTGCGCTCGGAACAGCGGGTCACCGTCGGGCTGTCCGACCACCGCCGCATCGTCGCCCAGTTCAACCACTCCGACGACGACTCGACGGCCGACACCCTGCTCTCGGCACTCACCGCGCTCACCCGCACCCGGTTCCCCGCGCCGCCACAGGTCGATGTCCCGGCGCCGTCGGACCTCGAACTGCGCACGGCGATGCTGCCGCGTGACGCGTTCTTCGGCCCGGCCGAGCAGGTCCCGATCGACCAGGCGCCCGGCCGGATCGCCGCCGAGATGATCACGCCCTACCCGCCGGGCGCGCCCGGGATCCTGCCCGGCGAGGTGATCACCCAGCCGGTGCTGGACTACCTGCGCAGCGGACTTGGGGCCGGGATGGAACTGCCCGACCCCGCCGACTCCGAACTCAAGTCGATCCGCGTCGTCGCCAAATAGGAGCGTCGTGAGTGTTGCGGCCGGTTAGAGCGAACCGGTATTCGACGACCTGCCCGTGACGTGGCCTTGGCTGGCGTGCACGGGCGGGGCTTGTCACGTGCCCAGGGTGGACGAGCTCGAGCGAGTGGAAGAATTTCTGCATCTAACGGAGCAAACCTTCCACTCGCGCCGAGACTCGCGTGGTAGGTAGCCAGGTACCGGTCCGCTAGAACCGGCCGGAACACTCACGACCTACTCCATCGCTTTCTTGATCTTGCCGACCACGCCGGTTTCGGTGCCCAGCTCCGGCTTGGCCGGTTTGCCGAGACTGCCGTCGTAGGTCGCGTAGAGCAGCGGGTCCGGCGGCGGCGGGACGCCGGGGCCGCCGAGGGGAGCCGGGTCGGCCAGGAACGCCATCTCGTGCACGCCGTCGGGCGCCTGGCCGCCGGCCCAGCGGCCCTCGGCCGACTTCGTGCCGTCGGAGAGGTTCCACAGCTGGCTGGCGTGCTCGGTGTACTCCTCGTCGAACAACGCGTCCGGGGCGACCGTGCCCTCCAGGCCATCGGCCTTGAGCTCCTCGATGGCGGCCAGCCACAGGTTCTGGTGGTAGGTGTCGCGGGCCAGGTTGAACCTCAGCATGTCCCGCACGCCCGGATCGTCGGTCATGTTGTACAGCCGCGCGGTCTGGACGCGGCCCTGCGCTTCGGCGGCGACGTTGGCGCGGAAGTCGGCGAGCAGGTTGCCGCTGGCGACGATGTAGCGGCCGTTCCACGGCATCCCGTTGGCGTCGGCGAGCACCGGGCCACCACCCGCGACGATCGCCTGCTGCGGGTCCATCCCGCCGAGGACGGCGGCCATCACCGGGTCCGCGCTCGCCGCGCGGGTCGACTCGGTGGCTGGCGCGCCTTCGAGCAGGCGCGCGACCATGGTGGCGATCATCTCGACGTGCCCGATCTCCTCGGTCGCCACATCCATGATCATGTCCTTGTACTTGCCGGGCATCCGGCAGTTCCAGCCCTGGAACAGGTACTGCATGGTCACCGTCATCTCACCGAAGGCGCCCCCGATCAGCTCCTGCAGCTTGCGGGCGTAGACGGGGTCCGGCTTTTCCGGCTTCGCCTGGAATTGCAAATGATCTGTGTGACGGAACATCGGTTTCTCCTCGAGACGTTCGAGCGTGAAGGCGCCGAGTGCCCTGGCAAACGGCGGGCAAACCGGAAGCCGGGATTTTGGAGAAGGGTGGAAAACCCGGGCCGCGGAGCCGCAAGCGCCGTCCACGTTTGCCGTCACCCGCGGGTGGGTATTTCCAGCCAGGTCCGAGAGGAGCGGCTTCGATGACAGACACGGCCGCACGGCCGGTCCCGATCCAGCGGCGCCCGGTGCACCGGCGCGGGCGAGGCCGGGTGCTGCTCGACCCTCCTGCGCACCACCGATCCGAAGACGATCGGCGTGCTGTACCTGACCACCTCGTTCGGCTACTTCCTCATCGGCGGCCTGACCGCGCTGCTCATGCGCGGCGAACTCGCCAGGCCGGGGCTGCAGTTCCTCTCCCCCGAGCAGTACAACCAGCTGTTCACCATGCACGGCACGATCATGCTGCTGCTGTACGCGACGCCGAACCTGTTCGGGTTCGCCAACTTCGTCGTGCCGCTGCAGATCGGCTCACCCGACGTGGCCTTCCCCCGGCTGAACGCGCTGTCCTACTGGCTCTACTTCTTCGGCGCCGCCATCGTGCTCAGCGGCTACCTCACCCCGGGCGGGCCGCCGGACTTCGGGTGGACCGCGTACACGCCGCTGTCGTCGCCCATGCACTCGCCTGGCGTCGGCGGCGACCTGTGGATCAGCGGGCTGATCGTCTCCGGGCTGGGCACCATCCTCGGCGCGGTCAACATGATCACCACGATCCTGTGCCTGCGCTGCCCCGGGATGACCATGTGGCGGATGCCGATCTTCACCTGGAACATCCTGTTCACCGGGGTGCTGATCCTGCTGGCCTTCCCGGTGCTGACCGCGGCGCTGTTCGGGCTGCTGGCCGACCGGCATCTCGGCGCGCACGTGTTCGATCCCGGCAACGGCGGCGCGATCCTGTGGCAGCACCTGTTCTGGTTCTTCGGCCATCCCGAGGTCTACATCGTCGCGTTGCCGTACTTCGGCATCGTGACCGAGATCGTGCCGGTGTTCAGCCGCAAACCGCTGTTCGGCTACCGGCTGATGGTGTGGGCCACGGTCGGCATCACCGCGCTGTCGATCGTGGTGTGGGCGCACCACATGTTCGCCACCGGCGCCGTGCTGCTGCCGTTCTTCTCGCTGTCGACCTTCCTGATCGCCGTGCCGACCGGGATCAAGTTCTTCAACTGGATCGGCACCATGTGGAAAGGGCAGCTCACCTTCGAATCACCGATGCTCTGGGCCGTCGGGTTCATGGTGACGTTCCTGCTGGGCGGGCTGACCGGGGTGCTGCTCGCCTCGCCGCCGCTGGACTTCCACGTGCACGACACCTACTTCGTGGTCGCGCACTTCCACTACGTCCTGTTCGGCACGATCGTGTTCGCCACCTTCGCCGGCATCTACTTCTGGTTCCCGAAGATCACCGGCCGGATGCTCGACGAGCGGCTCGCCAAATGGCATTTCTGGACCACGTTCGTCGGCTTCCACACCACGTTCCTCATCCAGCACTGGCTCGGTGACGCGGGCATGCCGCGCCGCTACGCCGACTACCTGTCCACCGACGGGTTCACGGTCATGCACGCGATCTCGACCATCGGGGCGTTCCTGCTCGGGTTGTCCGTGCTGCCGTTCATCTGGAACGTGTTCAAGAGCTACCGCTTCGGCGAGGTCGTCGAGGTCGACGATCCCTGGGGCTTCGGCAACTCGCTGGAATGGGCGACGACCTGCCCGCCGCCGCGGCACAACTTCCTCGAACTGCCCAGGATCCGGTCGGAACGGCCCGCGTTCGAGCTGCACTATCCGCACATGGTCGAGCGGATGAGGCGGGAGGGCCACCGCGGCACGGCGTCCGCACCCGGGGTTTGACGGCCGGGCGGCCGAGGTATCCGGCCGGTGATCATCCGACCGAAAGGCCCATCATGACGGCGCTGCTCGCTGCCCTGCCTCCCAAACCGCCGTCGGACGGCCCGATCGAGGCCGAACTCCGCGCGCTCGCCGCCGCGGACGAGCTCGATCTTCCCCTGCCTGGCGGAGGCGGCACGGCGAAGCGCTGGGCGGCACTGGCCGGGCTCGGCAGGCGGGATCTCGCGCTCGCCAGACTCGCCGAGGGACACACCGACGCGCTCGCGATCCTCGCCGAAGCGGGCCACGCACCCGCCGACGGCGCGCTGTACGGGGTCTGGGCGGCGAAATCCGAGGGCACCGGCGCCACGCTCGACGACGGCGCGCTGTCCGGCACGGTGCGGTTCTGCTCCGGCGCGTCCTTTCTGGACCGCGCGCTGGTCGTCGCGGGTGACCGGCTGGCCGAGGTGGATCTCGCACACCCCGGCGTCCAGCGGCACCCCGGCACCTGGCAGGCGATCGGGATGGCCGACTCCGACAGCGGCGACGTCGTCTTCGACCGGGTGCCGGTCGACGCGCTGATCGGCGGCCCGGACTGGTACGTCACCCGGCCGGGGTTCTGGCGCGGCGGTGGCGGGGTCGCGGCCGTCTGGCTCGGCGGCGCCGCGGGGATCGCCGACGCGGTGCTGGCCTACCTGACCGAGCGTGGCCGCGCCGACGAGCACCAGCTCGCCCACCTCGGCGCACTCCACGCCTCGCTGCGCTCCGCCGAAGCCCTGCTGCTGGCAACCGCGGAGCTTTTCGACGGAGACGGCGACGCCGATGCCGTGCTGCCCGCGAACACGTGCCGCGCGGCCGTCGAGCGGACCGTGCGCGAAGTGCTCGATCGCGCGCCCAAGATCACCGGGCCGACCCTGATGTGCCGCGACCGGGTCTTCGCCCAGAAGCTCGCCGACCTGCTGGTCTACGTCCGCCAGCACCACGCGGAACGCGATCTCGCCTGGCTCGGGCGCCTGCTGCTGGAGCAGGACCGGTGACCGAGTACATCCCCGAGTCCCACTGGCGGCCCGCGCTGGCCGCGCGTGAGCTGCGGCCCTTTCCGGCGAGCGGGTTCACCAGCGCCCTAGTCGTGGCAGCCCATCCCGACGACGAAACGCTCGGCGCGGCCGGGCTGCTGCAGCGGCTGCACGCCGAAGGCACCGAGATCACCCTCGTCATCGCCACCGACGGCGAAGCCGCGTTCCCCGAGTCCACTTCGGACGAACGACGAGAACTGGGCAGGCTCCGCCGCACCGAACTCGCGGATTCCCTGACCGCGCAAGGACTTCACGAGGTCGAGCCGGTCTGGCTCGGCCTGCCCGACTCCGGGCTGAGCGCGCACGCCGGTGAGCTGACCGCCGCGCTGGCCGAGCTGGCGACGGGCCGCGAGCTGTGCCTCGCGCCGTGGCCGGGAGACCCGCATCCCGACCATCAGGCGGCCGGGCTGGCGACGCTGCGCGCGGCCCCGGTGACCTCGCACTGCTGGTCGTACCCGATCTGGCTGTGGCACTGGCTGGCCGACGACGACCCCGCCATCCCGTGGTCGCGTGCCTTCGCCTACCCGCTCGACCAGCATGAACAGGCAGGCAAAGCCGCGGCCGTCGCCGCGTTCGCCTCGCAGCTCAAACCCGGCCCGCGCGGCGAAGACCCGATACTGCCGCCGGAGGTCTTGGCCCACTTCGCCCGCGACACCGAGGTCTTCTTCCGCGAGCCACCCACGAAGTCGGCGCCGCACAGCCGGTTCGCCGAGCTCTACGGCGGCGCGCCCGACCCGTGGCAGGTCTCGACGCGCTGGTACGAACGCCGCAAACGCGCCGTCGCGCTCGCCGCGCTGCCGGACCAGCACTACGGCTTCGTGGTCGAGCCCGCCTGCGGCACCGGGGTCCTCACCCGCGAGCTCGCCGCGCGCTGCGACCGGCTGCTGGCCTTCGACCCGGTGCCCGCCGCCGTCGCGCAGGCCACCACATCGTCCACAGTGGATGTCCGGGTCGGCGCGCTGCCGTCCGATCTGCCGCCGTCGGGCGTGGATCTGCTGGTGTACAGCGAAATCCTGTACTACCTCGACGACGCCGAACTCACCGAGACGATCGAACGCTCGGTCGCCGCGCTGCGCCCGGGCGGGCAGCTGCTGGCCGTGCACTGGCTCCACTGGGCCGCCGAGGCCCCGCGCGACGGCCGCGACGCGCACCGGCGGCTGCTGGAGCGCCCGGAGTTCGACGTCCTCGTCGAGCACACCGACGAGCAGTTCCTCCTGCACGTGCTGAGGCGCCGGTGATCACCGCCGTCGGCGTCGTGGTGCCCGCACGCGACGAAGCCGGGCACAGCGCCGCCTGCCTGCGCTCGATCCGCCGGGCGCTGCTCGCGCTGCCACCTCATGTCGAGCGCGCCGTCTGCTTCGTCGCCGACCGCTGCACCGACGGCACCACCGCCATCGCGAACGCGAGCGGCGCGCATCTGGTGGTCAACGAGCACGAGCTCACCATCGGCGAGGTGCGTGACCTCGGCTGCCGGACCGTGCTCTCGCTGCTGGCCAGGCATCCGCCCGCGAACATCCTGCTGCTGGGCACCGACGCCGACACGACCGTCGCGCCCGGCTGGGCTCGCGCGCATCTGGCCGCCGCCGACGCGGGCTGCCATGCCGTCGCGGGCACCGCCGAGCTGTCCGCCCCGTTCACCACCGCGCGCGTCGCGCATCGCTACCAGGCCATTCTCGACAGCGCGCGGCGTCACGACGGGCACGGCAACGTCTACGGCGCCAACCTCGGCGTCCGCGCCGACGCCTACCTCGCCGTCGGCGGGTTCCGCGCGCTGAGCACCGGCGAGGACCACGACCTGTGGCGCAGGCTCGGCGAGGCAGGCCACCGGCTGCGCTACGACAGCGCCGCCCAGGTCGTCACCAGCTCCCGGCTCACCGGCCGCGCGCCGCACGGGCTCGCCGCGCTGCTCCGCCGCCTGGAAACCGGCTAGCCCTTCGGTCAGCTGAGCCGTTCCAGCACCTGCCGCGCGGGCAGCAGGATCGCGCCGAGCCCGAGTGTCGAGGTGAGGTCACCCGTCGGTGCCAGCAGATGCCGGTCGGCCTCGGCCAGCCGCTCACGGCAGCGGACGAGATCGGGGGCGTGATCGTCGCCGATGGCGCGGACGGCGTCGGCGAGCGCGTCAAGCAAAGCCGCCGCGGCGTCGCGTGCGGCCGGTCCAGGATAGGTGGCCGGGTCGTCGCGGCCCGCCGCCGCGCGGAACGCGTCGACCAGCTGCCGCAACGGCGGCCACACCCCGACGAGTGTCGCGAGTGGACGCTCCGACCGGTCGTTGCGGCGCCGCAGGTTCAGCCACCGGCCCTCGCGGATCCACCCCATCGCGTCTTCGGCGGCGCCGACCAGGCTCTGCGCGTCACCCGCCTGCTCGAGCCACTCGCCGGCGTCCTCGTCGGCGCACATCAGCCGTGACGTCGACTCGAGCAGCCGCGCGAACGCGCGCGAAAGCCGGTCGGTGGCCGCCGCCAGCCGTTCGCCGTACAGCGGCGGCAGGATCACCGCGTTCACCGCCGCGCCGACCCCGGCGCCCAGCGCGGTCTCGGCCAGCCGGTCCACCAGCAGCGACTCCTGCGTCGCGCTGCCGTAGGAGATCAGCAGCAGCCCGGTGAGCCCGACCCAGACGCCCGACTCGCCCAGGCCGCGCCACGAACCGATGACCAACCCGACGAACACCACGACCCCGAGCGCGACGGTCACCGACGGGATCGCCGTCGCGACGCCCGCCGCCAGCACCACACCGGCCGCGACCGAAGCGACCTGCTGCGCGAACCCGCGCACCGAGCGGTAGACCGTCGCCTCGACCAGGAACACCGCCGCGTACGGCGCCAGGAACGGCTGAGGAAGCTTAAGCACCGCCGTCGCCAGCACCCAGGCCACGACCGCGGCGAACGCGGCCTTCGCCGCCTGGACCAGGACGCGCCGCTCCTCGCCGGGAATCCGGCTGACGCGCCCGAACCAGGCCCCCAGCCGTCCCGCCGGGGTCAAGCGCGGGCGCTGGGCAGCTTCAGCGGGTCACGCGGCGCGTCGGCCTTGGCCTCGATCATCCGCGCCCCGAGCTCCTGCAGTGCCTTGCGGCCCATCGCCTTGCGCACCTCCGGGAACCACTCGTCCTCTTCCTCTTCGACGTGATGCCGCACGTTCTCGATCAGCACGGTCACCTTCGCGTCGAACCGCTCGTCCTCGGGGGACATCCCGGCGAGCTCGGACAGCATCCACACCACCACGTGATGCTCCTCGACGCTTTCGAGCACGTGATCCTTCGTGTCGGGCGCCGCTTCGCGCGCCGCCGGGTAGAAAATCTCCTCCTCGATGTGGGCGTGCACGGTCAGCTCTTCGATGATCGAGTCGGCTATCTCGCGTTTCTCGCCGGAATCCTCCGACTTCTCGAACCGCTTGAACAGCTTCTCCACCGTCTTGTGGTCTTCCTTCAACAGCACGATCGCGTCGGTCGACACCACGCCTCCAGGGTTTCTAGGACTGCACCGGATAGGGCTGCCCGGCCAGCAGCCGGGCCAGATGCGCCGCGTTGGCGGCGGCCGTCTTGGTCATCCCGTCGACCGCCTCGGGCGTCTCGCCGAGGTCGTTGTAGTCCTTGGGATCGGTGATCGTGGAGTTCCAGTAGGTGCAGCCGTTGGCGGGAATGGCGAAGCCGATGTCGTCGAGCGCCTGATAGCAGTCCGCGACGATCTTGTGCGCGCCGTCCTCGTTGCCGACCACGGCCACGAGCGCGACCTTGCCGGACATGGACTTGCGGCCGTCCTCATCGGTTTCGGACAGTTCGGCGTCGAGCCGCTCCAGCACCCGGTGCGCGATGCTCTACGGATGCCCGAGCCAGGTCGGCGTCGCCAGGATCAGGATGTCCGCCGCCAGCAGCTTCTGGCGCAGGCCCGGCCATTGGTCGCCGCCGCCCATGTCGGTCTCGACACCGGGCGAGATCTCGTAGTCGGCCGCGCGGACGCACTCGCCTTTGACGTCGAGCCCGGCGAGCGCGTCGAGCAGCTGGTTGGCCAGCAGCTCACTGCTCGACGGTGACGGCGACTTCTTCAGGCTGCAGGTCAGTGCCAGCGCGGTGGTCATGAGCGTTCCTCGAATTCCATCTGGCTGCGATTCCCGCTGGCCGGTCCGCTCAAACACGGTTAATCGGTCACCCAGGGGGTATCCGCAGCGGGACCACGACGAAAGGACCGACCATGCCGCTTACCCGATTGCTCATGCTGGTGATCGGAGTGGTCTACCTCGCGGCCGGCGTGCTGGGGTTCGTTCTGGCGCCCGAGCCGATGTCCGCGGTCGGCCACCAGCCGTCCAACGCCGTCTGGATCTTCACTGTCAGCGGTACCCAGAACCTGTTGCACACCCTCCTCGGCGCGCTCGCGCTGCTGTCGTCGTTCAAGGAGATCCACGCGCGCGCCTTCGCGTGGGTGGGCTTCTGCGTGCTGCTCGGTTTCACCGCGTACGGCGTCCTGGCCGCGAGCACGCAGCGTGAAGGCGACGCCGCGCTGAACATCAACTGGCCGGACAACGTGCTGCACCTGGCCTCCGCGCTCGTATGCCTCGCCGCCGCGACGGTGGCGAGCCGCCAGCGCGCCGATCAGACGTGATCGCGGGGCACACGGCGATGCCAGTTGCGTGAGTAGGCCCGGCGGTCGCCGTCGAAGCCGTCGAGCTGGGCGTCGATGACGAACTCGGCAGGCGTGCAGGTGACCCGCGTGCGGGTTTCGGTCCGGCAGCTCCACTCGCCGCGGGCGAAGGTCATGCTCCAGGAGGTCTCCGCGGCCGGTGAGGAGAAGTCGTCGGCGACCCAGCTGTAGCGCTCGACGACCCGGCGGGTGACCTCGAGGTCGATGTCGTCGAACCGGAGCACGCCCGCGTCCTTCACGATCTCCAGCGCCGACCGGTAGTCCACCAGGTCACGCGACACCGTCCAGCGCTGTTCTTCCGGCGTCAGCTGGGTGGTGGCCAGCGGTTCGGCGCCCTCGGGCTCGCCGAACGGGCGGGCGGACACCTCGTCGGCCTCGGCGACCGGGCGCACCGGCAGCGTCAGCGCCGACTGTCCGGTGTGGACGGTGAGCATCGCGGGCTCCGGCGGCGGCCAGGCGAGCGGCCAGTACGAGGTCGACAGCGACAGCCGGATCCGGTGCCCCGCCGGGAACGCCTGTGCGACGGCGTTGAGCTCCACCGCGACCTCGTAACGCTCGCCCGGCTCCACCGGCGCCGGGTCCTCGTGGCCGTCGCGGTGGGTGAGGTTGAGCAGGCCGTAGGTGACCCGGGTGGCGCGCCCGTCCGGCGCGACATCCGACAGCCGCGCCGCGACCATGGCGACCGGCTTGTCCGCCGACACGGTGAGCCGCACGATCGGCGAACCGAGGATCTCACAGCGCTCGGTGAGCACGTCGGTGTCGAACACGAGCGAGCCGCCGTCCTCCTCACGCTGGTCGTAGGGCAGGTCGGGCGGAGCGCTGTACGAGGCCCACTTCCCGGCGAACTGGCCCACCGACAGGGGCGACTCGACCGCCAGGTCCTCCTCGGCGACGGTCTCACCTGGCCGGGCGATCCGATGCCGCGCGAGCCGGTGTTCCGACGGCTTGACGTGCGGCGAAGGCCAGCTGGGTTCCCCGACCCAGCGGCCCGGACGGTCCTCGTAGGACGTCGACGGCGGCACGCTGTCCTGCATCCAGGTGCGCAGCATCGGGCCGTCCATGACGGCGTTCTCCTCGCCCTTGAGCCAGTGATCCCACCAGCGCACGACCTCCTGCAGATAGCCGATCGCCGGTCCCGGCTCGCCGAGATGCGGATACTTGTGCGACCACGGCCCGATCAGGCCCTTGCGCGGCACGTCCAGCCCGGCGAGCAGCCGCGTGACGGCGTTGGAGTAGCCGTCGGCCCAGCCGCTCGACGCCAATACCGGCACCTGGACGTCGCCGTAGTTCTCACACACCGAAGCGTGGCGCCAGTACTCGTCGCGCCGCTGATGGCTCAGCCAGTTCTCGGCCCACAGCGAGCAGTTCTCCAGCCGCTCCAGCCACAGTTCACGCCAGCGGTCGCCGACGAGCGCGGGGTCCGGCGGCAGCGTCGCGTAGGCGAACATGGTCGACGCCTCGGCCACGTTGTCCGAAAGCAGGCAGCCGCCCATGTAATGCATGTCGTCGGCGTACCGGTCGTCGGTGAACGACGAGATGACGATCGCGCGCAGGCTCGGCGGCTTGCGCGCGGCCACCTGCAGCGAGGTGAACGCGCCCCACGAGATGCCCATCATCCCGGTGTTGCCGTCACACCACGGCTGGGCGGCGATCCACTCCAGCACGTCCTCGGCGTCGAGCTGCTCCCGTTCGAGGTACTCGTCGGCGAGCACACCCTCGGACTCCCCGGTCCCGCGCATGTCGACGCGCACGCAGGCGTAGCCGTGCCCGGCCAGGTACGGGTGATGGATCGAGTCGCGCACGGCGGTGAGGTCCCTTTTCCGGTACGGGATGTACTCCAGCACCGCGGGCACCGGCTGGTCGTCGGAACTGACCGGGCGCCAGAGCCGGGCGGCCAGCCGGACACCGTCCGAGACCGGGATCCAGAGATGTTCCTCTTCGGTGATCTGGTGCGGAAGCGAGGTCACCGTGCGCATAAAGCGTTACTCCTCCTTGATCGCTCACGTTGGCGCACCGGTTACCCGCGACCGGCCCGCTTCAACCGGGGCGAGCGCCGCTTCGGCCCGTGCGGCAGAGTTGAGGAGGAGAATCTGCCCCGTGTTCGCAGGAGTGGCGCCATGATCCTGATCAACATCAAGTTCCCCATCCGGCCCGACAAGATCGACGAGTGGCTGGAACTGGCCACCGCCTACGCCAAGGACGTCAACGCCGAGGAAGGCTGCCTGTTCTTCCAGTTCTCCCGCAGCCTCACCGACGAGAACGAGTTCATCTGCATCGAAGGCTTCAAGGACGCCGAAGCAGGCGCCGCGCACGTCAAGCATCCGTACGTGAAGAAGTTCTTCGAGGCCGCGCCGGACCTGGTCTCGGCCCAGCCGCAGATCATCTACCTCGACGCGCCGCACGACGGCTTCGGCCCGATGGGCGAGATCCAGCCGCGCTGACCCTCCAGGGTCGTGAGTGCTGCGGCCGGTTCTAACCGGCCGCAGCACTCACGACCCCCGTGCCAAGATGGCCGGATGCCACCACGGACGCGCAGGTCGGAGGCGCTCACCCGGCAACGCATCGTCGACGCCGCCATCGAGTTGCTCGACACGACCGGCGACGCCGGGCTGACCTTCCGTACGCTGACCGAACGGCTCGCCACCGGGCCCGGAGCGATCTATTGGCATGTGGCGAACAAGGGTGAGCTGCTGGCCGCCGCGACCGAGGCCCTCGTCACCGCCGCGCTGCCCGCCGACCTGCCTGGCGGGATCCACGGCGTCGCGCTCGGGCTCTTTGACGCGATCAGCGCGCATCCATGGCTCGCGACGCAACTCGCCACCCAGCTCTCGCGCAGCCCGTCGAAGTCCGTGACACCGCTGATCTTCGAGGCCATCGGCAGGGAGGTCCGCGCGCTGGACGTGCCCGACGGCGACCAGTTCATCGCCGCGTCCGCGCTGCTGCACTACATTCTCGGCGCCGCCGGCCAGAACGCCGCCAACGCCCGCGTGGCCGGGAGCGGGACCGAACGGGCCGAGTTCCTCAACTCGGTGTCGAAGGCGTGGGAGCAACTCGACCCCGACGACTATCCGTTCACCAGGGCCGTCGCCGCCCAGATGCGCGAGCACGACGACCGCGAGCAGTTCCTCGCCGGGATCGATCTCATCCTCGCGGGCATCACCGCGCGCGAGCGATGAGGGTGGGGGCACCGCAGCGGCGCCCCCACCCTCAGGATTCACTCAGAGCCACCGTCCACAGTGGCGGCTCTGGTCACAGGCACGCACCCGCACCGTCTTGATGACCGTGCCGCCGGTCTTCTCGACCCTGCCGTTCAGCAGATGGTCGACATGGCCGTCGATCTCGACGTCGAGCTCGATACCCGCCTGCGTGCGCGTAGTCTCCCAGCTCACGTACGAACGGCCGTGGTTGCCGTTGTTCCAGGCCAAGGCCACCTCCGCGGCGGCGGAGCCGTCGGGCAGCGCCGGGTGGAGGTTGTAGCTCTTACTGGTCCCGCCGTGCGGCGGCTCCAGGGCCTGCGCGGCGGTGGCCGCGCCCAGCGTCAGCGCCACGGCGCCGGCCAGCCCGACGGCGAATCGGGTCTTGATCATCTTTCCTCATTTCCTCGTGGACAGAATTTCACTTCAGTGCGAACGCACGCAGGATTGTCTGCTCGACGCCATTGCCCTTGGTGTCGAAAGCCTTGGCACGCAAGGAAACGAAGCCGGGCTTGCCGGGGTGCGCGATGCTCACGCGCTGCCTGCCGTCCACCGCCACCGCCGTCCACGTGACGCCGTCGTCGTACGAGACCTCGACCGTCAGCCCGGCGAGCTCACCCGCGCCGCCGTAGCGCTGCACCGTGATCGGCACGGTCGTGGGGCGTCCCGGCGCTGCCCGGTTGTCCCGGTCGAGTCCCTGCGGGGCGAACCGGATCGCCTGCAGCGGCAACGCCTTCGGCTTGTCGCCCGGAACGTGCGCCGAGTCGAACGTCCACTTCACGGACACGCTGGTGGACAGTCCCGCGGCAGGCTGGGCCGCCTTCGCTTCGAGCTGGTAGTGGCCCTTGCCGGACTGCAGCGTCAGCTTGCCCCTGCCAAGCTCATCGGTGCTCCCGACCTTCTTGCCGTCCAGATAGAGCGTCGTTTCGCCGCTGGTCACGTCTCGCGTGCCGAACCGGTCGGGCGCGTCGGAGAACAGCGGGAGGTTCACGTCCACCGTGTCACCCGTGCGCTCCAGCTTGGCGTCCGGCGGTAGCGCCGGTCCCGCGACGGCGGCGTTCCACGTCTCCTCATACCGATGGCCCGCCTTGTGCGAAACCACCGCTCCTCGCTGCGAGCTGAAGGTCTCCCTGCCGCCGGAGAAGTAGACGACGCTCGGCCGCCAGTCCATGTTGGACTCGACGTTGTGGTACTCGAGCCGCGTCGCCTGGGACGGCGTGAACGGGAAGTCCGTGCCGAAGCCGAAGTTGATGCCCCGATGCGACGGGGACCATGCCTTGGTCCCGCTGAATCCCGACGGCCCCGAGCGATAGTCGGGACGCACCTCCGCCAGATCCGAATCACGCAGCCGCCGCGTGAACCCGTCGGGCAGCCTGCCTGCTTCGAACCAGCTCAGCGCGTAGATCACCGGGCTGCCGTCGAACCCGCCGCCCGCGTCCGGCACCGCCCAGGCGCCGGTGAGCTGGGCGACCATCTCGTCCTGGGACACCGAGGGGCCCATCTGCAGCGTGAAGGTCTGGCTCAGCGACGAGGCGGTCGTCCCGAACAAGACGCGCGCACGCGGCTGGATGAGCACGACCAGCGCGGAGCGCGCGACGGCCTCGCGCCGGTCGAGGTCGACCCTGACCGGCTTCGCCTGCCGGGCGTCGACCACGACCGTGGTGTCACCGTTCACCTCCAGCGCCGGCTGGGCCACGAGCGTCGCCGTGGCACCGGTCTCGATCACCGAGTTGAGCGACAGCCTGCCCTTGGGCACGCGGACGGTCGCCACCCCGTTCTCACTGAACGGCAGATTCACCTGGCCAGCCTGACCGGTGTAGCCGGCCGGGGGTTTGCCGTCACGGTCGAGGTACTTGACCGTGAGGTTGTAGCTCTCCGCCTCCTTGGTCACCGCGACCGGCGTCACGACCGAGACGCCCTTGCCGGTGGCGGTGACCCGGCCGCTGTACATGCCGTCAGGGCTGGTCATCGCCGTGCTGACGGTGACGTTGACCGTCGCGGTTCCGCCCGAGGGCACCTCGATCCGCTGCTTGTCCACGGTGAACATCCCGGCGGGCGCCGGCGTGTCGTCCTGGAACCTGCCGTCGACCGCGAGGTCCAGCGTCAACGAGGTCTTGCCGGGATTGTGGTAGGTCACCGGGGTGACCACCGGCTTGTCATCCCCATGCGGCCACTCGGGCTTGCCCGCCGAAACGCTGCTGGGCACCGTGTACGCCGTCTGACCGATGGCCGCGCCGACATCGACCCGGCCCGCGCCCTGTGCGTAGGCGTCCAGCGCCGGGTTCGGCCGCGCCGACGCCATCAGCGCCGCCTTGAGCTGCTGCCCGGTCCACTCGGGATGCTGCTGCGCGAGCAGCGCCGCCGCGCCCGCGACGTGCGGCGACGCCATCGAAGTGCCGTTGAGCGCGGTGTGCTGGCCGTCGACCGGCGTGCCACCGGAGGTGCCCGCCGCCCTGGCCGCGACGATCCCCACGCCGGGCGCGGTGATGTCCGGCTTGATCGCGCCGTCGGCACGCGGGCCGCGGCTGGAGAAGTCGGCGATCCGGTCGGCCTTGTCCACGGCCCCGACCGACAGCGCCGCGTCCGCGGTGCCCGGTGAGCCCAGCGTCCCGGCGGTGGGGCCCGCGTTGCCCGCGGCCACCACGAACAGCGTGCCGTGTTTCGCCGACAGCTCGCCGATCGCGACCTCCAGCGGGTCGAGCCCTGGCGAGTCCGGGTGCCCGAGGCTCATGTTCACCAGGCGCGCGCCCTGCTCGGCCGCCCACTCCATCCCGGCGATGATCGACGACTCCGGGCCGGACCCGTCATCACCGAGCACCTTGCCGCTGAGCAGCACACTGTCCGGTGCGACCCCCTTGTACACACTGCCAGCGCCGCCGATGGTGGCGGCGACGTGGGTGCCGTGCCCGACGCGGTCGACGGCGTCCGCGCTGTCGCTGAAGTTCCGTTCGGCCGCGACCCGGCCGCGCAGCTCGGGGTGGGTGCCGTCGACGCCGGTGTCGAGCACCGCGACCTTGACGTCCTTGCCGGTGAACCCGGCCTGCCAGGCCTTCGGCGCGCCGATCTGCGGCACACTTTCCTTGAGCGAGGCCGAAACCTTACCGTCCAGCCAGACCTGCTCGACGCCCGCGCTGAACGCGGCGACCCCACCGCCCTTGATCCGGCTCCACAGCTCGGTCAGCCGATTCTTGGCCTGCCGCAGCGCCTGCGCGCCCAAACCGGGAAGCTCGGTGGTCACCGTGGCGCCCGCCGACCGCGCGGCCGCACGTCCGCCGTCGGCGCCCCGCACGATCAGCGGCAGCGTGTCACGGGCGGTGTCGCCGTATCCCTGCGCGAGCAGGCCGGTGACATCGAAGAGCCTGCGGTCGAGCTTGCCGCTGCCGACCAGCGCCGTCGCGTCCCCGGGCACGACATACGTGTGGCCCTGGCTCCGCTCGAGGACGAACGTCATCTTCTCCCGGCCGGGGCCCCGCTCGATCCGCGGCGCCTGGTCGTCGCCGCGCAGGCTGACCCGGTCACCGCTGATCAGCGTGACGGTCTCGCCGACCGGGCCTTCGCGCCCGGCGGCGCTCGCCGTCGGCGCGGTCACCACGGGCGCGGCCGCGGCGACCGCGAGCACGGCGATACCCAACTTTCTCGCCATCAAGGCATGTACTCCTTAATTGGTGGGTGAGACTTTCAACCGGGGGTCTGGGGTGGGAGTCATCTCCCGCAGCGCCGGCGCGTCGACGAGCACGCAGGGTGGCGCCGCGCCTTCGGTCACGGCGATCGCGATCATCCCCGCCGCCGTGGCGGGATCCGGGCCGCCGACCGTCATGTTGCGCACGACCAGCGTCTGCCCCGTCTCCAGGTCGGACGGCCGCACCCGGAACGAGGCGGCCGAGCCGGTCACGTCGACGCGCAGGCGCGGCGGCGCGCTCGTGGTCTTCAGCCACGGTTCCCGGCAGGTCTTGCCGTCCGGGGTGTAGACGACCACGGCGGGCACGTCATGCGCGCGGAGCTGACCTTCCAGGCCGGCGGCGTCGTCGATCCGGTTGATCGTCACGGTGACGGAGCCGTCGACGGCGGGCTGGACCGCGTAGGCCGATGGGACGGTGCCGTCGTGCAGCAAGGGAAGCCCGAGCGCCAGCGTGACGCCTGCGGCGGCCACGCCCAGCGCGCGACCCCTGCGGCGCGAGGAGCGAGGCGCGGTCCCGCCGGGCACCGACGCTCGCTCGCCCACGATCTCCTTGAGTTCCGCCAGCAGCCGCCGTTCGAAGTCGGTCAGCGGGCGCCGCGCGGTCATGAGCGCACCTCCGAAGCGAGTCCCCGGGCGGCCACCGGCGGGGCTGGTGCGAGCAGCTCCCGCATCCGGCGGCGTGCCCGGTGCAGCCGGACCCGCGCGGTGACCGAGGAGATGCCCAGCGCGTGCGCGATATCGGAGACGGCGAGCCCGTCCAGCGCGGCCAGTTCGAGCACGGCGCGTTCGCCGTCGGAGAGGCATTCCATCGCCTCGTAGGCGCGGCGGACCTCGGTGGCGGCCTCGATCCGGTCTTCCATCCTGGCGATCTCGCAGCCGTCGAGCAGCCGCCGCCCGGCGATCCGGCGGTTCGCGGTCAGCGCCCTGGCGGCGCGGCGCCGTTCCGAGGAGACGACGTTGCGCGCAACGCCGTACAGCCAGCCCTGCGGCGAGCCTCGGCCCGGCTGATAGGTGTGCGCCGACTCGATGGCGGCCAGGAAGACATCGGCGGTGAGATCGGCCGCCAGGCCCGGGTCGGCGACCCGGCGGGCGACGAACCGGTGCACCGCGTCCAGATGCTCCCGGTAGAACGCCTCGAACACCTCCGGATCGGTGCCGATGCCGCGGATTCCCGCCGCCGATGTCGCTCTCATGCCCGCACTTGGTCGCACAGTGGACCAGCGTTACAGGAATTCACGGCCGATCATGAGATGCCACCAATCTCTGCAACTTTCCCAGCGGCTTTGAAAGCGCGGCTTTGAAAGCGCTATCACGAAATGCGCGAGGCGAGTGAGAGGGCCGACGCGGTGACCGTCGTCGTCGCCTCGGTGAGCGCGGTGCCCTCCGGCGAACTGGACAGGATCACTACGACGTACCGGTCGTCCTCGCCCACCAGGCCGGTGGTGTGCGCGTCCACGGCGCCGCGCCCGGCCGCCCAGCCCTGTTTCACCGCCACCGGCCGGTCCCCGAACGCCGCCGGGATGCCGAATCGCTGGTCGAAGCCGTCGGCCGCGGTCTTCGCCGAGTGCCGCAGCGGGCCGAGCAGCTGCTCGCGCTTGGCTTTCGGCAGCTTGAGGATGTAGGCGTAGACCGCCGCGATGTCGTCCGCTGTGGACAAGGTGTCGCCCCAGCGTCCCCGGTCGGCCGGTGGCGTGGTGTGCCGCAGGCCGATCAGCGCGACGGCCCTGGTCACGATGTCGGTGCCGCCGTTGCGCGACCACAATGCGCTGGCGATCCCGTCGTCGCTGGCCGAGAGCATCCGGTCGAGCTTCGCGACCTCGGATTTCGTGCCTTTCGTGACGACGGCGTCCAGGGCGATGAGCAGTTTCACCACCGAAGCCATCCGAAACTGCTCGTCACCCCGGGTGCGGACCACCTTGTCCCCCGACTCGCGGTCGAGCACCACGGTGGCCGTCCGCGTGGCCGGCGCCGCGTTGGACCGCAGCACCGAGTATCCCAGCACGCCCGCCCCGACGGTGACCACCGTGACCACGGCGATCCACCGGGGAAATCGCCGCCGGGGCCGGGAGCGATGGATCGGAATTGTGCGCTCGTCCAACATCTTTTGATTATTGGTAAACGATTATCGGCGCGCAATCGATCTTCTGTCATAGCTTTGTAACAAGAATGCTCTGAAAAAAGAGAATAGGTCGATCGGCTGACCCGGAAATGACCTTTCGGCCGATCCGGTCAGCGTTTCGCGGCCTCGCGGCGCCTGCGGTAGCGCTCGGTAAGCAGCAGCACGCAGACCAGCACAACCGCGCCAGCGGCAACCTGGACGATCACGCTGAGCCCCGCGAAGGAGCTCAGCACGTTGACGGTGGCGGCGATCGCGAGCGCGAGCCAGAGGACGATGGCGGCGACGCCGGTCCCCTTGCGGGCCGGGCGGTAGGTGTCGGTGTTCATGCCACGAAAGCTATCCGCGCAGGTGGGCGCCCCGCGATGGCCCGCTCCCCCGTAACCGTGGTGTCGCCAGCACCACCACGCTCGTGAGTGCTCCGGCCGGGCGCCGCAGGGTCCGCTGGACGTTGTGAACGGGGCGCTCACAACGCTGAGCGACGCAAACGCCCCGCTCATCACGTCCCCCTCCCCGGTGGCGGTGGCTCGGCCTTCGCGAAACCCGAGTTTTGGCCATTGGATGGCCCAAACTCGGGTTTCGCGTGCTCACCCTCGGTTGGCAACGCAAGCCAAGCGATCGCCCTCGCCCGCGGCCTGGCTACGGACGATCCGGAGGTCGTGAGTGTTCCGGCCGGTTAGAACCGGCCGGAACACTCACGAGCCCAATTACCGCTTAAGCGGGAACCGCGCCGTACGATCACCTCGTGACGTTGGGGCCTACGACGCAGGTCATGTATGCACTCGAGCAGCTTTGGACCGAGATCCGGCGCAGGCACGCCGACGTGCCCGAGGCGATTCTCGTGCTCGCGTCCGGGACCATGGGCCAGCCCACCGAGATCTTCGGCCACTTCGCCCGCGCGCGCTGGCACGTCGGCGACGGGATCGAGCCTCGCGCCGAGTTCTTCATCGGCGCCGAAGGACTGCGCAGGCCCGCGACCGACATCCTGGGCACCGCGTTGCACGAGGCCGCGCATGGTCTCGCGGCCACCCGCGACATCGTCGACGTCAGCGACGGGCGCTACCACAACCGAAAGTTCGCTGAACTGGCCGAAGAACTGGGCGTCACGGTGCGCAAAATGGACCGCCAAGGCTGGTCCGACACGGCCGTCCCCACGCACACGGCCGAGGCCTATGCCGAGCAGGTCGCGGTACTCGAGGCGGCGTTGACCGTCTGGCGCCACACCGAAACCGAAGCCGTCCAGCGCATCCTCGAAACCCCGGAACCCGGAGACGACAACACCGAACCCGGCGAGCCTCCGGCCCGCACGCGGATCGACCTCGGCGCTGTCGACGGCCGGGGCGCGCATCGGGGCGGTGGCAACTACATCGCCGTCGGCTGCGGGTGCGCGAAGCCGCGCCGGGGACGGTTTGCGCGGAGCGTCTTCGACCTCGGGCCGGTCACCTGCGGGGTGTGCGAGCAGCCGTTCACCGAAGCCGGATGACCTCGGCATAGGTCTGCTCGGGCGAGAGACCGTCGGTCGGCACGATCCGGCAGTCCGGCCGCGTCCCCAGGTAAGCGGTCAGATGGTCGTGGATCCGCTCCAACAGAATCGGGCCGCCACCACGCGTGACGATCTCGTCCATGTGGCGGTGCCTGGCCGCATGCTCGCCCGCTATCCGCCTGGCGAACCTGTCGAGCATCCGCGGCTTCTCGACCGTCAGCACGATCTCGCGGTACTCCGCGCCGCCGCGGGCCGCGGCCGCCTCGAAGCCCTCGATCTCCTCCAACCGGGTCGTGAGCTGGGGCATGACGACGTCGTGCCCGGTGCGCAGGTGGGTTTCCGCCATGGCGATCGCGAGCACCCGGCCCGCGCGCAAGGCCGTCCAGAAGTCGTCCTGCCAGCCGCCGATCAGGCTTACGATCTGATCCGTGTCCAGGTTGAGCACCCCGGCGTGTCGGTCGGTGTAGAGCTGGGCGATCGTGGACTTCCCGACGCCAGACGGCCCGTTCAAGTGGATCAAGCGCGGCATGCGCCGGACGCTACTCGGTCGTCCTGACCTGGTCGCGGCCAGCGTTCTTCGCGCGGTACAGCGCGTGGTCGGCGGCACGCAGCAGGTCGTCGACGCTGGTGCTCCCGTCGGCCGGGTGGACGGCGGCGCCGATCGAGACGGTCAAGCCGGTGACACGGTGCTCGCCGGGCAGGTCGACGACCACCGTGTGGATGCGCAGGCGGATCCGTTCGGCGAGGTTCTCCAGGTTGCGGGCGCTGCCGATGTCGGGGACCAGCACCGCGAACTCCTCGCCGCCGAAGCGGCCGACGGCGTCCTGGCCACGGGTTTCGGCCTTCACGGCGTCGGCGATGGCGCGCAGGACCAGGTCGCCGTTGGGATGGCCGTGCACGTCGTTGATCCGCTTGAAGTGGTCGAGGTCGAGGAACAGCACCCCGGTCACGCGCGTGCCGCCCGCCGCGCGGCGAAGCGCCTCCTCGGCCAGCTCGGTCCACCATTTCTTGGTGAACAGGCCGGTCGTGACGTCGATGCGGGCGGCGAGCTGGTGCTGTGAGAGCAAAATCCCGCGGTGGATCGCGACCAGCGCGACCACGACCCCGGCGAGCACGAACGGGTTCGCCACCACCAGCAGCACCGCCACCACCAGGCCGAGCCCGGCGGTCCCGGCTTCGAGCAGCTGCTGGGAGAACCCGCTGAACAGCTCGCGGACGGTCGTCTCGGGGCCGGACAGCGCGATCGCCGTCATCACCAGCCCGGTGTTGATCGCCCAGCGCAGCACCGCGGCCGCGGTGATCACGCCGACATCGGCCAGACCGGGCAGCAGGCCGGTCGCCGGGGCGCCGGGATAGTGGTGCATGCCGAGCGCGAGCACGGCGACCGCCGCCTGGGTGCCGAGCAGGACTGTCGACGCGGCGAACACCCAGCGATGCGCCGGGATCGGACGGCGGGCAGGCCAGATCCGGCACCACGCGTAGGCGTAGGTCCAGACCACCATGGCCGTCGCGAGTATCGGCGGGAGCACGATGACCGCCGCGACCGACCACACGGCCTTCGTGTCGACGTACGCGACCGTGGAGTCTCGCGCGTACTCACGCTGACGTTCGACATGGCGGGTCAACTCGATCGCCGCAGCGGCGGCGATCGCCAGCACACCGGCGCGGACGAGGTCGAGCGAAGTGACCGGCACCAGCGGCGCGGTGGCCGCGCTGGCCACGACCGCGAGGAGGTTGACCGCGAGCACGTAGCCGAGCACGCGGGGCGGCCGCTGCCACAGCAGCCAGCCTCCTATCGGTCCTCGCACCCGCCTCACCAGCCACAACAGGGGTGCGCACCCGCACCTGGACCATCCACCGTAACCGAATTGGCACAGCCGGTCACCGGAATGTGTTGAGACCATGAGGCGCGACCCGGAATTCCCCCGGTTGGCCCAATGAAGGAGGTGCCCCGATGAGCGACAACAACTGGTGACCCGCCCCTTTCCCGCCCTAGGCCGCGTCCGGCTGGGCCGCGACTGACGCGCGGGCCCAGCCGGTGGCGGCGGCCATCGCCCCGAGCACACCGGCGGCCGCGAACACGGCGATCACCAGCGACGGCGCGATCGCCTGCGCGAGCAGCCCCGACAACACGATCGCCAGGCCCTGCGCCGCACGGAACGCCGCACCGGCGACGCCAAGCGCCTGCCCCCGCCGCGCGTCCGGCGCCAGCCGGACATAGGTGGCCTGGGTGACCATGTCGTGCGCCGAGAACGCGCCACTCAGTCCCCACAGCAGCGCGCTGACCAGCACACTCGGCGCCCAGCCCGTCGGCAGCAGCACCAGGCTGCTAGCCGCGGCGAGCGGACCGAGCAATGCCAGCCGACGGGACGGCGCGAGCCGTTTGAGCACCACCACTCCGGCGATCGTGCCGAGCGGGTTGGCCGCCAGCAGCCAGCCGAGCTGGGAGTTCGCGCCCAGCTCGGCCGCGTACGGGACGGCCAGGCCTTCCGGCACCACGTAAAACCCGCTGCAGCAGGCGATACCGAGCAGCGCGAGCAGCCGCTTGTCCGCGGCGACCAGCCGCCAGCCCGCCGTGATCGTCGGCCAGCGGCCCGCTTTCGGCGCGGCGGACCCGGCAGGCCGATGTGGACGCAGGGTCGCGCGGAGCAAGGCGGCCGAAATGAGAAAGGTGCCCGCGTCGACCCACAACGCGCCCGCCGGGCTGAGCGCGTCGACCACCGCGGCGCCGCCGCCGAACCCGAACGCGAGCCCGCACTGATACGTCATCGACAGGATCCCGGTGCCCGCGACCAGCCGATCCCCGTCCAGCAGCTCGGGCAGCACCGCCTGCCGCGCGGCCGTGAACGGCACGGCCGCCAGCTGCACGACCACCAGCAACCCGACCCGCACCACGAGCGGCACACCGGGCAACGCCATCGCCGCGACCACCACGGCCCGCGCGAGATCGGTCGCGACCATGACCGTCCGCCGCGAGAACCGGTCCGCGACGGCGGCCAGCACCAGGCCGCCGAGCACGTCCGGCACATAACTGACCGCGAACGTCAGCGCCGTCAGCGACGGCGACGAAGTCTGCTGCCACACCAGGATCGTCAGCGCGAGCCGCGCGAGCTGGTCACCCGCCACCGACAGCACATGCGCGGCCAGCAGCCCGCGGAACTCGCCGATCGCGAAGACCGCGCGAAAACTCGCAGGCCTGTCCCCCGTGTCCGTCATCCCCCTCACCCCTGACCGAAGGTAGCCGTTCCACTCGCGGCGCGGAAGAGTCACAGTTGACGGTAACGACCCGTCCTCCTACCGTCGGTGAGGCAAGACATCGGATGTTCAGCCCGTTCAGGGCCGTCCACGCCCGCCGGCCGATGTGCACCAACCTGTCGACCCGCCGCCAGGAAGGACACACCGACGATGCCTGAATCCACGCGTCCCCACGGCTTCACCAGGAGGACGGCGCTGCGCACGCTGGCCGCCACCGCACTCGCCGCCCCCGTCGTCTTCTCCCCGCTGAATTCGGCCGCGGCCGTCGCCGCGCCGCTGTGGCATCCCAATCCCGCCACCGACGGGCTCAAGGCCTATGAAGGAATCGAAGCCGACCGCGGCAATCACCACCCGGACCGCAAATACGTGGTCGTCGAGGGTGACCACTACCGGTTCAACATCTGGAAGGACGACCGCGACACCACCGGCGGTGGCGACCGCCAGCGCACGGAGTCCAAGGGCATGGTCCAGAACGGCACCGTCCTGAAAATGCACAATGGTGAGAACTGGACGTTGTCGTACGAGATGTACATTCCGGGCTCGCTGCACGGCACCAGCAAGTTCACCCACATCTTCCAGACGAAAACGCCGAGCACCAACGGCGGCCCCTGGGTGACACTGGACCTCACCCGCAGCGGCGGCAAGGAAATGATCAGCGCGCGGGCGTACTCCAACTCCGGCTCGCCGAACATCGCGTCCACCGAGCTCGCTCCGCTGCGCGACAAGTGGATCACCATCCAATGGACGTTCACTCCTGGCGCGAAAGGCGCCGCGGGCTGCGTCATCCGCAATGGCACCGGCTCGAGTGCCCCGATCGCCGCCCAGGGCAAGATGTCGAACGTGAATATCCCCGACCAGGGCGACTACGTGCGCCCGAAGTGGGGAATCTACCGGTCGGTGCAGAGCGCGTCGTCCGACATTCTCGACACCTATCTGCTGTTCCGTAATTATTCGGCGGGGCGCGCGTAGCACGATTGCACGAAATCGTGCGGTGATCTCCGGGAAAACCCCGATGCCGCCGATCGCGGAGCGTGACAACCTCGGTGATGGCCACTGTGGACAGTGGTCGTCACCGAGGAGAGGAAACACGCCTAGTGGAAGAACGCGAAGATCCGGAGCTCATGCGGAAGGTCGAGGAGCTCACCGAGTTCGGCGAGCTCTACCGGGCCAGCAGGGCGGTGTCCCACCGCGGCTGGCACGCCGGGGCCGAACTGGGCGACCGCGACGGCGACGGGACCATGCTGGCGTATCACGACTCCGGCGATGAGGCGGAGTACGTGTTCCGGGCAGGCGAGCGCCCGCTGTTCAACATCATGAACGGCGGGCACGGGTCACCGCCGGACCGATACGGATACCGGGTGTGGACCCTGCGGCCCGGGGTCGCCGGCTCGGTCGGGCCGCGGGTGGGCAGGCTGGAGGTGGCTGGCACGGACGGCGAGGCCGTCGCCGCCGACATCGTGGCCCACACGTTCGCGGTGAACATCGACATCGGGCCGCGACCGCGGACGATGGACGAGATATTCGAGTGGCGGGCCCCGGAACTCACGGTCCGGGTGTTCGACAAGGGTGACGCGGTGCTCTACGAAGGCCCGCTGCTCACCGAGGACTGGTCGGGCGAGCGGCGGTAGCGCACTGACCGGGCGGCGTGGGAGCGGTCCGCGCTCTCACGCCGCCTGTCCACAGTGGACGACGGATCAGGCCAGGTCGGGCAGGTGGATGTCGACGACGTGCACGTCCACGACCGCGACGTCGAGGCCGAGGTACTGCTCGACCGACTCGACCACGTTGACCCGGATCTGCTCGGCGACGGCCTTGACCGCGTGCCCGAACACGACGATCACCGAGATCTTGATCGTCGCGACGTCGCCTTCGAGCTCGACGGAGATGCCGTCCTCGGCGAGCTCGTGCACGCCTTCGGCCTTGCGGGACACCACGTTCACGATCTTGACGACCACGCCGTCGCCGACCGTGGTGGCGCCACGAGCGCCTGCGGCGGGACGCGCCTCGGCCGGGGCCTCCTCGGCGGCGGGCTCAGCAGCCTCGGGCTCCTCAGCGGCGGCCTCGTCCGTGGCCGCTTCTTCGGCCTCTTCGACCTCGGGCGCGCCGGTGACCTCGGCTTCTTCTTCGGCGGTCTCGCCCGCTTCGTCGGCGACGGCCTCGTCGGCTTCGTCGGTCTCGGCTTCGTCGGCTTCAGCGTCGTCTTCCGCGGCCGCCTCGTCCGTCTCGTCGGCGACGGCCTCATCGGTCTCGTCGGCTTCGTCGTCCGCGACGGCTTCTTCGGTCTCGTCCGCCACCGCTTCGTCGGACTCTTCGTCGTCGGCCGCCTCGTCGGACTCCTCGTCCGAGAGTTCGGCGCTGTCTTCGTCCGCCTCGGCGGCGTCTTCGTCGGCTTCGGTGTCCTCGGCGTCCTCGGCCTGGTCGCTGTCGACGGTGTCCACTTCGGCGGTCTCGGTCTCGTCGGCGGCGCCTTCCGGCTCCGTCGTCTCGGCCTCGACCGCTTCGGGCGCAACGGTTTCCGGCTCGGCGGCGACGGGAGCGTACGGCTCGTGGGTCTCGGTCTTGGCGCGGCCGAAGATGCTGTTCATGACGTCAGACATGATGATGGATTCCCCTTTTCGGGAGCGACGACTACGGGGGGCTGCGAGGAGACGGCGCCATACTAGGGCCAGCCAGATGCTGCACATCACTGACCCCCAATCTGAGATTTCCTTGTGTCCCAACCATGTTCCGCCTGAGACCGAAGGACACGGACCTGCCGACGCCGAATCGACGCACCATGTTCGCCCGGAGTTCAAACGTCACTCCGGGGCCCGCCGGGGCGCTCGGAGACCTCCGCCCCGGACCCGGCCCCGCGAAGATTAGCCGATCCGCGTCCCGCTGGGGAGCCTGGAATCAAGTGACCAGTTATTGGCATGAAATGGGTCGTGAGTGTTGCGGCCGGTTAGAACCGGCCGCAACACTCACGACCCCCAAACGCTACGGACGCAGCAGATACCGGAGGGTCCGGAGCCGGGCGGCGGCGTTGTCCGGCCGGGGGTCGAAGACCGCGTCGAGCAGAGCGATCACCTCGTCGCGCGCCGCCCGGGTGCGCATGATCCTTTTCCACAGCCGGAGATTCAGGGCGTGGCGGCGCGGCGAGGTGGTGGCCAGCCTGAGCACGTTCGCGACGTTGCGGCGGACCTTGTCCGGAAGCGCGTGCAGGTCTGAGCGCTGCTCGAGCAAGATCTCCGGGAGCACGTCCAGGCCGTGCCCGGTCATGAAGTCGAAGTCCGTCCGCCAGGCCGCGGCGCCCAGGTAGTCGACCATCCGGCACCAGCCGCGCAGGAACGTCAGCTCGATCGGGGCGTACGGGGCCGGGTCGATGTCCGCGATCGCGGTGACGACCACGTCGAGGCAGGTCTTGTGCGCCTTCCACAACGCGATCCGGACCGGCTCGGTATCGGTCGTCGCGTCCATGGTCTTCACCAGCGCGAAGTAGTCCGCCCAGTGCTCGACGCTGCGCGCCAGCTCGGCGGGCACCACGCCCGACCGCACGTACCCGAACCGCGACGGCGACGGCGCGTCGGCGATCTCCAGCGGCGCCACCACCCCGGCCCGTACCGCGCCCAGCCACGGGATCACGCTCAGCGTGTAGTTGCCGTAGGCCCACGGGGCGTCGGGGTCGATGCGGCCATCGGTGCCGGTCGTCGGGCCGAGCCGGTCGGTGCGGCACTGCCACTGGAGCTGGAACAGCCACGCCCAGAGCGGGTTGCGCCGGTTGTCGGTGCCGAACCGGTCGCCGTCGTTGGTGGCGTCGACGAGCGCACGGTAGGCCGCCATCCGATGGTCGAACCGGTACGGGTCGAACCGGTCGGTCAGGTCCTCCGCCGTGGTCCAGACCTGGTAGAGGTCCAGTACGGCCAGCTCGTCCGGATGCGCACTGGTCATCTGATGAATCTAGCGGAAACGCGCGAGCCGAAAGCGGAAATCGTTTCTTCCCCGCCTTCCTCACGGGCTTATGTCAAGCCATGAAAAAGGGCCCTGTCCTGCAAGACAAAAACACAATGAATCGTTGACAATTCTCGGAAAATCGGCTGATCCTGTTGACCTCCCGCAAGTCACGACAGCTCAACGAGGAGCCACCCGTGCGTTCCAGAATCCTGTCTTGGCTGGCCGCCATCACGGCCACGATGCCCTTGATCGTCTCGGCGCCCGCCGAGGCCGTGCCACCGTCGCTGCTGCCGCTGACCGTCACCAACAACTCGAACCGGGCCGATCAGGTCTACCTGTACGTGCTCGGCGGGTACAACGGCAGGCTCGGCTACGTCAACGCCGCAGGCCAGTTCACCGCGTGGTCCGGCGGCGCCATCCCGCCGAGCCCGGCCCCGGACGCGTCCATCCCCGGCCCGGCCGGCGGCGGTTCGAAGACGCTCAACATTCCCCGCAACCTCTCCAGCGGGCGGCTGTACATGTCGTTCGGGGAGAAGCTCAAGTTCTTCCTGACCCCGGACGGGCTCGTTCAGCCCGCGCCGTGGAACCCGAGCGACCCGAACCGCAACATCCTGTTCGACTGGAGCGAGTTCACCTACAACGACGGCGGCCTGTGGCTGAACTCGTCGCAGGTGGACATGTTCGCCGTGCCGCACGCCGTCGAGGTGACCAACACCGCGGGCGCCACCAAGCGCGAGGGTGAGCTCAAGGCGGGCGGCCGCAACAATTTCTTCGCCGCGCTGCGCGGCCAGCCCGGCGACTGGCCCAAGCTGATCCAGACCCGCGGCGACGGCACCGTCGTCCGCGCGCTGGCGCCTCGGCTGGGCATCGAGTCGGGCCTGTTCGGCAACACCTACTTCGACGGCTACACGACCGAGGTGTGGAACACCTACAAGAACACTACGCTGACCGTGGTGCCGATCAGGGAGAACACGGCCATCAAGTTCTTCGGCCGCACCGACTCGGCCGGGGTCATGCAGTTCACCAACACCGCGGGCGCTCGGGTCGCGTCGGTCCAGCGGCCGTCGACCAGGGACGTCTTCGGCTGCGACGGCAGGCTCGGCGCGCCCAACAGCGACACCGGCCTGATCACCCGGTCGCTGTGCGCCGCGCTGCACCGCTCCACGCTCGGCTACCTGCACACCCAGCCGACCTACAACGCGGCCGAGTTCTACACGCGCGCCGTGACCGACCACTACTCGCGCAAGATCCACGAGCAGATGGTGGACGGCAAGGCGTACGGGTTCTCGTTCGACGACGTCGGCAACTTCGAGTCGCTCGTGCACGACCCGAACCCGCGCTCGGCGCGCGTGATCCTCACGCCGTTCTGAGCACGACGAGCGGGGGCCGCCCGCGGTCCCCGCTCGCTGCCAGGCCGTTTAGGTTGGTGACCATGCGGCTCCTCGGCAGGCAGGACGATGTCCGGCGGCTCGACCAGCTCGTCGGCGACGCGCGCAAGGGCGACGGCGGCGCGCTGGTCGTGCGCGGCGAGCCGGGCATCGGGAAGAGCGCGCTGCTGGGACACGTGCGCGAGGCCACGGGGTTCCGGGTCATCGAGGCGTCCGGGGCAGAGTTCGAGACCGAGCTGCCGTTCGCCTCGCTGCACCAGTTGTGCGTGCCGCTGCTCGGTCATCTCGGCGAACTGTCCGACAGTCACGGCGACGCGCTCGAAGTCGCGTTCGGGCTGAAGACCGGGACACCCGACTTCTTCCGCATCGGCCTCGCCACCCTCGAACTGCTGGCCTGCGCGGCCAAGCGAAGCCCCGTGCTGTGCCTGATCGACGACGCGCACTGGCTCGACGACGCGTCGGCGAAGGCGTTGACCTTCCTCGCCCGCCGCCTCGCCTCCGAACCGGTCGCGATGATCTTCGCGACGCGCGCGACGACCGGGCTCGCGGAGCTGCCCGATCTCACGCTCGAAGGTCTGCGCGACACCGACGCGAAAGCCTTGCTGGCGGCCGAAAGCGGCGACCCGGTCGACGATCAGGTGCGCGACCGGATCTTGGCCGAGGCCCGCGGGAACCCGCTGGCGCTGCTCGAACTGCCGAGAGCGGGCGGCTTCGCCATGCCCGACACGTCCTCGGTGCCGAACCGGATCGAGCGCAGTTTTCAGGCCCGGCTCGCGGAGCTGCCCGACGACGCGCGGCTGCTGCTGACCCTCGCGAGCGCGGACCCGACCGGCGATCCCAGGCTGCTGTGGCCCGCCGCGCAACGGCTCGGCATCGAGGTGACCGCCGCGTCGTCGAGTGCGGAAACGTCCGAGCTGATCGAGTTCTCGACGCGCGTGCGGTTCTGCCATCCGCTGGCACGCTCGGCCGTCTACCGGGCGGCCGAACCGGGCCTGCGCCGCCGCGTCCACCTCGCGCTGGCCGAGGTCACCGATCCCGGCGCCGACCCGGATCGCCGGGTCTGGCACCGCGCGCAGGGCACCGCGGGGCCCGACGACGACATCGCCGCCGAGCTGGAGAATTCGGCGTCGCGCGCGCGGGCACGCGGTGGCGTCGCGGCGGCCGCGGCGTTCCTCGAACGCGCGGCGGCGCTGTCGCTCGACCCGGCCAAGCGGACCGAGCGCACCCTGGCCGCGGCGCAGGCCAAGCTCGACGCGGGCGCGATCGACGCGGCGGCCGAGCTGCTCACCACCGCCGAGGCGGGCGCGCTCGACGAGCGCACGCACGCGACGGTCGACCTGCTGCGCGGCAGGCTCTCCTTCATCCGGCACGCGCACGGCGACGGCGCGGCCTCGATGCTGAGTGCCGCGCGCAGGCTCGCGCCGCTCGACGCGGAGCGGTCCCGCGACCACTTCCTCGACGCGCTGGAGATGGGCCTGCTCGTCGGCCGCGCGGCCGGGGTCATGGACACCGTGGTCACGCAGGCGCGCTCCGCCCCGCCCGCGCCGGAACCGCCGGACTTCCTCGACGCGCTGATCCTGTTGACCACCGATGGCTACGAACCGGCGGTTCCCTTGCTGCGCACCGTTCTTCTCGACGCCGGGAAATGGACGCGGCGGCCCGCGCTGGCGACCACGATCGCGGCTGACCTCTGGGACGCCGAAGCACACACGAAGATCAGCGAGTGGCTGGTCGCGGCCGGCCGAGACGGCGGATCACCACACGTGCTGCGGCTCGGACTCGCGCAGGTGGCGTGCGGAGCGGTGCAAGCAGGCGACTTCGGCAAGGCGATGTCCGCCATCGCCGAGGAGGAGGCGATCGCGGACGCGCTCGGCGTCCCGGCCTTGCTCTACCCGCAGGCGCACCTCGTCGGGATGCGCGGGCGCCGCCAGGACCTGCTCGACCTGACGGAGAGGGCCAGCGCGCTCGCGTCCACAATGGACTTGGGCATGATGTACGCGAACGTCCACTGGGCGACGGCCGTGGTCGGCAACGGGCTCGCCGACTACCGCGCGGCACTGACCGCGGCCGAGCAGGCCACCGCGTCCGGCGACCTCTTCCTCTCCGGGATCGCACTGCCCGAGCTGGCCGAGGCGGCCGTCCGCTGCGGCGAACCCGGCACGGCCGCCCAGGCGCTCGCCGCGCTGACCGACCGCACGACCCCGGCGGGAACGCACTGGGCGCTCGGCGTCACCGCGTACACGCGTGCGCTGGTCACCGGGGACGAGGCCGATTACCGCGAGGCCATCGACCGGCTCACCGCGAGCCCGGCACGCGTCTCACTGGCTCGCGCGCACCTGCTGTTCGGCGAATGGCTGCGGCGCGCGGGCCGCCGCCGCGACGCCCGCGAGCACCTGCGCACCGCGCACGAGCAGCTTTCGGGGATGGGCATGGAGGCGTTCGCCCAGCGCGCGGCCGAGGAGCTGCGGGCCACCGGTGAGGTCGCGCGCGCCCGGTCCACCGGCACGCTGGACCAGCTCACCATGCAGGAGGTGCACATCGCGCGGCTGGTCGCCACCGGCGCGACGTCGAAGGAGGTCGCCGCGCGACTGTTCCTCAGCCCGCGCACGGTCGACGCCCACCTGCGCAACATCTTCCGCAAGCTCGGCATCACCTCGCGCAGGCAGCTCAGGGATCTGCCCGGCCTCGGCTGATCCGGGCCTCGATGCCGTCGAGAATGGTGTCGAGCCCGAACGCCAGCGCGTGCTCGGCACTCTGCGCCGCGTTGAACCGCGCGCCGACCGCGCCGCCGACCCGCGCGGACAGCGCGAGGTCCGCGCCCGCCATCACCTGCTCGAGCACCGGCGCGACGACCGCCCACCATTCGGCGTCGGACATCCCCGAGTCGGCCTTGGTCCGCGCGCTGCCGCGGTGGACGCGGGCCGTGCTCTCGACGTGGGTGAGCACCAAGGTCAGCGCGGCGTCCATCTCGACGTCGGACAGGCCGATCCCGTCGAGCGGCCGCAGCTCGGTTTCGTACTTCCGGCTGACGTTCGGGCCGAGTGCCGGCCGGGTCGACCGGGCGTCGAGCAGCCAGGGATGGCGTTCGTAGAGTGCCCAGTTCCGCGCGGCCACGTATCGCATCGCCGCGCGCCAGCCGTCGGCCTCGATGTCGTGGTCGTAGAGCTCGCCGCAGACGGAGTCGACCATGAGCGCGGTGAGGTCCTCTTTGCCGGGCACGTGCCCGTAGAGCGACATCGCGCCGACGCCGAGATGCTCGGCGACCTTGCGCATCGACACGGCGTCGAGCCCGTCGGCGTCGGCGATCTCGACACCGGCGCCGACGATCGCGGTCACCGTGAGACCGGAGCGCCCCGGCGCGGGGTGATGACCCCAGAGCAGATAGATGCTGCGCGCCAGCTCAGGGGAACGGCTGGTCATGGGCCTCCTTGCGGCTTCCGTACGCTGTACCGTAGGCTTCAGTACGCTGTACGGTACAGCGTACCCCACCTGGAGGACGAAATGGCCGACGAGATCACCGTGCCGCTGCTGCCCTGCCGGTCGATCGACGAGATGCTCGAGTTCTACGAGATGCTCGGCTTCACCAAGACCTATTACCAGCGCCGCCCCTACACGTATGTGGCGGTGCGGCGCGAGGACATCAACCTGCACTTCTTCGGCCTGCCGGACTACAAGCCGGAGGACTCCTACAGCACCTGCCTGGTGGTGGTGCCCGACCCCGGCGAGCTGTTCGACGCCTTCGCCGCCGGGATGCGGGCGGCGCACGGCAAGGTCCTCGTCTCCGGGATCCCGCGGATGACCAGGCCGCGCAAGCGGAAGAACGCCGACAACCTGCCCGGCTTCAGCGTGGTCGATCCCGGAGGCAACTGGATCAGGATCATCGCGGCCAAGGCGGATCCCGCCGACGACGAGCCCGCGCGGAACCGGCTCGCCGTCGCGGTACGCGGAGCGGTGGTCATGGGCGATTCCAAGGGCGACGAGGAGTCGGCCGCGAAAATGCTCGACAACGCGCTGGACCGCGAGCAGGACGCGCCGCCCGCCGATCTGGTGGAGGCGCTGGCTTACCGCGCCGAACTCGCGGTGCGGCTCGGAGACCCCGGCGGTGCCCGCGAATTCCTGGCCAAGGCGAACGCGGTCACGCTCTCCGACGCGGAACGGGCCAAGCTCGGCGGCACGCTCGGGGACCTCGCCACGACGCTCGAACCAGCACTGGGGTCGTGAGTGCCGCGGCCGGTACTCGCCTGCCTGCCGCCCGAGTCTCGGCGCGAGTGGAAGGTTTGCTCCGTTAGATGCAGAAATCCTTCCACTCGCTCGACCTCGTCCACCCTGGGCACGTGACAAGGGCCGCCCTTGCAACGCTCTGGGTCACAAAGGCCGCCCTTGTCACCCAGGCCTGGGTGTGCTCGCAACACTCACGACCCCGGGGGACGCGTGTCGCGGGCGGGCCTGGGGGCCTCTGCGTGCGAGACTGCGCGGCGATGTACACCCCTTCCGATCTCGCCGACCTGCTGGAATGCGAGCACCGCAGCGTTTTGAAGCAGGCTTTCGCCGCTGGTCTGCCGGGTGCGCCCCGGCCCGGCAGCGGGGCTGATCAGCTCGCCGTCAAGCACGGGCGGGCGCACGAAGTCGCGACACTGACCCGGCTGCGCGGCGAGAAGCAGGTCGTCGTGGAGATCGACGAACGGGACCCGGTCGTGGCCGCGCGGGAGACCGCCGAAGCGCTCAGCGCCGGGGCGCCCGTGGTCTACCAGGCCGTTTTCCACGACGGCGACTTCTCCGGCCGGGCCGACTTCCTGATGCGGGACGAAGACGGCCGGTACGAGGTCTACGACACCAAGCTCGCCCGGCACGCCAAGCCCGCCGCGGTCGTCCAGCTCGCCGCGTACGCCGACGCGCTGCGGCGCGCGGGATGGCCCGCCGGGCCCGAAATGCACCTGCTGCTCGGCGACGGGAGCACGCGGTCGCTGCGGGTGGACGACTTCGTGCCGCTGCTCGACCGGCTGAGCGCGCGGCTGCGCGGACGCGAACCGAAGCTGCCCGAGCAGTTGTGGGCGGAAGAGCGGCCCGCGTGTTCGGGGTGCCCGTTCGCCGACCACTGCGCGAGCGCACGCGAAGCCGATCGGGATCTGTCGCTGGTCGCGGGCATGCGCGGGGACCAGCGGCGCAAGCTGGTCGCCGCCGGGCTCGGCTCGATCGACGCGCTGGCCGTCGCGAAGCCGGAGGACCGGCCGCGCGACCTTTCGGTCACGTCGTTCACGACGTTGCGGGCGCAGGCTTCGATCCAGGTCAAGCAGGACGCGACCGGCGAGATCGCCTACGAGATCATCGAGCCCGAGGCGCTCGCGACGCTGCCGCCACCGCAGCCCGGCGATGTCTTCTTCGACATGGAAGGCGATCCGTACGCGCTGGCCGGGCAGGGCCTCGAGTACCTCTTCGGCGCCGTCACCGCCGACGGGATGCAGCGGTTCACCCCGTTCTGGGCGCACACCCGAGCGCAGGAGAAGCGGGCGTTCGAGGAGTTCATCGACTTCACGGTCGCGCGGCTGGCCGCGCATCCCGGCTCGCACGTCTACCACTACGCGCCGTACGAGGTCACGGCCGTCAAACGGCTCGCCGCGGTGCACGGCACGCGCGAGGAGGTGGTCGACCAGCTGCTGCGCAGCGGGGCGATGGTCGACCTCTATGCCGTGGTGCGTAAGGCTTTGCGGGTTTCGCAGCGGTCGTACTCGATCAAGTACCTCGAGCCGCTCTACATGCCCGGCGCGCGCGACGGTGACGTGAAGACCGCTGTTTCGAGCATCGAGGCTTACGAGGAGTACCTCACGCTTTCGCACAGCGGCGAGAGCGAGCGCGCGGACGAGGTGCTGCGCGGGATCAGCGACTACAACGAGTACGACTGCGTCTCCACGCTGCGGCTGTTCGAGTTCCTGCACAAGGTGCGCGCCGAGGCCGGGATCGAGCTGATCGAGCCGGAACCTACCGATGTCATCGACGACGACGTCAACGCCGATCGCCGTGCCGAGCGGGCGGCGCGGCTGGCCGCGCTCGTCGATCCGCTGCTCGACGGGCTGCCGGACGATCCCACCGCCTTCACTCCCGACGAGCACGCCCGCGCGCTGCTCGCCGCGTCCGTCGGCTATCACCGGCGTGAGACGAACCCGGCCTGGTGGGAGTACTTCCGGCAGCTCGCGGCGCCGCTGGGTGACCTGGAGGTCGACACGACCTGCGCCGTTCCCGTCTCGGTGCGGTCGGACGCGTGGGTGCAGCCGAGCGGGCGGACCAAGCTCGCGAAGCGGACGCTGGTGCTCGCCTGTGACCCGGATCGACCACATCCCTTCTCCCCCGGCGATTCCGTCCGCCTGCGGTACGGCACCGACGCGCGCGACGCGAAGGTCATCGCCTCGTCCGCGGTCGAGCTGACGCTGGAGGAGAGCTGCCCGCCGGAGTCCACCTCCTTCGACCGCCCGATGGCGGTGCTGCCCGGCAGCCCGGTCCGGCCGTCGCCCAAGGACGACGCCGTCGCCGAACTCGCCAGGCTGGCCGTCGACGAGCTGCCGGTGCTCCCCCGCCACGCCGGGATCGACCTGCTCAAGCGGACCCCGCCCCGGCTCCGCGGCGAACGCCCTCAGCCCGGTGAAGACCTGGTGCGGACGGTGATCGAGACCGTCGACGCGCTCGACGGCTCGGTGCTCGCCGTGCAGGGCCCGCCCGGCGCCGGGAAGACCTACCTCGCGGGCAGGCTCATCGCGCACCTGGTCCGCGCGGGCAAGACCGTCGCGGTCACCTCGACCAGCCACAAGGCGGTCGAGAACGTGCTCTCCGCGGCGTTGAAGACCGCGCCGGACCTGCCGTGTGCCAAGCGGCCCAAGAAGACGCCGGACCCCGCCGCGAAGTGGGACCAGCCGAAGACCAACCCGACGCTGGTCAAATGGCGCCGCGAGCACGACAGCGGGCATCTGGTCGGCGGGACCGCGTGGACGTTCGCCAACACCGCGATCCGCGACGAGCCGTTCGACCTGCTGATCATCGACGAGGCCGGCCAGTTCGCGCTCGCCGACGCGCTCGCGGTTTCCTTGTGCGCCAAGAACCTTCTGCTGCTGGGCGACCCGCAGCAGCTGCCGCAGGTGGTCCAGGGCACGCACCCGGCGGGCGCGGAGGCGTCCGCGCTGGGGCACCTGATCGGCGAGGCCGACATCATCCCGCCGGAGCTCGGCTACTTCCTCGATGAGACCCGGCGCATGCATCCGGCGGTCTGCGAGCCGGTCTCCCGGCTTTCCTACGCCGGACGGCTGCGCGCGCACCCGTCCGCGGCCGAGCGCGCGGTCAGCGGCGTCGACGCCGGGCTGTATCTGTCCGAAGTGGACCATCACGGCAACACCACCCGCTCACCGGAGGAAGCCGAAGAGGTCGTCCGGATCGTCGCCGGTCTGCACGGCCGGACCTGGACCGACCACGGCGCCGCCCGGCCGCTCGACGACGGCGACTTCCTCGTGGTGGCGCCGTACAACCTGCAGGCACGGGTGGTGACCAACGCGCTGGCGCAGGCTGGATACCCCGGCGTGCGGGTCGGCACGGTCGACCGGTTCCAGGGCCAGGAGGCGCCGGTGGTGATCGCGACCATGACCTCGTCGTCCGCGGTGGACCTGCCGCGCGGCCTGGACTTCCTGCTCTCCCGCAACCGGCTCAACGTCGCGCTCTCGCGCGCGCAGGCGCTCGCGATCATGGTCTGCTCGCCGCGGCTGGTCGAGGCCGACATCCGGACGGTCGACCAGATGCGGCTGGTCTCCGGCATGATCGGGTTGATGACCGAAGCCAGGCTATGGTCGTGGTGAGGACCCGACGGACGGAGCAGCTATGAGCGGGACGAACGACCCCAACGTGGTCGACGCCGAAGTCGTCGAGGAGACGGCCGCGCCGAACCTGCCCGCGACGGTCGAGCCGGTGCTACCCGAGGCCGACTACAGCGAGGGCGGCGTGCCGAGCTTCGACTACGTGCGCGACAAGATCGAGAACCGCCACGCCACCTCGGTCGGCGCGAGCGAACTGGCCGGGCTCGGCACCGAGCACACGATGGCCTCGCTGGACGAGAAGATCGCCAAGAACAAAGAGGCGGCCAAGGACAAGCTCGCCGAGATCCGCCGCTCCATGGGCAAGGACTCGTGATTTAGCGGGCTTTATCCCGGGCGCTTTTCCCGGGATAAAGCCCGCTAAATCCTGGGCTCCTACAAGGTCAGGCGGTACACGCCTGCCTGCTCGGTGCCCGCGAACAGGTACCGGCCGTCACCGCTGATCGCCAGCGAGAGCACCGCGCGGTCGGGCACCGGAGCGGCCAGTGGCGCCCAGGTGCGGCCGAGGTCGGTGCTGCGCAGCACCCCTTCCCCGGTCGTGCTGGCCGCGTACCAGACGCGCGGGTCGAGCGGGTGCGCCACGATCCGGCCGATCTCGCGCGGGTTCCCGCCGTCGCGGACGCGCCGGAACGAGCGGCCGTTGTTCTCGCTGAGCAGCAGACCAGCGCCGCCGACCAGGACGCGGCCGCCCCAGGCGCTCACCGTGATCGCGCTGACCGGCTCGTCGGACACGTGCGTCCAGGTCTTGCCGCCGTCGTCGGACCGGGACAGGCCGGTGCCGTCGCCGCCCCAGATCCGGTTGCGGTTCCACGGATCCCCTGCCATCGCCAGGAAACCGCCACCGGGGATCGTCTCCCAGGTCTTGCCCGCGTCGACGGTGCGGTAGAGCACGTAGCCACTCGGCGCGAACGCGGTGACCAGGATCCGGTTCGGGTCGGCCGGGTTGGCCAGGATCGCGCGGGGTGAGCCTTCCTTCGGCTTGCCGACCAGCTGCCAGGTGCGGCCGCCGTCACCACTGCGCAGCACGTCGAGCGCGAAGCCGTTGCGCGTGACCTGCCAGACCACGTCCGGGCGGCTCGGCGAGACCGAGAACTTCGAGTCCTCGTGCAGGCGATCACCGGGATGTGACTGCCAGACCCGGTCCGACGGGGTGAGCTTTCCTTGCGGCAGCGGGGAATTGTAGATCTCCTGCACTCCGGCGGCGACCAGGCTCTGCTTCCAGAACGGACCTGCCGTGACGAGGTCGCGGATCGACTCACCCGGCACACCGAGCTGCTGGTAACCACTCTTGCCCGTGTCGGCGTAGACGCCCCGGTAGACCGCGGAGATCAGCGTGGTGGCCGGTTTTCCGGGCAGTTCCACGATGTCGGTGACGCCTTCGCCCGCGGCGGGCACCGGCTTGCGGGTCCACGTCCGGCCGCCGTCGGCGCTGACGTCGAGGTCCTGGTAGGTGCCGACGTACAGGCGCCCGCCCGCGAAACGCGGCTCGCGCAGCGGCTGGCCGCCGGGGTCGCGGCGCAGCGTGGTCCAGGTGCGGCCGAAGTCGGTGCTGCCGCGCAGTTCCGCGCCGACGGTCACCACGAGCTGGCGGCCGTCCGAGGCGACCTGGTTGATCTCGTCGTTGGTCCGGTAGACCAGCTCGGCCTTCGGCTCGGCGCTGGTGACTCCGCGGATCACCCAGAGCGAGTACTCCGGGTAGACGGTGGTGAAGTAGGCGTCGTCGCCGACGAGCACCAGCTTCTGGCTGCCGACCGGCGCCGCGATCCCTTCGCGCGGCCAGGTTCGCGGGACGTCGTTCCAGGTCTCGCCGCCATCGGGGCTGACGCTCATGCTGTCCAGATTGGACACCACGACCGTGCGCCCGGTCGGGTCGGTGGCCAGCTGGAACGCGCCGTCGGGGTACCACTCGCGCAGCGTCCGCCAGTGCACGCCGCGATCGTCGGTCGCGAGCAGCATGCCCGCCCACTCGCCGTTGAACCCGGCGGGCTTGTTGCCGACGGCCAGCATCCGGTTCCCGTTCACGGGATCGGCGAAGAAACCCTGGATCAGGGTGTCCTGCGGCAGATCCCGGCGCACCTTCCACGAGGCGCCGCGGTCGTCGGAGAGCCAGAGCGCGGGCGGACCGGGTTGCATCATGGCGACCTGGGACCCGGCCACGGCCAGCAGGCCGCCGATGCTGTTGGGCCCGACCGCCTCCCAGGCGCCGCGGCCGGTGGCTTCGGGGTCGGCGTGGGCGGCGGTCGTGGTCCCGGTGGTTCCGAGCACGGCGAGCAGCCCCAGAACGAGCAGGCGTCGGGTGGACGATCTCAGCTTCATGCGGATGATCTTGGCGGTGGTGGCGCAGTCCGGATAGGACCATTCATCCGATCTTTACTACTCTGTTTGCCAGGAAAGAGCTTTACCCGAGTTTCCCTTGCCGGGCACCGTTTTCGCGCTCTCGCGGGGTTCCCGGGTGCCACGTGATGTGGACCCGGGAACCTTGTGTTCCGTGTCGTCGATCAGGCGTGATCGCCGAGCAGCCAGTGCCCGCCCGTCGACCAGCCGACGAAACGCGTGGCGCACGGGCCGCCGTCGACCACCCGGGCGAGTCCTTCGACCGCCGGAGCCAGCCGCGGGACGGCCGTTGCCCGCGTCGCCAGCGCGGCGACGCACTCGCGTTGCGCGGCGACGTCGGCGAAGCTGAGGTAGAAGATCGCCTGCCGCCACGCGTACGCGGCGTTCTTCACCGCGTGCAGCGCCGCGTGCCGATGCGGGGCGGGCATGGCCAGCCGCCGTACCAGCCAGTCGAACGAGCGCTCGGCCAAACTCGGCGCCAGCTCACGGATCCGGGGTGTCAGGTCCAGCGCGTCGACGAGCGGCGCGAGGTTGTGCGTGGTCAGGATCTGACTTTGCTCCAGCACCATTCCGTTCGCCGCGACCCCGGAGCCGCGCCTGCCCGCCTCATCCGCTCGAGTCCGGCACAGCTCGGCGAAGTCGGCGGCCACCGGCTTGCCCCACCGCCGCACGAGCCTCGGCGCCTGCCAGGTTTCGGGCAGGTCGTAGTAGCGCGCGTACAGCGTGCCGGCCAGCACCCGGCTGGTGATCTCGGCCGCCGCGCGCCACTTCACGGTGAACGTGCCCATGAAGATGTCGGCCGCGACCTCCTCCACCAGCGGCACCTTGAGTCCGCTTTGGACGGCCAGCGCGCCCAGCTCGCGGACCAGCGGGTTCGGCAGGATCGTCTGCGGGAACGCGTCGAGTGCCAGCAGCGTCGCCCGGCGCAGCACCACCCCGGCCTGCCGCGACGCGTCGGCCCGTCCCGCACGAAGCGGGGCGAGCGCGGCGATCCACGGCAGCTCGTCCAGCCGGACCTGGTGTTCCAGGTTCAGCAGGAGCAGGCCACGGCGACGCCGGAACGCGCCGTAGGCCTGAGTGAACAACGCCGCCAGCTCCGGATCGGCGATGTTCGCCGCGAGCGCCCGCGAGGACAGCTGCGGCAACACCGTCGCCAGCACCTCGCCGGAGCCGATCACGCCACGCTCGACCAGCGTCTCCACCGGCGCTTCCAGCGCGCGGCTGAGCTTCGCCAGCAGCCGCGGCGGGATCGGCACACCCTCGGCCGCGTCCTCGGCCAGCGGGTCGAGCTCGGTGAGCCCGCCGTCGGCCGGGTAGCGGTCGAGCCGTCCGGCGAGCACGCGTGCCAGCTCGGCGTGCGTCGGCTTGGCCGCGACCACCGCCTGCGCACCGCGCAACGCCGCCCGCGCCTCGGAACCCGGGGCGCCGTGCTTGGTGATCGTGTTCGCCAGCGCACGCCGGACCCAGCCGACGTCACGCGCCGAGAGCACGTCGCTGTTCTCCAGCGCGCGGCGCAGCCGTTCGAAGTTGCTCTTGGCGTTGCGCGGCGACGCACCAGCGCTCGCGTGGTCCAGCAGCCACCGCGCGCGGCGCTCCGCCCAGCCTTCGGGCGTGGTCCGGCACGGCCAGCCGCCGACGACGTGGTCGCCGTCGAGCCTCGGCAGCTCGCCTTCGACCGTCTCGCACCACAGCTCGACCAGCCTGTCGTACAACGGGTTCCAGACGCGCAGCGTGGTCAGCATCGTCTCGATCTGGCCCGAGCTCACCTTGGCACGCAGTCCGTCTTGCACGGCGCCGACCGTCGAGAGCCGGACCAGGTCGCCCGCGGGCTTCGGGCGCGGCTGGAAGCGCGGCGTGAACCGCAGGCGGCCCAGCAGCGGCCACAGCTCGGTCACCAGGTCGAGTGCCTGCTCGTGGTGGCCGCGGTCGATCAGCCAGGCGACGACCGGCAGCGCGGCCTCCTCCGGCACGTCGATCCGGTACGACTCGCTGCGCAGCGCGGCGAGCAGCTCGGCGCGGCCCTGGTCGCTGAGGAAGTAGCGGTTGACGCTCTCGCGGTCGGCGCCCCAGCGCAGTTCATCCGGCGTCGGCGGCTCCTCGGCGAGGTAGCGGCCGGTGGCGAAACCGCCGTGCGCGACCTCGAGCGTCACCCAGGCGGGTGTGTCGGCGACCGGGGTCCGCGAGCCGACTTCGAGCGTTCCGCCGTTCATGCCGTCGATCACCGCGCGCCAGCGGTCCGCCTTCGCCCGCGCACGGTTCCTCGCGTCGCGGTCCCCCGCCGAAACGGCCTGCTTCAGCGCGCGCTCCAGCTGCGCGACGGCGTATCCCGACGATGCTCGAAGCTGCTCCTCCATCACGGATTTCTCTTTCCTCGGTTACGAAACAGACCTGGGGGCGAGGGTCGAACTCGCGCCCTCCCGGATAGGAGCCGGGTGCTCTCTCCACTGAGCTACCCCAGGATGGACATGGAGGCGGGACTCGAACCCGCGCCCTCCCGGTCCCGAGCCAGGTGCTCTGCCGCTGAGCCACTCCATGTCGTCGAAAGTGGACACTAGCGTCGAATTTCCAGTCGTGCAGCCGATTTTCCGCGTGCTAGCTTGCCGCCATGCCCGCACTGGAGTTCCCCGACCCGGCACTGACCGACGGTCTCGTCACGCTGCGCCCGTGGCGCGAATCCGATCTGGAACGGCGGTTCGAGGCCTTTTCCGACCCGCTGTGCCTGCGTTTCTCGTGGCCGCTGACGGGAACGCCGAGTCTCGCGCACGTGCGCGAGCGGTTCGCCGCGCAGGAGGAAGCGCGGCTCAGCGGCGACGAGCTGCCGCTCGCCATCGTCGACGCCGAGGATCACCTGTGGGGCGGCTGCTCGCTCTATGACTTCGCACCCGGCGAGGCACGCGCGTCGGTGGGCTACTGGGTCGCCGCCGGCGCACGCGGCCGAGGTGTCGCCACCCGCACGACGCGCCTGCTCGCGGGCTGGGCGTTCGAGCATCTCGCCCTCGCCCGGCTCGAATTGGTCTGCGAACCCGCCAACGTCGCCTCCCAGCGCGTGGCCGAACGGTGCGGGTTCGTCCGCGAGGGCGTCCTGCGCTCGCACATCCCGTTCCAAGGCGGCCGCCGTGACTCGGTGATCTTCAGCCTGCTGCCTGGCGAGCTCTTGACCTCCACCGCACTGGAGGTTCGATAGTGGCGCGGTGACCGATTTCGATCTTGACGAGTTCCTCGCCCGCCCGCTGATCGCCAGGGTGGCCACGAACGGGCCGACCGTGCGGCCGACCTGGTACCTCTGGGAAGACGGGGCCTTCTGGATCCTCACCGGCCCCTGGGCCCGCCTGACCGCGAAGGTCCGCGCCGACCCCGCGGTCGCGCTGGTCGTCGACGAGGGTGACGTCACCACCGGCCTGATCCGCCAGGTCATCGCCCGCGGCAAGGCCGAGGAGTTGCCGTTCGACGTGGCTCGTGGCCGCAGGCTTCTCGTCCGCTACCTGGGCGCCGACGAGTCACGCTGGGACGGACGTTTCCGCTCCTACCTGCTCGACGACCCGGTCGAGAAGGGCACCATCTGGCTGCACGTGCGTCCGGAATCCATCGCGGCGAAGGACATCAGCTACACCGTGTGACGCGCCACCGGAGGCGTAGTGGTACGACTATTCCATGGTGAGCAAGATAGACGCGGTACGTGACGTCGAGGCGCTGCGCGAACTGATCCACGGTGGTGCCGAGGCGGAGTACCTGCTCTTCTACGGCCACCGGCCCCCGTACGGCGGCATCGTCAACGGAACCTGCCTGAGCCAGTGGTGGCACGCCCCGTTCGTCGCGGGTGACGGCCACCGCTACCCCACGGCCGAGCACTACATGATGGCGGGCAAGGCCGAGCTGTTCGGCGACTTCGAGACCGCGGCCAAGATCCGCGAGGAACCGGAGCCCAAGGCCGCGAAGATCCTGGGCCGCTCGGTCGCGGACTTCGACCCGGCCCACTGGGCCAGGCACCGCTTCGACATCGTCGTCGACGGCAACCTCGGCAAGTTCCGCTACCACGCCGACCTGCGCGAGTTCCTGCTCGGCACCGGCGACCAGGTGCTGGTCGAGGCGTCGAAGAAGGACATCATCTGGGGCAGCGGCCTCGCCCGCGAGGACAAGAACGCGAAGAACCCCGACTACTGGCGCGGCTCCAACCTCCTCGGCTTCGCCCTCATGGAGGTCCGCGACCAGCTCCGCGTCGAGCAAGAGTCGTGAGTGTTCCGGCCGGTTCTAACCGGCCTAAACACTCACGACCCCTGACCTCCCGTGGCCAGGCCGCGGGCGAGGGGTTCCCCTGCTGCACGTGACAAGGGCCGCCCTTGCAACGCTCTGGGTGACAAAGGCCGCCCTTGTCACCCAGACCGCGGCGTGTGGGAAACGGAGCGTTGAACGCCTCGTTTCCCACACACGACCACACATAAGTCACTTTCGTTCCGCAGAGCGTGACACACGCCCCGCTCGTGCCGACCAGCCGAGACCACAGCAGGCGTAGATCGTCAAAGACCGGCCGGCTCCAACCGGCCGCAACGCTCACGACGCAATCGCAACCTTGGTCTGGACATCCCCGGGGGTGGCCGTGAGAAGGTGCACGTTCGAGTGACGGCGTAGTCACAGGAGGTGCGCATGGTTCTCGGTCAGGACGAAGCGGAGAGGGCGCTGGCCGCCGCGCGGGCGGAGTCCGAGCAGAAAACGCAAGCCCGGCGGGCCGCCGCGGCGAGCGCCATCGGCACGACCATCGAGTGGTACGACTTCTTCCTGTACAACACGGCGGCGGCGCTGGTCTTCCCGCACGTGTTCTTTCCGAGCTCCAGCACCTATGCCGGGGTCATGCAGTCGTTCGCGACCTATGCGGTCGGGTTCGCGGCGCGGCCGATCGGTGCGGCGATCTTCGGCCATTGGGGTGATCGGATCGGGCGCAAGACGACACTGATCGTCACCTTGCTCCTGATGGGCATCTCCTCCGGCGTCGTCGGCATGTTGCCGGGGACCGCGCAGATCGGGGTCGCCGCGCCGCTGATCCTGGTGTTGCTGCGGCTGTTGCAGGGCATCGCGATCGGGGGCGAGTGGAGTGGCTCGGTGCTGCTCGCGATGGAATGGGGCGATCAACGCAAACGCGGGATGCTCGGCGCGTTCGCGCAAGTCGGGGTGCCCGTGGGGTTGGTGCTCGGCACCGGTGGCATGACCTTGCTGTCCGCGCTCGTCTCGGATGACGCGTTCACCTCGTGGGGCTGGCGTATCCCGTTCCTGGCGAGTTTGGTGCTGGTCGGTGTCGGGCTGATGATCCGGCTGCGCATTCTCGAAACGCCGATGTTCGCGACGGTCGTCGCCGAGAAACGGGCCGCGCGCAATCCGGTCGGTGACGTGATCAAGAAGCACTGGCGGGAGATCCTGCTGTCGGCGGGGCTGCGGTTCAGCGAGCAGATGCCGTTCTACCTGTTCACCAGCTATGTGCTCGTGTACGTCGTGGCGGCACACCATTTCACCAAGACGTTCGTGCTCAACGCGGTGCTCGTCGGCGCGGCGCTGGAATTGGTCATGATCCCGTATTTCGCCAGGCTTTCCGACCGGATCGGGCGTAAACGGGTTTATCTCACGGGTGCGATCGGGATAGCGGTGATCGCGTTCCCCTACTTCTGGCTGCTCACCAATGGCAACAAGCTGGTGATCTTCCTGGCGATCGTGCTCGCGATGGTGCCGCATTCGATGCAGTACGGGCCGCAGGCGTCACTGATCGGCGAAAGCTTCCCGACGCATTTGCGGTACGGCGGCGCGGGTCTGGGCTATCAGCTCGCCTCGGTCTTCGCGGGTGGTCCCGCGCCGTTGCTGGCGGCTTGGCTGTTCCACACGACCGAGACGCCGTACTCGATCTCGGTCTACATGGTCGTGGCCGCGGCCGTGACCGTCCTTTGTGTACTGCTGATCCCCGACCGGTCGCGGGCCGACATCACCGACGACTCCGTTTACCTGCGGGCTAAATGAAAAGGGGTCGTGAGTGTTCCGGCCGGTTAGAACCGGCGGGAACACTCACGACCCCGGAAACGCTTAGCGGGAGCCGCCGAACGGGCCCTGCTGCGGGAACGGTCCGCTGGGCGGGTTGCCCTGCGGGTTGAACTGTCCCGGCTGCCGCGGCTGGAAGTTCTGCGGGTGCGGCTGGGGCAGCGGCGGCGCTGGCTGCGGGGGCGGCGGAGGCGACTGCTGGACCTCCGTGCGCTCCGTCTCCTGGGCTTCCTGGTCCGGCTTTTCGCCGCCCTGCAGGCCGGCGAGCACCGGCGGGGTCGGACGGGCGGCGGGCGGCGGGGTCGAGCCGAGCGGGCCGGGGACTTCCTGGCGGGCCACGGCTTCGGCCGCGCGGACGGCCTCGGCGATGCGGGGGTCGGTCGAGGTGTCGAACCAGGCGGAGACCTCGTCGTCGTCGAGCACCGGGCGCTCGGTGTCCTCTTCCTTCGGCGGCTCGTAGCGGAAGACGCCGTCGTCGCCGGGTGCGCCGAGCGCGCGGGCGAAGCCTTCGAGTGCCTTGCCGTAGTCGCTCGGGACCATCCAGACCTTGTTCGCGTCGCCCTGCGCCATCTGCGGCAGCGTCTGCAGGTACTGGTACGCCAGCACCTCGGGGGTCGGCTTGCCTGCCTTGATCGCGGCGAACACCTTCTCGATCGCCTTCGCCTGGCCCTGCGCCTGCAGGTAGCGGGCGGCCCGTTCACCCTGCGCGCGCAGGATGCGGGAGGTCCGCTCGGCCTCGGCCGCCATGATAGTGGCCTGCTTGGCGCCTTCGGCCGCGAGGATCTGGCTCTGCTTCTGGCCTTCCGCGGTCTTGATCGACGCTTCCCGCTGACCTTCCGCAGTAAGGATTATGGCCCGCTTCTCACGGTCGGCGCGCATCTGCTTTTCCATCGAGTCCTGAATGGACGGTGGCGGGTCGATCGCCTTGAGCTCGACGCGGCCGACGCGGATGCCCCAGCGGCCGGTGGCGTCGTCGAGCACGCCGCGCAGCTGGGTGTTGATGGAGTCGCGCGACGTCAGCGTCTGCTCCAGGCTCATGCCACCGACGACGTTACGCAGCGTCGTGGTGGTGAGCTGCTCGACACCGACGATGTAGTTGGAGATCTCGTAGACGGCCGCGCGCGAGTCGGTGACCTGGAAGTACACGACGGTGTCTATCGACACGGTCAGGTTGTCCTCGGTGATCACCGGCTGCGGCGGGAACGAGACGACCTGCTCGCGGAGGTCGATCCTGGCGCGCACCTTGTCCAGGAACGGCACCAGGAAGGTCAGACCGGGCGACGCGACCGTGCGGAACCGGCCCAGCCGCTCGATGACGGCCGACTGTGCCTGCGGGACCACCATGATGGCTTTCCCCACGGTGATGATCACGAAAAGCACGATCAGCGCGACAACGACTATCGCTATCGTCGACAAGACTTTCTTCCCTTCTCAGCGCGGGTTTCCGCTCTGGTGCTCATGTACTTTTCGCCAGGTCGTTCTCGGTCAGGGGTCGGGGCTCACCACGGCCGTCGCGCCGGAGATCTCCATGATGGTCACCTTCGTGCCCGGCTGGAGCCGGTCGTGCTCGACGTAGGCGCGCGCCGACCAGGTGTCGCCCGCGATCTTCACGGTGCCGCCGTGGCCGTCCACTGTGGACAGCACGATCGCATGGGTGCCGATGAGGGCCTCGGTGTTGGTCTTGGCGCCCTCACCGCCGAGGAACTTGCGCTTCAGCGCGGGCCTGACGAGGAACAGCAACCCGACCGAGGACGCCGCGAACACCGCGGCGTCGAGGTACGGGTTGCCGGTCAGCGCGGAGACGCCGCCGGTGACGAGCGCCGCCGCCCCGAGCATGAGCAGCACGAACTCGCCGGAGATCACCTCGGCCACGATCAGGACGAAGCCCACGATCAGCCATACCACCGCCGCAGTCATGCGCTCATCGTCTCAGAAAGTGACGGTTCGCACCCGGATACGGACCCGTGCTTGATGGACACTTGATTTTCAGCCGGCCGTGACGAAGTCGATGAGCCGTTCGACGGCACCGATCAGCGGTGTCTCCAGGTCGCGGTAGCTGCTAACGGCGGCGAGCACGCGCTGCCAGCCCTCGTACGGCTCACCCCAGCCGAGCGCGTCGCAGATGCCCTGCTTCCATTCGATGCCGCGCGGGACCACCGGCCAGGCCTTGATGCCGACGGCCGCGGGCTTCACCGCCTGCCAGACGTCGATGTACGGATGCCCGGCGACCAGCACGTTCTCGTCGCGCACCGCGTCGACGATGCGGGATTCCTTGCTGCCTTCGACCAGATGGTCGACGAGCACGCCGAGCCTGCGCTCGGGTCCGGTGCCGAACTCGGCGATGCGGTCGGCGAGCACGTCGACGCCGTCCAGCGGTTCGACGACGATGCCCTCGACACGCAGGTCGTGGCCCCACACGCGCTCGACGAGTTCGGCGTCGTGCTTGCCCTCGACCCAGATGCGGGAGTCCTTGGCGACGCGGGCCTGCAAGCCTTGGACGTGCACGGATCCCGACGCGGAGATCTTGCGCGTCGGCTGTGGCGCGGCTTTGACGGGCACCAGCGTGACCGGTTTGCCCTCCAGCAGGAAGCCTGCCGGGTTCAGTGGGAAGACGCGCTGGTTGAGTTTGCGGTCCTCGAGCACCACGTTGCCGTACTCGATGCGGATGACGGCGCCGCAGAACCCGCTGCCCGCCTCCTCGACCACCAGGCCGGGTTCGGCGGGCACCTCGGGGATCACCCGTTTGCGTGGTCCGGCCAGCACGTCGTCATAGCGCACGGGCGCCGACGCTAGTCCGCTTCGGGTGACTCGTCAGCGCGCCACGCCGAGCAGCGCCTCGGTGTACTCGGCAGGCAGGCCCCGGCGGATCGCGGAGAGCGCGAGCAGGACCGCGAGCGCGGCGCACCAGTCACGCACGCGGTCGCCGTCGAGGCTCGGCAGCGCCGCGATGCCGTCGTCGAGCGAGCCGCCGGTGAGCAGGGGGTGCAACGCCCAGTCGACCGCGTCCATCGCGGGGTCGCCGATGCTGGGCCGCGGGTCGATGGCGACGATCCCGTCCGCGCCCCAGAGCACGTTGCCGGGGTGGAGATCGCCGTGCACCAACGCGGTCGCGTCACGACGCGCCAGCTGTCCGGCGAACTCCCATGACCGGCGCTGCACATCGGCGAGCACGTCCGGGTTGCGCCGCGCGGCGAGGGTGAACATGAAGTCGACGCGCTCCGAGAGCGGGATAAAGCAGGCTTTATCCCGGGGCGTGTGGCCCGCCAGCTCGGCGAGCATGGCGTCGACCTGGTCGTACGGGATGTCGTCGTCGCTGAGCGGGGTGCCGGGGACGATGCCGTCGAGCAGGAGTGCGTCGCCGTCGGCGTCGAGGAGGTCGACCACGTACGGGGAATCGGCCCAGACGCGCAGTGCGGCGGCCTCGGTGGCGGCGATTTCGGTGTCCGGGGTCAGTTTCAGCACCCGGGAGCGGCCGCCGGCGTCGCGGCAGAGCAGGGTCCGGCCGGTGTTGCCCGGCATCGCGGAGAGCACCTCGAGTCCCCAGCGGGCGCACAACTCGTTCACCCGTGCGGGGAGACCGTCACACCACGCGGTCACGCCGGGCCCGAATCGGTCGACCAACCTTGCCCGTGCGGCGGTATCCAAGACGATCATGACCGTTAGCCTGGCAGCGAACCAGGGAATTATCCGGGTTTTTCCGGATACCGCAGTTTTGACGGACGTATGATCATACCCATATGAAGCTGCCCGAGCCCTCCGGTCGCACCCCGATCGGCCAAATCACCCTGCACCTGCGCGACGTCGCCAGGCCCGACCCGTGGCTGCCGCACGACCGGCGCGAGCTGATGGTGTCGATCTGGTACCCGGCCCTGGTGGAGACGGGCAGGCAGGCGCCCTATCTGACGCTCGCCGAGTCGGAGCGGATCGCGCACGGCCTGAGCGCGGACATCGCGGGCGACGCGCTGACCACAGTCGGCACGCACGCGCGGGTGAACGCGCCCCCGCTCGGCTCCCGCGCGCCGCTGGTGGTCCTGTCCCCCGGCCGCGAGCGGCCTCGCGGCACGCTGCGCACGCTCGGCGAGGACCTCGCGAGCCAGGGTTACGTCGTCGCGGCCATCGGCCACAACCACGAGGCGGTCGCGACCACGTTCCCCGACGGCCGCACCACCGGCTGTCTCGCGCGTGACGACGTGAAGATCGCCCGCGGCCGCGCGGCGGACGTGTCGTTCGTGCTCGACCGGCTGATCGGCAAGACCCCGGTCTGGGGCCGGGGCAAGCTGATTGACCCGCGCCGCATCGCGATGGTCGGCCATTCGATCGGCGGCGGCAGCGTGCTGCCGGCGATGCTCGCCGACCCGCGGATCAGCGCCGGCGTCACGCTCGACGGCTCGTTTCCCGTGCTGGCCGGCCTGAATCGGCCGCTGCTGCTGCTCGGCACACCGCGTCACGCGCCCGGCGGCCAGGCCGACCCGAGCTGGGATCGGCTGTGGCCGGGCCTGACCGGCTGGAAGCGCTGGCTGACCGTGGAACGCGGCGGGCCGTCGATGTGCACCGACCTGCCGATGCTCGCCGACCAGCTCGGCCTGCCGCCGGACCAGAAACTCCCCGCCGCGCGCGGCCTGCGGATCACGCGCGACTACGTGACCGCGTTCCTGGACCTGCACCTGCGCGGACGGCCGCAGCCGCTACTGGCCAGACCCTCGCCCCGCTTCCCCGAGGTCAAGTTCTGGCGGCCGTAGAAGCCCGAAAGTGGCTTTCGTCAGATGCGATCTGACGAAAGCCACTTTCGGGGTTTCACCCGGCTCCCAGGCCCGGGTCGTGAGTGTTTCGACCGGTTCTAACCGGCCAAAACACTCACGACCTACTTCTACTTGGTCTTGAAGAGCTTGACCTTCATCGAGGTGCCGGACTGCGAGAGGACGCGCAGGCCGACGCCGACGCCGGAGAGCTTGACGCCGGTGGTCGGGGTCTCCGGGTACCAGAACTGCTTGGTGTCGTCGAAGACCGGCTGCGCGGACTGGCCGCGCACGTACGAGGCCTTTCCGTTGATGTGCAAGGTGAACGAGTCCGACTTCTGCAACCCGAACGGCGCGTCGTAGCCTGCCACCGTCGGCGGCCACGCCTTGCCTTCGAGGTTGTAGATCGGCGCGGGGTTCGCGTCGATCGGCAGGATCAGGCCCTCACCGGGGTGCTCGCTGGTGTTGTTGTCCAGGTGGCTGGTGTCCCACAGCGAGACGAGCAGGCCGTCCTGGTACGGGAAGTGCTCCACCCAGTCCGGCTTGTCCGGGAAGCTGTAGCGGTACGGGCCGGTCCGGTTGTACTTGCCGTAGGACTCGTAGGTCCGGTTCGACGCGATGTAGAACTGGTCGAAGACCTTCGTCTCCTTGCCAGCCGCGGTGCGGAAACCCTTGAGGGTCCACGGTCCGGCGGCTTCGGCGCCGTCGGTGAGCACCGGGGCGCCGTCGGCGGTGACCACGATCTCGTCGGCGAAGAAGCCCTGCAGCGCGAGGCCGCCGTCGGTGCGGTAGGCGAAGCGCAGCTTGGTGTTCTTGCCGGCGTAGGCGTCCAGCGGCACCTTCACGTCGACCCACTTGCCCGCCGAGGAACCACTGATGGCGGGTGAGTTGCCCGAGTCGCGGATGAACGGCTTGCCGTCGACCGTGCCGTCGAGCTGGGTCCAGCTGCCGTCGGCGTTGGCCGCTTCGACGTAGAGGTAGTCGAAGTCCTCTTCGATGTCGAAGCGCGTCTTGAGGCTCAGCGACGCCGACGACTTGCCGGTCAGGTCGAGCGGCGTGGTCATCGAGTTGTCGAGGTCGTTGCCCTTGTCGCTCCACCACATCTTCGAGCCCGCGAACGGGGCGCCGTAGTCGAACGTCTTGGGCACGTCCGGCAGGACGACGACGAGTCCCTGCGCCTTGGCGGTGTTGTACTCGTGCGGGCCGAGTTCGAACGTGCGTTCCTGGCCCGCGACGGCCACCTCGTAGTCGAGCCAGCCGAGCTGCAGCTTGTCCCACGCGGAGAACTCGTTGGCGCGGGTGCCCGGCGCCTCGCCGGGCTCGCCGACCCGGGTCTGGCCCATGATCGACCACCAGTTGACGCCGTTGGTGCCGCCGCCGCTGGTGTCGTAGTGGTCGGGCAGGCCGAGGTCGTGGCCGTACTCGTGCGCGAACACGCTCACGCCGCCGTTTTCGGGCTGCATGGTGTAGTCGCCGACCCAGAGGCCGGTGTCGCCGATCGGCGCGCCGCCGAGCTTGTTGCTGCCCGGGCCGGAGCTGTAGTTCTTGAACGCGTAGCCGCGGTGGCTCCAGATGGCGTCCTCGCCCTGCCACGGGTCACCGTCGGCCTGGTCGCCACCGGAGTGCACGATCTGGAAGTGGTCGATGTAGCCATCCGGCTCGTTGAAGTCGCCGTCACCGTCGTAGTCGTAGCGGTCCCACTGGTCGAACGCGGCCAGCTCGGCGCGGATCTGCTCGGTGGTCTTGCCGGACGCCTTCTGCGCGTCGACCCACGCGGTCACGCCGTCACGCACGAGGTCGTAGGAGTTGTTGCAGACCGTTCCACCGCAAGGGAAACCGTTGGAACGGCCGTAGCGGGCCTCGTTGTACTTGACCTTGACCCAGTCGGTCACCGTGCCGTCGATGCTGTAGCGGCCGGACGACTGCTTGTCGTAGAAGTTCGCGACCGAGTTCGCGCCGGGCGCGGTCGAGAAGTAAAGGTTCTGGAAGTACTGCCTGCTGAAGTCCGGCTGCCAGATGGTGGTGTTGTCGACCGCGCGGTTCGGCTCCGGGATCTGGTTGTGCAGCGGCCCGTCGAAGCGCTTGGGGCCGGGCGTCGCCGGGTCCTGGTCCTTGTCGGGGTACTGCGGGTGCCGCTCGTTGCCGAATTCGGCGAGCACGACGAAGACCTTGTCGGTCTTCTCGCGCGCGAGCTCGACGTACTGGTCGGTGGGCGTCTTGTCCGTCTGGCTCTTGGCCTTCTTGCCCACCTTGGCCACGGTGCTCGCGCCGCGCTTCTGCGCGGTGGCCTCACCGGTCAGCACCTTCGACAGCGCTTCCTGGCGCAGCGCGCGGCGCTTGTCCTCTAGCGGGTTGGGCAGCTCGTCGAGCTGGGCGACCGATTGGTCGGCAACTTGCTGTGGTGGTGCGGGCGCCGCGAACGCGGCCGGCGTGACGCCGGCGCTCAGCAGCACGATCGTGGCCGCTCCGGCCAGAACTCTTCGCACGACTTCCCCTCGTCAACGGGTGGAAACGCAAACCCGGTGGACGTTACGTAGCCGTTCGTGCATGCGGCTACGTCCGAAAGTCGGTCGTGACTAGAAGAGCGGCCAGGGAATGGCGCGCCACTCGTCGCCCGGTGACGGGAACACGCCCTCGTACACGAGCTGCTCGGCGCGGTCGCGGATGGCGAGGATCTCGAACTTGGTCAGGTGCGGGGCGAGCGCCTCGCCGAGCTCGCCTTCGAGTTTGCCGCGCAGCGCCTTGAGCTTGACGATCGCGTCCTCGGGCAGTGGCTCGCCGATCCAGCCCCAGAGCACGGTGCGCAGCTTCGGGTCGGTGTGCAGGCAGATGCCGTGGTCGACGCCGTAGACGGTGCCATCGGCGCCATTGAGAATGTGCCCGCCCTTGCGGTCGGTGTTGTTGACCACGATGTCGAGCAGTGCCAGGTCCCGGATGCCGGGGTGGTCGGCGTGCGCGAGCACCGCGGGCTCGCCGTTGCGGTCGTGGGCGTGCAGCACGACCTTCCAGCCGGGCGGGAGATCTTCGGGGGCCCGGACGTCGACCAGCTCGTCGTCGGTGGTCTCGATCCAGCGCTGGACCATGCCCTCGCCGAACGGGCCGTCGCGGAGCACGGTCTGCGGGATCGCGCCGAGCCCGAGCGAGTCGGCGACCAGGTACGTCGCGACCTCGCGGCCGGCGAGCGTGCCGTCGGGGAAGTCCCAGAGCGGGCGCTCGCCACGGACCGGCTTGTAGACGGCGTTGGCGGTCACGCCGTCGAGCTCGACCTGGCAGAACAAGGTCAGGTTGGAGGCTTCGACCAGCCTGCCTTCGACTTCGAGCTTTCCGTGGGTGAGCAGGTCGTCCACGGGTGGCTCAGTCTTCGATCACGTCGACGTCGCGGCGGTAGCCGTTCTGGCGGGGGCAGATGTGACCGGCGGGGTCGAGCGGCTCGGCGCAGAGCGGGCAGGGGCGGCGGCCCGCGTTGATCACGCGGTCCGCGCGCTCGGCGAAGGCGCGGGCGGCGACCGGGGTCAGGAACACCCGCACGGCGTCGGGGCCTTCCTCGGTGTCGTCGAGTACGACCGTTTCGTCCACTTCGCCCTCGGTGATGGCGAGCAGCTCGATCACCACGGCCTTCGAGTCGGCGTCCCAGCCGAGGCCCATGGTGCCGACGCGGAACTCCTCCTCGACGGGCACGCTGAGCGGGTCGACGTCGACGAGGTCGTCGGGGACGTCCTCCGGCACGTCCGCTCCGAAGCGCGTCGCGACCTCTTCGAGCAGCGAGCCGAGGCGCTCGGCGAGCACCGCGACCTGCTGTTTCTCGATGGTCACGCTGATCGTGCGCACATCTTCGGACGCCTGGAGGTAGAAAGTGCGGTCACCGGGCTCCCCGACGGTCCCGGCGACGAACCGGTCGGGCTGGCGGAAGACGTGAATTACGCGAGACATGGCACCCTCGACCCTAGGCCAACGCACGATCATCGGCATCTGCCGCCCCGTGTTCTGTGCCATTAGGGCGTGCTTCTCGGCTCTCAATCGATGAGAGTCGAGATCCAGGTGGTCTCTGGCGGTGCCGTGGGATCACCCTCGTACCGGGTTGTACTCGGGTGATTCCGCGGTGCCGCCAGAGACCACCTGGGCTCGGCTATCGCGATTGAGAGCCGAGAAGTATGCCCTAGGCTCGCTTGGTGCCCAAGATCGCGTCTTATGGAACCTGGACCTCGCCGATCAGTGCCGCCGACGCGGCCGCCGCCGGAGGGGGCGTGCAGTGGGTCGACGCCGTCGGCGGCGTGCTCTGGTGGGCCGAGGCCAGACCGGCCGAAGGCGGCAGGGTCGCGCTGGTGAGGGCAGGTGAAGAGGTGCTGCCCGCGCCGTGGAACGCCCGCAACCGCGTCCACGAATACGGCGGGCGGCCCTGGGTTGCGATCGGCGACAAGCTCGTCTTCACGCACTGGGACGACCAGCGGGTCTATGTGCGTGACCTGACGTCCGGCCAGGTGACGCCGATCACAGCCGAACCCGACGTGCCGCACGGTGTCCGGTTCGGCGACCTCCGGCCGGGGCCGCGCGGCACCGTGTGGGCGGTCCGGGAGGCCAGCGTCGGCGCGCGGCGCGCCGACGTCTCACGCGATCTGGTGGAGTTGTCACTCGACGGCGCCGCGCCGCGCTCGCTCGCGGCCAGCCATCACTTCCTGACCGCGCCGCAGCTGTCGCCGGACGGCGCGCACGCGGCGTGGCTCGGCTGGGATCATCCGGCGATGCCGTGGGACGGCACGGAACTGTGTGTCGCGCCGGTGCTCGAGGACGGCTCGCTCGGCACGCCCGAGGTGATCGCGGGCGGCGCGACCGTCGCGGTGTGCCAGCTCGAATGGGAGAGCCCGGCCTCGCTGCTCGCGCTGCTGGACCCCGGCGGCTGGTGGAACCTGCACCGCGTCGGCCTCGACGGCTCGTCGGTGAACCTCGCGCCGGTGGCCGAGGAACTCGGCGGCGCGCTGTGGAAACTCGGCTCGCGCTGGTTCACCCCGCTCGGCGGCGGCAAGCACGCGGTGCTCAGCTCGGGCCGTCTCGCGGTGCTCGACGAGGCGACCGGCACGCTGTCCCCGCTGGCGCCGGAGCTGACCCAGTGGGACGCCACGATCACCGCGTACGACGGTGGCGTCGCCGGGGTCGCGGCCGGTCCGCGCCGGGAATCCGCGTTGGTGCACGTGGGCGCGCACGTGACCGAACTGACCGCGCAGCCGGCCGAGCTGCCGTCGCACGAGTACCTGCCGGTGCCGTCGGAGCGGATGTTCGACACCGCGGACGGACCCGTGCCCGCGTACGTCTACCTGCCGTCCAATCCGGACTTCACGGGACCGGACGGCTCGGCGCCGCCGTTCATGATCCACGTGCACGGCGGGCCGACCGGGCGCGCGTATCCGACGCTGGATCTGGAGATCGCCTACTTCACCAGCCGCGGCATCGGCGTCGCGGTCGTCAACTACGGCGGCTCGACCGGCTACGGCAGGCGTTACCGCGAGCGGCTGCGCGAGCAGTGGGGACTCGTCGACGTCCAGGACTGCGTGGCGGTCGCGGAGGCGCTGGTCGCCGAGGGGCTCGCGGATCCGGCGAGGCTGGCGATCCGTGGCGGCAGCGCGGGCGGGTTCACCTCGGCGGCGGCCATGACGACCGTGCGCACGTTCAGCGCGGCGACCATCAAGTACCCGATACTCGACCTCTACACCTGGACCGCGGACGGCGGGGAGACGCACGACTTCGAGTCCCGCTACCTCGACGGGCTGATCGGGCCGCTGCCGGAGACCGAGCCCCGCTACCGGCAGCGCTCCCCCATCAACAACGCGGGCGCGCTCGCCGGGCCGGTGTTGTTCTTGCAGGGCTTGGAGGACCAGATTTGCCCGCCGGAGCAGGCGGACCGGTTCGTGGCGTCGCTGGGCGGGCGCGGGGTGCGCCACGCGTACCTGACGTTCGAGGGCGAGCAGCACGGTTTCCGCAAGGCGGAGACGATCATCGCGGCCTTGGAGGCGGAATTGTCGTTCTACGGCCAGGTTTTCGGCTTCGAAACCCCGGGCGTGCGCGCACTGGACCTGCGCTCGTGAGGCCACTCGTCCCCGGCGACACGCTGGCACTGATCGCACCGTCCGGCCCGATCCCGCAAGCCCATCTCGAGGCCGCGCTGCCGGTGCTGGAGTCGTGGGGCCTGAAGGTCTCGGTCGGCCCTTGTGTCCGCAGTAGACACTCCACTTTGGAGTATCTGTCGGCCGCGGACGCCGAGCGGGCCGAGGAGTTCACGGCCGCCTGGCTCGACCCGTCGGTCCAGTGTGTGCTGGCGGCCCGCGGCGGCTACGGCAGCCAGCGCATGCTGGACCTGATCGACTGGCGCGCGCTGGCCGACGCGCCGCCGAAGATCTTCGCGGGGTCGAGTGACGTGACGGCGTTGCACCAGGCCGTTTCGGTGCACCTGGGGCTGGTGTCGCTGTTCTCGCCGATGCCGGCGAGTCCGTTGTTCGACACGTTCGCGGCCGAGCATCTGCGGCAGAGCCTGTTCGAGCCGGAGAAGGTCGTGCTGCTGAGCAGCCCGTCGTCGCGGACGCTGGTTCCCGGGCGGGCGCGGGGTGTGCTGACCGGCGGCAATCTCGCGCTGCTGGCCGCCGGCCTGGGCACGCCTGAGCAGGGGTCGGCGCGCGGGCGGATCGTGCTGCTGGAGGACGTGACCGAGAGCGTCTACCGGCTCGATCGCCTGCTCACGCAGCTGCTGCGCTCCGGCTGGTTCGACGGGGTCGCCGGGATCGTGCTCGGCTCGTGGACGGGCTGTGGCACGCCGGAGCGGGTGGAGGCGTTGATGCTCGACCGGCTCGGGTCGTTGGGCGTGCCGGTGCTGGCGGACCTGGGCTTCGGGCACGTCGAGTCGTCGCCGACGATTCCGCTGGGCTTGGCCGCGGAGCTGGACGCGACCGCGGGCACCCTCACTTTGGGGTCGTGAGCGTTGCGGGCGGTTCTAACCGCCCGCAACGCTCACGAGCCCTTTTAGGCCTGCCTCCGGTTGGTGATGGTGAACGCGAACTCGATGTAGTCGTCGTCGACGTCGTCTTCGGTGTTCGTGATCTTGATCTTCAGCTCCCGGCCGTCCGCCGCGCGCGTCGTCTTGATCGCGTCCTTCGGGATGGTCCAGAAGTTGCCGGCCGTGCCGCCCAGGTCGTCGGTCTGTTCGCTGGTGCCTTCGTACAGCTTGCCCGCGAACTGGAGGCCGACGCTGAGGTCGTCGGGGTTGTACAACGCGGTGAGGGTCATCTCGACGCGCAGCTCACCGCCCCAGCCTCGGGTGAAGCTGATCTGGTGCACGGTGTGGCCGGGACCGACCGGCAGCTCCCAGTACTTGTGGTCGGAGAAGTGATCGTCGCCGAAGGTCTCGTCGTCGTTCATCTCGATCTGGGCGTCGACCTGCAGCAGCCGGTAGCGCTCGGGCGGCGGCGCGAGCTGGACCTCGATCGTCTTGACCTCGCCCGCGGCGACCGTCAGGTCCAGCACGGCTTCGGCGACGCCGATCTCGCGGTCGATGAACTTCGACGCCTTGAGCGCGTAGCGGCCTTCGAACACGTCCATCGAGAACCAGCCGTCGGCGTTGGTGATCGCGGTGACCCCGCCGGCGTTGACCTCCACCCCCGCCATCCTGGCGCCGTTGAAGACCACGGTCCCGTTGAGCAGCGCGGGCCCGTTCGTCTTGCGCCACTTGGTCTCCGGCACCAGCTCCAGGCGCGTGGTGTGGTGGATCAGCGGTTCCGCGTACCCCCAGAGCCCGAACCCGGTCTGGTCGGGCCGGTCCCACAGCATGAGGTGATCGGGGCTGATCGCGCGTCCGATGCCGGGGTTCTCCCAGCGGTCGTCGTTCTTCGAGTCGCCGTCGGCCCAGTCGAACGCGAAGGTGTTCGCGAGCTGGTAAGCGCAGTCGTCGCCGACGTCGGAGAACAGCTCGTTCAGCGCGGCGACGAGCCAGCCTTCCTCCTTCACGACCTTGTTGAAGATCGTTTCCTCGATGTAGGGCACGAACCAGCGCGCGGCACGGGCGCGCTCCTCGGCGGTGTAGAAGTACAGGCCGTCGAGCGTCTCGCCGTCGGTCTGCGCGCCGCCGAGCACGTCCGCGGGCTCGAGATCGCCCGGTGCGGTGACCGCGCCCGGCCCCTCCAGCTGGATGCCCGCGCGCTTGGCGGCCAGCCAGATGAACGACGCGCATTCGCTCGGCACGGTGCCCGCGGCCCAGCCCGCGCTCGCGGGCGCCGGGCCGACCACGCCGCTCGGGCTCGGCCGGAGCGCGACCGCGGAGTCGCTGTAGCTGTAGAACCGGTAGTGCGTGCCGGATTGGCGGCCCGCCGCGGTGTCGGCGGCGGTGACCGTGAGCTTGCGTGCCTCGTCGGCCACCTTGTGCAGCCGCTGCCGGATGGTCGGATCGGCCAGCTCGGCGAGCGGATGCGGTTTGATGACCATCGGCTCGATGATCTGCCACTGCCCGTCCAGCACGGCCGCGTCGACGAGGTTGAACGCCGAGATGCCGAACTGCTTGCCCTCCGGGCTGGTGAACTGGCTGCCGCCGTACGCCTCCGCCACGGACTGGGTGATCCCGCCTGGCCACTGGAAGCGCAGCGCGTCGGGCTCGAAGCCGTCGGTCGGCTGTTTCTTGCCACCGGAGTAGATCCCGCGCGGGTGTTCCTGGACCAGCCAGTCCTGGGAGGCCGTCGAGTGGGAGATCTCGACGAAGTTCTTCGTCATGATCCCGCAGTGCGCGTACCGCTGCGCGGGCGTGACCTGCGAGAGCAGGCCGCCGATCATGCCGTTGCCGCCGGGCACCAGCACGATGTCGCCCTTGCGCGCGTTGACCACGCGGGCCGGGATCTCCTTGGTCTTGGTCTCGCCGGTGAACTGGCAGGCGAAGTTCTCCGGGATCTGCGCCGGCGGGTTGTCGGGGTCGCAGTCGGCGCCTTGCACGACGTCGCCGTCCGCGGCCACTATGCCGGTTTCGCTCAGCGGGGCGAACCATTCGGCCGACGCCTGCTGCGAGTAGTCCGCCGCCCGCCGCAACGCCCAGACATGTTCCTGCGTCAGGCCTTCCGGCGCGCTGGTGCGTACCCGCACCGTGCCGGACTTCTCGACCTCGACCGAAAGCGGGAGCGCCTGCTGCTCGTTGACGATCGTGGCGAACCGTGCGGGATCGGCCACCCCGTCGACCACGAAACCCTTGTGCGGCGCCAAAAGCGCCCGCGTCGCGCGGACGAGGGAGAACGCGGCGCTGGTGTGCACCGGCTTGGCGTCGGCGGTCTGACCGAACAGGTGCACCACGGCGCCGTGCGCGCCGTGACCTTGGGCGCGGTCGAGCGTGACCTCGACGGTCGCCGACGCACCCGGCGCGACGGTGACGTCGTGGGTCTCCTCGTCGGAGAACCGGGTGAGCTCGTCCTCGTCGCCGGTCCACTCGACCCGCTTCTTGGTGAACGAGACAGCGACCGGTTCCAGGTTGCGGACCGTGAACGTGCCCCGGTAGTGCGAGTCGCGGTCGGCGATCTGCACCGCGCGCCCGTCGGTCTCCACCGGCGGGCGGATCTGGCCGGCCTGGTCGCGCAGGACCCGGTAGGAGCTGCCGAGAACCAGTGATCGGCTCACGGTCAGCACGGTCGCGTCGCCGCGCTGCACATCGAGCTGCGCGAGCACCGTGGTCCACTGCCGCCCGTGGTCGACGTCGGCGCTCAGGTCGGCGGCGAACACCGGTTCGCCGGTCGAGTAGGCGACAGAGCCGACCCGCCAGTGGTAGACGTCGCCCTGGCGCAGCACCGGGTTCGCGGTGTCGATCTCACTGGCGCGGATGAACACGCTCAGCGGCCGGAACGGGTTGCGGGCGATCTCGAGCAGCGCGGTGGCGGGCTGCCCGGCGATCTCGATGATCAGCACGCGTTCCTCGGCCTGGCCGTCGCCGATCGCGGTGATCGGGACGCGCCACATACCGGGGCGGGTCGAGGCCTGCAGCCGGACCTCGCGCGCGGTCAGCCCGTTGACGGTCACCACGGTTCCCTCGGGAGCCGTGCTCGCCAGCTCGACGCTGACCTGGATGGTCTCGCCGGGTGTGGCGGTGGCGGGTGCGTGCACGGCGGTGATCAGGCCACCGCCGGTGTAGGTGCCCTGCAAGGAAAGCAGGAGCTTCTTGGCGGCTTCGAGCCGGGGCGCGTACACGGGGTTGGCCGCGGTGAGCAGTGTGAACAGCCGGACCGCTTCGAGTGCGGCGTTGACGGCTTCGGAACGCCGCTCGAGCGCGACGAGCAGGTAGGCCAGCTGGAGCGCGGCTTCGGCCCAGTTGGGGCGGTAGCCCGCCGGGTCCGTTTCCGCGAGTGCGCGGTAGATGTCGCGGCATTCGCGTTGCGGGTCGACCGCTTCGGCGAGCCTGCCTGCGGTCCAGCAGCGCAGGCAGAGGTTGTTCAGTGCCCACGCGAGATTCGGCCGAGCGTCGAGGTCGCGGTAGACCTGCACGCCTTCCTTGGTCGCCTCGATGGCTTCGTCGTGCAGCTTGGCGTTGCTGGCGTGCGCGCCGAGCATGACCGCGGACCAGCCCCAGTCGGGCCTGTGCGCTTCGCCGAGGTCGCGGTAGACGTCGCGGCACTCCCGCGCGGGCGGGACGGCTTCGGCGAGTTTCCCGGCGGTGCTGTAGCGCATGGCCAGGTTGCCCAGTGCCCACGCGAGATTCGGCCGCAAGTCGAGGTCGCGGAAGACTTCGACACCTTCCCGTGTCGCCGCGATCGCCTCGTCGTAGAGCTTGGCGTTGCTCGCGTGCGCGCCCAGCATGACCGCGGACCAGCCCCAGTCGGGCCTGTGCGCTTGGCCCAGGTCGCGGTAGACGTCGCGGCATTCCCGCGCGGGCGGCACCGCTTCCTCGAGTCTCCCCGCGGTACTGCAGCGCATGGCGAGGTTGCCCAGGGCCCACGCGAGACTCGGCTTGTCCCCGAGCGCGCGGTAGGCCTCGATGCCGTCCTTGTTCGCTTCGATGGCTTCGTCGAACAGCTTCGCGTTGCTGGCGTGCGCGCCGAGCATGACGTCCGCGTGTGCCCAGTCGGATCGGTAGGCGGGGGTGGTCGCGGCGAGCGTCCGGTAGATGTCACGGCATTCGCGCATCGGCGGCACGGCTTCGGCGAGCTTGCCCGCGGTGCTGTACCGCATGGCGAGGTTGTCCAGCGCCCACGCCAGCTGCGGCTGATCCGGGATGGCCCGGAACGCCTCCGCGCCTTCGATGGTCGCGGCGATGGCTTCGTCGTGGAGCTTGGCGTTGCTCGCGTGCGCGCCGAGCATGACGGCCGCGTGGCCGAACCCGCCGCGCTGAGCGGGATCCGCCTCGGCCAGCGCGCGGCAGATGTCGCGGCGTTCGCGTGCGGGTGGCACGGCTTCGGCGAGTTTCCCTGCCGTGCTGTAGCGCATGGCGAGGTTGTCGAGCGCCCAGGCGAGGTTGGGCCGGTCACCGAGCGCGCGATAGCGTTCCGCGCCCTCGGTGGTGACCTGGAAGGCTTCGTCGTGCAGACCGGCGTTGCTCGCGTAAGCGCCCAGCATCACCGACGCCCACGCGAACCTCGCGTCGTAGCCCGGGTGATCGACTCCGGCGAGCGAGCGCCACAGATCCCGCCCGTACCGCGCGGCCACGACCGCCTCGCCGTGCCGTCCGGCAGAGGACAGGACGTTCGCCAGCACGTTGAGCGCGTTGGCGAGGGTGATCATGCCCGAGTGGTCCTCGGGTGTCGGCACGTAGCCTGCGGTCGCCCACGGCCGGTCCCACGAGGGCCCGTCACCGGTGAACGGCTTGGCGTACAGCTTGCCGTCGGCGGGGCGCAGCACGGCCAGGTGCGCCGCGCCGCCGTAGACACCGGGCACGGGAAGGTCCCCCGCCTGCCCCCATTGCCGGGTCACCGCCGGGCCACCGGCCGCGGGCTGGACGCGCCAGGTGCCGTCGCCGGGCCGCCACACCGCCTCGTCGAGCCGTCCGTCGCCGTCGTAGTCGGCGGGTACTGGGATATCGGCGACCGGCGCTGCGGCTGCCGCGGTGGAGGTGCTCATGGTTCCCGCTTCGGGTAGGCGAATGCTCGCTCCACCCTGGCGCGGGCGCACCTCACCGGCGATCAGCCCGCGGACGTACTTTCGGGCGGACTCCCCCGCCCCTTCGTGATCGCGACCTGGAGTTCGGTGATCATGGCTTCGCCGCACTCGAGGTAGACCTCGCGGGCGAAGTCCAGGGTGCGGTGGCCGTTGTGGTCGATCCAGCGGGCCAGCGCCTGGAAGGACGCGCCGATGTCGTCCATCGGGCCGTGGTGCAGCATCGTCGCGGCGCACTCGATGGCGGGCAGGTCGACGATGTCGAACCCGTGCGCGGGATCCGGGTCGGCGGCGACCGGGACCGCGGCGTGCACGGCGACTTCGTTGCCCGCTGAGGTGTAGTACGCGATGGCCGGGTAGTCCGGCTCCAGGCCCGCGGCGGTGACCACCTCGCCGAGGCGCGGGAACAACGTCTGGATCACCGGCCCGATGGCCGACCCCTCGTAACCCGCCGCGAGAGCGCTGACCTCGGCGACGCGGACCGCGGGGATCGCCTTGACGGTGACCTCGGCGGTGCGCGGGAAGTCTTCGAGGTCGATCATCCGCAGCCGCGACTCGACGCCGGCGAGCCTGGCCATGTCGGCTTCGATCTGCGCTTCGAGCTGACCTTGGCGCAGGCGCAGCATGCCGCGCAGCTCGTCGGCGCCGACCTTGTCGTCGAGGATCTCCCCCACCTGCCGCAGGGTGAAGCCGAGGTCTTTCAGCGCGACCAGGCGGTTGAGCCTGCGCAGCTGCTCGGCGCCGTAGAACCGGTATCCGGACGACGGGTCGACCTCGACCGGGCGCAGCAGGCCGATGGCGTCGTAGTGCCGCAGCATGCGGACCGAAACCTGGCCGAGCCTGGCGAAATCCCCGATGGTGAACATCGCGTCCAGCCTAACGCGGCTCCGCTCGAGGGTCGTGAGTGTTCCGGCCGGTTATTGAGGGGAAAGGCCGAATACGGCGTGTTCCAGGGCTGGCCAGTGTGGACTTCCTCGGCTGATTTCGAGGTGGGTGCGCAGTGAAGCGAGGGTGCCCTTCAGTGCGTAGTAAGCACTCGGGGGCACCCTCGCTTCGCGACCAAGCTCGGATCAGGGTGGCTGTCGGCGCGAGTGGTACCTCTGCTGCGTCTAACGGAGCAGAGGTACCACTCGCTCACGACCTCCGGCCCGCGTGGCTGGGTGAAGGAGGCCCTCACCCAGCCACGCCACGTTTGGCTTGCTGCCCAATAGAACCGGCCGGAACACTCACGACGAAGGCGAGAAGCTGGTTGACTCGGGGCGACAGGTGCCGTGGGTGAGAGGAGATTCCGATGGGTTCGTTCGACGTGCCGCTGGACGACGAACGTACGCAACTCGAGGCTTTCATCGAGGAGTACCGCACGGAGATCGAGTCCACACTCGACGGTCTCACCGAGGCGCAGGTCCGCCGCAGCCTAGTCCCGTCGGCGACGACGTTGCTCGGGCTGCTCAAGCACGTCACGTGGATGCAGCGGGTGTGGTTCGAGGAGTGCGTCGGCGGCACGTCGCGCCGCGACCTCGGCCTGGTCCAGACTCCGGACGACTCCTTCCGGCTCACCGAGGACGACACGATCGCCTCGGTCACGGCGGCTTACCGGGAGGCCTGTGCCACGGCGCGGAAGGCGGTCGCGGATCTGCCGCTGGACACTGTTGTGACCGGGCATCGGTCTGGGCCGCGCACGGTGCATTGGGTGTACCTGCAGGTGCTGCGGGAACTGGCCCACCATTGCGGGCACGCCGACATCCTGCGCGAGCAGATCCTCGCTGACCAGGCCGTTTGAGCCACGCCTCGCATTATTCGGCGGAACTCTGACTCCTCGGTCAGTACGCTGTGGACAGTGGAGATCGCTGAAGCACGAGCCCGGTTCGCCGCCGCACGCGTGGCAAGGCTCGCCACGGCCGACGCCGCCGGGGTGCCGCATCTGGTGCCGGTGACGTTCGCCGTGGCGGGCGACGAGATCGTGTTCGCGGTCGACCACAAGCCGAAGTCGACCCTGGCGTTGAAGCGGCTGGCGAACATCAAGGCCAACCCGGCGGTGAGCTTTCTCGTCGACCACTACGACGATGACTGGGACCGGCTGTGGTGGGTCCGTGCCGACGGCGAGGCCGCGGTGACCGACCGGCCCGAGCCGGTGAGCTGGTTGCGGGCGAAGTATCCGCAGTACGAGGAACATCCGCCGCAAGGGCCGGTCGTGCTCACGAGGGTCGCGGTCTGGCGTGGTTGGAGCAGCACGTCGGAGTCGTGAGCGTTGCGGGCGGTTCTAACCGCCCGCAACGCTCACGACCCCGGTGCTCAGTTCTTGCGGAAGGCGGCGACCAGGCGCAACGGGTCCGGTCGCAGCAGGGACGCCGCGGAGTAGAGCGAGGCGGCGACGACCAGCGCGATGAACCACCAGTCGTAGAGGCCCTGCTCGCCGGTCGGGTAGTAGACGCAGACCAGGAACACGGAGACGCCGACGACGACGGCCATGTGCTTCGGCTGCCACTTGAAGGTGGACAGGATGACGAAGCCCCAGGTCAGGTACCACGGCAGGGTGGGCGGCGCGAGGATCGCGACGGCCAGTAGTGCCAGTGCCATGTGGAAGACGGCCTTGTTGCCGCCGTCGCGGGCGAGCCACCACTGGCGGACCAGGTACGCGGTGAGCGCGACCATCGCGATCGCGCGGCAGACCGTCACGAACGGCGAGGACGGGACGTTCACCACGATGTGCACGAGCGAGTAGAAGATCTCGCCGATGCCGGTCGGGAAGTTGAGCCAGTTCGCGATGAGCGTCGGCGCCTTGAGGCCGGTGGCCCAGCCGATGTTGAACGAGCCGAGCGAGATCCAGGTCCCGGCGACGAACACCGGCACGAAGATGCCGAGCGCGGGCAGCAGGGCGCGGAAGAAGTTGCGGGTCTTCGTGCCGCCTTCGAGGTGGTTGGCCCACATCCAGACGATGAACGGCAGCGCGATGGCCGCGGTCGGCTTGATCAGCATGCCGATGGTCACCAGCACCACGGCGAGCGCGTGCTTGCGCTCGAGGGTGGCGAGCACGCCGGTGGTGAGGAAGCCGAGCATGAGCAGGTCGTTGTGCGGGCCGCCGACGAGGTGGATGACCATCATCGGGCTGGCGACGGCGAGCCACATGGTGACCGGGAGGCGGCCGCCGAGGTGCTTGACCAGCCGAGGCAGCGCCCACAGCATCATCGCGAGGCCGATGAGCAGCACGAGCCTCGTGAGGATGACGCCGGCGATCATGTTGTTGCCGGTGATCGAGACGATGCCCTTGGCGACCAGCAGGAACAGCGGGCCGTACGGGGCGGGCGTGGTCTGCCAGAGCGGGTGGACGTTCTGCACGACGTCCGGGAGCACGTTCAGCTCGGCGGGGCCGTGGTCGTACGGGTCGAGCCCGTAGAGCAGCTGGGCGCCCTGGCCGAGGTAGGAGAACACGTCACGGGTGAACAGCGGCGGCGACACCAGCAGCGGCGCCATCCAGCAGCCGGCGGCGACCAGGATGGGCCGGGTGCCGATGCGGCCGGCGAGCACGTAGCGGCCCAGGCGCACCCAGGCCCACACCACGAGCGCGAAGCCGCTGTAGAGGAAGACGTTCGCGAGTGCCCGGCCGTGGCCGTAGCGGATCCACGACAACGGGCCGTGGCCGAGGACGGGGTCGCGGATCAGGATGCCACCGGCGCCGAGCGCGGCGATCATCAGCAGCGCGGCACCGATGGTGCCCATCGCGATGGTCCGGTACGGGAAGCGTGAGGGCACCTTGATGCGGTCGGCCAGCGGTTTCGCTGTAGCCGCCGAGGTGCGCTGCGCCGAGCCGTCTGCCTCCGGCGCTGGGTCTGTAGTGGTCGCCATGTCGATGGTGAAGATTACACACCAGTGCCGTAACGCCTGTCGGCAGACGCTGTTTTTCCCGATTCTGACAGGGTGTATGCACGCATCAGTCAACCGCCGTTCGGACGCTGACACCGCCGGGCAGTGCCGCGAGCAGCGACTTCGTGTAGTTGTGTTTCGGGTCGAGCAGCACCTCTTCGACGGTGCCGACCTCGACGAGTTCGCCCCGGTACATCACGGCGACGCGGTCGGCGATGTTCCAGGCCAGGCCCAGGTCGTGGGTGATCACCAGGCCGGCGAGGCCGAGTTCGCGGCGCAGCCGCAGCAGCAGCGCGAGTATCTCGCCGCGCACGGACGCGTCGAGTGAGGCGACGGGTTCGTCGGCGACGATCACGCCGGGGTCGAGCGCGAGCGCGCCCGCGATGACCACCCGCTGGCGCTGGCCACCGGACAGCTCGTGCGGGAGCCGCGCGAAGAACTTCTCGGCGGGCCGCAGCTCGGCCGCCTCCAGCGCGCGGGTGACGACCGCGCGCTCGTCGCCGACGCCGTGGATGCGAGGTCCCTCGGCCACGGCCTCGTAGACGCTGTGGCGCGGGTTGAGCGCGCTCGTCGGGTCCTGCAGGACGAGCTGCACGTGCCGCCGGTAGGCCTTGAGCCCGGCCGCGGTGGACGGCATCGGCTCGCCGCGGTAGCGCACGGTGCCCGAGGTGGGCTGTTGCAGGCCGAGCAGTGTCCTGGCGAGTGTGGTCTTGCCGGAGCCGGATTGGCCGACCAGCGCGACGATCTCGTCGCGGTGCACGTCGAGTGAGACGCCCGCGACGGCGTTGATCCGCGCGCCGGTGCGGTCTTTGAACGTCACGCGCACGTCCTGGGCGGACAGCAGCGCCTCGGTGCCGCGTTCGCGGTCGGGTTCGGGTGGCAGCGGGGTGCTGGTGGCGGGCGCGTAGCGGGACACCGGGTCGCCGACCGTCGGGAACGCGGCGGCCAGGGCCTGGGTGTGCGGGTGCTCCGGCGAAGCCATCAGTTCGGCGCTGGGCCGCTGTTCGACGAGTTCGCCGTCGTACATGACCGCGGTGCGGGCGCAGGTGGACGCGAGCACCGACAGGTCGTGGCTGATCATGATCAGGCCGATGCCCTGTTCGGCGACGAGCTTGCCGAGCAGGTTGAGCACCTGGGCCTGCACGATCACGTCGAGCGCGGTGGTGGGCTCGTCGGCGATGATCAGCCGTGGCCCGCAGGCCAGCGCCATCGCGATCATCACGCGCTGTTTCTGCCCGCCGGACAGCTCGTGCGGGTACGCGCCAGCGCGGGAGGCGGGAAGGTCGACCTGCCGCAGCAGGTCCGCGACGCGGGCCTTGATCTGGGGCTCGGGCACGGTGGCGTGGATGCGCAGTGGTTCGGCGATCTGCTCGCCGATCCGGCGCACCGGGTTGAGCGCGTGCATCGCGCCCTGGAACACCACCGAGGCCTCGCCCCAGCGGACGGCGCGCAGCCGTCCCCATTTCATGGTGGTGACGTCTTCGCCGTCGAGCAGGATCTCGCCGGTGATCTTGGCCGAGCGGGGCAGCAGGCGCAGCACGCTCATCGCGACGGTCGACTTGCCCGACCCCGACTCCCCCGCCACGCCGAGCGTGTCGCCGGGTTCGAGCTTGAGGCTGACCCCGCGCACGGCGTCGACGTCGCCGCTGCCGGTGCGGTAGGTGACGGTGAGGTCTTTGAGTTCCAGTAGCGCGGTCACGACCGCTCCCCCTTGAGCTGCGGGTTCAACACGGTCTCCAGCGCGCGCCCGACGAGCGTGAAGCACAGCACGACGGCGACGATCGCCAGGCCGGGCGGCAGCACGTTCCACCAGGCGCCTCGGCTGACGCCGCCGTTGGCGAGCACCTCGTGCAGCATGTTGCCCCACGAGATGACGTTCGGGTCGCCGACGCCGAGGAACGCCAGTGTCGCGTCGGCGATGACCGCGTTGCCGACGACGAGGGTGGTGTTGGCGAGCACGAGCGGCATGACGCCGGGCAGGACGTGCTTGCCGAGGATGTGCGCGTGGCCGCCGCCGAGCGCTTTCGCGCGCTCGATGTAGGGCCTGCTCTCGATGGTGAGCGTCTGTGCGCGGACCAGGCGGGCGGTGGTGGGCCACGCGGTGATGCCGATGGCGAACACGATGGTCCACAGGCTCTTGGGCAGCACCGCGCCGAGCGCGAGCGCGAGCACCAGCGACGGCAGCACCAGGAAGAAGTCGGTGAACCGCAGCAGCACCGCCGAAAGCCAGCCACCGAAGTGCGCGGCGGCCATGCCGACGATGGTACCGATCAGCACCGACAGGATGGTCGCGGAGAAGCCGACGAGCAGGGTCGCCCTGGCGCCCCAGTAGGACATCAGCAGCACGGACCGGCCCGCGATGTCGGTGCCGAGCAGGTAGCCGTTCCCGGGATCCTGGTACGGACCGGCGGTCACCTTGGTGACGTCCAAATCAGACTCGTCGGTCAGCAGCGGCGCGAGCAGTGCGGCCACGACGATGACCGCGAGCAGCGCCAGGCCGATGAGCCCGCCCTTGTTGCGGGCGAACTCGTGCCACACCTTGGCTGCCGACTCGCGGCGCCGCCGCCAGGTGATCGCGCGGGCGTTTTCGGTGCTGGTCATGCGGTACGCACCCTCGGGTCGAGCACGCGGTAGAGCAGTTCCGCGAACAGGTTCATGGTCACCACGGACCCGGCCAGCACGATGAAGACCCCTTGCAGCACCGGGAGATCCGGCACCTTCAGCGCCTCGTAGGTGAGCAGCCCGAGTCCCGGCCAGCTGAAGACCGCCTCGACCGACACCGCGCCGGAGACGACGAGCCCGAACTGGAGGAACACCAGCGTCACGGTCGGCAGGAGCGCGTTGGGCACGGCGTGGCGCTTGCGGACGAGTTCGTCGCGCAGGCCTTTGGCGCGGGCGGTGGTGAGGTAGTCGGCGTTCATCTCGCCGATCAGCGACGAGCGCATGATCAGCATGTACTGGGCGTAGAACACCACCAGCAGCGTCACGCACGGCAGCACCAGGTGGTGGATGACGTCGGTGGTCTGCGACCAGAAGTCCGGCGCCGCGTCGGGTGAGTGCATGCCGCGGCTGGGGAACAGGCCGCCGGTGGAGACGAGCAGCAGCAGGCCGAGCCAGAACTGCGGCACCGACCAGAGGGTGAGCGCGATGCCGGTGTTGGCGCGGTCGAAGAAGCTGTCGCGTTTCCACGCCGAGCGCACCCCGAGCCAGACGCCGAGCAGCACCGCGAGCACGGTCGCGGTGCCGACCAGCAGCACGGTGGGCCAGACGCGTTCGCCGATCATGTCGATGACGGGCCGGTTCTGGCCGTAGGAGTTGCCCATGTCGCCGTGCAGCAGCAGGCCGCGGAAGTAGTCGACGAACTGGGCGGGCAGTGACTTGTCGAGTCCCATGCTGGCGGCCAGTTCGGCGCGCTGCTTGGGGTCGGTGGGCCGTTCGCGCACGCGGGTGGCGAGCGGGTCGCCGGGCAGCGCGCGGAAGAGCAGGAAGCCGAGCGTGATGACCAGCACGAGGCTGACCAGCGCGCCGCCGACCTTGGTGAGGACGAACTTGAGGGTGCCGGTGCCGCCGCGGCGCTCATCAGGGTCGGTGAGCGCCGCGGCCGGGTCCAGCGAACTGAGTGCGGTGGACAAGGTGTGGGTCCTACTCCCGGTCGTCCGCGGACTTGCCGCGCTTGGCGAGCACGACCCCGCCGCCGACGAGAACGATCAGCACGACGGCGCCGATCACGATCCAGAGCACGGTGTTGCCGCCGCCGCTGTCACCGGACGAGCCCGCCTGACCCGCCACGGGGGTGGCGCCGTAGTAGCCCCAGTAGCCCATCTGCTCGAGGATCGCGCCCTCGGGCTGCGGCTGCTTGGTGAACGCCGAGAAGTTGTCGGAGCGGTAGGCCTCGAGGACGTTGTCGTAGTCGAGCACGACGTTGACGGCCTGGCTGGCGAGGCGGGCCTGCGCCTTCTTGACGATGTCGGCGCGCTTGGCCGGGTCGAACTCGGAGAGCTGCTGCTTGTAGAGCTCTTCGTATTCGGCGTCGCAGAAGAAGGTGTCGGTGCTGCCGCCCTTGCCCTCGGCGTTGGGCCGCTGGGCGCAGGTGTGCAGCGAGAGCGCGTAGTCGGGGTCGGGGCTGGTCGAGTAGCCGCCGATGGCCAGGTCGTAGTTGCCCGCGCTGGTGCGGTCGTTGAGCTCCTCGTCGGAGACGAGGTCGGGGGTGACGGTGATGCCGAGGTCCTTGAACCAGCCCTTGACGTACTCGGCGGTGCGCTGGTCGAACGGGCGCGAGGAGTGGCCGGTCAGTCGCAGTTCCAGCTTGCCGCCACCCGGGACGGTGCGGACGCCGTCGGGTCCCTTGGCGTAGCCGGCGGCGTCGAGCGCGGCGCCCGCGGCGGCGAGGTCGAACTTGCCGAGCTCACCGGCGGCGGGCGTCCAGTGGTAGGCGGAGAACGCCGCGGGGACGACGCCGGTGCCGACCTTGCCGTGGCCGGACATCACCCGGTCCACAATGGTCTGCGGGTCGATGGCCTGCACGAGCGCCTTGCGCAGCTTGATGTCCTTGAGCGCGGGGTTGCCGTTGCCGATGGGGACGTTGGCGTTGGTGGTGGTGCCGAAGTTGATGTTGATCTCGTTGTAGCGGCGGCCGGGCGCCTCGTTGGTGGTGATGCCCGGCTGGCCCTTGAGCGCGTCGAACTGGGTCGGGGTGAGCCGGTTGATGACGTCGACCTCGTTCTGCTTCAACGCGTTCACGGCGGCTTCGGCGTCGTTGAACTTCAGCAGCTGCAGCGAGTCGATCTTGGGCGCGCCACGCCAGTAGTCCTTGTTGGCCTTGAACTTCACGTACTCGTTCTGCTTGTACTCGGTGAGCACGTAGGGGCCGCTGCCGACGCCGACGACGTCCATCGTGTCGGTCTTGGGGTCCTTGAGGTCGGTGATCGGCGCCCAGATGTGCTCGGGCACGATCGGCACGTCGAGCGCGGTCATCGTGGCCTGCGGCGTCTTGGTCTTGATGACCAGCGTCTTGTCGTCGGTCGCGGCGACCGAGGCGAAGTTGGTGACGTAGCTGCCGTTGGCGGTGCGCGCGGTCTCGTCGGTCAGCATCTTGTTGAACGTGAAGGCCGCGTCCTTGGCGGTGATCGGCTTGCCGTCGGACCACTTCATGTTCGGCCGGATGGTGTAGGTCCAGGTCAGCTTGTCGTCGGAGGCCTTCCAGGACTCGGCGATGCCGCCGGTCGGCTGGGTGTCCTCGGCCGAGGGCAGCGTCAGGAACTCGTAGTTCAGGCGCCCGACCTGGGTGGCGGCGAGCAGCTCAGCGGTGAAGGGGTTGAGGTGGTCGATACCGGTGACCAGCGCTACCCGCAGCGTCTTGCCCTGTTGTGCCTGCGCGGGCGCCGCGAACGGAGCGGCCGCGAGCATCCCCGCGAGTACCGCCGCACCGAGCCTTCTGCCGGAAAATCGCACCATGACCACCTCTGTTTTCTCGATTGGTCTCACCCCAAGGCGAACAGGTAACCGGGAGCGCCCACTCGCTGTCAATGATTACCCCCTGTCAATGCCAACCCGTGACAATGGGTCGCGCGGGTGATCATGCCGCATTCCGGGCGGCCGCCGGGTGAGAACCTCGGCAACGCGCCGGACCGGCTCCACCGAAGGTGGACTGGCCGCGTTTTGGTGGAGCCGGCGAGTTACCCGCGGGGCGCGAGAATGCCGTAGTCGTGGATCTTGCGGTAAATGGTCGCGCGGGACATGCCGAGTGCTTCGGCGGCGCGTTTGTTTTCTCGATTGGTCTCACCCCAAGGCGAACAGGTAACCGGGAGCGCCCACTCGCTGTCAATGATTACCCCCTGTCAATGCCAACCCGTGACAATGGGTCGCGCGGGTGATCATGCCGCATTCCGGGCGGCCGCCGGGTGAGAACCTCGGCAACGCGCCGGACCGGCTCCACCGAAGGTGGACTGGCCGCGTTTTGGTGGAGCCGGCGAGTTACCCGCGGGGCGCGAGAATGCCGTAGTCGTGGATCTTGCGGTAAATGGTCGCGCGGGACATGCCGAGTGCTTCGGCGGCGCGTTTCTTGTTGCCCTGGTTGGCGAGCAGGCTGCGCACGATCGCGTCGCGTTCCATGGATTCGAGCTGGCTGAGCCGTCGGCGGCTGACCGCGTGGTAGTCGGGCGGGAGGTCGTCGGGGCCGATCACGCCAGTGCGGCGGCGGTTGCGCACGATCTGCTTGAGCACCTCGTGGAGCTGGGCGGCGTTGCCGGGCCAGGTGGAGCGGGTGAGCAGCTGCATCGCCTCGTGCGCGCAGGTCAGGCCGGTGCCGTGGCTGAGCCTGGCGAGGAAGAGCGGGACGAGTTCACGCAGGTCCTCGATGTGGTGGCGCAGCGGCGGCACTTCGACCGTGCGGCCGAAGCACTGGGCGAGGCCGGGGGCGATCGCGGCGGTGTGGGTGGCGGCGACCCAGCGGGTTTCCTGGTTTCCGGCGAGCAATTCCACCAAAGGACGAGGATCGGGTATTCGATCGAGGTGGGTGATGACCACAGTGGAATGCTCACGCAATTCCGCGGCGATGTGCCGCACGGGATCGGGCGCGGCGGCGTCGACGACGGGGATATGGCGGTCGGGGTGGTGGCGGTGCTGCACCGCGCGGGCGAGCGCGAGTTTGCCGGTGCCGGGCTCGCCGGACAGTAGTAGCCATTCGCGGGCTCCGAACGCGCTGTCGACCTCTTGGCAGCAGCGCAGCCACGCGGGCGCGGTGCCGGCGAGTTCGGGGAGCAGCTTGCGTGGCCGGGGCGCGGCCGCGGGTTCGTCGCCGGGGCGGATGAGCGAGACGTGCACGATGCCGCCGGTGACCTGGTTGTGCCGTTCGACCGGGCGGCAGGAGATACGGGCGGTCTCCCCCGTCGGCAGTTCGACCACCACCGGGGAACGGTGCCCGCCGGCGAGTGCCTCGGAGGCGCGTTCGAGCAGCACGGATTGGTCGCCGGGGTCGAGCAGGTGGCGTGCGGGGTCGTTCATGATGACGACGTCGTTGTTGAGCGCGAGCACCATGCCGGTGGTGCGGCGGCAGGCCTGCAGGTAGGCCTGGAACAGCTCCAGCTCGCGGACGCCGGAGTCGACGAGCAGTGCCTGGCGGATCTGGTCGGCGGTGGTCTTGGCGAGCGCGATCATCAGCGGGCCCGCGTCGCGGCGCCAGCAGGTGAGGTCGACCGCGCCGACGGTCTTGCCGGTGATGGGGTGCTGGATGGGCACGCCGGCGCAGGCGAGGTCTTCGAGGTCTTCGGCGTAGTGCTCGTGGCCGAAGACGTGCATGGGGCGGCCGCCTTCGAGCGCGGTGCCGATGCCGTTGGTGCCGACGAACTCCTCGGCGTAGCTGAAGCCGGGTGCGAGGTTGATGCCGTCGAGGTGGCGGTGCAGGTCGCCGTCGCCGGTGAGCCGTTCGAGCACGACGCCGGCGGGGTCGGTGAGGATGACGCTGATGGCCTGGCCGTCGAGCTGCTCGGACAGCCGCCGCAGGATCGGGGTGGCGCTGCGGGCGAGCGGGAGTTCGAGGTCGGGGTTGCGCACGTAGGGCAGGTCGATGTGGTCCGCGGCGACCTTCTTGCGGTGGGAGCGCCACCACGACGCCAGTATCGTGTCACGGACGTCTCGTGGATCGACGCGCTCGGCCGTGAGGAACTGCACGCGGGCATGGGCGAGCTTGCGCTCGTCGGCTGTCCCAGGCTCCGGCACGTGTCGAGGGTAGGCCGGTGCCGTCGCCGGGACATGTCTCAAATTGAGACCGGCGCACGATTGGGCCGGTCGTGTCATGTTTTCGTGGAGACCTACAACCCGTGGACCGTCGTGAACCTGGTGTTCTCCCAGCTCGCGTCGGAGGGGCTGCACCCGGTGCTCGGTGAGGCGGGCAATCCGGGTGACGCGGCGGCGGATCTGTTGCGCGCCTTGGGAATCGAACCGGCGCCGGAGGGCAACGCCTATGTCTCCCCCGTCATTTCCGCCGAGCTGGCGCGGTTGCGGGAGACCGTGCTCGGTGACGGCTGATGTCTCATGTTGAGACCCGTTTTCGTGGTGCGCGGCGCTGTACTGCTCCTACCGGCCTGAAGGAGTGCCCATGAGTCGCCAGAGTGTGGCCAAAGCTCATCAGAAGATCCAGGAGCTGTCCTGGGAGCCGGCTTACCACGAGCCGGTGTCGCAGTACGGGACGGATTACACGTTCCGGAAGGCGAAGAAGAAAGATCCTTTGAAGCAGGTGCTGCGGTCGTATTTCCCGATGCAGGAGGAAAAGGATCACCGGGTGTACGGCGCGTCGGACGGCGCGATCCGCGGGAACATGTTCCGGCAGGTGCAGGAACGGTGGCTCGAGTGGCAGAAGCTGTTCCTGTCGATCATCCCGCTGCCGGAGATCTCGGCGGCGCGGGCGATGCCGCTGCTGTTCCGGACGGTGCCGAACCCGGAGCTGCACAACGGGCAGGCGATCCAGATGATCGACGAGGTGCGGCACTCGACGATCCAGCAGAACCTCAAGCGCCTGTACATGAACAACTACATCGACCCGGCCGGGTTCAATTCGAGCCTGCGCAATTTCCAGAACGACTACTGCGGCACGATCGGCCGTCAGTTCGCGGAGGGTTTCATCACCGGTGACGCGATCACGGCGGCGTCGATCTATCTGACGATCGTGGCGGAGACGGCGTTCACGAACACGTTGTTCGTGGCGATGCCCGCCGAGGCGGCGGCGAACGGCGACTATCTGCTGCCGACGGTGTTCCACTCGGTGCAGTCGGACGAGTCGCGGCACATCTCCAACGGGTACGCGACGCTGCTGATGGCGTTGTCGGACGAGAGCAACCACCAGCTGCTCGAGCGGGACCTGCGGTACGCGTGGTGGAACAACCACCGGGTGGTGGACGCGGCGATCGGCACGTTCATCGAGTACGGCACGAAGGACCGCCGCAAGGACCGCGAGAGCTACGCGGAGATGTGGCGGCGCTGGATCTACGACGACTACTACCGGTCGTATCTGGTGCCGCTGGAGAAGTACGGGCTGGTGATCCCGCACGACCTGATCGAGGAGTCGTGGAACCAGATCTGGAACAAGGGCTACGTGCACGAGGTCGCGCAGTTCTTCGCCACCGGGTGGCTGGCCAACTACTGGCGGATCGACCCGATGACCGACAAGGACTTCGAGTGGTTCGAGCACAAGTACCCCGGCTGGTACGACCGCTATGGCAAGTGGTGGGAGAACTACAACCGGCTGGCGACGCCGAACGGGCATAACCCGATCGTGTTCGAGGACGTCGACTACGAGTACCCGCATCGCTGCTGGACCTGCATGGTGCCGTGCCTGGTGCGCGAGGACATGGTGATGGACGAGGTCGACGGCCAGGTCCGCACGTACTGCCATGAGATGTGCCGGTGGACCGACACGACCGCGTTCCGCCCGACGTATCAGGGCCGCAACACCCCGAACATGGGCCAGCTGATCGGCGCCCGTGAGTGGGAGACCCTGTATCACGGCTGGAACTGGGCCGATGTGGTGTCGGACATGGGCTTCGTCCGTGACGACGGCAAGACGATGGTCGCCCAGCCGCACCTGGACCTGGATCCGTCGAAGATGTGGACGCTGGACCACCTGCGCCGCTGCCCGCCGCTGCAGTCGCCCAACGTCCTGCTCAACGAGATGACCCCGGCCGAGCGCGACGCCTTCCACGCCCGCTACGTCCGCGGCGGTCCCGCCGGTCGCCCGGCCCCGGCCGACGCCTGACCCGCGTCCGAACCCCGAAAGTGGCTTTCGTCAGGTGCGATAGCCCGAAAGCCACTTTCGTCAGATGCGATCTGACGAAAGCCACTTTCGGGCTTTTCTGAGCACCAGGGTGAGGGATTGGGATGGCGGAGAAGCATGTCGTGCGGTTCGAGCCGGTGGGGATCGAGGTCGAGGCCGGTGAGGAGCAGACGATCCTGCGGGCGGCGGCCGAGCAGGGGGTGATGCTCATGCACGGCTGCAAGGAGGGGCAGTGCGCGTCGTGCAAGTCGTTCGTGCTGGACGGGGACGACATCGAGCTGGACCGGTATTCGACGTTCGCGCTGCCGGACTACGAGAAGGAGGAGGGCTACACGCTGCTGTGCCGGGCGCACGCGTACGAGGACCTGACGATCGAGCTGCTCAACTACGACGAGGAGATGATCCGGTCGGGGCTGCCGATCGAGACCGTCGAGGCCGAGGTCGTGAAGAACGAGCCGGTCACCCACGATCTGCGGCATCTGGTGCTCAAGGCGGACACGGAGCTCAAGTTCTTCCCCGGCCAGTACGTCGACATCGGCGTGCCGGGCACCGAGCACACACGGTCGTTCTCGATGGCGGCGACGCGCGGGCTGGAGTTCGTCATCCGCGTCTACCCGGGCGGGTTGTTCTCCGAGAGGCTCGCGAAGGACATCAGCCCGGGTGACCGGCTGACGCTGACCGGCCCGTTCGGGGTGTTCACGCTGCGGGACGCGCCGGACAAGCGGCTGGTGTTCGTGGGCGGCGGGGCGGGGATGGCGCCGATCCTGTGCCTGCTGCGGTCGATGGCCGAGCGCGGGATCGACCGGAAGGCCGTCTTCTACTACGGCGCGAGGAAACGCCGGGACCTGTGTTTCGAGAAGGAGCTGCACGAGCTCGAGCGGACGCTGCCCGGGTTCCGCTATGTGCCCGCACTGTCCGAAGAGGACTGGGACGGCGAGACGGGCTTGATCACCGAGGTGCTGCGCCGCAGGGAAAGCAACCTGGAGAACGCGGACGCGTACGTGTGCGGGCCGCCGCCGATGGTGGAGGCGGCGATCGAGCTGCTGCCCGCGCTGGGTGTCGACGGCAAGCGGGTCTTCTACGACAAGTTCACCACCACCGGCGATGACGAGAGTTGAAAGGAAGCCATGACAGCCACGCAGGAACGCAGCGTGCCGAAACCGGTCTTCACCGACGCCGAGGCCGGCGCCAAGGTGTTCCCGGACTCGCTCGCACGCCAGTACAACTATTTCACCCCGCAGAAGCGCAAGCAGACGCACTACGAGGACGTGACCGTCGAGGTCCAGCCCGATCCGCGGCACTACCTGGCGCAGGGCTGGCTGTACGGGTTCTCCGACGGCCGCGGCGGGTATCCGCTCGAGTGGACCGCGCTCAAGGCGTGGGGCAGCGACCGGCCGGAGCCGGAGCGCTTCCCCGGGTCGGGCGGCAAGGGCTACGAGTGGCCCGCGCACGGCTGGCACGAGTTCCGTGACCCGAACGAGGAATGGGAGCTGAGTCTCTACCGCTACAACTCGAACGTGGTGCGCCAGCTCAACCAGAACATCGAGGCGGCGAGGCGGTCGGGCGCGTTCGCGCAGTGGAACCGCAACTGGGTGGCGTTCGTCGCGCAGCATGTCGGCGCGTGGATGCACGTCGACCACGGCCTGGGGCTGTACCTGTTCGCCAACGCCAACCGCCGCGCGCCGACGAATATGCACAACAACGCGATCTCGGTGAACAGCATGCACCGGATCCGCGCGGCGCAGGACCTCGCGCTCTACAACCTGACGCTGTCGGAGGAGATCGAGGACTTCGACGGTTCGGCGCACCTGAGCACGTGGAACGACGACCCGGCGTGGCAGGGCGTGCGGACGGTCGCCGAGCAGCTCACCGGGATCGACGACTGGTGTGAGGCGGTCTTCGCGGCGAACGTGATCTTCGAGCCGCTGGTCGGCGAGCTGTTCCGCAGCGGGCTGGTGCAGCAGGCGGCGCCGGGCAACGGCGACTTCGTCACCCCGACGGTGGTCGGCGCGGAGGAGTACGACTTCGCCGAGCGGGACCTGCGCTACACGAAGGCGATGTTCGACCTGCTGGTCACGGACAAGGAGTTCGCGCGCCACAACAAGGACCTGCTGCAGGACTGGGCGCAGGCGTGGGTGCCGCGCTGTATCGAGGCCGCGCGGACGCTGCAGCCGCTGTGGTCGCAGCCGGACACCAGGCCGCCGAGGTTCGAGGACGGGCTCGACCGCGTGAAGAACCGGTTCAGCGCGCTGCTGGCCGGGTTCGACCTCGACATCCCGAAGGAGCTGGAGCAGTGACCTCCCTCAAGACGACCTTCAAGACGGCCGAGAGCCCGTTCAAGTCGGACAACACCGCGTCGAACATGTGCGGGTTCACGCTGATGAACAACCAGGTCGGCGCGATCGTGGCCAAGGTGATGGACCGCCTCGACAACGTCACGGTCACTCCACTGCCGTCGATGATCCGCGTCGACGCGAAGGGCCGGATGGACGTGGTCTACGCCGAGATCGACGACGAGGCAGGCGAGGAAGAGGGCTGGTTCAACGCCGCCGAGTTCGAAGAGAGCATGTCGACGCACTACGGGCGGATGATCCACGAGGACGACCGCACGATCATGTTCGCCAATCCCGAAGACGCCGCCGAGTTCATCGGCTTCGACCTCAAGGCCACGTGATGTACGTCAAAGACGGCGAGAAGTACTTCGTGGTGGACAGCCACATGCACTTCTGGGACGCCTCCCCCGAGAACTGGGTGCCCGGCGCGGAGCAGTACGCGAAGGGCTGGATCGAGTGCTTCCACGCCTATCAGGGCCTCGGCCCGCCGGAGACGCACTGGACGCTGGAGAAGTTCCAGAAGTACTCCGAGGACGACCTGCTGAAGGACGTCTTCGAGGACGGTTACGTCGACGTCGCGGTGTTCCAGCCGACCTATCTGAAGGAGTGGTACAAGGAGGGTTTCAACACCACCGAGCGCAATGCCGCGCTCGGCGAGAAGCACCCCGGCAAGTTCGTCCTCAACACCCGCTGGGACCCGCGTGAGGGTGAGGACGGGCTGAAAGCGTTGCGGCACAACGTGGAACGCTTCGGTTCGAAGGGCGTGAAGCTCTACACCGCGGAGTGGCGTGAGGGCTCGCGCGGGTGGAAACTCAGCGATCCGGACGCCTACCGATATCTGGAGGCGTGCCAGGAGCTGGGCATCAAGAACATCCATGTCCACAAAGGACCGACGATCTGGCCGCTGGACAAGGACGCGTTCGACGTCTCGGACATCGACCACGCCGCGACCGATCACCCGGAGCTCAACTTCATCGTCGAGCACGTCGGGCTGCCCAGGATCGAGGATTTCTGCTTCATGGCCACGCAGGAGCCCAACGTCTACGCGGGCCTGTCGGTGGTGATCGGCGGCCTGATGCACGCCAGGCCGCGGTTCTTCGCGAAGGTCATGGGTGAGCTGCTGTTCTGGGTCGGCGAGGACAAGATGACCTTCGGCAGCGACTACGGCATCTGGGAGCCGCGCTGGCAGATCGAGGGGTTCGTCGACTGGGACTACCCCGGCGACGAGTACTCCGACTACCCGCGTGTCACCACGGCGACGAAGAAGAAGATCCTCGGGCTCAACGCGGCGAAGCTCTACGACCTCGAAGTGCCCGCCGAATGCCGTCTCGAGGACGCCACCCCCGCGGCCCGGGACGACGCGCACCTGGTCGAGCAGGGATGACGACGACGGAGCGGCCTGGCGTCGCCGAGCTGCTCGGCGCGCTGGGCACCGTGCGAGACCCGGAGCTGGACGAGCCCATCACCTCGCTCGGCTTCGTGGCCGCGTGCACGGTCACCCCGGACGGGCGGGCGCGGGTCCGGCTGCGGCTGCCGACGTATTTCTGCGCGCCGAATTTCGCGTTCCTGATGGTCGCCGACGCCTATGACGCGGTGGCGGCGACCGGGGCCGCGAGCGTGGAGGTGGTGCTGGTCGATCATTTCGCGGCGGAGCAGATCAACGCCGGCGTCGCCGCGAGGGCCGGGTTCGCGGGGTCGTTCCCGGGTGAGGCCGCGGGTGAGCTGGACCGCCTGCGCGCCGACTTCCTGCGCAAGGCCGTGCTGGCCGGCACCGATGCGGTCTGCCGGCCGCTGCTGGCAGCGGGCACGACCCCGGCCGAGCTGCTGGCCATGACCTTGCGCGATCCGCCGCCTTCGGCCGGGCTCGACCGGCTCCGGCGGCGCAGGGCCGAGCTGGGTCTGCCCGCGTACCCCGGCTCGGCCCTGTTGATCGACCCGGTGACGGGGTCACGGGTCGAGGAGGGCGCCGTGCCGCGGCATCTGGGCAAGGCGCGGCTGACGCGGGCAGGGATCGAGGCCAACACCGGGATCTGCCGGGGCATGCTGCGCCACCGGTACCCGGACGCGGGAGAAGGTGAGGAGCCATGAAGTCGGTTCGTCTGCACGGGTACCACCAGCGGCCGGTGCTCGACGAGATCGCCGAGCCGGTGGTGAAGAACCCGTTCGACGTGGTGGTGCGGGTCGGCGGCGCCGGGGTGTGCCGCACGGATCTGCACATCATCGAGGGGCAGTGGGCGGCGGCGATGGGTGTCGCGCTGCCGTACACGCTCGGGCACGAGAACGCGGGCTGGGTGCACGAGGTCGGGGCCGCGGTGTCCAATGTGGCCGTCGGGGACACGGTGATCCTGCATCCGACGCCGACATGCGGGCTGTGCCGGGCGTGCCGTTCGGGCAACGACATGCACTGCGAGTCCAGCAGTTTCCCGGGGCTGGACTCCGACGGCGGGATGGCGGAGTACCTGCTCACGTCGGCGCGGGCCTGCGTGAAGCTGGATCCGGCCACCCAGCCGAAAGACGTGGCCGCGCTGGCGGACGCGGGGATCACCGCCTATCACGCGGTGCGCAAGGCGATCCCGCTGCTGTATCCGGGCACGTCGTGCGTGGTGATCGGCGCGGGCGGGCTCGGGCACATCGGCATCCAGTGCCTGGCGGCACTCACGGCCACGCGGATCGTCGTGGTCGACCGCAATCCGGACGCGCTGGCGCTCGCGTCCCAGCTCGGCGCGCACGAAACGGTGGTCGCGGACGGCAAGCACGTCGAAGCCGTGCTGGACCTGACCGGCGGCGCCGAGGTGGTGCTCGACTTCGTGGCCGAGGAGGGCGCGGAGGCCGACGGGTTCGCGATGACCGCGCGGGCGGGGTCGTACTTCGTGATCGGGTACGGCGGCGCGGTGCACATCCCGACGCTGGACATCATCTCGACCGAGCGCAACATCATCGGCAACATCGTGGGGACCTACACCGAGCTGGCGGAGCTGATGGAGCTGGCGCAGGCGGGCAAGGTCACCTTGCACACCAAGGCGTATCCGCTGGCCGCGGCGGCCGAAGCACTCGACGATCTGGCCGCGGGGCGGGTCCGCGGCCGAGCCATCCTCGTCCCGTAGGGAGCCAGCGATGTCCAAGGAACTGCGTTTCGGCCCGGCCGCTCGTGACCTGCTGCTGTCGGGGGTCGACCAGCTCGCCGAGGCCGTGAAGTCCACACTCGGCCCGAAGGGGCGCAACGTCATCCTGGAGAAGATCACCGGGTCGCCGGTGGTCACCAACGACGGGGTGACGATCGCGCGGGAGATCCATCTGAAGAACCAGTTCGAGAACATGGGCGCGCAGCTGGTCAAGGAAGCCGCGATCAAGACCAACGACATCGTCGGCGACGGCACCACCACGGCCACGGTGCTCGCGCAGGGCATCGTGCGCGAGGGCATGCGCGCGATCACCGAGGGCGGCAACCCGGTGCTGATCAAGCGCGGCATCGACCTGGCGGTGAGCCGCCTGGTCGAGCGGCTGCGGTCGGTGGCGCATCCGGTGGTGTCCGAAGAGGACTACGCGCGGGTCGCGGCGATCTCGGCCAACGACGACGACACGGTCGGCGCGGTGATCGCGAAGGCGCTGCACACGGTCGGCGACGGCGGCATCGTGACCGTCGAGGAGTCGCCGCGCCATGGCATGGCTGTGGAGTTCGTGGAGGGGTTCGAGTTCGACAACGGGTATCTCTCGCCGTACATGGTGACGAACCCGGCGTCGCTGGAGGCGGTCGTCGACGACCCGTATCTGCTGCTGTGCAGCGAGAAGATCACCAAGTTGCAGCAGCTGATGCCGCTGCTGGACAAGATCATGCGGGCGCCGAAGCCGCTGGTGATCATCGCGGAGAACCTCGAGGGCACGACGCTGAGCATGCTGGTGCACAACCACGTCAACGGCATCTTCCAGTGTGTGGCGGTGAAGGCGCCCGGGTTCGGTGACCGGCGGCTGCACAAGCTGGAGGACATCGCGGCGATCACCGGCGGCGCGGTGTATTCGCGGCATTCGGGGTTCACGCTGGAGACGATGACCCTCGAGCAGCTGGGCCGGGCGGCGCAAGTGCGGGTGACCGCGGACAACACCACGATCATCGGCGCCTCGGGTGACGTGGAGTTCCGGCTGACGCAGCTGCGCTCGGAGCTGGAACGGGCGACGTTCGGCATCGACGAGGACGTGCTGACCGAACGGATCGGCGCGTTGTCGGGCAAGGTCGCGGTGATCAAGGTCGGCGCGCCGACCGACGCCGAGCTGAAAGAACTCCAGCACCGTGTCGAAGACGCGCTGTCGGCGACACGCGCGGCGATGGCCGAGGGCATCGTGGCCGGTGGCGGGGCGGCGTTGCTGCACGCCGCGCCCGTGCTCGACGAGCTGGAGGTGAAGGACGACTACGCGGCCGGGGTGGAGATCGTGCGCCGGGTGCTGCCGTTGCCCGCGTACCTGATCGCGGCGAACGCGGGGTTCCCGGCTTCCGATGTGGTCGCCAGGGTGAGCGAGCTGGGCGCCGACGAGGGTTTCGACGCCTTGGAGGGCCGGTACGGGAACATGATCGAGATGGGCATCGTGGATCCGCTGCGGGTGGCGCGGTCGGCGTTGCAGAACGGCGCCTCGGTGGCCGGGCTGCTCCTGACCACGAACACGCTGGTCGCCGAGGAGCAGACCGCCTGGGGTGGAAGCGCCGCGCTGATGACGGAGTTCGGTCCACTCGACGAGGGCCTGCATCAACCTTCGCCGGACTCCTCCACCCCGCAGTCGCTGGGCCTGGGCCCCTCGGTCGGCTGAGCCCGGGATAAAGCGGGCTTTATCCCGCCGCGGAGTTAAGCCCGCTTTATCCCGGTCTTCTTCGCCGAGCAGAGCGGGCTTCGCCGTGAGTTTCGGTTAGAGTGCCCGCCATGCGGATCTTGCTCTCGGCCGACATGGAAGGCGCCACCGGCGTCACGTGGACCGACGACGTCATCCCGGGAACCGAGCAGTGGCAACGATTCCGGCGGATGTTCACCGGTGACGTCAACGCCACCATCGCCGGGCTGCACGCGGGCGGCGCGACGGACGTGCTGGTCAACGAGGCGCACTCGTCGCAGCGCAACCTGCTGCTGGAGGATCTCGACCCCCGCGCGCGGATGCTCACCGGGCGGCACAAACCGCTGTCGATGATGCAGGGCATCGAGTCGGGCGTGGACGGTGTGGTGTTCCTCGGCTATCACGCGGCGGCGGGTGTCGACGGGGTCCTGTCGCACACCTACCTGGAGAACCAGATCACCGGGGTGTGGCTCGACGGGACGCTGGCCAGCGAGGGCAGGCTCAACGCGGGCATGGCCGCCGAGTACGGCGTGCCGGTCCTGATGGTGACCGGCGACGACAAGACCATCGAGGACGCGCTCGACTACGCGCCGGGCGCGTCGATGGTGCAGGTCAAGGAATGCGTGAGCCGCTACGCCGCGATCTGCTCGCCGCCGTCGGTGACCGCGTCGCTGCTCACGGGGGCGGCCGAGGAGAGCATGAAACGCGCCGGGCGGAACGAACCCGCGCCGGGCACGCACCGCATCGAGGTCGAGTTCGACGCGAGCCACCTCGCCGCGGCGGCCGCGGTCATCCCGACCGTCGAGCAGATCGGGGTGCGCCGGGTCGGCTTCGACGCGCCGAACATGACCGAGGCCATGAAGGCCTTCAAGATCGTGACCGCCATCGCGGCGGGGGCTGTGCAGGGAATCTATGGCTGACGTCGTCGAGCTGTGCGCGGACCTGATCCGCTTCGACACCACCAACCGCGGCGGCGGTGACGCCGAGGGCGAGCGCGACGCCGCCGAGTACGTCGCGGCGCGCCTGTCCGACGCGGGCATCGAACCGAAGATCATCGAGTCGGCGCCGCGCCGGGCGAACGTGCTCGCCCGCATCCCCGGCACCGACCCGACATTGCCCGGCATGCTGGTGCAGGGCCATCTCGACGTCGTGCCCGCCGACGCCGCCGACTGGACGGTCCCGCCGTTCTCCGGCGAGGTGCGCGACGACTACCTGTGGGGCCGCGGCGCGGTCGACATGAAGGACTTCATCGCGATGGTGCTGTCCTTCGCGCCGACCCTGCGCCCACGCCGCGACATCGTGCTCGCGTTCGTCGCCGACGAAGAGGACAAGGGCGAGTACGGCGCGCACTGGCTCGCCGCCGAGCACCGCGACCTGTTCGAAGGCTGCGTGGCGTCGATCAGCGAGTCGGGCGGCTACACCTACCACGTGCCCGACGCCTCGGGCCGCGACGTGCGGCTGTATCCGGTGGGCACCGCCGAGCGCGGCACCGCGCACCTGCGGCTGACCGCGCGCGGCCGGGCCGGGCACGGCTCCCGCCCCAACGACGACAACGCGGTGACCAAGCTCGTCGGCGCGCTGCACCGGGTCGCCGCGCACCGCTGGCCGGTCAACCTCACCCCGACCGTGCGCGCGTTCCTCGAGCGCACCGGTCAGGCGCTCGGCGTCCCGGTCGATCTGTCCGATGTGGACGGAACGGTCGCGCGGCTCGGCCCGGCGGGCGCGCTGGTGGTGCCGACGGTCCGCAACAGCACCACGCCGACGATGCTCAACGCCGGCTACAAGGTCAACGTGATCCCGTCGATCGCGACCGCGCAACTCGACGTGCGGGTGCTGCCCGGCACCGAGGAGGCGCTGTTCGCGGAGCTGGACGTGCTGCTCGGCGACGTCGAACGCGAGTTCGTCGCGCACCAGCCGCCGGTGGAGGCCCGCATCGACTCACCGTGGTTCGACGCGATGGCCGACGCGCTGCGCGCCGAGGACCCCGAGGCCGTCGTGGTCCCGTACTGCATGGGCGGCGGCACGGACGCGAAGGCGTTCAGCCCGCTCGGCATCGACTGCTACGGCTTCGCCCCGCTCTACCTGCCGCCGGGCTTCCCGTACCGGGCGATGGCGCACGGCGTGGACGAGCGTGTCCCGGTCGAAGGCCTCCGCTTCGGCGCCCGTGTCCTCGAGCGCTTCCTCACCACCTGCTGAAACCCCGAAAGTGGCTTTCGTCAGATAAGACCTGACGGAAGTGGCTTTCGGGGTACCGGGGAAAGCCCGAAAGCCACTTCCGTCAGATGCGACCTGACGAAAGTCACTTTCGGGGTTCGGGCCACTGGCGGAGCAGGGTGTCGAGGGCGTCGAGGGCGGCGGCCCAGGAGGCGTCCGCGGTGCGGGTCTGGTGGCTGAAGCCGCCGCCGCGTTCCAGGCTCACGTAGCCGTGGAAAGTGCTGTGCAGCAACCGAACCGCGTCGGTCTCGGCGGGTTCGGGCAATGCGTAGCCGCGCAGGACCGCGCGGGTCAGCTCGGCGTGCCTGCGCGCGGGTTCGGCGGCGACGGTGTCCGGGTCGATCTCGAGCTGCGCGGCGGCGTAGCGGCCCGGATGTGAGGTCGCGTAGTCGCGGTAGGCGTCGGCGAACGCGACCAGCGCGTCCTTGCCGGACCGGCCCGCGAGCGCGGCAGCCGCCCGGTCGGCGAGTTCGGCCAGCGCGAGCGCCGACGTGCGGACTCGCAGGTCACGCGCGTTCCGCACGTGCGAGTACAGGCTCGCGTCCTTCACCCCGAAACGGCGGGCGAGCGCGGAGACGGTCACGTTCTCGAAGCCGACCTCGTCGGCCAGCTCGGCCGCCGCCTCGGTCAGCCGTTGCGCGGTCAGGCCCGCACGTGCCATGGCTCACCCCCCGTTTCCTAGAGGCTTTAATTATTTGCCTAAGACCACTAGGAAAGCTAGCTTCGGTCGTGTGAGACCAGTAACCGAGCAGGAAATCCGTAACTCGTTCATCAATTGCACCAAGGGGGAGGCCAAGCGCCTCGCCGTGCCCAAGGACCTCGCCGAGCGCCCGTGGGACGACCTCGACTTCCTCGGCTGGCGCGACCCCGCGTCGCCGGAGCGCTCGTACATCGTCGCCGAATCCGGCGATGGGCTCGTGGGTGTCGCGCTGCGCCGGGCCGCGCAGGCCGGGCTGGCGCGGCGCAGCATGTGCTCACTGTGCCTGACCACACATTCCGGCGACGGCGTCTCGCTGATGACCGCGCGCAAGGCGGGCCCGGAGGGGCGCCAGGGCAATTCGGTGGGCTCGTACATCTGCGCCGACCTGGCGTGTTCGCTGTACCTGCGCGGGAAGAAGGACGCGGGCAACGGCGGGCGGCTGCACGAGTCGCTCAGTGTCGACGAGCTGATCGAGCGGACCGCGGCGAACCTGGCCGGGTTCCTCGACAAGGTGAATGCGTGAACGAACATGTTCGTCACGAACATGTTCGTGTAGGGTGGGTGGCACGTTGACCACCAAGGAGCCACCATGACCACCCATCACCCCATCGCGATCATCGGCGCCGGACTCGGCGGCCTCACCCTCGCCCGCATCCTGCACCTGGGCGGCATCGAGACCGCCGTGTTCGACCTCGAAGCCTCCCCCGCCGCCCGCACCCAGGGCGGCATGCTCGACATCCACGGCGAAACCGGACAAGCCGCCCTGCACGCCGCAGGCCTGCACGACCGTTTCCTGGCCGCCGTCCACCACGGCGGCCAGGAAACGCGCATCATCGACCGGCACGCCACGGTCCACCTCGCCGAGCCGGACGACGGCACCGGCGACCGCCCCGAGATCAACCGCGAAACCCTGCGCGGCCTCCTCCTCGACTCACTCCCGGCCGGAACCATCCGCTGGGGAGCCAAAATCACCGGAGCGACCGCGCTCGGCGACGGCCGCCACGAGGTGACACTCGCCGACGGCACCACCTTCACCACCGACCTGCTCATCGGCGCGGACGGCGCCTGGTCCAAGATCCGCCCGCTGGTCTCCCCCGCGACCCCGGCCTACTCGGGCCTGTCCTTCGTCGAGCTCAACCTCGACGACGCCGACATCCAGCACCCCGAGGCCGCCGCGATCATCGGCGGCGGCATGCTCTTCGCGCTCGGCGAGCGCCAAGGCTTCCTCGCCCACCGCGAACCCGGCGCCCGCCTGCACGTCTACTGCGCGCTCGCCACCAGCGCCGACTGGCTCACCACGATCGACTTCACCGACACCGCGGCCGCGAAAACCGCGCTGCTGAGCCACTTCGAGGACTGGGACGACAGCCTGCGCGCGTTCATCGCCGACGCCGACGGGCCGTTGATCCCCCGCGCCATCCACGCGCTCCCGGTCGGCCACTCCTGGCCACGCACCCCTGGCGTCACCCTCCTCGGCGACGCGGCGCACCTGATGTCACCCTTCGCGGGAGAAGGCGCCAACCTCGCCATGTTCGACGGAGCCGAACTCGCCGCCGCGATCCTCGCTTCCCCCGAGGACCTTGAGAAGGCCCTCGGGGCTTACGAAGCGGCACTGTTCCCGCGAAGCGAGGCCTCGGCGGCAGAGTCGGCGGACAACCTCAAGCTGTGCTTCGACGCGAACGCGCCTCACAGCCTTATCAACCTCATGACCGCCTACGCGGAGTCCGGCAGCCCGGCGTAGGCGGGCAGCTCCACGCCGTTGATCGCCCGCTCGATCAGCTTCGGGCCCCACTCGGAGCCAGGCTGGACCTCCGCCTCAGGGACCGCCCGGCTCAGCGCGTGCAACCGGCCGATCTCCTGATTGGCCTCGACGAACGACCGCATCCGCCCTTCATAAGCGGCGAACCCGACCTCCGAGTCCCACCCGGCGGCCGCCAGCTCCCCGGCCAGCAGGTAGGCGCCGACCAGCGCCAGCCCGGTGCCCTGCCCCGACATCGGCGACGAGCTGAACGCCGCGTCCCCCAGCAGTCCCACCCGCCCGCTCGACCAGCGCTCCATCTTCACCTGCGCGACCTGGTCGAGGTAGAAGTCCGGCGTGTCGTCCAGATGCGCGAGCATGCGCGGCGCCAGCCAGCCCAGCCCGTCCATCCGCTCACGCAGCAACCGCTTCTGCGCCTCGATGTCGCGGTAGTCGACCTCGAAATCGGGCGAGGCGAACGAGAACATCGCCATCGCCTGCGTCGCGTCCTGAATGGGCCGAAGCCCCGCGGACCGCCCGGCCTCCTGGTAGTCGATCAGCCAGCGATCCAACCCGAACTCGTTGGGCATGCTGTAGAAGGCCAGCACCAGCCCGAGATGATGCACGAACCGCTCCCGCGGCCCGAACACCAACTCCCGCAACGCCGAGTGCAACCCGTCCGCCCCGACCACCAGCTCGAAACGCCGCCGATCACCACCGGCGAAGACCACGTCGACCCCGTCCGCGTCCTGGGCCACCTCGGCGATCCGGTCACCGAAGACGTACTCGACACCATCCCGGGTGTCCTCATAGAGCACCCGGGACAAATCCCCGCGCAGGATCTCGATGTCCGCGATGTACCCATCACCACCATGATCCTCCGCGTGGAACGTCTCCAGCACGTTCCCCTCGGCGTCCACCGTGTACGCGCCCGCGGTATCGGTGCACGCCGCGCGTACCGCGGTGTCCAGCCCCATCCGCGCGATGACCTCCTTGGCCACCCCGCGCGCGTCCACCGCCTGCCCACCCGGCCGCAGCCCGGGCGCCCGCTCCACCACGGTCACCTCGGCGCCACGACGGCGCAGCCAATGCGCCAGCGCCGGCCCCGCGATACTCGCACCAGCCACCAAAACCCTGATACCGCTCATAACGCCCCCAGTTCACCGGCTCGCAGCAACGCCCGGATCGTACAGCCGGGTCGTGAGTGGCGCGGCCGGTTCTAACCGGTCAGAACACTCACGACCCCGGGCGCAGGTGACACACCGCCTCGAGGCTGATCCCCAGCGGATCCGTCACGAACGCACCGAAATAGTCCTCGTGGTACTCCGCGTGCACCGCGGGCGCGTGCTCCGGCACCGCACCCGCCGCCAAAGCCGCCCGGTAGAACGCTTCCACCGCGGCCCGATCGTCCACAGTGAACGCCAGATGCATCCCCGTCCCGACCGAACCACGCTCCAGCAGCCAGAAATACGGCTTCCGCTCCGGCCACCCGAACCCCACCATCGCCAGCTGCCCCTCGGTCAGCCCCGCCGGGATCTCCAGCATCTTCACGATCCCGATCGACGCCAGCACCGGCTCGTAAAACCCCGCAGCCGCACCGAGATCCGGCACCGCGATGTTCAGATGATCGATCCTCGAACCCGAGCGATCCACGAAAGATGAACTCATACCCCGACCATCGCAGCCATGGCGGACACCGGATGTCCGCCACACTGAGCACATGGCGACCACCTCCGCACGCGCGCTCGAACTGCTCACCCTGCTCGGCACCCGCCGGACCGCCACCGACCTCGCCACCCGCCTCGGCGTCAGCACCCGCACCCTCCGCCGCGACATCGACGTCCTGCGCACCCTCGGCTACCCCGTCGAAGCCACCAAAGGCCGCGACGCCACCTACCGGCTCGCCGGCGGGAAACTCCCGCCCCTGCTGTTCGACGGCGACCAGGCATTGGCCATCGCCGTCGCACTCCAAACCGCTCCGGCCACCATCTCCGGCACCACCACCGCCGCCGCCCGCGCACTCAGCACCATCAAGCAGATCATGCCCGCCCACCTGCGCGCCCAAGCCGAAGCACTGCACCTCACCACCATCGGCAACTACTGGGACTTCCCCGCACCCACCGTGCCGCCCAGCACCCTCACCGCCGTCGGCGCCGCCATCCGCGACCAGCACCTGCTCGACCTCGAACACCTCACCCCCGACGGCGACCGCCCGCCACCCGCCCCGCCCGCCCGCGTCGAACCCCACCACCTCGTGCACTGGGCAGGCCGCTGGTACCTCGTCGCCCACGACGGCGACTGGACCATCCACCGCCTCGACCGCATCCACCCCCGCGCCCCCACCGGCATCGCATTCCAGCGCCGCGCACTGCCAGCACCCGACGTCGCCCATTACGTCATGACCACCGCCGACCGCGGCGACACCACCCCCACCTGGCCCTGCCTCGGCGCCGCCACCCTCGACCTGCCCGCCGACGTCGTCGCCCGCTTCGCACCCGGCGGCTCCGTCGTCGAACACCTCGCACCCGGCCGCACCCGCCTCACCCTCGGCGCCTGGTCATGGGCGGGCATCGCGGGCCTGCTCGGCACCTTCGACACCGACCTCACCGACGTCGAACCCGCCGAGCTCACCCACGCCTGCCACACCCTCGCCGAGCGCTTCCGCGCCACCTGACCATCAAGCACGCCGATGACCCGGACGGACGCTCCCCTTGTCCGATTCGGGCCAGGATCAGCCACCGGACTTGACATCGATGTCACACACGAGGTTGCCTCTCTGAGCGCTCCCCCGCGCGCCCCGATGTCGCCCCGCTAGAAGAGCTTGGAGCAACGATGCCCCGAAGCGCCAGAACAACGCTCAGCTCCGCGCTGTCCGTCGTTGTCATAGCCGCAGGCCTGGCCGCCGTCCCCACGACCGCGAGCGCCGAAGCCCCCGCCGACTTCTACTCCTCGTTCGAGACCGGCGAAACCCAGCCGACCTGGAACGACACCGTCGAAACCGACGCGCAAGGCAAGCAGAAGGCCTACGGCGTCAACGGCGCCAACGGCACCGCCATCCCCGGCGACATCCGCGGCCGCGTCACCGAGACCAGCGCCAGCAGCGAGAACACCTCCGGCGAAGACTCACCCATGCTCGTCGACGGCACCGCCGACACCAAGTGGCTCGCCTGGACCCCCACCGCCTGGGCCCAGATCACCCTCTCCGAGCCCACCTCCATCACCCACTACGCGGTCACCTCGGCCAACGACGCCCCCGAGCGCGACCCCAAGGACTGGGCACTCCAAGGCTCCAACGACGCGCTGACCTGGACCGACATCGACAAGCAGACCGGCCAGTCCTACAGCGACCGCTTCCAGCAGAAGGACTACAAGCTCGCCGCACCCACCACGGCCTACAAGTACTTCCGCTTCGACGTCACCCGCAACAACGGCGGCCCGATCATGCAGGTCGCCGAACTGCTGCTCGCCAACGACGACCCCGCGCCGCCGCCGCTGCCCACCATGCGCACCTTCCCCGACTCCGGACCCACCTCCGGCTACACCAACAAGAACCGCGTCGGGTTCACCGGCCTGCGCGCCTACCGCTACTCCGGCAGCCAGACCGTCACCGGCCACGGCTGGTCGTACAACAAGATCTTCGACGTCGACATCCCGGTCACCACCACGACCGAGCTCTCGTACAAGGTCCAGCCCCAGTTCATCAAGGACGACCTCAAGTACCCGAGCACCAACGTCGCCGTCGATCTCGCCTTCACCGACGGCACCTACCTCAGCCAGCTCGGCGCCGTCGACCAGTACGGCTTCCCCCTCACCCCGCAGGGCCAGGGCGCCAGCAAGGTCCTCTACACCAACCAGTGGAACCTCGTCCGCTCGAACATCGCACTCGCCGCGGGCAAGACCATCGACCGCATCCTGGTCGGCTACGACAACCCCAACGGCCCTGGCCTGCTGCAGGGCTGGCTCGACGACATCAAGATCTCGGCGACCCCCACCCCGCCCGCCAGCCAGCGCCCCACCGACAACGTGCTGACCACCCGAGGCACCCTCGCCAACAGCACCTTCTCGCGCGGCAACAACTTCCCCGCCACCGCCGTCCCGCACGGCTTCAACTTCTGGACCCCCGTCACCGACGCCGGCTCCAACAGCTGGCTCTACAACTACCACTCCGGCAACAACGCCCAGAACCTGCCGACACTCCAATCGTTCAGCGCCAGCCACGAACCCAGCCCCTGGATGGGTGACCGCCAAAGCTTCCAGGTCATGCCCTCACTCGCCACCGGCGTCCCCGACGCCAACCGCGAAAAGCGCCAGCTGGCCTTCAAACACGAAAACGAAACCGCACGCGCCCACTACTACGGCGTCCAGTTCGAGAACGGCATCAAAACCGAACTCGCCCCCACCGACCACGCCGCGCTCTTCCGCTTCACCTTCCCCGGCACCGACGCCAACCTCATCTTCGACAACGTCAACAACAACGGCGGCCTCACCCTCGACACCACCGGCGGCACACTCAGCGGCTACACCGACGCCAAGAGCGGACTCTCCGCGGGCGCCGGCCGCATGTTCGTCTACGCCACCTTCGACAAGCCCGTCACCGCCGGCGGCAAACTCCCCGGCGAAGGCCGCGACAACGTCCGCGGCTACCTGCGCTTCAACGGCCAGACCGTGAACATGCGCATCGCCACCTCGCTGATCAGCGTCGACCAGGCCAAGAAGAACCTCGCCCAGGAACTCGCACCCACCGCCACCCTCGAAAGCGTCCGCGACGCCGCGCAAAAGGCCTGGGACGAGAAACTCGGCGTCATCGAGGTCGAAGGCGCCTCCAAGGACCAGCTGACCACCCTCTACTCCAACCTCTACCGCCTGTTCCTCTACCCCAACTCCGGGCACGAGAACACCGGCACCCCCGCCGCACCGGCCTACAAGTACGCCAGCTTCGTCTCCCCGAAGACCGGCGCCGACACCCCCACCCAGACCGGCTCGAAGATCGTCGACGGCCAGACCTACGTCAACAACGGCTTCTGGGACACCTACCGCACCACCTGGCCCGCCTACTCACTCCTCACGCCCGACATGGCGGGCAAGATGATCGACGGCTTCGTCCAGCAATACCGCGACGGCGGCTGGATCTCCCGCTGGTCCTCACCCGGCTACGCCGACCTCATGACCGGCACCAGCTCCGACGTCGCCTTCGCCGACGCCTACCTCAAGGGCGTCAAGAACTTCGACGTCAAATCCTCCTACGACGCGGCACTGCGCAACGCCACCGTCACCCCGCCCAACAACGCCGTCGGCCGCAAGGGCGTCGACGAGGGCATGTTCCTCGGCTACGCGCCCAACACCGCCGACCACGGCTTCTCCTGGTCGATCGAGGGCTACGTCAACGACTTCGGCATCGCCAACCTGTCGAAGAAGCTCTACGACGAAGCACCCGCCACCGACCCGCGCAAGCAGGAGTACCTCGCCAACTACGAGTACTTCACCAGCCGCGCCCAGCAGTACGTGAACCTCTTCGACCCCAGCGTCGGCTTCTTCCAGGGACGCGACGCCACGGGCAAGTTCAGCCGCGACAAGGCGCAGTACGACCCGCGCGTCTGGGGCATCGACTACACCGAAACCGACGGCTGGGGCATGGCGTTCTCCGTTCCCCAGGACGGACAAGGCCTCGCCAACCTCTACGGCGGCAAGGAAGGCCTCGCCAAGAAGCTCGACGCGTTCTTCGCCGACCAGGAGACCGCCGGCTTCCCCGGCACCTACGGCGGCGTCATCCACGAGATGCGGGAGGCCCGCGACGTCCGGATGGGCCAGCTCGGCCACTCCAACCAGGCGTCACACCACACGATGTACATGTACGACTACGCAGGCCAGCCGTCCAAGACCCAGGCCAAGGTCCGTGAAGCACTCGGCCGGCTCTACACCGGCAGCGAGATCGGGCAGGGCTACGCGGGCGACGAGGACAACGGCGAGCAGTCGGCCTGGTGGACGTTCAGCGCGCTCGGCTTCTACCCGCTCCAGATGGGCAGCCCGAACTACGCCATCGGCTCCCCGCTGTTCACCAAGGCGACCGTCCACCTCGCCGGTGGCAAGAACCTGGTGATCAACGCGCCGAAGAACAGCTCGAAGAACATCTACGTGCAGGGCCTGCGCGTCAACGGCAAGCCCTACACCTCGACGTCCATCCCGCAGGACCTCATCGCCAAGGGCGGCACCCTCGACTTCGACATGGGCCCCACCCCGTCGAAGTGGGGCACCGGCCCCCACGACGCCCCGCCCTCCATCACCACCGGCGACGCGGCGCCGTCCCCGCTGCACGACCTGACCGGCCCCGGCAAGGGCACGGCCACCGGAGCGGACGTCGACGCCAACGCCGTCACCGCGATCTTCGACAACACCTCGCGGACCGAGTCGAAGGTGACCGCGCCGATCCAGTACCAGCTGGCGTCCACCAAGGAAGCAGCGACGATGTACACGCTGACCTCGGCGAAGATCCCGGGTGACGCGAAGAGCTGGACGCTCAAGGGTTCCTACGACGGCACGAACTGGGCGGTCGCCGACGAGCGCACCGACCAGAGCTTCCAGTGGCGCCAGCAGACGCGGGCGTTCAAGGTGACCAACCCGGCGCACTTCAAGTACTACCGCCTCGAGGTCACCGCGACGTCCGGCGGCACCATGTCGCTGGCCGAGTTCGAGCTGCTCGGCAAGCCGGACGCGGTGTGCTCGAAGACGATCACCGGCACGCACAACGGGCCGCTGACCGTCACCGGCACCGTCTGCCTCGACAACGCCACAGTCACCGGGCCGGTCACCGTGGCACCTGGCGCGACCCTGATCGCCACCGGCGGTTCGATCGGCGGCCCGCTGTCGTCGGCGAACGCCCAGCAGGTCGTGCTGGTCGGGACCAAGGTCGGCGGACCGGTGTCGATCACCGGCACCAAGGGCACGGTCTCGATCGAGCAGGCGGACATCGGCGGCCCGGTCACCCTGACCGGCAACCACGGGCCGGTGCTCACGGCGAGTTCGGTCGGCGGGCCGCTGGCCTGCGCGGCCAACGCACCCGCGCCGTCGGACTACGCGCTGACGAACACGGTGCGCGGTCCCTCGGCCGGGCAGTGCGCCAAGTTCTAGCCACCCTGGGGTCGTGAGTGGTATGACCGGTTAGAACCGGCCGTGCCACTCACGACCCGTATGCTCTGGGCTTGCTTTTGATCTTTGAGTGATTCAGGTTTTGCCCTTAAGAGCCACGCGGTATAGGCCGTTATACACTTCGAAGACTCGGTGAGTGCGCTCGCGGGCTTGCCGATACGGTGACCGGGTGACGGGCACCGGGTTCTTCTCCTCTTTCGAACCAAGCGATCCTCAGCCCTTGCTTCCCGGCATAGACACCGGGCCTGCCCACTCCCCCACTGCCAGGGAGAACGTCGGCTTCACCGGACTGCACGCCCTGCGCTTCACCGGCGGCGGGGTCCTGTTCGAAGTGGACGTGGCCGTCACCGCGCACAGTGAACTGTCCTATGTGGTGTTCCCCGAGGGTGATCTGCTCGTCACCCTCGACGTCGAGTTCGACGACGGTGGCCGCGCCGGCCTCACCACCGACCCGAAGTCGCTCTACCCGGACCAGTGGAACCTCGTCCGCAGACGGCTGGGCCGCTTCGCGGGCAGGCGGGTGCGCCGCATCCTGCTGCACGCCCAGTCCCCCGGTTGGCTCGACGACGTGCGCCTCGCCGAACGGCCCATCGAGAACCGCGACCCGGTCGACTGGGTCCGCACCACCCGCGGCACCCACTCCAGCGGCGACTTCTCCCGCGGCAACACCTTCCCGGCCACGGCCGTGCCCCACGGGTTCAACTTCTGGACCCCGGTCACCAACTCGCGCGTGACCGACTGGATCTACGAGTACCACCGGCACAACACCGCCGAGAACCTCCCCGCGCTGGAGGCGTTCGGGCTCAGCCACCAGCCGAGCCCGTGGATGGGCGACCGGCACACCTTCCACGTCATGCCCGGCATCGGCCCGGTCGAGTCGGCGCGCTACAAGCGGTTGCTGACCTTCCGCCACGAGAACGAGACCGACCGGCCGCACCACTACGGCGTCGAGTTCGAGAACGGCATCACCACCGACATCGCGCCCACCGACCACGCCGCGATCTTCCGGTTCACCTTCCCCGAAGACCGCTCCTGGCTGCTGTTCGACAACGTCAACAACCGCGGCGGCCTGCGCGTCAAACCACACAAGCGCGTACTGACCGGGCACACCTGGGTCCGCAGCAGGCTCTCCACCGGCGCACGGCGCATGTTCGTCTACGCCGAGTTCGACAAGCCCGCCAAGCACGGCGGCAAGCTCCGGCGGCCCTTCTGGCGGACCGTCACCGGCTACCTCGAGTTCGAGGCGCGCGAGGTCACCATGCGCATCGCGACCTCGCTGATCAGCCTCGACCAGGCCAAACGCAATCTGGAACTCGAGATCCCCGACGGCACCACCTTCGATGAGGTCCGCGACAACGCCCGCGCCGCCTGGCAGGACCTCCTCGGCCGCATCGAGATCGAAGGCGCCACCGAGGACCAGCTGACCACCTTCTACTCCAGCCTCTACCGGCTCTACCTCTACCCGAACTCCGGCCACGAGGACACCCCCGACGGCGTCCGGCACGCCAGCCCGGTCATCCGCAGCCTCCGGCCCAGCACCCGCAAGCGCACCGGCGCCCGGATCGTCGACGGCGAGATGTTCGTCAACAACGGCTTCTGGGACACCTACCGCACCACCTGGCCCGCGTACGCGCTGCTCACCCCGAGCCGCTGCGCGCGCATGATCGACGGCTTCCTCCAGCAGTACCGCGAGGGCGGCTGGGTCTCCCGGTGGTCCTCCCCCGGCTACGCCAACCTCATGACCGGCACCAGCTCGGACGTCGCGTTCGCCGACGCCTATCTCAAGGGCGCCAACGACTTCGACCTCCGCACCGCCTACGAGGCCGCGCTCAAGAACGCCACGGTCACCCCCACCGGCGCCGGCGTCGGCCGCAAGGGGCTCGGGGAGTCGATCTTCCTCGGCTACACGCCGACCAGCGTCGGCGAAGGCCTGTCCTGGGCACTCGAAGGCTGCATCAACGACTTCGGCATCGCCAACATGGCCACCGCGCTCGGCGACCGCGACAACGAGGCCTACTTCCGCCGCCGCGCCATGCAGTACGTCAACCACTTCGACCAGCGCGTCGGCTTCTTCCAGGGCCGTAACCGGGACGGCAGCTGGCACCACACGCCCGAGCAGTTCGACCCGGCAGCCTGGGGCGGCGACTACACCGAGACCAACGCCTGGAACACCGCGTTCTCCGTGCCCCATGACGGGCACGGCCTCGTCGCGCTGCACGGCGACCTCGAGTCCAAACTGGACAAGTTCTTCGCCACCCCGGAGACCGGCCGCAACCCCGGCGCGTACGGCGGCGTCATCCACGAGATGACCGAGGCCCGCGACGTCCGGCTCGGCCAGTACGGGCACTCCAACCAGCCGTCACACCACATTCCCTACATCTACAACTACGCCGGCGCGCCGTCGAAGACCCAGCGGATCGTGCGCGAGGTGCTGAACCGCTGCTACCTCGGCAGCGAGATCGGCCAGGGCTACCCCGGCGACGAGGACAACGGCGAGATGTCCGCCTGGTACGTCTTCGGCGCGCTCGGCTTCTACCCGCTGGCCATCGGCAGCCCGTACTACGCGGTCGGCTCGCCGCTGTTCCCCAAGGTCACCATCCACCTGGAGAACGGCGAAGACCTCGTCATCCGCGCGTCCGGCCACCAGTACCCGTACGTCCAGAACCTGCACGTCAACGGTGCGCCGCAGGCCATGCCGTTCCTCCCCCACGCCGCGCTCGCCAAGGGCGGGACCATCGACTTCACCCTCGGCCCGCAGCCGTCGCGCTGGGGTTCGGGCAGACCGCGCCCCCGCGTCCCCGCCCCGCTGCACGACCTGACCGGGACCGTCCACAGTGCACAAGGCACCAACGTCGAGGCGCTGATCGACGACACCACCCGCACCGAAGCCACCTTCCGCTCGACCACCGCGACCATCGAGTACACAGTGGACGGTCCACATCGGCCGGTCGAGATCTACACCCTCACTTCCGGAGCACGCGGCGGCGACCCGAAATCCTGGGTGCTGGAAGGCTCCGACGACGGTACCGAGTGGACGGTCCTCGACGAACGCACCGATCAGGTGTTCCCGTGGCGCCGCCAGACCAGGCCGTTCCTGCTGAGCCGCCCGGTCACGTTCGGCCGGTATCGCCTGCGTATCACCGGCAGCTCCGCCAGCTGGATCACCCTGTCCCAATGGGAGCTACTGGCACTGTGAAACTCTGGGACTCCACAAGGGACCGGCTGGTCGCCTCCGACCCCGGCTTCGTCCGCCTGAAGCTCGGCCTCTCGGCCGTGCTCGGCATAGTCCTTTCCGTACTCGCGCTCCTCCCGCTCCACCAGCCGCTCACGATCATGCTGGTCGGCGCGATCGCCGCGATGATGGCGGCGTTCACCGTCGGCGACGCCACCCCGCGCAAGCAGGCCGTCACCTTGCTGCTGGCGCTGGTCGTCGGCGCGGTCTCGCTCACCGTCGCGAGCCTCGGCACCGCCGTCCCGCCGCTCGACAGCATCCTGTTCGTGCTGCTCATCTTCGTCGCCGTGTACGCGCAGCGCTTCGGCAGCCGCGGCATCGCGCTCGGCTCAGTCGCCTTCTTCCTGTTCTTCTTCGCGATGTTCCTGCAGACGCACCTGCGCCAGGTTCCCTCGCTCCTGCTCGCGCTGACCGTCGGCATCGCCGCCAACGCGCTCGTCCGCTTCGTCCTGCTTCGCCGCCGCCCGGACGCCGAGTTCCTCCGTATCCGCCGCGCCTTCCGGGCCAGGCTCGGCGCCGTCGTCCGCGCGGCCGAGTCCTACCTCGCCAGCGGCGGCTCCGACCACGCCCGCAAACAGCTCCGCACCGCCAATTCCCGCCTGCACGAGTGCGTGCTCCTCATCGAAGACACCGCACCCGACGTCATCGACGAGCAGGACGCCGGCTTGCTCCGCCGCCGCGCGATCGAGGTCGAACTGGCCGTCCAATGGCTCTCGATCACCACCCAGCGCACGGTCACCGAGGATCTCGCGCCCGCGAACCGTGACAAGCTCATCGCCAGCCTCCAGCGCTTCCACGCGCTCATCGAACGCGACCCGCGCGACCTCCCGCTCATCAGCGAGACCGGCGAGTTCAGCAAGATGCTCGTCGAAGGCAGCCGCATCGACGACCACCCCGAGCCAGGCGACGAACTCCGCCGCGCCATCGCCGAACTCGCACTCGCCGACGTCAATGCCCAGCGCGTGGCCGAACACGACAAGTCCGATGTGGACCCGGCCGAAGAGCCGGAGAAGACGCCCGCCTTCACCTACGACAACCAGACCCGCAGCGCCATCCAGGCGGTCGTGGGCGGCGGGCTCGCGGTGGTCGGCGGCGCGCTCGTCTCCCAGCAGCGCTGGTACTGGGCTGTATTGACCGTGTTCGTGGTGTTCATCGGCTCGTCGACCGCGGGCGCCACCTTCGTCAAGGGCGCACGCAGGCTCGGCGGCACCCTGATCGGCATCGTCGGCGGCGTCGTGCTCGCGACGCTGGTCACCGGCAGCACGGGCGCGACACTCGCGCTCATCCTGGTGTGCGTGTTCGGCGTGGTCTACATGTCCCGCGTGTCCCAGGTGATCATGGCGTTCTTCGTCACCGCCATGCTCGGGCTGCTCTACAGCCTCCTCGGCACCTTCAGCCTCGAAGTGCTGTGGATCCGCCTCGCCGAGACCGCCGTCGGCGCCGCCGCGGGCATCCTCGCCGCCGTGGTCATCGTCCCCGTCCGCACCCGCTCGGTCATGCTCGACGACACCGCGACCGTGCTCGAAGAACTCCGCGACTTCCTCGACCAGGCCGTGAAACTGTTGTCCGGCAGCGAAAACGTCAACATCATCGAGCTGTCCCGCGACCTCGACCGCGCAGTCGAGAAGGTCCGCGCGACCATCGAGCCCCTCACCCACCCGATCAACTTCAGCAGCGCCCGCCGCGACTACGGCTGGCACGTACTGACGGCTTTGGAGACCATCGCCTTCCGCGCCCGCCACGTGGCCGCGCGATCCCAGCCGGGTCTCCTGGCAGGCGAGGACCGCTTCCTCCTCTTCGCGGGCCGCATCAACGGCAACATCGGCGTCCTGCTCGACGCGGTCCGCGAGACCGGGAGCGACAAGCTCGTCCTCGACGACGGCACCCCGGTCTCGGACACCATCGTCGACGCCCAAGCCAGGTCCGTCCTGTCCAGCCTGGGCCAGCTCGACAGCGCCCTCATCGCGCTCGGCCGCGCCTTCGACCTCGAAGCCGTCCCCCGCCACTCGTGAGTGGCACGGCCGGTTCTAACCGGCCATACCACTCACGACCCCTGACCTGCAGGAACCCGGGTTCCCGACCGCACTCGGGGGCCAGCAATCTCGCGTGCAGGACGGGCAAAGACCCGTACGGGAGGCGCAAAGATCCGTACGGGACAGGCAAAGACTCAGCCTCGGGGTCTTTGCCCCTCGCGCACGAGTCGTTGCGCTTCCCGTACGCGAGTTTGCCGCTTGCGCACGCGAGTTTGCCCGTCCCGTACGCATGGTCGCTGGTCCGCCACGACGAGCTCCCCGGTCAGGAGTCGTGAGTGTTTGGACCGGTTAGAACCGGCCGTACCACTCACGACCCCTGGCGTCTGGGCGGGTTTTGGCTGCTTGAGTGGGAATTTCGCACCATGCCGAGCGGTATAGGGCGTTATACGCCTCTCCGGGCGTGATCGATTAAGCGGAGAGTGACAGGACGCACCCGATCGGCGTGGCGCGGGGCGGATAGAGTCGCCTGTACAAGCCATCGTCGTCTGCAGGAGAACGCAATGACCCAAGCCCCTGTCAACGTGACCGTCACCGGTGCGGCCGGCCAGATCGGGTACGCGCTGCTGTTCCGCATCGCGTCCGGTCAGCTGCTCGGTGCCGACACCCCGGTGAAGCTGCGGCTCCTCGAGATCCCGCAGGCGGTCAAGGCGGCCGAGGGCACCGCGATGGAGCTCGACGACGGCGCGTTCCCGCTGCTCGCGGGCATCGACATCTTCGACGACCCGAAGCAGGCCTTCTCGGGCGCCAACGTGGCGCTGCTGGTCGGCGCCCGTCCCCGCGCCAAGGGCATGGAGCGTGGCGACCTGCTCGAGGCCAACGGCGGCATCTTCAAGCCGCAGGGTGAGGCCATCAACGCGGGCGCCGCCTCGGACATCAAGGTGCTGGTCGTGGGCAACCCGGCCAACACCAACGCCCTCATCGCCCAGGCGCACGCCCCCGACGTGCCCGCCGACCGCTTCACCGCGATGACCCGCCTCGACCACAACCGCGCGCTCGCGCAGCTGTCGAAGAAGCTCAACGTGCCGGTCACGGAGATCAAGAAGGTCGCCATCTGGGGCAACCACTCCGCCACCCAGTACCCGAGCATCGCCCACGCCGAGGTCTCCGGCAAGAACGCCACCGAGGTCGTCAACGACGAGCAGTGGCTCGCCGACACCTTCATCCCGACCGTCGCCAAGCGCGGCGCCGCGATCATCGAGGCCCGCGGCCTCTCCTCGGCCGCTTCCGCCGCCTCGGCCGCCATCGACCACGTCCACACCTGGGTCAACGGCACCCCCGAAGGCGACTGGACGTCGGCCGCGGTCGTCTCCGACGGCTCGTACGGCGTGCCGGAGGGCCTGATCTCCTCGTTCCCGGTCACCGCCGCGAACGGTGAGTACAAGATCGTCCAGGGCCTGGAGATCGACGACTTCTCCCGCGCACGCATCGACGCCTCGGTCGCCGAGCTCGCCGAGGAGCGCGACGCCGTCCGCAAGCTCGGCCTGATCTAAGGCTCCATCACCCGGGTTCTTTTGCAGCCAAGGCCCCGTCGGGAACTCTGGAGGTTCCTGGCGGGGCCTTACTGTTGCCTTGAATAACCGATACCCATTCCTCACCTCGGTGCCATCATTTGGCGCACTCTCAGGGTTTCGACCACACGTGAAATCGGATTCACGATTGTCCGCAATGCCTACTCCGCGGTAGGCAACCCGGCCCCCGCACACCCCCGGCAGTCGCGAGCCAAGACTTAACACGAGCTTTATTCCCGAAATTGACTTGACGCGCATCCGCGTTTTTCACCGGCCGCACCCGCGCGCGAAAAGCGCCCCTAGCGCAAAACGCGCCAACGCACATCCTCCGTTCGACCGACGATCTCATCCCTTACCACGATCCTTGCCAGCGCAAAGGCCTGGCTATAAGATCGCGGATGTTGCCGGCCCCGCTCTCCGCGCGGGCCGTTGACTGGGGGCACGACCGATTTTGCGCAGGATTTCTTTGTTCGCCGTTTGACGACGCGTCTCGGGGTAGGCTGGCGAGCTGCCGAGATTCTCAGCCCGAGACGCAGCCGGGTCGCCGCCGAGGACAGGCGCGTCCCCAAGAGGCAGCTCGCACGCGTCAGAGACGAGTCTGGGGGCTTCTCATTGCATGCTGGGGTGCACATAACCACAGAAAACGGACAAGAAAGAAATATCGATAAGTCCGGCTCGATACGCGTTATGCTCGTGGAGAAAAGCGGGATTTTCCGCGCCGGGCTGAGCGCCATCCTGCGGTTGGAGAACGGCATCGTCGTCGTGGGCGAGGTCGATGATCCGGAGCAGCTCGCGGCCGTTTTCGAGGACGCGCGCCCGGACATGATCCTCTTGGGCGTGGAGATGATCGGTTCCGAAGCCGAGAAGTCGGTGAGCCGGATGTTGGAGATCGCGCCGGGCAGCGAGATCGTCGTATTGGGCCATCTGGACGACCCCGATTCGCTCCACCGGCTGATGCGGCTCGGCATTCGGGCCTATTTACCCAAAGACGTCGAGCACCGTTATCTCGTTTCGGTGATCTACACTTCGCATCCGGCCGATCACCGGATCGTGGTCGCGCACGGTCCGCCGGACGCCATCGACAGCGCCGGAGACGAGGACACGGAACGGCTCGAAGCCGCGAGCGAGGGCGCGCTTTCCTTGCGGGAGCGTGAAGTGCTGGCGCTGGTCGCCAAGGCGCGCACCAACGCGCAGATCGCCCGCGAGCTCGGCATCACCGAAGGGACCGTCAAAAGACATCTCCGCAACGTCTTCATCAAGCTGCGGGCCGTTTCCCGCATCGACGCGGTCAACAAGGCCGTCGCGATGTCGCTGCTGAAAAGTGCCGGTAGGCCTGCGGGCGCCGGCTAGCGCCCGCACGCCCTCAGCTCGCCGCTTCCGCCACCTCCACCACATAGCGCCCATAGCCCGACTTCCCGAGCCGCTCGCCCAGGCGCCTGCAGGCCTGCGCGTCGATGAAACCCATCCGCAACGCCACTTCCTCGAGACAGGCGATGCGGACCTGCTGCCTGCTCTCCATCACGTGCACGAACTGGCTGGCGGTGAGCAGTGACTCCGGTGTGCCGGTGTCCAGCCAGGTGAACCCGCGGCCGAGCTCGACCAGCCTCGCCCTGCCCTCGGCCAGGTAGCGGAGGTTGACGTCGGTGATCTCCAGCTCACCGCGTGCCGACGGCCGCAGGTTCTTCGCGATGTCGATGACGTCGTTGTCGTAGAAGTACAGCCCGGTGATCGCGCGGTCCGAGCGCGGGCGGGCTGGCTTCTCCTCGATCGAGATCAGCCTGCCGTCCGCCCCGACCTCGCCGACGCCGTAGCGCTCCGGGTCGTGCACGGGGTATCCGAACAGGACACACCCGTCGATCGACCGCGCGGTCTCCTGCAGGAGGCCGGAAAAGCCCTGGCCGTGGAAGATGTTGTCGCCGAGCACGAGCGCGACCTGGTCGTCCCCGATGTGATCGGCGCCGATGATGAACGCCTCGGCCAGGCCGTTCGGCTCGGGCTGCTCGGCGTAGTCGAGGGTGAGCCCGAGTGCGCTGCCGTCGCCGAAGAGCCGCTTGAACTGCGGCAGGTCCGCGGGCGTCGAGATGATCAGGATGTCGCGGATGCCCGCCAGCATCAGCGTCGACAGCGGGTAGTAGATGGTGGGCTTGTCATAGACCGGGATCAGCTGTTTCGACACGGCAAGTGACGTGGGGTACAGCCGGGTGCCACTGCCACCGGCCAGCACGATTCCCTTCATGGGTCCGTCGCCTTCGTTCGTCGGAAGTCTTCGCGTACAGCGGTGATGACACCAGCGCGGCCTCGTGCGGAGCTGGAGCCAGCGGTTTCGACCGAACGTCGAGCGGGGCTGGATGCCGCTCCGAAAAAGCCACCACGCGACCGGCCTACTTTTCCGCAGCGAAGCCGTTCCGCCGCTTGACGAGGAGACCGCGCCGATGCGTGTGATGGTGTTGAGCACGCCGTTCCCCAGCCATCTGGCGCCGATGACCCCGCTGTTGTGGGCGCTGCGTGCGGCCGGGCACGAGGTGCTGGTGGCCGGGCAGCCGGACATCACCGGCGCGGCGCACGCGGCCGGGTTCTGCACCGCGACGATCGGGCACCCGTTCCACGGCACCGACATACTCCGGATCGGCCTCGGCGCCGGGCAGCGGCCACTGCGGGCGTTCGGGAAGCCCGATCCGAAGGCGAAGTCGGGCACCTGGTCGGTGCACGCCGGCTATCTGCTTCCGTCCTATCTGGACTTCGCGAGGCAGTGGCGGCCGGACCTGATCATCTCCGAACAGCTGGAGCTGACCGGCGCCATCATCGGCGCGACGCTCGGCGTGCCGTCGGTCGGGCACCGGCTCGGGGTCGACCCGCTGAGCGGCCCCGCCCGCGAACTCGGCCGGGTCGTGCTGGCCGCCACCTGCGAACGCCTCGGCCTGCCGGGGCTGCCGGATCCGACGCTCTGGCTCGACCCGTGCCCGCCAGGACTGCAGCTGCCGGAGCTCCCGGCCGCGACGCCGATCCGCCCGGTGCCGTTCAACGGCGCCGGCGCCCGGCCGGACTGGGCTCGCCGCCACGCCGACCGTCAGGTCTGCGTCTCACTCGGCAGGCTGACGCTGCAGCTGAACGGCGTCCCGCTGCTCAGGTCCATTGTGGACTCTTTCGCCGACGACCACGAGACCGAGGTCTTCGTGACGGCCGAACCGGAGTACGCCGCCGAGCTGGGCCCGGTGCCCCCCACGGTGCGCGTCGTCCCGCCGACCCCGCTGACCCTGCTGCTCCCCCACTGCGACGCGGTGATCCATCACGGCGGGGTCGGCTCGATGCTGACGTCACTGCACTTCGGCCTGCCCCAGCTGGCACTGCCGCAGAACACCGACCAGTTCGCCGGCGCCGAACGGCTGGCGGCGCTGGGCGCGGGGATCAGCGTCGACACCGCGGACGAGCAGGACGACCCCGCCGTGCTCCGCGCCGCGCTGGGGACGCTGCTCGGCGAGCCCGGGTACCGCCACGCCGCCGGGGACCTGCGTGCGGCGATGGCCGCGATGCCCAGCCCGGCCGAGGTCGCGCGGGAACTCGGCGCGCTCGCGGCCGCCACCTGACCACCGGACCGAGGAGAAGCCTTCGATGCGAGTCATGTTCTTGAGCACCCCGGTGGAGGCGCATGTGGCGCCGATGCTGTCACTCGCGTGGGCCGCGCGGGCGGCGGGCCACGAGGTGGTGTTCGCCGGGTCGCCGAACGTCGCCGACGTCGCGACCGGCGCCGGGTTGTGCGCCGAGGTGATCGGCGACCGGTTCCACACGCTGGACATGCTCCGGTTCGGCCTCACCGAGGGGCACCGGCCGATCCATCTGTTCGACAAGACGGTGGAGAACAGCAGGGGGCTGTCCATCTGGCACATCCACGCCGCCTACCACCTGACCCGCCATCTCGACTTCGCCCGCGCGTGGCGGCCCGACCTGATCGTCTCCGAGCAGCTCGAGCTGACCGGCTGCGTCATCGGCGCCGTGCTCGGCGTTCCGGCGATCCAGCACCGCTGGGGCATCGACGCGCTGAGCGCCGTGGTGCGGGAGATGGGCGGCGGTGTGCTCGGCATGCTCTGCCGCCGCCTCGGCCTCGACGGCTTCCCCGAGCCGGCCGAATGGCTCGACCCGACCCCGCCGAAACTGCAGGTGCCCGGGATCGCCGCCGCGGAGCCGCTGCGGTATCTCCCGGTCAACGGCGCGGGCTCGGTGCCGCCGTGGCTGCACGACCGGCGTGCGGACAAGCGGGTGTGCGTCTCGCTCGGCGGGGTCACCGTCCAGCTGAACGGCCTGCCGCTGTTCCGCACGATCATCGACGCCTTCGACGGTTTGGACGACGTCGAAGCACTGGTCACGCTGGAGCCCGAGCACGCCGCGAAGCTCGGCCCGCTGCCACGCAATGTCCGCGTGGTCGAGCCGACGCCGCTCAACCTGTTCCTCGGCACCTGTGACGCCGTCGTGCACCACAGCGGCAGCGCCTCGCTCATGACGGCCACCTCCTTCGGGCTCCCCCAGCTCGCGCTGCCCCAGCTGGTCGACCAGTTCGAGGTGGCGGACCGGCTCCGCGCGACCGGCGCCGGGCTGGTCCTCGACGAGGCGGCCGATCAGGACGACGTCAAGACGGTGCGGCACGCGCTGGACGAGCTGCTGGCGGAGCCCCGGTTCACCGAAGCGGCCGCCGGGCTCGCCGCCGACATGGCCGCGGCGCCCAGCCCGGCCGAGGTCGTCACCCGGCTCGAGGCGCTCGCCTGCGCCCCGGCCGCCTGAGCGGGAGGCCCGTCCATGCGCGTCATGCTGCTGAGCACCCCGTTTCCTTCCCACTTCTCCCCGATGATCCCGCTCGCCTGGGCGCTGCGCGCCGCGGGCCACGAGGTGCGCGTCGTCGCGCAGCCCGACGTCGTCGACCTCGCGCACGAAGCCGGGCTGTGCACCGCGACCGTCGGCGAGCGGTACTACGCGTTCGACAACGTCCGCGCGCTGGCGCGGGCGGGCGGGCTGGGCGGCGCCGCGTCCGGCCGGACGGCGTCGCCTGCCAGCAGCGCCATGCTCTGGTACTTCCACGCCGGCTATCTGCTGCCGAGGTACCTGGAGTTCGCGCGGTCGTGGCGGCCGGACCTGATCGTCTCGGAGCAGTTCGAGCTGACCGGCACGATCATCGCGGCCGTGCTGGGCATCCCCTCGATCCGGCACCGGTGGGGAATCGACCCGCTGAGCGACACCATCCGCGCGGTGTCGAAGACCGCGCTGCTCGCCGCGTGCCTGCGCCACGGCCTCGACGGCCTGCCGGAACCGACGCTGCTGCTCGACCCGTGCCCGCCCACGCTGCAGATCCCCGGCGTCACGCCGGGGCTGCCGATCAGGCATGTGCCGTACAACGGCCCCGGTGGTGTCCCTGAGTGGCTCGACGACCGACGCGCCGACCGCCGGGTGTGCGTCTCACTGGGCAGGTGGACGCTGAAACTCGGCGGGATCCCTTTGCTGCGCGGCATTTGCGAGGCGTTCGACGGCATGGACGAGGTCGAGGCCGTGGTCACCGCCGACGCCGAGTCGGCCGCCGAACTGGGCCCGGTGCCCAAGTCCGTGCGGGTGGTGCCGCCGACTCCCCTGCACCTGTTCCTCGACGGGTGCGACGCGGTCGTCCACCATTGCGGCGCCAACACCGCGATGACCGTCGCGGGCTCAGGCAAGCCGCAGGTGATCCTCCCGCAGCTCGGCGACGAGTACGCGGCCGCGAACAGGGTCGCCGCCGTCGAGGCGGCGGTCACGATCGAAGACGGTGACCGGCAACGAGATCCGGCCGTGCTGCGTGCGGCGCTCGACCAGGTGCTCGCCGATCCGCGCCACGCGAAGGCCGCGGCCGCGATCGGCGCCGAGATGGCCGCCATGCCCAGCCCGGCCCTGGTCGTCACCGATCTCGCCACCGCACTGCGCTGAAGTCCTTGAAATCCCGGCGATGAGGAGAAACTCCGATGCGGGTCATGTTCACCAGCACGCCCTTCGGGTCGCACACGCTGCCGATGCTGCCGCTGGCGCACGCGCTGCGTGCCGCCGGGCACGAGGTCATCGTGGTCGGGCAGCCCGACGTCGCCGACACGGCGAAGGCCGCCGGGCTGTGCGCGGCCCCGATCGGCGACCGGTTCCACGGTGAGGACGCCGTGCGGCTCACCCTGACCGACGGCAAGCGGCCGCTCCAGGTGGCCGGTCCGCCGTCCGACGGCCCGCCGCAGGTCGGCCTGTGGTTCATCCACGCGGGCTACTACCTGACCCGCTACCTCGAGTTCGCCCGCGCGTGGCGGCCCGACCTGATCGTCTCCGAGCAGGTCGAGCTCGCGGGCTGCATCATCGCCGGGGTGCTCGGCGTGCCGTCGGTGCTGCACCGCTGGGGCGTCGACCCGCTGAGCGGCCCTGCCAGGCAGATCGCGGGCTCGCTCATGCACACCACCTGCGTCCGGCTGGGCCTCGACGGCCTGCCGGAGCCGACGGCGGTGCTGGACCCGTGCCCGCCGCCGCTGCAGGTGCCCGGCATCCCGGCGGGGCTGCCGATCCGGCCGGTGCCGTTCAACGGCGTCGGCCAGGTGCCCGGCTGGCGCACCGAGCGGCGAGCCGACCGGCGGATCTGCGTCTCGCTCGGCGGCTCGACCTTGAGTCTCAACGGCGTGCCGCTGCTGCGGTCCATTGTGGACGCCTGCGGTCAGGTCGACGACACGGAGGTGCTGGTGACGGTCGCGCCCGAGTTCACCGAGGAGCTCGGCCCGGTGCCCAAGTCCGTGCGGGTGGTGCCGCCGACGCCGCTCAACCTCTTCCTCGACACCTGTGACGCCGTCGTGCACCACGGCGGCGCGGGCTCGACACTGACCAGCCTCTACTACGGCCTGCCGCAGCTGGTGCTGCCGCAACTGCCGTACCTGCACATCGCGGCGGAGCGGATCGCCGCGACCGAGGCCGGGATCAGCGTCCCGCTGGCCGAGGAGCAGGACGACCCCGCCGCCGTGCACGCGGCGCTGACCCGGCTGCTCGAGGATCCACGCCACACCAAGGCGGCGGCCGGGCTGCGCGACACCATCGCGGCGATGCCCACCCCCGCCGCCGTCGTGCGCGACCTCGTCGCGCTCGCGGGCGGGTGACCCGATGCGGGTGATGTTCCTCAGCACGCCGTATCCCTCGCACGCGGCCTCGGTGCTGCCGCTGGCGCACGCGCTGCGCGCCGACGGGCACGAGGTCGTGTTCGCCGCGCAACCCGACATCACCGGCGTGGTGCACACGGCGGGCCTGACCACCGCGACGGTCGGCGAAGGCTTCCACGGACTGGAGAACATGCTCGCCGAGCTCCCCGAGGGCCGCAGGCCGCTGGAGTATCTCGGGCGGCGGGTGCCGATCCGGCAGCTGGTCGCGCTGTGGTACATCCACGCCAACTACCTGCTCCCCCGCTATCTCGAGTTCGCCAGGCGGTGGCGGCCGGACCTGATCGTCTCCGAGCAGCTGGAGTTCTGCGGCACCATCCTCGGCGCGGTGCTCGGCGTGCCGTGCGTGCAGCACCGGTGGGGCATCGACCCGCTCGGCGGCCCGGCCCGCGAATTCGCGAGGACCGCGCTGCTCGCCGCGTGCCGCCGCCACGGGCTGCCGGGCTTGCCCGATCCGGATGTGCTGCTGGACCCCTGCCCGCCGGAACTGCAGATGCCCGGCATCGCCGAAGGCAGCCCGATCCGGCACCTGCCGAGCGCGGCGGGCCCGGTACCCGGCTGGCTGCACGACCGGCGTGCGGAGCACCGCGTGTGTGTCTCGCTGGGCTGGCAGACGCTGAGCCTCAACGGCATTCCCCTGCTTCGGTCCATTGTGGACGCTTTGGGCGGGATGCCGGACGTCGAGTCGGTCGTCACCGTGAGCCCCGAATTCCTCGCCGCGCTGGGACCGGTGCCGAAGCCGGTCCGGCTGGTGGCGCCTGCCCCGTTGCACCTGTTCTTGGACACCTGCGCGGCCATCGTGCACCACACCGGCGCCGGCACCGCGTTGAGCGCGCTCAGCGCTGGCCTGCCCCAGGTGCTGCTGCCGCAGTTCCCCGACCAGGCCGACGCCGCCGAGCGGCTCGCCGGCGCCGGAGCCGCGGCCGCGCTGTACGAGGCCGCCGAGCAGAACGACCCGGACGCGATCAGGGCGGCCGTCCGGCGGATGCTCGACGACGGCCCCGCCGCCAAGGCCACGGCACTCGGCGCGGTCATGGCGGCCATGCCGAGCCCTGCCGCGGTGGCGCGCGACCTCGTGAGCCGCACGAAGGCGCTCACGTAACTCCACCGCAGCTTGACGCCGCCTCGAACCGCGTTGCGCAGCATGGAGCCGAGCCGGACGGTGGCGGCCTGCGTGCCGGACCTTCCCCGTACCCCTTTGATGGAGGCAACGATGGCGAGCGACTTGAAGGCGCTCATCCTGGACACCGTCGGCAAGTACCACCAGCAGGTGACCGAGGATCGCGTGTTCCGCCCCGGGGTGACGCCGATCGGGCCGTCCGGCGCGGTGCTCGCGGAGGAGGACCGGGTCGCGCTCGTCGAGGCGGCGCTGGAGATGCGGATCGCCGCGGGCGTCACCTCGCGCAAGTTCGAGCGGAAGTTCGCCCGCGCGCTCGGCCTGCGCAAGGCGCACCTGACCAACTCGGGTTCCTCGGCGAACCTGCTGGCGCTGTCCGCGCTCACCTCGCCGCAGCTGGAGGACCGCAGGCTCGGTCCAGGCGACGAGGTGATCACCGTCGCCGCCGGGTTCCCGACCACGGTCAACCCGATACTGCAGACCGGCATGGTGCCGGTGTTCGTCGACGTCGACCTGCGCACCTACAACACCACCCCGGACCGGGTCGAAGCGGCGATCGGGCCGAAGACGCGGGCGATCATGATCGCGCACGCGCTCGGAAACCCTTACGAGATCGAGGAAATCGCCCGCATCGCGGACGAGCACGGGCTATTCCTGATCGAGGACAACTGCGACGCCGTCGGCTCGACCCACCGCGGCAGGCTCACCGGCACCTTCGGCGACCTGTCCACGGTGAGCTTCTACCCCGCGCACCACATCACCACCGGCGAAGGCGGCTGTGTCCTCACCGACAACCTGGCGCTGGCCCGGATCGTCGAGTCCATGCGGGACTGGGGCCGGGACTGCTGGTGCGAGCCGGGCGAGGACGACACCTGCCACAAGCGCTTCGCCTACCAGCTGGGCGAACTCCCCGCCCAGTACGACCACAAGTACACCTTCTCGCACGTCGGCTTCAACCTGAAGGGCACCGACATCCAGGCGGCGCTCGGCCTCAGCCAGCTCGCCAGGCTCGACGAGTTCGGCGCCGCCCGCCGCCGCAACTGGGCCCGCCTGCGCGCCGGCCTCGAGACGACCCCCTGGCTCATGCTGCCGGAGGCGACCCCCGAGTCGGACCCGAGCTGGTTCGGCTTCGCACTGACCCTTACCGCCGACGCGCCCTTCGAGCGCTACGAGCTGCTGCAGTTCCTCGGCGCGCGCCGGATCGGCACGCGGTTGCTGTTCGCGGGCAACCTGACCAGGCACCCCGGCTACCTCGACCGCGAGTTCCGCGTCGTCGGCGCGCTGACCAACAGCGACATCATCACCGAGCGGACGTTCTGGCTGGGCGTCTACCCGGACCTGACCGCGGAGATGATCGACTTCGTCGCGGCCTCGATCCGAGAGTTCGTCGCCACCAAGTCCTGACCGGACACCACAAGGGCCGCCCTTGTCACGTAGAGCGTGACAAGGGCGGCCCTTGTGGTGTTCCTGCGTCAGAGGTCGACGGTGACGCCGTAGCGGGTGAGCCAGGCGTTGAGCCACAGCGCCATTTCCAGGCCGCCGCGGTCGTACGGCCTGCTGACCGCGCTGACCGGGGTGGCCAGCGCCGTCCGGACGCGGCCGGTGTCCAGCAGCGGCAGCACCGGCGCGTCCGGGTCGTCGAGCACGCCCGCCAGCTCCGTGCGCAACGCGCGCTCGTAGCCGGGGTCCTGGATCGCCGGGTACGGGCTCTTGACGCGGTCCAGCACCGAGCGCGGCAGCAGGTCGGCGGTCGCGGCCCGCAGCAGGCTCTTTTCCCTGCCGTCGAAGGACTTCATCGACCAGGGCACGTTGAAGACGTACTCGACGAGTCGGTGGTCGCAGAACGGCACTCGCACCTCGAGCCCGACCGCCATGCTCATCCGGTCCTTGCGGTCGAGCAGGGTCTGCACGAACCGGGTGAGGTTGAGGTAGGTGAGCGTGCGCATGCGCCGCTCCTCCGGTGGCTCGCCGGGCAGCTCGGGCGCCTCGGCCAGTGCCTCGGCGTAGCGCTCGGCGCGGTAGCCGGGGATGTCGAGCTTGGTGAGCAGGTCGCGGTCGAGGAAGGTGAGGCCGCCGAAGTAGCGCGCGGATCCCTTGGTGAGCCAGGGAAACGTCTCGGCGCTCACCGCGCGTGGGTTGTGGAACCAGCGGTAGCCGCCGAAGAGCTCGTCGGCCGATTCCCCGGACAGCGCCACGGTGGAGCGCTGGCGGACGGCGCGGAAGAGCAGGTACAGCGACGGCCACATGTCACCCCAGAACGCGGGCGGCAGGTCGGTGGCGGCCAGCACCGCGGCGCGGACGGCCGGGTCGACGAGGTCGCCGCCCGAGAGCAGCACCTGCTCGTGCCGGGCGCCGACATGGGCGGCGAGGTCGAGCGCGAACGGGGTGTCCGCCGCCCGCCGGACGGCATCGGGCTCGAAGCCGTCCTGGCCCGCGAAGTCCACTGAGAACGACCGCACCGGGCCGCGCCCCTGCTCGCTCAGCCGCTTTCCGGCCAGCGCGGTGACCGCCGAGGAGTCGAGCCCGCCGGACAGCAGTGTGCAGACCGGCACGTCCGCGATTAGCTGGCGGTCCACGATGTCCTCGAGCAGGCCGCGGATGTGCGCGATGGTGGACGGCAGGTCGTCGGTGTGGGGCTTGGCCTCAAGCCGCCAGTACTGCCGCTTCTCGACACCGCCGCGGCCGACCCGCACCAGCTGTCCCGGCCGGACCTCCTTGAGTCCGGTGAACACCGCGTGCTCCGGGGTCTTCACCATGTCGAGCGCCTCGCACAGCCCCTCCCGGTCGACCCGGCGGGGCACGAGCGGATTCGCCAGCAGCGCCTTGGGCTCCGAACCGAACACCACGCCGTGCGCGGTGACGTGGTAGTACAGCGGCTTGACGCCCATCCGGTCGCGCACCAGCAGCAGCTCGCGCGTGGCGGTGTCCCAGATCGCCAGCGCGAACATGCCGTTGAGACGGTCCACAAAGGATGGTCCCCAGCGCAGATACGCCCGCAGCACCACCTCGGTGTCGCTGCGGGTGCGGAACCGGTGCCCGTGCGACACCAGCTCCGCGCGCAGCTCACGGAAGTTGTAGACCTCCCCGCAGAACGTCAGCGCGACCGTGCGGCCGTCCTCCTCGGCGACCATCGGCTGGACGCCGCCCGCCAGGTCCACCACGGCGAGCCTGCGATGGCCGAGCACGACGTCCCGGTCCGACCACAGCCCCTCCGCGTCCGGGCCCCGGCAGTTCATCGTGGCGGTCATCGCCCGTGCCGTGGCGAGCTCGGCCGTCAGGTCACGGGCGAAGTCGACCCACCCGGTGATTCCGCACATCAGACCCGCTGCCCGAGGTTCTCGTTCACCGACCGCAGCAGCAGCCGGGGCGTCGTGGCCTCGCCGACCGTCTCGTCGGGGAGGCTGATCCCGAGCTCCCGCTCGATCTTGCCGACGGTGTTGAACAGCGCCAGCGAGTCGTAGCCGAGCTCGTCGAAGTCGGTGTCGAGGATGTCGCCACCGAGCCCGCCCGCCTCGTCCTCGCCCGCCGCCTCACGCAGGGCCGCGATCAGTGCTTCCAGGGTGAATTCAGCCATTTCCGGCTCCTTTTCCGTTGACCACCATGGCGGAGTTGAAACCGCCGACGCCGCGGGCGACGACCAGTGCGGTGGCGGGCCCGGTTTCGCGGGGCGAAGGCCCCACGAGATCGACCAGTGCGCCGTACGCGGGGTCGTCGATGTGGACGGTCGGCGGGATGACGCCGTCGCGCAGCGCGAGCAGCGCCATCGCGAGATCGAGGGCGGCGCCGCCTGCCAGCAGCCTGCCGGTCATCGTCTTCGGCGCGGTCACCGGCACCGCGCGCGGCCCGAACACCGCCGCCAGCGCCTGTGCCTCGAGCAGGTCCTGCTCCGGCACGCCCGCCGCGTCGGCGAACACGACGTCGATGTCGGACGGCGCCAGCCGGGCGTCGGCCAGCGCGAGCTCGATCGCCCGGCGCAGGCCGGGCTCACGGCCGGAACCCGGCCTCGGGTCGAAGGTCGACGCGTGCCCGGCGATCGTGCCGTAGCCGTCGGGGATCCCGCGCCGCGCGGCGGCCGCTGGGTCTTCGAGTACGAGCAGCGCACCGCCTTCGCCCGGCACGTAACCGTTGGCGCCGCGGTCGAACGGCAGGTAGGCCCGGCTCGGATCGGCGGACTCGGAGAGCCTGCCGGACCGCAGCAGGCAGACCCAGGCCCACGGCGAGAGCGCGCTGTCCACGCTGCCGGTGACCATCAGCGGTGTGCCGTCGCGGACGTGCCGCCGTGCCTTCGCCACCGCGTCCAGCCCGCCGGCGTGGTCGGTGACGAGGGCCGCGCCGGGGCCGTGCATGGCGTGCCGGATCGAGATCTGACCGGTGTTGACCGGATAGAACCAGGCGAACGACTGATAGGCGCTGACGTGGGCTCCGCCCTTGCTCCACAACGCTTCCAGCTCGCGCTGGCCGAACTCGAAGCCACCGGCGGACGCCGCGGTCACCACGCCCGCGCCGAAGTAGGGCAGCTCGGCCGGGTCCGCGCCCGCGTCGGCCAGCGCCTCGGCCGCGGCCACCAGCGCCAGCCTGGTCATCTGGTCGGTCTGCGGCAGCAGCCTGCCCGACAGGTGCTCGCCCGGCACGAAATCCTTGACCTCGCCTGCCAGGCGCGCCGGGTACTGGCCGGGGTCGAACCTGGTCACGGCGGTGATCCCGAGCTCGCCGCGCAGGGTGGCCGCCCAGTGCGCCTCGGTGCCGAGGCCGTTCGGCGAGACGACGCCGATGCCGGTGACGACCGGCCGGTACGCGGCCGCCGCGACCGCCGTCACCGGTCGATCCGGAGCTTGGTGAGCACGATCGCGCTCTGGAACCCGCCGAACCCGCTGGCCAGGCTGACCACCGAGTCCACCCGCCGCTCCCGGGCCACCAACGGCACGTAGTCCAGGTCGCAGTCCGGGTCCGGCTCGTGCAGGTTCGCCGTCGGCGGGATCACCGAGTGCTCGATGGTCAGCGCGGAGGCCGCGACCTCGAGCGAGCAGATCGCGCCGAGCGAGTGCCCGATCATCGACTTGATCGAGCTCATCGGCGTCGAATAGGCGTGGTGGCCGAGACTGCGCTTGACCGCTTGGGTCTCGTGCTTGTCGTTCTGCTTCGTGGCCGAGCCGTGCGCGTTGACGTACCCGACATCGCCGGGGTCGAGCCTGGCCTGGTCGAGCGCGGCGCGGATCGACTCGGCGAGCTCACGGCCGTCGGCACGCAGGCCGGTCATGCTGTGCGCGTTCGAATGGGTGGCGTGCCCGGAGATCTCGCAGTAGATCGAGGCGCCGCGGCGGCGGGCGTGCTCGAGCTCCTCGAGCACGAAGATCGCCGCGCCCTCGCCGAGCGCGAACCCGTCCCGTGAGCGGTCGAACGGCCGTGACGCCGTCTCCGGGTCGTCGTTGCGCGGGGTGGTCGCCTTGATCGCGTCGAAGCAGGCGACGGTGATCGGGGAGATGGCCGCGTCGGAGGCCCCGCTGATCATCACGTCCGCGAGGTCGTCGCGGATCAGGTCGGCGGCGTGCCCGAGCACGTCGATCCCCGAGGTGCAGCCGGTCGAGACGATGCCGACCGGGCCCTGCGCGTCGGCGAGCCAGGCGATCTCGGCCGCCATCGACGAGGGCACGAAGTAGTCGTAGAGGTAGGGCACCGCGTGCTCCGCGTCGACCTGCCAGGTCTTGCCCTCGTCGCTGACCACCGCGTACTCGCGGTCCAGGCTGGTGGTCATGCCGCACGCGGTGCCGACCATGGTGCCGACGCGGTGCGGCTCGGCCTCGCCGAGTATCCCGCTGTCGGCGAAGGCCTCCTTCGCCGCGGTCACCGCGAACTGGGTGGTGCGGTCCCATTTGCGGATCTCCCGCCGGGACAGACCCGCCGCCACCGGGTCGAAGTCGCACTCCGCCGCCACCCTCGACCTGAACGGCGAGGCGTCGAACAGCGAGATCGTGCGGGTCGCCGTGCGGCCCGCGGTCAGCAGTTCCCAGTACTGCTTGGTGCCGATGCCGCCGGGCGCGACGACGCCGATCCCCGTGATCACGACGCGTCGCGCGGTGCCTATTCCTGCCACAGCGTGGTCCTCTCCACCGGTGTTTCCGTTGTGCAGCCTGCTATCGGGGGCTCGAGCGCCGGTGGAAGACCGGGCTACCGGCTCGCACTCCGCAGCGGGGTGCCGAGCTCGGCCTGCCATGGCCGCAGATAGTCCGCCAGCGGCTCCGGCCACGGCCGCATGAGGTTGCGGCCCGCCGCGCGCAGGCTGGTGTTGCTCAGCACTTCCGAGCGCGGGCGCGGTGCGAAGAAGTCGCGCGCGAAGAAGGCCGAATCCACTTCGCGTACCTCGATGTCGTCCCGGCCCAGCGTGGCGACGATCTCGCGGGCGATCTGGTAGCGGCTGCGGCGGCCTTCGGACACCGCGTGGTACAGCCCGGGAGCGACCTCCCCGCGCAGGATCGGAAGCATGGTGGCGGCGAAGTCCGGCGCGTAGGTCGGGCTGCCGAACTTGTCGCCGACCGCGTTGAGCACCGTGCGGCCGGACTTGAGCTGGCCGACGATCCGGCCGAGGAACTTGTGGTCCTTGGCCATCGGCGCGCCGACCATCCAGCCCGCACGCAGGATGTGGTGGCCGTCCAGCAGCCCGGCGACGTGCTCCTCGCCCACCGCCTTGCTGCGGCCGTACCAGTTGATCGGCCGAGGGGCGTCGGCTTCGGTGTACGGATCGTCCTTCTCGCCGTCGAAGACCCCGGCGGTGCTGATGTACACCATGCGCGCGCCGTTGCGGCGGCAGGACAGCGCGACCCGGCGGACGGCTTCGGCGTTGGTGCTCATCGCGTGCGCCGGGTCGTTCTCGCAGATCTCCAGGCTCGTCTCGGCGGCCAGATGCAGCACGACGTCCGGCGCGGCCGCCCGCACGGCCAGCTCGACCTGCGAGTCGACCCGTACGTCCACTGTGGACAGGATCGGCCCGCCGGGTCCCCACGGCGCCGGGACGCTCAAGTCGATGTCGGTGACGGTGACCCGGAACCCGGCGTCGAGCAGCACGGGGACGAGTGCTCTGGCGAGCATGCCTGCGGCGCCGGTGACCAGCACCGTGGGTGCCTGACGCGGGAGTGAGGTCACTGGCTGCCTCCTTTGTGGACGGACGGGCGCTGACGCCGGTTCCACGATGGGCGCCCGCGTTCGAACCAGGGTGGAGCCTCGCTGGATCACCTGGCGCGCAAAGAAAGCGGGAGCCGTCGACCACGACGGCTCCCGCTTCCGGAGACTGCTTCAGATGATCGCGAGCGACCCGAACTCCCGCCGCTCGGCCGGCGAGGGCAGCTCGACCACGGTGGCCAGTGAGCCCTGCTGATCGCCGCCGTTGAGCAGGTCCTCCTGCAACCGGCGCACCGACTGCGACGGCTCGAGGCCGAGGTCGTCACGCAAGACCCGGCGCAGCGACTGGTAGGCCTGCAGTGCCTCGCCACGGCGGCCGGCCTGTCGCAGCGCGGTGATCAGCTGGGCGTGGAACCACTCGTTGAGCGGGTGGGTGGCGACCAGCGAACGCAGTTCCGGGATCAGCTCGCGGTAGCGGCCGAGCCGGACATCGGTCTGCACGCGCAGCTCGAGTGTCCGGATCCGCGTCTCCTCGAGATGGGACACATAGGACTCGAGGATCGGGCCCGCGGTGACGTCGGCGAGCGCCGACCCGCGCCACAGGCTCAGCGCGGCCCGCAGCACCCGCGAACCGTCCTCGAGCCGGTTGCGGGCCACCAGGTCGCGGCCCTGCTCGGCGAGCCGGTCGAAGACCTTCACGTCGAGCTGGTCGTCCTCGAGGCGGAGCACGTAACCGGGCGGCTGGGTGAGCAGCATCTCGGCGGCGGCCTGCTCCCCGAGCACGCGGAGCAGGATCTTCCTCAGCTGGTAGATGTAGGTCTGCGTGGTGGTGATCGCGCTTCTCGGCGGGTTGTCGCACCACAACTCGTCGATCAAGGACGATGTGTTCACCAGGTGATTGGTCCGCAGGAGCAGCAGGGCCAGCGTGCGCCGGACCTTCGGCGCCGACGGGGTGCACGACTCCCCCTCGTGCAACATCTGGATCGACCCGAGAATGTTGAACTTCATTTCTTACCCCCAGTTCAGCGGTACTAAACCGAACCTATGCACGCGATGGCCACCGCTCAAGGGCAGTGTTTCCAACGTGGTATCAAGGCCACGCGCCCGATGTTTCTTTGTGCACATCCCCGATCCAAACATTCGGGAATAACCGGGCAAACAAACCCGCCGATATCAAATGCAGGTCAAGTCGCGAAAACGGCTCAGCCGCCGAGCTGGGCGGCGACCCGGACGCGGTCGAGCAGTTCGGCGTGCCGGAGTATCGCGTCGGCGTGCGTGCGGAATTCGCCGCCGTCGAGTACCGCCTCCGCGAAGAATCCGGCGATGTTCACGAACTGGCTGTCCGGCTTCAGCACGAGGTCTTCGACGCCGGAGCGGCATTCCACGCGCAGCACCGGCGCGTGGTCGTCCGGGGTGCTGAACGCGCGGCGTACCGTGAGCGTGCCCGCGCTCCCCCACCACGTGTACTCGGCCCGGTAGCCGTGTTCCAGCCCATAGCGCAGATGAGCGATGACCCCGGACGGCGCGCGCAGCATGGCGTCGCCTGCGACGGCGAACTCGCCTGCCGCGTCACAGCGTTCATACGCGCCGAGCACTTCGAGCTCCCAGCCGAGGAAGAACTCGGCCACGCGGATCGGGTAGACGGCGACCTCGGGCAACGTGCTGGCGTGCCCGCCACCGCCATCGAGCAGCGGGATGCCGAAATCGGCGGAGAATCCGCGTGGCTCACCGATCAGGCCTTCATCGAGCAGGCGCCGGACTTCGGCGTGCTGCCGGTGATGCAGGAACATGAAACTCTCCATCACCAGTAGACCGCGGTCCCTGGCGAGCGCGACGGCCGACTCCGCTTCGGCGAGCGTGGCCGCGAACGGCTTTTCGCACAGCACATGCTTTCCCGCCAGCAATGCCCTGCGCACCCATTCCGCGTGCAGCGAAGGCGGCAGCGGCACGTAAACGGCGTCGATGTCCTCGCGGGCGAGCAGTCTCTCGTAGCCGGTCACCGCCTCGCAGCCGAACAGCCGCGCGAAGCGCTCGGCCTTCTCCGCGTGACGGCTGGCGACGGCGACCAGCTCGACCCGGGGCTGCGCGAGCATCGACGGCAGCATGCGGCGTTCGGCGATGCTCGCGCAGCCGAGCACCCCGATCCGTAGCGCTCCGGGCACCTCACGCCACCAGGCTGGTCAGGCGCCTGGCCACCTGGAGCGGGGACGGCATCTGCGCCATCTCCGCGCTCACCTCGGTGGCCGCGGCCCGCACCGCCGGGTCCTCCAGCACCCGCCCGACCAGTGCCGGGTCGAAGTCCTCCTCGGCGCCGATCAGCGCGGCGCCGCGGCCCGCGATCGCGTCGGCGCCCTCGAAATGCGAGATCCCGCCAGGATAGATCAGCTGCGGCACCCCGTGCGCCAGCGCGGCGAACGCGGTGCCGCCGCCCCCGTGGTGGATCAGCGCGGCGCACCGCGGGATCAGCTCCGACATCGACACCCAGCCTTCCGCGCGCACGTTCGGCGGCAGCGCGCCGAGATGCGACACGTCGCGCTCGCCGAGCGCCAGCACGAAGTCGGCGTCGACCTCGGCGGCGGCCGAGACGATCTGCTCGACGGGGCCGTACAGATTGCCCCAGGTCAGCCCCATGGTGACGGCGACGAGCGGGCGGCGGGGCTCGGTGAGCAGCCACGGCGGGGTCGTCGCGCCGCCGTTGAACGGCAGGCACCGCATCGGCCAGTCGTCGCTGGGCACCACGCTGCGCGGGGTGATGTTGATGGCCGCGATCTCCTCGGGCAGCGCGTCGAGCCCGAACCGGGCGAGTTCGGCGTCCATGGCGGCGCCGAACCGGTCGCGCAGGCCTTCGGCGCTCTCCATCGCGTAGTCGTGGCGCACCGCCGGGATGCCGAGCTTCGCGCCGATCACCGCGCCGGCGACCGCGGTCGCGTCGTGCACGATGAGATCTGGGCGCCAGGCACTGGCGAGCCCGTCGAGCCCGTCGGCGAGGATCAGGTTGAGCTTGCCGAAGATCTCCGCGATCGTGAGGTTCTCCTCGTCGCTCGGCGGGCGCGGCTCGTTGAGCCCGTCGTGCCTGGCGAACAGCGAGACGAACAGCGGCCGGATGTTCAGCCCCGGCGCGATATCGGCCATCGGCAGCCCGGCGCCCGCCACCGCGGACGCCTCGCCCGCGCTGGCGAACAGCACCTCGTGCCCGGCGCCGCGCAGCGCCCAGGCCAGTGGCACCAGCGGCATCGTGTGCGCGCGCACCGGGACCGTGACGAACAGAACTCGCATCGACTTTCTTCCTTCCAGCTCAGCGCTCGAGGCGCTCGTTCCAGTCGTCCCGCAGCGCGCCGTCGAGGCCGCGGTGCGCCTTCCAGCCCAGCTGCCGCGCGGCGGCGGCCGGATCGACCGCCAGCCAGTCCCCGCCAGCGCCAGGCGAAGCGGGCGCGACCGCCTCGGCCTCGACCAGGTCGGTGGGCACCCCGCTGATCTCGATCAGCGAATCGACCAGCGAGCGGACGGCGATCGGGGCGCCGCTGCCGATGTTGACCGGCTCCCCGGTGGGACCACCGAGCGCGGCCGCGTGGATCGCGTCGGCGCCGTCGCGGATGTCGATGTAGTCCCGCAGCGCACGCAGCGGGGTGAGCCGCAGCCGCGAGGTCTCACCCGCCCGCCTGGCCGCGAGCTGGGTCTCCATGACCCGCCCCAGCAGGCTGGTCGGCGCCGTGCCCGGCCCCGCGATGTTGACCAGGCGCACGACGACACCGTCCAGGCGCCCCGCCCTGGCGGCGGCGAGCACGGCGGCCGAGGCGGCGAGCTTGATCCGGGCGTACGCGCTCGCCGGGTTCGCGGGCGTCGACTCGGTGATCGGCACGCCTTCGGTGGCCGGGCCGTACTCCATCACCGACCCGATCTGCACGAACCGGGGCCGCCGCTCGAGCCCGGCGACGGCGGCCACGACGCGTTCGGTCAGCTCCAGCAGCGAAGACCGCATCACGGTTTCGCTGACGCCCCAAGGACGTCCGGCCGCGTTGACAATGATGTCCGGGGCCGTCTCGGCGAAGAACGCGGCGATCTCGGTCACCGGGGTGGTCACCAGGTCCAGCGAGACGAACCGCGCGGGCGGGACGGCGCGGGCGCCGTCCCTGGCCACCACCACGGTCTCGTGACTGGCCGCGGTGAACGCGGCGGTGACATGCCTGCCGACCCAGCCGGTCCCGCCGAGCACCACCACTTTCGGTTGCTTCAGCGCCATCGACTGTCCCCTCACCACGTCGTGTGCAGGCCGGCCAGCAGGCTGCGGGCCTGGATGTTGAGGTAGTTGCTGTGCCGCAGCAGCTCGGTCGCCTGCGCCACGGTCACCCAGCGGAACTCCTCCGGCACCTGCAGCGGGAAGTCATCGCCGACCTCGATCACCTGGTACCGGTTGTCGGCGCGGTAGAACCGGCCGCCCTCCTCCGACTGCACGGTGTCGTACCGGATCGACGCGGGGTCGGCGGCGGTCACCAGGTCGAGGTAGGCGGGCCTGCGTTCCGGTGGCAGGTCGGCGAAACTGCCGGGCAGGCACTGCACGGTCGGCGCCAGCTCGGTCACGTCGAGCACGCCCGCCTCCATCTTGGCGTGCATCAGCAGGTGGAGCACGCCGTCGATCGGGCGGACCAGGAACGCGACCCGGCCCTGCTCCACGGGCGCCAGCAGCGGCTGGGTCCACTGGGTGACCTCGCGGTTGCTGGCGCCGACCGCGACCGCGATCACCTTGAAGTACTTGCCTTCCTCGTGCCCGATCTCGTCCTCACGCTGATGCCAGCGCTCGACCAGGTGCAGCGGGACACTGCGCTGGACCAGCTCGTGGCGTGCCTTCGCCTCCGTCAGCCAGCTGAGGATCTCCCCGGTGCTGTGCAGCGACCGGGTGTCCGCCGACAGCGACCGCAGCAGCCCTTCGCGGTAGCCGCCGCGGACGATCCCGCGCGCTCCGCCGTTGGGCGCCTCGAACGGGACGCAGGACAGCACCGTGCGGGCGTCCATGTTGACCACGTTGTCCCGCAACAGCAACTGGTGGATCTGGCCGATGGTCAGCCAGCAGAAGTCCGGATGCGGCTCGACGTCCTCGACGACTTCGACCACCATGTTGCGGTTGCGCTTGTGCAGGAACCACGCGGCCTGCTCGGACTGCAGCGCGTCGACGAGCACGCGGCTTCGGCGCGGCTGCGCGAAGTACTCCAGATACGGGATCCCCCGGCCGCGGTGCACCCCGGTGTAGTTGCTGCGGGTCGCCTGCACGGTCGGGGAAAGCTGGATGGTGTTGATGTTGCCCGGCTCCATCTTGGCCTGCATCAGGCAGTGCAGCACGCCGTCGAACTCCTTGACGACGATGCCGAGTATGCCGATCTCCGGCTGGTTGATGATCGGCTGCATCCACGAGCCCCTGTCCTCCCAGTCGGTGCTGACGTGCAGCCCCTCGACGGAGAAGAACTTGCCGCTGTCGTGGCGGAGATTGCCGTCGCCGTCGCCGAAATGCCAGCCGGTCAGCTCGGCGAACGGGATCGGCCGGACGTCGAACTGGTTGACCCGGCGCTGCTCGTCGAACCAGTCGTGGAACACCTTGTTCGGCGTCACCTCGCTGTCGAGCGCGTGCGCCGAGGTGGTGAAACGGCGGCTCAGGTCGGCGCCGCGCCGGTCGGCGGGCCGGTCGATGGTCACAGACATGGGAGTACTCCTCGCGGTGGTCACGTGCTCACCGGGTCGTCGGGCTGGTCAGCAGCGGTGTCCACCAGTCGCGGTTGTCCCGGTACCAGTCGACGACCTCCGCCAGTCCTCGGTCGAACGGGACACGGGGCCGATACCCCAGCCCGGTCCGGATCTTGGTGTCGTCCAGCGCGTACCGCAGGTCATGGCCCTTGCGGTCCTCGACCTGTTTCACGCTGCTCCAGTCCGCGCCGCACAGCTCGAGCAGCCGCTCGGTCATGTCGCGGTTGGACAGGTCGGTCCCGCCACCGACGTTGTAGATCTCACCGGGCGCGCCGCCTTCGAGCACGAGCTGGACGGCCTGGCAGTGGTCGTCCACGTGGATCCACTCGCGGACGTTGGCCCCGTCGCCGTACAGCGGCACCGGCAGCCCGGACAGCAGCCGGGTGATGAACAGCGGGATCAGCTTCTCGATGTGCTGGTAGGGCCCGTAGTTGTTGGAACAGCGGGTGATCCGCACGTCGAGGCCGTGGGTGCGCCAGTACGACCTGGCGATCAGATCGCTCGACGCCTTCGACGCGGCGTAGGGCGAGTTCGGCAGCAGTGGCCAGTCCTCGGTCCAGGCGCCGGACTCGATCGAGCCGTACACCTCGTCGGTGGACACGTGCACGACCGTGCCGACCCCGGCGCGCAGGCAGCTCTCGAGCAGGTTCTGCGTGCCGAGCACGTTGGTGCGCACGAATTCCCCTGCGCCGGTCAGCGAACGGTCCACATGGGACTCGGCGGCGAAGTGGACGACCGCGTCGTGCCCGGCGACCAGCTCGCGCAGTGGCTCCGGATCGGCGATATCGGCCTGTACGAAGGAAAACCGCGAGCTCTCGGCAGGCAGGTTCGCCCGGTTGCCGGCGTAGGTGAGCTTGTCGACCACGGTGACCCGCGCACCCCGGCAGCCCGGATAGGCGTCGGCCAGCAGCGCTCGCACATAGTTCGAGCCGATGAAGCCCGCCCCGCCGGTCACCAGAATCCGCATCACGACACCCGCCTTCACACCGGAAACCCCTGCCAACACCGGTGATGCTTCTCGGGGACCGTCGAGAAAGGTTCAAGGACGCGGCCACCGAAACCTGACCCGGGAAAATACTTGACCGTCACCAAGTTTTGTCTCATCCTGGTTTCAGGCGCGGGCAGTCGCGGACGATCCGGACGAAAGGTGTCATGAAGGGGTCAGCGCAGCGTGGCCAGCTCGGCCGCGACGGCGGCCGGGGAAGGCATGGCCGCCATGCCGCGTGCGATCCCGGCCGCGGCCGTGCCGTAGCGCGGGTCGGCGAGCAGTTTCTCGAGTGCCGCGTGGACCGTCGCGGGGTCGTCCTGGCCGTCCGCCGTGTCGATGACGAGCCCCATGCCCGCCCCGGCCACCCGGTCGGCCGCGGTGAACTCGTCCTGCATCTGCGGCAGCACCAGCTGCGCCAGTCCCGCCGCCGAGACGGTCATCGTGGTGTTGGCCGCGCCGTGGTGGAGCACCGCGTCGCAGGTGGACAGGAACAGGTGCAGCGGGGTCGGCGGCACGAGCCGGACCGAGCGCGGCACCGGCCCGATGGCCGCCCAGTACGCCGGGTCCGCGGTGACCACCGTTTCGACCTCCGGCAGCGCGCCCGCCGCCTCGATGATCGTGCGGAACAGCGGAACCCCGTTGAGCGCCAAGGTCTGCCCGCCGAGTGTCACGCAGAGCCGCCGGTCCGCCGTGCGGTCGCCGAGCCAGCCCGGCCGCTCACCGGGACCGTTGAACGGCACATGCCGGATCGGGCGGGCCGGTGCGATTCCCGGCACCTGAAGCTCGGGCGCGCAAGGGTCGAGCAGTACCGAGGGGCCGGGGAAACCGTCGAGGCCCAGGCGCAGGCAGATGCGCCGCATCGACCGCGCGCAGTCCTCGCGTGCCCAGTCGCTCATCGCGTCGACACCCCACCGGTGCTGGATCGACGGCACGCCGAGCGCGGCGGCGACGATCGGCCCGGCGAACTCCATCTGCTCGGACACCACCAGGTCGGGCCGCCACGCACGGGCGAACTCGAGATAGCGCGGCAGCAGGTAGCTGGCGTGCACCTGCCAGAACGACAGGTTCACCTGCTCCGGCGCCGGTTTGCCGAGCAGGTGGATCAGCCTGCTGCCCTCGGGCAGCACGTCGAGCACGACATCGAGGCCATGGAACCGGTCACCGAGCATGGCGGTGCACAGGCCTGCCGAGTGCGCCACGTCGGTGACGTCGGGCTGCGCGGCTACCACCACCTCGTGGCCCGCCGCGCGCAATGCCCAGGCCAGCGGCACCAGTGGCACGAAATGCGAGGGGAAGGGCGTGCTCAGCATCAGCACACGCATCGGGCGCGCTCCTCAGGCCTGGACGAGTTCGGTGAGCCGGGCCGCGACCTCGGCGGGCGCCGGCATCGCGGTGATCTCCGCGCGCACCTCCGCCGCGGCGGCGCGCTGCGCGTCCGCGGCCAGAATCTCCTTAAGCAGCGCGGAATCCACGTGATCACCGGTGCCGACCAGCGCGACCCCGCGCTCGCGCAGCACCTCGGCCGTGGCGTAGTGCGTGATGCCGGCTGGCACGATCAGCTGCGGCACACCATGCGCCAGCGCGGTGAACGCGGTGCCGCAGCCACCGTGGTGGACCACGGCGGCGCAGTGCGGCAGCAGCTCGGTCAGCGGCAGCCACCCGGCACTGTGGACGTTCGACGGCAGCGCGCCCAGCGGCGCGAGGTCCTGCTCGCCGAGCGCCAGCACGAACTCGGCGTCCACTTCGGACGCCGCGCGGACGAGGGAGCCGATCAGCCCGAGCGTGCTCCAGGTGGCGCCCATGGTCACCGCGACGACCGGCCTCGCGGTCTTGGGCGGTTCCGAGACGACCGAGCCGCCGTTGAACGGCACACAGCGCATCGGCACCTCACCGTCGAGTGCGGGAAGCACGCTCGGGGGCGTCATGCTGATCGTCGCCGCGTCCGGCGGCAGGACGACACCTCGGCTTCGCGCGGCGGCGGCCAGCTTCGCGCCGATCCGCTCGGCCATGGCTGGCCACCGTTCCACCCGGATGCCGAGCCGCACCGCCGGCACTCCGAGCACGGCCGCGGCGAGCGCGCCGACCGGAGCGCTTCCCTCGTACACCACGAAGTCCGGGCGCCAGTGCCCGGCGACGGCGAGCACCGGCTCGGCCAGGTGCGCGTTGATGTCACCGAGCATTTCGCACAGCACGGCGAAATCTTCGTCGGACGGCGCCCGGCGTTCGGTGAACTCCGGATGCCGCCGCAGCACCGGCTGCCCGTAGTAGGCCAGCAGGTCGAGCTCCGGCGAGACGTCGGCGACCGCGAGGCCCGCTTCGGCGACGGCGCCGCCCTCGTCGGCGGTCGCGACGAGCACCTCATGGCCCAACGCGCGCAAGGCCCACGCCAGCGGCACTACCGGCAGCGCGTGCACCCGCGCGGGAACGGTCACGAACAACGCGCGCATCGGGGTTCCTCCCAGTCGGACACCGGGCGACACGGGCCCGCGTCGCACCGGGCGAGCCTGTCCGCGCGCGGACGAGAACGCCTCGAAGACCGCTCGGCGGCCACCGCGGCGAACCGGCTCGATCACGGCTTGAGGCCGCGCTCCTACCGTCCGGCCCATGGAGGCTTGGAACATGGAGATTCGCGAACTGGCTCTGCCCGAGGTCTTCCTGGTCAAGCCACGAGGCTTCCCGGACGAACGCGGCGTCTTCTACGAGTCGTTCCGCCAGGACCTGGTGAGCGAGGCCGTCGGACGGCCCTTCACGGTGGCGCAGAGCAACCTGTCGGTGTCCCGCCGGGGGACGCTGCGCGGCCTGCACGGCACCAGGGGCCCGCGCAGCCAGGCGAAGCTCGTCACCTGTGTCCGCGGCGCCGTGCTCGACATCGTGGTCGATCTGCGGGTCGGCTCGCCGAACTTCGGCCAGCACGCGATGGTGTGGCTGAACGCGGAGTCGATGGCGAGCGTCTACATCGGCGAAGACCTGGCGCACAGCTTCCTCGCGCTGGAGGACAACACGTCGATGCACTACTACTGCTCGATGACCTACGACGAGGACGCCGTCTACAAGGTCGATCCGCGCGACCCCGACCTGGACCTGCCGTGGGGGCTCACCGGAGAACCCATCCAGTCCGACGCCGACCTGAAAGCGCCTTCGCTGGCGACGGCGATCGCCGACAAGCTACTGCCCGTCTACACCGGACCCGGTCCCCGCTGAACCTCGGTGGCCGTCAGGCGATCCGGTGCGCAGACGGCACCGACGAAATGGTTGCCTGAGATGCCAGAACCGACCACCTCCACCACCGCCGGGCCGGGCACGCCACGGCTGCGCGCCCCGGCGAACCGGGTCAGCCGCAGGGCGCTCGGCTACTGGGCGCTGGGCGCTGCCATGTTCTGGGCGCTGGTGACGATCGTCCAGGTCGTCATCCTGCTCACCGCCGACGGGACGCCAGCCGCGCTGCCGTACACCTTCGCGGCCACCGCCGTGCTCGCCACGGCCCACCTGCTCGTGATGCCGCGGTGGCGCTACGCGGTGCACCGGTGGGAGGTCACCGAGGACGCGGTGTTCACCCGCACCGGCTGGGTGCGCCAGCAGTGGCGCATCGCGCCGATATCCCGCCTGCAGACGGTGGACGTGAGCCGGGACCCGTTCCAGCAGCTGTTCGGGCTGGCCAAGGTCACGATCACCACCGCGTCGGCGGCGGGCCCGCTGCACATCCACCCGCTCGACCGCGAAGTCGCCCAGGAGCTCATCGACCAGCTCGCGCGCACGACGCCCGCGCAGCTCGGGGACGCGACATGAGCGCCCCTGACCAGGTGCGGGCACCTGATTCGGCCACGCCCGGCGGCCACGAGGAACCGTGGCGCCGTCTCGACCCGCGGATGATCCTCGTGCGACCGGCCGTCGACATCATCCGCTCATTGCCGCTGCTGATCGGCACGCTGATCTTCGGCGGGCAGAACAGTGTCTGGCAGTGGCTCGGGCTGGGCGTGGTCGGGCTGGCCGTGCTGATCAGCATCGGGCACTGCCTCACCGCGCGGTACCGGATCACCGGCGAGCAGTTCGAGCTGCGGACCGGGATCGTGCACCGGCGCCACCGCGCGGTGCCCCGCGACCGGATCCGCACGGTGGACGTCACCGCGGCGCTCAAGCACCGGTTGTTCGGGCTCAGCCTCGTCAAGATCGGGACCGGGCAGCACAGCAAGGACGGCAGCGGCGAACTCGTGCTCGACGCAGTGTCGAAGGCGGAAGCCCAGCGCCTGGCGCGGGTGCTGCTGCGGCGCGCTGAGGCGGAGTCGCGGGCGGAGACCGAAGAGGTGCTGGCCGAGGCCGAGCCGCGCTGGGTCCGCTACGCGCCTGCGTCGCTGTCCGGGATCACCACCATCGGCGCCGGCATCGGCGTGCTCTACCACGCCGCGCACGACCTCCACATCGAGCCGTCGGACTTCGGCCCGCTGCGCGCGCTCATCGCGCATTTCGAGGCGGCGCCATGGGGACTGGCGCTGGCCGAGGCGGTGCTTCCCTTGCTGCTGCTCGCCGCACTCGTCTCGGTGCCCGGATACCTGGTGTCCTACGGTAACTTCCGCCTGACCCGCGACGAGGACACCCTCCACGTCCGGCGCGGCCTGCTGACCACGCGCGCGGTGTCGATCGAGCAGAACCGCCTGCGCGGCGTCCACTACCGCGACGGCGTCGCGCTCCGCCTGCTCGGCGGCGCCCGCGCCACCGCGATCGCGAGCGGCCTCGCCACCCGCCTCGGTGGCGCGATCCTGATGCCCCCGGCCCCGGCCGCCCACGTCCACGAAGTGCTGGCCAAGGTGCTGCGCGAGGAGCAGGATCCGACCGCCCTCCCGCTCCGCCCCCACCCCCGCCGCGCGCTGCGCCGCAGGCTGCTGCGTGCCTTCACCGGCCCGCTGCTCGCCGCGGCCGCGCTGTACCTGATCGCGCTGACCGGCTGGATCCCGAGCTGGACCTGGCAGCTGGCGCTCGTGCTGCTGCCGTTCTCACTCGCGGCGGGCTGGGACTGCTACCGCAACCTCGGCAACCGCCTCGACGGCGGCTACCTGTTGGGGCGCAAGGGAAGTCTCCGCCGCGAGACGGTCGCGCTCAAGCAGGACGGCATCATCGGCTGGCAGCTGGACCGCACCTTCTTCCAGCGGCGGGCCGGTCTCACCACCTTGATCGCCACCATCGCCGCGGGGCACGGCGCCTACTCGATCCCCGACCTCGCCGAGTCCGACGCCCTCACCCTCGCCGACGAGGCCATCCCCGGTCTCCTCAGCCCTTTCCTGGAGTGGGACTGACCCAGTCGGGGATCTCGAGGATCTCCAGGACGATCGCCGTGGTGGCGAAGCCCGCGGAGCCGCCGATGAGCAGGACGTGGTCGCCAGGCGAGAGTTCGCCGCCGGTCAGCAGGTGCTCGAGCGAGGTGACCTGGTCGCTGCAGCCGAGGTGACCGAGGCCGCGGCCGAACTCGAAGCAGCTGCGGTCCATCGGCAGGCCCATCGGCTCCATGAAGAAGCGCTCGACCGTGAACGCGGCCATGTTGTGGGTGATCACCCGGGCGAAGCCGTCGACCTCGATGCCGGCGTCCTTGGCCGAAAGGCGGGCGAGCTCGGCGTGGGTGCTCGCCATGATGGCGCCGACCTCCAGCGCGGGCATGACCTGCTCGGTGAACACGTCGAAGCGGGCGTTCTCGTCGATCGGGCGGCCACCGGCCGACGGCGGGAAGAGGGGCTCGGCGCCGCGGTACATCGCCTCGAGTTCGGGCATGGTGCGGGAGTTGATCGCCTTGACGCGGGCGAACCCGCCGGTGGCGCTGAGCAGCGCGGCGCTGCCCGCGTCGCCGACGATGAAGGCGAACGAGTTCCAGCGCTGGACCCATGGCTCGAAGTTGTCGGCGGCGGTGATCAGGACGTGGCGCAGGCCCTGGTCCCCGGTGAGCTGCCCGGTGGCGAGCTGGATGGCGTTGAGCGAGCCGCCGCAGCCGGTGCGCAGCTCACTCACCATCGCGGAGCCGCCGCCGAGCTCACGTAAGGTGTACCCGGGCATCGACCAGCCGGCCGGGCCCGGCTCGAAGACGCTCGAGTGGATCAGGGCGTCGAGGTCGGCCGAGGTGAGACCGGCGCGTGCGAGCGCGCGGCCCGCGGCCGTGACGGTCATCTCCGCCGCCGAGGTCTCCCCCGCCACCAGCGCGCCGGTCAGCTGGGCGATGTTGAGCGTGCCGTCTCCGCAGAGGCCTTGCTCCATCGCCCATTCGACACTGACCCGCTCCGGCAGGCAGGTGCCCAGTGATTGCACGAAAACATCGGACACGATCTCCACGGTCCACTCCAGCCGCTCGGCGTATGACTACGCCGTCAGCTTCGGCCGGACGGCTCGAGCGGCCGTCGAACGCGGACCGGTGACCTAGCCTCGAGCGTCGGCGAGGCCGCAGCCCGCCAGGCCGTTGGCGAGCATGCTGAAGGCGCGCTCGGCGTCCTCGACGGCCGCGCGGTACGCCTTCTTGGCGGTCTGGCCCGCGAACATCCGCTGCGAGTTGCGGTTGACCAGTGCCTGCTGCGCGCCGATCACCTGGTTCGCGGCGACCTGCGGGACGATGTCGTCCGGACCGGCGCCCATCGCCTCGGCGAAGGCCTCGGCGAGCGCCGACTCCTGGTTCATCCACTGGCGGCCCACCCGCAGCAGCAGGCTGGGGTTGTCCATCAGCATCCGGTGGAAGGCGAGGAACGACTCGTCGTCGGACAGCCCGGTGGTCGGGTCGCGGCTCTCCAGCCTGGCGAGGAAATGGCCGCGCAGCGCGTCGAGCGGGCTGACCCCTTCGGCCCGGCCGCGGACGATCACGGCCGCCTCGTCGGTGTGGTCCTCGATGTGGTGCATCACGAGGTCTTCCTTGGCCGGGAAGTAGTTGAAGACCGTCACCTTCGACACGTCCGCCGCGTCGGCGATCTCCGCCACCGAGACGCTGTCGAAGCCCCGCTGCAGGAACATCGCGAGCGCCACGTTGGCGATGGTCTCGCGCGTCTGCAGCTTCTTGCGCTCACGCAAGCCGAGCCTCTCCGTCATACCGAAGATCCTAGCAGAAACTTGGTCGAAGCTGATATTTAAGATCGGCAAATTCCTTGACTCGACTCAAGCTTTGTCTCATTATGAGTTTGTAACTCGTCAACCGAGTGGAAGGGGGCGGCATGGCAAGCGCCAAGAAGGCCACCGCTAAGAAGGAGAAAGAGCCGCTAGCGCTCTACGACGGGTCCACCCTGCTGATGAACCAGTGGCAGATGATCCTGGTCGCGCTCGGCTGCCTGGGGGCCCTGCTGCTGTCCCTTTTGGACATCAACATCGTCGGCGCGGTGGTCTGGAAGATGTCGGCGGAGCTGGACCCGGTGCACGGCATCGCGATGATGCCGTGGCTGACCACCTGCTACGCGCTCGCCGACTGCATCGTGGTGCCGCTCTACGGGAAGATCGCCGACGTCTACGGCCCGAAGCCGGTCTTCTCGGCGGCGCTCGGGATCTTCGTCGTCGGCTCCGCGCTGTGCGGCATCGCGACCAGCTTGCCCGAGCTGATCGTGTTCCGCACCATCCAGGGTGTCGGGGCCGGCGGGCTGGCCGCGCTGGCGCTGGTCGTGATCGGCACCATGTTCCGCAACGAGGAACAGAGTTTCGAGAACAAGGCGGCGACGCAGACGGCGTTCGGCGCGGTGATGTTCGGTGTCGGCCTCGCGCTCGGCCCGACGCTCGGCGGTGTCATCGCCGACAACCTCAACTGGCGCTGGGTGTTCTACATCAACCTGCCGCTGGCGCTGTTCGCGCTGTTCACCGCGGTGTTCCTGCTGAAGCTGCCGAAACGCCTCACCAAGCGCAAGGTGGACTACCTCGGCGGCACGCTGCTGGCAGGCGCCGCGGCCGCGCTGCTGCTGGCGTCCGAATGGGGCGGCACCAAGTACGCCTGGGGTTCCTCGCAGATCGTGCTCATGCTGGCGGGTGGCGCGGTGCTGCTCGGGCTGTTCGTCTGGCGCATCCTGACGGCGGCCGATCCGCTGATCTCGCTGAGCATCCTGAAGCATCCGGTGTTCCGCATCATGATGCCGTCGTCGCTGATCGCCGGACTCGGCATGGCGGGCTCGTTCTTCTACGTGTCCGGCTATCTGCAGGTGGCGCGCGGGCTGACGCCCACGGCGGCGGGCATGTTCACCCTGTGCATGGCCGCGGGCCTGCTGCTGTCCATTCTGGTCGGACCGGTGCTGATCCGGATCGTCGGCAAGTTCAAGTACATGCTGACCATCACCGGTGTCATCCAGGCGATCATCCTGTTCCTGCTGAGCGGGCTGACCGCGGACACCCCGCTGTACCTGGTCGCCGTGGCGATGTTCACGGTCGGCATGGCCATGGGCTTCTCGCTCGGGCTCGGCCTGCAGTACACGCAGAACTCGGTGAGCGTGGAGGACATCGGCATCGCCACCACCTCGCTGCGGTTCAACCAGCAGCTCGGCGTCTCCATCGGGTTCGCGTTCTTCGCGACGATCGTGACCAACATCCTGGCCAGTCACCTGACCGGGGCCGCGGGCGCCGCCAACGTCAACGGCAATCTCGACCTGGCGAAGCTGTCCGGGCTCAGCCCGGCCGAGCACTCCGCGGCGATCGGCGCGTTCATCACGGCCGTGGACACGGTGTTCCTGCTCGGTGCCATCATCACCTTGATCCCGGCGGGACTCGCGCTGCTGATCAAGGAGGACAAGCACCCGAAGACCCCAGGACCAGCGGCCGAAAAGGTCGCCGCGACCGCGTGACACCCGCACCCCCACGGGAGTCCGCGAAGGCCTCCTTACCGGCCTCCTCAGAGCCGGTAAGGAGGCCGTCACCGTGTGCTCGAAGGGTTTTCGAGCCGCCGGTGTGAGGCTGCGCCGGAGGGCGGCCGGGCGCCGCCGGCGAGGAGACGGCACGGATGAGCACCCCAGCGGCACCCGGCGTCACGCGGGAACGCCTGCTCGACATGATGACCGGATACAAGGCCACCTACCTGCTGCGGGCCGCGGTGTCGCTGGGCGTCTTCGGCGCGCTGGCGGACGGCCCGGCCAGCGCGGCCAAGGTCGCCGCCGCGCTCGGCACCGACCCACGCGCCACCCGGATCCTGCTCGGCGCGCTGGCCGCCGAAGGCCTGCTCGGCCTCGGCGGCGAGGGTTTCGCGCTGGCGCCGGGCGCGGCCGAGCTGCTCGTCCCGTCGAGCCCCGGCTATTTCGGCGGCAACACGGCGGTCGCGTCGAGTGACTGGGAATGGCGGCTCATGGGCGGGCTCGCCGGTTTCGTCCGCGCGGGCGGGCCGGCAGCGGGCACCGCGGCCGAGGCGCCGGACTTCCCGTTCTGGGTGGACTTCGCGACCCATCTCACCGGTCTCACCAAGGCCGGCTCCCAAGCGGTCGCTGAGCTGCTGACGCCGTGGGCGCGCGAGCGTCCGGCCATGGACGTGCTCGACGTCGGCTGCGGGCATGGCCTGTTCGGCCTCGCGCTCGCCGCCACGCACCCCGAAGGCCGCCTCTGGTGCCAGGACTGGCCCAGTGTGCTCGACGTCGCCGCCGGGTACGCCGCGCGGCGCGGGATGGCGGACCGGACGTCCTACCTGCCGGGTGACGCGTTCACGGCCGAGCTGGGCGGATCGTACGACGTGATCGTGCTGGCCAACTTCCTGCTGCAGTTCTCCGCCGCCCGCTGCGCCGAGCTGCTCGCGCGGCTGGTGCCCGCGCTCAAGCCGGGCGGCCGGATCGTGATCGCAGGCTTCACCACCGGCGACGCGCCACCCGCCGCCGAGCGCCACGCGCACCTGCTGGGCCTGCTGATGCTGGCGGGCACGTCCGGCGGCGAACTCCACTCCGGCGCGGACTACCTGGCGATGCTCGCCGCGGCCGGGCTGGCGCCGAGCAGGCCCGCCTCCGCCGGGCCGGTCCCGATCGTGCTCGGCGAACGAGCCTGAACCCACGGAAAGGCAGACGGGCATGGAAAACCCCACCGGCAGCGCCCGGCACCAGATCACGGTCGAGGCCCCGCGAGACGTCGTCTACGACCTGCTCGCCGAGCCCGCGCACACCGCGCGGCTGTCCCCGACCGTCGTGCACGTCGAACGGCTCGACGGCGACGACCGCGGCGACGTCATCGGGCGCTGGGTGGCCGACGAGGCGAAGATGCGGACCTGGCAGGTCACCCGCGAACTCGACCGGGCAGGCGGCCGGATCACCTTCGCGCACCAGGATCCGCGGCCGCCACTGATGGCGATGCGCGGCGAATGGACACTGACCGAGGACGGCGGCGCCACCGCCGTCGAACTGCGGCACGACTGGACCCACACCGGCGACCAAGACTTTGGGTCCACCATGGACACCGGGATCGTCAGGCAGCTGGCCGGGTTGAAGCGGTTCGCCGAGAACCGGACCCGGATCGCGGCGGCCGAGCTCACCGACGAGTCCACGGTCTTCGTGCCAGGCAAGGTGACCGAGGCCGCCGACTTCTGCTGGGGACCCGCGCTGTGGTCGCTGTGCGTGGAGAACTGCCGGTCCGCCGTCCGGCGGCAGCGGGAGACCGGCTACCAAGTCGTGGAACTCGCGCTCGGCGAGGCCGCGCCCGCGCCACGCTTCTACGCCATGCCCGCGCCGGGGAAGATCGTGTGGAAGCAGACCGAAGGCCTCCCCGGCTGGTATCGCTGGCTGCGCGGGCAGATCACCTTCACCCAGCACGACGACGGCGTCGAGGTGGTGGCGCGCGATGTGCACAGCCTCGACCCCGACGCGCTCACCACGCTCGGCTGGAACGCGGCCGAGGCCCGTGACCGCGTCGACCGGCTCAGGTCCGACGTCACCCTGGATCTGCTCACCGGCCTGGCCGGTTTCGCCGAAGACGACTGACCTCACCCAGGGGGTCGTGAGTGGTTTGGCCGGTTCTAACCGGCCGGAACACTCACGACCCCAGGCTCAACGAGCGGCGAACTCGATCAGCGTGTGCGGCGCGGTCAACGCCTTGCGGCTCAGTACTTTCAGCCCGGCCGCGGCGCCCAGCGCCACCATGTCCTCGAACGGCCTGGCCCGCCCGCCCGTGGTGACCATCATCAGCAGATCCATGTCGGTGGTCGAACTGCGGGCCGACGACGGCTCGAGCAGTGACTCCAGCACCAGCACGCGCCCGTGCGAGCCCGCGGCCTCGGCCGCCCTGGCGAGGATCCGGCCCGCGTGCTCGTCGTCCCAGTCGTGCAGGACACCGCAGATCACGTAGACGTCGGCGCCGGCGGGCAGCGGGTCGAAGAAGCTTTGCGCCGCACCGGAAGCCCGTGCCGTCAGGCCAGCTCCGTCGAACTTGCGGCGGGCGTTGTCGATCGGCCCGTCGCGGTCGACGACCGTGCCGCGCAGGTGCGGGTGCGCCAGCAGCAGCGCGGTCAGCAGGGTGCCGTTGCCGCCGCCGACGTCGACGACCCGCTCCACCGTGCCCCAGTCGTAGCCCGCGGCCAGGCCAGGCGCCTTCGCCGCCGCGCCGGACGCCATCTGGTCGTCGAAGGAGTCCGAGAGCGCGCGGTCGGCGTCGAGCGCGGACCAGGTGTTCTCACCGGGCGCGGGCTCCCCCGTGCGCACCACGTCGAGCAGGTTCGTCAGCGCGAGGTCGACCCGGCCTACCGCGGTGCCGAGGTCCAGCCAGGTGCGCGCGTCGCCGGGGCCGTGGTCGCACAGCTCCTTGCCGAGGTCGGCCAGCTCGAACGAGCCGGGCGAGGGCTCCGTGAAGACGTTCATCGCGACGAGGTGGCGCAGGACGCGGTGCAGCGAACGGGCATGCGTGCCGGTGCGCCGCGCCAGCTCGTCGATCCCGCTCACGCCGTCGGCGAGGTGATCGGCCAGCCGCAGGGTGGCGGCGACCCTGAGGGTCATCGGGGTGGTCAGGTCGGCCAGATCCTGCAGCCGCGAGGCCCATGGGGCGTCAACCATGATGTGCTCCACTTTCCTGTCGTGTTTCCGAGGTTCCGAACCACTGGCGCAGCGCGGTTTCGAGGCCGCCGGAAGACTCGGCGGCCCCCGCGGCGAAGGCGACGTAGCCGTCGGGGCGGACCAGCAGCACGCCCAGGTCCGTCCTTTCCGGACAGTCGGCGGTGACGACGTCGACGTGCTGCCCGGCGGCAGGGTCGGGCCGGTGGCCGCCGAGCAGGACCAGCACTCCCCTGCCGCCGTGCAGGAACTCCGCGAGCCTGCGTTCACCGTCGGCGGTGACCAGCACCAGGTCGGGGGCGAACCGCCCGGTCAGCGGATGCGCGTGCCGGTCGAGCGGCGGGTAGGCGACGTTCGCGGCGGACACCTGATCGGCCAGGTGACGGCCGACCACGGCGAACCCGATCAGCTCGGCGACCAGCTCGCGCACCGGGTCCAGCCGCTCGTCGGGATTGAGCAGCGCGACCTGCGCGCGGGTCAGGCGCAGCACCGCGGCCGCCACCGGATGCCGCTCGGCCTGGTAGGTGTCGAGCAGGCCGTCCGGGGCATGCCCGCGTACCTCGGCGGCGAGTTTCCAGCCGAGGTTCACCGCGTCCTGCAGCCCGACGTTGAGGCCCTGTCCGCCGACCGGGTAATGCACATGGGCCGCGTCGCCTGCCAGCAGCACGCGGCCGTGGCGGTACGCGGTGGCCTGGCGCGCGGCGTCGCCGTACCGCTGGCCGCCGGTCAAGCCGGTCATCGGGATCTCTCTGTCATGCACGTGCTCGACGAGTGACCGGAGCTCGGCCAGCGTGACCGGCTCGCCGGGGTGCGCGGCGGGGCCCGCGAAGTCGATGGCCACCACGCGGCTCGGCCCGCCTGCCGGGTGCGGCGAGATGACCGTGCAGCCGCGTGGTGTCCGCCGCCAGCCGGACGGCGCCGCGGCGGCGTCGCCGAGCGTGACCTCCCCCGCGAGCGTGGTCAGTGTCGCGGCGGTGCCCTCGAAGGCTATTCCGGCGTGTTCGCGCACGACACTGCGCGAACCGTCGCAGCCAACCAGGAACAGTGCGCGAACCTCGCTCCATCCGAAGTGGACGGTCACCCCGGACTCGTACTGGGTGAAATCGGTGACCTCGGCGCCGTACCGGATCTCGGCGCCGAGTTCGCGCGCGCGGTCGGCCAGCAGCCGGGCGGTGACCGCCTGGGGAACGAACACCACCGGCGGCAGTGCACCTTCGTGCGGGGGCGCGGCGAGGCCGGTGATACCGGCGAAGTGCGCCTTTGGCAGCGGGCGCTTCCGGTGACTGTCCCCGCCGCCGCCGTTGAGTTTCCGTTGCTCGGCGAGGAAACGGCCGAGCAGGCCGCGCAGGTCCAGCGTCGGGATGGTCCGGCCGTGCAGTGCCTGCGCCCGCGACCGCTCGTCGGGCCGCGCCAGCCGTTCCAGCACCACCACGCCGACCCCGTGCAGCCGCAGCTCGGCCGCCAGCAGCAGGCCGACCGGGCCCGCGCCCGCGATCACCACGTCGGTTTCCATGCGCCGAGGCTCACCCGGCGCCGTCGATGCCCGCTCGAGTCCACGTCGAACCGAGCGTCGCTCGAGCCGCCCGTGATCGGCTCGCCCGGCAACGGACGCGAGGAGGCCACGGTGGCACCAGAAGTCGGTATCTCACTGCCCACCTCGGGCGCGGCGATCCCGGACATCGCCGAGGCCGCCCGCGCGGCCGAATCGCTCGGTTTCGACTCGGTCTGGGCCGGCGACCATCTCGCCGACGCCAGGCCGATACTGGACAGCACCCTCGCGCTGACCACGGCGGCCGCGGTCACCGGCCGGGTCAAGGTCGGGTTCGGCGTGCTGCAGCTGGCGTTGCGCCAGCCCGCGTGGGCCGCCAAGCAGATCGGGTCACTGCAGTACCTCTCCGGCGGACGGCTGATCCTCGGCGTCGGGGTCGGCGGATTGGTGCCCGGCGAGTGGGAAGCGGCCGGGATTCCCTTGTCCGGCCGCGGAAAGCGCACCGAGTCGATCCTGCGGGCGCTCCCAGGGCTCCTCGCCGGGGAGCCGACCAGGCTGACCACGGAGCCGGGCGCCCCCGAGGTCACGCTCACCCCGGCGGTGCCGGTCCCCCCGGTCTGGCTCGGCGCGATCTCCGAGCGCGGGCTGCGCCGCGCCGCCGAGTACGGCGACGGCTGGCTCGCCACCATCACCACCCCGGCGGAACTGGCCGCCGGAGCCGGAAAGGTGCGCGCGATGGCTGGCGAATTCGGCAGGCCTGCGCCGGTCACCGGCTGCTCGGTCCTCGTCGGCGAGACCCGGTCGGCGGTGTCGGACTTCCTGCGAGCACGGCTGGGCCTCGAGCCGGAGCGCGCCGACGCGATCGCCGTCGGCGGCGGCGCGCGCGAGATAGCCGACCGGCTCGCCTGCTACACCGCCGCCGAGCACCTGGTGCTGTCCCCGTTCGGCCAGGACTGGCGCGCCCAGCTCGACGTGCTGGCCGAGGCACGCGCGTTGCTGCTCGCCTGAGTTGACCCAGGCTCGAGCCAGGCCGACCACGATCAGCGGCATGAAACGCACGGTTGTCCTCGGCGGTACCGGCTTCGTCGGGCGGCATGTCTGCGCCAGGCTCAGCGAACTCGGCCACCCGGTGCTCGCGGTCTCCCGCACACCGAGGCCGGGCGCGGCCATCAGGTCGGCCGCGCTGGACCTCACCGCGAGCGGGCCGGGCCCGCTCGCCGAGCTGCTGCGCGCGGAGCGGGCGGAGGTGGTCGTCAACGCCGCCGGCGGGGTCTGGAACAGCGACGAAGACCAGATGCGCAAGTCCAACGCGGACCTGACCGGCTCGCTCGTCGAGGCACTCGCCGGGCTGCCGTGGCGGCCCCGGCTCGTCCATCTCGGCTCCGCGCACGAGTACGGCGCCGTCCCGCACGGGTCCATAGTGGACGAATCGTGGCCCCCGGAGCCGCTGACCGCGTACGGCCGCACGAAACTGGCCGCCACCGAACAGGTGCTGGCGGCCGTGCGCGCCGGACGGCTGGACGCGATCGTGCTGCGCGTGTCCAATGTGCTCGGTCCGGGCGCGCCGGCGGCGAGCTTGACCGGTGCGGTCGCCCGTCAGCTGGCCGGCGACCGGGACGGTCGCGCGGTGGTCCGGCTCAGCCCGCTGCGCGCGCACCGCGACTTCGTGGCCGCGCAGGACGTGGCCGAGGCCGTCGCGCTCGCCGCTGGCACCCGGTGCACCGGGCTGGTCAACATCGGCAGCGGCACGGCGGTCGACGTCGCGGGGGTGGTGCGGCGGCTGGTGGAACTGAGCGGGGTGCCCGCCGAGGTCGTGTTCGAAAGCCGGCCGCCCACCGCGGTGCGTGCGGTGGGCGACTGGCAGTGTCTCGACATCTCCGCGGCGCGCGAGCGGCTCGGCTGGATCCCGCGGCGCGACCTCGACAGCGCGCTGGCCGACACGTGGGCGGCCGTCGCGCCGGTCAGCTGAGCAGCTCTTCGATCCGGCGCACGACGTCGGCAGGCGAAGGCAGCGCGGCGATCTCCTCGCGCAGCCTCCCCGCGTTGCGCCGGTACGACGGCTCGCCCAGTATCGCGGCGCAGGCGTCGAAGATGCCGTCCGCCGTGGCGCCGATGAACGGGACCTGCCGCCCGGCGCCGGAGGCCACGAGCAGCCGCGCCGACTCCCAGACCTCGGCGATCACCGGCACCGTCACCTGCGGCACGCCCAGCGCGAGCGCGGTGAGCGTGGTGCCGACCCCGCCGTGGTGCACGATCAGGTCGCAGCCGGGCAGTATCTGGTTCAGTGGCAGCTGCCCCGCCACCCGGACGCCGCCGGGCAGCTTCGTGAAGTTGCCGGAGACCTCGTCGGAGACCGCGACGACGACCTCGACACCGAGTTCGGGCAGCCGGTGCATCAGCTGCTCCAGCAAGGAAAAGCCGCCCTTGATCGGTGACCGGTTGAGTGGCACGCGGGTGCCGAAGGTCAGGCACAGCCGCGGCTTGTCCCGCCGCTCGTGCACCCAGTCCGGCAGTCCGCTGGCCCGCCCGTTGTAGGGCACGAACCGCATCTTCTGCGCCGGGCCGCCGTCCGCTCCCCTGATGCCTGGCGGGCAGAGATCCAGCGACAGCAGCGGTGACGGCAGGTCGGACAGGCCGAGTTCCTTCAACTCGGGGGCGAGCTCGTCGGCTCCGGACTGGCTGATCGATGGCGGGGACACCAGCCGCATGCCTTGCTCGATCCACGGGATGCCCAGTTCGGCGGCCAGCAGCGGGCCCGCGAAACCGTAGGTCTCGCTGACGATCAGATCCGGCCGCCAGCGCTTCGCGATGTCGCGCAGGCCGTCGATCAGCCGCAGCGCGAGCCTGGCGTAGCCGCGCCCGATGTGGCGCAGCAGCGCCGCTTCTTCGCGCGGCATCGGCACCGGTTCGCCGTCGCGGTCGACCGAGAGCACCTCCGGCATCTCGACCGCCGCGGCCGACCGGACATAGGGCAGGCCCGCCTCGACGACCACCTTGGCCATGTTCTCCGGCGCGGCCACGAGCACCTCGTGGCCCGCCGAGCGCAGCGCCCAGGCGATCGGGACGAGCGGCAGTACGAGACCTTCCGAGCAGGACGCGGTTACCAGTATTCGCATGGCCGGATTCAAGACCCGGTGCTTCGACTCCGGTTCAAGCCGGGCTGGATCGACCGCGGCTGGATCACCGGTCGAGCAGGGTCGGCGAACCTCGCTGCGCCGGACCCCAGACTAGGAGCCGCCAGCATGCGCATCCTGATCACGACGTTCGCCTGGAAGCCGCACTTCCTCCCGATCGTGCCGCTGGCGTGGGCGGCGCGGCTGGCCGGGCACGAGGTGCGCGTCGCGGCAAGCCCGACGCTGACCGCCGCGATCGGCGAATCCGGCCTGCCCGCGGTGCCGATCGGGGGCGATCCGCGCGACGCCTTCGCGAAGACGGCGGTGAAGTTCGAGCCGCCCAACGCGGCACGCAAGGCCGAACCCGCCGCGCCGGAGCCGTGGCCGCTGGACTGGCCGGGCCGCCCCGAATGCCTGACCGACGAGCAGCGCGCGCATTTCCGGCGCACCAGCCAGTGGTCGTCGATCATGGCCGAGGATCAGCTCGAAGACCTGCTGGCCTTCGCCAAGAGCTGGCGGCCCGACGTCGTGCTGCACGACTCGACGCAGTTCGCCGGACCGGTGGTGGCCTCGGCGCTCGGGCGGCCCAATGTCCGCTATCTGATGGGGCACAACGGTTATCAACGCGTCGACACCGCGTACACCCGCGAACCGACCGAGGACTACCTGCGGCTGTTCGATCTCGTGGGCGCCGAGCCGAGGATCGAACCGGCCACGTGGCTCGACCCGTGCCCGCCGCGTTTGCAGTTTCCCTATCCCCACGGGGAAAACGCGAAAATCGAGCGTATCGCTTACGTGCCGTACAACGGCCCCGGCGTGGTGCCGGAGTGGGTGGACACCGAGCCGTCACGCCCGCGCGTATGCCTGACCTGGGGACTCACCGACACCGAGCTGTCCGGGTCCGCGATGCTGGACGAGTACCGCCAGACGATCGAGTCGATCCGGGGGCTCGACGTCGAAGTGGTGCTCGCGGTCAGCCCGGCGCTGCGCGACCTGCTCGGCGAGCTGCCCGCCGGTGTGCGGGCCGCGGTCGGCGTCCCGCTGCACGCGGTGCTCGCCCACTGCGGCGCCATCGTGCACCACGGTGGCGCGGGCACCACGATGACCGCGGCCGCGCTCGGCGTCCCGCAGCTGATCACCACCAACTTCCCGAACAACATCGCGCTCGCCGCCCGGCTCGAGGACGCGGGCGCCGCCCGGTACCGGCACGCCGACGAGGTCCCGGCGGGCGCGGAGGGCGCCGACCTGACCAAGGCCGAGGTCGGCGAGCTGCTCGAACCCAGGTACGCCAAGGCGGCCGCGCTGCTCGCCCAGCACGTCGCCGAGCAGCCCTCGCCCGCCGAAGTCGTTTCCCGGCTGGAAGAACTGGGCTGACCCGGAAGGAGCCCCGCGTTGCGGATCCTGATCACCACGTTCGCGTGGCCGTCGCACTACCTGCCGATCGTGCCGCTGGGCTGGGCCGCGCGGCTGGCCGGGCACGAGGTGCTGGTCGCGGCGAGCCCGACCATCACCGACCTGGTACTCGAGTCGGGACTGGCCATGGCGCCGATCGGCGGTGACCCCGCCGAGGCGCTGCGCCGCGCGGGTCTCAGCCTGGAGCAGTCCGACGAGGAGCGGGCGGCGCGGCGGTTCGACAGGGCGAGCTGGCGGGAAGACTGGGTGGCCGCGCCCGAGCGGATCACCGAGGAGCAGCGCGCTTATTTCCGCACCATCGGCGGCTGGGCGACCGCGTTCGCCGCCGCGCAGGCCGACGAGTTGATCGCGCTGGCGCGCGGCTGGCGCGCCGACGTGCTGGTGCACGACGGCACTCAGTTCGCGGCGCCGGTCGCGGCCGCTGTGCTGGGCCTGCCGACCGCGCGGTTCCTGGCGGGCCACAGCGGGATGCTGCGCATCGACACCGCGTACACCGGCGAACCGGTGCCCGCCTACCGGCGGCTGTTCGAGCGGTACGGGCTCGCGCCGGAGATCGAGCCGACGGTGTGGCTGGACCCGTGCCCGCCCGGCCTGCAGTACCCGTATCCGGCGGGCACGCCCATACTGCCGATGCGGTACGTGCCCTACAACGGCCGCGGTGTCATCCCGGCTTGGACGCACGAACCGCCTCGGCGGCCCAGGGTGTGCCTGACCTGGGGGCACACTGGCTCGTCCGAGACCGGCTCGGTGGCCGTCGACGACTGCCGCCGCACCGTGGAGGCCATCGCCGCGCTCGACTTCGAGGTGGTCGTCGCCGTCGGCCAGGACCTGCTCGACCGGCTCGGCGAGCTGCCTGCCGGTGTCCGCGCCGCGGTCGGCGTGCCGTTGCACGCGCTGCTGCGCGACTGCCGCGCCATCGTGCACCACGGCGGGCCCGGCACCACCATGACCGCCGTCGCGGCCGGGGTGCCGCAGCTGGTCATCACCGACCAGCCGCACAACGTGGCCGCCGGGGCGAGCCTGGCGAAAGCCGGCGCCGGGCGCTGGCTGCTGCCGTCGGACGCGCCGACCGGCCAGGACGGCGCGGCCGTGCTCGCCGCCGAGATCGCGGTGCTGGCAGGCGATCCCGGGTATCGCGCGGCGGCCGAGCGGCTGCGGCGCGAGAACCTGGCCCAGCCGTCACTCAGCCAGGTGATCGACCACCTCGAAAAGCTTTGATCGCCCCCGAAATCCGAAAAGGAGCCTCGATGCGCGTCTTGGTCACCAGTTTCCCCTGGGAGCCGCATTTCAACCCGATCGTGCCGCTGGGCTGGGCGGCGGTGCTGGCCGGGCACGAGGTGAGAGTGGCGACCACACCGACCATGACCGAGGTCGTCGGCCGCTCCGGGCTCCCGGTCGTCTCCGTCGGCGGCGATCCGAGCGACGCCTTCCGCGAGGCGGGCGTCGAGTTCACGCCCCCGAAGGGCGATCAACCCGACGCCGCTGCCCAGGCGCGGTGGCCCGAGGACTGGCCGGCGCACCCGGAATCGCTCAGCGACGGGCAACGGGACTACTTCCGCAAGATCGGGCTGTTCGCCTCGGTGATCGCCGCCGCGCAACTGCCGGACCTGATCGCGCTGGGCGAGTCGTGGCGGCCCGACCTCATCGTGCACGACGGCACCCAGTTCGCCGGCCCGGTGCTGGCGTCGGCGCTCGGCGTGCCGAACGCGCGGTATCTGCTCGGCTATCCGGGACAGCTGCGCGTCGACACCTGTTACGGCCCGGAGCTGGTGCCGGAATACCGTGCCCTGTACGAGAAATTCGGCGTCACGCCCCGGCAGGAGCCGACTGTGTGGCTGGATCCCTGCCCGCCGAGCATGCAGTACCCGTCGCTGTCGGGGCCGTCCGTGCTCCGCATGCGCTACGTGCCCTACAACGGCACGGCCGAGCTACCCGCCTGGCTCCACGAGCCGCCTCAACGCCCGCGCGTGTACCTGACCTGGGGCAAGACCACCGGCGAGTGGGAGGGCGCGGCGATCGGGAACTTCGTCAGGCAGGCCATCGAGGCGGCCGCCGGCCTGGACGTCGAACTGGTGGCGGCGCTGAGCCCGACCCTGCTCGGCCTGCTGACCGACCTGCCCGAGGGCGTCCGCACGGTGACCGGCCTGCCGATGGCCGCGGTCCTGCGCACCTGCACGGCCGTGATCCACCACGCTGGCCCCGGCACCACGCTGACCGCGGCCGCCGCCGGGCTCCCCCAGCTGATGATCACCAACCACCCGCACAACGCGGCGATCGCGGCCCAGGTCGCGCGCATCGGCGCCGGACGGCACCTGCCGATCGGCGAGCTGCCGTCCGACCAGGCCGCGACCAGCGCCGAAGTGGCCGCGCTGCTCGAGAAGCCCGCGTTCGCACAGGACGCGGCCAGGCTGCGGCAGGAGATCGAAGACCAGCCGTCCCCGTCGTCGGTCGTCGACCGGCTCGCCGAGCTCTGCTGACGCCGCCATGGACTACCGGAAACTGGGCGAACTCGAAGTGTCCGCCGTCGGGCTTGGCTGCCTCGGCATGTCCGGCGGCTACGGCGCCGCATCGGCCGACGACTGTGTCGCGACCATCCGAAAAGGACTCGAGCTGGGCTTGACCTTGCTGGACACCGCGGACTTCTACGGTGCGGGCGCGAACGAGGAGCTCGTCGGCCGCGCGGTGTCCGGACGCCGGGCCGACGTCGTGCTCGCGACCCGAGGGGGCCTGCGGTCGGCCGAGCCGGGCGGCCCACCGGTCATCACCGACGGCCGCCCCGCCTACCTGCGCGAGGCCTGCGACGCCTCACTGCGACGGCTCGGCGTCGACCACATCGACCTCTACTACCTGGGCAGGCCCGACCCGGACGTGCCGATCGAGGAGAGCGTCGGCGGCCTGGCGTCGCTCGTGGCCGACGGCAAGATCGGCCACATCGGACTGTCCGAGGTGTCCGCGGACCAACTGCGCCGCGGCCACGCCGAGCATCCGATCACGGCGCTGGAGAGCGAATATTCGTTGTGGGAACGCCATGTCGAGGCGGAGATCCTGCCGGCGGCAGCCTCGCTCGGAGTCGGCCTGGTCGCGCATACGCCGCTGGGCAAGGGAATGCTCTCCGGCGAACTCCGCGCCGTCGAGTTCGCGCCGGGTGACTTCCGGCGCAACCATCCACGGTTCGACACCGCCAACTTCGCCCACAACCACGCGCTGATCGAGACCGCGCGCGCCGCGTTCCCCAGCGATGTTCCTTTCGCGACACTCGCACTGGCCTGGCTGCTGAGCCGAGGGCCCGGCGTCGTGCCGATCCCGGGTACCCGCCGCATCGCGCACCTGACGTCGAACCTCGCGGCGGCGGACCTCGCGCTCGACGCCGCCACGGTGGACCGGCTCAGCGCGCTCGTGCCGCCCTCGGCCGTTCGCGGCTCGCGAGCCCGGGCCCCGCGCCCCACCTGACCCGCCCTCACTCGCCTGGGGTCGTGAGTGTTTAGACCGGTTAGAACCGGCCGTACCACTCACGACCCCCCTAGCCGGGGATAAAGCGGGCTTTATCCCCGGGTGCGGACCAGTGCTTCGAGGGTGGGGACGAGTTCGTCCGGGCCGGGCAGGGTGGCCATCTCGGCCGCCATCGCGGCGGCGTTCTCGCGGTAGCGCGGGTCTTCGAGCAGGGCGCGGATCGGGGCGACGAGCGAGGAGGGGTCCTCCACGACCGTGTCGTACGGCACGGACAGGCCGACGCCGGTTTCGACGACGCGTTCCGCGCATCCGACCGGTGCCGCGTGCGGCTGGGGAAGGACCAGCTGGGGAATGCCGTAAGCGCAGGCGGTCAGCGCAGTGCCGGCGCCACCATGGTTGATCACCAGGTCACACTCACCCACGAACAAATTCAACGGAGTCGGCTCCACCACCCGAAAACACCGCGGCAACACACCCAACCCCTCCACCGCACCCACACCCAACGGCAACACCACCTCAACCCCACCCACACCAGCCACCGCCGCCGAAACCCCCTCAACCACACCCCGCACAAACTCCGGCAACAACGTCTGACCACCCAACAAACCCAACGCCACCACCACCCGAGGACCCCGCCGCTCACCAAACCACAACGGCACCTCACCAACCCCATTGAACGGCACAAAACGAACCGACTCCGCCACCGGCAAACCACTAAAACGCAAACCCGGCGGACACGAATCCACCACCAAATCCGGCACCGGCAAACCACCCAAACCCAAACCACCACACACCTCAGCCAACGCCACCGAAGCATGCTCAAAAATCAACGGCCCCAACATATCCGGACCCCACCGGTGATACACCACCGGAACACCCAACACCCCACCAGCAATCAACCCATTATGATCCGTCTCACACACCACCAAATCCGCACCCCACCCCCGCGCAAAATCCACAAACAAATGATTCAGATCGGTGACCAGCATCGGCCACAGCCTGCTCATCTGCGCCCAGGGGCGGCGCGCGGCGAGTTCGTGCGCGGTCAGCGGCACCTCGGGCGGCGCTTCGCCTGCCCCGTCGGCCGCCATATGACCGGGCTTCACATGGGAACTGAACCCGCCGTCGGTGCCGATCCGGTGGGTCGACAGCCCCGCCGCCTGCGCGGCGGCGACGATATCCCCCATCCCGGCCACGACCACCTCATGGCCGGCGGCCCGCAACGCCCACGCCAGCGGGACCATCATCGTGAAGTGGCTGGGCACGAACGCGGTGAACATGACTCGCATGTCGCTCACTTCCGCCGGCGCGCTAGGAACGCGGGATGGTGCTCTCGAACAGGTGCAGGTAGGAGTTGACCGCGCGGCACTCGCCGACGACGAGGCCCGCCTTCTCCATCAGCGCGACCAGCCCGTCCTTGGTGTGCTTGCGGCCGCCGACGTTGAGCAGCAGCAACAGGTCCATGGCGGTGGTGAACTTCAGCTCGGGGCTGCCGTCGATCAGGTTCTCCAGCACGACCACCCGGCTGCCTGGCCGCCCGGCGGCGGCGACCGTCCGCAGGATCTCGACGGTGCGCTCGTCGTCCATCTCGAGGATGTTCTTCAGCAGGTAGACGTCGGCGTCGCCGGGGACGGAGCGGCGGCAGTCGCCACCGACCAGGCGCACGCGGCCGCCGAATGCGCCGCCCTCGCGCAGGCGGGGATCCGCGCCCGCGACGACCTCCGGCAGGTCGAACAGGATGCCGCGCAGCGACGGATGGCGCTCCAGCAGGGTGGCCAGCACCCGGCCCTGCCCGCCCGCGATGTCGGCGACCGTGGTGACCCCGCCGAGGTCGAGCGCGTCCGCGATGGCCCGCGCCGAGAGCAGGCTCGACTGGGTCATCGCCTTGTCGAACACCTCGGCCGATTCGGGGACGCCGTCGTGCAGGTAGTCGAAGAACTGCTTGCCGTGCAAGCCTTCGAACACGCCCTTGCCGGTGCGGACGGCCTCCTCGAGCCGGGGCAGCACCTCCCACGACCACGGCTCGGTCGCCCACAGCGCGTTGTACTTCAGGCCGCGCGGCGCGTCTTCCCTCAGCAGCCGTGACATCGTGGTGTGCGCGAACCGGCCGTCCGGCTCCTCGGCGAACACCCCGTAGCTGCTCAGCGCGCGCAGCAGCCTGGCCAGCGCGTCGGCGTCGGCGTCCACTTCGGACGCCAGCGCCGCCGCCGTCGCCGGCGTGTCGCCCAGCGCGTCGGGCACGCCGAGCCGCGCGGCGGCGCGGATCGCCGCCGCGCACACGGCGCTGTGCGCGAGTTCCCGCATCCGCAGCACCGCTTCCGGGACCACTGTCTCCGTGTTCTCCATCGTCTCGTCCTTCCCTGTCCGCCCGGTCACTTCGGCAGATCGTCGCGGTAGACCTGCCGATGCCGCACCAGCCAGCGGCCGCCGGTTTTGACCAGCACGTCGTCGCAGGTGCAGCTGAGCCGGACCTCGGCCTGCCCGCCAGCCGGGGTGGCGAGGATGAGCGCGTAGGTGTGCGCGAGGTAGGTGCCGTCACCCGCGTCGTCCACGTGCAGCATGCCGAGCCAGTGGCGGCGCTGGATCCCTTGTGCGGCAAGGGAATCCGCCATCTCGCGGGACTTGCGCTCGATCACCGCGCGGCCGCGCTGCGGCTCCGGGTGGGCGTTCGCCGCGAAGACGCCGTCCTCGGTGAACGTCTCCGCCCACCGCGTGACGTCGCCGCTGTCCAGGTAGCTCATCTGGCGGCTGTAGAAGTGCTGGATCTCCAGGTACGTCGACGTGTCCGCCTCGGTGATCGCTCTGGTCATCTGCTCCGGGTCCTTTCGCCGGGGAAAGCCGCGACAGACCGTGGCACCGGCGGCTCGAATCGCGGTGGAGCGCGGCGGCCGGGTCTCGACCGGTGGTCCGCCGATACTCGAGCGCCCGGTCCCAGGCTCGGCTCGCAGATCGCCGAAAGGACAACGCATGACACAGCAATCGGGCGTGGCACTGGTCACCGGCGGGACCAGCGGTATCGGGCTCGCCGTCGTGAAGAAGCTCGCCGCGCGGGGCCTGCGCGTCTTCCTGTGCGCCAGGACCGCGGAAAACGTGACGTCCACGGTGAAGGAGTTGCGCGAGCAAGGCCTCGACGTCGCGGGCGCGCCCGCGGACGTCCGCTCGGCCGAGTCGGTGCGCGAGCTGGTCACCGCGGCGGTGGACACGTTCGGGCCGCTCACCGTGCTGGTGAACAACGCCGGGCGCGGTGGTGGCGGGGTGACCGCGAAGATCACCGACGAGCTCTGGTACGACATGATCGACACCAACCTCAACAGCGTCTTCCTGCTCACCAGGGCGGCGCTGACCACCGGCGGGCTCGGCGACGCCGACCGCGGCCGGATCATCAACATCGCCTCGACCGGCGGGAAGCAGGGCGTGCCGCTCGGCGCGCCGTACTCCGCGGCGAAGGCGGGGGTCATCGGGTTCACCAAGGCGCTGGCCAAGGAGCTGGCGCGCACCGGGGTCACGGTCAACGCCGTGTGCCCCGGCTACGTCGAGACGCCGATGGCCGTCGGGGTGCGCCGCCGGTACGCCGAGACCTGGGACACGACCGAGGAGGACGTGCTCGCCCAGTTCAACGAGAAGATCCCGCTCGGCCGGTACAGCACGCCGTCGGAGGTCGCCGGTCTCGTCGACTACCTGACCACGGCCGACGCCGACTCGATCACCGCGCAGGCGCTCAACGTCTGCGGCGGACTGGGCATTTACTGATCTTCCCGTCACTACCAGCGAAGGATGGCGGCGTGATGGCCGAAACCGAACTCCAGCACACCCGGCACGAGATCAGCATCGACGCGCCCGCCGAGACGGTGTACCGGGTGATCGCCGACGCGACCGCCTGGCCGCAGCACCTGGCGCCGACGATCCACGTCGAGCGCACCGGGCTGCCCGCGGGCGAAGAGCGGCTGCGGATCTGGGCCGACGCGAACGGCGAGGTGAAGAACTGGACGTCACGGCGGGTGCTGCACCCCCACGAGCACCGGATCGAGTTCCGCCAGGAGGTGTCGACCGCGCCGGTGGCCTCGATGGCTGGCGAGTGGACCGTGCGGCCGGTCTCCGGCGGCTGCGTGCTGGCACTGACCCATGAGTTCACCGCGGTCGACGCCGCCGGTCTCGACTGGGTCGCGAGCGCGACGGATCGCAACAGTCACAAGGAACTCGCGAACATCAAGGCGCTCGCCGAGAACTGGGACCACGCCGGGGAACTGCTCTTCTCCTTCGAGGACTCGGTCACCATGGACTGCCGCGCCGAGGACGTCTACGCGTTCCTCGATCGCGCCGACCGGTGGCCCGCCCTGCTGCCCCATGTGGCCAGGCTCGACCTGCGCGAGGACGTCGAGCACATCCAGCGGATGACCATGGACACCACGGCGAAGGACGGCTCAGTGCACACGACCGAGTCGGTGCGGGTCTGCTTTCCCGACGCGCACCGGATCGTCTACAAGCAGCTCGTGCCGCCGTCGCTGATGGCCGTGCACACCGGGGAATGGACCGTGCGTGAACTCGGCGGCGGCCGGGTACTCGTGACCTCGCGGCACGTGGTCGCGGTCAACGAGGCCGCCGTCGAGCGGGTGCTCGGCGCCGGCCGGACCGTCGCGGACGCGCGGAAGTTCATCACCGAGGCGGCGGGCGGCAACAGCCTGGCGACGCTCACCCTGGCCAAGCGGCATCTCGAAGCGGCGACGGACAAGGTCTGACCGTCACCACGACAGCAGAAGGAACCCACTCATGCGAGTACTCTTCGCCTCCTCCCCCGCGCTCGGGCACGCCTTCCCGATGGTTCCGCTGGCCTGGGCGCTGCGGGCGTCCGGCCACGACGTCCTGTTCGCCACCTCCGCCGGTGGCCTGCAGGTCCAGCGCGCGGGCCTGCCGGTGGCCGACCTGACGCCGCCGGGATTCGACCTCGACGCCGCGCTCGAGCAGCTCAAGCAGGTGCGGCCGGACCTGTACGCCCGCATGCACGCGGTGCAGACCGAGCGGCAGACCGACGTCCGCGACGCCGTCGACTACTTCGGCGAGACCGCCGGGTTCGACACCCCGGCGCTGCTGGAGGTGGCAGGCGGCTGGCGGCCGGACCTGATCGTCGGCTCGTTCCTCGACGGCGCGGGGCTCGCCGTCGCGGCCAAGCTCGGGCTGCCCTACGTCCGGCACAACGCCGACCTCGGCCGCACCACCGGGATCGACGAGCTGTTCCGCCATCACATGGCCCCGGTGTTCGACCAGCTCGGCATCGACGGCCTGCCCGCGCGCCGGGTCACGCTCGACGTGGCGCCGCCGAGCGCGGTGGAGGTGGCCGAGGACGAATGGCCGATGCGCTGTGTGCCCTACAACGGCTCCGGGGTGCTGCCGGACTGGCTGCTGCCCACCGGTGACCGGCCGAGGGTCGCGGTCACCCTGGGCTCGATCGTGCCCGGGTACGAGGGGCTCGGCAAGGCGGCCGAGATCATCGGCGCGGCCGCCGAGGTCGACGCGGACTTCGTGGTCGCGCTCGGCGAAGCCGACGCGGCGGAGCTGGGCACCACGCCCGCGAACGTCCGGATCGCGGGCTGGGTCCCGCTGACCGCGCTGCTCCCGACCTGTCAGGCGATCGTGCACCACGGCGGTGGCGGCACCACGATGAGCGCGCTCTCGGCCGGTGTCCCGCAGCTGGTGGTGACCGGCGGCGCCGGCCGCAACGTCAACGCGCTGGCGCTGGCCGCCCGCGGCGCCGCGCTGGTGCCGGACGACGGCGTCGTCACCACCGCGCTGATCCGGCAGGCACTCGAGGACGAGACACTGCGCAAGACCGCGCTCGACATCGCGGCCGAGATGGCCACGATGCCCAGCCCGAACGAGGTCGCCGGGCGGCTCGTCACGTTCGCCACGCGCTGACCACAGCCCCAGGGTCGTGAGTGTTCCGGCCGGTTCTAACCGGCCGGAACACTCACGACCCTCGTGCGTCGGTCAGGACGGTACGGGCGGTGAGCACGGCGGCCCGGTCGGCGTCCGGGGTCCCGGCACGGGACGGCAGCAGCGGGAGCACCGAGCTGCGCCCGGCGCGCACGGCGGGATGGCGACGGGCCAGTTTGGACAGTTCCTGTCCCGCGCCGCATTCCACCAGCACGAACTCGCCGTCGCCCAGCATACTGTCCAATGTGGACCAGAAGTGCACCGGCGCGACCGGCTGGGTGGCCCAGAACGCGGCATCCGCCACCTCGGCCGGGCCGAGCGGGGCTCCGGTGTATCCCGAGTAGACAGTCAGCCGCGGGGTTCTCCTTGGCCCGACCGCGCTCTCCGCGCCTTCGAACGCCGGTGCCAGCGCCGCGCTGTGGAACGCGCACAGCGACGGAACGGGCCGGAAGGCGAGCCCCGCCGCGGTCAGTGCGGCCGCCACGGCGGCCAAGGGTTCCCGCGCGCCCGCGAGCACCGTGTGCCGCGGCGCGTTGACCGCGCCGACCGTCACGCCGTCACCGAGGAACGGCGCCAGCTCGGCGGCGGACGCGGCGACCGCGAGCATGCCGCCCGGCGGCGCGGCCGCGGCCCTGGCGACCCGGTCCAGCACGAGCGCCACGGCGTCGGGCAGTCGGAAGACGCCGGCGAGCGTGGCCGCCGCTAGTTCGCCGACGCTGTGCCCGAGCAGCGCGGCCGGGCGGACACCCCAGCTGCACACCAGCCTGCCCAGCGCGTGGCCGACCGCGAACAGCAGCGGCTGCGACCAGGCGGCGTCGTCGATCGAGAGGCGCGGGGCCGGGGACAGCCAGTCCTCGCGCAACCGGTCACCGGGCGGGCCCAGCGCGGCGAACACCTCGTCCATCGCCTCGGCGAACACCCGCTCGCCCGGATAGAGCCCGGCCGCCATGCGGATCCGCTGGGAACCCTGGCCCGGCAGCAGCAGCGCGACCTCAGCCATCAGCGGGGTCTTCGACGATGGCGACCGCCCTCGCCCAGCCCGCGCCCGCCCCCGCGATCTTGACCGGCAGGCAGGACACGGTGAACCCGGTGGCCGAAGGCAGCGCGTCCAGGTTCGCGAGCCGCTCGATCTGGCTGTACTCGCGCTCGCGGCCCGCGAAATGCGCGGGCCACAGCACGCCGCGATCCCCGGTGCGGTGGAACCGCTCGATCATCCAGCCGAACGGCGCGTCGAGGCTGAACGCGTCCGTGCCGATCACCACGACCCCCAGGTCCAGCAACAGGTTCGTGGCCGCGGCGTCGAGCCCGGTGAAGTCGGTGAAGTACTTCGGCGTGCCGGCCAGCACGTCGGCGCCGGTGCGCAGCAGCACGATGTCGAACGGGCGCGGCGTGTGGCCGATCCGCTCGAACTCGCGCAGCAGCTTGTCCGGCCCGGTCGCGCCGACCGGCTGATCGGTCAGGTCGAGCACGACGCCGGGCCGCAGGAACCAGTCGAGCGGCATCTCGTCGATGTGCCGGGGCCTGCCGTACGCCGCGTGCGACCCGTAGTGCGACGGGGCGTCCACATGCGTTCCGGTGTGCGAGGTGAGGGTGAGGGTGTCGAGCGACAGCATCTCCCCGCCGGGCAGCTCGGCCGGGTCGAACGCGATGCCGTGGTTCGCGAGCATGCCGTCGGCCATGTGCCGCGCGCCCTCGGCTGGCGAGAGCACCTCGTGCACCACCGGGTTCGGCTCCCACACCGACGCGTCGATGGGGACGGACAGGTCGATCAGCCGCATCACGCCACCGCCCGGTCGATCAAATGCAGCCTGCCGAGTGTCGCGGTGAGCTCGCCGAGCGGGCCCTTCGCCGCGAGGTAACCGTCAGGGCGGATCAGCGCGTACTGGCCGTCCTGCAGCCCGAGTTCCGCCCGCAGCGTGCCGCCGGGATCCGCGAGCGCGCCGGGGCCCCGGTCGCCGAGCGCCGACACCGACCGCACCGAAACCGCTTGGCCGTAGCCACGGCCGACCGTCTCGAGCAGCTCGTCTTCCGCACAGGCGAGCAGTGTCCAGCGCGGATCGGTGAACTCGGCGCACATCGCGCGCCAGCCCGCGCTGGTCCGCTCGGTCTCACCGTCGCAGCCGACCCGGTCGCCCGGCGCGATCGCTCCGGGCGCGCCGGAGGGCACGGTCAGCTGACTGTCCACATAGTTCAGTGCCAGCCCGGACATGACCTTCTGCACCTTGCCCTCGACGCGCCGCTTCACCCCGCCCAGTCCATTGAGGAGGGTGGTGCCGACCGGCAGCAGCGCGCTGACGGCCGCCTCCCGCAGCGCCACCAGCCGGGTCGCGGTCTTGGTCGAGCCGAGCAGCGCCTCGCCGATCGGCACCCGCTCCGCGCTGTAGCTGTCGAGCAGCGCCTCGTCGGCGTGCCCCCTGATCACGTCCGCGAGTTTCCATGCCAGGTTGTGCGCGTCCTGCACCCCGGTGTTCATGCCCTGGCCGGAGGCCGGGCTGTGGACATGCGCCGCGTCGCCCGCGACGAAGCAGCGGCCAACCCGCATCCGCTCGACCATCCGCTGCCGGATGGTGAACACCGAGACCCAGCTCGGCGTGCGCACGGTGGCCGGTTTTCCCAGCCCTGCCGTGATCTTCGCGGCGAAGCGGGCGGCGATCGCGTCCGGATCGTCCGCGCCGTCGACGTCGACGGTGTCCAGCAGCCGCCATTTGCCCGGCGCGGGGAACGGGACCAGCATGATCGTGCCCTGGCCGGTGTGCATCCAGTGCAGGCTGTCGCGCGGCAGGTCGGCGTCGACGATCGCGTCGGCGATCAGCCAAGTCTCCGAGGACTCGCCGGCCAGCCGCAGGCCGAGCCGGTCACGGACGACGCTGTGCGCGCCGTCCGCGCCGATCAGCCAGGGCACGGAAAGCTCCTCCGCGGTCCCGTCGGCATGTCGCAGCCGGACGTCGGCCCGGTCGGCGTGGCCGCTCAGGTCCTCCAGCGCGACACCCCATTCCACCTCGACGCCGGATTTCGCCAGCCTGGCGCGGAGAATCTCCTCGGTGATCACCTGATCGACCTGGAGGGTGAACGGGAATCGCGTCGGCAGCGCGGAGAAGTTGGTGCCGAGCCTGGTCAGCGCCCGGCCGAGCCGGTGCACGGTGAACCCGTCGACCCGCTGGCCGCGCTCGAGCACCTCGTCGAGCAGGCCCATCTGGTGGTAGACCTCGAGCGCGCGGGCGTGCGTCGCGGTGGCCCGGCTGGTGACCGCTGGGCCGTCCGCGCGGTCGATCACCCTGACCTCGATGTCGCGCCGCAGCAGCTCGTGCGCGGCGGTGAGGCCGACCGGTCCGGCGCCGACCACGAGCACCGCTGGGGAGCCGTCCATGAGAATTCCCTTCCATGCCACCGCGAGTGATCCCGCACGGCATGCTTTCCCGGCACGCTCGACGCTCGCCGGACCCGTGCTGGAGCGCCGCGTCGACCGTCGCTCCAAGCAGGCTCAAGACAGCGCTGAGCGCGACGGGGCAGCCTCATCGCCGGACCGGGCTGTTTCCGGCGAGCGCAGGAAGGATCGGCGACGATGACAATGAGCGTGTCCGACACCGAGGCAGGCCGGATCTGGTCGGGCCCGCCGCTGGCGACGATCTCCGGGCTGCTCGGCGGGCCACGGGTGGACGACCTGCTCACCAGGGCCGCCGAGCGGGTGCCGGGCAAGGCCGCGCTGGTCACCGCGGACCGCGGCCTCACCTACGCCGAACTCGACGCCGAGGTGAGCCGCTGCGCGTCGGCCTTCGCCGCGCTCGCGGGCGGGCCGGGCGCGGTGATCGCCATCCCGGCGGTGCTCGACCCGGTGTTCGCGGTCGCCTACTTCGGCGCCGCGCGTGCCGGGCTGGTCAGTGCCGTGGTGAACCCGCTGCTGACCGAGCAGCGGATGCTGCACGTGCTGGCCGTCGCCGACGCGCGGGTCGCGGTGATCGCACCGGAGATGTACCCGCGGTTCGCCGCGATCGCGGATCGCCTGCCCGCGCTGAAGACCGTGGTGCTGACCGAACGCGCGCCCGGTCTCCCGCCGGAGGCGGCCTCGTTGCCGACGCTGGGCGAGCTGCTCGACGCGGCTCCCGCGTTCGCGGCGGCGCCGCGGTCACCGGACGAGCAGGATCTCGTGTCCTGCCTGCAGTTCACCAGCGGCACCACCGGCGCGGCGAAGGCCGTGCGGCTGAGCCATCGCAATCTCACCGTCAACGCCGCGCAGACCGCGGTGGCGCACCGGCTCGACGAGACCTCCGTCCTGTTCACCTACCTGCCCACGTTCCACCTGATGCACCTGACCATCGGCGTCCAGGCGATGGCCACGCACGTGCTGTGGACCGGCGAGGACATCGCGGGCTCGGTCGAGGCGGCGGAGGCGTACCGCGCGACGCACTACTACAGCCTGCCGATGCGGCTGGCCAGGCTCGCCGCCGATCCCCGCCTCGCCGAGCTCGCGCCGCCCCGGCTGCGTGCGATCCTTTCCGGCGGCTCCGCGCTGTCGCCGTCGGTGAACCTGGTGCTGTCACAGCAGTTCGGCGTCCCGGTGGCGCAGGGCTACGGCCTGGCCGAGAACTCGCCGTCCACCCATCTGTCCGATTGGGACAAACCGAAACCCGGCTCGTCGGGGCTGCTGGTCGCCGGCGCGCAGAGCCGGATCGTCGACATCGACACCCGCGCCGCGCTGCCGACCGGGGCCAAGGGCGAGATCCAGCTCCGCGGCCCCCAGCTGATGGTGGGCTATCTCGGCAGGGACATCGGCAACGACGTCGACGCCGACGGCTGGTTCTCCACCGGCGACGTCGGCTTCTACGACGAGGACGGCGACCTGTTCGTCGTCGACCGCATCAAGGACACGTTCAAGTGCGACAACTGGCTGGTGTCCCCGACCGAGATCGAGCGGGTACTGCTGCGCCACCCGGCCGTCGCGGACGGCGTGGTGGTCGACGTCCCCGACGAGTTCAGCGGCGCCGTGGCCCACGCGCTGGTCGTCGCCGCCTCCCCGGACGCCGACGCGGCCGCGATCGCCGCCGCCGTCAACGCGGATCTGCCCTACTACGAACAGATCCGCCGGATCGTGCTGGTCGACGCCATCGAACGGTCGGCGACCGGCAAGGTCGTCCGCCGCGACCTCCGCCACCACTTCGCCTAGCGCCCTGGCCCGGGATAAAGCGGGCTTTATCCCGGGCCAGGGTCACGACCAGGACGGATGGCCGGTGATCTCGAGCACGACGCAGGTCCAGTTGAAGCCGCCGCCGATGCCGAGCAGCAGCACCCGGTCACCCGGCGCGAGCGCACCGGCCTCGGTCAGATAGGTGAGACCGGCGAACTGGTCGGCCGCGCCGAGGTGGCCGATGTGCGCCGCCCAGGACCAGGTCGTGCGGGCGAGGTCGATGCCGAGCACGCCGAGGCATTCGCGGTGCAGCAGCTCGCGCCCGAAGTGCGGCACGACGCAGTGCCGGGCGTCGGCCACCGACACGCCCGCTTCCTCGGTCGCGCGGGCCACGGCCGACTTCAGCCCGGTCGCCATCCTGGCGGAGACCTCGTCGAACCCGATGTCGTACGACGAGTCCAGGGTGCGGGCGCGGAAGTCGATCGGATAGCCGCCGGTGTCGGGCGCCGCGGTGAACGGCAAGCTGCCTCGGTGCAGCACCTCGAGGTCCGGGTCGGACACGGTGACCGCCGAGAGCACCCTGGCGAACCCGCCGTCGCGGGAGAGCACGGCGGCACTCGCGCCGTCCGCGAAGACCAGGCCCCAGCTCGAGCGCCACCGATCCCACGCCGGCTCGGCGAACCGGTCGGCCGAGGTGATGATGGCCGCGTCCAGTCCCGAGGCGGCCAAGTAGGCGCCCGCCAGCTCGACGCTCGCGATGGCGCCGTTGGACAGCTGCCGGATCTCGAACGAGATGCCCGCGCCGCCGAGTACCCGTTTTTGCAGATAGGCCGCGGAGTTCCAGCCTTCGAGTCCATTGTGGCCGGTCACGGCGTGCAGCAGCAGCGCGACCTCGTCCGGCCGCCTGCCGGACCGCTCCAGCGCGACCCGGCCTGCCAGCGCCGCCATCTCCGGCTGGGTTTCGCCGTCACCCGCGACGGCCACCGCCAGCTGACCGCTGCCCGCTTGCTCCTCGGCGTCGTAGCGGCCGTCGGCGACCGCCTCGTCCACGTCCACGGTCTTCGGCAGATACGAGCCGACGCCCGCGATGAACAACTCGTCGAAACGCATGCTTCAGTCCTCCGGCAGCAGATCACTGAGATAGCCCGCGACCTCGGCCACGGTGGGCAGTTTCCACAGCAGGGTCGCGGGCAGGCCGAGGCCGAACCGGGTCTCCAGGCGCCGCCGGATCGACAGCGTCATCACCGAATCCAGGCCCAGCGCGGTCAGCGGCCGCCGGGCGTCGAGCTCCGCCACCGGCAGCCGCATCTCGGCGGCGATCTGCGCGGTGATCTCCTCGACCAGCCGTGCCAGCCGCTCCTCGCCGGTGAGCCCGGCCAGCACGCCGGTCCCGTCGTCCTCGGTGTCCACTTCGGACCGCAGCTCGGTCAGCACCGGCGGCCGCCGGTGCGGCGCGTCCGTCGTGCCGAACACCGCCACCTGGCCGACGCGGTGACGTGACGCGTCGAGCCAGGCCCGGAACGCCTCGTCCGCCGAAATGTCCGTCACCGCCGCGTGCCGCAGCTCGGCGTCGACCACCTCGCTGACCGCCATGCCCATGCCACGCCACGACGTCCAGCACAGGCTGAGCGCGTCGGCGTGCCCGGCGGCCGCGCGCCGGTTGGCGACCGCGTCGAGGAACGCGTTCGCCGACGCGTAGGCCGCTTGCCCCGGCAGTCCGAGGAACTGGCCGAACGACGAGAACAACGCGAAGAAGTCGACGCTGCCCGGCGGGAAGAGCCGGTCCAGCACCAGCGCGCCCCGCGCCTTCGGCCGCAGCACGGCGGCCAGCGAGTCGTAGTCCAGTTCGTCGAGCATCCGGTCGTCGAGCACGCCTGCCGCGTGGACGACACCGCGGATCGGCGGCAGGCCCAGCGCGTCCGGGTCCGCCAGCATCCGCGCCGCCCGCTCGTCGGCGACGTCGAGCGCCAGCGTCCGCACAGTCACGCCGCGGTCCTCCAGCACGCGCAGCGCCTGGACGCGCGGGTCGGCCGAACCCGGCCACTCGGCCCGCGGCGGCACCGGGGTCCGCGCGGTCAGCACCAGGCGCCGCGCGCCGCGGTCGGCCAGCCACGCCGCGACCCGCAGTCCCAGCACCCCGAGGCCGCCGGTGATCAGGTAGGTCGCGTCGGGACGGCAGCGCAGCGCGGGCCGCTCCGGGTCGCCGTCGAGCGGCACCAGGCGCGCGGCTTCGACGACGCCTTCGCGGGGCGCGAACACGTCCGCCTCCCCCGTCCCGCCGAGCACCTCGGCGAGCCCGGCGGCCCCGGCGTCCGGCAGGTCGACGATCCCGCCCCAGAAGCCGGGATATTGGCCGCCGATGACCCTGCCGAGTCCCCACAGCACCGAGTGGGTCACCCCGGCGCCTTCGCGGACGCCCTTCGTCACGGCCCACAGCCGGGGTGGTTTGCGCAGGTCGCGCCCGGCCAGCAGCTGCGCGACGCGGGTGAGGGTCCACGCCGCTTCGGCGGCCGCGGCGGTGATCGCGCCCGGCGCCGCGTCCGCCGGTTCCGCGGCGGGGACGACGGCGATGGCGTCACGGTCGTCCAGCTCCCCCAGCAGGTTCGCCAGCTCGACGATCTCGGTCAGGTGCAAGCATTCGACACCGGTAAATCCTTCGGTGAGGCCGTCGTCCGCGCCGAAAACGACGAGCCTGCGCAACGGCCGGGCCTGCCTGGTCACCGGCGACCAGGTCAGCCGGTGGACCAGACCTTGCCGGTCGACACCGGTCTCCGCGCCGCCGTCGAGCGTCCGATACCGCAACCCGGCGAGCACGCCGGCGACCCGGCCTTCGTCGTCGAGCACCTGGACATCCACCACGCCATCGCCGCACACGCTGATCCGCAGCACCGGCGCGGCCGGTGGCCTGGCCGCGAAACTCACCCGGTCCACCCGGTCCGCGATGCGCAGCACCGGTTCGCCGCCGAACACCAGCGGCGCGGCGGACAACGCCGCGTCTACCACACCGGCCCAGGCCTGCTCGGCCGTCTCGCCGTCCGGGCGCACCGTGGCCAGCAGCTCGCCGTCGCCGGTGCGCACCTCGGTCACCGTCCAGCCGAATCCGGCGCTCGCGATCCCCGCCGCGACGAGCGATTCCAGCACCACACCGGGCTCACGCCGGACGCCGCACCGTTCGCGCGCCGCCGCGATGTCCACAATGGACTCCTCGGCGGCGGTGCCCGACGTCGCCGTCGCATGGGTCTGCCAGTGGTCCTCTTCGGCGCCGAGCGGCCGCGACGCGATGGTGACCACCTCGTCCTGGCGCAGCACCTGCACCTCGCGCGCCGGGCTCACCGCCAGCGGCGCCAGCAGCCGGACACCGCTCAGCGCGCGCCCGTCCACCGCCGCGGACAGCGTGTTGAGCAGCGCGGCGGCTGGCACGATCTCCACGCCCTGCACCGGATGCCTGCCGGGGTACGGGCGGCTCGCGTCGTCGAGCCGGGTCTGCCAGATCCGCGGCGCGCCCGGCACGGCGACCGTCACCGGCGCGCCGAGCAGCCCGGCCGACGCGGGGTCGTGCCACCGCGCCGCCGCACCCGGGTGCTCGGCGTCCGGGCCCGCCCGCCAGTAGCGGCGGTGCCGCCACGCGACCCGGGGCAGCGTGATCAGCTCACCCGGCGCCGGCGGGACGGCCTCGCCGCCGTGGCAGTGCAGCTCGGCGAGTGAGGTCAGCAGCGTCGCCAGCTCCGGACGGCCACGGCGCAGCGACCCGGTGACGTACGCGTCGCCGGCCCCGAGTTCGGCCAGTGTCTCGCCGATCGAATGACTGACCACCGGGTGCGGTGAGACCTCCAGGAAGAACCGGTGACCATCGGCCACCGCGGCCTCGATCGCGGTGGCCAGCCGGACCGGTTCGCGCAGGTTCAGCGCCCAGTATCCGGCGTCACGCGGAGCATCCGCCCGCGGATCCGCCAGCGCGGTCGAGTAGAGCGGGATCGACGGCGCCGCCGGGGTCAGGCCGGCCAGGTCGGCCTGCAGACCGGCCAGCAGCGGCTCCATCTGCGGACTGTGGAACGCGACGTCGGAGGCCACCGGCCGGACCGCGACACCGTCGGCGCCGCAGCGGGCGGTGAACGCCGCGACGGCGTCCGGCGTGCCGCTGACCACGGTCGACACCGGCGACGACTCGATGGCCGCCACCACCTCGGACTGCCCGGCCAGCAACGCTTCCACCTCGGCGAACGGCAGCGCGGCCATCGCCATCGCCCCGCCACCGGCCGCCGCGCGCAGCCGCGCCGACCGGCGGCAGATCAGCCGCGCGCCCTGCTCCAGGTCGAGCACGCCGGCGACGACCGCGGCCGCCACTTCGCCGACCGAATGCCCGAGCACCGCGGCCGGGCGCGAGCCGAGCCGCCGCCAGACCGCCGCGAGTCCACAGTGGACGGCGAAGAGCAACGACTGGATCCGGTCCACCCCGCCGAGCTCGCCGTCCAGCAGCGCCTCGCGGGCGGAGAAGCCGGCCTCCTGCCGGAAGATCGGGTCGATCGTGTCGATCACCCCGGCGAAGTCCGGGTCGCCGAGCAGCAGTTCGCGGGCCATGCCGCTCCACTGTGACCCGTGCCCGGAGAACACCCAGACCACGGGCTCCGGCACGCCGGGCGGCGCCGTGCCGGTGCTGATCCCTGCCGAAGGCTGGTCGGTGGCGAGCTTGCGCAGCTCGTACCGCAGTGACGCGGAATCGTGCGCCACGACCGCCGCCCGCGACGGCAGCCGCGCGCGCCGGTTCCACAGCGTGTGCCGGAGGTCCGCCAGCACCTCGGGCGTGCTGTCCCTGCCGACGAACTCGGCGAGCCTGCCCGCGTACTCGCGCACCGCCGCCTCGGTCCGCCCCGACAGCGGGAACACCTGCGGCGCCGCGGATTCCGGCCGGGTCGCCACCGGGCGCCGGGCCGGAGCCTGCTCGAGCACGACATGGCCGACGGTGCCGCCGTAACCGAACGCCGAGACCCCGGCCCGCCGAGGTCCCGCATGCTCCGGCCACGGCGTCGGTTCGGTGACCAGCCGCAGACCCGTTGTCTCCCAAGGGATCTCCGGGTTCGGCGCGCTGATCCCGGCGCCTGCCTGCGGCGGGATCATCCCGTGGCCGAGAGCCAGCACGGCCTTGATCACGCCGGCGATCCCGGCACCCGCTTCGAGATGACCGATGTTGCCTTTGACGGAGCCGATCAGGCAGGGGTCGCCCGGCCGCCTGCCCGCGCCGTACACCTCGCCGAGCGCCGCCGCCTCGACCGGGTCACCGGCAGGCGTGCCGGTCCCGTGCGCCTCCACGTAGGCGACTGACCCGGCGTCGACGCCGCCCTGCCGCAGCGCCAGCCGCGCCACCTGGGCCTGCGCGGCGCCGTTGGGCGCCATGATGCCCCTGGTCCGGCCGTCCTGGTTGACCGCGCTGCCGCGGATCACCGCGAGAATCCGGTCGCCGTCCGCCTCGGCGTCGGAAAGCCGCTTCAGCACGACGATCCCGGCGCCCTCACCGCGGCCGTAGCCGTCGGCCTCGGCGTCGAACGGCCGCGACCGGCCCTGCGCGGAGGTCGCGCCCGCCTCGTCGAGCACCTTCGACAGGCCTGGCCCAGCGATCACGTTGACGCCACCGGCCAGCGCGACCGCGCACTCGCCGTCGCGCAGGCCTGCGCAGGCCAGGTGCAGCGCGACGAGCGAGGACGAGCACGCGGTGTCGACGCTGAAACTCGGACCGCGCAGGTCGAGGGTGTAGGAGATCCGGTTGGCCACCGCGCACTGCGCGGCGCCGATCCCGGTCCACGCCTCGATCCTCGGCAGGTCTTCGAGCAGCTGCCTGCCGTAGTCGTCGGACCCGACGCCCACGTACACGGCCGCGTCGGACCCGGCCAGCGTGTGCGGGTCGATCCCGGCGTGCTCCAGCGACTCCCAGCCCAGTTCGAGCATGATCCGCTGCTGCGGGTCCATCAGCTCGGCCTCGCGCGGGGTGATCCCGAAGAAGTCCGCGTCGAACCCGGCCGCGTCGGCGAGGAACCCGCCACGCCGGGTCACCCCGCGCAGCGCGTTCGCCGTCTCCTGGTCACGCCTGGCATAGGCGGCCCAGCGCTCCGGCGGGACCTCGCCGATCGCGTCCTTGCCCGCCATCAGGAATTCCCACAGATCGTCCGGGGTGTCGATGCCGCCGGGCAGCCTGCAGGCCATGCCGATGACGGCGATCGGCGGCGCCGGGCGCTGGCTCGGATTCACGGGTACTCCCTCAGGCCGTCGGGGTGCGCAGCGAGGTCACCAGCGCGGCGAGCCTGCCCAGGTTCTCGAAATTGTCACGCTTGAGCCCTGCCAGCGGGATCCGCACGCCGAACTCCTCGTGCACATAGGCGACGATCCGCGCGGTGTCGACGGATTTGAGCAGTCCGGACGAGACCAGCGCAGTCTCCGGGCGCACTTCCGTCGCCGGGAACAGTTCCGCCCGCGCGTATTCGGTCAGTTTCTCGAGCACTTCTGACGACATGGTTCTCCGATTTCAGAAAAGGGCCAGCGCGGAGGACGACGCCTTCAGGTCGCCGAGCCGGTGATGCCACAGGTGATCGGGATCTTGCTCGACCGCGGCCACGAGTTCCTTCATCGCGGTGAGCGCTTCGGGTTCTTCGGCGTCGTAGACGTCACCCTGCAGCAGCCGGATGACGTCCAGCCGGTAGCGCGGGTCGTCGATGAACGCGGTGAACAGCACGTTCAGCCGGTAGTACATGGAAATGAAGTCGTACCACATGCGCACTCCGCGCCGGAGCGTCGAGACGTAGCCGTCGAACCGTTCCCTGCGGAAATCGCCAGCCGCGTGCGCGGCGATGATGTCCTTGGCCGCCAGCCGCGCGCTGTTCATCGCGACGCTGACACCGCTGGAGAAAATGGGGTCGACGAAGCGCGCCGCGTCCCCGATCAGCACCATCCCGTCGGCCGCGATCTGCCGCATTCCGTAGCTGTAGTCGCCCTCTGTCTTGAAAGGACGGATCCGTTCGGAGTTCTTCAGCGCGTCGAGCAGTTCGGGGCGGCTGGAAACGGTCTTCCAGAAGAATCCCTCGAGGTCTTCCCTGGCTTCCTTGAATCTCGACTTCTGCGTCACCACACCGACCGAGGTGATCGTGTCGGTGATCGGGATCTGCCACACCCAGGTGTTCTCGAGCGGCAGGAAATGCACGTGGATGTAGTCCGCGTCCTCCGGGCGGCGCGCCACCAGCCCGCGGTCCAGTCCCTCGAACCAGGTGTGCACGGCGTACTGGTCGAACACCGGGTCGGGCACCTTCAGCTTGAGCTGGGTGCCCAGTGTGGTGCCGCGGCCGCTGGCGTCCACCACCATGCGCACGCCGACACCGGCCCGCTGCCCGCCGAGCTTCACCCGCAGCACCGGCCGGTCCGGATCGTCGAAGTCCACTCCGGTCACCCGGGTGCCCTGGAACACCTTCGCGCCCAGTTCCTCCGCGTGCTTGAGCAGGATCTGGTCGAACCGCCCTCGGTCGACGTGGTAGGTGTACGGCCGGTCGACACCGGCCTGATCCCGTTCCTCATAAGCGATTTCGGCGACTCCCCAGCCGTGCGAGCTGGCCTGGAAGCCGGTCGGGCTGTCGCGCCGGTCGTCGGCGGAGGTCCACGCGGCGCCGTACTTGCGCGGGAACCCGGCGGTGTCGATCTTCTCCAGCACGCCGATCTCCCGCATCACCGGCATCGTCGCGGGCACCAGTGACTCGCCGACGTGTTCACGCGGGAAGACCGCGCCTTCGAACACCGCCACGCTCAGCCCGGCCTTCGCCAGATAGGAGGCGATCGTCGCACCGGCGGGCCCGCCGCCGATCACGCCGATGTCGAAATCCACGTCCTTGGACACAGGTTCTCCTCTCAGCCGGCGGTGGCCCGCCGGTCTTGCCCGCGACGGCGCAGCCGGTCGGCCAGCGTCAGCGCGGGAGCGGTCATCACGGTGGACACCAAGGTCATGAGCACGAGCATCGCGAACACGGTCGGCGTGATCACGTGCAGCCGGAGGCCGATGGTGAGCACCACCAGCTCGGTCAGTCCCCGGCAGTTCATCAGCGCGCCGACCGAGAACGACTCGAGCCAGCCCATGCCGCCGAGCCGCGCGGCCAGCAGGCTGCCGCCCCATTTCGTCACGATCGCGACCACGGTCAGCAGCGCGCACCAGGCCCACAGCGTCCAGTCGGAGCCGAGCAGCCCGAAGTCCGTGCTGAGTCCGGTGTAGACGAAGAACAGCGGCAGCAGCAGCGCCGAGGTCAGCCCGTGCATCTCGCCGGTGACGCGCCGCACGACCAGCGCGCCGCGCGGGGTGATCACGCCGAACAGGAAAGCGCCGAAGATCGGGTGGATGCCGATCTCGTTGGTCGCCAGCGCGGCCAGCACCAGCCCGGCCAGCAAGGCCGGGAGCAGCACGGCGCCGGACGGCTCGCGGGCCACCAGCCACCGCAGCAGCGGGCGGACGAGCATGGTCATCACCAGGAAGAACACCGCGGCCAGCAGCACCGTCCAGCCGATGGCCGCGAGCGAGGTCCCGTTCGCGATGGCGACCACGAGCACCAGCAGGCACCACGCGGTGACATCGGTGATCGCCGCGCAGCCGAGCGAGAACGCCGCGATCGGCCGGTCCATCATGCGGCGGTCGACCAGGATCCTGGCCATCACCGGGAAAGCCGTGACGCTCAGCGAGACCGCCAGGAAGAGACTGAACGCGAGCCGGTTCGCCGTGCCGCCGAGCGGTCCGTACATGCCGAGCGCCAGCGCGGTGCCCGCCAGGAACGGCAGCAGGATGCCGGCGTGGCTGACCAGCACGACCGTGTCCGAGCGCCGCCGGATGAGCGCCGCGTCGACCTCGTAGCCGATCAGGAACATGAACAGCACCAGCCCGACCTGCGCCAGTACGTTGATCGTCGAGGTGAGCGAGGCCGGGAAGAGCCAGGCGAACCCGCTCGGCCACACCCAGCCGAGGAACGACGGTCCGAGCAGGACACCGGCGAAGATCTCGCCGATCACCGCGGGCTGCCAGAGCCGTTTCGCCACCACGGTGAGCAGACGGCAGGCCAGGAACACCACCGGCAGCACGAACAGCAGCTTCCCGAACAGGTCGGCCGAGCCCGGCTGCCGCTGCCCGCCCGCGGTGTCGAAACCGCCGCCGGTGCGCAGCAGCACGACGGCGAGCACCGCGGGGACGACCACCATCAGCGCGTACGGCAGCGCGAACCGGGTGAAGCGGGCGGCCGCGCGCGGCTCGGCCGATTCGGTCGTGGTCATCTGCACTTCCCTCCTCGCGGACCGGCTCACTGTGCTGGCGTGGATTCGAGAACCGGTCGAAACCCGGTATCCAGATGGGCTCGAGGCGGCCGTGGTCGGCTGTCCCCCGCTGGCGGCGAGAACCGGACGGACGGGAGCGGAACCTGTGGGCTACGACGTGGTGATTGCGGGTGCCGGGCCGACCGGCCTGATGCTCGCCGGTGAACTGAGCCTGGCCGGCGCCTCCGTGCTGGTGCTCGAGGAACGCGACGGCGCCGAGCGCGCGATCATGACCGGGGCGATGGGCGCCAGGTCGGTCAACGCGCCGACCGCGCACGCGTTCCACTGGCGCGGCCTGCTGCCCGCGGTGCGCGAGGCCGCGATCTGGTGGTACGACCCCGAATCGGCGGGTCCCGGCTCGCCGGACGAGGCGAAACCCCGGTTCGTCGGCCACTTCTCCGGCATCGTCATCCGCTACGACCGGCTCGACTTCGGCCATCCGGACTTCGCGGCCCACCGGCTCGGCGCGGGCGTGATCAGCCAGTCCGCGCTCGAGACGGTGCTCGCCGAGCGGGCCACCGCGCTCGGCGCCGAGGTGCGCTGGGGCCGCGGGCTGACCGGCTTCACCGCGTCCGCGGACGGCGTGACCGTCGAGGCGGGCGGCGAGACGATCCGGGCAGGCTGGCTCGCCGGGTGCGACGGCGGGCGCAGCCGGGTACGCAAGCTCGCCGGCTTCGCCTTCCCTGGCGCGGGCCCGGAGTTCACCGGTATCCAGGCCATGGTCGAGTTCGACGGCCCCGGTGCTCCCCCGGTCGGCGAATGGACGCCGACGCCCGCTGGCGCGTACGTCCACGGCCCGGTGCACGGGCGCCTGCACACCGTCGAATACGGCAGGACGGCCGACCGTGACCGGCCGGTCACCGCCGCCGAGATCGAGGACAGCCTGCGCCGGGTCGCCGGGATCGAGGTGAAGATCGGCGCCGTCCCGGTCGCCACCCGCTACACCGACACCGCCCGGCAGGCGACGGAGTACCGCCGGGGCCGGGTGCTGCTGGCGGGCGACGCCGCACACGTCCATTCGCCGTTCGGCGGCCAGGGCATGAATCTCGGCCTCGCCGACGCGATGAACCTCGGCTGGAAGCTGGCCGCGGCGGTGCGCGGCGACGGACCACCCGGCCTGCTGGACACCTACACCGCCGAGCGCCACCCGGTCGGTGACTGGGTGCAGCGGTGGACACTCGCCCAGACCGCGCTCGGCCGCACGGATCCGGCGTCGCGGGCGCTGCGCGAGATCGTCACCGACTTCCTCGATACCGGGCCCGCCGCCACGTACGTGACGACGCGCATCTCCGGCGCGTGGCAGCACTACGACCTGCCTGGCGAGCATCCGCTGACCGGACGGATGGCGCCCGACGTCGAGCTGGCCGATGGCACGAGACTGGCCGAGCACGCCCACGACGGCCGTTTTCTCTTGCTCACCGACGAAAACTCAGCTCAGCCCGCCGCGCACTCCCGGCTGACCGTCGTCACCGCCAGGCCGCCGGGAGTGCCTGCCTTACTGGTCCGCCCGGACGGCTACGTCGCGTGGGCGGCGGACACGGCGGACGGCGCCGACGGCGCGGTGGCGGCCGTCCTCGGTCCGTCCTCGAGCGAGCGCGCGTTTGCTGGCGGGCGTGACGATCATCGACCAGCCAGGCCCCGCGGGTAGCCCTCCCGATCTGCGCGGGTACGCCGAGGAGCTCACCGCGGCCCGCGCCGAGGTGCTCGCCGGGCCGTCGGCGCGGGCGACGCGGCTGCAGGCCGAGCGGGGCAAGCTCACCGCGCGCGCCCGGCTGGACCTGTTGTTCGATCCGGGTTCCTTCCGGGAGATCGAAGGCTTCCGGCGGCATCGGGCGACCGGGTTCGGCCTCGAGGACCGCCGCCCGTGGACGGACGGGGTGCTCACCGGCTGGGGCACCGTGTTCGGCCGCACGGTGTTCGCCTACGCGCACGACTTCCGCGTCTTCGGCGGCTCGCTCGGTGAGGCGCACGCGCAGAAGATCCACAAGGTGATGGACCTCGCCGAATCGGCCGGCGCGCCGCTCGTGTCCCTTTCGGACGGTGCGGGCGCGCGGATCCAGGAAGGGGTGACCGCGCTCGCGGGCTACGGCGGTATCTTCCGGCGCAACGTCCGGTGTTCCGGCGTGATCCCGCAGATCTCGGTCATGCTCGGCCCGTGCGCGGGCGGCGCGACGTACTCGCCCGCGTTGACCGACTTCGTGTTCATGGTCCGCGGCATCGCGCAGATGTACATCACCGGCCCGGATGTGGTCCGCAGCGTCACCGGCGAGGAGATCACCCACGACCAGCTCGGCGGCGCCGACGTGCACGGCACGGTCTCCGGCGCCGCAGGTTTCGTGTACGACACCGAAGAGGACTGTCTTGCCGACGTCCGGCATCTGCTGTCGATGCTCCCGTCGAACAACCGCGAGCTGCCGCCGCCCGCCCCGGCCACCGACAGCCGGGCCCGCCGGTGCGAGCCGCTGCTCGACCTCGTGCCCGCCGATCCCAACCAGGCCTACGACATGCGCGCGGTCATCGAGGAGATCATCGACGACGGCGACCTGTTCGAGGTCCACGCCTCCTGGGCCACCAACATCATCTGCGGCCTCGCCCGCCTCGACGGTCACGTCGTCGGCATCGTCGCCAACCAGCCCGCCTCCTACGCGGGCGTCCTCGACATCCATACCTCCGAAAAAGCCGCGCGGTTCGTCTCGATGTGCGACTCCTTCAACATCCCGCTGATCACCATGGTCGACGTTCCCGGCTTCCTGCCGGGCAAAGACCAGGAACACGGCGGCATCATCCGCCACGGCGCCAAACTGCTCTACGCCTACTGCAACGCCACCGTCCCGCGCATCCAGCTCATCGTGCGCAAGGCGTACGGCGGCGCGTACATCGTCATGGACTCCCGCTCCATCGGGGCCGATCTCTCCTTTGCCTGGCCCACCAACGAAATCGCCGTCATGGGCGCCGAGGGCGCGGCCAACGTCGTCTTCCGCCGCGAGATCGCCGCCGCCGAAGACCCCGAAGCCGCCCGCGAGCATTGGATCAAGGAGTACCGCAGCCAGCTCGTCCACCCGCTGTACGCCGCGGAGCGCGGACTGGTCGACGACGTCATCGACCCCGCCGACACCCGGGCCGTCCTCATCGCCTCACTCGAGATGCTCCGCGCCAAGCACGCCAGCCTGCCCGGCCGCAAGCACGGGAACCCGCCCGCGTGACCGCGTTCGGGTTCACCGTGCTGCGCGGCAGGCCGGACGACGAGGAACTCGCCGCCCTGACGGTCGCGCTGCGCCTGCTCGCGGAGAAGCCGCGCACCGAGGCCGTCCAGCCCGACCCCCGGCCCGGCTGGACCCGCCCGGCCTACGAGCCTCCCGGCGCCTGGTCCCGCTGACCTGGCTCAGGCGCCGGTGAGACCGCGGCGCTTGAGCAGTGGCTCGATCTCCGGGTCGCGGCCGCGGAAGTTGCGGAACGCGACCATCGGGTCGACGCTGCCGCCGCGCCCGAGCAGCTCGCGGCGGAAGTGGTCGCCGTTGTCGCGGGTGAGGCCGCCGTTCTCCTTGAACCACTCGACGGTGTCCGCGTCGAGCACCTCGCTCCAGATGTAGGAGTAGTACCCGGCCGCGTAGCCGCCCGAGAAGATGTGCGCGAAGTACGTGCTGCGGTAGCGCGGCGGCACGCTTCCCAGCGCGACGCCCGCCTTCTCCAGCGCGGCGGCTTCGAAGCGCTGGACGTCCTCGACGTGGTCGTCGACGCCCAGTCCGTGCCAGGCCTGGTCGAGCAGGGAGGCCGCGAGGTACTCGGTCGTCGAGAAGCCCTCGCCGTACAGCTGGGACGCGAGGAGCTTGTCCACCAGCGACTGGGGCAGCGGCTCGCCGGTCTCGTGGTGGCGGGCGTAGTTGGCGAGCACCTCGGGCCAGAGCATCCACATCTCGTTGACCTGCGAGGGGTACTCGACGAAGTCACGCGGGACGTTGGTGCCGGAGAAGGTCGGGTAGCGCACGTCCGAGACCAGCGCGTGCAGCGCGTGGCCGAACTCGTGGAACGCCGTGTTCACCTCGTCGAAGGTGAGCAGCGTCGGCTCGCCCTCCGGCGGGCGGGCGATGTTGAGGTTGTTGACGACCACGCACTGGGTGCCGAAGAGCTCGCTCTGGTCGACGAAGGTGTTCATCCAGGCGCCGCCGCGCTTGGAGTCGCGGGTGTAGTAGTCGCCGAGGAACAGGCCGAGCCCGGTGCCGTCGGCGTCGAAGACCTCGAAGACGCGGACCTCCGGGTGGTACTTCGGCAGGTCGTGGCGCTCGGAGAAGGACAGGCCGTACAGCTTGCCCGCGGCGTGGAAGATGCCGTCGACGAGGACGCGGTTCAGCTCGAAGTACGGGCGCAGCGCGGCGGCGTCGACGTCGAAGCGGTCGCGGCGGACCCGTTCGGCGTAGAACGGCCAGTCCCACGGCTCCAGCGAGGCGCCGGGGACGTCTTCGGCGAGGTAGCGCTCCAGCTCCTCCGCTTCGACCTTCGCGTTGGCGACCGCGGCGGGCGCGAGGCGCTCCAGCAGGCCGGTCGCCGCTTCGGCCGTCCGTGCGGTCTCGTCGGAGATCACGTACGCCGCGTGGTGCGGGTGGCCGAGCAGCGCCGCCCGCTCGGCGCGCAGTGCGGCCATGCGGGCGAGGGTCGCCTTGTTGTCGTAGGCATTTTCACCGTTACCGCGGGCGATGGAGGCGTGGTAAAGGCGCTCACGCAGTGCGCGATTTTCCAACGAGGCCAATGCGGGCTGGCCGGTCGGGAGAACGAGGTTGAGAACGTACTTGCCCGGCAGTTCGCGGGCACTCGCTGCTTCCCTGGCGGCCGCGATCGTGTCCGCGGAAAGGCCCGAAAGTTCTGCGACGTCGTCGACGACGACGGCCAATTCGTTCGTGTCTTTGAGAAGGTTCTGCTGGAATTTGGTGCTGAGAGTGGACAATTCACCATTCAGCTCGCGCAACCGTTGCTGGTCACCCTCGGGTAAACCGGCTCCCGCCCGGCGGAAATCGGTGTGGATCCTTTCCAACAGCCAATCGGACTCGTCATCGAGTCCCAGCTCGGCACGCCGGGAGAAAAGATCGGACACCCTGGCGAACAATTTCTCATTCAGGTGTATGGCATCGTGGTGCGCCGCCAGCCGGGGCGCGATGTCGGCCTGGATCCCCTGGATGGTGTCGTTGCTGTCGGAGCCAGCCAGGTTGTAGAAGACGGAGATGACCCTGGACAGCAGCCGACCGCAGCGCTCCAGCTCGACGATCGTGTTTTCGAAGGTCGGAGGCTCGGGGTTGCCCGCGATGGCGTCGATCTCGGCGGTCTGCTCGGCCAGCCCGGCTTCGAACGCGGGCAGGTAGTGCTCGTCGGCGATCCGGTCGAACGGCGGCAGGGCGTACGGGAGCCCGCTCGGTGCCGCGAACGGGTTGTCCTGCGAAATCATCGGATCTCCAGCTCAGGTCGGCTCAGTGTCATCTCACTCAGTGGTGCGTCTTGGCGCACTTTAACGTCCGGTCGTCCCACCCACGACGGCATCACTCGAAGCCTTCCGCTTCCGGCCGCGCGACGGCTTGGGCTTCGGCGGCACGACACCGGCCAGGTCACCGCCGTTGTCGTTCATCCGGAGCACGAAAGGCCTGGTCTCGGTGTACCGGACGACCGAGATGGACGCCGGGTCGACGACGATCCGCTGGAAGGCGTCGAGGTGCTGCCCGAGCGCGTCGGCGAGGATGGCTTTGAGCACGTCACCGTGGCTGCACAGCAGCCAGACGGCCTCGTCGCCGTGCTCGGCGGTGATGCGCGCGTCGTGCTCGCGCACGGCGGTGACCGCCCTGGCCTGCATGGCCGCCAGCCCCTCCCCGCCGGGGAACACCGCGGCCGACGGGTGCGCCTGCACGACCCGCCACAGCGGCTCACCGAACAGCGTCTTCAGCTCCCGGCCGGTCCACTCGCCGTAGTCCACTTCGGACAGTCGGGGTTCGACGAGTTTGCCCAGGCCACGCGCGGTCGCCAGCGGGCCGACGGTCTGCTTGCAGCGCAGCATCGGGGACACCACGAGCTCGGCGAGCGGGACTTCCGCGAGCCGCTCGACCAGCCGCTCGGCCTGCGCCTTGCCGGTCTCGTCGAGGTTGACCTTCGGCGAGCGCCCGGCCAGCACACCGGAGCCGTTGGCGGTGGACTTGCCGTGCCGCAGCAGGATGACGGTACTCACCGGGCCCACCTTACGTGTCCATGATCGCCGTGGCGGCGCGAAAACGTTCGATCACGGAGGGTAAACGGTTTCCCGGGTGGAGGGATCACCAACCGAAGGCCGTGAAAATGGTCCAGTCCACCTACGCCAGATGGCGCACTCGGACGGCCGCGCCGACCTGCGGTAAAGCCCTTTCCGACGCTTGATCCACATCGAACACAAGAAAGCGCTATCCCACTCAGCGGAATCCATTCTTTAATGGAGAAGTGAGCGACCACTAACCTGACAATGAATGAAACAAGAAAAGAATGATTACGGAGCGGATCGTTCGGGCCCGCACTATCTGTCGGACTGCCAACGACACTCAGCGTTCCTGCGGGTAGAAATACCGGTACCCCAAGGAAACCGGGCATCAGATCATCTCTCGGTCTGCGTGTTATAGGCCGATCGGGCGGTCCACTACTCCATCAGAGAGCAATTCAAGAAATTGCCGGTAACGGTGTAACGCATCCGGCGCCGAGTCCGACCCACTAGTTGCTGTCGCTCCTGCTTCGCCAACTTCGGGTAGGCCACCCACGCTTCACTCACCATTCCCCGTCACGCGAGCCGACGGGGCCGGACCTCCCCTGCCCACATCATCCTACGTCCGAGGGGAAAAAACGGACTATGACAAAGTCGCCCTCCAGTGGCAGAAAGACCGCAACGCTGCTGCTCACCCTGCTGCTCACCTCGGCGGGGGCACTGGTCCCATCCGCCGCGAGCGCGAGTGAGCACCCGCGCCACGGCCTCATCCGCGGTGAGGTCGCCCGCCCGGCCCCGCCGCCCGCGGCGCCGCTACCGGTGCGGGACGGTCCCGTCGGCGGGGCCGTCCCGCGTGCGGCGCAGGTGCTGGCCACCGACCAGGTCGCGCTGCGCCCGCTGGTGATCGCGCTCGACAGCGCGGACTTCGGGCTGCCCACCTGGAAGGCCGTGCTCAACCGGGCAGGCTCGCCGTACGACGTGCTGTACGCGAAGTCGGACCCGCTGACCGCCGCGAAGCTCGTCCGCGGTGACGGGGCCGGCAAGTACAACGCCATCCTGCTCACCGACAACGCGCTGCTCTACCAGGACGGCAGCGGCAACTACATCTCCGGCCTCGACCCGGCCGAGTGGAACACGCTCTGGGACTACGAGCGCACCTTCAAGGTCCGCCAGGTCTCCCTCTACACCTCGTGGGGCAGCTTCCCCGAGGACTACTGCCTGCGCCCCGGCATCGAAGGCAGCGTCGGCGCGTCGATCCAGTCCGCGCTGACCACCGACGGCGTCAAGTTCTTCAGCGATCTCAATCCCAGCAGCCAGATCCCGATCTCGTACTCCTACGTCTACCGCTCGAAGCTCGCCGCGGGCTGCAACGCCCAGCCGCTGCTGACCTCCGGCGGCTACGTGCTCGGCGTGACCAGCCCGTCGGCCGACGGCCGCGAGCGCGCCGCGCTGACGTTCTCCTCCAACGAGTACCTGATGCAGACCGACCTGCTCGGCTACGGCCTGCTGCGCTGGGCCACCCGCGGCGTGCTGACCGGCGAGTTCCGGCACTGGCTGACCGCGGACGTCGACGACTGGTTCAACTACAACGACCACCGCTACCCCGACGGTCACGTCGAGACCGACCCCGGCTTCCGGCTCACCGGCCCCGAGGCGGCCGCCGCCAACGGCCAGCAGATCGCGCTGCGCTCGCTGTACCCGCTCGCGGCCAACTTCACGCTGAACCTGCCGTACAACGGTGACGGGATCGTCGCGGGCGCGCTCCCGCTGTGCACCTCGTTGCTCTCCCCCGACCCGCTGACCAGCTTCTCCAAGTGCCTGGCGAACAACTTCCGCTGGATCAACCACACGCTGACCCACCCGGACCTCAACACCACGACCTACGCGGTGAACAAGGCCGAGATCGCCGACAACCTCACGGTGGGCAGGCAGAACGGGTTCACCGTGCCGACCGAGGTGCTCAAGACCCCGGCGTACTCCGGGCTCGGTGTCTACAACCCCGACCCGAACGCCCCGGACACCGACCCGCCGACCGACTTCGGGCTCGCCGCGTCCAACCGGAACATGCTGACCGCCGCCAAGGATCTCGGCGTGAAGTACCTGCACGGCAACATGTCCTTCGCCAGCCACCGGCCTAGCTGCTTCAACTGCGGGATCAACCACCCGCTCGAGCCGAGCCTGATGATCGTGCCCGACTGGCCGACCAACATCGGCTACCAGGCGACCACGGCCGACGAGGAGACCTCGCTCTACAACAGCCTTTACGGCCCCAACGGCCGGTTCCCCTACTACGACCACGACCTGAACTACACCGAGGTGATCGGCTACGAGTCGGACGTGACGCTGCAGCACGTGATGAGCGGCTCGGCGTACACGCACACCCTGCACGAAGGGAACCTGCACCAGTACAACTCCAGCCAGAGCCTCACGTTCGACCTGCTGCGGGCGACCGTCCAGAAGTACAGCTCGCACTACCAGGTCCCGCTGAAGAACCCGGACTGGCCGGCGCTGGCCGCGTACGTCAAGGCCCGCACCGCGCACTTCGCCGAGTTCGCCGCCGGTCAGGATCCGGTGTGGAACAAGACGACCAACACCGTCAGCTACACCCCGACGAAGACCGGTTCGGTGTTCCTCACCGGCGTCACCGGCGCATCGGCCTCCAGTGAGCGCTACGGCGCGGAGAACATCGCGCAGTTCAACACGGTGGCGGGCACCCGGTTCACGGCGACCGCGACGCCGCGCCCGTGAAGATGGCACGCAGGCTTCAAGGTCCGGCGCTGGTCGTCGCCGCGCTCACCCTGGTCGGGGTGACGCTGGCGAGCCCGAACAGCGCCGGGCCGGTCCCGGGCGGTGAGCCTGTGGCGGCATCCGTGCCGCCACAGGCGCCCGCCGCCCGCAAGAGCCGGGTCCCGGTGCGGGTGTCCGCGCCGGGCGGCCCCGGCGACCGGATCGCGTTGCGCCAGCTGGTGATCGCCACCGGCGAGGACGATTTCGGCCTCGCCACCTGGAAGTCGGTGCTGGACTCACTCGGTTCGCCGTACGACGTCCTGCTCGCCGACCGCGAGCGGCTCGACCCGGCGAAGCTGGCCGGGCCTGACGGTATCGGGCGGTACAACGCGATCCTGTTGACCGACAACGCGCTGCTCAAGGCGCGGGGCGGCGGGAAGTACACCTCGGTGTTCGACGACGCGCAGTGGCAGGTGCTCGCGGACTACGAGCGTGCGCACCGCGTGCGCCAGGTCGCGCTCAACGCCGCCCCCGGCGCCGGTCCCGACGAATATTGCCTGCGTGCCAAGGGCGAGACCGATATCGGCAAGAACCCCGCCCAGCTCACGCTCACGCCGTCCGGCGCGAAGCTGCTGGACTACCTCGCGCCGGATGTCCGCATCCCGCTCACCCAGTCCTATCTGTACGAGACCGACCTCAAGCCTGGTTGCTCCGCTGAGCCACTGCTGTCCTTTGAGGACTCGGTGGCCGGCGTGGTGGCCAAGTCGCCCGACGGGCGCGAGCGCGCCGCGCTGACCTTCTCGACCGGCCCGGACGCACTGTCCACTGTGCTGCTCGGCTACGGGCTGGTCCGCTGGGCCACGCACGGCGTCATGGTCGGTGAGCAGCGGCATTGGTTCACCGTGGACGTCGACGACTGGTTCAACGTCACCATGCGCCTGCAGCCGGACGGCACCCGCGCGGTGTTCCGGCTCGACGGGCCGGAGGCCGCCACGATCAGCGCGCAGCAGAAAGAGCTGCGCGGCAAGTATCCGCTGGCGGACGGGTTCACGCTCAACCTGCCGTACAACGCGGGCCGGTTCCAGAACTGGGTGCCCGCGGCGTGTTCGGCCAACGGTGACGAGGACTCGCTCAGCCGCTACTCGCGCTGCCTGGCCGGCGAGTTTCGGTGGATCAACCACACGCTCACCCACCCCGAGATGAACGACACCTCCTACGACGTGAGCCGCAAGGAGATCGCCGACAACCTCCGGCTCGGCACCGCGGGCGGGCTGGCCGTGCCCGGCGAGATCCTCAAGACCCCTGAGTACTCGGGACTCGGCGTGTACAACCCCGACCGGGAGTCCACCGAGCCGCCGACCGACTTCGGGCTGGCCAAGTCGAACCAGGCGATGCTCGACGCCGCGCGCGACCTGGGCGTGAAGTTCCTGCAGGGCAACATGTCCTTCGCCGGGCATCGGCCGGGCTGCTTCAACTGCGGCATCCACCATCCACTGCGGCCGGAGCTGCTGGTGGTCCCCGACTGGCCGACGAACATCGCCTTCGAGGCGACCACCCCGGAAGAACAGTCCACTTTGTACAACGCCGAGTACAAGCAGGGCCTGGACTACACCGCGGTCATCAACGCCGAAGCCGACGTCTCGCTGCGACACCTGATGAACGGCTCGGCCTACGCGCACACCCTGCACCAGGGCAACCTGCACATCTACCAGCCCGGCCGCAGCGTCGCGTTCGACTGGATCACGGCCACGGTGGACAAGTACGCGAAGCTCTACCGCGTCCCGCTGAAGACACCGGACTGGACCACTCTCGCGCACTACACGCGCGACCGGACGGCGCACTTCACCGAGCTGGCCGCGCGCCACGACGCGATCTGGGACCGGACGCACAACACCGTCAGCTACACCCCGGACGGCGTCACCGCGTTGTTCGTCACCGGACTGGAAACCCGCGAGGCGACCGACGCCGACCAGGCGCAGCCGGACGAGGGCGAGCAGTACGGGTCCGACTCGGTGTCCAGGTTGGACCTGACCGCAGGCAACACCGTCGTAGTGAAGGCGAGCCCCCGGACATGACCGAGCTGGTGGACCTCGAGCCCGGCCGGAAGACGGCCACCCGGCCGCTGCGGATCGCACTCGTCTCCGAAGGCGCCTATCCGTTCCAGCCGGGCGGGGTGAGTCTCTGGTGTGATCAGCTGGTCAGAGGCATGCCGGAGCACTCCTTCCTCGCGGTCGCGCTGACCGTCGACGGCGCGGAGAAGCCGACCTGGGAGTCCCCCGGCAACCTCGTGGAGATCGTCAACCTGCCGCTGTGGGGACGGCGGCGCCGGCCGTTCCGCCGTCAGCCCGCCGACTTCGCCGAGGTGCACAAGGCGTTCCTGCGGTCATTCATCCCGCATGGCTCCTCGAGTGCCGGTGAGCTGCTTTTCGCGCTGCGCAAGCTTTTCGAACTCGCGCAGACGTCCAATGTGGCCGCCGCGCTGCTGTCCAACGCGTCGGTCGAGCGGCTGAGCGAGAGCTACCGGCAGGCGTTCGGCGAACGGCTCCCCCTGCGCGAGGCCACCACGGCGACGCGGCTGTTCGAGCACATGCTCCGCCCGCTCAGCGCGCCGCCGATCGTGGCCGACGTCGTCCACCTCGCGATGAACGGGCTCAGCGCGCTGGTCGGGATGACCGCGAAATGGGCGTACGGCACGCCGATGCTGATGTCCGAGCACGGTGTCTACCTGCGTGAGCGCTATCTCGGCATGGCCAAGGACGACACACCGCCCCGGCTCAAAACGATGCTGCTCGCGTTCCACCGCGCGCTCGCCGAGGCCGCCTACCTCAGCTGCGACGCGCTGGCCCCGCATTCGAGCTACAACCGGCGCTGGCAGCTGCGTGGCGGCGCCGAGGAGTCGCGCATCCACACCATGTACAACGGGATCGATCCCGCCGACTTCCCCGAGGCCGAGACCGAACCCGACGAGCCGACCATCGTGTTCGTCGGCCGGATCGACCCGCTCAAGGACCTCCACACGCTGATCAGGGCGTTCCGCATCGTGCGGGACGAACTGCCCGGCGCCCGGCTGCGGATGTTCGGCCCGGTCACCGAGAACAACCGCGACTACCACGCGGGCTGCCGGCAGCTGGTCGACGACCTCGGGCTGACCGGGGCCGCGGTGTTCGAAGGCCGGGTGCCCAACCAGTCCGACGCCTACCAGGCCGGGCACATCGTCGCGCTGACCAGCATCTCCGAGGGGTTCCCGTTCACCGTCGTCGAATCGATGTCCACCGGCCGCGCGCAGGTGTGCACGAACGTCGGCGGGGTGTCCGAGGCCGTGGGGGACGCCGGCTTCGTGGTCGCGCCGCGAGACCACGAAGCCGTCGCCCGCGCCTGCCTCAAGCTGCTGACCGACGACGACCTGCGCCGTGGGCTCGGCCGCGTGGCCCGGCAACGGGTGCTGCAGAACTTCACGTTGCAACGCTGGAACGACCGCTACCGCGCGATGTACCGCGAGCTCACCGGAGGTCACGAGTGAGTCTGGACGAGCTGACCACGCGGGTGGCCGGGATCCTGCCGCACCCGGTCGACGAGCTGCAGGTCGCCGCGCTGCTGGAAAGCCAGGGCCTGACCGATCAGGGCGCCGCCGACGACTACGGGATGGCCGACGTGTTCGCCGTCGCCGTGCTCGTCTTCGACCGGCTGCGGGACCGGCCCGCGCCCGCGCCCGCGCCGGAAGAGCCGCCGGAGACACGCAACTGGACCGAGATCGTGCGCGGCCCGCTGTACGCGCTGCCCGCCATGGTCTATCCGGCGGTGTCGATGGCCATGGACGAGACGCGGATCGTGCCCGCGATGGTGTTCACCACCGCCCTCGGCTGGATCTGGGGCGCCGGCACGAGCTGGGTGGCGTACCGCCTGCTCGGGCAGGGGCTGGAGAAAGCCGCGGGCAAGGCGCAGCGGGTGCTCGGCGGGGTCGGGCTGGTGCTCGTCCTGGTCGGGTCGATGCTGCTCACGCCCGGTTGGCTGGTGCTGTTCGCGGTCGTGCAGATGATCTTCCAGCTCGCGGTCGGCACGCTGGTGTTCTATCGCGACGAGAACCGGCTGGCGATCGCGATGACGCCCGCGTGCGTCGCCGGGATCGCGCATCTGATGTCCGGCTACGACGAGGGCCTGACCATCCCGACGCTGGTCTGCGCGGTGGTTTCGGTGCTGCTGGCCGGTTTCGCGGCGCTGCGCGCCACGTTCACCGGCACCGGCGCGCTGCGAATGCCGCGCTGGCGGCCGCTCGCGATCGGCGCGGCGCCGAGCATGGTCTACGCCGCGCTGTGCGCCGGGCTGCTGCTGTACACCGACACGCGGTACGTCGTCGCGCGGATCGATCTCGCGGTCGGTGTGGCGCCGCTCGTGCTCGGCATGGGCGCGGTCGAATGGCGGGCACACCGGTTCTTCGAGCAGGCGGGTGAGCTGGTCCGCGGCTCGATCCTGCCCGCGCAGTTCGGCCGCGAGGTCTGGCGCGTGCTGCTGCGTGAGCTCGGCGCGTGCCTGATCCTGCTGGCGTTGTGCGGGTTGCCGGTGCTGGCGCTGCTGGCGTATCACGGCGTGCTCTCGCGCAGCGGCGCGCTGCTGATCGACGGTCACCTGATGCTCGGCGGCGCGTTCTTCCTCGGGTTCGTGCTCGCCAGGGTCTCGGTTCCCGCGCTGCTCGCGGTGTGGGGCGGGGTGTTGTTCGTCTACATAGGACTCGCCGAGGTTCTGAACGGCGGCCATGTGCCGCTGCTGCTGGTGAGTGCCACCGGGTTGGTGGCACTGATGCTCATGGCGCTCCGGACGAGCGTCGGGCAGGTACGTCATTACGGCTGACTAAGGAGGCACCATCAGATGCACGCGGTGATACTCGCCGGTGGCCGAGGAGTGCGCTTGCGGCCCTACACCACGGCATTGCCGAAGCCGCTCGTCCCGATCGGCGAGGAATACGCGATCCTCGACATCATCCTGCAGCAACTCCGGTCGTACGGGTTCGACCAGGCGACGCTCGCGATCGGGCATCTGGGTTCGCTGATCCAGGCGTTCGTCGGCGACGGCTCGAAGTGGGGCATCAGAGTGGACTACGCGGAGGAGGAGACCCCGCTGTCCACGATCGGCCCCATCCTGAACTTCCTCGACCGGCTGCCGGAGGACTTCCTCGTGATGAACGGGGACGTGCTCACCGACCTGGACTACCTCGCGCTGCTCGAACACCACCGGCAAGCCAAGGCCCCGCTGACCGTCGCCACTTACCAAAGACAGGTGAAGATCGACTTCGGGACACTCGAGACCTCGGACGGCCGGATCACCAGCTTCGTCGAAAAGCCGACGCTGGCGTACGGCGTGAGCATGGGCGTCTACGCGATGTCCCGCAAGACACTCGCGCCGTATCCGCGCAATGTCCCCTTCGGACTCGACGACCTCGTGCTCGATCTGCTCGCCCGCGGTGATCTGCCCTGCTCGTACGACTTCGGCGGCTACTGGCTCGACATCGGCCGCCCCGACGACTACGACGAAGCCAACGCCAGCTTCGAGAAGCTGCGCTCGGTGCTGCTGCCCTCCGGAGAAGCCCAGTGAAGCGCATCCTGCTGTTCGGCGCGTCCGGGTTCCTCGGGCGCGCGGTGGTGTCCGCGTTCACCGGGAACGCGAATCTCGTGTGCGCGGGCCGCGGCGCCCGCGACGAACCGGGCTGGATCAAGCACGACCTGGAGCACGACTCGCTGGAGTCCGTGCTCCGGCAGGTCCGCCCGGACGCCGTGGTCAACTGCACAGGCAGGCTCGACGGGACGACAGCCGAACTGGTCTCGGCGAACGTGCTCGCGACCGCCAGGCTGCTCGACGCGGTGTCCTCTTCGGACATCCGGCTGGTCACGCTGGGGTCGGCTGGCGAGTACGGCGCGGTGCCGGTCGGTCATCCGGTCGCCGAGGACGCGCCGGCCGAGCCGGTCGCGGCGTACGGGGTGACCAAGCTGGCGGCGACCCGGCTCGTCCAGTCCGCTGTGGACAGTGGGGTCGACGCGGTGTCGTTGCGGGTGTTCAACCCGATCGGCGCCGGGATGCCCGCGGGGACCGTGCTCGGGAGGGCGGCGGCCCGTATCCGCGAGGCTCGGATCTCCGGGCAGGACTTCATCGAACTCGGGCCGCTCGACGCTTACCGTGACTTCGTCGATGTGCGGGACGTGGCCTCGGCGATCGCGGCCGCCGCGCTGTCGGCCGAACTCAAGGAGCCGGTGCTGAACGTGGGCAGCGGGACGGCCGTCCGCACCCGCGACGCGGTCGCATTACTCGCGGAGGTCGCGGGGTTCACCGGACCGGTCCGCGAGGCAGGCGCCGCGCAGGCCCGCTCCGGCGCGGTGAACTGGATCGCCGCGGACGTGTCGCGGGCCAAGCTCGCTTTGGGCTGGACGCCGCGGTACTCACTGGAGGACTCGATTCACGCGATCTGGCATGAGGAGTGATCAGGCTTTTCGGTGTGCTTCTCGTCGCGCTCATCGGGATATCGGCGTGTTCGTCGGCAGAGAAACCGGTTTCGAGCGGCGGATTCGTCTATCAGCTTCAAGGCTATGCGAGCGGACGGCTCGACGAGGTCGCGGCCGCCCCGTTCCGGATGGCCGTGATCGATTTGGCGAGGGATGCTTCCGGCGCTTATTTCACAGCTGACGAGGTCGCCTTGGTCAAGAACTCAGGAAAGAAGGTGCTCGCCTATTTCGAGATCGGCGCGATCGAGAACTTCCGGCCCGAATACGCGGCCGTGAAGGACAGCTCGCTCATGCTCAACGAATGGCCGAGCTGGCCCGGTGAATTCTTCGTGCGCTACTGGGAAGAGCGATGGTGGGACACCGTGGTCCGGCCACGGGTCGACCGCGCGCTCGCGGCCGGGTTCGACGGCGTCTACCTCGACACTCCCCTTGCCTACGAAGAGATCGAGCTGCGCCGGGTACCCGCACTGACCCGCGACGAACTCGGCACGCGGATGGCCGCGCTGATCGTGCGCATCAGTTCTTACGCCAAGCGGGTGAAATCCGGCTTCTCGATCTTCCCGCAGAACAATCCCGAGTTACAAAAATACCCGGGCTTCGCCGACGCGATCGACGGAATCGGCATGGAGGAACTCTTCTTCCAGGCCACCGACCAGCCATGTACCGCAGATTTCTGCGCCGAGAACCTCCAGGGGGCCAGAGAATTACGTAAAGCAGGCAAGACCGTGCTGGCGATCGACTACGCGAACCAGCCCGAAAACATCGCTAACGCTTGCCGTCGCTACCGCGACGAAGGTTTCGAAGGATACGTCACCGTGCGCGCTCTCGATCGCATCAGCGCGCCCTGCAAGTGACTTATTCCCCAATCCGCGCTAAGAGGAGCAGGAAGTGGCAGAGGCGTCACCGGAATTGCGCAAGATCGGCATCATCGGAATGGGCTACGTCGGCCTCACCCTGGCCGCGGCGATGGCCAAGCGCGGGTACGAGGTGCACGGCGTGGACACCCAGCCCGACGTCGTCGACTCACTCAACCGCGGCAAGCCGCACATCTTCGAGCCCGGCGTCGAGGAGGCATTCGCCACGCTCGTCGGCGAACGGATCTTCGTCGGCTCGGAACTGCCGGAGAGCGGCGTCGACGCGGCCGTGATCTCCGTGTCCACCCCGGTCAACCTCGACACCCACGAGCCCTACCTCGGCAATCTCGCCGCCGCGGCCGAGCACGTCGCCAAGCGCTGCTCCCCCGAGACGCTCGTGGTCGTGCGCAGCACGGTCCCCGTCGGCGCGAGCCGCAAGGTCGTGCTGCCCGCGCTGGTCGACGCCTGGGGTTCGGCGCGCCTGGTGATGGCGCCCGAGCGCACGATCCAAGGCCAGGCGCTGCGTGAGCTCGTCGAGCTTCCGCAGGTCGTCGGCGGCCTCGACGAAGAGAGCCTGCAGCTGGGGCTCGCGATGTTCGGCGGACTGTCGGCGCAGCTGGTGCCAGTGTCCACTTTGGAGACCGCCGAGCTGGTCAAGCTCACCAACAACTGCCACACCGACGTGATCTACTCGTTCGGCAACGAGGTCGCCCGGCTCACCCAGCGCTTCGGCCTCGACCCACTGGAAGTCATCCGCGCGACCAACCTCGACTACCCGAGGCCCGACATCGCCAAGCCCGGCTACGTCGGCGGCGGCTGCCTGTCCAAGGACCCGTACATCATGCTCGCCGCGGGCTCGTCGGCCGGGTACGCTCCCCCGCTGATCAGCGCGGCGCGCACGGTCAACGAGAAGACGCCGGTCCATGTGGCCGAGCGCGTGGTCGAGCTGATGGGCAGCGGCAAGACGCTCACCGTGCTCGGCTGGGCGTACAAGGGCTGGCCTCCCACCGACGACATGCGCGGCACGCCGATCGCCTCGATGATGCCGGTCTTCACCGAAGCCGGGATCACGGTCCTCGGCCACGACCCGCTGGTCGGCCCCGCGGTGATCAACCACCACGGCGGCGCCCCGGTCGACCTCGCCGAAGGTTTCGCCCAGGCGGACGCGGTGCTGATCATCACCGACCACCCCGAGTACCGGAAACTCGACGTCGACGGCCTCCTGGCCGGTTCGAACGTCAAGCTGCTCTTCGACTCGTGGCGCATCCTCGACGAGAAGAGCGTGACCACCCACGGAGTCCGCTACGCCGGACTCGGCTACGAACCGACCGGAGCGGCCCGATGAAGACCCTGATCCTCGGCGGCGCCGGCTTCATCGGCCTGCACCTGACCCGCCGCCTCCTCGCCGCGGGCCAAGAAGTGACCATTGTGGACGATTTCTCCCGCGGCAAGCGCGACCCGGAACTCGAGGCGCTCGGCGTGCCGGTGATCTCGGCCGACCTCACCGAGCCGTTGACGATCCCGACCGAATGGGACCACGTCTACATGCTCGCCGCGGTCGTCGGCGTCCGCAACGTCGAGGCCGACCCCGCCCGCGTGGTCCGCATCAACACCCTCGCGCTCATGAACACCCTCGACTGGATCCAGCCGGGTGCGAAGCTCTTCTTCGCGTCCACGAGCGAGGCGTACGCAGGCGGCGTGACGGCGGGCGTCGTCCCGGTGCCGACGGCGGAGGGCGTCCCACTGCTGATCGAGGACATCACGTCGCCCCGTTTCGCTTACGCGGTCAGCAAAATGCTCGGCGAAGCCGCGGTCGTCCACACCGCCCGCGCCAAGAAGGTCCCGTACGTCATCGGCCGCTTCCACAACGTCTACGGCCCCCGCATGGGCGCCGACCACGTGGTCCCGGAGCTGGCACTGCGCGCGATGGCCAAGGAGGACCCGTTCCGCGCCTTCGGCCAGGACCAGGCCCGCGCCTTCTGCTACGTCGACGACGCGACGGAGGCCATGCTCCAGCTGATGACCACGGACGCGGCCGTCAACCAGATCGTCCACATCGGCAACGACGAGGAGACCAACATCGGCGACCTCACGGCCCTGGTATTGAAGATGGCGGGCCACGACCCGGAACTCGACCGCGTCCCGGCCCCGCCCGGTTCGGTCGCCCGCCGCTGCCCGGACATCTCGAAACTCCGCTCCCTGACGGGCTTCGAGCCGACCGTGTCCTTGGCGGACGGCGTCCGCCGCACCTTCGACTGGTACCGCGACAACTGGAAGTAGTCGTGCGCGTTGCGGGCGGTTAGAACCGCCCGCAACGCGCACGAGCCCTTTCACACCGCCGTGAGGCTGCCCAGCATGCGGTGGCCCCGCGCGGTGTCCATGTACTCGCGGACACGATGGACCAAGCCGTCCTTGAGTTCGAAGACGAAGCAGTAGTCGTTGACGTAGTGGTTGCCGTTGGCCAGCGTGGCCGTCATGGTCTCCTCGACGACCACCCGGTCGCCATCGCCATGGAACCCATGGAAGGTCAGGCTGACGTCCCGCACGAATAGCCGGTGAAAGTCGACGGCGAGGAACTGGACGATCGCGGCCCTGCCGACCAGATGACTGGGCCCGCCCAACGCGATGGCCGTGGCGTTGCCTTCGGGCGCCAACCACTCGGCATCCGCGGTGAAGACAGCCGCGATCTCACCGGCGTCACGACTGGCGAAGGCTTTCCACGCGTTCTGAACAATGATGTTGCCCTGCATGACAGCAACCCTAGGCAGCCCTCCGCGCTCATGGCTGGCCGTTTTGCGACAACACCGGCGGCGTCATACGAGCCCAGCGGTATAGGGCGTTATACGCCACCTACAGCGCAGGGCCCGCGTTGGGGGCCAGCGCACCCGTCAGGATGAGCACGAAGAGCAGGATGCCGAGCGCGATCCGGTAGATCACGAACGGCAGGTAGCTCTTGGTCTTGATGAACGCCATCAGCCACGCGATCACCACGTACCCGACGCCGAACGCGACCAGCGTCGCCAGGATCGTCGGCCCCCACTGCGCGGGCACGCCGTCCTTGCCGATGTCGGTCAGCTTGTACAAACCGGACCCGAACACCGCGGGCACCGCGAGCAGGAACGCGTACTCGGTCGCCTCGGCGCGCGTGTACCCCAGGAACAGACCGGCACTGACCGTGCCGCCGGAGCGCGAGACACCGGGCACGATCGCCAAGGCCTGCGCGAAGCCGAAACCGAGGCCGTGCGGGACCGTCAGGTGATCGAGTTCGCGGTACTTCTTGCCGACGCGGTCGGCGATCATCAGGATCACGCCGAAGACGATCAGCATGGTCGCGGTGATGCGGAGATCGCGGAACGCGTGGTCGATGTCGTCCTGGAAGAGCAGGCCGAGGAACACGATCGGCAGCGAGCCGACGATGATCAGCCAGCCGAGCCGGGCGTCGGGGTGGCCGCGCCAGTCCTTTTTGTACAGAGAGAAGAACCAGGCCTGGATGACCTTGCCGATCTTCTTCGCGAAGTACAGGATGACCGCGAGTTCGGTGCCGATCTGGGTCACCGCGGTGAACGCCGCGCCCGGGTCGTCCCAGCCTGCCAGCGCCGCCGTGATGCGCAGGTGCGCACTCGACGAGATGGGCAGGAACTCGGTCAGGCCCTGCACCAGGCCGAGCACGAGTGCTTCGAACCAGCCCATGTCAGGCCACCCCCGCCAGCTCGAGCGCCTCGACGGCGGTGCGCAGCGCGGACGCCTGGTCCGCGACGCTCGGCGCGATGGTCAATGTGGTCACCCCGGCTTCGGCGAAGGCCTGCATGCGTTCGGCGATCCTTTCCTTCGGGCCGAGGAGCGCTGTCGCGTCGAGGAACTCGAGCGGCACCGCGGCCTGTGCGCCCGCGTAGTCCCTGGCCAGATACTTTTCCTGGACCTCGGCCGCCTCGGCTTCGAAACCCATGCGGCAGGCCAGCTGGTTGTAGAAGTTCTTCTCGCGGCTGCCCATCCCGCCGATGTACAGCGCGGCGTACCCGCGCACGTTGTCGGCGCACGCCTTCCAGTCGTCGCCGGGCACCAGCGGCACGGTCGGCGCGATGTCGAAGCCGTCGAGCGACCGGCCCGCCCGCTCGGCGCCCGCCCGCAGCGGCTTGAGCAGCTCGCCCGCGTGCTCGGGCGAGTAGAACACGGGCAGCCAGCCGTCGGCGATCTCACCGGTCAGTTCGAGGTTACGAGGACCGATCGCGGCGAGGTACACGGGGATGTGCTCGCGTACCGGGTGGACGGTCAGTGTGAGCGCTTTGCCTGGCCCGTCAGGTAAAGGCAGTGTGAAGTGGTCGCCTTCATAGCGCACACGCTCGCGCCGCAACGCCATCCGGACGACGTCGACGTACTCGCGCGTGCGGCCCAGCGGGGACGCGAACCGGACGCCGTGCCAGCCTTCGGACACCTGCGGGCCGGACACACCGAGCCCGAGCCGGAACCGGCCCGCCGAGAGCGTGTCGAGGGTGGCGGCCGTCATCGCGGTCATCGCCGGGGTCCTGGCGGGAATCTGCAGTACAGCGCTGCCGACGTCGATCTTTTCGGTCTGCGCCGCGATCCACGCGAGCACCGTCGGCGCGTCCGACCCGTACGCCTCGGCGACCCAGACCACCGAGTAGCCCAGCCGGTCGGCGTCCTTCGCGAGCGCCAGGTTCGACGCGTCGTTGCCCGCGCCCCAGTAACCGAGATTCAGTCCGATCCGCACGATCGCAGACACTAACGGGGGCGGTGTGCACGACACAGACGTGCCTTGGTCAAGGTGACGCGGGCACGGCGACTAGGCTCGGCGGTCGTGGAAAAGCGACAGCTCGGCCGCTCGGGACTCCGTGTCTCGCGCATGGGCCTCGGCACGATGACCTGGGGCGGCGAAACCGACGCCGAAGAGGCGGCCAGCCAGCTGGTCGCGTTCGTCGACGCGGGCGGCACGCTCGTGGACACCGCCGACATCTACCACGAGGGCGAGGGCGAGCGGATACTCGGCTCGCTGCTCGCGGACCTCGTGCCCCGTGACGACATCGTGCTGGCCACCAAGGCGGTCGCCCGGCGCGGCGACGGGCCGTTCGACGGCGGCGCCTCGCGCGGCGCGCTCCTGTCCGCTTTGGACGGTTCGCTGAAACGGCTCGGCGTCGACCACATCGACCTGTGGCAGCTGCACGCCTGGGATCCGGCCGTGCCGGTGCAGGAAACACTGTCCGCTGTGGACTACGCGATCACCAGCGGCAAGGTCCGCTACGCCGGCGTCTCCAACTACGCGGGCTGGCAGCTGGCCACCGTCGCCGCGAGCGGGCCGATCGTCTCCACCCAGGCCGAGTACTCCTTGGTCGAGCGCGGCATCGAGCGCGAGGTCGTGCCAGCCGCGGCGCACCACGGCGTCGGGCTGCTCCCCTGGGCCCCGCTCGGCCGCGGCGTGCTCACCGGCAAGTACCGCACCGGCACGCCCGCAGACTCGCGTGGCGCGTCCGCGACCTTCGCCGGGTACGTCGAGCAGCACCGCACCGAGCGCGCCGCCCGCATCGTCCAGGCCGTCGTCACGGCCGCCGACGGACTGGGGACGTCGCCGCTGGCGGTCGCGCTGGCCTGGGTCCGTGACCAGCCGGGTGTGGTCGCCCCGATCGTCGGGTCGCGCGACACCGGCCAGCTGACGGGCTCGCTGGCCGCCGAGGAGATCACCCTGCCGCCCGCGATCAAATCGGCGCTCGACGACGTCAGCGCCATCGAATTCGGATACCCGGAGCGTTGGCCCAGGTGACCGTTTGGTGACGCAGGGGTGACGGGACGGGTGAGTTAGAGGATGCTGGGAATGACTCTGCGTAGAGAATCGCCGGGAGGCTTGGTGCGTCTGCAGCTGGTGGTGATCGGCCTGGCAGGCGCGCTCGTGCTCACCGGCTGCTCCGGTGACGGCAAACCGAGCGACGACCTGCAGATCGTCGCCAACCCGGTGGCCGCAACCGCGCCGGTCTCCCCCGCCACCGCGGCCAAGCCGGCAGGCCGGGTGCTCCCGGCCGCCGGGGTGACGGCCATGGCGATGGACGCGTCCACGCGCACTCTGGTCGTGGCGCTCGCGGAACCGGCCTCGCTGCGGCTGTACAACCTCGACACGCCCGACGCGGCGCCGCGTGACGTGCCGCTGGCCGGTCCCGCCGAGCGCCTGACCATCACGGGCGGCCACGCGGTGGCCAGCATCCCGTCGAAGTCCCAGCTCGCCCGCGTCGCGCTTCCCACCGGGACGCTCGCCCCGCTCGAGGTCGCGGGTCAGCCCGCCGCCGGTCGCGAGGCCGGGAACCAGCTGCTGGTGGCCGTGCGTGACCGCAAGGCGCTCGACGTCTTCGACGGCGGCACGCTCACGAAGAGCATCAGCGGCAAGATCTACAGCGCCGACGACGTGATCACCACCACCGCCAATTCCACGGTCGTGCTCGACCGGCTGCGCACGGCCGTGTTCGCGGTCGACGTCGCGGCGGGCACGGTCGGAGAGGGCCTGCGTGCCGGTGACGGCGCCACTAACGCCACCGCGGACGGCTTCGGCCGGGTTCTGGTCACCGACACCCGCGACGGCGCGCTGCTCGCGTTCTCGACGAACCCGCTGCTGATGCGCCAGCGGTTCCCGGTGCCCGGTGGGATCTACGGGATTACCTACGACGCCAAGCGCAACCTCGCCTGGGTCACTCTCACGGAGCGGAACGAGGTCGTCGGTTTCGACGTCCGTGGCGGTGAACCGACCGAAAAGTACCGTTTCGCGACGGTCCGCCAGCCGAATTCGGTTACCGTCGACGAACAGACCGGCCAGGTCGCCGTCGGCTCGGCGACCGGGGAAGGGATCCAGGTGATCGCGCCATGAGTGTCGTAGACGAGGCGGTGGTCGAAGGGGATTGGGAGTATCGCCGGCTGCAGCTGCCACCCGGGATTTCCCGCCGGGCGGCAGCGATCCAGCTGGCGATCCACGCCGAGTTCGCAGGCTGGGAACTCTCGACCGTACGGCTTTATTCGGACGGCACGCGGCGGGTCCTGCTCCGCCGCAAGCACCGCCCCGGCCTGCTGCCCGGCCTGATCACCTGAGTCGTGAGTGTTTTGGCCGGTTAGAACCGGCCGTACCACTCACGACCCCCATTCACGAGGCCTGGAAGAAGCGGTCCAGCACCCGGACCCCGAACTTCAGCGCGTCGACCGGCACCCGCTCGTCCACGCCGTGGAAGAGCGCGGAGAAGTCCAGGTCGGCGGGCAGCTGCAGCGGCGCGAAGCCGAAGTTGCGGATCCCGAGCGTCTGGAACGCCTTCGCGTCGGTGCCGCCCGAGAGCATGTACGGCAGCGTCCGCGCACCGGGGTCCTCCGCGAGCACGGACGCGGTCATCGCGTCCACCAGCGCGCCGTCGAAGGTGGTCTCGACCGGCGGCAGCTCCATCCACTCCTTCTCGATGTCCGGCCCAAGGATCTCGTCGAGCTCCTTGTTGAACGCCTCGAGGCGCCCCGGCAGGATCCGGCAGTCCACCGCGGCCTCGGCGAACGACGGGATGACGTTCGACTTGTAGCCCGCGGTCAGCATGGTCGGGTTCGCCGTGTCGCGCAGTGTCGCGCCGATCATCCGCGAGATGTTGCCGAGCTTCGCGACGGCGCCGTCGATGTCGTCCTCGGGGAAGTCCCAGCCGGTGATCTCGGTGACGCCCGCCAGGAACTCCTTGACGGAATCGGTCAGCACCAACGGGAATCGGTGGTTGCCGAGCCGCGCGACGGCCTCGGAGAGCTTGGTGACCGCGTTGTCGCGGTGGATCATCGAGCCGTGCCCGGCGGTGCCGCGCACCCGCAGCTTCATCCAGCGGATGCCCTTTTCCGCGGTCTCGATCAGGTAAGCCCGGACGTTGTCCTTCAGCGTGATCGAGAAGCCGCCGACCTCGCTGATCGCCTCGGTGACGCCCTCGAACAGCTCCGGCCGGTTCTCGACCAGCCACTGCGCGCCGTACTGGCCCCCGGCCTCCTCGTCGGCCAGGAAGGCGAACACGAGGTCGCGCGGCGGCACGATGTCGTGCCGCTTGTAGTGCCGGGCCAGCGCCAGCGTCATGCCGACCATGTCCTTCATGTCGACCGCGCCGCGGCCCCAGACGTAGCCGTCCTGGATCGCGCCGGAGAACGGGTGCACCGACCATTCGGAGGCGTCGGCGGGCACGACGTCGAGGTGCCCGTGGATCAGCAGCGCGCCGCGGCCCGGATCGGCGCCGGCGAGCCTGGCGATCACGTTGTGGCGGTTCTTGCCCCCGGACTCGACGTAGGTGATCTCGTACCCGACCTCGGTGAGCTTCTCCGCGACGTACTCGGCGGCCTCCCGTTCGCCGACCAGCGTCGCGGGGTCCCCGGTGTTGGTGGTGTCGATGCGGATGAGCTCGCTGACGAGCGTGACGGCTTCGTCGGCGGCGGTTTCGATCAAGTTCGGTTCGGTCACGTGGCCATTCCTACCAGGTGCCAGTATGTAGAGCTGTGGAGTCCACTCGTGTGGACCGCTGGCTCTGGGCGGTCCGGCTGACCAAGACCCGACCCGACGCCGCGGTGGCCTGCCGCGGCGGGCACGTGCGCGTCAACGACAAACCGGCCAAGCCTGCGACGACCGTGGTGCCCGGCGACCAGATCCGGGCGCGGGTCAACGACGTCACCCGCATCATCGAGGTCGTCCGCGTGATCCAGAAACGCGTCGGCGCGGCCGACGCGGCCACCTGTTTCATCGACCGGACGCCGCCTCCGCCGAAGGAGATGGCGATCCCCGTCGCGAAGCGGGACCGGGGCGCGGGCAGGCCGACCAAGCGCGAGCGGCGGGTCATGGACCAGTTCCGGGCCGGCGGCGCCTGAGCGGATGAGAAAGCTCTCATCGAACCCTCATCGGGGACTCACGGGCGCCCGCGACGATCGAGTCCATGCCCACCAGGACAGCTGTGCTCGCGACCGGCTTGGCGGTGCTCGTCGTGGCCGTGCTCGGTGCGCTGGCCGTCACCGCGACCTCGGCGGGGTCGCCGCCTGACCTCGGGCCACCGGTCGTCGCGCCCGCACTGCACACCGGGACCGCCGACCGGGGCGCGCCCCCGGTGCCGGTACCACCACGGGTGGCCGGTGACGGCGACGACGTCGATGATGACCTTGATGACCTCGACGACTTCGATGACTGACCCGGTGCTCCGGTGAGTGCCAGGGCTCGCATCCTCGCCTGGGTCCTGCTGGTCGTGCTGCTCGCGCTGGCCGGCACGCTGCTGGCGACCAGGACCGTGCTGCGCAACCAGCTCGACCAGCGGCTCGACAACGAGATCGCGCACGGGACGAACAAGCTTCGCGCCTATCTGGCGTCGCCGGATTCGCGTCCGCCTGGACAGCCGGTGACCGTCGACGCGCTGCTCGGCCGGTATCTGGAGCGCAACCTGCCGGAGAAGTACGAGACGTTCTTCTCGATCGTCGGCGGCGTCGCGTCCCGGCGCAGCGCGATCGAACCGCCCGCGCGGCTGGACAACGACCACGCGCTGGTCACCGAGCTGGTGCGCGCCACCGCACCGGCGTACGGCACGGTCAACACCGCCGTCGGGTCCGCCCGCTACGGCGTGATCCCGGTTTCGGCCGAGAACGCGCCGGGCCGCGGCGCGCTGGTGATCGTCGAGTTCGTCGACCACGCCGCCGGTGAGATCGGCGATGTGGTCAGGGTGATGGCCGTGATGTCCGGCGCGGCGCTCGTGCTGGCCGGGCTCGTCGGCTGGCTCGTCGCGGGCCGGATACTGGCGCCGGTGCGCGAGGTGCGGCTGGCGGCCGAGCAGATCGGCGAATCCGATCTCACCCGCCGCATCGAGGTCCGCGGCTCCGACGACGTCGCCGCACTCGGGCGCACCTTCAACACCATGCTGGACCGGCTGGAGCGGGCTTTCGCGGGCCAGCGTGACTTCCTCGACGACGCCGGGCACGAGCTGCGCACCCCGATCACCATCGTGCGCGGGCATCTCGAGCTGATGGGCGACGAGGACCGGGAGACCACCCGCCTGCTCGTGCTCGACGAGCTCGCGCGGATGCAGCGCATCGTCGACGACCTGCTCGTACTGGCGAAATCCGGCAACCCCGGCTTCGTAGTGCCCGTCGAGACCGATCTCGCCGACCTGACCGTCGAGACGCTGGCGAAGGCCAGGCCGCTGGCCGACCGCGCGTGGCGGGTCGACGCGGTCGCCGAGACGGTGATCCGAGCGGACGGGCAGCGGCTCGGCCAGGCGCTGCTGCAGCTCGTCTCGAACGCGGTCCGGCACACCCGCGACGGCCAGGAGATCGCGATCGGCTCGGCGGTCACCGCCGGGTCCGCGCTGCTGTGGGTACGCGACACCGGCGAAGGCGTCCCGCTGGATTCGCGGGCGCGGATCTTCGAGCGTTTCAAGCGAGGCACCAACGCGGGCGGGGACGACGGCGCCGGGCTCGGCCTGCCGATCGTCGCTGCGATCGCCGAGGCGCACGGCGGCCGGGTGCTGCTCGACAGCGTGCCGGGCGCGGGCGCCCGCTTCACCATCGAACTGCCTTCGGAGGCACCGTGACCAGCATCCTCGTCGTGGAGGACTCCGCGCGTATCGGCGCCTTCGTCGAGAAAGGCTTGCGGGCGCACGGTTTCGCGACGCGCTGGACCCGCACCGGCGCCGACGGGCTCGCCGAGGCGCTCACCGGCGCGCATGATCTCGTCGTGCTCGATCTGGGCCTGCCCGACCTCGACGGGTCGGATCTGCTGCGTGCGCTGCGCGGCGCCGGGCGGACGACGCCGGTGGTGATACTGACGGCGAGGGACAGCGTCGTCGACCGCGTCGCGGGCCTGTCCGGTGGCGCCGACGACTATCTGGCGAAGCCGTTCGCCTTCGAGGAACTGCTGGCCAGGATCCGGCTCCGGCTGCGCGGGCACGCCGACGCCGAACCCGCGGTGCTGCGGTCGGGCGACCTCGCACTGGACCTGCGGACGCGGCGCGTTTCGTTGGCGGGCAAGGAAACCGACCTCACAGCGCGGGAGTTCGCACTGCTGGAGACGCTGCTGCGCAACCGCGGCCAGGTGCTCTCGCGCGAACAGCTGCTCGGCCGGGTCTGGGGGTTCGATTTCGACCCCGGTTCGAACGTCGTGGACGTCTACATCCGTTACCTGCGCCGGAAAGTCGGCGCCGATCGGATCGAAACCGTGCGGGGCATGGGATACCGGCTCGAATGAGCGGCTTCTCATCCGCCTTTCACGGGGCTTTCCCCCGCGGGCGGAACAGTGGTTCCCATGACCACCACCGTGTTCCATCTCGCCGCCGACCTCGTCGCGGCCGTCCTGCTCGCCTACGGCATCTATGCCCGGCGCCATCATCGGCGTGACCTCGCCTGCGCGTATCTCGCGCTCAACGTCGGGGTGTGCGTCTCGGTGGCCGTGCTGCTGTCCGTGCCCGCCGCCGGCACGCTCGGCCTCGGCCTGTTCGGGGTGCTGTCGATCATCCGGCTGCGGTCGGACTCGATCAGCCAGCAGGAGGTCGCGTACTACTTCGTCGCGCTGGTGCTGGGCCTGGTCAACGGCCTGCCGTCGGCGGACTGGCGGCTGGTCGCCGTGTTCAACGTACTGCTGCTGACCGTCATGTACGTCGCCGACCACCCCGCGCGCGCCGTCGGCCCGGTGCGGCGGACGGTCGTGCTCGACACGGTATACCCCGACGAGGCCAGCATGGTGCTGGAGCTGCAGGGCAGGCTCAACGGGACGGTCGTCAGGCACAGCGTGTCCGAAGTGGACTACGTGCGTGAGGTGACCGTCGTCGACGTGAGGTTCCGGCCGAACCCGGCCGCGGTCACCCACGGCGCGCCCGTGGCGGTCCGATGAGCGCGGCGGACCGGGGCACGGCGGTCGTCGACGCGGTGACCGCCGGTCTGCCCGCCCTTTCGCTCGCCGAGGTCGTCGCCACGAGCGCGTTGATGAGCCGGACTGACCGCAAATACCTGCTGCGGCCGTCGGAGTTCCTGGCGCTCGCCGAAGCGCTCCGGCCGGAGCTGTCCTGCCTCGAGATCGCGGGCGGGCGCTCGTTCCGCTACTCGTCGACCTACTTCGACACCCCCGGCCTGGCGGTGTTCCGCGCGCACCGGCAGGACCGCAGGCGCCGGTTCAAGATCCGCACCCGGACGTACGCGGACTCGGCCGACACCTTCTGCGAGCTCAAGCTCAACGGCAGGCGTGACGAGACCATCAAGGTCCGCCGCCCGCATCCGACGGCGGCGGCGCACACGCTCACCGCGTCCACGCTGGAGTTCCTGGACGAGCAGCTCATGGCCGCGTACGGCACCCGCGCGCCGCGGCCGCTGACCGCGTCCCTCGTCACGACCTATCGGAGGGCGACGCTGGTGACCGCCGACCGCCTCACCCGTATCACCTGTGACACCGCGCTGACCTGGTCATCGGGCCGCCACGACGTGCCAGCGGCCCGCGACCTGGTGCTGCTGGAAGTCAAGTCGGCCGCCGGGCGCGGCCCGGCCACCGAGGCACTCTCCCGGCTGCGGCTGCACGAGCTGTCGGTCAGCAAGTACTGCGCTGGCCTGGTCGCGCTCGGTCTGGCACAAGGCGGAAACCGCTGGTTACCCGCCCTGCGACGACTCGCCGTTCACTCCATCGGGTGAAGCCGCGGCCCAGCCGTCATGATCAATCGCGGGTGCCCTCTTCCCTGGCGTGTGGTGGTGCCACTCGGCACGCCCCCCGACCGGGCGGCACCACCACAGCTTTCTAAGACACAGCTTCCTCAGACCGGGTGAGCAACGGGTTCGGGTGCGCGACGTACGTGCTCGCCGCGCCGTCCGCGTCGAACCAGCGCAGCAGCAGGTTCGTCTTGCTCGGCACCTGCGGGCTGTCCAGCAGCTCACGCAACTCCACCGGCGCGCCGTGCTCGCGTCCGTATGCGACGAACGCGCCCCGCGCCTCGGCCCACACGTCCCGCGCGAGCGCGGGATGGCGCTCGATGACCGCGCCCGCGATCTCGTGCAGATGATTGGTGACCAGGCAGTACTGCAGCCGCTGCCACCCGTGCTCGGCGTCGACGCCCCGCGCGAGCGAGTGGGGCCCGTCGACCTCGCGCAGCAGCCCGGCGTGGCGGGACGCGAGCAGCCGCACGCCCTCGTGGTCACGGAAGAGCGCCTGCACCGGCATGCCGTCGGGCCCGACGCCGACCAGCACGTTCTGCAGGTGGCATTCGAGCACGACGCCATGGCGGAAGTACATGTGCAGCACCGGCGGCACGACCGTCGCGAGGTAGCGGCGCCACCAGGTGAGCGTGGCCGCGGCGTCGAGCCCGTCGAGCGGGTTGCCGGGGAAGCCTTCGCTGATGCCCGCGGTGAGCAGCGGGGTCACCCCGGGCAGCGCGTGCGCGCGGACCCCGTCGCGGACGACGACCGCCAACCCCTCGTAGACGTCCACGTCGCCGACGTCGACCGTGCGGTAGCCGCGGTCGATCAGGAAGGCGGTCCCGGGGAAGGCCGAGGCGACGTCGGCGAACGCGGGCCGCAGCACGCGGGCGAGCGGCGCGGTCCAGCGCAGGTCGTACAGCCACAGCCGCCGGACGTCGTTGGTGATCCGGACGTCGAGGCTGAACTTGTAGAACAGGTCGGCGGCCGGATCGCACACCGTGCGCACCGACGAGGTGGGCCACACCCGGCGCTCGCTCGTGCCGAGCGTGAGCAGCCTGCCGTCGCGCAGCGCGGGCAGGTCGCGTAACCGGTCTTGGAGCAACGTGAGCTGCCACGGGTGCGCGGGCAGCAGCCGGTAGCCGTCGGGAACGACGGCGCCGAGTCCTTCCAGCGCCGCGGTGTCACCCTCGTCGACCAGGACATCCGCACGGACGGCCAAGTGGCTCAACGGAAAGCTCGCGTGCGCCTCGGGCGCGTACGGCAGCCAGTGCTCGGCCGCGATGCCGCCCCGGCCTTTCGGCGCCGGATGGTAGCGGTGCCCGGCGACCAGCGCCTGCTCCGAGCGTTGGTAGAGCTCGTCCGGCATCGCGGCGCCGACACGCGCGCGCAGCATCGCTTCGAGCGCCGTACGGCTGTCGGTGATCTCGGCGACGAGCGCGTCCGCCGCGACGCCGGTGTGCAGGGTCAGTTCCTGGCAGACGGCACCGGCCAGTTCCCGCCAGGTCAGCGGACTCCAGACCTCACCGGTGAGCCGCTCGGGTTCGGACGCCCAGCGCCCATGCCGCGCGCGCAACACGATGCCAGCGCGCGGCAGCCTGATCGTCACGTGCGTGTCGTCGGTCGTCAGCCCGCCCTCGACGGCGGTGACCTCGCGCCGGAGGCAGTTCAGCACCGCCGTGCCGGTGATGGCGTCGGCGCGGCGCTCCAGGTCAGTGCTCGGTTCCACCGATCTCCCTCTAGGCTTGATCGCAGTCGCCCATCATTCTCGTGTAACCGGCAGAGGTGCGGTGTCGTTGGTCTCCTCACAGGCGTTCGAATCACCCCTTGAGTCCACGTTCGCCACCGAACTGGCCCGGCTCCGCCCCGAACTCCCCTACCGCGACAAGCTTCCCGGAGCACGCGCGGCCGTGCTCGACCGCTTGTGGCGCGGCTTCCGCCTCGACCCGCTCCCCCGCATCACGCACCGTTCGGCGGACGCCATCACCCTCGAAGACGGACGCCGCCTGACCCGTTCCGGCCCCGTGATCAGCATCGACGGCAAGCCCTACGACCACCCCGCCGCGTTCCTCGCGGCGCTCGGCTGGCCGGAAGCAGCCCGCCTGGAAGCCGAAGTCGCCCACAGCGTCGCGGCCATGGCACTGGCCCGTGCAGGCGCTCCATCCCTCGGGTACCCGGCATCGACGTTGCCGGAACACGAACAAAGCATCGTCGACGGTCATCCTTTACATCCCTGTTGCCGCAACCGGACCGGCTTCACGGTGGCCGACCATCTGGCCTACGGCCCCGAATTCCGCCCGATCGTCGCACTCGACCTCCTCGCCGTGTCTGTTGACCGCTGCCTGGTCCGCGGCGACTGGCCCGACGATCTGCGCAGCGGCTCCGACGTGCTCCTCCCGGTCCACCCGTGGCAGTCGGCGAACGTCCTGCCGCGCCACGGCCTGCGTCCGACTCACCCCGGAGCCTTACCCGCCGAACCGCTTCTCGCGCTACGCACGCTCGCGCCGATCGGCAAGCCCTGGCAGGTGAAGACGGCCTTGAGCACACAGCTCACCTCGGCGGTGCGCGACATCTCCGGCGGCTCCGTCGAGACGGGCGTCGCGCTGTCAGCGTTCCTGCGCGACACGGTCGCCCGCCTCGACGGCTTCAGCCTGCAAGAGAACCGCGCCGCCGCAGCGGTGCTCATCGACGGCTCACCGCATCGGGATCTCGCCGCGATCGTCCGGGACTCCCCCGCCGTCGGCCCCGGCGAGACCGTGCTGCCGATCGCCGCGCTGACCGCTCGGCCGGTCTCGGGTGGCTGCCCGCCGCTGTGCTCGCTGGGTTGCCCGGCGGAGTGGTTGGCTGAGTTCGCGGCGATGGCGTTGCCACCGCTGCTGACTCTGCTCGCTTGGGGCGTGGCTTTGGAGGCGCACGAGCAGAACTTGTTGCTGGTGCTGGAAAAGGGTCGGCCGCGTCGGCTGATCTATCGGGATCTCGCGGATATCCGGCTTGGCCCGGATCGGCTGCGGGCTGCCGGGCTCTCGTGGCCGGGGATGCCGGACCGGTTTCGGGTTGCTGACGCCGACCTGCGCGCGAAGTTGTTCGCGACGTTCTTTGCTACGACGATGACCGGTCTGGTGGGGACGCTCGCTGAGCACTGCTCTGGGCTTTGGGATGTTGTCGGGGATCAGGTGCGCCGGGCTTACGCGGCTATGCCGGACGGTGCCGCTGTTCGCACGGACAGGGCGGCCTTGCTGGGGGAACCGATCCCTACGAAGCCGCTCACCCTGATGCGGTTGGCTCCTGAGACGACGGCGTGGGCTTACCAGCCGAATCCCTTTGCCTGAGGGCCTTTCACGGGGCTCGGCTGGCTTGCGCGGACTGTCGCCTTTGGTCTGGGTCTGTTGGGGTCGGATCTAAAGACATCCCGTATGGACATTTCCGCTCCGGGGTCGGGTGGTGTTTGGGGTCGCTGCGGAAATATCCATACGGACCGGGGCACGGTGGTCGGTTTTCGTTGTGGCTCGCCGGAAACCCCGGCTGGTACTTGCTGCTTGCTTGGGTGTGGGGTCGACCAGCCCGGCGTGTCCAGTGGCATATGACTCTGAACGCGCGTAGCATGGAATGCATGATCAGCACCGAAAGTCCTGACACCGCAGCACCGCCGGAATGGTGGCGCTGCGACAAAGACACGCTGCTGCTCGCCTACGTCGGCCGCGAACGAGAAAAACGGCGCCTGGAGGCCGAGCAAGGACAAATCCTCGCCGAAATCGAATCCCGCGGCGTGAAAGAAGTAACCGGCTACGCCACTGTGCCGGGGATGCTGGTGGACTGGGTGCAGATCAAGCACTCCGAGGCCAAAGCCCGCGTCGACCGCGCCCGAGCGCTCAACCCGCGCCAGGATGGCGGCACGCGGATCCCGGCGCTGGCACCACATGCCGCCGCAGCAGCGCTGGCGGGTGATCTCGGCGCCGCACAGCTGGATCCGATCATCGCCGCGCTCGGGGCACTCCCACCCACAGTCTCAGCCGAAGACCGCGAGACCGGTGAGCAGATCCTGGTCAACCTCGCCCGCACCGCCGGACCCCGGCAGATCAGCCACGCCGCGAAGAACCTGCGCGACCGGCTCGACCCCGACGGACGGGAACCCAAAGACCCGGATCCGACCGAGCCGCGCCATGAACTCGGGTTCGTGACCCACCGCGACGGCACCCACGGCATAAAGATCAAAACCGACGCCGAAACCATCGCCCGGCTCAAAGCAACCCTGGACCCACTCGCCAAACCCCGCCCCGCCACCGAAGAAGAAGGCCGCGACACCCGATCCCAATGGGAACGACTCGGCGACGCGTTCGCCCACTTCGTCCGCATCGGCATGGGCAACCCTGATATCCCGACTCAGGCCGGGGACAGTGTGCATGTCGTAGTCACCGTCGGCCTCGACGAACTCAAGACCGGCATCGGGCGAGCGTGCTTGGACTTGGTCGGGGACATCAGCGCCACCGAAGCACGCCTGCTCGCGTGTGACTGCAAAGTCATCCCCGTCACCCTCGGCTCTCATGGCGAGCCGCTGGATGTGGGCCGGGCTCAGCGCCTCGCGACACCAGCCCAGCGCCGGGCGCTGGCGATCCGCGATGGCGGCTGCGCCTTCCCCGGCTGCGATGCCCCGCCCCAGCAATGCACAGCGCACCACATCGTTTTCTGGGCCCACCATGGAGAAACCCGGATCGGGAATCTCGTGCTGCTCTGCGGACGGCATCACCGGCTGATCCACAACAGCGACTGGGAAGTCCGCATCGCCAGCGACGGATACCCGGAGTTCATTCCCCCGGCGTTTATCGACCCCGCACGGGCGCCCCGCCGCAACACCATGCACACCACCCGAACCTGATCGCAAGCAGGTGAGGATCGCCTGTGGCGCAATGCCTCCACGACGTGCGCAGCAGAGACCGGAAGCACCCATCGCCGCGCGATAGCGACCCCGGCCGCGGGCACCGGCGCAGAACCCAGGAATCCACCCCGCCGATGTGCAGGCTTTCCGGCCACCCAACGGCCGAAAACCCCACACAACAACCACCCCGAGCCCCACAGAAAGCGTCGGCCGCCCCCGCAGGCCGCCGACCACCTACCCGATCACCCTTCCTGCCGCCATCGCCCACCACGACCCCGGCAGCCCGACCCAACGCTCACGCAGGCAGCAAGTACCGGCCGAGGCTTCTGGCGAGCCCAAGCAGCGTTGTGCCACCGTGCCCCGGTCCGTATGGATATTTCCGCGGCGACCCCAAACACCACCCGACCCCACGAGCGGAAATTTCCATACGGGACCGCCCTAGATCCGACCCAGACAGACCCCAAGCCCAGGGCAAGAGATGCCCGAAAGCCACTTCCGCCAGATAGCACCTGACGAAAGTGGCTTTCGGGGTAACGAGGCGTGCGCCGGGACACATCCGCTTGGCCGTACCGAACCCGACCCCAGCCGTCATAGGGTCGGTCGAGACAAGATCACGACTGAGCGGAGGTCCGCAGTGACAACAGTCGCCGGTGTCGAAGTCCGGCCCGCCGCGGGACACATCGGCGCCGAGATCGCCGGAGTCGACCTGGCAGGGCAGCTCGACGACGCGGTCGTCGCCGCGATCAGGGCGGCCGTACTGCGGTGGAAGGTCGTGTTCTTCCGTGACCAGAAGCTCGACCACGCCGCTCACGTCGCCTTCGCGCGGCGGTTCGGAGAGCCGGTCGTGCTCAGGTCGCGTGGTAGCGCTTCGCCTCAAGAGTTCCCCGAGGTCGAGACGACGGCTGACCGGCTCGAACTCGCCGGGCGCTATGGCATGGACAACCAGGAGTGGCTTGAACGCAGGCGTCACTCGGTGCTGCGGGGCTGGCATTGCGACCACGGTGCCAGGATCGACCCGCCCGCAGCGACCATTCTCCGCGCCGAAACCGTGCCGCCATACGGCGGTGACACGACCTGGGCGAACCTGGCTGTCGCTTATGAGGGCCTGTCCGAGCCCGTGAAGCGGTTCTCCGACACGCTCTGGGCTGAGCATCGGCTGGGCGTCGGCTATCAGACGCGGCCGGGGCCGGATGCCTACGCGAAGCATCTTCAGGACCATCAGGTCGCCTCGGTGCACCCGGTCGTGCGGGTGCATCCCGAGACCGGGGAACGGATCCTGTCCGTCAACGGCTACTACATCGAGCAGATCCGGGATGTCTCGCGGGCCGAAAGCCGGTTGCTACTGGAGATGTTCCTCGAACAGGTCACGCGGCCCGAGTACACCGTGCGGTTTCGGTGGGAGGCGGGGAGCGTGGCTTTCTGGGACAACCGGGCGACCATTCACCTGGCTCCCAGCGATACCGGGCACCTCGATTTCCCGCGCATCATGCATCGGGTGATGCTCGCGGGTGAGGTCCCGGTCGGGGTGGACGGGCGGGCGTCCACCCCGATCACGGGTGCTCCGCTGGTCAGGATTCCGAGAACACCTCGCGCAGCCTCCGCTCCTCCTCCGGCGACAGGTTCGTGAAGATCAGCTCGGGTGTTTCCTGGCCGGCGAAGGCGTTCTCGACCTTCTCGATCACCGCGCCCGAGCTGAGCACGAACAACGCTGAGGTGCCGGGGCTGAGCTGATCGCGGATCTGTTTGATGAGGTCGTCGTCGATGCCTACATCTGTCAGTGCCGTGCCCGCCGCGCCCGCTGCCGCGCCGACGGCGGCTCCGAGGAGGGGGACGAGGAAGATCAGGCCGAACAGCATGCCCCAGAAGGCGCCGGTGAGCGCGCCCCGGCCGGTCACCTGGCGGAGCTGGCGCAGCACGGGCTTTTTGCGGCCCTCCGGCCAGGAGACGATCGCCGCGTCGTGGACGCTGATGAGCTCGGTCTGGGTCAGCACCTCCAATGTCCTGGCCGCGCGGTTGGCTCCCTCGGCCGTGCCGAAGCGCCAAATGGTCAACGTCACCATGGTCTTGCCCTTTCGCTGATGGGATTTCGCTGGTGCCATCGCAGGCCATGGCGCCACCCCCGCGCATCGCCCGGCGCGGGTGATGACCACGTGCCCGGCGGATTGCCACGCTCCGGGACATGACGAATCTCGCCGTGCTGCCGCTCGCCGTCACGATGATGGCCGGGCCGCAGCTCATGTCCGCGTTGCTGTTCATCACCGCCAAGCGGCCGGTCGCGGTGTCGCTGTCGTTCCTGGCAGGCGTGACGGTCGCGGTCTACACCGGGGTGACGCTCACGGCGTGGCTGGCGACGCGGTTCGTGGTCGGGGGCGGGCACGGCGGCGGGCCCGCCAAGGGCATCGAATTCGTGCTGGTGGCGCTGCTGCTCGGGGTCGCGGGGTACAACTGGATCAACCGCAAGACCATCGAGCCGCCGAACTGGCTCGGGTCGCTGATGACGGCCGGTCCGGGCAAGGCGTTCACCACCGGGCTGCTGCTGATCGGGTTGTTCCCGTCGGACGTGCTGGTGATGCTCACCGTGGGCGCCGAGCTGGCGCGGACCGGCGAGCCGGTGGCGGCGGCGTGGCCGTTCATCGCCGCCACCGTGCTGATCGCCGCGTTGCCCCTGCTGGCCTATCTGCTCTTCCGCCGCAAGGCCGAGCGGGCGATGCCCCGGGTGCGCGACTGGCTGACCGGGCACAGCTGGCTGGTCACCATCATCGTCGCGCTCCTGTTCGTCGTGCTCATCCTGGGCTGAGCTCGTCGGTGCGCTTGGGCGGCGCGCGCACCAGCGCCGCCACCCAGCCCGCCGCCGGGTCGATTTCCACGAGCACGGCCATCACCAGCAAGGTCGCCGGGATGGCCAGCAGGACGCCGACCGGGCCGAGCACCCACGCCCAGAACACCAGTGACACGAACGTCAGCGCCGTCGACAGGCCGACCGCGTCACCGACGTAGCGCGGCTGGATCACCGACTGCGCCACGAAATTGATCAGCGCGTACACCACGATCACGGCCACCATGCGCTGCCAGCCAGAGCCGAGCAGCGCCAGCAGCGCGGGCGGGAGCAGCCCGAGCAGGAACCCGATGTTCGGAATGTAGTTGGTGACGAAGGAAAGCAGGCCCCACAGCACGGCCAGCGGGATGCCGAGCCACAGCAGCGCGACCGTGTCCACCACCGCGACGATCAGGCCGAACGCGGTCGCCACCGCCAGATAGCGCCGGGTGCGCCCCGCGAAGCCACCGAGCGCCTCCCGGACCTGCGGGCGGTCGCCGTCGACGTCGCTCAGCCGCGAGTCGATGCCGTTGGCCTCCACGCTGAAGAACAGCAGCAGCGCCAGCAGGAACACGATGCTCGTGGTCAGCCCGGTGAGGTCACCCAGCAGCCCGCCCAGTGACGTCAGCACCTTGCCGAGATCCAGCGAGTTCGCCGCTTCCCGGAGCGCGCCCGGCCGCACGCCGAGGCTGCCGGCCGCGTCGACGGCCGACGTGGCGAGCTCCCGGACCCGGTCGGTGTATTGCGGCAGCAGCGAGGTGAGCTTCGCGACCGAGACGATCACCACCAGGCTGAACGCGACGAGCAGCCCGTAGATCAGCAGCACGAGCACGAGCGTCGCGGCCCATGGCCGGAAACCGTGCTGCCGCAACCACGCGTGCACCGGGCTGAGCACGATCACGATCACCAGCGCGAGCAGTACCGGCGTGATCAGCCAGGCCATCGCCTTGAGCCCGGCCACGGTGACCACCGCCGCGGCCGTGCCGAGCAGGATCACCAGGCACCGCGGCAGCGCCGGGGCCGCCGTCGTCACAGCTCGAGCCGGCTTTCGCTGCCGTGCACCACGATCGCCCAGATGACCATCACGCAGAGCGCGATCACGATGGCGGACCACACCGGGGCGACCGCGATGAACGAGAGCTGGGCGACCGCGTCGACGGCGGCGAGCACGACCGTGAGCACCCTGGCCCAGGTCGCGTCGAAGAACAGGGCGATCCCGGTCAGGCCGATCAGGATCCCGGCGATCAGGTGGAACCAGCCCCAGCCGGTCACGTCGAGCACGAGCACGTTGTTGGGACCGGCGACGTAGTAGGACTCGCTGAAGATGGCCACCAGGCCTTCGATCACGCCGAAAACGCCGATGATGATCATCATCACGGCGGCGAACCAGACCCAGCCCGCCCACATCGGGGAGCGGGCGGGCGCCGGCGGGGCCGCCCACTCCTCGCTGACCGGGTCCTCGACCCGTCCGGGCCGGTCGTGGCGTTGCTGACGCATGCTGACTCCGTTCCCTGAATGGACCTTTGCCGCGGCCACGGTCGCACGCGCCGGACGCCGCGCTCATCACCCGGATCGCGCGAGAGCGGCCCGCCGGGGCGCCGGGGCTCATCCCCGGCGGATGACGACCACCGCCGCACGGCGCGGACATGGTGGCGGTGAGGGGGACCAAGGAGGACGGGACATGGCTCACTACCCCACGATCGCCGAGCACGGCCTGATCGGGGATCTCCACACGACCGCGCTGGTGAGCACCGACGGCGCCGTCGACTGGTTCTGCTGCCCGCGGTTCGACTCGCCCAGCGTGTTCGCCGCGCTGCTGGACGGCGAACGCGGCGGCCACTGCCGGATCGGCCCGGTGTCCGGGCCTTATCGCTCGAAACAGCTGTACCTGCCCGACACGGCGATCCTGATCACCAGGTTCTCGACCGAGCACGGCACCGGCGAGGTGGTCGACTTCATGCCGCCAGCGGGCCCGGCGGCCACCGCGAACCACCGGCTGGTCCGGATGCTGCGCTGCGCTCGCGGCGAGATCGACTTCGCGTTCGAGGTGGCGCCCCGCTTCGACTACGGCCGCCGGGACCACCTGACCAAGGTGACCGCCGACGGCGCCGTGTTCGACGCGGGCGATCTCGTGCTCACCCTGCACGCGGTCCGCGAACCCGGTGACGCCGCCATCGCGGACGTCCGGGTCGCCGCGGACGGTTCCGTGCGCGGCGCGGTCAAGCTGACCGAGGGGCAGGTGCGCGGGTTCGTGCTGGAGTCGGACGCACCCGGACCGCCGAGGACGATCCGGACGGCCGAGGTGGAGCGCGCCTTCGACGAAACGGTCCGGTTCTGGCGTGGCTGGCTCGCGCGGTCGGCCTACCGGGGACGGTGGCGCGAGGCGCTCAACAGATCCGCGATCACGCTCAAGCTGCTGACCTACGCGCCGACCGGCGGCATGGTCGCGGCCCCCACCGCCGGGCTGCCGGAGCGGATCGGCGGCGAGCGGAACTGGGACTACCGCTACACCTGGATCAGGGACGCCTCGTTCGCCGTGTACTCGTTGCTCGGTATGGGTTTCACCGAGGAGGCCGCCGGCTTCGCCCGCTGGCTCGGTGACCGCTACCAGGAGCAGGACCCGGAATCCGACGGCGGGCCGCTGCGGATCATGTACAGAGTGGACGGTTCATCCGACCTCTCGGAGACCACGCTGGACTGGGCGGGCTACCAGGGCTCACGCCCGGTGCGGATCGGCAACGACGCCTCCGGGCAGCTCCAGCTCGACATCTACGGCGAGCTGCTCGACAGCGTCCATCGGGCGGCCGAGCGCGGGCTGCCCGTCGGCCACGAGGGCTGGCAGGCGCTCACCGGGCTGCTCGACTGGCTAGCCGATCACTGGAACCAGCCGGAGGAAGGCATCTGGGAGACCAGGGGCGGCAGGCGGGACTTCACCTACGGCAGGCTGATGAGCTGGGTGGCGTTCGATCGCGGTATCCGGCTCGCCGAACTGCTCCGCAGGCCCGGCGCGATCGGGCGCTGGCGGGCCGAACGGGACCGGATCTACGCCCAGATCTGGGAGAACGGCTGGCACGAAGGCGCACGCGCGTTCGTCCAGCAGTACGGCTCGGCCGTGCTCGACGCGTCGCTGCTGCGCATGCCGCAGGTCGGGTTCGTGGCGGACCGCGATCCGCGGTGGCTGACCACACTCGACGCGATGGAGCGGGAGCTCGTCACGGACAGCCTGGTGCACCGGTACGACCCGGCCGCTTCCCCGGACGGCTTGCCGGGGTCCGAAGGCACCTTCTCGTTGTGCACCTTCGGGTACGTCCGCGCGCTGGTGGGCGCGGGACGGCTGGACAGTGCGCGGCTGGTGTTCGAAAAGATGCTCACCTACGGAAACCACCTGGGGCTCTACGCCGAGGAGATCGGGCCGACCGGCGAGCAGCTCGGCAACTTCCCCCAGGCGTTCACCCACCTGGCCCTCATCGACGCGGCCATGGCGCTCGACGCGGCGCTGGACGCCGAAAACGGTTAAGGCACCGGACCGGATCGGCGATGGCGGCCCTGTGGTCCCCGACAACCCCGGCTGCACCACGGCGGGCCCGGTCCGGTGCGTGCTCAGCATGCCGCGCGGCGTTCGGCGTGATCTTCACCCGTCAAGGATGATTCACCAGCACCGCTGCACCCTTTGAGTCCACAGTGGACAGTACCGGACACGCCATGGTCAATCGGCGGAAAGCGGAAGCGATTGGGGTAGCGTGCGCCCTCCGGACTCTGTGTGCACGCGAGGTCACCCGCGGCGGACGAAGTGCTCTCCAATTCCGGTCGGCACCATGACTGTTCTGCGACAACAGCGATGCGCACCAGGGACGGGAGCGGGCATTCATGGACGAGCCGGGGCGAAAACGCGGACGAGTCAAATTGGCTTCGGCCTGCCTGCTTCTTTCCCTCATCGTATCCGCGCAGCGAACCGGGCGCGAGCAAGGCGATACCGGCGAAGCGAACGGGCTCATCAGCGTGGCGGTGACACTGGCGGCTTTGCCCCGGATGCTGCGCGAGGTCGTCATATTCCTGGAACTCGTCACCCGCTCCGATACATCGCCGACGCACGCAGCCGGGACACATTCGTATCGGTGAGGAGAAGAATGTATTTGGCCGGAACGAGAACTCCTGCTGGCCTCGAACAGGCCGCCGACACCGCGGAGGAGATCGGGGCGGATACCCCGGTGGCCACCGCGAAGGTCAGGATCCCGGTCACCACGACCGTGACACTGACCAGGCAGCGGCTCGAGGCGATGCTGGACACGGCGGTGGCGGGCTCCGAAACGGGCTCGCCGGTCACCGTGGTACGGGCCCCGGCGGGCGCTGGCAAAACGATGCTGCTCGCCACCTGGGCACGGCGGAGGGCGGCCGAGGGTGACGTGAGCGTCGCCTGGGTCTCACTGGACCGGGAGGACAACGACCCCGCGCTGCTCTGGTCGGCGATACTCCGTGCGCTGCAGGTCAGCGGCGCGGTGGAGCGGACAGGTCCGCTCGACGGTCTCACGCCGCCGAGGGGCGGCTCGTACGCGGCGTTCCTCGCCGCGGTCATCGCGGCGTTCGAACGGCTGCCGCGCCCGGTCGTGCTCGTGCTCGACGGCGTGCACGAAGTCGGCTCCGGAAATGCGATCGCCACCTTGAATCTGCTGCTCCGGCACGCGCCAGCCACCGTGCGCGTCGTGTTGTCGGCGAGATTCCCGCCACCGCTGATCCTGCCCAGACTGAAATTGGAGGGCAGGCTGCGGGAAATCGGGCCGGACGATCTGACCTTCACGATGGACGAAGCCGGATTGCTCTATTCGAACCAAGGCATTCGGCTCAGTGAAACCGAACTCGGCCTGCTGATGGAACGCACCGAAGGCTGGGCGGCCGGGCTGCGGCTCGCCGCGATGTCGCTCGCCGATTCCGCCCGGACCGCCGATTTCGTCACCGAATTCACCGGTGACGACCGGATGGTCGCCGATTATCTGCTCGACGAGGTGGTCACCCGCCAGCCCGAGGAGGTCGAGCGGTTCATGCTCTCGACCTGTATCTGCCGGACGTTCACCCAAGAACTCGCGGCGGCATTGTCCAAGCAAGAGAACGCCGGTCAAATTCTCGATCGGCTGGAACGCGGCGGAATCGTCGTGGTCACCTGGTCCCAGTCGACCCGGTGGTACCGGTACCATCCGCTGCTGCGCGGCTATCTGCGCGCCGAGCTGGGGCGGCGCCGGCTGACCGCGCAGAACCAGTTGCACCGCACCGCGTCCCGCTGGTTCCTCGACAACGGCGATCCACTCCGGGCGATCGCGCACGCGATCGCCGCGGGCGGCGACGACCTCGTCACCCGGCTGATCGCGAAGTACGGGCTCGAGCAAATCCACAAAGGAGAGTCCAGCAGGCTGCGCAGGCTGCTCGACACCGTGCCGCCGCACGTGCTGGACCGGCCGTCGGTCGCGCTGGTCGCCGCCGCGACCGCGCTCGACCTCGGCGATCTGTCGGCGGCGGATCGCAGGCTGCGCGGCATCAACAACGCCGCGCATCCGTTGCGCACCCAGCGCTTGCGCGCGCTGCACGCGACCGTTCGGCTCCAAAGGGCACGGATGCAAGGCGACCTCGGCTCGGCGCTGGCGACACTCGAGACCACACGGGCAGGCCGGACCGGCGTCGTCGACATCGACCTGCTCGCGCTGGTCAACCGCGGCGCCGCCCACGCCTGGACCGGGCACCATCGGGCCGCGACAGCGGACTTGCAGCGCGCGCACCAGCTGGCCACCGTGGAACGGCGTGACGCGGTCGTGCTGCAGTGCAAGGCACAGCTGGCCGCCGCGGCCGGGGCCGAAGGCGACCTCGTCCAGCTCGGCGAACGCGCCGCGGCCGCGCTCGACTTCGCCGAGGCGCGCGGGTGGGCGATGACCTCGCGCAGCGCCTACATCCACGCGCTGCAGGGGCTCGAGGCCTACCAGCGGCTGGAAGACGAACAGGCGCTGAAGTCCGCCTCGCTCGCCACCAAGCTGCTGGCCAGGCCCGCCGACCCGACGGTGGAGCTGTTCGTCCTCACCGTCGACGCGATGACCTCCTTCGACACCGCGAACGAACCACACGAGGTCGCCGCCACCCTGCGCGGGCACTGGCAGCGCATGGGCGGCAAGACACTCGCTCCGGCGCTCGTCGCCTACGCCGCCCCGATGCAGCAACGCATGGCACTGCGCGTCGGCGAGTACACCTGGGCCTACGAGGTGATGGAACGCGCCGACGCGCTGCTCGTCCGCTCCGCCGAGCGGGTGCTGCTCCGGGCGATGCTGCATGCCCACAAGGGGAAAGTGGGTGCGGCCCGGCGCCTGCTGGAGCCAGCGCTGAGCGGGCGGACCCGGGCCATCTCGGCGCCGACGCTGATCGACGCGTGGCTGCTGGAGGCGTATCTCGCGGACCGGTCAGGCGACGGCAACCGCGCGCACGAGGCGCTCACGCAAGCCCTCGGCCTCGCCGCGCCGAACCAGGCGCTGCGGCCGTTCCGTGACGCCGGGCAGTCCGTCCGCGCGATGCTCGCCGAGGGGGCTGGCCGGTTCGGCAGGCTGGAACCGTTCGTCGCCAAGGTGCTGACCGCGCTGCCGGTCAAGGTGCCCGATCCAGCGGACGGGCTCACCGAACGCGAACAGGCGCTGCTGGCCGAGCTGCCGTCGATGCGCACGGCCGAGGAGATAGCGCATTCGCTCTACGTCTCGGTCAACACCGTGAAGACCCACCTGCGCGGCATCTACCGCAAGCTCGGCGTCAGCCAGCGCCGTGACGCCATCACCGTCGCCCGCCAGCGCGGGCTCCTGTAAACGCGGCCGGGAAGGAACGATTCCATGAAGAAGTACCACGGGTACTCCCGTGCCGACGGCGGCGATCCGGTGCTGTGGAAACCGGGGGTGGATCCGGACCGGCTGCGCTGGCACGCCGTCCGCTGGCGGGTGCTCAAGGACTCGCTGTGGCCGTGGCCCGCGTCCGTCATCGGCGTCGGCACCTGCGCGATCGCGCTGAGCGAATCCGCGCTGATGACCGCGCTCGGCATCGCGCTGCTGGTGACCAGCGCCTGCTTCACCTGGCTGATCTTCGCCTGCGACAAGCACGACCTGTGCTGGAAGTGGACGGCGGACCGGCTGATGGAGACCCGGCGCGGCGAACTGTTCCACGCCGCCAGTGATTTCAACGACCTGCCAGAGCCGATCTCCTTCCAGGTCAGGCAGATCATCGACTACACCACGAAGCTGCACGGCCACCAGGGCGTCGACTGGCTCGGCGCCTGCGTGCTCGAGCAGGTGCACAAGCTGGCATGGGAAATAGTGTCCTGTGTGGACAGAACGCGGGAACTACGGGACTGGGTGAGCGCGGCGAGCGCCGACGACGAACTGGCCGAGCACGTCCGCCGGGTCGAGGCCGGGCTGACCGAGATCGAGCACGGCGCCCATCGGGTCGCGGACTGCCTGCGGCAGGTGGTCGAGCTGGCCGACGCGTGGACGGAGAAGCTGTGCCTGCTCAGCGAACGGGCGGACCTCCTCAGCGCGCTCGACCGGCTCGAGCTGCCCACGATCACGTCGGCCGTGCGCGCCATGGAGGAGATCCCCGACTCGGTGTTCGCCTATGTCACCGCCGCGCGCGACCTGATCGGCGGCGGCCCGTTCGCCTGGGAACGGCACTGATCAAGGCAGTCCCAGCGGCACGGCCCCGCCTTCGGCGATGGTCACGTGGTCGACGCAGCTCAGCGTGGACGGCGTCTCGGCCCGGTCCGTGGCACGCCGGATCGGCAGCCGGTTCCCGGCGCGGCGGACCATCGCGTCCGACCGGACGGCGACCACCAGCACGTCCCCCTGCTGCCTGGCCGTGTTGAGCCGGTCGACGTCGCTCAGCCGCAGCCGGTCGAAGACGCCGCCGACGACCACGACCCGGCGCCCGGCCCGCTCGTGCCCGTGCACCAGCGGGGCGAGCCCTTGCCACGGCACGAAGACCGACCGGCGGTCCCTGAGCCACATGGTGAGCAGCTCCGTGCCGCACACGAGCGGGTCGGGCAGGCAGGCCGTGACGTCGGCCGCGGCCTGGGCGAGCTCGGCCGAGGTCGTCGACGGGAGACCGGCGACCAGGCCGAGCGCGAGCGCGGCGACCCCGCTCTCCTCCGCCGCGCCCGCCCGCCTGCCGTGCGGCGGCCTCGCCCAGGTCCGGTACGGCCGCCGGCGCGGGACGGTGAGCGTCATGCCCCGGTCGTGCAGCCGCACCAGGCGGGCGGCCGCGCTGTCGCCGGAGCCTTGGCCCGACACCGCCATCAGTTCGGGCCGCAGCTCGGACCACCGCGCCGTGTCCCCGGTGTAGACGGCGACCGGCGGCAGGTGCCCGCGATCGGCCGAGATCAGCCTGCTCGCGTACGCGGCCAATGCCGACCCGGTCCGATCGCAGACCAGCACACAGTCGGTCTCCCGCACCATTTCCGAGAGTGAGCCGGCGACCGAGGCCCACCGGCCGCTCTCGACGACGAGGCACGGCGCGCCCGCGCCTCGTTCCGCCAGCCGCGCACGCAGCGGCGCGCAGTCCTGGTCACGCGTGCACACGGAGACCAGGCCCGTCTTCGCACCCAGCGCCGTGAGCGCGGCGGCGACACCCGCGGCCCCGCCAAGGCCGTCCCCTTCGCACGGCCATGCCTCGCCGACGACCGTGAACTCGGGCGCCATCCTGGCGAACGTGCCGGGCATGTCGGGGGTCGGCGCCCACTGCTCCGAGTCGTACAGCAAATCGGTCTCGGACACTTGATCACCTTTCGCTGGGGTCAGTGGCTCACCCCAAGCTGCCCTCGACCGCCTCGCGAAGTCTTCGCCCGTGACGGGTATGTCTGTGTCACCACGGCGTGACCCAGGACGGCAGTTCCAGCTCGACGCCCATCACCCGGGTGACCAGCCGGTGCCGAGGCCACTTGCCGGTGGTGCTGACCTCACCGAGTCCCGCGATGAAGATCCGGCGCTGCGCGAACGTCACCGAGCGCCACCGCAGGCCGAGCTTGGGCCTGACCGGCGGGATGAACGCCCTGACCGGCTCGTGGGCTTCCGCGGCCCGGCTCGCGTAGTCCGGAACCGGCAGGTACCGCAGGTCGAGGTCGACGAGCGGCGGCGGGCCGCCCGCCTGGTGGTGGCACCGGGCGAGCATCCGGGTGATCTCGTCGACGGCCAGCCGCACCAGCCACGGCATGTGTTCTTGCCACCGCCCGAGAAACGGCGCGTTCAGCGATCGTGCCGTCACCTCCTCCGGCATCACGATCAGCGCGCGGACCGCGGTGCCGGTCAGCTCGACCCGCAGCCGCGCCCACCGCCCGCCGGTGTCGATGAAGAAGCGCGGCATGGGACCGCCCGAGCCGGCGTCGGACCGCGCCCGCATCCGTTCCTTCAGCTCGACGAACGGATGGTCGGACGTCCGGTCGTCCGGCAGCACGAACATGAACTCCAGCTCGTCGCCGATGAGCTTCAGCCCGGCGGGGAACAGGGATCCCAGATCGGTCATGAACGCCGAGCCGACGACGAGCGCCTGGTGGCTGGATCCGCCTGCGGGCATCGTCGCCTCCTCCGCTGTGCGTGCCGCTTGCGCGCGGTCAGACCTGGAGATCGGACTCGATGCGCTTGAGGTAGTGCCGCGCCAGCGCGAGATTCGCCTGCTCGCGGTCGAGCACCAGGTAGAGGAACAGGCTGCTCCTGCCGTGGATCGAGTCCAGCAGCCGGATCAGGTGATATTGGCGGTGCAGTGTGATCAGGATGTCCTCGATCGTGTCGTTGAGCGCGAGCGCGGACATGACACGGAGCTTGGACCTGATCACGTCGGTATTGCCCGCCGCCGCGACCTCCAGATTGAGCCAATCCCCTCCCCCGCTGGTACCCAGTGACATTCCGCTCTCGTGGTCCACCAGCGCGACGCCGAGCGACCCGGCGATCGACATGCACTCTTTCAGGGCATTTTCGATGTTCATCGGAACTCTCCACTTGTTCGATTGTCGTGAAATGGGAAATCTGGGCGGTAACAGGTGCTAAGCGGGCAGGATCTCCTTGATCCGTTCGACGACGGGACGGCATTCGAACAAAAGCCGCCCGACATTCAGGTTCTTGTCTCCCATGATGGCCATCAGCGCCATGCGGCCGACGGCGAACACGGCCAGATAACCGTCACTGCTGAACACCACGGTCTGACTGAGCGTGCCTTTCCCGGTCAGCTCTGCCGCCTGGCGCGCGATACCCAGGTTGGCCGCGGCGAGCGCCGAGATCTTCGTGGGGTCGATGTCCTCCGCCGCGTCGGCGACGAGCGGAATCCCGTCCACCGCGGCGATCACCGTGTCCGACACCCCAGCGACGTTCTCTCGAAGGGTCCGCAGCTCGGCGGCCAATGCTTCGAAGTCCACTGCTCTACTTCCTGTCTCAGCGACATAGGCGAGGGCGGCTCCCCGGCGAATTCGATCTGGGGATTCAGCGGAACGCACACGGATGCGCCGAAGACGGCTCGAAGATCACATTTGCCAGATGGCTCCGCGCGAGCCCGTCCTCGCAAAAAATCAATGCCTAGAATTGATCACCCAATCGGGTTTCTCGCTCGCGGAGAACGTACCACCGTGACTACAGAGCCCTCAATCAGCACCCCCCAGACAGCCGCGTCGTCACGCGATCGAGTGAACCGACCAAAGATTCAGTAACGGCTCATCCTCGACCCGGAATACCCCGGAGCGGCATTTCCCGAACAACACCCGGAAATTGATACTTTCCGCACTTCCCGGCGCCCCGTCGACTTCCGACACAAAAGTTTCCCCGGTGGCCGGGGAGTTACCTCTATCGTCAAGAGCCGAAGAGGGGAGGAACCTTGCGCGCGAGGAACCGCCGCCGGACCCTGCATTCCGTGACCTGGCTGGTCATCGCCACCCTGGTCGGGCTCTTGATCTTGTCGACGACCGTCACCGTGGTCGCCAGGTCGTCCGTCGCCAGGGCGGTGCACGAACTCAGCGACCGGCTGCTACCCGCCAGTCAAGCCGCTTCAGCACTCGGAAAGGCTTATGTAGACCAGGAAACCGGCCAGCGCGGGTTCCTGCTGACCGGCGACCGCGAGTTCCTGCGGCCGTTCGACGACGGTCAAGCCGCCGCGCTGCGCCAGCGCGCCCGGCTGCACGAGCTGCTCGGCACCGACCACGAAGCGCTCACCGCGCTCGATCAGGTGGAGAAGGCGGCCGGCACCTGGCAGTCCTCGGCGGCGGCGCCGGAGATCGCCGCGCGCCGCCGGGGCACGCTCGGCGCGGACCAGCTGTCCGCGTTGACGCTCAAGGGAAAAGAGCTGTTCGACGCGCTGCGGCAGCGCCTGACCACGCTCGAAACCAGGACCAGTGAGCTGACCGCTCAGCAGGTGAAGCGGATCTCGTCGGCGCAGCTGACGGCGAACGTGGTCGCGATCGCGTCGATCCTGCTCGCGGTGCTCACCGCGTTCGCGGCCGTGCCGCTGCTGCACCGGCTGCTCGCCCGGCCGCTGGGCAGGCTGCTCGGCCAGATCCGCACGGTCGCCGACGGCGCCTACGACCACGCGATCGACGCCGACGGCCCGCGTGAGATCACGGCCATCGCGGGCGCGGTGAACCGGATGCGCGGCAACATCCTGCGCAACACCCGCGAGCTGGCCCGGCACGAGGAGCAGAGCCGGATGGCAGCGGACCTGCAGGATTCGACCATCCAGCAGGTGTTCGCGCTCGGCATGGCCCTGTCTTCGGCGGCCGCGCGGCATCCGGGGCACGCGGCGGAGCTGGCGCCGCTGATCGCCGACACCGACCGCATCGTGCGGAACCTGCGCACCGCCATCTTCGACCTGACCCCGACGCACCTCTTCGCGGGACTGCGTGTCAAGGTCAACGACGTGGTCAAGGAGCGCTCACGCGACCTCGGTTTCACCCCGGCGCTGGAGTTCACCGGACCGGTCGACACGCTCAGCGAGAAGTCCGCGGCGGACGCCTTGCTGGCCGCGCTCAGAGAACGGCTCGGCATGCTGGGCCGCGCGACCGAGGCCACCGTGTCCGTCACGGCGACCACGACCGCCTTGCGCCTCGAGGTCACCACGGACGCGGCCGAGCCGTTCGTCTGGGAGACCCCGCTCGCGGACGGTGCGCCCGGCTAGGGCCCAAGGTCCCGATCCGGCGGGACGTCACGACCGATACACCGGCGCGGGCCCGGGAGTACGGTGAATCCGCCGCGAAACCCGAAGGGGGCCTCATGGCGACACGCGTGTTCCTGGTCGACGATCACGAGATCGTCCGGCGGGGGCTGGCCGATCTGCTCGGCAGCGAGGAGGACATCGAGATCATCGGCGAGGCCTCTTCGGTGAGCGAAGCGCTCACCCGGGTGCCGACGAGCGAGGCGGACGTGGCCGTGCTCGACATCCGCCTGCCCGACGGGAACGGTGTCGAACTGTGCCGGGAGCTGCTCGACACCGTCCCCAAGCTGCGGTGCCTGATGCTGACCTCGTACGCCGACGACGAGGCGTTGTTCAACGCGATCATGGCCGGTGCGTCGGGTTTCGTGCTCAAGCAGGTGCTCGGCAACGACCTCGTCTCCGCGGTCCGCACCGTCGCCGCGGGCGGCTCGCTGCTCGACACCAGGACGACTTCCGCGCTGCTGAACCGGATCCGCCGCGACCGCGACACCAGCGACCCGGTCTCCACGCTCTCGGACCAGGAACGGGCCGTCTTCGACCTCATCGGCGAGGGCATGACCAATCGCGAGATCGGTGAACGGCTTTTCCTGGCCGAGAAGACCGTCAAGAACTACGTCTCACGCCTGCTCGCGAAGCTCGGCATGCGGCGGCGTACCCAGGCCGCCGTGCTCGCCACCGAACTGCGCCGGGGGCCGGTCGGCCCGCCGCCCGAATAACGGCCGGTCAGATGAGCGGGACCCGCCAGACCACCCGGGTACCGCCCGAAGCCTGATTCTCGAACGCCACCGTGCCGCCGCATTGCTCGGCGCGGCGTTGGAGGTTGTCCAGCCCGCTGCGGCGGCCACCTTCGGGAATGCCGGTCCCGTTGTCGGCGACCTCGATCACGAACTCCTCACCGGCGGCGACGTCGATGGTGATCTCGTTCGCGCCGGAATGCCGTAGCGCGTTGCTCAGCGCCTCGCGGGTGACCGCTTCCGCGTGCTCGTGCAGGTCGACCGGCACCAGGGTGTCCACCGCGCCGGAGATGCGCACCGACGGCGCGATCACCGAGTCCGTGGTCAGGTCGGACACGGCGTCGAGCAGACGACGGCGCAGGCTGGTGGTCTCGTCGGTGCCGGAGGTGTGCAGGTCGAAGATCGAGGTGCGGATCTCGCGCACCGTGCGGTCGAGCTGCTCGACGGCGAGCGCCACCCGGCCGCGCGCGTGCTCGTCGTGCACCCGCCGCAGGATGCTCTGCAGGCTCATGCCGGTGGAGAACAGCCGCTGGATGACGTGGTCGTGCAGGTCCTGGGCGATCCGGTCGCGGTCGGCGAGCACGTCGAGCAGCCGCTGGTTGCGCTGCTTCTCGGCGAACTCGAGCGCCACCGCGGCCTGGTCGGCGAACGACGACAGCATCGGCACCTGATCGGGCTTGAACTGCTCGGAGCCCTTGTCCCGCACCGCGATCAGGATCCCGCCGACACTGTCCCTGCTGTTCAGCGGCACCGCGGCGGCCGGGCCGAAGCTCACGGCCGGGTCGGCGGAGAACACCGCGTCCAGGTCGGCGATCAGCCTGCTGTGCCCGGTCGCCAGCACCTCGTCGATCTGCGGGTGGCGCCCGGTCATGGCCGAGCCGACGAGCAGGGCCGCGCGCTCCCCCGCCGCCACGCTCACCGCCATCCTCGGCTCGCCTTCGTCCTCGGCGAGCAGGATGAGCACACCGTCGGATTCCACCAGCTCGCGGACCCGGTCGGCGATCAGGTTCAGGCTCTCGGTGACCGAGGTGCCGCCGAGTAGCTTGCCGTTGATCTCGGCGACCGCCTCGAGCCACCGCTCCCTGGTCCGGGATCGCTCGAACAGCCGCGCGTTGTCGATCGCCACCCCCGCCGCGGCGGCGAGCGACTGCAGCACCACCTCGTCGTCCGCGGTGAACTCGCTGGCGCCGCGTTTCTCGGTCATGTAAAGGTTTCCGAAGATCTTGTCCCGCACTCGCACCGGCACCCCGAGGAAACTGCCCATCGGCGGATGATTGGGCGGGAAGCCGACGGACGCGGGATGCCGGGACAGGTCCGGCACCCGCACGGGTTCGGGAGTCTCGATGAGCAACCCGAGCAGCCCGCGGCCTTCCGGCAGGTGTCCCATGTGCGACCTGGTCTCGTCGTCGATGCCGACGTAGACGAACTCCGAGAGACCTTCGGTGTCGGCGAGCACGCCGAGCGCGCCGTAACGCGCGTCGACCAGTTCCACCGCCGCCTGCACGATGCGCTGCAACGTCGAGTCGAGCTCGAGGCCGGTGGCGACCGCGAGCACCGCGTCGAGCAGGCCCTGCAACCGGTCCCGGGTCTTGACGATCTCACTGAGCCGGTCCTGGACCTCGTGGAGCAGCTCGTCCAGGCGTAGCGCGGCCAAAACCCCTGTCGGCGAAAGGGATTCCCCCGACAGACCCGGTTCGGCCGGCATGCGTGTGCTCCGATCGCCGCGGCGGCCACCCAGCGTGACCACTCAGCCAGCGTTCCACTGTGTCCCGGCCTTGCCAAGCCGCCTATCCGTGATCGACACCGATCGGCTGCCCGGCATTCGGAGCATCGCCGCGCGGCCGCACGGGCCCCGCGGGGTGACCGAGCCGCATGATCAGTCTCGGAAGCACTGGCAGCGCGAGCTTTTCCGCCAGATCCTCACGCGTCTCCCGCACGTGCAAAGGCTGCGTGAGTACCGAAGCGACAAGACCGTTGTCCACGGCGGACAACCAGATCCGCTGCATCACCAGCCCGGTGCGGACATGATCGGCGCGACGGTCGTTTTCGGTGCAGAGCACCAGGATGACCTCGTTCTCCAGCCGGGCGGCCAGGGTCACCGCGTCCGGGATCCGGCTCCCCACGCGCACGAGCCCTGCCCACGGCGCGCCCGCCCGGCCAGGCTCCCGGTCCACGAACGCGTACTCGCGCCACGCGAGCTCCGCGTGGAAACCGGCCTCACCCTGGATGATTTTCGCCGCCCGCTCCAAAATGGCCGCGACGGCGAGCAGTTCGTCCTCCGCGACGACCCGGACCCGCACGCCGTCGCCTGCCGTGGCGATGACCGTGGCGAGCCGGTCTTCCGCCACCCGCGTCGAGGCGAAGGCGTGCCGATGACTGTGCCTGCGCGCGATCGCGCTGTAGAGGTGGAGATCGGCCGCGGTCGGTGGCTCCCGCCGGAGCGCGGTCACCGCGCCCGTCCACGGCGGGATCGCCTCGGTTTCGAGCCGCGCGCGCCAGCCGAGCGCGCGCACCGCCAGCCAGAGGTTCGCGAGTGCGGCGCCGCAGGAGATCAACCGGTCCCGGCCGTCGGGGTCGTGGTGGCCGAGCGCGAATTCGGGGCGCTCGGCGATCTCCGCGCGCCGATCGGCCAGTTTGAGCTCCCATGGCTGCGTGCTGTGCACGGACGGCGCGCGTGTCACCGCCCTCGCGAGCACCTCCACCTCGTCCGCGGACCACGTGGCCATCTGCAACCCCCTGATCTGCGCCCCCGAGTCCAGCTTCGCCGGTCGCCGGTGACGGGCGAGAGTGCCCGAGTGCCCGACCGGCCAGGGGCTTTCGGCCCTAACCGGACATGCTCACGCCAGCAGGACGGCGGCGCCGGTGACGCGGTCGGCCGCGAGGTCCGCGAGTGCGCGGTCCGCCGCGTCCAGCGGGTACCGCTTGCTGGTCACGCGCAGCCGGTGTTCGCCTGCGAAGCGCAGGAAGTCGGCCGCGTCCTTGCGGGTGTTCGCCGTGACGCTGCACAGCCGTCGTTCCTGGAACAGGTGCCGCTGGTAGTTCAGCGGCGGGATGTCGGAGAGGTGGATGCCCGCGACGGCCAGCGTGCCGCCCCGGCCCAGCGCGGCGAGCGCCGGCAAGACGAGCTCACCGGCCGGTGCGAACAGGATCGCCGAGTCGAGCGGCTCGGGCGGCACGGACGCGGTGCCGCGCGCGGTCGCGACCCCGAGATCCAAGGCCAGCGCCCGCGCGCCGGCGTCGCGCGTGATGACGTGCACGGTAATCCCGCGTGCGAGCGCGACCTGGGCGGTCAGGTGCGCGCTGCCCCCGAACCCGTAGATGCCCAGCGTTCCGCCCGCGGGCACCGACGCGCGCCGCAGGGCCCGGTAGCCGATGATGCCCGCGCACAGCAGCGGTGCCAGCTCGGCGTCGGAGTACCCGGGCGGCAGCCGATGCGCGTAGGCCGCGGGGACCGTGCAGTACTCCGCGTAGCCGCCGTCGGCGTCCCAGCCGGTGTATATCGACGAAGGACAGAGATTTTCCGCGCCACGTAAGCAATAGCGGCACCGGCCGCAGGTACCGCGCAGCCAGGCGACGCCGACGCGGTCACCCGCGGCGAAGCCCTCTGCCGCGCGCACGACCGTGCCGACCACCTCGTGGCCCGGCACCACGCGCGGCCGGTGCGGCGGCAGGTCGCCGTCGGCGATGTGCAGATCCGTCCGGCACACCCCGCAGGCCTTCACCCGCAGCAGCAGCTCACCTTCGGACGGCGACGGCAGCGGATCGCTCACGCACGCCAGTCCGCTACCCGGCCGGATCACCCGCCATGCCAGCATGACCGCCTCCCGGTACCCGGCCGCGGTCCAGGCCAAGTGGACCGCGACCGGGAGTCATCGGTTTCCCTTCGTCATACCGGCACGCACAGCTCCAGCCCGGCCTCGATCGGCACGAAGCGCCGCAGCAGGCCCCGCGCCCGCAGTTCCACCTCACGGTCGCGCGAACGCCTGCCCGCCGGGACGAACGGGTAGAACGTCCCCCGCCTCGGCAGGTACACGAGCACGAGCTTGCGGCCCCGTCTCCCGCCGCTCTCGTTGAAGTCGACCGTGGTGTGGATCAGCGCGTCGGCGAAACCCGCCTCGGCCAGCCGCTCGTTGACGTCCAGAAGATCGAACAGCAGCCGCCGCAGGTCTTTCCCGCTCTGCCAGCACCGCACGACCGTCCGGCCGTCCGGTTCGTGACTCACCAGGTTGTGCGTCTGGGCGTCACCGGCGGTGGCGGCGACGATCTCCGCCCTGGTGAGCTCGGCGGGACTTCCGGTCACCTTGAAGGAGACGGAACCACCGCCCGTCGGCACCAGTCCGAGCTCGGTCCAGAACTCGCCCTCCACGCCGCCCGCGGCGGGCAGGTACTCCAGATGCAGCACCGGCGTTCTGTTCCTGCCCAACAGGTTTCCCAGCAGAGTCACGGTGACCACGCCCCTCTCGTCGCCACCAAGGCTGCCCCGGGCGGGGTCCTGCGAATAGGGCGCGACGACGGCTCACGAAGGCACTAAGTTCCCCGTTCACATGGGACGAAGGTCCCTAGAAGATCAGCGGTCGCGCTCGAGCCACTGGGTGGCGTGGCCGAGCGGGTCGCCGCGCTCGACTTCGCTGAGCTTCTTGGCGTGGCGACGAAGCGCGGCCTCGGTCTCGGCTTCGGTCTGGCCGATCCGGTCGGTGGCGATCTCCAGGTGGGCCGCGCTCTCCCGGACCTCCCAGGCGAGGTCGGTGATGAGCTCCTGAGCCAGCGACACCAGCGCCTGCCACGCGTCCAAGGGCCCGTCGGGCGTGTCGGACGCGTTGATCTCGGTCGTCCGGTACCACGGTCCGGAGCACCCCGCCGCCATCGCGACCAGATCCGCCGCGCTGTTGAGCTGCTTTTCGATCTGCGGCAACGTGGAAGTGGCGATGAAGCGCAGGTCGGCGAGGTCGACCTTCATCTCGCTGAGCTTCGACTCCTCGAGCAGCTTGGGCTTGGGCATCTTGAAGGAGACGGCGTGACCGGTGACGGTTTCCATCGCGCTCTTGATCGAGTCCTTGAGGTCGCCCTCGCAGTCCCTGATCGTCTGCGCCAACGTCTTCAGCGCGTCCGAGCCCTTCGCGATCACCTTGTCCGGCGTGCCCGCGCCGAACTCGACCGTCTGCTTGCTGGGCTCGCTGCCCGCGTTCATCAGCTTTTCCAGCGCGGGCAACGCCGACGCCACCGCGCCCAGCACCGGGGCCGCCGGGGTCGGGAACACCGCGCCGAGGCTGAAGAGCGCGGTGACCGTGCCGAGGTCCGCGGCGACGGACCTGCCCCGGTCCTTCATCGCCTCGTACATCTTGTCGGCGACGGCCTGGATGTCCTGCTGCGCCTTCGACCAGATCTCCTTCTCGCCGCACAGCGTCAGGCCGGCGAGCAGCGCCAGCGAGTACTGGCCTTCGATGACCGTCGGCAGCGGGGTGCAGAAGTTCTGGTCGAACCTCATGATCATGTTCCCGCCCATGTCGTCCCCGCTGATCCGCCGCTGCAGGAACTCGACGGCCGTCAGCTCGGAATTGCCGATTTTGCCGACCTTGGTGCCGTCGCTGCTGAGCGAGATGTACCAGGCGCCCTCGCGGATGAGGTCGAGGTACCCGTCGAAGTCCGAGGGGGTGGGGATCTTCTTCCACGGCTGGAACAACTGCCGGATGGTGTTCTCGAAGTGCGCGTACATCCTCGTGCCCGCGTCGGGACCCGCCCCGAATTCGAAGTTCTCGATGTAGCCGGGCAGGCCGCGCACCAGCACCTGGCCGCCCGAGGTCCGCGACGGCTTGCCCGGCGGCGTGATCTCGGCGCCGTCGGAGAAGCGCCGCTGGTAGTTGCCGTGCAGGTTCGGGTACCAGTCGTAAGCCTGGAAGTAGAACTCGATCGCGCTGTCGATGATCCTTTCGACCGTCTCGTCCAGGTGGTCCGCGAACGCCATCGTCATCCCCTTGGTGCCTTGTGCGAGTCACCCGGATGATCGATGATGCGCCGCCCAGATCCCGCCCAGGCTCACGGCCAGCGCCTTGACACGAGTCAGCGAGCTTATCGTCGACTCTCTGCGTCGGACTGTTCGAAGTTTGCGATAGTTCGTGGACTTCTTGCCAACTGCCGCGCTAGTCTTGCGAGGATCTCCCGACACCCCTCCCCGCAGGTTGAAGGAGCACGGCCATGTTCCGGCAACGACGCCGCTTGTCCCTGTTCGCCTCCGTCGCGATCGCCCTCTCGCTCCCGGTCTCCGTACCGGCCACCAGCCAGGCCGCACCCGCCTACTCGGTGCTGGTGTTCTCCAAGACCTCGGGCTTCCGGCACGACTCGATCCCCGCGGGTGTCGCGGCGATCCGGGAACTGGGCGCCGCCAACGGCTTCGCGGTCGACGCGACCGAGGACGCGAGCGCGTTCACCGACGCCAACCTCGCGAAATACCGGGCGGTGGTCTGGCTTTCGACCACCGGCGACGTACTCGACGGCACCCAGCAGGCCGCGTTCGAGCGGTACATCGAGGCGGGTGGCGGTTACGCGGGCGTGCACGCCGCGGCGGACACCGAGTACGACTGGGCCTGGTACGGACGGCTGGTCGGCGCGTACTTCACCTCGCATCCCGCCGAGCAGCAGGCGACCGTCAAGGTCGAGGACCCGGCGCATCCGTCGACGGCCGGACTGCCGTCGCGGTGGAGCCGGTTCGACGAGCTGTACAACTTCCGGACCAACCCGCGCGGGACCGTGCACGTGCTCGCGAGCCTGGACGAGACCAGCTACGCACCGGGGCCTGGCGCCATGGGCGCGGATCATCCGACCGCGTGGTGCCAGAACTTCGACGGCGGCCGGGCCTGGTACACCGGAGGCGGCCACAGCGCGGAAGCCTTCGCCGACCCGCGGTTCCGCGCGCATCTGCTCGGTGGCATCCAGACCGCGGCGGGCGCGGTGAGCGCTGACTGCACCGCTTCGCTGCCCTCGAGCTTTCAGAAGGTGACGCTGGACAGCAACACCAGCAACCCGATGGAGCTGGACATCGCGCCGGACGGGCGGGTGTTCTACATCGAACGCGACGGCCGGGTGCAGATCATCAAGCCGGACTCCCAGACCACGGTCACCGCCGCGACGCTGAACGTCTTCACCGGCAACGAGGACGGGTTGCTCGGGATCACACTCGATCCCGGCTTCGCCACGAACCGCTGGGTGTACCTGTACTACTCGCCCGCCGGGACCACCACGCGCAATGTGCTGTCACGCTTCACCGTCACCGGCGACACGCTGGACCTGAGCAGCGAGCGGATCCTCCTGTCGGTCACCACCCAGCGCAACACCTGTTGCCACGCGGGCGGTTCCATGACCTTCGACCGCGACGGCAACCTCTACCTGGCGACCGGCGACAACACGAATCCCTTCGAGTCCAACGGATACTCCCCGCTGGACGAACGGCCGGGCCAGCAGGACTTCGACTCGCAGCGCACCGCGGCCAACACCAACGACCTGCGGGGCAAGGTGCTGCGCGTCCGTCCGCAGGCCGACGGCACCTACACCGTGCCCGCCGGGAACCTCTTCGCTCCCGGCACGGCGAAGACACGGCCGGAGATCTTCGCGATGGGGCTGCGCAACCCGTTCCGGATCGGCGTCGACGCGCGCACCGGCACGCTCTACGTCGGCGACTACGGCCCGGACGCCGGGCAGGCCGACCCCGCGCGCGGTCCGGGGAACACCGTCGAGTGGAACATCGTCGCCAAGGCGGGCAACTACGGCTGGCCGTACTGCACCGGGAACAACGTCGCCTACCGCGACTACACCTTCCCCTCCGGCCCGAGCGGCCCGGCGTTCGATTGCGCCGCCCCGGTCAACGACTCCCCCAACAACACCGGGCTGGTGAACCTGCCCGCGGCGATCCCGGCCACCGTGGACTACGACTACGACGGCAACCCGCGCTTCCCCGAGCTCGGCGGTGGCGGCGCGCCGATGGCCGGGCCGGTCTACCGGTTCGACCCGAACCTGTCGTCGGACCGCAAGTGGCCCGCGTACTTCGACGGCAAGGCGATCTTCGGCGAGTGGAACCAGTCGAAGCTGTACACGATGCAGGTGGCCGAGGACGGCAAGTCCCTTGTGGACATCAACCAGCTGCTGACCGGTCTGTCGACCATTCGCCCGATGGACTTCGACTTCGGCCCGGACGGCGCGCTCTACCTGATCGAGTGGGGCAGCGGCTTCGGCGGCAACAACGACGACTCCGGCGTCTACCGGATCGATTACCGCACAACGGATCGCGCGCCCGTCGCGGTCGCGAGTGGACAGCCGTCGAGCGGCGCCGCGCCACTGGCCGTGCAGTTCTCCAGCGCGGGCTCGAACGATCCGGAGGGCAGGCCGCTCAGCTTCGCGTGGACGTTCGGCGACGGCGGCACCTCGACCGCCGCGAACCCGAGCCACACCTACACGGCGAACGGCAGCTTCACCGCCCAATTGACCGTGCGCGACGCGGCGGGCAACACCGCCGTGGCCAACGTGCCCATCAGCGTCGGCAACACGGCGCCGACCGTCCGGCTGACCGCGCCACCGGACGGCGGGTTCTTCGACTGGGGTGACCGGGTGAACTTCGGCGTCACCGTCACCGACCCCGAGGACGGCGCCATCGACTGCTCGAAGGTGGTGTTGCAGTACTCCCTCGGGCACGACCAGCACGCGCATCCGATCCAGCAGTACACCGGCTGCTCCGGCGTCGTCCAAACGTCCCTTTCGGACGGTCATGGCGCGGACGCGAACCTGTTCGCCGTGCTGGAGGCCACCTACACCGACCGCGGCGGGCTGGTCGGCCGCTCGCTGGTCCAGCTGCAGCCCAAGCGCAAGCAGGCCGAGTACTTCACCTCGACCGGGCGCGTGCCCGGGGCGCCGGCGGGCGGCGATCCCGGTGTGCAGCGGGAAACCACCGGCGATCCGCAGGGCGGCGCCCAGAACATCGGTTTCATCGAAGACGGCGACTGGTGGGCGTACACGCCGGCCAACCTCACCGGGATCGGCTCGGTACGGCTGCGCGCGGCGTCCGGCGGCACGGGCGGGCAGGTGGAGATCCGCAGCGGCTCGGCCACCGGGACGCTGCTCGGCACCGCGACCGTGCCGGGCACGGGCGGCTGGCAGACCTACACCGACGTCACCGCGACGCTGGCCGCCAGCACCGTCTCGGCTCCCCTGTTCTTCGTGGCCAGGGGCGGGTCCGGCGGCGGGCTGCTTAACGTCAACTGGATCGACTTCGTCGGCACCGGCGTCACCGGTCCCGCGCCCGCGCTCTCGCCGAACGTCCACCTTTTCTACTACCCGTGGTACGGCAGCCCGGCCACGCTCGGCAGCTACCGGCATTGGCAGCAGGGCGGCCACACACCCCCGAACGACATCGGCGCCGACCTCTACCCGGCGCGCGGGCCGTACGACTCCGGCGACTTCGCGGGCACGGTGGCCGGGCAGATGCGCGAGGTCGCCCAGTCCGGCGCGGGCGTGATCGTCTACAGCTGGTGGGGCCAAGGGTCCTATGAGGACGGTCTGGTCGCCGGCGTGCTCAACGCCGCCCAGCAGCAGGGCATCAAGGTCGCCTGGCACCTCGAACCCTACGCCGGGCAGACGGCCGCCTCGACCGTCGCGGACATCAACTACATCAACAGCCGCTACGGCACCCACCCGGCGTTCTACCGCGACGCCGAGCACGGCAACCGCGGCGCGTTCTACGTGTTCGAGAGCCTGCACATCGCCGACTGGTCCGCGCTGGACCAGGTGACCGGCACCAGTATCGTGCTGGCCCAGACCACCGACACCACCAAGATCGCCCACTTCAGCGGCATGTACACCTACGACGCCATCGCGGGCGCCACCGCACCCGGCTGGGAGTCCGCGGGCGAGTACGCGGCCGCACACGGCCTGATCTGGGCACCCTCGGTCGGCCCCGGCTACATCGACGACCGGGCCGTGCCCGGCAACACCACCCCGACGCTGGCCCGAGCCAACGGCGCCACCTACGACACCGAGTGGGGCAACGCGCTCGACCCGGCCAAGGGCGGCGTCCCGACCTGGGTGTCGGTCACCTCGTTCAACGAGTGGCACGAAGGCTCGGTGATCGAGCCAGCCAGCAGCACCCCACCCGCGGGCATCGGCTACCAGACTTTCGTTGGCGCGTACGGCAAGACAGGCACCGCGGCCGAGACCGCCTACCTCGACCGCACCGCCTACTGGGTGTCCGAGTTCGAGAAGCGGCGCGGCGGCACCACCCCGGCCGTCAACCTGGCGCTGAACAAACCGGCCACCGCGGACAGCCAGTGCGCGGCGGCCGAGGGCCCGGCCAAGGCCGTCAACGGCTCGGTGTCCGGCGGTAACTCGGACAAGTGGTGCTCCACCGGAGCTACCCCGTTCCTCCAGGTCGACCTCGGCAGCAGTGTCGCATTAGGACGATTCGTGGTCAGGCACGCCGGAGCGGGCGGCGAGGCGGTCCGCTGGAACACGCGCGACTTCGACATCCAGACCAGCCAGGACGGCACGACCTGGACCACGGTCACGTCCGCACGAGGCAACACCGCCGACGTCACCACCCACCCCGTCACGCCGGTACGGGCGCGGTACGTCCGGCTGGCTGTGCTCACCCCGACGCAGGATACCGACCGGGCGGCCCGCGTCTACGAGTTCGAGTGCTGGACCGAGTGAGTACACAGTGGAGCGGACATGGAGATGGTCGCGCGCCGTGGTGTCGATCCACGTCGGCCGGGGTTATGAGTCCCGGCTGGTTGCCGAACCGCGCGCGCTGCGTGGAGTGCTAGAAAAGATCGCACACGCTCCCCCGCCAGGACTCGAACCTGGTCCAACCCGTTAACAGCGGGCCATGCAGCCGGTTACACCTCAAGGGATCGTGTCGCGTAGGTCGCCGGGGACTCGAACCCCGAACCCGCCGAGTAAGAGTCGGCTGCTCTGGACCGGTTGAGCTAGCGACCTGTGGTGCCCGGCGGCGCCGGGCCATTCGTGCTGGTCGAGGTGCCAGGAGTTGAACCTGGGCCGTCGCTTCATCAGAGCGCCGCACAGACCGCCATGCTCCACCTCGTTCGACCAACGTCGGATGCCCGCGACTCGAACGCGGAAGCCCCTGATCCCAAATCAGGTGGGGTCGCCACTGCCCCTCGCACCCGTGGCGGCCGCCGGAACACGGCGGCCCGCGCCCCTGCCAGGACTCGAACCTGGGACCTCCGCATCCGTAATGCGGCGCTCTGTCCATCTGAGCTACAAGGGCTTGCTACTTCGCGAGCGGCCGGAGGGCATCGAACCCTCTGCTTCGGTTTGGAAGACCGACGTGTCCGCCGAGTTCACCACGACCGCCAGCGCCCGCCCCGGCCACGCGAATCGCGCGACGAGGGCAGGCATGGATAAATGTCTGCTCCACTGTGTAAGTGTCAAAGAACCGAAATCGCCGAATAAAATGGCGCGACAAAGAAGAAAGCCGCCCGAATCGGTTTTCCGATGGGCGGCTCCCGTGACATGACGAGTCTCTACGTCATGGCGAGGAAGCCACGCGAATCATGATGTTCTCCGGCATGGAGCCAGGATTGCGGTGGCCGCGCGGCGACGGGCACACGGCAGCGACCGCGACGGCCATACCCGGCCGGTGCGTCCCTCGCTCCCACATGTTCGTCATCGTGACCCCTCTGCTCGATTGCGTGCATTCATAATTACCCACCCACGCTCACACGTCAATCGACTTTATCGAGATTTGGTTCTGGCGAGTGGTAACTCTGCTGCGTCTAACGGAGCAAAGTTACCACTCGCGCACACGTTCGCTGCCGAACGAGGGGAGCCCCTGCTGCGTTCAATGCAGCAGGGGCTCCCCTCGCCCGCGACCTGGCCACGCGAGGCTTGGGCTCGTGGGTGTTCAGACCGGTCCGAACCCAATGCCGGGTAGTTCATGATCGGGACCGGTTGATCTGGCCTGACGCTCGACGGGTGCCGGTTGAACGTTGTGAACGGGGCGTTCACAACGCTGAGCGACGCATACGCCCCGCTCAATACGTCCACCCTCCCCGCTGGCGGTGGCCCGGCCTTCGCGAAACCCGAGTTTGGGCCACTGGATGGCCAAAACTCGGGTTTCGCACGCTCGCGCGTCGATTGACAACGCAAGCCAAGCCTTGACCACCCAGCATCGGGGTTAGAACCGGCCGCAACGCTCACGACCATGGGTGGTCAGAAGGGGAATTGGCCGTGGCGGCCCGCGATGGTCATCCAGCGGGTGGCGGTGAAGGCGTCGATGCCCCAGCGGCCGCCGAAACGGCCGTAGCCGGTGGATTTCACGCCACCGAAGGGGACCTGGGGCGCGTCGTCGATGGTCTGGTTGCCGACGTGGACGATGCCGGTGCGCAGGCGGCGCGCGATCGCGAAACCGCGGCGGGAGTCCTCGGTGATGATGCCCGCGGTCAGGCCGTACTCGGTGTCGTTGGCGATGGTGATCGCCTCGTCGTCGTCTTCGACCGGGATGACCGTGACCGCCGGGCCGAAGATCTCCTCGCGGTGGATGCGCATGTCCGGTCGCACGTTGTCGAGCACCGTGGCGGGGAAGCGGGTGCCGTCAGGCTCGCCGCCGCCCGCGCGGACGCGGGCGCCGTCGCGGACCGCCGAACTGACCAGGTCGGCGACGCGCTGGGCCGTGCGCTCGTTGATCACCGGGCCGATCACGGTGGCCGGGTCGCGGGGATCGCCGTGCGGGAGCGCGGCGGCCTTGGCGGCGAGGCGGGTGGTGAACTCCTCGGCGATCGAACGGTGCACCAGCACCCGGTCGGCCGACATGCAGATCTGGCCCGCGTTGTGGAACGCGCCGAAGGTGGCCGCGCTGACCGCGTAGTCGAGGTCGGCGTCGTCGAGCACGAGGAGCGCGTTCTTGCCACCCAGTTCCAGGATCGCGGGCTTGAGGTGCTGGGCGGCGAGGGTGCCGACGGTCCGGCCGACGCCGGTGGAGCCGGTGAAGTTGACGACGCGGACGCGGTCGTCGGCGATCAAGGTCTCGGCGACGGCGGCGGCGTCCTCGCGCGCGTTGGTGACGACGTTGAGCACGCCGTCCGGCAGGCCCGCCTCGCGGAACACGTCGGCGAGGAAGAGACCGCAGGCGATCGGGGCGTCTTCGCTCGGCTTGAGTACCACGGTGTTGCCGACCGCCAGCGGGATGGCGATCGAGCGGACGCCGAGGATCAGCGGCGCGTTCCACGGCGCGAACGCGGCGACGACGCCGAGCGGCTCGCGGACCGCGAGTGACAGCTCGTCCGCGGTGTCGGTGGCCAGCACCTCCCCCAGCGGCTGGGTGACCGCCGCCGCGGCCTCGCGCAGGATGTCCGCGGCCAGGCCCGCGTTGAACCCGGCCCAGCTGCTCACGCCGCCGACCTCGTGCGCCATGACCTCGATCGCCTCGGCCGTGCGGGACGCGAAGATCTCGGCGGCCTTGGCGAAAACGTGCCGTCGCGCTGACGGCGAGGTCGCCGCCCAGGCCGGGAACGCCGCCTGCGCGGCGTCGACCGCGCGGGTGATGTCGGCGGGACCGCCCGCGGCGACCGTCGCGTACACCTCGCCGGTGAACGGGTCGAGGTCGTCGGTCGTGCGCCCGTCGAGCGCCGGGACGTCCTTGCCGCCGATGAACAGCTCTCGCTTGATGGTCACGGAAAACCCACTCCTCGCAGACCGGCGTGATCGTTCGAATTCGAACCAGTGACCACCGTAGCCGTTAGTTCGAATTCGAACAACCTGTCACTCGTACTCGGACAGCCGCCCGCGCAGCGCGCGAATCCCCTCGGCGAACCCCGCGAACTGCTTCGGGCTCAACCCGTCCAGGAACAGCTCGCGCACCAGCTCGGCATGCGCGGGCGCCGTCTCGCGCAGCACGCGCACGCCCTTCGCGGTGAGCTTGGCGACCACGCCGCGGTCATCACCGGGCGACGAGACCCGCTGAACCAGCCCCGCCTTCTCGAGCTGCGTGACCTGGTAGGTCAGCCCGCTTTTGGACGTCTTGGCGAAGCCCGCGAGCTCGGTCATCCGCAGTTCCCCGCCGGGCGCGGTGGACAGCCGGGTGAGCACTTCGTACTGGGAGTGGGACAGCCCGGCGTCGTCCTTGAGCTGCTGCTCGACGCGACGCCCGAGGATCGCGCTCGCCTCCAGAAAGCCTTCCCATGCTTCCAGTTCACGCGCGTCGAGCCAGCGGGGTTCTGCCATGGCGGCAGCTTACGACAGTCGTTCGAATTCAAACGTCTTCCGCCACCCATCCGTGCCGCGCCCGGCTCCGAATGCGAGATGTCCGAGAAAGATCCACCCCTGCCGGGGCGCCGGTGCCGGGTCACGTCCGCCGTCATGCGCGGCGGAGAGGAGATCACCCCGTGTTCGGTAAGCGCTACGTCTCGTCGATGATCAATCGCAGTGCCGAGAACCCGCAGGACCGCCGCCGTTTCCTCAAGGCGGCGGGCATCACCGGCCTCGGTCTCGTCGGAGCGGGGGCGGTGACCGGCCTGGTCGCCGGGCCGTCCTCCGCCACCGCACCCGCCGGGGAGGTCAGCGACGGCGCCGTGCTGAACTTCGCGCTCAACCTCGAATACCTCGAAGCCGAGTTCTACCTGCACGCCGTCACCGGCGCGGGCCTGGCCGACGCGATGACCGCGGGCACCGGCGTCCACGGCGGTGTCGTCGGCGGCCGCGCGGTGCGGTTCAAAACGAAGGCCGTGCGCCAATTCGCCCAGGAGATCGCCGGCGACGAGAAGGCGCACGTCCTCTTCCTGCGCTCGGCACTCGGCTCGGCCGCGGTCAGCCGTCCCGCGATCGACCTGCAGTCCAGTTTCACCGCCGCCGCCCAGGCAGCGGGCCTGGTCAAACCCGGTCACAGCTTCGACGCCTTCGCCTGCGAAGAGAACTTCCTGCTCGCCGCCTACCTTTTCGAAGACGTCGGCGTGACCGCCTACAAGGGCGCCGCGCCGCTCATCACCAACAAGACCTATCTGGAGGCGGCGGCCGGGATCCTCGCGGTCGAGGCCTACCACGCGGCCAACATCCGCAGCGCCCTCTTCCAGTACACCGACGGCGTCGACCTGCGCGGTGCCAGCGTCAAGCTGTCCAACGCCCGCGACAGCCTCGACGGCGCGACCGACCTCGACCAGGGCGTCGTCGACAAGCAGGGCCAGGCGAACATCGTCCCGGCCGACGCCAACGGCATCGCCTTCAGCCGCTCACCCGGCCAGGTGCTCAACATCGTCTACCTGAACCCGAAAGCCGTCACCTCCGGCGGGTTCTTCCCCAAGGGCGTGAACGGGGAAGTCAACATGAGCGCGGCAGGCTGACCCAGCGCGCCGTCCCCGGGTCAGCACGGGGACGGCGCCGCTTGGCTTTTCGGATGCCTACTTGACCCCTTGATGCTCGCGGATGTTCGCCGAGAGAGCGTCGGCGAAGTCGGACCATTTGTAGCTTGCCACGGCCTTGTTGACGAAGTCCGGCACCGCGGGGTCCACCACTTTCGCTTGCACGTTCAAGACCAGCTTTCCCGAGGCGTCATTGCCGAACCGGAATTCGATGGTCGAGCCCGCGCCGTCGAAATGACCTGGTTCGGCGACGAAGCGCAGGCCCTTGAACTGCCCGTTCTCCATCAGTTTGTAGGACTTGACCGGCGCGTCCATGCAGATGCCCGGCAGCACGCACGCGGACAACGGCAGATGCTCGCCCTCGGCCGGGAAATGCGCGGGAGCCCCGTCGATGGGGAATGAGCAGTTGAAGCATCGTTCCAGCTCCTTGAGCACGACGTCGGCGCCGACGTACAAAGGCAGGCCCCGGTCCTGCACGGGAAAGTCGACCGTGTAGAGGTCGCGGGGTGGCGGTGGCTCGTCCGCGGCTTTCCGGGCGAGCTTCGTGGTCGCGGCGGTGCGGTTCTTGGCCGTCTTGTAGTCCGCGAGCTGGACCTTGCCGACGGGCTGGTAGGTGGCGAGCTTGACTTTGGCCGCGGGCCTTACTTCCGGTGCCGGGTCGGTGCGCTCGGGCTCGTCGGGCACTGGCTCGGTCTCCCGCGCCGACTGCCGCGGCTCGGGTTCATGAGCGCGCTCGGAGACGCCCCGGTCGTCGCGGTCCTTATGCTCGACCTTCTCGCGCTCATTTTCCTTGTGCTCAACCTTCTTGCGCTCGTCCTTCTTGCGCTCGTCCCGCTTGTGCTCGTCCTTGTGGGACTCTTCCTTCTGGGACTTATCGCCCTTCCGCTCGCTCCCTTTCTTGTCATGGTGCTCGCCGTCTTCACGATTCCCTTTGTCCGGCTTCTTGTCTTTGTCGTCGGACCGGTGATTGTCCTTCTTTTCCGGCTTCGGGGCATCCGAGTCGTGATGCTTTTCGTTCTTGTCCTGCTTGGGCTTGTCTTTCGGCTTGCTCGGCGTGGCGGGTTGTTGCCGCTTCGCGGGCGGCGCGGCCTTCTTGACCGGAGCCTTTTCCACTTTCGGGGCCGGTTTCAGCGCTTCGATCGCCCGCTTGAGGCTGTCCGGCGTGACCGGTGTGTATGGCTGGTGCGGCACGGAGCCTTTGCCGGTGTGGGGGCACGCGCACGGATCCTGTGGCGGCGCCGCATGTGCCGTGGCCGCTCCGGCCAGGCCGAACATGGTCGTCAACGCCGCGCCGGCGAATACCTGTTTGCAAACATGGAGAGTTTTGACATTCGACAATACGATCACCGCGTCCTTCGTGCGTGTAGGAGGACGGCGACGTTGTCAGAACGAGGTTCACCCGCGATTCATCGTGCGCTACGCCGCGTGACGCCCGGTCGGCCTGCGGCGCACGGGACGGCTCTCTTCGTGGTCGGGCGCCAGCGCCAGCGTGCCTTCGACGGCCGGTTCGGCCCACTCGTCGGTGCCGAGCGCGTCGCCGACGAGCGGGTCCGGCCTCAGGCGCGCCCGGTGCTGCCGGTAGACCGCGAAGAGCAGGGCGAGGCCGACGACCAGGAACACGTGCGTCACCAGCCGGGTCGCGCTCACCTGGCCGTTGATCAGATCACTGGCCGACACCGCGCTGAGCACCAGCACGAACCCGGTGATCATCGGCAGCTGACCGGCCGCGGCCCTGGTACGCAGCGCCGCCCAGAGCAGGCCGATGCCGATCGCCAGGTTCCACGCGGCGCCCTCGTTGAGCAGATGCTCGGCGCCCGCGCCGCCATGCCCGCCGTGCAGGCCGGTTTCGGTGCCGAGCAGCTGGGCGAACGCGAGCCCGCACTGGACCAGGCCCACCATGGCCAGCGCGACGCGCAGACCCCACTTCTCGCGCGAGGGTGGCGGGGAGTTCTCGAGGATGACAGCCGTCAGGTCCGGGACCTCCGGCGCGCTGCGGAGCAGCATCGACCGGCGCAGCCGCTGGCTCCGCTCGTACCAGGTACGGCAGGCCTGGCAGGTGGCCAGGTGCTGGTCGACCTGGTCATCGGGCAGCGGCCCCTGCTCGGAGTCCACACGGGCCGACAGCGCTTCACGGAAGATCTCGCAGCTCACACGGACATAGTCGTCCTCGTGCCGTCCGGAGTTCCCGTGGCCTTGAATTCCATAGGGCATAGTGAGCACCGTCGGGACGACCAGGTGGAGGTTCACGCGTGCGCACGGTGCTGGTGATCGGGATAGGCGCGGGCGACCCGGACATGATCACGCTGCAGGCGGTGCGGGCGCTCAACCGGGTCGACGTGATCATGGTTCTCGACAAGGGCAAGGAAAGCCGCCAGCTCGTCGAGTTCCGCGAAGAGATCTGCCGCAGGCATCTGCGCGAGCGTCCTTACCGGATCGTCGAGATCCCCGACCCTCGCCGTCCGAGGCGGGCGGACGGTCTTTCGCTGACCGAGTACGAAGCCGCGGTCCGTGACTGGCACGCCAAGCGGGCGAAAGCGCTCGAGGCCACCCTGCTCGAAGATGTGCCGGAGGACGGCTGCGCGGCGTTCCTGGTGATCGGCGACCCGTCCTTGTACGACAGCACCATCCGCGTGGTGCACAACATCCTCGACCGCGGCAACGTCGAGTTCGACTGGGAAGTCATCCCCGGCATCACCAGCCTGCAGGCGCTCACCGCCCGGCACCGCGTTCCGCTGAACCAGATCGGCGAACAGGTCGTCATCACCACCGGCAGGCGGCTCACCGCGGATCCCTCACCGCCGGAGGGCACGACCGCCGTCATGCTGGACGACGCGCTGGCCTGCCAGGCGATCGACGACCCCGGCGTCAGGATTTACTGGGGCGCCAACATCGGCACGCCGGAGGAGGTGCTGCGCTCCGGGCCGCTCACCGAGGTGATCGAGGAGATCGTCGCGGCCCGCGCCGAACTGCGCGAGCGCACCGGCTGGGTGCTGGACACCTACCTGCTGCGCCGCGAGTGACGCTGACCGTCCACTGTGGTCAGTCGGCCAGCTCGGCCGGTCGGCCGTACCGGTCACTGTGGACGACCGTGTCCAGCGGCATCCGGTCGCGCCAGCGGTGCCGCTCGAGATCCGGCACCGTCTCCAGATGGGTGACCGGGCCGACGCACAGCCAGGCGATCGGCCGGATCCGCTCCGGGAGCCCGACGAGTTCGCGCAGCTTTTCCTCGCGGTAGAAGCTCACCCAGCCGACGCCGATGCCTTCGGCGGTGGCGGCCAGCCACAGGTTCTGGATGGCCAGGCATACGGAATACGTGCCCGCGTCGGCGATCGCGTGCCTGCCGAGCACCGCCGGAGCGCCGCGATCGGCGTCGTAGGTGACCACGACGCCGACGGAGGCGTCGAGGATGCCTTCGATCTTGATGCCGGCGAAGCGTTTCGCCTCCTCGTCGCTCAACTGCTCGCGGAAGACCTCGCGCTCGTGCAGCACGTGCTCGCGGAATTCCTTCCGGACAGCCGGATCCTCGACGATGATGAAATCCCAAGGCTGGCTGAGGCCGACGCTCGGCGCGGCGTGCGCCGCGGTGAGGATCCGCCGGAGCGTCGCGCCGTCGATCGGCTCGCCGGTGAATTCGGCGCGTACGTCCCTGCGGCGCGAGATCACGTCGTAGAACGCCGGCATCGAGGTGACCTCTCTGTCCACTTCGGACCTACCAGCGGGCGGAGAGGTGGACGTCATCGATTCTCGCCCGGCGACCAGGTGACGTCGCCGACCTCCTTGTTCGCCAGCCGGGCCAGTACGAACAGCAGATCGGCGCACCGGTTCAGGTACCGCGCGGTCGCCTTGTTCGCGCCCTCCTCGCCGACGGCCTCGATCAGCGCCCAGGCGCGCCGCTCGGCGCTGCGGACGGTCGTGCGGGCCGAGTGCAGCAGCGCGGCGGCGGGCGTGCCACCGGGCAGGATGAACGAGCGCAGCGCGGGCAGTCCCTCGTTGAGCCGGTCGATCGCCTTCTCCAGCCGCTGGACGTAGCCATCGTCCACCCTGGACTTGTCGTCGCCCTCGACCATCGGCCTGCACAGGTCCGAGCCGACGTCGAACAGGTCGTTCTGCATCCAGCGGATGACCGCGGTGATCTCCTCGTCCGGGTTGCCCAGCGCGAGCACGAGGCCGAGCGCGGCGTTGGCTTCGTCCACCGCCGAGTACGCGTCGAGCCGAGGGTCCGTCTTGGACGTGCGCGACATGTCGCCGAGCGCGGTGGTGCCGTCGTCACCGCCACGGGTATAGATCTTGCTGAGCACGATCGACATGTCATCCTCCGCCGTTGGGCCGGATCTACCACTGCCGGTCCAGTGTACCGGCGCGCCCGTGATCCGAAGATCGCCGCGACGTGGTTGACGCGGGCCGCCGCATCTGGTCACATCCGTTGACGCACGGCGAGAATCTTGGGAGTTCGGTGGCGGTGACGGGACGAGTCCGGTGGAAAAGCCGTGCGCTGGGACTGGGAATCGGCGTGCTCGCCGACCGGATTCTGGCCGATCCCGCGCGGTTCCACCCCGTGGCGGGCTTCGGCTCGACGGCGCTCGCGCTCGAAAAGCGGATGTGGGCCCCCAGCCGCGGCCGGGGTCTGGCCTACACGGTGACACTAGTCACCGCGGCGGCGGGCGCCGGAGTGCTCGCGGAGCGGCTGGGCAGGCGAAGCGCGATCCTCACCGCCGTCGCGACCTGGACCGTGCTGGGCGGGACCAGCCTCGGGCGTGACGCCGAGCGCATCGCGGCCGCGCTGCGAGCGGACGATCTCGACGAGGCCAGGCGCCTGCTGCCCCGGCTGGTCGGCCGCGACCCCTCGGTGCTGGACGCCGACGGCGTCGCGGGCGCGGTCGTCGAATCGGTCGCCGAGAACACCTCCGACGCCGTCGTCGGAGCGCTCTTTTGGGGCGCGCTGGCCGGAATCCCCGGCCTGCTGGGCTACCGCGCCGCCAACACCCTCGACGCCATGGTGGGGCACCACAACGACCGTTATGAGCGGTTCGGCACCGCGTCCGCGCGGCTGGACGATCTGGCCAACCTGGTGCCCGCGCGGCTGACCGGGCTGCTCGTCGCCGCCTGCGCACCGCTGGCAGGCGGCCGCCCCGCCGCCGCGATCTCGGCGTGGCGCCGCGACGCGGCCGCGCATCCGAGCCCGAACGCCGGTGTCTGCGAGGCGGCCTTCGCCGGTGCGCTCGACGTGCGGCTCGGTGGCCGGACGGTCTACTCCTACCGGACCGAGGACCGCCCGCTGCTGGGCGACGGCAAGCCGCCGGTGACCGATGACATCGCGCGCGCGGTCACCCTGTCGCGTGCCGTGTCGTACGGCGCCGCGGCGGTGGCCATGGCCGCGGTGGCCGTGCTCGGCCGCGGGACACGTCGCTCATGACGGCCGTTCCGCGCGTCGTCATCGCGGCACCGGCCAGCGGGCAGGGCAAGACGACCATCGCCACCGGGCTGATCGCGGCCCTGTCGGCACGCGGGCTGACGGTCTCGCCGCACAAGGTCGGCCCCGACTACATCGATCCCGGCTACCACGGCATCGCGGCCGGGCGGCCCGGCCGCAACCTGGACCCGTTCCTGGTCGGCGAAGAGCGGATCGTGCCGATGTTCCTGCACGGGGTGCGGACCCCGCGGCAGGCGGACGTCGCCGTCGTCGAGGGCGTGATGGGCCTGTTCGACGGCATGGCGGCCCAGCCGGAGTTCGCCTCCACCGCGCACGTCGCGAAGCTGCTGCGGGCGCCGGTGATCCTCGTGGTCGACGGCTCGTCACAGGGCGCGTCCGTCGCGGCGCTGGTGTCGGGGTTCCGCGACTTCGACGAGCATGTGCGCCTCGGCGGCGTCATCCTCAACCGGGTCGCCTCCGACCGCCACGAAGCCATGCTCACCGCCGCGCTGAAGGACATCGGGATGCCGGTGCTCGGCGTCGTCCGGCGCCGCGCCGAGATCGCGACGCCGTCGCGGCATCTCGGCCTCGTCCCGGTCGCCGAGCGAGCGGCGCCCGCGCTCGAGACCGTCCGGACACTCTCCGAGCTGATCACCGAATCGGTCGACCTCGACGCCGTGCTGGCGCTCGCGAACACCGCGCCGCCGCTGCCGGGGCCCGCGTGGGACCCGGCCGAGGCGATCGGGAGCCCGCTGCCTGGCAGGCCGCGCATCGCGGTCGCCGGCGGCGAGGCGTTCACGTTCTCCTATGCCGAAACCGCCGAGCTGCTCACCGCCTGCGGCGCGGAGGTCGTCCCGCTGGACCCGATCCACGATCCGGCCCTGCCCGCCGGGACCTCAGGCCTGGTGATCGGCGGCGGCTTCCCGGAAGTCCACGCCCAGCGGCTCGCCGGCAACGCCGAACTCAGGGCCGACGTGCGCAGGCTGGCGCGGGAGGGCGGCGCCATCGCCGCCGAATGCGCCGGGCTGCTCTACCTCGCCAAGTCACTCGACGGCCATCCGATGTGCGGGCTGATCCCGACCGAAGCCGAGATGCACCCGAGGCTGACGCTCGGCTACCGGCGCGCGGTCGCCGTCACCGACTCGTGCCTCGCCGAAGCCGGGACGACCGTGCACGGCCACGAATTCCACCGGACGGTGTGCACGCCCGCCGCCGGGGAGCGGCCTGCCTGGAATCGCGCGGGGCACGGCCCGGAAGGCTTCGTCGACGGCGCGATCCACGCCTCCTACCTGCACACGCATTGGGCCGGGAATCCAGCCGGAGTAAGGCGATTCGTGGAGGCATGCGGATAGCGGGCCATCAGACGAATAGTGGCTGCGTTTGCATCAGGAAGCGAGGAAGCTGCCTCTGTAAGGGTGAGGGACACGGAGGCCCACATGGATGTCGGCGGCTTGCTCACCGCGGCGGCGGCCGGCGACCAGGCCGCCTGGAACGCGCTCGTGGCCAGGTTCGAGAGCCTCGTCTGGTCGATCGCGCGCGGCTATCGGCTCAGCGACGCGGACGCGGGCGACGCCGTGCAGATGACCTGGCTGCGGCTCGTCGAGAACATCGACCGGATCGCCGAGCCGGATCGGCTCGCGGCGTGGCTCGCGACCACCGCCAAGCGCGAATGCCTACAGTCGATCAGGAGAACCAGCCGGGACCCGATCACCACGGACACGCCGCTCGACCGCCGCGATCCCACGCCGCCCGCCGAACAAGCCTTGCTGCGCCGGGAACGGGACTCGGCGCTGTGGGCCGCTTTGGCCGAACTGGGTGACCAGTGCCGAAGGCTGCTGCGCGTGCTGATGGCCGTTCCGCCACCCGCGTACGCCGAGGTCGCCGAGGCGCTCGGCATGCGGATCGGCTCCATCGGCCCGACCCGCCGCCGGTGCCTGGAACAGCTGCGCACGATCGCCGAGAGCGACGAACTCCTGCAGGAGCGAGGCCGATGAGCACCGACGACGAGCTGATGGCCGACCTCCGCCGGATCGCGGCCGAAGCCGACCCGGTGCCACGCCTGGTCAGCGAACGGGCCCGCGCCGCGCTGAGCACCCGGCTGGTCGACGAGGAACTGGCCGCGTTGCTGCTCGACTCCTCGCTCCAGCCCGAGCTCGTGCGCGGCGACGACGACATCCGGCTCCTGTCGTTCGAGTCCGGCAGGATCTCGGTCGAGCTCCAGGTGACGGCGGACCGAGGCGGCCGCTCGGTGGCCGGGCTGCTCCTCGGCGCCGCCGGCGAGGTCGTGGCCGATTCCGCGGGCGCCCGTCAGTCGACCACGACCGGCCCGGACGGCTGGTTCGCCTTCACGAACCTGCCGTGCGGGCCGACCAGGCTGCGCGTGCTGGCCGAGGACGGCACGACCACCGTCACCAGCTGGACACTGCTCTGAGCACCGGCTACGGCAGGACCTTCAGCTTGTAGCCCCCCGCCTGGTCGACGACGACCTGATGGTGGCTGTAGAGGGTTTCCCAAGCGTGCCTCGCGTCCGGGTCACCGGTAGACGACATCTGCTTGGCCACCTTCGCGGCGACGATCGGTGTCGAGAACGAGGTGCCGCTCCACCGCGCCATCCCGTCGAACTGCACTCTGATGCCCTGGTCGATTCCGGTCACACACGTGCAGCCGAGGTAGATCGGGTCAGGCTGGTAGTAGTAACACTTCGCCAGGTGCGAGCCCGCGTTGTAGGTGATCGGCTCGTGGTAGGTGTACCACCCCTTCGGGAACGCGTTGACGCGGCGCTCTCCATCGTCGTAGACGGACACATAGTCGCCGAAGTTGCTGAAGCAGGCGCGGCCTTTCCGATCCTGCCGCAGCGCGCCGACGGCCACCACGAAATCGCCGTGGTCCTGCGCGAAGGCGGCGGGATAGAACAGCGACTGATCGCCCTCGCCGAGACCGTCGTTGCCCGCCGCCGCGACCAGCAAGGGTTTATGGGCCAGTGGTTTCATCACGTCGATGACCTCCTGCATGGCCCGGGGCGGCTTCCCGGTCAGTGTGGTGCACCCGGCCGAGAGGCTGATGATGTTCGGCGCCGGCGTGGCCTCCAGCGCGGCGAGGATCGCGTCCCGGACTTGGAACTCGAACATCGTCCCTGCCCATTTGAAGAGGTTGTCCACGTGGACCTTCACCTTGGGCGCGATACAGCGCAGGATGCCCGCGATGAACGCACCATGGCCGACGTCGAGCTTGATGTCCCCGGCCGTCGGCCCGGCCGGCCGGTAGGTGTTGCCCTGATCCAGCTCGTCCCCCGTCACCTGAATCTCATCGGCGACCCAGTCGTGCCCTTCCCGCCAACCGTAGGCGAGCCCTGTGTCGATCACCCGCACGAAGACGCCCTTACCGCCTTCGCCGCCCTTGTCCCAGCGCGGCAGCGGCAGGTGGTTGTTCGGCACCGGGATCGGCTCGTCGGCCGGGCACATGTTCACCCCGCAGATGGTCATCAGGTGGTTCAGCCAGATCCCGCCGTCGAACCTCCCGCTGAGCGCCTCGACCGCCTCCCGCGCGTTTCCGTTGATCTTCACGAGCCGCGCCAAACCCGGTCTGACTTTCTGCACTTTGCCATCGACCTTCGCCAGTACGGCACCGCGTGCCTTCAGCTCGGCATCTTCCAACGAAATGTCACCGCGCAGCAAAATGTGGTCTTTTTGCCAGATCACCTCGGCGGGAAGGTCCTCGCATTCCGGAATCCGATCGAGCTTCGTTCCCTCCGGCAACGCGGCCAGCACGTCCTGGTACTGCGAGACCGGCAAAGCCACGCGGCCTTTCCCTGCGTATTCCGCACCTGGGTCATTACCTGGGTCATTCATCTGTACGTCTCCCTCCCTAGGACAGCCGACATCGAGAGCGTGATGCAGGTGGTGCCCGATCTGATACATCGGCGCGTGGATTCGTCCTCGAAGTCCGACTAGCCTGATCTGGTGGGGAGAGGAGCACCCGGCGACCTGTTACGCCTGGTCTTCGCACGCCCGAGGGAAGCGGCGCGGCTCGCCCGCCAGGTGCTCGCCGGGAAGCCGACCGCGTACGAAGCCTCGATCGCGCACCAGGCGCTCGGCGTCGTCCAACGCGATTTCGGCGACCTGTCCACGGCCATCACCCATCTGCGCCGCGCGCTGAGGCTGGCCGAGCAGGCGGGCTCGGCGGAGCGGCAGTCCGATGTGCGCGCGACGCTCGGTATCGCGATCGTCCACACCGGACAGACGAGGGCCGGGCTCGCGGTGCTCGACCGGGCGGTCGCCGACGCCGACGGGGAACACGGCGCCAGGGTCCGGTTCCGCCGCGGTGCCGCGCTGTGGGTGCTCGGCCGTCACGATGACGCGCTGGCCGATCTGCGCGTCGCGGTGCCGCTGCTGCGCAAGTCCGGCGACACCATCTGGACGGCGCGGGCGCTGACCTTGCGTGGCCACATCGAACTCGGGCTGGGGGCCGTGATGCGGGCCGACGCCGACTTCGCGCGGGCGGAGCGGCTGTTCGCGAACACCGACCAGGACCACGACTCGGCGGTCGCGGTGCAGAACCGGGGGCTGGCCGCGTTCCGGGCGGGTGACCTGCCCACCGCGCTGACCCTGCTCGGCGAGGCGAACCACCGGTTCCGGCTGCTGGGCACGCCGATGCCCGAACTGATCGCCGACCGCTGCGCGGTGCTGCTCGCCGCGGGCCTGCCCCAGGAGGCGCTGGCCGAAGCCGACACCGAACTCGCGGACATGGCCCGCCGCAACGGCCAGGCGACGCGCAAGGCCGAACTACTGCTCACCGCCGGCCACGCGGCGCTGGCGGCAGGCGGCGCGCGGACGGCGCTCGACCGCGCGGCCGAGGCGGTGGCGCTGTTCACCTCGCAGCGGCGTACGTGGTGGCGTCAGCACGCGCGCCTTCTGCACTTGCGAGCCCGTTTCGCCGTCTCCGGGCACTCCGCCTCGCTGCTCGCCCAGGCCGCCGAGACGGCCAGGCGTCTTGACGCGCTCAACGCGCCGGGCGTGCTCCAAGCGCACCTCCTCGCGGGCAGGACGGCGCTCGCGCTCGGCCGCCGTCGCTCGTCCACGGCGCATCTGCTGGCCGCCGCGCGGTGGAGGAACCGGGGCACCGCCCTGTCCCGCGTCGACGGCTGGCTGGCCGTCGCGCTGCTGGCCGCGTCGACCGGGGACACCCGCCGCACGCTGACGGCGAGCGGGCGCGGCCTCGATCTGCTCGACGAGCACCGCCTCACCCTCGGCGCGCCGGAACTGCGGGCCAGGGCCACCGCGCAAGGGCTCGAACTCGCCGCGCTGGCGCAGACCGCGTGCCTGCGTCATGGCCGCGCGCGGCAGCTGCTCTCGTGGAGCGAGCGGTGGCGCGCCACCGCGTGTGCCGTGCCCTCGGTCCACCCGCCCGCGGACCCCGGGATCCAGCGCGATCTCGTCGCGCTGCGGGAGCTGACCAGCCGGATCGACCAGGCGCGGGCGAACGGCGCCCCGGCCGCCCGGCTCATCCAGCGGACCGACCGGCTGGAACGCCGAATTCAGGACAGGGTAAGGAGAACGCCGGGCGACACCGAGGCGGGCGCACGCACCCGGCTCGACGTCACGGCGCTGCTCGACACCCTCGGCGAGCAGCGGCTGTTCGAGATCGTCGCCGTCGACGGGGACCTGCATGTGCTCGTCTGCGGCGACGGCCGCGTCCGGCGCGTCAAGACGGGCACTATGGCCGCCGCCACCGCGGCTGTCGAGGCCGCGCGCTGGGTACTGCGCAGGCTCGCCTACGGACCGGGAGCGGGACGCGGGCTGTTCGACCGGCTCAGGGTGGCCGGCGAAGCGCTGCAGGAGATCTTGTTCGGCGCGGCGGCGAAACTGGTCGGCGACGGCCCGGTCGTCATCGTCCCGCCCGGGCGGCTCCAGGCCGTGCCGTGGGCGGCGCTGCCCTGCCTCACCGGCGTGGCGCACAGCGTCGCGCCGTCGGCGATCGCCTGGCTCAACGCCAAGCTCGCCGCCCGGCCGGAGCGGGACAAGGTGGTGCTGGTCGGCGGGCCGGGACTGGTCAGCCGTGCCGCGGAACTGTCCACCCTGACCGGCCTTTACGAAGCACAAGTGCTGAGGGACGGCGCGGCGACGCCGGACCAGGTGCTGGCGGCACTCGACGGCAGCTCACTCGCGCACGTCGCCGCGCACGGGAGGTTCCGCGCCGACAGCCCGCTGTTCTCCTCGATCCGCGTCGACAGCGGCTCCATCACCGGCTACGACTTCGAGCGGCTGCGCCGGGCGCCGTTCCGGATCGTGCTGTCCAGCTGCGACTCGGGCAGCCTCCAGCCGGTCGGGGCGGACGAGCTGCTCGGCCTGGCCACGGCGTTGCTGCCACTGGGAACGGCGGGGATCGTGGCCAGCCTGGTCCAGGTCAACGACGAGGCCACCGTGCCGCTCATGCTCGGCCTGCACGACGGCCTCCGCCGCGGCGAGACCATGGCCAAGTCGCTGGCGGTCGCCCGGCGCGAAGCCAAGGACGACCCGGTATGCCAGGCGACCGCGTGGTCCTTCGTCGCGCTCGGGGCCGCCTGAGGCCAAGACCCCTCGTGGTCACCGCGGTGACCACGAGGGGACCTCGATCAGGCGACCAGCACCGCGCCGCCGGTCAGCGGCACGGACGCGGTCGAGGCGCCGGTCCACTCGGACGAGAACAGCAGCTTTTCCCCGTCATAGAGCGAAACCGAAGCCGCGCCGTGCGAACCCAGTAACCCGCCGGAGGCGGTGACCCGCAGCGTCAGCCCGAAGCCGACCACCCGCGAGCCCTCCTTCAGCGTGGCCTTGGCACGCAGGTCGAGCGAGCCCGACTGCAGGGATGCCTTGGCGCCGAAGGAGTCGAACGCGGACGCGAGCACCTGGTACCGCTTGCCACCGGACTGGAAGGTGACCGTGCCCAGGCCGCTCGTCTTGGCGTTGGCGTGCGCCAGCACCAGCGACAGGTCGATCTTCGACCCTGGCGCCGCCGCGAACGAGCCCGCCGACTTCGCGGCACGCAGGCTGCCCGCGACGATCGCCCCGCTGACCTGCGAACGCTCCAGCTCGACCGAGCCCGCCGCCGTGCCCGCGTAGTTGCCGCCGACGGTGACCGTCACCGGCTGCGCGCCGAGCGGGAGCTGCGCGGTGCAGCTGCCCGACCCGGACGTGGCGTCGGTCCCGAGCAGCGCCAGCGGAGCCGAGCACAGCGCCTGGCCACCGGCCGAGAAGGTGACCGTGCCGGTGCGGACGTCACCCGGCGTGGCGTCGGTGTTGTCCTGCACGGTCGCCCGCAGCAGCACCGAGCCGCCGTACACCAGCGCGTCGCCGGTGTACGTGGCGACGGCGTCTTCCGGCTTCACCTGCAGCACGAACGACGACTTGCCGACCAGGCCGGAGTCATCCTTCACCGAGACGGAAACCGGGTACGAGCCCGGCGCCGCGGTGACGGTGCCCGAGATGGTCCACGCGCCGGCTCCGTTGTCCACAAGGGACAGTCCGGCCGGGAGCCCGGCCGCGGTCGCGGTCAGGCCGGTGGCGGGGCTGTCCGGGTCCGAAGCCGTGACCGGCAAGGAAACCGCGTCGCTGTACTGGACCGGCGAGTCGGCGGGCAGCGTCACCCGGGGCGAGGCCTGGATGGTGAAATCGGCGTCGCTCAGGTCGAAGAAGACGTTGCCGACCGCCTCGATCTTGATACGAGCCTTCGTGGTGGCCAAGTCCGGCAGTGTCAGCGTCTCGCTGCCGTCGTTCGGCGTGCTCTCGGCGAGCACGTGCGGGAAGGTCAGGCCGCCGTCGGTCGACAGCGAGATCTTCACGTTGGCCGCGTCGACCGGCGCCACGTTGGTGCCCGCGACGTCCCAGGTGATCGGCTGCGCCGAACCGCCGGGGTAGGTACCGCCGGTGGCCTGCGAGGTCACCAGGAACGGACCGGCGGTCGACGCCAGCTTCAACGCCGTGTCACCGGTGCCGATGCCACCGCCGCCCGGCCGGTAGTCCCGCGCGGTCAGCCGGAAGTGCAGCGTCCGGTCCCCGGTGAACCCGACCCAGTCGGCGGTCGGCAGGAACTCCGAGAAGCAGTCCACCAGCGCGGCGGGCACCGCGGCCGGCGGCGCCGGGGCAGCCGGGCAGGCGCCGGTCTTGGCGTTGGTGTTGCCCGCCGCGATCTGCGGGTAGTCCGGGAAGACCCGGCTGGTCTCGCCGTTCACCGCGTTCTCGCCCGGCGAGTAGTACTTGAGCGTGTCCTCGGAGGTCACGATCGCCGCGGTGCCGAACTGGCGGAACAGCGGACCGGCGGTCTTGGTGTTGTTCACCAGCGCCGTGCCCGCCGCCGCGCCGCGGTCGTTCTGCTCCCACAGATAGGTGAGCTTGTCGCCGTCCGCGTCGGTCGCGCTGCCGTTCAGCGCGAACGGGGTGCGGACCGGGATCGTGTACGACGACGGGACGGAGACGACCGGCGCGTGGTTCGCGGTGTCCTCGACCTTGAACCCGATGTTCTCCTGCGGGCCGCCGTCGACGGTCTCACCGGCGAACCCGCTGGTGCCGGTGCCCGTCACGGTCAGCGAAGGGACATCCACCCCGGCGAGCGCTCCGCCGAAAGCGACCTGGAAGCCGGTGTCGTTGAGCACGCCGCCGCCGAAGCCGGAGACGCTCACGGTCGCGCCGGCCGGCCAGCCCTGGGTGCCCTCGATCGCGGCCTTGATCCCGGCGGCCGTGTAGTTCGTGCCACGCACGATCGCCGCCGAGGCCTGCCCGCCGTAGGAGAGCGTGAACGAGTCGGTGCCGTCGAACGCGGTCAGGGAAACGTTCTGCACCTCGCTGATCACCGGGCGGGTGGTCGAAGTGAACGTCGAGATCTCGGTGTAGCTGCGCTGCGACCAGTACGGGTCGCTGTGCGGCTGCAGGTTGTCCTGCTGGCAGATCCCGGCGTACGCCATGATCGACGAACCACTGCCCGGCTCGTAGGAGTTGGCCGCGCTGCGGTTGCCACCCGAGCAGTTCACCTGGGTGCCGTTGAACGTGTGGTTGCCCGCGAACTGGTGGCCGACCTCGTGCGCCACGTAGTCCACGGCGTAGAAGTCACCGACCGGTGTCGGCAGGCCCGTGCAGCCACGCGCCTTGCCGCTGCCGCCCACGACACCGAGCCCGGCGACACCGCCGCCGTTCACGCCGAGCCCGATGTGCCCGACGTCGTACGCGCTCGCGCCGACCAGCTGTCCCAGCACGATCTGGTTGCGGTTCAGCAGGCTGCCCGTGCAGCCCGCGATCTGCGCGGTCGTGTAGCAGGCCGCCGCGCCGCACGGGCCGTTCGGCCCGGTCGCCTGCTCGACGGTGTTCAGGTTGGTCTTGTCGGTGTCGTTGATGAGCAACAGCCGGATGGCCGTCTCGTCCTCGTAGATCTGCGCGACCCGGTTCACCAGCGTGACCTTGGCGGCGGTCACGTTCTCCGCGCCGAAGTAGGTGGCGTACGACGGATCGGTCACCAGCGCCAGCCGGTAGGTCCGCAGCTTGACGATCGGACCGGCGTCGGCGGGCAGCACGTCCTGGACGAGCTCTTCGATGTCCTCGTGCTCGACGAGTGGCCCGGCCGGGTTGGCCAGGTCATGGCCGTAGTAGCTGGCGTACAGGCTCCGGTCGCGCTTGTAGTACGGGTCGACGAACCACGAACCCTTGGCCGAGCGCACCGAGGCGTGGAACCCCAGCGGCGTCAGGTCGGCGCGGACGGTCGCGGTCGGGTCGTCGATGCCCTTGCCCGAGTAGGTCTTGATCTCCGGGTGCTTGGCGGCGAGGCCGCTCTCCATCACCGGCGTGTCCACCAGCGAGAACCGCTGCACGGTCCCCTCCGGCGTCGGCAGCAGCACCTCCTCGGCGGACTGAGGGGCGACTCGCTGCAGCTCCGAGGCCATCATCGGCCGGTCGAGCGTGAACCCGGCGAACCGCTCGGTCCTGATCTCGGGTTCCTTGGCCTGCTTGGCCGACCGCGCGGCGGCGCCCGGCTCGACCTTGGTCCACGGACTGGCCGGTCCGGCGGGGGCCGCGGAGCCCGCGGTGGGCAGCAACGCGACCACCAGACCGGCGACCGCCAGCGTGGCGATGGTTCTGCCACGCGACAACGAGGATCTTCCCAACGTCACAATCTCCTCAGACAACGCCCGGCGAGGGGCAGCGGGATCTCCAGAGCCCGGCCTTCCCCACCGGGCCGGGTGAAACCCCATCCTCGCGACAAACCGGGCGGGCCAGAACTGACGAAAGTAGGACGGATCTTCCCGCTTTCGCGCAGGTCAGAGGTCGTGAGTGTTCCGGCCGGTTCTAACCGGCCGGAACACTCACGAGTCCTGACCTGCGGAAACGATCAGCCGAGGTCGTCGAGCTTGCGCCGCAGGACGGCGCGTTCGCGCTCGTTGCCGCAGAGCCGCATCGCGGCTTCCAGCTCCACGCGAGCCTCGTCGGCGCGGCCGAGCCGGGTCAAAAGCTCTCCCCGCACGGTCGGCAGCAAATGCGTGTTCGGCAACGCCTCGGCGGCGACGAGCTTGTCCACCAACGGCAACGCCGCCTCGGGCCCCTGCGCCATCGACACGGCCACCGCCCGGTTCAGCTCGATCACCGGCGACGGCACGAGCTTCCCCAAAGCCTCGTACAGGAGCACCACGCGCTCCCAATTCGTCTCCTCGACCGACGGCGCGATGGCATGACATTCGGCGATCGCGGCCTGCAAGCCATGCGCGCCAAGGCCTCGGCCCGCCTTTTCGGCACGCGCCAGCGCGGCCCGCCCACGCAGGATCGCGGCACGATCCCAGCGGCGGCGGTCCTGCTGATCGAGCAACACCGGCTCACCGTCGGGCCCGGTGCGGGCCGGGAACCGCGCGGCGGTCAGCTCCAGCAGCGCGAGCAGCCCGTGCACCTCGGGTTCGTCCGGGACCAGCCGGGCGAGCACGCGCGCGAGCCGCTGCGCCTCCCCCGCCAGGTCGAACCGGATCAGGTCGTCGCCGGAGCTGGCCGACGAACCTTCCGTGAAGATCACGTAGATCGCGCTCAGCACCGAGCCCAGCCGCTCGGCGCGCTGCGCGGCCGGCGGGACCTCGAAGGCCACGCCCGCCGCACCGAGTGCCTTCTTGGCGCGGGTGATCCTCGCCTGCACGGTCGCGGTCGGCACGAGGAAAGCCTTGGCGATCTCGTCGCTGGTCAGACCGCCGACCACTCGCAAGGTCAACGCCACGCGCGCCTCCCGCGACAGCACGGGGTGACACGAGATGAACATCAACGCGAGCACGTCGTCGTCGATCTGGTCCGGGTCCCAGCGCACGTCGTCGGCCGGATCGTCGGGCACGCTGGTCATGAGGGCACCGCCCTCGCCCAGGTCGTGGGCGAGGGCGGTGTACCGCTCGTCGAGCGCGGAGCGCCTGCGGAACGCGTCGATCGCGCGGCGCTTGCCGACGGTGAGCAGCCAGGCGGCCGGTTTGCCCGGCACGCCGTCGCGTGGCCAGTTCACGAGTGCTTCGGCCAGCGCCTCCTGGGCGATGTCCTCCGCGAGCGCGAAATCGCCGGTGTAGCGCGCGAGCGCACCGACGATCCGCGCCGACTCGATACGCCAGATGGCGGCGACGGCCTCACGGCCGGTCGGATCGGCCACACGTCCTCCCCAGGGTCAGAGCTGGCCGGTGGCCTCGCGCCACGCCCGCTCCTTCTTGATCCACTCGTTGTCCTGCGGGAACTCGTCGATCGAGGTGATCCGCCTGATCTCCGTCTTGCTGCCCGCGCCCGCCATCGGAGCCCGCTTCGCCCACTCGACCGCCTCCTCCTTGGAGGAAACGTTGATCACCCAGAAGCCGCCGAAGAGTTCCTTGGTCTCACCGTACGGGCCGTCGGTGACGACCGGCGTCTCGCCCGAGTAATCGACGACGACCGTGTTGGCCGGGTCCTCGAAGCCCTCGGCCGCGACCAGCACGCCCGCCCGGATCATCTCGTCGTTGAACTTGCCCATCGCGTTCATGATCTCGGTGAAGTCGAGGTTCTGGAACTCTTTGAACGTCTCGTCGGTGGCCCGCATGATCAGCATGTACTTCATGGTCGTGTCTCCCAGATGTCTTCGGACCCCGTCTGCCGGGACCCTCTCACCCCAAGGTCGAACGGGCAACGCCACCGATCGACACCCGCCGGAACTTTTTTCTATCATCGGCGGCTCTGGGGGTCATGGATGCACCGTTTCATCGCTTCGACCAGGGTGGTCACCAGCTTCGGCTACTTTTTGACCATCCCGCTGCTGGGCTCGATCGCGCTCCAAGCCGGCGCTATGGCGCCCGCGGAGGTCGGTCTGCTCATCGCCGTCCACACGCTCTGCCGCCGCACGTTCGCCGTGCCGGTCGGCCTGCTCTGCGACCGCTGGGCGCCCGAGCGGGTGCTCGTCACCGGGCTGCTGCTGGAGGCCGCCGGTTACCTGGTGCTGGCCTCGTCGATGTCGTTCCCGCTGTGGCTGGTCGCGCTGACCGTCGACGGGCTCGGCGGGCTCGCCTACAACGCGAGCAGCAAGGTGGTGCTCGCCGACGCGGCCACCGCCTCGGCCTTCGCCGGGTTCTACGTGGCCACGAACGTCGGCGCGTTCCTCGGCCCGCTCGTCGCGGCCGGGCTTTCGGCCGCCGGCGCACCGCGTGCGGTCTTCGCGATCTCGGCGGTGCTCTACGTCGCCAGCGCCGTGGCGGCGGTCGTCCGGTTCCGGCGAGTGCGGCGCCCGTCGGCGAAGGTCACCTCGCTCTGGCGGCAGGCACTCGCCCCGCTGGCCGACCGCGGGTTCGCCGGGTACTGCCTGCTGACCGTCCCGCTGTGGTTCGGCATGTCGCTGCTCGTCGCGGCGCTGCCACTCGAAGCCGCGGGCCGGGGCCTCGGGTATCTCGAGGTCGGCCTGATCAACGCGCTCAACGCGCTCGCCGTCGTACTGCTCGGAAAGCGCGTCGGCCGCCGGACCGACGGGCACACCTTGCCGCAGCGCGCCGGGACGCTGGTCTGCTCCGCGCTTTTCATGGCGGTTGGCTGCGCGCTGTGCATTGCCCAGCCGTATTGGACGTTATACACCGCGATGGCGCTGCTCACCGCGGGCGAACTCGCGTTGTTCGCGGCCGCCGAGGTGATCGCCGTGCAGCTCGCGCCCGCCGGGTCGACCGGCGTATACCTTGGCTACATGACCACCGCGTGGGCCATCGGCGGCGCGGCGGCGGGCTTGTTCGCCGGCGCGTTGCTCGACGGCTCGGCGGCGGGCAGGCTGGGGTTCTGGCTGTCGGCCTCGCTCGTGCTCTTCGCCGACGCGGCCGGGTATGTCCTGCTGCGGCGCCGGATCGCGCGGCTTCAGCTCGTGTCTTGAGGGGGACAAGTGCATCTGCTGATGGTCGGCGCCTGGCCGGAGCTGGCGAACCGGCTCGTCGGGCTGCCCGCGCGGGTTTCGTTGCTGCAGCCGGGTCCTGACGGCCGCGAGGCGGACTGGGTCTACCGCTACGTGCCGGTCGACTACACCGACGTGGCGGCGGCCGTCGAAGCGGCGACGCGGATCCACGCCGCCGATCCGGTCGATGTCGTGGTCGGGGTGCGGCACTACGCCCTGCCAGCGCTGGCAGCGATCGCGACGGCGCTCGGCGTGCGGTCGGTGCCGGGGCCGGTCGGTTCACTCGACGTCGACAAGGCCGGTGTGCGAGAGCTGCTCGCCGCGACCGCGACGCGGCCAGTCCGATTCCGGCTCTGCGCGAGCGAAAGCGCGGTCATGGACTTCGCGCGCGAACTCGGCTTCCAGGCCGTGGTCAAACCGCCGATCGGCGTCGCGAAAGCGGGCGTGCACGCGATCGAAGGACCCGAAGACGTCCCCGGCGCCTGGCGGCACGCTTCGGCTGCGGCGAACGGACCCGTGCTCGTCGAGGAACGGTTGCGCGGCCCCGAATTCAGCGTCGAGGTGCGCTCAGTGGACGGCGACCACGAGGTGCTCGCGGTGACCGAGAAGGAGTGTTCCGGGCCGCCGCATTTCCTCGAACTCGGCCACACGGTCCCGGCCAGGATCGACACGAGCGCGCTCGAAATCGAAGCGATCCGCGCCGTGGAGGCGCTCGGTCACCGCACCGGGCCGTCGCACGTCGAGTTCGTCTTCACCGACGACGGCCCGGCGGTCACGGAGATCAACCGGCGCATGGGCGGCGACCGGATCTTCGAGCTGCTCGTGCTCGCGACCGGGCGCGACCCCATGCGCGAAACCCTCCTCGACGCGCTCGGCGAGCCGCACGAGCACCGCGAAATCCCCCGGCGTGGCGCGGCGATCCGGTTCCTCACCGCACCGTTCCCCGGCGTCGCACCCGAGCTGCCCAGCGATCTCGTTCTCCCGCCCGAGATCGTCCGCGTGCACTACGCTCCTGGCGTCGAGGTCGCCCCGCCGACGACGAACGGCGACCGGATCGGCTACGTCATCGCGGTGGCCGAGAACGCCGAAAAAGCCGCGCACGCCGCGGAAATCGCACGCGCCGAGTTACTCGAACGCCTTGTCAAGGTGGCGGATCCGCCACCTTGCCGGTCCGCGTGATCGCTGCCACAGTCAGGCTAAACCGGCCTAGACCTGGGGAGTGCATCATGACGACGATCAAGCAGCTCACCGAAGAACGCCGCGCCAGCAAGGAAACCGCCATCTGCACCGGCGTGTTCGAGATCGGCGACCGCAAGGTGGCGCGGGTCCGGCTCACCACCGGTTCCGAGGTGACCGTCTACCTTCCGGCAGGCGCCGAGGTTCCCGAGATCTCCGCCGAGGTCGAGATCGAGCCGCAGCGCACCACCGGCGACCACCACCCCGCCAGGACCGCGTTCGCCTGCGGTGACCACCACCCGGCGAAAGTCGATATCGCCGCGAAGGTGACCGCGGCCTGACCGGCCCGATGACGGCCAAACGAACCGTCTCGCTGGTCACGCTGGGCTGCGGGCGCAACGAGGTCGACTCCGAGGAGCTGGCGGGCAGGCTCGACGCCGCGGGCTGGCAGCTCGCTCCCGCGGGGTCCGAGGCCGACGTCGTGGTGGTCAACACCTGCGGCTTCATCGAAGCCGCGAAGAAAGAGTCGATCGACACGATGCTGGCGGCCGCCGGCTCGGGCGCGAAGGTGGTCGCGGTCGGCTGCATGGCCGAGCGGTACGGCGCCGAACTCGCCGCCGCGCTGCCGGAAGCCAACGCGGTGCTCTCGTTCGACGACTACCCCGAAATCGGCGAGCGGCTCGAAGACGTCCTCAAAGGACACACGCGGACCGCCCACACGCCAAGAGATCGCCGCACGCTGCTCCCGATCACCCCGGTCAAGCGCCAAGCCGCGCGGACCGCGCACGTCCCCGGCCACGAGGGCCCGGCGAGCGGCCCGCGGGTGCTCCGGCACCGGCTGGGCGGCGGGCCGATCGCCCCGGTGAAGCTGGCGTCGGGCTGCGACCGGCGTTGCACGTTCTGCGCCATCCCGGCGTTCCGCGGCGCGTTCACCTCCCGCCATCCGGACGACGTGGTCGCGGAGACCGAATGGCTTGCCGGGCACGGCGTCCGCGAAGTCATCCTCGTCAGCGAGAACACCACGTCCTACGGCAAGGATCTCGGCGACCTCGGCGCGCTCGAGAAGCTGCTCCCCCGCTTGGCCGGCGCGGTCGACCGCATCAGGGTCAGCTACCTCCAGCCCGCGGAACTGCGGCCGCCGCTGATCGAAGCGCTGGCCGGGACACCCGGCGTGGCGCCGTATTTCGACCTCTCGTTCCAGCACGCCAGCGGCACGGTGCTCCGGCGCATGCGCCGGTTCGGCGACCGCGAGCGGTTCCTCGACCTGCTCGGCCGCATCCGCGACCTGGCGCCGGAAGCGGGCATCCGCTCCAACTTCATCGTCGGCTTCCCCGGTGAGACCGACGAGGAGTTCGCGGACCTGGAACGCTTCGTCAGCGAGGCCCGGCTCGACGCGATCGGCGTCTTCGGCTACTCGGACGAGGAAGGCACGGAGGCGGCGGGCTTCGAGAACAAACTCGACGCTTCGGTGATCTCCGAGCGCGCGACCAGGCTCGCCTTGCTGGCGGACGAGGTTTCGTCCCAGCGCGCCGAAGACCGCAAGGGCTCGCTCGTCGAGGTGATCATCGGCCAGGACGGCACCGGCTGGGCGGCCCACCAGGCCCCCGACGTCGACGGCACGGTCACGATCACCGGGCCCCGGCTCGCCATGGGCGACCTGGTCACGGCCAAAGTCGTGGACTCCCAAGGCGTCGACCTCACGGCCGACCCCGTCTAGCGGCCACAACCGGGATAAAGCGGGCTTTATGCCACCTCGGCATAAAGCCCGCTTTATCCCGGGCCTGGCTAGTGGAACAGCAGGTCGTTCGGGGTGGCCATGCGGTGGGTGGCGCCGTGCTTGGCGACCCAGTCACGGACGGCCGCGATCGACTGCGAGCACTGCCAGCCGTCGTTGTACTCGGTCACCTGGTTCTTCGCCCACCCGGCGATGATGCCGTCGACCCCGGCCTCACCCAGCAGCTTGTCGACGTACCAGGGATCGTTGTAGTCCGTCGTCCACGAGAACGTCGCCGCGAGCGAACCCGAATTCCGCGCCCCGGCGGCCTTCTTCAGCTCCGCGCAGGTGTAGTACGTGGGTTCCGTGCAGTTGCCGAACCCCTTGGTGATGTCCGAATCGCCGTAGTCCATCGCCCGCCTGCCGTTCGGCAGCCCCGCGCCATGGTCGGCGTAGGTCTTCTGCACTGACGCGAGCGAGCCCGTGGTGGTGATGCCTTCGAGCCTGCCGAGCTTGCCCTGCAGGCTTTGCCAGCCCCGTCCGCCGACGTCCGGCGTGCTGCCGCCGTGGTACTCGTAGAAGCCGTAGAGCACCTGGATCCCCGCGGCCGTCAGCTTCTGCGCCTGGTCACGCAACCCGGCGACACTGCACGCCCGGTTGGGCGCTTCCCCGCAGTAGTTCGGATCCTTGATGTCCAGCCACACCAGCGAAAGCCGCCGCCTCGCCCGCGCCTCCGACACGATCAGGTCGAACATGCTCGCCACGCTCGGCCCGTGCCGCGTGTCCCCCGCCGATGAGCAGTCGTGCCACGCCCGCCACTCGTTCGGGTTCCACCAGGAGCACACGTCGATCTCGATGCCGTTGGCCCCGTGCTTGATCGCGGCCCGCACCCCGTCCGTGGTGTCCACCCGATGCGCGATCGCGTAGATCGGCCGCTGCCCGGCGGCACTGGCCGCTGGGGCCCCCACGACCCCGGCCCCTGTCAGCACACTCAGCGCCGCGAGAACCGCGGCCACGACGCGATGTTTTCTGTATCCCATGAACCGAGTGTCTTCGAAAACGAGCAACCACCGCCGCTGTCCGGCCCCGACTCTGCCCGCGCGCGGCGTGACGTTGTCCCAAGAGTCCAAAGTCGGGTCCTCGAAGCAACCTTCGTCCGACTTGGTTTTTCGCGGGGTCGTGAGTGGTACGGCCGGTTCTAACCGGTCTAAACACTCACGACCCCGGACCGTCAGGTCGTCAGGTACAGCACGGTCGCCTTGTCACCCTTGCTCATGCTCTGCCGGCGCGCGTCGTTCGCCAGCTCGACACCGGTGAGCGTGATCTCCAGCGAAGCCGCCGCATAGCGCATGATCGAGTCGTTGTCGAAGTCGCCGTGCGCCTCGTAGTCGGTGTGGTTCCGCTGCCACTGCAGCTCGGGAATGCTGCCCTTGGTGAACTTCGTCTTGTACGGGTAATCCGGATGGAAGTTCTCGTGTCCCATCCCCACGCAGTGCCCCATCTCGTGGTGGACGGTCATCCCGCCGGTGTCCTCCTTGTATTGGATGACCTGGCGGCCGCCCTGCTTGCCGATCGCCGAGTTGCAGTTCCCGGTGACCAGGTCGAACACCGCGTAATCGGCCTCGCCCGAGCGCGGGCGGAAGATCTCCTTGCCGATGAAGTCGTTGAACTCCTTGATCTTCTGGTCAAGCCACTTGCTCGCGGGCGAGCCCGTCGCCACACTCGTGTGGTACTCGTATGGAATGTGACCGTTCCAACGGCCCGCGTTCTTCTTGATGACACCCATCAGCCCACTCCTCTCCCGCGACGATACAAGCACGCGTCGCGGGCGCCCGGCCACGAAATCCACTCCATCGGCCCATAAGTCCATTGTGGACGGAGGCGCACGGCCGAAACCTTGCCACCGAAGGGAGTATCACGAAGCGAGTGCGGCGCGGCAAACTTCGACCGGGTCAAGGACATCGGCCACCGAAGCGCCGGCCAGCGCGGCGGCGGCCGCGAACCGCGGGTCGCCGAGCACGCGGGTCACCGCGTCGCGCAGAGTGTCCACTGTGGACGGCCGGACGAGCACGCCACTGCCATGACGGGCCACCCGGTTGGCCATTTCCCACTGGTCGCCCCCGCCGGGAACGAGCACCGCGGGCACCTTCGCCAGCAACGCCTTCGCGAGCAGGCCGTGCCCTCCCCCGCACACGACCACCGCCGCCTCGCGCAGCAGTTCGTCCTGCCTGCCTTGACCCGCTCGTGCCCACTCGGGCAATGCGGGCGACGGCCCGAACGTCGACACCACCGCCCGCACTCCCATGTCCCGCAACGCTTCGAGCGCCAGCTCGGCCAACCCGGCCGTTCCGGACGACACGGTCGACGGCGCGATCACCACCAGCGGCTCGTCGCCGGGTGGCGGGGCGAGCCGCCGCTGGGACGCCTCCCACAGCAGCGGGCCGACCACGTGCGCGTTCGACGGCCAGTCCGGACGCGGCACCTCCAGCGCGGGCAGCGTCGCGATCAGCCGGACCACCGGCCCAGGACCCCGCTCGGCCAGCCCGATGCTCCGCCGGGCACGGGCGCGTTGTTTGTCGCCGCGCCGGATCGACCTCGACGCCGCCACGCGCAGCGCCGCGTCGCGCAGCTTCCCGGCGACCCCGACGCCCGCGGCGAGCCCGGTGCCGATCGGCGGCAGGCCTCGCGAAGGTTCGTACAGCGGATGCGGCGAGAGCTGTGCCCACGGCACCCCCGCCAGCTCAGCGGCCATGCCACCGCCCTGCGCGATGACGTCGCAGACCACCAGGTCGGGCTCGAGGTCGGCCAGCAGCGGCGCGAGCGCGGGCGCCAGCATCGCGGCCCGTTCGTGCAGCGCGCGGCCGAGGTCCGGTTCACGGCCGGGCACGAGCCCGTTCAGCCGGATCACGCCGATGCCCAGCTCCGCCGCGGCGTCGACCCACGGATCGACCGTGCACAGGGTCGGCACGTCACCCGCTTCGAGGAAACGCAGGCACAACGCGATCGCCGGGAAGACATGACCGGGATCGGCACCGGCGACTATGGCCACTCGCACACGGGCACACTTCCACAGCGCCGCCGATACTGCCGTACAGTGGGGTTACTAACGAGAAGAAACTATTGGAAGTGGCCCATGCCTGAAACACGCACCACGAGCTTGCGGATCGACATCTGGTCGGACGTCATCTGTCCCTGGTGCTACATCGGAAAACGGCGCATGGAGACCGCGCTCGCCCAGTTCGAGCACGCCGACGAGGTCGAGCTCCACTGGCACAGCTTCCAGCTCGACCCGGCGCACGCGAAGGGCCACCGCGTCCCGGTCCAGGAGATGCTCGCCACGAAGTTCGGCGCGCCGCCCGCGCAGGTCAACGCCATGCAGCAGCGGGTGACCGACCTCGCGGCCGCCGAGGGCCTGACCTATCACCTCGACCGCGCCATCGCGGTCAGCACGCTCGACGCGCACCGCCTCGGCCACCTCGCCGCCGAGCACGGGCTCGGCGACCGGATGCACGAACGGCTGCTCAAGGCGCACCTGTCCGACGGCGAGGTGCTCGACGATCTCGACACCCTGATCCGCCTCGCCGCCGAGGTCGGCGTGCCCGAGGACGAGGCAGGCGACGTCCTGCGCGGCACCAAGTACGCCGCCGAGGTCCAAGCCGACATCGACCAGGCGAAACGGCTCGGCATCACGGGTGTCCCGTTCTTCGTGCTGAACGGCACCCACGGCGTTTCCGGCGCCCAATCGGCCGAAACGTTCCTGGCCGCGTTGGAGCAGGCGCGCGTCCGTCGGGACGGGTAGCCCGGTCCGGCGACGTGTGGCGGATGAAATCCGGGCGGCGTGCGCCGAGAATCGATCCGGTACCCGACGCCATGGAGGACCGATGACCTACGCGTTCGACCCGGAGATCGCCGCGGTGATCCCGATGTTGCCGCCGCCGTCCGACCTGACCGACCCGCCTGCCGCGCGCGAGCTGGTGCGGACCATGCTCGCCGCGCTCGGCACCGAGGTCGACACGACCGGGGTGACCGTGCGCGACGAGCTGGTGCCGGGCCCGAACGGCGCACCGGACGTCCCCATCCGGATCTACACGCCCGAGCGCCTCACCACACCCGCCGCGATCTTCGACGTGCACGGCGGCGGCTTCATCGTCGGTGACCTGGACTTCGACCACGCGGCGAACCTCCGCTTCGCGCGCGAACTCGGCGTCGTGGTCGTCTCGGTCGAGTACCGGCTCGCCCCGGAGACGCCGTTTCCCGGCGGGCTCGAGGACTGCTACGCGGCACTGGCCTGGACCTCGAAGAACGCCGCCGAGCTCGGCTTCGACCCGGCCAGGCTCGCGATCCACGGCGTCAGCGCGGGCGGCGGGCTCTGCGCGGCGCTCGCGCTGCTCGCCCGCGACCGCGGCGGGCCGTCGATCGCGTTCCAATACCTCGGTGTGCCGGAGATCGACGACCGCCTGAACACCCCGAGCATGCGCCAGTTCGTCGACACGCCGATGTGGAGCAAGCCGCGCGCGGAGATCAGCTGGGACTGCTACCTCGGCGCCGGTGTCCGCGGCGGCGCCGACGTCTCGGTCTACGCCGCGCCCGCGCGGGCGACCGACCTCTCCGGCCTGCCGCCCGCGTACATCTCGGCGATGGAGTTCGACCCGCTGCGCGACGAGGGCATCGCCTACGCCCAGGCGCTGCTCGCCGCGGGCGTCACCACCGAGCTGCACCTGTTCCCCGGCACCTTCCACGGCTCGTCGCTGGTGCCGCACGCCGCGGTCAGCAAACGCGAGTCCGCGGAGGCCATCGCGGTGCTCGGGCGAGCACTGGGCGTCGACTAGGCCGCGCGAAAGCCCGAAAGCCACTTTCGTCAGATGCGATCTGGCGAAAGTGGCTTTCGGGCTTTTGGCACCTAGCCGCGCCGCGCGAGGCGGCGGGCGAGCAGTGCGAGCCGGGCACGGAACCGGTCGCCCGGCTCGTCCAGCCGCCAGCCCAACGCCTCCTCCACATGCGCCAGCCTGGTCGCCACCGAGCTGTGATGGCGATGCAACGCGAGCGCCGCCTGCCGCAGCGATCCCGTGCGGCAGAAGGCTTCCAGCGTCGCGACGTCGGCCGCGCCGGTCGGCCTCGCGGCCAGCGCGTCGAGCGCGCGCACGTCGCCGGAGTCCCGCAGCCGTGCGACCGGGATCTCCGCGAGCAGGGTGAGGGAGCCGAGATCGCCGTGCACCACGACCGGCTCGACGCCGGCCACCGCGAACCGCTCGGCCAGCTTGGCCTGCACCCACGACCGCCGGACCTCGAGTCCCGGCACGGCGTCCCCGACACCGACCCGGATCGGCCCGGCGCTGCTGCGCTCGCGGGCCCGATCGTCGAGCGCGGCACGCAGCGACTCGATCACGGTGTCCGCGCGCGGCTGCGACACCACCGCCGCGACACCCCCGATCACCGCCACGTGCAGCCGGGGCAGCGGCCCGCCGCGCGCCAGCAGCCCGACGGCCGCCGCGCCGGGATCGCCACCGTCCTCGGAGCCGACCGCGATCACCCGCACCGGACGCGTGGCGTCGAGTCCGAGCAGCACCAACGCCCGCGCCCGGTCTTCGGCCGCGGCCTGCTCGCCCAGCAACAACTCGACCAGCGCGGGGTCTGCCAGATGCGGCGCGGGTGTGACCCGCTCCGCACTGGCCAGCACCCGCGCCGCGATCGCGAACCGTTCGAGCACCAGGTCGTCGAGCGGACCGGGTGTCCCCGGCCGCTCCAACCAGACCCGGCCCGGCGGTTCTCCCAGCTCCACCGACGTCGGCTCGGCGACGGCCGCGCCGGCCCGTTCACCGTCCGATGAGAACCGCAGCGGCGCGGCGCCGTCCCGTTCGAACCCCGCGACGCACTCCGCCAGCGCCGCCGCGGCCCGCACGAGGTCGGCAGGCCGTCCCTGCCTGGCCACCAGCTCGTCGAAATAGGCGATGACCCGGACCGCCGCTTCCGCGTCGGCGTCCACTGCGGACAGTCGGAGAAGCAGCCCTTTCATCTGCCCAGGCTACTTCTTCACGCGGTAACGCAGGTGCGTGACGCCGGTGCCCTGAACGACGGTGTGCGGGCCCTCGAACTGCACCGGCGCACCGCTGAGCTCGGCGAACAGCGGCTTGCCCGCGCCCAGCACGACCGGCACCAGCTCGACCCCGACCTCGTCGAGCAGCCCGGCCTCAAGGCATTGCCTGGCCATCTGGCCGCCGTTGACCACGACGTTCTTGCCGCCTGCCAGCTCTCGCGCCTTCGCGACCGCAGCCTCGATGCCCTCGGTGACGAAGACGAAGTTCTCGTCGTCCTCCGGCCGGTCGGCGGGGCGCTGGTGGGTGAGCACGACCGTGGTCACGCCCAGCGGGTGCCGCCCGCCCCACGCCTTGGTCATGTCGTAGAGGTGCCGCCCGACGACCAGCGCGCCGATGCCCGCGTACTCGGCCTGAACCAGCTCCGCGCTCGCGGCCGAGACCCGCGACGCCGGCACGTTCGGGCTGTCCGACGGGATCTCGACGTCACCGTTGCCGTACCACTGGAACAGCAGGTCGAAGCCGCTTTCCCCGGGACCGGCGATGAACCCGTCGAGCGACATGGTGGCTCCGGCGATGACCTTGCTCATGTGGATCTCTCCCTCGTTGTTCGGTGGCTTCCGTCAACGCGTCGATCGGCGATCCCCGGTTTCGACACCGGTTGGGACGAAATCGGGACATAACCGGGGCAAGATCGTCGAACTTCCCGGACCGTCTGACGATCTTCGCTGGTCAGAGTGTCGAGTATGCAGCTGACAACCGACAAAACCGCTCCGCGCCGCCACTGGGCGGTCCTCGCCGTCGTCGCGGCGGTCATGGCGGGCGCCGCGGTCTGGGTGGTGTCCTCGCACACGATCGCGGGCTCGGCGAGCCCCCGCACACTCTCGGTCCCGGCGCTGAGCTGGCCGTCCGGCGGCCAGACCGCGGTCGACGTCGAGGGACTCGGCCGCATCGGCACGATCGGCGTGCAGGCACCCGTCCCGATCGCCAGCGTCACGAAGGTGATGACCGCGTACGTCGTGCTCCGCGATCACCCGCTGCGCGACGGCGAGGCCGGGCCCGACATCGTCATCGACCAGCAGGCCGAAGCCGAGTCCTCGTCGACCGAGGAGTCGACCGCCCCGGTCCGCGCCGGCCAGCGTTTCTCCGAGCGCCGGCTACTGGAGCTGATGCTCATCCCCTCCGGCAACAACATCGCCCGCCAGCTCGCCCGCTGGGACGCGGGCAGCCAGGAGGCCTTCGTCGAGAAGATGAACCGCGCGGCCGCCGACCTCGGCATGACCGACACCAAGTACACCGGCGCCAGCGGCGTCGAGGACTCGACCACCAGCACCGCCTCCGATCAGCTCCTGCTGGCGCACGCGGCCATGCGCGACGCGGTCATCCGGTCGATCGTGGCCATGCCGAACGTCCAGGTGGGCAATGGCGGCCGGACCCTGCCCAACACCAACACCCTGCTCGGCCGCAGTGGCGTGATCGGCCTCAAGACCGGTTCGAGCACGGCCGCCGGCGGCGCGCTCATGTGGGCGGCCGAGCCGACCGACGGCGCGACGAAGCGCCTCGTGCTCGGTGTCGTGCTCCACCAGAACTCGGGCAACTCACCCCGAGCGGGCCTGGAGGCCGCGCTCTCCGAAAGCGGCAAGCTGATCGCCGCGGTCGAGCACGCACTCCCCGCCATCGTCACCGCCAACCGGTAAGCGGTTTGCGGGCCCGGACCCCCAGCACGATCGGCACCGGGCTTCCGCCCTCGGTGAACCGTTCGAGGGTCAAGCCCGCATCGAGGAACCCCTGCATCAGCTCGGGCAGCGGCCAGTGCGCGGCGCCGACCTTGTCGCGAATTCCCTGGTCGGTCCACGACTCCTTGGTCCAATGCCCGTCGAGGTAGCCAGGACGGATGACCACCGCGCCGGGGTCGCCGCGATCGGCGAACCCACCGCAGAAGCACGGATGGACACCGGCGTGCACGAACACCCCGCCAGGCCGCAGCACCCTGGCCGCCTCACGCAGCACGGCCGGGTACTCGGGCATATCGGTGTGGACCATCACGGCGACGACGGCGGGAACGCTGCCGTCCCGGAAGGGCAGCCGCCCGGCATCGGCGCGCGCGATCGGCAGCCGTCCACGGGCGTGCCGCAGCATCCCGCTGGACAGGTCGACACCGACCGGAGCCCACCCCAGCTCCCGCACGACGGCGGCATGGACCCCGGTACCGCAGCCGATCTCGAGGCACACACCGCTGCCCTCGCCGAGAAGAGCGCACAGCGCGCCTTCAATGCCGAGCGGATCGTGACCCAGCCGCTGGGTGCTCAGGAACTGCTCTTCGTACCAGTCAGCGATCTCATCGTATGCCGTTTTCGCCACCACACCATTGGACCGTCGCGGTCGCCGCGGGCGCCACGGATTCCGCCCGCGGCGTAACGCGCGGTCACTGGAAGCTGAACAGCGGCGGGAACACCAAAACGACCAACCAAGCCCACAGCGCGTACACCGGCAGATAGCTCGTCTGCCAGCTTTCGAGGGCCGCGAACGGCTTGCGCCGACGCACGAGTCCCAGCGTCAGCCAAGCCGACCAGGCGAGGTTTGCCAGCAGGATCACGTTCTCGCCCAGCGCGGCCGCCTTGTTCGCCGAAGTGCCGAACTCGGAGATCCGGCCGACGATCTCCACCAGCACCAGCACGTCGATGGCCAGCGCGCAGACCACGAGCGCGAGCTGGAGCGTGTCGAACAGGGTGGGCGGGCCCAGCGGGTCACGGGCCGAGATCGAGTAGAGCAGCAGGGCGAGCACCACGACCAGCAGCAGGTCGAACAGGATCAGCGCGTCGCGCTCGATGTCGATGCCGTGGCCGTTGACGCCGACCGCGACCAGGAAAGCCAGCAGTCCCAAGGCGAACAGCGGGGTGAACAGCCTGGTGAGCACCGGGGCGATGTTCTCGACGACGCTCTGCTTGGCCTCGACCAGCCAGCCCGCGACGACGACCGCGGCCGCGGCGCCGCACGGCACCAGCCACTGGCCGACGAAGGTCTCCGGGACGATCCCGATCGCCTTGAAGGTGCCGAAGGTGAACGCGATCAGCACGATGCCGCCGAGTCCGATGAGGACACAGTAGACGAACCATTCGCCGGTGAAGCGGATGAAGTCCATGCGACGCCTGGGCGAACGCGGGTCATCGGACACATAGGACAGTCCGACCGCGAACCACAGCGCGATCGGGAGATGGATCGTGGTCAGGACCAGCGTCTGCGACTTGTCGCCGAGCGGGAAGACGTTGGCCGCGACCGCGCCGAGCACGAAGAGCCCCAGCAGCGCCCCGATCAGCGGCTTCGGCGCCTGGCGGCGCCACGCCAGGAAACCCGCCAGCCACGGCAGCACGAACAGGGCGATGTTGGGACCGTAGAAGGCGATGTCGTGCTCGAGGTCCATTCCGAACAGCGCGGGGACCTTGATGGACAGTGCCGCGCCCGCCGCGCACACGATCATCGCGACCAGGTCGCGGCGTGACCGCGATGCCGCCGGGCCGTCGGGTTCGCCGGTGAGCACCAGCTGCTTCCACAACCGCTCCGAATGCTCCCTGGCGAATTCGCGCGAGAGGTCGTCCAGGCTGCCCATGCGCTTGACGGCGACCAGGAACGCCTCGTCGGCGCGCAGACCCGCGCCGACGAGCTCGTCGACCGAACCACGCAGGTGGTCTTCGAGCTCGTCGGCATCGGATTTACGCAGCTCAGGGCGCTTTTGGAGGTACTGGCGCCATTGCGCGAACTGCGACTCCAGCTCGTCGGGGGTGCTCACGCGAGACCTCCCGCGAGTGCCAGCCCGGCGTCGCCGGGACCGGTCCAGATCTGCTTGAGCGTGTCGACGACCGTCGTCCACTGTCGACGCTGCTCGGCGAGTTCGGCCAGGCCGGCCTCGGTGACGCTGTAGTACTTGCGCCGCCGCTCCCCCGCGACCGACTGCCAGCTGGACTTCACGTAGCCGAGACGTTCGAGCCGGTGCAGCAGCGGATAGAGCAACCCCTCCGTCCAGTCCAGCTCGCCCGAGGACAGCTCGTTGATCCGCCTGAGGATGGCGTACCCGTAGTTGTCCTCCTCGGCCAAGATGCCCAGCACCATCGGCGTCGCCGACGCGGCGACCAGATCCTTCGTGACCTTCACGCAGCCTCCATGCCTAGAACCACTAGGCATAGTAGTGCTAGGTATCAGCTCCTCGCAACGAGCCCCCTCAACGCCTGAGGCAGATCGCCGTGGTGCAGCACGCCGAGACGCTGCGTGGCGCGGGTGAGCGCGACGTACAGCTCGGCCGCGCCGCGCGGGCCGTCGGCGAGGATCCGCTCGGGATCGACCACCAGCACGGCGTCGAACTCCAGGCCCTTCGTCTCCGACGCGGGCACCACGCCCGGGATCCCCGGCGGCCCGATGACGATGCTCGTGCCCTCGCGGCCGGCCTCCTCGGAGTTGAATTCCTCAATGGCCGCACCGAGTTCGGCGTCCGTCACCCGCCGGGACCACGGCATCACCCCGCACGCGCGCACCGACTCCGGCGCCTTGACGTCCGGCGCGAACTCGGCGAGCACCGTGCCGGCGACGGCCATGATCTCCGCCGGGGTGCGGTAGTTGACCGTCAGCGACCGGTACACCCAGCGGCCGGGCACGTACGGCCGCAGCATCGCGTCCCACGACCGCGCGCCCGCCTCCGAGCGGCGCTGCGCGAGGTCGCCGACCACCGTGAACGACCGGTTGGGGCAGCGGCGCATCAGCACCCGCCAGTCCATTTCGGACAGTTCCTGCGCCTCGTCGACGACGACGTGCCGGTACGTCCAGTCGCGGTCGGCGGAGGCGCGCTCGACGAGATCACGGGTGTCGACCTCGACGAACCGGTCGGCGAGATCCTCGGCGTAGAGCAGGTGCTCGGCGACCAGCGCGACGTCCTCGTCCAGCTCCTCACGGTCGAGTTTCATCATCTGCATGACGCCCTCGGCGTATTCGGCCTCGGCCTGCCGCTCCCGATCGACGCTGGTGTCAGCGGGCTTGTCGGGGCCCAGCAGATCGACCAGCTCGTCGAGCAACGGCACGTCCGACACCGTCCACGCGTCGCCCTCGGACCGCGCCAGCGCGAGGTCCACACCGGCCGCGCGCAGCCGTGCGTCCGAGGTGTACAGACCCGACAGCAGCTCGTCCGGCGTCATGATCGGCCACAGCTCGTCGATCGCGGCGACGAACTTGTCGTCTTCCGCGAGTTCCTTGAGCAAGGACTTCCGGAGGTCCTCCCACTCTTCGCGGTCGTCACGGGTCAGCCAGCCGCGGCCGATCCTGCCGATCGCCCGCTCGGTCAGCACGTACGTGACGATCTCGGTGAACACCGACCGCGCCTCGTTGTGCGGCAAGCCACTCTTGCGCGCCTCGTCCCTGGCCCACTCGGCGGTTTCGGCGTCGATCCGGACGGTCACGTCCTTCAGCTGGATCGGCACCGGCTCCCCGGGCAGCCGCTGCCGGTCGGCGATGGCCGCGGCGAGCACGTCGAGCATCTTCAGCGAGCCCTTGATCCGCGCGACCTCGGGCTCGTCTTCGGCGGTCACGCTCCTTCCCGGCACCAGGTCACCGGTGGTCATGAACACCACGTCCGACTCGCCCAGCGACGGCAGCACCCGCCCGATATGGTTCAGGAACGCCGGATTCGGCCCGATCACGAGCACGCCGTGCCGTTCCATCCGCTCCCGCTGCGTGTACAGCAGGTACGCGACGCGGTGCAGCGCGACCACGGTCTTGCCGGTGCCGGGCCCGCCCTCGATCACCAGCACGCCGGGGTGGTCGAGCCGGATGATCTCGTCCTGCTCGGCCTGGATGGTCGCCACGATGTCGCGCATGCCCTCACCGCGCGGCGCGTTGACCGCGGCGAGCAGCGCCGCGTCCCCGCGATCGCCCTCGCCGGGCCGCCCGAGCACCTCGTCGGTGAAATCGACCACAGTCCGCCCGCGCGTATGGAATTGACGCCGCCGCCGCATATTCTCCGGACTCGCCGCGGTCGCGGTATAAAACGCCCGCGAAGCCGGCGCCCGCCAATCCAGCAGCACCGGTTCGAACGCGTTGTCCTCGTCGAAAAGCCCAATCCGCCCGATGTACGACCGTTCGCCCGCAAGGGTGTCCAGCCGCCCGAAGCACAATCCGTCGTCCCCGAACGCCAGCCGCTTCATCTCCTTCGCCGAAGCACGCACCTGGACGTCCCGTTCCATCACCGCTTCGCCGCTCCCCCGCAGCGCGGCGGTGTATGCCCCCGTGGCCCGCGCGCGCTCAGCGTCCAGGCGTGTGTAAAGCCCGGCGATGTAGTCCCGCTCCGACCGCAATTCCTCGTCGTACCCCTGCACTCAGCGACTCCCGTTTCCCCAGGTTCTGGCTACGGCGAGAGATTGTGCGGCATAACCGGGGTCTTGCGGCAAGCCCCCTGGTGCGCTATATGTTGGCAATGGAAGGGAGTGGTGTTTCCTCCCGCCGTCTCGTCATCGCCGCGAAACGCGGCTGACCTTCCTCGCCGATGTCGGGCAGACGCAGCACGCACACCGCGCCGACGGCACCCAGTACCGCGAGACCGCCGAACAGCATGACGAAGCCACCGTGGGCGAGCAAGGCCGGTGCCACGAACGGCACAGCGGCGACCGGCAGGATGCTCGCGATGTTCAAGACCGCGAAATCCTTGCCCGCCGATTCCGGATCGGGAAGCATCCGCAGGCAGAGCGCGAAATCCGTGGCCAGGAAAGTGCCGTAGCCCAGCGACATGATCGCGGCGCCCGCGTACACGGCCGGGATGGCGGGCGAAAACGCCACCACGACCAGGCCGACGGCCAGCACGAGACCACCACCGAGCACGAACGGCTTCTGGCGTTGGATCCGGTCCGAGAGCCAGCCGGTCAGCCACGCCGTCACGGCGACGCACAGGATCCCGATCAGCGTCAGCACGAGGATCTTCCCCGCCACCGCGTCCGTCGAGACTTCGAACCGCTGCGTGAACACGAACGCCAGATAGCTGTTCGACGCCCAGGCGGCGGTGATCAGGAACCGCACCACCCAGGCCCAGCCGAACGCGGGATGCTTGCGCGGATTGACCCAATACGCCCGCAGCACCATCGCGAGACCCAGTTCACCTTCGGGCGCCGGATGCTGAGGATCACGTACGAGCATCACGCACAGGAAGACACCGGCCGCGCTCAGCGCCCCGACCACGCCCCATTGCAGCCACGGCAACGCCGGCACCGCGCTCACCAGCGCGAACCCCAGCACCGGGCCCGCGAGCGCCACGAAAGCCACGACCCCGGAAACCGTCCCGCGCCGAGCCGGGGCGACCTGGTCGGCGGCCAGCGCGGAGCTCGCGGCGAGCTGGAAGGCGATCAAGGCCGTGATCAGCGCCCAGCCCAAAGCGACCTGCCACACCTCGGTCGTCCAGCCCATGACCACCAGCAGAATGGCCGCACCAAGACCCGCCGTGAGGATCCACGTGCGGCGACGGCCGAAGCGGGCGGCCGTGCGGTCGCTGATCCGGCCGCCGAGCGGGTTCGCGAGCAGGCCGGTGAGCCCGCCGATCCCGGTCACCAGGCTGAACGCCGACGTCGCCTCGGCACCGGCGATCGTGGTGAGATGCGTGACCAGCAGCAGGCTGATCGGGACCGAGGTGCCGATGTAAGCGGCGGCGTTCGTGCCGACCAGCCCCGCCAGCAGCCGACGATGCCCGGTCACGGGGTCACCGCCACCGCGTCGACGATTTCGAGGATGGCGTCCCGCACGGCCGCCGGATCTTCTTGCGGCAGAAGGTGTCCCGCCTCCTCGATGACGATCACCCGTCCACGCGGCAGCGCGGCCATGAGGTCGGCGGCGACCTTATTGAACAGCAGGCGCCCCTTCGCCATCCCACGCTCGACTCGCCCGGCCTGCAGGCACACCGTGGGCACGTCCGGGGTTCCCGCCGCCTGCAGCCGACGCATGATCGGCAGTGCCGGGACGATCTGCGCGGCCTCGCGGCGCCCCGCCCGCATGGCACTCGTGCACGCGTAGTCGCGCAGCACGATGGCGAAGTCTTCAGCACTGATCACCGGGGAAACTCCGTGCGGCAGCGTCAACTTCTCGATCAGCCCTCGTCCGCCGAAACGCGCGAGCACGGCCATGACCCTGAAACTAACCGCGGCCAGCTTCGCGTTGCGTGCGCTCATGATCTCGGCGACGGTGGCGTCGACGAAGACCAGGCCCGCGACCCGGTGCGGCGCCCGTTCGGCGAACAGCCGGATGATCGGCCCGCCCCAGCTGTGCCCGACGAGCACGACAGGTCGCGTCTCGCCGAGACCGTCGAGCAGGCCGGTGAGGTCGTCGACGATCCGGTCGAGCGTGCGCTCCCGCGTGTCGGAATCACTTCCGCCATACCCGGCGCGGTCGTAGGACAAGGTCCGCGTGCGCGCGCTGATCTCGCGCTGGGTGTGCACCCACGACGCGGCAGGCGCGCTCATCCCGGCTTCGAACACGACCAGCGGCCCGTCGCCCTCCCCAGCGGTCACAGCTCGCAGCCGCCGCCCGTCGGGCAGCCTGACGAACCGCTCGGTCAATCCCTGTCCGGGGTCCAGCTTTTCCTTGCGCATCAGGGTCTCCAACAGGGCGGATGGATGTCTTGCCACAGCGCGGCGTCTTCCAGCTGGGCGGCGAGCGCGAGCAGCTCGGCGTCCTGACGCGGGCGTCCGACGAGCTGCACGCCGTACGGCAGCCCTTCGTCCACATGGGACGGCAGGGCGATCGCGGGCTGGCCGGTGAAATTGGCCCAGGGTGTGTAGCAGGACCACGCGAGCATCGAATCGGCCACCGCCTCGACCCCCTCGGCCAGGAAATGCCCGACTGGGACCGGCGGACCGTTGGTGACCGGGGTCAGCGCGACGTCGAAGTCCTCGAACGCGGCGAGGAACTTACTGGCGTAGTGCTCGAGAATTTCCTGCACGGCAAGCACTTCACTGCCCGGCATCGCTGCGCCCTCGGCATCGAGATAGCGCGTGTACGGCAGAAGCCGGGCCCGGTCGTCAGACGGGACCAAAGTGGACACCGCCGCGTGCACCGACGAAGCGAAATGCTTGCGCAACGCCAGGCGCACCGGTTCGTCGCACACGGCCGGTATCTCCACCTCGCGCACGTCGTGCCCCAGCTCTCGCAAAAGGTCCGCCGTCCGCTCCACGGTGTGGATCGCCTGCGGATGCGCGGGCCCCTCGAGTCCTGTCTCGGTCCACACCGCGATGCGCAGCGGTTTTCTTATCCCGTAAGCGAAATGACTGTCGGCCATCACGCCCAGCAACAGCGCCGCGTCCGCCACGGTCCTCGCGATCGGACCTTCGACGGTCGTGCTCACGAGCGCGGGCGAACCCACCAGCCCTCGGCTGGGCTTCACGCCGACAAGGTGGCAAGCCGCCGCGGGCGTCCGCGTCGACCCGGCGCCGTCGCCCGCCGTGGCCAGCGGCACCAGCCCCGCCGCAACCGCCGTCGCGGCGCCACCACTGGAGCCGCTCGAGTAACGCCCCAGGTCATACGGCGTCACGGCGGGCCGAGCCGTCACCTCGTTGTGGGTGTAGCAAGTGGCGCCGAACTCGGCGGTGTTGGTCTTGCCGACGAGCACCGCCCCCGCGCGCCGCACCAGCCCGGTGGTCCAGGAGTCCTCCGGCGGCACGAACCCGGCCAGCGCGGCGGACCCGAACGTCGTGCGCACGCCCGCCGCCGGATACAGGTCCTTGATGCCGATCGGCAGCCCGAGCAGCGGCGCCCACTCCCCCTCGGCGATCCGCTTGTCGGCGCGAATCGCCTCCTCGAGAGCGAGTTCCGGCGTGACGGTGATGAACGCGCCGAGCCCGGCGTCGAGCCGGTCGATGCGCCCGAGATAGTGCTCGGTCAGTTCCCGCGAGCTGACCTCTCCCCCGCGCAGCGCGTTGAGCTGCGCCGTGGCGGTCAGGTCGTGGAGGCTCACAAGGTCACCGACATGCCGGTCAGCAGCCGATGGGCCGCGGTGACCACGGCGTCCAGATACTCCGGCGTCAGCGGCTGGCGGCCGATCATCCGGCGGTGCATCAGCGGGCCTTCGATCAGGTCACCGACCAGGCCGAGTTCGTCGATCTTCCCGATCTCGCCACGCTGCATGGCCCTGGTCAGGGCGTTGTACAGCGGCCGCCCGCGCCCCTCGGCCATGGCGCGGAACGCGAGTTCGGCGTCGGGATCGGTGTGCAGATCGGCCGTCAACGCCATGAGCCCGTCGACCCACTCGGACGACCAGGACTCGGCGAAGTCGTCGACGATGGCCTTGAGATCGCCGCGCAGGCTCCCGGTGTCGTGCTCGGACACCGGCGGCAGATGCCCGGCGAGCACGTCGACGACGAGCTGTGCCTTGGTCGGCCACCGCCGATAGAGGTCGGTGCGGTGCGCCTGGGCCTCCGAAGCGACCTTCGCCATGGTCAGCGCGTCGTAACCCCGGCTCGTCAGTAGCGACCAGCCCGCGTCCAGCAGTCGTTTCTCGAGATCGGGGTCTCGGGGTCGCCCGGCCACATCGTCTCCAATTCGCTACATGTTGTAGTGAATTGGAGGATAGACAGCTGCCCGGCGGAAAAACAAGGGCCGCTGGGATCGGCGATCCCAGCGGCCCTCGGCTCAGCCGGTGGTCGAGATGTCGTCCAGCTGCTCGGCCGCCGGGCGGACCGGATAGAGATCACCGATCGGCGACTTGGGCACCAGTGGGAGTGCCGCACGCGCTTCGCGGTCACCGGCGTCGGCCGCCGCGTGGACGCTGTCGAGTGCCGCGTACTGCAGGAAGTTCAGGTCGGGGTACTTCCACTCCGACTGCCCCTTGGTCGCCGCCGGGAGCAGGAAGTCGACGGCCTTGAAGATGCTGCCGCCCTTGGGATTCTGGTAGCCCCAGAGGTCGACGCCCGCGCGTTCGCCGAGCTGTGCGAGGCGAGTGAACGCGACCAGGTTGAACGTCGAATAGTGGTAAGTGCGGGTACGCGCGATCTCCTGCGGCTGGCTGCCGTCGGCGGCGATCTGCGGGTCGATCCGGCCCGCCTTGGCCTTCTCGAGGATGTCCTTGGCGACCGCGGTCTGCCCGGTGTAGAGCGCGATGCCCGAGGTGAGCATGTCCATGAACGTGCCGTGGTTGTTCTGCGCCGCGGCCTCGTCCTTGCCGTACTGGCTGGTGCGCAGCCAGGTCAGGAAGTCGGCCGACCAGCCCTTGAACGCGCTCTCGTCACCCTTCGACCAGCCGGGCGCGCCGGTGCTGAGGATGGCGGCGGCGTCGAGCACCTGCGTGAACGTGTAGGAGAACTCGATGATGCCGATGCCCCGGCCGTCGTTCTTGCACGGGATGCCCTGCGCGAAGTTCAGGTTGGGGTTCATTTTCGTGGCGGCGTCGAGGAACCACGTCCGCAGGTCCAGCGCCGCGCGGCGCGCGTAGTCGGCGTTGCCGGTGTAGTACCAGGCCAGCGAGAGCTGGTAGATCGCGGTGAACGCCTTGAGCCGCTCGGCCTTGTCGGACACGGCCGTGGTCTCGGGATTGAGCACGCCGTCCCGTTGCACGTACGGGCAGCCGAGCGGGTTCTCCGGGGTCTTCGGCTTACTGGGCCACCAGTACGGGGCGAGGCTCAGGTAGTCGTGCTTGTCGCCGCTGGGCGGCACGCGCTCCTTGTCGGCGACGGTCCACGGTCCTTCCTTGACCGCGGCGTCGGCCTGCTTGAGCAAGTCCTTCAAGGAAGCCGTGACCGTCCGCTCGCCGAAAAGCAGCGCGAGCTTGTTGACCAGCAGGCGCTTTCCGTCGAGGACAACGGTTTTGGGCGGGCAGAACCGGGACAGCACCGGCAGCGAGCACGCCCCGCCGGAGACCGGAGCGGCCGACGCGACGCCGGCGGACAGCGGAAGGCTCAACACGGCCGCCGTCGCGGCGAGGACGCCGAGCCGCCGGAGAGGTCTGAGTGGCAACACTGCTACTCCGTTCATATCCATGAACATTCACCAAGTATGTGACGCACGAGTAGAACCCTGAACGTCCATGGACTGAAGACAGCGAGCTCAGCCGTTACCTACCTGTGATGCGTCCCGGCGCCGCGACGGGCGCTCCGGTGGCGGCCGCGACGTCGTCCCCGGTCACCCCCGGCGCGGTTTCGACCAGCCGGAGCCCGTCGGCCGTGACGTCGAGGACGCACAGGTCGGTGATGATCCGGTTGACGCACCGCCGTCCGGTGAGCGGCAGGGTGCAGTCGCCCACGATCTTGGGGCTCCCGTCCCGGGCGGTGTGTTCGGTGAGGGCGACGACGTGGCGCGCGCCGTGGACGAGGTCCATCGCGCCGCCCATGCCCTTCACCATCTTCCCCGGGATCATCCAGTTGGCGAGGTCCCCGCGCGCGGAGATCTGCATGGCGCCGAGGATCGCGGTGTCGAGGTGGCCGCCGCGGATCATCCCGAACGACTGCGCCGAGTCGAAGAAACAGGCGCCCGCCAGCGTGGTGACCGTCTCCTTGCCCGCGTTGATGAGATCGGGATCCACCTCCGCGTCGGCGGGATAGGGCCCGGTGCCGAGTATCCCGTTCTCCGAGTGCAGCACGACCCGGACGCCGGCCGGGATGTGATTGGGCACCAGCGTCGGCAACCCGATGCCCAGATTGACGTAGCCGCCGTCGGCGAGTTCGGCCGCGGCGCGCGCCGCCATCTGGTCACGTGTCCACGGCATCAGTCGGCCGTTCCTTTCGTGGTGCGGCGTTCGATCGGTTTCTCGGCGGCCTGCTCGGGGGTCAGTTCGACGACCCGCTGGACGTAGACGCCGGGGACGTGGATCTGGTCAGGGTCGAGTTCGCCGGGTTCGACGAGTTCCTCGACCTCGGCGATGGTGATCCGCCCCGCGGCGGCGGCCATCGGGTTGAAGTTGGCGGCGGACCGGCGGAAGACCAGGTTCCCGTGCCGGTCACCGCGAGCCGCCCGCACCAACGCGAAATCGCAGGTGATGGCCTCCTCCAGCACGTACTCGCGACCGTCGAACACCCGCGTCTCACCGGGCGGCGACGCCAGCGCGACACTCCCGTCCGCGCCATAACGCCACGGCAGCCCGCCTTCGGCGATCTGGGTACCGACCCCGGCGGGCGTGTAGAAGGCCGGAATCCCGGCACCGCCCGCACGCAGCCGCTCGGCGAGGGTGCCCTGCGGAATCAGCCGAACCTCGAGTTCCCCGGCCAGATATTGCCGCGCGAACTCCTTGTTCTCGCCCACATAGGACGCGATCACGCGCTCGACCCGACCGGATTCGAGCAGCACACCCAAGCCACGCCCGTCGGTACCGCAGTTGTTCGACACCAGGGTCAGCCCAGACGCCCCGGTGCCGTACACCGCGTCGATCAGCACCTGTGGCACCCCGCACAAGCCGAACCCGCCGACCGCGAGCGACGCTCCATTGTGGACATTCCCGACCGCCGCGGCGGCGGTCGGGAATTCCTTGTTCATAGTGGCGACGTTCATAGTGGCACTACTTTAGGTGCCGACCACCCCACCCTGGATATGTGCGCGCTGCACACTTTTCCCGCCGCGGGAGGTGTGGCACCTTCACATGCCTGCCGGAATTCGATCGACGTCGCGCACGCGACTCTCCCGCACAATTCATCGGCCGGAAGTCACCGGGGTTGATACCACAGGATCGTCCCGTTGCCCGCTCCCTGGATCGCGATGAAGCCGACGCCCAAGATCCGGAACTCGAGATTGCTAAAGCAGCAAGTACGGGAAGCGAACGGGTCACCACGCCGGACGTACACCACCAGGTTGCCGTCCCGCTGGAAGATCGCCTCCTGTCCCCGATGATCGGTGCCACTGGCCCAGCGCGCCCGGCCGAGGTCGTCGTAGAGGACCAGGTTGCCGTCGGCCTGGAAGATCAGCCGGGACCGGCCGGTCTGGACGTAGTCACCGGGGAGGAAGTGCGTTCCCGGTGACAGGACCCAGTCTGCGCCCTCCAGCCGGGGTGCCGGTGTGCCCGCTTCGGGGTGCACCTGGGCGACCGGTGGGAACGTTGCCAGCGGAGACCGCTCGGCCGCCGCCGGCGTCCCGGTGAGCCCGACCGCGAGTAGAGCCGAGATGACCAAGCACCACAGACCTCGATGACGTTTGCCGCCGGTCGCCCACCCGGACATCGCATCTCCTTGTCGCTCGTACACACCTAACCCGCGATCAAGATTGCAAGATTCAATTAGCCGCCAATAAACGTCAATCTACCAGCAGCCCATATCCGCGCAATGTCGTCCATCCGGCCGCAATTCTCAGGACCAGTCGGATGCCGAACGCGTCCTTGCGGAGCACCACCGGCTCGATTCGCTTGTCCTGCAAGAAACTCAGGCACCCATGAGCCGCACTGTTCTAAGCTCACTTGAGCGCGCTAAGCGTTTATTAAGAGAATCGTCTCGGTTTTCTCATTTTTTTGGCGATTTCGACCGGCAGCACGTCATGCCGGGTCGCCGAACCACTGGCGCGCGGCGCGCTCGAACGCCTCGGGCGAGTGGTCGCCTGCCCAGGCGATGACGCCGTCGGGACGCACCAGCACCGCGCCTAGCCCGAGGCTGTCCCGAGCCGTACCGGCCACGTAACGCACGTGGGTTTCCCAGCGGGAGGCCGAATCGCGCAGACCGCGTTCGGCGGTGAAGTCGAGCAGGACGGCCTGGCCGTCGCGCGTCAGGTCGCTGAGCCGGGCGCCGTCCACCAGCTCGAAGTCCGGGGCGACGCGGCCGGCCAGCGGGTGGGGGTCACCCAGGTCGTAGCGGATCGAGGCGCCCAAGAACTTACGGTAGACGTAGGTCGTTCCGTCCTTGGTCGCCAGCAGATCGCGGATGAGGCTTTGGACCGCCTGTGAGTGCGGGTCCGGTCGCATCGCCGCGACCTGGGCGCGGGTCCACTCGAGCGCGAGGGCGCCGAGGGGATGGCGTTCGGTGGTGTAGGTGTCGAGCAGCCCCTCGGGCGCGTGGCCGAGTACGGTCGCCGCGAGCTTCCAGCCCAGGTTGACCGCGTCGCCGATGCCGGTGTTGAGGCCCTGGCCGCCGAGCGGGGACATGAGGTGCGCGGCGTCGCCCGCGAGCAGGACACGGCCGTTGCGGTAGGTCGTAGTCTGCATCGCGCGGTCGGTGAAGGTCGACGAGAGCTGGACGTCGGTCAGCGTCACATCGGTGCCGGAGACCCTGCGCAGCACGGTCTGCAGGTGCTCGCGGGTGGGCTCCTGCGTGCGGTCGAACGCGCCGCCGTCGAAGTCCATGAAGCCGAGGTGCCCTTCGGCCTCACGCTTGAGGTACATGCCCATGGGCGTCAGGTTGATCCCGGGCCTCAGCTTCTCGGGGTCGGCGATGGTGGCGAGCACCGTGTAGCCGGTGAACTGGGGTTCGGTGCCGGTCAGCTCGAAGCCCGCGAGCTTGCGGACCGTGCTGCGCCCGCCGTCGCAGCCGACGGCCCAGCGCGCCGGGTACTCGTCCTCACCCGCGAACAGGACCACCTTGTCGTCGTACTGGGCGATGTCGGAGACCGTGACGCCACGCCTGATCTCCACCCCGAGCTTGGCCGCCCGCTCGGCCAGCACCGACTCGATCGACTCGAGGTCGGTCATCACGACTTCCGGAGCCGAGCCGGGCAGCCGGAACGGGAGCGCGTTGTCGTCGATCTTGCTCGGGTCGAGCACGATGCCCGCGAAATGACCGGCGCCGCGACGACCGGAGGCGTCCGTGCCGGGAATGACCTGCTCTCCCGAGGCCGCCAGCAGGGCGTCCAGCAGCCCGCGGTGCTGGAACGCGTCGACCGACGCGGCGAACAGGCCGCGCATGCCGAGCGGGCCCGCCCGCCAGGGGGAGCCGGTGCCGGTCTCCCGTTCGAGCACCAGCACGGAACAGCCGGCGAGGCCGAGCTCGCAAGCCACGAACAGGCCGACCGGGCCTGCGCCCACGATCACTACGTCATGCATGAGAAGTCCCTTCCGCCGCCGGTTTTCGGCGACACGGCAACACTCGCGCCGCCCCCTCACACGGCGCGCACACCGCGCTGACACGGGCCCACCTGACGCTCACACCCCCGCGCACGCGAAGATCAGGGAATGGACCGGCTGCGCATTACGCTGCTCGGCGCGTTTCAGATGTCGCGCGGCGATGTGGCGTTGCCCGTGCCCGGTGCCCGTTTGCAGGGCCTGGTGGTCCGGCTGGCGCTCGCGGGTGGGCGCGCTGTCGAGCAGAGCGCGCTGATCGACGCGATCTGGGCCGAAGATCCGCCCGCAGATCCCGCGCACGCACTGCAAGCCCTCGTTTCCCGGTTGCGCCGGACGCTCGGCTCGGCTGACGACGTCACCCAGGTCTCGGGCGGCTACCGCCTGGCCGTCGATGCGGCGGACGTCGACGCGCTGCGGTTCGAGCAGCTCGCTGCCACTGGTCGCGACCGCCTGCGCGCGGGTGACGTGACCGCCGCGGCGGCCGTGCTCGGTGAAGCCGTGGCGTTGTGGGGCGACCACGGGCCCGCGGCTGTCGCCGCGGTGGCGCCCGCCGTCGCGACCCGGCTGGCCGAGGTCGCGACCGAAGCCGTCGCCGATCTCGCCGACGCGGAGCTGGCGCTGGGCCGCGCAGACACGGCCGCCGACCGGTTGACCGCGCTGCTCGCCGAACATCCCGTCCACGAACGGGCCGCCGCCTCGCTCATGGACGCGCTCGCCGCCCAGGGACGCCAAGCCGAAGCCCTAGCGCGCTATGAGCGGATCCGCGAGACCCTCGCCGAGGAGCTGGGCACCGACCCGGGTGCCGCGCTGCGCGAACGCCACCTGCGGCTGCTGCGTGCCGAGCAGCCCGCCGCGCGCCCGAGGCCCAGTGCGCTTCCGGCGCCGCTGACCAGTTTCATCGGCCGCGACGACGACCTCGCCCGCATCGAAACGCTCCTCGAGACTGGGCGTCTCGTGACCGTGCTCGGGCCCGGCGGCGCGGGCAAGACCCGGCTGGCCATCGAAGCCGCCCGGCGTCACGAGCGCGCCTGGCTGATCGACCTCGCTTCCGTCACCGAGCCCGCCAAGGTCGGCGCGGCGCTCCTGGCCGCGATCGGGCTGCGCGGGTCGGCGTTGTTCGAGGCTGGGCTGCGCGACGACCAAGACGAGCTGGACGTGCTGACCGATCAGCTCGACGGCCGGGAAACCCTGCTCGTGATGGACAACTGCGAGCACCTGATCGATGCTGTCGCCCACCTCCTCTCGGCGCTGCTGACCCGCTGCGCCGGACTTCGCGTGCTGGCCACCAGCCGCGAGCCGCTCGCCATCGACGGCGAGGCCCTGGTCCCGCTCGGCCCGCTCCCCCTGCCTGAACCGGACGCCGACGCCGCCGAAGCGAGCCGGACCGCGTCGGTGCGGTTGTTCACCGAACGGGCCGCCTCGGTGCGGCCCGGGTTCGCCGTCGACGAGCACAATCTCACCGAGGTGCTGACGATCGTCCGCGGCCTGGACGGCATGCCGCTCGCGCTCGAACTGGCCGCGGCCCGCCTCCGGACGCTCTCGCTGACCGACCTGGCGGCCGGGCTGTCCGACCGTTTCCGCTTGCTCACCACCGGAAGCCGCACCGCGCTCCCCCGGCACCGCACGCTCCACGCGGTCATCGAGTGGAGCTGGGACCTGCTCGAAGCCGACGCGCGCACGGTCGCCGAGCGGATCTCGGTGCTGCCCGGCGGCATCACCACCGCGTCGGCCACCGCGGTCTGCGCGGGCATCGCGGGTGTCCCGGAATTGCTCGCCGGACTGGTCGACCGGTCGTTGCTGCAGCTCGCGCCGGACACCGGCCGCTACCGGATGCTGGAGACGATCCGCGAGTACGGCCTGCGGAACCTCACCGAGCAGGGCGCGCTCGCCGACGCCCGCGACCGGGCCGCCGGCTACTTCGCCGAGCTGGTCGCCCGCTGCGACCCGCTGCTGCGCGGCCCCGAACAGCTCGACGCGCTTCAGATCCTGCGCGCGGAGTACGACAACATCCTCGCCGCGCTGCGCCGCCGCTGCGAGACCGGCGACGGCGCGATCGCGCTGGCGGTGGATCTCACCTGGTACTGGCAGATGCTCGGCAGGCGGGGCGACGCGACTTACTGGTTCGGCGAGGCGCTCGCGTCGCCGTCCCCGCCGGGTGTGGAGCGTGACATCGCCGAGTGGCTGCTTCGCACCACAGCCGCCACCCAGAGCGCGCTCGTCAACGACTGGATCAACGAGCGCGACGACGACCTGCGCGCGCTCATCGGCCGCTTGATGGCGTACCCGGAGTTGCCGGGCTTCGGCGGCGCGCTGACCACGCTCAGGCTGGCCTTCGTACGCGAGACCGAAACCTGGCTGACGATCGTCCAGGACGTGATCGACGGACCGGACGTCTGGCTCGCCGGGCTGGCGCTCATGTTCCGCGCCCACTTCGCCGAAAACAGCGGCCGCCTCACCGAGGCACACGAAGACGCGACCGCCGCGCTGGACCACTTCGCCCGGGCAGGTGACCGCTGGGGCCAGGCCACCGCGCTGCCACTGCGCGCCATGCTGCGGCAGTCCGGCGGCGACCTCGACGGCGCGTTCGCCGACCTGACCGAGACCAGCAGGCTGGCCCGCGAATTCTGGTCGCTCAGCCGCACCGACGAGCTCTTCATCGACCTGCGCTGGATCGACCTGTACGTCCGCCTCGGCGAGCCCGCTCGCGCGGCCGACCTGATCACGGCGACCCGCGACCGCGCCCAGCACCCGGCCTCACCCGAGATCACGATGCTGCTCGACGTCCGCGAGGCGAGCCTGCGCTTGCACACCGGCGATCTGACCGGCGCGCGCAAGCTGATCGACTCGGCCGAGGCGGGCTTGGGCACCCGGCTCCCGTTCGACGACGACCACGGCCGCGCACTCGTCGAGTCACTGCGAGCCACCCTCCACATCGGACTCGGCGATGCGGAGGGCGCTTCGCGGGCGGTGAAACGGGCTTACGCGGCAGCGGTCGCCAGCTTGGACATGCCGGTCTTGGCGGTGGTCGCGGTGAGCGTGGCCGGGCTCGCGGCGCTGCACGACCGGTACGCCGACATGGCGGTCATCCTCGGCGCGGCGGCCCGCCTGCGTGGCGCGCACGACCGCACCGAACCGCGGATTCGCGATCTCACTCGCCGCGGGCATTCCGTACTGGGCGAGGAAAACTTCGCCGTGGCGTACGACAAAGGCTGGCAGCTGGACGGCGCGGCCGTGCGAGCCGCGATCATGGAGTACGACTGGCTGACTTGAGCGCGCGTTCGAGGACGCTGCTCGGGCTCGGCTGGGTGGCCATTTCGGCGGCGACCTCGGCGGCGGCCGCGCGGAACGAGTCCTCGTCGAGCAGGCGGCGCACCATCGCGCGAACGCCGTCGACCTCGGCGGTGGCCGGATCTTGGCTGAGCCCGACGCCGCGGTCGGCGACACGCTGCGCGGACATCGGGTTGTCGGCGAACGCCGGGAGCACCAGCTGCGGCACCCCGTAGAAGAGCGGCGCGGCCGTCGTGCCCGAGCCGCCGTGGTGCACGATCGCGTCGCAGGTCGGCAGAAACGCCGATAGGGGAAGGAAACCGACCGAACGGACATTGGCCGGGAGCGTCCCGAGCGTGGTCAGGTCGGCGGTGCCCGCCGCGAGCACGACGTCGACGTCCATGCCGCCGAGCGCCTCGACGACGACCGTGAGGTTGGTGGTTCCGGACAGCGCGGGGACCACCGTGCCGAGCGTGACCGCGACGCGGGGCCGGTCGCCGCGCCGCAACGCCCAGTCCGGCACGGCGGTGCCGCCGTTGAACGGCACGAACCGCATCGGCCACCACGGCACGCCGTCGCGGGCGTCGGGCTCGTCGGCGGTCAGCCCGCCCATGCTGGGTGCCCGCGGGTCGATCCGGGCGACCACGGCCGGGCGCGTGTCGCCGATGCCGAGCTTGGCCCGCATCAGGTCGTCGAGTTCGTCCTCGCCGAAGACGTTGTGCTCGGCGAGCCATTCGGCGTCACGGGCCGACCAGGAAACCCGGTTGCCCACCTCCAGCGACGGCACGCCCAGTGCGGAGGCGGCGAGCATGCCTGCGGAGTGATCGGAGGTATAGACCACGAAGTCGGCGCCGAACGCCCGCCCGGCCTCGATCGTGCCCTCGGTCATGGTGGCGGTGAACATCCCGAACGGGTTGCCGGACTTGCTGGCCAGCCGGTACTCCTCCGGCAGCTCGGTTTCGGGATCGGTCTCACCGCGGACGACGGACATCAGGTCGCCCCAGACATCGCGCCGCGGGAACACATCGACGACCGGCAGCCCGGCACGCGCGCACACATCGGTCATTTCCGACGTCGTGGCAAGGAGTACCTCATGCCCGCCCGCGCGGGCGGCCCACACCAGCGGGATCAAGGGCAAGGTCAGGCCGTAGCCGGGAGCCGTGCAGAACAAGATCTTCATGAATCCAGCTTGGCAGAAACGAGCTACCGGATGTCCTCGAATTGTTCGTTCCCCAGCACTCCAAGCAATTGCAGCTTCTCGAAAGCCTCAGTGCGCGGCGGCGCGGTGAGCACCAGCAGCGCCTGCGACTGGTCCTCGGTGAACAGCGCCTGGCAGTCCACTTCGATCTCGCCGAGCTGCGGGTGGACGAGCACCTTGTGGTCCTCGAAGCGTTTCGCGACCTCGTGCCGCTCCCACAGTTCCGCGAACTCGGCGCTTTCCCGGGTGAGCACCCGCACCAGTTCGCCCGCCCGTGAACGCGGGCCCATCGAGCCGTGCGCGGCACGCAGGCTCGCGACCAGCGCCCGGCTCTGGCGGTCGCGGTCGTGCTCGGGGTAGATCCGGCGCTCACCGCGATCGGTGAACCAGCGGTAGATCTCGCTGCGGGCGAGCCCGGTGAGCCCGGACTTGTCGCCGTACAGCGCTTCGGCGAACCGGTTCTGGACCAGTACCTCGCCGAGGTTGGACAGGATCAGCGCCGGTGTGTCCGACAGCCGGTCCAGCACCCGCAGCAACGCGGGCGCGACGTGGGTCGCCGTCACCGCCTGCGAAGGGGCGTTGCGGCCTGCCACCTGGAAGAGGTAGTCGCGCTCGTCGTCGGTGAGCCGCAGCGCGCGGGCCAGCGCCGCCAGCATCTGCTCGCTCGGCTGCGGGCCACGTTGCTGCTCCAGCCGCGTGTAGTAGTCGGTGGACATCGCGGCGAGCGCCGCGACCTCCTCACGCCGCAGGCCGGGCGCCCGCCTGCGCGCACCCGGCCCCAGCCCGACGTCCTCGGGCCGCAGCTCTTCCCTGCGGCGGCGCAGGAACGCCGCCAGCTCCGCACGATCCATAACCCCAGTATCCCGCTCCGGGCGGCGCGAACCAGGGATCGCCGATCCCCCGATGAGTGCTCTCTGCCGCCGCGCCGCCCGCCGTTCGAGACTCGAAGCATGGACATCAGCGGAAACACCATCTTCATTCCCGGCGCCACCAGCGGGATCGGCCTGGCGTTCGCGCTCGCCCTCCAGGAGCGGGGCAACACCGTGATCGTCGGCGGGCGGCGCACCGAACTGCTCGAGAAGATCAGTGCCGAGCACGGCCTCGGCGCCGTCCAGATCGACACGGCCGACGCCGAAAGCATCCAGTCCGCCGCCAAGCAGGTGCTCACGCGCTACCCCGAGCTCAACGTGCTGGTCACCATGGCGGGCGTCATGCGTGTCGAGGACTGGCACCGGCCCGAGTCGTTCCTGGAGTCGGCCGAAGGCACCGTCACGACGAACATCCTCGGCCCGATCCGGCTGATCGCCGCCTTCATCGAGCACCTGCGTACCCGGCCGGACGCCACGCTCATGACCGTCTCCTCCGGCCTCGCGTTCGCCCCGCTCAAGGTCACGCCGAGCTACAACGCCTCGAAGGCCGCGATCCACATGCTCAGCGAGTCGCTGCGGCTGCAGCTGGCCGACACCTCGGTGCGCGTGGTCGAGCTCGAGCCGCCGGCGGTCCGCACCGCGCTCATGCCAGGGCACGAGGACAACGAGCACGCGATGCCGCTCGACGAGTACATCGCCGAGGTCATGACGATCTTGGAAAACGAGCCCGGCGCCGACGAGATCCAGGTCGAGCGGGTGAAGTTCCTGCGGTACGGCGAAGCCCGCGGCGATTACCAGCAGGTCGTCGCGACACTCAACGCCACCGACCCGCACGGTTCATAAGAACCGCCCCTAAGGACCAAGCCGGTTCCCGTTCGGGCAATGATCCTCGCGGTTCTCCGCCTGCCGCCGGAAAATCACGAACCAGCAGCCTTTCTGAATGGGAGCACCACCATGCGCGCACCACGCAGAATGTTCCTCGCCGCGGCCGTCGCACTGGCCGTCACGGTTCTCGTACCGCAGGCCGAGGCGGCGGCCTCCAAAAAGGGAGTCAGCGCGGCCAATGTCGCAGGCTCCGCCGCCGCGATGCGCGACGTGCGCGCGTCCTGGTACTACACCTGGGCCTCGGGCACCGAGGGGATCGCCACCCCGGCCGGTGTCGAGTTCGTCCCGATGATCTGGGGCCGGGGCTCGGTCACCAAAACCCAGCTGGACCAGGCGAAGAAGCTCGGCAAGGCGGTGCTCGCATTCAACGAGCCCGATATGCGGGGCCAGGCGAACATGTCGGTCGACGAGGCGTTGGGGCTGTGGCCGCAGCTGCAGTCGACCGGCCTGCGGCTGGGCGCGCCCGCGGTGGCCTACAGCGGCGACACCCCGGGCGGCTGGCTCGACCGGTTCATGGCCGGGGCGGCCGCGCGCGGCTATCGCGTCGATTTCATTCCCTTGCACTGGTACGGCGGCGATTTCTCGGCCAACGCGACCAATCAGCTCAGGGGGTATCTCCAGAACGTCTACAACCGCTATCACAAGCCGATCTGGCTGACCGAATACGCGCTCATCAATTTCTCCGGACCGCAGCCGGTGTACCCGTCACCAAGTCAGCAGACCGATTTCGTGACGAAGTCCACCGCGATGCTGCAAAGCCTTTCGTTCGTCGAACGCTACGCGTGGTTCTCGCTTTCCACCGCGACGACACGGACGGGTCTCTATTCGAACACCACGCCCAACTCCAGCGGGGTCGCCTATCGCAAGGCAGCCTGACGTTCGAGTCGCCCGCGCAGCCACTGGTGCGCGGGCGACAGCACGTCGCGCGGATGCCAGAACATGCCCAGGTTCAGCTTCGGCGGCTCGATCGTCATCGGCACCTCGCGCAGGCCGAGCAGCGGGCCGAAGTGCTCGAACAACCGGCGCTGCGTCAACGTGATCAGCTCGGATCCGGCCACCATCTGCAGCGCCAGCGTGAACGAGTCGACGGTGAGCACCACCGGCTGCTCCACCATCTGCTCGTTCAGCCTGATCGTGGACACCGGCCTGCTCGGCCCGGCGACGCCGACCGCGGGTGTCGAGTTCAACGCCTCGGCGGTCAGCACGTCGCCGACGGCCGCGTTGTCCTTGTCCGCGACCGCGATGAACTCGTCGCCGAACAGCGCTGCGTGCGGGAAGTTCAGCAGTTCGGGATCGGCCAGCTGCAACGGCCAGATCAGCAGGTCCGAGCGCCGGGACCGCAGCAGGCTGAGCCCATCGGCCGACAACGGCTCGATGGTCACCCGCACTCCGGGCGCCTCAGCGGCCAAGCCGCGCAGCGCGGGTCGCAAGAGGACAGTCGACGCGTAATCACTGGCCATCACGGTGAACGTGCGCTGGTCGGTGGCGGGATCGAACGATCGCCCGGCCGCCAGCGCCTCACGTGCCGCGATCAACGCCGTCTGCACCGGGGCGCGCAGCGATTCGGCGAGCGGGGTGAGCACCAGCGAACGCCCCTCGCGCACGAGCAGCGGGTCGTCGAAATGACGGCGCAGCCTGGCCAAGGTGGCGCTCATGGTCGGCTGGGCCATCACCAGACGCTCGGCCGCTTTGGTGACATTGCGCTCCAGCAGCAACGCGTTGAGCGGGATCAGCAAATTGAGATCCAGCCTGCCCCACTCGGTGTTCTCAGCCACCGGATGATCTTACTGCGCAGGTCAGGACAACTATCACCAGCGCCTATGCGCCGCATAAGAAATCGTCCGGTTCTGGCGGTCACGCCGTTCGACCTAGCCTCGATTCCATGCCGGAAGCCGCACAAGACCAGCTCGACCACTGGGAGCCCTGCTACCTCGGCCTGGTCGGCAGCAGGCCGGTCACCCCGGAGCAGGCCCGGACCCTCGACGACGGCCGGACCGTCCAGGCGGCGTTCGAACTGGACGGCCTGCTCGACCAGAACCGGCTCCGCGCGGCCTGCCAGCGGCTGCTCGACCGGAACGAAGTGCTGCGCTCGTGTTTCCCCGACCCGGACATGCGCCTGGTCGTGGCTGGCGTCGCGGTGCCGTGGCGCACGACCTACCTCACCACGTCCGACGAGCGCGTCCGGCGCGCCGAGCTGGACAAGGTGCTGGCCGGCGAGCGGGCCCGCGGCTTCGACACGGCGCGGCCGCCGCTGCTGCGCGCGCATCTGCTCCGGTTCCGGCCGCGGCGGCACACGCTCGTGCTGAGCGCGCACCGCGCGGTGGCCGACGGCGAGTCCGTGCCCACGCTCTTCGCCGAGGTCTTCCAGCTTTACGGCGGCGAGGCCGAGGTGCGCGCCGTCGAGGTCCACGAACTCACGACGTCCGCGCCGGGACGTTGTACGCCTCGACCGACAGCCGCGCCTGGCTGACCGGGCGCCGGGTGGTGATCGTGACCGTCCGGCTCTCCCCCGGCAGCAGCCAGAAGTAGTTGTCGCCGTAGAACGTCGGCAGCACCCGATCGGTCCCGTTGCTCTCGCGCAGCGAGAGCCGCACCATCGCCGCGACCGTCTGGCCGGTGTTGCGCACGGTCGCCGTGTAACCGTCCTTTCCGGACGGACGCAGGTCGGTCGCGAGCTCCGTGCGCGCCAGCTGGTTCAGCGTGCGCATGGCCGTGTCCGTCCGGTATCGCCAATAGGTGTTCTCGGACAGCACGGCCCCGCCCGCGTCGCGCAGCGTGAGCCGGAGCAGGTGGAACGCGGGCAGGTTGTCGGCGAACGGCACGACGAACGCGCGAGCCGACGAAACCGGTGCCACGTCGAGAGTCTGCCGTTGCGGCGCCGCGAGGCTCTTGCCGTCCAGCCCGAACAGCTCGGCGGTCACGGTGACCCCGATCAGCGCGGCCGGCGTGTGGTTGATCGCGCTCACCGACCAATCCGACAGATCGGCCTGGACATGCCGGGGCTCGCTGCCCTTGCGCGAGCCGTAGTAGCTGCCGTTGACGTCGAGGTCGTAGTCGTAGGTCTGCCAGACCGTGCTGTGCCACGCCGGGTGCGACATCCACAGCAGCACGCCGCTGGCATCGGCCCACAGCTTGGCGTTCCACGCCTCGAAGATCGCGCGCATGCTCTCGTAGTTGACGAACTGCGCCTTCCGGCAGAACTCCGCGAGGCTCGACGACGGCGCCAGCCGCGCGTCGATCGCCGCCAGATAGCCCTGCGGGGACTGGTTGCCGTTCGTCGACCAGTCGTGCAGGAACCACGGCGCGCCGATCGGCCAGCCCGCCTCGCCCGGGCCGACCAGGTTGCGCATGCTCTCGACGACCGAGACCGTCGGCAGCCCGATTTCGCTCCAGAAGCCCTTCTTGCCGCCGGTCGCCTCACCGGTGAAGTACTGCTTCGGGTCGAGCCAGCGGTACGGGCCGTCGCCGGTGATGACGCCACCGGCCGAGTTGCCCTGGTACAGCAGGTCGGTGTTGCCGGTGACGATCTCCCGCAGCGCCTTGTCGAGCGCCGCGGGCGGGTTGCCCTCGTTGCAGCCGAACCAGATGGTCGCGCACGCGTGATGGCGGTAGCGCAGCACGGTGTCCTTCGCCTGCGCCAGGAAGATGTCGTGGTTGGCCGGGTCGGCCGACCAGCCGAGCCAGAACTCGTTCCACAGCAGGATCCCGTACTTGTCGCAGGCCGCGAACAACTCCTCGCGGTACGACGAGCCGACCCAGTTGCGGATCAGCGTGAAGTTCATGTCGCGGTGCATGGCGACCACCGCGTCGGTCCGCTCGGCCGGCATCCGCCGCAACAGCTCGTCCCAGCCCCAGCTGCCGCCACGGATGAACACCTTCACGCCGTTCACCAGGATGACCAGCGGCTTGGGCGCGTTGTCCACCGACGCCGCGTCGACCCAGTCCTGCCCGTCCGCCGAGACCTGGATCTTGAACGTCGCCGCGTACGCGGTCTCCCAGGTGAGCACCACCCGGTCGAACGCCGTCGCGGCGCCGAGGTCGACCTGCAGCCACTGGTCGTCCTCGTAGCTCGACGTCCACCGCGTGTTCGGGTCGCCGTCGACCGCGCGCTCCGGCGGATTGCCGTCGGCCACCGTCGACGACGTCGCGGTCTTGCCCTTCGCCAGGTCGTCGCCGGGCGCCTTGCTGTCCACAACGGACATCGTCCACAGCGAGAAGCCCCAGCTGGTCGCCCTCCGGAGCCCCTGCATCCGCACGTAGCGCGCGTTCCGCGGGGCGAGGTCGACGGTCTGGGTGGCCCGCCCGTCGCTGATCACGATCGGCAGGTCGTACTGATAGCCGATCTGCCGGAACCCGACCTGGATCGTCCGCCGGTCGCTGACGGCCGCGCCGATCGCCGCGGTCAGCGTGAGATCGTGCAGGTTCGCATCGCCATAACCGTTGGGCCACCACAGTTTCGGGTCACGCAGCCGCAGCTGCGGGAACACCGGCGGCGCGAACACCACATCGGCCGTCTGGCCCGCCGGGACCATGACCGTGCTGGAGACGCTGACCGTGTCGAACGCGGCGGTGACCTTGACCCGCTGCGCGGTCGCGGCCGCGTTGCGCACCGGCACGGTGATCGTCACCTCGGCGACGCTGGTGTCCGGCACCTTCGTGTCCACCCGCGCGTCGCCCAGCACCGCGGCGCCGGTCGAGCGCAGCCGGACGTGATCCCAGATCCCGGACGCGCGGTCACGGACCGCGGGCATCCAGTCCCAGCCGGACACGGCGAGATAGGTCGGCGAGTTCTTGAACATCGTGGTGTCGGCGTCGACGAACGCGTAGCCCGCCGGTCCCTTGTCACCCGGGCTGCCCGGCAGCGGCATCGGCGAGATCTTCACGGCGAGCGTCTGGTCACCGGACCTCCGCAGCGCGGCGGTGACATCGAACGCGGCTCGCCCGAACGGATGGCTCAGTGTGCCGAGATTGGCTCCGTTGAGCCAGATTTGCGCCTCGTGGTTGACGCCGTCGAACTCCAGCCACACGTGCCTGCCCGCCGAGACGTCGAGCCCGCGCGGCAGCCCGAACACCCGCCGGTACCACCACGCGTGCCGTGAAAGCGCTTCCGGGATGTGCATGTTGTTCATCCCGAACACGGGGTCGGGCAGCTGCCCCTGTTCGACCAGCGACCCCAGCACGGTGCCCGGCACGGTCGCCTTCAGCCAGCCCCGCGTGTCCACCTCGGTCCCCGACAGCGTGGCACCGTCGGTGCTCGGCGCCCAGTCCTGCATGGTCAGCACCCATCCGGACTCCACCGGCACCGTGCCGTCCGGCGCCACCGTGAGCGCGGGCGGCGCGTCGTGGTTCCGCATCGGGAAACTGGTCCAGCCTCGCACCGGCTGCCGCGCGTCACGGGTGGTCCCGTAGACCTGGAACCCGTTCAGCCCCAAGGGATTCGTCGTCGACCGCCGTGAAGCCGAGAGCCGCACCCAGCGCGCCGAAACGGCGGTCAGCGGAATGGTCACCACACCGCCACCGCCGGAATCCGTCGAATACACCGTCCGCCATGACTTCCCGTCCAAGGAGACGTCGAGGTCGAAGACCGTGGCGAAGCTCGACTGCACCTCGGCGCCCGTGGTGTTGCTCCGCGACCCGTTCGCGTCGAACGCCGGATCCCCCGGCCGCGCCTCGAAGGTCAGCACGACCGAGCTGACCTGGCACCGCCCCTGCAGGTCCACGATGATCCACTGCCCGTCGCCTGCGGCGGCCCGCCAACCCGAGCCCTGCACGCCGACCTGCGCGAGCCCGTCGACGGCGAACTCGGCGGGCGTGGCGGCGTAAGCGGTCGACGAGACCTGAACGGGCCGGAACAACGCCAGATCGGACGTCGCGGCCTGCTCGGCTTCCTGGTCCGGCGCCCCAGCGGCGACCCCCGGCAGCACCGCGGCCAAGCCGAACCCGGCCAGCAGCCCCCCACTCGCCGTCAGCAAGCGCCGCCGCGAAACCGAAGACTCATCCGGCTTGAAGTCCTGCGCCATGGGGTGACTCCGCTCTGCGAGTGACAACGTTGCCAGGAAGACTCTGCCGGGTGGTTCCTGCCGTCAAGGCGACAAAGAAGACAGAAACCGAGAGCGCTGACATCGATGTCACACGACCTGCGGAAACCCATTCATCAAACATTTTGCGAGATCCGCTGTCACATCTCGCCGGGCTACCGAGTCTGATCATCACCACACGAAGGGACCCCGATGAACAACCTCACGATCCGCCTGGCCCTGCTGATCCCGTTCGGCGAGGAACTCGTCGTAGGCGGGTGGAACCAGCTCTTCCCGCGCGGTTTCTACGACAACTTCCCCACGGTGGACCTCACGCCCCCGTTCAGCGAGCATTTCGCCCGCGACTTCGGCGGCGCGACACTCGGCCTCGCCCTCATCCTCGGCATCGCCCTGGTCAAGCCGAAGACCCACTTCGTCGTGCCCGCGGCGTTGGCGTACCTGGCGTTCGCCGTCCCGCACTTCTTCTTCCACCTGCTCAACATGGACGCCGCCAGCCATGGCCAGAAGATGTTCCTGACGATCGGCAACGCGGCGGTCGCCCTGTTCGCACTGGCCGCGATCGCTCTGGCCGTCGGCCGCGACCGCCGCTCAGCCGAGTGACGCCTCGAACCGGGCACGCAGGTCGGCGAGGCGATGCGCCGGCTCGTTGGCGAACACGAGCCGCAGGTAGTGATCACCGCTTGGTCCCCACCCGGACATCGGCGTGGCCGCCACCTTGCCGAGCCGCAGCAGCCGCCGGGAAAGCTCGGCTGGACTGGTGCCCAGCGGCGCGGTGTCGACCAGCAGTGACCAGCCGCCGTGGGGCCGCACGATCGGGTAACCGTCCAGCTGCGCGACGACGGTTTCCGCGCGGTGGCGCCATTCCGCGGTCGCGGCCGCGATGTCGGCGTCGGCGTCCGGAGCGGTGAGGGCCGCGGCCACGGCCTGCTGGGCCAGTCCGACTTGGCAGACCACATTGGTCAGGCCCACCAGGCGGATGTCGGCCATGATGGTGGCCGGGCCGACCACCCAGCCCACCCGCCACCCGATCATGCGCAGCTCTTTCGACGCCGATCCGACGGTGATCACCTTGTCCGCCAAGCCCTCGTGCGCGGCGGGATGGTCCGGCGGCGTGCCGTCGAAGCGGATGCGTTCCATGGCGGCGTCGTAGATCAGCCAGGCGCCGTACCGCTCGCAGGCGGGCGCGAGTGCTGCCCAGTGGCGGTGGTCGAGCAGGAGACCGGTCGGCATGGACGGGCTCATCATCAGGACCGCGGCCGTCGCCGGGCCGACGGCCGCGGCCAGGCGCTCCGGGTCCACGGACCAGCCCTTGTCACCGTTGGGTTCGGCGGGGACGAAGCGCGGGACGCCGCCCGCGAGCCGGATGCGGTTGACCAGTCCCGCGTAGGCCGGGTCGGTGAGCACGACTTCCTGGCCGGGTTCGACGGTGGCCAGCAAGGTGTTCAGCACGCCGTTGAGTCCACCCGCGACACTCACGCATTCGGTGGCGGGATCGTAGACGCGACCGGCGATCCGGCCGACATGCGCGGTGGCGGCTTCTCGCAGGGAGCCGTGCCCCTGGAACGGAAGATAGCTGTTGGCGGCGTCGTCGTCGATGGCGGTGTGGGTGGCTTCGAGCGCTGATCGCGGTGGGCGGAGGTCGGTGTCGAGGTTCTCCAGGCGGAGCACGTCAGGGTCGGCCAACGCGTCGGCGGCGTCGCCGATGATGTCCACCCCGATGCCGGGGATGTGGCGTAATCGGCTCACGGTCATCGCAAGGTTCTCCTTTGTCCGCATCGGATTTGCAGGGTAGCGACCGAAGTGTTTGCCGGGTCAGATTTAAAGACATCCCGTATGGACATTTCCGCTCCGGGGTCGGGTGGTGTTTGGGGTCACCGCGGAAATATCCATACGGACCGAGGGCACGGTGGTCGGATTCCGTTGTGGCTCACCGGAAACCCCGGACGATACTTGCTGCCCGCCTGAGTGCTGGGTCGACCAGCCCGGCGTGTCCAGTGGCATATGACTCTGAACACGCGTAGAGTGGAAGGCATGATCAGCACCGATAGTCCTGACACCGCAGCACCACCGGAGTGGTGGCGCTGCGAGAAGGATGCGCTGCTGCTCGCCTATGTCGCCCGCGAACGAGAGAAACGGCGGTTGGAGGCCGAGCAGGGACAAATCCTGGCCGAGATCGAGTCTCGTGGGGTGAAGGAGGTGACCGGCTACGCCACGTTGCCGGGGATGCTGGTCGATTGGGTGCAGATCAAGCACTCCGAGGCCAAAGCTCGCGTGGATCGCGCGCGTGCGCTCAACCCGCGCCAGGATGGCGGCACCCGCATTCCGGCGCTGGCCCCGCATGCCGCCGTGGCGGCGTTGAATGGGGATCTCGGTGCGGCGCAGTTGGATCCGATCATCGCCGCCCTCGGCGCACTCCCGCCCACAGTCTCAGCCGAGGATCGGGAGGCCGGGGAAGAGATCCTGATCAACCTGGCGCGGACCGCTGGGCCTCGGCAGATCAGTCACGCCGCGAAGAACCTGCGCGACCGGCTTGATCCGGACGGACGGGAGCCGAAGGATCCCGATCCGGCGGAGCCGCGTCATGAACTCGGGTTCGTGAGCCACCGCGACGGCACCCACGGCATAAAGATCAAAACCGACGCCGAAACCATCGCCCGCCTCAAGGCCGTCTTGGATCCGCTCGCCAAGCCTCGCCCCGCGTCCGAGGAAGAAGGCCGGGACACCCGCTCGCAGTGGGAACGTCTCGGGGACGCGTTCGCCACCCTCGTCCGCATCGGCATGAGCAACCCGAAGATCCCGAGCCAGGCCGGGGACAGCGTGCACGTCGTGGTCACCGTCGGCCTCGACGAACTCAAAACCGGCATCGGGCGGGCGTGCCTGGATCTAGTCGGCGATATCAGCGCCACCGAAGCACGCCTGCTCGCCTGCGACTGCAAAGTCATTCCAGTCACCCTCGGCTCTCATGGCGAGCCCTTGGATGTGGGGCGGGCTCAACGCCTGGCCACCCCGGCACAGCGGCGCGCGCTCGCGATCCGCGATGGCGGCTGCGCCTTCCCCGGCTGCGACGCACCGCCGCAGCAATGCACCGCCCACCACATCGTTTTCTGGGCTCACCACGGGGAAACCCGGATCGACAATCTCGTGCTGCTCTGCGGCAAGCACCACCGGCTCATCCACAACAGCGACTGGGAGGTGCGGATCGCCAGCGACGGATATCCCGAGTTCATTCCACCGGCGTTCATCGACCCCGCGCGCACACCCCGCCGCAACACCCTCCACAGCACCAGAACCTGAGCCCGACCACAAGCCCTCGAAGAGGGCCAAACAGGGTCCACCACGGACCGCCCGGTTACCGATCTCCTTCAGCACGTTCAGTGCCGCACCCCAGCATCGCGCACGTACGGAACCGGCCACGTCGCGGCGCGATCAGGCCGGCCTAATCCATCGGCAGAGAGCCTGACCGGATAGTGCGCGGGGCTCTCGGCCACTCGACGGCCGAAACCCCCGCACGCCACGGCACCACCCCGCCCGGCCAAGCCCGCCCGGCCAAGCCCGCCACCCCGCCCCGCCCCGGCCCGGCCCGGCTTCTCAAGCAGGGCGGACCAAACCACCCCACCGCTGGCCTTCCACCCACCATCGCCCACCCGCCCGGCCGAAGCAGCCCGACTCAACGCCCAGGCGAGCGGCAAGTACCCGGCCGGGGTTTCTGGTGAGCCGAAGCGGCGTTGTGGCCACGACGTCGCGTCTCTGCCCTCGCTGATGCCAGGCATGAAGCGAGGGTGCCATTGGGTGCGTAATAAGCACTCGAGGGCAACCTCACCTCAAGCGAGCATGCCCGGACAAGGTCACCCGCGCACGCCGACCACCCCTCAACGAGCAGAACCCCCGCGCCCAGAGGCCGGGCGGACGCGTTGGCGCGATGTTGGCGGCGCTTTGGCGCGGTCGGACATCGTCGTCCCCGACCCGCTGTTCGGACATCCCGGGGGGAGGTGCACCCATGAAGAAGATCCAGATCCGCAAGGCCGGCTCCGTCCGCCTGACCGCGGCCGCTTGCAAGAAGTACGTCGTCAAGCCGTCCTGACGCACAGCCCCGTGGGCGCCGGGTGCGCACCACGCACGCACCCGGCGCCACCACCACGAACGCGAGAAGGCATGGATGTGACCGATTCCCGATTCGACCAGCACCGGCCGCTGGCGCTCCACTCGCTCGTCTACCTCGACGAAGGCGAGGAGGTCACGGTCGGGCGTGAGGACGTCGACTCCTACGCGATCCTGCCCCGCGACGGGGCCGCGCTGGTGCGCAGGCTCGCGGCCGGGATGACCCCGGCGCAGGCCGGGACCTGGTACTCAACGGAATACGGCGAGAAGGTCGACATCGATGACGTGCTCGAATGCCTGGACGAACTCGGCTTCCTTCGCGCGGCCGAAGAGGCCGCCGTCGTCACGAAGCCCCTGCGTTGGCAGCGGCTCGGCGGCGCGGTCTTCTCCCCCGCGGCCTGGCTGCTCTACGCCGTCGTGTTCGGGTGGGCGATCATCGCCACGGTGCTGCGTCCCGATCTCGTGCCGCATCCACGCAACATCTTCTTCACCGACTACTACACGCTCATCGACGTCGTGCTGTTCGCCGTCGCGATCCCGCTGGTGCTGATCCACGAGGCGTTCCACGCGCTGGCGGGCCGGCGGATCGGGGTGCGCTCGACGCTGACCGTCGGGCGCAGGCTGTACTTCATCGTGCTGGAGACGTCGCTGGACGGGCTGGTCGCGGTCCCCCGCCGGAAACGGTACCTGCCCATTCTCGCGGGGATGTTCGCCGATCTGCTGGGGGTGGCGATCTTGACCGTCGCCGCGGATCTCACCCGGGACAACGGGGCGCTGTCCTTCACCGGCAAGCTGTGCCTGGCGATCGTGTTCGCCGCGCTCATGCGTGTGGTCTGGCAATTCTTCTTCTACCTGCGCACCGACGTCTACGTGCTCATTTCGACCGTGCTGGGGTGCGTCGACCTGCACACGACCGCCAAGCGGGCGCTGGCCAACCGGTGGCACGAACTGCGCGGCAGGCCCGATCGTCTGTCCGATCCGGACAGGTGGCATCCGGCCGACCGGAAGGCGGCTCGCTGGTATTCCTGGCTGATCGTCGCCGGGTACACGGTCAGCGTCTCCACCGTGCTTTTCACCGGAATCCCGATCGCCTACCAAACCTTCGCCGGGGTTTTCGGGCATTTCAGTGGTGACGCGAGCGTCACGCACCGGCTCGACTCGATCGTTTTCCTGCTCCTTTTCCTGGGTGAGGTCGCCGTCTTCGGCTGGCTGATCGTCCGGGATCGGCGCGACCGCCGCCGCGAACGGCGCTTCGACCACGTCATCAGCTGAAAGGACCTCAGATGCGCACGCACCACTGGGTCGCCGGGGCGCGCCGCCGCGACCGCGAACGCACCATCGCCGGGCTCGCGCTGCCCCCGGTGCTGGCCTCGATCGACGCGCACCGCCGGTTGCGCGGGCCGTACACCGCCGCGGGCACGCTGGTCCGGCAGATCGCCGGTGACCTGCTCACCCGGCTGCCCGAGCTGGGGCCACGCCACAACACCGAGCTGCTTTCGGCCGCCCCCGAGCTGATCGACACGATCCCCACCGCGTGGGTCGGTCTGGAGTGGACGGTCGGCGAAGGTGAGCGCACCCGCTACTTCTCGCGCCTGCACACGGTCAACGTGGCGAACGGGTTCGCCGAGATCCTCCGCGACTACCTCGCCGCGCTCGACGACGGCCCGCGGACGCTGATCGTCGACAACGCGCACCTGGCCGACCCCAGCGACCAGGAACTGCTCGCGGTGCTGCTGCGGCGGCGCGACCTTCCACTGCTGACACTCGTCGTCGGGACCGGCACCGGGCCGCTCGCCGACCCGCCCGGCGAGACCCCGGTGTCGCTGCGTGGCTCGCTGGCCGCACACGCACGGCGTGTCGAGGCGGTTAAGTCCGATGACGCCGCCGCTGTCACCGAGGACGAGGTCGCCGCGCTCGCCAAGTCCTATGTGGACGGTGATGGGGTGAGCGACGACCCACGGCTGCGCGAGGCTTACCTGCGGTTGCCAGCGCCGCAGCGGGCCGCGCTGCATGATGACCGGGCGCGAGTGCTCGCCGAGCGGGATGAGTTCTCCTTGCGGCTGGGCGCGATCCCCTATCACGCCGAGCACGGCACCGACCCGCGCGGCTTGGGGGTGCGCGCGGTCCGGCTGGCCATGGAGCACTGCCGCAACATCGGCCTCTACCACGCGTCCGCCGACCTCGCGCTGCGCGGCCGCGCGCTGGTCGGCAAGGAGACCGACCCGGAACTGTGGTGGCGGTTCGGCGAGGAGGCCGCGGTGTCGATGGCCTCGCTGGGCCGGGCGGCCGAGTCCGAGGCGATCCTGCACGAGGCGCGGGCCGCGACCAGCGACCCGGGCGTGCACATGAACGTCTCGTACACGCTGTCCATGCTCTACGCCCGCCACTACTCCGACGGCGAGCGCGACTTCGACAAGGCGCGCGCGTGGATCAACCAGACGATCGCGATCGCGACCCTGCTGGAGGAACCCAAGAAGCGGGTGTTCCAGTCCGTGTTCAGCCGCAACGGACTCGCGCTGATCGAGGTGCGGCAGAAGCGGCCCGAGGAGGCATTGCGCCTGCTCGAAGACGGCATGGCGGAGCTGGAACGGGATCTCGGGCCCGACGAGCAGGCGCTGCACCGCAGCGTGCTGCGCTACAACCGGGGACAGGTGCTGGCCATGATGGGACGGCTGGAGGAGGCGCTCGCCGACTACCAGGCGGTCATCGAGGTGGACCCTGAGTTCTCCGAGCACCACTTCAACGTGGGCAACCTGCTGCGCCAGCTGGGCCGTCACACCGAGGCGCTGCGGGCCTACGAACACGCCCTCAGCCTCGACCCGCCGTTTCCCGAGTGCTACTACAACCTGGCCGACACCCGCCGCGAGCTGGGCGATGACGAGCAGGCGCTGGCCGACTTCGGCTACGTCATCGAACTCGACCCGGCGCACGTGGACGCGCGGATCAACCGGGCGGGCATGCTGCGCGACCGCGACGACCTGGCCGGCGCCTGGGAGGACGTCACCGCCGGGCTCGAGCTGGCCCCGCGCAACCCGCATCTGTTGTGCCTCAAGGGAAGCCTGCTCGCCGAGCAGGGTGACGCGAGGGCGGCCATCGAGGCTCTCACCGCCGCGCTGGAGGCCGACCCGAAGCTCGCCGAGGCGTGGGCACTGCGCGGCGGGCTCGCCTACGACGCGGGCCGTACCGGGGACGCGGTGGCCGATCTGGACCACGCGGTCGCGCTCGCCGACCAGCCCGCCTTCCGCTACAACCGCGGGGTCATCCACCAGGAGCGCGGCAGCCTGGCCGAGGCGATCGCCGACTACCAGGCGGTGCTGACGGCGACCGACGACGAGGACGCCCGCGACCGGCTGGATTCCTGCCAGCGCGCGTACAGCGCCCGCGTCGGGGTGTGAGCCATGTCCATCCAGCCCGCACTGGACTCCTCTCTGAGGGAGCTGTTCACCGAAGCGATGAGCCGCCTGGTGACCGGGCTCGCGGTCGTCACCGCGCGCGGGGCGGACGGGCGGCCGTGCGGGCTGCTGGTGTCCTCGCTCTGTTCCTACAGCGCCGACCCGCCGTCGCTGCTGGTGTCGATCGCCCGGTCGACCAGGTCTTATGCGGCGCTGATGGACCGGGAGCGGTTCGGCGTGCACCTGCTCGGGGCCGGCCACGAGACGGTGGCCCGCACGTTCGCCGGACGCGGTGGTGACAAGTTCGCGGACCTCCAGTGGCACTGGCACCGCGGGACGCCGCGCCTGGCGGGCGTGCCGGTCTACCTGTGCTGCGCGGTCAGGCGGGTGATCCACGAAGGCGACCACGCGATCCTCGTCGCCGACATCCGCGACGGCGACCTCGCGCCGGGCCGTCCGCTCACCTACTACCGGCGGCGGTTCGACTGGCGCCTTTCCTGACCACCGTCCTGGAGAATCGTCCGCTGCACGGCGCGAAGCGCCTGGCCAGGCTCGATTCCGACCTCCTCGCGCAGGACACGCTGAGCACGCGCGTAGACGTCGAGCGCCTCGGCCCGGCGGCCCGACCGGCAGTAGGCCAGCATGAGCCGCCGGTGGAAACCCTCGCAATAGGGGTGGTACGCGCACAGCTGCTCCAGTTCGGCGATCAGACCGGCGTCGGGGCCGTGCTCGAGATCCAGGTCGATCCGGCTCTCCAGCGCGGACAACCGTTCCTCTTCGAGGTAGCGCGCGTACCGGTCGTACTCCGGCCAGCGCGCGAGATCGGCCAGCACCCGTCCGCGCCACAGCGACAACGCCAGCCGGAACTCCGCCGCGGCGTCCACACACCGGCCCGTGTCCAGCAGGCCCCGCGCCCGCGTCAGATGCGCACGGAACCGGGACACGTCGAGCTGTCCCGGCGCGGCCACGAGCAGATAGCCCGACGGGCATGTCTTGAGCACGGCGTGCTCGCGCGGGTCGCCGTCGCCCGCCAGCGATCGGCGTATTCCGCACACGTACATTTGGACGGCCGCCCGTGCCGAGTCCGGCGGGCGTGATCCCCACATCTGGTCGATGATCGCGTCGGTGGTCACCAGCTTGTTCGCGTTGAGCAACAGGATCGCGAGCAGAACCCGTTGCTGGAACGGCTTCGGGGTCCGGTCCTGCCCATTCCGGATGACCTCGAGCGGGCCCAGCACCCGGAAACGCGACCGGTCGACGGAGTGCTCCACTTCGGTCACCACCCGCGACAAGTGGTTGCCCACCGACGGGATACCGGCGCTCTTCGTTTTCTTTTCCTTGCCATTCAAGGGATCCTGACCGCGCCCGGCTGAGGAAATGTTGCGATTGTGTTGTGGTGGACCAAATGTCGGCCTTAGGATGCATCCTGTCGGCACGTTCGGGTGGGGTGCGCTCGCCGGCAGGGGGTATGAGGTGGACTTCCGGGTCTTGGGACCGGTCCGGGTGCACGCGGGCGGGCGGACCGTCCCCATCGGGGAGCCACGCCGTCAGGCCGTGTTCTCGGTGCTGCTGCTCGAAGCGGGTCGCACAGTCGCCGACGACATGCTGATCGACCGGGTCTGGGGTGAGACTCCGCCCCAGCAGGCGCGCCGGTCGCTGCAAGCCCACATCACCCGCATCCGCCGCGCGCTGGAAGAAGCCGAGCCCGGCGGCGCGCTGGTGGCCCGGGATTCCGGCGGCTACCGCCTCGCCGTCAAGCCGGAGCAGGTCGACGTCTTCCGCTTCCGGCGCGCGCTCCACGAGCACACCGCCGACGCCGCCGCGCTGGAGGCCGCGCTCGCGCTCTGGCACGGCGAACCGCTGGCAGGCGTGCGCGGTGACTGGGCCGAGCGCACCCGCCGGACGCTGCGCCAGGACCACGCGGCCGCCGTCGTCGCCTGGGCGGAGGCCAAGATCAACGCCGGTGAGGCGGCGTCGACCATCGGCCGACTCACGGCGCTCAGCGACGAGTACCCGTTGCAGGAGACGGCCGCGGCGGCGTTGATGCGCGCCCTGTATGCGGCCAATCGTGGCGCCGACGCACTGGCCCACTATGAGCGGATTCGCTTGGTACTGCGCGAAGAACTCGGCGCGGACCCCGGGCCGGAGCTCGCCGCCGTGCACGAGGCCGTGCTGCGCCATGACCTGCCGCCCCAAGGCGCCTCCTCCCCCGTCCCCGCGCAGCTGCCCGCCGACGTCGCCGCGTTCGCCGGCCGGACGGAGGAGCTGGCCGAGCTGGACCGGGTGACCACCGGGCTCGTCTGCCTCACCGGCACGGCCGGGGCAGGCAAGACGGCGACCGCCGTGCACTGGGGCCACCGGGTGCGGAGCCGGTTCCCGGACGGGCAGCTGTACCTGGATCTGCGCGGTTACGAACCCGGCGAGCCGATGCCGTCGACCGACGCGCTGGCCACGTTCCTCGACGCCCTGCTGCCCGACGGCGCGCGGATGCCGCTGATGCCGGTCGAGCGCGCCGCCCGGTTCCGCACCGAGGTGGCTGGCAAGCGGATGCTCATCGTGCTGGACAACGCGGCGACTGCGGAACAGGTCCGCCCGCTGCTGCCCGGCACGCACACCTGCGTCGTGGTGGTCACCAGCCGCGATTCGCTCGCCGGGCTCGTCGCGCTGCACGGCGCGCACCGGGTGACGGTGGACAGGCTGCCCGCCGCGGACGCCGTCGGGCTGCTGCGACGGCTGATCGGCCCGAGGGTCGACGCGGAGCCGGAGGCCACGGCGGAGCTGGCCGAGCGGTGTGTCCGGCTGCCGCTGACCCTGCGGCTGGCCGCCGAACTCGCGGGCTCCAGGCCGGGCTCGCGGCTGTCGCGGCTGGTCGACGAACTCCGTGCGGCGCAAAGCACCTTGGACCTGCTCAGTGGCGGCGGCGATCAGCGTGCGGCGGTGCGGGCGGTGTTCTCGTGGTCGCTGCGGCAGCTGAGCGAGGAGGCCATCCGCGCGTTCGCGCTGCTCGGCCATCATCCGGCTCCCCTGTTCGACGCGTACGCGCTGGCCGCGCTGAGCGGGGACGACGTCGATCAGGCGCAGGCCGACTTGGACGCGCTCGCCCGCGCGAACCTCGTCCACCCGGCCGGCGTCTACCGGTACGGCATGCATGAGCTTCTCAAGGCTTACGCCGCGGAGATCGGCGACGAACCCGCACTGAGCCGGGTCTACGACTACTACCTCGCCACCATCGCCGCGGCGATGGACCGCCTCTACCCCGCCGAAGCCCATCGGCGGCCCGCGGTCGCCGCACCGGCCGCCGCGCTGCCTGCCTTCGACGACGCCGCCGCCCGGGACTGGCTGGACGCCGAATCACCCAACGTCCAGGCACTGGCCGCCCACGCGGCGGGTCACGGCATGCCCGAGCACGCGGTGACGCTGTCCTCGCTGCTGTTCCGCTACCTCGACGGGCACCGCGAAACGGCCGCGCTGGCCATCCATGGTTACGCCAAGGAAGCCGCGCGCATACTCGGTGACCACACCGCCGAAGCGACCGCGCTCATCGCGCTGGGCGCCATGCACATGCAGGCTGGCCGGACCGGGCCCGCCGCCGCGGACATGTGGGCGGCGCACGCCCTGTTCCGGGAGACCGGCGACCTGCTCGGCCAGGCACGGGCGGTCGGCAACGTCGGCATGCTCGAGGAAAGCGCGGGCCGGTACCGCCGGGCGGCCGCCTACTACACCCGGGCGCTGACCATGCTCGGGACGCTCGGCGACGTCACCGGGCAGGCGCACATGCTCACCCGGCTGGGCACGATCGAGGCCCGCATCGGCCGCGACGAGCCAGGACACGAGCACCTGCGGCGAGCCATGGCACTGCACCGGCGCGCCGGTCACCGCTTCGGCGAGGCCTGGGCGAAGATCGGGCTCGGCGAACTCGCGACCCGGCAGCACCGGACGGCCGACGCCCGCAGGCTGCACAGCGAAGCCGCCGACCTGTTCAGCCAGCTCGGGCACCGCGGCAGCGAGGCATGGGCGATCGACGGCCTCGGCAGGGCCGAGGCGAGCAGCGGCCACCCGGTCGACGCCGCCACCCACCACCGGCGCGCACTCGACCTGTTCCGAGTGCATAGCTGCCGCGACGGCGAATCCTGGGCACTCAACGGCCTCGGCGAGGCCTGCCACGCCTGCGGTTACGTGGCGACCGCCCGCGCGAACCACACCGAAGCACTGGCCGTGGCGACCCGGACCGGCTGCCACGAGCAGGTCGCCCGCGCGTATCACGGCCTCGCGCGCGCCGCCTCGTCCGACACCGACTTCGCCACCGCCCGCAGCCACTACGGCCAAGCGATCGAGATCTACACCGAGCTGGGCCTGACCGAAGCCGAAGTGGCCAAAGCGGAACTCACGGCCTTGCGCTAGCGCGGTTGGCCGAAGTCGCCCCGGCGATTCTCTGCCTGTCACTGGCGAACTCGGCCGTCGCCGCCCCGATGTCCCACGCGCAGTGCGATCCCGTGACCGACGCCTACTGCGGCTGGACCGGGACCGGCTACGGCGGCGGGTTCTATTTGTGGCAGAAGTCCACCAGCAACACGGGCGTCCCGATCCGCTCGATGTGGAACAAGCGGGGATCGTGGGTGGTGGTGGTGTATTCCGGCACGAACTACACCGGAAGCCGGTACACCGTCAACGCGGGCGCCTCGGTGCTGGCGCTGCCCTTCGACGTCTGGTCGGCCGCCAGCAGCGGCTGACCTGCCGTACGCGCGGACCGGCTCAGTCGGGCCGGTCTTGCGCGCGCAGGGAGCCCGGGTGCGCCTTGGTATCGGGATCGCGACGGGTCTTGACCAGGCTCGCCACGGTCACCACCAGCAGGATCCCGATGATCACACCGAGGCTGAACGGCGTCGAGATCTCAGGCACCCGGGTGTCGATGTCGACGTGCGCCCAATGCAGGATCAGCTTCACCCCGATGAACCCGAGGATCACCGCCAAGCCCGCCGACAGATAGACCAGCCGGTCCAGCAGCCCCTTGACCAAGAAGTACAGCGCCCGCAGCCCGAGCAACGCGAACGCGTTCGCCGCGAAGACCAGATACGGCTCGTCGGTGATACCGAAGACCGCCGGAATCGAGTCCAGTGCGAACAGCAGATCGATCCCGCCGATCGCGATCAGCACCACGACGAGCGGAGTCCCCACCCGCTTCCCGTCCGCGATCGTGAACAGCTTCCCCCCGTCATACTCCGCCGACAGCGGCAGCACCCGCCGCGCGGTCCGCACGATCGCGTTGTTCTCGACGTCCGGATCCTCATCGCGATGCCGGAACAGCTGCACACCGGTGTAGATCAGCAGCAGCCCGAACAACAGGAACATGAACGAGAACAGCGAAAGCAACGTCGCGCCGAGCGCGATGAAGATGCCACGCATGATCAGCGCGGCGATGATCCCGAACGTGAGCACCTTGTGCTGATGCTCTTCCGGCACGGCGAAGGTGCTCATAATGATCACGAACACGAAGAGATTGTCGACCGACAGGCTCTTCTCCACGATGTAGCCCGCGAAATACTGGGTGCCGAAGTCACCACCATGCGCCAGCGTCAGCCAGACCCCGAACGCCACCGCGACCAGGATGTACCCGACCGACCAGGCGACCGCCTCCCCGAAGCCCACCCGATGCGGGCGCACCGCGGCCAGCACAAGGTCGATCGCGAGCAGCGCGAGCACTAGTCCGATCGTGAGCGTCCAGGTGAGGCCATCGATATCGAGCATTCATCCCCTGCTTTCACTCGCTCCGCCCGCGAGCCTAGTGCGAGATCAGCACCTCCGCTCGATTTGTCCTCTGTGGACTCCGCCTGTTGGCGTCGAGATCGGCGGCCGCTACGAACGCGCGCAGTCAGCTCGCCGGGCCGACCGGCTACCGCCTGCTCGAAGGGTCGCCTTTGCTCTTGGTTACCGGGTCGGATCTAAAGACATCCCGTATGGACATTTCCGCTCCGGGGTCGGGTGGTGTTTGGGGTCGCTGCGGAAATATCCATACGGACCGGGGCACGGTGGTCAGATTTCGTTGTGGCTCACCAGAAACCCCGGCCGGTACTGGCTGCCCGCCTGGGCGCTGGGTCGACCAGCCCGGCGTGTCTAGTGGCATATGACTCTAGATTCGCGTAGTGTGGAATGCATGATCAGCACCGAAAGTCCTGACACCGCAGCACCACCCGAGTGGTGGCGCTGCGACAAAGACACGCTGCTGCTCGCCTACGTCGCCCGCGAACGAGAGAAACGGCGCCTGGAGGCCGAGCAAGGACAAATCCTCGCCTCGGCATGAACTCGGGTTCGTCACCCACCGCGACGGCACCCACGGCATAAAGATCAAAACCGACGCCGAAACCATCGCCCGACTGAAAGCAACCCTCGACCCACTCGCCAAACCCCGCCCGACATCCGAGGAAGAAGGCCGGGACACACGCTCGCAGTGGGAGCGGCTCGGGGATGCGTTCGCCACCTTTGTCCGCATCGGCATGGGCAACCCCGACATCCCCACCCAAGCCGGAGACAGCGTCCACGTCGTAGTCACCCTCGGCCTCGACGAACTCAAAACCGGAATCGGACACGCCTGCCTCGATCTAGTCGGGGACATCAGCGCCACCGACGCACGGATACTCGCCTGCGACTGCAAAGTCATCCCCGTCACCCTCGGCTCCCACGGCGAACCGCTCGATGTCGGCCGGGCTCAACGCCTCGCCACCCCGGCGCAACGCCGCGCCCTCGCGATCCGGGATGGCGGGTGCGCCTTCCCGGGGTGTGATGCGCCGCCACAGCAATGCACAGCGCACCACATCGTTTTCTGGGCACACCATGGGGAAACCCGCATCGATAATCTCGTGCTGCTCTGCGGCAAGCACCACCGACTGATCCACAACAGCGACTGGGAGGTACGCATCGCCAGCGACGGATACCCCGAGTTCATCCCACCGGCGTTCATCGACCCTGCACGGGCGCCCCGCCGCAACACCATGCACACCACCCGAACCTGAACCCCGCCGCAGGCGTGGGAAGCCCAACCGATCGAGGCAGATCCTCTTTACTCGCTTCCGGCGCAGCAGCCGCGCCCTAAGCACCAGAAGTGCCGCCGCCGCGTACTCAAGCTACACCCAGGCCCACCGGCACTGGCACAGAAACCCGTCCGGTCTTCTGCAGGATATTCGGCCACTCAGCGGCCGAATATCCCACACAACAACCAAAACACCCCAGGCCGAACGCTCAAAGGATCTCGGCCGGACCACCCTCCCTGCCGCCATCGCACACCACGACCACGACAGCCCGACCCAACGCCCAGGCAAGCAGCAAGTACCACCTGAGGTTTCCGGCGAGCCCAAGCGGCGTTGTACCACCGTGCCCTCGGTCCGTATGGATATTTCCGCAGCGAGCACAAACACCACCCGACCCCACGAGCGGAAATTTCCATACGGGACCGCCCTAGATCCGACCCCGACAAACCCAAAACCCAGGGTTGCTTCCCGCGCCTTCGGCAACACTCACGAATCAGCCAGGGTGAGCAGTTCATCGATCACCGGCTCGGCACTGTAGTAGGTGAGAGCTCCGCGACGGCCACCATCGGCGCGACCACCCTGCACCCAGATCACCATCGAGACCACACGCCTCCGCGACCCGTGTTGCGCGGGCCGAGACACCCTCGTGCCCGGCGCCAGTCACCACGTAGTCCACCGCGTCGAAGCACGGGTCACCGACGCAGGCCTTCGGGTCGATCGCGGTCAAGCCGCGTCCGGGACCACCGTCCAGTGCGTTGCCAAGGTGGAGACCGCCGTGCAGCAACACGGGGCTGGATGATCCACGTACCGATGGCAGGTCGGACAGTTTCCGGTCGATCCGAGCGAAGGCCTCGGCGCATCGTCCGCGCAGGTCCGACGGCCAGTGCGCAGGCGGGGCAAGGCGGCGAGCAGCTCGCCCCACGGCTACGAGATAGCGAACATGCGCAGCATCTCCGCCTGCTTGGTCAGCAGGGCCCGAATGTCCACGCCGGTCAGTTTGGTCTTGAACTACTAGCCTGGCGGGATGGGGTGGAATCTGGGCGGGCTCATCGAGAAGTACAGCGTGCCGGGGGCGCAGGTCGCCGTGCTGGCCGGCGGGGAGATCGAGGATGAGGCCGCGGGGGTGCTGAGCCTGCGGACGCGGGTCGAGGCCACTACGGACTCGGTGTTCAAGATCGGCTCGATCACCAAGATCTGGACGGCCACGCTGATCCAGCAGCTCGCCGACGAGGGCCTGCTAGATCTCGATCGGTCCGTTCGCGACTACCTGCCTGCCTTCCGGCCTGGTGATCCGGTGTCGCCGACTGTCCGTCAACTGCTCACCCATACCAGCGGGCTTGGCAACCATGTCTTCGATACCGGGCGCAACGATGACGCGATCGAGAAGTTCGTCGACGTGCTCGGCGAAGCGGAGCCGTTCCTCCCGCCTGGCACTGTCTTCTCCTACTCCAACAGCGGGTACGTGGTGCTCGGGAGGTTGGTGGAAGTGGTGCGGGGCAAGCCTTTCCGCGAAGTGCTCCGTGAACGGCTCGTGACTCCGCTGGAGCTGCGGACGGTGGCCACCGACACCTACGAGGCGATCCTGCACCGCGCCGCGGTCGGCCACGTCCAGACCGGCGAGGAGGTCGTGCCGACGAACGAGTGGGCGGTTTCCTACAGCTCCACGCCCAGTGGGTCGCATCTCGCGATCAGCGCACGTGACCTGCTGGAGTTCGTCCGGCTGCACCTCAGCGATCCCGCGCTGGCGGCGCTGCGCGAGCCCGAGGTCGAGTCCGTTCCGGACTTCGGCGGCGGCGTGATCGGCTGGGGACTCGGCTGGATGCGCTATCCCGGTGGCGTCGTCGGCCATACCGGGGTTTCCAAGGGGCAGAAGGCATTCCTGCGCGTTGTTCCGTCGGCGGGCGTGGCGGTGGCCGTGCTGACCAACAGCACGGGTGGCGAGCCGCTGGCCCACGAGATCTTCGGTGGGGTGCTCCGTGACCTCGCCGGTGTCGACACGGCGCCGCTGCCCGTGCCGCCGCCGGACCCGGCCGCGCTCGATGTGGACCGGATGTGCGGCATCTACCGCTCCACCCGGTATCGCATCACCCTCAGCAGCGAGCAGGACCGCGCGTTCCTCACCTTTCGCTCACTCACTGGCGCCGAGGAACGTGTCGAGGTCGTCCGGCTCAACGAGCACGCGATCATCACTACCCAGCCGACCTCCGGCAGTCACCAGGTCTTTTCGCTGGTCGGCTCCGACGGGCATGGCCGCGCCCGCTTCCTGCACAACGGCGCCGCCGCCTACCGGATCGCCTGAGAACGAAAGGAGCTACGCCATCACCAGTGCACGTGTCCGCCTCGCGCTCGCCGGCGCCGCGCTCTGCATGCTCGTCATGGGCCTGGTCACCGCGCTGCTCGGCGCCGCGGCGCCGTTCACGGCCGAGCGGTTCGGTATCGGCGTGGCGGCGTCCGGCCTGCCGGTGAGCGTTTACAGCGCGGGCTCGATGGTGACCGTGCTCGTGTGCGGAATCGCGGGTAAGCGCGTGCATCCGGTCCACGCGATCACCGGGAGCCTGCTGGCGTTCGCGGTCGGCACCGCGGGCCTCGGCGTGGCTCCGGTCTGGCCCCTCTTCCTCGCGGCGGCGGGCGTCGCCGGAGCGGGCTTCGGCGGCCTGGTCCTCTTCCTGAACACGGCGTTCTCGTCGGGGTTCGGCAAGCATGACGTGCTCGTGCTGAATCTGCTCAACGCCGTCTACGGCATCGGCGCGATCCTCGGTCCACTGGCCGCGAGCACCGCGAAGACCAGCGGCCTCGGCATCGTCTTCGCGGCCGCCGCCGTGGCCTGCGTCCCGGCGCTGGTGGCGCGTGGCTCGGGGCGCCTGATCGAATCCCGGCAGGCCACGGAAAGCGCGCCGATCCGCACATACCTTCCCGTCATCATCGGCTTCTCGGCGGTTTTCTTCTTCTACGCGGGCATCGAGAGCGCGACGGGCGCCTGGGAATCCACGTTCCTCGTCGCCGCCGGTCACCCGGAAGCCCAAGCCGCCGCCTACACCGCTCTCTTCTGGGCGGGGCTGGCGATCGGACGCGTCGTCATCCCGCTCGCCGGGCGCCGCTTGAGTCCCCGGCTGCTCATCACGAGCTGCGTGGCGCTGAGCATGTGCGGACTGGGCGTCACCATGCTGCCGGGGCTGGGCCCGGCCGGTTTCGCGCTCACGGGCTTCGCGATCGGCCCGATCTTCCCGACCGCCTTCGTCTGGATGGCACAGGCCATGCCCACCTCGCACACCATCAGCTCGATTCTGCTGACCGCGGCCATGGCGGGCAACGCGACCTTTCCCGCGCTGGTGGGCTTGGGGGTCAGCGGCCTGTCCCCGCTCGCCATCCCAGTGATGATCATCGTGATCGGGCTGATCGTGCTCTGCGCGATCCAGCTGACCCAGCGTGTCTCCGGCGCACGACCTCGTCCGGAAGCTAAGACGATGGCCCTCGATTGAGAGCGCGGCTGGGGGCGACGACGAGCTCGCCGCCGCTGGTCGTGAGGATCTCCGCGTCGGCCGCGTAATGCTCGCGGACGGCGGGCGCGGTCAGCACCGCCGACGGGGTTCCCGATGCCACCACCGAACCGCCGTTCAGCAGCAGCAACCGGTCCGCGTACTGCGCGGCGAAGGTCAGGTCGTGCACCGTGGCGATGACCGTGGTGCCGTCTTCGGCGCGCAGCCGGTCGACGAGTTCGAGCAGCGCCTGGGCGTGCCCGATGTCGAGGCCGGTCGTCGGCTCGTCGAGCAGCAGGACGCGGGGCTGCTGGGCCAGCACCCTGGCCAGTACCGCCCGTTGCCGTTCGCCGCCGGACAGGGCGTGCAACGGGCGCGCGGCCAATGCGCCGAGGTCAAGCCGTTCGAGCGCCTCGGACACCAGCTGGAGGTCACGACGGCCTTCCCTGGCAAGGAATCCGAGGTGTGGCGTCCGTCCTAAGAGGACGTAATCGGTGACCGAAAGCCCATCGGGCAGTTGGGGTGTCTGCGGGGCGTAGCCGATCAGCCGGGCGCGCTCGCGCGCGGGCAACGCGCGCAGCGGGCGAGCGCCCGCGCGGATCTCCCCCACGTGCGGGAGCAGCCCGGCGACCGCCTTGAGCAGCGTCGACTTGCCCGCCCCGTTGGGACCGATGATGGTCAGCCAGCCGCCGTCCGGGACCTCGCCGTCGACGCCGCGGACCACGAGCTTGCCCGCGTAACCCGCGCCGACGCCGCGCAGCAGCAGGCCGGTCATCGCAGTTTCCCGCGGTTGCGGCGCAGCACCAGCACGAAGAACGGCGCGCCGGTGAACGCGGTGATCACGCCCAGTGGCAGTTCGGCCGGCGCGATCACCGTGCGGCCGATCTCGTCGGCGATCACCAGGAAGATCCCGCCGCCGATCAGCGACAGCGGCACGATCACCCGGTAACTCGCGCCCGCCAGCAGCCGCACCAGATGCGGCACGACGATGCCGACGAACCCGATCAGCCCGCTGACCGACACGGCGGCGGCCGTCGCCAGCGAGGCCGCCCCGAGCACCGCCAGCCGCACCCTGCCGGGGCGCACGCCCAGCGAAACGGCCTCGTCGTCGCCCAGCGCGAGCACGTCCAGCAGCCGGGAGCACAGGCACAGCACGATCACCGACGGCACCAGGTACGGAAGCGTGATGAGCACGTCCTGCCAGCCGGACGTGTTCAGCCCGCCCAGCATCCAGGTGTAGACCTGCTTGATCGTGTTCGTGTCGAGCTGCTGGACGAAGGTCTGCACCGCCGTCAGGAACGCCGCGACGGCGACCCCGGCCAGCAGCAGGATCGCCGTGCCCGGACCGCTCGCCGACCGGCCGAGCAGCCAGGTCAGGCCGACGCCCGCGAGCGCGCCCACGAAGGCGGCCAAGGGAATCGGGCCGACGATCCACGTCCGGGCCTCCGGCGCGAACACCACGGCGACGGTCGCGCCCAGCCCCGCACCCGCCGCCGCGCCCAGCAGGTACGGGTCGGCCAGCGGATTGCGGAACACGCCCTGGTAGGCGGCCCCGGCGACGGCGAGCGCCGAGCCGACCAGCCCGGCCAGCACGACCCGGGGCACGCGGAGCTGCCACAGGATGTCGGCCTCACGCTGATCCAGCGGCGACGTCGTCCCGCTCACCTGGGCCCACAACTCGGCCAGCACCCGGTGCCAGCCGAGGTCTGCCGCGCCGACGCAGATCGCCGCGACGAGCACGACGACCAGCGCCAGTACCGCGACGACCAGCCGCGGCGCGGTCAGCCGGGTGAGCCGCTCAGCGGGCACCCGGCGCCGCCTTGGTGACCGCCGCGGCCACCGCCTTGGCGAAGTCGAGCAGACGGGGACCCCACCGCGAGGCGATGTCGTCGTCGAGCGCCACGACGTTGCCGTTCTTGACCGCGCTGATCGCCGCCCAGCCAGGGCGTGCGGCCACGGCGGCCGCGTCCTGCTTACAGCACTTGGTGTCGGCCAGGAAGATCAGCTTCGGGTCCGCCTTCACCAGCGACTCGGCCGACAGCTGCGGATACCCGCCGCTGGCAGGCGCGCTGTCGGCGACGTTGGCCAGCCCGAACAGGCCGTACACCTGCCCGACGAACGTGTGCGAGTTCGCGCTGTAGTAGTCCTGGCTCAGCTCGTGGTAGTAGCTCAGCGGGGCGGCGGGCTTCGGCGTCGCCGCGACCAGCGCCGTCAGCTCGTTCTTGATCCCCGTCACCAGCCGGTCCGCGTCGGGGGCGTGGCCGGTCTCCTTGCCCAGCGTCGTCATCTGGCCGTACGCCTCGTCCAGCGTGCTCGCCGACGGCAGCACCAGCGCCTTGATCCCGAGCTTCCCGAGCGCGCCGACCAGGCCGCCGGTGTCGGCGGACGCGACCACCAGATCGGGCTTGTACGCGGCGATCGCCTCCGCGCTCGGGGTGAGCCCGGACAGCGCGGTACGCGGCGCGTTCGCCGGGAAGTCGGACTGGTCGTCGACGGCGACCACCTGCGCGCCCGCGCCGATCGCGAACAACGTCTCGGTGGTCGCCGGGCTCAGCGACACGATGCGCTGCGGCGTGCCCGGCGCCGAAGACGAAACAGGGGCGGGTGCGGGGTCCCGGCCGGCACAGCCGACCAGTGTGAACAACGACAGCAGGACTGCCGGCAAGGCGAGCCGGGCGCGGATCATCGGTAACCCCAGGTCTTCTCACCCGGCACACGAGGACAGCGCCCCCGGCCGCGCGGGTCGCCGCGACCTCTGTACCGGAGGCGGATGGCGTCGACGTGGCGGTGAGATCTGGCTCGGCCGGGAGGCCTCACAGTTACGGCATAGCGCCGGATTCACACCGGACTTCACGACCGCACACGTCGAGCGGACGGTACCACGCCGAATCGGACGGCTAGAGCGACTCCGTCATCAGCTGGAGGAGATCGCGCAGGGTGCGGCGCTGGGGTTCGGTGAGCGCGACGAGCGGATCGCTCGCGAACCGGAGGTCACCACGCAGCTCCGCGGCGACCGACTTGCCCGCGTCGGTCGCGGCGATGAGCTTGACGCGCCGGTCGTCGGGGTCGGCCCGCCGCTCGACGAGGCCGCGTGCCTGAAGCCGGTCGACGATGCCCGTCATATTGGACGGTTCGGCACCGACGCGTTCCGCGACGCGGCGCATCGGCAGCGCCTCGTCGAGCGCGAGCAGCGCCTTGGCCTGCTGCGGTGTGAGGCCCTGCCGCGCGGCCGCCGTCTCGTACTCGCCGATGTAGCTGGTCGTGATGCGCCCGAGCAGCGCCACCACCTCGGCGGAGAGCGGGTCCTTGATCGTCATGGTGACCAACTATACGTGACGTTTGTAACTATAACCATCATTGCCAATAATAGTTATTGAGCATAAGCTTCTCTCAGGCACCACGACAGACAAGGAGTTTCGACATGAAGCAGCGCACGCTCGGCACCAACGGTCCCTCGGTCTCGGCTCTGGGGCTAGGCCTCATGGGCATGTCCGAGTTCTACGGAGCCACGGACGACGAGCAGTCCATCGCGACCATCCACCACGCTCTCGACCTCGGCGTGAACCTCCTCGACACCGCGGACGTCTACGGCAACGGCCACAACGAACAGCTGCTCGGCCGCGCGCTGGCCGGACGACGCCGTGACGAGGCCGTCGTGGCCACCAAGTTCGGTTCCCGGCCGCAGGGCGCCTCCGCGATCGTGGACTCGTCGCCGGAGTACGCCCGCGAGGCGCTCGACGCGTCACTGGCCAGGCTCGGCCTCGACCACGTCGACGTGTACTACCTGCACCGGCGTGACCCCCAGGTGCCGATCGAGGACACCGTCGGCGCGCTCGCCGAACTGGTCGCGCAGGGCAAGATCCGGCACATCGGGCTGTCAGAGGTCAGCGCGGCCACACTGCGCCGCGCCAACGCCGTGCACCCGATCGCCGCGGTCCAGAGCGAATATTCGCTGTGGGAGCGCGGACTCGAGGCCGAGGTGCTGCCCGCCGCCCGCGAACTCGGCGTCGCCGTCGTGCCGTACTCGCCGGTCGGCCGCGGCTTCCTGACCGGCACCGTGACGAACCTCGACTCGCTCGCCGCCGACGACTACCGCCGCTTCGACCCGCGTTTCCAGGGCGAGAACCTGACGCGCAACCTCGCGCTGGCCGACCGGGTGAAGACGCTGGCCGAGCAGGCGGGCCTCACCGCGACGCAGCTCGCGCTCGCGTGGCTGCTGCACCAGGGCCCGGACGTGGTCCCCATCCCCGGCACCAAGCGCATCAGCTACCTCGAGCAGAACGCCGCCGCGGCCGACGTGGAACTCGACGCCGCCACCCTGGCCGCGCTCGACGCCGCGGTCCCGCGTGGCGCGGCGGCCGGTGAGCGCTACCCCGAGCAGCTGATGGGCAGCCTCGACGGCTGAGCCTGTCCCGGCAGGCTAGTTTTGCCCTCGTGACTCTCCTCGATGACGTGGCCGAACGCGACGGCTGGCGCTGCTGGGTGTGCGACGAGCCGGTCGACCCCGACATGTCGGTGAACGACCCGCGCGGGCCCAGCGTCGACAGCCGGACCGCCGACCGGAAGGCCAAGCTCGCCGAGCGGCTCGCGCACCGCGGCTGCAACACCCGCAAGGGCGCGGTCAAGGTCGTCATCGCCTGGCCGGACCGCCTGCACGTGGCCGAGCCCGCGCCGCTGATCACCGTCGCCGGGCGGCTGGAACGCAAGGGCGGCCGCGAAATGGTCGCCCGCTGTCCGACCAAAGTGGACGCTCAGGACGCGGCGGACTGGCTCGTGGACCGGTTCTCCCGGCTGGTGCCGGGGCTGCCGGTGACCGCCACCGTCGAACCGGGCGGCGGCCAGTTCCTCGTCATCCTCAACGCGGGCCGCCGCTGACCCCGGGGTCAACCTCAGCAGCAGGCCGGGGCACTCCCCCGGTATGACGCACCGGCCCGTCCGGATCGCTAGGCTCGGCCGATGGAAGGCGTACGCACGCTCGTCACGCGCCCGGTTGCGAAGTGGGCCGTCGACACCGGGGTCGCCGTCCTCCTGTTCTTGATGATGAGCCTCGTCGCGGGCGGGTTCCATGAGCAGCAGTGGCGCTGGTTCGACGGTTGGGCCTACCTGCTCACCGCGGCGATCTGCCTGCCGCTGGCCGCGCGCCGCCGGGCGCCACTGCTCGTGCTGGTGCTGATTTCGGCCGCCTATCTCGTTTATCTCGACGGCGGGTACCTGCCTGGGCTGCATTTGTGGGGCCCGGTGCTGGCGCTGTACAGCGTCGCGGCCATGAAACCACCGCGCATCAGCCTCGCCGCCGTCGCGGTGGCGGGGCCGGTGCTGTACGCGGGCGCCGCCACGCTGCGGATCCCGCCGGTGGGCGCGACCGTGCAGACCGTCGTCATTTGCGGAGTCGCCGTCGTGCTCGGCGGTTTGTCGCGGCAGCTGGCGCAGCGCAACCGCCAGCTCGCAGAAGCTACCGAGGAACTCAGGCGCGAGCATGAACAGCAGCTCGAACGCGCGATGGTGTCCGAACGGCTGCGTATCGCGCGGGAACTGCACGACGTCATCGCGCACCACATGTCCGTGATCTCGATGCAGGCGGGGCTGGCCGCGTACGTGTTCGACAGCGATCCGGCGACGGCGCGCACGGCGGTGGACACCGTCGGCGACATCAGCCGCGAGAGCCTCGACGACATGCGCCGCGTGCTCGATCTGCTGCGCCTGCCCGAAAACTCCGGCGAGGTGGAGTTCACCTCGGCGCCCGGGCTGAAGGAACTGCCCGAACTGGCCGAGCGCGTCCGCGGGCTCGGCGTCACCGTCGACCTCACGCTGACCGGCCCGTTCGACGACCTGCCCTCGGGGTTGCAGCTCACGGTGTACCGCGTGGTGCAGGAGGCGATGACCAACGTGCTGAAGCACGCCGGGGCGGTCCGCGCGACGGTGACCGTGCGCCGGGAGCCAGACCGGATCGTCGCCAAGGTGGCGAACGGCGCGCCCGCGGTCGCCGCGACCGGCGCCGGCCACGGCTACGGTTTACTGGGCATGCGGGAGCGGGCCAGGCTCTACGGCGGGCGGTTGACCGCGGGGGCGTGCCCGGACGGGGGCTTCACCGTCGAACTGGTGCTGCCCACGATGTGAAGGTTGTGCAGGGGGAAGCGGGTCATGACCACTGTTCTCGTCGTTGACGACCAGCCACTGGTGCGCGCGGGGCTGACCGCGCTGCTCACGGCCAGCCCCGACTGCGAGGTCGTCGGCGAAGCAGGCGACGGCGCCGAAGCCGTCGACCGCGCGCGTGAGATCCGGCCGGAGGTGATCCTGATGGACATCCGGATGCCCGGCGTCGACGGGGTCACCGCGACCCGCCGCATCCTCGGCGCCGGGCTCGACCCGGAGCCGAAGATCCTCATGCTGACCACCTTCGACCTCGACGAGTACGTCTACGAAGGCCTGCAGGCGGGCGCGTCGGGTTTCCTGCTGAAGGAAGCTCAGCCCGCCAGCCTGCTCGCGGCGATCCAAGCCGTCGCGGCGGGCGACAAGCTGTTCGCGCCGACGGTGACGCGCAGGCTCATCGACGCGTTCGTCGACCGCTACCGGCCGCCGGTCGCGCCCACGGCCCACGAGGAGCGGCTCGAGCCGCTGACCACGCGCGAGCGCGAGGTGCTCAGCCTGGTCGCCACCGGCATCACCAACGGCGACATCGCCCGCAACCTGCGGATCACCGAAGGCACGGTCAAAACGCATTTGTCCCGCGTGATGACGAAACTCGCGCTCAACAGCCGCGCACAGGCGGTCGTGCTCGCCTACGAAACGGGTCTGGTGGGCCTGCCCCAGCCGTGACCAAGATCTACTCCTGTGGTTGACCCCGCGCGCCGCACTACCCACAGCGGGGTACCCGAGATCTGTTTTCCAGCTGACGACCGGCGCTGTTCCTCTCGATAGTTTTCCTTTGCCCAGCACCGGGAAACGAGTCGGAACGGAGACCAGTCATGCACCGGAAACGCGTGCCAGGCCTGCTGGCCGTGGCCGTGCTGCTCGCGGGCTGCGCGAGCGCGCCGCCGCCCGCGCGCGCCGAATCCGTTGTCTACGACCTCGGCGACGCCGTGTTTTCCGGCCGTGGCAAGCCTTCCCGCGTGACGACCGGGTGGCTCGACCGCTTCGGCGTCGCCGAGGCCACCGTGCCCGTCAAGTCCTCGGCCGGGAACGCCGCGGTCACCGTCTCCACGGCCGCGCGGTGGGGTGTCGTGAGTGTTTTGGCCGGTTAGAACCGGCCAAAACACTCACGACGCCGCGATCACTGGTCGACGACGAGCATGCCCTCGGGGACGCCGGCGACGTGGACCGCGCGCCAGATCGAGTGCTTGCCGCCGATCTCGTGGTAGCGGCGCAGCCCGGCGATGCCGCCCAGCCAGCCGCCCCAGCCCGCGTACGGCGGGTTGGACGGGTCGAATCCGCTGTGCATCATGGTGAGCCGGGTCTTGCCGTCCGAGCCTTCCAGCTCCCAGCTGGTGGTCTCGCCGTCGGCGAACAGCAGCGCCGCCTTGCGGCCCGGCTCGAACTCGACGAACTTGGCGCCGCCGGGGTCCAGCTCGAACCCGCCCATCGCGAAGCGGCCGCCGAGGCGGGGCTCGATGTCGACGTGGGCGCCGAACCACTCGCGGAACACCGCGGGCTGGACGATCGAGTCGAACACCGCCTCCGGCGCCGCGTCGATGAGGACCGACGTGCGCAGCTCGGGCGACGTGTAGTCGACCATCGGGGTCAGCGGCCTGCCCGCCAGGTAATCGGCCAGGTTGGCGATCGCCAGCGACCAGAACGTGTGCAGCGCGCCGCGGGCGCCCGCCTTGTCCGAGATCACCTCCTCGAAGCTGGGGAGGTCGCTGTGGCTCAGCGTGACCAGCGTGCCGTCCTCGTCCTCGGCGAGTTCGAACTCGACCGTGGCCTCCACGCCCTCCACGGTCCAGCCGAAGCGGATGCCCCGCTCGTCCGCGTGGAGCACGCGCTGGCGTGGCTCGGCGCCGTCCGGCGTGAAGCGGCCCCAGAACTCGTACTTGCCGGGCAGGTCGACCTCGGCGTGCTCGGCGAGCCACACGCGCAGCGCGGCCGGGTCGGTCAGCGCCTCGTACGTGACCTTCAGCGGGGCCGGGACGATCGCGGTCAGGCGCAGGTCAGGTTCGGTCATCGGGATCTCCTTGGGGGTAGCAGGCGACGGCCAGGCGGAACGCGTCGCCCTCGGCGCCGCCGTAGCGGGTGAAGAGGTCCTGCAGTGTCTGGTTCAGCTCGTCCAGGAACGCCTTGCGCTGGTCCGGGCGCACGCGGATGTCCCCGGACACGCCGATCGACGGCAGGTCCGGCCGGGTGCGGTCGAGCGCGGCGATGTCGGCCTGGACGTCCTCCATCAGGTCGACCAGGTAGCCCAGGCTGAGCTGGTCCCTGGTCTGGCGCAGCCCGATCCGGCCCACCAGGCGCGGGGACAGCCAGTACGACCGGGCGGCCGCCTGGTAGATCCCCTCGGTGATCCCGCGCACCCGGCGCTCGGCGACCTGGCGCACCAGCCCGGCCTCCAGCAGGCGTTTGACCTGGTAGTAGACCCGCTGCGGGGTCTGGCCGAGCTGGGCCGCGACCTCGGTGCAGGACCGGGGCTCGGCGAGGTGCCGCAGCACTTCGATGCGCTGCGGCTTGAGCAGGGCCTCGGCCTGCTCGAGCTGATCGAGGTAGACGACATCTCTCATGGCAAAAAGCAGTCTTTACGTAAAAATCTTTTTTGTCAATGGGCGTCGTGAGCGCTGCGGGCGGTTAGAACCGCCCGCAACGCGCACGAGCCCCTACCCCTTGAAGAGCGTCAGTGCCGCGTCGGCGACCAGGTCGGGGCGCTCTTCGTGGAGGTAGTGCCCGGCCTCGGGCACGATCTCCAGCCGCAGGTCGTCCGCGTGACGGTCGCCGCCGGGCAAGGCCTTCGGCGAGAACACGAAGTCGCGCTCGCCCCCGAGCAGCACGGTCGGCACCGTCAGCCGGTGCTTGTGGTTCAGGTTCAGCACCAGCTTCGGGATGTCGCCCAGGATGAACGCCCGGTGCAGCGCCTCCCCCGCCCTCGCCCGCTCCGGCCGCTCCGCGTGCGCGGCGAACTCCTCGATCGACTCGTCGGGGCCGGCCGGGAAACCCTTGCGCAGCAACCAGCGTGCGAAGCCGAGACGCTGGGACCAGCGGCCGATGCCGGGCAGCTCGAGCAGCGTGGTGTACCAGAAGCGCCAGACGCGCGGGACCAGCAGATGGTGCAGCGGCCACGGGTGGATGATGTTCAGCGCGAGGAAATGGCTGAACCGCTCGGGCGCGCGCAGGCAGGCGAAGAAGCCGGTCCAGGCTCCCCACTCGTGGCCGACCAGGCGGACACGGTCGAGCCCGAGCTCGTCGAGCACCGCGAGCACGTCGGCCACCCTCGTCTTGGTGCCGTAGCCGCCGCGCGGCGCGTCCGACCAGCCGAATCCACGCATGTCCAGCAGGACGCAGCGGTATTGGCCGGACAGTTTCGGCACGAGGTGACGCCAGGCGTGCCAGTGCTCCGGGAAGCCGTGGAGGAAGACCACCGGCTCGCCCTTCCCCGCCTCGGCGACGTGCAGGCGGACGCCGTTGGCCTCGACCCAGCGATGGCTGACGCCTTCGAGCTCCGGCATCGGCGGATGATCGATCTCGGCTACCACGGTGGGCCTCCCTCGAGAAATGACAATGCGCTTCACCTCTACAGAGGCGCCGAACCGGCCCGATGTTCCCTTCGGTTTTCCGGGGAACGTCCGGCTGCCCGCCGTCCTCTTCTCAGGCACCAAGCAGGTCTTTCCAGGGAGGACGATGTGAAGACAAGGCGAAACCTCGCCGCCACCGCAGGCCGGTGGAGCGCACGGCATCGATGGACGGCCGTTGGGCTGTGGCTCGCCTTCGTGGTGGCGTCGGTGGCGCTCGGCGGCATGCTGAAGACGCAGACGCTGACCTCCACCGAGGCGACGAACGGGCAGGCGCAGCGCGCGCAGGAGATCCTCGAAGGCGCGGGCTTCGACCTGCCGTCCAACGAGGTCGTCTACCTGCACAGTGACACCGAGACCGCGACCTCGCCGGCGTTCCGCGCCGCGGTGGACGCCGTCGTCGCGGGGTTGAAGAAGCACCCGGAGGCACGGGACGTGGCTTCGCCCGCCGACACCAAGGCGGTCTCGGCGGACGGGCATTCGGCGCTGGTCCAGTTCAAGCTGGCTGGCGACACGGAGACGGTCAAAACCTACGTGAAACCCCTGCTGGAGACGGTCGCGCAGGTGCAGCGCGAGCATTCGGCGCTGCGTGTCGAGCAGTTCGGCGAAGCGACCTTCGCGCAGCAGTACGACGAAAAGCTCGACAAGGACTACGGCGCGGCCGAGCTGTACTCGTTCCCGGTGACACTGCTGATCCTGATCGTCGCGTTCGGCACCCTGGTCGCCGCGTTCCTGCCGATCCTGCTGGCGGCGACCGCGGTCACCGCCACCACCGGCCTGCTCGCGGTCACCAGCCAGGCGCTGCACGTCGACAAGAACGGCTCGTCGGTGATGGCACTGGTGGGCATCGCGGTCGGCATCGACTACTCGCTGTTCTACATCCGGCGGTTCCGCGAAGAACGCGCACGCGGCGCGTCGACGGCCGAGGCCGTCGAGACCGCGGCCGCGACCTCCGGCCGCTCGGTGCTCGTGTCCGGGATGGCCGTCGTCATCGCGATGGCCGGGATGTTCTTCTCCGGCAACGGGATCCAGATCGGGATCGCCGAGAGCACGATCCTGGTGGTGCTGATCGCGGTGGTCGGCTCGCTGACCGTGCTGCCCGCGATGCTGGCGCTGCTCGGCGACCGCACGGCGAAGGGCCGGATTCCCTTCCTGCACAAGCTTTCCGCGCGCCGGACCGGCGCGGGCTGGGACAAGGTACTCGGCTGGGTGCTGCGCAAGCCGGTCGTCGCCGCGCTGATCTCCGGCGGCGCGCTGCTGGCGCTCGCCGCGCCCGCGACCCTGCTGCACACCTCGGACCCCGGTTTCGGTGACCTGCAGCCGGACGCGCTGCCCGCGCTCCAGACCTACCAGCGGATCCAGGACGCGTTCCCCGGCAGTTCGGCTCCCGCCAAGATCGTCGTCAAGTCGGCCGACGTGACCTCGCCGGAGGCCCGCGCCGCGATCGAGGCCTTCCAGGCGCAGGCTCCCCAGGCGCCGGGCCTGCGCGGCCCGGTGACCACGGCCGTCAACGCCGATCACACGGTCGCGCTGCTCACCGTCGGGCTGACCGGCAACGGCACCGACGAGATCTCCACCGCCGCGCTCGACGTGCTGCGCGGCTCGGTGATCCCGTCGACGCTCGGCAAGCTTCCCGCCACCGAGGTCAAGGTGGCCGGCGTGACGGCGTCCTCTGTGGACACCAACGAGCAGCTCTCCGATCGGATCGGCTGGGTCGCCGGTTTCGTGCTGCTGCTGACCTTCGTGATCATGCTGCTGTCGTTCCGCTCGGTCGTGATCGCGGGCACCACGCTGCTGCTCAACCTGCTCTCGGTCGGCGGCGCGTACGGCGTGGTGGTGCTCGTGTTCCAGTACGGCTGGGGCGCCGATCTGCTGAACTTCACCAGCACCGGCGGGATCGCCTCGTGGGTGCCGATGTTCATGTTCGTCATCCTGTTCGGGCTGTCCATGGACTACCACGTGTTCATCGTCAGCCGGATCCGCGAGGCCTACGACCGCGGGCTGCCGACGCCGGAGGCGATCAAGACCGGCATCCGCGGCAGCGCGGGCGTGGTGACCAGCGCGGCGATCGTGATGGTGGCCGTGGCAGGTGTGTTCGGCATGCTGCCGCAGCTGTCGATGAAGGAGGCGGGCGTCGGGATGTCGACCGCGGTGCTGCTGGACGCCACGCTGATCAGGGCGATCCTGCTGCCCGCGATCATGCGCCTGCTCGGTGAGCGCAACTGGTACCTGCCGCGTGCGCTCAACTGGCTTCCCGCGCTTGCACACGGCGAGTCCGCGCCGGTGCCCGCGGCCCCGCCCGCCAGGACTCCGGTCACCACCGCCGGATAGGACGCCGGTCGCGAAGGCCGTCACGAGCGGCCTTCGCGACCGGGGTCAGCGCTGCCACTCGGAGCGGAAGCTGCGGCGGGCGCGGAAAAGCCGGGTCCGCACGGTGGCGGCGGGGATGTTCAGCAACGCGGCCAGATCGGACTGGTCGAGACCTTCGAGGTCACGCAGCACCAGCACGGCCCGGTGCTCCGGCGAGAGCCGCTTCAGCACATCGCGGATCTCCACGCCGAGCGCCGGGTCGTCGCGGGCGGGCACCTCGGTCAGCTCGGCAGGCTCGCTGCGCTGGTTGCGTTTCGCCGTCCGGATCGCTTCCCGCACGGCGATGGCGCGCACCCAGCCGTAGAGCGCGCCGGGCTCCTTGAGCTGGTGCAGCGAGCGGAAGATGATGATCATCGCGTCCTGCGCGGCGTCGGGGCCCTCCTGCAGCGCGATCGGCCCGCACAGCCTCGACACGTAGGGATGGAGCCGTTCCAGCAGGCTGTTCATCGCGAGCAGATCGCCGTGCTGGGCGTTCTTGACCAGCCCGGCCAGCTGCCGCTGGTCGTCTTCGAACGTGGCGACCTGCTCACTCACTTGCCCAGCCCCCTCTGTGACAGGTGGATGGCCACCCCCAGCGGCCATCCACCGCGCCGACCCCGGCCGACCGAAGTTAGCTGTCAGCTATCTCGCGCCGAGTTCAGCCAACCCGAATCCTGCGGGATTGTCAACCAGCAGCTATTCTGCCAGAATCATAGTTAGCTGCCAGTTACAAATGTCAGAAGTCGGGGGTGAAGAAGTGTCTGCCGAAGAGCACCGGCCAGCGCTGGCCGCACGGCTGGACGACCTCTTCAAGACCGTGCGCCCGCGAGGGCGGCACTGGACCAACGCCGAGGTCGCGGCCGAGCTCAAGGCGGCCGTGCCCGATCTCAAGGTCGGCGCGGTCTACCTGTCCCAGCTCCGCACCGGCAAACGCGCCAACCCGTCGAAGGAGCTGCTCACCGCGCTCGCGAACTTCTTCGGCGTCTCGGTCGCGTACTTCTTCGACGAGCGCCTCGCCGAGTCGGTGCAGGCCGAGCTGGCCGCCGTCGAGGCGATGCGCGAGGCGGGTGTCCGCGCGGTCGCCATGCGCGCGGCCGGGCTGAAGGCGGAGAACCTGGAGGCGATCACGACCATCATGGACCAGTACCGGCAGCTGCAGGGCCTGCCACCGGTCACCGACGCGGATGAGTGACGCCATGGGGGAACCACCGGATCGCCGTGAGCACTTGAGACGGCTGCGCGACGAGGGCGTGCGTAAGCTCGCCGCGCTCGACCTGCCGGACCCGTGCGACCTGCCGACGCTGTGCCTGCTGGTCGGCGAGCTGAACGACCGCCCGATCACGCTGGTCCCGATGCGGATGCGGGCCACCCATCCCTGCGGCATGTGGGTCGCCGCCAAGGACGAGGACCTCATCTTCTTCGACGCCAACACCACGATCGCGCACCAGGAGCACATCATCCTGCACGAACTCGGCCACATCATCTGCTGCCATCGCGGCGCCGGCGTGCTCGACGACGAGAGCGCGCGGATCCTCTTCCCCAACCTCAACCCCGAGATCGTGCGCGACATGCTGATGCGCGCGACGTACGACGACGTGCAGGAGCAGGAGGCGGAGATCATCGCCTTCCTACTGTCCGAGCGGGTCGGCGTGGCGGCGCCGGCGCCGACCCGCTCGGCCGAGCAGGAAGAGGTCATCGATCGCATCGAGCGGACACTAATCTGACCGAGCTCGCCAGCACGGCGGCGGCGTGCTCGATCTCCCGCTCGGTGTGCTCGCTGGTGACGAAGAACCGCAACCGGGTCTGTGCCTCGTCGACGGCCGGATACAGGATCGGATCCACCAGGATGCCCTGCTCGAACAACGTGTTCGCGAGCTGGAGCGTCCGATTCGAATCCCCGACCACGCACGGCACGATCGGGCTGTCGGCGGCCGGGCCGGTGTCGATCCCGGACTCCTTGGCCAGCTTCAGGAAAAGCTCGGCGTTGCGGCGCAAGCCGGTGAGGCGCCAGGGTTCGGCGCCGATCAGCTCGACCGCGGCCAGCGCGGCGGCCGCGTTGGCCGGCGTCAGCCCGACGCTGTAGGAGAAGCCCGGCAGCGTGTACTTGAGCCAGCGCACCAGCCGCGCGGACCCCGCGAGGTAGCCGCCGCAGCTCGCGAGCGACTTGGACAGCGTGCCCATCCACAGGTCCACATCGGACCGGTCGACCCCGTAGAACTCGCCGACCCCGCCGCCGGACCGGCCGACCGTGCCGAGGCTGTGCGCCTCGTCGACCATCAGCATGGCGCCGTACTTCCGCTTCAGCTCGATCACGCCCGGCAGGCGCACCAGGTCGCCGTCCATGCTGTAGGCGCCTTCGACCGCGATCAGCACGCGGCGGAACCGGTCGCGCGTGCCGCGCAGGATGTGCTCGAGCGCGTCGAGGTCGTTGTGCGCGAACGGTCTCCGGGTCGCGCCGGAGAGCGCGCAGCCCTGCAGGATGCTGTCGTGCGCGAGCGCGTCGTGCACGACCAGGTCCTCCTTGCCGAGCAGGTGACCGATCGTGGTGACGTTCGTGGCGTGTCCGCTGACCAGCGCGACGCAGTCCTCGGTGCCGAGCAGCCCGGCGAGCGCGCGCTCGAGATCGAGGGTGAGCTGCCGTTCACCGGAGAGCACCCGGCTGCCGGACACCGAGGTCCCGTACCGCTCGACCGCCGCGCACACCGCCTTGGCGACCGCGGGGTGCCCCGCCAGCCCGAGGTAGTTGTAGCCGCTGAAACTCAGGTACTCCTTGCCGTCGACGACCGTCTTGCTGCCGACGATCCCGTCGTGGATCCGGAAGTACGGGTTCGAGAACCCGGCACGCAGGTAGCCGTCGATCCGCTCGTCCAAGGCCAGCACCTCGGGCAGGTCCGCCATCTGGACCATGGGCGCGGCGGGCGGCGCCGGGCGCTTGGGCTCGCCGGTGATCAGCGTGGCGAGTTCGCCGATGGTGAGGTCGCGGTCCGAGAAGTCGGCCGTGTCGGGCACGCCCGGGATCCGCTTGCGGAGGCGGAGGTCGAGTTCGGCCAGGAGCAGCGAGTCCAGGCCAAGGTCGGCGACCAGGCGCAGGCCCTCGTCGAGATCCTCGACCGGGAACGCGCTGGTGCCCGCGACCTCTTCGAGCACGAGCGACAGGACGTCGTCGGCTGGCGCTTCGGGCACCGGGCGTTCTTGCTTGGTGGTGTCGACGATCCAGTAATCCTTGGGCCGCAATGGGGTCGGCGGCAAGGTACACAGTGGACCGTCAGTCGGCTGCGGTGTCGGCACTGCGGGCGGTGTCTCGCCCGACTCCAACGAGACGGAGGCGGCGGTCAGCTTCTCGATGGCTTCGGGCAGCGAGTCCGCGGTGACGGCGAGCTGTTCCTCGAATAGCACTCGCTTGGCCAAGGTGTTCGCCACCGCGCGCAGGGGCGGCCGCTCGTCGGCGAGCGCGTTCGCGACCTCGCGGGCATGCCGGACGAGACCGGCTCGGTCACGCGCGCTGAGCACCAGCACTTCGCGCGTCGGCTCACCGAGGACGTGCTCCTGCTCGGGTGCCTGCTCCAGCACCAGGTGCGCGTTGGTGCCGCCGAACCCGAACGCGCTCACGCCCGCGACGCGCCGCCCCGTCCACGCGGCTTGCTCCCGCGGAATCCGCAAGCCCGCCTCGTCGAGCCCGAGTCCGGTGGCGGCGCTGTAATCCGGCTGCGGAACAATTTGTCCTTTGTGGACGACGAGCGCCGTCTTGATGAGACCGGCGATCCCCGCCGCGTTGAGCGAATGGCCGACGATCGACTTCACGGCGCCGAAGCTCGCCTCGGCTGCGCCGTCCGCCCGCAGCGCGCGCAGTGCCTCGATCTCGACGCGGTCGCCGACGGTCGTGCCCGTGCCGTGTGCTTCGAGGTAGCCCACCGAGCCCGGGGACACGTCCGCGTCCGTGTACGCCCGCCGCAGCGCCAGCAGCTGGCCTGTCGCCTGCGGGGTCATCCCGCCCTTGACCAGGCCGTCGTTGGACAGCCCGATGCCGCGGATCACCGCGTAGATCCGGTCACCGGCGGCGCGGGCGTCGGCCAGCCTGCGCAGCACGAGCACACCCGCGCCCTCGCCGAGCACGAAGCCGTCGGCGCGACGGTCGAACGGGCGGCACTCCCCCGTGCGGGACAGCGCGCCGATCCGGCTCAGCCCGACCATCAGGTCCGGCGTGAGCTGCAGCTGCGCCGCACCGGCGAGCGCGATCTCGCAGCGGCCGTCGCGCAGCGCGAACACCGCGTTGGCCACCGAGGCGAGCCCGCTGGAGCACGCCGAGTCGAGCGCGTAGCTCTCGCCGTGCAGGTCGAAGACCGAGCTGACCGCGGCCGGTCCCATGTTGAGCAGCACACCCGAGAGCGCCGAGCCGTGGAACCCGTCGATGGCCGCCGCGGCCTCGGCCAGGCCGGGCTCGGTGATCGCCTTGCCGAACTCACCGCCCGCGAGCTGGCGCAACCGGACGTTCACCGCGCTGATCTCGCGGTAGCCGCTCTCGCTGAGCCCCATGATCACCGAGGTGTCGGTGCGGTTGAAGCCGCTCTTCTCCCAGCCCGCGTCCTGGATCGCCTCGCGCGCGAGATCGACCAGCAGCCGGTGCTGCGGGTCCATCATCCTGGCGCGGCGTGGCGGTATCCCGTAATGCTCCGCGTCGAAGAAGCCCACGTCGGGCAGCGCGGCCATGCGGTCGGTGCAACTCGAGTACTGGTCGTCGCCCGCGAACGACTCCGGTCTCCATCTGCTGTGCGGAACCGTGGCGAATTGCGGCTTCGGATCCTTGAGGAGGTTCCAGTAATCGTTTACGTCGCGCGCGCCGGGAAAGCGGCACGCCATGCCCACGATCGCGACATCATGCCGGTCCCTCGCCGAATAAGCAGCCTCCATGGCAGCCCCCAGATGTGAATTCTTACGTGAACGAAACATGACTGACAGCACGAGCAAACCGCTCGTGCCACCATTTCCCAGATGTTTCTTCCCCAGAACCTCGACCATGGTACAGCGAATCGACCCAATGTCACGTGCATCCTGCCCGGCGGAAAATCGATCATCAATTGGCGGAACCGCCAGCCGGTGCGCGATCATGACGCGAACGTGTGTATATCGACCACGAATGGACGAACGTATTTCTGTCACCTGAATGCGGCCCGGTTCGTGAAGATCAATCACCGTCTCGGTTCGCGCCGAATGTCCATTTCCGGAGACGGTGCGGGATCGAGCGCTCGCACCCGGTGACCACAACGTGCCAAAACACGGAGATGTAACGCCCGTCGATGCTAGGCTCGGCGACATGGAGACCAGTGGGGGCCTTTCCTTGAATGCGTCTGACAAAATATTCGAAGACATCAAAGCCGCGGCCCGTCGCCGCCTGCCGATCGACGGCGCGGGTGGCCTTACCCTCGATAGCGTCGCGGCGGAAGCCGAACTGACCATCGCGGAGATAAATACGCACTTCGCGAATCGCGACGAGCTGCTCACCGCATTGATCACCGACGCCTACAATTCCTCGGCCGAGGAAATAGAACGGGCCGACTTCGCCGCCCGCGAAAGCGGCGCGACGCCCGGCGCCCGCCTGCTGGCCGCCACCCGCGCGCTGCGCGCCTGGTCGCTCGCGAACACCGCCGAGTTCACCCTGATCTACGGTTCGCCCGTTCCCGGCTACGAGGCGCCGCAGGACACGGTCGGCCCCGCCTCCCGCACACCCGCGTGCATGGCGTTGATCATGCTGATGGCGCTGCAGGAAGGGTCACTGATCGCGCCCCGCCGCACGATCCCCGGCCCACCGCTGGTCAAGGAGGAGGCCATCGCACTCGTCGGCGGCCTGCCCGGCGAGCCGTTCTCCGACCTGCTCGAGCGCGGGATCGTGTTCTGGGCCAACCTGATCGGCCTGCTGATCTTCGAGGTCTTCAGCCGCACCCACGACAGCGTCCGCGACCAGTCGGCGTTCTTCGACTACGCGATCGCGGTGGCGGCCGAGAACATCGGCATCACGGTGTCGTAGCCGAGGCACTCGATGAACACCCTCAGATTGGCCTGCTTCGTGCTGGCGGCGGCGTCGTCATACCTGTCGCTGGGCTACAAGCTGGTCCAGTTCCGGCGCAGCAGGCGTGACCCGGTCTACCTGACGCTCATGGCGACGCTGCTGTTCATGTGCCTGACGTTCACCATGGGCGCGGTCGCGCTGAGCACGGACACCCTGTTCGGCGTGCGCAACCTGGCGATCCTGCTCATGCACCTCTCGGCGGTGATCTTCTGCGTCACCGCCGAGATCCTGCTGCTGCAATGGTCGAACTCGCCGGAACAGAGCAGGCGCAAGATCCGCGTCTGGCTGAGCGCCGGCCTCGCGCTCCTCGTGGTGCTGGTCGTGCTCTTCCTGCTCGCGGACGCCATCCACAAGCCCGCGAGCGCGCTCGGCGGCGGCAGCGGCGACCCGCTGATCTTGACCTACCTGCTGGTGTTCATCGCCTCGCAGACCCTGCCCTGTGTGACCATTTTCGAGCAGTGCCTCAGGTATTCGCGCATCACGGAGAAGCCCTGGCTCCGCCGCACGCTACGCACGTTCGCCGTCGGCTCGGTCCTGCTGTTCTGTTATTGCGTCTCGCGCACGGTGAACATCCTGAGCCCGCTCTTCGGCGTCGAACTCGGCGAATGGCAGGCGCTGGCGTCGATCTTCAGCGGGCTGGGGATCTTCGTCTTCTCGGTCGGCGTGACCATGCCGTCCTGGGGCCCGCAGCTGGCGAACCTCGCGTCCTGGATCCGGAACTACAGTTCCTACAAGGCGCTCTATCCGCTGTGGCACGCGCTTTACGAGACCTCACCGGGCATCGCGCTGGAGAACGCGCCGAGTTCGTCGGTCACCGACCTGCGCTACCGCCTGCATCGCCGGGTGATCGAGATCCGCGACGGCTGGCGCGCGCTGCGCCCGTACATGGACCCCGCGACGGTCACCCCCGACGGCGACGCCGCCCGCGCGCACGTCGAAGCGGCCAAGATCAAGCAGGCGATCCAGGCGAAGCAAGCGGGCCAGGCCCCGGAGCCCGACCACGAGCCTGCCGACTTCGACGAGCACAACGCGGACACCTTGGCTGCCGAAGTCTCCTGGCTGCGCCAGGTTTCCCTCGCCTACGGCCGCCTGGGCTCGTGAGTGGTATGGCCGGTTCTAACCGGCCGCAACACTCACGACCCTTTGGCGTGGCCAAGTTCGTTGAGGTGCTGCCCCTGGGCGGGCTGTGAAGCGAGGGGGCCCTTGAGTGCTCGGGGGCGCCCTCGCTGCGCGACCAGGACTGTGTGCGTTTGCGCGAGTGGTACCTCTGCTGCATCTAACGGAGCAGAGGTACCACTCGCGCGGGCTTTTCACGCTTGAGCGAGGGGTTCCCCTGCTGCGTTGGGTGCAGCAGGGGCTCCCCTCGCCCGCGTTTTAGCTCCGGGAGGGCCGGGGGGTCGTGAGTGGTACGGCCGGTTCTAACCGGCCATACCACTCACGAGTCACTCCCAGAGGGCGCGCTCGGTGGGGCGGGGGTCGAGGACTTCGGCGGAGCCCGGGTGGCCGAAGGTCATGACGGCCGGGGTTTCGAGGGTGTAGGGCATCCAGCCGGGGTCACCGTCGCGGGCGAAGGCCACCCAGGCCGCGTGCATGCGGTCGGCCAAAGCTTGGGGTGGTGAGTCCGTCCCCGAGAGCGGGCGGAAGCTCGGGACGGCGAGGGTGTCGAACACGAACGGGATTTCCATCGCATGGCAGGCGCCCAGGCCGGGAACTTCGGAGCGCCAGGTGAACTCGTAGGCGTACGTACGGGTTCGGCTGGCTCGGAGCATGCGCATCGCGGGGGCCCAGAAGACCATGTCGGTGAGGATGGCGGCGGCGACGTCGCCCGCGGGCATCGAGGGGCGGGCGACCAGGTAGGTGTCCACAACGGACTCTTTCCAGCCCATGCGGGCCGCGAGCATCGGGAGCACCTCGGGGGTGATCGCGGCCGCGACGCCGTTGGGGACCACGAAGAGGCGGAACTCCTCACTGTTGGTGCCCACCATCAGGTCGACGTCCGCGCTCGTGCCCGCCTCCATCGCTTCGACCGGGAGTGACGGGAGCGAAGCGCCGTCGATGACCGGGAGGAAGGCCGCGATGCCCATGCCCCTGCCGACCACGGTCGGGCCCCAGCGGCCGGGGTCCGGGTTCTGGGTCATCTCCGTCGAGATCGCACTCTGGGCTTCGATCAGCGCAACCGTGTCCACTGAGGACAGTGCGGTCGCCGTGGGTGCGACGCCGAGGCGGTCGGCGAGGATCTGGGTGACCTTGGCCGCGTCTGCGGGGTCAGCGGCCATGCCACCCGAGCCGCTTTGGACGATCGCGCGCCGGAAGAGGCCGCGGGCGGCGGGCATGGCCAGCAGTGTCGCGATGCTGATCGCGCCCGCGGACTCGCCGAAGACCGTCACGCGGGCGGGGTCGCCGCCGAACGCGGCGATGTTGTCGCGGACCCACTCCAGTGCGGCGATCTGGTCGAGGAGGCCGCGGTTGGCGGGCGCGTCCGGAAGCCGGGCGAAGCCGGTCACGCCGAGGCGGTAGTTGATCGAGACCAGTACGACGCCGTCGCGGGCGAACGCTGTTCCGTCGTAGATGGGTACCGCGTTGGAGCCGTTGCGGAACGCGCCGCCGTGCAGCCACACCATCACCGGGAGCCCGGTGCCGCCCGGGGTCCAGACGTTGAGGTTGAGGCAGTCGTCGCCCGGGATCTCCGGGTTGTCGATCAACGCGTCCATCGGCGGCTGGTACTTGGCCTGCGGGACCGTGGGGCCGGGCGTCACCGCGTCGCGGACGCCGGACCAGCGCGGCACCGGGCCGGGTGCGGTGAACCGGGCGGCGCCGACCGGCGGCGCGGCGTACGGGATGCCGAGGAACGCGGTGACGCCGTTCTCGGTGCGGCCGCGGAGCCTGCCTGCCGCGGTGTCCAACTCCATGAATCGCCCTTCCTGTTTCAGTACATCCGCCGGTAGCGGGCCAGCACCCGCCGCGCCAGCGCGGGCGCGGCGCCGAGATACCGCGCCGGGTCGAGCAGGTCGTCGAAGTCCAGTTGTACGCCGGCGGCCTGCCGGAGCGCCGACTCGAAGTCGCCCGAGGTCTGGGAAACCTCGGTGAGCAGCCGTTTCGCGGCCGCTTTGCCGAGTATCGGCGCGAGCCGGGCGCTGAGCCGTTCGGAGACAACCGCCCCGCCGGTGAGCCGGAGGTTGGCGAGCATGGCCGCCGGGTCGACGGTCAGCCCGCCCGTGAGTTCGGCCGCGTTGGCCGCGGCGCCCGCGACCAGGCGCAGCGACTCGCGCAGCGGCTGCCATTCGGCGTGCCACGCGCCCGCCGGGCGTTCGTCCTCGGCGACCACCGCCTGTGTGAGCACCAGCGCGTACGGCGGAACCTGCCTGGCGGCGGTGGCGATCGCCGTCGCCAGCACCGGATTTCGCTTCTGCGGCATGGCCGAGGACGCGCCGCGACCCCGCACCGCGGGCTCCGCGACCTCGGCGATCTCGGTGCGGGTGAGCACCAGGACGTCGGCGGCCAGCTTGCCCAGTGCCACCGAGGTGAACGCCAGCGCCGACGCGATGTCCGCGATCGGCGTACGCAGTGCGTGCCACGGGATCGGCGGGACGGCGAGCCCCAGTTCGGCGGCGAAGGCCTCGGTCAGCGCCACCGGGTCGGCCCCGTACTCGGCGTACGCGGACAGGGTTCCGCCCGCCCCGCCCAGCGACACGGGCGGATCGACGGCCGCGAGCCGGTCGCGGGCGTCCAGCACCAGGCTGAGCCACCCGGCGGCCTTCAGCCCGAACGTCGTCGGGACCGCGTGCTGGGTCAACGTCCGGCCCGCCATCGGCGTGCTGAGGTGGGCTTCGACCAGCCCGGCCAGCGCGCTCGCGGTGCGCACCAGGTCGGCGTCGACCCGGCGCAGCACCCGCGCGCAGATCAGCATCGCCGCCGAATCGAGGATGTCCTGGCTGGTGCCGCCCCGGTGCACGTACTCGGCCGCCTCCGGGTCGACTGCCGAGACCGCGGCGGTGAACTGGGAAACCAGCCACACCACCGGGTTCGCGGTCTCGTGCACGCCGTCGACCAGCCCGGCGAGGTCCAGCTCGGCCTCGCCCGCCACCCGCGCGATGGCCGACGCAGCCTCGGCCGGGATGACGCCGAGCTTCGCCTGCGCCCGGGCGAGCGCGGCTTCGACGTCGAGCATCGCCCGGACCCAGGCGCTGTCCGGCAGCGGGTCGGTGCCCGCCCAGCCGGGCGCGAGCAGGCCGGTCATGACGCGGTCAGCGAGCGGACGGGCCGCCGGGCGGCGGCGAGCAGACCGGCCCTGGCGATGGCATCGGCGTCGGCGATGATCACCGAGTTCACGCCCGGCCGGATCCCGGCGGCGGTCACCCAGTGCACCGTCTCGGTCGGCACGCCGAACGCGAACCGGCGCGGATGGGCCAGGCCGTGGCTGTCCACCAGGTGATACGGACGGCCGGTCACCGCGACCCCGCCGGTCCGGTACCAGCCGCCGCCCTTGGTGGGTATCCGATGCGTGGTGCACGCGCCGCGCGCGTACAGCGCCGCGAGCAGCGGATCCTTGGTGGCGCGCAGATCCGGCTCCGGTAGCCGCGCCTCGATCAGCACCGCCGCCATGTGCTCCCCCGGCACGCCGGCCGAGCGGGCGACGAACGCGCCGTCGCCGCACTCCACCCGCAGGCCGGGACCGGTCACCGTGACCAGCCCGGCTTCGATCAGCGCGATCAGCTGCTCGATCCGCTCGGCGGGCGGGCCGATCGACAGGAACGCGTTCAACGGCGTGTACCAACCCTGCAGGTCGTCGCGGTACGAGTCACCGCTGAGCCTGCCGTGGTCGACCACCAGCCTGATCTCGTTGCGCAGGTCCCGCAGCACGTCCAGCGCGGCCTTGACCGGGCCCGTGACGTTGCCCTGTTTGGCCGCGCGCACGTCTTCGCGCAGATACTCCAGCAGCCAGGCTCGATGCTCGGCCGCGCTCGCGAACCGCTCGGCGCCCGGACGCGCGATGCGTGCCCAGTCCCACCGGTCGCACTCGCGGACGCCGAACCGGGACAGCAGCGCGTTCTCGTCGGGATCCGGCCACGCGGCGAGCGGATTTCCCCGGCGCCGCACCGGAAGCGCGGAGAACTCGCGCAGGAACCGGACGGCGTCGCAGGAACACGCCCGCGCGGTGATCACGGCCTGGTAATAGACGGCCTTGACCTCGCGGTCGATCAGCGGCCAGAGGTCGGCGGCGAAGTCGACCGGCGAGCCCCGGTCGGCGCGGGCCCGCAGTGCCGCGATCACCGCCTCGGTCAGGAACAGCGGGACATGCCTGCCGAACGCGCCCTTCTGGTTCTCGCCCCGCGCGTGATACGGCACGCCGCGCCGCGACCCGGTGATCAGCACCGGCTCGCGCCCGGAGGCCTGATACGTCAGCCGCCCGTCGCGTCCCCTGACGAACTCACCGCCGCGCCCGGTGGTGAACAACGCCAGGTAGTCGAAGAAGTTGAGGCCCATTCCCCGCAGCACGACCGGCTCGCCGGGGCCGATCGCGCTCAGGTCCGCGTCGGCCGGATTGGCGGGCGGCAGATAGGTCAGGCCGTGACGCGCCGCGTGCGCGGACAGCCGGGTCTCCTCCTCGGTCAACTCCGACGCCGTGTGTCCCAGCGCCAGCACCACGGCGTCGAGGTCGTGCAGCCGTTCCCCGTCCGCGAGCACGACCAGCTGCCGTCCGCCCGGTTCGTCGGCGACGTCGACCGCGCGCACCGGGTGCGTCACGATGCGGACTCCCGCGGGCACGGTCTTGACCAGCCGGTCCAGCACCCAGGTCAGGTACTGGCCATAGAACGCGCGTGACGGGTACGAGTCCGGCCCGAGCCTGCGCGCCTCTTCCTGCAAATGCTGGGGCATGCGGTCGAACGGGCCGAGCAGCGAGCTGAACTGGGCCCACTCGTACAGGCTCGGTCCCGGCACGATCGGGCCGTCGCACTCGACGGACGCGTCGCCGAACAGCGTCACCTGCGAGGTGACCGTGTTCATCAGCAGGTCGGGATGCTGGCCGGTGCGCCACACCTGGCCGCCGTGCCCGATCGACGGGTCGACCAGGTGGATCACCAGCTCGTCGGTCAGCAGCCCGGAAGCGTTGGCGCACAAGCGTTCCAGCACCGAGAGCCCGCGCGGGCCGAGCCCGATGACGCAGATGGCGCTCATGGCCGCCGCCGCGCGCACAGTGCCGCCATGGCCGCGACGACCTCGTCGGCCTGGTCCCCGTTCAGCCGGGGATCGCAGGCCGTCCGGTACCGCAGCGGCAGGTCGGCCTCGACGACCGGATCACGCCCGCCGACGCACTCCGTCACGTCCTCCGGCGTGGCCTCCAGGTGCAGGCCGCCCGGCCAGCCGCCGGCGCCGCGCACGGCGGCGGTGAACCCGGCCAGCTCGGCGAGGACATCGCCGATCCGCCTGGTCTTGAGCGGACCGGCGGCGCGGGTGTTGCCGTGCATCGGGTCGGACATCCAGACGACGGGGTGCCCGCTCGCGGCGACGGCGCGGACCAGCTCCGGCAGCCGCTCCCCCACCACGCCCGCGCCCATCCGCGCGATCAGCACCAGGCGGCCGGGCTGACGGTCCGGATCGAGCCGCGCGCACAGCTCTTCGAGCCGCCCGGGCGTGCAGCCGGGCCCGACCTTCAGCCCGACCGGATTGGCGACCCCGGCGAGGAAGCGCACGTGCGCGCCGTCCGGCTCGCACGTGCGCGCGCCGATCCACGGCAGGTGGGTGGACGTCAGCAGCCAAGCGCCGGTCTCCTCGTCGAAGCGGACCATGGGCTCCTCGTAGTCGAGCACGAGTGCCTCGTGACTCGTCCACACCGCGGGCGTTTCGGAGCCCCATCGCCCGGACAACGCGAGCCCCGCCGCGGCGAGCTCGCGCAGGATTCCGAATACTTCGGCGGAGTGCTGATACGCCAGCCGCATCCGGGCCGGGTCCGGGGTCCGCGCGGCGGCGGTCGGTTCCCTGCCGTTGACGATCTCGCCGCGGAACGAAGGCAGCACCTGGTCACCGACCCGTTCGGTCGGCGAGGACCGCGGCTTGCCGTACTGGCCGGCGATCCGGCCGATCGGCACGACCGGCACCTTGAGCTCGTCGTGCAGCCGTTTCGCGGCGTCGTGCAGCAGCCGCACCTTCGCGGCCGTGCCCACGAAATCCGGGGCGGCGAAGGTTTCCGCGCAGTCGCCCGCCTGCACGACGAACCCGCCGGCGTGCGCGACCCGGCAGAGCGCGCGCCGCAGCGCGTACACCTCGGGCGCGGTGACCAGCGGCGGCAGCGCGGCCAGCTCGGCGCCGACCCGGCGGACGTGGTCCTCGTCCGGCCAGTCCGGCTGCTGCGCGGCCGGGAACTCGCGCCAAGACGCGGGAGTCCACTGTGTACTCTCACGCGCTCGCAGATCTTGGATCATCGGTCCCCCGCATCGGAAAGAGTCGAATGGAGTGCGGTCCAGGCGAGCACCGCGGTGCCATAGCGGCGGACGCGCACCGGCAGTGCCAGCCCCGGCCTGGTCCGGATGAAGGCGGTGAACCCGGCCTCGCCGGGGCACAGCATGATGTCCTTGAGCCGCTGCAGCTCGCCGCCGTCCAGCAGCGCGGCGGCCTTGAAAACGGCTTCCTTGGCCGAAAACGCCTCGGCCAGCAGGTCGTCCGCGAAGACCCAGTCCAGTTCGGACGGTCCGAGCACGTAGCGCGCGGCGGCCGGTGGCAGCGGGACCGTCTCGAAGTCGACGCCCACCGTCGCGAACCGAGCGCGCGGTCCGGCCAGTGCGACCGCCCGCCCGCCGGAGTGGCTGATCGACGCGACCACCCCGTCCGGCAGGCGCGGCTTGCGCCCGTCGAAACCGATCGGCCCGGCGCTGACCCCGATCTCGGTCAGCGCCGAGCGCAGCGCGGCCCTGCCGAGCAGGAAGTCGCCGCGGCGGGCGGACGGCAGCGTCGCGGCCAACTCGACCTCGCCAGGATGAGCAGCCGAATCGGTTGCGGTGAAACAGAATCCGGCACCATCCACCCGAGGCGCCGCCAGGTCGAGCGTCAGCATGGCGGCCCTCCCAGGTACAGGTAACCGGCTTCGTCGACATGGCCGAAGTCGCCGGTGCGCACCCAGCCGTCGAGCGTCGCCTCGGCCGTGGCCGCCGGGTCGTTCCAGTACCCGCGCATCGCGCCGTCACCGCGCACGCACAGCTCACCGGCGGATCCCGGCGGCAGCGTGACGCCGTCGGCGTCCACGAAGCGTGCCGACATGCCGGGGATGACCCGGCCGACCGGCAAGGCCTCGGGCAGCGGCGGCGCGAACGCGTCGACGACCGGGTGCTCGGACGGCCCGAGCGTGGCGACCGGGCCGCCCGCCTCGGCCGTGCCGTACACCTGCCGGAACCGGCCGTGGAACCTGGTCGCCACCTGCCGATACACCTCGACAGGCATGGGCGCCCCGCCGTAGACGACCTCGCTCAGCCTCGGCAGCGTGCCGTCGTGGAACGCGCCCGCGTGCAGCAGCTCGGTCAGCTGCCGCGGCGTCAGCCAGACGTGCGTCGCCGAGTGCTCGGCGAGCTTGGTGATCACCTGGTCCGCGTCGGCGCCGCCCGCCAGCACGAGCGTCGCACCCGCCGCGAGGTACGCCAGGCTCAGCACCACACTGCCATGCGAGAGCGGGCGGCAGCTGGCGAACACCATCGCCTTCGACGGCTCGGCGACCGCCAACCAGCCGAGCGCTATGTCCTTAATGGACCGATGATCGACGACCACGCCCTTCGCGTGCACCGAGCCGTACAGGATCGCGGCGAGGTCGTCGGCCGCAACCTCGGGCAGCGTCCCGTCATGGCTCAGCTCGGCGAGTTCGCCGAACAGCGGATCCTCGAACGCGAGCCGGAACGCCGGGCCGGACTCGCCGATCCCGGCGAGCAGCGCCTGCTCGCCGAGCACCGCGGCGAGCTGCGCTTTCCTTGCCGCCGCGGCGAATTCGCCTGCGGTCAGCGGCACGACCACCGCGCCGAGCCTGCCGAGCGCGAAGTACGCCTCCACGACCTCGGCACGATCACCGGAGAGCACGGCGACCCGGTCACCGCGCCGCACCCCGCACTTGGCCAGCCCGCCCGCGAGGTTGTGCACGCGACGGGCGAGTTCACGCCAGGTCACCCGGCGGTCGTCGTCGATGACGGCGACGCGGCCGGGGAAGCACTGCTCGTTACGCGCCAGCAGTTGTGTGAGCCACATGGACGCCCCCTTGTCCCCAGGCGCTGTCCCCGGCCAGCCGGGTGAGCGCGTTCGCGATGATCGAGTGCCCCCGGCCCGCCTGCTGCGTCAAGATCGACTCCGGGTGGAACTGCACGGCCGCGATCGGCAGCGACCGGTGCTCGACGGCCATGACGAGCCCGTCGCCGGTCCGTGCGGTGACCTCCAGGCAGCCGGGCAGGCTGACGTCGTCGGCGTGCAGCGAGTGATAGCGGCCCGCTTCGAAGGTGCGGGGCAGCCCGTGGAAGAGGCCGTCCCGGCCGCCGGTCAGCTCGATCCTGGCCGGCTTGCCGTGCGCGGGAGCGGGCAGTTCGGCGAGGTCACCGCCGAAGTACTCGACGATTCCCTGTAACCCCAGGCAAACCCCGAACACCGGGATGCGCCGGATCAGCGCCTCCGACAGCACGCCGTCGATCTCGAAATCGGCGGGCCTGCCCGGTCCCGGCGAGAGCACGAGCAGGTCGGGTTCGAGTTCGTCGAGCAGCTCGGCGCCGAAGCCGTGCCGGTAGGTGATGACCTCGGCGCCCGCCTGCCGGAAATAGTCGGCGAGCGTCTGCACGAACGAGTCCTCGTGGTCGACGAGCAGCACCAGCTGCCTGCTCTCGGCCTTCACCGGGAACTCGAGCACCTCGGCTTCGACGTCCTCGCGCTCGACGGCGTCGAGCAGCGCGAGCGCCTTGAGCTCGGTTTCGCGTTCCTCGGCGTCCGGCTCGGAGTCGTGCAGCAGGGTCGCGCCCGCCCGGATGGTCGCGACGCCGTCGCGCAGCTGGATCGTGCGCAGGGTGAGCGCGGTCTCCAGCGTCCCGTCGAAGCAGATCCGGCCGAAAGCGCCGCCGTACCAGCGCCGCTGGCTGCGCTCGTGCTCTTCGATGAACGCGATCGCCGCATGTTTCGGCGCGCCGGTGACGGTGACCGCCCACGCGTGGGTGAGGAACGCGTCCAGCGCGTCACGGTCGGGCTTGAGCGTGCCCGCCACGTGGTCCGAAGTGTGGATCAGCGTCGAATACATTTCGATCTGCCGCCGCTTGAGCACCCGCACGCTGCCCGGCTCGCACACCCGCGCCTTGTCGTTGCGGTCGACGTCGGTGCACATGGTCAGCTCCGACTCCTCCTTGGCGGAGTTGAGCAGCAGCTTGATCCGGTCGGCGTCCTCGAGCGCGTCCCGGCCACGCGCGATGGTCCCCGAGATCGGGCAGCTCTCGACCTGCCCGTGGCGGTCCACCCGCACGTACATCTCCGGCGACGCGCTCACCAGGTGCTCGCCGTCGCCGAGGTTCGCGAGCAGCCCGTACGGCGCGGGATTGCGCTCGCGCAGCCGCTCGAACATCCGCGACGGCTTCGCGGTCGCGGCCCGCCGGAAGCATTGGCCTGGCACGACTTCGAAAAGATCACCCGCCTTGAACTTGGCCTGCGCCAGCCGGACCAGGTCCGCGTACTCCCCTTCCGCGTGGTCGCGCGCCGACTCGGGCTCGCGTCCTGGCGAGAGCAGCAGCGTCTCGGTCTCGCGGCGCATGCCGGTGGTGCGGATCCCATCGATCTCGAACTCGTAGCTGTGCCGCACGGCCGTGCCGGCGGCCCGGTCGTGGACGTCGATCCGGTCGGGCAGGTGCAGCACCAGGTCGCGGTCGCCCGCCTCGCGGTCCTGGTGGCGCGGCACATCGTCGAACTGGAACACCAGGTCGTAGCCGAACGCGCCGTACAGCCCGAAGTACGGGTCGGCCGGACCGGCGAAGTACTCGACGAGCGCGCGCAGCGCGGTGAAGACGGTGTGCCGCCGGGTCCGCCGCTCCTCGCAGAGGTCCCGCGCCGGCTCCGGCACCACCCCGCGTACCGAGTCCTCGTCGCAGGCGAACTCGTCGAGAATGCCGTGCCAGGCGACGATCACGGCACGCAACAGCAGGCGGCCTCGGTCGTTGAGCGCGGTGGCGGTGACCCGCCTGCCGCTGGCGGTGATCTCCAGCGGCGGGTCGATGTACCCCACGTCGAGCGGGTGATAGCGGTCATCACCCGCGACGCCGCAGGTCATCACCATGCCACGGCGGCGGTCGAGCACCCGGGGCAGCGAGACACGGACCGAGGAGATGGTGGTCTCCGCGGTCGTCCGGGTCACCAGGACACCGCCTGTGGTCAGCCAGCTGTCGCGGGCGGAACCAGGCGCGGGTCGGTGGAACATGAGCTTCTTCTCCCTCCACACGCGCCGGTCAGACCCCGAGCGACCGGCCGATGATTTCCTTCATGATTTCGTTGGTGCCGCCGTAAATGGGGTGCACCCGGTTGTCGACGAACGCCTTGGCCACCGGGAATTCCCGCATGAACCCGTAGCCGCCGTGCAATTGGACGCACCGGTCGAGCACGGTCTTCTGCGTGTTCGTCGCCCACCATTTCGCCTTCGCGGCGGTGACCTCGTCGAGTTCACCGGCGTTGAGCGCGAGCACGCAGTTGTCGACGTAATTACGCGCCACTTCGATCTCGGTCAGCATTTCCGCGAGTTCGAACCGCACGTGCTGGAACGAGCCGATCGGGCTGCCGAACGCGGTCCTGGTGCGGCAGTGCTCCAGGGTGTGCGCGAACGCGGTCTCCGCGCCGGCGACCGCGTAGGCGGCGATGCCCAGCCGTTCCTGCGGCAGATTGTCCGACAGCGCGAGGAAACCGCGGCCCGGCTTGCCGAGCAGGTTCGCCGCGGGCACCCGCACGTCGTCGAAGAACAGCTCCGCGGTGTCCTGCGCGGCCATCCCGATCTTGTCGAGCTTGCGCCCGCGCTCGAAGCCCGGCATCCCGCGTTCGACCACCAGCAGGCTGATCCCCCTGGACCCGGTCTTGGCGGCGACGATCACGAGATCGGCGTTGATCCCGTTGGTGATGAACGTCTTCGTCCCGGTGAGCACGTACTCGTCGCCGTCGCGCACCGCCGTGGTGCGCAGCGCCTGGACGTCACTGCCCGCGTCCGGCTCGGTCATCGCCAGCGCGGTGATCGTGTCCCCCGTGCAGAACCCGGGCAGCCAGCGGCGTTTCTGGTCGGCGTCGGCCAGCCGCAGCAGGTAGGGCGCGACCACGTCGTTGTGGAGCGCGAACCCGATCCCGGTCGCGCCGACCCTGACGATCTCCTCCGACAGGATCATGTTGTACCGGAAATCGGCGACGCCGAGCCCGCCGTATTCCTCGGGCACGTCGAAACCGAGGAAACCCTGCTTTCCCGCCGCGCTCCACACCGCGCGGTCGACGATCCCGTTCTTCTCCCATTCCGCGTGGAAAGGCACTATCTCCCGTTCCACGAATTCACGGAACGCGAGCCGGAATTCCTCGTGCTCCCGTTCCAGGGCACAGCGAATACGCATGACGAAAACTACCCCCAGTAAACGAGAAAGTTACGAGACCTTACGCAGGATCTGCTCGACCGACGCCGATCCGGTGCGGACGCCGTCCTGGTGGAACTCGATGTCCACATAGGCCTGACGGCGCCCGAACCTCCGCACGGTCGCCTCCACCCGTGCGGGCCCCGGCCGCAGCGGCGCCCGGAACGAGATGGTGATCTCCGAGGTGAGGAACGTCAGCTCGTCCGGCAGTACAGTCATCATCACCAGCCCGGCGAAATGGTCGACGAGACAACCGATGTAGCCGCCGAACACCACGCCAGGGGTGAGCGTGACCTCGTCGGTCAGCTCGACCAGCGCGGTGAGCGAGCCGGGCGACCACTCGGTCGCGTCCGGCAGCAGCAGCCGCTCGACCACCGGCGGCGACGGGACCGTCCCGGCGATCAGCCCGTCGAGGTAACGCTGGGTCTTGGTGAGCTCGGCGACCGAGGTCATCCGGCCTCCCGCTCGCCGGGCTCGGCGGCGCCGAGCTTCATGATCTGCTGGACCTCGTGCTTGCGCTCGGCGAGTTCCAGGTCGGCGAGACGCTCGGCCGCGACCTCGTCGCGCTTGAGCACCGCGTCGTCGTCGATCTCCTTGAACCCGAGCACGCCCATCTTCGCGAGCCCTTCCTGGACACGGGGTCCGAGCAGCCCGATGTCCTTGAGGCCGGGCACGATCCGCATGAACACGAGCCGCCGGAACTCCCGCTTCGCGGGCGAGCGCTTGGCCGCCTTGAAGCATTCCTCGTCGTAACCGAGCCGGGTCCACACGTCGTCGTCGACGTACCGCTCGCGCAGCGCCCAGCAGCCCTCCAGCACGAACTCCTCGCGCTCGGCGATCTCGGCCGAGGTCAGCTGCGGGTAGTAGTCGCGCAGCAGCAGCCTGCCGAACGCGACGTGCCGTGCCTCGTCGCGGGCGACGTACGCGCTGAACGCCCTGGCCAGCGGGTCCTTCATCCGCTCGCGGTGCACGCCGAAGGTGGCGAGCCCCATGTTCTCCACCAGCGCGTGCGCGGCCAGCACGCCGAAGTCCCAGCGCGAGTCGGCCATCACGTGCTGGAACAGCGAGGCCAGCGTCGACGACAGCGGGTACCGGATGCCGATCTTGGTCTTGATGAACCGGTTGAACCCCTCGACGTGGCGTGCCTCGTCCATCAGCTGGGTGGCGCCGAACATCTTCGACTCGATGCTCTCCGCCGCGGCGCACACCTTGCCGACGCCGATCAGCGCGAACTGCTCGGAATGCAGGAACTGCGAGTACAGCCAGCCGGCGCTGTGCTGCCGGACGATGATCTTTTCCTTTTCCGGCAAACGGTTCCAGAAGTCGGAGCCGGCGATCGAGATGAAGTCGTCCGGCATGCCGAGCGGGTCTTCGGGGTCGACCTCGTGGCTCCAGTCGAGCCGCTCGTCCATGTCCCACTGCCGGGTCTTGCCCTGCAGGTACAGCCGCAGCATCTTGTCGTGCGTCGAGTCGTAGTCCCACTGGAACAACGCCGTGCCGTTGAGCGGCATCTCCCAGTCGCCTGCCAGCTCACGCAGGGTCGCCGGGTCGGTGTAGTCGATTTCGGTCACTTCAAGTCTCCTTCGGCGGCCGCACGCAGCCGTGGGCGCAGAATCTTCCCCGCCGCGCTGCGGGGGATTTCGGTGATGGGGATGAACCGGCTCGGCCGCTTGTAGCCCGCGAGCCCGCGCACGCAGAGCCCGATGAGCCCGGCCTCGTCGAACTCGCGCCCCGGCAGCGGCGCGACGAAGGCGACCGGGGTCTGCCCCCAGGTCTCGGACGCGGCGGGCACCACGGCGACGTCGGCGACCCAGTCCGCCTGGCGCAGCACGTGCTCGATCTCGGCCGGGTAGACGTTCTGGCCGCCGCGCAGGATGAGGTCGTTGCGGCGGTCGACGATCCAGAGGTGGCCTTCTTCGTCGAAACAGCCCAGGTCACGGGTATTGAGCCAGCCGCCATCGAGCACCTCGGCCGTCGCGGCCTCGTTGCCCCAGTATCCGTGCATCAGCCCGTCGCCCGCGAGCTGGATCTCGCCGATCTCCCCCGGTCCGGCCGCGCCCTCGATCCGCACGGCGGTGCCGAGCATCGGCGTGCCCGCGCACACCGCGCCGGGTGACGGCGGCTGGCCCGGCTTGTCGTCGGGCCGCAGCGTCACGACCGGCCCGCCGCCTTCGGTGATGCCGTAGATCGTCTGGAGCGCGACGCCGAGCCGCGCGGTCGCCTCGGCCGCGAGCGCGTCGGGCATCGGCGCGGCCCCGTGCAGCAGCAGCCGCAGGGTCCCCAGATCCGTGTCCGCGAGGCCACGGCAATCGAGCAGTAGCCGGACCATCGACGGGACGAGGAACGCGTGCGTGACCCGCCGGGCTTCGAGCGCGCGCAGGCAGCCTTGCGGGGTGAACTTGTCGAGCACGTACACCGTCGTGCCCGCCGCCAGGTAGTCGAGCGCGATGACCATGCTGCCGTGGAAAAGCGGGCAGGCGTTGAGGAACACCGTGCCGTCCGGCACCCCGACGTCGGCCAGCCAGGACAGCGCGTTCGCCTGGAACGAGCGCTCGTCGACGACGACACCCTTGGGTTTCCCGGTCGTCGCCGAGGTGTGCAGGATCGCCACCGGCACGGAAGTGTCCGCGTTCGCCGCCACCGGCGCGGCTTCTCCGAACGGCTCGTCTAGCGCGATGACCGGCAGGCCGGGGCGCACGGCGGCGAGCCTGCGGCGGCCCGTCTCGTCACCGACCGCGGCGGCCGGGTCGACCGAGCCGAGGATGTACTCGATCTCCGGATCGGCCAGCGCCGGGTTGACCGGAACCGCGACCACTCCGGCCGCCGCGCAGGCGAAGTAGGCCTCGATCATCTCCAACCGGTTGTCCGAGACCATCGCGACCCGGTCCCCCGGCGCCGCCTTGGTCTTCAGCGAGGCGGCCAGCGCGGACACTTCCCGTTCGAAGTCCCTCCAGGTGACTTCGCGACGGACGTCCGCCAGCGCGATCGCGTCCGGGCGGCGGACCGCGTTACGCCGCAGTATCTGGTTGAGCCACAAAGTGTTCACCTCCGATGAGCAGTCCGATGGCGTGCACAGTGGACAGTTCGGCCAGCTCGTCGTCGGTGAGCATCCGGCCGAGGTGCTCCTCGCACTTCAGCGCGATCCGCACGATCTCGCCGGAGTTCACGCCATGCGTGACGAGGTCGTCGGTGTCGCCGATCCGATCGAGCAGCTGAGGCAGGTCAAGGCATGCCCTGACGACGGCGCGCGCATTCATGAGCGCCGCCAAGGCTTCGCGCTGATCCCGACCATGCTCCAGTAGGGCGCCGCGTCCTCGTCGAAGTAGACGAGCGGGGCCGCGTCCTCGCCCACGCACGGCAGCAGCCGGTTGAAGCGGCCGCCAAAGCACGCGGCGGCGAACTCCGGCGACTTGGCCACGCCACGCGCCGGGTCGCCTTTCGCGCCCACAAAAGCGAAAACCGGGTCGAGCGGCTTCCAGACGCCGTCCTCCTCCAGCTCGCACCACGCGTGGTCGCTGCCGAACAGCCCGAGCAGATAGCCGCGGCGGACCCTCGCGTTGAGCCCCAGCGTGGTCAGGTGTTCGGCGAGCAGCTTCGCGGCGACGATGCAGTCGGCCATGCCGAGCCGCCACGCACGCCGGTGGTCGGCGCGCAGCACCTCGGGCACGGTCTGGTAGGTGACCACGCCCGCGGTGAGCGCGTCCACGATGTCCGTCCAGACCCCGATGACCCGCCGGTCACGCACGGTCCGCGCGGCTCCGGTGAGCCGGACGGCGACGTGGTACGGCCGGTCCTGGATCTCGTCCGCGTACGGCGGCGTGTGTGCGGAGTCGTTGAGCGGCAACGCTTCGACGCCTTCGGCGGCCAGGTCCGGCACCCGGACCCGCACGGTCGGTGTGTCCCCGTCGTCGATACCGTCGAGCCGGGCCGCGGGCGCGACGCCGACGAGCCAGTCCTTCGGCGAGTACCAGCTCTCCTTGGGCGAGGCGGCGAACCGCATCAGGAACCGCAGGCCCAGTTCCGGCACGGTCTGCCCGGTGCCGGAGAACATGCCCGTGTTCATGATGTCGTCGTAGTCGAACAGCGGCCCGCGGACCGGATCGTCCACATGCGACAGTCCGGCCGCCGCCAGCGCGGCGATGTCCTCCGGCGCGGTGCGCAGCGCGCTCGCCGCGGTACGGACATCGGTCTCGTACCGCGCCACGTCACGGGGCACCTGGACGAACCTGCCGATCGCGCCGGTCAGCAAGCCCGGTGCCACGGCGGTGCTCATGCCTGCCCTCTTTCCGCCACCAGCCCGGCCAGGTAGGCCGCGAACTCGCGGACCGTGGCCGACTCGAACAGGAAGTCGTCGGGGATCACCACGTCGAACTCGTCCTCGATCTGGGTGATCGCGCGCAGTGCCTTCACCGACTCGATGCCGGGGATCGCGGACAGCGGCTTGTCGAGGTCGATGCTCTCGGGGCTGGCTCCCGCCTGCTCGGACAGCGCGCGGCGGACGACGGCGAGGCCGCTTTCGAGCTGGGCTTCGGACACGGTCGTGGTGGCCTGGTCGGTCATCGGGAAAGTCCTTCCGGGATACGGGTGACGGAGCCGGCCGTGTCGAGCAGGCCGGTCTTGCGGCAGAGCTCGATCGCGCTGGTGCGCTTGACCTTTCCGGAGCTGGTGAACGGGATGGTGCTCGGCGCGACCGGCACCACCTGGACGGCGAGCAGGCCGAGCCTGGCGGCGAGCCGCTCGCAGATCGCGGCGCCGATGGCGGCCGACTCGGCGGGGTCGGCGCTGGTCTCCCAGAGCACGGCCATGCGCTCTTCCTCGCCGTCGGCCCAGGCGAACGCGGCGCCGCGGCGGCCGTTGACGCCCGGTGTCGTGCGGACGATCTCCTCGACGTCCTCGGCGTAGTAGTTCTGGCCGCGCACCACGATCATGTCCTTGCTGCGGCCGACGACGTACAGCTCGCCGTCGTGCACGAAGCCGAGGTCCCCGGTGCGCAGCCAGCCGTCGGGGGTGAACGGCTGCCGCTCCGGCGGGAGGCCGAGGTAGCCGCGGGTCACCGGCGGGCCGGTGATCTGGATCTCGCCGACCACGTCGTCGGCCAGCGGGGTGCCGTCCTCTTCGGCCGTGCGGAACCTGACCGAGCCGGCCGCCGGTCCACAGGAGACGACCGCGCGGGTGCGCTCTTTCCCTTGCGCGGCAAGCTGAATCGGCCTGCCGACGTCGAGCTGGTCGCGGTCGACGTCGAGGATCCTGGCCTGGGTGCCGGTGCCCGAGTAGCTCACCATCAGGGTCGCTTCGGCCATGCCGTAGGTCGGGCAGATCAGCTCGGGGCGGGCGCCGTACGGGCCGAACATCTCGGCGAAGGCCTCGATCGTGCGCCGCTGCACGGGTTCCGCGCCGTTGCTGCCGAGCCGCCAGCCGGACAGGTCGAGCCCGTCGGGGACACCCTGCTTCGCCGCCGCGGCGACCAGGTAGTCGTAGAAGAAGTTCGGCGCGGGCAGCGCGGTCGCGGGTGAGGCGGCGAACGAGCCGAGCCACTTCATCGGGCGCCGCACGAACTCCGACGGCGACCAGAGGCAGACGGCCGAGCCGCGCACGAACGAGCTGAGCAGCGAGAACAGGCCCATGTCGTGGAACAGCGGCAGCCACAGGCCGAGCACGTCCTCCGGCAGCCACTGGATCGCGTCGTTGATCGTCGCGAGCCCGGCCGCCACGTTGTCGTGGCTCAGCACCACGCCCTTCGGGTGCGAGGTGCTGCCGGAGGTGTACTGGATGACGGCCTCGGCGTCGCCGCCCCGGTAGTCGCTCGGCGGGAGCGCCTGGCGGTCGCCCGCCTCGGTGATGTCGATGAGCGCGATGCCCGGCAGCGCCTGGGCGAGGCGGTCGACCGTACGCCGCGCGAAACCGGGGTTGACCAGTATCGCGTCGAGTTCCGCGTCACGGGCGATCCTCGCCAGGTGCCCGACGTAGGCGTCCGGCCCGGCGAAGGCCGCCGGCAACGGCAGGGGCACGACCGCGGCGTCGAGCCGGAAAGTCGCGAACAGTCCGCGCACCCAGGGTTCGCCGTTGTCAGCCAGCAATCCCAGCCTCTTCGGCTGGGTGCCGCCCAGCTCGGCGACGATGCCTGCCGCGGTGGACTCGGCGCCGGTGATCAGTTCGACCGCGGGCACCGAGCGGCCTTCGCCGGGCAGGTGCAGCGCCGTGTCGGGGCGCAGCGCGCGCCGGATGAGATCCCAGAGGTGTGTCATCGAGCCGATCCCTTCACCTGTCGCGGGGCGGACTTCTCCATGCGGCGGCCGAGCCGCTGGCGGAGCACGCCGCGGCGGACCTTGTACGAGCCGGTCAGCGGCAGCGCCTCCCAGTCCCAGAAACGCACCGGGATCGCGCCGAGGCCGACCTCCTTCGCGGCGTCCTGGAAGCGCTCGGCCGTGCATTCCTCGCCGGCGCGCACGCAGGCCACGGCGAACACGCCGTCGCCGGACTCGGTCTTCACCAGCACCAGTTCGACCAGCTCCGGCAGCCGGTCCAGCAGCTGGTCTTCGCGCTCCAGCAGGCTTTCCGTGCCCTCGACGTGTTCGACGATCCGGTCGAGCAGCTCCAGCGAGCCGTCGGCGCCGACGCGGCCGATGTCGCCCATCGGCCACCAGGCGTCGGCCGGGATCATCGGGTCGTCACCACCGAGGTAGCCGAGCATCCGGCCGGGCGACCGGGTCTCGATGTAGCCGGTCTCGCCAGCCGGGACCTCGGCGCCCGCCTCGTCGACCACGCGGATCCGGATCGGCCCACCGGGGAAGCCGACGTTGCGCGGCGAGTAGCCGCCCGCGTCGGCGCGGCCGACGATCCGCAGGCTGATCGGCCCCGATTCGGTCTGGCCGTATGCCTGGAGGTAGTGCGCGCCGGGGTCGTCCGACGCGCCGAGCAGCGTGCGCACGGTCCTTGGGTGCATCGCGTCGAAGGTGGAGATGAACCGCTGCACGCTGGCGAACGGCCGGTCGGGGTCTTCGGTGAGGCGCTCCCAGTGGATGAAGATGTTCGGGTGGGTCTCGAGCGAGGTCGGCTTGTGCAGCAGCAGCTGTTCCTTGACGCTGGCCGGATCCGGGTCGCACAGCGACAGCATCGGGATGGCCGTTTCGAGGCTCGCCAGCGTTCCCGCACAGGTGCGGGCGTGCACGAACGACAGGTGCTTGGCGTTGAGGTCCTTTTTGGAGTATTGCGTCTTGAGGATCAGGATCATCGGCGCGACCATGCCGAACAGCGAGCGCGCCGAGTGCGCGGCGAGCTTCGGCCCGCCGGTGGTGCCCGAGGAATGCGTCACCACGAACGGCTCGGACGCCTCACGCGGGCTCGCCAGGTGCGCTTCCCTGTCACCGAGTCCGATCGTCCACTGAGGAGCGTTCGCGGACCAGGTCAGCACCCGCGAAGCCAAGTGGGACAACGCATGCCGGGAGGCGCCCAGCCGCGCGAGCCCGAAGTCGTCGACGAGCACGGTCGGCGAGTCCAATTTGGCCACCGACTCCAGCAGCTCGCCGACCTCCATCATGGACGAAAGCAGCACGGGCAGCGCGCCGATCCTGGCCAGCGCCAGCATGGCGGCCTCGACCTCGATGTGGTTGCGCTGCACGATCGCGACCGTGTCGGTGCGCCGCACGCCCGCCGCCCACAGCCGGTCGGCCAGCTCCTCGATGGCGGCGGCGAACTCCGCGAACGTCCGGACAGGACGGTCCGTGAGCGCCCACGGGGTGTCGGAAAGGAACGGGGTCTCGCCATGGCGTCCGGCGGCGTACTCGGCGAGAACGCCGAGTGGCGCTGAAGGTTCCGGCAGCAGGTCCGCCGCCAGTTCGGAAACATCGGGCATGGATGCGCACTCCTCGATCGTCACGGTCGGTGTGCATGGAAAGAGTCGCGTCCACCCGGAGGTGTTCCCCGCCACAGCTGAGAATTGTGGAAGTAATTCTCAGTGTCGCTGGGTCATCACGCACAGAGAGCGATCAGCGGTACTAGCCGGAACTTTCCAAACCCGCGGGAACGTCTCGCCCGCTCGGCCCCTCTTGGTTGATGGGCCACCTTTTTCACTCGGCGGCCCCAGCGGTACCGGTAGCATCGACGCCGCCCGTGGCGTCGCAAAGGGAGGGTGTTCCGTCATGACGCAGACCTGGCCGACAGCGGATCTGGACCCGGTCCGCCGCCTGCGCGTGCTGGCCACGGCCGCGCACGCGCCGATGTTCGCCGAAGAGCTCATCGACCTGCCCTTCGACCGCGTCTGGGCGGTCGCGAGCGACCTCGAGCACGAGCTTCCCCACCTGGTCCGCGCCATGCGCACGTTCACGTACACGAAGGTCGAGGGAGAGAACATCCGCGCCAGGGCGGTCGGCGTGATCGGCAATCGCGCCGACTTCGACATCGTCCTGCGGCCCGGCTGGTGCGTGATGCAGAGCCGCTTCGTGCTCGGCGGCATGGCCGCGGTCGCGGAAGGCGACCGGACCCGGTTCGCGGTGCTCGGCGGCTCCCGGCTGCCAGGTGCCGCGCGCAGCCGGGCGCTGCTCGGTCACGCCGGGCTGGCGCTCGGGCACGGCATGATCGGCCGCCTGCGCCGCCGCCTCACCTCTCACACTCGGTGACCCTCACGCGCCCAAGGGGTCGTGAGTGTTCCGGCCGGTTCTATTGAGGGGAAGTGCAAATGTGGCGTGCCCGATGCGGCTGGGTGAGGGCCTTCCTCACCCGGTTGCAGGTGGTCAGGGCCTCCCTCACCCGATATTTCGGGTGAGGGAGGCCCTGACTCGGTGGGTTCGGGTGAGGGAGGCCCTGACCCAAGCCCACCGACTGCGAGGCGGGTCCCTCGGGGGTCGTGAGTGTTTAGGCCGGTTAGAACCGGCCGTACCACTCACGACCCCCGAGCCCAAGCCGACAGTCACGCCACCCTTGCGTTCCCCCTCAATAACCGGCCAAAACACTCACGAGGGGCGCACGGGCTGACGCAAGATCGTCTTGAGCTTGGCGGACGCGGTCCGGCGCGGGTCGCTGAGGTAGATCTCGTGATGGTCGCCGTTGAAGGTCAGGCCGTTTTCGGGAAGGTACTGGTGGTGGAGACGGTCCAGCGTCGGGGTTTCGTCGTCGTAGGAGCCGACGTGCAGGATCTGGACGCAGGTCCCCTCGGCGAGGGTGCGTAGCTTGACGCTCTCGAGCGCGGGGTTGTCCTTCTTGCGGGAGACCTCGTCGACCGCGGCTTGGACCATGTCGTCGGTGATCCAGTCAGGCTGGCTGATCAGCATGGTCCACTCCCACAGCTGCTTGCGCCGGGCCGCGAACACGGCCGGGTCGTCCGCGCGCCACAACCCCTCCAGCGGGCCGACCACGAAGTCCCGGCCGAGGGTTTTCTTGCTGGCGAACTTCAGCGTGTACGCGACCCCGTAGAGCGCCTCGACCGCGTTCACGTACGCCGCTGAGGTGTTCGGATCGCCGGCGCCGTCGACCGCGAGGTACCGCAGCTCGGGCACGTCGACGACGGTGAAGTCCTTGGCAGAAGGGGAATAGAGCGGCTTGTGGGCCTTCTTGATGTCGTACTTGTCCATGGCTGCCTCCTCCGCCAGTGCGCCCAGCGTGGTTTCGGTCCAGGTGAGATCGGCGTTCAGCATGGCTTCGCTGTAGTCGAAGATCGCGGAAGCCGCACTGGGTAAGGGTTCCTGCCCGGAGCGCGCCGCCCGGACGTCCTTGAGCTGCTCGCGCAGCGCCTCGGCGCGCTGAGCCAGCCCGGTCGTCACGTCCGCCTCCGGCAGGCCGGGACTGTTGGCCATCGCGATCAGCACCCGCGCGCGGACCGGTGTCAACGCCGCCAGCGCTTCCCGGGTGGCGGCGGCGCACAGGTCACTGCCCGCCGCCGTGACGCGGAACGTCGTGCGCGCCTTCGCCGACGCGGGCGCGCCGGTCGCCTCGATCAAGCCGCGGCGCGCGAGTTTGTCCAGCACGTAGTAGATGGAGGAGAAGCCCAGCGCGGTCCACGCGCGGATTCCTCGCTGCTCGATGACCTTCTCCAGGTCGTAGCCGTGGCGAGGCTGTTCGGCGAGCAGGCCGAGCACCGTCAGCTCGCCATCGGTCAAGGTCGCGGACACCCGACTATTCTAGCACTAGAATAGTGTCACCCGGCGGCGCGGAGGTAGCGCTCGCCGAGCACGCGGACGTGCTCGACCAGGCCCGGCGGCTCGGTGACGTGGAAGTCGAGGCCGAGCATGCCGACGTAGACGGCGATGATCTCCAGGCTGTCCCCGCCGGTCACGAGCACCGACGTCGACTCGTCCACCGCCTCGACCACGCCGACCGCGGCGTTGATCCGCGCCAGCACCTCCTCCGCGGGCGCGGACACGGTGATCCGCGCGTGCACCTTCCAGCCCGCGGTGGCCACGTCGCGCAGCACGAAGCTCGTGTAGTCCCCGCCAGGGAACGGCGACGGCGTGAACCGGCGATGAGTCGCCATCCGCAGCGAGATCCAGTCGACCCGGTAGGTGTGCCACGCGCCGGTCTCCAGGCCCCGCGCGACGAGGTACCAGTGCCGTTCCCAGCTCACCAGCCGGTACGGCTCCACCAGGACCGGCCAGTCCCCGAACGGCGCCGAACTGTCGTTGCGCCGGGGCAGGTCGTCCTCGCGATCCGGCGCCCGGTAGTCGAACCGGAGCAGCTCGGTGTCCCGGATCGCTGCCGCGACGGTGGCCAGCACCGCGGCGTCCACCACCGGGTCCGGCACATTGGTGCCGGTGTTCGCCGGCCCTTCCGTGACCGCTTCGTGCACCGCGGTCACCTGACGCCGCAGCCGATGCGGCAACACCTGCTCGAGTTTCGACAACGCACGCGCGGCGCTGTCCTCGATGCCCGCCACCCCACGCCCGGCACGCAGCCCGATCGCCACCGCCACCGCTTCCTCGTCGTCGAGCAGCAGCGGCGGCAGCTTCGCCCCGGCACCCATGCGGTAGTGCCCGGCGGGCCCGCGCACGGCCTCGATCGGATAGCCCAGCTCGCGGAGCCGATCGATGTCGTTGCGGACCGTCCGCCCGCTGACGTCGAGGCGTTCGGCCAGTTCAGAGCCCGGCCACGCCGGTCGCGACTGCAGCAAGGCCAGCAGGGAGAGCAAGCGGGAAGCGGTTTCGAGCATTGCCTGAGTATATAGGAACCTAATGTACCTATACAGGTTCTACTGTTCTTCTCATGACGAACAACAACGAAATCCGCCCCTTCCGCATCGAGGTTCCCCAGGCCGACCTGGACGACCTCCACGAGCGCCTCGCCCGCACCAGGCTGCCGCAGCCTGCCCCCACCGACGACTGGGAGTACGGCACCCCGAACAGCTACCTCGGCGAGACCGTCGACTACTGGCGCACCAAGTTCGACTGGAGCGCGCAGGAAGCGCGGATGAACGAGTTCCCCCACTACCTCACCGAAATCGACGGGCAGAACGTCCACTTCATCCACGTCCCGTCCAAAGAGGACAACGCGACCCCGTTGCTGCTGCTGCACACCTACCCTGGCTCGTTCGTCGACTTCCTCGACCTGATCGGCCCGCTCACCGACCCGGTCGCCCACGGCGGCGACGCGGCCGACGCGTTCTCGGTCGTGGTGCCCTCGATCCCCGGCTTCGGCTACAGCATGCCGCTCACCGGCCGCGGCTGGACCATGCGGAAGGTGGCGGCGACCTTCGACAAGCTGATGCGCCGTCTCGGGTACGACTCGTACGGCTCACACGGCAGCGACGGCGGCGCGATGATCTCCCGCGAGCTCGGGCTCATGGAGCCAGAGGGCTTCCTCGGCCTGCACGTGCTGCAGCTCTTCTCGTTCCCCTCCGGCGACCCGGCCGAGTTCGAGAAGCTCGAGCCGAAGGACTACGCCGCGCTCGGGCACCTCGAATGGTTCCAGTCCGTCGGCGGCTACAACCAGATGAACGCGACGCGCCCGCAGACCATCGGCGCCGCCATCGCCGATTCGCCGGTCGGCCAGCTCGCGTACAGCGAGCTGTTCAACAACTTCGGCAACGGGACGAGCCTCGTCACCACGGACCAGATCCTGACCCAGGTCTCGCTTTACTGGTTCACCAACACCCAGGCGACCGCGGGCCGCTACCACTTCGAAGAGGCAAAGGCGGCGCACGAGCCCGCGGTGAACCCGTCGCGCACCGGCGTCGCGGTGTTCGCCGACGACTTCAAGACGATCCGGACCTTCGCCGAGCGGGACAACTCGCAGATCGTGCACTGGTCGGAGTTCCCCGACGGTGGGCACTTCGCGGCGATGGAACGCCCGGACGTCCTCGCCGAAGACCTGCGCACGTTCTTCCGCTCCTGACGGCCCGGCCGTCAGCGGAACCAGGCCGCGGACGGCGCGGTCTCCGCGAGGTCCCCGCGGTCGGACGGCCACAGCATCGCCGCGGCCTTGTCACGGTCGGTCCGCAGGCTGTGGATCGGCAGGGGCCGTTGCCGGGTCAGCAGGGTCGTGATCCGGGGATGGGGATCGACGAACGGGTAGGTGGCATGCAGCGCCTTCAGCCTGCGCTCGAGATATGCGGCGCGGTCGGCCAGTTCGTTGGCGCTGAGCGCGGGCTGGATGAGCAAGAACTCGTCGGTGCTCAGCCGCACCGCCCGGTCGAGCGGGCGCAGGCTTTCCCGGATGAGGTCGGCGATGTTCTGCTCGGTGTGCATCTTCAGCCGGTTGCCGTGACGGCGGCCGACTTCGTCCAGGTCGTCGACGGTGATCAAGATCAGCCCGAGCGGGACGGTGTCGGTGGACGCACCGAGCCACGCGGCGATCCCCGGCAGCGTCGCGAGCCCCGTGTCCGGGTCGGTCACCGGGGCGAGCGGCGCGGATTCGGTGCGCGGCCGCCGTTCCAGCCGGGTGGCGAGATGACGCAACGCCGCCTCGGTCCGGTTCTCCACCACCGACGCGGCCGGCGCCGTCACGCCGCGCAGCACCTCGTCGACGGCGATCCGCGCGGTGGGCGGAAGCCGGTCGCCGAACGCGTCACGGAGCCGGACGACCTCGGCGTAGGCCTCGTCGCGACGGAAACCCCAGCGGCCCTGAAACTGCCGTGCCGCCTCGACCGAGGTCGCCGACGGATCCACTTCGTCGAGGTCCTGCGCGACGACCGACCCGCCGAACGTCGGGGTGAGGACCGCGACCGACCATTCCCTGGCCAGGGTTTCGTCGGCCCGCAAGAGCACCGGGGTCACGCCGTGCGGAAGATCCGGGCGGCCCGCATCGACCATGCCGACCACCGTCACGGCCGCGCGCCGGGCGATCTTGGCGTACACCTCGCGTTCCCGTTCGAAGTACGGCAATCGTTGGAACAGAGCGAAGACGATCATCTTCTCGTCGGCGCCCTCGGCGAGCGCCGCGTGTTCGACCGCGTGGGAAGCGATGACCAAAGCCCGCTTCGACAACAGGCCCGCACGTTCTGTGACACCCCAGTGCCTGTCCGGCATTACAGGTCCGTCGCTTTCCTCGACACCAAAGGTTCGACGGTAAACGGCGCGACCGGTTCACCCAAGTGCACGATCGAGTGATAGTGCGCGCCCGCGTTCTCCCCGCGTCACGCAGGCAGTGCATGATGTCGGCCTACCGAACGGGAGCCATGGTGCAGCAAAGCACGATCGAGGCCGCGACCAGGTGAGCGATCCGGACGCCATGTGGCTCTTCGGTGACCAGCTGGGCCCGCATTTCCACAGCACACCGGACCACCGTGATCGCGAGGTGCTGCTGATCCGCTCGGCCGCCGCCTTCGCGCGCAAGCCGTTCCACCGGCAGAAGATGCATCTGGTCGACGTCGCGATCCGCCGTCTCGCCGCCGAACTCGGCGACCGGGCCAAGATCATCGAGGCGCCGACCTACACCGCGGGGCTGCGCCGATTCGGCAGGCCCGTCGTCGTCCACGAACCCGGTTCGCATGCCGCCGACGCACTGGTCGCGCGCCTGCGCGGGCAAGGCCTGGTCACCGAAATCCTGCCGACGCCGGGATTCGTGCTGACCAAGGCCGAGTTCACCGCGTGGGCCGCGGGCAGGCAGCGGGCCGTGATGGAGGACTTCTACCGCGACCAGCGCCGCCGGTTCGGTGTGCTGCTCGAGCCTGGCGGCGAACCGGCAGGCGGCAGGTGGAACTTCGACCACGACAACCGCCGTCCCCCGCCGGGACGCTCCACGCTCCCGGTGCCCGCCGCCTGGTTCCCCGACGAGGACGAGATCGACGAGCGGGTACGCCACGACCTCGACCACGCCGAACGCGAGGGCCTCATCCAGCCGGTCGGCATCGACGGTCCGCGCCGGTTCGCGACCGGCGCCGCCGAAGCCGAGCAGGCCCTGGGCCGGTTCCTCGACCATCGGCTGGGCACGTTCGGCCCGCACCAGGACGCGATGCTCAGCGCCGATTGGGCCATGTCGCACTCCCTCCTGTCGGTGCCGCTGAACCTCGGCCTGCTCGATCCGCTCGACGTCATCCGCCGCGCCGAACACCGCTACCGGACCGGGGCGGCGCCGCTGGCCAGTGTCGAAGGATTCGTGCGGCAGGTGGTGGGCTGGCGTGAATGGGTGTGGCACCTCTACTGGCACCTGGGCCCGCAGTACTTGCGCCGCAACACTTTGCAAGCCCATCGGCCGCTCCCGGACTGGTGGCGCGAGCTCGACGCGGACGCCGTCGAGGCGGCGTGCCTGCGCACGGCGCTCGCCGGCGTCCGCGACCGCGGCTACGCGCACCACATCGAACGGCTGATGCTGCTGGGAAACCACGCCCTGCAACGCGGCTACGACCCCGCCGCGCTGAACGCGTGGTTCGCCACCGCCTTCGTCGACGGCTTCCCGTGGGTGATGCCCGCCAACGTCATCGGGATGAGCCAGTACGCCGACGGAGGTGTCGTCGGCACCAAGCCCTACGCGGCGGGCGGCGCCTACATCAGCCGCATGAGCGATCACTGCGGTGGCTGCTTCTACAACCCGAAGAAGCGGCTCGGTGCCGACGCCTGCCCGTTCACCGCGGGCTACTGGGCGTTCCTCAACCGCAACGAACCCCGGCTGCGGCACAACCCGCGCATGCGCCACCCGCTCGACGGGCTCGCCAGGCTCGCCGACCTGCCCGCCGTCGTGAGCCAGGAAGCCGGCCGGCACCGATTCTGATCGGCCGTGAAGACCCCGAAAGTGGCTTTCGTCAGATGCGATCTGACGAAAGCCACTTTCGGGCAGGCGGACTCAGTGACAGGTACCCCACTGGGTGGTGATCGAGGGGTTGGCCGCGTCGCGGTAGTCGAGCACCGTGGTCGCGTCGCACTTCGGGTACTTGATCTCGAGGTAGCCGTCGTGGCCGTCGCTGCGCAGGGTGGGTCCCTGCGCGAGCCCGGTGGCCGACCAGTGCGGCTGGGTGATGCCGTCCACCGAGGTGACCTGCGCGGCGTACTTGTCGTCGTCCTTGCCGAAGTTGAAGACGAACGTGTGCCCGTCCGGACTGCGGAAGGTGCCCGCAGGCGGATTCGCGTTCAGCGCCACCGTGTCCGTGCCGAACTTGCCGAAGTCCATTTTGGACGATTCCATCGCGTAGAACAGGCCTGTCTTGCCGAACTCCTGGGTCTTCGTGTCCACGATCTGGGTGGCGACGTACATGCCGAGCTTGCCGCACTTCTCGGTGTCCAGGTTGAGGATGTCCCAGCCGCCGCTCACCACATGGTCGGCGCAGGTGTTCAGCACGTCCGGCATCGCGAACCCGTACCCGCACGCGAAACCGCCGGACACGCAGATGTTGTAGCGGCTGCGGTCGTCGGACCGGCCACGGAACCGGATCAGGTCCTCGAACTTCACCTCACCGTGGCCTGCGATGTTCTTCGTCGGCATGAGCGTGGTCGACTGCGCCGAGCCGACCAGCTTGTAGCTGCGGCGCACGTCGTAACCGTAACCACTGTTCGTCCACACGCCACCAGCGGTGAGCAAGAACGACGGCGAGCTGGAGTAGATCTCCACGGCGGGGTCGGCGTTGTCGGGTGAGTACGACATCTTCGGCCGGTTGCCGTGGTAGAAGGTCTGCTGGTACGGCTCCGACTTGTCCATCGCGCGCCAGATCGCCGCGCGAGGCGGCAGGTACGAGCTGAACGTCGCGATGTTCGCCTCACCGGTGAAACTGTCGGGCAGATAGCCGCCGGTGTTCGGGGTGAAACCGGTCCACAGCATGAACATCCCGGTCATCGGATCGGAATCGCCGCCGTAGTAGGTGTGGATCTCCTCGTCTTCGCGTTCCTTCTGCCGCCGGAACGGCCCGGCCCGGCGCAGGTCGTTGCTCGACACCCCGAACTTCGTGGTCAGGTAGTCGAGCACGATCTGCGCGGCGACCCTGATCTTCTGGTCACGGGCGTAGTCGTAGAGGTTCATCAGCGCGTGTGCGGCCAGCCTGCTGTACGGCCTGGAGTTGTACTCCATGAAATCGTGCTGCGCGAACTTCTGGATATGCGGGAGCAGGTAGTCCCGCAGCCCGTTGGCCGCATTGTCGTAGGTGTTGTCGTGGTTGACATCCCACAGCAACTGGTTCGACAGATACTTGGACGTCTCGATCATGAGCCGGTGATTCTCGGTCTCGGAAACGTCGAGATTGCACGCCTCGATATGTTCGTCGTCGGTCGAATGCGGACCGGTTTCGGAGAACAGGTAACCGCGGGCGTGTTGTTTGCTCAGCGGATACAGCAGGTCCCCGTAGCGGTACATGACCACCATCAGTCCTTTGAGGAACATGTCGTAGTCGCCGTACCGATGCTCGCAGATGAAGATGTCGTCGAAGGTCGAGCCGGTCGGATAGGTCGTCGCCTGCCGGAGCAGCCGGTTGGCGAGTTCGACGCTCGACGCCTGCCCCGGACAGCGGAAGTCCGTGCCCTGGCGCCGCACGGTCTCCAGATGCCCGGCGATGCCGGTGATCTCGCCCTCGCCCGCTTTCCTCGTCGAGATGTCCAGCGGGTTCTGGCAGGCCTGGTGCTCGGCGGCGCGGGCGCGCCGGACGTCCACATTGTCCAGTGCGTGCGCCGGATCCGTCGCCGAGACGTCGCGGATGTCGGTGCCGCCCGTGTAGAAGACCTCGGTCGTCGCGGTCAGCGTCCAGCCCTGCTTGCAGTCTCCGTCACAGCCTTCGACGATGACCTCGACATGGCCGTTGGGCGCCCAGAACCGGTGGAACCCTTCGCGCCGCCTTTCCTTGTACGGATAGACATCGTGCTGCCAGGCGTCCTCGTGCTTGCCGTCGACGTTCCAGCGCACGATGAACTTGTCGTAGAAGAAGGGATCGGTCGGTCCCCATTCGGCGAACACCTGGTTGTTGATCGAATAGACCGCGACCACCAGGTTCGTGCCCTGCCTGGGCGAGAACACCAGCGAACCGTGCTGGAAGTACTGCCGCCTGCCGAACGGCTCGCCGACCTGCGGCGAGGTCGGGCAGCCGAGTTTCCCGGCACCGGCGCCCAGCTCACGCCACCGCTGCCCGATCAGGCCGTCCACCGCCGGGCCCGGGCAGTCCGACGGCTGGGCTGACAGGTCCGGCACGGTGAGCGCCACCGGGAAGGTGTACCCGTCGCGGCAAGTCGGCTGAGGCTGGCCGTTTTGCGGGTTGGGCACGCCGTCGCAGCCGAGCACCTGGAACTCGTAACGGCCAGGTCCCCTGGTCAGCGGCATGCTGAAGGTGCCGTGGTCCGCCGGTGCGGGTGACGCGGCTTCGACCCTGGTCAGGCCGTTGTGTTTCCACCCGATCATGAAGAAGCTGTAGGTGTGGCCCTCGGTGGAGCCCCAGTCGATGACCGCCTCGTTGCGCTCGAGGTATGCCGAAACCACCATTTTCGCGCCCTGGCTTGGCGAGTAGACGATCTCGCCGTGCTCATACGGCTGGCGGCGCGCGGTGCTGTTCGGAACCGCTTCTTCGGGAGCGGTCGGGCAGCCGAGCGGGCCGCCGCCCGCGTTGAGGCCCTGCCACCGGTCGCCGATCAGGCCGCCCGCCTGCACCCCGCAGGGCACCACGCCGGCGGTCTGCGGTGCGGCGTGCCCGGCCTGGACCGGGTTCACCAGACCGGCCAGTATCAGCGGCACCGCGAGGAGTGCGCGAATCCTGCCACGCTTGGTCATCGGATCCGCCATTTCTGCGAGGGTTTGTCGATGCAGTCGCTGACGCCGATGCGGGCGCCGGTCGCCGCCGAGCCGCCGAGTATTTCGAGGCATTTGCCGTTGGATTCGTTGCGCAGGTGGTTTTCAGGGTCCGCGGACCAGCGCTGGCTGGGCAGCCCGTTGCATTCCCACACCACCGCCTCGGCGCCGTTTTGCGCGCTGGAGCCGAGAATGTCCAGGCACAGGCTCGACCACACCAGGTACAGCTCCCGGTTCGGCCCGCGCCACCACTTCGAGGTGTTCCACCCGTCGCAGGCGGCCGCGACCACCGGGGTGCCGTTGGGCGTGGCCGCACGCGGCACCTGGAAACAGAGGTCGTTCAGATCGGACCGGTAGTGGTCGAGCGGATAGGCCCACCACCATCTCTTGGCGGGCGCGGCGTCGCAGTCCCACACGCTCACCTTGGCGCCGACGGCGTAGGCGCCACCAGTGACCTGCAGGCATTTGCCGTTGAGCCTGCTGCGTACCTGCCGGTCCTCGAGGTACCAGCGCTGCGACACCGAGCCGTCACAGGCCGCGGCGACGACGGGTGCGCCGTTGCGCTGATCCGCGCCCGCGACCGTCAGGCAGGTTCGCAGTGCGAGGTTGTGGATCACCTCGTCCTTGCTCTGCCACTTCTGCGGACCGCTGCCGTCGCAGTTCTCCGTGGCAGGCGCGCCATGGTTGAGGCCGAGGCACTTGTTGTTGAGCGCGGTCCGGAAGTCGCCGTTGATATCCGGTTCGGCGTGTGCGGTCGTCGCCAGCAGGGTGCCGGCCAGCAGCACAAGGCAGGCCGTCACGGCCAGCAGCGCGCGCCCCGGTATCCGCGTGACGGCGTTGCGTCGTCCGCTGATCAAGGTCCCATCCCGTCATCGGTGAAAATGGCCACGCACAGGATGACGATCTTGACCGGTCGGCGTCGCGCCTCTTCGGGCGGAATCCGGGGCAGTGTTCGGCCTGCCCGCAAGGTCGTGAGTGTCGGCCGTCGGCAACACTCACGACCCCGCAGGGCCGGTCAGGCCGAGACGTGCAGCGTGACGTCGACGTTGCCGCGGATCGCCCGCGAGTACGGGCAGCGTCCGTGCGCGTCGCTTGCCAGCGATTCGGCGTCCTCTCGCGACAGTCCGGGGAGCGAGGCGGTCAGCTCCACGTCGAGCAGGAATCCGGCTTCGTCCTGGGCGAGGCTCACCCGCGCGACGACCGTGTCACCCGACAGTTTCACCTTGCGCTCCCTGGCGACCAAGCGCAGCGCGCTGTGGAAGCAGGCCGCGTAGCCGGCGCCGAACAGCTGCTCGGGGTTGGTCGCCGCGCCGGAGCCGCCTGCTTCCTTGGGCAGTGCGAGCGCGGTGTCGAGCAGGCCGTCGGAGGAGCGGACCTTGCCGTTGCGCCCGTCGCCGCTGGAGGTCACTTCGGTGGTGTACAGGGTCTTCATGGTCACAGTCCTTTCGCGGCGGTGTGGGCGAACCAGTCGAGGGTGGTGGCGAGCGCTTCGCGCATCGGGGTGGCGGAGCCGCCGAACGTGCTGGTGTAGAGCGAGTCGTCCATGACGAACGGCTCGGTGTGCCAGTAGAAGAATTCGCGGTACTCGGCCATGAACGCCTCGTCGTACGGGCCGAACGGCTCCGGCTCGCGCTGCACGGTGAGCTGCGTCGGCTGGCCGGTCAGGTCGCTGATGATCCCGTGGATCTCCCGGGTGGTGTGCGGCCCCGCGACAGGCAGGTGCCACAGCTTGCCCAGTGCGCGCTCGTCGGAGCCGAGTACCGCGAGCCCGGCGGCGAGGTCGGGCACGTAGGTGTAGCTCTTCGGCAGGTCGATGTCGCCCAGCCCGAGCCGGATCCCGCCGGTCAGCGCGGCCGGGAACACCGTCGCCCCCAGCGACGAGAGCAGCACGCGCGGGCCGAAGAAGTCGGCGGCCATGCCGAGCGCGACGCGGAGGTCACCACGCTCGTGCGCGGCGAGGTACCGCTCGGTGATCGCGGCGCGCGTCTTGCCCTTGGGGCCCTGCGCGGCGAGCGGCGTCCGCTCGGTCATCGGCACCCCGCCGGTCGGGCCGTACTGGTTGAGCGTCTCGACGGTGACCAGCTTGGCGCCGCTCCGGCCGACGACATCGAGCAGCGCGTCCTGGATCACCGGCAGCACCTGCGGCTGCAGCTGGTACGGAACGTGCGTGCAGTTGTAGACGACGTCGGCGCCCTCGACGACCTCCGCGAGCTTGCCCCGGTCGGTCACGTCGGCGGCGACCCGCACCGAACCGGCGATCTGCTCACCGCCGCCGGACCGGTTCACCGTGCGCACCAGGTGCCCCTGGGCGACGAGCCGTTCGGCGAGGGTCAGGCCGACCGGTCCGGTTCCGAGCACGACGTGCAGTTCCTGGTTCATGACTTCTCCTTCGAAGATTGAGTGGTTGACCACTCACACTTTGGGCCAAAAAAGAAGGCCGTGCGACACGGCCGTTCTCGAGAAAAACTCAGTAGTGGCGCAGCCCCGCCGAGAGCGTGTTCGCCCACGGCGCGTCGATCTCGGTGGCGCCGATCGCCACCACCAGGTGACACAACGCTCCCCTGGCCATGAAGTACTGGATCGCGTCGGCGTCCGCGCCGGAGACACTGCGTACGTACTCGACGGTCCTGGCGTAGCTTCGCTGCACCACTTCACGCACCGAGGGCTCGGAAGCCGCTGCCGCCTGGGCGTGCACTTGGACCAGCAAAAGGTCCTGGTCGGCGATCAGCTTGGCGTATTCGTCGCCCATCGCCATCAGCACTTCGTGCGGCTCAGCGCTGCGCGCCTTCGCCGCTCCCCTGGCGAAGCTGTCCCGCACGAGGTCGAAACAGTGCTCGACGACCGCGACGAACAGCGCTTCCTTGTTGGGGAACAGGCGATAGACGTAGGCCTGCGAGATGCCGGCCCGCTTCGCCACCTCGGTGGTGTTGGTGCCGTAGTAGCCACGGGCCGCGAAACTGCTGACCGCGGTGCTGAGCACCGCTTCCCTGCGTTCCTCCGCGGTGCTGAGCACCCGTCCCGTCGCCGCCATGTGAGTAATAAACCACTCACACTTTCCGGTGTCAACCCCCTCGTGAGTGGCGCGGCGGGTTAGAGCCAACCGTTTTTTGGCGATCTACGCCTGGCCTGGGCTTGGCTGGTCGGTATGAACGGGGCTTGTGTCACGCTCAGCGGAACGAAAGTGACTTATGTGTGGTGGTGTGTGGGAAACGAGGCGTTCAACGCTCCGTTTCCCACACACCGGGCCCCGGCCTGGGTGACAAGGGCGGCGTTTGTCACCCAGAGCGTTGCAAGGGCGACCCTTGTCACGTGCCCAGGGTGAACGAGCCCGAGCGAGTGGGAGGATTTCTGCATCTAACGGAGCAAAACTCCCACTCGCGCCGAGACTCGCGTGGCAGGTCGACAAATACCGGTCCGCTAGAACCGGCCGCGGCACTCACGAGCCTCAGGAGGCCGGGTAGGAGACCATCCGGGAGCCGACGAAGCCGGTGAACTCCACCGGCTTCGCGGACAGGTCCCACCGCAGGATGTTGTCTTCGCCGGTGCTCACCAGGATCTCGTGGATGACCTTCGACATCGGGCCCGCGTGCTCGTGCCAGTTGTCCCGGTCGTTGTACGCGACCCGCCAGGTGTCCGGGTCGGCCGAGCCGGTGATCCACCAGAACGTGCCACCCGAATCGGTGCTCCCCCAGGGATACAGCCCGCCGGGCTCGGGGAACAGCACGTAGGACGTGCCCGAGAGGTATCCGGTGTCCGGGTCCGCGAAGATCTCCAGGAACTCCTGGTTGTGCCGTTTGACGCCCGCGAGCTCATCGGCACCCTGCGCCGGGTTCTCCACTTCGATGCTCGCCCGGTACGCACCCGACGGGAACCGGGTCAGCAGTTCCTTGTAGTCGGCGGGCAGCCGGAGGCCCAGGTCCCGTTCGACGGCGGCCCAGTCCACCTCGGGTCGGAAGTCCCCGGGCCGCCAGCCGACGAGACGCGCCACCTCGTCCACATAGGTCATGCTTCGCTCCTCGTCATATCAGGCGGTCCGGAACGAGTCGCAGCGTTCCTTGTTCACGTTGCCCCCTGGCACGTTGTGGATGGTAGCGAAGCAGTTCGCGCCGTTGGACGAGATCGCCTCGATGAAGATCCACTCCGGCATCGCGGCCGTGGCGCTGGGGTACTGCACGTGGACTTCGTAGATCACCGAAACGTCCCTGGCCGGGTGCCGGTCCAGCATGTCGCCGACCGCGTTCTCGACGATCTTCACGTCCGACAGGTTGACCGCGCGGTACTGGGTCACGATGTTCTCCACGCTCATCGAACCCCAGAGCCGGGCCGCGACCAGGTGACCCTTCTGCACCGGCTCGATGCCCAGCTTCGCCGGTGATTCCGGATGGCCGACCGGAGCCGCCGGCTCACCGGACCGCGTGGTCGTGCTCTTCGCGCAGACGATGCCGCCGGTGGCCCGCTTGGCGGGATTGCCGAGCCAGGTGAAGTCCTGCATCGGGTAGTTGAACGAGACGTCCGTGGGGACGATCGTGTTGAAGCATCCGTTCACCGTCTGCTGCCCCGCGATGCTGGCGAGCCGCTGTCCCGGGTTCGCGGCGACCGACGGCTGGCCCGTGTGGGCCTCGAGTTCCTTCTCCCGGATCTTCTGCTTGTCCACCACCGTGCAGGTCCCCGCCGCGCGCATCCCTGGCGCCTTGCAGCCCTTGAGCTGCCTGAGCAGGTCACGAAGCTTGGTGACGACACCACGAGCCGCCAGCTTGAGGTCCTTGAAGGTCCGGATGCCCTTGACGATCCGCACGGTCGTGCTGATGGCGTCCGGGATCTTGGTGAGGAACCTGGCGAGCTTCAGGATGGGCAACGCGTTGATCACCGTCATCACGCAGGAGATGAAATCGCCCTCCATGAAGCACTTCTTGGCGTCCGTGTAGCCGATCAGGTCGAGGATGATCTGCCCGCCCTCGGCGACGATCATGTCGAGCAGGCTCTTGTTCGCCTCGGCCCGGGCCTGGTTGTACTGGTCGACACCGGCCTGGCCCTTCTCGGCGCGCAGGTCGGCCTCCTCCTCCGGGGTGAGCGCGGGGACTTCGCTGTCGTCGTTGATGGCCTGCTCGGCCTCCCGGCGCGCCTGCTCCTCCGCGGCCCTGCGCATTTCCTCCTGCAGCTGGGCCAGCTGGGCCTGGATCGCCTTGGCGTCCTCCTCGGCGTTGCGGGCCCTCGCCTCGACGTTGTCCGCGTACTTCTCGGCGTTCTTCGCCGCCGAATCGGCGTCCTTCGCGTACTGGTCCGCGCGGGCGGCCGCCTGGCGTGCCTCCTCGGCGTCCTTTTCGGCCTGCTCGGCCGCCTTCACCGCGGCGGCCGCGTCCTGCTCGGCGCGGGTGGCCGCCGCGCTGGCCTCGTTGGCCGCCTTGGTGGCGCTGTCCGCCGCCTGGCGGGCCGCCGCCGCGTCACGCTCGGCCTGATCCGCCGCGCGGCCGGCGAGCGCGGCGTCGGCCGCCGCCTGATCGGCCGCGGCCCGTGCCGCCTTGGCGTCGGCCTGCGCCTCGGCGTCGACCGCCTCGGTCTCGGCAGCCAGCCTGCGTGCCGCCGCCGCTTCGACCGCGGCGTCGGCCGCCGAAACCTGTGCCTCCGCCGCGGCCTTGGCCGCGTCGGCGGCGGACTTGGCCGCGTTGGCCGCGGCTTCGTAGGCCGGCTTCACCAGTTCTCCGGCGTTCCTCGCCGCCTCGGCCGCTTCGATCGACTTCTGGTTCGCGTCGGCCGCCGCCTGCTGCGCGGCCTTCACCTGGGTGTCGCCGATGTCCTTGGCACGGTTGGCCACCAGCTGCACGAAGTCGGCGTCGAGATCGGCGCCGGCGAACGGGCTGGTGAGCGTGATCGCCGTGTTCGCCGGGTTGGCGATACCGGCCGAAGCCTTCGTGGTCGACGCCGAGGCGCGGGTCGCGATCCCGGCCTGGACGGCCGCCGTCGCCGCCTCCTCGGACGCGGCGTTGGCCTCGTCGCGAGTCCGGTCCGCCGCCTCGAGCGCCTTCGCCGACTCCACCATCGCCTGCTGCGCCAGATCCATCGCCTTGCGCGCGTTCTCCGCAGCGCGCGCCTCGGCCGCGGTCGCGGTCTCCGCGTCCGCCCGCGCCCGCACCGCCTCCGCGTGCACCGCGGCGGCCTCTTGCTCGGCCCGGTTCGCCGCCTGGTTCGCCCGCGACGCGGCGGCCTGCGCCTGATTCGCCGCCGCACGGGACATCCCCGCGGCGTGCTCGGCCTCCCGTGCCGCGGCACGGGCCTCCGACGCCGCCGACTGCGCCCGGTCCGCGTGTGCTCGGGACCGGCCAGCCGCGCCCTGCGCCTCGGTCGCGGCCTTGCGCGAGCTCACCGCGGCCGCGCCGGCCTCATTGGCTCGCAGGCTGGCGTTCTGCGCGGCTCCCCGTGCGATGTTCGCGTCGGTGCGCGCCTGGTTCGCCGCGTTGCGCGCCTTGACCTTGTCGTCCTGGATGATCTCCGAGGAGCTTTCCGCGCGGTCGGCCAGCGCGCCGAGCGCCTGCGCCCGCTTCTCGGCCGTGTCGGCCGACTGCCGGAGCTGCTCGGCCTCTTCCCGCGCCTGGTGGGCCTTGTTCTCTTCGATACTCGCGCTGTTGTCCGCGTTGGCCGCGATCTGTTCCTGTGCCCGTGCGTCCTTGGCCGCGTCGGCCGCGATCTGCTCCTGCTGCTGCGCCGCCACCCGCTTGTCGGAGGCGATCCGTTGCTGCGCCTCGGCTTCCTGCCGCTTCTGGCGCGCGACATTCGCCTCCTGCACCGCCTTGGCCCGCTCCTCGGCGGCCACGCGCTGCTTCGCCTCGGCTTCCTTGCGCTTCTGCTCCGCGACCCCGCGCCACTGCTCGGCCTCCTGCCGCTTCTGCGCCGCGATGGTCCGTTGGTTCTCCGCGTCGGCACGAGCCTGCTTCACGTTCGCGGCGTGCACCTTGGCACTGGCCAGCGCCGCCTCGGCGTCGATCCTCGCCTGCTTCGCCAGCCGCGCGGCCTCGGCCGCCGCGTTGGCCTCGTCCCGAGCCGCCTTGGCCATCTGCAACGCACTCGCTTCATGCGACTTCGCGTTGGCCAGCCACTGCCTGGCGTTCTCTTCGTGCTTCTTGGCCTTGTCGGCGGCGTCGGTCGCCGCGGCGTCGGCGGCGATCGCGTCCACCGCGTGCACCGCGGATTCCGTGGCCTGCTTGCCCGCCTGCGCGGCGGCGGCCATGCCCTGGACGACCTTCACCCACTGCAGGCCGTGCGGCATCCCGTTCTCGACCAGGATGTTGGCCTGCGTGGTCGCGCCGGCGGCCGCGGTCTCGGCCTCCCTGGCGTCGGCGATCGCGTACTGAAGCTGTTGCGCCACCCTGTCTTTCGCACGCTGGTACAGCTCCGGGTGATACTGACCGCTCGCCTGATCCGCGGCCAGCACCCTGGCCGCCTCGCGGGAGGCATCCGCCGCGCCGGTCATGTCGTTCGCGGCCCGCTCCAAGGCTTTCAGGCCATCGCCGTGCGCGGTGAGGATGTTGCGCCGGGCCTTCATCGCCCTGACGACCCTCTGCGCCTCGGCCGACGCGGCCTCGTTCTCCTTGCGCTGCCGCTCGAGTTCGGCGAGGTGCGCGTCCCTGGCGTCCGCGTCCTTCTTCGCCGCGATCAGGTAGCCGGTCTTGAGGTATTCCTCGATCGCGGCGTCGCCCGCGGCCAGCGCCGCCTTCGCGGCCTTCGAGACCTCCGGCGTGCCTTGGTCGGCCGCCTGCTGGACGTGCGCTCGGCGCCGGTCCTTGAGCTCCTTCTCGTAGGCACCGTCCCGGCGGTCCTGCTCCGCGGCGATATCGCGGCCGAAGGCGAGGAAGTTCTCGCGCTCGCGGGCGTCCTTCTGCAGCGCGCGCGTGACGGCCGCGTTGAACGCCGGGCCGCCGGTGCCTGCCAGCGCCTCGATCAGCTTGCGGTTTTGCGCGTCGATGCGGTCTTTACGTTCCTTCGCGGCCTTCTTCGCATCCTGCTGGCCGTGATCGAAGAAATCCTCGACGGCCTTCTTGTCGCCTGCCTCGGCCTTCTTCAAGGTGACCCTGGCCGCCTCGCGGACTTCCTCGTCCTCGTCGAACGCGGCGATGTCGGCGAGCAGGTCACGCTGCATCTGGTCGAGCAGCGCCTGGTCCTCGGGGTCGATTCCCTGCTGCGCCTGCGCCGCGGCCGGAGTTTTTTCCTTCTGCGGCAACGACGACTGAGCGGCGGCACGCGCGGCGGCCGTCTCGGCCATGGCCGCGGCGCCGTCGCTCATGGTGCCTGCCAGGAAGGCGGTGGTCACCGTGAGGACCACGGCTCTGCGCCATCCGGCCGATTTCTTCCGCCTCGAGCGCCATGGTGATCTTGACATGGTTCGGAAACACCCCAGTTTCACGAAAACAAGAGCAGGGAAAGGGAAGAGGAAAGAAGAATGCTCAGTGCTCGCCGGTCATGCGGTCGTAACCGGCCTGCGCGTCGGTGCTGACGCCACCCCAGTGCTGTGCCTGGCCTTCCGCGAAGGCCGACTCGGTCGTCCAAGTGCCGCGCTGCTTGTCCGCCGCGGCGCCGATGCTCTGCCATACCGGATCGGCCTGCGTGCCTGCCCGCTCGAGCACGGTCTGCCAGTAGCGAGCCTGCTCCAGGCAGAGCTTGCGCTCGTCGTCCCAGGATTTCGTTGCGGCGTCGGCCTTCTGCTTCGTGTCCGCCCATGCCCCGGCGGCGACGGCCCTGGCCTTCACCGCCGCTTCCCCGCTCGACTCGAGCGCCACCTTTTCGGCCTCCTGGGCGTCGATGATCAGCTGGGAGATCGTGGCGTGGAGGTACATGCCCGCGTCCTGGGTGCGCAGGCGGAAGAGTTCGACGTCCAGTCCGGCCGCGGCCATCCAGCCGCTCGCGAAGAACTCCCGGATGTCGGCGTCCAGCCCGCCGTTGCGCAAGGCGTACTCGGCGGCCTGCCGCACCTGCTCGCCGGGATCGGCGGTCGACAGCAGCCGCACGAAATCGCGATCGGCCTGTGCTATCTGCTGTTTGTGCTGCTCATCGGCTTCCCTGGCCGCATTGTCTTGCGCTTTCGCTTCCGCGAAACCAGTGCGAACGAACCAGTCCCAGTCAGCGCTACTACCTTTGAGCACATTACCGGCAGTGGCATGAACCAGTGGCGAATAGGCGGCCGAGTAAGTGTCGTAAACCCTTTGAGCGAAATCCCGGTTACGCGCATTGAATTCATTGGCCCGCTGCCGCGCCTTCGCGAATCCCCGGAGCACGAACTCACGCAGCACCGCCTCGTCGGAGGACCGCAATGCCTGCCACGCCGAAGCCCTGACCAGGGCCTGGCTATGAAAAAGCGCCGCTTGCCGGACATTCGGATACCACGGCGACTGTTCTATTCCGGTCGTTCGAACTGCGCCGAACGCAGTAATGTAATGGGTTTCCGCGGCTGCCACCTGACCACAGCCGGTAAAAGTGAGCGCAGCAGTCAGCGCACAGCCAGTTATGGCCGATCCCCAGTGCACCGATAACCCCCAAGTTAGTCGGTATTCCGTGTTCTCACACAGAATGCCGACTCTGCCAGAAAATACGCACGGGCGACTTCGGAATATGATCCAGGTCACACCCGGCGGCCCCGGTGATCACGAACCTGTTACGGTCCCACGGCTGGTCTTGACCATTTTTTCGCTACCTGGCAACGATTTGCTCGCACGCGCCTGGGGTTTTATGCGTGCTCCCATGGACTTTCCACCATCATAAGGAATCCATCTTGAGTAGCTCCGTATCAGCAAGCAGACCGAACCGGGCCTGGCCCCGGCGCGTGCGCTCCGCCGTGGTGGCCGGCGCCGCGGCTGCCACGATCGCCGGGCTCGCTCCCGCTCCCGCCTTCGCGGCCACCGCGCCGGAAAACCCGGCCGCGGCACCGAAAAACTGGGAACCGGTCGGTGTCCCGACCACCGGCACAGCCGCGCGCGCCGCGGCCGCCCAGTCCACCGACGACGACAAGATCGCGGCCGCGGCGCTGCTCGGTGTCAATCCCGGCCCCGAGCTGATGATCCTGACCGACCGCGACTTCACCGTGGCGATGTACCGCATCGCCGACGACCAGGACAAGCCCCGTCCGCTCGAGCCGGGCAACCGGACCGTGAAAACGGCCGCGCTCAAGGCACTCGAGGAGGGTGACGCCGCCTGTCTCACGTTCATCAAGTCGGGGATGAAGGCGGCGCACGAGGAAGACGTCAAGCTCGACCTCGAATGGCGTGACCAGCAAGAGAAGGAGCGGGCCGCCAAGGCGACCGCCGGTCAGCTGCTCACCATCCCGGTGGGCAACGCCGAGAAGGCCATGTCGCTCTTCGACTTCATCGCCTACCTCGACCTGAAGGCCGACGCGCACAAGGACCAGCTGGTCAAGGAGAAGGCCCAGGCCGCGCTCACCGGCACCCCCGACGAGCAGTGGACGTTCCTGAGCTCGGGGCTCGGCATCGCGCACACCGCCGACGTCAACCGCCTGATCAAGGAGCGGACCGACCAGACCCAGGCCGAGAAGGACGCCGCGATCGCCCGCGAGGCCAAGGCGAACGCGGCCTGGCACGCGCTGGGCATCGTGGCGCCCGACGCCATGGTCCGTCTCTCGGACCAGTCCTTCGTGTTCGAGATCTCGAACCGCGTCGCGCAGGACACCGAGGTGTTCGGCGCCGCCGAAGAGGCGCTCGCCAGCCACGATCCGGTGCAGTGGAAGCGTTTCATCGACACCGGCGCGCAGGAGGCCCACGAGCGCGACATCGAGAACACGCTCCGGAAGCGGGACGAGGCACGCAGCCGCCAGATCCTCGAGCTCCGCACGCGCGCGGCGAACAGCCTCGCCCACCCCGCGCTGGTCGCCGCCGCCGACAAGGCGCTCGCCGGCACCCCGGCCGAGCGCGTCCGGTTCCTGCTCACCGGGAAGGACGAGAACCTCACGCAGACGCTGCGCACGGTCGCGCTCGACGACTTCTACCTCGCCGACGGCAACGGGCAGGCACTCCTCGGCCCGTGGGCGACCGGGCAGCACCCGGAGCAGGTCTGGAAGGTCGAGCCGGGTCTCGCGGACCCGACCTGTCACTCGTTCGCCTCCACCACCCGGCCGAACTACTACCTGCGCTACGTCAACGGCAGGCTCAGCGTCGACCCCGCGGACGGCACCAACGCCTTCGGGCCGACCGTGACCTGGTGCGCGCGCCGTGCCGGTTCCGGGATCGCCTTCGGCAACGTCCAGTCGAAGGTCGACCTGGCGGTCACCGCGCCGTCCGGCGGCACCGTGTGGTCGGTCGAGGCGCCTAAGCCGCCGATGCCCATCGAGCGCCGCTACACCACCGACGCGAACACCCGCACCAGGCTCGGCGCGCCGACCGCCGACGCGGTGCTCGGCAGCAACGGTGTCGGCTACCGCCAGTACCAGAACGGCCGTCTCTACCAGGCCTTCCGCCCGGGCGCGACCAACCTCACGACGTCGGTCGTCGCGGGTGAGGTACTGGCGAAGTTCGCTTCGCTGGGCTACGAAGGCGGCGTGCTCAGCTACCCGGTCGAGGACGAGCGCACGTTCAGCAAGGGCCGCGTCCAGCGGTTCGCGGGCGGCGCGGTGTACGTCGTGTCGGGCGTCGGCACGTTCGTCGTCTACGGCGAGATCTACAAGAAGTACGCCGAAACGGGTGCGGAGAACGGCCTGCTGAGCTACCCGGCCTCCGACACCGTCCGCCTGTCCGACGGGGTCGGCTGGTACACCACCTTCGTCGGCAACACCGGTGCCATCTACTACACCCCGGCCACCGGCGCGAAGCTCGTCTACGGCTCCATCCGCGGCAGGTACAACGAGCTCGGCGCGGAGAAGTCGTGGCTCGGCTACCCCACGAGCGATGAGTTCGACCTGCCGAAGGGCAGGCGCAACACCTTCCAAAGTGGACGGATCGACTTCAGCAACGACGGCGGCGCCACCGTCGCGTACAAGACGGTCCCGGTCGCGCCGAAGGCGATCGAGATCAAGGGCGTCGAGTCCGGGCGCTGCATCCAGGTCGCCGGCCTCGGGCAGGACGCCATCAGGGACGGCGCCGGCATCGAGCTGTGGGACTGCGTCTCCGGTGTGAAGCAGATCTGGGACGTCGTCCCGCTCGGCAACGACAAGTACAACCTGAAGAACCGCAATTCGGGCAAGTGCCTGGACGTCTACAACAACACCCTCGACAACCAGGGCGGGATCATCCAGCACACCTGCCACGGCGGTCTCAACCAGCAGTGGGAGTTCACCACCGACGACACCGGCGCGAACTACGCGCTCCGCGCCGTGCACTCGGCCAAGGTGCTCGACGCCAGGGCCCACGGCACCGCCAACGCCACCCTTCTCCAGCAGTTCGCGGACAAGGGCGAAGGCAACCAGCGCTGGACCATCATCCCCCAGTAGCGCCCGGTCATCTCCCCGCGATGGACGCCGGCCACTGGAACCTCAGCGGCCGGCGTCCCGCATTCCTTGAAAGAGCAGAAGAATGAGACTGAGACGTGTTCTGCGCGGCGCGGTGCTTCCCGCCGTGCTCGCCACGGCCGTGAGCCTGATGACCTTCGACACCGCGCGGGCCGACGGCCCGCCGCCGTCGACCGAGATCGAAAAGGGCAACGCCGCGGCGTTGCTGGGCATCGTGGCCGGGCCGGAGTTGACGGGGCTGTCCGACCGCGACTTCACCTCCGCGATGTACCGGGCCGCCGACGACCAGGACAAGCCGCGGCCCGCCGAGCCCGCGAACCAGAAGGTCAAGCAGGCGGCGATCGACGCGTTGCTGGTGCAGAACGATCCGCCCTGCGCCCCGTGCACCACCTACATCAAGACCGGTATGGCGGCGGCGCACCAAGAGGACATCGCGATCGTCAACGAACGACGCCAGCAGCAGGAGCGGGAACGCAAAGCGAAGGTCGACGCCGCACAGGTCATCGGCATCACCGAGGACAGGTACACCCCGGAGCTGGGCCGCTCGATCTACGATTTCATCGTCTTCCTCAACCTGAACACCGATGAGCACAAGGACATCGAGACCCGCAAGGCCGCCGTCGCGGCCTTGAACGGCACTCCCGAGAAACAGTGGTCCTTCCTCACGGTCGAGATCTTCACCGCACACAAGGAAGACCTCGCCAGGCAGATCCGCGAGGACAACGCCAAGACCGAGGCGGAAAAAGCCGCCGCGATCGCCGAGGAGAAGAAGGCCGCCGCGGCCTATCAGGCGCTCGGCATCATCGCCGACGACAGGATGCGCAAGCTCGACGACGACGACTTCGTCCGCACCATCTACAAGCTCGCGCCCTCCGGCAGCGAGGTGTTCCTCGCCGCCCGTGAAGCCGTGCTCAGCCTGGAAGACGCCGATCGCACCAAGTTCATCGAAACCGGTGCGGCCGACGCCCGCCAGCGGGACATCGACAACGAACTCCGCCGCCGCGACCTGGAACGCGTCAAGCAGATCAACGTGATCCGGGACAGCGCGCTCCGCAGCCGGTTCCACCCGGACCTGGTGAACGCCGCCGACACCGCGCTCGCGGGCACGTCGATCGACCGGGAGAAGTTCCTGCGCACCGGTCAGTACCAGCACGACATCCAGACCATCCGCGGGATCTCGGAGACCCGCGACAAGGACGTCTACCTCACCGACGACAACGGAACGGCCACGCTCACCAAGTGGACGGCCGCCGAACAGCCCAAGCAGACCTGGAAGGTCGAGGCGGGTCTCGCGGACCCCAGTTGCCTCTCGTTCCAGTCGGTGACGCGGCCTGGCCGCTACATCCGTTACGTGGCAAGCGAAAGCACGATGAGCCGGGCGCACGTCGACGTCGCGCCGACCGACGGCACCGACATGTTCCGGAAGCTGGCGACCTGGTGCCCGTCCTCTGACACCCTGGCCCCGTTCACCGACCGCCAGAGCTACTACGGGCTCTTCGTGCCGGGCTCACGAAGCGACTTCACCGAGTTCAGGGCCATGAGCGTCCCCTCGCCGTCGGACTGGTTCGCCGACTCGCCCCGGCCGCCGATGCCCATCGACCGGCTGTACAACTCCAACGCCGACCTCCGTGCCGCCATCGGGAAGCCCATCGCCGCGGCGGTGCTCGACGCGGCCGGAAACGGCTATCGGGAATACGAGCGGGGAATCATCTACCTCCGGCACGACGGCGCGGACGTCCGCGTCTATCCGGTCGCGGGGCGGATCTACCAGAAGTACAAGGCGATGAACGCCCACAACGGGGCCATCGGCTTCCCGATCGGCTTCCAGGACTCCTTCGGCCCGCTCGGCAGTCCCGCCGGGCAGATGCAGAAGTTCTCCGGCGGCGCGGTGTACGACATCACGAACGGCGGCGTCTACGGAATTTACGGCGACATCTACCGGAAATTCCTGGAAGCGGGCGGGGAAGACGGCATGCTCAACTGGCCGACCTCCGACCCGACGAGGCTCCCGGACGGTGTCGGCGTGTCCGTCACCTTCGCGCGCAACTACAGCGCCATCTACTGGCACCCGAACATCGGCTCGATGCTCGTCTACGGCTCCATCCGCCAGAAGTGGAACGACCTGGGCGCCGAACGATCCTGGCTCGGCTACCCCACCAGCGACGAGCTGGCCACGCCGAAGGGCAGGCGGAGCAACTTCCAGGGCGGCCGCATCGACTGGAGCCTCGACGGCGGCGGTGGCGTCGCCTACCGGGCGACCGCGATCACCCCGAGGGCGGTCGAGATCAAGGGGTCCGAATCCGGCCGCTGCATCCAGGTCGCCGGAGCGGGTCAGGACGCGCTCAAGGACCGCGCCGGCATCGAACTCTGGGACTGCGTCGGCGGTGTGAAGCAGATCTGGGACCTCGTCCCGGTCGGCAACAACATCTACAACCTCAAGAACCGCAACTCCGGTAAATGCCTGGACGTCGACAACGCCAGCGTCGAAAACCAGGCCTCGCTCCTGCAGTTCACCTGCCATTCCGGGCTGAACCAGCAATGGGAGTTCACCACCGACCCGTCGGGGGCGCCCTACGCGCTCCGCGGTGTCCAGTCGGCCAAGGTGCTCGACGCCAGGGCACACGGCACCGCCAACGCCACCCTGGTCCAGCTCTTCGCCGACAAGGCCGAGAACAACCAGCGCTGGACGCTGATCCCCCACTAAGAAAGGCTCGTGAGTGTTCCGGCCGGTTCTAACCGGCCGGAACACTCACGACCCCTACGCGCAAGGCCGGGTCTAGCGTTTGACGGCGATGCCGGTGATGGCCGTGATGTCGGCGATCAGGCTCGCCGAGGGCGTCACCGAGTACTCGGGAAGGCTGAAGGTGCGCGCCCTGGGGCCGATCAGGCGCAGGTGGACCGGAGTCAGGCCCGGATGGGCTCGCAGCGTCGAGCGCAGCGCGTGCACGGTGCCGAGGTCGAGGGTGGCGGCCGCGGCGAGCAGGACGAGCGGCTGCCGCTCCCCCGCCACGGCCGTGGTGTCGCTCAAATCGAGTGGCAGGACGGCGTTGGCGAAGACGGACATCGTGTCCTCGCGCCAATTGACCCGGCCTTTCACCACCACCGCGTTGTCTTCGGCGAGTTCGGCGGCGTAAAGCAGGTACGCGCGCGGGAAGAACAACACCTCGATGGAGGCGTCGAGGTCCTCGACGGTCGCGATCGCCCATGGTTCGCCGCGCTTGTTGACCTTGCGGTCCAAAGCCGTGATCAGCCCGGCGAGCACGACCTCGCCGTCGCTGGGCGGCGGGTCGGCGACGATCGCGCCGAGCGGGCGGGGCGCGTGGTGACGGAGAAGCCGCTCGGCGCCGTCGAGCGGATGCGCGGACACGTAAAGCCCGAGCATCTCACGCTCGTAGGCGAGCTTGAGCTTCGGCGGGTACTCGTCCTCGTCGAACCGCAGGTGCGTCAGCGGTGACGACGCGGTTTCCCCGCTTCCCGGTCCGAAAAGGTCGAACTGGCCGAGCGCCTGTTGGCGTTTAAGAGGAACCACGGCATCGATGGCGTCGTCGTGGACGCGGATCATCGCGAGGCGCGTGTGACCGAGCGAGTCGAACGCTCCCGCTTTGATCAACGATTCGACGACCCTTTTGTTGCACACCACCAGGTCCGACTGGTCGAGCACGTCGGTGAACGAGGAGAACTTCCCGCGCTTCTCCCGGGTGGCGATGATCGAGTCGACGACGTGGACGCCGACGTTGCGCACCGCGCCGAGGCCGAAACGGATGCCCTCGCCGACGGCGGCGAAGCGGGCCGCGGACTCGTTGATGTCCGGAGGCAGCACGCGGATGCCGAGCCGACGGCATTCGGCCAGGTAGACCGCGGTCTTGTCCTTGTTGCCACCAACCGAGGTGAGCAGCGCGGCGACGTACTCGGCCGGGTAGTGCGCCTTGAGATAGGCCGTCCAGTAAGCGATCAGCCCATAGGCGGCGGCGTGCGACCTGTTGAACGCGTAGCCCGCGAACGGCAGCACCGTGTCCCACAACGCCTTCACCGCGGCCGGGCTGAACCCGTTGGCGACCATGCCCGCCTCGAAGCCGGCGTACTCCTGCTCGAGGATCTCGATCTTCTTCTTGCCCATCGCGCGGCGCAGCGTGTCCGCGCGGCCCATAGTGTAGCCGGCGACTTTCTGGGCGATCTGCATGATCTGCTCTTGGTAGACGATCAGCCCGTAGGTGTCGGCCAAGATCTCCGCCAGCGGCGCCTCGAGTTCGGGGTGGATCGGGATGATCGTCTGCCGATCGTTCTTGCGGTCGGCGTAGTCGTTGTGGGCGTTCATGCCCATCGGTCCCGGCCGGTAGAGCGCGAGCACCGCGACGATGTCCTCGAAGCCGGTCGGTCTCATGCGGCGCAACAGATCGCGCACCGGGCCGCTCTCGAGCTGGAACACCCCGAGCGTGTCACCGCTCGCGAGCAGCCGGTAGGCAGGCTCGTCATCGAGTGCCAAGGTGTCCAGGTCGACGTCGATGCCGCGGTTGGCCGCGACGTTGTCGATCGTGTCGCCCAGGATCGTGAGATACCGCAGGCCCAGGAAATCCATCTTCAGCAGGCCGACGTCTTCGCACGAGGGATAGTCCCAGCCGGTGATCAGCGCGCCGTCGTCCTCGCGCCGCCACAGCGGCACCGCGTCGATCAACGGCTCACGCGAAAGGATCACCGCGCACGCGTGGACACCGGCGTTGCGGATCAGGCCTTCCAGTCCGCGCGCGGTCTCGAAGATCGTCTTGCAGTCTTCGTCGGTCTCGACCAGCGAGCGGACCTCGGCGGCTTCGGCGTACCGCTCGTGCGCGGGCTCCACGATGCCGGACAGGGAGATGTCCTTGGCCTGGATCGATGGCGGCAGCGCCTTGGTGATCTTGTCGGCGATGGCGTACCCGGGCTGCCCGAACCGCACCCGTGCCGCGTCCTTGATCGCGGCCTTGGTCTTGATCGTGCCGAACGTGATGACCTGGGCGACCTTGTCGGCGCCGTACTTGTCGGTGGCGTAGGACAGGATCTCGCCGCGGCGCCGGTCGTCGAAGTCGATGTCGATATCGGGCATCGACGCGCGTTCGGGGTTGAGGAACCGCTCGAACAGCAACTTCTGCGGAATCGGATCGATGTTGGTGATCCCGAGTACGTAGGCGACCAGCGAGCCGGCCGCCGAGCCGCGCCCAGGGCCGACCCGGATCCCCACCTCGCGGGCGTACCCGACCAGGTCGGCGACCACCAGGAAGTAGGCGGGGAAGCCCTTGCCGATGATGACCTCGAGCTCCAGCTCCAGCCGCGGCCGATACTCCGACGGCGCCCCGCCGGGGAAGCGGCGCGCGAGTCCGCGCGTGACCTCCGCGCGCAGCCAGGACGCTTCGTCGTGGCCCTCGGGCACCGTGAACACCGGCATCCGGTCGCGATGGGCGAACACCTCTGCGTAGGCGTCGGGAGTGATCCGCTCGGCGACCGCCAGCGTGGCGTCCGCGGCGCCGGGCAGCTCGCGATCCCAGTAGGCGCGCATCTCCCCCGGCGGTTTCAGGTGGTAGCCGTGGCCTTCGAACTGGAACCGGCCCGGGTCGTTCAACGTCTTGTTCGACTGCACGCACAGCAGCGCCGCGTGCGCGGCGACCTGGTCTTCGGTGACGTAGTGGGCGTCGTTCGTGGCCAGCGGCGGCAGGTCCAGGCGACGCCCGATGTCGAGCAGCCGCTCACGCAGCGCCCGCTCCACGGCGATCTCGTGGTCCATCACCTCGAGGAAGAAGTTCCCGGCGCCGAAGATGTCCTTGAAATCCGACGCCGCGGCCAATGCCTGCTCGAACTGCCCCAGCTTCAACCGCGTCGACACCTCACCGCCCAGGCAGCCGGTGGTCGCGATCAGCCCGTCGGAGTGTTCGGCGAGCAGCTCCCGATCGACGCGGGGCTTGCGGTAGAAACCCTCGATGCTGGCCCGCGAGGACAGCCGGAACAGATTCCGGAGCCCGGTCGCGTCCCGCGCGAGCAACGTCATGTGGGTGTACGCGCCCCGCCCGCCCACATCGGCGCCGCCGTCCTCGACGTCGGCGCCCGCGCCGCGCTGACCGCCCGCGCCCCAGAAGACCGGCTTCTTCGTGAACCGGCTCTCCGGCGCGACGTACGCCTCGACCCCGATGATCGGCGTCACCCCGGCGCGGCGCGCCTCACGGAAGAACTCGGCGGCTCCGTAGAGATGCCCATGATCGGTCACCGCGACGGCGGGCATGCCGAGCCGCACGACCTCGTCCATCAACGGCCGCACCTTCGCCGCGCCGTCCAGCATCGAATACTCGGTATGGACATGCAGGTGGACGAAGGAATCGCTGACTTTCAGCTGATCCTCCCTCCGGCGCACAGTCGATCAGGTGTTCGGTAACCGAGGTCTACTGTAGCCCGCGGAGGCGCCGTCCAGTTTGGCGCGGACGGCTTCGGCGTCGCGGTGCTCGAGGGCGTCGAGGATCGCGAGCGCCTGACCCCACGCGACCCGGGCGCCAGTCACGTCACCGGCGGTCCGGAGGGCGTCGCCGAGATGAGACAGCGCCTGGGATTCGCAATGCCGATGACCGAGTTCGCGGTTGAGGCCGATGGCACGCCGATAGCAGTCGACGGCCCGCTCGTGGTTTCCGAGGCAGTGGTGGGCGTAGCCGAGACTGTCCAAGGTCGCCGCCTGGCCGTCGCGGTCGCCGAGGTCCTCGAACAGGGCCAGCGCCTCCGAGCAGGCGGTGATGGCCGCGTCGGGCATCCCGAGCAGCGCGTGCAGCCAGCCTATGTCGTTGAGCGCACCGGCTTGGCCAGGACGGTGGCCGCCGTCGCGGTACAGCCGCAAGGACCGGCGGGCATGGTCAAGAGCCATGCCGGTGTGGTCACGGGAACCACCTTCCCGCGCGCAGGTCACGGCGAGGTCGTGGTGGACGTCGGCTTGCCCGATCGGATCTCCTAGCCGCCGGCAAAGCTCGAGTGCCCGCAGCAGCGTGGTGCGCGCCTCGGTGAAGCGCCCGAGTTCGAGGTGGCCGCGGCCGAGCAGGCGGCCGAGGACGGCTTGTGCGTGCGGATCGTCCAGCCGCTCGGTGGCGGCCATCGCGACACCGGCGACGGTGACCACGTCATGCCAATGGCCCCGCAGTGCCAAGAAAGTCTGCAGGCTCCACGCCAGCTGCCAGGCGTAGGTCGGCCGCCCCGAGGACGCGGCGAACTGGACGGCGCACAGCAGCACTCGGCGTTCGGCTGTGAACCAAGCCAGCGCCTGCTCGTAGCCGACGTGAGCTTCCGGGGCGACACCGGCTTGAAGGCGTGCCAGTGTGATCGGATCCCGGTGGGGGCTCAGGATCCGATCGGCTTGGTAAGCGGTGTGCAGGTAGTGCTCGAGGAACCGGTCGGCCGCGGCGTGCCGCAGTTCGTCGCTGTCCGTCCGGTGCGCGAGTTCGGTCGCGTAAGTCCGCAGCAGGTTGTGCTGGATGTACCGGCCAGGCTCATGCTCGTCGATCAGGTGTGCTTGCGCCAGTTCGTCCAGCAGCGGCCGAGTCGCGCCGGGTGGGAGGCCTGCGAGGCTGGCGGTCGAGGCGGCGGACAGGTCAGGGCCGGGATGCAGGCCCGCCAAGCGGAAGAGGCGCCGCGCGCCCGGGCTCAGCGCTTGGCAGGACAACGCGAACACCGCGCGGAGGTCGGTCGCCGGGTCGCCCGCGTTCAGCACGTCCAGCCGGCGGCGGCTGTCGCTCAGCTCGGCCGCGAGGCAGGCCAGCGGGAACCCGGGATGGGTGGCCGCCCAGGCCGCCACGATGACCAACGCCAGTGACAGCCGGGTGGTGGTCGTGATGATCTCGTCGAGCGCCGCGGGCTCGGCGGCGACCCGCTCGGCCCCGAGCCGCGCGATCAGCAGGCGCCTGGCGTCTTCGTCGGTGAGCAGATCGACGGCCAGTGGATGCGCGCCTTCCACGGCGACCAGGCTGGTGAGCGAGCCGCGGCTCGTCACCACCGTCAGGCAGCGGGGCGCGGCGGGCAGGAGCGGGCGGACCTGCTGCGCGTCACGGGCATTGTCCAGCACCAGCAGAACCTGTTTGTCCGCCACCAGCCCGCGGAACAACGCGGCTTGCGCCTCCTGGTCGACCGGGATGTCCGCGGCTGGAACAGCGTACGCCTCAAGGAAACCGCGGATCACCGACGCCGGATCCACCGGCGAGCCCGCCGGGTCGAATCCGCGCAGGTTGACGTACAGCTGGCCGCCAGGGAACCGTTCTCGCACAAGGTGTCCCCAGTGCACGGCGAGCGCCGTCTTCCCGACGCCGGGTGCACCGGACAGCACGACCGTCGCCGGTGTGTCCACAAAGGAGTCGAGCACGGCCAGCTCACGGGTGCGGCCGGTGAACGATCGCGGAGCCGCGGGTAGCTGCCGGGGCACCGGCGCGCGCGCCGTCGATGTGATGAGCACCTGGTCCGTGGCCAGAATCCGTTGGTGCAGCTGTTGAAGCTCGGCGCCCGGGTCGACCCCGAGCTCATCGGCGAGCCTGCGCCGGAGCCGCTCGTAACGCGCCAGCGCGTCCGCCTGGCGGCCGCTGCGATACAACGCCAGCAGCAGCTGGGCCGCGAGGCGCTCGTCCAGCGGATGCGCGGCCGCCAGCTCGCACAGCTCCTCCAGCAGCTCGGCGTGCCCGCCACGGCGCAACACCATGTCGTTGCGCTCGAGTTCGGCGCTCAGCCGTTTGGCCGCCAGTGACCGCCGGACCTCGTTGAGCCACGGTGTGTCCAGCGCGGCGAACGGCTCACCACGCCAGAGCCCGAGTGCGTGGTCCAGCCGCGCCTCCGCGGTGCCGGAGTCGCAGGCGGCGTGAGCCTGTGCCACCAGGTCGTCGAACCGATGCAGGTCCACCGACAGCGGATCCGCCGCGAGCAGATACCCAGCGGGCCGCCGCACGATCGCGGCGCCGGTACCGGTCAGCACCTGCCGCAGCCGCGACAGGTAGCCCGAAAGGGTGTTGCGTGCCCGGCGTGGTGGCCGTTCCGCCCACACCCGCTCGAGCAGCTGATCGGCGGGTAGCGCCTGGTTGACGTTGACGAGTAGTGCCGCCAGCACGCACTGCTGGCGTGCGTGGCCGATCTCGACGGCACAGCCGTCGACGAGGAGTTCCAGGTCGCCGAGCAACAGAAACTGGGTCACCACAGCAGACAGGTGCGGTGGCCGCGACACCAGATACCAGCGGATTCAACGAATTCCGAACCTTCACCGAATGCGCGGAGACCATGCTCCCCCACGTTCGACTTCGCGGAGGGAGGTACGGGAAATGAACGAGAACAGGATCGGCGCGGTGCGCCGGGCGATGGGTTTGACCGTGGCGGCCGGGGCCGTCGTCGCGGGTACCACGCTGGCTGTGCCGGTCGCGAACGCGGCGACGTCGCACCAGTCCACGGCCGGTGTCCTCAAGAACATCACCCAGGCGGGCACCGGTGCGGACAGCCAGTGCACCGGCAACGGCATCTGTAACTGCCCCAAGCCCAACACGGTGTGAGCACCCGAGCAAGGAGATCGGTATGAGCGAATCGAAGCCGTCGATGGTCCGCCGGGCCGTCGGCCTCACCGTCGCCGCCGGCGCCGTCGTGGCGGGCACCGTGCTGTCCGCGCCCGCGGCGAGCGCGGACACGCACCACGCGACGACGGCCGTCCTGATGAAGGTCACCCCGGGTACCACCGATTCGGGTGGCGGCGGCACCGTGCCCAACGGGTGCTGCAACAACGGCATCTGCAACTGCAAGCCGAGCAAGCTCAGGTCCGCGGTGTGAGCACCGCATGGGTGGGTGTCGCCACCCACCCATGCGCCTGGCCAGGGGAGGAAAACCGTGAAGGCAAGCCAGTTTCTCGTCGCGTCGGACACCGCTTTCGTCGCCGATGGCGTCGAGTCGCGGGTGCTGCTGCACTCGCTCTCGGGTGAGGTCTACGTGCTACCCAGCGCGGTGCTTCAGCAGATGCGAGAACAACCGGCGACGCTCACCGAAGGCGTGGCCGCCGAACTCAGCGCGGCCGGGCTGCTCGTGGCCGACGACCACGACGAGTTCACGGCGACGGTGCGGGAGAACGCTTCGGTCACCCGGCGGAACACGGGCCGCTCGTTCGTGCTGATGCCCTCGTCGTACTGCAACATGGGTTGTGGCTACTGCGGGCAGAAACATGTCAAAACCCCGCCGAGCAAGCAACACCGCGCGGCCGTCAAGGACCGCGTGCTGCACGCCGTGCGCTCCCCCGAAACCTCCTGCGTTCACATCGGCTGGTTCGGCGGCGAGCCGATGATGGGCTACGCGCAGATCCTCGACATCTCCGCGGCGGCGATCCCCGCCTGCCGCGAAGCCGGGATCGAGTACTCGGCGAAGATGGTCACCAACGGTTCCCTGCTGACGCCGGCCAAGATCCGCAAGCTGCATCTCGGCTGCGGGGTCGGCCAGTTCGAGATCACGCTCGACGGCCCCGCCGCCCGGCACGACGTCCAGCGCCCGCTGCGCAGCGGGCGCCCGAGCTTCGACCGGATCGCCCGCACCATCGCGCAAGCCTGTGCCTGCGACGACATGCCCGAGTTGTCGTTCATCATCAGGACCAACGTCAGCCGGGCGAATCAGGACGAGCACGAGGAGTTCGCCGCCGCGATGCGCGAGGCGGGCCTCGCCACCGAGAAGGTCGTCTTCTACACCGCGATGGTCCGGCCGTGGGGCAACGACGTGAGCGAGTTCGCCGTGCCACGCGACCAGGTCGTGGCGGTGGAACGACAGTGGCTGCGCGCCTACCGCGACCACGGCCTCACGACCTCCCTGCTGCCGACCGAGCGCGTCTGGACGGTGTGCAGCGCGGTGTCACCGAGCGCCGAGGTCATCAGCCCCACCGGCGGCGTGCATTCCTGCACTGAACAACCACTCGTGCCCGGCCGCGAGCACACCGCGCTCGCGCACGTGGTCGACCTGCAGACACCACGGCGCAGACCGGAAGGCGCCTACGACCACTGGAACGACGAACTCCTCGGCGACACCGAAGCACTCTGCCCCAGCTGCGCGATCTTCCCGATCTGCGGCGGCGCGTGCCCGCTGGTCTGGCACGAAGGCAGACCAGCCTGCCCATCGCTGAAGAGCACCATGCCGATGCGGCTCACCCTCTACGGCGAATCGCTCGGCCTGAGCAAGGCGGTCTGACGAAATCCCGTCACGGAAATCACGCTGGCCCCTATACGGATTTCGCTCAGCCGCTAACGTTTCCTGAATGACGCCAGCGGCAACGAATGGCACTTCACCGGGCAGCGCGCATCGTCCGGCGCCACCCCGCATCGAACTGACGGTGACAGCCCGTCCCTCGAGCACCTTGGTGACAGCCAACGGGTCGCTGGACCTAGCCGGGTACGCGGCACTGCGCGACGGCTTGCTCAAGATCGCGGCCGACGGACCGCGCGGCCTGATCATCGACATCACCGGCCTGTCCATCAACGAGGCCTCCCCGGCGACCGTCTTCCCCTTCGTCGCCGCACGCATCCGCGACTGGCCGGGAATCCCGCTCACCCTCGTGACCCAGCACCCCGGCCACACCCGGCTCCTGCACGCGAGCACGATCGACCGGTACGTGTCGGTACACCCCGACGTCGAATCGGCGGAACACGCGCTACCCCACCCGATTCACCGGCAAGCCCGGCAGGTGATCCCCCGCACCCACTACGCGACGGCGTTCGCCCGGTCCTACGTCCGGCAGCACCTCGCCGAGTGGAGTGCCCCGGAGTTCATCGACGACGCGACCGTCATCGCCTCGGAACTCGTCGAAAACGCCATCCGGCACACCACCTCCGCCCCCGAACTCCGGCTGGCCCTGCGTCGCGGCATGCTCACCATCGCCGCCGCCGACGACGACCCGCGACACGCGGAGCTCATCGGACAGCGTGAACCCGGTGGTCCCGGGCTGGGCCTGCAGATCGTCGCCGACGCCGCCCGAACCTGGGGAAGCAACTCACGATGGTCCGGCGGCAAGGTCGTCTGGGCCGTCCTTCGCAAGCCCACCTGATCGGAGACGATGGACAGGCCGGTGGTCCCTTCGAAGCGTTCCATCCGGCTCTAGCGCCGAGTACCGCCTGACCGGTTCCGTGGGGGGAATGAGAATGAAGGGATCCTCCATCAGATGGCAGGTGCCGGCGGGCATCGCCCTGCTCACCGCCGCGGCAGTGAGCGGACCGGGCACCGCCGAGGCTACGACACCGGAGCGGGTGGCGCGGTGTTCGACCGATTCGCTCAGTGTGAGCCTGGGCCCGGGCGAAGGAGCGGCCGGACACTTCTACGTTCCCGTGCTCTTCACCAACGACGGGCAGGCCGCCTGCCGGATCGGCGGCCATCCGGACGTGGCGTACTTCGCCGGGGCCGACCGGCACCAGGTGGGGGACGCGGCCGCGCGGCTGCCGGAGCCCACCCCCACCGTGGTCCTGCGCACCGGCCAGACCGCGACGGCCTGGCTCGACCAGGTCAACGTCGACAACTACGACCCCGTCGCCTGCGCGCCAACGCCGGTGAGCGGACTCCGGGTGTACCCGCCCGGCGACACCGTCCCGGTGCTGCTGACCGAGCCGAACGCCCGAGGCTGCGCCCGGCACATGGACGGCCAGTATCAGCTCACCATCCGCGCGGTACGCCGATGACTCCGTGAGATTCACGAGGCGAAGACGCCGAACTCCCAGAACGAGAAGCAGTACCGGGTGGCCCGTTTGACGCCGAAGAACCGCACCCAGCGCGTGGTGACCGGGTCGAACCGCGCGGTGTCGATGCCGCCGTCCCCGGCGGTGGTCGACCAGACCGTTTGCCAGGCGCCTGCGGGTTCGCTCCACGACTCGATGCGGTACTCGGACGCGTAGGCGGGCTCCCAGTCGATGGTCACCCGGCCGACGGTCTGCTCGGACCCGAGATCGACGTAGAACCACTGCCCGTCGTTCCAGGAGCTGGACCACCGGGTGCCGCTGTCGCCGTCCACGGCGCGCGAGGGCGAGAAGTTCACGAACGGGTTCCACTCGGTCGAGCTGGCCGTGGCGGGCTTCGCGGCGGCGAGGTTGGTGCCGAGAACATGCGTGGTGGTGGCTTTCCAGGTCTTCAGGTACGACTCCGCGCCCTTGGCGAGGTCGTCGATGACGGCCTGCCCGCCGACCATGCGCACGTCCTCGATCCAGTCAGGGATCAGGCCGTAGTGCGCGGCGCCGTCGACGTTGATGTCCCAGGTCCGCTCGCCGGTCTTCGGCCGGTCCATCATCGTGCCGCCGTCGAAGGTGCGATACGGGTAGACCACCGGGTTGGTCGCGCCGGTGCGCGGCGCGGGCCAGCCGCCGACACCGTTCATGTCGGAACCGAAGCCGTAGCCGACCTTGTACTTGTCACGCAGCGCCTTGTTGCGCTGCCACTCGCCGACGAAGCTCTCCGAGCCGTTGTCATAGCCGGTGATGAAGCCGCCGAGTTTGTACAGCCGCTCGGACCAGCCCGCGTCCATCCAGCTGTGCGTGGACAACACGCCCGGATATTTCTCCGCCTCGAGGATGTCGAGAGTGCGCGCGGCCGCCTTGACGCTCATGTGGTCGAGCTCGACCATCATGTGCCGTTCCATCATCCGGCGCAGCGCGTGCTCGCCGAGGCGGGTGAGCCCCCGGGTGTTGCAGCGCTTGGCCGGGTCGCCGCCCGCGATCGGGTTGTCCTGCTGCGGGCCCGGGCACACCTCGGTCGTCCATGTGGTGGCACAGCAGGAGAATTGACCGGCTTGGAGGATCTGGCCGGTGGTGCCCGAGTCGAAGCGCACACCGCACAGGCCGTTGTCGAACTTGTGGCACAGGAACATGCTGCGCACGCCGAGCGAATACAGCTCGTTGATCCCGGCGTCGATCTGCGCGGCGGAGCACTGGGCGACGTCCATGATCTGCTTGCAGCCGAAGGGTTCCGAGGTCTCCACGCCGAGGATGACCGCCAGCTTGCCGTCCATCACCACCTGGCGTGCCTGCTCGGGACTGGTGACGATCCGGAAGAAGCCCTTGCCGGGGCCGCCGTAGATGCCGTCGATGTAGTCCTGCATCTCCCAGGACTTGCGGGCTTCGAGCCGGATGGCGTCCATCTCGTCGCAGCCGCGGTCCTTGGGCATGATCGGCAGCGCGCACAAGACGCCGTTGCTCACCAGGTCGTTGACCATGATGCGCTGCCCGCCGCGCCACGCCCGCTCGATCCAGGCGTAGTAGTTCTGCTGATGCGTCAACGACTTGTGCGTCGGCCATTCCTTGAAGGTCGGCCAGCCGACCGGGTCGTGATGCCCGTCCGGATCGGCGGTGAGGTTCTCGAAGGTGGCGCCCCTGCCGTCGGGATAGTGCTCGGGGCAGTCCTTCAGCGCGTCGGCGACGCCGGCGGGCGAGAACGCCTTGCCGCAGATCAGCCTGCCGCCGAAGCCCTCGTTGGCGAGGATGTGGTTGTGGCCGTCGACGAAGCCGCGGACTTCCCCGCCCTGGCTGCCGGTGAACGGCGCGCCCGTCGCGCCGATCTCGCTGTCCGGGCTCGGCCGGTTCTGCGGCTCCCACCAGTTCGGCGCGGCCGACGACGCCAGCGTGCCGCCTGCCGTGAGCGCGAGGGCAGCCAGCGCGGCTACCGCGAGTGACAGGATCCTGCGATGCCGTCTCATCGTGAACCTCCTGTGCGCGCCCCGAGGCAGGCGTATCGGGATGATGGTGATGGCTGACACAGACGTGAGTCAAGTTCACGTTTTGCCCGCACCGGCCACCACCTGCGCACACGCGGTGGATCCAAGACGAAGGTCGCCCGTCACTACACCCAAAGGCTTGTTTCCGGCGGGATGGCGCCGCTAACGCGCCTCGAGCACCCGCGTGAGGCGTTTCTCGGTGTCGTTGCCGACCTTCTCGAAGACGGCCTTGGCGACCGGAGCGGCGAGTTTCGCGACGCCGTGGAACTCGATCGTGGCGTGGTAGGTCAGTTTCGACGTCCCCGCTTCGTCACCCGCGACAACGGAGATGTCGTCGGTCGAGGTCGCGGTGTCGTTCTCGCCGACGAACACGACCCGTCCGGGTTCGAGACGCTTCAGCTCGTAGGTCAGCTCCGTCTTCACCCCGGCGATCTTGGACACGTTGTGCCAGCGCGCGCCGACCGCGACCTCTCCCCCGCCGATCCGCTCGCAGGACACGGTTCCCGGATCCCACTCGACAGCGCGGGAGAAATCGCGCAGGTAGTCGACCACGGCCTCCGGCGACGCCGCCACGGTGAAACTCCTGGTTACCTCGACCATGCTCACTCTCCTCAGCCCCAAGTCGTCAGCTATTACCCGTGGGTGGAGCGGGGCAAACTCGAGAGGACTTCCAGCGCGGCGCCGTGTACGCCGGGCGCGGCCGCGAGGTAGCTCCGGCTGGCCGGTGCCCACGGTTTGCCGTCGAGGTCGGTCACGACACCTCCGGCCTCCAGGACCAGCAGCACACCCGCGGCATGGGACCGGACGTTGTCGAACTGCCAGTGCGCGTCCATCCGGCCCGCGGCGATCTGGGCGAGCTGATGGGTCACCGGCACCGACACGCGCACGGAGAGCGCGGTGGTCATCATCGTCGTCAAGGCCGCGCCCATCCGCTTCGCGAGTTCGGGATCGTGGCCCGGCTGGGCCTGACCGGTCCCGACCAGTGCGCCGTCCAGCGCCGTCTTGGCCGAAACCCTCAGCCGGACGCCGTTGAGGAACGCCCCGCCGCCTTCGGTCGCGGTGAACATCTCGTCGAGGACCGGGAAGTAGACCACCGCCAGCACCGGGCGGCCGTCACGGACGAGGCTCACGCCGACGTTCCACTCGGGCATGCCGTGCGCGGCGTTGACGTTGCCGCCGACCGGGTCGATGAGCCACCAGTCGCCCGGGTCGAGAGGTCCGGATCCGTGTTCGTCGTTGAGCCAGCCCGCGCTCGGCAAGGCCTCGGTCAACGCCGGTCGCAGTACGTCCACGACAGCCGCGTCGTTCGCTTGGAGGTGCGTGAGCAGTTCGGGGAGCCCGGACTGGCGGGACTCCGTGGAATAGCGCGACATCATCCGTGCGCCGGCGTGCCGGACGGCGGCGACGGTGGCGGCGAGCAGGTTCTGGTTCATGGAATGCTCCTCAATTGATCGACGTGCATCTCAGGCTTGCTAGGATTAACTTTTGTGCAATTGGACTTGAATCTGCTGACCGTGCTGGACGCTCTGCTCGAAGAGGGCACCGTGATGGGCGCGGCCGAGCGGTTGCATCTGTCCTCACCCGCGGTCAGCCGCACACTCGGCCGGCTCCGCAAGGTCACGGGGGACGACATTTTGGTGCGCACCGGTCATTCCATGGCCCCCACCCCGTACGCGGAGTCGGTGCGCGAGGAGGTGCACCGGCTGGTCCGTCAAGCGCACGCGGTGCTCTCGCCGATCCGCGAGCTGGACTTGGCCGAACTCGATCGCACCTTCACGATCCAATGTCATGACGCGGTGGCCACGTCGCTGGTGCCGGTGCTGGTCGGGAGGATCCAGCGGCAGGCTTCCGGGGTGCGGGTGCGGGTGGTGGCCGAGCGCCCCGTCGACACCGACGACCTGCGGCACGGCCGCGTCGACCTGGAACTCGGCGGCGAGGGGCCCAAGCTGCCCGAGTTCCGGTCCGAGCCGCTCGGCGAGGATCGGCTCGTCGTGGCGATGCGCGCGGACCACCCTTGCGCCGCCGGACTCGACCTGCCCGCCTACGCGACGCAGCCGCATGTGGTGATCTCGCGGCGTGGCCGCCTCACCGCGCCGATCGACGAGGTGCTCGCCGCCGAAGGCTTGCGGCGCACGGTGATCGCGTCGGTGGCGACGGTGGCCACCGCGCTGCGGATCGCCGCCCGCGGCGACGCGCTGGTCACCTGCACGGCGACACTCGGCCGCCCGCTCATCGAAGCGTTCGGTCTCGTGGTCCGGCCGCTGCCGATCGAGAGCCCGGCGGCGACGATCCACTGCACCTGGCACCAGCGCTACGATTCCGACCCCGCCCACGCCTGGCTCCGCGAGCAGGTCCGGGCGTCGCTCGAAGAGATCAACGCCGGCTGACCGCTACTCCGCCAAAGGCAGTGCCACCGCACCGGGAAAACCCGGCGTCTCGGCTTCATCGAGCATCGCCGCGGCGACGGTTTCCCGGCTGACCTTGGCGCCGAGGTCGAACGGCGGCGCCGCCTCCAGGCCGACCGTGCGGCGGCGCGTGCTTTCCGGGCCATCAGTGAGCAATCCGGCGTGGAAGACCGTACCCCCGGCCGCGAGCACGGTGTTGTCGGCTTCGACCTTGTCCGCGAGCCGGTCACCCAGCACCTTGGCGAGCACGCTCGCGCCCTCGCCCGCCACCTCGGCCGACTTCCCGGTTCCGTAAGCGCCAAGCCAGATCACGCGCCGCGGGCCCGCGGCTACGACTGCTCGGGCACCTGTCAGGAGAATGCCGGCCCGGTCCGTGCCGAGCGCCGAAAGGACAACGGAATCGCCGTCCACCACGGCGGCGATGCCGGCCGCGTCGGTCACGTCGGCCGCCACTTTGCGCAGGTTCGGGGAGTCGGGCAGCGCGATCCGCCCGGGATCACGCGCGAGGGCGGTCACGGTGTGACCACGGCGCAAAGCCTGCCGGGTCAAGGCGATTCCGGTCTGGCCGGAGGCCGCGAGGACTGTGAGGTTCATGCCGAAAACGCTAGGCAGTACGACACTTAACATCAAGTGCAAGCATCTGACTCATCAAGTTACCCAGACGCAAGACCGCATGTCACGAGCGGTGGGAATCGGGGATCACAACAGCCGGTCGACGAGCCTGTCGAGGTAGTCCGCGGTGAGCGGGCCCATGTCGAACAGGACGCGGATGTACATCGGGGCCAGGAGGTGATCCAGCACGTCGAACGCGTCGGGTGCGTGCTCGCCACGGTCGTGGGCGCGATCGAGCATGGACCGCAGTTGCCGCATCCGTTCGGCGCGGAGGTTGGCGGCGGCCCGCAGGCCCTGCTGACCGTTGCGCGACAAGGCAACGGCCAGGTGCAGCACCGCCGGGCCGTCGGGTCCGGTGATTTCGCGGGCCACTTGGGCCACGTAAGCGCGCAGGTCGCCGTCCAGGCTCCCGGTGTCAGGCATCGGTGACACCGCGTTGAGGCGGGTGAGCGCCACGTCGGCGAGCAGGCTTTCCAGATTGCCCCACCGGCGGTAGATGCTGCTGTCGGCCACGCCCGCGCGGGCCGCGACCTCGCCGACGGTGAAGTTGCCGTAGCCGCGTTCGCCGATCAGGTCGGTGACGGCCCGGTGCACCGCCGCGCCGACGCGGGCGGCGCGCCCGCCGGGCCGCCGGACTGGCTCTCGCTCGTTCACGCCAGCCACCTTAACGCAGTCGACGCTTGCGTTTGTGCGGCGAGATCCTTTATGGTCCTCTAACGCAGTCACAGGCTGCTTTAGCGCGCCGTCATGGAAACGCTCTCCGCGTCAGCCGTGGCCGGCGCGACCAACGATTGAGAGGAATTGCTTGTGGCTCCGTCGGGCGAGGCCGTAGGTAGTCGATCAAGCCGGGCCGCGGACTACTCCGTGGTGATCGCCGGAGGCGGCCCGGTGGGCCTGATGGTGGCGTGCGAGCTGGGCTTGGCCGGCGTCGACGTGCTGGTGATCGAGCGGCTCACGAGTATCGACCCGACGATGAAGGCCGGGTACGTGAACTTGGCTACGGCCCAAGCCTTTCAGCGGCGTGGCATGTTGCCGCGGCTGCGGGAGCGGCACGACGCCGCGGTGGAGCGGATGCGGAAGTTCCTGGCGTCCAAGGGAATCGGGAACGCTGCCGGCGGCGGTCCGGTCGGAGCCCACTTCGGGGGCATTGTGGTCGACACCGGCCTGGTTGATTTCACCGGTCCGATGTTCGCGCACGCCGGACCGGCGGCGGGCGTGATCCTGGTGTCCCAGCAGGAGATCGAGGCGCTGCTGAATGAGCGTGCGGCCGACCTCGGCGTCACGGTGCTGCGCGGCGCCGAAGTCGCCGGATTCGCCGCCGAGGGTGACGGTGTCACGGTCACCTTGGGCGACGGGCGCACGGTTCGAGGCGAATGGCTGGTGGGCGCGGACGGCGGGCGCAGTGTCGTGCGCAAGCTCGCCGGGTTCGAATTCCCCGGCGTGGACCCGGAAGTCACAGCGCGCCAGTTCGTTGTCGACATGATCGGGCACGAGAAACTGCGCGCCGGGTGGAATCGGACCGACGGCGGCGTTTACCTGCACGGGCCGTACCCGGGACGGGTGGTCACCGTCGAGTTCGACGGCCCACCGGAAGATCGTGAAGCACCCATCACGCCGGCGGAACTGGAGGCGACGATACGGAAGGTGGCGGGTGTCGACGTCGAGGTCACGGCGATCCACTCGGCCACTCGCTTCACCGACCACACGCGACAGGCGACCACGTATCGACTGGGCCGGGTGCTGCTGGCAGGCGATGCGGCACACGTGCATTCGCCCTTGGGCGGGCAAGGGCAGAACCTCGGCATCGGTGACGCGGTGAACCTGGGGTGGAAACTCGCCGCCGTGGTGCAGGGCACGGCGCCAGAGGATTTGCTCGACACCTACACCGCCGAGCGGCATCCGGCGGGCAAGTGGGTGCTGGACTGGACGCGCGCACAAGTCGCCGCCATGCGAACCGATGCGCGCAGCCAGGCCCTGCGCACCGTGCTCACCGACCTCATCTCCACACCCGACGGCGCGACCTATGTGCTGGCCAAGCTTTCCGGTGTACTGCACCGGTACGAGTCCGGAAACCACGACCTGGTCGGAGCACCCGCCCCGGACATCGAACTGGCCGACGGCACACGCGTCGCCGACCACTGCGCGGACGGACGTGCACTGCTACTGGATCTCGCCGACAACGCGACCGTGCGGGACGCGGCCGACGGCTGGGCGACCCGGGTCCGGGTGCTGTCGATCAAACCCGCGCACCAGGTGGCGTGGTCCGCGATACTCGTGCGGCCCGACGGATACGTCGCGTGGGCCGCCGACGAGAACCCCGATATGTCCGCCCTGTCGGTCGCCCTGCGCCAGTGGTTCGGCGAGCCGGCTCTTCGAGATTCTTCACCGTCGGAAGTGTGAACTCCCCGCCAACTGGCCGTCAGCGGGGAGGTCACACTGGTCCGCCGAGGCAGTGCGCCGTGGCGATCAGGTCTGGCACTGGGAAGTCGCAGCGCTGGTCCAGTTGCTCCAGGCACCTCCCGCGGGCTTGACGTGGACGCGGATCTCGACCCTGTGGGGAGCGCAAACGCGGGTCTGACTGCCGATTTCGATGGGGCCGATGGTACTGCGGGCGCCGACACTGGTGCGCCCGTTGCCTATCTTCGCCCAGTTGCCGGAGCCGTCGTTGAGAAAAGCTTCATAGTCGACCCGGGCGGCGTGAGCGCTGGTGTTCCGCAGAACAACGTGGGCTTTGATATCGCGGATGGGGAGCGGTCCTTGCTGACCCCTTTCAGCGCTGATGCAGCCATTGGCGCCGATCGGCCCGCTCGAGACGCCGCCACCACAGGCGACGGCGGCGGCGTTGGCATTGGTGGAGGAAAGCAGCATGGCAAGCGCGGAGGCCGCCAATAGAGCTGCGATGCGAGTCAGTCGCATGAGCGAAGTCCTGTCGTCGGGTGAATCGCTAAAAACAGACATTCCTGCTTGGGTCCAATTTGGACTCCGAAGATGTGAGATTTCCTTCTCGTGATCGCGGTTTGGTGCCGCTTGCCCAGCATCCAGCCAAGGCCGCCCAGATTTCGCCCAAACGGTGCCCACGCGCAGAGCTGCGACCGACGAACAGCCAAAGGTCCGGGGGCGGGTCTCTGCATGGGAGCACCTAGCCAGCGCGCCACACAACCGCCACAATGTAGGTTAGGCTAACCTACATCAAGGAGTTCGCAGTGAGGACCATTCGCGTACAGACCGACTTGCCCACCAGCGCCGAGAACGTCTGGCAGGCCATGCAACACGCCGCCTCGTTCCTGTATGTCACCCGTGGACTGTTCGGCTTCCCGGCACTGGCCGGCCGCACTGCCCCCTTCCAGGCCGGCGAGCGGGGCACCGGCTGGCTCTTGCTATTTCACCTGATCCCCTTGTCGCGCCACACCATCCACCTCGTCGAGGTCGACGAGGCCACCCGCACCCTGCGCTCCCGTGAGCGCGGCGGCGTCCTGAAAGCCTGGAACCACACCCTGCACGTCGAGCCGGTCGACGAGCAACGCTGCCGCTACAGCGACACCGTCGAGATCGACGCCGGCCGGCTGACCGGCGTCGTCGCCCGCGTCGCCGTGGGGATCTACCGCTATCGGCAGCGCCGGTGGCGCAAGCTCGTCCACCAGCACCTGCTGCCCACCGGCCCCCGATACGGTCACCGCACAGCCACCATGCCGACGAGCGCGCACATGTGACCTCAGCCACTCCGCAGGCTTCCCCGTGGGCACTTTGCTAGCTTGAGCAGCATGTTTATTCGACCAAATCATAATTTGCCTGGACGAATCACTCTTCTTGCCGTCGCTGTCGTGGGTGGACTGCTGGCCGGGGGCTTCGAAACCTCGGTCGCCGCCGAGGGTGGCGATGTGGTGATCACGGAGGCCGGGCCCGTGCACGGCGGTTCGGCCGATGGTCTGCGGATGTTCGAGGGCATCCGGTACGCGACCGCGCGGCGCTGGGAGCCGCCGCAGCGAGTGGCGCACTGGCCTGGCGTGCAGGACGCCACCCGCCCCGGCGCCCGCTGCGCGCAGAACGAGGACCCACCGGCAGGCACGCCCGCCTCGGCGAGCGAAGACTGCCTGTTCCTGAACGTCACGGCGCCGGCAGGCGTCCGGCGTGACCTGCCTGTGCTGGTCTACCTGCACGGAGGCGGCCTGAAGAACGGTGCGGGAAGCGACTTGGAGCCGCGACGGCTGGCGGCCCGGGAACACGCCGTGGTGGTCACGCTGAACTACCGGCTCGGCGTGTTCGGCTTTTACAGCTACCCGGGCCTGGCCGGTTCCGGCACGTTCGGCCTGCAGGACCAGCAGGCCGCGATGGCCTGGGTCCGCCGGAACATCGCGGCGTTCGGCGGGAACGCGCACAACGTGACCCTGTTCGGCGAATCCGGTGGCGGCGACAGCGTGTGCGCGCAGCTGGTGTCCCCGTCCGCTCGCGGGCTGTTCGACAGGGTGATGATCCAAAGTGGAACGTGCGGCGACGCCAACCCGTTGGGAGCGTTGATACCCAGTGCGGCCGGTCGCGTCGCCAGCTGGCAGAAACTGTCCGCGCTGGCGGCGAACGGCGCGACCGTCGCGGCGAAGGTCGCCACGGCTTTCGGGTGCACGGCCGATGCGCTGACCTGCCTGCGCCAGCGATCGGCCGACGACCTGCTGCACAGTGCCGACGTCAACTTCGGGGCGTACTGGGGACCGGCGTACGACACGCCGCTGCTACCCGAGAAGCCCGCCGACGCGATCGCGGCAGGCCGGTTCCCGCACGTGCCGGTCATCATCGGCGCGACCAAGGACGAGGCCACGCTGCTGGTCGCGCTCATCGGCCAACCTACGAGCAGCACCTCCTACGACACCATGCTCGACCAAGCATTCGGCAAGGGCACGGCGCGGCGAAACGCGGTGACCGCGGCCTACCCGGCGACAGTGGGCTACGCGCGGACGTGGGCCGCCATCGCGGGCGACCGCGGTTACGTCTGCCCCAACCAGCGGTCCGCGACCGTTCTCTCGCGCTATACCCGGACCTACGCCTTCGAGTTCGCCGATTCCGGCGCACCGCTCATCTTCACCCTGAAGCCGGAGACACAGGCGATCCCGGACGACGCACTGGGCGCCTACCACGGCTCGGACGTGCCCTACCTGTGGGACAGCGCGTCCGCACAGTTCCAGCTGACCCCGCCGCAGCGGACCCTGTCCGATCAGCTGCTCGACTACCTCGGCAGGTTCGCCGCGACCGGCGACCCGAACGGCTGGGGCACCCCGTACTGGGCTAACGTCCACCCGGACGGCGCCCCGCTCGTGCAGCGGCTCGCGCCCGGCGCGGTGCGGCCTGCCCGCACCGCCGACGAACACCACTGTGCACTATGGACTGAGTGAGCGATGGAACAGCGCACGATCACCAATGAGGCGCGGCGCGCGCAAATCGTCCAAGCGGCGATCGAGGTGCTGGCCGAGTCCGGTTACCAGGGGGCGACCTTCACCCGCATCACCAAACAAGCGGGGCTGCGCAGCCCTCGGATGATCTCCTACCACTTCGCCAACAAGGACGACTTGCTCAGCCAGGTGCTGGTCGAGGTGTTCACCGAAGGCGCGCGGCTCATCATCGCGGCGATCACCGAGGAGACCACCGCGGCCGGCAAGCTGCGCGCCTACCTCGAAGCCAACCTCCGCTTCCTTCATGACCACCCGAAGGAAGTCCGCGCACTCCAGGCGATCGCGCCCTACGTGAAGAACGCCGAGGGCCGGACCTACACGCTTCAAGCGTCCCGCGAGCCCAGCGTCAGCAGCCTGGCGGACATGCTGGCCAGAGGACAGCAGAGCGGTGAGTTCCGGGACTTCGACGTACGGGCCATGGCGGTGATGATCCGAGGAGCCGTCGAGTCGGCCGCCGAACAGTTCAACGGCGACCCGCCACTGGACCTGGAAACCTACATCCGCGAAACGACGGACACCTTCACCCGGGCCGTCGTCCGCTGATCTTCACGTCGAGCAGGAAGCGATCACAGGCGCACGCCGCGATCTCCCAGTGATTCCAGCAGGGTCCGCAGTGATCGGGCGAGCTGGTCCAGCTCCCCTCGATCCAGTCCGCGCAGCAAGCGTTCCTCGTTGGCCAAGTGTTCGCCGACGAGGGTGTCGACGACCTCGTTGCCATGCTCGGTCAACCGCACCCGCACCGACCGGCGGTCGTTGCCGTCACGCACTCGCTCCACAAGGGACTTCGCCTCCATGCGGTCGATGCGGGCGGTGATCGCGCCGGAGGTGACCATGGAGGTCTTCAGCAACGCACCGGCCGACAGTTCGAACGGCTCCCCTGCCCGCCGGAGCGTCATCAGGACGTCGACCTCGCCCTGGTCGAGACCGTGCCGGGCGGCGAACGTCTTGATCTCCTGGTCGAGCAGCCTGCTCAGCCGCTGGACGCGGCCCACCACACCGACCGGCCAGAAGTCCAGGTCGGGCCGCTCGCGCTGCCACGCCTCGAGCACCAGGTCCACCGCGTCCATCACCACTCCCAAGAATCTCAATGTTAAGAGATTGACCATTAAGAGAACGATCATTAAGCTAACCGCATCATAGTCGAGCCCGGAACCCGCCGGGCGCCGAAGGGGGAAACGATGGGCATCGTCAAATGCGGCATCGCGACGTCGTTGGACGGCTTCGTGGCCGGACCCGGCCAGAGCGCGGAGAATCCGTTCGGGGAAGGCGTGGGCGACCTGCTGCACCGGTGGATGTTCGAACAGCCGGATGACCACGCGCAGGAGATCGCGGCGCTCAACACCGCGGGCGCCTACGTGATGGGCCGCAACATGTTCGGCCCCGGGCGCGGCGAGTGGGACCTGGAATGGAAGGGCTGGTGGGGACCGGAGCCGCCCTACCACGCGCCGGTCTTCGTGCTCACCCACCACGAGCGCGAGCCCGTCGTGGCCCAGGGCGGAACGACGTTCACCTTCGTCACCGACGGCATCGACTCCGCGTTGAAACTGGCCCGCGAAGCCGCCGGAGACCAGGACGTCGCCATCGCGGGCGGCGCGGCCACCATCAACCAGTACCTGGCCGCCGGCGCCATCGACGAACTGTGGCTGCACATCGCGCCGGTGACCTTGGGCGCCGGGGAACGACTGTTCGACACCGCGGGCCGTCTCACGCTCGAACCGCTCAGTGTCAGGACCACCGACCTCGTCACCCACCTGCGATACCGGGTCCACACCCCAGCGCCCTCGCCCGAGCCTGCCGACGAGTGATGGAGAGCGAGAGCGCGTCCGGCTGCCGAATTTGGCCTGCCTTATGTGCGGGGAGTTTCGCGAGAGCTTGGAGCATCTTCTGGTGACGGATCATCGAGGCCCGCCTTGTGCGCGCGGGTGACTGCAACGAGCTGTCTGCCCAACTGACAGGAGGTCTTCGCGCGCAGGCGGCCGCTGACGGCGCGGGCGAATTTGCCCGAGTGCGGACTGCCCGCACCGTCAGGAGCCGCCGGACACGGCCTAGATGTTCAGCGCGGGGGCGACGTGCTTGGCGAACAGGTCGATGCTGGAGCGGTCGTACGCGGCTTCGGGGAAGTTGAAGATCGCGTAGGTCATGCCCAGCGTTTCCAGCTTGGCCAGTCGTTCGGCGACCTGCTCGGGGGTGCCGACGCCCACCCCGGCGGTGAAGATCGAGTACGCGCGCTCGGCCGCCTCCGCCGACGCGTGCCTCGCGTAGTGGTCCTTGAGCCAGGCCAGCTTGTCCTGGACCTCTTTCTCGGTCTCGCCGATGACACCGTTGTGGTTGGCCGACCGCACGATCGCGTCGAAATCCGTGCCGACGTCCTTGCAGTGCCCGGCCAGGATCTCCGACTTGCGGGTGAACGTCTCGGCGTCGGCGGCGAAGTTGGTGTACTTCGCGAACCGCGCGGCGATCCGCAGGGTCTTCTTCTCACCACCACCGGCGATCCACAGCGGAATCCCGCCGTCCTGCAACGGCAGCGGGCGCAGGATCGCGCCGTCGGTGCGGTAGTGCTCGCCCTCCAAAGTGGACGTTCCGGTGGTCCACAGGTCCCGCATGATCCGGACACCCTCGTCGAGCTGGGCGAGCCGTTCCCCGGCGCTCGGGAAACCGTAGCCGTAAGCCCGCCACTCGTGCTCGTACCAGCCGGCGCCGATCCCCATCTCGACACGACCGCCGGAGATGATGTCGGCGGTCGCGGCGACCTTCGCCAGGTACGCCGGGTTGCGGTAGCCCATGCAGGTACACATCTGCCCCAGCCGGATGGTCTCGGTGGCCGCGGCGAACGCCGATATCAGCGACCACGCCTCATGGGTCGCCTCCTCGGTCGGCTCCGGCACCGTGTGGAAATGGTCGTACACCCAGATCGATTCAAAGGGCCCGGCCTCCGCGTGCTTCGCGATACCGAGCATGGTTTTCCAATGGTCCGCGGGCTCGATGCCGGTCAGATCCAACCGCCACCCCTGCGGGACGAAAAGTCCGAAGCGCATGATCCTCAACCTAGCCCCGCGCACTCCCCCGCGCGGCGCGTTTTCCGAAGTTCCAGCCGGACGAACTCCAGCACCCGGAAGGCTGGGGATTTCATCGAGGTTTCATCGGCGGTGGCTAGGGTCGCCGCGGCTTGTCGGAGAGTCCGCGGAGGCGTGCGTGGGGTTGGCAGTGAGCGTTCGGCCTGATCGAGCGGGTCCGCGGTGAGGCCGTTGGCGGGGACCGAGGCTGCCGCGGTGGGCCCGTACCGGGTGCTCGGGGAGTTGGGGCGGGGCGGGATGGGGCGGGTGCTGCTGGCCTCGGGCCCGGACGGTCGCCTGGTGGCGGTCAAGCAGATGCTGGCGGAGGCGCTGGCGGACGAGGGTTTCCGTGCGCGGTTCGGCCGTGAGGTCGCCGCGTCCCGCAGGGTGTCGGGTGCCTACACCGCCGCGGTCGTGGCCGCCGACCCGGAGGCCGCGGCGCCGTGGCTGGCGTCGGTGTTCGTGCCGGGCCCGTCGCTGCGGGAAGCACTGGAGACGGCCGGGCCGCTGCCGGAGGAGTCCGTGCTGCGGCTGGCGGCGGGCCTGGCGACCGCGTTGGCGGGCATCCACGAGGCAGGCCTGGTGCACCGGGACCTCAAGCCCTCGAACGTGTTGCTGACCGACGACGGGCCGCGGGTGGTCGACTTCGGGATCGCCAGGGCCGCCGAGGGCGGGCGCGGTGAGCTGACGCGCACGGGGTGGCTGGTGGGGACGCCGGGATTCGCCTCACCCGAGCAGGCCGAGGGCGGCGAGGTGGGTCCGGCCTCGGATGTGTTCTCGTTGGGCAGCCTGCTGGCCGCCGCCTGCTCGGGGGCGAGCCCGTTCGCCGGGGCCTCGACCCTGAACACGCTGAACAACGTCGTGTCCGGCCACCCCGACCTCACCACTGTCCCCGACCGGCTTCGCCCGATCATCGCCGCGTGCCTGGCCAAAGACCCCGCCGCCCGGCCGGCCCCCGCCCGGATCCTGGAGCTGGTCGGCTCGGTGACGCCGTCGGTGCGGCCGTGGCCGGAGGCGGTGCACGGAATGATCGCCGCCCAGCGCGACCGGGTCAACGCGCTTGTCGCCGCCCCCGCGGCCGAAGGGGATGCCGGGCCGACGGTGGTCCAGCCCACTGTCGCGCGGCCTGCGCACCCTGCCACGTGGCCTGCCCCGCCGAATGGCCTCGCGTCGCCGGGCGGGCACCAGCGCATGGCCGCCGCTGGCGTGTTCACCAGGCGCCCCAAGGTCAACGCCACCGCCGCGGCGATCGCCGGGTCACTCGGCCTGGCCACGGCGGGCACGCAGTTCTGGTTCGCGATCGCCAGCATCGAGATCAGCGGCCCGCTCGACGAATGGTCGAGCCTGGCGTGGGTGAACGTCCTCGGCGGTCTCATCGCCGCCTTGTGCCTGCTGGCCGCGGCGGCGTTCACGTTCGCGCGGACGGTCGCAGGCGCGTGGTCGCTGTGCGCCCTCTGCGCGTTGTTCGTCGCGGCGGTCTTCGTGTCCCCGCTGGCGAGAGGCGCGGACTTCGGGGCTCAGCTTGATTTCGTCTTCGGCTTCCACAAAGCCAACGGCGTCGCCGCCGGGCTGACCGTCGTCAGTGGCTTCCTGGCCGCGATCTCGGCGGCGATCGCGGCCAGCGTCCAGTCCCACCTGCGCCACTTCGGTGGCTGAACGCACGCGCGGACGCAGCGGCGTGGGAAACTGCTGGCCATGCTGTTCCGCCTGCTCGGTCCCATCGAAGTGCTCGGCGACGATGGATCAGCCGTCGCGCTGCCAGGGACCAGGGCCCGGGCCATCCTCGCGATGCTGCTGGTCTCCCGGCCGGATGTGGTGTCGCCCAGTCAGTTGTTCACGACCGGCCGATCAGCGAAAGACCCCGTCAACGCGCTGCACGTGCAGATCGCCAAGCTACGCGCCGCCTTGCCGGAGCCACGGCTGGTCTCCGAACGCGGCGGCTACCGGCTGCTCACCCGGGCCAGCGAGGTCGATGCCGACGTGTTCGCCGACGCCTGCGAAAAGGGACGCGAGCTGGCGCGCCAGGGTGATCCGGCGGCCGCGGTCACCGTGCTGCGCGAGGCACTCGCGGGGTGGCGGCAGCCGGCCGGCTACGACTTCGCCGAAGTCTGGCGGGTCCGGCTCGAAGAGCTCCGCCTGGCCGCGCTGGACACCGTGCTCGACGCGGAACTGACGCTGGGCCGGCACCGGGAACTGGTGCCGGAGCTCGCCGGGCTCGTCGCGGAACACCCGTTGCGGGAACGGTTCGCCGAACTGCTGATGCTCGCCCTGCACTGCGGCGGACGCCGGCCGGAAGCCCTCACGGTCTTCGGTGACCTGCGGCGGCGGCTGGCGGACGAGCTGGGCACCGATCCCGGTCCTCGAACGTCCGCGCTGCACCTGGAAATCCTGCGGGACGAGCCCGAAGCGCCGCTTACTCCGGGCGGCAACCTGCCGCACCCGGTCGGTGCGCTGTTCGGGCGCGAACCCGACCTCGAAGCCGCCGGGCGGCTGCTCGGCGAACGGCGCCTGGTCACCCTGACCGGGCCGGGCGGGGTGGGCAAGACTCGGACTGCCCGTGAGCTCGGGCACCGGCTGCGCGGCCGTTTCCGAGACGGGATTTGGCTGGTCGAGCTCGCTTCTGTCGCCCGCGACGGCAGCGTGCTCGACGCGGTAGCGGCGACACTGCTGGATGGCGAGCCCGCGGCGCCCGCCCGCGACCGGCTCGTGGCGCACCTGCGCGAGCGGGAAGTCCTGCTGATGCTGGACAACTGCGAGCACGTCGTCGACGACGCCGCCGAAGCCGCGGAGCTGCTGCTCGGGCGCTGCCCGCGGCTCACCGTGCTGGCCACCAGCCGCGAACCGCTGAACATCGAGGGCGAGCGACCGGTCCCGCTGGCCCCGCTCGCCCTGCCGGACGCGATCCGGCTGTTCCGCGACCGCGCGCCGGGCGTCCGGGACGGCGACGCCGCGGTGGGCCGGCTCTGCGCCCGGCTCGACGCGCTGCCGCTGGTGCTGGAGCTGGCCGCGGCGGGCACCCGGCTGTTTTCCGTCGGCGAGATCGAATCCCGGCTCGACGACCTCGCGAACGCCTCCCGGCGCGCCCCGGCCCGCCACCACTCGGTCCGCGCCCTGCTCGACTGGAGCCACGCACTGCTGTCCGAGGCCGAACGCCGGGTGTTCGCCGGGCTTTCGGTCTTCCGGGACGGCTGCACCTTCGCCGACGCCGAACGTGTCTGCGGCGCCACCGCGGACGTGCTGGCGGCGCTGGTGGACAAGTCGCTCGTGGTCGCCGGCCCCGACGGCCGGTTCCGGCTGCTGGAAACGGTCCGCGGCTACGCGGCGTCCACTATGGACACTTCCGCGTGCCACAACCGGCACGCCGATGTCCGGATCGCGTTCGCCCGGGAGGTCTACGCCGGCTTGAGCTCCCCGCGCCAGCAGGAACTGCTGGCGTGTTTCCTCGCCGAACTCCCCAACGTGCGAGAGGTGACGACCTGGCTGCTCCGGCGCGGCGACGGACCTCGCGCGCTCCTGCTGCAGGGCCTGCTCGGCTATCTCTGGTACGTCTGTGGGCGCGAGGCGGAAGGCGCGCGATGGCTCGGCCGGGCCATCGCGTGCTTCGACGCCGATCCGCGGCCTGGGCACGACGGGCCGCTCGCCGTGGCCCTGGCCTGGCACAGCTACCTCGGCCGGGTCTCCGGGGTGCTGCCCGACCCGTGGGCGCCCGCCGACCGCGTGCGCACCCTCTACCGCACCACCGCGGACCGGGACGGCGTCCGCATCGCCCTGCCGGCGATCGCGGCCGTCGCCGTGCACCTGCGCCCCGGCGCCGAATCCCTGGCCTGCCTCGAAGAAGCCGAAGAGGTCATGGCGGAGTTCGAACACCCGTGGCTGCGGGCGATCCTCGACGCGGTGTGGTCCGAGCAGCACCGCCGCGACGGCGACCTCGCGGCCGCCGTCGCCGCGGCGGAGGCGAACCTGCGCTATTTCGAAGGCATCGACGACCGGTTCGGTGTCGTCTTCTCCCACCTGCGGCTCGGCGACGCCGAGGAGCACGCCGGCCACCGCTCCCGGGCCCGCGACCGGTGGGCGCGGGCCCGCGACGTCGCGCGAGCCGGACACGCCCCGGTCAAGCGGGGCTACGCCGAGCTGCGGCTGGCCTACCTGGACCTCGGCGACGACCCGTCGGCGGCGGTCACCGTGCTCGAGCGGATCCGGGCCGAAGCGGCCGAGCTCGCCGCGGCCGACCTCGGCGCCGCGGCCGCGAACCTGCTCGGGCTGGCCCACGTCCGCTGTCGCGATGAAACCGCCGCGGTGACCTGTTTCCTCGAGGCCGTGGCGAGCGAGCGGGCTTTGCCCGTCCGCACCGCCGTGGCCGCCGGGCACCTCACCGCGCTGGCGGGTCCACGATGGCGGCCGCCGGTGGAACAGGCGGTGGAGCGGATCCCCGACCCGCTCCACCGCGCCGCGCTCGGTGTCCTGCTGCGGAACCTGACCGGCCTGGACGACCTCGGCCGGGCCCTGTCCAGCGGTCCGGTCTGCACCCCGCTCGCCGCCCTGGTCTGATCGTCGGGCCTCAGACCCGCACGCCGGCCAGCCGCTCGATGTGGTGAGCGCACAGCTCCCCCGCCTCGTGTCCCCGATACTCCGCGGCCAGCTCTTCCGCGCGCTGCCGGTGCGACCCGCCGTCCAGCAGCTTGCGCACCGCCGCCTTGAGCGCCTTCTCCGACGGCGTCGCCGTGCGCAGGTTGAGACCGGCGCCGGAGCGTTCGACGCGGGCGGCGACCTCGGGCTTGTCTTCGGTGGTGCCGGCGACGACGAGCGGCACGCCCTGGGCGAGCGCCAGCTGCACCCCGCCGAACCCGCCGTTGGTCACCATCGCGGAGATCTCCGGGAGCAGCCGGTCGTAGGGCAGGAACGGGGCGGTGAACACGTTGCCGGGCAACGGACCGACCTCGTGCGCCCCGGTGCTCGCGACGACGGTGACGTCTTCGTCCGCGAGCGCCCGGATGGTGGGCAGCACCAGCTGCGCCAGATCCATGTCGGCGACCGTGCCCTGGGTGACGTGCACGATCGGGCGACCGGCATCGATCATCTTGTCCCACCACTCCGGTACTTCAGCCGCCGGCGCCGGATCCACCAGCGCCCCGACGAATTTCACCTGCTGCGGCAGCTGTTCGCGCGGGTGCTCCAGGCCGGCGACACCGTTCTGGAGGTGCAGATGCGGCGAGACGCCCGACAGCCCCCGTTCCCCGGCCGGCAGGCCGAGCCCGGCGAGGATCCGGTCGCGGTGGTCGTACACGGGCTTGAAGACGACGTCGTCCAGCAGCCGGCGCACCACGCCGTTGCGCAGGCGGGCGAGCGCTCCGCGCCGGTACTTGAGCCCGGGCCCGAACGGAGGCACCTCCGGCGCCGCCAGCATCAGCGGCGTGACCCCGACGCTGACCGCGCGCGGGCCGCCCAGCTGTTCCAGCAACGCGGCGCCGACATGGGCGGCGTCGTGCAGCACCAGGTCGGCCTGCCGCCGTTCGAGCTCCCGCCGCAGGTCCGCGACCTGCGCCGGAATGGGTTCGAGGAACACCGAGCGCATGTCGTAACGCAGTTTCGCGACCCCGTTGAGCCGGGTTCGCTCCGGGAAGAGCTCGTCGACGTTGCGGCCCAGGTGGTCGATGGCCGGGTCCATCGCCACGAATTCCGCGCCGGTGGCCCGGATCCGGTCCGCGAACACCTGCCCGGAGCACCACCGCACCTGGTGCCCTCGTGCGGCGAGGGTGCGGGCGATGGGCAGCAGCGGGCCGACGTGGCCGGGCACGGGCATGGTCGCGAACAGGAGATCCAAAGGCATGCGGCGATCCAATCAGCCTCCCCTTTCCGGATTCTTTCCACGCTCGAAGCGGTAGCGGACAGGCACGACGCTTCGGCTGACGCCGCCGGGAAGAACAAGACTGTTTCTTCGCGAACTCACCGTGCACCCTCGATGGCGCCGATCATCGAACAACCAGGGGGTCTGGGGTGCCGACCAGCAACGAGACCGATCGTGAGCGTGTCGTCGAACAGGAGTATGTGACCGCCCTGTACGCCAGGCTGGACGCCCTGCGCGAGATTGCGGCGACCCGGTTGTCGGCGGCTCGGGACGCCGGCCGGGAGACGGTGGCGTGGTGGCAGGCGGAACTGACCCGCCTGGAATCCGTGGAGGACCGGCTGTGCTTCGGGCGGTTGGACATGCGCGACGGGCGCCGCACCTACATCGGTCGGCTGGGACTGTTCCAGGACGAGGATGAGCAGCCGTTGCTGCTGGACTGGCGAGCACCGGCGGCCCGGCCGTTCTATACCGCGACCATGGCCGCCGCGCACGGGGTGCGACGGCGACGCCGCATCACGACCCGAGGACGGGTGGTCCTCGCGCTCGACGACGAACTGCTCGATCCGGACACCGCCGAGCAAGGCGCCCTGGTCGGCGAGGCCGCGTTGGTGGCGGCGCTGACAGCGGATCGAACCGGGCGGATGCGCGACATCGTGACCACACTGCAGGCCGAGCAGGACCGCATCGTCCGCGACGGGCACACCGGGGTGCTGGTGGTGCAGGGTGGCCCGGGGACAGGCAAGACGGCCGTCGCGCTGCACCGGCTGGCCTACCTGCTCTACACCCGCCCGCACCTGCGCACGGGAGGTGTGCTGGTCATCGGTCCCAGCGAGGTCTTCCTGGACTACATCGGGCAGGTGCTTCCCGGTCTGGGCGAACACGCCGTGGTGACCGCGACCGTTCCCCGGCTCCGGCCGGACATCCAGGTGAGCCGCACGGACCCGCCCGAGATCGCCGAGGCCAAGGGCCAGGCCGACATGGCCGACCGGATCGCGGCCGCAGTGCGGTCGCGGGTGCGCACGCCCGACGAGCCGGTCGAGGTGGAATTCGAGCAGCAGGTGGTGCGGCTGGATCCACGTGAGTGCCGCCGCGCGGTAGAGATGGCGTCCCGTGCCGGACTGCCTCACAACCAGGCCCGGCTTGTGTTCCAGCAGCGGATCGTCGAGCTGCTCGCCGAGCGCTTGGTCGACCGGATGGAGAAGGTGGTGTTCACCGAGACCGGCGAGGCCATCGACGGTGGCAGCGCCGATGGCAGGCTCAGCGCGGCCGACCTGCGTGCGTTGGCCGCCGCCGGCTTGGTGATCGATCCCGGCCAGGATGACGATCAGGACGGTCCGAAGCGCCTGCTCGACGAGGCCGACATCGCCGGCCTGCGCGGCGCGTTGCTGGCCGACGCCGCCGTGTGCCGCGTGCTGGACCGACTGTGGCCACCATTGACCGCCCGGCAGCTGGTGACCGACCTGTTCGCCAACCCGGCCGGGCAGTGGAGTACCGCGGACATTCCGTTGCTGGACGAGGCCGCCACGGTGATCGGCGAGACCAGCGCCGCGGCGAACAGCGGGGTGACATTCGGGCACGTGGTCGTCGACGAGGCACAGGAACTGTCCGCGATGGCCTGGCGGATGGTGATGCGTCGCTGCCCCACCCGATCGATGACCATCGTCGGCGACCTCGCCCAGACCGGCGACCCGGCCGGTGCCTCCTCCTGGGATCAGGTGCTGCGGCCGCATGTGGCCGATCGCTGGCGGTTGGCCCAGCTCACCGTCAACTACCGGACGCCGGTGGAGATCATGGCCTCCACCGGCGACCTGTTCGCCGCGCATCATCCCGGCCTGCGGCCGCCCCGATCCGTACGCGCCGCCGGTGAATCACCCTGGCGCCGGCACACCACGCTCGCCCGGCTGCCCTACGTCATCGCCGACATCGCCACTGGGCACACCGACGGCCAGCTGGCGATCATCACCCCGCCCTCCCACCTCGCCGCGTTGGGGAAGGCCTTGTGCCTTGCCACGCCACCCGCGATCACCGATCCCGTCGTGGTGCTGACCCCCTGCCAGGCCAAGGGACTGGAGTTCGATTCCGTGCTGATCGTCGACCCGGCCGCGATCCTCGCCGCTCCTTTGGGCCACAACGACCTCTACGTCGCCATGACCCGCGCCACCCGGCGACTGGGGATCGTGCACACTGGCCCGGTGCCGGCCGAGCTGTCGCGGATCCAGGAACGCACACCGTGATCGTTCCCGCGTCGACCGCACGACAGCCTGTGGACGAGTTCGGAAGGCTGTGAGACGGCGGCTGAGTGCGGTTCAGCCGGCGTGTCCAGCCGTCCAGCAGGCGGCGCCGGTGTGGCAGTTGGTCAGACCGGTGACCGCGGCGTGCAGTTCGGCCAGCCTGGCCGGGCTCAACGTACCTGCGAGGTTGTGCAGCTGATGGGGGTCGGTGGTGCGGTCGTAGTATTCGCGTGAGCCGTCGGAGTACTCGACGTAGGTGTAGACGCCGGTACGGATCGCGCTGTAGGTGGGCGGGTTACCGCTGTTGGGCGCGGGGAGGTCGGGGTCGTCGGGGAGCGCGTCCGGCCCGTGGTGCTCGACCAAGGACGTGGTGCGCCAGCCGGCACCGGAACCGCCGTGCAGCAACGGAGCCAGGCTTCGTCCGTCCACAGTGGACGGCACGGCGGTGCCGGCGAGTGACTGGAAGGTCGGCGCCAGGTCGATGTTCTGCACCTGCGCGGTGCTGGTGGAACCGGGCGTCACCCCAGGCCCGGCGACCACGAGCGGTACCCGGATGTCGGTGTCGAAGGCGGTCATCTTCCCGGGATTGAGCCGGTACTGGCCCATGTGGTAGCCGTTGTCGGAGCTGAACACGACGTAGGTGTCACCGGCCACGCCCGCCTTGGTCACGGCGGCACGCAGGGTGGTGAGCATGCGGTCGACGGACTGCACGGCCTGCACCCGCTTGCGGAACCCGCTGTCGATGGCCGTCTTCTCGGCGCCGGTCAGCGGGGCACGACCGGCGAGCCACGGCGGCGCGTCGGCGGGCAAGGTGTCGAACGCCGGGCCGCGTGGCGCGGTGAGACCGGGGAACGAGTCCGCGTCGCGCGGCGCCGGGGTGTACGGCGCGTGCGGGGCGAAGGTGGCGATCTCCAGCAGGAACGGCTGATGCGCGGCGGCGGAGTCGGCGATGAAGTTCGCGCCTTTGCCCGCCAGCACATCGACCATGTAGTCCTGCGGGCGGTTGCCGTAGTGCACGACCTTGTGGTTCTCGTTGAGGTCGTAGTCGAACTCCTGGTAGCCGTTGCCGCCGACGTCCCATTCCGACCAGCCCGGCGGGACATAGGGTTGGGTGCCGCCCTGGGTGTCGGCGGGCAGGTACCCGTTGAGGTACTTGCCCATCATCGCGGTGCGGTAGCCGCTGGACTGCAGCGCGGTGGCGAAGGTCTGCTTTTCCTCACCGTGGCCGTGGAAGTAGCCGAACCCGCCGTCGGCGCCACCATTGGTGAAGACCCCGGTGTCGTGCGGGAAGCGGCCGGTGAAGATCGAGGAGCGCGAGGGGCAGCAGAGCGAGTCGGTGACGGTGTAGTCGTTGAACGTCACCCCGTCCGCTTGGAGCCGCCGCACCTGCGGCATGTGGGCGATCAGGTTCCAGGACAGGTCGTCGGTCAGCACGAAGACGACGTTGGGCCGGGCCGCGGCGCTGGGCGCCGCCGGCATGGCCTGGGTACCGGTGACCCAGGCCAGCAGCGCGACCAGTACGACGACGATCGGCGTCAGAATCCGAGGGGAACGTGTCATTCACCCACCATCCCGGACTTCCGTTATCCCAGCGTCAGGGGAACGTTCGGGTTGGATCAGGCGGGGGTACCGGTGGCCGGGATAATTTGGTTGGGCGGCATACGCGCTCACGGCGTCCGCTCGTAGAGTGTCCCCAGCCGCACCAGGGTAGGCCGTTCTTCCAAGTCCGGTTCGGAGAACTGTACCGGCACGAAGTTCCCCGAGGTGCCGGCGTCGATGACGAAACGGTCCCGCTCACTGTCGACGCAGGTGAGCGGCAGGGCCTGACCGCCGCCGGTGAGGCTGCCCATCAGCCGGTCCCACTCGGCCAGCCCGGGGTCGGGAGTCAGCCGGGCATGGAGCCGCCCGTCGCGCACCTCGACGGACACCTCGCCGTCGGGCGCGCGGTAGAGCCCGGTGAACCGCTCGGTGTCGACCTCGGGGATCGACTCGGGCAGAGTGATCGCGGCCGGTCCCCGAGCGTCGAAGAACTCGTCGAGAAGCTCCGTGCACAAAGCGGAATGGAGCAGCGCCCCGGTGGTGCTGTTGGTGAGCACCGCGAGCACGACATTGCGCCGGGGAATGACGTAGAGGGTCGAATGCATGCCGAGGTTGGCGCCGGAGTGTGTCAAGACCGGATCGTCGCCCTCCCGGAAGATGCCCCAGCCCAGGCCGAAGTTCGCGCACGCGCGGAGGCAACCCCAGAAGTCGTCGTACTGGGGCGTGCGCATTTGTTCCAGGGCTTCGAGCGACAGGAGCCGGTGTCCGTCGGGTGTCCTGCCGTCGATGTGCATCCGCCCGAAGCGGATCAACGATTCGACGTCGAGCCACAAGCGTGAGCCTGCCGGGCCGTATTCGGGCCAGACGCGCAAGCGAGGGACCCGCGAGACGGCCCCGCTCGCCGGGTCGACGACATGCCCGACGGCGGTCGAGTGGAGAAGCAGTTCCTCGGCGTCCGCGGACGCGACCATGCCGAGCGGCCGCAGAACGCGGGTGCTCAGCGCGATGTCGAAGCGTTCGGCGGTGATCGTTTCCACCAGTCGTCCGAGCGTGCTCATTCCCATGTTGCTGTAGGAAAACCGACGGCCGGGGACGCCCGTGACGGCCAGCGTCGCGAGCTCGCGCATCAGCCGCTCGAGCACGTCGTCGCCCGGGTCCAGGTTCGGCAAGTAGTTGCCGGGCAGACCCGACGAATGGTTGAGCAGCATTCGCACAGTGATCGCCGCGGAACGGCCAGGGTCTGCCGTCGTGAAGCCCGGGAGGTATTCCGGCACGGGTGCGTCGAGATCGAGCCGCCCCTCGTCCACCAGGGTCATCGCCAGTGACGCGGTGAGCACCTTGGTGACGGATCCGGCCGCGAAGAGCGTGCCCGGCAGCACGGGTGCGCCGGTCACCACGTTGACCGTCCCGGCTTCACCCCTGGCGAGTGTGCCGTCGTGCCACAGCGCGGCCGACGCACCCGTCACGGTGAACTTCCGCGCCAGCCGGGAGAGGCGGTCGGCGAGCTCGTTCGAGGTGATCATCAGGTGATTTTGTCAGCCGGGTGCGGTGCCGGCCATCGTCATACGTCTCACGAAGACGGCGCCGCGTGCGACAGTTGTCGATCCACACTCCGCGCCCTCGCGACTTCTGTCCATACCTGGGTGCCGCATAGGGCCCTAGCGTGAGGTGACGTGCTGGAGAACGAAAGGACGACGATGTCACTCCTCCTGCTGGCTGGCGCGACCGTCATCGACGGTGTTTCCGACAAAGGCATCGACGGTCGTGCGATCCTGATCGAGAACGGCCGCATCGCGGCGATCGACCGCCTGGACGAACTGTCCGTCCCTGCGGGAACCGAAACCGTCGACTTCAGCGGGAAATTCGTCATACCCGGGCTGATGAACGCCAATGTGCATTTGCTCGTGAACGTTCTTTTCGAGACGCTCGTCCGGTATGAGGGACGCTACGAGGACCTGATCGTCGAGGCCGCTCAGGTCGCGCTGAAGAACGGGCTGACGACGGTCTTCGACACCTGGGGGCCGCGACGTCCGCTGATGTCGGCCCGCGACCGCATCGACCGGGGCTCGGCGCCCGGCAGCCGTATTCGCTGCGCGGGCAACATCGTCGGATTCGACGGCCCGTTTTCCGACGACTTCGACAGGCGGATCCCCGGTGTCGGGAGCTCGTACTTCGTCGACCGGGTGAACGCGACCTGGGTGGAGAATGTCGGGCGGCATCTGATGTGGCTGACGCCCGAGGCGGTCGGCGAGGAGGTCCGTGCGTATATCGAACGAGGCGTGGATTTCGTCAAGTACGCGTCGAACGAGCATGGTGGTGCGTCCGCCGGCGCCTTTCTCCAGTTTTCTGAGCGCACCCAGCGCGTCATCGTCGAAGAAGCCCATCGCGCCGGGTTGACCGCGCAGTCCCACACCGGGACGGTCGAAGGTCTGCGGATCGCGATCGAGGCGGGCTGCGACCTCGTGCAGCACTGCAACATGACCGGCCCCACCGAGATTCCGCGCGAGACACTCGAGCTCTTCGCCGAGAAGAACTGCGGCGCCGTCGTCTTCCCGCTGACCGACAACGGGATCAAGATCCTGAAAGAGTCCATTTCGGACTTCGAGTGGACGCTGTGGAAGGCCTCGGACGCCAACGCCCGCAATCTCGTCGGGTCGGGGGCGTCGATCCTGCTCGCCAACGATGGCGGGATTTTCGCTCCGGAGGTCCGGAACGAGCCGATGATCAAGGGAACCTGGAACGGCCTGCCCGAGGACGAGGGGCTGGGCCGCCTGGCGACCGGTCACTTCGTCTGGCTCAGGGCGATGGAGGAAATGGGCATGTCGCCGATGGCGTTGCTGCACGCCGCGACCCTCAACATCGCGAAGGCTTATCAGGTCGATGCCGACCTCGGGACGCTCGAGGCAGGCAAGATCGCCGACCTGGTCGTCCTCGACGAGGACCCGCTGCGCAGCGCCAAGAACTATCAGAGCATTCACGCCGTCATCAAAGACGGCTCGGTGGTGGACCTCGACGCGCTGCCAGAACAACCGCTGCTCACAGCGGACCTTCCTCCTTCGCTGGAGGAAGAAGTCCACTACAAGAAAGCCATCCATCACGGCGCGCGTCTGCCGGGCTGTCCCTCTTGCGTGAACGGAAACCTCTGATGCTGACCTGGGAGCAGCACTGCTGCCTTCCGCTCGACCCGGACGCCGACGTCGACGCGCTGTGGCGGTACGCCGAGTCGGGGGCGTCGTTCGTGTCGGTGAACGTCGGCTACGCGCCGCACGGCATCGCGGACACGATCCGGGTGTTGTCGGGGTTCCGGCGGCAGCTGCTCGCGCGGCCCGACCGCTACGTCCTGGCCAGCACGGCCGGGGACGTACGCGAAGCCAAGGCAACCGGACGGCTCGCTGTCGCCTTCGACCTGGAGGACACCAATCCGCTCGGTGGGCGCGCCGACCTGGTGCGGACCTATTACGACCTGGGTGTGCGCACCATGCTGTTGACCTACAACCAGCGCAACGCCGCGGGCTCGGGCTGCCACGACGAGTCCGACGGCGGCCTGACGGAGTTCGGCCGGGAGGTGGTGGCCGAGATGAACCGGGTGGGGATGGTGGTCGATACCGCACACTGCTCGTACCGGACGTCGATGGACGTCTTCGCGGCGTCGGCGGCACCGGTGGTGGTGTCCCACACGGCGGCGCGTGCGGTGCACGATCACGAGCGCAACGTCGGGGACGACCAGATGCTCGCGTGCGCGGCGACCGGTGGCGTCGTCGGGATCAACGGGGTGGGGATGTTCCTGGGAGACAACGACGCGAGCACCGAGGCACTCGTCCGCCACATCGACCACGCCGTGGACGTGGCCGGCTGGGAACACGTGGGCCTCGGGCTGGATTTCTGTTTCGCCGAGGCCGACCTCAACGCCGAGCTGACCGCGAATCCCGGCCTGTTCCCGCCGAGCTACTCACAGTGGGGACGGCTGGAGTTCATCGAGCCGGAGCGCCTGCCCGCCATCACCGCGGCCCTGCTGGACCGCGGCCACGCCCGGGAGGCCGTCGCGGGGATCATGGGCGGGAACTTCCTGCGGGTGGCGGAGAAGGTGTGGCGGTGACCCGGAGGCCACCTCGGCGCGTCGTGGTCGTGGGCGCCGGGGTCGTCGGGCTCTCGTGTGCGTGGTTCCTGCAGGAGAACGGCGCGCAGGTCACCGTGCTGGATCGGTCGGGAGTCGGGGCGGGCGCGTCGTGGGGCAACGCCGGCTACCTCGTGCCTGCCATGGTGGCGCCGCTGCCGGAGCCGGCACTGCTGCGAGCGGGCGCTCGAAGCCTGCTCACTCCGGGTTCGCCGGTCTCGGTGAGCGGGCGGCTGTCGGCGGCGACGGTGGCGTTCCTGATGGGGTTCACCCGGAACGCGACAGCGTCTCGGTGGCGCCGGGGGATGGCCGCGCTCGCGCCACTGGCGGTGCGGAGCCTCGGCGCCTTCGACGAACTGGCCGACGGCGGTGTCGCGACCGAGGTCCACAAGCGGACCTTGCGGATCGGCTTCACCGCTCGCCAGGACACCGCGGGGCTCGAACACGAGCTCGCCGCCGCCCGCGCTGCCGGGCAGGAGGTGTCCTACCGGATCTCCGCGGGGTACGAGGCTCCGTTCTCCGGCCGGGTCGCACAGGTCCTGCATTTGGAGGGGCAGCGCTTCCTCGCGCCCGGCCTGTTCCTCGACGCGCTCACCGGGTCGGTACGCGAGCGGGGTGGCGAGATCATCGAGGGCGCCCACGTACGGTCGATCGGGTTCGGGCCGGGTGGGCTGCAAGTAGACACTTTCGCCGGACCGCCGCACCTGGCCGACGCCGTCGTGCTCGCGACGGGTGCGTGGTTGCCGGAGCTGGGGCGCCGGCTGGGTGTGCGGGTGCCAGTACAGGCCGGGAGCGGCTACTCCTGCAGCATCCGGCTCGCCGAACCGCTCGCGGGCCCGGTCTACCTGCCCGGTGCCCGGGTGACGCTCACCCCGTACGGGGACCGGGTGCGGGTGGCGGGCACGATGGAGATCGCCGACCGTGACGCGCCCTTCGACGGCCGCCGTCTGGACTCCGTCCTGCGCTCGATCCGGCTGCTGATCGACGGCGCCGACTGGGATGACGTCCGGGAACCGTGGGTCGGGCCCCGGCCGCTGACGCCCGACGGCCTGCCGGTGATCGGCGCGACGACGGTCGCAGGCGTCCATGCCGCGGGTGGTCACGGGATGTGGGGTATGACGCTGGGACCGGTCACCGGAAAGCTGCTGGCCGGGCAGATCATGACCGGAACCGGCGCGCCCGAGCTGGCGCCGTTCGCCCCCTTGCGCCGCGCCAGGAGGCTTGGATGAGTCACGACGCGATCACCCCGCCGCCCGCGCCGGCTTTCCGCAGGCACGGCGATCTCCTGCTGTTGTCGGGCCAGGTCGGTGTCGACGAGCTCTGGCGACCGGCTACGGGGGCGTTCCCGGACGAGGTTCGCGCGGCCTTCGCGAACGTCCGGCGGGTACTGGCCGAGGCGGGTGCGCTGCCGGACCAGATCCTCAAAGTCACCGCCTACCTGGCTGACCTTGGGGACTTCGACGTCTACAACGACGTCTGGACCGAGGAGTTCCCCGGCCGGCGTCCCGCCCGCACGACGATCGGCGCGCGGCTGGTTCCACCCTTTCGCGTCGAGCTCGACGTCGTCGCTTGGCTCGACGGCACTCGCTGACCGGCTAGATTCACTGGCGATGCGGTGAACGAGGGAAGGCCCGGCGAGCGATGCGTCCGAACGCGGTTCCGTGAGCGAAGACCTGCAGCGGGTGGTGGACACACTGGCGCGGCGGCTGGGCCGGGCGGTCGCGGTCGACGACGTCCATTTCCGGCTGCTCGCCTACAGCGCGCAGGCCGGTCCGATCGACGACATGCGAGCGCGGGTGGTCCTGAACCGGGAAGCCCCGCCGGAGGGGGTCGCGTGGTTACGGCGGTTTCGGCTTCCCCGCGCTGACGGTCCGGTACGCCTTCCAGCTTCCGCGGAGCTCGGCCTGCTGCCGCGCGTCGCGATCCCGATCCGGCTCCAGGGCGTTCAGTTCGGTTACCTGTGGCTCATCGACGCCGACGAGCCGGTGGACGACGCCGGACTCGCTCTCGCCGATGCGGCAGCGGGCGAAGCCGCCGAGGTGCTGTTTCGCGAGCGGGCGCTGGGTGAACTGCACGACGCCCGCGTCGGGGAGCTCTTGCGGGACCTGCTGTCGGAGGACCACCAGGCTCGAGCACTCGCGGCCGACGGGCTCGTGGAATCGGGCCTCTTCTCGACGCGCGGTGGCGTCGTCGCCATCGTCGTCTCGCCGTTGCCGGTGGCAGGCCACGAGGTCGACGAGGGTGACCGCCTGGCACTCGGCGCGGCTCTGCGTGCGGCGGCGGTCACCTTGCCGGTCCGCGAGAGCATGCTCCTGGTTCGTCCCGGCCACGGCTTGCTCGTCGTGCAGCGGGGCGCGATCGAGCGGGTCCCCCGGTTCGTGGACGAGTTGTGCTCGTCGGCGGTGCGACGGCTGGGCCGCCCGGAGCGCTGGCGGGCTGTGGTCACCGGGGTGGGCCGTCCGGCGGCGCGGCTGGCCGACGCCGCGACGTCGTACCGGCAGGCTCTCGACGCGATCCGGGTCGCCGACGTCATCCCCGGGTTCCGGCCCGTCGCCCGCCACGACGCGCTGGGCATCTACGCGTTGCTGGCCGCTCAGCCGCGTGAGCAACTCCGCGACATGGGTGTCGCGGAGACGATCGCCGCGCTGCTCGACGCCGATCGCGCGCTGCTCGTCACCGCGGAAACCTTCCTCGACCGCGCGGGCGACTCCCGCGCGGCGGCCGAGTGTCTCGGTGTCCACCGGGCGACGATCTACCACCGGCTCCATCGCATCGAGGAGCTCACCGGCTTCGACCTCAGCGACGGGGAACGCCGCCTGGTCCTGCATCTCGGCATCAAGGCCGCGCGGCTCCTCGGTGACATTTGACGCTACTGGCGACCTTGGGAGCCGGGTGCCAGTGGCATTTCCACACCGACACCAGTCCGTCCAATCATCACGAGCAGGCAGCAACTCTGACCTGGCCAACACGTACTGGACTTCGCACGCACCATTTCGGTTCGCCCCCTACTCACCGCTCGGCGCGTCGAACATCGGCTCATGCCGCGCTTCGCGCGCTGTCATGCCGCTGAGAGGCCGACGGTGTCCTGGCGCTGGCTCGTTGCGTGTTGCGGAGGTCTAGCATCCGGACATGGACAGGGACAGGGCCGGGGAGGACGACCTCGTCATCGACTTCTCACCGCCCTTGGTCGCGGTGCTACTGGCCGCGGAGCGATCGAAGGGCAGTCCTCTTACGGAGGAAGAGGTCCTCGACATCCGTGACAGGGCAACCTGCATCCGCTTGCCGAGGTCGGTGGCAAAAGCGACGGCGGAACAGCGCGGATACCCCGACCTCGACGCGGAGCAGTGCTGGGAGCAGTGGCGGGCCGCGCGAACCGAGCTGGCGGACTGACCGTCGCTCGATCGGCGTGCGAGGATGCGCTGATGTCGGTCGCTGATCATCAAACCTTGCGGGTGCTGGAGGGCCGATACGTCCTGGAGCGGGCGGTGTCGGATGTCGGGGTCGCCGCTGACGGCGAGGTGCTCGCGGCGGTGCGCGGGCCGGACGGCGGGGCTCGCATGCGACGCCGGGACGAGGCCGAGGATGCTTGGGTGGCGCTGTGGAATGGCGACGAGGCGCACCCGCCGGACGCGACCGGGATGCTGGCCGCGATCGTGGCGCCGCTCGCGGCAGGCAAGGTGCCTGTCTGGGTCGCGGCCAGCTTCGACGGCGACCTTGTGCTGATCCCCGTTGATCGGGCGGACGAGGCGTGCGAGCTGCTGCGCCGGGCAGGCCACCGGGTGGTCGGCTGACGACTCCGGCTCGCGGGCGGCCAACGTCGAAGGGTCGTGAGTGATGCGGCCGGTTCTAACCGGCTGTCCTGTTTCAGGACCTCACAGACAGATGTGTGTCAGGACTTTCCGGACAGTTTCTGGCTGGTCAGTGGTTGATAGCGTACTGATCTGTCGAGGGTGAGCTGGCGGACGACCGTGTCGCCGATCATGATGGCGACGCGGTCGCCTTGCCAGTAGACGGTGGCTGTGTGCTGTTTCCAGGCGCGTCCCAGGACGATGGAGCAGCCGGAGAAGGCGATCACGCCGGTGGCGGAGACGGGCCGCGTGGTGGTCCCACTGGGGGCGCTGCGGCCGCCGGTGGGGATGGCTTTGCCGCGGTCGTTGTAGCGTTGGCGGGGTGTCTGGCCGCCGAGGCTTTGGTGGCGTCGGTTGTTGTAGATGTCACGGTAGTCGTCGAGAAGTTGTTGCAGTGCAACGAGATTCTCGGCGGCTGGTCGGGCGGCGAGCCATTTTTGCAGGGTTTGGTGGACGCGTTCGTTCTTGCCGCAGGTCTGTGGGTGGCGCGGTCGTGCGGCGATGCTGGTGATGCCGCGTGCGGCGAGGTGGCGTTCGAGTTCGACCATCTGCCCGCGGAGTTTGCCGGAGAACGCCAGGCCGTTGTCGGACAGTATTTTCACGGGCAGGCCGTAGCCGTCGAACGCCTGCTGCAGTGCGGTCCAGGTGTCGGCGCCGTTCTCGCTGGACGCGGCATAGGTGCCGACGTCGAGGCGGGAGTGGTCGTCGAGGATCTGGATGATGCACACCTTGGTGCCGTCGGC